>NZ_CP165735.1:0-4787082 GCF_041200195.1 Paenarthrobacter sp. AMU7
TCCCAGCTATCTTCTAGCGATTTCATCCCCTAGAGTGGCTCAGTAGCCCAATGTCCACCCGCTGTGTATAACTCTGTGGATTATCGCCCAGAACAGCGCCGCCGGAGACACTTCGGCTGCCAGCAACGCCGGCAAGCAAGTATTTAGGAACTGATTGATGACAGTAGACGAAGCCAACCACGCCAACACTGTCGGAAGTTCCTGGCGCAGGGTGCTGAGCCTCATGGAACAGGACGACCGGGTATCACCCCGTCAGCGCGGTTTCGTCATCCTCGCCCAGGCACAGGGCCTCATAGGTTCCACACTCTTGGTGGCCGTTCCCAACGAACTCACCCGCGAAGTCCTGCAGACCCAGGTCAAGGATGCCCTGGACGATGCCCTTCGCAGCGTTTTCTCTGACGACATCCGCTGCGCCATCGACGTCGACACCGATCTGGTGCCGGTCCATGCAGAGCCGGAACCCGTCGTCGAGCTTTCCGCCGTATCCGACTTCGCCGAGCCGAAGCCCCAGCCCACTCCGCCCAGTACCTCGCATGAGTTCGGCCGCCTGAACCCGAAGTACATCTTCGATACTTTCGTGATCGGTTCCTCGAACCGCTTTGCGCACGCGGCCGCCGTCGCCGTCGCCGAAGCGCCGGCCAAGGCGTACAACCCGCTGTTCATCTACGGCGACTCTGGCTTGGGCAAGACCCACCTGCTGCACGCCATTGGTCATTACGCCCGCCGGCTCTACAGCGGCATCCGGGTCCGCTACGTGAACTCCGAGGAATTCACCAACGATTTCATCAACTCCATCCGGGACGACGAAGGCACCAGCTTCAAGACCACGTACCGGAACGTGGATGTCCTGTTGATCGATGACATCCAGTTCCTGGCGGGCAAGGACCGGACGCAGGAGGAGTTCTTCCACACGTTCAACGCCCTGCACAATGCCAACAAGCAGGTTGTCATCACCTCGGACCAGCCGCCAAAGATGCTCGCCGGCTTCGAGGACCGCATGACGTCCCGCTTCGAGTGGGGCCTGCTGACCGACATCCAGCCGCCGGAACTCGAAACCCGCATTGCCATCCTCCGCAAGAAGGGCCTCAGCGAAGGCTTGTCGGCACCGGACGACGCCCTGGAGTACATCGCCTCGAAGATCTCCAGCAACATCCGGGAACTCGAGGGGGCTTTGATCCGCGTCACGGCGTTCGCCAGCCTCAACCGCCAACCGGTGGATGTAGCCCTGGCTGAGATGGTGCTCAAGGACCTGATCACTGACGACGGCGCCCAGGAGATCACGGCGAAGCAGATCCTGGACCAAACGGCGGACTACTTCAAGCTCAGCATGGAAGAGCTCTGCAGCAAGTCCCGCACCCGTACGTTGGTGACCGCCCGCCAAATCGCCATGTACCTGTGCCGTGAACTGACGGACATGTCCCTGCCGAAGATCGGGCAGGAGCTCGGCGGCCGTGACCACACCACCGTCATCCACGCTGATCGCAAGATCCGCGAACTGATGGCGGAACGTCGTGTGATCTACAACCAGGTCACTGAGCTCACCAACCGCATCAAACAGCAGCAGCGCGACTCCTGAAATCCACACCGCGGCCGCTACTACATACCTTATTAACAGGTGCATGTGGATAAGCCTGTGGATACTTAAGGGGACAAGCTCGGTTAATGGGCTTAAAACCCTTAAGCCGCCTGTGGATCGTTAAAAACCGGCTTGGGAGTTGTCCCCATCCACACCCTGTTTAAAACCCAGTTAACGCACAATGAGTGAACAGGGCTTAACCGCTGAACGACGCGGCAGGATCGGGTTATCCACAGTTTCCACAGCAGTTATTAACACTACGAATCCCAAAAAATTGAAATCCCTCAAATAACAATCTCGTTCTGCCACCGTCCCGCCCTGCCAGGGGCGGACCACAGACGGACCCCAAAGGCCGCCTGCGGCTGTCCACATACGAAGGGTCCGGCCCGACGGGGATGGGTTAATCGCGGATCTTCCGGCTAAGCTGTCAGCAGCGCTCCCATCCTTGGGTCTGTTTGTAGTTCGCTGAGTGCGGACCATGCAGGTTCCGGTGCCGGAATGCAGAGATTTAGCGGCTTCCACGCAGGAATCCGCAGCTACTACTTGGCAGCAGCAATGAAAGGCGGCACCCCTCCGTGAAGTTCAGAGTCGACCGCGACGTCCTGGCAGAAGCCGTTACGTGGACCGCGCGGTCGTTGTCTCCGCGGCCGCCAGTACCCGTGCTCTCCGGCCTCCTCCTCAAAGCTGAGGCAGGAACGGTCAGCCTCTCGAGCTTTGACTACGAGACTTCGGCACGCCTGGAAATTCCGGCAGATATTGCTGTTGAGGGCACCATTTTGGTCTCGGGACGCTTGCTGGCCGATATCTGCCGCAGCCTTCCGTCAGCTCCCGTGGAAGTCGAAACCGATGGCAGCAAAGTGACTCTCACTTGCCGTCGAAGCAGCTTCCATCTCGCAACCATGCCCGAGGCTGAGTACCCGGCACTCCCGGCACTTCCCACCATCAGCGGCACGTTGCCCGGCGATGCTTTCGCCCAGGCTGTTTCCCAGGTGATTATTGCGGCCAGCAAGGACGACACCCTCCCGATCCTGACCGGCGTGCGCATGGAGATCGAGGACGACCTCATCACGCTCCTTGCCACCGACCGTTACCGCCTCGCCATGCGCGAAGTCCCTTGGAAGCCTGTTACTCCCGGGATTTCCACCAGCGCCTTGGTCAAATCCAAGACCCTGAACGAGGTAGCCAAGACCCTCGGCGGCAGTGGCGATATCAACCTCGCCCTTGCAGACGACGACAGCCGGCTCATTGGCTTCGAAAGCGGTGGACGCACCACAACGTCACTCCTGGTGGATGGCGACTACCCCAAGATCCGTTCGCTGTTCCCGGATTCCACACCCATCCACGCCACGGTTCAGACCCAGGAACTGGTTGAAGCCGTTCGGCGTGTTTCCCTGGTAGCCGAGCGGAACACTCCGGTCCGACTCGCCTTCACCCAAGGACTCCTGAACCTCGACGCCGGTACCGGCGAGGACGCCCAGGCTTCCGAGGAGCTCGAGGCACAGCTTTCCGGCGAAGACATCACCGTGGCCTTCAACCCGCATTACCTCGTTGAAGGTCTGAGCGTTATCGAGACCAAGTACGTTCGCTTCTCCTTCACCACCGCCCCCAAGCCGGCTATGATCACGGCCCAGGCAGAGGCGGATGGCGACGACCAGGACGACTACCGCTACCTCGTGATGCCGGTTCGCCTTCCCAACTAACCGGAACGTACCCGCCACCTTCGCAGAAAAGAGTTCACACTGTGCACATCGGTCTGATCGGCCTCGGCAAAATGGGTTTCAACATGCGCCAGCGCATGCGGAACGGCGGCATCGAGGTCACTGGTTTCGACCGCAACCCGGACGTCACTGATGTTGCTTCCGTGGATGAACTCATCGCAGCACTTCCCAGCCCGCGTCTGGTGTGGGTCATGGTGCCTTCAGGCGCGATCACCGATGCAGTGGTGATCGAACTGGGTGAGAAGCTCAGCCCAGGTGACTTGGTGATCGACGGCGGCAATTCACGTTTCACCGAAGACCAAAAGCACGCTGCCGCCCTTGCCGAAAAGGGCATCCGTTTTGCCGATTGCGGTGTTTCCGGAGGTGTGTGGGGCCTCGAGAACGGTTACGGCCTGATGGCAGGCGGCGCCGATGAAGACATCGAACTCGCCATGCCGGTTTTCGACGCCTTGCGTCCTGAAGGCGAACGTGCCGACAGCTTTGTCCACGTCGGCGGTGTTGGCGCCGGCCACTACGCAAAAATGGTCCACAACGGGATCGAGTATGGCCTCATGCAGGCCTATGCCGAAGGCTACGAACTGCTGGCAGCCAAGGACATCGTGAAGGACCTCCCTGGTACTTTCCGGGCTTGGCAAAAGGGAACGGTGGTCCGCTCCTGGCTCCTGGACCTCATGGTCAAGGCGCTGGACGAAGATCCAGGCCTGGCTTCGATTGACGATTACGTCGAGGATTCCGGCGAGGGCCGCTGGACCGTGGAGGAAGCGATCGCCAATGCAGTGCCGGCACCGGCCATTACTGCGGCGCTTTTCGCGAGGTTCGCTTCCCGCGAGGACAATTCACCGGCCATGAAGATGGTTTCTGCCCTGCGTCACCAGTTCGGCGGACACGCCACCCGTCCGGCCAACTAGGCCGCAGGAGTCCTGCAAACGGCGTGTACCTCGAACATCTTTCGCTGACTGATTTCCGCAGCTATGCCCAGGTTGACCTGAAACTCGGCCCTGGCGTGACTGTCCTTGTGGGATCCAATGGAATCGGCAAGACCAACCTCATGGAAGCCATTGGATATTTGGCGACGCTGAGCTCCCACCGCGTCAGCACGGACGCGCCTTTGCTCCGGTTCGGTGCGGAACGCGCCATGATCCGCGCCAAGCTGGTCCGCGGGGAACAATCCACGGTTCTCGAACTGGAAATCAACGCCGGGCGGGCCAACCGGGGCCGTATCAACCGCGGAAACCCGGTGCGGGCCAGGGACATTCTGGGGATCTGCCATACGGTGTTGTTTGCGCCGGAGGACTTGGCTCTGGTCAAGGGCGATCCCTCGAATCGCCGCCGTTTCCTGGATGAGCTGCTGGTCAGCCTCGTGCCACGGCATGCTGCCACGCGAAGCGACTATGACCGCGTCCTGAAGCAGCGCAACGCCCTGCTGAAATCCGCCCGGGCGGGAAAATTCTCGGGGGGTCATGAAGCAACCCTGGATGTTTGGGACCAGCATATGGCCCGGGCCGGCGCCGAACTGCTCCACGCCCGTCTGGAACTGGTGGAACGTTTGCGGCCCCACCTGAACAGCGCCTATGCGCAGCTTACCGATGGATCCAAAGAGGCGGGGGCGGTCTACCGCTCAACCATCCAGGGCGTCCTGGACGACGACGGCGGTCCAGCCGACCACGGTACGGAACCTTCGGCGTCGGTTGACGACCTCCGGCTGCTGTCCGTGGATGAACTCACCGAACGCTACATCCAGGCTTTCGCAGCATCGCGGAAAAAGGAACTGGAACGCGGCATCTCCCTGGTGGGTCCGCACCGCGATGAACTGGAACTGGTGTTGGGCCAGGCTCCAGCCAAGGGTTATGCGTCCCATGGTGAAACCTGGTCCATGTGCTTGTCCCTGCGCCTTGCTTCCTACTACGTGATGTTGGATGACGCCCGTACGGGTGGAACCGCTCCGATCCTCATTCTGGACGATGTTTTCGCTGAGCTTGACGTCCAGCGGCGGCGTAAACTGGCTGCAATAGTGGCCGGTGCCGAGCAAGTGCTGGTGACTGCCGCCGTCGATGCCGATATCCCCGAGGAGCTGGCCGGACGGCGCGTAACCGTTGTTCCGGGAGGCATCGATGGCGAAGGATAGCCGCGACGGTCTTCAACCCGGTCGCGATCCGGATGAGATTGATGCTGCCCAGGCGGCGTTGAACCGAATGCGCGAGGCCGCGGCTGCACGCGGCGAAGTACGGCAGCGCGCACCCCGGCCAGGGTCTGCCCCCCAGCGCAAGGGAATCCGGGATACCAGGGGTTTTGCGAAATTCCACGGCAGCGGCCGGGATCCTTTGGGACTCGGCAATGTGGTGGGCCGCTTGGTGGCTGAGCGCGGATGGACGTCCCCTGTGGCTGTTGGATCCGTAATGGCGGAGTGGGAGACACTTGTTGGGACGGATATTTCCGCCCACTGCACGCCGGAGAGTTTCACTGACACTACGCTCCACGTTCGCTGCGATTCCACGGCGTGGGCGACGCAACTCCGCCTGCTCAGCACGAGCCTCCTGGAGATGTTCCGCAATGAACTGGGTGAAGGAGTGGTGACCAGCATCCAGGTCCTGGGTCCTTCGGCTCCAAGTTGGCGTAAAGGCGGGCGCAGCGTCAATGGTCGCGGCCCGCGCGATACTTACGGCTAAACGGCGTGCAGGGCGATTCAACGCCCCGGAGTCGTATAGGCCCCCATCGGGACCACCGTAGGGCCATTGCAGATAGGGCCAGCGGCCTCCTATGGCCATATTCAGCTCTCGGTTGCCCCCGTATTTGCAAGGATTCGCGGGTTTCCACGATAGAATTGGCGTAGATCACTGAGCGCCGGTGAAACGTCGTCGGGGTCCTGGATCCACTCTTGTGGCATGGGGACCCCTTTCGTCGGAGTAATCGGCGCAATCAGTCACGTGCCCGTTGACGGCTGCGGTTCGCCGCGGACACCACCGGGAACGGCCGACATCGAGTACAGAGGAGTCGAAAGCGCCTGTGGCTAACGACAATGCAGAGACCTTGGCAGTAGAGCCCGAAGAGGAGACTGTTCCCAAGCCTGATACGCCCGCAGAGGCGCCCAGGGAGTACGGTGCCAGCGACATCACCGTGCTGGAGGGCCTCGAAGCGGTGCGCAAACGCCCCGGTATGTATATCGGATCCACTGGTCCCCGCGGCCTGCACCACCTGGTCTATGAAGTGGTGGACAACTCTGTTGACGAGGCACTGGCCGGGTATTGCAGCCACATCGAGATCACCCTACGCGCCGACGGCGGCGTTCGCGTCGTAGATGACGGCCGTGGTATCCCCGTGGACATTCACCCGACCGAAGGCAAGCCGACGGTTGAAGTGGTCATGACAATCCTTCACGCCGGCGGTAAGTTCGGAGGCGGCGGCTACGCTGTTTCCGGCGGCCTCCATGGTGTGGGTATCTCCGTGGTGAACGCTTTGTCCCGCCGTGTGGACACGGAAGTCCGCCGCCAGGGCCACGTATGGCGCATGACCTTCGCTGACGGAGGCAAGCCCCAAGGCGAACTCGTCAAGGGTGAGGCCACTGACGTTACCGGAACGTCCCAGACGTTTTACCCGGATGGCACCATCTTCGAGTCCACCGAGTTCGATTTTGAAACACTCCGGGCCCGTTTCCAGCAGATGGCCTTCCTCAACAAGGGCCTGCGCATCACGCTGACCGATGAGCGTCCGGTGTCCCGTGACGGCGATGATGATCTGGATCTCGACGCCGTTGCCACCGAAGGCGAAGTCGCCGCCGAGCACCGCACTGTGGTGTACCAGTACCCGGACGGCCTGCTGGACTACGTCAAGCACTTGAACTCGAACAAGAAGGTCGAGATTGTCCACGAGGACGTCATCGCTTTCGAAACCGAGGACACCGAACGGCATATCGCCGTGGAGGTAGCCATGCAGTGGACCACCGCGTATTCCGAGAGCGTCCACACCTACGCGAACACCATCAATACCCATGAGGGCGGAACGCACGAAGAGGGTTTCCGCGCCGCGATGACGTCGCTCATCAACCGGTACGCGCGGGAAAAGAGCATCATCAAGGAGAAGGAAGACAACCTCACAGGTGATGACATCCGTGAAGGCCTGACTGCCGTTATTTCCGTCAAGCTTTCCGAGCCACAGTTCGAAGGCCAGACCAAGACCAAGCTGGGCAACTCTGAGGTCAAGGGCTTTGTCCAGCGCGTTGTCACGGATCAGCTGGGTGACTGGCTGGAGCGCAACCCCGGTCCCGCCCGCGACGTGATCCGCAAGGCTATCTCGGCTGCCCAGGCACGCATGGCAGCACGCAAAGCCCGTGATAACGCCCGCCGGAAGAGCCCGCTGGAATCGTTCGGCATGCCCGGAAAGCTTTCCGACTGCTCCTCCAAGGATCCTTCACGTTGCGAGGTGTACCTGGTGGAGGGTGACTCCGCAGGTGGTTCGGCCAAGCGCGGCCGCAACCCGGAAACCCAGGCCATCCTGCCATTGCGCGGCAAGATCCTGAATGTCGAGCGTGCCCGCTTGGACAAGGCCCTCGGCAACGCTGAAGTCCAGTCCATGATCACCGCCTTCGGAACGGGCATTGGCGAAGACTTCGATATTTCCAAGCTGCGCTATCACAAGATTGTTTTGATGGCCGATGCTGACGTTGATGGCCAGCACATCACCACCCTTCTGATGACGCTGTTGTTCCGCTATATGCGCCCGCTGATCGAAAACGGCTATGTCTACCTGGCCCAGCCGCCGCTGTACAGGATCAAGTGGTCCAACGCAGCTCACGACTACGTTTACAGTGACCGCGAACGTGATGAGACCATCCGCAAGGGTGCTTCCATGAACAAGAGGCTCCCCAAGGACAACGGCATCCAGCGCTACAAGGGTCTCGGCGAAATGGACTATACCGAGCTGTGGGACACCACCATGGATCCGGATCGCCGCACGCTGCTGCAGGTCACCATGGATGATGCCCTGGCTGCCGACCAGACCTTCTCCGTCCTGATGGGCGAGGACGTTGAATCGCGCCGTAACTTCATCCAGCAGAACGCCAAGGACGTCAGGTTCCTCGATATCTAGGGCTCCACAAGGGCACCTGAATATTCTTGAACTGACATATACCTGAAACGGAAACCTTAGATTATGAGTGACGAAACTCCCGAAGTCCCGGCGGAATCCACTGCCGACGACGTAGTTCTTGAGGGCGATGTGCTGACAGACCGCGTGGAGCAGGTGGACCTGCAGACAGAGATGCAGCGGTCCTACCTCGATTACGCCATGGCCGTTATCGTCGGCCGCGCCCTCCCGGACGTCCGCGATGGCCTGAAGCCGGTGCACCGCCGCGTTCTGTACGCAATGTTCGACGGCGGTTACCGCCCCGACCGCTCGTTCAACAAGTGCGCCCGCGTGGTTGGCGACGTCATGGGTACCTATCACCCGCACGGTGACATGGCGATCTACGATGCCTTGGTGCGCCTGATCCAGGACTGGACCATGCGGTACCCGCTGGCACTTGGCCAGGGCAACTTCGGTTCACCGGGCAACGATGGCGCTGCTGCACCGCGGTACACCGAAACCAAGATGGCACAGCTAGCCATGGAAATGGTCCGGGACATTGACGAGGAAACCGTCGACTTCCAGGACAACTACGACGGCAAGAACCAGGAACCCACCATCCTGCCGGCGCGCTTCCCCAACTTGCTGGTCAACGGCTCTTCCGGCATCGCCGTCGGCATGGCCACCAACATTCCGCCGCACAACCTGCGAGAGGTTGCCGACGGCGTGCAGTGGGCTCTCGAGAACCCCACAGCCACGCGGGAAGAGCTTCTTGAGGCTCTGTTGCTGCGCATCAAGGGCCCCGACTTCCCCACGGGTGCCACCATCCTGGGCCACAAGGGCATCGAAGACGCCTACCGTACCGGCCGCGGCTCCATCACGATGCGCGCCGTGGTCAACGTCGAGGAACTCCAGGGCCGTACCTGCCTGGTGGTGACCGAGCTGCCGTACCAGGCCAACCCGGACAACCTGGCCATCAAGATTGCCGAACTGGTCAAGGACGGCAAGATTTCAGGCATTGCGGACCTCCGCGATGAAACCTCCGGCCGTACCGGCCAGCGCCTGGTGATCGTGCTCAAGCGCGATGCGGTGGCCAAGGTGGTCCTGAACAACCTTTACAAGCACACGCAGTTGCAGGACAACTTCTCGGCGAACATGCTGGCAATTGTCGACGGCGTTCCGCGCACCTTGAGCCTTGACGCCTTCATCCGTCACTGGGTTGCGCACCAGATGGACGTCATTGCACGCCGCACCCGTTACCGCCTGCGCAAGGCCGAGGAAGAAGCGCACATCCTGCGCGCGCTCCTCAAGGCACTGGACATGCTGGATGAGGTCATTGCCCTCATCCGCGCGTCCAACACCACAGAGGCTGCCCGTGAAGGCCTCATGGAGCTCCTCGAGATCGACGAACTCCAGGCGCGTGCCATCCTGGACATGCAGCTCCGGCGACTGGCCGCCCTGGAACGACAGAAGATCCAGGACCGCCACTCCGAGCTCGAGTCGATGATCGAGGAATACAACTCGATCCTCGCTTCGGAGGAGCGGCAGCGCCAAATCATCAGCGAAGAACTCGCGGAGATCGTGGCCAAGCATGGCGATGACCGCCGCACGCACATCCTGATGGGCTTCGACGGCGACATGTCCATGGAGGACTTGATCCCCGAAGAGGAAATGGTTGTCACCATTACGCGCGGCGGCTACGTCAAGCGCACCCGCAGCGACAACTACCGTTCCCAGCAGCGCGGTGGCAAGGGCATCAAGGGTGCACAACTGCGTGGCGACGACGTCGTGGAACACTTCTTCGTCACCACCACCCACCACTGGCTGCTGTTCTTCACCAACCTGGGCCGCGTCTACCGTGCCAAGGCCTACGAGCTCGCAGAAGCTGGACGTGACGCCAAGGGCCAGCACGTGGCCAACCTGCTGGCTTTCCAGCCTGATGAGCACATCGCCCAGGTCCTGGACCTCCGGGACTACCAGCAGGCCCCCTACTTGGTGCTCGCCACCAAGAACGGCCTGGTTAAGAAGACGAGGCTCGAAGACTACGACACCAACCGCACGGCCGGCGTCATCGCCATCAACCTGCGCGACGAGGACGAGCTGGTTTCCGCCCAGCTGGTCAGCGAGACCGACGACCTCCTCCTGGTGTCGCGCAAGGGCCAGTCCATCCGGTTCACGGCCACCGATGACGCACTGCGTCCCATGGGCCGCGCTACGTCCGGTGTGACCGGTATGAAGTTCCGTGAAGACGACGAATTGCTTGCTGCAGACGTCGTCCAGGACGGTTCCTTCGTCTTCATCGTGACCGAGGGCGGCTACGCCAAGCGGACCGCCGTGGACGAATACCGCTTGCAGGGCCGTGGCGGCCTGGGCATCAAGGTTGCCAAGCTTGCCGAAGACCGCGGTGACCTTGTGGGTGCCTTGATCGTGCAGGAAGAGGACGAAGTCCTGGTGGTCATGGAGGGCGGCAAGGTGGTCCGCTCGGCTGTCACCGGCGTGCCGGCCAAGGGCCGTGACACCATGGGTGTCATCTTCGCCAAACCGGACAAGAATGACCGCATTATTGAGGTTGCGCGCAACAGCGAACGCGGCTTGGAAGTCGAAGAGTCAGAAGACGGACTCGACGATGACGTAACGTTGGCTGCAAACGACGGCGCCCCTGAGGCGACCGTGACGGCCGAAACGGAAAACGACGCAGACCCGGAAACCGAAACGGGCGCGGAGCTGAACGAAGACAACACCGGAGGTAACGAGTGAGTAATTCCGACTCATATCCCAAGCCGAGCACAGGTGTCCCCGGCGGACTCCGGCAGCCCTCGGGCAGCGCCCAAGCAGGAACGCCTGCGCGGCCCCAACAGCGTCCAGGAACCGGGGCTGCTGGAACCGGCGCCGCCGGCGCACGCCCAGCAACTGGCACCAACTCCGCGCAGCGGCCCTCCGGGGCTCCCGGACAACGGCCGGCCCAGGCAACCCAGCGTCCTGCAGGCGCTCCGGGACAACGCCCGGCACAGCCCGGACAGCGCCCTGCCCAGTCAGGTCAGCGCCCCGCCCAGGGTGCCCCCGGCTTGGTGAAGCCTGCTCCCAAGGCCAAGGTCCGCCGCGCTCGTTTGCTGGTCAGCAAGGTGGATCCCTGGTCTGTCCTGAAGATGGCGTTCCTCTTGTCCGTTGCGTTGGGCATCGTCACAGTGGTGGCTGCCATCGTGCTGTGGACTGTGTTGGATCTCACAGGGATCTTCAACCAGGTTGATAGCCTCCTGGGGACCCTGGCAGGATCCGAAGGCAGCGGTTTTGAACTGAAGAAGATTGCGTCCCTCGGCCAGGTGGCATCCTTCGCCACCATCATTGCCGTGGTGAACGTGGTCCTGCTGACCGCACTCTCCATGCTTTCCGCAGTGCTGTATAACATTTCCGCAACGTTGGTTGGTGGCGTCGGCGTCACTTTGACCGACGACTAAGAAAAACCCGCGGAAATACGCCGAAATTGGCAGAATTTCCGCGCGGAAATGCCTCGATTTGAGATCGGGCCGGGATGTGCTGTACAGTCATATCTCGGCCCGATGAGGCATCGGGGCGTATAGCTCAGGCGGTTAGAGCGCTTCGCTGATAACGAAGAGGTCCCAGGTTCAAGTCCTGGTACGCCCACGGAACCGAAAGAGGTTCAGGTAAAACTGAACCGGAATGAGGTACTTGTGAAGAAGTTGCTGGTAGTTGTAGCAGCGGCAGTCGCAGGTCTCCTGGTCTATAAAAAGGCGCAGGAATCCGAAGCCCGGAAGGATGTCTGGAGCAAGTCAACCGACACGGTCGACTAGCCGAGGAGCCCGGTCCGAGCTGGTAAATACCAGCCTGGACATGGGGTATGATTGACGGGTTGCTTCTTATGGGGGCATGGCGCAATTGGTAGCGCACCTGCTTTGCAAGCAGGGGGTTCGGGGTTCGAGTCCCCGTGCCTCCACCATAAGAAAAGTCCCGGTCAGAAATGACCGGGACTTTTGCTTTTAACTCCGTAACCCCGCCAACACCCAACAAGGCCGGTGCCACCTTGCCGCGCCCACGCCGCGCGCTTCCACCATTGCCACGCATTTCCGGGCGGCACCAGCGAATGTGCGTGTCATCAACGAATGCCCGCGGCACCAAGGGGGAACTCAGCCAGCCGGAACCTGCTGCAAGGCTCGCTCAAGGAACGCTGCCAGCTCGCTGTTCCCCAAGACGGGAGTCACCACACCCAGCTCCAGGGTGGGCTGTGTCTTGGCCCCAGCGGTCTTCAGGGCACCCTGCACTTTGAGCCGTGCTGCGGTTGCGGCCTCTGTATCGCCTCGCTTGTCCGCCTCCAGCATGGTGATGGCCTCCTCCACGCCTCGTCCGTACTCAGCAGCCGCTGCAACCCACGTAGAGCCGTCCTGTGCGAAACCGGGCTCCGCCATCCGTGGCAGGAGCCCGGGAAGCCGCTGAAGCAACCCAGCGCGGTCCTTCAACGCCCCCGAGAGTTGTCTGCCGGCGTCGTACTCCGCCCAGAACTGGTCAATATCGTGCCGCAACTCTGGAGCGGAAGGGGTGAGTTCGTCGTCCTGCCAATCCTGATTCAGGTCCACGAAGGCCCGTACGGCAGCTTGGACCTCAGGATCGGGCCCTGCGAGCAAATCCAACGCGGCATTCATGGACTGGGAGGCGTCATAGGCGGGGCCGTTCCAGGAGAGGTCAGCGTAGTTGAAAATGGCGGGCAGGGAGAGATAGGGCTGGATCATTGGGTTGGTGACGATGCCCTGGATGGACCGGTGCAGATCTGCGTCCCTGCCGATGACGGGTGCCAGGAAGAGATGGTCCTGGGAGAAGTCGTTGACCGGATAGTTATCCCAGATGACTATGCTGCGGGAGGCGCCGGGTGTCCCGTAGGTCTGGCCCGCTGTCTCAGCTGACTTCCGGGTAATCCGGTGGGAGACGACTTCTTCACCCGTCCACTGCACCACAATTCCGGGGTTTAGCGCCTGACCGAGTTCGCGCTTGTACGGAGTGCTCGGTGAGCCGTTATAGAAGGTGGGGACCGTTTCCAACGGGAGGACCCCGTCCTTGGCCGAGATGAACTTTTCATTCACGTCGTTAAGGAAGGACGCCTGTGCCTTCGCCAGGTTTGCTTGCCCCGCGCCGAATTCCCGGAGGTCTTCCGCGCATTGCACTTTTGTGGCGATGTCGTCCAAGGGAATCACGTACGAACGCACTCCCAGCGCATACAGGGATTCAAGCTTCGCCACTGCGTCCTCAAGATCGGCCTCGCGCGAATAACAAATGTCGATCCCTGGCGAAAGGGCATAACTGAAGCGGACGTGATTGGCGGCAGCAGCGTCGATCAGTTCCTTCAGCTCCTCGAGCTCCTGGTCGGTGTACAGCTCGCGCCACTTGTCGCGCAGCAAAGGATCGTCCTTGGGCGAGTAGATGTAGGTGTTCATCTTCTGACTGCCCGCAAATTCAATGACATCCAGACGGGCCTGGTGGGACCACGGCGTGCCATAGAAGCCCTCAATAACGCCGCGGGTTTGCATCAGCGGCCAGTCACTGACCAGGACCGGGGCCACAGAGCCGGCCTTGAGCAACTGCCGGAGGGTCTGCACGGCGTGGAAGACGCCGTCGTTATCACGTCCGGCGAGGACCGCCGTCGGAACCCCGTCAGGCTGTCCGGTAGCAATGGCATAGCCTTCAGCGCGTCCAAGGGCATCACGAAGGGAGGAGTCGCCGTCCACGCTCAAAGCCTTGAGTGCCGGACCCATGGCGGACCCGGTGCCAAGGTGGATGGCAGATGATCCGTCGCGGGGGTTGGAAAGCTGCGTCACAACTTCAGCCGTGCCTCCAGCACCGGTCACGAGGTCCTGCACGGCGGCGGTGGAGGCCTGATCGGTTCCGGCGGGTGCCACCACGTACACATGACCGGTCAACGGAACAGGGTCGCCGGTTGCGGTCCGGGCATGCTGCGGTACCGGGAAGATGCTTGGAACACCTGTCCCGTTTCCCCCGTTTCCCTGGGTTCCGTCAGGACGTTCACGTGAAACAGCGGCCCATCCAGCGATAATCAGGGCGGCTGTGAGCACTCCGGCCGCCACCAGCAGCAGGACTGACCGCCGACGCTTGACGGGTGCTTCGCTCAATCAGATAACCCCTTGGGTATGCCGTCACCGGCTGACGGGAATGCTGAGTCAAGACAACCACACTGTTGGAGCATCAGATAGGGGCTGGAACGCTCCCCCGCCCCACTAGTGTTGATCCGTGACCTTTCTCATTGCCGCCCTGGGTGTTCTGGGTGTTGCCTCCTCCGGTCCGCTCATTGCGGGCACCCTCGGAGCCACCTCAGTGACGGCACTGGCTATCGCTTTCTGGCGGAATGCGATCGGTGCGGTGGTGATGGCAGCTCCGGTGGCCATCCGCGAGCCGAGAGCATTCGGCAGGATCACCCGTCGGGATTTCGGTTGGTCCACTGTTGCCGCCGTTGCACTGGCGTTCCACTTCGCTTGCTTCATCACGGCCCTTGAACTGACCTCGGTGGCGGCCGCCACTGCCTTGGTGTGCCTGCAATCCGCGTGGATCGCGGTCTTCCAGTTGTTCCGGGGCACACGGCATCGCTGGCCGGTGCTGGTGGGCCTGGGGATCGCTTTCGGCGGCGTGGTGGCCATTACCGGGTTCGATATGGGTTCCTCGCCGGAGGCCCTGCTCGGAGACTTGTTGGCTATTGCCGGCGGCGCTCTGGCGGGTCTCTATACACTTGCGGGCGGGAAGGCCCGCCAATCCATGGGAACGGGTACCTACACCACGCTCTGCTACGGCATGTGCGCAGCGATCGTGGCGGTGCTGGCACTGTTCAGCGCCCAGCCATTGACAGGGTTCGACGCCGGCGGCTGGCTTGGCATTATTGCCATCACCGTTTGCGCGCAGCTGGTAGGGCACACGGCGTTCAACCACTTGCTGGCCACGATGAGTCCGCTGCTGGTGTCCATGATCATCCTGCTGGAGATTCCGGGCGCTGCCATCCTGGCTGCCGTCTTCCTGTCTGAGACCTTGCCGGCCGGGACCTATGCGGGCTTGGCACTGATCCTGGCTGGCCTGGCCGTGGTTGTTGCCGGGCAGCGGCGGGGACGCCCAGCAGCAGATCGACGCGAAGCTGAGTTGGGCACGGACTGAGGATCCGCCGTCGGGTGCTTGTCATCGGCGCTGCGCGCCTAGACACCACCGCGGCGGGCGCCCTGTGCGGCGTTTGCCGTGTGGATGGCCCGGAGGATCTTGGCCGGGAAGTACACCGAGAAGAACACCACCATGGGTGCTTTCAGGGCCATCTTTTTGACGTTGTGGGCCTTGTACGTCCGGTCAAAGCGCTGCACGTAGTAGCGGTAATCGCGGGGTGAATCCTCCAGCCGGCGGGCAGACATCCCGGACACCATCTGCGGCACGTACTGCACTTTGAGGTCGTGCTCGAAGAGGTGCAGGGACAGATCAATGTCCTCGTGCATTTCGTCCTTGGGATCCAGGCACGCTTCGTCGCGGATGGTCTCCCAGGCGGTGCGGCGAAGGGCCATGTTGGAGCCAAAGAGGAAATGGTATTGGTGCTTGGCCAAGCGCAACATGAGCTGGCGCATTTTGTCGTCCGCCTTGAGGCCGAAGCGGCGCATGGGCATGTCGTAATAGACCACAGGACCCGTGGCCGCAGCGATCGACGGGTCTGTGAACGCCTTTTGGACTTGTTCAACCCAGTCCGGTTCCAGGACGGAATCTGCATCGATGCGTCCCACTACCTCGCCCGTGGCACTGTTCAGGCCATGATTGCGGGTGGGAATCAGGCCCTGGAAGGCTTCCTGGCGCAGGAGAATGATGGGGCTTTCCGGGTATTCCTGCTGCATCTGGCGCACGATCCTGGCTGTGCGGTCCGTGGAAAGGTTGTCCACCACAATGATTTCGTCAGCAGGAACGGACTGGTAGATGGCCGCGATGAGGCACTGGCGAATGACGCTTTCCTCGTTATACGCCGGGATGACGATGGACACGCCCGGGGGCACCGGACCATCCTGAAGGGCACCCGCAGAGGGTCTATCGGCTGACATCACTCCAAATCTAACACTCGAGGCAGTGCGTCGGACGGAGCCTTGGGTTACAAGCCGGCAAACACTGAAGGGATCCCGGCGACGGCCGGGATCCCTTCAGTAGCTTGACGTGCCGGCCCCTGACAGGGGCCACTTGTCAGTGCTTAGTTCTGTACACCCTTGGCGTCGGAGTCCGAGCCCTCAGTGTCCTTGTGCAAGCTGGCCGCGATGTTCTTGACGGCAGTCTTGGCGTCGGTTGCCACCTTCGCAGAGGAGTCTTCAACGTTCTTGAAAGCATCCTCGGTGGCCTGCTCTGCCTCTGCTGCGGCTTCCTCCGGCGTGATGTCCTTGGTGCCGGATTCAGTCACTGCGGCAGCCGTTGCTGAGGCTGAGGCATCAGCCGAAGCCGGGGCAGCTGGAACCGGAGCGGGCGTCGGAGTAACCGGGGAAGGTGTCTTCCACGGATCCTCCACCGGCTTGGAAGCTTTCCATGCGGCAACGCCGGCGGCAGCGGCCGCGGCGATAACAGTCACGATCAGCCAGCCGCGCTTCTTAGGCTTTGGCTGTTCCTTCACCAAAGCGGTGGAAACGGCCTTGGTGGCCTGATCGGTCACTGCCTTGATCTGCTTGCCAGTGGCCTGCGCCTGCTCTTGGACGCTGTGCACAACGCCGGAATCAACCAGCTTCTGCGCTACGGCGTCAACCTGGGCCGGCGCGTTCTCCAACGCGTGGTGAACGGCTACCGAAGCCTGGCCCAATTGCTCGGACAGCTTGGGCAGGTACTCATCCACCACTTTGTCCCGCGCGTGGCCGAGAGCCGGAGTGGCCTTGTTGAGCGTCTCCTGGATCCTGGGCGTTGCGTCCTCCACTACGTCATGGATCTTCGGCGCAAGGTGCGCCAATCCATCCTGAATCCGCGGCGTAACAACAGCAACGCCGTCGGCAAGGTTGTGCGCAGCGGACTTCAGCCCCTCTTGGATCTTGGGGGAAGCGGTATCAATGCCGTGCTGGATACGCGGAACAGCCCAGTTGACGGCGGCTTCCACGCGGGGTGCTGCCCAGTCGCGGGCGTTGTCCACACCTGCCACAACGGATTGTTCGAGGTCGCGGGCAATACGGTCTGATTTCTTCACAACTACCTCCCGATACACATGCTCGTTTGTTGCTAGCCTACGTCGCTTGTGGAACACCGGCTATTCATCTGCCCGATTCGTCCCGGATTTCACCGAGCGCGGAACCGGCTTTACAACTGCAACGGCGTTGACCCTGCATGGAAGAATGGGGCCATGACCATCGCAACCGCAAAAGCAACGATCCACACGACCCTCGGCGACATCAAGGTTGACCTCTTCGGCAACCACGCGCCCAAGACGGTCGCCAACTTCATTGGCTTGGCCACGGGCGAAAAGTCCTGGAACCACCCTGAAACGGGCGAAGACAAGACCGGGACGCCGCTGTACGACGGCACCATCTTCCACCGCATCATCAAGGACTTCATGATCCAGGGCGGAGATCCCCTGGGCCGCGGCGTTGGCGGACCGGGCTACCAGTTCGACGACGAAATCCACCCTGAACTGACCTTCAACGCTCCCTACAAGCTGGCCATGGCCAACGCTGGTATCCAGATGGGCAAGGGCACCAACGGATCACAGTTCTTCATCACCACCGTGAACACCGACTGGCTCTTCGGCAAGCACAGCATCTTCGGCGAGGTCACGGACGAGGAATCCCGCAAGGTTGTGGATGCCATTGAGGCCGTCCGCACCGGCATGGGCGACCGCCCCGTTGAGGACGTCGTCATCAACAGCATCGACATCGAACAGCTCTAGCCAGACTCTGAACCTGAGCTCATGAGTTACGGAATCCCGTCGGCAGAGCCGTCCGCTGATATTCCGGTGTGCCCGAGGCACCCGGACAGGCCCTCGTATGTGCGGTGCCAGCGCTGCGGGCGCCCTGCGTGCCCCGAGTGCCAGCGGGCGGCCGCCGTCGGGTTCCAATGCGTTGACTGCGTCAACGAACAAAAACGTACGACGCCGGTCTACCGGTCGCCGTACGGCGGCGCCCTGGCTGTGGGCAAGCCCTTGGTGACGTACGTGATCATTGGCTTGTGCCTGTTGATCTTTGTCCTTCAGTGGATCGTGCCCCGGGATGCGGTCTTCCAGAATTTTGCCTTCGCGAATATCTTCGCCGACAGCCAACCGTGGCGCATGCTCACCGCGGCCTTCCTGCATTCGCAGGGTTTCCTGCTTCATATCGTGCTGAACATGTACACGCTGTGGATCTTCGGACAAGCCCTTGAGCCTTTGCTCGGGCGTATCCGGTTCCTCGCTCTGTACCTGATCTCTGCCGTCGGCGGATCGGTAGGCTACCTGGCCCTGACCCCGATGTTTCCGCCCGTTGCCGTTGTGGGTGCTTCCGGGGCCATCTTCGGCCTCTTCGGAGCCATGCTGGTGGTGCAACGCCACCGTGGCGGTGAAACCAAACAACTCTGGGTCCTGATCGCCATCAATGGAGCCATCGGTTTCTTCGTTCCCAGCATCGCGTGGCAAGCGCACCTGGGTGGCTTGATCACGGGTGGCCTGGCTGCTGCCGTTATCGCCTACGCACCAAAGGGCAAGAACCAAGCCCTGCTGCAGGCCGGCGGGCTGATCCTGGTGGCTGGCCTGTTGGCCGTGGTCACGTGGTTCCGCGTCACTGCCGGATAGCCGCTCGTCAGCTGGTTTCCCCGTCCGCGGCCGGTTTAGCCTTCGTCAGCCTGCAACCGGCATCACCGGCTGCCGCAGGATGGTCTTGAGTTTCTCCGGTGCGGTGCGGCGCGGATCGCCAAGATAGATTTCATGGTGCTTGCCGGTCATAACCAGTGATTGACCGGGAATGAACCTGTTGTGCATCTCCTCAAGCACGGGTGCCTCATCATCGTAGGACCCAATGTGGAGCGTCTGCACGCTCATGCCTTCCTCCAACGGCCCCAATCGGAGTTCATCCAAGGCCGGGGCCTCCCCCCTTTTGGCCACCACTTCGCGTGCTGCATCAAAATGCTCATGCGTGATCCAATCCGGAACCAGGTTCATCAACGTCCAGTCCCACTGTGACTTGTCCCTGGCGCTGGTGAAGGACTCCATGTCATCGGCCCACCAGAGGGCCTCCAAAGGCATCACACCGTAATCCTTGTTCAGCTCGTTCTTACTGAAGAACTTCAGCTTGTAGGCCACCGGATACAGGGTGGTCAGAGCGTCCTTGTAGGCCTGGGCGCTGTTGGGGTCTCCGTGGCCGTCGATCATCAGGAACTGCAGCGGTGGAACTGTTACTACCGAGAACTCGCCGTGCTTGGCGCTGTAGCTGGGGATCAGTTTCTTGAAGTCGCTCTTCATGCCACCACGGTACGCCCAAGCCCACACCGCGTCGGTGTACTCCGTTACGCCCAGCGGCAGTGGCGGCTGTCCGCGATGTTATCCACAACCGTTATCCACACTGTGTGTAACTTACATGCGTGTAGTTAGACCCGCTTCCGGTTGTTGGGGCCGTGAGATCGGTAGATATCCCCCGAAAGGCATGAATTTCTCCACACCTGTGGATAACTTTGTCCCCGTTGGCCCCGGATCTGTGGACAAACAGAGTGATTATGGGCCCAGTGTGGACAACCCTGTTAATTACGTCGCACAGCTGCGTGTATCAACAGGCTTATCAACATTGTTAATAACTTACACTCGTGTAGTTCAGGGCATTCCAAGGGCTCTGAGCCCCGTCATCGTGGGGATTTCCACTGAGAAACCCACAAGTTTTCCCCACCTGTGGATAACTTGTGCGTAGGTGGCTGTTATTAAGTGGGTAACTTTTTGGGCCCCTGCTGCCGGCCGTGTGATCAACGGGGCAGTGTGGCTGTGGAAGGCCGGAGCCGATGTGCCGCCGATGTGCCCCCCAAAGCAACCCAGGGCAAAGCCGGCAATCCTACGATGTTGAACATTCGGTGAAACTTGGGGCACTATCCACAGCCCAGTACACAGTGGGTAAAACTGTTCTTACCCGGAATGTGGCCAAAATTGGCGCCAGCCCAGCGATCCATGGCCGATTTCCATGGATGTCCACAGAGTTTATCCACGCCTGTGGATAAAGTTGCGCACTTCTGTGGACAAGGGCTGGGGGTTGCGGGGGTTGCCTCACGGGAATCACACCCACGCTGAGCCGATGGATCAGGCCCATACTCCCGACGACCCACGGCGATGACTGTCCATTAGATGGGTGTCAATGATGCCGATTGCTTCCATGAGGGCATACATGGTGGTGGGCCCAACGAAGGCGAAGCCCTTCTTCCGGAGTGCTTTGGAGAGTGCGACTGACTCAGGAGATGTTGTGGGAATGTCCGCATAGGTACGGGGAGCCGGGGTGGTGGGTGGCTGGAAAGACCATACAAAGTCCACCAGCCCTCCCTCTTCGCGCAGGGCAATAGTGGCCTTGGCATTGGTGATGGCTGCACGGATCTTGAGGCGGTTGCGGACAATCCCGGCATCCAGCATCAGCCGTTCGACGTCCTCATCTGTGAAGGCGGCGACGCTGTCCGGGTGGAAGTCCAGGAACGCAGTCCGGAATGCTTCCCGTTTCCGGAGAATGGTGGCCCATGACAGGCCCGCTTGGAAGGCCTCCAGACTGATGCGTTCGTACATGCCTTGCTCATCGCGGACAGGCATTCCCCACTCGTGATCGTAGTAAGCCTGCATGAGCGGGTCCGATGCAGCCCACAGGGGGCGGGCAAGGCCGTCCTCACCGACGACTGTGCCGTTGTCCGGGCTCATTCATGCTCCTCCGCTGCCGGGGCTCCTGGAACCCGCGGCCAGTTGTTGTGGCGTCTGGGGACATTCTGCCGGGTGGCCCTGACATTCATCGCCTCAAGACATTCCAGTTACCCTCATGGTGATGTTGATCCGTCCGTGCGACAGGCCGCAGTCCGCGGGAGCAGTTCCGGGAAAGACTTTGGGAATGCCGTGATAGGCAAACCTGGATGGCCCACCGAAGACAAACAGGTCTCCGGAGTGGAGTTTCACATCCGTATACGGCTTGGTTCGGGTCTTGGTATTGCCAAAGCGGAAGAGGCAGGCCTCGCCGATGCTGAGGGACACTACGGGTGCCCCCGAGCGTTCGTCTTTGTCCTGATGCATACCCATGGCTGCGCCGTCGTCGTAGAAGTTCACCAGTGCGGCGTCGGGCGTGTAGTTCGAGGCAAGATCGGTCACTGACCCTTCCGGGTCGGCTCCGGACGCGTAGGCATCCGCTACAGCCTTCCGTCCCAAACGAACCATCCAGTCCGGGAAATCGAGCACGGGACGGCCGTTGACGTCGGTGGCTTCCCGCGTGTACTTGTACGGTTGCCAATGCCACCCAAGGCACACGGTACGGACCGACATCCGGCGGCCGCCCGGAAGTGTTGCAGCCCGCAAAGGCACCGGACCTTGGGTCCATTCGACAAAGCGCCCCACAATCCACCGCTGCTGCTCGGCGTTGAGCCAGCCGGGGATATGGACCGCACCCGGGGCAATCAGCCGGGGTCCGGCGTCGTGCGTTTCAGGCTGCACCAGCTCCAACGGAAACAAGGCGTCATCGCTCACGCTGCTGCCTCCAAAGTCAGCAGCGCGCGTTTTGCCTCCGGTCCCCCGAGGTAGCCGCCGAAGCTGCCATCCGACTTCACTACACGATGGCAGGGGATGATGACGGGAATCGGGTTGGTGGCACAGGCAGTTCCAACAGCCCGGACCGCATTGGGGCTGCCCGCAGCCAAAGCAACGTCCGCGTAGCTTTCGGTCCGACCATAGGCAATCCGGGGCAGGTGCTGCAGCACATTCAGCCGGAACCCGCGGGACAGTCGGAAGTCCACGGTGAGATCGAACTCTGTCCGGGTGCCGCCAAAATACTCCTCGAGTTGCCGCGCAGCACTGTCCAACCGTGCCGGTGCCTGAAGAATGCGGGGACTGATGGTGTCGGACAAGCGCTGCAGGACTTCGGTGTGGTTTTCCACCTCAAAGGCCACCCGTACGATTCCCCGGTCGGTGGCAGCCAAGAGGAGTTTCCCCACAGGGGAATCCACCACTCTGTAAGCCACGTCCAGGGTGTGGGTCAGTTGGGCATCGCGGGCAAGCCGGGCGCGCAGGCTCGTAAGGGCGGGTTCCAGGCCGGCGTCGAGGGGTTCCAGGAGCGACAACACGTCCGCGTGGTCGGGGCTTGATTCAAGGGTCATCGGATTTCTCCCTTCGAAAGTGAATGTGCCAGCGCCGGAAGGTCAACCAGCACGCTGCGGAGGGCTTTGACGCCGTCAGTCCCTGCGCGTCTTGCAGCCTCAGGAGTACCTCCCAGGAGTGCGGCTACGTCCTTATAGGGAAGTCCAGCCAGGTAGTGATACGCCACGGCTTGCCGTTGTTTGGGTGGAAGATGGGCCACCGCGTCCAGTAACTCGATGTGGTCCCCACCGGGAATACCAAGGTGCGACGCATGCTCGGGCGGGGAATCCACCGGGACGGCCCGACGGTTGCCGGCGCGCAGGTGATCGATGCATTTTCGGTGCGCTATGGTGACAAGCCAGGCCTGCACGTTGGCGTCGTGCGGGAGGTCAGGATAGGCCTGGAGGGCAGCGAGGAAGGTATCTGACCAGGCGTCGTCGGCGTCGTGCACGCCCAGGACCGCACGGCACACCCGGAGGACGGTGGCCCCCTGTTCGTGCACTACCGATTCGAAGGGTTTTTTGCCGATCGCTTGCCGAAGCCCCATCAGAAAAGTTTTCCTTCTTTCACAGCCGCCGGTTCTTCCAGTTCAAGAAGGAAGCGTTTGTTCCGGAGGCCACCGGCATACCCGGTCAGTTGGCCCTTGCGTCCCACCACGCGGTGGCACGGAATGATGATGCTGATGGGATTCCGGCCGACGGCGGAGCCCACGGCCTGGGCCAGATGAGGATCGCCCAACTCAGCCGCCAACTCGCCGTAACTGACGGTCTCTCCGAAAGGAATGTCTTTTAGGCGTGTCCATACCTTTTCCTGGAAGGGGTTCCCGCGTGCCTCATGCGCTACGTCAAAAACGGTGCGGTGGCCACTCAGGTATTCGTCCAGTTCGTGCCGGACCCGGGTGAACACAGGATCCTCGAGCCCAACAGGAACCCCGAAGTAGTCGGGCGGAGGCATATGCCAGTGGCCCTCGTAGAAGATGCCCGTCAAAAATTCCCCGCGGGCAGTCAGCGTCAACTGCCCCAACGGGGAATCCATGGTGGTGTGCCGGATGCTCATACCTTGTAGACGTCTACGGGCACGGAAATGTGAGGTGCGGCTTTCCTAGGAGCGCCAGCGCGTGGTCATCAGGAAGCCCACAATGGCAATTCCGAAGCCGGCCACGATGTTCCATGAGGCCCAGTCCCGGACCGGGAATTGTCCCTCGGTGATGTAAAAGGTGATGATCCAGAGGAGGCCGAGGATCATGAGCCCGAACATGACGGCTTTGTACCAAACCGGGTTCGGCTTGTACTGCTGCGCTGCGGAAGCCTGCTGGTCCTGACGGGCAGGCCGCTTGCGGGGCTTGGACTCGGGCACGGATCCTCCTTGGCTGTACGTTGGTACCCGTTCCAGCCAGCCTTGATATCCTGCAGGAAGGAAAATTCCAGCGGTTAACGGCCACGCGGCGTTCCGGGTTGGTTCTAGCTGTCAAGTCTAGCCGCAACTCGGGGTCCGCCCGCCGCGCCCGCGCCCTATCCGAGGAGACGCTGTGACGCATCAGCAGACGACGGCAACTTCTGCCGTGCCGTCCGGGCGCCGCGGGCAGGAAGAAACTCCCCGGACGCGCCTCCGCGCTTCGGACGTCATCCGAAAACTCAGCCAGATCCTGGGTGAACTCCTCATCACGGCCGGTGTCGTCCTGCTGCTGTTTGTGGGCTGGCAACTGTGGTGGACCAACGTTGAGGCAGACGCCAAACAGGCGGAAGCCATCCAGAACTTCGCCCAGCAACTCACAGGGCCCGTTACTCCATCGGAGTCCGCGACCCCGGCGGACTACGGGGATCCAGTCGTGGGAACAGCCCCTGCCAACGGGGAAACGATCGGGATCATGTACATTCCGCGTTTCGGTGCCGACTACACCCGTCCCATCATCGAAGGAACCGGCGCGGACGTTCTGGACACGCTGGGCTTGGGACACTACGGAATCACCAGCATGCCCGGCGCAATCGGGAACTTTGCGGTGGCCGGCCATCGGCAGACACACGGAGCGGTCCTGGACAGCATCCACACCCTGGTTCCCGGGGACAAGATCTACGTTCAGACCGCTGACGGGTACTACACCTACGTCTTCCGCAACAACCAGATCGTGCTTCCCAACCGCACTGATGTATTGCTGCCCGTGCCTACCCAGAAGGGCGTCGCGCCTGAGGAGAGAATCCTTACCATGACCAGTTGCAACCCGCGTTTCGGTTCGCAGGAACGCATCATCGCCTACTCCGTCATGGAAAGCTGGCAACCGGCCTCAGCAGGACCGCCGTCGGACATTGCCGCCCAAGTAGCCCAGGCCCAAGGAAAGGGGTAGCGGATGTACGCGTGGATTTTCCGTAATCTACCGGGACCCGTCTGGGTGCGGATCCTGACCTGTTTGGTATTGGTGGCAGCAGCCCTGGTACTGATGGTCCAGTTCCTCTTCCCCTGGTTCTCCCAATTCACCACTTTGACTGACTCAACGATTGGTTTAGTGCAGCAGCCATGAGCACAACAAAAATTCTTGTAGTAGATAACTACGACAGCTTCGTCTACACCTTGGTGGGATACCTCCAGGAGCTCGGCGCGGAGACCACCGTGGTCCGCAACGACGACGTGACACTCGCCGAGGCCACTGAGCTCGCAGCAACGCGGGACGGCGTCCTCGTCTCGCCGGGTCCCGGAACCCCGGCCGAAGCCGGCGTCTGCATCGAGCTCATCAAGTGGTGCGGCGACAACAGCAAACCGATGTTCGGCGTCTGCCTGGGACACCAGGCCCTGGCCGAGGCGTACGGCGGGGTGGTGACCCATGCCCCTGAACTCATGCACGGCAAGACGTCCCCCGTCAGTCATGAAGGTAAGAGCGTTTTCGCCGGGCTCCCCTCGCCCGTGACGGCAACGCGCTACCACTCACTCGCTGCGGTTCGCGATTCCATCCCGGATGTCCTGGAGATCACTGCCGAAACCACCAACGGCGTAGTGATGGGCTTGCAGCACAAGACCGCACCTCTTTGCGGTGTCCAGTTCCACCCGGAATCGGTCCTCACAGAAGGCGGGTACCAGATGCTCGGCAACTGGTTGGAGTCCTTGGGGATGGCCGGAGCGGCCGAACGCGCGGCCAAACTGAGCCCGCTGATCAAGCAGTAAGTGGCGGGGCTGCGGCGGTCGGCAGCGACCGCCGCCCTCCGCGTGCTAGCTCGTTCCTCGCTTTGATGCACGCTTCCGGGCGCCGGCCCGCTGCCTTCGGTCCGGCTATTTCTTGGTGGCCGTCGGTTTGGGGGTCGGCTTGTCCGTCTCCGTGGGCGTTGGAGTGGGAGTGGGCGTCGGGGTGACGGGGGCCTTGGCCACCGTGATGGTGACGGACTTACCCTGATCCACTTCGGTGTTGAACGTCTCGCTCTGGGCCGTTACGGTGCCGGGCGCTACCTCGGAGTTCTCCTGCTCCACCACCACCATGGGCAAGCCGTTGGTCTTGAGCGAGGCTTCCGCTTCAGCCACCGGCAAGCCAATCAGCTGGGGCATGAGTACCTTGCCCGAGGAGACCTGGAGTTCCACCTTGGAGCTGATGGCGATGGCTCCGCCGGGGGCCGGGCCGGTGTTGATCACTAAGCCCACAGGCACAGTAGCGCTGTGCGTCCGGACAGTCACGATATCGCCGGTGATACCCAGCCTGCGCAGGGCGTCACGGGCGTCGGGCTCCGTACGGCCCACGATGTCGGCCGGAATGGTTACCGAGCTGGGTCCGCTGGAAATCTTGAGGACAACTTCGGCGTCCTGGTCGAGCATTGAACCTGCAGTGGGCGATGTGCCAATGGTCATGTCCTTGGCCACCGTGTCACTGGCTTCGCGCACCGTTTTAGGCACCAGCTTGGCCGAATAGAGTTCCTGGATGGCTTGGGACTCTGTCATGTTGGCCACCACGGGCACAGCGATCTTGGCCGGGACCGGCGGTTGCGCGTTCATGAGGTTGTAAAGCCAGAAACCGCCGCCTGCCAGCACGATAAGAGTGAAGATCACCAGAGTTGCAGCCCACGCACGACGGCGGCTCTTCTGGCCCGCTGTACGCTCGCGTTCCGGTGGGAGGCCCAAAGGAAGGACCTCCTCCGGCTGTTGTTCAGCGGGCTCGTCCTTATACTCCGCTTCCTTGAACTGGTCAGCGGCAAGAAAGCCCACTGCGGTGGAGCTCAGGAGTTGGGTATCCGGGTCCTCTTGGTCCACAAGGTCGTTCGGATCAGTGGGTGCCTCGCTTGCCGGGACAGCCGGGACGGGAATGCCGTTGCTTGCCGCGCGCAGGGCGCGGCGGAAGGAAGCAGCGTCCTGGAAACGGTCTGTCCGGCTCTTCTGCAGGGCCTTGGCAAGGACCGAGTCGAGGGCTTCGGAAACGTCGGGATTGTGCGAGCTGGGCATATCCGGGATTTCGCGGACGTGCTGGTAGGCCACCGAGACCGGGCTGTCGCCGACAAACGGCGGCCGGCTGGTCAGCAGTTCATAGAGGAGGCAACCCGCCGAATAGAGGTCGCTGCGGGCGTCCACGGTTTCGCCGCGGGCCTGCTCCGGTGAAAGGTACTGTGCCGTGCCTACGACGGCCTGGGTTTGGGTCATGGTGGCAGCGGAATCTGCCATGGCGCGTGCAATGCCAAAGTCCATGACTTTGACGTCTCCGGTGTCAGCACAAACCATGACATTGGCTGGCTTGATGTCGCGATGGACGATTCCCGCACGGTGGCTGTATTCCAGGGCGGCCAGGACACCCAGGGTGTAGCCGATGGAATTCTCAACGCCCAGTTCGTTCGCCTTGATCATGTCCCGCAGGGTGCGCCCTGCGACGTATTCCATGACGATGTACGGAACACGAACGTCCTCGCCGGGGCCACCCGGGACGGAATATTCGCCGGTATCGAAAATGGCCACGATGGACGGATGGTTCAGCGCCGCAACGGCTTGTGCCTCACGTTTGAACCGGGCTTGGAACTGCGGATCGCGGGCCAGATCTGCACGCAGGATCTTGACCGCGATGGTCCTCCCCAGCAAAGTATCCGTTCCGCGGTATACGTCCGCCATGCCACCACGACCGATCAAATCACCGAGTTCGTAGCGTTCATTGAGGATGCGCTGTGAAGACACAGGTGTGCTCTCCTCTCGATGCGCGGGACCTTGGCGTGGCGTAGACATGGGACTCAGTTAGTTGCTCGGGCTGCCAGTGCCGCTGGGGCTGGCGCTTGAGGAACCGGGGTTGGTGGGTACAACGGCCTTGGACAGGAAGTAGGTCACTGTAGAACCTGCGGGAACCTCAGCTCCAGCCGCCGGCGAAGACCTTACGAACGTACCGGCCTGTTGGCCTACGGCTCCGTTCACCGGATCCCCGGCTACCCACCGCAGTCCGGCGCCCTCAATGGCCGCGCGAACCTGTGACTCGCTGGCTCCCACGCTGATGGTGGGGACGGCGACCGCTTCAGGTCCCTTGGAGTACTGAACCGTGATGGTTTGTCCCGGATCAACAGGCCCTGTGGGGTTGATGTCTACCACTGTCCCTGGAGCAGCCGGGTTGAAGACCTCCACACCGTCGACGCCGAGGCCCAGATTGCGGAGTTCCGCGCTGACGGTTTGGAAGGGCTGACCCAGATACTGCTCGGGGATCACGTTGATCTTCTGCGGCGTTGACTGCGTCGGCGAGGGTGCCTCGGACGTAGGAGGAGGTGTCGTCGCTGTTGGCGTAGCCGAGGTCGACGTCGGGCTCGCCGACCGGCTGGTGCTGGCAGTGGTGGACTGGCTCGGGCTGGGGGTCGGCGAGAAGAACCCGGACTGGGTGATCAGGAAACCGACCAGCGCGAACAGCACCAGCAGGATCAAGGCAACCATCGGCCAAGTCCAGGGGCTGCGCTTCTTGCGTTCCGGCTCGCCATCGTCGAAGTTCTCGTCATCGGTGTAGACGACTTCCTCGTCGTCGTTCAGCTGACGCTCTGCCTCCAGGGCGTTGGCGCGTGACAGCGGATTGTCGGACGAGGCCGCGGCCGCTCCCACAGCAGCTCCGGCTGCACCGGCGCCCAGCACCGGAAGTGCGGAGGTCGCCGTCGACGACTGCTCTTTTCCGTAAGGCGAGGTGACGACGCCGGTGGGGGCCGTCGCGGTGTCTACAGGCGCTGTGATGGGTCCGGTAGTGGATTCGAACAGCAGCATGCCGGGTACGGCGGCATGGGCCGTGGCGATGTCGCCGTTGCGGATGGCCTCGGCGGCTTCGGCCAGCTTGATCGCGTTGGCAGGACGGTTCTTGGGATCCTTGGCCAGCATGGACATCAGGAGGGCGCGGACGGGTGTCGGCAAGGTCTCCGGCAGGGGCGGCGGCGCGTCGTTGACCTGCGCCAGGGCAATGGCGATCTGCGATTCGCCGGAGAACGGACGGTGGCCGGTGAGGCACTCGTAGCCGATGACACCCAGTGAGTAGATGTCCGAGGAACCCGTGGCGGTCTGGCCGGTTGCCTGCTCAGGAGCCAAATACTGGGCGGTGCCCATGACCTGGCCGGTCTGTGTCAGCGGAACTTGGTCCGCCAAACGGGCAATGCCGAAGTCGGTGACCTTGACGCGGTTGTCCGGCGTGATCAGCAGGTTGCCGGGCTTGATGTCGCGGTGGACCAGGCCCTGCGCGTGTGCCACGGCAAGGGCGCGGGCAGTCTGCGCGATGATGGAGAGCGTCATGTCCGGAGACAGCACCTGCTCCCGCTCGAGGATTCCGCTCAAGGGATGACCCGGAACGAGCTCCATGACCAAATAGGCCGAGCCGGCTTCTTCGCCGTAATCAAAGACGTTGGCGATGCCCACGTGGTTGAGGAGGGCGGTGTGCCGTGCCTCGGCACGGAACCTCTGGAGGAACCCGGGGTCACCCGTGTATTCCTCTTTGAGCACCTTGATGGCAACGATCCGGCCGAGGATCTGGTCCTTGGCCTTCCAGACCTCGCCCATGCCGCCAATCGCAATACGACTGGTCAGTTGGAACCTGCCGCCGAGTGTGATTCCCGAAGTAGGCCTCACTTATTCAACACCGCCTCAAAAATCTTCTTTGCGTTCGGACTGGTTAGCTGGGCACCGCTGAGCACATCCACACCTTCCATGACGATGGTGACGGCTACTTGCGGGTCGTTTGCCGGGGCGAACCCGGTAAACCATGAGTTGTTCAAACCTGAATCGCCGAGCTCCGCAGTACCGGTTTTGCCGGCTACCTTGACCCCGGACACGGCTGCTCCCTTGGCAATGCCGTTGTCCACGGCACTGGTCATCCACTCGGTGATTTGGGCCGCGATGGGCTGGGTGGTGCTGGTACGGAGCGCCTCGGGCCTGAGTTCGCTGATGACCCGGAGGTCAGGAGCTCGGACCGTCTTGATCAGGTTCGGCTTCATCTGCACACCGCCATTGGCGATCGCGGCCGTCATCATGTTGATCTGCAGCGGGGTGGCCTTGACGTCGCGCTGGCCCACGGAGGACTGTGCGAGCTGGGCCTGGTCGAGGTCCTCGGGGAAAATACTGGGCGCCTGCTGGAGCTTGAGCTGATCGCCGAAGGTCTCGCCGAAGCCAAACTTCTGTGCCTGTTCGCGGATGGCATCCTGGCCCAGGTCCAGCGCAATGCTGGCAAACGGAGTATTGCAGGACTGCTCCAGGGCAAAGGCGAACGACGCCGTCTCCCGGACGTTGCAGTTGCCACCGGCGTAGTTGGGCAGGCTGGCACTGGAACCGGGCAACGGCAGGCTGCTGGGGTTCGGCAGCTCGCTGTCCTTGTTGTACTTGCCTGAGTTCAGAGCAGCAGCTGTGTCGATGAGCTTGAAGACCGAACCCGGCGAGAGCAGGTTGCCCGTGGGGCCGCTGACGTTTTGGTTCAGGTTGATGCCCGGGACCTGGTTCAGCTCTGCGTAGCTTGCTTCTGCGGCGGCCGTGTCATGGGTCGCAATCAGATTGGGGTCGTAGGACGGTTTGGACACCATGGCCAGAACGGCACCGGTCCTCGGGTTGGTAACCACGATGGATCCACGCTGGCCATCGGGTATGAGGTCATAGGCCAACTTTTGGATTTCAGGATCCAGGGTCAGTTCTACCGATGCGCCCTTCGGCTCGTTGCCTAGGAACATCTGGCTGATGCGGTCCAGGAAGAGCTGGTCCGAGTTGCCGGCGAGGGTGTCCTCCATGGAGAGTTCCAAGCCGGTTGAACCGAAGCCCTTGGAGAAGTAACCGGTAATGCCGGCGTAGAGCTCAGGCTGGTTGTACTTGCGCTGGAACGCGCAGGACTCTGTGCCGGCAACAGACTCAGCCACCGGCTTGCCGCCGACGATGATGGCGCCGCGGTCGTTGCAGAACGAGGCGAGGATGGCGCGCTGGTTCCAGGGATTGGCGTTGAGGTCGTCAGCGCCAATCACCTGGACATAGCTGATGGCGCCGAAGATCAACGCGAACATGGCGACGGCCGCCATCCAGGAGCTGCGAATAGCCTGGTTCATTGGTGCTTCACCGCCTCTGTTGGTGCGCTGGGTGTCTGTCCTGTGGTGGGTTTACGTGCGGGCGCGCTGCTGCTGGCAGGGGGCTTGCCCACCATGGGAGTGGTGTCCACCGGCCCGCGGGCCGTGTTGGAGATCATGAGCAGCAAGCCGACGATGATCCAGTTGGCCAAGAGCGAGGAACCACCGGCTGCCAGGAAGGGTGTGGTCAGGCCCGTCAACGGAATGAGCCGGGTGACACCGCCGATGACGACGAAGCACTGCAGGGCGATCGCGAAGGACAGGCCGCACGCCAGGAGTTTCCCGAAGGCATCGCGGGTACCGAGGGCGGCGCGGAAGCCGCGCGTGAAGAGCAGCAGGTACAGCATGACGACGGCGAAGAGGCCGATCAGGCCAAGTTCCTCGCCGATGAGGGCCACAATCATGTCGCTGTTGGCGAACGGAACCAGGTCCGGGCGGCCTTGGCCAAGGCCCGTACCAACCAGCCCGCCGTCGGCCATGCCGAACAAGCCCTGCACAATCTGCCCACTGCCACCGGGCGACCTGCCGAAGACCTCCGGGGTGAAGGCGTTGATCCAGCTGTCGATGCGGAAAGCCACGTGCGAGAAGATCTGCGAGGCAATGAATCCGCCGCCAAGGATCAGCAGCAGGCCAATGACAACCCAGGAGATACGGCTGGTGGCCACGTAAATCATCACGATGAACAGGCCGAAGAAGAGGATGGAAGAACCGAGGTCACGTTGGAAGACCAAGACCCCAATGCTCACCAGCCAAGCGGTGATCATGGGCCCGAGGTCCTTGAACCGCGGGAACTGCATGGGGCCGATCTTCCGGCCGGCCAGGAGGATGAGATCCCGGTTGGAGGAAAGGTACCCGGCAAAGAATATGGCCAGCGTGATCTTGGCGATCTCACCTGGTTGGAACGTCATGGGTCCCACTCGGATCCAGACGCGGGCACCGAGGATTTCACCGGCGGAAATGCCCGGTATCAAGGGAAGGATCAGCAGGAACGCACTGGCTGCCAGTGAGATGTACGTGAAGCGGCGCAAAATCCGGTGGTCCTTGAGGAACCAGATCACGGCGATGGATACTGCCATGGCAATCAGGGTCCAGCGGAGCTGGTTGTTGCCCGTATCGTCACCTGGACCGTCCATGCGGTGGATCAGGGCAAGCCCCAGACCGTTCAAGGCCACGACAATGGGAAGTATTACCGGATCGGCATACTTCGCGCGGAGCCTGAGGACCATGTGGAAGGCAAAAGCCGCCACGGCCAGCAAGCTCGACTGGAACCAGAAGTCCCGGTCCAGGCCGACGTCGGAGTTGATGCTCACCAAGGCACTCGCGCCAACGCCTACGGCAAGGGCCAGCACGATGAGGACAAGCTCAACGTTCCGGCGTGGTTTGGGAGCAGTTTCAGTCTGAATCACTTGGCCGCCTCACAGGGAGTCGGGACGGGCGAAGGTGTAGCAACGGCTGCAGTACTCGGTACGGGCACGGTGCTGGTGGGCGACGGCGTGGCTGTCGCTGTCGCCGGAGCAGTGGTGGGGCAGTTGGCTGAGGCGCTGCCGGTGTTCTTCAGGTTCTCCACAATGGCCTGTGCGTCGTCGAGGTCACCTGCGGGAACCGTCTGGCGTACGCTCTGCTGACCGTATTCCGGCAATGAATCCACCTTGATATCGGTTACGGCTTCGAGCCGGGAGAGCTGGATGGGGCCGAGTCGCTGCGAGATGCCATTGAAGATGGCGACGCGCTGATCGTATTCGCCCACGTAATAACGGGTTTGGGTCCACGCGTAGCCAAGCCATAGGCCAACTACGACTCCCACTACAACAACCGCTGCGACGGCGGGCATCAACCAGCGGACGCGGCGCCGTGCAGGTTCCTCGACGTCCAGTCGATCCTGTTCGGCCTTGTGGGTGAGGACGGTGGCAGCCCTGCGGGCAACCGTCCGGCCTGCCACAGTAGGGATGGAGCCGGTCTCCGCAGCTGTTGCCGCAGCGCCGACCAGCTCATGGGGGCGGCTGGCCAATTCTTCGCGCAGGACCTCAGCGGACAGGTGCTCGCCCAGGTGCGGATCCGTGGTGATGGGAGGTTCTTTGGACTCATCCGAGGATGTGGACGCCTCGTCGGATTCGTCGTCTGTGGCGCTGGGGTCGGTGGCACTGAATGACGATCCAGCTTCGGCCTCCCTCGCGGCCTTCTCCTTGGGCTCGGCCTGCGTGTCCTCGGCCGACTTGGTGGCGGAAGGACCCACAGAGGGCTTGGAGGCGGTGACCGCCCCGGGCTCGTCCACCGCGGCAAGCGCCGCAGCCGGAACGACGTCGACGGCGGCCGTGTTGACGTCGTCGTCGGTCTCTTCCACGATCTCCAACATCACTACGGTGACGTTGTCCGGGGCGCCGGCTTCCAGCGTGAGATCAACCAGGATCTCAGCGCATTCGCGAAGGTCCTTGGTCTCACGAACTATGCGCTCCACCACGTGCCCGGCCACGTAGTTGAGGCCATCGGAGCAGAGCAGCCAGCGTTCGCCGGGTTCGACGTCGAGGACGTCCAGGTCCAGTTCCGGGCTGGCATCGACGTCGCCAAGGACGCGCATCAGGACGTTCTTGTGGGGATGGGTTTCGGCTTCTTCGGGACGCAGGCGTCCCTCGTCAATGAGCCGCTGCACGAACGTGTGGTCGATGCTGATTTGCTCAAACTTCTTGTTACGCAGCCGATATGCGCGGGAGTCACCAATGTGCGCGAAGTGGAGCTTGCGGTCTTCCAGGAGGAGGGCAGTCACAGTAGTTCCCATGCCGGAAAGCTTGGGATTCTGGTGAACAAGCTCCGAAAGCAGCGAATTGGCCGTCTGGATCTCATCCGCGAGGACAGTCTCTGCGCCGTCAGGATAGTCGTCATGATCGAGGTGGATCATGTCCAGCACCGTTGACGCCGAGGCAACATCGCCGCCGGCGTGACCACCCATACCGTCGGCCACGACTGCAAGATGGCGGCCCACGTACGCGGAGTCGTCATTCTTGGAGCGGATCCGTCCGACGTCGGAACGCGCCGCGTAGCGCATGATAAGCGGGCGCTCCGCGGGCTTTTCCTTGCCTTCGGTGGTCTCGGGGGAGGCCATGGACTACGGCCTCAATTCAATGACCGTCTTGCCGATTCTCACGGGGACGCCAAGCTCAACCGGCAATGCACGGGTGAGCTGTTGATCGGCCAAGTAGGTGCCGTTGGTGGAGCCCAGGTCCTCAATGAACCAGCGGCTGCCTTGCGGGAACAAGCGTGCGTGCCGGCCCGAAGCGTAGTCGTCTTCCAGGACCAGGGTGGCTTCCTGCGCGCGGCCCAAAAGAATGGGGCTGGCGGCCAAGGGGACAGTGGTGCCCTTGAGTGGACCCTCTGTCACCACCAGATTGCGGGCATGCTGGATGGCTGGCGGCGGGGAAGCAGCCAGTTCCGGATGCTTGCGGACTTCGCGGGCTGTGGGAACTCCGGTGACGGCTTTACGGCCGATCTGGAAGTCGCGGCGCATGGTGGAGACAATGCTGAAGATCAAGACCCACAGCAGCAGGAGGAACCCGAAGCGAAGCGCTGTGATGGTCAGTTCGCTGATGTCGTTCACGCGTTGCCACCCGGGGTTTGGGGGAGAAGGCGGAAAATGATCTTGGTACGTCCCATCGTGATGGTTGAGCCGTCTGTAAGTTCCACGCTGCCGTTTACCTTATGCCCGTTGACGTAGCTGCCGTTGGTGGAGCCAAGGTCAACGGCCCACGTGCTGCCGTTCTGTGTGCGGACCTCAAGGTGTTTCCGGGAGACGCCGGTGTCATCCACCAGGATGTCGGCCTCCGAGGAGCGTCCCAGCACCACGGACTGGGCATTGAGGGAGTACCGCTGGCCACCAATGTCCAGAACTGGCTGGAGACGGGTGGGACGCCGGGCCGGTGCGGCCGGAACGTTGGCCCGTGGGGCCTGGGGGGCGGAAGCGGCGTCATCGGAGGATTTTTCGGTCCGGGAAGTGATCTCAAAGTGCCCGGCACGTTCTTCGTCATTGCGGCGGAACGAAATCCTGACTGCGCCTTGGAGCGTGTAGCCCTGGCTGCGGACGTGCTGGATGACGACGTCGCAGAGTTCCTCTGCCAAGGGAGTTCCCCATTCCTGGGCCCTGGCAAAATCTTCGTCACTGAGCAGGACATCGAAGACATTGGGAGCGAGGGTGCGGCCGGCAGCGATGGTGATGGACTTGTTGTCCAACTCGCGCCTCAACTTGCTCGCAATCTCCACCGGCTCAACACGTGCCCGCGACCCTGTGGAGAAGACGTTGCGAACGGCTTTTTCAATGCCGCGCTCGACTTTGTCCAGCAAACCCATGTCCTTCTCCTTTCCTTGCCGCGGCACCCGTTGTGCCTGGTCCGATAGTCCGTCTGCGCACACGGCGAAGTACGCGCCTGACGGCCCTTCCACTTCCCGATACTACTGGGACTGACTGGGAATGGCCTTAATCCACAACGCCTTGCGACCCGGAAAAGTTCGCTCCCGGCCCTCGCTGGTGCGGGAGGCGGCCCATGAAATTTCCGTGGAGTTCCGCCGCTGGGACGGGATTTTTCCGGGCTCCGGGGTCTCGCGGAGGGGGTGCCATCTCCCGATTGGTGTTTTGCCGGGAATGTCCGTTATGCTTGATCTCGCTGCTTTTGAAGGAAACGAAGCTGGGAAACCCGCTGAATCTGGAAAAAGAAGTTGCGCGCGAGTGGCGGAACGGCAGACGCGCTGGCTTCAGGTGCCAGTATCCGAAAGGGTGTGGGGGTTCAAATCCCCCCTCGCGCACGCATTTGAAAGAGCCCCGGTCTTAGGACCGGGGCTCTTTTGTTTTCCAGAGGATCCCAACTGGGTGACAGATAACGTTCTGTTGGCGCTTCGTAGGAGCAGTTGCTGTTACCTAGTTGGGCGAGGCGCGCGGAACCGTCAGCTGCGCGCAGAACCCGTGAACCGGCGTCGTGAGTTGCTCAGGTGCAGGCGCATGGCTGCCGCGGCAGCCACTTGATCACCCTCTGCGATTGCTGCGTATATAGAGGAGTGCTCGTGGACGACCTGGGCGAAGCGTTCGGGGGAGTCCTGGTCTACGCTGGCGACGAGGCGCGGGCGGGGCATGGTGATCATGGTTTGGCCCAGGGCGGAGATGCAATCCGTATAAAAGGGGTTGCCTGTAGCTGCAGCCACGGCGCGGTGGAACTCGAAATCCGCTTTCATGGAGTGCGCCGGGTGGCCTGAACTCGCGGTGAACTGTTCCAAGGCGCCGTGCACGGCCTTGAGTTGGTGTTCGGTGTGGTTTTTCGCTGCCAATGCGGCAGCTTCGGTCTCGACGCCGATCCTGAAATCGAGCATCTGCAGCCGGTCTTCCATGCTGGATACCGAGCGTGTTCCTGGCGCTGCTGCTGGACCTTCCGCGGGCGGGGTCAGCGCGAAGCTGCCGCGCCCGCGTTCGGTTTCCACCAATCCCTCGGCTTGCAGTCGGGTCAGGGCCGAGCGGACGACCGTCCGGCTCACCCCGAACTCGCTGATGAGGGTGTTTTCGCTGGGGAGCTTCTCACCTGGTTGGATGGCGCCGTCGACGATGCGGTTGCGGAGGTCGGCGGCGAGATCCGCGGTCAGGTTTCGGCTCATGGGTTCAAGATTACGCGCCGAACTCCACTGATTCCGAGGTCCACGCGCGGGCTTGATCGCTGAGCGTGACGCCCAAACCGGGACGGTCCGGGACGATCATGCGGCCGTTTTTGGTCTCCAGGCGTTCCTCGAACAGGGGGTCGAGCCAGTCGAAGTGCTCCACCCACGGCTCGCGTGGGTACGCGGCGGCCAGGTGCAGGTGGATCTCCATGGCGAAGTGCGGTGCCAGGCCGAGTCCGCGTTCGTCCGCAAGGGCGGCGAGGCGCAGGAACTGGGTGATGCCGCCGACGCGGGGGGCGTCGGGCTGGATGATGTCGCAGCTGTTGGCGTTGATGAGGCCCTTGTGTTCAGCAACGGATGCGAGCATCTCGCCCGTTGCGATGGGCGTATCCAGGATCTGGGCCAAGTGTGCGTGGCCCTCGAAGTCGTAGGCATCCAGTGGTTCTTCGATCCAGATGAGGTTGAATTCCTCCAACTGACGGCCCATGCGCAGCGCCGTGGCACGGTCCCACTGCTGGTTGGCGTCCACCATGAGCGGGACGTCCCAGCCGATGTGCTCGCGGACTCCGGCCACGCGGCGCAGGTCTTCTTTGGAATCAGGCAGGCCGACCTTGATCTTGATGCCGCCGATGCCCTCATCGATGGACCGGGTGGCGCGTTCCTTGACCTCGTCCAGTGTGGCGTTGAGGAAGCCGCCTGAGGTGTTGTAGGTCTGGACGGAGTCGCGGTAGGAGCCGAGCAGTTTGGCCAGGGGGAGTCCGGCACGCTTGGCTTTGAGGTCATAGAGTGCGATGTCGATCGCGGCAAGTGCCTGCGTTGCCACGCCCGAGCGGCCCACCGATGCGCCGGCCCAGAGGAGCTTGGTGTAGATCTTGCCGATGTCGTTCGGGTCCTCGCCGATAATGCCTTCGGCGACTTCCTTGGCGTGGGCGTACTGTGCGGGTCCGCCTGCACGCTTGGAGTAGCTGAAGCCGATGCCGCTGTGGCCCTGCTCCGTGGTGATCTCGGCGAACAGGAACACTACTTCGGTCATGGGCTTCTGCCTGCCGGTGAAGACTTTCGCGTCGCTGATCGGTACGGTGAGGGGCAAACGAGCCGTGGACAGCTTGACGTGGCGAATGAGATCTACGGTGCTCATGGTTCTCCTAGTGGGTGCGGCATCCTTGCCTGCCACTTAGGATACAAGTTATGTACTTGTGCTACAAGAGTTGATTGACTCTTCTGGCTGGGCGCCGCTATTTATGTGCCAGGGCGGCTCGGATGTTCACCGGATGGCGCTGCGGCCACTGGAGAAATAGTCTACGACGGCGGACAGCCCGCCTTGGTTGTGGAGGCGTACACCACGGGTGCCGAGAAGGTGATCCTGCGCAAGATGTGGTTGGTGTGCTGTTTTGGTGAGGGGCTGAGGGGCTGAGGGGCTGAGGGCGGGACGGTCAGTGCTTTGGAATGATGCCCTGCGTCGATCCTTGGTGACCCCGCGGCCGAAGAAGCCCTCATCGTGAGCCGCGTAGCGTGAATGAGTAGACCTGCACTACGCGGCATCTTTGTTAGGTAGTAGTCGCGAGGGGTCCGCGCGCCCAGGGAAGAGTATCTACCAGGTGCCGGGTGCTGACGAAGCCATCCAGTTGGTCAGAGGGTTTGGCAAACGTTTTTGAAGTCGACGGGGGCAGGGGTCAGAGGGTCTCGCTGGAGTTGTTTGAGGCCAAATAATTAAAGGCAGCCGTTTCAGTCGAGCATCGGATCTTGGGGTGCAGAACCGCCACCCCGAGCGTATGTCTCATAAATCTAAAGGTTTCCAAGACGGAAGCCTCAGTCCGGAAAATACTCGGGAAGCACCTTTGAATCCAGGGTTTCCTTTGTCTCGTAAAGTCGCCTCAGCACAAAGTGTCCTATATGCGCGGAATGAGGGAGTTTCCAAGACAGAATGAGACGCATGAGGTTACTTGGTTACACCAGGGTCAGCACCAGGGCCCAAGATGCACAGCTGCAGCTGGATTCGCTCGCTTCCGCAGGTGTGCAGCGACGTGACATCTTCTCGGACGTTACCTCCGGCAGCAGGGCCGCGGTCGAACGACCCGGAATGAAGAAGCTGCTCGAGTATGCCGAGGCAGGGGACACGGTGGTGGTATGGCGGGTGGACCGGTTGGGCCGGTCACTGATTGATGTGCTGAACACCGTAAATCTTTTACGGGGTAGGGGAGTGGAGCTCCGTTCCATCTCTGATGGTATTGATCCGGCGACCACCAGTGGTCGGCTGATGCTGAACATGCTCGCCACCTTGGCTGAGTACGAACGTGAACTCATCACAGAACGAGTAAATGCAGGCATCGCCGCTGCTAAAGCTTCGGGGACCAGATTCGGGCGGCCCTTTGTCGACCCTGCAGTCATCGCCGACAAGCTTGCCATCGTCCGGGATGCTCGGGCCAAAGGTAAGACAGCTGCGGAGGCAGCCGGGCTGGTGGGGTGGAGCCGGGCAACTTTGTACCGACACCAAAAAGCGCTAGTGGCCACTGAAAGGTAAAGGAAGTTTGAGGACAGCCACTCCGAGGCGACGTCTTAGATCAAATTCGTAAACGGGTAGTGACCGGTGTTGGGGGGCGGCAGCAAAGCCTGGGGATTCCTCGTCTACAGTGAGGCGAAGCCGCGAAGGAAGCTGGCATGAACTGTTCGGAATGGAGATTCCCATCCAGCAATTTCTGCGCCGATCTTTGTTCGATCCGTCTCGGTATAGTCGGGCGGTGCTTCCGAAAGGCCCGGGACATCTATTGCGAAGAAAGCTGCACTCTCGGCTTCGAGTTTGAGTTGAGCTCCGGGTGCTGGCCACATACCGAGTTCCAGGCTGAAGAGCCCTCGCTCTAGGTGCGGATGGGATCCATCTACAGTCCAGGCTGTTAGGTCCGTGATGCTCCGGCCTGACCAGGATAGTTCAGTGACTCCGTGGGCGACGAGGACCCCAGTGTTGGTATCGCGAAGTTGCAGGGCTACACGAAGCTCGAACAGCAGCCCTACAGTTTGCGACAGGGCGTCAAATCGAATGTCCAGTAGCTGAGCTTCTTGGAGCGCGTTAGCCTCGGTCAAAGGGTCCATCTCCGGGCGTGAAGCCTCACGATGCAGGAAGGGGCCGGTCAGCAAAAGTTCGTTGATCTTCCCCATGTCTAGAGGTCACTCACCCTTGGGCTGGAATGTAGGCAAGAGGTGGCATTTGGGATTGTGTCTCTTTCCCCGGGGATGGTTTCGTGGTCGGATGTGTCAGACGCCGGCATAACTTTTCCGAGTTCTCCAAGTGCCAATGTGGCCCTGCTTGTCAGCTCTTTCTCATCGACGTCGTTGTCACGTAGCGCCGGATCACGGTTGTAGCCATCGACCGTATAGAACAACTGATCGAGAATCTCATAGATTTCCTCGGACCACTTAGTGCGGTCGCCCTTGTACAGAGGGAGAAACAGAGCTTCAAATTCGTCTGCAGTTACGCGGCCATCGACCAGCAACCGCAGCAACACCGCATATTGGGCGACGCTGCTGTCCCAAGTCCACCACCACGGTGTGTCCGATTCAAAGGCTGTCACGATTGACCAAGTCCTCCAGTTTTTCCGGACGTCACTTTCACCCAACTGCTACGGTCAACCACATTCTCGGAGTGGCCTAGTGGCATCGTCCATCCACCAATTCAGCTCCACCTGTTGCCACGGTCTTGCCTGAGCCCCGTGTTCACGGAGCCCAGGCAATGCAGCTTCATAGCGTCTGTGGACGGTGCCTCATTCCCGCATAGAGTTCGAGCGAGCGATCGCTACGCCGAATCATCGTCCTTCGCGGCCGCATGCTCACGAGCGATCATCCTGCCGTGGGGCGTTAGCCTCAACCAAAAACCATCTCCCATCGGTTGCCAGTCCAGAGCATCTAGCTCCATCTCCGACCGAATAACCCACGTTTCCGATGGAGGTGCCCAATCCTCAAAACCCGTCTCTCCCAGGTCTCCGGGCACCATAAGCTCCTCAGAGTAGAGGCGGTGAAGGACATTCAGGGCCACGCGTTTCGTGTCAGGGGTAATCGTGCCGCTCGTGCACACCCACACCACGTTTTGCAGTGACACCCAGTCCACGAGTCCATCGTCAAGTAGCTCGTCGATCATTTCACGCTCGCTCAATACGGCACACCTTCCCCAAGATGCACAGTACGTGGCTTTCCAGTCACTGGGAAGATATCGATTGTCGGGCCGCCAGTGTCGGAACTGGTCCTATACTGGATCCTCCCGCCATCTGGTAAGCGATAGGCATCTGGGATCTTTGGACCCCGCATATCCAGACGTTCAGCGCCCACTGTCCACGACTTGAACGCTTCCTTTAACTCGTCCACCGAACCGACCACGCGAACGTGAGAATTTTTCCCTGGAGCGAGCGATCGGAACGAATCCAATACTTGCTCGGTGCTTCTAACGGGACCGACGGTCTTTGCAGATTTCGCTGCGGCAATTGCCGCAGCTTCGGTCGCCTCTTTAACCGCACCCTTCGCAGCGGCTTTCGCGGGTACCGAACCTAGCTTCCCGATCATTCCGAACGGTTGGGAGGTGAGGAAGTCATCTAGGTTCTTCATGCTTTTTTCGAACCTGAGGGCCTCCTGTAGCTGGCCCTCATAGTCATCCCCAGCGGAGGGCACGTAGATAAACTTGGACGTACCGTTCAAGCCGCCGCCGATGTGCTGTACAGACCCACCAGATTTATGCGTGACCTTGGGCGCGAGCGTTGACAACCACTGTTCCCACCAGGGGCGTTGGGGCTGTTGCCTCATGTACCAGGGTTCTTGGACGACCTGCGTTCCGTCGTTGTATTGGCCGTTGCCTTTGTAGGAATAGGTGCCCTTGCGGTCATCATCGCAGTCACAGGTGGGTTTGAGGCCACTGGGGTCCGAGGTGTTGATGACGTTGCCGAAGGAGTAGGTGTAGGGGGTGAACCCGCGTTGATCTTCGGTGTTAAGGATCGGATCTGGTGTGATGAAGATGCCTGTGACGGGATCCATTTCTCGTGCACCGAGGTGTGTGAGGGCACTGGCTGTGTCGTCGAGTCCGGAGATGTAGCCGTTGGTGGCACCGAACCCTGCGGGGTTCGCTGCGTTGGACCCGACACCGGAAGTGCCGGCCGCGGCTGCGGCATAGGTGTTGTTGGCTGTGGCTGTTGCGTTGGCACGTCGGGTTAGCCCGAGGGGATCGGTGTAGCGGGTGAGGGTGGTGATCGGTCCTGCACCTGCTGTGGGCAGCGTCAAGGTTTGCGCGGTGTTGACCGTATCCCCGATGACGAAGATCAGTTTCGTCCCGGATGTTGTGGCGGTCCGTTGTGCAACCGTTTTGCCTGCGAAGGTGTAGGTGCAGGTCGCGGTCTTCACGTTGGTGGTGCTGGTGTGTGCGGTGACCGAACCGATGGAGATGGTGGTTCCGGTCCCGTCTTTGATTCCCACGAGAGCGCCGGCTGCGTCGTAGAATCTTTCCCCGGTGACAGCGGCGACGGCTGGAGTGACCGATGGCGGTGTACCTGTGCCGGCGTTGGGGTTGGGGTTCGCGGGGATGGTGCTGGCCCCTGCGCTGGTGGCCAGGCGCCCGTCTGGCGTGTAGGTCAGGGTCTGGGCTGACCTGTTGGTCATTTTTCCGGTTGCGTCCCAGGTGAAGTTCTGGGTCGAGGCGGTCCCGCCCGTGGGGGCCGTGTCGATTTTCTGGACCCTGTGCGGCCCGACTGCACCGGCAGCGGGGTAGGTGTAGGTCTCCTTGACGGCCAGGGCGCCGGTGTTGTTGAAGCGTCTGACTTCGGCGCGGTCACCGGCTGCGGTGTACTTGTAGGTTTGCGCGTACGCGGCTGGCCCGCCGAGGCCGGTGACGCTGGCGGCGTCAACGGCTGGGACGGTTGAGCAGTTCGTGGTTGTTGTGGGGGCGGGTGTCCACACTGCGGCCAGGCGTGATGCGTGGTCGTAGCTGTAGCACTGGTAGTCCGACGGGTTGGTCGGGCGACTGCTGAAGGCTAGCTCCCTTGAGGCTATCTTCCCGGACGGGGTGTAGGTGTACTCCACTTTCCCCAAGTCGGAAGCGACGTTGCGGGTGTTGTTCGTGGACCACTGGTCAGTGAGCCGTCCGGTGGTGGCATCCCATGTGAAATTGACCTGGTTCCGGCCTGTGGTGTTGGCTGTGCCGCCGACGGTGTTGTTGTTGTCGTATTGGGCGTACTGGGACATTTGGCCCAGGTGGTTGAACTGGGTGTCCCCGACGAAGGTGTCCCAGTTGTCGTTGAACACCGAGGTCTGAATATCAAAGGTGTTGTAGACGTAGGTCAGGTTTTCGGCCGGCATCTGCCCGATGGCAGGTCGGCTTTCCTGTTCGATCTGACCCGTTGAGGTGTAGCTGCGGGTGGTGGTGTACGTCGGTGCTGTGGCATCCAACGCGGCGGGCAGTTGCACCGAAACCGTGCCGGGCTGATAGGCGGCGTTGTAGCCGGTCACTGTCGTGGTGACGATCTGGTTCAGGGCTGCACCGTTGTAGCGCTTGCTGGTGCTGAGCTGGCCCTTCTTGTTCCCGTCATACGTATAGGCCTCAAGCGTCTGGGCAGCGGTTCCGGTTCCGAGGGTCTTCTTCAGAACCCGGTCCAGATCATCGTAGACATAGCCGAAGACCGTGTTGGCAGCGTCCGTTGTGCTGGATTGACGGCCTGCCGCGTCGTACGTCGTGCTGCGGGCTCCGGAGTCCGGATCGACAGCAGAGATTTCTCGTCCGGCGGCGTCGAAGGTCCAGGACCAGTCATTGCCGACCGTGTCCGTCATGCCGGTCAGCCGGTCGAGCGCGTCGTAGCTGTAGGTGGAAGTGTCTGCTGTTCCCGTCGCGGTGGGACCGTGGAACAGCTTCCGGGTGAGCACCTTGCCGCTCATGTTGTTCACGGTGGTGGTGGCAGCTTCGCTGCCGGGTCCGGTGATGGTGGTCGTGTCGGCGCCGGCGTAGCTCATCTGCGTGGACCACAGCAGCACATTGTCGTTGGCCATGGCCTTGACTGCTGTAGGACGCTTGGCCCCGTCGTAGAAGTACGTGGTGCTGGAGGGCACGGCCAGGGACGGGATTTTCAGAACACCGTCGGGGTTCGGGGAGAGGTAGTAATCATTGTTCGTCTTGGATTTGTCTCCGCGGGAGTTGTACCAGGTGTCGGTGGCGATGGTACCGCCGCCGGGGGACATTTTTTGTGTTTGGCGGACGCGTCCGAGCCCGTCGTAGAGGGTGTAGGTGGAGGTGGGTGCTTCGTCGCTGGAGAGTTTGGTGACTTTCACCCACGACGGCGCGTTTTGGGAGATCGAGTAGCTGGTTTCAATGCCGGGGGTGGGGTTGCTGGCCTGGGGGCGCAGCGGACTCCATTCCCCGGTGACTCGTCCCGAGGCGTCGTAGCGGTAGCTGGTCAGGTTCTGGTTTATGTCGCTCTCAACCAGAACCTGGCCGCGCATCGAATCCAGGGTGGTTGTCTTGACCCAGTTCCTGGTGGTGTTGGTGATGGTCACCGTGGTCGGCAGGCCGGCCGCCGGTGTGTAGGCGGTTGTCGTGGTCCGGGGTGTCCCGGTGGAGTTGTCGGTGGACGTGGTGGGTCGGCCGTGGGCGTCGTATCCGATGGTCGGTCCCAGTTTCCACACGCTGACAGCCGTGCCGCTGGTGGTCGTAGCAGCGTCATTGCGGGCGATGTTGCCCTTGGTCGGGGCTACGTACCCGGTGGTTCCGGGGTCCGCTGAGGTGGAACCGTCATAGAGGGCACGGGTGGCGGTCAGCAGGTTCCCGGTGGTGGAGCAGCTGCCGGCGAAGGTTTTCACCGTCGCGGTCAGGGAGAGCAGGTTCGCTGCAGTGTTATCCGCATAGGTGGTCGTGACGCAGGTTTCATCACCTGCGACCAGGTCCTCGCCTTGGTCGCTGACCGAAATCGGCCGTCCCAGAGCGTCGTTCGTGGTGGTGACCAGGTTCTTGCGCGGCGTCGCCGACGTGCTGGTGGCCTGAAGGGTTTTCACCCATGCGGTGCCGATGTGCCTGGCTTGGATACTGCCCAGGGCTGCGGTAGAGGTCGCGGTTGGATCGGAAGCCCACGGCGCAGTGATGGTTGTACCCAGCCGCGTGCCGCCGTCACCGACGAAGGTCTCCTTCTCGATTTCCTGTCCGGCAAACCAATGTGAGTCCGTGTAGACGGTTCCGTCCGAGGCTGTCACGGAGACCGCGTGGACCCCGCCGGTGGTGTTGGACGGTGTTCCGTTCAACCCGCGTAGGTAGGTGGTGACGGTGGTGGGTTTGGGCGCGGCGTTGCCGACACTGACCTTCACCTTGGACCAACCCGCCAGCACGGACCAGGTCAGCTGGGATGCTCCGGTGCCGGCGACGTATTTGGGGCCGGCGTACTTCCATGCCGGGTTGCCTTCGTAGATGTAGTTGGTGACGGTGTCGGAGGTGCCATTGGTCCCGGGGCCGGCGTTGGTGACGACTGTCTTCACGGGGTAGATATGGAAGAAGTCCTGTCGGGGATCTTGGACGATCGGGGTGGTGGGTGTCCACCACTGCGGGAAGCAGCGCTTGGTGTTGTTTTCCGGGACGATGTCGCCGACGCCATCCTTGTCGGCTTCTTCAATGGTGCACTGCTGGTCCTCGTAGGTCACCGTCGTGGTGGCACCGGTGGAGGCTTTGATGAACATAAGGCGGCCACGGTTCAACGGGGCAAGTCCGTCGACGGTCCAGACCCGGTTTTGCAGGGTGTCGCCGACAAACATGATGGGTGGATCCGTGATCCACGAGGTGCCGGGGGCTGTGCTGGTCCTGTTCGTTCCCTGGTGGATGACTTGCTGGAGCCACAGGGCCGGTTTGGTGCCGTCCCCGGGGTCGGGCATGGACTGGAAGAAGGTCCAGTAGTCCAGATCGCCGTATCCTGCAGGGTTCACTGACAGGGCCTGGCTGATGACCGTGACCAGGCGCTGGTCGGTGAAGAACGTCGGTGACTGCATGGCGCAGGCCGTTGACGTCGAGGTACATGCGTACTTGCTCAGGTCAGGGACGTCGGTGCCGTAAGTGCAGTCCACGCTGGTGCAGCGGCCGGTATAGCCGAAGGTCACGTGCAAGGGGGCTTGGGTGGAGAGTTCGGTGCCGGCACGCATGCCGTAATCCACCCGTTCCAGACGGCTGGCACGATGGTAGGCCTTCAGCGTGCCAGACCCGCCCTGAGACTTGTAGAAGTTCGTGTCCTGCTTATAGAAGTAGCCCTGGGAGTTGCCGTTCGGGTCCACGACGTAGTCAAGATTCCAGGCATAGGCCTGCATACAGGACGAACTGCCAAACCCGGCACTGTTGTAGCAAGGCTGGCCCGGGCGCCCATAGACCGGGACAATGTCGGCGGAGTTGTTTTCCTTGCCGGGCGACCAGCCCGGAATGCGGTTCACGCCGAACCAGTACTGGGTGCCGCTGGTGTCGGTGATTTTCCAGTAGCCGCCATCGAAGGTGCCATTGGCCGCTCCGGTGAGGTACTCAAGTTTGGTGTTGTCATCGTTTTGGAGCTTGAAGCGTTTCTCCGCGGGCTGGGTGGGGTCCATGATGATTTCCCCGGACCGGCCGCCGAAGGAAATCGAGAAGGACTGTCCCTCTTTGTTTCCGCAGAGGTCGTAGGAAGTCGTGACGCCTTGGTCGTTGCAGGAACCAAATTTTTGCCGAATGGTCCCGGTCCCGGAGAGTGCCCAGCCGTCGCCTACTACCGAGGCCTGGTTGTTGGTGGCGCTGGTGAGGCCATCGACCCGGGAGGAGTCGTAGGAGATTCCCAGTTCCGGTGTCGGTCCGGCCGGTGCCTGCCGCAGCGAGAACGGGTAGCTGTAGGTGAACCCGCCGGTCTGGCCCTTTACGCCCCAGGAACCTGAGGCCGTGCCGGGGATTTTCGCGAAGTCTCCGGCGCCTTTGTCGTTCGCCGGAGCGGGTGCCATCGGTGCAGGCCCCAGACGCACAGGGGAGGATCCCGTATCGCTGAATGTTCCTTCGGGGGTGCTGCTGGTGGTGTTGGTAGTGCTTGGTTCCGTGGGAACCGAGGCCGGGGTTCCGCTACCGAAACGCATGGTCTTGACCCCGTCGGCGGACTCTCCGACCACGACGGACGCAGGCTCGCTGGTGCCAGACTCGGTCGTGGGCTGAAAGTCAGCGGCGGGCACGGGCTTGATTTCCTGGGCGCTGTCGGACGAGTTCCAAGGCGCGACGATATAAATGAACCCGGCACCGGAGGCGATGACAGCTGCAGCGAGCAGTCCGGTCAGCCCGGCTTGGGACTTCCGGGTCATCTTTTTGTGGCGGCTCATTTGAGCAGTCCTCTCGTGGTCCCGTACTGGGTCTGGATCGTCCCGAAGGAGGCTTCGCTAAGCACGCGTTGGGTCATGACAGGCCGATAGATTTGCCCGGCGAACCCTTGGCCCAACCGGACGGGCTGGGTGGCGTCCGTGCCGACATGGGTCGCATTCGGGGACGCGGCGATGGTCCAGTCGCCGACCTGGTTCGCGTTGGCTGTGGTGATCCGCAGCTGGGCGTTGATGTTGTCATAAACGGCCGTGACGTACGTCCATTGACCGGCGGCAAGCTGTGCGGTGCTCACCCTTTCTTCGATCCCGGTGCTTAGCCGTGATCCCAGGTGATAGGTTCCCCCGTCGAACCGCAGTGCAGCTGCGATCGTGGATGAGTTGGCCAACTGGCTGATCAGCGGTTGAAGTCCGGTGGTGGTTTTTGGGCAGACCCATGCTGCAACACTGAAGCCATCGCCGGGGTCGATTGCCCGCCGCACGGTGGATCCCGCTTTGGCCTTGGTGTCCGCGTAGGTGCCGGTGGTGGGGAAGTTTAGGACATCAGCGGTCGTTCCCGCGTTGATCGGCTTACCGTCAGCGCACTGACTGGTGGTGATGTCCTTTGCGGGGATCCATTCCGCCCCGCTGAGTTCCAGTTCCAGGAAATCAGTCTGAGTGTTCGGCAATGTCTGCAGGGCCGGGACGGAGAATTTCACATGCGCCGGGGCGCCCTTGATAGGCATGGCGATGTTGCCGGCATCATCGAAGGCCCACACTGTCAACGAGGTGTACTCATCCAGGGCTGTAATGGTGATCGTGGTGTCTTGCCCATAGCCAGGGCACACTACGACAAACTCGCGTACTCGGGTGTGGGAGCAGTTCAGCAGATCGGCCGGATAGATGGCCGCGGCTGTCCCTTCCTGGATCGCGAAGATGTACCCGTCCGCTTTGTTGGCCGCGTCGGTGCTGGAGAGCTTGAAACTGAACAGTGTCTCGCCGATCACACCATTCGGGTAGCTGGGAACGGTAGCTTGAGGCGCGGTAATCGGCGTAATTTTGGGCGTCGAAGGGGCCGTGGTGTCGACCGTGAAATCGACAGCCATGAGTGGCGACGTTAACCCCCACTTATCCTTTGCAATCGCCCGTAGTGTGTAGGAGCCATCGGCTAGCGCAGGGGAGTCCTGCCACGTCACGTTGGCACCACCTGGGCTGACGCCGGAAAAGTTTCCGTCGGCTCCCTGCCATACACCGTTCTTCCACACCGACATCTGAACGGTGAGGGTCCCGCCGTCATAGCTGTCGGGGTCACTGGCCTGGACCGTGAAGCTCGGGGTTTTGTCCCGGGTGTAGATTCTTGACCCATCGGTCCAAGGAGTGCCGAACCAGCGGCCGTCGGAGATGGATTGGAACACCGGGATGTTCGGTGCCACGTTGTGGGTGACGGTGATGTCTGCGGTGTTTTGGAATTTCTTCCATCCCAGCGGGTCGGATTCGTTCCCGGCGGCGAGCATGACGTTCCACTTCGTTTTGTTCAGCAAAATGGACTTGGCAGCCATCAGGTCGAAGCCGACCGAACCGGCAGGGCACGCGGTGCTGTAACCCTTGGCAACGGCGCCCATGTCGGTCTGCATGATCAGGCCAGGCTGGACGTTCCACGTTGTGCCAGGCCCGATGTCTCCGGTCACCCAGGAGGCGACGTTCGCCGGGGTGCACGATGATGACCAGGTTTCCACGGTGTTCAACCGGGCAGCCAGGATGTCTTTGCCCACAATGTAGGAAGTGTCGAACTGGAAATAGGATCGGGCCAAGTGAGTCCGGCCATCAGGGGCCCAATAGGTCGGCAGATACCCCACATGCATCCGGCCGTCGGTGAGGTTCCCGTTCCAATAGGACGTGCCCGGGTAGGCAGTATCAACGAATACGTAGGAAGGCTGCTTGAAAGTCCAGTCAGGGTCGACATACACAGGGAACGTCAGCCCGGCGGTGTCCAGGATCTCGTCCATGCCGAAGACTTGGGCCTGCTTGCCGGCCTCTGAACGGAGACTCAGTTCAAAAGGACGGGAGACGCCTTGTCCGCCAGGATCAGTGGCCGTGGCGCCCTGCGCGGAGGAATCCCACCACAGCCCACCGGTGTTGTGCAGCTCCACATCACCGGAATCGGTGCCCTTGCCGGTCAGTTCCCCATCAGCCCCTTGGGCCACGACAAGGTTCTCCGAATCCAGGAAGATCCGCATCTCAGCCACACGGGGATCCCTGGCCGCTTCAGCCGTTTCAATCTTCAGAACCTGGGAGATACCGGCCTTGTGTACGAGCTGGATCAAATCCACACCCGGCAGCACCTGACGGTACGTCGCTGAGTTACCCTCCACCACCGGTACGGGAAGAGTGCCGAAAGGCCATGACTGCGTGATCGAGTGGCCCTTCTTGTCATCCAGGCTCGCGATCTCACTTGTACCGCCCTTGCCGACAGTGATGTCGACCGGGACGTTTTCGGGCTTCAGGACCGAGACGCCGTCAACGGTTGCATGCACCAAATCCGTCGAGATATCAGTCCAGCCCTCGCCGGTCTTCATCCGCACCGGCTCGTTGCTGATCGTCGTGGACAACGTGCCGTCCGGGTGCGCCGTGGTCTTTGACGTTGGGCTCGTCGCCGCATCAACTACTACGTCCTGGGCTGTCGCAGTTGCTTCTGCAACAGCCGATGCCTCCGACTTAGGAGCATCAACAGCGGGTGTGGAAGGTTCGGTGTCCGCATTAGCGGCCGGCACGGCAAGGCCAATGGACAACAGGCCCAGGCTCAGCACCGGTACGCAGGCACGGCGGAAAAGGGCAGAAGAGAATCGCACTGCATGACTCCTTGGAGTAAGAACACTCGACAAAGGGATGCAGTAGACGCAGTCTCGAACCCCCAATTTCGACTAGCGAGAGCAGACTATCCTGGAGTTGAGGGAAAATCCAAGAAATGTCCAGTCAACACACAGAAAAGTGTGATTTGTGACGAAGGCCATTCATGGATAGAAAGTCCCTGGTCTGTGATCGTGCGACAAAGGCGGCTCGCTTAGGTGATCGCACAGGGGTCGCCAAGCCGAACGGCTCTCCTGCGGGTGCCCCATTGACCTCGCCAAATCCCGCCGGGGAACAGGCCGGCTCGCTTGCCTACCCTGCCAGCCCTTCGACCGTGCAATCTGCAGATCCTGTCCGCCAGGCCACGCTATTAGGGCTGAGCCGAGGCTCACCGGACAGAAGCCCATCATCGCAAGACGCGACAACCCAGGGGCGGGCATCCAGGAACCTGGCATGAGATTAGGAGCTTTGTAAAACCGGAAGCACTGCTCGGACGCCTCGGCTCAGTGGGCGTCCTCTGGAAACCGATTCCCTGGAACGTTGCAGCTGGATTCGAGACTTCTGACCCGGCGCATCGTAAAGTGAGCAAGAAAAACAGACGATCAACAATCACGGCTGGGGCTCTGAATCGTTGCGTCGAAAGTGTGTGAGGGGCTCCCATGACGATTGCACCTGATTCAACTGACGGCAAGAAGCTCACGGGGTGGAAGAGGCACTGGAAGGCTCTGGGGGGCCTGAGTTTCTTAGCTGTGGTTATCGCGACGATTACCCTCCTTCAGGCATTCACAGACTTCACCCTTGATGATCTCTTGCCGAAGAATCCGCCGACTGTAGCTTCTGCGAGTCAAGGCCCGTCCCAACAGGCGTCTGATGGCACGTCCCCTTCTCCGGCTGGGACGGGTACGCCCAGCACGACGCCCTCCCGACCAACTTCACCTCCATCGACGCCACCGGCCGCCATTCCAGCGGACATCCTGTCGTCAATAGTCGTGAAGTCTGAGCTGGGCCTAACTACCTATTGGAAGGTCATAGGACAAAAGGAAAACCTATATCAGATGGTCGGCGGATTCGGCCAGATCCAGGTTGCGTATGGGTGGTCAGGCCGACGCGCGGACGGCACAGAAATTAGGAGCAACGATTGTCAGATTGCCGTGACCATATCAGGCCCACAATCGATTCCGACAGAGCTATACGGCCAGTGCACCAACCTTGAAACCCGCTGGGCTAGAGCCAGCGAGAACCTACTTAGAATCACGACCCCGGGGACGTACGAAGTGAAGGTTGAGGACAAAGACAGTGGGGCGGTAGGTAGCAGCAGCTTCACCGTTCTTGCCGAATAGATGGCCCCGAGCCGCGGTCCTGTGGGTTTGCTTGTCCCGAGCTCCAGCGTCGCACCTATGATTCACGGGACCGAGCCCATCCCAGACTCCGTAACCACATTTAGGAGGGTGAGTGCGTGGACGAGAAATGTCGGAGGGATGTGATTTGCTCATCGGACGGTCTGCCAGCTGGGCACGGCCTTCAATCTAAGGAACAGGCATGGCTGGTCTACCTTTCACTAAGTACCATTTCACGCGGCTGGACAAGGGAGCAACGGTTGTTGTCACCCTAAGCAGGGGCGCCAATGTTCGACTCATGGATAGCTCTAACTTCAATGCCTACAAAGCCGGGCGAAACCATCGATATGTTGGCGGTCTGGTAAATAGGTCACCGTTCCGTATCTTGGTTCCCCGGTCAGGAAGCTGGTACCTCACTATTGACCAAATGGGATTAAAGGGCGGCACTCTGCGTTCTTCAGTTAGTGTGGAGCCCCCTGCGCTGCCGGTAGCCAGGACTTCTGCGCCCCAGTCGCTCTCCAACATCCGTCATGAGCGTCCTCCTGTTGTTCCCGACGATGTAGGCGAGACATGGGATGTCTTTGTTTCCCATGCTTCTGAGGATAAGGAGGCTGTGGCGGAGCCTCTCGCGAACGCTCTTCGCGAGCACGGGCTCCGGGTATGGCTGGATAAAACGGAACTTCGGATAGGGGACAGTCTTCGCCGGAAAATTGACTATGGACTGGCTCATAGCTCTTTTGGCGTGGTAGTGCTATCAAAATCATTCTTTGCCAAGGGATGGCCTCAGTATGAACTGGATGGAATCATTGGGATGAACGTGAACGGTGATCAGCGGATGCTTCCGATCTGGCATGAAATTTCCCGGGACGACATAGCCAAGGTCTCCCCATCACTGGTTGACAAAATCGCTAGGAACACAGCCATCCATACGATCGCCGAAATTTCAGGTGAGATAGCTGAGGTCGTAAAAGAGGGATGACTCTCTTCTACATTTGTGCGCTGGCTCAATAGAGCAAAACCCCTGACGTCATGAGACTTCTCCCTGAATAGGCTCGAGCATGGTAACAAGCAGTCGGACCATGGCCCGTTAGACGGCAAGGCTTTACATCGTGGCTGCTGTAGTACTCATCAGACTTCTTACATGTCCGTAGGTGGGAAGGTTCCTTCGTCAAAGTGCTGCTGAAATCTAGAGTTGCTAAGAACAGTTCAACAGACGGGAAAGCCTGTGAGTGATCTTCGCCTCTGCCCCATTTGCGCAGTCGAAACACCACCGCACGGCTATCGTCCTCGAATGAGGTCATTTGGTGCTGGCGGTGATCATGGCGAGCTGCCGGCAGATCAGCCCTCCCACGCCAGCCGCATCGGGCTATACCGCTGTCCCGCCGGCCATGAATTCTCCGAGGAAGTTCCAATTTTCTAACCAGACTCTGCTTGGGCCTGGCTGGGTATGAAAACGGCGGTTTCCGAGCAAAAGACATTAGTGTCATGTTCAGAAGCTGACTGCGCAAACACTCCTGTGGTCAGGGAGTTGTGCAGTTGACTTGTGAGCACTGGCTGACCGGTACTCCTCTGCACTAAGGTCGCTTTTGTTCGATACTCCTGTTCCCAAAGGAGGCAGACATGGACGCAGATCCACTTCGCATTGCTGCCCGAGGGCAGCTGACCATGTCGGATGCGGCGTGGGAACAGGCTAAGAGTCGGACTGCAGTGATTGGGTCATTGGCGGCGCGGGGCGCAATCGGGATTGCCGCCGCAGACAGGGCCGCGGTGGAGCTTGGTATTTCCCGCAGGCAGGTTTACGCGCTCCTGAACAGGTACCGCCACGGTTCTGGTCTTGTCACCGACCTTGCGGTTCGCCGTTCAACCGGCGGAAAGGGCGGGAACGGGCTGCCTGAGCCGGTTGAGGAAATCATTCGTGATCTGATCCGCAGACGGTTTTTGACAAGACAGAGACGAAGCGTGGCTGCGCTCCACCGAGAGATTACCCGCGCCTGTGCAGCGCGGGGATTGAAGGCCCCGACCAGAAACACAGTGGCCAGGCGCATCTCGATGCTCAACCCGGTTGTCGTCGGCCGGCGCAGGGAAGGCGCGGAGGCTGTGAGGCCGCTGCAGTCTGCCGGTGGTGACGTGCCGGTGATCGGCTCGATCTTGGAGCAGGTGCAGATTGATCACACGGTTATTGATGTGATCGTGGTGGATGAGCGCGAGCGTCTATCGATTGGCCGCCCGTATTTGACGGTTGCGATCGATGTTCACAGCCGAACGATTTTGGGCATGGTCGTGACGTTGGAACCGCCGTCGGCGGTGTCCGCGGGGTTGTGCCTTGCCCATGCTGCCGGTGACAAACGACCGTGGCTCGAACGGCTCGGTGTGGAGGCGGATTGGCCGATGAGCGGCAAGCCGAGGTCGCTGTACCTGGATAACGCCGCGGAGTTCAAAAGCGAGGCGTTGCGGCGCGGGTGTGAGCAGCACGGGATCCGTTTGTCCTATCGGCCACCGGGGCGACCTCACTATGGCGGCATTGTTGAGCGCGTGATCGGCACGGCGATGCGCCGGATTCACGAACTTCCCGGAACTACTTTCTCGAACCCAGCGGAGCGCGGCCGCTATGACTCTGAGAAGATGGCTGCGCTGACGCTGCCGGAGTTGGAAAAGTGGTTGGTGCTTGCGGTCGCCGCGTATCACGGCAGCGTGCACGGCACCTTGGGTCACGTTTTGATGGAGGAGCGAACACATCTAGCCTGTGGTCATGTCATATGACCTTGCCGTGTACCTGCCCAAGGCCTTGGACGTCGAAACCCTGACCGCTCTCGTGGATGCTTCGCCAGGTTTGCAGCTGGAGGAAAGCGCCGGCGGAAGCGCTGCTGGCCCCCAGAATTGGCACATCTTGCGGGGCAAGAAAGCTGCGTATTGCTTTACCCTGGAAGGCTCGTACCTGGTCGAGCCCGAAGACGTGCCGCATGAGGTCACGGCCGCCGTCCTGGGTGCCCGCGTCATGTACAGCATCATGGTTGAAGGCAGTAATGCAGCGTCCATCCCGCACGCTGTCCGGTTCGCCAAGCGCCTGGCCAAGGAAGCCAACGGAGCAGCGCAGGACCTGCAGACCGAAGAGATCTGGCCCAAGACCAGCAACCGCGCGGCAGCCAGGCCTGAACGCGACACCATGATCGACATCGTGGAAGTCCGCTGGTACCACCTCATGGACGAGGTCCGGGACGACCTCCCGCAGCGGTATCTGGACCTGGCCCGCCAGTATCTACCGGAGGCTCTGCCGAAGCGGTTCGGCAGCTACGAGCCGCTGCAAGGCAACCTGGCACGGGACGGCGACGAGGCGTTCGTGAAGTTCTTCGCTGAGGACAAGGACGTCTTCGCTGTCGGGACCTTCCCCACCGCCGGTATCTACTTCACCGGCATCTTCGGCGGTCACATGAACCAAGACCGACCGATCAGGGAGGGCGATGTCCAAGCCGTCTCGCTCAAGATTCACCGGGTTGCGTTGGAGGATCCTCGGTGGCAGGAAGCTCTGGAGCGCTTCTTCGTTGCCATGGCCATTGAGCTTCGCAGCTTCTATGCCGCCGCTGAAGTCGACTCGGGATGGGGATGGAACGGTCGCTCATTGTGGTGCTACGCCTCCAAGCCAAGCCTCTACTACCAGAAGGAAGCTTGGGGACGGTGGTTGGGACTCAGCCCCCACCCGGTCTGGATGGCCTGGTTCTCGTCCTTGTACTCCGGCCTTGTCCGCCCGCACCTTCAAGGCGCGGTTCAGGAGTATCCGGAGGGTTTCGTGCATCGGTTTGGGGATGAGCCGCTTGGCCGGGAAGAGATCATTGAGCGCTGGCCTACGGCGGCCGAGTGGGTACCTACCGAGCTCACGGGCGAGGTCGGACAGCCTGAGAGCCGGTTCGCGGATGTCATGCCCGAACGGCTCACCCAGATGCTTGTCCCGCCCCCGCTAAAGCCCGACCGGACATAGGAACATATAGAAGTAGCTGCCAGCAGCATCGGTCGCTTTCGGCCCGCCCACCCTACCGATCAGAGGACCTCATTTGTCTTATGACCTGACGCTCTACTGTCCTGGTTCCCCCACCGTTGATCAGGTGTGGTTGCTCGTGGGAAATACCCGTGGACTGCATGCCGATCCAGAGAATTCCGATGACAGTGGCGTGCTGGTCCTTCGCGGGGTCAAGCGGGGCTACAGCTTCACCGTGGACGGGCCGTTCCCGGTCGAAGCCGAGGACGTCCCGGACGAGATCACCACGGTCCTGCCTGAGGCCGCCACGATGTTCCAGATCCTCGTTGAAGGCACCCAGGAAGCCGAGATCCCGCATTGTGTCCGCTTCGCACGGAAGCTAGCCAAAGCCTGCCACGGGGTAGTCATGGATGAACAGACCTCGGAGATATGGCCGCAACCCAAGAAGAAAAAGGAACAACCACCACGGACGGAACCACAAAAGGAATATAAGGACGTCTGGATGAGCTGGTTGCTCCTCCAAGACGACCTCCCGTCAGACTACCTGGAGGGCTATCTCCGGATAGCCCGGGAGCTTCTTCCCGAAGCCGTCCCGGTGCGTTTCGGCAAGTACGAACCCCTTCAGTTTCGGTTCGATTCGAGCGGTGAAAAAGGCTTCATCGATGAGTTTTACAACGACGAATCCAATGGCTGGGACATCTACTACAAGAACCCACCACCGGTCAGGTACGGCAGCATAGAGGCCCAGGAACTTGGCTGGGGTATCCCGTTCACCCGAATCACTTTGGTCGTGGACGGACATGCTCTCGCCGAAGATGCGCTCAGGAGCGCACTCCGCCGGTTCTTCCTTGCGGTGGCCACCGAGCTCGGCGCGGTCTATGCATCTGCCGAAATGGTACGCGGGCAAGACATGCAGCGCCGTCCGTTCTTTCGGCTTCCACCTGATCAGTGGGTAGGATTCCCGCCCTACCCACTCTGGTGGATTTGGGCCGGCCCCCGGCTTGCGCCCGAGATAGGGCAATTCCTCGGGCCCGAGGCTTCCGAACACTCCGGTGGCCTTTTCCGCGCTTTCAGCGACCAACCCCTCGACCGCCGTGAACTTGCCGAAGAGCTCGGGGTTCAGAACCTACCGTGGATCCCTGCCGAATACTCCGCAACCTACTCCGACCAACAGATGGCACCACTCGGTGTCGCGTCCGTGATCCCTGAGATCCTCCGCAACCGCGAACCACTGGACCTACCACCCGGCATCTACAACCCACCGAGGAAACCCTGAACTACGAGGCCCTATAGGGCAGGCTAACCGGCTGCAGAAACTCAGAAATCACACGCTCGGCTAAACCCTTGCGGACAGCGTATGCGCCAGACAGCGCTGCCAAAACACCGCCATTTATCGCTAAACTCCACAGCAAGACCCGCACGGAGAAATGCACGATGACGGGGGGATAACAGCAACCTGTCGCTCCCTGAGTTCATCTCATCAATGGATCCTTTGATAAGAACTGCGTGCTGTGTTTTCGTCGACGATTTTGGTTCGCGGGCTTCCGGCCTGCCGCCTGTCCCAACAATGTGTCTCACTAAGGTATTCTCAATATCACCCGTATTTGTCCTTTGATGAGACCCGGAGAAGCGATGGCACGCCTTGGATATGCCCGAGTCAGTCTGGCTGACCAAAACACTGATTTGCAGATCCGCGAACTGGAAGCAGCTGGGTGCGAGCGAATCTATAAAGACCAAGGGATCAGCGGGACTAGGGTGAGCCGTCCAGAGTTGGACCGGATGCTGGACCGTCTCGGTCTAGGGGATGAAGTCGTGGTGTGGAAGCTGGACCGGCTGGGACGCAACACCCGCCACCTACTCGAGCTCTTGGATGAATTCAAGGCGCGAGGCATCAAGTTCCGTTCCCTGAGGGATGGCATCGCCACTGACCCGGCCAGCGAAATCGGGGGAGCGATGGCCCAGGCCATGGTCACCATCATTTCCGCGTTCGCCCAGCTCGAACGAGACCAACTCTCCGAACGCACCAAGGCCGGCATGGCCGCCGCAGCTGCCAACGGAAGGAGCGCTGGACGCCGGGAGATCACTGCAGACCACGAGAAGGTCAAGAGGGCGCATGAACTGAAGGCTCGCGGGCTCAAACCGGCGGACATCGGAAAGCTCATAGGAGCCAGCCGAGCCACCGTCTACCGCTATCTGGCCATGGACTCCTGAGCCACGGAGGTAGCTGTCCCGGCAGTCGTCTCTGTGACGCTGTCCACGGCAGGAGAACCGGGCCAACATCCGGGACGGAAATGTTACGCGGAGGCCAGTTGATGGCACACAGAAATCGTCGCCACACGGTCGTTCCGGCGGATCTTCCGGTTCCAAGGATCACCATCGGTGTTCCTCCCTTCGGAGGGAGGAACGCGCCTTCGCTAAATGGTTAGCCGTCTAGGAACAAATCTCCCGTACCCGAGCCTTGGATCCCTGATTGGGTACTTATCGGGGACGGCGCTGGACCGCTGCCGAGTTCATGATGCTAACCGCTGGGGTACATTGGAAGCTACCGCCATGATGTGGCCATGCTCATTGTACGTCGGACTAAATTCGGCAGGAATCCATGGCTTCTGAGGGTCTCCGAGTAAGAGCTGGATGGCGTCGCGATCTAGGGGTTTTTCGTCCCATGCGTGGAAGATGCCGTTCTCATACTTCTCAATTCGACTGGTCAGGTGCGGCAGTGCGAGCTCGGAGTAGATGTCCGAATACCAAGTCCACCACTGCGGATAATTCGCAAGCCCGGACCACTTACCTAAATCCTGCAGCCTACCGGGCGATTCACTCTCCCATCGACTACTCACAGTCTTGCCATTATAGACGAAGCCGCGAATAACCTCAGCGGACGAGAAGAAACTATGGGTTTCTCGCGCGAAGTGAACGAAGAAGCGATGCAGGTTCTCCAGCCACCCAGGATTCGTCTGCAGCACGGAGCAATCCATGGTTAGTCCGACGCTGCTCACGTCGCCTCGGGTGTTGTAATCGATGCCGAGAATGAAACCCAAGCCTACCGGGTAGGTTCCGTAGAACTGGAGCATGCCGTTAGGTTCTTCTCTCAACATCCTTGCCACCCCCTCTGCGCCGTCTCGTTCAAAGTTGCCTGCGAACGGTTCGTAGGTTCCGAAGCGCCGGGGGAGCGCTTCGGGCAGATACTTCCTAGCCAATCTGCAGTAGATCTCGGGGATATCAATAGGCGCTTCGTTGACTAAGTAATACCACTCAATCTGGACCGCCCGGACCTGGGTGTTCTTTGCGGGTTTGGACGGTGTTCTAAGGGACTTCCGTGGCCAAATGTCACCAGTCTGGATGTCATAGGCAGCGCCCGTGGTTGCCTCTGCGAGCTTCTTTGAGAAACGTACAGCTGAGGGGATCGATGTTCGATCGCTTCCTTCTACGGCTACTTGGTAGAGAAACTTCGGCGCTAGGATCACCGCCGTAATCTCCTCTGGGATGTCCTCATCTTCCAAGGGGAATGGACCATCGAGGGTGAAGCAATACTGGGACTTCTTCCCACGTACTATGACCAACTGCCCGGGATCCATACCCTGAGCGGTGGGACGCTTGACGTCCAAACCAGCTGAGCGGAGCAGTTCAGCAAGGCCCTCTTGGCCGAGGGGTGCAGAGGAATATACCGTTAGGTCATACGACACGAACTTTTCCAATCACTCGACGGCGATCAGCCATATGGCTTGCTGGGGATCCCATCGTAAGGTCCAAAACTAAGGGATGGTCGCTGGAATATCCTTGTGTAGTTGCAGTATGCCTGCATGGAAACCTGTGGTGATCGTTGCGCGGGCTGACGCTCGAATGGCACGTCGAACCACCGTGGCGGGAGAGCCCGAGAGTGGAGAAGCCGAGCCGTTCCCGGAAGAGGCTCCACTCACTCCACTTCAAGGAGACCTGGAAGGAGCGGCATCACGCTTCCTCGACACGCGAACCCGAGTGGGCGATGACCACAGATACAACAGCGAACGCCTGTTATGAGAAGGTCATCTGCTGTGGTCGCCTGGGGCGCGGGCCATATCGAAAGCAGCACGACTTGTGACTCATGCCTGCTCACCTACGCATATTCCGGAGGTATCACAGCTGCATGTTGCGAAGAATCGCCACCCTGCATTGAAAATTCAACTGGAATCCATGGAGACCCGCGGTCCGGAAGCATACTTCGGAGATAGTCGCGGTCCATAGGTGCTTCATGCCAGGAGTGAAACAGCGAACCGTCCGGATTAACAGCGGCACCGGACAAATGGGGCTGCACAAGGTCGGCGTAAGGCTGGTCATACCATGACCACCACACTGGATAGCTGGGAAGTCCCAGCCATCGTCCAAAACTGAGCGGAAAATCGAAATCCTCATACATATTGAAAGATGTAATGCCGCGACGCGTCAGCCCTGGTCTTAGTACTTCTGCCGAAGCATAAAAACACCTGAGCTCAGACGCTATTGCTTTAAAGAGGTGCTGCAAATCCGCCCTCCACATGGGATCCTCGACGGCCGTTCGGTCGACACTCAATGAGATGTCCCGCACTCGACCAGGGAACTGCAACCTTCCTGTGAACGTCCCACCCTTGACAGGAAACCGGCCCGACAGGTGAGTTTGATACTTCTCATCCCTAGCTAGGGAATCGACGAAACCGGCGTCGCCGTCGCGTTCAAGGTTTCCTTGCAGCGGTTCGTAGCTCCCATAACGCCGGGGCAGTGCTTCCGGAAAGAATTGTCTCGAGAGCTTGAGGTAACGGGCCGCGAGGTCGTCGGGGGCTTCGTCCAAGATGTAAAACCAACGCAGCTTTACTTCATCAACTAAACCTTGCGATTTTGGACGTGGCATCCGGCGTTGGCTCGTCTTTGGCCACGCTTCGCCCGTTTGCTCATCGATGAGGACCCCCTTAGATGCTTTTGTGAGTTTCCTCGAGACCTTATCCGCATCGGTGAAGGTCTCGTCGGTACTCCCCTCAAGATGAACCTGGTAAAGCCACTTAGCTCCGAGAACGCGTGCAGTCACCTCGGACGGTATGTCTTCCTTCTCAACAGCGAACGGGCCGTCCACCGTAAATTCGGGGGGCCGCCCGGGGCCTTTGCTAACGTGCACTAGCCCCGCACCGTGTTCAATCACGCCTGACAGCGTAGGATCCAGCTTTGGAACCGAGCGCACTAAAGCCGCGACCTCATCTGGGCCTATACGGGTCGTGCTGTAGATGGAGAGTGCAACCGACATGTGTTCGAGTATTCCTTAGTATGGTCACCGGCTCTCACATTCAGGAAGCCGGTACTGCGGTACCGTTCAAAGTGTGTCAGGCAGATAGTCAAGCTTGAAGGTCTTCCCATCAATTGCTGCCTGCAGGGGCCCCGAGAGGTAAGTGTTACGCCGCACGTACAAGGTGTAGACGCCACCTTGAGCGTTGATAGCCGCACGCGTTTCTCTGAGTTGTCTGGTAAGGGACAACTTGGCAACATTCTTATATTCGTCGCCATTTAGGCCCGTTGTGTTGTCGGGAAGGTAGTAGCGAAGGTTGTTCCCTTGGGCGTCTTTAAACCAAATCTTAGTCTTAGGTTTGTTATAGGAGCCCATTACGTACTCCGCCCACTGGCCTACGTAAGCCTTGCCAGCTTCAGGGTGGAATAGCCCCGGGTTTTTGAATGGCACAGGACAGTAGTTGAACGAGCCCATCGGCAGGGCCGTCGGCTGCACGCCGTAGGTTCTGTTCCGACGGGTTTTACTCAGTCGCTTTCTTGCCACAGAGGCCGCACTCTGAAGGTGTTCCGGTTCCAAGGAAGTGGGACGCCTAGCGAGTGTCTCTGCGAGGTTGGAAGATATTCCAGTTGTTAGCGCGCACATCCAGGCGCACACTAGCGCTAATCACTCGTGGAGGGGCGGGGACATGGATGCGTCCGGGGTTGCACAGTTGCTCGATGGCGGGGACGTCGGGTCTGATGCGAACCCGCCTGGAGGCAGATCTTTGGGAACGTTCGAATTTGGCCGGCTCCTTGCAGCCATGCAGTCCCTGCCGGTGCAGTGGCAGGTTGCCTTGTGGCAAGTGGAGGTCCTGGGGCGAGCTCATGAGGAGGCCGCCCCGTTCACCGGCGTTCATGCTGGCTTGGTTCCCGAGGTGACGTCCCGGGCGGGGGATGTTTTACGCCAGGCGTACGAGCGCGAGGCTGCTGCGCATACGTAGGACCTTTGGTGTCTTGGGGCCAGGTTTAGGGGTGGCGGTTCGCTTGGATGTCTCATGTCTGTCGCTCGCCCACCCCTGGGCGCCAGGAACGGTGTCAGCCGTGGCCGGAGCCCGCGCGGGCAGGTGATCTTAACTGGGGTTAACTGCCTGCGCAAGAAGACTAACCGGGCCGTCTTCGGAACGTGGCGAGGGACCTGGCGTTCCGCTCCCAGGAAAGTGGGACACAACCACTTGCATCTCCACGCTTGCGAGCTCATATAAGGTCGCTAATACCCTCTGATAAGCTTTCTTATATAGGAGGTGTGGATATGACGATTACTCAACCAGGCCACGCCATAGACCTGGCTCGGCGCGCGTTGGCGCGTGAAGATTTGGGCCGTTTGGATTACTTCAGGGCGTTGCAGGATGCCGTGCAAAGCGGCCTTCCGCAGCGGGATATAGCGAGGGCTCTGCAGATCACTCAGTCTGCGGTGAGTCAGGCGCTGACGAGGGCTGCGTCCCGGGGGGTGAAGGCGATCCCGGAAGGGTTTAGCGGAGCTAGCCCCTATGAAATTGCGGAGCGGTACGCTGCCGGTGACATCGATCGCGACGAGATGGTTCGCCAACTTTCTGCATGGCCATACGTGAAGGCCCCTGACCACGCGGACCAGTTGGCCAGGGAATGGAAGGCCATTCTTCCCCCGAATCCTCCTGGCACATTTGACGAGGTTGGGGAGGCCTTCGATAAAGGGTTGATTGACGGGGACGCGTACGACACCATCTTGGACGCGGCGGAGGACGCTCCGGACTCGCTGTGACTACGCTGTAATGCGTGACTACTAACGCCCAGGCTTCCGAGCACCGCGCCCACCTGGAAGAACTGTGTGCCGAGGGTGGGCCGCTGACGGCTCATTCCCGGCACGCGACAACGCAAAATCCGGAATGGTTTAACGTCAGGCGGCAGCAGCCACGCCAAGAGCGACGTGCCCTGCACAACGAGATCCTGGCTGCTTTTGTGGCGTCGAAACCGGAAGTGCTGAGGAACAGGAAAGCGATCGTTCTTGCGGGGCCTCCAGGCGTCGGGAAGTCTACTGCGCAGAGTGCTCTCATTGCCCAAACCCGGACGCGCCCGGACCAATGGTTGTCAATCAACCCTGACGACTTCAAAGACGACTTGCTGATGCAGGCTCTCGCGGACGGTAGCTATGAGAGCTACATGGTTCCCGATGAGGTACGAGAGCTGGAATCAAAAGGGGAAGAATTTTACCCCCGCGAACTGGCTGCTTTGGTCCACAATGAATCCTCCATCCTGGCGAAGAAGGCGATTCGGGATGCCATTGGCCGAGGGGACAACATTGTCATTGATGGCACGTTGTCGGGGGAAAAGAACGCTCGTGCGCAGATGGATGTTCTGCAGGCTGCTGGTTACGACGTGAAGGTGGCCGATGTGGAGACCACCCAGGCATTGAGCGAGGCCCGAACCCTTGGTCGGTGGGAACGCGGTTACCTTGCCGCCGAGAACGGCACGGCCGTAGGTCGTGACGCCGAGCTGGGAGGCCGCTGGGTCCCGCTGTCCTTCCCGGCATCGCTCTTCGCAGCAGCAGATGACAGAGAGTCGATCTGTGCAGCCAAATCCTTTCTTTCTGAATCGGACAGGTGCTCCTCTCCGCTATGAGGTTGAGGGCGAGGCCGGTTCTATCCGTTGGGGTTTGATGTGGGGAATGTTTCTGCCGTGCCGATTCTGTTGCCTGCGTTGTGCACGATGTTCTCCAGCGGGTCACGCAGTTCGCTGGGGTCGATGGAAAAGTTTGCCAGCATGATGCGTTCCAGACTGCGGGCCCTCTCCAGCAGGTCCTTGCCCTCGTCGGTGATGGAGACGTATTGACTGCGACGGTCCCCGGGGGCGTGTCGGCGACTTATGTAGCCTTGGGATTCGAGCTTGTGCAGTGTCGGTCCTATGGTTTGACCCTGTACGCGAATGACGTGGGCAAGGCGGGTTTGCGTGATGGGGCCCGTGGCTGCCAGCGCCTCGAGCGCGATCACAGCCGGATATGTCAGATCCAGGCTCCGCAGCTGTTCATTCCATCCCTGCTCAACAAGCCGGGCAGCTGTGGAGAGCAGGCGACTGGTGGGCCAGTGTTCGAGTTCAGGCATCGGCGCGGCGGGAAATGGTCATGCCATCCTGCTGGATGGTCGAGGCGGTTGGCTGCGCAGGGTGGTTCCGGTTCATGCGCAGGTGGTATCGGTGTCTTAGTGGCCGGTTGTGGCCGTGTGGCCGGTGGAGGTCCGGCGGCTGAGGGCCAGGCCCAGGGCGAGCATGCCGATCCCCAGGATCAGGTGGAGCCAGTTGTCGGCGTTGTTGACCGGGACGAAGTTAGCGGAGGATTCCTGGTCGATGACCAAGCCGTAGATCCACAGGACCAAGTAGACGGCTCCGCCGCCGATAAGGTAGTTGCGGGCTTGGCCGGAGGTGCGGGACATCAGGATGCCGGCCACTCCGAAGAGCAGGTGCACAATGTTGTGCAGGATTGAGACCTGGAAGATTCCCAGCAGGAGAGCGTCGGAGGTATGGCCGGCGAACGACAGGGTCTCGTAGTTCGAAGTGATCCCCGGGATGAAGCCCAGGACCCCTACAAGCAGGAACACGGCTCCGACTATCTGCGCTGCCCGCTGAATCGTTGTTCGGTTCCGGGCCGGGTTATGGGTGGGTGTCATTTGTTCTCCTCAGTCGCAAATCCGAGTATCAATAGCGCCACGGGACATTCCCCGGCCATAGGCTTACCATAAGGCTCCTTAGCAATTTTTACTAGTTATCTTCGCCTGGTCGGTCTATCGCAGTGTGAGCGCGGGGACCAGGGCTTCGAAAAGGGTGCCAAGTCGCAATGGACACCAACTTTTCATACTTCTTCTCAAGGACTAAGTCTTTCGGCGGGACGAGATTGCCGCCTGCATCAAGTACTTGCCGGATCAATCTGTCGGGCTCGGCTGGTGATCAGCTCCGCCGTGGCGATGACCTCCGCGAACCGCCACGTCGCAGAGCGGCTGTCCAAAATGCGCAACGACAACATCCTGGCCATGGCAGAAGCACTGACCCGGGACCGCGAAGCAGGCGGGATCTCCAAATCACAGACACTCATGCATTGGCGGCCTTCGTCGGAGCGACGCTACAAGGTATGAGCCAGCAGGCCCGCGACGGCGCCAGCAAAGAGGACCTCCTCCGCATCGCCCACTACGCCATCACCGCCGTAGAGGCATGAGAGTGAACAGCACGTAGAACGAGTCTCCGTACGTGCCGTCGCGGGAGCAGCAGGGCAGCGCAACCAACAAGCCAGCTCGCGAAGTCGGCGACTCAACAGTGATTGTCCGGCTCCTCAGCAGCGGCGGACGGCGGTCACACGGGCTGGCTGTTTCCTCGACGGACGGCCCATCGGTTCGGGCGTTCCACTTCCAAGGAAATGGGATTCTCGGTCGCCCTTTCGACCCGGAATGCCGGCATCTATTTGAAGTCAGCCGATTCGGCGTTGATTCTTGATGGAATCTTGAGGTGTTCATTGCTCTCTCTTTGAGATGCAGCGGCCATGCTTGAAGCGTCTGGCGGAAGCGTAGGCGTACTGGGTGGTCGGTCTTGCAGTGGGCAGGCCACCCCAGCTACCGTGCCACGGCTTAGTCACAAGGACCGTCGACTGAGCATCGGCACCCATGTTCTGGACCGGTGAGCGGTGGGATCATGGAGACATGGTCCAGCAATCATCACGGAAGCCCTTGCCGCGGGAGCGCCCGGCTGCGGTTCCGCAGGACATGCAGAGGCTTCCGTTGCATAACCCCGCTACCCAGCAAATGCTCATTGTAGGGAAGCGACGGGAGGCCGCCGAAGCCAAGCTGGAACAGCGGCTCCGCGCCAAGAACACCTCGGTAACGCCCGACGGATAACCCGCCACCAGCCAGGAGTCTGGCGGACGACCCCGCCGTTGTTATGGCATTGCTAGACTTCCTTGCTAAATTATTCGCAGTGTTCTCCCAGCTGCTGCTGCCGGCCGCCGTTTGTGGCGATATGCGTCAGGGCGTCCTGAACTTCAGCGGGGAAGTCCTTTCGATTATGGGTATCTGTTGTGAACGGCGGTGTTCGGGTTGGATTCTGGTGTCGTGGAGGATTGGTCCGCCGATTCGGAACGATTGGCTGATCTGCTTGTTGCTGCAGAAGACATCAAAGTGTTCCTCGATGGGCTCGCGGTCTTAGGCGCTTCGGTGATGTCGCGGGTTACCGATACCCGTATCGAGTGCGCAGTGACGCTGGAGCGGCGCAAGCGAACCTCAACGATCGGCGGGAGCAGCGACACAGCGATGGTCCTGGACAGGATCGAGCAGACGTTGGGGGAGGGGCCCTGCGTGGAGGCGCTGACTCGCGATCGCGCGGTCCTTCTTGAAGATGCTCTGTTATCACCGCAGTGGAGCGAGTACTGCCAAGCCTTGAGCGCGGCCGGTATGCGCAGCACTCTGGGCGTCCCGATGGAACTGGAACAGGGTGCCTCCGCCGTGCTGAACTTCTTCGCGCCAATCCCGGGCTCTTTCTCATCACGGGCCGTCGCGAGTGCGTTGACCTTCGCGGGAGTTGCCGGCAAGGCGCTCCGGCTGGCGGTCCGCATCACCGTATTGAACGAGAACGCGGCCGACCTTGATGCTGCCATGACCAACAGGTCAGTTATCGATACCGCATGCGGGGTGATCATCTCCCAAAACCGGTGCACACCCCAGGAAGCGTTCGATATCCTCCGCAAAGCTTCCAACGACCGGAACCAGAAGCTGCACGACCTGGCCCGAATCCTGGTAGCCGGGGTCCCCGCCCACCAACAAGCACAGGAAACGTAACCGGAACATGGGCTTGATACTAAGGGAAGAAATGCGCCATCCCTTGGCAGGTGGTGGGTGCCCTGAAAACGGACATGGAAGGGTCGGGCGTGAGGCTGACGGTAAGAATAAAGAAAGCCACTGATGGTCGGATGGACCTTCAAATACAGGAGCTGCCCGATCTTGAGGTCTCCGTGCAAGGCGTCCGGGAGATCCCCGAAACGGTCAAAGCTGCCGCGGCACGACTTACCGGCCGCCCAGCTGATCATTTCGACGTCGAAGTGGGCTACTGACCGGCAGCAGAGCCGAGACGACCTTGGCTTTGGAGGTTTTACGGGCAGAATGAGCTCATGTGCGGCAGATACGTGATGTCCAAAGCAGCGAGCGACCTTCTGAGCCACTTCGAGGCGAAGGAAGTTGAAGGCAGCCCGCCGGGGCCGAGCTGGAACGTCGCCCCGACCCAGAACGTGCCGATCGTGGCCGAACGCCTGGATGAGGGCACCCTTGACCGGCGCCTGTTGATCGCCAAGTGGGGTCTGGTGCCGTCCTGGGCCAAGGATGTGAAGATCGGCTCCAAGCTCATCAATGCCAGGAGTGAGAGCATCTTGGAGAAGCCCTCGTTTAGGTCGGCCGCAGTGAAGCGCCGGGCGATTGTTCCGGCCGAGGGCTACTACGAATGGCAAAAGACCGACGACGGAAAGAAGATCCCGAACTATCTGTTCTCCGAGAAGGAACCATTGCTCGGCTTCGCCGGCCTGTACGAGTTCTGGCCTGATCCCGCGTTGCCCGAGGATGATCCAGAACGGTGGCTGCTCACCTGCACGGTCCTGACCACAGTCACCCAGGACGCGCTGGGACACGTCCACGAGCGGTCGCCGGTCATCATCCCGCAGGACCGCTTCGCGGAATGGCTCGACCCTGACCTGACCGACAAAGCAGACGTCCAACACCTGCTCGATTCCCTGCCGGAACCAACCCTGACGCCCCGGGTTGTCAGCACCCGCGTCAACAGCGTCCGCAATAATGGCCCTGAGCTTATTGAAGCGGCTGAGTGATCGGCACCGATTTCAATTTTCCCGTCACGATTGCCAATAAACGGGCACATATAGAGGGGCGGTCCAGTCATTCGCCGTTAAGCTGGGCCCAAAAATCAGTTCACGTCGGCAAGGAGCGGATCGAAATGGCCAAAGGCAACGACAACGACCGGTACGTAGTCCCCAACAACGATCGTGGCGGCTGGGACGTCAAGAAAGAAGACGCCAAACGGGTCTCTGCCCATGAACCCACGAAGAAGGCCGCCGAGAAGAGGGCCAAGGAAATCGTTGAGAACACCGGCGGCGGCCACGGGGAAGTCCGCATCCAGAACAAGGACGGGAAGTTCAGCGACAGCGACTCGGGATCCAAGAACGAGTCGCCAGCCAAGGACACCAAACACTAAGCCCCGCCAGGGCAGGAACGTCCTCGGGCTGTCCTACGCTTGGGCGGCTCTGGTTATTGTCAGAGGTCCCTGAGAGACTTCCTGTCAGGAAACCCTGACAGGAAGGCATGAAGCCATGGGCTGGACATCCAACGACTACCAACACGAAGGCTGGGTGGCTGAAATCGCACCCGACGGACGGCTCTCAGGCAGCTCAACCGGTGCGGGAATACTCTTCCACGGGATCACCGGAAACTACCAACCTGCAGGGGAATTCCACCCCGATGAGGAGATCGTTCCTCATGACCTCATTATGAGCTGGCGTGGTGCCTGCACCTGTGGGTGGCAGGGCGAGCTGTGGCAAAGGGTGCTCACGCCTGAAGAGGCTGATTTCGCCTCCCGCAGAGAATACTGCCCTCCAGGAGGCGGAGCTTATGTTTCCGAACGCGTTGAGGATGCCGTTCAGGACGAGTGGATGATCCACATCGCACCGTCTGAAGCGATCCTTGGCGTGGAGGCTGCGGCGAAGGAACACCGTCAGGCCGCGCACCGTCTGGATAAAACCGTCGCGGCCGCCAAAGCTGCAGGCGCTTCCTGGGCGGATATTGGCCGTGCCGCTGGATAGATGTTGAAGTCTTTGACTAACATGTTTCCTCTGGCAGGCGCAGTCCTGAAGGAACGGGTGAAGGGATGTGCTTTTGATTAGTACCAGACGCGGGCTGATTGTGGCGGCTCTCCTCTCCTTTGGGGAGGAGAGTGCGGCGGAATGGGCGCGAAAAGCTTCGATGGAACAACTGCAAAACACCCTGACTGTTGCTGAATGGGTGCTATACCATGGTCCAGTCCAGGCCAGCGGGGCAAGCATGCTCATTGACAAAGCGATCGCGCTAGCGGCCGTCTACGTATATGAGGGGCGTCCCAGGGACCTATCTAAGAAACGCCGAGACCTTAAAGTCCGGAAACAAGCAGCGGCAGAAGACAGCGAGGACTCCACAGAGAACGTGCGGGGCCTGAGAAGCTACGACGTGGTCGGCTCAGATGCACGTGGTTTCTGGTCTAGGGAATCCGATACCTCGTCAACAGGACAAAGCAAATCGTGACGAGACATTGAACGGGTTGCGTAGGTAATCGTCAGGCTAAAGGGTTCACTCTGCGTTGAGTGCTCGTAGGCAGTGTCCAGAGAGTCCTGGATGGCTGGTGGTTCTGTGAATGACGCCGCCGGATAGAGGCTAGTCGGATCAATAGGAGACAGCTCCATGGTGCTTAGAGTGAAGAACTCTTGGCTCTCAACTGGGTCAGGCAACTGCATCGACGGAATCGTCACAGTGAAAGCGAGTAAATGTGAGTCTCTTCAAGAAGAAGTCTTCGGAACCGGATGCAAGCGACCCTGAACTGACATTCTTCAAAGTTTCCGAGGCAAACGAATTCCGGGCGATTGCCCGCGAGGTTTTCGCCGAGAGGGGACTTGAAGTTCACGTTTACCCTGGTCACGCTGTAGATGACTCTGGACGGGAGTTCGGATTCTGGAACATGGGCATCGCTTGCTACAACCAGCCGAAGCATGGATGGCGCGATGCCATCCGCCAGCATCTTCAACGCGCGTTGACAAGCGTCGATGGTCCAAACCCCTTTGACGGCCTTACCTCGGCCCAAGTAAGGGACGGACCTTCGCACGGCTATACGACGAAGCCAGCTTGTCAGGAATTACCGGGTACCCCTACAGCGAATTCGCTCCTGGCATCGTTGAAATGCTCGCTCTGGACCTCCCAGACACGGTCGCCATTTTCAGTCACGAAAACTGCAGAAGGTTTGGCGGGTGGGAAGCCCTCAGAACTCATGGGATCGCTAACCTGAACGGATTGGAAGTAGAAGAACTCGCAACTGTGCCCACACCAAGTGGCAGCTCATTCCATGTCCTCTTGGGAGACTCTGTGTATACGGCGAGCCGCGCTCTTCTCCTTCCTCACCTGGCCGCAGAACTGACCGGCAAATCCGTCGGAGACGAGCTCGGATGGCTCATGAGCGTCCCAAACCGTCATCAACTGGTCTGGCATGTCATCGAAGACGCTGGCTCTGCATCAGTGATCACCGAGATGGCACGCTTCACAGCCATGGGATATAACGACGCACCCGCGCCTCTGAGCCCGCACGTCTTTTGGTGGGATGGTACGAACTACGAGCAAGTAACAGAAATATCCGAGGAAGGACGTCTGGTGGCTCGAGTTAGCCCGGCCCTCAAATCCGCCCTTGATGCCATAAGCGGGGAATGACCTCAATCCAATGAGGGGCTTCAGGTCTCCCATCTTGGCTTCAGTTTCCAGTCGGAGCCAAAGCTGCGCTTCTCGTCCTGCCGACCGATGCGAGCCGCGATCAGTCCGGTCCGCTTGATGTTGCACTTATGCCGCCGACCAAGCCTTATAGCCGGCGCCCGTAAACTGGGCATCAGGCGTGCAGGCAAGCATGCTATCTGCATCGATCCAGTGGCCTCCCTCCAGACGCACGCTTACCCGGCACGATGAAATACACGGTGAAGATGCCCTAGACGCTATCCTCCACGTTGTCTCGAAACCCTTGGGATACGAGACGTCTCACTGGCTCTGTCCTGACTCCTGTGAAATCTCGCGATTTTCTCTGCGTCCGGCGATTCTCATAACTATGTCTCGAAACCTTATGCTGAAATCGGCGTACTAATCATTAGTTGTGAGACACATCGGAGGCAGGTATGTCGAAACTTATTGGCTATGCACGGGTTTCGACGCGGCAGCAGTCCACGGATCGGCAGCGGGCGGATCTACTGGCTGCCGGTGTTCGACGCGATGACATCTACATCGACCAGGGCGTCTCCGGAGCGCGCGCGTCGCGGCCCCAGTTTGATCGAGCACTCGACGCGCTCATGGAGGGTGACACCCTCGTAATCGCGACTTTGGACCGGCTCGGGCGATCGACCCAGAACATGCTTGCCTTCGCCGACGAACTCCGCAGCCGGGGCGCCGGCCTGCGCGTCCTGAACCTTGGCGGAGGCGACGTCGACACAGCAACACCTATGGGCTCTATGTTGTTCACGATCATGGCCGCCCTGGCGCAGATGGAACACGAGATCAAGCGCGAACGCGTCACGGATTCCATAATCAAGCGAAGAGAAGCTGGCAAGGACCTGGGCGGCCGGCCCCGCCGGGTCACTGATAGTCAGATCAGAAGCGCTGTTAGCCTGGTCAAAGGTGGTGAGCCCGCAGCACAGGTTGCCCGGGACCTCGGTATGTCCCGAGCGACGTTTTACAGGCGGTCACGAGCGCTTGCCGACTAGCAGGGCGACATTCAGCGCCGCAAAAAGACCGCCATTTACCGCTAACAGCCACAGGTCTCAGGCATGTACGTAAGACCAGTACGGTGATATGCACGGTGATGGGGGGACTACTGCAACAATGTGGGGGTGAGTGGAATGAAGATCGGCTACGCCCGGGTGTCAACGAGTGATCAGGACCTGTCGGCCCAACGAAATGCACTCCTTGTGTTGGGGGCGGGAGAGAAGCAGATCTTCGTTGATCACGGACTGACGGGTACGAGCCGGGTGCGGCCCGGGTTACGGGAAGCGATGGCAGCGTGCCGAGCCGGTGACACTCTGGTAGTAACCAAACTCGACCGCCTGGCGCGGTCCCTTGCCGATGCCAGGGACATCGCTGATGAGCTGACGGCCAAGGGCGTTGTTCTTAGCCTTGGCGGCAGCACTCATGATCCGAAGGATCCGGTCGGTAAGTTGCTGTTCAACGTCCTGGGCATGGTTGCGGAATTCGAGGCGGACCTGATCCGTATGCGTACCCGAGAGGGGATGGCTGTTGCCAGGGCCAAGGGCCGGTTGAAGGGCAAGCAGCCGAAACTGTCCAAGACGCAGCGGAAACACCTTCTGACGCTTCATGATGCGGGGGAGCACACCCAAGCCGAGTTGGCGGAACTCTTCGGCATTTCCCGGACCACCGTATACCGCGAACTCCAACGCCGCGCGCTGCACATCACCACTTAATAAAGGGCAGGCTAAGATCCTGGCCGCTCGATCAAGTGGAGATTGGAAATTCCGCCTTGGTTGACGCAGTCCCTGGCGAGCTCATAGGTATGTTCGTGAAAGTCGTTGTCCGGTTCCCGTGCGGCTACCGTGGTCTCTACTGGGGTGAATCGGTGCAACGGGATAGACGCATCAGCGTAGATGAAACCTGAGTTGTCGCGGGTGAGGATTTCCAGCGGTTTGGATCCTGCCCATTCGATCCCGACTCTAACGTCGTACTCGTCGTTTCCCGTTGAATCTGCTGTCGCCCTGGTGAGCGCCATGAAATCTGCGATGGATGCTTCTATGCCGCGGCCTTCGACTTGGTGACCCTCGAAGTAGTCGTCGCTGGTCATCCGGTGCCCTCCAACTGTGGCTGCCAGAGTCACTGATCCGTCATGGTGGATGCTGATCCACGCCTGTTTCCACACGCGATCACCGGTTGCCGTGTTAACCGCGACCCACCTGCGGAGTCCTGGGCGGGGGTTCAGGCGATCAACGCTTTCTAATGGATGGACGCCGGTGCTGCCCGCGTAACTTAGGGCGAGTGGTTCGGCGTTCTTGAGGATGAGGCGGGCATCTTCGAGATCCATTCGTCCTAAGAACCTGGGAACGCGTGGGTGGGCGACGGCTATGATCCAGGCCCTTCCAGTGGTTTTCCTTCCGGCCGCCGCTTCGTCGAACAGCGCATCCAAGGCCTCGGATGCGTGCCGCCGCTCATCGAACCGTGCCCGGTACATCGCTTCGATCTGTCGTTCCTTCATCCATACCGTGTCCGCGTCATTGCGGATTGGAGCACCAAAAAGGTCGTTCCTGTAGATCAGATGAGGGCCGTCAGTGCTGGCGGAAACTTCAACGACTACGGCACGGTTCTTCGCGGATTCAGTTCCGAGGCGGTAGATCTTCAAACCGAACATCGGCGGTGTGATTGCGGTTATGGCAGGGCTACGTAAGGCTCTTTCGTAGCCCTCATCAAAGTCCCCTACATCGGTGCGGTCAGTTGCAGCTTTCTGAGTCTCGTTCATGCCGTAGACGATCAAGCCACCACCGTTATTGGCCATAGCGGCCACATCTTTTGGGAAGTCACTTTGCGGCAATGCCTTCTTAGCCGGTAGTTGTGACTTCCAGTCGAGGTCATGCGACTCCACTGCCCCCAACTCCGCTGCCGTATCCAACAGTGCATCGGTCAGGGGCTGTGGACCGACGCCTATGGCCCGGTGGAGAGAAGTGAAGTCCATTCCCCAAGGATATGAGGGTGCAGGTGTGGGACACGTTTTGTTCGTGTGGTTCCGCGCTGACTATGCCTAGTTATGGTGATTCCATGACGACTACCACCATCGACGAGGACATACTGCTGTCACTTGCCTTTTCCCTGAAAGCAAACCCAGGGGCATACGCAGTGCTCCTCGGCGCTGGAGTTTCTGCCCCGAGCGGAATCCTCACTGCCTGGGGTGTAGTGACCGATCTGATTTCTAGGGTTGCCGTCCTTATAGGAGAAGACGAACCTGAGGATCCTGCAGCTTGGTACGAAGCTCGTTTTGGTGAAGAAGCCCGGTACGAGAATTTATTGGAAAAATTGGCGCCCTCACAGCTTGAGCGACAACGGCTGTTGCGTGAATACTTCGAACCGGCCGATCCTGACGATGAATCAGAGGCTAGAAGGCCAACGTTGGCACACAGGTCGATCGCCAAGCTAGTCAAAGCCGGGACCCTGCGGGTGCTGGTCACACTTAACTTCGACAGGCTTCTAGAGCAGGCCATCAGAGAAGAAGGCATTGAACCAACAATCGTTTCGTCAGCGGGCGACGTCGCGGGGTTGGCTCCACTTCATACCTTGGAATGCTGCATCGTCCATCTCCATGGTGACTACCTCAACCCCACGTCCATGCTGAATACGACAGCAGAGCTTGATGTCTATGAACCGGAAATGTTCGAGCTCCTCCGGCGCATCCTTCGCGACTACGGACTGATTATCGCCGGCTGGTCAGCGACCTACGATCCTGCGCTAGTGGACGCCATCAAAGCGAATTATCCTTCCCGGTACACCATGATGTGGGTTGAGCCCGGCTATCAGTCCCCACTAGCGGCAGAATTCCGGCAGCTAATGAACGGCTACCTGGTGCCCCTTGATGCCGACACGGCTTTCGGGCGCATCGCAGATTCCCTTGCCGCCCTAACGAATCGTGCTTCGCGTCACCCCCTTACTGTCTCCGTAGCTGCGGAGACAGCCAAGAGAGAACTGTCCGGACGCTGGGTTGCAATCCGTTTACACGACACGCTGTCTCGAGAGTTCGACAGGCTTCGCCGCGTCCCCGAGCTCAATTTGGGGGACAATCCAACCGAAGCGGAAGATGGTTACCTGGCTATGGTCGGCAGGGTAGAAGAAGCCTGCAAAGTACCGGCTGCTTTGATTGCAACCCTTGCATATTGGGGAGGCGATGACACGGACGGCTGGTGGGTCGAAGAGCTTGATCGATTCTCACATCAACAGAAAGCATCCGGCCTTGTAAAACTACTCGAATGAACCGCATAGCAGGCTCTATCCTGTATTACGCCGCTGGTATCGCAGCCGTCGCTTCCAGGCGCTATGTCCTGCTACGACGCTTACTATCGCGGGAGGTGCCGAGCGATCAAAGGAATGAGGATGAGCTGCTGGCACGCATTTTGGGCACGGATCGGGCTCTGGAAAACGCGTCTCCGCGACTCTACCAATTTCTCCGTCCAATACTTTTCGAAGCTCTAGCCATCAGCTCCGAAGCTCTGGAGGATGCTTGGCAGCAGTTTGAAGTACTTCGAAACGCCAAAATTGTAATGGCCAACAAGAAGTTCCCTGATGCGTTGGCAGCGCTCTCGGAGGTGGAAAGTGATCTTGGCTTCGAGCACAGCGACGTCGGCGCGGTGCAAGCAGAGACGCTGAGAACACGAGATGAAAGACTGCAATGGATTGGCCAGATGGCCGACATTTGGAGCGTACATCTGTACGCCGTGGATAGGCGCCTAAACGAACGGTGGCATGTCCCAGTTGCTCAGCAAATCATCAAAGAACTTAATGCCCAGGGTAATGCGCATCCCCTGGTCCGGGCGGAGCTGGGACCAAATGCGCACGAGCTAGCCGACGCAATCCGTGGAGTGAGCTCGTTCGCAGGGCACATTGCCAACGAGCTGACTTGGAAACGACTTAACGTCGGAGGAAACCGGGTGGGAGCAGGGTTCCTGCCAGACGAACTTTGGATTGACACCGGCATGACAGCTCAGGAAAACGCCGAGCATTACAGGGCCGGCGCACCCTGAGCTGGGTCACGCCGGCGAGAAACACTGGCCCGAAAGTGGACAAGGGGCCACGCCCGCCTGACTCATCGACGACGGACAGAAGCGCGGATGACGGCCCCGCGCGTAGGGATGCTAGGCAGCGGTTCATAGATCGCTGATAGGTCGCAACTGAGGGTGTCCCTATAACGTTTGTTATAACGGTGATAACATTAGTTATATCGAAGGGGGTTTGGATATGACAATCACCAGCCCCGAGAATGCCATTGCCAATGCCCGGCGCGCTCGTGCGCGCCGTGAGTTGGGCGGCTTGGACTACATCAGGAACGTCCGTGCGGCCGTGGAAACCGCGGATCAGCGTGTAGTTGCCCGTGCCTTGGGCGTCAGCCAGCCGGCCATTAGCCGGCTGCTCTCGCAGGCCGATGCTAGGGGAGTGAAGCCCGTTCCCGAAGGTTTCAGCGGTGCCAGCCCTTACGAGATCGCAGAGCGCTACGCGGCCGGCGACATCGACCGCGACGCCATGATCCGCGAGCTGTCCGCGTGGCCTTACCCGAAGAACGAAGGCGCGGCCGCAGCGGCCGCTGAATGGGCATCCACGCCGTACCTGGACACCCCGGGATCGTTCGCGGAAGTCGGCCGGGCCTTTGATGAAGGACTGATTGACGGCGACGCCTATGACCAGATTCTGGATGCCTCTGACGAGGTTCCCGAAGTCTACTGACTACGCTGTAAAGCGTGACTACCGAAGACCACGCAGCAACGCACCGCGCCACCTTGGAGCGCCTGGGCGCAGACGGGGGACCACTGACCGCACAGAGCAAGACCGCGACCGCCCAGAACCCTGAGTGGTTCAACGTACGCCGAGGCGAGCCACGCCAGGACCGCCGGCGGCTGCACAACGAGATCCTGGCCCGTTTCATTGAGTCACGCACCGAGGTCCGCCGCGACAAGAAGGCAATTGTTCTCGCCGGTCCTCCCGGTGCCGGCAAGTCCACCGCGCAGGCCGCCCTCATCCAGGCAACCCGAACGCAGCCCGAGCACTGGCTGCCGATCAACGCCGACGATTTCAAAGACGAGCTGCTGCAGCAGGCTCGCCAGGATGGAAGCTACGACAGTTACCTGGTGCCGGACGAAGTGCGAGCATTGGAAGCAGCGGGGGAGAAGTTTTACCCGCGCGAACTGGCAGCTCTGGTCCACACGGAGTCATCCATCCTTGCCAAGAAGGCACGCAACGAGGCGCTGGAGGCAGGGATGAATGTCATCATCGACGGTACCCTGGGCAACGAGAAGCAGGCCAGGATTCTGTTGGACCGGCTGCAGGCGGCCGGCTACGACGTCCTGGTTGCCGACGTCGAAACAACGCAGAACGTCAGCGAGGCGCGCACGATGGGTCGCTGGGAGCGTGGCTACCTCGATGCCGAAAACGGAACGGCCACCGGCCCCGACGCCGAGCTGGGCGGTGACAGCTGAACCGTCACCAGAGAGAGTCCCGCAGCTACCACACGGGGGCCAACTATCACGCCCACAACACACCCTTTATTCGAATATATGTTCGGGTTAACTGTACTCCAGGGGGACCGACAGGATAGCCGCCCTAGGGGCGGCGTGGACGGCTTGCACGCCAATAGGGGACAGCTTTGAGCTGTGCGGAGGGCTCCACCTGCCCCCAGTGGGCACAACCCGTCCACGACGGGGCATTACGGGCGGTTCGGCCACCCCGGCCGGGGTACGTTGCTGGTATGCGATCGATGGTTCTGATGGGCATCGTTCTGGGGGCCGCCGTTCTGTGGATTGGCTTCGTTTTCTTCATGCTGTTCCGCCTCGATCGAGCCCAGAGAAGAGCCCAGCGGGCCGCCCGTAGGGACGCACGTAGAGACACGGAATGGAACCTGGCCAGAAAGAAGGCCCGGGGTTCTCTGAAGAGTTCGGTCCGAGGTCTCCGGAAGCGTGCCGCGTTCCCACGGTCACGAAGGTGAGCCAGGACAGGCGAAAGGCCGGACAGGCTTCTGGTTACCGCTATCCGGCCTTGCCGGCAGATTACTAAGGCATTGATCGACGAAATGGGGGATTATCGCCGTCTGCCACTAATCCGCTGACTCAATTGAAGACCTCTCCTTGGTCCTGCACACGAGTAGTTGGTACTCGTTTTCAAGGGTCCCACCCAAGCCCCCTACTTGGCTTCCGTTCGGAGTCTGCCGTCGAACCAAGTCCGTCGTGCCGCCCGAACAACGGAGCAGCCAAGTAACTGCCGAAGGCTGGTAGGAACTACCTCTTCAGATGCGGCGGGAGTTCTACCTCATCGGGATCCAACTCCGGACGTACCCGAACGTACCCGACAGGATGTCTGAAGGATTTACCGGTCCACGCGACGTCGGCCGATATCTCAACAACTATCGGCTCGACCAGCGTCAGGTGAACCGGACCCTTGTCTTTGCTGAATCTGTTCAGAGAAGTTTCGGTGATCTCTTCGGGCCACGGGTGCCCTGGCCGTGCCGGGCGGAGCTGACGGCCCAGCTCACGCCCTACCCGCGTGGAAAGAACCGTGGAGCGGCCGACGATCCGCAGCTGCCCATCGACCGGCAAACCGGCGATGATCGCCTGCGGCTGCCTCAGGGGGCCGATAACGGCCGCGCAGACCGCATCCAAAGTGCTTTTTGTCTTCAGCTTCAACCAGGAGCGCGAGCCGTCATATGGCTGCGTTCCTCCCTTGAACACCAGCCCCTCCACTCCGGTGGACGGCAGATCCTTCAACCAGGTCTTCGCCAGTTCCATGTCGGTGGTGGTGGGGGAGAGGTTCAACGGGGCGGTCCATTCCCGGGCAAGCTCCTCGAGCAGCTGCCGGCGGCCCGTGAACGGCACGCTCCTGATGTCCTGCCCGGCAACAGCCAGAACGTCGAAGGCCGCGAAGGACGCCGGCAGATCATGGATCAGTGCCAGCAGAACGGCCCTGGAGCTGACCATACGGCGCTGCAGCGCCTCGAAGTCCAGCCGATCCCGGTTCCATACGACTGCTTCACCGTCGAGGACCACCCCGGGCGGGACCTGGGCCCGTACAGCTGCGCGTAGCTCAGGAAAGATGCGGGAAAGTTCTTTGCCCTGCCGACTCCAAAGCGTCACCCCGTCAGAATCACTCAAAACGATGGCCCGGTAGCCGTCCCATTTGGGTTCGGCGTAGATCCTGCCAGGCAGGGCAGCGGGGCCGGGGAATGTCCTGACGAGTTTCGCCAGGGCAACAGCAACCGGTGGTTGCAGTGCCCGTGGGATGGACTCGTCCATGAGCTCAGCCTAGAGGACCAAGACCAGAACGGACCTTCGCTGCGCTTCGGCCTGTAAAAGCATCTTCTTGCCTTACATGTGGCTGGGTTGTTCTCCGTACAAGGCCACTGATCGTAGCCGTCCGGGGGCCCGACCCGTCAACCCACGCAACCGGGCAACCCCACGCGGTCGCTGCGCTCCCTTATTTCGCGGGATTCCCCGGTCACTCTTCGGGGTTGACGGCCCACCCTCGACCGGCTGGACCAGTGGGGGCCTCGCACGGCGGGGCAGGAAGGAGGTGGCTACATGAGCATCGACGAAGCGATCAAGCTCGCGACTTCGGTCGTGAGCTTGATGACAGCTGTCATCGCTCTACTCTCCCTGCGGAACGCGCGCTTAACAAGCAAACGCTCCCGAGCTGCAACTCGGAAGCGTAAGCGTAAAGCAAGGAAGTAGGTGTAGCTACGAAACCCGGTGGTCGTGACCGCTTTGGTTGCGGCCACCGGCTCCTTCTCAGACTAAGTCCTACTCACCGATAAGGAAACCTCATGGAACCGCTAACCATCGTGAACTTCGTTCTCTCGCTCACAGCACTGGGAGCCTCGATCATGGCGTACCGCGCCAACACAAAAGTCCCCAAGGAAGACGAAAGCTAGCCGGATCCGGGGCGGGCCTGCCACAGCGCGGCCCGCCCTACCGGGCCGGGCTGTCCTTCGGACCTTCAGCCGTGTCCTTCACGATGCGCCATCGCCCGCACCGCCTCCGGGTCCTCCGCCCAAGAGCGCCCGTCACGGCTGCAAGCACGGAACGACGTCACCTTGGACTCGTCGATGGTCTGCCGCAGCTCAACCCACGCCGCTTCCAGGTCCGTCGATTCCTCGGACGACAACGACTTCAGCTCTTTGAGCTCAGGCACCGCCACGGAAGACTCCGCTGCTCTGCGGCGCCTGTTCAGAATGTTTCGCAGTCCCACTATCTACCTCCCCCTCCGACACAAGTGTCCCGCCTGGGATTGGGGGAAACCAGGCGGGACATGCCCACCGTACCAACCCAGCCCTGACAAAGCTCAGGGAACAAGCATGCTCGCGGGGCTCGCACTCCTTTTGGGCGTCCACTGCGCTTCGCTCCGTGGCCGGCTGTTGGGCCCGGTCCCGACGTCGCAGAGCTCCGCCGTGCCCGGTCCTGTTGTGTCTACGACGTTTTTTGGCTGCTGTCCTTCGGATTCTATGTGTCCGCTCCACCCCGTCTAGCCCCTCCGCAGGCTCCGGGGCCTGCGGTGCAGGAATTTCCCTCCGGCGCTCCTGCGTCGCTTATTTCCTCCGGGAATTTCCCACACCTTGCCCAAGGGTAGACAGGCCTCCGTCGGCCACAGCTCCGCAAGCTTCGCCAGCAGCCAAAAAACAACGGGAGAGGAAAGAAAGTAGCTGGCCGGGTCACACCGCTCCCTCACCAATCCTCTGCAAAGGACACAAAACCATGAACGCAAGCGTCCAGACGATCACCACCGAGGACACCGGAGAAACCATCCACGACGTGCCCGTACTCGTGGATTACCACATGAACGACGGCTACGACTGGATGGACGTCATCTCAGAACACGGCTGGGTCGTGATCCCCAGCTGGGGATCTGACGGCTGGGACCTCGGCCAGTGGCCCTACGTCATGGTTGCTGGAACCCGCACCGCCGACGCGATCGGAAACCTGTTCGGCATGGCCACCTACTGCGAAGGCGACGTGAAAACGACGTTCTACCGGACGAAGGCCCGATTCTGGGACGCGATCACCGAAGAGGCTTTTTCCCACTGGAAGAACGGGCAAGCCCAAGGCCCGGCAGACCTGCCCGAAGCTGCCGCGGAGCTTCCCAGCCGCTACCGCATCCCGCCCACGTTCCAACCAGCAGCCGCCGCCTAACAGCCCTCGACTCCTTGCCGGGCGGACCCCCGCCGCCCGGCAAGGCACCAAACCAGCAAAGGACAAATGACAATGACCGAAAAGCGCAGCATCGCCAACAGCCCGGCCCAAGCCGTGGTCTTCCTTGAAACCCTCGCCGCAATCGTGGAGAAGTCTCCCGTGGCCTACAGCGCCAGCGCAGCCGAAGAACTCGCCGCACATATCCGGGGCATGGCGGAAGCCGTCAACGCCGAGGCCCACGTGAACCCAGCCGTACTGGACACCACCCGGCAATACGCGGCACTGGACTGGCACACCGAAGCCATAGCCGTCCTGTTCGCTACAGAACACCGCCCAACCTTCCACTAGCAGGAACTGAGAACCGCTGTACTGCCCGGCCAGAGCCGGGCAGTACAGCCCCCACCACTTCAAAGGAGCCAGCACATGAGCAACGCCACCACAGCCCCCAAAGGCGTCACCGCCCTGATCTACCGCGACGCCCTGGGCGCGGACTTCTCCAATCAGGGCATTTCCGCCCGCGTCATGGAGGTAACCGTCATCGGCGAGGGTATCGACCCCGTTTTCGAAGCCACCGAGGAACGGCCCGCCGTCCGGCTCGTCAAAAACGAGAGCTTCCACCGCGAAACCGTGACCCACGCCGAGCCAGTCGCCCCAGACGACGAAACAGCCCCGTGGTACATGTTCGGCGGCACGTTCATCTTCAGCAGCGACTCACGATTCCGACGCGCAGCCGGACAGTACGGAGCCATCCCGCTCCACGACCGCCGCGAGTAGACCGAGGGTGGGCCGTTCGCCTTGTGTGGGCGGGCGGTCCGCCGCAGGTGGCCGGCTCTGGTGGGTGGTTGCCGGCGACGGACCGCCGTTCCCGCCCAGGGCCGGCACTACTCACCTGGTGCGTGCGGCAAGCCCGAGCTGCCATTGACCTGGTCGGATCCCCGGTGGCCAGGGAACAAGCATGCTCGCGGGGCTCGCCTTGGTTTCCGCTGCGCTCCAACCAGTTATTGGGCGTCCACTGCGCTTCGCTCCGTGGCCGGCTGTTGGGCCCGGTCCCGACGTCGCAGAGCTCCGCCGTGCCCGGTCCTGTTGTGTCTACGACGTTTTTTGGCTGCTGTCCTTCGGATTCTATGTGTCCGCTCCACCCCGTCTAGCCCCTCCGCAGGCTCCGGGGCCTGCGGTGCAGGAATTTCCCTACGGCGCTCCTGCGTCGCTTATTTCCTCCGGGAATTTCCCACACCTTGCCCAAGGGTAGACAGGCCTCCGTCGGCCACAGCTCCGCAAGCTTCGCCAGCAGCCAAAAAACAACGGGAGAGGAAAGAAAGTAGCTGGCCGGGTCACACCGCTCCCTCACCAATCCTCTGCAAAGGACACAAAACCATGAACGACCGCATTGCACGCGCCGCCCTGACTCGTCTTTTCGATCCCCAGGACTCCACTGGCCGGGCGCTTGTCCACGCCTTGGGCGCCTACGCGGCCCTGAGAGTAGCAACCGGGGCGCAATCGCCCCACACGTTCCGCCACATCACGGAAGCGGAGTTGACTGAAGGGCTGCGCCGCTGGGCGCAGCGGATCCCTGACGTGGACGCAGAAAGGGATCTTGCCACCATCGAACGGCTGGGCGGTGGTTTCCTTATCCCCGGTGATGAACACTGGCCCATCGGCCTCGATGATTTGCCTGATGCCCCGTATGGGCTCTGGTACGTCGGGAACATCACCAACGGGATCCCCGCGGTACAGCGCGCGGCAGCGTTGACCGGTTCCCGCGATTCCACCAGCTACGGCGCAGCTGTCACCGGTGAGATGGCCCATGGACTGGCCCAGCGTGGAATCTGCATTGTCTCCGGCCTGGCCTACGGCATCGACGCCCACGCCCACCGTGGCGCGCTTGCTGGCTTTGCCGGCACCGGACCGGCGACCATCGCGGTTGCAGCCGGAGGCCTTGACCGGGTTTACCCCTCCGGCAACGCCGACCTCGCGGCCGCGATCAGGGCCAACGGTTTGGTCGTCTCAGAGCAGCCCCCGGGAAACGCGCCTACGCGTCACCGCTTTTTGCAGCGGAACCGCATCATTGCCGCCCTAGCCGGGGTCACCTGTGTTGTCGAAGCCCGGTGGCGTTCCGGCGCGCTGAACGCCGCGCACCACGCCGAAACCATTGCCCGGCACGTGGCGGCAGTACCCGGAAGCGTGCACAGCGCGAACTCGGCAGGCTGCCACAGGCTCCTGAAAGAAGGCACGGCAGCACTGGTTTCCGACGCCGCAGAACTGGCCGAACTACTCGCCAGCTAGACCAGCCGGTGGCCGGGACGCCCGTCCCGGCCACCACCCCATTTCGTAAAGGAGACAGAACCATGACTGAAAGCCCCGAAGCACAACAGACCACCGAAGAGAACGCATGGTTTCCCGCGCGTGAACTGGTGGACGCGATGAAAGCCGAAGGCCTGGAACTTCACGTCGAACAAACCGGCGGAGGCACCGCCACCTTTTTCCTTCAGAGCGAAGGCAGCCACACATTCACGATCGGCCCCGGATCATTCAGCTGGAAGAACCCACTGGAATCCCGGTTCACCACGGCAGAGCTCTACTACGGCCCGGACCACTACGACGACGACGGCGAACCGGTGGAGTTCTCCGCCGACGATGAGAAGACCATCACGCCGGGAACACCGATGGCGGACATCGCCCATGAAATCGCCGTGAACTTCCGCCGATTCAACACGCACCCGACCGACAGGGCCACGTAAGCCGGGTGGGCCGTTCGCCTTGTGTGGGCGGGCGGTCCGCCGCAGGTGGCCGCCTGGGTGGGTGGTTGCCGGCGACGGACCGCCGTTCCCGCAACGGGGCCGGCACTACTCACCTGGTGCGTGCGACACGCATGGGCGGGGATTGACCTGGGCGGATTCCTGGTGGCCAGGGGAGAAGCATGCTCGCAGGGCTCGCACCCCACTGCGCTTCGCTCCGTGGCCGGCTGTTGGGTGCTGCCGGTCCGTCGCAGAGCTCCTGCCCGTCATCACCTGTTTGTCTACGACGTTTTCTGGTTGCTGTCCCCCGGCTTGTAGGCGTCCACTCCACCCCGTCTAGCCCCTCCAAAAGCAGTCGGGGCCTGCGGCACTGGAATTCTTCGACGGCGCTTCGCTTATTTCCTTTCGAAGATTTCCAGCACCTTGCCCTACGGGTAGACAGGGCTCCGCTGGCCGCCAAGCAAGCAAGCTTGCCAGCAACCAAAAAACAACGGGGGAGGAACGAAAGTAGCTGGCCGGGTCACACCGCTCCCTCACCAATCCTCTGCAAAGGACACAAAACCATGCTTAATCACCTGATTGCCCTGTACATCCCGTCGCGACTCAGCGAGAACGTCACAGTCGCCAGCCTCGACGCACGGCACACGAGCCTTCAGATCATCGTCGGCGGCGCACTGGAATGCATCGCCCGAGGCGACTGGCAGGTCTACCTGAACGCGGAAACGCAAACCACCGGACCATCGAACGTCCGGGCCGCGCAGCTGCTCCACGAAACCGGGCTTGATCTGCCGGTCACCGGAAATGCTGTGTTCCTGGGACGCGAAGGTCTCAGCCAAGACATCGACGTTCCGGAGTACTTGATCCACCGCGCGGAAGCACTCTTCGACACCCGGCTGACCCAGCCAGCGGCCTAAACCAATAGGGTGGCCGGGACCAGCTCCTGGCCACCCTCCCAAGTCTTTGAGGAGACAAAACATGACGAACTTCTGGGATGAAGACGGCGATTTCGACTACGAAGCCCACCACGAGGCAGGCCAACGCGACCAAGCAGCCGAGACCGCCGCAAGGATCGGCTACCCGGGGATGGCGGATGCCTTCTACTACTTCGGCCTGCAGGGCAAACCGGATTCAACCTTCACGCCCGAACTGCTCACGGCGTTGGATACGTGGCAGGTCCAGCTCGAGAAAATAGAAGCTGCCCCGGCCGACGAGGAAATCAAGGATCTACAGCGCCAGACCGAGGAAGCCACCAACGCGATCCTCAGCAAGATCGACAGCGCCACGTAAGCGGGGTGGGCCGTTCGCCTTGTGTGGGCGGGCGGTCCGCCGCAGGTGGCCGGCTCTGGTGGGTGGTTGCCGGCGACGGACCGCCGTTCCCGCCCAGGGCCGGCACTACTCACCTGGTGCGTGCGGCAAGCCCGAGCTGCCATTGACCTGGTCGGATCCCCGGTGGCCAGGGAACAAGCATGCTCGCGGGGCTCGCCTTGGTTTCCGCTGCGCTCCAACCAGTTATTGGGCGTCCACTGCGCTTCGCTCCGTGGCCGGCTGTTGGGCCCGGTCCCGACGTCGCAGAGCTCCGCCGTGCCCGGTCCTGTTGTGTCTACGACGTTTTTTGGCTGCTGTCCTTCGGATTCTATGTGTCCGCTCCACCCCGTCTAGCCCCTCCGCAGGCTCCGGGGCCTGCGGTGCAGGAATTTCCCTACGGCGCTCCTGCGTCGCTTATTTCCTCCGGGAATTTCCCACACCTTGCCCAAGGGTAGACAGGCCTCCGTCGGCCACAGCTCCGCAAGCTTCGCCAGCAGCCAAAAAACAACGGGAGAGGAAAGAAAGTAGCTGGCCGGGTCACACCGCTCCCTCACCAATCCTCTGTAAAGGACACAAAACCAATGAACGCAACACCCACGCTCGAAATGCTTGACCCCACCACCCTGACCGTGGACACCAACGTCCGCAAGGAGGCCGGACTCACCAAGGAGTTCGTGGCCAGCATCAAAGAACACGGCGTACTCGTGCCGGCCGTCGCCCATCGAACTGAGGACGGAACCGTGCACGTCCTGATGGGGCAGCGCCGCACCCTTGGAGCCGTTGAGGCAGGAGCCGCGACGATTCCCGTGCTCGTCGGGGCCAGCCCTGAGGAAGCGGAACGACTCGCCACGCAGGTAGTGGAGAATGATCACCGCAGCGCACTCACCGACGGCGACCGCGCCGAAGCGTTCCACCAAATGGCACTGCTGGGAGTGAGCGCCAGCGTCATCGCCCGGAAGATGGGAGCCAAGAAAGCAGTGGTGGAAACCGCGCTGAAGGTCAAAGCGAACGCCACCGCCGCCCAGGCACTGGACCAAGGCCTGACGCTTGAACAGTCCGCCGTGATCGAGGAATTCGCAGACGACGCCGACGCCGTGGCCACGCTCGAACGCCTCGCCACCGAGAACCCCGGCAACTTCGCCCACCGGGCGCAGCGGCTCCGCGACGAGCGCAAGAACAACGCCCTGCTCGCCGAAGCCTGCGCCGAGGCAGCCGCTAAAGGTCTCACCGTGTTGGAAGAAGACCCCAGCTACTACGACTACAAGGGAGCCGCCGCGATGATCTCTGCACTGACCACCGCCGAGGGCGAACGCCTCAGCGAGGCGGACGCCGACGCCGTTTACATCGGCATCGGATACAGCGGGTTGGTGACAAGGTTCGCCGTCGCGGACTGGAAGGAACGTGGACTGCGGAAGGACGGCAAGGCCCCGGCAGGAGGCATGACCGACGAGGAAAAGGCCGCACGCCGGGAGGTCATTGAAAACAACAAAGCCATGGACTCGGCCGAGGTAGTACGGAGGGAGTTCGTCAAAACCCTGCTGGCTCGCAAAGCCCTGCCAAAGAACGCCCAGAAGTTCATCGCCCACACGATCGCCCATTCCAGCTACATCCTGACCAAGGCCTTGAACAAGACCGAACTCACGGCCGAACTGCTGGGCACGGGTACAGGGTACGGCGAGTTCACGGCCTACGTGGACAAGCCCACCACCAAACCCGAAACGGTCACCCTCGCCACCATGATCACCGCGTACGAGGCAAACATCGATCGCACGAGCTGGCGGAGCCGCCACAGCGACACCCGCTACTACCTCACCCAGCTCACGGCATGGGGATACGAAGCCAGCGACGTTGAAAAGATCATCCTCACCGCCCCCGAGACAGAAACCGAGGAAACCACGGAAAGCGCGGACGAACCCGAGGCCGCCTAGACCCCTTGCCGGGCGGAACCCCCACCGCCCGGCAAGGCCCCCGGCCACTCACCACGGAAGGGCCGGGAACCTCCCAAACGTCGGGCGGTCCGCCGCCCAGGGCGAACCACAGCAGCCAATCACCAGCGGCGGACCGCCGTTCAACGCCACCAGGCACACACAAACAAAGTGCCGCGCCGTCACGTTCACTAGGACCGCTTCACTATCAGTTAAGAAATCTTTGTGATCCTGCTGAACAACATGCGCACCATAACCGGGCTGGTCCTCGGCGCAGCGATCGGAGTCATCCTTGCCCTGGGCGCATACCTTTCCTGCGTCGGCACCGCGCAACACACCCACGTAGCACGCGCTGACGCGCAAGACTTCAGTCTTGTAGACTGAACCACAGATTTCCTTTTGCAGAGGGAAAACGAAGGGCCGGCACTTACAGTGCCGGCCCTTCACCCTTTAACCCGGAAACATCAGCTGATGAATCCACCCATCCGCGCCCAATGCTCAACCAACTCCGGCTTAGCGTCAGCGGCCAGCAGAGCGTCCGCATCAGCCTGCGCCTTCTTGATCGAAGCCTCCGTGCTGCGGTGCACCTCCCCGGCAAGTTCCTCCCCGGACGCCTTCCACCCGGGCATCAACGCCTCCATAATCTCGTCCTGGCCAGCCACAGCTGCTTCCGCCCGCAAGCGATCCTGGTACGTCTTCGCCAAATCTGCAGGACGATCAACTGTCGTGAAAACCACGCCCGGGACGGCAATGCCAGCGGAGCACGCATACCCATGCCGCAACGCCAACGGCACCGTGTACTGATCAATCGGCCGCTCAGCGTCCAACCACTCGACCTTGCCTAGATCACCACCGTGCTCCTCAATAATTTCCAAGGTCGTCCTCACCGGAAGATCAACCCACTGAAGCCTCATATCAGGGCGAACAAGATAGAACATCAAGGAACCTTTCTGTCGATAAACCCAACGCTAGCGGCCCGCCCCACACAACCAGGATCAGTTCGCTACCAGAGCAGAACGACCGGCCACATCCCCATGGTCCAGGCCAATCACCGCCGACCCACCACCCGCGGGGGAACAGTTCCTTTCAGCCGGGACGACACACTGTGGAATCGGGGCGGACCTGGCACAGGCACAAGTACCCAGCACCCAGGGCCGCTATCAAAGAGGCCGGAGGAGTCCCGATGGGCTACTACCCGCGATCTTCCTGTCATTTTCCGAAGTCGTCTGCACACGCTGCCCCGAAAGTACGGGACTTGTGCAGTCGGGTATGGAAATCGAAGTGTCCGAAGTCCCCTGCACGAGGCGTCACTTTGGTCGAGAGTCCTCTGCACCAAAGCTCTGCGGCCGTGCGGTCACTGCCGGGAAGCGATCACTTGGTCGGCGCGGCGCGCTGGATGGCCCGGTAGACGGTGGAGCGAGCGACACCGAAGAGTTCAGCGATCTCCGTTGTGGTGTGTGTGCCACCCTGATGAAGGCTCAGGAGGTGGGCCTCCTGCTTTTTGGAGAGCTTGGGCTGTCGGCCGCGAAGCTTGCCTTTCGACTTCGCCACCGCCATGCCTTCACGGGTCCGTGTGCGAATAAGGTCGGATTCAAATTCCGCGACCATACCCAGGACGTTGAACAGCAGCTTTCCAACTGGGTCATGGGGATCGTAGATACTGCCACCGATGTTGAGGATTACGCCCTTGCGCGTGAGTTCGTCGGCAATATCCCTAGCGTCCGGCAGGGACCTTGCCAGTCGGTCAAGCTTGGTCACAACGAAGGTGTCGCCGTTGCGGCACACGGCCAAGGCCTTTTCCAGCCCGGGCCGATCTCGTTTGGTGCCCGTAAATCCGTGATCGACGTGGACCATATCGGCGTCGACTCCCAGGGCGTGGAGGGCATGTCGCTGTGCCGTGAGGTCCTGGTTGCTGGTCGAGCAGCGAGCATAACCAATGAGCATGCTTCGGACTGTAGCGTATAAGGCACCTTTACCGGGCATTAATTCGGGCGGGCTATACGGGAATCCAGCAATGGCGGAAACGCGCGGATTTGGAGAGAGCCGAAGGTCAGTGCCAGCACGTCCGGTGGACGACCGGCTTACGGGCAGCCATGTTGGAGCGTGCAATAGCCCCGCTCGCACGCGCTCCCGGTATGGTGATTTCATTCAAGGGGCCTGTGCTGTGCGCGCACTGATGCATCCAGGACGCACTCCATTGGAGGAAAAGCTGTGCATCGACGGGAAGAACCGGACACCTTGATCAACTCCGAATCCCAAGGTTCAAGGAGCCACTGGGTACAGATAACTGAGCAGACACGCCTTCAAGCGTCCCCCCTGCCCGACCGCGAACAGCCAGTCTGGGAAGGCAGTCGACTTCGCAGAAAGCTTTTGATAAAGCGCTCCGCAGCCATACTTGTCATCGGAACCGTCACCGCATTGCTAGGTTGGAGCGTAATTGCCGGCTTCAATCATGCAACGGCCACCTACACCACCATCGAAGGAACCGTTACGGCACAAACGGAAAGTCCGCGTAGCCGCACTGCCTCCTGCCAACTCGACATGAGCTACATCGTAGATGGGCAAGAGCTGCACGGCGTCGCCAAAACTAATGCTTACTGCAACACCCTGCCACCGGTTGGATCGCACGCGAGGATCAACGTCGCCTCATCTGATCCTCACGATATTTGGCTCGACGGGATCGATGATGCGGGCCATCCAAACCCCATACTCTTTGCGGTGTTTCTTGTGGTGGCACCGCTCGCGTTCGCTTTCGCGCTGTGGACGGAACTCACCGATTTTGGCGCAGCCCGCAAACTCGTCGCCTCCGGTGTTCAATGGCGGAAAATTAGAGCCACGGTTGTAAGTAAGTCCGGTGGCCGCGCTGGCGTTATCCTCTGGCTAAAGGCCGACGGCGTGTCAGGAGAACCAAGCACCTTTGGCATTTTCTATCGATTCGCTAGCCCTGTTGGACCCGTACGCAAGGGAGATAGCGTGGAGTTGAGCATAATCGCCGATGGACAAAGGCACGCACTACTTTGGAGACCAGAAATCCAAGACGTCGCCCTTATCCATACAAACCATCCACCTGCGTTTGTGGCCTAACGGAACTCTTCCACTCGCGCTGGCACCTCCATAGTTGCTTCGGCGCTACCGTCCGGAAGAGGGTCCTTTACCGGACGCTTTGAAGCGATCGGAGAGCTACCGGCTTACGGGCGAACCGGTAGAAAGGGTGCCGCCTCCGGGAAGCGGTCCTTGGACGTCAGTAACCAACTTCGACTTCGAAATCGCTCCTGGGGCGGCCTGTAAGGGTGGAAGCTGCTTCGCTGACAACTTCAGGGATCTCACCAACCCGTTTCGCAAAGACGACAAGTTGTGGGAGTTCCGCCACCTGAAGCTCCATGCGGCCATCTGTTGCCTTCCGAATGATGACTTTTAGTTTCACGTCTTCCCTTCGTACTGGCGGTATCGCTACAGACCCCGTTTTCCGTCTCGGGGGAGACCAGGTTATGCCCAAGTGGCTACGACAGTGAGGTGGGAGTTTGCAGCAGCGTGTACTCCCGGATGTCCGGCGTCCAGGGCACAGGTGACGTCAGCACCGAGGTGGGTGCTCAGGGCTCGGCAGCCATCGGCGGTGAAACTCAGCTGTTCGACGGCGAGTTGATCGCCAACAACGATGTCACTCATCTGTTGCTACTCCTTTGCGCGGGTTTCCCCAAGGATCGCACAGGGGGTAGATCAAATCTGCGGCCCGCCTCCCTATCCAGAACTTACCCGGCTCGTGGCCAGTTAGGTCGTTCCGGGCCGTACGCCGTGTGAGGATTGTGGGCAGAGTTCTTGGACGAGTGCTCTGAGCTGGGCGGGCCGGAAAGGTTTGGCCAAATATGCACTGGCGCCGGCTGCCATGCCTTCGAGCTCATCACCGGGTTGAGTGTGGGCTGTGATCATCAGAATCGGGGCTCCGGTAACCTCTCGCAGTTTCCGCGCGACGTCCCGGCCGTCCATATCGGGCAAGCCCAGATCGAGGGTAATCAGCGCCAGATCCAGATCATCTGCCGCCAACAGGCCGGTCGCGCCTGTTTCTTCGGCACGGACGTCAAAACCTGCCGCCGTGAGAATTACCTCCAGCAAGCCGCTAATGTCCTCATCATCTTCGATAGCGAGGCAAATACCGCGCGAAGTCATGGTCCCCCTGCCGTCCTTGTGCCCAGTCTACGACCGTTTCGAAGGCCCCCGGCTGAGTCGGGGGGTGGTGCCGTCTTGGTCAAAGGACGTCAAGATCAGCTCCAAGCTACTGCGAACTCGCAAGTAAAGCCCAGAGATCGCAGATCCGCAGGTTTTCTTGCTCCCACAGCGGACCTGGGACAAAATCCCGCCAAAATATCGAATGGATCACCGTGTGATTATCACCTGACAGCGATTGTCGGCGGTGGCTCCTGGACTGCAACACCCAGCCTCAGGAGCTGTCCCGCTCATGGATCCTTTACCGGACGCGGGCATGGTTACTCTATAGATTGTGAATCGCAGCGATAAGTGGTGGCATTTTCGCGACGCTAAATGTTGCCCTTGGTGCCCGTAAGCCGAACGTCTAATGAACGCCTCGTTTCCCCAACAGCCAGGCACTCGTGCCGCGGCAAACACTGCGACGGCAACCCAGCAGGTTGCGGTAGTGGAGCGCCGGCAACAGGAATCGGACTACGGGCGCTAACCTCCCTGCACTTCACGTACAAGGAAGCCCCGTGCAGCAGGAACGCTGTTCGGGACTTCGTCGTGTTAGTGGCTTTGGGCTTAGGAGCGGTCGGTCCTGATGACTGCCGGGTCATCGCCGCTTATTGAGCATGCCCATGATTTTGCTGACCATGCCGCCCGTGCCGGAGCGTCCGCCCATTGCACCTGTGGTGTTGGGCGTACGCCCGGGGGCGTTCATTCCAGTGCCGCGGACCGTTCCGCCGGTGCCGGACCTGCCTGCGAATTTTCCAGCGGCATTCCTGATCATGCTTCCCAAGTTCATGTGAAACTCCTTAAGTCTTGATCCTGCCAACCGATATTCATCAGCGTACTTATTATTTTAGCGCAATGATCAACCTGCACCCTTCCGAAATGGTGCGTTCAAGTGCAGCGTTCGCGTCCTGGTAGGTGCTCCCGTGCGCAAGATCGTCCAGGGCTTTGAAATGGACCCGGGTGAGGGCGATGGTCATCAGTTTATGACAGGCTGGGTCGTGCATGCGTGTAGTCCCGATCCTGGGTCGGCCCGGCATTCCCTCTGAGAAATGCCGATGCACGCTTGCGTGACCGCCAGGGGTATGAGCAGCCGACGTCTCGTGAGGTCACGTCTCGACGCCGCAACGTCAGCCCCCGCCTGTTGCAACCCCTTAGTCCTCGCGGTCGAGCGGCTACGGCCGGAGCGGGGGATTGCGGTTGTTCAGCGATCTTTTGGTGCCTTGAGCACGATGCTTTCAAGCTCTTCCCACAGTCCGCCGGGATCGACGTCAAAGTCTTCCAGAACAGCGCGTTCCAAGGCGTGGGCCTCCCGGAGCATCCCGTTGCCTGCGTCGGTGATGGAAACGTATTGGCTGCGACGGTCCCCGGGGGCATGTAAGCGATTTATGTAGCCTTGGGACTCGAGTCTGTGGAGGGTCGGGCCGAGGGTCTGGCCTCGCACGTGGATTACTTCGGCGAGGGCGGTTTGGGTGATGGGGCCCGTGGCCGCCACCGCGTCGAGGGCAATGACTGCCGGGTACGTTAGTCCCAGGCTGCGTAGCTTTTCGTTCCATCCTTGCTCGATGAGCCGGGCAGCAGTAGAGAGCAATCGGCTGGTGGGCCAGTGTTTTACATCAGGCATCCGCGCTGCCGGAAACCTGTAAGAGTCGTCCCAGCACTGCGGGGCACGGGCCGCCGTGCCCGCTGGCTTCGGAGTCTCTGCTGAAGGATGGATCTCACCGGCCGGTTGTGGTTGCAGGTCGTTCTGTAGTTGTCCGTCGGCTCAGGGCGAAGCCAAGGGCAAGCATTCCGACGCCCAGGATGAGATGAAGCCAGTTGTCGGCGTTGTTGACCGGTACGAAGTTGGCGGTGGATTCCTGGTCGATGAGCAGGCCATAGATCCACAGCACCAGGTAAACGGCCCCGCCACCGATGAGGTAGTTTCGGGCTTGGCCGGAGGTGCGGGCCATCAGGATGCCCGCTACGCCGAAGAGCAGGTGCACGATGTTATGCAGGATTGAGACTTGGAATATCCCGAGCAGGAGGGCGTCGGATGTGTGGCCGGCGAACGAGAGGGTCTCGTAGTTTGAGGTGATCCCGGGGATGAAGCCAAGGACCCCTACAAGGAGAAAGACCGCTCCTACAATCTGCGCTGCTCGCTGGATTGTTGTATGGCTCCGGGCGGGGTTATGGGTGGGGGTCATTTGTTCTCCTCAGTCGCAGTGCTCGTATCCGGATGGCGGCTCGGGCGGTGCCGATATACGGGAATCATAAGGCTCCTTAGCAATGTTTGTCAGCATCTTTTGCGGTAGGCGTTCCACCCGGCTCGGATTGAACAAGACGTGGCGCATCCGGCGGAGCCCCAGCGAGCATGGATCTATGTGGAGTTGAACATCGAGTGGAGAACCGACACTTTGCCTTCGCCTCATGAAGAGCACTTTGATCTTGAGGCAATCTTGAGGTTTTCCTTAGCGATTCTTGAGGGGCCGCCGCCATTTTTTAATTGTCTGGGCGGAAGCATAGGCGTGCTGGGTGGCAGGTCTTGCAGTGGGCCGTCACCCAGATTCCACTCCCCGTGTAGTTATGCTTTCCCGATGACTAAAACGGGAGGGGTGCTGGATGGTTCAGATTGATCTAAGTGATTGTGCCGTCCGGTTGGAGGGCGGAAGTGTCCTGCACCTGATCTGGAATGTCGGCACGCGCATCGAAGCGGAGAATGCCCGCATTGCCCTGGAAGCGGTTGATACTGTCGCCGGTGGTAAAAGATACCCGTTGTTGGTTGAGATGGCCGAAGCGAGCTTTCTTAGCCATGGAGCCCGCGGTGTCTTCGCTCAGCCGTGCGCCGCTTCCAGGATCGCATTGCTAGGCGCTGGGCCAGTGGACCGCATGCTGGTTGATTACCAGCTCAACACAGGTTCGCCCCCGTGCCCCACCAGATTCTTCAACTCGAAAGCGGACGCTCTTGCTTGGCTTAGGGAGACCGAATAGCGGCCGCCGTACAGGTCTCGGGGAAAACCGAGCATACTGTCAGTGTTGGCCGCTATCCAACAACACAGCGAGAAGGAGCACCTACGCCCTAGGCCGGGGGCTCCTTCTTTTACGCGGAGGACCTGTGACTGTCTCAGGGACTCGGGCTGCTTGCTACGGAGCCGGAGCTTGGCCGCGCGTTCGATCAGCACAGGCATGTGATCCCGATCGGCCCGTCATTGAGCGCTGTGTATTCCTCACTGACGATCTCCTCAACCCGGGTTCGGAGACTGTCCGCAAACTTCTTGGCCAGTCTCTCGATAACTGCTGCTACAGCCTGAGCTTCATACTGTTTCGCCGCTGGCCCAGTGTCAGTGCGGACGGGTTGCCCAGTCGATGCTGTTCCGGTTCCAAGGGGTGATTGGTGGGCGGGCAGGAGTTGGGAAGTAACTGGAGTCGCCGCTTCCAATGTCAGGCAGGAACCGCTTCTTAAAGATTGCTAGACTTCCTTGCTACATTATTGGCGGACGCTTCCTGACGCCGGTAGTCCCGGAAATCGAATACCTGGAGCGACCTGTCTGAGGTGTCCTCGGCTTCAACAGGGAGGCCGTATCGAATGGTGTGCCTATAAAGGTTGGTGTTGGCTTGGACACTTTGGCTGTAGAGGATTGGTCGGAGGATGTTGAGCAGCTGGCGGATTTGATCGTTGGCTCTGAGGACATTAGGGCGTTCCTCGATGGGATGGCCGGTCTCGGGGCGGCGGTGATGTCCCGGTCGACCGGTATACGTATTGAGTGTGCTGTGACGTTGGGGCGACGGAAGCGTACCGCGACGATTGGCGGGAGCAGCGATCAGGCGATGTTGCTGGACCGGATCGAGCAGACCCTGGAGCAGGGGCCGTGTATCGACGCCTTGGACAGTGGACGTCCCGTCCTTTTGGATGATGCCCTGTCATCACCTCAGTGGGGTGATTATTGCGGGGCGTTGAATGCTGCCGGGATGCGCAGCACCTTAGGTGTGCCGATGGAGCTCGAGGAGGATTCCGCGGCTGTGCTGAATTTCTTCGCTCCCACGCCGGGGACGTTCACCCGTAACGCTGTCGCCGATGCACTGACCTTCGCGGGGATCGCCGGCAAAGCGTTACGGGTGGCGATCAGGATTACGGCGTTGAACGAGGCCGCGGAAGACCTCGACGCCGCGAGTAAGAGCAGGTCCGTCATTGATACGGCGTGCGGGGTGATCATTTCACAGAACCGGTGCACCCACGCTGAAGCGTTCAGAATCCTGCGGAAAGCTTCGAACGACCGGAATCAAAAACTGCGCGACCTCGCCCAGACACTCGTGGACGGAATCGGGACTCATAAACAACCGGTCCAACAGGATGCGGAGAGGGTTCACTGAGGGCAAGAAAAGCGACCTGAGGGCACCTAGTAGCGCGGTCCGCTCTACAGATCTTCCATGGCCCAGGCAATAAGGGCAAGTTCGAAAGGATGCGGCCTCAACGCCTCGTGCACATAGGCGTCCAGCTCCAAGGGGTCGGCGGTGCCGCCTTCGCCCCAGTATTTGATCCACAACCGTTCAAGGGTGATGCTGTCCTGCTCCAGCAGGTCTCGTGCTCTTTCGCGTGGGTCAGGCATCTCATATATCCCAGTGCTATTGACGGGCCTCCTGCACGCATGCTGAATGATCAGCTTGCTTACTAATTAAGTTACAGGGAAGATGCTTTCCCGAACAACCAGGTGGGGGAGGACGCCATGAGCCCTACTATTAGCTCATGGAAACCCCCGTACACGCAGAGCACATCCTGAGTCTGCACGAACTGGTGACCGGCACGGCCGACATCAATGCCATCCTGCAAGGCGTGACGGGCTTCGCGTCCACGGCGATGAGCCGGGCCGCGGGGGAGCAGATCGACTGCGCGCTGACCCTGCGCCGACGCAAACGCACCGCAACCGTTGCGGGCAGCAGCGACAAAGCAATACTCCTGGACCACATCGAACAAGACCTAGGGCAGGGGCCATGCCTGGACGCCCTGGATCAGGGCAGGCCACTGTTGTTGGACGACGTCGCCACGGACGTGTCCTGGCCCGAGTACAGCCGCGCGCTGGCCGCCGAGGGATGCCACAGTGCTTTGGGTGTTCCCATGGACCTGGGTGAAACGTCCGAAGCGGTCCTGAACTTCTTCGCGCCCAAACCCGGACTCTTCACCCCTGACGTGATCAATGAAGCCGCCGCGTTCGCCCATGTTGCGGGCAGCGCCCTGCGCCTGGCAATCCGGATCGAAACCGTAGAACAACTCAACACGGATCTGAAAACGGCGATGGCCACCCGAACAGTCATCGACCTTGCCTGCGGCGCCATCATGGCCCAGAACCGCTGCACCCAGGAAGAAGCCTTCAAACTCATTACCAAGGCCTCCAGCCACCGGAACGAAAAAGTTCACAAAGTCGCCACGGACATCATCACCCACGTAGGCGGCGCGGCTGAAGGATCCTTGCATTTCGAAGACTAAACCGGCTGCGCCAACGGCTGAGGGGAACGCTATTTCCCCACCCAGGTGTGTTCCCCTTTCAAGGAACCGGTGTGCGGTCATCTCAGCTCAAGCACGGCCCGGCTGGCTATTAGACCTTACGGGCTTCCTGTCAGGAAACCCCTGACAGGAAGCGTTGATCATGGAGTGGAACTCTAGGGACAAGGAACACGAAGGCTGGGTTGCTGCCCTTGCACCCGATCCGAAGATTGTTTCCGATGAGACGATCACTGGTTGGTGCGGAGCCTGTGAATGCGGCTGGCAAGGGGAAATGTGGGTCCGGGTGTTTACGCCAGATGATGCCGATTTTGATGCCCGTAGGGAGTACGTTTCCCTGGGGGAACTAGTGTTCGTCTCAGGTCGGACGGACGAAGCCATCCATGAGGAGTGGCTGGCTCACGTGGCCCGTTCGAAGGGGCCAAGGGGTTGAAGCGGCTGCCCCGTCATCAACCTAAGCTTCGGTGATCAGGCCCCAGTATCTTGGAGGCGTGGGCCTAGTCCCAGGCCGCGGTTATCACCATGCTTGCGTCTGCGGACACGTGACGTCCGGTGTGTCCAGCGTCGAGGACACACGCTGTCTCGAATTCTGGCAAGCTGGTCGATGCAGGACATTCCGCTGCGGTGAAGCCCAGTAGGTCTACCGGGAGGTCGTCCCCGGCTCGGAGTTCGCGCATGGTGTTCTCTTCTTCCGTGAAGAATCTCGATGTATCGCGTCACGATTCGTTTCCTCCCCGCACTGTATCAGCAGGAAGGGCCATGACGTCGTCGCGAGGCGCTGCGGCTTTCCAGGTCCAAGCACTGCTAACAGCCACGGAAAGACGAGGATGCGGCTCATGGAAGTGGCAAGAAGAAAGCCCGCCGATGGGGGACCGGCAGGCTTTCCACTGTCGACTGTACGGACACGCCTTCAAACATTGAGTGGAGCAAAGCATGGAACAGTCTTGCAACGACACTCGGCGTGGATTACGCCCGCCGCCCCAACATTGTCTGAAAGCCGCTGTATAACGTTTGTTATAAGGATGATAACATTGGTTATATATACAGGGAGGTCTGGACATAACAATCATCAGCCCCGAGAACGCCATTGCCATTGCCATTGCCATTGCCAATGCCCGCCGTGCCCGCGCACGCCGCGAGCTGGGTGGCCTGGACTACATTAGGAACGTCCGCGCTGCCGTCGAAACTGCTGACCAGCGCGTAGTCGCCCGGGCCCTGGGCGTCAGCCAGCCGGCCATTAGCCGGTTGCTCTCGCAAGCCGACGCCAGGGGAGTGAAGCCCGTTCCTGAAGGTTTCAGCGGCGCCAGCCCCTATGAGATTGCAGAGCGCTACGCGGCCGGCGACATCGACCGCGATGCCATGATCCGCGAGCTGTCCGCGTGGCCTTACCCGAAGAATGAAGGCGCGGCCGCGGCGGCGGCCGAATGGGAGTCCACGCCGTACATGGACACCCCGGGATCGTTCGCGGAAGTCGGCCGGGCCTTTGATGAAGGACTGATCGACGGCGACGCCTACGACCAGATTTTGGATGCATCTGACGAGGTTCCCGAAGTCTGATGACTACGCTGTAAAGCGTGACTACCGAAGACCAAGCAGCAGCGCACCGTGCCACCTTGGAACGCCTGGGCGCAGACGGGGGACCGCTGACCGCCCAGAGCAAGACGGCGACCACCCAGAACCCTGAGTGGTTCAATGTCCGTCGAGGCGAACCGCGTCAGGACCGGCGGCGGCTGCACAACGAGATCCTCGCACACTTCATTGAGTCACGCCCCGAGGTTCGCCGCGACAAGAAGGCGATTGTCCTTGCTGGCCCTCCCGGGGCCGGTAAGTCCACCGCGCAGGCTGTGCGCGCACTGGAAGCAGCGGGGGAGAAGTTCTACCCGCGCGAGCTGGCAGCTCTGGTCCACACGGAATCATCCATCCTCGCCAAGAAGGCACGCAACGAGGCGCTTGAGTCAGGAATGAATGTCATCATCGACGCACCGTGGGCAACGAGAAGCAGGCAAGGATTCTGCTGGACCGGCTGCAGGCGGCCGGCTATGACGTCCTGGTTGCGGACGTGGAGACAACGCAGAACGTCAGCGAGGCGCGCACCATGGGCCGCTGGGAGCGAGGCTACCTCGAGGCCGAAAACGGAACGGCCGCCGGTCTCGACGCCGAGTTGGGAGGGCGCTGGGTTCCACAGTCGTTCTCGGCCTCCCTGTTCAACGAACCAGGCGACACGGAATCTATCTGCGCGGCCAACGCAGCGGCAATCGCCGCAGACTACGGATGCGTTAGCGAATACCAGGTTTACCGCGTCGCGGACAAGGACGCCGGGCCGAAGCCGGAGACAACCCAAGGCCGAGCCAAGGCCGGCGGCCCGCTTGTTGACAGCGACACCCTGGGTGCCGTCAGAGCTGCAGCCACAGCGCGCGCCACACCCCGCAACAACCGACTCCAGACGGGCAAAGACTTCGGGAGGTATCAGCGTGGAAAACTCTTTCTCCGAACGCATCGAATCAAAGATCTGCCGGGGAGAAACCGACTCACCAGCGGCCGAAGAAGGCGCCCAGATGGAGGCTTGGCCTGCCGCTGGCGCGCGGGCACCAGCAACACCGGCCCTGCGCCTACGAGACGGGCGCTAGGCCGGTTTGGTGCTCTGAGCAGTTGCATTCACCTGTAGCTGATGCCGGGAAAGGCCTTGGAAGAATTCGGCCACCTCAAAGATGGTCAATAGCGCGGTAAACATCTGCAGAGACGCATAGGCGAGGGATCCGCTCAATATGGCGACGATGGCGTGGGAAACCGGAGACTCGGAGCTGAGCAGGAGTTCGTTGCCCACAACGACAGCGGCGAGAATAGCCACTAAGGACGCCCAGACGTTGGCCACAGCCGTCCAGACGAAAACGAAGACGAGGTTCAAGTATCCGGTTGTGGATGTCTGCGTAGGAATGTACTGAAGGGGTTTGTTAGTCTTCGGGTCGGAGGCCATGAGCTTGCCGTCAAGTTCCGAAATCTGGACCGGCTCATCCGTGTCCGTGTTTACCAGCATGAGGGCCACTGCGCGGTTGAGTGGGAGGGCCAGAATAAGGGCAAGCGCTGTCACTGACACCGCGAATCCCATGGCCGTGAACGTAAGTATCGGACCCGTGGCGTCAAGTACCTTGACACTCGGGGCGATGGCCGGAATGCGGATGTTCCCAAATGCGCCCCATACTGCCAGAGCAGCCCCTATCGACCAGAGGGCGTTGCGGTGGAAGACAATTTTTCGCCACCGTGGCTTAACTGCACTTTTCAGGAGTCCCATGGTTACCTCTGCAACTTTCGTGGGCCCTTATTCGGCGTCCGTGTAAGTGAAACCTTCCGTCGGGCGTTCTTCTACTAGCCGACGCGCGGCGGTAAACATCTTCGCATCCACCTCGCCCGGTGAGTCTGATGTATTGGAGTCATAGAACGCCCTTGCCTGATGCTTCTCGGAGCTTACTGTTATTTCCTTTTTAGACCCTTCCTGATTGCCAGTGAGGCGGAAACTTCTGATACTCGGGTTCGAGGTATGCAGCGAGTCACGGATGAGCCCAACGACGCCTCGTCCCTTACTGAGCGATCCCTTCCTTTCGGCCTTGACGACGGCTTCGGCCGAATGGCCGTTGGATTCATCGGCTAGGTTCGACAGTTTGTTTTTCATATCCGACCAGTCGTAGTTCGGTCGCGTAATGATGGCGGCAGCCTCGCGAATTCGAGTGAACTTCTCGATCTCTTCTGCGAGTGATGGTGATGGGACCGGAGGGAGGTCTACAAGCAAGTCCTCTGACCATCCAGACTCTGCCGCCAAGCGACGGAAGTAGGGGGTCGAGGACCATTCCGCGGATAATTAGCGCTAAGGATCAAGATGACCAAGTTGGCGCGGCTTTCCCATACCGCGCTGGGAAGTTCGCCCTCAGCACGAGCAGTCACCCAAACATCCGTAGACGTCGCATTGGCCCGGACGCGGCACCTGTTGACGGGCGCCTGAAGGATTGCCGGGGCTCAGGCTGGATCGGCGCTGGGTGGTCCGACGTCGCCGCGATGTTCCATCAAGGCAATGAGGTCAGTCGCTACAAGCTCCAGGGATCTGGATCGGTGGAGAGTGGTGCTTGAGCGCTTGCTCTGCTTTGATGCCGAGAAAGCGCTTGGCATCAGGGGGAGAGGCTTCTGCTCCTGTGGTCCACTCTGCGCCAAGGGGTCGAAGAAGAGCAGAACCACAGGGGAGTCTGACATCGGTTCTTCACCTCATCCTCAAAGACACCCCAGGAGCCGCAGGCATCTCCTGGGGTGAAGCGGATATCTCCTGCGGAAAACTGGGGGATCGCCAATCTTGGACGGTCTGGGATGCTTGCCCTAACATGTGCGCCCCCCTACGATTTGGTTCCCCTCTTTTGCCCGGCGCTGGCATCCTCGGAGAGCTTCTGGGCGAGCCAGATGGGGACGATGGAAATTGCTATCAATACCACGGCCACCACGTTGACTACAGGGGCTTGGTTGGGGCGGAAGAGGTTCTGCAGGATCCAGATAGGTAGGGTCGTTTCCCCCGCGCCCACGGAGAAGGTGGTGACGATGATTTCGTCAAAACTCAGAGCGAAGGCCAGCAGGCCTCCGGCCAGCAGCGCTGAACGCAACTGCGGGAATGTGACCAGCAGGAATGTTGTGAATACGCCCGCTCCCAGGTCCGCCGATGCTTCCTCAAGTCGAGGGTTGGCTCGGCGCAATCGGGCGATGACGTTGTTGAACACTGTGACCATGCAGAAGGTGGTGTGCGCGATGATAACTGTCCAGATGCTCAGTGGCACGCCCAGGATGGTGGTGAACATGTTGTTCAAAGCGATACCGGTGATAATGCCGGGCAGCGCGATTGGCAGGATGACCAGCAGGTTGATTACGTCCCTGCCGAAGAAGTTATAGCGCTGTAAAGCCATGGCAAGCAGGGCGCCCAGCACCAGCGAGACGATTGTGGACACCACGGCGACTAGAAGGGATGTCATCAGGGCGTCTCGAACGCCTGCGGAGTCGAAGGCCTTCGCCCACCATTCCAAAGTGAACCCGTGCGGCGGCCAGCCGAACGTGCGGTCGGCATTGAAGGAGTTGATGACCACCAGTAGCAGCGGGGCGTAGATAAAGAACAGCACGAGTGCGGTGGTAGCGCCGAGGAAGGTTTTGGCGCCGCGGGACAGTCTCATATAACGCTCCTAGACGTTGTTCAGGGCGCCGGTCCGGCGGACCACAAAGAGGTAAATCATGATGATAAGAACTGGAATTAGGGAAACTGCCGCAGCAAAGGGCAGGTTATTGGCTGCGCCAACATTTGCATAGACCACGGTGCCCAGCACTTGCGTGGTTCCTCCCACGATTTGTGCCGTGATGTAGTCGCCCAGTGAGAGCGAAAATGTGAAAATGGTCCCGGCGATAATGGATGGGACGAGGATGGGAAGCACCACCAGACGCATAGTGGTCCATGGCTGGGCACCCAAGTCCCCAGACGCTTCCATCAGCGAGTCAGGCACTCGTTCGAGGCCTGCATGAATGGGAAGAATCATGTACGGCAGCCAGATATAGGCCAGGGTGAGGATCACTGCTGATTCCGAGTAGCCTGGTGAATTTAGTCCGAATGGAGCCCCGAGCCACTCGAGCAGTCCACCCTCGGCGAGGACAGTCCGCCACGCGTAAGCCTTGACCAGGTAGCTGGCCCACAGCGGCATCAGCACTGCGACCACCAGGAGCTTCTGCCACCGTGCTGTCGCCACTTTCGCGATGAAGAAGGCGATGGGCAAGGCGATGACCATGTCGATCACTGTGACCGCCAAGGCGATCCACAGGGTGCGAAGGGTGATGATCTGGTACACCGGGTCCGTGGCGACAGCCACTAGGTTATCGAGGGTCCAGGTGGTGGACACCTTCCCGGTGAAGGTGTCCACCGTCCAGAGTGCGGTGACCAGCAGGGCCGCCAGCGCCGCAATGTAGACCAGGATGAGCCAGCCGGCCGGGGCCGTCAGCAGTCCTGCCAGCCGCAGCCTCGGCGAACGGTGGAGTTGTGCGGAGAATCTGTTCTCCCTTGCGCGGGGTACTCCCGATTCCGAAGCCTGCCCGGAAGTGGGCCGAGGCTGCGTCTGCATTGCCATGACTTTCTGCCTTTGCTGTGGTGCGGTGCTGATCAGCGGGAGTGGGATTAGCCCTTGACTTCGGTCCAGGCCTTGGTCCAAGCCGAATAGTCCGTGCATTTAACGTCCGTGCGTCCGTCCAGGCACTTCTCCACCGGAGTGGTCCAATACCAGATCTGCTCCGCGTAGGAGGCGTCACCGGAGTGGTAGGTTTCGCAGTGCTTGGGATCCGTCGTCAGTTGGCAGGCCTTCGGGTTGGCTGGGGACTCGCCGAAATGCTCGGCTACTGCGGCATTGGCCTCGGGGCTGGCAATGTAGTCCAGCCACATGTAGGCGCAGTTCTTGTTCTTCGACTTGGAGCCGACCATCCAGGTGTCGGACCAGCCGGTGGCGCCTTCCTCCGGCAGTACAGTCTCGACGCTGGCGCCTTCGGCCTTGGCAATGTTTGCACCGACCTGCCAGGTCGTGCCGAGTACGGTGCTGCCCGAGGAGAAGGATTGGACTTCCTTGACCACATCAGACCAGTATTCGCCAACGTGTTCACGCTGTGCCTTGAGCAGGTTCACAGCGGCGGTCAGCTGGTCGGCGTCCAGGGAATACGGGTTGGTGATGCCAAGCTCTGGCTGGTGCTTCATGAGGTACAGGGCTGCGTCCGCGATGTAGATGGGCGAATCGTAGGCGGTCACCTTTCCGGTGTGCTTCCCGGCATCATCAAATACGGCGTCCCAGGAGGTGGGTGCCGGGTCCACTTTGTCAGTGCGGTACATCAGCAGGTTGGCGCCCCAGCCGTGCGGCATGCCGTAGTTTTTCCCCTCCACTGTGTTCCATGCTTTGTCCTTGAGGAAGGGATAGACGTCTGCGTAGTTCTCTAGGAGCGCGGTGTTCACGGGGTCAACTTCGCCGCCGGCGATCAGGCGAAGAGAGGCGTCACCGGAGGCTGAGATGACGTCGTACTGGCCAGTGCGCATTAGTGTGACGGCCTCGTCTGAGGTGCCGAACGGTTTGAAACTGACCTCACACTTGGTCTGCTCTTCGAAGGGGGCCACCCAGTCGACGTTCGGGTCGTTGCTGCCGTCTTCAACATAGCCGGGCCAAGCCAGAATCGAGACCTTACCTTCGCCTGCCCCGATTTCGGTCTTTGTTTCAGCGGCAGCGGCAGTAGAGCCAGAGCCGCTGGTGCCGCAGGCCGTGAGCGCCAGGGCCGCTACGGCCACAGCGCTGATTGCCCAGTAGGGCCTCTTCTTGATTTCCATGGTGCTTGCCTTTCATCTTGCGTGTGAGTGGTTTAGAACTTTCTCGAGGGTGTATCTGGCAGCCATACCGCGTCGCGGTCTGCCCAGCCGACGTTGACCCGCCGCTGGTGGAGCTCATCTTCGCTGCCCGGGAGGTCGCCGTGGACCAATACAACGACTGTGAAACCGGAGTCCAGTGCCACGCGCACCTGGGTTGCGTGCCCGAGATAGATCAGTGACGTGACGGTACCGGCTACGAAGGTGGTGCCGCCCGCGGAGGTGGCACCGCCGTCGTACTGCTTCTCCGGTGCGTCCCAGAGGAGCCGCAGCCGTTCGGGCCGGATGGAAAACACGTCCGTACGCCCGTATAGCCGTTCGGCCATCGCGGAGTTGAAGAGGTTCGAGGTGCCAACGAAGTCCGCAACGAACTGGCCGCTGGGCCTTTCGTAGATCTCGTGAGCGCTGCCGATCTGCTCCAGCCGACCGTTGTTGAAGACGCCGATCCGATCGCTCATGGTCAGCGCCTCCTCCTGGTCGTGGGTGACGAAGATGAAGGTGATACCCAGGGAGCGCTGCAAATCCTTGAGCTCGATTTGCATCTGCTTGCGCAGCTTCAGGTCAAGAGCGCCAAGCGGTTCATCAAGCAACAGGACTTTTGGTTCGACCACAAGGGCGCGGGCGAGGGCTACTCGCTGGCGCTGACCGCCTGAAAGCTGGGAGGGGCTGCGGCGGGCAAGCTGGCTAAGCTGCACCCTTTCTAGTGCCTGCTCGGCGCGGGCGCGGCGTTCCTTCCGGCCGATACCGCGGACGCGGAGTCCGTAAGCGACGTTGTCCAGCAGTGACATATGCGGGAACAGCGCATAGTCCTGGAAGACCGTATTCACGTCTCGTTCGAAGGGCGCCGTATTGGTGACGTCCTTGCCTTCGAGCTCAATGATGCCGGCAGTTGGTAATTCGAAACCTGCTATCAGGCGCAGCACCGTTGTCTTGCCGGATCCGGAAGGGCCGAGCATGGAAAAAAACTCCCCTTGCCGTATGTCGAGATCCACGCCGCCTACGGCTGTCGTATCGCCGAAGGACTTGGTTAGGCCCCGCAAGCGGATGGCGGGGATAGCGGTTGAGATCTCGTGCTTGGTACTGGTCAGAACCGTTTCGGTCATGATTGGGCCTTTCCCGTTGCCGGTTGCTGAGGAGTGTGAGAAGCCGAAGGTGTGAGCTGGAACACTGATTTCGCTAAATACTAATATCTAAGAGGTTTTATGTATAGACCGTTCTGAAATATTTCGTTAGGATTGGAAATCAGGTAAGGATCTTCTGGCCTGTCCATGCAGATGCCAGCAAAGGGAGGGGTGCAAGTGTCCACGCTGCAAAGCACCTCCCGTTCACTGGCGGCGGTCTTCAGCCCGATCAAATCCGGTGGGTTAGTGGAGGAGGTCTGTCAACGGGTTGAGGCCGCAGTGGAAACCGGCCTCTTGGCTAGCGGCCAACGCCTGCCGAACGAGACAGAGCTGGCCAGTGCCCTAGGTGTGTCCGTGATTACCGCGAGGGAGGCACTGAGCCAGTTGCGGGGATACGGGATCATCCGCACCGCCCGGGGCCGCAATGGTGGCAGTTTCATTGCAGACGATGTCCTGCCTTCCCCGGAGCGCGCACTGGAACGGCTTCGGCGGCTGACGCGCCTGGAGATCGGTGACATGAGGCTTCACTACACGGCCATTGCAGCAACATGTGCGCGACTGGCCGCGCGGCGAGCTGGCGCCAGCGACATTGAAGTTCTGCGATCTTTTGTCCAGCCCGACGAGGACGCAGGGCCACTCGCTTGGCGGCTGGCTGACTCCGAGTTCCTGCTCGAAGTCGCTGCGATTGCTCGGTCGGCCCGCCTAGCACGCGAGCTCCTGAGAATACAAGCAGATTTCGGTTCGGTGACTCTGCTGCCCTTTACCGATTCCGAGCACCGTCTGCGGTCAGTCGGTTTGCGTGCCGCCGTTGCCGATGCCATTGCCGATCACCGTCCTGAGGTGGCCGAGTCCTGTACCAACGCGCTGATCGATGCAAGCATTGATTGGCTGCTAGCCGAACAAGCTAAGCAATCCTAACGGCCGCCAACACCTTACAAACCCCCTCGAACAAAGCCGAGAACGCCATGAACAATTCCACGGCAGTAACTCCCACCGTACTGACGCCAGTGCAGGCCGTAGCCGAACTGGATGCCATCGTTGCGGGGATCGAATCTCGCATCGCTCAATGGGCCGCCACCACCAGTGAGTGGCTAACAGGTCTTACGGGGAAAGCCACCGGTACTGGACTGGACAAGTTCATCCGTCCCTCAGTTGAATTACTTATCAAGGACCCCGACATTTCAGCTGCCGGAGCCGGCTTCATCGCAAATGTTGGCCTGCTCGGCCCGGACCGAAGCTACATTTCGTGGTGGCAGGGCACGGACATGGAACGTGTAGATGCCCTGGCTAATTTCAGCCCTACCGCCGCTAGTCGTTACGTGAAGACCGACTGGTTTCGGATTCCTATTGAGACGGGCCGCGGTTACGTCACTGGCCCGTACGTGGACTTCCTCTGTACGGATGAATACGTACTAACCTTTACCCATCCCGTTCGTGCGGAAGGCGCTGAACAGTTCGGTGGCATTGTGGGAATGGATATGACATTGGAGTGGTTGGAGCGTCGCGGCCTCCCACTGCTCCAGCTTATCGGTGACAGGGCCACACTGGTTGACGGAGAAGGCCGCAGCATTGTCTCTGCCGCCTCACATATCCGGGCGGGCGACCTGGTATCCAGCCCGGACCACACAACGACTTTCTCGGTGGGTAGTCGGTTCCAGCTCTTGTCCGAAGCCGGGTTACGGTTCGAGTAGTGCAGCCCCTAACTATCGTCGCCACCAGTTGCTTTAACAGTTCGTCGACAAGTCCATGCTCGGGTAGGCCGCAATGGGTCGCGCTGGTGCCGCAGGGACAGGAGTTGTCTGGCGGCGCAGGGCGCATATTTCTTCAGCCGCGCCTTCGCCTGTCCTCGGCCTGTGGTCTTCAAAGTGGCCGATTCGGGATAGCGGGCCTACGAGATCCGCCCCGGCTGGCGGATCGAGGTGCGGGCCGGGTGTTCGTTACAGTGCCGGATGGAGCTGGCTGAGCACCCTTGGATCCGGCTCGAAACAGCGATGCGGCCGGCGTGGTCGTTGTCAAAGCCGCAGAGCACACTATTTCGGTCAGGGTCCGCAGCTTTTGGGGCATGATTCTGGCGGCTTCGGCGATGATGGCGGTGTCCAGGCGATCAGTCTTGGGCCTGGCCTGGGTGCGGGCAGCCCATCCAGGATCACCGAGATGGGGTGGCTCGTGAAAAAGTGAAATATATCCGACGGCGGGATTATCCGCGTCCGTTAACGCTCGTTCGCAACGTTCTTGGACTCGGAGCGATCTTTGAACAAGTAGATCAGCTGGGCACCTGGCCCAAATCCTGCGTTCGCATCCGTGTTCACGAGGCGTCCAAAAGAGAACAGTCCATCGGGCATCTGCAATGCGAACACGCTGCCCGGCCTGTTCTTCTTCCGCGACGGGTTGAGTATTCGCATGTTTGTTTGCATCTGAGTCATCATATTTATCCTCTGCTGGGCCATGGAACCGATGATCAACGCTCGCCGCGGGATGATCGTGGCGGCGCTCCGTTGCTCATTGTCAGCCGCCGGCCCTGCTTTGGCCTGGCGAGGAAAAGTAGACGTCCGGTGAGGGATCCCCTAAAGGGCCGTGTGAAACGTCCGCAGAGCTCCCGGCTGACGGGCGGACAAGGCAGCTCGTACATAACGGCCTCCGACCCACACTTCGAGCGAACCCCTCGGTACTAATGTTGTCCGATTACAGTGACAAAGCACGTTTCGGTCCTTGGAAAGCTTCTGCCATCCATATGGATAGGCATACGATTATCGGTCCAAGGGAGGAAGGGTGATTATGCGTGATGCCACCGAGGAATCTGCTGACGTCCGGTTGCTTGTAGCTTGTTTCGACATGGCCTGCCAGACGTGTCGCTTGACGACGTGTTGAACGCCTTGGGGAAGTATGCGGCTCACGCGATGAAGGCTACGGGGACTACAGGCGTGCTTCGTCGAGAGTTGGCTAATTGGATGCAGCGTTTCTGCACCGGTAACACTCACCCTGAGCTTCCAGATGAGACGAATATCCTCAACACGGCGTCTGCCCGCACACATAGGTCCTTGTTTCGAAGGCTTGATGAACTGCGAGACCAAGCCAAGAAAGATCCAAAGCGTCGGCGTGAAATTGAACAACACATCAAAGCCGAGCAGTCAGCTGTTAGAGAAGCAGCAAATCGCCTACATGAACTGATGATGGCCGACCTCAAGGTTTCTGAAGACAATCCAAACAACGAGGATTACGACGGTAGTGACGGCGACGACTGGGATGGCATCGAGGAGCAGGCCGGAAGGATCCTGTCCCCGAAGAGCTCCACATCGGCAGGCGTGGAGGTCCTACGATTTCAGGAGGACTGCCATCATTGGGACGACGCCGGTAGCAGGGCTGACACGTCTAATGCCGAACTAACGTGTGTATCCGATATCCATGTCAGCACCGTACCGAAAGTTGCGCCCGTAACAGGGATCTATTGCATGACTTTTGGGACTACATACGGGACGTTGATGTTACGCGGAATTCTGAGAATCGGAAGGCGGGGGAGCGACCCATCTGGGGTGTTCCACTTCTAAGGAAGTGGGACGCGCTGACCCAGAGAACTGGCCTTAGAACGTGACCATGAGATTGAGCGACTGCGAGTGTGCGGCTCTTGACTCGACATTCAGGCTTAGCCATGGACCATGCAAGAGAGGATGGCCACGCTATAGTCTCTCGTCACAGGCCTTTTACACCCCAAGAAATGAGGTACTGGCAGTGCGCAATCCTAACTCTGTTGCAGTTGTGTGTGCCGAATGCTCTGCTACCACGCGGTTAAATGTTCTCACTGGCCGTATCTACTCCCACCCTTTGCCGAGCCGGACAGAGGCGTGCGCCAATTCAGGCCGGCAGATCCGGGTTCCAATAGGCGGGGAACGGTTCGAGGTGGAACGGCTGCGCTACGAAGCAAGGCCGTCCGTGTACCGTGCGGCTGAATCCGAGGATTCCTCCAGCATTAGGACCATCAGTGGGGGCCTCCCGGGCACAGGACGTCGCGCTTAGGGAACTGGAGCCTCATTCAAGCGTTCTCTGCAGCCTAAGAGCCCGTGGAAGCCTTATCCTCACTCAGAAGGCTCGAGGTACCGTCCTCGATCCTCAGGAAGTCGGCCGTTAGAAAAAATGTCCACATTAGGCAGGACTCGGCTTCGATTAGTGAGACCTCCTGGTGAACACCCTTATTGGCGAGGGAATTGAGTTTGTTCAAGCGGTTCCCCAAGCTGTGGATATTCTCCTCAACTAGCTTCACGTGCGTACTTTTGCCCAGCCTGTCGATGGCAAATTGCATCAGTCGGTTCATGAACTGGTCATCTCCAAGGACGCGTTCTTTGCCGTCACTTCCCTTGATGGCCACATCCGTCGGCGGGTACAGGGAGTCGGCCAGCGACTTGATCATCCTTCGGCAGCTGGTGAGGGCCTGAGCGTAACTCTCAGGTGAGCCTTCAGCGATCCGTTGCTCGGCAGCGCGGTACTTTTCCAGTGACTCTGCTGAAACAGCCTGCAGGCGCTCGACCACGTACGCCTCGCCCCGGGTGAACAATGAGGACTCGGTTTGACCTGTTAAGAGTTCCGATTCAGCTTCTACCAGATAGTCGTGGACGCCTTGGCGGACTCGATTGAGGATATTTTCGAAGGACGTGACCTGGGGGAGTAGCTGCGCACCAACTTTGTCGAGTTTCTCGATGTAGAAGTAAGCATCGATTTGGGTCATGTACTGCGCAGCTGAGGGGTCACCTGCTGCTGTCCTCAGCTTTTGGAGATGCTGCTCCACACCATCGATAGAGCCGCCATAGATGTCATCTTTCTTTCCTGTCATGGTCCTGTTGTGGAGGTAACGCTCAACTCGCTCGGTCATAGTTCGGTTGGCTTCCTCGCGTCCTAGCAAGGTTCGAAGCTTGTCAACCACACTGGTGTCCCTAGTGTTTTTCACTCCGGAGGAAGCATCGGCGGTCTCAAGTTGGAAGGCGAAAACGGCGGCATAGTCGTGCCGCAACGACGCTATTCGAGTAGCCTGCCGGACCAACGTGCTGACTAACGTCTCCGGTCGTTCGGCCGCATCAAGGCTCCGCCGTAAGAGGTCTAAAAGGTAACCCTGGTCTGACATATGCACCATTTCGCTCGAATCCCCTCAGCCTTATGCCACCCGGTCTGCAACGCAAAACTAATTATTCAAGGTCCCAGAGGCTCGCAGCGCGATTGCGCTGAATCTGTTCCTTGGTGGTCTCGATCTTGTGTGCTGTCTCGCGCCAAGAGTGCCATAGTTCCGTAATACCTTCGTGTGAGCCTTGGTCGTACTTCATGGTTGGATTACGGGCTGTCCCGGTTTCGGGTATGTAGAAGAACCAATTAGAGCTCGCTGTCCCTTGGTAGGAAGAAGCCCCTATGCCAGGGTTGTACCCCCGTTCTATGAAGGCTTTGGCGAAGTCGGCATGGGCCTGCTGAGTTAGGGCGAGGTAAGTCTTTCGGGGATCTTGTGCCAGGGCCTTAGCATCCTCCAAGTCAGCAGTTTCACTCCAGCGGTCGAACATGATCGCGACATCATCGCCGATGGCGAGGATTTCCTTCTTTAGCGCGGTGACTTCTTCCATAATTGTCTCCGTCACGTCGGCTTGGCCGACGACGGTGAGGCGTGCCTCTTGGAGAAGGAACGTTCGTGCAAATACGCCTTGATCCTTGGCCCAAGTCCGGGCCCGGGCTAGGAGTGAAATTTCAAGGGCCCGCGCGTCGGCATTAAGCGCCGCTATCTGTGTGTCGTCTGCTTCCTGCATATAAGGGAGCCTAGGGGAGGCCTCCGACAAAATAGCTACCTTCCTACATTTGTGAGCCTGCCATCCATACTGGGCAACTCAGGCAAGCGTTGCCGGTCTCCCTGTGTGCCGTTGGCTAATGGCGCCAACGTCGGCGGCTGTGGACCGTGATGACGGGGATTTCGTGTGGCTGGAGGGGGCGGTCGGGGATGGGGCGGATGTTGAGGGGTGTGATTCGGTCTTCCTCGTGTTCTCTGTCGATGATCTCTGCGCCGCTTTTGCTGTATTCGCGGAGCCAGTCCACAGTCCTCGCTAGGAGGCTGTCGAGGCGGTTGACTTCGGCTTCTGCTGCCAGCAGTCGTTCGTGAGTCGTGACTGCTCGATATCCGCACCACTGGCGCAGGAGCTCATGTCGAGGTTTGTTCCAGCGTAGGTAGGACCGGTATTCGTACTCGGGGGTGGTCGGGACGGTTGCACGGGTTTCCCAGTCTTCGGTTTCTCCACCCCTTTTCACTTTTTCTCTGGATTCGGCTTCTTCTGCCATGATCCGGTCGAGCACCGTGCCCGGGTTGTTGTGACAGATCATTTCGGCAATCGAGAGAGAGGCCAAGGGGGAGAGCCGGGGCTTGGACTCGTAGGTGATCCAGGAGCGATCTGCGGGCAGATCGGTCCATGGGCAACCCGTGAGGGAGTTCAGAGCTTTCTCGTTGTGAATGGTTAGGGCATCGTCCACGGGCGTGAGGTAGAGTTCAGCGACGGTTTCGGGAACGAGGAGTTCGAAGATCATCCACATGGCTGACGATTCAATCTCGTCAATGGATTGCTTGCGTAGGGCCTTCCAGCCTTCCATGACGGCGTCATAGCTCGACACCTCGTTCCAGGGCACTTTGAGCCGATTCCGAGGCACATTTTCCGTCGTGTTTGCGGCGCTGCCGTCTAGGTGCCGTATCTCTACGCGGAATTTGCGGCCTTCACGCTGCAGGGCAGTGACCTGAACCCGTGTAGAAGGAGCGTCGTCACGAACCCTGTAGGCCCACTCTTGGCCTGGGCTCGGCTCACTCGACTCAGTCCCGTCCGGCTCAAGCGTCACTGCGATCTCCTACCTGGGGAGTCTGTGGTCGATGTTCTGCCCCGCAGACAATGACACGTGTCTAGGTGCGGTCTCAACCAGTTGCTGTCGATTGGTCCTGGTTGTGAGAATCTCGGATCATGGCACTTACCATGCGGACTGCTTCCGGATCGTTCTGCCATGGACTTCCATCTCTAATGCAGGCGCGGAACGTGATCACTCCTGCCTCGTCGGCCGCTTGGTTTAGATCGGCCCAAGCTTCTTCCAGTTCCGCCAATTCCTCTGTTGACGCTTGCTCATGCTGAAAACTGGCAGTAATGGGAGAGGGCTCTGTTCCGGATGAGGCCGAGCGCCGGAAGAAGTCTCGGAATCGCACAGGCGCCTCCTTGAGAAGTAGGTTCGGCCGGTGAATCGGGCGAATCACACGGGTTCCTTCCACCGTACTCATCTGCTTATGACTTCGCAGGTAGGGCGGTTGCAACCCCGTTCCAGGACGCGTTGCCCTCGTGGGATGCCGAGGTTTCTTAAAGGATCAGGGCTAGAATCCCGCTAATCGTGGGCACCGTGAGCCGCTATATAAGATTGCTAATGTCCTGATAAGCTTGCTTATATAGGAGGTGTGGGTATGACGATTACTCAACCAGAGCACGCCATAGACTTGGCTCGGCGTGCGTTGGCGCGTGAAGACTTGGGTCGTTTGGATTACTTCAGAGCGTTGCAGGAAGCCGTGCAAAGTGGGCTGCAGCAGCGGGATATAGCCAGGGCTCTTCAGATCACTCAGTCTGCGGTGAGCCAGGCGTTGACGAGGGCCGCGTCCAGGGGAGTGCAGGCGATTCCGGAAGGGTTTAGCGGGGCCAGCCCGTTCGAGATTGCTGAGCGGTACGCTGCGGGCGATATAGATCGCGACGAGATGATCCGCCAGCTTTCTGCCTGGCCCTACGTTAAGGCCCCCGACCACACGGAGCAGCTTTCCAGGGAGTGGAAGGCCATTCTTCCTCCGAATCCTCCTGGCACATTTGATGAGGTTGGGGAGGCCTTCGACAAGGGTCTCATTGATGGTGACGCTTACGACATCATCTTGGACGCGTCTGAGGATGCTCCGGACTCGCCGTGACTACGCTGTAAAGCGTGACTAATGACGACCAGGCTTCTACACATCGCGCTCATCTCGAGGAGTTGTGTTCCGAGGGCGGGCCACTGACAGCCCATTCACGGCACGCGACAACGCAAAATCCGGAATGGTTCAACGTCAAGCGGCAGCAGCCGCGCCAAGAGCGACGTGCCTTGCATAATGAGATCCTGGCGGCTTTCGTAGCCTCGAAACCGGAAGTCCTGAGGAACAGAAAAGCGATCGTTCTCGCGGGCCCTCCAGGTGTCGGGAAGTCTACGGCCCAAGATGCTCTTATTGCCCAAACCCGGACGCGTCCAGAGCAGTGGTTGTCAATCAACCCTGACGACTTTAAAGACGACCTGTTGGTGCAGGCTCGGGCTGACGGCAGTTATGAGAGCTACATGGTTCCTGACGAGGTACGGGAACTGGAAGCAAAGGGGGAGAAGTTTTATCCCCGTGAACTGGCTGCTTTGGTTCACAACGAATCCTCCATTCTGGCAAAGAAGGCCATTCGGGATGCCATTGACCGCGGGGACAACATTGTCATTGATGGCACGTTGTCCGGTGAGAAGAACGCTCGCATGCAGATGGACGTGTTGCAGACTGCCGGCTACGACGTGAAGGTAGCCGATGTGGAAACCACCCAAGCTTTGAGCGAGGCCCGAACACTCGGCCGCTGGGAACGTGGTTACCTTGCCGCCGAGAATGGCACGGCCGTTGATCGCGACGCCGTCCTGGGAGGACGTTGGGTTCCCCTATCCTTCCCGGCGTCCCTGTTCGCTGCAGCAGATGACAAGGAATCGATCTGTGCAGCTAATGCCGCAGCCGTGGCGAAGGATTACGGCTGCGTCAGTGAATACGTTGTGTACCGAGTCCGTGATGAGCATGGGGCGCCGAAACTCGAAACTGTCCAGGGCCGCGTCACAGGCGGGGGCCCGCTTGTTGACGGTGAGACCCTGGCCGCAGTTAAAGCTGCGTCGACGCCGCGCGCGGAAAGCCAACGCCGCCTAACCCCGAAAGAGACCGACTTCGGACGCTAGATGGCGTTACTCAGATTTGGATGAGACGTGAGTTGTTGCGATGACCTTCTTGAGGCAGGTTCGTCATTGCATTGGACGACGTGCATGGTCTGGAGGCTGTGCACGTCCGCCGGTCGTGTTCGGTGAGGTTGCCCGGTGTGGTGGCCTGGCGGTTGTGTGCAGGCGGTCAGCTGGTCCCTGTCGTCCATCGGTAATGATGGTATTGGTCTTGAACCGGCGTGGCTCATCGTCCATTTGACGTGCTCCTCGGGGTGCTGTCTTGCACATGTCGTGTCCGCTGGTTCAAGTCTTTTCGCGTGGCTTGGGCGGTCATGACTTGATAGGAGCTTGACCATGATCCCCTTACCGTTTTGTCTGCCCACCTGGGTCACGTGATTCTCAACTCGTCAGGGAAGGCCCTATGCCGGATCAGGAAGAAGTGCGTGTCGTTGTCGGTGTGGACACCCACGCAGATGCCCATCATGTGGCCGTTGTTAGTGAGTATGGCCGGCCTTTGGGGGACCAGGAATTTCGTGCAACCGACGCAGGCTACCGGGCTATCGTTGCGTTCGCTCGGTCTTACGGTGAAGTCGCTGCGGTGGGAGTTGAATGCACCGGCAGCTATGGCGCTGGACTTACTAGGCTTTTACGGTCTGAAGGCCTCACAGTGGTGGAGGTGAACCAGCCCAACCGGCAGCATCGAAGGTTGAAGGGCAAGTCCGACCCCCTCGATGCCTACCAGGCTGCTCAGGCCGTCTTGGCAGAACGTTGCACCGCTGTTCCCAAACATAAGGATGGCCCGGTTGAGTGCATGCGGCTATTGCGGGCATCTCGTTCCTCAGCGATGAAATCGAGAACTGCTGCCATCAACCAGATCAGGGACATCATGATCTCGGCACCTGAACTGATGAGGGAGAAGTACCGGGGCATGGTGACGTCTGCGATGATCGGGACGATGGCGCGTGCCAAGCCTGCTGGCCACTTGGCAGATCCGGTCCACGTGACTGCCTGGACGTTAAAGAAATTGGCCAAGAGGTATCAGTCACTGACCGACGAGATTGCCGAGGCCGATTCGGCGTTGAAGGAACTTCTGGACGCATACGCTCCGTTGCTTTGCGATCTGCCGGGAGTGGGCGTCGAAGTTGCCAGCCAGCTGCTCGTGACAATCGGAGATAACCGAGAACGCGTTGGCAATGAAGCTCAATTCGCGGCCTTGGCAGGGGTCGCGCCCGTTCCCGCTTCTTCGGGCAAGACAAGCCGATACAGGTTGAGTCGAGGCGGTGACCGAAACGCCAATAAGGCCCTGCACCATGTTGTCTTGGTGCGCATGGGGTCGGATGCCAGGACAAAGGAGTACGTGGCGAAGCGGACCCATGAAGGGAAGAGTAAGCGCGAGATTATGCGATGCCTCAAACGCTACGTTGCAAGAGAACTGTATCGACAGATTATGAACCCGGCCCCGGCGCCCTCGATAGCCGACGTGCGGCGGTTACGAATACAGCTTGGGCTGACTCTGCAAAACGCAGCTGCACACCTCAACCAATGGCCGTCCTACCTTTCACGGTTGGAGCGTGGGCAATCGAGAAACGACGCGCTTATCGCCGAGTACCGGCGATGGCTGAACGACCAAGAGAGATCCGCTAACACTCCGCGCTCTCTAGCATTGCGAGATGATGAAGACGCTCGCGCTTTCCGATCACCTAGCATGGCGATGTGAGTTCTCGGGGGACTCCATACCCGATGCTATTAACAGCGGGCCGACAAACAGGCAAGCACCCCAAGATTTTCAATCGACGAGTGGGAGAGTAGTGGCAAAGCCGAAGTATGGTCCGGGAAGTCTTTTTGCGGTGCCCTTGAACGGCGGGGGCTACGGCGTAGGGCTCGTCGCTCGCATGAGTTCTAAAGGCATTCTGCTCGGCTACTTCTTCGCCCAGAGATGGGCGCAGGTCCCAATGCTGTCAGACGTGAAGAACCTGTCTCCGAACGACTCCGTCCTCATCGGAAGGTTCAGCTACCTCGGCCTGAAGCAAGGTCAGTGGGAGGTACTTGGCCCCATGGCTGGCTGGGTGCCGGAAGAGTGGCCCATGCCCGTCTTCGCACGGACGGAACCGATCACTGGCCGGTCAATTCAGGTGCATTACGATGACTCCGACCCCAGCCGGCGCTTGGGCGAAGAAGCAGTACCCGGTGGCGACAATGAGGGAAAGCCCGAAGACGGACTTATGGGTGCTGGATACGTAGAGAACGTTCTTACGGGCCTACTCGCGCAGCCCTAAGGTTGACCCCTACATCTACCGGGTCAACCAGGCACTCAACATGACCTTGAGGCTGTCCATGGCTGGGGGCTATTCGGGTTATCCACGGCTGAATTATTGGGAGCCATTGGGTAGCTCCCCCGGCCGCCGTAGCGGTGGATAACCCATAAGAATTGTCCCCGGTTGTGGACAGCCGAAGCAGTGCCGACAACGGTTTCGCGACCTACCCGTACCTCAGGTTTGACAGCTATAGGAGCGTCATGTGTGCGGGAAAAGCCCGAAGGGTTTAGCTTTTGCCGTGTCCATGTGGGCGAGGGGTTACTGTTCCGATGCCACCGAGGCAGGCGCTGTTTCCCGGGCGGTCTTCTTGCCGCGCGGTCGTCCGCCGGCCTTCCTACCTGGCGTGTCGAGGCCGAAGCCGCGCAAGTCCGATTCGGTCCAGTCGGCACGCAGCGCAGCTTGGTAGTCCTTGGCGTACTTTTGTTCGGCTGCTGCGAGCAGCTGTGCGGCTTCCTGAAGTTCGACGCTGCTGGCTGCTGCGTTCTTCACAGCGTTGACCTTGGCGTCCCTGGCAGCGTCAATTTTCGCGGCCGCTTTGGCGGCAATGTCGTTGATGTCCATGTGGCCAGTCTAGCGGCCCTGACTGACACCGATAGGTATGGTTTTTGGCGCGTCGCACATGGGTGAGGAAAACGCGAAAACTCAACCATGCGAGCAAGCTATACACTTACACGGGTGTAAGTGGCTTGGCGTCCTCGACACTGGCGGTCGAGTACGGCACACTTGTCAGTGTGGTCCCGGTTCGGGGTCGCTGCGCTGGGCCTTTGAAGGGAGGGATTGGGATGTCGGAAGAGGAGAACACTCACCGCCCCAATCTGTCCCGCCGTCGTCGTGCGAACACTCCGGCAGGAACGAAGAAGCGCCGTGACGTGTGGGTCACGGTGGAAGAGGAAGCGGCTCTCGTGGCGAGGGCCGAACGGGAGAAAGTGACCGTGCCGAACCTGCTGGTTTCGGCGGCCCTGGCAGAACGTACCGACTCACCGACCGAGCGCCGTGCCATCGGTGCTGAACTGATGCAGTTGCACAACCTGTTGGCGCGTTCTTCGAACAACATCAACCAGCTCGCACGGCAGGGCAATGCGACGGGTGAGTTCCCCGTGGAGGCCCGTGAAGCGTTGAAGCATCTTCGTTCGGTGGCCATGCGAATTGATCGGGCCATTGAGGGGTTGATGTAGAGATGATTCCGAACATCACACGTGGTTCGCGCATGGGCGGGCTCATGGTTTATCTGGCATCGACGGACTCTGACAAGACCAAGAATGCGCACACCGACCCTCACTTGGTGGCAGGTGATGCGGCCATCATGAGTTGGTATGACGACGGCGTTCTGGACCGGGATGATGCCCTGGCTATTGCCAAGCACCTGGACCAGCCGCGCAAGCTTTTCGGGGTCTCCGTTCAGGTGAAGGACTTCGCCTGGGACGCTGCAAAGAAAGAGCGCGTTCACGTTGGCTACAGGGACGCCAGTGTCTGGCATTGCTCGTTGAGTCTGCGGGCCGAGGAGGGTGCGCTGACGGACCAGCAGTGGGGCGACATTGCCAATGATTTTGTTGATGCCATGGGCTTCACTGCGGCCAGTGGAAAGGCCCAGTGCCGCTGGGCAGCCGTGAACCACGGCACTAGCGAAAATGGTAATCATCACATCCACATCGCGGTCTCACTTGTTCGTGAAGATGGGACCAAGGCTTCCACTCACGGGGACTACAAGAAGGCGCAGCAGTCCTGCCGGGAACTGGAAGTTAAGTACGGCCTTGAACAGCTCTCCAGCGTGTATGCCACCCGTGGTTATGACCGTGCTGAGAAGGCCACGGCCGTGCGGGACGAACGCGAGATGCACCGCTCATCGTTGGCTCGAAAGGTGCGCGCCAGTGCCAGCGCATCTGGAACGGAAGGCGAGTTTGTTCGACGGGCCCGTGACACCGGCATGTTGCTTCGCCCCCGCTACGCGAAGAACACCACCGACGTCATTGTTGGCTACTCGGTGGCTGAACGGCCCAAGGCCGGGGAGCGTCCTATCTGGTTCGGTGGCGGCACGCTCGCCTCGGACTTGAAGCTTGGTGCTTTGCGTGAAGCGTGGATGGATTCACCGCATCTTGCCACCGAAGCTGCAGCTGAGTGGAATGCCGCTGCGCGTAACAAGCGCACTGTCTCCAGGACCGGACCTGAGAAAGCTACCCTGTCGCCGCAGGTATGGGTGGAGTACACCCGAAACGCCACAGCCCTGGCGGAACAATTGCGGTCCATTCCACGTGACGATCACGCCACATGGGCTAAGGCAGCACGGGAAGTTTCCGGCGCCTTTGCGGCATGGTCACACCGTCTCGAACCCACACCCGGACCGCTGGCGGCTACGGCCGCTGAACTGTCCCGCACCGCCCAGCTCCGTGCACCCAAGACCCACAGCAAACCGATTGCGCTGCCATCCATCGCAGGCACCGCGATGTTGTTCATGGCAGCATCGAGCAAGAACAAGACTGCCGCGCAGACGGCACTCATGGTGCAACTGATCAACACCGCCTTCGCCGTGTACGAAATGCATCAACAGTCCGGCCGGACCCGGGAAGCCCAGCGCATTCGTTCAGTGGTGGAAGACCATCTTGCACCGTTCACCGGGACCATGCCCAAGGCGGTACCAGTGGATGCCGATAAGCAGCAATCAGCTGAGGCGACGGTGCCGCCACGTGCAATTGATATCGCACGCCGAGGCATGGTTCCCTTCCGTCCCGGATCCGCAGTGCCCACCACGCCAACCGCTGCACCAGCAAAGACCTATCAGCCCAGCCGTCGCGATGCCGGCCCGAGCCTCGACCGATAAGAATCACACCACTAGTGCAAGGGGAACACCATGAGTGAATCAGACGGAATCGACGATGTAGTAGACGGCGGACTGCGGCAATCATTGATGATCGCGTCCCGTATTGCAGAGACTCTGGCTCGTAAGCGTCAGGAAGCTCAGCGGCAGCAGGAACACCTGGACACACAGGCAGCTCACGAAGTCCAAGCACGCCTTGCCGCCGAACGCAGTGCAGCGCACGCAGCACTCGCACCGGTTGAAAAGGAGCAGTGGTGGGACACAGCCCAACCGTCCGACATCGCTACCGCCCACACCGTCGCAGAAGCGTGGAAGGACCACGACCCCACCGCTCTGGCAGCGTCCGAAAGGATTCGCCAGGAAGTCTTAGCGCGGTACGGCATCGACACCCACGACGTCGGCGCGGACACCGCATACCTTGAGTCAGGCATCCAGACGGTCACCACAGAGAAGGCACGCCAGGACGCCCTGACACGGAGCCAGGAAGAAGCACGTAAAGCGGCTGCTGAACACGAAAAGGCCATGCAGCTTCTGGCAGCCGCCCGCGCCGAAGAACTCCGTGCCCAGGCCGCGAAACTCGCACCGGAGATGGAACGCCACCAGGTCCCGGTGGAGTACCTGGCAAACCCAGAGCTGACCAAAGCCCTTCAGCAGGCACACAACGCAAAGACACCCAAAGCGTTGGAGGTAGCGGATGCCGCCGTGAAGGAACGCATGTACCTGATCGGCAAGGACGGCATCAACGGACCCGACATCGACCAGCTCCGTAAGGAGACCACGGCCAACATGAACGGTGCGAGCGAGGAACACTTCAAAGACCCCGCCTTCGTGGACGCAGCCAAGAACCTCCACGAAGCCAGACTGCTGGCAGAGGGCGGATTCAAAGGATCCAAATGGTCCACCCAGGAACAGCGATACGAGAGAGCAGAGAAGGAACTTTTCGCCCGCATGGAAGACGTCGGCCGGGAGATCGAAAACCGCGTCACCGGCAACGACAGCAGCCGACTAAAGGACCAGAGTCTGAAAACAGGAACGACCTCCGCCAGCGACTACGGTTCAGCTGAACACCACAAGAAGTTCGCCGAGTCCCTAACCGGCAGTGGCGCCAACGAAACGCAGATCCGTGGCCGCCTCGCCGCCGCCCGCAGCGAGGCCACCCACCCCCGCACTGCCCTCACCTTGGGCAAAGGAGCGACGAAGGCCAGAAAGACCCGGACGGGGGCCTCCAAGGGCGCTGAGCGGTTCAAGAGCGGCCCGTCCAAATAGACAGCATTGAAGTAAAGCTAGGGCAACCGAGATTACTGGGTGGCCTAAGCACGTTTGGTTCGCTCTGGCTGTCTCCTGACCACTCAAAGTACTCCAGGACGAATCGGAGCCCATGGTCAATCCAAGGTCCAACCAAATAGGCGGCATCGAGAGTGGAAGGCCACCACGGCTAGCCGACATCCCAATCACTGAGTTGGGCCCTAGCGACTGAAATATCGGATGTACCGTCACTTTCAGTTTTCGGAGTTGTCCTTCATCTCTTTCCATACACCATATAAGCTCACACCCAGCATGGCCGGGAGCACCCATAACCATGCTAGGAAAGCAGCACCGAAGTTGAATCCATGAAAGAGCAAAGATAGTGCGTATCCGATCATGAGCCCAATGAGCCCGCCGACCGCCCACCGACGGACTCTGCGGTGTTTTTCTGTCACGGAATGACTCCTTTGCGCGCTCTGACTTACCACTAGCGAGTCCCGCCTGGATTGCCCCAGGGAACGCAATCGACTAAGGAGTTCCCCAAGCCGACCAATAGGCCAGCGACCATTCCGCCCTTGACTTGCCTATTCCATTTTACGTCGTCGGCCTTTGCATAGACGGCTTGACCAACTGCACTGCCTGTGGAAAATCCGAAGCCAAACAGAAGCTTCTGACCTGAGCATTGTTGGGCAAGATTTGGTCCGGGCGGAGCTTGTCCACAGGCGTTATACGAATAGCATCCTTGGGCTATGGCGTCCTTGTTCACGCAACCAAACGAATAGCAGGATGTTTGAGGAGAGGCAACCTTCGGCTGAGGTGTCGGTTTCGGTGCCACCGCTGCGGACTTGCCAGAGGGAGCCTGTCCAGCCCTCGTAGAAGGGGCCGGCTGCGGTGTTGGAGTCGTGATTTGTTGTGCCGGGGGAGCGGCGGCTGGCGGCGGGGGTGAGGTCCTTAGGCGTGGTGCCGGTCCGCCGTAGTCACAGTCGCATATTGGCATTTGGTAGAGGCCTGTCGGGTCGGAGGCGTTGGTGGTGTTGCCGAATGAGTAGGTGTACGGAGTGAATCCTTCTGATCTGTCGGTGGGAAGGATTGGGTCGGGGGCTGTGAAAGTCCCGGTGTTGGGGTCGAGGTCGCGTTCTCCGAGGTGTGTGAGTGAACTGATGGTGTCGTCCAGGCCAGCGATGTAGCCGTTACCAAGGGAGAGCTGTTGGAAAGCAACCTCAGCCACGTCGATGAAGAAGCCCTTAAGGTGATGTTCGATTCAGACGAAAACTAGCTAACTCTTCCGTCATCCACGCTGCTCCTGCAGGCAGGCGGGCTTTGGAGGTTGCTCCGCCTGACCTGCAGCACCGAAGGCAGAGCGCTGATCACCAATCCAAGAGACTGGTCCATAGAGGCGCCTGAGCCCGGACCGGTAGCCAAGGCGTAGCAACCTTGCGGATGTGGACGAGGCCCCAAGTCCGACATACTTGCTGGCCTCCCGGGCCTGGATAGGTCACACTGGGCTCACCAAAGAAAGCAGACTTTTCCCTCGGGATGAGTAGCCGTGGGAAATCTGAGGGGTATGGAATGCACATACACGATTTGACGGTTTTGAGAGACAAAGTGAGGCCGCCGAATGCGGCCGTTGACGAACTTCCACGCCCCCGCATCATTTCAACCCTTTCTCAGAAGCTGACAGCTGGCCGTGCTGTGGGGACCATCATCGGTCCCGAAGGGTACGGCAAAACCGTTACGGCCGCTCAATGGGTCCGGCACGCCGGCGCCCACACGGTGACGGCGTGGCTGTCCCTGGATCCGGGTGATGACGAGCCCGACCGCTTTTGGTCGCTTCTGACCAGCTCCTTTGGGTTTGCCCTCGGAGGCGCCGCCTTGCCGAGCCCGGATGTAAGGGATAACGCCTTCCTAGACACAGTGCTGATCCAGCTGTCCGATGTTCCGGGAACGGTGGTACTGGTGCTGGACGGGTGTCACCAACTACGCAATCCGAGCACCCTGCAGAATCTTGACTATTTGATTCATCACGCACCGGAGAATCTAAGGTTCCTCCTTGTTGGACGGGCGCTGCCACCGGTGCCCGAGCTATATAAACTTCACGCAGCAGAGAACGTTGTTGAAATCACCCGTGCTGACCTCGATTTTCGCCGCAAAGAAGTAGCCTTGGCTACAAAAGCTACTCCGTTGAACATCGATGCCCTGTTGAAGAGCACTGAAGGTTGGCCGGCCGCTGTCATACTTGCTCTCCGCCACGCCGCTGTCGGCAATACCACCCCGGATGCAGCCGGCAACGATCCGCTGATGGAAAAACTCATCGAGCCACTCTTCACCTCCTATCCGAGGGATGTGCGGTGGTACATGACCGTCATGTCCGTGTTGGAAACGTTCACCGCGGAAGACCTCACCCACGCCTTCGTCGGGGCACATGGGGAAACACTTATTGAGACTGTCCGCACCCAGAGCGGCCTGTTGGGCTCAGAGACTGTCGCGGGTATCAAAACTTATCGCCTTCACCGACTCCTACAGCAATATTTGAGCACCAACGCCGACCCTGAGCTTTTGCCCGTTCGTGCACGGATGAGCCGGTGGTATCAGCAGACAGGTCGACATAAGGACGCCCTTCGCCACGCAGGTCGAAGCCAGGACCCAGCGTTGCTGCGTTCCTCGGTAAAGAACTCCGGACTCCCTCTGCTCTGGGCAGGCGAATTCACAACCCTTACAGCTTTGATCGATGAGATCGGACCTGCAACATCGGCGGAACTGACTCTGCTCAAAGCACAGGTGGCTTTCTTGACCGGCATCATGGAACCAGCCAAAGCGTGGCTCCAGAAATGCGCCGCAGCAGCGGACATCCCACAACTTGATCCGGTTTTCGAAGCTCTGCACCACGTTTTGCGCGCCCAAATCTCACTGGCGGAAGGCAAGACTGAAGAGGCCCTCCGCACCCTCCAACAGCTACCCGATGCGCCCGATCCCGACATGGACCACTTCGTCACCCGGATCCGTGCCTCAGCTCTACTTGTCCTGAACCGTAACGAGGAAGCACGAGCAGAAGCCGAGTATGCAAAGGCCCTGGAAATCAGAAATCCCAACCCGGTCGTCGTGATTGACGCTCTTTCGCTCACAGCGGCAATCGACTGCACCCAAGAGCTCTTTCGTGGGGCGAAGGAAAACGCCGACCAAGCACTCCTCCAAGCGGAATCTGCAGGACTGCGTTACAACGCCCGAAGCAGACCAGCCCGGCTCGTGGCCGCGTGGTGCGCGTACCAGCAGCTATCCGATGCCGAAGCCGCCTACCACAACGCCTTCGTCGGGTTGGGGCCAACCGTGGCCCCCGCCATTGGACAGTCGTCGGCAAAGCTGGCTTTGATTCTTGACTGGCTCCAAGGGGATCAATCCAGCGATGAGACAGCATTGGAGTTACTCGACAGGGTACGGCATGACATGTCCCAAGAGGTGCCGCCCTGGGACGTTGCTATCAACGCGCTCCAGGTGTCAGAGATGTTGTTGACCCTAAAGAGGTACGATGCGTTGCATCAGTTGAACTTGGACTTGCGGAGGCATCAAGGCATCACCGGAGAACTGCACATCATCTCTGCGTGGAGACTCCTACGCACGAACCGCTTGGAGCAAGCCAGGAAACTGTTGGCTCCCGTCAACAAAGGCTTTGTTCAAAGCCAAAGCGCCCTCGGGCAGATCACCGGCCTGGCACTGGCCGCGCATATTGAACTTGAAGAGGAACGACCGTTCAAAGCAAGGGAATATCTTTTGGCTGCGTTGGAATTAGGAACGAGGCACGGTATTTCCCGGGGACTGCACTTCGCCGGGCCCCTCGTGCGGTCGGCCCTTTTCCGTGAGCGCCACCACTTCTTAGCTCACGAAGAACTGATCAGGACTCTGGAGCGGGCCACTACAGCCACCCCATCGGCAGGAACCACGCTGCTGACACAAAGGGAACGTCAGATGCTCGCGCTCCTCCCCACCTTCGCTACCACGCAGGAACTGGCCAATGACCTGCAAATATCCCCGAACACTGTAAAAACACACATCAAGGGCATCTACCGGAAGCTGGGCGTCACCAATCGACGCGAAGCAATCAAAGCAGCCGAACACTTAGGACTCCTTAGACGCCACAGAACGCCAGAACGACGATTGCTCTCCAAAGGGGCGAGTGAACACAGGTTCGGCGCACACGGCCCTTCCCAAAACGAACACCAAGTCGAGCTGTAAGACAGCCAATGGCCCACACCCGTTCCGGTTGCTGTGTGAGCCTGTTGATGCGTCTCCCCTACGGTGTAGGCCTCTGTTCGCCGACGCCGGCATCCGCCGTCAGGATCACTTTCACTCCTAAGTCCCAAGTGCGTTAGATCAGTGAAGGTGCGTCCGTTCCAGCCAGTGAGCAGTACCGAGACCTTGCCGCTGGGCCGGAGGTCCGCCGACGGTGAGCTCTGGAAAGCGGGCGAGGGGACCACCACCCTGGTGCGCGCATTAGCTGTCGGGATCCGCAGGACATAGGTCCCTTGTGGATGGATACTCCGAAGAGCTGGCCTATCACCGGATCGGGATACCGGGAACTTCGACCATCACACCTCAGATCACCTGAAGGCTGCTGAGGCCGTTGTCATGGAGCTGGGCGCGGATCAGTTGCTCGGCCAGCGGCGACCGGCAGATGTTGCCGGTGCAGACGGTCAGAATGGACGACGGCGGATGGGCACCTTGGTTGGTCAGGCTCACAGGGCGTTGGTACTTTCGCGGCGGCGGCCACGGCGCTGGTCGGTCAGCTGGACCTGCTCTGTCGCGGCCACGGGAGTCGATTCCGTGGCGGGAACGTGGTTGGCCTTGGCCGCTTCCTCACCGGTGTCCTTGCGGTTGTAGTACGTGTAGTACTGGTAGCCGTAGTCCTCGCCCTTGGAGGATTTGCGGGAAACGCCGTTGATGATCAGACCCAGGGGCCTGCCCTTGACGCGTTCGAGGTTCTGCAGGGCACGCTTCAGTTGGTCGTAGGTGGTCTTGCCTGCGCGGCTGACTACCAGGGCTCCGTCGGTGCGGGCGGTGAGGATCGCTGCGTCGGTGACGGGCAACAGCGGTGGGGCGTCCACCAGGACGATCGCGTGCTTGGCAATGTCCTCAAGTAGGGCCCGCATGACGTTGGACCCCAGAAGTTCGCTGGGGTTGGGAGGTACAGAGCCGGCGCCGAGCACAAAGAGGTCGCCGCTTTCGCCCCAGGGCTGCAGGACGTCGTTGAGGGTGGCCCTGCCGATGAGGACATCTGTGAGCCCTACATTGGTCAGCAGCCCGAACGTCTTGGCCACGGTGGGGCGGCGGAGGTCGCCGTCCACCACAACAACGCGCTGGCCGGATGCCGCGATGGTCTGGGCAAGGTTGGCCACCACGGTGGTCTTTCCTTCCCCCGGGAGGGCAGAGGTGACAACGATGATGCGGGGCGGCTCGTCCACGTCCATGAACTGGAGGTTGGTCCGCAGTTCGCGGATGGCCTCGGCTACGGCGTAGTCCTGATGGTTCTTGTTCTCAAGATCGTTACCGCCGCGGGACAACACGAGGCGGTTGACGCCGTCGAAATTGTTGTGGAACGGAATGGTTCCAATGACGGCGACGCCGGTCTCGGCTTCGAGCTGGACTGCAGAACGGACGCGCCGGTCGAAGATATTCCTCAGCAGTGCGTACCCGATCGCCAGCAGCAGGCCGGCGACGACGCCAATCATCAGCGCGAGCCTGGTATTGGGGGATGTCGGAGTGGTGGGGAGCTGTGCGGCGTCCAGCGAGCGGAAACTGACGATGGAGGTCTCACTGCTGTTGCTGCCCTTTTCAAGCTCGGCAACCTGCTCCCCGACGGCCCGGACCCAGGCCTCGGCCAGGTCGCGGGCATCCTCCGGGCTGCTGGCCTGTGCGGAGAATTTGAGGGTGGCGGTGTCCTGCGGGTTCTGGGCCGAAATACGGCTGATCAGTTGCTCAGGAGTGGTGCCTTGGAGCTTGAGGTCCTGGATGACGGTTTCCGCCACGGACCGGGATTTCGCGACGTCCAAGTAGGACTTTGCGCGGGACTTGGAGTAGCTCTCGCCGGCCATGGCCGTACCAAGATCTTTATTGACGCCTACCGAAATGATGCCGCTGGCATCGGCGCTGAAGACCTTGGTCTGGGTCAAAGTCCAGCCGAATGCGACTATTCCACCCAACACGGTAATGGCAATCACTGAAATCCAGTGTGCCCGCAGGACCTTCCAATAGTCCGTGAGCTCCATGAAATTGGTCCCCCTGATGCTGTGTGGCGTCGACACGTCGACACAAAAAGAACGCAGTTCTTGCACTGCGTTGTAAGTATCGTAACGTGCTGACCTAAAGGGGATACCCACCTCGCGGTGGGATGGGGGGTTTATGACAAATGCAGGATACTGACTTTCTCCAAATGGGAGCGGTGTACTTCGCGCAGGATCAACACGGTCTTCAGAGGCATGCCGAATGCGTTTTTGGTGAGCTGACCATTAGCTCACTTTCGGGCGATTTCACTGCCCCCGATGCCACGGGACATGACGACACCGTGGACATTTATTTCGTCGCGTCCGGCCTTATCCGGGATCCCCACTCAGGGACGCACCTCCCGGGCGGCGAATCGGTTGTTGTTGTCCCTGGCGGCAGGGGCCTGCCCTCGCCATTCGTCGGGGACGCGGACGCTAAACGGATCCGGATCCAGAGAAGCGCGGCGGAGACTTTCGTCCCCCATGCACTGGACAGCGTAACCGTCACCCCCGTCCGCTCCCGGCTCGATGCTGCTGCTGAGGCCTTCATCGGGGCCATCCTGAATCAGCCTGCCCGGCACGGTTCTGCCATTGAGCTGTACGCCACCGAGCAGATCCTGCTTGAACTGACGGGCAGCCTCCTGCTGGATCACTGTGGAGTTTCCTGGGATTCCACGTCCTTGACGTCGGTGCTTAGGGACCAGGCCATGGCGGTAATTGCCCAGCGATGCGCTGACCGGGAGCTTAATCCCGAGGCCGTGGCCAAGGCTGTCCAGTCGTCATTGCGGCGGGTGCAGGCCGCGTTCGCGGAGGTGGGAAACTCCATTGCCGCGGAGATTCGCAGGCAGCGTGGCAGGTTGGCACGAACGCTGCTCACGGATGCCCGCTATGACGTCCTCAGCGTCCAACAAATTGCCGAGCAGACCGGATTCGGTACAACGGCCGCCCTGCGCAGGGCGTTGGATGAGCTGTATGGTTGCGGGCCGCGGGATCTCAGGGAACGCCGGGGCGTTGACGCTTCCCAGCCGTGAAGATTCACGTTTGTGGCGGGCACAGAGGACGTTCCGCGCAGACCTTGAACCGTTGAGCGACAAAACTTCGGGCGAGGGCCAGATCTGGACTTTCCGGCAAAAACACGTGGGTAATGTCTATCCCTGATGGGGGAACTCGGCATGTGCTGGATTCCAACCGATGGTTTTCATTCCGAGTTGAGAGAAGAACAATGAGCGACGAAGTCACCGTTTCCAAGCCGCACTCCCGCCGCGCCGTAGTCAAGGGTGCCGCCTGGTCCGTGCCGGTCATTGCTGCCGCCGTCGCCGCCCCGGCTGCCGTAGCGTCCGTGAACACTTTGAGCCTTGCCTTTACGGCCTCCTCGACTTCGCTCCTTTCCCTCGCCCTGCTGGACGGCGGCGGAACGCTCACGGCCACGGCCCTGGTCACCGTTCCCACCACCCTGACCTTCACCAACGGTCCGGGTGCCGTGACGGAGACTGCCGCGGTGACAGTGTCTGTTGCCCGCCCTGCCGGCATCAACATCAGCGTTGGCCGGGCTCGCGGCTTTGGCGTGTACTCCTTCGACGGCACCCTCACTACCGCCGGACAGCGCACTGCCGTCTACCAGTCGGCCCCCATTATTGGACAGTACGGCTTCCCGGCTACGACGTGGACCAACAACGTTCCCGTCACCGTCGCCAGCAATGGCACGCTGAACCTTCCCATCGTCTTCGGCCTTGCGGGTGTCAGCACTGGAATTGGTATCAGCGCTTTGGCAACATTCCCCGTCACGGTCACCGTGGTTATTGGTGGCCGCACCCTTACTGCCACGAGCGAAATCTCCGTTCCCGTCGGTGCGGGTCTCCTCTAGGGCCTTTTCGAAGAACATTTCAGGCGAATGCGCGTCAGTCAGAAGGGCTGGCGCGTTTTCGTGCGTTCCGGGAATGCGGATTAGGGTATTTGAAGGCCTCCAACGGTAATCCCTTTTCGGTTGGTATGGCCGGCTGATCTTAGGTGGAGGAAATGCAGACTGATGAGATCCTGGTCAATGCGCTGGGCGGTTTAGTCAGGATTCGATTCGATTTTTCGAGACAACAGTTTGATGAAGCGCGCTTCGAAAAACTCCACAGGCCCTGGTCCGATGCCATGCCTGAACAGGAAGCGATCCCGGTTGTTAAGGATATTGTCGCCGAGCTTCTCTGGGCTTTCCCGGACGACGACGGGCTCCCAGGTTCCGTAGCGGAGCTTTCCACCCACACAACATTGGCAGCTATCGAGGCACAACGCGGCCGCCTGCTGATGCTGCACGCCGCCGGAATCGCGCACCCCTCCGGTCAGGTGCTGGCGTTCATTGGTCCGTCCGGGAGGGGCAAGACCACCTTGGCCCGGCACCTCGGTGCCAAATATGGCTACGTCACCGATGAAACCGTAGGCATCGAGGCCGACGGTACAGTGCATCCCTACCGGAAACCTCTGTCCGTCATCCAGCCCGGCGAGGCGTACAAAAAGCAACTGGCCCCTTCTGTCCTGGGTCTTGGTGAGCTGCCCGCTGCGTCCCTTGCCCTTGCCGGGCTGGTGCTGGTTTCCCGGCGCGATGGTTATTCCGGTGCGCCCCGGATTGAGACGTTGGGGTTATGCGAAGCCCTGGTCGAGATCGTCCCGGAGATCAGCTATCTGGCCGACATGGACAAACCGCTCCAAACCATTGCATCGCACGTCGATCGTTGCGGCGCGCTTCGGCGGGTCACCTACAGTGAGGCCTTTGAGGTCCTGCCCCTCATCCCTGAGCTGATGGCGTGGGAGCCGCCTGAGGCGTGGGAGGCCGTCCTGCCCACAGGGGAAACCACGGGCGTGGTGAGTCCCCTGGCGCCGGAGTCATATCTACCTGCCCCGGTGCTGGACGCCGTGGAAGCCGGTGGGCTGACCGCCGTCCTGGACGCCAACCGAACTGTCCACGTCCTTGATGGAGTGGGGCCGCTGGTCTGGAAGTCGCTCTGTGAGGGCCGTGATTTTGCTTCGCTTGCACGGGAGGTGGAGCGCCAGTTTGGTGCTCCACCTGAGCAGAAGCTCGAACAAGCAGTGGTGGGGATTCTTTCAACTCTCGCGGATGCCGGCCTGCTCGTTCGCTCCCCGGCCCCATAACAATGGGTCCCGATACTGCGAAAGCTGCCAGCCGGCGTCGTCGATTGCTTCGTTCGCCGTGGAGCCATGCGCTGCTGGCCTTGATCCTCGTGGCACTCGTCCAAGGCTTCCTGGTGAAGATCCATCACGTGCCCACCGGCTCCATGGAGCAGACCCTCAACGTCGGCGACCGCGTGCTGGTAAACCGGACTGCGTACTTCGCTTCAGTGCCTGAACGCGGGGACGTGGTTGTCTTCCGCAAACCGCCGGGCTGGGGGCCCGCGCCTGACCGCAGCTTCCTGCGCACCAGCGTGGGCTGGTTTGGTGAACTGACCGGCATTGGCCCTGGCAACACCGAGTACTTGGTCAAGCGGATCATCGGGGTGCCCGGTGACACCGTTGAATGCTGTGATGCCGCTGGTGCGGTCAAGGTCAACGGGGTTGCCATCAGTGAACCGTACATTCATCAGGATTTCCCCCTCCACGCGGGATCTCTTGACTGCTCGACGGCGGTAGAGTCACCGCGCTGCTTTGCGCCACTTATCCTCAGTGAGGGGCAGTATTTGCTGCTGGGGGATCACCGCTCTGTTTCGGAAGATTCCGTCTCAGCATGCAGAAACCCCGCGGCCCCTCCCGACTGCGTCAGAACTGTTCACCGGGGGGACATTACGGGCCGTGTGGATTGGCTCGTCTTCCCCTTCGATAAGTGGGGAGCCTTGGATTCCTGACCCTACGTCTGCCAACCGGACCGACGTGTCAGGCCTGCTGCAGCGCCTTGGAGACCGAACGGTATCTCGCGTACAGCAATACACCTGTCACCGATTCCACAATGGTGAGTCCCAGGAAAAGCACCGCCAGTGAATCGCTCCAGAGGATCAAGGCCACGCTGACTGCGAGATACAACAACGACGACACAATCCTGATCCAGAAAACCTGGCCCACCATCCCTGCGCGACGCAGGTAGGTGAAGGGAAGGGTGCCGGGGATGCTGACCAGTTTCCAAAGACACGCCAGTGACAGAGCACCGAGAGTCACCACGTTCCAGGCAGAGCCGAACAGGGCCTGGAACACGCCAAGAACCTCCAGGACCAGGATGAGCGCAATGGCCAGGACGCTGAGGGCGGACATGCCCAGCGTCAGGCTTCTCGATTCCGCTCCGAGCAGCCGCGTCCGCATGTACCCGAGGATGGGCTGGAGTGCTCCGAGGACCGTGATGGTCGCCTTGAGGGCAACAGCTTCCTCATCCCGTTGAAGCAGGTACACCGTGGCCACAATGCCCAACGGGACCAGGGCCACCATGGCAGTTTCAAGGGTGATCCAGGCGGTTGGGGCCAAACGTGGGCGCCCCGACGCTTTATAGGGGGTCCTCAGGGCCCTGATCACGATGGCCGCTGCCATGGATGCGGCTAAAACAGAGACCGCCCACGGTGAATTTTGTTGTGCAAGGACCAAGGAAGTGCCCGCACCCAGGACCAACGCGGCAGCAGTCAAGGCCTCCATCTTCCACCCAGCCGTATAGGCAGCATGCATTCGCCCTATCTGGAGGGCCACCATGGCGCAGGGCAGGCCAAACGCCAGGACCGCAATTGAGCTGGGGAAAATGACCATTGCCAGTGTTCCCGCAACGCCCAACGCTGTGGCCCAGGCCGGGATGTACGTCTTGTCGGCCAAACGGGAATCGGCCATTCGTGGCTCGAGCAGACCCGCGGCGATCACACCGGCGCAAAAGGCGCCGATGCTTAGGACAAGTGCTATCTGGGCCTGGCCTTCAAGGGCGAAAAGCCGGGCTGCAACGGCCTGGAATGCCGCTGGGACGATGGCCGTAACAGCTCCTGAGGCCACCATGACCAGCGGTTGGAGCACGTTGCTCCGGGTGACCGTAGCAGTGGTCATGCCGTGACGCCCAAGACCGCGTCCCGAAGGCTTGCCCCCAGTGCCTCGTAGGCCTCGTCCGTTCTTGCGGCAGAACGGTTGACCGCAGCGTCGTATTCTTCGCGGGCCGTCTCACTGTTCAGGAGACGGTCAATGTGGGCGTGAACCGTCTCCGGATCAAAACTGAACGCGTTGTGGACGTACTCTTTGAGGCCCAGATCCTCGAACGCAGCAAAGCCTTTTCGCTCGTACGACAGATGAATAACATAGTGGCCCGCCTGCAAGGCCATGAGGGCAGCGTGCAAGCGCACGGCAACCACCACCCGTTTGGCGGAAGCGCCATTCAGGAAATCCCCGCGGCTGAGGATCCGCCGCGGGTTGAGGCTCTGCATGGGGGAGAGGTCCTGATTTCCACCGGTTTGACTCTGTACGTAACCGTCGAAGGACCCCACCAAGCCCGCCAGCTCGATGATGGGAGCAGGGAGGCCACCACGAAGGTTTCGTACCGAGTACACAGGAGTGGCTTCCACTGGCTGTGTGGTCCGGGCCGGAACGCGGAGGACTGCCATGTCCGGCACGCGTCGGACGACAGACGTCAGCCCAAGCTCCTGGACCGTGCGGTCATCGCGGGCCCAGACCCGGCTGAGCCGGCCCAGGTGCCGCCTGAACCGAGGGGCACTGCCCAGCCTCAGGGGACCGATGCTTTGGGGAAGATAGACAACTTTTGCTCCATGCCGGCTGGCTGCCCGCAACTGGACACCATGGACCAGAAGCGCTTTGGCCAGCTCAACGCAGTTTCCGCCGCGCAGGTACCCACCGCCAACGCCCACAATGAGGTCGAAGCTGTCGAGATTCCGCAGGGTCGCGAGGTAGTCACGGTCATAGCCGCGGAGGGACGGCTTGCTTCGACGCAGTGAGACGCCAGGGAGATCAAAACTCCCAGGATCGGAAGCGAACAGTGTGAGATCGATGGCCTCGGCCGGGAAGGTCGCGGTGAGGAGTTCGATTGCTTCGGTGACCAGCATGCCGTCGCCGATGTTGTCAGCACTGTAGCCATGGAGAATGAGGACTTTCATCGCTGCAACACCTGCTCGTAGACCTCGGTATGCGCGTCCACGCTGGCATCCCAACTGAAGCGTTTCGCCCAAGCGAAGCCGGCATCCCGTGAGTGCCCGGTTCCTGCGGAACTGCCGAGAGCCCCTGCAATGCCACGGGCGATTGAGTCGGCATCGGTGTCTTCGAACAGGAAGGCCGGACCTGCCACCTCCTTGAGGGAGCCGCGGTCCGAACAAATGACGGGAGTTCCGGAGGCCATGGCTTCGAGAACGGGAAATCCGAAGCCCTCGTAAAGGCTGGGGAAGGCGAAGAGGGCTGCATGCTGCATGAGTGCCACCCGCTCGTCGTCATCAACGAAACCCAGATGCTCGATTCCAGCAGACTCAATCGCGGTCATGGTCTCAGCCGCGTTCCACGCGGGTTTTCCCGCGATCACCAATTTTGCGCCAAGATCCTTAAGTTGGGGCAGCGAGAACGCACGTACAAGTTCAATCAGGTTTTTCCGGGGTTCAATGTTTCCGAGGTAAAGCACGTAGGGAGTGGAGCGAAGGTGCTGAAGCCGGTCGCTAAGAGCCCGTGGCTGCGCAAAGTATTCAGTGTCGATGCCGTGGGGAATCGTCGTAATAAGGGCCGGGTCCATGCCGAACACCTCGGAAACATCGTCTGCACTGGACTTGGAGACAGTGATGACCGCATCCGTTGATTGAATGGCCCGCTGGACCCGGGTTCGCCAGATCATTTCCTGCCGGGCCGATCTCGCCGTGGTGATCCAGCGGCTCGCAACACCGTGCACGGTCACCACCGAGGGAGCGCGGGTGGGCAGCAGCGGGCCAGTGTCAGCGCTGTAGTGCAATACAAAGCCAGGTTTCGCGGGCACCGTAAGACCTTGCCATGTCTCCATGAGGGCGGTGAGTGCCGCACGTTTCGATGAGCGAAGTTGGCTGATCTCGACGCCCCTCAGCTCAAGGCCTTTGGCGATCTCCCGTGCATAGGTGGTGTTTCCGCCAACGTGGCGGGAGAGAATCCGGGACGGGAACGACACTTGCTTGAGTCGGTTCAACGATCAGGCCCTTTCAGGTCATAGAGGTCACGAAGAGCAGTGTGCAGGGTCGAACGATTCATGCGGGCCAGCAGGGAACGGTTCGCCGCCAGCGCAAGCTCTCTTGTCCCGGCATCGCTGAGGATGGCGGCGACAAGACCGGCCACTCCGTCGGCATCATCTGCTTGCAGCAAGCCGGAGTCTCCGAGGGCGCTGATGCTGCGGGCAGCAATGGGAACGCCCTGGGCAGCGGCATCGAGGATGCTGAGGGGGAAGCCTTCATACGCGGCGGAATGAACGTAGACGCTGCTGGAAGCGAGGGATTCGGCCACTCCGTGGTTGTCGAGCCAGCCGGTGACTTGGATTCCGGCCTGTTCAAGGCCTCTTCGCAGTTCCGGATCGCCATCCCCAATCCACTGAAAGCGCACGGCTGGCACCTTGCTCCGCAGAGCAGCGGCAACATCGCTGAAGAACACAGGGTCCTTCTGCCGGGCGATTCTTCCCACCATGGAGATCACCGGTACGGCCTGACTGGTCAGGGGCCCATGCCCGGCTGAGCGGGAGGCGACTGTGGGCAGGTTTGGGATGGGGACGCAGGTAGCTGACGGGCTAAGCGCACGCACCAGGTTCTCTTCGTGGGAAGACAGTGTCCCGAATTTCCAGGTCCTTGGTGCGAGGAATCTCTCGGCACCTCGAAAGAGTGCCCGCTTCACTGGAGAAGTGTTTGGGTCGTCATGCTTGAAGCAGTGAGGTTCGTAGACCACCGGTGCCGCTATGCGCCGCGCGCGGGTGTAGAGGCCGGGGAAGCTGGAGTGCGCGTGGACCACCTGGGGCATCAGCAGGTCGACGGTGGTACCAACCGTGGCAATGCGTTTGAAGAGCCCTGGCCCCAGATCGTGGTGCTCAACGGCCAAGCCCTGCCACACAGGGGCGGGCTGCCCTTTCTGAAAAGGCGACAAAACCAGGTGGATGAACTCCTTGGGGCTGTTTTCAATGTAGCTCCGGACAGCTTTTGGCACCCCGCCATCGATGCGGTCAACCACATGAAGAATCCGACTGGAATCAGCGGCTACCAACCGGCACCTGCTTGCGTGAACGCCGAGTCGATTTGTCCATTGCACGGCTGGTAATAAAGCCCATGCCAAAATTCCAAGATTGCCACGCTCCCCCATTCATCGGCGCATCAGATGTAGACTCCCGGCCCGCGGCAGTGCCTCACCCTAAATCTGATGTGAGGGAGGTACCAACAACGGAGCCCGTCTGGTGTTCGACCAAAGTCAAGGATAACCGATGCCCGGGCATATTCGGGTTTGTGCGGATTGTTTACTGTAAGCGTCCTGATTAATCCGGCAGTTTTAATTGCGGTAGATTTATCAGGACTGAAAATTACAGATGCGTGCGGGAATCTCGAGCTGTTCCACGCCGTTCACACGGTCCCAGGGGAGGGCGGCGAATGACGAGCTGGGTAGCAATCGCCTATGGCGCACTGGACCTCCGTGGCTGGCACGAGAATCAGACGGACGTTGAACTGATGCTTTTGCCAACAATGCCGTCGGAACCCATAGGTTTGGCCGACGTGCCGGCCGTCCTCTGGCGGAAGCTTATGGATGGTCCGGTGCCTGACACTGGCCTCGATGATGCTGAGCAGGCCTTGGTCCGGGAGTTCGCGGCGGCGGGCATCGCATCCGAGGACCCGTCACATCCGGCACGGATACTCGAACTCAGGGTGCCGTGGATGTCCTCGCCCGTCCATGAGATGGTCTACGCGTTGGTTGCCAGCGTGGCCCGCGACCATGGAGTTGACGCCATATCCATTAAGGGGCCAATGCTCCACCGCCAAGGTTTGCGGGAAAGGGAGCATTCCGGTGACGTGGATGTTTGGGCCGATCCCGCACATCTTGAGGTTCTTTGCTCCGCACTCGAAGCATGGGGTTGGAACGGAAGGACGGACCAGTGGTCCGGGCTCTCCTTCAACCATTCGGTGGCCCTTGAACCTGGGTCGTGGGGCTGTGAGCTGGACGTGCATCGCCACATTCCTGGATGCGCGGAAGACGATGCTGCCGTTTTCGGCAGGGTGAGGGAAAGCTCTCAAGCCACGCTGTTCGCGGGGGTACCGATGCTGACGCCCGACCTCCCGGCACACGCAGTCATCTTCGCCCTCCACGATCTCCGGCCGGAAGCAAGGCATGGGAAAACGGCGGTGGGAGCTGGAGAGCACGCTGAAACGCTGAGGCTCGGGGGAGAAAAGGTGCTGCAGTTTGCCAACAGCGTGAAGGCTTCAGCCGTCCTCGAGCCCGCCCTGCGGCTTGCCTTCCCAACGGCCCATCTTCGGGTTGATCACGAAGTTCCCCTGAACTGGAAATGGCGGGAAAGCAAAGGCTGGTGGCGGGCCTACTGGATGATCTTCCGCTCCCTTCCAGCCGAAGAACGCCTGCTTTTCATCAGGCGTGCGGTATGGCCCCAGGCTGAGGTCCTGGCAGCTTCCGACGGCCGGGCGGGACGTTCCACACCAAGTCTCGTCGGCGCCAGGTTCCGGCGGATTGCGAAGCTCTTCCGCTGGTAGGAGAGGGTGTTGAACGAGTGAAGTTTGCGGGAATGCAGGGCGAATGATCGGTCATGGGGGCCGAAGGAATTCAGGGGCGATTGTATGCGGAATCAGATCAGTTACGGTGCGGGCGCTGTGAGCACGAACATCGCGGCGAAGGGCACGGACGCCTCACCGGAAAAGCCACCAGTGCTGAGGTCCAAGCCGGAGACTCTTGGGGAGATACCGACCACAGGGCCGTGGTTCCAGCGCTTCATGCTGCTCAGCGTTGTCTTCATGCCGTTCCAGTATGCGCTGACCGTGCCGGTGGGTTTCCCCCTCAAGATCAGTGAAATTTTCGGGATCATGGGCATCGCCACGTATGTGCTTGGCCGGAGATCCATGAGGAGAAAACGGGACCTCGCCAGTGTGGCCGTGGCTGTCCTTGCCATTGCGACCGTCTTCTCTGCCTTGGTCAATTTCACCCCCGGCAGCGGTGGCCTCAGATCGGTTGGCTATGACAGGGGCTACGAAACCGATCTCCTTCTGTACAGCGGATACGCTCTTCTGGCGCTGTGCTACTGGTCTGTCCTCCGGCGTGTGGATCGACAAAGGACTGTGCGGGCAATCGTCGCATCGATCTGGCTCTGCGGATCGGCAGTCCTGATGCAGTGGGCCTCAGCCCTGTCCGGAAACACCCAACTGATCGGCACCCTTGGCTTCCGGACACTGGGCGTCGATGACACGGTGGAGACTCTTCGTTCAGGACCCTTCCTGGAGGGGCAACACCTGGGCTTCTTCGCCGGGGCAGCAATTTTGGTGGCCCTGTACAACAGAAGCTACCTGGCTGCGGTGGTTGCGGCCCTGTCAATTCTGTATTCGCAATCGACCACGGCTTATGCAGGACTTGCTGTTGGAATTGCGATGATAGTCATCCTCAAGTTTTCCAAGGTGCTGGTTCCCTTGATCGCGACGGCACTGGTTGGGGTTTTGGCGCTGCTTTTTTCTGACAGCCTGAGGACCACCCTTGGCAGGCAGTTGGCAAAGATCGGTTTTACCGAATTTGCTCCGGACTACCAATACGCCACAACGTCATTGAACCTGCGCGGAGTGAAATCCCAGATTTCCTTTGATATGAGTTCCGACAATCCCATTTTTGGAGTGGGTCCTGGACGCTATGGCGCCTATTTCGATCAATATGTCAGCGGCCGTCAGTTGCCGTGGATTTACTCCACGGACCAGACGCGTCCCATTGCGGAGAATGCCTACGCCCACGTAGCGGCTGAACTTGGCTACGTCGCTCTTATCGCCTTTGGACTCCTTATTCTGGTCCTTCTGTGGCGAAACTTCAGGAATGCATCCTTGCTGGGCATGCTGGCTGTCTTCACAGCCCTTGGTGTCTCCACACAGTCGTCATGGACGTTCTTGCCGATCTGGACATTCTTCGCCCTTCTGGCGGCTGACGACGTCGAGTCGAAGCAACCGTTGATGGAAACACGGGGTCAGTAGGCTCCGTCTTTCCCAACCACGGCCTTGGCCGTCCGGAAGAGGATGACGATGTCCTGGGCCAAGGACCAGTTTTCAACGTAGTAAAGATCCAGGCGGATGGACTCTTCCAGTGAAAGATCGTTGCGGCCGCTCACCTGCCACAGTCCGGTCATGCCCGGCTTGACCAAGAGTCGCCTGACGGAGGCGAAGTCATACATTTCCACCTCGCGGGCCACCTGTGGGCGCGGGCCAACAAGGCTCATGGTTCCGTTGAGCACGTTGAGGAGTTGTGGCAGCTCGTCGATGGAGTATCGCCGAATCCATGCACCCAAACGGGTGACCCGGGGATCGTCTTTCATCTTGAAGAAGATGACGCTGTCCTGGCTTTGGGCTTGGAAAGCCTCCAGCAAGGTCTCAGCATTGTTGCGCATCGAGCGGAACTTGATCATTTTGAAGGACTGGCCGCCTTTGCCGATCCGCTCTTGGAAGAAGAAGGCAGACCCGGGGCTGTCCAGTTTGACCAGGATGGCTATCACCAGCATCGGCACGGAGAGCAGCAGGAGCAACAAGGAGGAAAGGCAAACGTCCAAAGCCCGTTTTGCGAACGCCTTCATGCCACTGAGCTTCGGTGTTGTGACATGGATCAGTGGTAGCCCCGCTACCGGCTGCATGTGGATCCTGGGACCAGAGATGTCAGTGAGTGCAGGGGCTACGATCATGCCGATGTCGCGGGCGGAGAGTGCCCACCCCAGCTGCCGCAGGAAGGCAGGGTCCAAGTGTGCCCCGCCGCAGACCGCCACTGTGTCTGCTCCGGACTCACCGATGGAGTCGAGGACCATGTCCACGCTGGGAGAGGAGCCAAGGACGGGCAAATTTGTTCTGGCCGTCGACCCTGGTTCGGTGAGGAGGGCTGCAACGGGTTTGTACCCGGACACTATGTGCTGATTCAGCTTGTCTGACAAGTGATTGACGTTGTTGGACGCACCGATCAGGAGCACTTTGTGAAGATTCCGGCCCTCAAGCCGGCTTCGGTGCAGGGTCCGCCGTTGGGCGAACCGGACCAAAAGGAGCAGCACGACGCCAAGGGGGAGAGCTACTGAAACGTATCCCCGTGCCGTCTGGAGTTGGAAGACGTAGGAGACGACTGCCAGGCATCCGAAGAGCCACAGTGATGATACGGCGACCCGCTTATACTCATCAGTTCCGGTGCCGAGGACTTTGCGGTCCCTCGTGCCGCCGAACTCCAACGCGGCAGTCCACGTGAGAATGAGGACAACGGAAAGCGCCGAGTACGACAGCTCCGCGTCTCCGCCGGCAACGGTCACATCTTCGGTGCCGAACCGCAGCAGATGGGCTCCACCTACAGCTATGACGATGCAGGCAAGATCAAGGAATCTCATCTTGATGCTTTGGGTGCGCAACCATGTAGAGCCCGCAGCGAAAGCGACGTCGCGGGAGGCAGAAACAAAGGCAGTCATTGCGGTCAGCTCAAGAACAGAGTGTCAGCGCGGAGTTTCCTTGTGGTGATCCGTGATACCCCGCACCACAACACAACCGTTTTATTCACGAACCAGCCCCCATAGCCATGCCCCCAACGCCCCCTGCGGAGCAACAAAGTTGAATGCGTCGTAACACCAGGCGGTGTGACTTGACGTTTAAAAGTAATCGTAAAGGGACTTTAGATGCATCTCAAATTGCGGCAGATGCCCACTGCGTGATTTACCTCAAGCCATGAATTGCAAGGTTGCTGGGAAGGTCTATTGCGCGCAGAAAATAATAATATTCGCGCATTCAAAGGCTGCTGATGAAGTCCATATTGCGCAATCAATGGTACTTTTTGCGTCGACGGCGGTGAATCCCGACTGGTCAGTTGCCCTTTTCGAGGCCGTGCGCCGTCACGTACTGGCCCAACTGGTCCTTGGCCAGCGCTGATGCGATGTCAGAGATTGCGGTGGTGTCCGCTACAACAATGGATTGACCATCGGCAGAGGTGCCCGTTCCCAGCGTCGGGAGGGTGAACATCACGGTGTCGGAGGCCCGGATGTCTTTCATTCCCAGGGCAAGGCTTCCGATTGCGGCCGCATCCAGGCTCTTGTCCACGCTGATGAAGGGTGACACTGAGGAGACCATGTTGTTGATCGTGATCGGGTTGGTCAGGGTCTCCCTGGCTATGGTCTTGCTGATGATCGCTTTGAGGTAGGCCTGCTGGTTCCGCACCCGCTGGTAGTCCCCGTCGCTGAAGGACTTCCGTTCGCGGACAAAGGCGAGTGCTTCATCGCCATTGAACGTCTGTGGGCCGGCTTCATAGACATGGCCCTTCATGGGGCCGGAGTTGGGTGAGAAAGGAATCTTGACGTCGATTTCCACTCCGCCGAGGGCGTCTGTGAGGCCCTTGAAGCCTTCGAAGTCCACCATGGCCACGTGGTCGATGCGTTGCTGAAAGAGGGATTCCTATTCCGCCATGTTCCAATTTCTCGTGTGCGACCGTAGTTATTGAGGACCGTGCTATGGGGCAAGTGTCAGCCGAATTGATGCATCAGACGACGTACGCGGAGTCCTAGTTGACATAATATCCGTTATCGGCGTTTAACTAACGGGAGTAGACGAGGGTTCAGGAAGCTCTGCCCGGTCTCCCTTTTGCACAAAATTGGTAAGAGTCGGTGGATTCAACCACCGACATACGCGAAAGGTTAGCTGGAGGTGGCCCGAGCATTGGGCCGCATACGTTGTTAGTCGCGACGTGATGAAACAATGGGGCCATGACGCAGGCTCCCGATCCGCTCTCCGAAGTGACGCTGGCTTTCAATGATGTATTTCCAGGCACTACGTCCGACACCTTCTTCGAGACTAAGGGATGGGAATACCCTGTCTCGTACTTTGTCGGTCGAAACGGCAGCGGTAAGTCACGTACGGCTAAGCTTGTCGCCGAGCACTTAGGTGGGTCGTATCTGTCAACTGATCGTCTTTCGGGATTGATGAGCTTTTCGAACTGGGGCTGGACGTCGGTCCCCGCGATGGATTCATACAAGGGGGTCCCTTTAGGCGACACCGAACGCAGCCAGGCCGCTGGTTTGTCCGCTCAGGGCAGCGGCGTCGGCGCCCTCTACGCGCTAAAAGATCAGCCTGAGGTCTGGCTGCGCGTCGCAGCATTTCTGCGACGGGCATTGGGGCGAGTTATCGAACTCCGAGAAAGCGCTGGGTACCTTGATCCGTACATTCGCGTAGGCGGATCAGAGTACTCTCTGCTGCGTGACGAGGGGCACGGACTACGCGAGCTTGTGATCTTGCTGACCGCCGCCTACAGAGAAGACTGGACTCTCTTGGTCGTCGACGAACCCGAACTCCACCTCCATCCGGCCATGGCACGCCTCTGGCTCAGCGAACTCGAGAATGAGTGTCGGCGAAGGAACTCACGGGCTGTAGTCGTTACACATGAGCCGACAATGTTGAAGCCGGCGACGGCCGGGGACCTAGGCGCCGTATGGTATTTTTCTGCGGATCGACCGAGCCAGAGACTCATCGACCATGTGGGTACCGAGCTCCAAGGACGAGTGACCTCCTCCCTCAAAACTAACCCCCAACTGATCAGTCAGTTGGTCTTTTCACCGCGCCCGGTCCTTGTGGAAGGCGTCCACGACGTTGCAGCACTCACTACCTCTCTCGAGAGAACACAACCCCCTGAAGTGGTAGCCCAGACTGATCTGGTTGAATGCGGAGGAAGCGGCGCGGTGGCACTTTGGTTTGCGATCTCGCACTCCCTTGGCCTTGATGTTCGCGCGGTAGCTGATTTGGACGCATGTCTAGCATCTGAAGTCCAAGCGGTTATGGACCGCAGCCCGGACGTCGTATCCAAGTATCGGAGTGTCTTGCTAGCTGAGCCGCCCCGATCACACGTCATCCTTCGTCCACTCATCGAAGAGATGAATAATCAAAGTGTCCCCGCCAGCCCGAAACAAAGGGCTGCGTGGCTAGCAGCTAGCGTTGCTCCTGGTACAGGGCATGAGGCCCGCCTCACCCAATTTCAAGATATCTGGCGAGATGCAGGATTCTGGCTCCATCCGCAGGGAACCCTTGAAGATGTGCTGTCTATCACAGCAAAGGGACGAGAGGTAGCCCAAGAAGCTGCGTCCCGCCCAGGTCCAATAGACGATGTTGCCAGGTGGTGTGCATTTGAGCTCGATGCCATGGGCGACGTTGAGATACTGCTGGGAGCAGCAGTTGAACGGATCGCCCACGCCATCATGGAGGCCTTACGCGTGGAACCGCTGACGCAGTTCACGAGTCCCGTAGGAGGATCCTCAATTAGCGACTCCCGGTTGGTGGATGTGACACCTCTCGGCGACGGACGCCACCGTATCACGGTGAAAAAGCCAGAAGCCTTCAGCGGTCAGTGGGTCGACTTTTCACGAGATACCCCTTCGAATTTCCTGCAGTTGAACAAGGCTGACGGCGGCGATTAACTGTATCCTGAATGGTTGGCCCACTTTCGGTCACCTCGCGCGTAGTCGCTTGGGTGCGTGCTGGCGACATTCGTCCAGCCGCCGGACAGGCCGCCAAGTGACCTGGCGGCCCAATAGTAATTCTGTCCATCCGTAAGACGACGTATGGGCCCTTATCGGCGTTAAGTGGTGGGCAGCACCGGCGACGATGGTGGCTAAGGTCAAATGTCCAAAGTTCTTTGGACATTCTGGTTTGCTAATTGGTCAGTAACTTCTGCTGAATCTGGTAGGTCAGCGGTGGCGCCTAGCCGGGTTGCGGCTCTCCTTCGTCAGGTTCTGCCCATTCGAGGGCCGCGACGAGATGGCCTTCGTTGGGCAGGGCCTGTTGCTCGGCTGTGGGGAGTTTGTCGTAGGTGTAGGCCGCGACGGCCATAGGAGATGTGGAGCGGCCCAGACTGTACCTGACGCTTCTGTCGTTCTTGGTGCCGCAGATCAAGATGCCAATGGTTTCGTTGTGATGGTCGCGCCGAAGCATGTCATCGACAAGGGCGACGTAGAAGTTCAGTTTACCGGCGTACTCCGGCTGGAACTTTCCTGTTTTGAGTTCGATCACCACGTACCGGTTCTGGTCCATGTGGAAGAACAGCATGTCGACGTAGTAGTCGTCACCGTCGACATCGAAGTGGACCTGCCGTCCGACGAACGAAAATCCGGGTCCGAGTTCACGCAGGGTTTCAGTGATCCGGCTGGTCAATGCCAGTTCCAGATCCCGCTCGGCAACTTCCCCTGAGAGACCCAGAAATTCGAAATTGTAGGGGTCCTTGGCGACCTGCTGGGCCAGCTCGGAATCGGGTCCAACAAGCCGTTGGACAAAATTCGACGGCGCCGCATCGGTTCTTTCCAGGGTCCGGTTCATGATCATGTTCAGCAGGACGTTGCGGGACCATCCATGCTCAACTGCGGCGCCGGCGTACCAATCCCGGTCAAGTCGATTGTCCAGTTTGTCCAGCAGTACCGTGATGTGACCCCACGGCAATTGTCCAACAGCCTGTTGGACAATTGGCTCCGGCCAGGCCGAGGCGAAGCCCCGCATGTAAAAGAGGTTGGACCGTGACAGCCCTTTCATCTCGGGGAACTCTGCCCGGAGGTCCTCGGCCAGACGTCCCATGACCCCCACATTCTCGGAGTGGCCTGGTGGCATCGTCCATCCACCAATTCAGCTCCACCTGTTGCCTCCCGAACATGCGCCCGAGCCGGGTGTTCACGGACCTCAGGCAATGCGGCTGTTCATAGCGTCTCGGTAGGGTGCTTCGTTCCGGCGCATTCCGCGGGTGTGATAGGTCGAAAGATCCTCTCCCTCCGCTTCATACTGGCGTGCGAGGGTCTCACCACGCGGTGTTAGCCTCAACCAGAAGCTCTGGCCAAAAGGTTGCCAGTCCACAGCGCCGAGTGCCATCTCTGACCGAATAACCCACGCTTTCGCCGGAGGCGCTACTACTCCGCGAGGTCCTCTCCTTCGGCTTCATATTGGTGCGCGAGGGTCTCTCCCCCAGCGTTAGCCGCAGCCAAAAGCCTTCACCCATTGGTCGCCACTCTAGGGCGTCGAGGGCCATCTCTGATCGAATAACCCATGTTTCTAAGGGGGGTGCCCAATCCTCAAAACCCGTCTCACCGAGCTCTCCAGGCACCATGAGCCCCTCCGAATAGACGGAGTGAAGGACGTCCAGGACTACCCGCTTCGTACTTGGGCTAAGGGTGCCTCTAGTGCCCCACCACACGACGTCATGCAAGGAAACCCAGTCGGCTAGGCCCGAAACAAGCAACTTACGGATGACTTCGTCTTTACTCACCACGGCATGGAATTCACGATAATTCACTGTCTCGACTTCCCCGATTTCGGGCAGTCCACGAACAGCCGTATAGGTGTCGAAAGTACCGAACTGTGCCAGATTGGGCTCAACTCCCTCGGGCCAAACCGCGTCGCATTCATCGCAGAGTTGAAAGACGTCTCCCGTCTTCTTTGCGCGCTGGCTTTCGACCCGGCCTTGCCCACACCTTGGGCACACGGCGTAGTCATCCGCGGAGTAGGCCGTCCCGTCTGTATTTGATGCATCGCATGAGCACACTACGGCCGGTCCACTTTCTCGATTTCATCCCAGAGGGGACTGAGCCCGCGGTCCCTCAAAAATTCTTCGACGATGTCGTACTCCGTCGTGTTTGGCACGGTTCCAACACTCCAGAGCGAGTCGCACTCGTCGCAGACTTGAATCACCTCACCGGTCGCCTTCACCCGATGCGTCTCAACATGACTCTGACGACACACGGGACAGACGATGAAGGCGCTTACAGGGATGGAAAGGCTGGGGGACGTGTTCCTGTGATGATGGCATTCACGTCAAGTCCACTTCCTCGACTTCGTCCTCCACATCAGACAATCCACGCACTGCCATGAACGCTCTGAAGTCCCAAAGAGCCTTCAAGTTGGGTTCGATTCCTATGGCCCAAACCGCATCACATTCATCACAGAGCTGGAAGAGCTCGTCCGTCTTCTTAATTCGATAGGGTTTGACCCAGTCTTGCCCGCAATTCGGGCACACGATTTCGTGTCTCATGGTGACGGGAACGCCGTAATTAGCTCAGTCGTGCCGGGTCTGACGATGATCGTGACGTTTGTTTCGCCGCCGGCACCTACTTGCTTTCCCATAGGAACAATATACTTGCTGGGGTTACCCGGGACGGGGCCTCCCCTGAGGAGCCATGCTTCGTCCACTGTCTTTAATGCGCCCATTCCGCTGGAAAACCTGGTGTGTAGCTTTTTTGTTGGGTCGTCGAAGGCATGTTGGAGGACATGGGTGAGCCTGTGCCCATGATTTTTGCTGGGTCCATAAATGAGGCCTGCCGGGGATTGGTACAAGGACTTTCCCAGCGACTTCAATGTAAAGGGAGCGATCTTTGTTGCGGCGGATGCGCCGGCCGCAATTTTGGCTGCACCTACCGCTGTTTTGGCGCCCCACCCGACACCCTTTGCAACGCCGCCCGCGCCGGCAGCACTGGCTTCCTGTTCGGCGAAGGTGAGGAAACTCTGCCACGCCTTTGCTGTGGCCGCTTGAGTTGCTGGGTCGCCCAGGTCGGCACCCCGGGCAACCTGCCTACCTGCCCCGTTAGTAACCCATTTGGGCTGGTAGTTCGTGGCGGCTGAACTGAATCTGTTGAACCATGACCAGATGTCGGCCGGTTTCATGTACCAAGGCTCTTGGACGACCTGCGTTCCGTCGTTGTATTGGCCGTTGCCTTTGTAGGAGTAAGTACCCTTGCGGTCATCGTCGCAGTCGCAGGTGGGGTTGAGGCCACTGGGGTCGGAAGTGTTGATGACATTGCCGAAGGCGTAGGTGTAGGGGGTGAACCCGCGTTGGTCTTCGGTGCTGAGGATGGGATCTGGTGCAGTGAAGATGCCCGTGACGGGATCCATTTCCCGTGCGCCGAGGTGGGTCAGCGAGCTGACGGTGTCATCAAGCCCGGAGATGTAGCCGTTGACAGACCCGAAGCCTGCGGAGTTGGCTGCGTTGGATGCCACTCCGGCTGTCGTGACGGGTGCCGCGGCATAGGGGTTGTTCGCCGTTGCTGTTGCGTTCGGTCCGCGGGTGAGTCCGAGGGGGTCGGTGTACCGGGAAATGGTGGTGATTGGGCCGCTGCCCGTGGTGGGCAGGGTCATGGTTTGGGCAGTGTTGACAGTGTCACCGATGACGAAGACTAGCTTCATTCCGGCGGCGGAGACTGTGCGTTCTGCAATCGTTTTGCCTGCAAAGGTGTACGTGCAGGTCGCTGTCTTTACGTTGGTGGTGCTGGTGTGGGCGGTCACAGAGCCGACCGTGATGGTGGTTCCGGTGCCGTCCTTGATGCCGACGAGGTTGCCGTCGGCGTCGTAGAACCTTTCACCGGGCGCGGCAGCGATCGCGGAGGTAGCCGATGGTGGCGTCGCTGTGGTGGCGTTAGGGTTTGGGTTCGCCGGAACAGTGCTAGCCCCGGTGCTGGTGGCCAAGTGTCCGTCGGGGGTGTAGGTGAGTGCTTGGCCGGCCCGGTCGATTATCCTGCCGGCGGTATCCCAGGCGAAGTTCTGGGTGGATGCAGTGCCAGCGGTTGGCACTCTGTCGATTTTTGTGACCCGGTGGGGCCCTGCGGTGCCGGCTGCGGGGTAGGTATAGGTTTCCTTGACGGCCAGGGCGCCCGTGTTGTTGAAGCGCTTGACTTCGGCACGGTCGCCGGCCGGGGTGTAGGTGTACGTCTGGGCGTACCCAGCCGGGCCGCTGATGCCGGCGACGGCGGTGTCCGTCGAAGCCGGCACTGTGGTGCAGGCCTTGGCCGTGGGCGTCCATACGGCGGCGAGCCGGGAGGCGTGGTCGTAGCTATAGCACTGATAGTCCGAGGGTGTCGATGGACGGCTCGTGAACGATAGTTCTCGGGCTGTTATTTTTCCTGCGGGGTTGTAGGCGTAGGTGGTTTTGCCCAGGTCGGTTTCGACGTTGCGTGTGTTGTTCGTGGACCACTGGTTGGTGAGGCGGCCGGTGGTGGCGTCCCAGGTGAAGTTGACTTGGTTCCGGCCGGTGGTGTTGGCGGTGCCGCCGACGGTGTTGTTGTTGTCGTATTGGGCGTACTGGGCCATTTGGCCCAGGTGGTTGAACTGGGTGTCCCCGACGAAGGTGTCCCAGTTGTCGTTGAACACCGAAGTCTGGAGATCAAAGGTGTTGTAGACGTGGGTCAGTGTCTCACCGGGCATCGCCCCAATGGTAGGTCGGGTTTCCTGCTCGATTTGCCCGGTGGAGGTGTAGCTGCGGGTGGTGGTGTACGTCGGTGCGGCGGCGTCCAAAGCTGTTGGAAGCTGCACCGATACCGTGCCGGGCTGGTACGCGGCGTTGTAGCCGGTCAGTGTCGTGGTGACGACCTGGTTTAGCGCTGCCCCGTTGTAACGCTTGCTGGTGCTGAGCTGGCCCTTCTTGTTCCCGTCATAGGTGTAGGTCTCAAGGGGTGGGGCTGTTGCTCCGGTTCCGAGAGTTTTCTTCACGACACGGTCCAAATCGTCGTAGACGTACCCGATGACAGCGTTGGCCGCGTCCGTTGTGCTGGCTTTGCGGCCGGCCGCGTCGTACGTCGTGCTGCGGGCACCTGAGTCCGGATCGACTGCAGAGATTTCCCGTCCGGCGGCGTCGAAGGTCCAGGACCAGTCGTTGCCGACGGTGTCCGTCATGCCGGTCAGCTGGCCGAGCGCGTCGTAGCTGTAGGTGGAGGTGTCTGCTGTTCCGGTCGCGGTGGCGCCGTGGAAGAGCTTTCGGGTGAGTACCTTGCCGCTCATGTTGTTTACGGTGGTGGTGGCGGCTTCGCTGCCAGGCCCGGTGATGGTGGTCGTGTCGGCACTGCACCTGGGAGAGCCGCATGGGAACCGAATACATCCTGACCGAGGACGACAAACCAGCACCGGACGCCAGCGTCCTCGAAGACCTCATCGAACTTCAGCTGCTCACCGCCGGCGAACCCCTGGGGCCGGTCGATTTCGCGCACACCCAGGAACACCACAAGCTCTAACACCACTACAGCAACGACGCTGCACCACAGATTTCCTTTGTCCGAGGAAACCAGAAGGGCCGGCCACAAGGCCGGCCCTTCGTCATGCATCGACGTGTTAGCCACAAAGCGCCACAACACAACGGCGGCCAGGGCGTTTAATCTGGCGATAAACAGATCCCCTGCCGCGGGCCGGCCAATGAACAGATCAATGGCCACCAGCACGAGTGAAGCCGCAGCGGCCACGGTGAACAGCACCGCCAGGCAGCGAAACCACCTCAGACCACGACGAGCCCGGCCGGGTCCGGGCCGCGGTACCGGATCAGTCATGCCTCAGTGTCCCGGTTTATACCCGGCCCGGCTACCTCCAGTGGCCCGTGTTGTCCAGCCCGACGTAATGGGAGTGACCGAGGGTCTTTCCACGGTGGAAATCCCGGAGTGCACGTTCTGACTCCGGATCCGAATCGACCGGCCGCTGCTTGGTCCGCCTCAACAGATAAAGCGCGATTGCCGCAACGATCAACAATCCTGCTGCAATTACTACACCTAGCAACTCCATGGTGCCCCCTTTTATGAACACAACTATAGGTTCCCCTCGCTGCTCTTCGAAGTTAGTGTGCAGGCTTTTTCTGCCTACCAGGCCGGGCGACGGCTGCTTGAAGGATCCGAAGACCCGTGGGATGACATTCAGCTGCTGATCTCTCATTCCGCGACGGTGGGCACGTTTCTGTGGCCGCTGCCATCGCGGCACAAGCGTCTGAACAGGGCATTTCCGAAACGAGGTGAGGTTCTGCGCGAGATCGCCGGTGTCAGTGACGACCTCAAGACGCTAAAGGAACTACGCGACGCCATGGTCCACATCGATGAAAGGCTGGAGAAGTTCATACTGGACAACCCCGAAGGCCCGCTCGTACTTCGGAGTGCTGGGGACCACAAGCACACAGACGGAAACTTTTTATCCTGGCTCTCCGACACGAAGACTGTTACCTACTTTGAGCACCGGGTGGAGGTAGAGCAGCTGGTGGCCCTTCTCAAGACAGTTCAGGAGAACGCAATGAGGGGAGTGATGATGTTGCATACAAAGGCGGGGGACGCTCTGGCTGGAGACCCTTTAGAATCCCGGCCGATCCCGATACTGCCGCCAATGCCTCTACACGTCGATCCAGAGAACTGATCCCAAGGGGCCTCCGCTCTTGGGGTTTGTGGGCAGAATGGGCTTATGTGCGGCAGATAAGTGATGTCCAAAGCAGCGGGCGATCTTCTGAGCCATTTTGAGGCCAAGGAGGTTGAAGGCAGCCTGCCAGGGCCGAGTTGGAACGTGGCCCCGACCCAGAACGTGCCGATCGTGGCAGAGCGCCTGGATGAGGGCACCCTTGACCGGCGCCTGCTGATCGCAAAGTGGGGTCTGGCGCCGTCCTGGACGATCCCGAACGGTGGCTGTTGACCTGCACAGTCCTGACCACAACGACCCAGAACGCTTTGGGCCACATTCACGAGCGATCGCCTATTGTCATCCCAAAGGACCGCTTCGCGGAATGGCACGACCCGGGCCTGACCGACAAAGCCGATGTCCAACACCTGCTCGACTCTTTGCCCGAACCGACGCTGACACCCCGGATCGTCAGCACCCGGTTGAACAGCGTCCGCAATAACGGACCCGAGCTGATCCACCCGGCGGAGTGACGGGAAGCGGGACGCTCAAAGAATATTGCCCTGCCTAACGTGAATTCACGAAGAGCAGCCAACGAGCCGCATCGTTGAAAGGCCGGGCTCGCTTCGTTTAGTCCTGCACCATTTCGGCCATTTTCGACGACATATGATTTTGAGGCGTGAGGGTACGGGGCAGCGACGATGGTGCTACCGGTCACTACGCCCTCTGAGGGAGAAAAGTCGCGCGTCGATACGGGATACGAAATGGATATTTTGCCGGCGGCGCGGCCCTCAACGCCTAAAAAACCTACCCCCGCAGCGCCCCGAAACCCGTAATCAGGGCCTCGAGTCCCAAACTGAAAGCAACATCAGTGGGACGCGCATGCTGTTCCATGGCCAGCCGGTCCACGGCGGCCGTGAAGTTGGGGACCTGTTCGGCGAGGCGGCCGGCGTCGAAGATGTCCTCCGGCGCGGTGACGTCGTAAGCGGCCCCGAACACAAAGGCTTCCAACGCGACAATTGCCGAGATGATTTTTTCTTCGGGGAATCCGGCGTCCCGGAAGCCTGCGGTCACGGCCTCGTACATGGCCAGGGTCTTCGGGGCATTGGCCACCGGAAGTACTGCAATCACGGGGATCAGCGGCGTATGCTCCGAGAACACATCCCGGTAGGACCACGCCCAACGACGCACGGCAACATCCCACGGCTCCACCCCAAAGGCTGAGACATCCACCATCGCCGCCAAGTGGTCCTCCAGCAGCAGCAACACGTCATCCTTGGAGGCTACGTGGTTGTACAGGGCAGAAGGCGCGACGCCGAGGGAACGTGCGAGGGCCGCCATGGTGAGTCCGTCGTAACCCTTACTGCTGATCAAGTCGAGTGCCGCCGTCGTGATGCCGTCCTGGTCCAGGACCGCCGCGGTCGGCCGACCGGCGCGGCGGCGCGCGGGGAGCGCGGAAGGAGCGGGAGTTGGTGCGGGCATCGGAAGCCTTTCTGCTGCCTGTGTCCCCAGCATTATTCCATCGGGCCTTCACAGCGGCCGACTCCAACGCTACTATGGATATAAATGAATGGCATTCATTTATTGGTCAGCCACCATGGACGGCCACGGAGAGGACATCATGCAGAATCTTGATCGCGACGTTGTGATCGTCGGTGCCGGACCGTCAGGGCTGACGGCGGCACGCGAATTGAAGAAGGCCGGACTCAGCGTCGCAGTGCTCGAAGCACGCGACCGCGTGGGCGGCCGCACCTGGACCGACACCATCGACGGCGCCATGCTGGAAATCGGCGGCCAGTGGGTTTCCCCGGACCAGACGGTGCTCATGGAGCTGCTGGACGAGCTCGGACTGAAAATGTACTCACGCTACCGCGACGGCGAGTCCGTCTACATCGGCGCAGACGGCAAGCGCACGCAGTACACCGGTGACACTTTCCCGGTGAACGAAACCACCAAGGCCGAGATGGACAAGCTCGTCGCCATCCTGGACGGCCTCGCCGCCGAGATCGGCCCCACCGAGCCCTGGGCACACCCCAAGGCACGCGAGCTGGACACCATCTCCTTCCACCACTGGCTCCGCCAGAACTCCAGTGATGAAGAGGCCTGCAACAACATTGGCCTCTTCATCGCCGGCGGCATGCTCACCAAGCCTGCCCACGCCTTCTCCGCGTTGCAGGCAGTCCTCATGGCCGCCTCTGCCGGCTCGTTCACGCACCTGACGGACGAGGACTTCATCCTGGACAAGCGCGTCATCGGCGGTATGCAGCAGGTCTCGCTGCTGCAGGCAGCAGAGTTGGGCGACGACGTCGTCCTCAACAGCCCGGTCCGAACCATCAAGTGGGACGACAACAACGTGACTGTCGTGTCCGAGCAGGCAACCGTCAACGCGCGGTACGTGATCATGGCCGTGCCGCCGAACCTGTACTCCCGTGTCTCGTTCGAGCCCCCGCTGCCGCGCCGCCAGCACCAGATGCACCAGCACCAGTCCCTGGGCCTGGTCATCAAGGTCCACGCCGTGTATGACACCCCGTTCTGGCGCGAAGAAGGACTCTCCGGCACCGGCTTCAGCGCAGGCGCGCTGGTCCAGGAGGTCTACGACAACACCAACCATGGCGACACCCGCGGCACTTTGGTGGGCTTCGTATCCGACGAAAAGGCCGACGCCGTCTTCGAACTCAGCGCCGAGGACCGCAAGAAGGCCATCCTCGAGTCCATCGCCGGCTTCCTGGGCGATAAGGCCCTCACGCCCGAGGTCTACTACGAGTCCGACTGGGGCTCCGAAGAATGGACCCGCGGCGCCTACGCTTCCAGCTATGATCTCGGTGGCCTGCACCGCTACGGCAAGGACCAGCACGCCAACGTAGGACCGATCTACTGGTCTTCCTCCGACCTCGCGGCCGAGGGTTACCAGCACGTCGACGGCGCCGTCCGCATGGGCCAGGCAACCGCCGCCCGCATTGTTGAGGCCAACAAGCTGAGCGCGCTGCCCGTCGCCTAAGGCATTTCGTACGAGCACCGGCAGGCCGGGGGGAGCACCATTCCCGGCCTGCCGGCTCCACTGTTTAAGCAGTAACCGGTTTAAGCACCACAGGAAGGACCACCATGCGCTACGTAGTGGGCTACACCGCCAACGCGAGGGGGCACGACGCCGTTCACCTTGCCGTTGCGCTGGCCCGGAACCACGATGTCAGCCTGGATCTGGTTCTGGTGATCCCGGAAGATTCCCCGTTCAACGCCGTCTACCCGCCTGAGACCGGCTATGACGACATCCTCAACGAGCAGGCACAGCGCTGGCTCGATGAAGGCCTCGCCTTGGTTCCGGACGACGTCACTGCCCGCGCCCACATCCGGCGCGGTGATTCCGAGGCCCAGGCGCTGATCGATGCCGCCGTGGAATTCGACGCTGCGGCACTGGTCATCGGCGCCACCAACAGCGGCCTCTTCAAGCGCTTCACCATCGGCTCTGTGGCGGGTTCGCTGCTCCACTCGTCGCCCGTGCCGGTGGCTTTGGCACCTCACGGCTATCACCGCACCGAGCCGATCACGCGCTTGAGCTGCGGTTTCGGAACCCGGCCGGGTGCTGACGAACTGCTCGACGTCGCAGTGGAGTCTGCGCGGGACCGTGGCCTTCCACTGCGGCTCGTCTCCCTGTTGGCGCTCGACGGCGGTAACTCGCCTGGGTTGGCCGACGCCGCCTGGGTGCATGCGGCCGACCGGCTTGCCGCCGTCGGAAGCTCCGCAGACGCGAGCGGCGGAGCGGGATCCGTAACAGAAGAGCCGGAGATCGTCGTAGCCCAAGGGCGCACCATCGAAGAAGCCGTTGACCGACTCGACTGGGAAGACGGCGAAATCCTGCTGATCGGTTCCAGCCGCCTGGCCCAGCAGCGGGCCACTTTCCTGGGCAGCACCGCAAACCGGATCCTGCGTGCCCTCCCTGTACCCATGATCGTGGTTCCCCGCGACTACACGCGCCATAGCGCCTAGCAATCGCCTGAGAGGCAAAACCCATGTCAACTGCACCAAAGACGGTCCAGTCGAAAGAATCGCCAGCCCTGAGTGAAAAAGGGCTGAAGGCCGGATCGGTGGGCCTCATCGGCGCCGTCGTGATCGGCGTTTCCTGTATCGCACCCGCCTATACGCTCACCGCGGCCCTCGGCCCCACCGTGTCCGAGGTCGGTGTGCACCTGCCCGCCATCTTCCTGGTGGGCTTCATCCCCATGTTGCTGGTGGCGCTGGGCTACCGCGAACTGAACAACGCAATGCCCGACGCCGGTACCTCCTTCACGTGGGCCACGCGCGCCTTCGGTCCGTGGATCGGATGGATGGGCGGCTGGGGGCTGATCGCGGCCACGATCATTGTCCTCTCCAACCTGGCGGCTGTGGCGGTGGACTTCTTCTACCTGATGCTTGCCCAGATCTTCAGCAACCCGGAACTCGGTGAGCTCAGCAAGATCCTTCCGCTGAACATCGCCACCACGCTGGTGTTCATCGCCTTGGCTTGCTGGATTTCGTACCGCGGCATGGAGACCACCAAGGGCGTCCAGTACGTGCTGGTGGCCTTCCAATTGCTGGTCCTGGGCTGGTTTGCAGTCTCCGCATTTGCCCACGTGGCAAACGGCACGGCCTTCGATGCCACCGCTGTTTCACCTGACTGGTTCAACCCGTTCGCCGTGGACTCGTTCTCACAATTCGCCGCAGGTGTGTCGCTCTCAATCTTCATTTACTGGGGCTGGGACGTCACCCTCACCATGAACGAGGAAACGAAGAATCCCGAGAAGACCCCAGGCCGCGCCGCGACCATCACAGTGCTGGTCATCGTGGTCATCTACATGACCGTCGCACTGGCTACCCTGTCCTTCGCCGGCGTCGGCGAGACCGGATTGGGTGCCGGAAACCCGGAAAACCAGTCCAGCATCTTCGCCGTGCTTGCCGGTCCAGTGATGGGTCCCTTCGCGATTCTGATGTCGCTGGCCATTCTGAGCAGCTCCGCGGCATCTTTGCAGTCAACGTTCGTTTCCCCGGCCCGAACCATGCTGGCGATGGGCCACTACCGCGCCATCTCGCCGAAGTTCGGCAAGATCAGCCCTACGTTCAAGTCGCCCAGCTTCGCGACCATCGCCGCTGCGATCGCCGCCGCCGGTTTCTACGTGATCACCCGCACCGTGTCCGAGAATGCGCTGTGGGACACCATCACAGCTCTGGGCATGATGATCTGCTTCTACTACGGCATCACAGCACTGGCCTGCGTTTGGTTCTTCCGGGCCGAGGCATTCCGCGGTGCGCGTTCGTTCTTCTTCAGGTTCCTGGCGCCCTTGCTGGGAGGCGTGATCCTGTTGGTCATGTTCGTCAAGACGGCCATGGACTCAATGGACCCGGAGTATGGTTCAGGCTCCTCTGTGGGCGGCGTGGGGCTGGTGTTCGTCCTGGGAATGGGCGTGATCCTGCTGGGCGTCGTGATCATGCTGGTGATGTACAGGGTGCGGCCAGAGTTCTTCAAGGGCAAGGTTCTGACCCGGGCGTAGCCTCGCGGGAAATGGACGCCGCGAAGGCGAGCACGGCAGCGGAGAAGTCCAGTACGTCCGGCGCTGCACGCTGGCCGTGACCACCACGGTCCTCTTGGAGCAGCCAGGCCCGGCCCCCGCGTTCGCGGATTCCGGTAACAACCTCCACGGCGGCTTTGTTGTCCACGCGTTCGTCACGCCCCAGGAGGCAGCACAGGAGGGGCGGAAGCCCGGCGGCGGAGCCAAGCCCGCCCACCACATGAACCGGGGAGTAGGCCGCCCGATCATGGTCAGAGCACTCCCCGTCGGCGCCAAACTCGTGCAGCCATTGCTTTCCCAAGCCATGGCGGTGAAGGTCCACGGTGTCCAGCAACGGAGCCACGGCCACCACTCCGCCGAATGAGGCGGGGGACAGGAGGGCTGCTGCGGTGACCACCAAGCCACCATGCGAGGCCCCGAACGGCACGGTCTGCCCAGGTGTCGTCCAACCGGCCGATGTAAGGAATCCGGCCACGTCGATGAGGTCCTGGATGGTCCGCATCTTCCGTGGACCCCGGCCCGCCTCATGCCAGTCCCGGCCCATTTCCCCGCCCCCACGTAGTTGCGCAGCCACGTACACCCCGCCGCTCTCCAGCCACGCCGGCACGCTGGGTTCGGCCTCGGTCCTGTGTGTCACGCCAAAACCGCCGTAGCACGTGAGAATCAGGGGCAGTGGCCGCGCCGGGAGGCCGTCCGGCCCAAGGTCTGAAGCCCGTGCGGAGATGACCAGGGGGATGCCGACGCCGTCACTCGCCACCGCTGTGACCCTCTGATGGAGTATGTTGCCGCTGGGGTCTCTGGAACTTTCGTTCGAGCGCACCGGTTCATCCACACAGAAAACCCCCGATGGACGTTCCGGGGAGGCCGTCTGGAGCCAGAGGTCAGTGCCATCGGCATGGGGTTGGATGGCGAAGGATGAGACGTATTCGGCTGGGGATAAACGGTACACGGGGCGGCTATCCAGTGTGACTGTGGTGCCGTGGTGGTCGGAGGCCAGTTCCACGCGGATCCCGCCGGCGGGCGCGGCGGTGGGATGCCAGGCCCCTGATTCCAACTCCCACTCTCTTGTCCCGGTCCCCGGGTTCTTCGCCGCCAGTCGGAGATTCCCCCTGGCGCGCGTCAGCGAGAGCCGGCTGCCCGTGGTGCTGCCAAGATCCGTTGGAAACGGGAGCTCCTGGGGGTGACCGGCGTCGAGCGGGCAATGCATGATCTGCTGGCAGGGCGGCTTGCCGGTCAAGACCCAGATCCCGCCACCGTCTGGCTCCCAAACCGGCGCAGCGTACCAAGCCGTCGCGCCCGGGATGTGGACCGGCTGCGTCCCGGCAGCGAGGATCCAGGTTTCCGCTAGTTCGCTGGCGGAGGTGCTCAGCAAGGCCGCGATACGCGTTCCGTCAGGGGAGATGGTGAATCCGCGGACAATGGTGCCCGGTGCCGTGGGGAGCCGGACGCCGGGCGGCGCAGCCACACCCGGGTGGGCCCGGCGAACATTCCAGGCATCCCGTAGCCCGGCCTCGGCTGCCAAGTGCAAGGACGCAAACGCTTCGCCCGGCCCGCGCCAAAGAAAGGCAGCCTGTCCGCCGGCGAACTGGGGGAGCCCTTGGCGGGGTGTGGAGTCCCAGCGTTCCAGGAGGGAACGGAAATGCGGCCGAAGTCCTCTGCCAGGAACGGCCTCCTCGAGGGTATTCACCGTCCCACCGTGTCGCCCGGCGCTGCGTCCACAGCAGATACCCAAGCGAGGTGGCCGCCGTCGTGCAGGGGACTGCCCAGGGTGATGGTGCGCAGGGGGCTACCGGCCGCTGATGTGTCCACTACGTGCAGTTCGCCATGTCCACCGCGGGTCACGGCGACGAGTTCCGAGGACGGTGAGGCGGCAATGGCGCGTCGTTCGGCGTTGTCCCAGGGTTCATTGCCGGGCCGTGGGGCGCCGTCCATGCGGGGGAGATCCCACGTGCCCCGCAGCGCCGGTGGGCCTGCCTCCAGCGGCCCAAGGTGGTGCACCGAAAGCTCGTCGCCCTCCGGATGGACGCGGGCGGTCGCGATGCCGTTGGCAGTCAGCGCGAAACGGAAGACCAACCCCTGGCCCAGTGGTGTGGTCTGCGTCAGCCCGGTATCCAGGTTGTGCACCCACAAAGTGTTGCCCCATTGGGCCCAGTCTCTGGGCTCCCCGCCACCGTGGCGAAGGACGGCCACCAGGACACGCCGCCCCGGGCAGAAGCGCAGGAAGTAGGCGCGGCCGGGAGCATCCCACGCGATGGCCTGGAGGGCCTCCGGCTGCGGCTTGCGGATGTCGAAGCGTTCCAGGCCCTGGCCCGTGGCCACGAACATGGTGCCCGTGACGGGATCGAAGGCGTCGCCGTGGCCGTCGGGGGAGGCCTCAGCCCGCAGCCCTTGCATGGGCGGGCAGTGCACTCCTTCGGCCAGGATCCGCTCCACGCTGAAGGATTCGATGCCGCCGGGTTCGCGGTGACGCACGACGGCGGCAGGCCCCTCTGGCGTTTCGCCCACCACGACGCCAGGCTCCCCCGCCCTCGTGCGGATGCGGCGTGAGGTGGGTCCGCCGTCGGACTCCAGGTCCACAACCGTGAGGAGATCGCTCCAAGGTTCCCAGGAGACACCAAGCCCGGTGGTGACGGCAATGAAGCGGCCCGAGGGGTCGCAGGCCAGGTGCTCACCCGGGATGGCCACGGGAATGGTGCGGAGCGGGGTGTTGGTGAAGGCATCGGCGATGACCAGGGCACCTCCGGCGTCGTCGATGAACGCGCATCGTCCGCCTCCCAACGGCAGGAACCCGGCGTGCTCCGCCAGGACCACGGAGTCCAGGCGGCGCTGGACTGCCCCGGTGACCGGATTCAGGAACTGTACGTTGCCCGCTTTTTGGTCGGCGACCACCAAAACTTCGGAGTTCATTGGCTCTCCCTTTCACTTAATTTGAGAATGGTTCTCATTAACTATAGTGTGACGTTGTCGCCGCAACAGCGGAGGCAACCACCACCACCGAAAGGAGACCAACCATGGAAAAGACCACGGTTTTGGTTGAAGTTGAAGAGACCGAGCAGCTGGCACACCTGTCGGCAACGCACTCGAATGCACTGGTCGAGAACCCGTTCGACTAGTCACTAAGCCAGGGGGTGGGCGCGCCGGCGCGCCCACCCCCTTAGCTCCACCCCCGCAACTCTTGGAAGGAACCATGGGCACCGCAATAGACAGCTTTGACGTCGCGGGAAGATCAACCATCCGCAGCGGTGACGGCGCCTTCTTTCATCTCCCACCCTCGGCAGGCAGTGGCCAGAACCTGGTGACGGGCATCAGCGACGAACTGCTGCAACGCCGCCAGGCTGGTGCGCGTCCCCTCGCCGGACGGGAGCGAATCGGGCTGGTAGCCCCCGAACCCGTTGCTGCCGCACTCCTGCCGGTGTTCCACGAGGCCGGGGTTGAACTGACGGTGGGTGACGACCGGGGACCCGGCTCCGTAGGACTCCTCCTCCACCTGGCAGCTACGCCCGCCGAGCGGAACCGCTTTGAGGCACTGCCGGGGGGCCGTGCGGCCGTGCTCCGCTTCTACGGAGAAGGCGACCTGGTCTTCGTAGATCCGCTGTCTCTTGAACCGGCAGACCCAACAGGGTGGCAGGTACTCCGGCGCAGGCTCGCAGCCTCACCGGCCGCCGCCGAACTGAGGGCCTGGCTGGATACGCCCGCTGCTGCCACGGACTTCGCTCCCCAAGGGGTAGCCATGGACCTGCTCACGGCCAGACTGCTCACCATCATCACCGCTTGGCAAAGGAATTCGCCGTCACTTGCCGCTCACCGCCGTACGCTCTGGCGGCTGGACACCCTGACGTTGGCAGCCAGCGAACATCCCGTTCTGCCCTTCCCGGAACCCGCCAGCCTGGGCGAGGGCTTGCGGGCTCCGCTGCCATGAGACCCGCCACTGCGCCGGATCACCTGGACATCACCGCTGACGACGGCGTTCGGCTCACCGCAGACCACTACCGCGCACCGGCGGAAGGGGAAGCCCAAGGGGCGGTCCTGATCCGGACACCCTACGGCCGGACCCAGTACGCGGCCCAAGCCCACGCCTGGTGCCGTGCCGGATACGACGTAGTGGTCCAGGACGTCCGGGGGCGCTACGGGTCCGCCGGCGCATGGAATCCCTATGACAAGGAGGGCGCGGACGGAGCTGCAACCGTCCGCTACCTCGCCGGGAACGGGTTGCTCAGGGGCCCCCTCATTCTGGCTGGAGCCTCCTATGATGCCCACTGCGCAGTTGAAGCAGCACGGGTTCTGGAGAAGGAACGGGCTCCGGAGGAAACACGGCGTCCGGTGGCAGCCGCTCCCAAACCCCTGGCCGTGGTGGCGATGGTGCCGGCGCTGGGCCTCTGCGAAACAGCCAGGGAACCTGATGGCACACCGCGCCTGCGGGACCGGATTGGCTGGTGGCACCAACATGGTTTCGGCAAGGAGTCCCGCCACCCTTTACCTGCCGCAGAGCTCCGGCGGATATACCGGCAGGCTGAGGAGCGCGGGATGGACTGGATGATTCACAACCTCATGGATGACGCCACGTATGGTCCGGGGTCCACCGCTGGTTGGAAGCGGCTCTGGGACGCCACACCAGCCGATCTTCACGCCCTTTATGGCCAGCTGAACACGCCGCTCCTGATGATTTCGGGACAACGGGACTTCTTTGTTGCCGAAGCTGCGAACCTGGTGAGGGCCTGGGGCAGTGCAGCACCGCGGACCTTGGTGGAAACCCTTTGGGGACCATGGGGACACCGACTCGCCAACGACCTCGGCGCCGGAGCCGCCGCAGCACTCCGCCAACAGGGTGGCCTGATGGCCCGGATCAAGGACTTTCTGGCTGCCGCCAGCGCCTGGGATCCAACCGGCGCCCAGCCCGGGCCCCTTGGAGACCGCCGCCCACCAGTCCTCCAGTGGCAACCCGGCGACCAGCCACACACATGGCACTGGGCGCCTGCGACCCCCGAGACGTTGCCGCACCACCTGAACAACCACGGAGAATCATGACCACAACAGCCGAAACCCTGGGCCTGCTTCCCTTGCACACTTTGGTGGACGAGCAGACCGGGATCATCCGCAGGGTCCGTCCCGTTCTCACCCCGGAGAACGCCCCACCCGCATACACGTCCATGACCGCGGAGGTATCGAACGCGCGGTGGCTGGGAGACTGGCCCGCCGACCGCGTTTCACTGGGCACCACGTTCGGCGACAGCCGACAAGCCTGGATCGCGGCCGTCGCCGAAGGCATGGAACGGTACTGCGGCAACTTCATTCCCGCGGACCTCCCGGACCACCACTACTTCACCGGCACGGCCCGTGAGCTGACGGCGTCAGGCCGGGCCGCCGTCGGGCTTGAACAACTGCCGCGATTCGCGGACTGGCAGCGGGAGCGTGCGGCATTCCCCTACCGGAACCTCGACGCCGATACTCCCGCGCTGTGGACAGCGTGCAGGCGGGAATCGGACAGCTCGGAGGTGTGGCTTCCTGCGAGCCTCACCCTCCTGAACTGGCGGCAACGGCGCTTCCGTGACCTCCCGCGGATCCATCATCTGAACTACGCGGGGATCGCCACCGGGCAGGGCCGCGCTGATGCCACGGACAGGGCGGTGCTGGAAACCATCGAACGCGACGCCCTGGAACTGTGGTGGCATTTGGGCGGTCCCACCCGCGGTATCAGGCCGGAGAGTGTTCCCGGACTGGTGGACGCCATGGCCGGTTGCCGGCTGCAGTACTGGGTGGTGGAAATGCCCAGTGAGTTCGCACCCTGCATGGCGGCCCTGGTGTTCGATCCGGACACGGGGCTGTACGCCGCCGGATTCTCCTGCAAGAACGAACCCGCTGAAGCGGCACGCAAGGCAGTCCTGGAGGCTGTCCACACCTGGATCTACTCCCAAGGTGCCACCGACGCCGATGGTTGGGTGTTCCAAGCGGTGGCGGCAGGGCTCATGGCCAAGGGGCTGTACTTGGAACACCGTGAAGACCGTCAATACCTGGACGACGTGGGGCCCGGATTCGGTTCAGTCCGCGACCTCGGTGCGCATGTTCAGGTGTGGCTTGATCCCCGGACACACGTCCTTGCGGAACGCTTCACCAAGCCCGCAGGTGGGCTGGTGGACATTGCCGCCGTGGATGACGTGTCCATGCCGGAGCTCTACAGGCGGCTGGAATGGGCCGGCCACACCGTCTATACCCGTGAACTGACCACTCCCGACGTCGCGGCGACCGGCCTGAGTGTTGTCCGCGCCGTGGTGGGAGGGCTGGTCCCCAACGCGCCGGCCGCTTTCGCCTACCTCGGCTGCCCCAGGTTCACCACAGCGGCGTTGGAGCGCGGGTGGCGTGAAACGGCGCCGGCCCTGCCTGAGGACTTCACCCTCACCCCACCTCCCCACATGTAATGGACGTCCCCCACGTACTCCTAGCCCCAGGATTTGCCCGAGCCTGGAGCCACGAGGTTCCCGGTCCCGTGCAGCCGCCCGGCCCTCAAGATTCCCCGGCGTCCGGCACAGTTGAGAGCCAGCGGCATGATGGGCTCCCGGTGGCCGCCATGCTGCGGGCCATCTGGTGGAGCGAGGACTTCCACCCGAATCCCGCCACCGGCCTGCCCGGGAAGGTGCGGAAACGCCCAGTGCCGTCGGCCGGCGGGTGCTACCCGGTGCAACTGCGGGTCCTCTGCGGGGAAGGCTGCGACGTGCCGCCCGGAACATACGTGTTTAACGGCACCGGCTTCAACGGCAGCGGCGGTGAGTTGCTCCGCCTGCGGAACCACGACGACGGTACCCCACCCCAAGGGGGTCTGCGGGCACCCGCGCGGGGCGCCGTCGTCGTGCTGACCGTGCTGCCGCAGCGCACCCTGGCGAAGTACCACCACCGTGCGGGTCCGCTGCTGATCGCGGATACTGCCTACGCGGCGGTGGCCTTGGTTCACCATGCCGCTGCCCGGGATGTGGACGCCCGGTGGGATGCCGTGGCACCCCGCCGTTGGCCCGGCTCTGTTCCGGAGTTCGCGCTGGCTACGGTCTCGCTGGGAGTGTCCCCGGCGAGGTGCCAGCAGCCCCGCCATGACCGGATCGCCGGGGTTTCGGAGGCGCAGCTGGCTGTCCGCAGGAGCTGTGGGTTATCCCGCTTGCGTGCCCGCCCGGCCGCCGACGCAGGCCGGGTGGTTGGGGAACTCCTGGAGCGTTCCCTCCTTTCCTTCCCGCAGGCAGCCCCTTCGTCCTGCCGTGCCCGGGTCCTGTCCGCGGAGTCGCTCCGTGATCCGGAACTGGCCGATCGATGTGCCGGGCAGTCCTGGGTCAGGAGCCTCGACGCCCTGTTGGTTTTCGAGATCCTGGGCACGCCAACCCCGGCTGCCATGTGGTGGACCGCCACGTTGGCCGCTCATATCCTCTACACCGCGCTTGGCGCGGACCTGCCCCTGGAATTTCGTCCGGTGGGCGGCTGGACCGGCTCCCGCTGCGGCTGGACCACACTCCATGGGCTGGGCGTAGCAATCCGGAAACCACTCACCACAAACCACGAAAGGGCCGCGAATGCTGGTCAATAAGAGGCTCTTCCAAATGACGGCTGGGCACCGCGGCCGGCTGGCTGGAGTGACAGCCCTGCTCTGCGTCACCACGGCGAGCTACTGGTTGCAGGCGTGGTTCCTGGCACAGGCCCTGGCGGCGCTGGTGGTTCTGGTGCGGGTTCCCGGAAACCCCGACGGCGGCACGTACGTGCCGCTGACTCCCTACCTTGCCGGGGTCCTCGCCTGTGGCCTGGGGCGCCTTGTGATCCAGCAGTTCCACGCCCGGCTTGCCAGTTCTTTGGGCTCCGGGGTGCGATTGCAGGTACGACGGAAGTTGGCCGACAGCCTGCTCCAGCCCGAACGACTCAGGGATACCTCGGACCGCGGCGGAGCCCGGCGGCTGGCCCTGAGCGAAGGTGTGGACGGAGTGGACAGCTACATCAGCCAGTACATCCCCCACGCTTTCCAAGTGCAGATAGTGGTGCCCGCGCTTCTTGTCTGGATCGCGTGCCTGAATCCCTTGCTGGCACTCGCCTTGGCCCTTGCCGTGGCCGTGGCTGTTGGTGCGCCGAAGCTCTGGGGAAAGGCCTTGGCGAAACGCGGAAAGCAGCACTGGGACAGTTACGAGGCACTCAGTGCCGACTTCCTGGAGGCCCTTCAAGGGATGCGGACCCTCAAGATCCTTCACGCGGTTCCCCGGACCAGGGCGCGGCTCCATCACAGGTCCCAAGAGCTTCATAAAGCAACCGTGTCCACCATGCGCACGTCCCTGGTGGACACGGCGTTGGCGGACTTCGGAATCCAGTCAGGGATGCTGGTCGCCGCCGCGCTGGCCGCGTACGCAGCGCTGGGGCAGCGGCCGTTGCCCGGACCGGAGACTGCGGCGATCACGTATTTCCTGCTGATGCTCTCGTCGGAAGTCTTCAGGCCGGTACGGGATCTTGCACGGCAATGGCATGCCGGGTATCTGGGGCTCTCGGCCTTGGGCAGTATTGACGCGGCGGGAGGCGCGGACGCCCGCGGCGATAGCACGCTGACGGGCGAGGGGCAGGCGCGATCGGCGCAAGGAGACCCTTCCGCGCCCGGGATGCGCCCCGGCGTCGTGCCTCCCGGTCGTCTCACTCTGCAGAACGTGAGCTTCCGATACTCAGCTGCGGACCCCTGGGTTCTGCGGGATGCGTCGGCGGAGATCCAGCCCGGCGGCCTCACCGCGCTGGCGGGGGTGTCAGGGGCGGGGAAGAGCACGTTGTTCGATCTTCTGCTGGGGTTCCTGCCGGCGGGGGAGGGCCGCATCCGCCTGGACGGTCAACCACTCAGGCCAAGTGACGTCAGCGTGGTCTCACAACGCAGTTACCTCTTTCCGGGGACCATCCGGGAGAACCTCCGTGTGGTGGCGCCTGCAGCTACGGAGGTGGAAATCCAGCGTGTCGTGGAGATTGCCGGCCTGGCAGACGATCTGCGGCAGTGGCCCCACGGGCTGGATACTGTGCTGTCCGAAGGGGGCGGATCCGTCTCGGGAGGCCAGCTCCAACGGCTTTCGATTGCACGGGCACTCCTGGTGGACAGGCCGGTTCTTCTCCTGGACGAGCCAACGTCCGCCCTCAATACCGAGCTCGCAGGACAGGTGTTGGAGGGGCTACGCCGCGGAGCCGGACGCCGGATTGTGCTCATGATCGCCCACCGGCCCGAAGCCCTCGCTGCCGCGGACACAGTACTCCGCCTGGCAGACGGCCAACTCCACACACAGCAACAGGAAGCAGCCACGCTATGAGCCTCACCGCACGCACGCCCCACAACCCGCTCCTGGGCCTGGTTCCGCACATGTCCGGCGAGTGGGCAGGGATCGTGTGGACCGCGGTTGTGGGCATCCTGAACAACCTGGCCCTCATTCTCCTTGCTGTTGTGGGCTCCTACGTTGTGGCGCTGGCTGTGATGAGGCAAGAGCCCGCAGCCGCCCAATGGTGGGTTGCCGGGGTGGCGGCCGTGGTGTTCAGGGCGGTGCTGACGTGGCATGAGATGGACATCTCGCACAGCATTGCGTACCGGATCCTGGCCGCGCTGCGCATGGCGCTCTTTGACGGTTTCGCGCGCGGCGTCCCTTCCCGCAAGCCAGACCAGCACACCGGAAAACTCGCCGCCACGGCCATGGGCGATGTTGAAAAGCTGGAGTTCTTCTACGCCCACACGGTTGCCCAGCTGGCTGGCTCCGCAGTGCTGTTCGTGGCCGGGGTGGCTGCGGTGTGGCCGCTGGGGCCGGGCCTGGCCGTGGCCTTGCTGCTGGGGTTCGTGGCGCTGGTGGCGGTGACGCTCCCGGGATTGCGCCGGGGCGCCGTGCTGGGGGCGAGGGTGCAGGAGGCCAGATCCGGGGTGTCGGTACTCGCCGTGGACCTGCTGGCCGGCACCCGCGAGATCCTGGGTTTCGGACTGCGGGAGCACGCGCAACGCCAACTAAAGGAACAGAGCCTGGCAGTGGATGCCGGCCAGAGCAAGCTCAATTCCTTCCTTGCCTTGGCAGCGTCCTTGCGCGAGCTGTGTGTCCTGGGCACCGTGGTGGCGGTCTTCGTCGCCGCCATCTCACAACCCGGACTGGATTCTGTGTGGTTGCCCGCCCTGGTTGCCGGCACTCTGACTCTCCTGGCTCCAGTGGCCGAGGGCGTTGCCACCGTAACCCAGCTCCAGCCGCACCGTGCCAGCGCCCAGCGCGTTGGGGAGGGCATCAGCCTGCCCTCGGCCGCAAAAGTTTCGGGGCCCCTCGTGGAGTTCAACCCCCAAGGGCCGCTGGGTCTGGAGGTCCGGAACCTGCAGTTCACGTACGACGACGGCGCGCCGGCTTTGCGCGCGACGTCCCTGTCCGTGGCGCCCGGCGAGCATGTGGGGATCAGCGGCCCATCCGGCGCAGGAAAGACCACGTTGGCCCGTTTGTTGGTGCGCCTGTGGGTGCCGGATTCGGGGAGTATCTCGCTGGTGTCGCGCAGCGGGGAGTCCGTGGACGCCTGGGCCGTGGACGAGGCGTCGTTCCGGCGTATGGTCACGTTGGTGGAGCAGGACGCCCCGGTTTTCCATGGTTCCGTCCTGGACAACATGCGCCTGGCCCAGCCCACGGCAACTGAAGCCGACGTCCTGTCAGCCTTGGACCTGGCCGGGCTTCCGCTCGCTGGCGAACGATGGGCGGATGGCGTGGATACTGTGATCGGCGAGCAAGGGGTGAGCCTGTCCGGTGGTGAGCGTGCCCGCTTCTGTTTGGCGAGGGCCCTGCTGATCAAGCCGAAGATTTTGGTGCTGGATGAAACCACAGCCAGCCTGGACCCTGCCTCGGAGCGTGCCTTGGTGGAGGCTGTTGCTGCAATCGCCGGCGACACCACGGTAATCACCGTGTCCCACAGGGAGTCCACCCTGGCCGCATGCCACCGGCGGGTGCAGCTGGGCTAGCTTCCCGCTCCCGCTTCCCCCGCCCGTCTCCTCGGGCGGGGGAATTGGAGGGCTTAGAACGCGTCGGGGTGGAGGCCCTTGGCGATCTGCTCCACGGCGCGGAGGTTGCCCCAGGTTCCGGGCATGACGTCATCGGAGTCGACGGCCACCAATCGCTGGTTCTTCACTGCGTCTACCTCAGGGAACTTCTCCTGAAGGAAGGTGCGGGTGGTGTCCTCGTGGGCCTTGTCCAAGGTGGTGAACACGATGACCTCGGGGTTCTTCTGTACAAGTGTCTCCGGAGAGATCATGGCAGAGAAGAACGTGGCGAAGGCTTCATCGGACGGGCTGAAGAGGTTCTCGCCACCGGCAGTCTTGATCATGTCGTACTCGATTCCCGCCCCGATGGCCGCAATGGAGTTCCCCTCAACAAACAGCTCCACCACGGTGGGCTTCTCTTTGCCTTCCACCTTGGATGCAACCGAAGCCAGCATCTCAGCTGCTTCCGTCCGAACGGCTGACGTACGCTCACCCGCGCCAACCACAGCGCCGATGTTCTCGATATCCGTGAGGATGTCCTTGACCTCGGCCTTGCTCCGGCGTTCCATGCAGCCCGCCGTTGCTATGTAGGACTCAGCGCCTGCAGCTTTGAGTTGTTCGATGCTCGCAAAGCCCTGCTCGGCAGTGAACTCATACGCTGTGGGGGAGTAGACGAAATCGGGGTTGGCGCCCAACAGGACTTCGCGCGACGGCGGCATCTGATCACTCAACTGCTGCACGTTACCGCGCTCTTTAAGTTCCGGCAGCAGCTCGCTGCCTTTGCTCTGTGCCTCAGCCACTACCTTGTCCGCGGCGCCCAGCTTCACCAACAGCTCGGACTGTCCGGGAGTCATGGCCACCACCCGCTGGGGCACGGAGGTGAAGGTCAGGGTGCGGCCGCAGTTCTCGATTGCTCCCGCGGGCTGCGCGGCGACACCGGCGTTTTCCTTGGCAGGTGTTTGGCTGACTGCTTGACCGCAGCCGGACAACAGCATTCCGCTGAGTGTCATCACGCTCAGGACCGCAGCGGTTTTGGGCAGGGTGGATTTCTTCATGTGTGTGCCTCCAGTTGGGTTGTATCGGGTGATGGGTACGTTCAATGGCGGGCGGCGGAGAAGTCCGCATCCTGGCTGGGTGGGGGCGTCTGTTCCGGCGTCTTCGCTGCAATGGCGATCAGCGCCCGCCCGGTCAAAGGATGCTCCAGCGTCCGGGATTCAACACCGAAGCAGCGGCGGACCAGTTGGGAGTCCAGCAGCGTTGACGGCGGACCGAAAGCCTGCAGCCGCCCGGACTGCAGCACTGCCACCTGGTCACAGAATTCAGCCGCCAGGTTCATGTCATGCAGGGCGGCCAGCACGGTCCTTCCCCGCGAAGTGACCAGATGCATGAGCTCCAGTTGGAAGGCGACATCGAGGTGGTTGGTAGGTTCGTCCAGGACCAGGACCGGTGCTTCCTGAACGAGTGCCCGCGCCAGGAGGACCCGCTGCTTTTCCCCGCCGGACAACCCCGCGAAGTAGCGGTCCGTCAGGGAGGAGGCTCCGACGTCGAGCATTGCTTGGTGGACGAGGTGGTGATCCCGGTCTGAATCCGCACCAAACCCGCGCTGATGCGGGGCGCGGCCCAGCATCACAACCTCGCGGGCCGTCATGGGAAAGTCCTGACTGGATTCCTGGGCCATCACGGCCACGCGGAGCGCGGCCTGCCGGGAGGTAAGGGCGCGGACATCCCGGCCGCCTATGGTGACGGTCCCCGAGGTGGGTTTGTTCACCCGGTACAGGGCACGCAAAAGAGTGGATTTGCCGCATCCGTTGGGCCCCAGAATGCCAACCACGGAGCCGCTGGGTGCAGTAAAAGTGACGTCGTGAACCACCGGAGTGCCGCCAAGGGCGATGCTGACGTTGAGGAATTCCACCTTCATCGTTTGATGCCACCCCGTACAGCGCCGTTGCCGCGCATGAGCCACAGGAAGAAGGGCGCTCCGACGGCAGCGGTGAGGATGCCCAAGGGAATCTCGGCCGGTTGCGCCACCGTGCGGGCCAGCAGGTCAGTGAGCATGAGGAAAAGGGCCCCGCCAAAGATGGTGACGGGCAGCATGCGGCGGTGATCGGAGCCCACCAGCATGCGCGCGGCGTGCGGCACCACCAAGCCAACAAATCCGATGCCGCCGCACACGGCAACCGTGGTGGCAGTCAGTAATGCCGTGGCCAGCAAGAGGGTCCGGCGCAGCGATTCCACGTTGACGCCCAGGGCCGTGGCCGTTTCGTCGCCGGCCAAGAAGGCGTTCAGCGCGCGGGATCGGAACATCGCGAAGACGCTGATGGCCACGAGTGCCACGCCCGGCAGCAGCAGTTGCGGATAGGTGGCTGCGGAAACGCTGCCCAACAGGAAAAACAGCACACTGTAGACGTTCTGGGCGTCGGTGGTGATGGTCAGGAAGTTGGTGATCGCGGAGAGGAGTGAGCCCAACGCCACGCCTGCCAGGATGAGCCGGGAGGGTGCAATCACGCCATCCTGTTTCGCGAGCAAGTACACCAGGGCCGTCGCCGCCGCAGCTCCCGCGAATGCCGACGCGTTCAAGCCCAGCCCGCCCACCGCCGTCGAGCCTGCCACGATGGCCAGAACGGCTCCCACTCCCGCCCCGGCTGAAACACCCAGAATGTAAGGCTCGGCGAGTGGGTTGCGGACGTTCGCCTGGAGCAGGGCTCCGGCCAGCGCGAGGCTGGCCCCGGCAATGCCGGCCAGGAGCGCCCGGGGGAGCCGGAAGCTCCACACGGCTTGGTCCTGGGACACGGTGAGCGAGCCGTCCGACATCCATGGCAGGCCAGGGATCAGGTGCCCGGCCATGATCCGCAGCGATTCCAAAAACGTTGTTTGCAGCGGCCCGGTGCTGCCCGAAACCACCAGAAGCACAACGATTCCGAGCACCAGCATTGGTGTCAGCAACCGTTCAAGCACTGACCTGCGTGGGCGGGCGGGGCCGGCTGATGGGGCGGGGCGGTTGCCGCTGACTGGGCGTTCGAGGTCAGCGGTCATGGAGGAGTCCAATCACGCCCTGACACTATCTTAAATGAGAATGATTCGCATATATGTGATTGCCGGGTTGGTACTCAGTGCCCGTGTTGTCGGGTGGGATTGCTGTTGAGTGTTACCTCGGCGCGGGCACTCCGGCAGCGGGGACCCCTGCAGCGCGCTCAGCTTCTTCGAGCGCCTCTGCGAGGCGTTCGACGGCGGCCCGGTAGTCAGTTCCAGCCGTCACCTTGCAGTATTCGGCCTCCCGCATGGCCCGGGTGAGCGCAGCAGTCTCCGCTGACCTCACGTCCGTCATGGCGGGGAAATCGATGGTGCGTGCGGGGTCCAGTTCATACCGGCTCCACTGCTCCAGGACGTACTCGTGGCGGGCGGCGTCGTCGGCAAAACCGGCACGACGGCGGGGCTCGGCGGCGTGGATCCGTTCCACTTTGCGGATGCTGACCAAGGTTGCTGCCGCCGTGGCGAGGCCGATGGAAATCATGATGAGCCCTGCCGGCGGCCATTGCACCGCGGGGACCAAGATGGCGGGCGCCACCACGACGAGCCCGCCGAACACGTCCCAAAAAAGCCCGTCCGGCTCCGCGCCGCGGCCGTAGGTCAGTTTCCTGTGCAGGACATACGTGGTTGCTGCGGTTGCGAGAACCAGAGCAACACCCCACAGGAGCATCATGGCGGGCATCGGACCACCTCCAGGCGAATTCGCTGCTTTGCCTTCAGTATGCGGCAGTGCCCGCGTTGGCGCGAGGGGTCATGTTGCCCCGGGGCGTAGCCTAGGCAACATGAGACTGAAAATGTGCAGCATCCACGTCAAAGACCCGGCAGCAGCCCATGCTTTCTACACGGAGACGCTGGGTTTCGAGACCTTGATGGCCATGCCCGAGTACAACCTCTTCATCATCAAGGATCCCGGAGCGGACAACAGCACGTCGCCTGGCCTGCTGCTGGAACCCAGCGACAACCCCATCGCCTCCAATTACATGAACGCCCTGCACGAGTCCGGGCTGGCGGCCATTACGTTCGGGGTGCCTGATGTCCAGGCCGAGTACGAGCGCTTGCTGGCTGCCGGTGTGACCTTCCAAGGCGAGCCCACCGAGGATCCCTCAGGCGTCAGTGCGGTTTTCGACGACGGGTGCGGCAACTTCATTCAGCTTCACCAAGACTGAGCTTAAACAGCTGTGGCCGGGACCATTGGTCCCGGCCACAGCTCAGACAGACTTAAGCGTGGTCGCGCTTGGAGGTCTTCGGGGCGTCGCGCTTTGCGGCGGCGTTGTCCCGGGCTTCCTTGGTGGCGGCCTTCTTGGCGGCTTCGTCCTTGACCCGCTGGGCTTCGGAGCGGACGGCAGCGTGGGTGGCGCGCTCGGTGACCAGCCACTGCGGCGGAGCCTGCAGCAGCTCGGTGATTTCCGCCGTCGTGAGCGCATCTTCAACGCCGCCGCGGGCGAGGCCGCTGATGGAGACGTTCAACTTCTGCGCGACGACCGGGCGGGGGTGCGGGCCGTTCCGGCGAAGTTCGGCGAGCCATTCCGGGGGATTGGCCTGGAGTTCGGCGAATTCGTCACGGGTGATGGACGAATCCTGGAACTCTTGGGGTGTAGCGGGCAGGTAGATGCCGAGTTTCTTGGCAACTGTTGCCGGCTTCATGGACTGGGAGTTCGAGGACGTCATGCTTCAAGGGTATCTGGCCGGTACTGTGAGTGTGTGCCAGACGCTGAAGATTCCGCCGAAACAACCGGGCCCCTTGCCGGCCTCCGCTTCGCCTACGTTGCGGGTGTGACCCCTGGGAAATGGATCCGACGGTGGGAAGAGCGCATGCCCAACTTTCCGTTGCACTCGTTCATGTCCGACGACGACGCCCAGGTTTCGGTGTTGCATGACGGTTCCGCTGACCTGAGCTTCGTTCGGTTGCCCGTGGACCGTGAAGGCCTGAACGTCATCCCTCTTTATGAAGAGCAGCCAGTGGTGGTCGCTCCCAAGGGGCACGAGATCTCCGTGTTCGAAGAGGTGGCACTTGAAGATCTTTCCGACGAGAACTTCCTCGACATCGAGGAAATGGGCGGGCCGGACATGGCCCTCCAGGTTGTCGCGTCCGGTGCTGGGCTGGCGATCCTGCCAATGTCAGTTGCACGGCACTTGAACGCCAAGGACACCGTTATGCGCCGCCTGACCGGCGCTCCCGGGACGCAGATCGGCCTGGCTTGGCTGGTTGGAACCGACAGTCCCGTGATCGAGGAGTTCATTGGAATTGTGCGTGGGCGGACCGCGCAGAGTTCACGCCAACCCTCGGCCCAGCAGGAGAAGCCCAAGAAGGAACCCAAGCCCGACCGCCGCGGGGGAGGCCCCAGGAAGCCTGCAGTCGCGCAGCGTTACGCCCCGAATCCTGACAAGGGCCGGGGCAAAGGTTCGCGCAAGAAGGGCAAGCGCTAGCTACGCGCCGTGAATTGCGGTCTGTTGCTGCTCTGAACGGTTGAGATAGGCCAGAAGAAGGTCGCCGGCCCGTTCCAGCTCTCCAGCCTCCAGCGCTGAACAGATGCGCTCGTTTTCTGTGAGCCAGTCGCTGTAGAAGTGCGCATTCAGGGTGGCCTTGTGGAAGTAAAGGCGCATCTCGGCCAGAATCTGGGCCATGATCGTGTTCAGCCGGTTGCTCTCGGCGAGGGCAACAATCGCGCCGTGGAAATGCTGGTTGGCACTTCCCAAGCCTTCGTTGTCCCCGGCTGCCGCGGCCCGCTTACCCTCGTCGACGGCGGCCCTGACGGCGGCGATGCGTTCCGGTGAACCGCCCGCCCGGATGGAACTGACCTCAATCGCACGGCGAACCGTGTAAACGTCGTGAATGTCGCCTGCTTCAAGGGTGGCAACAAAAACGCCCTTATTGGGCTGGCGGAGGAGCAGCCGTTCACCGGCCAGCTCAGCGAATGCTTCGCGGACCGTGTTCCGGGAGACGCCCAGATCCTCGGCAATGGTGGCTTCGGTCAGCTTGGCCCCCGGGACCAGGAAACCTTCGGCCAGCTGGTAGCGCAGCTCTTCGGCGACTCTTTCGGCAACGGAAGGAACTCTCATGCGGACCCGGGCCCGCGCGCTGACAAGGCCAGCGGTTCCGTCTTTTTCCTGATCTGCACTGGCCATGACACCAAAATTACACGATTGCCCAAAACTGGGATCGCTGGATTGTTGAACAATCCAACAGATTGAGGCATTCTAGATGTAACGCACATCACGAGGCAGGGATCACATCATGGCAATCATCGATATGAACAGCGACGTCGGAGAGTCTTTCGGGCGCTGGACACTCGGCGATGACGCAGCCATGTTCGAGTCGGTCTCCAGTGCAAACGTTGCCTGTGGATTCCACGCTGGGGACCCCAGCGTCATCCGCAGCACCTGCGAAAAGGCGGCGAAGGCCGGCGTCGTCATCGGCGCCCATGTTGGCTACCGCGACCTCGCTGGATTCGGTCGCCGCTTCATGGACATCCACCCCAGGGAACTGGCGGATGATGTGGTGTACCAGATTGGTGCCCTCCAGGCTCTGGCGGCCACCGCCGGTGCACGCGTCCAGTACGTGAAGCCCCATGGTGGCCTCTACAACGCGATCGTGAAGCACACGGCCCAGGCCCGTGCCGTCGTCGAAGCTGTGAAATCGGTGGACCCCAACCTCCCGATTCTCGGCCTCCCGGGCTCCGAAGTCCTGCGTCTCGCCGAAGAAGCAGGCCTTCGAGGCGTCGCCGAGGCTTTTGCCGACCGTGCCTACAACCCGGATGGAACACTGGTTTCCCGCTCACAGGCGGGCGCCGTTCTCCATGATCCGGCTGAAGTGGCAGAGCACGTCCTTCGCATGGCCACCGAACAATCCGTCAAGACCATTGATGGTTCCATCCTGAAAATCCGCGCAGAAAGCATTTGCGTGCATGGTGACTCGCCGGGGGCCGTTGCAATGGCCACCGCAGTGAAGTCCGCTTTGGGCGAGGCCGGCGTCACCGTCGGCTCGTTCCTCTAATCCGTTCCATTCAGGCCCAGCACTACATCCCTCACCCCCGGAGGAAACCATGACCAGCACCAACAAGGCAGCCAAGGCCGTGACAAGGAAGCCACCGGCCGGCGCCATCAAGGCGTACGTCGCCAGCCTCACCGGCACCTCGCTTGAGTACTACGACTTCGCCATCTACTCGGTGGCTTCGGCCCTCGTGTTCCCCAAGATCTTCTTCCCCGGCAATGACGAATTTGTCGCGTTGCTGCTCTCGTTCTCGGCCTTCGCAGTTGGCTACCTGGCCCGACCCATTGGCGGCGTCATCTTCGGCCGACTGGGCGACAAGATCGGCCGCAAGTATGTCCTGGTCTTCACGCTCGTCCTGATCGGTGTCGCAACTGTCCTGATCGGCGCTTTGCCCGACTACTCGGTGATTGGCGTCGCGGCTCCCACCATTCTCGTCCTGCTGCGCCTGGCGCAGGGCATTGGCGTTGGCGGCGAATGGGGCGGGGCTGTACTGCTCTCCAGCGAATTCGGCGATCCCAATAAGCGGGGTTTCTGGTCTTCCGCAGCACAGATCGGCCCGCCTGCCGGTAACCTCATGGCCAATGGTGTCCTTGCCATCCTGGCCGCCTCGCTGAGCGAAGAGGCCTTCCTCTCCTGGGGCTGGCGCGTAGCCTTCCTTGCCTCCGCGTTGCTGGTGGTGTTCGGCCTGGTCATCCGACTCAAGCTCGAAGAAACTCCGGTGTTCAAGGCCATCCAAGCCCACGGTGATCGTCCCAAGGCTCCTATCAAGGAAGTCTTCACCACGCAGCCCAAGGCACTGGTAGCCGCAGCCCTGTCCCGAGTTTGCCCTGACATCCTTTACGCGCTGTTCACGGTGTTCGTCGCCGTTTACGCCACCAAGGAACTGGGCATGACAACGGGCAACGTCCTGTCCGCCATCCTGATCGGCTCCGCCTTCCAGCTCTTCCTGATCCCGTTGGCCGGCGCGTTGACGGACCGCTTCAACCGACGCTGGGTTTACGGCATCGCTGCAGCTGCGACCGCAGCCTATATCCCGCTGTTCTTCCTGATGATCCAAGGCAAGTCAGTAGCCATGCTGACCGTCGGTACGGTCATCGGCCTGGCCCTGCACGCCTTCATGTACGGACCTCAGGCGGCCTTCATCACCGAACAGTTCCCGGCCCGTCTCCGTTACGCCGGCAGCTCGCTGGCGTACACCTTGGCCGGTGTGATCGGCGGGGCCGTTGCACCCATCATCTTCACCGCTCTCTACGGAGCAGCAGGTGGCGGCTGGTACCTGATCGCTGTGTACATCCTCGTCGCTTCTGTTGTGACGATCGTTGGCATGCTCCTCGGTCGCGACCCCAAACCGGAAGAAGACGTCCGTTTGATGCAGGGGACGCACGCTCAGCCGGCGTCGTAGCGAAAAATGGAAACCGTGATGCACACAGCCACCGCAAAAAGGGTTCGTTCTGTCAGGCCTGTCGGTACCCGTGCCGTGCTGGCTGAACTGGATGGGCTGCAGGACGTATTGGCCCTGCAGGACATGCTCAACAAGTCCCCGCTGCAGGGACAAGTGGACGTTCTTGCCGCCGCCGAGACTGTCATGGTGGTGGGCGAGTCCGCAGCGGCCACCCGCGCCATCGGCACCCGGTTGCTTGAGCTGGAAATCACGGCTCCGGAAGTCACCGACTCCGGGCTGGTGGTCATCGAGACCGTATACGACGGCGACGACCTCGCCGACGTCGCGGAGCTCACCGGCCTGAGCGTGGACGGCGTCATAGCCGCCCATACCGGCCAGATCTGGACCGTTGCCTTCGCAGGCTTCGCACCAGGTTTCGGCTACATGGTGGGCGAGAATGAAGCACTCACGGTTCCCCGCCGCTCTTCCCCGAGGACAGCTGTCCCCGCTGGATCTGTAGCCCTTGGTGGCCAATACTCGGCCGTTTATCCCCGCAGTTCACCAGGCGGTTGGCAGCTGATAGGCCGGACCGGGGCGCGGATGTGGGACCTTGACCGTGCACAGCCTGCCTTGGTCCGCCCCGGTGACCGTGTGCATTACAAGGCCGTCCGCGAGGTTGTGACAGCCGGCGCACACTCGGCAGGGGATACCTCAGCCGGAGACTCCCAGGCCGGCGGCTCCGACAAGGAGCGCCACACTGAGTCCGGTCTTCGGATACTGAATCCAGGGGCGCTGAGCCTTGTCCAGGACCTCGGCCGCCGGGGCTTCGGTCCGCTGGGAGTGTCTGCTGCCGGGGCTTTGGACCGGGCATCGCTGCGCCGCGCCAACCGGCTGGTGGGGAACGCTTCGTCGGCTGCGGCCATTGAAAGCGTCAACGGCGGCCTCACGGTGGAAGCAATCGGCGACCAAGTGATTGCCGTGGCGGGTGCGCCGACGACGCTGACCATCGAGTCGCCGTCGTGGGTTGATTCTGAAGGATCCGATGACGACGGCTACGTCCAGCCCGGCTCTCAGCGGACCGTCCCCATGGCCGCGCCCTTCGCACTGCTCGACGGCGAAGTGCTCACCGTGGGGGCTCCCAAGTCGGGATTCCGAAACTATGTGGCGATCCGTGGCGGCGTTGATGCCCCTGAGGTTCTGGGCAGCCGGTCCGCTGACACGATGTCCGGGATTGGTCCTGCGCCTTTGGCAGTTGGCCAGGAGCTTCCGGCTGGTGAAGACACCGCATCCACAGCCGTGGGAAGCCCAGAGCTCCAACCGGATTTCCCCGGCCTCCCCGGCCATGGCGTCACGGTACTTGACGTCGTTCCCGGACCACGTGACGACTGGTTCGACCAGGAAGCGCTTGATTCCCTCTGCGGCCAGGACTGGCTGGTCACGCCGCAGTCCAACCGCGTGGGCATGCGCCTGGACGGAACCCCGTTGCGGCGCACCCGTGAGGGCGAGCTCCCCAGCGAGGGCACCATGGCCGGCGCCCTGCAGATTCCACCCGCGGGGCTGCCCGTCCTCTTCCTGGCGGACCACCCCATCACAGGCGGCTATCCGGTGATTGGCGTGGTGCGTGACGAACACCTCGACCTCGCTGCGCAGGTTCCCATCGGCGGACGGATCCGGTTCCGCCTCGTTCCGGATGCGCCGGACTTCACCACGACGTTTACCAAGACCCCAGAGAATTGAGTATTTGATGCGCAAGGTCCTGATCGCGAACCGCGGCGAAATCGCAGTCCGCGTCGCCCGAGCCTGCGACGACGCCGGCATCCAGTCAGTCGCCGTCTATGCAGACATCGACGCAGATGCCATGCACGTTGGTGCTGCCGACGAAGCCTACAGCCTGCGCGGCAACTCGCCGGCTGATACCTACCTGAACATTGGGAAGCTACTGCATGTTGCCGAGGAATCCGGCGCTGACGCCGTCCATCCCGGTTACGGTTTCCTGTCCGAGAACGCTGACTTTGCACAAGCAGTGCTCGACGCCGGACTCAAGTGGATCGGCCCGTCGCCGGAGTCGATTCGCCAGCTGGGCAACAAGATCACGGCGCGCGATATCGCCGTCCGCGCCGGTGCACCTTTGGTGGCCGGCAGCGACGGCCCGGTGTCGTCTGCGGCAGAGGCCCGCGCTTTCGCCGAGGAACACGGACTCCCCCTTGCGATCAAGGCGGCCTTCGGCGGCGGTGGCCGCGGCCTGAAAGTGGTTCGTGAGCTCGCCGAAGTAGAGGAAGCCTTCGACTCCGCAGTGCGTGAAGCAGTGGCTGCATTCGGTCGCGGCGAGTGCTTCGTGGAGCAGTACCTCGACCGGCCCCGGCACGTGGAGGCGCAGGTCATCGCAGACATCCACGGCAACGTGGTGGTGGTGGGAACCCGCGACTGCTCCCTGCAGCGACGCCACCAGAAACTCGTGGAAGAAGCCCCGGCCCCTTTCCTGAGCGACGAACAGCGAAAGCAAATCTACGAGGGCTCCAAGGCCATTGTCCGCGAAGCAGGCTACTACGGTGCCGGGACAGTGGAATTCCTGGTCTCAGCTGACGGGGCCGTGGCTTTCCTGGAGGTCAACACGCGCCTTCAGGTCGAGCACCCCATTACGGAAGAGACTGCGGGGATTGACCTTGTCCAGGAGCAATTCCGCATTGCTGCCGGTCTGCCGCTGAGCATCACGGAGGACCCCATTGCCCGTGGACACTCCTTCGAGTTCCGCATCAACGCAGAGGATGTCGGGCGCGGGTTCCTCCCCTCGCCGGGCACCGTTGCGTTGTTCGAAGCACCGACGGGACCCGGCATCCGAATGGATACCGGTGTCCGGTCCGGTTCCTTCGTGGCGCCCCAGTTCGACTCCCTGCTGGCCAAGTTGATCGTGAGCGGAGCTGATCGCCAGCAGGCACTCCGCCGCGCACGCCGGGCCCTTGCCGAAATCAACATCACCGGCCTCCCCACCGTTCTGCCGTTCCACCGCGCGGTTCTGGAATCCGAAGACTTCACGTCCATTGCCGGAATGCGGGTCCACACCCGATGGATCGAAACCGACTTCGCGGACCAGATCCCGGTGGATCCCGAGTACAACGTGGTGGCCCCGGAAGGTGCGCGCAGAACCATCACCATCGATGTGGACGGAAGACGCCTCGCCGTGGGATTACCGGCGGACCTGCTGGACGGCTGGGCCCGATCAGGGCAAGGCCTTCCTGCCGCGCCAGACGTGACGGGTTTGCCGGGTTCTGCCGCCGGTGCCGTGGACTCTCAAGCCGAATCCGCGCTCGTCTCCAGCATGGCCGGCACAGTAGTGAAGTGGCTGGTGGAACCCGGTGAAGAAGTCGCCGCGGGTGACCCCTTGGTGGTCCTAGAAGCCATGAAGATGGAAACCCAAGTTCCCGCCCACCGGACTGGAACGCTCTCCGAGGTCCTGTCCGCACCGGGCGGAGTTGTCACCGCCGGCGCCGTGCTGGCCCACATCCAGTAGCTCCGCTAGGCGTGTGCCGCCGCTGATATGCCCAGCACGCTGTCCAGCAAGCTGTTGCGGAACTTACCTGTGGGGTCGTTCGCCTGAACCAAGGCGCGGAAGTCTTCGAACCGCGGGTAGAGCGCGGCAAAGTCGTACTGCCCGGGTGTGAAGAGTTTGCCCCAGTGCGGGCGTGCGCCGAACGGACGCAGAGCTTCCTCAAGCTCCGGGAGCACTGCTTCCACGTCAGACTGGAGGGGCTTCCACGTGAAGTGCAGCGCCACACTTTGCTGCTGATAGAACGGGCTGAGCCAGAACTCGTCAGCGGCAATGGTGCGGATTTCCGAGATGAACAGGAGCGGCGCCAGCTTGCCTGCAAGCGCGCGGACTGCCTGCAAGGCAGCAGGCGCCTGGTCCAGCGGCAGAAGGAACTCGCTCTGCAGCTCCTCACCGTTGCTCGGTGTGAATTCGTGGCGGAAATGCGGCAAGCGGTCCAGCCATTTTCCAGCGACATCCAGCTGCTCGGTGCAGTTTTCGGCCGACATGTCCGGCAGGGGGTGCATGGCCGCGGTCGCCGCTGTTGCTCCAAAGAGGTCCGGCAGGGGAGCCTCGGAGTCGAGTGCTTTGAACCAGACCTGCGGGATGGTGTCTCCGGTGTAATCCGTGAAGAAGCTGACGCTGTAGGCGCTGGATGCGATGGCCTGGAAGTTCGCCAAGGCACCATCCCACGACAACCCGGTGAGCACACGCTGCCGGACCTCGTAGCTCGGGCGGACTGCCAGCTCAAGTCCCGTGACGATGCCAAGGGCTCCCACGCCCACCACACTGGCGGGGAATTCGTCGTCGTCCGCTGTCAGTGTCACCAGCTCGCCGGAGGCGCGCACCAGGTCAACACCCACGACGGCGGCAGCCAGCGAGGGGTTGTTGACCCCACTACCGTGCGTGCCGGTTTGGATGGCGCCGGCGACGGAGATGTGGGGGAGCGAAGCAAGATTGTGGATGGCGTAGCCCTGCTCCTCGAGCGCGCGACCCAGGGCGCCGTAGCTGATGCCGCCGCTGACCTTGACCGTGCCCTTCGCGACGTCCAGCAAAACTTCCTGGGGGAGGGCGTCGAGGAGGATGTGGGTCCCGTCCGTGTCGGCCACTGTGTTGAAGGAGTGCCTGGAGCCGAGGGCCTTGATCTTGGTTGCGTTCGCCACGAGCTCCTGCAGTTCAGCCACCGAGGTGGGGCGGTGGACTTCCGCGGAGGAGTATTCGAGGTTTCCTGCCCAGTTCTTCATTGAAGGATCTTCCCATCTGGCGTTATACGGACGTCCATAAATTGTTAACGTTCACAACTAATTGAGTCAAGGGGTGTCCAGCCCTTGCCGATAGAGTTCAAGAAACCCGCTGTCTACCAGGAGCTGCACGTGAGCCAGGGATCCAAGCCCACCATCCGGGACGTTGCGAAGGCGGCTGACGTATCGCTGACCACTGTGTCCTACGTGCTTTCCGGCCGTCACGGCGGGACAACGCGGATCAGCCAGCCCACACAGGACCGGGTGTTGGCGGCCGTGAAGGAGCTCGGTTACGTGCCCAATCAGGCCGCGCGAGGCATGCGTCGGGGGAAGACGGACGTGGTGGCGGTGGCTATCGGCAACCTCGATTGGCCATGGGACCGCGCTCTCGCCACGGCGGCGGCCCGGATCCTCCCGGAGCGTGGGTACCAACCGGTGATCCTGCTGGGCGACGATTGGCGGAAGTTCATGATGTCCGGGGGCGCCGATGGTGTCATCATCGGCTACTTCCCCGAGGCCAAGGCAGACGACGAAACCGTCACCGAACTGGCTCGCCGCGGCGTCGCCCAAGTAGTGATCTCCGGAACCATGAAGCCCGCCGGGTTTGATGTCCTGGCCCCCGAATCCGATGAAGGGCTCGCGGAGTGCATGGAATTCCTCACCGGATCCCACCGCAGAATCGCGTGCATCCGCAGGGCAGACCCAGCTGGACGGCCCAAGAGCCGCTTTGCCGCCTATGCTGCCGGGTTGGAGAAGGCTCGCATACCCCTGGATGAGTCCTTGGTCAGGACGTCGCAGCACCACCCTGCCACCGCGTATCGGTCAGCGGTGGAACTACTCCAACTGCCGGACAGGCCCACGGCCATCTTCTGCACGGACGACATGGAAGCGCTGCAAGCCATCCGTGCCGCGTACCGCCTGGGCCTGCGGGTCCCTGAGGATATCCAGATTGTTGGCGTAGGAAACTCCACTGAGGGCCAGGAGTACGACCCGGCCCTGACCACTGTTGGTCCGGACCCTATTTTTGAGCAGGTGGTCAGGATGTTACTTGATCGCTTGGCGGGTGTGACGCCAGCGGAGGGAATCCGGATTGCTTCGCCATGGAAGTTGCACCATCGAGGCACCACGCAGCCCTAGGAGCTAGTCCTTCAGTGGGCGGCGCGCCAGCCAGGCAGCCACAATTGCCCCCGAGATGTTGTGCCACACCGAGAACACGGCCGACGGCAGTGCGGCCAAGGGGCTGAAATGCGCTGTGGCCAGTGTGGCGGCCAGGCCGGAGTTCTGCATGCCAACCTCAAACGCGAGGGCGCGGCGTGCCTTGTCGTCCAGCCTGCCGACCTTGCCCGCGAGGTAACCCAAGCCCAGACCGAAACCGTTGTGGAGAACGACGGCCAGGAAAACGATCGCGCCTGCAGCCACGATCTTGCTGGCACTTCCCGCAACGACAATGGCTACGATCAGCGAAATCACGACGGCGGACGCCCACGGCAGTGCGGGAAGAACCTTTGCGACGAGCTTCGAGAGGAAGAGGCGGGCCAACAGGCCTGCGATGACCGGCAGCAGCACCGTCTTCACGATGTCCATCACCATGGCGCCCGCTTCGATGTGCAGGAAAGATCCGGCCAGGAAAAGTGTCAGGGCAGGGGTCACGATGGGCGCGATCAGCGTGGAAACCGAGGCGACGGCTACAGAAAGGGCAACATCGCCCTTGGCCAGGAACGCCATGACGTTCGAAGCGGTACCCGAAGGTGCGCAACCCACCAGGATCAGCCCGACGGCCAGTTCCGGCGGCAACTGCAGAAGGACGGCGATGAGCCATCCGGCGCCGGGCATGATCACGTAGTGCGCCACAATGCCAAGGGCAACGGCCCATGGACGCCGGGCCACCGAGGCAAAGTCCGGCGGGGTGAGCGTGAGCCCCATGCAGAACATGATGACGCCCAGCAGGTAGGGAACCGCGACGCCCATCGGTTTGAACAGATCCGGAACCAGGAAGCCGAGGACTCCCGCTGCAACCACCAGGAGTGGGAACACGGTGACAGCGATGCGCGCAATCTTGGCTTCAGCCGCAAGGGCGGCGTTGACGGGCGCAACGGCTTGTTCGGTGGTCGACGGGGTATTGGTTGCCTCAAGCATTCATCCATGCTCACACTCGGCGCCCAACCCGAACTACTTCGTTACATCCACGCAGGGGTATATGTCAGACAACCGCTGTTTCGCACCCAACTAGGTGACAGTAAACGCACAACTGAGCCCTTATTAGGACGTGTGCTGTTACCTAGTTGGGAGGGGCGGATCAGGAGTTGAGCTTCCCGGCCAATCTTTCGCGCATGCGGACGCTGGCCTCGTTGAGCCCGATAAACTCCACCTCGCGCCCGTGATTCCGGTACTTTTCGGTCACGGAATCCAGCACGGCAACAGTGGACGCATCCCAAATGTGGGAGCCGTGCAGATCGATGATCACACGATCTATGCCTTCTGAGGAATCTTTTGCATAGTCGAACTGCGTGTACAGATCATTGGACGACGCAAAGAACAGCTCGCCGTCCACGGTGTACGTGGCAACAACTTCGCCGTTGAGCTCGAGTTCCGTCCGCTCCACCGTTGCGAAATGAGCCACCCGCCGCGCGAACAGCACCATGGCAGTCAAAACGCCGACGCCGACACCCACCGCGAGGTTGTGGGTCGCCACGACAGCGGCAACAGTTATCAGCATGACGGCGGTCTCCGACTTGGGCAGCCGCTTCAGGGTTGAGGGCTGGATGGAGTGCCAGTCGAAGGTGATCAGGGAAACGAAGATCATTACGGCAACCAGCGCGGCCATGGGGATCATGCCCACGACGTCGCCGAGGACCACTACGAGCACCAACAGGAAGACACCGGCCAGGAACGTCGAGAGCCGGCTCCGGGCGCCGGAGCCCTTGACGTTGATCATGGTCTGCCCGATCACCGCACAGCCACCCAGGCCCCCAAGGAACCCGGTGACGATGTTCGCCGCACCTTGTCCCCAGGAGACGCGGGTTTTGTTGGACCGGGTGTCCGTGATGTCGTCAACCAGCTTGGCGGTCATCAGCGATTCGAGCAGGCCCACCAATGCCATGGACAGCGCGAAGGGTGCAATGATCTGGAACGTCTCCAGGTTCAGGGGAACGTTGGGGAGGAAGAAGCCGGGCAGGCTGTCCGGGAGTTCACCCTTATCGCTGACAGTCGGAACATCGATGCCACCCAGTACGGTGACCAAGGTGATGGCAACAATAGCCACCAAGGGAGCCGGAATGGCAGTTGTCAGGCGGGGCAGTCCGAACACAATGACCAGGCCAACGACGACAATCGGGTAGACCATCCACGGCACGTTGAAGAGCTCTGGCATCTGGGACATAAACACCAAGATGGCCAGCGCGTTCACGAAGCCGATCATCACGGACCGAGGGATGAACCGCATCAACTTGGTCACGCCGAGCACCGCCAGGATGATCTGGAAGACGCCGGCCAGGATGATGGTGGCAATCAGGTAGTCGAGCCCGTGTTCCTTCATGACGGGAGCGATCACCAATGCCACCGCGCCAGTGGCAGCGGAAATCATGGCAGGACGGCCGCCCACCAGCGCGGTGACCACGCCCATGGTGAACGATGCGAACAAGCCAATACGAGGATCCACACCGGCGATCACCGAGAACGCGATGGCTTCCGGGATTAAGGCCAGAGCCACCACAAGTCCCGCGAGGGACTCCGTCAGCAGCCGGCGGGGCGAGCGAAAAGTCGCCCGCAATGACATGAGTTGCTCCGGAGTCATGGGTCCTTACAGGGCAGGTTTCTTACAGTGCAGTCTGGCGGTAGCGCTCAATCTGCTTAAGACGCCGCTGGAGGCTGTCGCGCCGCGGGTGCGGAACGGCGTCGGGCGCCTCAGCAGTGAGATCAATGTGTTCAGTTCCGTACTGCCACAACAAGAGGTCATCCAGGAGGCGGTCGGGGCCGGGTGAATAGCGATGGTCCAGGGCCTTGCGGACCTCGGTGATCCGGTTGGCACTGAGAAGCCCGGCCAGCTCCACGGTCTTGGTGAGCCCGTGGGCGGCGAGCAGTTCGGCAGCCCATCCCCAGTCGTCATCAACTTTACGGTCAACGTGCGGCAGGAGCGTACGCCAGACGTCCCGGACCCGGTTGGGGGTCAGCGGCGAGCCGCCCTCACCCTCCAGGTCCCAGTAGCCCCGGACTTCCTCGTACCGCTCGTGAAGATCGGCGAAGGCGCTCTCCACTGTTTCCAACATGGCAGCTGTGGCAGTGAACTGGCGGTCAAAGTGGGGCGTCCACGCACGCGGGTCTTCGGCCTTGAACCGGATGTCGTGCTCGATCTCGCTCCAGGCGTGGGCAAAAACGGTGCGGATCTGGCATTCGAAGAAGTAGCTGCCGTTGGCAGGCATGTCCGGATTGAAGACGTGCTGGTATTCCTTCACGGCCTCGTTCTGGATGGTCCGCAGAATGAGGTGGCGGCTGGAGTATCCGTAGGTTCCCGACTCGATGGAGCCGATGTCCTTTTCACGGTCTCCGCGGCAATCGAAGAGCTGCCGCTGCCGCTTGATGATGTTGGCCACGGCGGCGTTCTCGGCCGGTAGCTTGGTGATGACACGGATGCCCACCATGTCATTCAACGTGCGGAAGGGATCCGGAAACTTCAACAACCGGGGGCCACCCGGCTCCAAGGGATCATCGGTGCGGGAGATCTTTTCCCGAAAGGACTCCACTGTTTTAGTCCGTCCTGTGACAAACAACGGAGTGACCTCGGCGTCATTCAGCATGTCCCTCAAGGTGAGCAGGACATCACGCGTGACCCGCTTCAGGGCAGGGCGGACACGCTCATAGAGCGCCACGTTTGCTTCCACTGCGTCGCGCTGATCCTGGTCCAGGCTGTCCCAATTGCTTGCCATGCCCCCAGCTTACGGGGCGGGTCCGACACTGAACCGAGCCACTCGCCGTCGGGGTGCCTCTAGCCAAACTAGTGAATCGTCACGATAGGCTCAGTACAAAGGAGGGCGCAATGTTGCGGCACAAGTACAGCTACGGCGAACACCCCAGCCAATGGGGCGAACTCTTCATACCTGAACCGTCCAACGGAAACCATCGCGGCGCGCCTGCGCTGGCCGGTGGGATCGCCGTTGTGATCCACGGCGGTTACTGGCGGTCCCAGTACGGCGCGGAGCTTGGCGAGCCCCTTGCGCGGGACCTCGCAGCGCACGGCATCACCGCCTGGAACCTCGAGTATCGGCGGGCCGGCAACGGCGGTGGTTGGCCCCACACTTTCGAGGACATCCTGGCCGGCATCGACCACTTGGCCACCATCGCCGGTGATCACAATCTCCAGCTCGGCAAAGTGGTCGCGTTGGGTCACTCGGCCGGCGGCCATTTGGCGGTCTGGGCTGCTGGACGGCAGCGGCTCTCGGACATCGGAACGCCTGACGCCGACCGCCAACTCCAGCGCAGCCCGGAGGACAATGCCGTGCACCTGACTGGCGTCGTCAGCCAGTCCGGCCTCCTGAACCTCGCGGCCGCGGAGAAGCTGAACCTCAGCAACGGAGCCGTCTGCAACCTCATGGGCGGGGATTCCCATAGATTCCCCAAACGGCATAAGTACGCGGACCCCATGAGTTCGCTGCCGCTGGATGTTCCGGTATATGCCGTCCATGCCACGGACGATGAGGACGTTCCCGCCAGCCAGTCCGAGGCCTACGTTGCTGCAGCCACGGCGGCAGGAAGCGCCGCCCAGTTGCTCCGGGTTCCCGGTGACCACTTCGATCTGATCGACCCCAAAGCCGTCGCCTACAAGAAGTGCCGCGAACTGGTCCAACGACTGCTCTCGTAAACTCTACGTCGCAGGGGCTTGCCTCTGGCAGAGTTGTCCCATGCTGACAGTCATTGGTGAAGCTCTTGTTGATGTGGTCCAACGCTCGTCCGGAATCGAGGCGCACGTTGGCGGCAGTCCGCTCAACGTAGCCGTCGGTCTGGCGCGCCTTGACCACCCGGTGCAGTTCATCGGGCGCTATGGCCGGGACGCCTATGGTGACTCCGTGGCGGCCCACCTCCGCTCAAGCTCCGTAATGGTGCCGCTTCCGCCGGACGAGAAGCCCACCAGCGTGGCCACTGCCACAATCGACGACGACGGCGCCGCCACCTACGTCTTTGACCTCGCCTGGGAATTGCCCGGACTCGCCGCAAGGTTGCCGCTGATGCTGCAGGGCGCCACCTTGCTGCACACAGGTTCCATAGCCACCGCACTGGAGCCCGGCGCCGCAGAGGTGCTTGCCGCCGTCGAACATGCCCACCCGGGCAGCACCATCAGCTTCGATCCCAACTGCCGTCCGAGCATCATTACGGACGTTGATTACGCGCGGACGCAAGCCGAACGCTTCGTGGCGCTGTCCGACGTCGTCAAGGCCTCCGACGAGGACCTTGAGTGGCTGTACCCCGGCATCGATCCAACGGAATCCGCGCGCCGCTGGCTGAGGTTGGGAGGCGCAGGAGGTCCGGCCCTGGTTGTGGTGACACGTGGTTCTCGAGGTCCGTGGGGCATCACCAGGGCAGGCGAGACCCAGATTCCCGCACCAGCTGTGAACGTGGTGGACACTGTGGGCGCGGGGGATTCGTTCATGGCGGGGTTGTTGTCCGCCATTGTTGACCATGGGCTGGATGGCGCCCAGAATCGTGACGCCTTAAGGGCCATGCCGGCTGAGACCTTGGCAGCCATCATGGATCACGCAACACGGGCGGCCGCCGTGACGGTGTCGCGGGCAGGCGCGAATCCGCCCACGCGGGCTGAGCTCAACTACGGAGTGGCGTAACCACGGGCCGAAAGCGTAGGGGTCTAGCTGGCCCCGTGACCGGCGGCCACTTCCTCGCCGGCCTTCACTGGTCCCGGCGGGGTGCCTTCCCCGAACGGACTTCCTCCCAGGGATTCCCGTCCGTGCGGACTCAGCCAACCGGATAGATCCGGTCCAGCAGGAACGATCTGCGTGGGATTAATGTCCTCGTGGACGATGTAGTAGTGCTGTTTGATCTGCACGAAGTCGATGGTGTCCCCAAACCCAGGCGTCTGGAACAGGTCCCGGGCGTAGCCCCACAATGCCGGCATTTCGCTGAGTTTGTTGCGGTTGCACTTGAAATGACCGTGATAGACGGCATCGAAGCGCGCCAAGGTGGTGAACAGCCGGACGTCGGCCTCAGTGATAGTGTCACCCACGAGGTATCGCTGGCCGGCCAGCCGTTCCTCAAGCCAGTCCAAAGCGTTCCAGAGACGGGTGTACGCCGCATCGTAGGCTTCCTGTGATCCGGCGAAGCCGCACCTGTAGACCCCGTTGTTGACCTCGGTGAAAACTCTCTTGTTGACGGCGTCGATTTCCTCGCGCAGGTGCTCCGGATACAGCTGCGGCGCGCCCGGACGGTGGAACTCCGTCCACTCCGTGGAGAAGTCCAGCGTGATCTGGGGGAAGTTGTTGGTGACCACTTGGCCGCTGGGGACGTCCACCAAAGCCGGAACTGTGATGCCTCGGGGGTAGTCCGGAAAGCGCCGGAAGAATGCCTCCTGCAAGCGTTCGATGCCGAGTACCGGGTCCTTGCCGTCCGGATCCAGATCGAAGGTCCAGGATCGGGCGTCGTGCGTGGGACCGGGTTGGCCAAGGCTGATGACGTCCTCAAGTCCCAAGAGCCTGCGGACGATCACGGTGCGGTTGGCCCACGGACAGGCCCGGGCGGCGATCAACCGGTAGCGTCCCGGCTCCACGGGCCAGCCGGGCTCGCCGTTGGGTCCGGTGGCGCCGTCACGGGTGATCCGGTCCTCGATGTAGTTGGTATCGCGGTTGAACTCACTGCCAGTGACGTACGCGCCGCGGGTGCTGTGTTCGTCGACTTCGCTGGTCTTCTCACTCATGGCTTCAGCCTAAGCCGGGCTCACCGAACCGCGCGACCTTGTGGGCCGTTGTGCCCACGTAGACTGGCATGATGCGGCTCGTAGCAAGCGATATTGACGGCACCATCCTCGGTCACGACGGCAAAATCAGCGACCGGACCATCAAGGCATTCCAGGCGTGCCGCGACGCAGGGGTGGAACTCGTCTTCGTCACGGGTCGTCCGCCACGCTGGCTGTACCCGCTCCAGGAGCAGCTTGGCCATAGCGGAATCGTGATCTGTTCCAATGGGGCGGTGGTGTGGGACCTGGAAACCGAGAAAGCACTCTCTTCGTGTGCCCTGGACGCCGACTCCGTTTTTGAGGCCCGTCGGATCATCAAGTCGCTCAGGCCTGACGCGCTCTTCGCCGTTGAGACCCTCACAGGTTTCCAACTGGAGCCGGGCTTCATCGAGAACGAAACCAGCGAGCTTCTCGCCGAATTCACCCCGAAACCGCTGGCTGAGACGCTCACGGCGGATGACGCCGTCGTGAAGTTCCTGGCTATTACCCGGAAAGGCACGCCGGACGAATTCCTCGCCGAAGTTCAGCCTGCCGTCGCCCACCTGGTGAGCACCACCCACTCGGCACCTCGAACCGCGATGCTGGAGATGTCAGTGCCCGGCATCAACAAGGCCGTCACGCTCGCCAAGTACGCCGAGTCCCTGGGGATAGAAGCTGCTGATGTAGTGGCGTTCGGAGACATGCCCAATGACATCGAGATGCTCCGCTGGGCCGGTCACGGTTACGCCATGGCCAGCGGACACCCGGAGGCCATCCTCGCCGCCGGACAGCAGGCACCGCACTTCGACGACGACGGCGTGGCCCAGATTCTCGAGGCAAAGCTGACGGAGCAGCGGGTCTAGTTTGTTCGTGCCCTGGTGATGTCCGATTTCCGCCGGACGTCCACTGTGATGGCTGGTGGAATGGACTCATGAATCCGGAACAGAATAAAACCGCAGCCCACTTCAGATCCCTCCACACCAGCCAAAAGCCCTTGGCACTCAGCAACGCCTGGGACGTCGCCAGCGCCGTCATCACGGAGGCAGCGGGAGCGCCAGCTATAGCGACCACCAGCGCCGGAGTTGCCTGGTCCTTGGGTATGCCCGACGGCGACCGGCTGGACAGGGAGCGTGCTGTGGCAGTTATCGCCAGCATCGTGGACGCCGTCAACGTGCCCGTCACGGCGGACATCGAGGGTGGTTATTCGGAAACGCTGGAAGGAATCGCGAGGACGGTCGCCGATATTCTTGAGGCCGGTGCCGTGGGGATCAACATGGAAGATGGTTCCCGGGACCCGGAAGAATTCTGCGCGAGGATCTCAGCCGCACGGGATGCCGCACGTCAGGCGGGCAAGGACTTGTTCATCAATGCGCGCACCGATGTGTTCCTTGCCGGCGCCGGCACCGTCCAGCAGCAAATTGCCGAGGTCCTGGCCAGAGCCGAAAAGTATGTTGAAGCAGGCGCCGACGGCATCTTCGTTCCCGGAGCATCAGATGCAGACACCGTTGCCGCGTTGACCGCTGGGATTTCCATCCCCGTCAACGTGATGGTGGGGGCAGGATCGCTGAGCGTCAGCGAACTCGGAAGGCTTGGCGTCTCCCGAGTCAGCCTCGGCTCGAGCGTAGCCCAAGCCGCCTATGCCGTAGCCCAGCGTGCCGCGGAAGAGCTGAACACCGAGGGCACTTACAACGCAGTGGGCGAAGCCATCGACTACGGTTCCCTCAACGGGCTGTTCGCCAGCTCGAAGTAGTCCCCAGGCCAGCAAGAAGCCTTGCGCTTCACGGGTGTCGCACGCCCTTGCCGGCCAGCAGCGCGCGATAGCCCTCTTCGAACGTGGGGAAGGTGAATTCGAAGCCTGTCGCCCGAAGCCGTGCGTTGCTGCAGCGCTTGTCACCGGGGCCGGCGTCGGAGGCGTCGCCGGGTGCCGCCGTCGGGGGTTCCGGGCATCCCATCTCCGAGGCGAGGAACCGCATGACGTCGCCCATTTCCGCCGCGAGATCATCGACGCCGACGTAGACGGAATCCGGGGCGGCTTCCATGGTGGTGAGGTGGACGATCATCGCGGCGGCGTCGTCCCTGTGGACGCGGTTGGTGTGCCGGGGGAGGGCGGGAATGACGGCCTTGCCACTGCGGACCTGGTCGATCAGCCGGGTGCGACCCGGTCCGTAAATACCGCCGAGCCGCAGCGAAATGGGCTGGGTGAGGGTTCCGCGGGTCCGGGCGAACAGGAGCTTCTCTGCCTCCACCAGGACTTTGCCGCTGAATCGCGTGGGCTCGGTGGGGGTGGACTCGTCCACCACAGCCCCGCCGGAGTCTTTGTACACAGCCGTGGAGGAGACGAACAGGATGCGCCGCGGTTGAATGGACTGCCGTTCCAGGGCGTCCAGGACGTTCTTCACTCCGCTCACGTAGGCAGCGCGGTAGGCCTCTTCGGTGGACGCGTCGGCAGCGATGGCCACCACCGCAATATCCACGTCTGACGGCAGTTCCGGCAGCTCGGTGGAGAGGTCCGCGTACACGCCGCGGATTTCGGCAGGCAACTTCCCGGGGGACCGGCGCAATCCCACCACCTCATGGCCCGCAGCGGCGAAGCGGAGTCCGGCTTCGGTTCCAAGGTCGCCGCATCCGGCTATCAACACAGTCATGCCCCCAGTTTGCCAGTCCTGCGGTGTCACCCAGTTCCCAGCTTCCATACAACCGGCGTTCAACTTGGCTCCGTAGGCTTCCAGCCAAGGACCCGTTCGCACGGTGAAATCGTCTCGTTGAATGTGTAGGGGGAATCATGGCCAAGCGTCGGATCAACAACGTCAATACTGCGCCTTTGCGGCGGATCGAACCGGACCATCACTGGCGCTCGCTGCGCCAGGGCGATCGGGTCAGCGTCACTCTGACGCCGGGTTACGAATCGTCCGGGGTGGTGGACGCCGTCACCGGCGATGCCACCGCGGTGTGGGTGGAGCTCGACGGCGGTCGCGGCCGGACGCTGGTGCACGTCAGCGACGGCGTGGCGATCGTTCCGCAAAGGACGACGGCGGCACTCCCGCAGGAGTCCTAGCCGCACCTTGGCGATGGGCTACGCTACGGGTGTGACGCTGCCCTATTTCCTCCGCAAGGATGGTTCAGTGGGCCCTCTGGCCTTCGCCCACCGGGGATTCTCCTTGGACGGTCTGGAGAATTCCCTGGCAGCATTCCGGGCTGCGGTGGATCTGGGTACGATGCACCTCGAGACAGACGTCCACACCACGTCCGACGGCGTGCTGTTGGTTTTCCATGACTCGTCCTTGGACAGGGTGACTGATTCCGCAGGGAAAGTGTCCGAGCTGACGGCGGCCGAAGTAGCTCTGGCGAGGATCGGCGGGGTGGAACCAGTGCCAACCTTCGATGAACTCGTCTCTTCGCTGCCCGGTGCCCGGCTGAACCTGGACGTCAAGGACTGGAACTCCGTGAGCCCGATGGCTGCGGCCATTGAGAAGCACCGCATCCATGACAGGGTTCTGGTCACCAGCTTCTCGGATAGGCGACGCCGTGCAGTCCTTTCCAAGCTTTCCCGCCGAGTGGCGTCCTCGGCAGGCAGCTCCCTGACAGCGCTCTTCGTCCTCCTTGGGCCCATACTTCCGGCGCCTCTGGCACTCAAGCTGCTCTCCGACGTCGACGTCTTCCAGGTTCCTGTCCGCTATGGATGGTTGCCGGTGGTGACGCCCGGATTTGTACGCCGCGCCCATCGACTTGGCAGGCAGGTGCATGTGTGGACCGTCAACGATCCCGTAGAGATGGAGCGTCTGCTGGACCTTGGCGTGGACGGCATCGTGTCCGACCGGCTCGACCTCCTCAAGAAAGTTCTGGTGCGCCGGGGCGAATGGGTCTGATAGAGCGTCCCAGGTGGGGACGCTCTATCACTTCCCTCGGGTTTGGTGGGGGCGCTCTTTCACTTCCCTCGGGTTTCGATCGCTGCAGGCCGGATTTGGCTCGCACGGATCCTGGCGAGGTCGAACTTGTTGCTGCGGTCGAAGTTGAAGATGCCGTTTTTCTCCTGGAAGACGTCCGTCAGTTGGGTGTAGCAGTACCCGAACATGTCCGGGTTCTCCAGCAGGACTGAGCACAGACCGTCGAACCGGGCGTAGAACTCCTCCTCTGAGCCGACCCGCTGGCCGTAGCCCCACGAGGAGGCGACGTCGCTTCCGTCCACAGCCTGTCGGGCCTCAACTTCGTTCCACCAGATCCCTCCGAATTCCGAGACGAAGTAGGGCTGCCCGGCATACGGCACTGAGTAGTCCTGGCCGTCCGCTGTGCGGTTGATGAACGGTTTGCCGTCCGCAAGGCCTTGTTGTTCCAGGCGGAAGCGGTCCGGATCCTGCTCATAGGAGTGGGAATCGTAGATGTCCGTTTCCCGGATGCGGTGGGAGTAGCCGGAGGCGTCGATGACCGGGCGTGTGGGATCAGCAAGCTTGGTAGCCAGGAACATGGCTTCGGTGACATCATCCAGCACAGTCGGGCGGTCATGCATCACTTGGTGTGTCTCGTTCAGCGGGCACCAACCAATGATGGAAGGGTGATTGAAGTCGCGCTTAAGCACTTCCAGCCATTGCGCCACGAAGCTCGCTGTGGGCTTTTGGTTGTGCCCCACAGTTCCTCCGCCGGAGACACCCCAGTCGCCGAACTCGCCCCACACCAGATAGCCGAGCCGGTCAGCGTGGTAGAGGAAGCGTTCCTCGAAGACTTTCTCGTGGAGCCGGGCGCCGTTGAAACCAGCTGCCATGGACAGTTCGATGTCCTTGATCAAGGCTGCGTCATCCGGAGAGGTCATCAGCGATTCGGGCCAGTAGCCCTGATCCAGAATGAGGCGTTGGAAGACTGCTTTGCCGTTGATGCGAACAACCTTTCCGTCCAAGGCAACGGAGCGCACTGCTGCGTAGCTGCTGACGTGGTCAACAGTATTGCCGGCGGAGTCCATCACGCTGACCTCAAGGTCATACAGGAAGGGATCTTCAATGGACCAAGGGCGCAGGGACTCGCTGGGGATTTCCAGCCGAAGGGAGGGCGTAAGGTCCAGATCGGCTTTGACCGTAGCTTCAACCCGCATGTCACCCTTGTCGCTGAGTACCGCGGTGATGGTGTGCCCGTTCCGGTTCTGGCTGACAGGCACCTCAAGTGTGATGCTGGAGTCCGCCAGGTTGGGGGTCATTTGGAGGCGCTTGATATGGACCTCAGGGACTGCTTCCATCCACACGGTCTGCCAGATTCCGGTCGTCCTGGTGTACTGGCAGTGGGTGTTGTTGTACCACGTGGCTTGCTTGCCGCGGGCCTGCATTTCGTGCCGGGAATCCCTGGCCCGCACCACAATTACTGCGTCCGTACCAGGCTCGGCCACTCCTCCAAGGTCTGCAGTGAAGGGAGTGAAGCCGCCGCGATGGCGGGCCACTTCGACGCCGTTCACCCACACCGTGGCGTCGTGATCCACAGCGCCGAAGTGAAGCAGGACGTTTTGACCTACCCATTCCTGCGGGATGGTCACCGTGCGCCGGTACCAGACTGCTTCCATGAAATCGACGTGCTCAATCCCCGACAGCTTGGATTCCGGCGCGAACGGCACCAGGATTTCGCTGTTGAATACGCGGGTGGTGAGACCGCGTTCCAAACCGGAGTCACCGGCGTCGATCTCAAATGCCCAGGTTCCATTGAGGTTCAGCCACTGCTCGCGGACCAGCTGCGGGCGGGGGTGTTCGGGCTTCGGGAGGGAGGGGATCACATCAGAGTACGTCAAGGCCAGTCCTTCGAGAGCGGGATGGGGGAGTCATTTCCAGTGAAGCGCATAGGGAGAGAATTTGCAACGTTAGAAACTCCAAGGGATGAGCTCAAGTGAAGCCCTGAGGGTTAGTAGGTGGACTCCCGGCCTTTCAGCTCATGCGGGATCACTACTTCCTCGGCAGGGAGGTCGGTTCCGGCGATCCGGGCCAGCAGCAGGCGGCAGGCTTCGTCGGCAAGGGCGGGCATGTCGGGAGCGATGCTAGTCAGTGAGGGGGACATGAATGCGGCCTCGGGGATGTCATCCCAGCCGGCCACTGCCATCTGCTCCGGTACCCGTAATCCCCGCCGCCTGAAAGCGCGCAAGGCGCCCACGGCAAGGACATCGCTGGCGCAGACAACGCCGTCGCAGTCAGCGCCCGAGTTCAGGAGTCGCAGGGCTGCAAGCTCGCCTTCTTCGCGGCTGTAGTGCTGCACGTCCACCACCAAATCCGGCTCGTAAGGAATGCCGCATTCCTCCAGCCCACGCCGGAAACCATCCAGCCTGAGCATGGCCGTGCCCTCCCCGCTGCCCGGGCGTGCGCCGATGAAGCCCAATCGTCGTCGCCCCCGGGCTGCAAGATGGCTGACGAGATTCCGCGCGGACGCGTCGTTGTCAATGCTCACGTGGGGAACGCCTGCTCCACTCAAACGTTCACCGAGCAGGACCATGGGGGTGGTGTCGGTGCGGGTCTGAAAAAGGGACAAATCCATGGTCAATGGACTGTAGATCACGCCGTCCACCATCCGGTCCCGATAGCCTGCCAACACGGACTTCTCTGCCTCGGGATCCAAGCCGAAAACCTCGGTGAGGACGGTGTAGCCCCTGCGTTTGGCCGCTGAGATGACTTCCTCTGCAAGTCGGCCAAAATAGGGTGAAGAAATTTCGGGAACAGCCAAGACCAGGGTGTTGGAAGTTCCTTGGCGCAGTTGGCGCCCCGCAAGGTTGGGGCGGTAGTCCAGCTCCGCGATGGCGGCTAGAACTTTGTCCCGTGTAGAAGCCCTGACGTTGGGGCGGTTATTGACAACGTTGGACACCGTTTTCCATGACACGCCGGCCAGGCTGGCAACCTCTTTGACCCCCGGTTCGCCGCTTCTAGTCCTCCGCACAGCAGGCCGTACAGGATGAATTTCGTCAGAAGTCATGCGTTGCGTTCCTAGCGGCGTCGGTGAACCGGTCAAGGCAAGGATGCCCTTGACAAACTCTATCGGCCCCTTCATTGTTTCTAACGTTAGAACTTTATCAAGGACGTAAGTTCACCAGCGTCGCGTCGGGCAGGAAACATCGATGTACGAGCCAAGAAGTCTAAAGTCGCTGCTGCGACCCAACCAAGAGCAGTCTCCCAAGCAGGGTCTCTATGCGGGCTCTTCGGGAATCAGCCGGCGCGCAGTGCTGCGCACGGCAGCTGCAGCCAGTGGAATTTTCGCTGCGGGCGCCCTAACCGGGTGCGCCGGCCCCTCAAGCGGGACGCCCATTCAGTCCTGGGATCTGTTTTCAGGTGCTGACGGCGTGAAAATGCGGGCCATGATAGGGGCCGTCAGCACAGCCAAGGGCATTGATGTCCGGCCAGTCACGCTGGCCTGGGGATCGCCCTACTACACCAAGCTGGCCATGGCAGCCTCCAGCGGCAAGGCTCCGAATACCGCAATCATGCACCTCTCACGCTTGGCCGGTTTCGCACCCGAGCGCCTGCTCCAACCCTATGACCTGGAGCTATTGGCGGAGTATGGGCTAAAGCCGGCGGATTTCGCTCCTGCAGTGTGGGAGAGGTGCTTCTACAACGGAAAACTCTTTGCTGTTCCCATGGACACCCATCCCTTCATCCTGCTCTACAACAAGAACTTGGCCGTCAAGGCCGGCATTGCGGACAGCGACGGCAAGCTTTGGGAAATTTCCTCACCCCAGGCACTCATGGAGGCAGCCTCCAGAATGGCTGTCGCCACTGGAAAGCAGGGTCTCTCCTTTGGCCATGTGCTGGACTCCGCGCAGTCCTGGCGACTGTTTTGGGGCTTCTACAATCAAACCGGGGGCGGATACACGATGACCGCCGGGCAGCCTGCACAGATTGACAAGGCCAAGGCAACAGAGGTGTTGACCTTCCTGAAGGAGCTGCTCGACGGCAAAATGGCCGTCAACAACCAGACGTACCATGGCGCCATTGCCGACTTCACTACCGGTGCCACAGGCATGATCTTCTCCGGTGAATGGGAGCTGCCCGCGTTCGCCAAGGCAGTGCCCAACCTTGGCGCCGTTCCCATGCCGACCCTCTTTGGCACACCGGCCAGCTACACCGATTCTCACGTCTGGGTACTGCCGAAGCAGGTACACAAGGATTCCGAAGCTTACAAAGCCTCACATCAGTTCGTGGCCGGAATTCTCAAGGAGGGACTCAATTGGGCCCAGGCGGGCCACATTCCGGCGTTCACTCCGATCCAGGCCACGGATGAATACCGCGCGTTGGTGCCGCAGGTGGATTACGCGGCTGCCGGCGAAACACCGGCGTTCGATCCTGCTGTGTGGTTCGCGGGTGCCGGCACTGATTTTCAAAATCAGCTCTCACAGACGCTTTCCGCCGCGCTACAGGGCACCGTCACGGTGAAGGACGCCGTGGATTCCATGATGGAGCACGTGCAGACGATGCTCTCAGCCCCCAACCCCACGTAACGCCGAGGTGAAAACAATGCTGACAGAGCTCTCCGAAACCAAACCTGGCACCGCGTTGGTTAGTCCAATTCCGGGACGGAAGATCAGGCAGGCCAGTGGATTCTGGTATGTGGTCCCTTTCCTTGCAGCCTTCGCCCTTTTCCTTCTTTGGCCCATTATTTCCGGACTGTGGATGAGCATGACCAACCAGAGCCTCACGGGTGCCGGGGGCGAGTTCACAGGATTCGGTAACTACGCGGAAGCCTTGGGAGACAAGGCCGTCTGGCAGTCGCTGGGCAACACCGCCGTCTTCACCCTCTTCACCGCAGCACCCCTGGTGGTGTTGTCGTTCGTGATGGCGCACTTGGTGTACGTGGGACTTCCGGGCCAGTGGCTTTGGCGCCTCAGCTTCTTCGCACCGTACCTCCTGCCCGTTTCGGTGGTGGCCGCGCTGTGGCAGTGGATGTTCCAGCCGGGCTTCGGGCTGGTCAACGCCACACTGGACGCATGGGGAATCAAGCAGATCGGCTTCCTGAACACCGAAGGTGTGGCCATGTTCTCGGTGGTCCTGGTGACTATTTGGTGGACCGTGGGCTTCAACTTCCTGCTCTACCTTTCAGCCCTTCAGAACATCCCGGACCACCTCTTCGAAGCGGCGCAGCTGGACGGGGCGGGGCCGTGGCGGCGTCTTTTCTCGATCACCATTCCCATGGTTAACCGAACTACAGTCATGATCGTCATGCTCCAGATCCTGGCATCGCTGAAAGTCTTCGAGCAGATCTACCTTCTGACGTCCGGCGGCCCCCGCGGCAGTACCAGATCGGTCCTGGAGTACATCTACGACATCGGCTTTAGCGGTTACAGGCTGGGTTACGCCTCGGCCATTTCCTACCTCTTCTTTGCACTTATCGTCGTCATCGCAGTGGTTCAGTTGCGTCTGATGAACAGGAAGGCGTCCTGACCATGTCCATCGAAACGCAAACCCGGCCAGCGGCCCCGACTCGATCTCCCCTCAGGAACAGCGCACAGAACGGCAGCACAATTGCCAGGGGCGGCGGGATTCTGGCGCTTGTCATCCTCGCCCTCATGTGGCTGCTGCCTATCCTTTGGGGTGTCACCACCTCCCTCAAAAGCGAAGAAGACGCCGCTACGTCACCTTTTGTGGCACCCGCATCCGGCTGGAACTTCGATGCCTACGTGCGAGTCCTCAGCCAAGGGGACGTGCCGCGATGGATGCTGAACAGCCTGGGCATCTCGATTGCCGTCACCGTCCTGACCGTAGGAATTTCGGCACTTGCCGCGTACGGCTTCTCCCGCATGGAATTTCGGGGGCGGAGATGGCTTTTCGCGATGACCGTGGCATCCATCATGGTCCCCGGCCAAATTCTCATTGTGCCGTTGTACCAGCAGATGAACTCCATGCAGCTTGCTGATACATGGGCGGGCATCGTCCTGCCGCAGGTGGTTGCTCCCATGATGGTGTTTATTCTCAAGAACTTCTTCGACACCATCCCCAAAGAGTTGGAGGAAGCGGCCAGGATCGACGGCGCCGGCGGCCTTCGCGTGTTCTTCACCATTGTGATGCCGCTGTCCCGCACCATCCTGATTGCCGTCTCCATCTTTGTGTTCATCGGAGCGTGGAATAACTTCCTGTGGCCTTTCATCGTCACCAACAACCCGGATCTGCTGACGCTTCCGGTTGGCCTCGCGACCATCAAGAACGCCTACGGTGTCCAGTACGCGCAGACCATGGCCAGCGCCATCCTCGCGGCCCTGCCGCTGCTGATCATGTTCATGCTGTTCCAGCGCCACATCGTGAAGGGCTTCGCGACCTCCGGTTTGGGCGGCCAGTAGCGCCGGCAGCCCGACCATCTCCTGGAGAAATCAAAACCCAACGCGAGATGGGGTTGAGTACCACTGGCCGCCACGCGAGGATAAGGAACGTGACCCGATTCCGTTTAGCCATCCTGGACGATTACCAGCAGGTCTCCGGCGATTACGCCCCGTGGGACTCACTGCTCGACGACGGCGTTAAAGTGAGCGTTTTCAGCGCACCTTTCGTGTCGGAAGAGCAAGCCGTGGCCGCCCTGGCGCCGTTCGACATCATTGTGGCGATGCGCGAACGCACGCGTTTTCCCCAGGATGTCCTTGAATCCCTGCCCAACCTGAAGCTGCTGGTGACCACCGGCATGGCGAACGCAGCCATTGACTTGGAAGCAGCGGCAGAGCGGGGCATCGTGGTGTGCGGAACGGGTGGTTCTCCGGCAGCGGCGCCCGAGCTGACGTGGGCTTTGCTCATGGCCTTTGCCCGGAATCTGACCGTGGAGGAGAACTCCCTGCGGGCAGGCGACTGGCAGGCCGGCGTCGGGTTTGAACTCGAAGGCAAGACGCTGGGAATCGTTGGACTGGGCAAGATCGGCAAGCGGATCGCGGGCTACGCGAAGGCTTTTGGGATGGACGTTCTCGCGTGGAGCCAGAACCTCACTGCGGACGCTGCCGAGGCCGTCGGTGCACGGAAGGTCAGCAAAGAGGAGTTGTTCCGTGAGTCTGACGTCGTAACGCTGCACCTCCGGCTGTCCGAGCGGACTGAGGGGATTGTCGGTTCCAAGGAGTTGCGTCTTCTCGGCCCCGAAGGCGTGCTGGTCAACACCGCGCGGGGTCCTTTGGTGGATGAGGCTGCGCTGATCCAAGCACTGGAGGAGGGGTGGATCCGCGGCGCGGCGTTGGACGTGTTTGATGAGGAGCCCTTGCCGGCCGGGCACGCGCTGTTGCATTCTTCGCGGACCATGCTTTCCCCACATATCGGTTACGTGACGCACGAGAGTTACCGGCAGTTCTATGGAGGGGCTTTCGAGGACGTCAAAGGGTGGCTCGACGGGGCACCAGTTCGGGTGATCAACGGTTAAATCAGCCGCTGCATTACGCGCGGGCAAGCGCTTTCCGAGCGAAGCTGGCAAGATGGACCCATGCGTATCCTCATCGCCCCGGACAAGTTCAAGGGATCACTGACCGCCGCCGAAGCCGCGTCAGCCATGGCCGAAGGCGCTCTCCGTGTTTACCCCGATGCCATTACCACCCAGTTCCCTGTGGCCGATGGCGGGGAAGGCACGCTGGATGCTGCGATCGCCGCAGGCTACGAAGAACGAAACAACGCGGTGGTCGGCCCCATCCTCAAGCCTGTCGGAGCCTCCTGGGCGATCCGGAAAGACGCTTTCGGCGGGGCCGGCGTTGTCATCGAAACCGCGATGGCTTCCGGCCTGGCCCACATGGAGCCGACGCCGGAGAATTCCCTGCGTGCCCACAGTTACGGCTGCGGCCAGTTGATCGCCGCTGCCCTCGACGCTGGTGCCACCGAGATCGTGCTCGGCCTGGGTGGTTCGGCAATGTCCGACGCCGGTAGCGGCGCCCTGCGTGCTTTGGGGCTAAAGCCCCTCGATGCGGCCGGGAATGTGGTGCCGCTCGGCGGAGGTTCCTTGGCCGACGTCGTGGCCATAGATGTCTCCGAGCTGGATCCGCGGCTGTCTACCGTGAAGTTCCGCATCGCCGTCGACGTCCAAAACCCGCTGTACGGCCCCGAAGGTGCCGCTCATGTTTTCGGTCCGCAAAAGGGTGCCGATGAGGATGCCGTTGAAAGGCTCGACGCCGGCCTCCGCAACTGGGCGTCGCTCCTTCGGGAAGCTACTGGCCGCGACGTGAACGTTCCGGGAGCTGGAGCAGCTGGTGGGTTCCCGGCGTCGTTCCTGGCTTTCACTGATGCGGAGCTGGAAGGCGGCTTCGCGCTGGTCGCCGGCCTGACAGGCCTCGCGCAGCATTTGGGCGAGGCCGATCTGGTCATCACCGGCGAAGGGTCCATGGACGAGCAATCGCTCACAGGCAAGGCGCCGATCGCACTTGCCGACGCCGCAAGTGTGCACGGAATTCCCGTCATCGCAGTCGCAGGGCGCATTACGGTAACGCCCGAAGACCTGGCGAAGCACGGCATTGTGGCCGCGGCCCAGTTGTTGGACGTTGCGCAGCGCAAAGATGGCGTTCCTGACGTCGCCGACGCTGTAGCCAATGCAGCTAAATACCTCGCTTGGGCTACCAGCCAGGTGCTTGAGGGAGCCTGACTACTGCCGGTAGCCTTCGACTTCGCTGACGGGCCGCGGCTCGGCGTCGTCGGGATTCCCGCCTGCATCCTTCTTGGCGCGACGTTGGCGCAGCAGGTCCCAGCATTGGTCCAGTTGCGCCTCCAGTTGGGCGAGGCGGGCGGAGTCGTTTTCCGACCCTTCGGAGTCACGCAAGCGGTGCTCCTCTTCGACCAGCGATTGGATGCGTTCCAGCAGGTCCTGGTTGTCCATGTCTAAGACTCCTCGATGTGGGTTGCGCGGTTATCTCGAAAGTAGTCCTGTTGGTGCAGTGCGTCTACCAATGGCCAACGGCATACTGGGGACATGAAATTCACAACCACCATCGTTGGCGATGGCAACAAGGCCGGCATCGAAGTTCCCGACGAGATCGTTGACGGGCTTGGCGCCGGCAAACGGCCGCCGGTGGTGGTGACCATCAACGGGCAGAGCTATCGCAGCAGCATCGCGGTGATGGGCGGGAAGTACATGGTGGGCGTCAGTTCGGCCAACCGTGAGCTCACGGGCGCTTCGGCTGGAGACACGGTTGAGGTTGGCCTCGAAGTGGACACCCAGCCACGCGTGATCGAGGTGCCCGAGGACTTGGCCGCCGCGCTGGATGACGAACCTGAGGCAAAGGCCTTCTACGGGACCCTGAACTACAGCTCTCAGCGGCGATACGTAGAGCCGATCGGTGACGCCAAGACCGAGGAGACGCGTGCCCGGCGGATAGCGAAAGTGGTCGCGGATTTGAAGGCGGGGAAGAAGTAGCCCAGTTGGCCGTAGGCTGGTTTTTTCGACCTTGGAGGGGGACTGCCCGTGGTCTACGACCGGGAGCGTGAGCGGCGCGACGACGCTGCCTATGCGGAACATAAGGAAGCTGTGGCACGCGGCGAGAAGCGTGTCCTTCGACGGACCAGCACCGGTGAGTTGCACAGCTATCCCATAGAGGAGATCGGGTTTACGCCGGGACGGGGGCAGGCGCAGGTCAGTTCGTGGTGGGGCATGGCAATATTGGCTGCTTTTGGGGCGGTGGGATTCGTTGCCACGGTGGTGCTGTTCATCATGCCTGCGTTCCAAGGAGATGGGCCCTCATGGGGTGCTCTGTGGCCCATGGGCATTGCGGGTTTCCTGGCTTGGTACGGGTTCAGCTTGTCCAAGGATGAGTATCGGGCAACACAATTACGCAAGAAACGGGGATCCCCGAAGCCTGGCACGGGAAACGTGGACGTAAATCTGCTGGAGCTGGGTAGCCGTCAGTAGCTCGATTCGAGGACACCACCCAGGAGTCGTCCGGGGTGCAGTCATGTTGCACCCTCAGGCGAGTGCCGCCGTCGTCGACGCCTTCCGCGCTATCAGCGCGATTCCCGCCGCCGAGGCAAGGAAGACGGCACCCAGGATGGCCCAACCCAGCGTGCCATGTTCGACGACGGTGGCGGTCACCACGAGCGGTGCGAGCATAGCCCCCAGGGCAGATCCCATGCCGAACATCCCTTGGTAAGCGCCTGCTTGATGGGGGTTGGCGAGTTCGAAGCTGAGTCCCCAGGCTCCCGCTTGCGAGAGGATCTCCGCGAACGAGTGAAGAAGTGCCGCGCCGGATAGAAGGCTGATGGCGGCGATGACCGGCACCCCGCCCGCCGCGGCGTAGAGCGCGCAGGCCACAGCCATGAGCACGCCGCCAATCATCACGATCTTTCCCGCACGCCGGGGGTGCTCTGTACCGCGGGACAACGGCACTTGCAGCAGAACGACACACAGGGTGTTGATGACAAGGATTGCCGATATCAGGACGTCTGGGGCACTGGTGTCCTGCGAAATCCACAGCGGTACGCCCATCTCGGCGAGCCCAAACTGCATGCCGAAGATACCGGACAGCACGGTCAGCAGTACGTAGCGGCGGTCCTTGAAGGGGGAGATGCCCCGCGTTGGGGCAGGTTTGGCGGGATCGTGGCGGGGTGCGTCCACCCTGGCGGGGAGGCGGCGGAGGGCCATCGCGCTCAGGAGGTAGGCCACGCCAGCGCCGATCATCATTGCCCGGAAGGCACCCGCGGTACCGGCCAACAACGCGAGCCCGGCGATCATGCCTCCCACGGCGATGCCGAGGTTGGTGATGGTGCGGAGGACTGCGCGCGCATTCACCCGGTTCGGGCCGTCGAAGGCCCGGGCGATGATCGCGGACCGCGTGGCATTCGCGCCCCGGTCCACGCCGACTGCTATACAGGCGATGACGACGGCGGTGCTGAAGTTCCCGGCGAACGTATAGCTTGCGATCGCGAGACCCTGGACGGCGACCATGCCCACAAGGAGTCGACGTGCGGAAAAGTGGTCGGCGAGTCGACCACCGATGTACGACGTCGCGACCCCGACCCCGCTGGAAACCGTGAGGATCACAGCGATTTCGAGGGCACTCAGCCCGACGAAGCGGCTGAAGTACAGGACCGTCAGGGTGAGGAAGATTCCGCGGCCCACTGTGGATACCAGGATGGCGGAGGCGAGGATCTTGAGGGCGGGATCAGAGAGCGCGACGCGGAGGTTGTGCTGCGGAGCGGGGGCGGTATTGGCAGGGGATTTAGTCACACCCCAGTTCTGTCACCCCCTGACGGCGGGCGGTATTGATGTAGCGTAATGCTTCATGTTGAAGTACGAGTTGTCAGAGGCAGATCTGGGCGGCGTGCGCTTTGGCATCTCGCCCCTCTGCGAACTGGGACTCTCCCTCAGGGCTGTTCGCGATCCCAGCCAGTACCCGCTCCAGCTGCCTTGGTTGCGTCGGACGGAAGAAGCCCGCTCACGTTTGGACCTCGATGGATTGCTGTCCTTGGTGGATGACCGGCTGTGGACACCGGACTTCCTGAACCCCCGGCCCCAGTCACCACTGACCAGAATCGACGACGAGTTCGCAGCATTGGAGCAGCTTTCAGCCGAGCAGTTCCACGGGGATCTGGTCAGGGTGCACGGCGCTGTCCCGACAGTTTTTTCCGGGCCCGTTGGGCCGGCGATCCGACGCATGGTCGGTATCCTCCGGGACTTCTGGGAAACCTGCTTCGAGCCGCACTGGCTGCGCATGCGCACCATCCTGGAAGCGGACATTGTCTACCGGGGCCGGCAGATTGCACAGGCCGGGCTGTTCACGATGCTGAACGATTTGTCCGGTGCTGTGGAATTCGATGGCCGCGTCATCTCCGTGCGGCTGAAGAATCCGGCGTCGCGGACCGAGAGGACGGACGGCTTGGGGCTGACACTTGTTCCCACCATGTTCACGCGCCGGGCCTCTGCTCCCGTGAACCACGGCGATCCGCCGCTGCTGATGTACCCCGCCAGGGGCCAGGGCGCCATGTGGGAAACGGAACGGATCACGAACCCGGCCGCGATTGTGGCCGTATTGGGTGAGGTCCGGACCAGCCTGCTCACCGCCTTGGCAGCCCCGGCCTCGTCCACAGAGTTGGGCCTGCGCTTTGGCGTCACAACGTCGGCCGTGAACCAGCACCTCAGGGCACTCCGGGACGCAGGACTCGTGACGTCAACCCGCTACGGCCGCAGTGTGCTCTACTTCCGGAGCGAACTGGGCGCGGCGTTGCTGCTGGGGTGACTTCACAGGCAGGACGACGGCGGCAGGCGAGTGTCGCCGTCGTACGTTTTAGTCTTTGCGGAGGCTGTAGGTGCTGATCACGTTGCCCTTGCTGGTAGCGTACTGGTCCTCCAACACGAGCCGGTGCAACGGGTCGCCGTCCTCAAAGAGCCGCCGCCCGCTGCCGGCCACCACGGGATGCGTCATGAGGGTCAGTTCGTCCAGGATGCCCGCGAAAAACAGTTGGCGGACCAGGGAGATGCTGCCGCAGACGGCAATCTCGCCGCCATCCCGGGACTTGAGGTCGGCGACGAACTTCTCCACATCGCCCTCGATCAGGTGCGAGTTCTCCCATTCAAGGGGCTCTGTGAGGGTGCGCGATGCGACGAACTTTTCCACGGGATTGATGAAGGCAGCAAAGTCCTCATCCCGAGGTGCGGTGGGCCAATATCCGGCCCACTCCTGGTAGCTGACCCGCCCCAGGACCACGGTGTCCACCGTGGTGATCATCTTGGTCAGTCCTCTGCCGAGTTCGTCGTCGAAGCTGTCGAACTGGAACTTGAATGGGTCCTGAACCACGCCATCAACGGAGTGGAACAGGCCGGCGGTGACTTTGCGCAATTGTTTCTCCTGTTGGGCGGCGGGTGTTTGGAGTGTTGGTGTTAGGCGGCGCGGCTGGTGGTTTGGAGGCCGCGGGGCGGAAGGGCGGTCACATTGTTGTGGTCCGGGTTGAGGCGCACGGGCACTTCATGGAGTTCGGCGTAGACTTGGAGTTGTTTCAGTGCATCCTCATCAATGGTCGCTTGGGACAGGTCCATCTCCACTCCGAGACCGCCGCCAAGGCCCTTGGTGCGTTGGACCACTGGGTAGAGACCCTGAAGGCTCAAAGCGGTCACGCGACCGGTCGCTTCGATCTGAATTTGCTCGCCGTCTACGTCGACGCGAACAACAACGGAGAGCTTCTCGCTGGCCAATGCACTGCCTTACATCCTTGCTGCCACGCTGCAGCGCCCCCAGCGTATGTGCCATGTGTGACCTGCGCAACATTACGACGGCGGTGGCCGGCATTTCAGTTGCGGCTGAAGATCGTCGGCGTCAGGCAGGCCGCTGTATACCCACGCATGGATATGGGCTCCCGAGTCACAACCCAACTGTCCCGGAAGTTGTCTTTGTAACAGCTGGTTGCAGGGGATGTTTTGGGACAACATACGGGACTGAAATGTTACGTCGAGGCTGATTCGGCATTCCACCAGTGCTCAAAAGTGCCTTGATGAATGGCCTAAAGCCGTTTGCAAGATGCCCCGGCGTGGATGCCCTTTAGTCCGTTTTGCGGCGGGGCGCGGTGTCGGGGTGCCGTCGCCGCCTAAATCGGCCGAGTGGGACCGTCCCAACGAGAGTGTTCCAGTACTAAGGAAGTGGGACGGCTAACCGTGTAGCGTTTAGGGCACCTTCACCGGGCATTTTTGCGGGCGGGTCTTACGGGAATCCCGTAGCGCTGGAACGGCGGCGATGTAGATGCACGTCAGATGCGGCCGGTGGGGGACCGCCTTACGGGCGGTCGTGTCTTGTCGCCGGACTGACTGGCTGGAGAGCCTCGGGCGCTACAGTGTGCCCATCAATCCGACTAGTACCTTGGCGCTTGGAATCAACCTGCATCTCTTCAAGAGCGGGGGCCGGCAGAGTGCCCTTCCAGGCGGTCACTCACCCGAAAGTCGGTTCACCTATCGGCCGAACTGGGGCCTTCCGGGCTGGGCAGACGGTGAGCTGACGGCTGCGCCGGTGCTCGGATTTTCCAAACAGAACATCAGCCCGGGGAAATCCAGCCGCGCCGTGATAGTTCCGCCCGAGGAAGCACCCGCCTGGTTCACAATACGGATAGGCGAGGAACTACTACTGTACGAGGGCCTTCGAATCTGCGGGAGAGGCACCGTCCTTTGGACAGAACCGACGACGTCGCCGCTACAAACTGAGGAGGAAGAACGGCTCGCTGCGTGGCTCATTAACCCACCTACCGAATAACGGACAAATATTCGCTCGCCTGTAGTCTGGAAACCTTGCGGTCTAGCCGCCCCAACATGTTGCTGAAGATTGAGGATTCGAAGATGGTCCATCCTGTCGCACAAAGGACAGCAGGCAGCCTCCCCAAGGTGCTTCGAACATCAAGTTACCTCTGGCTTTCAGCCGCAATCCTAGCTTGCATTCAGCCAGTCGTCTTGATGTTCACGTGGGACGCGAGCGTCATTGTTATGCTCGTTAGCGGTCTGTTCCTCTTTCTATTTATGGCTGTTCAGATCCGGGCAGCTTTGGGACTCCTCAGAGGTCAACGCTGGGCGAGGGTAGTTCTTTCTATCTTGGCTGTTTTGGCTCTCGGAGGAGTTTTCAATCTCGTCCTGACGCCTCTCGCAGTAGCGGTCCTGATCTTGACGTTTGCCGGTTCCGTGCTGATATGGATGCCAGCATCCAGCGGATATATCCGACAATGCGGCCCCTCCAGCGATCAAGCGCCAGCTCGCGAGTCCCAGCTCTAGAACTGGTAGAGCAGTGTCTTCGTTCTTCCGCTTGGCGCAATGTCCGCAAGGGATCCCTCACCCGGACGCCCACAGCTTGCCTTCGCTCGCGCCGCTGACCGAAGCTCGGCAACGATGAGATGGCTACGATTACTTCAAGTCCCTGTAGCCGGATTTTTGGAAGTGAACTATGCAGCTGGAATTTGACTCTGAGGTACCTGTAAGGAAAGTCAGGCTGACGCTAGCTGTCGATGAGCTCGAAATATTCTGGGGGTCTTTTCGTGAGACCTTGGAGGCTGTCGACGAACACGAGTTCCAAACGCGTGTTGGGTTTGGGTCCCAGGAAGTCCGACGACTGCAGGCTGAGCTAGCACGGCTGATGAACACCCTTCCCTACGTGCCAGAGTAAAGACCTCTGGCTATTCCGAACATGCATTCGTGAATCCGGTCAGAAGGACTGCGCACCTGGTCAGGGAATCCAAGCCCCCAGCTGGAGTCAGGCCCAACACTTCACCGGACTCCCGGCGTCCGCTGAAGGATCCTCGAACGGACGTGCGTAGCTCGTACTGTGATGCTCGTACGCTATGAGACATTGACGTCAGGACTTGTCATGGACCGGGTGCAAATGGTCGTCTTATTGATCGCAACTCTCGTCTTCGTTGGGTTTATCGCCTTGGTGATCACGGGGAAGGCCGGCAACACCGCTGTTCCCTAGTGGATCCTGCAGAAGAGTGCCTCACTTATTCGTTGTGTCGGCACCATGTTCACGTCACGGGGTTGGAGCCATTCTTCTACGTTTGCGGGGACCTCCTACGCTGCGCATTGCGACGGATAAGGTAGAGAGTGAAGAGCACGAGGGACAACACGGCAAGCGCGACTGCGCGCCACCCGAAATCATGCGCGTTGGTAACGTCACCCCTGCTCTCAATTTCCTGGAACAGAATTAAAGTCAATCCTGCCGTTAGTAGCGCCAACACTCCGCTGGCGATCGAGCCGTAAAGAAGTATCTTCAGCCAGTTGCGCTGTTGGCTCTTACTGCGATGAATCGTATTCATTTCGAATCAAACTCCTCTCGACATCATGCAGTCGACCCTACCTCTGCTGCTAGTCAGACGATCCTGCCCGCTGGGGGATGGATCAACGGACGCGAGCCATCATTTTCGATGGCTCGCTTAGCTCGGTGAAGCCGTATTGGGCGTAGAGACCGTGCGCATCGGCAGTTGAAAGCAGAATGCGTTTCAGGTCTAGAGGTTCCAGATCCGCGATTACGCCAGCGGCTAGCATCTTGCCGATGCCTTGACCGCGGGCTTCGGTTGCGACGAATACGTCGCAGAGCCACGCGAACGTCACACCGTCAGTCACGACGCGACCATAAGCCACCTGCTCTCCAGATCCGATGTCGTACACCCCGTAGTTCCGAGAGGCGTCCATCGCTGCATCCTGTTTCTCACGAGCCCGATCCTGCGCCCAATAGGCCCAATAGGATTGCTCGCTGAGCCACTGGTGCACGCGGGCACGATCAACTCTGTCCGTTTCGGCGGAGAAGAAATAACGCTCAGTCATGGACAACACCCTAGGGGGACGTGGCAAGCTCGAAACAACGGACAGCATGCCAATGTCCGTCCCGTTGAGGCATCCTCCTACGCGCACAATTGCCAGTGCAGTCGACTTCTGACATTCAGTGCAGTCAGCTTCTGAAAACGACATCTGGCTTGAACGGGGGAGTGTCCCAGTTCTAAGGAAGTCGGACAAGCGATCGGATCAGTGACTTGCAGCGCTGCTTGTCATTGCTGGCTCTTGTGCGCTGGTGTTTCTTCCCGCGAAGGCCAGCATGATGGCGGCGAAGCCGAGGAGGCAGGCGCCGATGAGTGCGGGTGTCTGGATCGAGACTCCCACGAGTGTTGCTCCGCCTGCGGATCCTGCCGCGATTCCTGCGTTGAACGCGACTACTGCCGCCCCGGAGGCTATGGTCTGGTTTCCGAGGGATCGGTCGAGGATTTCTGTTTGCATGAGGGTGGGTAGCAGGCCGAAGCAGGTTCCTGCCAGGGCTGCCGTTGCGAACACTACTAAGGGTCCTGCGAGCAGGGCGGCGCCAGCGACGATGACAGCTTCGGCAATTAAGACGATAAGCGCACGTTGCAGGCGTCTTTTGCCGGCCAGACGTCCGGAGAGTGCTGTGGCGATGATGACGGCTCCTCCGTAAACCGCCAAGACAATGGACGGCTGGGTTCCTGCGTGGGTGGCCAGGGGTGCGAGGAACGTGTAGTAGGAAAAGTGTCCGGCCAGGCTCACGGCAAGGATGAGGGCTATGGGCACGAAACTTCCGCTGGAACCGCCCGTGGTTGTCATCTCAGTGGGCGTGGTCCGTGCTTGCGGTTGCGGTGCGCAGATCATGGCTGCGAGGACGCCGCAGGATGCCAGGGCAAGGGGGATCCGCCAGTCGAGGGAGCTTAGGGCTTCGGCTGCGGGTACGCCGAGGGCGAGGGCGCAGCCGTTCCCCAAGAGAACCCTGGCTGTTGCTTTGCCGGTGTTGTTGGGCGAGGCCGCGGCCGCCAGGGCCAGGACCAGGGGGAAGAACGCGCCGTGGGCGGCTCCTTGGATTGATCGAAGGATCAGATAGGTCGACATGTCCGGGGCAGCGCTGGTGGCGAGGCCGAGAACCGTGAAGATGCCGGCGGTGAGGACGGCTGTTTTTCGGAGATTGAATCGTTGGGCCAGGGCTGAAAGCGGAAGCGCAAGTACCGCTGTGCTGAGTGCGTAGAGGCTGGAACCGGCGGCGGCGGTTCCAATGTCTGAACTGAAGGCCTTGGCGATGTGTTCAAGCGCGCCGGCGGGGGCCATCTCGACTGTGACGGCGAAAAAGAGTGCGAAGGGCAGGGCCCAGTCTGTGAGCTGCCCTCCCCTTCGCGTTTCAGATGGCACGTTCACTTTCGGGCAGCTCGGGGACCCTGGGCGGGAGGTTACTGGTGACCGTCTGAGGGTACGTCCTGACGCTTAGCAGGATGGTTTCCGTCTCGGCACGCAGGGTTCCCTGGTCTTGGGCTGGTGCCAACAGCACAGAGCCCGCTGACAGCTTCCGGCCTTCGATGTCGACCTGACCGGAAAGAATGATGAACGCTTCGTGCACGCCTTGGTCGCCGAGGGCCATACTTTGCTGAGGTGCCAGCTTCCAGTGCTCGATGGCTTCTGTTTCGCTGTGCAGCATTCCGCGGCGGATCAGGCAGCTCCAGTAATCTGCCGGGTCCGGTGTGTTGATGATCATGAGCCGGGGGTCCTGAGCTCTACGGCAAACAATTCCACGTCGGAGGTTGCTGCCAGCGAGGCAGGAGACCCGTTGGGCACCAGGAATGAGGTGGGCGCATCGATGGTGGCGGTGGTGTCGGCAAATGAAAGGGTAGCGCTGCCGGTGTTGAGGAAACCTGCGATTTCCGCGCCGGGCTTCCCGAGGTTCAGGCTCTGTCCTGCGGCGAGGGTGTGCCGTTCGATGGCGGCCAGTGGCCCGTCAAAGGTCCCTTGTGTCTCGACTCGGGGGGTTGCGTGGAGGTCATGGATCCGGGCAGGCATGGGCGGCCTTTCTGTGTGGAGAGTGCCTTCGAGGTAGCTCTGGGTGTGTGGTGTGAGGGTCTCAATGACCCACCAGTTCAGCGTCGTCGAGCCGGTGTTACGCAGGCCGTGAGTGTTCCCTGGTGTCGTCAAAGCGAGGGTCCCTGGGCTGACCTGATGCGCTGTTCCGTTGAGGAAAAACTCACCCGTTCCCTCCAGAACCAAATAGATTTCCTCGGTGCGCGTGTGGCGGTGTTCACCGCTGACACCCCCCGGCGGGAGAGTCGCCCATTCCACGGCTTCTGTCGCGGATTCGAGCTCCCGCCGAGTGTAGAACGCCTTCCATCCGGTGGTGCCTGCTGCTCCGTGGACGCCCAGGACGGTGGCGTGTCCGGTGGGGGTGCGGGGCCGGGGTGGCACTTTGGTGAGGATGTTCATGCGGCAGACCTTTCCAGTTCCCGGTTCACGGCGCCGGTGAGGATGTTCAGTGCTGCTTCGATGTCACCGGGTGTTAGGTCGTTGATGAAGGTTGCCGCGCCGATTCCGGTGGGCAGAGGCAGGCGCTGGAGTCCATTGCGGTGGCGGGTGGTGTCGATGAGTGCCGTAACCAGGACATCGACGTTCATGGAGGGGTGGGTGACAGGCAAACCCAGTGCGCGCATGACGCTAAAGATCCGGGAGGCTTCGTCTACGGTTACCAGGCCCCGGTGGACGCTGATGGCGGTGGTGAGCGCCATGTCCAGGCAGACGGCTTCGCCGTGGAGCAGTTCAGGTAAGGCGGTCATTTCCACGGTGGGGGAGAAGGTGTGGCCGTAGTCGACCAAACGTTCCAGGGTCTGTTCCCAGAGGTTGGGTTCCAGCTCTTCGAGCATCCCGGTGATGGCTTTGTCGATGATCTGTTGTTCGGCCTCCGTGTGCTGTTGGAAACGTCCGGACAGTGCAGCCGCGCCGTGCTCTTCGAGCAGGGCGAACAGTTCTTCGTCCTTGACTAGAGCGATTTTGAGAATCTCCGCGAGTCCGTTGGAGACATGGCGCGGGTCCAGGGAGCTGAGGAAGGAGGTGTCGAGGAGGTTGCGGGATGCGGCGAAGTAGGTGCCGATTTTGTTTTTGCCGGTCTGGAAGTTCACTCCGGTCTTGACTCCGACGCTCGCGTCAACGATTCCGATCAGGGTAGTGGGAACTCTAACGAAGGGGGTGTTGCGGCGGTAAATGCTGCAGGCGAAACCAACGATGTCTGTGAGGACTCCGCCGCCGATGGCGATCACGGGTTCACGCCGACGGTCGAGTTTGAAGGTTTCGATGGCTTCGAGGACAGTTTCCACTGCACTCCAGCGTTTATTCGTTTCGCCATGGGGCAATACCAGGATCTTGTATTCGGAGAGGTTCGCTGCGGCGTAGGCGCGGATTTTCTCGCCGTAGAGGTCGTTGACGGTGGTGTCGGTGACGATGAGTCGTCGTGCGCCGTGTTCTCCATCGACCAATGTCGGGTTGGCTGGGTCAAGGATGTCAAAGGTGGTTTCGACGCTGTATTGCACATCCTGCTGGGCGGAGACGGTCCATGCGCGGTTGATGGTAGTCATTTCAGGCCTCTCGGGAGATGGTGGGTCGTGCGGGGAAGGGGTTTCGGGAACGCAGTGCGTTGTTGGAGGGGACTTCGACCAGCCGCCAGAGCAGGTGGGCGCAGCCGAGGCTGAGCACGAAGGCGGCCAGAATGGTGATGGCTGCGGGCAAGGGCTGCAGCGTGGCCGGTCCGACGATGGTGCGGGTCAGGGTCAGGATGATGTCGTGGACCATGTAGAACGCGAAGGACAGTTCGCCCAGGCGGACCGCTGCGGGGGAGGCGAAGATTCCCGGCGGGGATGTATCTTGCGCTGCGGCGATGACAAGCAGCAGCACGGGTATGACGTAGGCGGCGTCCATTTGCCAGGTGATGGGGAGAAAGAGGGACCCCCCGTAGCCGAGGGCCGCGAGCAGGAGGGACGGGCCGAGCGGGATGGTCGGCAGGTTTCTCTCACGCACCGCCCGGGCTGCGAGCATGCCCAGGGCGAACTCGAGGAGCCTGACCGGTGGCAGTGCATAGACGGCCCAGATTTGCGGGATGGAGGCGCCGAACAGCGGTGATTGGGCGTGGTTGGGGCCGAAGAGTTCCCCTGCTGGGAGCAACCCGGCGGCCAGCGGTGCCAGCGTGATCAGTCCGATCAGTGCAGCGCCGATGAGAAGTAGCCGGTGGCGTGGGATGCGGTTCACCAGTGGAAGAACGAACGGGAACGCGAGGTAGAAGAAGAGTTCGGCTGAGAGTGACCAGCTGGGGTGGTTGATGCTGAAGAAAGCGGTGTCGGCAGGTATCCAGGCGTGGACCAGTAACAGGTTGGCGACCGCTTCACCGATCGTGGAGGCGCCGAGCCCGCCGATGGCCAGGGCGATGAAAAAGGTCACGGCATGGTTCGGGACGATTTTGGCAATTCGTCGCCAGATGAACCTTCCGGGGGTGTCACCGGCGCGGGCTGACCACATGAGGACGAATCCGGAGAGGATGAAGAAAAACGTGACGCCGAACCATCCGCCATTTTTGAGGATGAACTGCAGGGGTTCAACTAGGCCCGAATCGCCGAGGTAGAAACGGCTCAGGCTGATGTGGAAGGCAAAAACAAGCAGCGCAGCGTAGAAGCGGAGCCCTGTCAGGGCGTCAAGGCGGCGGGCAGTTACCGGAAGTGTTCCGGTCGGTTCAGGCAAGAGGGATGCTTTGGGCATGGGAGAACACTCCCTTCGGGTCGTAGGTGGCGCGTGCGCGTTTGAGACGGGGCAGGTTGCCCTTGTAGTAGAGGTCGAACGAAGTCAGCCCGGAGGTGTTCCAAGTGCTGTCGTCCAGGTCCGTGTCTGCGTAGTTGATAAAAGCGCCATCTGCTGTGGAGTTCAGCGGAGGGACTCCTCCGGTGGAGGCGAACATGCCCCGGAAGGTGTTACGGGTCCAGGTGACGTTGGCTTGGTCATCTTCGGGGTTGTCCCAAATGGAGACGACCTGGAATTTGATGATGGAGTCCCGTTGGGGGACGGCTGTCGCGTCCGGGGCGACGGTGTTCACGGCCCCTCCGTAGGAGGCGATCATCAGCAACGCGCCTGGGTTGGTGATCGTTGGATCGTTCAGGCCCCGGTACGCAGCGGCGATTGCTTCGGGCGTGTAGGTTCGACGAAGGTACGCTGACTTGCCTTTGAACCGACGGGTCGAGTCGGGTCCGGTAAAACCGGTCCACTGCGTAGCCTGCATCCACGGCACGAGTCGTCGCTGGGTTACCTTCGCCGGAGGGATTCCCGCCGAGATCGCTGCCAGATAGCGGTTCAGGACGCCTTCGGCGTCAGGGGTTGCTGCATCGACGATGGTGTCCATGGTGATGAAGCCGTTGGAGCGGTGCCAGGTTTTGAGTTGGGCGAAAAGGTTCGCTTCCGGGGTCCCGGGGGCGGCGTGGTTTTCGTGCCACTGGCCGTGGTTGTTCAATAGGCGAGTAAATGATGCTTCATCGATGTCATCCCAGGACCAGGAGACGGTGCTGAGCCAGACGTGACGTGGCGGTGAGGGCAAGGCCTTTTCTGGCCGGTTTTCCGTGGCTGAGGGGCTGCGGAGCCAGTAGCGGGTCGCGATGCCAAAATTCCCGCCCCCGCCGCCGGTGTAGGCCCACCACAGTTCGTGGTGACGGTCCTGCGGGTCCCGGGTGCCGCGGCTGGTGGTGACAGAACCGTCCTGGCGGACGTGGACGGCTTCGACGGCCAGGAGGTGGTCGACGACGAGGCCGTCGCGGCGGTTCATTGATCCATAGCCGCCGCCGGCGATGTGGCCGCCGGCAGCTACGGTGGGGCAGTTCCCGGCGGGGACATAGACGCCCCATTGCTTGTAGAGCAGTTGGTAGACCAGTCCGAGCTGCGCGCCGGCGCCTACCTCGAAGGCATTCATCTCGGGGTCCCAGCGGACTTGGTCCATGGCGGAGAGATCGATGATGGATTTTACGGCCGGGTTGGCGACGAATCCTTCGTAGCAGTGCCCTCCGCTGCGGGCAGATGGTTTCAGTCCCAATCGCAGGACGGTGCGAAGTTCTTCGGCGACCTCGGCTGCTGTCCGGGGGAATGCGATGCGCTGGGCCTGTCCTTTCCATCGCAGGTTCGTGCCTTGTTGCAGGTCATCGAACTGTTCGGAGAGTGAGGTGATGACTTGATAGCCTCCGGTTCGGGCTGGGGTCTCGGTCGCTTGGGCTCGTGCGGGCGCACTGGTCAGGGCGATGGCGCCCAGCAGTGCACCACTGGCGCTGAGCATTGACCGGCGGGAGGCGGTGAGGCTCAAGAGAACGCTCCGATCGCGATGGGGGTCCGGAGCGCAGCGGCGTCCTTTTCGTAGGGCAGGGTACCGTCGGGCATGTTGATGATCTCGAGCTGGAGCCCGAATGGTGAGTTGAGGTACACCCACCTGTCCCCGGCGATGGGTCCATCTGTGATGGTCTCGGGTTCACCCAAGGTGGTGTAGCCGTTGATGGTCCGGAAGGAGTTGACCGTCTGGTCCACGTCGTCGGCGTGGAACGCGACGTGATGGCCGCCCAGGTCGCTGTTGGCTGGCCGGGGTGAGGGGGAGCTCCCATGGAGTACTGCTACCGGAAGTCCTTGGTCGCTGCTGAAGAGGTAGCCAGTGGCCCCGAATGCTGTGATGGCCTCTTGTTGGCTGAAGCCGAGAGTGGATGTTAGTTGGTGTTGGGCGGTTGCGAAGTCGTATCTGCTCAGCGCAACTGCTCCGAGGAGGCGCTGCACTGGTCTGTGCTGGATTGCCAGATTGATCCCGGAAGGCAGTCCTATCTCATACCCGTTGATCGGGTGTTCGATGGGGCGGACTGTCGCGTTTTCGTTGTAAAGCCTGGCGATCACGCGGTCAGGGTCCGGGGTCTGGAAGATGAGGAAGAAACTGCCCGCCGCTCCCGGGGGAGTGTCCCAGGAGCGGCGTTCGGCGCCGTCGTATTCGAAAAGTTCGAGGTTGATACCGCGAACGTTCATTGCGGTCACCGTCAATGAGCAGGTTCCCCGAGCCCCCAGTTTCGCCGCCATCCATCCGGGTTCCCGATCAGTGATCGGTCCTTCTACGTAGCAGACCTCAGCGCCAAGGGCGTTCTTAAGGTCGTGGGTCGCTTGGCGAAGTGATCTGATAGTGAGACCGAAATGGTCAATTCCACGAATTCGGGCACGGTTCATGATTCCCCCTGGATGTGATGCGAGTCAGGCCTAGGTTGGGCCCTGTGCGGATGTGACGCGTTAGAACGCGGACGCGGTGCGCGTCCAGATGGTGCTGGTGGGTTAGAGGTTGGTGCCGCCGGTGGCGTCGATCTTCTGCCCGGTGATCCAGCGCGCTTCGTCGGAGGCAAGGAAAGCTACGATGCTTGCGATATCGTCGGGCTGGCCAACGCGACCCAGGGCGCTGCTGGCAGCTACCCCGGCTTGGGCTTCTTCGTTTCCGCGGAGCCAGCCAGCGTTGATGTCGGTGTCCACGACGCCTGGGGCGACCGAGTTTACGGTGATTTCCCTGGGCCCAAGGTGTTTGGCGAGGGTCAGAGTGAAGGCCTCAATAGCTCCCTTGGTGAGGGCGTAACCGATGATTTCCGGGAATGCTATGCGGGTGACGCCGGAGGAGATGTTGATGATGCGGCCTCCGTTAGCGATTCGGGTCAGCCCTTCCTTGACGATGAAGTAGGGTGCGTTGACGTTGATGGCCTGCTGGGTTAGGAAATCTTCCCGGCTGAAGTCTTCAATGGCCCCGCGCAGGGTGACCCCGGCATTGTTCACGAGGACGTGGATCGGCTGGTTCAAGGCGCCTGCTTCGGCAGCGGCCTTGTCGTAGGCGGCCCAAAAATCCTGTGCTGCGGTGTCGGCTCCAAGGTCTGCCTGGAAAGGGAAAGCCTTTCCTCCCGCAGCTTCGATGGAGGCCGCCACTTCCGCAGCCGCCTTCCCGTCGTGTCCGTAGTGGACAGCAACAGTCAAGCCTGCGGTGGCAAGGCGGGAGGAGATTGCCGCACCGATCCCTCGGCTGGCTCCAGTCACAACGGCGATGTGGTCTTTGTGTGTTTCGCTCATGAATGAGATACTTACATACGTTTAGCGATCACTACAAGAAAGATTTCGAAAACTTATTGTGGCGCTGGCCACAGCATGAAAAACCACTCTCGTGGAGGCAGCCGGAATAGATGCCGGCTGCTGGGGGCTCTTCTTGAGAGGAACGACGAGAGGACGACGATGTCAGGAAAAGCAGGCCAAGGCCGGAAATTCAATATCGACGACGCCCTGGAAGCAGCCACCTTGGTCTTCTGGGACAGCGGATACGAGGGCACCTCCTTGGCGGAGCTCACAAAAGCCATGGGCATCAACCCACCCAGCCTGTATAAGGCCTTCGGCTCCAAGGAAGACCTCTTCTTCTCCGTCGTGGACCACTACAACGCAACCCACGGAAGCTTCATGTCCACCGCGTTCGCAGAAGAAGAGAGCGGACTGAAACTCATGCGCCGGCTGCTGATAGAAGCCGCCGACCACTACCCGTCAACAACGTTCCCGGGAGGCTGTCTGGTGATCAGCTCCGCCGTCGCGGTCACCTCCGCGAACCGCCACGTCGCAGAACGGCTGTCCAAAATGCGCAACGACAACATCCTGGCCATGGCAGAAGCACTGACCCGGGACCGCGAAGCAGGCCGGATCTCCAAATCCACCGACACCCATGCAATGGCAGCCTTCGTCGGAGCGACGCTACAAGGTATGAGCCAGCAGGCCCGCGACGGCGCAAGCAAAGAGGACCTCCTCCGCATCGCCCACTACGCCATCACCGCCATAGAGGCATGACAGCGAACAGCACGTAGAACGAGTCTCCGTACGTGCCGTCGCGGGAGCAGCAGGGCGGCGCAACCAACAAGCCAGCTCGCGAAGTCGGCGACTCAACAGTGATTGTCCGGCTCCTCAGCAGCAGCGGACGGCGGTCACACGGGCTGGCCGTTTCCTCGACGGACGTCCCACCGGTTCGGGCGTTCCAGTTCCAAGGAAGTGGCACATCCGACCGCACCGCCAATATCGGGTGACGTGCCTGTCTTGTAACTAACGATGATCACCGATCTCGAAACACCTAGTTGCGAGGCATAGTTGCAAGACCCGCCGGGGTTCAGAATGGCAAGCTGCGCAGGGGAGCAGAGCTACATCAGTGAGACGTCTCTTATCCCAAGGGTTACGAGAAGTGAGCTACAGCCAGGTCTCATTGGCTGGTTAGACTCGGGCGGTGAAAGCTGCCGCAATTTTGGCGTTTCCTCGCCGCTGCTTCAGGGCGCTCCTGTCATTGCGGGGGTTGCATGAGTCGAAACTCATTTCCATCCAACTCTCATTGTCACGGGTTCTCTACCGGAGGAGACTGGGGCGACGGCATCCCAACTCGGACCGCCTGCGAGGCCACCCGGCTGCGGGGCCTCACAGTAGCTTGTAGTGGCCTGGTGGATCAATGAGTTCTATGACACCCATCGAAAAGGCCGCTCAGCGGTCACGCCATTTCTTGCCCTTGCTGACTATCGCACTGATTGGATGTCTCGGCGGGTGCGAGTATGAGTTCGACGACGCATCCCTGCCGTCTGCCAGTTCTCCGATGACGGAGGCTCGCACGGTCCCACCGCTGCCTGAAAGTCGCGACCCTCGCACGGTCCCGCCGCTGCCGAAGAGTGGCGATATCGACGCCGGCACATATCTAGTCCCCGTCGACGGCTACAAGGAGCCTTTCGAGATCACCGTTCCAGGGGGCTGGTCTGCTCTCGACGGCAACAGCCTGGGCAAGGATGACCCGGATCACCCGGCTGAATGGGCCGTCCACCTGACCCTTGGGTCCGCGTTCTATGTGTCGATGGACGCATGCAACTGGAGGGGTGCCCTTGCCGATGTCGGTCCTGCGGACTGGGCCTTCACTAGGGCTATGGCGGCGCAATCGTCAACGGCAAGCACTCCTCCCGTAAAGATCATGGTGGGCGATTACCCCGGCTTCGAGTTCGACCACTCCGTCGAGGGCGACGTGGACATCCCGGCCTGCGACAGCGGCAAGTTCTGCATCCACTCAGAAATGATGTACCACTGCACACACTGGTACTCGACTCAGAATGAACACGAGACCTACCGGGTGGTCGACTTGGAGGGCCGGCGGGCTGTCGTTGCGGTGGGCTATATCGACGAATCGATCAATCCGGAGCTGATGAGAGAGGCGCGCGCCGTTTTCGACTCGATCGTGTTCAGGTCCTTCAAGTGATCAGCTGATCCGATAGGCGATCCCGCCCGCGGTCTCCGACTCCTTCTCTGAACTCACCGGGGTGTTTCATAGCCTCTGTGTCTCGAAAAGCTGGGGTTTCGAGGCGAGTTCGAGCGGGCGCCGGAGGACGTTGCCTGCTGGCCCCGCACTAGACCTGGGTGAGTGATTCGAGGCGACACGGAGCGGATTCCCCCCGATGACTTGGCGCCACCCAATAGCCAATGCTCGCCCGGCCTTGGCTGAGGTCCTTCAGCCACAGCCCGATTTGGCCAACCGCCTGATCAGAAGAGGAATCAGCAATAGCGAAGGAGTACCCGGTGCCATCAACCAAGCGTTGGTGCTGTCTTTCAATGAAGGCCAGAGCTGCCTGGGAAGCGGTTTGTGATCCCGGTCTACGATTCCGAGGGTAAGAACATCGTCGGTGAATTCGTCATCGAAGACGGCAACGGTCAAACGGTACAAACCGGCATGCAGCCGTCAGCGCCAAGACGTTAAATCAGAAACAATAGTCGATGGACTATTGCCCTGTGGAGCTTGAGTGGGCCACCCAGGGTGATGCCCAGTTAATTGGCAGCGGCTACGAGTGCGGTGAAGACCCGTTCGGGTTCTTCTGCGATGCGGTTCAAGACGTATAACCACCATTGGTTGCCAAAGATCGAGTATTCGCGGGTGGCGTAGCCGTCCTTGCGCAATCGGTCTAAGGTGGCGGTGCCCAGCCCGAGTAGCATTTCGAATTCCACTTCAGGTCGGCGGATCAGATCCGGGTGTTCTGAGATGAGGTCTTCGATCAGTGTTGCGTCATGGGTGGCGATGGACAGCGGGTGTCCGGTCTCCAGGATGCGTCCCGCTAAACGGAGGTATGCCTCCCGAAGTTCGCCGCTGCCGCGAGGGTGAGCCCTGTCGGCCGGTTCAAGGAATGCTCCCTTGACCAAACGGATGACGCCCGGTCGTTCCAGCACCCGTTCCAGGTCGGCTGCACTCCGGTGTAGGCGTGCCTGGACGGTGATCCCCACAGGTAGCCCCTCAGCGCTCAGCTTGTCGTAGGTGTCCAGGACCAGATCCGTGCGGTTTGAACCTTCCGCGGAGATCATGAGCGAAGTACCCAACGGCGCTACGGCTTTGGCCATCGCGCGGACGTTCTCTGCTGCAAGTCCGGGGTCCACGAGGAGTCCCACGTGAGAGAGGTCGAAGGAAACGGTGCTGATAATCCTTGCCGCCCTGAGTGCGGTGATCAGCTCCAAAAAGACATTCGCTTCCTTACGCGCCAGCTCAGCATCGCGGACGCTTTCTCCTGCGTATTCAATACTGACCAGGTGCCCGCGTGCCATGGTGCGCTCAGCTGCCATCAAAGCATCATCAACGGTGTCACCTGCCGAATACTGCCGGGCGATCCTCGTTGCCACGGATGCCAACGAGGGCGAGGACATCACCTTTTCTTTGAGGTTTTCATCCAACGCCCAAGCGCGCAGCACATCCGCTGCCGCCTCACGATCAGTCATGCTCACAACTCTCCACTTCACGTTTATTCCGTAGTCATTAATACCGTATTGTGCGCTACGATATCTTATTGCTTATTGAAGGGGAAGTGGCATGCCGAGAACACGTGACGTCGAGAAACAAAAACGGGCCCTGACAGAGGCCACATGGGCTGTGCTCACTCGCGCCGGACTGACGGGGCTGACAGCCAGCGCCGTGGCGAAGGAAGCCGGATGCACCACCGGACTTGTGTTCCACACATTCCCCACGAAGCGTGACCTTCTAGTTCACGCGCGCAGGACGTTGACTGAACGCGCTGTCGCCCGGCTCGATGAGGTGGAGGCCAAAGCATCGGACCCGCTCAGCGCACTCCAGGATGTCGTTCGTGCGCTGCCCGCATATCGTCACGGGGCAACCGACGAAGCGCGGGTCTGGGTCAGTTTCCTCGCTGCAGCCGTTGCCGATGAAGACATCGCGGAACATCACCGTCTAGGTAATCGAATGCTGCTGCGCCGCATTGAACGGCTGGCCGAGGCGGCACGACCGGACTGGACTCACGACGATGTCACATCTTTTGCGGTGGACGTTTCGGCGTTGAGTGAGGGACTTAATGCAGTGTCATTGCTCGACACCCAAAGCTATTCCGCGGAGCGACAGGAGAGGTCCATCGACAGGCTCTTGGAGCGCACCAAATAGGTTCCTCGGCTGTACCTCTTCCAGGGGAGTGGAACATTCTCTGCTTGCCAGACAAATTATCTAGTGCGTCTGGTGCACAAAAGTCGGGCGGACGCTTGACTTGACAAAAGAATTCAGCCGCTTGAGACTCAAAGCGGCTTCGCGGTGTGATCGCCAACACATTCTTGGGGCGGGTGTGATGCCAGTAATTCACTAAAAATTCTGGGGAAGGAATTACGACATGCGTAAATCACGATTGGCTCTTTCCGGCGCTGCAGCCGCGGGTGCTATTGCAATCTCAGGGCTGGCCACGGCCCCGATGGCCTCCGCCAGTGCAGCGGCTTCGGTGACCGGGTCCTACGCCTACTACAACTCGTCCACCAACGTCCTAACGAGCCGGGACACCCGCGTGGATGGAGTCTCATCCGTAGCGCAGCTGAGGTACGTTTCGAACGGGACTACCTACATTGCGACGCTGACCAACAGTCAGGGAAGCGGCGAGCAGGCCCAAGCTCAGAGCAGCGGACTCCGAGGGACCGTTTACGTCCGGGCGTGCCTCAACAACCGAAGCGCCGGCACCGGCGTCTACGGCTGCTCAGGCTGGGTCGCCACGGCCGCTTAGGCGCGCAGTAAACGACGCGACGCTTCAGGGTTCCCTGCAACTACGGGAGCCCTGGCGCGTCCTGCGGTTTGACGGTCAACCAGTCGTCGCCGCCAAAGCGACGGCCCCGCAGCGAGATGGTGTCCCGCCATGGAGGCTTCAGGATTGTTGGTTCCGCCGCAGGCTGCGCCCGGACGTTGCTGCTCAGGAGGCGGTCGACTTGCTCAGTGGGTTGTCCGGCGAGGGTTCTCGAGGGCCTGAAGGAACACTGAACAAGGGCATGAGCCACTGAATCAACGGTCCGATCAGAAACGCTTCGGCCACGGTACCGATCCCCAGGGTCCCGCCCAGCAACCAGCCGGCTGCGGCAACTGTTACCTCGATCAATGTGCGGCAAGTGCGGATTGACCAGCCGGTCCGCTGCGCCAGGCCGGTCATCAGCCCGTCCCGTGCACCTGGGCCGAAGGAGGCCCCAAGGTAGCAAGCGCTGCCGACGGCCAGGAGCACCAGCCCCCCGGCAAGGTAGACGACTTGCCAGAGTAGTCCGTTGGCTTGAGGAATCAAAGGTATCGACAAGTCGACGAAGGCGCCGATCAACACGGCGTTCGCCAGAGTGCCCCAACCAGGGCGCATCCTCAGGGGGATCCATAGGAGGAGCACGAGAAAGCTGACCGCGATGATGACCATTCCGGTGCTGATTCCCGTCAGCCGGCCCAGACCTTGATGAAAGATGTCCCAAGGGGAGATTCCAAGTCCAGCTTTGATGAGGACGGCGATGGAAAAGCCGAAGAGTGACAGGCCTGCGAGCAATTGAATGATTCTGCGTACCAACATCACACCAGCCTCCCCCAAACTGGCTCTGAAATATGTAGCCAGTTTGGACCTCTGGCTACCTCCAGATTCACGCCCCTGTGGATCTCATAAGGCACCCGTATGCCTGTCAGCGGTTGAAACCTTGGGAGCCGTGTCCACACGGGACATTCCGTTGATCAGGGTCACCAGAGAATCGCCATGCGTCAGTTGAGGATGGTGCCCGGCGCCCGTCACCGTGATCAGCTCAACATTTGGAAGTGACTCGAGCTGCTCAACTGCTCCTGGGGTGATGGGGTCCTCGCTTCCCACGATGATGCGGACCGGGCCGCTGAAACGCCCCAGCGCTTCCCGCAGTTCAGCACGCCATTGCTTGGAGCCCGCCAGGGCGAGATGCTTGGCCACCCTCTTGGCGCTGCTTCGCTTGAGGTCACTGAGGCTGGACGTGAGAGCAGCGGCGCTGGCTTCTGATCCGGTCAGCTGGCGTGACAGCCGTGCGGCGTCAATGTGTCGCAAGTAGGCGGATGCCAGCGGCCATAGTTTGGCCGAAATACCCCTCGGGGCTTGAAGGAAGAACGGTGCGATCAGCGTGAGGGACTTGACCTGTGCCGGGAGCTGGTAAGCCGCCAATACTGCCGCAGCCGCACCAATGGAGTGGCCGATGAGGTCAACGGGTCCGCCGTCCAGTAGAGCTGGCAGCCACTGTTCCCAGTCCTGAACGCCTGTTCCACTGCTGAGGCCGAGTCCGGGCAGGTCGACGACACGCGCGCCGATGCCCGACGCCACGGCTGCCCACGTGTCTGCATTGACCGGCAAGCCGGGAAGGACAACACGGCTGGACCCGGGTACGCCGAGCTCGAATGTGCGCAGACCGCCGACGTCGACGAATCGACGACCGTCAGACATGTCGGCGCCAAACCGATGAGCGGCCAGATGGTCGGCCCACCGCTCCACGGACACCAGAACATCCGGCATCTGAATCCCGTGTTTGTGGGCGAACTCGACGGCGGACTCTGTCGGATAGCGGTCGGCGGACATGAAGGTGAGCGTCTCGGGATCCGCTTTGGTGATCCGCTGCGGGAGCCGCTTGATGATCCCGATCGGCATCCTTAGCCGTGGGACGTTGACGCCGAGGTGCCGGCCGACATGGGTCAGGAGGTCTGCCAGCGGCGGGGTGGCGTCGTCGAGAATCCAATACGCCTTGCCTGCAGCAGCAGGATCGACCGCTGCTGCCGTCATGAAGGCTGCCAGATAGTCGACCGTGACCACCGGGAGGAACGTCGAGCCGTTTCCGGGCAGTGCGGCTACGGTGCCTTGCCAAATCTGCTCGATGGTGGTGGCCAGCCCGATAAGCTGGTCGGACTCCCCGGTCACGCTGTCGCCGATCAGGCTGGAGGGATTGACGATGGTCCAAGGGACCCCACCCTCCAGGGCCCGGGCCTGGAAGATGGCGTCGGATTCCACCTTGGAGGCTTCGTAGGCGCCAAGTTCCTTGTAGACCGCTGCGCGGTGGTCCTCTGACCATGGAACGGTTTTAGGGTCCTGTCCGCCGACACGGTAGCCCGACACGTGGACGACGCGCTGCAAGTTGGGGAGGTCCCCGGCGAAGTCGATCAGCTTCTCGACGATGCCGACGTTCGCACTGCGTGCCTCTTGGGCGGTCATTCCGAATCGGTAGGACCCGGCGCAGTTATGGATCTCGGTGATGGACGGGAATGCCGAGGGCCCGCCCGCGATGATCTCGGGAGCATCGAAGTCGACAATGGTCGTTCTGATGCTCCGTGTCAGACCATGCTCCTTGGCCCATCGCTCGACACCCGCTCCGGACTCGGCGGTCCGAACTGCCGCTGTGACGTTCGCGCCAGCTTTGGCGAGGGACAGGACGAGGTGTCGGCCGACCATTCCTGATGCCCCGAAGACCAGGGCGTGACGGGGGTTTTCGTGAGGCGTCATCGTGTCCCGCCAACGGTCTTGCAGCGCTGGTTGATGAGTTCCGCCACGACGTCAGCGGCCGATAACAGGGGTTGGGTGCTTTGCATGGCGCGGGAGACGATCACCGCCCCCTCAATCGTCGATACAACAACGGTTGCCAGAGACCGGGCTTCCTTGGCGTCAACGCCGCTGGCCTCGAGGAGCGCGGACGTCGGGGCGATCCACGCCTCGAAGGCAGCGGCACACGCCTGTCTCAGCCGCTCACTCTCTGCGCCCATCTCCAGGGTGACCACGGAAACCGGGCAACCCAGTCGGAAGTTGCTCTCGCTGACGATGGTGGCCAGAGCCTCGATCGCGGCCCGGGCAGCCTCAGCCGCGCTGCCGGCGGAAGTTGCTGCCTCCGCAATGAGCGTTTCGAACTGTTTCGCGGCGAGCTCGACCGCTGCGATGCCCAGGCCCTCCTTCCCGTCGGGGAAGTGGAAATAGATGGACCCCTTGGGAGCTGCGGCGTGTTCGATCACAGCATTCAGCCCCGTGCCGCTGTAACCGCTGGTCTGGATGAGCTGGAGCATTGACTCTGCCAGCCGTGCTTTTGTCATGTTTCCTTTTGAGGCCATGAAGAAATAATAGACTGGTCTATATATTTTGCAAACACTCAAGAAGCCAGTCTTCGTGAAACGCCAAGTGCCGCCGTCGTACTTCTTGTAAAAGTACGACGGCGGCACTTGCCGTATGGGGGTCGGTGACCGCTAAGCGGTCTGCCCGGCGTGCTGGCCCTCGGAGATCTCCTCGACCACCTTGGCGTTGAACGCGGGGAGGTCGTCCGGGGTGCGGCTGGTGACCAAGCCCTGGTCCACCACCACTTCCTCGTCGGTCCAGTTGGCGCCGGCATTCTTCAAATCCGTCTGGAGTGTGTGATACGAGGTGACGTTGCGGCCCTTGATCACGCCGGCGTCGATGAGAATCCACGGGCCGTGGCAGATGGATGCCACCGGCTTGTGCTGCTCAAAGAAGGCTCGAGTGAAGTTCTGCGCATCTTTGTCAACGCGGAGATGATCGGCGTTCACGACGCCGCCCGGAAGAACCAGTGCGTCAAATTCGGAGGCATCCGCGTCGGCAACTGCGAGGTCGACGTCGAACGTGTCACCCTTCTCCACGCCGTTGAAACCCTGGAGCTTTCCCTTGGAGGGAGCCACGAGGGTGGGCTCGCCGCCGGCATCCTTGACCGCCTGCCATGGGCTGGTGAGTTCCACCTGCTCCACGCCGTCCGTCAAGAGGAATGCGACCTTCTTGCCTGCGATGTTGTGTTCTGACATTGTTCCTCCTCCATTGCGCGGCGGGGTGCTTTTTAAGCGCGGGCCGCCACTGTGAGAGTTGTTTGTCTGACCTGCTCAAGCCTAGGGAATGCAGCTTTACTAAGCAAGCTGACTAATTTGCCGTCGCATCCGATGCTTGTTTAAGTATCGAATATCGATAGAATCAGGTTGTTGTTCGATAAAGGAGTTGTCCATGGGAAAGCTGACGATCCTCGCCCTGCGCATAGTGATCGCGATGGTGCTGGCGGGTTCGCTGTTCGTGCAGGTACGGATGGTGCCCCTGCTTTCCAACGACCTAGTGGAGGCGGGTGCGCCTGATGGGCCGCGGATTGCGTTGCTGGTCATCGTGGTCCTGGGAATTCTGTGTGTCCAGGTGGTTGCGGTCTGTGTGTGGCGGCTGCTGACGATGGTGCGGCGTGGGACGGTCTTTTCGCACGGAGCGTTCCGTTTTGTGGACGTGATTTTTGGTGCCATCGCTGCCGCAGCAGTGCTGATGTTTGGCATCGCAGTGATCCTGGCGCCCGGCGATATCGCACCGGGAGTCGTCATGCTGATCTGTGGCGCAGCGTTGATGATCGGGGGAGTGGCGCTGTTGGTGCTGGTGCTGCGGACCCTCCTTGCGCAGGCCGTTGCCCGGGACGTTGAGGCGGCCGGGTTGCGGGCCGAGCTCGACGAGGTGATTTGATGCCGATCATCGTGGACATCGACGTCATGCTGGCCAAGCGCAAAATGCCCGTCGGGGTGCTCGCCGAGAAGGTAGGCATCACCCCGGCGAACTTGGCCGTACTCAAGAACGGTCGTGCCAAAGCCGTGCGTTTTACTACGCTCGAAGCGCTGTGTGAGGTGCTGGAGTGCCAGCCGGGGGACCTGCTGCGGTGGGAGTCTGCTGATCGCTCGCATACCGCAACCCCATCTGCCGGCGGGCCTCATCCAGCAGTTCCATCGACCCAACCGACTCCGCTGGAGTCATGAACGGGCTCTCGGTCAGCCCGGATTGCAGGCAACGCGTCACCTCACGCAGCTCGTAACTGAATCCGTGTCCGAGCACCTCGAATTTCTCCGTCCGCGGCGTGCCGATGCGTGACTGAATAGTGAGTTCGGCCGGATTGAAAAGCGGAGCAGAGGACCGCAACCAACCTTCCGTGCCTCCCACTGTTATTACACTGGGGCATTCCGCGCCGATGGAGGTGATCAGCTGCGCCTGCGCGCCGCTCTGGTAGTTCAAGGTGAGGGAGTTCTGCAGGTCCACCCCCTCAGGAGTCAGGACTCCGGTGGCGACCATGTTTCGAGGCTCACCGAAAACTCCCAGCGCCCACGTCAGTGGATACACGGCGAGGTCCAGCAACGCTCCACCGCCTGCGGCCGGGTCCCAGATCCGCGCTGTGGGATCGAAGGCGGGCACGAAACCGAGGTCAGCCTGGAGCCAGCGCGGCTCCCCGATCTCCCCCGACTGCAAAATTTCGACCGCGCGGCAGAAACTGGGCAGGAACCGGGTCCACACGGCCTCCATCAGGAATAGTCCACGATCCCGGGCGAGATCCGCCAACTCCCGTGCCTGTACGGCGTTCATGGCGATGGGCTTTTCGCACAGGACATGCTTCCCCGCCGTCAGCGCGGCGAGCGCGACAGCATGATGCTGCGCATGAGGTGTGGCGATGTAGACGACGTCGACGGCGGGATCGGCCAGCAGCCGTTCATAGCCCGGCGTATCTCCGACATCCGAATAAGACGCTGCAAAGCCGAACTTCCCGGCAAAGCTGTGGGCCGACGCCTCCGAGCGCGAACTGACCGCCTGGAGAACGGCGTCCTCCAAGAGCGCGAGGTCTTGCACCACGCGTAAGGCGATGGAGCCCGTGGCCACAACTCCCCAGCGGATGGGACGGCCTGTCGCGACGGAAGGCGCGACGGTGCTGACGGGAGCAGGAAGCATGGAAGAGCCTTTCAAGGCAAGGGCTAAAAGCTAGACGGAATCGCGGATCACGATCGACGTTGGCATCCTGTTGACGCGTTCCGCCGACTTGCCCTCGATCAGGTGAACCAGGGTCTCGGCCATTTTCTTGCCGAGTTCAACAATCGGGTGATGCACGGTGGTGAGGGCGGGGGTGACGGAGGTGGCAAAGGAATCGTCATCAAAACCCACGACGGCGATGTCCTCCGGGATGCGAAGACCCCGGCCTTGGATGGCGGTGTAGGCGCCGGCAGCCATCTGGTCGTTCGCTGCAAAAACGGCGTCAACAGGCACGCCGCGGTCCAACAATCGATGCATGGCTTTGGCGCCCGAGGCCAACGTGAAGTCGCCCTCCTCCACCAAACTTTCGCCAAGACCTGCCTCCCGCACAGCGGTCCTCCACCCCGCCAGGCGATCCAGGCCCGGGGGCATATCTTGCGGACCGGCAATAGTTGCAACGTTCTTTCGGCCGCTCTGGGTCAACAACCTGGTGACCTCGTAGGCCGCCTGTTCGTTGGCAACATCCACGTAATAGCTTTCCTTGCCACCTACCAAGGGGCGTCCTGCGAACACCATGGGAAGGGACCCCGAGAGATGCGTCCAGGAGTTGTCGCCGCTGTGGTGCGACACCACCAGGACGCCGTCCACGTTGCCTCCGAGCAAGAAGCTGCGGGTTTTCTCCGGCTTCGACTCCGAGGAGATCACCATGTTCAGGGTGTACTCCGTGTCGGTGAGATACAAGGCGATGCCCTGCACCACCGAGGCGAAGAACGGATCCGCGAAGACCTTGGATGTCGACTCCGGAACGATGAGCGTGACCGCGTTTGCCCTCCGTTTGGCCAAGGAACGGGCAGCACGGTTGGGCGTGTAGTCGAGTGCGAGGATGGCTTTCCTCACGGACTGCGCCATTTCCGGGTCCACACTGGGGCTGTCGTTGACCACGCGGGACACGGTGGCCCGCGACACCCCGGCCAAGGCAGCCACCATTTCAAGGGTGGGTACCGGCCGGGGGCCGCTGGTGTCCTGCGTCATGGTCATCTCCGGAACGTAAGAAAAAGTATGCCTCTGAAGGCTACTTTAGGCGTTCACTGTGGCCGTGGCAGAAGCCTTGGCTGAGGCGATGACCCGGGAGTAAGCCAGTCCGCTGTCCTTCACCGTGCGCTCAAAGGTGTCGTAATCCACGCGAACCACCCCGAAGCGTTTGCCGTAACCCCAGGACCACTCAAAGTTGTCCAGGAGTGACCACACAAAGTAGCCGCGCACATCGGCGCCCTGGTCCAGTGCCTCGCCCACGGCCGTGATGTGATCCAGCACGAACTGGGTCCGCTCGGCATCATGGACCGCCCCGTCAGGACTGACGACGTCGTCGTAAGCGGCACCGTTTTCGGTGATGTACAGCGGGGGCAGCGTGGGGTATTCCTCGCCAAGACGCACCAGGAGCATCCGAAGCCCGTCCGGGTTGACCTCCCAGTTCATGGCAGTGCGCGGCAGGCCGCGGCTGGGGAATGCGATGTCCTCCGAACCGATCCAGCACGACGACGTCGGGCGGGTTGCGCCGCCCGAGTGGCCGTCGCCGTGTTCATCAGTGGGGTGACCACTGATGAGGTCATCGTGGTAGTGGTTGACGCCCAGGAAATCGATGGGAGCGCCGATGATCTCCAGGTCGCCGGGCTTGATGACGTCCCGGATGCCGAACTGCTCAAGGTCGTTGAGCGTGTCCTCCGGGTAAACGCCACGGAGGATCGGATCAAGGAAGATCCTGTTCTGCAGCGAATCGAACCGGCGCGCGGCGTCGAGGTCTACGGGATCGGAAGGATCCCGCGGGATGGAGTTGCTGAGGTTGAGCGTGATCCCCAACTGCTGGGCGCCGCGGCTCCGCAGCTCGTTGACCGCCAGGCCGTGGGCGAGGTGCTGGTGGTGGATCGCTGCGACGGCTGCTTCCGGCTCTTGACGGCCGGGAGCGTGAACGCCGGCCGCATAGCCCAGGAGTGAGGAGCAGAACGGTTCGTTGAACGTAGTCCAGTGCTGAACACGGTCACCCAGTGCTGAATAGACATCGTTCGCGTAGTCGACGAAGCGGTAGGCGGTGTCGCGGTTGGCCCAGCCGCCCTTCTCCTCCAGCGCCTGCGGGAGGTCCCAGTGGTAAAGGGTCAACCAAGGGAGGATGCCGGCGTCGAGCAGCTCATCCACCAAGCGGGAGTAGAAGTCCAGGCCGACGGCGTTCGCAGTACGGCCGCCAGGCCGGACACGGGACCAGCTGGTGGAGAACCGGTAGGAATCCAGGCCCAGCTCCTTCATGATCCTGACGTCCTGGGGCATGCGGTGGTAGTGCTGCACCGCGTCCTTCAGCGTCTCGCCGTTGGCAATGGCACCCGGAATACGGGCGAAAGCATCCCACACGGAATCTTCCTTGCCGCCCTCGTGGCTGGCGCCTTCCACCTGGGCTGCGGCGGTGGCCGAGCCCCAGAGGAAGCCCTTGGGCCACTCCCTGTTAAAGGGGGTGACCGCTGGGTGGTTTGTTGCTTCGAATGGCATTAGCCCTTCACTGCTCCTTGCATGATTCCGGAAATAAGTTGACGGCCCGCCAGGACGAAGAGTGCCAGCAGCGGAAGTGTTGCCATGACGGCGCCGGCCAGGACGATCGAATAGTCCACGTAACGGGCCGACTGCAGTTGGCTGAGCGCCGTCTGCAAGGTGGGGTTGCCGGCGTCGAGCACCAGCAGGGGCCAGAGGAAATCAGTCCATGCCGTCATGAACGTGAAGAGGCCCAGGATTGCCATGGCCGGACGCGCGGCCGGCAGTGCAACATGCCAAAAGGTGGAGATCATGGACGCGCCATCCATACGTGCCGACTCGATGAGCTCGTCCGGGATCACGTCCACCAAGTACTGCCGCATGAAGAAGACACCGAACGCTGTGACCAGGGTAGGGATCACGACGGCGCCGATCTCACCTGTCCAGCCCAGCGTGCGCATCAGCATGAACAGCGGGATGATGCCGAGCTGCGTAGGGATGGCCATGGTGGCGATCACCGCAACCATCAGCCAGTTGCGGCCGCGGAAGCGCAGCTTGGCGAACGCGTATCCGGCCAGGGTTGAGAAGCCCACCACCGAGACGGTGATGATGCCCGAGATCAGGACGCTGTTGCCGAGCGCCAGCCAGAATGGGACGGTGTCGAAGACCTCCCCAACGTTGGTCCAGAAGTTGCCACCAGGGAACAGCGGCGGCCAGGTCTCCCCGAGGGCTTCGTTGGAGCGGCTGCCGATGATCACGGACCACCACAGCGGGTAGGCGGAGGCCAGGAAGAACGCCAGCAGCAACCCATAGGTGAGGAAGCCGGGCCGCCGGCCGTTGCCAAAGAGTGCTTTTCGGGTGGTCATGGATCGGGAAGCTCGCTGAGGGGCAGGTGCTTGTGGCCGGTTTTGCGTGAGGGTCATTTCCCGCTCCTCGGGGTCGAGTCTGGTGCCGCTGCCGCCTGGGCGGTGAGGCCGGCGTCGTCCGCTTTTGTATTCGCAGCGGAGGAACGCTTCCGACGGCGGCGACTGGCTGCTCCGCGATCATCGCCATTGGTGGCGATACGGCGTGAGATCAGCCAGTTCACGATGCCGAAAAGCAGGATGATCAGAAACAGGAGCCAGGCGATGGTGGAAGCCTTGCCGAAGTTCTGCCGCTGGAAAGCCATCTCCCACAGGTACAGCACGGTGGTCTGGAACTGGCGTGCCGTTCCGCCGGCTGCTACGGGATCGAAGAGCCTTGGCTCGGTAAAGATCTGCAGCCCGCCGATGGTGGCCGTGACAATGACGAACACCATGGTGGGCCGGATGCTCGGCAGCGTGATGCTGAAGAAGCGGCGGACGGAGCCGGCGCCGTCGATTGCTGCGGATTCGTAAATATCGCGCGGTACTGACTGCATGGCGGCCAGGAGGATGAGCGCGTTGTAGCCGGTCCAGCGCCAGTTCACCATGGTGGCGATGGCGATGTGGCTGGGAAGGGTGTCGTTCTTCCACATGATGGGATCGATGCCGAAGCTGGACAGGATGTTGTTGATGAGGCCGTACTGCTCGCCGAACATGTTGGTGAAGATCATGGCGACCGCCACGGGAGTCACAACGTAGGGGAGCAGGATGCTCATGCGCCAGAAGGTCTTGGCGCGCAGGTTCTGGTCCAGCACCGCGGCGATGATGGTGGCCATAATCAGCTGGGGGATGGTGGAAATCAGGAAGATGCTGACGGTGTTGAACAGGGAATTCCAGAAGAACCTGTCTTGAAGAACCTCAGCGAAGTTCTGGAATCCCACGAATTCGCCCTGGCCTTTGAGCAGGTGCCAGTCGAAGAGGGAGACGAAGAAGGTGTAGCCCAGGGGAAAGAGGCCTACCAGGGCAAACAGGATGAAAAACGGGGCGATGTAGAGGTACGGGGACGCCTTCATGTCGAGGACGTTGAGGCGTTGCCGGAACGACGGTTTCGGTTTGGTGGCAGCCGTTCTACCGGCGGCCGGGCGGTTCAAGGTGGTGGTCATGGTCGGGTCTCAGACTCTGTGAGGGGGCCTCCGGTTTCCCGGAGGCCCCACGGCCGGGTGCTGCTAGTTGTTGACCACGAGGTCGTTGAGGAGCTTGACGGCTTCATTCCAGGCTTGATCGGCGTTGCCCTTGCCCGAATCGAGCATCTTGAGGGCGGGTCCGAAGACGTTTTCCTGGATCACAGAGTCATCCGGACCCTTGAACTGGGCGATGACACCTTCTGCGCGGGACTCAAAGATGGCGCCGTAGGGAGCGTTGTTGAACAGTTCGTTCGGCTTTGCTGCTTCCACGATCTTCGCCTGTGCTTCGAGGGTGCTCGGGAAGTTGTTCGCTGCAGCGGACTGCTTGATCTGCTGTTCAGGTGCGGTCAGCCATGCTGCCAGCTTGGCTGCTTCAGCGGGGTGCTTGGAGCTCTTGGGGACCGAGAGGAAAGCGCCGCCCCAGTTGGAAGCACCGCCGGGGAAGACGTCGGCTACGTCCCAGCCGCTGGCTGCCCCTCCGCCTGCTGACTCGAGTTGGCCCTTGATGGTGCCGAGCATCCATGCCGGGCAAACGTGCGTGGCGAAGGAGCCGTCCACGAATGCCTTGCCGTTACCCCAGTCGAACTGGGTCTGGTTGGAGGACAGGCCATCGGCAGTGCCGGCAGCGAGCATGTCGAACTTCGCCCGCATTTCCTTGTTGCCCTCGACGTTCAGCTTGCCGTCCTTGGTGTAGTAACCCTCGTCCATCTGGTTGACCATGGAGTTCCAGACGAAGCCGGACTGGTCATACCAGGCCTTGCCTGTGGCCTCTTTGTACTGGCGGCCGAGCTTGAAGTACGTTTCCCAGCTTGCGTCCTTGCCGCCGAACAATTCCGCGACCTTCTCACGGTCGCTCGGCAGGCCTGCTGCCTCGAAGAGCTTGCCGTTGAAGCACAGGGCCTGCGGTCCGATGTCAGTGCCATAACCGATCACACGACCATTGGGGTCTGTGCCCTGCTTGAACTTCCAGTCCACCCAGTTGCCCTTGATGTCCTCGGCGCCGTGCTCCTTGAGGTCCACAAACTGGTCCGAAACCTCCATAATGGAGCCGAGCCAGCCCTCCTCGATGGCCGTGACGTCGCTGAGTCCGGAGCCGGCGGCCAGCTTAGTGAACGCATCGGTCCGGGCGTTGGAACCGCGATCGATGTTGGTGGCCTCGATGGTGACTCCGGGGTTCTGCTTCTCATATTCGGCGTACAGGTCGTCGTATCCGAAAGTGCCGAAGGTGGTCACGGTCAGCGTGACGGGATTGTCTGCGCTCGCCGCTTTGTCGCCTCCGCCGCTGCAGCCGGCCGCCACGAGGGCAAGAGAGGCTACGCCCGCCAGGGCAGTGAATTTCCTTAGTCGCGAAAACTCCACGATCACTCCTTTGTGTGTTCGAGCGACCGTACGCCTATGGCGAGAGAGCGCTCTCTGGGATGTGGGACCAATGTATGTGCTGCAAGTCACGTACGTCAAGAGAGCGCTCTCTGGAGTTGGTTCTGTGTCTTCGTGCGTCGGTGCCGCCGAGGGGTGAGTTCTCATGCTGCCGAGGGGTTAGGTCTCGGGGGTACGGAGGGTTCTTATTGCCGAAAGCTCACCCCTCGGTGGGTGCTTCCCGCCAACAATCCCGAAGGGTCTGATTGGTGCGAGCAAAGGTAATGGTGCTGCCAGGCTCGAGCTCTGACGGTGTTAGCGTTCAAGGGTGCATTCTGTTGACTATGGGGCGGGAACCCCAATCCTGCTCATCCACGGATTCTGCGTTGATCACCGCCTTTTGTTGGGGCTCGACCCCGTGTTCGATGCTCACGGTCAGTGGCGGCGGGTCTATGTGGACTTGCCGGGCATGGGCCAATCCGCGGCAGGACCCGAGATCGATAGCGCGGATGCCGTGGCCGAAGCGGTTGTCTCCTTTGCCCGGAAGACCTTCGGTGCCGAAAGGTTCGCTGTCCTCGGAAACTCCTTCGGTGGCATGATCGCCCGTCACCTGGTGGCCGAATTCGGGGAACAGGTACTGGGCCTGGCGCTCCTCTGCCCAGTGGTCGTTGCGGATCACGGTTCCCGAACCCTGCCTGCCAAGATAGTGCTCCAAACAGACCCGATCTTGTTAGCGGCCTTGGAACCCGCGGACGCGGCCGACTATGAGACCATGGCCGTGGTCCAATCCCCCGGGAATTGGTTTCGTTTCCGGGACGCTGCCCTTCCCGGCTTGCGGACCTATGACCAGGAAGCGGTTGAACGAATCTCGAGCAACTATGCGCTCCGTGTTGAGCCGGAGGCGCGTTTCGCGGGCTTTCAAGGACCCACGCTGATACTGTCCGGGCGACAAGACCATGTGGTGGGGTATCAGGATCAGGTCGCATTGGCAGGCAGCTATACGCAGGCCACCGTTGCCGTCCTTGACCGGGCTGGCCACAACGCGCATCTAGATCAACCGGAGCTCACGGCCGCTCTCCTCGGCGAGTGGATGGAGCGTGTCGAGGCGTGGAAAGGCCGCTAGGTGGTGCTTGATTAGCCCCTTGTATCCCGTGTGCTGAACTTGAATCCTGCAAAGGCTACGAGGCCGGCCGTCCAGGTGAACGTTACTATCGCTGCGGTGAGAGTACCCAGGTCCGCGTCCGGGTAGGACCCTGTAACCAAGCCTGGGTCGAACAGCAGAACCCCGGCCACGGTGGGGAGATAGGCAAAGGCCGGAGTCAGCAGGAGCAACATCAGCGACAGTTGTGACACCACAATGAGAGCAAACAGTGGGATCAGCGTCTGCTTGAGCAAGACGCCAAGGGCGAAACCTATGAGGGCTATGGCATCCCAGAAGGCTATGGCACCGACCCAACGGAGAATGAGGCTTGCCGGAACGGTCCCGTTGATCAGCGAAAGCTCGCCAAGTCCGGATTGAGACAGCACACTCAATAGCGGGATAGTCACAACACCCAGCAGTGTGACGAACACTGTCAACGCAGCGCACTTGGCCAAATACAGGCGCTCGCGGTTCGGCGCTGCCACCAAGCTGGTCCGCAGTTGGCCCGACACGTACTCACTTGATGCGGAAATGACGCCAATAACAATGATTCCAATCAGTCCCAAGGCAACCCAATCGAAGCCGACCGTTTCCGGACTCGCGCCAGGAGCCAGGTCCGGGTCATTGGTTCGGAGCGCGTCCCCAACCGGCCCCGCTTGGGACCACCCGATGAGTACGACGCTGAGCCACGTCAGGATTGCGGTGATCCACAGAGACCTTAAAGTGATGAGTTTTGTGAGTTCGGCACGGAACAGGCTGGGTTTACCGGCGGTGGCCACGAGTGAGCTCATGCGGCGTTTCCTTTGGCCGCATTGCCGGTCCAATCGAAGTAGGCGGTTTCCAGGTCGTGGTGACCTGCTAGCAGATCGCTGACGTTTCCGGACTGAACAATGCGGCCACCGGAAATGACGACGATGTGGTCAGCGACGTGCTGCACCTCATTGATGAGATGGCTGGAGATAAGGACCGTCTTGCCGTTGGCGGCGAGGGTCCGGAGCAGTTCACGGATCCAGCGGATTCCTTGCGGGTCCAGGCCGTTCGTGGGTTCATCAAGAACAATAATGTGCGGATCGCCGAGGAGGGCCGCGGCGATTCCGAGTCTCTGACCCATACCCAGTGAGTACGCTCCCACGCGCTTCCGGGCGGCGTCCGAAAGTCCGACGAGCTCCAGAACTTCACGGATCCTGGATCGCGGAATGCCGTTGGATTGAGCCATCCAGGTGAGATGAGCCTTTGCCGTGCGGCCCTTGTGGGCTCCTGAGCCATCGAATTGGGCTCCCACAGTCCACATGGGAGCGGTGAGGTCCTGGTAAGGCTTTCCTTCAATGAGAGCGGACCCGCTGTCCGCCCGATCGAGCCCTAGAAGCAGCCGAAAAGTTGTGGACTTGCCGGCGCCGTTCGGACCGAGGAAGGCGGTGACTTTCCCGGGCTCGGCCGTCAGCGAGACGTCGATGATTCCGTCCGACTGCCCGTATTTCTTGCTCAAATTCTTGATCTCGATCATTGTCTGGTCTCCTTGGGTAGTCGATGTCACTTAGCGGCGGACCGGCTGGCGGCGAAACAGAAGATGCGCGGTGATCAGCGCTGCGGCCACCCAAACCGCGAGGACCACCCCACCCGTCGCAGGCCCTAAGTCGCCCGGCGTAGGAGGCGGAAGCTGGTAGAGCTGGGCTCCCGCCTGATCCGGCAGAAACTTGGCAAGGGGTGTGATGTTCACCAGGTAGGTGGAGACAATGAGGGCCATCGCCAAGACCGTGCCCATGGCCGCCAATCCGCTGCGCAGGACCACCGACAATGCGTAGGTGAATAAGGCGATGAGGACCCAGTAAAGGATCACGCCCCAAAGGACTCCGGATGTGGCTTGTGGAGTCCCTGCTATCTGGCTGCTTTCAGCTGTGCAGTCGATGGCCACGCAACGAATCCCTGCCGACCCGAACACGCTCAGGACAGCCGTGATGAATACAGCGGCGACGATCACGATTGCTTTGGCTGTCAACACGGCGCTTCGCTGCGGGAGGCTGATCAAGGTGCTTCGGAGAGAACCGCTGTCCGATTCCTGGTGCATCGACCATGCCGCAAGAAGGATTACTCCGATCTGCCCGTAGTGAAGGATGACCAGAAAAGCGGTTCCTCCTACGAGGCCGGCTGCCTCTTCTGGCCTGCCGGCCCTATGTGCGGTCTCGATGAGGTTTGTTAGTACCCAGGACAGAAGCACTGTCAGCAGGACAGTTCCAACCACGGTGTGGAGGCAAAGCCGCAGGGTCAGGAGCTTGGTGGTTTCGGCCCTGACGGCGCGGGCCATGGTGGTTCGTGACCCCGGCCGCACGTCGAAGGTCGCTCTGGAAGATGCTGACATAACTCAAGTCAATCCGGCTCAGCACTACTTGTCTGTCTGCAGGTGTCGACAGTCGTGGCACCCACTTAGACGGTCGAAGGACCCACCAGTCCGCCCTCGTAGGCGATGACAACCAGTTGGGCCCGATCCCGTGCGCCTAATTTCGTGAGGATTCGACTCACGTAAGTCCGCACAGTGGTTCGCGTGAGGAACAAGGCGGCCGCAATCTCGTTGTTGGATGCGCCTTGTCCGATGAGGGTCAAGGTCTCGCGTTCGCGGACGGTCAGTTCGCTGATACGGTCGTGTGCGGCCGGTTGCAGGGTGAAGCGGTCTATGAGACGGCGAGTGATCTCCGGGGCGAGTAGGGCGTTTCCTTCATGGGCGGTACGGATTGCCTTGAGGATGTCCGGCAGAGGGGCGTTCTTCAGGAGGAAGCCTGATGCTCCGTGGCGGAGTGCTTGGTAGACATAGTCGTCCATATCGAAGGTGGTCAGCATGACCAGCCGGGTGCGTGACTTCCGGGAGGCCAGCATGCCTGCAGCCTCAAGCCCGGTCATTCGAGGCATTCGAACATCCATAAGCGCCACGTCGGGTTGATGCTGGATGATGGCATCCACTGCCTCTGCACCGTCGGCAACCACGGCGGAGACGGTCATGTCCGGCTCATCGCCGATCAATAAGTGCAGTGAGGTCCTGATGTGAGCATCGTCGTCTGCGATGAGAACACTGATCTCATTCATCGGGTTTCCACCCCCCCCTGCAGTTCCCGGCAGTGAAACAGCCACGCAGTATCCACTGGCATCCCGTCCTGCGTCAAAGGTTCCTCCCAATAACTGAGCCCGTTCACGCATTCCTGTGAGTCCGTGACCGTTCTTGGAAGCCAAAGCTGCCCCCGGGCCGTCGTCGAGGATGATGATTCTCAGGTGGTCGCCTTCGGTCCTGATAGTGATCCGGCAGGTCTCTGCTCCGGAATGACGGATCACGTTGGTGAGGGCTTCCTGAATGATGCGGTAAGCCGTGGTTCGCTGCGCAGCGGGAAGATCCCCGGCGCCTTGATCGGCGTCGATGTGGACTGATATGCCGGCCCGTATGGCCGGCCGGGAGAGTTCCTGCACCAATTCCACGAGTCTTCCCGGTGGGGCCTCATCAGCAGTTTCATCACGTTCCTGAAGCATCAGGACGTGCAATTCACCCAACGCATCCCGGGCATCGGACTCAATTCCTTGCAAGGCGGACCGTAGATCGTCGGTGGTGGATGATTTCACATGCGCTACGACGCCGGCCCGCACTCCGATCCCTCCCAGGGTGTGGGACAGAACATCGTGGATATCGCGGGCGAGGCGGAGCCTTTCCTGAGCCCGGGCATTGCGCTCGGTCTCGTACCGCATGCGTTGAGTGCGGATGCCCAGGACCCATGCCGCACCGATGATGACAGCGCCCAGGATGACCCCCCGAATGCTCGCTTCGGCGCCCTCGGCGGACACCAGAAGCAACCATGCGAACAGAAGAACTTCCAGCGCGACCAGCCACGTGGGAAACAAGCGGGTGCCGAATCGCTCCGCGGCGACGTAGAGACAGAACCCGGTGACCAGGAAAGGATCCTCCGTCATTCCGAAGGCCCATCCCACCGCCGTCACAACGCCGGTCCACACGGCTGCAAGCCAAGGAAACCGTGACCGAAGGCAGAGACCCAGGACAAGCAGTGCGCCAAGGACCAGTTGAACAGGCCTGCCAGGTGGTTCCGGGGGAGCAACGGTGATCCAAAGCCCCGCCACCACAATGAGGCCGATCAATCCGTTCAGCAGGGCGGGGGCGATCGTCCTGCGGAAAACGGAAGAGCGGGCCTGTGTCACAGTCAGTACCCCAACTGCTCCCGCAGTGCCGTGAGTTGGTGCGACGACTCCACTGCTTGCTCGTGGTCGACGGAGACCAGGGCCTGCACCAGAACGTCGCTGAGCACGATCGATGGCAGCGCTTCGGTGGTCATCCCGGTGGGTGTGTGTGGCGCGAGGATCACGGCGTCGGACAGGTTGTGCAGGGCAGAGTCGGGTTCGTCCGTCAGTAGAACGGTGGACGCACCAACTGAACGTGCTCGCTTCAGCAGCACCTCGACGTCGACCGTTACACGTCCCGGCGCGAAGACGACCACCACATCCTGGCTCCCAAGTTGGAGCAAATCATCCGCGAGCCGGAAGCCGTCGCTTGATATGCACCTGGCCCGCCGGCCGATCCTGTTACAGCGCAGGGCCAGGTTGAGGGCGGCAATTCCGGACGCGCCCACACCGTAACTGACAATCGTGGAACCTCTCATGAGGAGTTCGACGGCGGGAGCGATCGCCTCCGCCGGGTCGGCGCTGGAGGCGAGTTCCAGCCTGTCCTTGGCCTCGGACCACACGTTGTGCCAAATGTCTTCGATGCTGGCACCCATGTGGTCGATGCGCTGTTGCATGCGAACTTCCGGCGCCACCGTTGAGGTGAAGGGGGTGGCGATGTCTCTTTTGAGTTCCTGCAATCCGGAGTATTCCAGCGACTGAACCGTTCGGACCACCGTGGCGCTGCTGGTCCCACTCTCGGCGCCGAGCTCCTGCGCGCTCGCGTAGAGAAGACGCTCGGGAGAGCTGTTGGTGAGGAACGTGCTCACTGTCCGCTCGGCCTTGGAGAGCTTGTCCCAATGCTCGCGGACACGACCACGCAGGTTAATCATGCCCCGATTTTTCGTAACGTCTGTTACAGAAGTCACATTGGATGTATTGTTCATTCTAAAGAAGCCCTCACTTGTAACGGTTGTTCCAAAGATACCCCTTCCCGCCGCGGATGACAGTGAGCCCCAACCGAATGAAAGGCCCTACGGATATGAGCAACACATCCTTGCGGATCGTGGAGATCTCCGGACCTCCCTTGGAGCGGGGGAGGCAGTACGGAAACGCTGCCGCAGACCTGATCACCAAAGCCATCGATTTTTACACCGAAGCGTTCCAACAGCAGACGGGACTGACCTGGGAGCAACTGCGCGGGCGGGCCGAGCGCTGGATGGGGCTGTGCACTGACACTGCGCCGGATCTGGTCACGGAAATGCGCGGCATCGCCGAAGGCAGTGGCCGGGACGTCCTGGACATCATGGTGCTGAACCTTCGCGGTGAAATCATCTACGACGCTGGCTTCGCCAAGGCGCCTGAACCCGAAGAGCGCGACAACGTGGACGGGTGCACTTCCTTTGTACTGACCGATGGTGCATCCGGTGATGGCCACATGTACGTCGGCCAAAACTGGGATTGGCGCCACGGCGCACAGGACACCGTGATGATCCTGCGGGTTATTCAGGACCCCAAGCCCACGCTGATCATGCAGGTTGAGGCAGGCCAGATTGGCCGGCACGGAGCGAACTCCGCCGGCATTGCCCTCAACGCCAACGGATTGGGTGGCCGGTTCAACGACGAACTCGGGATGCCGCAGACCTTCATCCGGCGCATGGTGTTGGATCAATCAGAACTTCCGGATGCGTTGAACACGCTCTTCCGCCAGAAGCCCCACATCGCCAGCAACGCCGTGCTGTCCCACCGCTCCGGATTCTCCATTGACGTGGAAACCACCCCGGGAAGCAACGGTTGGATGTACCCGGACACATCCGGGGTGCTGGTGCACGGAAACCACTACGAAGCTTTCATGCCAGTACAACTGGCAGCCACCTACCGTCCGGTCTCCGTGGATTCCCTCTTCCGGGTTCCACAAGCGCGACGGGGGCTGGAACGGGTCCGCACCGCCACAAGCACCGTGCACTCCCGCGAACTTATCAAGTCAGCGATGTCGGACCACCTGGGTTACCCCGAATCCGTGTGCACCCACCCTGACGAGCGCCGCCCCCGTGTCCGACAGTGGTCCACGTTGCTCTCAAGCTGTGTTGACCTCACAAGCGGTGACTACCTGGTCACCAACGGAACCCCGTGCGACCACCACTACGAACAAATGCCCTGGAACCTCTACGACGGGCCCGGTTCCGCCCACGACTCCCTCAACCCCACCATTGCAGAGGTATCACTGTGAAACGCAACGATAGATTCAAGCCATTTGCCCGGACCGGCGTGATCGCCGGTGCAGCCGCCTTCACTCTGGCGATCAGTGCCTGCAACGCGGCAGGTCCGCAAGCCCAGAGCACCCCCACCGATGTTTCCTTCGGCCCCACCACCTCTGAAGCTGCAGGCGCGATCGATTCCTTCACGTGGATGATCACCCAGGAGCCGGCAACGTTCGATCTGGACAAGGACAGCGGCACGGCCGAGAACACCATCATGTCCAACGTCTGCGAACGCCTGATGAAACTCCAGCCAGACCTGACCACCACGCCTCATCTGGCAGAGAGCGCCGAATGGACCTCGGACACCACGGTGGTGTTTACGCTCCGGAAGGACGTGACATTCCACGACGGCACTCCAATGACCGCCGATGACGTGCTCTGGAGCATGCAGCGGCATGCAGCAAAGGGCGCCGACGAATCAGACGAATACGCCAACGTCACCGACATGGCCAAGACGGGCGAAAACCAGATCACCGTCACCCTTAAGCAACGCGACGCCATCTTCCTCCAGGCCATGGCCGGTAACGGCGGTATCGTCCTGAACCGCAAGGTTGCTGAAGCCCAAGGCGCCAACTTCGGGTCGCCGTCGGCTCCTGACGCCTGCTCAGGTCCCCTCAAACTCGAGAAGTGGTCGGCAGGTTCCAACATCACCCTCACCAAGGCCGCTGACTACTGGGACGCTGACAACGCTTCCCTGACCAGCGCCGTGACTTTCCGCTGGGCTGACGACAATGCGATCGTGAATGCCTTGACCAGCGGCGAAGCCCAAGGTGCCTACTTGGACAGCCCTGCCACGGCCGGACCGCTGCAGAAGAGCGACAAGGTCCAGATCGCCCAAGGGCCGTCCACCAACGTCTGGTCGCTCATAGCCACCGAGCGCGGAGCTTTGAAGGACGAGCGGATCAGGCAGGCATTGTCGCTGGCCCTCAACCGGCAGGGTGTAGCCCAGGCAGCATTTGGCGGGCTGGCCAAACCCTGGAAGACGCCGGTGGGTCCGGGCGCTTGGGGCTACGAAGAGCCCACGTTCAGCAGCGCCTACGAAGCATTGACCGGCGCGCCCGCGCAGCCGTCCGAGGAAGACTTGGAGAAGGCGAAGAAACTGGTGCAGGAAGCCGGCGTGCCCGCGGAACCGATCGTTGTTGCCAACAGCGGCGACTCCATCAGGAACGTCATCTCCAGCGCACTGGTTGAAGCAGCGCAGAAGATCGGGCTGACGGCCGAAATCGTCACCATCCCGCGCCAGCAATACGGCGACTTTTACTCGGACGCATCCCTGCGTGCACAAGCAGACCTCTTCTCGGACGAGTACTACATCTCCAAGAACGACCCCGTGGGCTTCTACAAAAACGGGGGCTCCACGGCCCGGGTCAACTTTGTGAAATTCACCGGCGAGGGCTACGACAACAAGGTCAAGGAAGCCCAGGCCACCACCGACGACGCCGCCCGCGCCAAGCTCGCCATCGAACTGGAGAAGCAGTGGACCGACGCCGTGGTCTGGATTCCTGTGGCACACACACCCGCAACCATCGCCATGGCGAAAGACATCACCGGAGCACCGTCGTCGGCATCGTTCCTCTACTACCCGTGGGCCGCGGACGTCGGCAGCAGCAAGAAGTGACGCCATGATCCGTGCAGCAACCCGCATCGCGGGAATGATCCTGACCTTGGTGGTGAGCTCGTTCGTCATCTTCGCCGCGATGTATGCGGCGCCAGGGGACCCGGTCACGTTCCTGATCGGCAACCCGGAGAACATGACCCCTGAGCGCGTTGCCGAAGTGAAGGCGCAGTACAACCTGGATCAACCGCTCATTGTGCAATACGGGCTCTGGGCTTCCCAGGCTTTTGTAGGCAACCTCGGCACGTCGTTCCAATATCACCAGCCAGTGGCTGAGCTGATGGCCACCCGGCTTCCGGCAACACTCGCGTTGGTGGCCATGGCGTCAGTGTTGTTCATCGTGGCCGGTGTTGGCCTGGGCATCCTGTCCGCGCTGCGCCAAGGCAAGCGCACGGACTCCACCATCACGGCAGCCACCACGCTGGCGGCCTCTGTTCCTTCATTCGTCATTGGCCTGCTGCTGGTGTCCATCTTCTCCGTGCAACTGGGATGGTTTCCCGTTTCCGGTGCCGGCGAAGGCTTCTTGGACCGGCTGCACCACCTTGCGCTGCCCGCAGTGGCACTGGCTGTTGGCGCCGTCGCAATTGTCAGCCGGGTGACCCGCCAATCCATGGTGGAGCAAATGTCCATGGACCACGTGGAGGCGGCCCGCAGCTTCGGGCTGGCGCCCGCCAAACTGATCCGCCGGCACGTTCTCCGCAATGCGTGGGGACCCATCCTCACCATGGTGGCGCTTGTGGTGGCCAGCATGCTGGCCGGAACGGTCGTCGTCGAGAGTGTCTTTGGCATTAGCGGCGTCGGCAAGCTGCTGGTGGATGCCATCAACACGCACGACTTCCCCGTGGTGCAGGCCGTGCTCCTCTACATGGTCATCACGTACATGGTGGTGACCACCCTGGTGGACCTGGTCCACCCGCTGCTTGATCCGCGCATCAAGGCAAAGGACAAGAAATCATGAGCTCCCTTTCGACGTCCACGCTGGCGTCCACCCCGGTTATCGGCAGGAAGAAGCGCGACGTTGCCTACCTTCTGAGCCTCGGCTTCCTCATCGTTGTGGTTGTTGCCGCTCTGCTTGCACCGTGGGTGGCCCCGTACGCCGCCAACGCCGTGGACTTCACCGCGATCTGGCAGGCGCCGGGTGCAGCGCACCTGCTCGGTACTGACCAGGTTGGCCAGGACTTGTTCTCCCGGCTCATCCACGGCGCCCGCGAATCGTTGCTCGGACCCCTTGCACTCTTGGCGCTGGCTACGGTGTTCGGGGTGACGATCGGAACCGTCGCGGCCTGGAACGGTGGCTGGATCGATGTCCTCCTGGCGCGCATCACCGATGTCATGTTCGCCTTCCCCGGGCTTTTGTTCGTGGTTTTGGTCATCGCCGTCTTTGGCAAAGGACCCGCGACGGCGATTGTCGCCTTGGCGCTCGCCTACGCACCGGTGATCGCCAAGTTCACGAGGTCGTTGGCGTTGGCCGAGATGGCCCGGCCCTACGTGGATGCCTACCGCGTGCAGGGTTTAGGCGGATTCTTCCTGTGCGTCCGCTACATCATCCCCAACCTGACGCCACCGCTCCTCGGCTATCTTGTGGTGCTGTTCGGCGAAGGCCTCATGAGCCTCGCGACGCTCAGCTTCCTGGGATTCGGCGCACAACCGCCCAGCTCCGAGTGGGGACTCATGGTCCAGGAAGGCCAGTCCGGCATCATCCAAGGCCACATCTGGCCGACGCTGGTTCCCGGCGCCGCCATCGCCGCCGTTGTGGTGGCCGTCAACGTGGTGGGCGTGCGGCTGTCCGACCGCCTGAACTCCCGGTTTGAGAGGTAGGAAAATGCTGCTCGACATAGACAATCTGAGCCTCACCATCACCACGAATGGCCTCAGCCACCAAATCCTGGACCGAGTGAGCCTCTCCGTTGACGCCGGGGAAGTGGTGGGCCTGGTGGGCGAGTCCGGTTCCGGTAAGTCCACCACCGCGCGAGCCGTGCTGAGGCTGTATCCCGAAACGGCCGGCGTCGACGGTTCCATCATGGTGAGTGGGACGGAAGTCCTGTCGGCGTCCCGCTCTGATCTTCATAGGGTTCGGTCTTCCGAGGTTGCCATGATTCATCAGGACCCGCGGGCGGCGCTCAACCCGGTGCGGCGGATCGGCGACTCGCTGACTGAGCGGCTGGTCCACGTGCTGGGTGTCAGCCGTTCGGATGCTGCCGCGGCTGGGCTGGAACTCCTTGCCGCTGTGGGGATCCGGCAGCCTGAAGAGCGGATGCGCCAGTACCCGCACGAGCTCTCCGGCGGCATGCTTCAGCGGGTTGTCATTGCCGCGGCGCTCACCGGACAGCCAAAACTGCTGCTGGCAGACGAGGCCACCAGCGCGCTGGACGTGACTACCCAAGCCGAAGTCCTGGCGATCCTGCGGGACCTTCAGACGCAGCGCGGCCTGGGAGTTCTCCTCATCACCCACGACCTCCACCTGGCAGCCGCGTACTGCGACCGCGTGTACGTGATGTACCGCGGGCGGATCGTGGAGGAACTGCGCGGCAACGACCTCTTCCACGGGGCGCAACACGAATACACCCGCCGGCTGTTGTCGGCCGTTCCCGCAATCGGCCACCTCCCCAATACAGAAAGCAGGGCATCATGAGCGAGCACGTCCTCGAGGTCGACGGGCTGCAGAAGGCGTTCCGCGTGGGTGCGGGCAACGTTGTAGCCTGCAACAACGTCAGCTTCGCCATTCCGCCGGGCGGTTCCATGGGGCTGGTGGGGGAGTCGGGGTCCGGGAAGAGCACCATCGCCCGCATGCTGGTGGGACTTGAAACGCCCGACGCCGGCACTATCCACGTGCGGGGACGGCAGCTTGGGACGCGGGAACGGGGACGTGCGGCCCGCCTGCGGCGTGCCAAGGAAATTCAGATGGTGTTCCAGGATCCGTACGGCTCATTGGACCGGCGGCTGACCGTTGCACAGTGTTTGGATCAGGCGATGCGGTTGCATGGGGTTTCTGGTTCTTCGCGTGTTGCTGCGCTGTTGGATCAGGTTGGCTTGCTGGCGAAGCATGGTGACTCCAAGCCGCACCAGCTCAGCGGCGGTCAGCGGCAACGCGTGGCGATTGCCCGGTGCTTGGCCATTGAGCCGTCGGTGATGGTGTTGGACGAGGCTGTGTCCGCGCTGGATGTTTCGGTGCAGGCCCAGATCCTTGCCTTGTTGAACGAGATCCGGGCGTCTTCCGGGATCGCGCTGTTGTTCGTGAGCCACGACCTCGCCGTGGTTTCCGAGGTCACGGACGACGTGCTGGTTATGTACCGGGGGTCGATCCTCGAGCAGGGACCCACGGGCCGGGTGCTGAATGCGCCGGAGCACAGCTACACGAAGCTGCTCATTTCCTCGATGCCGGGGCCGGGATGGGATCCGAAGGACGTGCTGCAGAGGCGGGCGGCGTTCGAGGCGGAGGTGGGGGTGTGAGGGGGCGTAGTTTGCCGTCAGTTGCTTGATTTGTTCCAGGCAGTGGTTTCCAGTCTGTCGTCGCTTCGAACGCTTTCGATTAGACCCGTGGGTCCACTGACTTTTGTACCTTGCAGGTCATAGTCGGTCCACACGAACCAGGACCGATCAGCAGGCCACCAGTTGGTAGGTGTGAATCGATACCCTTCCACCATCAGAGAAGGAATCGCTCCCAGCGGTCCCTTCCACAGGTGATAGTCGGTATCGTCAGTCGACCCCGCGGGCAGCATAGCCATGAACGCGAAGATCTCGGTGTCGTATGCGTTGGGTTCGAAAGCAGCGATTGAGTGGATGAGCGCAGCGAAGCTGGCTTGGTCCAGGGATCCCTCCGGGGGCGGGTCGATTGAGAGTGGCCATGAATCAGGCGGAAACCACCTGTGGCAAGGAGGGTAGATGTGCGGGTCGCGCAGGCTATGCCCGGAACGGGCCAAATACTCGCCCCATGTCAGCCGTCTCCAGTCAGGGCCGGGCGTGGACGAATAACCGAGCGGCACCCCGGAATCGGTGGTGGCCTCGTCCAGATTGAAGTCGCCGATCATCGTCGGCTCACCGCCTGCAGCGATACGGCGCTTGTTCTCGTCGTCGTGAGTGCCGGCACCCTCAAGCGTCGGGTTCTCATACATGGCGTGAAGCACCCACACGGAGTCCTGCCAGCCTGTAGGGTCCATTCCCGTCCAGACGTTCTTCTCATGCTCTGCCAGCAACCAGTTGAGCTCGGGGGCAGCGTCCGGAACGCGTGACATTCCTGCCGGTGCCACCCCTACTTCCCCTTCTTCCCCGTCCGCTTAGCCGCAGCGTTCATCGCAGACTTCACCGCAGGCGGCAGCCCCGCCGTCTCGGTCTCCGGCTCGGCCACAGTCCCGCGCCAGCGAGCCAGACCCTTCATGCCGTGGTAGATCACCAGGGCAGCAGCGGAACCAAGGGCAATGCCCGTGAACTTCAGCTCGCCAATGGTCCAGGTGTAGTCAGCAATGCCGATGATCAGTGCCACAGCAGCGGTCGTCAGGTTGATCGGGTTGGAGAAGTTGACCTTGTTCTGCACCCAGATCTTCACGCCGAGCACGCCGATCATGCCGTACAGCATGGTCGCGGCGCCGCCCAGGACGCCCGGCGGTACGGTCGCAATCAGCTCGCCGAATTTCGGGGAGAAGCTCAGCAGGATGGCGAAGACACCGGCAACCCAGTAGGCCGCCGTCGAGTAGACCTTTGTGGCGGCCATGACGCCGATGTTCTCCGCATATGTCGTGGTACCGGAACCGCCGCCGAACCCGGCAAGAACCGTCGCGGCGCCGTCGGCCATCAGCGCGCGGCCGGAGACGCCGTCGAGGTTCTGGCCTGTCATCGCGGCCACTGACTTCACGTGCCCCACGTTCTCAGCAACGAGCACCAGCACAACCGGCACGAACAGACCCACCACGCCGATGTGGAATTCGGGCGTCTGGAACAGTGGCAGGCCAATCCACGCGGCGGCGTCCATCTTCTCGTAGTTGACCTCGCCCCGCATCATCGCCACGAGGTAACCCACCACAACGCCCACCAAGATGCTCAGACGCCCCAGAATCCCGCGGAATAGAACGGAAACCAGGATGATCGTGACCAACGTGATGAGGGCGGTAACCGGCGCGAGGTCGAAGTTCGCCTTTGCGGCCGGCGCCAGGTTCAGGCCGATCAGCGCCACGATGGCGCCGGTGACGATCGGCGGCATCAACCGGTTGATCCACTCGGCGCCGAACTTCTGGACCACCGCACCAATAAGCGCAAGTACGACGCCGGCAAGCACCACGCCGCCCAAGGCGCCACTCACGCCGTACTGCTGCTGGGACGCCATGATCGGGGCGATGAACGCGAAGCTCGACCCCAAATAGCTGGGCACGCGGCCCTTGGTGATCACCAGGAACAGCAGGGTGCCGATACCCGAGAAGAGCAGGGTGGTGGCCGGAGGCATGCCCGTGATGATGGGGACCAGGAAGGTCGCGCCGAACATAGCCACCACGTGCTGCATGCCGATGCCGATGGTCAGGGGCCACGCCAGCCGCTCGTCGGGTGCCACCACGTGGCCGGGCCGGACGGACTTGCCGTTGCCGTGGAGCTTCCATTTCATGCCGAGCATGCTCATGGCGGGGCCTTCCTCAGAAGAGTGTTGGGATTCGGTGCAACATTACCGCCATTGCGGGGCCTGCTCTACGCGCCTCGCGCGGTGAATAACGCGCCAAGCGGGCCTCACAACGCAAGGAAACGACACGCGGAGTCACGCTGTGTGCTCAATGTCACGGGCCGTCACGGGAAGAGGACAACGGAAGTTGAAGTTGCAACCATGGAAAGCAGAAGTGCCCGGCCGGCTCAGGGTCAGGCCCAGCGAAAGGTTCACCAAATGACGATTGCCCACGAAGAAGCAGTCATTGACGCCGCAGCAGTCGACGCCATTTTTGCCGAAGCCCGCACCGCCAACAGCTTCGCCGGTGAGGTCACCGAAGAGCAGGCCCGCGCCATCTACGAGCTCACCAAGTTCGGCCCCACCGCTTTCAACTCCCAGCCGCTCCGCGTGACCTACGTCCGCTCGGATGAGGCCCGCGCCAAGCTGGTGGACACCCTCTCCAACGGCAACAAGGCCAAGACCGCCTCCGCCCCGCTGGTCGCCATCCTCTCTTACGACACCGACTGGCAGGGTCAGTGGGACAAGTTCCTGCCCGCCTACGGCGCGCCCAAGGCCATGTACGACGCCGATCCCGCTTTCGCCGCTGCTGCGGGCAACAACAACGCTCATTTGCAGGCCGGCTACTTCATCCTGGCCGTGCGCTCGCTCGGTTTCGCCGCCGGCCCCATGACCGGTGCCGACTTCTCCGCCATCGACGCCGAGTTCTTCCCGGCCGGCGACCAGAAGAGCTTCCTCGTGGTCAACATCGGCCACCCAGGCCCCGACGCCTGGGGCGAAGCCAAGCCGAAGTTCGCATACGACGACGTTGTTCGCACTGTCTAAGACCTCACATCGCAAAAAAAGCCCGCTCACAGGAATGTGGGTGGGCGTTTTGCATTGCCGGCGATTTGAGGCCGACGCTCTTTCAGGTCCCTCGGGTTTGAGGCCGACGCTCTCTCACTCCCGCTCGGGTCGATTTCCCCGATCCCGATGATCTGCCGCTCTGATGACTCAGCGGACGAGTAGGGTCACCGCCACGATCACTACGGCGGCCACAAGCAGCAGTATGAGTAAAACCATGACGTGCCAAGCCTCTAGCTTCATATTCCCCCAGCGTTGCATGTCCTTCCCTCGACTCTAGGGATGTGAGAGAGGGTTGGCCGGAAGCCCGAGGGTTGTGAGAGAGGGTTGGCCGGAAGCCCGAGGGTTGTGAGAGAGGGTTGGCCGGAAGTCCGAGGGTTGTGAGAGAGGGTTGGCCGGAAGCCCGAGGGTTGTGAGAGAGGGTTGGCCGGCGGGTGGCAAACTAATGCCTATGCGGAACCTCATTTGGGTGGCGTTCACGGAGCCCGTCTCTCCGGGGCTGGTTTTTCCGCGCAGCGACTGGCCGCTGCACATCACGCTGTTAAGGTTCGACGTCGGGACTGACGTGAGTGCCGACGTCGCCGGTGTATTGGCGGACTTGGCCGAAGCACCCGTCAAGGGAGCGCTGGGTGCGCAGCTGCGGGTGGGCGGAGAGGCGGGTTTCGGGCATATGGGGTCCATCCCGGTCAGTCTCATCGAGCACAACCCGCTGCTTCAGGGGCTGCACGAAGAGATTGTCGAGGCAGCAAAGGCAGCAGGCGGGCGCATCGCCACCCCCAACTACATCCTGGACCACTACAGGCCGCACATCTCGCACCACGACGGCAAGCGCCCCAAGTCCGGAGACGTCGTCGTGCTTGACCACGTAGCGCTGGTGGACATGGCGCCCGAAGGTGACCACACCATCCGCCGAGTCCTCAGGCTCTGGACGCAGGACGCGGAAGGCGATTGAAGACGCGGAAACGGGCTGAGGACACTCGAATCCAGGTGTCCTCAGCCCGTTTCGGTGGCGCCAGCAGATATGCGCGTCGCCGGCGTCGCAAGCTGGGCGGAACTAGGCGATAACCCCGTCCACCAGCGCCTTGGCCTCTTCCTGCACCTGCTTCAAGTGGTCCGCGCCCTTGAAGGACTCGGCGTAGATCTTGTAAACGTCCTCGGTGCCGGAGGGGCGGGCCGCGAACCAGGCGTTCTCGGTGACCACTTTCAGGCCGCCGATCGAAGCGCCGTTGCCGGGTGCCTCGGTGAGCTTGGCCGTAATGTCCTCGCCTGCAAGGGACGTGGCGGTGACATCAGCGGCGGAGAGCTTGCCCAGCTTGGACTTCTGCTCGCGCGTGGCGGCGGCGTCGATGCGAGCGTAAACGGGTGCTCCGAACTGGTCCGTCAGTCCCTTGTACAGCTGTGAAGGAGAGGACCCCGTGACGGCGGTGATCTCCGAGGCCAGGAGGGCCAGCAGGATGCCGTCCTTGTCCGTGGTCCAGACGCTGCCGTCGAGCTTGTTGAAGGAAGCGCCGGCGGATTCCTCGCCACCGAAGGCGCCTTCGCCGGACAGCAGGCCCGGAACAAACCACTTGAAGCCCACGGGAACCTCAACCAGCTTGCGGCCCAGTCCACCGGCAACGCGGTCGATGATCGAGGAGGAAACCAGCGTCTTGCCCACCACGGATTCCGGGTTCCAGCCGCTGCGGTTCCGGTACAGGTAGTCGATGGCGACAGCCAGATAGTGGTTCGGGTTCATCAAGCCACCGTCCGGTGTCACGATTCCGTGGCGGTCGGCGTCGGCGTCGTTACCTGTGGCGACGTCATAAGCGGCGGTGCCATCAGCACCAACGGCCATCCGCTTGATCAGGGACGCCATGGCCGACGGCGACGAGCAATCCATGCGGATCTTCTCGTCCCAGTCGAGGGTCATGAACGCCCACTGTGGATCGACTGTGGGGTTCACAACGGTGAGGTTGAGCTGATGGCGCTCGCCGATCTCGCCCCAATAATCCACGGAGGCGCCGCCCATGGGGTCGGCTCCGATGCGGACACCGGCGTTGCGGATGGCGTCGAGGTTCAGCACCGAGGGGAGATCGTCCACGTAGCTGCTGAGGAAGTCGAACTTGCCGGTGGTGTCAGCACTCAGGGCATCGTTCAACGGGATGCGCTTGACCCCACGGAGGCCATTTTCCAGAAGCTGGTTGGCGCGGTCGGCGATCCATCCGGTGGCATCCGTGTCAGCAGGGCCGCCGTGGGGAGGGTTGTATTTGAAGCCGCCGTCGCCGGGAGGGTTGTGGCTGGGAGTGACCACGATGCCGTCGGCCTGGGGGGTGCCTGGCGCCGCTTCGCGGTTGTACTTGAGGATCGCGTGGCTCAAAGCCGGGGTGGGAGTGTAGCCGTGGCGGGCGTCCACCAGGACGGTCACGCCGTTGGCGGCGAGCACCTCCAAGGCGGAGTTCTGCGCCGGCTCGCTGAGGGCGTGGGTGTCACGACCAATGAACAGCGGGCCGGTGATGCCCTGGCGTCCACGGTATTCAACGATTGCCTGCGTGATCGCGAGGATGTGCGGCTCGTTGAAGGATGCCTTCAAGCTGGATCCGCGGTGTCCCGACGTTCCAAACGCCACACGCTGCGCGGGATCACCCAAGTCCGGAGCTACGTCGAAATACGCGTCCAGCAGGGCTGTGATGTCAACAAGGTCCTGGGGAAGGGCAACTGTGCCCGCTCGGCTAGCCATGGGGTCCAGCATGCCAGACCCTCGCGGCTGCTGACAGGAAATGACCGTGTTGAGCGCCCTGTGACGCCGAAAGGCACCAAACTTGCCGCGACCGAAGCCCAGCGACGCGAAGATTAAGCGTTCGTTCAGCGGCGGGTGGTATGGCACAAAAATGCTCCGGCCCGGTTGGTGAAACCGGGCCGGAGCGGTCCAAAACCATTGCTAGACGGCCGTGTAACCGCCATCGACCAGCACGTAGGAGCCGGTCATGAAGCTGGCCTTGTCGGAGAGGAGGAACGTGGTGACGTTCGCGATCTCATCGGCCTTACCCAAACGACCCAGCGGGTGTTTGGCCTCAAGCCCGTTGATGACTTCCTTCGGGGCGGCGGCCAGCAAGGGAGTGTCGATGTAGCCAGGGCCGATTGCGTTGACGCGGAGACCCTGCGCGCCGTATTCGGCAGCAGCGTTCTTGGTCAAGCCCACCACGGCGTGCTTGGCAGCGGTGTAGGCGGCGTTGCCGGGGGCAGCGACGGCGCCATGGATCGAGGCCATGTTCACAATGGCGCCTTCGGAAGCGCCAGCGGCCAGGATGGCCGGTATCTGGTAACGCATGCCGTACAGGACGCCGCTCAGGTTGATGGCGATGACCCGGTCCCAATCCTCGATATCGACGTCGCCCACCGGAGCGCTTGCCCCGCCGATGCCCGCGTTGTTCACGGCGTAGTTGAGAGCGCCGTACGTCTCCACGGCGAAGTCGACCGCCTTCTTGCTGTCCTCGGCCACGGCAGTGTTGGCCTGGAACGGAACTGCAGTGCCGCCGTCGGCCGTGATCTGGTTGGCCACGCGGGTGGCGGCGTCGAGGTTGACGTCAGTAACTACTACCTTGACGCCGTTCTTTGCGAGGTCCTTGCTGATCGCTTCCCCAAGCCCTGAGCCGCCGCCGGTGACGAGCGCGGTCTTGCCTTCGAAGTTACCCATGATTCCTCCTTCGCGGGACGGATCCCGCCGATTTACTTGGTGAGCGCTGCTTAAGTCGCTACTCCTATAAACCGAGTCCGACTCGAGAATATTCCATGCTTATGCATGAATCTTTGCGGATGGGTTGTTATGCCCATGCCATCAATGCGCGCTACCTTATGCGGCGCCCCGGACGGCGGTAGTGTTGGGAGCAAAGACCACTTTCAGGGGGATTCCTATGTCAGATCAACCATCCAAGGCCAACGAGGACAAGCCGGCGGGCTACGAACCGCCGCAGTACGTCCCGCCGGCACAGTTCAGCGCACCCGAGTCGAGCGCGCCGGGCCAAGGCGCACCGCACCAGGGCGCACCGGACCAGGGCGCATCAAGCGAGAGCGCCAACGCCACGCAGCCCCTCCCGCCCTATGAGCAGAGCGCGCACGGGGACTCCTACGCGCAGGACGCGTACACGCATAACGCCCAGGGCCAGAATGACTTCTACGCCCAGCCGCAGCCGCCCGCCAGCACGGGTTCCTACACGCCGGGCGACTACAGCCAGCAGCCGCCGTCGCCGTACGGCCAGCCGCCCAGCCCGTACCAGCAGCAGCAGACGTTCGGTCAGCAGCCCTATGGCCAGCAGCCTTACGGCCAGCCGCAGTCGCCGTACGGCCAGCCTGCGTACTACGCCATGCAGGCCGAGCCCAAGGGTTTGAGCATTGCCAGCATGTGCTGCGGTATTGCCATCTTTGTTGGGTTCGGATTCTTCATCCTGCCGCAGATCGCCGCCGTGATCCTGGGCCACCTCGGCCTCAAGCGCGAGCCTGCGGGCAAGGGCATGGCCATCGCCGGCCTGGTGATGGGATACATCGGCATTGCGCTGACGGTGATCTTCGGCATCATCTTCTTCGCTGCGATCGGCGCTTCCACCAGCAGCTACAACTACTAAATAAACGCGTACGACGGCGGCCCTTGCGTCAGGTGGGAAACCCACCGAACGCAAGGGCCGCCGTCGTCGTTTAACGTCAGTCCGTTACGGCTGTTACCGAACGCCACCCATCAGCTTCTTGATTGCCGGCGACGCTGCAGCCAGGCCAACAGCCAGGACCACTGCCACGCTGCCGATGCCCAGGAAGTACGGGAGCTCGTCATCGGGGTTGTAGAGGCCGGCGAGGATTCCGGCCAGCGTGGTGCCGAGCGAGACGGACAGGAAGAACAGCGCCACCATCTGGGTGTGGAAGGCCTGCGGGGCGAGCTTGGTGCTCACGGACAGGCCGATGGGGGAGAGGAACAGTTCCGCCAGGGTGAACATGAACAGGATTCCCACCAAGGCCAACAGCGGGGTCTTGCCTTCGCCGGCCAGCGGGATGAACGCAAGGAACGCCAGGCCCATGATGAACAGGCCGGCGGAGAACTTCAGCGGCGAACTCGGCTGCTTGGAGCCCAGCTTGGTCCACAGGGCAGCCATGACGCCGGCGAAGATGATGATGAACACCGGGTTGATGGACTGGACCCATGCGGCAGGCATTTCCCAGCCGAACAGGTTGCGGTCCAGCTTTTCCTGGGAGTACACGGCGATGAACGTGAACTGCTGCTGGAACAGTGCCCAGAACCCGGCTGAAGCGATGAACAAGGGGATGAAAGCGACCACGCGCTTGCGCTCCACGCCAGTGACCAGCGGGCTGCGGAAGATCAGGAACAGGTAGACCACTGCGGCGCCGATGGCAGCGTAGGCCATGCTCCGGGCCAGGTTGTTGGCGTTGACGATCCCTGTGCCGAGCAACACGCCAATGACGATCAGGATGGCCAGGAAGATCAGGCCGTACTTGGTGCGGTCCTTCGCCGGGAGGGGGTTGGGGACGCGGTGTGCTTCCTCGGGGAGCCTCTTGCGGCCCAGCGAGTAGATGACCAAGCCGATCGCCATGCCCACGGCCGCGGCGCCGAAGCCGATGTGGAAACCGTAGCTCGTCTGGAGCCAACCGGTGACCAACGGGCCGATGAGCCCACCGATGTTGATGCCCATGTAGAAGATGGAGAAGCCGGCGTCGCGGCGCTCATCCTTCTCGCCGTAAAGGCTGCCGACCAGCGCCGTGGCGTTGGCTTTCAGGCCACCGGAGCCGATGCCCACCAGCACCAGGCCCGCGATCAAGCCCGGAATGCCGGGAAGCAGGGCCAGCGCGATGTGGCCGGCCATGATCATGATGGCTGAGCCGAAAAGGACTTTTTCTGAGCCGAAGAGACGGTCGGCGAGCCAGGCACCGAGAATCGTCGACAGGTAAACGCCGCCACCGTACGCGCCCACCAAACCAGCGGCGAGGCTCTGGTCAATGGAGAGACCGCCCTGCTCGGCGGTGAAGTACATGTAGTAGAGCAGGATTCCCTGCATGCCGTAGAAGGAGAATCGCTCCCACATTTCCACGGAGAAGAGGCTGGCCAACATCTTTGGGTGGCCGAAGAATGACGTATCGCCCGCTGGCTTTGCGGACTCAGCCGTGGTTTGAGGTGTGCTCATTTTCTTAATGCTGGCACTGACTGCGGGCATTGTCACATCGATGAATGCCCGGGGCAACCACTTTCCATATGTTAGACGCGCGACCCAGGCACGCCCAGCGGGCCTCAGCGGCTCTCGAGGACCGCCGCGAGCTGGAGGAGCACCAGTTCAGATCCCGGCTGGCCAACCAGCTGAATCCCCATTGGCAGTCCGCCCTGCGTCGTATGCACCGGAATGCTGATCGCCGGAAGTCCGCACACGTTCACCATGGACGACCACGGGGCGTACTCGCACTGCCGTTTGTAGTCCTCGTCGGCGTCACCGGCCCACTCGCTCGGCCAGAGTTCACCACTGTGCCCGCCTCCGGTAAACCAACCGATCGGCCGCGGTGTCTGGGCCAGCGTCGGCATGAGCATCAGGTCCCAGCCCGAGTACTGCGTGATGGTGTCGTGCTCGAACTGCCGCAGGAAACCCAGGGCCTCGTTGACCTTCAACGCGCTCCGCTGTTGTGCCCGACGCCGGAACGTCCTGGTCAACGGGGTCAGCAACGCCTCGCGCTGGGGTGCTATCCGGGCACTCCCGACTCCGGCGGTCCAGGCTGTGGTGAATGCCTCGGGATAGCGGTTGTCGTAGCGGACTTCGGCTTCGGTAACGCTGTGGCCCGCCTTTTCCAGCAGCCGGATCCCCAGCGATAGGGCGTCCATCGCTTCCTGCCCGATCTGGAACGGGTAGATGCCGGCCCACGGGCTATCCAGGGTCACACCGATTCTCATGGGTTCCGGTGCCCGCCCCACGTTGGCGAGGTATCCGCCGTCGGGCGCTTGGTCGCGAGGGACCAGCGCGTCCATCAGGAGCGCTGCATCTGCTGCTGTTCTTGCCAGCGGCCCGGCGACTACCAGCTTGGCGGCGTCGCCCGCGCTCGCACCCGATGGCACCACGCCCCGCCCCGGTTTCAACCCGACCAGGCCGCACGCGCCGGCCGGGATCCGGATGGACCCGCCGCCGTCGGTCCCCGGAGCGAACGGCACCAGGCCGGCGGCCACAGCGGCAGCGCTGCCACCCGACGACCCACCAGAGCTTCGACCCAGTGAATGCGGATTGCGCGACGGCGGTGCAACGCGGTTTTCGCTGTAGGCCGTCAGTCCGAACTCTGGAACCTGGGTCTTGCCCAGTGAGATGGCGCCGAGGCCCTTCAGCGTCGCGGCGAGGGCGCCATCCTCGGGCGCGGGCTTGTGCTCAAGGGCCGCGCTGCCATGTGTGGTGGGAACGCCGGCAACATCGGTGAGGTCCTTGAAGGCAGTGGGCATGCCGTGGAGGACGGGAAGTTCAACCACGCGTCCCTCCCGGTTCAGCCTGGCGTGCAGCCCATCCGCGGCGGCCGCGTCCTGCAGGGCCTGTTCCGCGGTGACCGTGACGAAGGCGCCCAGCTGCTTGTTTCCGGCTTCGATCATGGACAGGAAGTGGGTGGTGGCTTCACTGGCAGAGACTTCGCCCGAAGCCAGGGCACCACGGAGCTCAACAGCCGTCATTCGCGATATGTCATGCACGTAAGGATCAGCCAAGGAAACGCGACTCCAACCGTTCCTCCACAGCAACAGCATCTACGCTCTCGCCCGCTCCGGCGGTCACCCGGAAGGCGGCCTTGTTCTTCACTTCGGACACCACCTCTACAAGTTCCGTGCCCCGGTAAACCAGCCCGACGCCGTCGTCCGTGCAGTGCGTCTCACCCAGAGTGCCGTTGGCCACCAACTGGTGAATGGCAGGCGCGCGGCGAAGTTCTGAGTCATAGTGGACCCCGTTGCCGTAAGGGAGGAAGCCCAGGGCGTTGGTAACGGGCTTGAGCTCAGGCCCAAAGGAATCAGTCACGCCGCCTTGGTACCAACAGATGGAGCCGGCGGAAACCCCGGCCAGGACGACGCCGCCTTCCCAAGCCCGTCGTAGAATCCCGTCCAGGCCATGCGCGCGCCAGACGGCCAGCAGATTCACCACCGAACCGCCATTAACCCACACCACATCCTGCTCCAGGAGATGGGCCTCCGGGTCCTCGATGTTTGGCATGGTGAAAAGGTTGAGGTGGCTGAAATCGAAGCCTGCGATGCGGGCGGCCTGGTCCATTTCCGCGGCCCACCAACGCTGGTCACCGGAGGCCGTGCCGATGTGTGTGACGCGGGGAGCCCGGCCGGTGACGCCGGACAGTTCCACGGCGTAATGCATCAGGTGGTTGAACTCGATCCTGGTCCGATCGCCGGGCTTGTAGCCGCCGGATGTCGCCAGAATCGTGGGGTGCCCAGCAGCCATGGGGTACTCCTAACGCGCGAGTGTTGGGGGAGTGCTTGGGTCCCAGTCTTAGCGTCCCGGGCTTGGGGCGCAAGCGTGGTCCGCCTGCGAAGTTACGGTGCCACGCAGTGGGGACTAGGCTGGATCCTGGACTTAATCGATGGGAAGGGACCGCCATGAGCGACTTCGATACCGTGCCTGTGGGCGACATTCCGGCCGACGCCAGCATTCTGGACGTCCGCGAAGACTACGAGTGGGTGGCAGGCCATGCCGAAGGAGCGCGCCACATTCCCATGGACCAGCTTCCGGCACGCCTGGATGAGCTGGATCCAGACGACGACCTCTTTGTCATCTGCCGCACCGGCGGTCGCTCTTTCCGCGCCGTGCAGTGGCTCGTAGGACAGGGCTACTCTGCCGTGAACGTAGCAGGGGGCATGGATATGTGGTTCGAGACCGGCAAGCCGATGGTCTCGGACAATGGACTGAAGCCGGTTGTTCTCTAGCCTGCTTATATAACCAGCAAGGAATATCTCTTGACGCCACCAGTGACCTACACGTTCCTCGGTCCCGAGGGCACCTTCACCGAGGCCGCCCTCCTGCAAGTACCGGGTGCTGCTGACGCCACGCGGATTCCCTGCACCAACGTCAACACGGCCCTGGATCGGGTCCGTGCCGGCGAGGCTGATGCGGCCATGGTTCCCATCGAGAACTCGGTGGAGGGCGGGGTCACTGCCACCTTGGACGCGATCGCCACTGGCCAGGAGCTCCGGATCATCCGCGAGGCCCTTGTTCCCATCACCTTCGTGCTCGTGGCGAGGCCCGGCGTCGAACTTTCCGACATCAAGAGGATCTCGACGCACGGGCACGCCTGGGCGCAGTGCCGCTTGTGGGTGGATGAGCACCTTCCGAACGCCGATTACGTTCCGGGGTCGTCCACGGCGGCCTCCGCGATGGGCCTGCTGGAGGACGATGCGCCGTATGAAGCCGCCATTTGTGCGCCGCTGGTCGCTGCGGAACAACCCGGCCTGAATGTTCTGGCGGAGGACATCGGCGACAACCCCGAGGCCGTCACGCGGTTCATTCTGGTGAGCAAACCCGGCCTTCTTCCGGGCCGCACCGGAGCTGACAAGACCACCGTTGTTGTCCCGCTGCCTGAGGACCATCCCGGCGCGCTCATGGAGATCCTGGACCAGTTCGCGTCCCGCGGAGTGAACCTCAGCCGCATCGAATCCCGGCCCACCGGACAGTACCTGGGCCACTACTTCTTCAGCATCGACGCCGACGGTCACGCTACGGATTCACGGGTAGCGGACGCCCTGGCCGGCCTCCACCGCATCAGCCCGGCCACGCGGTTCCTGGGCTCCTATGCCCGCGCCGACAAACAGCCGGCCGTGGTGGCCCCGCATACTTCCGACGCCGCCTTTGCCTCGGCGCACGCGTGGGTTGACTCGATCCTCAAGGGCTCCTAGGCGCTTTCCACAGCGTGGAAAGCGTGCTCTTTCGCAGTCATGCTTCTATGCGTATGCTTGCCTGATCCATCAACGATGGCTGAATGCCAAACGAAGGGAGCGGTCATGACTGTCCACAGCGATGACAAAGACGGCCAGGGCATGATCGTCAATCCCAAGCCCTCAAGTGAAAACAAAGATGACTGGGACGGCGACGACGCTGACCGTGCGGATCGCCTGCGCTTCGAAGAGGAGCAGGCCATGATCAAGGAGCAGTCCGAGGCCCGGGCCGCAGCCAAGGCAGCGGCTGAAGAAGCCGGGAAGAACGCGGCACAACCCGAAAAGGGCGCTGTTTAGCCGGTTTTGGCTTTAGGCACGCGCACCAGCAGGGACCCTGGCGCCACCTGGACGGTCACCGTTGTAGCCTCGCCCGAGGGGTCGCCGTCCAGCTGTGTTGCCATGGGTTCCTGGCTGCGGATGACCACCTTGCCGGAGCGGTAGAAGCTCATCATCGGCAGGTTCGCGTTGTGCTTGAAGAGGACCTTGGTGTACATGGCGAGCCAGCCGAAAGCGCTGCGGGGACTCATGACCACAATGTCCAGCATGCCGTCGTCGACCATGGCCTGGGGGATGAAGTCGATGCCGCCAGGGATCAAACCACAGTTGGCAAACAGTACGCTGCGGATCTTCCGGGCCTGCTCGGGCTGGTCATCCATGGTGATGGTGACGCGTTTGCGGCGGCCGGGAAGGTGGCGGACGCCGGCTTCGGTATAGGCCAGCCAGCCGACGCTCTTCTTGAGCTTGTCCCTGGTATCGCCAACAACCTCGGCGTCAAGGCCCATGCCGGCGATGACCAGGAACGTGTGCTCGGCGGACTCGCCGGTGATGTCGTTGTCCACGCCCATGGTGGCGGTATCGATGTAGCGCTGGTGGCCGAACAGCGCCACCTGGATACAGTCCTCGAGGTCGGTGACGTCCAAATCCACGTTGCGCGCCAGCAGGTTTCCGGTGCCCAGTGGGATGAGGCCCATGGCAACGTTCTTGTGCGCCAGGGACTCAGCCACCACGCGCACTGTACCGTCGCCGCCGCACGCCAGGACGACGTCGGCCCCGTACGCAAGAGCCTCCCGGGACTGGCTGTAACCGGGATCCTCCAGGGTGGTTTCGTAGAATTTGGGAGCGTCCCATCCCGCGAGGTCGCAGGCGTCCAAGATGGCCTGCCGGGCAACATCCGCGTTGTTCTTCACGGGGTTCAGGATGACTGCCACCCGCTGGTCCCCGGCTCCGGGCTTGTGCGTATCCTCCCGAACAGCGCTTCTGATGTGCCGGGCTTTCAATCGGCGCACACCCCACCAACTGGAGACGGCAAAGGCCACGCCCCCAGCGAGAATCACGTACAGGATCCAGTCGCTCATGGTGATCCAACACTATCCCCTGGGCAGGTCCCTCCATGCCGAGTCTCCGCGACGGGTGTCCTTTGCCTGCTGGGGGCCGGAAATCCGCGGCGCATTCGATACTCTTGTCTGGTGATCGACGTAAAAGACCTCAGCGAAAATCCGGACAAGTTCCGTGCCAGCCAGCGCGCCCGTGGCGCCGACGAGTCCGTTGTGGACGCGATCATCTCCGCTGACTCCGACCGCCGTGCCGCGCTGATCCGCCACGAGACGCTCCGCGCAGAGCAAAACGCTTTCGGCAAGAAGGTTGCGCAGGCCAAGGGCGAGGAAAAGCAGGCGCTGCTTGCCGAGGTCAAGGAACTGGCCAACTCGGTCAAAGCAGCTGCCGCTGAAGCCTCAGCCGCCCAGGCAAAGCAGGAAGAACTGCTCCGGGTCATTCCCAACCTCGTGGTGGACGGTGTCCCCGAGGGTGGCGAGGACGACTACGTCGTGGTCAAGACCGTCGGTACTCCGCGCGAATTCACAGACTTCGAACCGAAGGATCACCTGGAAATCGGTGAACTGATTGGCGCGATCGACATGGAACGCGGCGCCAAGGTTTCCGGCTCGCGTTTCTACTTCCTTCGCGGCGTTGGCGCCCGGCTGGAAATGGCCCTCCTGCAGATGGCCATGGAGCAGGCCATCGACGCGGGCTTCGTCCCCATGATCACCCCTACTTTGGTGCGCCCGGAGACCATGCAGGGCACCGGTTTTGATGTCAAGCACGACGCCGAGATCTACCGTCTCGCTGAAGACGACCTTTACCTCGTGGGAACCTCGGAGGTGGCCCTCGCCGGCTACCACGCAGACGAGATCCTGGACCTCTCCGCAGGCCCCATCCGCTACGCGGGCCAGAGTTCCTGCTACCGCCGCGAGGCAGGTTCCCACGGCAAGGACACCCGCGGCATTATTCGCGTGCACCAGTTCAACAAGGTGGAGATGTTCATCTACACCACGGTTGAGGAAGCAGCTGCCGAGCACGAGCGCCTGCTCGCGTGGGAAGAGGAAATGCTGGCAAAGTGCGAGCTTCCCTACCGCGTGATCGACACTGCCGCCGGCGACCTCGGCATGTCCGCGGCCCGCAAGTTCGACTGTGAAGCGTGGGTTCCCACCCAGAACGCCTACCGCGAGCTCACCTCGACGTCCAACTGCACCACGTTCCAGGCGCGCCGCCTCAACATCCGTGAACGCGTGATCAATGACGAAGGTGTTGCCAAGGGAACCCGGGCCGTTGCCACGCTGAACGGCACGCTGGCCACCACGCGCTGGATCGTTGCCATCCTTGAGCACCACCAGAACCCGGACGGCTCCGTCAACGTTCCCAAGGCGCTGCAGAAGTACCTTGGCGGGCTTGAGGTTCTGCCGGTTATCTAGCGGGGCTTGCGGGCAAGCACGATCAGTTCGCCTTGCCCGCTGCCCACGTCCTCGCCGGCCCAGCCGCCGCAGACGTGGTCCACCGTGAAGCCTGCTGAGGCTAGATCGTGGCGGAGCTGATCTTCCGTGCGGAAGGCCAGCACGGATGTCTCGGGTTTGTCGATGCTCCCGTCCACGACCCGGTGTTCAGTCAGTGCAACAAGCCCGCCCGGCCGAGGATCACACTCCATCCACGTTTCCAAGGCAGTGCCGTCGGGGAGGGCGCAGCGCCGCCGCGTCTTCGCCGGAGTCCAGTGTTCCCACGCTCTGGCTGCAGGGTCTCGGGAATCGAAGGCCAATCGACCTCCCGGGACGAGCGCACGGTTGATGTCGGCAAGCGTTCGGGACCAGTTGCCGTCGTCGTAGATCGCTTGAGCCACGTGCGCCGTCATGATCGCTACGTCAAAGGCAGCGTCGCGGGGTATCGCCGCCGATGTCCCGTCCAACCAGGTGACGCCTTCAGCCCCGGGTTTCTGTCGCGCAGCCGCAAGGGAACCAGGGTTGGGGTCGATGCCAACAACGGCATGGCCAGCCGCGGCAACCGCCAAGGTGATCCGACCGGTACCGCAGCCCAGATCCAGCACCCGGCTGTCCGGCCGCTCATTCACCAAAGCCAGGAAAAAGTCGTCATCCGCGGCCCACTGATTCTCCGCGTCGTAGAGGGCTGACAGTTGGGCTGAGGTCATTCGGGAAGACATCCGCCCACCCTAACGGTCTCGTCGCCGGATCCCCGGGAAATCGGGCACAAAAAAGGAAGGGAAATGATCCCTTCCATACTCAATTTATAACCCACCCGGGGGCTTGCGGCAAGGCCCCCTGCATGCCGAACAATGGATCCACGAACCCCATCGCCCAGAGAAAAGGGACTCGTGCCATGCCCGAAACCAGCCCCCTGAAAACCAGGGCATTCGCCCTGCCGGAGCACCTTGCCCGCAAGGCCGTGCCCATGTTGATCGGCAGCGATGAGCAGCAGTTTGAAGCCATCGCAACCAGCCTTTCAGAATCCCTCACGGAGTTGTCCAACCGTCTCGATGCCGTGCGAAAGCAGCCCGGCGGCCGGGGCCAGGCGGCCCTGGACCGGGACCAGGAAATTCATCGGATCACCGCGCGGCTGCGGGCTCTCAACCGCTTCGGACTGGACCTTTGCTTGGGCCGTATGGTCACCGCTGACAATCCGGAGCCCACCTACATAGGGCGGCTGGGACTCAATGACACAGAAGGCCGCAGGCTCCTGATCGATTGGCGCTCGCCGGCAGCGGAGCCCTTCTTCGGAGCGACCCACGCCAACCCGATGGGTTTGGTAAGTCGCCGCCGCTACCGCTGGACCAGAGGGCGGATCAGTGACTACTGGGACGAAGTGTTCACGGCGGATGGCTTGGAAAGTAACGCTGCACTGGATGACCAATCCGCCTTCATCGCCAGTTTGGGCAGCAGCCGCACGGCTCGAATGCGGGACGTGCTGGGGACCATCCAGGCGGACCAGGACCAGATCATCCGGGCAGGCTCGCGGGGTGCCCTGGTGGTCGACGGCGGTCCTGGTACCGGTAAGACCGTGGTCGCCCTGCACCGCACGGCATATCTGCTCTATTCGGACCCTCGGCTGAGCCAGCGAGGTAACCATCGAAGGAGCGATGTCCTGTTCGTCGGCCCCCACCAGCCCTACCTCGCTTACGTTGCGGATGTTCTTCCCAGCCTGGGCGAAGAGGGAGTCCAGACCTGCACGCTGCGGGACCTGGTCCCGGAAGGTGCCACGGCCGTCGTCGAAAGTGATCCCGACGCCGCCCGGCTCAAGTCGTCCGTTGAGATGGTGAAGGCGATTGAGGCTGCCGTGAGGTTTTACGAGGCGCCGCCGTCCAGGGGCATGGAGGTTGAGACGCCGTACGCCGACATCTGGCTCAGCACCGAAGACTGGGCCGAGGCCTTCGATGCCGCAGAGCCCGGCACCCCGCACAACGAGGCACGCGACGACGTGTGGGAGGCGCTGCTGGAAATCCTCATGGACAAGGTGGCCGAGCGCGATGTTCCCACGGGCTTGCTCCGGAGGATGTTGGCCCACAACGCGGGGCTGCAGGAGGAATTCAACAAGGCCTGGCCGTTGCTCTCCTACGGGGCGCTGGTGGCCGACCTCTGGCGTGTGCCTGCCTATCTGCAGCTGTGCGCACCATGGTTGCAGCCTGATGAAAGGGCGGTACTGCGGCGTCAAGACCCGGAGGAATGGACGACGGCGGATCTGCCGCTTTTGGATGCAGCCCGCCAACGCTTGGGCGACCCTGAAGCTTCCCGACGCAGGCGGAAGCAGGAAGCGGCGCTGGCCGCGGAACGGGAGCTCATGGATCGGGTGGTAGATGACCTGATTGCAGCTGACGACTCAGAAAACCTGGAGATGTACATGTTGCGGGGCGATGACATGCGGGACAAACTGGTGGGCCGTGATGCGGTGCCCGCAGCTGATCCCGATGTCCTGGCAGGACCGTTCGCGCACATTGTGGTGGACGAGGCCCAGGAGTTGACCGACGCTGAGTGGCGGATGCTGCTTCTTCGCTGCCCGTCGCGGAGCTTTACGGTGGTGGGGGACCGCGCCCAAGCCAGGCACGGGTTCACTGAGACCTGGGAGGAACGCCTGGAGCGGGTGGGCCTGGGTATCATTTCCGTGGCCAGCCTCAGCATCAACTACCGCACGCCGGAAGAAGTCATGGCGGAAGCTGCGCCGGTCATCAGGGCGGCCCTCCCGGACGCCAACGTCCCCACATCGGTCCGCAAAAGTGGCATCCCCGTGGTCCATGGGAAAGCTCAGGAGCTCAACTCCATCCTGGAAGTCTGGCTCGCCAAGAACCCGGAGGGCACGGCCTGCGTCGTCAGCCAGCCGGACGCCGTGGCAACGAAGCCCACACTGGACCGCGTCAGCTGGCTCACGCCTGAATCATGCAAGGGTCTCGAGTTCGACCTGGTGGTTGTCATCGACCCGGCCGGGTTCGGCGCAGGCATGGAAGGTGCAGTGGACCGCTATGTCGCCATGACCCGGGCCACCCAGCAACTCGTGATCCTGGGGAGGAATGTGGAACCATCCGAATGATTCACCGTCCGTTAATCCACAGCTGTGGCGCCGGTCCTAGTTCAGTGTCGGAAGTGTCTGCTCTACTGTAAGCATGACTATTTTGACTGATACTCCAGTTGCTGGCATCGATGACCAGCCAAATAACAACAACAACCTCATGGTCGCCTTGGACGTTGACGGCACCTTGGTTGACCACGACGGCCACATGTCACCAGCCGTTCGCTCTGCTGCGCAGGCAGTGGTTGCCAGCGGCCACGACGTCATGATCGCCACGGGCCGCTCACTCAACGCGACGCTGCCCATTATTGAACAGATCGGCCTCGAGCGAGGTTACGCAGTGTGCTGCAATGGCGGCGTGACACTTCGACTGGATCCCTCGCTGGACAAGGGCTACGAGATCATCCACAAGGCAACCTTCGATCCCGCTCCGGCTCTGAAGGCCCTGCGCGAACGGCTGCCCAACGCCAAGTACGCGCTGGAAGACGAGGACGGCAACTTCCTCTCCACCGAGCGCTTCCAGGATGCCAGCTTCGGTGTGGAGTCCATCGGCGTGGACTTTCAGACCATGTTGGATGCCACCGCGGTCCGCGTGGTGGTCTTCAGCAGCGAGAACACCTCGGATGAGTTCAACGAGGCCATCAAGCACATCGGACTTTCCGGCGTGACCTACTCGGTGGGTTGGACAGCCTGGCTGGACATCGCCGCGGAAGGTGTCACCAAGGCAAGCGCCCTTGAAGCCCTGCGCCGGAAGCTCGGCACGGACCGGGCCAACACGGTGGCCGTCGGTGATGGCCGCAACGACATCGAGATGCTCACCTGGGCAGGCCGGGGCATTGCCATGGGCCAGGCCCCCGACGAGGTACTCGCCGTTGCGGACGAGGTCACCGCGTCAGTGCTCGACGACGGCGCAGCCTTGGTTCTGCGCGGCCTGCTGTAACTGCGCATTAGCGGGCGGCGGGGTACCTAGACTGGGGCTGTGTTCTATGAAGAGTGCCCCGCGCCGCCCGGACTGCAGCCGTTCGTTACCCAGCTGTGGTTTGTCCGTGCTCAGCCTCAGGCCCGGTACGAGAAGATTCTCCCCGGCCCTTCGGCACACCTGATTCTGAATCTGTCTGACCCGTACAGGCTGATCACCCCGCCTGAGGGTGGAACAGCCCCCACCCTGTCGGAAGCCGGCGCAACTGAAGTTTCCACGGGCTTTTACGCAGGCCTGCAACGCAGTTATGTCATCAGTGAAAACCCGGACCAGCTGTTCAACATTGGTGCCCGTCTGGCTCCCTATGGACTGGCAGCGTTTACCAACCGGCCGCCGTCGGAATTTCAGAACCGGGTGGTGGATGCTGAAAGCATCTTTCCTGGTTTTTCCTTGCTCCGCTCTCAACTGACCACCGCAGGGCCTGAAGAGGCCTTCGCGGCACTGGCAAGTTTTCTGGAAGCGCAGCTCAGGCCGGGGTACGCGGCCGATCCCCGGACAATGCACGCCGTGGAAACCCTTGCTAAAGAGGACGTCGAAATCAGCGTGGTGGCTGCGGGATTGGGTATCAGCGCGTCCACGCTGGAGCGCATCATGATGCGGGATTGTGGGACCACGGCCAAGGCTTATTCAGACGTGTGCCGGTTCAACAGGCTCGTGAACCAGGCGGCAGCCCTGCCTATGGGCTCCATCCCGGGCCGGGAACTCCTTCACTTGGCCGATTACTACGATCAGCCTCATCTGATCCGGTCTTTCAGGCGCTTCAGTGGTTTTACCCCCACCGAATACCTTCAGGTGGTGCAGAACTACGGGGCGGAATATGCCACGTTTATCCCGCTCGAGGAAGTAGCCGGATAGCCTGCGGGTTTTTTACAAGACCGCGAGCTTGACCGGGCGTACTGTCCATTCAGGAACAGCTCACCCTGGAGAGGACACTGATGGACGTTCAGATCAATTGGCTCGCTGTGTTGTTGGCTGCGTTGGCCACGTTCGTAGTGGGTGGGCTCTGGTATTCGTTGCTGTTCGCCAAACCGTGGCAGAAGGCGGCCGGGGTGGGCGATGAACAGTTGAAGTCCGGGACGGCTCGCGTCTTTGTGGGCTCGTTCCTCCTGGCGGCTGTGATGGCCGTTGTCCTGGCTGCGTTCATCGGCCGGGCCGGGTTCATGTTCGGGACCTTTGCCGGGCTGGCCGCGGGCCTGGGATGGGTGGCAACAGCCTTGGGTGTTAATTACCTGTTCGAGCGCCGCAGCCTCACACTTTTTGCCATCAACGGCAGCTACAACGTGGTCACTTTCACGGTGATGGGCGCAATCATCGGAGCCATGCAGGGGTAGCGCCCCGTAGGTACAAGAACAAGTTGAACTACTTGAACTACTTGAACACCGTCTGGACCGGCCCTCCGCCGGCGGACTCAACAATGGCTTGCGCAACCACCCGGAGCTTGACGTTGCGGTTGCTGGAGGCCTTCTTGATGAGTTCCATCGCCTCCTCCTGGGTGCAGCGGTTCTGCGCGATGATGATCCCGGTGGCGATGTCGATCACGGTCCTGGACTCCATGGCCGCCCGCAGGTTGGCGGCGGTTTGGCTGTGCTGGGCAATCAGGATGGCCAGCTGAAGGCCCTTGGCGGCCTGCCCCACGTAGTCGTTGGCGCGCTGCACGGCTGCCTGGTCAAAAGCGTTGGGGCGGTCGGAGTACAGGTTGAGACCCGCCATGGCTGTGTCGTCCGGCAGTGGGAAGGGAACCGCAAGCACGGAACGAAGGCCATGGTCGGTGATGGCCTCGTTATATTCCGGCCAGGTGTCGTCTTTTTCAAAGTCGGGAATATGGACCTGGGTGCCCTCGCGGCAGGCATGCAGGCAGGGCCCGTCGGCAAACGCGTATTGGACCTCATCCAGTTGCCGTGCACGTTCGCTGCTGCTGGCCACTGTGCCGGCTGTGCGGTGACGCATCAGCGTAATTCCGCAGTAAACCTCGTGGTCAGGGCTGCTGAAGATACTTGCTGAGTGCCGGGCCAACTCCTCAAGGAACGCCTCGACGTCAGGCGTGCCCAGCAGCAAATCCTGAATATCGGACAGGACCGTACTCGGCTCTGCGAGTTGTGGTTCTTCCATGTAAATCTCCGATTCGGTGGACGCGGCTACCTTTTGAGCCTAACCCCGTTGAAAGCTAATAGTAAGTGTGCTTCTCTTTTTAAAGAGTCTTGCCGTGGGCTCACCTAACCAGCAGGTAGAGGATTGAAGCCCCATGCGACAGATCCCGCGCTTTGACGTCCCCTCACGTCCCCCCGCCAACGCACCGCAAGGGAGCATCCAGCAAAGCTTTCAGGACAGCCTGATCCTGGACCACCTCAATCTGGCCAAGTCCATTGCCTCCAGGTACTCGGCCCACACCCACGACCTCGACGACGTCAGGCAGGTCGCATACATGGGCCTCATCAAGGCTTCGCGGGGTTATGACGAATCAAAAGGCGTTAGTTTCCCTGCCTACGCCGCGCCCACGATCGCCGGCGAGGTCAAACGCTACCTCCGCGATCATTGCTGGGTGGTGCGCCCTCCGCGTACCATTCAGGATGTCCGCCGCCAAGTGCTGGCGCGGACGGAGGAAATGACCCAAACTCTGCAACGAACGCCAACGCCCGAGGAAGTGGCCCAGGACCTGGCCCTGGAGCCGTGCCAGGTGCGCGAAGCACTGATGGCCGGCACCAGCAAACGCCCGGATTCCCTGGATGCTCCAGTATCCGAGGGCCGCGAGGGCCTCCAAGGCTCGCTTTCGGCTTTCGGGTGCCCCACGGACCGCCTCGAGGACGTGCTGGCTCTCCGCAACGCCATCCGCGGACTGAGCGCCGAGGACCGGCACTTGCTCTACCGCCGCTACTACCGCGAGGAAACGCAGTCCACCATCGCCGAGGCCCTGGGGATGTCGCAAATGCAGGTATCGCGCAAGCTGTCCAAGATCCTGGTTTCCCTTCAAACCCAACTGCTGGACGAACAAGCCCATTTGCAGGACGGGACTGCACCCTAGAATCCGATGATCACAACCCGCGTTACCGCCGGAAGAGGGTCCCTATGTACCCAGCCTCTCCACGGCGTCCACAACGTCGCGGACGCTGACGGCCAAAAGCGCCGGATCAGGATCGGCTGAGAACACATCACCGCGGCGGAGTTCGACGGCGGTCAGCACCTTGTGCGGTCCGGGCGGCGGTCCCCATTCTTCCGCGGGGGCGGGGCCGAACAGCACCACGGACGGGCGCCCATAGGCGGACGCCAAGTGCGCTGCACCGGTATCGGCGGATACCACCAACCGCGCTTCGGCGATGGTGGCCGCGAACTCGGCAAGGCCTTGCCGCCCGGCCAGCAGGCCGTCGTCGAGGTTTGCTCCTTTGAGTTTCGCCAACGCGGCTGTCTGCTCAGCGCGCCCGCGCTCCGACGCGCCACCAGTGAGCACTACGTCGTGCCTGGCTGCCGCGAGTTCCGCCGCCACGTCCGCGAACCGATCCACGGGCCACAGCCGGCTGCCGTAAGCCGCGCCCACGTGGATCACGGTGGCTCCCGGGCGCGACGAAGGGACAGCGGGGAGGTTCAACCGGTAGTCCAAGGGGTCGGCTTCGATGCCGTGCCAGTTGAGCAGTCGGGTCCAGCGCTCGCGTTCAGGCAAGCCCGAGGTCCAGGCCGGCCCATCGATCCCGGGTGCCTCGTGCGCGACCACCCGGTTGGCCCCCAGTTCCTCGATCCGGAGGCGGCTCTCGGCGCCGTTTCCGTGCAGGTTCACGGCAATGTCCACGGCCCCGTGCGGGACGGTCAGGGGGTCGTCGAGGCCCGGGGTAGGCAAGTGATGGATGCCGCCCACCAGTTCCAGGGCCTCGGCGATCCAGGCCGGTGCAGCGTACAGAATGCGGTGTTCGGGAAAGGCCCGCCGCAGGCCTCGAAGCGCCGGAACTGCGACCAAAAGGTCACCGAGCTTCAAGGCGCGCAGGGCAAGCAAAAGAGGTTGATCGTTGCGTTCAGCTGTATTCATGGTGGCCTCCCGCTAGGAGTCTAGCGGCACGAAACTTCTCACCGCCGCACTGTTTAGCGTCCGGAGAACCGGGGAACGTTGCGGGTATGGGAGGAACCGGAACGTTGAAGGCGGTCCTGTTTGACCGCGATGGAACGCTGGTGGTTGACGTGCCTTACAACGGCGACCCGCAGCTGGTGCGGCCCATGGAAGGCGCCCTTGCGGCGCTGGAAGAAGTGCGCAGGGCAGGGCTTGCCACAGGGGTCCTCAGCAACCAGTCGGGCGTTGCCCGTGGGCTGCTGTCGATGGACCAGGTGGACGCCGTCAACCAGCGGGTGGAACAGTTGTTGGGCCCGTTCGACGTGTGGCAAGTATGTCCGCACGGGCCCGAGGACAGCTGCGAATGCCGTAAACCTGCGCCGGGCATGATCTTGGCTGCCTGCCATGCCCTGGGCATCGAACCGTCCGAGGCTGCCTATGTTGGCGACATCGGTACTGACATGGACGCAGCCGCGGCAGCTGGTGCCCGCAGTGTGTTGGTGCCCACGGAGATCACCCTGCACGAGGAGATTGAGGCTGCGGCCAATGTGGCCGTGGATCTTGGCCACGCGGTGGAGATCCTTCTCTCCGGGGTACCGGAAGAACAGGACACCCCTGTATGAGCCGGATCCTGGTAGCCCGCCTGGACAGCATGGGCGACGTCCTCCTTTCGGGACCCGCCCTGCGTGCTGTGGCCAACGGAAACAGGCCGGATGGCAGCCGCCCAAACGACGTGGTCCTGCTTTGCGGTCCCGAAGGGTCAAGCGCGGCGGAGATGCTGCCCGGAGTCACCGAGGTTTACACCTGGGCCTGCCCCTGGATCGTGAACCCCGCACCCCCTGCAACCGAAACGACGGCCCGCCGGCTGATCGACTTTGTCCGCAATTCCCGCATCGAGGAAGCCTTGATCCTCACGTCCTTCCACCAATCCCCCCTCCCGCTCGCACTCCTCCTGCGCTTGGCAGGCGTCAAGAAGATCACGGGTGCGTCCACGGACTATGCAGGCTCCCTGCTGGACGTCCGGCTCAAACCCGGCGAAGACTTCCCCGAGGACCAGCCGGAAGCGGTCCGTGCCCTCACCATCGCTGAGGCCGGTGGCTACGTTCTTCCCGACGGCGACGACGGGAAACTGCGTATCACTCCGGGGGCGGACCCGGGCGGCGTGGCGGACGAACTGGCTGAAGGTGGCCCGTACATCGTGGTCCACCCGGGAGCCGCAGCACCCGCCAGGGCGTGGCCGGCCCTCCACCACGCCGCCACCGTGGAACTGCTCGAAGCATACGGGCATCGTGTGGTGGTCACGGGAGGTCCCGGGGAAACGTCCCTCACCGCAACGGTGGCAGGACCTTCGGCCAGGAACCTCGGCGGCGGAACCAACCTGCGGACGCTGGCAGCGGTACTTGCCGGTGCCGCCGTCGTGGTGACCGGAAATACAGGTCCCGCCCATCTGGCTGCAGCGGTGGGTACGCCGGTGGTCTGCCTGTTCGCACCCGTAGTCCCTGCGATCCGCTGGGCACCTTACGGCGTTCCGCTGGAGCTGCTCGGCGACCAGGAAGCGGGCTGCAGGAACAGCCGCGCACGCATTTGTCCTGTTCCCGGGCATCCCTGCCTGAGCTCGGTATCCCCGGAACAGGTTGTCGAAGCTGTTGAAAGGCTCCTGGGAGGCGTGTCGTCACTGTCCACTCGTCGGAAGGTGTGGAAACCATGAGGATCCTGGTGTGGCATGTCCACGGCGGATGGATGGAGGCATTCGTCCGTGGCCGGCATGAGTACCTGCTGCCAACATCGTCCGACGGCGGCGCGTGGGGTTTGGGGCGTGGGGGCCGTGAGTGGCCCGCTGCCGCCCGGGAAGTTGACCTGGAGACGCTCGATCCGGACAGCGTCGATGCCGTCGTCCTCCAACGGCCCGAGGAGATCACTGCGGTGGCCCGCACGCTGGGCCGGCGTCCGGGCCACGACCTCCCAGCCGTCTACCTCGAACACAACACTCCCAAGGGCGACGTCCCGTTCACGCTTCATCCCTTGGCGGACCAGGGCAGCATCCCGGTGGTCCATGTGACTCATTTCAACCAGCTCTTCTGGGACACGGGCTCGGCGGCCACCACGGTGATCGAGCACGGCATCCCCGACCCCGGGCACCTGTACACCGGCGAACAGGTAGAGATGGGCGTGGTGGTCAACGAACCCGTCAGGCGTGGCCGTGTCACGGGAACCGACCTCCTGCTCGGATTCGCCGGCGTGGGTCCGCTGCGGGTGTTCGGCATGGGGACGGAGGCGTTGCCGGAAGCACTGAATCTCAAGGGATTTGGTCTTAGCGAAAAACGGCTCCACATTGCCGGTGACGTGCAGGCGCCCAAACTCCATCAGGAACTGGCCCGCTGCCGCCTGTACCTGCATCCGTTGCGGTGGACGTCGTTGGGGTTGGCCCTGCTGGAAGCCATGCATCTTGGCATGCCGGTGCTGGCACTGGACACCACCGAGGCGGGCCGCGCCGTACCGCATGGCGCAGGCCTCGTCTCCAACGACGTCGACGACCTCCAAAAGTTCGCCCGGCGGCTGCTGGACGACCCCGACGACGCGTACGCCATGGGGATCATCGCCCGTGAGGCCGCCTTGCAGCGCTACGGACTCGGTAGGTTTCTTCGGGCTTGGGACGAACTCTTGGCCGACCTGCCCCAGCACACCCACGGAGGAAGCCGTCCGCAACCCGGTACGGCTTTCGCCAGCCATGACACAGAAGCCAGCCATGACACTGAGAGGACGCACCCATGAAAATCTCCATGGTCTCCGAACACGCCAGCCCACTGGCTGCATTGGGAGGCGTTGATGCCGGCGGGCAGAACGTCCATGTGGCCGCGCTTTCGTCAAGCCTTGCTGATCGCGGCCACCAGGTCACGGTGTACACGCGGCGGGACGATCCGGACCTGCCCGCAAAGGTGCAGGTTGGTCCGGGACTCACCGTGGTCCACGTCGACGCCGGCCCTGCCCGCCGCATTCCCAAGGACGGGTTGCTGCCGTATATGGGTGCGCTGGCGGACGGGATCTGCGCGGACTGGGCCGGCCAGTTGCCGGACGTGGTCCATGCGCACTTCTGGATGTCCGGCCTTGCAGCCATCCAGGCCTCCCGGCGCGCCGGAGCACCAGACCCCGTGCCTGTAGTGCAGACCTTCCATGCCCTGGGTTCGGTGAAGCGCCGCCATCAAGGGTCCGCAGACACCAGCCCGCCGGCCAGGGAGTGGCTGGAACCCTGGGTTGGCCGCACAGCTGACTGGATCATCGCCACGTGCCCCGACGAGGTCTTCGAGCTCAAAGCCCTGGGCATCAGCCGGTCCAAGGTCTCCATTGCCCCCTGCGGCGTGGACCTCACGCTGTTCCCGGGAACCTCCGACGCCGAACCCAAGTCACGGACGCATCGCATCCTGAGCGTAGGGCGCCTCGTGCAACGGAAGGGCGTGGACACGGTGATCCAGGCCCTCCCGATCCTCGCTGAGGCAGGCTTCAAGGACGTGGAGCTGTTGATCGTTGGTGGCTCCGGCGACGCCCTGACACTTGAGGAAGACCCGGAAGCCCAACGGCTCCATGCGTTGGCGAAGGAACTCGGGGTGGAGGACAAAGTGACCATGCGCGGGCAGGTTCCACGCGATGCGATGCCCGGCATTTTCCGCAGCGCCGACGCCGTGGTCTGTGCGCCTTGGTACGAGCCGTTCGGCATTGTGCCGTTGGAGGCCATGGCCTGCGGAGTGCCAGTGGTTGCGGCTGCAGTGGGCGGACTCCGGGAGACCGTCGTCGACCAAAAGACCGGGCTGCATGTCCCGCCGCGTGATCCGGAAGCCCTCGCCGAGGCACTCGGCAAGCTGCTGGCCGACCCGGAGCTGCGCGCCGACATGGGCCGGGCGGGCGCTCGCCGGGCACGCTCCCGCTACTCTTGGGAACGCGTTGCCGCCGACACCGAGAAAGCCTACCGATCCGTCCTGGCGGCCGGGCTGTCCCGGCAATCCGAGCAAGTCCTGGAACCATTGGAAGGAACGGCGCTGTGATGATCAAAGGCCTTGCGACCACCGGGTCCAGCACCTCGACCACTGTCCAGGCGCGCTGGGTACCCAACGTCACCGACCCTACCCACACCGCTGAAGTCACCACACACCTGGACAACGTCCTGCCAGCGCTGGAGTCGCTGCGCTCGCAGTCCGGGCGCCTGTCCGCATGGGGAACCGAACTCGCCACCAGGCTGCTCTCCGGACAACGACTGCTGGCGGCAGGCAACGGCGGCTCAGCTGCTGAGGCGCAACACCTGACAGCTGAACTGGTGGGCAGGTTCGACGAAGAACGCGCGCCCTTCTCCGCCATCTCCCTGCACGCAGAGTCCTCCGCCGTCACCGCACTGTCCAACGACTACGGCTACGAGGAAGTCTTCGCCCGGCAAGTCAGGGCACATGGACGGGCGGGCGATGTGCTTCTCCTTCTCTCCACCAGCGGACGCAGCCCCAATCTGCTCAAAGCCGCCCGTGCGGCAAGGGAACGCGGCATCGCAACGTGGGCTCTCACCGGTCCGGGCCCCAACCCCCTTTCCGATGCCTGCGATCAAGCCATCACCGTGGACGCCATCGCCGCCAACGCCCAGGAAGGCCACCTCATCGCAATCCATGCAGTGTGCCGGGCCTTCGATGCCGAGGTCGCCCAGCGCGCAGGTTCAAGCTCCTTCGGGGCGGGGCAACCATGAGGATCACAGTCGTAGGCGACGTCCTTCTGGACGTTGACATCAACGGGGCAGCCACCCGGCTCAGCCCCGACGCGCCGGTACCGGTGGTGGACGTCGGAGACATCCGGCGTCGTGCAGGAGGCGCCGGGCTCGTGGCCACCGTGTTGGCCCAGGACGGCCACAGCGTTTCGCTGGTCACCGCACTATCGGACGACGACGGCGCCAGCCACCTCAAGCGCGCCCTGTCCGGGGTGTCTGTGCTCACCGGAGTCCCGCTCGCCCCCACGCCCACCAAGACACGGGTACGGATCGGGACACACCCGATGGTCCGGTTCGACGAAGGGTGCGCCCCCGCCCCTGTTCCCGCCAGCACGGGGGAGATGCTCGCAGCCATCGCCTCGGCGGAAGCCATTGTGGTGGCCGACTACGGCCGGGGAATGACCGCCAACACCGAGATCCGTGCCGCGCTCGCCGATGCTGTACGCCACGTCCCCGTGGTGTGGGATCCGCATCCTGCCGGTTCCGAGCCCGTGCAAGGCGTCGCCGTCGTGACGCCGAACCTTGCCGAGGCCATCGCGGCGGCGAAAGCGGCCGGACTGGAACCGTCCACGGGTGCCGGGGAAGCAGGCCGGTACCTGCTCGAAAGATGGGGAAGCAGCGCCGTTTTGGTGACCAGGGGTGCGGACGGGGCGCTCTTGATGTCAGCCGGAGCCGCGCAGGGTATCCCCGCCCCCAGAACCAACGTCAGCGACCCCTGTGGAGCCGGCGACCGACTGGCCGGCAGCCTTGCCGTGCACTTGGGATCAGGGATGGACCTCGCACAGGCCGCCGCCCGGGCAGTGGAGGATGCGTCCGCCTTCCTGGCAGGGGGTGGAGCGGCGGCGTTGGCGGTGGTGACCGAAGCGCCCGACGCCGGCCCCGTCGTCGAGCTTAAAGGTCTGGAACTCGTGGGAGCCGACGACCTTGACCCGGATGGTGTCCAGCTGGCTCGGGCGGTGCGGGCCGGAGGAGGCACTGTGGTGGCCACGGGCGGATGCTTCGATCTCCTCCACGCCGGTCACGCCCGGACGCTGGCCGCCGCGCGTGGCATGGGCGACTGCCTTATCGTTTGCCTGAATTCCGATGAATCGGTCAGGCGGCTCAAGGGTCCACACCGGCCAATCGTCAGCGTGGAGGACCGCGCGGAGTTGCTGCTGGCACTCGAATGCGTCGACGCCGTGGTGGTCTTCGGCGAGGACACTCCCGAAGCCTGCCTCACCGAACTGCGGCCCGATATTTGGGTCAAGGGTGGCGACTACACCCCCGAAGAATTGCCGGAAGCCCGCTTGGTGGCGGGTTGGGGAGGGCGCTGCGTCACTGTGCCCTTCCAGCCGGCACGCTCCACCAGCGGCCTGGCTGCAGCCCTGGCCAAGGTCAGCTGACAACAACACCGTCAGCTGAGAACAAGCACCCAAGCACCCAAGCAACCGATCAACCGAGAGGAACCGCATGAACACGCAAACACCTGGTCGCGTCATCGTCACTGGAGGCGGCTCCGGCCTTGGCGCTGCGATCGTGGAAGCCATCCGCGACGCCGGTGGCACGCCCTTCGTCTTCGACCGCGATGTCAGCAACGTCTCCGGGGCCAAAGCCCTGGAAGTGGACGTCTCCAACCGGGAAGCAGTGGAAGCCGCCGTCAAGGAGGCCGCCGACACCCTGGGCGGGCTCGATGGCGTGGTGACCGCGGCAGGCATCGACCGCTGCGGCAAGTTGGGCGATGTCCCTGCCGCTGAATGGGAAAAGGTCATTGGCGTGAACCTCCTGGGCACGGTGTCCGTAGTCCGGGCGGCCTTGCCGTACCTCAAGGAATCCCGCGGACGGGCCATCACCATTGCGTCCACGCTGGGTTTGAGGGCACTGCCGGATGCCACTGCCTACTGCGCCTCGAAGTTCGGTGTGATCGGCTTCAGCCGCGCATTGGCTGCCGAAACCGGGGGAGTCATAGGCGTCACCACCATCATCCCGGGCGGTATGAAGACCCACTTCTTCGATGATCGGGATGAGCAGTACAAGCCGCAGGACGATTCCAAACTGAACGATCCCGCCAATGTGGCGCAGGCAGTGGTGTTCGCGCTCTCGCAGCCGTTCGGCAGCGAAGTCCGCGAGCTGCTTATCTGCCCCGCAGAAGAAGGCTCGTGGCCGTAAGGTCCAGCACGTCCTGAACAACGTCGGCCACGGCGATGCCCTCGATGAGGGTGTCGTCGTGGCCGCAGTGCGGTGCCGTCCATCCCACCTGGGTCACGTCCGCTCCGCAGCGCGGGCACTGCGTAGCCCACGACATATGGACGCGGTGCAAGGCCCGCCCTCGAGGGCCCGCATTGAACGCGTTCCCCACCCAATAGATCCCTACCGTCGGGGTCCCCACTGCCTGGGCAAGGTGCCGGGGACCGCTGTCACTGGCGAGCATCACCGTGGCTTCACCCAGGAGTGCCGCCAAGTCTCCGATCTCCAGTTCGCCGGCCACGGAGCGCACGGCCTGCCGCTGGTTCTCCGCCAGTTGCCTGCCCGCGAGCTCGGACACTTCCTGCGTCAGCGCCTTCTCCGAACGGTCGCCCACAATCAACACTTGCGCACCTTCCCGCACTAAGGTTGCCGCCGCTTCAGCAAAATACGATGCCGGCCACCGCCTCCGCGGATCGGTGGCACCCGGATGGAGCACCACCAACGATGTCCGCTGATGGTCCTTGAAACCCGCAATGTTCCGTTGATGTTCCAGCGTCGGGAGCAGGGGAGGGGCGACGATCGACGGAGCGCCGGCCAGGCCTGCGACCTCCAACCAGCGGTCCGGTTCATTCTGGTAGTAGACGTAATCAAGGTTCCGCTCCAGCCGTTCCGCGTCCCGGGTGCGCGTGCCCACGGTATGCCGGGCGCCCAGGCGGAGCAGGAAAGGGTTGGAGAAGCGCCCTCCGCCGTGCATCTGCAACGCGATGTCGAATTTCCTGGCACGCATGGCCTCGAAAAAGGCCTCTTGCGCCGCGACGTCCCCAGCATCATCCTCGAAGCGCTCGCCGTTGCGGGGACCGTCATGGACGCCCCGCGTCACTGGCAGCATTTCGACGTCGTCTACCGGACCTTCCGTCGCGGCAACCACTGCCGCGTGGATCGGTGTGCCCAGGACGGTGATGGTGGCACCAGGGTAGGCCTCCTTGAGGGCGTGGAGGGCAGGGAAGGTGTAGATCAGGTCGCCCAAGCCGCCACCCCTGAGGACCGCAATCCGCTTCACGTCGCTGAACATTTCCAGCACGGGACCGACGCCGGGCTTGGGAGGAAGATTCATGAGCAATTCCTTCTTCAGGGTGGCGGAAACTCCCGGGCCGGGCGTGTGAAGCGCCTGCCGCGGGGTACCTGAGGGGAACAGGAAACTGTCGCCCAACCGGAAGGTACCCCATGGCACGCCTATCCAATCAAGAAGGCCTGGCCAATCAAGAAGGCATGGCTGACTGGTTGCCAGGCCGCTTGGCCGAGGAACGTCCTGTTGTGACGGTGATCGGCGATTCCATACTGGACGGCTGGTGGGATGGGACCATTGAGCGGTTCTGCCGCGAAGCCCCGGCTCCCGTTGTCCAGGTCCAGCGCCGCGACTTCGCCCCGGGAGGAGCCGCCAACACGGCGATGAACCTCGCTGCGATGGGGGCGGAGGTTCGTTTCATTTCGCTGATCGGAGAGGACCCTGCGGGCCGCACGCTCCTTGACCAGCTCCGCTCGGCAGGGGTGGACGTTTCGCATGTGGTCTCGCACCCCGCGATGACCACCACCACCAAATTCCGGGTGAGCAGTGGCGGGCAGGTCATGCTGCGGCTGGATGACTCGGCAACCGACCTTCCGGCCGAAGGCCGCCGCCACATGGCCGATGCCATTCCCGAAGCACTTCCCGGCTCATCCGCCGTGGTCCTCTGCGACTACGGGGCGGGTGCTTTGGAAGGAGCTGTGCGCGAGGCCATTCTTGAAAATTTGGGGCCGGGGAGTGAGGGCGGGCAAGCCACCCCAGCAGTGGTTCGGCAGGACATCCTGGTGGTAGTGGACGCCCACTATCCCGGACAGTGGGCCGACCTCAAACCTGACCTCGCAACCCCAAACGCCCAGGAAGCGGCCAGATTGCTTGGGACCGAGTTGCCCGGAGGCGCTGCCAGGTGCCCCTTCGTGGAAGCCCACGCAGACCAGCTCCTTCGCGCCTCAGGTGCGGGCGCCGTCGTCGTGACGTTGGACCGGGAGGGCACGCTGACGGTTCGCCCCGGCGGCACCTCCCAGGAGCCGGCCACCCACCGAACGTGGGCGCGACCCCAGGCGGAAAAACAGGCCTCGGGCGCCGGGGATACCTTCGTGGCCGCGTTGACCATTGCCCGTGCTGCCGGATTGCCGCTGACCACCAGCGTGGATCTGGCCCAGGCTGCAGCAGATGTTGTCGTCCACCGGCCAGGCACCTCCGTCTGCACCACCGACGAACTCGCCAAGCACCTCCGGGGCTTTGCGGATACAGCACTGACGGACGCCGAGTTGGCGCGGCAGGTGGAGGAGCACCGCAGGGAGGGTAAGCGGATTGTGCTCACCAACGGGTGCTTCGATGTCCTTCACCGCGGCCACACCCGATACCTCAACCAGGCCAAGCAGTTAGGTGATGTATTGGTGGTCGCCCTGAACAGTGATTCTTCGGTGCGGAAGCTCAAGGGCCCGGACCGGCCGGTCAACCATGAAGCTGACCGTGCGGCAGTCATCGCTGCCCTGAGTTGCGTGGACCATGTCATCGTTTTTGATACCCCCACTCCCATACCGCTCATAGACCTCCTGCAGCCCGACATTTACGCCAAAGGCGGCGACTACACGCCGGAGATGCTCCAGGAAACCGTGGCCGTGGAGCGCTATGGCGGCACCGTGACCATCCTGGACTACGTGGCCGAGCACTCCACAACAGCCGTGCTGGAGCGCATCCGCGCTACGGGCGACGGTCCGCAAACCTAAGGAAGAATGCCATGCGTATTGTGATCACCGGTGCCACCGGGCACGTTGGCACCGAAGTCCTGAAGCGGCTCCAGGCTGCGCGCTCGGAAGAAGGAGCAGACCTTGACCTTGTGGGCATTGTCCGTCGGCAGCCCGACCAGGATGCGCCTCCCTACCAAGGGGTCGAGTGGCAGACTGTGGATATCGGCGATCGCAAGGACCAGCCTGCGCTGGAAGCTGCCCTGGCCGGAGCCGACGCCGTGGTGCACCTTGCCTGGTTGATCCAGCCGAACCACAACCGCGAACTGCTTCGCCGGACCAACGTGGCGGGAACGGCCCACGTGTTGGCCGCAGCCCGGAAAGCCGGGGTTGGGCACGTTGTGTGTGCTTCGTCCGTGGGTGCCTATTCACCAGCACCCAAGGACCAGCGGACCAAGGAGGGTTGGCCGGCGGCGGGTATCCGCACGTCCCACTACAGTGCGGACAAAGCCGCGCAGGAGAGGATCCTGGACAGCTTCGCGAAGGAGAACCCGGAGATCGTGGTGGCCCGTCTTCGTCCTGCGTTGACGTTCAGCGACGGGGCAGGCAGCGAAGTAGGCCGGTACTTCCTGGGCCGGGTGCTGCCGCGGTTGGTTCCCCGCAAGCCCTGGTTGCCGCTGCTGGCTCTTCCCAAGGAACTGGTGTTTCAGGCTGTACACGCCGCCGACGTCGCCGACGCCTATTGGCGCGCGCTGGAGCGCAAGGCCGAAGGTGCCTTCAACATCGCCGCAGAACCCGTGATCGACCCCAACGCCTTGGCGTGGATTTTCAACGCCCGGCGGTTGCTGCCGTTCCCGCTTCCGGTGCTTCGCGCCGCCGTCGAGGTCAGTTGGCGTCTCCGTTTGCAGGCGACGGACGGCGGGTGGGTGGATATGGCAGCCAATGCGCCCATCATGGACACTTCCCGGGCACATGGTCTCCTGGGCTGGTCGCCCAAGCATTCCTCGCTGGAATCACTGGCGGAAATGCTCGACGGGATCGGTGCAGGAAAGGGCCGTAAAGCCTCGCCGCCACTGCATCCGCGCTAGCCCTTACTCGGCCGTCAGCACTACCGTGAGGATCCGGCGGAGACTCATGGCGACGGACGCCGGTGCGTTCACCGGTGCATGATCGGCGGCAGCGCCGGCTACAGCATCGCTGAGGGCAGAGATGCTGTCCTTCGCTGCGGCCAGGCGGTTGGCGAGTTCCCCGGACTCTGCATCCCGCCAGCGATCGATCACTGCGGCTACCGCTTCCAAGGATTCAGCCAGGTTTCCCACTACTGAGTCGGGGATGACCGTCCCTGCACCTTCTTCCCAGATGGCGCTTGCCAGGACATCGGTGATGTCCTGGACGTGGAACGTGAGCCGCTCAAGGGTCCTTAATCCGGCGAGGTCGCCGGGGATCCGGGTTGCCCGACGGCGGGACCTGGGGTTCGCTTTGGCGCTCAGCTCTGCCTGGTGAACGGCAGTCCGCACAGCTGCGGCGGTGAGCGAGAGATCATCGCTGCGGCTGGCCCAAGCCTCGTGGTTGGGCGGCCAGGACTCCTGCATGGCTTCGGCCATGTCCTTCAGTTGACGGGACAATGCTCCCTGGTGTCCGGCGATCGCGGGATCAATGTCGTCAAGGTGCAGGGGTGGAAACACGAGCCAGTTCACGGCGAAGCCGACAGCAACCCCCAACCCCATTTGAAGAACGTAGGCAAACGAGAATCCTTCGGCGTTGGAATCACCCAGCACCAGCACGAACAACGCCGCCATGGGGATCCATTCGGACGCTGTCCCCAGCCGTGGGAGACCGCCAATGAGAACGCCAAGTCCAACCACCAGGGCAACGGCCAAGGCGGTCGGTGCGGCCACGGTGGTGATGGCGAAGGCCATGCCGATGCCCAACACCAGCCCGGCCAGGCTTTGGAGCCCATGTTTGGCGGAGTCGGCAACAGTGGGGTGCATGCTGACCAGGGCGCCCAGGGGCGCGTAGTACGGGTACGCAGCGGCGGAGCCGGGCATGAAGGGCGCGAGGTACCAGGCGAGGCCTGCTGCAGCGGCCGTTTTGGCAGCGAACAGGAGTCGGTGGCGGGTGACAGTTTTTCGAAGCGCGGGAATCAGCCGTCGCCTCGCGGGCAGTTGGCTCATCACCCCAACATTCGCAGGTATGGTCCCGGCTGTCGAGCCGAAAGCGCAGAACGTGAGCAGGGACATCAATTCGTTCGATTGGGTGATTAGAACCCCCGCAAACGGGTACACACCCATTGATAGTAACGATACTTACTATCCCGGCTGCTGTCCGCAGCCTGCCAACTGTGGAAAGAGAGCGATAATGACTGAGAGCAAATCGCCGCAGGACGGAAGCTTCGCGGCGCCAACCACCGGTGCCCATGCAGGCACCGAACCGTTCACGGGAAATTACCTGGATTCAGCCGACGTTGAGACCCAAACGGCTGGTACCACCGGCATCAGTGGTACCCCCACTGGCTCCGGAACAGGCTCCGCCAGTTCCGGCAAGGTGGATACTGCCAAGGAAGAAGCCGCAGGCGTGGCCGGTGCCGTAGGCGACGCCGCCGGCGGAGTTGTAGACACCGCCAAGACCGAAGCCGGGCATGTTGCCCACGAGGTTAAGGTGAATGCCCGCCAACTGCTCACGCAGACCAAGGGCGAGCTGGCCGATCAGGCCCAAGCACAGCAGCAGCGGGTGGCCGAAGGGTTGCGGTCTATCTCGGACGAACTCTCCACCATGGCCAACTCGACTGAAAACGGTGGTGTGGCGACGGACCTGGTCCAGCAGGCAGCCCAGCGTTCCTCCTCTGTTGCCCAGTGGTTGGAAGGCCGGGATCCCGGTTCCCTGTTGGATGAAGTCAAGGGCTTCGCCCGCCGTAAGCCAGGAACGTTCCTGCTGTTGGCTGCAGGAGCCGGCGTCCTCGCCGGCCGTCTGGGCCGGGGCATGGCAGGCAACGCCTCCGACGCAGCCTCAGCAAACGCCACCCCAGCCACTACTGAGACGCCTCGAGCTGTCTACTACCCGACGCAGGGCGGTGCCGTGACTCCTCCCGCCGTGGACCTTCCCGGACCGACGGCCACCACCGCTGGATACGGTTCAGCCACCACCACCGGATACGACGCCGGTACCACCGGTGGCTACGACGGATCCACCCTCCCATACCCGGAGACTGACGCCGGCGGAGTTAAGGCCCAGGGCGACCCGCTTGCCGGACCGCTTGATCCCGATGACCCGCAGTACGGAGGACCCCGATGAGCAGTCCCGCCGATCTGCCCCCCACAGAAGCCCACGTGAAGGCGGAAACCCTTCCCCTCGGCGAGATCCTGAGCGACCTGACGCGTGATGTTTCCACGTTGATGCGCCAGGAAGTGGAGCTGGCCAAGGCGGAGCTGAAAGAGTCCGCCACCAAGGCAGGCAAGGGCGCAGGGATGCTGGGCGGAGCTGCATACGCCGGCCACATCACCGTGCTGTTCTTGTCCATTGCTCTTTGGTGGGCCTTGGGCCAACTTGTTGGACTCGGATGGTCCGCTGTAATTGTCGCGGTCATCTGGGGAATCGTCGCAGCCGTTTTGGCTGCCAAGGGCCGCAAGGAACTGAACACCATCAAGGGCATGCCCCAGACCGCTGAGACGGTCAAAGAAATACCCCCCGCTTTGAAACCGAACACTGAGGAGACACGATGACGCAGAACCCCGACGCCCTGCGCGCCGATATCGAAGAAACTCGCCGGCGGCTCAGTACCAACGTTGACGCCGTGGCTGACAAGGTCACGCCTTCGCACATCGTCAACCGCAGGGTGGACAAGATCAAGACCGCTGTGTTCGGCGCCCGCGACGACGTCAGTGACGCTGCAGGCAACGCTGCCCACCGGGCCGGGGACGCTGTCTCCGGTATGGCCGGCACCGTTTCCGGGGCCGTATCGGACATCGGTGACGCGCCGCAGGCAATCACCCGCAAGGCCCAGGGCAGCCCTATCGCCGCTGGCCTGATCGCGTTCGGAGCAGGCTTGTTGGTGTCCTCGCTGTTCCCGGCCTCTGAAAAGGAGCGCGAAGCAGCCCAGGCCGTCAAGGAAGCAGCCCAGCCACTGACCGATGAGCTGAGCCACGCTGCCCAGGAAGTCGCCGAGCACCTGCGCGAGCCAGCGCAGGACGCAATGCAGAACGTCAAGGACAGCGCCACGGAAGCCGCCGCCAACGTCAAGGACGAAGGCCAGGCAGCAGCCGCCGATGTCCAGGACCGCGCGCAGACGGCCAAGGACAACGTCAGCAACCAGTAAGTTCCACCGCTGACCCAACTGAGTCGCAGCAGATGCCCTTTTGAGCTTTCAAAACGGCATCATCTGCGACTCAGTTGGTTTAACGCTGCGTTCCTGGGATGTGTCGGGCTGGGTCTTGGATCAGCGCACTTCCAGGATCATCTGCAGCAAGCGGGCTGCGGCAGGCCGGGCTGCGTGTTCCTCGGACCACTGCGCACGGGCCAGGGCCTTGCTGACGGCCTGCGTGGTGATGCCCAGCTCCTGGGCCACGGCTTTTTGCTGGCCTCGGACGCCCGGTGTGAGCAGGTCAAGGACCCGCCATTCCGCTGCGCTGCGGTGTTGGACGATGTGTCCCAAGAGTCGCAGCACAGCTTCGGCTTCTGAAGCCAACGCGGTCAAAGGTCCGTCCACTGCCACCGGGATCCGCTCTTTGCCGTTGCGCAGCCTGTCGACGGCCCGGCGCGCGTAGACCAGGCCGTGGCCCGACGCGTCCTTCACCAGGTTGGGCAGCGGCTCATTGATGGGTCCGACGCCGATTCCTACATACCATTGGCTGGACCGGAGCGCGATCAAGGCAGTCTCCACGGCCTGGTGGCCCGATTCCACGATGCCCTGCACCTCATCCTCAACCGAGCGGTCAAAGTCGAGCCGCGCAGGAATGTGCCGCAGGTCCTTGAGCAGCTGCGGCACGAGGTCGCCGTCGCGCCGGCTGTCGCGTTGGTTGATAGTGAGAGTGAACATAGTGGATCACATGCTACCGGCTGGTAGACGGTCTGCAAGGGCCAAATTCGCCCATTGTTCAGTCCAGCCGTTCAGTCGAGCGCCGTCCGCCCGGTAAGGACGACGGCGGGCAGCGCACCTGCCGCTGCCCGTGCCGCGCCGGGCGTTCCTGCATCATTCATCGCCCCGTGGATAGCGAGGACCAATGGGGCGGGATCCTGGTTCGAAGCGAAGACCCAGAACGTGTCGCGGGCTTGGAAAACCACGGCACTCCGGCCTCCAGCACCCAGGGAAACCTTCCGGCGTGCCACCAATCGGCGGTCGGGATCGGTGCCGTCGGAGGTGGTCACGGCCTTGATGGTTCCGGGCGTAATGTCGGCCCAGGGAATCACAACGCGGGTGTGTTTCTGCGAGTACTTGGCGACCATCCCGCCGTCGAAGACCAGCAACTTCCGGAAGCTGCCCAGAAGCGTCATGGACCACAGCACCACACCCGTGAGAATGCTGGTCAGCACAAAGAAGGCGGGGTCGTTGAAGTGCCCGGCTTCCCGGGTGGACCGGATGGGGCTGACGAACTCTGCGATGGTCCCAAAAATGAACCCCAGCACGAGGCAAGGGATGAGGACCTTCCAGTAGATGTGCCGGGATGACGCTACGCAGCGGAGCTGTCCCAGGTCGGGGGTGAGCTCGCGCTCAACACGGCGGACCAGCCAGTTACGGCCGTGCATCCGGGCGCTGGCCGTAGAGGTTGGGCAGGTGCTGCCGATCGGCCGCAGCGGCTTGTTCGGCGGCGGGGACCTTGGGGTCCGGAACCGGTGCCTGGCCCTGCGCAATGCCGGAGCGGCGGTCGATGGCGGCGAACTTCGGATCCCAGGTGTCGTCTCCGCCACCACTGATGGCGGAAGCGATGAGCATCACCACGAAGAACGGAAAGAAGGACCAGCAGATGGCGCGCCATCCGCCCAGCCAGGCGCCCGCCGTCGTGCCGTTCTTGATCCGCACCGAGCGCATGCCCGCAGCGGCGTCGCCTACGCTGCCCACGGTTCCCCAGATCATTCCGTAGACCAACAGGCCCACGAACCACAGGACAACGTAGAGGGTCAGCCACAAACCGTCGTTGTAACCGAGGGCCGAGCCGCTGTTCATCATGGACTCACGGACCACCGCGGCAATCGCGGCCAGGATCACGTAGCCCACCAGGAAGACGAATGCATCCAGGACGCGACCCCAGAAGTGGGCACTACCCGAAGCCTTGACGAAGTATGCGCCGGTGTCAGGATGGCGGCGAACGGGGCGGCCGTTGACAGGATCAAGCAGCCCAGTGAGGGTGGTGGACTTGGAAGTGCTCATGAGGGACTTTCAGCTCGACGGCGGTGTGCGGCTTGTGTGCGGAACGTCAGGCCAGTCCGGCCAGTCCGCCCAGGACGCGTGCCAACGATGCCGCAGAGGTTTCCTGCAGCTCGAACGTTACTGATTCCGCGTGCTCCGGGCCGGATTCAGGCGAGCCCTCCACGCGCGGGGTGAGAACGTGGACGCCGGACGGACCGGTGTACACGGTGACAGTGGGGAATTCGTTGGTATTGGAATTGAAGGCCACTACGTTGCTTGCGGCCTGGGTGTCGGCCAAGGCGGTAGCGGCGTGCGCCTCGAACTGGGCTTCAGTGTAAAGGGCAGGCTCAGTATCGCGGGCGGCAGCCTGCTGGGGGTCGACGAATTCGGCCAAACGCGGAACCAGTTGGTCGCGGGTGACCACGGTGAAGCCGTGCAAGCCGCTTTCGTCTACTTCCTCGAGCAGAACACCTTCGTCGTGAAGGTAGCCGTAGAGCCAACGTTTGCCGGTGGACACCGTGCGTTCCACGGAGACAACGCTGCTGCCGCTGCGGCGCAGGGTGAGGGCGCCGGTGATTTCTTCCGTGGCGTGCAGGCGGGAAGGCTCGGTCTCGCCCTCGAAGACCACCGGATACACGAGTTCCTTGGCGAGCAGGCCGCGCAAGGCGATGGCGCACATCAGCTCCTTGCTGGCGTCCTGGGCCGAAAGCCACGGCAGCGCCACCAGCTGTTCGTGCTGAACGCCGTCCAGGGCTACAACTTCTTCATCGGTCAGCGTAGGCAAGGGCGCACCGACGGCGCTGGCCGAGGCCAGGACCTTGGCTGCGGCCTCGATGTCCCTCTGGGTCCATTTCATGGTGCTGGTGGTCATCCGAATATCCCTCCGACAAAGTTTCCGACTGACTTGGCGGCGTCACTGACCCCGTCTGCCACCTTACTGCCTGCGTCCTTGACGAAGCCCGCCACCTCCTTGGCGCCGTCGGCGATGTAGCTGCCAGGGTTGCGTGCGAAGTTGCTGATGGAGTCCCAGTTGTCGGCTACGAGGTTGCCCAGCGCCCACGCGCCGGCGACGATGCCCGCACCGATCACGATCGGAGCACCGATCGGCCCCAGCAAGGCGGCCCCGCCGGCCGTCATGAGCATGATGCTGCCAACGCCACCCACCACGGACAAGCCGCCGGCAACGCGGTCGCCGGTGCCGCGCCAGCCATCGTGCTCGGGGTTGATCATGTCGCTGATGCCGCCCACGATGTTCAGCGGTGCCGCCAGCGCCCCGGCCACACGGAGGCCCTTGGAGAACTTGCTGGCATCCTGGAACGCCTGGCTGTAAGGGATGTTCGCTTTGAGGTCGGTGAGGACGTCAGTGACTTTCTCGCCGTTCCTCAGCGCGGTCATGGCGTCGCGGACAACCGTTCCGCCGGCCCGCCAGTTGGTCAGGACCTCGCGGGTCTTCACCCATTCCGCGTTGCCCAGCTTGAGGTATTTGTAGGCCGTCCACAGCGGGGCAGCCAAACCCTTGACGCCCATCGCGGTGTCATAGACGTCCTTGAGGACACCCACCGACGAGCCCGAGCCATCATTGTGGCTGGCGAACTCCTGCTGGTTGGCGTGCTTCTTCAGCTGGCTGGCATTCTCGCGCAGCATGGTGGCGGCCTTGACCAGGCTCTGCCGGTGCTGGGAGTTCCAATCGCCCTTGAACACCGTAGCGTCCCGGCCCTGCCACGCTGTAGTGGAATTGATGGCGTTGGACAACTGCGTGCTTTGTAGGCTGATGGCGTCGGCAGCTTTGCCCATCACGCCGGCCAGACTGCGAAGCTGCGTGATGTCCGCGCCGTAGAACCCAGCCATATGAACCCCCTGTGTAAGGCATCGAAAAGTCTCGTCCCAGCCTAAGCGGACCCGGGAGCTACCGCGATGGGGAGACATGCCCATGTGTACAGTCCGGGCAAAAGACGTTAAAGAACGACGGCGGCTGGTGCGGTTCGCAGGGAACCGCACCAGCCGCCGTCGAGCATCACGTGCAAGTACGCGACGCGGAAGCGTAACGCGAAGGACTAAGCCCTAGTGTGCTGCCGGAACGTAGCGCTTGATGGAAGCTTCCAGCTCGGCTTCGGCAGCGGCGCGGTCGCCCCAGCCCTCGGCCTTGACCCACTTGCCGGGCTCCAGGTCCTTGTAGCGCGTGAAGAAGTGCTCGATTTCCTTGATCAGGAATTCGCTGACGTCGCTGACTTCCTGGATGTGGTCGAAGCGTGCGTCAACGGGGACGCAGAGGACCTTGGCGTCTCCGCCGCCGTCGTCGGTCATGTTGAAGACGCCGATGGGGCGGGATTCAACGATGACGCCCGGGTGGAGGTCAAAGTCCTGCAGGAGCACCAGTGCGTCCAGCGGATCGCCGTCTTCGCCCAGGGTGTTCTCGAAGAAACCGTAGTGCGTGGGGTACTGCATGGAGGTGAAAAGGACGCGGTCCAGGCGGACACGGCCGGTTTCGTGGTCAACTTCGTACTTGACGCGCGATCCCTTGGGGATCTCGATGGTCACGTCGTGCTTCATGGAATGCTCCTTGACGGGTGTGGGTGGGGCGTCGCTCCGCCGAAGCGGCCGTCACGGGTGACGGTGCCTCAGGCAGGCTGCTCAGCCCGGGGCTGGCGGCAGGCAAAAGGACAGCCGGTGCCGCCGACTACTATTGAGGATATAGCGAGAGGCCCGGGTTTCTTGAACCGGCGGGGACATTTCAGGACTGACAGGACCAAGCAACTTCCATGATGGGCGTTAAAAACGGGGATACCCGCTGGGTATCTGCGGCGTGGGGGCGCTTGAAATGGCCGTTGCTGTTGGCCGGAGTCCTGCTGTGCCTCGGTGCCGTGGTGGTGGCCGGTATGGTGCCGGGCCTGCTGACCATGCCCAAGCCGTCGCCTTCGGTTCCCGCTTGGCACCAGGAGCCGGACCGCTTGGCTGACGTCAGCGGAGTGCTTCCCCTGGACGCCAATGCCCCCGTTCCCATGCCCGCTGAGGTTGCCCGGCAGCTTGACGCCACCCTGAAGCCGGCCGGCGGGGGCAGTATCAGTGGCATGGTGATGGACGCGTCCACCGGCAAGGTCCTCTTTGACCGTGACGCCAACGCCAACCGGATCCCGGCCTCCAATATGAAGTTGCTGACAGCCGTGGCTGCGCTGAAAGCCCTCGGTCCGGAGACGCGTTTTACCACCCGGGTGCTCGCAGCCGAGGATCCCTCCACCGTGGTGCTGACCGGCGGAGGGGACGTACTGCTGGGTGCTTCAGCATCGGATCCGTCGGCGGTTCTTGGACGCGCCGGTCTGGCTTCGCTGGCCTCGGATACTGCGGCGGCTTTGGCTGCGGCAGGCGTCAAGGGACCTGTCACCGTGCGAGTGGACGATTCACTCTTCGCCGGCGCACCCCTTAACCCTGCGTGGAGCCTGGACGACGTCGCCGCCGGCGAGACAGCACCGTTGTTTTCCCTCGCGTTGAACTCAGGCCGCTATGCTCCGGATGTCGTGACCGGTCCGCGCCCCCAGGATTCCGCCGTCACAAGCGCCGAGGCGTTCGCCGAGCAGTTGGCGGCTGCCGGCGTTGCGGTGGGTCCCGGCGTCGAACGCGGCAAAGGCCTCCCCGCCAAGGTGCTGGCGGCCGCCGAATCGGCCACAGTCAGCGATCAGGTGGACCTCATGCTTGAGTCCTCGGACAACTTCCTCGCCGAGGCGCTGGGGCGGATGACCGCCTTGGCTTCCGGTCAAAAGGCCACGTACGACGGCGCCACCGCGGCCGTGCGCCAACGGTTGGGGGAGCTGGGGATCGCCACCGGTTCGATGCAATTGGCCGACGTCTCCGGACTGGCCTTGGAAAACCAGGTCAGTGCCCGCCAGTTTGCCGAGGTGGTCCGTGCCATCACCAGCGGACCGGACCTCTCCCTGCGCACCGCGCTGGACGGGTTCCCGGTGGCCGGCCTGACCGGAACCCTGGATGACAGATATGTGGACGCCTCTACCGCGGAGGGCGCCGGGCTGGTCCGGGCCAAGACGGGGACGCTCAATACGGTGATCGCCCTGAGTGGTTACGTGGTGGACGCCGACGGGCGGTTGTTGGTGTTCTCCTTCATCGGCAACGACCTGGAACCGGGGGCTGCTGCCAACAAGGTGGCCATGGACCGGTCGGCGTCGGTGTTGGCCTCGTGCGGGTGCCGGGGCTGAATGCTCCGCGTGGAGCGAACTTAAGAGCCCGCTGTCAGTCTCGTGTGGTGTGATGGTCCGTATGGTGTCATCTGCCCGCGATTCGTCAGCAGGGGCCCCGTCCCTGATCAATTGGGACCTGGCCGCCTCTACGGCTGCCCGGCTTGCCCCTCCCGGTCCGGAGCTTAGCGCCGGGGAGATTGGCAAGGCGGTGGAGAACCTGCGCTTCAACGCGGACATCTCCGTCCCGCACGTCCACGACATCACCGGGTTGGACGCTGCCCGGGATCTGCGTGACTCGCACGTCCTGGTGGTGGACCGCGCTTCCTGGTCCAAGGCCAACACGCAGAGCTTCGCGGTGATGCTCCAACCCGCGTTGAAAACGATGCTGGACAGCCGCAGCGGAGTGTCCATGACCCCAGCCGCAGCCGCAGCCAGCGGTGCCATCACCGGCACCCAGCTTGGCGCTGTGCTGGCCTTCCTTTCCAGCAAGGTCCTTGGCCAGTACGATCCCTTTGCTGCCCTGGCCCCTGAATCCAACGTTCCGCCCGGCGGCCGGCTCCTGCTCGTAGCGCCGAACATCATCTCCGTGGAGCGCGAACTCAACGTCCACCCGGACGACTTCCGCCTCTGGGTCTGCCTGCATGAACAAACACACCGCGTGCAATTCGCTGCCGCGCCGTGGCTCCGGCACCACATGCTCGACGAAATCGAGAAGCTCAGCGGCAACCTCCTGGGCAACATGGACTCCCTGGTGGAGCGCGCTGGTGCGGTGGCCAAGTCCCTGCGTGACCGCACTCCCTCAGACAAGACTCCGGGCCGCGGCGCCATCCTGGACCTCCTCCAGAACCCTGAGGAGAAGGCGTCCCTGTCCCACATCACGGCCGTCATGAGCCTCCTCGAGGGCCACGCCAACGTGGTGATGGACGCTGTGGATTCGAGCATCGTTCCTTCGGTGAAGACCATCCGCCAGCGCTTCAACGAGCGCGGCAAGGACCGCGGGGTAGTGGAGAAGTTCATCCGCAACCTCCTCGGCCTGGACGCCAAGATGCGCCAGTACACCGATGGCGCCAAGTTCGTCCGCGAAGTCGTAGCCGTGGCAGGCATGGACGGCTTCAACCGGGTGTGGGAATCTGCCGACTTCCTCCCCACCGAAGAAGAGATCCACAACTCCAAGCTGTGGCTTGAGCGGATGGGCCTTTGAGCATTCCTTCCGGTTCCGCCGCCGCTGGCTCCGGCGTCGATTCCGCTGCCGGTCGCGGCGGTAAGGGTCGACGACGGCCCGGGCGCCTTGCGCCGGTGGTCGGCAAGGCCCGGAAACAGTTGCAGAACGCCTTGGCCTCCGCGGGTCATCCCCAGCGGGTGCTCGTAGCCTGCAGCGGTGGGCCGGATTCGTTGGCTTTGGCAGCCATAGCCGCGTACTTCGGCCGGCGTGGCCACGTCGATGGACATCCGGTAACGGTTGCCGGTGTGGTGGTGGATCATCAGCTGCAGCCGGGCTCTGCAGAGGTCGCCTCCCGGACTGCCGCGGTGTTGCGCGAGCTGGGTCTGTCTCCGGTGGAGGTGCGCACTGTGGAAGTCGCGGCCACTGGGTTCGGCCCTGAGGCCGCGGCCAGGGATGCCCGCCATGCTGCGTTGGAATCTGCTGCCGCGGACCTGGCGTGTGATGTGATCCTTCTTGGCCACACCCTGGACGACCAAGCCGAGCAGGTGTTGCTGGGCTTGGCCCGTGGTTCAGGGACTCGGTCTTTGGCGGGGATGAGGCCTGCCCGCGGTCGCCTTCTCCGGCCTTTCCTGGGCCTTCGCCGAGCCGAGACCCTGGAAATTTGCGAGGTCGAGGAACTTTCGCCTTGGCACGATCCCAGCAACGCCGACCCTTCCTTTGCCCGGTCCCGGACCCGCGTGGAAGTCATGCCTGTCCTGGAAGAGAAGCTGGGGCCGGGGGTCGCCGAGTCGCTTGCCCGGACCGCCGCAATACTGCAGCAGGATGCCGATTTCCTCGAAGATCTGGCCAACGAGACCTATCTCTCACTTGTCCAGCGTGAAGACGGCGGCGCATGGCTTCCGGAAGACGCCGCACGTGAGCTGCCCGCAGCGCTGAGGTTCCGGGTCATCGCGAAGGCTGCCGCCGACGTCGGGGGTCAACAACCTGGCTACGGACGGCTCCAAGCCGCGGAAGCGCTGCTGCGGCGACAAGGGTCGGCCGGACCCGTGGAGCTTCCCGGCCACGTCAGTGTTTACCGGTTGTCCCTGAGCGATTTGGAGCAGGAGCGTTCGGTTTCCGCCGGTGCTCCGGCTGCCAGTAGTCCGCACGATTCGGCCGGCGCCGGTCCCCGCGAAGCCGCGCGCTGTGGGAAGCTAGTATTCCGGCATCAGAAACCGTCCCAACAGTAGCCGCACCCGAGCATCAAAACAGGAGCCATTGGTGGATTCAAACGACGTCCAGGCAGATCTCAAGCACGTTCTTTACACCAAAGAGCAGATCCAAACGCGCATCGCGGAACTCGCAGCGCAGATCGACAAGGACTACGAGGGCCGCGACATCTTGATCGTCGGTGTCCTCAAGGGTGCGGTCATGGTCATGGCTGACCTGGCGCGCGCCCTGCACAGCCACGTCAGCATGGACTGGATGGCTGTCTCGTCCTACGGTTCCGGTACCCAGTCTTCCGGCGTGGTCCGGATCCTCAAGGACCTTGACACCGACCTCATGGGCAAGGATGTCCTGATTGTTGAGGACATCATCGATTCCGGACTGACCCTTTCCTGGCTCAAGTCCAACCTCGAGTCCCGTGGCACGGCCAGCGTCGAGATCTGCACGGCCTTCCGCAAGCCGACCGCCGCCAAGGTGGAGATCGACGTCAAGTACGTTGGCTACGACATCCCCAACGAGTTCGTGGTGGGCTACGGCCTCGACTACGCCGAAAAGTACCGCAACCTGGACTTCGTGGGCACCTTGGCCCCGCACGTTTACGAGTAAATACCCCGTCGCCTTCCGCCGCATCACGTTCCGCCAATGTATCTGTCATCTCTGGGTGCGTTGGGCAGGGCGGGTGCGGCGTTCGCGTTAACGGCTTCATCCTTTGGACGGCCGCATTCAAGGGGTGCCCTGGGGGAGGTCCCGGAGCTACACTGAACCATGACCGGTGCCCCTGCCCGTCTCCTGGCATGGCTCGTCGTCTTGTCGACGTTTCTCACGGCCTGCACTCCTGCGGTAGATGTCAACGGGACAGCTGCCGCCCAGTCCAGTGCGGCCGCGTCGGCCCCGCCAATCGCCGGGGACGTAGCAACTCATGCGCCCGCCACCGTCCCCACACTGCCTCCTGCGCCTGCGCCTGCTCCGCCTCCCGCGCCTGCACCTCCACCGCCGGTACCCCAGGCTTTCGCGCTGAACCTCTACCAAGAGGGTGACTTCGTGCCGCAGTACACGTTTGATTGGTGCGTAGCCGCGAGCATCCAGATGGCACACAACCTCATTGACGATACGGGCGGCGCGTCTTGGGCAGCCCCCGCACAGCAAAGCGAGCTGTGGGAGATGGCCCGCGCCCGGTCATCAAATTCATTCAACGGTGCCAACCCCCGGGGTTGGGCGCAGGTGTTGACTGAGGTTGGAATGGGCCCGTACTCGGTGGTCAGTGTCGCGACCTACGAGGACACGCTGCAGACGGCGGCGCGTGCCATAGCGGAAACTGGCCGGCCAGTGGGGTTGGTCATGTGGAGCGGCCGGCATGCTTGGGTGATGAGCGGCTTTGAGTCCATGGGTGATCCCGCGCAGTTCCCGGAGTTCCAGGTAACGGGGATTCGCGTCCTGGATCCGCTTTATCCCCACGGCAGCGGGCAGTGGGGTCCCTCTCCGGAGCCCAACAGCCTGCTTACTCCGGAGCAGTTGGCCACACAGTTTGTGGTCCGTGAACCCCGGCGCTGGAGTACGGACCTGCCCGCTGGTTATTTGCTGGTGCTTCCGGTCGCAGCCTGACCAAGCAGCATCGAAACCACTCGGAAGCAACCAAGGTGGTGCACTGCCCACCAAGCGCAAACCCCTGTCCCAGCGCCCTCGAGGCGAGTATCCTGTGTACGCCCAGAGGGAACTTTTGGACTTTCCGGTGCGTGAATTACTGGGAACGGTGTATAGCTTGAAACTGAAGCAGCACCACTCGCGCGCAGAAGTTGCGCCTTGCAGCACTACCAGGAGGGACGGGGCAAAACCCCGATCAGATGAAAGCTAAGAGTTTCTTCAAGGGCCCGGGCATCTGGATTGTTGTCGTCGTTGGCTTGCTCCTGGTGGCATTCGCAACACTGGCTCCGGGCGGTTCAACGCGCATTGACACCAAGGAAGGCCTGGAGCTCCTTTCCCAAAGCGGGAAGGTTGAGCAGGCCAAGATCTTCGACGCCGAAAACCGCGTTGACCTGGTGCTCAAGGACAACCTGAACCTGGACGGCCAGGACAAGGGCAAGAACGTTCAGTTCTTCTACGTCACGGATCGTGGTCCGGATGTGGTGAAGGCAGTCACCAACGCCAACCCGGAAAAGGGCTTCACGGACCAGCCGATCGAGAACAACTGGTTCTCCGGCCTGTTCTCGCTGCTCATCCCGGTGCTGCTCCTCGGTGTGCTGTTCTGGTTCCTGCTTTCCCGTATGCAGGGCGGCGGCTCCAAGGTGATGCAGTTCGGCAAGTCCAAGGCCAAGCTGGTCAACAAGGACATGCCGCAGGTGACCTTCTCCGACGTAGCCGGTGCTGACGAAGCTGTGGAAGAGCTCCAGGAAATAAAGGAGTTCCTCCAGGAACCGGCCAAGTTCCAGGCTGTTGGCGCCAAGATCCCCAAGGGTGTGCTGCTTTACGGCCCTCCAGGTACCGGTAAGACGCTGCTTGCCCGCGCTGTTGCAGGCGAAGCCGGCGTTCCCTTCTTCTCCATCTCCGGCTCGGACTTTGTTGAAATGTTCGTCGGCGTTGGTGCTTCCCGCGTCCGTGACTTGTTTGAGCAGGCCAAGGCCAGCTCTCCGGCCATCATCTTCGTGGATGAGATCGACGCCGTTGGTCGTCACCGTGGTGCCGGCATCGGCGGCGGCAACGACGAACGTGAGCAGACGCTGAACCAGCTCCTCGTGGAGATGGACGGCTTCGACGTCAAGACCAACGTCATCCTCATCGCTGCCACCAACCGCCCGGACGTCCTGGACCCCGCGTTGCTGCGCCCGGGCCGCTTCGACCGCCAGATCACCGTGGAAGCCCCGGATATGATCGGCCGCGAGCAGATCCTGAACGTTCACGCCAAGGGCAAGCCCATGGCGCAGGGCATCGACCTCAAGGCTGTTGCCAAGAAGACCCCGGGTTACACGGGCGCTGACCTGGCCAACGTCCTGAACGAGGCCGCACTTCTGACCGCGCGTTCCAACGCCAACCTGATTGACGACCGCGCACTGGATGAGGCAATCGACCGTGTCATGGCCGGCCCGCAGAAGCGCAGCCGCGTCATGAAGGAACTCGAACGCAAGATCACCGCGTATCACGAAGGTGGGCACGCTTTGGTTGCCGCTGCCCTTCGTAATTCGGCACCGGTCACCAAGATCACCATCCTTCCCCGTGGCCGCGCACTCGGCTACACCATGGTGATTCCTGAGGACGACAAGTACTCGATCACCCGTAACGAACTGCTGGACCAGATGGCCTACGCCATGGGTGGCCGCGTTGCTGAGGAAATCGTGTTCCACGACCCCTCCACCGGTGCTTCCAATGACATCGAGAAGGCAACCTCCACAGCCCGCAAGATGGTCACGCAGTACGGCATGAGCGAACGTGTTGGCGCTGTGAAGCTGGGCCAGGGCGGCGGCGAGCCGTTCCTCGGCCGCGACGCCGCACAGGAACGCAATTTCTCCGACCAGATCGCCTACGTGGTGGACGAAGAAGTGCGTCGACTCATCGACCAGGCGCACGACGAGGCCTATGCCATCCTCACGGAAAACCGGGACGTTCTGGACCGTCTGGCACTGGAACTCCTTGAACGGGAAACCTTGAACCAGGCTGAGATTGCCGAGATCTTCCATGACATCCGGAAGCGTGATTTCCGTGAGATCTGGCTGTCCAAGGAATCCCGTCCGGTCCAGTCCATCCCGCCCGTGGAAAGCCGGGCAGAAAAGGCCGAACGCGAAGCCCAGGAGGAAGCCAAGCAGGCGCGTCTGGACGAACCCCTGGACGTCGTCGCTCCGCACGCGCAGGGGGTCAGCAGCCAGGACTCCTTCCAGGCACCGCGACCTGACGGCGGCAACGACTCCACGCATCACGGCTAAGCTATCTGCCGTGACTCATTTCGACGACGACGACGACCTCGCCGCCGCCCACGGCTCCGCCGCGGGCTCCAAGCACGCCCATAAAGTAGACCGTCCGCGCATTGAAGCGGCGGTCCGCGAGATCCTCTTGGCTATTGGTGAAGACCCTGACCGTGGCGGCCTCCAGGACACGCCCAAGCGCGTGGCCAAGGCGTACGCCGAGGTTTTTGCCGGGCTCCACCAGCATCCGGCGGATGTCCTTTCCACCACGTTCGACCTCGATCATGAAGAGCTCGTCCTGGTGAAGGACATTCCGTTCTATTCGACCTGCGAGCACCACCTGGTGCCGTTCCACGGAGTGGCGCATGTCGGTTACATCCCGTCACATGACGGGAAGGTGACAGGCCTCAGCAAGCTGGCGCGGTTGGTCGACATCTACGCGCGCCGGCCGCAGGTGCAGGAGCGCCTCACGACGCAGATCGTTGAGGCGTTGGTGAAGCACCTCAACCCGCGTGGTGCCATTGTGGTCGTCGAATGTGAACACATGTGTATGTCCATGCGCGGCATCCGCAAGCCCGGCGCGAAGACCGTCACCAGTGCGGTGCGCGGTCAGCTCCATGACCCGGCCACCCGCGCCGAGGCCATGAGCCTCATACTCGGAAGGTAATCTCTATGGACTCCCTCGCTGCAGCACCCGGAACCGGCCCGGCCACAAGCCCGTTGCCGGTTCTCCGTAAGCCGCGGCCCGCGGCCAGGTTCGAGGACCTGCCGACGGACCGCACGCTCGTCATGGGAATCCTCAATGTCACCCCGGATTCCTTCAGCGACGGCGGCACCCACCGGACGCCGGACACGGCCATCGCGCTCGGTTTGCGCATGTTTTACGCCGGCGCGGACATTATCGACGTCGGTGGCGAGTCCACGCGCTCTGGCGCCGAGCCGGTTTCCCCGGAAGAAGAACAGCGCCGTGTCATTCCGGTGATTCAGGCGTTGGTCAAGGCTGGCGCGCTGGTCAGCATCGACACGATGCACACGTCCACGGCCGCCGCGGCAGTGGAGGCTGGTGCGGCCATCATCAACGATGTTTCCGGCCTCACCATCGAGCCCGGTATGCCGGAGCTCGTAGCCCGGACCAAGGTCCCGTACATCCTTACGCACCGCCGCGGCGATGCCATGACCATGGACAGCCTGACGGACTACCACAACGTGACCCAGGACGTGGTGGCTGAACTCAGCGGCGTCCGCGACAAGTTGTACGCAGCGGGCGTTGCCCCGGAGCAGATCATCATTGATCCCGGAGTCGGTTTCTCCAAGAACGAGGACCAGAACTGGGAAATCCTCAAGAACCTTGATCAGCTCTTCGGGTTGGGCCACAAGGTGATGGTGGCTGCTTCCCGCAAGCGGTTCCTCGGTTCGCTGCTCACTGTTGCGGGCAAGTCGGCTGCTCCGCTGGAACGCGACGCCGCCACCGCTGCAATCACCGCTTTGAGCGCCGCCAAGGGCGCCTGGGCTGTCCGCGTCCACGACGTCGGACCCAGCCTTGACGCCGTCAAGGTCGCCGCCCGCATCGCACGCTGATAGGAAACGCTGTGGACAGGATCACGCTGACGGGCGTCACCGCCGTGGGTTATCACGGAGTGTTCGATTTTGAGCGCCGTGACGGCCAGCCTTTCGTGGTGGATGCAGTGCTCCACACGGATTTCACCAAGGCCGCGGAGACAGATGACCTGCAGTACACAGCGCACTATGGTGAAGTTGCCGAGCTGATCACCCGGCACATCGAGGGCGAGCCCTTGAACCTGATCGAGGGTCTGGCCGTCAGGATCGCGGAGGGCATCCTCGCGAACTACGGCGTGGCCGCCGTCGACGTCACCGTCCACAAGCCCAAGGCTCCCATTGAGGTGCCGTTCGGCGACGTTACGGTCAGTGTGCACCGGGAGCGATCATGACATCCGGCTACACCAAGGCCATCCTGGCCCTCGGCAGTAACCTGGGGGAGCGCAACGACACCCTTTCCACTGCGGTTGCGGCCTTGGTGGATCCGCCGGAGGTGCGGCTCCTTGGAGTTTCCTCGGTGGTGCAGACCAAGGCAGTCGGTGGTCCGGAAGGGCAGCCGGACTTCCTGAACATGGTCATGGCCGTGGAAACCACGTTGACCCCGCTGGAACTCTTGAGGCATTGCCACGACGTCGAACAGCAGCACCACCGTACGCGCGAGGTTCGCTGGGGTCCCAGGACGCTGGATGTGGACATCGTCGTGTTCGGCGACGTCGTCAGTGACGATCCCATTCTTACTCTTCCCCATCCGCGGGCAGCTGAGCGTGCATTCGTGCTCTATCCGTGGTCGTTGTTGGAACCGCACGCACAGTTGAACGGGCGCAGTGTTGCTGAGTTGGCTGCCGTCGCCGCTGACATGCCCGATATCCGGCGCTTCGATGGTTATGGCGACGTAGCCGGCGTGCCTGCGACGGGAGCAGTGGAACAGCCATGAAAGCAATGCGCCCGGTGGTTCTGGTGCTCATCGCCGTCATCGCTGCGGTCATTGGCTGGTTGGCAACCGCCACCACCAACCGCTTCAGCATGCCCACCCCGGTCCTGCCGGTATCCGCGCTGGTGACCATGGCCGTTATTGCCGGCCTCACACTCATCATGGGCATTCGTGTGCTGCGCTGGCGCAACGGCAAGAAGAAGAACCTGCTCAATCCGATTCTGGCGGCCAGGACATTGATCCTTGCCCAGGCCTGCGCCTATGCGGGAACCTTGCTTCTTGGCTGGCATGCCGGAATCTCGATGGACCTTCTCCGGATCGGCAGCTTGCGCGGCGGCGAGGGAATACTGTGGAACGCCTTGCTGATGGGCGGCGGTGGCGTGGTCATGGTGGTGGTTGGGCTCGTGGTGGAGCGTTTCTGCCGGATCCCACCCGAGGATCTTGAAGGTGGCACTGCCGGACCGGGGCCCCGTCGCGGCGAAACCAAAGGCGAAGGCGAGTATGCATACCGAGGCGATTGATCCTCCCGGCGTCCAGTGGCTTCGGGTTTCCCCGAAGTACGTCACCGTGCGGTTGGTGGAGTGGGCCATCGGTAATGTCCTGATGCTGACAGTCCTCAGTTTGCCGCTCATATTCGTGCTGCTGGGTTGGTGGCGTTGGCCTCCTTTGTGGCTCGCCATCACGGTTCCCGCAGTGATGCTGGTCCTGGCGCTGTGGCGGCTGGTGTTGATTCCCCGCCAGGTACGCGCCATCGGCTACGCAGAACGCGACGACGACCTCCTCATCCGCCGCGGCATCTTCTTCCAACGCACCATGGTGGTTCCCTACGGCCGGATGCAGTACGTGGACGTTGCGGTTGGTCCGGTTGAACGCAGCTTGGGACTGTGCACGCTCAAACTCCACACGGCATCGACCGGAACCAACGCGCACCTGCCTGGTCTTCCGGCAGAGGAAGGCGCACGGCTGCGCGAACAGCTTTCGGCCCGTGGAGAAGCCAGGCTGGCCGGGCTGTGAGCCCGGAAGGCAACGCGGCGGTGAGCCTGCCGGATCAACCGGAAACAAAGGTCGACGGCGGTTGGAACCGCGTCCACCCGGCATCACCTTTCGTTCGTGGCTGGGTGGCGCTGGCCGCCGTCGGGTTCTTCTTTGGCCGTGACGCATTCGAACGCATGTTGCAGGGCAGGGATTTTCTGGATCCAAACCTGAACGGCCGTGTGCCGTGGCTTTTGGCCGGCGGCGCCGTGGTGCTGCTGTTGACGGTGGGCAGTTTCATCCTGAGCTGGTACTTCACGCGTTACCAGGTGGCCGAAGGGTACGTGCGCGTCAACACTGGTTTCCTGTTCAAGCAGCAGCGGCAGGCCAGATTGGACCGTGTCCAGGCCATCGACATTGTTCAGCCGCTCTTGGCGAGGATATTTGGCCTCGCTGAACTCAAATTTGAAGTGGCCGACGCCGGCGAGTCGGCGGTGCGGCTCGCTTACCTTCCGCTCGCCCAGGCGAAGCAATTGCGCGCCACCATCCTTGCGCGGGCGGCCGGCGTTGTCAGCGAGCCCGGTAAGGAAGAGGAAATTCCTGAGGCACCCGAGCATGTGGTGCTGTCTGTGCCTCCGGCACGGCTCATTGGATCCCTCGTGTTGAGCGAGCAAACCGTCGGAATCCTGGTCGGTGCCGCTGTGGTGGTAGCTGTCTCTGTTTTCACAGAGAACCAGACGCTATTCTTGGCGCTCATCCCCGGCATCCTGGGCATCGGCGCAGCCTACTGGAATTCCTTCAACAAGGGCTACAACTTCACGGCAGCTATTTCGCCGGACGGTATCCGCCTTCGATACGGTCTCCTGGACACCCAGGCGCAGACCCTGCCTCCCGGACGCATCCAGGCAGTCATGGTGACGCAGCCGCCTCTCTGGAGGATCTTTGGCTGGTACCGGATGCACGTCAACGTGGCGGGTTATGGGGTATCGGGCAGTACCGAGGGTGCCGCCCGGACCATGCTGCTGCCCGTCGGAATGAAGCCCGATGTCCTGCGGATGATGTCCTTGGTGCTGCCGGACCCGGGGGTTGAGGACCCGGAGCGCGTCTTCACGGCCGGACTGGATGGGTTGGCTCCGGCCGCGCCCGACGCCGCCCCGACAGATGAATTTGTCACCACACCCCGCCGCGCACGGTTGCTTGCTCCACTTGGCCGGCGCCGCAACGGATTCCTTGCCACGCGCACGGCGTTGTTGATCCGATCCGGCCGTTGGTGGCACACGCTGGTCCTTGTGCCGCATCAGCGGACGCAGTCCATGGCGCTCCACCAGGGGCCGCTGGCTCGCCGCTTCGGAGTGGCCGACCTTGTCCTCCACACCACCGCCGGACCTGTTTCTCCCAGGGTCTTCCAAGCTGATGCGGCCCAGGCCGTGGAACTCTTCGACCAACAGGCTGCCCGCGCCCGGGAAGCCCGGAAACGGCAGACGAGCGAGCAGTGGCTGGCGCAGGTGGCACCGCAGGCCCCGGAGGTTGCAGCCGCAGCGGAGGTTGCGACCACAGCGGAACAGCCGCCCCCGCCGGCACAATCCGCGCAGCCGGCCCGGCCAATCCAGCCGGAACACCCCCACACTTCACCGCAACAGGAGGACCGCCACGATGGCTAGGCCAGGACGACTCGGAGTCGGAATCATCGGCGCCGGCAAGGTGGGTGCCGTGTTGGGTGCCGCTTTGCGCGCGGCCGAGCACGCCGTCGTCGGGGTTTCTGCTGTGTCGGAGGCGAGCCGTGAGCGTGCCGAAAACCTGCTGCCCGGTGTTCCGGTCCTGGAGATCCAGGACATCGTGGAGCGTTCGGAACTGGTGCTGTTGGCCGTCCCGGACGACGCCCTCGGGGAGTTGGTGGCGGGGCTCGCCAAGCTGGGCGCCTGGCAGCCGGGCCAACTGGTGGCACACACGTCCGGCCGGTTCGGCGTGGGAATCCTCAACCCTGTCCGTGCGGTGGGCGCGATCCCGCTGGCGCTGCACCCGGCCATGACTTTCACGGGCATGAGCTTGGACCTGACCCGGCTCATGGATTGCACTTTTGGTGTTACCGCGGATGCGGCCATGCTGCCGATCGCTCAAGCCCTCGTGGTGGAGATGGGTGCCGAACCCGTGGCCATTGCCGAAGCCGACCGCACCCTCTACCACGCGTCCCTTGCGCATAGCTCGAACCACATGGTCACGCTGGTGGCCCAGGCATCCCAGATGCTGCGGGAGATCGGCATCGAAAACCCGGAGTCCATGCTGGGTCCGCTGTTGCGCGCCACACTGGAGAACGCCCTTGCATCCGGCGAATCGGCGCTGACCGGTCCGGTGGCGCGTGGAGATGTGGGTACCGTTTCCGCGCATGCCCAGGCACTGAAAGAGTACGACGGCGGTGCGGGCGGCGATGTTCTCGCGGCCTACCAGGCCATGGCGCGGGCCACCGCACGCAGGGCGGAAAACCGCGGGCTCCTGCGGCCCGAACAACTGAATGAGATCGACGAAGCCTTGGGTGCCGACCCCAAGTCGCCGGAAGGACACTGAACAGCATGGCCATCAAACTCGTGACCACCGCGGCGGAACTGCGTGCTGAAAGTGCACGCTTGCTGGCATCGAAGGGCGGGAATTCGCAGGGATTGGTCCCCACCATGGGTGCCCTGCACTCAGGCCACGCGGCACTGGCACGGACCGCCGCGGCCGAGAACGACGTGGTGGTGGCCACCATCTTCGTCAACCCGCTGCAGTTCGGCGACGCCGTTGACCTGGACCGCTACCCGCGCACGCTCGACGCCGACATGGCCCTGCTGGACGCCGAAGGCGTTGACCTGGTGTTCGCGCCGTCCGTTGACGAGGTGTATCCCGGCGGACAGCCCCTGGTGCGGGTAACCTCCGGACCGTTGGGCGAAAAATGGGAAGGTGCTTCGCGCCCCGGTCACTTTGACGGCGCCCTGACCGTAGTGGCCAAGCTGCTGCACTACGGACTTCCCGGAGGTGCTGCCGTTGACGGCACGACGGCGGCCTACCGGGCTTACTTTGGCCAGAAGGACGCGCAGCAGTTGGCTTTGGTAAAGCGGATGGTCTCGGACCTGAACTTCCCGGTGGAGATCGTTCCTGTGCCCATCGTTCGCAGTGAGGACGGCCTGGCGCTTTCAAGCCGAAACAGGTTCCTTTCCGATGAGGAACGAGAGGCCGCCCTTGTGTTGTCGCGGGCTTTGCGCCTTATCGAGTCCCGGGCAACCGCGCACGAACCACTGGACCTGGACTCCGCCGTCGCGCTTGTTGAATCCCAACCGTTGGTGGAACTGGACTATTTCGACGTCGTCGACCCCAACACCTTGGAACCGCTCGCCGAAAACTGCAAGGAGACACCGTTCCGCGGGGAAGGGCTGGCGATCATCGCTGCGAAGGTGGGGCCTGTGCGGCTCATCGACAACGCTCCTTTGTTCTCCTAGCGTTAGGAATTTTTCTACTGACGGGAATTGGATAGGCCTTTAGACTGTTCTAGTCTTCACCGGCATCGATCGCCGGACACCAAATCCAACCCTTGGGGAACCCTCATGTCTACCGACGTCACGTCCGACGCCAACGGCAAGCCTGAATCCGGAGCATCCGGTTCGGTCGCCTCTGTAGAGGCAACGCCCTACCAGGCCCCGCCGGCTCCGGCGTCGCAGGCGCCGGTTTCCGGGAAGATGTCCCGCGAATCCGTGACGGTCATCGTCACCCTTTTGGTGGCAACCTTCGTGGTGATCCTCAATGAGACCATCATGAACGTCGCCCTCCAGCGCCTCATGACGGACCTCCAAGTGAGTGCGTCCACTGTGCAGTGGTTGGCTACCGGCTTCATGCTGACCATGGCCGTCGTCATTCCCACGACAGGGTTCATCCTTCAGCGGATGAGCACCCGCGGGGCGTTCATGCTGGCCATGGGTCTCTTCAGCGGTGGTACTTTGCTGGCCGCCTTGGCGCCGGGTTTCCTGGTGCTTTTGCTGGCGCGCATCGTTCAAGCCGGCGGCACTGCCATCATGCTGCCGCTGTTGATGACCACCATCCTGACTCTGGTACCCATGTCCAAACGCGGAGCCGTCATGGGCAACGTCAGCATTGCCATCTCGGTTGCTCCGGCTATGGGCCCCACCGTTTCCGGCATCATCCTGGACCACTTCTCCTGGCGCTTCATGTTCGTATTCGTGCTGCCTGTTGCCTTGGCGGCTTTCGCGATAGGTGCCAAGTACCTCACCAACGTGGGGGAGCGCGAGAAGACCACGCTTGACGTGCCTTCCGTTATCCTCACTGTTCCCGCTTTCGGTGGCCTGGTCTACGGTCTGAGCCAGATTGGGGGCGCCGAGGCCGGCGTTGTTCCCGTGATCGCGCTGGTGGTTGGTGTCCTCTGCCTGGCACTTTTTGTCTTCCGGCAGCTCAAGCTCCAGAAGTCCGACGCCCCGCTGCTGGATCTTCGTGCCTTCAAGTTCCGCATGTTCACGGTGTCCACGCTGCTGATGGTGGTAGCCATGATGGCCCTGTTCGGCGGTGTGATTCTGTTGCCGCTGTACCTGCAGAACACCTTGCACCTGCAGCCGTTGGAGACTGGACTCGCACTGCTGCCGGGCGGTTTGGCCATGGGCCTGCTGGGTCCGGTCATTGGACGGATTTTCGACAAGGTTGGCCCCCTGCCGCTCACCGTCTCCGGCTCTGTGCTCATGGTCCTGACGCTGTGGCAGTTTTCCCGCCTGGATGAGGGAAGCTCGCTTGGCTGGGTTATTGCCCTGCACGTCACCCTGAGCCTTGGCCTTGCTCTGCTCTTCACGCCGGCGTTCACCACTGGCCTGAACCCGCTGCCGCCGCACCTCTACTCGCACGGATCGGCGATCATCAGCACCGCGCAGCAGGTAGCCGGTGCAGCCGGTACGGCGCTGCTGGTGTCCATCTATGCGGTGGTCTCTGCATCTTCGAACCAGGTCGCCGGCATGCAGGCGGCGTTCATGGCCGCCACTGTTATCGCGGTTGCTGCTGTGGTGCTCGGCGCGATGATGCGCAAGACCGACGGCGCCGCAGGACACGGCGGCCACTGACCCCGCGGTTGCTGACGACCGGTTTCCCGCAAAGCTCTCCCACCGTGGTGGGGAGCTTTGTTGGTTAACGGGGTGGCGCTGTTGGTAGGGGGTGGCGCCCTTGGTAAGGGGGTGGCGGTCGGTCGTGCAGCGTCCCCTTCCGACGCTCGCTCACATCCCGCGGGTTTGATGGCGTCGCTCTCTCATGTCCCTCGGGTTTGATGGCGTCGCTCTCTCACGTTCCTCGGGTTTGATGGCGTCGCTCTCTCACGTTCCTTGGGTTTGGTTGGGGTTCGACGGCGGTGGTGGCGTGGTGTGGTGTCGGTGGTTGTTGTGGGGCGGGGTTGTGTGACGGGCTTCACTTGGGTTGGTTTGGGGTGTGGTGGGGTGGTTTTGGGGGTGTTTTCCTTGTGTTGGCGGGATTTTTGGGTGGTGTTGGGGTGGATTTGGTGTGGGGGTGGGGCGCGTGTAAAGTTATTCGAGTCGCCGCCGCTGATGCGGAAAGATGGCGACCGACTCCCTTCAAATTGCCGGTTTCGGTGGTGCTTTTGTGTGCTGCTGGTTGGTGTGGGAGGCCTGGGTTCTGGTTTGCTTTGTGCGGCTGGTTCGGGTAAGTTTGAAAAGTTGCTCCGGAGCGATCCTGGACCCTTGTGGGTGTGGGTGGTGCCGGTAGTGTCTGTTGTTTGAGAACTCAATAGTGTGCCAAGTTTGTTGATACCGATTGTTTTATTGATTGGTTGAAATTATGGCTGGATCATTGCGCACCCCCGTGTGTGGTGGTCTGGTTTTCAGCTGGTTTCGAATTTTGTGCAGCCGTGCCGGCCGTTATTTCCGGTGGGTGTGGTTGTGTCTGTTTGATTTGTTTTACTTCAACGGAGAGTTTGATCCTGGCTCAGGATGAACGCTGGCGGCGTGCTTAACACATGCAAGTCGAACGATGATCCCAGCTTGCTGGGGGATTAGTGGCGAACGGGTGAGTAACACGTGAGTAACCTGCCCTTGACTCTGGGATAAGCCTGGGAAACTGGGTCTAATACCGGATATGACCGTCTGACGCATGTCAGGTGGTGGAAAGCTTTTGTGGTTTTGGATGGACTCGCGGCCTATCAGCTTGTTGGTGGGGTAATGGCCTACCAAGGCGACGACGGGTAGCCGGCCTGAGAGGGTGACCGGCCACACTGGGACTGAGACACGGCCCAGACTCCTACGGGAGGCAGCAGTGGGGAATATTGCACAATGGGCGCAAGCCTGATGCAGCGACGCCGCGTGAGGGATGACGGCCTTCGGGTTGTAAACCTCTTTCAGTAGGGAAGAAGCGAAAGTGACGGTACCTGCAGAAGAAGCGCCGGCTAACTACGTGCCAGCAGCCGCGGTAATACGTAGGGCGCAAGCGTTATCCGGAATTATTGGGCGTAAAGAGCTCGTAGGCGGTTTGTCGCGTCTGCTGTGAAAGACCGGGGCTCAACTCCGGTTCTGCAGTGGGTACGGGCAGACTAGAGTGCAGTAGGGGAGACTGGAATTCCTGGTGTAGCGGTGAAATGCGCAGATATCAGGAGGAACACCGATGGCGAAGGCAGGTCTCTGGGCTGTAACTGACGCTGAGGAGCGAAAGCATGGGGAGCGAACAGGATTAGATACCCTGGTAGTCCATGCCGTAAACGTTGGGCACTAGGTGTGGGGGACATTCCACGTTTTCCGCGCCGTAGCTAACGCATTAAGTGCCCCGCCTGGGGAGTACGGCCGCAAGGCTAAAACTCAAAGGAATTGACGGGGGCCCGCACAAGCGGCGGAGCATGCGGATTAATTCGATGCAACGCGAAGAACCTTACCAAGGCTTGACATGAACCGGTAATACCTGGAAACAGGTGCCCCGCTTGCGGTCGGTTTACAGGTGGTGCATGGTTGTCGTCAGCTCGTGTCGTGAGATGTTGGGTTAAGTCCCGCAACGAGCGCAACCCTCGTTCTATGTTGCCAGCGCGTTATGGCGGGGACTCATAGGAGACTGCCGGGGTCAACTCGGAGGAAGGTGGGGACGACGTCAAATCATCATGCCCCTTATGTCTTGGGCTTCACGCATGCTACAATGGCCGGTACAAAGGGTTGCGATACTGTGAGGTGGAGCTAATCCCAAAAAGCCGGTCTCAGTTCGGATTGGGGTCTGCAACTCGACCCCATGAAGTCGGAGTCGCTAGTAATCGCAGATCAGCAACGCTGCGGTGAATACGTTCCCGGGCCTTGTACACACCGCCCGTCAAGTCACGAAAGTTGGTAACACCCGAAGCCGGTGGCCTAACCCTTGTGGGGGGAGCCGTCGAAGGTGGGACCGGCGATTGGGACTAAGTCGTAACAAGGTAGCCGTACCGGAAGGTGCGGCTGGATCACCTCCTTTCTAAGGAGCTGCTAGCAGCTGTTCCGTGTTCTGTGTATGCAGTTCGTGGTGGTTGTCAGTGTTGCCCATTGCGCAGGCGTCTGTTCTGCGGTGGGTGCTCATGGGTGGAATATCAACGAATCAAACTTGTTTGGCATGGCCTTTACCGGTTGTGTCCTGGTGCCAGTACGGCAGCATGTGTCTCTGCTTTTTGTGGGGGTGGGTGTTGTTGGGAACGCTGCCGGGGTGCATGGTTTGTGGGGGTTGTGTTTGGCGCACTGTTGGGTCCTGAGGCAACAGGACCTTTTTGCAGCAATGCAGAGGGCATCGTTCTGGTGTTTCTTTTGTTCCTGCTTCCGGTTCTGCCGCGTGTCCCTGTGTGGGGTGGTGGTGGTCTGGTTGATGGGGTTGTTGTTTGAGAACTACATAGTGGACGCGAGCATCTGAGACATGCATGGCTGGCCTTTCGGGGTTGGTGTGTGTGTTTCTACAGCAATTTCTTATGAATGAACCTGGCCCTTGTGGTCGTGGTTCTCTCGAGTAAGTTTTTGATCTTTGTGTGGTCAAGTTTTTAAGGGCACACGGTGGATGCCTTGGCATTAGGAGCCGAAGAAGGACGTAGGAATCTGCGATAAGCCTGGGGGAGTTGATAACCGAGCGTTGATCCCAGGATGTCCGAATGGGGAAACCCCGCACAACGCTGCAAGGTGATTGTGTGACCCGCATCTGAACACATAGGGTGCGTGGGGGGAACGCGGGGAAGTGAAACATCTCAGTACCCGCAGGAAGAGAAAACAATAGTGATTCCGTTAGTAGTGGCGAGCGAACGCGGATCAGGCTAAACCGTTCCATGTGTGATAGCCGGCGGGCGTTGCATGGGCGGGGTTGTGGGACTTTCCGTGATGGTTCTGCCGGACCGTTGGGGTGATGTGCAGGCATAGGTGAACGGTCTTGAAAGGCCGGCCAGAGAGGGTGGGAGCCCCGTAACCGTAATGTTGTGTGCAGCCTGGAGAGTATCCCAAGTAGCACGGGGCCCGAGAAATCCCGTGCGAATCTGTCAGGACCACCTGATAAGCCTAAATACTTCCTAATGACCGATAGCGGACCAGTACCGTGAGGGAAAGGTGAAAAGTACCCCGGGAGGGGAGTGAAACAGTACCTGAAACCGTGTGCTTACAATCCGTCGGAGCAACCGCGAGTGATCGCATAGTAGTTGTGACGGCGTGCCTTTTGAAGAATGAGCCTGCGAGTTAGTGTTACGTCGCGAGGTTAACCCGTGTGGGGTAGCCGTAGCGAAAGCGAGTCTGAACAGGGCGAGTGTAGTGGCGTGATCTAGACCCGAAGCGGAGTGATCTACCCATGGCCAGGTTGAAGCGACGGTAAGACGTCGTGGAGGACCGAACCCACTTCAGTTGAAAATGGAGGGGATGAGCTGTGGGTAGGGGTGAAAGGCCAATCAAACTCCGTGATAGCTGGTTCTCCCCGAAATGCATTTAGGTGCAGCGTTGCGTGTTTCTTGCCGGAGGTAGAGCTACTGGATGGCCGATGGGCCCTACAAGGTTACTGACGTCAGCCAAACTCCGAATGCCGGTAAGTGAGAGCGCAGCAGTGAGACTGTGGGGGATAAGCTTCATAGTCGAGAGGGAAACAGCCCAGACCACCAACTAAGGCCCCTAAGCGTGTGCTAAGTGGGAAAGGATGTGGAGTTGCGAAGACAACCAGGAGGTTGGCTTAGAAGCAGCCATCCTTGAAAGAGTGCGTAATAGCTCACTGGTCAAGTGATTCCGCGCCGACAATGTAGCGGGGCTCAAGTACACCGCCGAAGTTGTGGATTTCACACATTGCCCTAGCCTTCGTGGTTCAGGGGTGTGGAGTGGTAGGGGAGCGTCGTGTGGGCAGTGAAGTCGCGGTGGAAACCAGCGGTGGAGCCTACACGAGTGAGAATGCAGGCATGAGTAGCGAAAGACGGGTGAGAAACCCGTCCGCCGAATGATCAAGGGTTCCAGGGTCAAGCTAATCTGCCCTGGGTAAGTCGGGACCTAAGGCGAGGCCGACAGGCGTAGTCGATGGACAACGGGTTGATATTCCCGTACCGGCGAAAAACCGCCCATGCCAAGCGGGGGATACTAACCGCCCGGAGCCTGCCCGCTCACCCTTGTGGTGTTGTGGGTTTTGGCCGAGCGCGGGACCTGATCCCGGGAGGTAAGCGTATTAACAGGTGTGACGCAGGAAGGTAGCCGGGCCGGGCGATGGTTGCCCCGGTCTAAGGATGTAGGGTCAGGGATAGGCAAATCCGTTCCTGTGTGCTTCGAGCACGTTCCTGAGATCTGATGGGACTCCCGTATGGGGGGATCCGGTGATCCTATGCTGCCTAGAAAAGCATCGACGCGAGGTTTTAGCCGCCCGTACCCCAAACCGACACAGGTGATCAGGTAGAGAATACCAAGGCGATCGAGAGAATTATGGTTAAGGAACTCGGCAAAATGCCCCCGTAACTTCGGGAGAAGGGGGGCCTGCCCCGTGATGGAGACTTGCTCTCCGTGAGCGGGTGTGGGCCGCAGAGACCAGGGGGAAGCGACTGTTTACTAAAAACACAGGTCCGTGCGAAGTCGCAAGACGATGTATACGGACTGACTCCTGCCCGGTGCTGGAAGGTTAAGAGGACCGGTTAGCCACCTTGTGTGGCGAAGCTGAGAATTTAAGCCCCAGTAAACGGCGGTGGTAACTATAACCATCCTAAGGTAGCGAAATTCCTTGTCGGGTAAGTTCCGACCTGCACGAATGGAGTAACGACTTCCCCGCTGTCTCAACCATAAACTCGGCGAAATTGCAGTACGAGTAAAGATGCTCGTTACGCGCAGCAGGACGGAAAGACCCCGAGACCTTTACTATAGTTTGGTATTGGTGTTCGGAGTGGCTTGTGTAGGATAGGTGGGAGACGTTGAAACCCGGACGCCAGTTCGGGTGGAGTCATCGTTGAAATACCACTCTGGTCACTTTGGACATCTAACTTCGGCCCGTGATCCGGGTCAGGGACAGTGCCTGATGGGTAGTTTAACTGGGGCGGTTGCCTCCTAAAAAGTAACGGAGGCGCCCAAAGGTTCCCTCAGCCTGGTTGGCAATCAGGTGTCGAGTGTAAGTGCACAAGGGAGCTTGACTGTGAGAGAGACATCTCAAGCAGGGACGAAAGTCGGGACTAGTGATCCGGCGGTACATTGTGGAATGGCCGTCGCTCAACGGATAAAAGGTACCTCGGGGATAACAGGCTGATCTTGCCCAAGAGTCCATATCGACGGCATGGTTTGGCACCTCGATGTCGGCTCGTCGCATCCTGGGGCTGGAGTAGGTCCCAAGGGTTGGGCTGTTCGCCCATTAAAGCGGTACGCGAGCTGGGTTTAGAACGTCGTGAGACAGTTCGGTCCCTATCCGCTGCGCGCGCAGGAAATTTGAGAAGGGCTGTCCTTAGTACGAGAGGACCGGGACGGACGAACCTCTGGTGTGTCAGTTGTACTGCCAAGTGCATCGCTGATTAGCTACGTTCGGATGGGATAACCGCTGAAAGCATCTAAGCGGGAAGCTCGCTTCAAGATGAGATTTCCATACACATTTATGTGTGAGAGGCCCCCAGCCAGACCACTGGGTTGATAGGCCGGATGTGGAAGCGAGGACTAAAGACTCGTGAAGCTGACCGGTACTAATAGGCCAACAACTTACACCACACAACACACTGCACGCGTCCACTATGTGGTTCCCGAACAACAACCCGCACCAAGGGTTGCCGGAACCAACAACTAAATAACAACACCACAGTTGTAACCAAAAGTCTTCCCACCCACCCCCACCAAAAAGGGGGCCGGGACGGGTAACAGAGTTACGGCGGTCATAGCGTGGGGGAAACGCCCGGTCCCATTCCGAACCCGGAAGCTAAGACCCACAGCGCCGATGGTACTGCACCCGGGAGGGTGTGGGAGAGTAGGACACCGCCGGACAACCATTAAGGCAAGAGCCCCGACCACAGGTCGGGGCTCTTCCCCTTTAACCACCCAACACGAGAACTCTGGTCCACCAACGCACCGCCTACGGTGTGGTGCAGGAGCCTTACGGCAGCGGGTAACACCAACACCCAGCCAGATGCCAAACCAGGCCCACTAAACGGACGATTCTTCTGCTTCGTAACTTCTTTCGTCGCGGCCCTGAGCGGTTGGAGCTCCTGCTGTGTTGGCTCCTGCTTCAGATGCCGCACCTGGCAATCTTGTTTTGCAAAGCTGATCATTTCGGTTCGATGGCACCAATGGCATCTACCTCGGCGGGCAGGCCTATGCTGAGTACGGTTTGCCGTATGCGCTACAAATGTTGAGAGTGGAAGTGTTGAACAGAAACAGGAGACTCCCCACGCCGTCGACTCTTCGTGCGGGAACCGCGGGGGATTTCCTTGGGTGCGCAGAGCTTTGGATGCGGGCTATCGCCTTTCGTGATGGCACACCCAGCGATCCGGAGATGAAGCGGAAAGCGTTGGCCAAACTCACCATCCCGGGAAGTATCCTTTCCATCGCAGAATGCCGTTCAGGAACGAACGGGTTTACTCTGGCCCTAGATGAGACGCCGACAGGTGCTGCCCGGACGGCTCACCTCGCGCTGCTTGCCGTGGACCCCGCTAGCCAATCCGGCGGACTGGGGCGGGCGTTGCTTGCAAACATCACTCAGTCGCTCTCAGCTGAAGGTTTCACTGAGGTGTCCCTAAGGGTGTTGAATGAGAACTCGTCTGCGCGTGAGTTATATGAAAAAGCGGGTTGGAAGATCACCGGTCGTGGGATCTTTGAAGATTCCGGACGTCCCTACGTCCGCTATCTGTTGGGCTTGACGGAGAATGATTCATAAGCAGAAATCCGTTACAGGACCGGCAGGGGTAATTCAACTGACCACCAGTCTCCGGCATTTCACCTGTCCGCATCAATCCTGGCCAACGCCGAAGGTTAACGCGTTTCTTCGGCTCTCACCGGGCGGGTATTGCATGGGTTCCGGCGCTCCAGGCACGAGAAGACTGTCGGGCCCTTCGCTGCATACCGGCACGCGCACACTGGCCAACCGTAAGGGACCGTGTCGTGTTGGACGGGTTTTCGCTTCGGCGACGTGCCCAATATCTCCCACATCATTGAACGTCCCAGCGCCAAAGGTCGTGCTGGGGCGGATCTTAGGCGGACGCGACCCGTGGCACAGGAAAACGCGCGATTACAGCGTCGCTCGCTGACCTTTCCCGAGTCCGCTCCATGCGCCCACTCTTCCAGCGGGGAGGGGGCCACTGTAAGGACGGAACGCAGTTATGTGGAAAACGCGACGATCTGCCGAGTTCGAGAAGGAAGTGGCACAACGGTGGGAATCCGGAGGGCCCTGCCCAAACGGCGATAGGTAAGGTCGGCGCGAACTAGGCGTTGGACGACTTCGCGGCCTTCGCCGCTGCCTTTGCTGCCTGTTTGCTGGCACGTACCTTGATCAAGGACTGTGGATCCACGATGTCGGCAACGGACAAGTACGATCCTTCCTCGCCGTAGTGGCCGGCGGCTTCCCGCCATCCATCGGCTTGAAGGCCGCATTGCTTGCCAAGCAGGGCCAGGAAGATCTTCGCCTTCTGCTCGCCGAAGCCTGGCAACGCTTTAAGTCGGCGCAGTACCTCGGGACCGTCGGGGTTGCCGCGGGTCCAGATCGAGGCAGCATCACCATTCCAGTCGCTGTGGACCGTTTCCGCCAGTGCCTGGACCCTGCCGGCCATGGAACCGGGGAAGCGATGGACGGCCGGCTTCTCCTTGAATACTTCGACGAAACCAATGGGATCGTGCTCAGCGATGGTGGCTGGATCCAAGGACCCGAGGCGGGCACGAATCTTCTCAGGGCCAGCAAAGGCAGATTCCATGGTGACCTGTTGATCGAGCAACATGCCCGTGAGCAACGCAAAAGCGTCGTCACTGAGCAGTCTGTCGGCGGCGGCATCTCCCGTGATGTGCAGTTCCATGCGTTCCATCCTCCCACCAGGCGGCGTCAACGTCATTGGCCCGCTGATTGCGACCCATAACTGTGCAGTGCGCTGCAGCCACGCTGCATATCTTCCCTGCCGTGCGGCGGAGCTGATGCCCTGACGTCCGGCGCGTTCGACGGCGGTTTGGTGGGGTTTTGGGGGTGGGTGGGGTTGGGTGTGGGGGTGGATTTGCGTTGGGGGTTGGGGGCGTGTATTGTTTTCTGAGTCGCCGGGTGCGAAACGGAAAGCCGGAAGGTGTGTACGGTTCGGTAGGCGGCCAAAAATAACTCTTCTTTTCCAATGGCCCTGTTGGGTGCGCTGCTTTGTGTGGTGTGCTGTGGGTGATGTTTTGGGGGGTCTGTTGTTTGAGAACTCAATAGTGTGCCAAGTTTGTTGATACCGATTGTTTTATTGATTGGTTGAAATTATGGCTGGATCATTGCGCACCCCCGTGTGTGGTGGTCTGGTTTTCAGCTGGTTTCGAATTTTGTGCAGCCGTGCCGGCCGTTATTTCCGGTGGGTGTGGTTGTGTCTGTTTGATTTGTTTTACTTCAACGGAGAGTTTGATCCTGGCTCAGGATGAACGCTGGCGGCGTGCTTAACACATGCAAGTCGAACGATGATCCCAGCTTGCTGGGGGATTAGTGGCGAACGGGTGAGTAACACGTGAGTAACCTGCCCTTGACTCTGGGATAAGCCTGGGAAACTGGGTCTAATACCGGATATGACCGTCTGACGCATGTCAGGTGGTGGAAAGCTTTTGTGGTTTTGGATGGACTCGCGGCCTATCAGCTTGTTGGTGGGGTAATGGCCTACCAAGGCGACGACGGGTAGCCGGCCTGAGAGGGTGACCGGCCACACTGGGACTGAGACACGGCCCAGACTCCTACGGGAGGCAGCAGTGGGGAATATTGCACAATGGGCGCAAGCCTGATGCAGCGACGCCGCGTGAGGGATGACGGCCTTCGGGTTGTAAACCTCTTTCAGTAGGGAAGAAGCGAAAGTGACGGTACCTGCAGAAGAAGCGCCGGCTAACTACGTGCCAGCAGCCGCGGTAATACGTAGGGCGCAAGCGTTATCCGGAATTATTGGGCGTAAAGAGCTCGTAGGCGGTTTGTCGCGTCTGCTGTGAAAGACCGGGGCTCAACTCCGGTTCTGCAGTGGGTACGGGCAGACTAGAGTGCAGTAGGGGAGACTGGAATTCCTGGTGTAGCGGTGAAATGCGCAGATATCAGGAGGAACACCGATGGCGAAGGCAGGTCTCTGGGCTGTAACTGACGCTGAGGAGCGAAAGCATGGGGAGCGAACAGGATTAGATACCCTGGTAGTCCATGCCGTAAACGTTGGGCACTAGGTGTGGGGGACATTCCACGTTTTCCGCGCCGTAGCTAACGCATTAAGTGCCCCGCCTGGGGAGTACGGCCGCAAGGCTAAAACTCAAAGGAATTGACGGGGGCCCGCACAAGCGGCGGAGCATGCGGATTAATTCGATGCAACGCGAAGAACCTTACCAAGGCTTGACATGAACCGGTAATACCTGGAAACAGGTGCCCCGCTTGCGGTCGGTTTACAGGTGGTGCATGGTTGTCGTCAGCTCGTGTCGTGAGATGTTGGGTTAAGTCCCGCAACGAGCGCAACCCTCGTTCTATGTTGCCAGCGCGTTATGGCGGGGACTCATAGGAGACTGCCGGGGTCAACTCGGAGGAAGGTGGGGACGACGTCAAATCATCATGCCCCTTATGTCTTGGGCTTCACGCATGCTACAATGGCCGGTACAAAGGGTTGCGATACTGTGAGGTGGAGCTAATCCCAAAAAGCCGGTCTCAGTTCGGATTGGGGTCTGCAACTCGACCCCATGAAGTCGGAGTCGCTAGTAATCGCAGATCAGCAACGCTGCGGTGAATACGTTCCCGGGCCTTGTACACACCGCCCGTCAAGTCACGAAAGTTGGTAACACCCGAAGCCGGTGGCCTAACCCTTGTGGGGGGAGCCGTCGAAGGTGGGACCGGCGATTGGGACTAAGTCGTAACAAGGTAGCCGTACCGGAAGGTGCGGCTGGATCACCTCCTTTCTAAGGAGCTGCTAGCAGCTGTTCCGTGTTCTGTGTATGCAGTTCGTGGTGGTTGTCAGTGTTGCCCATTGCGCAGGCGTCTGTTCTGCGGTGGGTGCTCATGGGTGGAATATCAACGAATCAAACTTGTTTGGCATGGCCTTTACCGGTTGTGTCCTGGTGCCAGTACGGCAGCATGTGTCTCTGCTTTTTGTGGGGGTGGGTGTTGTTGGGAACGCTGCCGGGGTGCATGGTTTGTGGGGGTTGTGTTTGGCGCACTGTTGGGTCCTGAGGCAACAGGACCTTTTTGCAGCAATGCAGAGGGCATCGTTCTGGTGTTTCTTTTGTTCCTGCTTCCGGTTCTGCCGCGTGTCCCTGTGTGGGGTGGTGGTGGTCTGGTTGATGGGGTTGTTGTTTGAGAACTACATAGTGGACGCGAGCATCTGAGACATGCATGGCTGGCCTTTCGGGGTTGGTGTGTGTGTTTCTACAGCAATTTCTTATGAATGAACCTGGCCCTTGTGGTCGTGGTTCTCTCGAGTAAGTTTTTGATCTTTGTGTGGTCAAGTTTTTAAGGGCACACGGTGGATGCCTTGGCATTAGGAGCCGAAGAAGGACGTAGGAATCTGCGATAAGCCTGGGGGAGTTGATAACCGAGCGTTGATCCCAGGATGTCCGAATGGGGAAACCCCGCACAACGCTGCAAGGTGATTGTGTGACCCGCATCTGAACACATAGGGTGCGTGGGGGGAACGCGGGGAAGTGAAACATCTCAGTACCCGCAGGAAGAGAAAACAATAGTGATTCCGTTAGTAGTGGCGAGCGAACGCGGATCAGGCTAAACCGTTCCATGTGTGATAGCCGGCGGGCGTTGCATGGGCGGGGTTGTGGGACTTTCCGTGATGGTTCTGCCGGACCGTTGGGGTGATGTGCAGGCATAGGTGAACGGTCTTGAAAGGCCGGCCAGAGAGGGTGGGAGCCCCGTAACCGTAATGTTGTGTGCAGCCTGGAGAGTATCCCAAGTAGCACGGGGCCCGAGAAATCCCGTGCGAATCTGTCAGGACCACCTGATAAGCCTAAATACTTCCTAATGACCGATAGCGGACCAGTACCGTGAGGGAAAGGTGAAAAGTACCCCGGGAGGGGAGTGAAACAGTACCTGAAACCGTGTGCTTACAATCCGTCGGAGCAACCGCGAGTGATCGCATAGTAGTTGTGACGGCGTGCCTTTTGAAGAATGAGCCTGCGAGTTAGTGTTACGTCGCGAGGTTAACCCGTGTGGGGTAGCCGTAGCGAAAGCGAGTCTGAACAGGGCGAGTGTAGTGGCGTGATCTAGACCCGAAGCGGAGTGATCTACCCATGGCCAGGTTGAAGCGACGGTAAGACGTCGTGGAGGACCGAACCCACTTCAGTTGAAAATGGAGGGGATGAGCTGTGGGTAGGGGTGAAAGGCCAATCAAACTCCGTGATAGCTGGTTCTCCCCGAAATGCATTTAGGTGCAGCGTTGCGTGTTTCTTGCCGGAGGTAGAGCTACTGGATGGCCGATGGGCCCTACAAGGTTACTGACGTCAGCCAAACTCCGAATGCCGGTAAGTGAGAGCGCAGCAGTGAGACTGTGGGGGATAAGCTTCATAGTCGAGAGGGAAACAGCCCAGACCACCAACTAAGGCCCCTAAGCGTGTGCTAAGTGGGAAAGGATGTGGAGTTGCGAAGACAACCAGGAGGTTGGCTTAGAAGCAGCCATCCTTGAAAGAGTGCGTAATAGCTCACTGGTCAAGTGATTCCGCGCCGACAATGTAGCGGGGCTCAAGTACACCGCCGAAGTTGTGGATTTCACACATTGCCCTAGCCTTCGTGGTTCAGGGGTGTGGAGTGGTAGGGGAGCGTCGTGTGGGCAGTGAAGTCGCGGTGGAAACCAGCGGTGGAGCCTACACGAGTGAGAATGCAGGCATGAGTAGCGAAAGACGGGTGAGAAACCCGTCCGCCGAATGATCAAGGGTTCCAGGGTCAAGCTAATCTGCCCTGGGTAAGTCGGGACCTAAGGCGAGGCCGACAGGCGTAGTCGATGGACAACGGGTTGATATTCCCGTACCGGCGAAAAACCGCCCATGCCAAGCGGGGGATACTAACCGCCCGGAGCCTGCCCGCTCACCCTTGTGGTGTTGTGGGTTTTGGCCGAGCGCGGGACCTGATCCCGGGAGGTAAGCGTATTAACAGGTGTGACGCAGGAAGGTAGCCGGGCCGGGCGATGGTTGCCCCGGTCTAAGGATGTAGGGTCAGGGATAGGCAAATCCGTTCCTGTGTGCTTCGAGCACGTTCCTGAGATCTGATGGGACTCCCGTATGGGGGGATCCGGTGATCCTATGCTGCCTAGAAAAGCATCGACGCGAGGTTTTAGCCGCCCGTACCCCAAACCGACACAGGTGATCAGGTAGAGAATACCAAGGCGATCGAGAGAATTATGGTTAAGGAACTCGGCAAAATGCCCCCGTAACTTCGGGAGAAGGGGGGCCTGCCCCGTGATGGAGACTTGCTCTCCGTGAGCGGGTGTGGGCCGCAGAGACCAGGGGGAAGCGACTGTTTACTAAAAACACAGGTCCGTGCGAAGTCGCAAGACGATGTATACGGACTGACTCCTGCCCGGTGCTGGAAGGTTAAGAGGACCGGTTAGCCACCTTGTGTGGCGAAGCTGAGAATTTAAGCCCCAGTAAACGGCGGTGGTAACTATAACCATCCTAAGGTAGCGAAATTCCTTGTCGGGTAAGTTCCGACCTGCACGAATGGAGTAACGACTTCCCCGCTGTCTCAACCATAAACTCGGCGAAATTGCAGTACGAGTAAAGATGCTCGTTACGCGCAGCAGGACGGAAAGACCCCGAGACCTTTACTATAGTTTGGTATTGGTGTTCGGAGTGGCTTGTGTAGGATAGGTGGGAGACGTTGAAACCCGGACGCCAGTTCGGGTGGAGTCATCGTTGAAATACCACTCTGGTCACTTTGGACATCTAACTTCGGCCCGTGATCCGGGTCAGGGACAGTGCCTGATGGGTAGTTTAACTGGGGCGGTTGCCTCCTAAAAAGTAACGGAGGCGCCCAAAGGTTCCCTCAGCCTGGTTGGCAATCAGGTGTCGAGTGTAAGTGCACAAGGGAGCTTGACTGTGAGAGAGACATCTCAAGCAGGGACGAAAGTCGGGACTAGTGATCCGGCGGTACATTGTGGAATGGCCGTCGCTCAACGGATAAAAGGTACCTCGGGGATAACAGGCTGATCTTGCCCAAGAGTCCATATCGACGGCATGGTTTGGCACCTCGATGTCGGCTCGTCGCATCCTGGGGCTGGAGTAGGTCCCAAGGGTTGGGCTGTTCGCCCATTAAAGCGGTACGCGAGCTGGGTTTAGAACGTCGTGAGACAGTTCGGTCCCTATCCGCTGCGCGCGCAGGAAATTTGAGAAGGGCTGTCCTTAGTACGAGAGGACCGGGACGGACGAACCTCTGGTGTGTCAGTTGTACTGCCAAGTGCATCGCTGATTAGCTACGTTCGGATGGGATAACCGCTGAAAGCATCTAAGCGGGAAGCTCGCTTCAAGATGAGATTTCCATACACAGTTATGTGTGAGAGGCCCCCAGCCAGACCACTGGGTTGATAGGCCGGATGTGGAAGCGAGGACTAAAGACTCGTGAAGCTGACCGGTACTAATAGGCCAACAACTTACACCACACAACACACTGCACGCGTCCACTATGTGGTTCCCGAACAACAACCCGCACCAAGGGTTGCCGGAACCAACAACTAAATAACAACACCACAGTTGTAACCAAAAGTCTTCCCACCCACCCCCACCAAAAAGGGGGCCGGGACGGGTAACAGAGTTACGGCGGTCATAGCGTGGGGGAAACGCCCGGTCCCATTCCGAACCCGGAAGCTAAGACCCACAGCGCCGATGGTACTGCACCCGGGAGGGTGTGGGAGAGTAGGACACCGCCGGACAACCATTAAGGCAAGAGCCCCGACCACAGGTCGGGGCTCTTCCCCTTTAACCACCACCCCTAACCACCCACACACCCCAGCACCGCATCCACCACATGGCTCCGCTGCTTGTCCCGTCGAAATACCAGGTACTCCGTTATCGGCGGTATCGAATCAACGAAGTCAAGCAGCACCAACCGGGGATCGTCGTTGAATTCATCCTCTGCGATGACCCCAACGCCCAGGCCGGCGATCACTGCCGCGTGAACTGCCTCCCGGCTATCGGTCTCGAGTACTTCCGCTGGTTGCAGCTGGGCTGCGGAGAGCGCTGTTTCGATGGACCTACGGGTGACGGAACCGATCTCCCTGATGATCAGCGGGTGGTCTACGAGGTCCCGGAGCCGGATCACCTTGCTGCCGGCCAACAGGTGGTCCTGCCGAACAAAGGCCACAAGGTCCTGCGTACCGAGGCGGCGCGCCATCAAGTCCGGGTGTGGCGTTTCATCGGCGATGATGCCGACATCAACAGTCCCGGCCAGGACTCTTCTGCGTACCTCAGCGGAGTTTCCGCTGACGAGTTGGATACTGACTCCCGGGTTCAGCCGACGGAAGGTGCTGAGCACGCCCACGGCGTTGATGGGAGCGTCGGTGCCGAAGCGGAGCTCTCCTTGCATGGCGTTGCGAGCCCTGGCCAGGACGGTCTCGGCTTCGAGCTCGGCGGCGAACAACCTGGCTGTGACTGCCAGGAGCTCTCTTCCCAAAGGCGTCAGCTCCACGGACCGTCCAGCCCGCTGCAGGAGCTGGACCTCATGGAGCCGTTCCAAAAGGCGGACCTGCTCGGACAGGGTTGGTTGGCTCACTTTCGCCGCTGCAGCCGCAGCGACGTAACTGCCGTGGGTAGCTACGAGGTGGAACGCCCGCAGGTGCGTGAGATTCATAGGCATGGCCTAAGTCTCCTATAGGCGTGAGTGGCGTCCCCTATGTGTCGCCTCAGAAGCCACGTACCGTCATTGCTGTGAAGAATGATCCCCACGTCCTGGTAGTAGGAATCGACGGTGTCCGTTACGACCGCCTCCTGTCAGCGGTGACACCCGCCTTGGACCAGATTGCCCGGAACGGCTTCCTGCTCCCCGTCAGCGTTCACGGGAAGAATGCCACTATTTCCGGGCCAGTGTGGGCCACGGTGGCCACCGGGGTTTATGCGGACCGGCACAAGGTCACCGGGAACAGTGACCATCCACCGGAGCTCGATGCCTACCAGGACTTCACCGCGGTGCTGCGTGGGGCCCGGCCGGAATTGCACACGATGGTTGCCGCGAGCTGGTTTCCTGTGGCGGCACCCACAGCGTGCGGGCCTCTCTTCTCTTCCCGTGGTTGGGTGCCGGAGGAGGACCCTGAAGAAGCGAACGACGCCGGCAGCTGGGCCGCTGCCGACAACGCCGTCGCAGATTATGCAGCCGGACGGTTGGAACACGAGGACCTTGCGGCATCCTTTGTGTACTTTGGCGAGGCTGACGTCGAAGCCCATAACAACGGCACGGGTATCGGCTACCTTTCAGCCATTCAACGCTGCGACTCCCGCGTCAATAGCCTGTTGGAAGCTATTGAGTCGAGGCCTCGTCGTGGTGACGAACACTGGACCGTCATAGTGGTGACTGACCACGGACACGTCGATGCCGGTGGTCACGGGGGAGAGACCGAGGACGAGCGTACAGCCTGGATCGCTGCCTGCGGCGCAAGCGTGCCCCGGAACGTCATGGCCGTGGACCATGCCGACATCTTCGCCCAAGTACTGGCAACCTCTGGTGTTGCAACAGGGGACACTGAAGGGCTCGCCTTCGGTGCCAGGACTGACCCGCAGGAGCGACCCGCAACAACGGCAGCTTCCCGTTGACACTTACGGTGACAGCGGCAGTTCTCCTGGCGGCGGTCCTCCACAGCGCGTGGAATGCGTTGGCCAAGGCGATTCCGGACCGGCTTGCCTCGTCCACCATGATTGCCTTGGCCTATCTCATGTCCGGCCTGGTGGGGGCAGCGGTTTTCGGAGTTCCCCCACAGCAGCGTGGCCCTATGTCGTGGCGTCGGCGGCCTTGCAGACCTGCTATCTCATCCTGCTGATCACGTCCTACAAGCACGGCGAATTCTCCCAGGTTTATCCGCTGGCCCGCGGCCTTGCCGTCCTGTTGGTCACGGGGGTCGCCACCACTTTCCTGGCAGAGAAACTGAGTTTCTGGCAACTGGCGGGGGTCGCGGTCGTCGCTGGTTCCTTGCTGAGCCTGGCCCTCACAAAACACAGTGCAACGGCCCGCGCCGGCAGGAACCGTCAGGGCACCTTCTTCGCTGTGCTCACGGGGGCAGCCATCGCGGCTTATACCGTGGTGGACGGTGTGGGAGTCCGGGTTTCCGGGCAACCGATGGCCTATGTCTCGTGGCTCTTCCTGCTGCAGGGCATGGTGATTCCCTTGATCTGCTGGCGCATGGCCTCCGAACGCCGTTCTTTCCCACGACGAGTGGCGCGGTACTGGAAGCCGGGATTCATCGGAGGGCTGGTGTCCATGCTGGCCTACGGAATTGTGGTCTGGGCACAGAGCCTGGCGCCGCTCGCCTTGGTGTCGGCGCTGCGCGAGACCAGTGTCCTGTTGGCTGGCGTCATCGGCGCGGTGTTCTTCAACGAAAAGTTCAGCCGGCTCCGCTTGGTCTTGACGGCCATCGCGGTGGCCGGCATCGCCGCCATCCAGCTCGGCTAGCCAGAGAAGAACTCCGACAACTCCGAGATCAGCTTCTCCGGAGCCTTGATGGGACCGTCGTGTCCCGAGCCAGGGAGGATGCTGTAGCTGGATCCGGAGAGGACGTCATGGATTTGGCCGCACGCAACACCGAAGTAGGCGGGGCTCTTTTCGCCCACGACGATCAGCGTCTCCAGTGGAAGGGCAAGGAAGGGCTCGGCGGGCATGTCGGCAGCGATGACGGCCTTAATTTCCCGGACACCGCAGGTCATCAGTTCGCGCATCTGCTTGCCCAAAGGCGTACCGGCGGCCAGCTTGTTGGCCAGGGTCAGCATGGACAATGGCATGCGTGCGAAGGCGCCGCCGGTCTCCACGCCCTTGATCAGGACGGCGAGGGCGCGGTCATAGTCTCCCGCCGCCGTCGCGCGTTCATAATCCGGCGTCCAGTCGGCCTTGACGCTGTGGTTGACCGACACGGCAGGATCGTAGACGGCAAGCCGCTCCACGGGCAGGGTCCGCGCAGCGTGCAGCGCTACTGCGCCGCCAAAGCTGTGCCCAAAAACATCGGTGCTGGAGGTGTGTTTCATGACGGCGTCCAGGTCCCGGATGTCCGCCTCAAGCGTGTAATCCTCAGCCTGCGGGGATGAATCGCCGCGTCCACGTCGGTTGAAAGTATGAACGGGCCGGCCCAGGGCTTCGCTGAGTTTCTGCGCAAAACGCGAGTAATCGGCAGCCGTCACCATTGAGGCAGGAACGACGACGACGCCGGACCCCGCCGCTTCCAGCCCACCGCCCGTGGTGAGTACTTCGAGGTGTCCGCCGTCGTGGGTCATGATGATGTCGCGCGTCATGACTTGAGCCTAACCGAGCCACCTGAATGCAGGCAGCATGCCGCCCCATATGTGGAAAAGCAGTCAGTGTGGAGAAGCAGTCAGCGTTTGAAGTAGTCCGAGATATCCGAGACGAGTTCGTTCACTGCGGCAGGAATGGACCCATGGAATCCCTTGGGCGAAACCTCCAACGTGCTGCCGGGAACGGCCCTGTTCAGCCGAGCAGCGGTGACCTTGTAGAACTGGGGGCTCTTCTTGCCCACCATGAAGTGCGTGCTGGGAGGCAGGACGGAGAAGTCGCGCGGAGAATCAGCGGCTTCGAAGGCAGCCTTGAGCTCACCAACACCTGAGGGCATGAGCTCGCGGAAAAGCTTGTTCACTTTGGTCCGCGAAACCACAGCCATGAGTCCCGCCAGAATCGGCTCGGGTACCCGTGCAAGGGCAATTCCGGGGTGCATGCCCCTTTTCATCCGGGCCATCGCGCGGTTGAGGTCGCCTTTGTCCACCGAATCCGCGAAGCCGGCCAGCCAATCTGTGTCCATGCTGCCGTCGATGTTCACCGCGGCGTCGTAGACAGCGAGCTTGTCCGGCTCGTGGTGCGTGCCCGCAAAGGCCTGGGCTGCATTCAAGGCCACGGACCCACCCAGGCTGTGGCCAAAGATGTTCCGGGCGCCGGTGGCGTCCATGATGGTGCGGACATCGGCGATCTCCGTAGCCATGGAGTAGCAGTGCGGCTGCTCGGTGGATTTGCCCCGGCCCCGGCGGTCGTACACGTCCACAGCCCAGCCATCACCGAGGCCCTTGGCCAACGCGACGGAAAAGGGCCGATAAATGAGTGCCGTGAGGAACGCGCCACCGATGAGGACCACCCGGCGCTCCCCGGGCGCGTCTTCGGTGCCGTAACTGTACAAGGCGAGCCGTCCGCCGTCGTGCGTCTGAATATCGCGTTCCCTCACCGGAACATCCTAGGTGGCATCGGGAAGTTCGCCGTGGAACCGGGTCCCGGAGAGGAACCGCGCTATGCGGGCGGCGAGCCGCTTGCCCGGCCGCAACGGCCCTTCGTGGAACTGCAGCGGCACCACAGCAAAGTCGATCACCGGCACGGCCCCGGCAAGGGTGCGGCCGGTCTCTGCGAAATACGACGGACTCCAACCGCCGCTGAGCATCAACGTGGGCGTGGAGAGTTCCATGAAGTCGTGAAGGTGGGCATCGGCGTCCAGGACTGCGCGCATTTCGGTGACTGCCGTGGGCAGCAAGGAGCGCATCTCCAAGCCCAGGCGGGTCCGGGCCGACAGGACACTGAGCGTGCGCAGCGCCCCCATGGGCAGATAGGAAATCGGCCCGGCAGTCCCCAGGCCCTGCACCAGATGCGCCCACGCGTGATCCAGCTGACCGGCAGTGACCGCTTCCTCAAGCTCGGGCCGCCACCGGCTGCTGAGATTGCCTGACAGCGACACTGCAGCGTCGTAAGTGACCAGTTTGTTGATCCTGGCCCGCCTCGCGGCTTGCAGCGCCACGAAGCCGCCATAACTGTGCGCCACAACGTCAGAGGAGCCGGTCTTCTCCATCACCACGAGGAGGTCCGCGATCTCGGTTTCCACCGAATAGCCCGACGGCTGCGGCGCAGACCGCCCCCGGCCGCGCCGGTTATAGCTGTGAACCGGGCGCCCCAGCATGACGCTGAGCGTCCGCGCGAACGGCCAGTACAGCGAGTCCGTCACCAAAGTGCCATGAACAAGCACGACGCCGGCCGGTTCAGCGGATTCCTTTGAGCCGGGAATTGACGCTGCTGACGCGGGCCGGAAGGTGTGCACCTCGAGCTGCCCGCCGCCGTCGACCGTTTCAACTGTCCATGTCTCCACAGCTCCGAGTCTATGCGTTTGCTTGATCCTGGGGCCCGGAAGTGAAGGTCCGCAATGACCGGTAAACTTAAGGACTGTGACTTCCGCAAACACCCCAGCCCTGAACACCTCCGCAGAGCCCATCGATGCCAGCGAGCAGATGCGCATCCGTATGGAAAAGCGCGCCAAGCTGATCGAGCGAGGCACGGAGGCTTATCCCGTGGGTGTTGAACGGACCCATTCCCTCGGCGAGATCCGCGAGAAGTACGCACACTTGGAAGCAGATGAAACCACCGGCGACACCGTTGGTGTCACCGGGCGTGTCGTGTTCGTGCGCAACACCGGCAAGCTGTGCTTCGCCACCCTCCAGGAGGGCGGCGTGGACGGCAAGGGCGTCCGGCTGCAGGCCATGCTGAGCCTTGCCAACGTCGGCGAGGAAGCGCTCGCTGAATGGAAGGCCCTGGTTGACCTGGGCGACCACGTGTTCATCAAGGGCGAGGTCATCTCCTCCCGCCGCGGTGAGTTGTCCGTCATGGCCGACTCCTGGTCCATGGCGTCAAAGGCGCTGCGCCCCCTCCCGGTACTGCACGCAGAACTGAACGAGGAAACCCGCGTACGCCAGCGCTACGTGGACCTCATGGTCCGCGATGAAGCCCGTGAGATGGTCTACAAGCGCGCAGCAATCACCCGCTCGGTGCGCGACACCCTGGACCGCCATGGCTACGTGGAGGTGGAAACCCCCATCCTGCAGCTGGTCCACGGCGGCGCTACCGCGCGCCCGTTTGAAACGCACATGAATGCGTTCGACCAGAAGATGACACTGCGTATCGCTACCGAGCTCTTCCTCAAGCGCGCCGTTGTGGGTGGCATCGATCGCGTTTACGACATGGGCCGTGTTTTCCGCAATGAAGGCGTGGACTCCACGCACAGCCCCGAATTCACCACCCTGGAATGCTACGAAGCCTGGGCGGACCAGTTCGTTATGGCCGAGCGCATGAAGGAAATCATCCTTAATGTGGCTGACGTTGTAGGGACGCGCACCATCCAGACGGATGCCGGCGAAATCAACCTCGACGGCGAATGGGCCTGGGTTTCGGTTTACCCGGGTATTTCCGAAGCCGTGGGTGTGGAAATTACTCCGGACACCACGGTGGAGGAACTGCTGGCAATTGCGGCCAAGCACGAAGTCAAGGTGGACCCCAAGTGGGACGCCGAGAAGATTGTGGTTGAGCTGTTTGGCGAGATCGTGGAACCCACCCTGCTGAACCCGACCTTTGTTTATGACTACCCGCCGTCGGCACAGCCGCTGGCCCGACCACACCGTGAAGACGGGCGCCTCATCGAGGCCTGGGACCTGATCATCGGCGGCATGGAGCGCGGCACGGCCTTTTCCGAACTCATTGACCCCGTCATCCAGCGCGAACGCCTGACGGAGCAGTCCCGCCGCTCCGCCGCCGGTGATGAGGAAGCCATGCAACTGGACGAGGACTTCCTCCGTGCCCTCGAATACGGCGCGCCGCCCATGGGCGGCATCGGGCTCGGCATTGACCGTTTGGTCATGCTGTTCACCGGGGCCGGCATTCGCGAAACCATTCTGTTCCCCTTGCTGAAGCCTGAAGGACACTGACCATGGAGTACATCGCAGTTCTTGCGCCGTCCATAGTTGTAGGTTTGATCTTCTGGTTTGCCATGAAGTCGATCTTCAATGCAGACAAATCCGAGCGTCAGGCAGAAGCCCGCGCCCAGGCCGAAGCGAATTCAAAAAATACCGGCCCGGCGCCCGAAGGTCCAGCCGCTAAATAGGCTCCTAAATGGGTTCCACTTTCACGTGAATCCATTTGTGCTTTGACGTGCGTGCTTGCCGTGAACGATAATCGAGAAAGGAACCCGGGGAATTTCTGATTATCCATCCCTCCAAAAGAGAGGCAACTCATGGCACAGAAAGTAAAAATCATCCTCGTCGATGACCTGGATGAAGGGGCTGCGGACGAAACTGTCCGCTTCGGCCTGGACGGTGTGAGCTACGAAATGGACCTGTCCACAGCAAACGCAGCGTCGCTGCGGAAGGCCCTGGAACCGTTTGTCGCGAAGGCCCGGAAGACCTCTTCCGGCCGCGGGACGCGGGGTCGCGCTACTCCGGCCCGCAACCAGGATTCCGCACAGATCCGTCAGTGGGCCCGGGATAACGGTTACACGGTCAACAGCCGCGGACGTATTCAGGCTGAAATTCAGGAAGCCTACCAAAAGGCCAATTCCTGATTCACCACTTCAATGCCCCGGCAGTCACTGCCGGGGCATTGGTGGTTTAAGGAGCTGGGTTTCTTGGGTTCCGCCGCGGCCCGTCGGCGGAATAATCCGTGAATCTGCCCAGTGCTGGACGGCCCGTTTACCGGAGCTATTGGGGGAGTGGCAAACCGTCCCGATTACTCCTCTGTGGAATACTCCCGGGGTGGCCCGGCGGCAGGTTGCCCGGGCCGGCTGGCAGGATGTCACCGTCGCCTGCCCCGGTCAAGGGGAAGTGCCCGTTTTATTCCTCCACGGCGTCATGTTTCCCCTGTGGCGAACACGCCCCAAAAGTGTTGCTCCGGCACGTAGCATCAAAGTACGTCGTAGCTAGGAGTGTGGCGAAATGTTTGAGAGATTTACGGACCGTGCCCGTCGCGTGGTCGTCCTTGCCCAAGAAGAGGCACGGATGCTCAACCACAATTACATCGGTACCGAGCACATCCTCTTGGGTCTGATCCACGAGGGTGAAGGCGTTGCTGCCAAGGCGCTCGAGTCCCTGAGCATTTCGCTCGATGGCGTTCGCGAGCAAGTACAGGAGATCATCGGCCAGGGCCAGCAAGCCCCGTCCGGTCACATCCCCTTTACGCCGCGCGCCAAGAAGGTGCTTGAGCTTTCCCTTCGTGAAGCACTGCAGCTCGGCCACAACTACATCGGTACTGAGCACATCCTGCTCGGCCTCATTCGCGAAGGCGAAGGCGTGGCCGCACAGGTGCTGGTGAAGCTTGGCGCAGACCTGAACCGGGTCCGCCAGCAAGTCATCCAGCTGCTCTCCGGGTACCAGGGCAAGGAGACCGCAGGCAGCGGCTCCGGCCAGGGCCAGCCGGAAGGTACCCCTGCCGGCTCGGTGGTGCTTGACCAGTTCGGACGCAACCTCACCCAGGCTGCCCGCGAAAACAAGCTCGATCCTGTGATCGGCCGCGAGCAGGAGATGGAACGCGTCATGCAGGTCCTCTCCCGCCGTACCAAGAACAACCCGGTGCTGATCGGTGAGCCCGGCGTTGGTAAGACTGCCGTCGTCGAAGGCCTCGCCCAGGCGATTGTCCGCGGCGATGTCCCGGAGACCATCAAGGACAAGCAGCTGTATACGCTTGACCTCGGATCCCTGGTTGCCGGCTCCCGTTACCGCGGTGACTTCGAAGAGCGCCTGAAGAAGGTCCTCAAGGAAATACGCACCCGCGGCGACATCATCCTCTTCATTGACGAGATCCACACCCTCGTCGGTGCAGGTGCTGCCGAAGGCGCCATTGATGCTGCGTCCATCCTGAAGCCGATGCTCGCCCGTGGGGAACTCCAGACCATCGGGGCCACCACTCTTGACGAGTACCGCAAGCACATCGAAAAGGACGCCGCGCTTGAGCGCCGCTTCCAGCCGATCCAGGTCAAGGAACCCTCGGTTGCGCACGCGATCGAGATCCTCAAGGGACTGCGCGATCGTTACGAGGCACACCACCGCGTGACGATTACCGACGGCGCCCTCGCCTCAGCTGCGCAGCTGGCCGAACGCTACATCTCGGACCGCTTCCTGCCGGACAAGGCGATCGACCTCATCGATGAAGCCGGCGCACGCCTGCGCATCCGCCGCATGACCGCTCCGCCGGAGCTCAAGGCCATGGACGAGCGCATTGCCGACGTGAAGATGGAGAAGGAATCCGCCATCGACGCCCAGGACTTTGAGGGTGCTGCCTCGCTGCGCGACAAGGAGCAGAAGCTCATTGCCGAACGCGCGGAGAAGGAGCGCACCTGGAAGTCCGGCGGCATGGACGACATCTCCGAGGTTGACGAGGACCTGATCGCTGAAGTTCTCGCGAACTCCACGGGTATCCCGGTCTTCAAGCTCACCGAGGAAGAATCTTCCCGCCTGCTCAAGATGGAAGACGAACTGCACAAGCGCGTCGTCGGCCAGGACGAAGCCATCAAGGCACTGTCCCAGGCCATCCGCCGCACCCGTGCAGGCCTGAAGGACCCCAAGCGTCCCGGTGGCTCGTTCATCTTTGCCGGCCCCACGGGCGTCGGTAAGACCGAGCTTGCCAAGGCACTTGCCGAGTTCCTGTTCGGTGAAGAGGACGCCCTCATCACGCTGGACATGTCCGAGTACTCCGAGAAGCACACGGTTTCGCGCCTCTTCGGTGCACCTCCGGGCTACGTCGGCTACGAAGAAGGCGGCCAGCTGACGGAGAAGGTCCGTCGTCGTCCGTTCTCCGTGGTTCTGTTCGATGAAGTGGAGAAGGCCCACGCCGATCTCTTCAACTCGCTGCTGCAGATTTTGGAAGACGGCCGCCTGACCGACTCCCAGGGCCGCGTGGTGGACTTCAAGAACACCGTGATCATCATGACGACCAACCTTGGTACCCGCGATATTTCCAAGAGCGTGGCTACGGGGTTCCAGTCCGGCACGGACACCCAGACCGGCTACAACCGGATGCGGGCCCGGGTTACCGAAGAGCTCAAGCAGCACTTCCGCCCCGAGTTCCTCAACCGCGTTGACGACGTCGTGGTATTCCCGCAGCTGACGCAGGACGAGATCATCGAGATTGTGGACCTGTTCGTGAACCGTCTGGAGCGCCGCCTCAAGGACAAGGACATGGGCATCGAACTCACCCCCGCTGCCAAGGTTCTCCTGGCCACGCGTGGTTACGATCCCGCCATGGGTGCCCGGCCGTTGCGCCGCACCATCCAGCGCGAGATCGAGGACCAGCTGTCCGAGAAGATCCTGTTCGGCGAGATCCACTCCGGCGACATCGTCGTGGTGGACGTTGACGGCGAAGGTGACGACGCCAAGTTCACGTTCGAAGGCAACGCCAAACCGCGTATTCCGGAGATCGCTCCGACCGCGTAAGGCCAACGCTTTATCCCGGAAGCCCCACCCGCTCCGCAAGGAGCAGGTGGGGCTTCTGCGTTGGGCGGCCCGGAGTTTTTGTCCAGGCAGAGACTTTAAGGTGGCTTCTGGAGGGCGTTATCTGTACAAAACTTCACGAACCGGATCGGGGATCAAATGCGGGTACTTATGGTGGCTCCGGGGACGCGCGGGGATGTGGCGCCCATGGCCGGGCTGGGAGGTCGCCTGCAAGGGCTGGGGTACGAGGTTGCCGTTGCCGCGAACCCTCCCTATGCCCCTCTGGTTGTTGAGTCGGGATGCGAGTTCAGGCCGCTGCCGGGGAACCTGACGGAACTCATCAAGCAGCCGGCCCCAGGTGCGAAAGCCTCAGCTGACAGCGTGCTGACGTTCTGGCGGAAGCTTGGCGAGTACATGGACAACGCAGCCAAGGGAACCCTGGCTGCCGCCGAGGCCGGGGCCGATGTCATCATGGCCAACTCGGTGGCACCCTATGCCTATGACATTGCCGAGGCTTTCGGCGTCCCGGCCATAGGCGCACACTTGCAGCCGACCGAACCGAGTGCGGCCTACCCGCCTGTGCTGATGAATTCGGCTCGAAGCGTGGGTGCGCTGGGGAACAGGATCATTGGCGAGCGGGCAGCAGCGGGGCCGGCCCCCTACGATGCTCCCAGCGCCCGCTTGCGCAAGCAGCTCGGCCTGCGCAAGGAGAGTCGAGCAGCGGGCGAACGTCGTCGGAGGAAGGCTCGGGCGACCATTCTTCATGGCATCAGTCCTACCGTCCTGCCGCGTCCGGCCGATTGGCACGCGGGATTGGTGATGGCCGGATATTGGTGGCCCCCGGAACACAGCGGCTGGGAGCCATCCGCCGACCTTGTGGACTTTCTCGCCGACGGTCCAGCGCCCGTCTTCGTTGGTTTCGGCAGCAGTGCACACATTGACCCCGGCTTCATCCTCGAGGCCACGCGTCGTGCCGGAGTTCGGGCTGTTGTGCAGGGTGCCGAGGGGGTGTTGGGCGATGATGCCATAGGTGTTGGAAGTGTCCCGCACAAATGGCTGTTCCCCCGCATGGCTGCCGTTGTCCACCATTCCGGCGCTGGAACCACTGCCGCCGGCTTGCGCGCCGGCGTGCCGTCGGTAGGTGTTCCCGTGTATACGGACCAGCCACTCTGGGCCTCGCGGATCGCGGCGCTGGGCGCCGGTCCCCAACCGCTTCCGTACAAGAAGCTGTCCCCGGAGCGCCTTGGTGACGCGATCGCGGAAGCCGTAAGAACGCCGTCGTATGCGCAGCAAGCGCTGGTCCTGGCGGCCGCCATAGGCAAGGAAGACGGGACTGTGCCCGTGGTCGAGACCTTGCGGAAACTTCCCTCCAAGTAGCAGCAGGGCGCGTTGGGAGCACGCATGACGGGCCGCGCTGGGAAGCAAGGCGGAACGGGATATGTGAAAGTACTGTTTCACTGTGAGTGAACCACCCTGTGATCGGGGGCACAATGCATGTTGAATCGGATCATGGACTCTGCAGACACTCTGACTCCGGGCGAGCAGCCCGAAACTCCCTTCCACCATATGGACCACTACCTCGCCATCCCGCGGATCAGCGGCCTCACCCTCAGCCCCGATGGCAAGCGTTTGGTCACCACCGTGTCAACGCTGAACGGGAAGGGAACCGAGTTCGCTTCGGCCCTCTGGGAGATCGACCCCACCGGCGGGAAGCGCGCACGCCGAATCACCCGCAGTTCCAAGGGTGAGGCCGGGGCGGCGTTCGCGGCATCCGGCGACCTCTACTTCACCTCGGCGCGCCCGGACCCGGACAGTCCGGACGCTGACCCGGTAAACGCCCTGTGGCTCCTCCCCGCCGACGGTGGAGAAGCCCGCGTGGTGCATTCACGCCCAGGCGGCATCGGTTCCGTCATGACCGCGAAGGACGTAGACGCCACGTTCGTCATGGCAGAGGTCCTGGCAGGATCCGCCGACGAGGATAACGACGAGGAGCGCCGAAAGGCCCGCAAAGACAACAAGGTTTCGGCCATCCTGCACAGCGGCTACCCGGTCCGCTATTGGGACGCCGACCTCGGCCCCGCAGAGCCGCGGATCTTTGCCGTTGAACAGGGTGACGAGCAGGAACCCGGCAAGCCGTCAACGGTGGACGCCTCGGCGCCGCTCAAGCTCCGCAACCTGACAGCCGGCGTCGGCGGCTCGCTGCGTGAGTCAAAAACAGTGGTGAGCCCGGACGGGAAGACCATTTACACCAGCATGTCCAAGGCGCTCGCCAAGGCCGACAGCCGCGAGGTGCTGGCCGCCATCGACGTCGCCACCGGGAACGTCAAGGTGCTGCTGGACCACGAGGGCATGAGCTATTTCCCTGGACCCGTCAGTCCGGACAACGGCACGCTCGTTGTGGAAAGCGAAAGCGACACCACACCCACGCAGGCGCCCCAGGTGAAGCTGCACCTGCTCAACGTCGCCGGCGGCGAAACCACGGACCTCGAGCCGCTGGCACACCACTGGGATCGCTGGGCCACTGTCCTTGCCTGGCTTCCGGATGGCAGCGCCGTCCTGGCCAAAGCGGACGACGACGGCGCGTCGCCGGTTTTCCGGATAAGCGTCGCTGACGGTGAAGTCACCCGGGTGACGCAGGACGCTTCCGCCTATTCCGACGTCGTGCTTTCTCCCGACGGGGCCTCGGCGTATGCCCTGCGGAGCTCGTACGAATTCCCGGCCGAAGCTGTTCGGATAAACCTCGCCACCGGAGAAGTGACCAGGCTGCAGGCACCCGCTGAGCGGCCTGTGTACAAGGGTCGCCTGGAGCGCGTTGAAACGACAGCGGACGACGGTTCACGAGTCCCTGCCTACCTCGCCCTCCCTGAAGGGGCATCGGCCGGGAAGCCTGCGCCGCTCCTGCTGTGGATCCACGGCGGCCCGCTGGGTTCGTGGAACGCCTGGACGTGGCGCTGGAACCCTTGGCTGCTCGTCGCCAAGGGCTACGCCGTGCTGCTGCCCGATCCGGCGCTCTCCACAGGCTACGGCCAGGAATTCATCCAGCGTGGCTGGGGCGAGTGGGGCAAGAAGCCCTTCACGGACCTCATGGCCATCACCGACGCGGTGGTGGGGCGCCCGGACATTGATGAGTCGCGGACAGCTGCGATGGGGGGATCGTTCGGCGGCTACATGGCCAACTGGGTGGCCGGGCAAACCGACCGGTTCAAGGCGATTGTTACCCACGCGAGTTTGTGGGCGCTGGACCAGTTCGGTCCCACCACGGATGCTGCCCAGTACTGGCTGAAGGAAATGACCGTGGAAATGGCCATGGAGAACTCTCCGCACCTGAACGTGGGAAACATCAAGACACCCATGCTGGTGATCCATGGCGACAAGGACTACCGGGTCCCGATCGGCGAGGGACTGCGGCTCTGGTACGAACTCCTGTCCTCCTCGCAATTGCCCGCCGACGACAACGGCCAGAGCCCACACCGCTTCCTCTACTTCCCTGACGAAAACCACTGGGTGCTCCAGCCGCAGCACGCGAAGATCTGGTACGGAGTGGTGGAGCACTTCCTGGCCAAGCAGGTGCTGGGCGAGGACGTTGCTTTGCCGGAGGAGCTGGGGGTCTAGGCGATTCGTTCGGCCCCAGCCCCGCATTCAGTCATGCGCGGGGCTGGGGCGTCCGGCACCTGTTTGCCTCGCTAGGATGGGGGAGTGAATTCGACCTTCAGCCTCCGCCCTGCCCGCACCAGTGATGTGGCTGCGATCAAGAGGCTGGTGGCGCCCTTGGCCGAGGAGCGGATCCTCATGGCCAAGGAGACTGTGGCTTATTACGAGAGCCTGCAGGAATTCCGGATCGCCGAGTCTGAGGACGGGGAAGTCATTGGCTGCGGCGCTCTCCATGTGATGTGGGAGGACCTGGCCGAGATCCGCACTCTTGCGGCTGCCGATTCCTGGCGGGGGCGGGGCGTGGGGCACGTCCTGGTGGAGAATCTCCTTGAGGAAGCGCGCGCCCTTGGCGTGAGCCGTGTATTCTGCCTGACGTTCGAAGTGGACTTCTTTAAGCGCCACGGATTTGAAGTCATGGCCGACCAGTCGGCCGTCGATCCCCAGGTGTACTCCGAGCTGCTGCGCTCACATGACGAAGGCGTGGCGGAGTTCCTGGACCTGGCCCGGGTGAAGCCGAACACCTTGGGCAATACCCGCATGATCAAGCAGCTCTAGGCCTGCTTCCCCTTCCCCCCGCGTCGCAATCTGCAGGAAATGGCGCGTTTTCAAGAGTGCCCGATTATGAGTGATTTAATCCTCTTTTCTTATCTAAAATTGATGGATAAACTGATCAAGGCTTGCTGGGGAAGCTTCCACCACATCGGTCAATTGAGAGAAGATCATGCAGTCCCACGCGTCCCTTTCAGATGTTTCAGAACTCCAACTCAGCGTGCGCGGTCCAGTGTTCACGCCTGCCGATCCCGGCTTCGCCGCTGAAGTAGCGGCCTTCAATTTATCCACACAGCACCAGCCCGATCTCGCCTTCGGAGCCCTCGACGCAGAGGATGTCTCGGCGGCGATACGCTGGGCAGCGGAACGCGGCGTGCCCGTGTCTGTCCAGTCAACCGGGCACGGCGCCACGAACGCGATCGAGGGTGGCCTGCTGATCAGCACCCGACGAATGCTCGAGCTCAGTATTGATCCCCTGGAGAAGACAGCCCGCGTGGGTGCGGGCGTCCGCTGGAAGGCCGTGGTGGATCTCGCCGGGACCTTCGGCCTCATGGGGCTCTGCGGTTCAACCACTGATGTAGGCGTGGTGGGTTACACGCTGGGTGGTGGGCTGCCGATCCTGGGCCGCAAATACGGATTCGCTTCCGACCACGTGATTGCGTTTGAAATAGTCACGGCAGACGGAACCCTGCGCAGGGTAACCAAGGACGAGGATTCGGAGTTGTTCTTCCTCCTGCGCGGCGGCAAGGGCAACTTGGGAATCGTCACGGCCATGGAGTTCCACCTCTTCCCCGGCTCGGACCTCTACGCCGGCGGAATCTACTTTGACGGTGAGCAAGCTCCTGAAGTATTGCAGGCGTTCAGGGATTGGGCGCCTGCCTTGCCGGTAGAGGCCTCGGCGTCACTGGCCTTCCTGCGGCTGCCGGACATGGAAATGGTGCCGGAACCTCTACGCGGAAAGTTCGTGATCCACCTCCGTTATGCCTACCAAGGTGACCTGGCGGCGGCGGCAGAACTCCTGGAGCCGATGCGCCGGAGTGCACCGTTCATGATGGATGCCACCGGCCCCCTTGACGCTACTGCCTTCGACTCCATCCACCAGGACCCGGACCAACCGGTTCCCGTGATGGAACACGGGTTCCTCTTGGACAGGCTGGATGCGCCTGAAACCGAAACACTTCTGCGGCACTTTGGCCCCGGCGTCGAAAGTCCCGTGCTGTTGGCCGAGCTCCGGTTGCTCGGCGGTGCTTTGGCGAAGAGCGCAGACGGCGATGACATTGTGGGTGGCCGCGATGCTGCGTTCAGCTTCTTCATGGGTGCCATTGCCGTCCCGCCGGTGGTTGCGATGTTGCCTGCGGTTTTCAATGCTGTCCATGAAGACCTTCGGCCCGCCGCCAATGCCGGAACCTTCGTGAACCTGCACGGCCACTTTGTGGATGCCGAAGACAGGGAACGGCCCTGGCGGGCAACTGCATTGGAACGGCTCCGCAAGGCAAAGGCTGAGTTGGACCCGCAAAACATGTTCAGCTTCGGGCATGTAGTGGGGCTCCCGGTCATTGACCAGACAGTGCTGCTTGAAGACGTTGTGACTGCCGGCGGCGACGCCGTGCTGAACAACTAGGGGCTGAGGGCGATGAACAACCGCGTCACATTCCCCGACTTCTCCGCCTTCCAGATCGACATTCCGCACGGATCATGGCCGCACGAAGCGTCATGGTCCGGGGACAGGCACTCCGACCCGGATCTGTACTCTGCCTTCTGGCCCGAGTTTCACGCCAGGCAGGAATCCGAGGCGGTGACGGCACCGCAGGCTGAGGAATAGCAGGCACAGAACCGGCCCGCGGAGGCGGGCAGGGCGGAAGGGGCAGTTCGGCAGTGGCCAGGGCCTCGCGCTGAAAAGCCCCGAGCGGGATAACTCCGCACCAAGGGCGCCCAAGGCCTACCGTGGGCCGGGCCGCCGGTAGTAGGGTCAGAGCACCAGCCGCAGCACGCCCAGGAGCATCCCATGAAAAAGCTCATAAATGATCCACGCGCAGTGGTGGACGAGTCCGTCGAAGGGTTCGGCATGGCCCATGCCGACATTGTGGACGTCCATCCCGAGCCCAAGTACGTCATCCGAAAGGGTGCTCCAGTGGAGGGCAAGGTTGCCTTGGTCTCCGGTGGAGGGAGCGGTCACGAGCCCCTGCACGCAGGTTTCGTGGGGCTCGGCATGCTCGATGCCGCTGTGCCCGGCGCCGTCTTCACCTCGCCAACCCCTGACCAGATCATTCCAGCCACGGTCGCTGTCGACTCAGGAGCCGGCGTCGTTCATATCGTGAAGAACTACACCGGCGACGTCCTGAACTTTGAAACCGCCGCCGAGATGGCGCAGGCCGAAGGCGTGCACGTGCGTTCGGTCCTGGTGAACGACGACGTCGCGGTGGAAGATTCGCTGTACACGGCAGGCCGGCGCGGGGTAGGCGGTACGGTCCTGGTGGAAAAGATCGCAGGGGCATCAGCTCAGCGTGGTGACGATCTTGACACCGTCACGGCCATCGCCGAACGGGTGGTGGCCAACGTGCGGACGATGGGTGTGGCACTGTCCGGCTGCACAGTGCCACACGCAGGCACGCCGAGCTTCGAGCTGGAAGACAACGAGATCGAGATCGGTATAGGCATTCACGGCGAACCGGGCCGGCACAAGATCGCCATGGAAAGCGCTGACGCGATCACGGACCGCCTGCTGGAGCCTGTGCTGGAGGATCTTGCCCTGGCATCCGGGGACAAGGTGCTGCTGTTCGTGAACGGCATGGGTGGAACCCCGCAAAGCGAGCTCTACATCGTCTACCGGCGTGCCGCCCAGGTCCTGGCCGAACGTGGTGCCACCGTGGAGCGTTCGCTGGTGGGCAACTACGTGACCTCCCTGGAGATGCAGGGCTGTTCGGTCTCGGTCCTGCGCCTTGATGACGAGATGACCCGGCTCTGGGATGCCCCTGTCCACACTGCAGCACTGCGCTGGGGAGCCTGAATATGGGGTTGACTGTTGACTGGGTCACGGACTGGTTGAAACTTTCCGCCAAGGCCATGGAAGAGCACCGCGTGGAACTGATCGAACTGGACCGGGCGATCGGCGACTCGGACCACGGCGAAAACATGGACCGCGGGTTCCAGGCCGTCCTCCAGAAACTCGACGAGGCGCCACCCGCAACTCCCGGAGCCGCGCTCAAAGCCGCCGCGATGGCCCTCATGTCCAAGGTGGGTGGCGCTGCCGGACCGTTGTACGGGACGGCCTATCTGCGGGCAGCTACCTCGCTGGGCGATGCCGCCGAGATCGACGCTGAAACCCTGGCGGCCGCTCTCACCGCCGCACGTGATGGCGTGGTGGCGCGCGGCAAAGCCGAACTTGGGGACAAGACCATGATCGACGCGTGGACACCCGCCGTGGAAGCGGCCCAAAAAGCAGCAGCGGGCGGCGCGGATCCGGTGGGCGTCCTGGAGGCAGCTGCCGAAGCAGCTGAGACCGGGGCGATGGCAACGGATCCGTTGGTGGCGCGTAAAGGGCGGGCCAGCTATTTGGGGGAGCGCAGCGCAGGGCACCGCGACCCCGGGGCGGCCTCAACGGCGCTGCTCCTCCGTGCGGCCGCCGCGGCTGCTGCCGGTTCCACGGCTGAGACAGGGGCCGACGCCGTATGACGGTTGGGATCGTGGTGGTTTCACACAGCAGCAAGATAGCCGAGGGAGCGGTGGAGCTCGCCGCGCAGATGGCGCCCGACGTCGAATTGGTCGCCGCCGGGGGCACTGACGACGATCGGATCGGAACCAGCCTGGAGAAGGTGCTGGCCGCCGTCGAGCAGTCCCTGGTTGATTCCGGTGGTGACGGCGTGGTGGTACTGACCGATCTGGGCTCGGCGGTGATGACGGCCGAGTCGGCCATGGAGTTTGCCAGCGACCCTGATGCCGTGCTCCTCGCGGATGCGCCGTTGGTTGAGGGGCTGGTGGCGGCCGCCGTCGCGGCCCAAGGAGGTTCCGGCGTCGCGGATGTCCGCAAGGCCGCGGAAGCCGCGGGGTACCGGCCTGCGGAGCCAGTGGAGCCTGCTGAAGCGGCCGGCGCCATTGCGCCGGACGCCAGCGGCGACTTCGAGCTCATTAATCCCTTGGGCATGCACGCCCGGCCTGCCGCGAAGATCGCAGGTGGCCTGTCCGGGTTGGACGCCGAGGTGACCGTGAACGGCGTCGATGGCATGTCCATCATGGCGCTCATGGCGCTCGCCGCCGGCCAGGGTTCCACGCTTCGTGTCGAAGCCCGCGGCAAGGATGCGCAGAGAGCTGTTGACTATGTTCGCCGGTTGGTGGAAGAGGGGTTCGGGGAGCTCTAGTTCGGACGGATTTGCTGTCAAATATTGCTAAGTATGCTGATTAGTGATGTTGTAGAGGTACAGGTTCACTACAAGGAAGAGGTGCGAATCATGGGTGCTGACGACAAGATGGAGAACGCTGGCGAGAAGCTTGGTGGCAAGGCCAAGGAAGCTGCCGGAAAGCTGACGGACAACGAGCGTCTTGAAGCAGAAGGCAAGGGCGACCAGACGAAGGCCGACCTCAAGGGCGCCGGCGAGAAGCTGAAGGACGCCTTTAAGAAAGACTAGGTATCCGGACAGGGCCGCTGCGGTTGCAGCGGCCCTGCCTTGTTTTGTGAGGCGATTGTTGTGGCGTCGTCCGCTGGCGCCAAACTTGATGGAGGATCTACGTGAACATACTGGTGAAAATTTTCGGCCTGGCAATCGGTCTTGGCGCCGGTGCGCTGGCAAACAAGACGCTGGAGGGCCTCTGGGAGAAGCAGACCGGCAAACCTGCCCCCAAGGACAGCACAGACCTCAATGATTCACTTCCGGGCGTGCTGGTCTTCGCGGTTGTCTCGGCCGCCGTCGCCGCCGTGGTTCACGTCCTCACCCAGCGGGGCACCAAGAGCGCCCTGGTCCGCATGAAGAAATCGGCTGACGAGGTCTAACACCATGGCTATTGCTAAGTTCCCAAGTGTCGTCATCGATTGTCCCGACGCGGCTGTCTTGGCTGCCTTCTATGGCGAGCTTTTCGGCTGGGACGTCGAGGACAAGGGCGACTGGTTCGATATCCGCCCAAGCGACGGCAGTAACTGCATCTCCTTCCAGCAGGTGGAGGTGTACCAAGCGCCGGTGTGGCCCGGGCAGACCATTCCGCAGCAAATGCATTTGGACATGGTGGTGGAAGACCTGGACAAGGGCGAAGAAGTTGCGCTCTCGCTGGGAGCCACCAAGGCCGACCATCAGCCCGGTGAGACGTTCCGGGTGTTCCTTGATCCGGCCGGGCACCCGTTTTGTCTCTGTCTTAGCTAGGGCTTGGCCGCCGCAGGGCCTGAACCCTGTGGCGGCTCCCGGTCCTTAGCCCTGCTGTGCCGCCCATTCCTCGACGCGGCGGTTGCTCTCTTCCTCGGAGAGGTCCTCGACACGCGTCATGATGGACCAGCGGACGCCGAACGGATCGCGGATGCTCGCGTAGCGGTCACCTGAGACGAAGGTGGTCAACGGCTCCCGGATGGCGGCGCCGGCTTGCTCCGCTTTGTGGACCAGGCTGTCCGCGTCGGAGCAGTAGAGGCCCAGGGAGTAGCAGTCATCTTCGCCTGACGGTGCTTGGACCAAGTGATATTCCGGGTTGGGCTCACCCAGCTGGAGGTGGCCGTTTCCGAAGTCCAGTTCGGCATGGACCACTAGCCCGCCCATCTCAGTTTCACCCACCACGCGGGCCCCGAACACGTCCCGGTAAAAGGCGATGGCCGCCTTGGCGTTCGGCACCGAGAGGAACGGCGTGAGGCTGGTGAGACCGTTGGGAATGCCGTGGGTGGTGTGCTCCCCGTGGGCGGCCGTGGTTGATTCTGTGCTTGTAGTATCTGTCATGGATACGACGCTACGTGCCTCCGGGTGCCGGGCGCTTGGAGATTCGCGACAGGTTCACGCCGACCCGGGAGGGGCTTATGGAGGGTTCCTTCAAGGGCATCCTGTACCCCGCGCGACTACCCACCTTCAACCGCGTTCCCGCGCCGGCATCGGTAGCCGGGCTGGTGCAGTGGTTTTGGATCCCCGAGTGGGACATCGAACCCGGGCGGACCTCCCGGCAACACCTCATCGCCTACCCTGCGTCCAACTTGGTGGTGCAGCCTGCGGATGTCATCTTTTCGGGACCAACCACCCGTGCCGCACACCGCGACCTGACCGGCTCTGGCTGGACCGTGGGTGCGCTGCTCCGCCCGGCGGCCGTGCCGTTGTTTACCGACGACCCCGGCGCCTTGCGGGACAGGGAACTGACTCTGGAAATGATGGAGCTGCACACTGCGGTTTCGGCCGCGATGGCCCCGTCTCGCAGCGCCATGCAGCCCCGCAGTGCCACAACGCGCGACGACGGCACTCACCGCAAGCGGGCAGTAGAGGCCTTTGTTGCGTGGCTGGTTTCACTCGACGCAGTGCTCTCGGAGGAAGCCCTGCTCGCGAACCGGATGATGGATGTGATCGCTTCCGACCCAGAGGTGCTTTTGCTCGAGGACGCTGCCGCCCGGCTGGCGGTTTCACCGCGAACGCTGCAGAGGTTGGCCAGGAAGTACATAGGACTCAGCCCCGCAGCACTCATACGTCGCCGGAGGCTTCAGGATGCCGCCGAGCGTACCCGGTCCGATCCAACAGCGGACCTTGCGGCGATCGCCGTCGAACTCGGCTATGCCGATCATGCGCATCTGACGAACGACTTCCAGAAGTACTTGGGCTTTACCCCGAGTACGTACCGGAGGTCAGCTGGGGAGTTTTGAGTGCCGGCGCCGAAGGCTCGGGCGCCGCGTCGGTGTCCTCCGGCGTCGTGTCCTCCCCGCGGAAAGCTGCCAGCATTGCCTCGCGGTCGAATTGACCTTCCCATTTGGACACCACGAACGTGGCGACGCAGTTGCCCAGCAAGTTGACCACAACCCGCATGGAGTCCATCAAACGGTCCGCTCCAAGCAGGAGTGCAACTCCTGCCACCGGGAAGATTCCCAGCGCCCCGGCCGTCGCGGAGAGGGCGAGGAAGGCGGAACCGGGAACGCCGGCCATGCCCTTGGAGGTGAGCATCAGGATGCCGAGCGCTGCCAGTTGCTGACCCAGATCCAGGTTGTGGCCAAAGGCCTGGGCAAGGAAAAGAAGGGAGATGGAAAGGTAAAGCGCGGCTCCGTCCAGATTGAAGGAGTATCCCGTGGGCACCACCAGGCCTGTGGTTGCCCGGGAACAACCGGCGTTGGTCAGCTTGGTCATGATGCGGGGGAGGACGGATTCAGTGGAGGCCGTGCCCAGGGCAAGCATAAATTCTTCGCGGGAGTACTTGATGAACTGCCACAGGGGAACGCGCGGGTAGACCCAGGCCACCACAAACAGGAGGCCAATGAAGACCAGCGCTGAGCCGTAGCATGCAGCAACCAAGAGGGCGTAGGTGCTCAACGAGCTCAGTCCATACTGGCCGATGATGAAGGCCATGGCGCCGAAGGCTCCAATGGGGGCGACCCGCATGACCCACGCCATGATTTTGAAGAAGAGCTCCAGTGTCGTTTCCATGAGGTCCATCACGGGCTTGCACTTCTCGCGGCCCACCACCACGATGGCTGCGCCAAAGAAGATTGCGAAGCACAGGACCTGGAGCAGCGAGTTGGACGCGAAGGCTCCTATGACGCTGGTGGGGATGATGCCCAGCAGGAACTGACCCGCATCTTTGGGTGGAGCGGTGGTGGTCTTGGCGTTCACTGCATCCTCGGACAAGGACGCCGGGTCAATGTTCAGGCCTGCGCCCGGCTGCACAAGATTGGCAACCACCAGCCCAAATGCCAAGGCGAAGAGTGTGGCGCCGGTGAAATAGATCAGTGCCTTAACACCTACGCGGCCTACGGACTTGACGTCCCCCACGGCAGAGATCCCCGTGACGATGACCAGGAAAATCAGTGGAGCGATGATCATTTTGATGAGCTGAATGAAGCCGTCGCCCAGTGGGCGAAGGGCAGCCCCTATGTTTGGCCATAGGTACCCTATGGCGATGCCCAGCACCACGGCCACCAAAATCTGGAAGAACAAGGATTTGTACAGTGGCTTCTTCGCTGCTGGAGTCACGGAAGCCGTGGGTGTGGGAGTTTTCAAGGGGGATGCCTGTCTGTGCGGGGCCGCGCTGCGGTCGCGGCTGGGATCACACAAGACGCTATGAGGGCCTTGTTTCCGAATTGCTAATTCCTGAAGCCTGTTGTGTTTAATATCGGAACAAGATTTTCACGATGTGGAAAGTCTAGGTCTGACTTAGCCCGTCTTCATCCAAGCTCACCGCGGCGGAAATGACGCGGCCGCATTGCTCGCCGTACGGATAATCGCCCCTGGGCGTGAAGGTCAATGTCCGCGTGGGCAGCGCTGTGCCGGAGGGAGAGGTGCCGCTGACGGTCGCTTCAAGGGGGCTTTCGCTGAGGGTCGGAAGCTCGATGGAACCCAGAAGAGTCCCGTCAGGAGATGACGTCGCCGAGCACACGCCGTCCGGCGTGCAGCCTTGGTCCACGGCTACGGCACCAGGGTGCAGGTCCAGGTCCTTTTCGGTGCAGGTACCGTCCTGGCAGGCCTTGAGCCGCAGCGTCCCCACCTGGTCTGCGTAACTCGCTGCAACACTCAGGGACACCCCTGCAATGTGCCCAATGGCCGGGCAGGCTGCGGCTTCGGGATAGCAGCCCGGAAGCAAAGCCGCCGTTCCAGCAAGGGTCAACGCCACTCCGATTTTGCCCATGCTTCAGGGTAAGACCGCGTGGGGCCGGCGTCTCCCGTGCGTCCCAAAGAGGCACCTGCATTGTTACGGCTCACCCGGTACCGTTGCCGAACCGATACCGCGCCTGCCAAACGCTAGGCCGGAAGCCGCAACCCGCCGTCGTGCATCTCTGCCAAGCCGTCCACCAACAGGCCATCCAGTGCGCGCTCGAGTTGCTCCGGCGCCGAGTTGAGCCGGTGCAACGCAGCGAGGGGGATCCCGATGCCCGACGGCGCGAATCCGAGATCCGCCGGCGCCTGCTCGAACATCTGGCGGGGGACGGGGGTGGCGGCCTCGCGGAGGACGGCCATCACGGCACCGCGGACCTGGCGGTCGGTGCCGTGCCAGGACTGGCCCTTGGGCGTGTACGACGGCGGCGGCTCACCCGCGGCGAGCCAGGCGCAGCTTGAGCGGACAGGACAGTCCGCGCACTTGGGGCTGCGGGCCGTGCACACCATGGCTCCCAGTTCCATGACGGACGCGTTCCAGCGCACGGACAGTTCCTGTTCGACGGGAAGGAGGGCCTCGGCCAACCGCATTTCGCCTGCGGTCAGCGCCGGCGCAGGAAGTGCGTTCCCGGAAATAAGGCGTGCGTGGACCCGCCTGATGTTGGTGTCCACCACGGTTTCGCGTCGACCAAAAGCGAAGGCGGCGACGGCGGCAGCCGTGTAACTCCCCACGCCAGGCAAACCCAAAAGTTCTGCGTACGTGTCAGGAACGTTGCCGCCGTGCTGCTCACGGATGGCGACGGCGGCCGCGTGCAGTCGCAGGGCGCGGCGTGGGTATCCGAGTCGGCCCCAATGGCGGACGGCTTCGCCCGACGGCTCGTCGGCAAGGTGGCCCGGGGTAGGCCAGCGGTCCATCCAGTCCCGCCACACGGGCAGAACCCGAACCACGGGAGTCTGCTGGAGCATGACTTCGCTGACCAGGATTCCCCAGGCGCTGCAGTCCGGCTCGCGCCACGGAAGGTCCCGGGCGGCGTCGGCAAACCACTGATCCAAGGCGCTGTGGAGCGCGGTCAGTTGGTGGGCATCGGGAAGAGTCATACTGCCCTCAACTGTAATGGAACCCCGGGCCATGGCCGACGTCACACAGTCCCGGATTAGGGCCCTGCGGCGTGTAGGTTAGGGCCCCGAGGGCCACGAGCCTAGCCTAGAACCATGGCCACCAACGGAAAGCAGCAGTCGACCGCGCGCTCATCAGCGCCGGCAAAGGGTGCTGCCCGTGGCTCATCCCGGAGCGGGACAACAAGCCGCGGTACCCCGGCGAAAAAGCGACGCCCGAGCCCTGCCGTGTACCGCCGTCGTCGGCAGGTGGTTTTCGGCGCCCTGCTGCTGGTGATCGCCTTGCTGGTGGGAGGCGCGGTGGCCCTTACGGGTGCGCTCGCCGGAAAGAATGAGCCCCAAGCCGCCAGCACCCCGGAAGCCTCGCAGGCGCCGACGCAGGGAAGTGCGCCGTCAGGGACACCGTCGCCGTCTGCTTCGCCGACGCCTGTGTGCGACTTCAACCTCATGACTGTCGCGGCCAAGACCGACAAGCCAGCCTACGGTGCGGAAGAAAAGCCGCTGCTCACCATGACCATCACCAACGGAGGCAACGCTCCGTGCGAGGTCAACGTGGGAACCTCCCAAATGGAGTATCTGGTGATGAGCGGCGCGGACCGCATCTTCTCCTCCAAGGACTGCCAGACCGGCGGCGAAGACCTCATCAAAACCATCCAGCCCGGCAAGAGCGAAACCGCGAACTTCCCGTGGCAGCGCAACAGGACACTGGAAGGCTGTGGCGCGATCAACGCGAAGCCGGGTGGCGGCGGCGCGTACTACACCTTCGAGGCGCGGCTGGGAAACAAAGCCAGCCCCAAGGCTGTCTTCCAGCTGAACTAAGTTCTGGCTGAGCCGGCGTTCGACGGCGGCAGGCGGCTTAGAGGAACCGGTCCAGCAGGCTGGCCTCGGCCATGCGGCTCAGGCCCTCGCGCACTGTGCGGGCGCGCTGATCGCCGATGCCGTCCACGGTCATCAGGTCATCAATGGTGGCTGCCATCAGGTTCTGGAGCCCGCCGAAGTAGTCCACCAAGCGGTCGGCCACGGCTTTAGGCACTGACTTGAGGCCCGAAAGGAGCCGGTAGCCGCGCGGCTGGACCACTGCGTCCAACTGCTCAACACCGCCGGCGAAACCGATGATGTGCGCGATGCGGCTGAGATCGATCAGTTCGGTGGGGCCCAGGTTCAGGAGTGCCTGGACGGCTTCCTCGATCTCCTCAGGCGTGGCGTCGGGATCCGAGTAGTCGCGGATGATGACGTCGCTGCCCGGCCCGCGGCCCATGGTCAGTTCCTCCACCTGGAGGGATAGCAGACGGCCGTCTTCGCCCAGTTCCAGGACGTACTGGGCGATTTCCTCCGAGATGCGACGGACCATTTCCTGCCGCTGCAAGGTGACGGCAACGTCCCTGACAGTGACCAGGGCCTCGATTTCCAGGGCGGAGAGGGAACTGGTGACCTGGTCCAGCCTGGCGCTGTACCGTTCCAACGTTGCCAGGGCCTGGTTGGCGCGGGCGAGGACCTTTTCGGAGCCCTCCAGCACGTGGCGCAAACCGTTCACGTACAGCGCGATGATCTGCATCGACTGGCTGACGGAGATCACGGGAACGCCGGTCTGGATGGCCACCCGCTCAGCGGTGCGGTGCCTGGTGCCCGATTCCTGGGTTTCAATGCTCGAATCCGGGACCAGTTGGACTGCGGCGCGGACAATGTTGCTGGCGTCCTTGTCGCAGATAATGGCGCCGTCCATTTTGGCCAGCTCACGCAGGCGCGTGGGGGAGAAATCGATGCCGATATCGAACCCGCCGGAACAGATGGAGTCGATGGTGCGGTCGTAGCCCAAGACAATCAGGGCTCCGGTCCGTCCGCGGAGGATGCGTTCCAGGCCATCTCGCAACGGGGTTCCGGGTGCGACTCTGGCCAGGGTCGCCTTAAGCGACTCTTCCGGGCTCCGGGCCATAGGTTTTCCCTTCGAAGGTGCAAGCCTCGGCTCACAGACAAGCTGAATCCGGCGTCAGTGGGCACTCACAAAAAATGCCCCAATGACGACAAGCACAATGATAGGGCTTCCGGGGACCGTTAACCGCACCAGCAAGCCCCAAAGTGGGTCATTTCGTGATGTTCGGCGGTGCCCGCAAAGTGGTTTGGCGGCTGATTGGCGGAAACCCTATTTCCCCCAACCAGCCGCCTGCCAGCTAGTGCTGGCCCCGCCCAAGCCCGGTCAGCAAAGCGCCATCGGCCTCGCGCCACAAGCCGTTGCTTCCTGCTGCAGCAGCGTTTTCCTCCAGGTATTTAATCCAATCGTGGTACTCGGTAATGTCCCGTCCCTCTGCCGCGGCCACAGCGTCGCAGGCAAAACCCACCGCTCTGCTGCCATCGTCCAGCGTGATGGACCCCAGCAACATGGGTTCGGGCAGCTCGGCCAGGAAGGACCCGAGCGCAGCCTCAGACAGCAGCCATCTCTCAGCAACCAGCCCGGCTCCGCGCGCCGAACGAACCACTCCGGGCTTGGGCGGAGTGGTCTCCAAAGCCACCATCCGGTACTGCGCCGCGGTGGTCACCGGGCCGTCCCAGAAGGCTCCACGCCCTTCGAGCTCCGCCGCCAGCGGCTGCCCCTTCCGATGCGCCCCCACCACTACGAGGGGAACGACGACGGCTCCCGCAGCAACGGGCCACGGGGCCTTGGGAGCCGAGGACTGGGCGGCTGCGGGCCCTGCCGCGGCACCCGCGGCGAACAGTTCCGGCAGCTCCGGGGTGAGCTCGATCCGACGCGCGATATCCGCAGCCACCCCGTCCTCGAAGGTCCGGGCAACCACCGTCAGGCCGAACTGGGAGGTACTGCCTGTTTCAACGCCGTCTGTTTCGGTGACGGTGCCCGCCGGTACGGCAACAGCGCTGAGATCGAAGAGGTTGCAGAAATTGGTATAGGTGCCCATTCGGGAGTTGACCCCCACCGGATCGGCCGACACCTCTGCCAACGTCGGATGGAACGGTGCCGTGGGGACAACCAAGGCGTCGAATCCGTCCAGGCGCTCCATGGCTTGGCGCTTGAGTTGCTCCAACGCCGCGGTGTCCGCGACGTACCGGTGTGCGGGAACCTGGCCTGCGGCGCTGATGATGCCGGCGACTGTGGGGTCCAGTGCTGCGGGCACGCCGCCGGACTGGCCTGCCCCGTCCGAAGCACCTACCCCGCCCAATGTCGCCGAATCAATGAAGCTGCCGACGGCGGCGTAGCGTTCGGCTACCAATCCGCCGTCGTACAGCAGCCGGGCTGCCTGGAGGAAGACGTCCAGGTCGATGGGTTCCGCTACCACTCCTGTGGACCGCAGCCGCTCAACCTGCGCCTGGAATTCCGCCGCCCACGCCTCCGGGAGCGCCGGTAGAGCAGCGGGATAGGCCACCCGAGGGGTGGACGGTGCCGCAACTTTCACGTCGGTGGGCCAGGTGCGGCCCTGCCCGGCCATGATGCCCATGGCGAGCTCGGCAGTGGCGAGATCGCGGGCGAAGATCGTGGCGGTATCCCAGGAACGGCATGCCGGGACCACACCTTCGGTGGACACAACGCCCAAGGTCGGTTTGATCCCCACGATTCCCTGCAGCGCGGCGGGAATCCTGCCCGAACCCGCGGTGTCCGTGCCGATGGCAAGGTCCACAAGGCCCAACGCCACCGCCACGGCAGATCCCGAACTGGAGCCTCCCGAGATCCTCTCGGGACGCCTCGAATCACGGACAGCACCATACGGGCTGCGGGTACCCACCAGGCCCGTGGCGAACTGGTCCAGATTGGTGGCCCCGAGCACCAGAGCGCCCGCAGCGCGCAGCCGGGCGACCGGCACCGCATCCCGGGCGGGTACGTCACCAAAGCCGGGGCAGGCCGCCGTCGTGGTTATACCGGCAACATCCACGTTGTTCTTCACGGCGAGCAGGAGACCGGCTAGCGGCAGGTTCCCACCGGCCGCCACGGCGGCATCAATCCGGGCCGCCTCCGCGAGCAGTTCTTCCCGCCCGCGCAGGTGGATCCAGATTTCGGGACGGTCGACGGCGTCAATCGCCTCGAGCGCCGAAAGTACCCGAGCAACTGTGGTTCCGGTGGGACTGGTCATGATGCGCTTCCCTCCAAGACGAGTGCGGGTTCCCGGACGTCCACTGGTTCCAGGACCACCAGCGCCTCACCAGCCACCACTTGAGCACCGGCAGCGGGCAGGACCTGTTGGACCAGGCCATCCACCGGAGCCTGGATGACCGTCTCCATCTTCATCGCCTCAAGGGAAACCAGCGATTGGCCGGCCACCACCAGGTCTCCGGGTTCCACGTCCACTTTCCAGACGCTTGCCGCGAACGGCGACGTCACCAGGGTGCCGCCGTCGGGAACAACAACGTCGTCGGCCGGCGGGGCCAGCGAAACGGCCTGCTCGGCACGATCGAACTCGCCGGCGTCTTCCCAGGCCTGGCGCTCCACGGCGAAAGCCGCCGCCTGGGTCTCGCGGAATTCCGCGATGGAGACGCTGTTGCGTTCCAGGAATTCCTCATGTTCTGCAAGTGAGAACGTGCCGTCCTGGATCTCCACACCACGGCCACGGCCAGCAGCCATGTCGGCGCGGAGGTCCAACAGTTCCTCGGGACTGACGGGGTACCAGGAAATACGGTCGAAGAACCGGAGCAGCCAAGGCGAACCCGGCTCAAACGGCGCCGAATCCGCGTAGCGCGACCAAACCTGGGTGGTGCGGCCAACGAACTGGTATCCACCGGGACCTTCCATGCCGTAAATGCACATGTAGGCTCCGCCGATGCCCACGGCGTTCTCCGGCGTCCAAGTGCGGGCAGGGTTGTATTTGGTGGTCACCAGCCTGTGCCGCGGATCCAACGGTGTTGCCACCGGTGCTCCTAGGTACACATCACCCAGTCCCAGGACGAGGTACTCCGCGTTGAACACCGTATCGAAGACATCGTTGACGGAGTCCAAACCGTTGATGCGCCGGATGAACTCGATGTTCCATGGGCACCAGGGGGCGTCGTCGCGGACACCGGCCATGTAGCGCTCGATTGCCTCACGGGTAGCGGGATCGTCCCAGGACAAGGGCAGGCGAACGCTGCGGCTGGGCACCACCAGCTCCGAGCTTGCAGGGAGTGCGGCCTCTATTTCCTGCACCAGGCCCAACAGCTTTGAGGTGGGAAGGACGGAGGGATCGGCTTTGATCTGCAGGGAACGGATACCTGGCGTCAGATCCACGATGCCCCCGACTGCGAGACGCTCGAGTTCCTGGTGCAGGGCGTGGACACGGGCGCGGAGGCCAAGATCCAGCACCATGTCTCCGTACTCCACCAAAAGGTTGTCGTCACCGGAGCGGCGGTAGGTGACAGCAGGCCGTCCGTCGCCTTCGGGCACCCGGCCCAGCACGCCGTCGTCGCCGTCTCCGCGGAGCAACTCGGCCGTGCCTGATGCCGTGCCGGAAGCCGTGCCGGTGCCCGTGGTGAAACCGGTGCTACCTGGCAGAATCAGCTGCCTCGCAGCACCGAGTTCTTTGACGGAAGGCGCCTCAACCGAGCGGATGGGCACAAAGCGGACCTTATCGCCTGGACGGAGTTGGCCCAGCTTCCAGCGCTCGCCGGTTACTACGGTGACGGGGCAGACGAAACCGCCCAGGCTGGGACCATCAGGGCCCAGGAGAATGGGGGTGTCGCCGGTGAAGTCCAAGGCACCTACCGAATAGGCGGTGTCGTGGATGTTGGAGGGGTGAAGTCCGGCCTCTCCGCCGTCATTGCGTGCCCAGCGCGGTTTGGGGCCGACCAGGCGGACGCCGGTTCGGGCGGAGTTGAAGTGGACCTCGTATTCGGCGGCGTACAGCTCCTCGATGTCTTCGCGTTGGAAGAAGTCCGGTGCACCGTGTGGCCCCTCCACCACTTTCAGCTCCCAATCCGTGGTGAGGGCCGGGCGGCTCTCCACGGGAACCGGGCCGGGGACGGTCTCGGGGAGGTGACCGGTGACGGTGCGGAGCACATCGCCGGCCCGCAGGACGCGGCCGCCATGGCCGCCGAACTGGCCCAATGTGAAGGTTGATGCGCTGCCCAGATACCGGGGAACATCCAGCCCACCTTCGAACAGGATGTATCCCCTCAGCCCGGATCCGTCGGCTGATCCGACGTCCAGGAGGCCGTTCTCCGGGACAGTGATGGGCTCCCACGCAGCGGCTGGCTTGCCGTCGACTGTTACCGTGACGTCCGCGCCGGTGACGCACACGGTGGTGGCGTGAGTGAAACGGAGCGCAGGGCCGGCCATGGTGAATTCCAGGCCAGGTGCGCCCTCCGGATTGCCCAGCGCGGTGTTGCCCAGCCGGAACGACAAATCATCCATGGGTCCACTCGGCGGCACTCCGATCTGCCAGAGCCCGGTCCTGCCCGGCCAATCCTGCACGCTGGTCTGGAGGCCCGGCCGTTCAACGGTGATCCGCGGTTCCGGATCGCCCACGGTGTTCAGGGTTCCGGTGGAATGCTGCGCGGCACGGACCACATCCATCCCGGCCACGGCACGCAGCATGCCCAGGTTGGTCTCGATGCCATCAATGCGGGTTTCCGCCAACGCGGCAGCCAGTGCGTCGAAGGCGGCGTCGCGGGTTGAACCGGACGTGATGACCTTGCCCAGCAGGGGATCGTAACTGGTGGAGACTTCGCTGCCGGTCTCCACCCAGGCGTCAATGCGCACGACGTCGGAGGCCGGGTACTGCGCGTTGGTGACCGTTCCGGCGCTGGGCTGGAAGTTGCGGGCCGGGTCTTCTGCGTAGATACGGGCTTCCACGGCATGACCTGCAACGGGCACACTGTCCGGCACGCCATCAAGCACCGGCTCATTCCGGGCAAGGTTCAGCATCCACTCCACCAAGTCAACGCCGGTGATGGCTTCGGTGACGGGGTGCTCTACTTGCAGCCGCGCGTTGACTTCCAGGAAGGATGCTTCCCGGCGGACGGGATCGTAGACGAATTCCACTGTGCCTGCCGAGCGGTAGCCCACGGAGGCGCAGAGCGCGCGGGAGCTTCGGTGCAGTTCCTCCCGCAGCGCGTCGGGGAGGTCCGGTGCGGGGGCTTCTTCGAGCACTTTCTGGTGTCGGCGCTGCAGCGAGCAGTCACGGTCTCCAAGGCTCACCACGCGGCCCTCACCGTCGCCGAACACCTGGACTTCCACGTGGCGGGCGTGTTCGATGTAGCGTTCGGCAAAGACGCCCGCCGTTCCAAAGCTGGAGCTGGCCAGGCGCGCAACCCGGGAGTAGTTGTCGCGGAGTTCGGCTTCGTCGCGGCAGACGGCCATGCCGATGCCACCGCCACCCCCGGTTGCCTTGAGCATGAGTGGGTAGCCGATGATCTCCGCTGCTGCGACGGCTTCGTCCAGGTCCTCCAAGAGGCCGGATCCCGCGATCATGGGAACGCCGGCGCGTTGGGCGGCATCACGGGCGGTGTGCTTGGTGCCGAAGATCCGGAGCTGTTCCGGGGTGGGCCCCACAAAGACCAAACCGGCTGCCTCCACGGCTTCGGCGAAGGCCGCGTCCTCGGACAGGAATCCGTAGCCGGGATGAATGGCGCCGGCCCCGGTGGCAGCCGCCGCCTTGAGGATGGCGTCAACCTTAAGATACGACTCCTTGGCGGGTGCAGGTCCCAGCAGGACAGCCTCGTCAGCGAGCTTCACATGCTTGGCGCCGCGGTCAGCTTCGGAGAAGACGGCCACCGTGCGCAGCCCGGCCTTGCGGGCGGATTCGATGATCCGGCAGGCGATCTCGCCACGGTTGGCAATGAGCAGGGTGTCGAAGTGGTTCATGAGCGGTCCTCCGGACGTGTGACGATCATGCGCACCGGCGTGGGGTTGAAGCCGTTGCAGGGGTTATTGATTTGGGGGCAGTTGGACACCAGCACCAGTGTGTCCACCTCGGCGCGGAGGGCCACACGCTTTCCGGGTGCGGACAGCCCGTCCACGATGCCCAGGGCGCCGTCGGGATCCACCGGCACGTTCATGAACCAGTTGATGTTGGACACGAGGTCCTTCTTGCCGAGGTCCCACTTGGCACCTTCAATGAGGAAGTTCTCCACGCACGCATGCTGTTCATGGGTGTGTTGGCCGTAGCGGAGTGTGTTGGATTCCTGGGAGCAGGCGCCGCCGATGGTGTCGTGGACGCCAACCTCGTCCGCCACCACCGTCATGAGTTCCTGGCCGCTGTCGGCGCGGAGAACTGAGCCAGTGGTGAGGAAGATCGAGCCCTGGCTCGCGATGGTCACGGCGGCGGAGTAACGCGTACTCGTGTCCTGGGCCGCGTAGAGAATGCAGTCAACGGCTTGGTTGCCGTCGAGGTCCACAATGGTGAGCACGTCGCCGGCAGCAATCACGGCGGACCACGGACCACGGGCTTCCACCAGCTCGTCCACTACGACCCGGCCAGCGACCAGTGCGGGGCTCATTTCTGCGATGGCGTTCATGCGGAGGTCCTTGCGTTGTAGTCGAGTTCGGTGTTGTGGAGGGCCAGACGTCCCTCTGGGCCCAGGTCTACGTTGAGGGTTCCGCTTTTGAGGGCTTCAAGGTCCTGCGGAGCCTGCCAGGCCACGATGTCCACGGCGCTTCCCGTGAATTCCGGACGCGGGTCCAGCGGGTGGGCGGTATTGGCCAGTACCAGCACTGCGTCCATGTGGAGGAGAAGTTCGACGGCGGCTCCGGCACCGGCGCTGCCGGCGAACGTGATGCTGCCGTCCCGCTCCACGGTGACGCCCTTGAAGAACGACACCGACGGAGGGAGTTCTTTCTGGCTGATGCCATGCTTCATGCCGCCCAGGGTCAGCAATTCACGGCCGGCCGGTGACAGGCTGTGGGCTGATCCGGCACCGTACTTGGCGGTGTTTCCGGCCAGGTGGGTGGTGCCGGTGAGGGCATCATGCTGACCTGAGGAATCGGCCACTACGGTGGCCATGAGACGGCCGGCGTCGGAGAGAAGCGGGTGGCCTGTGGTCATGTAGGCCTGCCAGGGGACTTTGACCGTATCCGCGACGTTGAGCCGCTCGTGCTGGGCACCACTCCGGATGAGGACAGCGTGAACGCAGGCATCGCCGTCGAGGTCTGTGATCCTGATGCGCGTCCCGCGGACCAGTTCCAGGTGGGTGTAGCGGCCGAAGGAAAGTGTCTCCGCCCACGTCAGGGAGTCCTTTGCATCCGCCGGGAGGCCCTCGATCAAACGTGTCGGGGCCGTAGCCGGCGGGACATGGATCATGGTCTCGGCCGTGCGCCCGTGCTGGGCCCGTGCGTGCAGTTTGGCGCCGGCAGTTGTGGCTGTGCCGTTTTCAGAGGTGTGTGTTTCAAGAGTCTGGGTCATGGCAGTCATTTCTGTACTGGTGCTGGTTCTGGACGGTCTGGTGCTGGCGGGGTCAGGCGGCGTTGGTGGATTCCGCGGCGATTGCGGCCTTGTTCTCCCGAACCCGGATGTTCCTGCGGACCCAGAGGCCCAGGAGCAGGACGGCGCCCACCATGATGGGAGCGGAGAAGAGCAGGATCCCGTGTTCGCCGGAGGGGTCGTACACCTCGGGGCGGGGCCAGGAGAGGTTGATGACCATCAGGGCGCCGTAGAGCACGGCCAGGATGTTGACTGGCAAGCCCCACCGGCCCAGTGAGAAGAGTCCGGCCGGCATGGTCTGGCCCACCTGGTCCCAGTCACCCCGGAAGCGGCTGAGCAGTTGCGGGACAGTGACCATCAGGTACGCCAGGTACACCATCACGATGCACACGCTGCAGAGGGTGGTGAAGAGCGCGGAGTTGCCGATGTTGATGGCGAGGATGCCCACAGCCAGGGCGCCGATCGCGATGGAAGGCCACATGGGGGTCCCGCGCTTGGGGTGGACTTTCGAGAGCCGGGCCGAGGCTGGCAGCTTGCCGTCGCGGGCCATGGAGAACACCAGGCGTGAACCGGCCGTTTGGATGGCCAGGGTGCAGACAAAGATGGCGATTGCCACGTCCACCAGCAGCACCTTGCCCCAGAACGTACCCAACACGGCTGTCAGCACGTAGGGGAGTCCCTCGGTGGCGAGCCTGCCGTCGTCGAGGCTTGGCGCTGCCATCAGTGCCGCGATAATCATGAGTCCGCCGCCAACGCCTGAGATGATCAGCGCCGAGAGGATGGTGCGCGGTGCGGTCTTGCGGGGGTTCTTGGTTTCCTCCGAGAGTTCGCCGGCGGAGTTGAAGCCGACCATCACATACGCGGCCATCAAACCGGAGACCAGGAAGGCACCCACGGCACCAAGGTCCGAGGTAGTGACCACACTGACGTCGGCTACCACACCCGGGCCACGCTGCGCCGCTGAGAACAGGGCAAGGATTACTGCGGCGACGCCCACAATCTCACAGGTGACGCCGATGGAGTTCACATGGGACATGAGCTTCACGCCAAGGCAGTTGATCACGGTGGTGATCACCAGGAGGACGGCACCGAGGATTACTGCATTGGCTGCGCCCGTGGGAGATGTCAGTGTGGGGTCGCCTCCCACCAGCTGGAATCCGACCCACAGCTGGGGGAGTACCACTTGGAGCGCAATGGCTGCTGCGGCAGCAGTGATGACCTGGGCGATGGACATGAACCAGCCGGCGAACCAGCCCACCACTTCGCCGCCCATACGGCGCGACCACTGGTAGACAGCACCGGACAACGGGTATCTGGCGGCGAGCTCAGCGAAGTTCAGGGCTACCAGAAGTTGGCCGACCAAGACCACGGGCCACGTCCAAAAGAAGGCCGGGCCGGCAAAGGAGTAGCCGAAGGCGAAGAGTTGGAAGATGGTGGTGAGGATGGAGACGAATGAAAAACCTGCGGCGAACGACGCGTAGCGGCCCAGCTTGCGGTGCAGCGTGGGCTCGTAGCCAAGTGCTGTCAGGTCTGCATCGTCGGTGCGGTGGGTCGCCGTCGAAAGGGTTGAAGTCATCGGGTTTCTCCGTGTCTGGAACGGGATGTGGAACCAGCCCGGAGAGGTTTTGACTGCCTGTCCGGAATATCGGTCACTTGATAGTTTTCCAGCGGGGTGTCCCCATGGCGTTTCGGCAATGTAAAGCCTTGGTTACCGCTCGTTTCAAGCGTGTAAAGGAAATCTCACCACCCCGGCAGTACGCCGTGAACAGGCTCTTTGGTGTTGCGGCGATGCAAGAATGAGGTGTGACTACAACCGGACCGGGACGCCCCCGCAAGCAGCAAGCTGTACGCCCGGGAGCCACTGCACGCGACGAAATCCTGGATGCCGCAGCCGAACTCTTTACCAGCCAAGGATTCGCCAATACGTCCACACGGGCCATTGCCGACGCCGTCGGAATCCGACAATCGTCGCTGTATCACCACTTCTCCACCAAGGACGAGATCCTGGGCGAACTACTCGGCGGGACAGTGTCCACCAGCCTGGCGTTCGCCCGCGCTGTGAAAGACGGTTCCGAAGAAACCGGGCAGGAGTTGGATCCCGCGGCACGACTGCACGCAGTGGTCCTGTTCGACGGCTTGCAGCTCTGCACTTCCCGTTGGAACCTCGGGGTGCTCTACCACCTGCCGGAGGCCAGGGCGGAAGTTTTCCAACCATTCATGGCAGCACGGCAGGAACTCCGGACCATTTACGGAGACTTGGGACGGGAACTGACGGCGCTCTCCGACGCAGACCCGGGCCTGGGCGACACCGCCTTTCGGCTGGTCGAGTCACTGATCAATCTGCGCGCGGACGGGCTGATCGCAACGGACTCGGCGTCCACTACGGCCGATACGGTGATGATCCTGGCCGGCCTCAGGCAAAAGATTCAGGCGGTGAGGGATGCCAGCAGCGAACTCATCAGCCGGTATGGCGAGGCAAACCATCGTGGAGAAGCCTCTGAGCCGGCGCTCGCAGCGGAAAGTGCCTAGTAATCCACCTGGCGCTTGAGTTTGTTACCCAGCCACAGCATCGCCAGGCTCACCACCAGGAAGCCAACGGAGATGGCGAGTGCGAACACCACCACACCGCCCCAACCGCCGGCTCGGGCCGGGTCGATGAACCAGTAGGGGTACCAGTTCACCAGGGCGCCACGGACCAGGCTGTAGACCAGGTAGCCAACGGGGTAGAGCAGCCAGTACCAAACGTGTTTGAGCTGCAGAGTTGCCCGGGGCGGTTGGAAGAGCCAATCAGCCACCATCACCACGGGGATCAAGTAATGGACCACAAAGTTGACCCACGGCAACAGCGAGCCGAGGTCCTCGCCGGCCAGCAAAGCACCAAAAACCAGGCCCACCACGGCCATGGCGATGGTGGCAGTGCCGCGAGTGACATCGTCAGCTTCTGTAGGCCGCTTCCGGATCAGCACCCGGTATCCGCTGATCAGCAGCACCAGTGCGGCGAAGATGTTGGACAGGTTGGTGAAATAGCTGAAGAAGTTCCAGAGGTCATAGCCCATGCCCAAATGGACCGTCAGCTGGGTTCCCACCGCCACCAACGTCAAAAGCCCAAAGAAAAAGCGTCCCCCAATAAGCACATTCCGTTTGGTCATGCTTCCCATCCTTGCCGACCGTATGCCCCGAACGGCCCCGACACCCCGGAATGGCTACGTGATCAGCAATTCCAGTGCCTCGGCAAGATGGCCAACCTCCCGCACCGAGAAGCCGTCCGGAATCACACCGGCACCCGCAGGGCTGGCCGGAACAATAGCGTGCGTGAACCCGAGCCGGTGTGCTTCCTGGATGCGCTGGTTGATACCGGGAACAGGGCGGACTTCACCAGCCAGGCCCACCTCGCCGAAGGCAATCAGACGCTGGGGGAGAGCCTTCCGGGCCTTGGCCGACGCTACGGCCAGGGCAACAGCGAGGTCCGTCGCCGGTTCCGTGAGCTTCACACCGCCCACCGTTGCCACGTAGGAATCGTCCTTGTGCAGCATGCAGCCGGCGCGCTGCTGCAGGACCGCCAGAAGCATGGCAACGCGTGAGCTCTCCAGGCCGCTGGTGGCACGGCGTGGTTGCGAATTGGCGCTCTCGGCAAGAAGGGATTGAACCTCTGCCAGCAGCGGCCTGCGACCCTCCATGGTCACCGTAATACAGGTGCCTGAAACGGGCTCACGGGTCCGCGAAACGAACAGCCCGCTGGGATCAGCCAATCCCTCGATGCCGGCCTCGTTCAGGTCAAAGCAGCCGACGTCGTCCGTGGCGCCATAGCGGTTCTTCACAGCCCGGAGCAGGCGCAGGCGCGAATGGCGCTCGCCTTCGAATTGGCACACGACGTCCACCAGGTGTTCCAGCAGCCGCGGCCCGGCGATGGTCCCTTCCTTGGTCACATGCCCCACCAAGAGCGTGGTCATGTTGCGCCGCTTGGCTGCGGCAATGATCGACGCAGCAACTTCACGCACCTGCGAAACTCCGCCGGCGCTGCCCTCCACGTCGGCACTGCTCAAGGTCTGCACGGAGTCCACGATCAGCAGCTTGGGCTCAAGCTTCTCCACCTGTCCCAGTGCCTGCCCAAGATCAGTTTCGGCAGAAAGATAAAGGGTGTGCGCTACAGCGTCGATCCGCTCCGCGCGGAGCTTGACCTGCGCCGCAGACTCTTCTCCGGTGATGTAGAGGACGTCCTGGCCGGTGCGCGCGAACTTCGCCGCCACGTCCAACAGCAGCGTGGACTTCCCGACGCCGGGTTCCCCAGCGAGCAGAATGACGGCACCCGGCACGAGCCCTCCTCCGAGGACACGGTCCAGCTCATCCACGCCCGTGGGCAGGAAGGCTGCGGTGGTGCCATCCACCTCAGCGATACGGCGGGCCGGCGCCAAAACTGTAGCGGCCGCCGTCGTGCGCGCTACCGTGGCGCCGTACTCCTCAACGGTTCCCCACGCCTGGCACTCGCCGCAGCGGCCCACCCATTTGATGGCGGTCCAGCCGCATTCGGCACACTTGTAGGCGGGTGTTTTTGATGCGCGGGACGTCTTGGAAGCCATGGGTTCAAGCGTAGTGGCGGGGACTGACAGTATTAGCCGCGCCGGCCGCCGTGACGGGCCGCGTCCACAAAAACCGCAATGCCCGTCACCCCAAGCGCAAGCCCAAGGGAAGCGACTACGTCCGTGAGCCAGTGGTAGCCAAGGTAGATCCGGCTGCAGGCAACCAACAGTGTCAAGAGAGCGGCACCGCAGAAGGCGAGGACCGCCGTCGCACGTGAGCCGGAACGCGAGACGAGCAGGTAAGTGAGGACAAGCGCGAAGATCCCGGCACCGAGCGTGTGGCCGGAGGGGAATGACAGTGCGTCGTCGGGGCCCAGGAGAACATCGGACGACGGCGGACCGGAGCGCCCCACATCCTGTTTCACCACCGCGGACAGGATGGCGGCAAACGCCATGGCGCCCAACAGGACAGCCGGCCGCCAGAGTTCCTTCTTCCATATCGTCCATACTGCGGCCACCGCCACACCAATGATGGTGATCCACAAGGGTGAGGTCACGGTGGTGACTGCCGTAAGGAGGGCGGTGAGCAAGGGGTTGCGCGAATCAACCATGAAGCTGTGGACCGCGCCGTCTACAGTGGCAAGCCCGGTCTCGGACAGCACGGCGGCGAACATGAGCCAGAAGATGGCGTCCCCGGCCACCAGCAAAATGCCTGCCCACAGGAACAAGGGCCGCTGCCGGAGCTTGAGCGCCGGTGCAGCCCGGAAGTGCACGGAAAAGGCAGGGGTCATCGGTTCATTCTTCCTCGGCGGAGGCTACAGTGCCGGAAGCACCGCGCGGGCTTCTTCCGGTTCCATGCCGCTCGCTTCCAGCAGGTCCACCATGAGGGGACGGAACAGCATGACCACGGTTTCGCCTTCGAGCCTTTGGACATCCAGCATCTTGGGGTGCAAGCGCGTGGCGATATCCGAGAGGTCGTTCCGGGCGCGGCGCAGATGAACCCGCCGCGTCCCTTCGCTTTGCTCCGACAATCCGATGGTCATCTCGTCGATCGCGGCGGCGGTTTCCTGCAGGACTTCGGAGATACTGTCGATCGCTTCATCGGACAGCGCGGCATGGTTGATGGCGCTGGTGAGCCGCCGCGCAAACACCCGGCTGTTACGCAGAGCCAGATCGATGTACTCCAGGGAGTGCTCCAGGCCGGCCAGTTCGTCGCGGTGCCGCCGGTGCGCGGGAGCCAGGGTTGCCACTTCGCCCGAGGCGCGAAGCGTCTGCCGCATCCGGTCCACCAAAGGCTGGCAGTTGCGGCCGCGGATCAGGGCATGCCAGGCGATGGTGGAATCGCTTTCGGTCAGGGCCTTGCCGCATTCGCGCAGCACTTCGGCGAGTTCATGCAGGATCTTCTGGACATCCTTGCGGGGCTCCCGCCGCGGGTCTTTCGGTACCAGGATGGTCACCAGCAGCGCAAAAACGCCACCGATTACAGCGTCCAGACTGCGCGTAAAGGGCCCACCGGCCGGTGCCGGCAGCAGCACCACCAGCAAGGACTGCAGGCCCAGTTGAGTGGTGAAAATGGTTCCACTGTCCAGGAACCTGGCAAGGAGGATGGAGAAAAGAAGCACGACGGCGGCCTGCCAGATCCCAGCGCCCAGCCAGTGGAGCAGCAGGTCACCAACAACGATGCCCAGGGTGCAGCCGAGGCCCACCTCGATCACCCGGCGCAGGCGCGGATCACGGGAAAAGCCAAGGGCAATCAACGAGGAAGTAGCCGCGAACAGTGGGCCTTGGTGGCCCAGCACATATTCGGCGAAAGCGTAGGCACCCACGGCGCACACGGTCATCTGGATGGCCGGCGTCAACGAATTCCGGCTGCGGACCAAACCCGTCCGGACTCTGGCACGCAGGAACCTCTTGCTTGCAGAAAATCCTTTCGCGGCAGCCATGTCGTCCAGTCTATTTGCCCGGCCCGGGTTCCGACGAAGGCGCAAACCGCATCCCGGGTGCCGCTCAAGGTGGCGCGCGCCACATAACCCAATGGTCCGCCGTCGTTCACCTTCTGTTCACCTTTCACTGCAGATCCCGTTACCTGCGCTCCTTACCTTCAGTAAAGGAACAAAAGGTCCTCAGCTCGCGCACGCCGAAATCTCCGTTCGGCCCGCATCGAAGAATCCCTGGAAGGGGCACATCCAAGTGAAGGCAACTCACTTCGGCCGCAACGCGGCAATCGCGGTCATCGCAGCCGGCGCTCTCGCGCTCACTGCTTGCGGTTCAGACAACGCAACGAACACGCCTGCTGGTACCCAGTCGGCAGCGTCCGGCCCCAAGGTCACCGGCACCCTGACCGGCATTGGCGCTTCCTCCACCGGCGCAGCCATGGACGCATGGAAGGCCGGCTTCTCTGCCGCCAACTCCGGTGCCACTGTGCAGTACTCCCCGGACGGTTCCGGCGCAGGCCGCAAGGCCATCATCGACGGCTCGGCACAGTTCGCCGGCTCGGACGCGTACCTGAAGGACGAGGAGCTTGAGAGCTCCAAGGCCAAGTGCGGCCCCGACGGCGCCATCAACATCCCGGTGTACATCTCCCCGATCGCTGTTGCCTTCAACATTCCGGACGTCAAGGAATTGAAGCTCGACGCCGCCACGGTTGCCAAGATCTTCCGCGGCGAAATCGCCAACTGGAACGATCCCGCCATCGCCGCCCTCAACGAAGGCGTCACCCTGCCGGACCTCAAGGTCACCCCGGTCAACCGCTCTGACGACTCCGGCACCACCACCAACTTCACCGACTACCTCGCAGCTGCTGCTCCCGAGGTTTGGACGGACAAGGCTGCCGGCATCTGGCCCGCAACCCTGGCCGGCGAAAACGCCAAGGGCACCTCCGGCGTCGTCAAGACCGTCACCGACACCCCGGGTGCCGTGACCTACGCTGATGACTCCGCCGTTTCCGGCAAGCTGGGCACCGCCTCCATCAAGGTGGGCGAGGAATTCGTCAAGATCTCCGCCGAAGCTGCTGCCAAGGCTGTCGAAGCCGGCAAGCCCGTTGACGGCCGCGCCGCAAACGACGTCGCCATCAAGCTGGACCGCAAGACCACCGAATCGGGCGCCTACCCTGTAGTCCTCGTTTCGTACCACGTAGTTTGCACCACCTACGAGACCAAGGAAGTTGCTGACCTGGTCAAGGCCTTCGAAAGCTACGTCGTTTCCGACGAAGGACAGAAGACCGCTGCTGACGCCGCCAAGTCCGCGCCGCTGTCCAAGACGCTGCAGGAAAAGGCCACGGCCGCTATCGAAACCATCAAGGCCAAGTCCTAAGGTTTCCCGGCGGGTTTGCTGACCCGGCTGAACACTGAAGTTCCCTGTCCCGCGCGACGTGGCCGCAGAGCCGCTGGCGCGGGACAGGGAACTTAGCCATGTAAGACCAGTTCACTCCAGACTGAAGGAACGTGAAGTGACCACCAACTCCCTGACAACCTCCCAAGGCGCAGGACGCGCCGGGGACAAGGTTTTCTCCGGGGCCGCCATGGCCGCAGGGTGCCTGATTCTCGCGGTTCTCTTCGGAGTCGCGTTGTTCCTCGTGGTGCAGGCAATCCCCGCGCTCACCGCCCCTGCTGAAGACATCCAGGGCGGGAACGGCTTCTTCGCCTACATCGCCCCAATCGTGGTGGGCACCCTCATTGCCGCGATCATCGCACTCGTCATCGCCACCCCCGTGGCCATTGGTGTGGCACTGTTCATCTCGCACTACGCCCCCCGCCGGCTCGCATCGGGCCTCGGCTACGTAGTGGACCTGCTCGCTGCCATCCCCTCCGTTGTCTACGGCGCCTGGGGTGCTGCCTTCCTGGCCAAGGAAATCTCCCCGGCCTACGACTGGCTGGCCACCTACCTCGGATGGATCCCCATCTTCGAAGGCCCGGCCTCCGCTACCGGCAAGACCATCCTGACCGCCGGCATTGTCCTGTCCGTCATGGTCCTGCCCATCATCACCTCCCTGTCCCGTGAAATCTTCCTGCAGACCCCCAAGCTGCACGAGGAAGCAGCGCTTGCACTGGGAGCCACCCGCTGGGAAATGATCAAGATGGCTGTTCTGCCCTTCGGCCGCCCTGGCATTATCAGCGCCATCATGCTGGGCCTCGGCCGGGCCCTCGGCGAGACCATGGCCGTTGCCCTGGTGCTCTCCTCCGGTGTCCTGACGGCCAGCCTCATCCAGTCCGGCAACCAGACCATCGCCGCGGAAATTGCCTTGAACTTCCCAGAAGCCAGCGGCCTCAAGGTCAACACGTTGATCGCGGCCGGCCTGGTGCTGTTCGTCATCACCCTGGGCGTGAACATGATCGCCCGCTGGATCATCACCCGGCACAAAGAATTCTCGGGAGCCAACTAAATGTCCGCCACAGTAGTACGCAAGCGCTCAGCGCTCACCAAGGGCCAGCTGCCCAAGTTCGCGCCCTACATTGTCTTGGCCGTCGCACTCGTTGTGGGCGCAGCCATCATGGCGCTCATCGGCTTCAACGCCTTGGGCTGGGGCATCGTCTCCGCCATTCTGTTCGCCGTGGGCCTGGTCTCATGGAGCGGCGCCGTTGAAGGTGCCCGCAAAGCCAAGGACAAGCTCGCCACGTGCTTGGTGGTCGGCGCCTTCCTGATTGCGCTGCTGCCGCTGATCTCGGTCATCGTCACAGTGCTGGTCAACGGCATCCCCGGGCTCATTACCCCCGGCTTCCTGGGCACGTCCATGAATGGCGTAACCGGCGCCTTCGACAACAAGGCAGTAGAGGAGGGCGCGCCGGTCCTCGGCGGCATCTACCACGCACTGCTGGGCACCCTCCAGATCACGCTCCTTGCCACAGTGATCTCCGTTCCCGTGGGTCTCCTCACCTCCATCTACCTGGTGGAATACGGCAACGACCGTCCGCTGGCCCGCGCCATCACGTTCTTCGTGGATGTCATGACCGGCATCCCGTCGATCGTGGCCGGCCTCTTCGCGGCAGCGTTCTTCTTCGCCATTGTTGGCCCCGGCACCAAGACCGGTGCTGTAGCCGCCGTCGCGCTTTCCGTCCTGATGATCCCTGTTGTGGTTCGCTCCAGCGAGGAAATGCTGAAGATCGTCCCGAACGAGCTCCGCGAGGCTTCCTACGCGCTGGGCGTCCGTAAGTGGCGCACCATCACCAAAGTGGTCATCCCGACGGCGATCTCCGGCATCGCGTCCGGCGTTACCTTGGCGATCGCCCGCGTTATCGGTGAAACCGCCCCGATCCTGGTCACCGCCGGATTCGCCACCACCATCAACAACAACGTGTTCGGTGGCTGGATGGCCTCGCTGCCTACGTTCATCTACACACAGATCCTCAACCCGACATCGCCGTCCAACCCGGAGCCGTCGGACCAGCGTGCCTGGGGCGCCGCGTTGGTGCTGATCATCCTGGTGATGCTCCTGAACCTCGGAGCCCGCCTCATCGCCCGTCTGTTCGCTCCCAAGACGGGGCGGTAGGCTGCCCTTCTGCGGCCTCATCCAAAACTTCCACACCCCCAAGGAACAAAGGAACACCATGTCCAAGCGCATCGACGTCAAAGACCTCAATGTCTACTACGGCAACTTCCTGGCCGTCGAGGACGTCAACATCAACATCCAGGCCAAATCCGTTACAGCCTTCATCGGCCCGTCCGGCTGCGGCAAGTCCACCTTCCTCCGCACGCTGAACCGCATGCACGAGGTCCTTCCCGGCGCCCGCGTCGAGGGCGAGGTCCTCCTGGACGGCGACAACCTCTACGGCCCCGGCGTGGACCCCGTAACCGTCCGCACCCAGGTGGGCATGGTCTTCCAGCGCCCCAACCCGTTCCCCACGATGTCCATCCGCGACAACGTGCTGGCCGGCGTGAAGCTGAACAACAAGAAGATCTCCAAGGGCGCTGCAGATGCCCTGGTGGAGAAGTCCTTGGTGGGCGCCAACCTGTGGAACGAGGTCAAGGACCGCCTGGACAAGCCTGGCTCCGGCCTTTCCGGTGGTCAGCAGCAGCGTCTGTGCATCGCCCGCGCCATCGCGGTTGAGCCCCAGGTGATCCTGATGGATGAGCCCTGCTCCGCCCTTGACCCCATCTCCACCTTGGCCGTTGAGGACCTCATCAACGAGCTCAAGGACCAGTACACCGTGGTGATCGTGACCCACAACATGCAGCAGGCTGCGCGCGTGTCGGACAAGACCGCGTTCTTCAACATCGCAGGCACCGGCAAGCCGGGCAAGCTGATCGAGTTCGCCGACACCACCAGCATCTTCAACAACCCTGGCCAGAAGGCCACGGAAGACTACGTCTCCGGCCGCTTCGGATAAGGGTTCTTGCAGGTTCCGGCTTCTTGGGGGGAGTCGGCACAGAACGACGGCGACCGTCGCCTTGGGGGTACGGTCGCCGTCGTTTTTTCTTACCCAACTAAGTAACAGCAAACGTCGCAATGAGCGCTCATTGCGACGTTTGCTGTTACTTAGTTGGGTTTACAGGTCCGCGAGGGGCGAGAACGCCAGCTCCAGGACGAAGGCAGCTGCGGCTGTGACCAGTGGCGTGGCCACCCAGAACAGCAGGATCCTCCGCACCAGGCGCCTGTTGACGGTGTGGAAGCGCTGATTGACCCCCGCACCCAGCACGGACGCCGTCAGTGTATGGGTGGTGGAGAGTGGCAGGTGGAAGGCGATGGCGCCGATGAACAGCATCACGGAAGTCAGTGTTTGCGAAACAAACCCTCGCAGCGGATCCACCCTGATGAGCTTGTGGCCAAGAGTGTGGGAGATCCGCCAGCCGCCGAACATGGTGCCCGCGGTAAGCATGATGGCTGTAACCAACAGGATCCAGAGTGGCACATCGTTGCCGCCGGACAATCCCGCAGCCACCATGGCCAGCAAAATGACCGCAGCTGTGCGCTGGCCGTCCTGGAGCCCGTGGCCGAACGCCACGGCGGCGGCGGAGATGGCCTGCGCCCGGCGGAACCGCCGGTTGACCACGTTCGGCTGCGTGTAGCGGGCAGCCCACGTCGCCGGCCACACCAGCAGGTACGCCGCCACGAACGCGATGACAGGCGACAAGACCAACGGCAGCGCCACTTGGGTGAGCAGGACGTTGTCCATTCCCCCTACCGCGTTGCCGCCCACCAGGACGCTTGCTGCACCTGCACCAATCAGGCCGCCCACCAGGGAGTTGGTGGAGGACAACGGGATGCCGCGCCACCACGCGTACACACCCCATAGGATGGCTGCCGTAAGGGCCGAAGCGAGGATGGTCAGGCCGCTGGTGCCGCTCGGCAGTGTGATCCAGGACTGGGTGAAGGCCAGGATGAAGGTGCCGCTGAGCATGGCGCCCACAAAGTTGAAGATGGCGGCCAGGAGCACCGCAATTGAGGGAGTAAGTGCGCGGGTCCGCGTGGAAAGCGCGACGGCGTTGGAGACGTCGCGGAAGCCGTTCAGGAATGCGAAACCGGAAGCCAGGCCAACTACCAGGACCAGGATGGCGATGGTCACGTCATGATTCCTTGACGATGATGCTGCCTACCTGGGTGGCGACCTTCCGCATGTCCTTGGTAACTTCCACCAACTGGTTGGCGATGTCCCGGTGCCGCGCGTATTGCGTGGATTTCATGTCCTTGAGCATCTCGGCCACCCAGATCCGGTGGGTCCGTTCTGCGCGCTTGGCCAGCCGGAGGATCTCGATCCAGTAGTCCTCAAGCTCGTCCAGGTCTTCGAGTTTCCGCATGGCGTCCACGGTGAGCTCGGCCTGCCGGCTGATGATCTCCAGTTGGTCGGCTGCCCGTTTGGGAAGTCGGTCCAGCTTGTAGATGGCTACAAGGTCACCGGCGGCGTCGAGTTTCTCCATGGCCTCGGTGAGGTGGCGGGACAGCGTGTACATGTCCTCGCGGGGGAGCGGGTTCACAAAGCTGGTGCGCATGTGGGTCAGCAGGGCGAAGTGCAGGTCCAAGGACTTGGACTCGTGCTCGTGCAGTTCTTCGGCGAGGCGCTCGTGCTCGCTGGCGGGGGCTCCAAGAATTTCGGAGAGCGTCCCGGTGCCGGCCACGATCACACTGGCCATCTGCGCGAGGAGGACGAGCCCGGCAGGTTCCTGGGGGAAAAGGCGCAGCTTCATATCGCTTTCCGGGCTGGGGACGGATGGGCGTGGGCAGCTTGACTTGACGCCGCCCATTTCGATCCCAACTTTACCGGTCCGTTGGGTGCGTCCGCTCAGTACACGGGACGCCCCGGGGAGAAGTCCCCATCGCTTCGCCTCCCGCACTGTGAAAGACTGGGCAAGCTCCGGATTAATCCACTCAATGGGGGAATTATGCGACTCAATAATGTTGTGAAAGTCACCAGCCTCGCGGCAGCTGGAATGCTCGCGCTCAGTGCCTGCGGCACCACCACGGCGGGCTCGACGACGGGTGGTTCCGAATTGTCGTCGTCCTCGTCTCCTTCTTCGTCCACCTCGGCGTCAACGTCGGCCTCGCCGTCCGCTTCCTCTTCCGAAGGAGCCGGGACTTCGTCCGGTGCTTACACCGCGGCGGCCTGGGCGCTCCCCATTTCAGATGCAGGTGACAAGCTAGGCACTCTCAAGGGCGATAGCTTCAGTGTGGACATCTATCAGGTGGCCACCGACGTGGCTTCCAAGGACAGCATGTTCGTGGACAAGGAAACCAAGGAGAACCTGCTGAAGAAGGGGGCGCCGGTGGTTTACCTGAACTACGTAGTCACCAACACCTCGTCGGCGGATATTCCCCTGAGCCACTCCCTGGTTACCCCTTCGGCCAAGTACACGGACTGGAAGTACCTCGGCGGGATGCCTTCGGACTCCAGCAGCGATGGCTATAAGAAACATGGGCTGAGCAGCTCCGGCGTGAAGCTGAAGGAAAAGGACCCGTTCATCCTGAAGCCCGGAGAGTCGTTCAATATTGCGGAGAACTTCGCCTACACGGCCGGTAAGGAAACGGAGATCAAGGCGACCTTGACGCCTCAGGACGCTTCCGGCGACCTCGATCACGACAAAAAGGAAACGGCGGACACCACGGTCACGCTGAAGTAATTCCGACGGTATTTGCCCGGGTCCGCCTCAACGCGGACCCGGGCATTCTGCATCCGGGCATAAAAATGGTGCCGAACCGGATACGCCTCTCGGCGGTAGGCCGCTCGAAGCGGCTATAAGTTGAAGCCCGGGGGTTTCGCGGTTCGACACCAGTTTTAGTTTTCACCGTCCGGCGGGCTAAGTCAACATTGACAGTCCGGGGCCGACGTGGGTACGTTTCGCCCTGTTTGCTGGCTAGTCCAGCTCGCCCAGGCGCCATGCATTGGCGGCGTGCTCAAGGTCCTCGGCCGTTTTGACGAGCTGGTGCGAGTTGCGGGTCAGCTTGCTCGCATGGCTTTCATTGCTGTGCTCTGCGCCGTCGGCAAGAGTGGCTTGGCCGAGTGCCACCACGCGGCAGAAAGCAGCGGAACGTTCCAGCGCGACGTCGAACTCGCCGTCGAAAGCGCCGGACAAAATGGCGTCAGCCATGGTCTTCATTTCATCGGCTCCGGGCGGCTCCGCAGCGCCGGCCACCACGTTGGAAACCTGCGCGGTATCGCGTCCGGCCCGGAAGTAGACGGAGATCTTCTCGGGGTTCTGGATGGTGGCGGCGCGGAGGGCGTAGAGCCGCCACAGCGCGCCGGGAAGGCTACGGGCGGGGCTTTCTGCCCACATCTCGGCGATGGCTTCCAAGCCCTGCTCATCGGCCAGTTTCACCAAGCGGCGGGTGACTTTGGGGTCGTCGCTGTCGCGGCCACGCCTGACCAAGGCCTGCGCAGCAAGGTGGGCGGCCTCGGAAACCCGCGCGGGGTCTGCCCCGCCGGCGAACGGTTCGAAATCGATCGGGGCAAAAGGCTTGGGCTTGTGGTGCCTGTTTGCTCCGCCGTACGCGCGTGGTCCTGGCTGTTCGCTCATGAGTTCACCGTACTCCTGTGCTCTGGCGGGGTCGAGTAACGGTTGCCGGGGCTGCGCCGTTGCCGGGGGCGTGCCTTCACCACCTAGTTTGGCGCCGCCCCGTGCCCGACACGCCGCTGCCGCCGCGCGCCGTCGTCGAGCGTTCGCCCAAAGAAGGTGACGACGGCGCACGTCACCTTGAGTTCCTCGTCTGCCCTGACGTTGGGGTACAGTATTCATGGCTGTTTCTACAGCTGGAGGGGCCTTTAGCTCAGTTGGTAGAGCATCGGACTTTTAATCCGTGGGTCGTGGGTTCGATCCCCACAGGGCCCACCCTTTCCGCAGGTCAGAGGCGTTTCGCCTCTGGCCTGCTTCTGTTTGCAGGCTCAAATCCAACGGAAACCCAACTATTTGGATTGCTCTTCAACCCCCGCGACAGAGAGTCTGGCAAATAATTGAGCCCCAAGGGTTGTTGCCTTGACCGGCTGCCCAAACGCGTCAGGTACTTTGTAGATGCCTATCTCCGGATTCATTGCTTCTGATCCTGGGTGCATTACCAGCCCCGCTCTCGTGAGATCCTCTATTAGAGGAGGCACTGCTTCTTGAAGGCCGGCGGCGTCCCCGATCTCGGAAACCTTGAGTATCGTTCCTACACCGAACAGCATGGACCCGCTGCCGTGGGTTGCGGTGTGGTCCAACGGCAAGCGCAGTATGCGGGCATGCGGAGGCTCCACCGAACTTAGGATTCTGATCCACACGCTCTCTGGATCAATCAACGCGTCATCCGACAGCATGGCGCCTAAGGCATAACCGAGAGCTGGTGGCTTCTCGCGTAGCCTGGTCCGCCGAGCAGCATCCATGGCTTCTGCGGCCAGGAGGGCTAAGTCCTCTCCCTCCAGGAGATGCCTAACAACGTCCTCTGGAGAGATGCCAGCTTTTTGGCCAGCTGCTACAGCCACGCGGTTGATTTGCTTGTCCTGGACTTCCTGCAGCTTCCCGCCAAAGGTGTGCAGCGCCTCCACCATTCCGGCGACCGGGATCGCGATAGGTGGGAATGCGGCGCCAATGGCAGCTCCCGCGGCTGCGGAGATTCCTTTGCCTACGGGCCCGAGACCTAGTTGGTCGGGCAAGGGTTGAATTGCCAGGTCCGGTTCTTGGCTGCTCTTCTCCCAATTCATTGGACAATTCTGTTCAGCGCGTCAGCAACCTCGGTGTGGACTGTCTTCCTGCCCATGTAGACGTCCTGGGTCATAGAGATCTGAGCGTGGCCGAGCTGGTCCGCGCCAACACGGGCGGAGAGACCCTGTTCATCAATTAGCGTGGCGACGGTCTTCCTGAATGTATGGAAGTGACCCATTCAAGCTTGAGAGCCGTCCGTACCCGCCGCCATTGCTTGCTCACGGCCGAGGGGTCGCGCAGCACGCCTGTAGTGGACGGGAAGACCACATCGTAGATATTTGGAGGAGCTGCCACTCTGCGAGCCATGAGCATGGATAGTGCGAAGTCGGGCAGTGGCAGTGTCCTTGCGCCTGACTTCGTTTTGGTGAAACTCTCGCGGAGCATGCCACCGCCTGGCATGCGGTTCACCTTGCCCGAGATTGTCGCGGTTTTGGTATCGAAGTCGATGTCTGAGCAACGAAGCCCCAAGATTTCTGAGATTCGGGCACCGGTGGCGGCAAACATAATCACGACGTCGGTGAGGTCGGCAATGGCACAGTACTCGCTGATGGTCTGTTTAGGTGTGACCTTGTTCTCTGCATTGAGCACCTTTTCAGAGCTTCTCAGAGCATCGATGACGCCGCGGAGCTCGTCAACACTGAGTGAACGCGCCGGCTTTGATTCCATTTTGATGGTTCCAACATCCCGTACAGGGTTGGAGGGGGCGGCGCCGAAACGGACGGCGAGTCCAAACATGCCACTGAGGATCACCCGGGCGGACTTCGCAACTGATACTCCATGCTTGTTCTTCACGGTCTTCACGAACGCGTCAAGGCGCTGCGTGGAAGCCTCGCGAATCTTGTACCCGCCGACACCCTTGATGACGTACGTGAAGGCATACCGGTACCGCTCCATTGTGCGAATAGCCCGCCCTTCCTCCAGCAGGTGAGCCTCGTAGGCATCCCAGAGATCCGTCAGCCGGCTCTCTGGAGTCAGATCCTCTATTGACGGGGCAGTCCGCTCGGCAAGGTGGGCGGAGAGGTTCCGCTCTGCCTCTGCGCCGGTGCGGCCGTTGCGCTCCACGAGACGCGTGACTCCGTCCAGGTCCCGTACCCGTGCCTTGGCCACCCAGCGGCCCTTACCAAGCTCAGTGCGCTTGATCTTCCCCCATGAACCGATGGGCAACGGCGGCCTAGGCATCAGCAGCGTTCCGCTCGGGTGAGGTCATGACTGCACCTAGGTCGTGGGTGAGCTCGGGAGAAGTTTGAGGCGGCTGCAAGCCTGCTTCTATGAGGTAGTCGTAGGATCGCCTCATCTCATCCTCAAGCTTACTGAGGCTGTCCCTCATAGACTGAGCGACCTCGGACTGTCCTCCGTTGAGGACAAGCTGATTAATTCTCTTTGTTGAATGGCGCATGAGGGACCAGGTGTTAATCAGTTCTGCGAGCTTCAACTGAACGGCCATGATCTCTACAGACTCATCGAAGGCTCTCCCTTGGGATAGCTGACGAGGCAAATAGGTGTTGTGGACCCAGGAGTTCCCCGCGAACCAAGCCCACGCCTCAAAAGGGTTGAGTGTAACTATCGGCAATATCGGAACTTGGTCAGCCTCATCCAAGGGGAAGAGGATTGATGCGGGAGCCGTCTCCAGCCCTGCAGCAATAGCGGCCACCTCGTGGACAGGAATCGCTTCTTTGCGGCCAGATTCATTGTTGGCGATCGTGCTTCGGGGAATGGCGAAGCCCAGTTCCTCGCAACGGTCGCTCAGCTTCTGCGCGGACAGACCTGCCCGGTCCCGCAATGTCCTGATTCGCGTGCCTATCTGAGTTGACCAGTTCGACGGCCATTGAGCCTGCTCGTTTTGTCCCGTGGTGAATCAGTTTGCAAGAAGAGCGATGGCCAGCGGAACGAGAAGACGTCTCATAGATACCCCCAGAAATGACGTGATATCAATGACCCTAGCTCGTCGTTGCATAACTCAACTAGAAAACGCCGCAAAACGCCTGCTTCAGCAGACTACGACTCGACGCCTAGGCCGGCGTCCGAGCCTCCGACCTGACTATTGGAAAGAATCCTCAACGCTTACATACGGAGAGCAAGGGGCCATTTCGTCTACATTGGTCCGGTGGATGCAGAGACTTTGAGGTTATTGATCACTGGAACAACCGGCGTGAGTGGTGCCGTGTTCGGTTCCCTCGTTGTTGGGCTTCTAAATAGGGCAACGGCAAGAGAAACCCGAAAGGCTTCAGAGGACTCAGAGTCGCTGGCATGGACCAGGGCGCAAGACGCAAACCGAGAAACTTGGTTGCGGGATGAGCGCAAGAGAACCCACATGGCCTTTTTTGAGGTGGTCGCTGACCTAATGGTTGTCGCAGCCTCACACCCTGGTCAGGCCAGGGCATCTGAGTGGCCCCAAGAGTACTGGGTTCAGAACACTGAGGTTTACTCACGCGGGTCGCGGCTGCTGACAGAAATGCAGTTGCTATGCGAACCAGCAACGTACAACGCCGCGGGCCGCATGTTTGGAGCGAAGATAAGGCTTGCCGAGATGATTTCCCAAAACCCGAAAAGCGTTTCGCCGCCAGGAACGTTCGATCCTGAAACGGACATGATCATGCTCAATGTGGAGCTTACTGAGGCTGGGTATCTTGCCCAAATCCGTAAGGAGCTCGCAATCCCCGGGGAAGTTCCTAGCGTTCCGTCTCCTGCGGCACCTTGATAGCTGTTTGACTTGCCCAGGATGGCGAATCGGCAGGCTTGGAAGGGATCCCACAGTTACTTTCGTACGGACTTAAAAAGGGCCCTTAATGATGGTCCTAGAAATCAACCCCGGCCGCAGGAGATACATGTGCTTCTCAACTAGCCGGTTCAACTCAACGACTTCTTGCACTGCCGAATCCAAATTGACTGATACCCCGAAGACGGAAACCACTCTGGTGTCCGTGTTGAAGTGTCGACCATAGACGGTGCCGGGATCCTCGGAGATGCCATCGTTTCCCGTAATGCACAGGTCGATGAAGTTTTTACTTCGGACTGCACATGCCAGCGGTCTACGCGTTCATCAAAGTGTGCGAAGCCGTTGCGGACGTCGTGAAGGGCCAGGACGCTCTCATCGGAAAGACCTAGCTCATCCCTTAGTAGGGTTGCCCTTTCCTTTGAGCTGGACCGCATATCGCCAGCCCCGAGATGCTTCCGATCCTGTGATGGCCAGAGGACGTTCCCGATGGCTGCCATCGCATTTAGCGCCGAGTTCATGCTGAACCAGAAGCCCTCCGTGTCTGTTACTTCGCTGGCAAAGTCGAGGACGGCTTTCATGGATTCGACCGCGTGAGCACTTGCCGAGTCTGAAACAAGAGCTCTTGCTCGAAGATCCAAAGGAGTTGGCTCTCCGTTTTTCCAAGGGTCACTTGGCCGACGTCATCCCCCCGAATCTTCTCGGTCAGGAAGATCGGAGTCAGATGTTCACTTTCGGGCATGCGCGTAACGCTACCAAGGACAAGAGAACTAGCGGACCGAAACTGCACCGCTCACTTACCGGGAGGGGGCGCTTTTTGTCGTCCCTGAAGGATTCTGCTTGGCGGTTATCCCGGAGAAAATGGCTGGCAACGCTCGGAAGATGTGCCACTCGGGGTGACCTCCACAGTTAGCGCAGAACCGACCCGGGCCCGCCCCTGCATCAAGGTGGGTTACGGTGAGCAGGGCTTTTACTTGAGCCCGGCTCATCGGTGATCTTCGGCCCCGAGGTCTTGGCACCTTAAACCGACCCAAGCTATACGCTGTCCTCTACGACTTCATCTACAGGGCTGACTCCCCACTCGATAGCGTCGTGCACCTGAGTTTGAAGCTGCGCGTCGTGGTGTTCATCGGTTGTGTCAATGATTTCCGCGTCCTCTGGGTCTACCGGTACTGGCTCTGTCGCTGCGTCAATCCCGAGCTTGTCCCCCTTCTCCTTCAGCAGAGAGTCGAGATGGTCCTTGGAGTCTTTCTCAGCAGCGAACAAGCGATCGTGCACGGGGTCACTAGTCATGGCAAGATGCTAACCCGGACGAGCAGGCTTTCGGCGAGTTGTGCCGGCGGAAGTTGCGTTCCTAGTGCGACGCCTCCACATGAATGAAGTTTGCCTCCGCCCCGACAAGCGGACCGATTGTGCTAAGTGCTTGTGCGAAATGCTCCGGGCCGTTTCCTTGACACGCCGTTGTTTGTGGTCGAGGGCGGTCAGCATAGTAAGAACCAGTCCTATCCATAGGATTGCCGCCAGAAGGACTGTACCTATTAGGACGAGGGGCTGCATGTGGGAAGTGTAACTCTCGTCCGTTGGCCGGATAAGAGGAACGGCCCAGGGAATTTCCGCACCACAGAATTGGGTTCTAAAAGGCACTTCTCCTTGTCTGATGCCTCGTTATCGTCGGAAACATCAGTTTCCGGGAGAATCTGGAACACGTCGGCGGGGCAAAGACCTCTCAGCCCAACATATGGTCGGACCCACAAATGTCAGTGCACGTCCCTTGCTTGCTCTGGTTGTGCGAAGAAATATTGGGGGAAAGCCATACCGCATACAGCGGATCTCTTGCTGGGGGCTCTTTACGGACTGTACGGTTAGCAACGTCGCAAGCATCCTTGCGACCTCGCATCACATTCTGGGGAGTATTACATGAAACGCTCGCATGTTGCGTTAATAGGGGCATTAACGCTTGCGCTTGCAGGGTCGGCGACACCGGCCTTTGCTGCAACCACACCCTCGCAGGTAACGACCGGGTTCTCCGGTTCAGCGTACGGTTCGTACATTTTCAACACTGACAAATCACTAACGTCTGGTCCTACGGCGAGTTCCAGCATTAGCTGTACCGGCGCGACCGGAAAGACCGCCACGAACACCGCTGCAGCACTGACTGTGCCCGCAGTCGGAAACGTTGGTGCTGCTTCCACCAGCGTCAAAACCCTGCTGACGACTACGGGCAAACGGATTGAAAGCAAGTCCACGATTGCTGGCGCTAACCTCTTGGGCGGGCTGGTCACTGCTGGTGCCATCACGTCTGAAAGCTCCGCGGATAAGAACACCGCAGGTGCCTTCTCGGGCGCGAACGCCACGAACATCGCGGATTTGAAGGTCCTCGGTCTCCCGGTCAGTGCCACTCCGGGTGCCAACACCGTGCTCGACCTCAAGGCACCGATTGTTGGTTCCGTTGGCAAAATCACCCTGAACGGACAGGAAAAGCGCCTCGTCAACGGCGTCTACCAGGTTTCGACCACAGCTCTGCGAGTTGAAGTTTTGAAGGCCGGCCTTGTTGGCATAGCCGCTGGAACGGACATCCGTCTCGGCGTCAGCACCGCCAATCTTGTCGCCCCTCAGACCGGTTACCTGTCCGGCACCGGCTACAGCACCAGGGCTACCGTGGCTAGTGGTCTCCTCAACTCGGGCCCCACTGCACTGGCCTATGTCAGGTGCGCTGGCGGAACCACAACAGCTAACGTCGCGGGAGTAAACATCCCGGGCCTAGCCACCGCAGGAGCAGCGACAACGACCACCAACGGTGTCCTCACTCCGCAACCTAAGAGCACCGTGACCAACACCCTCGCGGGGCTCAATGTGCTCAACGGTCTGATCCAGGCTGACGCCATCAAGGCCGAGACAAGCGCAACACGGGCGGCAGGTGCCACCACGGCAACGCTCACGGACACCTCCACCTTCACCAACCTCAGGATCAAGGGACTTCCGGCTATAAACGCCTCAGTCGCCCCAAACACCGTCGTGCAGGTCCCGGGCCTCGGTCAGGTAACCCTGCACAAGGTCAGCAAGTCGTCCACGACAATCATCGTCACGATGATTGAAGTGGTCCTCAACCAGCCCATCGGAGCGCTGCCCACCGGGTCAAAAATCCAGATCGGCTACTCCAACACAGCAGTGGGCCTCTAGGGTCCCAGAGCTAGCCTCGGGCCTTCTCAAGACCCGCCAGTAACAAAGGAACGGTCCGTCACCGCACTCGGTGGCGGACCGTTCCTTGATTCCGTGCCGATTTATAATCACAGCATGTGAGGGCTCACGACAAACGCCCCGGGTTTGAACAGCAATCCTTCAGCATGCGGGGTCAGCATGTTTACATGACCGTTGAACTCCGCCCAGGATCGGGCGACAAACTCGCCGACATCCACCAGTTCGCCGAAGACCTCAAAGCCTCGGACGACCCCCATGAGGCTTCAATTGGGCTGAACCTAGTGCTGATACTGAAGGGTAAAAATAGGTAGCCGCTGGTCCGAGCTACTCCGCAACGATCTCGGCTGTTAGATTCCACCCATGGTCAAGCACCCATCGGAACTGCCCGTCAACTCACGTTGGGCCTATCGTGCTCGAAAGGGACAGCCTCTAAAACAGGTGCGAGTCGTCAAGCTTGGCGTGAAGCATCCGAAACGTGCCTACATCGCGTTGGTGGACGTCGAAGAAGAAGGCGAAGAGATGTGGACGCCCATCGGCCGGCTCAAGTGCCGTTGGGAAGACGTCGATCGCTTCAACGAAGTCGAAGCGAAGTGGGTGGCCATTGCGGCGGCATCGGGGCATGCTTCTGACGTCGAGGCCGAAGTGGTAGAGCTGGTATTCGGTTGCTTTGACGAGGCGGGTTCCTTGAATTACTGGGTAGGGAACCACCATGGCGTGACTGCCGTGGAAAACCCGGCGTCGTTTCAGGTGCGGCACTCAATTCCCTTGGAAGAGTTCCTCGGTAGCCTGTGTTTCGAGGACAACGGTGCAATCATCATTTCCCTTCAGGACACTCTGGAGCTGGCCCGTCGGCTAGCCGTCAGTGACCCGGAGAAGATCCAATATGCCCTTGACGTGGAGCTGGGCAAAGCCTCCGAAGAGCATCTAGAGGACGTCTCTTTCGGCAAGGTTGGCAAGAAGAGATGGACATGGAATGGAACCTCCACCCGCCCCCGTATTGACGACCTCACCGAAGCGGCAGCCATCATCAGGGGGTGGATCGGCGCTTCACAAGTTCAAGATTGGGACGAACTACTAGCTCTGCGTGCAGAGGTTGCCCGGCTCAGCTCCATCATCAGCAAAGCATCAGGGGTTCTCCACGCCCACGGGCTCATCCGCGACACGGCCAGCATCCGCCGGCTCCACGGTCCAACCCGATTCCCTGTTCCCAGACTCAAATCGTATTTCGAGATGAGCAAGGAAATGAATGAGGGCCTGAAAGCGCATTCGAATGTCGAGAATGCGGAGGACTAGGTGTGCAAGTCGGTCCAACCTACCAGCACCGTCCGAGCTGAAGCGCTATGAGTACTCAAGTAGTGAGCGCACAATCGTGTTCCTAACGTAGTCGTGGATGGCTCGGATTGCCTTCATGACATCGTGGCCGGCCAGGATTGGACCTGACCCAAAGGCGATTCGAATGTCGAAGTTGGCTTGGGCGTGACCATTGTTCGAAATTGCCGCACGCATGAATTCCTGAGGCTCTTCAGTGAGGCTTTCCACGGAGCGGGCTTTTACGTGGTCCACCCGACCCCAAGCAAACTCCAAACTGGACATGGCCGCGCCGGACTGCACGACTGCGGCGGCAGCGAGTCGTCTCGCGAACCGCGCTTCCTCTTGGCCCTCTAATCTTTTAGCACGCCTCTGGTGTTCGCGTTCTGTTCTCGATGCACGCCCAGCCTTAGATCCACGTTGGCCAAGATGATCTCATTCCCACGGCTTGGGGGATTGACCGGCTTTCATAGCGTCGATGCGCTCTACGGTATCCTGCCACTGTTGCTCGCCTCCGTAGTGTGGAACGGGCGCCCACACTATACGCAGCTTGTTGGCCAGGCGTTGAGCCACGGCCTCAGCCGGCTTTGTCTGCAGCGACTTGCGCAGGCTTGAAGGCTCCTGAATATGGAAGATGGCACGGCTGTTCTCGTCGTCGTAGTCGTACTCCCACTCCACCTCGCCGTTCGCCTGCAGGAAATTAAGCATTTGGGCCAGATGCCAGGTTCGGTGAAGTCGGTAGGGCTTTATGTTGGGCATTGGAGGTCCTCATTTGGGTGGGCATAGGCAATACATCCATCCTGCCGCAAGCCGCCATACGTTGTGGGTGGGATCAGGCTAAGCACTGAGCGCGTACCCCCTAGGTGCCCTCGGTGAGCATCCGTAGCGCCTCGTTGATCCTGTCCTTGTCGTACGCAGGCGGCTTCTCGCCGGCGATACTCTGGGCTATCTCATCCTGCTGCGCTGGTGAGAAGCGGTAGAGGCGCCCAATACGGTCACAGGGCCACGCCCCAGAGCGGCTTCAATGACTGGGCAAGAAACGCCGCGAACCTCCAGCGGCACCAGCAGTTGCTTTCCGAGAACGAGACCTTCGCTGTGGTGGCGTGGATCAACATGAACCGCCCACGGTTCCGACTGTGAACAGCGGCGACGCAGCACGGGCCGGCGCCGAACGCTTCGTCACAGACCTCCAGGGGTTCAACGCCGTCAGAGAGGGTTTGGGTAACAGGACCACGGAGACCCTGCACGTACTGGCCCATTCCTACGGCACCACCGTGACGTCCAACGCCCTTGCCGCCGCGGAATTGAACGTCGCTTCCTTCACGATGCTCGGCTCCGCCGGGATAGAGAAAGAGATCCGGAACGCCGGAGATCTCCACGTGCCCGCCGGGCAGGTCTACACCACCGAAGCCAGCGGTGACGGACTGGCTGATTTGGGTCGCTTCCAACGCCAGGATCCGCGGCTGGAGTCCTTCGGTGCGAAAGTGTTCTCCTCGGAAGAGGCCACAATCGAGGGGACCCGTTATGAAGGCACGACCGAACACAACACACTGGTGAACGAAAAGGGCGGTGGCGGTTACGGGTACCTAGACAAGGGAACCACCGCCCTGTATGAAGCTGCCCTAACAACAACCGGCAACGGAGACCGAATCCTGCCAGGCGCACGACCGGTATCGCCACCGGCTGGATTTGCGGGCCGTTGAACAACTCAGGAAGAGTGAACCACATGCCCCATGAACCCAAGGCCCGGCTCAAGGCCCGCCGCATACTCGCCGGATTGTTCTGCGCGACTCTTGCACTGACCGCCTGCACGCCCCCTACCACGGAGAACCCCATGACCGGCTCAAGCAATCCCAGCGACCCCGCAACCGTCAAAGCCCAGGTAGAAGAACTAAAACAAGCCCTCAAGGATCTCCACGCCTTCAAAACCGAAACCCAAAAAGTCATCGGAACCCAGAAATGGGCGGATACAGACAACCCTGTCAACAGCGCCTGCAGCACATCCGACCGGCAAGACGGAGTGAACTACAGTATCCTGAGCCAAACTTCCGACCCCGTCGATCTGGAAGCGTCAGTAAACGTCGTCAGAACGTTCTGGGAATCCAAGGGCTTCACGACCCGAACCGAAACCAACCCCCGGGACCCAGGTCTCATCCGCCTCTACGCTGACGAGAACGGCGGACACCTTCTGTCCTACTACGCAAACATCAAAGGCTCCAGTCTGGAGATGGACACCGTCTGCATCGCCGGAGACCAAACCGCAATCTACAAGGAATTGGACAGGCAGGAAGCGAGCCCCAGCCCCTCGCCGACCACAAAGTAGAGCCGTTACAGCACGCTCCTTCTGCCGGCATTACGACCATAGGCACTTGAAGCTAGCCGATGACCTCCCTTCCGAGGCAATGGACTCTATCTCGCGAACGTTTCCTGCTGATAAGTTCCACCAATGGTCAAGCAAGCCTCAGAACTAGCGATCAACTCCCACTGGGCATACCGAGCACGTAAGAACGACAGCCTTCAAGAAGTGCGCGTTGTCAAACTGGGAATCAAGCATCCCCATCGCGCCTACATCGCCTTCGTAGCGATCGAGGAAGAAGGCGAAGAGACCTGGGCTCCCATCGGCCGGCTCAAATGCCCATGGGGGGACCTTGCCCGATTCCAGGAGACAGAAGCGAAATGGGAGGCGATAGCCAGCGCCTCAGCCCGCGCATCTGACGTAGACGCCGAAGTCGTTGAACTTACATTCGGGTGTTTCGACAAGACAAACTCGCTCAACTACTGGGCTGGGAATTATGCGGGAGTAACAGCGGTGAGCGACCCCGAGGCCTTCCGTAAACTCCACTCCATTCGGTGGGAAGAGTTCGTAGACAGCTTGTGCTTCGAGGATGACGGAGAGTTGATCCTGGCCTTGGACGCGTCCATGGAACTGGCTCGACGGCTGGCCATGAATGATCCGTCTAAAGTTCAGTCGGAGCTCGCGAAGGTGCTGAATGAGGCCCGGGAAGAGCACTTTGAACTGGTCTCCCTAGGCAGGTTGGGTAAGAAGAGATGGACCATCAGCGGATCATCAACCCGGCCGCGTATAGAAGATCTCACCGAAGCGGCGGCCATCATCGAAGGCTGGCTTGGTGCAGCCAAGGTCCAGGAATGGAATGAGATACAAGCCCTGCGCTCTGAAGTTGCCCGGCTCAGCTCAATCATCAGCAAGGCTTCCGGGGTTCTCAAAGCGAACGGGCTCACCCGCGGCGCGGCCACCATCCGTCGGCTCCACGGGCTGACCAGCTACCCCGTCCCGCGGCTCAAGTCCTACTACGAGATGACGCGAGAGATGAAGAAGAACATGTGACCATCCCATGCCTTCAAGGTTCTAACATCGGGGCGATCTGTCTACGACCAGAGCTTCCTAAACGCTTCCCTGAGGCGGTCCTTGTAATAGGTGGGCACATTCGCCAGCGATGATCTGGGGTGTGTCATCTTGCTGTACCGGCGAGAAGCGGTACATCCGGAGGATGCGATCGCCGGGCCACCAGCGCTAGTCATAAACCCACCGTTGCTGTTCATCAACGGACTGAACGACGTGGCCGACAAGGCTGAGAAGCTAAGCGAGGTCAAAATCACGCCCGCGCCAACGGACACTCTGGACAGCGTAGTGGAAAACTCCGGGAGGAAGTAAGACGCCGCGGCGCGCTTGAACTTGATGAGTCAACCCTGCGAGACATCGCGCAAACGACGCCCGGCGCTGTTCTAGTAGCAGTGCCATTCATTCAGACTAGTGCGGCATAAAGGCCGTGGAGAAGCCGCTCCATGCGTTCTGCGCCTGCATTGCTCAGCCATTCGGAGTTCGGCAACGGGAATGTTGACCCGTCCACCAATGTCAGTGTTACCTCGTGGTGCTTAGAGGGAACCCCGTCGCCATGAGGTTCACCCGGCCTCAAGCTTACAAGAATGCCTGACAAGTTCTTGAGCGCAATCAACTGCGTGGGCTCCCGCACACTCTGGCTCCTTCAGTTATGCTATTCGATGGATTAATTATTCAAGTGAGGGGGCTCGGCGTGCGGATCTTTGATACGGCGGTGGAGATTGCGTTCGACGACGGCGCCGCCGACGCTTTGACCAGCGCTGCTGATTCCGCGGATCAGACCCTGCGCTCCGAAGGTAGCTTCCTGGGTGTCGCCACGGGTTATGCGATGGAGGACTTTAAGGGCGGCTATGCGACCTTGTTCAACCACGCTTTGGCTGTCCGGGCCGATGACCGGGGCCGGCTTGCCTGGCAGCAACGCGCCGATGTCCGTGAACAACACTTTCAGACTTTCCAGAGCGTGGCGATCGATCCGATGCCCATGGAATGGCCGGTCGCTGCACCGACGATTTCTGCGGTGTTTGCCGCGAGCGACCGGGTTCGATTCGCCGGCGCAGCGGGAGGCGCAACCAGCTCAGCTGATCCTGGCAAGCTGCGCGAATTTGTGTCCCAATCCCGCGCCTTCCGTCTAAAGACCAGCCGCATACTCGCCGCGTTAGTCTGCGCGGCCCGTTGCACTGAGCGCCTGCACACCCACCACGGAGAACCCTATGACCGGCTCAGCCAATCCCAGCGACCCTGCGACCGTCAAAGCCCAAGTCGACGAGCTCAAACAAGCCCTCGCGGATCTTCACGCCTTCAAAACCGAAACCCAACAAGCCATCGGACCCCAGAAATGGGTCGATAAGGGCACTCGTAACATGGACTGCAGAACCTCCGACGGGGAAGACGGCGTGAACTACAGCATCCTGACCCAAACGCCTGACCCCGTGGACCTGGAAGCATCAGTAAGCGTGGTCAGAGCGTTTTGGGAATCCAAGGGCTTCACCACCCGTACCGAAACCAACCCCAGGGAACCGGGCCTCATCCGCCTCTACGCCAACGAGAACGGCGGACACCTTTTGTCCTACTTCGCAAACATCAAAGGCTCCGGCCTGGAGATGAACAGCGCCTGCGTCGCCGGAGACCAGACCGCAATCTACAAGGAGCTGTACCCCGAAATTTACGGGATCCCTTTTAGCCCCGGCTCCTCTCCGTCTGCTAATTAGGCTGTCTGGTGCGCCAAAGGAGCTGCCTATGTCGCCTCGTGCTGGCTTGTGGCCTGTGGAACGGCTTCAGGAAGAGTGAACCACATGCCCTTTGAACCCAAAGCCCGGCTCGCGGGCCGCCGCCTACTCGCGACGTTGGTCGGCGCGGCCCTTGCACTGAGCGCCTGCACACCCTGGAGGTCCCCATGACCGGCTCAAGCGACCCCAGCGACCCCGCAACCGTCAAAGCCCAGGTCGAACAACTCAAACAAGCCCTCGCGGACCTCCACGCCTTCAAAGTCGAAACCCAAAAAGCCATCGGACCCCAGAAATGGGTCGATAAAGGCACCCGAAACAGCGCCTGCAATGCAGGTGATGGAAGGGAGGGCGTGAACTACAGCGTCATGAGCCAAACCATGGAAACCCTCGACTTGGAAGCTTCAACGGACGTGGTCAAAACGTTCTGGGAATCGAAGGGTTATAACACCCGCGTCGAAACCAACCTGTTGGACCCTGGCCTCGTCCGCCTCTACGCCAATCAGAACGGCGGAAACCTCATATCCTTCACCGCGAATGTCAAAGGCTCCGACCTGGAAATGGATACTGTCTGCGTCGCCGGAGACCAGACCGCAATCCACAAGGAGCTGGACAGGCAGGAAGCAAGCGACAGCCCCTCACCAATCACGAAGTAGAGCTGAAGAGCCTCGGCCCCTTGTTGACTCTGGGCTGGTGCACAGTTATCAATGCGCGTAGGTGCATTCAGCCAACGCGACCGGGAGTGAGCAGCCGTTGCGCGACGATGGCCCCGTGGGGACGCACTCCGGGGTCGGCGCGGGAGTGTGTGCCAATCACGTGAAACCGGCTTCCTGCAACCGTCCCGACATCTCCTCCAGAGACCAGAAATAGGCGGGAGTCACTGCATGCGGGAATGACTCGCCCGCCGGGCCAGCGAAGAAGCCGAGCAGGAGGCTCCCGCCAGGTTTGAGGCACCGGGCAAACTCGTTCAGAACCCGGGTGATCCCAGCCGGGGGAGTGTGAATCAGTGAGTACCAGGCGAATATTCCCGCCAATGAGTGATCCGGGGTGGGCAGCCGTTCAAGTGACCCGACAGAGAACTGAGCATCCGGGCAGAATTGCTTGGCTGTCTCAATAAACTCCGGTACCAAGTCCACGCCTTGGACGTCCACCCCGTCGGAGTGCAGAAAGGCTGTCCATTGCCCAGGCCCGCAGCCGGCATCGAGGACTTTCCCGGACAATCCCTGGGCCCATGACAACACGAGCTCCCTGTCGGCCGGATGGGTACTGCTGATGGCTCCGAACAACGAGGTGTACTCGGCTGCACGGGCCGAATAGGCGGCTCTCACAACTCCCGACGTCATGGAACTCAGCCTAAGAGCCGGAACGCCCGGCAAGAAATCTCTTGACTCCCACACCAAGGCCACGTCAGCATAGTTTCTATAACGTTGTAAATCGGCAAGCAGAACCAGCAAAACCAGCAGACAAGGACCCACCCTTTGGGAAACCCAGAAAACCCCACGGCCAAAATCACCATCGACCCCGCGTTCGTCGTAGGCCCCGTCAGGAGGAAGACATTCGGCGCCTTCGTTGAGCACCTCGGCCGCTGCGTCTACACGGGCATTTTCGAGCCTGAGCACCCCAAAGCCGACGACGACGGTTTCCGCACCGATGTCCTCGACCTCACCAAGGAACTCGGCGTCTCCACGGTCAGGTACCCGGGCGGAAACTTCGTCTCGGGGTACCGCTGGGAAGACGGAGTGGGGCCCAAAGAAGACCGCCCAACAAGGCTGGACCTCGCCTGGCACTCCAGCGATCCCAACCTGGTGGGCGTGGACGAGTTCGCAAAGTGGTCGGAAAAGGCCGGCGTGGAACCCATGATGGCGGTCAACCTGGGTACCAGGGGCCCGCAGGAAGCCCTGGACCTGCTGGAGTACTCCAACATCAAGGGTGGAACGGCCTTGTCCGAACAGCGCAAGGCGAATGGCGCCGTCGAGCCTCACAACATCACGATGTGGTGCCTCGGGAACGAGATGGACGGCTTCTGGCAGATCGGCCACAAGAAGGCGGACGAGTACGCGCGGGTTGCCGCCGAGACGGCGCGGGCGATGCGCATGGTCAACCCGGACCTGGAACTGGTGGCTTGTGGAAGTTCGGGACCAACCATGCCCACGTTCGGCGAATGGGAGCGCGTGGTCCTCAACGAGACGTACGAGTTGGTGGACCTGATCTCGGCGCACCAGTACTTTGAGGACTTCGGCGATCTGCAGGAGCACCTGTCAGCCGGACACCGGATGGAAGCGTTCATCAAGGACCTGGTCTCGCACATCGACCATGTGAAGTCGGCCAACAAGTCCGGGAAGCAGGTCAATATCTCGTTCGATGAGTGGAACGTCTGGCACATGTCCCGCGACGAGTCCAAGGTGCCCACCGGAGACGACTGGCCCGTGGCGCCAGTGCTCCTCGAGGACCGGTACACGGTTGCCGACGCCGTGGTGGTGGGAGACCTTCTCATCACGCTGCTGCGCAACACGGACCGCGTCCACTCCGCGAGCCTGGCTCAGCTGGTCAACGTGATCGCACCCATCATGACTGAGCCGGGCGGCCGGGCCTGGAGGCAGACCACGTTCCACCCGTTTGCGCTCACTTCGCAGAATGCCTCGGGCACGGTGTTGAACCTCGCCGTCGAATCCCCGCTGCTGGAGACCGAAAAGACGTCGGGCTTCACCGCCCTGTCAGCCGTGGCGACCTTTGATGCAGAAGCCAAGGAGGCCGTGGTGTTCGCAGTAAACCGCTCGGCGACGGACGCGCTGACGCTGGATGCCGCCGTCGGAAGCCTCAACGCAAGCAAAGTCATTGAGGCCGTCACCTACTCGAATAAGGACCCGTACTGGCAGGCCACTGCCGACGATTCGACGTCGGTCCTGCCGTCCGAGAACGTCAGTGTGAAGCTCGACGGCGGTCGCCTCACCGCCGCGCTTCCGGCCGTGAGCTGGACCATGATCCGGCTGTCGCTGGAGGACCAGGTCAACTGAAAGCTAGGCGATCTGCTGCGTGCCGTCGTGGAACATGGGGTACGCGGAGATCGGCGTGACCGTAGCTGACGGAGTTGGGTCCGGTGCCTGCGATGCGGGTGCCGGAGCCGGCTCGTCAACGGTGACGATTTCCATGGACTCCATGTCCAGGAGCCGGCGGCTTCCGGTATCGTCCGTTAGCCAGAAAAGGTCGGTGCCCGCAACGGTTTTGACCACGGTGCCCCGGTGATAGAGTCGGCCGTTATGCCAGGCCTCGATGTAGTCGCCAGGGCTCAGCGGATGCGGTTCTTCCTTGCTGCCCGGCATGCTGCCGAACGCCTGCGCGAGGCTGGCCTGCGTCTTAAGGGCTTGGAAAAGATCCCTGTTTGCAATGCTCATGTCTGCTCCCCTCACTCTTCGCCGTCCATGTGACCCCAGCATTCCGCATGTTTGTTGCGGGCGCGTTGCAAGGGGATGAGCGATGTGTGACGGCTCAAGGGGAGAAACTAAAAGGTCATTCTTCGAAGTTCGCTGTGATCCTTTGGTCCCCGCCAACTTTGGCGATGATGCCGGCTGCCACGGTCCTGAGCTTGACGTTCCGATGGCTCGAGGCCTTGGCGAGGATTTGGAAAGCTGCGTCGCGGCAACACCTGTTCTGGGCCATGATGATACCGACGGCGGTATCGATGGTCGCGCGGGACTCCAACGCGGCCGTAAGGTTGTCGCGTGCGTCCCGCAGTTGTGCCATTTTCACTGCGAGGTGAAGCGCCTTGGCCCCAGTAGCCGTAACCCGCTCAGCGGCCATGATGTCTTCTTCCGAGAAGCCGTGCTGGCGTGTGGAGTAGAGGTTCACCACGGCCTCCGCAGTCCTGTTCAGTTCCATGGGCAGGGCCAAAATCGAGCCGACGTTGGTTGCGGCGGCCGCTGTCATGTAATCCGGCCAACGCTGCTCACTATGAACGTCCGGGACATGGGCAATGGTCCGGGTCCGGAGGGCCGTGAGGCACGGTCCATCGTCAAAACTATTCTGAATTTGGTCAAGTCTCCGGGCGAGGGTATCGCTTTCCGCCACGGCCACCGGCTTTTTCTGCCGAATGACCGTTACGCCGCAAGCTATGGTATTCCCGTTTTTGGTCAGCTTGGTTGCGGTCATGCAAGCGAAGTCTTCAAGAAACGCGCGCATATCCGCGTTATCCACCAAAAGATCCTGAAGTCGCACCAGAAAATCTGTCAGGTCCCCATCGGCCTGTTTTTGTGCTGATGGGGCTGTGTTGTGCTGGGCCACGGGGCCTCGCTTCATGCAATGCCGGAGTCAAAGCAACTCCAACTGGGCGGCAGAGCGCTCGTAATCGCGCAAAGCCCGAATATCAACCCCGGTCCCGTCAGCACCCGAAATCTCTTACTTGTGACACTACGCCGTTGCCCATCAACATGACAGGGCAAAGGACCGTGATGGGATGGACTCACATGGAACCAACCCGACAAACGAAGGAATCCCATGCCTAATGCAGTCACCCTCATTCGCTCCGACCGGCTCACGTCAGCAGCTCAGTACGCGTATGCGGCGACCGCCCCGGCTGAAGCCCGGCTTGTCTTCCTGGCGGGATCCTGCCCGCTGAACGAGGACGGGACCACGGCAGGTATTGGGGACTACAAAGCCCAAGCGGAAAAGTCGGTCGAAAACATGCTGCTGGCTTTGGACGCCGCCGGAGCGGGAATCGGGGACGTCATTTCCACCCGGGTCCTGGTTGCCTCGACCCAGCAGGCCGATCTCGTCACCGCTTGGAACGTGGTCCGTGCCGCCTTCGCCGACCATGACGTCCCGAGCACCCTCATGGGCGTCACCGTCCTTGGCTACGACCATCAGTTGGTGGAGATCGAGGCCGTCGCTGCAGTCATGGACTGACTCCATCAAGGCCTGATCTGCAACGATGTATGCCAACAGTACAAAAGGAGCACTTTGATGGCCGTCACCATGAACGACGTTGCGCGCGTTGCCGGGGTCTCGTTGAAGACGGTTTCCAACGTGATCAACAACTACGAGTTCATCCGCCCCGCCACCAAACAGCGCGTCCTCGACGCGATCGATGAGCTGGGTTACGAGACCAACCTGACGGCACGCAGCCTCCGCTCGGGCAAGACCAGCATGCTCGGATTGGTCCTCGCCGACCTCTCCATCCCGTACTACGCCGAGTTGGCCTCGGACATCATGAAGGCGGCCTGGGCACGGGGCTACCGTGTCCTCGTGGAGCAGTCCGGAAATGAGCCTGAGCACGAAAAGGCGGCGCTCCAGGGCCAGTTCCGCACCCTCACTGATGGCCTCCTCTTCATTCCACTCGCCCTGGACGCTGAGCAGATCATCGCTGCCGCGGGCAAGAAGCCGTTGGTCCTGCTGGGTGAATTCGTGCAGGATCCGCGGCTGGACATGGTCCTCATTCAAAACCACCGAGCCGCTGCTGCGGTCACCGCCCACCTGCTGGCGGGAGGCCGCCGTCGTATAGCTGTTCTGGGCGCGCGCGACGGCGACACCACCGGCAGTAACGGCCTGCGCCTTGAGGGGTACAAGACTGCGCTCGCTGACGCTGGGGTGCCTTACGATCCTGCCTTGGTGGTGCCGTGCGATTGGCGGCGGGATGGCGGCGCTGCCGCCACGGCCAGGCTCCTGGACAGCGGAGTGGAGTTCGACGCTGTCTTCGGACTCAACGATGCCCTCGCTTTGGGGGCGCTGCATGAGCTTCTGGTCCGTGGCAGGAGAGTCCCGGAGGAGATCGCCGTTGCTGGTTTTGATGATATTGACGAGGCGCGGTTCGCGTCGCCGTCTTTGACCACAGTGGCGCCGGGGCGTACGGAAATTGCGGAGCGCGCCGTCGAACTTCTCATCGAGCGGATTGAAGCCAAGAACGCGGCGCCCACTGTCCAGCAGCCGGAAGCGAAGTTCGAATTGCGGGTCAGGCAGTCCGCGCCGTAGGACGTTAGTGTTTGTGGAATGAACGTGATCCCCGCTGAAGTTGTTACCCCTGCTGTCATGATCGACCTCGATGTCCTTGACCGAAACATCGAACGCATGGCGGCAAGCATGCTCAGCAGGGGACTCAAGCTCCGGCCGCACGTCAAGACGCACAAGACCCTGGAGATCGCGCGAAAGCAGCTGTCAGCCGGGGCCGTAGGGATCACCGTTGCCACGATCGGCGAGGCCGAAGTCTTCGCAGCGGACGGCGTGAAGGACATCTTCATCGCGTACCCACTCTGGGTTGAAGCCACGCACGCTGATCGCCTGCGGGCTTTGACAGCAACGTGCCGCCTGGCTGTTGGCGTCGATTCGGCGGACAGCGCGACGGCGATGGGTCGCCAACTCGGAGCCGAGGCAGCCAGCGTTGAGGTGCTGATCGAAGTGGACAGCGGACACCATCGCAGCGGCGTGCTGCCGGATGAAGTGGTGGCCGTTGCCGACGCGGCGGCTGCTGCAGGACTGAGCGTGCAGGGCGTCTTCACGTTCCCCGGTCACAGCTACAAGCCCGGCATGCCGACTGGTGCGGCAAGCAACGAGAATGAGGCACTTGGCTTGGCGGCGACGTCACTGTCCGAGGCCGGCTTCGAGGTGACCACCATCAGCGGAGGGTCCACGCCTACCGCCTTGCTTGACGGCGAAACGGTGGCCACGGAGCTCCGTCCGGGAGTCTACGTGTTCGGCGATGCCCAGCAACTGGAGCTTGAACGGTGCACGTGGGACGACATTGCACTGACTGTCGCTGCCACCGTTGTCAGCAGGCACGAAGCCGCAGGCGGAAACGTGCGCCGGGTGGTGGTGGACGCTGGCAGTAAGATCCTGGGCAGCGACCGCCCGGATTGGGCCACCGGATACGCACGGCTTCCCGAATACCCCGAAGCAAGGGTCACTGCGCTGTCTGAGCACCACGCCACGGTTGTCTGGCCGGACTCGTCCGAACTTCCGGCGCTTGGCACCCGGCTCCGGGTGATCCCCAACCACGTGTGCCTGACCATGAATCTGGTGGACGAAGTTACTGTGGTGCGGGATGGGGCTGTGGTGGAGCAGTGGGCCGTGGCCGCCAGGGGCCGGAACAACTAGGTACCGTTTTAGTACCACCGAAACATGGCTATGAATCTGCGCGTCCCTGAGGACCTTGATCGACGACTGGAGAAATTGGCTGCAGAGGAGCACACCTCAAAGTCCGCGCTCCTGTTGCAGGGCGCAGAGTTGGTTCTGCAGCGTCATGCGCGACGACGTGAAATCAGCGAGGGACTGGATTTCGTGATGAGTCATGATGCGGAGCTGCTGACGCGCCTTGAGGACGCGTGACGGCGTACCTGGACATCGAAGATGCCCTTCAACACCTCCGACGAGGGCTTTGAGCTTGTGGTCGGAGTTGCCGCGGGTGCCATCGAATTGCGGGATTCCGCCGCCAAGATTTCCCGGCAACTTGTGACCCGCCAGCCCAAGGGCGCGGTCAGCCAACCGCCTGCTCGCTGCGGGAAAGGGTGTGGAACTCCCGGTTGTGGTAGACCAGCGGGGCCGAATCGGCGGGGCTGAATCGGATATCCACAACGGTTGCGGCCAACAGCACGGAGCCACCCAGTGGTGCCCGATGAACGATTTCGCACCGCAGCGCCCATGGAGCTTCCCTGAGCAGGGGCTCGCCTGTGGGCAGCAGTTCCCAGTCCATGTCGCTGGTAAAGCGCGGGGCTAGTGGGTCCGCGAAAGTGCGAACGAGGTCCACTTGGTCCGCGCCCAAAAGGTGCACGACGATCGTTTGCGCGGCAGCGATATGCGAAGCTGATCGGCCGCCTGTGACGGAGAATGCCAGCGTCGGCGGATCCACCGCCACCGATGCCACCGAGGACGCCGTGAGCCCTACGGCTCCTTCCGGTCCTGACGCGGTGATGATGGCAACTCCTGCTGGATGAGAGCGGAAGGCGGACTTGAAGAGCTCGCCGACCGGCTCTGCCGGCAAGGGGGTGTGATGGGACATTCATGAACCTTCGTGGGACTGGGAGGGGTTGGCGCCGCTTTGCGGAAGCGCACCTGAACGATGCTATGACCTCAACTTAAGTTGAGGTCAATTCGGGAAAAATTCGCCCCCCCGTTGAGACGATTTGGAAACGTAGCTGAAACTTCCGGTCCCTACGCTGGTCACAACTGTCACGGTCGTGCCCACGTACAAGGAGATTCGATGCATCTTTTGCCCCGCGAGCAGGAGAAACTCATGATCGTGGTGGCTGCCGACCTGGCGCGCCGCCGCCAAGCGCGGGGGCTGAAATTGAACTACCCCGAGGCTGTGGCAATCATCAGCTACGAACTCATCGAAGGTGCCCGTGACGGCAGGACCGTTGCTGATCTCATGAGCTATGGAACCACCCTGCTCCGCCGCGAAGACGTGATGGAAGGCGTGCCGGAGATGATCCACGACGTCCAAATCGAAGCCACCTTCCCTGACGGCACCAAGCTCGTCACAGTCCACCACCCCATCCGCTAGGAGCCCCCCATGATTCCCGGTGAATACAGACTCCAGCCCGGTTCCATCGCGTGCAACAGTGGCCGTGAGGCAATCGCTGTCGAGGTGGTGAACCGCGGCGACCGCCCCGTCCAGATCGGTTCGCACTACCACTTTGCCGAGGCGAACGGCGCCCTGGAGTTCGACCGCGACGTTGCCTACGGCCGCCGCCTGGATATCCCGGCCGGAACGGCTGCCCGCTTCGAACCCGGTGATCGGAAAACCATCCAGTTGATCGAGATTGCCGGGGCGCGTGAGGTTTATGGGCTCAGTAACGCTGTGAACGGAACGCTCGACGGCGGCCCCCGCTTGAGTGCGTCGGATCCAGAAGGAGTCGCCAAGTGAGCTTCGAGATTTCCCGCAAGCAATACTCCGAGCTGTACGGCCCGACGACGGGCGACGCCATCCGCCTGGCCGACACCGAACTGTTCCTGGAGATCGAGAAGGACTACACGGTTTACGGCGAGGAAGTAGTGTTCGGCGGCGGAAAAGTGATCCGCGACGGCATGGGCCAGAACGGCCAGTTGACCCGCTCGGAGGACATCCCTGACACCGTGATCACCAATGTGATCGTGCTGGACTACACCGGTATCTACAAGGCGGACGTTGCCCTCAAGGACGGGCACATCTTCAAAATCGGCAAAGCCGGCAACCCGCAGATTGCCGACGGCGTGGACATCGTGATCGGGGCCAGCACGGAGATCATCGCCGGCGAGCGGAAGATCCTCACCGCCGGCGGCATCGACACCCACATTCACTTCATCTCCCCCGAACAGGTTCCGGCAGCCCTGTGCAACGGCATCACCACCATGGTGGGCGGCGGCACAGGACCGGCTGAAGGCACCAAAGCCACCACCATCACGCCCGGCGCCTGGCACATCTCGCGAATGCTGCAGGCCGCCGAGGGACTCCCCGTTAATATCGGCCTGTTCGGGAAGGGCCACGCATCCGCCGTCGAGCCACTCGCCGAGCAGATCCGCGCCGGTGCGGTCGGGCTTAAAGTGCACGAGGACTGGGGCTCAACCACCTCGTCCATCGACATGTCCCTGTGCGTTGCCGACGAATACGACGTCCAAGTGGCCATCCACACCGACACCCTCAACGAGTGCGGCTTCGTGGAAGACACCATCCGGGCAATCGACGGCCGCGTGATCCACACCTTCCACACCGAAGGAGCCGGCGGTGGGCACGCCCCGGACATCATCAAGATCGCCGGACTGCCCAACGTGCTCCCGGCCTCCACCAACCCCACGCTGCCGTACACGCGAAACACCATCGAAGAGCACCTGGACATGCTCATGGTCTGCCACCACCTCAACCCGGACATCCCGGAAGACGTGGCCTTTGCAGACTCCCGAATCCGGGCCGAAACCATCGCCGCTGAGGATGTCCTGCACGACCTCGGCATCTTCGCGATCACGTCGTCGGACTCCCAGGCGATGGGACGCGTTGGCGAAGTGGTCACTCGGACGTGGCAGGTAGCGGACGCCATGAAACGGCAGCGCGGCGTGCTGAAGGACCCGTCCGGGAATGCCCACGGTTCTGCCGACTCGGACAACTTCCGACTCAAGCGCTACGTCGCCAAATACACCATCAACGCGGCCATCGCCCAGGGAATGGCGGATGTGATCGGCTCCGTGGAAGAAGGCAAATTCGCAGACCTCGTCCTCTGGGACCCCGCCTTCTTTGGCGTGAAACCCGAGCTCGTCATCAAAGGGGGCCAGATCGCCTACGCACTCATGGGCGACGCCAACGCCTCCATCCCCACGCCCCAACCCCGCACCATGCGGCCCATGTTCGCCACGTACGGCAAGGCATTGCAGCAGACGTCCATCACCTTCCTGTCCAAAGCAGCGATCGACGCCGGGGTCCCCGCCGAACTCGGCCTTGAACGCATCATCAAACCCGTCACCGGCATCCGCAACCTCACCAAAGCGGATCTCAAATACAACGGCGAAACCCCGGACATCGCCGTCGACCCCGAAACCTACAAAGTGAGCGTCGACGGCGTCGAAGTCACCTCCCAGCCCTCCGACGTGCTGCCCATGGCGCAGCGCTACTTCCTCTTCTAAGCCGTTTAGGAAACCACATGATCATCGAAAAAATCCTGGGCAACCTCCACGAACAGCCCAACGCCTACGCCGGGCATCACAAAGAAAAGGTAGTCCTCCCCAGCGCACTGCTGGTTAAACGCATCCAACGCGTCACCACCGACCACGGCAAAGAACTCGGCATCCGCCTCCCCACCGGAACCGGCGACCTCCGCGACGGCGACATCCTCGCCATCAGCGACGCCAACCTCATCGTCATCTCCGTACTGCCCACCGACGTCCTGGTGATCGGGCCCCGAAGCATCCACGAAATGGGGGTGGTGGCGCACTCGCTCGGCAACCGGCATCTACAGGCACAATTCTTCGACTCTGCGTCTGAGTACGGGGCCGAGGTCATGGTTTGTCAGTATGACCACACGGTCGAAGACTTTCTGAAGAGCGTCGGCGTCCCCTACGACAGGCAAGAGCGGGTCATGCCGGTGCCGTTCCGCCATGCTGAGCATTCGCACTAAAGCTGTGCGCCGCGTCAGGTTGGGTGCGCACGCTTGCGCTCCGCTGGGAAGGGGGCCGTGCCCGCTTCGCGATGCCCGCCACGCCGCGGCCCCCTTCCCAGCTCCGCTCAAGCGCGCCGTCCTCACCTCCGGCGGTTGGCTGTGAGTGCGACATATCAGCTTGCTCTTCAACAGTTGACCGACTCCGCTTTGCCTACGGGGGCGTTTGCTCATTCTTTGGGGTTTGAGAGCTACATCCACCGTGGGCTCGTGGGCGATGAGGGGTCTTTTGGGGGTTGGTTGAGCGCTTTTGTGGGGCAGCAGTTGGTCTATTCAGATGGGTTGGCTCTACGGTTCCTTTATGAGGGGGTGGATGTTGGTTTGTTGGACTCTGTTCTTTCCGGGCAGTTGTTGGCTCGGGAGGTGAGGGAGGCGTCTTTGAAGATGGGGGGACGGCTGTTGGAGATCGGTGGGGAGGTGTTCCCGTCGGAGGAGTTGGAAGCGTATCGGGAGTTGGTTCGTGGGGGTGGGGCCGGGGGGCATCAGCCCTTGGCTTTTGGTGTCATCGCGCGGTCATTGGGTGTTCCTTTTGAGGCGGCGCTCTCTGCCTATCTGTTTGCCACGGTGACTTCCCTGACGCAGAATGCCGTGCGCGCCATACCGCTCGGACAGAACGCGGGGCAGCGGGTGCTCCGCCACGCGCACGACGCCGTTGCTGCCGCCGTCAAGGATGTAGCACAGCTGTGCTGGGACGACTTTGGGGCCGTCAGCCCCGGACTTGAAATTTCACAAATGCGGCACGAACGGCAACGCGCCCGCATGTTCATGAGCTAGCTAGTGCAAAGGACAGAAAACATGAAAGAACCCATCAAAATCGGTGTCGGCGGACCCGTCGGAGCAGGCAAAACCCAGCTCGTGGAACGCATCACCCGGCACATGAGCGGCGACATCTCCATGGCTGCCATCACCAACGACATCTACACCATCGAAGACGCCAAAATCCTCGCCGCCAACGGCATCCTTCCCGAGGACCGCATCATCGGCGTCGAAACCGGCGGCTGCCCCCACACTGCCATCCGTGAAGACACCTCAATGAACACCGCAGCCATCGAAGAACTTAAGGCCCGGCACCCCGACCTGCAGGTCATCTTTGTCGAATCCGGCGGCGACAACCTCTCTGCCACCTTCAGCCCCGAACTCGTCGACTTCTCCATCTACATCATCGACGTCGCCCAAGGCGAAAAAATCCCCCGCAAAGCCGGCCAAGGCATGATCAAGTCCGACCTCTTCATCATCAACAAAACGGACCTGGCACCCCATGTCGGAGCCGACCTGGCCATCATGGAGAGGGATTCCAAGGAATTCCGGGGCAACAAGCCGTTCTGCTTCACCAATCTCAAGACCGATGAAGGGCTGGAGGAGGTCCTCAACTGGATTCGCCGCGACGTCCTGATGCTTGATCTGGCATCGTGATCGGCGGGGCTGCGGCGGCTACGCCGGATTTTGGGCCGTGCCCGTCCCCAGCCGCTCCCAACTCTCGCAAGCTCGAGTCGGGTCCCTCGCGGCAGTGGGCCCCCCACGATGCCCGCGACGCCGCGGCCCAAAAATCCGGCTCCGCCGCCGCAGCGGTCGGCTCACGTCGCGGCAGCGAGCAGCGGACGTTGCAGGCCGCACCGAGCCCTGCGGGAAAGCTGGGGCCGCACGCTGGGTTGGCTTTCCCGGAGCGCCCCGTGCGGGGGCGGTTGGAGTTGGGCATCAGTGTGCGGGGTGGGCGGTCTGTTGCTTCGCGGCAGTTTCATGAGGGCGCTTTGAGGGTGCTTAGGCCGCATTATCTCGATGGGTCCGGGCAGGTTTGTTATGTCATGGTCAATCCTGGCGGGGCGTACCTGGGGGCCGATCTGTTTGTTGTTGAAGTGGAGGTTGATGCGGGGGCGGAGCTATTGCTGACCACGCAGTCTGCCACGAAGATTTATCGCACTCCGGGATCGTTTGCTGAGCAACGGATGACTGTCCGGCTGGGGGAAAGCTCGCGGTTGGAGCTGATGCCCGATCAGTTGATTGCGTACCGGGAGGCAAGCTATCGGCAGAATTCGCACCTCAGTCTCCACCCGACGTCGAGCCTTGTCATGGCAGAGGTCATCACGCCGGGGTGGTCGCCCGACGGCGCATCCTTCAGATTCGAAGAGGTCCGACTGCGGAATGAGATCTGGATCGAAGACGGAAAGGGGTCGAAGCTGTTGGCCCTCGATAACCTGCTGATCAGGCCACCGTTGGGGGACGTGACGGGGATGGGGTTCATGGAGGGCTTCAGCCATCTGGGGTCCTTGGTGGTGGTGGACCCGCGGGTTGATCAGGGGCTTGCTGATGACCTGGACCGCCTATCCCGTGATTTTGCGGCGTACACGGGCGTTTCCTTGACGGCGACTATTGCCGGGACTACTGGGCTTGTGCTGCGATCGTTGTCCAACAGCACTGAGGAACTCAACACATTGCTGGGTGTTTGCTCCGGCGTCCTGCGGGAACGTTGGTACGGGCAGGGACCCTTGAACCTGAGGAAGTATTAATGACTGCGCTGACCGAGTTCGCCACCATGTACCGGGAGCGGGAGACGTTGTCCCTGCGGACCAGGCTGCTGTTCACGTTTGGTGCCGTCGCCGCGTTGCACGTTGCCGCCGTCGTGCTGTTGCTAGCGGGTACGGCAGGAGGTGCGCAGCCGCTGGCGCTGGGACTGGTAGTCACCGCGTATGTGGCCGGCATCAAGCACAGCTACGACTGGGACCACATCGCCGCGATCGACAACTCCACGCGCAAATTCGTGGCGCAGCACAAGGATCCAGTGAGCGTGGGGTTTGCGTTCAGCCTGGGCCACAGCTCCGTGGTGATCCTGGCGGGCTTGCTGGTGGTGGCCGGTGCGACACTGATCGGGCAGTTCATGCAGGACGGCACTACGGGTAACAAAGTGCTGGGCCTGATCGGCAGCGGCGTTTCCGGGCTGTTCCTGTTGGCGATGGGTCTGTTCAACGGTTCCGCATTCGTCCGCGCAACGCAGGTTTACCGGAACGTTCAGGCCGGCGGCGAGGTACGTCCCGACGACCTTGAGGCCAAGGGTTTTGTGGCCCGCCTCCTCGCCAAGCCCCTGTCCAAGGTGGAGCGGCCACGGAACATCTATGTCATCGGTTTCCTGTTCGGGCTCGGGTTCGACACCGCCACCACCATCGGGCTGCTGGTGATCACCACGACGGCGTCGCTCGCCGGGGTTTCGCCGCTCGCCTTAATGGCGCTCCCGCTCGCGTTCACCGCCGCTATGACCCTGTGCGATTCAGTCAATGGCGTGGCCATGATGAAGATGTACAAGTCGGCCATCCACAACCCGCAGCGCAAGCTCGGCTTCAACGCCGTGATCACTGGCATCTCGGCCGTCTCGGCATTGTTCATCGCCGTGATCACGCTCGGCGGATTCATCAACGCCGCCTTCGGGTTGGAGGACCCGTTGACAACCTGGCTTGGTGAGGTAGACCTTGGCGACGCAGGCCTGATCCTGGTGGGCCTGTTCGTGCTGGTGTGGGCCGTGTCCTCAACTGCGCGACCTACTTGGGTCAGGAAGCTGCCACCGCGTTGAACAGCTCGGTAGTGTCCACGCCGAGGTCCGGAGTGTCCAGGACGTTGGTCAGGAACACCACGCAGCGGTCCTGTTCGGGGAGCATCCACCATTCTGTTCCCGCCCAGCCGGGGTGGCCATAGATTCCCTGCGCCAGCAGCTCAGACTGGTTGGCGGGCAGCTGGAACCCAAGTCCGGTATGGCGCAGGGGCTTTGGCCGGGTGGTGATGTGGGAAACCTCGGTGGTGCGGGGTCGACGCATGGCAGCAAGGGTTGCCGGTTGCACAGCCGTGCCGGAATCCCTCAGCAATTCCGAGCCCAGGTTGAGCAGGTCCGTGGCTGTGCCGAACAGTCCGGCGCCGGGATGCTTTTTCCGATACATTCCCTCCACGTCAAGACCTGGTCCCTCGGTGCCGTGGACCGTGTGCGGATTGCAGGTGGTGTCGAAGGTGAGGCCTTGAGCTCCTGTGTCCGCTGCCAGGGTCAGGAGCTGTTCCTCGAACGGGCGCCCGTCAGCCCACTCTGCCATCGCGGCGGCCCCTTCGAAAGCGATGTTGCAGTACTGGACCAGTGAACCCGCATAGAAGGCCTGCTCCGCGGAGGTGAGGTCCTCACGAAGGGGAGTGCCGCCGTCGAGCGCCGGGTCCGCAATACCGGAACGGTGACTCAGCAGCTGCTCCAAGGTCACCGTGTCCGTGCGCTGGGCACCGAATCCGGGCACGGCCGCGTCAAGGGTGGAGCCCAGCGACAACTTGCCCTGCTCCACCTGGCGCATCACGGTCAAGGCGCTGATGGGTTTGGAAACAGAGAACAGTGCAAAGTGGTCGTCGGCCGCGGCCTGCCTGCCGCCATCGGTACCGAACGCCACAACGTCCTCGATGCCGTGGCTGGATGCGATCCCCAGCACGGCAACCGGCACTCGGCCAAGGTCTACCTGCTTGCGGGCCCAGTCTGCGGAGGGTCCTGTGTCCACCATGGTTGTTCCACGCTCTCGTTGGGGGTCTGTGAGTCGAATCTATCGCGGGTGGCTGAAGAAATTTGCCAGCGCCTGTAACCGTGGCGGCCCGGCCGGAAACTATACAAGTATCCTGCAGTTCAGGGCTCTATATCAGGGGGAAACAATCGTGCTTTCCGAGCGCGAATTGGCGTTCATCGCCATTCACAAAGACAGCTACCCATCCGTCTTCAAATTCGTCTGCCGACGTGTTGAATCCGCCGAGGCCGCGGAAGAGATCGCAGCAGACGTGTTCCGCGTCGTCTGGCAAAAGTGGACCGACGACTCACGCCCCGAGCTCCCGTATTTATTGACGGTTGCGCGGAACCTGGTGGGGAACGCGTACAGGAGCCGCGACCGGCGGCTGGCACTCCAGGAAAAGCTGCGGACGACGGCGGTGGAGCGGTATGGCGATGAGTCCGAAAACGTCGCGGTACAGGATGCCATGATGCGGCTGCGTGAACAGGACCGGGACATCCTGCAGCTGGCCTACTGGGACGGCTTGAGCGCCGCAGAAATAGCAGGGGTGCTGCAGTGCAGTGAATCTGCGGCCAAAGTCCGTCTCCACCGGGCCCGAACGGCGTTCCGGAAACAGATGCCTGCAGGGGCCGAAACCACCACACACAAGATGGGGGTCTGAAGACAATGGATCCGATCAAGAACCAGATTTCAGCGATTGACCCGCTCACTGTTGATCCAGTTGCCGAGCCCAGCGGAGAAGAAGCGCTGCACAGGATACTCTCGGGCTCTACGGTGTTCAGCGATGGCCACCCGGTGGCGGCTGTGGCGTCCCTGGAACAGCGCAGGCGACGTAAGGCACAAATTGCGGGCGGGCTGTTGCTCGCAGCTGCGGCCGTCACGGCGGGAGTGCTGGTAGCCGCGAACCTAGGCTCCGTGAACACCGCGCCGGTGCCTGCCGTCACGGTCACGACGACAGAAGCGAGCCCGTCACCGAGCGCATCGGCGTCAGCAACACCGACGCCCACGGCCACGCCCTCGGCGACGCCCACAGCGGCTGCACCGGTAACCACCCCGCCCGCTTCTCCGCCGGCTCCAACCGTTCCCGTGGTGGCACCTACCCCCGTTTCCACCACGACATTGCCGCACGCTTCCCTTTCGCAGACCTTTACCTTCCCCGACGGGCACCTCTCCTTCACGCTTCCGGTTGGTTGGAGCGCATATACAGAGCAGGGGCCGTATCTTTCCGAGGAAACGAAGGCTGCATCCCAAGGGGCCACCATCCTGGACAGTGCAGGCACCAAGGTAGCAATGGTGGCCAGCGGGTTCTACGGAGACGGCACTGCGGGCGAGGTAACCCGGACTGTCTATGACCGGGCTGCCGTCCCAGGGCTTAGGGATATTGCCGGCAATCCTGTGGAGTTTGGTTTCGCGGCCAACCAGTCCAGGTACGTTCCGTACGGAGCGCCGGAGGGCAGCGCCAAAGTCCTGGGGGATATGAACTATTTCATGGACGTTCGCCTGGCCTCGGAGCTCCAGGCCGGGGAGACGGACTCGGGAACCAACCTGATCAGGATGCCCAACGGATTCATGAACGCCTACGTGCTGTTCGACTTCGACAAGCAGCCAACCTTCGCAACCCCTGAAGCTGCCAAGGCCTATATGGCCACCACGCAGTACGCCCAGCTGAAGTCCATGCTCCTCAGCCTGAGCTACAAGTAACCCATCTGAGTAACAGCAAACGTCGCTCTGACAGTCCAGAGCGACGTTTGCTGTTACCTAGTTGGGCTAGCGGGTGGTGACCAGGTGGCTGGCGGGGTCGTACCGGAAGGTGACCGGTCCGCCGTCGTGCTTCACGGCGATGTTGCTGCCGTTTGGGGCTCCGCCGAGGCCATAATTCTCAGCCCAGGAGTTGTTGATGGCGGCCTTGAACTCGTAGCTCCCGGCGGCGAGGTTGGGCACGGAGAGCTTCCAGAGCCCATCAACGGTGTCCAGGGACAGCTGGGCCTGGGCGCAATCCGGCATCCAATCGCCGGCGCAACCGAGCTCGGAATTCAGGCTTCCCGGCACCGACACGGCGGCGGGTTGCTGGCCGGCAACCGCTGCGCTGATCACGTTGGTTGCGTGGTCGTACAGAAAAGTGACGGCTCCGCCTGAATGCTGGAAGACCACGTTGGCACCGTCCAACTCTCCGCCGGCACCGTAGTTTTCGTCCCAGGTGCCATTGAGCGCGGCCTTGAATTCATAGCTTCCGGCCGGGAGGTTGGGGACGTTGAGGTTCCACAGCCGATGCGTCGGCTGATAGGTCATCAATGCCTGCTCACAGGACGGCTGCCAGTCCTCGGCGCAGCCCAGTTCGGTGTTGAGGCTGCCGGCCACGGTAACGGACTCGGGCTGGGTCGGTTCACCCACCACACCGCTGCGCGGCTCACTGGCCGACGTCTGCCCCCGGTTGTCCAGCACCACGGCGCGGTACTCCACCGACGTTCCCGCCTCCAGCGAGGACACGTCATGGAACACCTGGTACGGCGCGTTGTCGTCGGTGCCGATCGCTTGCCACTCGCCGCCAGCCGTACGCGACTGGAAGGTGACCTCATAGAATGAGCTGCCGTCGACGTCGGCCGTCACCTTCACACGGGACGCATCACCGGCCGCGGTGACTGGCTTCTTAAGCACGACGCCGGGAGCCGCCTTGGACTTCGCGAGTCGCCCCGCTGCTTCGTACACCACGGCGGAAAGCGGCGGCACGGTGACGTTCAGCTTTGCCTGCGGATCGGTTTTCACGTCCGCTTCGGCGTCACCGTAGACCAGCTTGAACGGTTGCTTGGCTTCATACGTGGGAATTGCGGCTGTTTGGGCAGTCTCACTGTTGTTCACTGCCACGACGTATTCGCGCTGCTCCTTGGCGTCGATGCGAGAGAAGGCGTAGATCCCGGCACCATCGGCGGCGTAACGGTTTTGCTGGGCCCCGGTGCGGAGCGTGGGGTGCTCAGCGGTGAGCCCGGCGAGTTCGCTGATCTTCCGGTACAGCGGGTGGCCGGTGTCAAAGTTGTCCGTGGCGTGGGTGGAGTTGGTGCCCAAGAGGTCGTCATCCAGGTACTCCTGGACCTTGCTCGCGAACAGTGTCTGCCGCGAGTCCTGGTCTCCGCCGGCCCCGGTGAAGCCTTGCTCGTCGCCGTAGTAGATCACGGGGTTGCCGCGCGAGAAGTACATCAGCTCATGGGCGAGCTCGTCGCGTTCCAGCAGTTCGGCGTCGGACGCTCCTGCGTTGTCCTGGGCGATGAAGGTGCCGATGCGGCCCATGTCGTGATTTCCCAGGAAGGTGGGCAGTTGGTAGACGTTGGAGTCGGCATCCGTGTACCAGTCATCCCCGTTGAAGAAGTCCGCCAAGCCGGTGGCCTTGCTGCCCTGGGATGCGAAGCTGCGGGCCGCGCCCTGGAAGCCGAAGTCCAGCACAGCCTGCATCTTGTTCCTGGTGGTGAACGTGGAGGTGATGCTCTTTGAGGTGTCGAAGACCTCCCCGAACATGAAGAACTCGTCCTTGCCCTGTTCCTTGGCATAGCTCAGAACTTGGGGTCCGAACTGCTGCCAGAAATCGTCGTTGACGTGTTTCATGGTGTCGATGCGGAATCCGTCGATGCCGAAGTCGCGGATCCAGGTTTTGTAAACGTCCATCATCCCGTTGACCACCGTGGGGTTTTCCGTGAAGAGGTCATCCAGTCCGAAGAAGTCGCCGTACAGGGAGTCCTCACCGGCAAAGTTGGTGTTGCCGCGGTTGTGATAGAGCGTGGGGTCGTTCAGCCAGGACGGAACCTTGACGTCCTTCTCGGCGGCCGGCACCACGGGCGTGTACGGGAACGACGTCGCCGGGTCCAAGGCCGGGAAGTCCTGCGTTCCGGCGTAATCGCGGTCGTCGAAAACCTCGCCCGCAGCTGTCCGGTAGGGCTCGGTTTCCTTGGAGATATAGGGCGCGGACTGCGTCTCCTGGTACTGGATGACATCCGCCGTGTGGTTGGTAATGATGTCGAAGTACACCTTCATGCCCCGCGCGTGGGCGGCATCGATGAGGGTCTTCAACTCGGCATTGGTGCCTAAGTGCGGGTCGATCTGCGTGAAGTCCGTGACCCAGTAACCGTGGTATCCGGCGGAACTGTTCGCCAGGGTTCCGTCACCCTGGACTGCTTTGTTCTTAAAGCTCGGCGTGAGCCAGAGGGCGTTGGTTCCCAACCCTTGGATGTAGTCCAGCTGGTCTTGGAGACCCTTCAAGTCCCCGCCGTTGAAGAACCCCTTGCGGGTGGGGTCATAGCCGGACACCATCGGATCGGCACCGAGCCCGCCGTCGTCGTTGGCCTTGGTGCCGTTGTTGAAGCGGTCCGCCATGACGAAGTAGAAATTCTGATCGCTGACTCCTCCCCGGATGGAGTGCTGGGCTGCGGGTTCCGGTGTCTTGGTGACCGGAGCGGCGCCCGCGGGGAGGACAGCTGTGGCAGTGAGGGCCGCCGTCGTCAGGACGACGGCGGCGAGGCGGCCCAAGGGGCGGCGTTGTTGGGGGAGGTCGGGTCTATGGCTGCGAGCTAACAAGTGATGGAACCTTCCGCTAAGCGACAGTGCTGTGGGACACGTCACAACTGTAAGCGCTTGCTTACCCTTAATCCAGAGAATTTCAGAGTTACGGGATGTGAAGAAAAGTGAGTTGCGCCAATTTATGGAAGCGTTTGCAGCCGGTATAGCTTGATCTTCGCGGAATCGGCACTGTGCACCTGCATCAGCGTCGGCTGGAATGCTATGCATTTGGCCATAACAGAGCACGTGTGACTTGCATAGGGTTGAAGAGATCTGCTTCACACTACGCAGTGCCCCGATCTATCCCCAAGGATGAGTTTCAACGATGAAGAGCATCGCCCTCCTGCGCGAACGAGCCACCCGCACCATGCCTACCGGTTCCCATTGCCCGGCGTCGGGCCTGTGGAGCCCGGACTCCGATCCGGACGCCGTCCAGGTGTTCCCCGAGGGCCACGTGCTTCCTGCCCACAACGGAGTGGCGACTGTCTGGCGGCGCCGCACTGCTGCTGAAGTGTCAGCGTGACCAGCTCCATCCTGAACCGGCCCGCAGGCTACCGGCACGTTCCTGCCGCGGAGTGGTCCGAGCTTAGTTCCGGCGATCCTGTGTGGATTTACGACGTCGCATGGGGCGCCGGTACGGGCCGCGTTGACGATGTCTCCAAGCACCAGGAACTGCTCTGGGTGGTACTTGAGCCGACGGGCCGCAAGCTGCTCTGCGGCACGGACGACGTCCAGGTCTGGTCCGTCTAGAAAGACTCGCCGAGGTGGCATTTAATACCAATGTCTGAGCGGATCATACGTATTGGGTGCCACCTCGGCGGTAGTTAGACGGCGGCTATCAGCATGCTGGGTGAGCCGGTCTCCACGCGGCTGACGGGGCCGTCCGGCAAACCGGTGGCTGGGTCCAGCCTGAAACTCACGACGTCATCCGAGCCTTCGTTGGCGACGTACAGCCAGCCTTCGCGGACCAAGTGATGGCGGGGCCAGTCGCCGCCACAGGGAACGTCGGCGAGGGGCTCAAGTTCTTTGCCGTCGTGGGTTACCTTCAGGACGCAGATACGGTTGGATCCCCGAACACCCACATACGCGAACCGGCCATCCGGTGACAGCGCGATCTCGGCCCCGGAGTCGCCGTCGAATGGCTTGTTGATGCTGGCCGGAACAACTCCGGTGAGCTCGTACGTGCCGTCCGGTTCCATCCTGACAATGGCCACCTCCACCGAATACTCGGTGTCCACGAACACGGATCCGCTGTGATGCCGTGCCATATGCCGCGGCCCCGAGCCCTTGGGCAGCACCACCTCGTGATCGGGCTGCAGGCCTTCGCCAGGAGCGTACGTCCACACGCGGACCAGGTCATGCCCAAGATCGGTGGTCATCACCCGTCCGTCGGGGAGCATCAGGCTCGAATGCGCGCGACTGGGACGTCCGCCGTCAGTGGCTGCCGTGAAGTGGGGATCGACGGCGGCTGCCGCGCTGGTGCGCGAGGTGATGGCGCCGTCGTGGTCCAGTTCGTAAAGGATGACCTGGCCATCGCCCCAACAGGTGGCCACTATGAAACGGCCGTGGGGATCCACCGCAACGTGGCAGGTGGCGTCTCCGGCCGGCCACGGCTCACCGAAAGCTTCCAGCTCTGCCGCGCCCGTCCGGCGGTAGGCCCGGACCGTTCTACCTTCCTCGGCGACTGCGTAAACCAGCGGAAGCTTGGGGTGCAGCGCAAGGAACGACGGCGAATTGGCGGCGACCGCCAGGCCAGTGGACGTTAGTTGCCCGTGGTCGTCTGCCGAGAGCACGGAGATGCCCTTGCCGTTGCCGCTCCGGTCTGCCGTGTAGGACCCTACCCAGATCAGCGTTTCAGTGCTTTTCGGTTCCATTCTTAGTGCCCCTGTACGTCCGAGTCGACGCCTGCGTCAGGTCCGGCGTCGAGCGTTTGCAGTTTGGAAAGGTCCTCCTGGTCCAGTTCGAAATCGAACACGTCCAGGTTCTCCTGCATGCGTTCCGGATTGGCGGTCTTGGGAATGGCAACCAGCCCTTGCTGGACATGCCAGCGCAGCACCACCTGGCCCGGAGTCTTCGCGTACTTTCCACCAATGGCGGCCAGCACCGGGGCGTTGAGCAGGTCGCTGCTGGCACCCAACGGGCTGTAGGACTCGGTGATGATGCCATGCCGATCGTTGTAGGCCCGGGCGGCCGGACGGGGAATGGAAGGGCTGACCTGGATCTGGTTGACCGCCGGTACCACCTCCGTTTCCCGGATTAACTGGTCAAGGTGCGCTGGCTTGAAGTTGGAGACGCCGATGGAACGGACTTTGCCGGAGGCCTGCAGTTCCTCGAAGGTCTTCCACGTGGAGACGAACTCTCCACGACGGGGGAGCGGCCAGTGGATCAGGAGCAGGTCGACATACTCGAGGCCGAGGCGATCCAACGATCCCTCAAGCCCGTCGAGGGCCTTGCCGGAGCCTTGGAATTCGCCATCCAGCTTGGTGGTGATGAACAGTTCTTCACGACCCACTCCGCAGGCGCGGATGCCGTTGCCCACACCCGTCTCGTTCCCGTACTTCTTTGCCGTGTCCACATGCCGGTAGCCATGTGACACCGCCTCCACTACGGCGTCGGCAACCTGGGCATCATTCAAAGGCCACGTGCCGAGTCCCAGCTGCGGGATCTTGAAACCGTCGTTCAGTTCGATCAGTGGGGCAAGTGCCATGGGCTGGGTCTCCTCTGGGTTTCTCTGTTTCTACGCTGGCCGCTGGCTGCTTGGCAACAGTGATCGTCGTGACCAGTCATGGAGCCGGTCGCTCAACTCCATGAAATCTTCCTTCACAACCTGCAGCTCCGGGTGGGCATCGTGCCACTCCACGATCTCCCGGGCGCCGTCCGCGAACGGAATAGTGGCCCGGTAATCAGGAACCAGCGCCTTGATCTTCGAATTATCGAAGACCACCGAGTGCGAGCGGTCGCCCAGCAAGTTGGGGCCCAGCTCCGGGCTGTGGGCGGCGATGGTTTCTGAGGAAACGTGGAATAGTTCGGGTTCCGCGACGCCGGCTGCCCTTGCGAAAAGACGATAGACCTGGTTCCACGGCAGGAACTCGTCCGAGGTAATGGTGTAGCTCTCGCCAATGGCCTGCGGCCTGCCCAGCAGCCCGACGAAGGCCTTGGCGAAATCCCTGCTGTGGGTCAAAGTCCAGAGCGAGGTTCCATCTCCGTGAACCAGGATGGGCATCCCCGCGCGCATGCGGTGAATGTCGGTCCACCCGCCCACCATGGCGATCTTGGTGCGGTCGTAGGTGTGGGATGGCCGCACCACCGTCACCGGAAAGTCCTGTTCGCGGTAGGCCTCGAACAGCAGTTCCTCACAGGCGATTTTGTCCCGGGAGTACTGCCAGAACGGGTTCTTCAGCGGGGTGGATTCCCGGATAGGCAGTGTTGTTGGCGGTTTTTGGTACGCCGAAGCAGAACTGATGAACACGTACTGACCCGTCCGCCCACGGAACAATTCGATCCCGGCCAGCGCCTGGTCCGGGGTGAAGGAGATGAAGTCCGCAACGGCGTCGAACTCTCTTCTCCCCAGTACTTCCTGCACAGCGAGCGGGTCGCGGATGTCCGCATGGAGGACCTCCGCACCGTCGGGAACCGGTCGCCCGGCTGACCGTCCCCTGTTGAGGATGGTCAGCCGGTGGCCCAGTGCGACGGCGCGTTCAGCCGCCGCCGCACTGATGACGCCGGTTCCGCCGATGAACAGGATGTTCCGCGGCGAAACGGTGTCCGCCGCCGCTCCGAGGACGTCGGGGAAGCCGTGGGCGCGGAGGCTGCTCACCAGGCGTAGTCTTCGGGGGCAGGGCGATGGCCCGGGAAGATGTCATCCAGCCGCTTAAGGGCGTCTTCGTTCAGTGTGACGTCCAGCGCCCGAATGGCTGCATCCAGTTGTTCCTGCGTGCGTGGACCCACGATCGGTGCTGTGACGGCCGGTTGGTGAAGCAGCCAAGCCAAGGCTACGTCGCCGGGCGCGTGGCCCAGCTCGTCCGCGAAATCCTCGTACTGGCGGATCTGGTCCTCGTGCTGCTTGAGGGTTTCCAAGGCCCGGCCCTCAGCGCGGCGAACTCCCTGCTCCTCCTTCTTGAGAACGCCACCCAGCAGCCCGCCCTGCAGCGGCGACCACGGAATCAGGCCCAGGCCGTACTGTTGGGCCGCCGGAATGACCTCAAGCTCCAGCTCGCGCCGGAAGAGGTTGTAAATGGACTGCTCGCTGACCAAGCCGGTGTAGTTCCGCCTCCTGGCCGCTTCCTGCGCCTGGGCAATGTGCCAACCCGCAAAGTTGCTGCTGCCCGAGTAGATGATCTTGCCCTGCTGAACGGCGACGTCAATGGCCTGCCAGATCTCGTCCCAGGGAGTATCGCGGTCAATGTGGTGGAACTGGTAGATATCGATGTAGTCCGTCTGCAAACGCTTCAGGCTCGCGTCCAGGGCCCGCCGGATGTTCAGTGCCGACAACTTGGACTCGTTGGGCCGGTCCGTCATGGTGCCGTACAGCTTGGTGGCCAGAACGGTCCGTTCGCGGCGCTCGCCGCCCTTCGCGAACCAGCGGCCAATGATTTCCTCGGTCCAGCCGCGGTGCCCGGCTCCGCCGTATACGTTGGCGGTGTCAAAGAAGTTGATGCCGGAATCCAGTGCGGAGTCCATGATCGAGTGGGCCGTTGCTTCGTCGGTCTGGGGACCGAAGTTCATGGTGCCCAGGCAGAGGCGGGAGACTTTCAGGCCGGAGCGGCCAAGGTGGGTGTACTGCATGGTTGATGAGGTCCTTTGTTTTGTACAGTCAGGGCTTAGAGCTGGGTGAAAGCTGCGACGGCGGGATCGGAGCCGATGCGTGCGCCCGCCTCCAGTGCCGTAATGGCTGCCAGCTCGGATTCGGTGAGGGAGAGGTCGGCTGCTCCGAAGTTCTCCCGCATTCTGGTGGAGTCCGCTGACTTGGGGATGACGATGGTTCCCTGCGCCAGGTGCCAGGCCAGGATTACCTGTGCAGGAGTAGTGCCGTGTGCTGCTGCGACGAGGGCCACCTGCTCGGCGTTCAGGTCCTTGCCCTGGCCCAGCGGGCTGTAGGCCTCAACGGCAATGCCCAGGTCGCGGCACTTGTTGGCCAGTTCGCCCTGCTGGAACGTCGGGTGGACTTCGATCTGGTTCACGGCCGGAACCACTTCTGCTTCCTTGAGCAGTGTGTCCACGTGGTCGGAGAGGAAGTTGGAAATGCCGATGGCCCGGATCTGCTTGTCTTGGTACAGCTTTTCCATGTCCTTCCACGCCTGCGTGAAGAGGCCCTGCGATGGGACTGGCCAGTGGATCAAGTAGAGATCGATGACTTCCAGGCCCAGGGCATCGCGGCTTCGCTGGAAGGCGTCATAAGCCTCGCCCTGCTCCCCATTGCGAAGCTTGGTGGTGATGAAAAGTTCTTCCCGGGGGATTCCCGATGCAGCGACAGCGGCACCAACGCCGGCTTCGTTGCGGTAGGCGGCTGCTGTGTCGATGTGACGGTAGCCGGCGTCCAGGGCATCTTCCACGACCTTCTGGGTTTCGTCCGCAGGTACTTGGAAGACACCAAATCCGAGCTGGGGGATGGTGACGCCGTTATTCAATGTCAGCTCTGGCATGACGGTCTCCTTCGACGGATGGTTATGGCGGTGACGCTCCGGCATTCTGGGTCCGTAATTTCCCGGGTTCCAGAAAGCGTTTTCGGAGGCTCTGACTGAGCCTATGCAGTTTTGCCGGCAGAGTCAGCAGTCCAACCTGATCCTGTTTTTCCTAGGTCTGTCAGTCCTACCCACAATGGTGGTGTTTCACACGTCCGCAACGGCAGAATGGACGGATGGGTCAAAGCGCCGAGTTCGGTAAATTCCTCAAAGTCATGCGTGCCCGCCTCTCACCCGACGACGCCGGGGCGCAGGAGTCCGGCGGTGCCAGACGGGTGCCCGGACTCCGCCGCGAGGAGGTTGCACGCCTTTCCGGTGTGAGCACTGACTACTACACACGCCTGGAACAGGGCCGGAATATCCACCCCTCCAAGGCGGTCCTCGATTCCGTGGCCCGCGCACTCCGCCTGGACGCGGGGGAGCAGGCACACATGATGGACCTGCTGGAGCACTGTGCCAGCTCTGCAGGAAGTCCCGGCCCCGTGCAAAAGGTGCGGCCGGCCCTTCGGCAGCTGCTGGACGCCGTCGGAGATGTTCCCGCCCTGGTGCTGGGCAGGCGCGCGGATGTGCTGGCCGGAAACCGGCTGGCCCACCTGCTGTTCGCCGATTTCGCGGCTTTGCCTGCAGCCGAGCGGAACCTGACGCGCTGGATCATCCTGGATCCAGCGGCCGGAGCGTTGTTCAGGGATTGGAAGACAGTGGCCGCTGAGGCTGTCGGGGCGCTGCGCATGGATGTGGGCCGGCACCCCAACGATCCCCAAACCAACCATTTGGTGGGCGAACTTGCTGTCCACAGCGAGCATTTCCGTCAGTGGTGGGCCGGCCACAGGGTTGCCACGCGCTCCGCGGGAACGGTCCGGTTGCACCACCCGGTGGTAGGCGACCTGGAACTGAACTTTGAAACCCTGAGTCTCCCGGACGACCCCGACCAGCTCCTGCGGGTCTATTCGGCGAAGGCAGGTTCGCCGTCGTCGGACGCTCTGACGCTCTTGAACTTTGGCGACATGGGCACCCAAGCTGAAGTCTCGGCACCTGAACCCGCCCGCCGAGAAGGCAGTTAATGACAATCCGGAGCTCCGGAACTGTCATCAACTGCCATCTCGTGTGGGTAGAGGGGGAGTCAGCGCTCCAGGCGGAAACCGAGCTTGATGGTGACCTGCCAGTCGGCCACTGCGCCGTCCTCGAGGTGGCCGCGGATTTCCTTGACCTCAAACCAGTCCAGGTTCCGCAGCGTCTGGGAGGCTGTTGCGATGCCGTTTTTGATCGCGTCGTCAACGCCTTCGGTGGAAGTTCCTACAATTTCGGAAACGCTATATGTGTGGCCAGCCATGGTGCTCCTCATCAACGTCTTACGAATCTCTGGAAAATCCGACCCGCCAGGCAGGCCGTCCAAGCAGACTAGCCCACGGATCTCCGTGCGGCCAGAGCCTGCGCTGGCTTAGCTTTCGCGCCAATCATTGCTGGTGATGTGCGAACCGGCCTGCGGTCCCATCTGCAGCATTCCGCCGTCCACGGGCCAGGACGCTCCATTGACGTAGCTCGACGCCGGGGATGCGAGGAAGGCGATGACGGCGGCGATTTCACGTGCGTCACCGGGGCGTCCCAACGGAACCCCGGGCCTTTCCTTCTGCGTGGGATCCTCGTCTTCCTGGCCGGTCATGGGCGTCGCAATCTCGCCCGGTGCCACGTTGTTGGCGGTGATTCCGTACTCGGCGAGTTCCAAGGCCATGGTTTTGATGAGGCCGCCCAATCCGTGTTTGGAAGCATCGTAGGCGGAGGCCCCTACCCGCGGTTGGAATTCGTGCACGCTGGTGACGGCGATGATGCGCCCGCCGCGGCCTGCCCTTACCATGCGCTTGGCCGCTGTTTGCATCGCTACGAACGCACCGTTGAGGTTGGTGTCCAAGGTGGACATCCAGGTTTGGTAGTCGAGGTCCAGGAACTTGGTGCCGTCGCCGGTTCCGGAGTTGTTGACGAAGACGTCCACGCCACCGAGTTCCTCAGCGAGTTTGTCGATTGCGTCCACCGTGCCTTGGACGTCTGTGGTGTCGAGTTGATGGACTACGGCTTTACGGCCGAGGCCACGGACTTCTTCCGCGGTTTCCTCGGCGCCCTTCTGGTCCGTGTGCCAGGTGATGCCTACGTCCATGCCCGCCTTGGCCAGAGCCACCGCCGTGGCCCGTCCGATGCCTGAATCCGACCCCGTGACAATGGCTGTCTGCGGGGAAAATGATGCGTCGCTCATGGTCCTGCCTTTCGCTCGGGTGATCATTTCGATAGATGTACCCCTACCCAGTGATACTGGGCATAAACACTCCCGGCGCAAAGGGTCATCCCGGCAGATGATGATGGAGTGTAGATTTTCTTGCAGCAGCACCCAGTGATCCCCACAACCAGGAGTCCTCATGTCAGAAGTTATTGTGGTCGGCGTCGACAACAGTGAGACCGCCAAGCGCGCAGCAGTGGCAGCAGCGAAGTTCGCCACCGCTCTCGGCGCCGAACTGCACGTGATCAGCGGCTTCTCCGATGACCGCATCGAAGAATTCGGCAGCGGCAGCGACCGCATCACCGTCTCCTCCGCCGACTCAGCGGAATACGTTGCCCGCAAGGTCTCCGAAGAACTGGACGTTCCTGCCGGAAACATCAAGTACTTCGCGGCGCGCGGTACTCCGGCCAACGCCCTCATCAATTACGCCGAAACCAACAACGCCTCGCTGATCGTGGTCGGCAACAAGCGCATGAAGGGCCTGGGCCGCGTCCTGGGCAGCATCGCCAACAGCGTTGCCCACGGTGCGCCGTGCGACGTGTACATCGTCAACACGGACGTCGACGCGTAACCACCCAAGTAAGTAACAGCAAACGTCGCTATGACCGCTCATAGCGACGTTTGCTGTTACCCAGTTGGGCGCCCCCGCGCTTAGTGTCCCTGGAACGCTTCCGCCAGCCACCACGAACCACCGTCGGACGCGATCTTGGCGTCGATCACCAGGGGCCGGTCTTGTGTCCCGGCTTCATAGGCCGCGATCCACGGGCGCACAGCATCGAGGTCGCCCACGGTCCGTACGGTCACACCTTCGGCGCCGAATCCACGGGCTATGGCGGCGATGTCCGTTTCCGGGAACACGACGCTGGAGAGCTCGGCCTCCGAGTGCTCCGACGCGAAGTGGTGGACCTCGGCCCCGTAGGCAGCGTCGTTGTAAACGATGCACACCAGGGGCAGTTTCAGCCTCGCGGCGGTCTCCAACTCGCTGATGCCCATGAGGAACCCACCGTCGCCCGCGCCCAGCACCGGCAGGCGCTGAGGCTGGGCAAGCGCGGCGCCAATAGCTGTGTAAAGCCCCAGCCCGATCGCCTGAAATGCCTGCGTGAAGCAGAACCCGAACTCGTCCGGAACAGCGAGGTACTGGCTGGGGTAGCCCATGAAGTTGCCGGAATCCACGGCCACGATCCGCTCGGATGGGAGCATCGAATCGAGTTCCCGGGTGAGGACGCGGGGATCGATGGAGGTCGCCGTGGACAGGTCCGCCGTGGAAACGTCCCGCCACCGCGAGCCCCGCTTGATGGCCAGGGCGTTGGTTTCGGTGCGGTACTTCCCAGCGGGCTCGGATTGCACGGTCCGCAGCGCCGTCAGGGTGTCCACAGCAGTCAGCGCCGAATCACCCAGCAGCCCCAGGGTGATGGGTCGGTTGGCGCCGAGCGCGGAGTCTTCGACGTCGATCTGCACCACGTTGGTGCCGGTGGAAATGAGTCGCCCGTGCCGCATGGTCCACATGTTCAGCGCGCAACCCCACCCCACAATCAGATCCGCACCGCTGATGAGTTCCGCCGTGGTGGGCGACGAAAAACCACCCGAGATGCCCAGGTTGTGCGAGTCGCCGTTGAACAGTCCGCTCGCCACTGCCGACGTTGCCACCAGCGCACCGGCATGCCGTGCCAATTCCAGGATCTCGTCCCGGGCGCCCCGTCCGCCGCGTCCCGCGACGAACACGGGCCGTTCCGCGGCGGAAATCAGGGCCACCAACTGCTCCACTGCGGCAGCGTCCGGGCGGGTCTTTAGCGGCTCAGTCACGACGACGGCACTCACCTCATCCGCGGCGCTGGCACTTTGGACGTCCAACGGCAAGCTCAGGACCACCGTTCGGCGCTCGTTCACCGCGGTCCGGAAGGCCCGGACAGTGTCTGCCACAGCTGTGGCGGGGGAGTGGATCCGTTCGGCCACGGCGCCGACGCTTCGGGCCAACGCGTCTTGGTCGATCTTGAAGTTGGACCGGATCGCTGCAGCCTGGGTGTCGGCGGTCAGCACGATCATGGGAGTGCGGCTCTTCGCGGCTTCACCGATTCCCGTAATGGCATTGCTGAGCCCGCAGCCCTGGTGCGTGGTGACCACTCCCACCTTGCCGGACATCCGCGAGTAGGCGTCGGCCATGGTCGCAGCACCGCCTTCGTGCCGGGTGGCGGTGAAAGGGATTCCTTCGGCCATGAGGGTGCCGGTGACATCGAAGTTGCCGCTGCCCACCACTCCGAAAACATGCCCGACGCCAAGCTTCGCCAGTGTCCTGCCCACCAGGGTGGAAACCCGTACCTGCTCACTCATGCTGTTACCCCGGCGTCTTTTTCAATCAGCGCATACACGCGGCTCGGGCTGCCGGTGCCGCCCACGATCGGCAGGGGTGCCACCACCAGGGTTGCCCCTACTACCGGGAGCCGGTCCACGTTCCGCAGCGAGGTGACGCCATATTTATCCGCACCGAGGAGGAACGAATGCACGGGGAACATCGGATCCAGCCCGCCGGCCTGCCCGGCATCGATCCCCACGGTTTCAACACCGAAACCGCTGATCGAAGTGTTACCGGCAAGCCACTTGGCACCTGCCGCAGAGACACCGGGAGTGTGGGGTCCGGCGTCGTCCGCGTTGACGAAAGCCGCAGCGTCAGCGCCGCGGGCCGCCCAACCCGTCCGGAAGATGATCCAGCAGTTTTCCGGAAAAGCGCCGTGCTGTTCCTGCCATTGCTCAAAGTGCTCAGGTTCCAGCAGGAAGTCAGGGTCCGCGGAGACCTCTGCGGTCTTGTCGATCACCGCGATGGGCCCCACCAGGCGGTGGGGTTCGATCTGGTCCACGGATTTGCCATCCTTGCCGGTGATCCAGTGGACGGGCGCGTCCAGGTGCGTCCCGGCGTGCTCACCCACGGTGACGTCGTTCCACGCCCAAGCCGGTCCGGCGTCGTCGAAATTGCTCACCGGCGAGACGGACAATCCCACCGTGTTCGCAAAGGGCTGCGGCAGGTTCAGGATGGGGGTTTCGGAGCTGAGGGGCGTCGTGAGGTCGATGATCTCCACCGAGCCATTCGAAAGGGCTGCAGTGAGCCCGGCCAGAACAGACATTGTTCTCCTATCGCTTTCTTGGTTTAAGTGCTGCTTGAAGACGCGAAAATCGTGAAGTTTTGGTCGTTAGTTTTTGGGCCACCAAATGTCCCGAGCCACCGGAGAGGCCGGGACCAGGGTGGGTTGACGCGCCGATATGCCACAGGCCTTCGACGGCGGTTTGGTGGCCTGCCGCCTCGGGGAACGGACGCCAGAGCAAATTTTGAAAGAGCTCAGCGGACCCTCCATAGGGGTCGCCGTTGACGGCATTGGGATTAGCGCCGGCCAGGTCCGTGGGGGCGATGATGTCTGAAGCGAGAACCGTGGCCTGGGTTCCCGGTGCGAACTGCTCCAGCCGGGCAAGGGCCCGCTCCAGATAGCCCTGTTTCAGCTCCTCGGTCCAGCCTTCCTCCACTGACAGTTCGCCGGCCGCATCATCTACGGGAGAAAACGGAACCTCCTGCAGTTGCAGCCACAGCGTGGCTTTGCCCTCTGGAGCGCGGGACGGATCCAGCACGCACTGCTGCCCGACCACCACCGTGGGTTCGCTGGGCAGCAGGCCGGCTTCGGCCTCGGCGCAGGCGATTCCCGTGCTGTCCGAGCCGTTGCTGATGTGCACCAGCGGAACTTCGTTGAGTCGCGGATCGAGCCACTCCACGGGCTTGTCCAAGGCGAGGTGGATCTGCAGGGCGCCGCGGCCATTCTGGTAGCGTTCGGCCGCCGCCGCGGTCGCGGCCGGTGGCTGGCTGAGCAGCCGGGTATACAGTGCCTGCGGCGAGACGTTGGCCAACACGGTGCTGGCAGCGACCACGCCCTGCGCAGTGCGAACACCGGTGACTCTGCCTGAACCGCTGTCCACCAGGACCTCTTCCGCCTCAGCGCCCAGCACGATCTGAACCCCGTTGTCCCGCAGCAACGACTCAAACGCCGCCACGAACCTCGACGCCCCACCTTTCACCACCGGGAGCCCAAAGCCGTGCATGGTCATGGCCATCACCGGCAACATCACCCCACCTGTTGCCTGGTCCGGGCCAAGCCCTGCGTGCAGGAGCCACGGTGACCACAGCTGGTCCGTTTCCCACCCATCAAAGCGGCTGCGGGTGTAGTTCCGGCCGCTCATCACCGCGTCCCGGACGAAAGACTCTGTCCCGGAGAAACGTCCACGCCGGACGGCTCCGAAGGCAATCTTCGCAACCTCCCTGAATGATCGAAGCTCCGCCCCGAACGCCCCAAAAACCGTGCCGGCATTCCGCTCAAGGTCATTCAACATGGCCAGGTAGGCGGACTGGTCGCCGGTGACCTTGAAAGCGGCAGCCGTCTCGCCCGGATCCCGCTGCGCAATGACAACGCGGTGGGCGCCCGTGGCCGGATCTGCGGCGACGCTCGCGGTCACCGGGCCGGTGGTGTTGCAGTACTCCAGACCCCTGGCATGCAGTTCCTTGCCCAAAGCCGCGTACGCACCACCTGACACGAACAACGGGTGCCAGGAAGAGAAGGAGTCGTGCACGAAGCCCGGCAGGGTCCGCTCGGAGGAATGAATGAAACCTCCCAGCCGGTCCGAACGCTCGATGATGCAGACGCGCTTCCCGTCCATGGCGAGCTCAGCTGCCGCGACCAGGGAATTGATACCCGAGCCAATGATCGCGACGTCAACGGAATCGACCATCTCCGCTCCTTTCAGAAGTGCTCAGAATGTGGCTAGAAGTCCGGGTGGCTGGCGGTTGCGTGGTATTTGCCGCCGTGGAACACCAAGGGAGCGCCGCCCTCGTAGTCGTATCTCTCCACTTCCCCCACATAGATGACATGGTCGCCGGCGTCGTGCCGTGAGACCGTGCGGCATTGGAAGGAGGCCACCGCGCCGTCCAGCAGCGGAACACCGGCGATGCCCTCGGTGGTGTCCGTGCCGGCGAACTTGTCGATGGCGGGGGTTGCGAACTGGCGGGACAGGACATGCTGGTTGCTGGCCAGGATATTGATGGCGAAATGCGTGGCGTTCTCAAAGTCACCCAGGCTGGGCGACCGTTTGCTGGGACACCACAGCACCAAAGGCGGTTCCATGGAAACTGACGTGAATGAATTCGCGGTCATCCCCACCTTCCGGCCGTCGGCAGCAACAGTGGTCACCACGGTAACGCCTGTGGCGAATTGCCCCAACGCGCCCCTGAAATCCCGGACATCAAAAACCGAGGAGTCTTCCTCTTTGCGGGCCTGCATGAAATCGGCTGCGGCAGTGGGATCGAACCACCACGGGTAGGACGTCCGGGGATCATCGAACCCGGCCACGATGCCCGCTGCCAGGGCCGGGTGTTCAGCGGCTTCGCTGAGGAGGGTTTTCTGGTGGTCCCTGCGGGGCTTAAGGAGGTCGTTGGTCCATTCAACCGCCCACTGGCCCCATCCACGCCAGAACTCATCGAACGTCCGCTCCATCCAGTGGCGGTCGAACGGCTGCCGGCCCCTGCGAACTATCGCATCGAGGTAGTATTTGGCCGCCAGCGTCGCATTGTTTGAGCCCTGCCCGGTGAGAGGATCGTTGAGGACCACTGCGTCACCCAAGCCGAACACCAGCTTGCCGTTGGCCAACTCCCCGACGGCGGACCTCACCGTTGGCGTGATGCGCCCCAGAAGCGTGGCGCCGCTGTCGGTCAGTTCCGCGGTGGCAAAGTTCTCTGCCTCGTGCGGAAAGTGCTCCCTCAGGATCTCCAGCGATCGCGCAAGGTGCTCTTGCGAGGTCCCGACGTCGGTCCACCGGTCCATGGGGCCGCCCACCACGCCTTCGAACACCATCATGCGGCACGGCCCGGAGACGGTCAGGCCCGGGAACGTAAAGAACTCGCCGACGCCGGGGACCATGGACATGCGGATGGCGGCGCCGCTGCTGGAGGTGCTGTCCGGTGACGCGTCGCCCGCGACAGCACAGCTGTCGGCCGTGACGTAGGTGAGCGCCAGGACCCGCTGCGGCCGGTCGAAGGGCGACTTTGCCTTGTCGCGCGGGAAAATCTGGCCGATCTCGCCCTTGCCGGTGCTGACAATCACCAGCTCGTACTCGCGGGCGAGCTCTTCGAGCATGCGCGGAGTGACCTTCTCAATGCGGAAGTCGCCCCCGGCGGCCACGAACGTCTCGATCCAGAGTGCGCTCTTGATCCGTTGGTCGATGGAGCGGGCCGGCCCATCCAAGGGGGCCTCCCATCCGATGGGTTCTTCCGCTTCCACGCGCAGCCGGATGGAGGTGATGCCCGGGACGGAGCCGGACTCGTAGAATTCCGTGAGCGCTGTCCCCATCTGGGCTTCGGCGTCGAGGGCTGTGGAGAACATGCACTGGCTGGACATGACTTTGCCGCTGCGGATCTGGGCCGCGGAGCGGTCGGACAGGAGCGTCACGGCGTAGCCATCCCGCTGCAGGCCCAAAGCCAGTTGGGCACCGGATTCCCCGGCCCCGACGATTGCAATTTTTCGCATGGTTAAGTCCTTGCTGGCGCGGGTGTGCTATTAAACCTTGGCGGCGGAGAGGCCGGCCAGGTAGTCGGCAGCTTTGTCCGGGTACATGAACCAGTCCTGGAATTCCGGAGGGTGGTTGAAGCCGTTGGCGAAGCGGTGGGCAATGGCCGGCTCGTTGTTCGCGGCGCCCAGGAGTTCAAGGACGTGGGGCGGCGGTGGGGCCAGGAGGGCATTTGTCCAGTGTGCAACGTGCTGGGCGTAATCCCAATAGCGCTCGAAGGTGGCCTGCATGAACGGAGCGTCAAACGGCTGCGCCTCGTGTTCAATAATGCTGGCCAGATACGACGCCGCGCACTTGCTTGCGTTGTTGGACCCCTGGCCGGTGATGGGATCGTTCAAGACCACGACGTCGGCCAGCCCCAGTACCTGCCTGCCGCTGGGCAACGTGGCGATGGGGTGGCGGACGGTGGGCGCGAACCGGCCTTGGAGGACGCCGTTGGGATCGGTCAGCTCGACGTCCGTGGCCCGCTCTGCTTCCCACGGCAGGAAGGTGCGCAGGATGTTCTTGGAGTTCTCCAGATGGTCCTCCGGTGTGAGGCCCTTCCAGGTGTCCATAGGCCCGCCCGGCACTCCTTCGAAGACCATGATTTCGCAGGGGCCGGTGGTGGTGAGGGCTGGGAAGACGAAGTACTCGCCAACTCCGGGGATGAGGTTGAACGAGACCGCCGAGTACTCTTCGCGGGGCTTCAGGCCCTTCACGTAGGTCAAGGCAAGGGCGCGCTGCGGGGCGTCGTAGGTGCTGCGTTCGGCGTCGCGGGTGAAGAGTTGAGCGATCTCGCCTTTACCGGCCGCCACGATCACCAAGTCCGAGTTCTGCGTGTATTTCTCCAGCTGGTCCATCCCGGCGTCGTCAAAGATCAGCTCACCACCGCGCGCAACAAACTCCTCCATGAACCGCGGAAATTTCACCCGCTGATCGATGGACTTGGCGTGGTTATCCAGGCGGGATGCCCAGCTGATGGCCTTCTGACCTGGCAGTTCAGGGTGGGGGATGGTGAAGGAGATGCCGTCCACCGTGGGGGCGTCGGGCCAGAAGTCCAGCCCTAATGCGCGTTCGTGCTCCAGCGCGTTATGGAAGATGCACTGGCTTGAGGCCACTTTGCCTTCCTGGATTTCCTGCGGGGTGCGGTTGGAAATGGTGGTCACGTGGAAGCCCGCGTCCAAAAGCCCGATGCCGAGCTGCAGCCCGGACTGTCCTGCTCCGACGATGGTGATGTGGCGTTGCGTCATGGTGTTTGTCCTTGTCTGTCGAGTTGCTGTGAGGCCGTGTCAGTTGGCGGCGAGCAAGGGAATGGTTTCTTCGGCCCGCTCCGGGCCCAAAGCGGAGTAGCCGCCGTCGACGGCCCAATCGGCGCCGGTCACGAAGCTGGCTTGGTCGCTGGCGAGGAACGCGACGACGTCACCCACCTCGTGCGGGCGGCCGACGCGCTTGAGTGCGTGGAACGGTGCCGCCACGGAGTCCGTCTTCTCCAGGTTCCCGTTGCTGAGGGAGTCCATGATGTTGCTCCACACCCAGCCCGGGCTGACCGAGTTGACCCGGATCCCATCCGATGCGAAGTCCACTGCCATGCTGCGGGTCACCTGCACCAAAGCAGCCTTGCTGGCGGGGTACAACCATCGGCCTGTCTGGGCAACGGAGCTGGAAATGGAGGTGAAGTTGATGATGGCGCCGCGCCCCGAAGCCTTGAGGTACGGGCGGGCCGCGTTGCTTGCCACGACGGCGCTCACGAGGTTGACGTTGAGCGCCTCGAGCCAGTCGGCACGACCGGAAGCCGCGCCGTCGTCCTTGTAGGTACAGGCAAGGTTCACCAAGATGTCGAGCCCGCCGTAGAGGGCCACGGTTTCCTCAACGAGTTCGCTGACTGCGGCGTCGTCGGTGATGTCCGAGTGGGAAAAGTGGACCCCTTCCCCGAGTGCTTTGGTGAGCGTGTCGCCGTCGGGAGCTATATCGGCCACCACCACTGTGGCCCCGGCGTCCCGCAAAGCCATGACCACGCCCTGGCCCACCTTGGTGGCTCCACCGGTGACGATCGCTGTCCTGCCCTTGAGTGCTGACATGTGCCGAACCCTTTCCCGCGATGATGATGTTACGCAAATATGACGTGCGTCATATTTGTCCTGTAAGCGACTCTAGGCAGCCGCCGTCGTCCGGAATATCCACGTGGCGCGAGGATTATCCGAATTACGCAGGGTCTTCCTCTTCTTCATGCCAGCCGACCCAAGCCGCGGAAATGAGGCGGGGTTCCCCGGCCCGAAGCTCTGCCGTCCAGAGTTCGAAGTGACTCCGGTCCCATTCGTCCCGGCGGTCATGAACAGCCTTGATGTTCTTCACTTGTGCTCACCTCGCTTCCGTCACTGTTGTGGTTCTGTGAGCTGCGTCATACTTGTCCTGAAAGCGACTCTAGGCAGTAGCTGCACTCCGGAATATCCGCTCGGCGCGGGGATCATCCGAAAAGCGAAAAGACCCTGTGTAGTGGAAAACGGTGAAGTAGGTGGCGGATGGTGAGGATTCTTCCTCGTGACGTTCTGCGGGGGCGGCCCACCTTGGCCACCACCGACGTGGACCAAGCGCACGCCAAAATTGCTGAGCTTTTTTGCAGTCACGAGCTGTCGCCGCGGACGCGCCAGTCCTCGGTGGACATGAAGTTGCGTTCCCTCCACCGTGGCGATGTGGGAATCGAGTTCCTGGACTACGGCGCGGACGTTCGGATTGAGCCGGAGGGTCTCCAGGACTTCCATTTAGTGCAGATCCCGTTGGCGGGGCACGCATCCATGAAGGTGGGCGCGAGCACTGTGGAATCGAGTCCGGCGATGGCCACCGTTCCCCCGCTCGACAGGCCCTTCTCCATGAGCTGGGACAGCGGCAGCCCGCACCTCATTGTGTACGTGCGGCGGGCAGCGCTGGAGCGGGTGGCGTGGCATCTCAACGGCGCGGCACTTGGTGGGCTGGGCTATGGCATGGACCTTTCAGGTGGCGCCGGGCGCGCGTTCTTGAGGGCCGTCGTCGAACTTCATGACGACATGATCAGCCAGCCGCAGTCCGCGGCTCCCGCCTTTGTTCAGGGGTTGTTGGCGGACAGCATGATCTCGCGCTTGCTGATGGCGATGGAGCCGCCAGGCGTGGAGGCCCGGGACGCGGCCTCGGAGGGCCGGCTGGTCCGCGAATGCCGCGAGTTGTTGGAGCGTCACGCGGCCGAAGAACTCACTGTCCCTGACATCGCCGAGTGCCTGGGAGTTTCGGTCCGGACCCTACAGACCGCGCTCAGGGCAGAAACGGGCGCGACGCCGTCGGAGTTGCTGCGCAGTATCCGGCTGGACCGGGCCCGGGAGATGCTGCTGGAAGCGAGCCCGCGGGAGCAGAGTGTCACGGCGGTGGCGGAGTTGTGTGGTTTCACTCACCAAGGGCGCTTCTCTGCGCTCTATGTGAAGGCCTTCGGCGAATTACCAAGCGAGAGCTTGCGCCGCTAGGCAGGAGGCGGAGACTATTCTGAATCGCGCAGAATGCGGGGCAGGAATCCCAATTGATCCAATTCCCGAACCAGAAGTGGCGTTAGTTCACTCGGGGCCAGCCGAAGCCGGTAGGATCTCTTCCCCTTGGCGATCGGTTCAATGACACCGCGGTCCAGGAGCTTTCGAATGTCTTGACTTCGTGTCGCAGCTGAACCTGTGAATGCTGAACTAAGGTCTGCGGCCTTCACGTCAACTTTCCGCGCGATGATGGTCAAAGCCAGGGCTTCGTCCGCCATGAAGCGCGACGAGGCGAGGCCTCTTGCGATTGCGGGAACCAACAGGCCTTCCGTAACGAAGTCCTTGTCACCGAGTTTCGCCAACCTACTGAGGTCTGTCAGTAGTCCTTCGAGGACATACGTCGACCAGCGAATCAGGGACTCGGGTTCGAGGGAATCGGCGTCTTCGAGTCGTTCGTAGTAGAGGGCGCGGTTCTCCCCAAATACGGCCGTTGGGTTCAGCGCCCAGTATCCGGCGGTGTCGGAGAACCCTTGCCGCCGCATGGCGGCGTAGTCATGAGTCTCCCGACGCGACCATTGCCATTGCCGAAAGGATGAATCCAGGCGAACCGATGGTGGGCGAGCGCAATCTTGAGGAGCTCGTAGTTTTGATCTACGTCCGCATTGATGAAGTCGAGGAGTGCCGTCATGTCTCCGTGCACGCTCCCTGGCGAGGGTGGTCGGTGCGATGAGCCGCTGATGGTGACATCGGCGAGCCTGTAGGCACCAGGTGTGTGGTCCCCTTCACGTTCCAAACCGGCCACGGAGATGCGGTGCAGCTCCCGGACAAACCCGTGCGTCAGTATCGTCCCCCGGCCGACGGCGGAGTCGACGAAAGCCGTTGCTTCTTGGAGCTGGTTCGCAACTGTGTGAAGACCTCGGGAGCGGTGGTTCCTTCACCTAAATCTGCGCGAACCCGTTCAAGGTCGATGATGGCTTTCGCCAGTGGAGAGCTAAAGGGGAACTCGGGAAAATTGAGTGGGTTCACGGGGAGAATGTTCCAGAGAGGTTTCCAACAATTAAGAGCATGGCCGGATTATTCCCTAGAAATCAGTGATTTCGCTAGACCCGGCCCGTGCAGGAATTAAATTATCCGAGTCCAACAATTAAGGCGCCTGTGCCAGTTACGCCTCCAGCACGTACGTCTTCAGGTCGTCCAGCGTCTGCTGCATGTGCGCGTCCATCGCGAGTCGGGCCTCGTTGGGGTTGCGGGATTCCAGCGCCGAGGCAATCTTCCGATGGTGGCCAATAGCGTGTTCCTGAATCTCCGGGAAAGCCGATGTTTCGGTGCGGCGCGCTTCGAGGACCCGGTGCAGCGGCTCAAAGAGCACAGCCACAAACACGTTGCCGGAGGCGTGAAGAATCACGTCGTGGAAGGCGAGGTCGGCTTCCACGAAGGCCGCCAGATCGTTGACTTCGTGGGCGGCCTGCATCTTGTCGACGTGTTCGCTGAGTGCCGTGAGTTCCTCGTCGGAGATACGTTCGGCGGCGAGTTCGCAGGCGCCGGTTTCCAGCATGCGGCGGAGCTCAATGAGCTGGATCGCGGCGGCCGCGTCCTTGGTGCCCTCAGATGCCGCCCGCAGCACGGCTTCCAGCGATGCCCACTGATTCAGGGGGTTGACGAACGTGCCGCGGCCGCGCTCTACGCTGAGAATCCGTTGCGCTTCGAGGGTCTTCATGGCCTCACGCACGGTCATGCGGCTCACCTCGTGCTTGGCGCTGAGCTCAAGCTCACCGGGGACCACCGTTCCGGGCGGAAATTCACCCGCGATGATGCGGTCCAGCAACTCATCAGCGACGACGCCGACCAGCGACTTGCGTGCCATGTATCCCCATTTCCTGTACTCCGACCACCCTTGGTCCCGCGTCTTCCCGGGGTGGGATGGTTGTCAGACATCTTACGCTGGCGGTGGCCAGCTTGTTTCCCAAAATTCATGCAGCGCCTCGGCACATTCCTGCGGCTTCTCCCAGTGGACACTGTGGCCCGCGCCGGGAATGGCCTTCAGTCGACGCTGGGGGCTTTCGGCCACGAACGCGCGCAGGTGCCCTATGGGCCGAACCCGGTCTTCAGTTCCGGCGAGCACCAGCAACGGCGCGTGGACGCGCCCGGGTACTGAAGGTTCGACGCCGGTCATGGCCGCCAAGGCGCTGGCGGACAGAACGGGGAAGGGGACATTGAATCCGGTGCTGAGCCGCACCATGTCTGCTGCCGGCAACACCCCGTACCAGGCGTTCATGAGCTTCGCGATGGTTCCGGAATCGAAGAAACCTTGGTCCAGCTGTGACCTGAGCACATCCTTGAACCCCTGATTTTGCGGCACCGGCGCCATGCCCACCAGGGTTAGTGAAGCCACCAGCTCGGGGCGGGCCGCCGCCAGCGTCAGTGAAACACTGCCACCCATCGAATGCCCCACGATGTGCACGGGACCTTGGGCCCGTGCTTCAAGCATTGCCCCCACCGAAGCCGCTGCCGAGTCCAGGTTCCATTCGAAATCCGACGGCAGGAAATCTCCCGAATGGTAGCCGGGGAGGTCGAGAATCCAGACTTCGCGGCCGGCGTCGAGCAGCTTCCTGGCGAGAGGCTCCCAGTACACCGAGCCGGATGCCCAGCCGTGGATCAGCACTGCGGGCAACGGCTGACCTGCGGGAATGGCAGGGGTGAGGACGTTCACGTGCGGGAGCGGAACCACGCTGTCAGCCATGACCCCAGCCTAGTGACGTGGAGCATCTTGCGCGGTGAGGAGCCGTGTGTCACACTAATTCAAATGTTAGATGTCTGACATCTTACATTCACTAAACCGCTACACAGATTTCCCACGATGGAGTGCACAGTGACCCTTGAAGCAGACGTTCTGGCCGCTTTCCCGCCGGAAGTCCGGATTCCCGCTCAGCTGGTAGCCGACGCCGTTGCCGCGTCCGCCGCCACCACCCCGCGCGTTTTGGTTGTCCTCGACGACGACCCCACAGGCACGCAGTCCGTTGCGGATCTCGCCGTGCTCACCCGCTGGGAGGTTGAGGACTTCACCTGGGCCTTCACCCACATCCGTGAGAACCAGACCCAGGCCGCCGTTTACGTCCTCACCAACACCCGCAGCCTGGACCCCGCCGAAGCCGCTGCCCGCAACGAGGAGATTGTCCGCAACGCCCTCGCTGCGGCGTCGGGCAACGGTGGTGGTCCTCGGCTGCGCCTCGGCTTCGTCAGCCGCAGCGACTCCACCCTCCGTGGTCACTACCCCCTGGAGCCGGACGTCATCGCCGCTACCGTCGCCGCGGAAACCGGCGAACCCACCGACGGCGTCGTGATCGTTCCGGCGTTCCCCGACGCCGGCCGCGTCACTATCGGCGGTGTCCACTTCATGCGCGGCACGGGAGAAAACCTCGGCACACTTACCCCTGTGGCCGAGACGGAATTCGCCAAGGATGCGAGCTTCGGCTTCAAGAACTCTGACATGGCCAAGTATGTGGAGGAGAAGTCGCAGGGCCGCTTCCCTGCCAGCGACGTGATCGTCCTTGACCTGAACATCATCCGCGCCGGCGCGTCTGCCCAGGACCCCACCATCTCCGCCAAGGCCATCGCCGACGCTCTGGAGTCCGCCACCAACTCCACTCCGATCGTGGCCGATATCGTCACCGAGAACGACTTCCGCGCCCTTGCCCTGGGCCTCGAAGAAGCCGAACGGCGCGGCAAGAGACTCCTTTACCGCGTGGGCCCGCCGTTTGTCCGCGGCCGGATCGGCCAGGAAATCCGTACCGCACTGACCTCCGAAGAGGCGTTCGCGGGCAATACTCCCTCTGCAGCCGGCGGCTTGATCGTGGTCGGCTCCCACGTTGGTGTCACCACCCGCCAGCTCAACGACCTCACAGCCGAGCACAGCTCGGCCAAGACTATTGAGATCGACGTCGAGAAACTCATCGCCGGTACCGAAACCGCGGGTGAAGCAGAGGCCGACGCCTACATCGGAACCGTGGTGTCCGACGTCGTGGACGCTCTCCACTCCGGTGACGTCATCGTCCACACCAGCCGCCTGCTCATCAAGACCGACGACGCCGCCGCGAGCCTGAAGATCGCCCGCACCGTCTCTGCCGCCGTCGTCGCTGTGGTGAACCGGACTCTGAAGACCTTCCCGCCGCGCTTCGTCATCGCCAAGGGCGGTATCACCTCCTCCGATGTGGCAGCGCATGGTCTGGAAATCCGCCACGCGATCGTCCGCGGGCCCATGCTGCCAGGCATCGTCTCGCTGTGGGAGCCGGTAGACGGGCCCGCAAAGGGCATCCCGTACGTCGTGTTTGCCGGCAACGTCGGAGACGACCAGTCCCTGACCCAGGTCACCCGCAAGCTCAGCAACACATTCTAGAATCCCGAAATTCAATGGAGAACACCATGACCAGCAGCAACTACACCATCACCGTCCTGGGCCTCGGGGCCATGGGCCTGCCCATGGCTACCCGCCTCGCATCCGAGCTCACGGTTCACGGCTTCGACATTGCCGAGCCGCGCCTTGAACTCGCCGCAGAAGCCGGCATCAAGACCTTCGCCTCAGCCCGCGAGGCTTCCCAGGACGCGGACGCGTTGCTCCTGGCCGTGCGCAACGGCGAGCAGCTCAACGATGTCCTGTTCGGTGAGAATGGCGTCGCCTCGGTATTGAAGCCGGGCGCCGTCGTGATCCTCGGCAGCACCGTTGGCACCGAAGCCATCCCCGCCACGGTCGCCAAACTCGCTGAGTACGGCGTCGCACTGGTGGACGCTCCGCTGTCCGGCGGTCCGAAGCGTGCCGGTGAAGGCGACCTGCTGATCGTCGTCGGTGCCGAGCCGGAGGCCCTTGAAAAGGCGCGCCCCGCACTCGAGCTGCTGGCCTCCACCCTGAGCATCGTGGGCGACAAGCCCGGCGACGGCCAAGCCCTCAAGACCGTCAACCAGCTGCTCTGCGGCGTGCACATCGCCGCCGCTGCCGAAGCCATGGCCCTTGCCGACGCCCTCGGCCTGGACCAGGCGAAGACCCTCGCCGCCCTCGAAGCCGGAGCGGCCGGTTCCTTCATGCTGTCCAACCGTGGTCCGCGCATCCTTGAGGCCTACTCCGAGGACGGCGCCGAAGTCCTCAGCCGCCTCGATATCTTCGTCAAGGACATGGGCATCGTGGGTAAAGCGACGCGCGCCGCCGGCCTCGCAGCACCCGTTGCCGCCGCAGCTGAACAGCTTTACCTTCTCGGCCAGGCCCAAGGCCTCGCCGCTGCCGACGACTCCGCCGTCATCAAGGTTGTCGCGCCCGCAAAGCGCACCGCCTAACCACCCCCATAAGAACCCGCGACGACGGCGATCCCCCCTTCGCCGTCGCCGTCACCTCCCGCCGGTCTTGCCTAGACTGGTATGTCAAAGGAGACACCCCCCATGAATCCCCTCGTTAACTCGTTGATGGTTCAGGCGGCCGACGCCCCCGCCATCAAACCCGCAGTGGAACTGGGAACACCCCTTCTGCTGACCATCGCCGCAGCCGGAATCGCTTTGCTGCTGGTGCTGATCATCCGCTTCAAGATCCAGGCTTTCGTTGCGCTGCTGGCAGTCAGCATCGTGGTGGGTGTTGCCGCCCAGATTCCGCTCAAGGACATCTTCACCGTTGTAACCACGGGCGTTGGCAGCACCATGGGCAAGGTCGCCTTGTTGATTGCCCTCGGCGCCATCCTCGGCCGCATGATCGAGGTTTCCGGGGGCGTGCAGTCCCTGGCTACCCACTTCACTGAGAAGCTTGGCGCGAAACGCGTCGCTATCGCACTGACCGCCGTGGGTTTCCTTGTGGCGATCCCCGTGTTCTTCGAGGTGGGCGTGATCGTCCTGGTCCCGATCGTCTATGCCTTCGCCAAAATCGCGAACGTCCACCCCATCAAGTTCGGCCTGCCCATGGCGGGCATCATGCTGTCCATCCACGTCGCCGTACCGCCGCACCCGGGCATCGTCGCCGGCGCCGGTGTCTTCGGCGCCGACATTGGGCTGATTACCCTCATCTCCCTGATCATCTGTGTTCCACTCGGTTTCCTGTCCTACTGGGTTGCGAGCATCATGAACCGCAAGGAGTACGAGCTGCTCCCGGGCGTCAAGCAGCAGGTGGACGAGTTCGGTTCTGAATCCCTGGTCCACGTCGGCCACGACGGTCCGGGTGCCCGCGCCATCGCTCCTCCGCGTCCCGGCCTGATCATGTTCCTGATCGCCGCTCCGATCGTCCAGATCCTCCTTGGCACGGTTGGCACGCTGACCATCCCCAAGGACAACTACTGGTACGGCGTGGCCGCGTTCATTGGCAACCCGTTCTTCGCCCTGCTCGTCGCCGTTGCGCTGTCCTTCTTCCTGCTCGCTGTCCGCCGTCATTGGTCCCTCAAGGAAACCGGCGAGATCTTCGAAGGCGCACTCCCTCCCATTGCTTCCATCCTCATGGTGGTCGCAGCCGGCGGCGTGTTCGGTGAAGTGCTCCGCACATCCGGCATCGGCGCAGCCCTGTCGCATACCCTGGACAGCCTTGGCCTGCCGGTCATCGTGCTCGGCTTCATCATCTCGCTCGCCCTCCGCGCCGCGCAGGGTTCTGCAACCGTCGCCATCGTGACCACCACCGGCCTGCTGACCTCCGCCGTGATGGAAGGCGGCTACACCCCTGCGCAGATCGCCGTGATCGTGATCGCCATCGGATTTGGCTCGCTCGGCCTCTCACACGTCACCGACGCAGGCTTCTGGACCGTGGTCCGTTACTACGGCCTCACCGTGTCCGACGGCCTCAAGACCTGGACCGTCCTCACCACGATCCTTGGCCTGGCCGGCTTCGCGCTGACGTACGTCGCCTGGATCCTGGTAGGGGGCCTGGCCCACTGATGCGCACCACACTCGATGACCTGGTCACCTCTGCGCTGGCCGATGGCTCCGCAGTTCCGGCATTCACCTGCTACGACTTCACTACAGCCCTTGCCGTGGTTGCGGCCGCTGAGGATGCCCGTCTTGGCGTGATCCTGCTGGTCGCTCCGAAGACTGCGTCCACTGCCAACGGCCTGAGGCTCATCACGGCCCTGCGTGGCCTGGCTGACTCCGCGAGTGTTCCCGTCTCTGTCCAGCTTGACCACGCGTCGGATCTACAGGTCATTCGTGATTCCGTGGCTGCCGGTGCTGACGCGGTGCTCGCCGATGGTTCGTCCTTGCCCTACGAGGACAACATCGCCCTGGTCTGCGAAGTCCGAGCCGCGCTGGACGCGCTAGGTGCTGCCGACGTCGTGATCGAAGCAGAACTCGGCGGCCTTGCCGGCGACGAGGACAGGGCGTTCGGTACTGACGATTCAGCGCACGACGCCGCAACGTCAGTTGCGGGGCTCACTGACCCGGCGCAGGTGGCTGACTTCGTTGAACGAACAGGGGCGCAGCTCCTGGCCGTTGCAGTGGGCAACGTGCACGGCAAGTACAAGGGCGAGCCCACCATCCGCTGGGACGTGCTGCAGGACGTCGCAGCACGGACCGACGTTCCGCTGGTGCTCCACGGTGCTTCCGGCATCCCCGCCGATGAGCTCGCAAAGCCCCTTCGTTGCGGGTTGGCAAGGTGAACTTCAACACTGAACTGCGCACCGGAATCCTGTCCACGCTGGAATCTGAAACCGCAGCGCACAGGGCCGATGGCGAGAATCTGCAAGGCCTGCTGTCCAAGTGGAACGTCTCTGCGGCGACCTTCGCCGGTGCCACACTGGAGTTGCTCAGCGCCTGACGGGCAGCGCGGCACCCGATACCGGCATGACAGGGAGGCTAGGATCAAACCATGATCCTGGCCTCCCTGATTTTTGCGTCGATAGCTGCCCTGCTCCACGTTTACATCTTCACCATGGAGTCCATTACCTGGACCAAGCCCAAGACCTGGAAAACGTTCAGCATCACCTCCCAGGCTGACGCGGAAACCACCAAACCGCTCGCCTACAACCAGGGCTTCTACAATCTCTTCCTGGCTATCGGAGCCTTGATCGGAATCGTCGCAGTGGCCATGGGCGCCCCGCAGGTGGGCTGGACCCTCGTCTTCAGCAGTTGCGGTTCCATGCTTCTGGCAGCTTTGGTCCTCGCCGCAAGCGGCAAGAAGTACCTCCGCGCAGCGACCCTCCAAGGAACCACGCCGCTGCTCGCCGTCGTGCTTGGTGTCCTGGCGCTGACTCTTGGCTAGGACCCAAGCTCCCGGCTAGGACTCCGGCGGTCCGTCCTGGGCTGCGGCTTCGTCCATCCAGACCACTTCCCAGTGGTGCCCATCCAAGTCACGGAACGCCCGGCTGTACATGAATCCCATGTCCATGGGGTCGTAGGTTTCGGAACCTCCGGCGTCAAGGGCCTTGGTGGCCAAGGCGTCCACCTCTTCACGGCTGTCGGCCGAAATGGCGACTATTGCCGCCGTCGAGTTTTGGGTGTCCGCGATGGGCTGCTTGGTGAACTCGGCAAACTTGGCGTGGGTCAGGAGCATGGCGAAAATGGTGTCGCTGAAGACCACGCAAGCGGCGGTTTCATCGGTGAAGTTTGGATTGATGGAGTAGCCAAGGGCCGTATAGAAGGCCTTGGACGCCTCGAGGTCGCTGACGGGGAGGTTCACGAATATGGACGTAGTCATGGCTTCGATCCTGCCGTTGTTTCGCCGTCCCGTCCAGACCCCAAAAACCAGTGGTGGATGACCCGCCGATACCCAGCCATATCCAGCCTGCTGGCTCCGCCCCTTCGACGGGCGGACAATGGAGTCAACACGCAGGTGCGTGGGTTCCAAGGGAGAGCCATGGAGCGGGAATCGGAAGCGAACCACCGCGCAGGCCGGGACGCGGTGGCGCAGAGGGATCCGGCGATCGACCTTGTCCGGTTCACCTGCCTGCTCCTGGTGGTTGCTGCGCATTGCATGATGGCCAACCCTGTTCTGCAGAAGGACGGGACGGTCACCACGGAGAACGTACTCATGGAGCAAAGCTGGTTCACACCTGTGGCCTGGGCCCTCATGATCGTTCCACTGTTCTTCGTGCTGGGTGGTGTGACGGGCTTGCAGTCGTGGCGGCGCCTGAGAGCCCGCGGCGGTACCGGACTCGACTTCGCCCAACTCCGGCTCCTCCGACTGGTCCGCCCCGCCATGGCATTGCTCGCCGTCATGTGGGGAGGGCTGTGGGTCGCGCTGCTGCTGGGTGTCCACCCGCAGGTCATCCAGCTCATGGCCACCGGCGCCGCCATGCCGCTGTGGTTCCTGGCCGCCTATCTCACGGCGCAGCTCAGCGTTCCACTCCTGGCCAGGTTCCACGAACGCGCACCACTGCTGACCCTCGCCATGTTGGTGGCGCTGATCATCACGGTTGACTCCCTTCGAGGAGCGCTTCCCGTGCTCGCGTTCACCAACCTGATCTTTGTGTGGTGTGCGGTCCAGCAGTTGGGTTTCCTCATAGCGGATGGATTCTTGGAACAGCGCAGCCGTACCTGGTTAATGAGTGTCATTGTCTCCAGCAACCTGATGCTGGGGCTGGTCACAGGAGTGGCTGTTTATCCGGGCAACATGGTGGTCAATATCAACCCGCCCAACCTGTGCTTGCTGCTGTTGGGCATCTCGCAGGCCGCAACGCTTCAGATCCTCCGCAACGGAATTGAATGGCTCGCGGGAGTCCGCTGGATCCAGGCAGTCATTGCCGTAGCCGGCCGCAGGTCCATGACGGTTTATCTGTGGCATCTTCCGCTGCTGGTGGGCATGTCAGGGTTGTTGTTGCTCACCGACGTGCCCAAGCCCGCAGGTGGCACGCCCGAATGGTGGTGGGCCCGGATCCCTGTTTTCCTTGCCGTGGTCGCCTTGCTGGTGCCGGTGGTGTGGCTTTGTGGCTGGTTGGAGGACCGTCCGACGGCGGCAAGCCACGCGCGGGGTCCCTCGCGTACCGCTGTGGTGACGGCCGCCGTCGTCGTTTTGATCCCGCTTGCGGACGCCGCATTAAACGGCCTGACGCTTGCCTTGTTGGGTGGGGGAGCGGCGTGCTTTGCCCTTTCAGTCCTGTTGCTGGGCAGGGTTCCGACGCCGGTGCTGCCGCTATCGCCCGACCTTGGGATCCATGAGCGGCGCGGCTATCAGGTCCCCACGTTGCGGGAGCCGGGTTTAAGTGCCAATCTCGAACCATGACCGAGTACACGGATTCACTGGCAGAGGCGTTCCGCCCTGGCGTCACTACGGTGCGCAACGACAAATTCCACCGCTATGAGCTGTACGTAGACGGCGATTTGGCCGTGATTTCCCAGTTCCTTGATCGGCCCGGTCACATTGATTTCATCCATACGGAAACCAAGCCCGGGTTCAACGGCCAGGGCCTGGCTAAAGTCCTGGCGCACTTTGCTCTGGACGATGTTGTGGCGTCCGGCAAGCGCATCATCCCGCATTGCCCGTATATCGCCGCGTACCTGAAAAAGCACGAAGGCTATGAGCAGGATGTTGACTGGCCCGCCGAGAAGCCCGTGGGCGAACCGGGCAACGAATAAGGCCTAAGCGGGCACTGGCTGCTCTGAGTTCTTCCTTCTCTTCAGTGGCAGGCCTGCCCTGTCCGCAGGGAAGGGCCAGTCTTTCCGTGCGCCGCTGAGGGAGACGATTGCGTCATTTTCATCGAAAACGACTTGGCCGCGGCAGCTGGCATGGACCTGCATGGCGCTGACCAGGCTGCCCCCGTGGATATGATCGGCGTCGGTCACTAAATAGGTAAAACTCCGCATCACGGACTCCCCAGGGGCCAGCAGCCGGATCCGGAGGTCGCGCTCAACCGGTTCCGAGGTATAGCGCAGCACCTCCATGCCCTCGTTGGTGAAGGACCGGGGTACCAGCGTCACGTCCCGCAAATGGCTTGCGGAGCGGTTGATGATCCATGCCGTAAAGATGACGGTATCTCCTGGAATGGCCACCGGCCGGTCCGCTCCGTAGACCAAGGTGGCGCGGCCCGCATTCTTCTTGCGGGTGAGTGGACCTGATCTGTGCGGCGGCAATCCACGGACAATGGCGCTCGGTTGATGCGTTCCGTCCTTATGGACAGCACGCATCAGTTTTAGGAAGGGGCGGGGGCGGCGGACGTCCATGGTTCCTCGATTCGCGCCAGGGTTCAGGAGGGTCATGTTTATTAGTGCGGCCAAGGTTGGGATCGTGACGCGAAAGTTGGAGTTCTCTACAGGCCCGCGACGCCCGGTTCAAGTCACACGGTTTCTGGTGTCACACTATTGTTTATGGATCAAGTAGTTGCGGTCGGCGCCGATGGGGCGTCACCACTTTCGGTGACGGCCTCTGCCAGCGATCCGCAGATCATTGCTTTGGTGCGTGAAGGCGCCACGGAGGCCTTCGACGTTCTCTATCAGCGGCACATGAAAGTGGCACAGTTCGTTGCCCGGTCCCAAACGGACAACCCGAGCGACGCGGATGACGTGGTGGCCGAGTCTTTCGCCACGATTTTTCAGCTGCTGACGGAGGGCAAGGGACCCAAGGAGTTTTTCCGGTCCTACCTCCTCACCGTGGTGAGGCGTACCGCACACGATCGAAACCGCAAAGCCCGCCGGATGCCCACGGCGGAGAATGACGCCATCCTCGATGCTCCGGTCCTGGACAACGATCAAGTAGTCAGCGAACTTGAGTCGAGCATGATGGCCAAGGCTTTCAAGTCCCTGCCGGAGCGCTGGCAGGCTGTTCTGTGGCACCTTGATATCGAGGGTCTGAAGCCTGCAGCAGCCGCTCCCTTCGTGGGCCTGACCCCCAATGGTGTCTCGGCGTTGGCGCTCAGGGCCAGGGAAGGTCTGCGCCAGGCTTATCTTCAGCAGCACATCAGCCGGACAGTGGATCAGGCCTGTGACGAATATGCCAGCCAGCTGGGTAAGTACGCCCGCAATGCGTTGAAGCGCACTTCCGCCGAGAAGGTAGGCGCACATCTGGAAGGCTGCGCGAAATGTACGGCCTTGCTGATTGAACTCAATGACATCCAGGGCGGCATGCGCTCCATCCTCTTCCCCCTGCTGACAGGGATCGCCTTCACTCCGGCGGCAGCGGGGGCGATCGGCTTCGGTGGCACGTCTACGGGTGCGGCCAACGGTGTCGCCGGGAGTACCGCTGCACCCGGAAATGTCGCTGCCCAGGGTATCCGTGGCCTCAGCAACGTGTGGAAGTTGACGGCCGCCGTGATAGTGGGCGTCATGGCATTGGCAGGGACCCTCATGTGGTTCCTTCAGCCCAGCCCGGCGTCGCAGTCCACTGCGTCCGAGGCCGTCTCCAACCTCCCGCCAGCCCAGGAGACTTCGTTGGCCACGGCGACCCCACTCCCGGCCGCGTCCTTGCCCGAAGTGGTGGAACCTCCGGCCGTCGAGGCTCCACGGGCAAATCCCTCTCCCGACAGTCCGGTGGCACTGCTGCCGGAACCACCCGCCGTCGTGATTCCACCAGCCCCGGCCCCGCAGCGGAAGGCTGTTGTAGTGGACTCCGGTACGGTGACGTCGACGCCGGCACCCGGCGGTGTGCCTCCTGCGGCACCCGCTACCCAAACGGTTGACGCCAAGTTCGCGGCTACGCAAGGGGCGAACCCGACGGAACGGACCCTCAAAGTGGACTTCTCGCTTCAGGGACAAGGCAGCCCGACTGCCGGCCAAGTGGACTTCACCCTGCCGGATGGGGCAACGTTCCTGGCTGGAAGAACTGTCGCTCCCGCAGGGTGGACCTGCGTCGGTGTCTCTGGGGAAGAACGCCAGATCCGGTGCAGCACCGACTCCGTGGATGGTACCGACCTCGCATTCACCGTGGGAGTTGCCCTGCCAGCTGCCGCCGTGTCTGGAACGTTGGATTACCGGTTTGCCGCGCAGGGTGTCATCACCAAGAACTTCACCAATACGTTCAGCTAGGCACTCGGACCCAGCCCCATGGCCTGCAGCCAGGGCTAGCCCGGGCGGCTCTGTCTTTCGGCGCGCCGGCTGCCTTCTTTGCCCTGTCTTTCCGGGGCCTTTAAAGATTTCTGGATTCTCTACCTTTTTTCGCGTCACGAAGAGATGCCTCCATCCACTGGAGTACTGGCGAGTAGCCTAGCTCGACGCCGATTCGCTTCTGTGGGTCGGCCTCGTGCGTGACAACGAAAAGCGAGAGAGAACCGTGAAACACACACGTCCACAAAAGCTGTTGGCGGCCGTCGTCGCCACAGCGATCATGTCGCTGGGGGTGGGTGGCGCCTTAGCGCCACCGGCCTTGGCGACAGTCCCGGGGTCCCCGGGTGTTGCCCAACCAGGAACGCCGGTCTACACCGAGGACTTCTCCAACCAAAATGCCACCAGCGGTGCCATCAGCATCCTCAACTACACCGGCGGCCCTGAAGCTGCCAACGAAACGTACTACGCAGACACCCCCTACACGCCGGCCGGTGGCCAGTGCAACGGATGGATCCTCAATTCCTCCACTCCGCTGCCCACCTCCGACGCCGGCTGCGTCAATAACCAGCCGGCAGGCCGGGGCCAGATCCGGCAAATGGCCACGGCGCTCGGCCAAGCACAGGGTCAAACAGCCACCGAGGCCACCAGCAACCAGGCTCTGTCCGAGTACACGAACAGCCCCAGTGGTCTGATTGCCCCGGGCGTTCAGTTCCGGACCGAGTCAAACACCATTCCTGCGATTGCGGGCCATTACTACGCAGTATCCGGGTACTTCGCTCAGGTGAACTGCCAGGCGACTCACGCCAAAGAGACGTTCAGCCTGCTCATCAACGGAACACGCCAGGTGCTCAGCACCGGGCTCGACCCCTGCGGCACCAGCACCCTTGCGCGGGTCCATGTCACCAAGCTCCAGTCTGCTGCCTACCAGATTCCCATGGGCACGTCTCCTTCCCTCGGACTCGAGCTGAGGAACGAAGCCACCAGCGGTGCCGGTAACGATGTCGCTTTTGACCTTCCGCAGATCGTGGACGTTACCCCCCAGGTGGATAAGTCCTTCACCCCGTCCCTCATCGGCCCCGGCGGAACGTCCAAAGTTACCTTGACGGTGACCAACACAGACGATTTGATGGCCAAGAATGACTGGTTCATCACGGATACCCTCCCTGCCGGCGTAGTTGTTGCCGGTACCCCCAATATTGGTGGCACCTGTGTACAAGCCGCCGGAACCAATCCCCTGGTGCGCACGGCCGTTGCCGGCAGCAACACCATCGCGGTGACCGGCGGGGACCTCGCCGTGGGCATGACCTCCTGCACCATCGAAGTTGACGTCACGGCAGCAGCCGAGGGCACCTATGTCAACGGTCCGGCCAACATTGCCACCAACCTGAACCCGCCGGCTGACGCAACCTTGGTAGTCAAGGCCCCTCGCCTCGAACTGAGCAAGGCGCTGGATGCCACCCGCCTGATGGATTCGGATCAGTTCACCACTGAGATCCGCACCGGCTCGGCTACGGGACCTGTTGTCAGCAACACTGCCAACGCCACCACCACCGGTACGGGTTCCACCGTCACTGCGGGTACAGGTGTCACTGGCGAATACATCGCTGACGCCGGGGCAACGTACTACCTGACGGAGTCGGGTACCAACCTGTCCGGTTACAGCAAGGTGATCACCTGTGTTGACGCCAACGGTCTCCAGGGCGGACTGCCCAACGGAGCGGTAGTAGATGCTGCTTACTCCTTGGTGCCTGTTGCCGGCGCCGATATCAGCTGTGTTCTCACCAACACGGCCGTTCCGGCACCGGAATTGGAATTCACCAAGTCCGCTGACTCTTCAGACATCCAGGATCCGTCTGTTGTGGGTGACCAGATCACCTACACGTTCACGTCCACCAACACGGGCAACGTGCCCCTGACGGGTGTCACCATCAACGACCCCCTCGATGGATTGTCTGCCCTGACCTACACCTGGCCGGGAACTCCGGGCACCTTGCTGCCCGGTGAAACCGTGACGGCTATGGCCACCTACGCCATCACCCAGGCTGACATCGATGCAGGGCACGTGGCGAACCTTGCCACCACCACGGGTAATCCTCCGACAGGTCCTCCTGTCACCCCGCCTCCGGCTGGTACGGATACCCCGCTGACTCCGGCTCCGGCCATGGAGTTCAGCAAGTCCGCTGATGCCTCGGCAATCCAGGATCCGTCGGTTGTGGGTGACCAGATCACCTACACGTTCACTTCCACGAACACGGGCAATGTCTCCCTGACCAACGTGTCCATCAACGATCCGCTGGCTGGCCTGTCAGCCCTGACCTACACCTGGCCCGGTGTTGCAGGAACGCTCCTGCCCGGCCAGACGGTGACGGCTACGGCAACGTACGCCATTACGCAGGCCGACATCAACGCCGGCCACGTCGCCAACACGGCGACTACCACTGGCACTCCGCCCACCGGTCCTGCGGTAACGCCGCCTCCGGCTGGTACGGATACCCCGCTGACTCCGGCTCCGGCCATGGAGTTCAGCAAATCCGCGGATGCTTCGGGCATTCAGGATCCGTCGGTTGTTGGTGACCAGATCACCTACACGTTCACTTCCACGAACACCGGCAACGTTCCGCTGACCAACGTATCCATCAACGATCCGCTGGCTGGCCTGTCTGCCCTGACTTACACCTGGCCGGGAACTCCGGGCGAGCTGCTTCCGGGCCAGACGGTGACGGCTACGGCAACGTACGCCATCACGCAGGCTGATATCACGGCCGGTCATGTGGCAAACTCGGCAACCACGACGGGCACCCCGCCTGTTGGTCCTCCGGTGACGCCTCCTCCGGGCACCACCGACACTCCGCTGACGTCAACTCCGGCCATGGAGTTCACCAAGTCCGCTGACGCGTCCGCCATTCAGGATCCGTCCGTTGTGGGTGACCAGATCACCTACACGTTCACATCCAAAAACACCGGCAACGTTCCGCTGACCAACGTGTCCATCAATGATCCCTTGGTTGGTCTCTCGGCTCTGGTTTACACCTGGCCGGGCACTCCTGGTGAACTGCTTCCGGGCCAGACCGTGACGGCTACGGCAACGTACGCCATTACCCAGGCTGATATCGACGCCGGTCACGTCGCCAATGCAGCGACCACCACGGGCACCCCGCCTGTTGGCCCGCCGGTAACCCCTCCTCCGGGAACCACAGATACTCCGCTGACCAGGGCTCCAGCCATGGAGTTCACCAAGTCGGCTGATGCTTCGGACATCCAGGATCCGTCCGTCGTGGGTGACCAGATCACCTACACGTTCACGTCCAAGAACACGGGCAACGTGAAGCTCACCGGCGTGGTCATTGATGACCCGCTGGCGGGTCTGTCGCCGTTGGTTTACACGTGGCCGGGCACTCCTGGTGAACTGCTCCCGGGTCAATCGGTGACGGCTACGGCAACGTATGCCATTACGCAGGCTGATATCGACGCCGGTCACGTTGCGAACGTTGCGACCACTACGGGTACTCCGCCCACCGGTCCTGCGGTGACGCCGCCTCCGGCTGGTACGGACACTCCGTTGACGGCTGGTCCGGCCATGGAGTTGACCAAGACAGCTGATGCTTCCGGTGTTCAGGATCCGTCGGTCGTGGGTGACCAGATCACCTACACGTTCACGTCCACCAACACAGGCAACGTGAAGCTGACTGGTGTGGTCATCAATGATCCGCTCGCGGGTCTTTCGGCTCTGACCTACACCTGGCCGGGTACCCCCGGCGAGCTGCTCCCGGGTCAGTCTGTAACGGCTACGGCAACATATGCCATTACGCAGGCTGATATCGACGCCGGTCATGTTGCGAACGTTGCGACCACTACGGGTACTCCGCCCACCGGTCCCGCGGTAACGCCGCCTCCGGCTGGTACGGATACCCCGCTGACTCCTGGCCCCGCCTTGGAGTTCAGCAAGTCCGCTGATGCTTCGGCAATTCAGGATCCGTCGGTTGTGGGTGACCAGATCACTTACACGTTCACGTCCAAGAACACTGGCAATGTGAAGCTCACCAACGTGTCCATCACGGATCCGCTGGCTGGCCTCTCGGCTCTGACCTACACCTGGCCGGGTACCCCGGGCGAGTTGCTGCCAGGTCAGACGGTGACCGCTACGGCGACGTACGCCATCACGCAGGCTGATATCGATGCAGGTCATGTCGCCAACTCGGCAACCACTACCGGCACCCCGCCTGTTGGACCCCCTGTTACGCCTCCGCCGGGAACTACGGATACTCCGTTGACCCCGGCTCCGGCTATGGAGTTCAGCAAGTCGGCGGATGCTTCGGCAATCCAGGATCCTTCGGTTGTGGGTGACGTCATTACCTACACCTTCACCTCGAAGAACACGGGCAACGTGAAGCTCACCAACGTGTCCATCACGGACCCGCTGGCTGGTCTTTCGGCTCTGACGTACACCTGGCCCGGCACTCCGGGCGAGTTGCTTCCGGGTCAGACGGTGACGGCTACGGCAACGTACGCCATCACCCAGGCTGATATCGACGCCGGACATGTCGCCAATGCGGCGACCACCACGGGCACCCCGCCTGTTGGTCCTCCGGTGACGCCTCCTCCGGGAACAACGGATACTCCGTTGACCCCGGCACCGGCGATGGAGTTCAGCAAGTCCGCCGACGCCTCGGCAATCCAGGATCCGTCGGTTGTGGGCGACCAGATCACCTACACGTTCACGTCCAAGAACACCGGAAACGTGACGCTGAAGAACGTATCCATCACGGATCCGCTCGCCGGCTTGTCTGCCCTTGAGTACACCTGGCCGGGTACCCCGGGCGAGTTGCTTCCGGGTCAGTCCGTGACGGCTACGGCGACGTACGCCATTACCCAGGCTGATATCGACGCCGGTCATGTTGCTAACAGCGCCACGACCACCGGCACCCCGCCTGTTGGTCCGCCGGTGACGCCTCCTCCGGGAACAACGGATACTCCGTTGACCCCGGCTCCGGCCATGGAGTTCACCAAGACGGCAGACGCTTCGGCTGTCCAGGACCCTTCGAAAGTGGGTGACGTTATGACGTACACCTTTACCTCGAAGAACACGGGCAATGTGAAGCTCACTGGTGTGGTCATCAATGACCCGCTGGCCGGCTTGTCTGCCCTTGAGTACGTCTGGCCGGGTACCCCCGGCGAGCTGCTTCCGGGTCAGACCGTGACGGCTACGGCGACGTACGCCATTACGCAGGCTGATATCGATGCAGGTCACGTCGCCAACTCGGCAACCACTACCGGCACCCCGCCTGTTGGACCCCCTGTGACGCCTCCTCCGGGAACGACGGATACTCCGTTGACCCCGGCTCCGGCTATGGAGTTCAGCAAGTCGGCGGATGCTTCGGCAATCCAGGATCCTTCACAGGTTGGTGACGTTATGACGTACACCTTTACCTCGAAGAACACGGGCAACGTGAAGCTCACCAACGTGTCCATCACGGACCCGCTGGCTGGCCTCTCCGCGCTCAGCTACACCTGGCCGGGAACCCCCGGCGAGCTGCTTCCGGGCCAGTCCGTGACGGCTACGGCAACATACGCCATTACGCAGGCTGATATCGACGCCGGTCATGTCGCGAACAGCGCCACGACCACTGGTACTCCGCCGGTTGGTCCTCCTGTCACGCCTCCTCCGGGAACGACGGATACCCCGTTGACCCCGGCTCCGGCCATGGAGTTCACCAAGACGGCAGACGCTTCCGGTGTTCAGGACCCATCGGTTGTGGGCGATCGCATCGTCTACACCTTCACGGCCAAGAACACCGGCAACGTCACGCTGACCAACGTTTCCATCACGGATCCGCTGGCTGGCCTCTCGGCACTGGCTTACACCTGGCCGGGTACTCCGGGCGAGTTGCTTCCGGGCCAGACGGTGACGGCTTCGGCATCGTATGGCATTACACAGGCTGATATCGATGCCGGTCATGTCGCCAACTCGGCAACCACTACGGGCACTCCGCCTGTTGGTCCGCCGGTGACGCCTCCTCCGGGAACGACGGATACTCCGTTGACCCCGGCTCCGACGATGGAGTTCACCAAGAGTTCGGATGCCTCCGCCATTCAGAAACCTGCAGTTGTTGGTGACCAGATCACTTACACCTTCACGGCGAAGAACACGGGCAACGTCACGCTGAAGAACGTCACTATTGACGATCCTTTGGCTGGTCTCTCGGCACTGGAATACACCTGGCCGGGTACTCCCGGCGAGTTGCAGCCGGGCCAGACGGTGACCGCTACGGCAACGTATGCGATTACCCAAGCTGACATCAATGCAGGCCATGTAGTGAACGCGGCAACCACTACGGGCACTCCGCCCGTTGGTCCTCCGGTGACGCCTCCTCCGGGAACGACGGATACTCCGTTGACTCCGGCTCCGGCGATGCGGTTCACCAAGACGGCTGACGCTTCCGCTGTTCAGGACCCGTCCGTTGCAGGTGACAAGATCACCTACACGTTCACGGCGAAGAACACCGGCAACGTCAACCTCACCAACGTGTCCATTACGGATCCGCTGGCTGGCCTGTCCGCCCTCGAGTACATCTGGCCGGGAACCCCCAGTGAGCTGCTTCCGGGTCAGACGGTGACGGCTACGGCAACGTACGCCATCACGCAGGCTGATATCGACGCCGGTCATGTCGCCAACAGCGCCACGACCACTGGCACTCCGCCCACCGGTCCGCCGGTAACGCCTCCTCCGGGAACCACGGACACCCCGTTGACCCCGAAGCCGGCAATGGAGTTCAGCAAGTCTGCGGATGACTCGGCCGTACAGGCTCCTTCCAAGGTTGGCGACGTCATTACGTATGCCTTCTCTGCGAAGAACACGGGCAACGTCACGCTGAAGAACGTCACGATCACCGACCCTCTGGCTGGTCTTTCGGCTCTGACGTACACGTGGCCGGGCAATCCGGGTGAGCTGCTTCCGGGTCAGACGGTGACGGCTACGGCGACGTACGCCATCACGCAGGCTGATATCGATGCGGGTCATGTTGCTAACAGCGCCACGACCACTGGTACTCCGCCCACCGGTCCTCCGGTGACGCCTCCTCCGGGAACGACGGATACTCCGTTGACCCCGGCTCCGGCGATGGAGTTCAGTAAGTCCGCTGACGCCTCGGCTGTCCAGGATCCTTCCAAGGCCGGTGACGTCATCACGTACACCTTCGCTGCGAAGAACACGGGCAACGTCACGCTGAAGAACGTTTCCATCAGCGATCCACTGGCAGGCTTGTCTGCCCTTGAGTACACCTGGCCGGGCACCCCCGGCGAGTTGCTGCCCGGTCAGACGGTGACGGCTACGGCAACGTATGCCATCACCCAGGCAGATATCGACGCCGGTCATGTCGCGAACAGCGCCACGACCACCGGCACCCCGCCTGTTGGTCCTCCTGTCACGCCTCCTCCGGGAACCACGGATACTCCGTTGGCCCCGAAGCCGGCGATGGAGTTCACTAAGTCGGCTGATGCCTCGGCAGTTCAGAATCCGTCCGTTGCAGGTGACCTGATCACCTACACGTTCACGGCGAAGAACACCGGCAACGTGACGCTGAAGAACGTGTCCATCAGCGATCCACTGGCAGGCCTGTCTGCCCTGGCATACACCTGGCCGGGCACCCCCGGCGAGCTGCTGCCCGGTCAGACCGTGACGGCTACGGCAACGTACGCCATCACCGTGGCTGATATCGACGCCGGTCACGTCGCCAACTCGGCGACCACTACCGGTACCCCGCCTGTTGGTCCTCCTGTCACACCTCCTCCGGGAACGACGGATACTCCGTTGACCCCGGCTCCGGCAATGGAGTTCACCAAGTCCGCGGACGTCTCGGCTGTTCAGGACCCCACAGTTGCAGGGGACAAGATCACCTACAACTTCACGGCCAAGAACACCGGCAACGTGACCCTGACCAACGTGTCCATCACGGATCCGCTGGCTGGCCTCTCGGCACTGACATACACCTGGCCCGGAGCTGCAGGAACACTGCTGCCCGGTGAGACAGTGACGGCGACGGCAACGTACGCCATCACCCAGGCTGATATCGACGCCGGTCACGTGGCGAACTCGGCAACCACCACGGGTACCCCGCCCGTTGGTCCGCCGGTAACGCCTCCTCCGGGTGAAACGGACACTCCGTTGACTCCGGCTCCGGCCATGGACTTCAGCAAGACCGCCGTGGCTCCGGCAACGGATGGTCCATCGAAGGTGGGTGACGTGATCACCTACAACTTCACGGCCAAGAACACCGGCAACGTGAAGCTCACCGACGTGTCCATCACGGATCCGCTGGCTGGCCTGTCCGCCCTCGAGTACACCTGGCCGGGCACCCCCGGTGAGTTGCTGCCCGGTCAGACGGTGACGGCTACGGCAACGTACGCCATCACGCAGGCTGACATCAACGCCGGTCACGTCGCCAACTCGGCGACCACCACCGGCACTCCGCCCATCGGTATTCCGGTGACGCCTCCTCCGGGTGAAACGGACACACCGTTGACCCCAGCGGCAGGTTTGGAGTTCACCAAGACGGCCGATGCCTCGGCCGTGGGAGACCCCACCCAGGTGGGTGACGTGATCACGTACACGTTCACCGCGAAGAACACCGGGAACGTGCCGTTGACGGACGTCTCCATCAACGATCCGATGCCGGGCCTCTCGGCTCTGGCTTACACCTGGCCCGGCGTTGCAGGAACCCTGCTGCCCGGTGAGACCGTGACCGCGACAGCAACGTATGCGATCACCCAGGCGGATATCAATGCCGGTGAGGTCGCTAATACTGCGACCGCAACGGGCACACCTCCGACGGGACCGCCGGTCACCACACCACCTGCAAGTGCTGTTGTGACCTTCCCGCCGGTAGTTCCGAGCCAGCCTTCAGGTCCGTTGGCCAACACGGGAGCTGTGCTCACTGTGTTGCCCATCAGCCTGCTGGTAGTTGGCGCGGGGCTGTTCCTGTTCCTCGTTGGACGCCGCAAGCGTTCCGAGGCATAGGACAAAAGTGCGCGGCAATCGGGGCCCCAACCCCGGTTGCCGCGCATTTTCAACAAACGTACAACCCAGAAAGAACCAGGTAGCCACACCATGAAGAAGACTGTTGCGTGCATTGCGGGAGTGCTGGTTTCGGCAGCCGCACTGGCCGGTTGTTCATCGTCCCCGAGCAACGAGGCGGGGACATCGCCGTCGTCAACTACAACCCAGGCCGCCACCACCGGTGAGGCAAAACCTGCCAACCCGGGCACCGGCATCATCGAGGCCACCAAAATGACGTCCTGCGATACTGCGCAGGGAAAGGTGACGGCAAAGGGGACCGTGACTCCTCCCGAGGGAACCAAGGGCACGGTCAAGATCACCGTCAGTTGGGTGGATCCGAAAACCTCGGCCGTCCTCGCCCGCGGAGAGCAAACCTTCAAGGACGCCGCAGCGGGCAAAGCCCTTGACTGGGTAGCCAACGCAGAGGTGACCAAGCCTGCCACGGAGATCAAGTGCGTCCTGGGGGCCACGGTTTTGTAACCAGTCAGCTCAAGCAAATACCACGCTGAAGCGGTCGGTCAGGTATCCACTACCTGGTCGGCCGCTTTTTTTGCCACTGAACCGCGTGCCAGAACAGCAGGCCCGCAGTGATCAGCAAGGCGGCCAGCAGTACGTAGGGCGCGTTGGAAAGCAGGATGAACTTCATTTGGGCTGCTTCGGCGGATTCGGCGGGCTGGACGAATTGCGGAGAGCTCACTATCGCACCGACTGACGTAGCCAGCGCCCAGACTCCAAGCCAGGCCAAGCCGGCGTCCATGACCCACAACGCAATGATGAACGGGTTGAATGGAGTCCGCTTGCGTTCCCGGTCCGCAGGCTCCGGCACATGGGGGCTGACGGCCTGCACAGCGTTGCCATGCTCGTCGATTTCGCGGAAGCCGATGCGCTCGTGGACGTGGTCCTTCATAGGTCCCCCAACCGTTGACTGCGGATAGTCCTTGCACTCTACTCCTGTAGTCGCGAAGCCCGACAAGGAAGAGCTACGCCCAGGCATGGCCCATTGCCGACACTCCATGGCCGAAAAGAGTGCCACATTTTGCACCCAATGCAGTCTGAAAGAAAGTCAATGACGCGCAACTGGGCGGTACACAGGCGAGAAAGCGCCTTCTGAGCGAAATAGGTCACAAAAGTTTGACGGAAAGGCTTACCTAAGTAAGGCTTACCTTGCTAACAAGCGCCCCAACGCAATGGAAGGAAGCTGACGTGACGTCACCCAGTGTCGAAGAGCGGATCGCTCAGGAGCAGGATTTTGGCTCCAAAGTGGAACTGGCCCTCGCTGCCACCAACCAGCTGTTCAACGCACGAAATTCGCCCAGCTACGTCGCGCAGGTTCTCCAGGGAGTCAACGCTGTCTCCACCAAGGTCCAGCGGACCACCCAGCCGTTTACCGGCGTCGGGCACGCTGAACTGAAAGCCAAGGTTGGCGCTGTGGACCTTGAACGTCCGCTGCCGGACACGGCTGCGGCCCTGGAAGAGCTCGATGAGCTCTACCTTAAGGACGCCATCTACTTCCATGATTCCCGCTACGCTGCGCACCTCAACTGCCCGGTGGTTATCCCTGCGCTGGTTGGAGAAGCCGTGCTTTCGGCCGTGAATTCCTCCATGGACACCTGGGACCAGAGCGCGGGAGCCACCATGATCGAGCGCCGCCTCATTGACTGGACCGCCGAGCGCATCGGGTTCAGCGCCGAAGCTGATGGCGTGTTCACGTCCGGCGGCAGCCAGTCCAACTTCCAGGCGCTGCTGATTGCCCGCAACCACGCTGTCGCCAAACTGCGTGTGACGAATGGGGACGCGCGCCTGCCCCACCTTCTTGACCGCCTCCGGATCTTTACGTCCGCGGACAGTCACTTCAGCATCCAAAAGTCCGCTTCCATGCTGGGCCTGGGCTTCGACGCCGTCATCGCGGTCCCCACCACCGAAGACCACCGCATGGACCCCACCGCTCTGGCGGCTGCTTTGGCGGAAGCGCACGATGCCGGCCTGGTGCCGATGGCTGTCGTGGCCACTGCCGGGACCACCGACTTCGGTTCGGTTGACCCCTTGTCCGAAATGGCCGCGTTGGTTCGCGCCTATGATTCCTGGCTGCACGTGGACGGCGCCTACGGTGGCGGGCTCATCGTGTCCGGCCGCCACCGGCACCTCCTGGACGGCATCCACCTGGCGGATTCCGTCACGGTGGACTTCCACAAGACGTTCTTCCAGCCCGTCAGCTCCAGCGCAGTCCTGGTTCGCAACGGCTCCATGATGGGACACGTGACCTACTATGCGGACTATCTGAACCCGGAAAGCGCCGCAAAGGCCGAGATCCCCAACCAGGTGGACAAGAGCATCCAGACAACGCGCCGCTTCGATGCCCTGAAGCTATGGCTGACCCTCCGCATCATGGGTGCCGACGCCATTGGTGCGCTCTTCGACGAAGCGATCGACCTCGCCGCCCGGGTGGGCACCCTGCTGGCTGATGACGCCGAGTTCGAGCTCGCTGCCGCACCGCAGTTGAGCACCTTGGTGTTCCGCTACCGCCCAATGGTTGATGGTGCACCCCTCAATGACGACACTGCAGATGTACTCAACCCCGCCATCCGCGCAGCCATCTTCGCTTCAGGCGAGGCCGTGGTTGCCGGCACCAAAGTTGCTGGCCGCCATTACCTCAAATTCACCCTCCTCAACGCCGAGGCGAGCCTGAGGGACATCCAGGAAATCATCGAACTTATCCGCCGGACGGGCGACAGCCTGCTGGCGAACACCACGGAGGCTGCAGCGTGAGCACCCAAGACAACGGCAAGATCTACGACGTCGCAGGCATCGGCGTCGGGCCTTTCAACCTGGGCCTGGCCGCGCTGAGTGAGCCGGTCGACAACCTGGACTGTGTTTTTCTGGACCGTCGCGAGTCCTTCGACTGGCACCCGGGCATGATGCTCGAGCCGGCCCACCTGCAGGTGCCGTTCATGGCGGACCTCGTAACGCTGGCTGATCCGACATCGCCGTTCTCGTTCCTGAACTTCCTGAAACAGACGGGGCGTCTCTACCGCTTCTATATCCGCGAGAACTTCTACCCGCTGCGTGCCGAGTACAACCAGTACTGCCAGTGGGTGGCCGGGCAGCTGGATTCCGTCCGTTTTAGCACGGATGTGCTGGATGTGACGTACGACGACGGCGTGTACCGGCTCTCTGTGCAGGGTCCGGATGGCGCTGAGGTGCTTCGCGCCCGCAAGCTGGTTCTGGGCACGGGCACATCCCCGTATATCCCGGACTCCTGTGCAGGCATAGTGGAGGCTGGCGGACTTGTCCTCCACAACGCCGACTACCTGTCGAGGAAGAGTGAGCTGCAGTCCAAGCGCAGCATCACCATCGTGGGCAGTGGCCAGAGCGCTGCGGAGTTGTACTACGAATTGCTTCAGGAAATCGACGTCTATGGCTACCAGCTCAATTGGGTGACGCGCTCGGGCCGTTTCTTCCCGCTGGAGTACACCAAGCTCACGCTGGAGATGACGTCGCCGGAGTACGTTGACTACTTCCACTCGCTTCCCGGCGAGCAGCGCGATTCCCTGATCAAGAGCCAGAAGAACCTGTACAAGGGCATCAACTCGGACCTGATCGACGACATCTACGATCTCCTCTATACCAAGAGCCTCTCCGGCATGGTGGACACCCAACTGCACACGCATTCCTCGCTCACTGCCGCAGAGTGGGATGCCACCACCGGCACGCACACACTCCAGTTGCACCACGAGGAACACGGCCAGGGCTACTCGTTGGAATCCGAAGCCGTGGTTCTGGCCACCGGCTACACCTACAAGGAGCCCACCTTCCTGGCGGGCATCCAAAACCGGATCCGCCGCGACGCCAAAGGCCGGTTCGACGTCGAGCGCAACTACGGCACCGGGGTGGAACCCGGCGAGATCTTCGTCCAGAACGCCGAGCTGCATACGCACGGATTTGTGACGCCTGACCTTGGCATGGCCGCCTACCGCAACTCGTGCATCCTGAGGGAAATCACCGGCCGTGAGGTCTACCCGATCGAGCGCAGCATCGCGTTCCAGCAGTTCGGTGCACCCGCTCCGGCGGCTGCCGCAGAACCTGCCGCCGTCCCCGAAACCGCTGGGGCCACCGTATGAGCTTCACGTTCCGTCCCGTCGATCCGGTAACGGACGCACCTGTCCTCCACAGCTGGGTCAGCAAAGAATACGCCCGGTTCTGGGGCATGGTTTCGGCCACCGAGCAGGACGTGGTGGAGGAGTACTCGAAGATCGCTGAGTCCGGCCACCACCAGGCGTTCCTGGGGCTCGACGACGGCGCCCCTGCCTTCCTGATGGAACGGTACCGGCCGGAGTCTTCGCCGTTGGCGGACGTCTACGAGGTCCGTCAAGGCGATGTCGGCATGCACCTCCTGGTGTCACCTCCCACCGGCGCGCCCCAGCCTGGTTTCACCACCGCCGTCATGCAGTCCGTCATGGCCGAACTGTTCGCTGACCCCGCAACCCGGCGGGTCGTCGTCGAACCTGACGCCCGCAACCACAAGATCCATGTTCTCAACGAGAAGGTGGGGTTCCGGCCGCACGGTGTGGTGACCCTTCCCGCCGTCGATCCTGCCGAAGACCATAAGCAGGGCCTGCTGAGCTTCTGCACGCGCGAGGATTTCCTCGCCACCCTCACCCCGATTCTGGCCGCGCCTGCCGCGGCGACCAGAGGAGAATCCCTATGACCACCACTGCCGATACCGTGACCACTGCGGTTGATTCCGTATCCCACCTGACCCCTGAACGGTGGACGATTGCCAACCGGCACCTGGTCCGGAAGGCCATCGCCGAGTTCTCGCATGAACGCATCCTGGTTCCGGAGCTGATCCGGGAGGAGGGCAACGGCGTCGGGCTTTACAAGGTAGTGAGCGATGACGACGCTACGGAATATCGCTTCCGTGCCCGGGTGCTCCAACTGGAGCACTGGTCCGTCTCCGGAGACTCCATCTCGCGGCTGCGGGACGGTGAAGAGCTTCCGGTGGACGCCTTGGACTTCATTGCCGAATTCCACGAGGCGTTGGCCATCCGCCAGGAAATGCTGCCCGTGTACTTGGAGGAGATCAGCAGCACGTTGGCCAGCCACGCCTACAAGCAGGGCAAGCCGTTCAGTGCCGCGCAGTTGGCTGCCGGCGTCACCGGCGGTACTGACCGGGCCGCGGATTTCCAAGCCATTGAACACAGCATGACTGAGGGCCACCCGTGCTTTGTGGCCAACAACGGCCGTTTAGGCTTCGGGATTACCGACTACCACGCGTTCGCGCCGGAAACGGGTGCCACGGTGAAACTGCAGTGGATCGCGGTGCATCGCAGCAAAGCTGTGTTTACGTCCAGCGCCGGGTTGGATTACCGGACGCATTTTGAGGCCGAACTCGGGCCCGCGACGCTTGCGTGGTTCAACGCGGAACTGTCCGCTTCCGGCTTGAATCCCGAGGACTACCTCCTCATGCCGGTCCACCCGTGGCAGTGGGACAACAAGCTCACGGTGACGTTCGCGGCAGAAATCGCCCAGCGCCACATCGTGAACCTGGGCACCGGTGAAGACTCGTACCAGGCCCAGCAGTCCATCCGTACGTTCTTCAACACCGACTACCCGGAGAAGGCCTATGTGAAGACGGCCATGTCCGTGTTGAACATGGGCTTCATGCGGGGACTATCCCCGCAGTACATGAAGGCGACGCCGGCCATCAATGACTGGCTGCAGGAACTGATCGGCAATGACCAGGAGCTCCAGAACCGGGGCCTGGCCATGATCCGTGAAACCGCGGCCATCGGCTACCACAACCACTACTACGAGGCTGCTTCGGCCAAGGGTTCGCCCTACCGGAAGATGCTCTCGGCCCTGTGGAGGGAAAGTCCGCTGCCGTTGCTCAAGGATGGGCAGCAGCTGGCCACCATGGCTTCCCTGCTGCATGTGGATGCCGCAGGGGAATCTGTGGTTTCATCGCTGATTCAACGCTCCGGCCTGGCTCCCACGGAGTGGCTTCGCCGCTACTTTGAGGCTTATCTCGTGCCGCTGGTCCATTGCCTCTTCGAGTACGAGCTCGCGTTCATGCCGCATGGCGAGAATGTGATCCTGATCCTCGAGGACGGTGTGCCCGTCCGTGCGATCATGAAGGACATCGCCGAGGAAATCGTGGTGATGGGGGAGCGGCTGGAACTGCCGGAGGAAGTCTCGCGCATCAAGGCCGAGATCCCCGCAGAGGAAATGGTCCTGGCCATCTTCACGGACGTGTTCGACTGCATCTTCCGTTTCCTCGGAGCAATCCTTGTGGAGGACGGGACACTGCGCGAGGACGAGTTCTGGGGGACTGCCGCCGCCGTCCTGCGGGAGTACCAGCAGCGTCACCCGGAACTTGCAGACCAGTTCGCCATGCATGATCTGTTTGCCCCGGACTTCGAGCTCTCCTGCCTCAACAGGCTGCAGCTCCGTAATAACCAGCAGATGCTCGACATCTCTGATCCCTCCGGTGGGCTCCAGATGGCAGGCCGCCTGGCGAACCCGCTGGCGAAGTTCGCCTAGTCAGGTCCCGCGAGGGGTTGGCTTTCGGCACTTTCAAGTGTTGAGAGAGTCGAGAGCTAACCCCTCGGCGAGGAAATTAGCGCCATGATCTCCGTTTGGTAAGCCTGCGAGGACGTCATCGATCCCCGGAACCAGCACAGTGCGTGAACTGACGGATCGCCCGGGACCACCATGGGCCTGAGATTATCCACCGTGGATCCCTCCGTGATGGCTTCCCACGTCCAACTCGCACCGGAATCGGCCGTGGTGCCCCGGTAGATCTCGTAGTGCGGTGTGGTTGCACCCGTTCCAGGATCCACGGGCGTCGAGATGTAGACGCGGTCCAGGTCGTTGGGGTCCACCGCGCCCAGTCCCGTGTAGTCCTGTTCGTGCGGCAGCAGGCCGGGGCCAGCGATGGCGAGGGGGTGCAGCTCCCAGCCCGCGCCATCGAAGCGCGCGTACAGCAGGCGGTGATCGTCGACGTCGAGCATTTGCTCCCGCTGCAGCGGACCGTTCACGTCGTTGGCCCGGCAGGTGACGATCGCGGCAAGTTGGTTGCCTTGCCGGCGAAGGTCAGTAGTCCAGCCATGGGTGAGGACGTCGCCGTCGAGCGTTATTCCGGCTTCGAAAACTGTGGTGAGGACTGACTGGTTGATGCCCGCCGAGCCGGTCAACGGCTTGCTGACCACGTTCCCCGCGGCGTCGTGGAGAGCGTCGTTCTGGAGATAGCCGTGGTAGATGCTGTTGTTGAAATCGCGTGGATGGTGATCCGTGGTGATGAGGTCGATCCGGTCCGTTCCGTTGCTGACATACCGGGTATACCCGTTGACGTAGCCGATTTTCGGGCGCGTGAAGAGCTTGCCCCCGTAGCTCCAGGTGCTGCCATGGTCGTCCGAGATCATCAGCGTGGGATCGTCGTTGATGGCCCGGACAAAGTTGTAGACCCGGTCCTCCTCGCGCAGATGATGCAGGTTGGAGTAGGTGGCGCCACGGCCGTCGGCCAGTTCGGTCCAATCGAAGTGCTGCTCCGGCTCCCATTCAGAGGCGTCGTGAGGGCGTGTAGAAATCCGCCAACGTGAGTAATTGTCCGTCTTGTGCTTGGCGTACATCGCCACGTAGCGACCATCCGGCCGGATCAGGATGGCCGGGGCATTGTGGTCATCGGACTCCAGCCGCCCATGGAGCACATGGACGCGGCTCCGGCCGGTGGCGAGGTCCAAGACCGCCACCTCGATGTTCCCGCCACGTTCGGCACCCCCTGGACCTTCCGGAGCGGCGACCGAACCCACCAGCATGGTGTTGTTCGCGGGGTCTATCAGTGCACGTTCGTCCTGGAACCAGCACCAAGCGCCGTTGTTGTTGAGGAGTAGTGGCACGTGCAGTGATGGGACGGTGTTGACCATGGGAATCCTTTGCGGCTTTGCATCGTTTCAATTCCGGTGTGGGTACTAGTCTAGGCGCATGACGACTCGAGCCAACGAACTCACTGCCCTGGTGACAGGTGCCACCGCCGGGCTCGGTGCGGAATTCGCCCGACAACTTGCTGAAGCCGGACACCACCTGGTCCTGGTGGCCCGCGACGAACAGCGCCTGAAAGAAACGGCCGAAGCGCTCGAACGCGACTTCAGTATCTCGGCGGAGGTCCTTTCCGCTGACCTGACCACCGACGTCGGAGTTACAGCGGTGGCGGACCGCTTGCGGGATGCTGCGCGGCCCGTGGATGTCCTGGTCAACAATGCCGGCATCGGGCTGTTGAAGTCGTTCGAAAGGAATGACCTGGACGAAGAAAAGCGCCATCTGCGGCTCCACGTCCAGACGCCCATGGAACTGTGCCACGCGGCGTTGGAAGTCATGCTCGCCCGCGGCAAGGGCCGAATCATCAACGTCGCCAGCGTGGCGGCGTTTGCCAACAGGGGCACCTACTCGGCGGCCAAGGCATGGCAGGTGACATTTAGCCGGTGGGCGAACATCACCTACGCCAAGTCCGGCGTTCAGGTCACTGCCGTATGCCCGGGTTTCACGCATACCGAATTCCATGACCGTATGGGAATGGACAAGTCAGTGGCTCCCCGTTTCCTGTGGCTCACAGCCGAGCGCGTGGTGCGTGAAGGGCTGGAGGACAACGCCAAGGGCAAAGGTGTTTCCATTCCGACGCGCAGGTACAAAGTGGTCAGCTTCTTCGCACGTGTCCTGCCGGCAAAACTGACGTCGGGCCCGCCTCGGCGTCCGCTGGAGCCATAAGGCTGCCAACGTGTTCACTTGGGGGGCTTCCGGATTTAGGCTGGGGCTGGAGTGTGGCACCGGGCGCGGCTGCCGCACGGGGGCTACAGCAGCGTGGCCCCGCAAACAGGGCCTTACGAAGGTCTCGTTGATCCGTGTACGAATGCCGTGTCCGAAACGGGCAGCAGCATGGGCGGAACAGCACCGGCGGACAGCAACGGGCGCCACGGAACAGGCTTCGGCGGAGACGGCAATGGTGCCGTGGCTGACAGCGACATGGATTTGGTCCTTCAGGTTCGCGCAGGCCATCGGACTGCGTTCGAGGTGCTCTTCGAGCGGCACCAAGGGGTGGCGCGGAAGGTAGCAGCGGCGCAGGTGAACAACTTTGCAGACGTTGACGACGTCGTGGCTGACGCTTTCACGTCCGTTTACCAAAGCATCACCGCAGGGAAGGGGCCCGACACTTTCTTCCGCGCCTACCTGCTGACAGCCGTGCGGCGTTTTGCCTATCAAACCAATCGGGGGGCGTCGCGTACCCGCCCTACTGCTGAGTCGTTCGTGTTGGATTCAGCGGTGTTCCATGATGATCCTGCCGTGGCCCACTTCGAATCCAGGGCCGTTACCCAAGCGTTTCGTTCCCTCCCTGAACGGTGGCAGGAAGTCCTTTGGTATGTAGACATTGAGGGGCTGAAACCCGCTGCGGTTTCGCCGCTGATTGGCTTGACCCCCAATGGGGTTTCCGCCTTGGCGCTCCGTGCGAGGGAACGCCTGCGCCAGGTGTACCTGCAGAACCACATCACGTCATCCACTGGAGATAGCTGCGAAGAATACTCAACACAGTTGGGTGCGTACTCCCGCGATGGGCTGAGGAGGCGCAGCCAGGACAGGGTGCGGGCACATCTTGAGGGCTGCCCCAAGTGCACTGCCTTGCTGCTTGACCTCAACGATGTGCAATCGGCCATGCGGGCTGTGGTCTTCCCGTTGGTAGCAGGAGCAGCGTTTACCTCCGTCTTCCCTGCGCTTGCGGCCGTGGGCGCCGGAACAGGGGTGGGCGCCGGCTTGGTGCATGGCATGCCGCACAAGGAGATGGCCTTCTTCTTGAAGGTAGGCGCTGGAGTGATGGCCGTGGCAGCAGTGTCGGTGGGCGCAGCCGTAGCTTTGAGTGGCGCAGGGTCAAACACAGCTGAGGTACCAGTGGCGGAGGTATCTCCTACTCCTCGAGGGCAAGTTTCTTACGGTCCTGATCCAGCCGCCCCGGGAGCCGGGGAGCAGGATCAGCCTCAATTTCCGGCCCCCAATGAGCCTTCGAGCGGAGCGGTAGAGGAGCCTGCCGTGTTTCCGTTTCCCGTACCAACGAAACCAGCGCCCAGCGGGTTTCCAGCCCCCTCGCCGTCCTGGAAGAATCCACTGTTTCCGACGTTCGCCCCGACGGGGCCGCCAACCCTCCCTGCACTGGTTCCGCTCCCGGGCGCAACCCCGACCCCAAGCCCAACTTCGACACAAACGCCCACGGCCACGCCAAGTCCAACTTCCACGGCCACGCCCAGCCCTAGTTCCACCGCCACGCCATCACCGGCGCCCGCTGTGACAGCCACGTTCCGTGCTGTACCAGGGACCACGGCCTCGGACACCAACATCACCATCACCTTCACACTTCAGCCCGGGCCGGTGCCCTCCAATGCGGAAGTTGTGTTCGCAATTTCTGCCGGCGCGGACATGATCCCGGGAAAACTGATCGAACCGGCAGGCTGGAACTGTTCGTCGGATGACGCTGCCACCAGGCAATTCCGGTGCAGCAGCAATGCTGTTGACCCTGATGCGTTGGAATTCTTGCTGGGCGTCTCCAAACAGGACGAAGGGGAAACAACCACCCTTGATTACCAATTCAGCGGCACCGGTATTGAGACGGCCACATTCTCCAACACCTTCTAGGGAACATTGACTGGACTCCAGTGCGGGGGAACCGGGTGAGGAAACTGGGGCACCCAGCGGATGCCCGCCTCCGACATCCTCAAACAGGTCCTCGAACAAAGGCCGGTGCGCGTCACCGACGAAAACGAAGACAAACGCCGGATCCTGAACCCCACCGAAACCGCAGCAGCGCAGGAAAAGGCCCAGCTGCTGCAGGAACGGTTCAGGGAATGGGTGTGGGAGGAACCCGAACGGGCCAACCGCCTCATCGACGAATACAACCGCCGCTTCAACTCCATCGTGCTCCGGGGACGACAGCACCGAAGGGGAGCGGCTGACCCTGCCCGGCATGGCCAAAGACTTCTCCCCACGCCCGCACCAGCGCGCAGCCGTCGCACGGATGCTCTCCGAACCAGCCGTCGGTCTCTTCCACCAGGTAGGTGCCGGAAAGACCGCAGAAATGGTCATGGGCGTGATGGAACTGCGCCGACTAGGCATGGTCAACAAGCCCGCCGTCATCGTCCCGAACCACATGCTCGAACAATTCGCCCGGGAATGGCTGCAGATCTACCCGCAGGCGCGCATCCTCGCCGCCTCATCGGCCGACCTCGCAGGTGACAAACGCCGGCAGTTCGTTGCCCGTGCGGCAGCAAACCAGTGGGACGCCGTGATCATGACCCGCACCGCCTTCCAACGCGTCAGCCTCAGCCCGGAAGCCGAAGCCGCCTACATCAATGCTGAAGTCATTCAGATGCGGGCCGAGCTTGAAGCGGTCAAGGACAGCGGCGAGGACAACGGACGAGCCAACGCCAGCATCATCAAACGGCTGGAAAAGGCAGTGTTGGCCCAGGAAGAAACGCTCAAAGCCAAACTCGACACCCCGGCCGACCCCGGGATCAGCTTCGAGGAAACCGGCATCGACTACCTCGTTGTGGACGAGCTGCACGACTACAAGAACCTCCGCACGCCGTCAAACATCCTGGGAGCGGCAATCCAGGGCTCCAACAGGGCGTCGGATCTGCACATGAAGACCGAGTTCCTGCGCACCGCCAGGAAGCGGAACCACCTTAGACCGCGATGAGCCCGGCCGGTTCCGGGCAGAGGTGCCGGATCAGTCATGCCTCAGTTTCCCGGTTTATACCCGGCCCCGCTACCTCCAGTGGCCCGTGTTGTCCAGCCCGACGTAATGGGAGTGACCGAGGGTCTTTCCACGGTGGAAATCCCGGAGTGCACGTTCCGACTCCGGATCTGAATCTGCTGGCCTCTGCTCCGTCCGCCTCAACAGGTAAAGCGCGATTGACGCAACGATCAACAATCCTGCCGCAATGACTACACCTAACAACTCCATGGCTCCCCCTTTTATGAGCACAACTATAGATTCCCCTCGTCGGCTGACCCAGGTTCCTGGGCCATCACGGCCCTAGAACTTAGTGCATGCTCGAAGAGCTCGCACCCGTCTGGGCGTCCACTCCGCTTCGCTCCGTGGTCGGCTGTTGGGGCCAGGGCATGCCGTCGCAGAGCTCCTGCACGCCCTGGCCCTGTCCTCGTCTGCGACGTTTTGGCTGCTGTCCTTCGGATTGTACGTGCCCGCTCCACCCGGTCTAGCCCCTCCTTCGTCGGGGCCTGCGTGCCGGGAATTTCCCTGCGGCGCTGATTTCCTTCGGGAATTTCCCGTCCCTTGCCCCATGGGTAGACAGGCCTCCGTCGGGCACAGCTCCGCAAGCTTCGCCAGCAGCCAAAACAACGGCGGGGGAGAGGGGAGCTGGCCACTCACCACGAGCGCCCCACCCACCGACAAAACAACGAGGCGACGGGCAATCCGTCGGTCAGCCACACCCTTTTCCGACGCTTGACAAGACATAGAAGCATCGGGGGAGCGGGGACGTTGGCCTGTCACCATTGGTCGCCCCACCCACCCAACTTCTCGGACAAGAAGGAGCAACACCATGAACGACGAAAACCGCATTGCACGCGCGGCCCTGACCCGCATGTTCACCCCGGGCGATGACGTAGCCCGTAAGCTCGTAGCCCGTCACGGCGCACACCCCGCCTACCGCATGGCCCTCCGTGCCCGGCCCCTGTTTCCGTTCTGGGACGTCACCGCTGATGAACTTTCGAAAGGGCTGGACTGCTGGGCACCGGCACCCCGCGACCTCGACACCGACACAATCGAGGCCGAGCTGGAGACCATTGAACGCCTTGGCGGCGGGTTCCTGGTCCCCGGTGACGAGCACTGGCCCGAGGGGTTGGACGACCTGCCCACCCCCCCACGGGCTCTGGTACGTCGGGAACATCGCCCAGGGAATCCCGGCCCCGCAGCGCACAGCGGCATTGACCGGATCCCGTGATTCCACCAGCTACGGTGCTGCCGTCACCGCCGAAATGGCCCATGGACTGGCACGGCGTGGCATCTGCGTAATCTCCGGTCTTGCCTACGGCATCGACGCCCACGCCCACCGTGGCGCACTTGCTGGCAGCACCGGGACGGGACCGGCGACGATCGCCGTCGCCGCTGGCGGCCTTGACCGGGTTTACCCGTCCGGTAACGCCGACCTCGCGGCAGCGATCAAAACCACCGGCCTGATCGTCTCCGAACAGCCCATCGGTACCGCACCCACGCGGGCACGCTTCCTGGACCGGAACCGGATCATCGCCGCTCTGGCCGGAGTGACTTGTGTCGTCGAAGCCCGGTGGCGCTCAGGTGCGCTGAACACCGCGCACCACGCCGAAACCATCGCCCGGCACGTCGCGGCAGTACCCGGAAGCGTGCACAGCGCGAACTCCGCAGGCTGCCACCGGCTCCTGAAAGTCGACTCCCCGAGCCTTCGATTCCGCCTCAAATGAGTGGAAAGACGGTGAGACATTGTTCCTTCGGGCTACCGCGTGGCGGGAGATGGCCGAGAACGTCGCTGCCTCCCTGACCAAGGGGTCCAGGGTTATCGCCTCAGGGCGGCTGAAGTCCCGTTCCTTCGAGACTAAGGAAGGTGAGAAACGCACCGTGATCGAGCTCGAGGTGGATGAGATCGGCGCCAGCCTGCGCTTCGCCGAAGCCAGAATCAGCAGGACGCAGCGAGGCAGTCAAGATGCTCCTTACGCGCAGCCGGAAGACTCTCGTGTTGCGGGCTAAACGTGATGACAGCTCCATCAGTGCTAAATTCACCCGCGATGATGCGGAGCAGATACGTGCGGCCCTAAAGGCTGTCGGTATGGAGGAGGGATACGCCTCGGTCAACGACTTCGTCGAAGCAGCCGTCAGGCGGGAGCTTCGGAGAGTCCAACGAAAATATAACGGCGGAAAGAAATGGCTGGCGTGCCTTTAGGTGGGCTGCGGCCCGGACGCCGAACCAGGGAGGAAACGGCTCGCTATGAGGACGGTCGTAGTTCGTGAGTGCGCTGCTCCGGTATTCGTTCACAGCAACGGCGTGCTTCCCCGCACGGAGTCGTACAACAGGACACCGCCGGACGGCAAAGCGCCAGGACCATTGTCGACGGTCCCGGCGCTCCACCACTTCAATCGACGTCTCGGCCCAAGTCAGCCTCATGCTGGAGGGTACTGGCTGTGCGCTCTGGCGACGTACCGTTGCCCATCCAATGGAGTGCAAAGCCAATCGCTGTCAATGCTGCCCCAAAAGGCGCAATTCCGAACTGCACCATCGAGATAATAACTTTTGCAAACCAAACTCCAGAAACTAGGTTTCGATCGATCGAGGCTTCAACCCATCCAGTGACGTAGACGGCTGAAACCGCGATTACCGAACCGATGAGACTAACAATGATTCCCGTAAGAATGAATTTCTTCGCGCGGTTATCCATTGCCGAGACCCTTCCTATGGCTAGCTATATATCCCCCCACCGTAGTACCCATACTGGGACCGTGACAGGACTTTAGGGTAGGCGGAAACGTTGTCCCACGGGACTGTGTAGCCGCCGGTTGCGCCGCATCCTAACGAATACCAAGCCGCCCATAGGCCAAATGAGCCACCGTTGTATCCGGTGTAATAGCCTTGGCCTTGCAGGCACGCTTGGGTACTAAATGCCCCATCGACATACCAGGTGTAGGTGTGGCTGCAGCATCCTGACAGCGAGGTGAGTCGCTGAAATGGGCCAAACCATGCAAGGCCCGGTCCGTACGTAAATCTTGTGTCGTTTACGCCCATCGTTGTGAAACCGCCGTCCGCGCTCCTCGACGATTCCTCCCGCCCGGCTACTTCTGTTTGGGCGACCTTCGCCGACACCTCTTGAACATCTGCTGCCGCCACAGGCCCTGGCGGCAGGTCCAGATCAGCAGCGACCTCAGGAGTGACAAGCAACGCGTCCCGATATTCCTCCGGCACGGCGAAGAACTCGTTGCCGGCATCTGTGGTGTCGGATGGCGCACCCAAGACGTAAATTCCTTGGCCCGAAGCGGGTGGTGCGTCCTCGTTCGCCGAAGAAGTAGCGGAAGCCGGAAGAGCCACCCCTGAAACGAGCACAAGGGTAGCTGATACAGCTGAAATGATGGTTCTGATTTTCACTCAATCCCCCCAGATTGGTTTGAAGAGGCAGGCGCATCATTGCGAAACCCTGTACCTCTGGGGCCATCCTAAAGACGCAGATGGATCTTTGCAAGGCAACTCATCGACATACAACACAACTTTAAGAAGCACTCATACAAAACGACAAACTATTTTTACTACATTGTTATGTTCTGGTTTTCTATGGGTCACTATTTGCGGTTCATGGGCACCATAGTGCTCCACTAGGCTGCTCTGGAGACCTGAGCGAAGTCGATGGCAGACCCAACGCAGTGGCGCGCGGCATCTTGGCGTGCTGGTAACACCGCAGTCGATTCGAGTGCGGAGGCTCCGAGCATGCTTAAGTGTCTGCCGATATGGCCGCTACAGAGCGGGACAGCCGCATATTACGCGGCTGCACGAGTTTAAGTCTCTGGGGAATAGACGCGCTGCCTCTTATGCGCCGTTGATGGACCTGTATTGGCCGCCGAGTTGTTCCGCGAGGTTCTTTAGGTCCCTGCCGCTGGCTGGTTCTTGAAGGGCCTTGGACAGGTCTACAACCATCCAATTCTTGCCCTCGACCAGGGCTAACGGTTGCGAGCTGTCCGCGTACAGTTGCTGCTCAGCGTTTCGCGCATCTTCAGTCTGGAACCACTCGACCTGCACCCTGTCAGCGCAGACGCTGTATTCAGCCGTGTGGCCGGCCAGATCAGGGTTGACGATAGGTTCAGTCGTTGGTGTCTCATCGCAGCCTATGACCTTATGAACGGCCTGGCGGGCTGCCTCGAGAGACGCGAATTCGGTGGCGGTTGAAGCATCGGAGGCCTGACTATTTGAAGCCGGTTTTACCTCCCCGCCACAAGCTGCAAGCGATGCCACCAAAGCTACTGCTGCCGCTGCGGTAGCCAACGTTATTTTGTCTGTGTTCCTCATCGGACACCCCCCATGTCAGTAATTCATACTTGCACAATGAGGGGCGGAACGTAACAGGCGCGCAAGAGTTCTTCCCCAGTGCTGTACCGGCCCGGTGACACTGGCTGGGAGTATGTCGCTACTTTCACCGATTACGCCTCCGGTTCCACGCGGGACCGCCCCGAATGGCAGCGGTGTTTAGACTTCCTCCAACCCGGAAACGTGCTGGTGGTTTGGAAGCTGGACCGCGTGGGGCGATCCACCGCAGACCTCGCCCGTATCGTGACCGAACTGGACCAACGAGGCATCCAGTTCAAGTCCCTCACCGAGAGCTTCCTGGACACCACCACCGCCGACGGCCGACTGATCTTTCACATCTTCTCCGCACTGGCGGAGCATGAGCGAAGCAGGATGCTTGAACGAACCCGGGCCGGGCTTGAAGCGGCCCGTGCTCGCGGACGTGTTGGTGGCCGGCCTTCAACCATGACCCCGGCCCAAGTCACCGCCGCACGCACCATGCACGCGAAGAAGACACCCATCACAGAAATCGCTCAGGTGCTCGGCGTCGGACGGATGAGTGTAAGCCGCGCCCTACGGAAGCAGCAGGCCGAACAATCAGCTTGAACTGATCCCCTCCAGGCAGTGGCGAGAATTATCTTGACATTGTTCGAAGGGGACTCTCACCATGGACGTACTTGCAACGGGACTCGCCATCCTCGGCGGCGTAACAGGCCTGTCCGGCTTCATCGTCTCCATACGGGCAGACCGCCGCGCAACGCGGGCCGACAGGCGCGCGGCCGCAGCCGACGTGCGTGCCGTCCGAGCCGAAGAAGAAGGCAAACGAGCAAGGCAGCGCGAACTGTGGACAGAAGTCATTGGCGCCGCCCAAGACCTTACCGGAGCCGTCGTTGTGTACCAAGACCTCAGGCCCCTTCTAGTGCGGCTACGGATTGCGAGAACTGAACTCGTGGACGGAATCCAGGACGCTCACTACAAGCAGTTGGGTGAGTGGATGGCAGTCGATCATGTTGTGCTTGCCAAGTTGTTCGACAGCACAATGAGAAATATCGAAGGACAAGATTGCACGCTTGAGCAGTTGGAACAAGCCCACCGTCCTGCCCATGGCTGGGTGGCCGCATTTGTCGTCAACTTGAGGATCATGCGGCAGTTAGAGCCGGGCCCGGAGGCTGAACGTCAAATAGAGGAGCTCCTCGCCGCTGCGCACCAAGCCCATGAACATCTAGATGGCGACAATCTGAGAATGCAGGACGTCGTCTAAAAGTCGCTTCAACCAGTTTCTTCGTCGTGGCCCGAACATCAAGAAGGGTAGAAGAATGCTGAGGATTCCTTCCCAGCCCCTCGCCCACATGGGCACGGCAAAAGCTAAATCCTTCGGGCTTTTCCCGCACATGTGGACGACGGGACCCAGCTGACCGCCTGCACACAACCACCACATCACCACCGGGATAAACCTCACCAGAGCGAGCAGTGGCCGTGCACAGCCTCCTCCCAGCGCGGCCGGGTTTGGAGGTGATTCGATGATCCACCTTCTGTTGGCTCGACGCTGCGGCTGCTCTAGAGCTCAAACTCGCTAGCTTGCTGGATGAACGGATCGAGGACCTTCCCAAACCACAGCGTAGGGGCATGGCACGTGCAACACTGGGCCGGTACATCGACATCGCGGAAGCCTCGGGCTTCGAGTTCGATGCGACCTTCGAGGAACTGAGGCGCATGAACCTGGCACGTAACGACGCCATCCACCGCGCGCAAGCACCCGACTATGTTGAGACCTTTAGCTTGCTTCATGTGGTCGGTAACTTTCTGAGATCTCCCGTCCGTACCAAGGAAGCATCGGCCGGTACAGATTGAGGAGCGACCCCTGGCCCCAGCCATGTTTCGGTAGCGGCGAAAAATGCTGAACTGTGTCAGCGTGGTGACCGCCCGGCGTGCCAGCTTTCCGAGCTGGGTGCGGGGTGCTTTGTGGCGTGACTGTGAGGTCTTTGACTGTAGCTGTTTTGGGGCCCAGATAGGATGACACTTCAACCTGGTCGTCCAGAACTGACAGCTACTGCAGCTCGCGACTCCGTGGAGCCCGCACCAGCACCGCCACCGCGATGCCCACCACCGCTCCCACGAAAGTCTCGATGGCACGCTCCATCACCAGTACGCCCGGATCCATGGGGGCCGCGAGTTGGGCGATCAGCAGGATCACGGGAGTGAAGAACACCATGGCCCACCCGTAGTGCCGCGCCATGAAGAGCTCGGTAGGGAACTGGCACAGGACCACCAGCACTGCCAACACCACGGCGGTGTGGCCCGGGAAGTACTGGAGCGGCGACAGCGGGCTGGGGAAAAGTACGACGGCGACCACCGCCAACCCGAGGAACGTCCCCACGATGCGGTGGATGCCCCGGTGGACGCGGCTGGGGAGATCGGCGCCAGCGAGGGGTACGGCCGCGGCGGCCATGGCCCAGTGCGGATGGCCGCTGCCGCTGAGGATTCCGATGGCCCCGGCCACGCTGACAGCGAGGGCATACCGCGCAGCATGAACCATGGCCGCCTGGACCAATGGTCCCTGCCGGAGGGGGCCGCGGAGAACGGGAACGTCGCGGACGGCGCCGGACTCCCACCCACGGTGCCGGAACCACCCGGCGAAGCCAACCAGCAGCGACAAGGCGGCGGACGCAGCCCCGATGAGCACCGCCGTCGTGAGTGGGACGTTGGTTGGCACCGAAGCGCAGGCGCCCAGCGCGAGGATGCCAAAGAACGGGCCGATGGGCTTGAGGCGGACGGCATCCGCATACAGGGATCCAGCTCCGGCGAACAGGGTGGCCACCAGCACCAGCCACCACGAGTGGATGTGGTGGACGGAAAGGAACACCCCGATTGTCAGCCCACCCACCAGGAACAGGGCGGCCTGGGCTTGGTGCTTGAGCCTGAGCTGATGCGTTTCGTTGCGTCCGTACATCCCTGTCAGCGCACCGAACACGGCGTACATCATGAGGTCCGGGCGGCCGATGAGAATGAGGAACAGTCCCGGGACTGCGACGCTCAGGGCAACACGGACGGCGGAGAGGCGATCGTTGTTGGCCGGGCCCAGCCGATGGAGTTCACGGGCATGGGCGATGATTGCGGGCACGGGGGAACACCACCAATCATCGAGGGACTCCCTTGAAAATTATCAGGATGGCCAACTGTGCCGCCATAAGCCCGGTCACAAGCCGTAGCGAGATGGGGCACACGGAGCCGGGAAGGTCTGGGAAGATCAAGGTATGCCCGTCGCTTTCGTCTGCCGCACCCGCTCCTCCATGCCGCCGCAGGAGTTGTTCGATCTCTCCCGCAACATCGATGCCCATGTGGGATCGATGACCAAGAGCCGCGAGAAGGCAGTGGACGGGGTCACCACTGGTTTGATCTCCGAAGGCGAGACCGTCACCTGGCAGGCCTGGCACCTCGGAGTCCGGTTCCGCATGACCAGCCGCATCACGCAGATGGAGGCGCCGGCGTCGTTCTCGGATGAACAGGTGAAGGGCCCCTTCAAGTACCTCCGCCACACGCATGAGTTTCGGCCGGACGGCAGCGGGACGCTCATGGTGGACACCATCGAATTCGCTGCCCCCTTCGGACCGTTGGGCCGCTTGGTGGAGAAGCTGGTCCTGGGCCGCTACATGCAAAACCTGATCGAGAAGCGCAACGAATTCCTGGTGGCCCAGGCACCCCCGGCACTGGACGCCCGGCAATGATCAGGCTCGCGCATGCGGACGATCTCCTGATTCTGCAGGACATCGAGCGTGCCGCGGGCCAGGCGTTCCGGGCGTTGGGAATGGATTCAGTCGCGGACGACGAGCCACTCTCCACCAATGAGCTGCAGGGTTACGCCGCAGCGGGCCGGGCCTGGGTTTCCGTCGACGGACTCGACTACCCGGTGGCGTACCTCTTGGCGGATGTCGTTGACGAGGCCGGGCATGTGGAACAGGTCAGCGTCCATCCGGACTACGCGCACCAAGGCCTGGGCCGCGAGCTCCTGCATGCCGCCCGCGTATGGACCCGCGGCCATGGAATGCAGCGCCAAACCCTGAGCACCTTCCGGGATGTGCCATGGAACGCCCCGTACTACCGCCGCCTTGGCTTCGAGGTGCTCGACGCCGGCAGCTGGGGTCCGCAGTTGACCCGCCTGATGGAGCACGAGGCTGGACTGGGCCTGACCCGTTGGCCGCGGGTAGCGATGTGGCGTCCAGCTGTCCCGCCCAGGTAGCCCCGGCACCGTCAGTCCGCTACCAGCTCCACCTCATAGCTGTCCGTGTTGAGCAGGTAGGCAGCGTAGTGGTCCGGGCCGCCGGCGTGCGGGTATTTCGACTCGAACATTTCGTACCAGCCTGCATCCGCGCCGAGCGCCCTGATCCGGTCCACATTTTCGCGTGTGCCTGCGTGGAAGGCCACGTGATTGACCCCCGGATCAGTGCGGCGGTGGGTTGTTGCAGTGACGGCATCCGTCTGCTCCACCACAACGTAGGTGCCGCCAAGCTTCCAACTGCACCCCGTGGGCCACTCCTGGAAGGGCTCGTAGCCGAGCTCGCCCAGCAACCAGCCCCACTCTTCCCTTGCCCTCTCAAGGAACGGCACCCAGATCTCCAGGTGGTGGATGGACCCCTTGGGTTTTGGGGATTCCGAAGCAACCTCACGCATGCGCCGAGTCTACGAGGTCCGCGCGCGTTCCACATCGGCTGCGCTCGCCGAGTCGCCACGGGCCCGGAGTCCCGCGATGACTCCGTCAACATCAGCCGGAGTACGGTTCTGGCTGAGTTTCGTCTTCGCTTCCACCCGGGTGATGACGAGTTCGACGCCGACAATCGCCTTTAGCTGACCGGCAATGAACCGTTCGGGTGCTTCGTCAACGGTCCAGGGTTTGGGCATGCCGGCCTCATGCTGGTTCGACAGGCGCCGCACGTGCCGGCCCAACCATTCGGCGTCGTCGTGGATCACCAGTTCACCGTAGACGTGGGCCGTGGAGTAGTTCCAGGTGGGCACCACCCGTCCGTGCGCCGCTTTGGAGGCGTACCAGGACGGAGAAATGTAGGCATCGTTGCCTTGCACGATCATGAGAGCCTCACCGACAGCAGCTGAAGACCACTGGGTGTTGTTGCGGGCCATGTGCGCGTGCAGTGCACCGTGCTCACCGATCGAGGGTTCGTAGACGAACGGCAGGAGGGTGGCGAGCAACCCGTCCTCCGTCATGGTCACGAGGTTGGCTGCTCCGGCGTGCCGGAGCAGCGACTCGACGGTGTCGGGGGAGGGGGCAAAGTGTGCTGGTGTGTACATGGTTTTCCTACTTCCTTAGCCTGACGCGGACAGCGGCTCCGGCGCAAAGGATCACTGCGAGGCCACCCACCACGGTGGTCCACGTCAGCGGTTCGCCCAGGAGAAGGCCGGCCCACGCGATGGTCATCACGGGTTGGACGAGTTGGATCTGGCTGACCTGCGCCATGGGCCCGATGGCCAGGCCGCGGTACCAGGCGAAGAAGCCGAGGAACATGCTCACCACACCGAGGTAGGCGAAGGACAACCACTGGAGCGGTGTGGCTTGTGGCATGCCGGAGCCCAGGGAAACGAGGGTCAACAGGATCATGGCGGGAGCAGCCACCACCAGCGCCCACGAGATGGTTTGCCAGGAGCCGAGCTCCCGGGCCAGCAATCCACCTTCCGCATAGCCAATGGCTGCAGCAACCACGGCTCCGAGCAGCAGGAGGTCGGCCCAATGAAGCGAGCCAAAACCACCGGATTGAACCAAGGCAAACACGAGGGCAGCAACGACGCCCACGGCCGTGAGGATCCAGAAGAGGAGCCGTGGACGCTCGCGCCCGCGCAGTACCGCCACGGTGGCCGTGGCCGCAGGCAGCAGGGCGATGACGATTGCCCCGTGGCTCGCGGAGGAACTGGTCAGAGCGAAGGTGGTCAGCAGGGGGAACCCCGCCACAATTCCGCCGGCTACCACCGCCAGGCGGATCCACTGCGTGCCGCGCGGAAACCGTTGCCGGGTGAAGGCCAGGGCGAGTGCGGCAAGAAGGGCGGCAACCACGGCCCGGCCCGCTCCGATGAACAAGGGGGACATGCCTTCCACAGCTACCCGGGTGAGCGGAACGGTGAAAGAGAAGGCGACGACGCCGAGGAGGCCCCACCAGATTCCGGTCGAAGTCCGGGTGGATACCACTGGCCGCGAAAGTGTAGTAGCGCTACTATTAGGACTCATGAACAACGATAGCAGTTCTCGGATTGTCTCGCGAGTAAAAGAATGGATCGCAAGCGCTGCCCCGGGGGCCAAACTGCCATCAACGCGCCAACTCGTGGCCGAGTATCAGGCCAGTCCGGTCACAGTGCAGAAAGCGCTGCGGACACTCACGGCGCAGGGGCTGATTGAAAGCCGTCCCGGGGTCGGAACTTTCGTGCGGGCCTACCGCACTGCGAGGCCCTCCGACTACGGCTGGCAAACAGCTGCCTTGCGGTCAGCCCAGGCCGCGCGGCCCCTGAACTCTGCCGCGATGCGGAGCGCTACCAATGACGTCATCGCGTTCCACTCCGGTTACCCTTCCCGCGAACTGTTGCCCGAGAGGCTTGTTCGAGCCGCGCTGACAAGGGCCGCCAGGGGAGATGCCGCCCTGTCCCGGCCGCCGGCGCAGGGCTTGCCCGAACTCCAGACCTGGTTCGCGCAGGAACTCAGTACCTCAACCCCGGTGGGCGTGACTCCGCCCCAGCCGAGCGACGTCGTGATTCTGCCCGGCAGCCAAAGCGGGCTCAGCTCCATTTTCCGGGGACTGGTGGGACACGGACAGCCGCTGCTGGTGGAGTCGCCCAGTTACTGGGGCGCGCTGCTGGCAGCGGGCCAGGCAGGCGTCAATGTCATTCCTGTCCCAGCGGCCCGGAGGGGCCTGACCCGGATGAGCTGGAGAGGGCCTTTGAGGAATCCGGAGCGCGGATGTTCTACGCGCAACCCAACTTCGCGAATCCCACGGGAGCGCAATGGTCGGCGGAACGGGGCGAGGAAGTCCTGCGGATCGTCCAGCGGCACGGAGCTTTCCTCGTGGAGGATGACTGGGCGCACGACTTCGGCATCACCGCACCGTCGGTCCCGCTCGCTGCTAAGGACGATTCCGGCCACGTGGTCTACATCCGTTCCCTGACCAAGAGCGTTTCCCCGTCCATCCGCGTCGCAGCGATCATCGCCCGGGGACCGGCGCGCGAACGAATCATGGGCGCGCAGGCCGCCGAATCCATGTACGTCAGTGGGGTGCTTCAGGCGGCAGCGCTCGACGTCGTCACCCAGCCCGGGTGGCAAACGCACCTTCGCGGACTCAGCCACCAGCTGCAGTCACGCCGCGACCTCTTGGTCACCAGCCTCCGCGAGCACGTCCCGCAAGCGCACCTCAGCCACCTGCCCAAGGGTGGCTTGAATCTGTGGCTGCGAATGCCGGACGGGTTCGACGTCGAACGTCTCACCAAGGATTGTGAGGCATCCGGGGTGCTCATTGCCGCCGGCACGGAGTGGTTCCCCGCGGAACCGGAGGGACCCTACATTCGGCTCAACTACGCCGGCCCCAACCCGGGTGGTTTCCCTGAAGGTGCCAGGATTATCGGCGAGGCCGTCAAAGGCTTGCTGCAATCCTGAGGCGGGCACCGCCGTCGTGCCCTCTTAACAGCCGTAGCCACCAACCTCAAGGAGAGCGCCTTGGGGGTGGTGGCTACGGTGGGCGGCAAGCTGCCGCGAACTATCTGAATCGCTTGCAGTAGTCGTCACTGCGCAGAAGTTGCAGGCAAAGAGTTCCTAAGCGGGGGTCAGGTCCTTGTTGCCTTTGCCGAACACTGCGTCATCAATGGGCTGGCCGTCGAACGGCATCTCGTCCAGGTTGATGAGCGGGTTGGTGTCCTGGGTTGCTACAAGCTCGCGTGCTTCAGCCTGGGTGTCCACGCTGGGCATGGAGCCCGGCAGGGGACGCTGGGCGGATTCACGGAGGAAGTAGATGGCGATGGCACCCACGATGGATGTGGCCATCAGGTAGTACGCCGGCATCATGTCATCGCCGGTGCCCTCGATCAGGCCCTGGACGATGAACGGCGTGGTTCCGCCGAAGATCGCCACCGAGAAGTTGTACGCGATGCCCATTCCGCCATAGCGGCTGGACGTCGGGAACAGTGCCGGCAGGGCCGAGGCCAGGTTGGCGATGTAGAACGTCACAGGGAAAGCGATCAGGGCAAGGCCGGCCAGCGTGGACCAGATCTCGCCAATGCCGATCAGCATGAACGCAGGTACCGAGAAGACGATGGTGCTGCCTGCGCCTACCCACAGCACCGGACGGCGTCCTATGCGGTCAGAGAGCTTGCCGGTCAGTGGAATACAAACAGCCATGATCACCAGGACAGGGATGGTCAGCAGGGTGCCGTGGACGGGGTCGTAGCCCTTGGAATCCGTGAGGTACGTGGGCATGTAGGAGGTCAGTGCGTAGCCAACAGTGTTGGCAGCTGCGGCCAGGATCATGGCCAGCACGATCTGGCGCCAGTAGGCCTTGACGATTCCGATGGGTCCCTTGGCGACTGCAGCGTCCTGTGATGCTGCATCCTTGGCAGAGGCCTCCTGGGCGTCCAAGGTGGCCTGGAACTGGGGGGATTCCTCGATCTTGCTACGGAAGTACACCGCGATGAGGCCCAGAGGACCAGCGATCAGGAACGGAATCCTCCAGCCCCACTCCTCCATGGCGGCCTGTCCCAGCGTGAGCTGCAGGACCGAAACCAGGGCGGCGCCGAGGGCGAAGCCAATGTAGCTGCCCATATCAAGGAAGCTGGCAAAGTAGCCGCGGCGCTTGTCCGGGGCGTACTCGCTGACAAAGGTGGTGGCACCGGCGTACTCGCCACCGGTGGAGAAGCCCTGGATGAGCTTCAGGATGACCAGCAACGCGGCGGCCCAGATGCCGATCTGCGCATAGCCGGGAAGGAGGCCGACGGCGAACGTACTTGCCGCCATCAGCATCAGTGTTGCTGCGAGCACCTTCTGTCGGCCAACCTTGTCGCCAAGCCAACCGAACACCACGCCACCGAGGGGGCGTGCGATGAAGGTTGCGGCGAAGGTGCCCAGAAGGAAGAGTGTTTGGACGGACTTGTCTGCTTCCGGCAGGAAGACAGGGCCCATGGTGGTGATGAGGTAGCCGAACACGCCGACGTCGTACCATTCCATGGTGTTGCCGACGATCGTGCCGCCGAGTGCTTTGCGCAGCATCGGCTTGTTCACCACGTTGACGTCGGACTCTTTGAGCCGGCGCTTCGGGCGAAGCTTCGTTTTCTTCGTTGCGTTCTTTACTGCATCTGTGGCGGCCGGGGTTGGGCCTGCCAATACCTGGTTCCCGGTGGCGTTCCTTGCGCCATCCGGAGAGACGGTGTTGCTTTGGTCTGTGGGCATTTGGGCTTCTCCTAGGGAGGTCATTTGCTTGCGACTTCTGCTGCCCCGCTCTGGGCAGGCCTTCAATTTTACGGGGTTTCGGCGGAAAACCCGAGTTGAGATCGGATTTTTGGGCCGTTCGAGGGTGCAATTTGCCTAGGTGTGTTGCATCTCATTGCCCGTTCTTGCCCCGTAACCATGCGGATCCCGGTCTGTTTTTGCCCTCCGGAGCACCTTGTTACCAAATTGTTTAGCTGAGCCCACTTAACTGGCCTGATTCGGGCCTAAAAGCTGATGGATCGGGTGATCCGAGGACCAGCGCAGCGTCGAGATCCTCGTCTGAAACCACCCAGGGAAGCAGGCCGGCCCCCGCCATAATCCCGGCCGTCCCGGACGCCTGTGTTTCCGACGTTTCCACCAACAGCGACCCACCCGGCGCCAGCCACTCAGCCGCCCCCTCGGCAACCCGACGCTGGACAGCCAAACCGTCAGCGCCGCCGTCGAGCGCCACCAGCGGCTCATGAAGCCGAGCCTCCGGCGGCATCATGCTGATGGAGTCCGTGGGAACATACGGCGCGTTCGCGAGCAGCACGTCCACACGCCCCAGTAGTTCACGGGGGAGTGCGGCATAAAGATCGCCCTGATGGACCATTCCGCCACGGGGCTCAACGTTGCGGCGTGCGCAGTGGACTGCAGCGAGGTCGATGTCCGCCGCGTGCAGTTCGCAGCTCCCCAGAAGGTCGCTCACGGCCGCACCTATTGCCCCCGAACCGCAGCAGAGATCGACGACGACGGCACCTGGCTTGGCGATCAGGGCCGCCCGGCGCACCAGGAACTCCGTCCGGCGCCGCGGAACGAACACGCCGGGCTGCACAGCCATGCGCGTCCCGCAAAACTCTGTCCAGCCCACAATGTGCTCAAGAGGCTGTCCACTGACTCTCTGTTCCACCATGCGGTTTAGCTCGTCCGGATGGTTGGCGGCCTCCAGGAGGAGGCGGGCCTCGTCCTCCGCGAAAACGCAGCCCGCTGCACGAAGTGTGGTGGCGATGGATGCTCTCCGGGTCACGTTTGCCATGCTAGCCGAGGAAGACTGGTGGGCCGGAAGGTGGATTGGACGTCGGATTGGAAGTCGCTGCAGGTGAGGGGTTCACAAATCCGCCGGGACTTGGTTAGGGTATGAAGCATGGGAACACTGATTTTTGAGTAGACCGGCCTCTGCCCGTAAGGGCACAGCCGCGTTTCATCTGACAAAAATCCACGCCTGTTGAGGCCCTGCCTCCATGCCGTTCCCGTTCTCGACGCCTTTTTCCCGAACCGCAACGACATGGGATACGTGTCTCTTCAGGACTCAGACTTAAGGAGTCCACGAATGACTGCCAACCCTTCCGAAAACAACACCCCCGAGACCCCATCACCGGGAAGCTCAGCCAAAACTCCGGTATCCGGCGGCATCAAGTCCAAGCTGACCGATGCCCAGAAGGCCATGCTGGCCAGCAAATCCGGGGGCGGTGCACCGGCCGGCTGGCAGAGCACCGGCAAGGGGCACAAGCCCACCTCGGCCAGCGGCAAGCAGGCTAAGACCGAGAAGAAGGTCCGCTGGTAAAACCTGCGGACAGGCACACTGGAAAGGAAGAACCATGACTGCGAACTACGATTCCGAACGCATCAATCCTGAGGTTGCAAGCCACTTGGTGGAGTCCATGGACATGGCCCCGATGCCCGAGCCGACCACCATCGCCGTTGCACTTGGCGGTGACCAGGGCAGGCAGTGGCCGGACGGTAACGGTAAACGCCGCCACCCGAAGGAGCGCGACCAAGCCCACGGCCGCATGGGCCAAGGGGCAGCTGTGACGGCCATCCACAGGACCAGCCGCCCGCAAATGCCGCACTCCTCCTAGCGTTACCCGCACGGCACCACCCCTGCGTAGCCAGCCCAACTGAGTAACAGCAAACGTCCTACTGAACCTTCAATAGAGCGTTATCTGCGACTCAGTTGGGCTGGTTGACGTCTGAAGGGGACTTGTCCGGGCGCCAGCCGCGCCACACCGGGTGCCGTAGCCGGCCGGGTCCCGTCCATTCTCCGAAGGTCACCTCAGCCACCAGCCCAGGGCTGACCCACGTGGCACCTGCCGCGTCCTCACGGGGGATGTCGGCAAAGGGAGAGGCGCTCACCACGTGGGGCTCCAGCTTCTCCATAATGTCCCGCAGCTGCCAATCCTTGAACCCGCTTCCAACCCTGCCCACATAGTGCAGCTTGTCGCCGTCCGGGATGCCCAACAAGAGGGAACCGAACGTTCCGCTTCGGGCACCTGCCCCGGGACGCCAGCCACCGACCACCACCTCTTGGCTCTGCTCCAGCTTGAGCTTGAGCCAGGACCTGCTGCGGCGCCCAATGACGTAGCGGCTGTCGGCCTTCTTCGCCATCACACCTTCCAGGCCAAGCTCAGCGGCGCTGGCCATGAGGTCGTCCACGTCGTGATCCAGGACGGCAGACAAATGCAGTGGGCAGCCTTTGCGCAGGCGCTCCGCAAACCCCGAAAGCCTCTCGCGGCGATCACGGAACGGCAGCCCGCTCAGGTCCGTGCCGCCGTCGTAAAGAAGGTCGAACAGCATGAGCTGAACCGGCACAGCTGCCCGTGCCCGCTCAATGTCTGCGGTTTTGACCAGGTTCATCCGCTGCTGCAGGCGCCCGAAATCCGGCCTGTTCCCTTTGCCGAGCGCCACGATTTCGCCGTCAGCCACGAAATTTCCGTCGGGCCAACAGCCGCGGTCAGTGAGCTCCGGGTAAGTTGCTGTGAGGTTGTTTCCGTTGCGGCTCATGAGCCGGATTTCCCCCTCGGTGCCCGTGATGATGGCACGGATCCCGTCCCATTTCAGCTCATACAGCCAACCGTCGCCGCGGAGATCGTCCGTGGTCCCCGAGGTGGCCAGCATGGGGGCGTAGTTCGGTACGGGTTGGGGTGCGGCCGGCCCGGCAGGCGGTTGGGCCGATGAAGGCTTGGCATGGCTGGCCGGTACGCCCTTCCGTGCTTCAGGCTGCTCCTTCATCAGGTGAATCAGCCAGTTCTGACCCGTGTTGATCAGCGCGAACCGTTTGGTACCGCCGAGGCCGCCGCCAGGCTCGCCAGTCAGTGTGGCAATGACTTCCTTGCCGTCACGCCATTTCTCGCACGTATACTCGCCGCGGTCCCAAATGGTCATGGTCCCTGCCCCGTACTCGCCCTTGGGGATGACGCCGGAGAAGGTCGCGTACTCCATGGGGTGGTCTTCCGTATGCACGGCCAGATTGTTCCGGTCGGGCGTTTCCGGCACGCCGCGGGGCAGGGCCCACGACGCCAGGACGCCGTTGTGCTCCAACCGCAGGTCCAGATGGTAGCGGCGCGCGTGGTGCTCCTGGATCACAAAGATACCGCCGGGTGGCGGCGGGTCGCCTGGTTTTGGCTGGTCAGATGACGAGGTGCCGGCTTGCTGGGAGGCGTTGGCAGCCGACGACGAGGGAAACGGCTCCGGGGTCCTGCCCGGATCGCGCATCCCAACGTACTTGGCGAGACGGCTCTCCACTGTCACCACGCGTTCCCTGGCGGCGCCGCTGCCCGAACCGCCTGCGGCAGCACCGTCGTCGTCCTTCTCATCCTCGCCGTGGGGCGGAAGGTGCCGCCCGGAAATCGGTGCGAAGTGGTCTTTGCCCGTCTTGACGCGCTTCATCACGGCCAGAAAGTCCAAGTGCTCCAGCGACGCGGAGGTGAGTTCACGCCACGTACGCGGTGCTGCCACGGTAGGGCGCGCCTTGCCGCGGAGTGAGTAGGGAACGATCGTGGTTTTGTTCCCGCTGTTCTGGCTCCAGTCCACCAGCACCTTGCCGTGGCGGAGGGACTTTTTCATGTCGCTGACCACCAGTTCGGGGTGGTCGGACTCCAGTGCGCGGGCAAGCTCTTTGGCGAAGGCGGACACCTGCTCGGACTTCAGGGTCCCATCGAGGCCAGTGTAGAGGTGGATGCCTTTACTGCCGCTGGTGACGGGGACAGGGTCCATGCCCATGTCCTGCAGGATGGAACGGGCCAGCTTGGCCACCTCAACGCACTCGGGCAGTCCCGCCCCGGGACCGGGGTCAAGGTCCAGGACCAAGCGGTCGGGGCGGAGCGGTTTCCCTGAAGGATCCACTTGCCACTGCGGAACGTGGATTTCCAGCGAGGCGATCTGGGCCATCCACGTCAGCGTGGCCAGGTTGTTGACCATGGGGTAAACGTTGGCGTGGTCCGAATGCTGAATGGCGGCACGGGGAATCCACCGGGGTGCGGAGTCCTCAAGGTTTTTCTGGAAGAACACCTGCCCGGGATCCTCAGCAGTGCCCACTCCGTTGACCCACCGCTTCCGGGTCACCGGCCTGTTGGCCGCCGCGGGAATGAGGAAAGGAGCGACGGCGGCGTAGTACTCCAGCACTTCGGCCTTGGTGGTCCCGGTTTCCGGGTAGATGATTTTCCCCAGGTTGGTGAGGGTGAGTTCGTGGCCTTCCACGTTCACGCGCTCCTGTTGTTTGCCTGCCACCTCTTCTCCTCTGCTGTGTTGTGCTGTTGACTGGGTGCATGAGGGCCATCTGGAAGGGATCTATCGCGTTCGGTCTGGTCAACGTACCAGTGAAGCTCTACAGTGCCACGGAGGATCACGATATTAGCCTGCACCAAGTCCACAACAAGGACGGCGGGCGTATTCGGTACCAGCGCAAATGCGAAATTTGTGGCGACGTTGTGGCGTACGAGGACATTGACAAGGCCTACGAAGAAGAGGGCCGCACCGTTGTCCTGACGTCCGCGGAATTGAAGTCGTTGCCGGAGGAGAACAGCCGCGAAATTGAGGTGGTGGAGTTCATCCCCGCAGAGCAACTGGACCCCATCATGTATGAACGCAGCTATTTCCTGGAGCCGGATTCCAAATCGCCCAAGGCTTACATGTTGCTGAGGCAGACGTTGGAGGACACGGACAGGATTGCCATTGTCCAGTACGCGCTGCGGCAGAAGACCCGTTTGGGTGCGCTGCGGGTTCGGGGTGATGTGCTGCTGCTGCAGGCATTGCTGTGGGGCGACGAAGTCCGTGAAGCCAAATTCCCCTCCCTTGAGAGCGACATCAAGATTTCGGACAAGGAACTGGAGATGTCTTCCGCCCTGGTGGAATCCATGGCTCATGACTTTGATCCCGATGAGTACACCGATGACTACCAGGTGCAGTTGAAGACGTTGATCGAGGCCAAGCTGGACAAGGGTGAGGCGCTGGACACTGAGGCCACATTCGGCGTTGTTGAGGGCGAAGGAGAAGGCGGCGACGTCATCGACCTCATGGAGGCCCTCAAGCGCAGCCTGGACAAGAAGCGCGGCAAGGAAAAAGCGGACGACGACGGCGCTGCCGCCGCCAAAACTGCCAGCAAGCCAAAGGCGCGGGCCAAGAAAAAGGCCTGAACCGGCGTCGTCATCTGTTTTCTCTTGGCTTTAGTGATTCCGCAACGTGGAAATGAACTTGGTTTTCTTCTTGTGTGAACAGCGTTTGGGGAAAAGTTCCTCGGAGGTCTTTCAACCGCTGGAATTCTTCTTTCCTGGTACGGTTCCTTTGTCCTTATCGGCTAGGTGCCCGTCTCGTAGTGCGGCTCTGCCACGGGCTTTGATTCCGGCGAGCCCCTCTCTCGAAGGTACACAGAAGCGCCCACCAAAACGGCTACGGCCAGGAACTCGCTTTGCCAGTTTTGGAAGGACTCAAACCAGAATTGGCTGGACCCGATGTACTCCCAAGTGGAGACCTCCGGGAGACCATGGCTGAGCTGTTCGTCGTTGTAAGCGGCCGCACCGCCTACGGCGTGCAGGGTGAAGGAGAGCAGGAAAAGAAGGCCCAGCAGGCCAGACAACGAGTGCTCGTAGACCTTCAGAACCCAACCGCCCCGCCTGACCGGCCACGGGGTCTTGGCGGACATTTTGGCATCGCGGGGATCCTCGTCCTGGGGTGCGTCCTTATCCACAGGTTTGGATTCCGAGGAGCCGCGCTGGAACAGGAAAACCGTCAGGACCACATACATGGCCATCTGAAGGAACTCCGATTCCCAGTTCTCAAAAATCGCTTCCCAGAAGCTGCCTGATGTCAGAAAATCCGATACACCGGTTGCCGGCCCACCGTGTGCTTGCTGTTCCTCGCTGTGATTGGCAGCTCCTGAGAGGATCATTCCTCCGAGGAAGACGACGAACAGGCCTGCATTGACCAGCAGCAAGCCGTGATCCTTGACCCAGTGACGCGGGGGCTTGGTGTCGTTGCCGGAACTGTGGTTGTGCTTGGCGGGTCGCAGCATCCCACTCACTCTTCCTTTGCCGTCCCATTGTTGCCACTGCCGTTCCGGACGGCCCGGCGGTGCAGCCACAGCGGCGTTCCCACCACCAGGAGCAGCAGCACCAGGACGATGAATCCGGCTGCAACAAGCCCGGCGGTCCGTCCAGCGGTAAAGTCGAAAACCAGAGTGGCGGAGCCAACAATCAACAAGGCCACGCCGGCCAGCGCCCACTTGGTCACAACGTCGGCGCTGGAGACCAAGGTGGCCTTGAGTCCCCTGCGGAACAGGCGGCGATGAACACTGACGGGCAGCACAATCAGTACGGTGGTCAGCGCTGCCACCATCACGTTGAACAGGTACAGGCTCCGCTGCCAGTCGTCCAGGAGTTCGAATCGTTCCTGAAAGGGGAGCGTGAGCAGGAAGCCGCCAAGGATTTGCACCCCCGTTTGGAGAACCCGTAACTCCTGGATCAATTCCATCCAGTTGCGGTCCATCCGTTCCTCGGTGGACTCGTTCCTGCCGATTCTGGGAGCCTGCTCCGGCTCAACCATCTATGCACCTCCGTGGTGGTTTCTGTGGACGCCGACCAAGCACCGGACTACGGTCGGAACTGTCAGCATTCCTCGATTTCTTTATCGGGGCCTCGCCGGATTTTCAAGGAGGAACAATGAGTCAGGACGATCATCGGGTAGACCCGGACAACGAACCCGGGGGTTACGGAACGCCTACCCCCGAACAGGAAATGCCTGGCCAGGGAGATCAACGCGAGACTCCGGAGCGGCCCGCTCAGGGGGTGCCTGACGCTCCCGGCGACGAGTTCCCGACGCCAAAGGACCCTGATGCTGCCCCGCCGCCCCCGGCCACCGGTGATGGCCCGGTCCGAGAGTAGTCCAGGGCGGGGGTTGCTGCGGCGTGGGACCGGCTCGGCGCTGGGAATGGTTCGGCGTGGAGAGCAGGAACGCCGGAGGCACTGCCTCCGGCGTTCGACCCTGTCCCGTCTAGACCGTATGTCCCCTGCGGCCCGACATAAAGCTCAGCAGCCAGCCAATGGCTGCGACGACGAGGAGGACGACGCCTACCCACAGAAGCCAGCTCAGTGCTTCGGTAAAGCCGCCTACCAAGAGAAGAACAATTGCTACTACACCAGCAATGATCAGAAGTGTATTCATGGTCAGCACATTCCTTTCTGGGGGAATCTTTGACTAATGTCGCCGGTTCCCAACTATGCATTCCGATTACTTCGATTGAGTTATGCCGGTACTTGGAGGCGTTCCGCCGCCTCAAAGTGCCTTTGCCGTTATTGCCTGCCGGCGGTCCTCCGGAGTGCGGGTTCGCCAGTCGTGAACACTAACTGTTCCCATTGTACTACTAAGCTTCCTTATGAAAGGCTTATTGAAGTCGTCACCTGATGATTGGGCAGTTGCCACAGATGACTTTGTGGCACGTTTTAGGCTCACATGAACGTCTATGAGAGGAACACATGAAAGCGTCACAGCAGCTTGCAGACAACCTTCAGATCGTCCTGACAGACCTTATTGAGCTACAGCTTCAAGGCAAGCAGGCGCACTGGAACATAGTGGGGCCAAACTTCCGCGACCTTCACCTCCAGCTGGACGAGCTGGTAGTTGCCACGCGCGAATTCGCTGACGACACCGCCGAGCGTATGAGGGCCCTCCACGCCCTGCCTGATGGCCGTAGTGCGACCATCGCCAAGGGCACGCGTCTGGAGGAGTTCCCGGCAGGCCTGGTCAACACCAAGAATGCGGTCAAGCTGGTCACTGACCGCGTGGAGCGTGCTGTCCAGACAATGCGCGATGTCCATGACGAAGTGGATGAGGAAGACCCCACGACGGCGGACCTGCTGCACGCATTCATCTCCCGCCTTGAGCAGCTGGTGTGGATGATCAACGCGGAAATCATGAACGCCGGCGCTGCAGTGACGGATCCGGACGAGGCCTAGAACACAACGGGCCGGGCCGATCACGAGTAGGGCGGAAGAACTGTGCCACGACTTAAGCGCACTGACCTGTCCAAGCCCGGCATCGTCCGCCGTAAGGTGGGAAAAGGGTTCAGCTACCGGCACCCCGACGGGAGCCTGGTCAGCAAAGAGGATCGCCAGCGCATCAATGCGCTGGCGATCCCGCCTGCATGGACCGATGTGTGGATCAGTCCTTTCGAGAATGGGCACATCCTTGCCACGGGCGTCGATGATGCAGGGCGCAGCCAGTACATTTACCACCCCACGTGGCGGGAGCGGAAGGACACCGAGAAGTTCATTCGGGCCGCCAAGCTGGGACTGGTCCTGCCGGCGATCCGGCGCAACGTCACCGTCCACCTGCAGAACACCGAAGATCCGCGGCAACAGACCCTTGCCGCGGCAGTGCGGCTGATGGACCTCGGCGCCCTTCGGGTTGGCTCCGAGGTGTACATGAAGCAAAACGGCTCCTATGGGCTCACCACGCTTCGATGCCGTCATGCCCGGGTGGAAGGGCATGATGTCTTCCTGAAGTTCCCGGGCAAAAGCGGACAACTGTGGGACAAGTCCATCCGCGACCCCGCCTTGGCCGCCTTTTTGGAACCGCTGGCCGAGCGCCCCGGCAAGGAACGCCTGCTGGCTTACCTCTCGGAGGGAACGTGGGTCTCCGTGGACGCGTCCATGATCAATGAGTATCTCCGGGGTATCTCAGGGGAGGCGTACACCTCCAAGGATTTCAGGACATGGAAGGGCACTGCTGCCGCTGCCCTCTGCCTCATCAAGTCCGGACACAAGGGAACCCCCAGGCAAGCCATTGTGCGGGCCATCAAGGAGGCCTCGGAACTCCTGGGCAACACCCCCTCGGTGGCGCGCTCCTCCTATGTGGATCCGCGGATTATCGAGGCCTACCTCTCCGGAGAACTGAAGGACGTGAAGCCCACGGAAGCATCGATCGCGGCCTACCTGAATGGCGAAATGCCGAAGATGCAGCCAGAGGTGGCCGCCAAGTCCTGACGTCGGCCGCTCGAGCGCATTTTATGAGTACACTCGTACTAATAAAGCTCGGCCGGAAAAACGTTGAGGAGCGGTAAATGATCCTGATCGCGATCGTGGTGTGCGAAGTTGCGTTCTGGGTGGCGATAATCGCCGGGCTCGCAGCGCGGTATCTGCTGCGGAAACCCCGCCTTGGCAGCGCTCTCCTGATCCTTGCTCCGGTGATCGATGCTGTCCTGCTTGCCCTGGTGGCAGTCGATCTCCTGGGCGGGGGAACAGCCTCATGGCAGCACGGACTGGCGGCGATCTACATTGGCGTTTCCATCGCGTACGGCAAACGCATGGTGGCATGGGCCGATGCGCACTTCCAACACCGGTTCTCCGGCGGCCCCGCGCCGGAAAAACTCACAGGAACCCGCTACACGGCCAAATGCTGGCGGGATGTCATCCTTACGGCGTTGGCAGTGGTCATCGCCGCTGCCACGCTGGGAGCGATCATTCTGCTGGTCAACGACGCGGAACGAACCTCAGCGCTCTCGGAATTCTTTCGCATTCTGGGAATCATCTTCGCCATCGACTTCCTTTGGGCAGTGAGTTACACGATCTGGCCGAAGAAGGCCGCCCGAGCCGTGCCCGCTGCTGCTTCTTCTTCGCGGTGAAACGCCATGCCCCGGAGAATCGACGCAGAGGCACGCACCGCAGCGATTGCGGAGGCTTCATTACGTGTCCTTGAACGTGATGGGCTCCAGGGCCTGTCTGTGCGCGGGGTTGCAGCGGAAGCGGGCATTGCCGCCGCTTCGTTGCGGCGGGCCTTTGCCACGCAGCATGCCCTCAGGGAGTACTGCCTGCAACTCATTGAGGACCGGGTCACCGCCAGGGTCTCCGCGCTGGAGCTGACCGGCCGCGCGCTGGTTGATGGGTTGCTGCTGCAGTTGCTCCCTCTCGACCAAGAGCGACGCTTGGAACTGGTTGCGCAAGTCCAACTCGGCGTTCTCTCCCTTACCGACAGCGAGCTTCGTCCTGCTGCGACCAGGCTAAGCGACGCAGTAGGGCGCGCATGCCACGCAGCGGTACAAATACTGGCTGAAGCGGGTCAGTTCAACAGCGAGCGTGATCCAGAGTATGAAGCGCAGCGGCTACGTGCCCTTCTTGACGGAATCGCGATGCATGGGCTGTGGAGCGGGGAACTGCCGGAGTCGAGTCAGATGCCCGGCGTGCTCGCTCGCCATCTCGACGAGCTCGCCGATCCATAACCCGTTGTGGCTGCGGACGCCGACAGCACAAAAAGAGCCTGGCGACACCCGAATCCGGGTGTCGCCAGGCTCTTTGCGCAGCGCTGAGGGTTGCGTGTCCCTACTCGGCGTCGTGGTCCGTTTCCAGGATCTTCACCAGGCTGTCCAGGGCGGCGTCCGCACCTTCACCTTCGGCGCGCAGCACCACCACGTCACCGTGGGAGGCGCCCAGGCTCATCAGGGACAGGATGCTGGCCGCGTCCATGGCGTCATCTGCGGGTTCACCCTGGCGGGCGATGGTGACATCGAGGTCCAGGTCCCCTGCTGCCTCGGCAAAGATGGCTGCAGGGCGGGCGTGGAGGCCGACGCGGCTTGCGATGGTGGCTGTACGTTCTGGCATTGGTGCTCCTTTTGTGAAGGCTGGCGGTTGTGGGAGGTGGCGTTGTGGGAAGTCTAGACCGCTGATGGGTTGAGACGCTTGGGTTTTGGACGCCGGAGTTTTAGACGCTGGCGGTTGCCGGGGTTGCTTCCACTTCCACCGGCTTTTTGACGGCAAAGCGCTTGAGGGCGATGACGGCCAACGCGCTGACCACCATTCCAGCCACGATGGCGATGATGAACATCGGCAGGTTGCCAATGGCGAAGAAGACGAAGAAACCGCCGTGGGGAGCCTGGGAAGTTACTCCCGTGGCCATGCAGAGTGCACCGGTCAGGGCGCCGCCCACCATGCTGGCGGGAATGACCCGCAGGGGGTCTGCTGCAGCGAAGGGAATGGCACCTTCGGAGATGAAGGATGCACCCAGCAGCCAGGCCGCCTTGCCGTTTTCACGCTCGTTGAGGGTGAAGAGCTTCTTGTTCAGGACCGTGGCAAGGGCCATGGCCAGCGGCGGAACCATGCCGGCCGCCATCACTGTGCCCATGATCAGCCACGGAGCCTGGTTGTCTGCGCTGCCCGCGCTCAGGCCGGCAACTGCGAAGGCGTAGGCAACCTTGTTGACCGGACCGCCGAGGTCGAAGCACATCATGAGTCCAAGGATGATGCCGAGAACTACAGCGGAGGCGCCACTCATGCCGGTGAGCCAGTTGTTGAGAGCCACCGTAAGGCCGGCAATGGGACCACCGAGGACCAGGAACATCAAGCCGGACGCGACGATGGAAGCAAGCAGCGGGATGATGACGACGGGCATGAGGCCACGGAGCCAGCGGGGTACCTGCCAGGTTCCGATCAGATGCGCGACGTAGCCGGCCAGGAGGCCGCCGACGATGCCGCCGAGGAACCCTGCGCCCATGAAGCCTGATACAGCACCGGCGACGAAGCCGGGTGCAATACCGGGCCGGTCGGCGATGGCGTAGGCGATGTATCCAGCCAATGCCGGGACCAGGAAGCCCATGGACAGGGCGCCGATCTTGAACAGGACCGCACCAAGGTAGATGGCGAGTCCGCCTTCAGGCAGATTGCCGAAGTTGTTCTCCAGCACCACCTTGTCCGCTACCTCAGTGATGTCGTAGCCGCCCAGCAGGAAGCCGAGGGCAATCAGCAAACCACCGCCGGCCACGAACGGAATCATGTAACTGACGCCGGTGAGAAGTGCTCGCTTCAGCTTCTGGCCAATGTGTTCACCCTTCTCCTCCTCGGCACGCTCAGCCTGCTCTTCGGCCCCGGCATGGGGAACGCGGCGTGCGCGGGGATCCTCGGCAGCTGCAAGTGCTTCCTGGACCATCTTGGTGGGTTCGTCGATGCCACGTTTGACGGGAGCGTTGATGACCGGCTTGCCAGCGAAGCGCTCCTTGCCGCGAACATCAACGTCGACGGCGAAGATCACCGCGTCGGCTGCTGCAATCACGGCCGGGTCCAGCGGCTTGGCGCCTGAGGAACCCTGGGTCTCCACCTGCAGGTCCACGCCCATTTCCTTGGCCGCGGCAACCAGCGAGTCAGCAGCCATGTACGTGTGTGCAATACCCGTGGGGCAAGCGGTCACCGCCACAATGCGCTTGGGTGCGGCAGTCGTCGTCGAGCTTTCTGTAGGAGCAGCGGCAGCGGCTGGTGCGGCAGCCGGCTTGTCTGCCAAGGCGCCATCAACCAGTTCAACGATCTCTTCAGGGGAAGACGCCGCACGCAGTGCTGCCGTGAAGTCTTTTTTGATGAGGGACCGGGCCAGCTTGGACAGCAGCTTCAAGTGTTCCTGGTCTGCGCCGTCCGGGGCTGCGATGAAGAAGATCAGGTCTGCCGGGCCGTCCTTGGCGCCGAAGTCCACCTTGTGGGACAGCCGGGCCATGGCCAAAGCAGGCTCCTGGACCGCAGCAGAGCGGCAGTGCGGGATGGCGATGCCGCCGGGGACGCCGGTTGCGGTCTTCTGCTCGCGGGCGAAGGCGTCGGCAAAGAGCCCTTCAACCTCGGAAGCACGGCCGGTGGCGGCAACTTTGCCGGCCAGGACGCGGATGACGTCGGCAGGGGAGTCGCCCAGGTTTTGGTCGAGGGTGACCAATTGGGTTGTGATCAGCTGGGTCACTGTGAGTCCTTCTGGAGGGCCGTGATGGTTACGGCATTGGGGGTTGTCTGGTGGACTGCCGGGACAGTGGAGCCCGGCAGGGAGGCAGCAGCGGCACCATGCGCCACGGCTTGACGAAGGCAGTCCTGCGCGGAGCCGCCTTGGGTTGCAGCCAGCAAGTAGCCGGCCAGTGCAGAGTCCCCGGCGCCTACCGTGCTGACGGCTTTAATGGGCGGATGCGTGGCCAGCCACGCTCCGTCCGCCGTCACCAGGATTGCTCCTTTGGACCCGAGTGTTGCGAGAACGGCGGCTACACCGCTGGCGACGACGGCGGCTGCAGCTTCAGCGGCTTTGGCCGGATCCGCTTCCAGTTCGTCAGCAGTGGAGACGCTGGTGAAACCGGCGGCGGCGGCAAGCTCTGCGAGCTCTTCCGCGTTCGGCTTCAGGAGGTCCGGCTTCCCGGAGGCATCGCCCACCAAAGCCGCCGCAAGCGGCGCCCCGGAGGAGTCAATGGCGATGCTTGGGGAGGCCGTTCCATCCGGGATCGACCGGAGCCGACGGGCGATGGTGGCGTAGAAATCCGCGGGAACTCCTGGTGGGAGCGACCCTGCGAGTACCACCCAGCTGGCGCCGCGGGAGCGTTCCAGCAGCAGCCCGATCAGGGCTTCCTGCTGTTCCTCGCTCAGCTCCGGGCCGGGTTCGTTGATCTTGGTGGTGACGCCGTCCGGTTCGGTGAGGGTGACGTTGCTGCGCAGCGCCTGGCCGATGGGCAGCGCCGCGAATGGCACACCGCCGTCGTGCAGTCCGGAAAGGACCGGGTCCGAATCCGCGCCTGGAAGGACTGCCACGGTGTCGAGGCCGGAGGCCACGAGGGCCCGTGAAACGTTGACGCCCTTTCCGCCCGATTCCTGATGGACGGCCACGGCGCGCTGCACCTCGCCGCGGGCCAGGGCGCCGGGGAGTTCCACCGTGCGGTCCAGGCTGGGGTTGGCGGTCAAGGTGACGATCATGCGATCACCACGTCTACGCCGGCGTCGGCCAAGGCCGCGGCGAGTTCTGCGGATGGTTGGCTGTCTGTAATCAAGGTGTCGACATCCTTCAAGGTGGCGAACTGGACCAGCGTTTCGGAGTCCAGCTTGGAAGAATCGGCCAGGGCCACCACGCGGCGGGCTGAGGTGACGAAAGCGGCTTTTACCGCTGCTTCCTCAGGATCGGGGGTGCTGAGGCCGAAGGTTGCGTGGATGCCGTTGGCGCCCACAAAAGCGATGTCCGGGCGAAGTTTGTACGCGGCTTCCACCGTGGACTGCCCGACGGCGGCTTGCGTCAACCCGCGGACCCGGCCGCCAAGGATCTGCAGTGCTATACCCGGGGTGGAGGAGAGTTTTCCTGCGATCGGAATGGCGTGGGTAATCACCACGAGTTCATCGTTTCCGTTGGCCGCGGGTGTCCGCTGCGCCAGCAGGTCTGCAAGGGTTTCCGTGGTGGAACCTGCGTCCAGCAGGATGCTGCCTGTTGTGAGCTCCGGGATCAGCGCGAGGGCGGCGTTTGCGATGCGGAGTTTCTCCACCTGCCGCTGTACCGCCCGTTCAAGGATGCTTTCCTCGCGGGTGCTCAGGCGGTCGGAAGGTACCGCGCCACCATGGACGCGGCGCAGGTTCCCGGAGACTTCGAGGGCCGCGAGGTCGCGGCGGATTGTCTCAGTGGTGATGCTGAAACGGTCGGCAAGGTCTGTGACGCTCACCCGTCCGCGCTCTGCGACGAGTGCGGAGATCAGTTGCTGGCGTTCTTCGGCGAACACTTACCCTCCATTGCGGTCAAGCCAGGTCTTCAGGACGGCCACTTCAGTGACTGCTGTCACAACGATGTGGAATTGCTTGACTCTATCTTTGTTTATGTTGGTTAGTCAAGAGAAATCAACATAAACAAAGATCGCTGGAGGTATCCGTTTCGTCCCCGGGCACGGCAAAGGGCATGCCGCGCTCCCTGTAGCGCGACATGCCCTCGTGCGGATCCTGACTGGGGGATTTTGCCAGGATCCGGTCTGTGAACGTGACCGGTTGTTACCTGCCCGTGCGGAGGTGTGTCCAGCTCCCCTTACGTCAGGGGAGCGTGCGGTTCCCCGTGCCCGGGCGGGGATGGCACCGCGGGTCCCGGTGTGGGGTCAGGAACCGGCGGTGGTCCAGGCTCCGGCAAGGGAACAGGCTCGGGTGTAGGTCCGGGTTCGCGGGTGGGGTCCGGGTGCGAAGGGTCCGGTGGGAATTCGCTCATGGTCAGGAGCTCCTTTGACGCGACGAGCGGTGCGGTCTGAGGCTTTCCGGGACGGACGAGGGGTACCAGGTGGTGTCCCATCCGGAGTTCCGGTAGTCGATGGGCAAATTATCTGGATCCGGCGGGTCGGGAAGCTTCCGCCTGCTGGCCGTCCTGGGCTGCGAGCCGGTTGTCGAAGTGTCTTTCCTCTGTGGTTCTGTGTGCATGCTGTCCCTCCCGGTAGCTCCAGAACTGGTGTTGCGGCCGCGGATCCTCATTCCGGGATCTCCATGCGGAAGCCGCAGTGGCATCCGAGGATGCGGGTGTTGATCAGGACCTCGTACATCCTCAACTGGCCGCCGGGCCTCAGGACCAAGGGGGCTTGGATCCGGCGAAGCTCGCAGCTCTTGGTCTTCATGGGCTCGCCGCAATGCAGATACTGGCCGCCGAACTGCAGCACACCTTGGGAGACGCCTGGACGGTTCAGTACCAGCGCAACCCTTTGGACAGACGCAACCTGTTGATAGGCGTACCTGCAGGCGTGGCACTCGTAGGCGACATCAACCATGTTGGGCGCGGGTGGATAGTGCGACTGGATGGAGTTCACCAGAAGGTGCTTGTCTGTATTGCAGCGCTTGCACCAAAGGGGCTCGTCAGGCGGTTGATGGGCTTCGTCAGGGATTCTGGACGCTGGCTGGGCCGGCATGGTCTGCACCTCTGCATGGAAAAATGCGGGACGCCCGTCTGCATGAGCTGGGAAAGCCTGGTCCTCGTGGGGACTGTAGCTAGATTGTGCACATAGCTGCACCGTAGATGCAAGGATTCTGCCACCATTCCTGACGGGGGTGACAAGCCCGGCCCGGACGATCGTAAACTAAGGCATGAGCGAAATGAACGTTGACTTGGTGCTGCCTGATGCCGCCTCAGCGTCTGACGACGATTCGGTACCTGACCGTCTCCAGGACCTTGTCATCGACAGCGAGGACGTGGGCGGATTCCTGGAAGAACTAGCGGTCTTTTCGGCAGCGGCTGTGTCCCAGGCCGTTGGCATGCCTGTGCACTGCGGCATCACCCTTAGCCGGCGACGCCGTACGGCAACGGTGGCCGGGAGTACCCCCGAAGCCAGGTTGATCGACGAAATTCAGCAGGCGTACGGCGATGGGCCGTGTCTGGAGGCGATGCGAAGCCGTACCACCGTGCACGTTCCGGACACTTCCACCGAAGTGCGGTGGTCGGAATACTGTGCTGTCATCGCCGCGCGAGGCCATCTTTCAGCCCTCTGCGTCCCTCTGGAGCTGGACGAAGGAGCCACTGCTGCACTGAACTTCTTCGCTCCCCATGCCGGAGTCTACGACGAAGCCACCATCCGAAACTGTGAGCTGTACGCAAGCCAGGCCGAACGCTCGCTGCGGTTGGCCGTGCGCATAGGAGTAAAGCAGCAGCACGCTGACGATCTCCAGGATGCCATGCAATCCCGGACCGTCATTGACCTCGCCAGCGGGATCATCATGGGGCAGAACCGCTGCACCCAGGAAGAGGCATTCCAGATTCTGAAGAAGGCCTCCAGCACCCGGAACCAGAAGCTGCGGGAGGTCGCAGAGTCACTGGTCCAGAGTGTGTCCAAGCAGGCTCCTGTGGCCCATTTCGAGCCCTGAGCCAGGCAGGCGGACTCCCGGCCGCAAGGCCGTGACTTGTGACGCGCACCACTGGTGAACTACATTTTAGGTGGGTTAAGCAGATAGCCCTTGGAACCTCATGTCACCTGGTGCCATCACGGATGGTCCAAGAACTGCACTCTTAGCCGTGGCCGCTTTCGGCCGGCTCTCCGTGCATGCATGCGGCTCCTTGGAGAAGTAAAAGGAGAATGGCAATGACGCTTGGATCCCTGCCCGTCCCGAAGCCTGCCAGAGGGACGGATCCCGCAACCGGTGAGACCGGAGCGCGGCCCTGGTGCACAGTATGCGGCACTGATTCGTACATTTTTGTTGAAACCGTGGTTGAAGCCCAGCCGAATCAGTCCGAGGTAGTAGAAGTCAGCTACACCTGCAGTGAGTGCGATACGTTCTACGCCCACGCTGTCCGGCTGGAGGCCTTGGTGCCTGAGATCCAACGGGAATTCCTCTCCACTTCCGCAGCGGGACTCTGGTTCAGTTGCACCCATTGCGGCGATCCCATGACCTTGGGACGTCCCACCGAGCGGGTGATTGAGGCGCCCCGGACCACGGATGATCCGGAAAGCCCCAGCCTCCTGGAGGTGTACTTGCAGACGCAGGTGCTGCATTGCCGTTGCGGTTTCCAAATGGAGGTTCCACGCCACGTTGGGTGACCGCCGTCTCTGAACAACCAACAGCGGGAGGGTGGCTATGCGCACGTTTGGTGTTGAAGAGGAACTGTTGATCGCGGATCCCGCGGACGGCACGCCATTGGCGTTGGCCGCAGACATCCTGGACGTTGCGGCTCCCCTCTACGGAGGAAGAACCGTAGAAACAACCGGCGGGAAGGCCGGCGCCGAGGAAGCCGGTGCCGGGAGCGCGACGTTGAAGTCCGAGTTCAAGCAGGAGCAGGTGGAGGTCAACTCGCGTCCTTGCCGGACTGCGGCCGAACTCAGGGCCGAGATCCGTGCCGGTCGGGCGTTGTCTGACAAAGCCGCACGAGCCGTGGGTGCGCGCGTCGCGGCGTTGGCAACCCCGCCGGTCTTCCACGCCACACCAACTCTGGGCAACCAGCGGTACGCGGCGATGGGGACGGAGTTCGGCTTGATTTCCCGTGAGCAGCTCACCTGCGGTTTCCATGTCCACGTGTCCATCGAATCACCGGAAGAAGGGGTCGCAGTCCTTGACCGGATGCGGCACTGGCTGCCGGTCCTGCTGGCCTTGAGCGCCAATTCTCCTTTCTGGATGGGAGCCGACACGGGCTTTGCCAGCTACCGCACGCAGATCTGGAACAGGTGGCCCACGGCCGGCCCCATGGACGTTTTCGGTTCAACGGAGGGCTACCAGGCGATGCTCTCCGAGCTGTTGGGGACGGGCGTTCCGTTGGATGAGGGAATGATCTACTTCGATGCCCGCCTCTCCAGGGGGCACCCCACCGTTGAACTGCGGATCGCCGACGTTTGCCTGTACGCCGAAGACGCCCTCACCATTGCCGTCATTGCCCGTGCCCTGGTGGAGACATCTGCGGCTGGGTGGCGGCAGGGTAAGCCGGCGTCAAGCACGTTGACGCCGGTCATCCGCATGGCGAACTGGAAGGCCAGCCGCTTTGGCATCAACCAGCAGTTGTTGCACCCGCTGGAGCAGCGGCCCTACCCCGCCGCGGACGTTGTGGGCGCCCTGCTCCGGCACGTTCGAGTGGCTTTAACAAGGGCCGGCGATCTCGCGCTCGCACGGGCAGGTGTGGCCAACATCCTCCGCCGGGGCACCGGCGAACGGCTGCAACGCCAGGCGTACAGCCAGCGGCGCCGGTTGTCCGACGTCGTGTCCGCCGCCATCGCGTCGACCCATCAGGATGACGAAAGGTCCGACGCCGGACTGCTGAGTCTGTGACAACCGGCCCGCTGGGCCTGTGGCAACCGAGCTGGACAGCAGCCGCCTGCCGGTGGGCCGCCGTCAGCCCTGATTGATGCGGATCATGTTGCCGGAGGGATCGCGGAAGGCGCAGTCGCGCGGACCCCATGGTTGGTCGATCGGTTCCTGGAGTACCTCGGCTCCGGACGCGCGGAGTTTCTCGAACGTGCCGTCCAGATCATCTGTGGTGAATACCAGCATGGGCATGACGCCCTTGGTCAGCAGTTCCTGGATGGCGTCGCCGTCGGCCTGGGAGCGGCCGGCGTGCGGCGGGGAAAGGACCAGTTCAAGATCCGGCTGGGCATCGCTGCCGATGGTGACCCAACGCTGGCCGTCCGAGCCGACGTCGTTCCGGACGTCGAAACCCAGGGCGTCGCGGTAGAAGGCGAGCGACTCATCCACGTCGGTTGACAGTGACATGTGCGTACTTCAATGAAATGTTCATGAACCACACGCTATTGCAGCTGTGACGTGGGCGCTTCTTCAATCCTGCTCAGTGTTTCAAGAGCGGGAATCCTGCCTTTGCTGGTTCTTTCAGGGCGGGTGTGTTGTTTCGCAATGCAGTTGGGCATGGCCTTGACGGCGTGGTGTTCGCGGGAGCGGTATTCGCTGGGGTTGATGCCTACGATTTCCGTGAAACGCGTGCTGAAGGATCCCAGCGACGTACAGCCCACTTCCATGCAGGCGTCCGTGACGCTGGTCCCCGCCCGGAGCAGGGCCATGGCCCGCTCGATCCGCCGGGTCATGAGGTAGTTGTAGGGCGATTCCCCGTAGGCGGCCTTGAACTGGCGGGAGAAATGCGCGGGGGACATGAGGGCGCCGGCGGCCATGGTGGGCACGTCCAATGGACGCGCATACTCGCGGTCAATGAAGTCGCGGGCGCGCCGCAGATGGGCCAGATTGGCCAGTTCCTGCGGAGTCATGGCGCCAGTCTACTAGGCTCATGCCCATGGAATCAGTGGTGTGGTCAAAGCCCGAAAACCAGCGCGAGGGCACTCCGCTGCTGGTGATGATGCACGGGTATGGAACCAGCGAACAGCGGATGGTGGACCTCTTCCCGCATCTGCCAGGCGAGTTCACGTGCGCTGCGCTTCGCGGTCCCAAAGTGATCGGCGACCATTACGGTTGGTTCCTGCTGGACTACTTCCTGACCAACGACTTTGCTGATGTCATCGCGTCCACCAACTCGGTGTTCAACTGGATCAACTCCGTCAAGGACAACCACAGCAGCGTCAGCTTGCTGGGGTATTCGCAGGGCATGGCCATGGCCAGCACGCTCCTGCGCTTGCGGCCCCACGCCTTCAAGGCCACGGTGGGCCTGTCCGGTTTTGTGCTGGACAACGACCTCCTTGCCCTGAGCGAGTCCTTCGACACCCCGCCGCCGTTCTTCTGGGGCCGGGACAAGGCCGATCCCGTGATCAATGAGGACGCGATTGCCCACACTGCCGAGTGGCTGGAAGCCAACGTGGCCCTGACCGCACGGACCTATCCGGGCATGGGCCACAGGATCGAGCCGCCCGAGCTGGTGGATGTCAGCGCCTTCTTGAAGTTCTACGTGCTGGGGTAAAGCTCTGGGTGGGAGCCCGGATTAGAAGGCATCCGGGCTCCGGAATCAACCTCGTGGTGCGATTCTCGTCACAATTTCGCATTCGACTGCACACTATTGAATGACAAAATTGTAAGCGCTTACACTTTTGGCTGGTGATCCGGTTCGGGTCTCGTGAAGGTGCCAGGCGAACAGGGAAAGGGTTGAGGCTGTGGTGCATTGCAGGGCCTCGACCGCCTCAGCCTGGTTCTTCGCCCTGGAGGCATCCGGGCTGGCTACAGGCAGCGTGGGCATGGTAAATGTTCCGTGGGACAATGAAGGTATCGATGACGAACACGCAGCCCGGCAGGCACCCCAACACCTGCTGGGGCTGGGCCATGGGGCCTTGGCCGTTCTCTCAAGCTATCAACACCCCGTTGTGATTGAGCGGGCAATGCCGGAACCCATTGCCCGTGGCGCGAGGCCCACGGCGGCTTTAGCCCATGGCGATGAATCCGCGTTCGGTGCGTTGACGGCGTTCCGGAAACGCGGTTTATCTGCCCGGGAACGTGCCAGTGAATACTGAAACCCCGCCCACCACCTGCTCGATACCAAGCTCATCGAACGCAAAACCACGCGCCGCAAGCGCTGAACGGAATACTGCATATGACTGATCTTCGTAATGCCTGGACGGGTGCTTCGGCCCTGTTGTTCGACCTCGACGGCGTGCTGACGCCTACTGCCGTGGTGCACGAGCAGGCGTGGCAGGAGCTGTTCGACGGTTACCTGGCCGAAACGGGACACCCGCAGGGGTATCAGGAGAGCGACTACTTCGACCACATTGACGGTAAGCCGCGCTTCGACGGTGTCCGGGATTTCCTGGCATCCCGCGGCATCACTTTGCCCGAAGGCCCGGTCCACGACCACCCGGACAACGTCACGGTGCAGGGCCTGGGCAACCGCAAGAATGCCATCTTCAACGAGATCGTGAACTCCCGCGGCGTGGAGCCGTTTGAAGGCTCGGTCAAGTTCATCAATGCCGCGGTGGAACTGGGTCTCAAGGTAGCTGTCGTGTCCTCCTCACGCAACGCCCCTGCCGTCCTGAAGGCCGCCGGCCTGGACCACCACTTCGAGGTGGTGGTGGACGGCCAGGTGGCTGCCGGCGTCGGGCTTCCCGGCAAGCCTGACCCGGCCACCTATGTCTATGGAGCAGGCCTGCTGGGCGTCCCCGTGGAGGAATGCATCGTGGTGGAGGATGCGGTGTCCGGGGTGCAGGCCGGCGCAGGCGCCAACTTTTACGCCGTGATCGGCGTGGACCGCGGGGCGGGCCGCCAAACCCTGCTCGACGCCGGTGCCACGTTGGTGGTGGACGACCTCAACGATCTTCTCTGACCCTACTTTTTCGAAGGATTTCAACCGCCCATGGCACTCATCAGCTCCGATCGGCTGCGCTTCCCCTGTGAGCCCTGGAAGCTCGTGGAGAATATCCACGTCCTTGGTGACGAGGGAACGCTGGAAACGCTGTTCGCACTTGGCAACGGCCACCTTGGTATCCGCGGCTCGCACTCAACAGCGGGCGACGGCGAACTGCCCGGCACGTTCATCAATGGCTTCCACGAGATCTGGGACATCAAGCACGCCGAGAATGCTTATGGTTTCGCCAGAACCGGCCAACGGATTGTGTACGTTCCGGATGCCAACAACTTCACCGTGTCCATCGATGGCGAGGCCCTGAGCCTGGCTGAGTCCACGGTGACTGACTACAGCCGCAGCGTGGACTTTTCCACCGGCGTCTACGAAGAGAGCATCACGTGGGCCTGCCGTTCGGGTGCGACCGTCACCACGGTGGAGCGCCGGGCGGTGGGGTTCGATTCCCGCGGATGTCTTGGCCTGGAGCTGTCCCTGACTGCTGACCGGGACGTGTCCGCGGACATCACTTCCGGCGTCGTGAACCGTCAGGACCAGCCTGTGGAGGACCAGTCGGCCCACGACCCCCGCCGTTCGGGCCGGCATGCCGGCCGGGTCCTGCTGCCGTTGCATTTGCAGGGTGCTGACGGCTCCCTGCGCCTCGCATGGGAAACCGCCGAATCACGCCAGCGCGTGGCCATGGCCGTGGATCACTGGATCTCCGCGGAAGGCCAGCCATTCGAGACGTTGGTGGGCGAGGACGACTCATCCGTCCGCTACGTTCTGGCAATCCACCACGGCGACACATTCCGTTTGGAGAAAACGGTCAGTTACCTGGTGGCAGGTTCCACGGACGCCGAAGACCGCGGAGAAAGCCTGGCGGCGGAAGCCGAAGCGAAGCTGGTACCGTTCGCCGACATCCTGGCCCAGAGCAAAGCGCACTACGACGAATACTGGACCACGGCCGACATCCTGATCGGTGGCCAGCCGGAGATGCAGCAGGCGGTCCGGTGGGGACTGTTCCAGCTGGCGCAGGCAACCGCGCGTGCCGGTGTTGCCGGAATCCCCGCCAAGGGTGTGAGCGGTTCCGGCTACGAGGGCCACTACTTCTGGGACCAGGAAATCTACCTCCTGCCGTACCTGACGTACACCAATCCTTGCGGAGCCCGGAAGGTCCTGGAATCGCGGCACGCCATGCTGCCCGACGCGCGGGTGCGGGCCAAGGAGCTCAGCGTGGACGGAGCGCTGTTCCCATGGCGGACCATCAACGGGCTTGAAGCCAGCGCCTACTATGCCGCCGGTACGGCCCAGTTCCACATCGCCGCGGCCATTGCATTCGCCGCCAACCGCTATGAATGGGCCAGTGCAGATCCCACCTTCCGCGCGGAATTGGGTGCCGACCTGCTGATCGAGACAGCACGCATGTGGGCTTCGCTGGGCTTCTTCGGCAAGGACGGAATGTTCCACATCCACGGTGTCACCGGCCCGGATGAGTACACTGCCGTGGTTAATGACAACCTGTACACCAACGTCATGGCGCGCTTTAACCTCCGTGCCGCCGCGGCGTTGGAGCACGAGGGTATTGCCGGCACCGAGCGTTTGGTGTGGCGTCAGGCAGCCGAGCGGATGTTCCTTCCGTACGATCCACACCTCCAGCTCCACAGCCAGGACAACGACTTCATGACCCTTGAGCCGTGGGACTGGAACACACCCAAGTCCAAGTACCCGCTGCTGCTGAACTTCCACCCGTTGGTGATCTACCGGCACCAAGTCCTCAAACAGGCCGATACCGTGCTGGCAATGTTCCTTCAATGGCAGGACTTCTCGGCCGAGGAGAAGCAGCGCGCTTTCGACTTCTACGATCCCATCACCACAGGTGATTCCACCTTGTCCGCCTGCGTGCAGGGCATCATGGCCGCCGAGGTGGGGTACGGCGACGTCGCGCTCCAGCACTTCACCGAGGCGCTGTTCATCGACCTCGACAACTCACATGGCAACACGATCGACGGGGTCCACATCGCCTCCACCGGAGGGATCTGGAGCTCCTTGGTCTGTGGCTTCGCCGGCATGCGGGACCAGGGTGAGGTGCTGCGCTTCGATCCACGCCTCCCCTTGGAATGGGAAGGCCTGTCCTTCCGCCTCAAGGTCCAGGGACGCCTGCTTGCAGTGGACCTGGCGCAGGGTTCCATCGAGCTCACACTCATCCCCGGGCCGGACTACAGCGACGAACCGTTGCAAGTGAACGTGCGGGAGCAGGTGGTCACTGTCGGTGCGGATACCGTCTTGGTTCCGCTGGAAACGGTGCCGGTGCCACCGCCGTCGATCTTCCCCAGCGTCTTCCCGACGGCGGGACTTCCGATCATCCGGTAGCCTTCAGGCTTCGCGGGGTCAAAATCGGCGGGAGTTACGTGGAGGCAAGGTCCATGGTGGTCAGGCGCAGCCACAACCACAGCCGTTTCTGCGGATCCGCCAGGTCCAGGTTGAAGTCCTCGGCCAGGCGGGTCACGCGGTAGCGGACTGTGTTGTTGTGGACATGGAGTTGGGCGGCCATGGCCGAGATATTACCGTTGCTCGCAAGGTAGGCGCGGAGGGTGTCCAGGTAGTCCGTTTGCTGCTCGGCGTCCCGGGCCTGGATCCTGGCGATTTCGTCTGTTCCGCCCAGTCCGTTCTCCTCAATGAATGCCCCGATCTTCAGCAGGTTCAACGGGATCTGGAAGTCCTCATAGAGGGCTACTCCCGGTGCCTTCCCGGCGCCGGCCGTCTTTCCGCCGCGCGCCTGCAGGTTCATCAGATGGTTCAAGGTCTGGATGGCCTCGGACCGGGACCGGGGAAGGTCCTCGATTCCTGGGGCTATGCCCCCTACGGTAGCGATGACCGGGAACGGGCTGATGGTGTGTGAGTACGCCTCAATTTCCTGGATGATCCGCCCATGCACGGCCCGGGGCGGGTTCCCCTTGCAGGGCAGGAGCGCGTAGACCACCGAGCCGAGCAGGGCGCTGTGCCCGGTGCCGAACTGCACGTTGCAGACCGTGGTCACCAAGTGCAGCAGCCGGTGGATGTCGCGCACCGATTCCAGGCTTCCGGTCTCCGGGCGGACGATCGAGAAGGCGGCCACGGCCAAGCCGTTGGCGGCGTCCAAGCCCAGTTGGGCAGCGGCGAACGAGGCATGCGGAGCGTCGTCCATGACCGTACGGATGAGGTCCGCATTGCGGCGCTCCCCGAAGTCCGAGGCGGAGCGGGCATGCAGCATGTGCAAACCGGCCAACGGCGCCATCCGGTCCAGTGCATTCAGGGCCGCAGCCCGGTTTTCCTCGCCGGGATCGATGATCCAGATGGAACCGAGCAGCTCGCCCCCGGCCCGGACGGCCAGCGCAAGGCGGGCCATGCCGTCGTCGGGCGCTGGCACCAGCACCGCTCCCGGGGCGGCGTAGACAATCTTGAAATCCTGGTCGAAAGCCGGTGGTGTGGTTTCCTCGAGGGTGAGTGTGGTGATGCGCCGGAGCTCATCGATGGGTTGGCCAGGCAAGGTGGAATAGCCGAGGATCCGGCCAAGCGGATCCACGATGCTCGCGGCGCCGTTGGTGATGGAGGCCGCTGCGTTGGCAAAAGCGTAGAGGTCTCCCAGTCGGACCCCGGCCACCGAGTCGGCCGCTGCACCCATGACTGAGGCCCTGGCCAGTGCCACCAGCTTTGTCCAGTCGGCGTCGTCCGGCGCCACCAGCACGGACATGCTGTATCCCACCGCTGCCGATCGCAGCTGCTCCATCTTTGCGCCATGCGCTTTCACGATCACCGCGGCGGCGTTGCTGTTTGCTGCCCTGTGGAGGAGTTGATCGAAATCCGGTGAGCCGTAGGTGCATCCGACGGCCAGGATGATGCGGTCATCCACGCTGGACCAGTGGTCCAGGGGGTCGTACATCAACACGTCCGAGACAGGGTGCCCCAGGTTCTCCGGCGTGGGGTTGGCATGTACCAGGTCCGCTTGCATCAAGTGGATGCAATCGGACAATCGAACGGCGGATTGCTGGATTCCTGATTGAGGGCCCGTCTCCATATGTGGACGTTATCACAAGGCCAATCGGCATCTTATAGAGGAATTCACATATGGCGCGGGGGAGATCTACGTCACTATTGGGAAAGGAGCTGGGCGGCTAACCCAGCAGGAACGCAGAGGACCAACCCATGAAACTCAAGGACATCAAGGCGCTCGCCTCGGTGCAGGGACCAGCCCGATCCATCGCGGAACGACTGTCCCGGAAGTGCTACAGCGTGGAAGACATGCGCAAGCTGGCTGCCAGGCGCCTGCCCAAGAGCATCTTCGAGTACATCGAAGGTGGAGGCGAGGACGAGGTCTCACTGCGCCGCAACCAGTCCTCGTTCCAAGACTGGTCCTTCCTCCCCAAGTGGGGATCGGTGGAGAACTTCGACCTTAGTTCAACCCTCCTGGGCGGACCGGTTTCCATGCCGGTGACCCTCTCGCCCACAGGCGGTACCCGGCTGTTCCACCCGGAGGGAGAGTCCGCGGTGGCCCGGGCTGCGCTCGCTGAAGGAATTCCCTACGGACTGGCCCACCTCAGCACCACCACCATGGAAGATGTCAGCGCTGCGGCGCCGGGACTCCGCCGGTGGTTCAACCTGGAACCCACCCAGGACAGGGGACTGCTGCAAGCCGTCCTGGACCGCGTGTCCAACGCCGGTTACGAAGCCCTGCTGGTCAACGTTGATTGCCGGGCCATCGGCCACCGCGAGCGCGACTACCGCAACGGGTTCACGGCACCCCCGTCCATCAAGCCGAAGACGGTGGTGGAGGGCATGTTGCACCCCGCCTGGGCCCTGGGATTCCTGGCCAACGACGCCATCGCCTTCCCCAACCTGGATGCCGACGTTCCGGAAGGACCGCTGGCCAGTTCCCCGGACATGTGGCGCACGCTTCTGGCCGGGTCCTATGAGCCCACGGATTGGGACGACATCCAGGATCTGCGGGCCCGCTGGAACGGACCGATCATCCTCAAGGGCGTCGTCAACCCGAACGACGTCGCGCTGGCCGTTGCGCTGGGCATCGACGCCATCCAGGTCAGCAACCATGGCGGACGGCAACTGGATCACATGGCCGCTCCCCTGGATGTCCTTCCGGACATCGTGGAAAGGGCCGCCGGCCAGGTGGAAATCATCGTCGACGGCGGAATCCGCCGCGGTTCCGACGTGGTCAAGGCGCTGGCGCTGGGCGCGGATGCCTGCTCCATTGGACGACCCTACCTTTACGGACTGGCCGCAGCCGGCGAAGCCGGCGTGGCGCACGTCCTGCAAATGTTCCGCTCCGAAATGACCCGCACCATGATGCTCCTCGGAGTGTCAACCATCGAAGAACTGCGCACGGAAGGCCGGGACTTGATCCGGCACCGCAACGAAGCGTTCGCCCGCACCCAACCCACCCGTATTCACAAGGCCGCCCCCATGGGCCTTGCACAAATGAGGACTCCCTAATGAACAATGTCCCAGCCACCCGGCCAACCAAACGTGGTTTGCCTGCCGTCGTCCTGTCGGCAGCGCTCATGCTGGCGGTAACGGCTTGCAGCCCCACCGGCAACGCCTCGACGTCGGGTCCATCCGGCGGTTCCGCAGCAGGAGGCACGGGCGTGCCTGCGCTGGAAGTCAACCAGGCCGCCGTCGACCTCCTGCCGGAGTCCATCAAGGCGTCCAAGGTGCTGCGCGTGGCCATACCCACCAACGAGCAGCCGACGCAGTTTTACCGTGAAGGCACGCAGGAAATGACCGGAACCAACCCGGACGTGGCCCGTCTCATCGGTGAGGCGCTGGGTGTCAAGGTCGATATCCAGGTGGCCAACTTCGACTCCATCATTCCCGGCCTGGCGGCCAACCGTTACGACATGACCGTGTCCTCCATGACCCCCACGGAGAAGCGCATGGAAGTCCTGGACTTTGTTGACTACATGCAGATTGGCAACGCGATCGCCGTACCCAAGGGCAACCCGGCAGGCATCAAGGATGAAACCGCGCTCTGCGGCAAGAAGGTAGGGCTGCTCACTGGTTCGTACCAGCTGACCGTGAACGTTCCTGACTACGATGCTGCCTGTGCTGCCGCCGGGAAGGACGCAATCCAGAAGAGCGAATTCCAGGACACCCGGCAGGCGATCTCCGCGCTGACCAGCGGACGCCTGGACACGGTGCTGGCCGATTCTCCCATCCTGAACTTCGCTGCCACCCAAAACCCGCAGATCGAGATTGCGCGGACGTACGAGTTCGCTCCTGTAGGGGTGGGCGTGCCCAAGGAGTCCGGCCTGGTGAAATCCGTCTCCGCCGCCCTGGACGCCGTGATCAAGAGTGAGTCCTACATCAAGGTCCTCGGGAAGTACGGGCTGGAGACCAGCGCCATCACCGAAGCCCGCGTCAACTTCGCCCAGTAAGTATTCGCCCAGTCAAAGGTGACAACCATGCAAAAGCAACCCTCAGTTCCTGATACCAAGGAGCCTGTTACAGCGGCTTCGAGTGATTCGATTCCCGTGGTGCCGCTGAAGCATCCGGTCCGTTTGGTCCTGGCAGTGGTCCTCATCCTGGTGGCGCTCAGCGCCGCGTGGGACGTCGCAGTGAACGAACGGTACCGGTGGGACGTGGTGGTGTCCTATCTGTTCGCCCCGCAGATCCTGGCCGGGGCCGGGCTGACCATCCTGCTGACTGTGGTGTCCATGACCGTCGGCATAGCCCTGGGGACGTTGCTTGCCATCATGAGGCTCTCCGACAACCCCATCCTGAGCACCATCAGCCGCGGCTACATCTGGTTCTTCCGGGGCACACCCCTGCTGGTCCAGTTGATCTTTTGGTACAACATAGCGGCCCTCTACCCAGTCATTGCCTTCGGGCTTCCGTTCGGTGGACCGTCCATGGTTTTGGGTTCCGCGAACGTCCTGATTTCCCCGTTGGGGGCAGCCCTGCTGGGGTTGTCCTTGAATGAGGTCGCTTACATGGCGGAGATCATCCGCGGCGGAATCGGTTCCGTGGACAAGGGCCAGTACGACGCCGCCCGCGCTTTGGGGATGAGCGGCGGGAAGCTCATGAACCGGGTGATCCTCCCGCAGGCCATGAGGGTGGTGCTGCCGCCCACCGGCAACCAGGTCATCTCCATGCTGAAGGGCACGTCCCTGGTGAGCGTCCTGGCGATCTCGGACCTGCTCTACTCGGCGCAGATCATCTATGCGAACAACTACCAGACCATTCCGCTGCTGATTGTTGCCAGCGTCTGGTACCTGCTCATGACCACCGTCCTGAGCTTCTTCCAAAACAAACTCGAACGCAGGTACGGCCGCGGTTTCGATTCGGCACCGCGACGGACCCGCAAGCCCAAGACAAGGACAGCATGATGACTACCGCCATGGTGGAAGCCCGGGGAGTCCGGAAGAACTTCGGTGTTATCGAAATCCTGAAAGGGATTGACCTCAGGGTTGAAAAGGGATCCGTGACCTGCCTGATTGGCCCGTCCGGTTCCGGCAAGACCACGTTCCTGCGGTGCATCAACCACCTTGAAAAAGTTGATGCCGGCAGGCTCTACGTCGACGAGCACCTGGTGGGCTACACCGAGCGCAACGGGAAGCTTTACGAGATGAAGGAACGCCAAACCGCCCGCTCACGGCTCAACGCAGGCATGGTGTTCCAGCGGTTCAACCTCTTCCCACATATGACCGTGCTGGAGAACATCATCGAAGCGCCGGTGCACGTTCTGGGGCGGCCCCGCCGTGAGGTGGTGGTGGAAGCGCAGGCCCTGTTGGACCGTGTTGGCCTGGGCACCCGCGGAGACTCCTATCCGCAGGAGCTCTCCGGCGGGCAGCAGCAGCGGATCGCGATTGCCAGGGCGCTGGCCATGAAGCCCAAACTGATGCTCTTCGACGAGCCCACATCCGCTCTTGACCCCGAACTGGTGGGCGAAGTCCTGGACGTCATGAAGTCCCTGGCCGAGGCCGGGATGACCATGGTGGTGGTCACGCACGAGCTTGGGTTCGCCCGACAGGTAGCCGATCAAGTGGTTTTCATGGACGGTGGCGTGGTGGTGGAAAGCGGCCCGCCCGAGCAAGTGTTGGGCAGCCCCCGGCATGAACGGACCAGGGCATTCCTCTCCAAGGTTTTGTAAGCAGCAGGGTTCCTTCAGCACCACGAAAGGCATCACCATCATGACCCGTCTCCACGTCGCAACAGACCTGGCACCAAGCCCGGCCGGCCCTTACTCCCAGGCAATTGTGGCCAACGGGCTCCTGTACACCGCCGGCCAGACGCCGCATGATCCCATCACGGACGAGCGCGTGGGGATCACCATCGAGGAACAGACCGTTCAAGCCATGGAGAACCTGGGGCACGTCCTGGGTGCGCACGGCCTGGACTTCTCCCACGTGATCAAAGCCACCGTCCACCTGCACCACCCGCGTCGCGACTTTGACGGCTTCAATGCCGTCTACGAAAAGTACGTCGTGGCCCCTTACCCGGCGCGGACCACCGTTGGTTCATTCCTGGGTGACTTCCTGGTGGAGATCGACGTCGTGGCCGCCATCCCGTAACAACCGCCCCCGCAGGAACGTCACAAGAACTTTCCCGCGGCCCCGCCCGATGCATGCCAGAGCGCATTGGGCGGGGCCTTCCTTGACTGCGCCCTCAACACGGCCGCATCACGTCAATCCCTGCAGATCCGTCCAGGCGTGTCCATCCCTTGAAAGGCCCGTTATGTCAGTCCAAACAATGCCATGCCCAAACCGCGGTGACCCCGCTGCCACAGAACCACTGAGCGACCAACAACTGCTGGCGATGGTGCGGGGAGGTGATGTTGCCGCCTTTGGTGAACTGTTCATCCGGTACCGGCGGGTAGGAGGTTTCGTGGCCCGCACGGAATCAAACAACCCAGGTGACGCCGCGGACATAGTGGGTGAAGCGTTCGCCGCCGTCTTGCAATCGATCATCGCGGGTGGGGGCCCTGTGGAGTCATTCCGGCCCTACCTCCTGACCACTATCCGCAGGATGGCCCACCGAAAGAACCAGACGTCCGCCCGGATGGTCCTCACCGACTCACGCACGGTGGATGCCCGGGCCTTTGCCGGTGACGATCACGTGCTGGGGACCCACGAGAGCATCATTTTGGTGCGGGCCTTCCGTGAACTTCCCCGGCGCTGGCAGGATGTGCTCTGGTATGTGGACGTTGAGGGCCTCAAGCCGGCACAAGCCGGCCCGTTGCTGGGGCTGACCCCGAACGCCTTGTCCGCCTTGGCCATGCGTGCACGCGAGGGGCTCCGGCAGATGTACCTGCAGAAGCATGTGGGCGAGCCCACCATTCGGTCCTGCGCACCTTATCTGAGGCATTTCGGCAGGTACGTCCGCAACGGGTTGAGCGGAAATGCGCAGGCCAAAATAAGGCGGCACACGGATCAATGCACCCACTGTTCAGCCGTCCTGGCGGAACTCCGGGAGCTTCAGGCTCCCATGGGCGCCAACGCCATGGGCCAGCCGGCGTTAGGCGACGTCCTTGTCCGGGGCGACTGATGTCTGGCCTGCCACCACTGCGTCGGCTGCCGGCGGCTTTCCCGTTGCTTGTTTCGCCAGCAGACGTCGACGCTCCAGCTCGCAGTTGATCAAATCCAGCAGGGCCTGCGCTGGTTCGGATAAGTGATGAGTGTCGGGTGATCCGAGTTGGTCGCAATGGACCAGTACGTGGCGGATGCGTTCCAGCTCCCGCGACGGCACCAACGGCCAGCGGTGGAACAACTGCCGAACAGCAATTGCTCCGAGGAGGGCGTCGGGTTTGTTCGCCACGCCGTGGTTGCCGTGTTGAGCGGCTGCCCGTCGCCTGGCGATGGTGGCCGCAGAGAGCGCGACGCCATGGGCCATGAGATTCTCGGCCTTGAGTGAATTCGGGGCCATGGGGGACCTCCCCGGGTAGGGCGAAGGAAGCCGTATGCCTGACTTTGAAATTAGCTTACAGAATGTGACTTATGTCATGTCAATAATGACGCGGGATATCCGCCGTCGTGATCTGAAATTCCGTTCTGCGGCTGCGGCCGGCGGACCTCGTCACGGGATGCGCCGGACCGCCATTTTGTTTTGATCGAAGTGATGGCGCGCCCGGCGGAGAAAGCTGCCGAGCGCCTCTGTTTCCGACTCGGTGCGAAGTGTTGAGAAGTCCATGATCCCAGCGCGCTCGTCAGTGTCCCACACGCGCCAGCCCGTGCCGTCACGGTCGATCCAAGCCGAAAGTTCGGCGCGGCCGGTCCGACCGAACCAGTTTGCGGTTGCCACGCGAACTGTGGCGAGATATTCCGCAACCCTCGCCATGGTCAGGGATTCGGGGTCCGCCAGCAACTCGTCCAAGCCGTGCAGATAGTGCAGCTCTTGATTGTGCATGGTCCCAGTATCTATCGGAACTGTCCTGGAGACACGGGCGCCGCCACCCAGGCAGGTGGCGGCGCCGGTTGTTCAGCCCAGGTGGACGTGCGGGGTATCGCTTGTTCCGCTGAAGCTTTTGCGGTCGATCCTGATCAGGAGAAGCGCGAGTGGGGTTATCAAGACCGCCACCCCGGCTGCCCAAAGGAACACCATCGAATAGCCCGAGGTCAGCGCCGCAAGGGGCCCGCCACCGGCGGCTGTAGTGGTCGCTGCCGCGGTGGCAGCCGCTGCGATGGCACTGAAGAGTGCGATGCCCAGCGATCCGCCGATCTGCTGCGAAGCGTTGACCAGGGCGCTCGCCACGCCGGCGTCGTCCTTGTCCACGCCGAAGAGGGCCAGGTTCTGCATGGGGACGAAGACCAGGCCCAGCCCAATGCCCATGAGGATCAATGCGGGCAGCATGTTCACCGGATAGGTCCCATCCGCCGTGACCTGGGTGAGCCACAGCATGGCTGCGGCCATGAAGACCGGACCAAGTGCGCTGGGGACCTTGGCGCCCAGCCGGGGCAGGTTCTTCGCCACAACGCCCGCCGTGATGATCAGCACCACCGTCATGGGCAGGGACGCGATTCCGGCCGCGAACGGGGCGAAGCCCAGGACGATCTGGAGGTAGAAATTGATGAACAGGATGCCGCCGATCAGCACTGCTCCGGCGAGGAAGGACGCCAGGAACGCTGCGGCGCGGTTGCGCTCGGTGGCGACGCGCAGCGGAAGCAGCGGGTTCTTGACCTTGCGTTCGACGGCGACGAAAAGTACCAGCAACAACGCACCTGCCGCAATGAAGCCCCAGGATTCCACCGCACCCCAGCCGTGCTCGGCGTTGGCGAAGCCGTAAACCAGCGAGCCCAGACCCAAGGCGGCGAGAACGACGCCGGGCCAGTCGTATTTGGTGGAGCCTCCCGCTTTGCTTTCTCCCACCAAAATCCACACACCGATCAGCGCGATGATTGCGATGGGTACGTTGACGAAGAAGCACCACCGCCATGAGACGAATTCGGTGAGGAATCCGCCCAGCAGAACTCCTGCCGCTGCACCGACCCCGCTGATGGAGCCGAAGATGGCGAAGGCGGTGCCGCGATCCTTGCCGCCGGGGAAGGCCACCGTCAGGAGTGCCAAGGCCGCCGGTGCGAGGAGGGCGGCGAAGATGCCCTGGAGCGCGCGGGCTCCGATGAGTTCCCAAGGCTGCTGGGCCAAGCCGCCGATGAGTGATGCCGCCGCGAAGCCTGCCGAGGCCGTGATGAAGGTCCGCTTCCGTCCCCAGAAATCGGAGATGCGTCCGCCCAGTAAGAGGAAGGCGCCGAAGACCAAAGCGTAAGCAGTGACCACCCAGGAGCGGGTGGAGTCACTGATGCCCATTTCCAGCTGGAGGCGGGGGAGCGCCAGGTTCACGATGGTGCCGTCCAGGACCACCATGAATTGGGCCAGGGCCAGGAAGGGCAAAGCCCGCCAGCCGCTGTTGGCCTTAACGCCCGGTGGGGCTGGTGTGTTTGCTTGGGCTTGTCCGCCCGATGTCTCCAGTAGTTGCGATGCCACGCGTCACCCATTCTTCAAAGTAATAATACTTATAAAAGTATAAGTATGTTAATGGGCGTGCATAAGCCTGTCGGGCGTGACGTTCGTCCCAGTGGGGTCGTTCGGGGGATACGTACCTAGGATGGAACGAAACTGCAGGTCGGAGAGGATTGGTGGCTGTTGTGGGGGAACAACCCGAAGAGAGCGGCGATGCCCGCAAGGCCAACCGGACGGAGCTCAGGCGGGCCTTCACGCTCCCTGCCGTGATTGGCCTGGCCGTGATCGGCATCGCGGGAGTGAACTTTGCCAACGGCCTCGCGGAACAAAAAGCGCAATCGGGTTCCAGCGAGAAAAACTGTGAAGTCCTCCCACGGGCGGCCCTCGCCCCTGACACCGGTGCCCTGTTCGGTGTGAACCTGGACTGGCATTCCAAACCGCTGGCCGCCTTCGCCAACGACCTTGGCCACAAGCCCGCAGTCAGCGTCTCCTTCACGGGGTTTCCCCTCACAGCCAAGGACGAAGACGATCTCCGGCGGGCAGTGGAGCAGATTCGAGCCGACGGGCACATGATGCTGCTGACCCTGGAACCTCACAACGGACTCTCCACTGTGACTGAAGAAACGGCTACGGCACTGGCGAAAGACCTCGCCGGATTCAACGACGACGGCGTACCCGTGGTTGTCAGGTTCGCCCACGAAATGAACGGCTCCTGGTACGCCTGGTCCCAGCAGCCACAAAAGTACAAAGAAGCTTTCCAAACGCTGGCTAAGGCGGTGCACTCCACCGCGCCGGGTTCCGCCATGATGTGGGCTCCCAATTACGGGGGCGGATATCCTTTCGCGGGCGGAGAGTTCGAAGCTAAACCAGGCACCCCCGAATTTCTGGCGCTGGATACCAGCGGCGACGGCGCCTTGGCCATGGACGACGACGCTTACGCCCCCTACTACCCGGGAGACGAGGCTGTGGACTGGGTTGGCATGTCCCTCTATCACTGGGGCAGCACCTACCCGTGGGGTGAAAATGAACTCCCTGAGCCCAACAAGTTCGCGGATCAGCTTACCGGCGACTACAAGGGTGCCAACGGCGACGACAGTCTGCTTCCGGATTTCTACGGCGTGTACGGCACGCAGCATGGCAAGCCGGTAGCCATCCCCGAAACGGCCGCACTGTTCGCTCCAGGAGCAGGCGGCGAGCCGGAGAGGGCTATCAAAGAAGCCTGGTGGAACCAACTCTTCAGCCCCACAACACACCAGGAATTCCCGCAGCTGAAGATGATCAACTGGTTCGAATGGGACAAAGACGAGGTGGAAGTCAAAGGCCGGGTGGACTGGACCGTGACCAACACCCCCGAACTGCGCGACGCCTTTACCGCGGCGCTGCCGGACTGGTTCCGCTACGGCCCGGAGGAGTCGTGTCGGCCGCCGCAGTAATAGTGGGCCCGGATACGTGTTCAGGTTCCGAAAGGAACGAAGCCAACCGCTGCAGCGCCGGGAGGCTGGCTGCAATTTGTTCGCGTTCCTCCGGGAGCAGCCGGGCGCTCGCCGCGATGATCGCGTCAGCCCATCCATCCTCCAGGAGCGCCTTGATCCGTCTGGACTCGTCCGTGGGATGGAGGGAAACGTAGCGCTTGTCCGAGGCATCCTTGACACGCGTGACCAAGCCGGCAGCTACGAGCTCGCGCAATTGCGAGCTGACGTTGCTCAGCTGCCGCCCGAGCCTGCCCGCCACCTCGGCAACGGTGACGCCCGGATGGCCTTCAATAACACGAAGGATTTCCAGCACACCATTCGAGATGGGGCGGAGGCCTGTCTCGTTGAGTGACTTGCGGCGAATGTCGGACGAGATATCAATCATGCAGACGGCCAAGGCCTTGTGGTCCACAGTCTCTTCTCCCATCCCCCTAGCATAGGTGGGGCCTCGCCTCTTCAACTCCCTGGCCGTCGGCTGCAATAGTGGGAACAAGTGCGGTGCTTCCAGAACGCTGCCCACCACCTGGCTCCAGGCGGCCGCTTCGTCGTGGAGCTCTGGGTGCCGCAATTGCGTTCACTGCCGCCCGGGCATGGCGGAACGGTGGAGGTGAGCGAGCCCGGTTATCTTCGCGGAGTCCCGCAGCCACGTGTCGGTATATCGGCTCACCGATCACCGGATGACCTGAGTCTGCCGGGCGGTAGTCCTTCCTGCGGGCTTGGTGGCCTGTACGCATCAGGAAGCTTCACCCGGCCCGACCACTTCGGCGTCCGCCGTCGTCGTGCCTTCTGCATCGGCGACGCCTGGTTCCGACGCCGGCAAACGGCCCCTTAAGGGGCATTCGGTGGGGCCTGTGCCTTCGCGGCGGACAGAGGTAGAGTCGGCCCATGCTCTCCATGCGTCGATTTACTTGCCCCCGACCGGTATCCGGTCGCGAGGGCACTAAGGCGCGCGCCTAGGTCCTGGCGCCGGAGTGAGTCGGGGGAGGAACCCAATCACTCCGAAACTTAAGGACCAGAAATGCCTGTCTATTTAAGCCCTGCCGAGCTTCACCATGCTTTGACCATCAGGGACCTCGCCAACCCCGACCATGGTCCGCATGCCATGCAGAAACTCCTGCGTGACGTGGTGGACGCCCTTCAGACGCAGTGGAGCGTGCCCGGCAGAACCATACGTCACAGCCCCTTGGTCAGCGTTGCGGATAACTATGACCGTTTGGGTTTCAGCGGGGCGGACATTACCCGCGACCAGCGATACTCCCGCTATGTCAGCCCCACCGTCATGCTGCGCAGCCACACCTCGGCGTCCATCCCCACGCTCTTGCGGGCGATTGATCCAGCCGAGGTTGTGGACGAGCTCTGGGCGATCCCCGGCCTCGTCTACCGGCGGGACTCCATTGATCGCACCCATGTGGGCACGCCCCACCAGGTGGACTTGTGGCGTGTGAGTTCCACCGGAAAGCTGCACGGCGGGCATCTTCAGGAAATGGTCAGTGCCTTGGTGGCTGCTGTATTCCCGGGCGCTGAGTGGCGTGCCGTTCCGGCCTCCCACCCTTACACGACGGAGGGCTTGCAGCTTGACGTTCTGATGGGTGGCGAGTGGCTGGAACTCGCGGAGTGTGGGCTCATGGCACCGCAGCTTTTCCTGGACGCGGGCCTTGATCCCGGAAAATGGTGCGGCCTTGCGCTGGGGATGGGTTTGGACCGCGCCCTGATGCTTTGCAAGGGCATTCCCGACATCAGGCTGCTGAGGTCTGCGGACCCGAGGATTCAACGGCAAATGCTGGACCTGTCGCCGTGGAAAGCTGTCTCCCGGATGCCTTCCATCAGCAGGGACATTTCAATCGTGGTTGCAGAGGACATCGACGATGAGTTGCTTGGCGATACGGTTCGTACGGCTCTGGGGGAGCAGGCGGAGGATCTGGAAAGCGTGGAGCTGTTGGCGCTGACTCCCTGCCGACAGCTTCCGGCCGCGGCGCGGGACCGGCTCCGCATTAGACGCGGGCAGGCCAACGCCCTGATACGCGTGGTGATGCGTCCGCTTGGCCGGACAATGACCGATCCAGAGGCGAACCAGATCCGGGACGACGTTTACCTTGCCCTGCACGAAGGCCCGGTCAATGAACTGATTGCAGGCTAGGGCTGCTGCGCTGTGTCGGTGGTCGCCTCAGGCACTGCCGGCACAGCGGAGCCACGCCGCGGCAGGCTCTGCTGCAGGATTGCTAGGCTGGACCCATGACCCGTCGACTTGCAGCCCTGTCCGCCGTTCCCGTTCTGCTGCTGCTCGTGGGCTGCGGAGCCGTTGAGGAAGCAGCCGGAAACGCTGCCAGTGAGGCCGCATCAAAGGTTGCCACCGCCGCTGCCGACGAAGTGACCAAACAGATCTGCGCCGTTGTCCAAGACGGCTTGGTGGGCGCCGAGGACAAGCAGGTACTTGCCGGCTTGGTGACAGCCGCCGATGCCGCAGGCGTCCCCTCCGATATCACCACGCCCCTCCGTCAGATCGCCGACGCCGGCGACCAAGTACCGGCAGAGTCCGTTCAGGCATTGAAGGATGCCTGCCCGGCATAGCAGCTGTTGCGACGCGGCTGTGTATGACTTTGTCGTGGATTACGTCTGCCGGGCATGCTGCAGTTGTGGCTCCCAGTGTCGTTCCGACGCGGGTGGCCTGTCCGGCGGAGCATGTGGCGACGCATCCTCGCGCCCAGGCAGAGGTGGCGCCTTCGATTGATAGATGTGCCCGGTAGGGGTGCGGACTTCCAAGGTGTGCGTTTGGCCGTGCGGCACACTGGCGCTCCAGCCGGGGTTTTCCTTGGTGTGATTGCATGCCTCGCATAGCCCCGCGCCATTGTTCAGGGTGGTGGTCCCGCCGTTGTGCCAAGGGACCACGTGGTCCATATGCCTAATAGGCGCATCGCAGTACGGGGTTCGGCAGGTGGCGTCCCGGACCTCGATGAAGCGCCGTAATCGTTGGGGGAAGACCCTCGCTTTGGAGTCCATGGCCAGGAGTTCGCCGCTTCCCGGAGCAGTGTAAAGTCGCCGGATCATCACTCGGAATTCTTGGCGCTGTCCCTCTGGCTCGGTGGGCCCGTCGGCCAGCAGAACTCTAGCCCATTCAGCGGGGACGATTCCGTAACCCTGGAGGCGGGCCGGTTCGCTGTCGCCTTGGAAGAGCGTGCGGTCGGTCATGACGAGTTGGAGGTCGATCCCTGCGACCCCGCTAGGTGTTCCGGTGACCCGTTCTACCAAGGTGTCGGCCATGATCTGTCCACGGTTTCGGCCGTCGCCGGACGAGCGGGCTGAATCTGCGTGTCGGCTAAGGGCAGCGTAGGCGGCGACGCCTTGAGCCACTGGTAGCAGAGCGGTGAGGATTGTCATGGTGTCCGGAGCCGGGCGAAGGCTGACCCGGCGTTCTGCGGCGGCGTGACTGGCCCGCTGGGTGACCGAGCGGGGGTCGCGCCGGTAGGCTGCGGCCTTGGCTGCGGCGATGATGGACCGGTCCCCGGACCCGTTGAACGTGCCCGTGTCCGGCGCCAGTTCTTCATCCACAGCGGCACGGTCTTCAATGCTGAGGCACGCAGTTTCCTTGACCAACAGTGTGGCACGCCATTCGTTGAGCTGACCTGTTTCGAGGGCGGCCATGGTGTGCGGCATCTCGATGACAAGCGCCCGCGCAAGTCCGAGCAGCCGGGATCCACGGTTCGGCGATTCGCGTCGGGCGAGGGCCACCTGGGCGGCTACACCGCGGCCTTGCTCTGCCGTGGGAACGCCTGCTTCGGCCTGCTCCCGGCGCTGAGCCAGATCCAAAGCGACGGCGGCCCTGGCCTGACGCGCAGTGATCGCGGATTTCAGGTCCTCCAGGGCACGAATCTCATTGACCAGCCCACCGCTGCTGGTGCTCGCGGGCAAGGAACCAATAACGGCCGCGAGGCCCGCCAACGTAGCACCGGGCTGGGCAGACTCCCAGGGCGTCGAGGCATCGGCCGGTAAGGGCATCGCGTTGTTGCCCGCCTGACTGGTCCGAATCCGCTCCATGTCCCAACTCTTCCAGTCGGGAGAACCGGATATCAGGCCTGACTTCGCCTATGTGGAAAACCGCGCAAGTAGCCGGCATCGCCTGCCCTGCCGCCTGCTGTCGCGAAGCAAGGCAGGGTTTACCGGCTACCGGCTACCAGAAACCCCGGCCCCAGCCAGCACCACCCGGGCCCTCACCGTGATCGCTGCACCGAGAACCAGCGCAGCAGCGACAGCCGCCGCGACCGCCGTCGGGAATGACTCGGGTGAATCGGCGCTGCGGCCGACTGTGATCCAGGCCAGGCCCCACGCAATGGCGGCTGCGAGAGCGAGGCGGCCGTGTCCCTTGATGGCCAGAGCGATGCCCACAACGGCCACCACTACCAACACAGCCACTGACCAGACCTCGGGCCGCAACCCGAAGCCTGAGAAGCCGGAAGCCTTCAAAGCGGCGGCAATGTTGGCGCACACGGCCACGCTGGTCCAGCCGAGGTACAACCCCAGAGTCCCGTCCACCGCTACAGCCTCAAACCACGAAGTGGCGCGGCTCTGGCTGTACCGAAGGAACGCCAGGACAAGTGTCACCAGCAGGGCCAGGATCACCAGCACGCTGACAAAGAGCCAGCCAGCCTGGACAGACAGGATCCACGCGGCGTTCAGGACCATGGACAAGGCCACGATCCAGCCGAGGGAGCGCTGCCGCGGATTGGCCCGCTGGGACGGCAACCACTGCCATACCGTGTAGGCAACCAGGCCGGTGTACACCACGGACCAGATGGAGAAGGCGGGGGTTGCGGGGGCGAGGAGCGTGGAGTCGGCGGACAAAGCACCGCCCGCTGCCTGGGCGATCGGGGTTCCGCCGAAGACTCCGACGCCGATCATCGAGCCAACAATGCAGATCACCAAGCTCACGGTAACCGTGATCTGCCGGGCGAGGTCCGGGCTTACTGTTGCCATGTGCAAAGCCTCTTTCCTAGGGGACGTGCGGGGGACGTGCTGTGGACGAGCGGGGCGGCGGATGTGCGGCGTCATGCATTCGCGGGGTACGTGACTTACTATCAAATTGCTAGCAAGACAAGCTTTACGTTTATCAAAGGACCGTCGGATGGACTCGGAAGGCCACGCAAAGGGCTATTGGTACGGCAAAGACCCAGGTCAGAAGGCCATTGCCATTGACGTGCTGAATGCCCTGCGCGATTACCGTGCTTCCGAGCAAGCGATGCGCCGCAGGACCCGTTCCTCCATGGGGATGGGTGAGAAGGACCTGCTGGCCCTGCGCTACCTGTTCGAAGCTGAAGCCGCGGGCAAGGTGATGAAGCCGAAGGATCTGGGCGACAAGCTAGGGATAACGTCGGCTTCCATGACCACGCTGATCGACCGCCTGGTGGAGTCCGGCCATATTCGCCGCGAACCCCATCCCACCGATCGTCGCGCGCTGATACTGAAGGCAACGCCGGGGTCGGACCAGGAAGTGCGGCACACGCTTGGTGGAATGCACCGGCGGATGCTCGACGCTGCCTGCGCGTTGAGCCCGGACGAGTCGCAGATTGTGGTGAACTTCCTGCAGCACATGCGCGAAGCACTGGACACCATCGACGAAGAGCCTGTGGGCCCTGATGCCGGGAAACCAGCCCAGTCATGACGTGAGGCTCCACTGCAGGATCACGATGAGCGTCACCAGGAATCCTGACCCGTAGTTGAGCCAGATGAACCGTCGCCATGCCACATTGGTGCGCGCCGCCGTCGTATCCGTCACGTTCCAGTACGGCGCGCAATTGGCGATGTAGGGGACGGCAATGATGGCCGCCAACGGTCCGGGCCACGGCGTGGCCAGCATCGCCAGGCCGGCAACAAACCAGAGCACGACGGCGAGCCGCACCGTGCGGCGGGCACCGATGACTGTTGCTATGGAGCCGATGCCGGCCTGCCGGTCAGGCTCAATGTCCTGGACGGCGCCGAAGGCATGGGCGGCCATGCCCCACAGGAAGAACGCGAGCAGCAGGATGAGGAGACCAGGCGTCACCTCGGCACCGGCCAGCGTCAAGCCGACGACGGCGGGACTGACGAAGTGCGTACTGGACGTCAGCGAGTCCAAGACCGGGCGTTCCTTGAAGCGAAGCCCGGCCACGGAGTAGGCCACAACCGCGAAGGCACTGACGGCAAGGCTCAGCCACGCGGCAGGACCGCCCGCGACGGCGAGGACCACCAGGAACGGCACGTTGGTGATCGCTGCGAGCCACAGCATGGGGCGGTGAAGATGGGGTTGGAGGAGTGCACCCTCCATGCCGCCCTTGCGGGGGTTTTTCAGGTCGGATTCGTAGTCGAAGACGTCGTTGATCCCGTACATGGCCAGGTTGTAGGGGATGAGGAAATAGAAGGTGCCCACGACCAGGACCCAGTCGATCTCGCGGGTGGTCAGGAGCATGGCCGCGGCAAACGGGTAAGCGGTGTTGATCCAGCTGACCGGGCGGGAGGCGAGCAAGGCCTGCGGGACGAGGCCCTTGCGCCCCGGTTCCGTGCGGCTTTGGCTGGATTGCGTGCGCTTTCGCGTTAGCCACATCCACAGCCCGGGAAGCGCCACGACGCCGGCCAGCGGGTACGCAAAGTCCTCGATCGGCGCGAGCCCTACTTTGACGCCGAGGATGTGCGAAGCGTCGTAGTGGAAGAGTTCCATCCCGATCATGACGGAGTCGAACACCGCGGTCAGGACGGCCAAGGCCGTGAAGGCCAGGCCTACGGCTTTCCAATGCCTGCCGGCCTCGCCGGGATACGCGCCCCGGCGGGCAAAGATCACGCCGGCTGCTCCTGCCGCGACGATGAAGGCGAGCGCGAGCCATAAGTACGTCATACGTGCTCCCGCTGTTTCGCACTGCGTGTGGCCGGTGCCCGGTCAAGCAGCCGCCGGGCGCCTGTGTAGAGGACCATGGTGCACAGCACCAGGAAAAGCAGGAAGACGGGTTCCTCGATGGGCAGCTCCGGGGCGATCAACAGTCCCGTGGCGATGGTGCCTTCACCTCGCAGGAAGATTCCCAAACCGATCCCGGCCAGGTCCCAGGCGAGAAGGAACAAGACCCCGACGGCGGTGACGATCGCCGCTGCTTTAGGACCCCGCCAGAAGTACAGACGGAAGCGGTGGTCGAGCAGGAGCATGCAGGTGATACCCAGCAGCAACGACACCAAGTAGATAACACCCATCAGCCAATCCTGCTAGCTACGGGCCTCACAGTGGTAGGGCCGGCACTGTGGTCGCCGCGGATCCGTTTCAAGACCAGCTCGGCACTGATGAGGCACATGGGCACGCCTACCCCGGGGGCTGTGGTGGCACCGGCGTAGTAGAGGCCCTGCACACGCTTCGAGGCGTTCTGCGCCCTGAACATGGCGCTCTGTCCCAGCGTGTGCGCTGGTCCCAGCATGCCGCCGCGCCAGGAGTTGTACTCATCAGCGAAGTCAGCGGGTCCGATGGTGTGCCTGACCACCACACGGTCGCGGAGGTCCGGGATGTTGGCCCACTGGGCGATCTGGTCGATGGCGGCGTCCGCGGTTCGTTCGATGAGGACATCGCCGCTGCCGTCGGGGCCGCCTGCCCCCAGCTGCGGATCGGCCGGGACGGGGACGAGGACAAAGAGGTTCTCGTGCCCTTGTGGCGCGACCCCGGCGTCGGTGGCGCTGGGTTTGCAGACATAGATGGAAGCAGGATCCGGGATCTTGGTCTCCTCGCCAAAGATGGCTGCGAAATTCGCCTCCCAATCGCGGGTGAAGAACAAGGAGTGGTGGGGAAGTTCCGGCAGGGAACCCTTGATGCCCAGCATCACCAGGACGGCGCCGGGTCCGCTGGTGCGGCTCTGCCAGTACCTGCTGTTGTAGCTCCGGTCCCTGACGCCCAGCAGTTGGGTTTCGGTGTGGTGCAGGTCGGCGCCGGAGACCACCAGGTCCGCAACGCTGTAGTGCTCCGTGCCCGAGTTGTCGCGCCACTTGACCCCGGTGACTTCACGGCAATCCTTCCCGGACAGGGCAGGCGGGAGCTTCACGCCATCGAAGCGGCCCACCTTCCTGGTCCGGGGCGCCTCGCGGGTGGTGATCTTCAAAGCTTCGGCACCGGTATGGATCCTGACACCGGCATCCACCGCCAACGACTCCAGTCGCCTCACGAGCTCCCAGAATCCGCCGATCGGATACTGCACGCCGTCGCCCAGGTCCAGGGCACTCATCAAGTGGTACATGGCGGGAGCATCGGAAGGATTGGTGCCAAGGAACACCGCCGGGTATCCCAGGACCTGCCGGAGCACGGGGTGCTGGAACCGTTGGGATACGTACTTATCCAACGGTGTCAGGAGCAGTTGCGCGAGTTTGGGCAGGCTCCGCAGCACTTCCGGATGAAGCAGCCCTTGCAGCCTGGTGAACGGGTTGTAGAGGAAGAACCGTTCAGCCATTTCAGTGGTGTGGCGCGCGGACGCGAGGTAGGAGGTCAGTTCCCTGGCGCTGCCGGGCTCCACGCTCTCGAAGGTTTCCAGAACCTGATCGCTGCCCAGCGGCACTGTCAGCGGGACCGGCCGTCCGCCGTCGTGGTCCGGCTCGCTGAAGATGCGGTACGCGGGACTGAGCGTCCGCAAGTCCAGCTGTTCCGCCGCGCTGGTGCCGAGCAGCTTGAAGAAGTGGTCGAAGACGCCGGGCATCAGGTACCAGGAGGGACCGGTGTCGAAGCGGAAACCGTCCCGTTCAAGGCTTCCGGCGCGTCCGCCCACCTGGTCGCGCTGCTCCAGGAGCTGGACCTCGTGGCCCTCGTGGGCAAGGAGTGCAGCGGTGGCGAGCCCAGCGATGCCACCGCCGATCACTACAGTCCGCGTCATCGGTGCAGCTCCATCCAGGTTGAGGCGACGGCCCGGGCGGCGAGCCCGGCTTTAACGGCATCCGGCACCCGGACCCTTGAGCGATACAGCTCGTCCACCGTGGTCTGTTCAATCCGGTCCGTGAGGGCCTGGAACAGCGCCAACGCGCTCCGGACAGCGGCCCTGGCATCGCGTGGCAGCATCGGAATGACGGCGTTGGCGTCGGCCAGCTGGGCCCGGACTGTCTTGACCCACTCCACCCGGTCGTGCTCCTCGAGGTGGTCCGCAGTGCTGAGGTAATTGCGGCCCAACCGGGAGGTATCGTCCGCCAGATCCCGGAGGAAGTTGATGTTCTGGAACGCAGCGCCCAACCTGCTGGCGCCATACTGCAAAGCTGCGGCGTCGCCGTCGTCGATGTTTTCATCCCGCATGAAGACACGCAGGCACATCAGCCCCACAACCTCAGCGGAGCCGTGCACGTAGCCATCATGGGCATCGGCGTCGAAACGGAGTGGTGCCGGCTGTTGCGCAGAAGTGCCCGCTGACGTGCGCTCGCCGAGGTCCGTTCGCATGGAAGCGAAGAAGGGATCGATGAGGGTCTCATCTATGCCCGCCGTCCGGGCGGTCTGGGCAAAGGCGTGGATGATGAGATCGCTGCTGTAGCCAAGCTTGACCGCGCGGTGGGTCTCATCGATGAAGTGGGCCAAGGCGTCGCACTGTTCCTGGTAGCTGAGCCCGGCTTCCGCGGTGACGCCGTCCACGAGCTCGTCCGCCACCCGCACCAGGGCGTAGATGTTGCGGACGTGCTGGCGGTGCCGGGGCCCCAGCAACCTGCATGCCAGGCCGAAGGACGTGGAATAGGCGGCGATGACCTGGTTGGCGGCCCGCTCGGCCGTCCGGGTGAAATGGGTGAAAGAGGTATCGGTGGCGACGCTCATGATTGCCGTCCTTCCAACTGCCCCGCAAGGTCAAGCAGGACATTCCGTGCGTCCTGCGGAATGGTGCTTGTGAGCTGATGATTAAACGCTGCCATTTGTTCCTCGATGAGGCCCTGGACAAATGCTTCTGCTCCGCAATCGGTGAGGTGGCGGCGGACGTGCTCGCCTTCCTCGCCGTTGAGTCCGGGCCTGCCGAAGAGGGGCGCGATGTGCGGCCACGTGCTGGTGGTCCGCGCATGGGCGATGATGGCCGTTTCCTTGCCTTCCCGCAGGTCCGAAAAGGGATCCTTGCCATGGCGGCGCGGATCCCCGAAGGTGGACAGGAGGTCGTCCTGGAGCTGGAAGGCCAAGCCAAGATGCCGGCCGGCGGTTGCAAGCGCAGTCTCGACGGCGAAGTCCGCACCGGCCAGCGCGGCGGCGGCACGCAACGGCAGTTCGAAGGTGTACGTGGCGGTTTTGTATCCACACATCACCAGGATGGTCTCGAGGTCCGGGGCAATGACGCCGTCGCCCAGGCCCACGTCAAGTTGCTCGCCGGCTACGGTCTCGTTGATGGTGTGTTCCAGGAGATCCAGGAGGCGGAGCCGTAATTCGTGGGGGAGATCCGCGCGGGCGAAGGCTTGGTGGGTTGCGGCGAGCAGCATGTCGCCCATCAGGATTCCGCCTGTCTGGGCCCAGTGAAGGCCGCCATCGGGACGGGGGAGCTCGCCGGTTTCTGCGAGGAGGGACCCGATGAGGTTGGGGTGTCCGCGGCGGACGAGGTCTCCGTCGATCACGTCATCATGCAGGAGGAAGGCGTAGTGGAGGAGTTCGATGGCGGCGGCGATGCTGATGGCGGTTTCGCGTTGGCCGCGGCCTTCTTGTTCGGGCCGTGATGAGCCGCGCTGCAAGAGGGAGTCGTACGTTTCCATGAGCAGCAAGGGGCGGACGAACTTGCCCCCCAGCACGTTCTGGCCGGCCAGGCCCCACAGCCTGGCGAAGTTGGGGCCGTAGGCGGTTGCGGCGCTGGCCCTCTTGCCGATCAGTCCGGTCAGCTCGTTTTCGATCGCGCCGCAGAGGTCGGTGCGGCTTCGGAGGGATCCGGAGGTGACGGTCATGCTTTGACTCCCTCGTGTGAAGGCAATGCCCGCGCCTCCAGAAGCTGGGGGAACTGCAGAGCAAGCCACGGGCTGAAAGCGGACGGCGTGTGTGCCAGGGCATCCTCGAGCAGGGCCGGGGATATCCACGCCCAGTCAGCAACCTCGGCTGGATTCGGCTGCAGGGGGCCGCTGATCCGGGCCATGAACACCGGGCAGACCTCATTTTCGACGATTCCAGTGGGGTCAACGGCTCTGTAGCGGAAATCCGGGAGGACCAGTTCGATCCTCTTGGCGTCCACTCCGAGTTCAAACTGCGCACGCCGCATTACAGCGTCCTCGAATTCCTCGCCTGGTGCCGGGTGGCCGCAGAAACTGTTGGTCCAAACGCCCGGCCAGGTCTTCTTTTCAGGTGAGCGGCGGGTCAGGAGGACCTCGCCGGCATCGTTGAGCAGGTAGCAGGAGAAGGCTAAATGAAGGGGTGTGTCCAGTGTGTGCACCCCCGCTTTTGCGGCCTCCCCGATGGGTGTTCCGGCGTCGTCCAGGAGGACCACCATCTCTGTCGCATTCATCCTGCGCCTACCTCCTACACCCGGTGCCTTAGAGAGACTTGAATATTGCTAGACAAGCTAGAAGAAAGGCTACCATGTAGGAAGTTGGGTGTAACATACTCATCATGTCCAGTCCTGAAGAGATTCCTGAAGAAGCCGGGACCCCGGTTTCCTCCGGCGTTTATCATCTGGACGCCAACGATCCTCACGCGGAATTAGTGGACCGATCCGGTCTCTCCGACGAGGATGTCCAGCAGATCAGTGACCTCATGGCTGCCCTGGGGCGGCTGCGGGAGGCAGAACAGCGGCTGTCCGACGCCTCCCTGAGGTACATGAAGCTCAACCAATCAGACATGCGTGCACTGCACTATTTGATTGTCTGCGCGAACCATGGCGTGATTGCCACCCCCGGCGCAATAGCCTCCCGCCTCAGCATCTCGACGGCGTCAACCACCAAGTTGCTCGACCGGTTGGAACGCGCGGGACATGTCACCCGACGGGCCCACCCCTCCGATCGGAGGGCCCTCGCCATAGCCATCACCCCCGAAACGCACGAGGCTGCGATGCGGACGGTGGGACGGCAGCAAGCCAAGCGTTTTCTGGCGGCTGCCCGTCTCGCTCCGGAAGAACGGATGATCGTGATGCGCTTCCTGGATGACATGGCACAGGAAATCGAGGTTTCCGAAGAGGCGTGGGCAGGTGCTGCGGGCTCCCCGGTAGCGGACCATCTCTAGTACAGGAAGATCGGCAGCCAATCCCGGTTGTGGGCGTGGACCAGTGCCAGGAACAACACGAAGTCGAACAGCAGGTGCACTGACACCACGTAGGTGAACGACTTGGTCAGCTTGAAGGTGTACCCCTGCAGCAACGCGAACGGGAACGTCAGCAAGGGACCCCAGGACTGATATCCGATTTCCCACAGGAATGAGGAGAAAACCACAGCTTGCAGGAGGTTCGCCAGCCAGTCCGGGAAGTGTTGTCGCAGCAGGGTGAACGTGGTGCAGATGAAGAACAGTTCGTCCCAGATTCCTACGGCGTTAACGCCCAGGAAGAGCCGCCAGAAGATGTCGGGATCGGAGGCGTCGGGCCAGTTTTGGTACACGCCGGTGCTGATCAGGTAGACGGGCAGGATGAAATAGCCCAAGGCAACGACGCCCATCAAGTACAGCTTTGCTGCCAAGGGCCATTTCCTGCCGGTGTTGATGGGGAATTTGATGATGTCTTCCCGATACACAAAGCGGGACACCAGCCACGGCACCAGCACTGCCAGCGCGAGCGCTCCGCCCATCAGGGCCATGTGCTCCGTACTGAGGTCGGCATTGAGAGGCACCAGGCTGAAGATGGTCATGCCGGCCGCGATCAGCGCGAGGTGCCGCATCAGCCGGCTGTCAACGAAGGCGGCGGTGACAACACTGGCCAGCAGCAAGCCGTAGCCGAGCAGTTCATTTCCCATCGCAAAGAGGGGAATGCCGGACAGCGAAAGCAGCGCCGCCGGTAATAGTTTCCAGCTGAGCGCGGTGCGGGGTGCTTCCGTTGAAAGGGACGTCACCCCCTAAGCATCTCAGGCCTGCAGCCGCGCGACACTGTTTTGCGCGACTGGAAAAGCGCACCGGCACAACGGCGAAGTGTTCTTCTGTATTATTCGTGACAGGGCCCACAGATGGGCCGGTCAGGTAGTTTGTCTGGCTCTGCCAGCGGGGGATACACATAAAGGAATAGCTGATGGCTCAAGAAGAGGGCTCTCTTTCACAGGATGCCGCCAACGCGTCACCGCCTGCCGAAACGTCGCCGCCTGCTAAGGCGACCATGCGCGAGCAGGTGAACGACATCATCGAATCCATCCTTGCCGATACCGAACCGCGCAGCGAAGCCGCCAGAATCAGGCTGGGTGCGTTGTTGGAGGCACATCCCGAAGACCCTCAGCGTGCCTTGTTGGAGCATCTGCTGGAAACCCGCAAAGAGGCCGCGCCGGCAGCTACGGTGCCGGTTCACCTCGAATCCGCCAGCGTGCACCTTGAGTCTGTTGACGCAGCGCGGACCGTGTCGGTTCCCGTCAGCCACGAAGTCCGGGAAGGAATCCAGGCGGTCCTGGCGGACAAGCTTCTGCTGACCGCCTTCCAGCCTGTCCATGCACTCCCCAACGGCGACGTAGTGGGTGTTGAAGCACTCACCCGGTTCGTCGGTGAAGACGGCGCCGGCGCCGATGTCTGGTTCAGCGAGGCTGCTGCCGCGGGGCTGGGAACCGAGTTGGAGATCGCTGCCCTCCACTGCGCCCTCACCGCGGCGCACGACGTCCCGGAAACCATGTCCGTGGCCCTTAATCTCACGCCCGCTACCTCCAGCGACCCCAGGGTCCGGAACCTGCTGGCCGCTGCGGCACTCGCGCCGGACCGGATCATTGTCGAGCTCACCGGCAGCCTGGCCGACGTCGGAGGCCAAACCGGCCGCGACGGACTCGGGCCGCTGCGCGCCTTGGGTTTGCGCCTGGCCGTCAGCGCCTCCGGAGCAGCGTTGGTCGCATTGGAGCGGGTGGAGCAACTGCGTCCGGACATCATCAAGCTGGACCGCCACCTGATTGAAGGCATCGAAAGCAGCGAAGGCCAAAGGATCCGGGCCAAGGCGATCGTTGAGCTCGCCAGGGAGCTCGGGGCGGAAGTCATTGCTGTAGGCATCGAGACGGCCGCAGAACTCGAGGAAGTGACGGCGCTCAACATCACCGCAGCCCAGGGATATCTCTTGGGACGCCCCTCGGTTCACCCGCTGGACTGGTCGGCGTGGAGCATCCGGGCACAAACAGAATCCCAGCCGGCCGGCTGACAGTCTTCACAACAACGACGGCTTTAAAGAAAAGTCCCGCTTCGTGAAACCTTTCGTCCGCTCGCGGACAATACAGGGCATGGGGAACAGCGAAACCGACGACGGCGGACTGTGGGCGAGGAGCCTCGACGGCGAGGGAGAGGCTTTCGGGCTGCTGTACGACCGGCACCACGGCAGGGTTTACCGGCATGCGTATCGGCTCTCACCCGAACGGCACGACGCCGAAGACATCATGTCTGCCGCGTTCTTGGAACTGTGGCGATGCCGGGCCAAGGTGCGGCTGGTGGATGGCTCCATTCTTCCCTGGCTGCTGGTGACCACCACCAACGTGGCCCGCAACAACAGGCGGGCCGCCTTTCGCTACCGAAAGCTGCTTGCTTCCCTTCCCCGGACCCAAGACCTTGCCTGCGCCAATGAAGACCTTTTCCTGCAGGGCGAATTGGACACGGACACAGCTCGAGCACTCGCCACGCTCAACGCTGTGGATCAGCAGCTCGTCAGCCTGGTGGTCTTCGAGGATTACACCATCGCCGCGGCGGCCACCGTACTCAACCTCTCTCCGGCAGCTGCCAAGTCACGCATGCACCGAGCCAGGGAGCGCATGAAAACAGCACTCGCGGGGACACCAAAGCTTGCTCCCGCTTTCGAAGGAGACCAGCGATGAACGAGCTCCGTGTCGACCCTAACTTCAGCCGGGCTTTGCGTGGGGAACTGGTGTCGAGGGTGGAACAAACCACGGCCGGGCGGACCCGTAAACGCGCCAGGCTCTGGATCGGCGCCGGGGTGTTTGCCGGCGTGGGACTTCTGGGTGGCGTCGGCGCCACGGCCGCAGGACTGTTCGTGGTGCCCGGGGCGGAAGTGGTTACGCAGCTGTCCACGCCGGTAGCTGACTCGTATCAAGGGACTGCCACGGTGGACCTTGGAGAGCCACCTGCGGGAACAACGGGCATCCAGATTGACTTCTGGTGTCTGACTGAGGGGCACTTCCAGTATCAGGACGGGTCCAGCATCGCCTGCTCAGCTGACGACGCCGGGACACCCCACGGCTGGAGCGGCTACTTGGCCAAGCTGGCTCCGGGTCAACACAGCGTCACCTACACCACGGCCCCGGAGAGCCGCTGGCGGCTGACGGCACGATACGTGAGCACGCAGTTGACCGAGTGGGCAACTAACGGCGATGGCACCACTTACGGCATGGAGAACGAGAATGGCTCACCCGACATGATCGCCGTCATGGCCACGAACGGGAAACGTGGATACGCCTACACGGCGGATTTGAACGAAGCGAACGGTCATACAGCCGCCATGAGCTTCAAGAGCCCTGAGGAGGCATTGGCCTGGCAGGAGAAGCGAAAAGGTCAAACCTTCCACGTGCCGGTCTATGAAGCTGACGGGAAGTCGGTCATTGGCGAGTTTGAGATCTCTGACGGGAGCGATCCTTCGGCTCCGTGAGTCAGTCGGTGATGTTCCGGGGGTCGTTGCCGACGAATGTACCGGGGGGCATCCCGGCGCCGAACACCGGGCCGGGTTCAGGTCGCTTGGGGTGCCGGCCGTCGTCGGCGTTCCGCTGCTTCAGGCGACGCACGACCCAAGGGAAGAGGTGCTCGCGGGCCCAGACGATGTCTCCGGCCCGGGCCTCGCGCCAGTTGCGCTCCGGCAATGGTTTGGGTGTCAACGGCTCCAGGGAGTGGGGAACGTTGAGGGTATTGAGCACCATGATGGCGATGGTGTGCTGGCCAAGCGGCGAGAAGTGGAGTCGGTCCGGATCCCACATTCTGGGGTCGGTCAGCTCGCGCAACGCCCATAGATCGGCCACGACGGCATCGTGGCGGGCAGCCACTACCCGAATGTTCTCGTTGTAGATGGCCACCTTGCCGCGGGCCAGGCCCAACACTGGGGTGGCGCCCCAGTCCGGACCAGTAAACAGCAGGATGGTGGCGCCGGTGGAGGCCAACGCTGCCACTCCTGCATCCAGCTCCATGGCGAGTTTGTCAGGATCGCTCCTATGGAAGAGAAGGTCGTTGCCGCCGGCGTTGAGGGTGATCAGATCTGGTTTGAGGTCCAGTGCCGGGCCAACCTGCTCCGCCATGATCTCGTGCAGCAAGCGTCCACTGATGGCCAGGTTGGCGTAGGCGAAATCCTCGTGGCCGGTGCTCAGTTCTTCCGCCACCCTGTCCGCCCAGCCGCGCAGGCCTCCGGGGCTTCGCGGCTCGGGGTCGCCCAACCCTTCGGTGAACGAGTCGCCCAACGCCACATAACGGCTCCACGGGTGCAGGCCAGGCCCGAAGCTACCGGAACCTCCCTGCACCCAATCATCGGCGCTGGAGGCGTTCATCTCCCCATAGTGCGCTTACTGGGCGCGCATCGCCATGGGTGGGCTGGCTAAATCCACTTCGGTGCGGCCAGAACGGCACTTTCGGCACTGGGTCCGGTGGCCGTGACACCGGAGGTGCCGCGGCCCGTGGCCCATTCGACGACGGCGGGCAGGGGACCGGTGATGATCGTTGGGTTGGTGGCACTGGTGTCGCCGAAGGTGAGTGCGGCGCCGTTTCCGGTGGTGTCGTTGACGTTGATGAGGAGACCGGTGTCTGTGCCGCGGGTTTTCCAAGCGCCGGTGATGTCTTTGAGCAGACGTTCGAGGACGGGGGCCGGGATGTCGTTGAACGTGGCTCCGTTGTCCAGGTCCACGGCGTGGACCCAGACTTCGCGGGTGCGCATCCACACGGTCTCGGACGCCGGGACGGTCCTGCCTTGGGCGGTGCGGACTTCGTGGGTCCAGTTCTCATCCGGGAGGTCTCGCCATTCGACGGACAGGTGCACGGCGGAATGGTCGAACAGGTTCCGCAACGCGATCGGGGACAGGGTCGCGCCGAAGCTGATCTCGTGGTTCCGTGCCTCGGGAGAGGAATACATGGGCGTCTCCACCCCGGTGGCAGCCCATTCGAGCAGGCGTGCGATCGCACGGGCGTTGTATCCCACATGCGCCACCACATGGCGGCGCGTCCAGTCCGGAAGGAGGGTGCCGCCGTCGAGCTCTGCATCGGAGAGTTCGTTCAGTTTGCGGGCGAAGAACGCGGTGCCCCGCCGGGCCTGCAGGAGGTCTTCCTGCAGGCCCGGATCGGTGGCGAGGTCGTGGCGGGCAACCATCAGGCTTCCTTGACCACGCGGTTGTTCAGCTGGCCCAGGCCCTCGATGGTGGTGACCAGGAGCTGGCCTTCCTGCAGGTACCGCTTGGGGTCCTGGGCGTGGCCCACACCGCCCGGGGTGCCGGTCGCGATCACGTCGCCCGGGTTCAGGGTGATGATGGTGGAGATGTAGGAGACCAGGAATTCCGGGGTGAAGACGAGGTCGCCGGTGGGGGTGGACTGCTGGACTTCGCCGTCCACGGCGGAGGTCATGAGCGGGCCGGCGGTGAATTCGTCCTGGGTGACCAGGGCCGGGCCGAACGGGGTGGAGTTCTCCCACGTTTTGCCTTGGAGCCACTGGATGGTGCGGAACTGGTAGTCGCGCATGCTGATGTCGTTCAGGACCGCGTATCCGGCGATGTGGTCCGCGGCGTCGGCCTCGGCGATGCGGCGGCCCTTCTTGCCGATGATCACGGCGAGTTCGGCTTCCCAGTCCACGGTGTCCGATTCCTGGGGCAGGGCGAGGTCATCGTTCGGGCCGATCAGCGATTCCTGGTACTTCGCGAACAGGGTGGGGTGCTCGGGGATTTCCCGGCCCATTTCCTTGATGTGGTTGCGATAGTTGTGGCCCACGCAGATGATCTTCCCGGGTGCGGGCACGACGGCGGCGAGGTCGGCGCCGTCGAGCGCGTGCGTTGCGCCGTTGGCCGCCTTCGCCTTTTCCTCCCAGGCGGGGTCCGCGAGCAGCGCGCCGACATCGGCGAAGCCGGGGATCTCCGTGAGGGTGTCGCCGTCCTGGCGGACGGCCACGGTGCCTTTGCCGGCGGCGTTTTCGGTGCGGAGGGTCAGGAGTCTCATTTACTTGCGTCCTTCGGTGTAGCTGCGGTTGAAGTTCAGTCGTTCAAAGATGGGGGCGTCGCTGAAACGGAAAAGATCAAACTCTGTCTCGGACTGCAATGACCATTCCTGCCAGGACGGGACCACGAACAGGTCGCCCTTGGCCAGGGCCTTGGTTTCGCCGTTCAACACCACGTTGCCGGTGCCCTCGAAGACCTGCCACACACTGGAGCCCACCTCACGAAGCGGCTCGGTGGTGGCGCCGGCGCGCAGGCGGTGGAACTCGGCCCGGATGGTGGGCATAACGTCCCCACCGGTGGTCGGGTTAGAGTACCGGATGGCGGCATGGCCCTGCGAGACGGTTGCAGGGTGGCCCTCGTCCTCCAGCAACAACTGCTCCCGCAGGGCTGCGTCGGTGTGTTCCCAGCGGTACGCGGCGATGGGGGAGTTGGTGGTGTCATCGAGACCGGACAGGGGTCGCAGGCCCGGGTGGGCCCATAGCCGTTCGGAACGGGAAATGTCCGGGGTGGCTTCGTCGGTGACACGTTCGGTGCCGAACTCGAAGAACCCGGCATCGGCATAATGCACGAACGGGATGTCCAGCCCGTCGATCCACGCCATCGGCTGGTCGGTGTCATTGTGGTGGCCGTGGAAGTTCCAGCCCGGGGTGAGCAGGAAATCGCCGCGGCGCATCGCTACGGGGTCCCCGTTCACGACGGTCCAGACGCCTTCGCCCTCGACGACGAAACGGAACGCGTTCTGCGAATGCCGGTGCTCCGGAGCTACCTCGTGCGGGCCCAGGTACTGGATCGCTGCCCACAATGTTGGGGTCGCGTAAGGGGTGCCAGCAAGGCCGGGGTTCGCCAGGGCTATGGCCCGCCGCTCGCCACCCCGGCCCACCGGAACCAGATCGCCGGCGCGGGCAGCCAGAGGATACAAATCATTCCAGCGCCACACATGCGGGACAGCCTTAGGGGCGGGGACCATCGGCATCAAATCACCGATCTCAGTCCACAAAGGAATCATGTTCCCGGCAGCGAAGTCCTTATACAACTGCTCCAACTGGGCAGCTTCCTCCGGAGTGGGCTCCGGCAAGGCGTGGCTGGCGGCCACAGATTCATGAGTCGTGTTCTCGGCGCTGATGGACACGTAGGCCTCCTGGATAGGGTCCGAACAGTTCGTTGGCGTAGTTCGACCCTAGGGATGCTTGAGCATCAGTCCGAGAATATTCTGCTGTACAGAATTAGCTCCTGCCTTGTGAGGCCTACTCTGCACCCTTCGCGGGATTCTTTTCGCGCAGAGCGGGCCTCGCAAGGCGTGGGTGGAGGCTGCTTGACCTGATGCGCTGCTCAGTCGGTGGGGTTCGCCGCTATGTCTACCTCCAACTGCCGGCAGGTCTCGCGCATCGCGGTGACCAGGCCGGCGTCGAACACCTTACGGAACCGTGTGGCAGGAGTGGCGACGCTGAGCGCCCCCACCACCGAGCCATGCCCGTTGTGCAGGGCCATGCCCAAGGCGCTGACACCCTCCTCGGTTCCCTCAAAATTGGCAGCAAACCCGTTGCTCCTGGTGGTTTCCAGTTCGCGGAGGAAGGCCGGGAATTCTTTGTCCGGGATGGTGTCTCCGCCGATCTCCGCGTTATGGCTTCGGAACAGTTGCTCGATCATCACGGGCTCCAGTTCTGCAAGCATCGCTTTTCCGCCGGAGGTCCTGTTTGCGGGCATGACGGTGCCTTGGCGGTCACCCACGCGCAGCACGTTGCTGCCCTCCACGGTGGACAGGAAACGGACCTTGGTACCCACGCGGACCATCAGGTTGACGGTCTCGTTGAGGTGACCGGAAAGAAGTTCCATGTGCGGCTGGGCAAGGTCGCGGAGCAGCCGCGTCCAGCTCAGGCCAGCGGGGCCGACACCCATCGCAGGGCCCGGAACGTAGCGGCGGTTCTCGTCCTGAACGGCGAATCCACGGTAAACCAGCATTGCCAAAAGGCGGTGGGCCGTTGACGGGGCGACGCCCAACTCCGCGGCGGCGTCCTTGAGCCGGAGTGCGCCGCCATCCCGTAGCAACTGCAGGAGTTGGAGGGCGTTATCCACGGCCTCAATGGAGTAGGTAGGCCGTTTCTGTACCGGCTTACGGCTGGATGTGGAAGTCGGATTATTCTGCACAACAGAATTCTATGGTGCTCTATTGCCGATGGACAGGACAGTGGTGGGATGAATCACACACTTCCCGCTGCAGCGTCGCAACGGCTCACCGCCGGTATTGAGGGCCACACCCCGCGCTTTTCCAAAGGGTCGGCCCTGGCCGTCCTGGTCTGCTGGCTGCTGGTGGTCTTCGACGGCTATGACCTGATTGTCTACGGCACCGTGCAATCGTCCCTGATCTCCGACACCGGGTGGGGGCTCACCAAAGCAACGGCGGGCACCATCGGTTCCATGGCGTTCCTCGGCATGATGATCGGCGCCATCTTCGCCGGCCGCATGGCTGATTCCTGGGGCAGGCGCAAAACCATCCTCGGATGCGCGGTTCTGTTCTCTGTCTTCACTGTCCTCTGTGCATTTGCACCCAACGCCGCGATCTTCGGTGCCCTCCGGCTCCTGGCCGGAATTGGCCTGGGTGGTCTGGTGCCCTCAGCCAATGCACTGGTTGCCGAACTGGTCCCTGCAAAGTGGCGTTCCACCATTGCAACGTTAATGATGTCCGGGGTGCCGATCGGCGGGTCCATTGCTGCGCTGGTGGGGATTCCCATGATTCCAGCCTTCGGGTGGCAGGCAATGTTCCTGGTGGCCGTCCTGGCGCTGGTGATCGTCGTGCCACTGGGCATGAAGTACATCCCTGAGACACTACCGCCGGGCAAGGCCTCGGGGACCCCCCAGTTCCAGGGCCCCAAACCCGGCTTTGGATCCCTCCTGCGCGCGCCTTACCTCGGCGTCAGCGTACTGTTCGCCTTGGCCACCATCGCCACCCTTTTCGCCTGGTACGGCTTGGGAACCTGGCTGCCCAACCTCATGCAACTGGCCGGCTACAACCTCGGCTCGGCGCTGACGTTCGCACTGGCCCTGAATCTCGGAGCCGTTGCCGGATCGGTGATTACCGCGTGGGCCGGCACGCGCTTCGGCCCGATTCCGACGGCGATAGCGGCAGCCGCTGTGGCCGCCGTCGGGCTTCTGGTTCTCTTGACCGGGCCTTCAGTGGCCGTGGTGTACCTCGCCCTGGTGCTGGCCGGCGTCGGAACGCACGGCACGCAGTGCCTGATCATCGCCGCGGTGGCCAGCCACTATCCCGATCATCTGCGCGGAACCGCACTTGGCTGGGCGCTGGGCACCGGCCGCATTGGCGCCGTCATCGCACCCCAGGTGGGTGGGCTCCTGCTGGCAGCCGGGCTGGGCGTCAATTCCAACTTCCTCGCGTTCGCCGGCGCCGCCGCCCTCGCAGCGGTCCTTCTGGCCGCCGTCGGACTCAACATCAAAACAAAGATCTCCCAAGGAGCAAACAATGTCTGAGTACACCACGTCCACTGATGTCCTGGTTGTGGGAGGGGGAATGGCCGGGCTGGCCGGCGCATTGGCCCTCCGCGAAAACGGTGCGAACGTCACGCTGGTGGAACGCGCACCCGAATTCGGCGAGGTGGGAGCCGGCCTGCAGATGGCGCCGAACGCCTCGCGGGTCCTGAAACGCTGGGGCCTGCTGGAGAAGGCGCTTGAGGTCGGCGTGCAGCCCAAGCACCTGGTATTCCGCGACGCGACCACCGGTGAAGAGCTCACGCGCCAGTCGCTGCGCGGCGAGTTTGAGGAACGCTATGGCGCCCCGTACGTGGTGATCCACCGCAGCGACCTGCACCGTGTGCTCCTGGAAGGATGCGAAGCGGCGGGCGTGAAACTGGTCAACGACGTCATGGTGGACAGCGTGGAAACCGTGAACGGCCGCGGCGTGGTGCACACAGCAGCCGGTGTGGACTATGAAGCAGATGTGGTGATCGGCGCCGACGGGCTGAAGTCCACGTTGCGGCCACTGGTGGCATCCGATGAGCCTGTCTCCTCCGCCTACGTTGCGTACCGCGGCACCGTCCCCATTACCCCTGAGACCCCGGCAGCCGACCTCGAGGATGTGGTGGTCTACCTCGGCCCCGACTGCCACTTGGTGCAGTACCCCCTGCGCAAGGGCGAACTGCTGAACACCGTGGCCGTCTTCAAATCGCCGTCATTTGAGCGCGGTGAAGAGCAGTATGGGGGAGTGGACGAGCTCCAGGCCGCCTACAAGGATTGTGTTCCCGCCGTGCAGGCAGCCCTCGCGAACCTCGGCACGGGCATTCGCTGGCCCATGTACGATCGCGATCCGATCGAAAACTGGATTGCCGGCCGCATGGTCCTGATGGGCGACGCCGCCCACCCCATGCTGCAGTACCTCGCCCAAGGCGCCTGCCAGGCACTCGAGGACGCCGCCGTGCTGCAGGACGTAAGCGCCGGCACGGTCTTCACAGCTGACGGCGTCAATCCGGATGCGTGGGATGAGGCAATTGCCGCGTTCAACACTGTCCGAGCAGCCCGCACTGCCCGCGTCCAGCGCACCGCCCGTGTGTGGGGCGAATCCTGGCACGTCGCCGGACTGGCCCGGACGCTGCGAAACCTGCTCTTCAAGAGCCGCAGGGACAACGATTTCCAGTACAACGACTGGCTCTACGGTCAAACCGGTGAAGGCTTGCCGGCACCGGAGGCGCCACGGGTTGCCAGCCAGCTGCCAGCCTGACGCTTGGCGCTTGTGCATGCCCGCTTTCGATGTCTCTCCCGTCGCCTACGATGACAACACCGGCGAAGGAGGAAATGAATGGGCACCATGGATGAGCTGATCAATTCCAAGGTGGTGAACGAGCTGCGGTCCCTCCTCATGAGCGCCGGTCCCGGCATTGAGCTGCCAACGCTGGAGCGCTCACATGGCGCCCTCGACGGGCAACGGCTCCGGCAGCGGGTGGATGTTGTGAGGGATGCCCTCCTTCAGGACTTACCGGCGGGATCCTCCGATGTTCAGAGGATCATGCTCGATGCTCTCGATGACCCCCGGTTTACGGGATGGATGGTCTGGCCGGCCACCGAAGTCGTGGCCGCCAGGGCGCTTCAATCGGGGTCGCTGACCGACTTTGACGCTGCGCTCACGGTCCTGTCCCGCCTTACTGGGAGGCTCACGGCAGAGTTCGCTATCCGCGACCTCATCGCTGCCCGGCCGGAACGTGCCCTGGCGACGATGCAAACCTGGACGAATCACCACGACGAACACGTCCGCCGCCTCGCAACGGAGGGCTCCCGCGCCTACCTGCCATGGGCTAGGCGGGTGCCTTGGCTGGTGGCCAATCCCGCCGCGACGCAGGGAATCCTTGATGCCACCTATCTGGATCCCACCGACTATGTCCGACGCTCCGCAGCGAACCATCTCAACGACCTGAGCCGGATCGATCCCCAGCTGGTGCTGGCTACCGCGCTCCGTTGGTCAGGCAAACCTGATGACACCACACCCAAGGTGATACGGCATGGACTCAGGACCTTGGTTAAGCGAGGCAATCCGGAGGCGCTCGCCCTCCTGGGCTACACCGGCGGCCAGCTCGTCGTCAGGGAGCCCCAGCTCAGCCACACGGCAGTCGCCTGGGATGGAACTGTGGAATTTTCAGCCGAGGTAGTCAACCAAGGCCCCCAACCCGCCAACGCAGCCATTGACTATTCCATCGGGTTCCAACGGGCCAACGGCACGGTCAGCGCCAAGACCTTCAAGCTCACGTCCCGCCGCATTCCTCCCGGCGAGACTGTCACTGTCACGAAAACGCACTCGTTCCGCCCCATAACAACCCGTTCCTATTACCCGGGGCAGCACTACGTTGTGGTCCAGGCAAACGGCGTCGCGTCGACGCCTGCGCACTTCGTCCTGGACAAGCAGGAGCTCAGCTGAACCGGGTGCCCGGCACCGTGCTTCAGATCCCCATCAACCGCTGCATCTGCTCCCCGGCGTCGCTCCCGGGCGCGGGCGTGTAGACCACGATGTGCAGGTCCGGCCGGTCCGACGGCGAGACCTGGTGGTGTTCCAGATGCAACACGCCAACAGCAGGGTGGTGGAACTGGCGCTCACGGGATTCGAAGCCCAGGATGTCGTACCGGTCCCAGCTTTCCTGGAACTCTGGGCTGGCTTCCTTGAGTCGGCCTACCTGGTACTCCACATCGGGGTCACCCAGCCGTTGGCCGGTTTCCGCCCTGAACTCGGCCAAAAAGCGCTTGCTGGTCACGTCCCAGTCGGGCAACAGGTCGCGGATGTAGGGATCGGTGAAGACGAGCCACAGGAGGTTCCGGTCCGAGGCATCGAACGTCCCGATGTTGGGGTAGAGCGCTTCGTACGCGCGATTCCATCCGGCGATTCCCCAGTCCGGGGACAAAGCGTAAGAAGGGTTGGGGTCCAGGGCATCCAGCAGGCGCTGCACATGTGCGGGAGCATCGGCGGCCACCGGGCCCTTCGGTGGAGTGGATGAATATCCACCCAGCGACAGTACATAGCCCAGCCCGGTGTCGGAGAGATGCAGCGCCCGTGCAATGGATTCCAGCACCTGGCGCGAGGGGCTGATGTCCCGCCCTTGCTCCAGCCAGGTGTACCAAGTGACGCTGACTCCGGAGAGGAAAGCGATCTCTTCCCGGCGCAGCCCGCGCTCGCGGGAACGTCCCACAGGCGGCAGGCCGTAGTCGGAACGAAGGGCTTGGTTGCGCCGCGTCCGGAGGAACAGCCCCAGTTCCTTGCGTCTCTCATCTTTCACGGACCCAACACTATTACTCTGGTACTTTCACTACTAGTAGCAACACCGTCTTCCACCCGCTGTAGAACAACAGCAGGATGGTTTCATGCCTGCACTACGCTCAAGAACAGTTACCCACGGCCGCAACATGGCCGGCGCCCGCGCACTGCTGCGCGCTTCCGGCGTCGCCAACACCGACATCGGCAAGCCGATCATCGCCGTGGCCAACTCCTTCACCGAATTCGTCCCCGGCCACACCCACCTTGCCCCCGTGGGCCGGATCGTCTCCGATGCGATCCTCGCCGCGGGCGCTGTGCCGCGCGAATTCAACACCATCGCCGTGGATGACGGCATCGCCATGGGCCACTCCGGCATGCTGTACTCCCTGCCGTCCCGCGACCTGATCGCCGACTCCGTGGAGTACATGGTCAACGCCCACTGCGCCGATGCCCTGGTCTGCATCTCCAACTGCGACAAGATCACCCCGGGCATGCTCATGGCCGCCCTGCGTTTGAACATCCCCGTAGTGTTCGTCTCCGGCGGCCCGATGGAAGCCGGCCGGGTTACGCTGACCGACGGTTCCGTGCGCTCCCTGGACCTGGTGAACGCGATTGCCGACGCCGTGGACGAATCCATCTCCGATGAAGACATCAACCTCATCGAAGAGAACGCCTGCCCCACCTGTGGTTCGTGCTCCGGCATGTTCACCGCCAACTCCATGAACTGCCTCGCCGAGGCGATCGGCCTGGCCCTGCCGGGCAACGGCTCCGTACTGGCGACCCACACCGCGCGCAAGGCGCTGTACGAGAAAGCCGGCGCCACCGTCGTCGAGCTCGTCAAGCGCTATTACGACGGCGACGACGACTCGGTGCTGCCGCGTTCCATCGCTACCGCCGAGGCCTTCGATAACGCCATGGCCCTGGACATCTCCATGGGCGGTTCCACCAACACCATCCTGCACCTGCTGGCTGCAGCCCAGGAAGCGGGCGTGGAGTACGGCCTGGCCGAAATGGACGCCAAGTCCCGCCAAGTGCCGTGCCTGGCCAAGGTGGCGCCGAACGTCGCTGGGGACAAGACGTATTACATGGAAGATGTCCACCGCGCCGGCGGCATCCCGGCCCTGCTGGGTGAGCTGAACCGCGGCGGCCTCCTGCACAAGAATGTCCACTCGGTGCACTCCAATGATCTGGATGGCTGGCTGGACGACTGGGACATCCGCGGCGGCAAGGCCACCGAGGAAGCGCAGGCGCTGTGGCACGCAGCCCCCGGTGGCGTCCGTTCCTCCACCGCTTTCTCGCAGTCGAACCAGTGGACCTCCCTGGATACCGACGCTGAGGGTGGTTGCATCCGATCCGTCGAGCACGCGTTCTCCAAGGACGGTGGCCTGGCTGTGCTGCGCGGCAACGTTGCAGTGGACGGCGCTGTGGTGAAGACCGCAGGCGTGGACGAGTCCATCTGGATCTTCGAAGGCCCCGCAGTTGTGTGCGAGTCACAGGACGAAGCCGTGGAGAAAATCCTGAACAAGACCATCAAGGAAGGCGACGTGGTGGTCATCCGCTACGAAGGCCCCAGGGGCGGCCCGGGCATGCAGGAAATGCTCTACCCAACCTCGTTCCTCAAGGGCCGCGGCCTGGGCAAAAAGTGCGCCCTCATCACGGACGGCCGCTTCTCCGGTGGCACCTCCGGCCTGTCGATCGGCCACATCTCACCGGAGGCTGCCTCCGGTGGCGCCATCGCCCTGGTGGAGGATGGCGACATCATCAGCATCGACATCACGCAGCGCTCCCTCCAGTTGCAGGTCTCCGACGAGATCCTGGCCGAACGCCGGGAAAAGCTTGAAGTGAACGGGGGCTACAAGCCGAAGGACCGCGAACGGCACGTCTCACCTGCGCTGCGCGCTTATGCCGCCATGGCACTGTCCGCGGACAAGGGCGCCGTCCGCGACGTCTCCCTGGTGGAGAACCTCTAGAGGTCCCGTATCCAGCGAAAGCCGCCTGCCGCCGTCGTACTTCACTGCCGTACGACGGCGGTGCGGCGCCAGCACAAACGTCGACCTGCCCGGATGGGCAGGTCGACGTTTGCGGTAGAGGGCTGAACTAGTTGATGGCTGCCTTCAGTTCCTTGGCTGCCAGCTCGGGATCCGCGGCGCTGTAGATGGCGCTGCCTGCGACGGCGACGTCGGCACCTGCCAGCTGGACTGCTGCGATGGTTCCAGCGTTCACGCCGCCGGCAACTGAGAACGGGACGCGTGCTTCCTCGCCGGCGTTGAGCAGGCTTCGCAGGTTGTATCCGGGCTGTGCCTGCTCATCCAGGCCTGCGTGGAACTCGACGAACGTGGCACCCAGCGCGCGGGCTTCCTTGGCGCGGGAAGCCTTGTCTGCCACACCAATCAGGTCCACAACGATGCCTTTGTTGTGGGCCTTTGCAGCCTTTACCGCGCCGGCAATGGTGGAATCGTCGGCCGTGCCCAGGACGGAAACCAGGTCCGCTCCGGCGTTGAACGCGATGTCGGCTTCAAGCTCGCCGGCATCCATGGTCTTCATGTCGGCGAAGACGATTTTGGTGGGGTGCGCTTCCTTGATGGCAGTGACAGCCGAGAGCCCGGCGGCCTTGATCAGCGGCGTGCCGAGTTCGATGATGTCCACGTGCTCGGCCACTTTGCCGGCCAGTTCAAGGGCGTCCTCGACGGTGAGGAGATCCAGTGCTACCTGAAGTTTCATGGGTTTTTCTTTCTTTCGGAGGGTTTGTTTTGGAACGGGCGGTGCAGGCTTGGGGCGGGCTACTCGAGGTTGGCGTGGCGCAGCCAGAGTTGTTCGGCAGGCTCGTCCGTGTTCTCCCAAAGGGTTTGGAACACTGCCTCGGTTGCGAGGAAAAGGGATTGCTCGAACAGGCTGCCGGAGTACTGGCGGGAAAGGCTGGAGCCATGATCGGTCTTCTGGGCGGCGGGAATAATCACCAACGCATCGGCCAATCCCGCCAAGGGTGATCCCGGGTTGGTGGTCACGGCAGCGACGTTTGCACCGGCGGCGATGGCTGTTTCGGCTGCCTTGACCACTCCGGAGGTGGTCCCCGAGCCGGAGGCAACCACAAGGAGATCGCCGGCGGCGATGGCGGGTGTTGTGGTGTCCCCAGCGACGTGGACCGTCAGGCCCAGATGCATGAGGCGCATGGCTGCCATGCGGAGCACCAGCCCGCTGCGTCCGGCCCCGGCGAGGAAGACCCGTTCCGCCCTGCGGATTCTTTCGGCGAGGACTGCCAACTGACCAACGTCGATCGCGTTGGTGGTGCTCACTATCTCGCCCTGGATCAGGGACAGGTTGAGGGCGGCCTGGGCTGGTGTTTGGCTCAGGACGTGCTTTTCTGCGACAGCGTCCACACTTTCTCCTTCAGTTGCCGTGAATGTCTTCCGTTCCAGCTTGGTGCAGTTGATGGGTGGGCGGAACGCTGTTTTGTGACAGCTTTTCCTACCCCTTTGGGTAGTGCCCGCTCTTCACTGGAACGTATGCTGGGCCGATGCAGAACTGGGACCTCCTTCACGCCGTCAGCGACCTCGCTGCCGCGCCGCTGAACCGTATTGCCGAAAGCCTCCGCGGGGCCACGCTCCCGTTCCTGGCGGGCAGCGCCCTGGTCATCTTCACTGAGGACTGCACTGGCCGGCCCCAGAAAAAGGCGGGCGATGAGGGCATCGTCAGCCGTGTTTCCATCACAGAATTGGACCGGCTGAGGGCAGCGATGCCGGGGGAGGATCCGTGGCGCACTTCTGCGGTCATCGCGGGTAGGGAGCGGGAGGTTCTCGCCTTGGGCTACGCGCCCAGCCAAGCGCTGTTGGTCCTGACAGACCCCTCCATGACTGCCGGACTGGAAGGGTCGGACGGTTCGGAAGCGGAAGAGGAGGCTCTCCGTCTTCTCACCTACCTATGGCGATTAACCGCCCGACGCATCCATGAAAAAGTGACCGACGCGCCGCCGTCGTACCTTTTGGAATCGCGGGCCGCATCCGCTGAGCGGATCCGAGTGACGGCCGAGTTGGTAGACCAGCACTCCACCACCCTCGAAACCCTGCTCGCTGCCCTGCGGTCGACGTCAATGAACGACGCCGCGGCGCGCGCCTCCGTGACTGACCTCGCCGTCAAAGCCCTGGTGGATCTGCGCACACTCAGCGACCGCACCAGCGACCTGGTGGAAGAACCGGTAGCGACGGCTTTCGAGCGGCTGCGCGAGGACCTCCGGCCCCTGATGCACTTCAGCAATATCGACATCCAGTTCATCGAGCCACCCGCCAACGGTCGTGCACTCCCTGGCGAAGTGGCCCATGCCGCGCGTGCCGTTGTCCGCGGGCTGGTCCTGGCCATTGCGGAGCAACCGGACGTCCGGAGGGTCCGCGCGCAGTGGGATTGCGATGGCGGGAACCTGTTGATCAACGTCCGCGACGACGGCCTGGGCGCACTCTCGCCGGATTCACCCAGCATTGCCCGGCTGCAACAGCGGGTGCAGGCCGTTGACGGGCGGATGTCCCTTGAAGTGATGCAGGGCTGGGGCGCGGACATTTCCGTCGTGCTGCCGCTGGATCCACCGCCAGCCCCCGGCGGCGATGTAGCCGTCTGGGATCTGGCACCACGCGAGCTGGAGGTCCTGCAGTTGCTCACCGCTGGGCAGCGGAACAGGAGCATCGCCGGTGCCCTCCACATCAGTGAAAACACAGTGAAGTTCCACATCCGGAATCTCTTCCGGAAACTCGACGTGCGTTCCAGGGCGGAGGCAATTGCCTTGGCGCACTCGGCAGGGCTGCGGTAATTGAATGTAGTTCGAAAGCGCCTGCGAGCTGGTTGCGTTGTCCGGGAATACCGGCTGATGCGCAAGATTTTGCTGCAAGCGCTCGACGGACGGAGGTACCCGCCGTCGACCGTTTCACTTTGGACACCGTGCCACTCGGGACAGCACGTGACGGGAGGCCCAACACTTCCTACGATTAGGCCTATGGAACCCAACGGGAGTGCCGAACACATCCGAAGCTTGCACGAGTTGGTGGTTGGCAGCTCGGACATCCACGCGATCCTCAACGGTGTGACCGGCTTCGCGGCCGATGCGATGAGCAAAGTTGCCGGTGAAAATATCGACTGCGCACTCACGCTGCGCCGCCGCAAGCGCACCGCCACCGTTGCGGGCAGCAGTGCGAGGGCGGTGCATCTGGACAAGATCGAACAGTCCCTGGGGCAGGGCCCCTGCCTGGAAGCGCTGGACGCGGGCCGTCCGGTGCTGCTGGCAGACGTTGCCACCGACACCAGTTGGCCGGAGTACAGCCGGGCCTTGGCTGCTGAGGGTATTCACTCCGCCTTGGGCGTACCCATGGACCTGGGCGAAACATCCCAGGCGGTCATTAACTTCTTTGCTCCCAACGCCGGTACTTTCACGCAGGCTGTGATCGACGAAGCTGCCGCTTTTACGGAGGTTACCGGCAGTACGTTGCGTCTGGCCATCAGGATCGAAACCGTGGAGCAACTCAACGCGGACCTGAAGACAGCAATGTCTTCCAGGACTGTTATCGACCTGGCCTGTGGGGTCATCATGGCCCAGAGCCGATGCACCCAGGACGAAGCCTTCGAGTTCCTGACCAAAGCTTCCAGCCACAGGAACCAGAAACTGCATGCCGTCGCATCGGACATCATCGCCCACTTGAGTGGCACCACCGAAAACCACCTGCGGTTCGAGGACTGAACCGTGTTAGGTGAATGAAGCCAGCGGTACAACCCCATCAGCAGATCCACAATCTGCTCCCGCTCCCGCCGTCGGGCGTCTTGTCTTGGAAGGGGATGGGGCCAGGCGCAGCAGGCGCAGTGGTACTTTCGAGGATCTTTTTCGTCCGGGGCCGGGCCACCAGCAACGCGGCGAAAGGTGCCAACAAGAGCAGGAGGGTCACCGCGCCAACCCCGGCCACACCGGCCAGGAACACCAATCCCGCCATGAACAAGAGGTGGATATCCGGTGCGTCGGTAAACGCAGGGGAGGCCGTCATGGCCATTCCGTTGGGTGACTTCACATCATGCTCCTGGGCGCATCCGTTGGGTGTTTTTCTGTCTACTGATATGTGGGCGGGTCAACGGAAATGTGATGCCGTTCCTGGAAGCGTTGTTGTTCAGTGGTAAGGATCTTCGGGCTGGCGCTGAATGCGAGGCAGCCCTTGTCAAGAATTTCTCCAAACGCCGCGTCACGTTTCCGCAGGTCAACGCACATATTGAGTGCCCATGTCGTTGAACCGCGGACTGCGCCGTTGCCCTTTTCGGCTGCGTTGCGGTTCACCGACGGAGTTGGCAGCGATGGGTGTGGCGGGTTCTGGGGCCCGCCCGGGGCGCCGTCGCTGCGTAAACCGGGCTAGTGCGGTCGGTCGTCTGAGTCGCGACCGGCCGCACGATCCGGTTGTCAGCAGCATTGTGAGCGCCACCGGAAGCCCACCGCCAGCGGGTCAGGACTATGGTGCATGGTCCTGCAGTGAACCTAGACTGACCGCATGGCGCAGACCCAGCCCCGCATCGTCCGCGTTGTTTCCCTGGCATTCTTGGCTGCTGCTTTCCTGGCGGGCTGCGTGGGAAGCGGCACCAGCCCGTTCGTCGGAGTCTGGGGTGATACCAGTGACGCCAAGCAGCCCTCCCTTGACATGAAGTCAGACGGAAGTGCCGCCGGAACGGATGGTTGCAACAGGCTTGTCGGCTCCTGGAAAGAGGACGGAAAAACCGTATCGTTCGGAGGTTTTTCGTCTACTCGGATGGCTTGCCAAGGCGTTGACACATGGCTCTCGAACGCTGCCACCGCCAAGATCCAGGAAGACGGAAAACTGGCTGTTTTCGGCCAAGGCGGGGATCAGATCGGCACGCTGGCTGCCGGCAAGTAGCACGGGCTGGGAGCAGGCGCCTGCTGACGGTGTTACCCGGCAGGGCGGTAGAGCAACGAGGTGGTGCCCACGCTACACAGCGTCTGGCTGGGTGTCTGCAGTCTCAGCATCGGAGCTACCCGACGTCAAGGGATGCTGGATCTCATCCGTCATCATGCGTGCCACGAAGAGGGCAACAAAGGCCATGATGGGGCACGCCAAACCACCGACGAAGAAGATCAGCCAGATCGGAACCACTTCCGCCATGGGGCCGGCGAGGGCCATGGAAACCGGCATCAGAGCCAGGGAAACAAAGAAGTCCAGGCTGGAAATCCGGCCCAGCAGATGCCGTGGCACGCGACGCTGCAGCAACGTTCCCCAGATGACGGTGCCGATCCCCTCTGTGACTCCGAAGATCAGCATGGCAGCGCCGAGCATCCAAAAGCTGTTCATGAACCCAATGGCCGCCACGGGCAGGCTGCCGAGGCCCCACGTCAGCACCATCACTGTGAGGTAGCGGCGGGGCAGACGAAAGGATGCGGTAGCCAGCGCGGCGATGGCGCTTCCTACGCCCATGATGGCCAGCAGGAACCCGAACATCCTCGAGTCGCCGCCCAATTGGTCCTGGACAACGAACGGCAGCAGGACCTCGATGGGTCCGATCAGGAACAGCACCGACAGGCAGGCCCAGATCAGGGTCCACAGCAGCCAAGGGGTGCGGATGGTGTAGCTGAACCCTTCCGCGAGGTCCTTGAAGAGGGACGACTTCGCTGGTGTCCCATCGGTACCAACCGCGTCCGTTCCCAAAGTTTGCCGGCTCAGGAAGTTCACGATTCCGAACGCCAACAAATGACACACGGCAACTCCCGCCACAGCGTGTGCCGGTGACAGCGCTGCCACCAGGATTCCGGCAAGTGCCGGGCCCGCTGCCTGTTGCAGGACCGGCCGCACGGTGCCCTCCAAGCCATTGGCGGCCAAGAGATCGTCGGCGGGCAGGATACGCGGCAGGATCGCCGAGTACGCCGGAAAGAAGAACGCCTGCCCCACACCCAGGACAAAGGCGCCGATGGCCAGATGCCACAGCTCAAGCACGTCAAGCATGGCCAGCGCCGTGATGGTCGCGATGACTGCCAGGTTGGCGCCTTCTACCGCAATAATCAGGAGCCGTTGAGGGAGCCTGTCGGCCGCAATGCCTCCGGCCAGCACGAAACCCACCAGGCCCAGGCTGGCAGCAGTGGCCACCAGTGACAGTTCCAACGGACCGCCGCCGAGGTGAATCACCTCGTAGACCATCGCCACTGCCCACATGCCCGATCCAAAAATGGAAATGGACAGCGCGGAAATCAGCACACGGAATTCCCGGTGCGCAAACGGACGCAGCGCTCTTAACGCAGCCATTTCACAAGCCTAGACCTGGGAGTTGGCGCTGTGGAAGGCGCGCCTGCCAATGGCGCGTGCGGTAGGAACCCGGGTTATGAAGCGCCCGACGGCGGCACGTCGTCGTCGATATCCGGGCCTTCCGCCGGATCCTGGCTGTGGATGCCGGTATCGTGCGAAACCCAGCCTTCGGTTTCACCCTCCGCCGGGGCGTCGGTGTGGTGTCGGATAACGTGTTCGTTCTTTTCCGAGGCGTTCATAACGGATACTTCCTGTCCTGGGTGGACTGCTTCCGTGAGTGCCCCCAGTCTACGCCGCGGGAGCTCTGCTGGGACGTCCGCTGTGCGCGGAATAGTATCCACATAGCACCCCGTGGAGGTCTCGCAGGTCAGGGGCGTGGCATAGGCTGAATCCAGCAGTTCCCAGTATGACGACCCAGCTGCCAAGGAGAGGTGAAGATGCCCAAGCGACCCAACCCGGCGGTGAAAATCGCCCAAGAGACAGCCCATAACGCAGTCTTTGATCAGGAAGGCAACACCAAGCCCGGCGTCCATAATGTCCTGCTGAAGGCTGTCGAGGTCCAGCGCCCCTTGGTGCTGGCCAACCTGCGCAGACTGCAGCGCAGACACCCCCATGACACCCCGGCCCAACTCGCAGCGAAACTGGAGCGCCACTACTTGCTCGCCATCTCCGGTGGAGGTGCAGCGGTGGGTGCAACGGCCGTCGTTCCCGGCATCGGAACTGCAGCGTCCCTGGGACTTTCCGCGCTCGCCACCGTGGGCTTCCTGGAGACTACCGCTCTCTATGCGTCGTCCTTGGCGGAGCTCCACGGAATCCGGCTCACTGATCCCGTACGTGCGCAAACCATGGTCATGGCCATCATGCTGGGCGAGGAAGGCACGTCCATGCTCGGGGCACTGAGTGGCCAATCGCTCGGCCGCGGAAAGGGCGTAACCAACGCTTGGGGCAGGACCCTCACCAAGAAGATTCCGGGAAGCGGCTTTGGCGTCATCCGCGACTCCATCCAGCGGGCCTTCCTCAAGAACCTTGTGAAGCGCCAGGGGACCGCGTTCCTGGGCCGTGCCCTGCCTTTCGGCGTGGGCGCTGTGGTGGGTGGTGCCGGCAACCTCATGATGGGCCGCGCCGTGGTCTCCACCGCCAAGGAAGCCTTCGGCCCCCTGCCGGATACCATCCCGGGTGAGTTGCTTCCCAATGCACCAAAGAATGGCGTCGCTCCCGAAGCGGCAGACACCCTCACGCTGGAAGGCGGTAACAGTGGACCTGAACGCTGACCTCGGGGAGTCCTTCGGCTCCTGGACCATGGGTGATGATGCCTCGATGTTCCGCATCGTGAGCAGTGCCAACGTGGCGTGTGGCTTCCACGCCGGTGATCCTCTCACCATGTTGGACAGCTGCCGGGCGGCGTTTGAACTGGATGTCCGAGTAGGAGCGCACGTGGGCTACCGGGACTTGGCGGGCTTCGGCCGGCGTTCCCTGGACATGACCTTCGACGAACTCTTCGGCGACGTTTTGTATCAACTCGGCGCCCTCGATGGAATGGCCCACGCTGTGGGAGCGTCGGTGGATTACGTGAAGCCGCATGGCGCGCTCTACAACCGGATTGTCCGTGATGCCGAGCAGGCCGAAGCCGTGGTCGCGGCCGTCCACGCTTACGATCCCGGGCTGCCCGTGCTTGGCTTGCCGGGCTCCGAATGGCTGAAGCTCGCAGAAGAATCCGGTCATCCAGTATTCCGCGAGGCGTTCGTGGACCGTGCCTATCTTCCGGACGGCACACTTGTACCCCGTAGCCAGGACGGCGCAGTGCTGCATGACCCCGCTGCGGTGGTGGCTCAGGCCGTAAGGCTGGCAACGCGCAAGGAAATCCTCGCCATCGACGGAACTGTTGTCCCAGTAGTGGCTGATTCCTTGTGCATTCACGGAGACACACCGGGGGCTGTCAATATGGCCGCTGCTGTCCGGGAAGGTCTTGAGCAGGCCGGTGTTCCGATTGAGGCGTTCGCTTAGGCCTGATGCTGTGTAGGCAACGTTCTGCTGGTTCGTGAAGGAGGAGTCTGCCGGATGAGTGCAGTGGTGGTGGTCCCCGGAACGCTGACGCTTGCCCTCAAGCCCGATCAAGCCCTTGACCGGAGGTCCCTGCACCTGGCGAACGCCTTGCTGGGAAATCCTGAACATGAGGCCGGACTCGAAGTGCTGGTGGGCGGACTGAGGCTCAGGTTCGTGACGGGATCGGCTGTCGCAGTCACAGGCGCCGAGGGTGTGGTGACGCTCAACGGTTCAGAATTTCCGCTGAACAAAGCTGTCAGGGTAGCTCCCGGAGCAGTGTTGGATTTCGGGCCGGCGTTGTTTGGGATCCGTTATTACGTAGGGGTCCAAGGTGGTGTGTCGGCGCCCAGCCAGGCGCTGTCGGCCGGTGAGTACGTGACGTTCGGAAAGCCACACGGCCAGGGTTTCCCTGAGGCCAACCACCCCGCCCGGCGGGCACTGGACCCCGAGCGACCGGTAGTTGCCAGGGTTTCGCGTGTGCCAGAGGGGCCGGATTACCCGCAGGCTCCGAATATCGACGCCGGCACGTGGCTTCGATTGACCACGGAACCGTGGACTCTCTCGCCGAAATCGGACCGCGTGGGTGCGCGATTGATGGGTCGGCCCCTTGAGGTTGTGCAAACGGCTCCAGCTGCCGAAACCCAAGCAGCCCATCCTCAACCGTTGGCCTTGGGCGCAGTGGTGCTGCCGCCGTCGGGCCTTCCAGTCATTGCGTTGGCCGGCCGTCCGGCAGCGGCCAAATCGCCGGTGATTGCTATGGTTCGCGACGAAGACCTGGACTTGGTGGGCCAAGCAAGGCCAGGGCAGATGGTGCACTTGCTCGGCTGAGAAAACGTGGTGTCGATTTTCTCAAGACCGGCATTTCATGAGAAATCTCTGCCCCGCCGTTTTTCGGCGAGCCGTTGCACCTGCCACCCATGCACGTCGGCCAGCCACTCCAAAGGCGCGGACGGGCCAACCCTCGGATCCTCGGGCTCACGGTCATCTTGCAGCGCCTGCACGTAGGCGCGATCCAGGGCAATGCGTTCCCGCAACTGCCCGGCCAGGCCCACCGAACCGTGGCCAGGGACGACGGCAACAACATCGCCGGCCACGGAATCGAAGAGCCGCAGCGCTTCAAGGTAGTCAGTGAGCGGATCCGCTGCCTCGAGGTCGAGGAACGGCATCAGGATGTCGGACAGCATGTCGCCGCCTACCAGGACGCCGGCCCCCTCGATCAGGAGCGCTGCGTGGCCAGGGGCGTGGGCTTGATGCTCCAGAATGCGGACGGTGGGTCCGTCCCATGGGACCTTGACAGTGTCGGCAGGCAGTCCGGAAATGAGGCCGAGCAGTTCCATGGGGATCTCATCGGCATGCTCCGGAGGCAGCCCCTCGGCTACCTGTTCTTTCCAGTCAGCAGCGGCCAGGACCGACTGGATGGAGGCCGCGCAGCGTGCCGTGCCGTAGCGGGGCGGGTTGCCGAAGTCAGGATGCCAGAGCACATGGTCCCAGTCGGGGTGTGTGGAGAAGCCGGCCACGACAGGCTGGCCCAACCCGCGGAGGTCGTCCGCGATGGCGGCCATTTCGTTGACCGTAATGCCGGGATCGATCAGCAGGACACCGTCCCGGCCCTGCACCACCGTGCAGTTGCTCTGGATGAATTCGCTCTCGTGAACCAAAACGCCCTCGGCGACGTGCTTCAGCATGGAAGCGCCTCCCTCTAGAGCTTCTGTGCCAGCATGACCAGGATCCCGCTCGGCCCGCGGAGGTAGGTGAGCTTGTAGGCGTCACCGTACGTGGCAACGCCGCGCAGAGGATGGCATCCGTGCTTGGCAGCGATCTCCAGGGCATGATCGATGTCGTCCACCGAGAAAGCAACCCGGTGCATGCCGATCTCGTTGGGAAGGGTGGGGTTTGTTTCGATCGCGTCAGGGTGGAGGTACTCAAAAAGCTCCAGTTGGCCGTTGCCATCCGGAGTTTGGAGCACCGCTATTTTGGCGTGGTTGCCGTCCAGCCCTACGGCCGTATCGGCCCACTCGCCGCTGACCGTGTCACGGCCCAACACTGTGAGGCCGAGATCCGTGAAAAAGGCGATGGTTTCTTCAAGATCCCGGACCGCGATACCAACGTTTTCAAGTTTGATCGGCATGCGTTGAAGGTACCAAGGCCCACGGGATAGCTCCAGAGGGCTGTCGCCAACTAGCCGAACAGCAGGTGCGCCACCGTAAAGATCGCGAGCCCGGCCAGGGCGCCCACCACGGTGCCGTTGATGCGGATGTACTGGAGGTCCTTGCCCACCTGCAGTTCGATCTTCTGGGACGTTTCCTCGGCATCCCAACGCGCCACGGTGTCAGAGATGACGCCTGCGATGTCCGAGCGGTACGTGTTCACCAAGTAGCCCGCCGCGTCTCCGATCCAGGTGTTGACCTTGCCGGCCAGTTCGGCGTCGTTGACCAGCCGGGTACCGAAATCACGGACGGCGCCCTTGAAGCGCTGGCTCAGTTCACTGTGCGGATCGTCGACGGCGTTGAGCAATGCAGTCTTTACGGTTCCCCATGTGCGGGACGCCAGTTCGCGGACCTCGGGGTCGCCGAGGATCTGGGCTTTGATGGACTCTGCGCGCTCGATCATGGCGGGATCATGCTGAAGGTCCTGGGCCAGGTCCTTCAGGTAGGCATCGATCGACTGGCGCACCTGGTGGTTCTGGTCCGACTGAACAGCGCGGACAAATTTGGAGAGCTCCACGTACACCCTGTCGCCCACCAGGCCGTCCACGAAGGTGGGCACCCAGAGGGGCGAGCGATCCGATACCAGCCGGTTGACCGTGGCGTGGTTGGCATCCACCCAGTCGGCGGCGCGGTCGACCAACAGGTCAACCAGGGTGTGGTGATGGCCGTCGGCAAAGATCCGTTCAGCCATTCGGCCCACGGGCGGCCCCCACGGCGGGGTGAGCAGGTGCTTACGGACCATTCCCTCGATGACTGCCTGTACGTCGTCGTCGTTCAGGACTGTGAAGGCGCCACGGATGATCGCGCCGCCTTCCTTGGCCACGCGTTCGGCTCCTCCCGGCGCCGACAACCAGGTGCCGGCCTTGCGGGCAATGTCGATGCTGGCCAACTTGTCCTGCACTACCTCTTGGGAGAGGAAGTTGCTCTCCACGAAGTCACTGAGTGATTCGCCGATCTGGTCCTTGCGCCGCGGAATGATGGCCGTGTGGGGAATTTTCAGGCCCATGGGGTACTTGAAGAGCGCGGTCACCGCGAACCAGTCGGCCAACGCGCCCACCATGCCGCCTTCGGCTGCCGCCCGGACGTATTCCAGCCACGGATACTGCTTCTGGAATGCGAAGGCCACCGTGAAGATCACCGCCATGGCGATCAGCAGCGCCAGCGCCAACCGTTTCATGCGGAGCAGCGCGGCGGCCTTTTCCATGTCACCTGCTGAAAGGTCGACGGCGGCGCCCCGCCGTGCGCGAGCGGAACCGGCGCGAGCGGAGCCTGCGCTTGCGGAACCTGCGGAACCCGGCTGATGGGGCAGCGGGTTGGGGTTGGTGACGTCTTCAGTTGGGATTTGTTCAGAGTTCACCTGCATGAGCCCAGCGTAGCCCCCGCAGATGCACGGAGGTGGGCTACCGTGTCTGCATGACTAGCGACGACTTCGCCCCAGGCCGGCCCAAGGTCTACGCCCATCGCGGCGCGAGTGCAGCCTACGCCGAGCACACCAGGGCAGCCTATCTGCAGGCAATCGCCGACGGCGCCGACGGTGTGGAGTGCGATGTCCACCTGACGCGGGACCAGCACGTGGTGTTGCTGCACGATGCCAACCTGGACCGGACGTCCACCGGCACGGGTCCGGTTGCGGAGCACACCTTGGAGGAGCTCCGCTCCCTGGACTTCTCGTCGTGGAAGGGCGCACGCATTCCCGAGGCTTACGGGGGAGTGGCAGACCAGTTCCTGACCTTGCCGGAATTGCTGGACATCCTGCGCGGAGCCGGTCGTGAGATCGGTTTGGCGATTGAGCTCAAGCATCCCAGTCCATACCGCCTCAAGCTGGAGGACAGGGTGTTGGCCTTGCTGGAAGAGGAAGGCTGGACGCCGGAGGAATCCCGGCTGGAGAACATCCGGATCTCCTTCATGAGCTTCGATACCGATTCCGTCCAGCGTTTGCTGCAGAGCGTGCCAAAAGAGCACGTGTGCCAACTGGTGGACGACTTCACAGTGAAGGAGCTTCGGCAGGAACTCGGGCTGGGCTTCCTGACCGGCGGTGCGGTAGCCAACGTCATGCGTGCCACGCAGCTGGAAGCGGAACGTGTCCTGGACGCAGGCGAAGCATCTATTGCCGGACCGGGTATTGACTACATCAGGGAGCATGCGCGCAACGTGCAGCGCTGGTTGGACGCCGGACGAATATTCCGAGTGTGGACTGTGGATTCGGAAAAGGACGTGGCACTGTGCCAGGGACTTGGAATCCACGAGATCACCACCAACAAGCCGGCACAGGTCCTGAAGCAGTTGATGGTAACCAGCTGACTTTGGCGGCCACCCCGCTTGTGATTGAGTGGTCTCATGTCATTTCGCTGGTCAGCACAAGCAACCCGAACCACGTCCGCAGTAGCCTTGAGCGCACTGCTCCTGGCCAGCGCCGCAAAGCACTTCCGCACGCCTAAGTTCTACTACCCGGTGGTGCCGGACTACCTATGCCGCAACGACGAGCCGGCCGGCCGCCCGAATGGACCGCTGGCAGTCATGTCCCGAGAGGAATGGGTTGCCTCGTCCGGACTGATCGAGGCGGCTGCCGCCGTCGGGCTTCTGATCCCAGCCACGCGAAAGGTTGCCGCGGACGCCACCACGGCGATGTTCGCTGCATTCCTTGCTGGGCATATAGATGCACTTCGCCGAGCCTATGGTCCCAACGGCACGGCAGCCGAGCGCCGCATCCATACTGTCCGCCTGCCCCTGCAGATTCCGCTGATCCTGTGGTCATGGAGCTTGCGGAAATGAGCGGCAGTGCTGCTCCCGTGAAGCTGAGGGAATCGCCGGCTTTCAAGGTCGCTGTGTCCCTGAGTATCGCCACGGGCCTCTATGGAGTGTCCTTTGGAGCCCTCTCCGTAGCGTCGGGTTTCGATTTCTGGCAGACCATGGTGTTGAGCCTTTTACTGTTCAGCGGCGGATCGCAGTTCGCCTTCATTGGTGTTGTGGCAGGCGGAGGCTCCGGGGTGGCGGCCATGACGGCCAGCGCCCTGTTGGGGTTGCGCAACGGCATCTACGGCATGCAGATCAACGCGATGCTCCGTCCTGGCGGATGGAAACGTTATGCTTCGGCGCACATCACCATCGACGAATCGACGGCGACGGCGTCGGGCCAGTCCGATCCCGACGAGCAGCGCCGGGGGTTCTGGACTGCCGGAATCGGTATATTCATACTCTGGAATATCTTCACGGCCATCGGCGCCTTGGCAGGGGACGCAATGGGCGACCCCAAACAGTGGGGTTTGGACGGGGCCGCGGTCGCTGCTTTCCTGGCCCTCCTGTGGCCGCGGTTGAAAGGCCGTGAGCCCTGGGCCATCGCTGCTGCCTGCGCACTGGCGACCATCCTGGCCGTGCCCTTCGTTCCCTCGGGTGTTCCCATCCTGGTGGCGGCCGTAGTGGCAGGTGTCATCGGCTGGTTCAGCCACGCACGACTGGACGAGGGACTGGAGCCGGACGTGGATCCCTATGCGGAGAAACACCGGCACGGGAAGCCTGCGAACGGGGACACGCAGTGAACCTGTGGCTATGGATCCTGATCGCCTGTGCGCTGGCCTACCTCACCAAGCTGGTGGGCTACTTCGTCCCGGCCAAGCTGCTGGAGAGCCCCCGCATCATGCACGTGGCCGGCACCATGACCATTGGCCTGCTGGCCTCCTTGACGGTGGTCAACGCCGTTGCCTCCGGACAGGGACTGGTCCTTGATGCCCGCATCGGCGCCCTGGCAGCCGCCGCCGTCGCGCTGTGGCTTCGCGCACCGTTCCTGGTGGTGGTGATTTCGGGCGCCGCGGCCGCGGCACTCCTCAGGCTGCTCGGCTGGGGCTAGCGGTACTGCTGGCCATTGGGCTGCTGGACCGGCGGCTGTGGATAACCCTGCTGGAACGGCGGCTGCGCATAGCCCTGCTGGAACGGCGGGGCATAGCCCTGCGGGTAGGCCACGAATTGCCGCCCGGCCGCCGGACCCAGGTAGGGAGCGGAGCCGTAGGAGAGCATCGGCACGAAGACCACAGGCAACAGGACCAATCCAACGGTGTAGCCGGCGTCCTTGCCGAATGACTTGGAGAGGTCGTGGAGGGCCACGATGCTGAAGTAGATTCCTGCGAACGGGATCAAGGTCAGCAAGAACCAGTACCAGGGGCGCCCGGCGATCTCCATGAGCTTGATGCTGTTGTAGATCGGGACGAAAGCTGCCCACGCAGGGCGGCCTGCCTTGGTGAACATTCCCATGTAGAGCACACCAACGATCGCAAAGACCACTGCGAAGTAAATGACCATAAGCAGCATGACCAGGCCGGCTGCCGCGGCGGATTCTGAACCGTTGGATGAGTATGAGCTCAGGGGAACATTCATACGCCCGAGCCTAGTGCCACGCGGGCTGTCCCGCGATGGGCAGGACTCACCATCAAGCCGGTATGTTGCCGTTGACAGCCCGGCTAGGGAGCCTCGGTCAGGGTCACGCCTGGGATGCCGGACTGTTCCGGAAGCGGCCGGGACGGGCGCTCGGTCCGGATGGCGTCTTCGATCAAGGCCACCGGGCGCTTCCACGCCGCAGAGCCCGGTTCCATGGTGTCCACGGCGCCAATCAGCATGGCCACCAACCGGACCATGTCCTCGATGGTGATGTCGCGCCGCAGGGAACCCTGGCCTTGGCCCCGCTCAAGGAGTGTGGCCATGGAGCCGATGATGCCGCGGGTAATGCCTATCAGGAGTCCGCGCCGGCCTGCGACAGCGTCAAGGAGGTTCGCGTCTTCGCTGGCTACCTGCATCACGGCATCGATGACGTTGATGAGGCCCTCAGCGGCGTCCATGCCGTCCAGCGCCGACGCGGCGACGGGGTCTACGTGCTGGCGCAGCTGGCGTGATAACGCGGCGAGGACCAGTTGCTCTTTGTCCGAGAAGTTGCGGAACAGTGTTGCGGGGCCAACTCCGGCGGTGGCGGCAATGGTCTGCAGTGGTACTTCGGGCCCGTGTTCCCGGAAGCATTGCCGGGCGGCGGTGATAATTTTGTCGACATTGCGTGCGGCGTCTGCCCTGAGGGGCTTGCGTTCAGAGGGCTGTTCCATGCTTGTCAGGGTAGCAACGGAGCGCCCGTGGCCCGTTGTTACGCGGGAGTAGCCCGTTATATGACAAACCAGTACGTGAAACACTGGATTTTATGTTGCTTGCTTTCTCAGTCGCCCCTTCGGGCCAGCCCGCATCCGCCGCCAACGGCGGACCCAACCCCGACGCTTCCGTGCACGACGCTGTCGCTGCCGCCGTCAAGATCGTCCGCGAATCCGGACTGCCCAACCAGACGGACTCCATGTTCACCACCATCGAAGGCGAATGGGACGAGGTCTTCGACGTCGTCAAGCGCGCCACCGAAGCTGTGGGCCGCTACGGCAGCCGCGTCTCCCTGGTGATCAAGGCCGACATCCGGCCCGGTTACAGCGGCGAACTGACCGGCAAGGTGGAGCGACTCGAAGAGGCGATCTCCGCCACGGACTAGATCCTTCCCCAGCTCGGCCACCGGTGCCAGACTGGGGCCCATGATTGAACATGTGGCCGAACCCGGTTGGGTCGACGTCGAGCGTTACCTGACTGACGTCGTCGTGCGACCTGATCCTGCCCACCAGCGGGCCCTGGCGTCCGCCGTCGAAGCCGGCATGCCGGCGATTGAAGTAGCCCCCAACGCCGGCAAGTTGCTCCGGATGCTGGTTCAGATGTCGGGGGCCAGGCGGGTCCTTGAGATCGGAACCTTGGCAGGTTTCAGCAGTATGTGGATGGCACAGGGACTGCCCGACGACGGGCGGCTGGTGACGTGCGAATTCCTCCAAAAGCACGCGGACGTGGCACGCGCCAACCTTGATGCTGCCGGGGTGGGGCACAAAGTGGACATCCGGGTGGGTGCTGCTTTGGATACCCTTCCCACCCTGGCGGGGCAGGAATCGTTCGATCTTGTTTTCATCGATGCGGACAAGGAAAACGACTCCCATTACCTCGATTGGGCTATCCGGCTGGGGCGCCCGGGCACGGTCATCGTGGTGGACAACGTCATCTGGGACGGTGCCATCCTTGAGCCGGAAAGGGACGAGGTCAACGCGCCTGGCATCGTCAGGATGCTGGAGATGATGGGCCAGGATCCGCGCCTGGACGCCACTGCCATCCAGACGGTGGGCAGCAAGGGCTGGGACGGTTTCGCGATAGCGCGGGTGCGCTAGTGGATTTCACGCTTCGCCCCGCTCTGGTGGAAGACGCCGAAGCGATGGCCCTCATGCATGTCCAGTCGTGGCGCGAAAGCTACGGGCACCTGTTGCCCCCGGTGTTTTTCGAGAAACAGGAAGCGGCGCTGCCCGACCGCATCCAGCGCTACCGGGACTACATCGCTGCGGGTCATTCCAGGATGCTGGCCCACGATCCCGACGGTCTCCTGGTAGGCATCGGCGCCGCAGGCCCGGGCAGGGATGAGGACAGTCCCAGCGGGCGGGAGCTTTTTATGCTCTACACCTCGGAACGCGTTCATGGCCGGGGGGTTGGCCAGGCATTGGTGGATGCCTTGATTGGCGATGGCCCGGCGTACCTCTGGGTCCTGGACCACAACCCGCGCGCCCAGGCCTTCTATCGGCGAAACGGCTTTGTTCCGGACGGCAAACGGCAACTGTGCGATCCCTCCTGGTATTCGCTGCCGGAACATCGCATGGTTCGTCCGGGGCTCTACTAAGTTCCCACCGCGCGAGCTGTTCCCACGGCAGACTCCTGTGGATATGGTGATCACGGGCGGTATCGATGAAGACCGCCCGGTCCGATTCCCGGGAGGAAGCATGTCTATTCCAGAGCAGGATCCAAGCCAGCAGGAAGGCCCCGCTGACGGTGGTGCGGACGGCGTCCCCGGCATGCACGACGGTGGTGCCGATGGTGGTGCCGACGGCGGCGCGGACGGTGGTGCGGAAGGCCCCGCTGACGGTGGTGCGGACGGCGTCCCCGGCACGCACGACGGTGGTGCCGATGGTGGTGCCGACGGCGGCGCGGACGGTGGTGCGGAAGGCCCCGCTGACGGTGGTGCGGACGGCGTCCCCGGCACGCACGACGGCGGTGCTGACGGTGGTGCCGACGGTGGCGCCGGACAACAGGGCAGCTAGGTTTGAGCTCTACCAGCACTGATTTCCAGGACCCCGGCGCCGTGAAAGGCGGCGGGGTCCTGGAAACACGCCTGATCGACATCGGCCAGGAGGAATTTGCCAGTGACGTCTGGGGGCGAACCGCCCTGCTGACCCGTGGTGTCAGCGACTTCTCCGATGTGTTCTCAGCCGGCGCAGTGGACGAACTGGTTTCACGCCGCGGGCTGCGGACGCCTTTCCTGCGCGTCGCCAAGGGCGGCTCCACGCTTCCCGAGTCCTCCTACACTTCTCCGGCAGGGGTCGGCGCCACCATCTCCGACCAGCTTGATGACACCGCGCTGTGGCGTAAGTTCGCTGATGGTGCCACCCTCGTGCTGCAGGCGCTGCACCGCACGTGGGAGCCTGTGTCGGGTTTCAGCTCGCAGTTGAGCAGTGAACTTGGACATCCTGTGCAGGCCAACGCCTACATCACCCCGCCGCAGAACCGTGGCTTCGATGATCACTACGACGTCCACGACGTCTTCGTGCTGCAGATCGAGGGAACCAAACGCTGGATCATCCATAAGCCGGTCCACGTGGACCCGCTGCGAAGCCAGCCTTGGACTGATCGCCGCTCCGCGGTCGAAGAGGCCGCTCAAGGCGCAGCGTACATCGACACGGTCCTCGAGCCGGGCGATGTCCTGTACCTGCCACGAGGCTGGCTGCACGCCGCCCAGGCACAGGGGAAAGTCTCCATCCATCTGACCTTGGGAATCCACACCTGGACCCGCCATGCGTTGGCCGAACATCTGGCACAGGCCGCACTTGCCGCGCTCTGTGACGATCCAGGGATGCGCCGGTCCTTGCCATTGGGCGTCGACGGACCTGAAGAGGAGATGGCTGCAGTCCGTGAACGTCTCGCGGCCGCTGTCCTTGAAGCCGATACCACGTCCCTCTTCCACCGTGCCCGACGGGGGCAAGGGCGCCCGGCTCCCCTTGGTCCGGTGGCCCAACTCGCGGCCATTGACGGCCTCAGGCCAGAGTCGCTGGTTCGTCTTCGGGGGGCCCTGGAAGCACGGTTTGATGGCTCACGCCTCACCACCCGCGTCGGTTGGCTCGACTTCCCCGAGGAAGATCTGCCGTCCGTGCGGCGCCTGCTGGAGGGCGGGGATTACCTCGCGGCGGACATCGGCCTGGCACTCGCCGAGAGGTTGTTGCGCGCAGGAGTTCTTGTCCCCGTCGCACAATGACGTCCCCGGCAGCCGCAACGGGACGCTTCTTCTGCGCGGAAACTGCCCAGGCGCGCGGGGACTCGATGGCAGGCACTGCGTCACCCGGCCTCGTCTGGGTCCTCGTGGAGTACCGGGGCGCGTGGCCGCCCGACGGCTTTGACGCCCTGGATCTCGAGGCGGGGACCAAGGCGCTCGTCGTCTCCGCGGCGCGGACGGCGAATGCGCGGATTCTCCTGGTGCGGCGGCCCGGCCCTCGCCGCCGCCCCGGTCCGGGCAGATGGGCCGTTCTTCGCCATGAAAGCTCCGGCGCCTATCGACAGCACTGGGGAACGTGGGAGCGGGATGAGGACCTCGCGGGGATAGCCTCAGCCCTGGCATCTCCCGGAGAGCACGGTTTCCCGCCGGTCATCATGGTTTGCGCCCACGGCCAGCACGACCCCTGCTGCGCTGTATGGGGCCGCCCCGTGGGACGTGCACTCAGCGAGCGCTGGCCAGAGTTGGTGTGGGAGTGCTCCCATGTTGGCGGTGACAGGTTTGCGGCCAACGTGGTCATCGCCCCGGACGGCGTATATTACGGAGGACTCGACGCCGGGTCCGCCGTGGCCACCGTTGAGGAGCACTTGGCCGCCCGTATCCACGCAGAGCATCTGCGCGGCTATACGGATCTCTTGCCGCCCCAGCAAGCCGCGGTGGTGGCAGTGCTGGGGCAGTTCGGTCCTGCCGGCCGGCAGGATTTTGTGGTCACTGAGACCTTGCGGGAGGGCGAGCACTGGCGCATCCGGGTTACTGGCCGGCCGCCCCATCCGGCGAAAATCGAGGTGGAATTGCGGGCCAGCCGCGCACCGCAGAGGCAGCTGACCTGCCGGGCGCCGGCGGGGGGCTCGGTCATCGTCTATGAAACCCTTTCCATCCGCATAAACTGACCGTGCGGACCGCAGCCATCAACTGCCGGGCCTAGCGCGGTTCCGAATCGTCGGGCGGATCCATGTCCAGCGGCGAGTCGAGGAGGCCCGGCGGTTTGGGCACGCGGGCCAGCAGCAGGCAGACCACCGTCAACCACGCGACGGCCACGGTCAACACCTCCGCCCACACCGATGCTCCGAGTTCCATGTAGAGATCATATGGCCCCGGAGGCCATAAAGGTAAGTAGCCTTACCTTCGATGTGACCGTTCGGAGTAATGTGGCGCTCCACTAGGCTTGGAGCATGACTCAAGCAGGGCTGAAGTAGTGACGAAACGCGGTAAACCAAACAGGTCCCAGAGGTCGACGACGGGAGTCGTCGAGGTGCCTTCCGGCACCCGACCTGATGGTCCGGTCGCGGGCGTTTATTACATCGATACCGGCGACTGCGAGCTCATCCCGGACCAGGACAACTCCAATGGGTGGCTGCTGAAGATCAACGGTGTGATGAGCTCGCACATTGACCTCGCGGATCCTCTGTTCCTGGATTTTGAGTACATGCGCTGGATCGCTGCCTTGGTGGAATCGCGTTGGCCGCCGGAGCAGAAACCGAAGCTGCGGGCCCTGCACCTCGGTGGGGGAGCCTGCTCCATGGCTCGTTATTTCCATGCCGCCTACCCGGAAGCCCGGCAGGTGGTGGTGGAACTGGACGGCAAGCTGGCCGACTATGTGCGCGGCTGGTTCGACCTTCCCAAGGCGCCCTTGTTGAGGCTCCGGGTTGGCGAAGCCCGGGCGGTTACTGAATCACTCACCCCGGACACCCGGGACCTCATCATCCGGGACGTCTTCGCCGGTGCCTTCACGCCCCGGGCGTTGACCACCCGCGAATTCACGGCGCATGCCGATGCGGTCCTGGCCCCCGACGGCCTGTACGTGGTCAACTCCGGGGACGCTCCTGACCTCAAGAATGCCCGGGCTGATGCTGCGACCATCGCGAATACGTTCGAGCACACCATGATCATCGCGGACCCGGCCATGCTCAAAGGGCGCCGATACGGCAACATGATCATGGCCGGCAGCCACGCACCCTTCGGAGATGACCCCACGCTGGCCCGCAAACTCCTGGGCGGAGGCGTCCCGGCGCACATCTGGGATGATGCGAAAGTGCGGTCCTTCGCGGCGGGAACCCCTGTGCGGCATGACCCTGCAGAGGTGCCTGCGAACGAACCCTCAGTTGCGGCTGAGTGAGCTGTTCCACGCCTCCCACAATGTGGCGTAACGGCCCCCGCCGGCCAGCAGTTCCTGATGTGGGCCAGATTCGATAATCCGTCCCTGCTCCATCACCACAACGGTGTCCGCCGACGCTGCTTGTGATAAACGGTGTGCGATCACCACGGACGTCCGGCCCGCCAACACGGCTTCGGCAGCCTGGTCCAGCATGGTGGCCGAGCCGGTTCCCGCCTCAGCAGTTGCTTCATCGAGGACCGCGATGGGCGGATCCTTGAGCATGAGCCGGGCAAGCGCCAGTTGCTGTGCTTGCTCCGGGGTGAGTTGGTGGCCGCCGGCGCCTACGGATGTTTCCAGTCCGTCGTCGAGCGTTTTCATCCACGTAGCCCCCACGGCGGCGAGGACGCGGGAGAGATCCGCGGGGGAAGCATCCGGTTTGGCAAGCCTGAGGTCTCCGGCCAGCGTTCCAGAGAAGACGTGAACTTCCTGGCTGACCATCGCGATCCTCGAGTGCAGGTCCGCGGGGGCTGCGGCGGCTGAGTTGAGCCCACCCACCCAGGCGGTCCCGCTGTCCGGGTGTTCCAGGCCCATGATGACCTTGGCCAGGGTGGTTTTTCCGGCTCCTGAGGTGCCAACGACCGCAACCCGCTCGCCTGGTCGTACTGTGAGCGAGACGCCGCGGAGTGCGGGCCGCTGGCCCGGGTAGGCGAAGGTGACGTTGTCCAGGACGATGCTGGAATCAGTGCCGCGGGAAAGGGCGGTTGGGAGGGTCTTGGCCGTGGACATGGTCAGCCCGAACATGCGCCCCAGGCCGGCAGCCGCTTTCTGGAGTTCATCAAACTGCCCCAGGACCAGCCCGATCGGATCGAACAGCCGGTAGAAGTAGAGTGCCGCCGCGGTCGCCGCGCCGATAGTCACGATGCCCTCGGCGTGAAGCCAGAAGCCCACCACCAGCACCGCGGACAGGCCTACGAGTTCCGCAAGGTTGAGGCGGTTGTAGAACCGGGTCAGGTAGCTGACTCCCTTGAGCGCGTGGCCGATGTTCTCCTGGGAAGCAGCTGCCACCAGCTCCGCATGGCGCGACCCGAGGCCCAACGCCAGGACCGACGGCGAGCCATGGACGGTCTCGATGATCTGCTCGGTCCGATTGGCCTCAGTGATGCGGACGGTCCGGTAGATGGGTGCGGTCCGTTTGAGGAACCACCGCAGCGTGAGGACCTGCAGGGGTGCGGCGATGAGGACCGCCACTGCAAAGCGCCAGTCGATGACCCCCAGGCCAAGCAACGTGACGGCGATAGTGAAGGCTGCGCTGGTGAACGCGGGCAGCACTCCGGAAATGGCCTCGCTGACAGCCTCGACATCGCCGGACACGCGGGCCACCACATCGCCGATGCCCGCCTTTTCGAGCTGTGCCAAGGGCTTCCGGACAGCCGCCGCAAAGACCTCCTCACGGAGTCCGGCGAGGGCTTCCTCGCAGATCCGGGCCAGCAGGTTCTGGCCGAGGATGCCCAGCAGGGCGCCGCATCCGCCCGCAACCAGCAAGCCGATGGCCAGCCACAGCAGGTTCATGACGTCTCCGCCGCCGGCCGCGATGTTGACCATGATGCCCAGGATCGCCGGCGCTGCCAGTCCACAGCCGGCCGCCGCCAGCAGAACGAACACGGTCAGGGCGAGCCGGCCGGGACGCTGTGCCAACAGGCGCCACATGGCCCGCCGGGTCTCGCGGGGTGTGGCGATGGGCAGGATGTCGGTGCTCATGAACCCACCACCTCGCGGTAGCCGGCCGACGTCGCGAGGAGTTCCCGGTGGGTCCCGGTTTCCGATGCGCCATCGGCACCTCCCACCACCACCCGGTGACAGACGGCCAACAGCGTGGGGCTGGTGGTGACCAATACCAACGCCTTGTCCGGGAAGTTGCGGAGTCCCTCCGCGATCACAGCTTCGGTAGCGGTGTCGACGGCGGTGGTGGGGTCGTGCAGGACCAGCACCGGCTGGTGCTGGTGCAGCGAGCGGCCAAGAACCAACCGCTGCCGCTGCCCACCGGACAGGCTCTGGCCCTGCCCGGTAAGAACGGTTTCGGTGCCTTCCGGCAGTTGGGAAATGAAGTCCTCGACGGCGGCAGCCGCCAGGGCCCGTTCTTGCAGCGGGGCATCGGCTGCTGCCACATTGTCGCGGACAGTGCCGCGGAAAAGGACGCCTTCATGACTGTCGGCGAAGACTTTGGACCGGACATCCACGGGGTCCAGGTCGGCGGCGTCGTGGCCGTCGATGGAGACTGCGCCGCGGGGAGCGGGGGTGCGGAAACCAAGCGTGTCCACCAATCGCCTGGCTTGCGAGCCGTCCGGCAGCACCACACCCACGATCTCCCCGGCGGACGCCGTGAAGGGCGGGAAGGCGCTGTTGTCCGGGCTGTCGCGTAGCTCGAGGAGCGGTGCCGGTTCCCGCGCAGGGGTGGGCCGTGCTGCTGACCCGGCTGCCGCCGTCGTGCGTTCTGCAGCGGCAAGGCGGTCCCCGTCACCAGGTGCGGGCACTGCATCCGGTTCCTCGAGCAGTACCGCGATGCGTGCCGCTGAGGCCCGTTTCCGGGCGAGTTCCACACTGAGGAAGCCCAGTGCGGCCATGGGTCCCTGGACATACTGGGCCACGCCGACAACCGCCACCAGCTGGCCTATCGAGATGCTGCCTTGGACGGCGAACCACGCTGCAAAGAAGGCGATCCCGGCCAGGAACGCAGCGGAAAGGGCGGTGCTGGCGCCGTTATAGGCGGACCTGGCCCGGACAGCCCGCAGCCCGGCCAGCAGTGATGTCCGGCTGGCATCCTGGTATCGGGTGACGGCTGCTTCCTCTGCGCCGAGACCCTTGAGGGGGCGTGATCCGGTCACGAAGTCCGTGGCCAGCGCGCCGGCGCGGGCCGCTGAGGACTGTTCCACATCACTGCGGTCCTCCAACGGCTTGGTGAGGCGCTGCATCACCACCAGCATGACGGGCGTAGCCACCAGGACTGCGATACCCAAGGGGACCGAAATGAGCAGCAGTGTTACTGCGGAGGTCGCGACACCGGCCGCGGCAGCGAGGCCTCCACCGATGAGCCAGGACAGGCCGGCAACCCTGTCGGCGTCCGAGGAAGCGATCGCCACGATTTCGCCAGGTGCACGCCGGGCTGCCATGCCGCGTGGGTGAAGGGTGCGTTCCACAGCCAACTGCCGGAGGTCATGCGAACCGTAGAGGAAGGAGCGGTTGGTGGCCAGGGTGCCGATGCGCCAGGAAAGGGCGAGCACCACGAAGACGACGGCCAGGGCGCCAAGCCACCAGAGGAGGGCGCCGGCGTCGTGCGGTGCAATTGCCTTGTCAACGGCGGCGCCGATGGTGGCCGGAACCAGGGCCTCGCTGACTTGATGCAGAATAAAGCCGGCGCAACCCACCAGCAGCAACTTCCAGCGGCCATTGGCCATCAGGGTGAACTTGAAAAGACGGGAAGCCGTCCACGGTGCTGGCGTGTTACGCCCGGGTGGGCAGGGCGGAATGGCGGAACTGGAGGGCATGATTACCATAGTAAGGCTCTCCTAATTTCAAGAAGGCCAGCAATCCGGACAGATCGTGCCACAGGCGACGGCAGGGGTGGCGGTGCAGCTCTCCGGTGGGCAGCGGCAACGCGTCTGGGTTGCCATGGTCCTGGCCCAGCAAACCCGGCTGGTGATCCCGCTGGGGTCCTGATGCCACCTAGGCGGGCTATTCAGCCCCCAGCAACTCTTCCCGCCGCCGTTCAGTCTCCTCGCGCAAAGCCTGCACGACGGCGGCTACGGCGGGGCGTCGCATGGAGTCCGGGCGGAGGACCATCCAGTAGGGGAGCAGCTCGGCGAAGTCCGCCGGCAGGAGACGCACCAAATCCGTGTGCCGGTCGGCCATGAAACACGGCAGGAAACCAACGCCTGCTCCGGCCCGGGTGGCCTCCACATGGACGAACACGTTGGTGGAACTGAGGCCGTCCCGCATGGTCGGAACCAACCTGCGCGGAGCATCCAGATCATCGACTTGGAGCATGGAATCCACAAAGTAGACCAGTTGGTGCTGCGTGAGCTCCTCAATACTTGAAGGGGTGCCGTTGTCCTCCAAGTAGGCGCGCGACGCGTACATCCCCAGCCGGTATTCGCCCAGCCTGATGGCTTCGGCCCGGTGCACTTGCGGCGTCCCCACCACCACTTCGATATCCAGGCCGGAGCGCTGCTGCAACGCCCTTCGCGTCACCGTCACGATCTCCACGCTCAGCCCAGGGTGCTCCCGCCGCAAGCGCGAGACCGCAGGGGCTGCGATATAGGCGCTGAAGCCATCGGTCGCGGTCATGCGTACGACGCCGGTAATGGGGTCGGGTGCGTGGTCGCTGGGTCCCAGCGCGCCCACGGCAGCTTCAATCCGTTCTGCGACCAGCACGGCTTCCGCGCCCAGCTCCGTTACTTCCCAACCGCCCGCGGCACGCGCCAGAATCCTGCCTCCCAGCGCTTTCTCCAACGCCGCTATCCTGCGCGAAACGGTGGTGTGGTTGAGCCCCAAGGCTTGGGCCGCCGTCGTAAATTTTCCTGAACGTGAGACGGTCAGGAAAATGAGCAGGTCATCGGGGTTCGGCTTCATATCTGCAATTTTGCACACACATGGTGCTGCTTTGGTCATTGAGACACAACAAATCTGCGGCAATACTCAGTGGAGCATTTCGTGTTGTGGATCACATCACGTTCAAAAGGGTCAAAGAGGACACTGAGGAGATGGATATGAGCGTAGAGCAGCGCTCCGCATCAAAAGCAGGGAAGGGCGCCGGCGAAGGCTCCGGACTCAAGAAGATCGTCGCGGCCTCAATGGTGGGCACGGTGGTGGAGTGGTACGAGTTCTTCCTGTACGCCACGGCCGCCACGCTGGTCTTCGGCAAGTACTTCTTCCCGAGCACCGGCAATGAACTGGACGGCATCATCCAGGCGTTCATCACCTACGCAGTCGGATTCGTTGCCCGCCCTCTCGGTGGCATCGTGTTCGGCCAGATCGGCGACAAGCTCGGCCGCAAACCCACGCTGCAGCTGACCATCGTGATCGTGGGCGTCTCCACGTTCCTGATGGGCTGCCTCCCGGGCTTCATGGAAATCGGCTACTGGGCACCGGCCATGCTGGTGGCACTCCGCTTCATCCAGGGCTTCGCGCTCGGCGGCGAATGGGGCGGTGCTGTTCTCCTGGTGGCTGAGCACAGCCCCAACAAGTCGCGTGGTTTCTGGTCATCGTGGCCACAGGCGGCAGTCCCGGTAGGTAACCTCCTGGCTACGGCCGTCCTGTTCACCATGTCCACGGTCCTCAGCAGCGAAGCCTTCCTCGGCTGGGGCTGGCGCGTAGCGTTCTGGCTCTCCGCCGTGATCGTGTTCGTTGGCTACTACATCCGCACCCACGTCACCGAAGCCCCCATTTTCCTGGAAGCCAAGGCGCAGGTGGAGGAGTCCAAGGCCATCAGCTACGGTGTTGGCGAAGTCATCCGCAAGTACCCCAAGGGCATCCTTCAGGCCATGGGCCTCCGCTTCGCAGAGAACATCATGTACTACCTGGTGGTGAGCTTCGCGATCGTCTACCTCAAGAGCGTCCACAAGTACGACACTTCCTCGCTCCTGCTGGCACTCCTGATCGCCCACGTCATCCACTTCCTGGTCATCCCGCAGGTGGGACGCCTGGTGGACTCGTGGGGGCGCAAGCCCGTGTATCTGGTGGGCGCGATCGCCGGCGCGACCTGGCCGTTCTTCGCCTTCCCCATGTTCGATACCAAAAACGCCGTGATCATTGTCCTCGCCGTGACCATCGGCCTTTGCCTGCACGCCTTCATGTACGCGGGGCAGCCTGCCATCATGTCCGAGCTTTTCCCCACCCGCATGCGCTACTCGGGTGTATCCCTGGGCTCGCAGGTCACCTCGATTTTTGCCGGCTCACTCGCGCCGCTGCTGGCAACCCAGTGGCTCAAGGACACCGGATCCTGGGTTCCCACAGCCATCTACCTCGTGGTCGCCTGCGCCGTAACGGTCGTCGCCGTTGTTTCACTGAAGGAGACCAAGGGCATCGCGCTCCAGGAAGTGGACGAGGCCGACGCCATCCGCCACGGACTCACTACCGCCTCGAAAGGCTGATTCGATGGACAACTCCTTGAACGGACGCAAAGCCCTGGTGACCGGTGGCGCGAGCGGAATCGGGGCAGCCTGCGCCCGGGCGCTCGCCGCCCGCGGTGCGAAAGTAGTAGTGGCCGACGTCGATGCCTCCGGAGCTGCGGCGCTCGCCGACGAGCTGGGCGGCACAGCCTGGACTGTGGATCTCTTGGACGTCGACGCGCTGGCCGCTTTGAGCCTGGACTGCGACATCTTGGTCAACAACGCCGGAATCCAGAAAGTTGCGCCGATCGAGGAGTTCGAACCCGCGGAGTTCCGGCGGATCCTGGCCCTGATGCTGGAGGCTCCGTTCCTCCTCATCAGGGCCGCACTCCCGCACATGTACGCCAACGGGTTCGGGCGGATCATCAACATTTCGTCGGTCCATGGGCTCCGGGCCTCGGCCTACAAGAGTGCGTACGTCTCCGCCAAGCACGGCCTGGAGGGACTCAGCAAGGTCACGGCTTTGGAGGGTGGCGAGCGCGGTGTCACGTCCAACTGCATCAACCCCGGGTACGTCCGAACGCCGCTGGTGGAGAAACAGATCGCCGATCAGGCCCGTCTCCACGGCATCCCCGAGGCCGAAGTCCTGGCAAAGGTGATGCTGACGGAGTCCGCGGTGAAGCGCCTGGTGGAGGTGGAAGAAGTTGCGTCGCTGGCCGCGTGGATGGCCTCCGACGACGCCGGCATGGTCACCGGGGCGAGCTACACCATGGACGGCGGCTGGTCGGCCCGGTAGGCCGCGTCCGCTGGTCAGCCGGGCTAACTTTGGCCGCCGATGATTTCCTCGGCATTGTCGTATGCCCAGGTCACCAGGGGGATAAGCAGTGCCGTGAGCTCGCGGCCGCGTTCAGTCAGGCTGTAATCCACGCGCGGCGGGATGACGGGTTGTGCATCGCGGCGTACAAGTCCGTCCCGTTCGAGCGTTTTCAGGGTTTGGGCCAGCATTTTTTCGCTGATGCCTTCAGCGCGTCGGCGCAGTTCGCTCCATCGCTGATCTCCCTCGGACAGCGAAAGCAGGACCAGCACTCCCCATTTGCTGGTGATGTGGTCCAGCACCGTTCGGCTGGGGCAGCCGGCAGGGAAGACACCGTCCGCGACGCCGGCCGGGAGGGGAGTCAAGAGGGTACCTACTTTCATGTCAGTACCTTACCTTAAAGTGCGTACTCTCTTTCGGGAAGTTATCTGCGGGAGGGGTGGTTGTGATCGATGACCGACCCATTAACTTCCTTGAAAGGAACCAGTCATGAGCATCGTCATTACCGGAGCAACAGGCCAGCTGGGCCGCCACGTCATAGAGGCCCTCCTTGAGCACAATGTCCCCGCTGACAGCATTGTTGCCACAGGGCGCTCCATCGAAAAGCTGTCCGGCTTTGTTGCCCGCGGCGTTCGCGCGGCTGCAATGGACTACGACGACCCCGCTTCGGTGGCCCAAGCGCTTAAGGGAGCCACCAAGGTCCTTCTTATTTCGGGAAGCGCCGTCGGTCAAAGGGTAGAGCAGCACCGCACGGTCATCGAGGCAGCAAAGGCCGAGGGCGTGGAACTTCTGGCCTACACCAGCATTGCCAACGCAGACACCACCCGCATGAAGCTGGCCGCAGAGCACCAGGCCACGGAATCCATCCTGAAGGAATCAGGCGTCCCCTTCGCCCTCCTTCGCAACAGCTGGTACATCGAGAACTACACCGACCAGTTGCCGGGAACGCTTGCCCAGGGAGCGCTTGCCGGCAGCGCCGGAAACGGCAAGGTCAGCGGTGCTTCCCGCGCAGACTATGCGCAGGCCGCAGCCGCGGTCCTGGTCGCGGAGCACCAAGCCGGGAAGATCTACGAATTGGGCGGGGACGAGGCCTTTACCTTGGACGAGTTGGCCGCGGAAATCAGCGCTGCATCAGGCAAATCAATCGAATACCGGGACCTCCCGGCAGACCAGTACGCCGATCTCCTGACGGGCGCAGGGGTACCCGAAGGCTTCGCGCAGATCCTGGCGGATACCGATCTGGGCATTGGCCGTGGCGATCTTTTGGTGACCACCGGTGATCTCCGGAAACTGATCGGGCGCCCGGCAACTGCCTTGTCCGAGGCCGTGCGCTCCGCAGCTGCTGCCATCTGAGCTTGACCCCCTCGCGGGGCGACAGTTAATGCCAATGTTCCGCGCGAACATTGGCATTAACTGTCGTTTGGGCGCAGTGAATCAGGCGGTTTCGTCCACCAGTTCTGCCCGGCGCAGGCCGCCACCGCGGACCCACAGTTTGTAAGCCACGAACAGCAGGACCAACCAGGTACCGCCGACATACAGGGCTACCCGGGTGTCCTCGAAAACGCCGAGGATGATGATGACCATCGCCATGAAGGCCATGGTCAGGATGGACGCAGCAGGCCACAGCGGAGAACCGAATTCCGACGCCGGCAGCCCCTTGCGCTTGATTTCCCGCTTCATGGCCACGTGCGACGCCAGGATCATCACCCAGACCCACACAGTGGCAAAGGTGGCGATCGATGCGATGAGCACAAAGACGTCTTCAGGAATCACGGCGTTCAGCACCACGCCAACCAGCAGGATGCAGCCCATCATCACCACGGTCATCCACGGAACGCCGTGCCGCGAGATCTTGCTGAAGCTCTTCGGTGCGTGACCCTGTTGAGCGAGGCCGAACAGGATGCGGCCGGCTCCGAAGATGTCGCTGTTGATAGCGGAGAGTGCGGCGGTAATGACTACGGCGTTGAGAATGTGCGGTGCGGCCGGGATGCCCAGGCCGTCGAAAATCTGCACGAACGGGCTGCCGCTGCTGCCGATCTCGTTCCACGGGAAGATACTCATCAGCACACCCAACGTCAGCACGTAGAAGAGCAGCACGCGGACCGGCACGGTATTAACGGCCTGCGGGATGACTTTCTTGGGGTTGGTGGCTTCGCCCGCGGTAATGCCGATGGTTTCGATCCCGCCAAAGGCAAACATCACCACGGCGAACGCGGCCAGGAGCCCCTCGAAGCCGTTCGGGAAGAAACCACCGTGGTTCACAAGGTTCCCCAGTCCCGGTGCCACACCGCCGCCGTCGCCCGTTTGGAAGCCGAACACCACAATCGCTGCACCGCCGGCGATCATGGCGATGATCGCCACCACCTTGATGAGCGAGAACCAGAACTCAAGTTCGCCGAACACCTTCACGCTGAGCAGGTTCATGGCGCCAAGGAACAGAATGATCGCGAGCACCCAGATCCATCTGTCCACCCGGGGGAACCAGAACCCCATATAGATGCTGAAGGCAGTGACGTCGGCGATGGCCACAATCGCCATCTCGAACACGTACGTCCACCCGGTCACGAATCCCGCGAACGGTCCCAGATACTTCGACGCGTACTGGCCGAAGGACCCGGACACGGGGTGTCGGACGGCCATTTCGCCGAGGGCGCGCATCACCATGAACACGGCCGCGCCGCCAATGATGTAGGCCAGCAGGACGGCCGGGCCGGCTTTCTGAATCGCAGAAGCAGAGCCGTAGAAGAGGCCCGTGCCGATTGCGGATCCGAGGGCCATGAAGCGGATATGGCGGACGTTCAGGCCTCGGCTGAGCGCCGTACCCGCGGCCTGGAGGACAGAGTTCTCCGCGGCCAGCTTGGTTTGTTGCATAGTAAAACCTTCTCGTCTTTGGGAGGGGATCGCTATCCAGCAGATCACTTTTGGGCCTCTTGTGATCGGACTCACGGGGGTTTGGTGTCTTTGATCGCAGACACTGCTTTGGCGGACAGGGCCGCTGTAACGGACGGGGCTGCTTTAACTGACGGGGCGGTTTTAACTGACGGGGCGGTTTTGGGAGGGTGGTCAAAGTCATAGTCTCCGTTCGGATATGATGACCGCGGACAGCTCATCAATACGGTCAGGCATCCCTCGCTTTCAGCCTCGCCCCCTTGAATTCAGCGCTGCCACCGCATCCTTATGGGGGACTCTTGATTTCTGTACTTCGTCACACTCGACGCCGTTGGGCCGCTGCCGTTGTTGCCGTTGTGACTGGCGCGTCTTTGCTCTTTGCATCCCCAGCGCAGGCGTACGACAATCCCGATTTTGAGGTTCCCAGCGCATCGCAGGCTCCTTTGCCGTATGTCCAGCGGGCCACTGACACGGCGGGCGTCCTTGAGCTGTGGAGGACGGGTGGCCCGGCCGCCCGGGCAGCAGCGGCGTCGGCCCTGGTGGGCGGCGCAGGTGCGGTCCAGGCATTCGTCGACGGCGGACAGGACGCCCCGCTGGCAGCGGACCGCAAGCAGTTGGTCACCGAGCTGACGGAGCGGGGGAGCGGGCATGTTCGCTCCGTCGCTCAGAAGATCCTTGCTACCGGTGATCCGGGCAAGATCGATGCCTTCCTCGCAGAAGGCTGGGCCGGAACTTGGCGGGGTGAACTCCGGACCGTGGCCACCTACTTCCTTCACTACGGCAACGTCCACGTTCAACGGGAAGCGTCCAAAAGCCTCGACGAAGGCGCAAAAGCCGTGGAGCAGTTCGTCCTGACCGGGTGGAGGGACAAGGCAAAGATGGCAGACCGCCAATCGGCATATGGCCTCATTGCTTCCGGGAATCCTGCCGTTTCTGTTGCTGCCAAGGCAGCGCTGGAAACCGACGACTCTGAGATCGTGGCTGATTTCCTGCGCTATGGGCAGTTCGTTGCAGGCGACCATCACGCTGAGGCGGCCGCCGTGACTGCGCTGCTCCAGCAGGTCAAGGACGACATCAAGGCCAACCCCGTCGGGGCCGCAGCAGTAGCTGACCGAGCGAAGACCGCCGTCGAACAGGCCAGGAGCGCCGCTGCGGCTGCACGGAAAGCAGACACGACACGTCTGAGTGTTGATCGTGATCTCCTCAGTGCCCAGGCTGTTCCGCGAAATGTCCTGGACAGCGCAAGCGTGGCTTCCGAGAAGCCGTTCAAGGAAGCCTTTGCAAAAGCCGCCAAGGAATTGCCCGGACTTCTGGTGACCCTCACCGCTCCCGGTGCCAACCTTGACGCACTGATCAAGGAGGCCCGGCAGGTCACCCTGGATCTCGCACTGGTCGGCACGCCTGAAGTGAAGAAGTCCGCCGCGACTGCCTTGTTGGGCGGGGATTCGGCCATCAAGGACTTCGTCACCACGGGCTACGGTGAGGCTGTCAGGTTGGACTCAAGCGGTGTATCTGCGTTCGGCGCGGACCGTCAGCGGGTCTATCAACTACTGGCCCAGGGCGGCAGCCACGTCAACAAAGCCGCGGATATTGCCTTGGGCTCTGCCAACCACGCAGATGTCCGCTATTTCCTTGAGTATGGTTTCGCTGCTGCGCAAGACCTGGACAACCGCATCCTTGCCTACGCCACCCTGGACAAGGGGGCGGAACGGCGGGCGGCTGCCACTGTGGCGCTGGAGGGCAACCGGGCTGACCTTCGGGCGTTCGCCGCCGCCGGGCAGTTTGCTGCTGCCAAGCGCGACGAAGCCACCGCCGCCCACGTTGCCTCGATCGACGCCATGATTGCCGAACTCGCCGGGTTGGCGGATAGGGCAGCGCTCGACGCCGGTACAGCGGCCGCCGCTGAGAAGGCCGCCGAAGCGGCTCGCCAAGCAGAGGCAGCGAAAGCCGCCGAAGCAGCCCGTGCGGCAGAGGCAGCCAGGGCCGCTGAGGCAGCCAGGACCGCCGCGGCGGCAGAGCAGGCGCGCGGGAAGCTTCCGTTGAACGTACCAAGGGCTGATTCTTCCGAACTGTTCGGAGCAGCTCCCACCGTGGTGCCATGGCCGCAGGCGCCAGTTCCCGCCGTCGCGCTTCCCGTCACAGGCGAGGCGCCGGACGGCGAGCCTGTTGATGCTGAACGTCCGGACATCACAGATGTCGATGTTCCGCCGGCTGCGACGTGGCCCAGCGAGTCGGCGTCGGAGGAGTCGTTGTCGCAAGAGGCGGCGGCTCCCTTGGCAGCTTCATCTGCCGGGCTGGGCGGTTGGACGATCGGCCTGATTGCGGCGCTGGTCCTCGCTGCTGCCGGTGCCATCACCTTCCTGCTCCGCAGGAAAGGTCCAGTGCCGGCGACGGCAACTGCCCCGGCCCCGAAGCCGTAGCCCGGGTCCTGCCCTAGCCCCGGCCAATGGCTGGGGCTAGCAGGAACTGTCTGGTACTCCAGACACCGGGCAAGCCTGACGGGTTGGCTGCTTAGCCCCCCAGGGTGCACGCTTGAGTACGGGATACCGGACAGTCGCATGTTCCGCTGGTCCCGAACCCTGAGCAGTGAGGAACCATGACAACGTCGCCAGTGGCACCAGGCAAGGCCACTTCCAAAGTCCCTGCCGCCGAGAATACCCTGCGGATCCTGAAGCTGCTGGCCTCGCGACGAGGCCCGATGGCGGCGTCAAACATCGCCACGGCACTGGGCTTGCCACGATCCAGTGTCTACCACCTGTTGGGTGTGATGGAGGCCAACGGCTTCGTCCTGCACCTCCACGAAGAGCAGCGATACGGGCTCGGCATTAGCGCCTTCGAACTCAGCTCGGCATACTCACGCCAGGAGCCTTTGTCCCGGCTTGGCCGGCCCATGCTCGCGTCACTGGTTGATGTGATCGGCGAAAGCGCGCACCTCGCGGTGCTTCATGGCCGCGACGTCCTCTACATCGTGGAGGAACGCGCCAAGAACCGCCCCAGCCTGGTGACCGACGTCGGGGTCCGCCTGCCCAGCCACCTCACTGCGTCAGGCCGCGCCATCCTGGCCGCACTGCCAAAGTCGCAGGTCCGCGCGCTGTATCCAAACGCCGCCGCCTTCACTTCGCGGCACGAGGTGGAGTTCCCCATCATGAAATACTCCGCGTTGTCGTCTCACCTCGATCAAGTGCGGCAGCGTGGCTACGCCACGGAAAACGGCGAAATTACGCCGGGATTCGGCTCCATCGCCGCCGCAGTGACGGACCACGTGGGCTGGCCGACGGCGGCAGTCGCCGTTACCTTCTTGGAGGACAAAGTGCCGGCTGAGCAATGGCCGGTGTTGGCTTCACGTATCCGGAAGGCGGCAGACGAACTGTCGGTCCGGATCCACGGCCGCCCTGCGGGCTAGCCCGGCCCCATGGCATCGCGCTCGACGAGTTTTCGGAAAGTATCCAGTTCACCCTGGAAGCTGCCGCGGTAGGAGCCCAAAGCGAACAGCCGCCCGAAGATTCCGGCGATAAATCCCCGGGTGACGAACACCTGGTTGATGCGCGTACCGTGGCCCTCGGCAGTGAACGTTACATCTGACTCGCCCTTCAGGATGGCATTGCCGAAGCGGGTGCGGATGTGCCAAGGCCGCTCAACCTCAAGGATTTCGGTGGGGCTGGCCATCCGCCCGAACCACAGGGTGTAGCGGCTGCCGGGCACATCGATCGAACCAACCAGATCGCCCGCCCGGGTGACTCCGCCAATCCACTCAGGGTACCGGTCAAGATCCGTCCACGTCGCGAAAACGCGTTCGGGTGGTGCTGCGACAAGGGTCGAAACGCGGAACGTTGCCATGGGTCCAGCATGCGCTCATTGCCGCCGGAATGCGAGGGGGTTAACGGTCTGTAATCCCGGACAGCACCCCTTCAAAAGCCGTTCCCGCCGCTTGATAAAGGGGCTTTAGTAGAAGCAGAAGATCTTTCCAGCACACACTTTCCAAGACGAAGGAGCCACCATGGCACCCGCCGATTTCACTACTGGAGCCCGCCCGGTCAAGGCTGCCCGGGGTACGGAGTTGACTGCCAAGTCCTGGCAGACCGAGGCGCCGCTGCGCATGTTGATGAACAATCTGGATCCTGAGGTCGCTGAGCGTCCTGATGATTTGGTGGTTTACGGTGGCACGGGCCGTGCAGCGCGTTCCTGGGCTGCGTTTGATGCGATTACCCGGACGCTGGAGACCATGGAGAAGGACGAGACGCTGCTGGTGCAGTCGGGGAAGCCGGTGGGTGTTTTCCGCACGAATGAGTGGGCGCCGCGGGTGTTGTTGGCGAACTCGAACCTGGTGGGGGATTGGGCGACGTGGCCTGAGTTCCGCCGGCTCGAGGCTGAGGGTTTGATGATGTATGGGCAGATGACTGCTGGGTCATGGATTTACATCGGCACCCAGGGCATCCTGCAGGGCACGTACGAAACGTTCGCTGCTGTCGGAAATAAGCTCGCCGCGGAGGGCCGCCACCCGGCACCGGCGGCGGAAGGTTCCACGGAAGGGCCGCTGGCAGGGACCCTGACGTTGACTGGTGGTTGTGGTGGCATGGGCGGGGCGCAGCCGTTGGCGGTGACGCTCAATGATGGTGCGTGCTTGATTGTTGATGTGGACGAGTCCCGCCTGCGTCGGCGTGTGGGTAAGCGGTACCTGGACGAGGTCGAAACCGATTTGGATGCTGCGATCGCCAAAGTCCAGACCGCAAAGGACGAGCGCCGCGGCTGGTCCGTCGGTTACGTGGGCAACGCCGCGGAAGTCTTCCCCGAATTGCTGCGCCGCCACAAGGCCGGCGAAGTCACGTTCGATGTGGTCACGGACCAGACCTCCGCTCATGACCCGTTGTCCTACCTGCCGGAGGGCATCACGGTGGCCGAGTGGCACACCGAGGCTGAGGCTGATCCGGAAGGGTTCACCAAGAAGGCCCAGGCGTCGATGGCCCGCCAGGTCCAGGCGATGGTGGAGTTCCAGGACGCCGGAGCTGAGGTCTTTGATTACGGCAACTCGATCCGTGACGAGGCCCGCAAGGGTGGGTATGACCGTGCGTTTGAATTCCCTGGCTTCGTCCCGGCGTACATTCGTCCGTTGTTCTGCGAGGGCTTGGGCCCGTTCCGCTGGGTTGCGCTCTCGGGCGATCCGGAAGACATTGCGGTGACGGACAAGGCCATCAAGGAGTTGTTCCCGGAGAACAAGCACCTCCACAAGTGGATTGACGCTGCGGCCGAACGGGTTGAATTCGAAGGCCTGCCGGCCCGTATTTGCTGGCTTGGGTACGGTGAACGCCATAAGGCTGGTCTGCTCTTCAACCAGCTCGTCGCCGAGGGCAAGGTCAAGGCTCCGATCGTGATCGGCCGTGACCACCTGGATTCGGGTTCCGTGGCGTCCCCTTACCGGGAAACCGAGTCGATGAAGGATGGCTCGGACGCGGTCGCGGACTGGCCGTTGCTGAACGCACTGACTGCTGCATCCTCGGGCGCTACCTGGGTGTCCATCCACCACGGTGGTGGGGTTGGTATTGGCCGGTCCATCCACACTGGCCAGGTTTCCGTCGCTGACGGCACGGAACTGGCAGCCCAGAAACTGGAACGGCTCCTGACCAACGACCCCGGTATGGGCGTCATCCGCCACGTCGACGCCGGCTACGACCGCGCCATCGACGTCGCCAACGAACGCGGCGTCCGCATCCCCATGAACGAGAAGTAGGCAGCAACAGTGACTATTACTACCCACGAACCCTTGACCGTCACCCTCAGCTCCAGCGGCGTCACGCCCGAAGACGTGGTCGCCGTCGCACGCCACGACGCCAAGGTGACCATTTCCCAGGACGCCCTGGACAACGTCGCCAAGGTCCGTGCGCACATTGACGATCTCGCTACCAGCGATGTCCCGGCGTACGGGATTTCGACGGGCTTTGGTGCCCTTGCCAACCGCCACATCCCCAACGACCTCCGCACCCAGCTGCAGAAATCGCTGATCCGCAGCCACGCCGCCGGCATGGGTCCGGCCGTGGAACGCGAAGTGGTCCGCGGCATCATGTTCCTCCGCGCCAAGACCCTCGCCTCCGGCCGCACGGGGGTTCGTCCCGTCGTACTGCAGACCATGGTGGACGTCCTCAACGCCGGCATCACCCCGCTGGTCCGCGAGTTCGGTTCGCTGGGCTGCTCCGGCGACCTCGCACCGCTGTCGCACTGTGCCCTGGTCCTCATGGGCGAAGGCGAAGCAACGGGTCCCGACGGCGAACTCTACGGAACCGCTGGCAAGCCGCCTGTTGCTGAGCTGCTCGCGCAGCACGGCATCGAGCCGGTCACCCTCGCTGAGAAGGAGGGCCTGGCGCTCGTCAACGGCACCGAAGGCATGCTCGGCATGCTTCTGATGGCCATCGCCGACATCCGCTTGTTGCTCGCGACGGCGGACGTCACCGCGGCGCTGAGCGTCGAGGCGCTGCTGGGCACCGACCAGGTGTTCCTGCCGGAGCTCCACGCCGCACTGAGGCCGCACCCCGGCCAGGCAGCCAGCGCGGACAACATGCTCCGTGTGCTGTCCAACTCGCCAATCGTTGCTTCGCACCGGATCAACGACACCAAGGTGCAGGATGCTTACTCACTGCGATGTGCCCCTCAGGTTGCGGGCGCAGTGCGCGACACCGTGGACCACGCCGCACTTGTGGCTTCCCGCGAACTCGCCGCTGCGATCGACAACCCGGTGGTTCTCCCGGACGGCCGCGTTACGTCCAATGGAAACTTCCACGGCGCTCCCGTGGCCTATGTCCTGGACTTCCTGGCCATTGCCGTGGCGGACCTCAGCTCCATCGCCGAGCGACGCACGGACCGCATGCTGGACCCTGCCCGCTCGCACGGACTGCCGGCCTTCCTCGCTGGAGATCCCGGAGTTGACTCCGGCCTGATGATCGCCCAGTACACGCAGGCTGGCCTGGTCTCGGACAACAAGCGCCTGGCTGTGCCCGCATCGGTGGACTCCATCCCGAGTTCGGCCATGCAGGAAGACCACGTGTCCATGGGCTGGCACGCTGCCCGGAAGCTGCGCAAGGCCGTGGAGAACCTTCGGCGCGTGCTCGCCGTCGAGCTTGTCACGAGCGCCCGCGCCATTGACATGCGGACGCAAATGTCCGACGGCGAACTCACCCCGGGTCCTGCCGGCACGGCAGTGCTTGAGGTGCTTCGCGAAGTAGTCCAGGGGCCGGGCACAGACCGGTTCCTGTCGCCGGAACTGGAAGCGGCTGACCGTTTGGTTGGTTCCGGGGCGATCCGTGCGGCCGCCGAATCCGCCGTCGGGATTTTGGCCTGACGTCGAATAAAACGCTCATCTGATGGGCATCTTTGTCACGCCCCGGTCTTTGTTCGCAACGCAAGCGCCGGGGCGTGGCAAATGTAGTAGAACTTATGGTGTACGTCACGTCCACAACAACGGTGTTGTGGGCTTGACGGTCAACCGTTCACACAACTCAATACACAACAGAGAACATCCACAAAGGGGTAGAAGTTCAATGAAGGCACGCGGAGCAGTCCTGTCCAGGCGAAACGCTCACTCGGCTACGGTTTCCGATTGGAAGACGCTGAAGGTTGGCGAGAGGGTGGAAGTGGTCAAGTACGCCCACGTGATCGCCGCCGGTCTGATCGAGGAAATTTCCAGCAGCGGAAACGTGGTGTGGCTTGAGCATTCGGGCCCCGGCGTTACCGAAGAGGGCAAGGAACTGTTCATGAAATCCGACGGCGTGACTCTCCGACGGGCATAGCTTAAACAGAAACCGGGGCTCGTTCCCTTCCGCGGGTAGTAGATGCGGAAAGGAACGGGCCCCGGTTTTTGCGTCGCTGCCGGGAATACGTTGGGGTATCAGGCAGCGAGTACTTCGCGGGTCTGGCCGAAGGGAACGGATTCGTCCAGAGCCACGGTGTAGGTGCCGGGCTCGTGGCGCGTCACCAGAATTCCGCAGGCAGCGTCTGCTGCTGCGTTTTCGATCAAGGCATCCACGGCGCGGTCGAGTCCGTCGTGGATCTCGTCTGCCTTCGAAAAGGACAGGCGAATTTCGCGTTCTGCAGTCATTGCAGGGGTCATTGGGGGGCCTCCTATTACGTGCCGCATGCGAGGGCGACCCATCAATCATAGGCGGTGAGCTCCAAGATATGTAAGATGACTGGCAGTCAGGTGACGTGGGTCTCATGTCCGAACCATGGCGCGGAGGAGTTTGACAGCTACTGAAAGAGCAGCGATATCCACCGGACCTGGCTTGATGGCCTCCCGGATGGTCTCTTGGACCCGCGCCAGTTGCTCGATGTTTCCGTGCTCCCAATCCACGATCCGTTCCACAGGATCGGCCGCCACCCTGGACCGCGGAGTATGCCGGACCACCGCTTTGGTCATGTCGGCGAGGACCAGGTACATGTCATCCCTGAGCGCAGCCCGGGCCAGGGACTCCCAATGGGTGTCCCGCGGAAGCATGGTGATGTGTTCCAGCAGCGGGATGGCGGAAATCCGTTCGAAGACGGCGAAGTAGACCTCCGCCACGGCGTCTGCCGGCTCCTGGAGTTCCTCTGCGATGGCCGAGATGTCCAGCAGCCCGTAACTGACCAGCAGCTCAGATGCGCGGATTCCCAAACTGTGGGGCAGGCCGACGGCATCGGTATGGGCGAGCCGCTTCTGGGAGTGTGCCAAATTGATGCCGTGCAGGAAACCAGTGAAGTTGGCCCGCATGAGGGACATCGGTTGCTCCAGCCGGGCCAAAGCATCGGACAGGGGCTTATCGCGGAAGTCATGGGTAACGTACCAGCGCACCGACCGGTCCAGCAGGCGTCGCATGTCCAAAGCCACTGCGGCACCGTGCTCGCTGGGCGTAGTTGCCGGCAGTTGGGCGATTGCCTGGGTCACGGAGTCCAGATCCCAGACCTTACGCATCACCACGAACCCGCGTGCCACGGCGGCTGCTGACACCGTGGTTTCTTCCATGGCCCTGAAAGCGAACGCGATTCCGCCCATGTTGATCATGTCGTTGGCTACCACGGTGGCAACGATGTGCCGGCGGAGCGGATGCGTAGATAGATGTTCGCCGAACCGCTCCGCGACCTGCCTGGGGAAGTACTCGCGCAGTGTTTGCGAGAACCACGGATCATCAGCGAGTCCGCCTTCCGTGAGCTCCCGGGCGAGCTCGATCTTGGCATAAGCGGCCAGCACCGCGAGCTCGGGAGTGGTCAGGCCCTTGCCCGTGAGGACCCGCGCCTGCAGTTCACCGTTACTGGGGAGGGACTCCAGTTCCCTGTCCAGATCCGTTACGGATTCCAACCAGTCCATGGTCCTTTCGAAGCTGGGGCTCCATTCCACGGCCAGTTGCTTGTCATTGAGGAGCAGGACGTTCTGGTCATCGTTGGTTTTGAGCACCAGCCGGCCTACTTCCGCCTGCAATGACTGCAGGAACGCTGTCCGTTCCGATGCGGTCATCCTGCCTGCCGAAATCATGCGGTCCAGGAAGATCTTGATGTTCACCTCGTGGTCCGAGCAATCCACGCCCGCCGAATTGTCGATCGCATCGGTGTTCACCAGGATGCCCGCCAGCGCAGCCTCGATCCTGCCGCGTTGCGTGACGCCCAGGTTGCCGCCTTCAGCGATGATGTGGGTGCGGAGCCGGTTGGCATCGACGCGGATGGCGTCGTTTGCTTTATCCCCGACGTCGGCGTGGGACTCCGTGGACGCCTTGACGTAGGTGCCAATGCCGCCGTTGTACACAAGGTCCACCGGCGCCATGAGGATCGCCCTGAGAAGTTCGGGCGGGCTCATTGCCAACTGACCCGTAGCCTCTGCACCTTCAGCCAAACCGAGCGCGAGCCTGACCTCCTCGGTGATCATGATGGTTTTGTCCGTCCGCGCGAAAACACCGCCTCCCGGGCTCAGCTTGGCGGGATCGTAGTCGGCCCAGCTGGATCGGGGGAGCCTGAAGAGCCGCTCCCGCTCCGCGTAGGACTCAGCAGGGTCCGGCGTGGGATCCAGGAAGATGTGCCGATGGTCGAAGGCGGCGACCAATTTGATGTGGTTGGACAGGAGCATGCCGTTGCCGAAAACGTCACCGCTCATGTCGCCGATGCCCACTACAGTGAAGTCTTGGGCCCTGGAATCGATCATGAGCTCACTGAAGTGGTGCCGGACGGACACCCATGCACCCCGGGCGGTGATGCCCATCTGCTTGTGGTCGTAGCCCACCGAACCGCCCGATGCGAAAGCGTCCCCGAGCCAGAAACCGTACTCCGCCGCAACGGCATTGGCGATGTCGGAGAAGGCAGCCGTCCCCTTGTCTGCCGCGACCACCAGGTAGTAGTCGTCGCCGTCGTGCCGCACCACCCGCGGTGGCGTGACGACGCGACCGTTGCTGCCGCCGTCGGGATCCGGTACCAGGTTGTCCGTGACGTCCAGCAGCCCGCGGATGAACGTCCGGTAGCTTTCCTGGCCCTCCGTGAGCCAGGCAGCGCGGTCCTCCGCCGGGTCGGGGAGTCGCTTGGGAAAGAAGCCACCTTTGGCCCCGGTAGGAACAATCACGGCATTCTTGACCGTTTGCGCCTTTACCAACCCCAGGATTTCGGTTCGGAAATCTTCGCGCCTGTCCGACCATCGGAGGCCACCGCGGGCGATCAGCCCGAAACGCAAATGGACCCCTTCAACCCGTGGTGAGTAAACCCAAATCTCGAACTGTGGCCGCGGCGGTGGGGCCACCCGGAGGCCGGAGGGATCGAGTTTGATGCTGATGTACGGCTTGTCCTGGTAGAAGTTGGTGCGCAAGGTCGCTTCCACCAAGCTGGCGAGCGTCCGGAGGAGACGGTCGGCGTCAAGGACCGGGATGGCATCGATGGCTTCGGCCAGGGCGGCCCTGGCGGTATGGATTGCCTGCGTCCGGTGACTTAGCCCGCTGGTGCCCTCCTCGAAAACGTCGCCGTGGGACGTGACACCGGAACGGTTGTTGAGCTCAGGATCAAACAGGTCCGGTGCGTAACGGTCCGGGTTGAACTTCGCTTCGAAGAGTTCCAGCAGCGCATGTGTTGCCCGGGGGTTGGACCAGAGCGTGTCTGCGATGAAGCCGTATGAGTTGGTGCTTCCCAACTGCCGTAAGTACTTGGCGTAAGCGCGCAAAATGGATACTTTCCGCCAGCCGATGCCCTCTTGGATGACCAATGCATCGAAGGCGTCGGACTCCGCGTCGCCCCGCATGGCGGCGCAGAACGCGCCCGCCAGCAATCCGCCCGTCGTCAGGGGATCCACGCCACGCGGGTACTTGAGCCCGAGGTCGTACAGAAAGAACTGCCTGCCGTCTCCACGCTGCATGTCGAAAGGCCTCTGGTCCAGGACTTTCAAGCCGAGATTGTGGAAGAACGGGAGGATCTGGGTGAGGCTCCTGGGGCGGGTCAGATACAGCCGGATCCGGGCGTCCTCGGTCAGCACGGCGGTGCCGGGCCGTGTATAAACGGTCAGCAGGGGATCGGGCTCCACGTCGTCGGCGGCCGGGAAGCTCTCGAACGCCGAGATGTCCTCAACAGCGTCCTCCACCTCAAAGTCGGCCTTGTAACTTGCCGGGAACGCGGCGGCCCACTCACGGGAGAGCCGCGCCGCCTCTTCCGAGGGATAGCGCGCCTGCAGCGCCTCAGCCAGGCCCTGTGCCCAGGTCCTGGTAGCGGCGATGATCCGAGGCTCCAGGATTGCGGCATCCACGACGCCGGGCGTCCCGCCGGGAGTCGAAGCCGCCTGCGGCAACAGCACCCGGAAGAACACCCGGGCCATGGCGGACTCGCCCAAACGAAGCTCAAATTCGATGGCGTCCGAACCGAAGGCTTCCCGAAGTTCACGTTCAATGCTGAGCCGCACGGCCGTGCTGTACCGGTGGCGCGGCAGGAACACGAGCGCTGTCATGAACCGCCCATAGGAGTCCGGCCGGAGGAAAAGCCTGGTGCTGTGACGCTCCTGGAGGCGCAGGATCTCGCGGGCATGGTCGGCCAGTTGCCCGGAGTCGATGTGGAACAGCTCATCACGGGGATACCCCTCGATCACAGCCAGAAGTTCCTTGCCGTGATGCGAGCCGGGCGGATAGCCGAACGCCCGGATCACTTCCTTTACCGTGTCACGGATGACGGGAATCTGCAGGGCTGAATGTGACGTGGAACTGGGGGAGAAGAGCCCCACAAAGCTGTGCCTGGCGGTGCTTTGCCCGCCAGTACCCAGTTCGGTTGTCCGGGCTGTTTGCACGGTAATTTCGTCCAGGTAGGCGCGGCGCAGGACCGTGGAGCGTTGGGTGGACTTGGTGAGGGTGAGCAGCCGGGGTTTCCCGGAGGGAAAACCTCCGGGTGGCTCTTCCCGGTCCATATAGTCCATTTGGTCCATGTGGTCCGCCCGATCCCGCAGCACGCCCAGCCCCCGGCGCCCGCGATATCCGAGGAACACGAAGTTCCCTTCACCCAGCCATTGCAGCAGCTCACGGGCCTCCATGGCCTCCCGGGCTTCAGCACCCGGGCCTCCCACCTCATCCAAGGCCTCCACCTCGCGGGCCAGTTCCTCATGGATTGCAGCATGGTCCTCGGCGGCCGCCCGCACGTCGAGCAGGACCCTCCGAAGCCGGCCCACCAAGCGGTCGGCAGCCGCATCGTCCGGGAGCCGGGGGATTTCGATTGCCATCCACGCTTCGGCGAGCGGTCCGCCGTCGTGCCCATCATGTGGGGTGGCCAGCTGCGGACTGATGACGACAGCTGAAGATTCGACGCCGGTGGGCAGCCCGATACGTTGCGGCGCGCTGTGGATGGTGGTCAGGCGGTGGGTGGCTGGGTCCCGGGTGACGGTGAAGGTTGGGTGGACGAGGAGCCGGATGGATGCGGTGTCCCTGGCGATTTCGGCGGTGACTGATGGGAGCAGATAGGGCATGTCATCGCTGACTATCGAAACCACGCTGGCGTCGGGCTCATGCAGGACCCCGATCACGGCCTGCCCGGGCTCACGCCGCTCAGCCAAAGACCGATGGTAGCGGGCCCGTTCCAGCAGCGTTTCAGGGGTGTAGCTGCGGACATCGTCCTCTGCCACGTGCTGGTAGTAGTCGGTCAGGAAACCGTCCGCCGGCTCAGTGCTGGGTGACATGGTGCTGCGCCTCCGCTGCGCAAAGGAGCGGCCGTGTTGTTGCGGTCAGCAAAGTCCCTGCGCCTCACCTCATGCTCCCGCGAGGTGGCATTTGATGGCAATGTTGGAGCGAACATTGCCCTCAAATGCGACGCAGGGAGGGGCTCCGGTCTCGGGGCCACTCAGACGTGGTGGCGGGATTCGAACCCGCGTGCGCTGCTTTGCAGGCAGCTCCCTGGCCTCTCGGGTACACCACGTGCCAACGACACTAGGCGCCTGGCGGCGGCCGGATCAAAGTTCATGTCGCAGGCTTTCGCAGCGCTACGCAGGTAGTCGCCGGGCTACTCAACGTTGCGCAAGGTTGCTGCCCGTTGAGCTGTGGACGCCTTGGCGCGACTCACTGCGAACGACACTCCCGCAGCCACCAGCAGCGTGAGGATCGCAGCTGCCATGTGGGTGTAGAGGAGGAGGTGTCTGTCGCCGCCACCGGACGCGGCCCCGGTTGGCACATCCCCGGTTGGCACATCCCCCAAGACCGGGCCGCCGTGCAAGTGGTCCAGTAATCCGCTGCCGGGAAAGTACCCTCCGAAAGCCTCGAAACCGAAGTGCAGCAGCTGCTGTGCCAAGCCGGAAAGGAGGAGCAGCAGCAGCGGTCCGTGCACCCAACGGGAAATAAGTTGGGCGGCGAGCGCACACAACGCGGCGAAGGCCAGGAGGACGGGTAGGGCAGGAGCGCTGCCGCCCGCCACCATGTGCGCTGCGAGTCCCAGAGCCACAGCTATCGGCCCTGCCACCCAAGCCCACTTGTCCTGCACAGGAGTTCCGCGCATCGCCATCCTTCCCTCCCCACAGAGTAGGCGGAGGAAGGCGGCTGGAAAAGGGAACGCTAGGCGAGCAGGGCGTTCACCAGTCGCGCGGCCACTTTCGCGGTGCGGTGATCGATATCAAACTCCGGGTTCAGCTCCGCTATGTCCAGGTGCAGGAGCTTCCCGCTCGCAGCAACCTGCCGGCAGACCGCGTTGATCACTGGCAAAGGCACGCCATAGGCTGCGGGTGCGCTGACCCCGGGCGCCACGGATGCAGGCATCACGTCCAGGTCGATGGTCAGGTACAGCACGTCCACGCCGGCCAGGAAATCGGCAACAAAAATCTCTACTGCCTCCGGCGTGCACAGCTCATCGAGCAGGTACTTCACTCCCAGGCGATCGGCGGTGTCGAAGAGGGTGCGCGTGTTGTTCGGCTCCGAAATTCCGACGACGGCGTACTGCAGTTCGCGGCCGGCGGCGGCTTCTGCGTGGGCCATCTGCAGGAACGGCGTACCCGAGCTCGGTGTGGGTTCGTCGCGAAGGTCAAAGTGGGCATCCAGGTTCAGGACACCAAGCCGTTTGCCGCGGACCGTGTCCGAACCGGCCACGCCAAGATAACTGGCGAACGCGGTTTCGTGGCCGCCGCCCAGCACCACGGTGAGGTTTCCGGCGTCGAGCAGTTCCGTAATGGCGCGTCCGGCGCGCTCTTGGCCGGCTTCCAGTGAGTCCTCCTCCACCACCACGTCACCGGCGTCGAACACGTCCCGGTCAAGATGGAACGCCAGCGGACCCAGCGCCGTGCGGATGGCAGCGGGAGCCGCAGCAGCACCGACCCGGCCCTGGTTGCGGCGCACTCCGGCATCGCTGCAAAAACCAAGCACGACGGCGGGACGCGAGGCAGTTGCGGGCGCGGGCGACGTCAGGGGTGCTACTGCCTGCCACCAGCGGCGGTGTTCAGTGCCGTCTCCGTCAAAGCGGCCCTTCCACGGCCCAGGGTTGACGTCTACGGCGAGGGTGATGCTGGTTTCCATGCTTCAAGCACACCCGAACGGGCACACGAAAACCAGCTTTCCCAGCAGGCGGGTGTCTGAAACTCCGGACTTAGGTCCGCAGGAGACTTACTTGACGCCCAGCAGCTCCTCCACGGTTCCAATGCCGAAGAACAGCAGGAACGCAGCGGCCACGGCCCACATGAGCGGGTGGACTTCGCGGGCGCGGCCCTGGAAGGTGCGGATCAGGACGTAGGAGATGAAGCCGGCACCGAGGCCGTTGGCGATCGAGTACGTGAACGGCATGAGGGAGATGGTCAGGAACGCAGGGATGCCGACACCCCAGTCCTGCCAATCGATCTTGCCCACCTGGGAGACCATCATGAAGCCCACAACCACCAGTGCCGGAGCCACGGCTTCGAAGGGTACAAGGTTGATGAGGGGCGTGAAGAACATCGCCACCAGGAACAGCACGCCCGTGACGATCGAGGCGAGGCCGGTGCGGGCACCTTCGCCGATGCCGGCGCCGGACTCAACAAAGATCTGGTTGGACGAAACGGACGCGCCACCACCCACGATCGCGCCGAGGGCGTCCACCTGCAGGACACGGTCGACGTTGGGGATGTTGCCGTCTTTGTCCACGGTTCCGGCCTCGTTGGCCAGTCCCACCATGGTGCCCATGGCGTCGAAGAAGATGCTGAGGAGGATCACAAACGCCAACAGTGCTGCAGCGATGAAACCGAGGTGCTGGAACGCGCCGAACGGGTTGGCCTTGCCGATGAGGGACAGGTCCGGGGCGCCCCACTCCGAGAGGGTGGGAGCCACGAGGGACCAGCCGCGCGGGTTGACGTTCTTGCCGTCGAAGCTGGGGCCGATGTGGAGGGTGAACTCGAGGATGGCTGCCAGTGCCGTGGAGACCACGATGCCGATGAGGATGGCGCCGCGGACCTTGCGGACCACCAGGGCGATGGTGAGGATGAGGCCCACTGCGAACACCAAGGTAGGCCAGCCCATGAGCTTGCCATCCACGCCCAGGCCCAAGGGAACCGTGGTGCCGGCGGCGTCGGGAATCCGGCGTACAAAGCCTGCGTTGACCAGGCCGATCAGTGCAATGAAGAGGCCGATGCCCACCACGATCGCCGTTTTCAGCGCTTCCGGCACGGCTTTGAACACGGCAGTACGGAAACCGGTCAGCACCAGGATGAGCATGGTGATGCCGGAGAGGACCACGAGGCCCATCATGTCCGGCCAGGTGAGTTCCGGGTGCGAGGCGACCGTGACGGCAACGAAGGCGTTGACGCCCAGCCCGGTTGCAACGGCGAATGGGTGCTTGGCCCACGCGCCCATGAGGATGGTCAGGATGCCCGCCACGAAGGCCGTCGTGGCTGCGACGGCTGTGAAGCCGAGGGATGCCCCACTGGAATCCGCCCCGGAGAGAATCAGCGGGTTCAACACCACGATGTAGCTCATGGCGAAGAACGTTGCGAAGCCGCCACGAATTTCCCGCGAGTACGTGGATCCACGTTCAGTAATTTTGAAGTAGCGGTCTACTGCAGAACCTTGCTTAAGCATGAAAGACTCCGGGGATCGGGGGGAGTGTGCCCTCAAATCCTATGCGGTCCGGTGCGGGCGCTCCGGACGATTCGCCTAGTCTGTAAGGAAGCCAACACTAGGAGAAACCGCCCCATGCGTACCATCCGCCCGCTTCTGGCCGCCGTCGTCGCTGCTCTTGCCTTCGCGTCCGCCCTGCTGTTTACTGCGGCGCCGGCGTCCGCCCACGACGTCGCTGAATCCACGACGCCGGCCAGTGGCACCAGCGTCACGGACGTCCCGGCGTCGGTTTCCATCACGTTCAACAACCGGCCGCTCGCCATCGGTTCGGGCGTCACGGTCACTGCGGGCGGCGAAAACTGGGCCGACGGCCCGGTGGAAATCATCGACAACCAGGCGGTCCAGAAGTTGCGCGAAGGCGCTCCGGCCGGCGAATACACGGTGGTCTGGCGCGTCGTCAGCAGCGATTCGCACCCCATCGAGGGCACCTTTACCTTCACGGCCACCGCAGGAAGCACGACGACGGCCAGCGGCCCGGCGGCAGCCTCTCCGTCCGCATCGGCTCCGTCCGCTTCGACACCTTCAGCGGCGGTGCCGACGGCGGGAACCGCGGCCCCGGGCTCTGCGGCGTCGGGAACCGGCAACAGCGAGCCCGCGGCCGACGCCTCCCAGCCCTTCCCATGGAGCATCGTGGGCCTGGCGGTTGTTGCTGTTGGTCTCGTTATTTTTCTGGCTGTTACTGCCCGCAGGAAACTGGCTGCTTCGAACGACCCTGAGGGCCCTTCTCCCGCGGAATAACGGGGTTTTCTACGTAGCTGCGAAGATCTCGAAACGGTTACTGCGACACGCCAGAAGCGTACTTCTCGTTACTTAAATGTGACTTCCGCGTGATCATCGCGTACGGTGGTACCTGTGCCTGTTCCACGTAGCGGGCACTTCCGGTCTGATTGCCTAGCTCTGCCGCAGTCCGGAATCCGTTCGCAGACAAACCTTACGGCAGAGACGGGGAACCCATTTTGGGCCGCTTTCGAGCGTGCCTTGGGGTGAAGTCACGATGCTTCCGCTGAACAGCGGGAGATAGTGGCCGGGTGACTCCCATCCGAATCCGACAGCTAACCTCGCAGGCATCGGGAGAGGCTCTTTCATGTCTTCACGCATTCTTCGCGGCCGTCGTAAGGCGGACAGCGTACGTCCTAATCCGTTCATCTCCATCTCCAAGGCAGTTGCCAGCAACGCTTCCGGCGCTGGCCGCCAGGCAGCTGTTATCGCAGCAGCCTCGGGCCTTGTGTTGACCGGCTCCATTGCAGCTCACGCTGCTGAAGCTCCGGTTCAGCGGGATTCCAGCCCGGCCACGGTCGCTGAGACCGTTTCGGCCGACGCTCCCACCCAGGTTGTTACCGCCCTGGCTACGGCTACGGTCAACTTCGAGCGCCCCGCTGTTGCTTCCGTTGCAGCTCCGGTTATCGAAAAGCCTGCACCGGTTGCTCCGGCTCCTGTCGCCAAGAAGGCAGCAGTCACCACTGCCGCCGCCAAGGCTCCTGTTGCCAAGGCTGCTGCAGCCGCTCCGGCCGCTGCTGCTCCCGCTCCTGCGGCTGCTGCTGCTCCGGCTGTTGGTGGCGTCAATGCCGCCATGGTTGCCTCGGCTTACGCCCAGATCGGCATCATGCAGGACTGCACCGCCATGGTGGAGCGCGCACTCGGCTCCGCAGGCATCCCCGTTGGCGACCTCGGTCCCATGCAGTTCATGAACTACGGCAAGGTTGTCAGCTCACCCCAGCCCGGTGACATGATCGCCCAGTCCGGCCACGTCGCCATCTACATCGGCAACGGCCAGGCCATCAGCGGTGGCATCAACGGCAACCAGACGGGTATCCACCCGATCAGCTGGTTGACCGCAACGGGTCCCCTGACCTACGTACGCGCTGGCGCATAAGCCTCACGCTTCAGTTCAAAGGCCGGTGTCTTCGAAGAGTTCATCTTCGAGGGCACCGGCCTTTGGCGTTAAGTTATGTGCGGAATAGTTCGCAGCCAGGTTTGATCTGCTAAGCGGTGGCGATGCCCGGCCCTGCAGGGAGGGCCACCTTGGACGATATCGCCTGGCCTACAGCCTTTGCCTGCCGAAGTACTTCCTTCGGTGTGGGCGTAATGAGCTCGCCGACTCCTACAAGGTGCATCCCGACGGCCCGCATTGCGGCCACCAGGTTTTGGCCGATCGCTATGCCGAGTTCCGCCAGCATTCGGCGCAATTGGCTCTGTGCGCAGCGCGTGACCACAATATGGTCGGCCAGAAGAACACCGTTGGCAGTGTGGACGGCCCACTGGCGGCGGGTGGACTCGAGGGGGCCGGAGGCGTGGAGCCCCGTCCTGAGCCCGGCAGTGGTCATGCTGGCGGCCAGTCCATAGCCGATCTGTTGGGAAGGGTCGGAGCCAAGGAAATCGAGGCGGACAGCCCGTGTGGTGCTGCGGACATCCAGGTGATGGCTTGCGGCGTAGTTCCGCAGGTGGCGGAGGATCTCGTTGCGCTCCTGCATGGCTGCGGGATCGGCTGCATCGCAGCGTTGGAGCATTCCGGTGTGGACTGACGGACCCGTTGCGGACAACGTGCCGAACCCGTCCACCACAATGGAGCCCACGCCGTAGCGGCTGAGCTCACTGGCAACTGCCAAGCCGGACAAGCCGGCTCCGATGACCACGGTGGTGGTGCGTTCCGTGGCGGAATCAGGCGTGAGTGACACTGCTTGGTTCCTCCTTGACGTGTGTGCCATTAGGCATCGCATGGGGTCGCGTCCGAGTTCCCCAAGCGGCCGCAATAAATGGCCGGAGTGTGCTGTGGAACACGGTTGCCGGCCATTCGGTGACTCGAACACTACCGAACTTTTTCTGCCATGGATAGCCTCCTGGGTCCGCGTGTTCGCGTTGTTCATCCCCAGCGCAAAATGCGCACCCGGGAACCGAGCCCGGACCGTTATACACATAGCCCAAAGTCACCTTGATTCGGCGTTGCCGACCGAGAATAGTTGGCATTGGGAGAAGGAATTTCCAGGTTTCTTCTGCCCGGGCCATTGACATTGACGCCAGGAGGGAATCCGAGCCGGAGAACCTCTGGCAGAATGGCCGGAACATCAAGCAGCAGGTGGAGAGGCGGGCCCCATGGACCAGCACAGCAGGCACAATGAAGAGCCACAGGACGGCCAGGACCACGCAGTGGCGCCAGGAGGCATTGTCGTTGGAGTTGACGGTTCAGAGCACGGGCAGTGTGCATTGGTGTGGGCGGCACGTGAAGCCGAACGCCGTCAGCTGCCCTTGCACATCGTGACGGCCTACTCCGTACCTATCTTTGCCGCATCAGGCCTGGACGGCGGTTATGCAACTGTGGATGATTCGGTGATCCGCGAGGGGGCGGACGCGATCGTGAAACAGGCTATGGACAAGATCTCCGGTTACGCCATCGAGGTTGACGCTTCAGTGGAGAACGGCGACGCTGCCGGTGTCCTCCTTGATCTCTCGGCAGATGCCGCACTCCTCGTTTTTGGCAGCCGGGGCCGCGGGGGCTTCGTTGGACGCCTTTTGGGATCTGTCAGCAGCGCATTGCCTGCCCACGCCAAATGCCCCACCGTCACGGTCCCGCTGTACTGCGCCGACCGTCTCGGCGAAAACACGGAAGACAAGCACATCAAAGCCGAGCACGCCAAAGCTGGCCCCCGCGCGGTGGAAAACGTAGTCGCAGTGGGCGTCGACGGCTCCGAGCAAGCCCGGGTGGCAGTGCTCGAAGCGGCCGAGCAAGCGCAGCGCATGGGAGCCAAGCTCCGAGTCATCTGCGCTGTTCCGCAGTACAGCGGTTCCCTGGCTTGGGTGCCGGCTCCGTTGGACCGCGATGCCCTCTTTGCGGATATCAGGGTGCAGCTTGACGCCGGTGTTGCGTGGCTCAGGAGCCACTTCCCGCAGCTTCCCATTGAGACGGACCTCCGGGACGGCTCACCGGTGGACGTGCTGGTGGAAATCAGCCGCAGCGTCGAACTGGTGGTTCTGGGAACACGCGGCCGCGGCGGGTTCGCGGGCATGCTGCTCGGTTCCACCTCGGACGGCGTCCTCCACCATGCCAAGGGTCCTGTGCTGGTTGTTCCGGATCGTGAAGATCCCCGGCTGGCCGACCGTCACAAGTTTGGGCCAATGCTCGGCGCAGCTTAGGCCGCGGGAACCACTGCGCCATGGATGTCCAACAGCCCAGCGGGGAATTTATTCTGGACATCGCCGGCATCAGTGGGGCCATGCTTCCGGAGGTGGGAGGAAAGGCAGCCAACCTGGGCGAGCTTGCCCGTGCCGGACTGCCCGTACCACCCGGATTCTGCCTGACCACCGATGCCTACCGGCATGCCCTTTCGGCCATTGGCCTGGACGAGGTCCTTGCGGCACTGAAGGAGGCGGACGCTTCCCGGTTGGACCAGTTGGACCAGTTGGACCAGTTGGACCAGCTGAACGGGCTTGCCGCCCGCGCGCGGTCCTTGGTGCTCGACGCCGGCATTCCCTACCGTATCGCCGAAGCGGTGCAGTCCGCCTACCAGCAGCTGGGGGAGGACGTCCCGGTTGCCGTCAGGTCCTCAGCTACCGCGGAGGACCTGGCTTTCGCGAGTTTCGCCGGTCAGCAGGACACCTTCCTGAACGTGGTGGGCGCTGACTCTGTCCTGGAGGCTGTGAGCCGCTGCTGGGCGTCCCTGTGGACAGACCGTGCCGTGACTTACAGGACCGTCAACGGGATCGATCACGCATCGGTCACCTTGGCTGTAGTCGTGCAGGAGATGGTGGACTCAGCTGTCGCCGGAGTCATGTTCACTGCCAACCCGGTGACGGGAAACCGGCACGAGACAGTGATTGACGCCAGCCCAGGCTTGGGAGAGGCTGTCGTTTCCGGAGCCGTGAATCCGGATCAATACGTGGTGGATGTTCGTCGCGGTGCCATAGTGAAAAGGACCGTAGGGGACAGGAAAGTGGAGATCAAGGCGATCCCTGGCGGTGGCACGGAACGCATTGAACGCAGCACCGGGTCCTCACCGGACCAACCCGGCGATGTATACCCTCAGCCCTGCCTCAGTGATCACCAGGTGTTGGAACTCGTGGACTTGGGACGCGAGGTCCAGTCGCACTACGGAGCCCCGCAGGACACCGAGTGGGCCATGGACCATGAGGGAAAATTGTGGCTCACCCAAGCACGGCCCATCACTACCCTGTACCCGCAAACCACGCGCGTCCCTCCCGTTCCGGGCGAGCACGCCTTCCTGAACTTCAGCCTCGCCCAGGGCCTCACCCGACCATTGACCCCCATGGGTTTGGCCGCGATCCGGCTCATCGCTTCCTCCGTCGCCAGGACCGCGGCATTCGATGTTCCGGATCCCCGGTCCGGCCCGTCGCCGTACTACGAGGCGGGGCAGCGCATCTTCTTCGACCTCACGGCGGTGGTGCGGAGCAGGGTCGGCCGGGCGATCGTGCCCCGGGTTTTCGACCTCATGGAGGCCCGCTCGGCCGTTCTGATACGTGGCCTCTTTGACGATCCACGTTTCACAGTGACCACCAGGACTCCTTTGAAACTGATTCGCCACGTTGCTCCGGTTGCGGCCAAGTACCGGGTTCCTGAGTCGCTGTTCCGTGGCCTGTTCCGCCCGGCATCGGCACTGAAACGCGTGGAGAAACTCCGCTCCGATCTGCGCAGCACCTTGGCCGTCCCGCAGCAAGCAACAGCCCATCAGCGGATCGGCCACGTCCAGCGAATCCTCGGGGAAGAAGTTTTTGCCACCGTCCCACAGGTGCTGCCCCTTCCCGCGCTGGGCTTCGCCATGCTGGCGCTGACCAAGAAGCTCCTGGGGGATCGAGCTTCGTACAGCGAACTCCAAACGGTGATCCGTGGCCTTCCCAACAACGTCACTACCGAGATGGACCTGGCCCTGTGGCAGCTTGCGGCGCAGATGAGGAAAGACCCCGACGCCGTTGCCTCCATGACCGGTCGAACGGCGGACGAACTGACGGAACTGTATCGGGACGAAAAGCTCCCCGCCGTTGCCCAAACAGGATTGAGCTCGTTCCTGGGCACCTTCGGGCACCGGGCCGTCGCCGAGATCGACCTGGGCATGCCGCGCTGGTCAGACGATCCCACCCACATTCTTGGCGTCGTCACCAACTATTTGAGGCTCGCGGACGGCTCCGAGACGCCGGACCAGCAGTTCACGCGGGCAGCCCGCGACGCCGATGAACAGGTAGCGCGTTTCGTAGCGCGGGCCAGGACAAAGAGCCCGTTGCACGCGGCGGTGGTTGGCATGGCGTTGGATCGCACACGGAGGTTCGCTGGACTGCGCGAGTTGCCCAAGTACAACCTGGTCCTGGGTCTATCCGTTGCGCGGAAGCAGTTGCTTCTCATCGGCAATGAGCTTGCCGCAGCGCACCGGATCGAACGCCCCGAGGACATTTTTTTCCTGGACCTCGACGAAGCCGAGACCGCACTGGCCGGAGATGACCTGCAGGAATTGGTTGCTGAGCGACGCGCCGCCTATGGGCAGGAACTGCTGCGGAGGCGCATACCGAGGGTGCTGATGTCAGATGGCACCGAACCGGAAGCCGCACCCGGGATCAGCGGGCCCCAGCGCCCGGGCACCTTGTCTGGCAGTCCGGCGTCGACGGGACAGGTCACAGCTCCTGCGAGAGTCATCATGGACCCCGTTGGCGCGCACTTGGCTCCCGGAGAAATCCTCGTAGCACCGTCAACGGACCCCGGCTGGACGCCGTTGTTCCTCACGGCCGGAGGGTTGGTCATGGAGATGGGTGGGCCCAACTCCCACGGCGCGGTGGTGGCCCGTGAGTACGGCATCCCCGCCGTCGTGGGGGTTCCGGACGCCACATCGCGAATCAGCACGGGTCAACGCGTTACCGTGGACGGCGCCGCAGGGACGGTGGCGGTTGAGGGCGCGGGTGGTGGGACCAGCTAGGCGTGCTGGTGCGACTCGTGTTCCGAGTGGCTCACCGGCTCCAGCTGGAAGGTGCAATGCTCGGTGTCGAAGTGACGGCCGAGGCAGGACCCCAACTGGTCAAGGATGCTGTCCGCCCCACTGGCGTTGAGGACTTCGTCTTCCACCACAACGTGGGCTGAGAACACGGGGACGCCGGAAGTGATGGTCCAGATGTGGATGTCGTGGGCTTCCACCACACCATCCACGGCAATGATGTGCTCGCGGATCATGTTCACGTCCACGCCCTTCGGCGTGGCCTCCAAGAGGACGTCCACCACGTCGCGAAGCAGATGCCAGGCGCGGGGGATGATCATCACTGCGATCAACACCGATGCTATGGGGTCGGCAGCGCTGAAGCCTGTGGTCATGATGACGATGGCCGCCACAATGACCGCAATGGAGCCCAGAAGGTCACCGAGGACCTCAAGGTAGGCACCACGCACATTGAGGCTTTCCTTCTGCGCGCCCTGCAGGATCAGGAGCGAGACAAGATTGGCCACGGCACCCAAAATAGCGGCCCACAGCATGACGTCCGTATGGATCTCCGGGGATTCCCCGAAGCGGCGGATGGCTTCGATCATGATCACCACCGCGATCACGATGAGGATCAATGCGTTCGCCAGGGCAGCCAGTACTTCAGCCCGCTGGTACCCGTACGTCCGCTGGTCACTGGCTGGACGGGTGGCAATCCAAGCCGCCATCAGCGCGATGAAGACGCCCGCGGCATCAGAGAGCATGTGGCCGGCATCAGCCAGCAAAGCCAAGGAACCAGACACGACGGCGCCAACCACCTGGATGCCCACCACGCCTAGGGTGATGGCCAGGACGGCGATGAGCCGCTTCCGATGCTTGCCGGTTGCTGTGATTCCGTGTGAGTGGTTGTGGTCGTGCCCCATGTCTATAAGGCTAGCCCCAGCCGAGTTCGTGCAGACGGTCGTCGTCGATCCCGAAGTGGTGCGCGATCTCGTGGACCACCGTGATGGCGACTTCATCGATGACTTCTTCGCGCGTGCTGCAGATGTCCAGGATCGGCTGCCTGAAGATGGTGATCCGGTCCGGCAGTGAACCGGCTTCCCACCAGGAATCGCGTTCAGTCAAGGGGACGCCCTCGTAGAGTCCCAACAGCACAGTGTCCTGATCTTCGCCCGGTTGCGGCGTGTAGTCGTCTTCGATGAAGATGGCCACGTTGTCCATGGCACTGGCCGCTTTGGGTGGGATCAATTGGAGGGCGTCGCTGACGGCCTCTTCAAATTCTTCGGGAGACATTTCGAAAGGCGCGGCACTGTGGGCTTCGTCCGCGGCGGTGTGCTCAACAGGACTGTGCACCGCATTCCGTTCCCGGAGCGGCGATGAAGGGCGCTCGCCGTCCGGAACTATGGGCAAGCCGGGTGGAAGATTCGCGGGCATGATCTGACTTTAGTCCGCTCAGGCAGCATCGGCGCGGTGTGTGATGAGAGATACTAAAAGTCAATCCTCTTTTCGACAGACACAGGAACCGCATGACCGGCACCTCTTCCCTCGCGCCTGAACCCCTCGACGTCGTAGTTGTCGGTGAGGCGTTGATCGACATCGTGCAGTCTGCCGATGGGCAGGTGGAGTATCCCGGCGGCTCGCCGGCCAATGTCGCCTTCGGTCTGGGCCGATTGGACGTCAAGACCGGACTGCTGACAGCGATTGGCCGCGATGCCAGGGGTGACGCCATCGCTTCGCATCTGCACAGTGCGGGCGTGGTGCTGTTGCCCGGTTCCATGTCTGCGGGCAAGACCGCGACGGCGACAGCCCGGATAGCTGCGGACGGTTCAGCTGACTACACCTTCGACATTGACTGGGCCTTGGCGCCTCTTGCCCTCCCCTACGCTCCGAGGATCCTGCACACAGGATCCATCGCCACGTTCCTGGAGCCCGGCGCAAGCGTGGTGCGGAGCTTGCTGGAGCAGGCGCAGGGTGGGTGCATGGTGACGTACGACCCGAACATCCGCGCCGACCTCCTCGGAAGCCACCAGGAGGCCTTGGCGCTCTTCGAGGAAATAGTCCCGCTGACCGACGTCGTGAAGCTCAGCGGCACCGATGCCCGCTGGCTGTACCCGGGCAAGGCGCTTGAGGACACCGCGAAGCACCTCCTCGCACTGGGCACCGGGTTGGTTGTAGTGACACAGGGAGTCAAGGGCTCACTCATGGCTACGCGGCACATACAGCTCAACGTACCGGCCGTCCCGGCCACAGTGGCGGACACTATTGGCGCGGGCGACTCCTATATGGCAGCGCTGATCATGGGGCTGCTCCTGCGGGGAAGCGACGGACTGGCGCCCACCGTCATGGAGCGGATCGGCACCATTGCCTCCATGGCGGCCTCCATCGCGGTCGGCCGCCCTGGTGCCAATCCGCCCACACACCGCGAACTTTTGGTGGGAATGGCCCGCTAACGGAGCGGCTGGCGCGTACGGCGCCGGGTCAGGCCCACGCCGATCAGGCACACCACGCCACCGATCAGCCCCCAGATGGTGGGGACTTCCTGTAGCACTGCCCACGAAATCACAATGGTGGTACCCGGAACCAGGTACGTGGTGGCGGCGAGCTTTCCGGCCGAGATGAGGGACAAAGCGTACGCCCAGGTGGTGAAAGCGATTGCCGTCGGAAAGATCCCCAAGTAGACCAGGCCGAGCGTTGCCGGGAGCGGCGCCGCCTGGACTTCGGAAATCAGCTGCCCGGTCCACGGCAGGCAGCAGATGGCACCCACCATGATGCCGAACCACGTTGCCTGCCCTGCGGTGAACTTACGGAGCACGGGTTTCTGGAGGATCGCGCTCACCGAGGCGAGCACAGCGGCAAGCAAGCACAACAGCACGCCGGCGACGTCCGCCGTCGAGCGTTGTCCGGAACCCAGCGCGATCATCGCAACGCCACAGAACGCCACCCCGCTGCCGATCAGCAGCCAGCGGGGAAAGCCCTCCTTGAGGAAGATCCCGGCAAGGATCGCGATCAGGATCGGGGAGACGTTGATCAGCATGGCGCTGGTGCCGGCATCGAGCATGTGTTCCGCCGCGTTCAGGGCAACGTTGTAACCACCGAACCACATCACTCCGTAGGCCACGATCGGCAACCACTCCCGGCCGCTCGGCCACACCTTCAGCGTCGGCAGCACCACGATTCCAAGCACTACGGCGGCAACTGCCAAACGTCCCAGCGTCAAGGATCCGGGGGAGAAGCTGGGGCCGACGGCGCGGATGCCCACGAACGCCGAAGCCCAAAGGATCACGGTGACGATCACGGCGGCGATGCCGAGCTTGCTCATGGCCGCTCCGGGCGCAGGGGTGGTGCGCTGGGGCAGGTCCGGGGAAGGCTGGCCGGGTTCGGCCGGTGAAGTGGTTGTCATAGAGCCAAATCTATCCGCCATGCTCCGGGCGCGGCTGGCGGTTTTCGGACGCGTCAGGGCAAGATCCTGCCAATGTTTGCGGACCACCTCCGGAGTGCGGATGCGGTTGATGTGGTGCGCGTTGCCGAAGGGTGAGCTTTCGACTCTTTGGGTGCGTTGCTGAAGGGTGAGCTCTCGACTCTTTGGGTGCGCTTTTAGAGGTGAGATCACGCCCCTCGACGGAACCCAAGCTGGTAGCCCTGGACGGCCAGCAGACCTCGATTTGGGAATATCGCCATCTATGCTCTAAAGTTTTAGAGTCCAGTTCGGACGAGCGAGACACGGAAAGAACGCGTAAAGCGGCGCTTTTCTTTTGCGAAATCCGAATTGAGTTCAGGCCCCCATCGTCTAGCGGCCTAGGACACCGCCCTTTCACGGCGGCGGCACGGGTTCGAATCCCGTTGGGGGTACGCAAGGAAGTGGTAAACCGGATGAAAAAAGTCTGGTAAGCTAGAAGCCTTGAAAAAAACGCGGTAGAGATACTGCAAACGCAAGGCCCTGTAGCGCAGTTGGTTAGCGCGCCGCCCTGTCACGGCGGAGGTCGCGGGTTCAAGTCCCGTCAGGGTCGCTCTGAGCGCCGAAGAAATTCGGTTCTCAAGGTGACATGTCACCTAGGCTCTGTAGCTCAGTTGGTAGAGCGTTCGACTGAAAATCGAAAGGTCACCGGATCGACGCCGGTCGGAGCCACCACTGGGAAGCATCAGTTCTTTGGAACTGGTGCTTTTCTTCTTTAACCCGATGAGCGAGTGCGTGTACCGCTGCCACCCACTTTGATTCGCCTTGATTCGTCGCAGAAGCCGACGCACCGTAATCCTCAGCGTGTCAAAGGTCATAGCCGCTCAAAGTAAGTCGAGACGGCTCGAAGACTGCCCTCTACCTCCGCTCACGCGCTTCGCACACTCACTTTATTAGTCGGTCTTCGCGCCTGGGCAGCCCCAGGAGTTGGGGTTTTCCTGGCAGGTGTCGGCGACGAGTGCTCTTTCTGTTTTCCAGACGTGGATGGTTTTGGCTGGTGTGGTGATGTGGAGGGTTCCGTTGATGGGTAGGGGTGGGCCGTTGTTGACGGAGTAGGTGCCGGTGAAGCTGGTGGTGAGGGTGGCCTGGTAGTTGCCGGTTTCGGTGTAGGTGTGGCTGGTGCGGGTCTCGTTGTTGAGCCAGTCGGTTTCGGGGATGGAGTAGCCGGCCACCGGGGTGGGTCCGAGCGCGGTGCCGTCGCCGAAGGTGTAGGTGTAGTTGGCCGGTGTTGCGGTGATGTGGACTGCTTGGCCGAGGATGGTGATGTCGAAGCCTTGTTCTGCGGTGGTGGTGTAGAAGTTGGTGGGTCCGCCTTTGAGGGTGTGCGGGAACGGTTGGGCTTCGAGGGTTCCTGGGTTGACGGGTAGTTGTTGGAAGTCGGTCAGGATGCGGGCGGCGATGTTGGCCAGGACGTTCTCGGGCTGGGCGTCGTAGAGGCAGGTGGGTCCGCTGACCGGTATCCAGTCTGTCCAGCCTGGGTTGGTAATGGCTTTGGGGGCTTCCTTCCAGATGACCGGGGTGCCTGTTTCGCTGTTGGATGCGGTGGCTGGACACTCGAGGGCATCGCAACCGGGGTCCTTGGTGTCGGGCCCATCGGCACGGCAATGAACATCGGCCATGTACTGATTTGGATCCTCCGTGGCGGCAGGCGAACCCAGATTCATTGAGGGCCTACCGGTTACTGGATCGATGGTGAACTTCGCGTTGATATTAATGGCCGTGTCGTGTTTTCCGATGCTGACTCGAGGTTCATCTTTTGCAAACGCCGAGGGACCTTCGAGAACAGCGTGCGCGGTTATGGCGGCGAGGAAGACATGGCTCCATCTAAATGGCTTCACAGCTAACCGACAATCAGTCCGTTGTCGGTGACCTGCCACTTGCCGTCCCGATAGCTGAGCATGACCGCCTCGGCAGTGTTGTACGCGGGCGTCATTTCCTGCCCCGAGCTACCGTCTGCATCGAAGTACTGAATGCGCTCTTGGAGCACCTGCACTTTTGCCGACTGTTGGTCTGACCCCTCTTTCCAGAGGACTTCTATGACCGGAGTGCTTATCCGGCCGCCCACTACCCAGCGCCCATTTATGTAATTGAGCTCTACAGCCTTCTTGTACGCGGTGCCAGACTCTGTAGTCGTGTCTGTGGACGCTATCCATGCAGTTAGATCGCCAGTTTCTGTTGCGTAGGAGTACGTCGCGTACCAGTACCCAATGAACGCTTCCAGCCCGGCCTTCGAGTTCTCCTTCGCCAACTCGGGCATCACGGGGACCGGCACGTTCTGCGCTTTTCCTTTGGCATCCGCGGGTTTGTACACGGCGGACGCTGGCGGGCTACCCGGGGTGCCCAGAGTAGCCGAAGCTGCCGGAGCGGCAGTGCTTATTGTGGGAGACGCCGTCGTCGAGCCTGTTTCGGAGGGTGGGCCGCTGGGCGTAGAGGCGCCTTGGCAACCCGTGAGGAGAAGGGCCAGGACTACAAGAAAAGTGGCAAACGATAGGCGTGGCATGACAGGCTCCCCAGCAGCTGTTTTGGCGGTGTGTCGGCCAGTCTAGGTGGGGCAATGGAGCCCAAGACAGTCACGAATGGGGCGTTGTGGATAACCCTGCTCCGTTCACAGCAGGGCGCTGGGCCTATTCTGACCTCACCGGCCCTTCTCGCTGCCACCCTCACGCTCAGTGCCTGTTCGATGCCGGCACCTCTTGCGCGGTCGTCACCCAATGCGTCGTCGGCGGCTCCGGCTGCGGAAGTGGGCACCAGCTCTGCCCCCAACCACAGTTGGCGGGGCTATGGGCGGCAACCCGGAGGACATCGACAAAGCTAAGCAGGAACCGTCCCGGACGCAGGGCAAAGTGCGGGAAGAGTTGAAGGCGTCTTTCGAAAAGTTGAGGGCCTTCACGGAGGCAGCCGGCTCGGACCTCAGCAAGTATGGTGACGGGCAGTTCGAAGAGCTGATGAAGCCTATCCAGGACTGGATGGAAAAGAACTGCCAGTAGTCGCCGCCGCGCGCACTCCCTTCTCTCCAACGCTTCTCCCAAAGCGTCGGAGCTAGACGCTAGGGTGGTACTCAAGAGAAGGGGAGTGCTCCATGGAAGACCAGAACGTGCAGCTTGATCCTGTGCCCGGGGGCGAGATCCTGGGTACTGGACGCACCATCATCTCCGAGGCGGCGGTTGCCAAGGTTGCCGGCATTGCGGCCCGCACGGTACCGGGCGTCTACTCGTTGGGTTCGGGTCCGTCCCGTGCGCTCGGTGCGATCCGCGACGCCGTCGGGAGTTCCGACCACGCAGCAGGCGTGCGCGCGGAAGTCGGCGAGACCCAAGTAGCCGTGGACATCAATCTCGTTGCCCTCTACGGGCACCCCCTGCACACTGTTGCCAACCAGGTCCGGAGTGCCGTTTTCCGCGCTGTTGAAGAACTTGTGGGCCTCCAGGTCATTGAGGTCAACATCGAGATCAATGACGTCTACGTGGCTCCGCCGGTCAAACCTGCCGGAAGCAAGCCAGCCGTCATGGAAAGGGAGGTACTCCAGTGAGCATGACCGTTGTTGGAATCGCGATCGGCGCCTTCGTAGCATTCATGTCCCTTTCCTTTGGACTGTGGGGATTCCTGATCTCACTGCTCTTCATGGGCATCGGAGCGCTGCTCGGCAGGGCCGCCGACGGAAAACTGGATCTCCGCAGCGTCCTGGACGCCATTACGGGCCGGCGCTCTTCGTCATGAGCGTGGCTGAGGCTGTGGACTCCACCAGCAGCCTGGCCGGCCACAACCGGATCAGTACCCAGGCTTTGACATCCTTGGCGCGCGCCGCCGCCTCCGAGGCTCTCGGCGTTGAGGCCCACGACATCCGCGCTGATTGGGCGGACGACGACGGCCTGCTGGCTTTGTCGATCGTGGCACCCATCAGCATCCCGGCTTTGACCGAGGTCCTGCGGGACCCGTCGCGCGTCCAAGGCTTCGGCGGCTCCATCTGGGACCGTGCAGTTGCTGCCAAGGCCGCCGTTCTTGAAACGGTCACACGACTCAGCGGATCCCAGTTAAGCAGGGTGGACATCAGGATCAGCGGAGCCCACATCACGGAGGGAGGCCGCGTTCAGTGACACAGGACCAGGAAACCCAGGACCGTAAAACCCGGGATCAGCAAGCTCAGTTGGAGGGATTTGCAGGAGCTGGACCGGTGGCCGGCGAAGACCCCGAAATGAGCCGAATCCTGCGCCGTGAAACCCACTCTTCCCGGGCCGCTGCTGCCGCCATTGCCGCCGTCCTGGTCATTGTTCTCTGCCTCTATGCCCTGCTCGAGGCAGGCGTGCGGGCAATCGGTCAACCACCGTGGCTGATCGATCCCACCACTGCGGCTGGGCGCATCATCGCTCTCCCTGAAGGTATTTCCCCACTGTTGCTTGGTGCCAGTGGCGCCGTAGTTGCCATGGTGGGATTGTTCTTCTTCCTGCTCGCAGTGCTGCCCGGCAGGCGTGCCCGGCATCTGCTCAGGGACGCGCGTACCGCCGTCGTGGTTGATGACGAAGTACTCGCCTCAGCGCTGGCACGTCGGGCACGAACTGCTGCGAACGTTACCCAAGAACAGGTCATGGTGATCGTTTCCCGGCAGCTGGTAGTGGTCAATGTGAGGCCTACGTCTGGCAGCCGGGTGAGCGAGGAGGCGGTGCTGGCAGCTGTGCAAGCGGAACTTGAAGAGATGTCTCCCGTACCGATGCCTTCTGTGCGGGTCAACCTGGCGTCGTCGGGGGTGATTGGCGCGTGAACGGAACACCGCGGGCTCTTAACCGTGTGCTGTTGTTCATCATTGGAGCGAAGCTCTTGGCCGTTGGAGTGCTTCTCCTGCTGCTGGCCACCGTGCCCGCCGTTGCGGCTTGGTGGCATGGCTGGTCCGCCGCTGCCTGGGCAGGGATGGAAAATGCCTTCCGCCAAACGCGCTTCCCCGGTCGTGAGGAAAGCTGGTTGTGGATTGTGGCCGGGGCCGTCCTGGTGGCCATCATCATCGCCATGATCGCCTGGCTCTCGCAGCAAGGTAAGGGCCGGGCCAACCTCCTGGTCGCCAGCGATGACGACAGCCACATCAACGGAGAAGTACGGATCGGTGGCGGCGTCGCCGAGCAAGCGCTGCGGGCGGCACTGGCTGGGAGGACCGACCTCGCGGCCGCCTCGGTGGCAACCTATGAGGTACGGGGAAGGCCAGGCCTGCGCATCCGCATTCAACCCAGGCAAGGAGTTGCGCCGCACCTACTGGCCGCTGAGATATCACAGCTGGTGGAAGCATTGGACCTGGTCATCGGCCAAAAAACCCCAGTGCTGGTACATATGGTTTCCGGTGCGCGGTCCAGGTTTACCAAGGCGGAGCGCGTCCGCTGACCGAGTGATCCCGGAAGTGCCGTGCCTGCAATCCCAGATAATGCAGGCACGGCGTTCTTCCGTCGTCAGGCTGTTTGCACCGCGTCAGCAGGTGTATTTGTAGAGGGCGTAGGCAAAGAGTCCATCCAACTGGAAGACGGTGTTGCCCGTCTCGTCCACGGTAGCCCCGCTCTGCTGTGCGGCGCCAAGAACCGGCTCAAGTTTCAGTTCCTTGCCCCTCAGATCCCACAGCTGATAGGAATGTGCGGGTTCGGAGTTATGTTCCTTGAGTATCAGCAGGTACCCGGAATGATCGGACGTTATTGATTGGAAACCCGTCCATGTGGTGCCGTTTGGCTCGTTGCCGATGGGCAGGACATGGCCGGACAGGATCTCACTTTGGACTTCCCTATATCGGGGAATGACGCGGCCCAGAGTTTCAACGGACTCCTCGTTCAGCCCTGTCTGCTCCATCCAAGCCAGGGGGTTGGCGAACAAGGTGACCGCCAGCGCATACTCAAGCCCGCAGCTGGATGGCGCCAAGGCGTCATCCGGGTACAGATCGGTGTTCCTGTGGACATTGAGGAACTCGGCCTGCAGCCGGTAGGTGGGGTAGTAGCGCGACAGCATCCAGATGTTCCGCAGGGTGCGGTGGGGGTAGTAGTTGGGCCAGCCTCCGAACTTCCCGGTGAAGCGGTTTTCCAGGAACAAGGAGCCGTACTGTAGCTGGCCGTAGTAGCCGCTGCGGACTCCCGCCGTGACATCCATGTTGAAGAAGACGCCACGGTTGGTGCCGGTGAGCACCCGTTGCATGAGTTTGGTGAGGTTTTCCTCGCCGATCTTGGACGTGAACTCAATCCCGTCAAGCTTGTAGGCGGAGATGCCGTATTGCTTGTGCAGGTCAATCAGGGTGTCGCTGTCCTTTTCCCAGTTCTCAAAGTCATTGAGAGAGTCGGGCGAGAACCACAATCCCATCCGGATGCCTTTTGCATTTGCGGATGCGACGATGGGCTCAAGCCCGTTCGGGAAGCGTGTGGGGTTGACTCTCCAGAAGTCCGGGTTGGATTCGTAGTAGCCCTTACCCCAGGCCCCTCCGGGGTTTATGGAATTGGCGGTGGTCCCGTTCTGCCAGCCGTCATCGATCTGATACAGCGTCACGCCCGTCTTTTGGGCTACTTCAAGCTCCTCGAGCAGGAACTGTTCACTCAGTCGTCCGTCACTGGATTGGTCTCCCCAGGTGTTGGACATGACGAAGGCATCCTTCTCAGGATCAAAGACGTGGATGGCACCGTGATATTCGTTCAGGGCGGAGAGAGCATCCGTCTCCTCACCGCTCCATAACACGACGCTGCTGCCGTATGTGGTGAGGGTCTTGGATTTCTCCAGGTCCCCCCGGCCGAAGGACCAGCCTGTAGTAAAGACGTTCTGTCCCTTGATGAAGAAGTCACTCTCCACACCGCCGAGATATCCCAGCGCTGTGGGTCCTTCCTTGATCAGTGTGAGGCCATCCTTTGACAAATGATCCTGGACGGAGACGAGGTTCCCCTTCATGAAGCGTTGTTCGCGCCTGGAAAACAGGCCGGTACTGGCGATGACAAGGTTGTCCATGTCATCGGTGACATCAACGAACTCCACGCTCTTCCAGCCGCAATGACTGGGCTCCAGCGGGAAACAGTCCTGATAGCCTCCCTCGAGTTCCCGCAGGTGCGGCGCCTCCAAGCCAGCACTTTCACTTTCCTGGGCGGGGACCGGGCCGCACGCTTCCACGCGATCGTTCAGGGTGACGCTAACGAAGGATCTGAGGATAGGAACCCCGGGGTAGATAATGTGCGTCCACCGGACCTCGGAAGCCTCGAAGGTAAGGTCCACCTCCACTTTCAAGTGCTCCCTGGCAACACCGTGATCGTCATCCCGCACTGTCCTGACAGCGATGCCTAGCCTGTCCCCCGTGAACAATGAAGAATTGTAGAAGGCATATCTCCGGTCAACAGTACGTAGCCAATCAGAGGTTTCCTCGGCGGCGAACCATTCCTTGTTTGTGGCTTTGTTCTTCAATGACACCACCGTGGGAATGCTCTGGCCAAGATCCCAGGAACGCTCCAGGGCGCTGTTTCCTACGCGGAGAACGGAGCCATTCAGCACAACGTAACAATCCATGAACCCGCCGGGCTCGCCCGCGCAAAACTCGTCGAGCAATGCCGTGTTCTGGAGGCCGTTTGTTGTTGTGCGTATTTGTTGTTCCGTCATTGGCGGTATTTCCTATCATCTTTCTACGAAATGCAGGGGGAATGGCAGAGAACTTGCTAGGGCGGTATGTGCCGGATATCTGAAATTCCCCGGGTGGTCAATTGCCTTTGAGTTTTTTGGTGCTGGTGTCGTAGATGTAGCTTGACCGCGTATTGCCGGCAGCATCTTTTGCGACTACTCGGAGGGAAACCTCCGTTTGTGCGTGGAGGTTGGTCACGTTAAACGAGGTACCGGCCACAGGTTGGACGTTCAACTGGGTGTCCCCGTTGAAGACGTCGTACGTTATGGAGCCGTTGGGATCGTCGTCGATCGACGCCGTCCACTTGAGGGGGATGGTGTCGGTGGTTGTCCTTCCCGCCTCCAGATACGACGGACGCGACGGCGCGGTCACATCGGTGGAAGTGGTGGAAGTTGTGAAGACTTCACTGGTTGATCTGTTTCCCGATTTGTCCGTGGCCACGATGGTGAAGCTCTGGGCTGTTCCGGATGGCAGGTTCTCTACCTTGTAGTCGCTCGGGAAGTAGACCGGACCGGCGTTGACCTTGACGCCGTTCCGAAACACGTCGTAGGACAATTCATTGATGGAATCGTTGTCTGCCGGCTTGTTCCATTTAAGCGTCACGCTCGACAATGTTCGTGCCTGCGCAATGATCCCGGTGGTCTTTGCCGGGGCGGCCGTGTCCACCATCGTTGACCCTGTCACGGGTTCGCTGGCCATTTTGTTGCCGGCCGCGTCCCTGGCTGTCACAGTGATCGAATAGCTAGTTCCTGGGTCCAGGAACTCCAATTTGGTGGCCAGCGTTGGCGTGACGTTGAAAAGCTTCCCGTCGCGCCGGATCTCATACATCACCGGCCCCTGGTCATCTGCTGCTGCAGTCCATGCCAGGTTAATGGTGTTCAAGGTGGTGCCGGTCACTCTGACGTTCAGGGGCTGAGCCGGTGCTGTTGTATCCGTTACCGGCAGAGGGGCGGGCATGGTGCTGGTGGGATAGGGCGCGGAATCATAGAAGTTGGGCATGTTGCCGGTCAGGACGAGCATGCTCATGATCATGACGGCGTCCTGGTAATAGCCGCCGGGCCAGTCGCTCATAGGCTCCTGCTTGCGGAGGTAACCGTAGAGCAGATCGAGAGAGTCCTGGTTTGAAGCGTCCACCATGGCGCCAACGGCCATAGGACCGGTCATATTGCGTGGCGATGTGAACGTGGCCCTGGCTGTCCCATCGATGTTGTAGGTACCCAGCGCAGTGTCGGGATTGTCGTTGATCTTGGACATGAACCACTTCACGTTTCGGTCCGGGAGGTCGTGGGCCAGAGGGCTGTTCTCAGTCCCGTTCCACAGGAAGTCCTGCGCCACCCGCCAAGGGAGCCTGGAGGGATCAAACCCGTAGCTTGTGGAGTTGCTGTCAGGGCCGCTGGTGCCGGTGTAAGTGGGGGCACCCGAAGAAGACAGGACCCACTTGTATGGCACCAGTCCTGTTGAGGGGTTGAGGTTGTAGAAGTGATCAAACATCCGGTAGCCGGCATCTGTCACCTTGTCCCAGCGGTCCTCGCCTGTAGCGTCTTTGTAGAGCTCGAACCACGCTGGAATCTCATAGGAGCTGATGACGGCAGTGCTGGACGACTGGCTGGTCTTGACGATGTAGGAAGGCTTGTAGATCAGGTGCTCCATGGCGTCGCGGATGATCTTTTTGGCCTCGTCAAGATAGTTGATGGCCCCCGTACTGCCCCACTGCTTGTGCGCCATCAGGAGGGATGTCGCAGCGTCGAAGTCGCCGTCCGGTGCCGCATATGGATCGATGTTGTTTCCCTCTTTATCCACCTTCCAGCCCATAAAGTTGTAGCCGGGGGAGAGATTGCGCATGTAGTAGCGGAAGAGACCATCGAAGTCCGAGCGGCCGCTCGTATCCGGACTGGCCATATAGACCGAGAGCAGCATTGCAAACCCAACTCCCTCGGAGGGGGCTCCGTCTTTGTAATTGGAGTCGCTCGCACGGACCCGCACTTCACCAGGTTCCGCTCCGTCAGTGGTGATGTACTGGTCGCGCCATTTGGTGTACATGGACAGCATGTCCCGGTTCAGTGTGTCCCGGTCCAGGCTGGGCATGATCCCATGCGGATACTTCGCGTTATGCGGAAATGGATACTGTTCGGGCGGGACTGTGCCGTCGGCGTTAATGGTGACACTAGGTGTTTTGTCTTTAGGTAGTGCCGAATGGTTGGCCGCGACCGCCGGGCTGGACCCCAGCGAGAGTGCCAGCACTGTGACATATAAAACGGCTTGAGATGTAAATTTAGACCTAGTCCTGGTTGTTTTCATACAAAAGCTCCTAATTACGCCATTGTGGATGGGCTTTGCGTGTCTTGGCTCAGTGGATCTTTCAATTCCAACGGATGACGGCGAAAGGCGGAATGCACACGAATTACAGGCCGCCGATTGCGGTCCAGGTCATAGTCAAGGCTTCCACTGTAGAATCGTCGTCCTCGTATTGCCATTCATCCCTCGCCGTTCTTTTGCACGATCCGACGACGACGGCTGACTGACCGGCGCCGTTGGCGCCAACGGCCTGGGTAGCCCGCGGCTCCACCTATTACTCGCGGGGTTGAACTACTGGGGCGCACTCCGTTCGTCGCGCTGACTTCCTTGGATCGATATAGATTGGCATTGATTTAACGCAAAATCAAGGGCGTGTCCACGGGGGATTCCCTGACTTCGCTGTGATCCAATGACCAGCACGCCTGCGGCGCTCCTGCAGCCGCCAGACCACGCGGGTCATCGGCTGAGAAAACATTCCAAAAAATCCCGCGCTTCCGCATCCGAAACATGCTTTGTGGCGGTAGTAGGGGTATCAGCAAACCTCCCCCCGTATAGGGGGCCGATTGAGGAGAAGGACATGCGCAGCAGATTACTTTCGGCAGGAGCAGGAGCCAGTGCCGCAGCATTGGCAGCAGCAATCGTTTTGGCTGTCCCCGCGCAAGCGGCGGAGGGCGACGCACATCTGTCTGTACTGCACGGTGTGCCAGGGTTGACCGTTGACGTCTGGGTCAACGGAGCACGAACCTTGGACGACTTCACTCCAGGCACACTGGCCGGCCCGTTGGCACTTCCGCCCGGAGCGTACGATCTCGCAATTACTGCCTCGGACGCCGCCGATGCCTCTGCCCCTGTTATTGGGCCCGTGACGGTGACCTTGGCTGCAAGCGGCAACTACACCGCCGTCGCCAACCTCGATGCGGCAGGAAAGCCAACGGCGAACTTCTTCACGAACGACGTCTCGCGCATCGATGCAGGCAAAGGCAAGTTGACCGTCCGACACACTGCAGCGGCACCGGCTGTGGATGTGCTGGCTGGCGGCACGGCCGTTGTTAGCAATCTGGCCAACCCCAACGAGCAAACACTCACCCTGGACCCTGGTACGGTCTCAGCCGCCGTGGCTGCAGCGGGCACCACGGCACCTGTCATTGGCCCTGCGGATGTGACAGTGACCGAAGGAACACACACCATCGTCTACGCGTGGGGAAGCCTCACTGACCAGAATCTTCAATTGGCGGTGCAGACCATTGACGGACTGCATTCGGCACCAGGATCGGTACCCGGCGCACTGGACGGCTCATCGGGCGCTTTGTCTCCAGGTGCCTCGGCAGGAGATGTGTCCACAGAACAGCTGATGCTGGGAGGTGGCCTCGCTGCGGCAACGTTGCTACTGATCGCTCTGGGGAATCGTAGGGCTCGTGCTGTCACCTCCGGGATCAAGTCCTAGAACACTGAAGTTCCTAGAACACTGAAGTCCCAGAACGCTGAGGTCATCAAACACCGAAGCTCTCATGCGAAGGAGCCGTAAGGCATAAAAGCGGAACACGTCCTGGCCGTCCGCAGCGATGGCCAGGACGTTCCCCGCATCAACCACGGCAGCCGCAGCATCTTGCCGTAGACCGCCAGGAAAAAGCATGAAGACATCAAGTGAGCCACACCGAAGTCGCCGCCTCCAAAGCAGTACAGGGCGACGTCGCAGTACACACCAATGGATGGGAGCGCTGGCCGCCGTGGCAGTGCTCTTTCTGACGGCCTGCGGGACCCCGACGCCGTCGACGGCAGGGAGTGCCTCCAGCGAGGCAAACGACTCAATCCCCGGCATGCAGCAAACTCAACCGTCGCCTACTCAACCGTCGATGCCTCCCGCCGAGACTTCCGGACCCCCTGCCGAAGTCTCGCTGCGGGGCGCAACTCCAACACAGCCCGCGGCGACTCCCCCTCCTGTGTCACTCCAAGTGGCCGGAACCTCCATTGATATGGGCGTAGTACCCGTGGGGGTCGCGCCCGGTGGGGCTATGGAGATACCGGAAACCTTCTATGAGGCCGGCTGGTATCGGTTCGGGCCAGCCCCCGGAGCAGCGGAAGGCTCGGCTGTCCTTGCCGGACACATCGACACCACCTCCGATCAAGCACCGTTCTCCCAGTTGAAGTCCTTGCCGGCCGGAACCTTGATCACCGTAGGACGGGAGGGCGCTCCCGCACTCAAATATCGGGTTGTTTCCGTCACTTTGATGGCCAAGGACGCCTTCGACGGCGAATCTCTGTTCCGTCGCACGGGTCCGCACGAACTCAAGGTTGTCACGTGCGGGGGCCGGTGGCTGGACGAACGAATGGACTACAGCGACAATGTCATTGTCACCGCGGTCCTTGAATAAGTACCCCAACCCGGCCGTGGTCCTCGTCGCTGACGCCGGGAAGGAGTCTCCTTTGGTATCCCCAAACGAGGTTTCATCCGCGTGGGACGATGCTTTGACCACTTCATTCATGGCGGGGGATGAGTCCGCACTTGTGGCCGCTTACAGGGAGTTCGCCCCGCTGGTCCACACGCTCGCCTTGAGGTCTTTGAGAGACCGTTCGGCAGCCGACGACGTCACGCAAGAGGTCTTCATTAGGGTCTGGCGACACCGCGACACCTTCCACCCGGAGGTCTCGCGACTGCCGGCCTGGATAGTGGGCATTGCACGCCACGCCATTGCGGACGCACACTCTGCCTCAAACCGGGAAGTTCGCAGAATCCTTGCCGTTGCCCAGGTCCAGGACACTGGCGGGGCATCTACAACAGGGGAAGCGGTTGAGGTAGTGGCCGACAGGCTGCTTCTGGACGGAGAGCTGGACCGGCTTGGTGAACCGCAGGGCGCCATCATGAAATTAGCGTTCTACGAAGACCTGACGCATGAGCAGATTTCCCGCAGGCTTGAACTACCCCTTGGTACCGTCAAGAGCCACATTCGACGCAGCTTGATCCACCTAAGAAGCAGACTGGAGGTTGACCGTGCCGCACATTGATCCGGAAGAGTTGAGCCTCCTGGCGCTGTACGGTGCTTGGCTCGATGAGGAGGGCCAACGGCATCTCAATAGCTGCGATGCCTGCTCGGCGGAGTACGCCGCATTGCGCCGCGCCGTGGACGCCATGAAAACCACGCCGGACAGCACAAGCTTTGAGGTGCCCGGCCCCAACGTGTGGAGCGGGATTCACCGGGAACTGGGTCTGTCCGATGCAACCGTTGCAGACCCCCTGCGCTCTGCAACGGGCTCCGCAACGGGCTCTGCTGCAGGCTCTGCGACTGGGACTGAAACCAGTAAAGCCGGCCACACCGACCCGCCCGGACCAGGGCAACCCCCGGCACCACCCACAGACATACGTTCCGTCAAGAAGCGTCCCCTAGGGTGGCAACGCCGCGGGACCTGGTTGGCAGTTGCTGCGGCGGGGGCCTTGGTCATCGCGGGTGGAACGCTGTGGAACCTCAATCAAGCGGCAACGCCATTGGCGCGGGCAGAGTTGTCCCCACTCGCCCAGCACACTGCCACAGGATCGGCGACAGTCCTTGAGTCCGCGGACGGATCACGAAACCTGGAAGTGAAGCTAAGCAAAGATGAAGCACAGGGCTACCAGGAGGTCTGGCTCATCGGCACGGACCTCAAGCGGCTGATCAGTCTGGGAATCATGAGGTCGGATTCAGGGACGTTCCCGCTTCCGTCAGATCTGAATCTGGACGATTTCCCTATCGTCGACGTCTCTGATGAGCCGCTGGATGGAAATCCCGGCCACTCCAGTGTGAGCATCGTGAGGGGTTCGCTTAGTTCCTGAGCCGTCCAACCGGTTGACGCGCCACCGTGCGCTGCGCTTGCTTTCAGCAACGGGTAGCCTGAACCCACACCCTAAGGACAGGAGGCCACGGTGGCTGAAACGACGGCGGCCCAAGAGTTGGTGCTCGACACCACGGTGGCCGGGCTCATGGCCGAGTTGGCGGCGCTGGAAGAGCCCCGTGCGCGGGAAATCAACGAAAAACACGGCGACGACCACGGGGTGAACCTCAGCAAGTTGCGCGCCGTCGCGAAGCGACTGAAAACGCAGCAGGAGCTATCGCGTGAATTGTGGGCCACGGGTGACACCGCGGCCAGGCTGTTGTCCCTGCTGATCTGCCGTCCCAAGGCCTTTGAGCGGGACGAGTTGGACAGCATGCTCCGGGAAGCACGGACCCCCAAGGTGCACGACTGGCTGGTGAATTACGTTGTCAAAAAGAGTCCGCACTCCGAAGCGCTGCGGGTGGCCTGGTTTGCCGACGCCGATCCTGTGGTGGCCAGCGCAGGGTGGTCACTAACATCGGAACGTGTTGTTAAGAAGCCAGACGGACTGGACATTGTGGTCCTGCTGGACATTATCGAGGCCACCATGAAGGACTCGCCGGACCGGCTCCAGTGGGCCATGAACCAATGCCTTGCCATGATCGGGATTGAATTTCCGGAACACCGGGCCAGGGCCCTGGACATCGGTGAGCGTTTGGAGGTCCTGAAGGACTATCCCACGCCGCCCAACTGCACCTCACCGTTTGCGCCCAGCTGGATCAACGAGATGGTACGGCGCCAGGCTGGTAAATGAGCCAGGCCGGTAAATGAGGCGGCCCGAATTCAGCCTCTGTTACGGTGCATCATCCGGTACGTGAGCTCAGCGAGGAGTTCTTCGTCGGAAAGGTGAGACGCCCGGGCAATGGGAGCTGCAGGGACGGCGACGCGCGGAGGTCCCTGCCGTGGTTCGTCTCCCGAGCGCATGTCGTCGGGAGTGATCATTTCCGGAGCAAACGTCGATTTTCCCTTGAGGACCTCTGAGACGGACCCTGCACGCCATCCCAGCGCATGCTCAAGCTTGCGCTGGTTGATTTCCTGGGTGCGCCGCGTTCCTGATTCCAGGGTCCGGACGGTCTTGATGGCGGTACCTGCCTGCTTGGCCAACTGAACCTGGCTCAATCCCTGGGCCAAGCGTTCTTCTTTGATCAATCGGCCGATGGTCTGCAGTGCTTCAAGTTCATCCACACTTCCTATTTTTCCATAGGCAATATTGGGTAACCAAATCGAAACCGGCTCTGCCCGGCAGGGGTGACCACTCAAATGCCCCTTAACAGAGCCTCGCGGCAGCCTTCCCCTCGAGATCGGCAGGTTACTTGGTATCGATGCGGTTACGTTCGGTGTAAGCGCTTGCATTTTGGCGCCCGTTCTAGCTAGTGTGAGCGTCACCACATCAATTGCGCCGCCGAATCACTTGTACTCAGCGAGGAGTCTTTAGCATGAAGAAAACCAAGTACCTGCTACCGGTCGCAGCCGCCGGTGTTCTGGCACTTACCCTTTCCGCCTGTAGCGGAGATGGAGGCGGCGGGGGATCAACCGCAGGCTCGGATGATTGCTCCGCTTACGAAAGCTACGGAAAGCACGACGGCAAGACGGTCTCCGTCTATTCGACGATCGTAGACATCGAGGCAACCAACCTCGAGGAATCCTGGAAGCAGTTCGAAGACTGCACCGGCATCACCATCAAGTACGAGGGCAGCAAGGAATTCGAAACGCAGATCGGCGTTCGTGCCCAGTCCGGTACCGCCCCCGATGTCGGGATCTTCCCGCAGCCCGGCCTCCTTGCCACCCAGGCCCGGGCCGGTTACCTGAAGCCCGCTCCGCAGACCGTTTCCGACCTCGTGGACAAGAACTGGTCCCCGGACTGGAAGAAGTACGGCACCGTTGACGGCAAGTTCTACGCCGCTCCGATGCTGGCCAACGTCAAGGGTTTTGTTTGGTATGCGCCCAAGACCTTCAAGGACAAGGGCTGGGAAGTCCCCAAGACCTGGGACGAAATGATCGAACTGTCCAAGAAGATCGCCGCGGATGACAAGAACATGAAACCGTGGTGCGCTGGTTTCGAATCCGGTGAGGCTACGGGTTGGCCCGGCACGGACTGGATCGAGGACGTGGTTCTGCGCGAACACGGCCCCGAGGTCTACGACCAGTGGATTACCCATCAGATTCCGTTCAACGACCCCAAGATCGTCGATTCCTTCAACAAGGCCGGCGACATCCTGCTCAACCAGGACATGGTTAACGGCGGCTTCGGTGACGTCCGTTCGATCCTGAGCACCGGTTTTGCCCAGGCCGGCCAGCCGGTCCTTGACGGCACCTGCGCCATGCACCACCAGGCCAACTTCCAGGCCGCCAACTGGCCTGCAGGAACCAATGTTGCTGAAGATGGCGATGTCTGGGCCTTCATCACTCCGCCGATCGACGAAAGCAAGGGCAAAGCAGTCACCGGTGGCGGCGAAATGGTGGGCGCCTACAAGGACACCCCTGAGGTCCAGTCCTTCCTGGCATACCTGGCCAGTGCCGACTTCGCCAACAACCGTGTCAAGCTCGGCGGCGTGGTCAGTGCCAACAAGGGCCTGGATCCCGCCAACGCCCAGTCCGACCTCGACAAGCTGACTGTCCAGATCCTCCAGGACCCGGACACCGTCTTCCGTTTCGACGGCTCGGACCTGATGCCGAGTGCCGTAGGTTCCAACTCCTTCTGGAAGGGCATCGTGCAGTGGATCAACGGCACGTCCTCCCAGGAGGTTGCCAACAGCATCGAATCCAGCTGGCCTAAGAGCTAACTCCCAAAGTGCTGCCTCCCCTGGCTGGTTTGCCCAGCCGGGGAGGCAGTGCTTTTCCCGGTACTTAGTGATTCACTCACGCCCCGGAGGTTGGGTATGGAATTTATTGGAGAAAAACTCCTACAAGTAGTGATAGCCCTGGCGATATTCGCAGCGGTCATCGGCCTCATCATGTTGCTGGTGGACAGGGCTCCTAAATCAGTCAAAGACAAGGTTACGGTGGCAGGCTTCCTTGCTCCTGCCGCCATCCTGATGCTCGTGGGCCTGGTCTATCCGGCCATCCGCACGTCAATGCTCGCTTTTACGGACGCCGGCGGAAATGCCAACGGATTCGACAACTTTGTGTGGATGTTCACGCAGCCCGAGGCGCTGACCACGCTCCGGAACACGGTCATCTGGACAGTCCTGGTTCCGCTGCTGTCGACGAGCTTTGGCCTTGCCTACGCTGTGTTCATTGACAAGGCCCGCGGCGAGCGGGTGCTGAAGTCGCTGGTCTTCATGCCGATGGCAATTTCCTTCGTGGGTGCCGGCATCATCTGGAAGCTCGTGTACGACTACCGTGGTCCCAACATCGAGCAGACCGGTGTCATTAACTTCTTCAGGGTTGCCTTGGGGATGGATCCCAAGCAGTTCCTGCTGGATGCCCCGGAAAACACCATCTTCCTCATCATCGTGATGGTCTGGATCCAGACCGGTTTTGCCATGGTGATCTTGTCCGCGGCCATCAAGGGTGTTCCGGTGGAACTCATCGAGGCAGCCCGCCTGGATGGTGCCAACGCATGGCAGCAGTTCCGCAACGTCACCATTCCGGGTATCCGTGGAGCCCTGGTGGTGGTGCTGACCACCATTACCATCGCTACTCTGAAGGTCTTCGACATTGTCCGGACCATGACCGCCGGAAACTACGACACGTCCGTGGTCGCCAACGAAATGTACACGCAGGCCTTCCGCGCCGGTGAGCCGGGACGTGGTGCCGCTTTGGCCCTGATCCTGTTCCTCATGGTGCTGCCCATCGTCGTGTACAACGCTCGAGTCCTTCGCAAGCAAAGGGAGATCCATTGACAGCCACGCCAGCCCCGAAAGAGGCCTCGAAGGCCACCCGGCAGCGTCCTGGATCCGACCCCACAGAGGACGCCCAGCCGATCATGCGGCGCGTCAAGACCAAGCTCACCTCCAAGTGGGCAACGGCGGCAGCGGTCATTATCGCCGTCGTATGGTCTGTGCCGACGTTCGGCCTCTTTGTCACCTCGTTCCGTCCTGCCGCCAAGCAGGTCGGTCCCCGGTCCGACGGCTGGTGGAATGCCTTCGTCGACTGGCAGTTCACGTTCAAGAACTACGCCGACGTCCTGACCCCGGCGGGTTCGCAGTCAGCCAACCTTTCCCAGTACTTCGTCAACTCCATAGCGATCGTCATCCCGGTCACCATCTTCGTGCTGGTGCTGGCATCCATGGCCGCCTATGTGTTCGCTTGGGGAAAGTTCAAGGGCCGCGATGCGTTGTTCATCTTCGTCTTCGCCCTGCAGATCATTCCGCTCCAGATGGCGCTGATTCCGCTCCTGCAGTTCTTCACGCAGACCCTGCAGTTGCCGGCAGGATCCTACGCGCAGCTGTGGATCGCCCACACCATGTTCGGCCTTCCGCTGGGCATCTTCCTGCTCCACAACTTCATCTCCGAAATTCCCGGTGAAGTCATCGAGGCAGCAAGGGTGGACGGTGCCGGACACAGCACCATCTTCTGGCGGATTATCCTGCCGCTCTCCGTTCCGGCGCTTGCCTCGCTGGCGATCTTCCAGTTCCTGTGGGTCTGGAATGACCTCCTGGTGGCGTTGGTGTTCTCCGGTGGCACGGCGGACGTTGCTCCGATTACGCAGCGCTTGGCGGAGCTCTCGGGTACCCGCGGAGCCAGGGACTACTTGAACCCGGCAGCAGCGTTCGTCTCCATCATTGTCCCGCTTCTGGTGTTCTTCGGATTGCAGCGCTACTTTGTGCGCGGCCTGCTGTCCGGCGGCCTTAAGGGCTAGAAATTTGAAGCTTCGGTTACGCAGCGCATTACGCGGCTGCGTAACCGAGGGCTTCAAACCACAAACAGACACTTTAAGGTGTAGGCGGAGCAACGGCGGCCGGAGAGGGGAGCCTGTGTCAAAAACAACGGGTAGATCCCAACGCGGTGGCCATACCGGCGTCAGCATTGAGGACGTCGCTGCAGCCGCCGGAGTCTCGACGGCCACCGTCTCACGGGCCGTGCGGGGGTTACCTCGGGTTTCTCCGGCCACTCGCGAAAGAATCCTCGAAGTAGCCAGTTCACTCGGGTATGTGGCGTCGTCGTCAGCGTCAGGCCTGGCCACCGGCCGTACGCGCACCATCGGTGTGCTGGCCCCTTTCGTGAGCCGTTGGTTCTTCTCAAAGGCCATCGAGGGTGCGGACCGTGAGCTGCATTCCCGCAAGTACAATCTCTCGCTGTTCAACCTGGGGGGCCACGGGAGCAACCGTGAGCGGCTCTTCAGTTCCACCATGGTCTACAAACAAATCGACGCCCTGTTGGTGCTGTGCATGTCCTTGACCGCGGAAGAGCTGGAACACCTCCACAAGATCGATATCCCGCTGGTTGTGGTGGGCGGGCACGTTGAGGATTGTGCGTACATCGGCATCAACGATTACGACGCCGCGTCCACCGCAGTGCGGCACCTCCTGGACCTGGGCCACAAGGACATCGCCCTGCTCCACGGCGACGACGAAACGGACCTGAACTTCGACGTACCCCGCGTGCGTATCCGCGCCTTCCAGGAAGTCATGACCGACGCCGGACTGGAGGTCCGGCCCGAATGGGACCAATGGGGCGATTTCACCGTTGCCAGCGGCCAGCAGGCCTTCAACCGGCTATGGAACCAGCCCGGACGCAAACCGACAGCTATTTTCTGTTCGTCGGACGAGATGGCGATGGGCGTCATTTTTGAGGCCGGCCGCCACGGCGTCAGGGTGCCTCAAGACCTCTCAGTGATCGGCATTGACGATCACGATTTCTCGGCCTCCATTGGCCTGACTACAGTGGGCCAGCGCCCCGACAACCAGGCCGAGCTTGCCACGAAAATGCTGCTGGACGAGTTGGACGGCAACCCGGAAGCCGTGCATTCGGAAGTGGCTCCCCACGAGCTGATCGTGCGCGAGACAACCGCCCCACCCGGCGCATAAAGCCGCCGGCTAGGAGGCCCGCGCCAGCTGCCGGATGGGGATCCAGCGCGAGGCGAGCCTCCGGTATGCAGCGGCCGCGCCGGTCATGTCGCCCTCGGCGAGGCATTCGATGCCCAGCCGCACGTCCATGGGGGACTCGTCCGGATACACCTTGTCTGCCACTGCGCCGTAGTCCAGTTCCACCATGGACTGGATATGAAAGAGTTCCAGCCATTCGGTGAGCTGCGTCAGGTCATCCAGCATGTCCAGGTCCGGCGCAGCCAAAGCCAAGTGGGCCACGGCGAAGCGTGCACGGTCCAGGGCCTCCGTGAGGGGAGTCCACACCCGGACGGTGAGAATGCGCCCTTCAGCCTCCACTACGTCCTTGCGGTCCGACTCGGCGAAGAGCGAGAACCAGCTGAACGGGATACCCCACGTTGAGGCCCGGGTATGGACGCGCTTTGCATCTTCCCCGGCGTTGATTCGATCGATTCTGACCTGGTGCTTGTCACGTTGCGAGACGGGAATGAGGAGGTCGGCCAAGGGACTGTGCACACCGTCCATGAGCGCGTTGGCTGCCAAGCCGGCCCGAATCACCAGTTGGCTGGGGCAGTAAAGCAACCGTCCGGCGTCGTGCCCTTCCTGGGCCGATGCCGCACTGTGGTGGGACGCGGCAGCTCCGTCCGCCGCGGCTGCTTGGTCTGTTCCAGCTTCGTCCGGCGTTGCCGCGTGACGTCCGGTGGGAACCCGCGTCATGCGCACCAGGTCGGTGCTGCCGGTGGGGAACGGGTCGCCGCCGGAACGTGTGATGCGGCCCAGCGAGGCCTGCAGCTCCGCATTTTCGACGGCGGCCCGGGAACCGCTCTTGCTGCCCTTCGCCACGAGCTGGCGCTGCTGTTCGGGCGGGAACGCTTCGAGGGGCTCGTAAATGCGCAGCGATGAAGAGAAGGGCAGCCCTGCCTGGCCCCGATACAGGTTTCCAGTCATATCAGCTGCCCCTTTCGTTAGTGATGTGTACTCAGTTTGCGAGCTCCACGATCACGGGAGCGTGGTCCGAAGCGCCCTTGCCCTTGCGTTCCTCGCGGTCAATGGAGGCGCCGGTGACCCGCGAAGCCAGTGCCGGGGATGCGAGGCAGAAGTCGATCCGCATGCCTTCCTTCTTGGGGAAGCGCAGCTGCGTGTAGTCCCAGTAGGTGTACACGCCGGGGCCCGGAGTGTAGGGACGGACGACGTCGGTAAATCCTGCGGCTTCGAACGCGTGGAAGGCGGCGCGCTCTGGTTCGGAGACGTGGGTGTAGTTGTTGGTGCGGAACAGTTCGATGTCCCACACGTCGTCGTCGAACGGGGCAATGTTCCAGTCACCCATGAGGGCGATCTGCGCAGTGGGATCGGACTTGACCCATTCAGCGGCATGGCCCTGAAGGACATCCAGCCATTTGATCTTGTACGGCATGTGTTCGTCGTCCAGGGAACGGCCGTTGGGGACGTAGAGGCTCCAGATGCGGATGCCGCCGCAGGTAGCGGCGATGGCGCGGGCTTCCTGCGCGGGATCTTTGCCGGCCTTGCCGAACGCCGGCTGGTCCAGGAACGTGCGTTCAACATCTTCCAGCCCCACGCGGGAGGCGATGGCAACACCGTTCCACTGGTTCACACCGAAGTGGGCAACCTCGTAGCCCATACGCTCGAAGAGCTCCCACGGGAAGTTTTCGTCCTTGCACTTGGTCTCCTGAATGGCCAGGACATCGCAGTCGCTTCGCTCAAGCCAGGCTTCAACGCGGTCTGCACGGGCGCGGAGGGAGTTCACATTCCAGGTAGCTATCTTCACAGCCACTAACTTACCGAACTTGGCGCTGAGCGCATCCCCTGACGGCTTTTTACCGCGACCTTAGTGGCCATACAGCGGCTCCGTGTTGGCCAGTTTGCGCAGCCCGATGCCGGAGGCGATGAGCAGCAGGCCCATCACCATCGCGAACCCTGCCAACATCCACACCAGGCTCAGGAAGCCCAAGCCCGGATTCACCAGCACAAAGATGCCGAAAACGGTGGTGATGAGGCCGGTCAGGAACCAGATTCCCCAGTTGCGGACGAAATTCCTGGCGGCCAGGGACAGGACGATTTGCGAGAGACCCAACACCAAGGCCCACAGCCCGATGAGGACGCCCACTGCGGCGGCCGTAATTCCCGGCCAGGCAATGGCCAGGATGCCGGCAGCAATGGAGATCAGGCCGCCCACTATGGTCCAGCGGGACCGGCCTGCGGGGTCGTAGAAGTAATGCGCCACGCTGGTGATGCCGTCAATGATCGCGAAGACCCCGAACATGACAATCACCACGAACGCCGTAGCGCTGGGCAAAGCAATAATCAACAGGCCAAAAACAATGGCGAGGACTCCCCGGACGATCAAAGCCGTTCCCGGGGTTTTGAACATTTTGCGATCCGCTGCGTCCGACATAGGGCCAGAGTAGCCAACCGCGTCTCCTACCGCATCCCCTCGCGGCGGATAGCTGTGGCGATGGCCGCTGCCCGCGTCTCGACGCCCAGTTTGGCGTAGATGTGGGCGAGGTGGGTCTTGACTGTTGCCTCCGAGATGAAGAGACGTTTTCCAAGGTCACGGTTGCTGAGGCCTTCGGTCAGCAGGCTGAGCAGTTCGGCCTCGCGCGGGGTGAGGATTTCGTCCGGGTTCCGCAGTTGTTGGAACAGCCGGGAGGCCACCGGAGCGCTCATCACACTCTTTCCCTGCACAGCTCCTCGAACCGCCGCGAAGATCTCCTCCGGGGCAGCATCCTTGAGCAGATAACCCATGGCGCCGGCGTCTACGGCACGGACGATGTCTGCGTCCGAGTCGTAGGTGGTGAACACAATGATCGCCTGCTTGGGGGTTCGCTGGCGGAGCTGTTTGATGGCTTCGATGCCGTCCATCCCGGCACCCATGGCCAGGTCCATGAGGACGACGTCCGGGGCATGCTGCTGCGCCGCTTCCAGCGCTTCCTCACCGGAGGCGGCTTCCCCGACGACGGCGATATCGGCTTGGGTGCCCAACAGCGCCGTGAGTCCGCTCCGGACTACGGTGTGGTCGTCCACGAGAAGCACGGAAATGCGGGTCACAGGGCCTCCTCCTTTGAGCCATTATCCGGTTGTGCGGGCGGCCCGACCGGCAGCTGCGCCGCGATGATGGTGCCCTCGTCAGGCGTGCTCTCCACAGACAATTCTCCGCCCAACTGTTCCACGCGTTGCCGCATGGCCCGAAGCCCGTATCCTCCGGCTTCCGACGGCGGAGGTACCGTTCCGGGATCAAAGCCGCGGCCGTCGTCGTACACGTCCAAGGTAACCGCAGACGGAAGGTACCCAAGGGTCACGCTGGCGTGGTTCGCGCGGGCATGTAGTTTGATGTTGGCCACTGCGCTCTGGGTGACGCGCAGCAGGGCGTGCCGCACCTCGGAAGGGAGAGGCCGCGGATCTCCGGTGACTTGGACGCGGATGGTCTCCACATATTGCCGTGCTGCGTGCTCCAGGGCCTCGGGGAGGGGCCCGGATTCCAGGCCGGGCGCGGAGAGTTCGTGTACCAGGCTGCGGGTATCGGCGAGGTTGCGTCGCAACAGATCCGCAGCTTTGCGCACATCCTGGTTCGAAGCAGGAGCGGGCCAGGAGCGTTGGGCTGCTTCGAGGAGGAGAAGGCTGCTGGCCAGGCCCTGGGTGACGGTGTCGTGGATTTCCCGGGAAACACGCTCGCGCTCGGCGGCGACTCCGGCTTGCCTCTCGCCGGCGGCAAGCCGTTCCTGGTCGCGCTCAATCTTGTCGTAAATCAACGTGAGCAGGGCGCCCGCGGCGAGCGGACCCAGCAGCATCGCGATGTCTGTCCAATCGCTCATCCGGAAGAGTCCGACGGCGGTGGCGGCCGCCGTCGCGCCCCCCGCCAGATAGGCGGCCCACCCGCGGAAAGCGGTCCGGGTAAGGAAAAAGATAGCGAAGGAACACCACGCGAAGCTGGGGGCGGCGATGACGAGCGCCGCCCACGCCGCCACCAGGACGATCATCCACGGAATCCATAGCCGGCGAGGCTGGCCGGGTTGCCGCCGGCCACGTTCCCGTCGCCGGGCCAGCACTGCTGTGACCGTGTAAAGGACACAGACGGTTCCAGCCAAAGCCACTGTCCAGAGGTTGTCGGCGGGGGAGTGCCGCATGACGTAGCGGACCGCTGAAGCGACCATCAGGACGGCGAAGCCCAGATGCACCACAGCATCGATGCGACCGTCGAAGCGAATGCTCGGCGCCGGCTGTGGAGGGGCAGTTGGCATCTTCCCATGCTAGATCCCGCGCGGGCATCGGTCTCTCCACCTTTTGGCTGATACCGATGACGGAAAGGCTGAGCCCGGGAACGGCGACCGGGCGATGTGGCGTTGAGGGCGTCCGCGGAAGCATGGAGATGTACCCGATACGAACCACTGCACCCGATGCCCACCACTAGGAGAACCCCGTGAAGAAGTCCCGTAAGATGATCGCCGCCGCCGCTGCCGGAGCGCTGCTGCTCACCGGTGGTGTGACTGCCGTGGCCAACGCAGTGTCACCCGCAGCCGCGCCGGCTGCCGCCCAGGCCGCCCCCGTGAAAGTTGCCGCAGAAGTACAGCCGGCACCGGAGAACGTCGTAGCGCAGAACCGTATCTCCGTGGGTGCTTCGAGCGCCGCCGTCAACGCCGCGCTAGCCAAGTGCCAGGCGGACAAACTGCCGTTCGTCACCGTGGCCCTGGTTGACCGTTTCGGCACTGTCCAGGCACTCCTTCGCGGTGACAACGCCGCCGAGCACACCATCGAAGCCGCCAAGCAGAAGGCCTACACGGCCGCAGCCTTCGGTGCTCCCACCAGCGAGCTCGCCAAGCGCATCAACGGCAACGGCCCGTCCATCGCCGACCTCCCCGGCACCCTGTTCCTGGCCGGCGGCGTCCCGCTCAAGGTCAACGGCGTGTCGGTGGCCGGCATCGGAGTCGGCGGAGCACCCGACGGCGCACTCGACGAAGCCTGCGCCACGGCCGGTGCTGAAGCCTTGGCCGCGGCAGCAAAGTAGCCTCGACGGTATGAGTTCCATGAAGGCGCGCGGCCTGGCCGGTTCGGTGATCGGTGCAAGCGTACTGGTCGCCGGGCTCATGGCTGGCTGCGCGCCGTCGCCCCCGCCGTCCGTCACAGCCAGTCCGGGCACGACGGCGGCCTTACCGTCCGGCGGTCCGGTCCCGACTCCCGCAGCCCCCCACTCGACCGCAGCGTCGACCCCAAGTCCCGGCCCGGCGTCGTCGGCTGCTGTGCCTCCCCGACTGTCACCCGAGGCCCAGAGGGAAACCGACCGACTCCTGATCCTCGCCGCGAAAGCCAATGACGCTGCGAGGGTTCGTGAACTCATCGCGGCCGGCGGAAACGTCAATGCCAAGATATCCAGGACTCCGCCTTCCTCTACGCGGGTGCGGAGGGTTTCAACGAGGTCCTGCAGCTGACCTTGACCGCGGGCGCGGATGTTCGCAGCACCAACAGATACGGCGGCACTGCGCTGATCCCTGCGAGCGAGCACGGGCATACGGAAACTGTCCGGATTCTGATCGCAGCAGGTGTGCCCGTAGACCACATCAACAACCTGGGCTGGACTGCCATGCAGGAAGCCATCCTGCTCAACAACGGGGGACCGAACCAGCAGGACGTGGTCCGGCAACTTCTCGCAGCCGGTGCCAACCCGGATATCCGCGACCCCCAAGGCCGAACCGCCCTGCAGAACGCAGAGCGGCTCGGGTTTACGGAGATCGCGACGTTGATCCGGAACCGGTAACTACACGGCTTCCAGCACGCTCACGTAGTTGGCGATGCCGACGCCGCCCATGTTCTGCACGGCACCGCGCCGTGCGTTCGGAAGTTGCATGTCCCCCGCAGTGCCCGTGAGTTGCATGGCCGCGATGACATGCTGCGACACGCCCGTGGCGCCCACGGGGTGTCCCTTGGCCTTGAGCCCGCCGGAGACGTTGACGGGCAGCTTCCCGTCCTTGTATACCCAACCCTCCTGGACAGCGCGCGCCCCTTCGCCGCGAGGTGTGAGCCCCATGGCCTCGTACATGATGAGCTCGGCGATGGTGAAGCAGTCGTGCACCTCTGCGAAGTCCAGGCCCTCAAGGCCCACACCAGCCATGCCCAGCGCACGCTCCCACGAAGCCCTGGTGGCGGCAAACTCGGTGGGATCCCGCTTCTCCGCGGGGAAGAAGTCGTTCGCGTGACCAAACCCGGCAAGGCGCACAGGTGCCGTAGCGCCGCCGGTCGCCGACGTTGACAGCACGACGGCGGCGGCACCGTCCGAGACCGGCGAACAATCCGTGCGGCGCAAAGGCTCGGCCACCATGGGGTTCTTCTCGGAAATGGTCCGGCAGAATTCCTCGCCGAAGTCGCGATGCATCTGGGCGTACGGGTTGTCCATGCCGTTCCGGTGATTCTTGGCGGCAATGGAACCCAGGACATCGCCGAGGCCGCCGGGGTACTTCTCGGCGTCGATGCCGGAACCGTAGCGCTTCCCGTAATGCTTGGCCACCTCCGCGAACAGGCCCGTGAATCCTGTGGAGGACGCCTTGCCCGCCATCTCGTACGAAGCGCCCAGGAGGGCTGCCCCCACCACATCCGCTCCGGCGTCGGTCATTTTCTCTGCGCCGATCACCAGCACGTTGCGCGCGGTTCCGGCGAGGACAGCCTTGACGCCCTGCTGGAAGGCAGCCGATCCGGAAGCGCACGCGTTCTCAGTGCGGGTAGCCGGAACGTTGGCCAAGTCCGCTGAAAGCTGGAGGGCCAGGGACGACGTGAAGCCCAAAGGCTGCATGCCGGAGTTGAACTGGCCGAGGTAGATCTCGTCAATGTCCTTGGGGTTGAGTCCCGAATTCCGAATGGCTTCGCCGGCCACCTGGACGATCAGCGACTCCAAGGTGTCATCCGTGAGCTTGCCGAACTTGCTGTGTCCCCATCCAGTGAGCAGGATGTCTTTGCCGAACTGGTCTTTCAGGCTCATGCGTTGGCTCCTTCAAGCGTGTGTTCTTCAGAGGTGAGCGCTTCCGTGAACTCTGCGTCCGTCTTGCTGCGGAGCTCCTCCACCGTGACGCCCGGGGCGAGGCGGGTCAGCAGAAGGCGGGTGCCGCCGTCGTGCGTTTCTTCGATGTCAAAAACGGCCAGGTCCGTGATGATCCGGTCAACGCACCGGAGGCCCGTCAGCGGCAAAGTACATTCGCGGACGATCTTGGCCGTGCCGTCCTTGGCATTGTGCTCGGTGAGTACCACCACACGCGGTGTTCCGGCCACCAGGTCCATGGCTCCGCCCATGCCCTTGACCATCTTGCCGGGGATGGTCCAGTTGGCGAGGTCGCCGGACCCGGAGACCTGAATGGCACCCAGGATGGCCACCTTCACGTGACCGCCGCGAATCATGCCGAACGAAGTAGCGGAGTCGAAGATGCTGCCGCCGGGGGTGATGGTGACGGTCTGCTTGCCTGCGTTAATAAGGTCGGCGTCTTCCTCGCCCTCATACGGGAACGGGCCCATGCCGAGCAGGCCATTCTCGCTCTGGAGGACCACCCGCACGCCGTCGGGCAGGTTGTTGGCCACCAGCGTGGGGATGCCGATGCCGAGGTTAACGTAGTCGCCGTCGTTCAGTTCTTCGGCCGCGATGGCGGCCATCTGGTCACGTGTCCATGCCATGGTGAATGCTCCTTTTGCTTCTAAACCGTGAGGGCTTCGGCACGCTGCCGGACCGTGCGCTGTTCGATGTCCTTAACCCGTGCGGTGGCCAGGACCAGCCCTTGCACGTAAACGCCGGGGGTCACAATGTGGTTGGGGTCCAGCCCGCCCGGCTGCACAATGACTTCGGCCTCGGCGATGGTGACTTTCCCGGCAGTAGCCACCACAGGGTTGAAGTTGCGGGCGGTGTAGCGGTAGATCAGGTTGCCGTCCGTGTCGGCCGTGTGGGCGTGAACCAGCGCGACGTCGGCGGTGATGGCGCGCTCGCGGACGTACGTGACGCCGTCGAACTCTTCCAGGGGCTTGCCTTCGGCAACCAAAGTTCCCACACCGGTGCGCGTGTAGAAGGCGGGGATGCCGGCGCCGCCGGCGCGGAGGCGTTCAGCCAGGGTGCCTTGCGGCGTGAATTCGACCTCGAGTTTCCCCGCAAGGTACTGCTCGGCGAAAAGTTTGTTCTCGCCCACATAGGAAGCTATGACCTTCCGGACCTGGCCGGCCTCGATCAGGACGCCGAGACCCTTGCCATCCACCCCCATGTTGTTGGAAACGATGGTGAGGTCCTTGGCACCCGATTCCCGGACGGCATCGATCAGGTCTGCGGGGATTCCGCTCAGGCCGAAGCCCCCGACGGCGATGGTCAGGCCGTCTGCCATCAGGTTCTGCAGCGCTTGGGCTGCGCTCGCGTACATGGTGGACATTCCGAACTCCTCGTCGAGCTTTAGATGGTGCGTCCACTTTGTGGACCTCTTTCGCTTAAGACTGAGCCTAGGTTCCTTGAGGGATGTATGCAACGGAGCGCGGTGTTGGCTACTCATGGTGTGGACGCTAGGCTCAAGGGTGTCCATATTATGGATGAAATCTTCGGGAGGGTGCTGTGGCGGTACAAGGAGCGCAGGTTGTCGGCCGGGTGGCGCAGTTGCTGCGGCTGGTGGGCCGCAAGCCGGAAGGTATGTCCCTTGCTGGCCTGGTGCGCGAATCCGGGTTGACGCGGCCAACAGTGCACCGGCTGCTGACCTCGTTGGCTGCCGAAGGTTTGCTGGAGCACGACGCCGGCAAGTGGGTGCTGGGGCCGGAAATCTTCCTGCTGGGCTCCGTTGCTGCGGCCCGTTTTCCCATGGAAGACATTGCCCGCCCGTCGCTGCGCAGACTGGCAGCGGAAACGGGAGAGAGCGCGTTCTTCTCCATCCGCCGGGGGAACGAGACCATCTGTGTCCTGCGCGAAGAGGGCTCATTTCCCGTGAGGTCGTTTGTCCTGCACGAAGGGGTGCGCTTCCCGCTGGGGGTGGCTTCTGCGGGGACCGCGATCATGGCCTTCCTGCCCCCGGACGAGCAGGAATCACTGCTGAAGGACTGGGGTTCGCATGCCGGCGACTTTGCCGCGGGGCACCCCGCGGAGGTGGTGCGGGATAACTTGGAAAATACACGGCTGGCTGGCTACTCCGTCAATCCGGGCCTCATCCTTGAAGGCAGTTGGGGAATGGGAGCCGCGGTGTTCGACCAGCAGGGCCGGCCGGCGTGGGCTCTCTCCTTGACCGGGATTGAGCCCAGGTTCCGTCCGGACCGCCAGGAGTTCCTGGGCAGGCTGCTGTTGGAGGAAGCGCACCGGATGACGGCAAGGTTGCAGGGCGCTAGTTGAGATCCAGGCGCATCAGGACCCTGGGGAAGCCGTTCAGCACCGAGGTGGTTTCGGCGACCTTCTTGAAGCCGGCCTTCTCGAAGAGCCTGCGGGTACCAACATACGCCATGGTCAGATCCACCTTGCCGCCCTTGTTGTCCACGGGATAACCCTCAAGCACGGGAGCGCCGTGGCTCTTTGCGAAGTCGATGGCCCCTCGCAGGAGTTCATGGGAAATGCCCTTGCCGCGATGCCCCGGCCGCACCCGGATGCACCACACCGACCACACCTCGGCGTCGTCAACATGGGGGATCTTCCGGTTCTTCGCGAAACTGGTGTCCGCACGCGGGTGGACCGCTGCCCACCCGACTACTTCGTCGCCGTCGTACGCCAAAACACCGGGAGGCGGGTCCTCTGAGACCAGCTTCTTGACGTAATTTCCACGCTCCTGTTTTTGGAGTTCCTGGTTCAGTTTCGACGGGATCCTGTAGCTCAGGCACCAGCACACGTTGGAGTCGGGACTCTTCGGCCCCACCAAGGTCTTCACGTCATCGAACACCGTCGCGGGGCGAACCTCGATAGCCATGCGGACATCCTGTCATCGGGGCTGGATGCAGGCAACGGCTTTGAACTTTCACGAGCTCAGCTTCGGAGGTATGCGAGCACTGCCAACACTCTCCGATGCCCCCGGTCCATGGCGGACAATTGCAGTTTTTGGAAGATATTGCCGATGTGCTTGCTCACAGCAGTTTCAGTGACCACCAGGCGGGCTCCAATGGAGACGTTGTCCAGTCCTTCTGCCATGAGGCCAAGGACTTCGCGTTCCCTTGGGGTCAGAGTGCCCACCGGATCACCGGCACCGCGGCGGCTCATCAGCTGGGAGATCACTTCAGGGTCCATGACGGTTGCGCCGCCGGCAACCCGCCGAAGGGTGTCGGTAAACTCGGCAACCTTGCCCACCCGCTCCTTCAACAGGTAACCGAGTCCGGCCGCCCCCTCGGACAACAGGTCACCGGCGTAGCGGTCCTCCACATACGCGGAAAGGACCAACACCGGAAAACCGGGCCTGCGGCGTCGAGCTTCACGTGCTGCCACAAGGCCTTCATTGGTGAATGTGGGAGGCATCCGCACATCCAGAACGGCGGCGTCTGCATCGTCCAGGACAGCCAGGAAGTCGACTGCGTTGTCCACGGCAGCGATCACATCGAAGCCTTCGCTCTTGAGGAGAAGTGACAAGCCTTCCCGGAGGAGCGCGTCATCCTCGGCAATCACAACCCGCACGGCAGCTCCACCTTTACCGTTGTTGGTCCGTTGGCCGGGCTCTGAAAATCCAGGACGCCCTCAAAAGCAGCCGCCCTGCGTCGAATTCCTGCAAGCCCGCCACCCGGACGTTCCACGGCTCCGCCATGGCCGTTGTCCTCCACCGAGATCAGGAGGCGATCAGCAGAGGGGTCCCGTTTGACCACCACGGACATTCGGGTGGCGGAACTGTACTTATTGGCGTTGGTCAAGGCTTCGGCAACGATGAAGTAGCTGGCTGATTCCAGTGCAGCCGGTACTCGGTGCAGATCCGAGACCATCAAATTGCAAGGGATCGCTGAACGTCCCGTCAACGCAGAGAGCGCGCCTTCAAGGCCAAGTTCCTCCAGGATCGGCGGGTGAATATCGTGAACCGCCGTCCGTAACCCCGCCAGAGCCTCGGTGGCCGCTTGCTGGGCCCTACGGACGTGGGGGAGTGCGTCGTCGGGACTCTTTTCAAGAGTTCGCTCCGCCAGCCCCAGCATCATGACCACGCCCACCAAGCGATTTTGCGCGCCGTCATGCAAATCGCGCTCAATCCTTTTGAGCTCTGCTGAATGCGCATCCAACGCAGCGGCACGGCTGGCAGTCAACGCCGTCACCCGCTCGGCCAGGTACGAGCTCGCAGGAAGAGACAGCATCTTCCCCTGCACCCAGGCAAGCCCAGCGGCGGCTCCCGGGATCAACCACCAGGAGATTACTGCGTACCCGGCTCCGATCAACAGCATCCACCAAGCACCGCCCCACGACGTTACTGGATAGAGGCTAACCACTGGTTGATCCACAGGAAGGAGGTACCAGTAGGTGGGAATGAGCAGCGAGTTCAAGGCGCCAAAAGGGAATCCGATACACAAGAGCGCCACTATCGGCATTCCCAGCCCATGAGCCACCAACCATAACAAGTCCCGGCCAGTGCTGCGGGAAAAGACCAAGCGGAGGCGCTCTTCGAACGACGGGTTGTTGGGAATGGGAGCGTAGCTTTCGGTTACGGGCGCAGCTGCGTAGCTGAATGTTCGACGGCGGGCCAATGCCGCCCACCAGCGCAAGCCGGCTACCGCCCTGGGCGCAACGAGCCATCCTCCACTGAAGAGGAACAGCGGAATGAGGAGCGCAGAAACCATGAACATGCCCATGGAAATGATGCTGGTGAACAGCTCGCCAACAAGATAACCGTAGGCACGCAGCCATCGCCGAAAACGGGGTTTGATCATGACCCCAAGTCTGCCGCAGCGGCTGGAGTCCTGTCGGTATAGCCAGCTCTACCTTTAAGTGGGTGGCCCACACCATCGTGATCGGGTTCGCCGCTCCGTAGCGTCGAAGACATGAAAAGCAACGCAACTGCACCAGCAGTTTTACCGGCGGAAACGGCCCTGGGAACCGTCGGGTTTTCGAACAACAGGGACCCGCGTGGCCCAGCGGATAAGTCGGCGCGGGATGTGAGCGTGGATGTCATCCGAAGCTTCTGCCTTCTGGTGGTAGTTGCACTTCACGCCCTGATGGTTGGAGTGAGCATAGGTCCCCAAGGGCCCGTTTTCGAGAATGCCTTGGACGGAAATCCTTGGTTCGCCTCTTTGTCCTGGGCGGTCCAGGTCATGCCGCTGTTTTTCATTGCGGGCGGGTTCAGTTCAATCTCGCAATGGCGTCGCATGCAGCTTCGGGGTGGCACTGCCGGCGACTATATCCGGCTTCGGGTGGTCCGGCTCCTCGTCCCCGCAGTGGTGCTGGTGGCATCGGCAGGAGTGGGCCTGGTGGTTCTGACGTTGGCAGGGGTACCTTCAGGGATTGTTGAAACGGCCGGGTACCGGATTAGCCAGCCTTTGTGGTTCCTGGCCGTCTACCTCGGATGTTCAGCGCTTGTTCCCCTGCTGGCATTCGCCCACGGGAAGGCGCGTCTCAGTACGCTGTTGGGGTTGGGGTTGGCTATCGCCGCGGTAGATGCGGGGCGTTTGAGCCTGGAACTTCCTGCCCTCGGGTACGCCAACCTTGCCTTTGTGTGGCTCTTCATCCAGCAACTGGGCTTCTGGCTTGCCGATGGGTCGGTGGGCCGGCTATCCGCTGCGGTGCGGAAGTGGACCTCGGGGCTGGCGCTGATGCTGATGATGTACCTCTTCGCCTCTGGTTGGTACTCAGGGGACATGTTCAGCAACCTGAACCCACCAACAGGGGCCCTTGCCCTACTGGCAGTCGCACAACTCATGCTCTTGTCCCTGGCTCAGAGGCGCATCAGGGTGTGGGCCGAAAAGTCCAGCGCCATGTCCTTCGTGGCGCTGGTGGGGTCCAAGGCGATGACCATCTATCTCTGGCACATGCCGGTGATGGTGTCGATTGCGGGTCTGCTGCTGGTGATACAGATGCACCTGCCTACTCCCGGCAGTGCGGAGTGGTGGCTGAGCCGGCCCTTATGGCTTGTGGCTGTTGCGTGTGCGCTCTTGCCGGTTGTGATGTGGCTGGGGCGTCTTGAACGGGTGAACGCCTCGAGCCGAGCTTCTTTCACCCATCCGAGGACCGTGCTGAGTGCCGTGAGCGGCGTGGGGGGAGTGGTGGTTCTCCTCGTTGACGGCATCACTCCCAGCACGGCCATCATCAGCGTGGTTCTTTTCCTCTGCGCGCTTTGGGGCCACCTGGATCTGCGGAGACCACAGATGACCCGCCCCGGCGGGACAAACACGGAACAGGGCGGACGCGGTGTGGCGGGCTGGTTTAAAAAACTTTTTCAATCCGCACCCATCCACCCCGTCCCACCCTCCGAATAGCTGGTGAGACACAAACCGCCGGTGAAGCAAAAGCAGCATCAGCAGCCAGTGTCCCACCACCCAATGGACCCAACGCCCTGGTTCCAAAAACAAGGAGAATGACATGTTGTCCACAAAGCGCCCCGCCCTCGCCTTCGTTGGCCTCACTGCAGCCGCCCTTCTCGGTCTCACTGCCTGTGGTGGTTCCAGCACCTCCACTTCGCCTTCCTCGGCATCTGCCGCTCCGGAGACGTCCTCAGCCATGCCGTCTGCTTCGCCGTCGGCCTCCGCCATGAGCAGCGCCGCCATGGATCCGGCCGCTAACCTTGTGGGCCCCGGCTGCGCCGGTTACGCCGCACAGGTTCCGGACGGTGCCGGTTCGGTAACGGGCATGGCCAAGGACCCGGTAGCCGTAGCAGCATCGAACAACCCGCTGCTCAAGACCCTGACCGCCGCGGTCTCGGGCAAGCTCAACCCTAAGGTTGACCTGGTTTCCACCCTGAACGGCAGCGAATTCACGGTGTTCGCACCGGTTGACGATGCCTTCGCCAAGATCGACCCCGCAACAATCGAGACGCTCAAGACGGACGATGCCCTGCTGAGCAAAATTCTCACCTACCACGTAGTCCCCGGTCAGCTGACCCCGGACCAGATCGTCGGCACCCACAAGACTGTCCAGGGTGGCGAAGTAACGGTTGCCGGCACCAAGGATGCCCTCACGGTTGACGGAGCGTCCAACGTGATCTGCGGTGGCGTCCAGACCGCCAACGCCACGGTTTACCTGATCGACTCGGTGCTGATGCCCAAATAGGCCTTAGCTGCCAACCAGCAGTCAACAAAAAAGCAGGCGCCGGAATCCGGCGCCTGCTTTGCTGTGGTGCGGGGTGTCTCCGATCAGCGGCCGAAGTCACTGTCGACGTAGGAGCCGGCCCTGGTGTGTTCCGATCCGCAGGGGCAACTGTCCACCTCAATCCGGACGGTCATGGGTTGGGAAGCGTCCAGGGTGAGGGTGACGTCATCGCTGGTTTGCTTGCTGAAACGAATCGTTCCTTTTTCAGATGTCTTGGGCATGGATCAGCCTCTCTGATGTGTGAAGGGGATTGACCAAAGCTGGATTACTTGGTGTTGGAGTCCTGGGGTGGCTTGCCAACCAGGGGGATGGTTCCCGTGGGTGTTCCTCCCGAGCAGTCGGACTCCGTGCATTTTTCAGCGCAGTCGTGCCTTGTGACGAGATCAAACTGAACACCGCCGTGTTGCTCTACGCCCGTCCTGATGGCTCGTTCCACCACTGAGGTGGCCAGGCGCTTGTGCAATTGCAGGGGATCGCGGCGAAGGTCCTTGACCAGGGCGAAACAGAGCAGCAGCATGACGATCACAAATGGCAGGGCAGCCACAATGGTCACTCTCTGCAGGCCGGACAACGCCTCCGATGGTTTATCGCCGCCGGCAAGCAGCATGACCGCTGCCACTGCGCCGGTGAGGCTTCCCCAGAAGATCACCACTCCTCGACGCGGGTGCTCAGCACCATTGGAGCTGAGGGATCCCATCACGATGGACGCTGCGTCGGCACCAGTGACGAAGAAGATCGCCACCAGGACCATGGCCAGGACAATGACGGCTGCGGTCAGCCAGCCGGGCATGCCCAGGTTCTTGACGAGGTCAAAGAGGGCGCCATCGAAATTGATGGAAGGCGCGCCGTCCACCATGGTCACAAGCCCGGGGGTGCCGGCCTTGTCCGCTTCCTGCTGCACGTGGAAGGCGGCGCCGCCGAAGATGCCGAACCAGATGACACTCACGACGCTCGGCACCAGCAGGACACCGGTGACGAACTGGCGGATGGTGCGGCCACGGCTGATGCGGGCGATGAACATTCCCACGAAGGGCGTCCAGGAGATCCACCATGCCCAGTAGAAGATGGTCCAACTGGTCATCCAGCTACGCAGGGAGTCGTCTCCCACGGCTTCGGTACGCGAGGACATTTCAGCCAAGTCCCGGGCGTAGTCACCCACGGCTGAGGGGATCAGGTTGAGGATGAACAAGGTGGGGCCTGCTACGAACACGATCAGGGCCAGAACAACGGCCAGGACCATGTTGATGTTGGACAGCCACTGGATGCCGCGGCTGATGCCTGAAACAGCTGATGCCACGAAGCAGAACGTCAGGATCGCAACAATGACCACCAGCACCGGGGTACCGATTTCACCCAGCCAGCCGTTGGACGTCATGCCGCTGCCGATCTGGAGGGCTCCGAGGCCCAGCGAGGCAGCAGTTCCGAAGAGCGTGGCGAAGATGGCCAGGATGTTGATGAACTTGCCCAGCGGACCTTCCACCATTCGGATGCCGAACAGTGAGGTGAAGGCAGCGGAGACCAGCTGCTTGCGGCCCAATCGGTAGGTGCCGTACGCCATGGCGATGCCTACTACTGCATACATGGCCCACGGGTGCAGGGTCCAGTGGAAGATCGAGGTAGCCATGGCGGTCTGAATGGCCGCGGGTGTGCGACCGTCCACGGTCCCGGGTGGCGGTGAGATGTAGTGGTACAGCGGTTCGGCAACACCGTAGAACATAAGGCCGATGCCCATACCGGCGGCAAACATCATGGCCACCCAGGAGATGGTTCGGAACTCGGGCTTTTCGCCGTCCTTGCCCAGGGGGATGTTGCCGAACTTGCCGAGGGCAAGCCACAGGACGAAAACGACGAACAGTGAGGCGAGGACCATGAAGAGCCACCCGGTGTACTCCATGACCCAGTTCAGGGCGCCCTTGGAGGTATCGGAGAGGCTGTCCCGTCCAACAAAGCCCCAGACCACGAAGGCGACGGCGATGGCGCCCGTGATCCCGAAGGTGACTTTGTCGAGGGTAAGTTTGCGGTTCCGGCGGGCCGATACGGCCTGCTCGGTCTTGGCGTGGCGCAGCTCTTCCATGATCTGTTCGTGTTCTACAGAATCGGAGAGGGGGTCTGCGCCTCCGTCCTCAGCGTTGAGGGCTGCCAAGTTGGTGTCGTCGGGGGAGACCCTGATGACTGCTTCAGGGTTCTCCGCGTGGGCTGGGTTGGTTGGGCTGGCTGCGCCCGGGGTACCTGCAACGTGATCGTCGGCAGGTAGTTCCTCGGGCGTCAGCGGTTTTGTGTCACTGTTTGTAGCCATGAGCGGGTCCTTTGCTCGGCGTGTCATGAGCCTGCATTTCTACGAGGCCTTGGTGAATGGGTCGGTGGGAAGGTTGGGTCTTCCTCCGATCCGATGGTCATGGCGGGCCGTGGCGCCTCCCCGGGTGCGCGGTCACGGATCGGGCAGGCGATAGGGATGATGCACCTCTTCTGGTTCGTGGGACGGTGGCGGTTGACTGCTCCAAGCCGTGTTCCGCAGGAATCAACAACATCCGCGCTATGCAACAGAGTGCGCTCCGTCACATCCAAAGTCAAGGGATCCACGCTCTTTAACAGCAGATTGATATATCAATTGGCTAGAAGTAAAGCGTTGCGTATCATGGGGTGCGTTGCGAATAGCGCGTCCGCAGTGTGTGGCTAGCGTTAGCGCTGCCTGTATCCCATCCGGGTGCTGATAGTCAGTCCTGCTTCCCGAAGGCCCTCAATAAGCCCTGGCTGGTCCTCCGGCGAAAAACGGAATGCTGGTCCGGAAATACTGACGGCGGCAATAACGCTTCCCGCATGGTTGAAGATGGGCACTGCGATGGCGGTAAGGCCAATTTCAAACTCTTCGTGGACTGTGGCGTACCCGTTGCGGGCCACGTCCAGCAGTTGCTTTTCGAGCTCCCCGCGGTTCGTTACAGTCCGCGGCGTACGCGCGGGCAGGCCCACGGCCTTGAGGATCTGGTTGCGTTCGTCGGCGGTCAGTGCGGCAAGAAGAACCTTGCCACTGGACGTGGCGTGCAACGGCGTCAGGCTGCCCACCCAGTCGTAGGTGGCCAGGGTTGAGGGTCCCATTGCCTGATCCACGTTGACGGCATAGTTCGATCGCAGGACGGCCAGGTTGACGGTCTCCTTGTACTCGGCCGCCAGTGCTTCCAGGACTTCCCGTGCTTCATGCACCACGCTCAGCCTGCCGGGAATGGAAGATGCCAGGCGGAGGATCCCAAAGCCCAGCTGATACTTGCCGCGTTCACTGTTCTGCCGGACGATGTCCCGGTTCACCAAGGAGCCCACCAGCCTGGACACGGTGGATTTGTGGATGCCCATTTCTTCCGCGATTTCACTGACTCCGGCATCGCCTTCACGGGCCAGGATTTCCAGGATCTGGAGCGCACGGTCCACAGATTGGACGCCGCCGCCTTGGGCGTCTGCGTCCTTGTCGATCTCCGGGTTGCTGCGTGCGGCCATGATGCCTCGTGTCGTTGTCCAGGCAGGCCGGACCTGGGCTGGTAGCACTGTCCGGCCTGCACGCTCGTCTTTCCTCATCCTAGACGGAGTTTTGCACGGACCCTTTCACTTCTTGGGACCCGCGTCATCTACGCATTGGGAGCCGTCCACGGCAGCGGCAGGACGGAAACAGGCGCGCCGGCTGCCACCCCTTCGGGGGGAACAGCCATGTAGCCGTCGGCCCAGGCAAGCCCACGCATCATCCCCGGACCCGTGCGGGAAGTGGGGAATGCGAGGTCGTGGATAAAAGTGCACGGCATCAGCCGCGTCCGCCCTGGGCAGGGATCGATGTCCGCCCCGGACGTCACCCGGCGGGCTGCCCGAAGGCTCCGGTTTCCCAGTGCGGCCAGCAGGGGTTCGCCGAGGGTCATGAGCGCCATCATGGCGGCCAGAGGATTCCCAGGGAGGCCGATGACAAATCGGCCATCGGGAAGTTCAGCCAACACGGCAGGGTGACCGGGTCTCATGGCAATGCCGTCCAGGAGGAGCCTGCCGCCGAGCGCAGCAAGGGCATCGCGGAAATGGTCCGTCCCGGATTTGCCTGTCCCGCCGGTGGTGATGGTTACGTCCGGCGGTAAGCCCTCAGGAGCATTTCCCAACGCTGCCAGCCATTCCTCATACGAATCGCCAATCCTGAGCTGGCCGGCGGGCTCCGCGCCCAACTGCAGGATGACGGCATCCAGTTGCGGTCCGAACGCGTCGCGGACCTGTCCCGGTTCCGGCTCGCCCGAGGTCACGACTTCCGAACCGGTCAGTACGACGGCGACCCTCGGCTTGCGCTGCACCTGGAGGTCATCGTGGCCCGCGACGGCGGCCAGGGCGATGTGCGCAGGGTTGAGGAGTGTGCCGGCGGGAATCAGGACGTCGCCGCGTAAGGCTTCTTCTCCGGCTGGACGGATGTGCCGGCCGGGACGTGCCTCTTCCGGTGGCGCGTCAGGAGTCAGTGTGAGGCGTTGGATGCCGGATCCGTCCCCGGAGACGTGGCCGCTTTCCTTGCGCAGGACTGCTGTGGCGCCGGTGGGTACGAGCCCGCCGGTGGCAATGACGCTGGCTTCTCCGGCGTCGAGTTGCCGCCCTGGCAAGGTAAGGGTCCATGGACCGCTGCCGTTGATGGCCCAGCCGTCCATGGCTGACGATGCGTAGTGGGGCAGATTCCGTTGTGCGGTGACTGCGCTGGTCAGGGTTCGTCCGATAGCTTCACGGAGAGTGGCGCTCAAGGCAGGGAGCGGGCCGCCGCAGTGGTAGGCCACATGGCGGGCTTCGGCCCAGGTGGGTGCGTGCCGCCGGGAAAGGGAAGTGCCGGCGGCGACGTCTTGAGTCAGCATGATCTTCGCTTCCTGAGGTGGTGCTGTTGTTTTAACGCAGATACCGGGGACTGCCCGGCCTTCCCGTACTGATGCCGCGCAGTCCCCGGTGCCCGTGGTGCGTCCTGAGCCCGTGGTGTATCAGGCCTTCACGTAACCGTTGGGGTTCAGGACGAACTTTGTTGCCGCTCCGGCGTCGAATTCAGCGTAGCCGCGGGGAGCGTCCTCGAGCGGGATCGCCTGGGCGTTGACTGCCTTGGCGATCTGGACCTTGTCATGCAGGATGGCCATCATCAACTGACGGTTGTACTTCATGACCGGGCATTGTCCAGTGGTGAAGGACAAGGACTTGGCCCAGCCGGTACCAAGGGACAGCGAGAGGGAGCCGTGCTTCGCGGCTTCGTCGATTCCGCCCGGGTCGCCGGTGACATAGAGCCCGGGGATGCCCAGGGATCCGCCGGCGGCCGTGATGTCCATGAGGGAGTTCAGCACGGTGGCGGGGGCCTCGTGGGAGGCGTCCTTGCCGTGACCGCGGGCTTCGAAGCCCACAGCATCCACGCCACAGTCCACCTCGGGAACACCGAGGATCTGCGCGATCTGTTCCTTGGGGTCGCCATTGGACACATTGACGGTTTCACAGCCGAAGGAGCGCGCCTGCGCCAGTCGGTCTTCGTTCATGTCGCCCACTATCACGACGGCGGCGCCCAGCAGTTGGGCGCCGACGGCGGCAGCAAGGCCCACGGGCCCGGCACCTGCGACATACACCGTGGAACCCACGCCGACGCCGGCGGTGACGGCGCCATGGAAACCCGTGGGGAAGATGTCGGAGAGCATGGTCAAGTCCATGATCTTCTCAAGCGCCTGATCGCGGTCCGGGAAGCGCAGCAGGTTCCAGTCAGCGTAGGGAACCAGCACAAACTCTGCCTGGCCGCCCACCCAGCCTCCCATGTCCACGTAGCCGTAGGCGCTGCCGGGGCGGTCGGGGTTGACGTTGAGGCAGATCCCGGTCTTCTGCTCCTTGCAGTTCCGGCAGCGGCCGCAGGAGATATTGAACGGCACCGAGACGATGTCACCCACCTTGATGAACTCGACGTCTGGTCCCACCTCCACCACTTCGCCGGTGATTTCGTGGCCGAGCACCAGGTCCTGTGGAGCTGTGGTGCGGCCACGGACCATGTGCTGGTCCGAACCGCAGATGTTGGTGGTCACGGTGCGGAGGATCGCGCCGTGTGGCACTTTCCGCCCCACGTTTGCGGGGTTGACGCCCGGCCCGTCTTTAAGCTCAAACGTTGGGTAGTCAGTGTCGATGATCTCCACGACACCGGGTTCCTTGTAGGCGACTGCTCTGTTTCCTGACATGGTCACTCCCTGTTCTTTGGCTAGTGCTGGAATATGCTGCCCAATGGTCCGAAAGTGGTGCTTCGGTGAAGAAATACCTCCCCAGGTTTCAGGCCACCGAAGCACCATTCACGGACAACCGGACAGCTGATATTCAGATGAACGTCTATAGATATATCAGTCATCCTATGTGACACAGCTCATGCTGTACAGCGTTGTCTAGGCTTTCTCCAGCCTGATGATCACGGACTTCGATGTGGGTGTCCCACTGGTATCCGCTACGGAATCGAGGGGCACCAGGACGTTGGTTTCCGGGTAGTAGGCGGCGGCGCACCCCTTGGGCGTCGAATAGGCCACGAGACGGAAGTTCTCGGCCCGGCGGTCCGTTCCTTGGAATTCGGAGATCAAGTGGACCATGTCCCCGTCGGCAAATCCCAGTTCGGTGATGTCCTCCGCGTTGATCAACACCACCCGACGGCCACCGTGGATGCCGCGGTAGCGGTCGTCCTTGCCGTAAATGGTGGTGTTGTACTGGTCGTGGGAGCGCAGGGTTTGAAGGACCAACTGGCCGGGAGGGATCTTAATGAACTCCAGTTCGTTGCCTGTGAAGTGCGCCTTCCCGGACGCGGTGTCGAACTTCCTGGCATCGCGTGGCGGGTGGGGGAGCACAAAGCCGCCAGGATGCTGGATCCGCGCCTCGAAGTCCTCAAAACCGTCAAACACGGCTTCGATGTGTTTCCGGATCAGGGTGTAGTCGTCCCGCATGGCCAGCCATGAGGCCTGCGGTGTGTTGGGCAGGCGTTGGTGGCCGTCTGTGAACAGCCTGTCCGCAAGGTTGCAGACGATCGCCACTTCGGAGTGGAGGTGGTCACTGGCGGGCTTGAGGCGTCCCCGTGATGCGTGAACGGCGCTCATGGAATCTTCCACGGTGACCCGTTGGTCGCCTGTGCGCTGGGTATCTTTCTCGGTGCGTCCCAGAGTGGGCAGGATCAATGCCCGGCGTCCGGTGGACAAGTGGGAGTGGTTCAGTTTCGTGGAGATCTGGACACTCAACCGGGTGTTGGCCAAGGCCAGCTCGGTAACCTCCGAGTCGGGGGCGGCCCGGACGAAGTTGCCGCCCATTCCCATGAAGAAACGGACTTTCCCGTCGCGCATTGCCCGGATGGCTGCCACGGTGTCAAAGCCGTGCTCCCGCGGAGAGCGGAACCCGAATTCCTGGTCCAGCCGGTCGTGGAACGTCTCCGGCATTTTTTCGAAGATGCCCATGGTTCGGTCACCTTGGACGTTGGAGTGGCCGCGCACCGGGCAGACGCCTGCGCCGGGCTTGCCGATGTTGCCCTGGAGCAGCAGGACGTTGACCACATCGCGGAGGGTAGGAACGGAATGCTTGTGCTGGGTCAGTCCCATGGCCCAGCACACGATGGTGGCGTTGGATGCGAGCATCCGCTCTCCGGTTGCCTGGATCTGCTCCAGAGTCAGGCCCGATGCCTCCACAATGTCATCCCACTCCACCTTTTCCAGGAAACGCAGGTAGTCGTTGAGGCCCACCGTGTGGTTCTCAATGAAGTTGTGGTCCAGCACCGTTTGCAGTCCCGGGGTGTTCCGTCCGGCGGCTTCGGCTTCCACCAGATATTTGCCAAGACCTTGGAAAAGGGCCTGGTCCCCGCCGGCGCGGATCTGCAGGAAGTCATCCGTCAGCTGGGTCCCTTGAATCATGCCGGCCACATGTTGCGGGTTCTCGAAGTGCAGGAGCCCGGCCTCGGGAAGGGGGTTGACGGACACGATGACCGCGCCGTTCTTCTTTGCCTTTTCCAGGGCACTGAGCATACGCGGGTGGTTGGTGCCGGGGTTCTGGCCTGCAACAAAAATCAGTGACGCCGTTTCCAGGTCCGTCAGGCTGACAGAGCCCTTGCCAATGCCGATGGTTTCCACCAGCGCTGAGCCGGAGGACTCGTGGCACATGTTGGAACAGTCCGGGAGATTGTTCGTACCAATGCCGCGAACCAGCAACTGGTACACGAATGCTGCTTCATTGGACGTGCGGCCGGAGGTGTAAAACACCGCCTGATCGGGGTGGTCCATCCCCCGAAGCTCCTCGGCCATGAGGTCATACGCTGCATCCCAGCCGATGGGTGTGTAATGCGTTGCGCCTTCATCGAGGAACATCGGATGGGTAATCCGGCCTTGCTGGCCCAACCAGAAATCATCGCGGGTCTTGAGCTCGGCAACGGAATGCTGAGCGAAGAACTCCGGCGTGACGCGGCGGCGGGTGGCTTCCTCGGCTACGGCCTTGGCACCGTTCTCGCAGAATTCTGCGGCATTGCGCTTCTCATGCTCAGGCCAGGCGCAACCCATGCAGTCGAACCCGTCCAACTGGTTCACTGCCAGCAGGGTCTGGACGCTGCGGAGCGGCCCCATCTGTTCCAGCGAAATTTTTAAGGCATTGGCAACAGCCGGGATGCCCACGGCCTTGGTCTTGGGTTTGCTGACGGTCAGCTTCGACTCATCAATGTTCTCGCGTGGAGCTTTGGAATGCATGGGAAACCCTTCAGATCCGGGAACTGGAAGCAGTCAGCAGCGCGGTGGGGGACTGCTGCCGGGCGGCTTCCGCTGTGTGAAGCAGCAACAGTGCTGTGGTCACCGACCCCACACCGCCCGGAACCGGACTCAGGCCGGCGGCGACTCCGGTGACACTGGCTTCGTCGACGTCTCCCACCAGCGAACCGTCGGGCAGGACGTTTGTTCCGACGTCGATCACTACCGTCTCCGGTGAGACATCACTGCCCTTCAGCAGCCCGGTGCGCCCGGCGGCAACAACCACGACGTCGGCGGGCCGGGTATGGCGTTCCAGCGGTCCCGACTTGGAATGGCAGATGGTGACGGTCGCGTCCCGCTCCAACAGGAGCAGGGACAGCGGCTTGCCCACCACGGCGGAACGTCCGACGACGGTGACGTTCCGGCCCGCAACCGGGATCTCGAAGTGGTCCAGCAGTTCCACCACCGCCCGCGCGGTAGCCGGCGCGAATGCCGGTTGGCCAACAGCCAGGCGGCCGAGGCTGAGGGGATTGGCGCCGTCGATGTCCTTCTCCGGGGAGATGAGCCCCACCAACCGGTCTGCCCGAACGGCGGCAGGCAGGGGAGTTTGGAGGATGATGCCGTGGACGGTCGGCTCCGCGCTGAGGTCGGCCAGGACACTGGCCAATGCTTGTTCGCTGGCGTCGTGGCCAAGATCAACAATCCTGCATCCAATTCCTGCGCGTTCTGCTGAACGCTCGATCGAACGGACGTACCAGAGCGTTGACTCGTCCTCCGTAGCCACCACAACAGCGAGGGTGGGCCGCATTCCATCGGAGCCCAGGCTGCGGGCCTCGTCCTGGGCTTGCTGCCGGATCAGGGAAGCGAGTCCCTTGCCGGAAAGAACTGCAGTGGTCATGAGAGGATCCTTTCGCGGACACGCTTGACCAGGGAGTCGGCGGCCAGGACAACTTTGTCCTCAAGGCCATCCGTCTGGTCCGCTAAACGTGTGCGGGCTGCGGTGTCTTTGATGGCCACCACGTTGATGTCGATGTTGACCCGGGCAGTGGTGGCGGCAGCGCGGGCTGCATCTGCTGCCGCTGCGACGTCGCTGATGACGTTGGGGTTGGCCACGTCGAAAAGTTCGGTGGCGAGGTCCACCACCTCACCGGAAACCTTGATGAGCTGGGCCGGTGTGTGGGCGGCCTGGACCAGGGCGTCCCGGATGGCGTCGGCCTTTGTTGCCTTGAGCTGCTCGGTGTCGGAGGGCAGCTTGTAGGAATCGATGACGGACTGGAACGCGTGTTCGTCGGCGTCCGCCAGACGCAATGCCTCAATGATCAAGTGGTCGGCTGCGCTGGTGATCCTGGCGACGAGTGCCGCGTGCTGCTCATATTTTGGTCCTGTGGTGTATCTGGCCACCATGGCCACCAAGGCAGCACCCTGTGCTGCATGCAGGGCCGCAGCTGCGCCGCCACCGGGGGTCGGCTGACGTGAGGCGAGCCGGGAAAGGTAGTCATTGATGGTTTCTGAGCTGATCATGTGCCGTCCTGGCTGAACTGGGGAAAGGCTGAACTGGGGGAGAAGGCTGAGGGGCAAAAGCTGCGGCCCGGACCCTCCCGGCCGCGAAGGAGGAAGGGGCCCGGGCCGCATGCGGTGGCGAACTTCGGGGTGTTAGCCGCGGAGCCTGCTCATGGTGGGGTCGTACAGCGGATCCTGGGTCACGGTCGCCTGGATGCGGCGGCCGAAATACTCGATTTCCACGGAGTCTCCGATTGATACTGCAGCGGGCAGGTACGCGTAGGCAATCGGCTTCCGGACCGAGTAACCGTAAGCGGCGCTGGTCACGTAACCCACTGCTTGGTCCTTATAGAACACCGGTTCCTTGCCCAGCACCAGGCTCCTGCCGTCGTCGACCGTCAGGCAGCGCAGGCGACGGGCCGAGCCTTCCTCGGTGCGTCCTTCCAGTGCGGCCTTGCCAACGAAGTTCTCCTTGGTCATCTTCACTGCAAACGCAAGACCCGCTTCATAGGGATCGTGCTCGGTGGTCATGTCCGTGCCCCAGGAGCGGTAGCCCTTTTCGAGTCGCAGGGAGCTGAAGGCGGCACGTCCCGCGGCGATGACGCCGAACGGCTGGCCGGCCTTCCACAAAGCATCCCAGAGGCGCTGCCCGTTGTCCGCGCTGGTGTAGAGCTCCCAGCCGAGTTCGCCTACGTAAGACAGGCGCATCGCGGTGACGGTGACGCCTCCAATAGTGACCTTCTTGGAGCGGAAGTACTTCAGGCCGTCATTGCTGAAGTCATCGTTGCTGACAGTGCCGATGAGGTCACGGGCCAACGGACCCCACAAACCGATGCAGCAGGTGCCGCCGGTGGTGTCGCGGACCTGGACCCAGTCGCCGGCGGTGCCGTTTTGGGTCTGGTGCCGGGCTGCGCGCTCGAAGTAGGCGGTGTCGATGTTGCCGTTGGCGCCCAACTGGAAGGTGTCTTCGCTGAGGCGGGCCACCGTGATGTCGCTTCGGATGCCGCCGGCCTCGTCCAGAAGGAGCGTGTACGTGACCGCGCCGGGCTTCTTGGCCAAGTCGCCGGTGGTCAGTTCCTGCAGCAACTTCAGGGCTCCCGGGCCGGAAACTTCAAGGCGCTTCAGCGGCGTCATGTCATACATGGCAACTGCGGTACGGGTCTTCCAGGCCTCGGCTGCGGCGATGGGCGAGCTGAACATTCCAGACCAAGCGTCACGGGCCGGGGGCTGCCAGTCGTCCGGCATTTCCTTGAGGAGCTCGGCGTTGGCTTCGAACCAGTACGGGCGCTCCCAGCCGGCGCCTTCCAGGAAGTAGCCGCCCAACTGCTTGTGGCGGGCATGGAAGGGGCTGACGCGAAGGTTGCGGGGGGAGAGCTTGGGCTGGAGCGGGTGCATCACATCGTAGATTTCCACGAAGTTCTGCTGGGACGTTTCGCTGACGTATTCGGGGGTCAGCTGGACCTCTTCGAAACGGTGGATGTCGCAGTCTCCCAGATCAATCTGCGACTTTCCGTCCACCAGCAGTTCGGCCACGGCGCGGGCAATGCCGGCGGAGTGGGTAACCCACACGGCCTCGGCCACGAAGAACCCGTCCACTTCCTTGGACTCGCCCACCAGTGAGCCGCCGTCCGGGGTGAAGGAGAAGATGCCATTGAAGCCATCCTCGATCTCGCTTTCCCGCAGTGCCGGCAGGATCTGCTTGCTTGCTTCCCACGCGGGAAGGAAGTCTTCCAGGGTGAAGTCCAGGCGGGAGGGCATGTTGTGCTCGCTGATGCTGCTTGGCTCGTAGCTGCCCAGCTCATCCAGATCCACCGGCATGGGGCGGTGCGCGTAGGAGCCGATGCCGTAACGGTCGCCGTGCTCGCGGTAGTAGAGGTCCTGGTCCTGGTGGCGCAGGATGGGAAGCTGGGCGCCGTTGGGCAGTTCGTTCTTGCCCTTTTGGGCGGGAACCGGCGTGGTCTTGACGTACTGGTGTGCCAGCGGCAGGAGCGGAACGGACATCCCGATCAACTCGCCCACCTTGGCGCCCCAGAAGCCGGCGCAGGAAACCACGATGTCCGCCGGGATGACGCCTTCGGCGGTCTCGACGCCGGTTACGCGGCGGTTCGACTGCTCAATTCCGGTGACCTCGGTGTTCCCGATGTACTTCACGCCGGCAGCTTCGGTGCGCTTGATGAGCAGTTGCACGGCGCGGGCGGCAAGCGCCAGGCCATCGGTGGGAACGTGGAGGCCGCCCAGGATGTCTTCCTCATTGATCAGGGGGTAGAGCTCCTTGCATTCCTCGCGGGTGAGGATCTTGCCGTCGATGCCCCACGATTGTGCGTAGCCGAGCTTGCGTTTCAGGTCAGCCAGGCGCGTCTCATTCGTGGCAACTTCAAGGCCGCCCACTTGGTTGAAGCAGCTTTGGCCGTCCTCGGTGAGGGACAGGAGTTTTTCCACCGTGTACTTGGCAAAGAGGGCCATGGACTTTGACGGGTTGGTCTGGAAGACCAGGCCCGGCGCGTGGGACGTGGAGCCGCCGGGCATGTTCAAGGGTCCCTGGTCCAGGACAGTGATGTTGTTCCATCCGCGGGTGACCAGTTCGTCGGCGAGGTTGGTGCCGACGATCCCGGCTCCGATGATGACAATGCGGGGCGTGGATGCCATGGGGATTCTCCTGCTGAAGTTTGTGTGGGGTTTGGGGCGACGGGTGGCTTAGCGGAAAACCACGGTGCTGGTCTGGTCCAGCAGCACGCGGTGTTCGCAATGCCACCTGACGGCGCGGGACAATGCCAGGGCTTCGGCATCCTGGCCCACGGTTGAGAGGGTCGTGGGGCCGTAGCTGTGATCGACGCGGATGACTTCCTGCTCGATGATCGGTCCCTCGTCCAGGTCCGCGGTGACGTAGTGGGCAGTGGCACCCACCAGCTTCACGCCGCGGTCATAGGCCTGGTGGTAGGGGCGGGCGCCCTTGAAGCCGGGCAGGAATGAGTGGTGGATGTTGATGGCGCGGCCCTCAAGGGCGCGGCAAAGATCGTCGGAGAGGACCTGCATGTAGCGTGCCAGCACCACGAGGTCCGCGTTGTACTCCTCCACCAGGTCCAGAAGGCGCTGTTCAGCCTCTGCCTTGGTGTCAGGGGTGACGGGAATGTAGACGAAAGGCAAGCCTGCGGCTTCAGCCATGGCCCGGTGGGTCTCGTGGTTGGAAACAACCACGACGAGGTCGCCGCCAAGGCTGCCGCCGCGCCAGCGGAAGATGAGGTCGTTCAAGCAGTGCCCAAACTTGGACACCATCACCAGGACCCGCTTTTTGGTCTGGTCATGGAAGCTGAACTTCATCTCGAAACGGTCGGCAATCGCGCTGAACTCCTCTTCAAGCCGTTCCGGCGAGTAGGACAGCGGGCCCGAGAAAGCGGTCCGCAGGTGCAATGTCTGGCGGAGGCCGTCGTCGAACTGTTGGTGTTCTTCGATGTTGAAGCCGCGCTCAAACAGGAAGGTGGTGACTGCCTGAACGATCCCGGCGCGTTCGACGCACGACAATGTGAGTACGAACTTCTGTGCTTGCTCTTCTTTGAGCAATTCGGGCGTGGGTAGTGTGCTTACCGGTGAGTCTGTCGCCATGAGGGTCATGTCGCCTCCTTTAGATATATTCCTGGGTCCTGAACTGATATATTAGGATTGGGATTCAGCGTATACTGGTGACTCAGGCAGGTCAATAGGTTTTTCGGTTGTGAAGAAGGGGATGGCGCTGTGGCTTTTGGAACTCTGGCAATCGCCGGCGAAGACACGAGGAAGTCTTTGGCTGACCTCGCCTACGAACGCCTCCGGGATCGCCTCCTGATGCTGGACATCAAGCCCGGCGACCTCCTCAACGACGATCAGCTTGCCAAGGACCTGGAGATAGGCCGGACGCCGGTGCGCGAGGCCTTGAAGCGTTTGGAACTGGACCGGCTGGTCATCACCTATCCGCGGCGGGGCACGTTCGCCACCCGCGTGGAAGTAACGGACCTGGCTTTCATCTCCGAGATTCGGGCGCAGTTGGAGCCACTGGCTGCCGCAAGGGCGGCCCGGGTTGCTTCACCTGCCACCAGGCAGCATCTGCGGGATGTCATGCAGGCGGTGGAAGCTTTCGATGTCAGCGCTGCTTCGGTAGTGGAAACGCTGCGGCTCGATGCCAGTGTCCACCAGGGGATCTACGCGGCTGCTGCGAATCCCCATCTTGAAGACGTCCTGATCCGCTATGACAACCTGGCCACGCGGATCTGGTGCATGGTCCTGGACCGGCTGCCCAATCTGGAGCACCACGTGCGCGAACACCTGGATCTGCTCCGGGCTGTTATTGACGGCGATGAGGAGAAGGCGGCTGAGTTGGCCCGGGTTCACGTGAGTGGGTTTGAGCAGGCAGTGCGTCAGGCGCTTTTCGCGGCCTAGCGCCGCCTGCGCCTTCCCGGCTGTTGACTCTCTGGTTGGCCGGTTGCATACTGAACACTCCAACTAATATATCATCCGGATATCAGACTTCCGCGGTTGCCGCTGGTCTATCCGGGCGCTTGTGATGCAATCACAGCCTTCAGCCCTTGGAGTATCGCGTGACGACAAGACCCCTCCTCTTCGAACACATCCCGCTGATGGGCAGCAGCCGCGTTAAGCGGGGCATGGCTGAGATGCTCAAGGGCGGCGTCATCATGGACGTCGTTAACGTCGAACAGGCCCGCATCGCCGAGGATTCCGGTGCCGTGGCTGTCATGGCGCTCGAACGTGTCCCGGCCGATATCCGCGCCCAGGGCGGCGTGTCCCGCATGTCCGATCCCGACATGATCGATGCCATCATCGCCGCCGTGTCCATCCCGGTCATGGCCAAGGCCCGCATCGGCCACTTCGTCGAAGCCCAGGTCCTGCAGTCCCTCGGTGTTGACTACATCGACGAGTCCGAGGTCCTGACCCCGGCGGACTACATCAACCACATCGACAAGTGGAACTTCACCGTCCCGTTCGTCTGTGGTGCCACCAACCTGGGTGAGGCGTTGCGTCGTATCAACGAGGGCGCGGCGATGATCCGTTCCAAGGGTGAGGCCGGTACCGGTGATGTTTCCAACGCGACCGGGCACATGCGCAAGATCCGTTCGGAGATTGCAAAGCTTGCCGCCCTTCCCGAGGACGAGCTGTATGTTGCGGCCAAGGAGTTGCAGGCCCCGTACGAGCTGGTCAAGGAAGTTGCCGCCACCGGCAAGCTCCCCGTGGTGCTGTTCACCGCCGGTGGCATCGCCACCCCGGCTGATGCTGCGATGATGATGCAGCTCGGCGCCGACGGTGTGTTCGTTGGCTCGGGGATCTTCAAGTCGGGCAACCCCGCAGAGCGCGCCGCCGCCGTCGTGAAGGCCACCACGTTCCACGACGATCCCGATGTCATCGCCAAGGTCTCCCGCGGCTTGGGCGAAGCCATGGTGGGCATCAACGTCGACGACATTCCTCAGCCCCACCGCCTCGCAGAGCGCGGCTGGTGAAGGCCATGACGGACCTTGCTCTGGTCAAGACCGTTCACGGCCGTGGCCTCCGCATGGATTGGTCCCAGCTGATCGGCCACACGGTGGAGGTTTGGCTTTCGGGCCATCACGTCCTCACCGGTCTGGTGGAGCAAGCCGCCGATGATGATTCGGTGCTCTGGATTGCGGCAGAGGGACTCTCCACCCGGAAGCTGTTCGATAAATCCACGGGTTACCAGGTCTGGGCCTGAACTGCCACTGCCCGGTGCGGAAGTCAGCGGTCGTCCTCGGGGCGGGCCGTGAGGATCCGATGAGCGCTCTCCTGAAGAATGCCGAGCGACTCCTGGATGAGTGGTGAGGCGATACTGCCCCTGCGCACCGCAGCGATAATGCGGCGGGTGGGTTTACCCTTGCCGGTGATACGCAGCCGAACCACGTTCTCCGTATTGTGCAGGGGGGCCAGTCGCGGCAGCAGGCCCACGCCCAGCCCCGCTCCCACGAACGCTATTTGGGTTTCCCACTCAACGGCCTCATGCGCAATCCGAGGTGTCAGCCCCACCGCCGTGAATGCTGCCGTGAAGAGGGAGTGGTAGGTGGAGCCGGCGGCTTCGGTGATCCAGGGTTCCGAGGCAAGCTCTTCGAGCGTCACTGTTTCCCGCTGTGCCAATGGATGATCAGCGGGAATGATCACGTCCAGGGGATCGTCCAGCAGCACGGTCTGTTCGAACCGGGGATCGTCCTCGCCGTAGGTTTCGGACTGCATGGCGACGATGACCGCGAGATCGATTCGTTCTGCCACCAATAAGTCGAAGCAGCGGGCCGGGTTGGCCTCGAGTACTTGGACCTCCAGCAAGGGGCGAGTGGAGCGCAAGGTGGCCGCCAAGGGCGCCAGCAACTGCGCGGCAGCCGTCGAGAATCCGCCCAGCCCGAAATGTGACTGCACCTGGTCGCCGGCCTCCATGGCTGCTGCTCGCAGGCTCTCCCATTCGGCAATGAGGGTGTCCGATCCAGTCACAAGAAAGCGGCCGGTGGCGGTCAGTCGCACGCCCCGTCCATCCTTGGTCAGCAGCTGCATTCCCAGCATGCGCTGGAGCTCCCGCAGCTGCGCGGAGACGGCAGACGGGGAGTAACCGGTGAGCTCCGCTGTGGCGCCAATGGTGCCGCAGCGGGCAAACACCCTGAGTGTGATGAGCCTCGCATCGATCATGCACCTATTGTGCACGGTTATCTTCTGAATCTTGCGCTTTTGTTGCGCTTCAATGATCCCTAATCTCATGACTATAAGGTTTTCGACAACGCCGCTCGCACCCAACGCAGCAGTGCTCCCCACGAAACACACTCTGACCCATGCCTCCCGGGAGGAAAACATATGTCTGCTCCAGTCGTGCCCCTCAACTCACGCGGAAAACTCGCTTCATCCTTGCCTGCAGAGCAGCTGGCGGAGATCAGCGGTTTGTTCGAGTTCCGGCGCAAGGGATATTCCCTCGATGCGCCGTTCTACACCGACGCCACGATCTTCAAGATCGATATGGAAGCCATTTTTGGCCAGCACTGGATCTTTGCCGGCAGCATCGCCGAATTGCCGGAGCCGGGCGACTACGTCACCGTCGACTATGGTCCCTACTCCCTGATCGTGCTGCGCAATGACGACGGTGGCGTGAACGTCCTGCACAACGTCTGCCGCCACCGCGGTGCCCGTGTCCTGACCGAGCCCGCCGGGTCAACCGGAAACCTGGTCTGCGGCTACCACTCCTGGACGTACTCCCCGGAGGGCAACCTGATCCACGCCTCGGCGCCGGGCGAGACCAAGTTCGACAAGGGCTGCTTCGGCCTCAAGCGCGCTCACAGCCGCGTGGTTGCCGGACTCATCTTCGTCTGCATCGCAGACGAGCCGCCGGCAGATTTTGACGAAACTTCCAAAATCTTCGAACCGTACCTTGCTCCCCACGATCTCTCCAAGACCAAGATTGCCTACCAGCAGAACATCGTTGAAGAGGGCAACTGGAAGCTCGTCATGGAGAACAACCGTGAGTGCTACCACTGCGATGGCCACCCTGAGCTGGCCTGTTCCCTCTTCCCCACCTGGGGCCTGACGGAGGGCTTGATCCCGGCCCACCTTGAAGAAGTATGGGACCGTAACAAGGAAGCACAAGCCTCGCTGGAGGAGCGTTGCCGCCGCTACGGCCTTCCCTACGAGGTGGTGGAGGAGCTCGATACCCGCATTGCGGGAATCCGCATCTCACGCGAATCGCTCGACGGCGAGGGCGAGTCATTCTCGCCCGATGGCCGCCGGCTTTCCAAGAAGCTGCTCGGTGACTTGCGGGACTTCCGTTTGGGCCGCTGCTCGATGCACCTGCAGCCCAACAGCTGGTTCCACTTCCAGAGCGACCACGTCATCACCTTCGGTGTCTTCCCCATCAACGAACACCAGTCACTGGTCCGCACCACCTGGCTGGTGGCCGATGACGCCGTGGAAGGCGTGGACTACGACCTGGAAAAGCTCACCTACACCTGGAAGCAGACCAACCTGCAGGACAAGGCGTTCGTGGAGTTGTGCCAGACGGGCGCCGGCAGCCCCGCCTACGAGCCCGGCCCCTACATGAAGAGCGAATACCAGGTGGAGGCCTTCATCAACTGGTACGTACAGCGTGTCCAGGAGCACTTGGCATGACCGAACTCCTCACTGAGACGGTAGTCCAGGAACCACATCGCATCCGCGGCCTTGAGATGCCGTGGAACAGGGTGATGGGCAGCACCGAGGGGCCGGCCAGCGCGGCCCGCGCTTTGGGCCCGTGGCATCCGCAGGAGTTCATGGCCGAATGCGTTGAGATTGTTCCCGAAGTGGGCGGCATGATGACCTTCGTGTTCCGTCGCTCCGACGGTGCGCCCCTGGCTTTCCGTGCTGGACAGTACGTGAACGTCGCCTTCCCCGTGAACGGCGAGGACCAGGATCCGGCGGACCGCAGCTACTCTCTGTCCAGCGCGCCCACCAAACCGTGGACCTTCGACATCACGGTCAAGCGCGATCCCACGGGCTTGGTCTCACCGTGGGTGCACGAGAACATCAAACCAGGGACTGTTTTGGAGATGCTTGGTCCGGTGGGGGCGTTCCACTTGCCGGACGCCGACCGGCGGGCACGCTACCTGCTCTTGGCCGCTGGGGCGGGGATCACGCCCATCATGTCGATGGTGCGGACCATTCACTCGCTGCCGGGGGAGGCCGACGTCGTGGTGCTCTACCACGGAGCGGCGGCCGAGGGCTTTGCCTTCAACAAGGAGCTCGCCTACATCGCCTCCGTGGACTCGCGCATCAAGGTCTTCTACTCCCTGGGCGATCGCGGCAAACCCGACGACTGGGAAGGGCTCAGCGGAAGGCTGACGGCGGCCATGCTGGACCAGGTGGCTCCCGATGCCAACGGCCGGCAGGTCTATGCCTGCGGCCCCGAAGGGTACCTGAACACGGCCACCGAACTCCTGGGGAAGGTAGGCGTCGACGACACCTCCATCCACATGGAATTCTTCACCGGAGACCGCCAGACCATCCTCGAATATCAGGCGGAACTCGCCCTGGCGGCCGATATTGCGGAGGAAATCGCGGAGGAGATCGCCGATTCCGCCGAGGACTACTACGAAAGCCAGCCCACGGCGTTCGGACTCTACGAGCCCGGCTACGACGCAGGAGGAACGTTGAAGGCCACGGGCCTGCCGCTGGAAACTTCCGATCCGGACGGGTCCGGATCGGATGCCTCCGACGGCGGTGCGGACGTGGAGCAGGAGCCTGTTACTCCTGATGCCTCGAGCTTTGACACGGTGGGAACGGGCAGCCTCACCCTGTCCTTCATGCGCACGGGCATTAATGTACGCGTCGACCCCAGCGAGCACATTCTTGGCCCCGCCCAGCGTGCCGGCGTCAGGATCGGCGCCAACTGCAAGGAAGGCATGTGCGGCTCGTGCAAGATCGTCAAGCTTTCCGGTGAGGTCGAGATGAACCATCAGGGCGGGATCCGGGCACGGGAAATCGACGCCGGCAAGTTCCTGCCGTGCTGCTCCACGGCACGCACTGACATGGTGATCGATGCCTAGCTAAGGGGTTCAGCCCGCCGAAGCTCCGCCCGTTCCACCAGCTCCGTGATCCACGGCCGTTGTGCGCGGTGGAGGGTCATGCCCTCGGGAAGTCCCTCCACCTGCGCCGACGAGCCATCGATGTCAATGGTGATGCGTCCGCTTCCCATGGGGGCGTTGCTGATGTGCAGGTCGCCAAAGGACGCCGGCAGGACCGGGTCCAGCCAGAGCCCTCCCAGGGAGATGTGGGCGTCGTACCGCATGAGTCCGGTGATCAACTGGATGGGAGTGGTGGCGGCCCAGGCTTGTGGGGAACACGCCGTTGGGTAAGGTACCGGTTCCCTGAACTGTTCGCGGGGAAAGCCGCAGAAGAGTTCCGGCAGTCTTCCGCCCGAGGACTCCGCAGCGTCAAGAAGCGCAGTGGCAATACGCTGGGCTTCCTCCACGAATCCGTAGCGGAGCAGCCCTGCCGCTATCAGCGCATTGTCGTGCGGCCACACTGACCCGTTGTGGTAGCTGGCCGGGTTGTAGGCGCCCATGTCCGAGGCCAGGGTCCGGACGCCCCATCCGCTGAACATCTCCGGAGACATCAACCGTTCCACCACCAGCGGTGCCTTGTCTTCATCCACCAGGCCAAACCACAGGCAGTGCCCCATGTTCGAAGCACACGCGTCCACTGGCCGTTTGTCCTTATCCAATGCCACCGCGTAGTAGCCCTTGTCCGGGAGCCAGAACTCTTCGTTGAACTTCTTTTTCAGGCGGTCCGCGCGTTCCCGGAGTTCGGCCGCCAAGGTGAGGTCGCCGTCGTCGTACGCCATCCAGGCGCGCGCCATATAGGCGCCATGCACGTACGCCTGGACTTCGCACAGCGCCAACGGTGGCTCAGCAATGGTGCCATCGGCAAAGTTGATGCCGTCCCAGGAATCCTTCCACCCCTGGTTGATGAGCCCGTGCTGGTTGGGCCGCCCGTACTCCACGAAACCGTCGCCATCGCGGTCGCCGTAGTCCCTGATCCAGTCAAGCGCACGGTCCGCGTTGGGGAGCAGCTCCGAAATGACGTCTTTGGCGAAGCCCCACCGGCTGACGGAGCCCAGGACAATCACAAAAAGGGGAGTGGCGTCCACGCTCCCGTAGTACGCGGACTTGCCGCCCAAGGCCAGGCTGCTGGAAACATCGAGCCGGACTTCATGCAGGATCTTCCCCGGCTCCTCCTCGCTGGCAGGGTCCACCACCCTTCCTTGCCGGTCAGCGAGGGTACGGAGGGTCCCCAACGCCAGCGACGGGTCAACCGGCAACGCCATCTCGGATGCCCACAGTGAGTCCCGGCCGAACAACGTCATGAACCACGGTGCTCCGGCGGCCACGACCACCCTGTCCGGATGGTCCGGGTCCTGGATCCGCAGCGCCCCCAAGTCTTCGTAACTGCGGCTGAGAGTGCGTTGTATGGAACGGTTTCCCACCTGCAGACGGGGAATCTTGGCTACCCATTCCTGCCGACGGCGATCGCTGGGGGACATGTCGCCGCGGGACGGGTGGGCGAACGGCATTCCTGTGCCATCCCCGGCGGGAACAACACTCACGCGGGTGCTCCAGCTCCCCGAGGACGGAATCTTAGCCGTGAAGCCCAATGCCCGGGCTCCTGCGCCGGCGCCCTCAGCCCGGATCACCACGCCCTTGCGGATTCCCTCCCACTTTCCACGGATCACCAGGGAATCACCCTCCGGGACGCGGGTTTCCTTCCATTCGCGGGTGATGCGGGCTTCCTTCACTTCAAAAAGGTCCGCAAAATCCGACTCGGCGGTCAGGAGAATTTGGCACTCCACAGGGTGCTTGGAGTAGTTGCGGACTGTGATTTCCTCAAAGATGCCCGTCCCGACTTCCCTGAGTCTCTCCACCAGAAGGGGGCTGTCCGCATAGCCATCGGAGCGGGGAACCCGGCCTGCGAACAGTGCGCGGTAGGGTTCCCGGATTTCGGCGGCCAAAGGCTCCACCACCTGGCCGTTGATGGTCAGTTCCCACCGCGAAAGAATGCGGGTATCCAGATGGAAGACGCCGTGGGGCAGGTCGGGATGGATGTCTCCGTTGGAGGAGGAAATACAGAAGGACGAACCTTCCACCAAAGTGACCGTGCCCGACCCCAAAGGCCCGGCCGCGGTGTCAGCATTCCAACCAACCACTTGGTGCTCCTTGCCACTGGCTGTTCCGGCTGCTGTGGCCGGCGACTGCTGTGGGGACCGGCCGTTTGCGTGGATATAGTCGACGCTACGCTGGAGAGGGTGCCGGCACCAGAGCCGTCCGGGGCCTCGGTCCGGAGTGGGGGAAATTCGTGTCCGCAACCCAGAGTTAACCTGTATTCCAGCTACTCCGCGGTATAAGGGGTCTATAATGGGAACAGGACATTCGCTGATGCAGCCCGGCGGCCCGCTTTTCTTCCGACGCCGGAGGCCCCGTAATGACCGACACCCAAATCAGCAGCTTTATCCGAGATTGCGTGGTGTTTGAGGACGACACTGAGAACGGCTTGGATTTTGATACTTTCTATGGCCTGTACATCAGCTGGTGTGTTCTTGGACGTAAAATCCCCATTCCCGACTCCGCTTTTAAGACAGCCCTTGGCCTTGAAGGTCTCAGGCCCATCAAGGAAAACGGCCGCAGAATCTATCCCGGAATGAGCATGGTGGGTGCGGCCGCAAGGGACTACGTCATGAACAGTGTTCCTTTGTGGAGCGAGTCCGAAACCAACAGCCCGGTTCTTTCCGACTTCTCCGAGGAAGCTGTTCCGTCCATCGCCTGATTTAATCAACAGCCTGCGTCCAGCCCGTGCCCCTAGGATTTCATGAGGGGGCATGGGCTGTTCCTGTTTCCGGGGTGTGCGCTGAAAGGAATTGATGAAACCGTCCATCGTGTGGTTCCGGGACGACCTGAGGGTCGCCGACAATCCGGCCTTGCGGGCCGCCGTTGACGACGGCGAAGCCGTGGCCCTGTTCGTCCTCGACGAAGAATCGCCGGGAATCCGCGCCCATGGCGGCGCCGCACGGTGGTGGCTCCACCATTCGCTGACAGCGCTGCGTGAAGAACTGGACAAACTCGGCATACCGCTGCTGCTCCGCCGCGGACCCGCCGCGGAGGCAGTGCAGGAAACCGCGACGGCGGTTGGTGCGGGCGCGCTCTACTGGAACCGCCGGTACGGTGCGGCTGAGCGAACGGTCGACGCCGGACTCAAGACCTGGGCGGGCGGGGCCGGGCTCCACGTAGCCAGTTTTCAGGCTTCCCTGCTTCATGAGCCATGGAACGTGACCACCAAAACGGGTGGACAATACAAGGTCTTCACACCTTTCTGGCGGACGGTGTCCGCACAGGAATTCCGCGAGCCGTTGGCCGTGCCCGCGAAGGGGCATGGTTACACGGGCAAGCTGCCGGCCGATGAAAAGCTGGACTCCTGGCATCTCCTGCCCACCCATCCGGACTGGTCCGGGGGATTGGCCGGGATGTGGACGCCTGGAGCGGCTGCCGGCCACCAGCGTCTCGCTGCGTTCGTGGAGAAGGGGCTCTCTAACTACAGCGAGGGCCGGAACCGTCCGGATACCGATGGGAGCAGCTGCCTGTCGCCTTACCTGCGGTGGGGTGAGCTGAGCCCGTTTGAGGTGTGGCATGCCCTGGGTTCCAAGCGGTCCGAAAGCGCCTCGATCTTTGCTTCTGAGCTGGGGTGGCGTGAATTCTGCTGGCACCAGTATTTCCACAACCCGGAGCTCGCCACCGCGAACCTCCGCTCCGAGTTTGATCGCTTCCCGTGGGCGTGGCCCGGCAGCAGCGGAGGGAACGGTAAAAATCCCGGCCACGACAGTGCGCCGGAGGAGTTCCGGGCCTGGCAGCAGGGCCGCACAGGTTTCCCCATGGTGGACGCCGGGCAACGCCAGTTATGGCACACCGGCTGGATGCACAACCGCGTACGCATGGTGGCCGCCAGCTTCCTGGTGAAGAACCTGGGTATCCATTGGCAGCTCGGTGAGCAGTGGTTCTGGGACACCCTGGTGGATGCAGATCCGGCGTCGAATCCCGCCAACTGGCAGTGGGTGGCCGGCTCCGGAGCAGACGCCTCGCCCTTCTTCAGGATCTTCAACCCTGAGGCCCAGCGGGTTAAGTTCGATCCCCAAGGGAAGTACATCGCCCACTGGATCCCCGAATTCGGAACGCCCGAATACCCCGGGGAAATTGTGGACCTCAAAACCACCCGGGCGGAAGCACTCGAAGCGTACAAGGGGATGAAGGAAGTCCACTAGGAAGCCATCCGCCCTCAAAACAACCCTCTGGAAATTAGTAGGAAGTCCGAGTATATTCGGGTTTAGAGATGACCTGGATCACAGTTGGTCACGTGTTCCCCGCAGTGGTCCCAGCACCCGGCGGCACGGCAGTCATTCACGATGCAAAGGAGCATTCCACCATGGTGCGCGAGCTTTCACACTACGTAGACGGCCAGAGGATCGACGGCACGTCCGGCCGGTTCAGCGATGTCTACGATCCCTGCACGGGCGAAGTCCAGGCCCGGCTTCCGCTGGCCAGCGCCGACGAGGTCCGCAACGCCGTCGCAAATGCCGAAAAGGGCCAGCTCGAATGGGCGGCCATGAACCCGCAGCGCCGGGGACGCATCCTGCTCAAGTTCGTGGACCTGGTCAACGAGAACATGGACGAACTCGCCACGCTCCTGTCCTCCGAGCATGGCAAGACGTTCGCGGACGCCAAGGGCGACATCCAGCGCGGCATCGAGGTGGTGGAGTTCTCCGCCGGCGCACCGCACCTCCTTAAGGGCGAGTTCTCGGACAACGCCGGACAGGGGATCGACGTCCACTCGCTCCGCCAGCCCCTCGGTGTGGTCGCGGGCATCACGCCCTTCAACTTCCCGGCCATGATTCCGCTGTGGAAGTCCGGCCCGGCGCTCGCAGCCGGGAACGCCTTCATCCTCAAGCCCTCGGAACGGGACCCGTCGGTTCCGCTTCGCCTGGCCGAGCTGTACAGCGAAGCCGGGGTTCCCAACGGCGTCTTCAACGTCATCAACGGTGACAAGGAAGCCGTGGACGCACTGCTCGAAGATCCGCGCGTGAAAGCCATCGGCTTTGTGGGCTCAACTCCCATCGCACAGTACATCTACGCCACGGCAGCTGCGCACGGCAAGCGTGCACAGTGCTTCGGCGGGGCAAAGAACCACATGGTGATCATGCCCGACGCCGATCTGGACATGGCAGCCGACGCACTGATTGGTGCCGGGTACGGTTCCGCGGGTGAACGTTGCATGGCCATCTCCGTAGCCGTGCCGGTGGGACAAGAAACTGCCGATGCCCTGGTGGCCAAGCTGACCCAGCGCGTCAAGGACCTGAGGGTTGGCCACAGCCTGGACAAGGACTCGGACTTCGGGCCGGTCGTGGCAGCCTCTGCCAAGGAACGCATTGAGGGCTACATCCAGTCCGGGGTGGACGAAGGAGCAACCTTGGTCACCGACGGCCGCGGACTCACCGTGGACGGCTACGACGGCGGCTTCTGGGTTGGCCCCACCCTCTTCGACAACGTCACCAAGGACATGAAGATCTACAAGGAAGAGATCTTCGGACCTGTCCTGAGCGTGCTGCGCGCAGCTGACTACGACGAAGCGCTCAGGCTCTGCAGCGAGCACGAGTTCGGCAACGGCGTCGCGATTTTCACCCGCGACGGCGACTCCGCCCGCGACTTCGCCAGCCGCGTGGAGGTGGGCATGGTGGGCATCAACGTGCCGATTCCCGTGCCGATTGCGTACTACACGTTCGGCGGCTGGAAAGCCTCGGGCTTCGGCGATCTCAACCAGCACGGCGCCGACGCGTTCCGGTTCTACACCAAGACCAAGACCGTGACGTCGCGCTGGCCGTCCGGCATCCGCCAAGGCGCCAGCTTCATCATGCCGGCGGGCAGCTGATGGGGACTCCAGAGACTGAAGACGAAGTTCTGTTTGAGCGTCGGGGCCACCTGGGCATCGTGACCCTGAACCGTCCGAAAGCCGTCAACGCCCTGAATGCGGGAATGGTGCAAGCCATGTTCCGGCAGCTTACGGAGTGGGCCGACGACGACGCCGTTGCCACCGTTCTGGTGCGCGGCGCGGGAGACCGCGGGCTGTGTGCCGGCGGCGACATTGTGGCCATCTACAAGGACATGCTGCACGGTGGAACCGAAACTGCGGAGTTCTGGGCGGACGAGTACCGGCTGAACTCGTTGATTGCCGACTATCCCAAACCGTACGTGGCGTTCATGGACGGGCTGGTTTTGGGCGGTGGCGTTGGCATCTCGGCCCATGGCTCGGTGCGCGTGGTCACCGAACGGACGCGTACCGGCATGCCGGAAACAACCATCGGTTTTGTGCCCGACGTCGGTGGAACGCTACTGCTGTCGCGCTCGCCGGGGGAGGCGGGAACCCACGCGGCCCTGACGGGAGCACACCTGTCCGGCTCGGATGCGTTGTTCCTGGGACTCGCGGACCACTTTGTGCCGTCCGAAAACCTGCAGGCCCTGGCGGAAGCGCTGGAAGGCTCGACGCCGGAAGCCGCCGTCGGGCGTTTCGCGCAAGCCGCGCCGGACTCGGCACTGGCGGCGCAGCGCGAATGGATCGACGCCGCGTACGTGTATGACGACGCTGAAGAGATTGTCCGGAGCCTGCGCTCTGCCGGGGCCGAAGCTGCTGCCGCGGCGGACACGATTGAGGCGAAGTCTCCAACATCGGTGAAAGTCGCCTTGGAATCGCTGCGACGGGTGCGGGGGCTTTCCCTGGAGGAGGCTTTGGATCAGGAGTATCGCGTGGGGCTTCGCTGCCTGGCCGGTCCTGATTTCCGGGAGGGCATCCGCGCGCAGGTAGTGGACAAGGACAGGAATCCGCAATGGAAGCCGCCTGCCCTGGCTGACGTCCAGCCGTCCGACGTCGAGGGCTACTTTGAGCCGCTCGGCGAACGGGAACTGGGTCTGGCCGGGCTGGGCAGCGAGTCGAAGGAGACGGTATGACAGAGAATGCAGCCATGTCAGATATCCAAGGCCCGGAAACGGGACTCATCGCTTTCCTCGGTCTCGGCCACATGGGCGGGCCGATGGCGGCCAACCTGATCAAGGCCGGACACGACGTTATTGGGTACGATCCCGTTCCGGCGGCCGTGGAAGCGGCTGTCTCGCACGGGATTCCCATGGCGTCCTCCGCCCATGAGGCTGCAGCGGAAGCGGCCGTGGTGCTGACCATGCTCCCCAGCGGCAAGCATGTCCTGGATGCCTACCGTGGGGTGGGAGGACCGGGGCTGCTGTCAGTTGCGAAGCCGAACACCCTGTTCCTGGACTGCTCCACCATCAATGTGGACGAAGCCCGGGAAGCCGCGGCGCTGGCCGTGGCAGCGGGTCACCGGTCCGTTGACGCCCCGGTTTCAGGCGGCGTGGTGGGCGCCGAGGCGGGCACCTTGACGTTCATGGTGGGTGCGCTTCCGGAGGATTTTGAGACCGTGCAGCCGATCCTGGAATTGATGGGCAAACGTATTGTCCACTGCGGGGACCACGGTGCCGGGCAGGCCGCCAAGGTCTGCAACAACATGATCCTGGGGGTGTCCATGATTGCTGTTGCCGAGGCCTTCGTGTTGGGCGAGAAGTTGGGCCTCACGCATCAGGCGTTGTTCGACGTCGCCTCCAACGCGTCCGGGCAGTGCTGGGCGCTCACGACCAACTGCCCCGTTCCGGGGCCGGTACCCACCAGCCCCGCCAACCGCGACTACCAGCCGGGTTTCGCCGGAGCATTGATGGCCAAGGACCTGCGCCTGGCACTGAATGCGTTGGAAAGTACAGGAGTAGCGGCGGAGATGGGGCCGTTGGCATCGCGAATCTACGATGCCTTCGCTGCCGGCGAGGGCGCCGGCAGGGACTTCTCCGGCATCATCACGGAGATTCGGGACAAGTCCGTGTGAGAGGTTGGAACAGAGTGGTTGTGATTTGTTGGGCTTGGCGGAGAGGGAGAGCATGACGGAGCAGTACCAGAACATTGTGGTGGAACGGCGGGGCCGGGTTGGACTGGTGACCCTGAACCGGCCGGAGGCGTTGAATGCGCTGAACACCGCACTCATGAATGAGCTCGTGGATGCAGTTTCCGCCATGGATACCGACCCTGAAGTGGGGGCCGTGGTGATCACGGGATCCGCCAAGGCATTCGCAGCCGGGGCCGACATCAAGGAAATGTCTTCCAACAGCTACATGGACATGTACGCGGCAGATTGGTTCCGGCGGTGGGAGGACCTCACCCGCCTGCGCATTCCAGTCATAGCTGCGGTTTCCGGTTTTGCCTTGGGTGGTGGCTGCGAACTGGCCATGATGGCCGATTTCATCATCGCCGGAGATAACGCCAAGTTTGGCCAGCCGGAGATCAACCTGGGCGTCATCCCGGGCATGGGCGGCTCTCAGCGGCTGACCCGCGCCGTGGGCAAGGCCAAAGCGATGGACATGGTCCTGACGGGCCGGTTCATGGATGCGGACGAAGCCGAACGGTCCGGCTTGGTCTCCAGGGTGGTTCCCGCCGCTGAGGTCATCGACGAAGCAGTCAAGGCAGCAGAAGTCATCGCGTCCAAGTCCAAGCCCGCCGCCATGGTGGCAAAGGAAGCCGTCAACGCGGCCTTCGAGATGGGACTGTCCCAAGGGGTTGTCTTCGAACGGAGAGTTTTCCATTCGCTCTTCGCTACCGAGGACCAAAAGGAGGGCATGGCCGCCTTCAGTGAGAAGCGCCAACCGGAGTTCAAACACCGGTAATTTGCGCGTGTTTTCGGGAGTGTCGGGGATAGACTCGGGTCACTTACAAATGGGGAGAGAACATGTCAACGGAGATCGTTCAGGCTAACCACACTGAAGCATCCACCCAGCCGATCAACCGGCAGGCCCTCGTTGCCGCAGCCATGGCCGTACTTGCCCTCGTCGGGCTGTTTTTCGCGGGCATGGCCGTCATCGCGGTCTTCGTCGTTGGGGCAGGCCATGTGGCCTTGAACCAGATTCAGCAGCGCGGCGAACGGGGACGGGGCTTCGCCATTGCCGCTCTGGTGGTGGGTTACGGCATAGGAGTCCTGTCCCTGGGCTCGGCGCTGATCTTCGCCTTCACCTCCGCAGGCTGAGTAGGACGCAGCTCACGGTCCTTCCCTCGTCACGTTCCGGCTGCTCGCGTGTCCTTTCTATGGACACACGAACAGACGACAATGAGGGACCCCATGACCTGGCAATTTTGCGACAACGATGACTGCCCTGACAGCTGGCACTGGACCGAGCTGACGGGAACTCCGGAGTCTTGCCGTGGCTCCGATGAACAGGAGACCCGCCAAAGGGTTGTCCGCCCGTACTTCGCGGCGTAGGCTCCTGCGGGCCACCACCCGCAGTCGAGGAGTGAGTCATGGGACAGCTGATCGTGCAGGATTTTGTGACCGCCGACGGTTTCGCCGCCGACACCAACAACGAGTTCAAGGCCTACGAGTTATTGGAAGGCGGAACGGCCGAGTTTGACCGGGCCCAACTCGAATGGCTTGGCAGCGTGGAAGCCATGGTTCTGGGTGCCAACACCTACAGATACTTCGTGGAGTTCTGGCCGACGCCCGCGTCGGAGGGCGAGATCATCGCACCAGCCCTGAATGGCCTGCGCCGCCACGTGTTTTCGCGCCACTTGAAGGAAGCCCCGTGGGGCGACTTCCCGCCGTCGAACGTTGAATCCGGCGACGCGATCGAGGCGATCCGCCGCATCAAGCGCGAGTCCGCCAAGGACATTGTCCTATGGGGCAGTTTGTCCCTGGGTCAGACGTTCTTCGCGGCAGGCGAGGTGGACGCGGTCCGGTTGGTGGTCATGCCGATAGGCCAGGGCGCCGGCAGGGGCGTGTTCCCCGCCGGACACGACCCCGCCCTTCTGAAACTCGTGGACGTGAACAGCTACGACCAAGGCTTGGTGGAGCTCAGTTACACCGTCCGGAAGCAGGGCTAGCTGACAGCGGCGGAGGTCAGCGTTGCGTCGAAGAACGCCCGCTCCAGCCGCACTGCCTCCGCGAAGACCGCAGCAACGCGGTTCCGCTCCTGAGGCAGTGAAGGCTCGACGGCGTCGAACTCGTCGCGCAGCCACGTCACCCACGCGTTGTACTCGGGGTTGTTGTGGAGGCGGATCCACTCGGCATGCTTGGGTTCGGCGGGCCACTGGGTGGGGTCTCCGGCGCGCGCGGCCCAATCTCCGTACAGCCATTCGGCAACCAGCAGAACAGCAAGGACCTCCGGGTAGGAGCGGGTGGCGAGGGCCTTCCGCATCAGGTCGTCGAAATCGCGTGTGGCCGGCCCGAGTGCTGGTGTTGTCCTGTCCGTTTCCGGAACGTCCAGTTCATTGAAGCAATCCTGGAAGTACGTATTCTCGTCGGATGCGAAGGCCCCGAGGACACCAGCGAACACCAGTCGGGAAGGCAGCCACGGTGCCGAGGCTACGGCTTGACCCAAGAGAGCGGTGAAGGCATCGCAGAACTGGTAATCCTGCACCAGGTAATGGCGCAGCTGCTCATCGGGAAGGGACCCGTCCAGCAGTTGGTCCACGAATGGATGGTTAACGGCGGCGTCCCAATCCCCGGCTGATTGGTTCCTGAGTTCTTCGGCAAAGCCCACGGTGTTTCCTCCTGAAGTGTCAGCATCGGAGCCTAGCAGCGTGCTGCCTTGTGGCGGTGGGCGTGACGCTATGGTGCCGTTCCCGGGGCCGGCGTAGGCTCTGGCCATGACGAACGAGGGTGCATCCAAGACGATCGTGGTTGGTTATGACGGATCCGAAGAATCACACCGTGCCGTTCAGTGGGCCGCTAAACATGCGATCCTGCGGGACTGTTCCCTCCACGTAGTGCACTGTTCCTTGTGGGTCCTGCTGTCCCACAACAGGGGACCCGTTCCTGGGGTTGCCGATAGCGGTCTGGAACGGGCCGCTCAGAAAGTCCTGGAGGAAGGTGCGGCTCTCGCCAAGGAGACCGTCCCCGAGCTGGAAGTCCACACCACCCTGTTGCACGGGATGCCCCGCGATCACCTGGCCCACGTTTCGGCCGGCACTGCGATGTTGGTGCTCGGAAGCCGGGGACTGGGCGGGTTCATGGGTTTGCTGGTGGGATCCGTCAGCCTGGAGATGGCAGCAACGGCAGAGTGCCCAGTGGCCGTGATCCGTGCGGACGACAACCCTGAAGGCTTTGTGTTGCTGGCTGTAGATGACTCGGGATCACCGACAGCACTTGAGGATGCGTGCCATTTCGCTGAAGCAGCAGGGGCTGACCTCAAGATCGTGCATGTGCTCCACGAACCTGCCGGGTACCGGCGGTTGCGCGATCCCGTTGAAGACTATCCCGACGCAGAAGCCCTCCTGGATTCCGTCATGAGCCAGGCCCGCCACAAAGCACCCGGGATCGAGGTGGCCGGAGAGTTGCTGGTGGATGCTTCCTTCTCTCGGGCTGTGGTCAAAGCTTCGCAAGGAGCACGCCTGACGGTGGTGGGGACCAAAGGGCACGGGGTCATCAAGGGCACCATTGGTTCCACGGCGCACGCTGTCCTTCACCATGCCCACAGTCCCGTGTTGGTGTCCCGCCGGAAGGCCGAGCCTGCATAAGCCGGGGGAGGCTCTCTCAGGGACTCCCTCGCGCGACGGCCCGGAACTAGGGTGAAGGTATGGACAATCGGGCAGAAGTACGCGAATTCCTGATCTCCCGGCGTGCCCAGGTAACCCCTGAGCAGGTGGGGCTGCCGGCCGGTTCGAATCGACGGGTCAAGGGATTGCGGCGCAGTGAGGTGGCCACTCTTGCCGGACTGAGCGTTGAGTATTACACCCGTTTGGAGCGCGGTGCCATCAGCGGTGCATCGCCACAAGTGCTTGAAAGCCTGGCGCGGGCGTTGTGCTTGGACGACGCGGAACGGGCCCATCTGTTCGATCTCGCTCACTCCGCCAGTCCGGTTGCGCGGCCGCCGAGGCGACGCAGCGCCAAGTCCTACGTGCCGCATCAGAGCCTGCAATGGGCGCTTGATGCTGTCACCGCAGGTCCCGCCTTTGTTCGGAACGGCCGGATGGATCTGCTGGCCGTGAACCCGTTGGCCCGGGCGTTCTACAAGGACTGTTACGACATGCCGGGCCAGGCACCCAACATCGCACGGTTTACGTTCCTGGATGATCGTGCCCACGAGTTCTACCCGGACTGGGATGCCTTTGCGGAAGTGACCGTTTCCATCCTGCGCACAGAGGCTGGGCGCGACCCGCACAACAAAGAGCTTCACGATCTCATTGGTGAACTCAGCACCCGCAGCGAGGAGTTCCGCACCCGCTGGGGCGCCCACAACGTCCGCCATCACGGCACGGGGTTCAAGACGTTCAACCACCCAATCGTTGGCGAGATGACGCTCGCCTTCGAGGGCCTGGAGATGGCCGCAGAACCCGGATTGACCCTGACCATCTACGCTGCAGAACCCGGATCGCCGTCGGCCGAGCGTCTGCAGCTGTTGGCATCGTGGGCGGCCAGCGAAGACGCCGTTCCATTCAAAAACGACCGTTTCTGACCTGTCTACAGGCCGCTAGCGTGGATTTCCAGCCAGTCCGGAAATGTCGCCGCCGGCATGGCCGCAACTCTCCTCCTAGGGGGAGGGGCCCAGTTGCTGGCGTGTTGAGGTTCACTGTGTCCCCCGGTCATTGGCCAATCTCGAGGAGATCAGCGATCTGTTCCCGGCCGGCGAACTCTTCAATGGTGAGGGTCAGTGGCAGCACGCTCGGGAAGTCCTGAATGGCCGGGCTTCCCTCACCGATGGTCACGACCTGTAGCGGTGCTGCTGCACTTCACGCCAAAGCACCTTCCTTCCGATCCTTCAGCATCAGCACCGTGAGCGGCAGGAAGTAGAGCGCGGCGACCCCAGTGCCCACCAGCACCGGACCGCTGGCTCCCAGCGCGGACTCCAGTGCGAAGCCGGCCATCCAGGAACCCACTGCCGTGCCCAGATTGAATGCCGATGTGCTGAGCGCCGAGGCCAGGGTTGGCGCATGCCCGGCGTATCCAACTGCCTTGCCGATCAGTATCGGGTTGGTTGCCATGCCGAAGAGGCCCAGCAGGAAGATCAGGACCACTGTCGTCACGGCGTAGTGGGAGAACGGAAAGAGGGCACCGAGAACCAGGAATGTCATGCCTGCTGAGATGAACAGGGCCGGGTACGGGTGGTGTGCCCCGAAGTGGCCACCCAGAGTGGATCCGATGAACGCCCCGACGCCGTACGCCATCAGCACCAGCGGAACCGCGGCTGCGGCAAGCCCAGTGTTCTCGGTGAGCAGCGGAGAGATGAAGGTGTAGGCGGCCAAGGAAGATCCGCACACCATCGCGCAGCCCGCCAGGACAAGCCAAACCCTCGAGTCCCGCATACTCGCCAGCTCAGCACGCACCGACGGGGTGGGTCCGGAAACAAGATCCGAGGCAACCAACCGGTACACGGCAACTGCACCCACCAGGGCCAGGCAAGCGAGTATCCAGAACGGTCCCCGCCAGCCAATCACCTGACCGGCAAACGCCCCAAGGGGAACACCCACCACGTTGGCAAGCATCCCGCCGCCCAACACCACCCCTAGCGCCCGCGAGGCTGCCGCAGCGCCTGCCGCTTTGGCACCCACGACGGCGGCTACCGCCCAGAAAGCGCCTGTCGCCAACGCCGTCAGGAAACGTGCGCCAAGAATGAGCGTGAAATCGGAGGTGAGCGCCACGATGACGTGACCAACAGAGAACACCACCAGCGCGAGGCTCAGCGTCAGCCGGCGTGGCAGCTTGAGGGTCAGGATGGACATCGTGGGAGTGCCCACGATCATGCCGACAGCAAACACCGTGATCATGAGTCCCGCACTTGCCACGGAGGTGCCTAGGTCACTGGCGATCTCCGGCAGTATCCCCGCAACAATGAACTCGGTGGTTCCCATCAGGAACACTCCGGCTGCCAGGACGTAGGTCACCAACGGCAGACGCCGGGTCTTGGCGGTGGGAAAGGTTGTGGTCATGGATCCAGAACATCAGGTTCACAGCGGGGGAGGGAGTCCCGCTTGAGGGAGGTCCTCCGAGGGACTCCCTTGCTGCGCAAAGGCTATGGGGCTCCCCTGTGAACGCTGACCTTATTTTGTCGGTGCCTGCTGCCAGAGTTAGGACATGGAGCAAAGTGGGGAGAGGCGGGCGGGCACCGGGGTGGCGCGCGGGCGCGCTCCCGTCGTTGTGGATTCCGTTCGGCCCGGCACTGCGCCCGCCAGCACTGTTAGCAGCGACCTGATCGAACAGTTGCGGGTCCTGGAGGAGATGAAGTCTGCGATCTCCGCTTTGCAGGCGCGGGTTGCTGTGGCGTTTGATCTGGCTCAACGTCAGGAGCAGGCCGAGGCAGGGGTCCCTTCCTCGGAGCGCGGCCAGGGCGTGGGAGCGCAGGTTGCGTTGGCCCGGCGCGAGTCACCAAACCGTGGGTCCCGCCTCCTGGGCTTGGCGAAAGCCCTTGTCACGGAGATGCCCCGCACCTTGGCGGCCCTGAAATCGGGGCACTTGAATGAATGGCGTGCCACGCTTCTTGTTAAGGAAACGGCCTGCCTGTCTGTCGAGGACCGTTGTGCTGTGGACCAGGAGCTCGCCCCCGACACCGGGACCTTTGACGGCAAGGGCGACAAAGCGATCACTGCTGCCGCAAAAGCTGCCGCATATCGGCGGGATCCGCGGTCGGTAGTCGGGCGGGCCAGCCGTGCTGCCGCCGAACGGACTGTCAGCCTGCGCCCTGCCCCGGACACCATGACGTACCTGACGGCCTTGCTTCCGGTTGCCCAGGGAGTAGCGGTCTACGCCGCGCTGACTCGAGCGGCTGATTCGGCCCGTTCCACTGGGGATGCTCGAAGTCGGGGCCAGCTCATGGCCGACACCTTGACCGAACGCATTACGGGCACCCCGGGCGGGATTTCGGGGATCAACCTGGATCTCGTTATGACCGACCGCACCTTGTTCCAGGGTGACAGCGAACCAGCCCGGCTCAAGGGCTACGGAATCGTCCCCGCCGAATGGGGAAGGGAACTGCTCGCGTCAGGGCAAACCACCCAAGATCACGCGGCGGCGCTGAGCGCAGAGTTCACCGTATGGCTTCGTCGGCTCTACACCGCGCCAGCTACCGGGGAGCTCTTGGCCACCGATTCCAAGGCCCGGCTCTTCGCGGGTGGGCTCCGGCGCTTCATCGAAACCCGTGACGATAGTTGCCGGACTCCGTATTGCGATGCGCCCATCCGGCATATTGACCATGTGGTTCCTTGGCGTTCTGGAGGGAGAACCAGCCTGGCGAATGGTGCAGGCCTGTGCGAAGCCTGTAACCACACCAAGGAAAGCCCCGGCTGGAGCACCAAAGCCATGCCCGGTGACGTGCACACCTTGGAAATCAGCACGCCCACTGGGCATACCTACCAATCGAAAGCCCCGCCCATGCCCGGGCACCGACCCTCCAGAACATAGAAAGGCAGAGGCGTTACTCCTCGGTGAAGTCCCCGGCATCCCTGCGGAAGGTGCCCAGCACGCGAATGAGGTGATCGACGTCGTCGTGCCCGAAGCCTGACTTGCCGAAAACCTCCGCGTTGAGTGCCGCCGTCGCCTTCTTGGCGAGGGTGCGGCCCTCGGCGGTGAGCTCAATCAGGGTGGTGCGTCCGTCGGTTGGATGCGGGGAACGCGCTACCAGGGCGGCTTTTTCCAAGCGGTCGACGGCGTTGGTCACCGAGGTGGGATGTACCTGCAGGAGCGCGCTGGCCTTGTTCATAGGCAGCGCGCCGCTGCGGGCGAAACTCAGCAGCGCCAGCAGCTCGTAGCGTGCAAAGGTCAGCCCGAACGGTTTGAGGACCGTTTCGATGCGGGCCAGCAGGATCTGCTGCGTCCGCATGATCGCGGTGATGGCGGCCATGGGCGCGGCGACGTCGCCCCAGCCATGCCGCTCCCAGTTGCGCTGGGCGTCGGCGATGGGATCGCGGGGGAGTGGCGTGCCCATGGGCCTCCTTCGGTTGCTTGGTTGGCCTGATCTTCCGGGTGGCTAGTCTTTCAGATTCGGGAACTCTTCCTCGGTGTACTCCACGCCCAAACCGGAGGGCAGCGGCCCCGCACCATGCCGGGCGACTTCCGAGCCGCGCAGTTCCACACGACGGATCTTGCCGGAGATCGTCTTGGGAAGCTCGCCGAATTCCAGCCGCCGGATGCGTTTGAACGGTGCCAGATGCTCGCGGCAATACTTCAGAATGTCCTCCGCGACTGCCGGTCCGGCTTCGTAGCCGGCAGCCAGAACCACAAACGCCTTCGGAACCGACAGCTTCACAGCGTCAGGTGAAGGCACGACGGCGGCCTCCGCCACTGCGGGATGTTCGATCAGGACGCTTTCAAGTTCGAACGGGGACAAGCGGTAGTCGGAGGACTTGAAAACGTCGTCGTCCCGGCCGACGTAGGTGATCACGCCGTCGGCGTCCCGGCTCGCCATATCGCCCGTGTGATAGTAGCCGTCGCGGAAGGCATCGGCCGTTTTATCTTCGTCGCCGAAGTAGCTCTTCATCAATCCCACGGGCCGGGGGTCCAAGCGCAAGCAGAGCTCGCCGTCGTTGGCTTCCGTCCCGGTGTTCGGATCCACCAGGACGACGTCGTACCCCGGGAGCGGGCGGCCCATGGAGCCGATCTTCACCGGCTGGGCCGGAGTGTTGGCGATCTGGACCGTGGATTCGGTTTGGCCGAAGCCGTCGCGGATGGTGACTCCCCAAGCTTTCTCCACTTGCCCGATAACTTCGGCATTCAGAGGCTCCCCAGCCGAGACCACTTTGCGTGGCGGGCTGGTGAGCTGCGTAAGATCGGCCTGGATGAGCATGCGCCACACCGTGGGAGGCGCGCAGAAACTGGTGACGCCTTCGCGGCCCATTTGCTCCATGAGGGCGGCGGCGTCAAAGCGCTGGTAGTTGTAAATGAAGACCGTGGCCTCAGCGATCCACGGCGTGAAGACGTTGGACCAGGCGTGTTTGGCCCAGCCGGGGGAGGCGACATTCAGGTGGACGTCGCCCGGTTCCAGGCCGATCCAGTACATGGTGGACAAGTGGCCCACGGGGTAGGACGTGTGGGTATGCTCCACGAGCTTCGCCCGTGACGTGGTGCCGGAGGTGAAGTAGAGCAGCAGTGTCTCGTCCGCTTTAGTGGGGGCATCGGGCGTAAAGTCCGTGCCGGCGTCGTACGCATCTGCGTACTGTTTGGCGTCCGCGTCGATTCTCTCCGAACCGACCTCGATCAGGGCGTATTCACCCTCGACGTCGGCGAACTTGCCGATGTTGGCACTTCCGACGGCCACCCAGGCCGCACCGCCACGTTCAACGCGGTCCTGGAGATCACGGGCGCCCATGAGGGTGGTGGTGGGGATCATGACGATGCCGAGTTTGATGCCGGCGAGCATGAGTTCCCACAGTTCAACCTGGTTGCCGAGCATGATGATCATGTGGTCTCCACGCTGGACGCCCTGGCTCCGCAGCCAGTTGGCTACCTGGGATGAGCGTTCCGCGAGGTCCTTGTAGCTGCGGCGGGTGGAGCTCCCGTCCTGTTCCACGATGACCAAGGCGGGCTTGCTGCCCCGGGCCGGGTCCGCCGCGATCTGGTCGAACCAGTCCAAAGCGAAGTTGAACTCCTCAAACCGCGGCCACTCGAATTCGGCGTGCGCCAGCTTGTAGTCCTCACGCAGTTCCAGCAGCCGGTCGCGGGCCGCACGGAAGTCCTCTGTGACTGTCATAGTCCGCCTTTCGCCTTCGGGCTTCCCTGGCACCTTTGCCGGACATCCCGCCTAGTGATCCACATCACCTTGCAATATACTAGGACATCCAAGGGTTTGGAAGAGCCTGTGCGGGACATGACGAAGGGGTCTAATGCTCGACGACAAAGCTACCGGCACCGTTACCAGCGGTGCGGCACCAGAACGCGTCCTCCCTCCTTATCCGGAGGCGGACTTGATGCACGTAGTGGACCTGCTCCCGGCCGGGGAGCGCTTGCGGTACTTGGAGATCAGGGAGTTCCTGCAAACGCGGATCCGGGCGGCCAGCCTCGAGTACTGGAACCGGGAGGAGTTCCCGTTCGGGCTGCTGGCTGACATGGCCAAGTTCGGGCTCGGTGGACTCCAGACAGACGGCTCCACCAAGCTCTTCAAGGGCCTCATGTACACCGAGGTGGCCCGGGCGGATGTTTCACTCTCGGCGCTGGTGGGCATCCACAATGAACTCATCGTGGGCATGATCGACGAGCTTGGATCCCCTGAGCAGAAGCGCAGGTGGCTGCCTGGGTTGGAAGCTTTCACCCAGCTTGGCGCCTTCGCCCTCACCGAACCGGATCACGGCTCGGACATCGCCGGAGGACTTTCGACGACGGCGCGGCGCGACGGCGGCGAATGGGTCATCAGCGGTGCCAAACGCTGGATCGGGGCAGGGACGATTGCCGACTTCGCATTGGTGTGGGCACGGGATGAATCCGACGGCCACATCAAGGGCTTCATTGTGGAGACGGACCGCCCCGGTTACTCGGCCACCAAGATCTCCAACAAGATCGGCCTGCGCATCATGCAGAATGCGGACATCGTGTTGGACGAGGTGCGTATTCCGTTGGAGAACCTCCTGCCGGGGGCCACTGAGTTTTCCCGAGCCAATGACCTGTTGCGCGATTCCCGGGCCTGGGTGGGGTGGCAGGCTGCGGGGATTCAGTTGGCAGCCTTTGATATTGCCCGTTCTTACGCTTTGGAACGCAAGCAGTTCGGCAAAGAGCTGGCTCGCTTCCAGCTGGTCCAGCAGCAGCTTGCCGACATTCTGGGCAACGCCAACGCGTCGTTGTCCATGATGGTCGAGCTCGCCCGGATCCAGCAGGCCGGGAAACTCCAGATGGTGCAGGCGGCCATGTGCAAAGCCACCACTACCCGGCTGGCGCGTTCCTCAGTTGCGATGGGCCGTTCCCTGCTGGGCGGGAACGGAATCACCACGGACTATGAGATGGCCAAGCTCTTTGGCGACGCCGAAATCCTGTACACCTACGAGGGCAGTTACGAGATCAACTCCATGATCGTGGCCCGCGCGGTGACAGGGAAATCGGCGTTCGTCTAAGTAGCGGGCTAGGAGTTCTGGGTTACCACTTGGGGAGAGTCCTCGGGAGTGACCAGGGCGGCGTGCTCGGCCAGGACCCCGGTCTTGTGCCTGATGCGGAGACGGTAGAGCAGCGTCCCGCCGATGATGACCGTGCCAACAAAGATCACGCCTCCCCATTGCAGGTACCACTCGAACGGCGGCACCGAGTTGTAAATCTCCGGCCGCGGCCACACGAGGTTCAGCGTCATGGCGCCGCCCCACAGCACGGCCAGGATGTTCACAGGCAGCCCCCATTTGCCGAGGCTGAATCCCGGTTCTGATCCGTCGTCCTTCAGGGGCCACTTCTTCAAGAACCGGCGCCGCAGCATGGGCACGGTCACCAGCAGGTAGGACAGGTAGATCAGCACGATGCTGATGCTGGACAGAATAGTGAAGATGGCCGGCTGGGAGATGTTGACGATCAGCGGGATGACGGCAACTATGCCGATGACGATGGCAGCAACGGTGGGCGTTTTCCGGGTGGGGTGCACTTTGCTGAGCTGACGGCTGAAGGGAAGGTTGTTGTCCCTGGCCATGGCGAACATCATCCGGATGGCTGCTGCATGGACGGCGAGGGTGCAGACCACTACGGCTACCACGATGCAGGCCAGGAAGGCCTTGCCGAACGGGCCGCCGAGTACTGAAAGCACGATGTACTGCAGTCCGCCGTCAGCCGCCCCCAGCTTGGGATCGGAGAGATCGGGCGCGGCCAGGATTCCGCCGAGGAGGAGTAGGCCTCCCAAAAGGAAGGAAGCCGTGACGGCGCGAAGGATCGCCCTGGGAGCAGTCTTCTTGGGGTCTTTGGTTTCTTCGCCCAAGGAGCTGGCGGTGTCAAAGCCGTACATGACGTACCCCGAAGCCATGGCAGCAATGAGGAACACTCCGAAGAAGCCCAAGGGATGTTCTTCACCGAATCCGGCGGTATCAAGGAGGACTTCCGGCCCCCGCACGGAGTGCCAGAGAAGCGCCGCAATGAGCAGGACGGCCGCAACCAGTTCCACGAACACGCCCACGCTGTTGATCATGGTCATGAGTTTCACGCCGAACGCGTTGATCAGCGTGGAAATACCGATCATGATGCTGGCCAGGATGACCCCGTTGACGGCGAAGTCGTAAGGCCCTGTTCCGTCGCCGACCAGCTGGAAGCCGCTCCAGATTTGCGGGAGGGTGATTTGGAGGGCCAAGGCAACGGAACCCAGAGCCATGATGGAGGAGAGCAGCAGCAACCAGCCCGCCAGCCAGGCCCACGTTCCAGTCGAGAGCCTCTTGGCCCAGTTGTACACCGACCCGGCCACCGGATAACGCCCGGCCAATTCCGCGAAACACAAAGCGACCATTAGTTGGCCTACGAAGACGATGGGCCACGACCAGGCATAGGCGGGTCCCGCCGTCGAAAATCCGAAGTAAAACAGTTGAAAAACGCCGGTGAGAATGGAGATATAGCTGACGCCGGCGGCGAAGCTGGCGAACTTACCGATGCTGCGGTCCAGGGTTTGGGCATAGCCAAACTCGTCCATGCCGCTTGCATCGCTCTTGCAGGGTCCTAATTTGCTGGGTTCTGACATGCGAACTCCTAGTTCAGACGTGCACGAATGGTGATAACCTGCGGCCGCCATTGGTCGCAGTCGAAATCAAAGGCCGGGCACCACGCTGTGCCTCCGGCTGTTTCCCCCATTGTTTGTTGCGTGGGTCTAAAAACAGGGTGCCTGTTCAGGCGACAGACAAGCTGAAGCCGGCTTCCGCCGTCGTGGATTCCTCCGTTCGGCTGTTGATGAGATCGGCCTTGACGAAATCGGCGCAGCGCTCGCCGATCATCATCACGGTGATATTCGGGTTGACGGTGACGTGTTCCGGCATGACGGAGGCATCGGCCACACGCAATCCGGTCACCCCCTTGACCCGCAGTTCGGGATCCAAGGGCGACATTTCGTCGTTCACTGGTCCCATGCGGACGGTGCCGACCGGGTGGTACACGGTGTTGTGCGTTTTGCGGATGTAATCCTGCAACTCTTCGTCGCTCTGCGCTTCGATGCCAGGGGAGAGCTCCCGACCGGTCCATTCAGCCATGGCCGGCTGCGCCGCGATTTCCCGGGCCTTGCGGATGCCGGCCACCATGACGCGCATGTCGTGGCCGTCGGGATCGGTGAAGTAGCGGGGGTCCACCATGGGCTTGTCCCGGAAGTCCCGGCTGCGCAGCCGAACCGTGCCGCGGGAACGCGCGTGGGTAACGTTCGGAGTCAGGCTGAAGCCGTTCTCCGTGGTGGGGTAGCCGTAGCGCAGGGTGTTCATGTCGAAGGGGACGGAACCGTAGTGCATCATCAGGTCCGGGCGGTCCAAGCCCTCTTCGGTGGGAGTGAAGATGCCGATTTCCCACCATTGGGTGGAGGTCTGCACCATGGGCTGCTTGGCTTCGAACTGCACCACACCTTCCGGGTGGTCCTGCAGGTGCTCGCCGACGCCTGGGGAATCCACCAGGACCTCGATGCCATGCGCGGCCAAGTGTTCGGCCGGGCCGATGCCCGAAAGCATAAGAAGCTTGGGCGAGTCGATGGCACCGGTGGACAGGATGACCTCGCGATGTGCGTCCAGCCTGTGCGTGCGGCCGAAGGCCGAATCCACGACGTCGACGCCGGTGCAGCGCTTGTCCGCGTCGAACACCAGTTGGCGGGCCCGCAAGCCGGTCAGCAGCGTGAAGTTCTCGCGATCCACAATGGGGTGGATGTAGGACACCGAGCTGGAGGAACGCGTCCCGTCCGAGCGGCGGTTGATCTGGAAGAAGTTGGCGCCGTTGATCACGGTGGTGCCGTCATTGAACTTTGCCCGGGGGATTCCGGTCTGCTCACAGGCATTAAGAAGCGCGACGCCGGCAGGATCGTGTGGGGGAACGTTCATCAAGTGCACCGGGCCGTCGTGTCCGTGGTGTGGAGCTTCCGGACCTGCGTCCTCGTTGCTTTCCAAGCGCTTGTACAAAGGCCACGCGGCAGCAGCATTCCAGCCGGTGGCGCCGTACTTTGACTCCCATTCGTCCAGGTCTTCGCGGGGAGCCCAGAACGCGATGCAGGAGTTGTGGCTGGAGCAGCCGCCCATGACCTTGGCTCGGGCATGGCGCATGAAGGAGTTGCCGTTTTCCTGCGGCTCAACAGGGTAGTCCCAGTCGTAGCCGGATTCCAGCAGCTCCATCCAACGATCCAGCTGCAGGATCTCCGGCAGGTTGCGGTCATCCGGGCCCGCTTCCACCAAGGCCACGGTGACGGAAGGGTCCTCGCTCAACCGGGCGGCGACGGCAGCTCCGGCAGATCCTCCGCCAATGACGACGTAATCGAACCCGCGCTCGCTGAGGTTCTCAATGGTGTCAACGTGCATCTATTTCTCCTTGCCGTGGTCTGCGAACCAGCCGGTCACCTGGGGGCTGGTGTTCTGGTAGATGTGCTTGGCTTCCTGGTACTCACCCAGACCGGTGGGGCCGAGTTCGCGTCCGACGCCGGACTGGCCGAAGCCGCCCCACTCGGCCTGTGGAAGGTAGGGGTGGTAGTCGTTGATCCAGATCGTGCCGTGCCGCAAGCGGCCCGCTACCCGCTGGGCCTTGCCGGCATCCTGGGTCCAGACGGCACCCGCCAGCCCGTAGATGGTGTCGTTGGCGGTGGCCACGGCTTCGTCCTCGGTGCGGAAGGTTTCCACTGTTACTACCGGGCCAAAGGCTTCGTCGATGACTACCGACATTCCCCTGGTGACGCGGTCCAGGACGGTGGGCTGGTAGTAGAAGCCGGCGTCGAACTTTTCGCCCTGGGGGGCCGCGCCGCCGCACCGCAGCCGCGCGCCTTCGGCTACACCACGCTGGACGTAGGCGTCCACTTTCTCCCGGTGTGCCGCTGAAATCAGCGGTCCGGTTTCGGCAGATTCATCGAACGGGCCGCCGAGGCGGATGTCCTTGGCCTTGCGGACCAGTTCGTCGACGAAACGCTCGGCAATGGATTCCTCCACCACCAGCCGCGCCCCGGCGGAGCAGACCTGGCCTGAGTGCACAAAGGCACCGTTCAGCGCATTGTCGACGGCGGCCTCGAAGTCAGCGTCAGCGAAGACGACGTTGGGGTTCTTTCCGCCGAGTTCCAGCGCGACCTTCTTTACCGTGCCGGCGGCGGCCGCGGCAATGCGCTTGCCGGTTTCCAGGCCGCCGGTGAAGGAAACCAGGTCAATGTCCGGGTGCTCCGACAGCGGTGCGCCCACTTTTACTCCGGGGCCGGTCACCAGGTTGGCGACGCCGTCGGGTAGGCCCAGGTCCTGCAGTAACTGCATGGCCAGGATTGCGGTGGAGGGGGTCAGTTCGGCAGGCTTCAGGACGAAAGTGCAACCGGCGGCGAGTGCGGGGGCGATCTTCCACGCAGCCTGCAGCAGCGGGTAATTCCACGGCGTGATCAAACCGCAGACTCCGACGGGTTCGTAGACGATTTTGCTGACGACGGCGGGGTCCCCGGCGTCGACCACCCGGCCCGCCGACTGCCCGGCGAGGCGTCCGAAATATTCGAAGCAGGCGGCGATGTCATCGATGTCGATGCGGCTTTCGATGATCCGTTTGCCGGTGTCCAGCGATTCGGCGCGGGCAAACTTCTCGCGGCGTTCGCGCAGTTCCGCGGCAACCTTGAGCAGGAACGCGCCGCGCTCAGGAGCGGGGACGTTCGCCCAAACTCCGGAATCGAACGCCTTGCGGGCTGCGGAAATGGCGCGCTCGGCGTCTTCACGGTCGGCTTCGGACACCGTGGCGACCAGTTCGCCGTCGGCCGGGTTGTGGATCTCGCGCACCGCGCCGGACGCTGCCGGCTCCCACCGGCCGTTGATGAAAAGGGTGGAGGCGGAATCGGAAAATGTGGCTTGGGTCATACGAAGCAGGCTAGTGCATCTTGAACATCTGTTCAAGGAAAATTATGAACAGATGTTCAAAGTGCCCCTGTGTGTCAGGAGGCTGCTGGCACCCATCCCTGATCCCGGCCGCTACGAACCACTGACATGAAAAAGCTCGGACTCCGGACCAAAGGCCCCGAAACCATGGCAGCGCTGGCAGGCGTGGTGTCGGCCGCCGTCGTGCTCGCCGTCGCCGAGCTGATCGGCGCCTTCTTCACTGCCAGGGCAACCCCGGTGTTTGCGCTGGGATCGACGTTCATCGACTTCACGCCGTCGTGGATGAAGGACTTTGCGATCGCCACGTTCGGCACTAATGACAAGGCCGCACTGTTCGTGGGCATGGGCCTGACCATCGTCCTGCTGGCCTGCGTCCTGGGTGTAGTGGCCTACCGGAAGTGGGCCTTGGGCGTCCTGGGTGTGCTGTTCATGGGCGTGGTAATTGTTGCCAGCGTCCTGACTCGAGCCGGGGTTGGACCCGCCGACGCCATCCCTTCCGTCCTGGGAACCATCTCCGGGCTGATCGTCCTGCGCCGACTCATTGTGCCGTTGTGGGGGTTGAAAGCATGGCCGGAAGCGCCTGCCGACATAGCCGCCGACGTCGATACCCAAGGAGGCGGAACCGGCACGAGCCGCCGTCGCTTCTTTGCTGCGGCCGGGATCACCGCCGTCGCCGCCGGCATCGCGGCGACCGGTGGGCGGCTCCTGGGTGCCGCTCGCAACAATGTCGCCCAGGCCCGGGATGCACTCCGGCTGCCTGCGCCAATCAAGGCCGCGCCTCCTGTGCCGGCGGGTGTCCAGTCCCCGGTTCCGGGAGTCTTACCCTGGCTGACACCGAACAACGACTTCTACCGGATTGATACGGCGCTGAGCGTCCCGGAGATCAACGTCAATGATTGGTCACTGCGGGTGCACGGAATGGTTGAGGAAGAGGTCACCCTCACCTTCCAGGACCTGCTCGACGCCGATCTGATCGAATCGCACGTCACCCTCACCTGTGTGTCCAACCCGGTGGGTGGAAAGCTTGCCGGAAACGCCAAGTGGCTGGGCCTACCCATCCGCGAAGTTTTGAAAAGGGCAAAGCCGAAGGACGGCGCGGACATGGTGCTCTCACGCTCCATCGACGGCTTCAGCGCTTCCACTCCTCTGGAGGTCCTCCAGGATGACCGCGATGCCATGCTGGCGATTGGCATGAACGGTGAGCCGCTTCCGGTGGAGCACGGATACCCCGTGCGCATGGTGGTTCCGGGACTGTACGGATTCGTCTCGGCCACCAAGTGGGTAGTGGAGTTGGAGGTCACCCGTTTCGCGGACAGCAAGGCCTACTGGACGGAGCGCGGCTGGTCGGAACGTGGCCCCATCAAAACCATGGCAAGAGTGGACGTACCCACGTCCTTTGCGAAATTGAAAGCAGGGAAGGTAGCTGTGGGCGGCACCGCTTGGGCCCAGACCCGGGGAATCACCAAGGTGGAAGTCCAGATTGACGACGGCGATTGGGTGGAAGCAACCCTCTCCGACGAAGCCTCCACCATCACGTGGCGCCAATGGTCCTACGAATGGGATGCCACACCCGGCATGCACTACGTCAAGGCCCGGGCTACCGACGCCACCGGTGAAACCCAGACCGAAAAGCGCGCCGACCCTGTGCCTGACGGAGCTTCGGGCTGGCCGTCGGTGATGGTGACGGTGGAGTAAGGGTTCACGTTGGCGCACGCCTACCGTGACCAGCCGTGCCCTTTGAGCTGCCTATGTTTTGTTGCCGGTGAGGGCGAGACTTCCGCCGAGGCCGATCATCATGACGCCGCCGCCGGCGCTCATACGGGCGAGGCGCTTTGGGTTCCGGGCGAACCAGGTGCGCGCGGTGCCTGCGGCCATGGCCCATATGGTGTCGCTGGCAAGGGCGATCGTGAAAAAGATCATTCCGAGGGCCGCCATTTGGAGGGGGATGGCGCCGTGGGCGTAGTCGACGAATTGGGGCAGGACTGCGACAAAGAAGACGATGGTCTTGGGGTTGGTCACGCCGACCGTGAATCCTTCGCGTAGGAGCCGGAAAGAGGACGGCGAAGTCCTGGCTGTGGAGGAGGTGTCGGTGTGGTCGTTGCGGTGACGAAAGGCCTGGATGCCGAGATAGACCAGGTAGGCAGCACCGATGAACTTGATGGCTGTGAAGACAATTATCGATTCAGCGACGATGGAACCCACACCGAGGGACACGAGGGCGACGGCGGGGAGCATGCCAAGGGCATTGCCGACCACACTTAGGACGCCGCTCTTTCGTCCGAGGGCGAGCGAGCGTCCGATCACGAAGAGCACGCTTGGACCCGGGACGACGATGAGCGCGAACGCCGCAAGGGCGAAGGCCCAGACGCTGGCTGCGGGTAGCATGTTGAGCTCCAATCGACGGCAGGATGACGTCAACCGAATGTATCGCACTTCGGGTCCCGAGAGGATGCGGGATGTCGTCGGTAGACGCCGCAGTGGACTCCTACCCCCTGAGGCCGAAATACGCCATCCCGAGCAGCAGGCAGCGTTGTCGGACTGGCAATCATCAGGTCCCGACGAGCTGCACGCACTGGCCCTTGGCTGCGCCGACAGCTTTATGCGCGTGGCTCAAGCTCACCGCGTGACATGTCCACGACAGGCGTGGCAGGGACGAACCCGGCCGCGAGGTAGGTCGCCAACGCGCCCGTATTGGCCCCTTCGGCGGCCACCACGGCGCTGGATGAACCCATCTCCCGCAGCACTGCTGCTCCGGCACGGGTGATCTCCACCCCGTAACCGCGCCCACGATGGTCCCGGTGCACGCCCATAGGTTCGATAAGGCCGGGACGCCCCGGTCCGGCAGACCATACTGTTGTCACCGCGACCGCCCTGCCTTGCGCGTCGAAGGCGACGAGGTTGCGCGATGTCCCTGCGAAGGGCCCGGCGGTCATCGCCAGCCAGCGGTTGACGAGCGTCTGCCTCACGACATCATCGAGTGGAGTGCCCCGGAACGCGGACCAGTGCACTCCTACCCATTCTCCGGCCCGGTCCTCGTCGATGGTCTCGATCAGGGTGCAGGTCGGCTGGACAGGTGCGGAGAGATCCAAGCGCAATGGAATCCACGGTTCGTCCTCTTGCCAGCCTCGTTGTCCCAGGATTCGCGTCAGAGCGCTGGCGCCTCGTGCCTCCACCGTCGCCTGTCCGGAGGCGAATACGCCGACTTCAGGGTCTTCGATCGAGTCTGCGATCCGCCGTGCAAGGCCGGCGTCGTCGCGTCGCGTCGGGTCGATCGCCAGACGAAGGAGCTGCGGGCCATCGAGAAGACCGATGGCGGCCGGTGTCGCACCGTCCGCCCAGATCCGTATCGCTGATGCCGTCTCGTCGGGACCGAGCCGCGAATACCAGCCGAGGTCACCAGGATGGAGGTGGACGGGGCCTCCATCCACCTGCCATCGAGCGAGTGTGTCTCCAAGCTGCGCGAGCCGTGAAGCATCGGGCATGTTCATCTCTGCCTCCTGAAACGGTTTGCGGTCCTTGATCGAGTCCCGACAGGAAGACGACGACGGCGGTGCTGCCGCCGTCGTCGTCTCTTGGATCCCGTCACTAACGTCAGTTAGGTACGCTGATGCTCAGCCGATCAAGGCCGTGGCAACTGAGTAGCGGGCCAGTGCGGTGTACGCAGTCTTGGTGCCTGTCACGCGTACTTTAATGGCACTTCCCTTGTCGGCGGCGACCAGTTTGTACGTCTGGGCGGTGGCGCCCGAAATGGCAGTACTTCCGCGGAACCACTGGTAGGTCAACGTCACCGGGGCAGGACCCCAGGCGCCGGGTGTCGCGGTGAGCGTGCTGCCCACGGTTGCCGTGCCTGCGACGGTGGGAGTGGGCCCGGTCAGCGTGCCCGCCGCCACGGCAGCAGTCGCTACGGAAGTCTTGGCCGCCGTCGTGAATCCGGTCTTTGAGCCCGTGACCCGGACGGTCATGGTCTTGCCCAGGTCAGCGGCAGCCAATGAGTACGTAGCTGAGGTGGCGCCCGTGATCGCGACGCCGCTCCGGTACCACTGGTACGCCAGCGTCACAGGGGCAGGACCCCACGCGCCTGGCACAGCCGTGAGGACCGAACCAACTTTCGCCGTCCCGGACACCGTCGGCACCGGCGCGGTTAACGTTCCCACCGAGACGGCGGCAGTGGCTGCGGAGGTTTTCGCCGCCGTCGTAAACCCGCTCTTTGAGCCCGTGACCCGAACGGTCATGGTCTTACCCAAATCCGCGGCAGCCAATGAGTACGTAGCTGACGTGGCCCCGGTGATCGCGACGCCACTCCGGTACCACTGGTACGCCAGCGTCACAGGGGCAGGACCCCACGCTCCGGGAACAGCCGTCAACACCGAACCAACTTTCGCTGTCCCGGTCACCGTCGGCACCGGCGCGGTCAACGTTCCCACCGCTACGGCCGCAGTTGCAGCGGAAGTCTTCGCCGCCGTCCTAAACCCGGCCTTGCCGCCCGTAACCTGGACGGTCATGGTCTTACCCAAATCCGCGGCAGCCAACGAGTACGTAGCTGACGTGGCCCCGGTGATCGCGACGCCGCTCCGGAACCACTGGTAGGTGAGCGTCACGGGGGCAGGTCCCCACGTCCCGGGAACCGCCGTGAGCACAGAGCCAACCTTCGCTGTCCCGGACACCGTCGGCACCGGTGCCGTCAAGGTGCCCGCCGCGACGGCTGCAGTCGCAGCGGAAGTCTTCGCCGCAGTCGTAAACCCGGCCTTGGTGCCCGTGACCCGAACGGTCATGGTCTTACCCAGATCGGCGGCAGCCAGAGAGTAGGTAGCTGACGTAGCCCCGGCGATCGCGACGCCGCTCCGGAACCACTGATAAGCCAACGTCACAGGGGCAGGACCCCACGTCCCGGGAACAGCTGTCAGGACAGAACCGACCTTCGCCGTTCCGGACACCGTGGGAACCGGAGCGGTCAACGTGCCCGCCGCAACAGTGACAGAGGCCTGGCCGTAATAGGGCTGGAGCGGCCAGTCGTGGACGCTGAGTCGTACGGTGACTTTTTTGCCGGCGTCGGAGGTTTGCAGAAGGAACGTGGGCCCGTTTGTCCGGTAGTCCTGCACACCGTTGACGAACCAGTCGTAATACGGGCCAAAATCAGGGGCGGGGTTCAAGGTGCCGTGGTCAACGGTCAGGGTGTTCCCCGCGCTGGGCGTGCCCAGGAGGGTAAAGGGCTTGGAAGATGTGACAGCCTCGGCTCCGGATTTGCCGCCGTGGACCGAGGTGGTGTGCGGGGCGTATCCGGTCTTGGTTCCGGTGACTTTTGCCCAGATGTCGTACCCGGCATCAGCCGCGGTGGGGGTGTAGACAGTGGTGGTGGCGCCGGCGATGTCCTGTAGTTCGGAATTATCCTTGGAGCGCTGCCACTGGTAGGCGAGGGTCACCGGAGCCGGTCCCCAAACGCCGGGATCGACCGTCAGTTTCTGTCCCGCCTGGGCTGAACCGTAAACGTAGGGCCTATCGGGTGTCAGCGACAGCCCTGCTACGTCCAGCTGCATGGTGAGCTTTACCCGCTGGCCGGCAGAAGTCGCTGTCAGAACGGTTGCCGTGTCCTTGGTGGGCGTGTTGTCGTAGCACTCGGCTTTGTACCGCTTATCGCGGGGCGCGCCCTCGTAGACCGTGTCCGAAACGCAGAGCTTGTACTTCTTGCCGACTGTCATGCGCCAGTAGATCTTGCCCTGCGCATTTGAGGTCAGCGGACCCATCTGGGGCCCTTCCCAGGCTGCCGTTGCCTCGTTGTAGACCCACGGGATATAGCCGACGTCGGCAATCGGCGCACCCGCCGGGTCGACGACAGTGGCCTCCATGAGGGTTTCATCCTTGAGGACGAAGTTCACGTTGGTCCATGCGACTCCGGCGGGGACGGTAGCAACCGTGTAAGTGTCCACGGTGCCGGTGCCGGTCCAGTACTGCTCCAGGTAGAGGCGCTGGCCCGACTCATCCCGAACGCTGATGTAGGCCTGGTTGGGCGGGATCTTGGTGAGGGTGAAGTAGCCGTTGGCGTCCGGCTTGGTGCTGCTCACTTGTCCGCCGTTGTTGGGTGATGCTGAGACGGACACCGCAGTCAGCGGCTGGCCGGCCTTGTTGGTGACCCGGCCGGTCATGCTGCCGAAGGCTTCCAATTGCGGGTTGTACGTGGTGGTGGGGGCAGCATCGGTAACGGCAACCGGTGTGGAACCGTAGGAGCTTGATTGGTTCGAGTTCCACTCTGAGGCGTACGTGGCGGAGCAGGGCCCGCTGCTGCAGGTGGTCCATATTTTGTAGCTGCCGGAAGCCGGCACCGTGAAACTGTAGGAGCCATCGGGAGCAGACCACGCACCGGCAACGAAGTCGGCCCGGTCGTCATTGGTGTACGCACCCACCCAAACGTCGCCCAGCGCAGTGGCCGTTGCGGTGGCTGTCAGTTTTCCCTTGACCACGCCCTTGAAGGTGTAGGTCGCGGCCGAGGCGGGCGCGATCCCGGCGAAGAGACCCGCGGCCACCAAAGCGACAGCCGCCAGGATGGCCCACACCCCCTGCCGTGTTCTGTGGAACGGATGGTCGGCGGCAGGTCGCGGCAACGGCATGGGTAAGGTCCTTTTCCCCAAAAAAGTGACTGAAGGGACCGAGCGGTCCTCTGCCATCGTAGGCGTCGTCCCGCAGCAGTGCCATGGGGAGTTCTATACGGCAGCGAGCGGCTGCTGTTTGAGTCCTTCCAGACGCGCTTGAAGTTCGTCGGAGGTCGGGGGGTTGGCGCCGGGCCGGCTGACGGTGATCGCTGCGGCCAAGGCTGCGGTCTGTCCGATGCTTTCGAGGGCTGGTGAAGCAAACGCCTTTTCGCCTCTGGCCAACAGTTCAAAGATGAGGGCCGCCATGTAGGAGTCGCCGGCGCCGATGGTGTCTGCAACGTGGGTCTTCGCTGATGGGACGTTGAGGCGTGCTCCGGGTGTGGCCAGGAGCGCACCTTCAGCGCCTCGGGTGATGACGGCCAGCCGGGCCCCGTGATTCAGGAGTCGGGAGGCGACGTCGTCCAGGGAGGATGCGGGGTACAACCAGTGCGCATCTTCGTCACTGAGTTTGATGACGTCGGTGAGGGGGAGCAGGTCCTCGAAAATCTGCTTGGCTTCGGCATGGCTGCCAAGGAGGGCCGGGCGGATGTTGGGGTCGTAGGTGACCAGGCAGGAGTCGTGGCTTTGTTCCAGAAGCGTGCGCACAGTAGCGGCTCCCGGGGCCAGGAACGTGGCGATGGATCCGGTATGGAGGACTTTCGGGATCGTGGCCGGTGCTACGGGTGCAAGTTCCCAGCGGATGTCGAACTCGTAGCTGGCCGAGCCGTTCGTTGCCAGCGTTGCGGTGGCCGTGGCGGTGCGCTCCAGGGATGTTGATCCGGGAAGCAGCCGGACACCTGCGCTGTGGAGGTGGGTGGTGATGGCGGTGCCGTGTTCGTCCTCGCCGATCGCTGTGAGGAGCCCGGTCGGTACCCCGAGGCGGCCCAGGCCGTAGGCGACATTGGCGGGGGAACCGCCAGGGTAGCTGATGGTTCCTTCCCGGGTGTTCACAATATCGACCAGGGCTTCGCCGATGACGAGGACGTCCGGTTGGTTATGGGCAAAGTCGCCTGGGTGAAGGTTGTGCATCTCGGTTCTTTCGTCGGGTTGCTGGTGGGACGGGGGAGGCATGGGTCCGTCCGCAGACCTGTTGGCAGGTCTGCGGACGGAGAATAGGGTTTCCGTTGGGTCGGAAGGCCCGGTCGGAAGGCCCGGACGGAAGGCCCGGTGTGGCGCTTAGGCTTTGGCCGCGCCGGTCATGATGGCGACGGCGTCGGTCATTGTGTGTGATTGCGGGGTGATGGTTGCCGCGCATTTGCCGAGGCGCTGGATGTGGATGCGGTCTGCAACGTCGAACACATGAGGCATGTTGTGGCTGATCAGGATGACCGGCAGCCCTCGGTCGCGGAGGTCCCGGACCAGCTGGAGCACCTGGTTGGATTCGCGGACTCCCAAGGCAGCCGTCGGTTCGTCGAGAACCACCACCTTGGATCCGAAGGCCGCTGCACGGGCAACGGCGACGGCTTGGCGCTGGCCACCGGAGAGATTCTCGACCGGCACGGTGACGTCCTGGAGAGTGGAGATGCCAAGCCGGCTCAGCTCTTCCTTGGCTTTCCTGCGCATGCCCTTGGTATCGAGGATTCGGAACAGGCTTCCCAACGGTCCGGGGAGCCGCTCTTCCCGGCCGAGAAACAGGTTCGAGGCAACATCGAGGGCCGGCGAAACAGCCAGGTTCTGGTAAACAGTTTCGATGCCGTGGACGCGGGCGTCCTGCGGCCGTTTGAAGTGAACCTGCTGTCCGGAGACGAAGAGTTCACCGGTGTCGGGAACTTCGGCGCCGGTGAGGCATTTGATGAGTGTGGACTTACCGGCGCCGTTGTCGCCGATGATGGCCAGAACCTCGCCGGGGTAGAGGTCCAAGCTGACACCGTCGAGACCGACGACGCGGCCGAAGGTCTTGACGAGGTTCCTGGCCTTGAGGATGGGCTCGCGGGTTTCGGTGCGGGGGGCTTCAAAATCTGTGGTGGTCATGACTTGACCTTTCGGATCCATTGATCGACGGACACGGCAATGATGATCAAGATGCCTACGGCGAGGGTCTGGTAGAGCACGTCCAGGCCAGCGAGGGAGAGGCCATTGCGGAAGACGCCAACGATCAGGGCTCCGAGAAGCGAGCCCCAGATGGAGCCACGGCCGCCGAAGAGGCTGGTGCCGCCAATCACGACGGCGGTGATGGAGTCCAGGTTCAGGTCGACGCCGGCGTTAGGGCTGGCGGCATTGGTACGGCCGATCTGGATCCAGGCGCCGACGGCGAGGACTGCACCGGCAGCAAGGTACACGCTCATCAGGACGCGGTTGACGGGAATGCCGGCCAGTCGGGCTGCTTCCTTGTCATCGCCCACGGCGTAGACGTGCCGTCCCCAGGCGGTCTTGCCCAGAATGAACGCTACGGCCACGTAGAGGAGGAGCATCATGACCACACCAGTGGAGATCCGGACGGGGCCGATCGGGAAGGTGCTTCCCAGCCAGGTGAGCATTCCTGGCATCGCGGAGCCGCGCACGGTGCTTCCGCCAGAGTAGAGCAGCGTCAGAGCGATGAAGATGTTCAATGTTCCCAGCGTCACGATGAACGGTGGCAGCCGGAATCTTGTGACCAGGAAGCCGTTTAATGCTCCTGAACCAAGGCCGACGACCAGGCCTGCCAGCAGCGCAACAGGCCCTGGAATGCCGTTGCTGACCGCAAGTTGTGCGATCACCATTGAGGACAGGATCATGACCGCGCCTACGGAGAGGTCAATGCCTGCTGTGAGGATGATCAGCGTCTGGGCGATCGCCAAGGTGCCCACCACGGCAACCTGTTGAGTAATCAGGGACAGGTTCTCAACGCGCAGGAAGCGATCATTGAGGAGCCCGAAGACCACCACGGCGATCAGCAGCACAATAGCCGGGCTGAGTGCTGGGTATCGGTGGAGGAGGTTGCGGATTCTGCTGAGGGGCGTCTGGCGGTCGAGGAATTCCTCGGCCAGGTCAGCATGCCCCGCGCTCGGGGGGCCGGCGGTCTGTTGCTGGGTCACTTGGGTTGCTCCTGAACTTCCATGTTCTGTAACTGCTGGGCATGCGGGGAGACGCTGGTTGGAGCGTCTCCCCGCCTAGGAACGGGTTACTTGCCCCAGCAGATCTGGGATGCTTCGGTGGTGGTGATGCTCTTCACGCCGTCTGCGGGCTTGTCAGTGACGAGCTCGACGCCGGTGTTGAAGAAGTCAAGGCCCTCTGAGTTGGCGGGCTTTTTGCCGGTCTTTGCCAGATCTACGATGGCTTTTACGCCCAGCTCGGCCATTTTGACCGGGTACTGCTGAGCCGTTGCGCCGATCACACCGGACTTGACGTTGTTTACACCTGAGCAGCCGCCGTCAACGGAGACGATCAGGACGTCCTTTTCCTTGCCCGCGGACTTCAGGGCCTCGAAAGCACCTGCGGCAGCGGGCTCGTTGATCGTGTAGACAACGTTGACATTGGGGTTCTTGGCCAGCAGGGTCTCCATCGCGGTACGTCCACCGTCTTCGGCTCCTTGGGAAGCCTGGCTGCCGACGATTTCGTAGTCGCCGCCCTTGCCGCCCGTATACGTTCCCGTCTTGGCTTCGTCGCCGTTCTTCTTCTTATCCGCGGTGTCGATGCCGAGGCCGGTCAGGAAGCCCTGGTCGCGGTTGTAGTCCACCGAGACCACCTTGTCGTCAAAGAGATCGATGAGGGCGATGACAGCTTTCTTGCCCGCCAGTTGCTGGGCGGTCCACTTGCCGATGAGCTCTCCGGCGTTGAAGTTGTCCGTGGCAAACGTGATGTCAGCGGCGTCGGCCGGGTCCGGCGGGGTGTCCAGCGCAATGACGAACAAGCCCGCGTCCTTGGCCTTCTTCAGGGCATCCACTACCGAGGGGCCGTTGGGGGTAATCAGAATGCCCTTGTCACCCTTGGAGATCGCATTCTCAATGGCCTGGATCTGGGTGTCCTCGTCGCCGTCGGCCTTGCCGGCCGCAAGCTTAAGGTCGACGCCGTCCGCCTCGGCGGCCTTCTTCGCGCCGTCCTGCATGGAAACGAAGAACGGGTTGGAGGTGGTCTTGACGATCAGCGAAACACCGATCTTCTCGTCGGAGCCTCCGCTGGATGAAGGGGAGGAGCTGCCTCCGCAGGCTGTCAGGCTAAGTGTGCCGAGGGTCAGGACTGCGCCGACGGCAAGAAGACGGTTCCGGGTGGACCGCGTGACTCTGGAACTCAACATTGAAACTCCTGGTTTTGTGGCTGTTGGCGGCGCATTTCTGCGGCTGACAACGTTGTCATGGAACATGTAAGCAAGCTCACACGATAGAGTCAAGTATTAATCGAGTTGAGGAGCAGCAAGTTGACAACGATGTCTAATCGTTACCAGTCCGACTCCGGACGCAAGCGCCCCACCATGAAGAATGTTGCCGATCTCGCGGGCGTTGGGATTAAGACAGTTTCCCGCGTCGTGAACGATGAGCCGGGCGTCTCCGAGGCGACCCGCCAGCGGGTCATACGGGCGACGGAACAGCTGCAGTACCAACTGGACATCACGGCGGGCAGCCTGAAGCGTTCCGGACGCAAGACCCAGTCCATCGGCTTGCTGCTTCCGAGCGTTTCCAACCCATTCAGTGGGGAGATCCACAGGGCCATGGAAGACGCCTTGGCTGTGCGCGGCATTGCCGTCTTCGCTGCAAGCCTGGATGACGATCCCGACCGGGAGAGGAAACTCATTTCGGCTTTCCTGGGCCGCCGGGTCGATGGGCTTGTGCTGACTACCATCGCCAAGAGCCAGGCGTACATGATTCCGGAGCACTCCCGCGATCTGCCACTGGTATTCGTTGACCGTGAGCCCGCGGGCATTGAGGCCGACGCGGTAGTGACTGATAACGAAATTGGTGCGGCAAAGGCGGCGGCCCATCTCATCAAGCATGGGCATACCCGGCTGGCTTACCTTGGCGACCGGACTGATATTCAGACTGCCGGGAGGCGCCGGACAGGGTTCCTGGATGGCGTGGGACAAGCAGGCGTTTCCACGTCCGGGGTCGCCGTTCGTGAAAACCTGCATGACGAGGAAACCGCATGCCGGGCCGCTCACGAGCTGCTTACCTCAGAGAACCCGCCGACGGCGATATTTTCCAGTCAGAACTTGGTGACGTTCGGGGCCATGCGGGCTCTGAAAGCCCTTGGACTGCATCACAAGGTTGCCCTCATTGGATTTGATGATTTCACCCTGGCCGACATGATGGACCCCGGGATCACAGTGATCGCCCAGCATCCCGAACGCATCGGCAAGCTTGCGGCTGAGCGGATCCTTGCAAGGATCGATGGCGACCAGAGCCCTGCCCAAACGTATGTCATCCCAACCGAACTGATAGAGCGGGGTTCCGGCGAAATCCGGCCCCAAGCTGACGCAGGCAAATAGCTGAGCAATCCGAAACCAACCGAGCAAAGGACTGGCCATGACCAAGACACTGTATGCAGAGTTCACCGTCAAAGAAGGCAGTGAAACCCGGGTCGCGGAAATGATGGCAACGCTGACGGAACACGTCCGGAACGAACCGGGAAATGTGATGTTCCTGCCGTACACGCGGGAAACCAACCCGCGGGAGTACTTCGTCTTCGAGGTGTACCGGGACGAGCAGGCCTTCCAAGAGCACATCGGGGCCGATTACGGCCGGGAGTTCAACGCCGAACTTGCCGATCACATAGAGGGCGACGGTTCCGCCCTGACCTGGCTGAACCCACTGATCCAACCGTAGAAGCAGGGGCGGCGGCCAGGCGAAAGCCGGCCGCCGTCCCCCGCTACGGGTAGTGCGTTACTTCTTTCCGGGAAGGAACATTGCTCCTTCCATGGGGGTCACCGTGAGGGACTTCAGTTGCGCTGTTCCACCCTCTGCAAAGAGGGTCATCCGGTCAGCGCCGGCGTTCGGAAATACTTGATCGGTGATGGTCCGGAGACCGTCGCCGGAGAACACTTCCACCGATGAGCGGTCTACATACACCCGCAGGGTGACATTGCCCTTTTGGTCCAGTGCGACAGGGGCGTCCTCAACTGAAGCGAAGGTCGGGTGGAAAGCGGTGTTTCCCGATGTCGTGCGGTCAACGAAGACCTTACCGGTGATGGAGTCATAGCCGATGGCGGTGGAGGAGTTGCCGTCGCCCAGTACGGTGATGCCTGACTTTTTCGCCGTGCCGGGTGCGAACGTGATGTCCACGCGCTGGACCTGACCTGAAGTGGCAGAGGGCAGCGGGGTTGTTCCGGCCTTGATGGCACCGCCCTTCTTGTCCGTGTAGCTGGGCTTTGTCGCGAGCTTGTCCACCTGCTTGACCACGCTTTGGGCAAGGCGTGGTCCATCAGGTGTCTGCGTCAGCTGCACCTCCCGGGGCAACGACATGGCACTGCGCCAGGGGTTGGTGGGGATGGTGTTGGCGTAATCCCAGTTGTTCATCCAGCCCAGCATGACCCGCTTGTTGTCGGGCATGTTCGAGAACGAAACGGCCGCGTAGTAGTCGCGTCCGTAGTCCAGCCAGTGATAAGACTCCAGCTTGGACTTCGCTGCTGTGGAGCTGGCTGTGAACTCATCCGCGAGGATGTGCCCCCATCCGAATCTGTTGTTGTCGACAACCTTGATGTGTGCCTGCTGGCCAACGAATTCCCTGGTATCCCACGAGGCCCAATCCAAGCTTTCGCTGTCGTTGCCGGTAGCGGTACGGACCACTTGTCCGTTGACAACCAAGTTCACCGTTTCTTCATCGGACCTGGCGACGGCGGCTGTGTCAGTGAGCATGACGTGATCAAGAGTCATGTGGCCCCACCCGCCGGTAGCTTCGTCAACGACTCGCAGCTGTGCCTTCTCGCCGGCGAACTCCGAGACATCCCAGCCTTTCCAGTTCAGCAATCCCGCGTTATCACCGGCCAGGGAGCGGACTACATTGCCGTTGACCAGCAACTGGACGGCCAGGGTCTGGCCTGAGTCCGCTGTTCGGTTGCCGCCTCCCACCAGCATGGACATGAAGTCCTTGGTGATGGGGAACTCGGGGGAGGTCAGGGTGCCTTGGCGGTCATCACCGGGTACGGCGCCTGTTTCGAAGGTGTTGATTCGCTTGGCGCCGATGTAGAAGTCCCCGCCGCTGGTGGCCGGCTGGTAATTGGGGGTCAGGTCGCCTGTCCCCGTCCAGCCTGCATCGGCCAGCGTTGTGCCATTGGGAACCTCGAAGCCGTCAAACTTCAGCTCTCCCGGGGGCGGGGTGTTGTCCAACTTGTCGGAGACGCGGGGGTGCTTACCGCCGCCGATGAGGAAGTTAAGGTAGTCGTCGGTCACGGTGAAGGTTGGTGACTGCATGGAACCCAGGGGCCAGTCGCCGTCGTTGAATGAGTTGATCAGTCCTGTTCCGCCGAATCCGGTCACCGGGCTCTGGCCGGGCAGGGATCCGGGCGCGGGAGCGTCCCCGAAAGGACCGTTCTTCCAGTTGCCTGGTTCGTTGTTTATGGTCCATCCGTTGTAGGTGCCGTCGTTGAAGCCTGCCATGACCGTGCCGGCGGGTACCTCGGCCACTGGTTCGGTGGTTTCGGAGGTGAACGTGGTGCCGTCAAAGTTGCCCACGAAGTATTGACCGGCCGATCCTCCCGCAACACCGCCGGGGTTGATGTTGACCACCATGACCCACTTGATGTTGTTCTTGTCCCCATCCACCGCCAGCGGGAACAAGTCAGGGCATTCCCACTGGCCGCCGGTAGCGTTGGCCGGCCCGAATTCGCTCAGGGCAGTCCAGTCCTTGAGGTTGCCGGACTTGTAGAGGAGCACCTTGTGATCCTGCGATTCGACGACGGTCATGACCCAGTAGCCACCGCCGGACGGGTTGTCGTACCAGAAGACCTTGGGGTCCCGGAAGTTGGCAGAATTGCGGTTCAGCACCGGGTTTCCTGAGTATTTGGTCCAGGTCTGGCCATCATCCAGGCTGTAGGCCAGGGACTGGGCCTGCAAGCCCCGATGCGGGGAAGCTTCCTTGTAGGCGCTGGTGTAGATGGCCACCAAGGCGGGGTTTTCTTTGGTCCCGAAGCCTGTTGTGTTGTCCTTATCCACCACAATGCTGCCGGAGAATACATCCTCCTGCGCGTCGGTGGACAGTGCAAGGGGCTGCTCTTGCCAGTGAACCAGGTCCTTCGACGTCGCGTGACCCCACGACATGTTCCCCCAGGTGTTGCCGGAGGGATTGTGTTGGTAGAACAGGTGATAAACCCCCTTGTGGAAAACCATTCCATTGGGATCGTTCATCCAATTTTTCGCTGGCGTGTAGTGGTAAGCAGGTCGAAACTCCTCACTTCCCACCCCGGGTGTTGCAGAGGCTGGTGCCACGCCGGCCATGATGCCCGAAAGCGTCAGGCCCGCCAGCGTCAATGCAGACGTCGCTGCCCGCATCCTACTGATCGTGAATTTAGTCATTGTTCTTCCAAGTCGCCCTTCATCGCGCGTGCCCATCCCCACATAGACAACGTTGTCAGTGCGTTGAAAGCTACGATAAGTCCACCGGACAAGTCAACGGTCGTTCGGGATGTCTGCAGGTGGTGGCCACCGCGGATCTCAGTGACCTGAACTCATTGGAGGAGCTGTTCGAAAACGCGGATGGCGTGATCCACCTCGGGGGAATTCCTGATGAGGCGGATTTCCATGACTTGGCGGAGGTGAATATCGTCGGCACGTATCACGTTCTCGAGGCTGCCCGACGTGCCGGAGTGCCTCGAGTGGTCTACGCCAGCAGCAACCGTTTGACGGGTATGTACTCAGCCGGCGATCCGGTCTCATCGGACATGCCACCCCGTCCCGATGGCTTCTACGGAGTTTCGAAAGTCGCGGGAGAAGCCCTGTGCCGGCTCTACGCGGACAAATTTGGCATCAGTACCATCGCCGTACGTATCGGCAGCTACGAACATCGACCGGGTTCCGCCCGCGAGCAGCGGACCTGGCTTAGCCCGTCAGATGCGGTTCGGGCTTTCCTCGCCACGATGACCACCGCAGAACACGTCGCCGTCTTTTACGCCGTCTCCGCGAACACCGGCCGGTGGTGGGACCTAAAGGCGGGAGACGCCGTCGGGTTCATTCCTGAGGATGACGCAGCCCGATGGGGAGCGGCGGAGGATTATGATCCAAACTTGCCTCAGGGCGGGATCTACGCGAGCAAAGAGTACTCCATCGACAAGATGTCCTTGTAGCAGGGGGTGCTTAGCGCTGCGACGGCGCGAAAGCGATCTCCTCGGTGCGGGCAATGCCTCGCTCAATGGCCGCCTTGTCGATGCCCAGAAGCGTGGTGAGCCACATGCCGTTTTGCACCACAACGATGTCGGCCGCCCGCTCCCTGCATTCTTCGGGAGACAAGCCGGAAATGGCATTCCCGATCAATGCCGCAAGCCCTTGGAGATACCGGTCAAAAGCTGCGGCATTGATCTGTGCAAAGTCCTCATGTGCCTGGGCCAGGGCCCACAGATGGAGGCGGAGGGACAGATACGGTGTGGTCAGGAGCCCTGGGTCCGCAACCCTACGGAGAGACTCGCGGAGTTGTTCGTCCGGGGTGGAAGTGGGCGAAGGCTCCACCAACAGGAGGTCGTGCTCTTCAATCTGGTGGAGCACCGCGCGGATCAAACTCGATTTGTCTTCGTAGTAGTAATTCACCAGCCCCAAGGCGACGCCGGCTTCCCGTGCCACGGCACGCATATTGATGCCTGAAATGCCGTGGCGGGACAGTAGTTCCAGTGCCGCTTCAAGAATGCGCTTCTGTCTGTCAACCTGTTCGCCGGACTTGACGGTGCTTGTACCCATCCGGCCAGACTATTGCCTAAGCCAGATCAGCGCATCCTGACCATTCAGAGGTTCCTTTCCGCGTAAACCCGCAGCGCATCCCGGACGAAGGCCGCCCCTGTTTCACCGCCATAATTGGCGGCAAACCTCGGATCAGCGACGTACATCTCGCCGAGTCCCGTGACGTAACCCTTGACGTCTCCGCCGGGTGCCGTCGTCGGGGTTCCCGGAATTCCGCGAAGCCATTCGACGTGGCGCCGTGCAAGATCCTGCGCTTCAGCGCTGTCCGGTGCTACGCCTGATTCGGCGGCGGTTATCCAGTCCGTGCCCAGCTTTTGTGAGCGGTCTTTCCACTGCTGCTTCTCGTCGGCGCTCATTCCGCGCCACCACGCATCGCTGGCGGCGTAAGCATCCTTGCCCCAGCGCTCCTCCACCTCGTCCTTGTACTGATTGTGGTCGAAGCCATCAAACATGTTCTGTGCCATGTACTTTCCATCCCCTTTCATTGTGTCGATGGTCTGCCGGACGGACGCGATCTGCCGGGTCAGCCTGTCCTGCTCCTGCGCGAGCCATTCCAGATGGCTGCTTAACGCTTTGACGGTGTCCGTCTCTCGATCGAGAACTTCGGCGATGGCCGGGAGGCCAAGCCCCAGTTCCCGGAGCAGGAGGATGCGCTGGAGTTGGACCAGGGCCGGACCGTCATAGTAGCGATAGCCGTTATGGCCGGTCCGGCTTGGTTTCAGCAGCCCGATGTCGTCGTAGTGACGCAGCGTGCGGCTGGTGGTTCCTGCAATCTTGGCGATTTCCTGAATTGACCAGTCCATACGTCCTCCGTCCTGTGCCTGTTCTTCGACAGTAGGGGTTGACGTTACGTCAAGGTCAAGGGGATGGCTGCCAGCACTTAGTCGGCCAGGATCAGGTAGAGGGCGCGGCGGGTTTCGTCCAGCTTCTCAATGGCTGCCTGGCGCTGGTCATCGGTGGCGGCTGAGCGGAACTGGTGGACGACGCCCATGAGCTTGCCGACGCTCTGGTGGAAGGCGGCGGCAGTTCCGTCGGCCTCCGTATTCCAGGCGTTGGCCAGTTCTTCCTCGTGCTCGGCAACATAGGCCTTGCCATCGTCCGTGAGCGTGAACTCGGTACGTCGGCCTTCGCCGACGGCGACGATCAGTTCTTCATCCACCAGTTGCTGGAGGGTGGGGTAGACGGATCCGGGGCTGGGACGCCATGCGCCGGATGTTTTCTCCGCGATGGTCTTGATGAGGCCATAGCCGTTGGAAGGAGCCTCCGCCAAGAGCGAGAGTATCGCTGCCCGGACGTCGCCGCGGTTGGCTCGGCGGGAGCCGCCAGGACCGAAGCCCCTTGGGCCGAATCCGGGTCCAAAGCCGGGGCCAAACCCGCCCGGTCCGAAGCCCGGGCCAAACCCGCCGCCTCCGTGTCCGCCCGGCCCTCGTCGGCCCTTGCCCCGGTTAAAGCGGCCTCGGCCGTGTCCGGGTTCGGGGTGTCCGTGGTCGTGCTCGGGGAATGGGTTGCCGTGTTCGTTGATGCCTTTCATAACAGCATCGTCCTTTCGGTTGTCCTTACGCCGAAGGATGATCGGCGATAGTTAACGATATATCGGTGACTATCGCGACGTCAAGAGTCGATAAAAACCAAAACTGCCCCCGCCCAGAGGGCAGGGGCAGCAATGTGGGGCGAAGGGCGGCTATGACAGCGGGGTGACGTAAGCTCCCGAAATACCGCCATCCACCAGGAATGTCGACGCCGTAATGAAGGATGCGTCGTCACTGGCCAAGAAGGCGACGGCAGCCGCCAGCTCTTCCGGTTCCGCGAAGCGACCCAGCGGCACATGGACCAGGCGGCGTGCTGCCTTCTCCGGATCCTTGGCGAAGAGTTCCTTCAACAGCGGCGTGTTCACCGGCCCCGGGCAGAGTGCGTTGATGCGGATGCCCTGGCGCGCGAATTCGACGCCGAGTTCCCGGCTCATGGAGAGCACGCCACCTTTGGAGGCGCTGTAGGAAATCTGGGAAGTAGCGGCACCCATGACGGCAACGAAGGACGCCGTGTTGATGATGGAGCCCTTGCCCTGCTCCTGCATGTAGGGAATGGCGTATTTGCAGCAGTAGTAGACCGAGGTCAGGTTCACTTCCTGGACCCTCCGCCAGGCATCGATGCCCGTGTCCAGGATCGAGGCATCGTCCGCGGGGGAGATGCCGGCATTGTTGAAGGCAATGTCAACGCTGCCATATGTCTCTTTGGTCTGGGCATAAAGGTTGCGGACTTCTTCCTCGCTGGTCACGTCCACCTTCACGAACAGGCCGCCAACTTCGCTGGCCGCGGCAATGCCGGAGGTCGGCTCGATGTCCGCGATCACGACATTGGCGCCCTCTGCGGCCATCCGGCGTGCTGTGGCCAGGCCGATGCCGCTGGCGCCGCCCGTAATGACTGCACTGCGGCCTGCGAGGCGGTTGGAAACTACTGCTTGCATGGGGTGCTCCTTAGGGAAGTGGTGGAAAAGACTAGGCGGATTGGGTTGAGATGAAAACGTTCTTGACGTCGGTGAAGGCGTCCAAGGCATCCGGGCCGAGCTCGCGCCCCAGACCTGATTGTTTGAAGCCGCCAAAAGGTGTGGAGTAACGGACGGACGAGTGTGAATTGACGGACAAGTTGCCGGACTCGACGCCGCGCGCCACGCGAAGGGCCCGGTCTACCTTGGACGTCCAGATGGAACCGGACAGGCCATACTCGGTGTTGTTGGCGATCCGGATGGCTTCGGCTTCGTCCTCGAAAGGGACGACGGCGACTACCGGACCGAAGATCTCATCGGTGAATGACGGCGCGTCCACGTCCGGAGTCAGAACGGTGGGTGGGAACCAGAAACCCGGACCCTCCGGCGCCTTGCCCTGGAAGGCGACCGGGGCGCCGTCGGGCACGAATCCTGAAACTGTACTGAGCTGCTGTGCGGAGATCAGTGGACCCATCGTTGTGGCTGCGTCGGCGGGATCGCCGACGCGCATTCCCATAACCTCGGGTTCCAGCAGTTCGAGGAAGCGGTCGTAGACATTTCGTTGAACCAGGATCCGGGAGCGTGCGCAGCAATCCTGGCCCGCGTTGTCGAAAGCGCCACCCGGCGCCGCAGCCGCCGCAAGCTCAAGATCGGCGTCGTCGAAAACGATGTTGGCGCTCTTGCCGCCAAGTTCCAGCGTCACCCGCTTCACTTGGTCTGCACAGCCGGCCATGATCTGCTTCCCGACTCCGGTGGAGCCGGTGAAAACCACTTTGCGCACGGCAGGGTGGGTGACGAATCGCTGCCCCACCACGGAGCCCTTCCCGGGAATCACCTGGAAGACGCCTTCGGGAATGCCTGCTTCAAGGGCAAGCTCACCCAGCCGGATCGCCGTCAGCGGTGTCACCTCTGCGGGCTTGAGCACCACGGTGTTCCCTGCCGCCAGTGCAGGTGCGAAACCCCAGCCGGCAATCGGCATGGGAAAGTTCCACGGGACGATCACACCCACCACGCCCAGCGGCTCATGGAACGTCATGTTGACCCCGCCGGCCACGGGAATCTGGCGGCCGAAATGCCGTTCCGGAGCTGCGGCATAATAGTTCAGCACATCACGGACATTGCCGGCTTCCCACCGGGCATTTCCGATGGTGTGCCCTGCGTTGCGTACCTCCAGTTGGGCGAGGTTCTCCAGGTCATGGTCGACGGCGGCGGCGAACCGCCGGAGCAGCAGCGCACGGTCCGCGGGCGCCACGGACCGCCACGACTCGTATGCGGCAGCGGCCTTTGCGATCGCAGCGTCCGTCTCTGTCAGGCCTGCGAGTGGGACCGTCTGGATGACCTCCTCGGTGGCCGGATTGATGACATCAAAGACTGTTGCAGTCATGCGGGGGACATCGCTTTCATGGTTGCGGTGTGGTCGTTACGGTAGTTCGCGGCTGCTTCCACGAAGCCGCGGAAGAGCCGGAGATCGTGCGGGTTCTGCTCCGGGTGGAATTGGACTCCCAACACCCAGCCGCCCTCCCTGGTTTCCAGGGCTTGGACCATGCCGTCTGCGGAGCGGGCTGTCACGCGCAGGGCCCGGGGCACAGAGTCCATGGCCTGGTGGTGGTAGCAGGGCGACTCAGCGGTGTCGCCGAGGAGATCGTTGATCAGGCTGCCCGGCGTGGTGCTGAAGGCCGCCTCGCCATACACACCGGGCGCTGGTTGGCACCTGGCATCCGGGTTGACGTCCGGGATGTGCTGGATCAGGGTCCCGCCCAACACGACGTTCAGGAGTTGCGCGCCACGGCAGATGGCGAACAGCGGCAGCTCACGTTCCAGCGCAGCGCGGAGAAGGACGGAATCGTGGCTGTCCCGCAAGGGCTGCGGCTGCGTCCTGGGATGGGGAGCCTGCCCGTAAAGTGAAGGATCGACGTCGGGCCCTCCCACCACGATCAGCCCGTCCACCAGGTCCAGGACCGTAGGGTCGGTACCGCTGGGTGGCAGCAGTATTGGAGTGGCGCCGGCCGCCACCACAGCCTCGACGTACGTGGCGGGGAGGATGGCCGCCGTCGTATTCCACACTCCCCAGGAGGCCTCCTGCAGGTAGCTCGTGAGTGCGATCCGGGGCCTGTACTTTTCAGAGTCGCTCGAAGCCACGGGTCCGCTCCCAGTCTGTGATGGCGCTGTCGTACGCGGTGAGTTCCACCGTGGCGGCGTGGACGTAGTGGTCCACCACGTCGTCGCCGAAGGCCTTGCGGGCGATGCTGCTTTCGGCGAGCAGATCGCGGGCGTCCCGCAGGGTGGTGGGCAGACGGTCCGCATCGGATTCGTACGCGTTGCCCTTGGTGATGGCCTGCAACGGGAGGTCATTCTCGATCCCGTGAATCACCGCCGCGATCATGGCTGCGACGGCGAGGTACGGGTTGACGTCGCCGCCGCCCACACGGTTTTCGGTGCGGAGGCCCCGGCCGTGTCCCACGACGCGCAGCGCACAGCTGCGGTTATCAAGGCCCCAGGCGATAGCCGTCGGCGCAAAGCTGCCCTCCACGAACCGCTTGTAGGAGTTGATGTTCGGGGCCAGGAAGTAGGTGAGTTCGCGCAGTGCTGCCAACTGTCCCGCCACGAAACGTTCCATCACGGGACTGAAGCCGTGTTCGCCGTCGCCCGCCAAGACGGGGTTGCCCTCAAGGTCGGTGAGGCTGAAGTGGATGTGGCAGGAGTTGCCTTCGCGCTCGTTGAACTTGGACATGAAGGTGATGCTCTTGCCGTGCCGGTCCGCGATCTCCTTGGCACCGTTCTTGTAGAACGAGTGCTTGTCACAGGCCGCCAGGGCCTCGTCGAAGCGGAACGTGATTTCCTGCTGCCCCAGGTTGCATTCGCCCTTGGACGATTCCACAACCAATCCGGCGGCCTCCATGTTGGTGCGGATGGAGCGGATCACCGGTTCCAGGCGCGCGGTAGCCAGCAGCGAATAGTCCACGTTGTACTGCGTTGCGGGCGTGAGGCTGGTGTAGTTCTTCTCCCAGGCCTGGCTGTAGGAGTCGTCGAACATGATGAACTCCAGCTCGGTGCCGGCGTAGGCACGGTAGCCAAGCTTTTCGAGGCGTTCGATCTGGGCCTTCAGGATCTGGCGGGGGGAGGCAGCAACAGGGGTGTGATCGGTCCAGAGCACGTCGCACTGCACTATCGCGGTGCCTTCCAGCCACGGAACCCGCCGCAGGGTTGAGATATCAGGCATCATCACCATGTCCCCATAGCCTGTCTCCCACGAGGACATGGCGTAACCGTCCACCGTCTTCATCTCGACATCGACGGCGAGAAGGTAGTTGCAGCCTTCGGCTCCGTGGTCCAGGACGTCCTCTATGAAGGACCGTGCTCCACAGCGCTTGCCCTGCAGGCGTCCCAGCGCATCTGTGATGGCGACAATGACGGTATCGATGTCGCCGCTGTCTATCAGCCCCCGCAGTTCGTCGAGGGTCAGTTGTTGGTTCCGGGCTGACGCTTTGTTTTGCTCATTCATGGTGTCTCCGGGGTTCTTGTGTGTGGACATTTGTTGTTACTTCAGTTCGGCTTCCGCCATGGCCAGTTGGGCGAACTCTTCTTCGGGCGCGCCCGCCACGATCCGGTGCCGGCTGTAGAGCCAGTAGTAGAGAAGGGCGGCGGCAAAGATTGCCGCCGTGATGGAAGCTGCAAAGACGTCGACGACGAACGTCGCCACGACTGCCACGGCGGAAAGGACCAGGGCAACCGAGGTTGTGACGATCCCGCCGGGAGTCCTGTAGCCGCGCTCCAAATGGGGTTCCTTTTTGCGCAAAACGATGTGGGAGAGGTTGAGCAGGACGTAGGAGACCGTGGCTCCAAAGACGGCTATGTTGATCAACAGGGCGCCGTCCTGCGTCACTGCTGCGAGCAGGAAGCCTATGGTGCCGGGAATGATGAGGGCCCAGTAGGGGGTGCGACGCGCCCCGGTGAGGGAGAGCCAGCGGGGGAGGTAACCTGCCCTCGAGAGTGCGAAGAGCTGCCGGGAGTAGGCGTAGATGATGGAGAAGAAACTGGCAACCAACCCTGCCAGGCCGGCGTAGTTGACGAAGTCGGCCAGGAACGTGTTACCGCCGTAGGCGATGCGCAATGCTTCGGGGAGCGGGTTGTCGGATCCGCTCATGGCTTGGGAGCCGGCGGCTCCGGGTACGAGGACCAGCATCAACGCTCCGAAGACCACCAGGATGATGACGGCCACGATGATGCCTCGTGGCATGTCCCGCTTCGGGTTGGACGTTTCTTCGGCCGCCAGTGGAACGCCCTCCACGGCCAGGAAGAACCAGATGCCGTAGACGAGTGCTGCGAGGATGCCGCTGACACCCATGGGTAGGAAGGCGCTGGAGCCTGCGGAGCCGTCCGGGACGATGTCGAAGAGCCTGGCAGGGTCGAATTTGGGAAGGAGGCCTATCACCGCGGCGATCAACGCAACTGTGGCTACTGCCGTGATGCCGAACATGATCTTCAGCGCCTCACCTACGCCACGGAGGTGGATCCCAATGAAGATCACGTAGGTGACGAGGTAGACCGGCCAGGAGTTGGTGAGCCCGAAGAGCCCCAGCGCTTCCACATAGCCGCCGATGAACGTAGCAATGGCAGCCGGCGCTACCGCGTACTCAATCAGGACTGCCATACCCGTGGCGTATCCGCCGAGTGGACCTAAAGCCCTGCGTGCGAACGCATAGCCGGCGCCCGCCGTCGGGAGCGTTGATGAAAGTTCGGCGAGGCCGAAGACCATGCAGGTATACATCACGGCCATCAGCACGAAGGCAATGAGCAGGCCGCCCCAGCCTCCCTGGGCGAGGCCCAGGTTCCAGCCCGCGAAGTCTCCGGAGATGACATACGCAACCCCCAAACCGGCCAGGAGGATCCAGCCGGCGGCACCTCTTTTGAGGCGGCGGTGCTTCAAATACTCTTCCTCGCCACCGGGTGGCTGGTGCGCTGTTTCCATGCGTGTTCCTAACGTCTGAGGAATGCTTGTGGGAGAGTTCAACGTGAGGATCAAGGGGAGATCCTAAAGGACTGTTTTCAGTCCAAAGTGTGTTTCAAAGTCTGAAGTGTGATCTGCGCCTCGTCAAGTGTTTTCGTAAAAACACTCACTTTTGCTCGTATAGGTACCGGCCCAATGGTGTCTTTGATGACCATTGATGATCCACACGGCTACTATGAAAGCAGCAGGCACCCTGGGTGCCGCGGTCCGCGCGGAAGGAGATGCAGTGCCCGACTCGCCCTTTGGCCCGTCCTTCTCGATGCTGCGTCCGGTGAGGGGCGGCAATGCGTTCGAGGAAACCATCGAGCACATACTGCAGACCATCAAGCTGGGTATTTTCGCTCCCTCTGAAAAGTTGCCCCCGGAACGTGAACTGGCCGAACAGCTGGGGGTCTCCCGTGCAACACTCCGGGACGCCTTAGGGGAACTGCAGAGCGCTGGTTACCTTGAGGTGCAGCGGGGGCGGTACGGGGGAACATACGTCTCCACCGCCACAGTGCAACGGACGCCTGATAACAGCCCACTGGACCCGGCCGAAGTTGAAGACGTCCTGCTCTTCCGGTCCATCATTGAACCCGCTGCGGCCGTCCTGGCAGCGAAAGCGGATCTATCGGCGGCAGCACGGCAGCACCTCCAGGTGTGCCTTTCCGAAGTCAGCGCGTCCCCTGCGGAGGGCTACCGTCCACGGGATGCGCGATTCCACATCGCGATCGCAGAATTGTCCGGATCCGCAAGCTTGGTCAGTGCAGTGGCTGAAACCCGTGCGCGACTCAATGATCTCCTGGACCGCATTCCACTGCTTGCTACCAACCTGGACCATGCCAACGAGCAGCATGTCGAGATTGCGGATGCCATTCTGCGTGGTGATGCTCCTGCTGCCGAGCGGGCTGCCGTGGAGCACCTTGAAGGAACCGCTTCGCTCCTGCGCGGCTTCCTGGCCTGAGTTCCTTCACACCCGCAGCCGTCAGGAATCGGATGGCTCGCCGGCGTCGAACTCGTTGGTCTTGCACGCCAGATACAACGCCAGGTAGGCCACGGCTGTTCGTGTGGTCCAGCCTTGGAGATGCTCGATCCTCTCCAGCCGATGAATAAGCGTGTTCCGATGGATATGAAGGCGGCGCGCAGCACCCACCAAGGAAAAGCCGCTTTCGCACCAGGCAATCACGGTGCTGCGAACGGTGTTCCAATCGCCCGCGGCCATAAGTGGCTCGGCCACGGCCGCTGTGTAGCGCTGCCTGGCACGCAGGCCGATGCCTGACAGCAACTGTTCCATGCGTACTTCATCGATGGTGGTGACGCTGCGGCGGGTGATCCGGCGACCCAGATGAAGGGCATCGGCTGCGTCTTCGTAGGCGGTGCGCATTTGGGTGGGGCCGGCCCCTTCGGTTCCGATGCCGATTTCGACGTCGGAGCCTAAGTGCGTGCGGAACTGCTCGACGCAATGACGGGCTTGGGACAGGATTCCGTCCATTCCATCCGGCGTGGGGTGTGCGAAGACGACGTAGCGATTGGCGCTGATGGAGACCGCGATTGTCTGGCGATGCTGAAAGCTCTCACGGAGCAGTACCAGTGCCCGTGGAAGCCACTCCGAAGTAGTGGAAGGAACAGGGGTGCGGCCGGGTGTGTGGACGACGACGGCGACCCGGCTGGCGGTAAGGTCTACGCCTTGGTCGTTCGCTTGGTCCAGCAGGGTTGAATGCCCCGTCACCAAGGGATCGAACGCAAGAATGCTGCGCACCAGGTCTTCCAGCTCACGCTCGCGTTGAAGGGTGGAGCGCAGCAGGGAAGCTTGATGGAGCAGGATTTCCGTCTGGCGTTCCACCATCAACCCAAAGCGGGTGACCTGGGCCGGGGAACCGGTGATACCCACAGTGCCCACGGCCTGGCCATTGAGCAGGATGGGTAGGGTGACGCCGGGTTTGACGCCCTCCAGCGCCCGGGCTTGGGCAGCCGAGTGGGTGGCCGACAGCCGTGTTCGGATCACCTCCAGGGACGCTTCATGGAAGCTGCCAACCCGGCTCGTATCGCCACTGCCGATAACAGTGCCGTGGGCGTCGGTGATTAGGATGTTGAAGCCCACGATATGGCTGGTGTCACCAGCGATTTGCTGGGCAAGCGCCGGGGTCAGGGGTCCGGAGCCGGTTCGGATGGTGGTCGCTGCCATGTCGGGATCGCCTTCGGTTTATTCGTACAACAAATCGGCCTGGAATCGCAGAGAACATGGATGAATAGTCCAATGACTTTCATCACACCCAAGCCTACGGTTGTTACTAAGCGGCGCAAAGCCGAAACAGCAGACGGCGTTCTGCATCAGCATTAAACCCATCGAAAGGCGACCACCATGTTTCGTCGCATCCCCAAACCCCTTCGTACATCCGTCGTCGCTGTCCTTGGCGCCGTGACGTTGGCGCTGACAGCCTGTGGCGGCAACGGCGTCGCCAGTAATTCAGACGCACTGGACACCATCGAACCGGGCAAGCTGAAAGTGGCCATTCAGCCCTATATGCCATACACGGCAATGAAGGACGGCCAGCTGGTTGGCCTTGATGCCGAGATCCTGCAGGCTGCAGCGAAGAAGCTGAACCTCACTATCGAACCCCAGGTCACCGATTTCAACGGCATGCTTGGAGGTGTACAAAGCCGCCGCGTTGACATCTCCATCGGGGGAATTGCCTGGACCAAAGAACGTGCGAAGGCCGGCCTGTTCACCGATCCTCCCTACTACTCCCCGCCGGCGATGGCCGTCCAAGGCGACAAGGACGTCAAAACCCTTGCAGACCTCCGCGGCAAGAACCTGGGCACCGTTACGGGCTACGTTTGGGTGAAGTCAATCAAGGCGGTTCCAGAGGCCAAGCTCAATGCCTACCCTGACGCCAATGGGCTGTTCGCCGACGTCGGCTCCGGACGGGTTGACGTAGGTTTCGTGGACCCTTTGCTCATTTCCTATACCCAGGCGCAGCGCCCTGATCTGGGCATGCAGACCAAGTACCTGACGCCGCCCACGGACGAAGAAGTGCAAAAATCTCCGGACCTGGCCTATTTCCAGCCGTACATGACCAGCTTCTACGTGCCAAGGGAGGCACCGAAGCTGGAGAAGGCCGTCTCCGGAGTGATCCGCGAAATGTACGCCAACGGGGAGCTTGCGAGCCTGATCACCAAATACGGTGGCGACCCGGACCAGTACCTGAAGCCGTCGCCGTCCATGACAGCGGATCGGCGGGCCGAGGACCGCCCGGCTGACTGGACGGCTCCTTCGAACTGAACCGCCCGGTACCCATTCCAAAGGACAGGAACAATCATGAACCCCGCACCCGGCCTGTTTCAGGTGCCATGGCAGGAATACGTGCCAGCACTTGCCGATGGTCTGCTGAGGTCCCTTGGCTACACCGCCGCCGGCTTCGCCGGCGCAGTGGTGATTGGACTCGGCGTCGCACTCCTGCGCATCAGTTCCCGTCGGCTGCTCCGGATTCCGGCTGCCGTCTACACGGAACTGTTCAAGAACATCCCCCTGCTGGCCATCATTTTCATTACCTACTTCGGCTTGGCTTCCATCGGTATCCGTCTTGATGCCTTCCAAGCGGGCACTCTTAGCCTGGTGATCTTCTACGGAGCATACCTTTCGGAGATTTTCCGGGCTGCCCTCCTCGGAGTCCACCCCGGACAGCGGGAAGCAGGCCAAGCCCTGGGCCTTGGGCCCACGGTGACCTTCACTGGCATCATCTTCCCGCAGGCACTCCGGCTCGCATTGCCCGGAACCGGCACCATGCTGGTGGACCTTTTGAAGTCCACCTCCCTGCTGGTGGTGATTTCGGCAGCGGAGCTCATGTCCCAGGCGCAGCTGATCGCCAGCGAAACGTTCCGCGCCCTTGAGGTCTACATCGTCATTTCCGCGATCTACTTTGTGGTCTGCTACCCGCTCTCGCAATTGGTCCTCAGGCTCGAACGCCGCGTGCAAGCAGGCGCCCCCTTGTCCCTCCGCCGGTACCGCAGATTGGCTCAGGCACGCGCCCTCTTGGCAGCAGCGGAAACCACGTCATACTCGGAGGTAAAGCCATGACGATCGGAAGAATTGAAACCAAAGGTCAAACGGTGAACAACGCCCGTCCGGTGGTCGAGATCAAATCCCTGGTGAAGTCGTTCTCAGGCCGCGTCGTGCTGGACAACGTGGACTTTACGGTCGAGCCAGGCAACATTGTCAGCATCATCGGCCGAAGCGGCGGTGGCAAGACCACCTTGATGCGATGCATCAACCTCCTTGAGCAACCCGATTCAGGCACCATAACGTTGCAGGGTGAGCCGGTGTTCGCAGGGAGGAAGACGGTCTGCAAGGATTCGGCCAAGCTGAGGCAGCGGGTTGGGATGGTCTTCCAACGCTTCTACCTTTTTCCCCACCTGACAGCCGTGGAGAATGTCATGTTGGCCCAAATGAAGGGGCTGAAGATCCCTGAGAAGAAAGCCCTCCACACTGCCCTGGAGTTGCTCGCCGAAGTGGGCCTGTCGCACCGGGCCCTGGCATTTCCGGAACAGATGTCCGGAGGCGAACAGCAGAGGGTTGCGATTGCCCGGGCATTGGCCCTGGGTCCCAGCCTCCTCCTGTTTGACGAGCCGACATCCGCGCTCGACCCCGAATCCACCCGGGACGTGCTGGCCGTCATGCGCCGCTTGGCCCAGTCCGGTATGACCATGGTCATCGTCACGCACGAGGTGCCCTTTGCCAGGGAGATCTCCGACCAAATCGTCTTCATAGATGGCGGCCACATCATCGAACAAGGTCCTCCGTCCGAGGTCATCGATAATCCGCGCGAAGAACGCACCAAGGCATTCCTCCGCTCTTACAACTCGGACAGCTAAGTTCCACTCCCGCACCGGCGGCGTCCATTTGGCCTGACACGCCTTGCCGCTTCACGCTCCTACGCGCCCAATTTCCTTGAAAGAGAACCATGACTTCACTTCATAGCCCCGGCCGGACGGTTGACGTCGACGGCATCACAACCCCGGATTCGCCCTATCCATCGGCCACACGGGCAGGGGATACCGTCTACGTATCGGGTCAGGTTTCGTTTGGCGACGGCGGATCCGTCGTAGGTGAAGGCGACATCGAGGCTCAGACCCGGTGTTCCCTGGAGAGGCTTGGCAAGGTCCTGTCCACCTACGGCGCCAGCCTTAGCAACGTGGTTTCCTGCACGGTCTATCTCCGGGACGCCGCGCTCGCGGAGGCATTCAACAGGACCTGGGTCTCTGTCTTCGCCGGACATCGACCGTCCAGGGCCACGGTTGTTGCCGAGTTGCTGGACCCGCGGCTCCTTGTGGAAGTGCAGGCAACAGCCTGTTTGCCGCAGGGCGGACCTGACCGGGCGGAGGCATGGAAATGAAACTCCTGGTGGTCGGCGCTGGCATCATTGGTGTCACAACGGCCTACGAGTTGGCTCGGCGCGGACACGACGTTGAAGTAGTGGACAGGGAGGCCGCTGAAACACTCGCCACCAGTGACGCGACGGCGGGCCTGATCGCGCCGGGGCACTCCTTCGCCTGGGCCTCGCCGTCCGCACCCAAGGAATTGCTGAAATCAATCTTCAGCGCAGATACCTCCATCCGGGTAAAGCCGCGCCTCGACGCTGAGCTTGTGTCGTGGGGGCTGAAGTTCCTGCGTGAATGCACCGGCCCACGGGCACATCGAAACACCCTGGCAAAGCTGCGCCTCGCCCAGCGGAGCCAACAGCTCTTCAACGCGATGATCGCAGGAAAGGGCATGGACTTCCGGCCTTCAACTGGCGGCGTCCTCTATCTCTATCGCGACGCGGATGCCTTGGAACGGGCGACGGCGCATGGCAGCATCATGCGGGAGAACGGCCAGGCACAGCGGATCGTGTCCCGGGAGGAGCTGCTCCAGCTCGAGCCAGCCCTGGCCAACAGCCACGTCAGGTTCATCGGAGCTGTCCATGATGAAACTGATGCAACGGGAAATCCCGCCATATTTGCCGCGGAGGTGCGAAAGCTGTGTGAGGAGTTGGGGGTGCGCTTCACGTTCGACACGGCCATAGTGGGGATCCGATCAGACAGTTCACCGGCCGGTGTTCCCCGTGTGGCAGCGCTCAGGAGCAGCCAAGGTGAGCTTGTCGCTGACCGGTTCATCCTTGCAGGTGGCCCGGAGAGCGCGCGCCTGGCCAGAACTGCCGGTGTCCGCCTCCCCGTTTATCCGGCGAAAGGCTACAGCCTCACCGCTCCCATCAATGAAGGAGCCCCCGCCCCCGGCTTGGGCGGCATTGACGAGAGGTCCTTGGTGGCATGGTCAAGGTTTGGGGATCATTTGAGGATGTCCGCTACGGCAGAGTTCGCCGGTTACTCGCAGCAGTACGCCCGGAAGGACTTTGCAAACATCCTCAAAGCAGGGAAGGAACTCTTCCCCGGGGTGCTGGACCTCAGCAGGGCTACCTACAAAGTGGGGCTAAGGCCCATGACTCCGGACGGACCGCCCATCATTGGCCGGGCAGGCGAAAGCAACCTCTACATCAACACCGGTCACGGGCACCTCGGGTGGACCATGGCCTGCGGGTCCGCAGAGATGCTGGCGGACCTGATCGACGGCAAACCTACGGTGCTCGCGGCCGAGCCTTACGCCGTTGGCCGCTAGGTCAGGTTATTTCCACCACGTATCAAAGATCGTGACCGGAACTGTTCTCTTGTGGCGCGTGCGGAGATACTTCTGTTCGATCAGTTCCGCGGCGTCCTGGGGGACGTCGCGGCCTTCGAGGTAGTCGTCGATCTGGTCGTAGGTGATGCCGAGCTCGTCTTCGTCGGTGCGGCCTGGCTTGTTATCCAGGAGATCGGCGGTGGGAACCTTTTCCCAGACCCGAGAAGGTGCGCCGAGTTCGGCCAGGAGGGTGCGGTTCTGGCGCTTGTTCAGGCCGAACAGCGGCAGGATGTCCGCGCCGCCGTCGCCGAACTTCGTGAAGAAGCCCGTCACTGACTCTGCGCCATGGTCAGTGCCGATCACCAGGTAGTTGTGTTCGCCGGCCAGTGCATATTGGGCGATCATGCGCGCGCGGGCTTTCGTATTGCCCTTATGGAAATCGGAGATCGGTGCCCCCGTGGTCTTTTCGAATTCGTCCTCGAAACCGTCCACTGCCTGGGAAATGTTGTAGGTCCACTCGGTCTTGGCCTTGATGAAATCGAGGGCCGCCTGCGCGTCGTCTTCGTCATGCTGGATACCGTAGGGGAGTCGGACGGCGACGAAGTTCGCTTCAACGCCTTCGGCTTCGAGCTCCTCGACGGCCAATTGCGCCAAGCGGCCGGCAAGCGAGGAATCTATGCCGCCGGAGATGCCAAGAACGAATCCCTTGGTGTGTGTCGCCTTCAGGTAATCCTTCAGGAAATCAACGCGCTTGCGGACCTCCTCTGCAGGGTTGATCCGGGGCTGGACGCCCATTTCTTCAATGATCTTTTCCTGTAGTTCGCGCATGGTCCAACACTAGTCAGCCCGGTCACCCAGGCTCAACCATGTTGCGCCGCGATTCGGGCTAATCGGAAGGAACCGGACCCGTTGAGCCGCGGACTGTGAGATGGGTGGGCATGACCGAGCGATTCCGGTTCCCGCCACCGGCGAGCGGGTTCAACTGGGCCAGCAGCATGGACACGGCCACCCGGCCGGCCTGCTCGATCGGCGAGCTCATGGTGGTCAGGGGAGGGTTGCAGAAATCCGCGCCAAAGATATCGTCGCAACCCACGATGCTCATATCTTCAGGCACCCGGAGGCCGCGTTCGCGGAGTCGTTGCAGCATCCCGATGGCGATGAGGTCATTGAACACGATGCACGCCGTGACTCCGCTGTGGACGGCAGCATCCGCAGCAGCAGCGCCGGATTGGGTTTTGGGTGCGAAGGGGCCAAGGCGGCGGACCTCAACTCCGCGTTCCTCCGCGGCTGCTGACAGTGCGGCCCAGCGCCGGGCACTGGACTGCGAAACGGCGGGACCGGAAACGTAGGCAACGGACGTGTGGCCCCATGAAATCAGGTGGTCCAGGGCCTGCGGCATGGCTGAGGGGGTGTCGATTATGACTGCGGGGACGCCATCGACGTCGCGGTTTACAGTGACCATGGGCATCAGGGCTGCGGCAGCGGCCAGAGCTTCATCGTTGAGGCGGGACGCTGCCACAATCACGCCGTCGGCGCTTTTGCGCAGCTGCTCCAGCGTGCTGGCCTCCACCTCGTCCGATTCTTCGGTATCCACAAGCAACTGCGTGTAGCCGGCGGCCTTGAGCTGCAACTGGGTGCCTCGGATGAGGTCGAAGTAGAACGGGTTGGTGATGTCCGGAACCAGGACTCCAACAGCTCCGGTCTTCCCTGAACTCAGGGCTTTCGCCTGCGAGTTGGGCGTGTAATTAAGCTCGACGGCGGCAGCCTGGATCCGCTCGCGGGTGCGGATATTGACGCGCTCCGGGTTGGCAAGGGCCCTCGAAACAGTGGATGCCGCGACGCCGCACAGCGCAGCGATGTCGTGGATGGTGGCAGGCCGGCCTGTTGCCATGGGTTGCGTCGCCACGGGCGTTCCTCTCTGAACGACAAGATCATCCGGCTGTGACCACTGCCACACCGTGAATCAAATATGCCACATGATGGCAGCGCATGGCAATCGGTTGTCAAAAGTGTGCCAAGGTGGCTAAACTCGTGATGACAAGACACTCCTGTGAACTGCGTCACCGTGCTCCGGCCGGTGGCGTCGCAGGGCTACCTAGGAGAATTCGTGACCCACCCCCAAGCCGTGTGGAGCCTGTCCGGTTTCGGCGACGAAGTAGATCCAGATCCCGCTATCCAAGCCGCCGTGCTGCTGGCCCTCGGCGCGAGCCACCTTGAAGTCCGCAGTGCCTGGGGCGTCAACGTGTCCGAACTGGAGCCGGAAGCTGTCCAGCGACTGAAGGCGATCCTCGACGACAAGGGCCTCAGGGTCTCGGCTGTAGCCAGCCCCATCGGCAAGGTGGATGTCAGCCTGCCGGTGGAGCATGAGCTTGGACGCCTCCGCCGGATCATCTCGGTCGCGAAAGCCCTGGACACCAAGTACGTACGCATCTTCTCCTTCTACCGGGGCGAGGCCCAGGGCCAGGAGGAGATTCGGGATGCCGTGATGGAGCGCATGAAGGCCTTGGCTTCCGAGGCAGCCGCCCATGATGTGGTTCTGCTTCACGAAAACGAAAAGGGTATCTACGGCGACACCCCTGAGCGTGTCCTGGACATCATGGAAACGGTGAACTCCCCGGCCCTGCGCGTCGCATGGGACAACGCCAACTTCGTCCAGGTGGGCGTCAAACCGTACACCGAGGGCTACGCCTTGCTGCGCCCATACCTGGAGTACTTGCAGGTGAAGGATGCGATCGCCACTACTGGCGAGGTTGTTCCTTCCGGCGAAGGCGACGGCGAGCTGGATGCCACCATCGCTGCATTGGCCGCCGACGGGTACAAAGGCTTCGCGTCGCTGGAGCCGCACCTTGCCAGCGCCCACGAACTGGGCGGCTACTCCGGCCCTGTGGCTTTCGGCGTCGCAGCCAGGGCCTTCGCCGGCCTGGCCGCCAAGAACAACGTCACCCTCGCCTGAGACCGGCAAGCAGGACCAGCACTCAGCTCCACCAGCATCCAGCTCCACCAGCACTCAACGCATCAGCATCACCATCCGGCAGCATCATCCTTCGAAGGAGCAGGACATGCCAACAGCGGCAGTCATCGGTTGCGGCGACATTTCAACCGTTCATTTTGAGGCACTATCTGCGGTCGGGAGCGCGGAGTTGGTGGCAGTTTGCGATACCAATCCGGAAAGGTTGGAGGCGGCGGCAGCCGCCCACGGCGTCCCCGGCTATGCGGACTACCTGGACATGCTCCAGAAGGTGCGTCCCGACGTCGTGCATGTTTGTACGCCACACCACCTTCATGCCTCCGTGGCCGCCAACTGCCTTGAACGCGGCGTCCATGTGATCGTCGAGAAGCCCCTGGCCCACACGTTGGAAGAGGGGCAGCGCCTGATTGAGGTGGCGGAGCGGAGCGCGGCGAAGATCGGCGTCTGCTTCCAGAACCGGTACAACGCGACCTCGCAAGCCATGCGTGAACTGCTCGACGGCGGCACCTTGGGTCAGGTGATCGGCGCCTCGGCAACCGTCATGTGGCACCGGGACGGCAGCTATTACGAAAGCCGTCCATGGCGTGGAACCTGGGCGGAGGGTGGAGGCGGCCTGATGATGAACCAGGCCATCCACACGGTGGACCTGCTGCAGTGGCTGGTGGGTGATGTTGCCAAAGTGGAGGGCCACGCGTCCACCCGTTCGTTGGGCGGCGTGATCGAGGTGGAAGACACTGCGGAGTTTGTTGCCGAGCATGTCAACGGCGCCCGCAGCGTTTTCTACGCAACCCTGGCCAATGCCGTCAATGCCCCGGTGACGCTGGACATTGTCACCGAGAAGGCAACTCTGAACCTGCGGGGCGATCTTACGGTGACTTATGTCGATGGGACCGTCGACGTCGTCCAGGAGCGGGTGGCGGAAACCGGGGGAAGGTCCTACTGGGGTGTTTCCCATCAGTTGTTGATCGCGGACTTCTACTCCACGCTGGCCCACCCCGGACCTTTCTGGATCAACCCTGCCGAGGCGGGCAAGTCCCTGGGGATCATCAAGGACATTTACGCGCAAAGCTACCCGGACATGCTCGAGCGGGTGCGCTGAACCATCCGTGCAACCGTTGGGCGAAGGGCCGGAAACCCCAGGGATTCCGGCTGTTTTCGCGTGACGTTCAGTGTCTCCAGACGTCTCACCCCGACGCTTGGCAACAATTTAAGAAACTTTTGACAATCGGTTGCCAAAATCAAACAAAGTCCGTACTGTAAATCTCACAACCAGAAAAGTGTGGCGCAGGCCACACGCCCCAAGCTCTGACTCGCATCAGGCAAAGACTCAGTAGGAGCCGACAATGAAGTTAGGTCCCAAGGCGGCAGCAGCCGCCATCGTCCTCAGCGCCTCCCTTGCGCTTACCGCATGTGGCGGCGGGGGTGCCGGCGCTGGAAGTGGTTCGACTGCCGGCAGCAAGACCGTCACGGCCCTGACGTTGGGCACCCTGAGGGACCTCACCTCCTGGGATCCGGCACAGGCCCACGTTGGCCACGCGCTCCAGCCCTACCAGGCAGCCTACGATTCACTGATCCTCCGCGAACCGGACGGCAAGCTGAGCCCCATGCTGGCAACCGCCTGGAAGTACAACGACACCAACACCAAGCTCACCGTCGACCTCCGCACGGACGTCACCTTCAGTGACGGTGCCAAATTCGACGCCACGGCAGCCAAAGCCAATATGGACCACTTCAAGAAGGCCAACGGCCCGCAGATGGGTCAGCTTGCCTCGGTGTCCGATGTTGCCGTGGTGGATGCTGACACCATTGACATCAACCTCAGCTCACCGGAACCGGCCCTTGAGTACTTCCTCAGCCAGGCAGCCGGCCTGATGGGAAGCCCCGCCGCGCTGGGAACCGATGCCATCAAGACCGTTCCGGTAGGGTCCGGCCCGTACGTGATGGACAAGGCCGCTTCCGTGAAGGACTCCCAGTCCGTGTTCACCGCCCGCGAAGGGTATTGGAACAAGGATCTCCAGAAGTTCAAGAAGCTGACGCTGAAGATCCTCCTGGACCCCACCGCCCGCACCAACGCTCTGGTGTCCGGCCAGATTGACGCCACGCTCCTGGACCCCAAGAACGGCAAGCAGGCCGAGGGTGCCAAGATGAAGCTCGAAACCAACCAGGTTGACTGGTCAGGCCTGCTCCTGCTGGACCGTGACGGCACCAAGAACCCGGCCCTGGCCAACCTCAAGGTCCGCCAGGCCATCAACCACGCCTTTGACCGTAAGACCATCCTGGACCAGGTCATGCTGGGCCAGGGCACTCCCACCACGCAGCCATTCGGCAAGGACAGCGGTGCCTGGTCTGAGGAGCTGGAGAACTACTACAGCTACGATCCCGAGAAAGCCAAGCAGCTCCTGAAGGAGTCCGGCTTCGAGGGCAAGGTCAGCTTTGAAGTTCCCACCCTTCCCGGCGCGGAAACCTTGATCTCCGTCCTCAAGCAGCAGCTCGCAGATGTGGGAATCACGCTGAACCCCGGCGCAGCCATCACCAACACCTTCACCTCGGATGTTGCCGCCCAGAAGTACCCGGCTCTCTTCTTCAACCTCTTCCAGGGGCAGCCGACGGTGGCAATCGACCAGATCGTCTCCACCAAAGCCCTGTACAACCCGTTCAAGACCACCACCCCTGAGCTTGAGGCCAAGATCGCGGCCGTGCGCACCGGTGGTACGGATGCCGGCAAGCTGGCCCAGGACGTCAACAAGTACGTGGTGGAACAGGCTTGGTTCGCCCCGCTGTTCCGCGTGAACCAGATGTACTACCACAACGACAAAGTGAACGTCACGCCGCAGGTCCAGCAGGCCGTTCCTTCCATCTACAACTACTCGCCCGCCAAGTAGGACCCCATGATCAAGTTCATTGCGAAAAGACTGGGCAGCGGTCTGGTGGTGTTGTTCGTCGTCTCGGTCCTCACCTTCACCCTGCTGTACACCTCCAGCGGAAGTATTGCCCAGAACATCCTGGGGGATCAGGCAACACCTGAACAGGTGGCCCTGAAGGAACAGGAACTGGGACTCGACCAGCCGCTCTTTGTCCGTTACTTCGCCTGGTTGGGAGATGCCCTGACCGGCAACCTTGGAGCCTCTTGGTTCACGTCGGAGCCGGTGGCCAACTCGCTTGCCACCCGCATCCCGGTGACCATGACCATGGTCTTCACCGCAATGATCCTGATCGCCATCTGCGCAGCACTGATCGGTGTTGCCGCAGCCGTCAAGCGCGGCTGGGTGGACAGGGTGGTCCAGATTGGCGCGATCGTGGGGGACTCCATCCCCGGCTACGTGATCGGCGTGTTCCTGGTAACCATCCTGGCCATCCAGCTCGGCTTGTTCCCCGCCACCAGCACCATCTCCCCGGAGGTGGGACCGGAGGCCTGGGTCTACTCCATGACCCTCCCGGTCATTGCACTGCTGATCAACGGCGTGACCGGCGGCGCGCAGCAGATCCGGTCCGCCGTGATCAAGCAGCTCGAGCGCGATTATGTCAGGACGCTGCGCAGCCGCGGCATCGGAGAGCGTGAAATCCTCTTCAAGCATGTGCTGCGCAGTGCCGCACCGGCAGGCCTCACCGTCTTGAGCCTGCAATTGATCGGCATGCTGGGTGGTGTGGTGATCATCGAGCAGATCTTCGCCCTTCCGGGCATGGGTCCGCTGGCCGTCGCCGCCACCACCCAAACCGATCTTCCCGTCGTCATGGGAGTGGTGATGTACACCGTGGTGGTGGTCATCGTCGTGAACCTCCTGGTGGACATCCTCAATGGTTGGCTCAACCCGAAAGTACGTGTCTCATGAGCGACTCCGTAGATTCAGCAGCAGTATCCGCAGACTCCATGGGCGTCGCGGCCAAGGCAGGCCAGAGCGGCACGGTGGTCCGTTCCACCGTCCTGCGCCGCCTCCTGAAAAACCCCATGGGCATCGCCTCGCTGGTGATCCTGCTGACCATCGCTGCGCTGGCCATCCTCGCCCCGGTGATAGCGCCTTTCGAAGAGAACTTCGCCAACATCTCCAAGACCTTGGCAGCCCCGGACTCAGTCAACATCCTGGGCACTGACAGTGCAGGACGCGATACGTGGAGCCGGCTGCTCTTCGGCGCCCAGCTGACCTTGTTGTCCGCGTTGCTGTGTGCCGGCGTGGCCATTGCCATCGGACTCCCGGCGGGCCTGATCGCCGGCTACTACGCGGGCAAATTCGAGGCCGTCTCCAACTGGGTAGTCAGCATCCTCATGAGCCTGCCCGGCCTGATCGTCCTCCTCACCATCCGCGCAGCGTTCGGCCCGTCGGTATGGATCTCCATGATCGCCTTCGGTGTCCTGATCAGCCCGGCCTACTTCCGGCTTACCCGCACCGCCGTGCAGTCGGTCCGGAACGAGCTCTACGTGGACGCCGCCCGGGTCTCCGGCTTGTCTGACCTGAGCATCATCGCCCGCCACATCTTCTCCGTAGTCCGCGCACCGATCATCATCCAGACCGCGGCCATCGCCGGTGTTGCCATCGCCATCCAGTCCGGACTCGAATTCCTGGGCCTGGGCGATCCCACCAAGGCAACGTGGGGCGTCATGCTCTCCGAAGGCTTCAAGAACGTCTACCTCACGCCCACCCTGCTGCTCTGGCCGGCACTGGCCATGGCACTCACCATCGGCGGACTGGTCCTGCTGGGCAACGCCATCCGTGACGCCCTGGAAGACGGCGAAAAGATCAAGCACCGTAAGAAGCGTGCGGTTGCAACAGCAGAAAGCACGACGACGGACCCCGCCAAGGTGCGGCAGTCACGGAAGTCCGTGGCCGCCGTCGACGTCGGAACCGAACACCACCTGGTCAAGGTGACCAACCTCGGCGTCGGTTATCCGCAGGCTGATGGCTCCGTCAAAAAGGTAGTGGACGACGTCTCGTTCCACGTGGACCGTGGAGAGATCCTGGGCATTGTTGGCGAGTCGGGTTCGGGCAAGTCCCAGACCGCGTTCTCCATCCTGGGCTTGCTGCCGGACAACGCCCGCATTGTGGGTGGTTCCATCCAGTTCGACGGCAACTACACAGTGGCTCCCGGCGATGACCGCGTCAACCAGGAACGGCTGTCCAAGCTGCGCGGCAAGCGGATCTCCTACATTCCGCAGGAACCCATGAGCAACCTGGACCCGGCCTTCACCATCGGCTACCAGTTGGTGACACCCATGGTCAGGGTCCTCGGAATCTCCAAGGCAGAAGCCCGCCAGCGTGCACTCAAGCTGCTCGCCGACGTCGGCATTGCCAACCCGGAGCGAACCTTCAGCGCTTACCCGCACGAGGTTTCCGGTGGCATGGCACAGCGTGTACTCATCGCCGGGGCCATCAGCTGTGAACCGGACCTGGTGATCGCTGACGAACCCACCACGGCGCTGGATGTCACGGTCCAGGCGGATGTGCTGGACCTGCTCCGCGAACTGCAGCAGCGCCTGAACATCGGCGTGATCCTGGTGACCCACAACTTCGGAGTGGTTGCCGATCTGTGCGACCGCGTGGCCGTGATGCAGAACGGGCGGCTGGTGGAAGAAGGCCCCGTCCGGGAGATCCTCCGAAACCCGAAAGAGCCGTACACACAGACCCTGCTGGGGTCCATGCTCGAAGGAAAGACCCCCATGACCATGCTTGTATCGAAGCCTGGATCAGCAGCACAGTCCGGATCAGCACAGAAGGAGCCGGTGGCATGAGCACTTCCCTAAGCCAGAAGCCGGACTCATCGGATAAGTCCCCGCTCTTGAGCGTGGAAAACCTGGTGGTGGAATACCCCAGCAAGCGGTTCCGGGCCAAGCCTTTCCGGGCCCTGACGGACATCAACGTCACCATCGGCCAGGGGGAGACCCTGGGCTTGGTGGGGGAGTCCGGCTCAGGCAAGACCACCCTTGGCCGCGCCGTCCTGGGCCTCGCGCCGGTCACCTCCGGAAAAGTGATCTTCGAAGGCAACGACATCAGCAACGCGTCCCGCAAGGAACGCCGTACGCTGAGCCGCGACCTCCAAGTGGTGTTCCAGGACCCTTACACTTCACTGAACCCGGCGCTGGAAATCGGCGACATCCTGGCCGAACCACTGGGCGTGCAAGGCATGGAGCCCGCAGCGGCCAAGAAGCGCGTCAAGGAATTGCTGGACCAGGTGGGGCTGCCAACTGACGCCATTCACCGCCTTCCCCGCGAGTTCAGCGGTGGCCAGCGCCAGCGCGTCGCGATTGCCCGGGCTTTGGCGCTCTCACCCAAACTCATCGTTTGCGACGAACCCGTCAGTGCATTGGACCTGTCCACCCAGGCCCGCGTGCTGGATCTCTTCCTGCAGATCCAGCAGGACACCGGCGTTTCGTACCTGTTCGTGTCCCACGACCTCGATGTGGTCCGGCACATCAGCCACCGCGTCGCCGTCATGTACCACGGTGAAATCGTGGAGCAAGGCCCCGCCGAGGTGGTCACCCGCGATCCCGAACATCCCTACACGCAACGGCTTTTGCTCGCCTCGCCAGTGCCCGATCCGGACCGCCAGGAACAACGCCGCGCAGACCGGCACCGCTTGCTCGCGAACCAACACAGCCAAACAGAACAGCAAGGTGCCGTGGCCTGAACGGCCCTGCACCCATCAAACATCCCAGGGTCCGGAAGGGCCCGGAAACCCCGGAGGAAAAAGTGGCCACAATAGGCGTCCAAGCCATGATGCTGAAGGACAGTTTTGCAGACGTCGGAGCGTTCGAAACGCTCCGCAAGGTCAGCGCGATCGGCTATAACGCCGTCGAGATTTCCCAAATCCCCATGACTCCGGAGAACGTGGGTGAACTGGACCGCTCCCGTACGGAGCTGGGCATGGACATCGCAGCGCTCTCGGTCAATATCGAAGGCCGCAAGGGCATGCCCGTGGAATCACTGGCGGACAACTTCGACAAGATCGTGGACGACGCCAAGCGCCTGGACTCCTCCTTGCTGCGCATCGGCATGCTTCCGTTCGGGGCCATGAGGTCATTGGACTCGGTGGTTGAATTCGCCAAGCAAGCCAACGGCTACGCTGAACGCCTCCAGGAGCACGGCATCAGCCTCTACTACCACAACCATCACATTGAGTTCGCGAAGTTTGACGGCAAGTACATGCTGGACATCATCGCCGAGAACTCCCCGGCCATGGGCATGGAAATTGACGTCCACTGGGTCCAGCGCGGTGGCTTGGACCCAGTACGCACCCTCGAAAAATACGCGGGCAAGACTGCCATGGTTCACCTCAAGGACTACAGGATTGGTCAACTGCCGGAATCGTCCTTCGGGCTCCTGGAGAAGGGCGATTTCCCCGGCTTCATGGCCGAGTTCCGCAACGTGGTGCAGTTCGCCGAAGTGGGAGAGGGCAACCTGGACTTCCCGTCCATCGTTCCCGCCGCCGTGGCCGCGGGGGCCAGGTACCTCCTGGTGGAGCAGGACGAGCTCTATGGGCGGACCGTGTGGGATGCGCTCCAGACCTCATACGACAACCTGGTGGCCATGGGCCACGCCGACCTTTTCCAGAATTCAACAAGTTTCAGTTCTTAGACACGGGAGATTGCAGTCATGAGCAAGAAAGTACGTCTCGGCATCATCGGCTTGGGCCAACAGGGCGGCGCTTACGCCAAGTTCATCGCCGACGGCCTCGTGCCGAACATGGAGATCGCCGCCATCTGCGACATCGATCCCGCCAAGAAGGAGCTGGCCGCTACCCAGTACCCGGATGTCCCGTTCTTCGACGACTACATCACGATGCTGGAGAGCGGTTCCGTGGACGCGATCGTCACCTGCGTGCCGCATTTCCTGCACCCGGAGATGGGCATCGAGACACTCAAGCGCAATATCCACGCGCTCGTGGAGAAGCCCGCCGGCGTTTACACCAAGCAGGTCAAGGAGCTCAACGAGTTCGCGGCCTCCAAACCGGAGCTCTCCTTCGGCATCATGTTCAACCAGCGCAACAACCCGCTGTACAAGAAGCTCAAGGAAATCGTCGATAACGGCGAGATTGGCAGCATCCGGCGCACCAACTGGATCATCACCAACTGGTGGCGTCCCCAGGGCTACTACAACTCCAGCGAATGGCGCGCCACCTGGGGCGGCGAAGGCGGCGGCGTTCTGGTCAACCAGGCGCCGCACCAGCTGGACCTCTGGCAGTGGATCTGCGGCGTCCCTAAGTCCGTGTACTCGAAAGTGGCGTTCGGCTTCCGCCGCGATATCGCCGTCGAGGACGAGGTCACCGCGGTAGTGGATTATGGCAACGGCGCCACTGGCGTTTTCGTCACGGCCACCCATGACATTGTGGGAACGGACCGGTTCGAAATCCTGGGCGACCAAGGCAAGATCGTGGTGGAGGGCAGCAAGGTTGCCACCGTGACCCGCTTGGTCAAGCCGGAACGGGAAATCAGCGATGCGATGGGCATGGACGACGTCCGCAAGCTCTTCATGGGCCAGCTGAACCGCGACGAGCTGTACACCAGCGAGGTCATTGAGTTCGAGTCCGTGTGGGGCGGCCAGCACGCAGGTGTCCTGGAGAACTTCGCTGCCAACATCCTGGACGGGACGCCGCTGCTGGCTCCGGGGTCCGATGGCATCAACGGTGTCCGCCTGGCCAACGCCATCCACCTCTCGGCTTGGACCGGCAAGGAAGTATCGCTGGACTTTGATGAGGACGAGTTCCTGCACGAGCTCAATAAGCGCATCGCGGAAGAGGGCAAGTTCCCCGAGCGTTCCTAACAATTGCGAAACGGGCCGGTTGCTGATTTATTTGGCAACCGGCCTTTTTTGTTGCCAAGCGGTCTACGATGGAGCGGTGACTGACGTGACGAGCATTGGAACAGCAACCACGCCCACCAAACGAGGCCGGGGGGAGAAGTCCTCTGCCACGATCTACGACATCGCGAAGCTGGCGGGCGTGAATCCCTCCACTGTGTCCCGCGCCCTGAGTAAGCCTGGCCGCGTTAGCGCCAAGACGCAGAAGATTATTGAGGATGCGGCAGCGGAGCTGAACTATCAGGTCAACCCCTTCGCGCGGGCCTTGCCCACCGGCCGCACCCAGACCATCGGCTTGATCGTCGCGGACATCACCAACCCCACGTTCTTCGACATCATCCGCGGCGCTGAAACCACCGGCTCAGCCCGCGATTACACGTTGGTTCTGGCTGAGTCGGCCGAGTCGCCGGAGACTGAGGTAACCGCCGCCCGGCGCCTCCTCAGCACGGTGGACGGCCTTATTTTGGCCAGCCCGCGCATGGATGACGACCACATCCGCGCCTTGGCCGCGGACAAACCCGTGGCCGTCATCAACCGCGAGATCCAAGGTGTGCCCTGCGTTGTTCCCGACGTCAACAAGGGCATCAGCGAAGCCGTGCGCAGTTTGGCCGCCAATGGCCACGAAAAGCTGGCGTACGTCGCCGGCCCCAAGCAGTCCTGGATGACGGCCCGCCGTTGGGAAGGCGTCAAAGCCGCCGCCGAATGGTCCAAGCTGAGCGCGGTGCGCCTCGAGTCGTCCAAACCAACGGTCGACGGCGGCCGGCAGGTTGCGCGCGACGTCCTGGAGAGCGGTGCCACGGCGGTCATCACCTACAACGACCTCCTGGCCATTGGCTTGATGCAGGAATTGCAGGCCGGGGGCATGCGCGTTCCGGACCAGATCAGCATTGTTGGCTTTGACGACATTTTTGGCGCCGATTTCACTACTCCCGCCCTGACCACGGTCCGCTCGCCGTTGGGAGAGTGCGGTACCCGCGCCGTGACCATCCTGCTGGACATGCTCCAAGGCCAGGACGCCCCGGGCGAAGCTGTCCGGGTGGAAACGGAGCTCGTGGTGCGCGGCTCCAGTGGACGGCTGTTGGTCCAGCCCACCTGAGGAACGCCAATGGCCGTGCTGGGCGGCCACCCAGCAACTAGTTGGCAATTTTTGGCAACCGGTTGACAAAAGTTGGACCGGACCGCCAAGATTGACCTATGTCACAGTCCATCGCAGCACACCCTGACAGGCTCCTGCCCGCAGATCCCGGGACGCGCAGCATCGCGCGGTCCTTGCTGGAGCGCGTCCAGGACCTGCCCATCATTTCCCCGCACGGCCACGTTGACGCCGCAGTCATCGAGCAGAACACGCCGTTCCCCGATCCTGCTGCGCTCCTGGTCAGCCCGGATCACTACGTCACCCGCCTGATCCACGCCAACGGAGTTCCGATGGATCAGCTGCTGGCAGGCACCGCGTCCGCCCCGGAGTCCAGGGAGATCTGGCGGACCTTTGTCCAGGCCTGGCCGCTCTTCGAAGGCACTGCCTCCGGATATTGGCTGCGCACCCAGTTCAACGATGTGTTCAAACTCGGTGCGGACCTCAGTGAGCTGTCCGCAGATGCAAGTTACGACGCTATTGCTGCCAAGTTGGTGGAACCCGACTTCCGTCCGCGGCAGCTCTTCAAGGACTTCAATATCGAGGTCCTCGCCACCACGGATGATCCGCTGGACAGTTTGGCCAGCCACAAGGCACTCACCGAAGATCCGAGCTTCAATGGCCGCGTCGTGCCCACGTTCCGCCCGGACGCCTACCTGAATGTGGCCCACCCCAGCTGGAGTGCCAACGTCGATCGCCTCATCGAGACCGCGGCTGATGGCGCCACCGGCTACGCCGGCTACATCGCCGCCCTGGAAAACCGGCGTCGTTATTTCGTAGAGCATGGCGCGGTATCGGCGGACCATGGCGTCCGCACCCCGGCCACCCTCAAGCTTGATGCCGCGGAAGCAGAAACGCTCTTTGAACGTGCCCGTGCCGGGAGCGCAACTGCGGAAGACCGCGACGCCTTCGAGGCCCACATGATGTACCAAATGGCCCGGATGTCCGTGGAGGACGGCCTGGTCATGACCATTCACCCGGGTTCGTACCGGAACCACCACGGCCCTACGTTCGAGTCCTTTGGTGCCGATACCGGTCACGACATTCCGTTCGCCGTGAACTACACCGAGGCCATCCGTCCGTTGCTGCAGGATTTCGGTACGGCCAAGGGCTTCCACGTGGTGCTCTTCACGCTCGACGAAACCGTCTTTTCCCGCGAACTGGCACCGCTGGCAGGTTTCTATCCGTCCGTGTACATCGGTGCCCCGTGGTGGTTCCTCGATGCGCCGGACGCCATGCTGCGCTTCCGCTCCGCCGTCACCGAAACGGCTGGCTTCTCGCGGTCCTCCGGCTTCATCGATGACACCCGCGCCTTCTGCTCCATCCCGGCACGGCACGACGCCTCCCGCAGGATCGAAGCCGCCTTCCTCGCGCGCCTCGTGGCCGAGCACCGCGTCACTGAAGACCGCGCGCACGAGCTGATTCTCGACGTCGTCGATTCCTCCCCGCGCAGGGTGTTCAAGCTGTGAACGCCGGGCTTCCGCGTCTCAACCGCGAGACCCGCCCCGCCGGCAAGGCGCCGGTCCGGATTGTCCACCTGGGCCTCGGTGCCTTCCACCGTTCGCACCAGGCCTGGTACACGCAGCACGCCGCCGACGCGGGGGAGTGGGGAATCGCCTCCTTCACCGGACGCCGACCGGACGCCGCTGATGTCCTCGCCGGACAGGACGGTTTGTTTACCGTGGTGGAGCGATCCGACGCCGGTGACTCCTTTGAGGTAGTGGGCAGCGTCGTCGAAGCCGTGGATGGCGCCAACGTTGGCCGGCTGGTTGAACTGGTCGCCGCGCCGCAGACAGCCGTGGTCACCCTGACCATCACAGAGGCAGCGTACGGCCTCGGTGCCGGCGACGCCCCGCTGCTGCTTTCCGGGCAAGAGCCCGCGACGCCGTTGGGCCGCTTGGTCCTGGGCCTCGCCGCGCGTAAGGATGCCGATGCCGGCCCCTTGGCCGTCGTTTCGTGCGACAACCTTTCAGACAACGGAAACGTCACCCGGGATGGCGTCCTGGGTATCGCCGGAGAATTCGACGGCGGCCTGGCCGTCTGGATCGAGGCGAACGTGAGCTTCGTGAGCACGTCAGTTGACCGGATTACACCCCGAACAACTGCGGATGACGTTGCCCTGGTGAGTGAAAAGTGCGGCTACCGGGACGACGCTCCGGTGGTCACTGAACCTTTCCGCAACTGGGTACTGAGCGGAGACTTCCCTGCAGGCCGTCCGCGGTGGGAGGACGCCGGGGCTGTCTTTGTGGATGACATCGAGCCCTACGAAAACCGCAAGCTCTGGCTTCTCAATGGTGCGCACTCCATCCTGGCCTACGCCGGGCAACTGCGTGGGCACTCGACGGTGGCCGAAGCACTTGCCGATCCCGTATGCCTGCGGGCTGTCGAAGATTTCTGGGACGAAGCGTCCAGGCACCTTGCCGGTGACGACCTGGACATTCCCGAGTACAGGGAGGCGCTTCTGCAGCGCTTTGGCAACTCCCGGATTGCACACCACTTGGCCCAGATCGCTGTGGATGCCAGCACCAAACTGCGCATGCGGGCCGTCCCTGTACTCCGCGCCGAACGTGCAGCAGGGCGAACCGGTGAAGCCGCGGCCCGGATGATCGCAGTGTGGGCCGCGTACGTGGAAACGAACGCCGGCCTGCAGGATCCCCGTGCGTCGGAGGTGGAGCATGCCAACCAGCTTTCCGGCCTTGACCGCATTGCTGCGCTGGTGTCGTTACTGGATGCCGGGCTTGCAGGGGAGCCCGCCGTCGTGGAACTGGTCCATCGGCTTGGCCAAACATTCGCAGCACAGGCGCAACCGGTTGCCATCAGTGGTAATCCAACCTAACCCTTCAACCCAGCCACATCCCGAAAGGAAAAGCTGTGAAAATCATTGCCGCTGAAGTCTTTGTGACCAGCCCGTCCCGGAACTTCGTCACCTTGCGCATTACCACGGAGGACGGTGTGACGGGCATCGGTGACGCGACCCTCAACGGCCGGGAACTCGCCGTGGCCGCGTACCTCAAGGAGCATGTTGCGCAGTTGCTGATCGGGAAGGATCCGCACCGGATCGAGGACACGTGGCAGTTCCTGTACCGCAGCTCCTACTGGCGCCGCGGGCCCGTCACCATGGCGGCCATCGCCGCCGTCGACATGGCACTGTGGGACATCAAAGGCAAGGTTGCCGGCCTGCCGGTGTACCAGCTGCTGGGAGGGGCTTCCCGCAACGGTCTGCGCGCTTACGGCCACGCATCCGGGGCTGACATTCCGTCGCTGTTCGACTCCGTTCGCGAACACTTGGAGCTGGGCTACAAGTCCATCCGCATCCAGACTGCCGTCCCCGGCATCAAGGCCGTCTATGGTGTTGCCGCCCAGGCCCAGGCCTCGGGCGAACGCTACGACTACGAGCCCGCCGGCCGCGGCAACTTCCCGTTGGAAGAAGACTGGGACACCCGCGCCTACCTGCGCCACTTGCCCACCGTTTTCGAGGCGGTGCGCAACGAGTTCGGCCCGGAAATCCCGCTGCTGCATGATGGCCACCACCGCATGACGCCCATCCAGGCCGCCAAGCTCGGCAAGGCCCTGGAACCGTACGACCTCTTTTGGTTGGAGGACTGCACCCCCGCCGAGAACCAGGAAGGGCTGCGCCTGGTCCGCCAGCACACCACCACCCCGCTGGCCATCGGCGAAATTTTCAATACCGTGTATGACTTCCAGACCCTCATCAAGGAACAGCTGATCGACTACGTCCGCGCAGCCTCCACCCACTTCGGCGGCATCTCACCGCTGAAGAAGGTCATGGACTTCGCCGCGCAGTACCAGATCAAGTCCGGCTTCCACGGCCCCACGGACATCTCCCCGGTGGGCTTCGCCGCCCAGCTGCACGTAGGCCTGGCCATCCACAACTACGGCATCCAGGAATACATGCAGCACTCTGACAAGACCAACGAGGTCTTCCAGCAGTCCATGACCTTCAAGGACGGCTACCTGCACCCGGGCGACAACCCCGGTATCGGCGTCGAATTCAATGAAGAAGCAGCCGCTGCGTTCCCGTACCAGCAGGCCTACCTGCCGTACAACCGCCTCGTGGACGGCACTGTTCATGACTGGTAAACCTGCCGGCTCTGAAGATGGGCACCGCCACCACATCGTAGTGATGGGCGTGGCCGGCTGCGGCAAGAGCACCGTGGGCGCCGCGCTCGCGGACCGTATTGGCGCTGAATTCCTCGACGGCGATTCGCTGCACCCTCAGGCGAACATCGACAAGATGGCCTCGGGTACTCCGCTGAACGACGACGACCGCGCACCATGGCTGGCCGAGATCGGCAGGCGGTTCCCGGCGTCGAACTCTGCTCTTGTCATCGCGTGCAGCGCGCTCAAGCGCTCCTACCGGAACATCATCCGCAGCGCCGATCCATCCGTGGTGTTCGTGCACCTGCACGGCACCCGTGAGTTGCTGAATGCCCGTATGACTGCCCGTCCCGGGCACTTCATGCCGGCCTCGCTGCTGGACTCGCAACTGGCTGCGTTGGAAGCGCTCGACGACGACGAGGCCGGGATCGTCGTGGACATCGCATCTCCCGTGGAGGACATCGTGAATGACGTACATGCCGCGCTGACAGGCCAGTCCGCAGCGTACGCCGGGCCGCACTTGGTGGATTTGGCAGCGGCTCCCTACAACCTGGATGACGCCGCGGTGGAGTGGGTGGAGAACACCATTGGCTCCATGACGCTGGAAGAGAAGATCGGCCAGCTGTTCATCAATCACAACAACGATTACTCCCCGGCATATCTTGACGGCGTGCTGGAGAACTTCCACGTGGGCGGTATGCGGTACCGGCCAGGGCCCTCGTCCGCCGTGCAGGAACACATCCGTTACGCCCAGTCCAAAACCCGGATTCCGCTGTTGATCGCGTCCAATCCGGAGATGGGCGGCGCCGGCAGTTGCGACGACGGCACGTTCGTTTCCACGCACTTGCAGGCGGGCTCGCATCCGGACAGGGCCATTGCGCGGCAGATGGGCCAGGTGGCCGGCGTCGAGACTGCCGCGCTGGGCTGCAACTGGGCCTTCGCGCCGATCGTGGACATTCACTACAACTGGCGCAACACGGTCATTTCCACGCGGGCTTTCGGCAACACCCCGGAGATTGTGGTGGAGCGGGCCAAGGAATACTTCGACGGCATCAGCGAATCACCCACCGTCTGCGCCATGAAGCACTTCCCGGGGGACGGCATTGACGAACGTGATCAACACGTAGTCACGTCCTACAACACCCTTGGCTATGACGACTGGAACGCCAGCTACGGTCACGTGTACCGCGAAATGATCGTGCACGGTGTGCAGTCCATCATGGTGGGCCACATCGGCGCTCCCGAGCTGTCCCGGCATTTCCGGCCAGGCTTGTCGGACGCTGAAATCCTCCCGGCCACGCTGGCGCCTGAGTTGTTGCAGGACCTGCTGCGTGGCGAACTGGGCTTCAATGGGCTGGTCCTCACGGATGCGTCCCTCATGGTGGGGCTGACACAGGCCATGAAGCGGCGCGACCTTGTACCTGCGACCATCGCGGCCGGCTGCGACATGTTCCTGTTCTTCCGGAACCCGGAGGAGGACTTCGGGTACATGCTGGATGGCTACAAGTCCGGGGTCATCAGCGAGGGGCGTTTGCAGGATGCCCTGCGGCGGATCCTGGGCCTGAAGGCGAGCCTCGGCTTGCACCTCGCGTCGCGGGAATCCTTGGTTCCGTCGGCCGAAGCCTTGGCCGCCATCGGCAGTGAGGCCCACCGTGCCATTGCTGCGGACGTTGCTGACAAGACCGTCACGCTGGTGAAGGACACCGCCCGCAACCTGCCCATCACCCCTCGGACGCATCCGCGGATCCGCCTCTACGGCATCTCCGGTGGCGCCGACTTCACCCGCGCCGATCCCCTGGCCTACCTGGACACCGTCCGGGAAGAGCTGGAAGCCGCAGGATTTGAGGTCAGCGTCTTCAGGACCGCTGAACAGCGCGAGGCTGCGGGGGAGGCCGGCATGAACTTCATGCGGGTCCTGTCCGAGGAAGCCACGGGCGACTATGCGGAGCGGTATGACGCCGCTTTCGTCTTCGCCAATGTGAAGGGTTTCGCACAGGAGGCTTCCATTCGGATCAAGTGGTCCTCGCCCATGGCCGCCGAAATTCCTTGGTACGCCACGGAGGTTCCCACGGTGTTTGTCTCCTTGAACCAGCCGAACCACTTGATTGACGTGCCCATGGTCAAGACCGCCATCCACGCACACGCGGCAACGCGCGAGGCCATCCGGGCGACCATTCAAAAGATCCAGGGCAAGTCCGGGTTCCAGGGGACGTTCAACCAGAACGTCTTCTGCGATTCGTTCGACACCCGCCTCTGATTTCCCTGTTCCCAGCAGGGAAGAGCTCCTTGCGGCCATCACGCCAGGAGCGATCCCAGCCCGGTACCGCCCACAAAGCGGTGCCGGGCTTTTTCCTGCCCCCGGGGGGCTTGGTCCTGCCGTCCGGAACGTTGCAGGCGGGCGAAGTGGCCAATTGTTAACGCTAACAACGTTTCAAGTCAAGAGTTCCGGGGAAGGTTCGGGTCTGCAATCAATTCGTGATCCACGGCACTTGACCGACGGTATTGTTAGCGTTCACAATGGCAGTCGCATCACTTTTCACCGGCATGTGCCGCCCCCAGCACACAGGCCACCCAGCTTTACCGTGCCGGACGCGCAGATGCTCCGGCTGCATCAGAGTTCGCGGCAATGCTGCCGCGGAAGGAGAGCATCGTGAGATTGAAAAAACTCCTGGGCGCCGTAGCGGTTGTCCTGACCTTGACCGTGGGAGCCACGGGCTGCGGAAGCCGTGGAGGCACTGCGGAGTCCACCAGCAGCGCGAACCCCAGCGATTCCCTGGTGGGCATTTCGATGCCTACCCAGACCTCCGAACGCTGGATCGCGGATGGCGCCAACGTGGAGAAGTCCCTGAAGGACCTCGGCTACAAGACGGACCTTCAGTTCGCCAACGACGACATTCCTACGCAGGTTTCCCAGATTGAGAACATGCTGACCAAGGGCGCGAAGGCCTTGATCATCGCGGCCATCGATGGCACCACCCTGACCGACGTCCTGGCCAAAGCCAAGGAGCAGAACGTCAAGGTCATCGCCTATGACCGGCTCATCAACGGAACACCGAACGTGGACTACTACACCACCTTCGACAACTACACCGTGGGCGTCCAACAGGCTACCTCGCTGCTGACCGGGCTTGGCCTGGTTGACGCCAGCGGCAAGAAGGTAGAGGGCAAGGGCCCGTTCAACGTAGAGCTGTTCGCGGGAAGCCCGGACGACAACAACGCCAACTTCTTCTGGACCGGCGCCATGGACACCCTCAAGCCGTACCTGGATGCCGGTACGTTGAAGGTCCCCAGCGGTCAGACCAAGTTTGAGCAGGCAGCCATCCTGCGCTGGCAGGCACCAGTAGCCCAGAAGCGCATGGAAGACATCCTTACCTCGGCCTACAGCTCCGGCACCAAGCTGGACGGCGTTCTGTCCCCGTACGACGGCCTTTCCATCGGTATCATTTCCGCCCTGACCAGCACCGGCGGCTACTCCACCGGAAGCCTTCCCGTGGTCACCGGACAGGATGCAGAAAAGGGCTCCGTTAAGTCCATCGTCGCAGGCGAGCAGTACTCCACGATCTTCAAGGACACCCGCCAGCTCGGCGCTCAGGCCGTGAAGATGGTGGACGCTGTCCTCAAGGGCACCGAGCCGGAAACCAATGACACCAAGACCTACAACAACAAGGTCAAGGTTGTTCCGGCCTTCCTGCTGAAGTCCGTCATCATCACGAAGGACAACTTCCAGAAGGAACTCATCGACTCGGGCTACTACAAGGAATCCGACGTCAAGTAAGTAGTTCCCGGTCTGTGGTCCCGCCGCCCTGTGCTGCAGCGCGCAGTGCGGCGGGACCGCAGCCTCCCTCAGAGCCTGTCGAGTCCTCGGCCCGGCCAAGTTCCAACCAGTCAGCGGGAATTGACGATGAACGTACCCATTCTTCAAATGCGAGGAATCACCAAGACCTTCCCCGGGGTAAAAGCCCTGCAGGACGTCACCCTGGACGTCAACCGAGGTGAGGTTCATGCCATCTGTGGTGAGAACGGCGCCGGGAAGTCCACCCTCATGAAAGTGCTCTCCGGCGTTTACGCCCACAACACTTTCGACGGCGACATCCTTTTCGAGAACGAACCCTGCGAATTTTCAAGCATCACGGACAGCGAAAAGCGCGGCATCGTGATCATCCACCAGGAACTGGCCCTGAGCCCGTACCTGTCCATCGCCGAGAACATCTACCTCGGCAACGAGCTGGCCAGGAACGGCTGGGTGGACTGGCGGAAGACCAATCTGGAAGCCGCCAAGCTGCTGGCCCGGGTGGGCCTCAGTGAAAATCCGGTGACCCCCATCCAGCACATCAGTGTTGGCAAGCAGCAACTGGTGGAGATCGCCAAGGCACTGTCCAAAGAGGTCAAACTCCTCATTCTGGACGAGCCGACCGCGGCGCTGAACGATGAAGACTCAGACCACTTGCTGGACCTCATCCTTCACCTCAAGGGCCAGGGCGTCACCAGCATCATCATCAGCCACAAACTCAACGAGATCCGCAAAGTGGCAGACGCCGTCACCATCATCCGCGATGGCAAGTCCATCGAGACCCTGCGGCTGGATCAGGGCCAGATCACGCAGGAACGCATCATCCGTGGAATGGTGGGCCGCGACCTTGAAAGCCTCTATCCGGACCGGACTCCCAATATCGGCGAGGAAGTCCTCCGCATCGAGGATTGGACTGTCCAGCATCCCCAGGACCATTCCCGCATGGTGGTGAACAATGCCAGCCTGAACGTACGCAAGGGTGAAGTTGTAGGGCTGGCAGGCCTCATGGGTGCCGGCCGGACCGAGCTGGCCATGAGCGTCTTTGGCCGGACGTACGGGCGGGCAGTATCGGGCAAGGTTTACAAGTACGGGGAAGAAATCAACACTTCCACCGTTTCCGATGCCATCGAACACGGGATCGCCTACGCAACCGAGGACCGTAAGCACTACGGCCTGAACCTGATCGAGGACATCAAGCGCAACATCTCCATGGCCGCACTGAACAAGCTGGCCAAGCGCGGCTGGGTGGACGGCAACAAAGAGACCACCGTAGCCAACCACTACCGCCAGAGCATGAACATCAAAGCTCCCTCCGTTGCTGCCATCACGGGCAAGCTCTCGGGTGGAAACCAGCAAAAGGTAGTGCTGAGCAAATGGATGTTCTCAGACCCTGATGTCCTGATCCTGGACGAACCAACCCGTGGAATCGACGTCGGCGCCAAGTTTGAGATCTACACCATCATTGCCGAGCTGGCAGCCGCGGGGAAAGCAGTCATTGTGATCTCCTCTGAGCTTCCGGAGCTCCTGGGCATCTGCGACAGGATCTATACCCTGTCCGCAGGCCACATCACCGGCGAAGTCCCCATCGCCGAAGCCACCCAGGAAACCCTCATGCACTACATGACCCAAGAGAAGGAATAGCGAACATGTCCGCCCTACGAGAATCCCTTGGCTTCCTCACAAGCCGCCTCCGCCAGGTTGGCATCTTCGTCGCCCTGATCCTGATCGTCATCCTTTTCCAGGTCCTGACCGACGGCATCCTCCTGCAGCCGCAGAACGTCACCAACCTGGTGGTCCAGAACAGCTACATCCTGATCCTGGCCATCGGCATGGTGATGGTCATTATTGCCGGACACATTGACCTTTCCGTCGGGTCCATCGCAGGCTTCATCGGCGCTGTCGCCGGCGTGATGATCGTGCACTGGGGCTGGGCGTGGTGGCTCGCCATCCCGGCCTGCCTCCTGGTTGGCGCGTTGGTGGGAGCGTGGCAAGGCTACTGGATTGCCTATGTGGGCATTCCAGCCTTCATCGTCACCCTGGCCGGCATGCTCATCTTCCGTGGACTGACCCTCATCACCCTCAAGAACCAGCAGATCACCCCCTTCCCGAGCGAGCTCCGCGCACTGGGTGGCGGCTTCCTGCCGGACATCTCGGGGGGTACCTCCGTCCTGGAATGGTTGACGGTCATCCTTGGCGTCGGCGGCACGGCAGCCATCCTCTTCCAGGCATTGAAGGAACGTCGGGTACGCCGCAAGTTCAACCTGGAGAATGAGCCGATGGCCTGGTTCGCCGTCAAGAACGGCTTCATCGCAGTGCTGATGCTCATCATCACGTTCCTGCTGGCCAGCTACCGCGGAACCCCGATTGTCCTGATCGTCCTGGCTGTCCTGGTGATCGTCTACTCGGCACTGATGAACAACAGCATTTTCGGCCGCCACACGTACGCGATCGGTGGCAACCTCCACGCGGCCGAGCTTTCGGGCATCAAGACCAAGAAAGTCACCTTCCGCCTGTTCGTCAATATGGGTGTCCTGGCCGCGTTGGCAGGGCTGGTGTTCACGGCCCGCCTGAACTCGGCACAGCCTGCCGGTGGTACCGGCTTCGAACTCGACTCCATTGCTGCCGCTTTTATTGGTGGCGCAGCGGTCCAGGGCGGCATCGGCACGGTAGCCGGTGCCATGATCGGTGGCCTGATCATGGGCGTCCTGAACAACGGCATGTCCATCCTTGGCCTGGGTACCGATTACCAGCAGCTCATCAAGGGCTTGGTGCTCCTGCTCGCCGTTGGCTTCGACATCTTCAACAAGAACCGGACAGGTGCCGGTGGAGGGTCCTCCATGGGCCGTCGCTTCAAGTGGAAGACCACGCCTCCGGCAACCGAGGCGGCCCCTGCCGCCAAAGCGCAGCCCGTAGGCGTCGACGCAAAGTAGGAACCATGTCACGCGGCGAACATCCGCCTGCAGCGGGGTCCCGGGCGCAGCCCGGGGCCCCGCCGGGGCCGCCCGCCCCGCTGGACCCGCCCGCGCTGCCGGCCCGGCCTCCCGTCATGGGCGACGTCGCGAAGATGGCCGGGGTCTCGCACCAAACCGTTTCCCGTGTCCTGAACAACCATCCCAACGTCAGCGGAAAAACCAGGGAACGCGTGGAATCGGCCATCGCGCACCTTGGGTACAGGCGGAACACAGCAGCCCGCAGCCTGGTGACCCGGAGGTCCCGGACCATCGGGGTACTTGCGTGCGAAACGGGCCAGTTTGGTCCGGCGAACACGCTCCTCGGGGTGGAGCAGGCGGGCAGGGAAGCCGGGTACTTCGTCAGCATTGCGAATCTTCGCGAAGTCACCGGCGAAAGCATCAACGATGCAATTGCGCATTTCCGCAACCAGTCCGTGGACGGCATTGTCATCCTGGTTCCGCACCCCGATGTCCTGGCCGTCCTGCGCGACGTTTCAGTACCCGTGCCGATCGTTGCCGTAGGCGCAGGAGCCGGTAACCAACTGACGGGCGCCTCCCTCGACCAACGGCTGGGAGCCCGCCTTGCCGTCGACCACCTGATCGATCTGGGGCATCGCAGTATTGCCCACATCTCCGGCCCCCCGCACTGGATCGACGCTGCGGAGCGCATCAAAGGCTGGCAGGAAGCGCTCGGTGCTGCAGGGCTGGGAGCTGAGGTCCTCCTTGAAGGTGGGTGGGATGCCGCCTCGGGTTACCGTGCCGGCCTCGATCTCCTTCAGCACAAGAGCATCACCGCGGTCTTCGTCGCCAACGACCAGATGGCCGTGGGCGTCCTCCGCGCCGTCCAGGAAGCGGGACGCCATGTGCCCGGCGACATCAGCGTGGTGGGCTATGACGATCAACCGGAAGCTGAATTCTTCATGCCTCCCCTGACCTCCATCAAGCAGGACTTCGAGGAACTCGGCCGCCGCTGCATGGAGGCCGTGCTTCAACAGTTGGATGGAGAGCAGGCAAGCGGTGAACAAATGGTCAAGCCCCGCTTGGTGATCCGCTCCACCACGGCCGCCCCTGCGCCTCGCTGAACGTCACTCCTACTAAACTAGGAGCCATGACCTCCACGCTTGATACTGCTGCTGCCCGCGCCCGCCTTCTTGAACTCATCAAGGAACTGGCGGTGGTCCGCGGCAAGGTGATCCTCTCCAGCGGCAAGGAAGCGGACTACTACATCGACCTCCGCCGCATCACCCTGCACCACGAGGCCTCCAAGCTGGTGGGCCAGGTCATGTTGGCTATGATCGACGACGCCGGCGTTTCAGTTGAGTGCGCGGGCGGACTCACCATGGGTGCCGACCCCGTCGGAACCGCTGTGATGCACGCCGCTGCCGACGCCGGCCGTGCCGTGGACGCCTTCGTGGTCCGCAAGGCCCAGAAGTCCTACGGCATGGGCCGCCAGGTGGAAGGTCCCTCCGTTGAGGGCCGCAACGTGGTGGTCCTCGAGGATACGTCCACCACCGGCGGGTCCGCGCTGACCGCCGTCGAAGGCGTCCGTAAAGCGGGCGGCAATGTGGTGGCCGTCGCCGTGATCGTCGACCGCGACACCGGCGCGAAAGAGAAGATCGAAGCCGAAACCGGCGTGCCGTACCTCTTCGCTTTCGGCAAGGACGAGCTGGGCCTCAGCTAAGGAGTTTTGTACAGCCGTTGACCGTAAAGGCGCATCTTAAGGGCATCAGCTGCACACAAACCATGGGGCTGTGAGGTACCACCTTCCGAAGCCTATGCTTGCTGCGTGGACGTTCAAGTAGGGAAGCTCCCGGCACCGGCGGAGGTGGATCAAAACCCCGCCGTGCCGGCTTCTCCTGAACCGGAGCAGGCAGAGGATCCGGGCGCATGGGCCCGGATCCTGCCTTACGCTGCCCGCCTCAAGAAGACGTCCCGTCGGAACTTCCTCATCACCGCCGGAGCCTCCGCGGCGCTGGCCGGGGACATGCTTTTCACCCGCCGTGTCCAGGCTGAACGGCGGGCTACCAAGATCCTCCGGGTTCCTGATCCGTACTCGGACCTGTACTTCCCCAAAGCCAGCTGGATCCTGTTCCCCGGGTACAAAACCAGCTGGGAAGAAGCCCAGTGGATCCTCAACTCACTGCGTCCTGCCCTGCACCAGCGCGGCCGCCTTGCCGCCGTCGGATATTCCAACCTGGGACTGGACGTGGACGAGATCGTCCGGGAAATCATCCTGCACGTCCGCGAACTGGAACTGGAGAAGCTCTACTTCTACGGCCACAGTTTCGGCGGGATGCTCGCCACCCAGGTGGCCGCCCGCCTCTTGGAACTGCACGGCGTGGAAACGCAGCTGATTGTCCTGGATTCGAGCCCGTTCAGCCGCGCCGACGTCCTGGACCAGAGCTGGTTCGACGGCGTCGTGTTCCTGTACGAGAATGGCTTCCGCATTCCGTCGGTCCTCCGCGGCGGCTATGAGCTGGGGGAGCGCGTGGCGCACAAGGACGAGCGCACGTGGCGGCAAATCCTCGACCAAAGCCTCGAACAGCTCTCGCCAATCGCTCCTTCCAGCGTGCTCATCCAGACGGAGTCGGCGTACATTTACCACTTTGACGGACTCCGCCTGGCCGGAAAGATCGGTGGCGCCAAGATGGCCTTTTTGGGCAACGCCAAGGACGGCACCGTGGATTACGAGTCGGCGCGTGCGGGGTGGAGCAAGGTCTTCGGCAACAATATGGCGTTGCCCACGCTCAGCACGGAAGGCGCACGGCCCGCCCACGCCAGCCCGCAATGGAACGGGAACATCTACCGCCCGCTGCTGGAACGGGTCCAGGACGAACTCCAGCCGCTCCCGCCCCAGCCTGAGGAGCCGTCGTACCAGGAACCGAATGGCAGGGTCATCCGCCCGGCCTAGGTGCTGACCGGGCTACCATAGGCCCCACGATTAACGCAGCGCTTCAACCTCGACGGCGGTAAGGCCTGCCTCGCGCAGGAAGCTCCGCGCATCGCCGAACTCCTCCGCGAAGGCAGCGAGGAAATGCCGCATCGCTGCTTCAGGGCTCTGCAGGACCATCAGTTCCGGGCTGAAATAGGCCGCAGGAGTGGAGGGGACATGCAGTCGCCACGTTTCAGCCATGACTTCCAGCATGGTGGGAAGGCTGAGGGTGGTGGTGGTGTAATCCTCCACCACGGCATCCTCTGATCCGCCACCGGCCAGGAGTGCGATCGCCGACACCACCCCCGTGCGGTCCTTGCCCAGCGAGCAATGGACCAGCGTGCGCTTGCCGCGCGCAACGGGCCGCAGCGCATCAGCGACCCACTCCGGACGCATCTTGATCCAGCCGAGGTACAGCTCGCCCAGATCCTCCGCTGTCTCCACCGCATGGAGCGAGCCGGCGATTGCGTTCGGGTCCAGCGGGTTGTTCACGAGTTCGACGACGGGCGGGGCGACGGCGGCAGGCCGGGTACCGTCGTCGTGAACTTTGTCGTTTTGAACGGCTTCGTGGCCAGGGATCAGCCACGGAACCAGGGAACGCTCAAGCTCACTGCGCAGGTCCACTATCGCTTGGATGCCGTGCTCCGCCAGGAACCCCGACGTCGCAGCGGCATCCAAACCGAACGGCTGGCTCCCCCTGAGAATCCGGCCACCGGCCAGAGGACGCAGATTGAGCACAGCCATGGTTCGGTCCTTTTGGTCCTTTTTAGATCTGGCTCTTGAGGTCGGCCACGGAGTTCAGGATCTGGTTGGGACGGAACGGGAAGGAAACGATCTCCTCGCGCTGCGTGATGCCGCTGAGCACCAGGACTGTGTGCAGGCCGGCTTCCATGCCCGCCACGATGTCCGTGTCCATGCGGTCACCGATCATGGCCGTGGTCTCGGAGTGGGCGTCGATCTGGTTCATGGCTGAACGGAACATCATGGGGTTCGGCTTGCCCACAATGTAGGGCTCGCGACCGGTGGCCTTGGTGATCATGGCCGCGATAGCACCGGTTGCCGGCATGGGCCCGTCCTTGGAAGGACCAGTGGCATCCGGGTTGGTGGCGATGAAGCGGGCGCCGGCCAGGATGTGGCGGACGGCCATAGTGATCGCTTCAAAGGAGTAAGTGCGGGTTTCGCCAAGGACCACAAAGTCGGGATCGGTATCGGTGAGGATGAACCCGGCCTCGTGCAAGGCCGTTGTCAGCCCGGCTTCGCCGATGGTGTAGGCGCGGTTGCCCGAATCCGAGGACTGGACCTGATCCTTGAGGAACTGGGCGGTGGCCAGGGCAGACGTCCAGATGTTCTCCTCCGGAACCTCCAGGCCGGACGCGCGCAGGCGGGCTGCGAGGTCGCGGGGGGTGAAAATGGAGTTGTTGGTCAGGACCAGGAAGCGCTTGGAGGTATCTACCCAGCGCTGGATGAGTTCAGCTGCGCCGGGGATCGCCTGGTTTTCATGGACCAGGACTCCGTCCATGTCCGTAAGCCAGCATTCAATTTCGTGGCCGTTTCGATAAACCGATGTGGACGTGGTTTCTTCTGCCATATTTGCCTCCGGCTGGGATTGTTCATGCACTGCCACCAGTCTTTCATCAATCTGCGGCCCTAACATCCTGTGATCCCGCTTATGTGGGTAGTTCTGCCCATGTGGATATCCGCTGTGACTTGCGGTGGACGCCTCGGACTCGACTACGCTGGGGGCGGCGCAGGCGTGCCACCACCGTGGGTCGGGGGATCGACATGGTGGTTTTTATGCGTCGCCCACGCTTCAGCAGGTCCCCTCTTCCGGTTTATCCATCGGGTTGTCCCCAGAAGCATCCCGGTGACTCACTGCCTTCGAAAGGTCCTGCCATGAGCAACAACAATGGAGCCCCTCAGCCTCCCTACAACCCCGACGGCGTGCCGCAGCCGCGCTATGACACCGGGCAGGGGCAGTACGGCCAGTACCAACCGGGGCAGACCCAGCCCATGTACCAGCCGGAGGCACAGCGTCAGGACGCCCAGCAGGGCCAGCCAGGCTTCCCGCCGCCGGGTGCCGCATACCCGGGCCAGCCTGGCTACCCGGACGGACCCGGAGGACCCGGAGGGCCCGGCCAGAACCCGGGCGACCACAACAAGAAGTCGCTGTTCCTCATCCTCGGTGGTGTCGCCGTCGTCGTGATCATTGCGCTGGTGGTGGCGTTCACCTGGCTGATCCCGTCGATGACCAAGCCCACCGCAGTGGAGACCCCGGCACCGTCGGTAACATCCTCGGACGAAGCTTCGGAGGCAGCGTCCGAGCCTTCTGCTGAACCCTCGGGCGACGCATCGGCGTCGAGTGATATCCCTGCCGGCGCCATCCCGCTGCCGGCCGTGTGGGAAGAGCTTGCCGGACCCAGCAACGTTCCGGCGGACGGCGATCCGCTGTTCAGCAAGTGGGTGACAGGCGAGTCCTCCTTCCAGTACTTGGCCGAGTGGACCCACGATGAGTCTTTCGGCATCACCAAGGACCCCACCACTGGCGAAGAGATCCAAAAGAAGGCCCAAGGCACGGTAGAAGCCGACGGCGATGGCATTGCGCTGGCCTACGCGTTCTTTGCAGAGTCCGGGGAAGGCAAGTTCGGCAAGGATCCGGAAGAGGTCAAGAAGGCCATCCAGGACATCGAAGCCCGATACAAGGGCATGACCGCCACGGAGCTGCCCCAGAACCTGGTGGGCCACAAGTGCACCTCCGACTTCAAGACGTCCATGCCGGAAATCCGTGAGTTCCGCCGTGGTGCCGCAGTAGTCATCAGCTTTACGTGCACCAATGCCCGTGGCGAAGCCATCCAGGCCGTGAACTTGTTCTCCGTGACCCCCTGGGGCACGCCGCAGATGCTCGGCGTCAGTGGTCACAAGACGTACTGGGATGCGCATCCGGGACTCTTTGAGCAGTTGGCTAACTCCTACCGCATCAACAAGTGGAAGATGGGCTAAGAGCCGTTTGACCCAGCCCGCCCAGACGGGCGACGGGGCAGGGCTAAAGTTGAGGGGTGACTGACCTTCCCCCCAACACAGCCCTGCCCACCCCTGCCGAAACCACACCGGAGGGCGAGGCAGAAGCGAAACCCGAGGTCGGCGTCGGGCCTTGGGAAGGCGAGCTGCCGGCGGGTGACCATTGGGATCCGGACCTGTTGAGGGATGGTGACCGCCGCAACGTGGTGGACCACTACAGGTACTGGAAGCACGAGGCAATCGTGGCGGATCTCGATTCCAAGCGTCACGACTTCCACATCGCCATCGAGAATTGGCAGCACGACCTCAACATCGGAACCGTGGTGCGGACCGCCAACGCGTTCCTCGCCAAAGAGGTCCACATCATAGGACGACGGCGGTGGAACCGTCGCGGGGCCATGGTCACCGACCGCTACCAGCACGTGCGCCACCACCCCACCGTTGAGGAATTTGTCCAGTGGGCGGAGGGCGAGGGGCTTGCGGTGATCGGCATCGATATCTTCCCGGATTCCGTGCCCCTGGAGACGTACGACCTCCCGAAAAACTGTGTATTGGTGTTCGGGCAGGAAGGTCCCGGCCTGTCGCCCGAGGTGCACGATTCCGCCGTCGCCACGCTGTCCATTGAGCAGTTCGGCTCCACCCGGTCCATGAACGCGGCCTCAGCCGCGGCCATCGCCATGCACGCGTGGGTCCGCCGACACGTGTTCCAGCAACCTGTCAGCTAGGCAAGCCTCAAGTATCAGCCCCCGCCGATGCCCGTCTACCGATCTTTCAGGGTGGCTTTTCCGTCCACGATCTGGATCTCACCAGAGGCCCTGGGTGTTACAAGCTCAACCTTTGGTTCCCATTGCGGGGCGTCGTCACGGCCGCTGTTGACCTCGTAGCTCACGGAAGCCTTGCCCGCTTCCTCCGACTGGATGATCCAACCGTCCTCGCTGCGAAGGAGAGTGAAGGTGGGCTCCTTCTCTATGGTCCATTTCAGATTGCGGGTAGGGCGGTATTCGTAGAGCGCGAACCCGGAACAACCACGACGGGACGCTTCGGATGCATTGACCGGAGTGGTGGCAGTACATTCACTTCGTTTGTTCTCAAGAAGCGTCCGGGTCTCATCCAGAAGCAGTTGGCTGGGTATCACCGTTAAACGTTCGGTGGTCTTGGAAATCGCCCGGTCAATGCTGACCAAGGCCTTCTGCTCTTCGGCCGTTGCGTACTTGTCTCCGGAAATGCCCAGGGTGTACTCGCCGGGGAAGGCCGGCATCAGCAGTTGGGAATCCCTCGCCCCGGTTCCGGCGCCAGGAGCGGCAACGTCGACGCCGTTCACGGTGAACGACTCCACGGGACGGGTGGAACTGAGCCGGATCTTTTGGAAGTTTTTAGCCCCAACCTTCCACTCGCCTTCAGGTGACTTGGTCATCCTCAGAATGATTTCCTGCTTGCGGCCGTTCTGGGTGACTTCGGCAGTGACAAAATCCGACTTTGCGTCCATGATCCGGTAACCGTCAATGTGCTGCCCTGCATTTTTGTACACGTTGCTCTGGAGGAGAGCCTTTTCATTTTCGGGGACGCCAGGGTCGGATACGCTCAGGGCCTTCTCGCCGTCCCCGTCGATCAGGGCCTGGAAGTATGTTTCAGCTGTTGCGCTGACGTCCTGCGCCGGTGACAACGATGAAACCAGGAGAACCACACCAGCGGTGGCAGCGGTGAGGACTACCGCTGCGCCCGCTGCGATGGCAATAATCAGCTTCCGGTTCCGTCTGGGTTGCCCTTCGGGAAAAGTACCGCCCTGCTGCTGCAGGTATGGCGTCAAGTGGGGCTGGTTGTTTGCACTCGGGGGGATCTCCATTCCCGCAGTATATCCACCGTTTAGATGAATCGGGGGTGGCAGGGGGAGTCTCAACCCGGCGGAAGTGTTAAGAGCTCCAGTGACCCGAAACACGGCGGCACGGCGGATATCGCTAGGATGGGTGCTAGCCGTAAGCGGTCTACTCCAGGGTTACCAACCCACAGACGAATCAGCATAGGAGTCACCATGCCCATTGCAACCCCAGAGATTTACTCCGAGATGATCGACCGCGCAAAGGCAGGCGGATTCGCTTTCCCCGCGGTCAACGTGACGTCGTCGCAGACTCTGAACGCTGCGATCCGCGGTTTCGCCGAGGCCGAATCTGACGGCATCATCCAGGTTTCCACCGGTGGCGCAGCCTACTGGTCCGGTGCCTCGGTTAAGGACATGGTTGCCGGTTCCCTCGGCTTCGCAGCGTTCGCCCGCGAAGTTGCCAAGAACTACAACGTCAACATCGCCCTGCACACGGACCACTGCCCGCAGGACAAGCTGGCGGACTTCGTCCTGCCGTTGCTGGCTGCTTCCGAGGAAGCCGTCAAGGCCGGCAAGGACCCGATCTTCAACTCGCACATGTGGGACGGCTCGCACGAAGCCCTCGACGAGAACCTGCGCATCGGCCGTGAACTGCTGGAACGCGCTGCTGCTGCGAAGATCATCCTTGAGGTTGAAATCGGCACGGTTGGTGGCGAAGAAGACGGCGTTGAGAACGAAATCAACGAGAAGCTCTACACCACCACCGAAGACGCCCTTGCAACCATCGAGGCCCTCGGTGCCGGCGAAAACGGCCGCTACCTCACCGCCCTGACTTTCGGCAACGTGCACGGCGTCTACAAGCCGGGCAACGTCAAGCTCCGCCCTGAACTGCTCAAGCAGATCCAGGCCGAGGTCGGCGCGAAGATCGGCAAGGAAAACCCGTTCGACCTCGTCTTCCACGGCGGTTCGGGCTCCACGGAACAGGAAATCGCTGACGCCGTTTCCTACGGTGTGATCAAGATGAACATCGACACCGACACCCAGTACGCGTTCACCCGCCCGGTGGCCGGCCACATGTTCTCCAACTACGACGGCGTCCTGAAGGTCGACGGCGAAATGGGCAACAAGAAGACCTACGACCCCCGTGTCTGGGGCGCTTCGGCAGAAGCCGGCATGGCCGCGCGCATCGTCGAAGCTGCGCAGCAGCTCGGATCGGTGGGCAAGACCTTCTAATGTCCGACGAATTCCGTAAGAACCTGATGGGGCCGGAGCCTACGCTCCTGCCCGCCGAAAACGAGATCTACCAGCACCTTGCACTCGGCAAGGAAGCACTGGACCTCGTAGCGCAGAACCCCACGTCGTCCCTCCTCTGGGCCATCCTCGCGGAGGAAGCCTGGGCTGAAGGCCGGACCATCGAGTCTTACGCCTACGCCCGTGTTGGCTACCACCGCGGCCTGGATTCGCTGCGCCGCAACGGTTGGCGCGGCGTCGGACCCATCCCGTGGGAGCACGAGCCCAACCAGGGCTTCCTGCGTGCGCTCTACGCACTGGGCCGTGCGGCGTCGGCGATCGGCGAGGCTGAAGAGCCGGAGCGGATCGAGAAGTTCCTGAACGACTCGGACCCGAAAGCCAAGGCTGCGCTCGAAGCCCGTTAGGACCCAAGCAAACAACGACGGCGACCATCACCAAAAGGCGAGGGTCGCCGTCGTCGTTAACAGCGTTGGTCGAACAGCGTCAGTCCGTGACCGCAGAGTGGCGTGGCCGTCCAAGCGGGACCACCAGCGGCGTGTGTGTCACGGGGTCATCGATGATCCGGCACGCCATGCCGAACACTTCCTCCACCAAGGACTCGGTGATTACTGCAGCGGGTGCGCCCTCGGCCACCACCACGCCGTCCTTCATGGCGATGATGTGGTCCGCGTAGCGGCTGGCATGGTTGAGGTCGTGCAGCACGGCAACCAGCGTGTGGCCCTTGTCCAGGTTGAGCTCGCGGAACAGCTCCAACAGCTCGATCTGGTGCGCGATATCGAGGAACGTGGTGGGCTCGTCCAGGAGCATCAGCGGTGTCTGCTGGGCGAGGACCATGGCTACCCACACGCGCTGCCGCTGGCCGCCGGACAGTTCGTCCACCAGCCGGCCGGACAAGGAAGCGACGCCGGTGGCCTCCATCGCTTCAACCACAGCCGTTTCATCCGTCACTGACCATTGGCGGAGCAGCTTCTGGTGCGGGTATCGGCCGCGGGCTACAAGGTCCGCCACGGTGATGCCGTCGGGGGCGATGGAGGACTGGGGCAGGAGCCCGAGGCGGCGTGCCAGTTCTTTCGCAGGCAGGGACGTCACGGATTTTCCGTCCAGCAGCACCTGTCCACTGCGGGGCTTGATGAGCCGGGCGAGTGCGCGCAGCAGCGTGGATTTACCGCAGGCGTTGGGCCCCACGATCACCGTGAACTGTCCCTCGGGAATGCGCACATTGAGGTTCTCGGAGATGATGCGTTGCTCGTAGCCGATGGTCAGTGCTTCGGCATGGAGCTGTGGCGCGGCCGTAGTGAGGCTCATGATTTCCTTGCTTCGCTGGCCAGGAGCCAGACGAGGTAGATACCGCCGATGCACACCGTCACCACGCCCACAGGCAACTGGATCGGGGCGAACAAACGCTGGGCCGCGAGGTCGCTGGCCACCAGGAGGAAGGCCCCCATCGCGGCCGAAGGCACCAGCGTGATCCCGGCGCTGCGGGTAAGACGCCGGGCGAGCTGCGGTGCGGCCAAGGCGACGAACGCGATGGGACCGGCAACCGCCGTGACGGCTGCAGTCAACGCCACACCCAGGATCAGCAACAGCAAACGGGTGGGTTCCGCCCGGACGCCCAAGGCGCGCGCGGCGTCGTCGCCCATTTCCAAAAGCTGCATCCGGCGCGCGGCCGCCAGTGTAGCCAAACCAACCACAACAACCACGACGGCGGCAGGCGCCGCTTGCTCCCACGTGATGCCGTTGAGGGACCCGGCTCCCCAGACGGCTGCCGCCAAAGCGGCCTCAAGTTCCGCCTGCAGGATCAGCCAGTGGTTGAACGCGGCGAGCATCGCGCTGATGCCGATGCCCACGATGATGAGCCGGAATCCTTGGGAGCCGCGCCGGTAGGCCAGCAAGTAGACGGCCAACGCGGTGAGGATACCGCCAACGAGCGCTCCTGCGGCAATGCCAAGATAGCCCCCGCCAAGGGTCAGCATGACGATGAGCGCACCGGTGTAGGCGCCCGTATTGAAGCCGATGATGTCCGGGCTGCCCAAGGGATTCCGGGTCATGGATTGGAAGATGCCACCGCTCATGCCAAGTGCGGCACCGAACACCAGCGCCGCGAGTACCCGGGGGAGGCGCCATTCCATGACGATGGTTTGGGCCAGCCCGGGGGCATCACCGGTGAAGGCTTGCAGGACCTGTTGTACTGAAACGTCGTAGTCGCCGGTTGCCAAGCTGATCACGGCAACAGCCAGGGCGGCGAGGATCAACGGGATGCAGACAAGGATGCTGCGGACATCGAACCGGAGGCTCAGCGAACGGTTGCGAAGCAGGACAACGGGCCGGCCAACATCCAGGCGCGTCATAGCCCACTCACCTTCCGGCGCCGCGCCAACGCGATCAGCACCGGCGCCCCGATGAATGCGGTCACCACACCAACCTGGAGTTCCCCGGGAGCGGCGATCCGGCCCACCACGTCTGACACCAAGAGCAGGATAGGGGAGAGCAGCACTGTGGTTGCCAGGATCCATCGCTGGTCAGGGCCGACGATCCAACGGGCAACGTGTGGAATCATGAGGCCCACGAAGCCGATGGCACCGGCACCGGCAGTTGCCGCGCCGCTGAGGAGGGTGATGGCCACGACGCCCATGATCCGGGTGCGGTTGACGTTGGCGCCGAGGGAGGTAGCAAGGTCGTCGCCCAACGCCACGGCGTTGAGGCCGCGGACGCAAAACAGTGCGATCAGCAGCCCGGCACCCATGAACGGCGCAACAGTCATCACCGACTCCATGCTCCGGGTGTCCAGTGAGCCAATGCTCCAAGAGCGCAGGTGGTCAAACGCCTTGGGGTTCAGGAGCGTGAGTCCAGAGCCGATCCCCGTGAGGACCGCGCCCAAAGCAACGCCGGCCAACGTCAGGCGGATCGGGTTCACCACGTTCCTGCCGGAAGTACCGATCAGGTAGACGGCCGCGGTTGTCAGGATGGCTCCAATGAACGCGAACCAGATGTAGCCGCTGAGGGATCCGATCCCGAAGACGCCGATGGCAATGACAATGGCAAACGACGCTCCAGCGTTGACGCCCAGGATGCCGGGATCGGCCAAAGGATTCCGCGTGATCGCTTGGATGAGCGCGCCTGCCACGCCCAGGGCAACACCGACGGCGATGCCCATCAACGTTCGCGGCAGCCGGTTCTGCAGGATGATCGCGTGATCGGCTGAGTCCTGGGGGTTGGTGAAGGCGTCAAGGACGGTGGACGCTGGGATGAATTTGGCTCCCACACCGAGGCTCAGGATCGCGGCGCCGAGAAGGACCGCCGCAGCGAACGCCAGAAAGAGGATCCGCCAGCGGGACTTGACGACGACGCCGGAACTGGCAACTGCGCTTGCAGCCGGAAGGGCGGGAGCGGCTACCGGGGACATAGCGCCGTCAGTGGGGACACAGCAGGGGACCATTTCGAAGAGGGGCAACAATAAGACGGCCATTTCGTGACTGTCATCACAACGTCACGAAAGTGTGCCTTAATTAGGTTAGCCTTACCCAGTGAAAAATGACGATTTTGAAGTACAGCCGCACAAGGCTTCCCGCGTGCGCCGAGGTGCAGTGCGCAGGCTGGCTATGAAGATGGCCGGAGTCGCTGTGGTGGCAGGCCTCCTTGCGGGCTGCGGCGCCAGTGGTGGCTCAGGTTCGGCCGCCGGCAACGCCGATGTTGCCACCGGCGGCTCCAAGTTCACCACTGCGGACCAGGAAACAGCCAAGTTGGGCACCGACGCCGCTCCCGGCGTTTTCCCGCGCACCCTGAAGCACGCCAACGGTGAGACCACCCTGGAGAAGAAGCCCACCCGCGTGGTGGTCCTCGACACCGGCGAGTTGGACGACGTCGTGACCCTCGGCATCACGCCGGTGGGCATGGCCACTACTGAAGGCGCCAACCCTGTCCCCACCTACCTGGCTGACAAGGTCAAGGACGTGGCTTCGGTAGGCACCATCCAGGACCTCAACCTCGAAGCAATCGCGGCGCTGAAGCCGGACCTCATCCTGGGCAGCCAGCTCCGCGCCGACAAGCTGTACAAGCAGCTGTCCACCATCGCCCCCACGGTCTTCAGCATCCGTCCCGGCTTCCCCTGGAAGGAAAACTTCCTCCTGGTGGGCAAATCCCTGGGCGAGGAAGACAAGGCCGTCAAGGCCCTCAACGATTACCAGGCCGAGGCTGACGCCCTGAAAGCGGATGTGAAGGGCGATCCCAAGATCTCCCTGGTGCGCTTCCTCCCTGGCAAGATCCGCCTCTACGCCAACAAGTCGCTGATCGGTGTCATCCTGAAGGACGCCGGCCTGGCCCGCCCGGAGAACCAGAACATCGACGAACTCGCTGCCGAAATCTCGGCCGAGAACATCGAGCAAGGCGACGCCGACTGGATCTTCTACAGCAGCTACGGCGATCCCGCAGCAACCGGTGAAACGTCCGTGGTTGAAGGTGCTGTCTGGCCCAAGCTCGGCGCAGTCAAAGCCGGCCAGGCCAAGGCTGTCAGCGACGACGTCTGGTTCCTCGGCCTCGGCCCCACCGGCGCGCAGCTGATCCTCAAGGACCTCCGGAGCATGCTGGTCGGCTAACGCCGCCCCAACAAAAGCACCCCAACGACGACGGCGGCCCTCACCGGAAAGGTGAGGGCCGCCGTCGTTTGCTGCTGGTGATCAGGCCTTGCGGGGGATACCCGTACGTGCCATGGCCTCGGCGTAAGCACCGTGGATGGCGTCCAGGTATTCCTGCTGGCGGGCCGGGGTGCCGGCGAAGGAGCGGCCACCCAGCGAACGGACCTTGAAGGTCTTGAAGCCGCGGCGGGCGATGCTGGCCGGAGCGGCCTTCATGAGCTGGTCGGCCAGGCGGTGTGCCTCATTGCCGTGCGCCACCAGGGCGGAGGTGCGCGGCAGGAGCTGCAGGAGGCGCAGGAGCGGTTTCAGGCCTTCGGTGATGTTGGCGGGTGTGAGCTTGCCCGGTTCCTCATTGGGCTCGATCCACGGGTAGGCGTTCCACGGCATCATGAGCGCGGGACGGAGGCCCAGCTGCCACTGCATGCCAAGCATGCGGGTGGTGGCTTCTTCGTCGCCCGGGTTGATGAAACCCTCGCCGGTGGTGGTGCGCTGATTGGAGAAAAGGCTGACGATGCGGCAGTCATCCATGCTGTGGGCGGGGTCAACGTAGAGGACCTCGCTGCCCGGCTTCTGCACCTTGATGGAGTCGCACAGCTCGTTGACCTCGGCGATATGCGGTTCGTAGCGGCGGTTCCAGAGGATTTCTTCGGGTGATTCAGTCGCCAGTTCTTGCATCAGGGGTTAGGTCTCCTAGGTGTTACAGCGCACCGTTCCAAGGGGCCGCGGGCATGCCGCAGCCGAACCTCAAAGGGTGCTGTTGGGGGCTAACTAACCTTACCGGACTATGGGGGTGAACGGGGCCCGCTTCGGCGCGCCCTTTAAATGCGACGCGGCGTGTTGCCCGGAAACGTGTCCAGCGTCTCGACGGCCGCGGCCCACGTGCAAACTCTCGACGACACCATGCGGCGTGCTGCATGATGCGCCGTATGGAGAAACAGGAATCGTCCGCTGCCGCCGTTTCCGCTTTTGAGGGGCTGGGGGCCGACCTGGCGCCGGCCGGCGTGGTGATTGGCCGGATGTTTGGCGCCACCTCCCTCGTGCTGAACAAGAAGGCGCTGGCCTGTTTGATCGGCGACAAGGTCGTCTTCAAATTAGGCCGTGATACCGCGGAGTACGCCCGCGCACTCGCGGTTCCCGGAGCCGCGCCCTTTGATCCCTCGGGTATGAACAGGCCCTACAAGGACTGGGTGGAGCTGCCGTTCGACGCGCATGAAGAATTGCCGGCGTTCGCCGAAGCTGCGCTCCAATTCGTGGTGGGGGCGCAGGGCACCTAAAAGCACTTGTGCAGGCATCCACCAGGGGACTGGGACGGGTTTTGGCTCCCCTGACGGGGTAAAACCTGGCCGGTAACACCACAGGGGAATGCTACCTCCGGATCCACCACAGAGGTCCAGGCGAACCTGTTTGGGCGGGTTCCTGGGCGGTCTCGGCGGAAACTACCGTAATCTGCCCGCGGCGTAGGGCCCGCAGGCCCGCCGAAGTTTCCCTGGGGAAAACTTCACCCGGCCGCCTTTCAAGACACCTTGACACCAGAGAAACCGGCGTCATCGGCTAAACTTGGCTGGTAAGAGCCCCGAACTCTTGCGTATGCCAGCCCTTATGGCAGGCTGCACCGGTATCGTCGGGGCATTCTCATGTACGGCGCCAATCCATCGCGGCTTGGCCCGAAAGAATGGGGGAGGATCCCATGCCCGCTATCGTGATCGTCGGAGCCCAGTGGGGCGACGAAGGCAAAGGCAAAGCAACCGATCTGCTCGGTGGCCGCGTTGACTACGTGGTCAAGCCCAACGGCGGTAACAACGCCGGGCACACCGTGGTTGTTGGCGGTGAGAAGTATGAGCTGAAGCTCCTTCCCGCGGGCATCCTGAGCCCCAACGCCATTCCTATTATTGGCAACGGCTGCGTGGTGAACCTCGAGGCCCTGTTCCAGGAGATCGACGGCCTCGAAGCCCGTGGCGCGGACACGTCCCGCCTGCGCGTCTCGGCCAACGCCCACCTGGTTGCTCCGTACCACCAGGTGCTGGACAAGGTGACTGAGCGCTTCCTTGGCAGCCGCGCCATCGGTACTACCGGCCGTGGCATCGGTCCTGCCTACATGGACAAGGTTGCCCGCCTGGGCATCCGGGTCCAGGACGTCTTCGACGAGTCCATCCTCCGCCAGAAGGTGGAAGGTTCGCTGCGCCAGAAGAATGAACTCCTGGTCAAGGTCTACAACCGCCGGGACATCGTGGTGGACGAGATCGTGGAGTACTTCCTCGCCTTCGCCGAGCGCCTGCGCCCTCTGGTCATCGACAGCACACTTGTCCTCAACAACGCCCTGGACGAGGGCAAGGTTGTGCTCATGGAAGGTGGCCAGGCAACGTTCCTGGACGTTGATCACGGCACCTACCCGTTCGTCACCTCGTCCAACCCCACAGCAGGTGGCGCATCGGTGGGCTCCGGCATTGGTCCTACCCGCATCTCGCGCTCCATCGGCATCATTAAGGCGTACACCACCCGTGTTGGCGCCGGCCCGTTCCCCACGGAACTGTTCGACGAGATGGGCGTGTACCTGCAGAAGACCGGCGGCGAGTTCGGTGTGAACACCGGCCGTCCCCGCCGTTGCGGTTGGTACGACGCCGTCCTGGCCCGCCACGCTGCACGCGTGAACGGCTTCACGGACTACTTCGTCACCAAGCTGGACGTCCTCACGGGCATCGAGCAGATCCCCGTCTGCGTTGCCTATGACGTTGACGGCGTTCGCCACGACGAAATGCCCATGACGCAGACCGAGTTCCACCACGCAGTGCCCGTCTTCGAGTACTTTGACGGCTGGACCGAGGACATTACCGGCGCCCGCACTCTGGAAGACCTCCCGGAGAACGCCCGCAACTACGTGCTGGCCCTGGAAAAGCTCTCCGGCACGCGCTTCTCGGCCATCGGCGTCGGCCCGGACCGCGACCAGACGATCGTTGTTCACGACCTGATCAACGACTAAGTTTTACCCAGTCACGACGACGGCGGGTCACCTTGGTTCCTCACGGAACCGACCGGTGGCCCGCCGTCGTCGTCGCAGGGGTGGGCACGCGACCCGCCGGGCGGGTTCCGCGACCGGGCGCTGCATGGCGCCGTCGAATGGCGTACTCGGCCACCACCAGGTTGATGACCCAGGACGCGCCCATCAGGGTTGCTCGCGTGGTTTCGTCGGTGGGGCCCACCATCAGGATCCACGGCAGCAGCACCAGGGCTTGCGTTCCAGCTCCCAGTGCGATGGCGTAGGCGCGCGTCATCCAGGCTCCGTGCGCTGCGAAGTCCCGTCGGCGAATCGCCAGGATTCCGAGGATGATGCCCCCGACCATGGCGGTACCAAAGATCAGCCGAAGAACCAGCAGTGCCTCACCGTCAGTTTCCGGGAGGGTGTAGAAGACGGACATCCACAGGCCGGACAGGCCGGCGAGCAGGCCTGCAGGAACCAGGATGCGCCCGGATATTTCGTGCCAGGACCGCCTGCGTCGGCGAAGTCCGGGGCCCCGCCGCAGAGGAGGGACGAACTGAAAAGCCCCCAGCAGGCTGTACACCGTCACGGTGACGATGTGCGTAATCACCGGGAGTGGCGAAGCGAAGAACCTCGCGTTCTCCGGAGTGACGGTTGCGCCACCAGTCAGCTGAGTGAGACGCGCCGCGCCCGCGATGACAGGAATGAGACTGAGGGCAATCAGCGCCGCGGGCACGACCCACGTCATGCGGCGGCTCCGGAACGATGTGGTGGTTTTCGATCTCATGACTCCGCCTTGGGGGTAGAGGTGTACGGCGTACACCTTGATGATCGAAAGACTAGGTGTACGCTGTATACCTGTCAAGACCCGGCCCGGATTTTGGCTGAGGGGAAGGGATCAACCGATGACCCAACTTGCGGAGGCCGCGCAGCGCGTGCCCTTGAACCGCGACCGAGTGCTGCAAGCTGCCGTTACTCTCGCTGACGAGGCAGGTCTCGAATCACTGAGTATGCGTCGGCTCGCCCAGGAACTTGGGGTAGTTCCGATGGCGCTCTACAAGCACGTGGCCAATAAGGAAGAACTCCTCGACGGCATGGTGGATTCCATCGTGGGGGAGATCGACCCACCTGTGCCCGATGCTCCATGGAAGACCGTGGTCCGTCTCCGGGTGCTTTCGGCCAGGCGGGCGCTCCTTCGACATCCTTGGGCCCGCCCTGTCATCGAAACCCGCACCAACACTACGCCGGCGGTCCTTGGGTACATGGATTCCTTCGTGGGCATGTTCCTTGCGGGCGGATTATCCGAGGACCTGACGCACCACGTGATGCACGCCTTGGGTAGTCGGATGTGGGGGTTCACTCAAGAGGTCTTTGACGACCCGGCAGGGAACGGCGCCAAGGACCAGCCACATATCACGGCGGAAGCCCAGGCTGCGATGGCCCGGCACATGGCGGAGAGCTACCCCAATCTTTTCCGGATCGCTGTGGCGGCAGCGCATGATGACGAGTCAGTGGTGGGGAATGGCTGCGACGACCAGTTCGAGTTCGAGTTTGCCCTGGACCTGCTTCTTGACGGATTCGAGCGACTCCACCAACGGAACTGGACATCAGGCGGGGGTAAGCGCGCATGAGCACAGCGGCCGAAGAAGGAATCGGGTTCCGATCCCAGCGGGGACCCATTCTGATTGCACTGATGCTCGCCACGGGCCTGGTGGCGATCGATGCCACCATTGTTGCCACGGCGGTGCCGTCAATCGTGGAGGACATTGGCGGTTTTGCCTCGTTCCCGTGGCTCTTTTCTGCGTACCTGTTGGCGCAGGCGGTCTCGGTGCCCGTCTATGCCAAGCTCTCTGACGTTGTGGGCCGTAAGCCGATGATCCTGGGCGGGATTGGCCTGTTCCTGCTCGGCTCGATTCTCTGCGGCCTGGCTTGGAGCATGCCGGCGCTCATCGCGTTCCGGGTGCTTCAGGGCCTCGGGGCGGGGGCAGTCCAACCTGTGGCGATCACGATTGCCGGCGATATCTACACGCTGGCTGAGCGGGCCAAAGTGCAGGGCTACCTGGCCAGTGTGTGGGCGGTTTCTTCCGTGGTGGGACCAACTCTGGGAGGCGTTTTCGCATCCCTGGGAATCTGGCGCTGGATCTTCCTCATCAACATTCCATTGTGCCTTCTGGCTGGTTGGATGCTCCTCCGGGCCTTCCACGAGGAAGTGGAGCGGACCAAACACCGGATCGACTACTTGGGAGCGGGGCTGCTGACGGTTTCTTTGAGCCTGCTCATTCTGGGGGCGCTTCAGGGCGGCCAGGCATGGCCTTGGGACTCCGCGGTCAGCATCTCTGTTTTTGCCGGCGGGGCCTTGTTGTTCGTAGCGTTCCTCTTGGTGGAAAGGAAGGCTGCAGAGCCGATCCTGCCACCGTGGGTTGTCTCCCGCAGGCTGCTGGCGACGACGGCGATGATCTCTTTCGGCGTGGGTGCCGTCATGCTTGGGCTTACTTCCTACGTCCCAACGTTCCTGGAAGGGTCCCTGAAAACCTCACCCCTTCTGGCCGGGCTCGCCTTGGCGGCCTTAACCATTGGCTGGCCCATCAGTGCCTCGCAAGCCGGCCGGTTGTATCTCCGCATCGGATTTCGGAACACGGGCATCATCGGCATCGTGATCACAGTCATCGGCACGGCTCTCCTTGCCCTCACGGCCTCATTGCCCAGCGTCATCCTGGTGGCAGTGGCGTGCTTCATCGTTGGGCTCGGACTCGGGCTGGTGGCAACGCCGAGCCTCATTGCCGCCCAGACCAGCGTCGAATGGAACGAACGCGGCGTGGTCACCGGTACCAACCTGTTTGCCCGTTCGATCGGCAGTTCCATTGGCGTGGCTGTTTTCGGGGCCATCGCCAACGCTGTCTATGCCAACGGCCCCAGCGGCGGTCCCGATCCGCAAACTACCGTTTCGGCGTCCACTGCGGTATTCGTGGCTGTGCTTGTCAGCGCAGTCCTTACCGTCGTGGCGGTGCTGGCGATGCCTGCTGAGGGGAAAGTCAACACCGCCGAACCGGCCCCGAAACCCAGCTCGGAACACGCGAACGACTAGTCTCGAAGACATGGATGAACTGATCACCGGCACCTTGGAAAAGTTGTTTGAAGGAACCGTGTGGGCGGAGGGTCCTCTCTGGATTCCGCAGTCGCAGACCGTGCGCTGGAGCGACATTCCCAACAACAGGATCCTTGAGTTCTCGCCTTCAACCGGCGCGACGCGCGAGTACGCCGCCGGCGTCGAATACACCAACGGGCGGACGCTGGACCGTGACGGCAGCGTGGTGCAGTGCAGCCACGGCCGCCGGCGTATTGAGCGGGACCACGACGGCGTGGTGACGCCGATCGTTGAGGCGTTCGGTGAGCATCGGCTCAACTCGCCCAACGACGTTGTCGTGGCTGGGGATGGCACAGTCTGGTTTACCGATCCTCCGTATGGAATTCTTCCCGGGACGGTGGAAGGGCACGAGGGTGAGCAGGAGTACGGCGGTTGCTATGTCTTCCGCTTCGACCCGGCCACGGAAGAGTTGACTCCCATGGTCACGGATCTGGTACACCCCAACGGGCTGGCGTTCTCCCCGGATGAGTCACTCCTGTATGTAGCAGACACGGCGGGTCCAGCCTTGGGAGTGCCGTTCCGGATAGCTGTCTACCCGGTTGAGGGCGGCGGCTGCGGAGAGGGCAGCACATTCGTTGAGCTCGAAGACGATGCGGCCTCGGACGGCTTCCGTGTGGACATCGAGGGTCGCGTGTGGACGTCGGCGGGCTCGTCAGTACGCGTCTACGCCCCCAGCGGTGCGCTGCTGGCCGCCGTCGACGTTCCGGAAAAGGTCTCCAATCTCTGCTTCGGCGGGCCTGATGGGCGCGATCTCTACCTCACGGCCACGACGTCCTTGTACCGGCTCCGGACCTCGACACGGGACACGACCATGAGAGTACCCTGAACACAGCACCCGCCGCTGCTATCGAGGGAGTGAACGTGTCAGGAAGCAACCCCGATCCATATGAAGACAAGATCACCGGTTTGGAGCCAGGTGGAGGAGTGCCCCCGGGGGAGACCCCTCCTGGCGAAGCCTCCACCGCCGGACCGCAGGGCCATGACGAGGGAGGCCCCAGGAAGGGCACTCAATTCCTGTGGCTGGCAGCCATCGGTGCCGGCGTGCTGCTGACGCTGCTGTTCTTCATCGGCTACATCGTCGGCTTCTTCGACTAGCTGGGAATCCCGGGAAACGCGTGATGTCGTCCGTCGAAGGTCAGAGCGCTGCTGCGTCGCTGGCGATGATCGCGGCGAGCTCCGCGGGGATGCCGTTCCCCGAAGCAGCCTTGGCATCGGCCTCGACGTCTGCCCACCGTTCGCGGTCCACGTTTTTCATGAGCTTGTCGCGCACCTTGCTGGCGATACCGTCTGAGATGAGGACGACGTAAAGTCCGGACTTGCTGGCCTGGACGGTGAAGGTGATGGACGCCGTCGCCTCTCCTCCCGGGCCGCTGGCTGTGGCGATGAGGGTGTGCTGCCCGGCCGCGAGCGTCAGTGCCTTGACGGCGTCGCCTTCCGCGACCGTGTGCCCGTCGAGCTGGATGGTGACATTGTCGGCGTTGGTGGTTTCCACAGCGGGGGTGACGGTGTCGCCGCGGCTCAGAGTGGCGCCCTCGAGCTTTCCTGCGAAGCGGACGGACGGAGCCTCAGGGGTGGGAGCGGTGGGGGTAGCGCTTTGGAAGCCCACAAGTGCGCCGGCGCGGTTGGTGATGATGCCGTCCACGCCGGCCTCGGTCATATCCTTCCATTGCTGCGGGCTGTCCACGGTGTAGGGCATCACGGCGATGCCGGCTTGGTGCAATTCCTTGATGGCATCTGGACGGGCGGCAAGCGCTGACCAACTCGGGTTGTACGTGACGGCTCCGAACTGCTTGGCTGCAGCCACAACGTCAGCGTCCAAGGCACCCCGGAGCAGGCCGAGCCTCAGGGATGGCTCGTACTCGCGCGCGTAGCTCAGAACGTTGGTGTCGAAGCTCTGCAGGATGGTCTGCGCCAGCATGCCGCGCTCCTTGAGCATGTCAACCACACGCTGGACTTCTGAGCGGGTTTCCGGGCCTTTGATCTCCAGCAGCAAGCCGGCGCCCTCGGTATTGGTCTGGTCCAGGAACTCAGCAAGGGTGGGAACCTTGGCGCCGGCATAGGCCGGGGAGAACCAGGATCCTGCTTCCAGCCCGGCAATGTAGCCGGAGCTCAGGGTAGAGACGTCGCCGGTCCCGGACGTCACGCGATCCACAGTGTTGTCGTGAATGACCACTGGGACGCCGTCCTGCGTGGTGTTGACGTCCATCTCGATCCAGTCGGCGCCGGCCCGGCCTCCCGAGAGGAGGGCCTGGAGTGTGTTCTCGGGGATGACTGAGGACAGTCCCCGGTGGGCGATCACTGCGGGCTTTTCTCCGGGCTTGATCAGCAGGGATTCGGTGGCAGGCAGTTCGGTGACTTTGATGTCGTCGTAGGAAACTGTTGCACCGTTGGCGACGAGGCCAAGAACGCCATTGTCTGTGCGGATCAGGCGGTTGGTTTCCATCACTTTCTGGCCGTTGAAGAACCATGCGGCCTTCTTGCCTCGAACCTCGACGGAAACGCGGACGTCCTTCCCCGTACCAGCGTCCGAAGGAGCGGCGGCGGTATTGGTGACGTTCCATGCGTTGGAGGCGTTGCGCTCAGCAAACTCCAAGCCGTTGGTGGCAGTGCTCCCTGAGCGCATGGTCGCAATCCAATAGGGGACACTGCCATCGGGCTTCATATCCAGTGCCAAGGCGGACCAGCGGGCAGCGTTGAGCACATTCTCAAAGCGGACCGTTGCTTCAAGCCGGTAGTTGGCCAGGTGCGGCCCGAAGGTGATCCGCGAAAGCTGGTTGGAGGAGGTGCTGGTTCCGTAGAGGCGGCCGTTCTCCACCTTCCAGGTTCCCTCGACAGCAGTGAAGCCGTCGGGGAGGCCAGTGCCGGAGAAGTCCTGAGTGTAGGCAGGCGCCGGTTCGACTTGCTGGTCGGGGGACGCCGGGGCAGCATTGGCGGGAGCGAGGGGTAGAAGCGCTGTGGCCAGCAGTGCTGCTGCCACGAGACAGGAGCTAAGCCGTTTTGGAGTATTCACCCTCACGACGGTAGGCAGCTTGCTTTCCCGCATGAGGTACAAACGGGGAACCCAGCTTGAACAGACTCTTAAGAAACCGCTTACGGGCGCCTGGTGGGAACTCAACGCATCAGGGCAGTGGGCGGCAACCAATCTGTTCTGCAAAGGCAAGCATCGCGTCGCATGCCATGTCCACTGTCACGAGCCTGTTCCCGGCAACAATGTGCAGGCTGTACGCATCTTCAAGTGCCACCATGTTCATGGTTGCCTGGTCCAGGTCGGTGGAGATGCTGAACGCGCCCGAGGCGTTGCCCTCTTCGAAGATCGCCCGGTAGGTGGCGGTCTGCCGCAGGTACATCTGCTGGACCAAGGTGTCGTGCAGTTCTGACTGTCCGGCCATGAAGTCGAATTCGTAGAGCAGGCGCATGAGGGCGTCGTCGGGACCGCTGGGCAGGCCCGCGGAGATGGCCGCCCGGAGCTTTTCAGCGGGCGAGGAAAGTTGGGCCACCACTGCGTCCCTGTGGTCGCAGAACCGCTCAGTTCCGGCACGATGCGCCTCGACGAGGAGGGCATCCAGATCGTCGAAATAGTAGAGCAAAGCCCCTCTGGTCAGCCCGGCCCTCTTGGCGACATCGGTGAGGGATAGTGAGCGCAGACCTTGGGTTGAGGCCTCTTTGAGGGCAGCCTCCACGAGTTCGGATCGGCGCTGTTCCTGGGTGTTGGGTCTTGCCATGCTCTTGACACTATCCGATGTGAGCTGCCACACTCCAATAGTTATTTGACACTGACGTCAAAAAACTAATTCAACCCGAATGGATCCCCATGGAACAGCCCATCACCTCCGTTCCGGCGCAACCCCCAAGTCCCCCGGGCGCCGGGACCGGCCGAAACTATGACGCCTCACTGTCCCGCAGCCTTGGCCTCGGCGGAAACATCCTCATCACTCTTTCCTCCATCTCGCCTGCTTCCAGCGTCTTCATCCTTGGCGGCGCCGCGCTGACAGCCTTCGGCACAGGCGTCGTCTGGGGATTCCTGATCGCTGGCGTCGTGAGCATTTTGGTGGCCTTCTGCTATGCCGAACTTGCTTCCGCCTATCCTGTGGCAGGCGGCGATTATTCACTCGTTTCAAGGGCCTTGGGTCCGGCGTTCGGAGTCGCCACCTTCTTCATCAGCTTGGTGTCCTTGCCCCTGATCGTGGCGGTCTTCGCACTGGGTGTAGCGGACTATCTGGGAGTAGCGATCGCGGGACTCTCTCCATTGCAGACGGCGCTTGCCGTAGTTGTTCTCACCACCATCACCGCCTGCTTCAATATTCGGGCCAATGCTTGGCTCACGGGTATCTTTCTGTTCATAGAGCTGGCGGCCCTTGTGCTCCTGGCGGTTTTGGGCCTGATCCACATTGAGCGTCCTGTCGAAACACTGTTTACGGCCCAAGCCCTGGATCCCGACACGGGGTCATTGGCGCCGCTTGCGATATCCGGGCTCATGATCTGCGTGACGCAAGGGATCTTCTCCTTCAACGGTTACGGGGGAGCGGTCTACTTTGCGGAGGAGACCAAGAATCCCAAGCGCAACCTTGCCCGTGCGGTGATCTGGAGCGCGGCCGTCACCATTGCCGTCGAGATCGTCCCGCTCGGTGCGATCCTCCTTGGTGCGTCCTCCCAAGAGGAGCTGTTCGGCTCTGAACTCCCCGTGGAAGTCTTTCTGAGCGAGCGTGCCGGGGAAGCAGTCACCATGCTGGTTCTGCTGGCGGTGGCGTTTGCCATCATCAACGCGATCATTGCCATCACTCTCCAAGCCGGGCGCCTGCTGTATGCGGCGGCCCGTGATCAGGCCCTGCCCGGCGGGGTGTCCCGCGGCCTGCGCCGCGTCAGTGCCAAGGGTCAAGTGCCGGTCGCGGCCACCGCCGCCATGGGCGTCTTTGCTTTCCTGGCCTGCTTCGTTCCTCTTGACGTCCTGCTCACGGCTACGGGTTCCACGCTCACGTTCAGCTACCTTTTCATTGCGTTGGCAGCCATCCACCACCGCCGCACCAACGGCAGCCGGACCGGCTACCGGATGCCGTGGTGGCCCCTTCCGCCGGCTGTGTGTATCGCGGCTCTGTGCTTGGTGTTCATCGTGGCAATTCTTGACCCGGCACAATGGCTCAGCCTGGGCATCTCCCTGGTCTTCGTGACCGGCGGTTTCGCCTACTACTTCCTGTACCTCCGGCCGCGGAGCGGGACCCACCTTCTACTGCTTGACGCTGTTCTTGACGAGGAGAACCACAATGCTTGACCTGCTGCTTCACAACGGGGCTGTCCGCACTTTTGATGGTGCCGGCTGGGCCCAAGCCGTCGGGATTACGGGCGGATACATCACCTACGTGGGAACGGACGATGATGCTCCGGCGGCCCGCCATCGGATCGACCTCAACGGACGCCTGCTGACTCCCGGCATCATTGACAGTCACAACCACTTGCTCCTCGGCTTCGACCCGGATGCCGTTAGCCTCGAAGGTGCTTCCTCCCTGGGCGAAGTCCGGAAGCGGATCGCCGAACACGCAGTGGAGCGGCCGGAGCTGGACTGGATCTGCGCCGAGAATGCCGTGTATTCGGTGGTGGAAGGGCGGCGGCCCAATGCTTCGGACCTAAGTGGAGTGACGGACCGCCCGGTTTTCATCACCACCTACGACCAGCACTCGGTGTGGCTCAACGACGCCGCGCTGAGAGTGCTGGGCATCACCCATGAATCATCCATCCCGTGGGGACGTCCGGAAGTCGATGCCGATGGGAACCCGACCGGGTGGGTCACCGACTTCTACACGAGTGCCATGACCGCCTCAGGACTGCGCGGACTGCAACGCGATATCCCCATGTATTCTCCTGACCGTCGCTACCGGCGCATCACCTCAAGCCTGGCGATGGCTGCAGCGAGCGGCATCACCACAGTGGTGGAACCCCAGGTGCCCTTGGCGGAGCTCGATCTTATGTATCGTGCCCGGGCAGAGGGAAAAATGCACTCGCGCGTGATCACCGCTCTCTTCCACCCCGTGGGTTCCGACGCAGAGTTCCGCAAGGACCTGCGCGAGGCAGTGGACAGTGCGCCGGTGGACGACATGCTTCGGCTTGGTCCGGTCAAGCTCTACGCGGATGATGTGATCGAACCACACACTGCCGCCATGCTTGCAGACTACGCCAACCGACCAGGGCACCGCGGCTCCCCGAGTATGCCACCCAACGAGTTCACGGCGATGCTGGGCGAGCTCCATAGGCTTGGCTTCCAAACCCACACCCACGCCACCGGCGACTGGGGAGTGCGCATGGCGTTGGATGCGATTGAAAGCGCCCAACGCAGCAACCGCACCACAGACCACCGTCACGGAATTGTGCATGTGGAGTGTTTGGACGACGCCGATCTGCCCCGCTTCGCCCGGTTGGGAGTTGTTCCTGCAATGCAGCCGCGGCACTGTTCCCCGGACTTGGTGGCCGGCACGTGGATGGACAACGTTGGTGAGGGGCGCTGGGACCGTGCGTGGCGGTTCAAGTCACTCGCAGACTCGGGCGCCCGGTTGGCTTTTTCCAGCGACTGGCAGGTGGGAGAGATGGACCCCCTGGTGGGTTTCTACACCGCACTCACCAGGGCGGGTCTCGACGGCGGCTCGGCCTGGACCCCCGATGAATGCCTCGACCTCGACACCACCCTTTGTGCGTATACACAAGGCGGCGCGTGGGCGTGGCATGCCGAGAACGAACTGGGCGTTATCCGCGCAGGAGCCAGGGCCGACGTCGTGGTCTGGTCTGCCAACCTGTACACGCTGGAGGCCTCGGAACTGCTCGGCGAGCGGGCTGATCTGACAATCGTCGGTGGCGCCGTAGTCCACGACGCCCGCCGGGAGTTCAGCGACGATCCGCCGGTGCCCGCGTCAGCGGCCGGCGTTGGGCACGGCGTCCCGGCCGAGTCGCACTCGACCTGCGCGCACTGAAGGGGCGACGACGGCGGGTCGCCCCGCCTCATCGGCGGTCCTTGGCAGTTGCTTCGTCAATAACGATGCTGAGGTCGACGGGTCGGCTCCACATCGGCCAGTGGCCAGTGGGGAGGTCGACAAGTTCGAGGTTACGGAGGGTGGCGACCTCTGCCATCATGGGGTCGCCTTCGCGCGCCATCTGCATCAGAACCTCGGAGGGATAGGAGCAGGCGATGATCGTCGAGGGGACGTCTCGTCGGGAGTCGTGCTGAAGATGCAGTGGAGCGCGCACGACGTTCGCGGGCATCGGCACCGCTCGCTGACGGAATAGTTCAAGGTCCCTCCTGCTGAGCCCGTCGAGGCTCGCGCCCAGCTGGTCAAAGGGTGGCAGCATTACTTCTTGTTGATCTGGTGGCACGGACGCATCGACGACAGAGCCATTCGAGGCAGGGCCACTGTCGACGTAGATGATTCTGGTGACGGCGGTGGGGTTCTGGTCCAGGAGGACGGAAGCGGGGACTCCGGCGCCGCTGTGAACGACGAGCACCACGGGGGAACCGTCGTTGCCGGCAGTCCTCACAGCCAAGCGCAAAGCGTCGGCCTGGTCGGCCAGAGTCCTTGAAGCCCGCTCGGGATCCTCGGGGTCAAGGCCCGGCAGCGTCACTGCTGTGACGCGGTGGCCGCGGCTGCGCAGATCCGCCGCGACGGCGTCCCACGCCCATCCACCCAGCCAGTGGCCAGGGACGAGAACGATTGACGTTTGAGTGGTTGTGATTGTTTCCATGTCTCCATGCTCGCGCGCGCTCCGGACAACCCCATGTCACTATTTCAGTCACTATTTCTGCGATAGTGGCAAAATGAACAGAACCGCGCGCCTTCATGCCCTTACTGAGTCACTGCGCCGGGCAGGCACTCGTGGGCGCACTGCGCAGCAGCTTGCCGATGAGTTTGAGGTGGCCCTTCGCACCGTCAAACGTGACTTGGCCGCGCTCCAGGCCGGCGGGTTGCCAGTCTGGGGGCGAACAGGTCCAGGCGGCGGTTACGGGCTGACGGAAATGTCGTCGCTGCCGTCGGTGAATCTCACCGCCGCGCAGGCGTTGGCCCTCAGCGCGGCAGTGTCCGCGAGCAATCAAGCACCGTTTTCCGATTCGGCCCGCGCCGCGATCCGGAAAGTGCTGGACGTGCTGGACCCAGTTGCCCGCCGTCGAGCCGCTGAACTGTCCCAGCGAATCTGGGTCGACGTCGGCCCGGCGCCACACCGTCAGGTGATGTCAGTGCTTGAGCAAGCCACTATTGACCAAGTCACCGTAAAACTGACGTATACCGATTCCAAGGGCGACACCACGCGGCGTGAGGTGGAGCCGATGATCTTCGCTCTCAACGGTAACCGGTGGATGCTTGTGGCATGGTGCAGATTGCGTGACGGCATCCGTTGGTTTGATCTGACCCGGATCCAGCGCGCAACCGCCACCCGTCATCCATGTACGGGCCATCACGTCGACGAGATCGGCACCCCTCCCGAATTTGCGCGCCCCATCGATATCTAGCCCTTCGGGTGCCCGGGCCGCGGACGTGCAGGGTCCGGACGTGCAGCGGGGTCCCCTCCCATGGCTTCGGCCAAGCGGTCCCGCGCGCGGCCGAGGTGTTCGTCCAGCAAGGCTGCTGCTGCGTCCGCCTGGCCGGATTCGATGAGCTCAAGTATTTTCCGGTGTTCGGCATGGATCAGCGAGGTATCCAGGAGATGCAGGGACTGGACGCGGACCATGCACATCCGCACTTCTCCCACGAGCGAGCGGTACATCCGGCTGAGCCGCTCGTTCCCCACGGCGTCAATCAGGCTGGTGTGGAAACGCATGTCAGGTTCCACCACGTCCAGGGGAGTGCCGCTTTGGAGCGCGGCGATGTCCCGGTTCGCCTGCACTGCTCCCTCCGGAACCGTCTTGCTGTGGGCGAGCCGCCGCAGCACTTCACTTTCGAGGTATGCCCGGGCGAGGTAGATGTCGCGCACGGAGTCTGGTCCGAGATCCACAACGCGAGCGGTCTTGTGCGTTCCGCGCTCCAGCAGGCCCTCGGGTACGAGTTTCTCAATGGAGGCCTTGGCGGTGGGCCGGGCTACCTCGTAGGAGGTGGCGACGTCCGTTTCCGTGAGCGTATCGCCCGGGCCCAGGTCACCGGCAAAGATGCGGCTGCGGAGGTCCGCTGCGATGGCGTCGACGATTGAAACTGCTGAAACTCGGCCCTGCAACGAGGCCTCCTTGAAGGGTTGAAGTGGATCTCCACGTCCTATCGTGCCAGACAAGTCAGCAAAGAATTCTTGACCGGCATGTGTACTTGTTAGACAATCGTATCGTGTTGATCTTCCGGCAGTCCACCCCCGTACTCGATTGGATGGTGCCCTAGTTGGCTTCCCTTGACCTTGCTGGTTTCCGCGCTGCGCTGCAGGATCCCGCCGCAGTACGCACCAGGGCCATCGATCGTCACGCCAATGCCCATGACGCCTCGCATTTTCTGTTGATTCCGCAGGCTGTGGTGACAGCGGGAAGTGCTGCCGACGTCGGAGGTTTGTTGCGCGCCAGCGCCGCCCAGGGCGTGCCGCTGACTTTCCGCTCCGGCGGTACCAGCTTGAGCGGGCAGGCTGTCACCGACGGCGTGCTGGTGGATGTTCGCCGGAACTTCAGGGACATTGAGGTGCTCGACGACGGCGCCCGGGTTCGTGTCCAGCCCGGCGTTACCGTTCGGGCCCTGAATGCGAGGCTCGCTCGCTACGGCCGGAAGTTCGGGCCCGATCCGGCCAGCGAAGCGGCGTGCACCATAGGCGGGGTAGTAGCCAACAATTCCTCCGGCATGAACTGCGGCACCGTGGACAACACGTACCGCACCTTGGAGTCGCTGACCGTAGTGTTGCCTTCCGGGACGGTCGTGGACACCGGGGCGCCCGACGCCGGGGAAAAGCTCCGCACCGTTGAGCCGGATCTCTACCGTGGCCTGGCGCGGTTGGCTGAACGGGTCCGGAGCAACCCCGACTCTGCCCAGAGGATCCGGCAGCAGTTTTCCATGAAGAACACCATGGGCTACGGCCTGAACTCCCTGCTCGACTTCCAGAACCCGGTGGAGATCATGGCGCACCTGATCATCGGCAGCGAAGGCACTCTGGGATTCGTGGCTGAGGCGGTGTTCCGGACCATTCCCCGGCTCCAGTATGCTGCAACGGGTCTGCTGGTTTTTCCTGATCTCGAGGCAGCCAATGCTGCGCTGCCCGCTCTCGTTGACACCGGGGCCGCCACCATCGAACTCATGGATGCGTTGTCGCTCAAGGTGGGCCAGACGCTCAAGGGGACTCCCGCCGTCGTGCATGACATTGCGGTCCGTGACAATGCCGCCCTCCTGGTGGAGTATTCCGCAGGTAGTGCCGGCCAACTGGAGGAGCTTCGGGCGGGCGGCTCGGGAATCCTGCAGAGCCTTGGGCTTTCCGCCCCCGCGCAGTTCACCGCCGATCCGCGGGAGCGCGCGCAACTGTGGCAACTGCGAAAAGGCCTGTACGCCTCCGTGGCCGGCGCGCGCCCCCAAGGCACCACGGCTCTGTTGGAAGACATTGTGGTGCCGGTGCCCGCGCTGGGTCGCACTTGCCGGGGCCTGATCGGGCTGTTTGACAAGTACGGGTACAGCAACAGCGTGATCTTCGGCCATGCCAAGGACGGCAACGTCCACTTCATGCTGACCGACGGCTTTGCCTCGACGTCCGAACTGGACCGATACAGCGCTTTCACCGAGGACATGGTGGACCTTGTCCTTGCCGAAGGAGGATCGTTGAAGGCCGAGCACGGCACGGGGCGTGTCATGGCCCCGTTCGTCCGCCGTCAATACGGCGAGGAGCTCTACGACGTCATGCGCACCATCAAGCGGCTCTTCGACCCCGCAGGCATGCTGAACCCGGGTGTGGTGATGGATGAGGACCCTGTGGCCCACCTCCGGCACATCAAGACAGCCCCGCCAGTAGCGGAGGAAGTGGATCGCTGCGTTTCCTGCGGATATTGCGAACCGGTGTGTCCCAGTAAGGACATCACCCTCACGCCGCGCCAGAGAATCGTCACGCTGCGTGCCATTGAATCCGCGCGACTGGCCGGAGACTTGGCGTTGGTGAAGGAGCTGGAGCGAGACTACGGGTACGAGTCGGTGGACACCTGCGCCGTGGACGGCATGTGCCAAACCGCCTGCCCGGTGGACATCAACACAGGATCACTGGTGAAGCGCCTGAGGAAGAACGACGCCGGAAAACTCGCCAACGGCGCGTGGAACGCCGCAGCCAAGCACTGGGAAGGTGTCACCCGCGGGGCGGCCCTTGCCCTGACCGTGGTGGACAAGCTCCCAGCGGCCGTCATCAAGCCACCCAATACAGCGGCGCGGGCTGTCCTGGGGGCAGATGCTGTACCCCTCTACTCCACGGAGCTTCCAGGCGGAGGTTCACCGCGGAAACGCCCTGCTCCTTCGGGGCGTGTTGATGCCGTCTATTTCCCTGCCTGCGTCAACACCATGTTCGGTCCGGCAGGGGCATTACCTGAAGCCGGTGGACGCGGCGTGCAGTACAGCTTTGAACAACTCTCTGCCCGGGCAGGGCTAACGCTCCTGGTTCCACAAGGTATTGACGGCCTGTGCTGCGGGACGCCATGGTCCTCCAAAGGGATGGCTGACGGCCAGGAAACCATGGAAGCGAAAACAGTCGCAGCGCTCCGGCACGCCACCCGTGACGGCGAGTTGCCCATCGTCTGCGACGCCTCTTCCTGCACGGAGGGCCTCCGCCATGCCATGGAATCCGACGTCCCCGCCGAGGGCCAGCTTCCCCTGCGCATCGTTGACGCCGTGGACTTCGCCGCAGAACGGATACTGCCCCTGCTGCCCGAGCACGGAAAACTTCAAACACTGGTGCTGCATCCCACCTGCTCGTCAACGCGGATGGGACTCAACGACGCACTGGGAGTAGTGGCCGGTGCAGTGGCGGAACGCGTGGACATTCCCGAGAACTGGGGTTGTTGTGCGTTTGCCGGTGACAGGGGCATGTTGCATCCGGAACTGACGGCGTCGGCAACAGCGCGTCAGGCCGCGGACGTAGCGGACCTGAACGCTGCTGCCCACGCCTCCTGCAACAGAACCTGTGAGCTCGGCATGACACGGGCCACGGGATCCCAGTACCGGCATGTACTTGAGTTGCTGGAAGAGGTCACCCGGTAAACGTCCTGTACCAAGGGCCGCGGTCAGCTGGCGGGTGTTTTACTCGACGAGCTTCCCGGAGACGGAATCGTCCGCGGAGGCCTCGGCAAGGGCTCGGAAGGAATCCGGAGCCGGAGGCAGACTTTCGAATCTGACGCCCTCGTCCGTTGACCAGACAAAGTTCCCCTGGAGTGAGGGATCTGCCGTTGGGAAGTCCGCACGGTTGTGGGCGCCGCGGGTTTCGCGGCGTTCAAGGGCGCACTCGAGGGTGGCCCGTGCTGCCAGCAGGGAGCCCAGAAGGTCGTAGGCGTGGGCCAGGTCATCGAACCCGGCGATGTCCGGGTGGGCGGTGACCAGCTGGGCGCGCTCCTCCAAGGCCGTCAGCTTCTCGAGTCCTTGTTCCAGTCCCTGTTCAGTGCGGACCACCCCGGCGTGTTCGGTCATGAGGTTGCGTAGTTCACGCTGCAGCCGCCGTGCGGATTCTGTCCCGCGTTCACTGAGCAGTGACTGCATTTCCCCGCGGGCTGTTCCTACAGCGGCGGGATCCCGGACCAGATGGGTACGCGAATGGACGTAGTCGGCCACATGCTCGCCGGTGATACGTCCGTAAACGAGCAGCTCAATCAGTGAATTGCCGCCGAGACGGTTGGCGCCGTGGAGCCCGGACGATGCCTCGCCGATTGCGTAGAGGCCGTTCACTCCTGTTCCGTGGTCCTCCGGGGCAACCCAGACCCCACCCATCGAGTAGTGGGCTGTGGGCGCAATCTCGATTTTGGTGGTGGTGATGTCCAGCATCTGCAGGTCGATCAGGGTGCGGTAGACCCGAGGCAGCTTTGCCATGATGGTTTCCCGTGGCAGGTGGGACACGTCCAAGTAGACGCCGCCCTTCCGGGTCCCGCGACCTTCGGCGACTTCGGTGAAGGCGGCCAGCGCAACCCGGTCCCGGGTGGAAAGTTCCATGCGCTCGGGGTCGTAGCGTTCCATGAAGCGCTCACCGAGGGCGTTGGTGAGGATCCCTCCTTCTCCACGGGCCGCCTCGGAGACCAACGTGCCGGCCGCGTCGTCGGGCTCCAACAGGCCGGAAGGGTGGAACTGGACCAGCTCGGCGTCTCGGATCCGGGCTCCGGCCAGGGCAGCCAGCCGGAAGGAGTCCCCGGTGTTTTCATCGCGCCGGGAAGAGGTGTGCCGCCAGATGCGGGTATGTCCGCCTGCGGCCAGGATGACGGCATCGGCGTGGATCTGCACAGGGGTCCCATCCACGACGTCAAATCCATAGGCTCCGAAGATGGTGCCGTCGGCGACGAGCAACCGGGTGATGTAGACGGTGTCGATGATGGGCACGTTCAACTCTGCCGCCCGGCGCATCAGCGTGCGCTGGATCTCCAACCCGGTGTAGTCCCCGGCGTAGGCCGTGCGGCGATACTTGTGCGCTCCGAAGAAGCGCTGGGAGATCCGTCCATCTTCCTCGCGGGCGAAGGGCATGCCCCACTGTTCAAGGTCCTCAATGCCGCGGGCAGCGTTGCGGGCAACTGTTTCGACAATGGACGGGTCGGCCAGGAAGTAGGACTCCCTCAGGGTGTCGGCGGCGTGCTGTTGCCAGCTGTCCTCCGGGTCCATCGTGCCCAAAGCAGCGTTGATGCCACCGGCGGCAAGGCTCGTGTGGGCGTCGTGCTTGCGCCGCTTTCCCACCGCCAGCACCTGCACGCCCCGCTGGGCGAGCTCAATCGAGGCGCGCAAGCCGGCGCCGCCGGTGCCGATCACCAGCACCGAGGTGGACAGGAGTCGTTCTGGATTGGAGTTGAGGTTCATGATGTCAACGCTAGGAGGAGTGGCTTCATGTCTCCAATGAATTATTTGAGTGAAGATCATGCGTTTAGGCTATGACCATGAAGCTGGAGCAGTTACGCACCTTCGAGGCGATCGCCCGAGTGGGCCATTTCACACGCGCGGCCGAGCAGCTTTATCTCGCGCAACCTTCCCTCAGCAGGCAGATCGCCGCACTCGAGGCCGATCTTGGAATGGCTCTCTTCCACCGCGGACCGTCCGGGGCGACCCTGACGAATGCGGGGGAGCTCCTCCTGCCCATCGCCCGGCGCATGCTCGGCGACGCGCAGACCGCGCGGGAGCAAATGAATGAGCTCGCAGGGTTGCGCCGGGGCCGCATTCGCCTGGGCGCCCCGCCTACGCTGTGTGTCTCACTGGTGGCCGATGTGCTGGCCTCTTTCCGAAAGGCGCACCCCGGAATTGAATTGCACATCACTGAAGGCGGTTCGCGGTTCCTTGTTGATGCCCTGAATGAAAGCGCGCTGGATCTGGCTTTGGTGGTCACCCGCGGCGTGGACCCCACTGTGAAGGGAACTGAGCTGATTCCATTGCTGACTGAGGAGCTGGTAGTTGTCTCCGCCGCGGGATCGGCGGCGCACGAAGAACTCACCCTGGAAGAGTTGGCGCGCATTCCGCAGGTGGCCTTTAACCGCAGCTATGACCTGCGGGTGGCCACCGAGGCGGCATTCTCCGCCAGCGGCTTGGAACCGGTGATCGCCGTCGAAGGCGCCGAGATGGACGCCGTGCTGCGGTTCGTGGAACGGGGACTGGGTGTTGCAGTGGTGCCGGCAATGGTAGTCATCGGCCGGCCCGGACTGCACAGTGCCCGTCTGGTCAATCCCTCACTGACAAGAACCGTCAACCTGGCCCGACGCGACGACATTGGTCCTTCGGCAGCCGCAGCAGCTATGCAGGAGTTCATCTTCAGCACAGTTGACCGGCTGGCGGCACCCGGCACCGACCTTGCACGGCTGGTCACGCCAACGGAACGTCGCTGATGGAGATCAGATCAATCCCAGTTCCGCCACGGCAGCCCGCTCCTCGGCAAGCTCGGCGGCTGTCGCATCCATCTTCCTGCGGCTGAAATCGTTCACTTCCAGCCCTTCAACAATTTCCCAGTTCCCGCCTGAGGTAGTCACCGGGTACGAATAGATGAGACCTTCGGGCACCCCGTATGACCCATCGGAGGCAACGGCCATCGAAACCCAATCGCCCTCGGGGGTGCCGAGCAGCCAGTCGCGGGCTGCGTCGACGGTTGCCGACGCTGCCGATGCCGCGGAGGACGCACCCCGGGCATCGATGATGGCTGCACCCCGCCTGGCAACCGTGGGGATGAATTCGTTCTCGATCCAGTCCTGGTCATTCACCACCTCAGCCGCGTTCCGGCCGGCGACTTCTGCATGAAAGATGTCCGGATACTGCGTGGCGGAATGATTGCCCCAGACGGTCATTTTGCGGATATCCCCCACCTTGGCTTGGGTCTTTTTCGCCAGCTGTCCAAGGGCGCGGTTGTGATCAAGGCGGGTCAGGGCGCTGAACCGCCCGGCGGGGATGTCCGGGGCGTTGCTCATCGCGATCAAGGCGTTGGTGTTGGCCGGGTTGCCCGTCACGCCGATGCGGACATCGTCGGCTGCGACCCGGTTCAGCGCCTTGCCTTGGGCCGTGAAAATAGCACCATTGGCACTGAGCAGGTCGCCGCGTTCCATGCCCTTGGTCCGAGGACGTGCGCCGACGAGCAAGGCAAGGTTGACGCCGTCGAAAATGTGGTCGGCGTCGTCGCCGATTTCGACCGAGTCGAGTGCGGGAAACGCGCAGTCATCGAGCTCCATCACCACACCCTCCAGTGCCTTCAACGCCGGCGTGATCTCCAGGAGCCGGAGTTGCACTGGCGTATCAGCACCGAAGAGGGCACCGCTGGCTATCCGGAAGAGGAGGCTGTAGCCGATCTGGCCGGCCGCGCCAGTCACAGCGATCTTAATGGGCGTGCTCATACTCTCGTTCTCCTTGCTGGTGGGCTTTGCAAGCTGTATGTCATGCTGCCACAGAGCTGGTCAACGACTAACTGCGAAGTCGCCGGAGAAATGCGAAATCGCCGGAAAGGACCAGCGAACTGGAGCCCTTCCGGCGATCCCGGTGCACGGACGGCGATCTCGACGGCGCCGGCCCGCCCTCGGCGACGGCCGCCGTCGAAACCTGTCAGCGGGTTTCGAGGTCCTCCAGCGACTTGCCCTTCGTGTCAGAGGACATGAGGGTGGCTACGGCTGAGACGAGGCAAATCCCGAGGGTGGTCAAGCCGATGACCAGGGGGATATTCGCCGATCCCGGGGGAGCGATCGCCGTGAACAGGCTGGGGAAGAAGGACGCGATCATAAGCCCGATGTTCTGGGAGACTGCGAAGCCCGTGACCCGCATCCGCATGGGGAACTGCTCCTGGAAGAATGTGGCGAACGTGGCATTCCACATCTGGAAGAGGATGCCCTGCACAATCACCACGCAGAGGAAGACCAGGGGCAGGCTGCGCTGTTCGATGGCCCACAGGTAAACCACGGTCAGCAATCCGCCGGCAATGCCGCCCGCCACCATCAGTGTCCGCCGGCCAATCCTGTCGGACAGGGCGCCGAACAGGGGGATGGTCAGCACTGCGGCCACGTTGGCTGCCAAGGTTACCCAGAGGAACTCGCTGCTGGAGAAGCCGATGCCGTATCCCTTCTGGGTAGCGAAGGAGACACCGAAGATGAGGGTCGCCATGCCGATCACGTTGGTGAAGGTCATGATGATGCATCGGACCAGGACCCAGGGGTGGGTGCGCAGGAGGTCCACCAGCGGGAAGCGGCGCTTAACGCTGGCGTCTTCGGAGTGGGCCAGGTAGGCGGGTGGCTCTTCAACGCGGCGCCGGATAACGTACCCGGCCACGATCACCACGGCGCTGAGCAGGAACGGCAGGCGCCAGCCCCAGGAGTGGAACTGCTCGTCGGGGAGGAGGGCGGCAAGCGGAATCAGTACCGCGGTAGCCAGGATTGAACCCACCTGCGTTCCCTGCAGGCTGAAGCTCGCGAAGAAGCCGCGTTTCGCATCAGGAGAGTGCTCCACGATCATCGCGCTGGCGCCGCCGAGCTCACCTGCAACGGCGAATCCTTGGATCAGGCGGAGGATCACCAGCAGGACTGGCGCAAGGAGGCCAACTTGCCCATACGTCGGCAGCAGCCCGACGGCAAAAGTAGCGAAGCCCATGAGCAGCATCGCGAAAACGAGCACCTTCTTGCGTCCGTGCCGGTCACCATAGGCTCCCAGGATCACGGCACCGAGTGGGCGGGAAACGTACCCCACCGCGTAGGTCGCCAACGAGGCGATGATGCCAACCGTGGGATTTTCGGTGGGGAAGAAGATGGTGGGAAACAGCAGCGTGGCCGCCAGCGAATACAGTGCGAAGTCGTAATACTCCAGCGCGCTTCCGATCCAACCGCTCATTGCGGCTTTCTTCGGATCCTTCTGGCCGGTGGTTCGTTCGGGCCCGGCAGGGTGCTCGGGGGAGGGGGCGGGATCCCTCCGGTGCGTGACTGTCACGTCGCTGTACTCCTCTGGCGTCATTGGCAAGGAACAAGAACTCTTCCCATCCAGGACTGAACAAAGTGGTCATTCAGCGTGAGGAAGGTTACATCTTGAATCGATTCATAAAGCATAGGACGTGACGTGCGCTACGTCAACGCACGACGACGGCAGGCCACGGTGGGTTCGATTGGAACCAAGGTGACCTGCCGCCGTCGTAACGGTTTTAGTTGTGCGTGGTAAGGGGCGGGGGGTGGCTACTTCGCCAGGAAGCGCAGCAGGATCTCGTTGATCTCAGCGCCGTGTGTCCACAGCATGCCGTGGGGCGCGCCCTCGATCTCGACGTATTCGGCGGAGGGGAGCCGCTTGGTGAATTCCCGTCCGGTGGCGTCGATCGGCAGGATGCGATCGTCGGTGCCGTGAACGATCAAAGACGGGACGGTGACCTTCCCGATGTCGGCGCGGAAGTCCGTGAGCCATGAATCCACGACGGCGAAGGATGCGTACCAGGACGATCCTGCGGCGACATTCCACGAGTTCCGCAGGGCTTCCTCGCTGAGACGGTTGCCAAGGAAGTTATCGGTGTTGAAGAAGTCGTTGTAGAAGTTGGTGAACCAGGCGTAGCGGTCCTCGATGGCTGCGTTGCGAATGCCGTCGAACACGCTGGACGGGACGCCGGTGGGGTTGTCGTCCGTCTGGAGGAGGAAGGGCTCGAGGGATGCCAGGAAGGCGGCCTTCGCAACGCGGCCTTCGCCGTAGGTGCCGAGGTAGCGCCCTACTTCGCCGGTACCCATCGAGAAGCCCACCAGTACTGCGTTGTTCAGGTCCAGGGTTTCGAGGACTGTGTTGAGGTCGGCGGCGAAGGTGTCGTAGTCGTAGCCGGTGGTCGGCTTGCTGGACTTGCCGAACCCGCGGCGGTCGTAGGTGATGACGCGGTAGCCGGCGTTGAGGAGGGCTACGGTTTGCTTCTCCCAGGAGCCGCCGTCCAGCGGGTAGCCGTGGATCAGGACTACGGGCTGACCTGTTCCATGGTCTTCGTAGTAGAGCTCGATGTCAGTGGTGTTTTCGGTGCCGACCTTGATGAAACCCATGATATTGTCCCTTTTCTGCGAGTAGAGAACGATCGTTCTCTTCTGGTGTTTACCATCGTAGAGAACGTTCGTTCTCTTTGCAAGTAGAATGGATGCATGAATGTTTCCGAAGTCCGCGAACGCATCGTTGCCACTGCTGACGAGCTCTACAATGCCAAGGGAATCCAGGCTGTTGGGATGGACGAGTTGCGTTCCGCTGCCGGGGTTTCGCTGAAGAAGCTTTACGGGGAATTCCCGTCAAAGAGCAGCATTGTCATGGCCGTACTGGAGTACCGGCATCAGTCCTGGACCGAAGGGCTGGACGCTACAGTCAAACAAGCCGGGACGCCGCGGGAGCGGCTCCTTGCCATCTTCGACTACCTTGCCGGTTGGTTCTGCCAGGACTCATTCCGCGGGTGCGGTTTCATTAACAGCTTCGCCGAACTGGGTGCCGTGAGCCCCGAGGTCGCCGAGTATGCGCGGAAGCACAAAGAATCATTCCAGGAATACGTCGCCCGCCTGGCGGTGGAGGCCGGTGCTCCGGGCTACTTGGCGCCGCAACTGGCCATCCTCGCCGAAGGCGCCCAGACGACAGCGGCCATCGCCGGAACGTCCGACGCCGCCGGGCAAGCGCGTCAAGCGGCTGAGGTCCTCATCGACGCGGCCTTGGGTGTCGCCTGGGCTGGATGAGGTCTGGCCGGATCTTGCCCGGCTGGAGGGGCGGGATAGCAGAACGGCGCTGCCGGGACTAGGCTTCTGGGATGCGCCGAACGGCGCATCAGGAAGAAGACCATCCGTGTTTGAAGTCCCCAGCATCCTGTTCCTTTCGGCAGGCGTTGCGGTGTTGGCCGCTGCTGTCTTGCCAAAGTTGTTGCGACGCATGCCGCTGTCCATGCCCATGGTCTTTCTTGGCAGCGGCATCCTCGCCTTCACCTTGCTTCCCGAGCTGCCGGACCCGGATCCCGTTCAGTATGGCGAGTTCACCACGCACCTGACCGAGATCTGCGTCATCATCTCCCTTATGGGGGCCGGTTTGGCGTTGGACCGGCCATTCCGTTGGCGTGGATGGTCCACCACGTGGCGCTTGCTCGGCATCGTCATGCCTTTGTGCATCCTTGTGATGACGCTCCTGGGGCTGTGGGTGCTGGGCTTGGGGCTCGCCGCAGCCATCCTCGTGGCAGCCGCGATCGCACCCACGGACCCTGTGCTGGCGTCGGAAGTGCAGGTTGGCAGGCCCGCGGACAGCGAGGAGGACCCGGACGAAGACGAGGTTCGTTTCGCCTTGACCTCCGAGGCGGGTTTGAATGACGGGCTTGCCTTCCCCTTCGTTTATCTCGCCATCCTCATCAGCCTCGTGGGGGCCTCCCCGGCCGGTTGGCTGGGGGAGTGGGTTGCTGTGGACGTTCTATGGCGAACTGTTGCCGGTGTGCTCATTGGGTACGGTACGGGCAAGTTGCTGAGCTTGGTCTTTTTCGCAGCCAAACGCAAGAGTTTTCGTTTGTCCGAGCATTCCGAAGGATTTGTGGCCCTGGCGGCGACGTTCCTGGCCTACGGTGCAACGGAGATGGTGTCCGGCTATGGGTTCGTTGCAGTTTTCATTTGCGCCTTGACCATTCGATCCGCCGAACGCAACCACGCGTACCACCAAGTGCTGCACAGCTATGTGGAGCAGTTGGAACGCCTCATGACAGTAGTGATCCTGGTCCTCCTTGGGGGCGCCATAGCCCGCGGCTTATTGGAGGGGATCGGCTGGGCGGAGCTGTTGGTCGCCCTGGCGTTCCTTCTGGTTGTCCGCCCCGTGGCCGGATGGATCGGGCTCATGCGCGGAAAGACCGGTCCCCGCGAACGCCTGGCTATTTCCTACTTCGGAATTCGCGGGATCGGCTCCCTGTTCTACGTTGCCTTCGCGCTGAGCCATGGAAACTTCGGGACAGAGGCCCGCGAATTGTGGGCCATGGTCGGTTTGGTAGTGGCTTTGTCGATCGTGGTACACGGCGCCACCACTGCGCCCTTGATGAATCGACTGGACCGTTTGCGCGTTGCCGAAGCGCGCAAACAACATGGCGACGAAGGCCGAGCACCAACCACTGCTGTCTAGGACGAGGGCAGCATAAGGGCCGGATCCCGCTCTTTTATAAATTTTTTGGAGAAATTATTCGGCCACTCAGGTTCTTCCTCGACAGTCTACTTATCAGCATGCTGACGGCCTGAGCAGGCACGATGTTCGTGTGGCAGTTCTTTCGGCCGCCTGCCGACCTGGAAGCCGGGCTTCTTTCCGCCCCCGTGCCCCCTAGGCACGCCAAATGTGTGCGCGTACAGTCCGCTGTATAGCTCCCCCACACTCTGTCGGGCAGTTGCTTTGGGGCGTTTGCCCTGCTGGGGAAGGAACTGCCATGCGACATAGCTCTGCGCAAAAAGACCCACGTGTTCGAACCGGTGGATCGAGTCACCGCCGAACAGGAACCGCGATTGGGGCTGCATCAGGAGTTCTTCTCCTTGCGGGAGCCATCATGTTGCAACAGGTTCCCGCTTTCGCGGCCGCGACTGTCCAACTGGGTACCGCAGCGCCGTATTCGGTGTTGGCCGCAACCACCGTGACCAACACGGGTCCGAGCACTCTCCAAGGAGACCTTGGCCTTAGCCCGGGCACTGCCATCACCGGGTTTCCACCAGGCATCGCCGCCGGAACTACCCACGCAGCCGACGCTGTCGCTCTGCAGGCACAATCAGACCTGACAACGGCGTACAACAACGCGGCAGGCCGGCCGCTCACGGCCAGCGTGTCCGGCGACCTGGTAGGCCAAACACTGAGGGAGGGCGTGTATAAGTCAACGTCTTCTTTGGCGCTCAGCGGACAGTTGACGTTGGATGGCCAGGGCAATCCGGCCTCTGTGTTCGTTTTTCAGGTTGCCTCGACCCTGATCACAGCGTCAGCCAGCAGCATTGTCCTCATTAACGGAGCCCAAGCCTGCAACGTGTTCTGGCAGGTGGGCAGCTCGGCTACATTGGGCACCGCTTCGAGGTTCAAAGGTTCTGTTCTGGCCCTGACGTCCATCACAGCACAAACCAGCGCGAGGATTGAGGGGCGGCTCCTGGCCCGGAATGGTCAGGTGGCCCTCGACACCAACGTGATCACTACCCCTGCCTGCGCCACGACTCCGACGACGTCAGCACCACCGGTGACCGCGACTGCGACCGCGACGCCGACGGTGACTGAAACAGCGACCCAGACTGCGACTGCGACCGCGACGCCGACGGTGACCGAGACGGCGACCGAGACTGCGACTGCGACCGCGACGCCGACGGCGACTGAGACGGTGACCCAGACTGCGACGGCGACCGCGACGCCGACGGTGACTGAAACAGCGACCCAGACTGCGACGGCGACGCCGACGGTGACCGAAACGACAACCCAGACGGCGACTGCGACGGCGACGCCGACGGTGACTGAAACAGCGACCCAGACTGCGACCGCGACGCCGACGGCGACTGAAACGGCGACCCAGACGGCGACTGCGACCGCGACCCAGACGGCGACTGCGACCGCGACGCCGACGGTGACCGAAACGGCAACCCAGACTGCGACGGCGACTGCGACGGCAACCGCGACGGCCTCTGAGACCAGCCGACCGACGAGGACCGCGACTGCTACCAGGACGGCACCTGTGACAGGGCCTTCCGAAACGTCCACTACCCAGGCCACCACCACGGATCAGGCGGTTCCCTTGGCTGGAACCGGCGGTCGGAACCGGGGCACGAACGTGGACACCGCCACGGTGTCCAAGGCCAGTTCCTTAAGCCGGACAACAATCCTTGGAACAACGTTCGTCGGCCTCGGCGGGGCGGGCATCCTTTTCCTGGCAGTCCGGCTGCTGATGAACGGACGCGGACAAAGCCAGGAGAAGTAGCGGGGTGCGGCGACAACCCGTCCAGCGCGGGAGGCACCGCCGCACGCTTGTTCCGGCCTTGATAGGTCGGAAACGGTGGAGGAAGGTGGCGTTCGCCACCTTCCTCGCCGCGGCCCTCCTGCTTCCTGCATGGTGGACAGCGCAGACAACCTCAGCCAACCGCGGCGCCCTGATTGTCATGTCGGAGGCCCCGGCTTCGACGGCTACTGACCCTTTAGCCGCGAAGTCCCCGGCCCTGGTGCCACCTGTACCGTCCGAACCATCCGAAGGGCCGAATCAGGAAGGTGGGTTGAAGGACGGTTCTCCGCCGTTGCACATCACCTATGGAGCGGTGGGACTGGACCAAAACGTGGTGCCGTTGGCGCCCACCGCGGAGGAACTCCGGCTCGGTGCAATCGTTCCGCCGCACACTTCAGATGCCTATTGGCTCAGCCCTTATGGGATGCCTGGCGGAGGCTCCACCAACACGACCTACATTGTTGGCCACAGCCTGGAGGGCCGGCCTTCTCCCTTCAATAACATCAGCGAGCACGCAAAGCCGGGTGATCTACTCACCGTCACTACGGCGGAAGGGCACTTGGGGTACAGGATTGATGCGGTCACCACCGAGTACAAGGACACCTTGAAGGACAGCGCGATCTGGGACAAGCAGCCAGGGCGCCTGATGGTCATCACGTGCTACACGGCTGATCTTTGGGGGAAGAACATCATCGTCCAGGCGAGTCCTTTGCCACCGCAATAGTCGATGGCTACATGCATGCCGGACTGCGGTGAACCCTGGGGGCATGGAAGACTGGACGCATGTCTCCCCGTCCCATGAAACCGCGACCCCAATCCCATGCCGTTGATAGTCAAGGCAAACCGCAGAGCAGCGGGCGGCGCCACCTCGCGCTGAGGCTCGACGACGCGTGGCTTGGTTTTCAGACACGTCTTGCCATCCGGCGTGGCCGGGTGGAGACCGTGATCCCGTACACCGGCTATGGCTCCACATCCTGGGTTCGGGTGTTGGCGCGCGTAGTCCGCAGTGATCCCAGGGATGCGGCAGGCCACGCCAAACCGCTGCAGGAAAGCATGCGTGGTTGGCGCAACTTCACGAGTGCGCCCGTGGCAAACGCATCCGTGCAGGTGACGATTGCAGGGACCGTTCACGAGGTGGTCGCCGACCGTGGAGGTGTGGTGGACGCGCGGATTCCTGTCGTTCTTGACGCCGGCTGGCACACCATCACCCTCCGGTCCGGGGAATCGCGGATCGTGGAGGCTCCCGTGGAGATCGTCGCGGACGATGCCGACTTTGGCGTGGTGTCCGACATTGATGACACAGTGATGGTGACCGCCCTGCCGCGTCCCTTCCTGGCCGCTTGGAATACGTTCGTCCTTAACGAGCATGCCAGGACCCCGACGCCAGGAATGGCCGTGTTGTACGAACGGATCGCCCGGACGGCGCCGTCTGCGCCGGTGCTGTATTTGTCCACCGGAGCTTGGAACGTCGCTCCGACGCTGTCGCGGTTCCTCTCCCGTAATTTGTATCCCGCGGGTCCTAAGCTGCTGACTGACTGGGGCCCTACTCCTGACCGCTGGTTCCGCAGCGGCCAGGAGCACAAGAGGAACTCCCTTGAGCGACTCGCGGAAGAGTTCCCCCACATCAAATGGTTGTTGGTGGGCGACGACGGACAACATGACGAAGCCATTTACTCGGAGTTTGCCCAGCGTCATCCTGAGAACGTCAAGGCCATCGCCATCCGACAACTCTCTGCCGGTGAAGCGGTGCTTGCGGGTGGTCGTTCAAAGTCCGGCGGCCAGCCGACACCCGGCGTGCCGTGGATTTATGCTCCGGATGGCGCAGGAATGTCGGTCCAGCTTGAGGAGTTGGGCGTTATCCGCAGTGAGGTCCGTTCGGCCGATGACCCTGAGGAAGGCGAAGTGGGCACGGCATCGCAGTGATGACTACACGACGTCGATGAACACCGGGTTGGCGTAGAACCAGGTGTCCGTCCACGGATCAGCATCCCCGAGGTTGTCACCGTGCCGGATGGGGCCGGCGGGGTCTACGGATGCGCCGTAGTATCCAGCGCCGTGCCGGTTTCCATCACTCCCGCGAAGACGGAAGTAGCAGGACTTTTGGACGTCCTTGATGACGTGCCTGATGGTGAACGTGCCGGTGCGGCCTGAAACGTCCAGCTGCTTCCATACAGTGGTTCCCGGCGCCTTCAACGTGTCGCGATCCGTCACAGCACCGGTCACAGCGCCGCCGATCACATCCACATGGGCGAGTTTCGGAAGAATCCCCGCAAAGTTGCGGTAGTCCGTCGTCGTAATGGTGATGGAAATTTCGACGTCGGCGCCTCGCCGAACCTGCAGCCGGGAACCGAGGGTGACCCCGTTGCGTCCGTTGCTGTTGCCTGCGCCATTGCCGCGGACTTCGCGGACGCGGACATCCAACCCTTGCAGCAGGTGTCCGTGGTCCACCCACATGCGTCCACGGCGCATGGCTTCCAATACGCCGGTGTAGGAGCGCTCGGTGACACCGGTGTGCAGGCGGCTGAATTGGCCGGGCCAGTAGTCGCTGCCGCCCTGCTTTTCGCCGGCGTCGAACGGGTCCGGCCGTTTGCCGGTGACGGACCACCGGTCGAACTCGTTGGGCAGGCTGAGATAGGGCTCCTCGGCCGGGTACGGTCCGGTCTTCCACGTGTCCTTGACCGTGAGGTGGTTGTCCGAGTTGGAAGTGATCCAGAACGGCAGGCCCTCGGCGAGCATGGAATCCCATACGCCGCCCACTGTCGCCGTGGCCCAGTCGAAACCGCCGTAAGGTCGGAACGCGTCTGCCGGGTACCCGGGGAAGCTGAACTGGGTGGGGTTGTTGGTGTACTCGCCGCGCTGGTCTCCGGCCCTGGAGAACTGGCTGACTCCCGAGCCTTGGGCCCCGGGTGCACCTTCCATGCCGATCATGACGTCGCGGGCGGCGTCGCGCCAGGCGCGGAGCTCATGCGGGGAATCGATGCCCAGGCGCATGGGGTGGTTGGCCAAAGCCACCACGTCCTCGATGTAGCCTGAGCGCTTCTGGTTGGCCAACCAGGCGATGGCTTCCACGGCCTTGCGTTCAAAGGTTTCCACTTGGGCCGTTCCCGGCGTCGATTTTTCCCACTGGTTCAGCTTGCCGTCCCACACCAGTTCGAACGTGCGCAGGAGGTTCACTTCGTTGGGCCCCGGTGCCACCAGCACCGAAGCGTGCTCCGCACCCGGGATGTACCACTCGAGTCCTTGGAAAATCAGTAGCTCAGGACGTGCTGCACGCTGCGCCTTGATTTCCTTGTTGGCATTGACTGCGCCGCCGTTGTTGGCGTGGCCGAAGTTGCTGTGTTCCGTTAATGCCAGCCAGTCAACGCCGTAGGCCTGCGCGGTGTCCAGCTGCTGCTTGATCATGTACTTCGCGTCGTGGCTGTACTGCGTGTGGACGTGGTGGTCACCCACGAGCCACTTCAGTTGGGGGTCGTTCCCGCCCGGGTTCGCCATGGCCGGCCGGGCCGTGGCAGCCGTGGCAGCGGTGCCTGCGGCTATGATGCCGGCCGACTGCAGGATGCGCCGGCGGCTCAGCCCCATGCTCCTTAGTTCAGCATCGGCCAGCTTCACACTCTGGCTGTGGGTGGTCGTCATTTCTTCTCCAGTGCACATAGCGCTTCCCTCTGTCGATTCCGATCCCCCAGCGGGATCACAGTAGGGAAGCTGGGTGGCACGAAGGTTAACCGGGCGGGAACGATTGGGGGAGGCGGTCCGGCTAGAACAGCGGAATCTGAACTTCCTTGATCCATTCACCTCGTCGGTAGTCGCGGGCCCTGACTACTACGCAGTCGTTGTAGACCTCAACTTGCAGCCCACTGGCTTCCCGACCATCCAAGGCGCGTTCACCGCCCGCGCCATTGTCCTCCCAGAGCGTCTGGACTGCGCCGGTGTTGATGACTTGGAATCCCTGCAGGTTGCCCGTGCCTGGAACCGTGCGGCGAACTTCCCAGTCAGCCAACTGAAGCGCCCAATGGGTGTGGGCCGTGAAGACGAAGACGTTCTTGTATTTGCCCAGGATGCCCAGTAGCCGTGTCCATTCTCAGAGGCTTGCGCGGGAGATGCGACGGCGGCCGTGGCCCCGATGGTGGCCAACCCTGCGATTGATGCTGCGATGGCAGAGCGGCGGCTGGGGGAAATCATGATGGAACCTTTCATTCATACGGGATGCGTTGACCCTCAGAAGGTAGATTCGTCCGGTGAATTGCGGGCAAAGTAACCATGGCCAACTTGTCATGACAGGTTGGCCGTTTGGTGACCTTTAACGGAGGGTGAGCCGATCTCCGGGGGCAAGCGCGGCTCCAAGTTGTATAGCCAAGGGTCTGAACACCTCGTGCTTCCCTGTACATATGTCGACCCTACTGGTGAATTTTCGCTCAATGTCGTGCCAGTGACGGCAGGTCCCTTCCCTACGGTTGAACCAGATGCTTCACATCGATCCCGTCGGCAGAGAAGAGTACGCAGTGTCTGAAATCAACGAACTCCAGGTGGTCCCGCACTGGATCGGGGGCGCTGAGGCGCCGTCGGCCGGGGACCGCACGGCCCCCGTCTTCGATCCCGCCCTTGGCCGGGAAACCAAGCTGGTCAACCTTGGCAATGCCGAGGACATCGAGTCGGCCATCGCCTCGGCGAACAAGGCTTTCCCGGCTTGGCGCGACATGTCGATCACCAAGCGCCAGCAGATCATCTTCCGCTTCCGGGAACTGCTGAATGAACGCAAGGGCGAACTCGCGGAGATCATCACCTCCGAGCACGGCAAAGTGATCTCCGATGCCCTCGGGGAAATCACCCGCGGCCAGGAAGTCGTGGAACTGGCCACCGGCTTCCCGCACCTCATCAAGGGCGAGCATTCAGAGAATGTCTCCACCGGCGTCGATGTTTACTCCACCAAGTCGCCGCTGGGCGTGGTGGGCATCATCAGCCCCTTCAACTTCCCCGCCATGGTGCCGCTGTGGTTCCTGCCGATCGCCATCGCGGCCGGCAACACCGTGGTGTTGAAGCCGAGCGAAAAGGACCCGACGGCGGCTAACTGGCTCGCTGCACTCTTCACCGAGGCGGGACTTCCGGATGGGGTCTTCAACGTCCTGCATGGAGACAAGGAAGCCGTCGATGGACTGCTGGAGCACCCGGATGTGAAGGCGATTTCGTTCGTTGGATCCACCCCGATCGCGCAGTACATCTACGAGACCGCGGCCCGCAACGGCAAGCGCGTCCAGGCTCTCGGCGGTGCCAAGAACCACATGCTGGTCCTGCCCGACGCCGACCTCGAACTGACTGCCGACGCCGCCATCAACGCCGGCTTCGGCTCCGCCGGCGAACGGTGCATGGCCATCAGCGTGGTGGTCGCCGTCGAGCCTGTCGCCGATGCCTTGATCGAGAAGATCACCGCCCGCATGTCCACGCTCCGGATCGGCGACGGACGCCGCAACTGCGACATGGGCCCACTGGTCACCCGCCAGCACCGCGACAAAGTGGCCTCCTACATCGACGTGGCCATCGAGGACGGCGCCAAGGTTGTGGTGGACGGCCGCGGCATTGAGGTGGACGGCGACCAGAACGGCTTCTGGCTCGGCCCCACGTTGATCGACGACGTCCCGGTCACCTCGCGCGTCTACACAGAGGAAATCTTCGGCCCGGTCCTGGCCGTTGTCCGCGTCAAGAGCTACGAAGAGGGCCTGCACCTGATCAACTCGGGCGCCTTCGGCAACGGCACGGCCATTTTCACGAACGACGGCGGCGCCGCCCGCCGCTTCCAAACCGAGGTGGAGGTGGGCATGGTGGGCATCAACGTGCCGATCCCCGTGCCGGTGGCCTACTACTCGTTCGGCGGGTTCAAGGACTCCATCTTCGGCAGTTCGAAGGCTTACGGTCTGCAAGGATTCCAGTTCTTCACCCGCGAAAAGGCCATCACCTCACGCTGGCTCGACCCCAGCCACGGCGGCATCAACCTCGGCTTCCCCCAGAACTAGAGGGGAGTGGGGGCTAACGCTCTTCCAGGAACTCGACGGCGGCGAACAGTTCCAGCCTGTCGCGCAGGCTGTCCAGGTTGAGTCCCAGGACGGTGCCCGCAGTATCGATCCGGTTCCTGAGAGTGTGCCGGTGGATCCCCAACTGCCGTGCCGTCCGATCCCAGACGCAGTTGTTCGCCAACCACGCCGAAACTGTTGGCAGCAGCTGGGTCTGTTCGGTTTCGTCGTGCTTGGCCAACGGCTGAATGAGTCGCCGGGCAACGGAGCCGGCTTCATCGCTGTGCAGCAGGCCCAGCATCCCGCCCCGGGAGATTTCCTCGAAGGCCACAAGGGGGCGGGTGAGTTCCCGAGCCCTTTGCAGTGATCGCTCTGCTTCCTTCAACGCCTTGGCGAGGTGAACGAAGTCCGTCTCCACCGACGTGCCCGCCGTTGCGCCGTACCGTTCCAGGAGGACTGTGACCTTTTGTTGGAGTGCCGGACCTGCCAGCACCACGATGTTCTCGTTCCGTTGGGCGTAGAAGACGGCGCCACGGTGGTCGTCCGACAACAGTTCCAGCGCCTCCAGGAGGTTCTGTCCTTGCCCGGGAGGTTGGGCCATGGTCACCACAACGGGGTCGGCGGGCAGCCTGCCCCAGACCTGGCGGGCCGTGCGCTCGGCAACATCCGTGCTTCCTGCCAGCAATTGCTCGAAAACGCCTGCACGCAGGTGGCGGCGTGCGGTATCGAGGGTGCGCGTTTGCTCCAGGGCGAGGCTGGCCAGCGCGATCACACTGTTGATGATGTCGGTGCGGGCCGGATCCAGGGGTTCGATGGCACCCAGGACCAGCACTCCGCGCAAATGATGCCGGCGGCCCAGCGTCTGTAAGGTGATCTGCTCGCCGTCGACCGTCAATTGCGAGACCGATCGCGAGCCTTGGTCCAAGGATTTCCGTACGGCATCCATCACGCCGGGCATGATCGACGACGGCACGGGACGGTTGTTGGGCATCAGGATATGGTTTCCCGCAGCGTCGAACATCGCCACCCAGCCATGCAGCTGCCGCTCAAGCTCGGCCAGGATGGAGCGCAGTCCGTCGGGACGCAGGGCAGCCCGCGCGATGGCCCGTTGTGCTTGGAGCGACCATTCGGACCGTGCGTTCTGTTCCCTCGCCAGCAAATCTGCAACGAATCGAATGACAGCGATGAACGGCGTCCTGTCCGGGACCTCCAGTAAAGGCAACGCGTGGTTGCGGCATGCCTCTACCAGGCCTGGTGGCAGCACCCCGTGAATCACTTGGGTGGCGAAACCGAGGCCGCTGATCCCATGCTTGACCAACCGCGACACGTAGTCGTTGTAGAGCGCCACGGGACCGTCGCCCCCCGGGAACTGCGTTCCGTCTGTCAGCAGCAGCTGCCCGGGATCGAGGAACGGCGTGGGATCGTCAAGGTCGGAACTGTGGACCCAGGACACGGACGCTTCCACCGCAGGATCACCTGCCTTCGGGGTCACCAGCCTCAGGTTCAGTGAGCTGTTGCGAAGGATGGTGTTGATGGTTGGCGGCATGCTCAGGCACTCCTTGGAAAAAAGTAGTTCCACACCCTGCCAACTATACAAATGTCCTGAGGTGTTGATCTGTTCAAAAGTTCAAGATGAAGGGGAAGCCCCACCCGCCCTTTCGAGAGGACCCTCAATGTCTCCCACCCGGACCGCCCTGGCTGTTCCCACCTCCAACGCAGAGGTTGCCGCGCTGGACACTGGCAATGTCTTCCACTCCTGGTCAGCCCAGAAGACGCTGAAGCCTATGGCCATAGCCGGTGGTTCCGGCAGTACTGTCTGGGACCACGACGGCAGGACATATCTGGATTTCTCCAGCCAACTGGTCAACACGAACATCGGCCACCAGCACCCGCGCCTCATCGAAGCCATCAAGCAGCAACTGGACACGCTCACCACGGTTGCTCCCGCGCATGCCAATCACACCCGCGCCCTGGCGGCCCAGAAGGTCCTGTCCCACGCGCCGTCAACTATGGACAAGGTGTTCTTCACCAACGGGGGTGCGGACGCCAACGAGAATGCCATCCGCATGGCCCGCTTGCACACAGGGCGGGACAAGGTCATCTCCCGTTACCGCTCGTACCATGGCAACACCGGCGCAGCCATCGTGGCCACCGGAGACTGGCGCCGCATCCCCAACGAATACTCCCGCGGACACGTCCACGTCTTTGGGCCGTACCTTTACCGTTCCGAGTTCTGGGCCGAGACTGCGGAACAGGAAGCGGAGCGCGCCCTGCAGCACCTGCGCCGCACCATTGAACTGGAAGGTCCGCAGTCCGTTGCCGCTGTGCTCCTCGAGACCGTTCCCGGGACGGCCGGCATTCTGCTCCCGCCGCCTGGCTACCTCGAGGGCGTTCGTGCACTCTGCGATCAGCATGGAATCGTCCTGATCCTCGATGAGGTCATGGCCGGCTTCGGACGCACCGGGGACTGGTTCGCCCTGGATGCCTTCAACGTCAGGCCCGATCTCATCACCTTCGCCAAGGGCGTCAACTCGGGCTACGTCCCGGTAGGCGGGGTCGTCATCAACGAGGACATCTCCGCCACCTTTGACGAACGGGTTTTCCCTGGCGGCCTCACCTACTCAGGCCATCCGCTGGCTGCGGCCTCCATCGTTGCCTCGATCGAGGCTTTCGAGGAAGAGAACATCGTCGGGAACGCGGCCCGGATCGGCGCCGATCACCTCGAGCCCGGCCTGAATGCCCTGGCTGCCAAGCACGACGCCATCGGTGAAGTCCGGGGCCGTGGTGTGTTCTGGGCACTCGAGCTCGTGGAGGACCGCCAGACCCGGACGCCGGTCAGTTCGGCTTTCATGGGCAAGCTCAAAGCCGAACTGCTCCACCGCGGACTGTTGCCCTTCATCGCCGACAACCGCGTGCACGTGGTGCCTCCCGCCGTCGTGACTCCCGAAGAAGTACGCCAGGCGTTGGCGATCTACGACGACGCCCTGACCGCCGTCAGCTGACGGCTTCCCTTCGACCCGCCGCAACCCCAACTGAGCAGTTTCGGAGAAGTTTTCGTCCCGCTGGCACCGTAACTTGGGGGTTAACCGCACAGTTACGCAGGACAGAAGAAGGAATCCACCATGGCTGAGACCGGAACAACCGACAAGACCAGGTCCTACGACGGTTTTACGGAGGAAGAGCGCGCGGCGATGAAGGAGCGTGCGCAGGAACTGAAGAAGGCTCCGCGCAAGAAGGCGTCCAAAGCCGACGGCGAGGCTGACGTCCTGGCCAAAATCGCTGAGATGCCCGAGGGGGACAAAGCCATGGCCGAAGCGCTTCACGCGATCGTCAAGGAGCATGCGCCCGAGCTCACGCCCAAGACCTGGTACGGGATGCCGGCCTACGCCAAGGACGGAAAGAACATTCTCTTCTTCCAAAGCTCCCACAAGTTCAAGGCCCGCTACGCCACGCTCGGGTTCGAAGAAAACGCCAAGCTTGACGACGGCGACATGTGGCCCACCTCGTTTGCCCTCAAGGAAATCACGCCGGGGGTCGAGGCGAGGATCGTGGAGTTGCTCAAGAAGGCGCTCGGATAATCACGGGCTTCCGGGGCCCTCTTCCTTGGCCCTAAGCCGGTTGGCTGTTGGCCGGCGGCAGATCCGGATTCATGGGTTCCAGATCCGGATCTTCTGCCGTCCATACCTGCACAATGGCCCATGCGACCGCCGCAATGGGAACCGACAACACGGCGCCGATGATCCCGGCGAGGATGGTGCCTGCCGTCAGCGCCATCAGGATGACCAGTGCGTGCAGTTCCAGGGACTTGCCCATGACCACCGGCTGAAGGAAGTCACCTTCAAGTTGGTTGACGGCGATCACTGCGATCACGACGATCAGCGCCACGATGGGGCCGTTGGCGACAAGCGCGACCAAAGCTGCCAGGATCCCGGCGACCGTCGCCCCTACCAAGGGGATGAAAGCTCCAATGAACACGATGATTGCCAAGGGGATGGCCAGCGGCACTTGGAGGATGAGCAGGACCGTGCCGATCGCTACCGTGTCCACCAACGCAACGATCGCCGTGCCCCGGACGTAGCCGCCCAGAACCTCCATGGTTCGCTTTCCAACCCGGCGAAGCTTGGCTTCCCTCAGTCCGGTGAAGGGTCGCAGGAAGAACTCCCAGATCTTGGCGCCGTCCTTGAGGAAGAAGAACAGGATCACTACCACCAGGCTGGCGCCGGCAAGGAACTCCGTCACCACCGATAACCCGGTAACCGCCCCGGAACGTACCTGACTGCTCTGGGCAAACTCCACTGCCGCTTCACGTGCCTGGTTCAACTGCTCCCGATCGATGGGAAACGGCCCGGTCAGCAGGAAATTCTCCAACTCATCCAGTCCGGCCGCGGCCTGGCTGATCAGTTCGTCCCACTGGCTGCGCACCGACAGGACGATCACCGTGATGACCCCGCCGAGCACTATCAGGAGGCCCAGGAAAGCGACGCCGGTGGCCAGGCCGCCGCGCCAGCCGCGCCGTCGAAGCATGTTGACGAATGGCCCTATAGCCGCCGCCAGGATCAGGGATATGAGCACCGGGATGACGAGCAGGCGGATTTGAAGCAGCCCGAAGATCGCCACCACCGTCAGGGTCAGAATGAGCAGTACCTGCGCTGCCCGGACGGACGCGCGGCCCAAGGAGTCCTTCCAGGGGTCGGGCTTGCGTTGCTTGCGGACGGAAACGGGCGCTGTTTCCTCGTGTGCCGTCATGGGGGCTCCTGTTCGTTCGCATCGGTCAACCGACCTGATCAAACATAAGCCTACTGACTAATGCCCTTTCCTAGTGTGCCGGATCGGCTTCCTGGTGCGTCGGATCGGGGTGCGGTGGTACCGGACCTGGGTCGGGAACCGGCGATGGCCCGGGTGTGGGGTTTGGATCCGGAATAGGGCTGGGTGGAAACGGTGTGGTGGGGTCCGGTGGCGGTGGCACCGGACCCGGGTCCGGGGGGAATGGCTCGGGCTCGTGAGTGGGAGGAAGGGTCATGATCTCTCCTTTGCGTACGCGGTGTAGTGCTCCGGGCAGATGCTTGCAGCCTACTCCCCGTTGCGTGGCAGCTATAGGGTTTCCAGCGTTTGTGAATTTCTAGGTCAAATGACCTAAAGTGAGTGTCATGAATGATCTCCTTGAATCTGACCCCACCGGTCCCGTCCTGATCGTCGGCGGCTACGGCACCGTCGGTACGGCACTCACGCGACTGGCCGGTACCCAATGGCCATTGCTCCTCACAGGCAGGAATCCGGACCGCGGCAGCCACCTGGCAAGCGGAAATGTGACCCTCCAAAGGTGGGACCTCAGCCGCCCGGAACCCTTCGAAGCCAAGGTCAGGGCGGTGATCAGCACTGTCAACGACCCCGACGACAGAGTTCTCCGCGCTGCCGTCAGCGCCGGCATTCCGTACGTCGATGTCACCCGCTGGACCAGCCGCGTCACCAGGGCAGCCACCCTGGCAACAATCCTGCGGCCCACTGCTCCTGTATTGCTGAGCTCGGGCTGGATGGGTGGCGTGATCAACATCGTGGCAGCTGCCTTGGCCCAGGACGCGGGCGGCAGTGACCAGATTGACGTCGCCATCCGTTACGACATCAACGACAGCGCTGGAGTTGATTCAGTGGACTTCATGGACCGGCTGGGACTGGACTTTGAAGTACGCAAAGGCGGTAAGGCCGCCGTCGTACGTCCGTTGAGCGACACCCGCTGGGTAGACATTGCCGGGCACCGCACCAAGGTGGCACGGCTCGACACTCCTGAACAGTTCACTTTGCCGCTCACCCTCGGTGCCGGATCGGTGGCAACCCGGATTGGGTTCAGCTCCAATACGTCCACGACGGCGTTGCTCGCCGCACGTGCGGTGGGACTGTTCCGCTGGGGGAGTGGGGAACGGTGGACGCCGCTGCGACGCTCCCTGTTGTACTCGCCCGGCGCGGGCGGCACGGCCCACATCCGTGTTGACGTGAATGGGCCGGAGGCAACACGAACGGCCGTCATTTCAGATCCGCAGGGACAGGCCCATCTGACCGCGTTGGGCGGATTGCTGGGGCTGCGCGCAGTTCTCGCGGAGGGTGCGCGGCCCGGTGTTTCCTTCCCCGAATCCGCGCCGGATCCTGCATCCCGGCTCGCGGAACTTGAATCGCACGGTGTGACAATATTGAGGTCATGACCGAAAGCAAGGGCGCCCTCAGGAAGGCTGCGCTCCTTGACGCTGCTGAAGAAGTATTGGTCACCAAGGGCAACGCGAACGCTGCAATGCGGGACTTTGCCGCTGCCGCAGGGGTGCGGATCGGACATCTGCAGCACTACTTTCCAACCCGTTCAGACCTTATCCGCGCCGTCCTTGAGCGAGCCCTGGAGCGCTCGCTGCGGCGGCTTGAGGAGACAGCCGGGTTCGGCCTCGGCTCAGACGCGTCAGGCACGTTGTCCCGGGACGATTCCGGCCGTCTGCTCACCGCGCTGCTTCTGGAGCATTCGGAGTTGGCTGATGTAAGGATGCACTTGGAGATTTGGGCACTGGCCGCCTCGGATGATCAGGCGGCCGGTGCTCTGCGGTCTTTTTACCACCAATACGCTGCGCACGTTCAAGGTGTTGTCCGGCGGGGCCGGCCGGAACTGTCGGAGCCGTCCCTGAGGGGAGTGGCGGCCGCTATCGTCAGCCTCTTTGAGGGAGCGGCCGTGACACGATCCGACATCGCGGGGCTACGAACCGAACAAGGCGATCATGCCATCATCCGCACCGCGCAGTGGTTGATCCACGGACAGGAAACCGCCCAGTGAACCACCTGACGCCCACGCCCGCGCAGCTTCGCTGGCAGCAACTCGAGTTCGGCGCGTTCATCCACTTCGGCATCAATACCTTTGCCGGCAAGGAGTGGAGCGACGGCACCATACCGCCGTCGAAATTCAACCCCACAGAACTCGACGCCGGCAGCTGGGTTCGTGCGGCCAAGGAGGCGGGCGCGAGGTACTTGATCCTCACTGCCAAGCACCATGACGGATTCTGCCTCTGGCCCACGGCGACAACTGACTACTCTGTCGCGTCCTCGCCCTGGCGCGGTGGGTCAGGGGATGTTGTTCGCGAGGTTGCCGAGGCCTGCGCAGAACAGGGCGTCGGACTGGGGCTCTACCTGTCGCCCTGGGACCGGAACGCGGGCTGTTACAGCGATCCCGCGGCCTACGACGACTTCTACGTCCAGCAGCTCACGGAACTCTGCACCGGTTATGGCCCGCTTATGGAACTGTGGTTCGACGGCGCCGGGTCTGTGGGCCGGGAGTATGACTGGGAACGGATCATCGCTGTTGTTAAGGAGCACCAGCCGGACGCCATGATCTTCAACATGGGCCAGCCCACCATCCGCTGGGTAGGCAATGAGAATGGGCTGGCGTCGGACCCCGTGAACTACGTGGTGGACCGCACGTCCGACACCCAGTACACGGAGTCCAGCTCAGGGCTGGGGATCGAACACTATCTACCGCCGGAGTGCGATGTTTCCCTCCGCCGCGGCTGGTTCTGGCACCCGGACGACGAGCCCAAATCCACCGAACACCTGCTGGCGATTTATTACCAATCTGTGGGAATGGGTGCGAACCTCCTGCTGAACCTTCCTCCAGACACCCGGGGGCTGCTTCCGGAGCAGGATGTCGCGACGCTCCAGGAGTGGAAGGCCGAGCTGGACCGTCGCCTCTCCGGCGCGGTTGAGGCCACTATTGACCACCACGACGGCGGAGCGACCCTGAGCTTCCCTGCTGCCGTGACGTTCAACCATGTGGAACTCGCGGAGGACCTGAGTTCGGGGCAACGGATCACTCAGCACACGGTGTTTGGTGATGACGGCGTTGGGGGAGCGGGGCTTGATGGTGGAGCGGGGCTTGTTGAGGGGCAGACGGTGGGGCACCGACGCATTCACCAGATGCCCGTTGTCACCGCAAAAAGGTTGCACGTGAAACTAAGCGGTAAGGGTGGCGGCGGCCGCCTTAGCTCAGCGCGTGTCTACACCGGAGCGCTGGATGCCGCAGTGCCGATGATTCCCGAAGGCTACGAAGCCCCCACGGACGCGCCGGACCAACAGCCCAACTAGGTAACAGTAAACGTCCCATTGAGCGCTCACTGGGACGTTTACTGTTACCTAGTTGGGAGCCCGGCTCTTCCCACACCGGCCCCCAGAACATGATGCAGGGAGGTAGCAACAGCTGCCCTCAAAAAGTTTTCAAAAAAACTCTGTACCTCGCGTAACCCTTTGGCGTCCTTGGTCGATTACGTCTGTGAAAGGGCCGAGCTGGAATTTGTCCCCCATCATGTTCCAGCTCGGCTCTTCCTTGTTCGGAGGAGTTGTCCAAAGTAGTTTCCCGGACAAGCGGGTCCTCCCTGGGGATGGCCCGGCAGAGCAGATACCCTTGGTGGGGTTGTCCGTCGTTCAACACGGGTGACCTGGCTGGAAAGCCACGGACCTGCCGCCGATCGAAAGTCCCACAATTGTGACCGACGCGTTGACCGACGAAGCGCTTCATGCGCTCAAGGGCAATACCGCGGAACTGTTCAGCGCCGTTTACCAGGCCTACGCGGGCCAGGTTCTCGGATACCTGACGGCCAAAGGCGTGCCCGATCCTGAAGCAAGTACGCAGGACGTGTTCCTGGCGGTGTTGCCGCGGCTCGATGACCTCAGTGGTGGCGTCAATGGCTTGCGGACTTTCATTTTCTCGGTGGCCCATGCACGGATGGTGGATGAGCACCGGAAGCAAAACCGGGCGCCGATACAGCACGAGTTCGAGCCCGAACGGGACACGCGCGAGACGAGTTCTGCAGAGGCCGAAGCTTTGTCCAGACTGGCGCCATATGAGGTTGCGGCGCTTCTGGACAACCTGGGCGAGGACCAGCGTGAGGTCCTGCATCTCCGCATCGTGGCCGGCCTGACGGTTGAACAGGTAGCCGACATCATGGGGAAAACTGCTGGCGCAGTCAAGCAATTACAGCGCCGGGCCCTCATTGCGCTCCGTGAGCATTCGGCAGTAAAGGAATATGTGTCGCCATGACATGCAGGGATACAGAACGCGAAGCGATCGTGGACGAGTTACTGCTCGACGCCGGACTCGCCGACGCTTCAGACGTCCGCCAAGCGCTGGTTTCGCTGGGTACCTTCGCCAACCTTCCGGCTCCCGCTCCCAGCCCGGAACTCGCTGCCATGATCGCCGGCCCGCACGATGAACTGTCCAAGCATCGCTGGCGTCACAAGCACCGGACCACAGTGGTCAGCATCGCGGTAGTGGCTGCAATGGGACTTGGGGTGAGCGGCGTCGCCGCGGCCAGCTCGGGATTCACCCGGAACCCTTCCTTCATTGACCAGCTCATCAGTAATTTCCACCCCCGGCCATCAATCGCGGCACCCGAACTGCCATCGCCTGACGCTCCCAGAGTCACTACGGAACCGGCTCCTGCGGTAGACCCCGCGGCGATTCCACCTTCCTCGGAAGCGGCAACCATTCCACTCCCCGCGGCTGCTGATGCCGACAATGTGGCACAGGCACAGGCACAGGCACAGGCACAGGCACAGGCACAGGCACAGGCGGAGGCACAGGCGGAGGCGCCCGACGCCGTCCCGGCAGTGCCAGTACCTAAACCTGCCGACGCCGGCGCTGCCCACGCCGGCGCTGCCCAGCCGGGCGCTGCCGACGCAAGCTCTGCCCATCCAGGAACTGCCAAGCCGAACAAATCACTTGGCGGCGCAGCCCAAGGGCCGCAGGCCAAGGAAGACCAGTTCGGGCGGCAGAGCGCGGATACCCCTAAGGCTGAAGCGTCAAAAACCGACACCGGAAAGCCGGCAAAGCCCGGGCTCAGCGGCAAGCAAGGAGCGTTGCTTCCGGCGCTGTCCGACAAACGCACCCCAGAACAGTTCCAGCCCGTGACGGACCAGTGGAAGAAGTGGCTGAAGCAGGGTCACCGCTAGACACCCGCCATCTGGGCACAGACGCAGAATATTCGGCCAGAAGGCCCGTCGGTGGGCAGGTAGTCTGGGGGGATGATGCATGTCAACGATCCTGACGTCGTGGAACGCTTGATGCGAACAAAGGGCACCTGGGCCATCGTCGGTCTCAGCACCAACCAGTGGCGTTCCGCGTATGAGGTCTCGCTCTATGTCAGGGACACCATGGGCATGGAAATCATTCCCGTAAATCTCAAGGGGGAGGACGTTCACGGCGAGAAAGGGTACCCAACCCTTGCCGATATTCCGGCAGCCAGGCATCCCATCGACGTTGTTGAGTGTTTCGTCAACTCCCAGCGCGTTGGGGCGGTGATCGACCAAGCGATTGCGATCGGCGCCAAGGCCGTGTGGCTCCAATTGGGCGTATTCGACGACGAAGCTACCCAGCGTGCCAAGGACGCGGGGCTAGAAGTGGTAGTGAACTCCTGCCCGGCGCGCGAAGGCTGGCACTACGGCTTGTGATTCCAGGCCCGGTTCCTCTGTTAGATTTCAGCTGAATCAATTCTTGAGTCTTGGGGGACAACCATGTTCGGCGGCCATTCTGCGGTGTCATTTTCCACTCCCAGCAGGCGGGCCGCTTTCGGCATCCTTGGCGCTTCCGTGGTGGCCGGCCTGACAGCTTGTACAGCAGCGGAAAGTTCGACGCCGGCGCTGACGCCCACTGGAGCCGCCGGGTCGCCCGAGGCGCCGGGGCAGAACGGTGCACTGGGGGTCGGAGGCGAGGTTCCGACGTCGTCCGCTTCGACGACGCCGACGCCTAGCACAACGCCCACCCCCACCAAGCGCATCCGGCGCACCTTCATTCCGGACTACCAACTCCCGCCGATCGTGGGCGGCCTGGCGCCAGTGATCAGCAAGATCGAGACGAAGCACCCGGTGGTGTTCCTGACCATCGATGACGGCAACATCAAGACGCCTGAATCCGTGAAACTGATGGCGGAGTACGACTACCCCGCGTCACTGTTCCTCACCAAGGACACGGTGGCGGACAACCCGGCTTTCTTCAACGCCTTCAAAGCCCAGGGAAGCCTGATTGAGAACCATACGGTCACGCACAACATCAACATGGTCCGGCAGTGGGGTTACCAGCAGCAGGTCAACGACATGGTGGGAATGCAGGAGTACGCGTTCCAGCACTACGGCCGCCGGCCCACGCTCTTCAGGCCGCCTGGAGGGGCTTACTCCAACGTGATGCGGCAAGCCGTGGCGGCATCGGGCATGAAGGCGATCGTCACCTGGGAAGCCAAGGCCAACGCGGGCAAGATGGACTATCAGGTGGGGAACTCCCTGCGCCCGGGGGACATTGTGCTCATGCATTTCCGAGCCGAATTCGCCGCCGACCTCGCTGCTTTCCGCGCGGCCCAGTTGGCTGCGGGGCTGGAAGTAGTGCTGCTGGAGGATTTCCTGGGCGTGGCGTAGGCAGCGGCGTAGACGTGGCCCCGCGCCCGGAGCGCCAGTAGGCTCGCTCCATGGACGTTTCCACCCTCCGCGACATCTGCCTGGGCTTTCCGGGCGCCTTTGAAGACTTCCCCTTCGGGCCTGAGACGTCCGTGTTCAAGGTGCGGGCCGCCGTCGCCGGGGGTGCCCGCCACGAGGCGAAGATGTTCGCCCTTTCCACGATGGATTTGGACAACTGGTCCGTGAGCCTCAAGTGCGAGCCCGCATTGGCAGAGCAGCTCAGGGCGGCAAACCCTGAAATCACGGGTGCCTGGCACATGAACAAGACCCATTGGAACGGTGTTCGCCTGGATGGTGGCCTATCCGACCAAATGGTGCGGGACATGGTGGAGGACTCTTATGACCTGGTGGTGGCAACGTTGAGCCGCAAGCAGCAGGAGCAACTGGGCTGGGCCCGGCTCGCAAAGCCGCAAGGCAACTGACACGCCCGCGCACACCCTCCCCACGGCGCTGACATGGGGCTAGATTGATACTGCATACCTAAAGACCTCAGCCATGGGCTGGTCAGGAGCGGTTTGATGCTGGATCAGAAGACACTGGACCACTTATGGAACTTTCGCGATCCGGCTGCCTCGGAAGCCAGATTCCGTGCCGCGATGATCGAGGAAATGTACGACGCCGACGAACGTGCTGAGTTGGCAACCCAGCTTGGGCGGGCCATCAGTTTGCAAGGACGCTTTGAGGAAGCCGATGCGCTGCTGGACGACATCGACGACGACGAGCCCACCGTAGGCGTGCGCATCCTCCTGGAGCGCGGGCGGGTTTTGAACGCCGGCGGACGTCCCGCCATGGCTGTTCCCCTCCTGGAGCAGGCTGCCGAGTTGGCGGACCACCTTGGTGAGGAATTCCTGGCCGTCGATGCACTCCACATGCTCTCGCTCGCGGATGCCGCGCACGCCGAGGTTTGGATGCGAAGTGCCCTCGAATATGCCTCGACAGCACGCGATGAGCGGACCAAGCGCTGGATGATTGCTTTGCACGTTGGCCTCGGGACGTTTCTGAGGGGTAAAAAGCGGCTCACGGAGGCCATGGTGGAGTTCCAATTGGCCGAACAATGGGCGGAACGACTGGGATCCGAGGGGCAGAAGGCGTTGGCCCGGGAAGCCATCACGGAGTGCGGAAAAGCCCTCGCCGAAGGACCATAGAAAGATCACGCTTTGACATATGTTGATCGAAACTGCCGCGAAATATTGATTTTCGATCATTCGTGGTGAATTATGTCACAGAAGGTTGGTGCTGCCAGAGCGCCAACCCAGACTGTCTGACTGACCGGCTTTTCCGCCGCAACAGTCGACACTACGAGTCACTGGAGGGTTTAGAAATGAACGTTCAGCACCAGTCCGTCGGTCGCCGTGGATTCCTGCGCGGAGCACTCGCTGCAGCCGTGCTCGTGCCCATGGGGGGAACCATTGCTTCATGTGCCGCAGGTGGCGGCACCACCACCGCCGGCCCCACAGGCACTGTCTCCGACACCAACCCGTTCGGCATGGCAGACAAGTCCACAGTGGACGCCGTGATCTTCAAGGGCGGCTACGGGATCGACTACGTCGAGTTCGCAGGCAAGGCCTTCGAGAAGGCGCATGAGGGTTCCACGGCCAAGATCTCCCCGTCCACGGATATCGCCCAGGAACTTCAGCCGCGCTTTGTCGGTGGCAACCCGCCGGACCTGATCGACAACTCCGGCGCCAAGGCCATCGGCTTCAGCACCATCCTTGCCCAGCTCGAGGACCTCACCAGCGTTGTGGAGGCCAAGAACCTTGAAGGCAAGGTCATCAAGGACACCCTGTACACAGGCGTACTGGCTCCGGGCACATTCGACGGCAAGCTTGCTGCACTGAACTACGTCCTGACCGTCTTTGCCGTGTGGTACTCCGACTCCCTGCTCAAGGAAAACGGCTGGACCGTTCCGAAGACCTGGGATGAGATGTACGCACTCGGCGAGCAGGCCAAAGCCAAGGGCAAGTACCTCTTTGTCTGGGGCAAGGAAGCTGCCACGTACTACCAGGAACTGGCCATTGCCTCTGCCATCAAGGAAGGCGGCGACGACGTTCGCCTCGCCCTGGAGAACCTCAAGGCCGATTGCTGGTCGCACCCGGCCATCCAGTCCGTCTTCACGGCCTTGGACAAGATCGTCAAGGCCGGCTTCTTCAAGCCCGGCGGTTCCGGCACCCAGTTCACGGCCGCCCAGGCACAGTGGAGCAACGCCCAGGAGGCTGTGTTCTACCCCTCGGGTTCCTGGATCGAGAACGAAATGAAGGACCAGACCAAGGCCGGCTTCAACATGATGGGTGCCCCGGCCCCGTCCGTGAGCGCCAGCCCCAAGATGCCGCAGACAGCACTTCACAGCGCTGCAGGCGAGCCGTTCATTGTTCCGAGCCAGGGCAAGAACGCCGCCGGCGGCAAGGAGTTGCTCCGGATCATGCTCTCCAAGGAAGCTGCCACCAACTTCGCCAAGACCAAGCTTGCTCCCACCATCGTCAAGGACACCGTCCCGGCCGATGGATTCGGGTCCACAGCCCTGGTTTCGCAGACGAAGATGCTCAGTGACGCCGGCGAGAACATCTACACCTGGAACTTCATCGACCTGTACGGCACCAACAAGGACCAGCTGGTGGTTTGGAACACCTTCCTGGACGGCAAGTCGGACGTCGCAACCCTCACCTCGGCACTCCAGAACATCACCGACAAGGTCCGCAATGACAGCTCGGTCAAGAAGATCGAAGTGAAGTGACGTCAGTGAAAACTCAGCAGAGCCGGAACGACGACGGCCTGGCCGCCGTCGTTCCGGCGCCGGCTCCACCGCAAGTGATTAAGCGGCGGCGGAAGCCGTTGACGTGGGACAAGGTCAGTTTCTTTGCCGTCTTCCTCGGACTGCCGTTGGCGATCTACCTCTTGTTCGTCATTTGGCCGTTCATCCAGGCCTTCGGTTATTCGTTGACGGACTGGTCCGGTTTTTCGCCGAACCAGAACTTCATCGGCCTTGAAAACTATGTGAAGATCTTCACGGACGACATCTTCATGAAGGCGATGTCCAACAACATCGTCCTGGTGATCTTCCTCCCGATCATCACCATCATCCTCAGTTTGGTCCTTGCCTCCTTGGTGACAGTTGGTGGAAGCAGCAAAGGCCAGATCAAGGGCCTGCGCAATTCCAGCTTCTACCGCGTGGTCTCGTTCTTCCCGTACACCATTCCCGCAGTGGCCATTGGCATCATGTGGGGGCAGATCTACGATCCCTCCGGTGGACTGCTGAACGGCATCCTCACCGGATTGGGCCTGGACCAGTTCAAGGACTTCGCCTGGCTGGGTGACAAGAACACCGCAATGATCGCCACGATGTTCGTGATTGTGTGGGGCTTCGTAGGCTTCTACATGGTCCTGTTCGTCGCCGGCATCAAAGGCATTCCTGCGGAGCTTTTCGAGGCCGCCAGGATCGACGGCGCGGGCCGCTTCCGCACCGCAGTGTCCATCACCATCCCGCTGATCCGCGACAACATCCAGACCGCCTATATCTACATGGGCATCCTGGCACTGGACGCGTTCGTCTACATGGCCGCGCTGAACTCCGGCGGTGGTCCGGACAATTCCACGTTGGTCATGGCACAACAACTGTTCTTCACGGCTTTCAGCAAGGGACAGTTCGGTCTCGCCAGCGCCATGGGCGTTGTGCTGGCCATTGCCACGCTGATCTTTTCCGGACTGGTGTTTTTGGTCAACCGGCTCACCGGCGGCGATAAGGATGTGAGCCTGTAATGAGTACCAAAGTCTCAACCCCGGAAATGAAGTCACTGCACTTCCAGCCCCGGACCCCGGCAACCACGAAGGGCGACAAAGTGGTGGGAGCGGTGTCCCACACCGCGCTGACCATCTGGACGCTGATAGTTATCCTGCCGCTCCTGTGGACGTTCATGTCCTCCTTCAAGACCTCCAGCGAGATTTTCGCTTCACCGTTCGCTTTGCCTGGTGAATGGAAGCTGGACAACTATGTCAAGGCCTGGAGCGAAGCCGGCATCGGCAGCGCCTTCCTGAACTCGATCATCGTTGTGGCCGCAGCACTGGTGATCGTCATGGTCCTCGGTGCGATGTGTGCCTACGTCCTGGCCCGGTACACCTTCCGGGGCAGCAGGGCCATCTACTACCTGATGCTCGCCGGGCTGACGTTCCCGATCTTCCTTGCCATGGTGCCGTTGTTCTTCGTACTGAAGAACATGGGACTGCTGAACACCCTGCCGGGCCTGATCCTGGTGTATGTGGGCTTCGCGCTTCCGTTCACGGTGTTCTTCCTCTTCTCCTTCTTCAAGTCTCTGCCGCACGAAATCACCGAAGCAGCAGCGCTTGACGGCGCAGGGGAGTGGAGGACGTTCTTCCAGGTCATGTTGCCGATGGCCAAGCCGGGCCTCGCCTCGGTTGCCATCTTCAACTTCCTGGGCCTTTGGAACCAGTTCCTGATTCCGGTGTCCATCAACGCCGCCGGCCCCCGGGTCCTCTCGCAGGAACTCGCGGCCTTCGCCGGCCAGATGGGCTACGCAGTGGACTACGGCGCGCTGTTCGCAGCCGTCAGCGTTACGGTCATCCCGGTGCTCATCGTCTACGTGATCTTCCAGCGCCAGCTGCAGGGTTCCGTTTCGCAGGGCACGTCCAAGTAGTTCAACCAAGCCAAAGACAGCGTTCGACGGCGGTCGTCACCTGAGGTGGCGGCCGCCGTCGGGTTTAACTTCTGTAAAGATGGAACGGATCTGTAGTGCAACGAAAGGCAGCAGCCCGTGATCTTTATTGTGGTCAAATTCAACGTCAAGCCTGATTGGTCCGAGCGCTGGCTGGACCTCGTGGCTGACTTCACCGAAGCAACCCGTGCTGAGCCGGGCAACCTCTGGTTCGACTGGTCCCGCAGCGTGGATAACCCCAACGAGTTCGTGTTGGTGGAAGCCTTCCAGGACGATGCCGCCGAAGCCCACGTCAACAGCGCCCACTTCAAGAAGGCCATGGCGGACATGCCGCAGGCCCTCGTGGAAACTCCGCACATCATCAGCCGCCAGTTCGAAGGCAGCGGTTGGGACCGCATGGGCGAGCTGACCATCACGTAGCTAGTCCTCGCTGTGCAGCTCCCGTTGCCGTGCGCTGAGCAGCTCAAACTCAGGCCGGGCAGCCACGAACCGTTCAACGGCGTCGAGCACCTGCTGCAGGTGGGCGTGATCCGGGGCCACCAACGCGGCTCCAATCAGCGCACGCCGATGCTGGTCCTGGAGCCCGGTCTCGGCAGCTGACACGTCGAAGCGGCGTTTGAGCTCGGCCACGAGGGGCCGGACCATGGAGCGCTTCTCTTTGAGACTATGGACATCGCCCAAAAGGACGTCGAACTCAATCCATCCGATCCACATGGTCCATTATCACCGCAGGTCAGGTGACGTATGCCATGTGGACTTGATCAAATCTTGAGCCAACGCAGCAAGGCGCCTTGAGTTCCGTTCGGCAGTGTCTATGAGGTTGGCCCAACCGGCCGACGGACTCATTCGCTGCTAGTTACTCAGGACTGACATCGTGCCCCAAACCCCTTCCCGGCTACGCCCGCGCACCCACGCCCCCTCTCATCCGGTCCGGATCCTGCTCGCCACCGCCAGCTTTGCACTTGCCACCGTCAGTGTGTTGGGAATCGGCGCTGCACCTGCCTCCGCCTCACCGGGAGATGCCTCTCCGGGCCAGGGAACGGCTGTCCGGGCATCCTCCAGTGTTTCAGCGCTCGCGGGCCAGACTGAGCAGATGGTAGTGGTGCCCGTGACGGCAGGGTTGGAACCCACCCGGGTGAAGGGGACCATCGCGGTGTCGGGGAAACCTGAGGGTACGGTCCGGGCAACGGTCAACGGCCGGGTCATCCTCGAAACGAACGCTGCAGCCACGGTTCCCCTGGACGAAGCGGTCAGCAATGCCGACGTTATGGGCCAGCAGCTTACGGTGGGGCTGCAGCTCATACCGGTAACCCACACCATGTGCGTGGTCTCCAACGCCACGGCAACCCTGAACAACATGACGGTCGACTTCAGCGGGACCGCCAAAGCACCCACCACGGTGGGCGAGTTCTTCCCGGCGTCCGTGCCCGCCGTCGTGCTTCCCGTCCCCGCGGATCCCGGCGCGGATGTTTCCGCCGCCATCATGACCGCCTCGGCCGCCATGGCCCAACGCTATCCGGACGCCGCCGTCGCAGTGCTTCCGGAAGCCGAGCTGGTGGCGCGTGCTGCCACTCTCCCGGCCGGCAGCCGGATCCTCAGCGTCACCGCAGACCCGGGAGAAACCGCCACCAAGCTGGCCACGGCAGCGGACCTCCCGCAGCTCATCCTCAGCGGCCACGACGAACAACTCCGCACCGCCGCCCGGGCGCTTGCCAGCGACAAAACCGCGCTGGCCGTGACCTCCTCCGTGACCGGCCTGACCTCGGCGCTGCCTGCCGCACCGGGCCTGGTCCAGAGCCTCAAGGACCTGGGCAGCACAACCCTGAAACTCTCCGGCTACGGCACCCCGGAATCCTTTGTGGGCGTCTCCCAGTCGCAGTTCGGAGGCCCGGTTTCGTCGGTGAAAGTCCAGCTCAAGGGCACGCACACGGCTGTCCCGGACAACGCACAGGCGCAGCTCTCGGTCTTCTGGAATGACTACCTGCTCAGTTCCAAGAACCTCGACGGCGGTGACACCTTCACGGTGGATGCTGAGGTTCCAGCGGGCCAGCTACAGGCGAAGAATGGCCTCCGGATCCGTCTGGCCGCCCTCCCGGCAGGCGGCGATTGCACCGGGCCCGCAGGTGTCATGCCCATGGAAGTCACCCTGGACACCTCTGGCAGCACCCTCACGGCGGTCCGTGGCGGATCCACGAAAGCCGGCTTCGAACGATTCCCCCAGGCTTTTGGACAGAGCGTTCAGGTAGCGTTCGGCGATGGCAACGCCCAAGCCAACACCGTCAACGCAGCGACGCTGCTGGCTTCCCTGCAGCGTGACAGTGCCTCCCTGCTGGATACCCGTGTGGTGGGCCTAGACGCCTTGGCTGGCTCCAGCGAGTCCGGGCTGGTGGTGGGTGCCACCGCCGACGTCGCAAATAAGCTGTCCGCACCGCTGCGCTTGGCGGAGTTCCGCACCATCTCGCCTGACGAGGTCGAATACGGCGTAGGCGCCTCGGCTCCGTACGGCGTGTTGGAGGCTTTTGAGCAAAGCGGCCGGAATCTGCTGCTCCTGGGTGCTTGGGCACCTGAAAATGACGCTGCCGCCGCGTCCACGCTCCAGTCTTCATTGGCCTCCCATGTTGGTGCAGTTGAAGGCGGCTGGGCATCGCTGTCCCGGAACCTCCTGGTGACCCAGCCGTCGGGAACTCCCGTGCTGCTGGAGAGCAACGTGCTGGTTCCGCAGAAGGCTGTGACCGATGACTACCGTCCCTATGCCTGGTGGATCAGCGGGGCAGTGGTGGTCCTGGGCCTGGCGTTCGCCGCCCGGACAGTGCTCCTGCGGCGTCGTGCCCGGGCAGCACGGGCATATGTGGATGCTGAGCAAATGGCGGGACAACCGGCAGATGCCACAGGACCTGCGAAACCGGGTCATGACAACTAGCGCCGCCGCTCGTCCGCGGGCCGCCCACCGGCGTCCGGCGGCGCGGTCGCTGACACCGGTGCGGCCTCTGACACTGCTGCGTTCGGTGACCGGGCTGGTCACGTGGGCCTGGGCGCGCCTCGGTGCGCCCGTGGCAGGGCGCAAGGTTCCCGGCACCAGGGTGGTAGCCGTGGTTTCACTGCTGGTGGGCTACCTCGCGTGCCTGTACACGATCGGCCAGGGCACCAACCTGGACTATTCGGATGCCCAAAGCCACCTGACCATCGCCCGGCGAATCTTCGACAGCAAGGCGCCCGGCTTTGAACAATTGGGCACCGTGTGGCTGCCCATGCCGCACCTGCTGCTGGCGCCGTTCGTGCTGAATATGTGGCTGTTCAGCACGGGCTGGGCTGCCGGAATCCTGGGGATCCTGGCGTTGTCCGCCACCACCACCGGCCTGTACCTGATCGCAGCCCGACTCGGATTGGGCAGGGCCGGACGTCTCGCCACGACCCTGGTGGTCCTGGCCAACCCGGCGGTTTTGTACGTCTACACCACGGCGTTGACGGAACCGGTGCTCATCATGTGCATCGTGGGCGGCATGGCTGGCTTGGCGCATTGGGCCACCAGCCGCCGTCGAATGAGTGCCGGAGAGCTGGCCGTCTTCGCCGGTATTCCGTCCGCCGCTGCAGTGCTTTCCCGTTACGAAGGCTGGGCGCTGGTGATGACCGGAACCCTGTTGGTGTTGATCGTCGCCAAGCGCCGCACCGGTGCGTGGCGGGAGGCATTCATCATGGCCGGTGGCTACGTGATGATTCCGGCCGCGGCGGTCCTCTGGTGGATCTCCTACAACTGGGCCATTTACGGCAACCCGCTGGAGTTTATGTTCGGGCAGTACTCCGCCTACGCGCAGCAGAAGAACATCACCGACGGCGGCCTGTTGCCCACCAAGGGCAACCTGGGACTCACGCTGACTACTTTCCATTGGTCCCTGCTGGAGACAGTCGGCGTGGTGGTCCTCGCGCTGGCGGCATGTGGCGCCGTCGTGCTGGTCTTCAGGCGGGGCTTTGCCAACAGCACCCTGCTGGTGGCGGTGACCGGCAGTGCGTATGCTTTTGCGGTGCTGAGCCTCTTCCTGGGGCAGACGGCCATCAACAACGACCATTCGCTGCCGTCAACGTGGTGGAACAACCGCTTCGCGCTGACGGCGCTGCCCCTGGTGGCCATCCTGGCAGCTGTGGTGGTGGAGGAGTTCACCCGCCCGGCCCGCATCAAGCCCGTGCTGATCGGCGTGTTGCTTGCTGGACTCGTGGTGCAGAACCTTTGGTGGGGGGAGGATCCCACGGGTCGTCTCGCCGTCCTGGCGGAGGGGCGGATGTCAGCGGAATCCACCACTAACTCCACGGCCGCGGCGCGCTGGCTTAAAGAGCACTACCAGTCCGGTGGAATCCTCATGGACGAGAGCGCCCGGGGCAATGCCGTGCTTCCTGTCATGGGCATTCCCCTTAAAGAGATCTACAACCGCGCCTCCGGAGACTACTTTGCTCCGGCGCTGAAGGACCCGGCCAAGTACGCGCAGTGGGTATTCGTCAACGTTGAAGCCGGAAAGGGAGCACGGGACTCGGGACCCACGGACCTTGTGTACCAGGCGATCGTGGCGAACCCGTCGTTCACTGTCCGCTACTCCGTGGCATTCTCGACTCCAACCCACCGGATCTATGAAAGGTCCTCCCACTGATGACTTCCCTTTCACGTTTGGCGGACTCCACGCTCAACCGGCAGTCGATTGGCCAGACGCTGCTTGCGGCGGGGCTCATCACCCCGGAACAGCTGCAGCGTGCGCTGGATCGAGCGGCGAGCGAAGGTGGGCTGCTGGGCAGGCACCTGATCCTGGAGGCCGGGCTGGACCGCCGTCGGATTTATGAAGTCCTGGCACAGCATTGGGACGCGCCGCTGGTGGACCTGGTGGCTGAACCGGTGGACGACCAGCTGATGGAGGTGCTGGGGTACAGCGATGTGGGCGAGCCGCAGTGGCTGCCATGGAAGATGGACGGTGACGTATTGACGGTGGCCACTGCGGTGGCTCCGTCAACGGCCATCGCAGAGGAAGCGGCGCGTCTTTTCGGCGCCGCATCTGTTGAATTTCGCACCACCACCGACTGGGACATCAACCAGTCCATCCAGCGTTCCTTCCGGCGCCACCTCCTCTACGAATCCGCCGAGCGCCTTGCCGAAGAGCGGCCCGGCGAATCCGCACGTACCGCCCTGACCCCATGGCAGCGCTACCTCCCGGTGGTCCTGCTCACGGGACTAATCACTGCGTTCGTGCTCTCTCCGCTGACGGCTTTGATCGTCCTGCTGGCAGCAGCAAACGTCGTATTCCTGGTGAGCATCGGCTTCAAGACGCTCGCCAGTCTCCGTAGCCCCTTCGACCGGATGCGTGACGCCGCAGTGGCCAAAGCCAGGGACAAGGAGAGGGCCACGCGTGGACTGCCTCCCTTGGCGGAGGAACGGGTCCCCGATGGCGACTTGCCTGTCTACACGATCCTGGTTCCGGTATTCCGGGAAGCGAACATCATCGACAAATTGTTGGCCAACCTGGGCCAACTGGACTACCCACGTTCCAAGCTGGATGTCCTGGTCCTCCTGGAAGAAGACGACGCCGAGACCATCGCCGCGGCGAAGGCTTCGCGGCCACCGGAATACGTCCGAATCCTCATCGTGCCCAAGGGTGATCCGCAGACCAAGCCAAGGGCCTGCAACTACGGGCTGACGTTCGCCCGCGGTGAGTACGTGGTCATCTACGATGCCGAGGACCGCCCCGAGCCCGGCCAGCTGCGTGCTTCCATCGCCGCGTTCAAGCAGGACGCCTTTGAACGGGAACACCTCAACCCGGACCGCAAACCGTTGATCTGCGTCCAGGCTGCGCTCAACTACTTCAACGCGGACCAGAACGTCCTCACCCGGATGTTCACCATCGAATACACGCACTGGTTTGACTCGATGCTCCCTGGCCTGGACAACTCAGGGATCCCGCTGCCGCTGGGTGGGACCTCCAACCACTTTGTGACCTCGCTGCTGAAGGAAGTCGGTGCGTGGGACCCATGGAACGTCACGGAGGATGCCGATCTGGGACTCCGGGCGGCCGTGGACGGATACCGCGTGGGCGTCATCAACTCCACTACGTGGGAAGAAGCGTGCTCGCAGGTGCCGGCGTGGATCAAGCAACGCACCCGCTGGATCAAGGGAGATATGGTCACCTCGGCCGTCAATACCCGGAACACGGTGCGTTACATCAAGAGCACAGGTGTTGCCGGCGCCGTCGGGTTCCTCGGCCTGATCCTGGGAACCCCGCTGGCGTTCCTTGCCTACCCGCTCGTGGTGGGCTTCACCGTGGTCACGTACATCGGCTACGACATTGTTGGCCTGGTCCTGCCCGAATGGCTGTTGGTGGGCGGAGTGGTGTCCATGCTGTTCGGCAACGCCATGATGATCGTAGTTTCCGGTCTCGCTACCCTTCGCCGGCACGGATGGAGGATCGCGATCTTCGCCCTGCTCAACCCGTTTTATTGGGTGCTGCACTCAGTAGCGGCCTGGCGGGCGGCCTGGCAGATGCTCACCAGCCCTCACAAGTGGGAGAAGACGCCGCACGGGCTGGAGGCTGAATACCACGACGACGGGCACTGGGTTGGGTGAGGCGCGGCCGGTTGAATCCGCCCCTGATCTTGAGCAAATCCTGAGCAAATGCCGCAGTGGGATTGAGTAAGCCTCGCCACACTGAACTCAAAGCCGCAGGATGACCAGCTGAGGGGGTTGGACACGGTGCTCGATGCTTTCTCGGTACGGGTTGGTTTAGGCGTAGTCACGGTGACGCTCTTGGTGCTGTTCTGTATCTCCTTCCAGCGCACCCGCTCACCTTATGCGGGCTGGTGGAGCCTGGCCCTGCTGGAATTCATGGTGGGCAACGCAGCTTTCCTGCTCAACGGCACCCCTCACCAGCAATGGGCCAACCCCGTGGGCAACATCCTGGTGGTGGCCGGAGCGTTCAGCGTTTGGGCAGGCGCAAAGACCCTTCGGGACCGGAAAGCGGCACCATGGCAGTTGGCCATCGGTCCCGCCGTTACCGCCGTCGCGTCCTTCCTGGATAGTCCCGGGACCAATGTATGGTCCGGCGGATTCGTCTATCTGGCGATGATGACCGTGGGCATTGCCTTGGCCGCCTATGACTTGTGGTTCATCAAGTCCTCGCACTCCCAGGTCCACAAAGCCCTGTCCGTCGCGGCGGGCCTGCTTGCCGGCTATTACCTGGGCAGGTGGCTCGTTTTTGTACTGGAAGGCCCGTCAAGCCACACGTTCACTACGTACTTTGGACCTGCACCTTCGGCACTGATATCCATGGTGCTTCTGGTCACCGTGTCCTTCAGCATGACCGCACTTACCAGCGACCAACTCATCAAGGGACTCAAGGAACGGGCCGACCGCGACCACCTGACCGGCCTCCTTAACCGGGGAACCTTCCTGGACATGGCCACCACTGAACTCCACCGCCTGCAGTCCGCAGGATCCGGCGCAGCCATAGTCCTTGCGGACCTTGACCATTTCAAGGCCGTCAACGACGAATTCGGTCACGGAGCCGGGGACAAGGCTCTCCAGGCCTTTGCCGAGGCCTGCGGTGCCTCGGTCAGGTCCACCGATCTGATCGGGCGTTACGGCGGTGAGGAATTTATCCTGTTCCTGCCCGGGGCCACGCAGGACCGGGCCGAGGACATCGCAGCCGAAATCAGCCGCCGGATGGCAGCCACCCCGGCGCCCGAGGGCGTCGCTTTTCCCACCATCAGCTATGGAGTCACCTCCAGCATCCCCGCTGGTGCTGACATGAAATTCATGATTGAGGTGGCGGATGCAGCCCTGTACAGCGCCAAAGCGCAAGGAAGAAACCGGATTGTAGGAGCTGACCGCCATCAGGCGGCCATTATCGCGGATGAGGCACGATCATGACCTTCAACGAACTCACCACCAGGATCCAGATCCAGCACACCCAGGAGCTGTCCGCCTTCCGGCAAAACATCACCAGCGCTCCCTACATGGCTGGAACGCCGACGTCCCTGAATGCGGACCGCCGGTCAGTCCGGATGGGTCCCGTTCAATCGGTGGAGGACGGGAACGCCAACCTGACCATCGTGGCCGATGTGGAAGGTCTGGCCTGGTTCACTGCTGACAAAGGCCTGCTGGGCAGTTGCATCACGGTGTCCATCGCGGGTCACCGCAGGAACACCGGGACCCGCGTCCACCTCCCTCTGGCCGAATGCGACGCCTGGATCGAGGCCATCCTCGGCGGCTCCTGGATCACCCACGTGTACCGCGCGGGCAAGAGGGTGGAGCCCGATGGCAGGATGGACGTCGCCTCCTACCGGCTGTTCCTGGACGAGCGCCGCAATCCCGTCGCCAAGCCGCAGGCTGTCGCTGATACCACGCTGCGGCGCCTGGAAGAATCGTGACCAGCACCAAGCCCCGAAGACTTGTCCCCGCTGACGCTGACTCCCGCATCGAAAAACTGGAACGGCACGTCCAGGCGCTCATGGAAGAGCTCCACCATGTCCGCCATGAGCAGCGCCGCGAAGCGCTCACTGATGCACTCACCGGACTCGGCAACCGTCTGGCCTTGGTGGAGGCCTTCGTTGCGGCACGGAACGCCGCGGCCCACGGTTCGGCTCAACCTGCGCTCCTCCTCGTGAACCTGGACGGCTTCAAGGCTTTGAAGAACTCCGCCGGCCTTGCCGCGGCGGACCAAGTCCTGGTCACCGTGGCGATGCGAATCCGGTCGGCCGCACGGGAGAACGACGTCGTCACCCGCCTGGGTGCCGACGAATATGCGGTGCTGTTGCCCGCCACCCCGCAAAACCGGGCCACCGCCGTCGGCAACCGCATCCTGGCCGCGCTGGAACCGAACATCGACCTTGGGAACAACAGCGTCCGCTGCGGTGCAAGCATGGGACTGCGGACAGCAGAGCCACACCATACCCTCGAGGACCTGCTCCAGGAAGCCGATATCGCTGTGGAGGAATCCAAGAGCGAGGGCCGGAACAAGCTCAGGGTGTTCGATCCCGCCACGCTGCACGCCCGGCAGCTCCAGCGGCAGATTGTGGGTGAACTCCGCGAAGCCATCCGTACAGATCAGTTGGTTCTGAACTACCAGCCGATCGTGGAGCTGGCCACGGGAAGGATCGAAGGCTGCGAAGCCCTGGTCCGGTGGAACCACCCTGTGCACGGCTTGATCATGCCGGACCAGTTCATTCCCGTGGCCGAGGCTACGGGACTCATCGCGGAACTGGGGAGGTGGGTCCTGCGCACGGCCGTGGGGCAGTTGCGGCAGTGGCGGGACAACCCGGCCACGGCCCAGCATGACTTCTCCATGCGCATCAATGTCTCCGCTGCGGACCTGCAGAGCCTCGAGTTCGTGGACGACGTCAGCGAAGCCCTTGCCGAGGAAAGCCTGCGGCCGGAATCGCTCGTCCTGGAGCTGACCGAAAGCGCCATCATCCAGAACAATGAGCTGGACCGCTACACCCTGGCGAGCCTGCACAGGCTGGGTGTGGGACTTGAAATCGATGACTTCGGTGCCGGATATTCGTCCATGGGCTACCTGCGGAAACTCCCCGTGGACCGGGTGAAAGTGGACCGGCAATTTGTGAAGGACCTCGGAAGGGACCCCTCCCAGCTCGCGTTCCTGGCGGCCATCCAGGAGGTCATCCGGTCCTGTGGGCTGGAAGGAGTGTGGGAAGGCATTGAAACCGCCGAGGAAGCAGCAGCGCTCCAGAGCATTGGCTGCGCCAGCGGCCAGGGGTATTACTTCGGCAGGCCCTTGCCCGGGGCTGAGTTCACGGAGCAGTTGACCCGGCTGCGGACCTGGCCGGCGTAATCTCCTTGTAAGACGTCAAAAGGCCCCTGCAATCGTCCTCGCGGGCGCGTGCAGGGGCCTTTTGCTTGGCCAGTCGTTAGCCGAAGTACTTCGGCAGGGTGGCTTCGTGTGCTTCGCGGAGAGTGTCCAAGGAGAGCTCGTCCACACCGTTGATCTCCAGCTTTCCACCGGCAGCGTCAACAACGCCGATCCGGAGGTGGGCGAAGCCGCGGGCGGTGCACATGTCCTTGAAGCGGACTTCCTCGGAGCGCGGCACGGACACGATCGCACGGGCCTGGGACTCGGAGAAGAGGGCTGTGAACAGGTCCACTCCATCGCGCTCCATGAGTTCTTCAAGGGCGATCCGGGCACCCACACCGTAGCGCAGCGAGGATTCCACCAAGGCAGCAGCGAGGCCACCTTCGGAGAGGTCGTGTGCTGCGTCAACCATGCCATCGCGGGAAGCGTTGATCAGGATCTCGCCCAAGGCGCGCTCTGCTGCGAGGTCGACCTTCGGGGGCAGGCCACCGAGGTGTCCGCGGAGGTTTGACCATTCCGAACCGTCCAACTCTGCTGCGGTGGTGCCCAGCAGGTAGATGGCCTGGCCGTCCTCGCGCCAGCCCGACGGCGTGCGGCGGGCGACGTCGTCGAGCTTGCCCAGGACTGCCACCACGGGGGAGGGGTGGATGGGTGTGGTGCCGGTCTGGTTGTACAGGGAGACGTTGCCGCCCGTGACCGGGATGCCGAGCTCCATGCAGGCATCCGACAGGCCGCGGATGGCCTCGGCGAGCTGCCACATGACGTCCGGGTCCTCAGGGGAACCGAAGTTCAGGCAGTCGCTGACAGCCATCGGAACAGCGCCGGACGTTGCGACGTTGCGGTAGGCCTCGGCCAGCGCAAGCTGTGCACCCTGGTACGGCTCCAGATAGGTGTAGCGGCCGTTGGCGTCGGTAGCCAGGGCAACACCCAGTCCGGTTTCTTCGTCAACGCGGACCACGCCGGAGTCATCCGGGAAGGCCATGGCCGTGTTGCCGCCAACGTAGCGGTCGTACTGGTTGGTGATCCAGGCCTTGCTGCACATGTTGGGCGATGCAACGAGTTCGGTGACGGCTGCTGCCAGCTCGGACGGAGCTGCCGGGCGGCCGGCATCCTCAACGGAACCGGTGAAGGCGTTGGCCTGCACCGAGTCCTGCCACTCCGGGCGGGCGAACGGACGGTCGTAGACCGGGCCGTCGTGCGCAACGGTGCGGGGATCGACGTCGACGATTACTTCGCCTTCCCAGGTGATGATGAGGCGACCGGTGTCGGTGACCTCACCCAACCAGGAGTACTCGACGGCCCACTTGTCCATGACAGCTTCGAACGCTTCGATGTTCTCCGGGGTGACCACGGCCATCATGCGTTCCTGCGACTCGGACATGAGGATCTCGCCCGGCGTCAGCGTGGGATCGCGCAGCAGGACCGAGGTCAGCTCCACCTCCATGCCGCCGTCGCCGTTGGAGGCGAGCTCGGACGTGGCGCAGGAAATACCTGCGGCGCCGAGGTCCTGGATACCTTCAACCAGCGAGCCCTTGAAGAGCTCCAGGCAGCACTCGATCAGGACCTTCTCCGCGAACGGGTCGCCCACCTGGACGGCAGGACGCTTGGATGGCTTGGTGTCATCGAAGGACTCCGAGGCCAGCACCGAAGCGCCGCCGATGCCGTCGCCACCCGTGCGGGCACCGAACAGGACTACCTTGTTGCCCTTGCCGGAGGCGTTGGCGAGGCGAATATCTTCGTGGCGCATGACGCCAACAGCCAGGGCGTTCACCAGCGGGTTGCCCTGGTAGACGGAGTCGAAGACCATTTCGCCGCCGATGTTCGGCAGGCCAAGGCAGTTGCCGTAGCCACCGATGCCGGCGACAGCACCGTGCATGACGCGTGCGGTGTCCGGGTGGTCGATTGCGCCGAAACGCAACGGGTCCATCACGGCAACCGGGCGGGCGCCCATGGAGATGATGTCTCGGACAATACCGCCGATGCCAGTAGCGGCACCCTGGTACGGCTCAACGAAGGACGGCGAGTTGTGGGACTCGATCTTGAACGTCACGGCCCAGCCGTCGCCCAGGTTGGTGACACCGGCGTTCTCGCCGATACCCACCAGCATGTCCTTCTTCATTTCCTCGGTGACCTTCTCGCCGAACTGGCGGAGGTGGTTCTTGGAGGACTTGTAGGAGCAGTGCTCGCTCCACATGACCGAGTACATGGCCAGCTCGGCGCCGGTGGGGCGGCGGCCCAGGACCTTGACGATCTCGTCGAATTCGTTCTGCTTCAGGCCCAGCTCGGCCCACGGGAGTTCCGTGTCCGGGGTCTTGGCAGCATGCTCAACGGTGTCGATGTTGAACTTCTTGGTGGTTTCCGTGGTCACTTGTCGCCTCCCACAATCTTGGTCAAAACGGAGGTGAAGAAACCCAGGCCGTCGGTGTCGCGGGGTTCGCCGGCGGAGCCGGACAAGCCAGCCTCCGGGCCGAAGCCGGTCTCCACTGCGTGCTCGGGGTGCGGCATGAGGCCCACCACGTTGCCCGCGGCGTTGGAGATGCCCGCGATGTCGCGGCGGGAACCGTTCGGGTTGAATCCGACGTAGCGGAACACCACGCGGCCCTCAGCCTCAAGGGCATCGAGGGTCTTCTCGTCAGCGATGTACTGGCCGTCCTGGTTCTTCAACGGCACAATGATTTCCTGGCCGTCGGTGTAGTCCACGGTCCAGGCGGTGTTGGCGTTTTCCACGCGCAGCGTCTGGTCGCGGCAGATGAACTTCAGGTGGTCGTTCTTGATCATGGAACCGGGGAGCAGGTGCGACTCGGTGAGGATCTGGAAGCCGTTGCAAATACCCAACACCGGGAGCTTCGCGTCGGAGTTCGCGGCATCGATGATCTTGGACATCAGCGGCGCGAAGCGCGAAATGGCGCCGGCGCGAAGGTAGTCACCGTAGGAGAAACCGCCGGGGATGATGACTGCGTCAACATCGCCGAGTTCGGAATCGGCATGCCAGAGGGGCACCGCCGTGGCGCCTGCGAGCCGCACTGCACGGGCGGCGTCGCGGTCGTCAAGGGTACCGGGGAAGGTGACGACGCCAACCTTGGCGCCTGCCAGCCGGGGCTCGGCGGCGACGGCGACAGCCTCGCCAATCAGGGGGATCGACGTCATATCAGGCCTCGACGACCTCGACGTTGACAACATCCTCGATCACCGGGTTGGACAGGAGGGTCTCGGCAGCTTCACGGGCCTGGGCCAGGATAGCGTCGGTCACCTCGCCGTCGACGGTCAGTTCAAAACGCTTGCCCTGGCGGACTGCGCTGAAGCTGTTGAAGCCGAGGCGGGGCAGTGCACCCACGATGGCCTTCCCCTGGGGGTCCAGAATCTCGGGCTTGGGCATGACGTCAACGACGATCCGGGGCATCCGGTAACTCCTGTGCGTGAGTTGGGTGAACCTTAAATAAGGCTGCCGCGGAGGTGCCGTCTCACGCCATTCAGCCGCATTCAAACAGCGTCTTGAACACAGGGTTAAACACGGTGGTGAACTGCAATGTTTGAACGGCATGGGGGGCGCTCCGCGAGCTTGCACACCTATTCTACCGGGAGTGGCGCACATACCCTATTCAGGCGGATTGCGCGAGGACACCCCGCCGCGGCGGTGCAAAAGTCCCAACTGAAGGCTCGACGGCGGCGGCTGCTTATGCCTGCTGGCGGGGCTTGCGCCGGCACTGGCAGGGGGTGTCCGGTGTCACTAGGATTGCGGCATGGCTGAGAAACCGAAATCCATGGTGCTGGGCGTTGTCGCCGCGGCAGTTTTTGCTGGATTGGGCCGCATGGTGATCCAGAAAATCCTGGCGGACAGGGCTGGGCGGAGCAGCCATGTGACCGCTCCGTTGGACGCCGAAACGCGGGCTAAAATCAGTGACGCATTGCGTACTCCAAGTAAGTGAAGCCTCACCTTGCATCTGCCGTTTTTCGGCGGAATGGCGCGGATTAGGGCACATACAAATGCGCTATTAAATTGGGTCAACCGGCGTGATTCCGGCGTAGTTTGGAAAGTACACGCGGGGTTCAGCCCCAGTACTATTCAGGATCCACACCAGGAGGAACAATGACCGAACACATTGCCGAAGTATCCGCCTGTAGCGTTGGCAGCTGCGGATTCAACCATGATGGCTGCACCGCCTTTGGAATCACCATCGGTGGAAGCACGGATCATGCATCCTGTGCAACGTTCATTGACACCAATGCCATGGGCGGCCTTCCCAAGGTCCTGGCCCACGTAGGTGCCTGCCAGCGCTCGGAGTGCGTCCACAACAACAACCTCATGTGCGAGGCCCACGACGTCAAGGTCGGCCCGGGCCGGGAAGCCGCCGATTGCCTCACGTACGAGCACGCCTGATAATTCCTCGTTCCGCCAAAAGCGGGCCCGTCCTCCTTCGAGGACAGGCCCGCTTTTTCGTGCGGATTTACTTCTTGCTGGTTGCTGCAGTCTTGGCAGCCGCGGACTTGCCTTCCTTGGGGCTGTCCGCGTCTTTTAGTTCCTGCTCCGCTGTGGCCTGGATGAGCGCCAGGAGCTCAGGATCCAGGCCGGGGGCGAACTCTTCCTTGCGTTCAGGGGAGATGGTGATAGGGAATCCGTCCGGCATCACATCGGTGCTGAGCTCAGTTCCGTCGTTGGATGGCGAAGCTCCGCGGTAGAGCTTGCCGGCTTCGCTCAGGTTGTCGGCGCTGAAGGTGTACTGGATACTTTGCAGGCCCTTGTCCAGCAGTTTCTTCACCTCCGGGAACTGCTCGGCGTTGGTCTTGGGGATCGGAAGGACCTTCCCCCAGTTGACGCCCAGGCTCTCCAAGGCCTTGGCGTAGGCATTCTCGTGCGCCTGGTCACGGACTATCAGGTACGCAATGGTGGAGCGCGCCGTCTTGTTCTCCGTCATCTCGTAGATGCGGCACTTCTGGAGCCGGCCTGTGGATTCCAGCATCAGGTTGTAGAGCAGGTCCAGGACCAAGTTGCCACTGTTGTAGACGTAGGAGCCGCTCCACGGATTGCCGGCAGCGTCCACCGGCAAAGCGCCCTGGGCACCTACCAGGTAGTGGTGGATGTTGCTGGTGTCCAGCGCGATCTTCAGGGGAGTAGCTCCCCCCGCGCCTGGCTGGTCCACGGGATCGGACTTCTTGCCCTGGTAGCGGGGCGAACCATCGAGGAGCTGGGAAATGGTGGTGCCGATGAGCTCCACATGGCTGATCTCTTCCGTGCCAATGCCCTGAAGAAGGTCCTTGTAGGGTTTCGAAGCTGCGTCACCCCGGAAATTCATGCTCTGGAAGAGGTATTGCATCATGGTGCGCATTTCGCCGAATTGACCGCCGAGACCTTCCTGGAGGGCGTTGGCGGCTGCGGGATCTGGCTCGTCGGCAGCGATTTCATTGATGAGAAGCTGGGTGTGCAGGTACATACGTTTCCTCACGTTGTCTCATGCTATGCGTGGGATGGAAACCCTCTGCTGGCCACCCCGGACCCACCCACCATAAGCATGCTTACTATTCGGTGGCAACGAAATCCCGTGAGGAATCGGAGGATTGGTTATCCGGCCACTTGGTTGGTCAACGGCTTGCCCTCCTTGAGGGCGGAGATGTTTTCCGTGACCAGCCGGGCGGAGCCCTTGGGCCGGTTACCCGCCACGTGGGGCGTGATGATCAGGTTCGGGGCGCTCCACAGCTGTGAGCTGGCGGGGAGAGGTTCAACCTTGGTGACGTCCAGGGCGGCGGCGCGCAGTCGGCCCTCGGTAAGCGCGGCCAGGAGTGCGTTTTCGTCCACCGTCGCCCCGCGTCCCACGTTCACGAATACGGCGGTCTTCGGGAGGGCCCGCAAGACGTCCTCGTTCAGGGCATCCGCAGTTTCGGCCGTCGCGGGCAGGATGGAAATCAGGACATCCGTGGTGCGCAGAACATCGGGTAGTTCTTCTGTTGAAGCGACCGGGAACCCGTAGCGCTCCCCCTTGGAATTGGCCACGCCGGTGACCTTCGCGCCCAAAGCGGCCAGCAGGGGAGCCAGCCGCCCCGCGATGGAACCGAAGCCCCAGATGGTGACGTTGGCGCCGTCGAGTGTATAGAGCTGTTCGGTCGCGGGGTTTGACTGTGCCTCGTTGTACGGGTTGTTCCAGCGAGCGTCCTTCTGGGATTCGAGCAGGACATCCAGCCGGCGGATGGCTGCCAGCACGAGCGCGAGTGCGTGTTCAGCCACGGGACCGTCGTGCAGTGAGCGGCCGGAGGTGATGGCCACGTTGTCGGCGAATCCGGCAGCGAGCACGGAGTCCGGGCCTGCCGCGAGCGTTTGGACCAGCCTGAGTTTCGGCAGTTCCTCGGCGGCGCCCGAGAGGTTCTCCGGAGTGTTCCGCCACACCACCAGGACCTCGGCATCCCGGTGTTCGGCGGGGATGGGCTCGTCCACCGCGTACACCACCGGGTGGTCCCCTGAAGTGGTGAGATCGGCGAGGTTCAATTCGATGGTGTCCGGGACGAGGATTTTCACGGCAACTCCAGGTTCAAAAGCGGTGGGCGGTGTGCCCTTGAGGCTACCGCTTCAGCGCGGGGGGAGGTTTGCCCGAAAGTCATCCCTAGCAATGTGACGGCGAACACCCTATGGTTGTAGGACGTTCGACGTAGCACGTAACACGAACGTCCTCTCGCGCCGATTTGAAAGGACCTTGGATTTGAAATCCATACCCCCTGCACCATCGCTCGCCCGCATCGCAGCCGCCGGCGCACTGAGTCTTGGCCTCCTTGGAGGCCTTGCTCTTCCGGCCACCGCCGCCCCCATCCCACCCAACAACCCTGCGGCAGCGCCGGGTACCTTCACTGAGGCCAACATCGCGGCTGACCGCACGGCCGCCAACTTCTTCTACCGGATCCCCGCCCTGACGTATCTGGGCAACAACGCGGTGCTCGCATCATGGGACGGTCGTCCGGGCTCAGCCGCGGATGCTCCGAACCCCAACTCGATAGTCCAACGCCGCAGTACTGACGGCGGACAGACCTGGGGACCTGTCACCGTTATAGCCGCCGGGCACGTGGGCGACGCCAGCGGTCCCAAATACGGCTACAGCGACCCCTCCTACGTCTACGACGCCGAGGCCGGCAAGGTCTTCAATTTCTTTGTGTACTCCAAGGACCAGGGCTTCGGCGGCAGCCAGTTCGGTAACAACGATGCCGACAGGTCAGTGATTTCCTCGGCGGTCATCGAGTCCTCGGACGGCGGCGTCACCTGGAGCCAGCCGCGGCTTATTACGAATGTCACCAAACCCGGAACCAGCAAAACCAGCCCGGTGGCCGGCGACGTGCGCTCCAACTTCGCATCCTCGGGCGAGGGCATCCAGCTCAAGTACGGCCCGTACAAGGGCCGCCTCATCCAGCAGTACGCCGGTGATATCCGCCAGGCAGACGGCACCAACAAGATCCAGGCCTACAGTGTCTACTCCGACGACCATGGGGTGACGTGGAAGAAGGGCGCCAACGTCGGTGACCGGATGGACGAGAACAAGACCGTGGAACTCTCCGATGGCCGGGTGCTGCTGAATTCCCGGGACAACGCCAACCAGGGCTACCGTAAAGTGGCCATTTCCACGGACGGCGGCGCTACCTACGGGCCGGTCACGCAGGACACGGAACTCCCGGATCCCGCCAACAACGGGGCCATTGCACGCATGTTCCCCAACGCGGCGCAGGGCTCGGCCGACGCGAAGAAACTCATCTTCACCAACGCGAACTCCAAGACCGGACGTGAAAATGTCTCGGCCCGTGTCTCCTGCGACGACGGTGCCACCTGGCCGGGCGTCCGCACCATCCGCTCCGGCTTCTCCGCGTACTCCACGGTCACCCGCTTGGAAGAGGGCAAGTTCGGGGTGCTTTACGAAGGCAATTACACGGACAACATGCCGTTCGCGAAGTTCGACGACGCCTGGCTGAATTACGCCTGCGCTCCGCTCTCCGTCCAGGCCGTCACCACCGCGCCGGGGGCCACCCAGCAGGTGCCCGTGACAGTGAGCAACCAGGAAGCCGCCACACTGTCCGGCGCAACAGCCACCGTCTACACACCCAGCGGATGGTCGGCCACCACGGTGCCGGTTCCCGACGTCGCCCCCGGAGCCTCGGTGACCGTCAACGTTGCCCTGACGGCACCGGCCAACGCCAGTGGCCCGCAGAATCTCAACGCAGCATTTACGACGGCGAATGGCCGGGTTTCGCAATTCACCTTCACCGCCACCGTGCCGGTTGCGCCGCAGGTGGGCCTGACGATCACGGGAACGGCACCCACCCGGGATGTCGTGGCCAGCCCCTACCAGGTGGGCGACGTCCTCAGCTACTCGCTTAACGTCAAGAGCACCGCGAACGTCACGGCCAATTCAGTACCGGTTTCCGGGACATTCGACTCCGGCTTCCTGCCACCGTCTGCCCCGAATTGCCGGTTCAACAACCTGGCCCCAGGTGCCAGCTACGCCTGCACCACCGCCAAACATGTGATCACGGCAGCCGACATCGAGCGTGGCTACTTCGTGCCGGAAGCCAGCTTCAGCATCACAGCCAGCTCGACGCCGTCGCTCACTAAGACGGTGCCGTTCACCGGCGCTGCCGTCGCTTTGCGCGACGGCCTGCTAACGGCCGGGATCAGCGGGGCGCGTGCCGACGTCGGGCGTGACCTTGCGACCCAGCCGTACGCGGCAGGGGACCTGGTCCCGTACACCTTCACGGTGAAGAACACGAGCCCGCTGGTTGAGAAGGTGGTCCCGACCGCCGGTAACTTCAGCCCCTTCCTTCCGGAGGGGCCGGGCAACTGCCGCTACAGCGTGCTGCCGGCCGGCCAGAGCTACCAGTGCGCCACCCCTCGCCACACGGTGACTGCACAGGAAGCTGAGCAGGGGTTCTTCGTTCCGACAAGCACGTGGGAAGTCAGCTCGGCCGGCCAAACCACCAAGACCATCACGGTGAACGGCGGCGAAGTGGACCTGAAAGTCCGCGAGCCCAAGCTTGAGGGAACCGTTTCTGCCCAGTGGATCGACACCGACGGTGACCGCTTCGCCAGCGTCGGCGATCCGGTGACGTACACGTACACCGTGGGCAACGCCGGAAACGTTGCAGTGACCGGACTGGAAGCCCCCGATGCCGGCATCTCTGCAGCCACCCTTGCTGCCGGTGAGACTGTTACCGCCACCCGGGACTACGTCTTGACGGCCGTGGATGTTGCTGCAGGCAGCCTGGGCGCAGTCTCTTTTGAGGCGACGGCCCGCAACGGAGCGCTGGAGGCGGCAACGTCGGCATCGGGTGATCCCCTCGAGCTGAAGGTCCAGCCGGAAAAGCCCGAAAGCGCTCCCGAACTCAAGGTCCAGGAGCTGGGTACGCCGCCGATCGACTTGGGCACCGCAGACAAGTACCGCACGGGCCAAAAGGTAGTGCTGCAGGGTTTGGACCACGGCCGGTGGTACTACGTGTACCTGAACAAGACGGGGCATCGCCTGGGATGGATCTTCCCCACGACAGGCAACACCGTTGAGTTCATCCTTCCCTCCGATGTGCAAAACGGCCGGGACGACGTCGTAGTCCTGGATCAGGATGGCCTTCAGGTGTCCTTTGACCGGCTTCAGGTGACGCCGAAGGGCTGATCTTTCCCGGCAGGCTCACACAACGGACCGCAGGACATTCCTGCGGTCCGTTGTGGGTAGTTCCATGACGAACCGCCACCGCTGTGACAAGACAAAATTCCTGAAATGTGCTGTATGTCATATTCGGCTATCACTAGGTACTCTGTGACTCGGCTGGTTGCGCGGCTTTGACAAGAACTGTCAAAGGTTCAACCAACTAAAAGTTGACAGGTCCAGGCGATGGAGCCTGGTCCTCCCTCAGTGAAAGGTGCAACCACTCGTGAAATCACAAGGAAAGAGCTTCGTCAGAAGCGGGGGGCTTCGAAAGGCCGCGGCACTGGCCGTTGGCTTGCCGTTGCTTCTCTCTTCGATGGCGATGCCGGCCCAGGCCGCTCCCACGCCGGAGACGCCCGGGACCGTTGCAGGCGTGGCCAAGAAGAACCTTGACCCCAGTGCCTACAAGGACGGCCGCTACATGGTTGTCCTGGCGGAAAAGCCTGCAGCAACGTACGACGGCGGCACGGCGGGCCTCGCGCCCACCAAGCCGGAAGAGGGCAAGAAGCTCGACGCCGACAGCGCCGAGGTGAAGGAATACCAATCGCACCTGCAGCAGAAGCAGCAGGAAGTCGCGAAACAGGAAAACATCACTATCGAGCGTGACTTCACTACCGCCGTCAATGGCTTCAGCGCCAATCTGACGGCAGACCAGGCCATCAATCTGGCCAAGGATCCCAAGGTCCTCATGGTGGCACCGGACACCCAGTACGCCCCGGACTACTCCACCACCGACTTCCTGAAGCTCAGCGGCCCCAACGGCACCTGGGCCACCCAGTACGGTGGCCAGGACAACGCGGGCAAGGGCACCGTTGTTGGCGTGATCGACACCGGCTATACCCCCTCCAACCCGTTCTTCGCGGGTGAGCCCGTTGGCCCGCTGGCAGGCAACCCGCAGGTCGGCGTTCCCTACCGCACGGCAGATGGCAAGATCGCCATGCTCAAGGCCGACGGCGATACTTTCGTCGGTGAATGCCAGCCCGGCACCGACACCGGCGCGGACTACGACGGCAGCGCCTGCAACTCCAAGGTCCTGAGCACCCACTACTTCGCAGACGCCTTCCTGGAGACTGTTCCCCCGGAAAACCGTGCCCCGGAAGAAGTCATCTCTCCCGTGGACGTGGACAGCCACGGCACCCACACAGCCAGCACCGCGGCAGGCAACGCCAACGTCGACGCCGTTGTGGACGGCCGAAGCTTCGGAACCACCAGCGGTATCGCACCCGCCGCCAAGCTCGCCGTCTACAAGGTCTGCTGGGAAGACACAGATCCTGCCACGGGTGGTTGCTACGGCTCCGCTTCCGTGGACGCGATCGAGCAGGCAATCCTGGATGGCGTGGACGTCCTGAACTACTCCATCTCCGGTTCCACCACGTCCACCACGGATCCTGTTTCGCTGGCCTTCCTCTCGGCAGCATCGGCAGGTATCTTCGTGGCCACCTCGGCAGGCAACTCCGGACCAACCGCCAGCACCGTGAACCACGGAGCCCCCTGGCTGACCACGGTTGCCGCGACCTCGTTCTCGCAGGAGCTTCAGGGAACCGTTGAGTTTTCCGATGGCAGCAAGTTCCGCGGAGCGAGCATCATGAACCGCGAGGTGAGCGGGGCCGGCGTCGTGCTGTCCACCAACGCTGCAAGCGGTGAAGGCAACGCGGCTCTGTGTGCTCCGGGCTCCTTGGATCCGGCCAAAGTAGCCGGCAAGGTTGTAGTCTGCGACCGCGGCGTGGTTGACCGCACCGCCAAGAGCGCCGAAGTACTGCGCGGTGGTGGCGTCGGCATGATCCTGGTGAACCTGACGGATTCGTCGCTGGACACGGACAAGCACGTCATCCCCACGGTCCACGTGAACCCGCCGGCAACGCAGACCATCAAGGACAAGGTGACAGCCAACCCGGCCATCACCGTCTCCCTGCTGAACCGGGACACCACTGGCCTGCCCGCCGAAGCACAGCCGCAGATTGCCGGCTTCTCGTCGCGCGGTCCGTTGCTCGCAACCGACTCTGACCTGCTGAAGCCTGACGTGTCCGCTCCCGGCGTCGCGATCCTCGCTGGTGTCTCGCCGATCGGAACCGGTGGAGACAACTTCGGCTTCCTCTCCGGAACGTCCATGGCCTCACCGCACGTTGCCGGTTTCGGCGCACTGATCCTGGGCAAGAACCCGCAGTGGTCCCCGGCCACCGTGAAGTCCGCCATGATGACCACCGCCGGACCGGTCAAGCTGGCCAACGGCGCCGTCAACAAGGACGTCTTCGCCACCGGCGCCGGACAGGTTGACCCCGCAAAGGTGCTCTCGCCCGGCCTCGTGTATGACGCAACCACCGAGGACTACCTCAAGTTCATCCAAGGCACGGGCATGGACCTGGGGATGGAAGGGCTTGGCACTACGGCACCACGCGACATGAACGTTCCCTCCTTCGCCATCGGCAACCTCGCAGGCAAGATCGAAGTCACCCGCACGCTCACCGCCTTGACCGCGGGAACCTACCGGGCATCAGTCAACGTTCCAGGTGTCAACGTCAAGGTCACGCCGTCCGTGCTGACCTTCGGAGCTCCCGGTGAGAAGAAGACCTTCAAGGTCCAGTTCGAAAACAAAAACGCTGAGCTGGGCAAGTTCGCCATGGGTTCGCTGAGCTGGCAGGGTGCCAACAAGACCGTCACCTCGCCGATCGCCGTCCGGCCGCAGTCCGTCATCGCGGACAAGGCCCTGGCCTTCACGGGAACCGGCCCTAATGGCTCCGCCACCATCAACATCACTTCCGGCACCAACCTGCCGGTCGGGGTTACGGTTGATGGCCTGTCCAAGGCTGATTCCTCCGCTGTTGAGCTGGTTCCCGGTCCGTTCGCGGGTGAGACCAATGCCTCCAACTACGTGAAGAAGGTGACCGTTGGCGAGGGCAGTGCCCTGGCTAAATTCTCGGTCATATCCTCGAACGAGGCCGCGGACTTCGACATGCTGGTGCTCACCCCGTCCGGCCAGCAGTTGCCGGCCGCAACGGCGTCCGCCAGCGAAACCCTGTCCGTTCCCAACCCGGCACCGGGCGACTACTACGTGTTCGCCAACCTCTACGCGAGCCCCAACAACCAGGCCACCAAGGCCACTGTTGATGCCGCGGTCCTGGGTGCCAACCAGGGCAACGCTACCGTGACGCCGAATCCGATCCGCCTGGCCAACGGCAAGACGGGCCAGATTTCGCTGAACTGGAAGAACCTGGAGCCCGGCTCCTACATTGGCCGTCTGACGTTCGCAGGAACCAGTGAGCCGAGCTTCGTCACCGTCCTGGTCAACCCGGGCGGAACCGTAGTGGTTCCGGACGAGGAAGACCCCAAGAAGGACAAGAAGGACAAGAAGCACGGCGGCAAGATCCGCGCCGACGAGCCGACGCAGGGCAACAACGCCGGCTAAACCTCTGACGGACACGCAAATGGGCTGAGGACTCCCGAATTCGGGCGTCCCCAGCCCATTTGCATGTCGTAAACCGGAAAGGGTGTCCTAGACAGCTCCCGTCGAACCTCCGGTGTTCCCCAGCAACGATGCCAGGGTCTTCCAGCGCGCGATCTCGCAGCCGTCGGTCCTGCTGAACTGGCTGTTAACCTTGCGACCACGGAACCATCCCGTGACGACGGCTACCTGCGGGCCGCCGTATTGTTGCGTGCAGATCCGGTCCGGCCGGGGTTCCGGGAAGAAGATCTCCTCGCCAAACTGCTCGACGGCGGCAAGCGCCGCCCGTGCGTCCGGCAAGTTTGAGTCCAGTGAGTCGGGATCCGGGGAGAGGACACCGGCCACGGACCGGAGGTGGAACTCGTGGCTCTCAGCGCCAGGTGCCTCAGTCAGCGTGACTGTGAGGTCGACGTCGTACTCGCTGTTGGGTGACTCGCTCGTGGGGGAAACCATAGTGACCTTTCGCTGGTGGCGGCGGGTGCTCAGGCGGCCAATCCACTCAGCTCATGGAGGAGCGGATCTACTGCCTGGAGCACGCGGGTCCGCAGCTCCTGGGATTCGGCCGCGAAAGCCCGCTGGTATTCAACGTACTCGGCCTTGCCCTGCGGTGTCTCGATCCTGATGGGTGGGTAGCCCCATTCTTCGAGATCATAGGGGGAGGCCTGCATATCCATGACGCGGATCCTCCATGAGAGTTCGAAGCAGTCCATCACCAGCTCGCTGGGCAGCGCCGGGGTCAGCTTGTACGCCCACTTGTAGAGGTCCATGTTGGCGTGCAAACAGCCCGGCTGCTCCATGGTCCGTTGGTTTTCACGGGTGGGTTCGAGCTCGTTCAGGGGAATGGCGTCCGGAGTGTAGAACCGGAACGCGTCGAAATGCGAGCAACGGATACGGTTCTCCTCCACCACGGTGTCCGTGCCTTCACCACCAAGTCGCAGTTTCAGGTATTCGTGCCGCAGCTCAAATTTGTCCTGCCGGTACACCATGGCCCACTCGTGCAGGCCAAAGCAGCCGAACTGGGCCGGGCGCTTCGCCGTGCCCGCGAGGATGATTCCCGCGAAGCGGACAGCTTCGGAGCGGTCGGCCAGGAAGCCGCGGCGATCAAAGGTAACCGCCGGCGTTCCCGCCGGCAGCCCGAGTGAGGTGAGCTCGCCGTCGTCGAGCATTCGGTAGAACTTCCATGTGGCGCGCGCAAGGGCGCTTGGGCCGCTGAGAACAGTGCCGTCGCCCGGATGCCAGCGCAGCAATTGGCCCGGCTTCTGCGTGTAATAGGTGAACAGGAAATCCTCAACAGGGTGCTTCCGGCCCGCCGAACGCCTGGCCAGGTAGGGGTCCGCGTAGCGCGCCACCCGGGTGTGATGGGCTGCCTCCAGCCCGAGCCATTGCTCCTGGGGGAGGTGCCGCAGCCTAGAGTCCGCCATCTGATCCGAGGATGCTCTTTGCGGCGTCCCACAGTGCGATCTGGCAGCCGTCCGTGCGGTTGAAGGCCGCGGTGACTTCCTTGCCGTCCACGGCGCCGGTCACCTTGGCCGTTGCCGGGCCGCCGTACTGCATGGTGCAGGCCTGGTCCGTTTTGGTGGGGGCAGGATTCAGGATGGCGGGGTTGTTCTTGATGGACGTGCAGGCTTCGGCGGCTGTTGGATGGTTGCTTTCAGCGGCCGGGACGCCGTCCGCGCAGACGAGCGTGAAAGTTTGGGGCGCGGCGTCGGGGGATTCCACCAGCGTGATGGAGAGTTCGGCGCTGCCGGTGCCGGTGGCTGCTGACGCACTGGGAGCTGCACTGCCGGGGCTGCTGCTTGGGCTGCTGCTTGAAGGGGACGACGACGGGGCTTGGCTTGCGCTGCCTGTGGTACCTGGGGTTGGGGTGCCTGAGCATGCGGCCAGGCCGGCGACGGCCAGGACTGCCAACAGGGGCCGAACAAATCGCATGCGCATGGAATCTCCTAGGTTGCGTCCATTTTACGTGGCACTTGTGGTGCCCGTTTCTCTGTTCGCTTCAAGAACACCACCGGGGCAGTGCGCTTGGCTAGGGGGCACGCGGGTGGTCTGCCTGGATTGCAGGGTTGGTCCGTTAGAGGGAGTTGTCCCGCTGGGTGGCAGCGATCAGGCCCGTCATTGCCTGGTGCAGCTCGGCTACCTCTTCCCGGCTGAGTTGAAGGCGCTCGCGGATTTCACCGGGGACGGCGGTGGCCTGCTGGCGGAGGGCGGCGCCTTTTTCCGTCAGGGTGATGGCCAGGGCGCGTTCGTTGCCGGCAACGCGTTCCCGGGTGATGAGTTCGGCTTCCTCCAAGCGTTTCAGCAGTGGGGAGAGTGTTGCGGGCTCGTGGAGGAGGCTGTCGCTGATGTCCTTCAACGTACGGGGACTCCGCTCCCAGAGGGCCAGCATCACCAGGTACTGGGGGTGCGTTAGCCCGAGGCGTTCCAGTACGGGCTTGTAAACGCCCACCACGCTACGGGAAGCAACAGTGAGGGCGAAGCACAGTTGGCGTTCCAAGAGGAGGTCGTCGACTTCCTGGGTGCTCTGGTCCGTGGCCGTCATGGCTGCCTCCTGTGCTTGCATCCGCTCGCTTCGATCAATTAGTTAGTGTACTAATGATTAGCGTACTATGGACTCATTGAACCGTCTAAAAAGGAGTCGATCCGAGTGGCCAAGGAATCCCTCACCCGGAAGTTCATGCGCGCCACAGGCAAGTTCAGGGTTGTTTTCGGCCCCGCGCACAGCAGTTCCCTCGACCATGAAATGACTGAAGCCAACCGGAAGCTGCTCGCCCAGCGCCAGGCCGAAACCCAGCAGTGGGAAACACTCCGCCGCCCCGACGGCAGCACCTACGTAGTGCCCCGCAACCCGGACGACAAGTCCCTGCGGTAAACCCCCTCTATCTCGGCGTTGGATTGTGGGCGTAAAATTGCCTCACTGAACGGCACGCACTGACCCTGCCGCTCTTTCTCTCCTGTAGGAAAGGAGGTGGAAGAACATGGGACGCAGAATGGAAGGCTTCGTCCATGTGACCGAGCGGCTGCAGTCCGTTTTTGGACCGGCAACCCACGGCGACGCGGACAGCCCTGTGGTGCACAAACATGACGACTTCGAGACAGCCTCCGAAGCCGATCTGAAGAATTTCGACATCGAGACGGACTCTGAAGGGCATCACTACGCGGTCCGTAACAACGATCCAGGCCCTACCTCGACTGACTACTCCATGCGTCACTGACTATCGCCCAACTCATCAGCATGCTTAGTATGTAGGAGCAGGGTGATGTCGGGACAAGAGGGGGTCGTCAATGAGTTTCCAGGATGATGCAGCAGGGGTTCCCGCCGGGGCTCCCCGTCAGGACAGGGCTGTCCCACCTCCCGTGTCCGGCGCGTCCAGGCCCACCCGCACGGCCGCCTTGTGGGTGGCAGTGGCCGTTGGCTTGGTGGTCCTGGTGATGCTGATCGTGTTCTTTGTCCAGAACCAGGACATGATCACGGTCCGTTTCTTCGGGCTGCAGGGAACCCTCGCGCTGGGCACCACCCTCTTTATCGCGGCCGTGGGCGGAGGCGTGCTGGTGGCCCTTGCCGGAGGAGCGCGGATCCTCCAGCTCAGAATGGTCAACCACCGCCGCAAGAAGACGGTGGGCGGCCCGGGAGCGGCGCCGTAGGGACTCGAGGCTGCCAGCTGTTAACTGCGGAAGGACCGGAGCGCTTGCTCCGGTCCTTCCGCAATTTAATCCCGACGGCGGCACTCCCTGACGATGTTGATTCCGCCGGGGTGGTGGGCTGTCTTAGCCTTCGCAGTCGGTGCAGTAGGCGACGCCATCTTTTTCGCGTGCGATCTGCGAGCGGTGGCGAACCAGGAAGCAGGAGTGACAAGTGAACTCGTCGTTTGCCTGCGGAATGACCTGGATAACCAGTTCTTCGGCGACGATTTCGCCACCGGGGCCGTTGGCGTCGAGGCCATCGGTTTCGTCCAGTTCAAGCACGACACTCTTGGCCGTGGGAGCGCTGGCGGATTGAAGAGCCTGGAGCGACTGCTCCTGGTTCTCTTTTACATCGGTACGGAGTTCGTCGTAATCGGCTGCCACTTTTTAATGCCTCTTCGTGTTAGGGGGTTACCGGGTATGCAACGTACAGCATGCCACGAAAATTCCATACCATACCCCAGTTCTCCCGCTTGTGGCGAAAACCACGTGGGTGACGGGCAAAAAAACCCGCCACCCAGCGTGATTTCGCCCATGTGTTACCGGAGTTCGATGTCCAATGATTGGAAGTGGTCGGCCGCGTGGCGACCCACAAGCAGGCGGAACGTGCCCTGCTCAAACTGCCAGCCGCCGTCGTAATGTGCAAACGCCTTGGCGGGGATATGTATTTCCACGCTTTCGGTTCCGTTCGCGGCAAGGTGCGTTCCGGCGTAGCCGGCAAGCCAGCGGACGGGACGTTCGACGGCGGAATCGGCGCGGTCCAGATAGACCTGGACCACTTCCCGGCCGGTGCGCGTGCCGGTGTTCTTGACGGGCACGTGGACCACGACGTCGTTCCCGGCGGTCACCGCCTGCGGTGCGTGCGCTGTGCCGAGCTCGAACGTTGTGTACCCGAGGCCATAACCGAACGGGAGGGCCGGCGCTGCTCCGCCCTCTGCTTCCTGCTTGAGCCAGGCGCGGTAGCCGATGTGGATTCCTTCGGCGTAGACCACTTTGCCCTCAACGGGCGTGGTGTTCAACACCGGGACGTCTTCCAGCGCGGCGGGCCAGGTGGTGGGCAGGCGTCCGCCAGGCTCTTCGATGCCCAGCAGGATGTCTGCGATGGCGCTGCCGAACTCCTGGCCGCCGAACCAGCCCAGCAGTACCGCATCCACCTTGGCCAACCATGGCATGAGCACTGGCGAGCCGGAGTTCACCACCACCACCGTGCGCGGATTGGCTGCCACGACGGCCTCCACCAACTGGTTCTGGTAGCCAGGGAGGTCGAGGTCCTTGCGGTCGAAGCCCTCGGACTCAATGGCGGCGTTGGTGCCCACCACAACCACTGCGACGTCGGAGGCACGGGCGGCTTCCACCGCGGCGTCGATCTCTGCCTGAGGGTCTGGAACCACGGTTTCCTCGCCCAACAGGATCGCAGTGAAGGGGATGGCCTGCTCCTTGGGCAGCTGGTACTCGGCCTCGATGCGGACCGCTTGGCCGGCCGCGGTTTCAAAGGAGTGGACAGTCTTGGGCGGGTCGAACAGGGCGGCCCCGAGGACCTCGGTGTCGTCCTCAAGTTCGCCGTTGAAGACTTCCGACCCGTCCAGAACGAAGCGGATCGATCCCACGGTCCCCACGCCCAGGTGGTGGACGCCTGCTGTTTCGGCTGTCCAGTCCGCTTCCATACGGATGGAGGCGGCGCCGTCGGGAATTCCTACGCCGAACCAGATGAGGTGTGAGGCAAGGCGGTCTTCTCCGGAGATTTCCGTGCCGTCTTCGGCGAGGAAGGTCACGCGGATTCCGGGGACGTCGGAGACCGGGTTATGCAGTGAGGTGCGGGGGAAGGCCTGGATGCCTTCTGCCACCTTGGCGCCGCGGGCGTAGGTGACTGTGACGTCGTCGGGCAGTGCTTTCCGCAGCCCGTCAAGCGGCGAGACGGTGTACTTGGGCATCACGGTGGCGCTGCCGCCGCCTTGGGTGCGGGCTTCGTCGGCATTGTGGCCGATCACCGCGATACTGCTGAGCGTCTTGGCATCCAGCGGTAGCAGGCCCTGGTTGCGAACCAGCACGGCACCGCGGACGGCAACTTCACGCGCGACGGCGGCCCCGTTCAGTTCTGCGGGGAGCTGGGTCACCGCGGGTTCGAAACCTTCCAGCGAGCCCACGCGGGCTGCGAGGCGCAGGATCCGGGTGACCTTTTCCAGGATCGCTTCCCGGCTGACGCGGCCATCGTTGACGGCGGCCAGGAGCTTGGGACCCCAGTGGCCCACCGGGCCGGGCATTTCCAGATCCTGGTGTGCGTTGGCGGCGTCGACCGAGCGGACACCGGTCCAGTCGGAGACGACGACGCCGTCGAAACCCCACTCGGTGGACAGCGGTGTTTCAAGAAGCGTGTTCTCGCTGGCGGTGGTGCCGTTGATGGAGTTGTACGAGCTCATGACCAGCCAGGCGCGGGCTTCGGTGATGGCGTCCTCGAAGGCTGCCAGGTAGAGCTCCCGCAACGGTCGTTCGTCCACTACTGAATCGGCGGTGAAGCGTTCAGTTTCGGCCTCGTTGGCCAAGTAGTGCTTCGGAGTGGCGCCGACCCCCATGGACTGCACGCCTGCTACGTACCCCGCGGCCATGGTGGCGGTGAGCCGCGGGTCCTCGCTCATGCACTCAAAGTGGCGGCCGCCCAGCGGGGAGCGGTGCAGGTTGATGGTGGGGCCCAGGACGGCGTGGACGCCCTTGCGGCGGGCCTCCTGTCCCAGGACCTGGCCGTAGCGGTGGGCAGTTTCAACGCTCCATGTCGCGGACAAAGCCGACGACGACGGCAAGGAGACGGAGTCGTGACGCTCATCGAAGTCTTCGCCGCGGACGCCTGCGGGCCCATCGGACATGACGACGCGGGACAGTCCGATCTCCGGGATGGCGTGCGTGGACCACACGTCCGCGCCGGTCAGGAGCTGCACCTGCTGCTCCAGCGACAGATTCCGGGCCAGTTCCTGAATTCTGGCTTCCGCATCCTGTGTTCCTGCCTGTGGCGCCGTGACAGCTGCCGGGAGGGTGGGATTCATTTACTTGACTCCTTTGATACGTGTGACGAGGAGGGCGCCGATGATGCCGACTACCGCACCACCGAGGAACAATGCGGGGTAGCCACCCAGTGCGATGACAGGGAAGGCAATGGCAGGCACCAGGGACTGGGGAAGGGCCTGTGCAATGTTGAAGACACCGAAGGTTTTGGCATTCTCCGACTGGTCTTTTGGCAGCAGGTCCGTGATGAGGGCGACGTCCACGGCGCTGAAGATGCCAAGCCCCAATCCGAGGATGCCCTGGCCTACCAAGACCTGGCCGGTGCCCGTGCTGGTGGCGATGACGATCAGTCCGGCCATCATGATCAGCGCGGACATGATCACCATGCTCTTGCGCTTGCCAAGGCGGTCGCTGATCCAGCCGCCGGCGAGGCTGGTGATCACCGTGCCGGCAGAGCTCACCAGGGTTGCCTGGAACACCAGGCTGGTCACCTGTGTTTCGGCTACGTGGAGGTGGTCGGTGAAGAAGTACGGCAGGTAGAGCAGGCCCGCGCAGTATCCGACGTAGACCATGAATTTGGTCAACCAGGCCCAGCCCAGGCCCGGGAAGGCCTTGGGGTTGAAGTAGAACGAGCCCAGAATCTCCTTGACGTTCAGAGGTGCCGGCTTCTCGGTGAGGACACGGTCCTTGAAGGTGAAGGCGAAGGCGATGGCTACCGCCGTTCCCACGATGCCGGGGACCACAGCCATCTGGAGGGCGTTGTCGAACATCTGGGCGAAGAAGGCTGCCGCCACGAGGCCGATGGGAAGCGTCATGCCGATCAGGCCGGACAGGCGTCCGCGCTCCGAGGGGCCAGCCTGGTCAGGGAGTGTGGCCACGAGGGCAGCCAGGGCAGCGTTGAAGCCCAGCTGTGCTACAACCCAGGCGATCAGGACGGTTCCGACGTTGGTCCCGGAGCCCAGCAGGAAGAGTGCGGCCAGGCCGACCAGGGAGCCGCCTACGATCCACGGCTTGCGCATCCCGAAGCGGGAGGTTGTGCGGTCGCTCAATCGGCCGAAGAACGGGTTCGCCAGGAGTGCAACGGCCGCTCCCACTCCTGCGACGAGGCTGAGCGCACCCGCGCGGGTATCCGGGGTGGTGATCTCTGAAACCTTGATGGCGAGGACTACCAGGGCTGGGGCGAGGACTGCCATCCACAAGCCTGCGCTCGCGATCGGCATGCCGATGACGTAGGCGCGCGAAGCCGATTGAGGCGGGGTGCTTCCGGTACCCGGGGCGGCGGTTTCCGCGCCTGCCTTCTGCTGATCGATATTGAGGGCCACATTGCCTCCTGATGAACGGGTGGCCCACCGTTGGGCCGCTGCAATGACTCTAGCCCTAAAAATCTAGTGTGACTAGGTTTTTGATAAAAAAGTCGAGTGACCCTCGATATTTAAACCGTGAAATAGACTGAACGGATGTCTACGACGAGGGCCCGGGGCCAGTACGCCAAGGGGGCCGAGCGCCGCGAACAGATCATCCAGACGGCAGCTGACGTTTTTGCTACGGAAGGGTTCGAGGGGACCGCGCTGAAGCGGGTCGCCGAACTCGTGGGCGTTAAGGAAGCCACACTTTTCCACTACTTCAAAGGCAAGCAGGAGCTCCTCACCGCAGTCCTCGCCGAACGCGACCGTCGGTCGCTTGCCGTTGGCGGCGACATCGGGGTGGGCCTTGACCTGATGGCGCCCATCGCTGAACGGAACGAGCGTGAGCCTGGGCTGACCACCCTCTATGCGGTCGCCTCAGCCACGGCCAACGACCCTCACCACGATTCCCACGGTTACTTCAAAGAGCGCTACGAGACCGTGGTGCGGGACATCGCAGCTGACATTGAGCGGCGCCAAGCCACCGGAAAGGTCCGGTCAGACGTCAACTCCGTGATGCTGGCACGGTTGACGGTCGCTGCCTTCGACGGACTCCAGTTGCAGTGGCTGTACGACAAGAACGTGGACATGGCCGATGGCCTCCGGCAGCTCATCGAGGTGCTGCTGGCGCCATCCCACCCAACTGAGTAACAGATAAGGCCGTTCTGAGCGCTCAGAACGGCCTTATCTGTTACTTACTTGGGGGCGTTGCCCTTGGTGACCCTAGCGGCCGGTGCCGCCGTAAACGGTAGCCTCGGCGTCGCCGTCGAGCTCGAACGCATTGTGGATGGCGCGGACGGCGTCATCCAGTGCGTCTGCGCTGGTGACCACGGAGATGCGGATTTCCGAAGTGGAGATCATGTCAATGTTGATCCCGGCGTCGGAAAGGGCCTTGAAGAACGTGGCAGAAACACCCGGGTGTGAACGCATGCCCGCGCCGATCAGGGAGAGCTTGCCGACGTGCTCGTTGTATTCAATGCTTTCGAAGCCGATCTGGCCTTCGGCAGCACGCAGGGCGGCCAGGGCGTCGGCACCCTCAACGATGGGCAGCGTGAACGAGATGTCCGTGCGGCCGGTGCCGTGGGTGGAGACGTTCTGGACAATCATGTCGATGTTCGAGTGCGCATCGGCAATCACCTGGAAAATCGCCGCAGCTTTGCCGGGGATATCCGGGACGCCTACTACGGTGACCTTGGCTTCGGACCGGTCGTGTGCAACGCCGGAGATGATTGGCTGCTCCAAGGCAACTCCCTCTTGAATGTTGAACTTTTCGTCGGCGCCCGGGATGACCCACGTGCCTTCGTGCTGGCTGAATGAGGAACGGACGTGCAGCGGCACACCGAAACGGCGGGCGTACTCCACACACCGCAGGTGCAGGATCTTGGCGCCGGAAGCGGCCAACTCCAGCATTTCCTCGCTGGAGATTCGGTCGATCTTCTGGGCGGACGTCACCACGCGCGGGTCAGCGGTATAGATGCCGTCCACGTCCGTGTAGATCTCGCAGACATCGGCTTCCAGCGCTGCGGCCAGCGCGACGGCGGTAGTGTCCGAGCCGCCGCGGCCAAGCGTGGTGATCTCGTTGGTGCTGCGGCTCATGCCCTGGAAACCGGCCACGATTGCGATGTGGCCCTTGTCCAGTGCGGTGCGGATGCGGTGGGGGTCGACGTCGATAATTCGCGCCTTGCCGTGGATGCCGTCGGTAATCATGCCGGCCTGGGATCCCGTGAAGGACTGCGCGGAAGCGCCGAACTTGTTGATGGCCATGGCAAGGAGGGCCATGGAAATTCGTTCGCCGGCGGACAACAACATGTCCATTTCGCGGGCGGGAGCGGAGTCAGTGACCTGACCCGCGAGGTCCAGGAGTTCATCGGTGGTGTCACCCATTGCGGAGACAACAACCACAACCTCGTTGCCGGCCTTCTGCGCATCCACGACGCGCTGTGCGACCCGCTTGATGCCATCGGCATCGGCAACCGAGGAACCGCCGAACTTCTGAACGATCAGCTGCTTGGTAATGGCAGCCTCGTTGGAGAGCTCTTCGATCTTCACTTCGGTAGTGGGCATAGTCATGCGCGCACCCTCACTGCATCAATAGGGTTCGAACGCGGCATGCTCCAATTCGGGCACGCCTGCGTAGCTTATTTGCCCAGTTTATCGCCGTGTGCAGTTCGGGCAGGAATTGTGACCACATGGCGGCTACCTGCGATGACTACCACCCGGCAGTGCCCGGACCACCCTTGAACGGGCCGACGATCTTCTGTGTGATCCACCCTCCATAGAAGTTGCCTTCCTGGAACGTCACCCGCTCGCCGTCCACCTCGCACGAGTCCATATGCTCCGGATAAAGCGCCACTCTGCTGCCCAGCGCTTCGAAGCCCCGTGCGGGGCTTGGGTAGGTCCACCCTGCCCGCTCAACCACCGTCCCGCCGGCAGTGATGGTGAAGTAACTGGCCTCGCCCTTGAACTCGCAGAAAGTGGTTCCCCCAACAGGGACCAGCGCACCGTCCGGGAAGGCGTCCAACGGCACGTAGTAGACAGGAGGATGGCTGGTCTCCAGGACCCTGACGGAGTCAGTGGTATCAACAATCACCTGACCTCCAAGCCGCACCACAATCCGCTCGGATCGAGGCTCCACTCTGGGCGGCCGCGGGTAATCCCATACCGATTCCTGGCCGGGGGCCGGCTTGATGGGACGGGGACGCCGAAAGACACCGGAAACACTGCGATGGGAGACCATGCACCCATGGTGGCACCCTCGGCTGGGATCTCCCCGTGAAGTTTCGGCGTATCGGTGATGGCGTGCCCGGCGTACCATCCACTTCATGAGGACTTCGGCAGGCGATGGCCGGCTTATCTGACCACACGGACGCATCGGGTCCGGCGGACAACGAGCCCGAATACGAAGTGATCGGCGGTGTGATCGACGATCAGCCCTCCGGCCTGGCCCGCCCTATGCCAGGAGCCGGGTCCCCGCCCCGAACCGCCGGAAACTTTGGGGCTGCCGCAGCGGAGGCATGGCGGAGTGCCCGGACATCCTTCACCTCGTGGTGGTTCTGGCTTGGCTGCGCACTGGGGATTGCCGCCGCCTGGGGCTTGGCCGCGGCCGTGGTTTCTTTTGCAGAAGCCAACGGATGGTTCGATACCAGGGTTGCAAGTGCCATCTACTTGATCACGGCGGTCTTCCTTGCGCTCGCCGCCGCTGTGCTGGGAGCGGTGTGGGGCTTCCGACATTCCCAAGGGCGCCTTCTTGTCCTGTTGCTGGCCGGAGGTATTCGAGGAGTCGCTTTGGGAGCGCTCGCGGGTGGTGTTTTGCTCGTGGTGGGCGCCAGCGTCGGCGGGCCGACGGCACTGGCCGTTGCCGCCGTCGTCGTTATTATCCTGGAAGTGGCCCTGTTCGGACTGATCGGTGCGGGTGCGCGGGCATGCTTTGCTGCAGCGGCGCCGGGGGCGGCATTGACCGCCTTGGTGGTGGCTTTCCTGTGCGTTGGAAATGTGGTGACCACCATCCTGCTCCTTCCCGGGACCACGGTGATGGACCAGGCTTCCGTCCCGGTGAACGTGGAACGCGACGATTCCGGCAGGATCATTGCCTACGAGTGCGTGGGCAATCTCCGCCCGGTTGAAGTGGTCCATACAGAACGGGTTGCCTGGATTGCGGCAGCCAACCCTGCCCTGCTTTTTGGGAGCGTGGGCGCCGACGTGGTGCCCAGGGACAATGAACTTGGCTGGTTGCTGGCCGGCCTGCAGTGGGCCGCCGATGGGCCCTCACGGGAAGTGCCGTGCCTCGGTGGCGAATCCAGTGACGGGCTGGCACCGTCGGTTCCTGTCTTCGTGACCGGCCTCGCGCTGCAGTCCTTGGTGGCCGGCCTGGTGCTGGTACCTGGCCGGCGGCTGAGGGCTCGGCGACTGGCGACGGGCTCTGGCTAAGCCCCTCGGCGCACGTACTCGGAAATCACGACGCCGGAGCCGAACGTCGTCGTCGTAACCTCTTCGAAGGCGCTTGGCTGGTAGGCACCCGGCGCGAAGAGCGGTATGCCATCGCCGAACAGGAGTGGGCTTCGTTTCAGAACCAGTCTGTCGATTTCACCGGAAAGCTGCGTAGCCAGATGGCCGCCTCCACATAGCCAGATCGACTTACCTGGCTCGGACTTCAATCTGCGGACTACGTCCACCGGGTTCTCGTGGGTCAGCTCCAGGTTTGGGTGCTCGCCCGGGATGTCCGCCTTGGTGTGCGACCGGGAAAAGACCACCTGCTTAAGATGCTGATAAGGGCTGGTCATGCCAGCTGGTAGACCTACGGCGTAAGTGTTCCAGCCCATCACGACGGCGTCGAAGGTCGCTTTGCCTTGTTCGATGCCCATGGCGTCCGCGGCCACTGTGGGTATGGCTTCGGGGAAGCGCTCAATTTGGGCGGCCATATGGTCACCTTCCACCGGAAACGCGTCGAATTCCCCTCCCGGACCGGCAATGTACCCATCCAGGCTGACGGCAACGTAGTACACAAGCTCTCGCACGGGACCCCCATCACGGTTGTTGTTGGTGATTGCGAGACTACAACAAGGCGTTGCGTCTGCCCTCGAAGGCCCTGCCGAGGGTAACTTCGTCGGCGTACTCCAGGTCTCCACCCACCGGCAGGCCCGACGCGAGTCGTGTCACCGTGATTCCGATCGACTTGAGCATGCGGGCTAAATACGTTGCAGTCGCTTCGCCCTCAAGGTTGGGGTCGGTGGCGATGATGATCTCCTGGATGGCGCCATCATTGAGGCGTGTGAGGAGTTCCCGGATCCGCAACTGCTCAGGACCGATGCCCGCAATGGGGTTGATGGCCCCACCCAGCACGTGATAGCGGCCGCGGAAGGACCGGGTGCGTTCCACAGCCAGGACGTCCTTGGACTCCTCAACCACACAGATGACCGACGGGTCTCGGCGCTGGTCGCGGCAGATGTTGCACTTTTCCTGCTCGGTCACGTTGAAGCACACGGAGCAGAACTTCACGCGTTCCTTGACCGTGGTGATGGCCGTAACCAGGCGCTTCATGTCCTCTGGATCAGCCTCCAGGATGTGAAATGCCAGGCGCTGCGCTGACTTGGGGCCCACACCGGGAAGCCGGCCGAGCTCGTCAATCAGCTCCTGAACTGCACCTTCGTACACAATGTCCTCATTTGGTTGAAATCAATGCTGGAATCAGCGGTTGTGCAGGGGAGAACCGTCCAAGGCGCGCTCTTCGATCAGCTTTCCGCCCAGAATACGCTCCACAGCTGCCCGCCCAAAGACCCTCGATTCCTCGATGGTCTCGTCCTCCGGGCTGGGGATGTCCTCCGGCACGGAGTCCGGCTTCACCGGGGTCCTTACCGGCGCTTGGACACGGCCAGCCTGGGCTTCGGGGCTGTTGGTCAACCGCTGGTACAGGCTCTGGCGGCCATTCGGATTGCCCGACGGCGCGGCCTCCTCCAGCGTCGCGACCGAACCATGCGCTTCCTCTGGTTGGGTCGCCAAGGAGGGCCAGGTCGGCGCGGCGGCGTTGCTGCTTCCTGCGGGGGCGCCGCTGCTGACGGGCTCGGGCATCGATTGTGTTGCGGGCCAGCTCGACGCCGGTGCGACGTCCCAGCTTGAACTTGGGTTCTGTTCCGCGTTGGTCGGGTGGCCGTAGGTGCCGGTGGTTGCTTCCGGAACTTGGGCTGCGGCCGGCTCGTAGTCGGGAGCGTCCGGCGCCGTTGGGGTTTCTTCGGCCGCTTCGGCGGGTTTCTTGCCCACGTTGGACTCTGTGCCCACGACCCAAGTACCGGGCGTTTGCTCGACGGCCCTGGACCACGGGTCGTCGGACGATGCTGTGGGCTTGGCGGTGCCCGCTGATGGCGAAGATGCAGCCGTAGTTGCGCTGCTTGCTGGGGCCGACGTGGTGGCCGCTGACGGCGCCGAGGCACTCGAAGGGGAAGCGGGGACACTGGGTGCCGGTGCCGCAGTTGCAGGCGCCGCGGGTGCAGTACTCGGTTGGCCATAACCCGACGGGGGCTCCCAATCCGCAGGTGGCTCTTCGTCCAGGGGCGGAGCGTCCTCGTCGAGCGGCGGACCCCAATCGTCGTCAGGGTACGAGTAGTCGCCGGAGGGCTCGGGGGTCGGCGTGGTCGGTGCTTGCGTTGAAACAGCCGGTTCCGGAATGTGGGCAGCCGGCGTTGGGACTGTGGGTGCCGGTGCTGTGGGTTCTGCCTGGGCAGGGGTGGCCCTCGCTGGCACGGATGCTGCTGCCGGAACAGATGCTGTTGGTGCGGCAGCAGGTGCTAGACCCCACGCGGAGTCGACAGCTGACACCGGTGCCGGCACCGAGGCTGTTTCCGCAGGCGACGACGTGACGTTTGCGGCTGCTGCCTCGGGGGATTCAGCACGCGCCGACGCCAGGGCGCCCGCTGGTGCTGCAGCAGCCGGAGATTCCCGGCTAGTAGGCGCTTTTGGGTTTGGCTCAGAGCTCGCTGAGCTGTTGCCGCCAGCGACTGCCACGATCTGGCAGTCGATGCCAAGGGTCTTGTGGATCGCCTGGCGAAGGTTCTCGGCGTGGTCTGCGCGGCCGAACGCGCCCGCAAGGCCGCCCGTTGTGAATGCCAGAGTCAGGACCTGGCCGTCGAACTGGGCAACCTGGGCGTTAGGCTCCACCAGCGCCCACGTGCTGCGCTTGATCTTGGTCAGGGTTTGCAAGACGTCGGGCCATGCGCGACGCAGAGCCTCCACATCTCCGCTTCCTCCAGAACCAGCAGGTCCTCCCGCGGTAGCGGGCTGCGGAGCTTGGGGCGCCACTTGCGCTGGGGCTGCCCGCGGTGGAGCTTGAACTGGTGGTGCCGCCGACGGTTCTGGCGCCGGCGCTTGAACAGGACTGGGCTGCGAGGTGGGGGCCTGGACGCGATCAGCCGGGGCGGGGGCAGCCTGAGGTGCAGCAGCCTGCGGAGCACGACCGGAAGCCTGGCGGTCCTCAACAGGCCAGTCGCTGGTGGACACTCGTGGTGCTGTGATGGCGTCGCGCGACCCGGCGTCAGCGGCCGGCGCGGGAGCGGCAGGTGCCGAAGCAGGCGTCCGCGGCGAAGCAGCCGGCGCAGCAGGTGCCGATGCATAGGGTGCCGGCACGGAAGGTGCGGGCTCAACGGCAACCGGTGCCGCGGGCGCAGAGGCGGGGGCCGGCGTCGGCTGTGCAACAGGCGCAGCAGCCGCCGTAGCAGGCGGGCCGGCAGCAACGGCCGGCGCGCCGCCGTCGCCCGCGTAATTCAGGCGACGTTCCACGCGGTCGATGCGGGCAGCGATGCCTCGCTCGGTCTGCTCAGCGCTTGGCAGCAGGATTCGGGCGCACAGCAGTTCAAGGTGCAGCCGGGGCGAGGTGGCGCCCGTCATCTCGGTGAGGGCGGTGTTGGTGACGTCCGCCGCGCGGGAGAGCTCGGCCGCGCCGAGGTTGGTTGCCTGGTTGCGCATGCGGGCGATCTGGTCCGCCGGCATGCCACGAAGAATGGCCTGGGCGCTCTCGGGCATGGCCTGGACGATGATCAGGTCGCGGAAACGTTCCAGCAGGTCTTCAACGAATCGCCGGGGATCGTGCCCGGTCTGGATAACGCGATCCACGGCCTTGAAGACCACCGCGGCGTCGGAGGCTGCAACGGCATCCACGATGTCGTCCAGCAAGGAAGCGTGTGTGTAGCCGAGCAGGGCCACAGCGAGTTCATAGTCCAGGCCATTCGGTCCGGCGCCAGCCATGAGCTGATCCAGCACCGACAGGGTGTCGCGGACCGAGCCGCCACCGGCGCGGATGACCAGCGAAAGCACGCCGGGAGCCACCGGCACGTTCTCCTGTTGGCAGAGCAGCTCGAGGTACTGCATCAGGGGCTCGGGTGGCACCAGCCGGAAGGGGTAGTGGTGCGTGCGGGAGCGGATGGTCCCGATGACTTTGTCCGGCTCCGTGGTGGCGAAGATGAACTTGATATGTTCCGGCGGCTCTTCGACGATCTTCAGAAGCGCGTTGAAGCCGGCCGACGTGACCATGTGGGCCTCGTCAATGATGAAAATCTTGTAGCGGTCGCGGACCGGGGCGAAGGTTGCGCGTTCGCGGAGATCCCGCGCGTCGTCAACGCCACCGTGGCTGGCGGCGTCGATCTCGATGACGTCCAGGGAGCCGGAACCACCACGTGCAAGTTCGATGCAGCTGGGGCACTTGCCGCAAGGGGTGTCGGTGGGTCCCTCGGCGCAGTTCAGGCAGCGGGCAAGGATGCGGGCAGAAGTGGTTTTGCCGCAGCCGCGGGGGCCGGAGAAGAGGTAGGCGTGGTTCACGCGGTTCTTGCGGAGCGCCGTCATCAGCGGCTCCGTGACGTGTTCCTGCCCGATAACGTCCGCGAAAGAGTCCGGGCGATACCTTCGATACAGGGCAGTTGTAACAGTCACAAGTGAAACCTACCTATAGAGACTGACATTTAAATAAGTGACCCCTCATGCACCCGCCAGAGCCCATCTACCCTTGCTACCTTCCGGTCCTGGGGGAGTTCAACAGGATGACGCCACATGAGGGGCCGTCGACAAGCTTACCCGAACTTGGGTTGGGGTTCGAATCGGCCTGAAGGCCTGTGGATAAGGCTCGACGGCGGGTGGCTGGGTTGCGTGAATCACCGCCACCCATTCACCGGCCACGTCATGAAAGCCGGTTCCTCGTAAGGGTGGGCGGCCCGCAGGGCCTGCACCACGCCGTCGAGCATGTCCTCCTCCACCACGCACTCGACCCGGGTTTCCGGCACCTGCTCCTCAATCCCCACCTCACCTACGGAGGGTCGCGCTCCGGGCAGGGGCGTGAAGCGGCCAGTACCTGGCGACGTAAAGGCGCAGTGGGAGTAGTTGCCGATCCGCCCGGCGCCGGCGTCGCCAATGGCCAGGAGGACTTCTTCGATATGCGTCTCAGGAACGTAAACGACCAAGGCGTGGAGCTGCGTCATGGGAACATCCTGTCAATAAACTTCGGCTACAAACAGGTCTCAACCATTGCAAAAGCCGGTATCACAGCGGACTATGGGTATGTACACCGATTGGGGCAATCTCAAGATTGTGAGCTGCGGGGCCTGGGAGCGAGGGGCCGGACCCGGCAGCTCAACGATGTACCGCAAGAATGGGCGCGTTGGGGGCGTCCATTTTTCCGTTAACGGAAGTGTTTCCGAGGCCTTCCAGGGGTGGTCATTCGGCCCGATTACACGTTGCCGAAATTCTCAGGTACAGTAGTATCTGCTTTCGAATCGGAAGCAAGGAGAATTCGCCTAGCGGCCTATGGCGCACGCCTGGAACGCGTGTTGGGTTAACGCCCTCGGGGGTTCAAATCCCCCATTCTCCGCGGTTGGCCCCAGTCCTTGGACTGGGGCCTTTTGCGTTTCCTGAAGCTAGTCCGCGTCCGCGGCCTCAGCCCGCGTCCGCGTGCTGCTCGGCGTCTTGTTGTTGCGCCGCTGCCACCCTTTCCAACACTTCGCGGCAGGCCGCGGTTGCGGGGTGGATGCGGCCTGCTGTCCTGGTGGAGGTGAACACGGTGCGCTTTGGCAGGGCCGGGAGATCCAGCAGTTGAACGGTACGCGAGCGCCCGGTCCACACAAGGTCCGGCATGAGTGCCACGGCATTCCCGGATTCAATGAGCCGGATCTGCGCTTGGAGATCGGCCGTTTCGTATCTGACGTCGGGTTCGAAGCCCGCGGACCGGCAGGCTTGCTCTGCCCAGTGCCTTGAGGCTGCGCCACGGGGTTCCATGACCCACGGCATCAACGCGGTGTCCGCGAGCGTCGATACCGTTTCGCCGCCGAGTCCCACCGGGGGAGTGGCCAGGCGGATGGCGTCGCTGGTGAGGGTGACGCGGTCCAACCCGCTGTGGTGCGGAGCAGCGTGGCCGGGGTATTGCTCGGCCACCACAAGGTCGAAGTCCCGCGCCCATGTTTCGTAGAGGGCAGTCTCGGGCTCGCGTTGGGTCATTTCCACGCGCACCTCGGGATACTCGTGCCGCATGATGGTGAGGAAATCCGGCAGCAGGGCCAGGGCCGCGGACTGGAAGACGGCCAAGCGAACCGTTCCCGTGACCATGGAAAGCGAGGCGGCGAGCTCGGTTTCCGCACGCTCCAGCGTTTCCAGCAGCGCCGCCGTGTGTGCCACGAGGATCTCTGCCTGGGGCGTCAGCTGCACGCGACGCCCCGCTTTGCGCAGCAATTCCACGCCGGCTTCCTTCTCCAGGAGAGTCAACTGTTGGGACACCGAAGATGGGCTGTACTGCATGGCATCGGCCACCTCCGCGAGGGTCCCGCGGATCTTCAACTCGTGCAGCAAACGCAGCCTGCGGACGTCCAGCACGGGGGCCTCCAAAAGATCGGGATGGGTAATCAATATTCGTCAGAAAAGATCGCTTTTCCTAACGTGATTGTAGATCCATACTGATGGAAACAAACAAACTTCTCCGTCCCAGAAGGAGCCCCCATGACCAGCACCATCCCGGATGCCACCGCCCCGAGCAGCCAGGATTCCGGACAGTTCGATGCTTTGGCGCAGGAAGCCATCGCCTTGGTCCGCCACTGGCTCACAGAAGCCGGCAAGATCCCCGTGGATGTCTCCGCCCAGCGCCTCGCCGGCGTTTTGAAAGACCCCAACGGTCTGGACTTCACGGTTGGATTCGTCGACGGCGTCATCCGCCCCGAGGACCTGTCGGTCGCCGGCCGTAAACTCGCAGAGTTGGCACCCAAGGTGCCCAAATTCCTCCCGTGGTACATGCGCAGCGCGGTCCGCGTAGGTGGCGTCATGGCTCCGATCGTCCCGCAGGTAGTTATCCCGATCGCCCGCCGCGTGCTCCGCGAAATGGTGGGCCACCTGATCGTGGACGCCACTGACGCCAAGCTCGGCCCGGCCATCGCCAAGATCCGCCGGGACGGTGTGCACCTGAATGTGAACCTCCTCGGCGAAGCCGTCCTGGGCGAGCACGAAGCGCAGCGTCGCCTGGAAGGCACTCTGAAACTCCTTGCCCGCGATGACGTGGACTACGTTTCCATCAAGGAGTCCTCCACCGTGGCACCGCACTCCCCGTGGGCCTTCGACGAAGCCGTCGACCACGTGGTGGAGAAGCTCACCCCGCTGTACCGCCTTGCCGCGTCCTTCCCCAAGCCCAAGTTCATCAACCTGGACATGGAGGAATACAAGGATCTCAGCATGACCATCGCGGTGTTCAAGCGCATCCTGGACATGCCGGAGTTCAAGAACCTGGAAGCCGGCATCGTCCTCCAGGCCTACCTCCCCGACGCCCTCGGTGCCATGCAGGAACTGCAGGAGTGGGCCACCGCACGCCGCGCCCAGGGAGGCGCCCCCATCAAGGTTCGTGTGGTCAAGGGCGCCAACCTTCCCATGGAGCAGGTTGAAGCTTCCCTTCATGACTGGCCGCTGGCCACGTGGGGCACCAAGCAGGACTCGGACACCAGCTACAAGAACGTCATCAACTACGCCCTCACTCCGGAGCGCATTGACGCGGTCCGCATCGGCGTCGCAGGCCACAACCTGTTCGACGTCGCCTTCGCCTGGCTGCTGGCCAAGCAGCGCGGAATTGCCCAGCAGGGACCGAAAGCCATCGAATTCGAGATGCTCCTGGGCATGGCGACCGGCCAGGCCACCGCAGTCCGCAAGGACGTCGGCAGCCTCCTGCTCTACACGCCGGTGGTCCACCCGGGCGAGTTCGACGTCGCCATCGCCTACTTGATCCGCCGCCTCGAAGAAGGCGCCAGCCAGGAAAACTTCATGTCGGCCGTTTTCGAACTGAGCGAAAATGAAGCCCTGTTCAAGCGCGAGCAGCAGCGCTTCCTGGACTCCCTCGCCGGAATGACGGACGAAGTTCCCGGCCCTAACCGCAAGCAGGACCGCCGCCTCCCGGCTGAGCCTGCCCCGCTCGAGGGCTTCAGCAACACGCCTGACACCGACCCTGCCCTCCCGGCCAACCGTGCCTGGGGGCGCGACATCCTCAAGCGCATCCCCGGTTCCACCGCAGGCAACAAGATCGTGGAGTCCACCAAGGTCTCCGACGCAGCCGAGATGGACCGCATCATCGCTACCGCCGTGGAACACGGCAAGGCATGGGGCGCCCGTCCCGCCGCGGAGCGTGCAGCGATCCTGCACCGCGCCGGCGACATCCTTGAAGCCCGCCGCGCTGAACTCCTGGAAGTCATGGCGTCGGAGACCGGGAAGACCATCGACCAAGGCGACCCCGAGGTCAGCGAAGCAATCGACTTCGCGCACTATTACGCCGAGCGTGCCAAGGACCTGGAAACGGTCGACGGCGCCACGTTCGTCCCAGCCAACCTCACCGTGGTGACCCCGCCGTGGAACTTCCCGGTGGCGATCCCCGCAGGCTCGACGCTCGCAGCGCTCGCCTCAGGCTCCGCCGTCGTGATCAAGCCTGCAAAGCAGGCCCGCCGCTCCGGTTCCGTCATGGTGGATGCCCTCTGGGAAGCCGGCGTGCCTCGCGAAGTGCTGGCACTCGTGCAGCTCGAAGAGCGCGAGCTTGGCACCCAGTTGGTCTCGCACCCCAGCGTTGACCGCGTGATCCTCACTGGTGGCTACGAAACCGCCGAGCTGTTCCGCTCCTTCCGCCAGGACCTGCCGCTGCTCGCGGAGACCTCCGGAAAGAACGCCATTATCGTCACCCCGAGCGCTGACCTGGACCTCGCTGCCAAGGACGTTGTGTACTCGGCGTTCGGTCACGCGGGCCAGAAGTGCTCCGCCGCATCGCTGGTGATCCTGGTGGGCTCGGTCGCCAAGAGCGCCCGCTTCCACAACCAGCTGATCGACGCCGCACGCTCCCTGACCGTGGGCTACCCGGAGGACGCCACCACGCAGATGGGGCCGATCATCGAACCGGCCAACGGCAAACTCCTCAATGCCCTCACCACCCTGGGCGACGGCGAAACCTGGGCCATCAAGCCCGAGCGCCTCGACGAAACCGGCCGTTTGTGGTCCCCGGGCATCCGCTCCGGCGTCAAGCGTGGCTCCTACTTCCACCTGACCGAGTTCTTCGGCCCGGTCCTGGGTGTCATGACCGCAGAGACCCTGGAGGAAGCCATCGCCATCCAGAACGAGATTGAGTACGGCCTCACCGCCGGCTTGCACTCCCTGGACTCCGCTGAAATGGGCGTCTGGCTGGACACCATCCAGGCCGGAAACCTGTACGTCAACCGCGGCATCACCGGTGCAATCGTGCAGCGCCAGCCGTTCGGTGGATGGAAGAAGTCGGCAGTCGGTGCCGGAACCAAAGCCGGTGGACCGAACTACCTGATCGGCTTGGGCAGCTGGCTCCCCGCCGAAGCCAAGGCCAAGCGCGGCACGGTGCTCCAGGGCGCAGCCGCTCAGCTCCTCGCTGCTGCAAAGTCCGCCGACGTTACCGCTGAAGAACTCCAGACCCTGCAGCAGTCGCTCTTCAGCGACGCCGCAGCCTGGGAATCCGAGTTCGGCACCCGCAAGGACGTCTCCGCCCTCTCCGCAGAGCGCAACGTCTTCCGCTACCGCTCCCTCCCGGTCACCATCCGCCTCTCCGAAGGTGAGCGGCTCGCTGACCTGCTGCGCGTGGCAGCAGCCGGAGCAGTGGCGGGCTCGGCCCTCAAGGTGAGCTCCGCCGTCGTACTTCCTGATGCCGTTGTGACCGTGTTTGCGAACCTGGGCGTCAGCGTCCGGATCGAGGACGACGCCGCGTGGCTGGGCCGTGCGGCCAACTTCGACGCCGGCCGGATCCGCCTGATCGGTGGCGATTTCGCAGCGCTGAGCGCAGCGATGGGCGGCCGTCCGGATGTGGCTGTTTACCACGGTGCTGTGACCCAGGCAGGCCGGATCGAGATGCTGCCGTTCCTCCGCGAGCAGGCCGTTTCCATCACGGCCCACCGCTTCGGCACACCGAACCACCTGTCGGATCACCTGATCTAGTTTGTGCGCCGAGGGGTGACCTCTCGGCACTAAGCACGCACCAAAAGGTTGAAAGCCAGCCCCTCGGCGAAGTCCCCACCACGTGGGTCCCCGCCGAGGGGTTGGCTTTCGCCTTTATGGGAGGCTCAAAGGGTTGAGATCTGACCCCTCGGCGAAGAGCGAAGGGTTGAAAGCCAGCCCCTCGGCGAAAGGCACTTCAGGCCTCCGCATAGCCCAGCCTTTGCAGCCTGCGCAGCGCTGCTTGCTCGCTGGGACCGTGGGAGCCCAGGGCGAATCGGACCATCCCCAACACGCCACGCGCCGCCAGGATGGCCGGCAAGGGCACGGGGCCAAGCCTGGCGGGCCGGAGGCCGAGCAAGTCCCGGTACTTGGGCTCAAGGCTTGCGACGGCGGCCGCGAACAGTATGCGGTAACCGGGCTTGAGGAGTGGGCTCAGGGGAGGATAGCGGATGAAGGACACCGTCTCGGCAAGCCGCTCATCGGCCCGGAGTATCCCCGAGGCGTACCACTGCTCCAGTTCGTCACGGACCTGGGCCTCGGTGAGTGGCGGGTCCAGAACTCCCATGAGCCGTCCTGCCGCTGCCCATTCGCGGACGTAGGCATCGGGGCCGCCCGGGATGGCCCTGCCCCAGATCCGGTTGGCAGTGAGGAAGGAGTCCGCGTAGGTGACGTGGACCCAGCGGAGGAGTTCGGGATCGTTGGCGGCGTATTCGCGCTCCACGCCCTGTCCGTCACGGTAGGTTCCCCGGACACGCTCATGGATCTTCCGGACCCGGGCGGTCGCGGCTTCAGCGGCCTCCGTGGAGCCGTACGTTACCGTGAAGATCCACCGCACGGTGTTCGCGAGGCGCCCCAAGGGGTCCTTCTGGAAGCCGGAGTGTTCATAGACGCCAGCGAGCGCGCCGGGATGGAGGGCCTGCATCAGCAGGACGCGGATGCCCGCCACGATGGTGGCCACGTGGCCGTGCACCGCCCAGACGGCCGACCCCGGGAGGTGATATCCGGCGTCGTTCCCGTCTGCGAGCCGCGGCACCCACTCCGGAGGCGTGCCCGACGTTCCCGTGAAGGTGCGCTGCAGCTCGTGCCTGTACTCCGTGAGGTAATTCCTCATAGATCCCATGAGACCTCCATTTAGCGGAGGTGTACAGAGCAGATTGTGGACAGATAAAGCCCTGATGACGGATGCATCAGGGCTTTATCTGTCCAGAAACCCGGGGCTCAGGCGCGGATGCGGCGCCGGGAGGGAGCCGCTGCCACCAGCAGGGCGGCGATGGCGACGGCGGCACTAAGGATCAGTCCCGGCCGGTACTGTTCCAGCATGGCTTGGGCGCTGACGGTTCCGGCGGCTTGGCCGTGGCCGCTGACCAACGCTGTGGTGACTGCCAGAACCAGTGCGGCTCCAACTTGTGTGCTGGTCTGGATCAGGCCGGCCGCCAGTCCCTGTTCTGAATCCTTGATCCCGGCGGTCGCTTGTACGTTGATGGACGGGAAGGCCAGCGCAAACCCGACTCCCAGCAGGACCACCGACGGCAAGATATCCAGCACGTAATTGGGCGTGGTGCCGACGCGGAGGAACAGGACGTAGCCCAATCCCAGGGCTGTGAGTCCGGTGAGGATGAGTTGGGTGGCGCCGAACTTTTCGATGAGCTTGTCCGCGAACGGCGCGCTGGTCGCAACCAAGAGCCCGGCGGGCAGCAAGGCCAACGCCATGCCCAGCGGCGTCCAGCCGAGCACCGCCTGCAGGTACATGGTGACGATGAACTGGAAGCTCAGGTAAGACCCGAACAACCCCACCGCGCTGAGGTTGGCCCGTGCCACCCAGCCTTCTTTAAGGATGCTGAAGCGGATCAGCGGGTGCTTGACCTTGTTCTCGATCACCGCGAAGGCGGCCAGCACGGCAACGGAAACTGCGAATCCGGCGATTGTTGCCACAGATCCCCAGCCCTGTTCCGGTGCTGAAACCAGGGTGTAAACGAGGCCAAGCATGCCCAGTGCGAGGGTGACAGCGCCCCAAACGTCGTGCCCGCTGTCCTCAACGGAGGGCTTGTCCTTGGGGATGAACTTCATGCCCAGGAGGACAACCACCACCGCGATCGGCACCGAAACCAGGAACGTCCAGCGCCAGCTGAGGCTGGTCATGAGGCCACCCACCACCAAGCCCAACGAGAAGCCGCTGGCACCGAACGTCGTGAAGATGGACAGCGCCTTGTTGCGCTCGCGTCCCTCCGCGAAGTTGGTGGTGATGATGGAGAAACCGGTGGGCGCAGTGAAGGCGGCCGCAAGTCCCTTGATGAACCGGGTGGCGATCAGGATGGCGGGGTCGTCCACCAGTCCGCCCAGGAGCGACGCCGCGGCGAAAACGGTCAAAGCAATAAGGAAGATGCGACGGCGGCCCAACAGGTCCGCGAGCCGGCCGCCAAGGAGCAACAGGCTCCCGTAGCCCAGGACGTAGGCGGAAACGATCCACTGCAGGGAATCGGTTCCGAGATTGAGTTCCTGTCCAATGGACGGCAGGGCAACGCCAACCATGGAAACGTCCAGCCCGTCGAGGGCCAAGACGGTGCAGACAACCATCAGCAGCAGCCACTGCGCCCGGGTCCAATGGACGGCTGAGACCAAGGGTGGCTCGGCGGAAGTTTTGAGGGTGGTGGGTGATGTCATGCGCCTCAATCTATATGACGTGTCATTCAATGACAAGGACTACGATGACATGTCATTGGATGACGCAGAATTTTATGACGTGGATTCAAATCGCGTAATGAACTAGAATCGGCACATGGCAACGACGCGTGACCGTCAACTGGTTGAGCAGTGGCGCAGCATCCAGAACTCCTACTTCCGAACCGCGGGAGCTATCGACCGCGCGCTGGAAGCCAAGTTCGACATTGGCCTTAACGAGTTCGAAATCCTGGATCTCGTGGCTGAAAGCGAAGAATCGGCATGCCGGATGAAGGCACTGGGAGAGCGCACCCCCATGACGCAGAGCGCCGTCTCCAAGGTGGTGGACAGGCTCGAAAAAGCGGGCCTGGTCTCGCGCCAAACCTGCGTTGACGACCGCCGCTCCCTGTTCCTGGAATTGACGGACGCCGGCCGCGCACTCCACTCAACTGCCGCCGTCGAGCACCGTGCGTTGCTCAAGGAAAACCTCGGCTGATCGGCCTGGCGGTCCAGAACGTCACGACGCCGGTGGTGACGTGCGCATCGGTGGCGGCGAAGGAGCCTGCGGGAGGCAAGTTGCCTTCATTGAGGGCTTTTGCAAGACTGTAGTCCTCTATTCCCCAGTGTTAGGCCGATGTTTTGACGGGCATTACAGGTTTCACGACGCCAACCGTGCGCTGACCTTGCCCTGATGCCCTCGTGGGCCGGTGGTTGCAGCGCATTCGCTGAAACCACTGGAGCCTTCGGAACATCATGTCTACAACAAAAAACCCGTCCATCACCCTGACCGACGTGCGCCTTCAGTGGCCCGACGGTACCACTGCCCTTGCCGGGATCTCCGGAACATTCGGACCGGGCCGTACAGGCCTTGTGGGGTCCAACGGTGCCGGAAAATCAACCTTGCTGCGCCTCATTGCCGGGAGCCTTGCCCCTACGGGTGGCAGTATCACGACCAACGGTGATGTCGGATACCTTCCGCAGACTCTCACCCTCGTGACTGACTCGACGGTGGCGGACCTGCTGGGTATCGGCCCTCAAGTGAAAGCACTGCGGGCCATCGAAGCCGGTGACGTTTCGGTGGAGAACTTCGATGCGGTGGGCGATGACTGGGATATCGAAGCCCGGGCTGACAAATCCCTGCGCCATGTCGGCTTTTCGGGGGCGGACCTGGAGCGGAACGTAGGCGAAATTTCGGGAGGCGAAGCGATGCTTGTTGCCATCACGGGGCTCCGGCTTCAGGGGAGGGCAATCACGCTCTTGGACGAGCCAACGAACAACCTGGACCGGGACGCGAGAACCAAACTGTCCGCTCTCCTGTCCACGTGGCCGGGAACGCTGGTGGTGGTCAGCCACGACCTGACACTGTTGGAGATCATGGACAACACAGCGGAACTGCATGGTGGAGAACTCGAAGTGTTCGGGGGTCCGTACAGTGCTTGGCGGTCGTATGTTGATGAGCAGCAGGCCGCTGCGGTTCAGGCTGCCCAAGCTGCCAAGCAGGCCGTGAAGACTGAGAAGCGCCAGCGCCAGGAAGCTGAGATGAAGCTGGCGCAGCGTGCCCGCACCGGTCAAACCAGCTATGACAACAAGAAGGGCTCCAAGATCCTTATGAATCAGCGGGCCTCCGATGCGCAGGTGTCAGCGGGCAAGCTTCGATCAGGATCGGATGACAAGGTGGACGCTGCCCAGGCTGCGCTGGATGTGGCCTCTTCCAAAATCAGGGAAGACGAACGGATCAGCGTGAACCTTCCGGATCCGGATGTTCCCCGCAGCCGGCGGATCGCCGAGCTGCGGGGAACCAATCGTGCTTTTGTGGTGGAGGGGCCGGAACGGGTGGCCATCATCGGCGCCAACGGGGTGGGAAAAACCACCTTGCTCGAACGTTTGGTCAGCGGGGAACCGTGGACAGAGGATGATGACGACGTCGAATCCGGCACCGCAGGTGGTTGGCTCCTGACCGAGCGGTCCGGGTATTTGCGGCAGCGACTCGACGGCCTGGACGAGGCCGCGACAACTTTGGAAAATGTCCAGGCGGCCGCACCAAGTGTCCCTGTCGGGGAAATCCGCAACCAGTTGGCCCGGTTCCTGTTACGGGGTGATAGCGTCTACCGTCCCGTTGGGACTCTCTCCGGCGGTGAACGGTTCAGGGTCTCCTTGGCCAAGCTTCTCTTTGCCGATCCGCCGCCACAGGTCCTGATTCTCGATGAGCCAACAAACAACCTCGACATACAGAGTGTGGACCAACTCGTGGAAGCGTTGAATGCCTACCGCGGTGCCGTCATCCTGGTCAGCCACGACGACGGGTTCCTGGCCCGCCTCGATCTGGACCTGGTGCTGGGTCTGGACCATGACGGGTCACTCACCGAGCTGCCCTCCCTGCCCGTTGGGTCACGGTCGGGTAGCTGACGCGTTTCCCGCCGCCCTGCGTTGGGCGAGGTAGATCAGTGCAGCGCAGGGGACGGCCAGGGCGTAAAACCAGGTGGCCGAGGTGAATACTGCTCCGTAGGCCTCGGCTCCTGCCATCCCTTGGGCTGTTCCGCCGGAGCCCGCGAACACCACCGTCAACAGTGCCAAGCCGATGGACCCGCCGAGCTGATGTGCCGTGTTGACCAGTCCGGAGGCGGCGCCGTTATCCGCAGGCGCCACGCCTGACATGCCAAACTCGGTCAGCAGGATGATTGCTGTTCCTTGGCCGATTCCGAGCACGATCAGCGGAAGCAGGACGTCCGGGAAATACGCGGTGCCCGGGCCTATGGAGCTGAGCCACAGCATGCCCAGGCCGGCGATGACCAACGAGGCCACCAGCAGTGCCGGCTTGCCCAGCAAGGCGCTGAGGGGTTTGATCGCGTAGACCATGAGGAAGAACAGGAGCGTGAGCGGAATGTAGGCGATTCCGGCCGCGAACGCGCTGAAGCCCAGCACATTCTGGAGGTACTGGCTGAGGAAATAGAAGGTGGAGAACATGGCCCCCACGATCAGAATCCGGATGATATAGGCGCCCGACCGGGTCATGTCCTTGAAGAGACGCAGGGGAGTGATGGGCCGCTCGGCATGACGCTCGACGAGTACGAAAGCCAGAAGCATGAGCACGGCTGCCGCGAGTGAAACGATCGTCGTCAGGTTCCCCCACCCGGCCTCACCCGCGTTCACGAGGCCATAGACCAAGGCGGACATTCCTGCTGTAACTGTCAACGCGCCCGCGATATCTACACTGCCTTTGACCCTTCCGGTTTCCGGTAGGAAACGTGGGCTCAGCAGCAAGACGACAATTCCGATCGGAACATTGATCAGCAAGCCCCATCGCCACGACAGCAGGTCTGTGAAGACGCCGCCGACGATGATGCCCACGCTGCCCCCGGCCCCGATCACGGCACTGTAGATGCTGATCGCTTGGGACCGTTCCCCGGGCTGGGGGAAGGTCTGCACCAAGAGCGCCAGGGTTGCCGGGATGGCGAAAGCCGATGCGGCGCCTTGGAGTACGCGGGCACCGATCATGACCTCGGCGTTGAAGGCGACCCCGGCCAGCAGGGATGCGAACGTAAACACTCCTACGCCAACCATGAAGACCCGGCGCCTGCCCAGAAGGTCTCCGATACGGGCGCCCAGCAACAGCAGCCCTCCGAACGCCAGCGCATAGCTGTTCTGGACCCACGAGAGCGTTGTGCTGTTGAAGCCAAGTTCGCGTTCAAGGTGCGGCAGTGCCGTGGTGACGATGGACGTGTCCAACACCATCATCAGCTGGCAGCCCAAGATGACCGCCAAGGTTACGGTTCTGGACAATCGCGTGGCAGGGGTTGTTTCCATGTGCGTTGCTGACATGTCGGACCCTTTCTAAGTAACTAACTGGTTGGTTTTTAACCATGCTCTTGAAATGCATCGCTGTCAACTAACCAGTTACTTGCTATGGTGAGGGCATGGCGAGAGATGCAGAAGCAACCAGGCAGCGGATCCTGAAGGCGGCAGAGGAGGAGTTTGCCAGCCATGGCATAGCCGGGGCGCGGGTGGACCGTATTGCTGACGAGGCACTGGCCAACAAGGCGATGCTGTACCGGTATTTCGGCAGCAAGGAACAGTTGTTTGACGAGGTCTTCTCCCGACGGGTGGTCGCAGTAGTGGAGGAGACCGAATTCGACGCACTGGACTTGCCGGCGTACGCGGCCCGTGCTTTTGACCTTTACCAGAAGGATCCCAATGTCCTCAGGCTCACCAACTGGTACATCCTTGAACGCGGCCAGGCGGCGGACCTTGAAACCCTGGTGACCTCACACCAGGAAAAGCTTTCCCGGATCGAAAGCGCCCAGAAAGCCGGCCACCTTCGCTCTGATCTCACACCCATCGAACTGCTGGCAAGCGTGCGTGCCTTGGCCATGACTTGGCATACGCTCACTCCCGAGATGGCCCGGTCCAAGCTTCCGAGCCTCAAACGGCGCCGCGAAACCATCATGGAAAACGTACAGAGGCTCGTCGGCTAGTCCGCCCGTCCAGTGTTGCCTGCTGTTTAGCTGAGGCGTGCCTGTCGTCCAACTCCCCAAAGGCCGCCGGGCCTACGGCTACCTGACCTCAGGCTCAAGAATCTTGAGCAAAAACTGATGGAACCTTTCTTCGGCAACGACGCAGGAAGCCTTTATTTCTGTTGTGATTCCCGCAACAATGGTGCTTGCACGCCAGGCTGGGGTTTGGTGCCGCTGGCTTTTGGGGAGTGTTTTGTGGGCAAGCATCATGATTCAGACCGGGCAATAAACTTGATCCGAGCATTAGGTTTCCATCGCGTCCTGATCGCGGGAAGCCTGGCCATCCTGGCCTTTTTCGCCTTCGGGTTCCAGCCTCTCAGTGCCGTTTCCACCAGTGGTGTGGGCGGTTCCTTGGCGCAGGGCGTGGTTGAACCGACGGCATTGGGCACCCTGGTGCCGCCGGAGGCCGAGACACTCGTCATCGATCCCATGCCCGAACCTCCGGAACAACTTCCCGGAACGCCCATGGTCTACTTTGACCGCGCCATGGTCCGAACCGTCAGCAAAGACGGTTCCACAGGCCTCACGGTAGCTTCCGCCGGGTTGTCCCGTCCGCCCACCGGTGCCCTGTACGCACCCCTAGAGGTCCTCAACCTGAGTTCCAACTATGGTTACCGCTACAGCCCCCTGACGGGCTTGGCAGGCGAGTTCCACTGGGGCCAGGATTACGCCGCCGCCTGCGGAACGCGCGTTTACGCGGCCGACGCCGGTGTGGTCCGGGCCGTCGGCTGGCACTTGTGGGGTGGCGGAAACCGCGTGGAGATCGAACACGGCAACGGCTTGGTCACCACCTACAACCACCTGCAGGCCATCGGCGTCACCAAAGGCCAATCAGTCCGGGTTGGCGAGGTCATCGCCCAGGTTGGCACGACCGGCTGGTCCACGGGCTGCCATCTCCACTTCGAGACAATCGTGAACGGCCTGCACACCAATCCCAACGGCTGGACCTACCTGCCCATGCGGCAGATTGATCCGCTGCAGAACATCTCCATGGTCAACTACCAGCCCGGCGTTGGAACGGGAACGTCCGCGGCTCCGGAATGGGCCGTTCCGGTGGCCGACGGCACCAACCGCGCCGTCATCGGTGGAGAGCACGAAGAGCACGAGCCACTGCCGGTGGTGGTTCCGCCTACCACCACGACTCCGGGTACCACCACGCCAGGCACCACGACTCCGGGTACCACCACGCCGCCGGTGCAGACGCCGGGCCCAACGCAGAGTCCGACGGCGACCGCCTCACCGTCCGTGACGGCGACGCCGACTCCGACCCCGACTGCAACGCCTACGCCGACCGTTACACAGACTGCGACGCCGACTGCTTCACCCACGGCCGCACCTACGCAGACAGCTACCCCAACTCCGACGCCTTCGCCGACCACCACGGCGCCGGCTCCGACCACGGCTCCGACCACGAAAACTGTTGCACCGCCAGTGACGTCGTCGGACGCTTCGGCGCCGACCGCCGTCGTGCCTCCTGCGGCACCGGCTCCGGCCGCTCCAGCGCCGGCAGCGCCCGCTCCTGTGGCACCAGCGCCGGCGGCACCTGCGGTGGTTGCCCCGGCCGCGCCCGCTCCGGCAGCGCCGGCCGCAGCAGTCCCGGCTCCTGTAGTGGTGGCTCCAGCACCTGCTGCGCCGGCCGTGACGCAGGCCGTGGCTCCGGCTCCGGCTCCCGTTGCGCCGGTGGCTCCTGTGCCTGCTCCGGCGCCCGTTGCTGTATTGCCGTCAACGCTCCCAGTGGTGGTTCTTCCGCCCGGATATGTCCTGGTAGCACCGGACAAGGTCCGGCTGCCCAACGGCACGGTGGTGCTGTTGTCCACCCTGGTCCTTCCTCCGACGCCCTAAAGGTCCCCACGCTGAGGGCACGCGAAACGCCGGCACGTCTGCGTTTCGCGCCCCCAAGCCAGCTCCCGTAAGCTCGATGGCGGCAAGCCCGCCAGCCGACGTCGTCAGGAAGCGAATCCCATGACCAGCCTGTACAGCATTCCCCTCACCTTCAACGATGGCTCAGAAGCGGACTTCGGCCGGTTCGAGGGGAAAGCGGTCCTGGTGGTCAACGTGGCGTCCGAGTGCGGCTTCACACGCCAGTACGCCGGGCTCGAAGAGCTGTACGGCAAATACCGCGAACAGGGCCTGGAGATCCTCGGCGTGCCCTGCAATCAGTTCGGGGGACAGGAACCCGGCGCGGACGAGGAGATCGCGGAATTCTGTGAGCGGAATTTCGGCGTAACGTTCCCGCTGACCAGCAAAGCGAACGTCCTGGGGAAGCAGCAGCACCCCCTGTTCGCGAAGCTGACCCAGGATGAGGACGGCCAGCCTGCCAAGGTGAAGTGGAACTTCGAGAAGTTCGTCATAAACCGGGGCGGAGATCTCGTGGCAAGGTTCCCATCCACAGTGGAGCCTGACTCCGAAGACCTTGTGAAGGCAGTGGAAAAGGCGCTGGCGTAAAGCCATCAATTCTGAAGGGAGGAAAGTAATTTTCCAACATTCCGCCGGATGTTAGCCAGTTGTTGGCTAGTTGTCTGGTTGGATTGGCCCTACTGGATTGATACGGGAGGCGCCGTCTCCCACCAAACGCTAAGGCAAGCTATGGAGCTCATCGAGGCCGAGTACCCCAAACCAGGTCATGTGCTTTTGCACCTGAGCGATCTGCACCTGGTGGGTGGTCCGGGCACGCTCTATGGCTCTGTGGACAGTGCCACCAGGCTCCAGGAGATCTGCGACCAGATCATCGCCTCCCGGATCAGGCCGGAAGCCATCATTTTCACCGGAGACCTCGCGGACAAGGGTGAGCTGGAAGCCTACAAGCGGCTGCGCGACATGATCGAACCAGTCTGCGACGCCCTCGGGGCCAAAGCCATCTGGGCCATGGGCAACCACGACAACCGTGCCAACTTCCGTTCCGCCTTTGTGGATGCCTCCGAGGCCAGCAAGCCCCACGACCCGGTGGACCGCAGCTACTTCGTCAACGGGCTCCGCATCATCACGTTGGACACCACCGTCCCTGGCCACCACTACGGTGAACTGTCAGAGTCCCAGCTCGAATGGCTGGCTGCCGAACTGGCCACCCCTGCACCCGACGGCACCATCCTTGCCTTGCACCACCCTCCAGTCCCGTGCGTCCAGGACCTCGCCGTTTTGGTGGAGCTGCGCGGCCAAGCCGCACTGGCCGCCGTCGTCCGTAATACTGACGTCCGCACCATCCTGGGTGGACACTTGCATTACTCCACGACGGCGGGCTTCGCCGGCATCCCGGTATCGGTGGCCTCGGCCACGTGCTACACGCAGGACCTTGGTGTCCGCGCAGGCGCGCAGCGAGGCAGGGACGGCGCGCAGTCGTACAACATGATCCATGTGTACGAGCACACGATTGTGCATTCGGTGGTGCCAATGTCCGGCGGCGTCACCGTGGGCGAGCCCGTGGACGCTGACGAGGTTCAGCGTCGGCTGGCTGAAGCCGGCATCCGCATTCCCCACGAATCGCGGGTGGGTGCCCACACATCGCCTGGCACACACACCTCGTCGATGCCGCTTGTTGCTCCGGGTGTCTCTACTTCTCCCAAGGCGCCTTAACCGGGAAGTACTTCTCCAGGAAGTCCGTCACCAGGTCCGCGCGCTCGTTGGCTTCAACCTCCGGGAAGCTGCCGTCGTTCAGGCAGAAGAAGTCCATGTGGCGCTTCGCCAGGAGCTTGGGCAGGTAATGCAGGCCTGCCCACATGGTGGAGTCCACGTACCTGACCTTGGCGTTGGTCTGCGTGACGGCGCGGCCCGTGAGCAGTGCGTAGTAGTGGTAGAACGAGTTGGTGACCGAGATGTTGTCCGCAGCGCGGAAACGGCTCCCGGCGGTCTTGGCGAATTCCGCCGGAAATTCTTTCTCCATGCGGGCCACCACGCTGCGGCGCAGGGGAGCTGCGGTGTGTTCGAGGTGCCGGGTGGTGATCCGGCCAAAGCGCTCCCAGAGCAGCTTCCGGTTGACGCGTGCCGCGTTCTCGAAGCCGCTGCGTTCGGCGTCGTTCTCGCCCAACCCGATCCGGGTGTCAGCCTCGATGAACTTGGTGATGCCGCCGGGAGTGAAGAACATGTCAGGGCCCACGGGGCGGCCAAAGAACATGTCGTCGTTGGAGTACAGGAAGTGCTCGGAAAGCCCCTCGATGTGGTGGAGCTGGCATTCCACGGCCTGCGAGTTGTGCGTGGGCAGGACTGAGGTATCGGCGAAGAACTCCTCGCTGCGAACGATCGTGACTGACGGATGATCGGCCAGCCACTCCGGGGCGGGGGAGTCCGTGGCGATGAAGATCCGCCGGACCCAGGGCGCGAACATGTGCACCGAACGCAGCGCGTATTTCAGTTCGTTGATCTGGCGGAAGCGGGCCTCATGGTCGTCACCCTCGCCCAGAACTGCCCCGGCCTGCTGCGCGCGCCGCCTGGCGATGTACTCGGGGTCGCTGCCGTCCACCCACGAGAAAACCATGTCGATATCAAAGTCGATGTCGCTGGCGTGGTCCGCGAACATGTTCTCGATGGTGGGCCAGGTCAGGCCGTGCCGCTGGACGGTTCCACGGACAGCGTCTTGCCGCAGCATGGTGCGGCGTGTCAGCGAGTTCTCCACGGGCAACTCAAGATGGTCGCCTTCAAACCGCCACAGTTCCAGCTGCACACCCAACGCCGGGCCGTACCACAGGCCACCGCCCGTTTCGACACGCGGGCGGTACAGGCGGAAGATGCGGGCTTTCCGGTTGGCGGACAGCTCGCCGTCAGCCACCAGGACCGAGGTCTTCTTCTTGGCGTCCACTGTCATGGAGTAGAAGGGCTCGTTGCGGAACGCTGACACCAGCGCCTCACGGACCTCTTTGCGCGACTCCCAGTCGACAGCGACAACCGGCCTCTCGTCATTGCCGCGTACAAGGATAAAATCGACGCCGGCAGCGTCCAGTGCCGCCCTGACAGCCAGGAGATCGGACACCATGGCCTGTTGCGGGGTGAGGTCGGCGTTGATCAGGGCGTACCGCCCACGGTGACGGACGACGTCGGACCGGTGCTTAAGGTGCGCGACGACGGCAGGCGAAATCGCCTCAGCAATCGTGTCCTCTTCAATGGACGGGCTGCCGTGGTAGATCGGATCGACCTGTGCTTGTGTGATGGCTGTATCTCCGGGATCGTCGGTGCGTGAAACTGGACTCGCTGGTTGTTAGATGGAAAGGGCCTCGCGCCAGCTGCGGAGGAAAGCGCCGCCGGCTTCGTCGTGGATGACGTCGTCCGCCAGTTGGAGGTCCGAGGCCGTCAGGATGGTGTAGGGCTTCACCGGTACGCCGTCTGCGGGCCGGACATCCACGTGCTTTACGTCGTGATCGTTGTGGTGAAGCCAGTCTGCCATGGCATAGTCCGTGCGGGAATCACCCACAGTCCGCCACGAGAGCGGAGTAATGCCCTGGGCCGCGAGCAGTTCGACGGCGCGGCTCGCGCCGAGGTCTTTGCCGAGGCGGACGGATTCGATGTCCGTGGAGATGATGGTGGGGTCCAGGCGGTAGTCCGCCGTGTCATCGGATTCCGGCGCGTGGTGGTCCAGGATCGCCGCGTTAAGGCCGTGCCGTCCCATAATGTCCAGGGCGTCGGCGTCGAAGAGTTTCTGTTCGGCCAGGTAGTCCGCGCTGGCCACGTCCAGGTGCTGCTCCACGGAAACCATGGCGCGCTTGGTCTCGTCAAAGAACATGTGCGCCGAATAGTCCTCGGCAACCAATCGGCGGATATCGTCGCCGTAGGCCTTGGGTACCGCGAGTTCGTGGTCCACATGGATGGGACCGGGGCCTTCCGAAGTGTAACTGAACCACACAGCACCCTTCTCGCAGATGGCGTGGATGACGGTGTTGGCCGGCATTCCGGCGGCGATCATGGGCTCCATGACCTGCTCGCTGATGAACGCGTCAGAGCGGCCTGTGTTGAAAATGACGGGAATGCCCGCCGAGGCCAGCGCCACCATGTCCGCGATGATGTCCGGCTTGACGTCGCGCGTCACAGGGCTGGCAATGGGGCCGTCGACATCCAACAGCAACGCCAGGGCGGGCGTGGCGTGGGCAGCGGTCCGGTCAGTACCTTGGAGCGGTTGAGTCATGACCCTATTCTGTCAGTCCCCGCGGCCACCCTCACAGCTATGACGTCTGTGACGCCCCACGAAGGATTTAGACGGCACTCGTGGAAAGTACGCGCCAGTACCGGCGGACCTTGCTGGTCACTGCTTCCTACTGGAATTTGCCCTCGGGATCCGGAGCGCATCGAGTGTTGCCGCCGAGCGTGGTGCCGAAGCTGCTGGTTCCAAGCTGCATGGAGAATTTGCCATCGCCAAAGCCAGTGGTGGTCTGGTCCCGGTTGGCCCCCGAAGGCTGGGTTTGAACAACGCCGCCGTGCATGCTGTCGAAGCTGAATTGAGTCCCTTCCATGCCCAGAGGCAGATGGCAGGCGTCCCCCGGAGCCTCTGGAGTGACTTTTGTCCAGTCGCCGGGGGCGAGGGCTTGAATCTTGTTGAAGAGGTCGAAGTACTCTGTGCGGGCTTGTTCTGGGTCCATGGTCTGCTCCGCGGTGCTGGTAGGTGGGTTGGTGCCAGGCGTTGTCCCGCACCCTGCAAGGGTGAGAAGAATGATCGCCGCGGCGGGAAGGTCGCGCCTGGACCTAGACGGCATCAGCAGTCGATTCAACGTTTCTTGATTCCCTCTTTGGCCGCTGTAACCATTACCGTGCCCGTGGAGAGGCTATTTTGCTACCCCCGGGAACCAGATCAGGGCCTTGCTCAAGTCAGGCGATCTGCGGGCGTCCAGGTCCGGGGCCGTAGGAGCAGAAGCCGGAAGTCACCTTTTGGCTACAACCTGCCTGTGCCGCGGGTCACAAGTTCCGTTAGGGCGCCAACTTCCATAGGCTTGCAGGGTGATCTTCAAAGCTGTGGGCGAGGGACGCCCGTACCCTGACCATGGATACTCGGCGCCGCGGGACTGGGCTGCCTTGCCCCCGCGCCCTATCCGCCTCGATGAATTGGTAACCACCAAACGGACCTTGGATTTGGAGGCATTGTTGGCTGAGGACTCAACCTTCTTTGGCGACCTGTTCCCGCACGTTGTCCAGTACCAGGGCGTCATGTACCTCGAAGACGGGCTCCACCGGGCCGTCCGCACGGCGCTCCACCAGAGGACCGCAATTCACGCACGTGTATTGGTGATCGATGGCTAGGCGGACGGGTCCCGCCGATCCGGAGGCGTCCCCGGCAAAAAAACGTAAGCGTCCCAAGGATGTGACGCTGCTCCATGGCCACCACGTGGTCACCGGCCCGGAGCTCCGGGCCACCTTTGCCGAGGATGCCGCGGCCCAGAAGAGCCGTTTCCGGCGCCGGCTGCTTCACGGAATTGTCCTGGTCCTGCTGGTGGGTGTGATCGCTGCCGGGGCCGTAGGCGCCTGGGCGATCATGAATGGCGTGATCAAAGTCCCCACCGCGATCGCCAGTAAAGCCCCCGTCAGCCTGTGCCCCACCACCACGTTCGACTACGTTCCGAACGAAACAGTGAACCTCAACGTCTTCAACGCCACCTCCCGCGGCGGCCTGGCAGGTACCGTGGCTGAGCAATTTACTGCCCGGGGCTTCAAAGTGGCTTCGGTGGACAACAGCGAGACCGCCTACGCCGGAGTGGCCGTAGTAGTTTCCGGCGTCAAGGGCCAGGCGGCTGCGTTCAACGTCCAGCGCAACCTTGCCGGCACGGATTACTTCCAGGACAACCGTGAGGACGAGTCCGTGGATGTCATCCTCACCTCAGGCTACGAAGGCCTGGTGGAGCCCGAACTGGTGGATCAGACCCCTGGAAAGCTGTTGTGTCCGCGCGAAGACCTGCGTATCGCTGACAACTCCAAGTGGCCGATCATTCCGACGCTTCCGGCGGGGCAATAACGGCCGCAGCAAGACCAGCGCCGCGCGCCTGTGCTAGCCCGCCAGGGCGTCGTGGATGGGGGCGTTGTGGACGGGTGCTTCCAACCGGATCGGCCGGCCGTCGTCGTCGAAGCGTGCTCCTGCCCCGAGCTGGATGAAGTGCACCGTCTGCGCTGTGTGCGCTTCAACGGCCGTGTTTGCTTCAGTAGCCGTCCGGACTTCGACGTCGGTGGCCGGGGCCGCTGGGGGAGTCTCGCCGTCGGGCGTTCGGTTGCGTCGTGCGGCGCTGGCAGACAGCGTTCCGTGAATGAGTCGCGCCAGCTGGGCGACATCGACGTCAGGGAGGTAGCCCTGGTGGACACCGTCTTGAAGGATGTCCTGCAGAAGGATGTTGAGGTCGCCCACGTGGTCCGCGAGCTTCGCGAAGGAGCCGGGGGAGAGGACAGCGGCCATGGCCGGCCCCGGGGGCAGATGGCGGCGGCTGAGGTCCTCCACTTGCGCACGGACGTAGAGGGCCAGCCTGTCCACGGGGTTTTCCAGCGCGGCCAGTGACTCCCGGAGATCAACAATGAAGCGCTCGGTCTCGTCCAAGGCGTACGCGATCAGCAGTTGTTCCATGTCCGCGTAATAGTTGTAGACGGCGGTACGGCCCACCCCCGCATGCCGGGCGACGTCGGTCATGGTCAGGCCGGGGAGGCCATGGGTGAAGAGAAGTTCACCGAAGGCGGTGAGAATCCTCCGTTGGGTCTCGGCGCGTTGGGCAGCATTCGTGGCGGCCGTGATCCTGGGCATATAGACACTTTACAGTGATCTGTCACTAAGAGCTGCGGGTTAGGTCAGGTGTCGCTGTTTCCTTCAGGAGCTGGGGCCGTGGTTTTGCGGATGACCAAGTGCGGGGTCCGGACCACGCTGCCCGGCGACTTTGCCCCTTCAATCCGGTCCACGGCGCGGCCGACGGCGGCTGCCGCAAGGAGCGGAGCGTCCTGGCTGACAGAGGATAACTGGACGTAACTCAGCTTGGCGAAGTTGCTGTCGTCATAGCCCAGCACCGATACATCTGAGGGGATGCTGATTCCCGCAGCCCTGAAGCTTTCCATGATTCCGAGGGCCGACCTGTCGTTGAAGGCGATGACTGCCGTTGGCAGATCAGCCTGAAGGATCGGCCCCGCGCTCATGCCGTCCTCTTCCCCGGGGCCGCCGGAAACAACCACAGGTTGCAGGCCGTGCCGGACCATTTCAGTGCGGTACGCCTCCCGGCGTTTGTCCGAGGAGACAGCCTCGCCGCCATCCACGTGGACGATCCGGCGATGACCCAGACCCACCAGATGGTCAACGGCCAGTACGATGCCGGCGTGATCGTCGCTGCTGACCGAATCCACGTACTCGCCCACATCCTCGCGCAGGAGGCTCACTACCGGCACCTGTCGGGCGTGCCGTGCCAGATCATCCACGCTGAGGGTGGGGGCGATGATGATCAACGCCTCGGCGCCAACATCCAACAAGGTCTCGATGGCGCGCGCCTCGGGTCTGCCGCCGGCCACGGCGCTCAGCGTTATCTCATATCCCTTGGCGGACGCCTCGGCGTAGGCGGCGTCGACGATTTCAGCGTGAAACGGCTGTGAGCTGGAAAAGGTGAGGCCCAGGAGTTTCGTCCTGCTGCTCCGCAGCAGCCTGGCGCGGGAGTCTGCCCGATAACCGAGATCGCTGGCCGCCTGCAGGACTCTTTGCCGGGTGGATTCCGCTGCACCGGGGGCGCCCCGCATCACGATGGAAACCAAGGCCCGCGAGACGCCAGCCGCCTCGGCTACGTCCATCAGGGTGGGGCGGCGCTGCAGTTCTGACATATTTCCTCCAATTGCAATCAGTGTATAGAACGATCTAGACGGGACGTGAACCGCATGTCAGTATGGTCGGACTAGAACGATCTAGAAGACATGCGTCAGGAGCTCCCATGGTTTACCTTCAGCACCAGGTCAGTGAAGACCGACCGGTTCGTATTGCTCTGATCGGAGCGGGATGGATTGGCAGTTTCCACGCCGAATCCGTTGCCCAGCGGATCCCCAATGCCCGGCTGGAGGCCATCGTGGATCCGGCCCTCCCCGCCGTCCAGACGCTGGCTGGCCGACTGGGTGTCCGCAAGATCAGTACTGACCCGGAGGATGTACTGAACGATCCCGAGGTGGATGCTGTCCTGATCTCCGCGCCGGCCCGCTTTCATTCCGGGCTGATCTCGGCGGCCGCACGTGCAGGAAAGCATGCCTTCTGCGAAAAGCCGGGCGGCCGTACCGTGGAAGAACTTGACGCGGCACTGGAAGCAGCAGAGGCCGCGGGTGTGGTGGTCCAGTTCGGTTTCAACCGCCGCTTCGCTGCAGATTTCGCTGCCGCCCGCCAACTTATCGATGATGGCGTTGTGGGAACCCCGCAGTTGTTGCGGTCCCTGACACGGGACCCGGGCAGCAGGGACGGGATCGCCAATCCGGAGAGGATTCCGCCGGGCACCATTTTTCTTGAGACCCTCATCCACGACTTTGACACCTTGAACTGGCTGAACCCCGGCGCGGTCCCAGTGCGAGTCCATGCCGTGGCTGACGCACTGGTTGCTCCTGAGGCAAAAGAGGGCGGCCTGTTGGATACCGCTGTAGTCACCGTGACCTACAGCAATGGGGCCATTGCCGTGGCCGAGGCCAACTTCAATGCGCTGTACGGCTATGACGTGCGGGGAGAGGTATTTGGATCTGCGGGTATGGTGACGGCGGGTGGCCCGCAGGCCAGCTCGGCCACGAGCTACACTGCTGCCGGCATCAATGCGGCCACCGTCCGCCTGAACGTGGATCTCTTTCACGATGCCTACACGGCTGAACTCGCCCACTTTGTGGATGCGGTGAAGGCTGGCCGCGATGGTACCCAGGCTCCCGTGGCCCAAGGTGCCGGCGGAGCGGACGCGCGGAATGCTTTGGCTGTTGCCCTGGCTGCCACCCGTTCGGCCCACACGGGGCTGCCTGTTGATGTGGCATCGATTGCCGCACTGCGCCCGGCGGAGCCCGCGTTGCTCACTGTGGGGGATAAAGCATGAGCTTCCGCTTGGCCGTATGCGCTGAAATGCTCTATGGCGAACTGCCCTTGACGGAGCGGGTGAAGAGGATCCACGGGCAAGGGTTCGAAGTGGAGCTGTGGGACACCCGGGGCCGGGATATCGCGGCCCTGGCAGCAACAGGAGCCCGGTTCTCGTCGATGAGCGGCTATTTCGGCGGCAGCCTTACTGATCCCGGTAGTGCCGAGGAGGTGCTGGCTTCCGCGGAGAAGTTGATTCCCGTGGCGCTTGAGCTTGGTGTCGAGCGGATGGTGGTCCACCCTGCGGAGCTCGGGGAGGGCGGCCATGCTGTCCGACCGGTTCACCGGTCTACCGGCGAGATGTGGCTGACCGGGCGAAGCACCCTCGAGCGCCTGGGCGCGCTGGGCGAGAAGCACGGAGTAACCTTCGCGCTGGAGAACCTGAACACCATTCTGGACCATCCCGGGATCCCTTTGGCGCGGGCCAAAGACACCCTGGCGTTGGTCTCCGCGGTTAACCACCCCAACGTCAGGATGATGTTGGACCTGTATCACGCCCAAATCGGTGAGGGAAACCTGATCCAACTTGTCCGGGCCGCGTTGCCCTGGGTCGGAGAAATACAGGTGGCCGACGTCCCGGGCCGCCGCGAACCCGGCACCGGGGAAGTCAACTATCGCGGAGTCGCAGATGCTCTTCAGAAGGCCGGATACGCGGGGGTAGTAGGCCTCGAGGCGAAGGCCGCCGGGGGAGACGACCTGGAATCAGGGGATGCCGCGCTGGCGGCGTTCCGTGCGGCCTTTGAAAGCTAGCTAAGAGCGGCCCGCCCGCGGGTCAGGGATGGCACCCTACGCTCCCGCGTTGGTCGGTACCTGCGCGGGAGCGCTGCATCCACGGGTCAAAACTCGCGTAGCATCAAGGAAAACCGGTCAATCGCATCGCCGGTCAACACTGTAGCTAGGGGGCGTATTGCGCGCAACGGTCAAGGACGTGGCGCGCCGTGCAGGGGTATCGCCCAAGACAGTCTCGAACGTGATGAACGGCGTCGTGCCGGTCAGTGGACCCACCCGGCTCAGGGTTGAGCAGGCTATGGCGGAGCTCGACTACGTCCCAAATCTTTCGGCGCGCGGACTGCGGAATGGCCGCTCAGGTGTCATCGGCCTGGCACTGCCGGACCTGGCTACTCCCTTCTCCGCGGAACTGGCCCAAAGCATCGTGGAAGTTGCCCATGCGCAGGGTTTCAGCGTGCAGATCGAGGAAACCGGCTCCGACCCCCATCGTGAGCACGAGTTGATGACACGTGCGCGGGCCAACCTCATCGATGGGCTGATTCTCAACCCCGTGGTGCTCAAGGAAAGTGCCGTGCAAGTGGGTGTCGCGCTGCCCCCGGTTGTTCTCCTGGGCGAGGTCACCCAGCAGTTGGCTGACCGCGTCTTTGTGGACAGCTTCGCTGCGGCGCGGGACATGACCCTGGCTCTGGCCCGGCCCGGGCGAAGGCGGATCGCGGTTCTGGGGGTAAATCGAGGAAGACAATCCGCCACAGCCATTCAGCGGAGGGGTGGTTATGAAGCTGCGCTCGACATGCTGGGAATCCCCAGGGATGAGTCACTGAGGATTTCCTGCGACAGCTGGACGCCCGCATCAGCCGCTGAAGCACTTGCGGAGTATTTGGACTCGAACCCGGTGCCGGATGCACTGTTTTGTTTCACGGACTCCATGGCTCTTGGCGCATTGAATCTCCTGTGGAAGAGAGGCCTGCGCGTTCCGGATGACATCGCGGTGGCAGGGTTTGACGATGTGATTGACGGTCGCTTTGCGGTACCGTCCCTCACCACGGTTTCCTTCGACAAGCGAGCGATTGCCACGGAGGCCCTTCGCCTGCTGACTGAACGCATGTCTGACAGGTCCCATGGGCAACGTCTTGTTGAAATCGAGTACGAGATCGTAGAGCGGGACAGCAGCCGCGCCTGAGCCGGGAGTTCCCTGGGCCTGAAACGACACTTCCCACCGAAAATGTTGGCGCTAACAATTTTCTCTTGCCCTGCCTATTACATCGATGTAATGTGAGACCTGCGTCACCCCGGGCCACCATTTACCCGAGCGTGGGGACGCACCGGAGCCGGCTTTTGAGCAGTGCAGCAGTGACCTTTCAGCGGACCCATCCAAAGGAGTGACGGGTGAAGCAGTTTGATTCTTTGACCGGGAAACAGTTGTCCCGGAGACAGTTACTAACAGGATCGGCCCTCCTTGGCGGGGGACTCCTGGCAACAGGCCTCACCGGTTGCGGAGGGGCAGCCCAGGCCGCCGCAGTGCAGGACATCGGGTTCTGGCACCTCCTCTCCGGCGGTGACGGCATCAAGATGCAGGCCATGATCAACGCGGCCAACCAGGCCAATCCCGGTTTCAAGGTGCACCCCACAGTGCTGGCCTGGGGGCCGCCGTACTACACCAAGTTGGCTATGGCATCGGCGGGAGGCCGCCCTCCTGAGGTAGCTATTATGCACGCCAGCAGGGTGCCCGGTTACGCGCCAGGGGGACTCATTGATCCTTGGGACCTGGACCTGCTCGCCGAGAACGGTGTGACGGCCTCGGATTTCGCCCCGAGGATCTGGGAGAAGAGCCAGCATGGCGGCAAGGTCTTCTCCATTGCCCTGGACTCGCACCCGTTCGTCATGTTCTACAACACGGACGTAGCAGCCAAAGCGGGCGTCCTGGGCGGCAACGGGCTGCTCCAGGAGGTGAGCTCGCCGAACGGGTTCAAGGCAATGGCCTTGGAAATGCAGAAAGTGACCAAGGCCCACGGCCTGTCCTTCGGCTATCTGGGCAGTGGATCGCAGATGTGGCGCTTGTTCTACACGCTTTACAAGCAGCACGGCGTGGACATGGAACTGACGCCAGGGCAGCCTATGAAAGTGGACCGGGACGCGGCCATTGAGTCGCTGGAATTCATGGCCTCCCTGTTCGACGACACCATCGCAGCCCAGGCCGGTGACATCAGCACCGGTATCGCCGAGTTCGCCCGTGGCGGTTCCGGGATGCTGTTCAGCGGTGTTTGGGAACTGCCCACCATGAAGAAGGCCGGCATTCCCGTTGACGCGGCCACCATTCCCACGCTGTATGGGACACCGGCCTCTTACGCTGACTCGCACTCGTTCGTACTCCCACGGCAACTCAACGTCAACGAGGACAAGCGCCGGGACGTCTACAAGTTTGTCACCGACGTCCTGAAGGGATCACTGTCCTGGGCAGAAGCCGGACACATCCCCGGCTACCAGCCCGTGGTCCAATCCCAGGCGTACCGCGAACTGACCCCGCAGATCCACTACGCCAACGCTGCGGACATCATCGCCTACGATCCCGAGGCCTGGTTCAGTGGCTCCGGCTCGGACTGGCAGACCTACTTTGCGGAGAACGTGCAGAACGTCCTCTTGGGCAGGGACAAGGCCTCCGCCGGATGGGATGCGTTTGAACAGCGCACCAACACCCTCCTCTCCCGTCCCAACCCGGTCTAACCGGCCCACGTACCGAGCGACCAAAGGAGTTCTTGAATGAGTACCTCTACGCTGTCCCGGCCGAGGCCGGAGAGTCTGCGCAAACCCGGGAGCCGCACCCGCAGCAACCTGAGCGGCTGGGGATTTGCCGCCCCGTTCCTGGTGTTCTTCCTCGTTTTCCTCGTCTGGCCCATCCTCTACGGCTTTTACATGAGCCTCACGGGCAAGTCCCTCACCGGGGCCAACGACAGCCTGATCGGTTTCGCCAACTACGCCGAGGCCTTGGCCGACGCAGACATGTGGCGGTCCTTGGGCAACACCCTCTACTTCACGGTGATCAGCACCGTGCCCCTGGTCCTCGTAGCCCTGGTCATGGCAGCCCTGCTCAACGTGGGACTCCCGGCCCAATGGCTGTGGCGGCTCTCCTACTTTGCGCCGTACCTGCTGGCTTCCACTGTGGTTTCGCTGTTCTTCACCTGGCTGTACAACCCGCAGCTTGGCCTGATCAACGAGTTCCTCACCGGCATCGGCCTCCCTCGGGTTGCCTGGCTCAACGACCCCAACGTGGCCATGTGGGCAATTGTCATCGCCACCCTCTGGTGGACCGTGGGCTTCAACTTCCTGCTCTACCTGGCCGCCATGCAAAACATCCCGGCCCAGCACTACGAGGCAGCTTCCTTGGACGGCGCCGGAGCCTGGCGCCAGTTCTTCTCCATCACGCTGCCGCAGCTCACCCCCACCACCGTGATGATTGTGCTCCTCCAGATCCTGGCGTCACTGAAGATCTTCGATCAGGTCTACCAAATGACCGCAGGCGGCCCGGCAGGGTCCACCCGCCCCGTGGTGCAGTACATCTTTGAAACCGGGTTCACCGGCTACCGGCTGGGCTACTCTGCAGCCATCTCCTACATCTTCTTCGGACTGATCGTGGTTGTTTCCGTCATGCAGTTCGTCATCACCCGCCGCAGGAGTGCATAAGCAATGGCAACCCCTACCCTGACACGTCCCGCACCCAGCACCACCACAAACAGCCCGGAGATCCGCCAACCCCGCAAGAAGCTGACGGTGGGCAGGATCGCGGCCGTCGTGGTCGCCGCTATTATTGCCGTTCTGTGGCTGATCCCATTCGCATGGGCCACGGCGACCGCTTTCAAGACCGAGACGGATGCCGCCGCTCCGGACGTCACCTGGCTGCCGCCGTCGGGATTCACTCCTGAAGCGTTCGTCAAGGTGTTCCAGGACGGCAACATCCCGCTCTGGACCTGGAATTCGCTCTACACCTCGGCTGCCATCACGGCCATCACCCTGGTCATCTCGGCACTGGTGGCCTACGCGCTCTCGAGGATCGACTTCAAGGGCAAGAAGGTGCTGATGACCGTGATCATCGCGTCCATCATCATTCCGCCACCCGTGCTGATCATCCCGTTGTTCTACCAGATGCTGGCGCTGAACCTGATCGATACCTCGTGGGCCATCATCCTGCCGCAGGTCATCCACCCCGCCATGGTGTTCGTGCTGAAGAAGTTCTTCGACCAGATCCCGCGCGAGCTCGAGGAAGCGGCTGTGATGGATGGCGCCAGTCGCTTGCGGATTTTTACCCAAATCATCCTGCCGTTGTCCCGGCCCATCCTGGCCGCCGTCGCGATCTTCGTGTTCATCGGCGCGTGGAACAACTTCCTGTGGCCGTTCATCGCCACCAACGACGGCAACCTGCTGACCCTCCCCGTGGGGCTGCAGACCATCAAGAGCGCCTACGGCATCCAGTACGCGCAGAACATGGCGTCCGCGCTGCTGGCCGCGCTGCCGCTGATTGTGGTCTTCCTCTTCTTCCAGCGCCAAATCATCAAAGGCGTTGCGACGACGGGACTCGCCGGAACCTGACCGGCACCTTTTTGACAACCAAAGATTCAGCATCACAACCAAGGAGATACATGTCCCGCGCACGCATCACCCTCGATCGCGACTTCACCATTGGCGAGGTACCCCGACGACTCTTCGGCTCCTTCGTGGAGCACATGGGCCGCTGTGTCTACACCGGCATCTACGAGCCCGGACACCCCGAGGCGGACGAGAACGGCTTCCGCCAGGACGTCATGAAACTCGTCAAGGAACTGGGCGCCACCGTCATCCGGTACCCCGGCGGCAACTTCGTTTCGGGCTACAACTGGGAAGACGGCATCGGCCCCCGCGAAAACAGGCCGCGCAGGCTTGACGGTGCCTGGCACACCGTAGAGACCAACGCGTTTGGCCTGCACGAATTTGTGGACTGGTCCAAGCAGGCCGGCACGGAAATCATGGAAGCCATCAACCTGGGCACCAGGGGAGTGGACGCAGCCCGCGAGATTGTGGAGTACGCCAACCACCCCGGCGGCACGTACCTGTCCGACCTCCGGGCAAAGAACGGGCACAAGGACCCGTTCAACATCAAGCTCTGGTGCCTCGGCAACGAGTTGGACGGGCCTTGGCAGATTGGCCACAAGACCGCCGACGAGTATGGCCGGTTGGCACAGGAAGCCGCCAAAGCCATGCGGTTCGTGGATCCCTCGCTTGAGTTGGTGGCCTGCGGCAGTTCCAGTTCCAGCATGCCCACCTTCGGCGCGTGGGAGCAGACGGTCCTCACCCACACCTATGACGAAGTGGATTACGTTTCCCTCCACGCCTACTACCAGGAACATGAAGGTGACGTGGGCAGCTTCCTGGCCTCCGCCGTCGATACTGACTACTTCATTGAGTCAGTGGTGGCCACCGCGGACGCTGTGCGTGCCAAGGGCAAGCACAAGAAGCACATCAATCTGTCCTTCGATGAGTGGAACGTTTGGTACCAGCGCGGACTGGACACCGAGGACCAGCCGCACAATGTGGCCAAGGCAGGCTGGCGTGAGCACCCCCGGGTGATCGAGGACAAATACAACGTGACCGACGCCGTGGTGGTGGGCACGCTGCTCAACTCGCTCCTCCGCCACGGTGACCGCGTGAAAATCGCCAATCAGGCGCAGTTGGTCAACGTGATCGCGCCGATCCTTTCGGAAGAGAACGGGCCAGCGTGGAAGCAGACCATCTTCCACCCGTTCGCCCGCATGGCCGAGCTCGCCAAGGGCCAGATTCTGCGGCTCTCGGTGGACTCGGATAAGTACTCGAACAACCGTTTCGGCGACACGGACCTGGTGGATGTCAGCGCTACATGGAACGAGGAAACAGGCCGGGTTGCCCTGTTCTTCGCGAACCGCGGCTTGGAAGAAGCGGCCGACGTCGAGGTCGCCCTGCGCGGTTTCGACGCCCGCCAGGTGCTCCGCGCCGAGGTTCTGGAGATCCCGGAGGCTGGCGACCGCTTCACCATCAACAGCCAGGAGCAGCCGGGCCGCGTTGGCCTGACGGCACTGGAGGGCGTGAAGGCGACTGGTTCCGAGCTCCGCCTGACGCTGCCCGCCCTGTCCTGGGCCGTCGTCGAGCTTGACGTGGTGAAAGGCTAGCCGCTGACCCAACTGAGTAACAGCAAACGTCGCAATGAGCACTCATAGCGACGTTTGCTGTTACCTACTTGGGTTAAGGTACGACGGCGGTTGGCTGGCTAGATCGCGCAGCCGTCGGGCCCGCAGGCCTCGGCGTCCGAGGCGCCCACCGGGATCAGGGGATTGGCTTCCTGCCAGGCCTGGTTCAGTGCCTCGCTGAAAAGTTCGGCGGGCTGGGCGCCGGAGATGCCGTACTTGCGGTCGATGACGAAGAACGGGACGCCGGTGACGCCTATGGCGCGGGCCTCATTGATGTCCTGGTTGACCTCTTCGGCAAACTTGTCGGAAGTGAAGAGCTCTGCCACTTCATCGGACGGCAGCCCGAGCGTCGCGCCGAGTTCCGTGAGGTACTCCTGGTTGCCGATGTCCTTGCCGTGCTCAAAGTGGTCGCTGAGCAACTGCTCCTTGGCTGCGTCCTGGCGGCCGTGTGCGGCGGCAAGGTGGATCAGGCGGTGGGCTGTGAAGCTGTTGGCCACCACCACCTTGTCGAAGTGATAATCCAGGCCTTCGCCCTTGGCAGTCTCGGTGACGTGGGCGAACATCTGCTTTACCTGCTCAGGAGCCATACCCTTGCGCTTGCTGAGGTAGTCCAATTCGGTGCCGTCGTAGTGCTCGGGTACGGAGGGGTCCAGCTGGTAGCTCTTCCACTCGATGTCCACCGAATCGCGGTGCGGGAACTGTGCCAGCGCGGTCTCGAAACGGCGCTTGCCGATGTAGCACCACGGGCACGCGACGTCTGACCAGATCTCAATCTTCATGCTCTGGACAACCCGTCGGGCCGGCGGGGCATTCCTCACACGGCTGTTATTTTGCTCACCCGTTGCCGTCCGGTCCCAGGCCCCATACTCTTGGAATGGGTTATGAAGCCAGCCCTTGGACTGGGGGTTTTGCGCGGAGGCTCCAGCATGCGCATCGGACTCATCGTTGGCCCGTGGTTTACAGTGCCACCGGAAAAATATGGTGGAACAGAGCGTGTAGTCGATGCCCTGGCGCGGGCGTTGGCGGACGCGGGACACGATGTCCTGCTGGCAACCGCCTCGGACAGCACCTGCCCGGTGCCCCAAGTACCCGGCTTTGGCCCCTCAGCCCCGGAGGAACTGGGACAGACCGCCAGCGAACTTGGGCACGTCATCAGGGCCTATGCACAGATGCAGGACATGGACGTCATCCACGATCACACTCTTGCTGGACCCCTCTACGCGCATCGGCCAGCTGGCATCCCCGTAGTCACCACCATCCACGGGCCGTTGTCGCCCATCTACTCGCCCCTTTACCGCGCCATGGCACAAGATACCGCCATCATCGCGATCTCCCACGATCAATGCAGCAGGACCCGGGATGTACCGGTCACAGCCGTGATCCACCACGGAATCGATCTGTCAGCGGTGAGCATAGGGAGTGGAGCCGGAGGGTATGCCTGTTTTGTAGGCCGCATGTGCCCGGACAAAGGACTCCTGGAAGCCGTGGCCGTTGCCCGGGAAGCCGGCGTCCCCCTGAAGATCGCGGCAAAGATGCATGCCAAGGACGAGCAAGAGTATTTTCGTGACGTGGTGCGGCCGGCCCTGGGAAATCAGGAGGAGTTCCTGGGAGAACTGTCGGACCCGGAAAAATTCGAGCTGATGGGTGATGCTCTCGCCCTGATCAACCCTATCCAGTGGCATGAACCTTTTGGGTTGGTGATGATCGAAGCACTCGCCACGGGTACCCCTGTCCTGGCCACCCCAATGGGTGCCGCCCCGGAGATTGTCCGGCACGGGATCACGGGCTTTGTGGGTTCCCCCAGTGAGTTGGCGGCCTGCGTTGAACGGGTTCCGTTCCTCAGCCGGGATGCCTGCCGACGATCAGTGGAGGAGTCCTTCAGTTCAGCGCGAATGGCTGCGGACCACCTGGACCTTTACGCCAAAGTCATCGAACAATTTTCGGCTGGACCTCTTTCCGGAGGGAGTCTATTGCAAGAAAATCAGAGGCAAGCCCTGTAGGGACTGCCCTCACGGAAGACTCCCGAGGAGGCCTGTTGGCCATGACTGCTTGGAACGAAGACACTGAAGCCGGAGCGTCAGAGCTCGGCGCCGTCACCGTCGTTGAAGGTTCGTCCTTCTGTATTTCCTCGCACTCGGGTGACATCCATGGAGGCGGATCCCAGGGTGCCTACTACCAGGACACCAGGATCGTGTCTCGCTGGATCCTGCGGGTCAACGGGGCGCTGAGGGAACCGCTGGTGGCGCGGAATCCCACTGCTTTCCAGGCGGAGTACGTGGGTCGGGCGTGCTCGGCCGACGGCAGGTTCGACAGCCCCTTGGTAGTCCACCATCAACGGCATGTGGGTGCCGGCCTGCGGGATGACATCACTATCAGGAACTACTCGGGACAGGACGCCCCCTGCGGAATTGAACTGCTGCTCGACGCCGACCTGGCGGACCTCTTTGACGTCAAGGGCGGCCGGACCAACAAAGCCGGAGCACCCACCAAGAAGGCTCACAAGAAGGAACTTCACATCGATTCCCTCCACTCCAGCGGCCAACGCCGGGGAGTGGCTTTCCGGGCCTCCGGCGCCAAGGTCTCCGATGAAGGATTGACGTTCCAGATCACCATCCCGGCCCGCAGCCAATGGAGCACCAGCATCATCGCGCTCCCCCTGGTCAATGGGGAGGGGCCCCACGACCCCTTTACCGAGACCACACCTTTGCACCACACCCCCAGCGTCCGGCGCCACGCTGCCTGGGAAGAGCACGTACCCCGGATCGCTGTGACTGATGCCAACGTGGAGGAAGTCCTGGAGCGTAGCCAACGCGATCTGGGCTCGCTGCGGATCTTCGACCCCGCCCATCCAGGACGCGCCGCCGTGGCCGCCGGAGCACCGTGGTTTATGGCGTTGTTCGGACGCGACTCGCTCCTGGCCTCTTATATGTCGCTCATGGTGGATCCCAACCTTGCAGCGGGAACCTTGCAGACCCTGGCAGGGCTCCAAGGCAGCACAGTGGATGTGGACTCCGAGGAGGAACCCGGACGCATCCCTCATGAGGTCAGGCTCGGTGTCACTGCCGGACTCTCGCTGGGCGGAACAGCCTACTACGGAACGGCCGACGCGACACCCCTGTTCGTCTCGACGCTCGGTGAGCTCAGCAGGTGGGGCCTTGGGGCGGACATCATCGAATCCCTCCTCCCGCACGCCGACCGTGCCATCGAATGGATGGAGCAGTACGGGGACCGCGACGGCGACGGCTTCATCGAATACCAGCGGCCCAACGAGCATGGGCTGGTGAACCAGGGCTGGAAGGACTCCTGGGACGGCATCAACTTTGCGGACGGCCGGATGGCGGAGACGCCCATCGCGCTCTGCGAAGTGCAGGCCTACGCCTACGCGGCCTATGTGGGGCGGTCGCTGTTGGCGCGGGCGGCGGGCGATACCGCCGTCGAACGCCGGTGCGCGGACCGCGCCGAAGCGCTGAAAGCCGCCTTCAACGAGGCCTTCTGGCTACCGGACCGCGGCTACTTTGCGCTGGCGCTGGACAAAGACAAGAAGCCCGTGGACTCCTGTACCTCGAACATGGGGCACTGCCTGTGGGTGGGCATTGTGGACGAGGACAAGGCGCCGCTGGTGGCCGAGCGGCTGATGTCGCCGGAGATGTTCACGGGGTGGGGCATCCGGACGTTGGGTTCGGACATGGGCGCGTACAACCCCGTCAGCTACCACAACGGCTCCGTCTGGCCGCACGACACCGCGCTGGTCGCCACCGGCCTCATGCGGTACGGCTTCGTGAAGGAAGCCAGCCGGATTGCGAGCGGATTGTTCGACGCCGCCGAGCACTTTGGTGGTCGACTTCCGGAGTTGTTCTGCGGCTTTGACCGCAGCGACTTTGCGGAGCCGGTTCCGTATCCGACGGCGTGTTCCCCGCAAGCGTGGGCGGCTGCGGCGCCCGTCCAACTGGCCCGGATCCTGCTGCGCTTCGATCCGGACTTCACCCGGGACGTGTTGCACCTGGCGCCGATACTGCCCGACGCTTATGGGTCGTTCCGCGCGGACAATGTGCTGCTGGGGCGCTCGCGGATCACGGTGCAAGCCTCTGGTTCGTCCGGGACCGTGACCGGGCTGCCGGCCGGGCTCGAACTGCGTTCCGATCCCCGGCCGCCTCTGGCAGGGGACTTGTTCGGCTAGCGTCCTAGAGTTCGTGCTCCATGACGAAGTCGTGTTCCACCGTGGTCCCGAGTGTGAAGGACTTGGTGCCGACGCGCTGGAACCCGCTCTTCTCGTAGAAACGGATGGCTTTGGCATTCTCGCTGTTGACACCCAGCCACACCCCTGATGCGCCCTTATCCGCCGCATCAGCCAGGGAAGCTTTGATGAGTTGTGATGCGGCGCCTTTGCCGTGGTGGTCGGGGTGGACGTAGCACTTGCTCAGCTCCGTGGAGGGGAGGGCGGACAGCACAGAGGCGACGTCAGGGTCGGTGGCTGGCTTGGCGATGAGCATGGTGTACCCCAGGAGCTGCCCGTCGTCGTCGAGCACCATGATGGTGATGTTGGCGTCGGCGAGGTAATCCTCGAAGTTGGCCTCGCTGAGCGTCTTTTCGAGGTGGGCTTGGATATCAGCCGGTGACGACCCCGGCGGGCACGCCAGCGGGAAGGTGGCGGCCGCAAGCTCAGCCAGCTTCCCGGCGTCGTGCGTTGTTGCGGTGCGGATGGTTTCAGTCACGTGGCCCCCTTGGAAGTTTCTTGGACAGCTAATGCCCCTAGGAACGAATCTTAGGGGCATTGGCTGTACGAAAACTCCTAACCCACAGTGGGGGTGGAGCGGATGGCGTTGGTTGCCCTGTCCGCAAGTACTTGCGGTTCACTGCCCGAATCGAGGATGGTGTTGCGTGTTGATTCGGGATCAACCAGGACAGCCGTCACGGCGAGGGCATTAGCTGCATCTGTTGTCAGCAGGGCATCTACTTGTGCTTCGAAGCAATCGTCGCTGGCGGTGGCGTGCACGTTCATTGCAACGACGTGGTTGTTGGACACGAAATTCCCTGCCCCTTCGCGCAAACGGATGATGACCGGCGTCGCGCCTTCCGGACGGATGCTCACCGAATCGATGATCTGGGAGAAGTGGTTGCCGATGACGGAGTTGTTGCTGCCGCTGACACTCAGGACTCCGTGCAGGTCATCCAGCCCGTTGTCGATCCCGAGGAAAGGTGTCCAGGGCTCGTGGTCACGGAGGAAATGATTGGTAGCCACGAGGTTTTCCGAGCTGTTCCCGTCCAGGACAACCATGCCGGCGTAGAAGGAATGCAGTCGGTTGTTCGTGACGCTTGAACGGGTTACGCCGTTGAAGTGGACGCTGCTGGCCCCTCTTGGAAAGACGTTGTTGGCGGTGACAAGGAGCCCGCCGTGGTTTTCCGCGTAGATGGAATGACCCTTGAAACCGGCACCGATCAGGTTGTCGGTGATTTTGGACGCCTGTCCCCAGCCACGCAGCTCGATGCAGCTTCCACATTCCGCGATGAAGTTGTTGTGGATGGACAGCGCGTCCGCGTTGTGGATGGTCAGGGCGTGTTCCAGGTAGATAAAGCCCATCTCATTGACGCGGAAGGAATCGTTGGCACTGGAGACATGAATACCGGTCTTGTCATTCACATAGCTGTTTTCCGCGGGCAGGTCCGAGCCGTCCGGAGCGAAATGGAGCCCATCGATGCAGAAGTTGGCAAACTCCACCGAACTGATCCGGGGACGGCCCGCACGCTCAACAAGGAAGGCAGCTCCCTGGGACGGGACAGCGTTGGACGGGTCAGTGCCCTCGCCAGCCGGGAGCAGGTCCACCAGGACGCGGCTCCCGCCCGGCCACAGTTCGTGCAGATCGGGCCATTCGTCTTCGGGGACGTTGAACCGGATGCTTGAGGACGTGAACCCGTGGCCCGAGCCTTGGATCCTGAGGAAGCTGATGTCTATCAAAACCTGAGTGCGCAGGCGGTAGTCACCCGGCGGCAGGTAGATCACCGCTCCAGGCTTTCCGCCGTCGTTCACGGCTGAGGCGTTCTGCCGTTCCTTGATGTCAGCGATGATGCTGTTGATGACCTCGCCGACGTCCTCGACCGGGTTGCCGATGGGCCAGTTGGTCACGTCGTAGTAGTTCTTGCTGGACATGGCTTGAGTTCCCTTGATGTGGTGGGTTGTTTGGGCGTAGTCAGATGGCAGGTTGGTGTTCAACCAAGTCAGCCAGCAGTTCGTCCGACGTCGGTGGGGTGGCGCCTGCGCGCCGCACTGTGATTGCCGCGGCCTTAGTGGCCCTTCGTCCCAACGATTCCAGGGCTTCCTGCGGTAAGCCGACCGCCCCGGTCAGGAGAAGCCCGTAGATCAGGGCGGACATGTACGAGTCTCCGGCGCCAATGGTGTCCACCACGGTGGACTTCAAGGATGGAAGCAACAGCCGCGTGCCGGGGGTCGAAAGCATGGATCCATCGGAGCCCTTGGTGACCACAACAAGCCCGGCCCCAAGGTCCAATATGCGCTGTGAAGTGTCTTCGAGCGACCAGCCCGGGTAGAGCCACCGCGCGTCCTCGTCGCTGAGTTTGACCACCTCGATGAGGGGGATGAGGCCGTCGAAAATGGTCTTTGCCTCGGTCTGGCTGCCCAGCAGGGCAGGGCGGACGTTGGGATCGTAGGTGACCACGCATCGCTGATGCACCTGTTCAAGGAGTTCCCGCACGGCGGATGCTCCAGGTTCCAGGAAGGTGGCGATTGATCCGGTGTGCAGGATTTTCGGCACAGTCACGGGGGCAATTGCGGGAAGCTCCCATTGGATGTCGAAGTCGTAGTGGGCTGAACCGTCCGGCGCCAGGGTGGCGGTGGCCGTAGCGGTCCGGTCGGGCCTCCCGGCAGTTGTCAGGAGTTCGACGCCGGCGCTCGCCAAATGCTCAATGGCAGCACCGTGGTGGTCGTCTCCGATGGACGTCAACAGGGCGGTTGGCACGTTGAGCCGGCCGAGGCCGTAGGCAACGTTGGCGGGTGATCCTCCCGGGTGCTCAACGGTGCCCCGTGACGAAACGACTATGTCGATCAGAGCTTCACCGACAACTACGACGTCGGCGCCCGCGCCTGAGCGGGTTCCGTGTACGTTGTTCATTCCTGCTTCTCCTTAAACGTGTGACGAAACCGTGAGCTTCAGAACCGTTGCCGTACCGCCCTCGGCGGTCAACCAGTTCTCCTGGCTCCTGGCGTCCGGGAAAACGAGGTCGGTCAGGACCACCTTGCCGTCCTGGGCAAAGACTTCCACTGAGCTCTGGTCCACGACGATGAGCAGCTTGAGGATGCCGTCCTCCAATGCAGCGGGCGCTGATTCGGCCGACGCGAACTTTTCGTGGAACGTGGTGTCTCCTGACCGGGTGCGGTCAAGGGTGATGCGGCCGTTGCTTGTTGTGTAGCTCAGGACAGTGCCCTGGCTCCTGTCGGAGCTCGCGAGAAGCCGCAGATCAACGCGCTCAGCGGTTCCCGGCACGATTTCGGCCTCGATCACTTGAGCGGTATCCGGCCTTGCATCCGGCAACCGGAAGGCCGTGGGGCCCAACGTGAAGCTGCCGGTCTTGGCCAGATCTTGTTTCAGATCTCCCAGGATGGGCCGCTGGACCAGCCGGGCGGCGCCACTCGCCGAACTCAGCACGACCTCTCGGGCAAGAGTCATGGAGGACCGCCACGGTGCTGTGGGCAACTGGTTGGCGTAGTCCCAGTTATTCATCCAACCCATGATGACCCGCCGGCCATCCGGGGTGTTGCTGAAGGACACGGAGGCGTAGCAGTCGCGTCCCCAGTCCAGCCACAGGCAGCGCTGCAGGGCCGCAGCGGCCTCATCAGAATCTCCGATTGACGAGATACCGGCAGGAGCCACCACAGAACCGGCGTCCGGAACGAAGCGGACGCCGTCGAACTGTCCCACAAAGTACTGTCCGCCTGAACCGCCCGCCACCGCACCCGGGTTGACGTTGACGATCAGGACCCATTTGATGTTCTGCGGATCCCCGTCCACCGCCAAGGGGAAGAGATCGGGGCATTCCCATTCGCCGGCGTCGGCGTTCGCAGGGCCAAAGTCGCTCAGGATTGCCCAGCGTTTGAGGTCGTCGGAACGGTAGAGAACCACCTTCTGCTGCTGCGCTTCGACGGCGACCATCACCCAATAGGAACCCTCCCCGCCTTGGTAACGGAACACTTTCGGATCGCGGAAGTGCTCGGAATTCCTGGTCACCACAGGGTTCTGAGCGTATTTGCGCCATGTCATTCCGCCATCGGTGCTGTACGCCAGGGACTGGGCCTGCGTTCCGCTGTGCACGGTCCCGGCCTTGAAGGCGCTGGTGTACACAGCCACCAATGCCGGTGACTCGACGGTGCCGAAACCGGAGGTGTTGCCGTGGTCCACCACCACGCTTCCGGAGAAGATGTCCTCTTTCTCATCGCCGGCAATGGCGACAGGATGCTCCGTCCACTGCAGGAGATCCGTGGAGGTGGCGTGGCCCCAGGACATGTTCCCCCAAACGTTGCCGTAAGGGTTGTTCTGGAAGAAGAGGTGATACAAACCGTCGTGGAAAACCAAGCCGTTGGGATCGTTCAGCCAGGTGTCCCTTGCCGTGAAATGGATGGCAGGCCGGAATCGGGGAGTTACGGCCGGGGCTGTTTCCGGGCGTGCGGCATCAAGGCTACTGGACATGTGGTGCGTTCCTTTTGGGACGTTGGAGTGGCTTGTTGGGGTTACCGGGGAGCTGCGACGGAGTCACGGCTGACCAGGGGGCAACCCAGGATGGTTGGGTGGAGCGCCATCAAGGAGAGGTCGTCCTTGCCCTCAATGGCGTCAATGAGGTGTTCAGTGGCCCAGGCACCCATCTCGTAGTGGGGGAGGGCCACAGTGGTGAGGCCGGGGTAGAGGTTGGCGGCGATGAGTTCCTGGTCGTCAAAGCCAACTACTGAAAGGTCTGCCGGGATGCTCAGGCCCAGCTCTGCGGCCGCCCGGTAGGCACCCATGGCCATACGGTCGTTGTAGCAAAACAGGCCTGTGGGCCGGTCTTTCCGTGAGAGGATCCGTTTGGCCGCCTCGTAGCCGCCTTGCACCTCGGAGATCTCGGACTCCACAGGTGCCGCATCGCCGTCGAGCCCTGCTTCGTTCAGCATGGCCCGGAAGGCCTGAAGCCGCTGGCGGGTTGCGGGGACGTCGTCGGTGTTGTTGAGGAAAGCTATCCGGGTGTGGCCGGCTTCGAGGAGTGCCCCAACAGCAGCGCGGGCGCCTCCGTCCTCGTCCGGGACCACAGCCGTGATGTTGCCGCCGATAGCGACGGAGTCCACCAGCACGGATGGGACGCTGCCCAGGTTGTCCGGGAGTTCCACGTTGCGGTGGTACATGGTGGCATAAAGAATTCCGTCCACGCGACGTTCCAGGAGGGCCTGGACGTCGGCTTGCCTCGATTCGAGGCTGGCCGAACCCGGAGTGTTGATGATCATGAGGTTGTAGCCCCGGGCCTTGGCGGCCTCATCAGCGCCCAGAATGATCCGGCCGGCGTGGGGAGTGGTGGCGATTTCCTCGCTCACCAACCCCAGCATGCCGGTCCTCTGCGTGCGAAGGGCCTGGGCCAGGCGGTTGGGGCCATAGCCGAGTTCCTCTGCCGCGGTCTTGACTTTGTCCCTGGTTTCGCTGCTGATCCGGGCGTAGGACACCTCGTTGAGGACATGGGACACCGTGGTGACGGACACGCCGGCGGCGACGGCTACGTCCTTGATACCGATGTTCTTGTTGCTCATCCGACTCCCACGTCCTTATGGTTGGTGATGCCCTTGGGGGCTATCAGTAGGCTACTCGTTGATGGTGGCACTGGCCCTTGAGTACTGGACTTGATGATCAGCCCTTCACAGCGCCCAGCGTCATGCCCGCCACGATTTTGCGCTGCAGCAGCAGCGTCAGCAGGATGACCGGGATCGAGTAGACGGCGGCGAGGGCCGTCATGGATCCCCAGTCCAGGCCGAACTGCGTTTGGAAGTTCGCAATCACCACGGGCGTGGTCTGGGACCGGATGGCTGTCATCAGGAGGGCGAACAGGAACTCGTTCCAAGAAGCCAGGAACGCGAAGATCGCCGTGACCGCGATACCGCCGGACACTACCGGGATCACCACCCGCCACAGGGCTCCAAGCCTGCTGCAACCATCCACGGTTGCGGCTTCTTCCAGATCCCGGGGGACCGACTCGAAGAAGCTGGACATCAGCCAGATGGACAGCGGAAGCGAGATGGTGGTGTGTGCAATGGAAAGGGCTATGGGGGTATCCGCCAAGCCCACCGAGGACATCATGGACGCCAGCGGGATGCCGATTGCTACCGGCGGGACCATGCGGGTGACCAGGGCAGCCATGATGAACACCTGGCCGCTGGGTGTCTTGTAGCGCGTGATGCCATAAGCGGCTGGAACGGCCAGGACCAGTGACAACACAGTGCTGATAACAGCCGTTTGGATGCTGTTGATGAAGGACGCCACGACCCCGCTGCGGCCCAGGGCGTTGGTGTAGTTCTCCAGCGTCCACTCGCGCGGCAGGATGGTGGGCGGAACAGCGATGGTGTCGATCGGCGTCTTGAACGACGTGAACAGCAAGTACAGGAACGGGAAGCCGTACAGCACCATGGCCACCGCCAGCAGGATCCAGAGGATGGTGCGGGTGCTCCGCTTGCCGGCTTCGAGGCCTTCACGGTTGACCCCCCGCCGTTTGCGCATCGGCTGAGGTTCGGAAATGTCCGACGCAGGCGGGCTGGCTTTGGTGGCTAGGCTCGCGTTGCTCATCAGTTGTCCTTTCCAGGCCGCCAGATGGTGGCCACTGCAACGAAGGCAATGGCAAGCATTGCGAGGAGGTAGATGGTGCCCATGGCACTGGCGAGCCCGGGATCGCCGAAGCGGATCATGGTCCGGTAGATCAACAGGCTCATGGTTTCCGAGGCCGACTGCGGTCCGCCGTTGGTCTGGATGAGGATGGTGTCGAAGGCCCTTGCTGCGTCAATGCCGCGAACCACCAGCGCAACTGCGATGACTGGACGCAGCAGCGGAAGGATGATCCGGAAGAGGAGTGCTGGAGCCCGTGCCCCATCAAGGCGGGCGGCCTCGATCAGATCGCCCGGGATGTTCTGGAGGCCCGCGAAGAGCACCAGGCACATGAAGGAGGTGGTGAGCCAGATGTCCGGAATGGCCACTGAGAACAACACGATGTTGGGGTCGGACAGCCAGCCGATCTGGTTGGGATCGGACAGGATGCCGGCTTGGTGGAGGAGTGTGCCGATGAGGCCGAAGTTATCGATCATCAGGAACTTCCACAGCAGGCCTGCCACGATCGGCGCAATCATCAGGGGGTAGAGGAAGACGGTCCGCCAGATTTGGGATTTCTTCCCCAAGGTGGTGAACAGCAGGGCCATGCCCAAGCCGAGTGCGAACTCGAGCGTCACCACCACCAGGGTGTAGGCAAGGGTCCGCCATCCGGCGCTGGTGAAGGCTTCGGAGGTGAACGCGGTGACGTAGTTTTGGAAACCCACAAAGTCACGGGGGCCGCCGGCGATGGGGGAGATCTTGAAGAAGCTGTCAGCCACCAGGCGGAAGAGGGGATAGGCCACGAATACGGCCAGGAACAGTGCCGCGGGCGTCATCAGGTAGAGGGCGAAGCGGCGATCGGAGATACGCACGGTTTTCTTTTCTGCTGGTTGGGACCGCGGCCGGCACTGTCTTTCGCGCTGTGCGCGGGCCGGTGCCGGCCGCGGAGTTTTACTTCAGGAGGTCCTGGACCTGCTTCTTGGCATCGGCCAGGAGCGCCGAGGTGTCTCCCCCGGCCACGGCCTTCTGCAGCAACGGGATCAGGACGGTGTCAACGATCTGCTGCCACTTGGCGGTTGCCGGCCGGGTGGCCGTTGCCGGAGCGTTGAGAGTTTCAATCAGCGGCTTGAAGCTTTCGTAGCCAGGCTGGTCCTGGTATTTCTCAAACGCGCTGATGCGCGAAGCCAGGCCGAGCTTGGAGTCGATGCCCAGGCTGTTGTAGTCATAAGCACATTTGACGAACTTCTTGGCGGCTTCCGTGTTCTTGGTTGCCTTGGGAACGGCCAGGTACCAAGGGCCCGGAACGCCTGCGACGCCGGCGCTGCCGCCGATCATCGCTGCGGCGCCTACTTTTCCTGCCACGGGAGCATCAGCAGGGATCTGGCGGTAGGCATGGGCCCAGAAGCGGGTCATGGCTGTCTTGCCCTGGTTGAACAGGTTCTGTGCCGCGGCCCAGTCAACCTGTGCGGCACCGGTGGGGGCAGATTTGGCCAGGCTCACATAGAAGTCGAGGGCTTCCTTGTGGGCCGCGTTGTCGATGACCACGTTGTTGTCTTGGTCCAGCACCATGGGGGAGCCGGCCTGGAGCACGTGGGCCAGCCATTCTGTTTCCACGGCGCCCTTCACGTCCGTGCCGTACATGCCGTCCTTGGTGAAGAACTCGGAAATGTCCTGGTACTGCTTCCACGTGGTCGGCGCGGCGAGTTCGTACCCGTACTTTGCCTGGAAATCGGCCTTGTTCTTGGCGTCTTCGAAGAGGTCTTTGCGGTACAGGATGATCTCGGCGTTGGTCCACGCCGGCAAGCCGATGAAGTGGCCATCCACGTTTGCTTCCTTGACGAGCGCGGGGAAAATGTCCTTCTTGACGTCGTCTGTGAACAGCTCATCGATGGTTTGGACGGCGTCCTTGAAGCTCGGCAGCCAGACGGAGTCCAAAGCCGCGACGTCAAAGGACACGTTGCCCGAGGAGAACTCGCTGGACAGGCGGTTGAACATGCCGTCGTAGGGGAGCTCCACAAAGTTCGCTTCGACTCCAGTGTCCTTCTTGCACTGCTCGGCCACACCTGTGAGTTCGGCGTGACCACCGGCTTCGACCAGGACGTTGATGGAGCTGGAGCCGGCGGAGCCGCCGGAGGATGGTGCCGGGCCGCCTGCGCCACAACCGGTGGCAGCGAGTGCGACGGCGGTGCACAGCCCGCCGAGGGTGACGAGCTTGGAGATGGTGTTTCGAGTGGACATCGCTGTCGACTCACTTTCTCTTGAACGGAAATTGCAGAGAGATGAAGGGGAGTGCTGTTGGCTTGGAAAATCGTTTTGCCAAAACGACTTGGCATTGACATTAGGACTGTCGAACGAGTTCTGTCAATGGCTTCCGCGAAAGATTTCAGGCCCCTTGACGCCAGAGGCGACTTGATCATAAAGTAAGCCGCGCCAGCCGACAAATCGTTTTGGCACATTTTGGCTGATTTGGCATTTTTTGGCAAACCTCCCAGCCCTGATCCGTTCCGGGCCGCAGGGCTGCCGGTCCGCCAAGTCACCATCGAGTTCAAAGGAGAACCATGAATCCAACTCCATCCCCATACCTCAGCCGAAGGAGCATCCTTCGGCTGATTCCAGCAGCGGCAGTTGCCGGCACCGCCGTCGTGCTGTCAGCAAAGGAAGCCATGGCGAAAGGCCCGGCGCAGCAGGTGCCTGCTACGGGAGGTGCCCAGGCAGCGCCAGGGCACCGGGGCATCATCGGTGTGCTCTAGAAGCCACGGCACCACCAGCACCACCGCAAGGCCACTCGAGCAGTACCCCCAACGATGTGAGGAGAAAACGCTGTGACCACTGTCTACGACGTCACCACCTGGTCTGTCCCCGGGAATCCGTCCGCAACGCCCTACAACGATATTGGGGTGATCATCAACAGCATCATCGCCGATGTGAAAGCCCAACAAAGCAATCAAGCATCCAAACCTGGCGCCGTCATCTACATCCCACCCGGAGACTACTCGCTCAAGACCCGCGTCAACGTGGACATCAGCTTTTTGACCATCCGTGGATCCGGGCACGGATTCACCTCCAGCAGCATCCGCTACAACGCCGGCAACACCTCCGCCTGGCATGAAATCAACCCCGGGGGCAGCCGGATCCGCGTGGAAAACACCGACGGAAATACAGACGCTTTCAGGGTCTACCGCACCGGAGACCCGCGGCTTAGCTCGATCGTGTTCCAGAACTTCTGCTTGGACGGCGTCTCATTCAACTCCAACCAGAACTCCTACATCAACGGCAAAACCGGCATTCGGTTCGACTCGGCCAACGACTCCTGCCGTGTGGAAGGCATGGGCATGGTGTACCTGGAACACGGCCTGGTGGTCCGGGATACCGACGCCCTCAGCGTCAGCGGCAACTTCCTGGCAGAGTGCGGTTCCTGCGTGGAACTCACAGGCTCTGGGCAAGCCTCCAAAGTCACGGACAACCTGATCGGGGCAGGCTACGTGGGTTTCTCCATCTATGCAGAAGGACATATGGGCCTGCTGGTCAGTGCCAACAACGTCTTCCCGCGGGGAAAGAGCAGTGTCCACTTCAAGAACACCACCCGCTCCACTGTCACCAGTAACCGCTTCCATGCTTTCTACCCAGGCATGGTGAATTTCGAGGGCAATTGCACGGAGAACCTGGTGGGAGCAAACCATTTCCTGCGGCAGATGGAACCGTTCGACCCCCTGAAGCCGTACAACAATGGCCTGGATGACCTGTTCGGCCTGGTGCATCTGGCAGGCAGCGGGAACACGGTCACCGGCAACCACTTCAGTTACGACGTGCCCTCGGGTTCGGTGAGGCCCTCAGGCCAGAAGCCCACCATCATCCTGGTGGCATCCGGTGCCAACAACTACATCGCCGCGAACAACACCGTCTCTTCGGTGGCTGCGAACACCGTGGTGCTGGACGGTTCCACTACCGGGACCAAAGTGATGGACAGTGGCGGAGCCGGTGAATTTGTGCACTTCACAAGCTCTTACTCATTCCGGGCTACTCCCTGATCCAGCGCAGAGGAAGAAAAGGTCTGTCAATGATGACCAGACGTACTAAAGTTCCGGCAATCGCCAGAGTGATCGCCGCCGTCGTTCTTTCATTGGCCGCAGGATTGACTGCGGCACCGGCGCAGGCTGCCGACCCCGACCCCGCCACCCAGCAATACCGGCCCTACCTGCACTACACGCCTTTGAAGAATTGGATGAACGATCCCAACGGCTTGGTCTACCACAACGGCACCTACCACATCTACTACCAGTACAACCCCAACGGGACTACCTGGGGAAACATGAGCTGGGGCCACGCCACCTCGGCGGATCTGCTGCACTGGACCGAACAGCCACTCGCCATTGCCCAGACGTTCAACGGCAGCGGGCAGGCAACAGAAGACATTTTCTCCGGCTCCATCGTGGTGGATTCGCAGAACACCAGCGGATTCGGAACAGCCCAGAACCCGCCACTGGTTGCCGTCTATACCAGCAATTACACCGGCAACCATCCCCTGTACCCCGGGAAACAGGCGCAGTCCCTGGCCTACAGCACGGACAGCGGCCAAACCTGGACCAAGTACTCCGGAAATCCCGTGCTCAGCAGGAACACTACGGATTTCCGCGATCCCAAGGTCTTCTGGTACCAAGGGGCAGCGGGCTCGTACTGGGTGATGTCAGCCGTGGAAGCCAACGAGCACCGGGTCCTTTTCTACAAGAGCACCGACCTGAAAAACTGGACCTACCTGGATGACTTCAAACCAGCCAATGCCACAGGAGGGCAGTGGGAATGCCCGGACATGTTCCCCTTGGCCGTGGATGGCAATCCCAACAACATCAAATGGGTGCTGGCAGTCAACATCAACCCTGGAGCGGTGGCAGGCGGCAGCGGCGGCCAGTATTTCGTCGGAAGTTTTGACGGGACGCGCTTCACGTCAGAAACCACGGATCCCTTGGGCGTGGCACCACCGGGAAATCTGCTCGCCGGATTCAATGGCGGTAGTTACAGCGGGTGGAACGTGGGCAATGACCCCGCCAACCCCGGAGGTCCTTGGGGAAGCAGCCCCGCTCCCGGAGCGCTCCCAGGGCAGCAAACTGTCACGGGATCCATCGGCGCCGGGCTCGTGAACGGGTTCACCGGCGGGGATGCACCCACCGGCACCTTGGAATCTGCGCCCTTCACCGTCACCAAGGATTACATCAATTTCCTGGTCGGTGGCGGGAACCACCCCCGACAAGCTGGTGAACAGCCCGGGAACACGCCGCCGCCTGGCTACCTCCTATTCGATGGCTTCGACTACCCCGGGACCCTCAGTGCAGCAGGGTGGCAACTGACCGGCGATTTCGAGGCAGCCAGGAACCCCTCCACTGCGGGCGGTGAATACGCAATCGGAAAGCGCATCAACACCTTCGAGGGCGGCCCCAACGCCGATAACAACGTCGGCACCATCACCTCACCGGAGTTCTACCTCACCAACACCAACATTGGTTTTCTGCTGGGTGGGGGCAACCGGACAGACGGCAGCCTCCAGGTGGAACTGCTGGTGAGTGGAGTTCCGGTCCGCAGCACCACCGGCAGCAATTCGGGAGACCTGAACTGGAAAAACTGGGATGTCTCCCAGTACTACGGCCAAATCGCCCGCCTACGGATCGTGGACAACGCCGCGGGACAGTGGGGCCACCTGACGTTGGACAACATGGTCCTCGGCTCACAGCCAGCACAACCGCGAAGCAGTGAAACCACGGTCAACCTCATGGTCAACGGTCAGGCTGTCCGCAGCACCACGGGCTCCGATTCCGAACACCTGGGCTGGAAAGCCTGGGACGTGAGCGGCCTCAAAGGCAGCCAGGCCACCCTCCGGATTGTGGACAACAACCGTGGCGGGTGGGGTCACATCCTCGCCGACGAATTTGTGGCCTCGGATATCAACCGGCTGGAGCAACACGACTGGTTGGACTGGGGCAGGGACTACTACGCTGCGGTTTCCTTCAGCAACGCCCCTGACGGAAAACGGATCATGCTGGGCTGGATGAACAACTGGGATTACGGCCAGTCCACGCCAACAACCACCTGGCGGGGCTCCATGGCCCTGCCGCGGGAAGTCCAGCTCACGCAGACCGGCCAAGGTCCCCGGCTAACCCAAAAAGTGGTAGCGCAAGTGGACGGACTGAAAAACACGGCTGCCGCCTTTACCGCGCCGGCGCAGGACATCGCTCCAGGGACCAACAATCTTCCCATCACGGGGGACGTGGTCCAGATCGATGCGGAGTTCTCGCCGGGAACGGCCTCCGCCTTCGGGCTCAAGGTGCTGGGCAACGGCCCGGAGGCAACCAAAGTCGGCTACACCACGGCCTCGGGACGGGCGTTCATTGACAGGACCAACTCCGGAAACGAGGACTTCCATCCGTCCTTCGCGTCGATCGACGATGTCCCCGTCCAACTCATCAATGGCAGGCTCCGCTTGCGGCTCTATGTGGACCGGGCATCCGTGGAGGTATTTGCGCAGGATGGCCTTGTGACTCTGACGGACCAGGTCTTTCCTTCAGAGGGTGCCAACTCGTTGTCCCTGTTCTCTGAGGGAGGGACGGCCCGGCTGGAAAGCCTTACCGTCACGCCCCTTACCAGGGCCATGTGGTAATCCCTGTTTAAAGGCACGACGGCGGCTGGTCACCTAGGTGACCAGCCGCCGTCGTGCTTCCCTGTCCTCTGACCGGACTCCTAGTCGGCTTTGACCGCCAGCACCGGGCAGTCCGCCTCCAGCAGGATCCGTTGGGAAACGCTGCCCATGATGAGCTTGCCTACGGGGCTGCGGCGGCGAAGGCCGATGACAATAAGGGCGGCGTCGTTTTCGTCGGCGGCGTCCAGGACTTCGGCAGCGGCATCGTGACCACGGATCGGCTGCTTGATGATGTGCTGGATGCCCTGTTCGGCCAGACGCTCCTCGATGCTCTGGATGTCCGGTTCCTGGGCGTACCGGTTGTCCACCAAGGCGTCGCCCTTGGACGAGTTGATAACCAGGAGGGTGTCGTTGCTCTTCTTGGCCTCGGCGATGGCCTGTGTCAGTGCTGCTTCGCCTTCTGGTGTGGGGACGTATCCCACCACGATGGTCATGGTTTCTCCTGTTTCTGGTGGGTCGGGGTGGTTGACTCGGTGGGAGCTGCCGTCTCCGGTTCTGCGGGAGTCGCCTGCCCGGACGGTCCTGCGGGAGCTACTGGACGGTTGCGGCGGATGAGCTTGAAGATGAATGGCCACACCAAGATGATTGCCACGATGATGTAGACCACGATTGCAATCGGTTCGCTGAAGAGGCCTGCGGGGTCGCCGGCGCTCAGCTGCAACGTCTTACGAAGCTGCCCTTCGATGCGCGGCCCGAGGATGACGCCCAGGATCAGCGGCAGGACCGGAAGCCCGAAGCGCCGCATCATGAAGCCAAGTGCGCCAAGTACCAGCAGGATCACAAGATCGAAGGCCTGCAGGTTGACCGAGTAGGCGCCCAAGGTGGCGAAGAACAGGATGCCTGCATAGAGGTAGGGGCGGGGAAGCTGCAGAAGCTTGGCCCAGACGGGTGCCAAGGGCAGGTTGATGAGCAGGAGCAGGAAGTTGCCAATGAAGAGGCTGGCGATCAATGCCCACACCAAGGGGCCTTGGCTGGAGAACAGCTGCGGGCCGGGTTGGATGCCGTAGGACGTGAACGCGGCGAGCATGACGGCGGCTGTTGCGTTGGTGGGGAGGCCGAGTGCGAGCAGCGGCGTCATGGTTCCGGCGGCGGCAGCATTGTTGGCCGCCTCGGGTCCTGCCACGCCTTCGATGGCGCCCTTGCCGAATTCTTCCGGGTGCTTGCTGAGCCGCTTCTCCGTGACGTAGGAGAGGAACGTGGGGATTTCCGCGCCGCCAGCCGGAAGCGCTCCGAAGGGGAAACCGAAAGCCGTGCCGCGAAGCCAGGGCTTCCAGGAACGTCCCCAGTCCTTCTTACCCATCCACGGACGGCCAACGGGAATGACATGGAGAGGAGTGCGGCGCAGGTGGGCAGCAACCCAGAGGGCTTCACCCACGGCGAAGATTGCGACGGCCACCACCACGATGTCCAGGCCGTCCACCAGCAGGGGCTGGCCGAAGGTCAGGCGGCGTTGGCCCGTCACCGAATCGATGCCCACCAGGCCAATGGCCAGGCCAAGGGCAAGCGACGCGAAACCGCGGAGCCTGGAAGAGCCCAGGACCGCGGTGACGGCCAGCAGGGCGAGGACCATGATGGCGAAGTAGCTCGGAGCGCCCAAACTCACGGCGAACTGCACCACAATGGGCGCGAACACTGCCAGCAATGCGGTGCCGATGGTACCGGCGATGAACGAACCGATGGCCGCGGTGGCAAGCGCCTGCGCGGCCCTGCCCGCCTTGGCCATTTTGTTGCCTTCGATGGCCGTCACCACTGACGACGATTCACCCGGTGTGTTCAGGAGGATGGAGGTGGTGGAACCGCCGAACATGCCGCCATAGTAGATGCCGGCGAACATGATGAAGGCGCTGGTGGGTTCCAATGCAGCGGTCACCGGAAGCAGCAGTGCCACGGTCATGGCCGGGCCCAGCCCGGGAAGAACGCCGACGGCGGTACCCAGGAGCACGCCGATCACGGCGAACAAGAGGTTCATGGGGGTCAGGGCGGTGGCGAAACCGTCCATCAAGGAGGACCAGACGTCCATTAGAGGATTCCTTCCAGGAGCCCGGCAGGAAGGGCGATGCCCAAACCGAGGTAGAAGCCGTAGAAGGTCAGCAGTGACAATGCGACGGAGATGAGGCCGTCCCGGATGTAGCGGCGGCTGCCAAGTGCCAGCACGCTGCCCCAGAAGAGGACCGTTCCGGAGATAACCCACCCGGCCCAGTCGATGAGCAGGATGTTCAGGATGAAAGCTCCGGCCAGCGGGAGGACGGTCTTCCAATCGGCGGGGTGTGCCAGGTCAACGTCTTCGCCGCCTTCGGCTTCGCCCTTGCCGCCGCGGAGGACGTTGATGGCAAGGAGGATGGCGCAGATGATCAGCAGCCCGGAAACAATGAACGGAACAGTCTTCGGACCCACGGGGTCCGACTGGGAGTACGGGGTCACCAGGCCGTTCGCGTCCAGGAAGACCAGGACGCCCACCGCGCCGAGCAGAAGGGCTACCCCCAGCTCGGCGCGGCCTTTAAGGCCTGTGGCTGTGGAGCTCACGCCAACCCGAGCTTGGTGAGGACATCCGCAACGCGCTTGTCCTGGTCCGTCAGGAAGGTCTGGAACTCGTCACCGGTGACAAAAGCGTCCGTCCAGCTGTGGGTCTTCAGGGCTTCCTTCCAACCGGCAGATTCGTGCATCTTCTCGAGGGCGGCGATCAAGGATTTTTTGTCGTCCTCGCTGATGCCCGGAGGGGCCACAATGCCGCGCCAGTTGGTGAAGACCAAGTCAATGTTGGACTCTTTCAACGTGGGAGCATCCACGCCCTCCAAACGGTTCTCGCCACTGGTGGCAAGGACGCGGATCTCGCCGGACTTGATCTGCTGGAGGTACTCGCCTGCGCCGGAAGCGGCGAAACCAAGCTTGTTGCCGAGGATGGCGGGCAAAAGGTCGCCACCGCCGTCGTACGACACAAAGTTGACCTTGGTAGCGTCGATGCCAACAGCGCCCGCCAACTGCATCGGCAGGAGGTGGTCCGGGCCGCCAGGCGAGGAGCCGCCGCCAACCGAGATGGAAGCCGGGTTGGCCTTCCAGGCCTTCACCAGATCATCAATGGTCTTGTACGGGGAGTCCTTGCCCACCATGATGGCGCCGGGTTCCTCGATCAGCTTTGCCAACGGGGTGGTCTCGGTCAGCTTCGACTCGGACTTGTTGGTGTAGCTGGCTCCCACAACGCCCAGGCCCATGAGCATCGTGAGGTCACCGTTGCCCTTTTCATTGACGATGCGGGCCAAGCCAACTGTTCCGCCGGCGCCGGCAAGGTTGAATACCTCGGTGTTGGTGGAGATCTTCTCGTCGTCCAGTACCTTGGCGGCTGCCCGGGCGGTGGTGTCGTAGCCGCCACCGGGAGTGTTGGGGACCATGATCTGGAGACCGGTGATGGGCCCCGCGGCAGCGCCGGAGCTTTCAGAACCTGTGGACTTACCTGTGGCACCGCAGCCGGTGGCCATCAGGGCGATGCCGGCGGCGACGGCGGCGACTCGCAATGCGCGGATCTGGCGCATGGTGTTCCTCTTCTCATCATTGAAAATACGGTGCAGGGCGATCAGCGTTATGCCCCGTTCCTTTGATGCTAGGCGTGTACGTGACGACGATCACTCTTGTGTTCGCAGTGATCTTTAAGTTCATTGCGTTCACGGTTTTTGGCCGTTTGATCTGGCCTTACGTACCGCTGGGGTATAGTTCCGGTACGCCACGGGGGAAGCTGCAATCCACCCTCCCGCTCACTGGCACCACCAAAGGAACCCAGCAGTGACTCGACTGTCTCGAAGAAGAGGAATGTCCCTGGCGGGGCAGTACCTTGTGCTGCAGTTGCTCATTGTCCTGGCTGTTCTTGTGGCGGTGGTGGCCATTTCACTCGCCCAATCCGCTGCTGTTTTCGAACGGACAGAGGGGCGTCGGGCACTGTCCGCTGCCGAGGCTTTGGGCAACAACCCCACCGTGCGCGCGTTGCTGCCCACAGCCGAACCCCGCGCCGGTTCCGCCCTTCCCGCCGTGGCCGAATCCGTCCGCACCGTGTCGGGATCTTCCCACGTGGCCCTCGCCAAGCTGGACGGTACGGTGGTGGCCTCGTCCGATCCCAGCCTGGTAGGACAATCGCTGCCCCTCGGTGAAAGCAGGGTTATGGAGGGCCGGGCGTGGACCGGCGTCCTGCCGACCGGTGGAGGGGCCGTACTTTCCGCCCATGTCCCCGTCCTGGATGACGCCGGAATCATGATCGGCGTAGCTTCCGTCAGCAGGAACTACCCCTCCACCATCGAGCGCCTGGGCGATGCCGTGCCCAACCTCCTCACCTACCTGGGTGTTGCCAGCGTCCTGGGCGTCGCCGGATCCCTCCTGTTGTCACGCCGCGTCAAACGGCAAACCCTGGGCATGGAACCGCGGGAGATCACGGGACTGGTTGAAAACAGGGAAGCGATGCTGCAGGGCCTGAAGGAAGGGGTGGTGGCCCTGGATCCCCATGAGCGCATCACGGTGGCCAACCAGAGTGCCCGCCAACTCCTTGGACTGCCTCCGGATTGCGTCGGGAAGAAGCTGCGATCCCTCCACGTCGACCCGGCCTTGAAGATCGTCCTGACCCGTGAACAGTCCGACCCCGACCAGCTGGTGCTCGTGGGGGAGCGGCTGGTGGTCATGAACCGCGTGGCACTGCGCTCGCGCGGCCGCGACATCGGTTCGGTGACAACGCTGAGGGACCGGACCGAGTTGTCGTCTCTGGAGAGCGAACTCGGCGCCACCAAGACCGTCACCGATACCCTGCGGGCGCAAGCCCACGAGTTCGCCAATCAACTCCACGTCATCTCCGGGCTCATCCAGATCGGCGAATACGACTCCGTGGTCCAGTTCGTCAACGGCGCCACCGTGGACCGCACCCGGCTCAATGACGACGTCACCAGCCGGATCGAGGACCCTGCGCTCGCCGCCCTCCTGATCGCCAAAGCCAGTCTTGCCACCGAACGGGGCGTGGAACTGCAACTGGATCCGGACTCTGCGCTGCCACGCGTCAAAGAGGAACTGTCGCGCGACCTCACCACCGTGGTGGGCAACCTGGTGGACAACGCGTTCGACGCCGTCACTGGCCGCGCCGGGGCTTCGGTCCGCGTGTTGGTGGTCAACTCCCCGGACGGTGTCACGGTTACCGTCCGGGACAACGGACCGGGTGTTCCCTCCGGCTCCGCGGAAGATATCTTTCGTCAGGGCTTTTCCACCAAGGACCCGGGGCCCGGTGATGCGAGGGGATTTGGCTTGGCGCTGTCGCGGGTGATCTGCCGGCGCTCCGGAGGAGACCTCACTGTGTCCAACGACAACGGAGCCGTGTTCACGGCGCGGTTCGGAAAGCACGAACCAGATTCAAGCGAAGGGGCAGCGAAGCCGTGATCAAGGTACTGATTGTTGACGACGACTTTATGGTGGCCAAGGTGCACGCCGGATTCATTCAACGGACCCCAGGGTTCGGGGTGGTGGGCGTGGCGCATACGGGTGCCCAGGCCTTGGCGGAGACGCAAAGGCTCCAGCCCGACCTTGTGTTGTTGGACATCCATCTTCCCGACATCAATGGCTTGGACCTCATGCACCAGCTGCGGGACGTCGCTCCCGACCTGGACGTGCTGGTGATCAGCGCGGCCCGCGAAGTGGAGACCGTGCGGAAGGCCTTGCGTGGCGGGATTGTGCACTACCTCATCAAGCCGTTCTCCCAAGCTGACCTGCAGGAACGGCTGGAGCACTACCTCAGTGCTTACCAAGGGCTGGATGCTTCGAAACAGGAGGCCGAACAGTCAGACGTCAATCGGGTCTTTGGCCTGGGTGTTTCCGAGCGGACGCTGCCCAAAGGGTGCAGCGTGGAGACCCTCGAACTGGTTGAGTCCGCGCTGAAGTCGGCCCCGGGTGACCTTTCCGCTGCTGAGCTTGCCGAGCAACTGGGGACCTCACGCGTCAGCGCCCGCCGTTACCTTGAGTACCTCCACGACGAGGGGGCGCTGGACGTGCGACTCAAGTACGGCGTCGGACGTCCTGAAAGGCGATATGTGCTGAAGGGGCGGTGATACAGAGGGTGCGTGTTAGTGCTGGTGGATATCCCGGCTGTGCTTATTCGTCAATGAGGCTGGCCTTGTAGGCGCTTTCGGAACTGGCTGGGGCTCACCCCCGCGTCTGACAGGAAACGACGGTTGAAGTTGGACAGATTGTTGAATCCCACCTCGTAGCAAATGTCCGAGATGGGCTTGTCGGTGCGTTCCAGGAGGCGGCGTGCGTGCGCCAGCCGCAGCTTGCGGACAAGGTCCGTGAAGTTTTGGCCCGTGGATCGTTTGAAGTACTTGGAGAAAGTGGGCTCGGCCATTCCCACCATGGCTGCTGCTTCTGACATGGAGATACTTCCGGCGTGGTTGCTGAAGACGTACTCCAGGACGATGTCCACTACTGCTTGGGCCTGACCGTCCAATTGCGGCCGGAACCATTCGTCGGCGAGGTAAGTGCGCTCGTGATCCGGCGCCTGGCAAAGGGTCGCGAACAGGGCCAGCAAATGGCGTAGGCGCTCCAAGCCGGTGGAGGTGCCCATGGCTTCGATGGAAGATGCTGCCGCTTTGGCTGTGGTGCCGGTGAATTCGATTCCGCGTGCAGCCTGTTCCAGCAGCGGACGCACTTCGGCTAGTTCGGGGACCAGGGCAGCCGCCTGATCCAACCATTTTCCGTCGAACTGGATCACGGCGTCACGGTTGGCCAGCTTTTCCCCTGGTTCGAGATCACTGACCCAGTCGTGGGGGAGTCCGGACCCTACCAAGGTCACGTGGCCGGCCTCGAACGTACCGATGTGGTCGCCCACAATGAACTTCCCGTGGCCCTTTCGGATCAGGTGGATCTCGTATTCAGGGTGATAGTTCCAGCGCGCTACCGGACTGGGATAGTCATGTTGGTGCCAGCGGACCGAATGGTTCGGATCCTCCGGGATCACCTCGCGATTGGCGCGCATCCCCACCAGTCGTTGGGCCAGGCGGGCCGCAGCGTTGCCAGGAGGGGCGGAACTCATAGGGGCCTCCGGAGAAATCGGGAAAATAAGTATCAGTATGCGTCATCAATGACGCTAGTTGTGCCCCACCCCACACGCCTAGTCTTGAGGAACACAGCGAGGCGACCCGGATATCCGGTCGAATGCCCCGCCCAAGTCTTGTACTTCCACGCAGTGGTAGGAGTGCAGAGACTGCGCACCCCAATGAAGAACGAAGGAGTCCTCAATGCGCCCAAAAACACGTGCGGCAGCCCTTGCCGCCGGCGCCCTGTGCATCGCGCTGACCGCTACGGCCTGTGCCGGAGCGGGTGGAATAGGGACTGGTGACCAGAACAGCATCAGCGTCCTGATGGTCAACAACCCGCAGATGGAAGACCTGCAGAGGCTTACTGCGGACAACTTCACCAGAGAGACCGGCATTCGGGTGAACTACACGGTGCTGCCCGAGAATGACGTCCGGGCAAAGATCAGCCAGGAGTTCTCCAGCCAGGCCGGACAGTACGATGTGGCCGCATTGTCCAACTATGAGATCCCGTTTTACTCGGCCAACGGCTGGCTGGCTCCGCTGGACAACGTAGCCGCGGACCCGGAGTTCAACCAGGCCGACATCCTTCCGGCGTATACCGCCTCCCTCACCGGGGACGACGGCAAGCTCTACGGGGAACCCTTCTATGGTGAATCGTCCTTCCTCATGTACCGCAAGGATGTTTTCGCGGCCAAGGGCCTGACCATGCCGGAGAAGCCAACCTGGGACGAAGTGGCAGAGCTCGCCGCCCAAGTGGACGGGGCAGAACCCGGGATGAAGGGGATCTGCCTCCGCGGCCAGCCCGGTTGGGGGCAGGTCTTCGCGCCGCTGACAACTGTGGTCAACACCTTTGGTGGTACGTGGTTCGACAAAGACTGGAACGCCAAGGTCACCTCGCCTGAGTTCACGGAAGCCACGGAGTTCTACGCCAAACTGGTCCGGGAGCACGGTCAGGCCGGTGCAGCCCAGTCAGGCTTCACGGAATGCCTGAATAACCTAACGCAAAGCAAAGTGGCCATGTGGTACGACGCAACTTCGGCCGCCGGCGCACTGGAGGCGGAGGCCTCCCCGGTGAAGGGCAAGATTGGCTATGCGCAGGCCCCGGTGAAGGAAACCTCATCATCGGGCTGGTTGTGGACGTGGTCTTGGGCCTTGCAGGCGGCGTCGAAGAAGAAGGACTCCGCGGAAGCGTTCATAGCCTGGGCAAGTTCAAAAGAATACGAAGAACTGGTGGCCTCCAAGCTCGGCTGGTCCAAGGTGCCTTCCGGTAAGCGCATCTCCACGTACGAGAACCCGGAGTTCCAGGACGCGGCGCCGTTCTTCGAAGCCGAACGCTTTGCCATCGAGAATGCAGACCCTAAGAACCCTGGCCTCCAGGAACGTCCTGCGGTCGGCATCCAGTTTGTGGGCATCCCCGAGTTTGCCGCGCTTGGCACCAATGTCTCCCAAGGCGTCAGCTCTGCCATTGCCGGTCAAGGGAGTGTGGCCGAGGCACTGGCAAAAGGCCAGGAAGCCGCGCAAAAGGTCGGCGACAAGTACAAGAACAAGCAATAACCGAACCGCAGGAGAACATCATGACTACCGCAACGGCGCGCATCTCCCGCCCGGGACATGCCACAGCCAAACCATCACGAAACAAAGCACCGCGGGAACGCGCACTGGCCTGGGCGCGGCGTGCACCGCTGCTTCCAGCCCTGATCTTCCTCATCATCGTCACGCAGCTCCCGTTCGTGGTGACACTGATCATCTCGTTCCTGAACTGGAACAGCCTGAGCCCCGGCACCACGGGTTTCGCCGGCTTCGAGAACTACGTCACGGTCCTCACCGATCCCGACCTCCGCCAAGCAATCTTCACCACCATCCTCCTCACAGTTGCCGTGGTCCTGGCCAGCCTGGTCGTCGGCCTGGGCCTGGCCCTGCTGCTGGACAAGAAATTCATCGGACGCGGACTGGCAAGGACGCTGCTGATTGCTCCGTTCCTTGTGGTGCCCGTGGCCGCTGCCCTGATCTGGAAGCACGCACTGCTCAATCCCACGTACGGATTGATCAACGGTGTCCTGACCTGGATCTGGTCCCTGTTCGGCAGCGACACTCCTCCGCAGTTGGACCTGCTGTCCCAAGCGCCGCTGATGGCGGTCATCATCTCGCTGGTGTGGCAGTGGACGCCGTTCATGATGCTCATCTTGCTCGCCGGTCTTCAGTCACGGCCCATGGACACCGTGGAAGCAGCCCAAATGGACGGTGCAACGCCGTGGGCCATATTCCGGCACCTGACCCTGCCCCATCTTCGCCAGTATCTGGAGCTTGGTGGTCTTCTCGGCGCGATCTATATCGTGCAGAACTTCGACGCAGTCTTCACCCTCACAGCGGGCGGACTCGGCACAGCCAATCTGCCCTACGCGATCTACCAGACGTTCTATTTCGCCAACGAATACGGGCTTGCCTCCGCGGCCGGCGTTGTGGTTGTCATCGGCACCATCCTTGTGGCGACCTTCGCCCTCCGCACCGTTTTCTCGCTATTCAAGAAGGAGGCAGCACGATGAGCACACTCAGTCCTGCCGCAGCCCGCATCACGCCTGAAAAATCCAGCACGCCAGCCGGCATCCGTCGTCGCGGCAAGTCCCGGATGGAGCCCACCCGCAACAACACAGCCGCCGGAATCGCAGCTTGGCTGCTGGCACTGCTTTTTGCCACACCGGTCCTGTGGATGATCCTGACCTCCTTCCACTCCGAAACCGATGCCGCAACCAACCCGCCCTCCATCGCGGCGAACCTCACCCTGGACGCCTACAAGGAGTTCTTCGGGGAAGCATCCGGTGTCAGCCCGTGGCCATCATTGATCAACTCCGCTACCGCTTCCATCCTGTCAACGGTCCTCGTCCTCATCCTTGCCATTCCGGCCGCTTATGCGCTGTCCATCAAGCCAGTGAAGAAGTGGACCGACGTCATGTTCTTCTTCCTGTCCACCAAGATGATGCCCGTCGTGGCAGCGATCCTTCCGTTGTACCTCTTCGCAAGGACCGTAGGCGCTCTGGACAACATCTGGTTCCTCATCCTGATGTACACCTCCATGAATCTCCCCATCGCGGTATGGATGATGCGCTCCTTCCTCGCCGAGGTTCCAGTGGAAATGCTGGAAGCAGCGCAGATCGACGGAGCCAACCTCATCGTCACGCTCCGCAAAGTCATTGCACCCGTAGCAATGCCCGGGATCGCGGCGACAGCGCTGATCTGCTTCATCTTCAGTTGGAACGAACTGCTGTTGGCGCGGGTACTCACTGGAGTCGTCGCCGGAACCGCACCTGTTTTCCTGACCGGTTTCGTCTCAGGCCAAGGTCTCTTCCTCGCCAAGGTCTGCGCCGCCGCTGTCGTCATTTCGCTCCCCGTACTGTTCGCCGGCTTCGCCGCCCAGGACAAGCTTGTCCAAGGTCTCTCGCTCGGCGCGGTTAAGTAACCAACTCCAAAGGATTCCGATCATGACTACCTCAACCACCCGAACCCCTCTGCTCGACCCGCCTGAACTGCCAGCCACCATGCGCGCCGCCATCCTGCATCGCCAGGGTGCGATGACCCTGGCGACGGTCCCCATACCGCACCTCGAAGCCGACCAAGTGCTGGTGCAGGTTTCCGCCGTCGGAGTCTGCGGAAGCGATGTTCACTACTACGAGCATGGCCGGATCGGCGATTACGTGGTGGACCACCCTTTGATCCTGGGCCACGAACTCGCGGGGCGGATTGCCGCCGTCGGGAGTTCCGTAGACCCCGCCCGCCTTGGTGCGAGAGTCGCCGTAGAGCCCCAACGCCCTTGCCGGACCTGCAAGCAGTGCAAGGCCGGACGCTACAACCTCTGCCCGGAGATGAAGTTTTACGCGACGCCGCCCGTGGACGGCGCGTTCGCCGAGTACGTCACCATTCAAAGTGACTTCGCATACGACATCCCGGACAATGTCAGCGACGAAGCCGCTGCCTTGATCGAGCCGCTGTCCGTAGGGCTCTGGGCGTGCGAGCGTGCAAAAATCAAGCCTGGTAGCCGGGTCTTGATCGCCGGGGCAGGCCCCATCGGCATCATCGCGGTGCAAGCAGCACGGGCTTACGGTGCGAGTGAAATATACGTCACCGACATCGCCCACGACCGTCTCGCCTTCGCCTTGGAACACGGTGCGACGCACGCGTTGAACGCGAAGACGGACAGCGTGGAAGGGCTCGACGTCGATGCCTTCATTGACGCGTCGGGCGCACCGCAGGCGGTCCGTTCCGGGATCAGGGCCGTGGGGCCTGCGGGCCGGGTGATCCTGGTGGGACTCGGCGCGGATGAGGTCGAACTGCCCGTTTCCTTCATCCAGAACCGGGAGATCTGGCTCTCCGGTGTCTTCCGCTACACCAACACCTGGCCCCTTGCCATCCAACTGCTCGCGGACGGCAAAGTGGATTTAGACATCCTGGTCACGGGCAAGTTCTCCCTCTCTGAGTCTGAGGCGGCACTCAAAGCCGGTAAGCAGCCCGGCCAACTCAAGGCCGTGGTGTACCCGGGACGATGAACCTGTGGAGCATCCGCTCCTAAGCCCCCACCGTCTTCAAGTAGCTCCGGATTCCGTCCACCACCATCTGGTGGTCCTCGTCCGAAGACAACCCGGACACCGTAATCGCGCCGATGACGCCGGCGCCTCGCACACGGATGGGGAAAGAACCGCCGTCCAACGTGTAGTCCTCCGGTGCCAGCCACCCGCCACCAAGGGGGTTGCGTTCGGCAAACTGTTCACCCAACAACGCGGTGCTGTGCTCAAACCGCAGCACGGCAGCAGACTTGCGTCGGATCCACTCTTCCTGGTCGGCGGTGGTACCGGGCAGGACACAGCGGAAGAGGACGAGGTTGTGCCGACGGATGTCGATTGCAACGCCAAGATCGGAAGCGATGGCATGGTTGGCGATCAGCGACCCGAGCCGCCATGCGTCGTGGTGGTCGAACGAAGCGAAGACCAGCTCATCTTCCTGCTGGCGGAGTTCAGCGAGGCGCGGTGAATCAGTCATTAGTTGTTCCTTCCAGGACGGAATCGGACTCGTAGCGAAGCCCGATCTGCTTCCGGATTTCGTCCATGGCGGCCATGATGGCCACGGTCTCGGCTGGCGGCAAGATGGTCCCGGCAGTCTCGCCGGCGCGGATCAGGCGTTCGAGTTCTGCTGCCTGGTACTGCATGCCCCGGCTGTCCACGGGGTGGTCGTAGCGCTCCACGACAGTGCCATCCACGGCATGAACAGTGAACGGAACCGGATTGTACCAGGTGTGCTCGATGTCGATCCACCCTTCGCTGCCGATGACCATGGCACGGTTGGCGCTGGCGGCGTCGAGTTCGCAATCCACCATCGCCTGGGCACCACTGGCGTATTCGAAGATCGCTGCCGTTTGGCGGTCGACGCCCGTTGCCGACATGGAGGCACTTGCCTTAATTGACGCAGGCGTGCCCAGGATGTCGAACGCGAAGGAGATCGGGTAAATGCCCAGGTCCAGGAGCGCTCCGCCGCCCAGTGCGGGATCGTTCAGCCGGTGGGCTGGATCCTTGGGGAGGCTTTGGTTGTGGCTGGCCACCACCTTGCGTACCTCACCGATAGTGCCTGCAGCGATGATGTCGCGCAGACGGATCATGTGCGGCAGGAACCGCGTCCACATGGCCTCCAAGGCAACGAGCCCCTTGGATTCCGCGAGGTCAACGATGTCCTGCGCCTCGCGGGCGTTCATGGTGAACGCCTTCTCCACCAGGACATGCTTTCCAGCGTTGAGTGCCAGCAGGGCATTCGCGTGGTGGAAAGGGTGTGGCGTGGCCACATAGACCACGTCAACCAACGGGTCCGCTACCAGATCCTCATAACTGCCGTGCGCGGTGGCCACGCCGTACTCCTCAGCGAACGACTCACTCGATTCCAACGAGCGGGATCCCACGGCTTGCACCGTGAAACCGTTCTCCTTCAAGTCCTTGGTCTGGAGCCCTGCGATGAATCCTGTGCCGAGGATTCCCCAGCGGATTGTTCCATCGGAGGTGCCGTTGCTGAGGGTCACGTGTTAGTCCTTGCTGCTGAATGCGGCGTCGAAGGAGGTCTGCGACGCCGGGAAGTCGAACTTCTTGAGGGCGGCGAGGGCTTCGGGGGCGCCGTGGAGGCGGTCCATGCCGGCGTCTTCCCATTCTACGGAGATGGGGCCGTTGTAGCCGATGGCGGTGAGGGCGCGGAAGGACGATTCCCAGGGCACATCGCCGCGCCCGGCGGAGACGAAGTCCCAGCCGCGGCGGGGGTCGCCCCACGGCAGGTGCGAGCCCATCACGGTGTTCCGGCCGGTGGGGCGAAGCTTGGTGTCTTTGCAGTCCACGTGGTAGATCCGGTCCTTGAAGTCCCAGATGAAGGACACGGGGTCGATGCCTTGCCACATGAAGTGGGAGGGGTCCCAGTTCAGGCCGAACGCTTCCCGGTGGCCGATCGCTTCGAGGGTCCGGACGGTGGTCCAGTAGTCGTAGGCGATCTCACTCGGGTGGACTTCGTGGGCGAAGCGGACACCGTTTTCGTCGAAGACGTCCAGGATGGGGTTCCAGCGGTCGGCGAAGTCCTGGTAGCCGGCCTCGATGACTTTTTCGGGGACGGGCGGGAACATGGCGACGTATTGCCAGATGGAAGAACCGGTGAACCCCACCACGGTGTCCACGCCCAGGGCGCGGGCGAGGCGTGCGGTGTGCTTCATTTCTTCGGCGGCGCGTTGGCGGACGCCTTCGGGCTCCCCGTCGCCCCAGACGCGTGAGCCGACGATGGCTTCGTGGCGGAAGTCGATGGGGTCATCGCAGACGGCCTGGCCTTTGAGGTGGTTGGAGATGGCCCAGACCTTCAGGTTGTACTTCTCCAGGACGGCAAGTTTGGATTCGACGTAGCCGGGTTCGTCCCAGCGCCAGGCGTCCAGGTGGTCTCCGGAGACGGCGATTTCCAGGCCGTCGTAGCCCCAGCCCGAGGCAAGGCGCGCGACTTCCTCGAAGGGGAGATCGGCCCACTGGCCGGTAAACAAGGTGTACGGGCGGGGCATGTCAGGCTCCTTCAGTAGCGGATGCGTTGAGCTGGATCAGTGAGCTTTTGGCGGCCGCGGATTCTTCCACGGCGGCCAGGATGTGCTGGACGTTCAGTCCATCCTCGAACGACGGCGACGGCGACTCACCGGCCGCGATCGCGGTGAGGAAGTCCCGGATCTGGTGCGTGAAAGTGTGTTCCCAGCCGATGATGTGACCCTGTGGCCACCACGCTCCAAGGTACGGGTGCTCCGGTTCGTTGACCAGGATCCGGCGGAAGCCCTGCTCGCGAACCGGTGCGGTCGCGTCAAGGAAACCGAGTTCGTTCAGGGCCTCCAAGTCAAAGAGAATGGTTCCCTTTTCCCCGTAAATTTCGAGCTTGAGGGAGTTCTTCTGGCCCGTAGCCACGCGGGACGCTTCCACCGAGGCGATTGCTCCGGAGGCGAGTGTGAGCGTAGCCCAAGCGGCGTCGTCGACCGTGACATCTTCCGGGCCCTGCGGCCCGGGGCGGCGGTCAACGAAGGTGTTCAGGCGGCCGGTGACCTCAGTGACGGTGTCACCGAGGAGGAACAGGATCTGGTCGATGGCGTGCGAGGCGATATCGCCCAGTGCACCGGAACCGGCGGTTTCCTTCCGCAGGCGCCAGGACATGGGGGACTTCGCGTCGGTGAGCCAGTCCTGCAGATAGGCGGCGCGGACGTGCCGGATGGTGCCGAGACGTCCTTCGGCGATGAGTTCGCGGGCCAGCGCCAACGCCGGGACGCGGCGGTAGTTGAATCCGATCATCGACTGGACCCCGCGGGCACGGGCTTTGGCGGCCGCGGCGGTCATCAACTCGGCTTCACCCAAGGTGTTGGCCAGCGGCTTCTCCACGAGCACATGCTTGCCCGCCTCCAAAGCAGCGATGGCGATTTCGGCGTGCATCCACCCCGGCGCGCAGATGTCGATGATGTGGATGTCGTCCCGTTCAATGACGGAGCGCCAGTCGGTGGCGGATTCGGTCCAGCCGTACTTGGCAGCGGCTTCCGCAACGGCCTCTGCGTCCCGGCCAACCAGCACTTTCTGTTCGAACCCCGGGACGTCGAAGAAGCTGGCGACGTTCCGCCAGGCATTCGAGTGGGCCTTCCCCATGAAGGCGTAACCAATAGCGGCCACTCCCAAGGTGGAGGGCAGGTGTGGAGGAGTGGTCATGGATGTGGGTCCTCGCTGCTTAGGAAAGCGTTGCTGTTTCGGGTGCCCAGTCCTCGGGGAGGGCGGCCGAGACGGGTGCGTTGCTGGTGACGTGTACGAACGTGCCGGATTCCATGGACTCTGCGATCGAGACCATGGTGTCCAGTACGTGGTAGGCGAGGTCGCCGGTGGCGCGGTGCGGGAGGCCGGAACGGAGGGCGCGTGCCATGTCCAGGGCCCCCATGCCACGTCCGTTGGCCGGGCCTGTGGCGGGGATGATCTCGGGCTCTTCAGCGCCTGGGCGCCAGAGCTTCAGGTCGCCGTCGAAGTTGTTCGGGTCCGGCAGGGACAGGGTCGCTTCGGAGCCGGTGATTTCCACGAAGCCCATGCGCTGGCGCGGGGATTCGAAGGAGAAGACGCTGTGGGAGGACTGCCCGCCCTCGAACTGCGCCATCGCGGAGACATGGGTAGGGACCTCGACGGCGAATTCCTCGCCGGCTTTGGGTCCGGAACCGATGATGCGGGTGGCCTTCGCCGATGAGCCGACGGCGGCGACCTTGCGGACGGATCCGAAGGTCTGAATCAAGGCCGTGAGGTAGTACGGGCCCATGTCGAACAGGGGACCGGCGCCGTGCTGGAAGAGGAACGCGGGGTTCGGGTGCCAGGATTCCGGACCTGGGGTCTGGAACGTGGTCATGCCCGTCAACGGTGTGCCGATGTCACCGCGTTCGATGATGCGGCGGGCGGTCTGCAAACCGGCGCCGAGGAAGGTGTCCGGGGCGGTGCCGAGCCGGATGCCCGCGGCGTCGGCAGCTTTAAGCAACCCCAGCCCGGAGTCGCGGTCCAGGGAGAAAGGCTTCTCGGTCCAGACGTGTTTGCCGGCGGCCACCGCGGCGGTGGCGACCTCCACATGGGCTGCGGGGATGGTCAGGTTGATGATGAGTTCGACGTCGGGGTGGGTCAGTGCCAGCTCCGGGGTGCCGAATTCGGCGATGCCGTATTCCTTGGCGCGGGCCTGCGCGGCTTCGGCGAAGAGGTCCGCGACAACCAGGACCTTCACATCAGGGAAGGTGGTGAGGTTGTCCAGGTACTGCTTGCTGATGTTGCCTGCGCCGATGACGGCAACACCTACGGGGCCTTTACGGGTGGAGGGTGCGAAGCTCATGCCTGTACTCCTTCGGCTGCGTCTGCGCTGGCTGCGGCGGTGAGGTAGGCCAGGCTTTGGGTGATGCCTTCGAAGATGTCGCCGGAGTAGTCATCGAATTCCACCACGCCTACTTCCAGTGACTTCGCTGCGGCGATGACGTCCAGGACCGGGATGGTGCCCTGGCCTGCGGGCTGTTGGGCTTTGGTGTCGGTGGTGGCCGGGCCGTCCTTGATGTGGATGAGCTTTACCCGGTCACCCAGGCGGGCCAGGACTTCCACGGGATCCTGGCCGCCGACGGCTACCCAGTAGGTGTCTATTTCCAGGACCACTTCCGGGTCCAGCAACCCTTCGAAGTATTCCAGTGCGGTTTTGCCCTCGATGGTGGACTCCAGCTCCCAGGCGTGGTTGTGGTACCCCACGCGGATGCCGTACCCGGCGCCCTTCTTCGCTGCGGCGTTGAGCTTGGCGGCGGTGGCCTGGATGGTTTCGGCGTCCTGCCAGTGCTCCGCGGGAAGGAAAGGATCGATCACCGTGGTGATGCCCAGTTCCTTGGCGGCTGCGAAGATCTCGTCCTGATCCTGGGACAACAGCGGGGCGTGCCCGGACGGCGCGGTCAGGCCGTTCTCCTTCAACGCTGCACCGAGTTCCTTGGCCGTGGCCACAAAGTTGTACGGCTCCACCTGCGTGAAACCGATCCCGGCGACCTTCCTGATGGTTCCCGGCAGGTCCTCCTGGATGGCATCGCGGAGTGTGTACAGCTGAAGTGAATACGACATTGGGTTCCTTTTCGGGAGAGGGTGTTTCCGGGAGATCAGGGACTTGGCGCCAGTCTAGTGAGCACCCACTGGGGGAGCTACCGATTCCGCCCGGCAATGGACTGTTCGAGCACTCATTTCAGCCTAGAGGGACTTTTGCCGATCGTCTAGCAAAAGTCGAAGATATTCTGACAAAGTTCTGGTGGATGACATGCATAAGCAATCGTGCTTCACTATGTGGATGACATCAGCTGCCGGAACTGACGCCGGAAGAACCTCCGCGCCAGAGGCCGGCAACCTTTCACGCCCTGGGAATTTGTTTCAGCTCCTCCGCGACGGCAGGGCCCGTACACGTGCTGAGCTTGTTGAAACCACTGGACTGGCCCGTTCCACCGTTGCTGCCCGCATTGACGCCCTCATCAGTTCCGGACTTGTGGGTCCCGCCGGTGAGGCTTCCTCCAGTGGCGGCAGGCCGCCGTCGCGCTTTGCTTTCAACCCCGCCGCGAGGGTGGTCCTGGCCGTCGACGTCGGAGCTACCCACGTGATTGTTGCCGTCACCGACCTCGGTGGCAGCGTCCTGGCCGAGCGGCGCCTGGCGCAGGAAGTCGCCGACGGCCCGGACGCGGTCCTGGGCCGCGTGGTGGCTGCGGGCCGTGAACTCCTGGCCGAAGCCGGACGGAAACCCGGCGACCTCGCCGGCATGGGAATCGGATTGCCCGGGCCTGTGGAGCACCATACCGGGCGACCCGTGAAGCCGCCGATCATGCCTGGCTGGGACGGATTCGACGTCGTCTCCTACGTTCAGCGTTCTTGGCCGGTTCCTGTCTTGGTGGACAACGACGTCAACATCATGGCGCTCGGCGAGCGCACCGCCTACTGGCCGGACCACCAGAACTTCCTGTTCATCAAAGTGGCTACGGGCATCGGAGCCGGCATTATCAGCAGTGGTCAATTGCAGCGCGGCGCCAACGGCACCGCCGGCGACCTCGGCCACGTCCGTGTCCCACGCGGGGACGACGTTCTCTGCCGGTGTGGCAATCACGGATGCCTTGAGGCGCTTGCATCAGGTCCCGCCGTCGCGCGTCAGCTGCAGGCCCAGGGGCTGGAAGCGTCTACCGGCGGTGATGTCCTCAGGCTCGTTGGTGAAGGAAATCTGCAGGCGATCCAGGCGCTGCGGCAGGCGGGGCGCGACGTCGGCGATGTGCTGGCCACCGTGGTCAACCTGCTCAATCCGTCCATGATCATCATCGGCGGCAGTGTGGGGGAGGCCGGCGAGCACCTTGTGGCCGGCATCCGCGAAGTGGTCTACCGGCGGTCCTTGCCGCTGGCCACCACGCACCTGCGCATCGGCATCTCCATGGCAGGCCAGCGTGCCGCGGTCCTGGGCGCCAGCCAAATGGTCACCCAGCATGTCTTGTCGCCGGCCGTGATTGAGGCCACGCTCCAAGCAGCGGGTTAGGTCTTGTTGGGTGCCGGTTGCCGGATGAGGGCGTGATAGCAATGAAAGTGATGAAAACTCCTCCTGCATTCTGTGCTTGCCCCTGCGCCCGATGACCCAGTTCCTCGCTAAAGTTCCCCGCGGCTGGCTGATCCTTGCGTGCATTGGCCTCATTGCCCTGAACATGCGCGGCCCCTTTGTGGCTGTGGCTCCTGTGGTGGACTCGCTGCAGCAGGACCTCGGCTTCTCGCCGGTTGAGCTTGGACTGCTGACTGGCATTCCCGTGCTGTGCTTCTCCCTCGCTTCCCCGTTGGCTTCGCTGGCGGGACGCCGGTTTGGGGCCGAGTTCGCCGTCATGCTGACGTTGCTCGGAGTGTTGGCCGGCGTGATCATCCGCTCCAGCGGTGGCGGTGCCTCGGTGATGGTGGGCACGGTGGTCATTGGCGTGGCCATCACCATCGGCAACATCGCGGTGCCGCTGATCATCCGGCGCGACTTCGCACCCCGGCGCCAGGCGACCGCGATGGGCGTTTACACCGCCGCGCTGAATGTTGGCTCGTTCCTCACCTCAGTGGCTACTGCGCCCCTTGCTGAGCTGGTGGGGTGGCGGCTTTCCCTCGCGGCCAGTGCTCTGCTGGCTTTGGCCGCGATTCTGTTCTGGGTTCCTACGGTTGGAGCCCGCCGGGCGTTTGTTCCCCTTGCGGTTCCTGCTCCTCCGGCTTCCCCGGCGGGGCGCGTCGCGGGTGTCCGCTGGCTGACTGTGGGCCTCACACTCGGCTTCGCGGGGCAGGCATTCTCCTACTACGGGGTTACCGCCTGGCTCCCGAGCTTCCTCTCCGACGAACTCGCCATGGGCACCGCCGAAGCCGGGGCAGGATCCTCCCTCTTCCAGATCTTCGCGATTGTGGGCGGCCTGGGCGTACCACTCCTGGCTCGTTTCGCCAGTACGACGACGGTTGCGGTCACCTTGAGTGCGCTGTGGCTGACCGTACCCTTCGGATTGTTGCTGGCACCTTCGGGGTGGTGGGTGTGGTCCTCGCTGGGCGGAATTGCCCAAGGCGGCGGTATCACGGTGATCTTCATAGCCATCATCAAGTTCGCGCAATCGCAGGCCGCCGCCGGCAGGATGTCCGCCGTGGTGCAGGGGGTGGGTTACTGCTTCGCAGCGTTGGCTCCTACTGCCATCGGGTTCGTGCACAGTGTTACCGACGGCTGGACGGTGCCGCTGTTCGTGATCCTCGGCTCGGTCCTGACGTTCTGTGTGTGCACCACGTTGTCCGTGCGCTGGGTGGCCCGGCAGCGGTAAATCGGCCGGGCATGGGTAAGCCCCGCTGCTGGGCTGCCTCCCCGACGGTCGGGGTCACTTGTTGCGAAGAGTGCAGGCAGCCCAGCGTCGGGGCTTGGTGTGTCGCTGGCCAGCGAAAAGCTAGGCGGCGACGAGTTCCTCCTCCGTGGCCTCTTCACGGGCCTCGGTGAGGAAGCGGGCGTACGCGGGGATGGTCAGGAAGGTGGGGAATTCTTCGGCCAGTGTGACTTCTTCGAAGATGGCGCGGGCGTCAGCGAAGCGGTCTCCATCGAAGCGTTCCAGGCGGGCGTATTCCTCGTCCAGCATGTCTTCCACCCATTCGCGGGTGATGATATCGCCGTGGTCGGTGATGGCGTGGGAATGGATCCACTGCCACAGCTGGGACCGGGAGATCTCCGCGGTGGCGGCGTCTTCCATGAGGTTGTGGATGGCCACAGCTCCGTTGCCGCGCAGCCAGGACTCGATGTACCGGATGCCTACCTCGATGTTCAGGCGGACCCCGCCCTCGGTGATGGTTCCCTCGGTGCTGGCGATGTCGATCAGTGCGCGGTCATCGGGGGTGACATCCTCGCGGGAGCGATCCAACTGGTTGGGGCGGTTTCCGAGAACTGAGTCGAACACTTCCCGGCATACCGGCACCAGATCCGGGTGGGCCACCCACGAACCATCAAAACCGTCGTTGGCCTCACGGGTCTTGTCGGCGCGGACTTTCTCGAAGGACGCGGTGTTGGCGGCTTCGTCCTTGCGGTTGGGAACAGCGGCGGCCATCCCACCGATCGCCATTGCCCCGCGACGGTGGCAGGCCCGGACCAGTTGCTCGGTGTAAGCGCGCATGAACGGCTGGGTCATGGTCACCTGGCCGCGGTCCGGGAGCACAAAACGCGGTCCGCGGGTGCGGAAGTTCTTGATCAGGGAGAAGATGTAGTCCCAGCGGCCGGCGTTCAAACCCGACGCATGGTCGCGCAGTTCGTAAAGGATCTCTTCCATCTCGAATGCGGCCGTGATGGTTTCGATCAGGACAGTGGCACGAATGGTGCCCTGCGGGATGCCGAGCAGGTCCTGGGCCAGGACGAAGATGTCGTTCCACAGGCGGGCTTCGAGGTGGTTCTCGATCTTCGGCAGGTAGAAGTACGGGCCCTTGCCCTGGGCGAGCAGGCGGCGGGCATTGTGGAAGAAGAACAAACCGAAGTCCACAATGCCGCCGGCGATCGGCTTGCCGTCGATCAGCATGTGCTTCTCGGGCAGGTGCCAGCCACGGGGACGGACCACGATGGTGGGCAGGTCCTCGGCGGACTTGAGCTTGTACTCCTTGCCCTCAGGGGACGTGAAGTCGATGCGCCGCTCCAAAGCATCGGTCAGGTTCAGCTGGCCCTGGATGACGTTGCGCCACGTCGGCGTGGACGAGTCCTCCATGTCGGCCAGCCAGACCTTGGCCCCGGAGTTCAAGGCGTTGATGGTCATCTTCTTGTCCACCGGGCCCGTGATCTCCACGCGGCGGTCCTCCAAACCCGGAGCCGGGGGAGCTACACGCCAGCTCGGATCATTCCGGATGCCCTCGGTTTGCGGCAGGAACCGCGGATCCTGGCCACCGGAAATCTGGTTACGGCGGGCGTGCCGTGCCTGCATCAGCTCCTGACGACGATCAGCAGTAGCCCTGTGCAACTTGCCGATGAACTCCAAGGCGTCCGGAGTCAAAACCTCGTTCTGCCGGCAGATGGGCTGCGCGGTGATAGTGATGCCATTGATGGTGAAGTTGTCAGTGAAGCTGTTCATTCTAATTCTCCTAAAAAGGTTCGACGGCGGCGCCTCGGTGAGGTGGACACGAGGCCGGAGGTGCGGTGATGCGGCAGCCTGCGTAAAGGGGCCCTGTGCCCGCCCCCGACCGAGTTCTGCGAGGTCATGGGGCGGGCATGGGGATAGCAGGCAGAGCATTACCGCACTGCAGGTCGGAGGCGAGGACCGCCGTCGGGTGTTGGTTAGTGGAACTGGCCTTCTTCGGTGGATCCCACCAGGGCAAGGGTGGATGCGTTCGGGTTGAGCGCGGTTGCGATGTCGTCGAAGTAGCCGGTGCCGACTTCGCGCTGGTGCTTGGTGGCGGTGTAGCCGCGGGATTCGGAGGCGAATTCCTTCTCCTGGAGCTCGACGTAGGCGCTCATGCCTTCACGGGCGTAGCCGTGGGCGAGGTCGAACATCGAGTAGTTCAGGGCGTGGAAGCCGGCCAGGGTGATGAACTGGAACGTGAAGCCCATGGCACCGAGTTCGCGCTGGAACTTGGCGATGGTGGTGTCGTCCAGGTGCTTGCGCCAGTTGAAGGACGGGGAGCAGTTGTAGGAAAGCATCTGGTCCGGGAACTCGGCTTTGACCGATTCGGCGAACTTACGGGCCAGCTCCAGGTCCGGGGTGCCGGTCTCCATCCAGATGAGGTCGGAGTACGGTGCGTAGGCCTTGGCACGGGCGATGCAGGGTTCGATGCCGTTGCGGACCTTGTAGAAGCCCTCGGCGGTACGAACCGGCTGTCCGCCTTCGCGGAGGATGAATTCCTGGTCGCGCTCGTCAACGTCGGAGGTGATCAGGGTTGCTGCTTCGGCGTCGGTGCGGGCGATGACGACGGTGGGGGTGTCGGCGACGTCGGCTGCCAGGCGGGCGGCGTTCAGGGTCCGGATGTGCTGCTGGGTGGGGATCAGCACCTTACCGCCCAGGTGTCCGCACTTCTTTTCGGAAGCGAGCTGGTCTTCCCAGTGAACGCCTGAGGCACCGGCGGTGATCATGGATTTCATGAGTTCGTAGGCGTTCAGCGGGCCACCGAAACCTGCTTCGGCATCGGCGACGATCGGGACCAGCCAGTCCTCAACGGTCTTGACGCCCTCGGCATACTCAATCTGGTCTGCGCGGAGCAGTGCGTTGTTGATGCGGCGGACAACCTGCGGGACCGAGTTGGCCGGGTAGAGGGACTGGTCCGGGTAGGTCTGGCCCGAGAGGTTGGCGTCTGCTGCCACTTGCCAGCCGGAGAGGTAGATGGCGCGGAGGCCGGCCTTGACCTGCTGCACTGCCTGGTTGCCGGTCAGTGCGCCCAACGCGTTGGTATAGCCGCCGGTGGGAGCTTCCTCGGTGAGCTGCTTCCAGAGCTTCTCCGAACCGCGGCGGGCCAGGGTGTGCTCTTCGGAGACGCGACCGCGGAGGCGGACGACGTCGGTGGCCGAGTAATCACGGGTGACGCCTTCCCACCGCGGGTTGGCAGACCATTCAAGTTCCAGCGCCGCTGCCTGCTGCTCTGCGGACTGCTCTGCGGGTTCAAACGATGCGGTCATTGCATGTCTCCTAATATCCAAATGGGGCTCCCGGGCCGGCCTCCGCTGCGCCTTTGCTGCATCGGCCGGCTTACCCGGGGTGTGTCTTTCTTTTTCGTAAGTCCTACTTTTCTGCACTTCCAAGAGGGTTGCTAGAGGAAAACTATGGAAAGAAATGCACTTCTTCGCGTATTCTCAAGAAATGTCGCCTGTGAGCTGGAATCGTGAAGTCGCATCGCCGTCGTTGTCGCCTGCGCCCCCTGAACTGGACGTCATCAGCCTTGGCCGCCGTGTGCGCCACCTGCGCAAGCAGGCCGGACTGACGCTGGACGACTTGAGTGCCGCCGTCGGGACCGCACCAAGCCAGCTGAGCCTGCTTGAAAACGGCAAGCGGGAGCCCAAACTGGGGTTGCTGCAGCAGCTGGCCGTGTCGCTGAATGTGAGCATCGACCAGCTGTTGGGGGCCGAGCCGCCGAGTCGCAGGGCTGCGCTGGAAATCGAGCTCGAGCGGTACCAGCGCGGACCACTCTACGAGTCCCTGAACCTGCCGAAAATCCGCATCAGCTCGCGGCTTCCGCTTGATGTGCTGGAGTCGCAGGTGGGGCTGCTGCAGGAGCTCGAACGCAAACTTAATGAGCAAGTTGCGACGCCGGAAGAAGCCCGCCGTGCCAACGGCGAGTTGCGTGCCATGATGCGCGAGCGCGGTAACTATTTCCCCGAGTATGAGGCCGAGGCGCAGAAGGTCCTCAAAGGGGTCGGCTACACCACCGGTCCGCTGAGCCAGCACGTCATTGCCGACATCGCCGAGAACCTCGGGTTTTCCCTTCATCATGTGGGCGATTTGCCGCACTCCACACGGTCCGTGACGGACTTGAAGAACCGCAGAATTTACCTGACGCAGAATCAACGCCAGGACCATGATCCCCGGTCGGTCCTCCTCCAGGCGCTGGGCCACTACGTCCTCGGACACGAAACTCCGCGCAACTACGGGGATTTCCTGGCACAGAGGGTGGCCACCAACTACTTCGCGGCTGCTTTGTTGCTTCCGGAGCAAGCAACGGTGGAGTTCCTGCAAAAAGCCAAAGCGGCCAAGGAAATCGCTGTGGAAGACATTCGGGATGCTTTCGCCGTGTCCTACGAGACCGCCGCGCACCGATTCACCAACCTGGCCACGAAGCACCTCGGCATCACCACGCATTTCCAGAAGACGCACCAGTCCGGCATCATCTACAAGGCGTACGAGAACGACGGCGTCACTTTCCCGCAGGACCATACCGGGGCCATTGAGGGGCAGCCATCGTGCAAGGCGTGGACCTCACGTGCCGTGTTCGACGTGCCTGACAAGTTCAGCGCTTACAGCCAGTACACCGACACACCCTCGGGCACGTACTGGTGCACAGCGCGCACCGAGCGGTCAGCCAACGGCGAGTTCTCACTCAGTATCGGTGTTCCCTACCAGCACGTGAAATGGTTCCGCGGCCGGGAGACCACGGCCCGGGCCACGTCCAACTGTCCGGATCCCAATTGCTGCAAGCGGCCGCCGGCCTCTCTCGCCAACGAGTGGGCGGGCAACGCCTGGCCATCCGCCAGGGCGCATTCGCACCTGCTCGCGGCCATGCCTCCAGGAGCCTTCCCCGGCGTGGACGAGACCGAGGTGTACAGCTTCCTGGCCGCCCACTCCGACCGCTGACCCTCTCTCACATCACTCGTGCTTGAGCCCCACGCTCTCTCACATCACTCGTGCTTGAGCGTGACCGTCTATCACCTTCCGGCAACATTTGGCGATCCCTCTCTCACATCGAGTGAGTTCCCACGTCAAAGGGGGCACCATGTGAAGACAACGCCAAGCAGGGGATGCGCCATGAATTCAGTCCGGAAGGTGGCCGCGGCCATCGCGGCAGCCGCAGTGGTAAGTGGTTCTGCGACTCTCAGCGCCTGCGCACCCCAACCATCCGGCGTCGAACTCCAAACGGCCGACGGCGTGACCCGGGCGTCGGTGCAAACGGCGGACTACCCGGCGCAGCTTAAAGCCTTCAACGCGTCAGCGCGCAAGCTCGGTGCCGCCTTGCTCGCCGATGGCGGCGAGAGTTCCAACGGGAACGTCGTGTCGTCGCCGGCAAGCCTGTTGATCGCGTTGAGCATGCTCCGCGCAGGCGCCTCGGGTGCCACGGCCACGGAGATGGACTCAGCTCTGGGGTTGCCCACCGAGGGGCGCGACGAAGCGATGAACGCGCTGCTCGCCTCCTTGGAAAAGTTCGACGGCGACCCCGGCTCGGTGGACGAAGACGACCCGCCGCGCAAACCGGTGATGCATGCTGCCAACGGGCTGTTCATTGATAGAGGCGTCCCTACCGGCGAGGCCTTCCTGGCCACGCTCGCCAAACATTTCGGCACGGGGGTGTACCCGGTGTCGTTCCGGGACGAGGCCGTCACCAAACCGGCCATCGACCGCTGGGTCAGCAGGAACACCAGGGGTCGGATCAAGGAAGCACCCGCACAATACGATCCCGACAACACTTTCAGCCTGCTCAATACCCTCTATTTCGCCGCCACCTGGCAAGAGCCCTTCGACGCGAGCGACACCTCGGACGCGCCCTTTACCAAGGCTGGTGGAGAAGTCATCGAGGTACCGGCCATGAGCGCCCTCTTGGGGTTGGCCTACGCAGAGGGCCCCGGATGGAAGGCCGTGGACCTGCCTTACGCCGAGGGCTTCGTGATGCGGCTGATACTGCCCGACGGCGGTGCGTCGGGTTCGGCTGGTTCGGCTGCGGTTTCTGCGGAGGTGCTGGGTGAGGTGGCAGCCAGGTTGAGCAGCGCTCCTGTGGATATGGTCTACCTTCAGCTACCCAAATGGGACCACAAGACCACGTTCGACCTGCGTAAGGTCTTCGAAACACTCGGACTCAACCAGATGCTGGCCACGGACAAGGACTTCAACGACATCCAGCCGGACATGAAACTGACACAGGCTGCGCAGGCCGCCAACATTACGGTTGCCGAGAAGGGCACCATCGCGTCGGCCGTCACTCAACTTAACGCCGTGGGCTCAGCCGCAGCGCCCGAACCCCAACGCGAGCTGATCCTCGACCGCCCGTTCCACTACGAGATCGTGCATGTGGAGACGGGAATGCCTCTGTTCACGGGGTGGGTGGCTGACCCGCGGTGAGGGCCGGCCAATCGAGTTCGCTGGAACGCTGCGGTAACGCCGGAAGTTTCCGGGGGTTCCCGGCGTTTTCCCGCGACCTCAGTGCCGGTAGTGGCCGCGGTTAGCGGACCAGGCGGCTCACCAGTATGGCCGCCGCATCTACCACTTCGTCGGCCTCGCGCTTGGTGGCGCTGAGGGCTACTTCCTGCCCTGCCACGGTGACGATGTCCGTGATGACAGCGACCGTGAGGCGGCCCAAGGTGTCGTCGCTGGCACCCAGGAGCACGGTGTTTTGCCGGACCCACTCGCGTCCGCGCTCGCGTCGTAGAACCTCGAAGCCCGGGGGAGTGTCGCCTTCAATGAACACCCGCTCAAGGCCGCGGTGTTTCCAGGTGTAGTCGAAGTAGCTGCGGCTGCCCACGTTGAACAGAGTCAGGGGATCGTTCTCGCCGGCTTTGCGGGCTTTGGCCACGGCCGCGGCGACCAAGCGCTCGTGTTCATTTTGATAGTCGTCCCATAGTGCAAGGAAGAGTTCTGTCTTGCCGCCAAAGTGGTGATAAAGGCTGCCGACGCTGGATCCAGCGCGGGCCACGATGTCCGAGATGCTCGCGCCGGTGAAGCCATGCTCGACGAATACATCGCTGGCCGCATCCAGCAGGTTGCGTTGGGTTGCCGCGGTGCGGTTCCATTTCCAGGAGCCGGCATGGCTGGCTACTTCGGAAGTCTTACGGACCACGCTTGGCCTCCCTTCGCGGCAGGACGTAGATCGGAGTGTCGGACGGCTATTTTTTGGAATCCTACCTCCCAAGGAAACCAGATAGCCAGCAACAAGCCTTGACTGGCTCATGAAACACAGGAAATAATTCTGGAAGTCTGTTCTAGAAATACGTATTGCGGCATGTATCCGAATGCTGCGATTTTTGACGTCGAACGCCCCGAAACCCGGGTGCCGTTTTCACCGTCGGGCTGCAACTGGTTGAATCGCTGTATAGCGCCAACTGGTCGCAGCCAAACAAGCCAGAGAGGAACGCGGCCTGATGTCCGTTTCAAGCAAGTCGTCCGGGATCACGTCGAACAGGTGGTTCAAACCCGTCGTCGTCACCGCAGGAGCTTTGGTGGTGGCACTGATCCTGGTGCTCGTTGCGCAATGGCTCCGGACTCTCCAGCCGGTCCAGCAATTCCTGACGGACTACCCCGGGCACTCGGCCGTTCCCGAGGGCACTCCTACCGGCTTTCCCGCGTGGCTCGGCTGGCAGCACTTCCTCAACATGTTCTTCATCGTCCTGATCATCCGTTCGGGCTGGCAGGTGCGGACCACCACCCGCCCGGCGGCCAACTGGACGCGGAACAACAAGGGCTTCATCAAGACCAAGAACCCGCCTACCAAGATCAGCCTGGACCTTTGGTTCCACCTGACGCTTGACGCGCTCTGGGTCTTGAACGGCATCATCTTCATCGTGTTGCTCTTCGCCACCGGGCAGTGGTTGAGGATCGTGCCGACCAGCTGGGACGTCTTCCCCAACGCAATCTCGGCCGGCCTGCAGTACGCCTCGCTGAACTGGCCCGTCGAAAACGGCTGGAACAACTACAACAGCCTGCAGCTCCTCACCTACTTCATCACGGTCTTCATCGCGGCCCCGCTGGCCATCATCACGGGCCTTCGGATGTCTGGGGCATGGCCAAAGAAGGCCGCGATCAACAAGTTCTACCCCATCGAACTGGCCCGGAAGATCCACTTCCCGGTGATGATCTACTTCGTCGCGTTCGTGATCGTCCACGTGACGCTGGTGCTGGCCACTGGCGCGCTGAGGAACCTGAACCACATGTACGCCGCAAACGACGACAACAACAGCTGGTGGGGCTTTGGGATCTTCGCAGCTTCCATTGTGTTCACAGCGGCCGCCTGGTTCCTCGCCCGGCCCTTGTTCCTGCGCCCGATCGCCTCGCTCATGGGCAAGGTCTCCCGCTAACCCGCACGCAAAAACAGCCGCCTCGGAAGTGTTTCCGGGGCGGCTGTTTTTGCGTGACGCAGAGGTTAGGACAGGGCCCCGCCCTGCCACAGCGCATCAAAGGGAGCCCCGGAGGACACGCGGTTCTTGATACCCGCGGTCACGAACGCCTTCGCCGTACGGGCTGCTTCAAGCGGCGTGGCACCCTTGGCCAATTCGGCCGTCACAGCTGCAGCAAGGGAGCAACCGGCTCCGGACACAGCAACTTCGCCGACCTTCGGGGCACGCAGGACTTCCAGCGTCTCGCCGTCGTAGTAAACGTCGACGGCGTCGGGGCCTTCCAGCCGAACCCCGCCTTTGGCGAGGACTGCTGCGCCGCTGATCTCGTGGATGCGGATGGCGGCGGCCTTGAGCGTCTCTTCGTCAGTAATGGTGAGGCCGGACAGCGACTCGGCTTCGAAGTGGTTCGGAGTGACGAAGGTGGCCAGTGGCAGGATCTGCGCCTTCAACGCCTGGTCCGTGTCCAGGGCGTGGCCTGGTTCTTGTCCCTTGCAGATGAGGACCGGGTCCAGCACCACGTGCTTGAAGGATCCGTCGGTCAGTGCCTTCTCCACGGTGCTGATGGTTGCCGGGCTTCCGAGCATACCGATCTTCACGGTGTCCAACACCGACGGTGCGCCGGAAGCCGCACCATAGGCCGCCGTCGTGGCTTCCAGCTGGTCTGCAATGACGTGCTGGTCCACCGGCACAAAGCGGTGGTTCCAGTTGTCCTGCGGGTTGAAGGACACGATGCAGGTGAGGTTCGCAATGCCGAACACTCCGAGTTCCTGGAAGGTCTTGAGGTCGGCCTGCGCGCCGGCGCCACCGGTCGCTTCGGAGCCGGCAATGGTCAGGGCAATGGCAGGGGCAACGGCTGAAGTCATGTCATCATTTTGGCAGTTGCTCCGGTTTGACTCCTAAACGGGGCTAGCCGTGCAGCGCCCGGTAGGCAGCCTGTGCAGCCGGGTGCAACGGGACGCCGGCGGTGTTAATCAGTGTTTCGGGGCTGAGGAACTGCACGCCGGTGCTGGATTTCGGCACCAGATCCTGGGCCTGTTCCACCAGGAGTTCAACGGTTTGCCGGACAACGTGATCGGCCAGATCCCTGCGGCACAGGAGCAGGTTGGCTACGCCCACGGTCCAGACGGCGGGTGCGTTCCCGTAGCTGTTCGCGGGGATGAGGACGCGGTCGTAGAAGAAACCCGATTGGGCCCGGGTCGCCGGGATGAACTCCGAGATGTCGAGGAGACGCATGCCTGTTTCCTGGGCTGCAGCAGCGATGGGTGCCGTCGGGACACCTCCGGACTGGATCATCACGTCAAGGGAACCCTCCCGCAAGGCGGCCAGGGCTTGGTTCAACCCAAAGTTGGCTTGCTTCAGTGCCCGTTCCGGCCCGGCCGTTTCAGGAGACAGCCCGGCGGCAGCAATGATGCGCCCGGCCGTGAGGGTGGTTCCCGAGCCCACCTCACCCACGCCCGCAGTCTTCCCGGCGAGGTCAGCGAAGGTTCGGATTCCGCTGTCTTCCCGAACGATGCAGTGGACGTAGTTCTGGTACACCTTTCCCAAGGCCACCAACTGGCTTTCACCCCGTCCGGGAGCTGCCTGGGCGGCTGCGTCGGCCAGCGCGACGGCGAGCGTCGCCTCGCCGGATAAGACCCGCTGAATGTTCTCGAGGCTTCCGCCGGTGGTTAATGCAACTGACCTCCCAGCGACCCCTTCACGCTCCAGCAAGTCGGCGAGCAGGCTGGCGAACTCAAGGTAGAAGCCGCCCGATTCGCCGCCGGCAACGGTGATTTCCTGAGGGCGTTCCTCTGTGGTGCAGCCTGCTGTTGAAGCGAGCAGACTGCCGCCCAAGCCAAGCGCCACGGCTGTCTGGAGGACACTCCGCCGCGAGACTTTGAGGGGTTCAGGCATGCGTGTCCTCCTCCGGTTTCACGAACTCGAGGCGTGCCGCCAGGCCATGGGGCTCGCGGGCCTCCAGGACCAGCCTCGCGCCATTTGCTTCTGCAAGCCGCTCCACGATGGTCATCCCCAGCCCGTTGCCGGGGATCCTGCTGTGTTGCGGAGCCCGCCAGAACCTGGTGGTGGATGCGGCGAGCTGTTCGGCCGGGAGGCCCGGGCCGTCGTCGGAAATCACGACGGCGGTGCCTCCTTGCGTCTGCCGGGTCGCCACCGTGATGGTGGCCCCCGGCGCGTATTTGATGGCGTTGGCGAGGAGTTCGCCCACCATGTGCGCGAGTTCATCGGGGTCGCAGACGATCGGGCTTTCTGACCCAGGGCCCTCCAAGGTGAGCTCTGATCCGGCACGGTGAGCGGCCGGCGTCGCCCGTTCAACCTCGCCTTGCAGAATCGGGTACGGGTCGATGACGGCCAACCGCTGGTGTTCCGGTGCTTTTTCAGCCCGGGCAGACCCCTCAAAGGCGCGGTGTTCCGCCGTCGCGAGCTTCAGCACGCCGTCGAGCATCTCTTCCACCCGCTCAAGTTCCGCCACGACGCCGGCCGCCGCTTCTTTTTCGGGCACCGAACGCAAGGCGAGCTGCAGCAGGTCGATCCTCAACCGCAGCGCCCCTACGGGGTTGCGCAGTTGGTGCGAGGTATCGGCGATGAGCCGGCGTTGTGACTCCATGCTCTCGGTCACCGTATCCGCCATGGCGGTGAAGGATCGGCTCAGTTCCCGGAGCTCAGGCGGTCCGGCTTCGGGGAGCTGGCTGGTTTTTCCCGTCGCTTCGAGCTCGTGGACTGCCTTGCTGAGGCGATGGACCGGGCGCAAAACCCATCCCGTGATGCGCGATGCCGCTACGAGCAGCAGCACGCCCAACGCCACCGCGGCAAGTACGACGACGAGCCACCGCTCCCGTAACTTCTGCCGGGCTGCATCGAGGTCGACTTCAAGGACCACCTCTCCGAGTACCTGGCTGGCTGTCCCGAAGGACCTGGAGATGAAGTCGTTGCCGGTACCGAAAGCGCGGATCGGGTTGAGCGTGGTGTCGCTGAGGTTGAGGCTTGCCCGGTTGAGGGCGTCCTCGACCTCTGAATGGTCTTCGCTGAGACCGCCGGAGCGGAGGGTTTCCTGCTGGAGCCGGATCAGGATTCCCTCGCCATAAAGCTCGGAATAGCGGTCCATTTCCCGCTGAAGTTGAATTGTGTTGTTGTCCTCCACGGCGTCACTGGCCAGTTGCGCGAAGCGGTTGAGGGCTGCGACGCGGTTGATCTGCAGTTCCTGGGTGAGTTCCCGGCTGGCCGAGGTCAGGATCACGCTGGATACCGTCACAACAATGATCACCATCAGCAGGCTCAGGATGCCGAGGACGCGGACTTTCACGGTTGCTCTACGCGGTAGCCGACGCCCCGGACGTTGATGATGAATCCGGGAAGTTGGAGCTTGGACCTGAGGCCTGTCAGGTGCACGTCCAAGGACCGGGAGTGGGCCAGGAAAGCATCTCCCCAGAGTGCGTCCAGGATCTGTTCCCGGGTGACCACGGAGCCTGCATTCCTGGCCAAGAGGCTGAGGAGGTCGAACTCGGTTGCGGTGAGGGCGAGGTGCCTTTGGCCCACGGATGCCACGCGACGGTGGAGGTCCACTTCCAGTTCCCCGAGGACTATGGTGTGCGGGGTTTCCTGGCCTGAGCGATTGGTGCGCCTGGTGACCGCTTCGATTCTGGCGAGCAGCTCCACGAGCTTCACGGGCTTGACCAGGTAGTCATCCGCCCCGGACCGAAGACCCAGCACCACGCTGCGCTCGTCGTCGCGTGCTGTCAGGATCAGGATGGGGACCTGGGTTACTTGGCGGAGTTTCCGCAGGACGTCCAAGCCATCCAGGTCCGGGAGGCCGAGGTCCAGCAGGATCACTTCGTGCTGCCGATGAGCCAGGAGTGCATCCTCGCCACGGGATACCCTGGTGTGCTTGTGGCCGGCTGAGGCGACGGCAGCGCTCAAGGCTGACGCCATGGCGTCGTCATCCTCGACGATGAGCACTTGCACTGTCAGGGTCCTTTGTCTTGCTCGGCTGGTTTACTGCGGGCTGGTTCGCTGGTCCTGGTCCGCTGGTCCTGGTCCGCTACTAGAGCTTAACGTTGTGAGGCCCGCTCTGCGCCCTTCGGAGTGTCCAAAGGGGGCAGAGCGGGCCTCACAAAGCGGCCAGGTCAGGCGTTGACGAGGTCCTTCTTGTCGTCGTCGTCCTTCGCAGTGCCCTTAGCCACAAAAGCGTTGCCTTGCTCGGCATCCAGGTGAGTGGCCTTCTTGTTCTTCAACGCGAAGATGTACACCAGGAGCGAGATGAAAATGGCTGCCGTGACGTAGGTGAAGAACAAGTCCACCTGATCCGACTTCTGCAGCGCTGCGCCAATCAGCGGAACGGTGCCGCCGAACAGCGAGTTGGCGATCGCGTAACCGAGCCCGACGCCGAGCGCGCGGATGGAAGCCGGGAACAGTTCGGCCTTCACCAGCGCGTTGATGGACGTGTAGCCGCCAACCATCAGCAGGCCGCCGAGCATCAGCAGGAACGCCATGAACGGATCTTTGGTGCCGGACAGGGTGGAGAGCAGCGGCCACGTGAAGAGCACACCGGTCACGCCGAACCAGATCAGCAAGGGCTTGCGGCCAACCTTGTCCGATATCAGGCCGTACACCGGCTGCAGCAGCATGAAGATGAACAGAGCCCAGAAGTTGATGACGGAGGTATCTGTCTTCGCGATGCCGGACGTATCGTTCATGAACTTCAGGATGAAGTTGGTGTACGTGTAGAACGCCACGGTACCGCCCAGGGTGATTCCGATGCAGATGAGCAGCGGCTTCCAGTGCTTGGTGAACAGCAGCTTCATGGTGCCTGGCTGGGCTTCGCCCTCAACCTTGACGTGGGCGGCGCGGAGCTGATCGGCCGAAAGGGTTTCTTCCATGGAACGGCGGAGCCAGAGAACAACCAGGGCAGCCACACCACCTATGGCAAACGGAATACGCCAGCCCCACGCGGTCAGGTCTTCTTTGCTCATGGTGTTCTGCAGGATCACGAGCACCAAGAGGGCAAGCATCTGCCCGCCAATAAGCGTCACGTACTGGAAGCTGGAGAAGAAACCGCGGCGCTTGGCCGTCGCTGCCTCGGACATGTACGTGGCGCTGGTGCCGTATTCGCCACCGACAGAGAAGCCCTGCACGACGCGGATGAACACCAGCAGGATCAGGGCCCAGAGGCCGATCACGTCTTGCGTTGGCAGGATCGCGATGGCGAAGGAACCGGCCGACATCAGCGTCACACTGAGTGTCAGGGCAGCCTTGCGGCCCTTCCGGTCGGCATAGCGGCCGAAGAACCAACTGCCGATGGGACGCATGAGGAACGACGTCGAGAAGACAGCCATCGCCTCAAGGCCTGCCTGCAGGTCGTCCGAGGAGTTGAAGAAGTGCGACTGGAAATACGCCGCGAAAACCGTATAAACGTAGAGGTCGAACCACTCCACGAGGTTGCCCGCGGAGCCCTTGAGGATGTTGCTCACGGCCTTACGTGTCTGGGCGGCTTCGCTCAGAGGTGCAGCTTGTTGGGTGCTCATCAATGAACCTTCCTGGACGGCGCCTGATACGGCAGCCGTGTCTTGCATGAGTTCGTTCTGTCCATGAAGCTGGTGCTCATGGCGTCCTTGCGCATGGCTCTTCGTCGACTAAGAAAGGCCCTCCAGGGTGAAGAGGACATGTTCCAAGCTATGGGTGATGCACGGCACAGCCATAGCTGGCAGGGCATTTCCTAACACTTCCTTAGGTTTCGGCCGGTACGGCTGGTATCACGGGTGCCGGGTGAGGTTCGACGGCGGTCGGGACCGGAGGGCGGTTGGGACCGGACGGCGGGGCGAAGCGTTGGCTGGCGCGTCCGGACGCACGCTCGCTCACATCCCTCGGGCTTGAGCGTGTCGCTCGCTCACATCCCTCGGGTTTCCAACGGACGCTCTTTCACCACCCTCGGGTTTCCGACGGACGCTCTTTCACCACCCTCGGGTTTGGCTGGCATTGGTCTTGGGCGTGACCCAAGTCTTCGATGAGTCAGGGGCAAACTCCATGGTGAGCGAGCCCGCGTGGCCGAGACCGGGAGCAGACGTTTAGCGAAGAAAAGATGAGGGCCCATCCTGGTGCTTGGATGCCCATGAGGCGCAAAATGTCACGTGCGCTACGGCGATTCCCACAGTCAGTCCACTGCCGCTGGGCACCACCCGGCCCTTGGATCAGTATCGCCAGCCTCCCGACGGGCTCCGCGTCGCCAAAGAGTGCTTATCTTCGTCACTCCATGGTGCCTGGCTCACGGTTTTCCATCTGGATAGTGAAGGAGCGTCCGGCTGAAGGGGCGATTATGTGAGCAAGCGTCCTGCTGAAGAGGCCATCATGTGGGAGAGGGATTGATTCGCACCAGTTTCCAGACAGCCAGACGGCCTACGCCGGCGGCGAGGGCGATGGACAACGAGAGCAGCAACGGACCGGTTGCCGAGAGTCCGCCAAACGGTGCGCACATGAGTAGTCCGATGGAGAAGAACGCGGCCACGTGAACCCACTGGCTCCGAATGCGACGCAGCGCCAGCCCAAGGAGCGATCCCACTGCAGCACCAACTGCCCAGGCGGGGAGCAAGCTGTAAATGAAAAAGATGATCCACCACTCAGGTGCTTGGATGCTCACGAGAACGCAGAAAGTCAGATGCGCTACGGCGATGCCAACTGCCAGTCCTTTGCCGCCGAGCACCACTCTGTCCTTTGGCCCGTATCGCCAGCCTCCCGACGGGCTCCGCGTCGCCAGCGCGAATTCCTCCTTGTCTGACCAGGGTTCCTGACTCATGAATACCTCCGGGGGATGTGAGAGACGGTTCGCCTGAAGGGGCGGGGATGTGAGAGACGGTTCGCTTGAAGGTGCGGTTATGTGAGAGAGGGTTTGGGGTGCGCGTTGGCGATCTCGTTAAGCGCGCCAGCCAGCGATGGATACTCAAACGCGAACCCCGCGTCGAGCAACTTCCGGGGTTCTACCCACCGGCTCTTGAGGACCAGCTCGGTCTGTGTCCGAATGAGGACGGCGCCGGCCTCGAGCAGCCATGCGGGTGTCGGGATGCCAAAGGGGACACCCATGCTTCGCCGAACCATGGCCATGAGCTCCCGATTGTCCACTGGGTGGGGCGTCGCCGCGTTCACCGGACCGCTCAGCTCTCCGTGATCGTGGACGAACAGCACCGTCCTGAACAGGTCCTCCACATGGATCCAGCTGAACTTCTGCGTGCCCGGACCCATGTGCCCACCCAAACCGAGGCGGGCGAGGTTCCGGAGGGGACTCATGACGCCGCCCGCCCCCAGGACAATCGCGATGCGGAGCGGCACTTTGCGGGTGCCGGGGACAACGGCAGCCGCCAACTCGTCTTCCCACGCACGGGCCACGTCCACGGAGAACCCGCTGCCCAATTCACCCGAGACCTCGGACTGCGGGTGATCTTCCGCGTGCCGGTAAATGGTTCCGGTGCTGGAGTTGATCCACGTCCTGGGCGGTTCGGCGCAGGCAGCAACAGCCCGGCCCAAGGCACGCGTGGTGAGAACCCGGGAGTCCAGAATCTGCCGGCGGTGCCGCTCGTCATAACGGCAATTCACGGATCGTCCGGCGAGGTTCACCAGCAGTTCGGCACCGTCCAGCACTTTGGTGATGGCGCCGTCGTCGTGCCATTGCGCGTCAGCCGAAGCGTCCCTCCCAACGGTCCGGACCTGCCAGCCCTCTTGAAGGAACCGCCGCTGAAAGTAGCTGCCTATGAAGCCAGTAGCGCCGGCGATGACTACTGTCCGCCGCATCACGAATCTTCCTTGACGTTGCGCACGAGTCCCAGAACGTCATCGAACATCTTGCTGACGCCCGGAATCTTCGCCAGCGACAAGCCGCGCGCCACCAGCGGGGCGGCGCCGTCGATCAGCTTGCGTGTGCGGCGCTGGTTCTCGGAGGTGTCGTAAACCCAGAACAGTGCGACTCCCATGTACGCCAGCCACAGCAGCTCGGGAAGATCGCCGCGCAGCTTCTTTGCGACGGCGGGGGAGGAGCCCTCGACGGCGGACCGGAAGATCGCGAGCGAAGCCTCCCGTGCGGCGGTGGACGCCTCGCCGAACGGATTGACGGGCGACGACGGCCGGATCGCCGTCGCGATGAAGTCGGAACCAAACTGGTGGTACGGCGCCATGACGTCGACGCCGGTGTGCAGCACTGCCTTCAGGCGGCCCGCGAGATCTTGGACTCCTTCCAAGGCCTGCGCCGCGACCACGGCGTGTTCATCCTGCACTTGAACGTAAAGCTCCTGGACGAGCTCGTCCTTGGATGCGAAATAGTAGTAGGCATTGCCGACGGAGACCCCGGCCTCCTGGGCAATGGCTCGCATGGTGGTCTTCTCAAAGCCAACCTCGCGGAACATTTTCAGCGCGACCTCGGCCACTAATTGGCGGGTCTGCTCACTCTTTGCTGCCATGGTGCCGCTCCCTGGGACGTATTTTGAACGTGTTCAAGACTGAGTATGGCATATTTCTGAACACGTTCAAAAGGGGGCGTGAGTGAGCGTTGGGTTCAAGCCCGTGGGATGTGGGAGAGCGTTGGGTTCAAGCCCGAGGGATGTGAGTGAGCGTTGGGGTGAAGGAGTGGGAGAATGGAACCGGTGCCGGGCCACATGCCCCAGCAACCACAGTGCTAATACAGCGGGGCGCCCTGAACGAAGGAGCCTGCGCGAACCACTACGAAATGGATGACCCATGCCCTCGCCCTCAGGCTCCAGTACCTTGAGCAAGCCCGCCCCACGCTTTGCTTCAATAGGCTCCCCGTATTTCGGCATCATGCTGGCCATCATGGCCGTGGTGCTGATCCTGTCCAACATCGGCGCTTCCAAGGGCGTCGCGCTCGGGCCAATCCTGACTGACGGCGGGTTCTTCCTGTTCCCCATCGCCTACATCCTGGGTGATGTGATGAGCGAGGTGTACGGCTTCAAGGTGGCGCGCAAGGCCATCATCACCTCGTTTGCCCTCTCGGTCTTTGCCTCTCTCTGCTACTGGATCATCATCGTGCTGCCCGGTTTCAATGACGAGTACAGCATCGGCAAGCAAGCAGCCCTCGAAGGCGCCCTCGGACCCGTGCCGCTGATCGTCCTTGGATCGCTCCTTGCCTTCCTTGCCGGACAGACCATCAACGCCTGGATCCTGGTGAAGATGAAGGCCCGCACCGGCGAGAAGTCCCTGTGGGCACGCCTGATGGGCTCGTCCGTGGTGGGCGAATTCGTGGACACCCTGATCTTCTGCAGCATCGCAGCATCGGTCATCGGCATCACGGACTTTGGCTCGTTCCTGAACTACGCCCTGGTTGGCTTCGTCTACAAGACGGCCGTGGAGTTCCTGTTCGTGCCCGTCACCGTGCTGGTTGTCGGGTGGATCAAGAAGCGCGAGCCAAGCTACGGGGTAACGGCAGCCTAGGCTCGGGCCGAGTTCGCCGGAACCGTGTGAGTTCGCCGGAAGTTTCCGCACGCCCACGCAGGCTTCCGGCGATCTCGACGCCTACGAGTAGTACCGGCCCAGGGTCTCCGCCTTGAACTCAAAGAAATCCCCGGATTCGATGGCCAAGCGGGCGTCGTCCACCATCTTCACCACGAAGCGCTCGTTGTGGATGGAGATGAGCGTTGCCGAGAGCATTTCCTTGGCCTTGAACAGGTGGTGGATGTACGCGCGCGAGTAGTTCACGCACGTGTAGCAGTCGCAGCCGTCCTGCAACGGCCCGAAATCGGTTTTATAGCGGGCCCCGGACAGGTTGAACCGGCCGAACGGTGTGTAGAACGCCGAATTTCGGGCCACGCGGGTGGGGGAGACGCAATCGAAGGTGTCGGCGCCGTTCTCGATGGCAGTGAAGATGTCGTCCGGCTCGGAGATGCCCAGAAGGTGCCGCGGCTTGTTCTCGGGCAATTCCTCGTTGCACCAGCGCACAATCGTGCCCAGGTTTTCCTTCTCCAGCGCCCCGCCGATCCCGTACCCATCAAAGGGCATGGCACCGAGGTCCCGGCACGCCTTGCGGCGAAGGTCCTCATACTGCGCACCCTGGATCACGCCGAACAAGGCTTGATAGGGCTTGCCCATGCGGGAAGAAGTCAAGGAAGCGTGCTCCTCCAAGCACCGCAGCGCCCACAGCCGGGTCCGCTCCAGGGACTCCTCCTGGTAGGCCCGCGAGTTCTGCAGCGTGGTGAGCTCGTCGAAGGCGAACATGATGTCCGCGCCGATCTGGTGCTGGACCTGCATGGAAATCTCGGGGGAGAAGCGGTGCCTGTCCCCGTTGAGGTGCGATTTGAACCAGACGCCGTCGTCGTCAATGTGCGCCAGCCGTTCCTTGCCCGGTGCCACGGCGTCGTCGGGTCCGGACGAATCGACGTTCTTCATGTCGATGACCTTCTTGAACCCAGAGCCCAGGCTCATCACCTGGAATCCTCCGGAGTCGGTGAAGGTCGGCCCGGACCAGTTCATGAACGCGCCCAGCCCGCCGGCGGCGTCGAGGATCTCTGGCCCCGGCTGCAGGTACAGGTGGTATGCGTTGGCCAGCACAGCCTGCGCACCGAGGTCGGCGACGGACTCGGGCAGCACCGCTTTCACGGTGGCTTTGGTCCCGACGGCGATGAACGCGGGCGTCTGGATGGTTCCGTGCGGTGTGGTGATGGTTCCGGTGCGGCCCAGGAAAGCTCCGCCGTTGGCATTCACTTGGGCGTCCGACGGCGAGCACGTTTCAGTCAGGCGCTGGCCCACCGAAAAGGAGAACCCGGATTGCCGGGAGGACAACCCTGGCAAGTCAGGCTGGCCGGGAGTAGGGGAAGACACAGACGCGGAAGCAGAAACGGAAGCTGGCACGCTACCAAGTGTGCCAGCTTTACCCGAAGTAACCCGCGGAGGAAGCCCTACGAGCCGTATTTCTCAGACTTCCAGTTGTCCCACGACGAGCGGATGTCCTCCAAGGTGTGGGCCCCCAGATCGTAAGTGGAGGCGATCACCATGGAGCCGCCGTCGGGCCTTTTCTCCGGAATCGGCAGCTGTTCCGCGACGATCAACAGGCCGTCTCCGTGCTCCGCGTAGCTGTGGACGGTGAGGCCTACTTGATGCCGGCTCTTGAACCAGACCTTGCCGGAGATCTTCTCGCCCGTTGCCAGGGTGAGCGAATACTCCTCCCCAACGGGCGGCAAATCCCCGAGTCCCAGCTTTTCAATCGCCGGCCCGCCCTTGCCTGGAAGCGAAATAAAGTGCGTCCGGCGGTGCCCATGCGGGTGACGTTCCAAGGCGAAGCGCAGCTGATGCAGGAAGGTGAGCCAGCCCTGGGTGATGTCCTCGTCCCATTCAGCCCACTCGGAATTATGGTCGAGCGCCGCCCTGGTGACCCTCACTTCCGTTCCGCCGGAGACAGGGTGGAGCTCAAAGACATCGCCGCCATTGACGGTCAGGCTCGTGTGATCGGGCCCCTCCACAACGTCGGTGTTGAAATAGATCTGTTTGATTTCGTCGGTGAGATCGTCGGCTTCCCAGCCGTGCCATTGAGCCACCAGCGACGGTTCACGCAGCATTGTCCAAACCTGCTGCGCGTCGGCATTAATCACAACGCTCAGATTGTTCGTCATGGCCCCGAATCTACCGCCGTTCGCGCCCGCATAACAGGTCTTGAAATACCCAGAAGCGGCGGGTCCGGAAATTTATGCCCGCACTGCTTCGAGTTCGTTGCTGATCCGCCGGGCCAACTCGTCTTCGCCGATGGTCTTGGAGCCGCCGTGGGCGCGCAGGAACATGAGCGCTTCGAGTCGGAGGAACCGCCAATCGCGTTCGGCCTCGTGGTTGCCGTTGTCGATCGCGCGGAAGATTTCTTTGTCGTACAGGTTGGGTTCGTTGAGCGAGCGCTGCCGGACCCGGGCGTTGATCCGGGCCTTGAACGGGTCCTCTTCCTGGGACTCGGGCGCGCGCAACAGTTTCTCGTAGACCGCGGCACGTTCGGCTTGGCCGGCTTCGCGGCAGATGAAACTGGACAATGCCAGCGCCCGCTCAATGGATGCCCAGCGGTCCAGGTTGCCGTCAAAGGGCAGCACGTTGAGCAGGTCCGCTACGGCCAGGGCATGGTCCGGATCGCGCAGCACAATGCAGAGGTCGAACGCCAGGTTGCTGAGATCCCGGAGGCAGCTGCCTGATTTGGTGTTGATGCCCTTCGTCAGGCGATCCGCCAGGACCTGGACGCCGTTCTTGCCCTTATGGTTGGCCGCGGCTGCGCTCACCACGGCCTCCGGGGTGCCATTCGGTTCGGGGATCAGGGCCAACTCTTCGGCGCTAGGGCGGGTGTACGTGGGTGGCATTTCCGGACGGGGAGGAACGACGACGGCCGGCTCGGGGGAGGCATCGGAGCCTCCTTCTGCGGAGGTACTGGAGGCAGGGGTGCTGGAGTCGGGTGCACCAGAGTCCGGAATGCTGGAATCCGGCGTATTGGACTCGGGGGCGCCCGCGCCCGCCGTCCCGGCGTCGCTCTCCGCATCCACGCCTGCATCGACGGCGTCCCCCACAGGGACACTGGACCCGGCAGCGATCCGCACCGTGCCGCCGTCGACCATGGTCACCAGCAGCAACGCGGCAACGCCGTAATCGTCGTTCTGCACCTCGATGCCGGCGATTTCAGCGGCTGGCCCGTCGCCGGGCGGATAGACAAAATCTCCGGGCCGCAGGTCCCCAGCCTGCTTCTCTCTGTACTGCTGTGTGGCTGGGCTGTGAGTCATCGGAAGTCCTTTGGTTCTCTTGGGGTCCGCCGTCCAGTCTACAAAGGGCGGCTGGTGCAGGTGCGGGGACCCGCTAGAGAACGATGCCCGAAAAAGCCAGCGCCTGGCGCACGAGGTTCCCGCGTCCGCCGTCGAATTCCTGCTGGACGTTCTCGCTCAGCACCTCTTGCGGCGTCATCCAGGTGAGTTCCAGTGCGTCCTGGCGTGGTTCGCATTCGCCGGTCACCGGGATGACGTAGGCCAGCGAGACCGCATGCTGGCGGTCATCCGTAAAGCCGGTTTGGGAGGGGGCCGGGAAGTATTCGGCCACGGTGAAGGGGACCGGGCTGATGGGGAGCTGCGGGAAGGCCAAGGGACCGAGGTCCTTCTCCATGTGACGCAGGAGAGCTGCGCGGATGGTCTCGCGGTAGAGGACGCGGCCGGAGACGAGGTAGCGGACCATGTTGCCGTCGGCATCGCCCTGCAGGAGCGTGCCAACCTCATTCACATACCCGAGCGGATCCAGCCTGACCGGAACAGCCTCCACGTAGACCATGGGAAGTCGGCCGCGGGCTTCGAAGAGGTCTTCATCTGAAAGCCAGCCTGGATACGGGTCGGGTGTACGTACGCTCATGGTTAAGTTCTACCCCATCCCCAGCCGAACTTCCTTGGTGGCGTTCCGGTGGCTGCGAGGTTACGCTCTCGGCGGTATTAGAGGACCAGAATCGTCTCGTGCGGCTTCCCGGGTGTTATGTGGACGAGGATTTTCTCCTGCGGATGCGATCAAACGGAGCTTCCGCAGGGCAGCTGCCAAGGACTAGCTGCTTGGGCTCGCCGGCGCCTGCTGCGATGGTGATTGTTCGATCACGATCGACGCCGGCGCTGCCCCACCCGCAGCATCCGGGTTGGCGACGTACAGCACGTCCTCGCTGATCCTGGCTTCGATTTTCGCTTCGGTGAGCCGGTGCAACAACGGCTCCAGCCCACCGTCGTACTCGAAGGAAAGATCCCCGTTGGCGCTGTCCGCGCCGTGGATCGCGCGCAGGATGCCGCCGTTCTTGGTGGTGAACGTGGCTGATTCGTCGTCCTCCGTGCGCGGCCGGGCGCCGATGTTCCGCAGATCGTTGGCCGCAAGGCCCACGAAAGGGCTGATCCAGTTGCCTACTACGGCCAGCGCCGGGTCAGCCTCCGTAGACGTGGCCCAGGTGCCATCCGCTGCCCTGGTCGCAGGGAACGCGAAGAACTCGAAACCGTCCTCGGCAGAGATCCGCACGGTGGGTCCGTCCTGGGTTTCGTTCCAGTCAGCCTGGGTGCCGTCTTCCTCGGTGCGGCGCGCAAATTCCGCCAGGTTCCCCACCTCCACACCGAAAATCGTGGAGCCGTCCAACGGATGACCGTGCTCCACGAATCCCACCGCGAGGCGACCTGAACCGGCGTCGAACTCGCACCAGGCGTCGTCGTCCACGGTCTTCACCATCCCGAGCGCTTGGAGGAGCGTGGACCACTGATCGGGGCGGGACGTGTAGTGGGTGGGGCGGGCTCGCAGCATTGGTCCTCCTGGGCTGGGTAGTCACTTCCCAGCCTATGCCGCGTGGACTTGCCTTGGGCCGCCCGTTTCACAGCAGAATAGGCTCATGCCCATTGAGCTTCCGGAACTCCTTCTCAAAGACGGCGCCGCGTGGCGTGACTGGCTTTCGGCGCACGCTGCCGAGAGCCCGGGAGTGTGGCTGATCCTGCACAAGAAAGGCGGCACGGTCACGGAGCTGGACTACGATGCCGCCCTGGATGAGGCACTGTGCTTTGGCTGGATCGACGGTTAATCGAAGAGCCGCGACGACGAAAGCTACATGCAGCGCATGACGCCGCGGGGCCGCAAAAGCATCTGGTCAGTCCGGAACGTGGGCCACATTGCCCGGCTGGAATCCGAGGGCAAAATGACCGACGCCGGACGTGCCGCCGTCGAAGCCGCCAAGGCCGATGGCCGCTGGGAAGCTGCCTATGCAGGTCCTGCGGACTCCGTGGTCCCTGACGATCTGGCTGCCGCCATCGCCGCGGTGCCGGAAGCGCAGGCGATGTTCGAGGTCCTGACCTCCCAAAACCGCTTCGCGTTGATCCACCGCACCAACGGAGTGAAACGTGCAGAGACCCGGGCCCGCAAGATTGCCGGGTTCGTGGAGATGCTGGCCCGGCACGAAACGCCGTATCCGCAGAAGAAGCGCCCGGCTGCCGACGGCGGTTAGAGCGTGGCCGCAGCTTCCAGCGTCATCCAGGCTTGAAGCTGCGTGGACAGTTCGACGGCGGCACCCACCGGATACGTCTCGGCCGCCGGCCGCAGCGGATTGGGGGAGAATATGAGCGCCGGGGCTTCGGTGGGGGCTGGTTCCGACGCCTCACGACGCGTCATCCAGAACGCCCCGGCCGTAGCGTGCACCAAGGCCCGGGCAGTGTCCCGAGCAGTTGCGGGCAACCGTTGGTCCCGCGCGGCAAGTGCGAGGTAGCGGACCAGGATGCCGGTGAAAAGTCCGCCGTCGCCCGTGCCGTCACCATGGATGACTCGTGTTCCGGGGACCGTCAGTTCGCGGGACACCGACTCAACCAGCCGCGCAGCACGTTCCAGGTTCTCCTGGCCACCAAGTTCCAGCAAGGCACCAAGGATTGGACCTTGGTTGTAGGTGTAGACCGCCTCCTCGAGGACGGTCTCGCCATTGCGGATGCGAAGTCCATCCAAGTAGACACCCCGTTGCGGGTCGAAAAGCCTGCTGTTGAGCCACGTCACCAGGGACTGCGCCCGTTCCCTGTGCCCGGTCCGCGCAAAGTAGAGCGCTACGGGAGCTGTAGCAGGAGTGTTCTTGAAGTCCCGTTGGGTGCTCCAAAACGTTCCGCCGCCCAGATCGTCCGTGGAGGCCGAGTGGAACTGCAGGGTGAGCTTCTTGCGGACGTACGCATTGCGCCGACGACCCGGTTTCCTGGTTTCCTCCGCCAGCTTCTCCAGCCGGTGCGTAGCGAGGGCGAGCCACGCCATGTCGTCATAGAAGTGGTTCTCGAACCTCAGCAGATTCCGCAACCGGATGGTGGTGACCAGCCGCGAAGCGAGCCTGCCCGCACTGGGGCGGGAGGCGCCGTCGAACTTTGTTGTGGTGGCCAGCTCACGGCGGCCGGCGTCCACCAGGCAATCGACATAGTGCGCCTGCCACCAGTAATGCCAGGGACCAAAGACGCTGCGGAGAGTAGTGGCGGGAAGGCTGACCGCCCCGATGTGCGTGCCGGGAAGGAAGAGCAGGCGCCGGCCGAAGGTCCGCGTCACTGATCGGGCGGCCTGGTTGGCGCGCGTTGCCCACTCGTCCTGGTCCGTGAGGGGGAGCGGCTGGTCGGCAGCGAAAGCGTCGGCGGGCATGGTCCCAGCCTACCGAGGGTGCGCTGGCCCACAATTCCAGTTAACATGCATTAACGGATTTTGGGTCTGCATCAAGGAGGATGAATGGACATCGAGGGCACGGTCGCGCTGATTACCGGCGGGGCATCAGGGCTGGGGGCCGCCACCGCAAGGCGGTTGTTCGAGGCCGGAGCGTCGGTGGTCCTGGTGGACCTGCCGCAGTCCGCAGGGGATGCTTACGCCGCAGAACTGAACGCCTTGGGTGCAGGTTCTGGTCCGAGGGCGGTCTTTGTCCCCGCGGACGTCACCCATGAAGCGCAGATTCAGGCCGCGGTCGATGCTGCAACCGCCCTTGGCCCGCTGCGGATCGTCGTGAACTGCGCCGGCATTGCCACACCCGGCAAAGTGTTGGGACGCGACGGCGTGCTGCCCTTGGAAACTTTCAACAAAGTTATCCAAATCAACCTCGTGGGAACCTTCAACGTGATCCGCCTTGCCGCCGCAGCCATGGTGGAAACGGAACCGGTTTCCACCGAACTGGGCGGGCCCGAGCGCGGCGTTATCATCAACACCGCATCCGTGGCAGCGTTCGAAGGCCAGATCGGACAGCCCGCCTATGCTGCTTCGAAAGGCGCTGTGGCGGCCATGACCCTGCCATTGGCACGCGAGCTCGCACGTTCTCTGATCAGGGTGGCCACCATAGCGCCCGGCATCTTTGAAACACCCATGATGGCCGGTCTTCCGCAAGCGGCACAGGATTCCTTGGGCCAGCAGGTCCCGCATCCAGCGCGGCTGGGACGTGCGGCTGAATACGCACAATTGGCCGCGCACATCGTGGAGAACGCCATGCTGAACGGTGAAACCATCCGGCTGGACGGCGCCATCCGCATGGGAATCAAATAATGGGCGACTACAGCGGCGGCGCGGATTCCCCATCTTCGCCGGCGGTGCCCGCGGGCTCCGCCGGTGCGATACCTTCCTCCGTGGCGGGGTTGCCCACCGCGGACTTCTTCGACTTCGAGTCGCTGCTCAGCGTCCAGGAACAGCGGAAACTCAACGAACTCCGGGCCTTCCTTGCTTCGGAAATCGCCCCCTACGCCGGGCAGTGGTGGGAAAAGGCCGAGTTCCCGGAACACATCCTGCCCAAGCTCGCGGCGCTGCGGCTCAGTGCGCCGGCCCAGCGGGGGTACACGCACCTGTTCGCCGGCCTGGTGATCGCCGAAATGACCCGTGTGGACACCTCGATCGCCACGTTCTTCATGGTCCATCACGATCTCTTCGTTGAGTCGCTGTACGACTTCGGGAGCGACTCACAACAGGACCGCTACCTCGACGACGCCTCAAACCTGCGCACCACCGGCGCCTTCGCGCTCACCGAGCCAAACCATGGGTCTGATGTGGCAGGTGGCATGGAGACCACGGCGCGCAGGATCCAACGGGCAGCTTCCGACGGCGGTGACTACTGGGTGGTCAACGGCGCCAAACGCTGGATTGGCAACGGGACGTTCTGCGACTACATGCTGGTGTGGGCCAAAGACGAAGCCGACGGAGCCATCCGCGCGTTCATCGTTGACGCTTCCCTGCCTGGCATCACCCGCAGCCGCATCGAAAACAAGATCGCGCTGCGGACGGTGCAGAACGCCGACATCCGGTTCGTGGACGTCGAAGTCGCCGAATCGGATCGCTTCGCCGGGATCAGCAGCTTCTCCGACACCAACCACTTATTGCGAGGCTCCCGAATCATGGTTGCCTGGCAAGCCGTTGGCCAGCAACTGGCGGCGTTCGATGTTGCCCGGCAGTACGCCGTCGAGCGCATGCAATTCGGGAAGCCGCTCGCCAAATTCCAACTCATCCAACAACATTTGGTGGACATGCTGGGAAACGCTGTAGCCAGCATGGGGATGATGGTGAGGATCGCCCAGCTGCAGGAAGACATCTCCACGGATGCCCAAGGCATTCGGCACGGCGGCGCCGACATGGCCCAAGTGGCCCTCGCCAAGGCCTACTGCAGCGCCCGGATGCGGGAGACAGTGGCTCTGGGCAGGTCCATTCTGGGCGGAAACGGAATTGTCACCGACTACCGGATCGCCAAAATCTTCGCCGACGCTGAAGCCATTTACACCTATGAGGGCTCCTACGAGATCAATTCGTTGATCGTTGGCCGCGCAGTGACGGGGGTTTCAGCAATCACCTAGTCCGGGTGGGCTTGGCGGTCCGTAATTTAGTCTCGGGGGAGTTTCTCACCGGCTTCCACCCTTACATCGATCGAGTTGCCCCGCACCGGCATAGGGCATGTGCCGTAGGGGGTGAAGGCGCTGGGGTAGTTGATGCTGCGGTTGAAGTCGATCACAACGGACCCGTCCGGGCGGGGGCGAGGAATGAAGACCTTTCGCCACTCGTCCGTGGTGGCACCGTTGGTCTCATCGTGGAAGGTCACGTTGAGGGCGCCCAGCTTCTCTTCCTCCGCATGGAGCCGGATTTCATGGGGCACACCCGGTACCCGGAAAACGACCTCTCCCACTGAGCGATGGACCCCGTCCACCAATGGATTAGCTGTGCCGATGGGAACATCGCGAGGCTCCTCGTACGCCTCGAAACGTCCCTGGATGACCCACTCGGGGTTGTAGTCGTAGGTGGGAACGCCTTGGAACTCCGTGAGAACGGGGGAGCTGTTGTCACGGGTGCGGATGGCGTACTTGTCCGCACGCATGGCAAGTTCCACCACCACTTGCTTACCGTCGACGCCACCGTACTGAACCCACATCAGTGACTCTTCGTCCTGTAGGACTGCGCTGACTGTCCCGTCCACAGGCTCGCCAGTCTGGACAAATGTGAGGCCGTCCGCTGCGCTCGCCGAAAGAAAAGCGGTAGAACCGTCGGTTGACCAGAGACCGGGGGCGAGTTCGACCTCGGCCGGGTCCGACTCCAGCCACTGGAAAGAGGTCAGGGTCAGCCAGCCATGCTCGGTTGCAAGCGCCGTGTGCCGGCCCGTGCGGAACCGCTCCCAACGGGCCAGCTGGGGATCGGTTGCTGTGGTGGGCGAGCTCATGGGTCTCCTCGGCTTGTCTTCGCGGCACGTGGCGTGGTTGCACTTTCCTCAACTATGCGCCGTGTGTGGGCATTCCCTGAACTCGAGTCGACGCCGGGGCGCAGCTGCATTGGGACGGCTCGCGCTGGCCCCCAACCCATGCCAGCGCGAGCCGAGATTGAAGAACCGGCTGATGGGCTGGACATCATGTGCCCGGCCCATCAGCCGATCCGGCGCTCAGCGGGCCTTGTTAGTGCGACCTGCGGCCGGACCAGCGTGATCCTGCGAAGGCGAGCAACGATCCGACGGCCAGGAGCGCGGCCGCTATGAAGACGAATGCCGATCCCTGCGTGCCCGTGTTTGCCAACGGTTCCTCGGGTTCCTCTGCCGCGGGCTCCGACGGGTTCTCCGTGGGCGCCACAACCAGGGGGTCGGTAGTCACGACAATCGGCTCATCCGTTTCAGTGGGCATTGACGTAGCGGTCGGGGTGGGAGTGGGGGTGGGGGTGCTGGGGCTAGGGCTCGGTGTTGGTGTTGCGGTGGCCGTCGGAGTTGCCGTCGGAGTGGGGGTGCTTGGGCTTGGTGTGGGTGTTGCGGTGGCCGTCGGAGTGGGGGTGCTTGAGCTAGGTGTGGGTGTTGCGGTGGCCGTCGGTGTTGCCGTCGGAGTGGGCGAACCGTTGCCTGTGCCACTTCCGCTGCTCCGGCGGGTCTGGGCCGCCACAGGTGTTTCCTGCCCCGAGATGGTGACAGTTCCGCTGTTCTCGTAGACGTTCAATGCGGCATCGGTCACCTGGGTCACAACGTAGAGCTCCACATGAAGGCCTTTGGGAAGGCCAGTCCAGCTCGCCGTGAGTTTCTGCGGAGTGCAGTCGAGGGTTGCAGGGTACTGCTCGTTGGCATATGGCTCGGTGATGTTCCCGTCGTCGTTCAAGACTCGTCCAACGCGGGGTGTGACCCGGCTGCAGTCGATCTCCATGCCGGCTGACGGGGTATCGGTAACCACCACATCGTTGGTCTCCGCAGCCATCGGCGGCATGTAGAAGATCGACTCAAGGACTGTCTGGGCAGGGTCAACCCACCACATGGCCTTGCCTGCTTCAGTCGGGAGGGACGGACCGCACTCCGACGTGCACGGCTGAACAGCCACTGGGACACGCAGCACTGTGGAGCCGACCTTAAAGCTCAGTTCTTCAATTTCGCCGTCACCGGGATCAACCGAGTACTGCGTGCTGAAGGAACACGTCCCACCGACATTGAGGGGCTGTTCTGCCACAAAGTCCGTCAGCGTGAATACCACCAGGCCTGAGTCGTTGGCCCTTGCGGTGGCGACCGTTTCGCCGTCAGGATTCTGGAGATCAAATTCTGTGACTCCAAACCACCGCAGTTGCGGGGGCAGTTGGATGCTGAAGGTGTCACCCGGCCGGGAGTTGTCCGGCACGGACCATTCACACGTCAAATCCACCTGGTCCCACTGACTGGAAACTACTGATTCCGTCCTCAGGGTGATGTCCGCGTCCGTCAGCTCTGCAGCGTTGGCGGGCAAGGCTGACAGGCCCAGCCCCAGGACGGCCATGACAACCGCCAGAAGGGCGGCCACCAATGACGCGGTTTTTAGATGGATCTGATTTTTCATGTGCTGGATGGTCCTTAGAATCCGTGGTGAGATGCTCCGTCAATAGATGAGTGTTGGGCCATACTGGTTCGTGACGGCATCGTAGGGAGCCGGCCTATTTTGTTTCGCAGGATGAATCCTTGGCTGCTGTTGCCGTGTCGGCGGACACCGCTGCAGCAGCGGAAGACAGCGGGTAGAACCGCAGCCGGGCAGGGCCCAGGGTGCCATCCCCCAAAGCTTCCAGCGCGGCTTTGCACTCCACCAACCTGCACAGGTTGCTTTCACTGAAAGGGAACAGCACATGCACGGCGGAGTTTTGGTATATGGCCATCGCTCCGGTGCCATGCAGTTGCCCTTTAACGGCTTCTCCCATCCGGGCCAGGAGGGTCCAGCAATGGCTCCGGCCGTCTCGAGGGCCGGCGATGGAGATGATGGCCATGGCATGCGCGCCCGGGCAATCGGGCCCGGTCCCCATTGACGAGACTTCATGGATCCGCCGCTGGAAGTGTGCCTGTGTAGCCAGTCCTGTGTAGACATCCGTGCACGAGATCGGCGGCGCCGTTTCCGCAACCTCCGCCCAGCCTTCCGCCACTGACTGCAGGGCATCGACGTCCAGGGTCCTTTCCGCGGCCGAAAAGAGTGCCCGGAAATCAGTCATGGTCTCACCGATGCCCACGCCATTCCTGGCCCGTGCGGCGCCTAGCGATTTTGCTGCAGGTGCCGGAACGGATGCGCTGTCAGCCAGTGAGGAGACGACGGTCCGGACTTCGGGCAAGAACCAGTCAGCATGGAAGCGCCAGCCTGTCTGGTAACTGGTGGTCTGCCATCTACGCAGCAAAAGGTGCCGCGAGAACGTGCACTCTGCGAATGATTTTGTCCGGAACGATGTCATATCCGAAGAGTGTGCGGAGAAGCCGTTTCGTGACGAAGCGGACGGCAAAATCGTTGCTAAAGACAGTGTATAAACCGCGTCACGTCTTGCCGCTTACCCCCACTCAATAGATATGGGCAGGATTATTTACGTTTTGGGGGTGCCATAGATGGCACGAAGGTCACAAGTGGACAGTCAAGCGGACGTCGACGTCGATAGCGACGGGCACCTCATCAGGATGGTCCGTGCCGGAGAGATGTCCGCATTCGACGGGCTCTACGCGCGCCACATTTCCATCGCCTCCGCCGTAGCCAAGCGCAACGTGGACAATCCGAGCGATGCCGAGGATGTAGTTGCCGAGGCGTTCCAGTCCGTGCTGCAAAGCCTGGTGGCAGGGAAAGGGCCGGATACCTTCTTCCGGGCGTACTTGTTGTCCACGGTAACCCGGCTGTCCCACCAACGGAATCGAAAAGCCGGCAGGGTCCTGCCAAGCAGTGACGAATCTGTCCTGGACCAAACTCTGGCAGATTCCGATCCAGCCGTCAGCGCCTTCGAATCACAAACAGTGGCCAGGGCGTTCCGTGCCCTGCCGGAACGTTGGCAGGCTGTGCTGTGGTACCTGGACGTTGAGCGCATGAAGCCGGCGGCCGTCGCTCCCATTCTTGGGCTGTCCGCCAACGCGGTTTCTGCACTGGCGCTGCGAGCACGAGAGGGGCTGAGGCGGCATTATCTCCAATTCCATATCGCAGATCAGCCTGATGACGGGTGCGCCGCGTTCGTCACGAAACTGGGTAACTATCTCCGGGGCGGACTCTCCACTGGAACGGAACGCAAAGTTCGCGAGCACCTGAACGGCTGCTCCAAATGCACGGCAGCCCTTGCAGAACTGAAAGACGTCCAGAACAGCATGAGGGTGGTACTTCTTCCGCTGGTGACGGGTATCCCAGTGACTGCGTGGGCGGCAAAAGGGGGCGGTCTGGGCGTTCTTGGCGGGATGGCGCCGGCAAAGGCGGTGGTCGTTCCCGCCCTTGCGAAACCCGCCGTGATGGCCGTCATTGCAGCGGCAGGAGTGGGACTGGTCTTGGGAACAGTGGGAATAGTGGACCAACTAACCCCTGACGCTTATATGGAAGAGCGCGCTGTCGAAACCGGCGCCCCTCCGGTGGGGACGGGCCGAGCGCTCGTTACACCTTCAGCGTCCCCAACCAGTACCTCGGCCCCTGCCCCATCGGCCGAGGTTCAGCCGGCGCCGGTGGAGACCACCCCTCCGGTGTCAGTGCCGGAGCCGTCAACGGAGCCCGTGGCGCCACCAGTACCGGAGCCGGATCCCGTTCCGGTTCCGACGTCCACCCCCACCACGCCTGTACCAGTTCCCTCTGCGGTGCCTTCGCAATCTGGGCGGGCACAGGTCTCCGGTACTGCCAGGCGCACCTCTGAGGGCTACTTCCGCGGCACTGCCATGGAAATCGACTTCAATGCCTCAGGCACCCGACCCTTGGGCTCAGGTACGGCGGTGTTTGCAGTGGGCAGGGATTCACGGATTGTGGAGAACTCCATCGAGGCACCAGAAGGATGGTCGTGTTCCATGGCGGGGGGCACAGAAGTTACGTGCAACACGGATTTAGTCCAGCGCAGCGATCTGCACTTCCACGTGACGGTGCAATCCAAGCGCCATAAGTCCAACAGCGTGCTGAGGTACTCACTGAGCGGAAGCGGCCTGGTCACGGGGGAGTTTGAGTACCGCTATTAAAGGGATTCATCGGCAGCGTCACGAATCTCCTTCCCAGTTCACTACTTCTACGGCGGTCTCCGGAGATGGGAACCGTGCTAATTCGCTACGCATTATGGGGGCATTATGGAAGCAACGCTGTTCTCCGTTGCTGGTTTGTTGGGGATTCTGGTAGCTGGCTGGACTTTGGTTCCAGCTGGCCGGAACTGGTTCGCGCGAAAGTTCAGCTCACCGAACAGGCTCCGTTGGACGTTGGCCTGTTTTGGAAGTTTGCTGCTGGTAGCCCTTGCGGGGTGCGCAGTCGGCCGGACACATCCTTCCTGGCTGAATACGGTGGTTGTGCTTGCCGGTGCAGGGCTGATTGTTGCGTGCCTTGTTGCTCCGGCTTTTCGGATCCGCTACAGGGTGGCTGCCCGGCCTCGAAGAGTGCTCGCCATCGGAGCACACCCCGATGATCTGGAATTGGCCTGTGGGGCCACGCTGGCCAAGTTGTCCGACGCCGGCCATGACGTCAGGACCATGGTGATGAGTAACGGGAGCCAGGGCGGAGACAGCAGAGTCCGCGTAACGGAGGCTGCTGCAGGCTCGGACTTCATGGGCGCCACTGCAGTGCAGGTCCACCACTTCCAAGACACCAACTTGTCCGGGCATGGGCCGGAGATGGTCAAAGCGATCGAGGAGGCCATTGAGGACTTCCGTCCGGACGTTGTCATCACGCATTCCCGCAATGACTACCACCAGGACCACCAAGCGGTCCATAGTGCCACTATGCGGGCGGCGCGGCGGCACTCCTCCATTCTGTGTTTTGAAAGTCCGTCATCCACGCGGCAGTTCGATCCCAGCGTTTTCGTGGACATCGCCGGGTATGTGGACGTAAAAATCCATGCCGTGGGTATGCACCGGAATCAAAAGGGAAAGCCGTACATGAGCGCTGAAAGGGTCCGCAGTCTCGCGGCCTTCCGGGGCTCACAGGTCAAGACCACCTATGCAGAGGGTTTTGAACCTGTCCGGTTGCTCGGCTCTGCCGTAGGGGAGTTCTGATGGTGCGCGTGCTGGTGACGGGTGTTGGCGGGCCGGCTGGGGATTCCTTGGCACGTCAATTGGTGGACCAGGGACATTGGGTTCTGGGCGTCGATATGAAACAGGTCCACGCTTCGGCGGCGGACGCCGTGTCTGTGGTGTCACCCTCTAGTGCACCGGGCTACTTGTGGGAACTTCGCGGACTCGTAGCCGCTTATGAGATAGAACTGGTGGTGCCAACCGTCAGCGAGGAACTGGTGATGGTGGCGGAGGCCCGGGATGGTTTCGCTCCGGGAGTCGAGATCCTGATCGCGGACCCGACACCCGTTCGGCTCGCGAATGACAAGTACCTCACCATGAAGTGCCTTGCCAACGCCAATGTGGGGGTTCCGGATTTCGCGTTGCCGGGGGATTTCAGCTCAATCAATGAGGCAATGGCCCGCTTTGGCGGATCCTTGGTGGTCAAGCCCCGGGTATCGCGCGGTGGACGCGGAGTCCAGATCCTGGAAAGGGCTGCCGACGGCGGAAGAAGCGCCGCGCGCATATGGTCCTCATTGGATGATTCCTGGATCGTGCAGCGCTTTGCGCCGGGCGCCGAGTATGCGCCTGTGGTGTTTCGGCCCTGGCAGGAGTCGGAGCAGGACGATCTTGTGGTGGTGCTGGAAAAGACAGAGCTTAAACACGGTCGCATCGGCAACGCGCTCTCGGTCAGGAGAGTGGATACGCCGGAGGCTCCCGATATCGCCCGGATAGCGGAAGCAGCCTCCGCCGCACTGGGCCTGGCTGGTCCCGTCGACGTTGACGTCCGCCGCATGTGGGACGGAACTCCGGTAGTTCTGGAGGTCAACGCCAGATTTGGTGCCAATAGTGCCTTCGCACCGGAACTCCTGGAACGGGTCCTGCGGAGCTATATCCACGGGCCAATGCTCGGACGGACTGTGTGAGTTTGGTTGACGCGGCCATGGTGTTCGTCCAGTGTGGTGGCTTGGTGATCCTGGGTTTCGGAGCGGTCAAGATCGCCTACGTTCCATTGGCCTTGTATTTCAACTGGTTCCACCGTTCCAAAGCTCCAAAGCATCGCTACTCGGTTCTCAGCCAGAGGCCCTTGGTGTCGGTCATCGTCCCCGGCTACAACGAAGCCGTGGTCATCACCAAATGCGTCGAGTCGATCCTGGCGAGCAGGTATCTGCGGCTCGAGGTCATCCTGGTAGACGACGGCTCCACCGATTCCACTGCACGCATCATGGCGGGACTGGCGGAGCAGTATGACAGGGTGCGCTTCCTGTCGCAGACGAACGCCGGGAAAGGGGCCGCCCTCAACAATGGAATCGCCGCAGCGCACGGCGACATCCTGATGTTTGTTGACGCTGACGGGATCTTTGCACCGGACACACTCGTGAACATGCTGGAAGGTTTTGACCATCCAAAGGTCGGAGCGGTGTGCGGCGATGACCGGCCCGTGAACCTGAACCGTGTCCAAACCATGATGCTTGCCGTCCTGAGCCACGTTGGCACGGGCCTGGTCCGCAGGGCTCTCTCCTTGTTGCACTGCCTGCCCATTGTTTCCGGGAACATTGGCGCCTTCCGGAGCGAACTTGTGAGGGAAGTGGGCGGATTCCACGAGGACACCCTTGGTGAAGACCTCGAACTGACGTGGAGGGTCTACAAGGCGGGCTACCGGGTTCGCTTCCAGCCCAGTGCCCTGGTCTACGCTGAGTCGCCCTCCACCATAGGAGGACTGTGGCGCCAGCGTGTGCGCTGGTCGCGCGGGTTGCTGCAAACACTCCGGATGCACATGGGGATGCTCGGGCGGCGTCGTTACGGACTGTTTGGCATGTTCCTGGTGTTCAACGCCATCACCATGGTGGTGATACCCGTGCTGCAACTTGCCATCTTGGCGGTCCTGCCCTTTCTCTACATCGCCGGTGAAGGTCCGGTGCCGGGCCAGGTCTTCGCGATTCTTGGCTGGTTGGGCCTTTTCGTGTCTCTGGCCTTGGTGTGTTTTTCCATTGGTCTTAACCGGTCATGGCGGGATCTGCGATTCCTTTGGACCCTGCCGTTATGGCCCTTCTATTCGGTGTTCGTTGGACTGGCGTTGGCCAGCGCAATCGCCAAGGAGATCCGTGGCACACCGGCCAAATGGAACAAGTTGCAACGCACCGGTGTCATCAGCGTGATTGCTGCCGAGGCCAAAGTCCCGAAAGAGGTGGGCGCGTGAACCGCGCAGCCTCAGCGATCGCAGGCGCCCTGCTGGCCTCGACCCTGACGATGGCCTCGTGCGCCGGGGAGCCACTTCCCAAGCCTGCGGACCGCATGATCAACCTGGGCTTTGAGGACGTGGTGAACAGTGAGCCCGGCTACCTTGCGAAACTCTCAGAACGTTTGGACTCAGTGAATGCCACGGCGGTGTCCATCTCCGTTGGACGCACCGATTGGACAGCTTTCCCATGGCCGGACCAATCCGGGGCGGAGTCCAGTGAGGTTTCCCAGTCAGGACGGGACTTCGTGGCAGAGTCCATCACGGCGCTGGAGACTGCGGATGACGGAAGCAAACGCGATGTCATCCTGACCATCGACGTCTTATTGGACCGCGCGCTGAAGGAAGATCCTGCCCTTGCCGGGAGGAACGTTGACGGGGCGGCATCCGATTCCTTTGCGGGTGTGTGGTCATTGAGGCACGGCGCGGCCGGTACCCGGCTGGCTTCCCTAGCCGCTGCTGTCGCCAAGAAGTACAGGCCCTCGGCAGTGAACCTCACAGAGCTCATGTTCGACGACTTCACTTTCGGCGGCAACGATCTCAAGGACTTCAAAATCACCACCGGCTCCACGGACTGGCCCCGAAACGGTGACGGAACCATCGATACGTCAGACCCACGAATCCATACGTGGCGCAGCGAAGCCATGGCGGACATCGTGCGCAAGGTGAGTGCCGCCGTCGAACCTTATGGTGTCAATCTGGACATGGACGTGCGCTCGCCGCGCGATTCACCGTCCGGGGACCGGGCGGACAGCGGACATGACTACGATCTCCTACTCAAGCAGGTGGACCGGCTTCACGTGTGGGAGTACGTGGGGCTCAACAGCGAACGGTCCCCCAAGACCCGGGAATTGGCTGAATCCATGAACCGCCGCGCGGGTTCCCGCATGTCCTTGTCGGTGGGACTTTGGTCCAATGAGGGCCGGATAACGGCGGGAGAGTTCGGTACAGCTTTGCGGGAGGCGGCGCTCGGCGGGGCCTCTTCTGTATCCGTGACGCCCGCCAGTCTCATGGAGGAGCAGCACTGGGGGGAACTGAGGAAGGCCTGGGTGGGGAAGTGAGCACTGTTGAGCCGATTCCCCGCGGAGTACGCTGACCGCATGGGGATGGACACAGTGGTTGCAATCGTTGTCAGTGGTGCCCTGATCTGCGGCTCCATTTGGGCTGGCACGGGACTTGTTAAACGGGGTGTTCGCGCGAAGGGGGCAACAGGCACACTGGGTAGTGTCCTCTCGATGATTGAACCTGCCACCGGTGCGCCTACCAGAGTGGAGGCGGCTGCTGCGATCGAAGAAATGCGGCAGCGCAGGCACGAGAAGCTCTCCGCGGGGCCCGGCTTGGTGCACGACGAGCTGATGAGTGGCAAGGTGGTCCTGCCCGGGCGGACTGATCAAAAGGTGACGCCAGAATCTGAGACGCATTCCATGGGTCGAGTTCGGGGCGGGTAAGATCCCGTAGGAAACCCTAGTAATCCGGCTCACAGTATCCAGCGCAGTGTACGGGCCAAAACCAGATCCCGAAGGTATGCATCCATGGTTCACACTGCCCCTCAAGACACCGATCTCGCTGCCGAATTGCGCGCCGATGTGCGCCGCGTTTCCACCCTCCTGGGTGAATCGTTGGTTCGCCAGCACGGTCCGGAATTGCTTGCCCTGGTGGAGCAGGTCCGCCTGCTGACCAAGGAGTCCAAGGAAGCCGCGCGCGGCGGTGCTGATGCCACCGGGCCTTGGAGCGCGCACGACGTCGTTGCCCAGGTCCGCGAATTGCTCGCCTCCCTGCCGCTGGACCAGGCGACGGATTTGGTGAGGGCCTTTGCGTTCTACTTCCACCTCACCAATGCGGCGGAACAAGTCCATCGTGTCCGAGGCCTCCGCACCCGGCAGGAAAAGGACGGCTGGTTGGCCAAAGCGGTTTCCGAGATCGCCGGCCAAGCGGGTCCACAGGTCTTGCAGGACGTGATCAACGAGCTCGATGTCCGCCCCATTTTCACGGCGCACCCTACGGAGGCCTCACGCCGGTCCGTGCTGGACAAGGTCCGCAAACTCTCCGATGTCCTTGCCGAGCCCACGGCGGAAGGCACGTCCGCGCGTCGTCGACAGGACCGGCAGCTTGCCGAAATCATTGATCAGATGTGGCAGACCGATGAGTTGCGCCAAGTCCGCCCCACGCCCGTGGATGAGGCACGAAACGCCATCTACTATTTGAACAGCATCCTGACCGACGCCATGCCGGAAATGCTGACGGACCTGTCCGAGCTTTTGGCCGAGCACGGTGTCGCACTCCCGGTGGCCGCCGCTCCGCTGCGGTTCGGTTCGTGGATCGGTGGTGACCGTGACGGCAACCCCAACGTCACAGCCGCTGTCACCCGGGAGATCCTGCAGCTGCAGAATCAGAACGCCGTGCGCATCAGCATTGCCTTGATCGACGAACTCATTTCGGTTTTGTCCAACTCCACGGCACTTTTTGGGGCCGACCAGGTACTGCTGGATTCGATCGCCGAAGACCTCAAGAACCTCCCGGGGCTGGACAAGCGCATCCTTGAACTGAACGCTCAAGAGCCCTACAGGCTCAAGCTGACATGCATCAAGGCCAAGCTCATCAACACTGGACGCCGCGTTTCGGCGTCGACGTATCACGAGCCTGGCCGGGACTACGCCACCACCTCCGAGCTGCTGGCAGAGTTCGGGCTGTTGGAGGACTCACTGCGGAACCACTCAGCCGCGCTGGTGGCAGATGGTGCTCTGGCCCGTGTTCGCCGGGCAATCGCAGCCTTCGGCCTGCATTTGGCAACGCTGGATATCCGCGAGCACGCCGATTACCACCACGACGCTGTTGGCCAGCTTGTGGACCGACTCGGCACGGAGAAGCCGTACGGCGACCTCAGCCGTGAGGAGCGCTTTACGTTCCTGGGCGCAGAACTGGCCTCCCACCGCCCGCTCTCCGGGCACCCCATCAAGCTGGAGGGTACTGCCGACGGCACGTATGACGTCTTCCGGAGCATCCGGCAGGCGCTTCACACCTATGGGCCGGACGTCGTGGAGACGTACATCATCTCAATGACCCGGGGCGCTGATGATGTCCTTGCCGCAGCCGTCCTGGCCCGTGAAGCTGGATTGATTGACCTTTTCGGGGCCAAGCCTCACGCCAAGATCGGGTTCGCCCCGCTGCTGGAAACCGTGGAAGAACTGCGCGCTTCTGCTGAGATCGTGGACCAGTTGCTGTCCGATCCGTCATACCGGGAACTTGTCCGTCTCCGCGGCGATGTCCAGGAGGTCATGCTGGGCTACTCCGATTCCAACAAGGAATCCGGTGTGATGACCAGCCAATGGGAAATCCACAAGACCCAGCGCAAACTGCGCGATGTTGCGGCCAAACATGGTGTGCGAGTCCGTTTGTTCCATGGCCGCGGTGGTTCCGTGGGCCGCGGCGGCGGACCAACATACGACGCCATCATGGCGCAGCCCAACGGCGTCCTGGAAGGTGAGATCAAGTTCACCGAGCAAGGTGAGGTCATTTCGGACAAGTACTCCCTGCCCGAACTGGCACGCGAAAATCTTGAGTTGTCTCTTGCAGCGGTGATGCAGGGCTCGGCCCTGCACCGGACTCCGCGTACTTCGGAGGACGAGCGCGAGCGCTACGCGAACGTCATGGAAACCATCTCCGACGCAGCATTCGACCGCTACCGCGCACTGATTGACGATCCCGAGTTGCCGGCCTACTTCCTTGCCTCCACCCCGGTAGAGCAGTTGGGTTCGCTGAACATCGGATCGCGCCCGTCCAAGCGTCCGGATTCCGGCGCAGGCCTCGGGGGTCTCAGGGCTATCCCCTGGGTCTTCGGTTGGACCCAGTCCCGGCAGATCGTTCCGGGGTGGTTTGGTGTGGGTTCAGGCCTGAAGGCTGCCCGCGAGGCAGGCAACACCGACCAGCTCCTGGAGATGATGGACCGCTGGCACTTCTTCCGCTCCGTCATCTCCAACGTGGAGATGACGCTGGCAAAGACTGACATGGAAATTGCCGGTCACTACGTTTCGTCGCTGGTACCGGAGGAACTTCACCGCCTGTTCCACATGATTCGTGACGAATACGAGCTCACCGTGGCCGAAATTGAGCGGCTTACAGGCGAGATCGAGCTCCTCGATGCCCAGCCCACGCTCAAGCGGTCGCTGGAGATCCGCGACCAGTACCTGGATCCGATCAGCTACCTTCAGGTGGAGCTGCTTCGCCGCGTGCGCGAAGAGTCCGTGTCCGGAACCGAGATCGACGAGCGCCTGCAGCGTGCCATGCTCATCACGGTCAACGGTGTAGCCGCGGGCCTGCGCAACACCGGCTAACAAACGCTCACTCACGTCCCTCGGTGTTTCGAGGATCCCTCTCTCATCTGGTGAGAGAGGGATCCGCCCAAGGGCGCGGGATGTGAGAGAGGGAGCTGCCCAAGGGCGCGGGATGTGAGAGAGCGTTAGGGTGGTGGGATGCCGTCGTTCCAAACCAAGTTGAAGATCACTGGCCTCAAACCGGGGAATGCGCCTGAGTCAGTGATGGCCGCAGCCGTGGAAGCCTTGGAAACCCGCCACCACGTGGAGTCGAACCAGCTGGATATCGTGGGCGGCGTACCCCAGATCAGCCTGCGCTTCACAGTGGGCGACCGCGATTATTCAGGTGAGAACGACGAAGCCCGGACGTCGGCAGCCATGATGCGTGACGCCGTCGAACGCGTGGCCATCACGGGCAGCCTTTACGTATTGCGCCGCAGCCGCGGACGCTGGTCACCGGTCTAACGACGCTGGTCACCGGTCTAAATCGGGGAAAGTTACTCGGGCTGGGGTACGTCGCCGGGCTCATCGGCGTTGTACGGTTCGTCAACGGGTGAGCTGCTGCCGCGGCGACGCGTGACGATCAGTCCCACCATCACGCCGATCACCAGGCCTACGGCCACGCCGATGAGTGAACTGGCCCAAAACGGCAGCTTGGTGGTTGAGCCGGTGAAGTAGCCGAGGCCCACTTGCCAGACCGCCCAGAGGACCGCACCCAGGCCGGCGCAGAGGCTGAAACCGCGGACGGAAACGTTGGCAATGCCCGCCGCCGAGGATGTAGCAAGCCGGCCTCCGGGGATGAAGCGTGCGCCGATGATGGCGCCGTAAGTGGAGGAGCGTCCGGCTTTGGCGATGGCCTCGTGGATTCCGCGGTGTAGCCGACGGCCCCACGACCACCGGTCCAGGACATGGCTGATGCGCCGTTTGAAGAGGATAAAAACCGCCATGTCGCCGAGCCAGGATGCCAAGGCGGCGAGGAACAAGATCAGCCAGAAGTTGGCGTGGCCGTCGGCGGCGAGGGCACCGCCGGTGATCACCACCATTTCCGAGGGGATGGGCGGGAAGATGGCGTCGCCCAGCACAATGGGGACGATCCACAGGTAAATCGCGGATCCCCACGTCTCAGGGGCGGTGATGTCCATGGGCACAAGGTACCGCACTTGCCGCATCCGCCGCTCCGGCGCGAGACTGACGCCATGCGAATCGACATTTTGAAGGGGGACATCACCAGCCGCCCGGTGGACGCGATTGTCAATGCCGCCAACTCGTCTCTGCTCGGTGGAGGGGGAGTGGACGGGGCCATCCACAGGGCCGCCGGCCCGGAACTCCTCGCCGCGTGTCGCGAGGTGAGGCGGACGTCGTTGCCGGACGGGCTGCCGGTGGGCTGTGCCGTCGCGACCCCCGGGTTCCGGCTTCCCGCCCAGTGGGTGGTGCATACGGTGGGTCCCAACCGGCACGCGGGGCAGACGGATCCGGCGCTGCTCGCCTCGTGTTTCCACGAAAGCCTGAAAGTCGCGGCCGGTCTGGGCGCCAGGACGGTCGCCTTTCCCGCGATCAGCGCCGGAATTTACGGATGGGACGCCCGTCAGGTTGCCGGGGTAGCGCTCGACGCCGTGAGGTCGTTTTCGTCGTCATCTTCCGGCGGCGTGGCTGCGGACAACCTGCTTGAGGTGGTGGAGTTCGTGCTGTTTTCAGAGGATACGACGGCGGTCTTCCGGGCGGTGTTTGGTTCCTCACCGGGGCCGGACTCCTGACGTTTGCGGCGCTGAACCACGAAATAGAGAGCCGCGACGAGCGCCAACGACGGCAGGCCGAAGATCAACGTCATATTGAAGGCCGAGGTGCCCAGCGTACTGATGCCGATGGAGAGCATGAGCACTGCGCCAAGAATGGTGCCCGCTGGGTAGAAGCGGGTCTTGTAGGAGAGCTCCGTTCCGCTGCGCTTCATACTGCGGCGGAAGAACCAGTGGGTGGTGAAAATCATGAACCAGGTGAACATGGCACCGAACATGGAAATGGCCATCATGAAGGTGAAGGCTGTCTCCGGGAACATCGCGTAGACCACCGTGGCAACGGCGATTCCGGCCGTGGACAGGACCAGTGCATTCACGGGGGCGCCGTTGGAGCGCAGCTTTCCGAACATGGCCGGAGCGTCCCCGCTGCGGGAGAGGCTGAAGATCATGCGGGTGGAGATGTAGAGCTGGCTGTTCATGGCGGAGAGCGCGGCAATGATCACCACAAAAGTCAGCAGGCTGTCGGCGAAAGGGATGCCCAGGTTTTGCATGACAGTGACGAAGGGGCTGCCGCCGGCAAGGATCTGGCTGACCGGTGCGATCGCAAGGATGAGCGCCAGGGTGACGATGTAGAACAGGAGCAGCCTTGCGATGGTGGTGCGGAAAGCCTTCTTTACTGCTGTTGCGGGGTCCTTTGCTTCACCTGCCGCGATGGCGATCATTTCGATGCTGAGGTAGCTGAAGATGGACACGATCACGGCGAACCAGGTGCCGGACAGGCCATTGGGGAAGAAGCCGCCTTCGGCGGTGTAGTTGTGGAAGCCCGTGCCCTCCGTACGGGCGCCGAACACGATGTAGGCGCCAAGCACAATGAAGGCGATGATCGCGAAGACCTTGATGCTGGAGAACCAATACTCCAGGGTCCCGAATACCTTCACGTTCATGGTGTTCACGCCGATCAGCACTGCGGAGAAGAAGATGACCCATAGCACTGATGGAACGTCCGGGAACCACAGCTTCATGTATTCGCCAACGGCCGTTACTTCAGTTCCCACAGCCAGCACAATGCAGGACCAATACATGTACTTGACCAGGAACCCGGCCAGCGGGCTCACGTAGTGCTCGGCAAAGGCACCGAACGAGCCTGACGTGGGGTGTGCCACCGTCATCTCGGACAAACTGCCCATGAGCAGCAGTGCGATCAGCCCTCCAATGGCGTAGCTGATGATCACGCTGGGACCGGCAAGGCCGATGGCAAACTTGCTCCCCAGGAACAGTCCTGTGCCGATAGCACCGCCCAGCGCGATCATGGTCATCTGGCGGGAGGTGAGCTGCCGTTTAAGCCCACCTTCACGTGCCTGGATCTTGTCGAAACTGCCCATCGCGACCTCCTCGTCGATTCTGCAAATCGCTTCAAGATAGAATCCAGCTCAAGGCAGAACAACGGATTTCGAAGCATCACGAGAATATTGGAGGTGTGTTCGTGTCGGATTCACCTACGGCGCGTACATGGGGAGCGGTTCCGAACCGGGTTCGACTCGACGAAACCGACCGGCTGATCCTCAAAGAACTCATGGCCGACGCCAGGATCCCCAACAACGTGCTCGCCTCGAAGGCGGGCATCGCGCCCTCCACGTGCCTCGGACGGGTCCGGGCACTGCGGGACGCCGGGATCATCCGGGGTTTCCACGCTTCGGTGGACCTGGAAGCGCTGGGGTTCCTGGTCTACGCGCTGATCTCAGTGCGCGTGAATCCGCAGGCAAGGAACAAGATGCTGGCCATCGTCCAACGGTTGAGGGCGCTGCCGAACGTCCAGAGCGTCTTCCTGCTGGCCGGGGACCAGGACTTCCTCATGCATGTGGCCTGCGGGACGCCCAAGGAACTCCGGGACTTCATTGCGGTTCACCTGGCCTCGGATCCGGCTATCGCGAACACTCAAACAAACCTGGTCTTCGACCACCTGACGCCGGGGGACTGACGCAGCCGCCGGGGTCCGCACCGGGCCGCGCGGAACAAGTGCCGGAAAGACCCGCGCCAGATGCTCAAGCGTGGGCTTCGCTGAGCTCCAGCTGGCTCCGGTATTCCACGGGTTGTTTGGTGATGGGGTCAACGAACCGGATGCCGCGGGCCAGGAGCTGGAGCGGCTTGCTGTAATCGTCCGGGGCCTTGTCCAGCAGGTCCGGGTAGAAGGCATCGTTGATGATGCCCAGGCCCAACGACGCCATGTGGACGCGAAGTTGGTGCGTTTTTCCGGTGTGGGGTTCCAAGCGGTACAGCGCGCGTTGGTGAGTGCCGGCGTCGAACGTTGCTGTTTGTTCGATCCGCGTTTCGGCGTTTGGTTCGCCGTCGATGACTTCGGCGAGCAGATAGCTGCGGGACTTGGTCATGCGGTTGCGGACCACCGTGGGGAACTCGACGGCGGGATAGCCTGCGGCGGGCGTCGCGGCAGAGACGCACTCGTATTCCTTCTGGACCTGGCGCTTCTCGAAGAGCACCTGGTACTTTCCCCGGGTGTCCGGGTTGGTGGACAGCAGGAGGAGGCCGGCGGTCATGCGGTCCAGGCGGTGCATGGGGATGAGGTCCGGGAGGTTCAGGAGGTTCCGGAGCCGGACCAGAGCGGATTCCTGGATGTAGGTCCCGCCGGGAGTGGTGGGGAGGAAGTGTGGCTTATCCACCACCAGGATGTGTTCGTCCTGATGCAGGATGGTGATATCCACCGGCAGCCGTGTCTCCGGCGGCAAGGTCCGGTAGTACCAAATGAAGGTGTGGTCCTCCAGTTTGGTGTTCCGGTCCAGCGGCACGCCGCCCTCGCCTACGATTTCGCCGGCATCGAAACGGTCCTCAATGCCTTGGGGGTCGATATGTCCCCAACGATGCATCATGTAGTCCATGGCGGTGGTCCACGGCCCCTCGTCCGGGAGGCGGAGGCGGGTCGCATTCACGCCGTCGCGCACGGGGAGGGGGGATTGCATCACCGGACAATTCTACCGGCTGCGTTGTGGGGCCCGCTCTGCGTACTTTGGCCGCGCTGAAGCGTGCAGAGCGGGCCTCACAACCAGCCCGCAACCGACGATAAAAAAGTTCTTGACAATAAAAGTTGTCGGTAAACATACTTGAAGCATGTTGGACATCGAAGTGATCGAGGACCCGGCCGCGGCGGAAGCGTCGCTGGACCCGATCCGCACCCGCATCCTCCGCGAGCTCGCCGAGCCGGCGTCCGCCACGCAACTGGCGCTCAAGGTCGGGCTGCCGCGGCAGAAGGTGAACTACCACCTGAAAGCGCTCGAACGGCACGGATTGGTGGAACTGGTGGAGGAGCGTCGAAAGGGCAATGTCACCGAACGTGTGGTGCGTGCGACGGCGGCCTCCTACCTGATCTCGCCCGTCGCCTTGGCATCTGTGGCGCCGGACCCTCGACGTTTTGCGGACCGCTTCTCCGCGTTTTGGCTTCTCTCCCTTGCCTCGCGCACCGTGCAGGAAATGGGCAAGCTCATCTCCGGCGCCGCCGTGGCGAAGAAGAAGCTGGCCAGTTTCGCGATCGACGGCGAGATCACCTTCCGCTCTGCGGCGGAACGCGCAGCGTTCGCCGAAGAGCTCGGCGTGGCGGTGACCCAACTGGTGGATAAGTACCACGACGGCGGTGCTGCCGCGGAGGCGGGCGGGGCACGCAAGCACCGGCTCGTCGTCGTGCTTCACCCCGCACTGAAGACGCAACACGAGCCCCCAGCAGATCCAATAGCAGAAAAGGACCAAGGCAATGACTGACAACCGGAGATTCGACATCGTGGCGGATACTGAACTGCCCGGCACCCCCGAGCGGGTATGGAATGCTGTCACGGCGGACACGGCCGCTTGGATGTTCCCCACGGATCAGTGGCCCGACGTGAAGACCACCGAGGAGTTTCCCACGCACTTGGTGTCCCGGATGAATGGCCCGGACGGCTGGTTCAACCAGTTGGAGCACGTCCTGGAGCCGCTCGACGGTGGCCGTGCCAAGCTGCATTACGTCCACAGCGGCATCTTCGCCGATAACTGGGACGAGCAGTACGACGGCGCCAGCAAGCATACGGAGTTCTACCTCCACACGTTGGGCCAGTACCTGCAGTACTTCGACGGCAAGCCCGTAGTGTTCACCGACATCCAGGCGCCCGCTTCTTCACAGACCCCCGAAGGGTTTGTGCAGCTGAAGAAGGCCTTGGGTGTGGAGGATGTTGATGCCGGCTCGCGATTCGACCTGAACGTGGACGGCGTGGGGCAGCTGAGCGGCGAAGTGGATTTCTCCAATGAGAACTTCCTGGGTCTGCGGACCGGCGACACCCTTTACCGCTTTTTTGGCCGGAATGCTTTCGGCGCTCCCGTTGGCATGACCGTGCACGACTTCAGCGGCTCGGGCGACTCGGAGCTTACGGCGAAGGCCTGGGGCGGATTCCTGCAGAAGGTCTACTCGTAGGCGGACCGGGTTAGGCGGCCCAGGCCCGTGCCACGGATTCCAGGGCCGCCTCGTAGATTCCAGCCCAGTCCGTTGCGGGGTCATTCATTTGAGCCAGCTCGAGGCTGACCAGCCCGTGGACCTGACCCCAAATGGCCATTGCCACCATGGTGGGATCGTCATCGCGGAGCCTGCCGGCTGACTGGGCAGCCACCACCGCCTCCACCAAGGGGAGCATGGAATCCGAGGCGACGTCCGGCGTCGGGCTGCAGTCAACGTAGCCGGCCAACGCGCCACCGAACATGAGCCGGTACAACGCCGGATGTTCCAAGGCCCACACTCGGTAGGCGCGCCCAAGCTCCAGCAGTCCGCCCTTGGCGGCCTCCTTTTGGGACTGGCCGAAGGACCGAAAACCGTCGTCGACGGCGGCCGTCAGCAGCTGCGCCTTTCCGCCGAACAGCGAGTAGATGGCCGTGGTGGAGGTCTCTGCCGCCGCTGCGACGTCCCGAAGGGTGACGCGGGCAGGACCTTCGCGGTCCACAAGGTCTGCAGTGACCGCCAGGAGACGCTGCTGGACGTGCTGATCATGAACGACGGGTCTTGCCATGCCCTCAAGTCTTTCATAACATTGTTTCATAACAGCGTTATGAAACTGGCAACCAGGACCGCATCCAGGAAGGCTTCACATGGCACAGGAGATTTTCCCCGGCCGCTTCACGGCGGACATCGAGCGCGACACCGTGACCCTTTTCCTCATCGGGATGCGCGCCAACCGGTGGTGGAAGATGGGCCGTGTGGCGAAGGTTGCCTCGGCCATGCCCGCCATGATGCGGCACCTCGCAGAAAACCCCGAGGCTGGACTGCTCGGCAGTGAGCAGTGGTTCGGGCGGACCACCATGCTGCTCAGCTACTGGGAAAGCCCCGGGCATCTTCGCGCATTTGCTGCCGACAAGGATTCGCCGCATCTGGGTCCGTGGCGGAAATTCATGAAGGAGATTGCGGGCAGCGGCGACGTCGGTGTGTGGCACGAAACGTACCAGGTTCCGGCGTCGGGCATTGAAGTGGTTTACAACGGGATGCCACTGTTCGGATTAGCCAAGGCAACCTCGCATGTCCCAGTGGGACCCGGCAGCAACACGGCGAAGCAGCGCATGGGCGGGACCCGGAGTACTGCGGCTTAGGCAACCGCGACGACGGCGGGTCGCCCGGCCTTGAGGGTACGGCGCAGGTGGGGGGCGGCGTCGAGCTTGTCCTGGGCGGTGCGGAGCGCACCGACGGCAGACTCCAACTGCGCGGGCGGCAAGGTGTAGGGCACACGCAGGTAGTGCTCGAACGCTCCGCCCACTCCAAAGCGCGGACCGGCGGCCAAGCGGAGCCCGAAGTCAGGTGCGAGCACCGTCAGCGCCGTGCTGCACGGCGAGGGAAGCCGGCACCAGGCGGTGAGTCCGCCCTGTGGTCGCTCCACCTCCCACGATGGCAAGTGCTCGGCCAGTAGGTCCAACAGCGATTCCCGGTTGCGCCGGAGTTCCTCCAGCCGGGCGTCCAATGGCTCCGAGAAGGACCTGATCAGGCGCGCAGCCGCCAACTGTTCCACCACAGGACCCCCCAAATCCATGACGGTCCTCGCCGCAACAAAACGGGTGATCAGCGCTTCATCGGCCCGGATCCATCCGGTCCTGAGGCCTGCCCAATGCGATTTGCTCAGCGACCCAATGGAAACCACCGAGGGGCTGAAGGACGACATCGGAGCCGTACGGACGCCGTCGAGGTTCAAACCCCGCAACGTCTCATCCACCACCAGCACCGTCCCGGACGCAGTTGCAGCGCGCACCAACCGCCGCCGCTGCAGATCCGACATGATGCGTCCTGTTGGATTGTGGAAGTCCGGCACGAGGTAGGCCATGGCGGGCCGCTGCTGGTTCATCGTGGACACCATCGCGTCGATGTCCCAGGCAGGAGATGTACTCGACTCTATGACGGGTAACGCCACCGGCAGCGGTTTGCAGCCGGCGGAGCGGATGGCGTCCAGCGCGTTGGGATAGGTGGGGTGTTCCACCAGGACCCGGTCCTGTTTACCGGCGAGCGTCCGCAGCACGATGTTGAGGGCATGCTGGGCGCCGGAGGTGACCAGGATCTGGCCGGCTGTGGTGGGCACGCCCTCGGCGGTATATTTTTCCGCGATGGCTTCACGCAGGGCGGGTACGCCGACGGAGTCGTACCCAAAGCCCGGCAAGAGTGCCGGCAGCTCGGTCAGTGCCTCCGCGAATGCCCGATGCACCACTTCTCCGGCGGCGGGCAGCGATGCATAGGCGAGGTCCAGCAGCCCCTCCGGAACGGCAAGCCCGGGCGCGCTGACGGGCACCGTGCGGTGCGGGATGCAGGTCCTGCCGCGGCTGCCCTGCCCGGCAGTGAGGAAACCCTGCTCGCGCAGGCTCGCATAGGCGGCGGTGACGGTGGTGCGACTGAGGCCAAGCGTCTGGGCGAGTGCCCGTTCGCTGGGCAGCGCGACGTCCAGTGGGATGCGCCCGTCCATCACCAGCAACCGCACGACGTCGGCCAACTCGCGGTAGGCAGGCAGGGCGCCGGAGTTCCAAGAGCCCAGCAGGCGGACGAGTGCAATGGGATTCAGTGAGCCGGACATAAGACCAGTATTCCAAACTGGCTATGGAATACAAGGCCAGTTCTCTTGGATGATTGACATCATGATGACCCGAAGAATCACACAACTCCTGATCGGCCTCGCGATGTATGGCATCTCCTTGGCCATGTTCATCCGGGCCGGCCTTGGCTTGGACCCCTGGGACGTGTTCCACCAAGGCGTGTCCCAGAAGACCGGTTTCAGCATTGGCGTTGTGGTCATCGCGGTCAGCTTCCTTGTCCTGCTCCTCTGGATTCCGCTGCGGCAAATGCCGGGGATCGGAACCATCGCCAACGCGGTGCTCGTGGGACTTTTTGCCGACCTTGGACTGTGGCTGATCCCCGGGTTATCCCACCTTGGAGGCCAGATCGCCATGCTTGCCGGAGCCGTGATCCTCAACGGTATTGCTTCCGCCTGCTACATCGGTGCCCGGCTCGGTCCCGGTGCCCGCGATGGCCTCATGACAGGCCTGGTTCGCCGCACCGGATGGTCCGTCAGGCTGGTGCGCACCGGCATCGAAGTGGTGGTCCTTGCCGTGGGTTTCCTGCTGGGAGGCTCAGTAGGAGTGGGAACCGTGGTCTATGCCTTGGCGATTGGCCCGATCGTGCAAGTGCTGCTGCCCAAATTTATGGTTCCGGAACGGGCCAAGGCAACGGACGGCACGGCTTCCAGCCCGGCAACGGAACCCGCAGAAGCCGTGCCGACAGCGCCAGCCGCCTAAGCCCCGCCGCTTGACCGGCGGACCTTAGCGGCACACACCCAGATCCTCGCCGTACCGCAACCAGTCCGGCAGGTCCTGCGTCAGGGCATCGCGGATGGCGGGTGTTCCAGCGCTCCGCCAATCGACGTCGTCGTTAATTTCGATTTCGTACTTCTTCCACTCGAACCAGTTGATCATTTTCAATTGCGGAAACTGTTGGTGGGTTTCGGGGGAGAAGACCTGGCGCCACCAGGCCCGTTTGACGTCCAGCTCTGACGCTCCACCGCGCGCCGGCGTGAAGATCGCAGCCGTCTCCGGTATCCCTACCGGCTTCTGATGGTCCACTCCGTAGACCTGGTAGAAGTCCGGGACGGCACTGTCATCGCCTGCGGTTCCGTTGTAGGTGCCGGTAAGCATGGCCAGGAATTTGCCCGGTTCGGAGATGTCGTTGTTGCCCCAGGGCCGTTGGTTGCCCCAGTGATACAGCGACACGCCCACCCAATCCACGGCGTCGTCCCCGGGGTAATAGGGGGCGTACGTGTCATCGTTCATGGTGAGCGTACCGTCGTGGTCAGTGTCCAGGGTGGCGAAGTCCGGGGTGCCCGGTCTGGCGGCGAACTGGCCTCCCGTAAACGGGTAGCCGCCGCCGTAGTTCGGTGCCCACATCATGGACGTACCCGGCGCCTGGGTATGCACGGCTGCTGCCACCTTTCGGAAAACCTCCACGTAGCGCAGCGGCTGCTGGCCCCAGGAATACCAGGAACCGTTCATCTCATGCGCAAAGCGCACGACGACGGGCGTTCCCTGATCGTTGATGGCCCGTAAGTCGGTGGCCAACGTGGCGATTACTTCGTCGCTCATGGTCGCCAAGCCACCGTGTGGTTCCAGCGTCAGGAGGAGGACGCCGCCTGTGGGACGGACCTGGGTGACGGCGTTGGTGGTGTGGGACCACGTTTCGTCGTCGTATGGGATGTCCGAAAACTGGACCACCACCGCCGGATCATGCCCGAGATTGGCCTGGTGTTCTGCAAGGGTTTCAGAGTTCCAGTCCAGGTTGACGCCCAGCAACACCCCGTCCTTGGGCACGATGGTGGAAGCATCCACAGCCCTGCAGAGGGAGAGCGCCTGCACCACAGGCACCACCTCCTTGGACGCGAAACCCAGTCCAGTGGCGGCGAGGGCCGTCACCACCAAAGGGATGAGCAGGCTGGCCCGCCGGCGCTTGCGATTCGGGTGGCCGCTAAAGGTGGGAGGTGCCGGGGCCACCGTCATCCCCATCCCAGGGTGCGGCGCGGACGCGCGAAGAGCCCACGCCAGCGTGACTGCGGCGCGAGGTGACGTGCCCCCACCAGGTTCGTACCGCCGTCGAGCGCTTCCTGGCGGGTGGCGTAGATACGGGCTACCTGCCCCAGATGGGCTTGGAGCAGTGTTTGGTCGAGGGCGGAGGATGTGCCGAAAAGACGTAGATCGCCGCCGCGGGCGCGGAGCACGTGCAGTACTTCAAGCAGGCCAACGACGCCGGACGCGCCGACAGCTGTCACGTCGGCAACGTTCAGCAGGACCACTATGGGGCCGTCGGCCGCGGCTTCTGCGGAGAGGTGGCGAACATCCAGGACGCTCAAAGCGTCCAAAGGGCCCGCGATGGTCAGATCGATTGATGTCAACAAGGTGGGGATGGAATTCGGGGCATGGGAAAGAACGGACATGGGGCGCTCCTGGCTGGGGGTTGGAACGGCTTTATTCAGGTTTGTTGTCAGGGATGTGTTGGGCGTGAACCTTGCGTGGATTCGAGGACGCGGTTGAGCTCATGCGGGGTGGGAACCGGGCCCGCCAGATCCTCGCCGGGACCGCGGTACCGTGCGGCCCCGATCACCACGCTCAAAAGTGCCAGGTCCAAAGCAACCCAGGCCAACGTGATGAGCGTGGGATACAGCGGCGCTTCCCCGGTAGTTACGCGGGCGAGGCCAATTACCGCGGAAATAGCCAGCAACGCCATGGCCGCTACCTGCAGCCTGACGTGCTGGAAACCGCGTCCCGTGGCCTGTTTGCTCTTGGCTGTGACGGAGAAGGTGAGGTGCCTGCCGAGAAAAACGGCAGCTGCTCCTGAGCAAGTGGCAGCGATCCAGGTGGGAAAGAGCGCGAAAGACCATTGCTGGCCACGCCACAGACCCTTCGCGCCATTGCCCGCTACCTGGAACAGCACCTGGCACGAAATGAAGAAGGGAAGGAACAGGCAGAAGAACACCACAGGGCTGGCCGTCAACGGATAGGTGCCGGCCCACAGGAAAACCACCGGCGCTGCGATATAGCTCAGGGCGGCAAACCCGTTGAGGTAGCTTGTCATGGTGCCCAGATACATCAGGCGCTGGGCCACCGTGAGGCCACGAAGCAACAGCGGGTTGTCGTTGAAGAACACCTGCATGGTTCCGGCTGCCCAGCGATGACGCTGGGAGAGCATGGTGGACACATCCTCAGGCGCCAGGCCGTGGACCAGGACCTCGTGGTGGTAAACGCTGCCCCACCCCATCGCGTGAAGGTGCATGGCGGTGGCCATATCCTCGGTAATGGTGGTGGTGTCCATGGGGTGGATGGCCAGTGCTTGGTCTGTGTGTGCCACATCCACCGACTCCAGGATGGCGTCGAGTTCGGGAACCACATCATCCATGGCATCAGGTACTGACAATGCGGCCGTATGGAAAGCTACGCGAAGCTCGAAGGTGATCTCCGCCAAGACATCGCCCCTGCGGAGCTGGCGCTCCGCACGCGCCATCGCTTCCAGGGCCTGTTCGACCACCGGCATTGCCGCGGGATGGCGCCTGCCGAGTTCACCCAGGAGATCCTGCAGCCTTGAGCGTCCCTTACGCAGGGAACTCCACGTCTGTTCCGTTGCTGTGCGTGTGTATCGGGTCAGGCCCAGGGCCATGAGGGCTTCCCGGCGCAGGACAGCATTCGAGCCGCAGAAGAACGCCGCGTCCCAGCCATCCTTGCCTTGCTGGATGGGTCCGTAGAACAGTTCCGCCTGGCTGCCCAGGGGATCCCGGTCTGTGACGTTCCAAAAGTGCTGCGGGGTCTGGACGAAGGCCACCTCTTCAGCATCGAAATAGCCCAGGACGCGGTCCAGGAAACGGGGTTCCGGGACCTGATCGGCGTCCAGGATGGCCACGAACTCGCCCGTGGTCAAGGACAGGGCGTTGTTGACGTTGCCCGCTTTTGCGAAGCGCTGCCTGCCATCCCATTCGGGTCCGCGGGTGATGTACCCGACGCCTATCTGCCCGGCTGCCTTCGCGAATTCGGTGCGGTTGCCATCGTCCAGGATCCATGTTTGGTGCGGGTACTCCATGTCCCTGGCGGCGATGGCCGTTTTGAGGACCAGGTCGAGTGGTTCGTTGTAGGTGGCGATGAACACGTCTACCGTCCTGCCCGGAAGGGCCGGCGGGGGAGGCGGCCGTCGTCGGGCGTTCCACATGGTGACCGCGTACAGAGCGGATTCGCCCAGACTGTAAGTCTCGGCCACCACGAGTGGCAGCGAAATCCACCATGCGTCCCACGCGACCGTGCCGGACCATCGCCAACTGATGTAGATCAATCCAAAGGAAACCACCAGAACTGCAAGAATCCTTACAAGTATTTGTCTGTAAATGCCCATTTTTAGCCTCCGGTAACTGCTGGGGAAAAGGCCAAGGCGCGCAGCATGCCCGAACACCCTCGAAGTGAAGGTTGGGAGGACACGGCTGACGCGCCTGGAGCATGCATCGTCGATGCTCAGAGGAAGGAATTCGGCTGCGAACGGAATTTCCCTATGCCATCTGGAGTGACATCATTTTCGTCACCCAAATGGTTCCTCATTCCACTTTCCCCCGCTTCTATTTCATCGCTGTTACGAAAAAGAAAAGTAAAGTCGCGGTGATTATTTCCAGGCCGTGACGTTTTGTGTGTCGTCCTGAAAAGGCTTGCGCGCGGGTTGCCGCACCGTCAGAGTGGCAACCATGAAGCGAAGACTCATGCCCCTGACGATGCTCGTCGCCGGCCTGACCCTCGCAGCTGCTGTCATAGCTCCGGAGCCGTCCGCAATGGCCGCCGCGGGCATGCCGGCCCCGGGTGCGCTGGTGTGGAGTGACGAGTTCAACGGCCCTGCCGGAACCGCGCCGGACCCCGGAAAATGGTCCTACGACACTGGAGGATCCGGCTGGGGCAACGGCGAACTTCAGTACTACACATCCAGCCCCAGGAATGCCGCAGCAGACGGCAGGGGAAACATGGCCATCACGGCACGCAAGGAGAATCCTGCCGGCTACCAGTGCCACTACGGCTCATGCCAATACACGTCCGCACGCCTCCTCACCGCCGGAAAATTCAGCCGGACGCAAGGTCGGTTCGAAGCCAGGCTCAAATTACCTCAAGGGCAAGGTATGTGGCCCGCATTCTGGATGCTGGGCAACAACGTCTTCACCGACGGTTGGCCAGCCAGCGGGGAACTGGACGTCATGGAAAATGTCGGCAAGGAACCTGGAACCGTGTGGGGAAGCATCCACGGCCCTGGCTACTCGGGCGCGAACTCGTCCAACGCCAGCTACACCGTAACCAACGGCAAAGCACTGGGCGACGCGTTCCATACATTCACTGTGGACTGGGGGCCCGAATCCATCACGTGGTACATCGACGGCACTCCCTACTCACGGAAAACCAAAGCCACAACTCCGGGCCCTTGGGTCTTCGATCACAACTTCTTCCTCCTGCTGAACCTGGCCGTCGGCGGCTACTGGCCGGGAGCTCCGGACGCAGGCACAGCGTTTCCGCAGTCCCTCCTGGTCGATTACGTCCGGGTCTATGAACTCGCTGCCCCTCCGTCACCACCTGCAAGCGCGGCCGGAACCCGGATCCAGGGCTACGCGGGCAAGTGCATCGACGTCGCCGGGAGGCAAGCCGTGGACGGTGCTCAACTCCAGCTATGGGACTGCGACACAGCAGCCTCGGAGCAGTGGACTTTCGCCGCCGACGGCACCATCCGCTCACTGGGCAAATGCATGGACGTCGCCTGGGGATCCACATCCAACGGCGCACGCATTCAACTCACCGGGTGCAACGGCAACGCGGCGCAGAAGTTCGTCCTGAACAACGCCGGGGACCTGGTTAATCCACAGGCCAATAAGTGTGTTGACGTCGCCGATTGGAGTCCATCCAACGGTGCACGGCTGCAATTATGGGATTGCGCCGGGTCCGCCAACCAGAAGTGGTGGCGGATGGCGTAGGAAAGCGTCCGACGGCGGCGCGCGGCTTTACGGGGTCCGTTCGACTATTGCTGGGGCGGCTGGGGAGCTTCCTGGAGTAGTCGGCCGGAGCCGTGGGTGTGCGTCGTTGTCGCGGCGGATGGTGGGTCGCCCGGCCGGGCAGGTTGTTCCGGGCCCGGCTGGGCGGGCTACGGCTGGGTTGGTTCTTCGGTGGAGTGATTGCCGTTTCCGCGTTACGGAGCCGGCTGGCACCTCGGGCAGAAGTAGATGTCCCGTTCCTCGGTTCCATCCGGGCCGGCCAACAGGCCACGCCGAACCGTGGCGCCACAGCGCCTGCACGGTTGGCGTTCCCTGCCGTAGACCCAATACCCGGGCCTCAAGGCGCGTGGGCCCAGAGTGGTCCGGCGGCCTGGACCAAGGTTTTCGCCGAGGAGACGCTTGGCGTCGTTCACCGTCTTGGCGAGGTCCGGGACCTCTCCCACAGGGAGGGCGGGGTGGATGCCGGAGAGGTAGCAGGCTTCGCAGCGGTAGATGTTGCCGATGCCTGCCAGTTTCCGCTGGTCCAACAGCGCGAAACCCACGGTGACGTCCGGCTCGGCCCGCAGCCTCCGCAGAGCCTCGTCCTCGTTCCAATCAGGGCCGAGCAGGTCCGGTCCCAGATGTCCAACTATCTTGTCTTCCTCGGCGGTGGGCACCACTTCCAGGATGCCCAGCGAGAACCCCACTGCGTCAGCCGTGGCTGTGCGGAGCACACACCGTGCCGTATGGCCGGGCTTGGTCCATCGACCACCCGGCGGATAGATCATCCAGTTCCCCTCCATTTTCAGGTGGGAGTGGATGGTCAGGGCACGCGGCCTTTTGCTGGCGCCGGGTGCCTCGTCCACGGGGCCGGTGAGGCGCATCAAGAGGTGTTTGCCCCGGGGGACCACCTCGGTCATGGTCCAGCCTGCGAGGTTCAGGGTGGCGAAGCGTGGCACACGGAAGTCGGAGGCCGTGATGGTTTGTCCGGCCAAGGCCTCGTTCAGCCGCGACGCAGCGCGCCAAATGGAATCACCCTCAGGCACGGATCCGGAGTCCCTTCGGAGTGGAGTAGGCGCCGGCTGCTGCCAGGGCAACGGCAATGGGGGTTTCGAGGAGGTCGTGGCCGTTGACCTTCTCCATGAAGAGCTTGTCCACGGCGCCGCGGCGCACCACATCCACCAAAGCCTGGGCCGCAAGTGTCAGCACGGCCTCGTCTTGGTTGAACGTGAGCAGCGTTTTGCCGCCGCGTTCCACGTAAAGGACCAACTCGCCGTCGACCATCACCACCAGCGCTCCGGCCTTCCGACCGGGACGGTGCCCGGACCCGGCGTCGACTGACAAAGCAGGCCACGGAAGGGCCGCGCCGTACGGATTGGCCGGATCCGTTGCGGCCAAGGCCAAAGCCGACGGTTCTGCCTTGGAAATGCGGGCATCCTCTGTGAAGGACCTCAGCCGGTCCACCGTTGCCGGGACTGCGAACTGGGCAGCACCCAAATGCTCGATAAAGTACCCGCGGCGGCACCGGCCTGCCTCCTCCAACCGGGCAAGCACTTTGTACATGAGCCCGAAGCCGCCAATGATGTTCTCCGCCATGACCGAACCTCTGGTGACCACGCCGTACCTGTCCAACAGCAGTTCGGCCGTGCCGCGGGCATGGATGGTGGGATCCAATTCCGGGGCAGGCAGGGCCGACCAGCGGCCCACAGCAGACGGCGGTGCAGCAGCAATTCCGCCTGAAACCGATCCGTAGCGGCCACCAGTAAGCCCGGGCGAGCCCAGCAGACCTGACCCATGGGAGCGGCCCAGCCTGCTGAGGCGGGGAGCCCGCGCCCTTGGCGCCTTGGCCACCTGCCGGTGTGCGGTTTTGCCGCCGGCGATCATGGCGCGCACCGGGGCAAAAGTATCTCCTGTCACCCTGCCGGCCCAGACCAGGTCCCACAGCGCGGAGACCACGGCGTCGTCACTCAACACTGCGTCCATGCCGCAGGCCACGTCCGTGAGTTGCCGGAAGAAGTAGCCGCCGCCCGCACTGAAGTGCTCCAAAAGCCGCTGCTGTGCGTCGCCAGGTTCGAACTCGGGGGACGGGCTGAGGGTCAGCTCAGCGGAATCAGCCACGTGGAGGCTGATCCAGCCGTCATTTCCGGGCAGCGAGCCCGCCCCGGACCAGAGGAGTTCGCCCGCGGCCATCAGTTCGTCCAGCATGGCGGGTTTGTAGTCTGCCACCCGGCTCGCCAGCACCAAAGGCTCCCAGGCTGAGGCGGGGATTGGTACGCCGGACAGCTGGTCCACGGCCGTGATGATGCCGTCCAGTCCGCGCAACGCCTGGCTCCGCGACTTGCCCGGTGGGGTGACGTTTTGCCAAGCCGGCAGGAACCGCCCGTAAGCGGCGGTGTCCACGGGCTCCACTTCGGCGCGGAGGGCAGCAAGGGAACGGCGACGCAGCTTGCGCAGGACTTCGGCATCGCACCACTCGCTGGACGGCGGGGCGTCCAGGGTCATGAGCTCGCGATCCACAGCTTCCGCCGTGGGCTGGGGTTCGGCCACAGCATGCGGACGGAACTCTCCCTCCACCACCCGGCCGTCCCCGGCCAAGCGTTTCAGGGCCGTGTTGACCACCGCTACACCGAGTCCCAACCTTGTGGCTGCTTCCGACGCCGTGAACGGTCCGTGTGTGCGTGCATACCGGGAGACGAGGTCACCCAAAGGATCATTGACCGGCTCAATGAACGCCAAAGGAACACCCATCGGCAAGGGAACGCCGATTGCGTCGCGGAGTCTTGCGGAATCCTCCACCGCAGCGAAGCGTTCGACGCCGCCGATGGTCACCTTAAGCGCACGGTTGGCTTTCTGCAGGGCAGCGAGGTGGGATCCGGCGTCGGTGACGGTGCCCGGTGGCGCGGCCGGCGGAGCTTCCTCCAGGTGTTCGGCGCCGTCCGGATGATCTGTGCCGTCCGGATGATCTGCGCTGATAAGCTGCTCCAGCGTTCCATCCTGCTGCACTGTTCCAGCTGGCTCCACGCCTTGAAGCCGTTCCGCCACTTCTTCAACGCTGAGCGGACCCAACAACCGCAGCAGGTCAGCCACGCCCTCCATCCCACGCACGCGCCTGTCAGGGGCCAGCCGCTGCAGTTCCCTTTCCGTGGAGTCGATAACTGCCGCATCCAGGAGCTCGCGCAGTTCCACACGCCCCAGGAGTTCGTTGAGGAGAGTGGAGTCCAACGCCAGGGCAGCGGCCCGGCGTTCCGCCAAGGGGGAGTCGCCCTCGTACAGGAACTGGGCCACATAGCCGAAGAGCAGCGACTTGGCGAAGGGGGACGGCTGCTGCGTGGTGGTCTCCACGATCCTGAGTTCACGACGCTCCACAGAGGCCGCAATGTCTTTGAGAGCGGGCAGATCGTAAACATCCTGCAAGCATTCGCGCACCGTTTCGAGCACGATAGGGAACGAAGGATACTTCCGGGCGACGTCCAGCAACTGGGCCGAGCGTTGCCGTTGCTGCCACAGCGGCTGGCGCTTGGCGGGGTTTTGGCGCGGCAGCAGCAGCGCCCGGGCCGCGCACTCGCGGAACCGGGAGGCGAACAGCGCGCTTCCCCCTACTTCGGCGGTGACGATTTGTTCCAGTTCCTCCGGGTCAAACAGGAACAGCTCAGCGCCGGGCGGCTCATCTTCCATCATGGGCACGCGCAGGACGATGCCGTCGTCGGCCGCCATCGCGGAACCGTCCAGTCCGTAACGCTGCTGCAGACGTTGCCCCACGGCGAGTGCCCAGGGGGCGTGGACGGGCATGCCAAAGGGGCTGTGGAGGACTACCCGCCAGTCGCCCAGCTCGTCATGGAAGCGTTCGACCACCAAGGTTCGGTCACTGGGGACGATCTCCGTGGCTTCCTTCTGTTCCCTGAGGTACTGAAGCAGGTTGCTTGCCGCGAAGGCGTCCAGGCCGCTGGCTTGGCAGCGTTCCATGGCGGGAGCCTCGTCAGCGGCGGAGAGTTCGCGGATGAAGGCGCCGAGCGCCCGGCCGAGGTCAACGGGGCGGCCGAGGGAATCGCCCTTCCAGAAGGGGAGCTTGCCGGGTTGGCCGAAGGCCGGGGAGACCAGGACGCGGTCGTGGGTGATGTCCTCGATTTTCCAACTGGTAGCGCCCAGTGCAAAGACGTCGCCCACCCGTGACTCGTACACCATTTCTTCATCGAGTTCACCAACGCGGCGGCCGCCCTTGGCCGCGCGGGCCGAGGCAGTTGGTTCGCTCCCGTCCGCGCTGCCCGGCGAGGCTGAGCCCTCAACTTCTGTGCCGATGATGTACACGCCGAACAGTCCACGGTCCGGGATGGTGCCACCGGAGGTCACTGCAAGACGCTGGGCCCCCGGCCTGCCCTCGATGGTTCCCGCATGCCGGTCCCAGATGATGCGCGGCCGGAGCTCGGCGAATTCGTCCGATGGATAGCGTCCCGCCAACAGGTCCAGTGTGGCCTCGAACGCGGACCGCGGGAGGCTGGCGAACGGTGCTGACCGGCGCACAGTGCTGAACCAGTCTTCGACGTCGATGCTCCCCAAGGCAGTCGCCGCCACCGTCTGCTGGGCCAGGATGTCCAAGGGATTCGTGGGGATGCTCAACCGTTCAATTTGCCCGCTCAGCATGCGTTCCACGGTGACACTCGTGTGCAGGAGATCCGCCCGGTGCTTCGGGAACAGCACGCCCTCGGAAATCTCGCCCACCTGGTGGCCGGCACGCCCCACACGCTGGAGGCCACTGGCCACTGACGGAGGAGACTCCACCTGGATGACCAAGTCCACCGCACCCATATCGATGCCCAGTTCCAGTGACGAGGTTGCCACCACGCAGCGGAGCCTGCCGGATTTGAGGTCGTCCTCGATCATGGCCCGCTGGTCCTTGGAGACCGAGCCGTGGTGGGCCCGGGCCAGGACAGGATCGGCGCCGGTGGTGCTGCCGGCCTGCGCCATCATGTGGGCCGGGGTGGCTGTGGATGCCGGTACTCCGGCGTCCGATGCCGGGGCGGCCCACTCGCTGCCGCCTACAGCCATCAATTGCCGTTCAGCGTAGATTTCGTTGAGCCGGGCCGTCAGACGCTCGGAAAGGCGCCGCGAATTTGCGAAGACAATAGTGGATTGCTTGGACAGGACAAGATCAACAATCTGTTCCTCCACATGGGGCCAGATGGACGCCTGGGGCTGCAACCCGGAGGCCGGCCCGGAATCGAATGCTCCCGCGGCACCTTGGAGGTCCGACATGTCCTCCACAGGCACGGTGACTGTGAGGTTCCAGTTTTTCTTGGATGGTGGAGCTACGATTTCCACTGGAGCCTGGCCCGCCAGGAACTGCGCCACCAATTCACGCGGCTGCACGGTGGCCGAGAGCCCGATCCTCTGCGCCGGCTTGGGAAGCAAGGCATCCAGGCGCTCCAAGGAAACGGCCAGGTGGGCCCCGCGTTTGGTACCCGCAACGGCGTGCACTTCGTCGATGATGATGGTGTCCACTTCACTGAGAGTCTCCCGGGCACGGGAGGTCAGCATGAGGAACAGGGATTCGGGCGTGGTGATCAGGATGTCCGGCGGGTTGGTCAGCAGCGTTCGGCGATCTGCCGCCGTCGTATCTCCTGAACGGACGCCGACTGTCACAAGCGGTGCAGGCAGCCCTAATCGCTTGGCCGTCTGGGTGATGCCTATCAGTGGCGCACGGAGGTTCCGCTCTACGTCCACCCCGAGTGCCTTGAGCGGGGAGATATACAGGACGCGGGTTTTGGTCTTGGGACGTTTGGCGCGGCCCTTGCCGTTGGCGGGGACAGTCTCCAGCCCTGGGAGGGTGTCCGAGGGTGTGGAATGCAACCGATCCAAGGCCCAAAGGAACGCTGCGAGGGTTTTACCGGAACCAGTGGGCGCAACTACCAGGGCATGCGAACCTGACGAGATCGCGTTCCACGCCCCGTCCTGCGCGGGGGTGGGCTCGGAAAAAGCGCCGAGGAACCATTCCCTGGTTGCCTGGGTGAAACGGCTGATGGCGCCATCCGACGCCTGCGGCTCCTGCATCCCTCCATCATGCCCCACGGCCCCGACAGAATAAGCCGGGAGCCGTGGAGTCAACGTCAGACTGCTTGGAACGCGGTGATGGTCAGGAGCTTGATGCCGGCATTGCTGCAGGCGTCGTGGGGCTCTGCGACGAACAGCGATGCTGTGTCGTTTGGCGGGTAGATCCGGAAGCCGGCGGCAGGGACCTTGGTGCAGTCGCCGTAGTTGCCGGCCTGCGTGTAACGGATTTCAGCCCACGCAGACTTGCCCGGGGCCAGTTCGATCTTGGTGACCGGAGTGGTGGTCTCGCGGGTTGCCGGTTCGCCGATCGGTTCGCCGCTGGCATCGGCTGTCAGTGAGACGCCGGCGAAGCCTTCGAGGACACAGGGGGTTGTGCCGGAGTTCGTCAGGATCAGCTTTTCGTAGATGCTGCCTGCTGCTCCGCCGCCGGTTGAATCGGTAGCCGCCGTCAGCGACGCCGCTTTGCACAGGGTGGCGTCTGCTGGCGCGGCGGACGTGGCGGTCGGCGATGGGGAGGGCGTCGTCGTGGCCGTCGCCGATGATGAGCTGGGTGTCGACGAGGCCGACGGAGTTGAAGAAGTGGGCGGGGCACTGCTGGTTCCCGCCGGGCTGGGGCTTGGCCCGCAAGCCGCCAGGAGCAGCAATGAAGCGGCTGCCGTCGTCGTGACAAGTCCGGTTTTGATGCGCTGAGTCCACATGGGCACCAGCCTTGCCCCGGCCGTGACGCGAGTCAATTGAGCCACGGCACAGTGTGCGGATTGGCGCCCGGATCGTGATCTTCCGGGCGCCAATCCACGACGACTACTTGGCGGAGTCAGCCTTGGCCGCTGCGGGCTTGGCAGCGCGGCTACGGAAGAACGCCGCACCGCCCAGGCCCAAACCCGCGATACCGGCGATCAGGCCGGCCCAGCTGCGTGCTTGCGAGCCGTCATCGGAGGTCACCGCGGCGGCCTGCTCGGTGGAGACGGCGGTTGCCGCGTGGTGGTCACCTTCCGCGGCAGCAGGGGTGATGGTCACCGACGGCGCAGGAGCTTTGAGTTCGTGCTCGTCCTGTCCCTCCTTGGCGATCTCCGACCAGTCAGTCTGGCCCTGCTCGCAGGTCTGCAAGGTGGGGAAGTAGATGGTCTTGCCAGCCGCGTCCGGCAGTTTGACCGACAGGACCAGAGCGTCACGGAGGTGCGGGTCCAGCGGAGCTTTGGCTGTGTACACGATCTGGCTGGTGCGCTTGGTGATGGTGGTGCCATCGTCCAGCTTCTTGGGCTCTGCGAGGGTCTCCGTGACCTTCTCCACGGTCCAGTTCGGGTTGACCGTGGGCTGGGCGTCGTTCAGCTCCTCGGGGAGTGAAATGGCTACCTTGGTGGTGCCGAACGTGTCGCAACCGTGCGGGATGCCGAAGGTAACCAGGGCGTATGAGTTGGCAGCGGTCTTGTTCGGGTCTGCGGAAACGTGGGCTGACGCTCCGGCCAGGCCGGCCATCATCAGGGCGGCGGTTCCACCGGCGACGGCGGTAGCGGAAAGGGTGCGACGGAGGGCGGACTTGTTCATGGGAATGCCTTTCAGATGCGCTGGCTGAACCGGCGCAGGGGTACGGGTTTGGGGCCCGTCACCATGCAAAGGCTTTGCGTGTGCGGCGCATTGTCGCGTCGCGTTGGTGCCGGGCGGAACTAGGGAAGTACGACGACGGCGGGCGGGCCGCGTCGGCTGTCTTGCCTGAGGTTCCGCCAAGGGCGGGGGATGAAGACGTCGGGTGCGCCAACCGCGACAGGGGAGGCGCCGGCGTCGGGCCTGAACACCAAGGTGGGAAGGTTGAGCAGGGGACGAAGCCAGGCAGCCAGCTTCCACATCGCGTCCTCGCCCTTGGCCAGGACGACGGCGGAAGCGAGGGTCGCCAGGATGTGACCCACCAGCATCAGTGCGCCGAAAGCCGTCCCGAGCTCGTGGGTGTGGGTCGCCGCGATATCCATCCCGGGGTCCAGGGATTCACCGCCCAGGTGGTGGTTTGCCGCCGGACCCGTGGCTGTGATGGGCCCCAGGGCCGTGAAGGCCTCGTGAAGCACCAATTGTCCCGCGCCTAAGAGGCCCGCCATGGAGACGAGGTTCAGCTTGAAACGGGTAGCCAGTGTTGCCACCAGAGCCGTCAGCACCACGAGCGCCAACAGGACCGGGGCCGTGGGAAGCGTCCCGCCGCCCACAATGTGGGCACCTGCTGCGAGGAGAACCACCACAAGGGAGACGGCGCCGGACCGCAGAGCATGGAAGGGAGCCCGGGTCCGCGATGTGCGCACGTGGTCCTCCCTGATCTCATTTGTTGCTTGATTGTCGGCGTCTTGATTCTATCGGGAGTTCGGCGCCGGCCTGGCCTCGGATGGGTGGCTATGTGGATAGGTGCGCCGAGGGGCGGGATCCCGGCACTTTGGCAGCGACGAAAGAGGTGAGAGCTAACCCCTCGCCCGCCGGACGAAGGTTGCTTGTGGGGGCTGAGGCACTTTCGCTATCGACGTGGAACGACGACGGCGGAGCTCCAGTTTGAGGCTTTCCTCGCCGCGTGCCATGGCCCAGTGATGGTTGGCCGAGAATGCGGGTTTGAGAAGCCAGCTCAGCCAACGGAGCAGTGGCTTGGCTGCGCTGACCCGCCAGTCGTAGGTGATGACCACTTCCGGGCCGTCGGTTTCGAACGTCCAGCGGCCTGTTCCGTTGAGGTCGCCTTGTGCTGTGAGGGCGAAGCCGTCGAGGGTCACCGGTTCAGTGACGGTCAGCCGCCAACGCAGGGTGTACGGGAGCCAGCCCTTGGTGTGGAGGTCGAAGCTGGCGCCAACACCGTCGGGTCCGCCGTCGGCGACGGGAGTGACCGTGAGATAGACGGACGGCCACCATTGCTTGAGCGCCGCGGCATCACCGAGGATGTCCACCACTTCCTCGCGGGATCCCGCCACACGCCACACTGTAACGAACTCGTAGTCACTGCTTTTGCTGGTTCTTTTGGTGGTCCCGGCCATTGTTGCCTCCGAGGTCCGTGCTGGTTCCGAGGGTGTCTGGTGGCATCCGTGATTAATCTACTCTTGGCATCGTCGAAGGGTTAGTTCTCGCCCCTTTGACAGCGTGAAAGGGTTGAGATCCCGCCCCTCGCCGGTCGCGAAAGGGGTGAGATCCCGCCCCTCGGCGGAAGCGAAGACAAAGCTACTCGCCCGAGTTCTCCCGGGATGTGATGCCAAAGGGGGCAGACTTGAGTTCGGTGAAGTTTCCCACGCTGGCCCGGACCGTGCATTGCGGCGTGATTTGCAGGGCAGTGACGGTGAGTCCTGAGCTGTCCACTGCCAACGCCCCGCCACAACCGTCGGCGAACCGAACTCCCTTTTCACCGCCGGTGACTGCGTCGAGCATCTGCGATGGCTTACCCGCGGCCGGGCTGACGTAGAGGGGGTTGAGTTCATCGGCGCCGCCGGCCCACACCGGAACCAGCGTGATTTTCAGGGGACTGGGCGTGACAACGCGGGCAGGGGTGCGGACCTCTACGCCCTTGAGGCGTTGCACCGGGTACGCGGTGCCTTTGACGGCAGGATTTTGCGTGGCAGCCGTGGTTGCAGCCGATGAGCTGCGAAGCCAGGCATCCATTGCCTTCTGGTCCGCGGGCTGCACAGGTACCTTGGCGGTCAGTTGTACAGATCCTCCGGCGGGAATCTCCACCCCGGACAGCTTCCAGCCGCATTCAACATCCAGGCCGGTGATGGAAGCCTGGTTACGGCTCACCGTGCCACCATCCCACGTCACAGCCGGGCATGCTTCGCCGTCGGCAAGTCCGGGGATGACCTCCAGGAACTCACCGGACAAGGGCGCTTTCTGCGCCGAGTAGGACACCGTTAAACGGACCTGGCCGGACGAAGGCTCGTACGCTGCGCTCCGCGAAATGGCGAGGCCTGTCGGAAGGGCAGGGTCCTGAAGTTGCGCTGACAGCTGCTGTCCGGGAGGCGGGGGTGCTGCCTGCTGGGTGGTGGGGGACAGGAGAATAAAACCCACCACCATGGCCACGATCAGGAAGACCGCGCTGGCGGCCAGAAGCAGCGCCTTGCGTGTCCGCCAAAACGGGGTCGAGTCTTTTTCCTCTGCCTTTTCCTCCGCTTGGGGAAGGACCTCGCGGCGCGGCATGGGGCGGGCAATGGTAGCGCTGCCGGCCTGCCCAAGGTCCGGAGCCTCAACATCGACGCCGGCGGGTGGGGCCGCTGCAAAGGCTGCGAGTTCGTCATCGGTAAAGGCGCCGCGGACGACGGTAGCGGGACGTTCGACGTCGTCGAACTCTTCGGGCGCTGTCCCCCGGAGGAGAGCGGGCTTGCCCGCAAGACCGGGCGCCAGGCGTCGGAGCGACGACGCAGCTTCACCGGCTGTTGGGCGTTGGTTGGGATCCTTGGACAACAGCCGATCCAGGACGCTCCACAAAGCATCATCCACCGGAATACGGGGCGGTCGCGAAGAGACATGGCGGTACGCAACGCTGAAGTCCGTCCCCGGACCCGCGAACGGCGTGCGGCCGGCAAGGAGTTCGTAGAGCAGGACTCCCGTGGAATAGACATCTCCGGCGGGCCCGGACCGCCCTTGGCTGATGAGTTCGGGAGGCATGTACTGCGGAGTGCCGATCAGGCCTGTCGTCTGGCGGATTTTCTCGCCCACGACGTCGGAAATGCCAAAGTCGGACACACGCACGTCGCCGCTTTCACACTCGGACCACGGGCGGGCCAGGAGCACATTGTCCGGCTTGATGTCGCGGTGCGTCACGCCCCGCGAGTGGGCGAACGCGAGGGCATCGAAGATTTCGGCGGCAACTTTCACTGCTTCTTCGGAGGGCATCGGGCCAGCGTCCTTGACGACGTCGCGCAGCGAGCCGCCCGCGATGTAGTCCATGACGATGGCCAACCGTTCACCCTCAACCACCATGTCCCGTACTGTGACGATGCCGGAATCCTGCAGACCGAGCAGCACGGAGCGCTCGCGGACGAACCGCTCTACCAAGGAAGGGTCATCGGCATGCTCCGGTCGCAGGACTTTGGCCGCCAGGGTGCGGCCGTCGGGGGACGTGACCGTCCAGACTTCGCCCACTGCCCCTGAGCCCACGCGCTCCCCAAAGCGGTAGGACGCGCCCAACGCCTGACCCGTTTGTGCCAATTGCATGTCCGTACTCTCCAAAGCTGTCGATCTGATATCCGGGCCGTTCCGCGGACCCCTGCAAAGTATCTGCTGTTGGTTTAGCTCCCGGGACTCAGGGACTGGATCAGCGACATTTGCCCGCCCACACCGAGGTATCCGCGTCCGGCAGTGAGCGCCACGGGTGCCTTCCGCGGAAGCGTGGCACCCAGCAGCTCGCCGTCGTAATTGACGTCGGGCTGGAGCACCACGCCCAGACGGGATTTTCGGATGGCCTTGGTCCAGTGACTGTACAGCCCACGGAGGTCAGCGGCCCGCCCTGAGGCAATAATGCAGAGCCCAGGCAGCCCGGAGGCTACGATCCCCGCAATGGACTGATCGGTGTCCTCAAAGCGTTCGGCGTCATCGATCAAGAGGAACACCGGGCCGCGCTCGATCCGCAGCGAAGCCAACAACGCAGGTACTTCGTCGGTGCCTACGGCTATCCGGTCCAGATCGGCGGTGGCCAAAGGGGAGCGGCGGTCGCAGATGCCCCAGACCTGGGCCGGGCCCCGGGAGGTGGATACGCCACGGACAGCCTCGGCCAGAGCCAGCAGCACGGTGGATTTACCAGAACGGGCCGGCCCGGCAATCAGGGCGTGCTCGCCCTCATAAATTTCCAGGAAAGCCGGTGAGAGGTCTGTTTCGCGGATTCCCACGGGGATGTGCCACGGCTCGGTCTCGAGTTGTGGCTTCACGCCGAGATCCGCCATAGTGACGTTGGTGGGCAAGCTCCTGATCGCTGTGGTCTTGGCAGGCGCATCTCCCCAGCCTTGGCGGACACGGTCCACAGCGGCTTCCAAGCCGATGCCGGGAGTAGCAACGTGCATCTGCAGGGAGGTCCGCGGATCCACGCAACGTCCGGGGAGGGCGGCCGGGACATGTTTTGCCCGCACCCCGAGCGACGAGTAGTCGTAGGTGTCGGCAAGCCGGAAGAGCCACTTCTGCAGCGTTACTTCATTCATCACGGAAGGAACTGCTTTGGCACGGGTCGTGGTCACGGCGAAGGAGAGCCCCAGGGCCGGCCCGTCGGCATAGGCCCGGTACAGCAGGCCCAGGAGTTGCTGCCCCTCAAAGTCCTGGAATTCATCGCGCAGCGACGCCAGGCCGTCGAGAAGGACCACCGTGCGGCGATGCGTACCTGGTGCTGCCCTGCGACTTTCCAATTCGGTGTTCAGGTGCCGCAGGAAACGCGCTTGCTGCTCCTTGGCGCCGGCACCGGTTCCCACATAGGCCACCGTGTGGGGCAGGCGTTTGAGCATCTCCAGGTCGCCGGAACCCATGTCCAGAATCATCAGGTCCAAGTCGGCGGGATCTGTATTCTTCGCAAGGGTCAGCGCGATGGTCGCCAGGGTGGTGCTTGTACCGGAGCCCGCTACACCCATCAGCATCAGGTTGCCCATGGACATGTCCCATCCGGCGGCAGACTGGCGCTGCAAGTCAGGCTCGTCCAACAGGGTCACGAGGACGGTGGACCCCTTTACGCTTCCGACCGATGGACGGTCGGCTGTAGAGGTCTCCTCGGGAGATCCCTCCGCCAGGAATCCTTCCAGCTCCACCCGCTCGCCCAGCGCCTCCGGCCAGACCTGCCGCGGAGGGGCGTATCCGGCTTCGGCATTGGCTTCCACCACGGCGTCGATAAGGAGATCCAGATCGTTTTCGTCCATCGCAGCGGACCGTGGAAGTACGGGCGCGGGGGCGGGGACACCGAACTGCCGGATGTCGCGAACATCGACGGCGGGGCCGCCGTCGAGCTGTGCCTGTCCGGTGACCAGCGCGGTCTGGACGGGCGTGATGTCGTCTTGGCCGAGTTTCACGAAGGCGCGGCCCATCTGGGCCCTGCCGATCGCTGAGGCGGCTGGGACGCCAATAACGTTGTTGGAGTCGTCGCGGCTCTGGACGCGCAGCGCCACCCGAAGGTTGGTGTTCGCGAGGATGTCGTCGCTCACCACCCCAGCCGGACGCTGCGTAGCCAGGATCATGTGCACTCCCAAGGTGCGGCCCACGGCGCCAATGCTGACGAGGGCTGTCAGGACATCCGGGAAATCCTTGGCCAGCATGGCGAACTCATCGACCACCAGCAGGAGGCGCGGCATCGGCTCGGCGGGGTTCGTGGCCAAGTAGGCATTGAGGTTGTCGATTCCCTCGCCTGCCTCTGCGAAAACCCGCTGGCGGCGCTCCATCTCTGCTTCCAGGGCGATCAGGGCCCTGTCAGCCAGTTGTTCGTCCAGGTTGGAGATGGTTCCGATGGTGTGCGGGAGGCGCTCACAGGCCTTGAAGGCTGCCCCTCCCTTGAAGTCCACCAGAATGAAGTTCAATCGGGTGGGATCGTTGCGGGCGGCGAGGCCAGCTACCAGGGAGCGCAGGAATTCGGACTTTCCGGAGCCGGTGGTGCCGCCCACCAGCCCGTGCGGTCCGTCCTTGACGAGGTCCAGGGTCAGGGGTCCGTTTTCGCCGGTACCTATTGGCGTGGAAACGCCGGTGGGGGCCTGCCACATCCGGCGGATCGTGGCCGCGTCGGGGCGTTCGTAGCCCAGAAGCCCGGGCATCCGTACCAAAGAGGGCAAGGAGGCCCCGGGAACGCTGAGTTCGGGATCATCGAAGTGTGCCAAGCGTGTGGCGCAGCGCAGGGCTTCTTCCTGGTCGAGACCTGCCAGGATGACGTCCTCCACGCGGGTCAGGTCCTCCGGCTGGTCCACGGTGGCTGCAGCATCCGTCCCAACCCTGATAATGGTGGTGCAGGACGCCGGCAGTTGTTCCTCGGACGTCGCTATGACGATGCCAGCCACGCGGGGAGGCCGCTGCTGCGGGTTGACGTGGCCACCGGGAACGGAACGCCCCATGCCGAGCAAGGCGCGGGCAGGGGCGTCCCTGCCCTCTGTCAGTACGTCGGAATCCAAGACCACCATGAGCGCTGGGGTGGGCAATTCCTCCACTGAATCCTTCAGCATGCGCAGCATGGCCAGGCTGGTCTCACGATGCGCGGACATCCAGCGATCGCCCGTGCTGCTGCCGGTTTGGCGTGTGTGGGGGAGCCAGGACGCCCATTCCCATTCATCGGCCCGGCCGGCGTCGCAGAAAACGCCGATCGTCAGATCGGCAGGACCAACGTGCACCGCGGCCTGGGCAACCAGTGAACGGGCCAACGCCAGGGCTCCTTCCCGTGAGCCAACAATGCCAACGACGCCGGCGTCGGTCAGGTCCACCAGAACAGGGGCTGCCAGGAGACGGGCTGCGGTGAGGGTTTCCTTGACTTTTTCGTCCGGGCGCGAGCCCGCAGCGCGGTCAACTTCGGGCTTCCACGGCACGTCACCTGTGCCCGCGTGCAGGACCAGGAAGTCGTCGGAGTCAGCACGGCGCTGCCACAGTGACGTCGCCGGAAGTGACGGACGGCGGACCACCGTAGCGGGATCGGGGACCATCTTGTGCCGGCGGGCGGTTTCCACCTCTGCGGCTGTGCGGATCTGTTGCTCAAACTCTTTGAGGGCTCCGTCGAAGCGCTCTGCCTCTTCCTTGAGGCCCCGGGCATGGCGACGCTTTTGCTCGAACCACATGCCCACCGCCATCACCGGACTGAGCATGGCGAACATCGCGAAGCGCATGTCCCTCAGGATCATCACCATCGCAACGGCCATGACCAGCGGTGCCAGCACTGTGATGTAACTGAACTTGTTGGCTGGCGGAACGTCCTTGCGGCTCGGCGGGACCAACGGATCCCCGGCGGGTGCGCGGCCGGGGCGCGGTGGCCTGTTAAAGGGAGCAGTGGCTGCCGGGGTCAGGTTGTGCAGGCTGCCGGGGGCGGGAGCGGGGGTCTCATCCAAGGTGGGGCGGAGGAGAAGGACCGTGCCACCTGCCGTGATGGTGGCCGTTTGTGTGACCAAAACCCCGTCCTCGCCCACAGGCTCCCCGTTGACCAAGGTGCCGTTGGTGGAACCGCCATCCACCACCCGGAGCCCCTCCTCTTCGCGGCGAAGACGGAAGTGATCCCACGAGGCACTTTCGGTGGGGAGACTGAGGTCGGCATGGGGCGACCTGCCGACCAGCATGTCACGCCCCTGCGGAACATCCACCACACCACCCGTACGTTGCCCGCCGGCCAACGTCAGGCTCCAACCACGGACACGGTGCGGCGCGGGCCACGGTGCGCGTGAGATGCGGCTGCCCTCCAACAGAATCAGTTCGGAGAGCGGCGTGGCACCCCGGACCTCTGTCTCATTGACAAACACCGGCTCATCAGGCGAAACCCTGGGTCCGCCGGCAGCTTCCACTAAGTCGGACAGCGTGGTGGCGGGCGCAGCATGGGCAACCTCGCACTCGAAACGACGATCGTCCAGGTCGATCAGCACACGCAACGGGCGCTCCTCCTGTAGTGGAACTGTTCCCCTCAGGCGTGGGGACAGAAAGGGTTGTTAAGGGCTGGCTGGTGCCGGTACCCAGACGAGCCGTGGAGCGTTCTCGTCTGCCGGACGAAGACCGAGGTCCTGAGGTGACGCGAAGACGGGGATCGCTTCGGCAGTCAGTGCTTGGGATTGCGAGAAGTCCAGCGGCGGTCCGGCGAGGCCTTCCCCGGCGCCGAAGGACAGGGTGCGCAGCGACGCTGCGACCTTCGACGGTTCCTTGCTGCCGGCCAGTGCAGCCGCGCGGACCAGGGCCACCACGGCGTCATGGCTTCGGGCGTCCGCGGCCCAGGCATCCGCCGAGAACGGGGTATCGTCTGTCAGGTTCTTGATCTCCGGGTTCCCGCCAGCCAATCTAATGCCGGAGAGGAACGCGGACATGCCCCGCCCTTGGGCGTCCTGCTGAAGTGCGATTGCATCGCCGGTCGCCGGGGCGACGCTGACAAGTTGTCCTGAAGCGGTGCCGTCAAGCTCCGCGAGCGAGGACGCGAACGCGGGGGTGATGGCGCCGTCGGGAAGTACCAGCGGAACGGACACGTCGCGTGACTGGAGGGCTTGGACCAGCCGGGCCAGGCGCTGCGGGGTTGCCGCCGACACCACAACAGCGTCTGCGGGGTTGGCAATCCGTGTGCCTTCAGCATCAGCCGGCGCGTCCTTGGCCGGAGGTCGAAGCTGGTCGCCCGTACGGATGGCTGCTTCCTGGGCCAAGCCGGACACGTCGGAGAAGCCCTCCAGCGTCAGTGTGTCAGCGGGAGTGACGGATGCCGGGACCTGGCCGCCGTCGCTGACCAGCAGCACCCGGCTCTTGCCGGCAAGTGCGGTCCCCAGAGCGGCTTGGACAGAGGCTGACGTTGGTCCAGTGGTCCACGTCGTTTGGGTCGGTTCCGACGCCTCGCTGTAGGGCAAGATGACCGGGAGGCCCCGCTCCTCAGCGGCCTTCGCTGCTGCACGGGCTTGCGGACCTGTGCTGGCAACGAGAACGCCGGACACACCTTGCTCGGCAAGCGCGCCGACTGCGGCACGGGCGCCGTCTTCGGTGCCTTGGTCGTTCTGGGTGGGGAGGGTGACTGTCGCGCCGCCTTGGGCGAAACGCTGTGCCGCCACCACGGCACCCTGTGCTGCGCGGTTGTATTCGGTTCCGGGCTCACCGGACTGGCCGAATGTCATGACGACGCCGATCGAAAAGTCCGCCGGCAGGCCGTCAGCCTTGAGGGCAACAGGAACTGTGGCAGCCACAGGATCGGGCCGGGGAGCTTCCGTGGGGCGGTTCAGTGTCATGGTCAGGACCACAGCAGCAGCAATCACGACGGCGGCTCCCGCAGCGATCAGGACGAAGAGACGGTTGCGGGGGTTCACGCGTTGCCGCCGATCTTCAGTGTGTACAGCGTCTGTGACGTCGCACCTGCAGGGACCTCGAGTTGGAACGGTGGCAGTTCATCCACTGCAGTGAGCGAGGCCTTGAACTGGGCCTGGCGCAGGAGAAGTCCTGCAACGTCGCGGGAGCGTATGTTGGCGTAGCCTTCAGCATTCTGGGAGGCCAGGGCCAGTTGGAAGTCCGCTGTGTCCGCTTTTGCCGCGCTGGTGGCCATGGAGCCGAGCAGACCCGAGCCGTTGACCGTGCGGTCACCGAGATCCAGCATCACTTTATTGAGGCTGGAGGCGAGAAGGGCGCTGGCACCCTCGACGTCGCGGGTGGAGCCGGACGTGCTGGACGCAATGTTCTCCAGCGAGGACTGAGTGCTCTTGGACAGGGCGGCTGTGAGGTCACCGCTTTGACCGAGGAGTTCGTCGCGCTGTTTGTTGACCGTGCCCTCGGCGTCCTTCACAACGTCGTCTGAGGTGGACTTCAGCCCGGAAATGGACCGGTTGAAGGCTGTGGTCACGGATTCAGAGCTGGCATCGCCGATGTCGGCAACCTGGCGTACTTGTTCGCCGACGGTTTTGTAGACCTCGGCGGCGGTTTCGGCCGAAACGTCGCGGAGTGACTCTTTGATCTTGTCGCCGAGCATGTCCTGCTGCTCTTTCAACTTCGCGAGTGCGGTCGTCACTGTGCCGGAGGAGTCAATCGCGTCAGCCAGTGCAGTATCGAGCGCCTCAAGTCCCTTTTTGGTGCCATTGGCGTTTCCTGTTGCGGCGCCGTCGAGCGTCTTGACGCCCGTCTTGATCGCTTCGAGCTTGGTGTCGGCGTCGTCGAACGTCGCTTCCAAGGCGGTGAACGCCTGGCCAATTGCCTGGTCGGCGGCAGTCGTGTCAGTGGCTGCAAGAACCTCGTCCCAAGCGGCTGACTGACCTTCGAGCCGCACGTCCAGTGGCTCCTTGAAGCCCGCCGGCGGATTCAGCGCGGGTGTGGGGTTGCCGTCCTCATCAGTCGGTTCGCACGGCACTGAGGTCAAATAGGAACGCAGCCGCTCAACATCCTTTGCGGACAGCTTGCCCTTGCCGGGGATGAGGCTGTCATCGGACAGCTTGCATAGCTCGTCCGCCACCTTCTGGTTCTGCTGCAGCATGGAGCCGTTCAGCCAGGTTCCCTGACCGAGTTCGCCCTTGGCATCCTTGGCATTGGTGGCGATGGCGAGCAGTTTCTGCCGGAGGGCGTCAACGCTGGTCTGGGCTGCCGTGGCTGCTTTCCGCGTCGCGGCTGCAGAGTCGGCGGCGGACTTGATGGCCGTATCCAGTGCAGCCAGTGCCTTGCTGTAATCCTCGGACGTTCCAGAGCCGTCAAGCATCGCACCGAGGTCGGTGCGCACTTTTTCAAGTGCGACGGCGGAAGTTGCCTGGTCTTTGATCGCGCCTTCGATGACCTGCGGCTGGAGACCGGAGACGAGCTCGTCGCCCTTTTGCACCAGGCCCAGAAGCGCTCCGGTAACTGTCACAGCCGAACCATAAAGGGAGCAGGTCATGGAACCCTGCTCAGCGCATTCCGCTGGCGTGGGGTTTTCCGGTCCCATGGTGGCTTTGAGGGCGCCGGCAACGGTGTCCCGGCAACTCGCGCTGACCTTAGCGTAGGCGTCCAGCTGTGAGGACATGGTGAGAACGCTGGAGTAAACGGTGGCTGCCGGCGCGGCCTTGGCCACCTCGGCGGTGCAGCCGTCACCGGTGATGGGGGTGACCGGCGGTGTCGCGGAAGTGTCGCCCAGCATGGCGTCCACGGCGGAGACCGTCAGTTTCAACTGCGACATGGTGGTGGACTGGGTGGCAGTTGTTGAAGACTCCAAATCAGAGCCGAGAACCTGCAGCTGCTGCTTCAGGTCAGACATCGTCGCGGCAAGGGCCTGGGAGTTGTCCCGCAGTTCACCGGCCGTCTTTGCGCCGAGAGTCTGCGAGGTTGCCTGCAGGTTCCTGCGGACATCGGTGATGGTGGATCCGGCCTTCGCCAGGACCGTGTTGACATCAGATACGAGCGAAATGGTGCGGCGTTGCAGCTCCATCTCCGAACCGGTTCCGGATGAGAAGGCGCTGGCGAGCACACCGTTGGCACTGAGGTCTGTATTGAGGCCAGGCTGGACTGCGACGTCGAATTCGGGAACCTGGAAGTCCTTCACGTCGGCGGCGAGGCGCAACGTGGTGCTGGCGCCGGAACGCGGGGGAGCCAGGACAGTGGCCCACTGGACAACGGTGGCGCCGTCTTCGGTGCTGCTCAGGACTCCGTTGGTACCGGTAGTGCCGTCGGCTGAGCCGGGTGTTACGTCGTCCGCCCGGATGCCCGGGAGCTTGGTGGACGCTGCGATTGTCAGCGGAGCGCCTACCAGAGCGGTGTCAGAGCGGGCCTGGCCGGCGGCGTCGTACTGGATGGTCTGTGGTTTGACGGTGAGGTTCTCAAGCGTCAGGTTGATCTCTACCGGGCCGGTGTGGCCTTTCAACTCGGCGAGGTCGGAACCCGATTTCTCGCCGGCACGGTACTGGAGGCTCACGCGCACCGGGAGTTCGCCCACTACCTGGGCGGTGTCATAGGTGGTGTTTTCCGCCGAAGAGTCACCCGCAGCGGACACGGAGATGGTGGTGCCTTCGATCTTCTGCACTCCGGCGGCGGGGGACAGGCCTACACGGACGCTCTGCAGGAGTTTGACCGGGTTGGACACCGGCTCTGGCTCGGGAGTCTGGGTGCACGAAGTGGTCGCGATCAGTCCCAGCGCTATCAGGGCGATGCCCAGAGAACGGCCCGAGGGGATACGACGCCCCGGTTTGTACTGGTTAAAACTAGCCTGCCTGGGCATGGATCGTCCCCCTCTTTCCGTTCACGGTGCCTTGAGTATCATAAGGTTGCGCTCCCGAATGGACTAATCCCACCGTGCGGGGCACCGCCCGCAGTTCACGAACGAATCATGTTTTTCGAACTTTGTTTGTCTGTTTGTTGGATTTATTCGGTGGTGTTGGTAGTTTGTGGGTGTTTGGTTGCCTGGGTTTTTTGGCTTGGGTGTTGCGATTGTTCTTATTGGGAGGAAAGTTCTATGTCGCGTGTGTTGTCTACTGAGCAAGCCAAGGCTGCTATTGGTCAGGTGCAGTCGATTATTACTGGTGGGTTTACGGATCAGATTTCGGCGTTGGATGCGCAGGGTCGTGTGTTGTCGGATCCGAATGTGTGGGATGGGCCGTTGGCTGCTGAGTTCCGTGGTTCGACGTGGCCGGAGACGAAGGCTGCGTTGGATAAGGCCAAGGAAGAGCTGGAGCAGTTGCGCGGTCAGTTGCAGAAGATTTCGCAGGATATTTTCTCTGCCGGTGGCGGGGCCTGATTCCTTCTTTGCTGTGAGTGTGGGGGCCGGGTGATCGTGCCGCTTTAGTGCGGTGTGGTTGCCCGGCCGTTCCGCTGTGGTCTGGTGGCGCCGGGTTTGTTGGTTGTGGTGCCGGGTTTTGTGGGTTGTTGGGTTTTGTTCGCGTTCTTGTTCTGTTGGGGGCTGTGGTTGTGACCGAGTTCGTTGAGATGCCGTTGTTGCCGGATTCCGATGCTGGCCATGGTGGCCGGTTTGTGTATGGGGTTGCCGAGTCGGTGAAGGGTGCTTTTGAGTCCGCAGCGTCGCGGGTCCAGGAGCATTCGGGCTCGCGGACGCCGTTGGTGACCTCGGCGGGGGAGGATTTCTGGGGGCATTTTTCGGAGGTGTTCGCGGCGAACGCGGCTACGGCGTCCCGGGACGCGGAGTCCCTGGCCGCGGCGTTACGGACGGTGGCCGGGTATGTGGGGACGATGATTTCGGAGGCGCGGGACGAGGATGACCGGCGCCGGGAGAACAACGAGTGGGTGCGGCGGCATAACAACCGCAACTGGCTCGAAGAGGGCTGGGACAACCTTTGGGGTGAGGAGGCCCGTCCGAATATGGAGCCCGGCAGTGCGCCGTCGTTCCCTTCGGAGTCTCCGGCGTCGGGGCGGCGGGAGACCCCGGGCCCGGGTGGCGGGTACGGGGGCGGGACGTCCTCGGCCCGTCCGGAGTCGTTGCGGAGTTTCGCTGCGGGTTCCCGTGGCCTGGATGACGGGATCGCGTCGGTGCCGGGGTCCTTGGAGTCGGAGTTGTCTTCGTTCGCGGACCGGTGCGGGTGGGGCCGGATCGACGCCGCTGGTGTGGTGACGGCGTTCCGGGAGTATTTGCGGTTGAACGAGGCGGACGCGGCGTGGGCGGTGGTGGTCGCGGACGCGTTCGCTGCCGCCGGCAGCGAGGGCGCGGTCTCGACCCTCTCGGACGCGGCGGTGAACGAGGCACTGGCCGCGGCCGGGGTCTCGGCGAACCGGACGGGCCTGGTCATTGACCCGCCCACCGCGGCCGGGGCGATGCCCTCGTCCGGGTATGCGAATGATCCGGTGAACACGGCCACGGGTAACTTCATTGAACCCGAAACAGATCTTGGGTTCGCCGGGGCCAGCTCGGACCTGGTTCTCACCCGGATGTATAACTCCCTCGGTTCCGGCCTGGACGCTGTTGGGGTGTTTGGTCCTGGGTGGGCCTCGGTGTTGGATCAGCACCTGGTCATGTCCGATGAGGGTTGCCGGTGGGTGATGGCTGACGGCCGGGCGGTGGACTTCCCCCGCGAGGGTGCAGGCTGGGCCCGTGCGGTCGGGGAGAATTACTGGCTCACCCGCGAAGATGCCGGCACACCGTGGTTGGCGGAGCTGTCCTCGGTCCCTACAGGTGTCTCCGAGGTGTTGGTCGTGACCGATAACCAGGGCGGTTGGTGGGCTTACACGACCGCCGGGGTGTGGCTCGGTACCGGGGCAGGGCCCGGCCGGACCATCTCCGCCCACCGCGAAGCCGCGGCTGCACCCGATACGGAGACTGCGGTCGATGGTGGTGGGTTGGGGGCGGTTGACCGGTTGGTGCATGTGCGGGGCCGGTTTGTGGAGATCGATTACGTTGACGGTGTTGTCGGGGTGGTGCGGGGTTCGGATGGGCGCCGGGTTGAGTACGGGTACGACGCCGAGGGCCGCCTGGTCACCGTCGGCACGGAGACCGGCACCCGTACGTATGGGTGGAACGAGCAGGGCCTGATCGGTTCGGTGGTCTCTGCTGCGGGTGTGGTGGAGGCCGAAAACACGTATGACGAGACCGGCCGTGTCATCATGCAGGTCACACAGCATGGGCGGCGGACGCGGTTCGCGTATTTACCGGGCCGGGTCACGGTGGTTTCGGATGAGGACGGGTCCCGGTCGAATTCGTGGGTTGCTGATTCCAAGGGCCGCTTGGTGGGGGTGTTGGATGCGGAGGACCGGCGCCAGTCCATGGCTTATGACGCGCATTCGAATCTGGTGTCTTTGACTGAGCGGGACGGTGCGGTCACGGTCCACGGCTATGACGCCCGCGGCCGGAAGATCCGCACCGTGACTCCGGAAGGCGCGGACCTGACGTATGGGTGGGATGAGCAGGACCGTATCACCACCTTGGTCACCGCATCCGGTGCCGTCGTGGCCTATGAGTACGCCGATGATCTGTCCCGGGACCCCTCTGTGGTGGTGGATCCGTTGGGTGGCCGGACCGAACTGGTATGGCGGGACGGGCTCCTGACCCAGGTCACAGACCCGGTCGGGGTCACTATTGGTTTTGAGTACGACGGGTTCGGGGACCTGATCGGAACCCGTAACGCAGCCGGCGACACCGCCCGGATCATCCGGGACCGGGCGGGTCGTCCGGTGACGGCGTTGAGCCCGTCGGGGGCTGAGACCCGGTTCAGTTACGACGCTGCCGGGGTGTTGGTGCGTCGGGTGGATCCGGACGGGGCGGTGTGGGCGTTCGAGCACGACGCCGCGGGCCGGACCACCGTAATGGTTGCCCCTGATGGGGGCCGGACGGTGTTCGAGTACGCACCCAACGGTGAACTGTCCCGCACCACCGACCCGCTGGGCCGCAGTATCGAGCGGGTGGTTGATGAGCTCGGGAACCTCTCCGCGGCGGTGTTGCCGGACGGGGGCAGGTGGGGGTTCACCCATGACAACCTCTCCCGGCTCATCGCAGTAACGGACCCGGGCGGGCATGACTGGGTGAGGGAGTACGACACGGTCGGTGCCCTGACTGCCGTCGTTGATCCGACCGGTGTCCGGACCGGAGCGGTCACGGACCGGTCCAACGGGACGGCGTCCCTGACCGATGCGTTCGCCACGAATACTTACAGTTTTGATGAGTACGGCCGCCCCACGAAAATCGAATCTGTCGACGGGTCCGCGGAGCTGGTGTCTTACGACGGTGCGGGGAACCCGGTTGAGTTGGTCGATGGTGAGGGCGGGTTGACGGTCCTGGGCCGCGACGCTGCCGGGAAGATCACCTCGATCACCTCCCCCACAGGGGCGGTGACCCGGTTCGAATACGACCACTGCGGCCGACCCTTCCGCAGTATCGACCCGGTCGGGGCCGTCACGGAACTGTCCTACAACCCGGACCAGCGCCTCACCGCGAGGAGACTGCCGACCGGGGAGGTCGAAACCTTCGCCTACGACGCGTGTGGGCGGTTGACCGCGAGGCATACGCCGGGGGAGGGGACGGCCCGGTACGGGTATGACAAGGTCGGGCGGCTGAGCTTCTCCCAGGATTCCTGGTACGGGACCCGCCGCTTTGAATACAACCTTGCCGGGGAGTTAGTGTCCACGACGAACGGGGTGGGGGGCAGGACCGGGTTCGAGTACGACACCCGCGGCCGCCTCACTAAGATCACCGACCCTTTGGGTGGGGTGACCACCCGGACGTATACGGCCACGGACAAGGTCGATAGTGTGACGGACCCGCTCGGCAGGGCCACCACGGCGACGTATGATCCGGCGGGCCGGCAGTTGTCGCAAACGGACCCTGACGGGCGCACGACCACCTGGACCTACGACGCTGCCGGCCGGGAAGCGACCACCGCGGTGGACGGGACACTGCTTGCCGCCATCGAACGCGACCTGGCGGGCCGACGGGTGGTCATCACGGACCACACGGGTGGGGCGGGGTATGCGGTGGAGCACGAACTGTGCTTTGACCGCCGCGGCCTCCTCACCCGAAAGTCCAACGGGAACGGGACGCAGGCGCTGGGGTGGGAGTACGACGGTGACGGGAACCGGATCGGGTTCACCGACCCCACCGGGACCACCACCCGCTACACCCGCGACCCCGCCGGGCGGGTTGTGAAGGTCTCGAACCCGTTGCTCGGGGACGCCACCTTCACCCACGACCCCTCCGGGCGCATCGTTTCGGCGACCGCCGGGAACTACACCCAGGAATGGGTCTACCGGGACGGGGACCTTGCAGAACACATCCGAACCACCACCGATGACCCAGGAACAGCTGATGTGACCCTGATTGGCCGGGAGGACGGCGGCAGGATCACTGGCCTGTCCCGGGGCGGGGTCACCACCCGGTACGGGTACGACACCGCCGGGCAACTGACCTCCGCCACCACCACCACCACAGAAACAGGAACCACCGCGAAGGTGGTGGGGTGGGAGTACGACGCCGGTGGGCGGCTTCTCCGCGAAACCACCCCCACCGGGGCCCGAACGTTTGAGTACGACGCCGCAGGCCAGCTCCTAACTGTGACGGAACCTGACGGTGCGGTCACCGAGTACGTGTATGACGGGTTGGGCCGACGGGTCAGGGTGATCGGGGCGGACGGGTCCTGGACCGAATATGCCTGGGGCCCCATCGGCTACCTCACCGGAACCATCGAGAAGGACCGGGACGGGGCCGAGGTGTCCCGGCACCGGCTCCACGTCGACGCGCTCGGTGAACTTGCCACCGTGGACGGGACATCGTTGTGGTGGGACACCGCCGCGCCCGTGCCGACCCTGGCCGGTGCCAACACCACCCAGGTGTTGTCCTTGCCCGGTGGGGTCACCGGCATCGGAGACGCGTGGACCGCGCCCGGGTGGCGTACCGCCCGCCCCACCGACCAACACGACCCCTGGGCCGTCCTCGGCACCCCCACCACCCCACACCCCACCACAACAACCAACGCAGGTGCAGGAGTAAGCTCCGCTGGTGGGTTGGCTAGTGTGTTGCCTGCCGGTATCGCGCTGACGGCAGGTGGCGGGATCGACGTCGCCGGGCTCGAATGGCTCGGCCGGCGCGCCTATGACCCGGCCACCCGGGGGTTCCTCTCCACCGACCCGCTCGCTCCGGTCCTGGGCGCGGGCTGGGACGGGAACCCCTATTCCTACGCCGGGAACAACCCCCTGAACACCACTGACCCCACTGGCTTGCGGCCCCTGACCGACGCTGACCTGAAAGCCTACGACGGCTCCTCCCGCGGCGCGTTCGCCGCAGCCGGGGACTGGTGGAAAGACAACTGGGAGTACGTCGCTGCCGGGGCCGCGATCGCCGTGGGTGTGGGGCTGATGTTCACCGGTGTTGGAGGACCAGTTGGAATGGCCCTCGTCGGAGCGGCTGCGGGCGCGCTGACATCGGGCGGAGCTTCAGTGATCGTGCAGAAGGCTTCTTCTGGAAAAGTCGACATGGGAAAGGTATGGCAGGATGCCGCCATTGGCGCTGTCGGCGGTGGGTTTGGCGGGGCCGCGGGCGGTCTGCTGGCACGTGCTGCGAACGCGACTCGAGTGGCGACATCCATGGGCTCAACGTCGTCTCTCGTGACGAGGGCAAACACAGTGCTGGGAAGCACGACCGTTCGGAGCACCTTGTCAGCCGGTGTGGGCGGGTCGGGTAGCAACGTCGTGGCTTATGCCCTTGACGATAAAGAAGATCAGACGATCGGAGGGTACCTCGCCACGGCCGGAACCGGATTCTTGACCGGCGCTGGGGGATCCTGGGTTGTCGGCAAGGCGGGAGCCGCATGGGCTGATGACGTGGCTGCGCGCTTGCCCAATTGGACAGGCCCAATCTCCAGAGGCTCTCACAGCGGCGCACCCTACAATTGGGGTTCGGTCGTGACTGAGCAGGTGGTCAATCGGATCGGTGGTGGAATTGTGGGTGCAGTCAACACAGAGCTGCAGCCGGGTACTGCTACCACGGATGACCTCGTAAATGGAGCCGTTCAAGGATTTGCCAACGGTGCAACAGGCCCACTGAGCGGACGTCGTTCAAGTGGTTGGTGAGGAACAGGAAAATGGATGTCGAAGAACAATATCGATGCTTCAGAACAGCAGAACCCCAACCGCAGATCTAAGCGGTTCTGGAAGCTTACGGGAGTCCTTATCCTGGTAGCTGGTTTATTCGTTCTGCTTATTCCCACTTGGGATTCGATTGCAGTTGAAAGCATTCGTTGCAAGGTAGTTTCTGCATCGCCGAATACGAATTCAGGGGGCTCCAGAGGCTCCGCCTCGAGCGCTGGCGTTTTAGTCGAAACGTCGAACTGCGGAACGATTTCCATATCGCAAGGTATAACTTTTGAAAATCAACAGGAAATTTCTTCTTCTTTCGAAATTGGCAAAGATTATGAGTTTGATATTGGCTGGTTCTCTCGTGTTGTCATGAAGGACCTTAGGAGCGGCATTCCGTCGGCTCACGACTATCGATTGGTGCGCTGACCTCGGCCGCGGGGGGAGTTGTTGGCTGTGCGCTGGGCAAGAAAATTTCCGAAGCAACTGAAATTTGAGGAAGTGCTTTGGCTTGCTGCTAGCGCTGGAGCTTAGCTCACGTCTCCGTGGGGGCCCAGCGGCTCGATTTCTCTGTCTAGGGTGATAAGAAAAGAAACCAGAAGCAACAGCCTGCATCCTGACGGGCGCACGACCACGTGGACCTACGACACTGCGGGCCGGGAAGCGACCACCGCGGTGGACGGTGCATTGATCGCCGCCATCGAACGCGACCCAACCCGTCGCCGGGTGGTCATCACGGACCACTGCCGGGCAACTGGTCTCCGCCACCACCGACAGCCACAACGTGTCGGCGTCGGCGTCGGTGTTGGGGTGGGAGTACGACGCCGGTGGGCGGCTTCTCCGCGAAACCACCCCCACCGGGGCCCGAACGTTTGAGTACGACGCCGCAGGCCAGCTCCTAACTGTGACGGAACCTGACGGTGCGGTCACCGAGTACGTGTATGACGGGTTGGGCCGACGGGTCAGGGTGATCGGGGCGGACGGGTCCTGGACCGAATATGCCTGGGGCCCCATCGGCTACCTCACCGGAACCATCGAGAAGGACCGGGACGGGGCCGAGGTGTCCCGGCACCGGCTCCACGTCGACGCGCTCGGTGAACTTGCCACCGTGGACGGGACATCGTTGTGGTGGGACACCGCCGCGCCCGTGCCGACCCTGGCCGGTGCCAACACCACCCAGGTGTTGTCCTTGCCCGGCGGGGTCACCGGCACAGGCGCGGCGTGGACCGCGCCGGGGTGGCGTACCGCCCGCCCCACCGACCAACACGACCCCTGGGCCGTCCTCGGAACCCCCACCACCCCCACCCCCGGGCAGTCCCACAACAAACGGTGCCGGGCTGGCTGGTGCCGGTGCTGGTGCGGGTTTGGGTGCCGGTGGTGTGTTGCCAGCCGGTATCGCCCTGACCGCTGGTGGCGGGATCGACATCGCCGGACTCGAATGGCTCGGCAAACGCGCCTACGACCCGGCTACCCGGGGCTTCCTTTCCACCGACCCTCTCGCCCCTGTCCTGGGCGCGGGCTGGGACGGGAACCCCTACTCCTACGCCGGGAACAACCCACTCAACACTTCTGACCCCACTGGCTTGCGGCCGCTCACCGACGCTGACCTGAAAGCCTACGACGGCTCCTCCCGCGGCGCCATCGCCGCAGCAGGCGACTGGCTCGGAGACAACTGGGAATACGTCGTCGGAGGGGCCGCTGTGGTCGGCGGGGCCGTGCTGATGTTCGTCCCCGGCGGCCAAGTCGCGGGCATGGGACTGATGAGCTTCGGCGCCGACGTAGTCATCCAAAAAGCAACCACCGGCCAAGTCAACTGGGGCCAAGCAGCCATCTCCGGCGGCCTCGGCATAATCGGCGGCGGAGTCGGGGTTGCCATTACTAAAACTGCTTCGCATATTGTTGGGAAAGTGGTGGCACAGCAGGCTGCGCGAAGCATGGCTTCAAACGCGACTTCGACACTGACCCGTGGGACAGGAAATGCCGCCGTCATCGCGCGGAGATTCGGTGCAGGTGTGATGAAAGACATGGTCGGGAGCGGGGCGTCAGGCAGTGTAGTTGGGGCGATAGATTACCTCCGCGAGCGCGTTCAGAAAGGAGGTCCTTGGACGGCCCAAGGACTGTTAGGGAGCGTTGCCGGAGGCGCCGCCACAAACGTTATCAGCGGGGCCCTTGGCCCTGCAGCGGGCCATGCTGCCACCAAGAGCCTCCAGTATGGTTCGACCCTTGGCATCAATATCGGCGCTGGATTCGCAGGCGAAATGGTGAAGAGTGGTGTGAACGGGGAAGCCTTCGACCCGCTAAAGTCCGGAGTGTCATCTGTGATGGCGGGTACAGGGTCTTCCACTCTGGCATCGCTGCGTGGCAAAATTCCGCAGGGTTACGGGGATCTTATCGGACCAAATACACCTTCCCCGATAAAGTACTTCAACTGGGGCAATGTGTTCACTGAGGCTGCTAATGGAGGGATAGGAACCGGTGCAAACTTTTACACGGATGAGATGTGGCCAAAATAGATGAAGAAGAATGAATCAGGTAATAAAACCCTAAGTGTCCGGGCCATTCCGGAGTGGTATTATTGGACTGGGGTTGTGGTTCCGGGAATTCTTGTGCTGATCCTGTGCGTCAACAGAACGGAAGAGTTCGGAATATCTGTATGGGTTGCTAACTTTATTGTTCTTATCCTCTGTGCCATAGCTGTTGGTTGCGTAACATATTGGAAATCAAATATTGCCGCCGCGCTATCGTTTGGTGCCGCGATCGTCTTAGGAAGTTTAGCCTTCGCTGGGCTTTCCCATGTCATTCCGGTGGCTGCGTTGACTGGGGGCGCATTATGGACGGGGTGCCCTCTGGGATTATTGATTGGACTGACATTGACTGCTGGTGAACGACGATAGGTGGGCGCTCGGACAAGGGGCTGGACGGAGGTTGCAATGGATGATGGTCCTGGTGGACAGGACATGCTTTCGGGAAATAGCTCACTGCTTGGCCCTACGTTTCTGGCCAAGCTACGGCGTCATCGGTGGAGTGCTGGTTTCCGGCATCAACCAGGACGCGGCCTGCCGCTGTGCGGTCACTAGTGATTGCACCTGGTAGGGCTGGGCGCGTTGTGAGGTGTGAGCTGTGCTTTGACCGGAGTAGCTGGGGACGCAAGTCTTAGGCTTGTTGGTATCGACGTTTAATGAGCTGGGAGGGGCCGTGGTGAATGATCCGGTAGATCCCAAATTGAGGAGCGATGTTCCGCAGCGGGAATTAGTAAGTGAAATTGCCTGGAAGTCGAAAAAGACATGCGTCTATATAGACGTAATTTGTATTGTCGGCTTTATTATTTGCCTTGGTGTTTCGATATTTGTCGTTGTGAATGTTCCCATTGATACCGGGATCATCTATTATGGGAAGCATATACCAATACCTTTTGCTCTTGCTCTACCTGTCGTTGGTCTTTTCCTATTTTGGGCAACGGAACGAGTGTTTAGTGAGAATCGCCCTCGTGAAAAAGCGCGCAAACTGCGCTATATTTCCGGACCAGCAACAATCTTTGTGCTCATTTCCTTTCAGGTGATGTTGGCCATAACAATCCTGCGCGAGGCTGGCAATTTTACATAAACAAGCGCGACAGAACGCGGTAGTCATCGTTGATGGTGGTTGTGAGTGAACGTCACGCCTGACGTGCGCGCCAAGACGCCAACCGACTTCGGTTGGCAAGGCCCGGCAGGCTAGCAGTCAACCGGAAGTCAGCAAATTTCCCATGTCAGTGGTCCAGACAGTCATTTCTAACTCCATGCCTATTGGCCCTCCTTCTCGGTGACTTGGGCGTGGGCCGCTTCTACTTCGGCAAATTTGGCACGGGTATCGCCAAACTGCTGACCCGGCACGCGGCGTATTTAGGTGATAGTAGCTCCGGCGCGTCGGTGAAAGCGGCACGGTTCGTGTCGCCGTCGTAATTCGACCACAGAGCCCGGACCCGGAGCCGGCCGGTATTGCCCTGACCGCTGGTGCCGGGATCGACATCGTCGGACTCAAATGGCTCGGCAAGCGCGCTTACGACCCGGTCACCCGGGGATTCCTCTCCACCGACCCCCTCGCCCCCGTCCTTGGCGCGGGCTGGGACGGCAACCCCTACTCCTACGCCGGAAACAACCCCCTCAACACCACCGACCCCACCGGCCTGCGTCCCCTGACCGATGCTGACCTGAAAGCCTACGACGGCTCCTCCCGGGGCGCCCTCGCAGCGACCGGGGACTGGCTCGGAGACAACTGGGAGTATTTGGCTGGTGGTGCGATGGTGATTGCTGGTGGTGTGTTGATGGCTACCGGTGTTGGTGGGCCGGTTGGTTTGGCCTTGATCGGTGCGGGTGCTGACACGATCATCCAGAAAGCAACCACCGGTTCGGTCAATTGGGGGCAGGTGGCCTTGACGGGTGCCGTTGGCGTGGTTGCAGGGCCGTTGGCTGGGAAGGTCAGCAGCGTTGTGACGGCAGGGCTCGGTCGGGCTGGTACGGCAGTGAGTACGCAGTTGCTTCCTGCGATGGGCCGTGCGGGCTCCGTGGTTGCGTCGGGTGCGGCCAGGGCAGGATCTGCTGTGTCGGCTGTGGGTTCGCGTGTTGGGACTGCGGTCACTGCGGGGGTGTCCCGTGTCAGTGCCGGTGCGGGGAGTTACTTGTCGCAGTTGTCGGCCCAGCAGATGGGCCGGGCGGCACTGACGAATGGGATATCGGGGGGACTAGGCAACACAGGCATGTACCTTGTACAGCGATCACCGAACGAGTGGAAACCCGAGGGCGTCCTCGGAGCTGCAGGTGGCGGTATCGTCAGCGGAGCCATTGGCTCCCAAGCGGGCTATTTAGCCCAACCGCTGACAGGTCGGTTCTCGTCATTCGTTCAATACGGTGTCGGCGCGGGAGGATCACTCGCTGGCGGCTCCGTTGATCATGCGATTCGTGGTGAGGGCTACGGAGCCGCGGAGATGGTCTATGACGGACTGGGCGGGGGGCTGCTTACACGCTTCCCAGGGGCCGCGGAACTGAGTCCCAATCCAGGCTGGATGACTCACAGCATGGCAGCCTACGGCGGAGCGCATGCCGGGGCTATCGTTGAAAGCGTGAAATTTGTGGGCAATGAAGTTGTAAAGCAAGGAACAGGGGCGCCACTGTGGTAGATGATGAGAATGGTGCAAAGGGGAATTCGGAGGCAAAGGATGATTTCACGGATGAAGATCTGCGATTGGGAAGGAAAGCCTGTAGATATATAGACATACTTTGCGTGATTGTCGCATTGCTTGTGTAGGTATTGCAGTGTTTGTTTTCACTCACGTCCCTTGGGATACGCGAATGCCCTACGACGGAAGGTTTGATCGCTCTGGCAATGGGATTCCAATGCAGATGGCCATGCTCATTGTGTTTCTTGTGCTCTTCCTCTTTTGGCGGTCCGGTAGAAAGCCCGATGCGCACCGGATGCGAAAGGGATCTCGCGTCGGGACCTACATTCTAGGAACAGCCATGATCATGGCATGTCTTGCTGGCCAGTGGGTTATGGGTCAGTCCATCCTTACTGCAGGCGGTTACTTCGGAACTTAGTATTTCTTTCCGTTCTGTGGTGGCGTGAATTTTCCGGTCTTGGGTGGAGACGACATCTCGTTGAGGTCGCTTTCCGGGTTTGGCATGGGGCGCGCTGCTGAGTCTGCCTCTACTGCTACGCCGGGAACAATCCCCTCAACACTCCTGACCCGACCGGGTTGCGGGCCCCTGAACGACGCGGACCTGAAAGCAACGACGGCTCATCCCGTGGCGGCCTCGCCGCAGCAGGATGAGTGCTGAAGTATTGAAGGAGCGAGGGGTTTGAGCACAAATGTCGTTGTTGACGAGTTGTGGAAGTGAACTAAGATGATCTCGAAGCAAAGGGTGTATGCGCCAACTAAACGAGTCGCTCCGGAATGGTATTACTGGACCGGGAGCGTTATACCGGGAATTCTCATGCTGGTTCTGTGCGTCAATAGGACTGAAGAGTACGGAATATCCGTTTGGATTGCTAACGCTATTGTCCTTGTTGCTACTGCCCTTGGCATTGGATGTGTGACGTATTGGAAATCCAACTTCGCCGCCACGTTATCGTTTGGTGCCACCATCATCCTAGGCAGCTTAGCCTTCGCAGTTCTTTCCAATGTTATCCCGGTGATTGGCTTGACGGGCGGTGCGCTGTGGACGGGATGCCCTCTCGGCCCATTGATTGGCTTGACGCTGACTGCCGGTGAACATCGTTAGCTTTTAGCTGGTGACTGTGTTTGTGTTCAGTGCACCAGATGGCTTGAGCTGCCAAAAAGGGAGGTTTCGCGGGAAGGTCTAATTTGTGAGGTTTCCACTTCTGATCAGTGGTTATTCGTTCTGCTCATTCAAGTTATCTTCTACGGAAGAGATTATCGGGCGCAGAACGTTTGCGTTCGGAAGATAGTTGTTTGTTGGTTTCTATAGATATTTCTGGGAAGGACATGAAGACAGATGGATATGAAGACTGTTGATCCTGCAGGCGGAGGCGTTGCGGAGGTTAAAGGTTCGGGTGAGCTGGCTGGTCCTCTATATGGAGCGTCGTTTGGTAAGTCGGTGAAGCGGTTCTTTGCCAAGTATGCGAAGTTCGCTGGTCGCGCCTCGCGGAGTGAGTTCTGGTGGAGTCAGCTTTTCGTTTTCCTGGTGATGGTGGTCCCATACCTCGTGATGACTGTCGGGTTCGTGGCCAGTACTGCCTGGGCTCAACAGAACCCTAATGTGCAATCCATGGGTTTCGATCCGGCCACCGGTAAAGAAGTGTTCTATGAGGCCGCTCCTGGTATCGTGAATGCCCCGACTGGAAGCCTCATGGTGGTAGGTTTCATTCTCGTCGTTGTTCTGGGGCTGGCCATTGTGGTGCCTCAGCTGTCGTTGCTTTGGCGGCGTTTGCATGATGCAAATCTTGCGGGTCCGCTTGCGTTCGTTGGGCTTGTTCCGATGGTCGGCGGACTGGCTGTTTTGATTTTGGCGCTTATGCCGTCCAAGGAGGAAGGTCGGCGCTTCGACCCCCGCTGACGGGCGACGGCAGTTCGCAGGGTTACACTGGCGATCGCTCGACGGAACCTACTGGATGGTGCTGGATTAAGTGCATCTGGCTGTTCCGCAAATTGCACCGGAACGCATCGGTCTGGCGCCGTTCACGCAGTGATGAGCCCAGTAAGCATGCTGGAACTAGTACTTAATAGCTGCAAGCAATGAATTGACGAAACCCGAGAGGGAGTATGAGGACTCCTGCTACCTGCCAGAGCCTCTGAAACTTCCGCCTGGGAGCCTTGCCTTCAGAAGGTCTATTTCTATTGGACATCGTCTTCCTGTCACACCGATGTCGAACTCGAACACACTGCCTTTCATGAAAGACGACGCAATCTTCTCTTTATTTTGGAAAGTTACTCCTTGGGACACCGAAATGCTTCCGCAATTAGAAGTCTGCACTAAAACACCGGCAGTAGATGCTGACCCCCTCGATCCGCCTGAACTAGTACGCGGCTCAGCCGAAACCACCTCGCATCGGATACTTTCTACGGCAATGGAGTCCCATACCCGAGCCTGCTGCGCTGATCCTTCAGCAGATTCGCCAGGAAGCCCGCCGGCGAGGGTGGGGCACATACATGCACGGCGATCCTAGCCCGTCGGATGGGAAATTAGCGGAGGGTGCTCACATTCAAATCAGGCCCCCACACATGGTCATTACGGTTAACGTCTCGGAAACGCGCGGGACTGGTTCCGAAAGGCAGAAATACTATGTTCGAACAGACCCGAAGACTCCTGCGTGGATGCGCGACAGGCAGAACACTTTTGTTCCCACGGGTCAGCTTGAAGTCAGTTGGGGTGGTTCCACGGGCGCGCCACTTTCCCTGCCGCGGTTCTTTCGTGAAGCAGAAGCTGAATCCACATTCGCCCTAAGGCGTAGGGAAGAAGACCTGCGGCTGGCTCGCTTGGCTGACGATCACATGCCCGAGCTCCGCAGAATAGTCGGACGCTCCATACTTGTGCAGAGGCAGCTTGCTGAATTCGAGAAGCGCTTCGAGGTATGGAAGCAGGTCACTGAAAGACGCGCGTTCCTGTCTCGTCTGCAAGAGGCCAGCGAAGGCTTAACTGGTGACGACTTCCAGGCGCACAGTGCATGGATAGCAGCCTCCAAGGCACACGTGGACACCTTGGAGAGTGAAGTTCTGAGAGCGGCACCTTCGCTAGACGCTACGACAGAAGATGTCTACGCGTACATAGGCTTGCGGGGCTAGTTCTTGCCAGTTGAAAGGTACTCCAGGTCTGATTCCATGTCCTCGTACGGGCTGCGCACAACCACGGCGCCGCGGTCCTCCTCGTTGAGTTCAGCCATCATCTTCTGGAAACCCTCAGGGTCAAACTTCGCCATGCCCATGAGGGTACGCGGAGGGGCGGACAAAGTTTGATGATCACAACTCCCGCCTAGGCCCAGGAGGCCAAATGAGTTCCACCGTTCATCAACAACTGTTCAAGGTGCTGGCGCTGTGCATCGTCATGTCTCCGCTCGCAGCTACTGGTTGCGCAGGGCCCGGTGGAGCTGCGGAGGCCGGCGCTCCCTCTTCGGCAACATCGACCCCTACGCCTACGCCGACTCCCACGGCGTCCGCCGAACAGTTCGCGAGCATCATCACCGAACGTGAAGAGGCCTGGCGTGAGTACGAAGACAACATTGTTGCCTGCGCCTTGGCGTCGATAGGGGACACCGCCATTGATTTCGCCAAGCGGACTACCTGCGGGTACTCCGTGAGCACGGTGGCGTTGACTGCGAAGCAAGCGGCTGTTCAGGTCCGAAGGCTTCCTACCCCGCCTGCTGAGTTGCAAAGCCTGGTCGCCCGGACGCTTACCAGCTTGGATGTCCTGGGCCAAGAATCCTGCACCGATCGCCTGCGAAGACAAACGAAGCGAAGCCTGCGATGCCGCAATTACCCAGGCCAACGGGGAAATCAGGCCGCTCATCACCGTTCTTGACGCTTGGAAGCCGTACACGCGCTAATCGATAGCGGCCCGAAGCGACGGGCAACTCCGAAGGTATTACACCCAGGAGGCCCACCTGGCCAGACCGTCAGCTTTCCGTGCAGCCGATCTTCCAGCGGAATTTCTTTCCGGGTCGGGAACACACCGAGTATTTCCGCCGAGGCTTATCTCATATTTACCGGTAGTGAGTCCCAAGACGAATTTCTCGGGCTAAGACTACAGTTGTTTTGACGAAGTTCTCGCCTCCGTACCGGCATACTTCACGGCATCACCCGGAAAACCGGCCTTTTTGGAACGGAGAACCTGCACCGCGGAATCGGCTCTGATCAGAGAGAAACGTGCTGTAACAGCTCTACTTTGCGGTCGACGAGGTGCTGGGGTTGGCAGGGAGGCCGAAATTTTCGGGATACAGCTCTTTGTAGATTGCGGTTTGGTCCCCGGCAACGCAGACGCTGTCCATCTCCAGACTGGAGCCTTTTACATTTGCGGTGAAGGAGATTCGGTGTCCGTCGTTCCCGGCAGCGTTGAGGTCGATGAGCCCTGGATCCCGTGGTTCGGTTTGCGTAGTGAAACCCTTGGATTCCCAGAACGCCTTGACCAGCTCCACAGACGCTTCCAAATCGAGGGGCTCCATAGTTTGGCTCAGGACGCTGTAGTTCACGCCGTCTTTGCCGTCGCTGGTGCTGCAGCTCATGTTTCGGAGACCTTCGTCCTTCCACTTCTGGGGTCCGATAGCTTTTTGGGTTTCCGTTTTGAAGGCGTGGAGGTCCGCGAGGGCCTGTTTAAGTTCTTCGACCTGGGCTTTGACGGTTGCGGGGTCGCTGGGATTGCTTGAGCCGGTCATGGTGTTCTCCGGGGTAGGGGGCGTGCAGGCACTCAGTGCAATGCTCGCGCAAAACAACGCGACAATTATGCGGCGCGCCTTTAGACGGTTCTTGGGTTCATGGGGCATGCGGTTCACTCTTCCTGAGTTGTTCACCGGCCCGCAAATCCGGCCGGTGGCGATACTGGTCGTGCGCCTGGCAGGATACGGTCTCCGTTGCCGGTTGTTGTCAGGGCCGCCTCGTACAGAGCGGTGGTGTCCTTGTTTAGATACCCGTAGCCGTTGCCGCCATTTTCATGTACCAGTGTGTTGTGTTCTGTGGTGCCGTGATATTGGGTCCCGTCGATCGTGGCCTCTTCTGAGGAGAACACTTTCGCGCCGAAGGATTCCAGGCGCGGATCCTGGCGCAGGAAGCGGCCCATTTGGGCCAGTCCATCGCCTGCGGCGTGGGTGGCGTAGACCTGGCCGGCTGGGACGTGGAGGTCTCCGGTGTTTCGGATCTCTTTTTCTATGCCGGCGGAGCCGAGCATCGTGAAGGAGGCGACGCGCAAATCCGCAGCAGCAAGAGCGTTGGACGTCACGGTGGTGCCGTAGGAATGGGCCAGTACGTTCAGGGTTTCCGGGGTCCTGTTGCCCAAACCCTCTCTGACGGCGTTGAACCCCTGAAGGTCTGCGACGAACCGGTCGGCACCGGCCCGGGCGGCATCGCCGCTGTTCACGGTCGGAACAGTGGGAGGCTCGTAGTTGATCCATGCCACCACCGCAAAGGACTTGCCCGGGTCGTTTCGGCTTTGTCGCTTCTGGAGGTTCGCGGCGTTTGTTGCCCAGTCGTTGAAGCCGCTTTGCGGTGTGATGAGCATGCCGGACACTGCGTAGGTAACGTTGTCGGCCGTATCGGGGTTGCCCGCAGAGACCTGTGCCTTCGGTGGGCCGTGGGTGAGGTCGAAACCGAGCAGGGCAGCTTCGCCTGAGGCTCCCGCGTTGACGAGGGCTTGACCGATACCGTCAAGGGCTTTCTGCTGCGTTTGCAGCTGTATCCAGTGCGGGTTTTGAATGGACCGCCCTGTGCTGGTGAACAAGGACTCCGGCGTCCTGGCGAGTTCGGCGTTGATGCGCTCCTGCTCGGTAAAGAGACGTATCCGGTTGGCTTCATTCCGGGCAGTGGCGGTGACTCCGTTCAGGTTCCCGATAACCCCGGGGAGGGCTTCGATCAGGAGCTTCTGACTAGCACCGGGTTTAATTGTTCTGCCGGCGACGGTCTGGCCAAGACCGGCCCACCACTTGGCTATCACCACGGGGTCAAGCCCCGGTTGGCTGAGGAGCCCCTGAAGCCGGTCCTTGTTCGCAGGGGCGGCGAGCCAGGCTTTCAATTGATCGGCGTTCAGGGCCCCGACGTCATTCAAACCGACTTGCCCGGCTGGCGCGTACTGTATGAGGGCGCTGTTGAGCATGGTGTCAACCATGGAACCGCTGCCGGCTGTTTCGAATGCCGCGGCGATCTGCTCAAGCCAAGCCGCGTCAGCGGCGTTCTGCATCAGAAGCTGCTCGAAACCGGACACAACTGTGACAATGCCCATGTTCACCCAGGAACACGATGCGGTGAATCCGCTCCACGCGCTCCGGACTCTCCCCAGCTCCGCGTCCAGGATGTTCGAGGAGGCGCGGGACTGGGCTACAAATTCCCGCAGCTTTCCAGGATCAGCCGAGCTGGTTGCGCCCCCCGCTCCGCCGGCGAACCGGGCCCGGTCCCTCGCCGAGAACACCGCTGAAATCGTCGGTGCAGCGACCGGCCATTCCATGGGCATCGGATCGCTCGCCACGCTCTGGAAAGTCTGAAAGTGTTGTTCACGGATATCGGCGCGTTGCCGCCAGGCGGTGAGTTTCTTTAGCCGAGACTTCTCCTCCTGCGCTTTGAGCTTTGCTTGCCGGACGTCCTCCGCCAACGCTGCGAGAACCCCGGCAAGCCTGGCGCGGTCATCAGCCCTGATGGCACAAGCCTGGGTGAATAGCTGCGCGTATCCGCCTTTGAAGTCCTCCACAGCATGATCCATGGTCCCGTCCAGGAACCCACCCTCGCCACGCAGAACCTGATCCGCTGAATCAGCAGCACTGATCACAGCGTCGGCAGCGCCATCATTAAAGACAATCCCGACGTCCGCGCCGTCACCAAAGTTAAAACTCATGCCCGTCCCCCATAAAGCGAACAATAAATCCAACGATTAGCATAACCCATGTAGCCGGCCAAAGGACTCCACAGCTGCAGGACTTTAGAATGGATGAATGCCCGATGAAATGAATAAGCGCCGGTTCCTGACGATTGAGCAGGTCGCGGAGGAACTCGCAACCAGTGAGGTGCAGATCCGTTCCATGCTCAAGTCAGGCCAACTCAAGGGGACAAGCGCGTCCTACCGGAAGCCCCTCGCAGCAAACCTGACTGCATCCTCCATGGTGTGCCACATGATAGTTCCATCGACCGGTCGATTAAGCGGCTTCGTGAAGTAACTCGGATCCGGTCCATCATCCTTTACAAGTACGCCGATCTCTTCCGAACCCTCATCCCAGACTCTGCGGATCATCCACTCATTAAGGTTGCGATCTTGGTTGGTGACCTCGTACGTGTACTGGCCGATCTTGAGGCGCAAATACACAATTTCGTCTTCCCTGCTCATGGCATATCCCTTCAACCTAGACTCAGTTTCAGACGCTCTAGATCACGCAGTTTCACAGTCGGGTGTGGGCAGAATGTGGGCAGACGGCTAGCCCGAACACAGCAAAAGGCCCCGCCTCCCTTATAAACAAAGGGAAGCAGGGCCTTTCTCATTGGCGGTGACGGTGGGATTTGAACCCACGTTGGCTTTTACACCAAACAACATTTCGAGTGTTGCACCTTCGGCCGCTCGGACACGTCACCAACTGAAATAGGCTACCCGAGATTGGCCCGGTTCCCCAAAACGAGCCCCTCTGGACCCTGCCCAATAAGCAGGTGGCGCACCCTTCAATCCACGCCAACTTCCGTCCACAGCTCCGCACCGATAGATTCGTAAGCATCATGACGATTTCTCAGGAACACGAACGGAAACAAGAGCACGAAGCCCACGCCTACTGGGTCACTGAGACGGGCGATGGTGAGCTGCGCCCGGAAGACCTGCCAGCAAGGCAAGAAGGAGAAGCCCTCGTCAGGACCCTGTACTCAGGTGTCAGCCGAGGCACGGAGCGTGTGGTCCACGAAGGTCGGGTCCCGGAACGCGTTGCTGACCTGATGCAGGCCCCGCACCAGGAAGGTGACTTCCCAGGCCCGGTGAAGTACGGCTATTTGAGTGTGGGGACGGTAGAGCAAGGACCGGAAGAGTGGGTAGGAAAAACCGTCTTCAGCCTTCATCCCCATCAGGACTTCTACATCGTTCCCACAAGCCAGCTCACGGCCATCCCCGAGGATGTCCCTGCCCGTCGCGCGGTGCTCACGGGCATCGTGGAAGTCGCCATCAATGCCCTCTGGGAAGCCGGACCGAGGCTGGGTGACCGTGTCGCCGTCGTCGGTGGTGGCCTTGTGGGCGGCGTTTTGACGACGCTCCTGCGGAAGTACCCGCTCGGTCGCCTGCAGCTGGTGGATGCGGACCCGGAGAAGCGCAACCTCGCCGAAAAGCTCAGCATCGAATTCGCCGAGCCTGAAGACGCCAAAAACGATAACGACATCGTCTTCCACTGCTCCGCGTCCAACGACGGACTCAAGCTGAGCCTGCAACTGGCCGGCGACGACTCCGACGTCATCGAACTCTCCTGGTTCGCGGACAAGGAAGTCACCCTCCCACTCGGCGAGGACTTCCACGCGCGCAGGCTGAACATCCGCTCCAGCCAGGTCGGCGCCGTTGCCCTTCCAAGAAGGCACCGGCGAACCAACGCCCTGCGCCTGCAGGAAGCGGTGAACCAGCTCAAAGACCCGCTGTTCGACACGTTCCTGAGCAGCGAATGCCAGTTCCAGAACCTGCCCACCACACTCGTTAAATTGTTCGAACGGCCCGGCGGTTTCTGCCACGTGGTCGCCTATCCCACCCCGGAGGATTAGTACATGTTCAGCCTGACCGTCCGACGCCACTTCATGATCGCCCACAGCCTTCCCCGCGAAGCGTTCGGCCCAGCGCAGGGCCTCCACGGGGCTACGTTCGTTGCCGAAGTCAGCTTCCGGCGTCCGGACCTCAACGACGACGCGATCGTTCTGGACATTGGCGCCGCGGGCGGCATCCTGGAGGAAATCCTGGCGGACCTGAACTACAAGAACCTCGACGAGCACCCGGCGTTCAAGGGAAAGCTCTCCACCACCGAGGCACTGGCCAAGCACATCGCCGACGCCATGGCCACCCGGATCCAGGACACAGAAGACGGCCCGGCGCTCAGTGGCATCGACGTCGTCCTCCGCGAAAACCCCGATGCTTGGGCCGGCTACTCGCTGGAGCTCCCGGCCAAGTAGATGCACGTGCGCTTCCTGGTCCCGGGGAACGTTCGCCACGGCTCCGGGGGGAACAAATACAACGCCAAACTCGCGGAGCACCTGACCGCCTTGGGCGCGGACATCGAGACGGTAGTGGTCGACGGCGACTGGCCGGTTGGCAGCCCAGCGGACCGGCAGCGATTCGCGGAAGCGCTCGACGGCGGCGCAACGGTGATTGCCGATGGGCTGGTAGCGAGTGGGTCGCCGGACGAGATCGCAGGCGCCGTGGGTAAAGGAACCAGTGTGTGGATCCTGTCCCATATGGCGTTGGCGGATCACCATGACCTTGAGGCCAAGGCGCTGGCTGCCGCGACGGGGATCATCTGCCCGAGTGCCCACGCCGCTGATGAGCTTGAGACGAAGCACGGGACGCAGGATATAGTCATCGCCACGCCCGGGGCCGACAAAGCAGACCCCGCCAAGGGGTCGCAGCCACGGCACATCGTAGCCGTGGCCGCACTGCTGCCCAACAAGAGCCAAACACTCTTGGTAGAGGCCCTCAGCCAGATAACGGATCTGCCGTGGACGGTCGCCCTCATAGGCTCGGAGGACGCAGACCCGATGTACGCAGCTGAGGTGAGGGCCGCCGTCGAGCATTACGGGCTCCACAACCGCATCAGCGTTACCGGCGAGCTGACCGGCAACGCCTTCGATGAGGAGTGGCACAAAGCTGACCTCAGCGTCCTTCTTTCCCGATCAGAATCCTTCGGCATGGTGGTCACGGAATCGTTGGCCCATGGCGTCCCGGTGATTGTCCGGCAGGGGACCGGTGCAGTCGAAGCCTTGGGCGGCACCGGAGCGGGTGCGGCGCTGGACCTCAGCGACCCCCACAACCTGACAAGGACTCTCAGGAACTGGCTCACCGACCCCGCCCTGCAGCAGCGCTGGCGCAACAACGCCCTCCAAGCCCGCCAGCATCTACAAGGCTGGGACACCACGGCAGCCACTGTCCTCAGCGCGCTGGGGACTAAACCACAAAGTTTGCTGTAGCACTAGTCGAGCAGGCGGAGGGATCGAACGGGGGATCCCACTTCAGGTCGGCCGTCGACTTTGCCAGTGGTGTGGAGGAACCCGTGAGGTACACCGTCACTTCCAAGGTCTTGGTCCCGCCGACGATCCAGAGCGGGTTGTCGGCCACAGCGGCGTAGCGCTTGGTGTTGCTGCCCGGTGTGTAGACGCACGATTCCTGCCCCGGACAGTTGACGGTGTACTCCAAGGTTTCCCACGGCGCGCCAAGCCGGGAAAAATCGATACTCACGTCAGTGCGCCGAAGCATCGAATCGCATGCCTGTTGTCCGCATGCCGTCATAGTTCCTGCGACCACCACAGCAGCAAGACAAAAAGCTCCCCACGACTTTTCGAGCATGTGTCAGTCTAAGCTCACCTGTCGGCCGCGCGGGCAAAACGGCCAGCTCAGCCCGATCCGTACGGGCGGGTAATCGCCTCAAGGAAGTGCCCGTCCGGATCGGAAAAGTAGATGCCGCGGCCGCCGTCGTTGTGGTTGATCTGTTGTGCACGAGCACGGGAAGGGTCGGCCCAATAAGGAATGTGTTCGGCAGTGATCCGGAGGAAGATTTGGTCAAACTCCTCTTCGCTGACCAGGAAGGCGTAGTGCTGGGGCGCTATCTCCCCGGACGCCTCCAGGAAGTCCAACGTGACGCCATTGTCCAACAACACCGTGACGAAGGACCACATGGGTTGCGGCTTCGGAAGGCCGAAGATGCGCGCCAGAAAGTCGGCTGAGGCGTGCTTATCCGTTGCGTAGACGATGGTGTGGTTGAAAGAGACTGGCATTTCTACTCCTGCAAAGAAGAGGATCAGGCCGGGTAGTTACTCCCGCCGGGCACGCGATGAGAGGCGAAGAACTCCTTCAGCAGGGCCGCGCATTCTTCCTCCCGCACACCGGCGTAGACCTCCACCCAATGATTGAGACGACGCTCGCGGAGAATATCGAACACGGATCCCACCGCTCCCGCCTTCTCGTCCCACGCGCCAAACACGACGCGCGGAATCCGGGCCAGGACAATAGCCCCGGCGCACATGGCACATGGCTCCAACGTGACCACCAGCGTGCAGTCCTCAAGCCGCCAACCGTCACCGTCCGAGCCCGCCTCCGCCGCGCGCTGGCGCAGCGAAGCAGCCGCTTGACGGATGGCGACCACCTCCGCGTGGGCGGTCGGGTCCCCATGCGCTTCCCGTTCGTTGCGTCCGGAACCCAGCACGCCGCCGTCGGGCCCCAACACCACGGCGCCGATCGGTACGTCGTCCGTTTTCAGCGCCAACCGGGCCTCGTCCAGGGCAAGGCCCATCCAGGCCATGTGGTCTGCGTGATACGGCTCGGTGGCGCTCATGTCTCAATGATAGTTTTGGGGGATGCGCACACTCGTCGTGGACCACCCGCTGGTCGCCCACAAGCTCACCGTTCTGCGGGATAAGAACACCCCTTCACCGGTCTTCCGGCAACTCACTGAAGAACTCGTCACCCTCCTGGCCTACGAAGCCACCCGCGAGGTCAAGACGCAGCCAGTGGAGATCGAGACCCCTGTCACCAAGACCATCGGCACGGCTTTCACCAAGCCCACGCCGCTGGTGGTCCCCATCCTGCGCGCAGGCCTGGGCATGCTCGAGGGCATGACCAAGCTGGTCCCCACCGCCGAGGTGGGCTTCCTGGGCATGGCCCGCGACGAAGAAACCCTGGACATCATCACCTACGCCGAGCGCCTCCCCGAGGACCTCACCGGACGCCAGATCTTTGTCCTGGACCCCATGCTTGCTACCGGCGGCACCCTGCGCGAGGCCATCAAGTTCCTCTTCAAGCGCGGCGCCTCTGACGTCACGTGCATCTGTCTGCTTGCCGCTCCCGAGGGTCTGGCCAAGCTGGAAGAGGAACTCGCGGACGCCAATGTGAACATTGTCCTCGCCTCGATTGACGAGAAGCTCAACGAGAAGTCGTACATCGTGCCCGGTCTGGGCGACGCCGGCGACCGCCTCTACGGCGTGGCTGGCTAAAGGTAGACCCCTACCGGTTTCCGCCGTGCCCCGTTAGCCTGTGGCGCATGGACTGGAAACTTGAACTGGTATTTGTCCCTGTCTCCGACGTCGATCGCGCGAAGGACTTCTACGTCAACAAGGTTGGTTTCAACGCCGATTTCGATGAGCGTCCCATGGACGGCATCCGCTTCGTGCAACTGACACCTCCGGGTTCGGCGTGTTCCATCGCCATCGGTGAAGGTCTCACCGACGCCCCTCCGGGTTCTGCGCCCAACCTGCAAGTGGTGGTGGCGGACATCAACAAGGCCCACGAACACCTCAAGGCCAACGGCGTGGAGGTCAGCGACGTCGACGTCCAGGACTGGGGTCACTTCGTTTACTTCGCTGACCCTGACGGCAACCAGTGGGCGGTGCAATACCTTCCGCAGCGGCCGAATGGCTAAGTCATACTTCAGCACTACCCCATGAGCGTGCGGCAGGATGGAACCATGAGCCATCCTGCCGCACCCGTGCTGACCGTCCGCGCCGTCCTCTTCGACATGGACGGCACACTCGTCGATTCCACGGCCATCGTGGAGCAGGTGTGGTCTGAGTTCGCTGGCCGCTACGGCTTGGACATCGAGGAGATTCTCCGGACCTCCCACGGTGTCCGTTCCGGCGATACGGTGCGCCGTTATGCTCCGGCGGGTGCCGACGTCGTGGCTCTGACTGCTGAGTTGGACGCCATGGAGCGCACGCGGACAGACGGCGTGATTGCACTGCCGGGCGCCGAAGCGCTGTTGAGTGCCTTGCCGGATGAAGCGATCGCCCTGGTCACGTCAGCCGACCATATCCTCGCGGGCATCCGCATGAAGGCTGCCGGGCTTTCCATGCCAACCACCACCGTTACCTCGGAGGCCGTAACCCTCGGCAAGCCGCACCCGGAGGGCTACCTCAAGGCGGCCACCCTGCTGGGAGTCGACCCGGCCGACGTCGTGGTCTTCGAAGATGCGCCAGCCGGTATCGCTGCGGCGCGCGCAGCCGGGATGCGGACCGTGGTAGTAGGCGACGCCGGTCATCTTGAAGATGGCATGTGGCGCATCCCGGACTACTCGGACGTGACGGTCATTTCGGTAAAGGACGACGACGGCGGGCACCTCCTCACGCTGACCCTTTAGTACCGCCGGGTTAGGACTGTTCCAAGCGATAAACCGGGCGTAGGCTGTGGGCATGTCTGCGATGCCGGAGGCGTACGGTGCTGCACTGGAGCGGGCCATGGTCCATGCCGGTGACTGGCTTGCGTCGGTCCCAACACGTCCTGTCCGCCCGTCCTCCGATGCCGATCAGGTAGCCAACAGCATGACGTCGCGGCTGCCGGACGAGGCCACCGATGCTGCGGAGGTAGTTGATGAGCTCGCCGCTCTGGCTGAGCCCGGCTTGATGGCGATCCAGTCCGGACGGTTCTTTGGGTGGGTCATGGGCGGAACCCTTCCCGCTGCCATGGCTGCGGATTGGCTCGTTTCGGCGTGGGACCAGAACACGGGGCTTCGGTTCGCTACGCCGGCGGCTGCTGCCATCGAGGAATCTGCCGCCGCGTGGTTGCTGGACCTTCTCCACCTTCCTTCGAGTGCCGACGTCGGATTCACCACCGGCGCCACCACCGCCAACTTCGTGGGGTTGGCAGCGGGCCGCCAATATCTGATGGACGAGGCGGGTTGGGACCTTGAGGCGCTGGGGCTGACAGGCGCCCCACGCATCACCACCTTTGCGGGCAGGGAGCGGCACGCCGCAGTGGACCTGGCTTTGCGGTATCTCGGATTGGGTGCCTGCGTGCCCGTAGATGCCGACGAGGAAGGACGGATTCTCCCCGACGCACTTGCCGAGGCCATGGACCAGCAACCAGGACTGTCACTGGTCTGTCTGCAAGCGGGCAACCTGCATTCCGGCGCCTTTGATCCCATGCAGGAAGCCATTGCGGTGGCCCACGATCGCGGCGCATGGGTGCACGTGGATGGTGCTTTTGGTTTATGGGCCGCCGTTAGCCCGACGCTGCGGGCCCGGCTGGCGGGAGTAGAGGAAGCAGATTCCTGGGCCACGGATGCCCACAAGACGCTGAATGTTCCTTACGACTGCGGCTTGGCCATCGTTGCGAGGCCGGAAGCCTTGAGGCGTGCTTTCAGTGTTCACACAAGTTACCTCATTGCTACGGATGCCGGCCCGGGAGATCCTTTCGAGAAAGTGCCTGAGATGTCCCGCCGTGCCCGGGGCATCCCTGTGTGGGCGGCGCTGAGGCAACTGGGCCGTAACGGGGTGATCTCCATGGTGGAGCGGCTCGCTGCAAACGCCCGCGCGTTGGCTGAGGGGCTCGCCGCGATTCCGGGAGTCGAGGTGCTCAACGACGTCGTCTTCACGCAGGTATCGGTGAGCTTCGGCAGTGATGACCGCACACACCGTGTCACGCAACGGCTGATGGCCGAGGGCGCGGTGTGGATGTCCGGGTCCTCCTGGCGTGGCCGTGAAATCCTCAGGATTTCGGTGAGTAACTGGACCACGGATGCAGGGGATGTTGCTGCGTCCATCGCGGCGGTGCGCAGCGCGTTGGAAGCCGAACCGGAGTCTGTGTAACGCGAAAACCGCGCCGGTTCCCGCCATCCGCTCCAGTCTGTACTGGTGCGGGCGGCGGCAACCGGCGCGGTAATCAAGCAGTCTGGCTTAGTACCAGTTGTTGGCCAAGTGGAAGCCCAGGGCGGCCGACGGGGATCCGTAGCGTTCCTTGATGTAGTTCAAGCCCCACTTGATTTGGGTCTGGTAGTTGGTCTGCCAATCAGCGCCCGCGGTTGCCATCTTGCTAGCCGGCAGCGACTGGACAATGCCGTAAGCACCGCTGGAAGCGTTGGTGGCGGTCGTCCTCCAGTTGGATTCCTTCTCCCACAGGGTGTTCAGCGCAGTCATTTCGCTGGCGCTCCAGCCGTAGTTGCCAAGGATGCTGGCAGCGTAGGCTTTGGCAGCGGCGGGATCGTCCACGGCCTTGGGGGCGGCAGCAGCAGCTGCAGCTTCGGCAGCGGCGGCGGCAGCAGCGGCGTCGGCGGCCTGCTTGGCTGCAGCATCAGCGGCGGCCTTTTCAGCGGCGGCCTGGTCGGCAGCGGCCTTCTCGGCGGCGGCCTTTTCAGCGGCGGCCTGGTCCGCCGCGGCCTTCTCGGCTGCGGCCTTTTCGGCTGCGGCTTTGTCCACGGCTGCCCTGTCAGCGGCGCCCTTTGCAGCGGCTGCATCCAAGGAAGCGGAGATTTCAGCTGTCTTGTTGTTGCTGACCTGGGCATTCGCCTGGGTCTCTGCAACGCGGCTTACCTCGGGAAGGGTCAGGGCGGCGTTGGCAGCAGTACCGAGCGATGCAACGCCCAGCGCAGCAGCTACAACACCGGCAACAACCGACATGCGGTGGCCGGACTTGCCCTGGCGGGCAGCGTTCTTGAGGACAGCCTGCGACTTGGTCAACGGTGCGTTGTGCTCATCGCGGTGACGCGCGGAAGGGCGCGTCTGATCATTAAATTCAGACATGTGTGATTACCTCTCAGCGCCTGCGGAGTTAGCTGTCGGGTTCGGATGAGGTCATCCGGCCGCGCATCACGCTGCGGCTTCACCCCAAGGGTCCGGCATAAATGCCTGGTCCCGGAGACTCTGGGTCCCCCGTCTCTGCCTCGGAGTAAGTACGGACTCCGGGAAGTGGCAGAGCTCGGCGCATCCCGGATGTGGGCCAGTTGGGGCGACCCACCCTTTCGACGGTACAGGAGGAATTCGTAGAAGTCACATTTAGGTAACAGAGATCACGACGACGGTGAGTCGCCTTGCTGGGTTCGTAACTTCTGTTCGGTGGCGACCACAGGGAATCGAAGGGTGAATTCCGTGCCCCCTGGACGGGACGCCACGTGCACGCTGCCGCCGTGAGCTTCCACGATGGATTCAACGATCGACAGACCCAGCCCCGACGTGCCCTCGGACCCCGATCTCGCAGCGTCGGCGCGGGCAAAACGGGAGAAGATCCGGCCCTGGAAATCCTCTGGAATGCCGGGCCCGTTGTCCGTTACGGTCACCACTGGGCTGCCGTCGGCGGAGAGCATCACGCTCGTGACCACCGTGGTGCCGGCATCGGTGTGTTTACGGGCGTTGGAGAGAAGATTGGCCAGGACCTGGTGCAGTTGCGTAACGTCGCCGCGGACCGTGACGGGTTCATCCGGGAGTTGGAGTTGCCAAATCTGGTCCGGTGCCATGATTTTCTCGTCGCTGACAGTTTCAATCACCAACTGGGTGAGGTCCACGTCCGTGATCTTGAGCGCCTGGCCTTCGTCCAGCCTGGCAAGCAGCAGCAGATCCTCCACCAGGGTGGTCATCCGTTCGGACTGGCTCCGGACGCGTGCCAGCGACTTTCGGCCGTCATCGGTGAAGTTCTCGGTCATGCTCAACAGTTCGGTGTAACCGCGGATGGCCGTAAGCGGCGTTCGAAGTTCGTGCGACGCGTCCGCGACGAACTGGCGCACCTTGGTTTCGCTTTCCTGGCGGGCTTCCAAAGCACTGGAGACGTTGTTCAGCATCTGGTTGAGGGCATGGCCAACGCTGCCGACTTCGGTTCCGGGATGGGCGGCCGACGGCGGGACCCGCACCGCAAGTGCCACCTCACCGGCGTCGAGAGGGAGGCGGGAAACTTTGGTGGCTACCTCGGAGAGCTGCTCCAATGGACGCATGGTCCGCCGGATGATTACCGTTCCCGCGAGGCCGATCACAGCCAGTCCGCCGAGCGACACCAGCACCATGGTCCACACCAGCGAGGCCTCGGCGCTTTGCTTGTCCGCGAGAGGCAGTCCCGTCACGATCACGTCGCCGGCAGTTTCGACGGCCACGAGCCGGTAATCCCCATAGGAGAGCGATCGGTCCACAGGCCGGTTGTCCCGGGGCAACGACAGCAGAATCTGTTTGTCGTCCGCCGTGAGTTCGGCCCGCTTGCCGGAGGCCTCAATAACGCCTGGATTGATCACGGTTGTTCCATCGATCCGTGCGTTCAGCGTTCCAGCGGCCTGGCCGCGCGCTTCCAGCGGGTCCGGCCTTCCGGAGGGGGAGGACGGAAAGTTCGACGGCGGCCTGCCGAAGCTGGTCGCGCGGCTTGACGCCTGCTCCAACTGCCGGTCGAGCTGCTTGTTGAACACCATGTCCATGGAGGCGTAGCTGACCACTCCCACGGCAGCGCAAATGGCGACCAGCAAGGCCATGGCGACCAGGACCAGTCGGGTACGCAGGTGCCACGCGGAGGGGCTGAGCCAACTGCGGTGTGACTTTTTGGCCACTCCTGAAAGGGTGCTCAACGCCTAGTCCGCAGGCTTGATGACATAGCCGGCGCCGCGGATGGTGTGGATCATCGGAGGGTGGTTTGCTTCGATCTTCTTGCGCAGGTAGGAAATGTAGAGCTCCACGATGTTGGCTTGTCCACCGAAGTCGTAGTCCCACACACGGTCCAGGATCTGTGCTTTGCTGACCACTCGTTTAGGGTTCTCCATGAGGTAGCGCAAAAGCTCAAACTGGGTGGCGGTAAGCGGAATGTCCTCGCCGGCCCGGGTGACTTCACGGGTGTCCACGTTCAGGGTAAGGTCACCCACCACCAGTTCGGCTGTGTCCATGGCGGCCACGCCGGAACGCTGGACCAGGCGGTGCAGTCGCAGGAGGACTTCCTCCATGCTGAAGGGTTTGGTGACATAGTCGTCGCCGCCGGCAGCCAGCCCGACGATGCGGTCCTGCACGGCGTCCTTGGCTGTGAGGAAAAGCGCGGGAACTTCCGGGGCAAACGCACGGATGCGGTTGAGGACTTCCACACCGTCGAATCCGGGAAGCATGACGTCCAGTACGAGGACATCGGGCCGGAACTCTTTGGAAAGCTTCACGGCCCCAGGGCCGTCGCCGGCAACAGCAACTGACCACCCGGCCATTCGAAGCCCCATGCTCATGAGCTCAGCGAGGCTGGGCTCGTCATCCACCACCAGGGCACGGATAGGGGAGCCGTCCGGGTGGGAGAGTTGAGGAAGGTTGTTGGTCATGGAGTGCGAGGAGGCCATGGGACAACTCTCCGATCTGCTGGTTAGCCCGCGCTTTGCCGGTCCTGTGAGAACGCTGTGAAGTCAACACTAGCGACGTGGAAGTGCGGTGACACGTGTCCGGCCCCGGCCGACGCTCTCTCACGTCCCGTTGGTTTCCGGCCGACGCTCGCTCACGTCCCGTTTGTTTCCGGCCGACGCTCTCTCACGTCCGAGAGTGAGGCGATTTGCGGGGACACGGGGTCGAAAATGCGGGGATTTTCGTTTCCGCGATTGGACAACAGTTGTTTCAGATCGTGAGATTCCGCGGAGGCAGGGTTCGCGTGGAGGCAGATGCGCCAAATGCCCTCCGACGCGAAGGAAATTCGGCAGGGCACTAAAAAAGGCAGTCGCGGCAGAATTGAGAGACGTTCATTTTAGGTCAGAACTGAATTGTGATTTGCGACACAATAGACCTCTGCGTCTCAAAATGTGGACGGTTCGGCGCTTTGTTACTTGCGTGTTGCCATTGTTACGTTGCACACTTCCAATGTGAACAAGAACTCAACAGCACCTGCAGCCGCAGCAACCTGGTCCAGCACACCCGCTGGCCATGATGACCGCTGTTGTCGAATGCAAGCCTAACTTTCCACCCCAAGAAGTTTCAGGCATTCGCCCCCTAGCCCAGCGTTGGGCGCCCCTCCCCAAACTCATTGCGGGGACAACCAGCATTCGAAGCCGCGATGACGGCTATTCACTTTTGAGGTAAGCACTCCATGTCAGTTGCATCTGGATACGTCCACATCTCCGTCCGTAACGCCAACAAGGCCGCGTCGAACGCGGGGCTCCGCCCCGGCTTTGGCAACCGCCCCGGCTACGCCCCCGCCCAGCAGGGCGCAGGCCAGCAGGCTCCCGGTTACGTTCCGCAGGGTTACAACCCCAACTCCTATGGCCAGTTGCGCGCCGTACCTACCGCCGAGCCGGCACCCATGACTGCGCCCACTCCGGTGATTGCCCAGTCCGACAGGCTCCGCCCCGTTGCCAACGACAATGTGGCCCGCGGCTTTGTGCTCTACATGGGCATTGACGAGGAAACAGCAGCGGCAGCCGGCACCTCCATTGCCAAGCTGGCCCAGGAAATCCGGGCCTATGCGCAGTCCCTCGTGACCGGCGCTGAGAGCTACGCTGCCGTCGCAGTCGCCCCAGCCGGGGCACCCGGGTCCGCACTCGACGTCGTGCGTTCCACGTTCGGGGACCCCACCGTCGCCGCACGCCAGCGCACCGAAGCTGCCCGTCCGACGCCCCAGCAGGAATCGCGCCCCTCCGGCGTGCTGATCGACCTCGCCCGCCGCGAAGTGCACCTCGACGGCGAGTCACTGAACCTGACATTCAAGGAATTCGAGCTCCTCAACTACCTCGTCGAGAACGGCACTCGCACCGTGGGTCGCGACGAACTCCTTGAGGGTCTGTGGCGCAACGCCGAAGAGGTGCCCAACGAGCGCACCATCGACGTCCACATCCGCCGCCTCCGCTCCAAGCTCGGCCGCCTCGCCAACACCGTCCGCACGGTCCGCGGCCAGGGCTACCGCTTCTACGAGCACCCCGAAGTTATTGTCTGGGCCGCTCCGGAATACTCGATCTAAGTAGCACCGCAGCCGAAAGGCGGCAACATCCCTCTGCGCCGGCGCTCGTTCCTCCCCACGGCCGCCCCCACCTCGCAAGCCCACGGACCGGCGTGCGTGGGGTCCTGACCCACTTTGATCTGCCAACAGCCCTTGAGCAACCGCACCAGGTTGACCACGGGCTGTTGATCTCCCAAAGAAGGTCAGGAAGGCCCGGGGGAGGGAGTCTGCAGCGGATAGGGTTGGTTCATGAGCGACCACCACATCAAGCGCCTCGTGATCATGCGGCATGCCAAGGCTGATTGGCCCATGGGTGTGCCTGATCATGAGCGTCCCCTCGAAGAGCGTGGGCATCGGGAAGCGCCGCTCGCGGGCAAATGGTTGCTCAAGCAGGGCGTGGTGCCGGATTTCATCCTGTGCTCGTCCGCGCTGAGGACCCGCCAGACCTGCACCTGGGTCTGCGATGAGCTGGGTGACAAAGCGCCGACCCCTAAACTCGAGGACGGCCTGTACGCCGCCTCCGCGAACCGCATGTTGACGGTCATCAATCATGTTCCTGACACGGTGACCACGCTGATGGTCATCTCACACATGCCCGGCGTCCAGGATCTGGCCATGCACTTGGCTTCGCGTGATTCGGACCACGACGCGTACATGGATGCCGCTACCCGATACCCAACGAGTGCGTTGACGGTACTGGAGACGGAGAAGTCCTGGGCTGAGCTGGACGGGCAGGACGCGCGGCTGACGCACTTCACTGTGCCCCGCGCATAATCTGCTATTGCGAGTTACTTGGGTCTCCGTGGGCTAACTGCGGCATGCACATGCAACGAATCTCGAAAACGGGCAGGCCCGCCGCTTCGTCTCCGTGCCCTGTTGCGATCAGATACTCGCCGTCGAACATATATACCGGCAATTGCGGTGCCATGTATTCGTTGTAACGGCTGGGGTACACCCATTGCCCGCGGATATCGAACGCCGGCAGTGCGTAGGGATCGCGCCGGTTGTGGGCACTCGGATACAGTCCGTCGTCGATCATGATGTAACTCACCAGGCCATAGGTGTGATGGTGGTTCATGTCCGTTGGAAAGAGGATTGCTTCCACAGTTGGGCCCCTTCAAAAAGTTTTGACGATCGCGCTCCGGACGGCGCGGAACGCTAGGTAAGGTTAGCCTAAGCTAACAGAGAGCCGAGCGTCGAATGTTCCCCTGTGTGACGTTGATCGCAGCCGCTTAGCCTTAGGGCAGGGGCAACCCACCCGAAACCTCGCGCAGTATGCGAACGGCCTGGCGAATGGTGGGGCTGGCGGTCATCGTTTTCCTGTACACAACCCCAACTGAACGTTGCTGGACGGGATTCATGACGGGGATGGCAACGACTCCCGGTGGGAGCAGCGGCCTTCCCAGGCGTGGTACCAGCGCCACGGCTACCCCTTGCTCCACCATGGCGATGTGCGTGGAAAAGTCCGGATCGTAAACGCGGATGTCGGGAACCCGCCCCAGCCCGGCGAAGATCTGCAGCAGGGCCTCGTTGCAGATAGCCCCCGCCGGGGTGCTGATCCAGGTCTCGTTCAGCAAGTCTTCACGCTCGACGGCGGTGCGGGACGCGAGAGGGTGGGTGCTGTTAACAAGGACATCGGCTTGGTCAACGCAGAGATCCTCGTGGACCAGGTTCTCCGGGATCACCAGGGGTACGGAGTTCCAGTTGTGGACCACTGCCAGTTCCGCCTCGCCGGATGCCACCCGCTGCACGGCTTCGCGCGGGTCTTCAGCCAGCACCGTAATCTTCACGGCGGGGTGGGTGGCCGCCATGCGCCCGAGCATGGGTCCCACCAACCCCCGGCATGCGGTGGAGAAGGCCACCAATCTCAGCAGGCCCGACGGCTTGGCGGGATCAGCGAGCAGCGTTGCCTGAAGCTCCTCGAGTTCACCCATGATCCGGCGGCCATAGCCGGCCAATGCCAGCCCACGCTCGGTGAGGAGCACGCCGCGGCCATTGCGCTCCAGGACCACAACACCGGTCTGTTTTTCCAGTTTTTTGATCTGCTGTGACACCGCGGAGGGGCTGAACCCCATGACGTCGGATGCTGCCACTACCGAGCCATGCTGTTCCACGGCTACAAGCGCCCTCAGGGCTGAGATATCGATCATGAAGCAAATCTACGCGGTTAGATACAGAATTCAACGCTGGTGCTTCACGCTAAAGGGAGGCAGAGTGTACTTGTGAACCTTCGCCACGCTGCCCTTGCCGTCTTGGTCGCCGTCTTATGGGGTATCAACTTCGTCGCCATTGACCTCGGCCTGCACACGAACGGCAGGGAAGTCCCTCCGCTGCTCTTCGTGGCAATGCGCTTCCTTCTCGTCGTTTTTCCGTTCATCCTGTTCATCCGAAAGCCGGACGTGGGCTGGAAGGCGATAGTCGGCGTCGGACTCTTCATGAGTGCCGGTCAATTCGGCCTCTTGTACCTGGGCATGGCACTCGGGATGCCGGCGGGCTTGGCCTCGCTGGTCCTCCAAGCGCAGGTCCTGTTGACCATCCTGCTGGCATCGAAGTTCCTGGGGGAGAAGCCCAGCCGGCGTCAGATGGCCGGAGTGGTGCTGGGCATCGCAGGCCTGGGCGTGGTGGCACTGGGGCGCAGCGCTGTGGCGCCGGTCCTTCCCCTCATGATCGTTTTGGCCGCGGCGTTGTCCTGGGCTGTTGGCAACGTGGTGGCCCGGCACTCCAAAGCCGCTTCCGGGTTGGGACTGGTGGTGTGGTCCGGCGCAGTGGTCCCTATTCCGTTGGCGGGGTTGTCGTTGGTAGTCGACGGGCCTGGCACCGTGTGGGCAACGCTCACGGACCTGCAACCGGCGACCATCCTCAGCGCGATTTACACGGCGGTGTTTGCTTCCCTGATCGGGTATGGCATCTGGAACCGGTTGTTGTCGCTGTACCCGAGTTCCGACGTCGTGCCCTTTACGCTGTTGGTCCCGGTGGTGGGGATGACGGCGGCGTGGCTGGTCTTGAATGAAATTCCCACCCTTACCGAAATCATGGGTGGGCTGATCCTGCTGCTGGGCGTGGCCACGGCAGTGCTGGGGACTGGACGAAAAATCCGGCCCGAAGTGACCATTGCGGGGCCCGCTCTGCGGCTATAAATCCCGCGGAGTCATGCAGAGCGGGCCTCGCAACGGCGGAATCAGCGCAGCGTGAAGATCGTCCGGTGCCAGTCCTTCTTGATGACGCCGTCCAGCTCCACCATCACGTGCTTCACCTGGGTGTATTCCTCGAAGGAGTACGCAGACATGTCCTTTCCGAATCCGGACTGCTTGAAACCGCCATGGGGCATCTCGGAAATGATCGGGATGTGGTCGTTGACCCAGACGCAACCCGCCTTGATCTCGCGGGTGGCGCGCATGGCTCGTTGGAGGTTGTTGGTCCAGGCTGACGCTGCGAGTCCGTAGACGGTGTCGTTGGCGAGATGGATCGCTTCGTCATCGGTGTCGAAGGGAAGAACCACCAGGACCGGGCCGAAGACCTCGTCTTTGACAATCTCCGAGTCAGGCGCCGCATCCACCACCAACGTGGGGCGGTAAAAGGCTCCGTCGGCAAGGCCCTTGCCCGTGGGAGCGTAGCCCCCGGCCACCACTTTGCTGTAGCCCCGGGCCCGCTCCACCATTCCCGCCACGTGGTCCCGTTGCTTGAAGGAGACCAGCGGGCCAAGGTCCGCGTCGGGATCCCCGGGTGCACCAAGAACGATCCCCTCGAAGTGCTCGGCGACCTTTGCCACGAACTCGTCATAAACACTGCGGTGCACAATGGCGCGGGTTGCTGCGGTGCAGTCCTGACCCGTGTTGATGAGGGAGCCGGCCACAGCGCCATGCACTGCGGCGTCCAAGGTGGCGTCGTCGAACACCACAAAAGGTGCTTTTCCGCCCAGTTCAAGGTGCACGCGCTTGGCGTTGACGGCAGCAGCTTCCAGGACCGTGCGGCCAATGGCGGTGGAGCCTGTAAAGGACACCATGTCCACGTCCGGGTGCTGCATGAGGGCGGCCCCTACTGAGGCTCCGTCACCCACCACCACGTTCACCACGCCGTCGGGCAGTCCGGCATCCGTGAGCGCCTGCGCGAACATGAGGGATGTCAGTGGTGTGATCTCGGCAGGCTTGAGGACAATGGTGTTGCCTGCGGCGATCGCGGGCAGTATCTTCCACGCCGCCATCTGCAGAGGGTAGTTCCACGGCGCAATGGACCCCACCACGCCAATCGCCTCGCGGCGGATGGAGGAGGTGTGCTGGGGCGAGTACTCAGCTGTGGCTTTGCCTTCGAGATGGCGTGAGGCTCCTGCGAAGAAGTCGATGTTGTCGACGGTGCCGGGGACGTCGAATTCGCGGGTCAACCGCAACGGTTTGCCCGTCTGTGAACTTTCCACCCGGGAGAACTCCGCGGCCCGTTCCTCCATAATCCGGGCGAACTTTTGCAAAATCCCGGCTCGTTCTCCTGCGGTAGTTCGGGACCACGCCGGGAAGGCTGAACGGGCTGCAGCCACCGCGGCCTCGAGGTCCGCCACCGAGGCGAGGCTGACGGTTTCCACCACCTCCGAAGTCGCCGGGTTGATGACGTCCAGGGTGTTTCCCGAGGTGCCGGGCAGGAGTTTTCCGTTAATGAACTGATGCATGGGGTGCCGTGCTTTCCCTGCCGGGCGTCGGTGTCCGGGCAGTGATGAAGGAACGACGCCGGGTGGCGGCGTGCGTGCGGTGAAGGTGGGTTGGGTGCGTGGCAGGCTGTCAGGCCTGCGGCGCCTGCGCGCTTTCGCGTTCGGCGCTGTCCAGGATGGCTGCGAGACCGGCTTGGAAAGCTTTCAGTGAGTCGAGGGTTTGCAGTGCAGCGTGGTGCTTTTCAAGGAGCGGGTGCCCGGTGATTCGGGTGAAGACCCTGGGGTTGAGCCAGGGATCGTGGCCCTCGGAGTCCGGGAGCCGTTGGATTTCCACCGCAATGCCGGCGCCGAGCGCAAGGGTGTAGCTTTCCAAGGCGGCGTAGTAGTGCACCACGCGGTCCTCTTCGAGCCCGGCGTCGGTGAGGCATTGGAGGACGAACTCGATTGCCGTCAATTCACCGGGGCCGTAAGTGTCCGTGGCGAAGGACTCGCTGCCCAGGGAGGGGTGCTGCATGAAGACCCGGAGGAGTTCATCGAGGTACGTCTCCAGCCGGGTGCGCCAGTCCTGGTCGCGTGCCGAGGCCAGCGTTCGATCCACGGACATCATGAACAACTTGTCCAGCGCTGCCCTGACGATTGCGTCCCGGTTCCGGAAGTGGCGGTAGACGGCGGTGGCGTCTACTTCAAGTTCCTGCCCCAGTCGTCGGACGGTCAGCCGCTCACTGGGTTCCTGGCTGGAAATCCGGAGGACGGCGTCAATGATGGTAGCTGGGTCCAAGCGCGTGCGGCGGTCCGTTGACTGTGCTGGCTGCACCATCTGTTGTCCGCCTTCCATGCGATCCCCGGTTGATTATCAACCTACATGATCCATGGCCACCTCCTTTCGAGGACAAGTCAAAGTCTTTGTCAGCACTGATGTCAACACTGTTGACATTAGTGTGATCCGGCTCATAGTCTGTCTCGCAGAGTTGAATTTCCCACGAAAGGACTCGATCGTGCACGCAGAGATTTTGTTGGAGAACGGATGGGTTTACACCGGCAATGACGCCGGACCCGTCCAGGCCAGCGTGGCAATAGGCGAGGGCAGGGTGATCGCCGTCGGCGGTGCTGAAGACCTCGAGGCAACGGCGACGCCGGACACCCGCCGTGTGGACCTGGAAGGGCAACTGGTGCTTCCCGGATTCCAGGACGCCCACATCCACCCCATCTTCGCAGGGATAGAGCTGCTCCAGTGCGACCTGACGGAGGTGGGCAGCGCAGAAGAAGCTGTAGAAACAGTGGCCCGCTACGCCGCGGACAACCCGGACCAACCGTGGATCGTGGGCGCAGGATGGTCCATGGACCTGTTCCACGGGGGCACCCCTGGCCGGGAGTTGCTTGATGCCGTGGTCCCGGACCGGCCCGTGTACCTCGTCAACAGGGACCACCACGGAGCTTGGGCCAACACTGCGGCGTTCAAAGCCGCCGGGATCACCAAGGACACACCTGATCCGGACGGTGGTCGGCTGGAACGCGAAGAGGACGGCACACCGGCAGGCACCGTCCACGAAGGTGCCATGGACCTCTTCAACGCGGTAAAGCCGGCAGTGCCTTACGAGTTGGCGTACCAAGGGTTGCTCGCATCCCAGAAATTGCTGCTCGCCCAAGGCATCACTGCCTGGCAGGACGCCTGGGTCCCCATCCCGGAGGGCGGACATGCCGATCACCTGGAGGTCTACCAGGACGCAGCGAAGGCAGGGGACCTCAAAGTCAGGGTCACGGCATGCCAGTGGTGGGACAGGACCGCCGGTATGTCCCAGCTGGAAGCAATCGTGGAACGCCGGAACACGGTGGCCGCAGCATTCGACCCCCTGCAGCTCAACGCCAACACGGTCAAAGTCATGGTGGACGGCGTGGCCGAGAACTACACGGCCGCCATGCACCACGTCTACCTGGACCACCACGGCCACCACACGGACAACCGCGGGATCGAGTTCTTCGAGCCAGAGCAGTTGAAGGAGTTTGTCACCGCCATAGATGCCGAGGGTATGCAGGTTCACTTCCATGCCCTTGGCGACCGCGCTGTCACGGATGCCCTGGACGCGCTGGAGGCAGCCCGGAACAGCAACGGCGCCAACGATCACCGGCACCACCTCGCCCACTTGCAGGTGGTCCGCGGCCAGGACATTCCCCGTTTCCCTGAGCTCAATGCGGCCGCCAACGTACAGGCACTGTGGGCCTGCCACGAGGAACAGATGGACACCCTGACGCTCCCGTTCCTTGAACCGGGCGCCGAGGACAGACACTATCCCTTCGGTGAGCTGGCTTCTGCGGGTGCCCGATTGGTGGCGGGCAGCGATTGGCCGGTCTCCACTGCCGACCCCATTGCGGCCATCCATGTGGCAGTGAACCGCACAGCCCCGGGAGAAAACCTCCCCCCGCTCGGCCCGGCATCACAAAAGCTCAGCCTCAAACAGATCGTGGACGCCTACACCCACGGCACTGCTTGGATCAACCACCTGGACGCCGCAACGGGGACTGTGGAACCGGGGAAACTCGCCGACCTCGCGGTCCTGGATGTCAATCTTTTCGAGCTTCCTGTGGAGGAACTGCACCGGGGAGTGGTGACGCAGACGTGGATTGGGGGCGAGTGCGTCTATGACCGGGCGGCAGCCCAAAGCCCGGTCGCGGAAACAGCCCGCGGCCAGCAGCCGGCGGTGATGCAGTGAGGCCGCCAACAGCGGGTGGCACCATGCGCCGCAAACAGCGGACGACGCCGTCGCGCATCACCGCGGTGATGGTGGCCGGCGTCGTGCTCGGCCTGGTCCTGGGCGGCTGCGGCGCGCAGCCCGCCAGCGTGACCGGCTCCGCGGGCGGTGCCAAGTACACCCTGGCCGACTCCACAGAAGCGCCCACCAAGGAGATCGACAACTTCAGTTGGGCCATGTACGCGGAGCCGTTCTCCCTGGACTACGCCTACGCGTTCGATTACCCGGACAACACCGTCCTGTCCAATGTGTGCGAATCGCTCTTCAGATGGAACGCGGACCTCTCGACGTCGCCCGGCCTGGCCACGGGAGTGGAGAACCCTGATCCCCTGACGTGGATTTACACCATCCGCCAAGGGGTGAAGTTCCACGACGGCACCGAGATGACGGCGGATGACGTCGTCGCTTCCCTGAGCCGCCACCTCGACCCGGAGGTGGGCTCGTTCTGGGCATCGTCCTACCAAAACGTGGAGTCCATCGAGAAGACCGGCGACTACGAAGTCACGGTCACCACCACGCGTCCGGACTACGTGTTCAACTCTTCCCTGGTGGGCGCCCCGGGTGTGGTGGAGTCCGCAGCAACCCTTGAGGAAGCAGGCAAGGACTACGGCAACTCAAAAGCGGGAGTGAACTGCACGGGACCGTTCCAGTTCGATCAGTGGGAAGCGGGGGAGAGCATCACCCTCAAACGCTTCGACGACTACTGGGATCCGGACCTGAAACCCAAATCGAAGCAGGTCACGTTCACCATGCTCCCGGACGCCACCTCCCGCATCAACGCCTTCCAAACGGGCGAAATCGACGGCGGCTTCGCGATCCCGTCCAATGCGATCGACATCCTCAAAGCCAACAAGGACGCCGGGTCCCTGTACTTCGGCAATGACACCTCCGTACAGAGCATGGTCTTCACCAACCTGGCCGGGACCTTCCAGGACGTCCGGGTGCGCAAGGCACTCATGATGGCCATCAACCGGGACGCACTGATCAAGGCCGCGGAGCAGGGCTACGCCAAGAACACGGATGGACTGACCACCAGGAGCGTGTGGAAGGACGTCCCGGCTGCCACAGCTGATGAGGCCTTTGATGGGCTCCTCTCCACGCCCTATGACCTGGAAGAGGCAAAGAAGCTGGTGAAGGAAGCCGGGGCCGAAGGCAGCAAGTTCGTCTTTGCCACCGCCTCCCTGAATGCCGCGTTCGACATCACTGCACGGGCCATCGCGTCCGCAGCCAAGGAGATCGGCTTGGAACCGGAAATCCAGACCATGTCCAACGACAAATACACCACCTTGTTCTCGGACCCGGAGGCCCGCAAGAATGTGGACCTGCTGGTGACGTCCTGGTACCTCTCCAGCACCGAGCCCTTGGAAATGTACAGCGTGCTGCGGACCGGCGACTTCAGCAATTACGGCGGCTGGAGCAACGCGGAATTCGATGACCTGGTGAACTCCGCCTACAGCGTGCAGGACCCGGAGGCCCGCGGCAAACTCACCGGCCAGGCCGCCAAGCTGGCCAGCGAGGAAGTGGTCTGGGGACCGCTCTACGAAACCGTCACCTCCATGTGGCTCGGCAAACGCATCACCGGTGCGGACCCGTCCATCAATTACATGTACTACCCGTGGGCAGCCCAGATAGGAGGTCGCTGATATGACCGCTACAGAACAAGTCCAGGCTGTCAACACGCCGGGCGCTCCCAGCCACAAGCGGGACAAACGCAGGGCGGTCCGCCCGGCGGTCTACATCGTGAAGAAGCTGCTTGCCCTGGTGCTGACGTTGTTCGTTGCATCCGTGGCCGTGTTCTTCTCCCGTTTCCTGGTCCCCGGAGACCCTGCCCGCTTCCTGCTCAGGGGACGCAGCCCCAAACCCGAGGCACTGGAAGAGATCACCCGGCAGTTCGGCTTGGATAAGCCGGCCTGGGAACAGTACCTGAACTGGCTCGGCGGCATCCTGCACGGGGACTGGGGCCGCTCACTGACCTACCGCCAGGACGTCTCCGACGTCTTGCTCGGCCGGCTGCCCACCACCCTGCAACTCGTCGCCTTGGCCGCGGTGTTCATTACTGTCCTCGGCTTGTTTGCCGGGATCGTCGCCAGCCTTAACAAGGGTTTCAGCGACCGCTTCATCCTCATCACGCTCACTGCGGCCGGGGCTGTTCCTCCGTTCGTTGCGGCCATTGCCCTGGTAGCGCTCTTCTCCGTGGGGCTGGGCTGGTTCCCCTCCTTTGGAAGCGGCGACGGCGGATGGGACCGGATCTGGCATCTCACCCTCCCGGCGCTCGCGTTGGGCATCACCTACATCGCCATGGTTGCCAGGGTGACGCGGTCCTCCATGAACGAGCAATTGCTCCGCGAACACGTGGAGGTGGCCACCAGCCGTGGACTCACCCGTGGGTCCGTGGTGGCACGCCATGTGCTGCGCAACGCCTTGGGGCCCATCCTGACCGTGAGCGGCGTGCTCGTGGCCGGACTCCTGGTCTCCAGCGCCATCATCGAGCGGACCTTCGGCCTCTCCGGCATCGGGCAACTCCTGGTGCAGTCCATCGACAGGCTCGACTTCGGTGTTGTCCAAGCGATCGTCATGGTGGTGGTTGCAGCGTTCGTCCTGGTCAACACCGTGGTGGATCTCGTCCAACCCCTCATTGATCCGCGGATCGCGGCCGGAACGGAGTCCCGATGACGTTAGCCATCCAGCTGCCACAGGCGGGGCTTCGCCGTTACGGCAGCCTCTTGTCACCCATGGCGTGGGGCGCGCTTGCCGTTGCCGCCGCCGTCGTACTTCTTTCCCTGTTCGCCCCGGTCCTGGCGCCGTACGACCCGGACTATGTAGACCTCAACAACGTTTTGGCCGGTCCCAGCGGGCAGCATCTGCTGGGTACGGATGCCTTGGGCCGCGATCTCCTCAGCCGGCTCATGCACGGTGGTCGGACGTCGCTGCTGGGGCCCACCATCGTGGTGATCGGATCCACTGTCCTCGGATTGCTGCTTGGCTTGGTGGCTGGCTGGTCGGAGGGCTGGCTGGGCAAGGTTTTGGGCCGCCTTTTCGATCTCCTCTTTGCTTTTCCCGCGCTGCTCATGGCCATGCTTGCCATCGCCCTGTTCGGTAAGGGGCTCTTGGCGCCCATCCTGGCCATGACCATTGCGTACGTTCCGTACGTGGCCCGGCTCGCGCAGTCATTGGTGGTGGCCGAACGCAGCAGGCCGTACGTCCAGGCGTACAGGGTGCTCGGTTTCCGGACACCCTGGGTGGTGCTGGGACGGGTTCTCCCCAACCTCATTCCCACTGTTGGCGCCCAATCGACCCTGAATTTCGGCTACGTGCTGGCAGACCTCGCGGCGCTCTCCTTTATCGGGCTTGGGGTCCAACCGCCCACCAGCGACTGGGGCGCCATGATCGAGGAATCCCGCGGCGCCCTGCTGGGCGGCTATCTCCTGCCTGCCTTCTGGCCCGCTGTGGTGGTGGTCCTGGTGGTGGTGGCCGTCAACGTCATCGGCGAGGAAATCTCAGACCGCATCGGAGGAAAAATTTCATGAGCCAGCTCTTGCAGATTGAAAACTTTACGCTTGGGTTTCCGGGCAGGCCGCCGCTGCTGGACAGCGTTTCCCTGCACGTGAACGACGGCGAAGCGGTCGCCTTGGTGGGGGAGTCCGGCTCAGGCAAGTCCCTGACCACCCGTGCCGCGCTGGGGTTGTTTCCCGGTGGTGCAGAGTCCTCCGGCGTCGTGTCCGTGAAGGGCCTCGACACCCTGACGGCCAGCAAGCAGCGGCTCATGGAGCTGCGCCGCGGACATGCGTCGATGATCTTCCAGGACCCCCGGGCAGGCATCAACCCGGTCCGGACCGTGGGGGACTTCCTCACTGAAACACTCGTGCGGTTTGACGGCCTGAGCCGCGCCGAGGCCACAGAACGCGCAGTGAAACAACTGGAGCAAGTGGGGCTTCGGCGGGCCAAGGAACTCATGGACCAGCACCCGCACCAACTTTCCGGCGGCATGCTCCAGCGCGTCATGATTGCTGCGGCCCTCCTGAACTCGCCGGACCTGTTGCTGTGCGACGAGCCCACCACCGCCCTGGATGTCACCACCCAAGCCGGGATTGTGCGGCTCCTGCGCGAAGAACAACAGTCCCGCGGGATGGGCATGCTGTTCATCACACATGATCTCAACCTGGCTGCGGGCCTGTGTGAGCGCGTCTATGTTCTCCGTCGCGGGGAAGTGGTGGAACACGGACCAACCCAGGCTGTTTTCCTGACGCCCCAGCAGGACTACACACGGCAGTTGGTGGAGGCGACTCCTGTCATAGAGGTGGGGTCTGGCTCCGCCTTGGCTGCGGCTCCCGGGCATGAGCCGGCAGGGTCTCCTTTGCTGGAGGTCTCCGGGTTGTCCAAGAGCTACCACCTGCCCGGCGGAGAAGTCATCAGCGCCTTGGAAAACGCCCATTTCAGCTTGCCTGAGGGCGGGTCCTTGGGCATCGTGGGCGAGTCCGGTTCCGGGAAGTCCACGCTCGCCAGGCTGGTGCTGGGGCTTGAAACCGCCACAGCAGGCGAACTCACCCTTCGCGGAGTCACCAGGCCACACCGGCCGCTGAAGGCATCCGAAAGGAAAGTGTTGGCCAAGGAAGTACAGATTGTTTTCCAGGATCCGTACCTGTCCTTGGATCCCCGGATCGCTGTTGGCAATGCTGTTGCCGATGTTTTCCGGCTGCACCAAAAGCAGGGACGCAAGGAAGCCAAGGACAGTGCACGCGACCTCCTGGCAAGGGTGGGGATCGGGTCCGAACGGTTCGACGCCAAGCCCCGGGCCCTCTCTGGCGGACAGCGTCAACGTGTCGCCTTGGCCAAGGCCCTTGCCGCACGACCCCGCCTGTTGGTACTGGACGAGGCCACCAGTGCGTTGGACGTCTCCGTCCAGGCCCAGGTGCTCGAACTCGTGGAGGAACTGCGTGACCAGCTTGGACTGACCATCCTGTTCGTCACCCACGACCTGGCCGTGGTGTCACGCCTCTGTTCTGCGCTCATCGTGATGCATCAGGGACGGATCGTGGAGCAGGGGCTCACGGCACGAATCCTTGAGGACCCTGGAGATGAGTACACGCGGAACCTCATCGCCTCCCGTCCCCGGCCCTTGTGGGACGTCCAACCGGTCATTGCCTGACCGGATAAGAACATCACCATTGAAACAGGAGAACCTCCCGTGAAGACCACCGTTTTCGAACGGAATGTCCCGCAGACCGCCGTCGTATCCCACGCGCTGGAAGGTGCCGCCCATCGGCCCTTCTGGATCGACGACCTGAAGGACTCAGCTACTCATTACCCACAGCTCGACGGCGATGCTGCCGCCGACCTCGTGATTATCGGCGGCGGATACACCGGCCTGTGGACAGCACTTCGCGCCAAGGAACGTGACCCTGGCCGGACGGTGATCCTGCTGGAAGCAGAACACGTTGCCTGGGCGGCGTCCGGCCGTAATGGCGGCTTCTGCGAGGCGAGCCTCACCCACGGCCACGAGAACGGCAAGAACCGTTGGCCCGGCGAGTTGGAGATCCTGGACCGTCTGGGCATGGAGAACCTGGACCGCATGCAGGAAGCCGTGGAGAAATACGGGATGGACTGCGACTGGGAGCGGACCGGTGAGCTCAACGTTGCCGTCGAACCCCATCAGGTGGCGTGGCTCCAGGGGGACGACAGCCCCGGCAGTGTCTTCCTGGACCAGGAGGCCATCCGGGCAGAGGTCAATTCCCCTACGTACTTGGCGGGACGTTGGCACAAGGACTCCGTGGCGATGGTCCACCCGTACAAACTCGGCCTTGAACTGGCGAGGGTGGCAACGGAGTTGGGCGTGGTGATCCACGAAGGAACGCGTGTGCGTGAACTCAAGGACCATGATTGCGGCGTCACCGTGGTCACGGAAAGAGGCAACGTAGAGGCCGGGTACGTGGTTCTTGGCACCAACGTGTTTCCGTCCCTGCTCAAGCGGAACCAGCTCATGACTGTTCCGGTGTACGACTATGCGCTCATGACCGAACCCCTGACGGCAAAACAGCTGGAGTCCATCGGGTGGAGCAAACGCCAGGGAATTGGCGATGTTGCCAACCAGTTCCACTACTACCGCATCACCAAGGACCACAGGATTCTTTTTGGCGGGTACGATGCTCTCTACTTCTGGGGCCGTCGCGTGGACCAGCGGCACGAATACCAGCCGGAGACCTGGGAGAGGATCGCCTCCCACTTCTTCACGACGTTCCCGCAGTTGGAGGGACTGAAGTTCACGCACAAGTGGGCCGGTCCCATCGACTCGAGCACGCAGTTCTGCGCGTTCTTCGGTACAGCGCGGAAAGGGCGCGTTGCGTACGCGGCTGGTTTCACGGGGCTGGGAGTGGGGGCCACAGCCTTCGCGGCGGACGTCCTCCTCGACCTGCTGGCCGGCCTCGACACCGAGCGCACCCGGGTGGAGATGGTTCGGAAACGGCCGCTTCCCTTCCCTCCCGAGCCGCTGGCCTCCCTGGGCATCAACCTGACCCGCTGGTCCATGGACAGGGCCGACCACAATCAAGGGAAACGGAACCTCATCCTCAAAGCGCTCGACGCCGTCGGGCTGGGTTTCGACTCCTGACCCTCCCAACTAAGTAACAGCACATGTCGTAATGAGTGCCCATTGCGACATGTGCTGTTACCTACTTGGGGACGTTAGCGCTTGGGGGCCGGCTTGCGTTGGGCGGACGCGCTCGACGCCGGTCGCTTGGCAGGCGTCGTTGGCGTCCGGGGTGCGGGACGCTTCACGGCCGGGGTTTTCGTGGCGCCGGAAGTACGCGGTGCTGATTGAACCGGTCGCTTGGCCGGTGTCCCTGCGCGCGTCGCGGGTTTGCGCGGCGCGGGGGTGCGCTTTGCCGCCGTCGAAGGCCTTTCGGCAGAGGCAGCGGCACGCGAACCAAACGACGGCACCACCGCGCCGAGGAACAGCACAGCCAGTGTCCCGACCCCGGCCGCGGCAGCCAGGTAGAAGTAGATGTCGGAGTCCTGGGTGCTCCCGGCACTGCCCAAGGCGTTGGCATCCTGGTTGAAGGCGATACCCCACATCCTCAGGAACGCGATGCCGCAACCAATGAACAGGCTGGTGCCCGCCGCGCCAAGGAGGACCACGAAGTAGCGGCGGCGGTTGAAAACCTGGACGAGGGACGCCAAATAGCAGACCAGCACGGCGCCCAAGAACAGGTACAGCACCAGCTCTTCCAAGACCACGGCCGCCAGTACCAAGAGCCCGAGCGACACAAAGGCTGCCACTACCGCAAGCTTTCCACTGTTCCCCATGTGACGCATGAGGTTAATCATCGCCGACCAAGTGGCCACGCCACGCCGCCGTACATTGCAGTTGAATACCGTTCCGAGGCCCGCTCGGACAGCGCTACTTGATGACGTACCCGTGCATGATGGTCATCACGGCGTCGACGCTCTGCTCGCGGGTCCGTTCCGGGTTGTACGTCTGACGGTCCAGTCCCACCACGAAGATCGCTCCGAAGATTGCTGCCTCCAGTGAACCGCGGGCAATGGACTCGTTGACCTTGTACCCGGACGCAACGCTTTCCACGGCCGAACCAATCACGGCCAGGAGCTCAGCCCGGAGTTCGGCGAATACGGCGCTCCACTCGCCGGGCGTGCGCCAGTTTTCACTGACCCACAGGCGGGCGAAGGAGGGGTAGTCGTCCATGAATTCCATGGCTTGGCCCACCATGTTGTTCATGGATTCCAAGGGGTCGCTGGCCTGTCCGCGAACGTCCTGGAGCCGGACCAGCATGATGTCCACACCGTGCCGAAGCAGCTGGGCAATCAGGTCCGACTTACTGCCGAAGTTGTAATAGACGGTCCCCTTGGAGACACCGGCCGCGGCCGCGATCTCGTCCACTGTGACCCCCGCGGCGCCGCGCTCGCCGATCAATTCCATGGAGGCCTCGAACAGGCGCTGCTTGGTGGCGTTGGTGCGGCCGGGGCGGAGTTTCTTCTCTGCAGGACCGGTGGGGACGGGCTCGGTGGTGCTCATACTGCGATCTCCGGCTTCAGCGTCTTGAGGGTCCACACCTTGTGCTTGCGGACGGCGAGCGTGGACAACGCCATTCCCAGCAAAGTGTATCCAAGCAGGCCCAGGACAGTGGGCCAGATCATGCTGAGCTCACCTCCGTAGATCAAGTGCCGCATGCCGGTCACCACGTAGCCCATGGGCAGGACCTCGTGCACCACGTGCAGCGGCATGGGGGTGGTTTGCCACGGGAACGTTCCTCCCGAGGACACCAGCTGCAGGACCAACAGGATCAGCACCACGAACTTGCCGGGTGTCCCCATCAGCGCCACGATGCCCTGGATGATCGCGCTGAAGGCCATCACTGCGGCCAGCATGAACAGCCACATGCCGATGGGGTGTGCGGGGTTCAATCCCAGGCCAAGGTTCACCACGAGAGTGAGGATGGTGGCCTGCAGCACCGAGACCACGAAGAACGGCAGCCAGCCTCCGACGGCGATTTTCCAGGCGGGGGCGTTCGACGCCAGGGCCCGCTGGGTGATGGGCCGCATGGCCTGGACCAGCATAAACACGCCGATCCACAGTGCCAGGGTCAGGAAGAAGGGTGCCAGTCCGGCGCCGTAAGAGCCCGCCTTCGCCTGCGAGACGTTGTCCACCGCCACGGGATCAGCAATCACCTTGGACACGCTGCTCTTCTGCTCATCGTTCGGGTTGGGGATGTCTCCCGCCCCCTTGGCGAGCTCGGTGGCAAGGGTGTGTGATCCATCGGCTGCGGTCACTGCGCCGCTGGCTAGCTGGCCTGCGCCGTCGTCCAGTTGGCGGGCACCGTCGTCGAGCTTGGCCGCGCCGTCCAAAGCGGTCTGCTGTCCGGCGGCCAGTGTGGCTGCGCCGGTGTTCAGCTGTCCGGCACCTGCGGCGGCTTTCGAAATCGCGTCGGTGAGTGTTGGCGTGGCGCCGGCGAGTTTGGCAGCTCCGGCGCTCACGGCAGCAGAGCCGTCCGAGAGTTGCTGGATCTTGGCGGCGTCGCCGGAAATCTTGGCCTTCGCGTCCGTCACGGGGCTCGATGCCGCGGCGGCGTCGAAGTCCGCCAGGACCTTGGCGGCCTGCTCCTGCGTCAGCACACCGGCCGCGACCAGCCGCGCGTTGGACTCGACCACCCGGTTACGGAGGCCTTTGTCTGCCGCTTCGAGCTGCCCGACGACGTCCTGGACTTTGGCGTTCAGCTCGGCGTTTCCGGCGGCTACTTGGGCGGCGCCGTCGGCGAGTTTCCTGGAGTCCGCAGGCAGCGTCGCCGTCTTGTTCTTCAGCTCCGTGAGGCCTGAGCTCAGCTGGCTGGCCCCGGTGTTGAGCTGGACAGCACCGTCCCGCAGTTTGGTTTGACCGGCCACGAGTTGGTCGGCGCCGGCCACCAGTTCGGTGGTGCCGCCATGGAGGGTTGTGGCGCCGTCGCTCAGCTTCGTCACGCCCGTGGCCAGTTCCGAGGCTCCGTCCGCGGCTTTGACGATGGAGGCATGGATGGTTCCGAAGCCTGTGAGGAGCTGGTTTGCCGTTTCCTCACCCACCTCCTTGGCCACTGTGGAGTGAACCGCCGTGGTGAGCTTGTCCACGATGGTGCTCAAAAGGTAGTTGTTGGCGTCGTTGGTGGTGACGTGCAGCATGGCCTGGTTGGCGGCGTCGAAGCTGCCGGGCGAGACCAGGTTGGCGGAGAAGTCCTTGGGGATGCGCAGCGCGAAGGCGTACTCACCCGTACGGACACCGGCGTCTGCATCCTCGGCGCTGGAGACCGGCTTCCAGTTAAAGACGTGTCCCTCCACCAAGCTGTCGGCCACTTTCCGGCCGGCCTGCAGTTCGGTGCCGTCCGACGACGTTGCTCCCGTGTCCTCCACTACCAGGGCGGCGTCGATCTGGTTCAGGTTGCCGTACGGATCCCAGTTCGCATAGAGGTACACGGCGCCGTACAGCAACGGGACCATCGTCAGGGCGAGGATGGTCAGCTTGGGCAGGAGCCCGCCGGTCATGCGCTTGAGTTCGGAGCGGGCGAGCCGCAGAACAGTCACTTTGCAGTCCTTTGGAGGTTTTCGGATTCGGGGTCGACGGCCGCCTGGGGCGCCGCTGGAGTTTCGAGTGTTTGCGGCTCTTCAGTCACCGGCTCGGCAGCATGTTTGGCTTTAGGCTCGACGGCGGCCGCTGGCTTGGTTTCGGAGTGCGGGCCCTCAGCCTCCGGTTCGGGTGGATGCATCACGGAGTTGCCGATCACCGCGGCGGCTCCGGTCCAGTTCTCCGGGAGGGCACCGACGACGGCGACCACGGCAAGCGGCCGCCCGGCGTCGGACGCCAAAGCCTGAAGCCTGGGCAACCACGCTGCGGGATCTGCGCTGTGGCGGTCGGGGGAGTCCACCACGAGGAGGTCCGTGGCCGGATCTGCGAGGGCGAGTGCGGTCAGGAGTTCGAGCCGGCGGGTGGCGGGAATTTGTTCGATCCAGAGTCCCGCGATGTCCTCGAAGCTGTTGACCTTCAGCCACGGCTTGCTCAGCAACGCGCCGCGGTAGCGGCGGGGGATGAGGGAGAGGTCTTCGGTGACGAGGTCACGGACGCTGAGGTGCTGCTCGGGTTCGTTGACGCCGGGGGAGTCCACCAGGGCGCTGGCGAGCCGGATCTTTTTGGTTTTGGTGGTGGTGTCCCAGCTGAGGACGCCGTTGCTGGGCTTCATGCGGCCGCTCAGGGCCAACGCCAAAGCGGTCCGCTGGTCCTGGCCCTCTCCGGCAACGAGCAGAAGTTCGCCGCGGCGGACCTGAAGTGACGTTGCCGGCAGGAGATCGTCCCGGCGGCCGTTGATCTGGAGTTGCTGTACGGACAGCACAATGAAGCCTTTCGCAGAAATGGTGTCTGCTGAAAGTCTAACTAAACTGACTGGTCAGTTCAAATAGAGATTTAGAGTCCGTACTTTTCCAGGAGCCGCAGCCATACTTCGCTGATGGTCGGATATGAAGGAACGGCGTGCCAGAGGCGGTCCAACTTCACCTCGCCCACGATCGCGATGGTGGCTGAGTGCAGGAGTTCTGCAACGCCTGGGCCCACGAAGGTGGCGCCGATGATCACCTGCCGATCCTCATCCACCACGATCTGGGCCCAGCCCTTGTAGTCGGGGGAGTGCAGTTGGGAACCGGACACGTTGATGGGGAGTTCCACGCCAGTGACGTTCCTTCCCTGCAAGAGGGCCTGCTCCAGGCTGGGCCCCACGGAGGCAACCTCGGGGTCGGTGAACACCACGCTCGGCACGGCATGGTCGTTGGCAGTATGGGCCCACGGGCTCCACGGTTTCGGTGTGCCCTGGAGCTTGCCGTTGGCCCTTGCCACGATCGCGTCACCGGTAGCGCGGGCCTCGTACTTGCCCTGGTGGGTCAAAAGGACCTTACCGGCGGCATCCCCCGCGGCATACAGCCAGAGTCCGCTGGTGCCATCGCTGGCCGGGCCCTCAACCAGGCCGCTGGCATCGGTCGTGACGCGGAGCGGCTTGCCGTTCCGGGGCTCGACGCCAACATTCTCCAAGCCCAGATTGGCCAGTGCGGGGTGCCTGCCTGAGGCCACCAACAGTTTGTCAGCGGTGACAGTTTTGCCGTCGAACGCGACTGTCACTGTGCCGTCGTCGTTCTTCTGTGTTCTCTCCACATCGGTGTGGACGTGAACGGTGACGCCGTCGGCGCGGAGTCCGGCCATCACCAGGGTGGCCGCCTCTTCCGGATAGCTGCTCAACAAACGACCGCGGGCAATCAGGGTCACGTCCGAGCCGAGCCGGGCGAATGCCTGCGCCATCTCCACGCCCGCTACGCCGCCGCCGAGCACGGTAAAGCGCCTGGGAATTTCCTTCGCTGCCGTGGCTCCGCGGGTGGTCCAGAACGGGACATCTTTCAAGCCCTCAATGTCCGGGATGGTGGGGGTGGAGCCGGTCGCGACCACCACGGCATGGTGTGCCTTGAGCGCGTAACTGTTACCGTCGAGGCCATCCACCTGGACCTCGCGCGGGCCCGTGATGCGGCCGCGGCCACGGATGAGCTCGATGCCCGCGCTGTCCAGCCACTCCACCTGGCTGCCGTCCTGCCAGTTGTTGGTGAACCAATCCCTGTTCTTCAGCGCAGCTTGGGCGTCAACCACTCCAGTAACAGCCTCGCTCGCGCCGGGCACCACCTGGGCAGCGTGGAGCACGTTCCCGGGACGAAGAAGTGCCTTGGAAGGGATGCAGGCCCAATAGGAGCACTCGCCGCCCACCAACTCGCTCTCGATAATCACCGCCGTAAGGCCGCCGCGAACCACCCGGTCCGCCACGTTTTCCCCTACGGCGCCCGCGCCGATCACGATTACATCGAATTCCCGGGAGGTCTCGGCAGTCATGGGAGAAGCCTACAACCGGCACCTGTACGTTGTGGGGCCCGCTCTGCGCGCCAGCGCCGGATTTTGGGGCGCAAAAGGGCCCAGCCAGGCGGCCGCACCGTCCATATTTCGAGATGCACATCTCATATTGTGGGATTGGTGGCTAGGCTGCTTCGCATGGGAGAAGATTTGAGGCCTTTCGTCGATTGGGACTGGTGCGCGGAGAACGCCGGAAAATTCGTTCTTGCCGATACCCGCTGGTATCTGGACGGATCCTCCGGGAAGGACGCCTATGACAGCGGCCATCTTCCTGGTGCTGTGTTCATGGACCTTGACCAATGGTTGTCCGGGCCGGCGTCTCCTGAAGCCGGGAGGAACCCGTTGCCCGACCCCAACGTGTTTGCCGAAGGCATGCGGCGTGCAGGGATCAACGACTCGGACACGGTGGTCGCCTACGACGACGCCGGAGGAGTCATCGCGGCCAGACTCGTGTGGATGCTCCGGTCGACAGGACACAACGCAGCGATACTGAACGGCGGCATGGCCGCTTACCAAGGCGAACTCACCACGCAGGCACCTTCACCACGGATGGGGGATTTTTCGGCCCAGGCCTGGCCAGCGCATCTACTGGCGGATATCTCCGAGGCCTCGTCTGCCACGTACCTGAGAGTGGATGCGAGGAACCGTGACCGCTTCGATGGACTTCAGGATCCCGTGGATCCTCGTCCCGGACACATACCCGGTGCCGTGAATGTTCCGTGCCGCGGGAACCTCGACTCCACGGGACACTTGATCCCGGAACTGCAGGTTCGCGCGAACTTCGAGCTTGCCGGCGTTCTGTCCGCAGAGGGCGTGGTCTCCTACTGCGGCTCTGGAGTAACGGCCTGCCATAACCTGCTGGCCATGGAGCATGTGGGTATGGGCCATGGGAGGCTGTTCGTCGGCGGGTGGTCCCAGTACTCCCGTGCGCAGGAGATGCCAGAGGCGACGCTGACACCGGGGTTGTGAGGCCTGCTTTGCGGGCCCGGCGCGGATTTTGAGGTGCGGAGCGGGCCTCGCAACGCTGCGAATCACGCGTGCATTGCGCCTTTGAACCAGCCCGTGATGGTGGCCGGGTGCGTGATGGCGGTGCCCACCACCGCGGCGAACGCCCCGGCGTCAAGGGCTTGCCGTGCGTGCGCAGGGGTATGGATGCGGCCCTCTGCGATGAGTGGCTTGCCCAGTTGGGCGGACGCGATCTGCTCCAGGAGCTCCAGGTCCGGGCCGTCAGTCTTGGGGCGCTCGCCGGTGTAGCCGGACAATGTAGTGCCGATCAGGTCAGCACCCGCCTCGACGGCGGCAACAGCGTCGTCGAAGGAACCGCAATCAGCCATGACCAGTGCGTGTGATTCCGCGTGGAGACCAGCCACCGTTTCGCCCAGGGAAAGCCCATCCGGGCGGGCCCTCCGCGTTCCGTCAATCGCCACAACGTGCGCACCGGCATTCGCTACCGCCAAGGCGTGGCGCAGCGTGGGTGTGATGAAGACGCCATCGTGGCCGTCTTTCCACAGGCCAATGACAGGAACCTCGACGGCGGCGCGCGTGAACTGCACGTCGGCCAAGCCTTGGACGCGGATCGCCGCAGCGCCTCCGATGACAGCCGAGGCCGCCACCTGGGCGGTGGTCCGGGGATCGCGCATGGGCTCGCCGGGGTAGGCCTGGCACGAGACGATCAGTTGTGAGCGGAGGGCCTCGAGGCCTTCGGTGGTGAGAATCATGGGATCTCCCTTTACTTAGGGCCTGGTAGGACGAGTTTCGCGGCGCCAACAATCGCCGCCGTGTTGCCAAGTGTTGCCCGGAGGACAGGGATGGCAGCCAAGGGAGCCAGGAGTTCTTCCCGGAGTGCCGTTTCCATGGGCTTCCACCACAGTTCACCGGCATCGGCAAGGCCGCCGGAGATCACCACGGTTTCAGGATCAAGGATGTTGATAAGGCCGCCCACTGCCTGTCCAGCAGCGGCTGCGCCCATGTCGACAGCACGCAAAGCCGCGGCGCGGCTGTCCGCAGAGCCTGCGGCAGCACCGCCGTCGTGGGCTTCAGCAGCGGCCAGCGCAAACACGCCCCGCGCGTCCAAAGCCTCCCGTGCAGAACCGCCACAGCGAAGAAACGCCTCAAAAAGAGCGGGCCCGGAAGCCACAGCCTCAACGTGCCCGGAACCACCGCACACGCACGGCAGTGGAACACCGTCGGAGTAGGCATAGGGAGAAGCGAAATGCCCCACATGCCCACCCACAAAACGGTGACCCACTACAGGAACGCCGTTCAGGACAAAACTCCCGCCAACTCCTGTTCCGAACGCCACCATGAGTGAACTCGATGACCCGGCGGCGGCGCCAAGCCAAGCTTCTCCGAGCGCGTGTGCGTGGACGTCGTTGACGGCGCGGACGGCCGGGGCAGGAAGCGAAAGACGCGCGGCAAGCCCCGAAACAAGCGCAGTCCCGGCCCAACCATGAATCGCATCGGTCGCGGAGACCACCACCCCTGAAGACGCGTCTATCACACCGGCGGAGCCGATGCCGACGCCGGAAACCGACATGCCGGCGTCGGTAGCGCGCTCCACCAAGCCCGCGATCAGCGCAGCGGTGGCGTCCAAAATTGCTTCGCCACCGGCCCGGTTCAACGTAGGAATGGTCTCCGACATCAACACGTCGCCGGAAGGCGTGACAACTCCGGCGGCGGTTTTGGTGCCGCCGAGGTCAACGCCGATCACGTGGTTCATGGAAGGGGTCATCGAAGCTTAGACCAGCCCGTTCCGCTCCAGGATTGAACGAATGAGAGCAGTCTCGGAGTCATCCAAGGAAAGCATCGGCGAGCTCATGGTGTTGGATTCGATGACGCCCATCACCTGCAGTGCGGTCTTGAAGGCGCCCAGGCCCGCAGCACCACCGGAAACGCGGCCGTTGGGGGCGTAGACGATCTCGAAGACGTCGGCCAGGCGGTCCTGCTCCCTTGCCGCGAGAGCCCAGTCACCGGCCTGGGCGGCGTCGAACAGGCGGCGGTAGCCGGCCGGATCAACGTTGCCGAGGCCCGGAACAACACCCTGCGCGCCGCCGAGGAGAGCGCCGTCCACCACAACTTCGTGACCCGTGAAGATGTCGAAGTTGGGGATGTCCTTGGCCGCGAGGAGGAGTTGGCGGAAGGAGACGTCGTCGCCGGAAGAGTCCTTGACGCCGGCAAGGACGCCGTCGCGGCCGAGCCGGACCAGCAGGTCGGTGGGCAGCTTGAAGTGCGTGCGGACAGGAACGTCGTAGGCGAAGATCGGCTTTTCGATGGCCGCGTGGATGCTGCGGAAGTGCGTTTCGGTCTCCGCGGCGTTGCCGATTGCGTAGTACATGGAGGTGACCACGATCGCGTCAGCGCCGAGGTCAACCACCTTGCGGGCTTCCTCGATGACGCGGGTGGTGGTCTGCTCGTTGGCACCCACGATCAGCGGGACCGCCCCGGCATTGGCGTCGGCGATGGTGGAGACCACCAGCTCACGCTCGTCGTTGGTCAGGTAGGGGACTTCGCCGGAGGAGCCCAGGACGAAAAGGCCGGACACACCGCCGTCGATCAGGTGCTTGGTGACGTTCTTCAGCGACGCGGTGTCGATGCTGCCGTCTGCGTGGCGGGGGGTGATGACCGGGGGGATGACGCCCTGGAACTGAGTGGACACAGAATTCTCCGTTGTTTGTAGCTTGTGAAGGGAAAAACTAGATGTGGAGCAGGCTCGGCGCGGCGCCCAGCAGCTTCTTGGTGTAGTCGTTGCTCGGGTTGTCGAAGACCTGGCTGGCTGTGCCTTGCTCGACGATCTTGCCGAAGTACATGACGCAGATCCGGTCCGAGACGTAGCGGACGGTCTGGATGTCGTGCGAGATGAACACCATGCCGAGGTTGAGCTGCTTCTTCAGGTCGGACAGCAGGTTCAGGACCTGCGCCCGGACGGAAACGTCCAGGGCCGACGTCGGCTCGTCCGCCACGATGATGTCCGGGTCCAAGGCCAGCGCCCGGGCAATCGCCACGCGCTGGCGTTGACCTCCGGAAACTTGCGACGGCGTCACTTCGGCTGCCGATTGCGGCAAGCCCACCAGCGCCAACAGTTCCTTGACCTTGGCAGCACGGGATGACGCGTTGCCGATGCCATGGATCTGCAGGGGATCCGTCAGGATGTCCAGGATGGTCATGCGCGGGTTCAGTGCCGTTGCCGGGTCCTGGAAGACCACGGAGACCGAACGGCCGAATTCCTTGCGCATGGCCGCGTTCCGCTTGATGGCCGGCTTTCCGTGGAAAAGGACCTTGCCCGACGTCGGCGGTTGAAGTCCCACAAGCACTGACGCGAGTGTGGACTTGCCGCAGCCGGACTCACCAACGATGCCCACGGTTTCGCCGCGGCTGATGGTGAAGTCCACGCCGTCCACCGCTTTGACGATGTTCGGACGGAACAGGCCACCAGTCCGTGCGTGGTGATAGACCTTGACGTCCTTGAGCTCAATGACCGGTTTTGATTCTTGGTGAATTGATTGGCTCATTTCGCGTCCTCCTTCAAATGGCTCGCCCAGTAGTGGTCGGCGTCACCGCCGTTGACGGAGTCAACCGAAGAAACCGTGGTGAGGACCAGCTTCTGGTGGGGATCGGCGTCGGGCCTCAGTGAGCGGGCCGCGAAGCGGTCTCCCGTGGCAAAGTCCCGAGGGGACGGCACCGTGCCCGGAATCTGGTGGAGACGGACGGCGTCGGCCTCAATGGAGAGGACAGCACCCAGCAGGCCACGGGTGTACTCATGCTTGGGGTTCTGCAGGAGCTCGGAGGCCTGTGCGGACTCCACCACCTGGCCCGCGTACATCACCGTGATGCGGTGCGCCAGGGAAGCAACCAAGGCGAGGTCGTGGCTGACGAACACCATCGCGAAGCCGAGCTGTTCGCGGAGCTCGTTGAGGAGGTCCACCACCTGTTTCTGGACAGTGACGTCAAGGGCGGTGGTGGGCTCGTCGGCTACAACGATCTTCGGTGAACGCGACAACGCCATGGCGATCAGCACGCGTTGGCGCTGGCCGCCGGAGAGCTCGTGCGGGTAGCTGGCGAGGGTCCGGACGGGATCCAGTTTCACCATCTCCAAGAGCTCGGTGGGAGTCTTGCGGCCGCCGCGCTTGGTGAGCTGTTCCAGCTGGTCCTTGATCTTCATGGACGGGTTCAGCGAGCTCAGCGCGTCCTGGTAGACCATGGCGATCTGCTCGCCGCGAAGGCCTTCGTACGCCTTGGGGTTGCTGTGTTCGGTGGTGGAGTCCAGGAGTTCCTTGCCATCGAAGGTGATGGACCCGGTGACTTGGGCGGTCTTGGGCAGGAGCCCCATCACAGCAAGTGAGGTGATGGACTTGCCACAACCGGATTCGCCTACCAAGCCCATGGTCTCACCTTCGCGGACCGTGAAAGAGACGTTGTCCACGATTGCGATGTCGCCGAAGCGGCTTGGGAAACGGATGGACAGGTTCTTCACTTCGAGGACATTGCGGGCTCCTGGGGAGACCTGCGGGAGCCGGTCGGTGCGCTTCGCCTCGATGGCTGCCAGGAGCTCCAGTTCGCGGTCCAGGAGGAGGTGCGGGTTGGCGGCTGCCAGCCTCACGTCGGTGAGGACGGCCGCAGTCTCGACACCGGAGGTGACGGTGTCGCTGGAAGCCGCACGAACGCCGTCGAGCTCGTGTTGCTCAACCACGGACGGCTGGGCCACCGAGGTTGCTACCTCAGCGTCGACAGCAACGGCGGCTGAAGCACCGTCGTCGTCCTTCACCACCGGCGCGCGCCGAAGCTTCGGGTTCACCATGGCGTCGGTGAGGCCCTCAGCCAGGATGTTCAGGGACAACACGGTCAGCAGGATGGTCAGACCCGCGAAGGTGGTAGCCCACCAACCGCCGGAGAGGACCAGGTTGCGGCCATAGGAAATCACATTTCCCCAGGACGGCGCGGGATCCTGGACGCCGGCCCCCAGGAAGGAAAGCGAGGCTTCCAGGATGATGGCGTCAGCCACCATGACCGTTGCGAACACCAGCACTGGAGCCGCGGTGTTGCGGACGATGTGCTTGACCAGGATGTAGAAACGTCCGGCGCCGATCACGCGTTCAGCACGGACGTAGTCTTCGCCGTACTGTGCCAGCACGTTGGCGCGGACTACGCGGGCAAGCTGCGGTGTGTAGATGATGGCGATGGCAATGATGATGGTGGGGACCGAGTTGCCGAACGCGGCCAGCAACACAGCTGCGAGAGCGATACCCGGGAACGCCATGAGGATGTCCATGAGCCGCATGATGATCTCGTTGACGGATTTGCTGGAGGTCGCGGCGAAGGAACCAAGGAGCGCTCCGGCAAGGATGGCCAACGCAACCGCCCCGAGGCCGATCATCAGCGAGGACTGTGCGCCGAAGAGGAGGCGCGAGAAGATGTCGCGGCCCAGGCGGTCGGTGCCGAAGAAGTGCTCGGCGCCGGGCGGGGTGGCCGGGATGAAGGTCTCCAGTGGATCGTGCGGGGCGATGACCGGCGCGAAAATGGCGGCGAGGACAATCACGATGAGGAAGAGCAGGGCGATACGCGAGCCCCAGGGCAGGGCCTTGAAACGAATGCCCGGGGCACTTAGCCGTTCTGCGAGCTTGCTGCGCATGAGCTATACCGTCCTGATTCGGGGGTTGATGAGCAGGTAGAGAAGGTCCACCACGATGTTCACCAAGACAAAGGTGACCGAGATGGTGAGCACCACACCCTGGACCAGGTTGACGTCCAGGTTGGTGATGCCGTTGAGGATCAGTTGGCCCATGCCGGGCAGGGCGAAAATCATTTCAATCACGACGGCGCCGCCCAGCAAGTAGCCGACGCGAAGTCCCAGCACGGTCACCGGGGTGACGAGCGCGTTGCGGAGGACGTTCTTGGAGACGACCTCGCGGTAAGGGACGCCGTTGCCGATGGCGGTGCGGACGTAGTCGCGGTCAAGTTCTTCCACCATTGAGGTACGGACCACGCGGATCAGCGACGCAGACACCGGGATGCCGAGCGCCAAGGCCGGGAGGGCCATGGAGTTGAGCCAACCGCCGAAGCCGGATTCCGGCGTCGCGATTCCGCCCGAGGGGAACATGGGGTTGGCGCCGAGCGCGAACCACTGGATGAGCAGGATGCCCAGCCAGAAGGACGGCGTGGCGATCGCGGCGATGGAGAAGACGCGGACCAACTGGTCCTGCCACTTGTCGCGATACAGGGCGCCGAGGATGCCGAACGCGAGCGAGAGCACAATCGCGATAAGGACACCCAGGAAGGTCAGCTGCAGCGTCAGGGGAAACGCTGAGCCGATCATGGACGCCACCGACTTTGCCGGTGGGGTGGTGACACCGAGGTCGAACTGCAGGAGCTTGCCGAGGAATCGGAAGTACTGCAGGACCAGGGGATCGTTCAGGCCATTGTCCTGGCGGTACTGCTGCTTGGCTTCTTCGCTGGCGCCGTCGCCGAGGGCCGAACTGGCCTGGTCGCCGGGAGCGGCCTGCAGGACGAGGAAGACGAGCAACGTAATGCCCAGGATCATTAATGGCAATGCTGCAAGTCTGCGGCCAAGCAAACGCAATATCGTGACCAATGTGTTCTCCGGTTGGTTGGGGTGGTGCTGGTTGTGGGGCCCGCTCCGCGGGGCTACAAGGGAGATTCAGGCCGCAGGGCGGGCCTCACAACAGGGAGGGTGCTTAGTTGGTTCGTCCGACGTCGATAAATGACAAGCCGGTGGTGGGCAGAGGCTGGAAGCCGTTGAGCTTCTTCTCGTCCCAGGCGCTGGGGAGCTGGCGATGGAAGACCGGGTACAACGGAACCTCGTCGGAAACCATGTCCACGATTTCACCCACGATCTTCTTGGCCGCGTCACCGGATGCCTGGGAGCCCTTGTTCATGAGTTCCTGCAGCTTGGCGCGTTCCGGGGTGGTCCAGAAGGCGCGCTTGTCCATCCAGGTTGCGCCGGAGTAGAACCAGCTCAGGAGAAGGTCTGCGTCATTGCCGAAGACCGAGGGATCGCCAGGGGCCGCGACTACGGAGAAGTCGCCCTTGCCCACGCGGTCGCTGTACAACGCGCCGGACTGAAGGCTCTTGACGGTGACCTTGACGCCCGGGATCTTGTTCCAGGACTCGAGGATCAGCGGTGCAACGTCCTTGACCCAAGCGGTGTCCGTGGTGAGGAGCTCGAATTCGAGGGTGGTGACGCCGGCCTGCTTCAGGAGGTCTTCAGCTTTGGAAGTATCAAAGCTGTAGACGTTCTTGGCCTTGACGTAGTCCGGGTGGCCTTCCTGGAAGTAGGAAGTGGCGGCTTTGGCGTTGCCGAACAGCGCTTTCTTGATGATGGATTCTTTGTCCATGCCGTAGTGCAGGGCCTGGCGGACCAGCTTGTTGTCGAACGGGGCCTTGGCGCAGTTGAACATGAGGAACAGCAAGCCGAAGGATTGGACGGATTCAACTTTGACCTTGGACTTCAGTCCGTCGACGTCAAGGTAAGGAACGTCTTCGATCGCTTGGACACGGCCGGACTGGACCGCCGTGACACGGGCTGCGGCATCTGAGAGCAGCAGCCAGGTCATGCCCTTGGCCAGCGCAGGCTTGGGGCCGTTGTAGTCGGCGAACGCCTCGAAGACGATCTTGTCGTCCTTGACTGCGGAGATGAGTTTGTACGGTCCGGAGCCGACTGGCTTGGCGTCGAACGCCTTAAGGTCGGTAGCGAGTGCCTTGGGGACGATCTTGACCACTGAGATGCGGGGTCCGAAGCCGGGGAAGGCGTACTTAAGGGTGAACTCCACCGTCTTGGCGTCCAGCGGCTTGACGTCCTGGATGAAGGGAATGAACTGGGAGAACAAGGACTTGTTGGCCGGATCCATCACACGGGTGAAGGAGAAAGCGACGTCCTCGGTGGTGACGGGGGAGCCGTCGTGGAATTTCGCGCCCTCGCGAATGGTCACCTGGTAGGTGGTGTCGTTGACCTTTTTGGGGTCCGCTGCGGCGAGGGCGTTGTAAGGCTCGCGGGTGGCCGGGTGCAGTTCGATGAGGCCTTCGAAGATGTGCAGGTTGGCGGCCATCGGCGTGGCTCCGGAGGAGCTGAGGGGATCGAAACCGGTGGACAGCGCGTAGGAGATGCCGGCCTCAATGGTGAGGTCCTTATTGACCGCGGCAGTGTTGGTGGTGGTACCGGTGGTGGTGCTGGCAGCGCCGCCGCACGCAGAGAGTGTTGCCGTGAAGGCGGCTGCTGCACCAACTGCGCCGCTTAGCTTCAGGAAGTTCCGGCGGCTGGCGTCGTTGACCAGCGGCAGGCTGTGGATCGTCTTGCTCATAGGGTGCCTCACCATTCGCGTTTCGTGGGTTATCGGATGTAGGACGTCCGATGCTCGTATGGAAACTGTAAGGGCGGTCACAACGGAACGTCAAGTGAGAATGTGCGCTTGGGTTGCTGCCGCGCGCCTGGCGGCCTGCCGGCTGCGGCCGGTCCTGAGGGGAAATCTCAACGATTTCCCAGTACATAGCTATGACGGAGGTGGGACATCCGATATTGTATGTTGCGAGTCACTCATTCTGGGGTGGGCACTAAGCTCGCCTCAATGTTAACACCGCACCTGCTCTCGGAACCGGCCTTTGCCGGTCTGCGGGGCCGGTGCATCGGCAAGGAGAAAGCCATGACAACTTCCGGTGTGGTTCCGCAGGCGCGGTTCAGTGCACAGGCCCGGCTGCGTGCGTTGCAGTCGGACATTATGGAATTGATTCTTGAGCGCGAGCTCGAGGCAGGCGATCCGTTGCCGACCGAGAGCGAGCTTTCCGGTGCCCTGGGCGTGGGCCGCAACACGCTCCGTGAGTCACTCAAGGTGCTACAGGCCTTGGGTGTCATCGAAATCCGTCACGGCTTCGGCATGTTCGTGGCGCCGAGCAACTTTGACGCACTGGCTGACGGCCTGACGTTCAGGGGCCGGCTCTCCCTGCGGCATCAGGGGCTGGAGGCCCTGCAGCTGGTGGATGTGCGCCAGGCGTTGGAGTCCGGCCTGATCGGCTCGTCCATGGATGTCATGACCAAGGAACAGCTCGCGTCCATCGAAGAAGCCGTGAAGCAGATGGAAGAGCTGGCCGCTGCCGGCGAAAACTTCGTGGCCGCGGACGCCGAATTCCACCGTCGCCTCTTCGAACCCCTCAACAACGAGCTCCTGATCAACCTCATGGGCGTGTTTTGGAAGGTGTACCGGAAGATCCACGTGGAGATCGGTCCAGGGAACGAGGACTTGGCGAAGACTGCTGCGATGCACCGAGACATTTACGGAGCTGTGGCGGCAGGGGACAAGGTCCTGGCGTCCGAGCTGCTCAACCGACACTTCGATGGCATCCGCCGCCGCATCAGCGAGGCAGTCGGGGAGTAAACGCCCCGTACTTAACGAAAGGGCCGTCGTCGTACTTGCGAAAAGTACGACGACGGCCCTTTGCGTTCGGCGTGCAAGTCACCGCACATGCAAGTCAGTGGGGCTGGCCCGAGCACAACAAAAGACCCGCACCGGCGAACCGGTGCGGGTCTTGATTTGTGCGCCCAAAGGGATTCGAACCCCTGACCTTCTGTTCCGTAGACAGACGCTCTATCCAGCTGAGCTATGGGCGCATTTCGTGTGATTCTCGGCGGTCTGTTTCTCTGACCCCCTCGAACCTCAATAAACTTTACAGAAGTTCATGTGAAGTTCCAAATCGAAAAGCTGTAATCTGCGCAACTAGACCGGTCTACGTGACCTTAGTCACTTAAATCTCCGTTCTGGCTAACCCAACCCCTTATTTCTAGCGGTTTTTACTTTTGGGCTGTGTGGATGTCCGATGTCTGACAACGGATTGGTCTGGTCCGCGGCCCCTATCGTTTAGGACACACCACTGAACCCGAGGAAGGGAACCGCAATGGGCGATCTGGCGCGACTGCCGCTGCTTGAGAAGGCACCTACTACGCATGCACGCCTGCTGGCCTGGGTTGAGGAAGTTGCCGAGCTGACTCAGCCGGACCGCATCCACTGGGTTGATGGCAGCGAAGCAGAAAACAAGAAGCTCACCGACGAACTCGTTGAGGCCGGCACGTTGAAGCGGCTGAACCCGGAGACGTTCCCGAACTCTTTCGCAGCATTCTCCGACCCTGCTGACGTTGCCCGTGTAGAAGAGCAGACCTTCATCTGCTCCGAGAACGAGCGCGACGCAGGCTTCACCAACAACTGGATGGCCCCGGCCGAAATGAAGCAGAAGCTGCGCGGATTGTTCGCCGGCTCCATGCGCGGCCGCACCATGTACGTCATTCCGTTCGTCATGGGCCACCTGGATGCCGAGGACCCCAAGTTTGGCGTCGAGATCACCGACTCCGCCTACGTTGTTGCCTCCATGCGCATCATGGCCCGCATCGGCACGGATGTCCTGGACCGCATCACACAGACCGACGCCTTCTTCGTCCCCGCCCTCCACTCGCTGGGTGCACCGCTGGAAGCCGGCCAGGGTGACGTTGCCTGGCCGTGCAACACGGACAAGTGGATTGTGCACTTCCCCGAAGAGCGCTCCATCTGGTCCTTCGGCTCCGGCTACGGCGGAAACGCCCTCCTGGGCAAGAAGTGCTACGCGCTGCGCATCGCTTCGGTGATGGCACGCGACGAAGGCTGGCTGGCCGAGCACATGCTCATCCTTAAGCTGACCTCGCCGGAGCAGAAGACCTACTACGTTTCCGCGGCATTCCCGTCCGCTTGTGGCAAGACCAACCTTGCGTTGCTCGACCCCACCATCAAGGGCTGGAAGGTTGAGACCCTTGGCGACGACATCACGTGGATGCGCTTCGGCAAGGAAGGCGAACTCCGCGCCGTCAACCCCGAAGCCGGCCTTTTCGGCGTTGCACCGGGTACCGGCTGGGGCACCAACCCGAACGCCATGCGCGCCATCGCCAAGGGCAACAGCATCTTCACCAACGTGGCACTGACCGACGACGGTGGCGTCTGGTGGGAAGGTATGACGGAGGAAACTCCGGCGCACCTGACCGACTGGCGCGGCGAGTCCTGGACTCCGGACTCCGACGCCCCGGCAGCGCACCCGAACTCCCGCTTCTGCACGCCGATCGACCAGATCGACATGCTGGCCGAGGAATACTTCAGCCCGGAAGGCGTGGAGCTCTCCGCAATCCTGTTCGGCGGCCGACGCAAGACCACCATCCCGCTGGTCACCGAGGCCCGCGACTGGTCCAACGGCATCTTCATGGGTTCCACGCTGTCCTCCGAGACCACCGCTGCTGCCGCCGGTGCCGTCGGCGTCGTCCGCCGCGACCCCATGGCCATGCTGCCGTTCATCGGCTACGACGCGGGGGACTACCTGAATCACTGGGTGAACCTGTCCGCCAAGGCCAATCCGGAGCGACTGCCAAAGATCTTCCTGGTCAACTGGTTCCGTCGCACGGCCGAAGGCGGCTTCGCCTGGCCTGGCTTCGGAGACAACGCCCGTGTGCTCAAATGGGCCATCGAGCGTCTCGAGGGCAAGGCCGACGCTGTGGAAACGCCGATCGGCTTCGTGCCCACCGGCGAATCCATCGACCTCGAGGGCCTGGACATGACCCCGGCCGAGGTTGAGTCGGCTGTTCGAGTCGATCCTGAGGAATGGGCAACTGAGTTGGCATCCATTGAAGAATGGTTCGCGAACTTCGGCGATTCGCTCCCGGCGGCGCTCCAGTCCGAGCTGGACGGTCTGAAGACCCGTCTGGGCTAGACCTCTTAGGAACAACGGCGTTCTTAAGTGAACGACGACGGCCCGTCACCTTACGATTGAAAGGTGGCGGGCCGCCGTCGTTCTTGCGGCAGCTGTCACCGGCGGTTATTCCTACCTTGGTTTTGGCGGGCCGCACGTCCGGGCCGAAGACTTCGTAGTGGATCCGGGTGGAAGTCGATGTTCGCAGCGTCTGCCGTCATTGCCCACTGAGTGCCCAACCCACCCAAAGTGCCGGGAGGGTGGCCGCTTATGGCTGGGTGGCCGGTACCCTGAACTCCGGCCGCAGCCCGATGGACTGGAACACCGGGTTCATCTGGCGGGCGTGGGGGAGAGAAGCGATAACCACGGTATCCAGTTCGGTGTAGAACGCTTCCCTGGCCCGATTCATCGCGTGGCGCAGGGCGCATTCATTGATGAGCGGGCAGTTCTTGGTGGGGGACTGACACTCCGCTGGATCCTGTCGGCTGTCCAGATGCCTCAGGACTTCCCCAACGGTGGCTCGCCGCCCTGATTCATTGAGCCGGGAACCGCCCAGCCGTCCTCGTTCAACGTCGATATATCCCAGGGCACGGAGGCGGACCATGGCCTTGCTGACATGGTTGTACGGTGTACCCACGGCATCCGCCACTGCCTGGGTGGTCAGGAGCAAACCTTCGGGGGCCGCGGCCAACACCATGATGGCGCGGAGGCTGACATCTGCGAACGCGTTGATTTTCATGGCATCAGCTCCCGGGTAGGGTCCAGCTCACGGGCAGGGTCTAGTCCACCCAGATGGATGGCTCGTGTGTATCGGGTTCCATCGCGCTGAAGGCAAAGCCCTCCGCCGTGGGAGTGTACGGAATGATCGCTGCCAGGACTTCGCCGTTCCGGTGTTCGGCTGCACCATGGATACCGTCGGACCCATGGTCCGGCAGGCTGACGTCGCTCACCACTGCTACGGCCCGGTAATCGTCCCGGCCCTGTCGCAGCAGATCATGGACGTCGGTCAGCATTTGGCCGGCGTCGACGTCACCGTTTTCGTCCGGCTCACCGGGAGCAATCATCACTATCCGCAGTTCGCCGTCGTTGGACAGCGTGATGCCGAAAGGGAAAAATCCGCCGTTCTGCTGGATGTGTTCCTGGGCAGTGCCCAAAGCGGTGCCCAAGGTTTCACGGAGTTCGCGGTCCTGGTCGGTTTCTTCCGGGACGTCTGTGGCAGCGTGCTGATCGTTCATGCCTGAACCTAGGCCCGGACCAGTGCGAGGACGCGGTCGCGGATCTTTTCCATGGTGGGCTGATCCTTCGCTTCGGCGTTCAGGCGGAGGAAGGGTTCGGTGTTGGAGGGGCGCAAGTTGAACCACCAGCTGCCGTCCTTGGCCGTAAAGGTGCTGCCGTCCATGTGGTCGATGTCAATGTCTTCTGTTTCAAAGTCGGCGCGGACGCGTTCAACGGCGGCTGCTTTGTCCTCGATCTCGGAGTTGATTTCTCCGGAAGAGACGTAGGGCTCGTACTGGCGGCCGAGTTCGGACAACGGACCGTCCTGCTCGCCCAAAGCAGCCAGGACGTGCATGGCGGCGAGCATGCCGGTATCGGCGTTCCAGAAGTCCCGGAAGTAGAAGTGAGCGGAGTGCTCCCCGCCGAACACGGCACCTTCTTCGGCCATGACGGCTTTGATGAAGGAGTGTCCCACACGGGTCCGTACCGCACGGCCGCCATCCTTGGCGACGAGCTCCGGGACGGCTTTTGAGGTGAGGAGGTTGTGGATGATCACAGGGGTGTCTTCCCCTGCGGCCTGGGCACGGGCGATTTCGCGCCGGGCCACCATGCCGGTGATTGCAGACGGCGAGACAGACTCGCCCTTCTCGTCGATCACGAAGCAGCGGTCAGCGTCGCCGTCGAATGCCAGACCGATGTCCGCGCCGTGCTTGACGACGGCGGCCTGCAGATCGCGCAGGTTCTCCGGCTCCAGGGGGTTGGCCGGGTGGTTGGGGAAAGAACCATCCAGTTCAAAGTACAGCGGGACAATCTCGAACGGCAGTGCCGGGAGCAGTTTGTCGCCAAGGACTGCCGGGGTGGTCAGCCCCGCCATGCCATTACCGGCGTCGACCACGATCTTCAGCGGACGGGAGCCGGAAAGGTCCACGAGCTGGCGCAGGTATTCCGAGTAGTCCTTCAGCACATCACGCACGCCGATCTCGCCGCGGGTACCCGCAGCCGGGATGGTCCCGGAGTTCAGGTACTGCTCTGCCAAGGCCTGGATTTCCTTCAGGCCGGACTCCGAGGAGATGGGCTGGGCGCCGGCTTTGGCCATTTTGATGCCGTTGTATTCGGCCGGGTTGTGGCTGGCCGTGAACGTGGCACCGGCGGCGTTCAACGCACCGCAAGCGTAGTAGAGCTCATCGGTGGAGATCAGGTCCAACAGAAGGACGTTCGCTCCGCGCGTTGCTGCGCCGTTGGCGAAGGCCTGGCTGAACTCCGGAGAGGACGGACGCATGTCCCCTCCGACCAGGACGGTCTCGCCTTCGAGGCCCAGGACGTCGATAAAGGCAGCACCCACGGCCTCGACGATTTCCGCCGTGATGGACTCACCAACGATCCCACGGACGTCATACGCCTTAAAGGATGCCGAGAGGTCGAATGTCTTGTTCTGCTCGCTAGTCACGCGCTCAATCCTACTGTGGCAACGCAAACGGGCTGGAATGCGGAACCTGGCTTGTGGATAATCGTTGTCCACATAGCAGGACCTGCAGGTTATGGCTGTCAGGGTCGGCTGGAATACTGGGGTGATGGCCAACAACTCCCAGAACGCTGCCGTTTCCGTGCAATCACCTACCCAGCACCAGGCTTTGGAATGTCTGCGGGAGTTGGTGGGGCACCCGGAAGCCCAGTTCCATGACGGCCAGTACGAGGCCATCGAAGCGTTGGTTGATGCCGGACGCCGGGCCTTGGTGGTTCAGCGTACCGGTTGGGGAAAATCGGCTGTCTACTTCGTTGCCTCGCTGCTGCTGCGCAGGCGGGGTGCGGGCCCCACTCTGATTGTTTCGCCGTTGCTGGCGCTCATGCGGGACCAGGTTGCCGCTGCCGCACGGGCAGGAGTCCGGGCTGTGGCCATCAACTCCGCCAATGCCTTGGAATGGGACACCGTCCTGGCCCAATTGGCCGCTGACGAGGTGGATGTCCTCCTGGTCTCTCCTGAACGGCTGACCAACCCCTCCTTCCGGGAGAACCAGCTCCCGGAACTCATCCGCCGTACCGGCCTTTTGGTCATTGATGAGGCTCACTGTATTTCGGACTGGGGACATGACTTCCGTCCGGATTACCGCCGGATTGCGGACCTCATTGCACAACTGCCGGCGTCCGTTCCCGTCCTGGCCACCACGGCCACCGCCAATTCCAGGGTGGTCCATGACATCGAGGAGCAACTCGGTGATGGTGTACTGACCATCCGTGGCGCCCTGGGCCGTGAATCGCTGCGCCTGGGCGTCCTGACACTGCCCGATTCCCGGGACCGCTTGGGCTGGTTGCTGACGCATCTGGCCGATATGCCTGGCAGTGGCATCATTTATACGCTCACGGTCTCGGCGGCTGAGGATACTGCCAGGCTTCTGGCTGAAGCCGGACACAATGTTCTCTCCTATACCGGACGCACAGACCCTGCCGACAGGGAGCGCGCAGAACAACTCCTTAAGGACAACCAGGTAAAGGCTCTCGTGGCCACGTCCGCCTTGGGAATGGGATTCGACAAGCCGGACCTGGGCTTTGTCATCCACCTCGGCGCGCCGTCCTCGCCTGTGGCTTACTACCAACAAGTTGGCCGTGCAGGACGTGGAGCGGCCAACGCAGATGTCCTGTTGCTTCCCGGCTCCGAGGACCGTGAAATCTGGCAGTACTTTGCCACGGCCTCCATGCCGTCGGCCGAGAAAGCGAACGCTGTCCTCACTGTCCTCGGCGAAGCCGGTTCGGCGCTGTCCACGGTGGCTCTGGAAGCCAGGGTGGACCTTCGCCGAACACCGCTGGAACTCCTCCTCAAAGTCCTGGCGGTCGATGGAGCCGTGGAACGCGTCGGTGGGGGCTGGCGCTCCACCGGGGTCCCGTGGAACTACGACGCCGATCGTTACTCACGTATTGCCGAGGCACGCGTGGACGAGCAGGATTCCATGGTGATCTACCAGGACACCGCCGGGTGCCGCATGGAATACATCACCTCGGTGCTGGACGACGAAACCGCGGCCGCGTGTGGGCGCTGTGACAACTGCGCCGGCCGATGGTTTCCCGTGGACGTGGCAGCCTCCGCCGCCGATGCCGCAGGACAGACTCTGCGCCGGGCCGGAATAGCCGTGGAACCACGCCTTCAATGGCCCAGTGGAATGGACCGGCTCGGTGTGGCGGTCAAGGGAAAGATCAAGCCCGATGAGAGTGTGTCCGAGGGCCGGATTCTTGCCAGGCTCACCGACCTTGGCTGGGGTGGGGCGCTCCGCGAACTGTTCGCTGCCGGGGCGCCGGACCGGGCGGTGGATCCAGCCATGCTGCAGGCATGTGTCCAGGTCCTGCGCGAATGGTCAGGTGCTGAGGGCGGGACTCCCTGGAGCGGAGTCGGCCGTCCGGCAGCCGTGGTCAGTGTCCCCTCACGGAGCAAGCCGCAGTTGGTCGGGACCTTGGCTCAAGGAATCGCGGGCATAGGGCAAATGCCCTACCTCGGACAACTGCAACCCCAGCACGGCGAGCCCACCGGCGCACGTGGAGGGAACAGTGCGTACCGGCTGGCAGGGGTGTGGGACAGGCTGGTGGTCGGTCCCGATCTCGCCCAGGCTTTGGCGGGCCTCGGTGGCCAACCCGTGCTGTTGGTCGATGACCTCATTGACAGCCGATGGACCATGACGGTCTCGGCCAGGGCGTTGCGCCAAGCCGGAGTGGGCGCGGTGCTGCCTCTCGCGCTGGCCCAAGCTGGGTAGTCCGGCGAGAGCCGGGTAGTGCCGCCCAAGCTGGGTAGCCCATCGGTCCCTCTCCGCTGGAACTACGTCATGTTGTGATCGCTCCCACGCTGCATCTATAGGATCGAGCAAACAGCCTGCTCACCGTGGCAGGCACACGCCAGAACCCGGACCGGAGCCATGAGCGCAAACCCGAGCAACACCGACGTCGATGCCGCCGACCAGACGACGTGGCGGCCGCGCCTGGCGCTGCTGGTGGCTGCGACGTTTTTCATGGAGTTCCTGGACGGGACCATCCTCACCACGGCCATTCCCAGCATTGCCTCCGATTTCCGGGTAGCACCGGCCGACATCAACATCACCATGACGGCGTATCTGGTAACGGTCGCCATGGGCATCCCGTTGAGCAGTTGGCTGGCGGAGCGTTTCGGCGCGCGCAGGATTTTCTGTCTCGCAATCTCGGTGTTCACTCTTGCCTCCCTGTTCTGCGCGATCAGCACCGACCTGACCATGCTCACGCTCAGCCGGGTGGCCCAGGGCATGGGCGGAGCCATGATGGTTCCCGTGGGGACCCTGGTGGTGCTGCGGGGCACTCCCAAATCCGAACTTCTCCGGGCCACCGCCTACCTCGTGTGGCCTGGCCTGCTTGCTCCCGTGCTGGCTCCGATGGTTGGCGGCGCCCTGACCACCTTCCTGTCATGGCACTGGATCTTCATCATCAACGTCCCACTGGGGCTGGCTGCCTTCATTGCGGCCCTCAGGCTGGTGCCGCGGACACAATTCGACGGGAAGCGCCGACTGGACTGGTTCGGCCTGTTGCTGACCACGCTGGGTGTAGGCGCGTTGGTGGTGGGCTTGGAGACCCTGGGTGGGCACGCATCAAATGTCCTGGCCGCCGGAGTTGTCTTTGCCGGAGTACTGTCGCTGGCCGGCGCGGTCTGGTGGATGAGCAAAGCGAAAGTTCCCCTGTTCAACCTCAGCGTCTTCGGTACCCGGACCTTCAGGGCAACATCCACCGGGGGTTTCATCTACCGGTTGACCATCAGCTCGGTCCCTTTCCTGCTGCCCCTGATGTTCCAGGACGGGTTTGGCTGGGATCCCCTGAAGGCCGGTGTCATGGTGGCAGCGGTGTTCGTAGGCAACATTGGGATCAAACCGGCTACAACGCCGTTGATCCGGCGTTTCGGATTCAAAGCGGTGCTCGTTTTTGCCTCGTTCGCGTCGGCCGTGACGTTTGCCATATGCGCTTTCCTTGACGCCCAAACACCCGAACCGCTCATTTTCGCCCTGCTGCTGTTCAGCGGCGCCTTCCGTTCCATCGGTTTCTCCGCCTACGCCTCGGTGCAGTACGCAGACATCGTCCCGGGGCAGTTGCCCTCGGCCAACGCCATATCGGCAACGCTGGTTCAGTTGGCGGCAGCGGCCGGGATCGCCGTGGGTGCTTTGTTCCTGCGCCTGTTCGAGGCCACCGAGGTGTTCGGTCCGGATCAAGTGGCGGCCTATAAGGGGGCCTTCGTGGCCATGGCAGTTCTGATGCTGATCAGCACTGTGGACAGCCTCACCCTCCACCGCCATGCGGGGGCTGAAGTCAGCGGCGGTTCAAAGCGGGGTTAAACGCAAAAGGTCCCGGTTTGAAAACCGGGACCTGTTCGCGGAGACGGGGGGATTTGAACCCCCGGTGGAGTTGTGCCCCACACTTCATTAGCAGTGAAGCCCATTCGGCCGCTCTGGCACGTCTCCCTTTGCTATTGCTAGCCCACCAAGGATACGCAGAACGTGCCGTCGAGCGCAAAACGCGGCCATTCTCCTGCCCATTTCGCTGGTTCGCGGCGGGACGGGCCGTGCGAACGGCCTGGCAGGCAGCGAACCAGCGAATCGGACCTGACGGAGCGGCTAGTTGCTTCCGGCCAGCGAACGCCACAAGAAGTGGTTGCTCCGCGCCTGCAACGCCGCAGCCTGCCTGTTGTCCGAGGCACCGGCATGGCCACCTTCGAGGGCTTCGTGGAACCACACATTCGGGATGCCCATGGCCTGCATGCGTGCAGCCATCTTTCGGGCTTGGACGGGTCCCACCCGGTCATCCGAAGTGGCAGTCCAGATGAACGTCTCGGGGTAATCCACGCCGTCATGAAGGAGGTGGTACGGCGAGAAGGTGCGGATGAACTCCCACTGCGCGGGGACATCGGGGTCCCCGTATTCGGCAATCCACGAGTACCCGGCCGAGAGCTTGGTGTACCGGCGCATGTCCAGGAGCGGCACGCCGCAGGACACGGCACCGAACAGTTCGGGGTACTGGGTCAGCATGTTTCCCACCAGAAGCCCGCCGTTGGAGCCTCCGACGCAGCCCAGACGCGGACGGCTGGTAACGCCGCGGGAGATCAAGTCCCGGGCCACCGCAGCGAAGTCCTCGTAGGCACGGTGGCGGTTTTCCTGGAGGGCAGCGCGGTGCCATGAGGGCCCGTATTCGCCACCGCCCCGGATGTTGGCCACAACGTACACGCCGCCGCGCGAGTGCGTGCCGGTGCCGTCCTCGGAGGCAACGCCCACAGTTCGCCGCTCAAGCCATGCCCGGCCGATGGATCCGCTGTAGGCCGGGGTCCGCGAGATCTCGAACCCGCCGTAGCCGGAAAGCTGCGTGGGGTTCTGGCCATCAAGTACCAGATCCTTGGCCGCCACCTGGAAGTAGGGAACCTTCGTTCCATCGGCAGAGACAGCAAAGTGCTGTTGGACCTCGTACCCGGCTTCGTTGAAGAACGACGGCGACCGCTTCACTTCGGCATGCCGGCTCACCACGCCGCTGGACTGCCCGTCATCGCCGCGTGTCAGCGCTCCCCGGGTGAGAGTGGTGGGAGTGGTGAAGCCGGTAGCCACCAGCCAGAAGTCGTTGCCGGCTGCGCCCAGGTCTTCGTCGTCCACGGCATAGGCATTGACATCGTGCAGCGGCGGGCAGGCATCCAGGAGGGTGGATGCCCATGCACCCGCGGAGTCAACCGTGGAAGGGTCCAGCACCCGGATTTCCGAGGAGACGTCGCGCAGGAGGTTCAGCAGCAGGTAATCCTTGGTCCAGCTCCAGGACTGCAGCGAGGTTTGGGCATCCGGCGTAAACAGGACCAGCAGCGAACGGGACCCCGCCAGGTAGGAGTCGAAATCGGCCGCCAGCAGAGCTCCCGCCGGGTACACGGAGCCCTCAACCTCCCAGTCTTTCTGCGGACGGAACAGCAGCCAGTCGCGGTGGGCGCTGATGTTGACGTCGGTGGGAACGTCGATTGCCACCCACGAGTCCTCGCGCAGCAGCCAGGTGCTCCGGTTGTAGAAGTCGATGTAGTCCACGGCGAAGGTCCGCTCGTAGCCCGGGGTCGAATCGTGGGCCACCATGGCCAGCATGTGGTCCTCGGGAATCTCAAAGAGGCGCTCGGCCTGGGCCAGCGTCTGTCCGCGCCTCAGCTTCACGCCGGTCCTCGCATAGGAAGACGTCGTCGCAGGCAGTCCCTCCGCAGTGCTGGACACCAGCAGGGTGTCGGCATCGAGCCAGCTGACGTTTCCCTTGGCAGTGGGGAGGTCAAAGCCGCCTTCCACGAAGGTGCGGGATTCGACGTCGAACTCGCGGTGGCGGTCTGCGTCGCCTCCGTCGGGGGAGAGTGAGACCATGGCCAGGCGGTACTCGTCGCCATCGGCCGGCCGGAGGAAACCGGCGCCGTGGAAGACCCACTCCACACCTTCGGCGGCGGCAAGGGCATCGACGTTCAGCAGGACGTCCCACTCGGGCTCGTCGGTGAGGTAGCTTTCCCAGGTGGTGCGGCGCCAGAGGCCTTTGGGGTGTTCCTGGTCCTTCCAGAAGTTGTAGTAGTAGTCGCCCCGCTTGGAGACCATGGCGATGCGGTCTGTTGAGTCGAGGACCTCAAGGATGCCGGCTTCAACAGCTGCATATTCGGCATCCTCGAGCAATTCCTCGGTGCGGGCGTTTTGTTCGCGGACCCACGCCAGCTGTTCCTCGCCGTGGATGTCCTCGAGCCAGACGTTTTCATCCGTGGGCTCAGCCGCCACGTCCGCAGCATGGCGGGGCCCGGAGGTGGTGGCGGTGTCATTCTCGGGAAGTGGCGTCTGATCAGCTTCTGTGGTGGTCATCGCCCCATCCAAGCAACACTGTTCGACCGTAAGCAAGTCACAGGAAGTTAGGCTTGAGCGTGGCTAAATCGCAAACCATCCGTGTTGCCCTTATTGGGGCCGGCCCTCGGGGCACCAGCGTCCTTGAGCGGTTGCTTGCGAATTGGGCTGCCGGTAGCCCTCCGGGAACCACCCTGCACCTTGATGTGGTGGATCCTTTTCCGGCCGGATCGGGCCACGTGTGGCAGCCCGAGCAGTCGCGCTTGTATCTGATGAACACCCAGTCTTTCTATCCGACGCTCATCCCCGAAGACCCGATGCTGGCCCCGCCGCTGGCAGGTGGTTCCTTCGACCAGTGGCGTGAGGCCCGGCGTCGTGATGGTGCGGGACTGAACGATGCTGAGAAGGCCGAGTTGGCCACCCTCGAGTCGAACAATTTCCCCAGCCGCGCGCTGTACGGCAGGTACCTGCGCCAAACCTTGGCGGGATTGCTGGAACGGCTTCCCGACGGCGTCGAGGTCACCTTCCATGAGACCACCGCCGTGGCGGCACGCCCTTTTGTGAACAGCGCGGGGGACGGGTTCGACGTCGAACTCGCCAATGGCCTCACCCTCACCGTCGGCTCCGTGGTCCTCGCCCTGGGGCACATTGAGTCCCGGCTGAATCCGGAACAGCGCTCATTCAAGCGCGCCGCTGACGAACAGGGCCTGCTGTATTTTCCGCCCGCACCGCCGGCCGACGTGGACTGGCAATCCGTGCCGGATAACGAGCCCGTGCTGGTCCGGGGCATGGGATTGAACTTCTTTGACGTCATGGGCCAGCTGACGGAGGGGCGCGGGGGCAAGTTTGTTGACGCCGGTGCGCCGGGAGCCGGGGTATTGGAGTACAGGGCATCGGGGCGCGAACCGAAAATCATCGCCGCCTCCCGCCGTGGCACGCCGTACCGGGCCAAGGCCGGCCTGGATGCCTACTATCCGGGCAGCATCACCATGCGGTACCTGACCGAAGACGCAGTGGACCGGTTCCGTGCAGCGGGAATCCAACCTGGTTTTGACCATGATCTTTGGCCACTCCTGCACCGCGACGCCTTGTGGGCCTACTACTCAACGCTGGCCCGCTCCCAGCCGACGGCAATCAAGGACCCTGCGCAGTTCCTGGCTGATCTTGAGGATGCGCTCCAACCGCACGCGCACACCACCACGCACTGGGAAAGCAGCGTGGGCGACCTCGTGGAAAAGCATGTTGTGTCTTCCCGCCGGTTGAACCTCCGCGGACTGGCCGCTCCACTGGCAGGACGCACCTTTGCCTCTCGACGTGAGCTGGACGCAGCCATCACGGCCTACCTGGATGATGATGCGCGGCGATCGGCCCTCGGGGAGGCGGACCCCGTCAAGATGGCCATCGGTGCGCTCCACACCGGCCGGGCCATCCTCAAATCGGTGGTGGCAGACGGCGGCATCACGGACGAATCGTGGCTCTCAGGGTTGCGCGGCTGGTTCGAGTCCTTCGTCGAAGGGCTGGCCAGCGGAGCCCCTGCACTGCGCTCGGAGCAGCTGGCCGCTTTGGCGCGTGCCGGCGTCGTGAGTTTCGTGGGCCCCGACCCGAAGTTCAGCGTGGACCGGGCAGCCAAGGTGTTCCGGGCGGTTTCGCCGTGGGTGCACGATGCGCCGGCCGAAGCACCTACCTTGATCGAGGCGATGTCGCCGGCCAACAGGGTGGGAATGAACGTCTCCCCGCTGCTGGAGCAGCTGATGGCTGATGGCCTGGTGCGCACCAAGATCATGATGGGCGGCGAAGGCGCTCCTGTGCAGACCACGGGATTGGACGTTGAACCGCATCCATACAGGCCCCTGGCGGCGAATGGATCCGTCACAAGGAACCTGTACGTCTTGGGTCTTCAGCTCTCCGCGGTGCAGTGGGGCACGGCCATCGCTGCGGAAGCCCGGCCCCGGACCGGACCGGCCTACGCCAGCGGACAGCGGACCCTCAGGGATGCCGACGAGATTGCCCGCAGTATTCTGGCCCGCTGAGCCACGCACGGCTACGGATCGGTGTAGCGTTCGGCAAAGTCTTAGCGTTCAGCACAAAGGCAGGGCCCTCACGAAGGGTAAGTTCGTGAGGGCCCTGCCTTATGGCGTTACGGGTTTGCTAGCCCCGCAGGCACCTCTGGTACTCCAACCAGGCGAACGCGTACCGCAGCCACCCCACAATGTCGTACCACTTGGACGGCTTGGTGGGCGCGGTGCATTGCGGCGGGTTCGGGCCGCTCTCAGCAACCGTCACGAGCGTCTTCACCACGGTTCCGCTTTCGACGGCGGTGAGCACCAACGTGCCAGTGCCGGCCGCTGCCGAGGCGGGAACCTTGAGGTCCACCGTGGCTGCACCTGCTGTTACCGGTACGGATCCGAGCGTCACCGCTGCACCCTTGCTGTCAATAAAGACGGCATTGAGGGTGGCATTGGCGGGGCTGCCGATCGATGTCAGGTTCAGCTTTGAGACAGCCAGTGCGATGGGTTCGCCGGCCTTGACCCCGGCTGCGGTGGAGTTCACCACAGCGACGGAACGACGGGCAAAGTCCGGCGACACCGGCTTGTGCTCCTGCAGGTATTTGATCCAGGCATCCCGGTCCACCAGTCCGGTGTCCTTGGTGTTGCTGCCTTCCTTGAAGACCCGGAAGTTGTCACCACCGGTGGCCAGGAAGCTGAACGTGCCGATCCTGTACTGCTTCGCGGGATCGATGACGGCGCCGTTCACCCAGATGCCGGTGACGCGGTCGCCTGCGGGACGGGCGGCGTCGTAGGTGTAGTTGATGTTCTTGGACAGGCCAAGCTGCTGGTAGGGGCGGCTGGGCACGGTTCCGTCAGCGTTGGTCTGCCATTGCTGCTCCAGGAGCGTCTTGAACTGGGCACCTGTCAGGGACGTGGTCCACAGGTTGTTCACGAACGGCAGGACCGCGTTGGCCTCTGCGTAGGTGATGGTGCCATCCGGGGCGTAGTAGAGCTCGTTACGCAGGCCTCCGGGGTTCACGACGCCGATCTCCGCCGCACCCAGTTCGGGTGCCTTGAGTGTATCCACCAGGGAGTCTGCCACCAGGTTGCCCAGCGTGGATTCATTCGCGCGGTCGTCCCGCTTGGGGGCGCCTCCGGCAGGATCCGGGGTGAAGGCGGTGGTGATATCGGCGGTCACTGCACCAACGGGCTGGTTGCCGATTTCAGCAGCTTGGGCCAGCGCCTTGTCCACGATGGTCTTCACTGCAGCCACCCTCGGGTACGCAGCAACCAGGCTTTCGGCGGTCTCGGTGGTCCGATCCACGATTGCGGCCTTGTACGCCGTCACGGACTTGCTGGCGGTGTCCACAGTGAGCGTCACGCTGCCCACGTTCTCGCCGTAATTGCCGGTCTGCACGATGGGACGGGTCTTGCCGGTCGGCTGGCCGTTGGCGTCCAGTACCGGTGCGTCCCAGGCGTATTCCTTGTGGGTATGTCCGGTGAAGATGGCAGCGACGTCGGGAGTGGTTTCGTTGACCAGCTTGGCGAAGGGGCCGCCCGCGGCGACTTCCTGCTCCAGCGTGGCGCCCTCAGGAGTGCCGGACGCGGCGCCGTCGTGGCTTTCCACGATGATGAGGTCGGCCAGATCGTCGGCCTTGATCTTCGCGGCCACCCGGTTGATGGCCTCCACAGGATCCCCGAATTCGAGGTCCGAGATTCCGGCGGGAGTCACCAGTGAAGGAACTTCCTGGGTGACAGTGCCGATGACGGCCACCCGCATGCCGTTCATATCCAGCACCTTGTACTCCGGCAAGACCGGCGTGGTGGTGCCCTTTTGGTAGACGTTCGCACCGAGGTACGCGAACTTTGCGTTGGTACCTCCTGCGACGACGCGGTCGCGTAGGTCCTGCCAGCCGCCGTCGAACTCGTGGTTGCCCACAGCGGAAGCCTGCAGCTCCAAGGTGTTCAGGACGTCGATGGTGGGCTGGTCCTTCGCCACTGAAGAAGCGAAGAGGGAGGCGCCGATGTTGTCGCCCGCCGAGATGAAGGCCGTAGCCCCGGGGGCAGCTGCCGCGCGGAGCTTCTCCACCGTTCCGGCAAAGAGCACGGTGTTGGTGTCGATGCGGCCGTGGAAGTCGTTGATCCCCAGGAACTGCAGGTCAACGCTTGCGGGTGCCTCCGCGGTCAGGTCCAGGCCCACCACCACAGGATCGTGGTCGCTGGCCCGGAACTCGTCCGCGGCATAGTAGTTGGTCACATTGTTGTTATACCTGCTGTACTCCAGTGCGACGGACTCCACGGAATTGATGTTCCAGATGTCGGTTCCCGTGACGGCCTTGGCTGCGGCAGGTGAAGCCAGGATGTGGTCCAGGGAACCCACCATGCCCCCGAACAGGTATGAGTGCTTGCCGGTGCCCACCTCAAGATCGGCATAACCGGCGCCCGTGAGGACGTTGATGGGATCTTCCTTGGCATAGGCGTTGAAGTCACCGATCAGGAAGACCTTGTCCGTGCCCTTGGACGCCTGAAGATCCTTCGAGAAAGCGAGCAGCGATTCAGCCTGCTTGGTGCGGGCAATGTTCGAGGCACCCTGGCCCTTGTCGGTATCGTCCGGGGTAGCGGCCGAGCCCTTGGACTTGAAGTGGTTCACGATCGCGATGAACTTCTTGTCATCGGCACCGCCAACCGGTTTGAAGACCTGGGCCAGCGGCTTGCGTGCGCTGGCGAAAGCCACGGTGTCGTTGTGGATGATGGACTCGCCCACGGGCTCCGCCACGGCCTTTTTGTAGATGAACGCGGTGCGGATCATGTCTTCATCGCTCAGCGGGGGAGCGTTGGCGGGCGTCCGCACGTAGTCCCACACGCCAGGTGTCTTGACGTTGAGGGCCTCCACCAGCTTGGACAACGCGTAGTCGCGCTCCTTGCCGAACTGCGCGGAGTTCTCGATTTCCTCGAGGGATACGACGTCGGCGCCGGACTTGGTGATGGCCGCTACGATCTTGGCCTGCTGGCGCTCGAAGTTCTCCGCGTTGGCAGCACCGCGGGCGTTGCAGCCTTCCTTGACCGTGATGGGGTTGCCCTCGCGGTCGGTATAGAAGACGCAGCCGGCCAGCTGGTCACCGGTGGTGGGGAAGTAGTTGAGCACGTTGAAGGAAGCGAGCTTGAGGCTGCCTCCCACATCGGCAGGACCTTCCGGCCGGGTGGCGGTGAAGCTGGCCGGTTGGACCGAACCAGCATTGGCCGCGTTGAGTGCGGTGAGCGGCTGGAACTTCCAGGAGTTGTTGCCGTAGCCAAGGATGACGTCGGTCCGGAACTGTGCGGGCGAACCCACACGAACGGGATCCGAGGTTGTCAGGTACGGCAGTTGCTGGGCCTTGGTGGTGGCGTCCTTGAGGAAGTTGGTGGACGCACCGTCGTCGAGCTTGATGCCCCGCAGCGCGTTGTCCGCCACCACGGCAGCGTACTCCGGCGAGCCGTAAGCGGCCACGGCCGTGGGCTGCACCAAGGGCGAGGTCCCGGCCGCGAGGCCGATTTCGCCGTACTGGTTCAGGGAGTAGTTATCCGTGACCGTGAAATCGCCCTGGGGGGCTACGAGCATGCCTTCGAGGCTTTCCCTCGCGGCCTCATTCGCTGGCAAGGCAAACGGCGTGGACTTGACCTCGGGGGCCGCCTCAGCGAGCTTCTTCAACCCTGCAGCTTCAACCGTGAGCTGGGTCTGGTTGGCGAATTCGCTGACGACGCCTGTGAGTTCCAGGTAGTCGCCCTGCTGGACGGTTCCCGTGGTCGTGGGTGAGTAGACGAACAAAGCGTCCGACGCCGTCCTGGCCGCCCCGGCAGTATCGCCGCCGGTTCCGGGGGTCTGGACGTAGTAGCCGTTGAACCCGCCGGTGGCGTAGAGGGCGGTGACCTTGCCGCGCGTGGTCACGGTGCTGCCGACCAGGGGGCTCGCCGTACCCGTTCCCTGGATCTCGGCAATGGCCTTGACACCGGGCTCCGGCTCCGGATCCGTGGGAGGGGTTCCACCGCCGTTGGAGGCCGTGGGGGTAATGGTGGCGTTCAGGCTGAAGTCCGTGGCGTTGGAGTCCGTGTCCCCCCCGTTGGTGCGGTTCAGGCTCTTGACGTCCGAGTTGCCGGTGGGCGCAGTGGCCGCGGCGGTTTCGAACGTGTTGGAGGTGCCATAGCCCAGGAGGTCGGCAATGGCGGCGTTGCCGGTCACTGATCCAGCCGGGAGCGGGGACACAGCGGTGGACTGCTTGGCCAGGACCAGTGTTCCTGTGGTTCCGCTGGGGTTCAGCGTCCCGGTGGCTTGGACATCGGCCGTGGGAAGGGCCGGGGCGGTGGAGGCTCCGCTGTTGGTGGCTCCCTGGACCAGGAAGTAGCCCTTGGCAGGGATGGTGCCGGTCAGGGGGGTGATCCCCGTGGGTGCGGCGGTGGCTGTGCCTGAACGGTACTGCAACGACCAGCCTGCCAGGCTGACCGGGGAATCCGAGGAGTTGTAGAGCTCAACGAACTTGTTCTTGAACGCGGCGCCGGCACTGCCACCGCTGAGGTAAGCCTCGTTGATGACTACCGCCGATGAGCCGGCAGGGGCGGACGGATCATCCGCCGCCATGGCCGGAGCGGCCGTCAGCGGGGCGGCGAGCAACCCCACTGACAAGACCGTTCCTGCCAGTACTTTCCACTGTTGTTGGTGCATCCGCTCTAACTTTCATTAGGGGACCCTGTGGGGCCCTTTGGACGACGCCCACAATCTTGTGAAGTGGGCGTTGTTCCGGAAGTTACTCCGGGGTAAACCTATTGCTCGGGCATAGCAGAACACGATGGAATGAATGGGAGGTGGACCGGGGGTGGCCGCTGGGTTCCCTTGGCACTCGTGCGTTACCTGGCGGCACCCTTAAGGGTGCCGGTGGTGGCGGCTCCAGCCTCGCCACCGATCAGGCAGACGATCTCCCGGTCACCGTTTTTCCAGGAGTCGCTGGTGGGGTGGAGGAAGGTCACATCCAGCGCAGATTCCTCGAACGGCAGGCCAACAAACGTTGCGAACTGGGCACCGCAGTATTCTTCAGCCTGGGTGCCCACCTCAGTGTCGCCGGGGAACGCAGACGCGTCCATGTTGGTCAGCGCGTAGGCCTCAAGGTCGTGGCTCTGATCGCACGGAATGATGGTGACATCCATAACTTCCTGGCTGTCCGGATTGGCGATGCAGTCGCCCAACTTCACCTTGAAGGCATCGGCCTTGGACGATTCCGTAGGCTTTCCTGACTCATCCCGCTTGGCGTCGCCGCTGCTGATCAACGAACAGCCCGCCAGCGCAATCGATGCCATGCCCAGCACGGCAGCGGTCCTCAATCGTCGTGAAAAGTGGTGCATGTGGGTCCTCATTCCCCGCGGGACAGCAGGCAAGGGGCCTGCGATCGACAGTGAGGGACCTGACAAGGACCCACGCCGGCTGATCCCCCAACGCCGGCAATGAGTGGATCCGGCCGGCTGCCCTCGGTGGAGGGCGCCGGGCAGACCCGGTGCAGTGAAACCCTAGGCCGTTTGGCCCAGGTCCTGGATGACTTTGAAGACAGCTCCCGTGGGGTCCTGCAGCGTAGCCAAACGACCAAACGGTGTGTCCTCTGCAGGTTGTGTGATGGTGGCGCCCAAGGCTGTTGCTTGCTCCACTGTGGCGTCCGTGTCCTCCACTGCGAAGTACACGCTCCACATGGAGGGGACCTGTTCCGGAAGGAAACCGGAGGCATCCATGATGCCCGCCTTGGCGTCGTCTCCGGCGCCGAGGGTGGTGTACCGGAACTCCGGAGTATCGCTCATGACGTCCGTGTCCCAGCCAAAGACTTCCTGGTAGAAGGTGACCGCTGCCTCGTAATCCTTGGAAAGGAGTTCGTGCCACGCAGGAGCGCCGGCCTCAGCCGCCAGCTCGTAGCCCGTCATTTCCCCGAATTCCCAAGCTCCGATGGACGCGCCTGAGGCGTCACCGTACATGGCCATGGTGCCCTGCTCGGGAACTTCCATGGGTTCCAAATACACCTGACCCCCATGGGTGGCTGCTGCCTCGGTGGTTGCCTTGATGTCATCGGTACGAAGGTAAGTGGACCAGACATCCGGCATGGCACCCATGTCAGCCTGCTTCGCCATGATGCCCGCCACCATCCGGCCGTCCTTCAGCGCCGTGATGTAGCCGCCGTACTTTTCCTCATCCCCGGTCTCATACGTCCAGCCGAAAAGCGCGCTGTAGAACGTCTTCGCTTTCTCAGTATCGGACGTCATCAGATCAATCCAGCAGGGTGCGCCGGGAGTGATGTCAGGCTTAGGCATGGGTCAGGCTCCTGTTGTTATTCCGCGGCCAAAGCTACGGCATATGTCAGTGGTGTGGAGACAGAAAGAACACTATGCGGGGGGTCTGACAGTTTCAATGATCTAACGGGTGTCAGTTCTCAGTTGCGCGCTTGGCGGCCCTGCGGAACAACAATCAAACAAACAAAAATGCCCCGGGTCCTGGAACCCGGGGCATCTCATTGGCGGAAGGTAAGGGATTTGAACCCTTGGTACGGGGTTACCGCACACTGGTTTTCAAGACCAGCTCCTTAGGCCGCTCGGACAACCTTCCTCGCCTAGTAGTGTTTCATAGGGAGTTGGCTGTTCCAAAACATCACGTCCTCCAGCCCCTTCCCCGGGGGTTTGAGGACCAGCAAGAAACCGGGAGTTCGTCATGAAAGCCGTCTACATCTCAGAGCCAGGCGGGCCCGAAGTCCTCGAAATCCGCGAGGTCCCCGCACCGGTGCCAGGCGCCGGGGAGGTCCTGATCGACGTCGTGGCTGCCGGACTGAACCGTGCGGACGTCCAGCAGCGGCGCGGCTTCTACCCGCCACCGCCAGGCGCATCCGACATTCCCGGGCTTGAAGTCTCCGGACGCATCGCAGCCTTTGGTCCCGGCGTCACCAAGGCGTTCTCCGTGGGGGATAAAGTTGTTGCGCTGCTCTCCGGCGGAGGCTACGCCCAGCAGGTGGCCGTACCTGCGGAGCAGGTTTTGCGGATTCCCGAAGGTGTGGACCTCATTACCGCCGCGGCCCTGCCTGAAGTTGCTGCCACCGTCTATTCCAACCTCATCATGACAGCGCAGATGCAGCCCGGGGAGACAGTACTCATCCATGGCGCCACCGGCGGCATCGGCACCATGGCCATCCAGTTGGCCAAGGCCTGCGGTGCAACGGTAGCGACCACTGCCGGAACCGACGAGAAGGTGGGAACCGCCAAGGCCTTCCTGGGCGCCGACATCGCCATCAACTACACCGAAGAGGACTTCGCTGAAAGCCTCAAGGCGCAAAACGGGGGCAAAGGCGCGGACGTGATCCTCGACGTCGTGGGTGCCAAGTACCTCCAGCAGAACGTCGACGCGCTCGCCGAGTACGGCCGCCTGATCGTCATTGGCCTGCAGGGCGGGACCACCGCCGAGATCAACCTCGGCCAACTCCTCAGCAAACGGGCTGCCGTGATTGGTACGGCGCTTCGGCCGCGGTCCGTGGCCGAAAAAGGCATCATCATGTCCGCGGTCCGCGAGTCCGTATGGCCGATGCTCACCGACGGCAGGATCAGGCCGCTCGTGGCCAAATCCTTCCCACTGGAACATGTCCGGGAAGCCCATCAGTATTTCGACTCGGGCGAGCACGTGGGCAAGGTCCTGCTGCTCCTCTGATCGTTCCGTCCAACCGCTGCGAGGAGCCATATGTCCATCCGGCACAGTCTGCTGGCCCTGCTTCAGGACCAGCCCCGGTACGGCTACGAACTGCGCGTCGAATTCGAGGACCGGACCGGTGCCGCCTGGCCGTTGAACATCGGACAGGTTTACACCACCCTGGACCGCCTTGAGCGCGATGGCCTGGTCAGTAAAGACGGCGACGACGGCGGTGGCCACGTCATCTACAGCATCACTGACGCCGGTGCCGAGGAAGTCGAGGCGTGGTTTGGCGGCGCCGTGGACCGTGGCGCCCCGCCGCGGAACGAGATCGCCATCAAGCTTGCCCTTGCCGTGACGCTGCCCGGTGTGGATACCTCCGCGGTGATCCAATCCCAGCGTGAGGTGTCCGTCAGGGCGTTGCAGGAGCACACGCTGGCGAGGAAGGCAGTGTCCGCCAACCAACGTTCCGTGGACACCGCGGGGCTGCTGGTACTCGATTCCCTGATTTTCCAAGCCGAAGCCGAAGTGCGCTGGTTGGACCTGTGTGAAGCGCGCATGGTGCAGGCGCAGGCCAACGGGGGAGCCACCTAGTCTCCTCCGGTGCGGGAGCATGGTCATCCGCCGCAAGGCTGTGACCGTTCACCGCCGCGTTGTTCCACGTTGGCGCGTTCCCCCTTTACTTGTCTGTGACGGTTGTTACTGTGCTGGAAGGCACCCGGCGATGCGGCCCCCACCGCGAAGATCGCCACCAACGGCAGCACCCATCACTGCAGCAGTTCTCAAGGAGGAGATATGGGCAAGGTTTCTGACAAGGCCGGACTCACGGAAGGATTGGATCCTACGCTGCCTTCCCCGGCCGTGGATGACTCAGTCCGTGAGGCAGAAGAGCGTAGATGGACCCCGGCAAAGATCGGGCTGTGGGTGGCGATCTCGCTGCTGGGAGCGGTGGCATGGTTCATGCTGGCGCTGGTACGCGGCGAAACCGTGAACGCCATCTGGTTCGTTTTCGCTGCGGTATGCACCTATCTGATTGGCTACCGGTTCTATTCCAAGGTTATTGAGCGCTACTTGCTCAAGCCGGATGATCGCCGCGCCACTCCTGCCGAGTACAAGGCTGATGGCAAGGACTATGCAGGACTATGTCCGCACCGACCGGAATGTGCTGTTCGGCCACCACTTCGCCGCCATTGCCGGCGCGGGGCCGCTGGTGGGACCTGTCATCGCAGCCCAGATGGGCTATCTGCCAGGCACCATCTGGATCATCATCGGTGTCGTTCTTGCCGGTGCCGTGCAGGACTACCTGGTCATGTTCTTCTCCATGCGCCGCGGTGGCCGTTCCCTCGGCCAGATGGCACGTGAAGAACTTGGCGTCATTGGCGGCACGGCGGCCCTCGTGGCCACCCTGCTCATCATGATCATCATTGTGGCCATCCTTGCGCTCGTCGTGGTCAACGCCCTGGGCGAGAGTCCGTGGGGTGTCTTCTCTGTGGGGATGACCATCCCCATCGCACTGTTCATGGGCGTTTACCTGCGCTTCATCCGGCCAGGAAAGGTGATGGAAGTGTCCATCATCGGCTTCGTTTTACTGATGGCGGCCATCATCGGCGGCGGCGCAGTGGCCGGAACCGAATGGGGTGCAGCCTTCTTCCACCTCGACAAGGTCACCATTGCCTGGGGCATCATCATCTACGGCTTCATTGCTGCCATCCTGCCGGTGTGGCTGCTCCTGGCCCCTCGCGACTACCTCTCCACCTTCATGAAGATCGGCGTGATCGTGATGCTGGCTTTGGCCATCATTGTGGTTCGTCCGGAAATCACTGTCCCCGCGTTCAGCGAGTTCGCCAGCCGTGAGAACGGACCCGTTTTCTCCGGGGCGCTGTTCCCCTTCCTCTTTGTCACCATCGCCTGTGGCGCCCTGTCAGGATTCCACGCCCTTATTTCCTCCGGCACCACTCCCAAGCTGATCGAGAAAGAACGCCAGACGCGCTTCATCGGCTATGGCGGCATGCTCATGGAGTCCTTTGTGGCCATCATGGCCCTGGTAGCTGCGATTTCGATCGACCGCGGCATCTACTTCGCCATGAACGCACCCCTTGCCCTCACCGGAGGCACGGTGGAATCCGCAGCGCAGTGGGTGAACAGCCTCGGCCTGGCCAACGTGAACATCACCCCGGACGTGCTGGCCCAGACGGCCAAGGACGTGGGCGAGGAGAGCATCGTCTCCCGGTCCGGTGGTGCACCCACACTGGCCGTAGGCTTGGCGCACATCATGCAGCAGTTCATCGGTGGACCCGGCATGATGGCCTTCTGGTACCACTTCGCCATCATGTTTGAGGCGCTGTTCATCCTGACCGCAGTTGACGCCGGCACGCGTGTTGCCCGGTTCATGCTGCAGGATTCCATTGGCAACTTTGTTCCCAAGTTCAAGGAAGCCTCCTGGCGTCCCGGCGCTTGGCTATGCACCGCCATCATGGTGGGTGCATGGGGTGCAGTGCTCCTGATGGGTGTCACCGACCCCCTAGGCGGGATCAATACGCTCTTCCCGTTGTTCGGCATCGCCAACCAACTCCTTGCGGCCATCGCGCTGGCGGTGTGCCTGGCCATCACTGCCAAGCGTGGCGTCTTCAAGTGGCTGTGGATCGTGGCGGTCCCTCTGGCCTTTGCGGCAGTAGTGACGATTACTGCCAGCTTCCACAAGATCTTCTCGCCGGTTCCGGCAGTGGGCTACTTCGCCAACAACCAGGCCTTCTCCAAGGCCTTGGCGGACGGCAAGACGGAGTTCGGCACGGCAAAGACCGTTGCAGCCATGGAAGCGGTGGTCCGTAACACCATGATCCAGGGCGTCCTTTCGGTCATCTTCGTGACGTTGAGCATCATCGTGATTGTCGCCGCCCTGTTGGCGACCATCAGGGCAATCCGTGCAGGCGGCGGACAAGACCATGAGGACCCGGCCCTGCCATCCAAGGTGTATGCTCCGGCCGGACTGATCCCCACCTCAGCGGAGAAGGCCCTGCTGGCGGAGTGGAATGCCCTGCCTGCGGAGAAGCGCACGCAGAAGGCCGGGCATCACTGATGAATGCGGTGGCCAAAGGGCTTCGCGGGTTCGCCACCTACATGGGTTCGCTCATGGGTGCAGACGCCTACCGCAAGTATCTGGAACACTTCAATGCCAGCGGCCATACCGGTCCTGCCATGACGGAGCGTGAGTTTTGGCGGGACCGGATGGACCGGCAGGACAGCAATCCCCAGGGCCGCTGCTGCTGACGGAGAACCAAGTTTCGCTACGAACGAAGTCGGAATCGAGGAACTGGACGGGGGTTCGCGTGAACCCCATGAGAGTATGAACGAATGAGCGATCTGAACGACATTCAGCCCACGGATGAGGCTTCGGACGACACCCCCGTGGAGGGAACCATGCTGGAAGAGGGCCACAATAGGCCCAACGGACAGCAACCCGGCGGGGGAGAGTCCGGAAAGGATGCCAAGCCCAAGGGCGGCAATCTTCACGAACTTGTTGACGAACCGGCAAAGGTGATGCGGATCGGCACCATGATCCGCCAACTTTTGGAGGAAGTTAAAGCCGCGCCTCTGGACGACGCTGCACGTGGGCGCCTCGCCGAAATCCATGAGCGCTCCATCAAGGAACTCGAGGACGGTCTCGCACCTGAACTCATCGAGGAGCTGGAACGCATCAGCTTGCCTTTTCCCGACGAAAAGGCGCCCTCCGATGCGGAACTTCGCATCGCCCAGGCACAGCTGGTGGGGTGGTTGGAAGGCTTGTTCCACGGTATCCAGGCCGCCATCGCCGCACAGCAGGCCGCCAAGGAACATGCCGCCGCGCAGCTGCAACTTCGCCAGCTCCCGCCGGGAACTGTCATCGCGCCGGGCATCGTCATTGGCGAAAATGGCCAGCCGCAGCGTGCCGCAGCGCCGGGGGCTCCCGGTGCTGCTTCGCACGGCCGGCCGGAAGACCCCGACCACGGTCCGGGTCAGTACCTCTGAGTTCGCTCGTGGGTTTCTTTGGGGCCGTCCGCCAAGGACGGAAGGACGATCTGGAGCTCGGCAAGGGGTTGTGGCGACGCGCCCACGACCGTTTCCACCGCGGCCTGGACCGGTACCACCAAGTTCTTGAGGGCGTTGATGATGAGCAGCTGTACAACGAGCTTGTGCAGATCGCCAATGATCTTGCCGAGTTGTCTCCGCGCGTGAGGACCATTTGCGTCGAGGCGCAGAGACGCTCCCCAAGCGACGGCCTGGATGTTCCCGGGGCCCTGGCAGGGGTGCACCGTGCGTTGTCCAAGGCTGGAAATTCCCTGGCCACCACCGCGGAGGCGGCCGCGATGTTGAGGTTGGCCGTTGGCCCTGTTCCTGTGGGTGCACTCTCCGTGAGGCGGCGCTCGGAAGCCGTCTTTGAGCAGGTTGCCGATGCAGAGCGCCAGCTCGGAGCCTGAAGGGCCGGGAGAAAGATGTAAGGCGTGAGCAACTACAAGCGTGCGCCTTTATTCCTCCTGCACAAGAAGTTAAGCGCATAGCTGATCTCCGTAACATTCCGGGCTTTTCACAGGTTCGTGCTGGCAGTATGGCAATCATGACTTCGTCACCAACACTTACTTTCAACGACGGCAACACCATCCCCCAGCTCGGCTACGGGGTGTGGCAAGTTGAAGACGATGTAGCCGAAAAGGTGGTGCGCCAGGCTTTTGAAGCCGGCTTCCGCCACATCGATACCGCCAAGATCTACGGCAATGAGGCAGGTGTCGGCCGGGCCATCGCCTCCTCCGGCCTCTCCGCCGACGAAATCTTCATCACCACCAAGCTGTGGAACGCAGACCAGGGCTACGACTCCACGCTCGCAGCCTTCGAGGAGTCCATGGACCGACTCGGCCTGGAGACCCTGGATCTCTACCTGATTCACTGGCAGCAGCCCAAGCAGGAAAAGTACGTTGACACCTGGAAGGCGCTCATCGAGCTCAAGAAGCGTGGCCGCGTCAAGTCCATCGGTGTATCCAACTTCACCAAGGAAGGCCTGCAGCACATCATCGATGAAACCGGCGTTGTTCCGGCCATCAACCAGGTGGAACTGCACCCCTTCTTCAACCAGGCTGACCTTCGCGAATTCAACGCTTCCAAGGGCATCCTGACCCAGGCTTGGTCCCCACTGGGCCAGGGTGGCGAGCTCCTTCAAAGCGCCACAGTTGCTGAAATCGCCGCCAAGCACGATGCCACGCCCGCCCAGGTGGTCATCGCCTGGCACCTGGACATCGGCAATGTGGTCATTCCCAAGTCCGTCACCGAGTCCCGCATCCAAGAAAACTTCGCGGCGCTCAACGTCACGCTGGATGCCACCGACATCGAGGCCATCAACGGCCTCGACCGCGGTGCCGAAGGCCGCATCGGACCGGACCCGGCAGTCTCCGACTTCGCTTAAGTCCCAAGCCTGACCCTGGTGCCCCGTCCCCTCCTTGGGGGCGGGGCACCTGCCGTTAAGGCACGACGCCGGCATTCGCCGTCGTGACGTAACGCACCTCAGTCCGTGGTGGAATTGAGCAACCCCAGCGGACGGAGGACGGAGCTTGCATGGAGGTTTTTGACGCATTGGAGCGGCAGATCGTTGCCGCGCTCCAACTGGATCCGCGGTGCCCCTGGCGGAAGATGGCGGCGGTCCTTGGGGAAGCAGAACGAACTGTCGCGCGCCGGGGTTCACAGCTTGTGGAGTCCGGAGCTGTCGCTGTAGTGGGCATCCGGCCCCGGCCGTCCGTGGTGTTGGTGGAGATGAGATGCATGCCCGGCACTGTGCGGGCCGCGGCCCACGCACTGGGGCAGAGGCCGGATACCACCTTTGTCTACACCACCACGGGTACCGGAGACTGCGTGGCAGAGATCCTCACCGAGCCTGCACGCATGGCCGATGTCCTCTCTGACGAGTTGCCCGCCACCATCGGTCTGCGCGATTCCACCAGCTACCCCGTGTTGCGTTACTTCCGCACCATCCGGGGGTGGCGGCCGGAAATCCTCACCAGTGACAAGGCGGAGGCGCTCCGCTCCAGTCTCACCCCGGACTCCGGCATCCTGGTGCCGCGGCAGGATTTGAGCAGGCAGGACCACGAGCTCGTGGCTGCCCTCTGTGCCGATGGCCGGATGAGTTTTGAAGCGTTGGGCCGCCGGGTGGGTGTTTCTGAAGCAACAGCACGCCGCCGTACTGAGTGGCTGCTTGCCAATAACCAGGTTCACTTGCGCGCCATCGTTGAGCCGGCATCCTTTGGCTTGTATGTCGAGGCACTGCTCTGGATCCGGGCTTCTCCGCAGCACGTTGAACAGGTTGGCAAGAGCCTGGCGGAGCTGCCTACTGTCCGTTATGCGGCGGCGATCGCCGGTAATTACCAGATTATGGCCGATGTCACGGTGGAGGACATGGCAGACCTCTACCGCTTCATCACGGACTCGGAGTGGGCGCAGCATGCTGTCACTGTGGAAGTGTCCATCCTGCTGGACGCCCGAAAGCGTGGCGGGCGGGTTATGCGCGCACGGTAGTGATGGCCTCGCCTGCCGTAGAAAAAACAGGAGCGATCGCGGCGTAGCCGGTCTGCTGTTCGAAGGCACGGCCGTAGCGGAGCAACTGCATGTCCGTGTAGTGGTTGCCGGCGAGCTGCAAGCCGATGGGGAGCCCTGCGGAGCTGAAGCCTGCCGGGACGCTGAGCACGGGCAGCCCTGTGGCGGACAACAGGCAGGCTGAGCGCATCCAGTCGAGGTAGGTCTGTGAAAGAACACCCGCGATGTCCTGGGGGTACCGCAGTGCGGCGTCGAAGGGAAGGACCTGGGCGCAGGGGCTGGCAAAGAGGTCGTAGCGCCCAAAAAATGACTGCACGCTGCGTTCCAGGCGAGTGCGGGCTGCGGCTGTCTCGATCAGGTCGCGGGCGGTGAGGTCGAAACCTTTGTGGACGTTCCAGTGCACTTCCGGTTTGATAACGTCACCAGAGCGCTCCAGGATGGGACCCAGTCCTGCGGCGAAGTCCATGGCGCGGGTGTTGCCGAACACAAGGTCGGCTTCGCTGAAATCGGGGGTGGCTTCTTCCACGATCGCGCCGAGGCCTTCGAAGACCGCGAGTTGCCGTTCGAGATGCTCCAGGATTTCAGGGTCCACCGGCACCCCAATGCCAAAGTCCCGTGACCAGCCAATCCGGACCCCGCGCATATCGGCCTCGAGCCCAGCTCGGAAAACCTCCGGATCAAGGCCTTCCGGATGGGGCACTCGAGGGTCCTTGCCGGCCGTCACGGACATGAACAGGGCAATGTCCTCCACGCTGCGTGCCATGGGTCCGGTTCGGCCCAGCCACCCGTAGGCGTTGACGTCGGACGGCATGGGGATCACCGCCGTCGATGGCCTGAAACCCACCACATTGCAAAAGGAGGCCGGGATGCGGAGCGAGCCGCCCATGTCGCTGCCGTCGCCGATGCTCTGGACGCGGGAAGCGACGACGGCGGCCACCCCGCCGCTGCTGCCGCCGGCGCTGAGGGTGGGTGCGTACGGGTTGGTGGTGGTTCCGAAAAGGTCGTTGAACGTGTGGGATCCGGCGCCAAACTCGGGAACGTTCGACTTCCCGGTGCTGACAACCCCGGCCGCCTTCAGCCGGGCAATGATGAGGTCATCGGCGTCGGGCACAAAGTCGCGCAAGGCAAGCGAGCCCTGAGTGGTGCGCATCCCGGCGGTATTGTTCGTGTCTTTGTGGGTCATGGGCACGCCGTGCAGTGGCGGAAGGTCTGCCCCCGAAGCCGTCAGTTGGTCCGCGCGGTGCGCCAGGGCTTGGGCCCCTTCGGCGTCGAGAGTCACCACTGCGTTGATCACGGGGTTCACGTCCGCGATGCGCTCCAGGTGGTCGGCAAGGGCTTCGCGCGCAGAGATCTTCTTCTCCCGGATCGCTGCGGAAAGTTCGACGGCGGACAGCTCGCCGATGGTGTCAGGCATGGTGCTCCTTTGCTGGATGTCTACTGCTTGAAGTGTGCCCGGTCACACCTGACCGCGGAAGCCGGAACCCGAAGAAAGCAAGCCGTGACGGATTCAGCCAACATTCCGGCTGATTCCGTCAGCTATTGTGTGTGATCCGGCTCATAGTAAATGGTGTTGGTAACCCCATGGCCGATCTGGTTACTGGGTATGGATTTGCCCCACAACGCCACGGGCCGCACAGCGTCGTCCGGCCGCGGACTGGGGGGCTCACACCCGGAGGTTCCCATGCACCAACCCCTGGCACTGCAACCGTTCACCCCCACCGATTCGACCGACATCATGGCTATCGCCAACAATCCTGTCCTGTGGATCTGCGTGGCCGGTGTCTTCGGCGTGATCATCATCCAGTCCGTCATCTTCATGAAGGCTGCCCAACGCGCAGCGCCATCCGTAGAGATGAGTCCGCAGGACATCAAGACTTCGTTCCGTTCCGGTGCGGTCTCCGCCATCGGACCATCCCTGGCCGTATCACTCGTTGCCATCGCCCTGCTGGGCCTCTTCGGCGCCCCGGCTGTGCTTTCCAGGATTGGTTTGATCGGCTCTGCTGCGTACGACGTCTCTGCGGCCGGCATCGCCGCAGGCTCCATGGGCGCGAAGCTCGGCGACGCCAGCTACACGCAGAGTGTCTTCGCCGTCGCGTTCTTCGCCATGAGTATCGGCGGTGCCATGTGGATGCTCGCCACCCTGATCCTGACACCGCTGCTTCGCAAAGGTGATGCCAAGATCCGCTCCGTGAACCCTGCGGCCATGGCCATCGTCCCAGCGGCTGCCCTGATGGGAGCCTTCTCCTGCCTGGGCTTCACCGAACTCCCCAAGTCCGGCGTTCACGTTGTGTCCTTCCTTATCTCCGCGGCAGTCATGGGGTTGTGTCTGCTGCTGGCCAGGAAGCTCGGCAAGAGCTGGCTGCGCGAGTGGGGGCTCGGCTTCTCCATCGTCATCGGACTGGGCGCTGCCTACCTCGCCGTCGGCGCCTGATCCACACGTCCAGCCCCTGTCTGTGAGCACGAAAGGAACACCCCGTATGTCTTCCACTACTTCCGCTCCCATCACCACCAGCACCTCCGCCATGGCTGAGTTCGGCCGCACCACGTCCCGTTGGGGTCAGATCACCATGATCTTCGGACTGCTGGTCTCGGTAGCTGGTCCACTGTTTCTTGTCTTCGCCAGTGGCCTGGACATAGGCCCCGCACAGCTTTGGATCGCCTTTGCTGCGGTGGCCGCAACCTTCGGCATCATCTGGATCGTTGAGCCACTCACGTACTACCCGATCCTCGGGCCTGCCGCGATGTACCAGGCCTTCATGATCGGCAATATCTCCAACAAGCTCCTGCCGGCCGCTTTGATCGCACAAACCAATATCGGTGCCAAGCCGGGCAGCAAGCGCGCCGAGCTGGCCGCCGTGGTCGCCATCTGCGGTGCCGCGGCAGTCCACCTGATCTCGCTGGCGATCTTCGTGGGACTCCTGGGGAGCTGGCTGATCAGCGTCATCCCGCCGTCGGTGCTGCTGGTGACCCGCCTGTACGTGCTGCCCGCCGTTCTTGGCGCAGTGCTCGTGCAGGCCATCGTGTCCATGAAGCAGCCCCGCACCACAGTGTTTGCGCTGGTCGTCTCGGCCGTCGTCGTGTTTGTTGTGCTGCCCCTGGCGCCGTCGCTCGCCATGGTGTCAACCGCTATCGCCGTGCTGGGCACCATCCTGCTCGCATGGTTCTTCCGGGGTACGACCACCATCACCGAAGCGAAGCCGATCCACATCGAATAGCACTCTCCAGCACCCCGTCCCCACAATCACCAGGAAGACAGGCCCATGACCCACACCGCCACAGCCCTCCAGCTCGATGCCCAACAAACCGCCAAGCTTCACTCCCTGTACCGGCACCTCCACGCACATCCGGAACTGTCCATGCAGGAGTTCGCCACTGCTGAATTGATTGAGGAACAGTTGGACGGGCTCGGTTTCGAGCACTTCCGATGCGGCGGGACGGGCGTGGTGGGAATCCTGCGGAACGGTGAGGGTCCCGTGGTGGCGTTCCGTGCCGACTCGGATGGCCTTCCGATCGAGGAAGCCACCGGGCTCGACTACGCCAGCACCGATACCGGAACCCTCCCGGACGGCACAGTGGTCCCCGTTATGCACGGCTGCGGTCACGACACGCATGTAGCCAGCCTGCTTGGCGCCGCGGAGGTGCTGGCAGGGAATCCGGAGGCTTGGTCGGGAACGCTGGTGCTGATTTTCCAACCTGGCGAGGAAACTGCCGCCGGCGCGCTCGCCATGCTCGACGACGGACTGTGGGACAAGGCGCCGCGGCCGGAGGTGGTTTTCGGGCAGCACGTCATGCCCCGGCCTGTCGGCACTGTCGCGATTTCCAGCGGCCCGGTGGCTGCCATGGCAGATTCGCTGCGGGTCACCGTGTACGGCCAGCAGTCGCATGGCTCCCAGCCGCAGGACTCCATCGATCCCATCGTCATGGCCGCCCATATGGTCACGCGGCTCCAGGGGATAGTGTCCCGTGAGCTGGATCCGCGGAAGTCCGCCGTCGTCACCGTGGGGACCTTCCACGCGGGACTTAAGGAGAACATCATCCCGGCCTCGGCCGAGTTCACGCTCAACATCCGAACCTTCGACGACGACGTCCGCGGCCAGGTCCTCGCTGCCGTTCGCCGCATCATCGAGGCCGAGGCCGCTGCCTCGGGGGCGCCCGCACCGGACATCGAGGAGATGTACCGCTTCCCGCAGTGCTTCAACGATCCCGACGCCGTCCCTCCCGTCATCGAGGCACTGCGGCTGGCGTTGGGGGCTGAGGCAGTGGACATCACACCGCCGATGATGGGCAGCGAGGACTTCGGGCACCTGGGTACCGCGATCGGAGTGCCGTCGGTGTTCTGGATGTTCGGTGGCACGCCCGCCTCGGGGATTGAAGGTCCAGTGCCCGTCAACCATTCGCCGTTCTTCGCACCCGAGCTGGAAGGTTCTCTGGCCGGGGGAGTATCGGCCGCCGTCGCCGTGCTGATGTCCCGGCTGGGCAGCTGACTCCCGCGACCCACGTTCCGGGTTCCAGACAGTCCAGGGATCTGAACGGCCTGGAGCGTCCTAGGAGGGTGCCCATGGGGGAAATTGAAGATCCTTTGGGATTCGACCACGCTGATGACCTCTTCTTCGGTCATGGGCTCTGCAGCGCCTTCCCGAGGGGGGCTTCCCCGGGCGACAGGACCTGGACGGCACCGGCGCTCTCAAACATTTCGAGAATTTGGGGAAATGTTCGATATTTCCACCATAAAGCTGGGCGGCTCAGTCCCGGACTTAACAAACAAAAACCCCGCTGGTTCAACGAACCAGCGGGGTTTTTCTCTGAGCTTCCTATCAGAATCGAACTGATGACCTTTTCATTACGAGTGAAACGCTCTACCGACTGAGCTAAGGAAGCACCGCGCCAATCACCGGTTTCCCGGGCGATCACGCAAGACATAACTGTAGTAGAGGCACCGCATCCGGGTCAAAACGAGAGCGGTGGCGGCCGTTGCAGGGATGTTCACCCCAGCGTCGGGCCGGGTTCAGGCAGGCGTTTCCCTGCCGCCGGAAGCTGGGGAATCAACTGTGGCGAGGTACACCCGCCACACAGACAAGCCAAAGGAGCCGCTCAATGACCGGGGACGCATTGACCAGGGACGCCAGCCACACATCCAACCGGCTGAGGCTGGCGGTGGTGGACATGGTGGGCACCACCATCACCGATGATGGCCGCACGGAATTGGCCATGTCCCGGGCGCTGGCCGAGCACGGCATCGAACCCGGCAGCAGCAGATTCGAGAGCATGTTGGGCTATGCCCGGGACACCATGGGCTTTTCGAAAATGACCGTGTTCAGCCACCTTTTCGACGACGCAGAGGTGGCTGCCAGTGCCAACAAGGTCTTTGAGAAGGCGTACGACGAAATGATCGACGACGGCGGCGTCCGCGCCATTCCGGGCGCGGAGGACGCCATCCTGTGGATGCGTGAGTCCGGCATGCAGGTGTGCCTGGCCACGGGCTTTGGCCGGCACACGCAGAACATGGTGCTGGAATCTTTGGGATGGATGGGCCTGGCCGACCTCAGCCTGTGTCCTGCCGATGCCGGACGTGGCCGGCCTTACCCGGACATGATCCTGACTGCCGTGCTCGCCCTGGACCTTGACGACGTGCGCGAGGTAGCGGTGGTCGGCGATACGAGCTCGGACATGCTCTCAGGCATCCGCTCGGGCGCGTCCCTCATCGCCGGGGTGCTGACGGGCTCGCACTCCGAAGCGACGCTGCGAGCAGCCGGCGCCACCGTCGTGGTGGATTCCATTAAGCAACTACCGCTCTTGGTGGAAAAACGCGAAGCCAGGCACCTCTAGCACTTCAGGCCGTCCTGCGGCAGCTTGCCATCAACAAAGTACTCGTCGACGGCGGTGCTGACGCAGGAGTTCGAGCGGCCGTAGGCGGTGTGCCCCTCACCTTCCCAAGTGACCAGTGAGGCGTTTTCCAACTGCTTGCGCAGCGACTGGGACCACTCCAGGGGAGTGGCGGGGTCGCCGGTGGTGCCCACCACCACGATGGGAGCGGACCCGTTGTATTCAACAGGTGCAGGCGTGCGGGTGTTCTTGTACGGCCAGTCCTTGCAGTTGACTCCGCCGTAGGCAAAGAAGGAACCGAAGGTGGGGGAATCCTGGATCAGGCGGGCTTCCTCGGCCCGCATACCCACGGTGTCAGTGACCATGGGGTAGTCCAGGCAGTTGATGGCCTGGAACGCGAAGGCGGAGTTGGAGCTGTAGGTGCCGTTGGCCTCACGGTCGGCCCCAAGATCGGCAAGCCGCATCATCTGGGACACGTCCCCGGAGAAGGCGCTCTCCAGAGCCTGGGTCAGGGCGGGCCAGCTTTGGTCGTTGTACAGCGGCAGGATCAGTCCGTTGACGAAGTCATTGCTGGTCACCAAACGGCCGTCCTTGGCGGTCTGGGGATTCTGGTCCACGGCGTTGATGAGGTCCCTGATCTCCTGGACGCCGTTATCTACGGATCCGCTGAGGGGACACTGGTTCTGGCCCTGGCAGCTGGCTACGTAGGTGCGGATCGCCCGTTCGAAGGCCCGTGCTTGTCCGGCGGTCAGTTCCTCGTTGCTGATGGACGGATCCACGGCGCCGTCCAGGACCAGGCGGCCCACGTTGTCCGGGAAAAGTGCAGCATAAGTGGATCCAAGGAAGGTGCCGTAGGAGAAGCCCAAGTAGTTGAGCTTGGCGTCGTTGACCACGGCGCGAAGGACATCCAGGTCCTTGGCCGCGCTGACGGTATCAATCTGTCCCAGGACATCCCCGGTCTGCTCCAAGCACTGTTCAGCGAAGGCTTTGTTGAAGGCCAGTGCGGCTTCCAGTCCTTCGTCGGTGTTCTTCCGGAACACCTTTTCGCGGGCAGCATCACGTTCGGCGTCGGTCATGCACTTGACGGGAGCTGAGCGTTTCACGCCGCGGGGATCAAAGCCCACCAGATCGAAGTTGTTCTTCAGTTTTTCGGTGAAGTTGGTGTTGCCTGCATCCTTGATGTAATCCACCCCGGAGCCGCCGGGGCCACCGGGGTTGACCAGGATTGATCCCTGCTTGTTGCCGGTGCTGGGCAACTTGATGACGGAGAGCGTGATGTCGCCGGCCCCTGGGTTTGCGTAGTCCTTGGGCACCTGGACTTCGCCGCACTGGAAGCCATTTTCGCAGGAACTCCACTCCACCGGCTGCGAGTAGAACTTCTCCAGGCCCTTGGGGGCCGAGGCCGCTATTGAGGGATCCACGGTGCTGGTGGACGGCTTGGCCGTGGGTGCCGGCAGGAACGGCACAGTGCAGGCGCTCAGCACCAGTGCGGCAGCTACGGCAACACCAACAGCCACGAAGCCGCGACGGGCCCCACGCTGGGCGGACCGGTCCCTTGAAGGGGCACCGGCGGGCCGGTGGGGTGCGGACGTCATGGGTTCTCCTATTGCTGGATGAGGCTCGTGGCCATGGACTCGACCGCCAACAGGGGAGCCACGTTGGTGGTGGTGATTCGGACACGGGCTTTGTTGATGGCGTCCATCCGGGCCAGGGTGGTTTCCGGGGTTGAACTGCCGGCGTAGTCTTCCAGTTCGCTCTTGAGCTCAACGTTGACCAGTTCCACAGCGTTCCCCAACTGGATGATCAACACGTCCCTGTAGAAGGACAGCAGATCTGTCAGGGTACGGTCCAGGGAGTCGGTGATGGACCGCTTGGCCCGCCTTTTCTGGTCGTCCTCAAGTTGTCTGACCTGGCTGCGCATGGAGGGCGGCAACGTGCCGGACTCTGGGGCGCCGAGGCTTGCCAACAGGGCGATTTTCTCCGCCGCATCACGCTCGTCATTGGAGCTGTTGGCCTCTTCGGTGGCGATTTTCACCAGCTTCTCGGCCATCATCACCGCAGCAGTGACGCCGCGAAGGCCAAGGGGAATCCTTACCGTATCCAAGCGGCGTTGCCTGGCATCGGCGTCGCGTGCCAGCCGCCGGGCAATACCGATATGGCTTTGCGCAGCGCGTGCGGCGCGGTCAGCGAGTTGCCGTTCGACGCCGTCGCGCCTTACCAGGAGATCGGCGACGTCGGATGCCGGCGGAAGTCGAAGGCTTACCGGACGGCACCGGGAACGGATGGTGACCAGGACGTCGGCGGGGGAGGGGGCACACAACATCCATATGGTGCGGGGCGTGGGTTCCTCGATGGCCTTCAACAGCACGTTGGTGGTCCGCTCGGCCATGCGGTCTGCGTCCTCCACCACGATGATCCGCCACCGGCCAGTCGCCGGCCTGTCACCCGCTTTGGATACCAGTGCACGGGCCTCGTCAATGGTGATGGTGACTTTCTCGGTCCGCACAAATGTCACATCAGAGTGTGTCTCGCCGAGAATCGTGTGACAGGCCGCGCATTCACCGCAACCGCGAAGGGCGACGTCGTCCTGCTCGCAATTCAGCGCTGCCGCGAAGGCCTTGGCTGCATTGGAACGTCCGGATCCCGGCGGACCGGTGAACAGCCACGCATGGGTGAGGCCGGTTTCACCCTGCGCCGCCTGCTTCAATTGCGCTACGACGGGTGCCTGCCCTTGGAGGTCGTCCCAAACACTCACGGACGGTCGCCCGGAACGCGGTCACCCAGCAAAGATTCCACCCGTTCAAGGATCTGGGCGGCGAGGGTGTCAATGTCGGAATTGGCCGGCAGGACCAAGTAGCCCGACGGTGTGGCCTCGGCGAGTTCCAGGAAAGCATGGCGGATGGCGGCGTGGAAGGCATCAGGCTCGGACTCCAGCCTGTCCTCCGCGGCGTCCCCGGCAGTCCGCCGCCGGCGGCCATCGGAGGGGTCGACGTCGAGCAGTACGGTCAGGTCCGGGCGCAAGCCATCAGTGGCCCACTGGTTGAGCGTCAAGACTCCCTCGGCACCCAAACCGCGTCCAGCACCCTGATAGGCCACTGACGAGTCGATGTAGCGGTCAGTGATGACTACCGTTCCCTCAGCCAATGCAGGGCGGATCACCTGGCTCGCATGGGCGGCGCGGGCCGCAGCAAACATGAGCGCTTCCGTACGGGCATCGATGGTTCCGTGCCCATGGTCCAGGACCAGGGAACGCAATTTCTCGCCAATGGGGGTGCCGCCGGGTTCCCGTGTGTGCAGCACGGAAAATCCCCGCGACTGAAGGGCGTCAGAGAGCCGGGCGGCCTGCGTGGACTTGCCCGCTCCATCCCCGCCTTCGAAGGCGATAAAAAGACCTGGGCTCTGAATACTCACGCGTCTAGCCTACCGAGCTTCACTGACATCAAGACGCGTAACGCCTTTCATCCGCAGCCTTGCCCGCGGCTACGCTGAAACCATGAGCCTTTCCGATCAGCATGCCGCCGATTTGTCTCCGGAAACCGTTGTCGTTGCTGCAGGCCGCCCCGAACGGGCCCACGATGAGCCGGTGAATCCGCCTATCGTCCTGTCCTCCACCTATTTCGGCACAGGTTCATTAAGCGACGGGGACCGCGGCTACGGACGGTATGCCAACCCCACGTGGGACCCGTTCGAGGATGCACTCGCCAAGTTGGAAGGTGCCACCCTCCCGGGCCTGCTGTACGCCTCCGGCCTCGCGGCCGTCAGTTCCGCACTATCGCTGGTACCTGCAGGCGGCGTGGTTGTCATGCCGTCCCACAGCTACGCGGGGTCCTTGGTGATGGCCGCGGAGCTGGCAGAGAAGGGTTTCCTGGAGCTGCGCACTGTGGACATCACGGACACGGATGCCGTGAAGGCCCTCATCAGCCCGGAGAACGGCAAGAAAGCCGATCTCCTCTGGCTGGAGAGCCCCACCAACCCCATGCTAGGCATCGCCGATATCCGTGCACTGGCCGATGCCGCGCACGCAGTGGGCGCAATCGTGGTCACGGACAACACTTTCTCGACGCCGTTGGTGCAGCAACCGCTCAGCCTGGGATCCGACGTCGTGCTTCACTCGGTGACCAAGTACCTGGCCGGACATTCGGATGTGGTCCTTGGCGCCCTGGTGACATCCAATCCGGAGCTGCGCGCCACGCTTCTGCACCACCGCATCATCCATGGTGGCATCGCCGGACCGTTCGAAGCCTGGCTGGCTCTGCGCGGCCTCCGCACCCTCGCCCTGCGGATTGAACGCTCGCAGGCAACGGCTGCAACCCTCGCCGAACGCCTCAGCACCCACCCGCGGGTTGAAGCGATCCGCTATCCGGGCCTTCCCACAGATCCCGGACACGAGCGCGCCAAGGTGCAGATGAAGGGCTTCGGCTCCATCCTGTGCATCCAGATTGCCGGAGACGAACAGCGCAGCGGTGCTGACGCTGCGGACGAACTGGTCCGGGCGCTGCAGCTCTGGCTGCCCGCAACGTCGCTGGGTGGCGTCGAGTCACTGATTGAGCGCCGGCGCCGGCACACCGCTGAGCCGCTGAGCGTTCCGGAGAACCTGGTCCGGTTGAGTGTTGGAATCGAGAACGCGGAGGACCTCTGGTCCGACCTTGAGCAAGCGCTGAAGTCGCTGGACGGCTAGGCTAAAGGGCGTGGACGGAAAATTCTTGATCGCGATTGTCACCAATGCGGTGTACTTCATCCTTGGCCTGGTAGCCCTTGCCTTGGAAGTGTGGGCCTTCGCTGACTGCCTGCGCCACCGCCCGACGCTCTTCGTGGCCGCTTCCAAGCGGACCAAGACGTTCTGGACTGCGCTAACCGGCATTGCTTTCGCCATCGGGGCACTGACGGTCTTCACCGGCGGAAGCGGCTTGGGCCTCTTCGGCATCGCTGCAGTCACCGCGGCCTGCGTGTACCTTGCCGATGTCCGCCCCGCCCTGCGCGAGGCCGGCAGCGGCGGCAACCGCAACGTTGGCCCTTACGGTCCCTGGTAAGCACTTCCGGAAAGCGCTACTGGGGCGCCACAGCGTCCCACGCCACGGTCACTTCACCGAGGCGCCACCGCGCCGGCCCGTCGTGAAGCGGCCATCCGGCGTCGCGCAGTGAACGGCACATGCCTGTCCACCGCTGCCGGTTTCCGAACGACGCCAGAGGTGCCGCCTCCAGCCACGCCTTGTCCATCGCCTGCAGGAACGCGTGAACCGGTTCGCCGGGAACGTTCCTGTGAATAAGGGCTTTTGGCAGCCGCTCAGCGATTTCGGACGGCAGTTCGAAACTGCCGAACCGTACTGAAAAACTGAGGCTCAACGGGCGCTCGGAATCCAGGGCCACCCATGTCACCCGGCGGCCGATCTCATCACACGTGCCGTCAATGAACAGGCCTCCCGGCGCCAGCCGCGACTGCACCAGCCGCCAAATTCGGGCAACGTCGGCCTCCTCGTATTGGCGCAGCACATTGAAGGCGCGGACCAGCACCGGATTTCCGGGTACGGGAACCTCGAAGCCCCCAACGTGGAAGCTCAGCCCGGGCCGCTCCAATGCTTTGGCGGTCCTGACGCGTTCCGGTTCAATCTCGATCCCGCAGACGCGGACATCAGGCCGTACGGACTGCAGGCGTTCAAAAAGCTCGACGGCGGTGGTCGGCGAAGCGCCATACCCCAGGTCCACCACCAGGGGCTCGACGGCGGCGCGAAGCCGCCACGCCTGAGGCCCGGCAAGCCAACGGTCCAGGCGGCGCATGCGGTTGGGATTCGTGGTGCCGCGGGTGATGTTGCCGATCGGTTTGCCTGACAGGTTGCCGCCCCGACTGCGGGGAGAACCCACCCGTTCCGCTTTTTGCACCACGGCCCCCACTTTATCTCGCGCGGACGTAATGCCGGGCAGGCAATGGAGCCGCTCGGCTAGGATGAAAACCATGACTTACAAGCTGATTCTGCTGCGCCATGGCCACAGCGACTGGAACGCCAAGAACCTGTTCACCGGCTGGGTGGACGTAGACCTGAACGATCAAGGCCGCGAAGAAGCAGTCCGCGGTGGAGAGCTCCTCGTGGAGAACAACATCCTGCCGGACGTCCTCTACACCTCGCTCTTGAAGCGTGCCATCAACACCGCCAACATGGCACTGGACAAAGCCAACCGAGGCTGGATCCCGGTCAAGCGCGACTGGCGCCTGAACGAACGCCACTACGGCGCGCTGCAGGGCAAGGACAAGGCCCAGACCCTGGCCGAGTTCGGTGAAGAGCAGTTCATGGAATGGCGCCGCAGCTACGACACTCCGCCGCCGCCCCTGTCCGACGACAGCGAATTCTCCCAGGCACACGACGTCCGCTACAAGGATCTTGGTGACGCACTGCCGCGCACCGAGTGCCTCAAGGACGTCCTGGTACGCCTGCTCCCTTACTGGGAATCGGACATCAAGGAAGACCTCAAAGCCGGCAAGACCGTCCTGGTCACCGCGCACGGCAACTCCCTGCGTGCCCTCGTGAAGCACCTGGATGGCATCAGCGACGACGCCATCGCCGGGCTGAACATCCCCACGGGCATCCCGCTGGTCTATGAACTGGATGAGGACTTCCAGCCCATCAACCCCGGCGGAACCTACCTGGATCCCGACGCCGCAGCCCAGGCCATCCTCGCGGTAGCCAACCAGGGCAAAAAGTAGCGCCTGAGCACCACACGACGGCGGCCGGTCACCTGAGGTGACCGGCCGCCGTCGTTGTTTCTGCGGTATAGGAAGGGCTAGAAGCCTTCAGGCTGCCATTCACCCGTCACCAGGTAGGTGACCTTGCGGGCTACGGACACACCGTGATCAGCGAAGCGCTCGAAGTAGCGGCTGGCCAAGGCAACGTCCACGGTGGTGGACGGGCTCTCGCTCCACTCAGGGGCGGCGATGGCCTTGAAGACGCTGAGGTGGAGGTCGTCCACGGCGATGTTGATCTTGAGGATGTCGCGGGCGACCTCAAGGTCGCGGGTTTCAAGGAGCTCGATGACCTTGGAGGTGATCTCGATGTCGTGCTGCGCCATGGCCTTGAAGGTCTGGGTCAGCGGAGCAGGGATCACGGTGGCCGGGTAGCGGAGACGCGCCAGCTGGGCTACGTGTCGGGCCAGGTCACCCATGCGTTCCAGCGACGCACTCATGCGCAGCGAACCCACGATCATGCGGAGGTCGCTGGCCACAGGGCCCTGCAAGGCAAGGATGTCGATGGCACGCTCGTCGAGGCTGTTCTGCAGGAAATCGATCCGTGCATCCGCCGCGATGACGTCCTGGGCAAGGTCCACGTCGGCGCCTTCGAAGGACGTTGTGGCCTTCGTGATTGCTTCGTGAACCAGCTTGGAGATCTCGATGAGGTCGTCACCTACCTGGGTGAGCTCCTCCTGAAAAACCTTGCGCACTAAGGCGTCCTTTCTTTGGAAATCCGGTTCCCTGGATGCGGGCCGGACTTCAAAACCATTGGCAGTCCAACCAGTAACTGTGTCAGGAGCCAGTGAACTGTTCGGCACCTTTAGATGAACGTTAGTTGAACCGTCCGCGTTTGGCGCCGGATCAATGCTTGTCCGTCTTTCCACAGCATAAGCTGGAGCCGTGGATCCATTGCTCATAGGTGTCGTCGCCGGCCTCGTTGGCCTGTCGTTGGGCGTCTTTGGCATGCTCGCGTTCAGGATCAGTGAGCGGCAGCGGAGCATTGTGGACCTGGACGTTGCTGAGCCCCGCCTTCCTGACGGAGCTGCGGAAGTGCTAGCCGTCGTCGGGCGTGCGTTTGTTGTGGTGGACGTGATCGACGGCGTGGTGCGTGCGAGTCCCGCTGCGTATGCCTACGGCCTGGTCCGCGGTCACACCGTGGTGCACAAGCAGCTCCTGGACATGACTGCCAAAGTCCGCCGCGACGGCGTGATCCTGGAGGAGCAGTACGAGCTTCCCCGTGGTCCTTTGGGCAAGGGAACCATCGTGGTGCAGGTGCGGGCGGCCATGCTGGGCCAGGAATACATCGTGCTCCTCGCGGACGACCGCACGGAAATCACCCGCACCGAAGAGATCCGCAACGACTTCGTGGCCAACGTGTCCCACGAGCTCAAGACTCCCGTCGGCGCCATCTCCCTCCTGGCTGAAGCTCTGGAAGCCTCGCCGGATGACGAGGAAGCCGTACGCCGCTTCGCCAAGCGCATGCACAAGGAATCCGGCCGGCTCGCAGCCCTGGTACAGGACATCATTGAACTTTCCCGCCTGCAGGGTGCCAACGTCGCCCAGCAAGGGCATGCGGTGGACATCAACACAGTGATTACCGAGGCAGTGGACCGCTCGCAGCTGCCGGCGGAGAGCAAGAACATCCAGATTGTCGTGGGCGGCCATTCAGACTCACTGGTCTTCGGCGACCGCGACCTGCTGGTGACTGCGCTGCGCAACCTGATAGACAACGCCATCCGCTACTCACCCGAAAACACCCGGGTGGGAGTGGGCATCCGAACCCGGGAAGGCGTCGTCGCCATCTCCGTGACGGACCAGGGCGAGGGTTTGACACCCGAGGACCAGGAACGCGTTTTTGAACGCTTCTACCGCGTTGACGCCGCACGTTCGCGGCATACAGGCGGCACCGGTCTTGGCCTGAGCATCGTCAAGCATGTGGTCTCCAACCACGGTGGCGAGGTGACCGTCTGGTCCCAGCCCGGCCAGGGGTCCACGTTCACTATCCGCCTGCCGGAGATGGAAGGCCAGGAGGACGACGGCGCCCTCCCGGCTCCCGCTGCCACAGCGGACGCGTCCGGGGAACCTAAGGCGCCTGCTGCCGCCGTCGAACCCCACCGGGCGGTTAACCAAGCCAACACTGCGATTCAACAAACCCCTGTCGCGGGTCAACAGCCCCATATCGCGGGTCAACAAGGGGGCGCCAGCGGCGCCCAAGAGCAAGGAGCCAGCGCTTGAGCCGGATTTTGATTGTGGAGGACGAAGAGTCCTTCAGCGACCCTCTGTCCTATCTCCTGGGCAAAGAGGGCTTTGACGTCGAGGTAGTGGACAACGGCAGCGATGCCTTGGTGGAGTTCGACCGGAACGGTGCGGACCTGGTCCTCCTGGACCTGCAACTGCCAGGAACTCCGGGAACGGAGGTGTGCCGACAGTTGCGCCAGCGTTCCAGCGTGCCCGTCATCATGCTCACGGCCAAGGACTCGGAGATCGACAAGGTGGTTGGCCTGGAACTCGGCGCCGACGACTACGTCACCAAGCCCTACTCCTCCCGTGAGCTGGTGGCTCGAGTCCGTGCCGTCCTGCGCCGTCAGGGCGAGCCGGAGGAGCTCATCACATCCACCGTGCAGGCCGGTCCTGTCCGCATGGACATTGAACGGCACGTGGTCAGCGTCAACGGCGAACAAGTATCACTGCCGTTGAAGGAGTTCGAACTGTTGGAGATGCTGCTCCGCAACTCGGGCAGGGTGCTGACGCGCGGCCAGTTGATTGATCGTGTGTGGGGTTCGGATTATGTTGGCGACACCAAGACGCTGGACGTTCACGTGAAACGCCTCCGCAGCAAGATCGAGCCCGATCCCTCTGCGCCCCGCTACCTGGTGACGGTGCGTGGACTCGGCTACAAGTTCGAGCCGTAAAGATTTCGCTGCAATAGCTGCGGTAATGACAAAAGGAAGGGTCCCGCCTCGGCGGGACCCTTCCTTGTGTTGTATGTCTTGCAGCGCGCTGCCTGCTAGTGGCCGGCTGCTGCGGATTCGGTGGACGTCGACGTCGACGTCGGCGTTGCCGTGGGAGTCGGCGTGGTGGGCAGGTACTTGGTGTACTCAGCCAGCGTGCCGTCGACCACCGGAACGTTGATCGTGGCGGAATCCGACCCGCTGCGGATGGTGACCGGAGTCAGTCCACCCGGGATCACGCCTGCGGTGCTCAGGATGGCGGCGTCCGTGGTGTCGTTCAACAACGTTTCCGAGTTGGCCTTGACCGGGATCTCCGTCTGGGCGCCGTTCGCGCCGCTGATCGTGAGCGTCGCATCAGTGCTGGACTGGTTGAAGACGGCGCCGATCACACGGCCGGGCTCGTTCTCACCGGAGGCAACAATCAGGATGTTGCGCAACTGCAACTGACCGAGATCAGCTTTGATCCCGTCCGATGCCGAGTACTGGTGGGTAGTCTGCTGGGCGTTGACGAATCCGCAGCCGGTGACGGACAGAAGACCGACGCCGATTGCAGCCGCCGCAATTGCCAGCTTGCCGCGCTGGACAGGGTTCATCGCAGTATTGCGCACGACACCTACTCCTCAAGAGTCATTGGAACACTTTTCAGCCATAGCCTATCGGCAAACCCGCCAAAATAAGGATTCGGGAGGCCATTATGGCGCGGGCATCGGAGGAGATCTTGGTCGCACGTTGCTTGCTCGAAGCATCTTTCCCGGATTACGTCAAGACCTTGGAGGAAGTCGTTTAAGGCCTTTTTCCCTGTATTGGCGCGGTAGAACGGCCTGCTGGGTGCCAGTCGTATGCCTTAATCGTGATAGACTAATCTGCGGGAAAGGGGAAAGTCCACATGGTTTTTGAGGTCGGCGAGACAGTAGTTTACCCTCACCACGGTGCAGCAAAAATTGAGGAAATCAAGATGCGCACCATCAAGGGCGAAGAGAAGATGTATCTCAAGCTCAAGGTGGCTCAGGGTGATCTGACCATTGAAGTTCCAGCAGAGAACGTTGACCTTGTTGGGGTCCGGGACGTAGTGGGCAAAGAAGGCTTGGAGCACGTTTTTGACGTTCTCCGCGCCGAGTTCACTGAAGAGCCTACCAACTGGTCACGTCGTTACAAGGCGAACCTGGAGAAGCTTGCTTCAGGCGATGTCATCAAGGTGGCGGAGGTCGTTCGCGATCTTTGGCGTCGTGATCACGATCGCGGCCTTTCCGCAGGCGAGAAGCGGATGCTGGCCAAGGCGCGGCAGATTCTGATTTCAGAACTGGCCCTGGCTGAGAAGACAGACGAAGAGAAGGCTGCAAGCGTTCTTGACGAGGTCTTGGCTTCCTAAGAATTGAGCCCCGGTGGTGCGAAAGCGCCGCCGGGTTTCTTTTTGCCACAAAGTACTCTGGTGACCATGAGTAATCCTTCCAAGCGCGCCGTTACGGCCGTGATCGTGGTTGCCGCCGGTTCCGGTGAGCGCCTCGGCTACGGCATGCCCAAAGCCCGGGTTCCGCTGGGCGGCGAAGCCATCCTGATGCATGCCCTCCGTGGGGTGGTCGCGGCGGACGTTGCGCGCCAGATCTGCATTGCAGTGCCCAAGGGCGACACCGAACTCCGCGAGTTGATCGCCGACTTCACCATTGACCTGGTGGATGGTGGCCCGGAAATCTCAGTGGTCGACGGCGGATCATCCCGTGCTGATTCCGTCCGGGCCGCTTTGGCTGCTTTGGAAGACGGCACGGAATTCGTCCTTGTGCACGATGCAGCCCGCGCCTTGGCCCCGGAGCGCGTCTTCGAGCGCGTAGCCGATGCCCTGGCCTCCGGTGCGAAAGCTGTCATTCCGGCCATGCCGGTGGTGGACACCATTAAGACCGTCGCCGAGACCACGGGCACGGACTCGTCCATTGCGCCGGAGGTAGTCACGGGAACGGCGCCGCGCGAACACCTCAGGGCCGTGCAGACGCCGCAAGGCTTCGAACTGGCCACCCTGCGCCGCGCCCACGAGGCTGCTGGACTCTTTGACGACAAACAAGCCGCCACCGTGACGGACGACGCCATGCTGGTGGAGCTGCTGGGTGTTCCGGTCCACTCCGTCCGCGGGGCCAGCCAGTCCCTTAAGATCACCACTCCGCTGGACCTCATCATCGCTGAAGGCCTCCTGGAAGGTCCGCTGGGGATTCGATGGGTGGAGGGCTGATGACGTCGAGCCGGGACATGATCCTGCCCCGTACCGGCATTGGTGTGGACGTACACGCGTTCGCCCCCGATGATGATCCCCAACCGCTCTGGTTGGGCGGGCTCTTCTGGGAAGGCGAGCAAGGACTCTCGGGGCATTCGGACGGCGATTGTGTGGCCCACGCGGCAGCCGATGCGCTCTTCTCCGCCTGCGGGATCGGGGACCTCGGCACGCACTTCGGTACGGACCGACCCGAATATGCAGGAGCCTCCGGGGTGACGCTGCTCAGCGAGGCAGCCCGCATCGTCCGTGCAGCAGGGTTCGAGATCGGGAACGTCGCCGTGCAGTTCGTTGCCAACCGACCCAAGTTCGGCCCCCGACGGGAAGAATCCCAGCAGGTTTTGAGCGAGGCCGCGGGTGCTCCCGTCAGCGTTACGGCCACCACCAGCGATGGCCTGGGCTTCACCGGCCGCGGCGAGGGAATCTCCGCTGTCGCCACGGCCCTCGTTTACCCGGTCAGCGCCCACGAGGTGGCGCCGGCGGAGCCGGGTCCCGCGAAAGGTGCGCCGCATGCGTAAGCTGCCTGCCGACGTCGTGCGTTCCGCAGTGGCGCTGTCCGCAGGCCTTGCCGCGGTCCTCCTGCTGGGCGGTTGTGCCGGGACACCGAAGATGGACGTGGCGGCCAGCTGCGAGTTCCTGAACAACGACACCTTCAAGCCCGAGGGCAACCAGCAGCAGCAGTCCAAGCAGATCGCTGCGCACTATCACGGGATCGCGGACAAACTGGCTCCGGAGATCGGCAACCCGATCAAGGACATGGCGGCGATCATGGACGAAGCCGCCGCTTCATCGCTCGGCGCGGCCACCAAGGACCAACAGGAGAAGCTCACCGTCCAGTTCAACAAGATCGGCGAATACTGCAAGTAGGCAGGTCATGCCGTGTCATCGGCTAATCTGGAGCGGTGACCCTGCGCTTCTATGACACCGCCTCCGCCGAAGTCCGCGACTTCGTTCCCCTCGAAGACGGCAAGGCCAGCGTCTACTACTGCGGGGCCACTGTCCAGGGAATGCCGCACGTGGGCCACGTCAGGTCGGCCATTGCCTTCGACCAGCTGACCCGCTGGCTCGAATTCCGTGGCCTCCGCGTCACAGTGGTGCGGAACGTCACCGACATCGACGACAAAATCCTTGCCAAGTCCGCCCAGTCCTTTGGGCCGGACTGGGACGCCGAACCCAGCGCGCGCCAAGCTGAAGAATGGTGGGCGTTGGCCTACCGCTACGAGCAGGAGTTCGAGGACGCCTACGACTCCCTGGGAGTCCAGCGGCCAACCTACGAGCCCCGCGCCACCGGCCACATCCCGGAAATGCACGCGCTCATCCAGCGCCTCATCGACCGCGGCCATGCCTACCCTGCCTTGGACGATTCCGGCGATGTCTACTTCGATGTCCGCTCCTGGAGCAAGTACGGCTCGCTGACGCGGCAGAATATCGATGACATGCAGGGAGCCCCCGACGCCGACCCTCGCGGCAAGCGTGACCCGCGGGACTTCGCCCTGTGGAAGGGTTTCAAGGACGGCGAGCCCGTTACCGCCAAATGGGACTCCCCGTGGGGTGCCGGACGTCCCGGCTGGCACCTCGAATGCTCTGCCATGGTCACCAAATACCTTGGCCCGCGGTTCGACATCCACGGTGGGGGACTGGATCTCCGTTTCCCGCACCACGAGAACGAGATGGCCCAGTCCCAGGCTGCCGGCGATGAATTCGCCAACTTCTGGATGCACAACGGCATGGTCACCTTCGAGGGCGAAAAGATGTCCAAGTCCATCGGCAACACGGTGAGCCCGGCCGAAATGCTGGAGCTCGCATCGCCCCGCGTGGTCCGTTACTACCTGGGCCAGGCGCACTATCGCTCCATCCTGGATTACCGGCCCACCTCGCTGCAGGAGGCAGCTGCCGCCGTCGAGCGTATTGACGGTTTCATTGCCAAAGCGTCGGCCAGGCTCAGCGGCGGCTCCGCCGCTGAGGTGGCACCGCAGGCCAACATGCCGGCGGCCTTTATTGCTGCCATGGACGACGACCTGAATGTTCCGCAGGCGCTGGGTGTGCTCCACGAGACCGTCCGCGCGGGCAACACCGCGTTGGCGTCCGGCGACCTCGATGCCGCCAAGACTGCCCTCTACAGCGTGCTCTCCATGACCGAAGTTCTTGGCTTGGATGCGGTCAAGCGTCCGGAAGCCGTGCAGGGGCGCGAGCACGCCGCATTGGAAGTGCTGATCGACGCTCAACTCGCAGCCCGGGCCACCGCCAGGGCCAGCAAGGACTGGGCCGCATCCGACGCGATCCGCGACACCCTGGCCGCCGCCGGCGTCGTCGTCGAAGATGGTGCGGACGGGGCCACCTGGAGCCTTAAACGCGACTGAGAAACCCGCGCGGCGGCCGAATTGCATCGGGTCAGTAGACTTGATTCCAGACTTACTCACAAAATCAAGGATGGAATCTCATGGCCAACAATGGTCGCCGGTCGGTCAAGCAGAAGAAGGGCCCCACCACCGGAACCGGTGGCCACGGCCGCAAGGCCCTGGAGGGCAAGGGTCCCACGCCCAAGGCGGAGGAACGCACCTACCACAAGGCATACAAGAACAAGCAGCTGGCTGAACGCTCAGCTGCCAAGCGCGGATCCGGCACCCGTCCCGGTGGCGCGGGTGCACGCTCCGGCCCCAAGGGACGTGCAACCGAAGAGCTGGTCACCGGCCGTAACTCGGTGGTCGAAGCCCTCCGCGCCGGCATCCCGGCCAAGGCACTGCACGTCGCCATCCGCATCGAGATGGACGACCGCGTCAAGGAATCCCTCAAACTCGCAGCTGAGCGTGGCATCCCCTTGCTCGAAACCGGCAAGGTTGAACTGGACCGCATGACCGAGGATGCTGTCCACCAGGGCCTCGTCCTGCAGATCCCGCCGTACGAGTACGAGGACGCCTATGACCTCGCAGAGACAACCCTGGCCAAGTGGAAGAAGGGGCACATCTCCAACGCCCCCATCTTCGTTGCCCTGGACGGCATCACCGACCCCCGTAACCTCGGTGCAATCATCCGCTCCGTGTCCGCGTTCAGCGGCCACGGCGTGATCGTTCCCGAGCGTCGCTCCGTAGGCGTCACCGCGTCCGCGTGGAAGACCAGCGCCGGTGCCGCTGTCCGCGTACCTGTGGCCCGCGCGTCGAACCTCAACAATGCCCTCAAGCAGTTCAAGAACATGGGCATCTACGTCCTGGGCCTGGACGGCGATGGCGATGTCTCCCTGCCTGACCTCACCGTTGCCACCGAGCCCGTCTGCATCGTGGTCGGCTCCGAAGGCAAGGGCCTCAGCCGGCTCGTCCGCGAAAACTGCGACCAGATCGTCTCCATCCCGATCGACTCCGCCATGGAGTCGCTCAACGCTTCCATGGCCGTAGGCATCTCGCTGTACGAAGTGTCGAGGCAGCGCGCAGCTAAGTAGTCCTCGCTGAGGCGCCGCAAGCGCCATCCTCCGCATGCTCGATCGTTCCCCGCTTGGACGCATGCTTCCGGATGGCCCCTGCGGCGCCTTTTGTGTGCCTGGAGTGCCGTAGGCGGCTACAACCCTCTCTCACGTCCCTCGGGCTTGAGCGGCACGCTCTCTCACGTCCCTCGGGCTTGAGTCGAACGCTCTGAACTCTTCGGGCCACTTACTGTCGGTGCTGGTCCCAGTACCCCAGCGTGCTTTCCTTCACTCCGAGCCCTAGGGATGTGAGAGAGGATCGGCCGGAAGGGCTAGGGATGTGAGAGAGCGTTGGTTTGAAGGGCTAGGGATGTGAGAGAGGATCGGTGGGGGAGTCAGAAGTCGCGGCGGTTGGCCAGCACCGGGAGTTTTTGGCGGGCTTCCTGCACCACGGCGGGATCCAGGTCGTAGAAGATCAGGCCGGGTTCGCCGTCGAGGGATTCCAGGACCTGGCCGAACGGGGATACGACGGCGGAGTACCCCACCCCCGTGGGCGCGGCACCTTTGGGCTCAACGCCCTGCGTGGCGGGATCTCCTTGGCCGCACGCGAGCACGAACGTGGTGGTGTCCACGGCGCGGGCGCGGGCAAGAAGTTGCCACTGCTCGGCTTTGCCCGGCCCGGCTCCCCAGGACGCCGAGACGATGTTCACCACCGCGCCACGATCAGCGTTGGCCGTGAACAAGGCAGGGAACCGGATGTCGTAGCAGGTGGCTAAACCAAAGGTGAGGCCGCCGGCGTCGAACGTTACGGGGTCTGTACCTGCCTCAACGGTGTCCGACTCGGCGAAGCCGAACGCGTCAAAGAGATGGATCTTGTCGTAGCTAGCCTCGACGCCAGGCCCGGTGGCCAGCAGCGTGTTCCGCACGCGACGCGCTCCTGAATCCGAAGGAGTGCCGGGGGTGAACATGCCGGCCACGATCACTATCTGCAGTTCGTCGGCGAGGGCGCGCACCCGCCCGGCCCACGGCCCATCCAGGGGTTCAGCGACATCCAGCAGAGAATTCCCGAACGCGCGCATCATGGCCTCGGGAAAGACCACAAGTTCGGCGCCGCCGCCTTTCGCCAGGCGGGCGTACTCCTCCAGGAGCCGCAGATTGTCGGCCAGATCCCGGCCGGTGATGACTTGGGCGAGTGCCACGCGCACGATAGAACCTCCTGTTGTCTCCGTCCCAGTATGCCAAGGGGGTGGGACAACAGCTGGTCCATGCGACTTATTCGCGTCGTCTCCCCGCCGCGCAGGTGGCGTCGGAACAGCGTTCCAGCACGTGAGCGGCCCAAGTAATCCGGCCATCAGCAGGCAAGTAATCAAATCGCGACGTGGAACGTCGTCACATGCGCGGCCGGCGCGGCACATACTTGGCGTGGAACTAAACTTGCAAGCAATGGTTATGCCTATTTTTGACACAGCAGCCGCCGTCGACGCCTCGCGGCCACGGCCCCTCGGACTGAGCACGCCCCAGCCCGGCCTTGACGATGCCGAAATGACGCAGGACCACCAGGTGAACGTGGCAGTTTTCGCGCCCGACCTGAAACAGGTGGAGATCGCCTTCCAGGCTCCCGGAGAGCCGTGGCGCGCCCACATCCTTCCCAACCTTGAGGATGGAGTGCACTTCGGGCTGGTCAGCGGGATGCCTCCGGGCACCCGTTACGGTTTCCGCGAGGCCCCGTCCGAGCGCGGCTTCCCCTTGTCCCTGCCGGCTGTGGACCTGGACGACGACGGCGATCATCGCCTGTTGCTTGACCCCTACGGACGCGCTGTGGACCAGCGGGGCGAGTTCCTCACCAGTGTGCACGTGGAAACAGGTTTTGACTGGGGCGAGGACCGTCCGCCCCGCATTCCTTTGCGAACCTCCGTCATCTACGAAGCGCATGTCCGTGGACAGACGATGCTGCACCCGGAGATACCGGAACACCTAAGAGGTACCTACGCCGGGATGGCACATCCGGTGATGATCCAGCACCTTACCGAGCTCGGCATCACGGCCGTCCAGCTCCTGCCCATCCACTTCCACCTGGATGAGTCCCACCTCCAGGACCTGGGCATGACCAACTACTGGGGCTACAACACGGCCGCCTTCTTTGCACCGCATTCGGACTATGCCACAGAGGCGGCGCGCAAGGCCGGTCCCCACGCGGTACAGGACGAGCTCAAGGGCATGATCAAGTTGCTGCATGCGGCGGGCATCGAGGTCATCCTGGACGTGGTGTACAACCACACCGCCGAAGCTGGTCCGGATGGACCGGCCCTGAGCTTCCGTGGACTGGCAGAGAAGCGCTACTACCGGCACGATGCCCATGGGCGCTACCTGGACACCACCGGCTGTGGAAACACCTTGGACTTCAGCGATCCCGTGGTGGTGGACCTGGCCCTGGATTCCCTGCGGTATTGGGTGAACGACTTCCACGTGGACGGCTTCCGCTTTGACCTTGCCGTGACCTTGTGCCGGGACGCGGGCAACACCTTCGACCCCCAGCATCCCTTCCTGCAGGCCATCGCGGAGGACCCGGTACTGTCCGAGGTCAAGCTCATTGCCGAGCCGTGGGACGTCGGTTACGGCGGCTGGCAAACAGGCCGTTTCCCCCACGGTTGGTCGGATTGGAACGACCATTTCCGTGACGGCGTCCGCAGCTTCTGGCTGTCCGACCGTGCCGCCATCGAAGCAGGCGGCCAGGGCGGTTCCGTGGCATCGTTGGCTGAACTCATGGCCGGTTCCGCGAACCTCTTCGCATCTTCCGGACGCACGCGGCTTGCATCGGTCAACTTCATCACGGCCCACGACGGCTTCACGTTGAAGGACCTGGTGAGCTACGACCGGAAGCACAACGAGGCCAACGGTGAGCAGAACCGCGACGGCCACGGCGATAACCGCAGCTACAACCACGGTGTTGAGGGCCGGAGCGAGAACGAGGCTATTGTGGCCGCCCGCGCCCTGTCCGTCCGCAACCTGATGGCAACCCTGCTGTTGTCCTTCGGCGTCCCCATGATCACGGCAGGCGACGAAATCGGCCGGACCCAGCAGGGCAACAACAACGCCTACTGCCAGGACAACCCCACGGCATGGCTGGATTGGAGCCGCACCCAGGAAGCCAACGCCATGTTCCGGACTACGCGTGAGCTTGTCCGGCTCCGCCGCTGGTTCCTGCGCCACCAGCCTGAGAGTTTCCCCGGCAACGCGAACAATTCCAGCCTGCAATGGTTCGACGACAAAGGTCAGCGAATGACTCCCGCACGTTGGAACGATCCCAATGTGCGCTCCGTCCAGCTCCTGATGGGGCACGAGGACAGCGAAATCCGTGGCTTGATCGTAGTGAACGGAAGCAACCACGATGTGAAGATGGTGCTGCCGGAGATCCTGAGTGAAACGGGCATCGGCAAGCGCATGTTTGAGCTCCGCTTCACAACGTCGGTGCTGCATGAACGGCGGAAGGGCGCGTTGGTGGCCTCAGGCGAGCGGGATATCCTGCAAGCCAACACCATCAACATCTACCGCACGTAGGCACTCACCCTTCAGGAGCTCTTCGCATGAACCGCAGCCGCAGCAAACTGGTGGCGTTCGCGGGGTTGGTGATCGCCGTCGTCGTGTTGGTGGTCGCCATGGTGGGCGGTGGCTCGCTCACGGCCACACCCACAGCGCCAAGCACGACGCCGGAACCTGGCTCCGTGTCGACGTCGGCCGCAGCGGTGGCAAACCCCTCAACGCTGCCCGCCATCAATGCCTCCCAGTTGCCCAAGGAAGCCCGTCAAACGCTGGCGCTGATCGCCAAGGGCGGCCCTTATCCGTACGACCGTGACGGTGTCAGCTTCGGTAACTTTGAAGGCCTCCTGCCCAAGAAGACCAGCGGCTTCTACAAGGAATACACGGTGACCACGCCAGGAGAATCGGACCGGGGCGCCCGCAGAATCGTCGTGGGCAAGGACTCAGCCAAGTACTACACCCCGGACCATTACAAGTCGTTCAAGTTCATCGTCGAAGGCAAGTAGGAGCCCATGAAGATATATTCCGCAGACACCTGGACCCTGGAAGAACTGCAGGAACAGATTTCCGACGCCGGCCGCAGGACCGTGATGGTCCCCCCGGCAACCACCAAGCAGGCGGTCCTGGAAGTCTTCGCCCAGGTCCTGGACTTCCCTGAGTACTACGGCGTGAACCTGGACGCCCTGAACGACTCCCTGCACGACTACGCCGATGCCCTCTCAGAGGACGACGGCGGCCCCGTCACCATGATCTGGCAGGTCCCGGCCGCCTACCGCACAGACCGATCCTTCGGGGTAGTCTGCGAAGTCCTCCAAGACGCAGAGCGCTACGCCGGCCGCGACCTCGCAGTCATCGCCGTTTTCGAGAATTAGTCGCGCCAAGGTTGCTGGCCACTGCACAAACAGCGGCTTGCGTGCTCTGACGGAGAGCTGGGATGTGGCTCAGCATTGACTCCCGTGCGTTCGTGATGCCCGCCGAGACGCTTAAGTGGTGCGTGCCACCCAATCGTGACGCAAGAATTTAAACATTTCTGTGCTTTCTCCGGTTATTACCATAGTTTGACGTTAAATGTGTCGAGCGATACATTTTGAGGGGCCTTTAGGGTCTACGTCAATGCGTATTGGGAAACGCGCAGGATTAATTGCTGACCTCATTCCGCACCAGCTGAAATGAGGATCACGATATGAAGAAGCTTGCACGGATGGCTGCTGTCATCGCACACTATCTACCTCGGTGCTCTTTGCCGCCAGTCAGTCGGCGAATGCCAGTATTTTCTATGCAGACAATAACTACGGCGGTGCTACATACGGAGCCGACAACTCGACCTGGATGGGGTCGTTTGATAACAAGGCAAGTTCGGTAAAGAACTTCGGCTACTACGTCACTTGGTGGCAGGACATAAACTATGGCGGTGCCGGCTTTGGCAGCGCTAACGACTATAGCGCCATGGGTTGGTATGTACCCTTCCTGGGTACGTGGAATGACAACATCAGCAGCTTCCACAGGGGCTAAACCTACACGGCCGTTCGCATAACGAAATGTGAATAGCACCACGCTTTGACCTGCTGATCAAAGAATCGGCAGGTCAAAGTTCCTGTCTGTGAAGAGGCTCGGCTACTACTAAGTCGAGGCGTAAGAAACGAGATTGGATGCGGGATGGTGTCGAGGACAACTCTTAAGCGACGGGCATGCTGGAAAAGGTATTTTGTGGCCTCGCTTGCCATAGGCGTAGCGTTGGCTATTTCGTCGTGTTCGGAGGGTGTGGACAGTTCAATCACGCCGGACTCATCGGGAAAAGTGAATCTGGATTACGAGAACTCTCTGATCGTATTCCCAGTGGACGCGTATAGGATTTCGGCCCGTGATCGCTCTCAGATTCTCCTGGCGAGGGAAGTCATCATGACCACGTGCATGAAGAAATTTGGCTTCATCGATGATCCGAATGCTGCTTATCCGAAGGCAGAGAACCGGAACTTCGGCGTGTGGAACGTTGATCGCGTGAGACAGCACGGCTTTCGGCTTATTGGAGAAGACGCTCAATCGAACAAGAAGCACGACGAGGCAGGTACGTGGGGGGATGCCAGGTACAAGTGTCTTGCCAGTGAAAAGAGCAAGATCGATGAAGTCACTCCACCTGATGACCTGATGAATGGTGGTGCTGCAGCGGAGATCGCTGTGAAAAGTCTCGGTATGGCATCAGAAACTGACGCTTGGAAGAATGCCAAGGGCGACTGGGACAAATGCATCTCAGCGGCTGGCCTGACACCCGGGCGGGACGCCGCCAACGCCAAGTGGTCGAGCCAGCAGTCCTTTGACCTGCAGGCGAGGACAGATCAGCAAAACCCGTCGAAGTCGGACACAGCCGAGGGCGTCCGAATCGCCACGATTGAGGCCGAATGCAACCAGGAAGTCCGACTCACCCAAACGCTCGGTGATATTCAGGCAAGCTACCAGCTGCCGCTTATCAAGCAGAATGAGGCAGTTCTTACCGAGCTCAAGAAGAAGAGCCAGAACTATGTAGATGCCGCTGAGAAGTTACTGAAAGAGACGCAGTGATCGATGAACATTCCCGGCAGAGAGCTGCGGAAGCTGTCGGATTGAGTCGACTCTCGCGACGGTGGCTAATCGTCCTGTTGGCAGTCACCGCAGTTATGTCCGCGGGGGTGGGGTTGCTCGCTGGAATCGTCTTTGATCAATCAGAGATCATCCGGCCAGAGGACTCCATGGCTGAGATTCCTGTCTATGCCATGGTTGAAAACCGTGTCGTCGACGACCGTCTTACCTACTCAGGAGTTGTTAAGGCCGGACCGGCGGTGCCTATCCACATTGACTTAGAGGGTCAGGAACCGATTGTCGTGCGCCAGACGCTTCAGGCGGGGGACACGTTGAAGTGGGGCGACCTTGCAGGTGTGGTTTCAGGCAAGCCCTATTTCGTCCTGCCTGGTCCGCTCCCTTTGTATCGCAATCTTTCCCGAGGAGATGCGGGAGATGACGTTTTGGCGCTGCAACGGGCACTTCTGCAGTTGGGGTACTCTTCCTCCGAATCTGGTCACATGGACAGCGCAACCATGGATGCTGCATCCTCTTTCTTTGCCAGCGAGGGTTTCGCCTTGAGCAGCGGGAGAATGCCTACCGAGCAAAGTCAACAAGTCGAACCGGGAGCTACACCAAAAACCACGGCACCAGTCGACGCTAAAACCCCCGCGCTCTCGATCCCGTACAGGCAACTGATAGCCCTTCCCGTCGCCAGCGCGACCGTTGTCTCCGCGCTGAACATAGGGCAGAAAGTTACGCCCGAAAGTCCTCTCGCCATGTTCCAGGCCGAAGATAACTTCGTGGAGTTTATCGCCGAGGTCCAGCAGGCTGAGTCTCTTAAGGCAGGCCAGGATGTCACTGTCAGGGTCGCGGAAAAGCAAATGACAGGACGGATAACTGGGCTGGGTCCATTCACTGATGCGGGAAATGGCCAACGTGCGGGACATCCCGTGACGGTTGAGCCTACGAGTAAGGCGGATCTGGTCTTATTGACTCCTAACTTGAGTGTCACGGTGGCTGGCCAAGGTAGCGCGGCAGAAGCCCTCGCTGTGCCGTTATCTGGTATCCGACAGGATGCCGAAGGCACCTACGTTCTCAGAAGCTCGGGCGACGGAAGAAACTCAAAGGTCCCCGCAACGCGCGTCGCCATCACGATTCTTCGGTCGGGGGGAGGTTTCGCCGCAGTCTCTGGTGATCTCAGCCAAGGTGACGAGGTCCAAATATCGTGACGATTTCACGATCGGGGCCTCTCACGCGCAGAGCAGAATATACAGGCTCCGATAACGCATTGGCGATCAGCCTGGAGAGAGTATCGCGTACATATCCAGGTGCCGATTCCCCCGCTCTATCTGACGTCTCACTGGCAATTGAGTCCGGTGAGTTCGTGTCCATTGTGGGCCCTTCAGGCTCAGGGAAATCGACGCTTTTGAACGTCTTGGGCTTGTTGGACAGAGCAAGCTCCGGACGTCTCGCCATTCGTGGGCAAGCCGTCGACGCCGCTTCAGAACGAAGCCTCGACACGATGCGATTACGCCTGATTGGGTTCGTTTTCCAGTCCTCAAACGTCATCGGTGACGATAGTGTGATCAGCAATGCTGCTATCGGATTACGGGTCCAAGGCGTGCCGATGGACGAGCGGGCGTCGGCTGCCTTGGACGCGCTGGAGTTCGTAGGTCTGGAGCATAAACGCAAGGTCCAAGCCAAGCTCCTATCAGGCGGCGAACGGCAACGACTTGCAATAGCACGGGCAATTGCGACGCACCCGCGGATCATTCTTGCCGACGAGCCAACAGGCAATCTTGATTCAAACAACAGCAGACGGGTCATTGAATACCTTCGGAAACTCAACTCCGAAGGTGTCACCGTCATTGTCATCACCCATGATGTGGACGTGGCGAACCAAGCGGATCGCCGAATTGAGATCCGGGACGGTCGAATCACGAGTGACGTCGAAACGAAGTCCCAACCAATGCCGCAACCTAGGGTTCCGGTCGACCTCGAGCCGTTTGGTGCAGCCAGTCAGCAGTCATGGGTCTCTCGCACCGTGTGTTCCCTCATGGATGACTGGGGCGATGCAGTGAGCGCGCTCTCGGCCCGTACCCTGCGAACAATGCTTCTCATCCTTGCATTTGCGATTGCCATCGGGGGGATGACGGGTGCCCTGGGTATCAGTTCGACGACGTCGAATGCCATAAACAATCGGCTGGCTATCGCCTCACAGGATCGGCTGTCCATCTCCATCGAAGACGGACCTGGCGTGCTTCGAGACGATTTCGATGGGCTTCGCTCCGGGGTAGATCGCATTGCCCGTCTTCCTCATGTAGTCGGCGCATCCTATGTGTACTCAGCGGTTCCGGCAGACGTACACATAACACGGGTTAGGCCCTCCGACCTGGAACCCGAAACGCCATTGTCACTTCACTCCTCCTCGAAGAACTACTTCAATGACTTCGGAATCGAGCTAATTCCCCACAACATCCGAAGTGCCCTCGATGACCCACTAGCTGGTCCACTCGCAGTAGTCTCGACAAAGGCGGCAATTGCGCTCGACATACCGTACAGCAAGAAATCCGGGCCGGCGGCAGGGGTGAGCATATGGATCGATGACCAACTTGTGCCGATTGTTGGTGTCTTCGAACCTGGCCCAAACTTTCCTGAGTACGCTGACTCCGTATTCGTAAACGCCAGCATCATGCGTGCCGTCTCAAGATCAGACCTAAAAGTTCAAGTTCGAACCGAAAAGGGCTTCTCGGCTGCGATTGCCCGAGTAGCACCGCTTGCATACTCGCCGAGCGACCCGGGGAAGGCAAAAGTAGACGTCACAGCCGATATTCAGTCAATCAGGCAGGATGTCTCAAATGATCTCGGGTCGCTCATCGCTTTGCTATCGCTGGTCCTGATGCTCCTGGCGATCATCACTGCGGCTTCCTCGATGTACCTGACCGTTCAGAACCGATCGGCAGAGATAGCCCTTCGACGAGCGATCGGCTCAAGTCGATGGCTAATTTGCCGATCCTTCATCCTTGAGGGCTTCATCGTTGGAATGACAGCAGGTTCGCTCGGCGGCATCATCGGAACTGTGACCACGCTTTGCGTCTCCTGGATCCAGGCCTGGCCGCCCGTATTGCCCCCGGAGCTATGGCTGGTGGGAGTCCTTCTGGGTGCGACCACCGGTATTGTGAGTGCCATATACCCCGCGTGGGTCGCCAGTCGCCAAGATCCCGCTATTGCAATTCGCGCGTAGCAATCCCACCTGAGTTTCCCCCCGAACCAGCTTCGTGGATGCAAAACAGTACCCTCCCCGAGCGGCCGCCCGCTTTTCCGTCGTTGAGCAACAACGGAAAAGCGGGGCCATACACTTTCAAAGGCTTAGGCGTTCGCGATCAGCCCCAGCTCAGCTTTGGAAGCCAGCGCCGAGTGCTTCGGGAACACCCGGACGGTGTAGCCGAAGGACCCTGAGCGGTTGATGACCAGGGAGCCGTGGAAGAGGTGGCGTCCGCCGCCGAGGTCTTCCAAGGAGTCCAGTTCAGCCACCACGATGTCCTCGAGTTCGTCGGACTCCTCGGCCCGCCCAAAAGCTACCTCGACGGACACGTCGTCCGGGGTGAGGCTGTTGAGGGCCACGTAGGCGTTGACCTGGAGGCTGTCGCCTACCTGGGGTTCCTCGGAGACCCCCACGGAGTCAACGTGCTCCACCATTACCTGGGGCCACGCGTTCCGGACCTTGGTGGTCCATGCGGCGAGTTCCTTTGCTTCCTTGAAGGATTCGGCCACAGCCCTGCGCCCGGAAACAGCGGCCGGGCAGTAGAGGTTGTTGACGTAGTCGTGGAGCATACGTTCCGCGGAAACGGCGGGGCCGAGGTTTGCCAAGGTGTGCTTGATCATGGACACCCAGTGGGTGGGAACGGTCTCGCGGCTGGACTCGGACGGTCCCGCAGCTCCAGCGCCTTGGGCAACGGTGGTGCCGTAGAAGCGCGGAGCTACCTGGTTTTCGAGGAGCTCGTACAGTGCGGACGCTTCGATGTCGTCACGTTCATCCGCTGAGGCGCCGTTGTTGGCGGTGGGAATCGCCCAACCGTTTTCGCCGTCGTACATTTCGTCCCACCAGCCGTCCAGGACGGACAGGTTGAGTGAGCCGTTGATGGCTGCCTTCATGCCGGAGGTGCCACAGGCTTCCAACGGGCGGAGCGGGTTGTTGAGCCACACGTCGCAGCCCGGGAACAGGGTCCGGGCCATGGCGATGTCGTAGTTGGGCAGGAAGACGATCCTGTGCCGGACTTCGGGATCGTCGGTGAAGCGCACCAGGTCCTGGATCATCTTCTTGCCGGCGTCGTCTGCGGGGTGCGACTTGCCGGCGATGACCAGCTGGATGGGGTGTTTCGGATCGAGCAACAGGGCCTTCAAGCGTGCGGGGTCGCGCAGCATGAGGGTAAGTCGCTTGTAGGTGGGCACGCGACGGGCAAAGCCGATGGTGAGCACGTCCGGGTCCAGCACGGAGTCGGTCCAGCCGAGCTCGGCGTCGGCGGCGCCGCGCTTCTTCCAGGAGGCCCGGAGCCGGCGTCGGACGTCTTCGATGAGTTGGGCGCGGAGCTCCCGGCGGAGTGCCCAGACGTCTTCGTCGCTGACGTTGTAGGCAAGGTCCCACCGACCCAACGCTTCAGCCTCGGCGCCAAACTGGTTCCGGGCCAGGGTGGAGATGCGGGGGTCCACCCAAGTGGGGACGTGGACGCCGTTGGTGACGGAGGTGATGGGGATCTCGGAGTGGTCGAATCCCGGCCACAGGCCTGCGAACATTTCGCGGGACACCACGCCGTGCAGCTTTGCCACGCCGTTGGCACGCTGCGCCAGGCGCAGGCCCATGACTGCCATGTTGAAAACGGAAGGGTTTCCGCCGTCGAAGTTTTCACGGCCGAGTTCCAGGATGCGGTCCGTGGGCACCGCAGGTGCCAGTCCGGCTTCGAAGAAGTGCTTGATCTGGACGGTCTCGAAGCGGTCGATGCCGGCAGGGACGGGCGTATGCGTAGTGAAGACGGTGGACGCGCGTCCGGCCGCGAGGGCCTCGTCCCAGCTGAGGGGCACGGTGGGATCGGACATGGCTTCCTGGATGCGTTCGATGCCCAGGAACCCTGCGTGGCCTTCGTTGGTGTGGAAGACTTCCGGCGCGGGGGTGCCGGTGAGTTCCTGATAGACGCGGAGGGCCTTGACGCCACCCATGCCCAGGAGGAGTTCCTGCTGAAGCCGGTGGTCGCCCCCGCCGCCGTACAGGCGGTCGGTGATGCCGCGGGCGGCTTCATCGTTGGAGGGAACGTTGGAGTCCAGCAGCAGCAGCGGAACGCGTCCGACGTCGGCACGCCAGACGTGCGCGTGGAGTTCGCGGCCGTTGGGCAACGGAAGGGAAATGTGGACGGGCTTGCCGGGCATACCGTCCTTGCCGGGGTGGCGAAGAAGCGTGAGCGGCAGGCCGTCGGGGTCCAGCACCGGGTAGGTTTCCTGCTGCCAGGCGTCCCGGGACAGGGACTGCTTGAAGTAGCCGGCCTGGTAGAGGAGCCCGACGCCGATCAGCGGCACGCCGAGGTCCGAGGCGGCTTTAAGATGGTCGCCTGCCAGGATGCCGAGGCCGCCGGAGTACTGCGGAAGGACCTCAGTGATGCCGAATTCGGGGGAGAAGTACGCAATGCAGGCGGGAGCGTCTTCGCCGAGGCCCTGGTACCAGCGCGGTTCGCTGAGGTACCGGTCCAGGTCGGAGGCAGCTGCCTGAACCCGCTCCACCACGTCGCCGTTGTTGGCGAGGTCCTGCAGTTGTTCGCGGCTGATGGACCCCAGAAGGGCTATGGGGTCGTGCTGCGACGCCTCCCAAAGAGCCGGGTTGAGGCTCCCGAAAAGTTCCCGTGTGGGCCGGTGCCAGGACCAGCGCAGATTGGTCGCCAATCGGGCCAGGGGCCGGATGGGCTCGGGGAGGACGGTACGGACTGTAAACCTTCGAATAGCCTTCACGAGCGCCACACTAACGGACGGACATGGCAGTCGGAACTGGATTGGGTTTCTTTTAGGTAAAAGTCATCTTGCGTCGAGTAGATAGGTCGTGTGCTTAGCATTCTGTGATTTTTGTCGCTAACGTCGTGGTTGTGACGAAAACCGCGCGAACCATCACCGCTCTGAAATCCAAGACGACTACGGACATCACCCAGGGACTGCGCTTCGGCCGGTTCCCCATCACTGCCGTGCAGCCAGTGGTTGAAGGTGGCCGTTTCCCGGCGAAGGCCTTGCCGGGCGAGGACCTCGTCGTCGGCGCCACAGTCTTCCGTGAGGGCCATGACCAGCTCGGCGTGTCCGCTGTGCTGCTCGATCCCCGGGGCAAGGAACGTCAGCGTGTCCGCCTGACCCCTGCCGAGGGTGAGCAGTGGAAAGGCCTGGACCGCTGGGAGGGCCTGATCACGCCCACCGGCACCGGGGCTTGGTCTTTCGTTATTGAGGCGTGGCACGACCGTTACGGCACTTGGCATCACAACGCTGAGGTCAAGGTGGGCGCAGGCATCGACGTTGAGCTGATGCTCGCCGAGGGCGCTGCCCTCCTCGCGGAAGCAGCCGACGACGCCGGACGCAGCGCTGTTGAGAAGCGCACCTTGCGTGCCGCTTCCGTCGTGCTGGCCGATACCACCAAGACTGCCGAGGAGCGCCTTGGCGCCGGTTTCAGCCCTGAGGTGCTGGCCGCCGTCGGACGCGTTCCGATCCGCGAACTGGTGACTGTTTCCGAACGTTTCCCGCTGCAGGTGGAGCGCGACCTCGCGGGTCGTGGTTCCTGGTATGAGTTCTTCCCCCGCTCAGAGGGCGCTGTCCTGGATCACTCCACTGGAGTGTGGACCTCCGGTAATTTCCGTACGGCAGCCAGGAGGCTCGACGCCGTGGCGGAGATGGGCTTCGATGTCATCTACCTGCCGCCCATCCACCCGATCGGTTTCCAGCACCGCAAGGGTCGCAACAACACCTTGACGCCGGGACCACAGGACCCGGGTTCGCCGTGGGCCATCGGTTCCAAGGACGGCGGCCATGACGCCATCCACCCTGAACTGGGCACCTTTGACGACTTCGACGCCTTTGTGGCGCGCGCCAACGAGCTGGGGCTTGAGGTTGCCTTGGACCTTGCCCTGCAGGCAGCCCCGGACCACCCGTGGGTGACGTCCAACCCCGAGTGGTTCACTACGCGGGTGGACGGTTCCATCGCCTATGCGGAAAACCCACCGAAGAAGTACCAGGATATTTATCCCCTGAACTTTGATAATGACCCGACGGGACTGTCCAAGGAAATCCTGCGCATCGTGCAGTTGTGGATCAGCCACGGCGTGAAGATTTTCCGCGTGGACAACCCGCACACCAAGCCTGTGTGGTTCTGGGAATGGCTGATCGGCAAGATCAACAAGAAGAACCCCGAGGTTGTCTTCCTGGCGGAGGCCTTCACACGCCCGCCGATGATGCACGCCTTGGGGCGTGCGGGCTTCCAGCAGTCCTACACCTACTTCACGTGGCGGAACACCAAGACCGAACTGGAAGAGTACTTCCACGAAGTCAGCCATGTGAGCCCGGCTTACTTCCGCCCGAACTTCTTTGTGAATACCCCGGACATCCTCACCGAGTACCTGCAGTATGGCGGTCCGGCAGCCTTCCGCATCCGGGCTGCACTGGCTGCAACGGCCAGCCCGCTCTGGGGTGTCTACGCAGGGTTCGAGCTCTACGAGCACGTGGCCCGTCCGGGTGCCGAGGAGTACATCGACAACGAAAAGTACGAGTTCAAGGCGAGGGACTGGGAGGGCGCCGCCGAATCCGGACGCACGCTGGCGCCCTACATCACCAGGCTCAACACCATCCGCAAGAAGCACGTGGCGCTGGGCGACCTGCAGAACCTGACACTGCACAGCAGCACGGATGATGCCACGATCGTGTACTCCAAGCACAAGACGCTGCCGGATGGCACCAAGGACACCTTGATCATCGTGGTCAACGTGGATCCGCACAGCACCCGCGAAAGCACGGTCTCCCTGGACCTCGCGGCCCTGCAACTGGACCCACGGGACCTTAACGAGGACGGCCGGTTCCGGGTGGATGACCTCATCAGCGGCGAGAGCTGGGAGTGGGGCGAGCACAACTACGTCCGCCTGGATGCGCATGTTGAACCGGCACACATCCTGAGCATCCGGAGGCAGCTTTAGTGAGTTTTTCTCCGCAGAACCCCAGCCAGTACTTCACTCCGAAGAACACCTTCGAGTTGAACGCCCCCGGTCTCCAGCATGATCCACACTGGTACCGCAAGGCAGTCTTCTACGAGGTACTGGTGCGGGCCTTTGCGGATGCCAACGGGGATGGCTCCGGCGATTTCCATGGGTTGATCGAGAAACTGGACTACCTCCAATGGCTGGGCGTTGATTGCCTCTGGTTGCCACCGTTCTTCCATTCGCCGCTGCGGGATGGTGGCTACGACATTGCGGACTACACGTCCGTGTTGGATGAGTTCGGCACCATCAGCGATTTCAAGCGGTTGGTTGCCGAGGCACATGCCAGGGGCGTCCGCGTCATTATCGACCTTCCGTTGAACCACACCTCGGACCAGCACCCGTGGTTCCAGGAGTCGCGCAAGGACCCCACGGGTCCCTACGGCGATTTCTACGTCTGGAGCGATACGGATGAGAAATACCAGGACGCCCGGATCATCTTCGTTGACACCGAGGAATCCAACTGGACGTTCGATCCCATCCGCCGGCAGTTCTTCTGGCACCGCTTCTTCAGCCACCAGCCGGATCTGAACTTTGAGAACCCCAAAGTCATCGAGGCCCTCTATGACGTGATCCGGTTCTGGTTGGACCAGGGGATTGACGGGTTCCGTGCGGACGCCATTCCCTACCTGTTTGAGGAAGATGGCACCAACTGCGAGAACCTGCCGGCCACGCACACCTTCCTGCAGGACCTTCGGCGCATGGTGGACGCGAACTATCCCGGCAGGGTGATCATTGCGGAGGCCAACCAGCCGCCGCATGAAGTGGTGGAATACTTCGGCACCGAGGAAGCACCCGAATGCCATATGGCGTTCCACTTCCCCATCATGCCGCGGCTCTACTACGCACTGCGTGACCAGAAGGCCGCACCCATCATCGAGACCCTGCGGGAGACCCCGGACATTCCCAAGGGCGCCCAGTGGGGAACTTTCCTACGCAACCATGATGAGCTCACCCTGGAGATGGTGCCGGCCGAGGAACGCGCCGCGATGCTGGGCTGGTATGCCCCTGATCCCCGGATGAGGGCAAACATCGGCATCCGCCGCCGGCTCGCGCCGCTGCTGGACAACTCCCGGTCCGAGATTGAGCTCATCAATGCGCTGCTCCTTTCCCTGCCCGGCAGTCCCTTCCTGTATTACGGGGATGAGATCGGGATGGGCGACAACATTTGGCTCGATGACCGTGATGCCGTCCGCACGCCGATGCAGTGGAACCCGGACCGCAACGCAGGTTTCTCCGGAGCAGATCCGGGCAAGCTGTACCTGCCGGTCATCCAGTCGCTGGTTTACAACTACGGCATGGCCAACGTTGAGGCCCAGGCCGCGCACTCCGGTTCGCTGCTGCGCTGGACCCGCCAGATCCTCAGCGTCCGCAAGAACCACCCGGTGTTTGGTCTGGGCGGCTTCCGGCACATCGAAGCCGATCATGAAGTGGTGTTGGCCTATGTACGGGAATTGCCGGCAGGCAACCCCGAGGGCGAGGACGCCGAAACGATTCTGTGCGTCTTCAACCTCTCCCAGCACCCTGTGTCGGCAACGTTGGACATCCCCGAATTCGCGGGCCGCGGCCTGCGCGATATTTTCGGCGGCCAGCCATTCCCGGCCGTCGGCGACAACGGTCATCTGACCGTGATGCTGGGCAGCCACAGCTTCTACTGGCTGCGGGTGCGCTCGGCCTTTTCCAATCCGTCGTCGCCTTTTACCCAGGCGATTCCCGTGGTGACCTCCAAAGGATGAGATGAGCAAGGCAAACTTGAACCCCTCCATTGAAGGACTTCTCCGTCACTGGCTGCCAGGCAAGCGCTGGTTCCCGGTCCAGAGCCCCGACTTTGCGCTGGAGCAGGTGGGCGCTGTCAGCCTCCCTGGCACTCACGGCGACACTGCTTTTGAGGTGGTGCTGCTGGCGGTGACCCACCGGACGGCCGACGGCGGTCCCCGGACTGACGTGGTGCAGGTTCCGTTGAGCTACCGGAGCCAACCACTGGTGGACGCCCCGGCGGCATTGTTGGGGGAGTTTACGGACGACTCGGGCCTGCGCCTGGTGTACGACGCCGTCTACGATTCCGATTTCGTCACCGCCTGGCTGGAACTGATGCGAAGTGAAGGCAGCGTGGGAGGTGCACGGGGACACCTCACCCGTGGCCGCGTCGCGCTCCCTGAAAACCCCACCTCCGTACGGGTCCTGTCCGGCGAGCAGTCCAACACGTCGGTCATCATCGACGACGGCGATTCGGCCGCGATCGTGAAGATCTTCCGCGTGCTGGCGGCTGGAAAGAATCCCGAAGTAGAGCTTGGCGCCGCCCTGACCGCCGCCGGGACCGCCGAAGTTCCTGCGACGCTCGGCTGGATCACCGGCTCGTGGGAGGGCCCGGCATCGAACGGATCCGCGCCGGCTACCGGCGAACTGACCGTGGCACATGAATTTCTGCTTGGTGGGTTGGACGCCTGGCGGTTGGCCGTCGAAGCAGCCGCAGCCGGTAAGGATTTCACTGCTGAGGCCCGCGGGCTCGGGGCCGCGACCGCCACGGTTCACGCAAGGCTGGCGGAAACGTTCGGTACCCAGGACGGGCAGGAACAGGGGCCCAATATCATCGCGGCTGTAGTCCGGCGCGTCCGCCAGTCGTGGGCTGAGGCGGCATCCGCCGTCGGGCCCTATGACGGCAACCTCGACCAGCTGCTGGCCGCACTGGATCCCCGGGATGTGGGGCAACTGCAGCGCGTCCACGGAGACCTCCACCTGGGACAGATCCTGTTGGTTCCTGCAGACGAATCGGTGTCCGGCGACGACCGACGGCCAGGGCGGTGGGCAATACTCGACTTCGAAGGCGAGCCCCTGCGGACCATTGACGAGCGCAACAGTCCTGATCTTCCCCTGCGTGATGTCACGGGCATGCTGCGCTCCTTCGACTATGCGGCGGGTGCTGCTACGCGCGAAAATTCCCATGCCAACGTGCCTGAAACGTGGGTGGATGACTGCGCTGCAGCGTTCCTTGAGGGCTACAGCGACGTCACCCCCGGAACCATAGACCGCCGCTCGCCGCTCTTTGTGGCATTGTGGCTGGACAAGGCCTTATACGAGGTGGTGTACGAGTTGCGGAACCGGCCCGACTGGCTGTCGATTCCGGTCAACGCATCACGACGAATCCTCGACAACACAAGCCGCGGCAAGCATGCGGCAGCTACAGCGGAAGGTAATGACATGACTGGCTCTGCACGCACCGAACGGCCCCGAGTTCCCTTGCACGTGGACTCCGAGACCTTGGAACGCGTGGCAGCCGGCGCCTATCACGCGCCGCACTCGGTCCTGGGCGCACACTTGGACGACCACGGCCACGTCACCGTCCGTACGGTGAAGCACCTCGCAAAGTCCGTGGCGGTGGTGACCGAAAGCGGCCGGACCGACATGGAGCATGAAGCCCATGGCGTGTGGGCCGCCGTCCTGGAACCGCTGCAGGCCGGCCACGTGCCGGACTACCGTTTGGAAGTGGTGTACGACGTCGAACCCGTCACCATCGATGACCCGTACCACTACCTGCCTACCGTCGGTGAAGTGGACCTGCACTTGATCGGTGAAGGCCGCCATGAGCGCCTTTGGGATGTGCTCGGCGCCCACGTGCAGCATTACCGCTCCGCGCTCAGCGAGGTGGACGGTGTCTCGTTCGCAGTGTGGGCCCCGAACGCCCAGGCAGTTCGCGTCAAGGGCGACTTCAACGGCTGGGATGGCCGTCAGCATGGCATGCGTTCCCTGGGTTCCTCCGGAGTCTGGGAACTCTTCATTCCGGGGGTTGTAGCAGGGGCGTGCTACAAATACGAGATCCTGACCAAGTCCGGCCACTGGATAGAAAAAGCCGACCCGTTGGCGTTCGGTACAGAGGTCCCGCCATTGACGGCGTCGCGCGTTGTGGACACCAGTTACCGCTTCAAGGATGCGGAGTGGATGACAGCCCGCGCCGCGAAAGATCCGCATAACTCGCCCATGAGCGTTTACGAAGTTCACCTGGGCTCCTGGCGATTGGGTCTTGGCTACAAGGAACTTGCCAAGGAGCTCGTGGACTATGTGAAATGGCTCGGGTTCTCCCACGTCGAGTTCATGCCAGTGGCCGAGCACCCCTTCGGTGGTTCATGGGGCTACCAGGTGACGTCCTACTTTGCGCCGACTTCCCGCTTTGGCCACCCGGACGAGTTCCGTTTCCTGGTGGATTCACTCCACCAGGCCGGCATCGGCGTCCTCCTCGACTGGGTACCTGCGCACTTCCCCAAGGACTCCTGGGCGTTGGCGCAGTTCGACGGTCAGCCGCTGTACGAGCACTCCGACCCCGCGTTGGGTGAACACCCGGACTGGGGAACCCTGATCTTCGATTTCGGGCGCAGCGAGGTCCGCAACTTCCTGGTGTCCAATGCGCTGTACTGGCTGGAAGAATTCCACATCGATGGCCTCCGGGTGGACGCTGTTGCCTCGATGATCTACCTGGACTACTCCCGCGAAGAAGGGCAGTGGAAGCCCAACAAGTTCGGCGGCCGCGAGAACCTCGAAGCCATCTCCTTCATGCAGGAAGTCAACGCCACCGTCTACAAGTCCCATCCCGGGGCCATCATCATCGCCGAGGAATCCACCGCCTTCCCCGGCGTCACGGCCCCCACCAACCACGGCGGACTGGGCTTCGGGCTTAAATGGAACATGGGCTGGATGCATGACTCGCTCAAGTACATCTCCGAAGACCCCATCAACCGCAAGTGGCATCACGGCACCATTACGTTCTCCCTGGTTTACGCCTTCACCGAGAACTTCCTGCTGCCCATCAGCCACGACGAAGTAGTTCACGGCAAGGGCTCAATGCTCCGGAAGATGCCCGGTGACCGCTGGCAGCAGCTGGCCAACCTCCGCGCCTTCTTCGCCTACCAGTGGGCGCATCCGGGCAAGCAACTCATCTTCATGGGCACCGAGTTCGGCCAGGAAGCCGAATGGTCCGAGCAGTATGGACTGGACTGGTTCCTCGCGGACATTCCGGCGCACCGCGGACTGCAACTCCTGATCAAGGATCTCAACGAGCTCTACACCTCGACGCCCGCCCTTTACCAGCGGGACAACGATGCCGGCGGGTTCCAGTGGATCAACGGCGGGGATGCCGACCACAACGTCTTGTCCTTCATTCGCTGGGACCAGGATGGCAAACCGTTGGTCTGCGCTGTGAACTTCTCCGGCGGTCCGCATAAGGACTACATCCTGGGTGTGCCTGCAGCGGGGGAATGGACCGAAGTCCTGAACACCGACTCGGAAACGTACGGCGGTTCCGGAGTGGTGAATGCAGGTTCCCTGAAAGCCTCGTCACCCGGAACCGATGGCCAGCCCGCCGCGCTGACCGTTACTCTTCCTCCGCTCGGCGCCTCCTGGTTCGCACCGGCCGGGCAGCCCGGGCGTTCGTAATCACCCCGTAGGGCAGTAGCTCTTCAGGCGGAGAGGGCCCGGATCCAGGATTCCGGGCCCTCTTCCCTTTGTTTCCGGGGATTTTGCCAGGCTAAGCGACCGTGTCGTTGCCGGGTTTTGCCATCGCGGGGAAGTAGGGGTATAGTTAGTACCCGCGCTGCTCCCCAGTGGAGGACGGTGAAGCTGACAAGAAACCGCAAGGAAAATCAAGTCAAGTTCGCCGATTTGACCCGGAGGCAGGCAGCGTGTAAGTTTGAAAAGTTGCTCCGGAGCGATCCAGCGAAGGCTGGTGGTACTGCTCTGGGATTGTGACCTGTTGTTTGAGAACTCAATAGTGTGCCAAGTTTGTTGATACCGATTGTTTTATTGATTGGTTGAAATTATGGCTGGATCATTGCGCACCCCCGTGTGTGGTGGTCTGGTTTTCAGCTGGTTTCGAATTTTGTGCAGCCGTGCCGGCCGTTATTTCCGGTGGGTGTGGTTGTGTCTGTTTGATTTGTTTTTCTTCAACGGAGAGTTTGATCCTGGCTCAGGATGAACGCTGGCGGCGTGCTTAACACATGCAAGTCGAACGATGATCCCAGCTTGCTGGGGGATTAGTGGCGAACGGGTGAGTAACACGTGAGTAACCTGCCCTTGACTCTGGGATAAGCCTGGGAAACTGGGTCTAATACCGGATATGACCGTCTGACGCATGTCAGGTGGTGGAAAGCTTTTGTGGTTTTGGATGGACTCGCGGCCTATCAGCTTGTTGGTGGGGTAATGGCCTACCAAGGCGACGACGGGTAGCCGGCCTGAGAGGGTGACCGGCCACACTGGGACTGAGACACGGCCCAGACTCCTACGGGAGGCAGCAGTGGGGAATATTGCACAATGGGCGCAAGCCTGATGCAGCGACGCCGCGTGAGGGATGACGGCCTTCGGGTTGTAAACCTCTTTCAGTAGGGAAGAAGCGAAAGTGACGGTACCTGCAGAAGAAGCGCCGGCTAACTACGTGCCAGCAGCCGCGGTAATACGTAGGGCGCAAGCGTTATCCGGAATTATTGGGCGTAAAGAGCTCGTAGGCGGTTTGTCGCGTCTGCTGTGAAAGACCGGGGCTCAACTCCGGTTCTGCAGTGGGTACGGGCAGACTAGAGTGCAGTAGGGGAGACTGGAATTCCTGGTGTAGCGGTGAAATGCGCAGATATCAGGAGGAACACCGATGGCGAAGGCAGGTCTCTGGGCTGTAACTGACGCTGAGGAGCGAAAGCATGGGGAGCGAACAGGATTAGATACCCTGGTAGTCCATGCCGTAAACGTTGGGCACTAGGTGTGGGGGACATTCCACGTTTTCCGCGCCGTAGCTAACGCATTAAGTGCCCCGCCTGGGGAGTACGGCCGCAAGGCTAAAACTCAAAGGAATTGACGGGGGCCCGCACAAGCGGCGGAGCATGCGGATTAATTCGATGCAACGCGAAGAACCTTACCAAGGCTTGACATGAACCGGTAATACCTGGAAACAGGTGCCCCGCTTGCGGTCGGTTTACAGGTGGTGCATGGTTGTCGTCAGCTCGTGTCGTGAGATGTTGGGTTAAGTCCCGCAACGAGCGCAACCCTCGTTCTATGTTGCCAGCGCGTTATGGCGGGGACTCATAGGAGACTGCCGGGGTCAACTCGGAGGAAGGTGGGGACGACGTCAAATCATCATGCCCCTTATGTCTTGGGCTTCACGCATGCTACAATGGCCGGTACAAAGGGTTGCGATACTGTGAGGTGGAGCTAATCCCAAAAAGCCGGTCTCAGTTCGGATTGGGGTCTGCAACTCGACCCCATGAAGTCGGAGTCGCTAGTAATCGCAGATCAGCAACGCTGCGGTGAATACGTTCCCGGGCCTTGTACACACCGCCCGTCAAGTCACGAAAGTTGGTAACACCCGAAGCCGGTGGCCTAACCCTTGTGGGGGGAGCCGTCGAAGGTGGGACCGGCGATTGGGACTAAGTCGTAACAAGGTAGCCGTACCGGAAGGTGCGGCTGGATCACCTCCTTTCTAAGGAGCTGCTAGCAGCTGTTCCGTGTTCTGTGTATGCAGTTCGTGGTGGTTGTCAGTGTTGCCCATTGCGCAGGCGTCTGTTCTGCGGTGGGTGCTCATGGGTGGAATATCAACGAATCAAACTTGTTTGGCATGGCCTTTACCGGTTGTGTCCTGGTGCCAGTACGGCAGCATGTGTCTCTGCTTTTTGTGGGGGTGGGTGTTGTTGGGAACGCTGCCGGGGTGCATGGTTTGTGGGGGTTGTGTTTGGCGCACTGTTGGGTCCTGAGGCAACAGGACCTTTTTGCAGCAATGCAGAGGGCATCGTTCTGGTGTTTCTTTTGTTCCTGCTTCCGGTTCTGCCGCGTGTCCCTGTGTGGGGTGGTGGTGGTCTGGTTGATGGGGTTGTTGTTTGAGAACTACATAGTGGACGCGAGCATCTGAGACATGCATGGCTGGCCTTTCGGGGTTGGTGTGTGTGTTTCTACAGCAATTTCTTATGAATGAACCTGGCCCTTGTGGTCGTGGTTCTCTCGAGTAAGTTTTTGATCTTTGTGTGGTCAAGTTTTTAAGGGCACACGGTGGATGCCTTGGCATTAGGAGCCGAAGAAGGACGTAGGAATCTGCGATAAGCCTGGGGGAGTTGATAACCGAGCGTTGATCCCAGGATGTCCGAATGGGGAAACCCCGCACAACGCTGCAAGGTGATTGTGTGACCCGCATCTGAACACATAGGGTGCGTGGGGGGAACGCGGGGAAGTGAAACATCTCAGTACCCGCAGGAAGAGAAAACAATAGTGATTCCGTTAGTAGTGGCGAGCGAACGCGGATCAGGCTAAACCGTTCCATGTGTGATAGCCGGCGGGCGTTGCATGGGCGGGGTTGTGGGACTTTCCGTGATGGTTCTGCCGGACCGTTGGGGTGATGTGCAGGCATAGGTGAACGGTCTTGAAAGGCCGGCCAGAGAGGGTGGGAGCCCCGTAACCGTAATGTTGTGTGCAGCCTGGAGAGTATCCCAAGTAGCACGGGGCCCGAGAAATCCCGTGCGAATCTGTCAGGACCACCTGATAAGCCTAAATACTTCCTAATGACCGATAGCGGACCAGTACCGTGAGGGAAAGGTGAAAAGTACCCCGGGAGGGGAGTGAAACAGTACCTGAAACCGTGTGCTTACAATCCGTCGGAGCAACCGCGAGTGATCGCATAGTAGTTGTGACGGCGTGCCTTTTGAAGAATGAGCCTGCGAGTTAGTGTTACGTCGCGAGGTTAACCCGTGTGGGGTAGCCGTAGCGAAAGCGAGTCTGAACAGGGCGAGTGTAGTGGCGTGATCTAGACCCGAAGCGGAGTGATCTACCCATGGCCAGGTTGAAGCGACGGTAAGACGTCGTGGAGGACCGAACCCACTTCAGTTGAAAATGGAGGGGATGAGCTGTGGGTAGGGGTGAAAGGCCAATCAAACTCCGTGATAGCTGGTTCTCCCCGAAATGCATTTAGGTGCAGCGTTGCGTGTTTCTTGCCGGAGGTAGAGCTACTGGATGGCCGATGGGCCCTACAAGGTTACTGACGTCAGCCAAACTCCGAATGCCGGTAAGTGAGAGCGCAGCAGTGAGACTGTGGGGGATAAGCTTCATAGTCGAGAGGGAAACAGCCCAGACCACCAACTAAGGCCCCTAAGCGTGTGCTAAGTGGGAAAGGATGTGGAGTTGCGAAGACAACCAGGAGGTTGGCTTAGAAGCAGCCATCCTTGAAAGAGTGCGTAATAGCTCACTGGTCAAGTGATTCCGCGCCGACAATGTAGCGGGGCTCAAGTACACCGCCGAAGTTGTGGATTTCACACATTGCCCTAGCCTTCGTGGTTCAGGGGTGTGGAGTGGTAGGGGAGCGTCGTGTGGGCAGTGAAGTCGCGGTGGAAACCAGCGGTGGAGCCTACACGAGTGAGAATGCAGGCATGAGTAGCGAAAGACGGGTGAGAAACCCGTCCGCCGAATGATCAAGGGTTCCAGGGTCAAGCTAATCTGCCCTGGGTAAGTCGGGACCTAAGGCGAGGCCGACAGGCGTAGTCGATGGACAACGGGTTGATATTCCCGTACCGGCGAAAAACCGCCCATGCCAAGCGGGGGATACTAACCGCCCGGAGCCTGCCCGCTCACCCTTGTGGTGTTGTGGGTTTTGGCCGAGCGCGGGACCTGATCCCGGGAGGTAAGCGTATTAACAGGTGTGACGCAGGAAGGTAGCCGGGCCGGGCGATGGTTGCCCCGGTCTAAGGATGTAGGGTCAGGGATAGGCAAATCCGTTCCTGTGTGCTTCGAGCACGTTCCTGAGATCTGATGGGACTCCCGTATGGGGGGATCCGGTGATCCTATGCTGCCTAGAAAAGCATCGACGCGAGGTTTTAGCCGCCCGTACCCCAAACCGACACAGGTGATCAGGTAGAGAATACCAAGGCGATCGAGAGAATTATGGTTAAGGAACTCGGCAAAATGCCCCCGTAACTTCGGGAGAAGGGGGGCCTGCCCCGTGATGGAGACTTGCTCTCCGTGAGCGGGTGTGGGCCGCAGAGACCAGGGGGAAGCGACTGTTTACTAAAAACACAGGTCCGTGCGAAGTCGCAAGACGATGTATACGGACTGACTCCTGCCCGGTGCTGGAAGGTTAAGAGGACCGGTTAGCCACCTTGTGTGGCGAAGCTGAGAATTTAAGCCCCAGTAAACGGCGGTGGTAACTATAACCATCCTAAGGTAGCGAAATTCCTTGTCGGGTAAGTTCCGACCTGCACGAATGGAGTAACGACTTCCCCGCTGTCTCAACCATAAACTCGGCGAAATTGCAGTACGAGTAAAGATGCTCGTTACGCGCAGCAGGACGGAAAGACCCCGAGACCTTTACTATAGTTTGGTATTGGTGTTCGGAGTGGCTTGTGTAGGATAGGTGGGAGACGTTGAAACCCGGACGCCAGTTCGGGTGGAGTCATCGTTGAAATACCACTCTGGTCACTTTGGACATCTAACTTCGGCCCGTGATCCGGGTCAGGGACAGTGCCTGATGGGTAGTTTAACTGGGGCGGTTGCCTCCTAAAAAGTAACGGAGGCGCCCAAAGGTTCCCTCAGCCTGGTTGGCAATCAGGTGTCGAGTGTAAGTGCACAAGGGAGCTTGACTGTGAGAGAGACATCTCAAGCAGGGACGAAAGTCGGGACTAGTGATCCGGCGGTACATTGTGGAATGGCCGTCGCTCAACGGATAAAAGGTACCTCGGGGATAACAGGCTGATCTTGCCCAAGAGTCCATATCGACGGCATGGTTTGGCACCTCGATGTCGGCTCGTCGCATCCTGGGGCTGGAGTAGGTCCCAAGGGTTGGGCTGTTCGCCCATTAAAGCGGTACGCGAGCTGGGTTTAGAACGTCGTGAGACAGTTCGGTCCCTATCCGCTGCGCGCGCAGGAAATTTGAGAAGGGCTGTCCTTAGTACGAGAGGACCGGGACGGACGAACCTCTGGTGTGTCAGTTGTACTGCCAAGTGCATCGCTGATTAGCTACGTTCGGATGGGATAACCGCTGAAAGCATCTAAGCGGGAAGCTCGCTTCAAGATGAGATTTCCATACACATTTATGTGTGAGAGGCCCCCAGCCAGACCACTGGGTTGATAGGCCGGATGTGGAAGCGAGGACTAAAGACTCGTGAAGCTGACCGGTACTAATAGGCCAACAACTTACACCACACAACACACTGCACGCGTCCACTATGTGGTTCCCGAACAACAACCCGCACCAAGGGTTGCCGGAACCAACAACTAAATAACAACACCACAGTTGTAACCACAAGTCTTCCCACCCACCCCCACCAAAAAGGGGCCGGGACGGGTAACAGAGTTACGGCGGTCATAGCGTGGGGGAAACGCCCGGTCCCATTCCGAACCCGGAAGCTAAGACCCACAGCGCCGATGGTACTGCACCCGGGAGGGTGTGGGAGAGTAGGACACCGCCGGACAACCATTAAGGCAAGAGCCCCGACCACAGGTCGGGGCTCTTCCCCTTTAACCACCCAACCCCTTCAAATTCCTGCGCCGGCGGTAGAGTTGGTGGTCATGGAAAACCTCTTCAGCCACCCAGCCTCTGAACCCGAACCGTCCCAGCAGGCAGGCGACGCACTTCAGCCGCTCATCTTCACTGTTGTGGTGCCCACCAACGTTTCGCATGCTTTCCAGGGGTTCACTGATCATCCGCACCTGTGGTGGCCGCTGGAGCAGGAAAGCGTGTTTGGTGCGGGGTCCCATGTTGAGTTTGAAGAGAACCTGATTCTTGAAACGGCCGAGGACGGCCGGACGTCGGTGTGGGGCACTATTGATGACTGGCAGCCCCCGCTGTCCTTCCACGCAAGCTGGTACCCGGCTGGAACGCCGTTGTGGTCCACGGAGATCCGGGTTGTTTTTGGTGCCGTGGATGAGGGCACGGAGGTACGCCTGATCCACGACGGGTGGGAAGGTGCCGAGGATCCGGTAGCGTCCAGGGAATCTTACGCCGAGGGCTGGCCCCGCGTGCTGGCATGCTACGTACGGTTCATGGGTGGAGCCAGTGCCTAGGGTCCGCCGGCTCCAACCCAGTGATTGGCGTTTGCTGCGTGAGGTGCGGCTGGAGATGCTCAAAGACACACCTATGGCTTACGTGGAGAGCCTGGAGTCAGCGCGGCGGCAGACCGATACGCAGTGGCAGGAACGTGCGGCTGCAATGTCCGGGAACTGCAGCCTTACATTGGTTGCCGATGCAGGCCAGGACGGCAGCACCTTCTGCGGATTGATGCGTGTGGTGGTCAAGGACCGCCAAAGCACGGAGAAGCCGCTGCAGGCCATGCTGCTCAGCGTCTACGTGGCACCCGGGCACCGGGGGCTGGGATTGGCCGACGAACTCCTCAACGAGGCGTGCAAAGCCGCCTCGGAAGAACTCGCCGCCGGGAGCATCCAGCTCGGGGTGCATGAGGACAATTCAAGGGCGCTGGCCTTCTACCGGCGTCACGGTTTCGAGACCACGGGTGCCAGCAGGCCTTATCCGCAGGACACTTCCAAGCTTGAGCTCACCATGGAGCGCCAGCTGTCGTAGCAGTCGACTCGAGGAGCACAGCAAGAAGCTGCTAGAAGGTACCTGCTTTGGGAACCGCGGTACTGGAGCGCACCACCAGCTTAGTGGGGTGTTCGGTATCGGCAGGTTCCAGGACGAGGCCCTTGGTGATGGCACCCAACAAGGTGCGGACGGCCAGCGCTCCTTGGCCTTTGGCGTCCTGGTCGATGGTGGTCAAGCCCAGGACATTGCCGAGATCATGTCCGTCGATCCCCATGACCGAGAGGTCATCCGGGATGCGGAGCCCGAAGTCCCGCGCCGCGAGGATGGTGCCGATGGCCATTTCGTCGGAGGCAGCGAAGACGGCGGTTGGCCTGTCCGGGGCACTGGCCAGCAGCTGCCGTGCCGCAGCGTAAGCGCCTTCAATGGTGAAGTCAGCGGAAACGATCCATTCGGGCCTGACGGGACAGCCGGCGTCGTTCATTGCTTCTTCGAATCCGCTCCGACGCGTTCCTGGAAGATGGAAGTCCTGGTCGTAGGCTTCGTTGCCGGTGATGTGCGCGATCTTGGTGTGCCCCAGACCGAGCAGGTGGTTGGTGGCCTTTCGCGCGATCGAGGAGTCGTCGATCCTGATGGTTGATGCTCCGGGTAAGGGCCCGCCAATTCCGACGATCGGCCGGTGCATGGCGTGGAGCTGCTGTAGCTCGTCCTCGCTCAGTTCCAGCGATACCGCGATGACCGCGTCCACCCGCTTGCGCAACAGGAAGTCGTTGAAGACGCTGTGCCGGTGCTCGGGATTCTCCCCGATGTTGTACAGGGTGAGGTCGTACCCCGCTTCAAGCAGCGCGGCCGATGCGCCCTCGATCACCGCTGAGAAGAACCAGCGGTGGACCGAGGGCACCACCAAGCCAACGTTGTGCGTGCGCCCGGAGGCCAGGCTGGAGGCGTGGTAGGACAGCACGAAGCCCAGCTCTGATGCGGCGGCGCGGGCACGCTCCCGGCTGGTCGGCGATACATTGCCCTTGCCGCTGAGCGCCCGTGACACGGTGGCAACGGACAGCCCTGCTCGCTCGGCCACGTCCTTGATGCCCGTCATGCCGCTCCTAGGTGAAAAATCAGCTGACTGTCAGCCAGATTGTCTCCCCTGAGCCTAGTTGATCGGCGCCTGATGCAGGGGCGCTGCGCAGGATGGTGCTACCAGCCGGAAGTGGCAGGGGATCGGGGCCTACGTTCATGATCACCAAGGTGTTGCCATTTAGGTACGCCAGCGAGGACCAAGTGCAGTAGTCCTCAACCCAGGCCAGGGAACCTTGCCCGAGCCGGAGCGTGGCGCGTTCGGTGAGCATGGCGCGGTACAGGTTAAGGTGCGACGCCGGATCGGACTCCTGCAGGTCCCTCGCCAGCGTGGGCCAGGACTCGGGCTGCGGCAACCAAGGGTCCATGCCGCTGCCAAACCCGGAGTGGGGTTCGGCCGAACGCCAAGGGAGCGGCACGCGGCAACCGTCGCGGCCGATACGGGCTCCGCCGGTGCGGGCGAAAGTGGGATCCTGGCGCATGTTGCCGGGAATGCTGGAAGAATCGGGCAGGCCCAGTTCTTCGCCCTGGTAGAGGTATGCGCCGCCTGGGAGGCCGAGCATGAACATGGTAGCCGCGGCAGCCCGGCGTCGTCCGAGTTCTTCGTTGGGCTGCGCGTCATCGGGGCCGATGCCGTCTCCGTCGCGGGGACCAGGTCCGTCGTACCCGAAGCGTGAGACGTGCCGGACAACATCATGGTTGGACAGTACCCACGTGCTGGGGGCACCGACGGCGTCGAGGGACACCAACGAGTCGGTGATGATGTGGCGCAGGCGATGTACGTCCAGGCCGGCGTGCAGGTAAGGGAAGTTGAAGGCCTGGTGCATTTCATCAGGGCGGACCCACTGCGCCAGTCGGGGGAGCGGATCCACATTGGCTTCCGCACAGAGGATTCGGTCCGGGCCGTACTCTTCCAGGATGGAACGCCACCGGCGGTAAATGTCGTGGAGGGCAGGCTGGCCGAACATCGGAGCGTCCTGGCCCGGGAAACCATCGGAGCTGTTGCCGTCGGCGCGGCCGCCCCAGTTGGGCAGGCCGGCTGCCTTGACCAGCGCGTGGGCTACGTCCACCCGGAAGCCGGAGATGCCGCGGTCCAGCCAGAACCGGAGCACGCGTTCGAATTCAGCGTGGACGGCTGGGTTGTCCCAGTTGAAGTCCGGCTGCGAGGAGTCGAAGAGGTGCAGGAACCATTGACCGGGCTGACCGTTCGGCTCGGTGATACGCGTCCATGCCGGACCGCCGAAGTGCGACTGCCAGTTGTTGGGCGGCTCGCTGCCGTCGTGCCCCTGGCCGTCGCGGAAGATGAACATCTCCCGCTCCACGCTGCCTGCACCCGCGGCAAGTGCTGCTTGGAAGGCGACGTGCTGGTCGGAGCAGTGATTGGGGACGAGGTCCGCGATGACGCGCAGGTTGAGCCTGTTGGCTTCGGCGATAAGGGCGTCGAAGTCGGCCAAGGTGCCAAACAGGGGATCGACGTCGCAGTAGTCGCTGACGTCATAACCCGCGTCCCGCTGGGGTGAGCGGTAGAACGGCGACAACCACACGGCGTCGACGCCCAACGCCGCCAATTGCGGGAGTTCTGCGGTGATGCCCGCCAAGTCTCCGACGCCGTCGCCGTTGAGGTCCCGGAACGAGCGCGGATAGATCTGGTAGATCACAGCGGAACGCCACCAACCGTGGGCCGTGGAGGCATCGTGGATCGGGGTCAGCTGCGTAAAAGCTGCAGTGGGCTCGTGGGTCGCAACCGAGAGCAATGAATCAACGGACATGAACACATCGTAGAAGAGAATACCCCAAAGTGTAAACGTTTCCAGTCCTAAGGCTACTGTCTTTGCAATGCGCGTGAGGGCTGGGCTTTTCAAATTCGCATGCCGCCCTGTACTGAGTGGAAGCGCTTGCAGTTGATTTGGTAGTGGCCCGCTGGCTGAGCTGCCGTTCAACCTCGATGGCTGGAGGATCGACGTCGGCAGTATGACAGGACGCCTGGGATCTGTAGATCTCAACCATGAGGTTGCCCGGCTTATCGCGGACCGGGTTCGTGAGATTAACCCGAACGCGGCACTGCTGGCGGAATCCACGTCCGACGCCGCCCCCGATTTCACTGGCGAGCACTGGCAAGGCGCCATGACCTACCCCAACCTCACCCGCCCGCTGTGGTCGTGGCTCGCCAAGGACGCCCCCAACGTCAACTTCTGTGGCTCGCCCCAACCAGGGCCGCACAGGATCGACGCCGAGGACTTCCTCGCGACGCACCAGGACCTCGCCGCGGGATTTAGCTGGAGTGTGCGACAAAACAACATGAACGCACTGAACACGCACGACACGGCACGGGCGGCAACGGTCATGATCGACCCGGCCCGGACGTGGGCGCCGCGCTCACCTTCTGCCTGCCGGGGGTGCCCGTGGTGTTCGCCGCCGACATTGTCCTCGACAACTCGGTTCTCAGCGACGCGCAGCTCGAAGCGTTCCTTGCCTCGCCGCTGCACCGCTCCGGAACAGTGACGTCGGCACCTGCCCAGCCAGCCGGCGTCGAGGGTGTCTATCTACGCGCCGACGGCATCTCTGCCGGGATCTGGGAGCTGCCCGGAATGGTGATCCCCGCCGGGTAGCAGGTGGGTGTGGCCGTGCTCTGCCGTTCTGTGCTGGCTAGACTGTGAGCACCAAAACACTGCGAAGACTGCCGGTTTGGCGTGTCCGCGGTGCGTACGTGGAGGGACCACTGTGTCGGACGAAACGGCTATGGCCGGAACATCAGCGGAAAGCATCACTGGCAGGACGACGGGCCATCGGGAAGCCTCCCACCCCACAACTGGGCGGCAGTTGTTCCTGAAGGAGCTCGCATCCGGACTACGTGCCGGGCAGGTGGCAGAGGATGAAGAAACCCTCACCGTGTACTCCGTCGATCAAGGACCACTGCTGGAGCGTCACCTGCCGCTCGCCGTCGTCTGGGCGGAATCGGTGGAGGACGTTCAGCACATAGTCCGGAGGTGCGCCGCGCACCGGATTCCTATCGTGGCCAGGGGAGCAGGCACCGGTGTGTCCGGCGGAGCCCATGCCACGGAAGGCTGCATCGTCCTGGGCCTTGAACGGATGAACCGTATCCTGGAGCTCAACCCGGACGACGAGACAGCCGTGGTCGAACCCGGCGTCATCAACGCCGATTTGAACGCTGCCGCCGCAGAGCACGGCCTCATGTATGCGCCTGACCCCGCAAGCTACAAAATGTCCACCATCGGTGGCAACGTGGCCACCAATGCCGGGGGACTGCGATGCGCTAAATACGGGGTGACACGGGATTCCGTGCTGGCCCTGGACGTCGTGATGGCTGATGGCTCGTTGATGCACACAGGACACCAGACTTTTAAGGGAGTTGCCGGCTACGACCTCACAGCGCTGCTGGTGGGCTCCGAAGGGACGCTGGGGATTGTGGTGGGCGTGACCGTCCGCCTGAAGTACCTGCCGCGAGAGGTCCACACCATTGCGGCGTTTTACCAGGACTTCCGCAGCGCGGCCGCCGGAGTGCTCGCCGTGGGCAAGGCCCGGGTCCAGCCGGCCATCATGGAACTGCTGGATAACGGAACCCTGGTGCAGTTGGATGAAATGCATGGAGGTGACCTCCAGACCCGTGGCAAGTCGCTGCTCCTGATCCAGACCGATGGCTTCGGCGCGGCTGCGGAAGCGGACGTGGTGCGGCAGGTGCTGGCCGCAGGCGGCGCAACGGTGACCACCGAGGCCAGCGAGGAAGCCGAGATGCTGGTGGAACTACGCCGCAACAGCCGGGGCGCGGAAGTGGATGACGAATTCAGGGTTGGCGAGGACATTGCCGTGCCGCGATCACGGTTGGTGGACTTCGTGGCCGAGCTCGAGGCCATGGCAGCCCGCTTCAGCGTGATGCTTAAGGTGGTGGCGCATGCAGGAGACGGCAATCTGCACCCGACGTTCTGGATGGAACGTGTGGACCCTGTTACGGATGCGGCTGCTTTGGAGCGGCTCAACGCGGCGTTGGATGAATCCATCCGGATAGGCCTCGAAATGGGTGGCACCATCACCGGCGAGCACGGCGTGGGGCAATACAAACTGCGCTGGCTGGGCCTGGAACAACCGGAGCCCGTGCGGGAGTTGCAGCGGCGGATCAAGGAGCTGTTCGATCCGCAGGGAATCCTGAATCCGGGAAAGGCAATTTAGGTCTTCTGGTATTCCAAAAGGTCCATGCGGCCTGCCTGTCACATCTGATCAGCTAAATTACCTGCATTTACTTCCCACCATTCTCCCCATAGTCTTACTTGGTATACCAAAGTTGCTATGAGGAGAAGATGTGCGCGAGAAGCGGCAGGCCCGGGTTGGAGCAAGTCCGAGGTTGATGACGGGCTTGGTGCTGCTTGCGCTGGTCATGGTGTCCATCAATCTCCGGCCCGCCATCACCACCATCGCCGGTGTGATGGACCAGATTCCGGACGTCTTCGACCTTGACCCCGCACTGCTGCCGCTCCTGGGAACCTTGCCGGTCCTGGCGTTCGGAATCTCCGGGCCGATGGGCCCCTGGCTGGCTCGACGATTCGGAACCGGTCCAGCGGTGGCCATTGCGCTCACCGCCTTGGCCGCCGCGCTGGTCCTCCGGGCCACAGTCCCGGCGCTCTTGCTGCCGGGCACCTTCGTTGCAGGCATGGCGATCATGACAGCCAGCGTGCTGGTTCCGCAGATCGTCAAAGCCAACCGGGGCACAGGCTGGTGGACAGGGCTCTGCACCATGGGCTTTGGGCTGGGGGCCGCGCTGGGGGCCGGCCTGGTTCAACCTCTCCAGCAGTCCTTTGGGGGGAGCCTCGCAGGGGCGCTGGCTGTGTGGGCGGTCCCAGCACTCTTCGGAGCTGTCCTCATCCAGCGCACCGGAAGACGCCCGACGGCGGCACTGGCTGCCGCGGGCAAAGCCACCGCAGCGGCGGGGGACGCTTCGACGCCGCGGTGGGATGCGGCGTCGTCCGCTGTTGTCCCCACCGCACCCGCTATGCCCCTGCGGAAGCAGCGCACAGCCTGGGCGGTGACGGCATTCTTCGGGCTCCAGGCGATGCTTTACTTTGCCATCACATCCTGGCTGGCCGTGTACCTGGTGTCCCGGGGGCTCGCGTCCGCGGACGCTGCAGCGCTCTTGGCCTGGTTCAGTCTCGCGGGGCTCCCGGCCAGTCTGCTGGCCCCGGTCCTTGCCAGCCGACCGGCCATTCTGCGCTGGATGGCTCCGGGACTTGGCGTGCTGGTGGCCGTGGCACTGCTCGGTGTCCTGGTGGCACCAGCGGAGCTTCAGTTCCTTGCTGTCGGGGTGCTGGGAATCGTCCAGAGCGCCGGATTCGGGCTGGCCATGGCCCTGGTGGTGATTCGCTCGGCCGGGCCGCAATCCGCGGGACGATTGTCCGCCATGAGCCAGGGATTTGGGTTCGCTGCGGCGTCGCTCGGTCCACTCGGAGCGGGGCTTCTACACTCCATGACAGGCGGGTGGGAAGCAACGTTCTGGGCGCTCGCGGCCGAGGCTGTGGTGCTGGCAGGCGCTGGCTTCTTTGCCATCCGGGGGCCGTTGGTGCGGGTGGATGAGGTTGGGCTGGTTGCGGAGCGTGACATGTCCACAATAGGCGTGGCAGCAACGAACCCCGCCGCGAGATAGGTTGCCAGAGCGCCCTTGCTGACGCCTTCTGCGGCCACCACCACACTGGAGGAACCCATCGCCCGCAGCACGGCCGCTCCCGCGCGGGTGATCTCCACCCCGTAGCCGCGCTCGCGATCGTCTAAGGCGCTTAGAAACCTCCGGCTAGATATCCCGATTGCGCTATCCGCAGGCCCAATCGAACGTATCGGATTCCAGATCGAATTGAGCGTTGCCGCCACCGCCGAAGTTGAGCCCCGAGATCTCTTCCAGTTCGAGGTACCAAGGGGTAAGCCCGTCAGGCATCGCTTGGATAGGGAAGGCCGTTCCGCCCAAGTGGCTTCTGGCGAATAGAGGTTCTGCCCAGTCCGCGAGACTGCCCGCATCTGTTGAGGGATGGACATACCCATCGGGGCCGACCTGATCTCCCCAGAGTTCAACAGGTGTCTTGCCAGCATTCGGATCGACTCGCGGTATCAACCAAATGTCGGTGGTTGGTTCGACGTTGTCCCAAGCATTAGTACCTTGCGACTCGTCGACATGCTCACCCTTGGCACGAAGATCGGGACGAGGTGCCGTAGGGCCGGCAGCCAACTCATCATGCATGAGCCAAAGGATCGCAAATTCTCCATCGATCAGGTCTCTGCGCCTAAGCAGGCCGGGATGGTTCTCGGCTGCTGCAAGGTCGCGCAGGAATGGATCGGTTGATTCAGCGCTCGGCATGGGAAATTCGTCTTCCACTGCGAATTGGCCCTCACCAGCAAAAATTGCAATCCCTGAAAACTGGGCACCGCGCCTTTGGAAGTCTGCGGGTAGCCAGAGAGTCAGCACATGCATCATGGGCAAACCAGTGTTGAGGCTTCGTGGCCAGTGTTCCCAACGAACACCCGGCCCATGACTTCCTGTCCACCCTGAGGGCGGCTGGCTTGGCAGGGCAGCTTCGACAGTTCGTCCTGGTGCTTTGCCAAGGCCAGTGCCACAACGAAAGGCCAGGTTCCAAGCGATCATATCGGTCATGGCACCACCATATGGGGCTACCGGCCACAAGTTGGTGAGCTAGGAGAAGGCGTCCGGTTGAGGATCCTTTATCGGACATCCCTGCTCTTGGCCGCCACCTGACGCGCCGGGACTTATTGCGGGGTTAGTGTGGCTGCTGTATGCCGAGGTGATGGAGGATGAGCTGTGGATGCGCATGATCGGGTTCAGTTCGACCTCGATGAGGATGAACGTGAGGTCCTGCGTCGAGGCCTCATGGAATGGGCTGGACCGGCGGACCCCACGGAGGCCATGGCCTTGGCTATGGGCTTTCGTGACGTTGCTGATTTGTTTGCTGAAGGCGAGCGGATTGCCGGGTTCATCCGGGACGGGCAATCCCTGACAAAAGCTGACTGGCGCCGGGCCCTGCTGGCCACCGAGATTGTTTTCGTTAGCAGCACCGTTGGTGTTGGGCTGGACTGGTCCGTGGTCACCGGCTATCAAGACGACGAAACGATAAGGATCCTCAGGGCCATCCAGCGCAAGTTGGGTGGCAGTAGAACGTGGCCCGAGAAGGGGACTTCGACAGCCGAGTCTCCGGAACGCGATGTGGAGTGGACAAGACCGCTCTGCCCTCCGCCGGCCAGTTGGAAGGTGCCGGTATACCCGCAGGTGGAGCCGACTGTGGCTCTGCCTGTACAGGCGGGGCGGGAGGTTTGGCATGTCGCGGGTGTGGGATCCGTGGCAAAACGTCAACAGACAAGGCGGATAGCTGAAGGCTTGGCGCTAGGTGTCCTGGCCTACGGCGTAGAACGACTGCCCAGCGAGAGGCTCGCATTAGAGACGGCGTTGAACAGTGCCTGGGAGTCTTGGCCCAGAGCAGGAGACTTCGGGAACGTATACGGGCCAGAGGCCGGGAGGGACATCTGGGCTGGTATGGAAAAGTCGGGAAGCCGCCGCGGCGTTATCGCGGCGTGGGAGGACCACTCCGTTCCTCACCTATTGCCCGCCTTTGAGGAAATGCCGATCGCCGATTGCCTGAATCGCGTTGCCGACGACAAAGCATCAGCAGATGATTGGATTTACTTTGGGTACCTATTCCTGAAAGCCCTGCACCAAACAACCGTGACCGGGCCTCAAGAGTAGTCGTTTCGGGTAGGCCTTCCCGAGGGGGAGCGCAAGAAGCGACACCTCCGGCGCCACCTCAGCGCCCATAGGGCAACATCGACCTGAGTTCTTCAGCACGAATAGCGCTGGCCTGACGCTGGCCTCGGGTGAATCTTCTGGCCTGCAAATCCAGGACCGCCCGGCTCCCCACCGGTCCCACGCCCAGCAGTTGACCCACGCGACGAATTGCTTCGTCCACGGCCGCCAAGCAGTCCGCAGCACCACGGGCTTAAGGACAAGCAGCCGTTTCTGTGGATCGTGAGAGCATCATGGAGTGACCGACAGTACTTCGCTTGAATTGCCGCCCCTCTACGAGTCCCTGACCTGGCTTACCCCGCTTTCCGAGGAACGCGCCGCGCACCTTGTATCGTTCTTGTCCGAGCCGGCGCCGGCTGAAGTTCTGGACATGGGGTGCGGATGGGGTGAACTACTACTTCGGGTTTTGACGGCGGCCCCGCAGGCACGGGGACGCGGAGTGGACAGTGCTGGCTCGTTCATCGACCGAGCCAGGCAACAAGCTGTGACTCGTGGGCTGCTCGGCAGGGCGAGGTTTGATTCGATGCCCGGGCTCGAGGTCCAGGATCGCCCTGCAGACGCTGTCATCTGCATCGGCGCGAGCCAAATCTGGGGGCCGCCGGTAGAGGACGCGCAGCCGCTCGACTACGCCGCGGCCCTGCGCGCCCTTCGGGCACTGGTGCTTCCCGGCGGCCGGCTCGTCTACGGCGAGGCGATCTGGTCAGCCACACCTCATCCGGCTGCCACCGCCCCTCTGGCCGGACGCGATGACGAGTACCTCACCCAAGATGCGCTACGCGAGCAGATCCGCGCCGCTGGTTTCGAGGTGGTGGACGATGACCAGGCAAGCGTTCAGGAGTGGGATGTCTTCGAAGCCGGGTATCGCGGCAGGTTCACCCGTTGGCTGGAATCACATGATGCCGATCATCCCGCCGCAGAGCAGGTCCGCCGGCGATATGAGGAACAGCGCGCAGCATATGAAGAGGGCTACCGGGGTGTACTCGGGATGGCGTATTTCTGCCTAAGGGGCTAGGCGTCGGCTGCGACCCTGGCCGAACCGGCGCTTCTTCCGATAAGTGGGCACCGGCCGGAGTTCTCAGTCGAGTACTACGACGGAGCCGGCGAGCACTTGCCAGCGCCCGTCAATGATCCGCCATTCCCGGTGCCAGAGCAGCTGGATCTCGATCTGTGATCCGTTGATGTGGAGCACAGCGCGGGCAGTGGTGTCTGTTGTGCCGCTGCCGTCGGATTCGAGGGTGCGCCGGTTGGTTTCCTCGATTCGGGCAAAGTTGGTGGCCCCAGTGCGGTGTGCTTCCAGATCTGCCTTCTTGGTGAGGACGGTGCCCTCAGGGTCGATGAACTTCAGGTCATCGGAAATGAGCCGGTCCAACGCTTCAAGGTCACTCGCTCGCATGGCATCCAGGAGTTCGTCTTCGGCGGCATCCCTTGTGCGGCCAGCATTGTCGTGGGTGGTCACATCGAAACACTAGCAGCGCCTTGGGCTGGTGCCGCTGAAGGATGTCTGTCGAGATTGGCCTTCGCGCCCGCGTCATGACCGAGGAGCCGGCGCTACCCCAGCCCTCGTCCGGTAAGCCGTGGCCTGTTGAATGTCAGGGGCCCGGCGTATCCTCTGCGGTATGACGACTTCACCAGCCGGGACCAATCAACCAGGCACGCCCGCCACGGAAATTCTTGAGACCAACCAGTGCTGGGAGCTCCTCCGCGGAGTCTCAGTGGGACGGCTTGCCGTCTGGGTGGACGACCACCCGGACATCTTCCCGGTGAACTACAAAGTGGACCACGGAACCATGGTGTTCCGGACGGGTGAAGGTACCAAGCTCCATGCCGCCCTCAGCGACGCCCCGGTGGCCATAGAGGCTGACGGCGTCAACGTCGAAACGGGCGTGGCGTGGAGTGTGGTGGTCAAGGGCCAGGCGGCCGCGGTGAAGCTTACCGAGGACGTCTTGGATACCGTCGGGCTTCTCCTGTTTCCGTGGGAGGCGGGGCAAAAGGACCAGTTCATCCGTATCACCCCCACCACCGTGACGGGCCGCCGTTTCACGGTGACACCCCCGGTCACCTGGTGGACCCCGTTGGATGATGCGCCCACAGGGCGGAGCGAGTAGCGCTAGGGTCGTCGCTGGACCAGTTCCAACTGGTCTGCCACCACCTGGCCGGCATGGATCACCGTGCGGTCCTTGCCCCGATCCATCACAGTGGAGGCCACCGTTTCGCCGTCCACCAGCAGCAGTTCCGCTGGGTCGCCAACCTCGACGCCGGGACGGTGGGCAGTGTTCTTGAGCCGGGTCGCGTTGGGGTCAAGGATGCTGGCGCCGCCGATGGTGGCGATGGCCAGGCAATGTTCGATCAGCTCGTCCTTGCGGAAACCGTGAGTGAAGGCGAGTTGCCAGGTGCGGTCCAGCATGTCGGTGTTGCCGTAGGGGGACCAGTAATCACGCTGTCCGTCCTCGCCCAAGCCCAATCGGACCCCGGCCTCGGTGAGGAGCGGGATGGGCAGTTGGCCGGCAGCGGACGAAGCAACCGATGCGAGGGAAACATCCAATTCCGCGAACGCATCAATCAGCCTGCGGGTGGTGGCCTCGCTGACGCTGCCCAGCTGGTAGGCGTGGGACATGGTCACCTTGCCCTGCATACCCAGCGCGCGCGTGCGCTCAAGCACCAGCTCCGTGCTGAACACACCCAGCTCGCCCGGTTCGTGGAGGTGGATATCGATGGGAACCTGGTACTTCTCCGCCAGGCCGAAGACGATGTCGAGGTGCTTCGCCGGGTCCCGGTCCAGCGTGCAGGGATCGATGCCACCCATCACGTTGGCCCCGGCTTTCAAGGCCTCTTCCATAAGGTCAACAGTGCCCGCTTCAAGCAACAGTCCAGCCTGCGGGAAAGCGATGATGTCCACCGAAGCCTGACCGGCAAACTTCTCCTTGGCGGCAGCAACGGCGTCGAAACGCTCCAGCCTGCAGTCCACATCCACCTGCGCATAGGAACGTACGCGGGTGGTGCCCCTCGCGATCATCCGCCCCAGAGTGTCATTCACCCGATCCTGCAGCGGGACCTCGGCGTTGCGCCAGTTCTGACGGTCGTTCATCATCATGGTCCACACGCCCGGACCGCCGGTGTGCTCACGGAAAGGCAAGCCGATCCGGGTGGAATCGAGGTGTACGTGGACGTCGGAGAACGACGGGAGTAGAATCCGGCCGCGGCCTTCAACCACGGTTGTGTCGCCCGGGACAACGGTGGCAGGGTCATGCGGCTTCACGGCGGTGATCTTGCCGCCTCCTTCGGCGGCAACGAGGGTTACGTCGCTCAGTGATTGCCCCCAAGGGCGGACGGCGCGGATCAGGGTGTTCAATGGTTGCTCCCTTGGTGGCCGCCCCTGTTCAACATCGACTCGACGAAGACAGTGAAAGCGGATGCTGTGAAATTCTTGTATACCAAAGTACCGTAGGGCTAGCGTCACTCAAAGGACTGGCGTCGGCATGAAAGGAAGTTCGACAGTGGCTGAGGCGATGCCGGGTACCGGAAACGGCCGTGATGATGAGGCCCGCGCGGAAAACGTCTACCAACTGGTGTTGGAAGGCATTGTCACGGGTACCTACGCGCAGGGCATGCGCTTACGCGAACGCGAACTTTCCGAACTCTACAACGTGTCCCGCATACCGGTCCGGGAAGCCATCCAGCGCTTGGAGCAGGACGGTTTTGTCGCAACGTTCCCGCGCCGTGGTGCCGTGGTGCGCCAACTGACACTCACGGATGTCAATGAGCTCTTCGATATCCGGCTGTGCCTTGAAACCTTCGCCGCGCGCATGGCTGCCACCCGTGTTGCCGAAGGCAGCGATGGCGGACGACTCGAAGAACTCATGGAAGCGTCCAAGACTGCCATCGACGAGGAGCGGACAGACGACGTTGCCGTCATCAGCGCCGAGTTGCACGCCGAAATCGTCCGCCTGTCCGGCAACCGGCTCCTAATCGAATCCGTGAAGCCCCTTTTTGGCCGGATGCGCTGGATCTTCGGGCTGGCCCACAACCGCAGCAACGAACTCCAACGCGACGAGCACACGGAACTGTGCAATGCGATTCTGAAAGGCCGGCCGGACCTGGCCTACTCGCTGGCATACTCGCACATCGAGCTGGGGCGGGAACCAGTCCTGGCTGGCCTCGCCGAAACCCTGGAACCGTAGTAGTTAAAGGGCTCGACGTCGGCACTCACCTGAGTGCCGACGTCGAGTTCGTCTCACCGTGTGTCAGTCGTCGGCGTCCGGGTATTCGTCCTCGTCTTCATCGTCGTACCGGCCGGATTCCTCCACCTCGACCTCAAGGATCTTCAGCAGCTCCGTATCCGGGTTCAGCATGATGGCAGCCTCGTCGCGACGGTGTTGCAGCACAGTGTCCAGGTAGGACTGAACCGTCTCTGCCAACGGGACGTACCTGTCCTGTTTCTGGCTCATGTACCAGCGATGCTCCAGGACCTCGTGCACCACTTCCGCGGGCTCCAGCTTTCCGGCCAGGTGCCGTGGAATGGAACGGACTATGGGCTCAAAGATCTGGCTGACCCAAATGTGGGCGCTGATTTCCTCGTCCAGGTCCGGGTTGTTGTCCGCCCGGAATTGGTCCATGTCGTTCAAGAGCCGGCGGGCCTGGTTCTCTTGGGCGTCCAACCCGGTCAGGCGCAGCAAGCGACGCTGGTGGTGGCCGGCGTCGACCACTTTGGGCTGGAGCTGGATGGTGGAGCCGTCCGCCGTGGTCTTGATGGCGTATTCCTCCACGTCGAAGCCCAGCTCGTTGAGGCGCCGGATACGGGCAGCCACGCGCCACCTTTCGCCCAATTCGAAGGACTCCTTCTCCGTCAGCTCGGTCCAGAGACGGCGGTAGCTGTCCATGATCAGCTCACTGGTGGCCACGGGATCCACCTTTTCCTCGATCAGCCCGCCGTCCAGCAGGTCCATCAGTTCACCAGCGATGTTCACGCGGGCGATTTCGAGGTCGTAGTCACGTTGGCCCATGGAGAGGTCCGGATAGAGCTCGCCCGTTTCGGCGTCCACCAAATAAGCGGCAAAGGCCCCGGCATCACGGCGGAACAACGTGTTGGACAGCGAAACGTCGCCCCAGTAGAAGCCCACAAGGTGCAGGCGGACCAGCAGCAGTGCCTGCGCGTCAATGAGCCGGGTCAGGGTGTCCTTGCGCAGCATCTGCGAGAACAAGGCACGGTACGGCATGGAGAACTTCAGGTGCCGGGTCACCAGCACAGGGTTCAGCGGCCGGCCATCCGCGGTGGTGCGTCCGGTGATCACAGCAACCGGCTCCACGCACGGAACATCCAGCCGGGCCAGCTTCCGCAGCATGTGGTACTCGTGGCGGGCCACGTGCTCGGAGGTTTCCTTGATGGCGATGACCGAACCACCCAAGTGCGCGAACCGCACAATGTGCCGCGAAATACCGCGGGGGAGCGCCGCAAGGTTCTCCGCCGGCCAATCCTCCAAAGCGATGTGCCACGGAAGATCCAGCAGTTCAGGATCGGCCGAAGCCGCCGTGATGTTCAGGGAACCGATGACGCTCGCGGGCGGTGCCGTGTCCTGCGCACTCGCCGCTTCAGTGCGGGGGAGCTTGCCGATCTGCCCGTAGTCGGTAGGTTCGTCGTGCCACTGGGCTCCGTTTTGCTCGCTCATGCCTCAATTGTTCCGTACTCGGGGGTGGAGGACGTTCCGGCTTCCGGGAACGGCCACTTCGAGGTGGCTGACCACTCGACGTCGGGTGCGGCCTGGAAGGCGACGCCTTGGTGGGCGAGCCGCTCGCCCAAGGCGCCCAGACGACGTCGGAAGTCACCTGCGTTGCGGACTTCCTGGCCTGACCACGCGACTTCCGCCAAGGAAACAGCCCGGGGGTAGAGGAGCCACTGCGCTTGCTCGTTGTTCCGTACGGTTTCTGTCCACAGGGGTCCTTCGACGCCGAGGACCTGGTGGTCCTTGAGGCCGCCCTGTGCGGGATCCCAGTTGTAGTACTCGGACCAGGTGAAGGGCCCGCCTTCCACCCATTCGAGCCCGATGGGGCTGTCAGAGGCATATTTTTGGTCCAGGTATGTAGTGGCGGCGGGAGACATGATCACCTTTGCGCCGCTTTCTTCAGCCTGCCGGACCACCGGGGCGAAATCACCGTGCCAATACTGGATGACGGCACCTTCCGGGAGTTCGACGGCGGCGAATTCGTTCCAGCCCACCACCGTCTTGCCTGTTTCGGCACCGATCCGGACGAACTGCTGCACCATGGCCACGTAGTCGTCATGATGGGTGACCTTCGCTTCGTCGCCGCCGATATGGAGGTACGGGCCTGCCGTGATGGCGGCGAGTTGGCCAAGGACCTCGCGGACAAACTCGTACGTAGCGGGCAGATCTGCCGATAAAGTGGACCAGCCCACCTCGGCTGTGGTGCTCATGGGCTTGGCTTGGCCGTCAGGGTTGAGCTGTGGAATGGCGGCGAGGGCGGCGTTGACGTGGCCGGGGAGGTCGATTTCCGGCACTACCAGCACGTTTTTGGTGGCCGCGTAAGCCTGGATATCCCTGAAGTCCTGCTGGGTGTAGAAGCCGGAGTTGCCGCGGGGAGGCGTGGCGGTGGAGACCTCAACCGCGCCTTCGCCGCCCACCTCGGTCAGCTTGCGGTAGGGCAACCCCAAAGGATTACCGGAAGCCCCGGGATCGTGGATTTCGATGCGCCACGCTTGATCGTCCGTGAGGTGCAGGTGGAGGGCGTTCAGCTTGAACTGGGCCATGACGTCGATCTGTGCCTTGACCTCCTCCACCGTGAAGAAGCTGCGGGCAACGTCCAGCATCAGACCGCGGTACTGGAACCGCGGCGCGTCGGCGATGTCGACGGCGGGAATCACCCATTCGGCGTCGCTTGCGTCCGCCTTCTCAAGGGACGCAGGAAACAGCTGACGGAGCGTCTGCACCCCGTTGAAGAGTCCAACACTGGTGGCGGCCGTGAGCCTGACGCCAGCCTCGGTGACATTGAGCGCGTACGCTTCCGGGCCGCCGTCGAACGCTTCCGAGAACTCAAGGGAGATGTCACCGGGGCGGGTGGCCTCAACGATGGGCAGTTCGAAACCGGTGCCGGCGCGCAGCAACGAGGCCAACTGTTCTGCGAGCTGCGTGGCTGGGGCTGTGGCGCTGATCCGTGCTGTGGGGGCAAGTGTGAAGGCAGGGCTGTCCAGGAGTGCGACGTGGGAGGGGCGGGGGATCAAGGTGTCCGTCGTGTTCATGCCATTCTTTCGCAGGAGTTAGGTTAACGCGAGAGCGGCCCGACCTGGAGGGGTCGGGCCGCTTTCATGCGGAGTTATGTGACTGCCGGTGGGACTAGTCGCCCAGGCGGAGGCCGGTCTTGGTGTCGAACAGGTGCACGTGGCCGGACTGCGGACGAACGAAGATGGACTCGCCCTTCATCGGGGGGCGACGACCGTCGACGCGTGCAACGATGTCGTGGCTCTTGCCATCGAGGATGGTGTGGCCGTAGACGTAAGCGTCGGCGCCGAGTTCTTCGACAACGTCAACCTCAACCTGGAGGCCTTCGCCGTTGCCGACGGTCTCAAGGTCTTCCGGACGCGAACCAACGGTGACGGTCTGGCCGTGAGCCTCTTCGAGGATGTTGCGCGGCACGGGGTAAACCGTTCCACCGAACTGGACACCGCCGTCGACTACCGGCAGTTCCAGCAGGTTCATGGCAGGGGAGCCGATGAAGCCTGCAACGAAGACGTTCTGCGGGCGGTCGTACAGGTTGCGCGGGGTGTCAACCTGCTGGAGCAGGCCGTCCTTCAGCACTGCGACGCGGTCGCCCATGGTCATGGCCTCAACCTGGTCGTGCGTCACGTAAACGGTGGTGACACCGAGGCGGCGGGTCAGGGACGCGATCTGCGTACGGGTCTGGACGCGAAGCTTGGCGTCAAGGTTGGACAGCGGCTCATCCATGAGGAAGACCTGCGGGTTACGGACGATTGCACGACCCATGGCAACACGCTGGCGCTGACCACCGGAGAGAGCCTTCGGCTTGCGGTCCAGGTACTGCTCAAGGTCGAGAAGCTTGGCGGCTTCGCGAACACGCTCGGCGCGCTCTTCCTTGGAGACGCCGGCGATCTTCAGGGCGAAGCCCATGTTGTCGGCAACGGTCATGTGCGGGTACAAGGCGTAGTTCTGGAAGACCATTGCGATGTCGCGGTCCTTCGGCGGAACGTCGGTGACGTCGCGGTCGCCAATCAGGATGCGGCCGGCGTTGACGTCCTCAAGGCCTGCGAGCATGCGCAGCGAGGTGGACTTACCGCAACCGGAGGGTCCAACGAGGACCAGGAATTCGCCATCGGCGATGTCGATGTTGAGCTTATCGACGGCGGGCTTATCTGTGCCCGGGTACAGACGCGTAGCGTTATCAAAAGTAACTGTAGCCACAGTTATCAATCCCTTCACCGGCAGGTACGTGCCGGACGATCCGTTGTGAATGGTTCATTTTCTTCAGTTGAACTCCCCGGCCAATGGCCGGGGAGGATCATGTGACGTCGCACGGTACTGTGCGTCACATCACATCCAAGAGTATGTCAGACTTTTAGACTTACTGCCTAACTGTTACAAACATCACATGTTGCCCTGGTCACGCGCTAAGCCTCGGCGGTGACCTTCCGGCGCTCCCTTAGGAGGGCTTCCAGCAACTCCGCCACGTGTACCGGCGCCTCCACCCTGTACTGGGCCTGAGTGAAGTCCAAGCCAACCTTGATGCCCACATCATCGCCCAGAAGCCGGCCCAACGCGTCCTCATCGGTGACGTCGTCACCCGCGAACAGGATGGCAGTGGCCCCGGTTGCCTGACGCAGGAATTCAACGGCCTCGCCCTTGGAGGCGTGAACCACGGACGTCTCCAGCACACGTTTGCCCGTTTTGAGGTAGACGCCCGGATGCTCCCGGAGCACCCGCATGGCGGCTTCGACGGCGTCTTCCGCGACGTCGTCGTCGGCCATCCTCGTGTGGAGGACGACGCCGGCGGGCTTGTCTTCGAGCAACGTCCCCGGAGCGATGTTCACGATTTCCGCGAGGACCTCACGCACCGAGGCCAGTTTGCTGCGCTGCTCATCGTCCAGTTCCAGGCCAAGGGATCCTTCGCCGAGCCACACTTCAGCCCCATGGCTGCCGATCAGCAGCGTGTCTGCCGGAGGTGAAGCGACCAGCCGCAGGCTGTCCAGGGCCCTGCCTGAGATGAGTGCCGTCGTCGTGCGCGGAAGTTCGGCGAGGCTCGCCAATGCGGCAGCCGAGCGGGGCAGGGGGCGGGCATCCTCCGCCCGGTCCACGATGGGGGAGAGCGTGCCATCGAAATCGAGGGCTACCAACAGATGCTCCGTGCCGGAAATGCGCCGGACTGCTTCAAGCAACTCCGGTGACAGGGAAAGACTCTCAGCTGTCATCGCGCACCACCTTCTCTTCCAGGGCGGCCAGGAACTCCGCCGACCAGTGATCGACGTCGTGATCCAGAATTTGCTTGCGCATCAGCTTCATGCGGCGGCGCGCTTCCTTGGCGGGCATGTTGATGGCCCGCAGAACGGTGGACTTGAGTCCGTCGATGTCGTGCGGGTTGATCAGGAGCGCCTGTTTGAGTTGGTCGGCAGCGCCGGCGAATTCACTCAGGACCAACGCGCCGTCATCCTCGGAACGGGCCGTGACGTACTCCTTGGCCACCAAGTTCATGCCGTCGCGCAGCGCGGTGACCAGCATGACGTCCGCAGCGAGGTACAGCGCCACCATTTCTTCCACCGGGTAGCTGTGGTGCAGGTAGCGGACCGCAGTGTTCTGGATGGTGTCGTAGGTGCCGTTGATGTGGCCCACGGTGCCTTCGATCTCCTCGCGGAGCAGCCTGTACTGTTCAACCCGTTCCCGGCTGGGGCTGGCCACTTGAATCAGGGTGGCGTCCTCCACCTTGATGTGGCCGTCCGCCAGGAGTTCCTCGAAAGCCTTGAGCCGGTGCCTGATGCCCTTGGTGTAGTCCAGGCGGTCCACGCCCAGGAGGATGGTCTTCGGATTGCCGAGGTCCTTGCGGATCTGCTGTGCGCGCTGGATGATCTCAGGCTTGGACGCGAGCTCGCGGATCTGGGCAACGTCGATGGAGATCGGGAAAGCCTGCGCCCTGGCAATGTGCGTGACCTCGCCGTCGGGACCCTTGACGTGCACCTGCTGCTGCTTGACGCTGGCGCCGAGGAAGCGGCGGGCTGAACGCATGAAGTTGCCGGCGTCGCTGGGCCGCTGGAAGCCCAGGAGGTCCGCGCCAAGCAGGCCGTCAATGATTTCACGGCGCCACGGCAGTTGCGCGAAGATCTCCGGCGGCGGGAACGGGATGTGGTTGAAGAAACCAATTTTGAGGTCCGGCCGGGTTTCGCGCAGCAGGCGGGGAACCAACTGGAGTTGGTAGTCCTGCACCCACACTGTGGCACCGTCGGCGGCATGGCGGGTCACGGCGTCGGCAAACTTCCGGTTGACCTTGCGGTAGGAATCCCACCACGTACGGTGGAACTCCGGCGGCGCAATGACGTCGTGATAAAGCGGCCAAATGGTCGCGTTGGAGAAGCCTTCGTAGAACAGCTCGACATCGTCGCTGCTCAACTGGACCGGTATGAGGTCCATGCCTTCATGGCTGAACGGGCGCACCGTCTCGTCCGGGGCGCCATGCCAACCCACCCACGCGCCGTCGGACTTCGTCATCATTGGCGCCAGCGCCGTTACGAGACCGCCGGGCGAACGCCGCCAACCGTCGCTGCCATGCCCGTTGTCATCGCTGATGCGGTCAACGGGCAGCCTGTTGGAGACCACCATGAAGTCGAACTTGGTTGCCGTGGGCTTCTTGACGGGAGAAGCCCGAACGCCTTCTTCGGTCTTGAGTTTCTCGCTTGCCAAATCCTGCATTAATGCTCCCTGGGGTTGCTGTGACTCAACTCCCAGCCTACTAGCGGAATCTTCCATGGCACTTGATCGTTCAACAACCGGGCAAGGGGTCTGCGCCAGATCTTCAAGTTTGCTCCCGTAAACTGACCCCGTTGCCCTAGCTATGCCCTTTGACGTCGAATACCCCGAGGAACTGATGAGCCCTGCAAACGAACAACGCCTGTCCAAGGCTGAACGCACCGCCCAGGCACGGGAAAAGGCGCGCGCAATCCGAGAAGAGCAGCTGAAGAAGGACAAGCGCAACAAGCTTTTGGTCGGCTGGGGCATTGTGGTTGCCGTTGTGGTCATCATCGCCTTGGTGGCGTTCGTGGTCATCGGCCAAGCGCAGAACAACGCACCTATCGCCGATCAGGGCCCGACGCCGGCCAACGGCAACGTCCACGGCGGCGTGACGCTGCTCGCCAACAGTGAAGTTGTTAAGTCGGAGCCGGCCACCGTCAACGTTGCCGACGTCCCCAGCCCTGCAGCTACCCCGCCTGCCACCGTGACGGTGCCTGGCGGCGAAGCCGAAGCCGGCAAGCCCGTCAAGGTCATTGCCTACATCGACTTCATCTGCCCCGTCTGCAAGCGGTTCGAGACCACTTACGGAGAGTCGCTGACCAATCTCCGCAATGAGGGCAAGATCTCCCTTGAGTACCGGCCCCTCGGGTTCCTGGACCGCCAGTCCACCACCAACTACTCCTCCCGCGCGGCCAACGCTGCTGCGTGCGTAGTGAACTCATCCCCGGAAAAGTACGCGGACTTCTTCAACTTGCTCTTCGAGCGCCAGCCGGCTGAAGGAGGAGCGGGCATCTCCGACAACGACCTGAAGAAAATGGCCACCGAGGTTGGTGCGGCCAACATCGACACCTGCGTTGACAGCAAGCAGTTCCGTCCGTGGGTGAAGGTTGCCACGCAGGAAGCTGCAGCAGTAGGCATCACCGGCACTCCCACCGTGTTCATTGACGGCAAGCAGTGGGACGGCAGCACCGATCTGAACGCTGAAATCCAGACGGCCGTTGACGCCAAGGGCTAGTAGCCCCCGCTGAATGCACGACGGCGGCCGGTCACCCTTGTTCCTGGGTGGCTGGCCGCTGTTGTACCGTTCGCTTCCGGTTTGGTCCCGGCGAATTTCGTTGACGGGGATGGTCTGGGCTAACCTTATCTAGCGCTCTTTCGCGCTGTGCTTCGGGTAACCGGAGCGTGCCTCCTTAGCTCAGTTGGCCAGAGCACCGCTCTTGTAAAGCGGGGGTCGTCGGTTCGAATCCGACAGGGGGCTCCACGAACCCCTCCATTCCGGCGATTTTTCCGGGATGGAGGGGTTTTTGTGTCGGGTTTTGGGCGACGCACGACTGTTGTTGCAGGAATCAGATTTCAGCAACAACGAGTCCGGGCGGACCCAGGCGCTGAACGGCGTCGAATTCAGCGCTGGCGGCGCACAGCGCTACTCCAAGAGGCGTCTCACATGGATGGATTATTTGGCCTCACCAGGTCCGCGGCAACACTGAAAGCGGCTGGAAGGTGCTACTTTCGGACGCTGATCACCGGTGCAGTCTTCTGACGAAGCTGCATCAGGCCGGCGACAGTCAGCCCGGCAGTAAGCGCCAGGGCCGCTACCCACAGTGTGAGGCCGGTGAGGTCGTGGATGGCCATTTGGGGGAGCCGTCGATCAGGCACGGCGATCACGCCAATGAAGGCGCCGACGAGGCCGAAGTAGCTTCCGGTCATAAACCGCTGATGCGCCCGGATGTTGCCGCGGCGGACGGTCACCAGGCCCATCGTCAGGGTGCAGAACGTCAGCACGGACAGGGCGTGAAGCCAGTTGAATCCGCCGTCGATGGTCCGGATCCCGAACGAGGTGAGGACCACGACATACATGGCCACCGCCCAGATGCGCCCCAGGATTTTGTGCGCTGCGCTGCCTTTGTTGCGGCGGAGCAGGTTGACGGCGCCGAAGATCAGGGCGTAGCCCGCTGCGATGGCGTGCAGAGCGATCAGGAAAGTCCACGGCGAGGGCATACGGCCAGCCTAGCGAATTCGGAAGTGACTATCGGGCTGTGGCAGCGTGGACGATCGTTGATCAAGGGGCAATCGGGCCGGGCCCTCCGGCCCTACCGCATCGCCGGCGGCCAGCAGTTGAAGTGCTTCCGCGGCAGGCGTCCCAGGGTCCGCAGCGTACATGAGGATCCTGTGCCCGGACTCGTCGGGCGGTGTGAGGACCTCGAAATTCAGCTCCAGGTCACCTACTTCGGGGTGGTGCATATGCTTCAACCCGGACATGCAGTTCTCAACGGGGTGCCGAGCCCAGAATTTCGCGAACTCCTCACTCTTCAAGGTGAGCTCACCCACCAAGGAAGCGAGTTCAGGGTCATCTGTGGCCCGGCCGGCGACGAGCCGTAGTGATGACACCGCACGCGTGGCTTCCTCCAGCCAGCGTGGGTAAAGTTCGCGGGTGTGCTGGTCAAGGAACAACAAACGAGTCATGTTAGGCCTTGTTGCAGCCGACTTCGGTGCGTCGTAGTCCAAGTGCCCTGCAACCAATCGATGACCGAGCCGGTTCCAGGCAAGCACCTCGCTGCGGCGTCCCAGCACAATGGCGGGGGTGCTCGACATTGACTGAATCAGGCGGAGCGTCCCGGTCCTGGCCTTGTCCGGCTTCGTCACAGTGCGGCGTTTGGTGGTGCGGGCCCGGGCAAGATTGAACAGGTGGGCTCGCTCGTCAGTGTTGAGATTCAGGGCCCGGGCGATCGCATCAATGATGGCATCAGAAGCATTGTTACTGAGGCCCTGCTCCAGACGGGTGTAGTAGGTATTGCTGACTCCCGCGAGCATGGCCAGTTCCTCCCGTCGGAGGCCTGGTACGCGGCGGATGCCGTAATTGAGCAGGCCAACGTCTTCCGGCTGCAGAGCCGCCCTTCGGACTCGAAGGAACTCCCCAAGTTCACTCACCATAGTCATGACCACCATTCTGCCGGTCCCCACCGGCAGTGTCCTGTCCCTGTCAGGGGTAGGCAGGAGGGGGTGTGGTTCATCCGGGCACATGCGTAGACCGTTGGAGCTGTGAAGAAGCCGCCCACGGGCGGTTACAGCTCCAGCAAAGGATCACCGATATGACGACACAACCGGATGTCACCAAAGGCACCAGCCTTCCATCTGCCACCGTCCACGAACCCCAACCGGACTCGAAAAGGCAGATGACAGGCCGGCAGCGGCTGGCCCTTATTGTCCTGCTCGCAGCGAGTTTCACCCTCGCTGTTGACTTCTCCATCCTTAACGTCGCCCTCCCGGCCATCGGCACCGATGTTGGCTTCAGCCTGGAGAACCTTCAGTGGATAGCGACGTCATTCGCCCTGTGCGCTGCGGGCCTGACATTGCTGTTCGGACGTGTCGCCGATATTGCCGGACGCCGCAAAATGTTCATCATCGGCATGGCCCTGCTTGGCGCGGCGTCGCTGGCCGGCGGATTGGCTGCCGACCCGGCCTTGTTGCTCATTGCACGCGTGGGACAAGGCGTCGCGACGGCCATTGTCGTTCCCGCTGCCCTGTCCCTGTTGCTGGCATCCTTCCCGGAAGGCCCGCTGCGCGATAAGGCACTGGGCCTTAATGGATCACTCATGGCCGCGGGCTTTACGACCGGCGCTATCCTCGGCGGACTGCTGACGGACCTGCTGAGCTGGCGGTGGGCGTTCTTCATCAACGTGCCTGTTGCCATCGGAGTACTGGTTATCGCTCCCATCGTCCTTGCCGAGAGCAAGCCCACCACGAAGTTGAAGCTGGACGTTCCGGGTGCTGTCACCGTTACCCTCGGCCTTCTGGCCCTTGTCTTCGGTTTGACGAACGCCGCCGAGCACTCCTGGACCAATCCATTGACTTTGGGCTCCCTCGCGGCAGCCGTTGTGCTCTTTGTTGCCTTTGTGGCGGTCGAACGCCGGGCAAGCTCGCCGCTGGTACCGCTGGAGATCTTGAAGCGCTCCACTGTCGCCTGGGGCAACATCGCCGGCATCCTGGCCTTCGTCACTGAAACGTCCCTGGTGTTCTTGCTGACGCTGTACCTGCAGCAGGTTCTCGGCTACACCCCGCTCGGTGCAGGATTGGCCTTCGCGGTCCTCGGTCTCGGCACGGTACTCGGTGGCGTCCTCGGACCCAGGGTGATCGGAAAGATCGGCAACAAGAAAGCCATCGTCTACGGATTTATAGGCCAGGCCATTGCCACAGGCATCCTCGTCCTGCTCAGCGCAGACCCCGCATCCATCGGTCTGCTCCTGGTCGCCACCTTCATCGGTGGTGTAGCAAACCTTGTTGTCATCGTCGGCTTCATGGTCACTGCAACGTCCGGGCTGCCTGATGAAGAACAAGGCCTGGCCACGGGACTGGCAACCATGAGCCAGCAGATCGGCATCACCATGGGCATCCCCATTATGAGTGCCATCTTCACGGCTCAAATCCTCAGCATCGGTAACAACGAGGCCCCCGCCGTCCTCAGCGGTGTCACAACCGCCATTTGGGTCAACGCCGGCCTTTGCCTGCTCACCGCACTGGTTGTGGGCCTGTTCCTGCGCAAACCGGCGATGTCCGCCAACTAAGCCCCACAGGCAGAAGCCCTACATCTGGCTCACGGGCAGTTCAGCGTCCCTGTCAGGGGTGTGTCCGCCCACGCGTTGGTGGAGTTGGGCACCTTGTAGTAGCCACGGATCTGGTACGTCCAGGTGCCTGAGAGGTTGCTCGTGCTTTGGACCCCTGAGCTGTAGGCCTTTCCTGAGGCCTTGCTGAGGTCGCCCGTGAACCGTACGACGCCGTCGGGGTCTATGACCTTAAGCTCGTGGTAGTTCGCGTAGGCGACGGCCGCGAAACTGCTGACGCTGATTTTGGCTTGGCCAAACCAGAGGAATGAATCGCAGGACTTCGACACACTTACCGTGCTGGCTGCCGGCGCGGGGATCTTTGCCGCACTGACAGCCATCGCACCTGGCGCGGTGTCGCTGAACTGGGCGTGGGCCGGTGAAATGTAGACGCCCATCAGCAGTAGCATGACCGCCAGGATGGTGGCCGGTACTTGCCGGATGATGCCTTTGCCATGCATGTGCGTGATGCCGTCCCGGTAGTGCGAATGATGTGTTTCCAGTGTGCCGAACGGGCCTCAGGAAACACCTCGGTGAACACTCAAGGTCCGCTCAAGACCGAAAAAAACCCCGGTGCCGGCTCAGCGATGTATGCGCGGCCCTGATGAGGTCGGACCGTGAAGCGAGACAGCGGTCTGCCGTCTGCCTCAGCGCCGGCAGCGCATGGGCGGCGTCGTCGAAGTGGTTTTCCCGGATCATTGATTCGATGGCCCGGCATTGGTGCTCCGTTTCCCTGGCTCCCACCATGGAAGAGCTGATCTTGAGGCTAAGAACAGCGGTGGTGGTCTCCGTTGCGTCATGCTCGTCCACAGCGTGGACTATGCGTTCGACGCGCTGCGGAAGCATCGCGAGGTATTTGGCGAGGAAACGCAGTGCCGGTTCAGGGCTTCCCAGTTCCTCGGCGAGTGATTGGAGCCTGCCCAGGTCCAGTTCACCGCCTGGATTACCCGATGGCTTCATCGCGGCCTCCGGCCGTTTCCCCGGGTGTGGTCTTGGCGGGCTCTTTGGTCCAGATGGAGGCGAGCATTCCGATGACCAGTACGGCGGGTGCGCCGTACATCAGGATGTTCATGACGATGGGTTCGCGAAGGGCGCGGATGGCGTTGCCTACGTAGGGGATGGTGGTGACCTGCTTGTCCACGGTTTGGCCCTGCAGGGTGGCTATCCAGGGGTCGATACCGTTGTTGGCGTCGCCTTTGGTCTGGACTGCCACGCCGCCGTCGGCGGTGGTGCTGATCTCGGTGATCCGGTGGGTTTCCACCCGCTGGTCTTCGACCGGGATGTGGTAGGTGATGATGTCGCCGACCTTGACGTCGGTGATGGGGGTGGGGACGGTGACGACGACGTCGCCCGGGTTGATCAGCGGGGCCATGGATCCGGTGAGCATGGTGGAGGTCTGGTAACCCAGGACGCGCGGGCCGATCGCGAGGAACAGGAACACCAACGCAGCGAGGACCAGCATGCCCACGCCGATACCCCTCACCACTTTGCCGGCAATCCGGCGGAAGGTGCCGGTAGTGCTTGCAATGGAGGTGGCCGCTGCGGGCTGCTTCACAGCGGCGGTCTCAATGACGGAAGGAACGACGGCGGCGGGTCGGGTCCCGTTCTCTGCTGCGGCAGAACGCCGGCCACGAACTGCGGGAGTGGTGATGGTGCTCAGTGCGCTCATGCCTGGCGTTCCTTTCGTGGTGTTCGACGTGCTTTCAGTCTGTCCTCCCTCGCTCAAGAGAGCGTGCGGGTAGGCCTCAAGACTTGATCAGGAAATGGCCAGGAACCGGCCGGAAGGGCATACCGGCCGGCCCCTGGGGTCTATCGGACTGACCGTTGAGGGTCAGCGGGGGTGCTACTTGGTGGTTTCGGTGCGTTGGGTGCCGGTGAAGGAGAAGGCGATGGTGGAGGTGGCGCCTTGGAAGTCGTTGTTCGCGGTGGTGGGGAATGCGGTGGTGACTTTGAGGTTGTCGGTCTTGGCCGAGGTCACGGAGGTGAGGTTGGTGAGGGCCTTGTTGGCGGTGATGACCGGGGCGGAGGCCAGGACGGTGCTCTTGGTTCCGGTGCAGTTGTAGGGGGCTGCGGTGCCGGTCCAGGCCACGGAGCAGTTTTCGATGGTCAGCTGCAGGCCGTTGGTGGCGTCCGTGGTGAGCAGGGACCCGGTGGCCCCGGCGGAGGTGGTGAGGGTGACGTTGTTCAGGTCCGAGTTGCCGGTGTTGGCCAGGGTGACGAGCTTTTCGACCTTGTCTCCGGGGAGCAGTCCTGCGATGGGGACGTTGAGGGTGTTGGCCGGGCCGGGGGCGCCCAGGGCGATGGTGACCGTGCCTACGGTGACAGCCTGCGACGCGGAGGTCGACGAGGTGAACGCACCGTAGGTTCCCATGCCGGCGACGGCGGCTGCGGTGCCGACCAGTGCGACGGAGGCGAGGATTTTGCCGGAGGTGGTCTTGAGGCTGATGGCCATCTGAGTATGGTCCTTTCGGGAGGCCACCGCGGGTCCGGCCGGCCGTTTCTTCCAGCCTCTCTGGCTGACAAGAACTACTGTGCCGGGGCTGGATCAAGAACAAATCCTGCAAACCCGCAACACTTCCTCAGGAAAACCTCAAGACTCACCCATGGCCCAAACCCGGGTCCCGGACTGTCCTCCCGGACCGCCTGGAAGAGTTGTTGTCAGACTGACGATAACTCTGCTACAGTCATTCTTGTCAGGTTGATAATAACGGATGGAAGAACGACGATGACGACACTGCTCGATTGGATGAATTCCGCAGCAATTCCCAACCTCTTCGGCAGTCCCGTGAGTTGGATCGAAGTCATCGGCTTCGTCACCGGTGCTGCATGTGTTTATGGCGTAGCCCGGCAAAAGCTTTGGAACTGGCCTGTCGGTATCCTGAACAATCTTGCGTTCATCGTGTTGTTTCTCGGAGCCGGCCTTTACGGGGAGACCGTTCTGCAAGTGATCTTCGCGGCTGTTGCCGTTTATGGCTGGTACAACTGGGTGCGGGGCAGTGCCGACACCGACAACAAGAACGACTTGCGGATCCGCGACGCCGCTGTCAAGGAGATCCTCCTTGGCGTCGGTGCCACCTTGGCCGGCACTGCTGCTGTGGCGCTGGTCCTCACGCACGGAACCGACTCCCAGGTTCCTTGGCCGGACGCTTTCGTACTGACCGCCTCACTTGTAGCAACATACGGGCAGGCCAAGAAAATCTTCCAACACTGGTATGTATGGATTCTCATCGATGTGGTCTCCATCCCGCTCTACTTCAGCCGCGGTCTGGCACTGACAGCCATCCTTTACGTCGGGTTCCTGGCCCTCTGCACCTACGGACTTATCGACTGGAAACGTGCCCGCAGCACTGAAACACCGGTTATCCCCGAAGCTCTCAAGACAGGAGCATGACATGTACAAGCAGGCCCTGGTCATCGGTAAGTTCTACCCGCCGCACGTAGGCCACGCCCACCTGATCACCACTGCCGCAGCGCAGGCCGAAAAGGTCGCTGTCCTGGTACTGGGCACCCGCTTTGAGTCCATCGGCGTTGAAGACCGTGCCACGTGGCTTGCCGAAGAGTTTGATGGCGTCGGCGGCGTGGAGGTCATCGGTATGCGCAACGACTGCCCTGAGGATTATTACTCGGACGAAATCTGGAAGGCCCAGACCGAGCTGATGCGTCTGGCGCTGAAGTCCCACGGCGTAACCTCCATTGATGCCGTGTTCAGCTCGGAAGAATACGGCATCCAATTGGCCGAGGCCTTTGACGCTGAACACGTCCTGGTGGACCTGGCCCGGACCACCTACCCGATCAGTGGCACTGTATGCCGTGATGACCTTGGGGCGGCCTGGTCCTGCATCATCACACCCGCCCGCCAGGAGATGGCAACGCGCATCATTGTGGTTGGCGCCGAGTCCACGGGCACCACCACACTGGCCAAGGCGCTGACCGAGCATTACCGGCCGCGCTTCCCCCGGCTCACGGAAGTCCCAGAATTTGGCCGCGAATACACCTACACGAAGTTCGACGAACTGCGCGCCCGGACCCCGGACGCGGAACTTCAGAACATGGTGTGGACAGCGCAGGACTTCGGCCTGATTGGCGCGCGACAGACCGATATGGAAAATGCGGCAGCTGACGCCTGTCCCTTGGTGATTGCAGACACGGACGCACTGGCGACCACGCTCTGGGAGCGGTTCTACCTGGGGGAAGGAAGTTTCGGTTCGTACCACGCTGCCGACGTTCTGCCTCGGCGTGATGTGTACCTGGTCACCGATCACGAGGGTGTGGAGTTCGAAGACGATGGGTGGCGTGAAGGCGAACACCGGCGTGCAGAAATGACTGAGTGGTTTAAAGAGACCCTAACTGAGGAAGGGCACTCCTGGATATTGGTCACGGGCGACCACGAACGGCGCATGAAAACCGCCGTCGAGATTATTGACCTGATCCTTGCCCAACGGAGCAGCCTTACTTCTCCGCCCTGGGCGACCAGGACCGTTCTGGAAGGAGTAGGGGCATGACACCCGAAACGGATTCCGCCGGGAAATTTCTGGAAAGCTACAACCCCCGGGACTATCCCTCCGTAGCCCTGACGGTGGACCTGGTGGTCTTTGCCGTCGCCCGAGGGGTGCTGAAAGTCGCTTTGGTCCGGCGGGGAGAGCACCCTTTCAAGGATGTGCTTGCCCTACCAGGAGGCTTTGTCGGCGCGGAGGAATCAGCCGGAAAAGCAGCAGAGCGTGAGCTCGCTGAAGAGACAGGTCTGGACCTCGGAAGACTGCCGGTCCATATCGAGCAGTTGGCTACCTACACGAGTCCGGATCGGGATCCCCGGATGCGCGTTGTCTCGGTGGCCCATCTGGCGCTCTTGGCTTCCAGCGGGACCTCGCTGCCAATGATCGCCGCCGGGTCCGATGCTGCCTCTGCTGGCTGGTATGCCGTCCATGACATTCTCAGAAGCGACGGGCTGGCCTTTGATCACGCCGTTATCCTGGGCGACGGCTTGGCGCGGCTGGCAGGGAAAATGGAATACACCACCGTCGCTGCCCGACTTCTGCCGGAGGAGTTCACGCTGACTCAGCTTCGCACCGTCTATGACGCCGTGTGGGAAACAACGCTGGCCGCTGGTAACTTCACCCGCAAGATGATGCCTCAGTTGACTGACACCGGCCGGAAGACCCGCGGTTCAACCGGCGGTGCCCCGGCCGCGCTGTTCACCGCCACGGACCGGCACATCCATCCGCCGCTCAAACGCTTCCCCACGGCTCCCGTCCAACCACGCCGATCGTGAGCTGATTTGCACGCCTACGGGGTCGGGTGACTGACTGAAAGCGCCTACTTGGCGCTTTCCTTTCCCCGTTTTACCCTCCGGACAACGAGCCACGCAATGAAGGCGGCAAGCCCTGCGTACACGGCATAGTTGAGGAATCGTGAGTACTGGTCAACCAAGTGGTATTGCTTGCCGAGCAACGCGCCCAAGCCGATGAGCAGCGCGTTCCATACTCCGGTGCCGGCGATGGTGAAGATGCTGAAGGTCATAAGGTTCATGCGTTCGGCGCCCGCCGGGAGGGAGATGAGACTGCGCACCCCGGGCAAAAGCCTGCCGAAGAAGATCGCGGACTTACCGTGGCGTTCGAACCAATCGGCGGCTTTCTCGAAATCTTCCCGATCAACCAGTGGAAGTTTCGACAGCAAGTGGATGGAGCGCTTAAGCCCTACTTTGTACCCCAACCAGTACAACAGCAGCGCTCCCACATAGGCGCCGAGAGTGCTGGTAAGGAACACCAGGAGCAGGTTGATGCTGCCCTGCTGGGTGAGGAAACCTGCCAGGGGGAGGATGACCTCGCTGGGAATCGGCGGGAATACCGTCTCCAGAAGGGTCAGCAGGCCCACACCCCATTCGCCGAGGGCCTCGATTACTTGAGCGGCGACACCGACGATCCCGGTCAGCTCGTCGGTGGAACCACCCGTTTCCAGAGAGCCGATCAAAGCGATGTCCTTCCCAAGAGCTGACAGGTTCACAAGGGAAGCCCAGTGATGGGGGACCACTGGGCTTCCACCCTCAACGCTATTCCCATGAGCGCCTGTGGGCAATGAGCAGTTCTTTGTACAGGATTGCTAAGCCGGTGAATGCACTGCTACGGACGCCCGCTCAACCGGCGGACAGGCGATCTTCACAGCGGATTCAAGGGGAGCAGCATCCAGGCCCAGGAGCATGCGTACGCCGGCTGCGCCCAGCTCGTAATGAGGCAGTGACACTGTGGAGAGCGGCGGGCGCAGGTGGGCAGCGATGACTTCCTGGTTGTCGAAACCCACCACGGCAATGTCCTCCGGGATGGACAGCCCGTTTTCCCGCAGCCCATCGTAAAGTCCCATGGCCATACGGTCGTTGTAGCAGTACACGGCACTCACCCCAAGCGTGAGCAGGCTTTCCGTGGCCCCGTAGCCGCCTTCCTGATCAGGGTAGGCCTCCAGCACCAACGCCGGATCAAAGGGAATTCCGGCGGCATCGAGCGCGTCTTTGTATCCCTGGAGCCGGCCATCCCTGGCCGGTGCAGGGGTGGTGGCGTTGATGAACGCGATGCGACGGTGGCCACCGCGGAGCAGGATCTCGGTTGCCGATTGTCCGCCTAGGGTCTCGTCGGGGACCACGGCGCGGGCTGCTCCGGCTTCTGGTGAAAAACAGTTGACCAGGACGAAGTCCGATTCCCGCAGGGTTTCGGGGATGTCCGTGGGGCGGTGGAACCAGGTGGAGTACAGGATGCCGCGTACTTTGTATTCCAGCATCATGGCGATCGCGTCTTTTTCGAGCTCCTGGTTGCCTTCGGTATTCGCGATCAGCAGGGCATAACCATGTTTCCAGGCTTCGTCTTGAGCGCCGTGAATGATTTGGCCAGCGAATGGTGTGGTGGCTACGCCGTCGGCAACCAGTCCGATGAACTTGGACGTGCCACTCACCAACGTTTTGGCCATGGCGTTGGGACGGTATCCCAATTGGGTGATCGCTTCGGTGACGCGTTGGCGGGTTTCGTCGGCGATCCGCGCGTTCTTCTTCTTGTTGATCACCAGCGAGACCGTGGCAGTGGACACTCCGGCCAGTTCAGCCACTTCGCGGAGGGTCACCGGATGGGCGCGGCCTGTTCTGGCAGGAACGGCGGGGGCGGCCGCGTTGCCTGACTCTCTCTCCTGCGAAATCATCTGTCCTCCATCAGGAGTATAACCGTCGGCCTTAGCGGTCATCCCTTGTTCGCTCCGCTCTCAAGGCCTTGGATCATGGCCTTGTTGAGGACCAGGAAGACCAGCAGCAGCGGTGTGATGGTCACGCAGACGGCGGCGAAGGTGGCCGTCCAGTCCACCTTGCCCATGGCGCCGATGTAGTTCTGCAAGCCCAGGGGGATGGTCTTGAGGTCCTCGGAGAGAACAAAGGTGTTGGCGAAGATGAAGTCGTTCCAGATGAAGATGCTGTTGACCAGCACCACGGTGACCACGGTGTTGAGGGAGAGCGGCAGCGTGATCAGCCCGAAGATCCGGTACGGTCCGGCCCCGTCCAGGGATGCTGCCTCGTAGGTTTCGCGCGGAATGTACTCGAAGAAGGACGAGAAAAGGTAGATGGACATCGGCAGGGCGAAGCCGGCCAGTGGGATGATCATCGACTGGTAAGTGTCCAGCAGGTTCACGGCGGAGTAGTCGATGAACAGCGGGACCAGCGCGATTTGGACGGGAACAATGATGCCGATGAGGAACAAGCCCCGGACGAACTTGCTGAGGCGGAAGCCAAGGACCTGGATGGCGTAAGCGGCCATCATGCCGAACAGGACAATCAGAATGTTGGCGCCCATGGTGACGATGAAACTGTTCAGGATGTTCCGTCCCAGGTCGCCGGTTTCAAAGGCGCGGGCATAGTTTTCCCACGTCAACGAGCTGGGAAGCCCGAACGGATCACCGCTGGCAAAGTCGTTTTCGGTCCGCAGGCTGGTCACGAACAGCCAGGCGAGCGGGTACACCTGGACGATCACGATGAGCAGGATCAGGACCCTCGAGAGTGTCCGGTACAAGCTGGGCTTCCGACGCCGGCGCTGGGGGACGGGGGAAGGAACCCTGGCGCGGGTCGGCTGAGCCGGGGCTGTCTGGGTGATCATGAATCTGCCTTCCGCTTGAGCATGAACAAGATGAGGCCGACGGCGACAAGGCACTCGATCACGATGAAGACGGCGATGGTACTTGCGTAGCCAAAATCCGTGCTGGTGAAGGCTGTCTTGTACATGTAGGTGGTGAGGAGCTCGGAGGATTGTCCCGGGCCGCCGTTGGTCATGAGGTACGGGATATCAAAACCGCGCAGGCCGTAGGTCGTGGCCATGATGGTGGTGGTAATCCACACGGGCCGGATGTAAGGGAAGCGGATCTTGGTGAAGAGCGTCCACTTCGATGCGCCGTCCAGGACCGCGGCTTCTTCGAGTTCCTTGGGTACGGCGATCAAGGCCGCGTAAATGATGAGCATGTACAGCCCGGTGAACCGCCACCCTTCAGGGGCGGAGACCGCGGCCAGCACTGTGGTGACGTCGGACAACCAGGCACGCTCCAAGGAACCCAGTCCTATCCAGTGCAGCAGCTGGTTCAGCAGGCCGACAGGGTCAATGGAGTAGATACGGACAAAAAGGAACGCAATGGCGACCGTGGAGATCACGGCGGGCAGCAAGTACAGGGTCTTGATCAGTTCACGCCCCCTGCGCAGGGACGTGAGCAGGCTGGCGACAACCAGGGCACCGCCCAGCTGCAGGACCAGGCAGATGGCCAGGTAGACCAGGGCGTTGAAGAAGGAACGCCAGAAGATGTCGTCAGCCGTGAGCATTCGGACGTAGTTGGCCAGCCCGACGAACTCCATGTCACTGATGCCATTCCAGGAGAAGAAGCTTAGGAACAGGGACTGAAGGATGGGGAAGAGGACTGCTGCGCAGTAGAGCAGCAGTGGTGGGAGCAGGAAAACCAGGACTGAGGTCCTTGACCTGTTGGGAAGCATGGTGGGCCTTTCGGGCGGGGGCCTTACCGGCCCCCGCCGTTTCGGTTTACTTGAAGAACTTGGGCGCGTTCTGCTTGATGGCGTCGTCCATGGTCTTGGTGAATTGTTCGGGCGTGATGTTGCCCTGGACCAGGAGGACCAGCTCTTGCTGCAGACGGCCGTTGGTGGTGGGGTCCAGTTGGGTGTCCCACGGCATGGCCTGCTTTTCCCCGAGGGCGTTGGCCGTTTCGAGGGCCTTTTTGTACAGCGGCGTAGCGTTCGCGGGGATGGTGGTTTCCACGGTGGTGGTGGGGGAGAGCGCCCCGGTGGCAGCGTATTCAGCCGGGTACTTCTCCAGGGCGAACTTCAGGAAATCGCTGACCAGGGGATCGTACGTCTTCGAGTTCACGGCCATGCCGATGCCGGACGGTGAAACGAACTCGTTGGCCGCTGTCACGGAACCCGGTGTCGTGGGAAGGGTGAAGAAGTCGACGTCATCCCGGACGTCAGGGTTGAGTTTGTCCGTGGCGAGGCTGGGCAGTTCCCACGTGCCGATGTTGTACATCGCGGCTTGGCCGGAGGTGAACTGGTTCTGGGCATCGGAGTAGCCCTGCGCAGAGAATCCTTCCTGGAAGCACTTGGCCTTGCCGAGTTCGGCCATCCATTGAACAGTCTTCTGACCCGCGGGATCGCTGAACGCAGCTTCGCCCTTCTTGAGTTTCTGGACGAAGTCGGGCCCGGCAGCCCGGAACGGCTGGTAGGCGACATAGCGTTCCAGCGGCCACTGGTCCTGCCCGTCGATGGCGATCGGCGTGATTCCTGCGTTGCGCAAAGCCGTGCACATCGCTGGGATGTCGTCCAAGGACTGAGGGACAGCCACGCCCGCTTTTTGGAGCAGGGCCTTGTTGTACCAGATGAATTCCAGCTCGAACTGGAACGGGATCATGTAGAGGGATCCGTCATCGAAGCGCTGGTAGTCCAAGGCTCCGGGCCGGTAGTCGTCGTAGAGGTCCAGCGACTTCAGCAGTTTGTCGGCCTCCACCATTTTGCCCTGCTTGGCCAGCTGCTGCGCGAATGGGGTGGCGTCCGTGTCAAACAGTTCGGGGAGCTTGTTGGCCGCAGCCAGGGTTTCGAGCTTCTGGATGTAGGAGGGCCGGTCCGGGGTGGTGATGAGGTTCAGTGCAAACCCCGGGTGGTCCTTGGCGTAGTCGTCGGCGAGCTTCTTCATGATGTTGATGACGGCGCCATCGGCAGGCCTGGAGAGGAGCCACGAGATTTCGCGGGGCTTGATCTCCCCGGTGGGGCTGACGTTGGAGGGGTCTGTAGCAGCTCCTCCGCCGCCACAGGCTGTCAAGGCCAACGCGGTGACGGCTGCGACGGCAGCAGCACGGAGTAGTTTCTTCATTGCGGCAATCTCCCTTGATTGGAACAGAGGTTGGGGTGGGATATTCAGTTGTCGATGCGCTGTCGTATCTCAAGTTCGGTGACGGTGACGGTTCCTTCGCCGGCAAAGACGCCGATCCTGCCGGTTGTGAGGTCGTACATCCTGGCGCTGAGCGCCACTTGACGGTCGACGACGGCCACGCAAATGTCGCCGTCGACGATGACCTCAAGCGTGTGCACGCCGGGGGTGAGGTCACAGGGCCGCTCAAGTTCGACGTCGAACGGCACGTCACCGGAGACATGCCACTGGGCATCTCCGGTGATGGCGCGCGGCCAGCGGTCGAAGACGAGCCGGCCACGCTTGGGTTCCAGACGGAGGACGTAGGAACGGTCGCCGTCGGCGCTTGAGCGGAGCAGCAACCCGCACTCGGTGGTGTTCGGAGCTATGTCCAGGACCACCTTTGCGTAAAATTGCTGCGGCAACTCCTCATCGGACAGCAAAGCCGTGTACCCGTCCGGCACATCGACCCGGGCAGGCAACGCACTGGCCAAGGACACCGGGACGTCATCCCAGAAGCTCTCTACCAGCTCGTCCGCGAAGGAGAATGCCAAGGTTCCGTCCGGGTTTTGGCGGGCTTCCAGCACGGACATGGTGCCGGCCCACTGCCATGGCCCATGATCGGTGTTGCCTTCCTTGGTGGCGATCCAGCCAAAGAAGAACCGGCGACCGTCGCGTTCTGCGGACTTTGAGGCGTAAAAGGCGCGGCCGTCGATGCTGTCCAGGTGCGGCACAGTCCACGGGCCGTCGGGGCTCTTGGCCATGCGGTAGCGGGTGGTGAACGATTCCGAGAACTCGGAGTACACCATGTACCACCAGTCACCCCAAACGAACACATCCGGGCATTCGTGGGTGATGTACCGGCGCGGGTCCCAGAACGGATCGGTGTACTGCCAGGCCATCAGGTCAGTGGACACACACTGGGCTATGACGCCGCGGCGGCGTTCCGGACCGGTGGAGTGCCGGGCTGCCAGCAGCATCCTCCACTGCTTCTTGTCGTCATCCCACAACACGAAGGGATCGCGCCAGTCTCCGGACTCATAGCCGTCCGGAGCGCCGAAAGTCAGTTCCGGATGTTTTTGCCAGGTCCGCATGCCATCGGTACTGGTGGCGTGCATGACCAACTGGAGGGGCGCGCCGTCGGCCCCGAGGTTCCGGGGGTTTTGTCCGGTGTAGAAGAGGTGGTGGACGCCGGACCCGTCCGCCACGACGCTGCCGGTGTAGGCGTTGAAGTCCATGTCGCTTTCGCTGCCATGGTGCAGGGAGACGCCATGGTTCTCAAACTGGGTGAGGTCCTTGGTGGTGACGAGGTTCCATGATGTTCCGGGTTTTGGGTCTGAGCGGTCTTCGTGAAGGTAGAAGAGCCAGAACTCCCCGTCCTTCTCGTAGGGGATAAGGTCCCCAACCCATCCGTCGGCGGGTTGGAAGAAGACTGGGCGTTTCATCTGCGCTGATGTCCATTCTGCTAAAGCGTTTGATCACTCGTAAGCTAGCGTGAAAACTCCGGTCGATCAAGCGTTTTAGCAATTTTTGTTTTCCACCAAAATTGTGGTGCTAAAACGCTTGACCGTCGAAGCGGCCGCCACTAATGTCCTGCGTAGCCGATGACTCACCGGGCCGCTCGATGCTGAGCCGTCCGAACCCGGCCATGAGTACCAATCCAGCTCTCCATCTCACGCGCAGTACCAGGCTGCCCGGGACTTTCCCGACGGCCGCGCACGTTCATCACCATGACGTTTGGCAGGCCGTCGCGCCCGCCAAGCACTGAGAGGAAACACATCAATGACGTATGACATCTCTCGCCGCACTGCCCTGCAAGGTGCAGGAGTTGGTGCCCTGGCACTGTTCATGAGCAGCGCCGTCCCCGTGGCAGCCCACGCCCAGACGTCCCTCCGGGCGATTTACCACATGACGCCGCCCACGGGCTGGCTGTGTGATCCGCAACGTCCCGTTCATACCAACGGCGCCTACCAGCTCTACTACCTTCACTCAGGCCAGAACAACGGACCGGGCGGATGGGACCATGCGACCACCTCCGACGGAGTGTCGTACACCCACCATGGAGTGGTGATGCCACTGCAGCCGGACTTCCCCGTCTGGTCGGGATCGGCCGTAGTGGACACCGCCAACACCGCCGGCTTCGGTGCCGGCGCAGTTGTCGCGCTCGCCACCCAGCCCACGGACGGCATCCGCAAATTCCAGGAACAGTACCTTTACTGGTCTACGGATGGCGGCTTCACCTTTACCGCATTGCCTGACGCGGTCATTGTGAACACTGATGGACGGACGGCCACCACCCCCGCCGAGGTGGAGAACGCAGAATGGTTCCGCGACCCCAAGATCCATTGGGACGCGACGCGCAACGAATGGGTCTGTGTCATCGGCAGGGCCCGCTACGCTGCCTTCTACACCTCTCCCAACCTGCGTGATTGGCAATGGAAGTCCAACTTCGACTTCCCCAACCACGCCCTTGGTGGCATCGAATGCCCGGATCTGTTCGAGATGACCGCCGGAGACGGCACCCGGCATTGGGTGTTCGGCGCGAGCATGGACGCCTACAGCATTGGATTGCCGATGACTTTTGCCTACTGGACAGGTTCATGGAACGGCACAGCGTTCATCGCGGACAACCTCACACCGCAGTGGCTTGACTGGGGATGGGACTGGTACGCCGCCGTAACCTGGCCGGCCGTGGAAGCACCTGAGACGAAGCGACTTGCCACCGCATGGATGAACAATTGGAAATACGCAGCCCGCGACGTACCCACAGACGCATCCGATGGTTACAACGGACAAAATTCCATCACGCGCGAGCTCAGGCTTGAGCGCCAACCGGGTGGCTGGTACACCTTGCTCAGCACGCCCGTTCCGGCGCTTTCGAACTATGCCACGTCCAGCACCACACTGCCGGACCGCACGGTCAACGGCAGTTTCATACTGCCGTGGAGCGGGCGCGCGTATGAGCTGGAGCTCGATATCTCTTGGGACACCGCCGCGAACGTTGGAGTGTCGGTGGGCCGCTCGTCGAATGGCAGCCGTCATACGAACATCGGCAAATACGGCGACGAACTGTACGTCGATCGCGCACCATCGGACCAAAGCGGCTATGCGCTGGCACCGTACACCCGCGCCGCGGCGCCAATTGACGCCAATGCCAGATCCGTCCACCTGCGTATCTTTGTCGACACCCAAAGTGTTGAGGTTTTTGTGAATTCCGGGCACTCGGTGATTTCGCAGCAGGTGCATTTCGCGGTCGGGGACACGGGGATCTCCCTTTATGCTGACGGCGGTCCGGCAAACTTCACCGGAATCACCATCCGCGAGTTCGGGACCCCCATCTAAGGCTGCGCTCCAAGGTTGGAAAGAACGACGGCGACACTAAAGCGGGCGGCAGCGTCGCCGTCGTTCTTCCGGTCCGGTGGGTGGTCTCAGCCTTGACAACCCGCAGGCACCCACGACACTGATGTCATGTATAGGAATTGCCGGGTCTCGGCCCAGTTTTCGATGTCCCTGGACGGCTTCATCGCCCGCGTGGATGACACCGTGGGGCCCTTGTTCGATTGGTACGAGGCCGGGGACGTTGAGACCTGGATGCCGGGACATCCCGTTCCGTTCCACCTGAGTGAAGCCGATGCTGCGTACTGGAACTCACTTCCGCGTGAGGGGGCGTTCATCTCAGGCCGAAGGCTGTTCGACATCACCAAGGGGTGGGGAGGCCATCCGCCCAATGAATCGCCCACCGTAGTGTTGACGCACCGCGAACCCCCAGTGGATTGGCCGCCCACCAGACGGGACGGCCAGCCCGTGCCCTTCGAGTTTGCCGGGGACCTGGAAACGGCGCTGGAGCGGGCCGCCGTTCACGCCGCCGGCGGAGAAATCGGAGTTGCCGGGGCAGACGTCGTGCAGCAGTGCCTAAGGCGCGGCGTGGTGGATGAGCTCCGTGTGGACCTGGTGCCGGTGCTGCTCGGAAGCGGTATCCCGTGGTTTGGAGCACTGGATGGCGACCTCCTGTTTAATGAGCCCGTAATTGTGCCGGGCACCCGGGTGACCCACCTGGTCTACCGGGTCCGCCGATAGGGGCGAAGGCAACAGGGCGTTATCCACAGCGGGTCAAGCAGCGGACGACGTCGGGTCCCCGCCTCCGCTAGGCTGGACACCTCGGCTGATGCAAGTGGCCGCAGGAACCTCTATGCGGAGCCACCCTACGAAATGTCTGTTGACCTTGCCCTGAGCGCCCTCGCGGCGTCCTCTTTTTCCCTTCCTGAACTGCGTGATGGCCAACTCGCGGGTATGAGCGCCCTTGCTGAGGGCCGTGATGTCTTGGCTGTCATGCCCACCGGGTACGGCAAATCCGCAACCTATCAGGTGGCGGCACAGTACCTTTACCAGCAGACGGGACGGCCCGCCGTCGTGGTGTCGCCTCTCATTGCCCTGCAGGAAGACCAGCTTGACGGGCTCACGGAGGACCTGGGCCACCATGCCGCCGTCGCCATCAACTCTTCCCGCAGCGATTCCGAAGTGGAGGCCGCCTGGCAGGCGGCCGAATCCGGCAAGGCCACCTTCTTGTTTCTCGCTCCGGAGCAACTGGCCAAGCAGGCGACCGTAGAACGGATCGCCGCGCTGGACATCACCATGTTCGTGGTGGACGAGGCCCATTGTGTGTCCTCCTGGGGCCATGACTTCCGCCCCGATTACCTCGACTTGGGCACCGTCCGCGAACAGTTGGGCAACCCACCTGTGGTGGCGCTGACTGCCACCGCCTCCCCGCCGGTGCGCGACGAAATAGTGGAACGGCTGGGAATGAAGGCCCCCTTGGTCCTGATCCGCGGCTTCGACCGGCCAAACATCAGCCTCACAGTGGTCCGGCACCAGGAAGACAAAGCCAAGCGGGAAGCCGTGCTGGACCACGTTGCCTCCCTGGCCGCGGCGAAAGGGATGGGATTGCTGTACGTTGCCACCCGCAAGGACAGCGAAAAGTATGCAGCCAAACTGACAGATGCCGGGCTCCGTGCGGAGGCGTATCACGCGGGCAGATCGGATACTGACCGTGAGACCATCCACGAGTCGTTCATGGATGATCAAGTGGATGTAGTAGTGGCCACAACGGCGTTCGGCATGGGCATCGACAAGCCCAATGTGCGGTTTGTGGTGCATGCCGACATTCCGGCGTCATTGGACTCGTACTACCAGGAGGTTGGCCGGGCCGGCCGGGATGGCGCGCCCGCCGAGGCGATCCTGCATTACCGGGCGGAGGACCTGGGGCTGCGTAAGTTCTTCAGCACCCATTCCCCGGACCCCGATGCACTCACAGCGGTGCTGAAAGTCATCAAGAATGCCGGCGCTCCTGCCCCGAAGACCGCATTGGTGGAACTCACGGGCTTCCCCGCGCGGCGGATCACCGCACTGGTGAACCAGTTGGAAGAAGTGGATGCCGTCAGCACGGGCAAGCGTGGAACGCGGCTTGAATCGAAAGCCAGGCTGTCCACCCTGGTGGGCCGCGCCGTCGAACGTGCTGAGGCCCGGCAACGAGTGGAACAGTCGCGGCTCACCATGATGCGCGCCTACGCGGAGACGGACAGTTGCCGCCGCCAGTTCCTGTTGGGCTACTTCGGTGAGGACCTGCCGGAGCCTTGCGGCAACTGTGACTCGTGCGCTGACGGGCACGACGACGGCAGGCTGGACCGGGCGCCCGTCTCCGACGCGGAGGAGACGTTTCCTTTGCAATCCACGGTGGTGCATAAGGAATGGGGGCAGGGCTTGGTGATGCGCCACGAGGATGACGTCATCACTGTCCTGTTCGAACAGGAGGGCTATAAAACCCTGTCCCGTTCCGCCGTCGTCGAGCATGAATTGTTGAAGCCTGCCTAGGTGCCTGCGGCAGCCGCCGGCCGGCTGCCGCAGGGCTGGAGCTCAGGTGTTCAGCTCCAGCATCAGGGCCGGCAGTTCGTCGGCCAGCTCGCGTGCCAGGAAACCCAACGGGCCGAGCTTGCTGGCCAAACGGTCAGCCGCCGCTGCGTGAAGGTGGGTTCCCCAACAGGCGGCCTGCGCATCACTGGTTCCCCGCGCCCGCAAACCGGCTACGGCGCCAGCGAGAACGTCACCGCTGCCGGACGTCCCCAGTCCGCCGTACCCGGTGGTGATCTTCCATAAGTTCCCACCTGCGCCCGACGGCCCGGCAATAATGCCCTGGCAGCTCACCACTGCATCAAACCGGTCTGCCACAGCGGCAACATCGCGTTCGAGGTCTTCCACGTCCCGGCCCAGCAATATCCCGGTCTCCGTCGGATTGGGCGTCAGTATCAGCCTTCCCCGCCACGGTTCGAGCTCCTCCTCGATCCTGCCCAGCACTCCCAGGGCAAAAGCATCAAGAACGACGGCGGGACCTCCCGCGGTGCCGCCGCCGTCGTCGGACTGTTCCTGCTCCAGTAACGCCCGCAGCAGTGCCTCAGCGAGGTCGAGGTCGTCCAGGCCGGGCCCAATGAGGAGGGCGTCCGCCTTCTCCAGGTCGCCGGCGATGCGGTCCAAGCCTTCTCCGGTCACTGAGCCGTTGGGGTTTTCGGGCAGGCCAACAGATCCGCATTCAGGCAAGGCCACGCCAATCTGCACCGCAGCGGACTCGGCGACTGCCAGAGTGATTTTCCCGGCCCCGGCACGGAGCGCCGCAGTGCCGGCCAGCAGCGCCGCGCCGGGCGTAGTCCGGGCCCCTCCGATCACCAGCACTGCTCCCCGCGAGTACTTGTCCTCGCCCGGTGCCGGCAACGGCCAGTCACGCAGCAGCGAGGGCGTCACCAGGATGGCGGCACTGGATTCACTGCGGGTGGACACTGGCGTCTCCTGCATGTTCTGTCACTGCAACACCCTGCTCCGCCAGATGGTCAGCCACATTGAAGCTCTCCAGTTCCCACAGGCCTGAGCCGGTAGGACGTACGTAACGGGTGATCGACGCATTCAGCACCGACGTGGTCGCGGCAAGGTCCAGGATTTCGTCCTCGGACATCCCTTCCAGGACGTAACGGACCAGCAGGATGACGGCATCGTGGCAGACCAGCATCACCCGGTGCCCTGTTCCCAGGGTGTTGAGCTCATCCAGTATCGAACGCAGGCGGAGTGCGACGTCAGCCCACGACTCCCCGCCGGGCGGGCGGTAGTACAGCTTGCCGAGCCAAAGCCGCCGCTCGGCTTCGTCGGGGTACCTCGTCTCGACGCCCAAGCGCGTCAGCCGGTCCAAAATACCCAGTTCCCGGTCCCTGAGGCGTTCATCGGTGAGTACCTTGACGGGCCAGCCGGCGGTCTCCACAGCGATTTCCGCTGTCTGTCTGGCACGGGCATAGGGGGAGGACACCACAGCATCGGGCCGGAGCTCTTCGGCCATCCGGGCGAGCGCCGTTCCCAGTGCTTTCGCCTGCTCCCGGCCCGTGCCGGATAAGTTCACGTCGGGATCCCTGGCAGGAACCTGGATAACCTCCGCTCCAGCCAAGCGTGCCTCCGTCGCGGCCACGTTTCCTTCGCTTTCACCGTGCCGGATCAGCAGCAACTCCACGGCACCGGCCTCCTGGACTGCGTCCGTCAGTCCGTCCTCGTTCACAAAGATCACTCCTCCGCGTGTGTTGCCGAATGCAGAACACTACCCAGTGCGTACCCACGGGTCCAGAGAATAAACGCACGACGGCGTCCGGGAACCTCTGTCGCCCGGACCTTCAGTGAAGTAAGTTGCTCGCATGGAGGACTCATATCAAGTCATCGTTGTGGGTGCCGGATTCGCGGGCGTAGCGACAGCCAAGGAACTCGGGCGCAAGGGCGTCAAGGTCTTGCTGATCGACTCGAACAACTACCACCAATTCCAGCCACTCCTTTATCAGGTAGCTACATCCCAGATCGGGGTCTCGGCAATTGCGCGGCCACTCCGGTCCGTGTTCCGACGCTTCAAGTCAGTTAAGGTCCTCACGGCGAAGGTCGAGTCCGTGGATGCAGCACAGCGGTCCGTCACCACGGAAGACGGACAGACCCTGCGCGCGAAGATCCTCGTTATTGCAGTCGGCGCCGTTCCGAACTTTTTTAATACCCCTGGCGCAGAGGAGTTGGCGTTCCCGCTGTATTCCGTCACGGACGCCACCAGGCTTGGCACTGGCCTTACCCGGCTGCTGGACCAAGCCGACAGAAACCCCGACGGTTCCGTCGACGTAGTGGTGGTGGGAGGCGGGCCCACCGGCGTGGAGACCGCCGGAGCGATGGCGGAAAACGTCAAATATGTGGTGAGCAAGTATTTCTCGCCGGAGCTCGCAGCACGATGCCGGGTGCATTTGGTGGACATGGTTCCCAGTGTCCTGAACATGTTCTCCAAGAAATCCCAGAGCTATGCCACGGATCATTTGAAGAAGGTGGGCGTTCACCTTCATATGGGAGTGGGTGTCACCGAGGTCCGGCCGGACGGAGTGATCCTGGCAGACGGCAGCTCCGTGCCGGGACAGATCGTGGTGTGGGCCGGAGGCCTGAAAGCGGGCGATCTCATTGCCGGGTCCGGGCTGACGCAGGGGAGAGGGGGGCGCATTGACGTCAACACTGACCTGACGGCTCCGGACGCGAAGGGCGTATACGTCATTGGGGATTGCGCCAACATCACGGACTCCACCGGTGCGAAGCTTCCGCAACTGGGGTCCGTGGCTCAACAGGCAGGAAAGTGGGCCGCCAAGAACATCCTTGCGGACCTCAATGGCGGGACCCGTACCCCATTCCGGTACGTCGACAAGGGCTACATGGCGATGGTCGGGCGGGGTGCTGCTGTGGCGGAACTTGGCCGTAAACGCATCCAGCTGCAGGGGATTTTCGCCTTCTTATCCTGGCTCCTCGTCCACCTCGCATTGCTGTCCGGGCTCCAGCAAAAGATCCGTGCCTTGTTCTCCTGGCTCAACGGCTACCTCCTTCACAGCCCTGCGCAGGTAGTAGTCAGCGGGCCGATTGAGAAGGAACCAACGGAACAGGATCCACCGGGCCCGGAGGTTTCCCAGGGGTCCTGACGAGGAACCGGCAGCTGTTTTGCGGGGTCCCTGGTTGAACAGCCGCGCTTTCTCTTCAGGCGGCAAGCAAGTTCTTGGCTGCAGCAATCAGCTCAGCATTGCCTTCAGCGCGCTCTCCATGGGGGAGTAGGAGCGTATCTTCGAGACCGATTCTGGTGTCCAATCCCCACCGGGCTGCCAGCTTCAGCGCAGCCCAGGTGGACCGTTCCTCGCCTGGAGCAGGGTCGGCACCTGGACCGCTGGTTCCCGCAAGAGTTCCAAGAGACATTTGGCCTCGCCTTCCACAGCCTCGGCCGGGATGTCCTGTAGCTCGATCAACACCCTCAGGCATTCAGCCCGGAATAGCGAGCAGGCCCATCGGCGGGCAGCGTCCGCATGCCAGATTCCCGCCTCGATGCCAATACCGCGGGCGTGAAGGGCGCCGGCCACTTCTTCGGCACCGTCCTCGTGCCAATTTACGGATGCGAAATCCGGTGCCTCACGCCATGACTCCACCATCTTCACGCGCGACGATGCGTCGGGGGAAGTCCAGGCACCCGTTGTCACGCCCACAGGTACGTCAGGACAGGCATGACGCACTGCGCGCAGCCATTGGGTGACGTAGTGCGGTTCCATGGTGTCCGCGCCCTGAGGATTCTTAGGATGGACATGCAGGCTGTGGGCGCCTGCAGCCACGGCCGCCGCAGCTTCCTGGGCAATCATGGCGGGATCTGCCGCCAGCCGTTGGTGGAGCGAGACGTTCCGAGCCCCGTTGAGGCAAGCCTGTAGCATCACACCGCCCATGGTACGAGGTTGTCTCCGTGGGGCGGGATCTTATTGAGCGGCCAAACTGGGAAGATAGCAGAAGGAATCCCGAAGCAAGGAGCAACATCATGACCCTCAAAGAACGCTTGAAAGCCGACGTGGTTGACCACATGAAGGCGGGCAACAAGGTTGCGCTGACCACAGTGCGCAACGTGCTGGGTGAGATTACTACCCGTGAGAAGTCCGGGAAGACGCCGGTCGAGTTGGACGACGCCCAGATGACATCACTGCTCCAAAAGGAAGCCGCCAAGCGCCGGGACACCGCCCGCATCTACACGGAGGCCGGCGAATCCGAGCGCGCAGCCGCCGAAGTGGCGGAGGCTGAAATTATCGAGGCTTACCTGCCAAAGGCCCTGACCAGGGAAGAAGTGGAAGCAATCGTTGACGACGCCGTCCAGGCACTGAAGGCTGATGGCCAAGAGCTTTCCATGCGTTCCATCGGAGCCGTGATGAAGCCCGTCACCGCCAAGGTTGCAGGACGTTTTGACGGCAAGACTGTCAGCGAGATCGTGCGCGGACGCTTGGCGTAGCGAGGTCAGTTGACCCCCAGCAGCCACCGCAAAGTGTCAGCGTTTCGCACGGCGTTACCACCGCCGTCGTTGTTGAAGTAGACGTACACGTCCTTGCCGGAACCGTCCCACTCCCGAATCCGTTCCGCCCACCAGCGGAGATCGTCATCGGAGTATGAGCCGCCGTAGAGGTGCTCATGGTCCGGGCCGTGCAGTCGAACGTAAACAAACGGCGCGGTGGCGCGCAGGATGCAGGGCAGATTGGCGCCACTCATGATGCAGTATGCGGCCCCGTGGCGCTCCAGCAGTGAATAGACGTCGGGGTGGTCCCAGCTGTCGTGGCGGAACTCGACGGCAACTCGGATCCAGTGGGGCAGGGCGGCCAGGAAGTAGTCCAGCCGGGCGTCGTCGCGGGCAAAACCGGGTGGGAGCTGGACCAACAGGACGGCCCGTTTGTCGCCGAGCTCGTGCCAGCAGCGAATGATCCGTTCCACCCACACCTCCGGGCTGTACAGCTTCTTGGCGTGCGTGAGTCCCCGTGGCGCTTTGACGGACATGGCAAAGCCCGGAGGCAGGCGGTTTCGCCAACTCGCAAACGAGGTGTCCCGGGGCCAGCGATAAAAGCTCGCGTTGAGTTCCACTGTGGTGAACCTGGCCATGTACTGGGCCAGGCGCTTTGATGCCGGAAGCCCCGGCGGATAGAGCACATTTTCCCAGTGGTCGTAGCTCCAGCCCGAGGTGCCGATGTGGATGCCCATGGTGTGAATGTACCCGCGCTGGACCTCCCCAACCCGGGTGTTACAGCTTGCCGCTCCGGGCCATCAAGGCCTGGAGATCTTCGGCCACCTTGGCTACTTCGCGCTGCCGGGCGCTGGGCGTTGGATTGGAACCGGGTTTGCTGCTGCGCGTTGCCGGGTGTGCAGGCCGTCGGGACGTGCGGGCTGGGCGGTGAAGCTGCGGATCGCGCGAGGGCGCGTCGACAGTGACGGCTCCCTGCAGGGGATCGTGGAAGAGTGGGAGGTTCATACTTCCCGATCCTGACAGAAGCGGCCCTGGGCCGGTATGGACAGGTGCATACGCCGTCACGGCACGGCTGTGCAAATGTCCATCCGGGCCGGGGCAGGCACCTAGCCCCAGAGAGCCTTTTTCAGCAGGGTCCTCAATTGGGCATTCTCGTCCTCGCTGAGTCCCGCAAGCTGGGTCTCTTCGCACACTTCAAGGGCAGCCCTCGCCTTGTTGTGGATCCGCCGGCCCTCGGCTGTGGAGACGATGATCTTCGCCCGGCGGTCCTGTTTGCCCTGAGCCCTCTTGACCAGGCCGCGGTGTTCCAGGTCGTCCACAAGGCTGACCACCTGGCTGGGGTCCAGGCTGAGGAAATCGGCGAGCTCCCGCTGCGTAGGTTCCAGCCCGCTGCACGCAAGAGTCAGCACTGAGAAGGACCGTTCCCTGAGTCCGTAATCTGCCAGGGCCTTGTTGTTCAGCAATGAACCCGTGGCATGCAGTTTGGCCAGCAACAGGCCCACATCGCTGCCGATTTTTGCTGCGGCCAAGCGCGGGGTTTCCACTTCGGTGCTTTGCGGGCCCATGACAACTCCAATAGTAATGAAAAACAATCGTTGACTTTTTCAATGATCCGTATTCTCATTGATCATGACAAGGATCTCACGACGCAGTGGGATCGGCCTCACCGGCTCCGGCCGGTTACTGCATGCGAAGGAGCACGCCATGAGCTTGAACGACAAGGTTGCAATCGTTACTGGAAGTGGACAGGGTCTTGGACTCGCTTATGCGAGGGAGCTCGCCCGCCAGGGTGCCGCCGTCGTTATTAATGACGTGAATGCTGAAACCGCTGCTGAGGCTGTCGCGCACATTGAGGCCGACGGTGGCCGGGCCGCCGCCGTGGTGGTTCCGGTGGGCAGCACTGATGCTGCGAAGGCGTTGGTGGCGGGTGCTGTTGAAGCATTTGGCCGCCTGGACATCCTGGTCACCAACGCCGGGATCCTGCGGGACAAGAGCCTGTTGAAGATGACGGATGAGGATTTCGATCTGGTCATCAACGTCCACCTGCGCGGAACCTTCACCTGCGTCCGCGAGGCGTTCGCCTACTTCAAGGAAAACAACATTCCCGGGCGGATCATCACCATCGGTTCGCCGACCGGCCAGCGCGGTAACTTCGGCCAGACCAACTACGCCGCTGCCAAGGCCGGGATCGTGGGCATGGTCCGGACCTGGGCGCTTGAGATGAAGAAGGCGGGCGTGACCGTCAACTCCGTCATTCCGGTGGCGGCGACGGCGATGACCAAGACGGTCCCGTATTTCCAGAAGGCCGTTGAAGCAGACGAGCGTGGCGAGGCCATGCCGGCGTTCTTCCGCCACGACCTCGGTTTCGGAACGGCCGACGACGTCGCCGGGCTGATTGCCTTCCTCGCCTCTGACGCGGCCGCGGGGATTACCGGCCAGGCAATCGGTGCCGGTGGTGACCGGCTCCAGGTCTGGACCCACCCGACGGCGGCCACCACCGAGTACCGCGACGGTGGCTGGAGCTACGAGGCCCTGCAGGAGAATGCAGCTTCGCTGTTTGGTTCGGATGCGCTGCAGAGCTACGGCGAGGAATTCCTGCCGCTGCCTGAGGAACTCCGGCCCGAGCCGGCGGCCGTACCGGCGCAGGCCCGCTGATCATGGCCGACCGCTACGAACTGGGCATCGACGTTGCGAAGCTCGACGCGATCGACATGCACGTCCACCTGGAAGTGGACAGCTGCGGTCATGGCTCGCTCCCGGAAGCGCTGACGGAGGCCTCGGCGAAGTATTTCAAGTCCGAGGACAGGACGCCGTCCCTGGACCGGATCGCTGAGGTATACCGCGAACTGAACATGGCCGCCGTCGTCTTCACTGTCGACGCACGGACGCAGCTCAAGCATGAGCCCAACAGCATCCCGGAGCTGATCGAGGGCGCTGCCCGGAACAACGATGTGCTGATTCCCTTCGGCAGCGTTGATCCTCGGACGGGGGAGGACGCAATCGCCGGGGCGAAGCACCAGGCTGTTGAACTTGGTGCCCGGGGTTTCAAGTTCCACCCCTCGCTGCAGGGCTTCGACCCGTCCAATGAGGCCTTCTATCCGCTCTGGGAAACCCTTCAGGAACTTGGGCTGCCGTGTATTTTCCACACGGGCCAGAACGGCATGGGTGCAGGGCTGCCCGGTGGGTATGGGATCAAGCTCGCGTACTCCAACCCGTTGCTGCTGGATGCTGTTGCCGCTGACTTTCCGGGCCTGCAGGTCATCATGGCCCACCCCTCGGTGCCGTGGCAGGACGAGGCGAACTCGATCGCGACGCACAAGTCCAACGTGTTCATTGACCTGTCCGGATGGTCGCCGAAGTATTTCCCGGAGTCGCTGGTGAAAGCCTCGAATTCGGTGCTGCAGGACAAGGTCCTGTTCGGCACGGACTACCCGCTGATCACCCCACAAAAGTGGCTGGGTGCGTTCGCTGACCTGCCACTGAAGGATGAAGTCCGTCCAAAAATCCTCAAGGACAACGCTGTCCGGCTGCTGGGACTCGGTGGCTGACATGACCACGAGTACAGCAACAGATGCCGAACAGCGGCTCTATTCCGTGGCGGACTGGTACGACGCCGAAGCACTCCTCACCACTGAAGAGCGTCAGGTTTTGGGCCGGCTGCGCGGCTTCCTGGAGGCGGAAGCGAAGCCACTGCTGGCTGAGTACTGGGAACGGGGAGAGTTCCCGGAGCAGCTGGCTCAGCCGCTGATCGATCTTGACGTGATGGAACCTTCCGATCTCACCGTGGAGGGGCCGGCAAGAGGGATCTACCACGGCTTCCGGATCTTCGAACTGGCCCGCACGGACGCTTCGTTGGCAACCTGGTACACCGCCCAGGCGGGGCTGTTCAGGACAGCGATCCGTGTTGGTGCTTCCGAGGAGCAGCAGCGCGAGTGGATGCCCAAGGTCATCGACTTCTCCCTCAAAGGTGTCTTCTCGCTGACCGAACCAGGGCACGGCTCGGACATCGCCGGAGGGCTTTCCACCACTGCCCGTTTCGAAGAAGGTCCCGACGGCGGAAGCTGGGTTCTGGACGGCGCAAAGCGGTGGATCGGGGGCGCCTCCACGGCCGATGTATTGTGTGTGTTCGCCAGGGACGTTGCCGATGGACAGGTCAAAGCGTTCCTCGTGGACCGGACCGCCACCGGCGTCAGCCTGGAAAAGATCCATGGCAAAACCTCGCTCCGGATGATGCAGAACGCCCATATCACCCTGAACAAGGTCCGTGTACCCGAGGCCATGCGCCTCCACAAGGTGAACTCGTTCAAGGACGTTGCCTCGATGCTTCGGGCGATGCGCTCGGACGTAGCCTGGATCGCCACCGGCATTCAAGCAGGCGCGTTCGAAGCAGCGCTGGCCTACGTCAAGGAACGCCAGCAGTTCGGCCGGTCGCTGGGGTCCTTCCAGCTGGTCCAGGAGAAGCTGGCCCGGATGCTCGGCAACATCACCGCTTCGCTTTCACTGGTGGTGCGGCTGACTGAGCAGCAGGGATGGGGCATCTACCGGGACCAGGACTCGGCCTTGGCCAAGATGCAGACGTCCTTGATGATGCGCGAAACCGTCGCCTTGGCCCGTGAAGTGGTGGGCGGCAACGGCATCACCCTCGCGGCCGACGTCGCGCGTTTCCATGCCGATGCCGAAGCCGTCTACTCCTACGAAGGCACCCACGAGATCAACGCCCTCATCGTGGGACGCGCCCTCACCGGTGCCAGCGCCTTTACCAACTAATCCTTCTCAAACCTCAACACCAACTGCCAGGAGGCAAAGATGCCCAATCTCGTCGTCGATTTCGACACCCTGCTCACCATGTCCGGCAAGGACCTCGGCACCACCGATTACCGCGAGATTACCCAGCAGCAGATCAACCTGTTCGCTGACGCCACGGACGATCAGCAGTGGATCCACACCGACCCCGAGCGCGCCAAGAGCGGTCCGTTCGGGGCTCCGATCGCGCACGGCTTCCTCACCCTGTCCCTGATCATCCCTTTCTGGGGCGAACTGTTCGACGTAGACGGGGTCACCACCAAGGTCAACTACGGCCTGGACAAAGTCCGCTTCACCTCCCCGGTCAAGGTCGGCTCCAAAGTCCGTATGAACGGCAGCATCGCCGAAGTTACCGAAGTCAAGGGCGGCGCCCAGATCAAGGTCAACGCCACCATTGAAATCGAAGGCCAGGAACGCCCCGCTGTCGTGGCCGAATTCCTGGCCCGTTTCTACAAATAAAGATCCAATTCCCTTCCCTCCTCTCCCAAGGAACAGCCATGTCAGGACACACTGCGCTCGCACAGCCGAGCACGGCCGCCAAGCGCAAAGAGGCGCGCACGGTCATCATGTCCAGCTATCTGGGCAGCACCATCGAGTTCTACGATTTCCTGCTCTACGCAACGGCGGCAGCGGTCGCTTTCCCCAAAGTCTTCTTCGCAGGCACCGATGAATGGGTTGGCGTAGTTGCTGCCTATGCCACGTTCGCGGCAGGCTATGTCGCCCGTCCCTTGGGCGGCATCATCTTCGGCCACTTCGGCGACCGCATAGGGCGCAAGGGCATGCTGATCGTGTCCATGGCGATGATGGGCATTGCCTCCACGTTGATTGGCCTGATTCCGGGAGCCAGCGTCATTGGCCCGTGGGGAGCTGTGATCCTGGTGGTCCTGCGTGTCTGCCAGGGGATCGCTGTCGGCGGTGAATGGGGTGGGGCCGCACTGATGGCCCTGGAACACTCCGATCCCAAGAGGCGAGGCTTCGCGGCGTCGTTCGTGAACGCTGGCGCACCCACCGGGGCTGTCCTGGGCACCGTGGTCATGGGCATCTTCTCCGCCCTCCCGCAGGACGCATTCCTGGCATGGGGCTGGCGGGTGCCGTTCCTGTTGTCCTTCGTGCTGCTGATCGTGGGCATGTTCGTGAGGTTGCGGGTTTCCGAAAGCCCCATCTTCGCCGAAGCCGTGGCCAAGGAAAGTGCCCAGGGGACCAAGCGCAAAATCCCGCTCCTGGAAGTTCTGAAACGCCCCAAGGCGCTCATCATGATCATGTTTGCCGGTGCCGCCGGCTTCGGACTGCAGGTAGTACTGCCCACCTTCTCCGTGACCTACGCCGTATCCAAGGGCGCACCACAGCAAGGCGTGCTCTATGCTTTCGCAGGTGCCTCGGCTATTTCCATCCTGTTCGTCCTCTTGGGCGGCAGGCTCTCGGACCGTTTCGGCCGCCGCCCGGTCATGGTGACTGGCTTGGCCTTGTTCATCCTTTACCTGTTCCCCATGTTCGGGATGCTCAGCTCCGGCAACATCGCTTTGGTCTTCCTGGCCTTCACGGTGGCGCTGGTTCTGCACTCGTCCCTCTACGGACCCCTTGCCGCGTTTGTTTCCGAACAGTTCGGCACCACCAACCGCTACACGGGGGCAGCCGTCGGCTACCAATTGGCCACCCTGATCGGCGCGGGCTTCACACCGGGCATTGTGGCCGGCCTCTATAAGGACTCCGGCCAAAGCATCGTCCCCGTGGTGGTGTTCCTGTCCATCATGTCGCTGGTATCGATTGTCTTCATCCTGCTGACGCGGGAGTCTAAGAACAACGACCTTTCAACGGTCAGTTAGGAGTAGCACACCATGGACAACAACGGAGTTGGATCCTGGCTGCACCGCCGCCGCAATAAGTCCGGAACCGCAACGGCCCTCATTTCCGGTGATCAAGCGCTGAGCTACGACGCGCTCGCCGACCGCACCGACCGTTTGGCCAACGCCCTCAAAACCAGGGGAGTAACCAAAGGGGACCGCGTGGCCTACCTCGGTGAGAACCACGCGTCCTTTGTGGAGACGTTCTTCGCCTGCGGTCTGCTGGGCGCGATCTTCGTTCCGTTGAACACCCGCTTGGCGGCTCCGGAGCTGCAGTTTCAACTGCAGGATTCCGGCGCGCGGCTCCTGATCAACGCCGAGGCCCTGGACGTCGTGGCCTCCGCGTCCGTGACCGACACAGTGGTAACCCACCGTCTTGTAGTGGCGTCCGACGACGCCACCGACGGTTCCGCCCACAAGCTGCCGTCCGGCGTCGAGCACTATGGCGAGGTGCTTGACGCTGCAACCGCGGAGCCGCTTGATGAGACCGTGACGCTGGACGACGCCGCCATGATCCTTTACACCTCAGGCACCACCGGCAAGCCCAAAGGCGCGCTGCTGACGCATGGCAACATCACGTGGAACTGCATCAACACGGTGGTGGACATGGACCTGAACCGCAACGATGTAGCGCTCATGATCTCGCCGCTGTTCCACGTAGCGTCCCTGGATATGGGTCTGCTTCCCATGCTCCTCAAAGGAGCCACCGTGGTGCTTGAAGCGAAGTTCGACGCTGGGCGGGTCCTGGAGTTGGTGGGCCGGCACAAGATCACCACGCTCAACGGCGTTCCCACCACCTTCCAGATGCTCTGTGATCACCCCGGATGGTCGACGGCGGACCTCAGCTCCCTGGATAAGCTCACGTGCGGTGGTTCCGCGGTACCGGGCAGGGTCCTGGAAGCATATGAGGCCCGCGGTATTGGATTCACCAGTTGTTATGGCATGACCGAGACCGCGCCTGGCGCAACGATGCTGCCGGTATCGCGGTCCAAGGAGAAGGCCGGATCTGCCGGGCTGCCGCACTTCTTCACGGACGTGCGGATCGCCGGTCCGATGGGCGGCGTTGCTCCCGCGGGCGAGGTAGGGGAAATCCAGATCTCCGGGCCCAACGTCATCAAGGAGTATTGGAACCGCCCGGAAGCCACCGCAGACAGCTACGCGGATTCCTCGTGGTTCCGCTCCGGCGACATGGGCCATCAGGACGCGGAGGGATTCCTGTTCGTGTCCGACCGGATCAAAGACATGATCATCTCCGGCGGCGAGAACATCTACCCGGCCGAGGTTGAGGCGGCCATCGCGGAGTTGACCGCGGTAGGGAGCGTGGCGGTGATCGGCGTTGCCGACGATACCTGGGGTGAAGTGCCCCGCGCCATCGTCACCCTGCGGGACGGAAGTTCCCTGACCGAGGAGCAACTGCGCTCGCATCTCGACGGCCGGCTGGCGCGGTACAAGATCCCCAAGTCAGTGGTGTTCGTTGAGGAAATGCCGCGCACGGCCAGCGGCAAGATCCGCAAGACGGACCTGCGGAAGCACTACGCCCTGTGACGCCGCCGGTCGGGCCCGGTGGAAATCGACGTAATTCGTGTCGGGTAATGAGGGGTCTGAGAGCAGCCAACGGCCGACACAATCCGTTATCAGGCTAAATCCGGGTTAATTTCATCCATCGAACTGCCTAATTGGCCTCGGGGGCATTACGATAGGCACGACTCATCACCTGAGTACGAACGCATCGTAACGACTCACACCTAACCCCGGGGGATATACCAATGAGCACTTACCCGCAACAACCGCAGCAGACCCAGCCCTACACCGCACAGGCTGGCGAACCGCCGCTGTGGGCACCGTACTACGGCGCTCCGATCGGTGCAGCCGTCAAGCGTTTCTTCAAGAAGTACACCGCGTTCAGCGGCCGCGCCAGCCGCAGCGAATACTGGTGGGTGGCACTGGTTCTGGGTGTCGTGGGCTTCGTCCTGCAGATCCTGACCCTGGTTCTTGGCAGCGCCGGCGCCACCGTTTCTGCAAACGGAACCACCACTCCTGGCCCGGGCTCTGTTGTCGGCCTGATTCTGGCCGTCGTTTTTTACCTGGCAATCCTCATCCCGTCCATCGCCCTGCTGGTTCGCCGCCTCCACGACGGCAACTTCAGCGGGTGGCTCGTCCTGATCGGCCTGATTCCCGGCTTGGGCGGACTTGCGCTGCTGGTGTTCTCGCTTCTGCCGTCCAACCCGGCCGGCCAGCGTTTTGACCAGCCGACTGCATAGTCAGCCAAGCACTAAGTAAAACGCTCCAACGAAAAAGGGCGGCGCCTCGTGTGCCGCCCTTTTTTGTGCCCTCTTTGTCCCCCTTCACCGTTCCGCCCCGGCGGTCATGACATGCTGGGACTGACGCGGACCGAGCCCCAATGACGAGGAGTGCCATGCCCAACCGTCCACGCAGGAGAACCATCAGGCGTTGCGCCGTGGTGGGCGGTGGGATCATCGGTGTTGCGGTGGCCAGGGAGCTCGCCACCACACTCGACGGCGTCCAGGTCACCATTTACGAAAAGGAAAACCGGCTCGCGGCACACCAGACCGGCCACAACTCGGGTGTGGTCCATGCGGGCCTCTACTACGAGCCGGGAGGGCTGAAAGCAAGGCTGTGCCGCAGGGGAGTGGAGTTGCTGCGGGAATTTTGCGCCGCGAAGAACCTTCCCTATGAGGCCTGCGGCAAGTTGGTGATCGCCCAGACACCGGAGGAGTCCACGCGTTTGGACGCCATCTTCGCCCGGGCCACAGCCAACGGTGTCCCCGGAGTGAGGATGCTGGGCGGCGGGCAGATACACGAGGTGGAGCCGAACGCCGTCGGACTTTCTGCCTTGCACTCGCCGGAAACGGCGATCGTCGACTATACGGCCATTACCGAGGCGCTCGCCGAGGACGTTCGAGCCATGGGCGGGACCATCCGGCTGGGGCAGGAAGTACTCGGGCTGGAGCAGCAGGCCAGTGGGGTAGTGGTGACCACCCGGGATGGTGGCGAACATTTTGACCTGGTGGTGGCGTGCGCGGGGCTCCAGTCGGACCGTCTGGCTGAGGCGACTGGCGAGCCGGCGACCCCGAAAATCGTCCCGTTCTTCGGCCAGTACTTCCTGGTGGGCCCCGAAGCCCGCCATCAGGTGAAGGGCTTGATCTATCCCGTGCCGGACCCCAAACACCCGTTCCTCGGCGTGCACCTCACCAAGCGGATTGACGGCGAAATGATGCTTGGCCCCAATGCCTTCATCTCCTTCGGGCGGGAGTCCTATGCCTGGAACCAGGTGAAGATGCGTGATGTTGCCAGCTATGCGCTCTTTCCGGGCTTCTGGAACTTTGCCCGGCAGAATGTGCCGTCGGCGGTCCGAGAATTCCAGACCGTAGTGAGCCGGAAGAAATTCATCCGGGAAGCGATGCGCTTTGTTCCGTCCTTGGAAGGCGCCAGCATCCTGCCCGGCACCCGTGGCGTGCGCGCACAGGCCATGAACAGTGATGGCTCGCTGGTGGACGATTTTGTGATTGCGCGACGCCGGGACACGGTTTTGGTGCGTAACGCACCATCGCCGGGGGCGACGTCGTCGATGGCCATCGCGGAGTACATCGTGGAGCAGGCGCTGCAGGGTGGCTAATTTTGCGTAGCCGACAAGATGATGAGCAGCACCACAGCGTTGTTGACAGCATGCAGAAGTACGGGCGCCCAGAGATTTTGGTGGAATTTTTTCAGAAGCGCCAGGGCCATGCCGAGCATAAAGAGATATACGAAGGTCAACAGGACCAGGTGGACAGCGGCAAAGATTGCCGCTGAAATTGCCGCGGCTGCAAACGGCCTGCAACGTTGCATCAACCCGCTCAGAAAAGCTCCCCGAAAGAGGACTTCTTCCCAGAGAGGGGTCAACACGGCAGCGATGAGCACGGTCAGGCCAATCAGCGGTGCCGGAAGTTCGGCAACCCGGCCCAGCGCACCGTTGGAGGAACTGGACGCAGCGCCGTCCACTCCAAAGAGGCTGAGAACAGCCAGGAAAAGACCCTGGGCGCAGGCGGAAGCCACGATGGCTGTGGGAATCTGCCAGAGCAAGTGCAGCATGCGTGAGTCAAAGCGTCGGAATCCGAGCATGCTCGGAGTGAGTTGGTTTCTTCGAACCAAATGTACGTATGTTGCCAGCATTGCGGCTGCTGTTGCCCCTCCGAGGATGACTGGAACAGCGGTTTCTGCAGTGAAATGAACCAGGCCGGACAATCCCGCTGCAACCATTCCCAAAAAGACTGCGGCAACGTACACGGCAATCCACATCAGGGCCCACAAAGCCTGTTTCAGTGATATTGCCGGAGGCGGCGAGGAGGTTGCTCCAGCTTGGTTACAAGAGTTAGTTGGCAACAGCATCCCCCGAGTGTTCATCATGCGAGCCTAGCCGAGTAGTTAACAAGCTTGTGACCAGACGGAAACTGACCCCAAACGCAGGCTGGATACGGTTGCCGCATGATCGCTTCATTGGCTTCGCTGGCAACCCGTCTCGGCACCACCTTGGGGGCATGGATCGAGGCCGCCTACGTCCTGGATTGCGCTGAAGTGGAGGCCCGGGACGAGCACCGTCTGGCGTGGCTGCCCGCGCTGAGCGGCGTGACGGTGGCCAGCGCCCAGGCCATCCAATCGCACACTGCGAGGGTGCAGCCAGAGCCATAGAGAACGCTGCGAAAGCTGCCATATGTTGCGTTGGGCACACTATTCGTTAAACGCGGGGAGTATGCCCTAAACTGCTTCACTGAGGTGCCGGAATAGGCACTATGCAGCAACGAAAGCGAACCCTCAATGGCTACTGATTACGACGCCCCGCGCAAGACCGAAGAAGACTCTCCGGCTGAATCTCTTGAGGCTCTTCAGGCATCCCGTGGCAACGCTGCACAGACTGCAGTCATCGACGTCGAAGAAAACGACACTGCCGAAGGTATCGACCTTCCCGGTGCTGATCTTTCCGGTGAAGAGCTGACCGTCATTGTTGTCCCGGAGCAGTCGGACGAATTCACCTGTGGTTCATGTTTCCTGGTCCGTCACCGGTCCCAGATTGCGCTCGAAAAGAACGGCCTCAAGTTCTGCAAGGACTGCGAAGGCTAGATAACGCCGGGGTCTCGTTATCTTCGATCACGAACATGGGTGCGAAGGCCCTTAAAAACTGCCCGCACCGGCCGTGGATTTGGTATTTGATGTCCCTCCCGTGACCACCTTGTTGCCCCTTTAACGGTTATGCGCCGAAGCGGCAACAACCAGTCCAAAGTGGCTTGCGTCCTCCTAATGTTGAAGTATCAACTTCGCCTGAAGGGGGCACAAAAAATGAGGAAAATTGGAGCGGGTCTGGCAGCCGTCCTGGCCGCAGCCGGACTCGGTCTGGCGGCGCCGGGGCCTGCCTCGGCGGCATCTTACTGCGGACTTGCCTGGGGTTCGTTGGCCAAAGCCGACCCCGACATGAGTTCCGCCTACGTCACCAATGTCCGCACGGGCCAACAGCCGTGTTTCGACCGTCTGGTGATCGACATGACCGGAAAGGTGGCCGGCTATTCCGTCCGCTATGTCCCGGTAATCACCCAGGACGCCACCGGCTACCCGATCCCCGTGCTTGGTGACGCAGACCTGCAAGTGGTGGTGACTGCGCCGTCCTATAACCAGTACAGCCAGCCCACCTACCTGCCCGCAGCCAAAGCGGAGCTCTCCAACGTCTCCGGTTATCAGACCTTCCGCCAGGTGGTTTATGCCGGCAGCTTTGAGGGCACCACGAGCATTGGGCTGGGTGTCCGGGCCCGGCTTCCGTTCAGGGTCTTCACCTTGGACGGGCCCGACGGCGGCTCCCGCCTGGTAGTGGACGTCGCCCATCGCTGGTGATTGAAGCCGCGGGTCTCCGAGAATGTACGAAAGCGGCCAGTTCGCCGGAACTTTCCGGGTGAACTGGCCGCTTTTCAGCGTTTTCGACGCTCGTTATTCAGGCACCACCAAAGCCGGGGTATCCTTCCGGATTGTCTCGCCGCGGAAGAACCCGGGCCGGACGCGGGACATGATCAGCATGACAACGGCGCCCAATACCAGGATGCCGATGCCGAGGACGAATACCAGTCCCACCCCGAAGATCTCCGAGCCACTGCCAAACTCCGGAGCCCAGCTGTCCACTGCGGTCTGCAGAAACACCACGAACAGGCCTACGCCACCAATCAACGGGCATACGAGCCGCAGGAAGAAGTTCCGGGCATTGGCGAACAGGCTGTTCCGGAAGTACCAAACACAGGCGATGGCGGTGAGCCCGTAGTAGAAGCAGATCATCAGGCCCAGGGCCAGGATGGTGTCGTTCAGGACGTTCTCACTGATCACGTGCATCACCGCGTAGAAGCCCGCGGACAGGACGCCGGCCGCGACGGTGGCGAAGCCCGGCGTCGAGAACTTCTTGCTCATGTGGCTGAAGCGTTCCGGCAGGGCCCCGTAGTGCGCCATGGCCAGCAGGCTGCGGGACGGCGACGTGAAGGTGGACTGCAGGGACGCCGCGGAGCTGGAGAGCACGGCGAGGGACATGAGGATTGCGAACGGGCCCATTACGGGTGAGGCGAGTGCGGTGAAAACGTTTGCGTGGTTTTCCTCGTTGTTCAGGCCGATTCCTGTGTCACCCACGCCGGCGAACATCATGGTGGCGATGGTGACCAGCAGGTAGATGCCCAGGACCATGACGGCCGTGAGAGTGCCCGCAAGTCCGGCGGTCTTCTTGCCGTTGGCGGTTTCCTCGTTCACGGTCAGGCAGACATCCCAGCCCCAGTAGACGAAGATCGACAACGAGATGCCGGCTGCGATCTGGCCAAAGGTTTCGATCTTGGTGACGTCGAACCAGTCCCAGCTGAAGGGAACAGCCGTCTCTGACGTGGACCAGTTGGCGAAGGCCATGCCCACGAAAAGTCCAAGGACCAGCAGTTGGAAGCCCACCAGGCCGTACTGCACAATCTTGGTGGTGTGCAGGCCCCGGTAGCTGATCCAGACGGCCAAGGCCACGAATACGAAGCACGTGGCGACGTTAAGGAGCTTGTTGGAGGCGAGATCGGCGAGCTCCGGTGAGCCGGTGGCCTGCGCGAGGAACAGGTAGAAGAAGTCCACGGCGACGCCCGCCAGGTTGGACAGGACAATGATATTGGCCGCGAGCAGGCCCCAGCCACCCATCCAGCCCACCCAGGGGCCGAACGCTTTGGTGACCCAGGTGAACGTGGTGCCGCTGTCCGGAGAGTCTGCGTTAAGTTCCCGGTACGCGAGCGACACCAGGATCATCGGGATGAAGCCGATCAGGAAGATCACGGGCAGTTGCAGCCCCACTTCGTTGACCGTAGGGCCAAGGGCGCCCGTCAGCGTATACGCCGGGGCGATGGTTGAAATGCCAAGAACGACGACGGCGAGGAGCCCCAACTGCCCCGTCTTCAGTCCCTTGCCGCTGATGTCGTGCGACGTTGCAGCGTCACTGCCGCTGCGGCGGATTGTCTGGCTCATAAGAGGCCCTTTCTAGATGGCCGAAGGCTGTTGCTGCGTGATGCAGTGCATGCCGCCGCCCCGGGTGAAGAGTTCGCGCGTGTCAACACCGATCACGCGGCGTCCGGGGTAAGGGTCGGCGGGAATGCGGAGCGCTTTCCCGTCCATGGGGTCGTTGAAACTGTTGGGAACTTGGAGGATCGCGGGGTACGTGTCCCGGGCTCGACGCCGACCCGGGAACGGGGACTTCGAGGCAGGCAGGTTTCAATCATGGCGGCATGTACTCCGGTGAGACGACAGTCACTAAATGAATAGCGTTCATTTAGTATGGCGCGAGTCACTCCCAAAGCGCAAGGCGCAAACCGAATGGCTTCCAATCATGACTGGCATACGGTCCCGGGAACGGGTGGGTCGCCGGGGTGGGCGGGGGTAATAATGTCGGTGCCTCTTGCGAGAGTAGGAGTATGAAACAGATCCGGGACGGGCAAGCGAGGGCGGCGGTCTCTGCTGTGCCTCTTCCTGCTCTGTCTCGAGGGGTGGCTCAGGCCGGCAGTTCAGTTCAGCCCAGCACTGTCAGCGGTGACCTGATCGGTCAGTTGCGGGTGTTGGAGGAGATGAAGTCGGCCATCTCCGGTTTGCAGGCGCAGATTGCTGTGGCTTTTGATCTGGCGCAGCGGGCTGAACAGGCCGAGGCCGGAATCCCTGCGGCCGAGCGTGGCAAGGGTGTCGGTTCGCAGGTGGCGTTGGCGCGTCGGGAATCACCGAACCGGGGCTCGAGGTTGTTGGGCCTTGCCAAGGCCCTGGTGCTGGAGATGCCACACACGCTGGCGGCGTTGAACAAAGGCCTGTTGAACGAGTGGCGGGCCACACTGCTGGTGAAGGAAACAGCCTGCCTCAGTGTTGAGGACCGGGCCGCCGTGGATGAGGAACTCGCTCCCGATGCCGGGACTTTCGAGGGTTTCGGTGACCGGGCCCTGGTCGCTGCCGTGAAAGCGGCCGCGTACCGTCGTGACCCACGGTCCGTGGCGCAGCGGGCCAGCCACGCCGCCAGTGAGCGGACCGTGAGTCTGCGCCCGGCACCGGACACCATGACGTACCTGACCGCGCTGCTCCCGGTCGCCCAAGGGGTGGCGGTGTATGCGGCGTTGACCCGGTCCGCTGATGCTGCCCGTTCCAGTGGTGATCCCCGGGGCCGTGGCCAGGTCATGGCCGACACCCTGGTCGAACGTGTCACCGGCACCCGGGCCGGGTTTACGGGCATCAACCTGGACCTCGTCATGACCGACCGCACCCTCTTTCAGGGAGACAGCGAACCGGCCAGGCTGCAGGGCTACGGCATCGTCCCCGCGGAGTGGGCCAGAACCCTGATCGGCGCTGAAGAGACACACGGCCGGGCCGGGACAAAAGCCGCGACAGGGCCGGGTCGGGACTTCGCGGTCTGGGTCCGGCGGCTCTACACCGCGCCCGGCAGCGGGGAACTGCTGGCCATGGACTCCAGAGCCCGGCTCTTCCCACACCGACACCGGCGATTCATCCAAACCCGGGACCATACCTGCCGCACCCCGTACTGCGACGCGCCCATCCGGCACATCGACCACATCGTGCCCTGGCACTCCGGCGGAACCACCACCTTGGACAACGCTGCAGGGCTCTGCGAAGCGTGCAACCACACCAAGGAAAACCCCGGCTGGAACGCCACACCCCTGCCCGCAGACACCCACACCCTGCACATCAGTACACCCACCGGACACACCTACCACTCCAAAGCCCCACCACTCCCCGGACACCGACCCTCCAGAACATGATCCAGAGGTGTCGGAACCCGGATGGGGATCCGATGGGCCTTTTAGCTCCCGCCGCTGGGCCGTTTTCGGCTAGGAAGCCAGCGTCGGCAGAGTGAGGATTTCGGCTTCACCATCGGTGATGGCGATGGTGTGCTCGCTGTGCGCCGTGCGGCAGCCTGTTGCGCTTCGAAGCGTCCAGCCGTCGGCGTCTGTGACCAATTGTGCGGTGTCTGCCATCACCCAGGGCTCCAAAGCGAGCAGCAAGCCGGGGCGGAGTTTGTATCCGCGGCCGGGCCGTCCCATGTTGGGAACGTGGGGATCCTGATGCATGGTTGACCCGATGCCGTGGCCACCGAACTCGGTGTTGACGGGGTAGCCGGCGTCGCTGAGGACCGACCCGATGGCATAGGAGATGTCTCCGATGCGGGCTCCTGGCCGGGCGGCCGCAATCCCGGCTCGCAGGGCGAGTTCGGTGGCCTCAATCATCGCAACGCTCTCCGAGGGCTTGGATTCACCCACAATGAAGCTGATCGCCGAGTCGGCTGCGATTCCATCTTTCAAGACAGCCAGATCGAGGGTCAGCAGGTCGCCGTCGGCCAGTGCGTAGTTTCGGGGGAGGCCGTGCAGGACGGCGTCGTTGACACCTGTGCAGATGTAGTGGCCGAACGGTCCGCGGCCGAAGGAAGGAGCGTAGTCGACATAGCAGGAGACGGCCCCGGCTTCGAGGATCATGGACTTGGCCCAGCGGTCGATATCCAGGAGATTTGTGCCCACTGTTGCCCGGCGCTTCAGCGTCTGCAGGATGTTGGCAACCAGCGAGCCTGCCTCTTTTGCCCGGTCCAGTTCGGTGGGGCTCAGGATCTCAATCATGCGGCACCTTTCTCGTGTATGACCAATAACTATCCCGGCCATATTATCCCGGTATTACAATTGGAGCCATGGTCAGGTTGCCGCTAACACCCGCAGAGGCCGAGCGTGGACAGCGTCTCGGTGCGCTCTTGCGTCGCGCCCGGGGTGAACGCTCAATGCTCGAGATCGCCCTTGATGCCCGGGTCTCCCCGGAAACGCTCCGGAAGATCGAGTCCGGCAGGGTGGCTACTCCCGCATTCCCCACGGTGGCCGCGATTGCCGACGTCCTTGGGTTGTCCCTTGATGAGGTGTGGTCAGAGATCAACCGCCCTGCGCCCGATGCTGAGCCGGTGGCTTCGCGCCGAAACGCTCGGGAATGGCTTGCCTCCTAGTCCCGTAGGGAGCCCTTCCTATCGTTTGGGTCGTGCCCGCACGTGAAGGCGTTCGCCTTGTTGGCCGAACAGGGTAAGGAGCTCGACGGGCTCCGACGTGGCACTGGCAAACCAGTGCGGAGTTCTGGTATCGAATTCCGCCACCTCGCCCGGCTTGAGGACAAAGTCGTTCTCGCCCAACACCAGCCGGAGCTTGCCGTTGAGGACATACACCCAGTCGTAGCCCTCATGTGATTGCGGCGTCGGGGTCTCTTTGCCCGTCCCACTCCTAAGGACCATTTTGAACGCCTGGATTCCACCGGGGCGTCGGGTCAAGGGAACGGCGGTTCCCCACTCGTGAACGTGCGGCTTGAGGTGAATGCGGGGATCACCTGTTTGCGGCGCGTCAATCAATTCTTCGAGGGGGACTTGATGCAGCCTCGCTATGGGGAGAAGAAGTTCAAGTGTTGGCTTGCGTTGGCCCGATTCCAACCTGGACAGCGTGCTGACGGAAATGCCCGTCCCTTCCGAGGCTTCTGCGAGGGTCACGTTGCGCTGGGTCCGCAATGCGCGCAGGCGAGGGCCGACGGCATCGAGCATGGTGCTGAAATCGGTAGTCATGCCCACAGTTTGCCATATTGGCAAACTTCCTTGCTGATTGATTCAACTGTGGCCAACCATGGAAGAAGCGGCGAAGGGCCGCTGGATACGCCTGGAGGCACAGTGAGCGAAGAAGTAACAGACCGTCAGATGGCCGGGGAGTACGACGTCGTTGTGGTGGGAGGTGGCGCAGCTGGGTTAAGTGCCGCCGTGACGCTGGGCAGGGCCTTGCGGTCCGTCCTCGTCATCGACGCCGGAGAGCCCCGGAACGCGCCCGCCGCCGGGGTTCACGGATTCCTTTCCCGGGACGGAATCGACCCGCGGGAACTACTGGAACTGGGCCGGACCGAAGCCCGGCACTACGGGGCGGACATCGTGGAGGGCGTAGCCGTTGCGGCACGTTCGACGGCGGACCCCACCAACGGAGCGGAACCCGCCTTCGAGGTGGAGTTGGCAGACGGCCGGACCACGGGTGCCCGCCGCTTGTTGGTCACCACGGGTTTGACGGACGTGCTCCCGGACATCGAGGGCATCCGGGAACGGTGGGGCCGCGATGTCCTGCATTGTCCCTACTGCCATGGCTGGGAGGTCCGGAACAAGGCTATTGGAATTCTGGGCTCAGGACCGATGGCTTTGCATCAGACACTGCTGTTCCGTCAATGGAGCCCCAACGTCACGCTTTTCCTCAATGACGTGGTGGAGCCAACGGAAGAAGAATGGGAACAACTTGCTGCCCGTTCCATCACTGTGGTGGAAGGCAAAGTCCAAGCGCTGGCAGTCACTGACGACGTGTTGAGCGGTGTTGTCCTGGCTACGGGCAAAGTGATCCCCATGGAAGCTGTGGTAACCGGACCGCGTTTGGAGGCCCGGTCCACTGTGCTCGAGTCTTTGGGAGTTCCGTCGGTGGAGCACCCCATGGGCGTAGGAAGGCACGTGGAAGTGAATCCCATGGGCGGCGCCACATCGGTGCCAGGTGTCTGGGCAGCGGGAAACGTCGCGGATCTCATGGGGCAGGTCATGGCTTCTGCAGCGTCAGGAGTCATGGCAGGGGCTGCCATCAATGCCGATCTCATAATGGAGGAGACCAAAGCGGCTGTGCGGGCAGCGCGTCAGGCATCTCTATCCCACTAGGTCGGATGCAGCCGCGGCCGCACAGTGATCCAGCCGATCACAAAGCACAAAACCATCGACGTGCAGGCCCCGCCAGAGGACGATTAAGGGACAGCCGTTAAAGGAGGTTGGGTATGTGCTACGCGTACTACGACGACTTCGAGCGGCGCACGAAGAAGGACTCCGCGCGCAGGCCCGAGACGCATACGTCTGACGCAAAGTCTGATGCAAAGAAGGAAGCAGCTCCGACGGAGAGCCGTCAACGGACGGAAGGAACGTTGTGGACTTTCCTGGCCCGCCGTCGCAAGGAATCGGAGGTTCCGGAACGGACGATGAACCGCATCCGCGAGAAAGTCTAGGCATTCATTGTCACGGTCAAGGAAGCTGCACTTGCTCGAAGCAAAAGGGTGAAGGCGCTGCGCTCGCAGCGCCTTCGCCCTTTTTGCTGCTGGTTTGGTGGCTGAAGCCTTATGACGGAGCGGCCAGGAACTCCCGGGCAGCCGTCACCAGGGCTTCCGTTCCTCGTGTCAGCGTTGGCTGGATAACCGGCGCAAAGTATGGCGAGTGATTCGACGGAATGTCCTCGGGCAGGCGACCTGTTGAAGCGAACTCCTTGAACAAGGCAGGCTCGGCGCCACCCAGGAACCAGAACACCAGCGGAGCACCGGCAGCCTTGGCCAGGACTCCCACGTCCTCGCTGCCGGACACGGGCCCGGGGTCGATAATCTGTGTTTCACCAAACTTTGCCTTGAACGCTGCCGACACCCTCCCGGTGGCAGCTTCGTCGTTGACTGTCAGCGGGAACCGTTCTTCGAAGTGGATTTCCGGTTCCTTGGGAGCCCCTGAAGCTGTGGCTTCCCCCTTGGCAATACGCTCAATTGAACCGAGGATCTTGTCCCTGGTGGCCTCGTTGAAAGTGCGTACGCTGAGGCCCAGGGTTGCCGTCTCCGGGATGATGTTGTTCTTGGTGCCTGAGTGAATCTGCCCAACGCTTACCACTGCGGAGTCACTGGCTGCCAGTTCACGCGAGACGATGCCCTGCAACCTGACAGTGGTTGCAGCAGCCATCAATACCGGATCAATAGTGGTCTCCGGGCGCGATCCGTGGCCCCCTCGTCCATGCAAAGTGATGTTGAGGGAATCAGCGGACGCCATGGTGACGCCGGGCCGCATGCCGAACCATCCGGCAGGGAAAGGGGCCGCATGCCGAACCATCCGGCAGGGAAAGGGGCCACATGCTGGCCCAGGACGACGTCGGGTTTCGGGACCACGTCATACAACCCGTCGGCAACCATGGTTTCTGCCCCGCCGCCCCATTCTTCTGCCGGTTGGAAGAGGGCTATCAGGGTGCCTTGCCACTCATCACGCTGCGAGGCCAGGACCTCCACCGCGCCAACCAGGCAGCTCACGTGCACGTCATGGCCGCAAGCGTGCATGACCGGCATGTCCTTGCCCTCATGATCAACACCTACGGCCGTACTTGCGTAGTCCAAACCCGTTGCTTCCTTGACCGGCAACGCATCCATGTCCGCCCTGAGCATCACCACCGGTCCGGGCCCATTGACCAGGACACCAACAACCCCGGTCTTTCCGATATTGCGGTGAACCGTGAAGCCGAGGTCTTCAAGATAACCAGCGGCGATCCCGGCGGTTCGGGTTTCCTGGAAGGACAATTCGGGATGGGCGTGCAGGTCCTTGTAAAGCTTTTCGAGGTCAATGGTCATGAGTCAGCCCTTTTCGTTCGACGCCTGGATCTGGCCAGTGTATCCAGCCCAAAGCTGCAAAGGCTGGGAAGCACCTGCACACTGGATGGCATGAAAGATTCTGAATCAGTCACCACTCAGCAATCCACCGTTGAAGAGTGGACCAAGTCCTTGGCGGAATCCACCGGTTCCCCGGGCGGGGGTGCCGGGACCGGGGTCATGCTCTCCATTGCCGCCTCGTTGACATCCATGGTGGCCGGATACACCGAGGCGGAAGAGGCCCAACGCGAACAGCTCGGTGACATCCACGCCCGGGCCCACGCTCTCCGCCAAGCTGCGCTTGAACTAGCCGACGACGACGCGTCCGCCTCCAACGCTTTCGGTGCCGCCTTCCGCCTCGACCCCGGTCCGGAACGGGACGCAGCGATCCATCAGGCCTCCGTCGATGCTGCCAAGGCTTCAGCCGTCCTGGGCGAGCGCGCCATCAACGCCATCGAAGACCTGGGCTGGCTCGCTTCCAACGGGAACCCTGCGTTGATCGCCGATGTCGTTGTGGGCTTTGGAGCCCTCCGTGCAGCCATAGCGGGAGCTCGAACCAACGTTAGCTTTGACCTCGGGTCGCTGACCTCCGCCGGCACCACGCTCCAGGAAGTCAGGGAACAGCATCCAAAGCTGTGGAATACGGTGACCCGACTCAGCGACGCCCTCGACAGGATCGACGAACTGACTGCCGCCGTCGACAAAAAAGCGGTGCCGACCGAAGCTGTCTAGCTTCAGTCGGCACCGCGTTTCCTACTGCGCCTTCGGCGCTGTGCCCGCTACTGCGCCTTCGGCACACGCCGGAGCACGACGGCGGCGAGCACTGCCGCGCCGGCCATCAGGACCAGCCCAATCGCCGCAGTGATGTGGACGCCGGACTCCAAAGCTGTCCGGGCGGCGACTGTCAACGCTTCCGACAATGGCGCCGGGAGTGCGGCTGCCGCATCAACAGCACCGGCGAGGGTTTCCCCTGACTTCCCGGCGGCTTGTGAGGAGACGCCGTCCGGAATGATGAGGTTGTGCTGGTAGGAAGCGGTGAGGATCGAGCCGAGCACGGCCGTCCCCAGGAGCGAACCCAGCTCGTAGCCGGTCTCGGAAATGGCTGAGGCGGCGCCGGACTTGTCGGCAGGTACTGAGGCCAGGATGAGGTCGTTGGAGATGGTCTCCGCAGCACCCACGCCCACGGCGAGAACGGTCAGGGCTGACAGCAGGAATATGGGGCCGCTGCCGTGGTCGCCCACCACCACAATCAAGTAACCGATGGCGCTGAGCGTCAGACCAGCAGCGACAACGAAGCCGGGCCGGACACGCTTGACCAGCGGCACCACCAGCAGGCCTGCGATGACTGTTGCCAGGAGGGCAGGAATCATGGCGATGCCTGCCTCCATGGGGGACTGTCCCTCAACCAGCTGCAGGTGCTGGGCGAAGAAGTAGATGAAGCCCGTCATGGAGAACAAGGACAGCACGTTTGCCACGATTGCCGTGCTGAACACCTTGTTCTTGAACAAAGCGACGTCCAGCATGGGGTTTTCGATCCGCTGCTGGCGGCGAACGAACAGGCTGCCCATCACCAGGCCGAAGCCCATGAAAGCTGCAGCCGACGCTCCGAAGCCGTGAACTGCGAATTCCTTGATGCCGTAGACGAACGGGGCCATGGTGACCACGGACAGGACAATGCTGTTCACGTCCACGCGGCCAGGATTGGCGTCCTTGGACTCGGGAATCAGGACCCGGCCGAAGGCCAGAAGCGGCAGGAGCAGGAACGCTGCCACCAGGAAGACGGCACCCCACCAGAAGTGCTCCACCAGCCAGCCGCCGAAGATCGGGCCGAGCGCCGCACCACCGGAGAAGCCGGCAGCCCACACAGCGATCGCGAGCCGCCGGCGGTTGGGATCGGTGAAGATGTTCCGGATCAGGGACAGCGTTGAGGGCATCAGCATGGCGCCGAAGACACCAAGGCCCGCGCGTCCGGCAATGAGCCATTCAGCGGAAGGCGCGAATGCCGTAGCAGCCGAAACCGCTGCGAAGCCGGTGCTGCCGATCAGCAGCAGCCGCCGTCGTCCGATTCTGTCGCCGAGGTTGCCCATGGAGACGAGCAGTGCGGCGAGGACCAGGGGATAGGCGTCAACAATCCACAGCAGCTGAACGCCGCCCACTTCCAGGGATCGGGCGATCTCGGGCAGGGCGAAGGTGAGCGCGGTGTTGTCGACGGCCACCAGCAGCACCGGGAACATCAGGAGTGCCAGTGCCGTCCAATCGCGCCACGGTGCTGCCTGGCCCATATCGGGACGAGCGGAACGGGGTGCTTGGGTTGAGGACGGCGAGTACATGTCATTTACTATACCGTCCAGACGGTACAGTTTCAAATACAACCCGGCGAGCCTTTAGGGAATGATGGACACATGCCACGAAAACCAGTTGCCCGGGACGCCGTCCTGGATGCTTTCGAAGCCCTCCTCATCGAGGTGGGGGAGCGAGCTGCCACGCTCGACGCCGTTGCCAAGCGCGCAGGGGTGTCCAAAGGTGGGCTGCTCTACCACTTCCCCAATAAGGAAGCACTGATCACGGCCCTGCTTGAACGGCTGGATCTCTTGGCCGACGAGGACACGGAGCTGATGAAGGCGTCGCCCGATGGTTCCGCCGCCTACTTCATTCGCTCCTCGCTCTGGGCGGACACGCCGATGGACCGGGCTTTTGTTGCAGTCACCAGATTGGCTGAAGTGGCCCACGAGGAAACGCGTCGCAGATTCGCCGCCATTCAACAGCGGTGGCTGGACGTGCTCGCCGAGGACGTCGGCCCAGAGGTTGCCAAGGCAGTCAGTTACATGGGTGACGGGCTCTATTTCAACGCGATGTTCGAGGGCGGGCAAGAGGGCGGCAATGCCGGGCGGGAGGCCGACGTCGAAATCCTGCTCAGTGTCCTCGAGCGGCTGAGGAAGTAACGGGCAGTCCATTTGCGGCGGCGACCGTGACGTAGGACAATTAACCCCTGTGGCCTGCCCTGATCGGGGTCATACATAACTGAAAATGCCTTTGATCTGCGGCGGGAGAGTCCTGCAAGCATGTGATGCAGGCGCCGTAGGAGCAAACCCTCCCCAGGAATCTCTCAGGCCCACGCACCGCCGCGGCGAGGCAACTCTGGAAAGCAGCAGGCATTCTGCCCACCTCAAGGGTGAAAGAGTGCTGTGCTCACCGACGGTGCAAGCGATGGTTGTTCACGCAACGCGCGGAAACTCTCAGGTCCAATACAGAGCGGGGAGGAACCCAGCCGCTGTGGCGTACCCAAACGCCGCCCAAGTAATGGAGTTCCTTCGTGACGGTTAGTTCTGCCTCCACCACCTTCGTTGATCGGCATATTGGCGCCCGCCGCCAAGCCGACATTGAGACCATGCTCAAGTCCGTCGGCTACGACACCGTTGATTCGCTGGTGGACACCGCCGTCCCGAACGACATCCGCCAGGACGTCGCCCTCACCCTGCAGAACGCTTTGAGCGAAGTTGAGGTTCTGGCCGAGCTCCGCAAGCTTGCGTCCAAGAACAAGACCGCTGTCCAGATGATCGGCCAGGGCTACTTCGATACCGTGACGCCGCCGGTGATCCGCCGTAACATCCTTGAGTCCCCGGCCTGGTACACCGCCTATACCCCCTACCAGCCGGAAATCTCCCAAGGCCGTCTAGAGGCTCTCCTGAACTTCCAGACCATGGTCCAGGATCTGGTTGGCCTCCCGATCGCCAACGCCTCCCTGCTGGACGAAGCCACGGCCGTGGCCGAGGCCGTCCTGATGATGCGCAGGGCCAATAAGTCCGCAGGTGCACGGGATGGCAAGACCGTCCTCGACGCAGACTGCCTCCCGCAGACCATCGCCATTGTGAAGGGCCGCGCTGAGGCTCTCGGCTTTGAGGTCGAGGTTGCTGACCTCTCGCTCGGTCTCCCGGAAGGTGACATCAACGGCGTCGTCCTCCAGCAGCCCGGTGTTTCCGGCCGCGTCTTCGATCACTCAGCTGTGATCGCCGAGGCCAAGGAGCGTGGCGCGCTGGTGACGGTCGCTGCCGACCTCCTGTCCCTCACTCTCATCACCCCTCCGGGCGAGCAGGGCGCGGACATCGCCGTTGGATCCGCGCAGCGCCTGGGTGTTCCGCTGTTCTTCGGCGGCCCGCACGCCGCCTACATGGCGGTCCAAAAGGGCCTGGAGCGTTCCATGCCGGGCCGTCTGGTGGGCGTTTCCAAGGACGACGCCGGTGTCCCCGCCTACCGCTTGGCGCTGCAGACCCGCGAGCAGCACATCCGCCGCGAAAAGGCCACGTCCAACATCTGTACCGCGCAGGCACTGCTGGCCATCGTGGCCTCGATGTACGCCGTTTACCACGGCCCCGAGGGTCTCAAGGCGATCGCTGAAACCGCGCACGGCCACGCCCGCACCCTGGCAGCGTCACTGAAGGCTGCCGGCGTCGAGGTCCTGCACGGATCCTTCTTCGACACCATCACCGTCCGCGTTCCCGGCAAGGCAGGCGAGATCGTCGCCGCCGCCGAGGCCAAGGGCATCAACCTGCGCGGCGTCGACGCTGACACGGTTGGCATCTCTGTTGATGAAACCACTACGTCCGAGATTGTCGGCGGTCTCCTTGATGTCTTCGGAGCTTCGGTTTCCGAAGCCGCTGAAGGCTTCGCTCTTGAGGCTTCCGTGGAGCGCACCAGCGACTTCATGCAGCACCCGGTATTCAATACGCATCGTTCCGAGACGCAGCTGTTGCGCTATATCCGCAAGCTCTCGGACCGCGACCTCGCGCTGGACCGCACCATGATCCCGCTGGGTTCCTGCACCATGAAGCTCAACGCCACCGCTGAAATGGAAGCCATTTCCTGGCCGGAGTTTGCCTCCATCCACCCGTTCGCTCCGGATTCCCAGACCGAGGGCTGGCGTGAACTCATCACCGACCTCGAGGCGCAGCTGACCGAGATCACCGGATATGACCAGGTCTCCATTCAGCCGAACGCCGGTTCCCAGGGTGAACTGGCAGGTCTGCTGGCGATCCGCGGCTACCACCTGTCCCGCGGCGATGAGCAGCGCAATGTTTGCCTCATCCCCGCTTCTGCCCACGGCACCAACGCTGCCTCGGCAGTGCTGGCCGGCATGAAGGTGGTAGTTGTTGCTACGGCGCCTGACGGCACCATCGACCACGTTGACCTCAAGAACAAGATCGAAGCGCACCGGGATGCCCTCTCGGCCATCATGATCACCTACCCCTCCACGCACGGCGTGTACGACGCCGACGTCCGCGAGGTCTGCGACGCCATCCACGAGGCCGGCGGCCAGGTCTACATTGATGGCGCAAACCTCAACGCACTCGTTGGCCTTGCACAGCCGGGCAAGTTCGGCGGCGACGTGTCCCACCTGAACCTGCACAAGACCTTCTGCATCCCGCACGGCGGCGGCGGACCGGGCGTGGGCCCGGTTGCTGCCAAGGCACACCTCGCACCGTTCATGCCAGGCGATGCAGCCTCCTGGACCGAGGGCAACGACGTCCCGATCTCCGCATCCCGCTTCGGTTCCGCCGGTGTCCTGCCGATTTCCTGGGCCTACGTGAAGCTCATGGGTGGCCAGGGACTGACGGAAGCAACCAAGTCGGCCCTGCTCGCTGCAAACTACATCGCATCCCGTCTCAACGACCACTTCCCGGTGCTTTACACCGGCGAAGGCGGACTCGTGGCCCACGAGTGCATCCTGGACCTTCGTGAACTGACGGCCAAGACCGGCGTCACCGCTGAGGACGTGGCCAAGCGCCTGATCGACTTCGGCTTCCACGCCCCCACCCTGGCGTTCCCGGTTGCCGGCACGTTGATGGTGGAGCCGACGGAGTCCGAGGACCTCGTGGAGATCGACCGCTTCATCGAAGCCATGATCACCATCCGCAAGGAAATCGACCAGGTTGCCCACGGCGAATTCACCGTAGAGAACTCGCCGCTGCGCAAGGCACCCCACACGGCTGCCGCCGTCGTAAGTTCTGATTGGGACCGGGCGTACCCGCGCGAGCAGGCGGCCTTCCCGGTCCACCACCTCAAGCAGGACAAGTACTTCCCGCCCGTCGGCCGCATCGACGGCGCAGCCGGTGACCGCAACCTGGTCTGCTCGTGCCCGCCGATCGAAGATTTTGAGAACTAAGGACTGACTCCATGTCTGAGAACTACACCGCGCTCTACGAAGAGCACAAGAAGCTCGGCGCGTCCTTCACCGACTTCGGTGGCTGGCAGATGCCGCTGAAGTACTCGTCCGAGTTGGCCGAGCACCACGCCGTCCGCAAGTCCGCGGGCTTGTTCGACCTCTCCCACATGGGTGAAGTCTGGGTCACCGGTCCAGAGGCCGCAGCGTTCCTTGACTACGCGCTGGTGGGGAAGATCTCCGCCATGGCTGTGGGCAAGGCCAAATACTCGCTGATCTGCCAGGAAGACGGCGGCATCATCGATGACCTCATCACGTACCGGCGGGGTGACCAGAAGTTCCTGGTGGTTCCGAACGCCGGCAATGCTGCGGTTGTTGCTTCAGCACTGCTGGAACGCGCCGCCGGGTTCGACGTCGTTGTTGAAGACGCTTCCGCTGAGACCTCGTTGATTGCTGTTCAGGGGCCGCTGGCCGAAGCGATCCTCCTCCGCCTTGTGCCGGCTGAACAGCACGCACTGGTCACTGAACTGAAGTACTACGCGGCGGTTGATGTCCCGTTCACGGTCGACGGCGGCACTCAGGAACTCCTGCTGGCCCGCACCGGCTACACCGGCGAAGACGGTTTTGAGATCTTCGTTGCCAACGACTCCGCAGCCGCCCTCTGGCAGGCCATCGCCGACGCCGCTGAAGAAGGCGAACTTACCCCGGCAGGCCTCGCTTCCCGCGATTCCCTCCGCCTCGAAGCCGGCATGCCCCTCTACGGCAACGAGCTCTCCCGTGAAGGCAACCCCTTCGCAGCAGGGCTCGGGCCCGTGGTGGCTCTGTCCAAGGAAGGCGACTTCGTTGGCAAGGACGCACTCGCGGCGTTGAAGGCCGACGGTGCCGGCTCCACCAGCGGGCGCAAGCTCGTTGGCCTCAAGGGCCTGGGGCGTCGCGCCGGACGCGGACACTACCCGGTCCTCAAGGACGGCGCAGTGGTTGGCGAAGTCACGTCCGGCCAGCCGAGCCCGACGCTCGGTTACCCGGTAGCGTTGGCCTATGTCGACGTCGAGCATTCAGAGCTTGGTACCGCCCTGGACATTGACCTGCGCGGTAAGAGCGAGCCGTTCGAAGTCGTCGCGCTGCCGTTCTACAAGCGCCAAAAATAAGCCGGGTCTGCCTGCCAGCCCTTCGTGAGCCGCTAAGGTGCTGGGGGCCACCTGCCGAAGTATTCGGGGCCTTATCTCCGACCCAGCCATAGTTTTGACCAACCATAGTAAGGAAACAGAATGCCCAAAGTAGCGCCCGAACTTCAGTACTCCGACGAGCACGAGTGGGTCTCCCGCGGCGAAGGAAACCTCGTGTCCGTTGGCATCTCCGAGGTTGCCACCGACGCACTGGGTGACATTGTGTATGTTGACCTCCCCGAGGTTGGTTCTTCCGTGACCGCCGGCGAGACCTGCGGCGAAGTTGAGTCCACCAAGTCCGTCTCGGACCTGTACTCGCCCGTTACCGGTGAGGTCACCGAGATCAACGACGCTGTTGTCGGCGACCCCGCCCTGATCAACAATGACCCCTATGGTGCCGGTTGGCTCTTCAAGGTCGCTGCTGAGTCCGACGGCCCGCTGCTCTCGGCCGAGGAATACGCCTCCAAGAATGGCGGAGACCTCTCCTAGGTTCCTCCAACCGGGGAATGCCGCCCGTTCCAGGGGGCAACCCAGGCACGCATCCAGTGGCGTAGCGTGGGACTGTAGTAACTGAATAATTCGCGACGCCGGGTTGCCGCCTTTGGGGGCCATCCGGCGTCGTGCTTCGGTCGATCTCCGCCACAAGCGGGGGAGGCCATCCGGCAGGACCATCTGCCGGACCGTTTCAAACTGTATTAAGGAATCCCGACCATGGCTGTTGGTGTTTTCGATCTTTTTTCCGTGGGTATTGGCCCGTCGAGTTCCCATACTGTGGGACCGATGCGCGCTGCTGCTGTGTTCGCCGGTGAGCTGAAGGACGCTGGTGTCCTGAGCTCGGTGGCCTCGTTGCGGGTTGATCTGTACGGCTCGTTGGCTGCGACGGGACGTGGCCACGGGACCATGACTGCCACACTGTTGGGCTTGGAGGGGTACCACCCCGAGCTCATTCTGCCTGACGAGGTGGAAGCGCGGTTGGCCGCTATCGCGGAGACGGGGAAGCTCAACCTGGCCGGTGCGTCCGGTGAAGGTGTGGAGCTGCCGTATGCGGTGGAGGATATGGTGTTGCATCCGTTGACGGTGTTGCCGCGGCATACGAACGGGATGAAGTTCGCCGTGGCCGACGCTGAGGGAAACACCTTGCGGGAGGCGACGTTCTTTTCGGTCGGTGGCGGGTTCATTGTCCGGGAGGGTGAGGAGAACGCTGCACAGCAGGAGTTGGAGGAGTCGAAGAAGGAGTTGCCGTTGCCGTTCCGGACGGCGGCGGAGTTGTTGGGCCGGTGTGCGTCCAAGGGTTTGGGGATCAGCGACATCATGTTCATCAATGAGCGGGCGTCCCGGTCGGAGGAGGAGATCCGGGAGGGTTTGCTGCATATCTGGCATGTGATGGAAGCCTGTGTTGAAACGAGTTTGAAGCGTGAGGGTGTGTTGCCCGGTGGGTTGAGGGTCCGGCGTCGTGCTCCTGACTGGTTGGAGCGGCTGCTGAAGGAGGACAAGGACCGGAACGATCCGAAGTATTGGCAGGAGTGGGTGAACCTGATCGCCCTGGCCGTCAATGAGGAGAACGCCTCGGGTGGCCGGGTGGTCACGGCGCCGACCAATGGTGCTGCGGGGATCATTCCGGCGGTGCTGTATTACGCGTTGAATTATGCCCCGGGCATGGATCAGGCCTCCCAGGAGGATCGGGATGATGTGGTGGTGAAGTTCCTGCTCACTGCCGGTGCTGTGGGTGTGTTGTACAAGGAACAGGCCTCCATTTCGGGGGCTGAGGTGGGCTGCCAGGGTGAGGTGGGGTCGGCGTCGTCGATGGCTGCTGCCGGGTTGGCTGAGGTGATGGGTGGTACGCCGGGTCAGGTGGAGAACGCCGCGGAGATCGCGATGGAACACAACCTGGGGCTGACGTGTGATCCGATCGGTGGGTTGGTGCAGATTCCGTGTATTGAGCGGAACGCGATCGCGGCGGCGAAGGCTATCAACGCCGCGAAGATGGCGTTGTGGGGTGATGGGACGCACCGGGTGTCCCTGGATGAGGTGATCGTGACCATGCGGGAAACGGGCAAGGACATGTCCCATAAGTACAAGGAAACCGCGATGGGCGGCCTCGCCGTCAACGTCGTCGAATGCTGAGTCTGTTTACTGTCAGTGCCTAGTGCCATGCTGTATCCATGAGCGGGGGATACGACAGGGATTTTTTGCGGGCACGCCTCGAGCTGCCCAGTCCGTCGGCAACGACGATTCTTTTGGACTACGTCCACTTCTCCGTGCGTTTCCGGGCTGCCCGGAAACTCGCGGCGATCGTGGGGGTCAACATTCACGGCAAGGAACTGAACCCACTGGCCCGTGAGGGCACCTGGCATTTCGACGACAGGATTCCCAGGGAACAGCAGGCAGGCCCGGACGTCTACAAGAACAACGCGTTCGACCGCGGCCACCTGGTGAGACGCCTGGACCCGGTGTGGGGAGATGCGGCCACGGCCAAGAAAGCCAACCAGGACACGTTTGCATTCACCAACGCTGCGCCGCAGGTGGATGACTTCAACCAAGGCAAAGAGCTGTGGGTGGGCCTCGAGGATCACGTGCTGAGCCATGCCGATGCCCACGACGCCAAGCTCAGTGTTTTCACCGGGCCCGTCTTCCTTGACGATGACCAGCCCTACCGGGGCGTTCAGATCCCGCGAAAGTTCTGGAAGATCGCGGCCTGGACCAACGACGCCAAGCTGGCCGCCGTGGGGTTCGTCCTTGACCAGTCGCCGCTGCTGGGCAAAGTGGAACTGAAGAGGGCCATCAACCAGAAGCTTCTGGAGGGGGAGCCACCTCCACTGGGACCGTTCCGGACCTTCCAGGTTCCTATTGGTCAGATAGCAGACCTGACAGGACTGAGCCTCAGCAGGCTCACCAACGCGGACCGGCTCGTCAGCGGCCAGCGGGAACTGGGCAGGCAGCCGAAGGCGATCCAGCTGGATAGCGCGGACCAGATCAGGTTGTAGGCAACCTCAGGACTGTGGGTTTGCCCGTCAACCAGCAGATTTTTCCCGGCCCGATAGACTTGGGGCTGCATGTCCGCATGCGCACCACGCTTTTGAACACCGCACCAAACCCCTGAGATTGGACACGGCCACCTTGCGAGAATTTACCGCCCGCTTTGCCACCGCCGAGGAAATCGACAACTGGGACAAGCACGTCACGGCCAATCCGAACGGCGGCAACATGCTGCAGTCGGACGCCTACGCCGCCGTCAAGGACGGCAACGGCTGGCTGGTCCGCCGCCTGGTGGTGGAGACCGCCGATTACACCAGCTACAACCTGCTCCTGGAGAAGAAGTTCCCGGTCCTGGGCCGGCTTTGGTACCTGATCAAGGGGCCGGACGCTGCCGCCGTGGATGACATCAGCCCCCTGCTCAAGGCCATCTCCGCCTTGGCCAAGGAGCAGAAGATGAACGTCTTCACCATCAAGATCGAGCCGGACATCGTTGAATCGCCAGAGGTTGCGGCACAACTCAAGGCCGCAGGACTGGTCAAGGCGCCCAACATCCAGTCCAACGATTCCACCGCGCTGCTGGACATCTCGGCGCCCGCCAACGAGGTCCTCCGCAGCATTTCCTCGCGCGCCCGGAATGCGGTCCGCAGGGCGCAGCGCGAAGGCTGCGAGGTTGTGCAGGGAGAGCCCGGCGAGGACAGTTATCGCAAGCTTTACGCCCTCATGCGGAACACCATGGACGCTAAAGGCGCCATGCCACTGCGGAGCTACGAGTACTACGCAAAGTTTTGGGAAGAGTTCTGCAGCCGGGGCCAGGGTCACTTCTTCTTCGTCTACGAAGATGGGGCACCGAGCGTGGGGGCTTTCGTCATCAACTACGGCTCCAAGGCCACCTACAAGGACGGCGGATCCACCCAGAACCGCAAGCAGTACGGCGACTCACATCTGGTCCAGTGGGCAGCGATCCAGCGCATGCAGGAGCTCGGCTGCGTGGAGTACGACTTCTGCGGTACGCCGCCTGCCGCAAGGATCAAGGACAAGAGCCACCCGCTCTACGGCCTTGGATCGTTCAAGACAAGCTTCACCAAAACCGTCACGGACTTTGTGGGCTGCTACGACCTCGTCCTGGGACCTGTCCGCTACAAACTTTGGCTCAAGGGTGCGGAACGAATCTTCCGCCGACTCGAGACCATGCGCACCGGCGGCCAGTTCTACTGACGGCCACCGCAGCCCGCAAGCCAAGCAACTTCAGGCCCGCCCCTGCCACCAACGGGTGCAAATCTACATTTAGGTGAGGAAATTTCTTTGACTCCGATTGAGGCTGGAACCGCCATGGAATTCGTGATTCTCAGTGACGCTGATTTCGAGACCTTTGCCAAGGGACACCCACAGGGAAGCTTCATCCAGTCCATGGACCTCACGCGATTCCAGCGTGCCCGTGGCCAGGAAGTGGAACTCTTCGGGGTCATGCAGGGCGGCAGCCTGATCGCTGCGGGAAAACTCGTCTACTCGTCCAACCGCCTGGGCTACAAGATCGCAGACTGCGCCAAGGGACCACTGATGGACTACAGCGACCCCACAGTGGTGCGCTTCGTCGTCGAGCAGTTGAAAAAGCATGCAGCCTCAAAGAAGGCCGCTGAACTGCGGATCTCACCCAACATCCGGTACATCGCGCGCGACGAAGAGGGCGCAGAGCACCCCGAGGTGGAGGACAACCGTCCCCTGCTGAAGGAATTCGAGGGTTTGGGCTTCAAGCACCAAGGCTTCGACATGAACTTCGCCAACATCAACTGGATGTTCGTCAAACAGCTCAACGGGATTGCTGATTCCGAAGAGCTCATCATGGGCATGAACTACCGCACCCGCAAGGCCATCCGTAAAGCCGAGAAGAACGGTGTGTACCTGGAACAGGCCACGCTGGAAACGCTGGATGAGTTCTACAACGCGCTGAGTACCGCTGGAGATGAGAAGGGCTTCACGTACCGCGAACGCGAGTACTACGAGCAACTGCTCCGCAACACTTCGGACGAGTTCACCAAGCTCATGATGGCCAAGATCAACATCCCTGAGTACCGGGCGTCCATCACGGAACGGCTGGAGGCTGAATCAAAGACCCTCGCAGACCTCAAGCGTGAAGTCGAAGAGACTGGCAGCAAGAAAAAGGCCAACCGCGTCAAGGTAGTCCAGGACCTCGTGGACAGCTATGAGCGCAGCCTCAAGGACATCGAACGCTTCCCTGACTCCGTAGGCGTGGCCACTGTGGCTGCCATCCACTTCGCATGCTCGGGCGACGAACTGGTGTGCGTCATTGGCGGCACCGTGCAGGACTATATCTACTTCAATGGCGCTACGTCCCTGTACTGGGGCATGATGCTCCACGCGCTCAACAACGGATACTCGCGCTACAACTTCTACGGCACGTTCGGCATCCAAGGCCAGGACGAGACCGGGCACGGCGGTTACGAATTCAAGAAGGGATTCGGGGGCGAGGTGGTCCAGCTGGTGGGGGACTTCGTTACACCGGTGAACCCGCTCATCTTCAACGCCTACCGCGTGGTCAGGAAGCTTGCAGGGGCTGCCCAGACAGTACTGGGACGATTGCCACTGGAGAAATTGCCGGTAGTAGGAAAATTTCGGAGGAACCGCTAATCAAACAAGCCAAGGGAGGATCACCGCGTGACTGAACGCCCCGACGGGTCCGCCAGCAGGCCCCATACTGACGGGTTGCCCAAAACCCAGCCGCTCAGGCCATCCCAGGTCCGGCAAAACGTCAACGCCAAGCGTATGCTCATGCGTCTTGTCCAAGGTGACAGCCCGCCCACGGCGCCCATGAACATCGTGGACCGTTTGGCGGGAAGCCCTTATGCCAACCCCACCATCCAGGTAGTGGGAGTGGATGCTTCGGCCCGCAAAACCATCGACTTCGCCCTGCATCTGGCGGAGGTCATGTTCCGTTATGGAGCGGGCGCCCTTGAAGTTGAGACGAGCATGATCGCGGTGACGGCTGCCCTGGGCCTGAAGAACGTCGAAGTGGACATCACCAACCAGTCGGTGGCCATCAACTACGCTCCCAAGGACCAGACGCCCATCACGCTGCTGCGTGTTGTTCGATCCTGGACCAACAACTACGCCGGCTTGGCGCAGGTGCACCAGCTGGTGACTGACATAGTTGCCGGGGGAGTGGGCCGCGATGAAGCCGTACGCCGCTTGAACGAAATCATCCGCAGCGCCAAGCCTTTCCCGCGCTGGATGGTCACGATTGCCTTCGGCATCTTCTCCGCAGTTTTCGTGGGCGTCCTGGGAGGTGGCCTGGGCGCGTCCGCGGTGGCCTTCTGCTCCAATATCCTGATCAGCCTGCTCTCACGCCAGCTTGCACGGTGGCGGACAGCGGACTTCTTCAACACCATGGCGTGCGCGTTCCTGGTCACCTTTATCGCGCTGATGCTGCGGTGGGCGGGTGTGGACATTGCTCCGTCCATTGTGGTTGCCGGCGGAATCCTGCTGTTGCTGCCAACGGGTCGACTTGTCTCGTCTGTCCAAGATGCGATCAACGGCTTCCCGGTGACGGCGGCCGGCCGATTCCTTTCCACGGCGCTGACGTTCGGTGCCATCGTGGCAGGTATCGGCGTCGCCGTGGTGGTTGGAACACTGATTGGCAGCGAGGTCCTGGACGTCACGGACACCTTCCCCGATGCGTATCCCTTGTGGGGTCAGGCGATCCTGATCGCGATCGCGGTGGTGGCCATCGGTGTCACCGAACAAACGCAACTGCGCCTGTTGTTCCCGACGGCGGCAGTGGGCATTGTGGGCTTCTTCGTTCTGTGGGGGGCTGGGGCCGCCGGGCTCGGCGATCGCCTGTCACCCGCGGTCGCCGCGGTGGTCATTGGCCTGCTGGGACGTGTGGTGGCGCTCAAACTCGGAGCACCGCAGCTGGTGGTTGCGGTTCCGGCCGCGTTGATCCTGCTTCCCGGCCTCACCATATTCCGGTCAATGTATGTTTTGACCGTCGAAGAGGGAGACATTCTGCTCGGTGCGGGTGGCATGCTGAACGCCGGGGCGATTGTCCTTGGTGTGGCTGCGGGCATCGTGCTCGGCGACAACCTCGCCCGGCCATTGACCAAGGGCCTGTCCAGCAACGAGCGGCGCAGGGTCCGCAGGCGATAAGTGGAACACTACGAACGGCGCTGCCATGAGGCGGCGCCGTTCGTGTTTTAAGTGCTGAAGTTGTACCTGCGCCGAACCTAGATCTGTCCGACCGGAAGCTTCTTCTCCGCTTGGAACACTTCTTCGACGCGACCCTGTGCCCAGTAGCCGGACAGTGACACCTGGGAACGCTCCAATCCCCGCTGGACGAAGAAGATCTCACGGAGGCCCTTCATGTAACCCCGCTCACCATGGGCGAAAACGTCCACCCGGCCGGGCAGCCATTCAGTGGTGCGCAGGGCTTCGAGCAGCAAGTCGCTGGAGCCCGCGGGTACCCCGTTGCGCTGCAGCCAGTGCAGCTTCACGCCGGCGGGGGCGGAGATCGGCAGGATGTCGGCCTCATTGTCCACTTCCAGGAACACCGTTCCGCGGGCATCAGGGGCAAGAGCCTCCACGCATGCTGCAATGGCCGGGATCGCGGCGTCGTCGCCGGCGAACAAGTACCAGTCGGCGTCGGGGGCCGGGTTGTAGGCACCGCCAGGTCCTGTGAAGACCAACGAGTCGCCGGGTTCTGCTGCGGCCGCCCAAGGGCCTGCCAGCCCTTCGTCGCCGTGCACCACGAAGTCGATGGCCAGTTCCTGGGCTTCAAGGTCCACCCAGCGGATGGTGTAGGTCCTGGTGTGCGGCCACAGCTCCCGTGGCATGGTCTCGCGGATGGCCCACAGGTCCAGCGGAAGCTCGTACTCGACGCCCGGCTGGGGGAAGACGATCTTGACGTAGCGGTCCACGTACTGGTTGTTCGTGTAGTCACTGAACCCTGGTCCGCCGGCCACGATCCGCACCATATGCGGTGAAAGGCGTTCATTCCGCAGGACTGTCAGGGTGACCTGCGGGCGGGTTGTACGGGTGGCGGACGAAGTCACGGGGAGAGCAGACATGTAGGTAAGCCTAAGCTAATTTCCTGCACGTGCGCTGGGGATGAGTCAAAGGTTACGGGACAGGCAGTTCCCAGTTGATGGGTTCGGCGCCCTGTTCCACCAGCAGCTCGTTGCTGCGACTGAAGGGCTTGGAGCCGAAGAATCCCCGGGAGGCCGAGAGGGGACTGGGATGGACCGACACGATGGATGGTGCTCCATCCAGCAGCGGCAGGACGCCCTCGGCGTCTTTGCCCCAGAGGATGGCAACCAACGGGCTGCGCCGCCCCGCACCGTCCGTACGGCGGGCGACGGCGGTGACTGCCGCCGTCGTGATGGCCTCCCAGCCTTTGCCGCGATGCGAGCCGGCAGCTCCGGCGGTGACGCTGAGGACACGGTTCAGCAGGAGGACGCCCTGGCCCGTCCAGGCGCTGAGGTCGCCATGGACCCGGGGAGGTAACCCGAGGTCGTCGTGCAGTTCCCGGTAGATATTGGCGAGGCTGCGCGGGATGGGCCGCGTCTGTGGGGAGACTGCAAAGGAGAGCCCGACGGCGTGTCCCGGCGTGGGGTAGGGGTCTTGGCCCAGAATCAGTACTTTGACCTCTGCCAGCGGCTGCTGGAAGGCGCGCAGAAGGTGGCCGGCCGACGGAAGGACGTGGGTACCGTTCTTGGCTTGGGTCGCGACGAAGTCCAAGGCGCTTCGCAGCTCCCCTTCCACGGGCCGCAGGGCATCGGCCCAGTCGGGGGCCATCAGATGTTCCAGTGGGCGGTCAGGGAGCTCGGCAAAACCTGTTTGGTCCAGGTTGTCCGGCTCAAGGTCAAAGAGTGCATCCTCGCCATTCACCACGCCATTGTCTCCCGCGCAATCCCGGACGGGCGAATGACAGCGTTGTTATTCGCCCGTAACATAGGGGTAGGACATTTTCCCCCAACACGCGTCGAAGGAGTGTGCCGTGGCAGAACCAGCACCGGAACCGATGGCGCCGCAGTCAACAGGGTTTGCCCTTGCAGACCTTGCGGCCGGGATCCGCAGTGACTCTCCGCTCAGCGAACGGGACCAGCAGATGCTGGCCCTGGAACGGCAGTGGTGGAAGTACTCAGGGGCCAAGGAACAGGCCATCCGTGAGCTGTTCGATCTCTCGGCAACACACTATTACCAGATCCTCAACGCGCTGATAGATACCGAAGACGCGTTGGCCCACGATCCCATGCTCGTCAAGAGATTGCGTAGACTACGTACGTCCCGCCAGCGTGCGCGGACGGCACGTCGCTTGGGGTCCGACGCGTAAATCGCCAGGCTGATCTGTCAGCAGCAACCAGCAAGGACAACGCTTCACCATGACCAAATATGCCAAGGACGAATTCGACCAGGTCCCGCAGAACACCTCGCGGCAGGGCGTTCACCGGGACGCCCAGGAAACCACACGCCCCACGTTGTGGCCGGTCCTGACTGTTGGGGCTGTGGCCCTGGTTTTGGGGTTGGTGGCCTTCCTGGTCCTTCCGAACCTCGGCGTGGTGGCTCCCAATGCCGCGCCCAGCGTCTCGACGCCGGCGCCGCAGCAGACTGATTCGTCGCCGTCGGCGGCACCGGGCGAATCCAGCAGTGCACCGTCCGCTTCCAGCGAGCCGACACCGTCAGAGAGCCCCTCCGCAACGCCGTCCTCCGCACCGGTGGACAAGTCCACCCCGGTTGCCGTGTACAACGGTGCCGGCACCGCTGGCTTGGCTGGCCGCGTGGCCGGTCTTGTGGAAGCCGACGGCTGGACGCTCAGCACCGTGGGCAACTGGGGCGGCCTGCCGCAGCAGACATCCGTGATCTTCTACAACGCGCCTGAGCAGAAGGTCAACGCCGAGGCGTTGGGCACCTTGTTGGGCATCCAGACGATCCTTGAGTCGCCCGAGGTGCAGCAGCAGTTGGTGGTTGTAGCAGGACCTGGCTACCAGTAAACCCTCGGCCTTCCCGGTGGGTCTTAAGCCCCAACCCGGTTAAGCCTCAATAACAAAAGTGATGCCCCGGGCCTCCATGGGAGCGCCGGCAGAGTGACTGTGGTTACAGTGGATTGATTCCGGTACGGAGATCCCGGCAACCGGTCTTGGCTACTGCGAAAGTGTGGGCATCATGGCATTGGGAACCGTCAAATGGTTCAACGCCGAAAAAGGCTACGGATTCATCACTGTGGATGATTCGGGTGACGACGTCTTTGTACACTGGTCCGCCATCCAAATGGACGGCTTCCGCGCCCTTGAAGAGGGCCAGCGGGTTGAGTTTGAACTGGGGGAGGGGCAAAAGGGTCCGCAAGCCGAAGGTGTGCGCGTCGCATAGCTTCTTGCAGGATTTCGCTCCCTCTCCGTCAGCCCTCGGCTGAAAGCCCTTTGTTTATAGAGCAAAGTGGCATCTCTGCTTGCACTCTCCCCGGTCGAGTGCTAATTATTGATTTAGCACTCCTATGGTTCGACTGCTAAGTCCAGGCCGGGTTACCCCGGCGTTGGGCGGCATTCGTTCCAGCGGAGGATCAAGAAACACCTTGGTGGGGTGAGGTCCGGAGCACGGGGCATACAGAGGCTGCGAGCGAAAGACCGTCCGTCGCGGGCACCCCATCTGACAGGTACCTTCTTAACGACTGTCCCGAAAGGACTACCGCCGTTATGGCCAAGATCATTGCATTTGATGAAGAGGCACGCCGCGGCCTCGAGCGGGGCCTGAACATCCTCGCAGACGCCGTCAAGGTCACCCTCGGCCCGCGTGGACGCAACGTCGTCCTCGAAAAGAAGTGGGGCGCCCCCACGATCACCAACGATGGTGTTTCCATCGCCAAGGAGATCGAACTGGACGACCCTTACGAGAAGATCGGTGCAGAACTGGTCAAGGAAGTTGCCAAGAAGACGGATGACGTCGCTGGCGACGGTACTACCACTGCAACCGTCCTCGCCCAGGCACTGGTGAAGGAAGGCCTGCGCAACGTTGCCGCCGGCGCCGACCCGCTGTCCCTCAAGCGCGGCATCGAGAAGGCTGTTGAGGCAGTCATCAGCGAACTGCTGGCCTCCGCCAAGGAGATCGAAACCAAGGAAGAGATCGCCGCTACGGCTTCCATCTCCGCCGGTGACCCGGAAATCGGCAGCCTCATCGCCGAAGCCCTGGACAAGGTGGGCAAGGAAGGCGTCATCACGGTCGAGGAATCCAACACCTTCGGCCTGGAGCTCGAGCTCACCGAGGGCATGCGCTTCGACAAGGGCTACATCTCCGCTTACTTCGTCACCGACGCAGAGCGCCAGGAAACGGTCCTCGAAGACCCGTACATCCTGATCGTCAACTCCAAGATCTCCAACGTGAAGGAACTCGTCACGGTTCTGGAGAAGGTCATGCAGTCCAACAAGCCGCTGCTGATCATTGCCGAAGACATCGAGGGCGAAGCCCTGGCCACCCTGATCGTCAACAAGATCCGTGGCACCTTCAAGTCTGTCGCCGTCAAGGCTCCGGGCTTCGGTGACCGCCGCAAGGCGCAGCTGGCCGACATCGCCATCCTCACCGGTGGCCAGGTCATCTCCGAAGAAGTTGGCCTCAAGCTCGAAAACGCCGGCCTGGAACTCCTCGGCACCGCCCGCAAGGTTGTTGTCACCAAGGACGAGACCACCATCGTTGAAGGTGCCGGCGACGCCGAGCAGATCGCAGGCCGTGTGGCCCAGATCCGCGCCGAGATCGAGAACTCCGACTCCGACTACGACCGCGAGAAGCTGCAGGAGCGCCTGGCCAAGCTGGCCGGCGGCGTTGCAGTCATCAAGGCCGGTGCCGCAACCGAAGTTGAGCTCAAGGAACGCAAGCACCGCATTGAGGACGCAGTCCGCAACGCCAAGGCTGCTGTTGAAGAAGGCATCGTTGCCGGTGGTGGCGTAGCCCTCATCCAGGCCGGCGCCAAGGCATTCGCCAACCTCACCCTCCAGGGTGACGAGGCAACGGGTGCCAACATCGTCAAGGTTGCCATCGACGCTCCGCTGAAGCAGATCGCCTTCAACGCCGGCCTCGAGCCCGGCGTTGTGGTGGACAAGGTTCGCGGCCTGCCTTCCGGCCACGGCCTGAACGCTGCCACGGGCGTCTACGAAGACCTTCTGGCTGCCGGTGTGAACGACCCCGTAAAGGTCACCCGCTCGGCTCTCCAGAACGCTGCTTCCATCGCTGGTCTGTTCCTGACCACCGAGGCTGTAGTTGCCGACAAGCCTGAGAAGAACGCTCCGGCCGCCGGCGGCGACGACATGGGCGGCATGGGCGGCTTCTAAGCCCCCACGCTGTAGCAATGCAGCGCCCAAGCGTCACGCTTTAGAGCAAGCGACGGCGGTCCCCACCTGGTGGGGGCCGCCGTTTTGCTGTGTGGTGGGGCTCCTATCACGGATTCAGTGTCGGTGGGGTCTGGCAGGATTAAGGTCATGACGATTATTGCTGCCGCCGATGGGTCCGCCCTCGGCAATCCTGGGCCGGCCGGTTGGGCCTGGTACGTTGATGACTCCTGTTGGCGCGCAGGAGGTTGGCCGCACGGCACCAACAACCAGGGTGAACTCATGGCCGTCCTGGATCTGTTCCGTTCCACGGCACATGTGCCGGAGGAGGACTTGCTGATCCTCTGCGACAGCCAGTACGTCATCAACTGCATCAGCAAGTGGATGCCGGGATGGAAGCGCAAAGGCTGGCGTAAAGCCGACGGCAAGCCTGTGCTGAACGTGGACCTCCTCAAGGACATCGACCAGGCGATAGTTGGCCGAAAGTACAAATTCGAATGGGTCAAAGGGCACGCCGGACATGACCTCAACGAGGCTGCCGATGAGCGTGCACGCGCCGCAGCGACGGCCTACCAGCAGGGTGTCGCGCACCGCAGCGGCCCTGGGTTCCCTGGCGCCCCGGGGCTGGGAGACGCGAAAGGGCGGGGCCAGGCGCAGCTGCAGTCGGCCCCTCTGGAACAAACACGCAGCCGGGCTGCAGAGCCCGTGGTTGCACGGGCAGCGGCTGCCTCTTCGGGGTCGGCGAACGTTCCCGGAGCAACAGTTGGTTCCGCTCCATCGAAGGCCGAACGCAGCACCCGCCCCCATTTTGAGCCAACACTCTTTGGCGAGGCCGGGATCTTTGGCCAGCCTGATCTCTTCAGCGAACTCGAGGATGCTTCCACCCAGGAGCTCTCCGCCGAGGAGACGGTGCTGGCCTTGGAACGGGAACTCCTGCGGCCCGACGTTCGTGCTGACATTGGCAGGATCGGCGTGCTGCTCCACCCCGACTTCGCCGAGATTGGCAGTTCGGGACGGTTCTGGACCCGGGACGCCATGATGATGGCTTTGGAAGAGGAACCCGGCGAACCCACTGACCTGGAGCTGCTCAGTGCGGACCGTCTCAGCGAGAACACTATCCTGCTGAACTATCGCAGCCTCGCCCACACGGGTTCAGCGCTGCGGAGCTCCGTTTGGATGTTGGACCGTGGCCAATGGCGGCTCCGGTTCCACCAGGGGACCTTAGAGAGCTAGGGACTCCGGAGAGCCAAGGACTCTGACCCGCAAACTCATGACCTGCAGGGCCGGCATGCACAGGGGGAAGACAGCCGGCCCCGCAGGAGCTCATGGGTGGGATCGTTAGTAGGCGAAGCGCTGGGTGTTTCCCTGCTCCACCTCGGAGTAACTCGCTGCGGCCGAGGACAGTGCCAGGTTGATGGATGCCAGCGAGGCTTCAACTTTGCCCTGGGTGATGGACCATTCAAGGACCAATGACTGGAAGTTGGTGGCGGCAGATCCGCGCCACGTTGCCTCGAGTTCGTCCAGTCCCCGTTTCATGGCCAGCACATCAGAGCTGATGCGATCCACGGTTCCTTTGACAGTGGCCGACTTGAGCTGAAGCAGCTCGGTATCGACGGAAATGACGCTCATGGGTGGTGCCTTTCGACGAAGATGTTCCGCAGGATGCGGTGGGATGCGTGGGCCACACCATTGAGCCTAGGCACCCGCCTGCAGCCCCGGAACGCAGCTTTGCCGCTATGTGGACAACTGCCGGATGACACAGTTATGTGGACAAACAGCGCACATCAGACGACTGTGAACCCGGGACGGCACTAGCTGGATACCAGCTCGGCCGGCTCCTCATGGAACGGAAGGCTGACCACCATAGTGGCCCCGCCGCCGTCGGTCTCCGTGACCCGCACGGTACCGCCGTGGGAGCCCACGATGGCGGCAACAATCGCCAGACCCAGTCCGCTGCCACCGGTCTCCCGGGTGCGCGACGTATCCGCGCGGTAGAACCGTTCGAAGATCTTGTTGGTTTCCGCATCAGGAATACCCGGCCCGTGATCGCGGATCTCTATCACCGAGAACGAGCCCTCAGGCGTAGTTCGAACGCCGACGGCAAGTTCGATGGGGCTTCCGTCTGGTGTGTACCTCAACGCGTTGCCCACCAGGTTCCCAATGACTTGGCGCAGTTTGGCTTCGTCGCCTTGGACAGGAGCAGCAGTGGGGGAGGCGCCGTCGAGTCCTGTGAGCGTGATGCTCCGGTCCCCGGAGGAGGCCTTGGTGTCCACCATGGCGTCGTGGGCGAGGAGTTGCAGGTCCACGGGCTTGAGTTGAAGCGGCCGCTGCTCGTCCAAGCGGGCCAGCATCAACAGGTCTTCCACCATGGAGCCCATGCGCTTGGCTTCGCTTTCGATTCTGCCCATGGCCATCGCGATGTCTTCCTGCGACGTCAGGGCGCCGTGGCGGTAGAGCTCCGAGAAGCCACGGATGGTCACCAAGGGCGTGCGCAGTTCATGGGAAGCATCCGCCGCGAAGCGACGCATCCGCCCCTCGGAAGCCGCACGGGCCGCAAAGGAGGCCTCAATGTGCGCGAGCATGGCGTTCAGCGAACCGCCGAGCCTGCCGACTTCGGTGTGGGGATTGTCGATGTCCACACGCCGGGAGAGATCTCCCGCAGCGATGGCAGCAGCCGTCTTTTCCACCTTGGCCAAGGGGCGGAAGGACCGGGCCACAGTCCAGGTGGCGATGAAGAAGGCCAGTACCAGCGTCAACAGACCTACGCCTACCACTACCAGGACAGCGTGCTCCATCACTTTGTCCACCGGGGTGAGCGGCAGCCCGATGATGACCACGCCGTTTTGTCCATTGGCCACCACACCTACAGCTACTACACGCCAGTTGGTGCCTGCTGTGCCTCTGACCTGGAAGGGGGTATTGCCACGCTGTTTGGCCTCGGTCGAGGTGATGTTGGAGATTGCGGGACGGTCAGTCTGGCTGCCGCCGAACGGGTACGGATCAAGCCCGGGGACATACAGCGTCAGCGAGTAGTCCGTGGGCACGGCGGAGTCGTTGGGCGCGGTGGGGTTGGGCTGGGTCAACTTGTCAAAGGATTGTTGGTCCTGCGCCAGCGCTACCGCAGCCTTGAGTTTGTCGTCCACCTGGCCTTGCAGGTAGCTCTTGACGAGCGTCAGCGTTCCCGCGCCTGTTGCCGCCAGGGCCAACAGGAGCAGGCCCATGATGATGGCGACGAGCTGCGACCGCAGGGACGCCGACTTCCAGCGTTGCAGCAAGGTCAGCGCTTCTCTGCCGTTCGCAGCACGTAGCCCACGCCGCGCTTGGTCTGGATCAGGGCGGCGGCATCGGGATCGATGTCCACTTTGCGGCGCAGGTAGGAAATATAGGACTCAACGATCGACGCGTCACCGTTGAAGTCGTATTCCCAGACGTGGTCCAGGATCTGGGCCTTGGAAAGCACCCGGTTGGGGTTCAGCATGAGGTAGCGCAGGAGCTTGAACTCGGTGGGGGACAACTCGATCACGGTGCCGCCGCGGCGGACCTCGTGGGCGTCGTCGTCGAGTTCAAGATCGTCGACGCGGATTACGGCGTCGTCATCTTCCAGCGGTTGGGTGCGGCGGAGGACTGCCCGGATTCGCGCCACTACTTCGTCGAGGCTGAAGGGTTTGGTGACATAGTCATCGCCGCCGACGGTCAGGCCTGTGACTTTGTCCTCGGTGTCGTCCTTCGCGGTGAGGAACAGGACGGGGAAGTGCTTGCCTGCGGCGCGGAGGCGACGCGTTACCGTGAAGCCATCCATGTCAGGGAGCATGACGTCCAGGACGGCGAGGTCCGGTGCGTGGAGGTCGGCCGCGGCGAGGGCTTCTCGGCCATTGGACGCGGCAACGACCTCGAAACCTGCAAAACGCAGGGACGTGGAGAGCAGCTCGCGGATGTTGGGTTCGTCATCGACGACAAGGAGCTTGGCTTCGGGGCCGTTCTTTTTCATGACATCCATGATGCTCCCAGAAACTGGGAGTTATCTGGACGCTGCATGTGAGCGGACTGCGTGGCTGGTTACGCCCCCAGTGCCAAGCCCGCCCCCAGCGCCACCATGGTCACGGCGATGCCGCCGTCCAGGAACCGCCACGACAGGGGCTTTGCAAAGAAGCCGCGGAGAAAGCGGGCACCGAAACCCAGGGAGCAGAACCAGAGGATGCTGCCCAGCATGGCACCGGCCCCAAACCACCATTGCTGGGGCGTGCCCTGCGCGCTGGCTATTGAACCCAACAGGGCGATGTCCAGGTAGACGTGCGGGTTGAGCCAGGTCAGCGCCAGGACGGTGGTGACGGCTGCCGCGAGGCCGCGTTTCGCGCCGCCGTCGTGGGCTGATCCCTCGCTTGCAGTCAGCGATTGCGGACGCAATGCACGCTTGGCGGCCATCAGGCCATACGTCACCAGGAATGCGGCACCCACATAGCGGAGGACGACGACGGCGGCAGGGGCTGCCGTAATAAGGGCACCGGTGCCAAGGACGCCGGCAGCGATCAGTATGGCGTCGGACAATGCGCAGACGGCCACGATGGGGACGATGTGCTCGCCGCGGATACCTTGTCGCAGCACGAACGCATTCTGCGCGCCGATGGCGACAATAAGGGCAAGGCCGGTGGCCAGGCCGAGGCCTGCGGAGTGGAAGAAGTCGATAAAGGTCACTCTTCGAAACTACGGTTCGGCCCATGTTTAGACCAGCTAATGATTCTGATGCCACGTAAGATTCCCTTATGCCCCAGTTTCCTTCCGAACAGTTGCTGACCTTTGCCACCGTCCTTTCCGAAGGGACGCTCGATGCAGCAGCGCGACTCCTGCACATCACGCCCTCAGCGGTGTCCCAGAGATTGAAGGCCCTGGAGCAATCTGCGGGTCGTGTCCTGCTGCAGCGGAGCAACCCGGCCAAAGCCACCGAAGCGGGCGAGGTGGTTCTCCGCTTGGCCCGACAGGTGGCGCAGCTCGAAGCGGATGCAGGAAGGGAACTCGGGCTGGGTGCGGACGGGGCGCAGCTCGCCGTGCCCATTGTGGTCAACGCGGACTCGCTGGCGGTGTGGTTCCTGCAGGCGCTGGCGGGCGTCCCCGACGATCTCAACGTCACGTTCGACCTCCACCGGGATGATGAACAGCATTCAACGTCCCTGCTGCGCTCCGGTACGGTCATGGCTGCGGTGACGGCGACCCCCGAGCCCGTGCAGGGGTGCCGTGTGGAAAGCCTGGGTATCATGCGCTACCGCGCCGTCGCAGCGCCGGACTACGTGGACCGGTGGTTCCCTGATTTCCCCCGAGGACTGGACGGAGAAGCCCTCAATGCAGCCCCTACGGTGGATTTCGACCGTAAGGACACCTACCAGTGGGCCTTTGTGCAGTCGTGGCCGGGGGCAGCCGGAAAACCAGTGACGGAAGGGCGCGGGCCCCGCCACTATGTTCCGGCCTCCCACGATTTCGGTGACGCGATCCGGCTTGGCCTGGGTTGGGGTCTGATCCCGGAGGTCCAATGCGGCCCCGATATTGCCGACGGCCGCCTCATTGAACTTGCCCCGGAGAGACCTTTTGATGTCCCACTCTATTGGCAGCGCTGGAAGACGGCTTCCAGGGTATTGGACGTTCTCAGCGATACGGTGCGTGAAGTATCCGCGCGGTACCTCAGCCCCGCCTGAACGAGGCGAAATCCGAACACGCCCAAGGATGCTTCCAAAAATGTCAGTGCCCCGTTCCACACTTAAAACATGGCAAACACAGCAGCTCCAGTCAGCATCCACCAGCATCAGGACACGGCGGACATCGAGTTCCACGTGACCTACCTCGACAGCGAGACGGGCAGGGTCAGGCGTGAGGACTTCCACGACCTCACAGCCGCCGAGCGCTTCGCCAGTGCCCAGCTTCGTGACGAGAATTGCTGGGCAGTGGTGGACCGCGTCACCGTCCAGCACACCCGCCGGATGGTTGCTTAGGCGCGGCACGCCTGCATTATTCAGGCCGGTTCCCCGAATGGCCGCCATGGACAAACGGCGATGACACGCCTTGGTACTTCAGCAGCATCATCATTCCTTCAGCTGCATGATCCAGATTGTGGCAGTGGTCCATCCAGATCCCGGGGTTATCGGCGTGCAGCAGCAGCTCCCACACTTCGCCTGGCAGTACATCGACGGTGTCCAGGACAAGTGGCGACCCCGTCGGTACTACACCGTTCCTGCTGAGCACTTGGACATGGTGGCCGTGGGGATGCATCGGGTGGGGGTCCGCGGTGCGGTTCACCACCGTCACTTTCACGGTGTCACCCAGAGCCACATCGATGGACGGAACCAGCGGGTACGCCGCCCCGTTGACCGTAAAGGCGTAGCGCGGGATGCCGTTGACAAAGCGGAACTGCCGATCCAGCACAACCACCTCTTCCCGGGTGATGGCCACGCCATCTGAACCAGCCTTCTTGCCAACCAATGGTTTGCCATATTCCAGCAGGTCGAGCACAGGGGTGGTGTTGAAGACACCCGTCGGGGCTTTCCCAGGAACGCTCATCTCAGCCGCGCCCGACCCCGGGACACCCGATGGAGCTATCACAACAACAGCGCTGGACGCGGAGTCGGAGCGAAGAGCCACGGGCCGGTCCGTCATGGTGAAGGCGATGTCCACCCTGCCACCCGCCCCCAGGCGCACCAGCTTGCCGGACACCTCGCCAGGTTGGTTCACCTCGGTCCCGTCCACCGCCACCGCCCTGAAGGACGTCCCCTCCACGAGGTAGCGCTGCGGCAGGGAATCGGTGTTGATGAGCCGCATCCTGACGCTCGATCCCGGCGCGGCCGAGTACATGCTCTTGCGGTCTGAGGAGCCCAGCAACCCCAGACCGCTGAGGTCGTGACCGGCCACCACGATGTCCATTTCTGCGCGGGACACTGTGGGATCGTGCACGACGAAGGCGCCGTAGAGGCCCTTGCGGACCCCCTCGGCTGAGTCCTGGTGGGTGTGATACCAGTAGGTGCCGGCTTGGGCGGCCGTAAAGCGATAGGTCATGGACTGCCCGGGCATCACCGCATCCTGGGTTGCACCGGCTACTCCGTCCATGGCATTGGGGACGTCGTACCCGTGCCAGTGCAGGGTGACACCGGCAGCCACATCACGATTTTTGAGCTCCACCTCCATCACCTCGCCCAACGTGGCTTCCAATGCGGGGCCCGGAAGGCTGCCGAACGTCCAGGCTTCCGTGCGCTGGCCGGACGGCAGCGTCACCTGCTCCACCCGGGCCGTGAGTTCATAGCGCCGCAGCACGGGATTGGCAGGGGACTCGCCCAGAAGGCTGGTCACGGGCGTCGGATCCGCAAGGGTGGCGTTGCCACCCTCATGATGCCCAACGGCGGCCGCGATCACCGCACCGTCCGCTGACCGGCTCCCCAGCCAAGCAAAGACTCCGGAGCCAAAAGCGGTACACGCCATGAGCCCGGCTACCGCGGCAGCCGCCGTCGGACGCCTGCCCCATGGGGGAGGGCCGCTGGTTCGATCCTCAGGTCCTGGCGCAATGCCGCCCTCAACTCCCCTTTTTGACCGGTTGAGGCGGCGGGGGCTGGGGCGGTGGGGTGTGAACAGCGCGAGCTTGGCCAGCAGCACCGTCAAAGCCATCAGCGACAGCAGCACCGCGAGGCTCCACGGTGCCGGGAAGGGGCCGAGGATGAACGTCAGGGCGAGGGAAGCCACAGCCGATGCCGCTGCTGCCACCATGGCCAGGACCGTCCACTCCCGGGACCAGGCCGTCTTTCCCCGGCCCGGGCGTGGCGGTTTTGTCCCATCAAGTGAGGAGCCGGTGTTCCGCCTCCTCAGCAAGTACGGAACACCGGCCAGCGCGGCCCAAGCCGCGGGGATGGCGGTCAGAGGCAGGTTGATGGTTGTGCGTTCGCTGGCAAACCACCAACTCCCGGCCACCAAAGCAGGAAGTACGGCATAACGCGCCACTGTCAGTGCGACGGCGGCAACCACCACCAGCACGCCCAAGCCGGCTGCCCGTGACGTGGCCATATCGCGGTTGGTGGTGGACCTGGTTGAGGAAGCAGTCAACCAAACAGTCAACCAAACAGCGGTGATCCAGGCGCCGGCCGAGAGGACGGACAACACCAGGTCAACCGCCAGCAGCTGTGAGGTGGTCACAGCTGCCGCTGGTCAGGCTGTGGTGGGCGACGTTGAAGCATCCGGGGATGCAGCTTTGGGAGGCAGCGGTTGTGGGTTGAGGGCTGCCGCCCGGGCGCGGTTGAACAGCCAATACGACATGAAGATCATCATCACGCCGACGATGGGGTGGATTGAGACCACCCACGAGCCCGCCGGGGTGATGAATTCCGGCGAAGAACCGGTCAGCATGCCGCCGATGATGAAAATGAACAACTGGAGCCACGTCAGCAGGAAAATGCCTGCAGCCAACCAGATCGTCCGGGATCCCATCCGGGCAATGGCAGCGACGATGGCGGCCAGCAGTGCTGAATAGCGGAGTACGTACTGACCGTTCACCGCGTGGTAGACGCCCGCTTCACGCTGGGCTTCGATGGTGTTCTGGAAATGGAAGTATCCGGCGAAGAACAGCTGTGCGAGTGCTGACAGCAGGACGATCGCGGAGAGGACCAAGAGGGCTTTGCGCATGGGGAATCCTCTGGTGGAATTTCTCAGATTCTTCTAGGCCTTCGAACCGCCGGCTCCCTGGCTGCGGGCTTCCCCCACCGCCGACGGCTGGCCGCCTGGATGCCTGGACCGGGGGCAACCATTAAGGGCGGAGAGCTTCACTTGGAATCGTAAAGTTGCTGGAGATGAATAGCAAGGGTTTGCCGCTTCACGCCAGCGCTTTTACTGTTCCTGCCCCACATCCTTGCCCACATCCTTGGCATCCATGATCCGGTAGGCGTAGCCCTGTTCGGCCAGGAAACGCTGCCGTTTGGCAGCGAAATCCTGGTCCAGGGTGTCACGGGCCACCAACGAATAGAATCGGGCAGCGCGGCCGTCCTGCTTGGGCCGCAGGAGCCGGCCCAGCCGCTGTGCCTCTTCCTGGCGTGAGCCGAACGAGCCCGACACCTGGATGGCCACTGACGCTTCCGGAAGGTCGATGGAGAAGTTGGCCACCTTGGACACCACCAACGTGTGGATCTCACCCTTGCGGAAGGCGTCAAAAAGTTTCTGCCGTGCTTTGACGGTGGTTTCGCCCTTGATCAGGGGAGCGTCCAAGCGCTCGGCGATCTCATCCAACTGGTCGATGTACTGGCCGATCACCAGCAGCTGTTCGCCTTTGTGGACCGCTACGAGGTCTTCCACCAACTTGGTCTTGGTTTCCGAGGTTGCGCAGAGCCTGTACTTGTCCGCGTCATCGGCCATGGCGTAGGCCACCCGTTCGTCGCGGGGCAGATCCACGCGGACTTCCACGCAGTCTGCAGGTGCGATGTAGCCCTGCGCTTCGATGTCCTTCCACGGTGCGTCATACCGCTTGGGCCCAATGAGGCTGAAGACCTCACCCTCACGGCCGTCTTCCCGAACCAAGGTGGCCGTGAGGCCAAGGCGGCGCCGGGCCTGGAGGTCGGCGGTCATGCGGAAGATCGGGGCGGGCAGAAGGTGGACTTCGTCGTAAATGATGAGTCCCCAGTCGTGCCCGTCCACGAGCTCCAGGTGCGGATACAGCCCGCCGCGCTTGGTGGTGAGGACCTGGTAGGTGGCGATGGTGACAGGGCGGACTTCCTTGACGGCTCCGGAGTATTCGCCGATCTCGTCTTCGGTCAGGGAGGTCCGCTTGAGCAGCTCATCCTTCCACTGGCGGGCAGAGACGGTGTTGGTGACCAGGATCAGTGTGGTGGTGGAGGACGTCGCCATTGCGGCCGCACCCACCAGCGTCTTACCGGCACCACAGGGGAGTACGACGACGCCGCTGCCGCCGGCCCAGAAGTTCTCCGTAGCCAGCTTTTGGTACGGGCGCAGCTGCCAGCCACTCTCGTCCAGCATGATCAGGTGGGGCTGCCCATCCACGTACCCGGCCAGGTCCTCGGCCGGCCAGCCGAGTTTGAGCAGCAGCTGCTTCAATTGGCCCCGCTGCGAGGAGTGCACCACCACGGTTTCGCCATCGATTCTGGGCCCCAGCAGGGGAGCGATCTTCTTGGCACGGATGACTTCCTCAAGCACGGGGTAGTCGTCGGTGCGCATCACCAGCCCGTGCTGTGCATCTTTCTCCAGGCGCAGCCGCCCGTAGCGGGACATGGTCTCTGCGATGTCGATCAGCAGGGCGTGTGGCACGGGGAAGCGGGAGTACTTCAGCAAGGTGTCCAGCACCTGCTCGGCGTCCAGCCCCGCGGCCCGCGCGTTCCAGAGGCCCAATGGTGTCAGCCGGTAGCTGTGCATGTGCTCGGGGGCGCGTTCCAACTCTGCAAAGGCCGCGATCGCGTGCCGGGCCTCGGTAGCGAGCTCGTGGTCCACTTCCAGCAGGATGGTCTTGTCACTTTGTACGATCAGCGGACCGTCGGTCACTGTTGAATCCTCACTTGCGCAGCATCACGGCGCGGTTTTCATGAACGCAGTTCGCCTGCGGGTTCCACATCGATGATCCGGTGGATGGACAATACCCGTTCGGTGTCCTTCGCGGGGTCGAACACCCTGACACGTCCACCGGAGACGGATACAGGAACAACGGTTTCAGTGTTGGCATTCCCCAGGCTGTCCACCACATTCATGGTGACGGCCTGTTTGAGCCGGATGGCCGTTTGCAGGGTCTCCAGGCCAAGCTGCGTGGACGCTTCGCCCGCCGCTTCGGACCGCACTCCGCGGTGCTGCCGAAGAACCGACAACTGTGCATCAACGTCGTCGTCCGGGGGAGCCGTCCGCGGCGCGGTGTAGACAGGGCGGGCACTGCCCGGCACCGCTGTTGTCCGTTTGAAACGCACGACGGCGGGCTCGGCCTCTTGCACGGCCGGGGAAAGTCCCAGCTCGCGCAGCACTCGTGCGGCTTCCCGGGGGCTGGCTGAGGATGTCAGGACAGTCGGTGCGATGCGCACCAGGCTCAATGCCGATGTACGGGCCTCGCGCAGCAAATCGGTGATGGCAGTTTCGTCATCGCTTTGGATGAAGCTGGCACTGGTGCCGATCCGCAAGCGGCCATGCCGGGACGCCGTGTCCTGGACAAGGTACGCCAAGGGCTGCGGCACGTCCGTGGCCGAGTGCTCCCGAAGGAATGCCAACAGCGATTCCGCATCTTGTCCGGCGTCGAGCGCCCTGCGGATGGTGGCAGCAGAGAAACGGTAGATGGACGCTGGACCCTGGCCCTCGGCGTCTGCCATCAACAGCAGTGTCTCACTCAGTTCCGGAGCCAGGTAGCCGGGGGCCACGGCGGTGAGGTCGGCCTGCAGGAGGATGTGGTTCACTGCGGCGGGCAAATGCTCGCCGAGGATGGTCATGGCCTGTTCGGGTTGGCCGTCGGCAATGGCCGCACCCAACTGCGTCAACGCACCGGAGCCCATCAGGCCCAGGAGCGTGGCTTCCTCAAGAATGCCGCGGACCAGTGAACTGAACCGCCGGGACATCCGCGGCTGCGACCATTCAGCCCGCTGCAGGACGGCCCTGGCGTCCAGGACGGGCGCTTTCCCATCCGGAGCGGCGGCTTCGGCCGTGAGTTCGTGCAGGATCTCGAGGACGCGTCGTCGGACCACCGGGGCATCAGGCCGCTGCGCTTCCGCGGACAAGGCATTGATGGTGGTCCCGGCGGCGCCCTGATGGGAGGCCGACGACGCGGGACCGGTAAGGGGCTGGCCCACCAGAGAAGGTGCACGCTCGCTGGCCAGCCAGGCATTGACCAGCCAAAGCCACTGTTCCTGCCGGGGGAGGTTGAGCCACTCCAGCGACGGCGGCTGCACCCACGTGGAGCTGTCCACGTCCAGGCGGAGCAGCCCGGCCATGGCGCACAACTCCAAGAGGACGGCGGTTTCATGGACGCCCATGCGGATGGACTCGGCAAGGCGCCGCAGTTCGCGCACACCCACACCACCGCTCCGGAGGGTGGCCAGGGGTTGTTCCCGCACAGCGAACAGCAGCTCGCCGGTCAGCCGCAGGATCTCCGCGATGGCCCCCATGGCAGCGTTGCGGCGCAGGGCAGCACTGGTGTGGCCCAACTCGGGAACCGGTGGCGAGAGTGTGAAGTCATCCACAATGGCGCCGCCGCGAAGCGCAAGGCCCACACTGTGGGGCAGTTCCACGTGGCCGGCGTCCAAGGGGACCAGCAAGCCACGCGCCAACAGCCAGTCGATGGGCCCGACGTCGTGGCTTTCGTGGGTGACCGACGCCCGCCGCTGTGCCTGGGGTACTGCGCCCATGGCCCAACTGCCGAATTTATCCAGCAGGCCGACGGTCCGGTCCGGCGCGGTGGCCAGGATGGCGCGCAGGTTCTCCGGTGTTGACGTCCAGCGCTGCAGGGCGAGCGCGGCATCCATGGGAGTGCTGGCGGGGTGGATGCCGGCGCCGCTTTGATGGAGCTCGGCTACCAACTGCACTACCCGCTGGGCAAAGGCCGGCTGCAGCCGAACCAGTTCCGTGTAACTCCTGCCAAGGCCTGCCGGGTAGATGCCGATGACATCCTTCAGGCTGCCCACAGGAAGGTAGAAACGCTGCCGGGAGGAGGTGGCCGGTGATCCGGCGGGTGGATCGGCACGGTGGATGAGGGCCAGCTCCTGCAGCTTGGCAAGGATCGGGTCCAGGGCCGAAAGAGTGGAGCCGGCAATGACTTTCTTCAAGCCGGCTGCTGAAATGCTGTGGCCTGTATCGGCGTTGGTACACAGATGCAGTGTCTCCAGGACCTGCATTTCGGGCTTGTTCAGCCGTTCCAGGGCCCGTTGCACACTGACACGGGCACTTGCCCTTGCTGCCAGGGCCGCGAAGTCCGGCGCCATGGGGGAGATCAAGTCCGGTCGCGCAGCAAACAAGGCCCGCAGCGAATCGTCGCTGCGCGCTTCCAGTTCCTTGCTGAGCGCGCGAATGAGGGACATCAATCCAACGTTACCGCCCCTGGGCCGCTGGTGCCTGCCGGCAGCTCAGATGGTTATTGCCGACGGCGCTGGCGGACAGCGTCCAATACCAGGACCACTGCCAGCATGAATGCAGCGGGCAAGCCGTAAAGGGCAGTCGTCGTAATCCATACCGGGGCCGTTCCGCTGTTGTAAGCGATTGCCATGACGGCACCGACGGCGGCCAAGGAGGCCACAGCGATCACGGCGGCGATGATCATGAGGGGGCGGCGGTAACCCGGGGAAGTCATGTCCCCAACGCTAGCAGCAGCGCCGGAACGGGAGGTATTGCTGCGTCATTGCCGCCCTTTGGGTGCAGCTCCTGCCCTCTGTGATCGCGGCGTGACCGCGGCAAGGCGGGAATAGCGGGCCGGGCAGGATAACCTTGAAGGAACAGACCAACACGGACCGGGCTGTCACCCTCGATCCCGCAGAACCCTGCGGATGCGGTGTCTGGCCCGACGTGTCTCCCACAGCAAGAAACGAAGAAGGTTGATTACGTGCCTACCGGCAAGGTCAAGTGGTATGACAAGGAAAAAGGCTTCGGATTCCTCGCGGCTGAGGACGGCCAGGAAGTTTTCCTGCCCAAGACGTCCCTGCCTGCGGGCGTAACGGAGCTCAAGGCTGGAACCCGAGTGGAGTTCGGCGTGGCCGATGGCCGCCGCGGAGCACAGGCACTGGGGTTGCGCGTCCTGGAAAAGACGCCGTCCCTTGCCAAGGCCAAGCGGATGAACGCCAAGGACCTCGCCCCTATGGTGCAGGACCTTGTGACGGTTCTGGACAACCTTTCCGGTTCGTTGTCCTCCGGCAAATACCCGGACGGCAACAAGGCCAAGGCCATCAGCCTGGCGCTGCGCAAGGTTGCCGACGAGCTGGAAGCCTAGGACCGGCCATGACATCGGAATCCGCACAGGAAACAAAGGCCGGAAGGGGCGCCCAGGCAAACCCTGCAGCCGGCCCTGACGCTGCCCGGGCTCCTGGCATCGGGGAAGCCCCCGCGCGGAAGCCGGTTGCGGACAAGCCGCGCGCCGGTTTGCCCGTGTGGCGCACCGGCAAGCCGGATGCCTTCCTCGCTGCCGCCGTCGAGGTTGCCCGTGAGGCAGTGGAGGGCATTGCCAACCCTGGCGAAGTCGGGGCACACCTCGGTGCCAAGTCGGAGGGTGACCGTGTGGTGACCCACCTGTTTGAATCCAGGCTTGCCGGTTACGGCGGGTGGCAGTGGTACGCCGTGGTGACCCGCAACTCGCGGTCCAAGATCGTCACGGTGAGCGAGCTTGGCCTGCTGCCCTCCGAGGACTCCATCCTGGCGCCCGAGTGGGTTCCGTGGGCCAAGCGTGTCCGTCCCGAGGACGAGACGCCGTTGGTGGAGGAAACCGTGGAGGACGTCACGGAAGAGTCCGTGCAGGCGGACGAAGACGAGGCGACTGAACCCGCTGAGGATGCCGACGACGCGGACGAGTCCGACGAGTCCGACGATCCTGACGATGACCACGACGAAGCCGGGGCTGAATAAGCATTGCGGAAACCCGGGGTGACCAAAGTAGGGGCGGACGCTGATGTCCACCTTTAGGTCACTCGGAATCCTCAACTACCGCATCTGGTTTTTCGGTGCCCTGATCTCCAACATCGGCACGTGGATGCAACGTACCGCGCAGGACTGGTTGGTCTTTGACCACCTGACCGCGCACGACGCCGGAGCCATGGGTATTACCTTGGCCCTCCAACTGGGTCCGCAGCTGTTCCTTGCCCCCTGGGCCGGGCTGCTGGCCGACCGCTACAGCCGGCGGAAACTGCTCCTCATCACCTTGGTAGCCATGGCGCTCCTGAGTACGGGCCTGGGCATCCTGGTGTTGCTGGGGATAGCTGAACTTTGGCACGTCTATGTCTTCGCGTTGCTGCTGGGCATCGTGACGGCCCTGGACGCTCCCGTCCGCCAGACTTTCGTCTCCGAGCTGGTTACCGACGAATACCTGCCCAACGCCGTGGCCCTCAACAGTGCCTCCTTCAATGTGGCCCGGATGATCGGGCCGGCCGTCTCCGGTGTGCTGACGGTGGTGGTGGGGCCGGGCTGGGTGTTCCTTATCAACACTGTGTCTTTTGTTGCCATGCTCTGGGCGCTGAAGCTCATTCCGGCGTCTTCGCTCCGGGTCCAGCCCCGGGCTGCGGCGGGCAAAGGGCGGATCCGCGAGGGCCTCCGCTACGTCCGCAACAGACCCGATATCCAGGTGGTCCTGGCAGCGGTCTTCATTGTGGGCACCTTTGGGCTCAACTTTCCCCTCTTCATTGCCGCGATGGTGGGCACCCAGTTCGGGATGGACGCCGGCGCTTTTGGACTGCTGAATTCGGTCATGGCCATCGGATCCGTGACGGGTGCCCTGCTGGCTGCCCGACGCGGTCGGCCCCGCCTGCGGCTGATCTTCATTGCCGCCGGGGGATTCGGCGTCGCCAGCGCGTTGGCGGCACTGGCCCCCAACGCCATGCTCTTCGGACTGGCCCTCGTTCCCTGTGGCCTGTTCGCCCTGACACTGATCACCAGCGCCAACGGCTACGTGCAGTCCACCACCGAAGCTGTCATGCGCGGGCGGGTCATGTCCTTGTACATGGCCATCTTCATGGGTGGCACTCCCATCGGGGCGCCGCTGGTGGGGTGGGTGGCCAATGTTGGCGGGCCGCGGTGGGCCGTGGGCGTTGCAGCGTTGGCCGGCGTCAGCGCCGCCGTCGTGGGCTTGGCCTGGATCATCCGGGCAAAGCAGCTGCGGCTGCGTTTCGACCGCCGTGCCCGTGGCCTGCGCCATTTCCGGGTGGAGTCGTTGCTGGCCCGCCCGGTCACCGACGAGGACGACGACGGCGGCCCGGGGCCGGTTCGTTAGTCAGGCCCTCGAGGGCCGCGGTGTTAAACGGCAGCGGCGCCGTCCGGAACATTCCGAACGACGCCGACTGACAGCCTGTGGTACTACTTCTTCAGTTCGCCAACCACGTAGTCGATGCTGGCAAGCAGGGCGGAAACGTCGTCCGGTTCAATGGCGACAAACGTCGCGATGCGCAGCTGGTTGCGGCCAAGCTTGCGGTACGGCTCGGTGTCCACCACACCGTTGGCGCGCAGGACCTTGGCGATGGCTGCGGCATCAATGGAGTCGTCGAAGTCGATGGTAGCGATGACGTTGGAGCGGTCTTCGGCGTTGGTGACGAACGGCGTCGCGTACTCCGAGGCCTCGGCCCAGGAGTAGATGCGGTTGGCGGAGTCCGCCGTGCGCTTGCTGGCGAAATCCAGGCCACCGTTGCTGTTGAGCCACTGCACCTGGGCGTCCAGGGTGACCAACGTGGACAGGGAAGGCGTGTTGTACGTCTGGTTCAGCTTGGAGTTGTCGATAGCCGTCTGCAGGTCCAGGAAGTCCGGGATCCAGCGGTCGCTCGCCTTGATCCGTGCCGCACGCTCCAGTGCGGCGGGGGAGAAGAGGCCCAGCCAGAGACCACCATCGGAGGCGAAGTTCTTCTGCGGTGCGAAGTAGTAGACGTCAGACTCTGAGACGTCGACATCCAGCCCGCCGGCAGCAGACGTGGCGTCCACCAGGACGAGGGCGCCTTCGTCAGCCCCCTCGACGCGCTTGACGGGGGCGGCCACGCCGGTTGACGTTTCATTCTGGGGCCAGGCGTAGACGTCAACGCCGGCTTCGGCCTGTGCCACCGGGCGGGTGCCGGGTTCGGACTTGATGATGGAGGAAGCATCAAGGAACGGCGCCTTGTTGGTGGCAGCAGCGAATTTGGAACCGAATTCACCGAAGGAGAGGTGCTGTGCTTTCTTCTCTACCAGGCCGAATGCGGCGACATCCCAGAATGCCGTGGAACCGCCGACGCCGAGGACAACTTCGTATCCTTCGGGTGCACGGAAGAACTGGCTGAGGCCCTCCCGGACCGAACCTACAAGGTTCTTGACCGGAGCTTGGCGGTGGGACGTGCCAAGGATGGTGGACGACGCGGCAGACAGGGCCTCGATCTGTTCCGGACGGACCTTGGACGGTCCTGCGCCGAAGCGTCCGTCCTTGGGCAGCAGATCGGCGGGAATGGTGATGCTGTTGTCGCTCACGTGTGGCTCCAATGGGTATCGGCTAGAGATGGGTCGTGGCAGGTGGCATCAGCTGCCCCTTCGACACCCCAATTCTGCCTGACCCGGCGCGGAGGCAGGAACCTGTGGCCGTCATAGTCCGCCACGTGGAACGCAGGCCCACCATATGCGACCGGAATTATCCAGAGTAATTCCAAATAAGCTAGGCTGGTGGTTGGCGTTCATGGGGCGGCGGTCTACACCGCCCACCCGGCAAGGGACGCGGTACGGTGGAGATTACGCAAGGAACTGCGTTCGAGGAGAGCTGAGCTGGATGACGGATCTGATCGATACCACTGAGATGTATCTTCGGACCATTTTGGAGCTTGAAGAAGAGAACATTGTGGCTCTCAGGGCCCGCATCGCCGAGCGGCTGCGGCACTCCGGACCCACTGTTTCCCAGACCATCGGACGCATGGAGCGCGATGGCTTGGTGATTGTTTCCAATGACCGTCACCTGGAACTGACCGAAGCGGGGCGGAAACGCGCCACCGAGGTGATGCGAAAGCACCGCCTCGCCGAGCGTCTCCTGGCTGATGTCATTGGCTTGGACTGGGCCTATGTCCATGACGAAGCCTGCCGCTGGGAACACGTGATGAGCGAGCGCGTGGAGCGCCGGCTGTACGAACTCCTGGAGCACCCCACCGAATCCCCATATGGCAACCCCATCCCGGGCCTTGAAGCCCTCGGTGGCCTTGCCAGCCAGCCGTTCCCCCGCCTCGACGTCAACCTCCTGCAGGCCATGGACGGCTATGCACCGGATTCCCGCGTGGCAGTTACCCGCCTTGCGGAGCCCATCCAGGTTGAGCCTGAACTCCTTACCCAGCTGGACGAGGGTGGTATCCGCCCCGGCGCGGCCGTCTCCCTGGAGCGTGTAGGCGAGTACATTTCCGTCCGGGTCCCCGGCATTGAGGGTGCACTGGAACTTCCGCCCGAGGTGGCGGCGCACGTCTTCGTCTCCGTCGGCTGAAGCACCCTTCCCTTCACCCGGTGTCATATCTCACTTTTGAGCTCCAAGCGCGCGTGTGACCTGCAGTTTTTCAGGATTGGTGATAAGGGGACGCCGCGCCACGCCTGTTCCTGTTGATAACGAATTTATTACTGCGAGCCTTAATCGCCTATAGTTATCTACTAGCGCTGATACCAAAGCGTTACCTGTTCCGGAGCCGAGCTCTGCCAGCGGAACAGGTGTGCCATCCACCACTGGCAGAGGCGGGGGAACCACAAGCGGCTGTCTAAAGAAGCAGCCTTGGGGTGAAGTCCGCAGCAGAAGTGCCCATTACGCAAGTCCCTCTTGGGATACCTGTGTGCCGTGAGCGCTTCGTGCGGACCGGGTCTTTGAACTCTCTGACCCGAATCCGACAGCTAACTTCGCAGGCTTTTTAGAGAGGAATAGAGTTTGACAACGCAGAACGTCAGGGGCCGCCGCCGCGCGTCCGGCCCCGCTGCTGAGCTGCGGCCAGCCCGCGTCGTATCGGAGATCCGGCCACGCGACACCGAACGCCAGGTGCGTCGCCGTAAGAGCCCGTTGCGCCAGGTTGCCGATTTCGCCGCAGCCAGTGGTGTAGGGCAAAAGGCCGGAGTTGCGCTTGCCGCCACCGGACTTGCCCTGACTGTCGGTCTGCCGGCCACCAGCCCGGTAATGGCAACCTCGGAATCCGGTCAGACCGAGTCGGCCCTGGCCGTCACCGGGGGCAGCCAGCCCGAGGTTTCCGCCGCTGCATCAGCCAAGATCGACTTCAGCCGTGCTGCGGTAGCTACCGCCGCCGACCCCGACGGCAAGCTGAAGCAGCTGCTCAGTGCGCAGTCCGCCGACAGCATCCAGCGTGCCTCGTCCACGGGCACCATGGCCAGCCCCCTGGACACCCTGACCACGGCTTCCCCGTTCGGCTACCGCATCAGCCCCCTCACAGGTGGTGCCGGTGACTTCCACCGCGGCCAGGACTTCGTGGCCCAGTGCGGCACGGCCGTCCATGCTGCGGCCAGTGGCAAGGTCACCTTTGCGGGATGGCACGAGTACGGCGGAGGCAACCGCGTGGTGGTAGACCACGGCAACGGCCTTGAGACCACGTACAACCACTTGTCGTCCTTCACCGTCAAAGTAGGCCAGACGGTCAGCCGCGGCGACACTGTAGCGCTGAGCGGCACCACGGGCGCCTCCACCGGCTGCCACCTCCACTTCGAAGTACAGGTCAACGGTGAAGTTGTTGACCCCATGGGCTGGCTCTAAGTCCAGTTGATGGTTGTCTCTCGCATTGGTGACACACCCCGTGACCTGAATGTGACATTCGCGTTCAACTGTTGTACCGTACAAAGCGCATCGGCTTTTTAGGGGGCCGGTGCACTTGAGTGGATTGCCTAGCTCTGCCACCACTCGAGGTCCGTTCGCATAAATCGTCTGGCAGGGGCGGGGGAACCACTTCTGGTCTTCGCAAGAAGGCCTTGGGGTTAAGTCGCAAAGCTTCCTTGAAGCAGCGTGGCCGGATGACTCCCATCCGAATCCGACAGCTCACCTCGCAGGCATTGGGAGAGGCTACCTTCGTGTCATCACGCACTACCCCTGCGCGCCACCGCGCCGAATCGGTTCGTACGAACCCCTTGAACACGCTTTCCAAGGCTGTTTCATCCAACGCCGGTACCGTTGGCCGTCAGGCCGTCGTACTGGCAGCAGCCTCAGGCCTCGTCCTCAGTGTCGGTCTGCCGGCCCAGGCAGCGGACACCGACGTTTCCAAGTCGGAAGCCTCCAGCACCCAGCAGATGGTCACCACTGCGGTAGTCACCGCAGAGCCCACCGCCACCGTTTCCTTCGAGAGCCCCGTAGTGGCCACCAAGGAAGCTCCCAAGGTTGTGCAGCGCGCTTCGCAGACCACCCAGCGCACCGCGGCCAACGGCAACCAGGCCACCGCAGGCGCCGTGACTGCGAAGTCGTCCGAAGCCAAGGATGCTGCTTCCAGCGCCGCCGCTTCCGGCCTCGCCGCGATCGCCTACACCGGAATCGGCCACCCTTACGTTTGGGGCGGCACCACGCCCAACGGATGGGACTGCTCCGGCTTCACCCAGTGGGTCTACGCCCAGGCCGGCATCAGCATCCCGCGCGTCAACGCCTGGACGGCCATGAAGCCCACCAGCACTCCTGTCCCCGGTGACCTGGTCATGCAGAACGGCGGAGCACACGTAGGCATCTACGTTGGCAACGGCATGATGATCAGCGCATTGAACCCGGGACAGGGCACGCTCCTGCACTCGGCTGCCTCCACGGGCACGTCCTCCTTCTTTACCCTCCGCTAGAAACAATCCGGTTCGGGGTTCGCCAGCATGCCCCCAAGTGCTGGCGCGCCAATGAGCCGCGTGTACCCCAACTGCACGCGGATACGAAAAGAGAAAACCATGACCAGTGCATCCAAGGTTGCACGGCATCGCGCTGAGGCCCCCAAGACCAGCTCGCTTGCCGTGATCGCCAAGGCCGTCAGTGAAAACGCCGGCGGCGTCGGCCGCCAGGCGGCTGTTATTGCCGCAGCTTCAGGCCTGGTCCTGACCGGCAGTGTTGCTGCCAACGCGGCCGACACCACCGTGGACCGTGAGTCCACCGCGACGTCCACCCTTGACGTCCAGTCGGTAGTCCAGGCCACCATCGCTGCGGACTCCACCGTTGCCATCTCCTACGAGCGCCCCGTGGTCACCACGGTGCAGGCTCCGGCCCCCGTAGAGAAGAAGGCTCCTGCGAAGGCAGAAACCAAGAAGGCAGCAGAAAGCACGGCAACTGCCGGCAACGCCACACTGGCCGTCAACACCGCGGCTCCTGAGGCAAAGGCTCCGGCCGCTGCAAGTGGCCTGGGTGCTGCAATTGCCGCTGCCGCCTATGCGCAGCTCGGCGTCACCCAGGACTGCACCATGCTGGTAACCAACTCCCTGGCAGCTGTTGGCATCAACTTCCACGACTGGCCGGCCGGCTACCTCTCCCTCGGCCGCACGGTCAGCGCAGCGGAAGCGAAGCCGGGCGACCTCGCCTACTACGCCAACGGCGGTCTGGCCGGACAGGCCCACATCGCTGTATACGTCGGCAACGGCCAGGCAGTCCACGGTGGATGGAACGGATCCACCACGGCACTGTTCAGCGTCAACGTAGGCTCCGGCCCGGTTTTCATCCGCGTGAACGGCTGATCCAGCCTTTGGTTTTGACAGCAACACCCCGCAGGCTCAGGCCGGCGGGGTGTTCTGCTTTAAGGGACGGATTCGGCTCCAGGCCCCTTAACCTCGCATGAACTCTTGGCGACACTGCACGGGAAACGACCGAAAAATTCGTTGATACGGCATATGAGTGCTTACCCTTATCTTGTCGATCCACAGCCCGTACAAGCAGAGGGCAGCCGGCCCTCGTGCCCCTGACGGGTGCGGCCGTGAAGAGGTACGTGCATGCGCACACTCGTTCTGAATGCTGGATATGAACCGCTGGCGGTAATAACATTCCGCCGGGCGCTGGTCCTAGTGTTGACTGGGAAAGCTAGCGTAGTGGCCGAAGGCGACGAGCCTGTCGTCGGGCCACAGGAGATTCTCGGACGCCCCTCCGTGATCCTCCTTAACCGCTACATCCGTCCCCGGTACAACAGGATTACCGCCGTGAGCCGACGCGGGGTCCTTCGCCGCGACGGCCATCGCTGCGCCTATTGCGGGAAAACAGCCCACACCATAGACCACGTCCACCCCAAATCCAGGGGCGGCGCGGATTCCTGGGAAAACCTGGTCGCGGCGTGTCTGAAATGCAACAACGCCAAGAGCGACCACACGCTGGCTGAAATGGGTTGGAAACTCCGTTTCACGCCTGGAGTGCCCCAGGGAACCATGTGGCAGATCAAAGAACTCGAGAAACCTGCGCCGGACTGGGACCCGTTCCTGTTGCCGGAATCCGCTGCCTGATCGATTTCTGCTGAACTCCGGCCGCCCCGGTAATCTGGGCGAATGGAGTTCAATGCCGTGATTCTGGCGGGTGGCAGGGCCACCCGCCTCGGTGGCGTGCCCAAGCCGTCGTTGATGTACGACGGCGGGACGCTCCTTTCACGCGCCCTGCAGGCGGCCCGGGGTGCGTCAGCTGTGGTGGTGGTAGGTCCTGACGCTTCAGGAACGGGCGGTGAGCCGTTACCGGTCGAGGTGCTGCGGGCACGGGAGGAACCGGCATTTGCGGGTCCCGCCGCAGCGATTGCTGCGGGGTTGGCGGCGATGAAGGACAACGGAAACAACGCTCCCTGGACGCTCGTCCTGGCATGCGATATGCCGCACGTGTCCCGTGGCGTTTCGTTCCTCTGGAAAGCCCTGGAGGCCCATGCGGGGGTGGACGGTGCCATGGCTGTCTCTGCCGATGGCCGGAAGCAGCCCCTCCTTGGTGCCTACGGCACCAGTGCCCTCGAACGGGAAGTGGCTCAAGCTTCCGAAGGTTCCGGGTTAACGAACGCTTCAGTGTTCCGCCTGCTTGCTAGGCTGAACCTGCTGGACGTAGCCGTCCCCCCAGGCTCCACGGATGACGTGGATACATGGGAGGACGCTGCGGCCCTGGGCATTGACTACAAGTTGGAGGCGGACGTGAAGAGCCAGGAAGAGACGCTCGAGGAATGGTGCCGCACACTGCTGCAGGCATTCGAGCTTGAAGGCGTTGAAGTGGACGTCAATGAAGTGCTCGCTGTTGCCGGAGTGGCGGCGCACTCAGTGGTGCGCCCCGCAGCGCCCTTGACCACCTTCATTGCCGGCTACGCGGCGGGCATGGCCCGCGGCATTGGCCAGGCAAGCGATGATGCGTCCATGAATGCCGCCTTGGAACTGGCCCGCAAAGTTGCCAAGGAGTACTCGGAGTCCGAGGCTGACGCCGAATGACGGAGGCCCCCGCCGAGGGCCATCACGCGGCACACACCTGGCAGGAGGCCCGGCAGCGGGCGTTCGATTGTGCCGCTCCCATCCCTCCGGCTCCTGTCCCGCTCAGGTCAGCCCTCGGCCGCACCCTAGCTGCCGATGCCCGGGCGGTGCAGGATATGCCGCACTACGCTTCCTCAGCCATGGATGGGTGGGCCGTCAACGGAAGCGGTCCGTGGATCCTGAGTGAACCGGGCCAGAGGCTTGCTCCCCACCAAGCAAGTCCCATTGTTACGGGCGGGCTGATTCCGCCGGGTGCTAAAGCAGTACTTCGCAGCGAGAGCGGCGTCATAACCACCGACGACGACGGCCTTCCGGTCCTTGCGCTGGGCGGAACCGCCAAACCCGGCGAACCCCGCAACGGCCAGCACATCCGTAAAGCCGCAGAAGAAGCGGCGGCGGGGGAGGTCTTGCTTACTGCCGGAACCGTGCTCAACCCGGCCCACATCGCTTTGGCTGCGCTGGCCGGTCTGGACCAGCTGGAGGTCCTCGGCAAGCCGCTGGTCAGGTTTCTGCTGACGGGCTCCGAGGTTGTGGCACAAGGGGTTCCGCTGCCCGGACAAGTGCGTGATACTTTCGGCCCGCAATTGGGCGCTGTGGTGGAGCTCCTTGGTGGCATCGCAGGAGAGCAGCTCAGGGTGGGCGACAACTATGAAGAATGGATTTCCGCACTCCAGGACACCGAACCGGCCCTGGATGAGCTGACAGCTGATGACCCTTACCAGGAAACTGAGCCCCCGGCGGACGTCGTCATCACTACCGGCGGGACCGGTCGGTCCGGGACTGACCACTTCAGGCGGGCCGTGGCTGAACTCGGCGGCCGGCTGTTGATCGACGGCATTGCCATGCGCCCCGGTCATCCTGCTGTGCTGGCTGAACTGCCCGATGGCCGTTTTGTGCTGGGCCTGCCGGGAAATCCACTTGCCGCGATGATGGCGCTGCTAACGGTGGGTGCGCCGTTGCTGGCGGCTTTGGGTCATCGGCAGCTGGACGGGGTAGGTGAAGTTCCTTGCGGCGCCATGATCGACGCGGATCCCGGCCGGACCCGCCTGATGCCGTTCAAGCTGGTGTATGGCCTGGCATCGCCGGCGCAGCACACGGGTCCCGGGATGATGCGGGGCCTGGCCGGCGCGGACGGGGTCATGGTGGTACCGCCCCACGGAGTCCAACTGGGCGAGCTGGTCCCGGCGTTTGCCTTGCCGTGGGGCAAACCGTTGCCCGCGCCCAAGTCCGCGGAAGACAAGCCCCGCAAGGCCCCGGCGCGGCAGGCAAAGAAGACTCCCTCCGGCCCGGTGGACTGGAGCGCGCTGGACGCCTGAGTGCTGGACTCCGGAGCACTGCAGCGAACCAGGTGAGGGTGCTAACAAAGTGCAATGATGGACTTATGAACAGGCATGCTCCCGAACAGGACATCAATGAAGATGACCTGCAAATCCACCCACCCAAACAAGCCGCTGCCGGCCTCAAGGCTGTCACGGTGGCTCTTGAACGCGGTTACGCCCAGGCCGGAGTGGCCCGCACGGTCCGTTCCATGCTCAGGGTCAACCAGCACGACGGCTTCGATTGCCCGGGATGCGCCTGGCCCGAATCCATTACCGGCAGGCGCAGCCCCGCCGAGTTCTGCGAGAACGGCGCCAAGGCGATTGCCGAGGAAAGCACCACCCGCACTGTGGGCGCGGAATTTTGGGCGAAACACTCCCTGGCTGACCTCGAAGACAAGACCGAATACTGGCTGGGGAGCCAGGGAAGGTTGTCCGAGCCCGTGGTCATCAAGCCCGGGGATACACACTATTCGCCCATCAGCTGGACCGAGGCCTTCGCGCTGATCGGCGAGCACATCAACGCCACCACGCCGGACAAATGCGTTTTCTACACCTCCGGCCGTACGGCCAACGAGACCGCTTTCATGTATCAGTTGTTCGCCCGGAGCCTGGGCACCAACAACCTGCCCGACTGCTCCAACATGTGCCACGAATCCTCCGGCAGCGCACTGAACCCCACCATTGGAATCGGCAAGGGCACGGTCTCGCTGGAGGATATCCACCACGCCGAACTGGTCCTGGTGGTGGGCCAGAACCCGGGAACCAACCATCCCCGGATGCTGTCCGCACTGCGGGATTGCAAGAACAACGGCGGGAAGATCATCGCCGTCAACCCGCTTCCCGAGGCAGGCCTGCTGAACTTCAAGGACCCGCAGTCCCTCAACGGCGTAATTGGCGGTGGCACCACCATCGCGGACGAATTCCTGCAGATCAAGGTCGGTGGCGACCTCGCGCTGTTCCAGGCGCTGGGCCACCTGCTCCTGGAAGAAGAGCAGCGCAACCCGGGCACCGTCGTCGACCATTCCTTTATTGAGGGGCAGACCGAAGGTTTCGCCGCGTACAAGGAAGCACGTTCAGTCCTGGACTGGGAAGAGACCGGGCGCGCCACTGGCCTGACGCGTGCAGAGATCACCAAGGCCGCGGAAATGATGGCCGCGTCCAAGGCCACCATCATCTGTTGGGCCCTTGGACTGACCCAGCAGCCACACTCGGTGGATACCTTGCGCGAGATCATTAATCTGCTGCTGCTCCAAGGGAACTTCGGCAAGCGCGGTGCCGGAGCCTGCCCCGTCCGCGGGCACTCAAATGTGCAGGGCGACCGCACGATGGGGATCTGGGAGAAACCCAAGGAGCCGTTCCTGGCTGCGTTGGACAAGGAATTCGGCTTCCACATGCCGCGAGACCACGGCTATGACTCCGTGGAGACCCAACACGCCCTGGAGAAGGGCGAAGTGGATGTTTTCGTCTCCATGGGCGGGAATTTCGCTGCGGCCGGCTCGGATACGGCAGCCTTGGAAGAAGGGTTGAAGAGGGCAGGGCTGACGGTCCACATCTCCACCAAACCCAACCGTGCCCACGTGGTCCACGGCAAGACCTCCCTGATCCTGCCCACCCTGGGCCGGACGGACACCGACGACAAACACCCTAAAGGCAAGCAGTTCCTGTCCGTGGAAGACTCCATGTCCGTCATCCACAAGACGCAGGGGAGGCTGGAGCCGGTCTCTGAGCACCTCCTGAGTGAGCCTGTGATCGTAGCCCGGATGGCGCAAGCCACCCTGGGTGATGACCACAGCGTGGACTGGCGGTCCATGGCCGAGGACTACGACGTGATCCGGGACCACATCTCCAGGGTCATTCCCGGTTTTGAGGACTTCAACGCCCGGGTTCGGACCAAGAACGGCTTTGTGCTGCCCAACCCGCCCCGGGACACGCGGACCTTCGCCACGGACATCGGCAAGGGACGTTTCTCCGTGCGGCCACTTGAGTACCTCGAAGCGCCGCCGGGCCACTTGATCCTCCAGACCGTCCGCAGCCACGACCAGTACAACACCACCTTCTACGGTTTGGATGACCGGTATCGCGGCGTTTCGGAGGGGCGGCGGGTCATCCTGGTCCACCCGGATGACCTGAAGGAGCTGGGCTTCGAGGACCGGGACCTGGTGGATGTCATCTCCACCTTCGCGGGAACGGAACGGCGGGCCGACAAGTTCCGGCTCATCGGATACCCCACGGCCAAGGGCTGTGCCGCTGCGTACTTCCCGGAGGCCAACGCCCTGGTCCACCGCGAACTGGTGGCCAGGGAATCCAACACCCCCGGCTATAAGGCCATGACGGTTCACTTCGTCAAGCATGTGGAGAACGGAGCCTGATATGGGACGCGTGACCCAGCGCCGCAAGGTGCATAAGTTTGTCCTGGACGGCTCACCGCAGGCGCTGGAGCATCCTGTCCGATACAAGGAAGATGTACTGGCCGTGGAGGAGCCCCTGGAGATCCGCTTGGGGGAGATGTCCTTCTCCGTGACCATGCGGACCCCCGGGGACGACTTCGACCTCGTGGCCGGATTCCTCGTCTCGGAAGGGATCATCTGGGAGCCCGCCCAACTGATCTCTGAGCGATTCTGCGCGGGGGAGAACGAAGACGGTGTGCAGACCTTCAACGTGGTGGACGCACAACTCCGGCCTGACGTGGTGCGGCCCGATACCGGCCGGAACGTCTACACCTCCAGTTCCTGTGGAATCTGCGGGACGGACTCCATCGAAGCTGTCCGCAAGTCCTCCCATCACAGTCCGCGCGAGGACAACGTCACGGTGCCGGTCCGCGCCTTGGCCGCACTGCCGGACCGTCTCCGGGAGGCGCAAGCGGTCTTTGACAAAACGGGCGGTGTGCACGCTGCCGGACTCTTCCGGATTCACGACGACGGAACCACCGAGCTGCTCTGCCTGCGCGAAGATGTTGGCAGGCACAACGCGGTGGACAAGGTAGTGGGCTGGGCTTTGCGGGCGGGCATGCTGCCGCTGAGAGGGACAGTCCTCCAGGTCTCCGGGAGGGCGTCCTTTGAATTGGTCCAGAAGGCTGCCATGGCGGGCATTCCCGTGCTCTCCGCGGTCAGCGCACCGTCAAGCCTCGCAGCTGAACTCGCAGAAGAAACGGGGATTACGCTGGCAGGGTTCAGCCGGGGGCATAGTCTCAATGTCTATGCCGGCCGGGACAGAATCCTCGCAGAACCGGCCCCGGCAGATGCGCTGCCCGTAGGGGATAGCCGTCAATCACTTGGCTATTAGGCTGGAACAAAGTAGATTTTATCCATCGATTGGAAGCGCGGCGAGCCCAGAATCGCCGTCTGAACCTGCACGCCTGGTGCGTGTACCAAGCGTGAAATCCAGCTAAAGCCCAAAGGGGAATTAATTGCACGACGACCGCCGGATCACTGAACAGCGCCTCGATCGATTCGTTCGGGAACGCATTCTTCCGGCCATTTACGGGAGAGCCTTACCGCTGCAGCTCAGCAGCTGGGATGTTCCCGGCGAGCCCGTGCCGGCGGCAGAGGCTGTGCGCCAGCTCTTCACCCCGCAGGAGCACGGCGCCCCGTGGGGAAAGGCCTGGAGCACCAAGTGGCTCCACCTGCAGGGTGAAGTCCCGCAGGACTGGGGTATGGCTGAATCCACGTCGGTGGAAATCATCGTGGACCTCGGCTTCAACAGCGACGTCCCCGGGTTCCAGTGCGAGGGCACCGCCTGGCGCGCCGACGGCAGCATCATCAAGGCGATCTCGCCCCGGAACTATCACGTCCCCGTCAAACTGCTTGGCGGCGGACACTCCGTGGATTTTTATGTTGAAGCAGCGGCGAACCCGGACGTTGCCCAGGGGTGGTCCTTTGCTCCCACTCCGCTGGGAGACAAAGCGACGTCCGGCGACGAGCCCCGCTACCGCCTGGGCCGCATCGCCATGGCAGAGCTGAACGAGACGGTGTGGGAACTCAACCAGGACATCTGGACACTGAGCGGACTCATGCATGAACTTCCCATGGAACTTCCCCGCCGCCATGAAATCCTGCGGGCGCTGGAACGGATGCTGGACATCATGGACCCGGACGACGTCGCTGGAACTGCTGCGGCCGGTCGCGAAGCGCTGAAGGAAGTGCTGGGCCGGCCCGCTTATGCTTCCGCCCACCAGCTCCTGGCTACGGGCCATGCCCACATCGACTCCGCATGGTTGTGGCCTGTCCGCGAGACCATCCGTAAATGTGCCCGGACGTTCTCCAACGTGGTGGCACTCATGGACGAGGATCCTGACTTTGTGTTCTCCTGCTCCTCGGCCCAGCAGATGGCGTGGATCAAGGAGTACTTCCCTGAGCTCTTTGTCCGGATCCGGGAGAAGGTCAAGGCCGGTCAGTTCATCCCCGTGGGCGGCATGTGGGTGGAATCGGATACCAACATGCCCGGAGGCGAGGCCATGGCCCGCCAGTTCGTGGAGGGCAAGAGCTTCTTCCTGAAGGAATTCGACGTCGAATGCCAGGAGGCCTGGCTGCCGGACTCCTTCGGCTACTCCGGTGCCATCCCGCAGATCGTGAAGGAGGCCGGTTCCCGTTGGTTCCTGACACAGAAGATTTCCTGGAACAAGGTCAACCGGATGCCGCACCATACCTTCACCTGGGAGGGCATTGACGGAACCCGGCTGTTCACGCATTTCCCGCCGGTGGATACGTACAACGCTGAACTGCACGGCCGCGAACTGGCCCACGCGGAACGCAACTACCGCGAACACGGCCGCGGAACCATGTCACTGGTGCCGTTCGGTTATGGCGACGGCGGTGGCGGACCCACGCGTGAAATGGTGGCCGCCGCGCACCGCACTGCAGACCTTGAAGGTTCGCCGAAGGTCCGGATGGGCACTGCCAAGGACTTCTTCACCAAGGCCGAGGCGGAGTACACCAACCTTCCGGTCTGGGTGGGCGAGATGTACCTGGAAATGCACCGCGGAACTTACACCAGCCAAGCCAAGACCAAGCGAGGCAACCGCCGCAGCGAACACCTGCTGCGCGAGGCCGAGCTGTGGTGCTCCACCGCCGCCGTCCGTCTCGGTGCGGACTACACATATCCCCAAGCCGAGCTGAAGCGGCTCTGGCAACTGGTGCTCCTGCAGCAGTTCCACGACATCCTGCCGGGCAGCTCCATCGCCTGGGTCCACCAGGATGCCGAGCGCAACTATGAGGCCATTTCCCGTGACCTTGAGGCCATCATCAGCCATGCCGCCCAGGCTCTGGTGGGGACCGGCAGCACGGGCTACCTGCTCAACGCAGCCCCACATCCGCGCAGCGGCGTGCCGGCTCTGGCAATAGCCGAAGCCGATGGACCCGGCGACGATGTCCAGGTGGAGGAATACGGCGGCGGCTTCGTGCTGGACAACGGCATCATTCGTGCGGTTCTGGACGGCAACGGCCTGCTCACCTCCTTGGTGGACCATGCCGGCGGCCGCGACGCCATAGCCCCCGGGCAGTCCGGCAACCTGCTGGAGCTGTTCCGGGATACCCCCAATGAATGGGACGCGTGGGACATCGAAGAGTTCTATCGCCGGAACGTCACCCAGCTGACCCAAGCGGACACCATCGACCTCGAGCGCACGCCGCGTGGCGCCGTCGTGGTGGTCCAACGGAAGGTGGGCGCCTCCACCATCACCCAGCGCATCACGCTCGACGCCGGTGCCAAGTCCCTGGGGATCTCTACCACGGTGGACTGGCAGGAACGCGAAAAGATGCTGAAGATCGCCTTCCCGCTGGACGTCAGGGCGGATCGTTCGGCGTCCGAGACACAGTTCGGCCACGTCTTCCGGCCGACCCACACCAACACGTCCTGGGAAGCCGCCAAGTTCGAAATTTGCGCGCACCGCTGGATCCACGTCGCAGAACCAGGCTATGGAGTTGCCGTCAGCAACTCCTCCAGCTACGGACACGATGTCACCAGGGCGGTCCGCACCGATGGCGGTACGACGACGACGGTCCGCACCTCGCTGCTGCGCTCGGCCCGGTTCCCGGACCCTGAAGCCGACAGGGGAGAACACACCTTAGAGGTTTCCATCCGGCCCGGCGCTGAAATCGCCGATGCCGTGGAAGAGGGCTACCGCACCAACCTGAAGCCACGGTTCGTGACCGGTGGGCACCCCGTGGAGCCGCTGGTTTCGGTCTCGAACCCGGCCATTGTGGTGGAAGCCGTGAAGCTGGCCGAGGACGGATCCGGCGACGTGATCGTCCGGCTCTACGAATCGCTGGGGGAGCGCTCAGCTGCCACGGTACGGCCCGGATTTGAGGTAGTTGGTGCCACTGCCACCGACCTACTGGAACGCGTTGCAGAGGCGCCTGGAGTGACGGTGGGGGAACGCTCGGAGGTGGAGCTGGTGCTTCGGCCGTTCCAACTGGTGACCCTGCGCTTCACACGCTGACCCGGAATACAGTAGAACGCCGGCGGCCTTGCACGGGAAATCGTGCAAGGCCGCCGGCGTTTGTGGTGGTGGCGCGGTGGGTTATTCGACCAATTCGACGTCCACTGCATCCTTCAGAATCTGAACCCGCAAGGGGATCACGGCGTCGTAGCTCTTGATTTCGTCGGCGATCCTCTTTGAGAAGACTTCCTCCACCAAGACGGGCATGTCCTTGACGCCGGACAGGTACCGTTTGGCGGCAAAATCGAACTCCGAGCGGTTGTACCTGATCCTTGCGTTGAGGACCTTCAGTTCGTCGGCAATCTTGAGGAACTCCTCGTCGGAGGCGTTGCGTGCGGTGGCATCATCGGTCTTTTGGACCATTTGATCCTTGAGCCGGACGAATTCGTTGTAGTTCTCTTCCGATTTCGCCGTGATCTCCGCGTTGGATTCGAGCTGCGCGACGCTGTTGTCAAAGGTGCGGGCAAATTCGACATAGGCCACATTCTTTGATTGCTTGAGTTGGTTCGCAGCTTCCCTGCAGGGGGCCGCGGCCTGGCTGAGCAAGGTTTGGCGTTCCCTCAAGGTTGAGGCCTTGGAACCGACGAACAAACCGTTGCATCCTGCGCCGTCAGCCCGGAAAAGGCCTTCAAACTCCGGGTAGGACTCCACCAGGCCTTCCATATGGTCAACGAAGCCACCGTACGAGCCGCCAAGTTGCCCGACGGCGATGCCGACCCCGTCTTCCTTCGAAGAGTGGGCATCCTGGACGTTCTTCAGCGCTGTCCGGGCAGCCTCCACCGCGCGTTGGAACTCCTCGCGCTCCGTGGAGGAATTCTTCTCAGCTTCCTCCTGCGAGGCCGGGGCATTCCGCGCCTTCTTGTACGCCGCGAGATACGCATTGGCCGCAGGCTGAAGCTTGCTCCGGGCGTCCACCAGGGCGGAGACATGCTGGTCCTTCAGCGTCTGCAGGCTTTCCTTGCGTTGTTGGCCGGAGATTTGGGTCACCGCCACGACAGCCGCTGCGGCCACCAGCAGCAGGACAACGACACTGGAGACCAGGATGAGGGCCAGCTTGCGCTTCTTGGGCGCCGGCTGCTGTGCGGGGTCCGGTTGAGGCGTGGGTCCGGGTTCGATCGTCATGGCCTATTCCCCGTCCTTGCCTGAAGCATCAAACTGGTCCGTGCGTTTCCTGAGGGCACTTTCAAAGGCCTTGTTGGACTCGTTGGCATTGTTGATGAGCTGGGTGTATTTCTCTGTCGCGGTGCCCTCATACTTCGTTTCGGCGGTTTTGAGGGCGTCGTTGATTTCCAGCATGGCGAGTCCGGCCAGCGTGCGTTTGGCGGTGCGTTCGAAGTCGTCCTTGGCATCCAGGACTTCCTGCTGTTTGTCCCGCTGTCCGCGGATAATGCCTTCAACCGATGTCAGGAGTTCGGTGGTATCGGCATCGGTGCCGTCTTTGGCAGCGCCAACGGCGGTAAGGCAGGCGTCAGCGCCCTTGACGTAGTCTTCGGAATACGTCTCGCTGCCAACATTCAGGGACGAATGCAGCGGAGCGCATGGCCCACCGAGGGATTGGGTGACCTTGGCGGTGTTGACCGCCAATTGGTCGTTGTAGGCGATGACGGCCCCGTAGTTTTCCTTGAAACGATTGTAGGCCTCGCTGATTTCCTGCTCCTGCACCGCTGGTGATGAACCCATCCGGTCAAGGCGATCCCGGTTTATCCCGGACTCGCGTTTCAGGAGGTCACCATCCTGGCTGAGGACAGTGTCCTGTGCCTCTTGCCCGGCAGTTTCGGACATCACGTTCGTCAGCCGTACCGAAAAGCGGGTGACCAGTGGATCGTAGAGGTTCATCGAGTTGTCCAGAATGGCGCGCTCCTTGTCCAAGCGGACAACATCTGCGCGCTGAACGCCTGCCGGGCGAGAGAGGACAAACCACGTGCCAAGCCCTCCAGCCACAACGGCAGCGGCAACAACTGCGGCAATGATGACGGCACGCCGGGGCTTCCTGCGCCCCGGTTCGGCTGCTGTATCCAAAGTCTTTTCCCCCATTTTCCTTGAGTCTCCTAGACGTCGTGCTGGAGCCGTTTCACAAAAAGCTTGGTCCGTTCCTGCGTGGGCGCACGCAGGACCTCGGCAGCAGGACCTCGTTCCACCACCACACCGCCGTCCATGAAGATGACCTCGTCCGCTACGTGTTGGGCGAAGGCGAGCTCGTGGGTCACGATCACCATGGTCCAGCCTTCCTCGGCGAGTTCCTTGATAACACCCAGGACTTCCCCCACCAGTTCCGGGTCCAACGCAGAGGTCGGTTCGTCGAACAGCAGCAGTTGGGGCTTAAGCGCCAGCGCCCTGACGATGCCTACACGTTGCTGCTGGCCACCGGAGAGTTCAAAAGGGTAGGCGTCGCGTTTATCTGCCAGGCCCACGCGTTCCAAGAGCCGTTCTGCCTCCGCGATGGCCTCGGCCCGTGGCCTCTTCTGGACCTGGATGGGGCCCTCGGTGATGTTCTTCAGGACCGTCATGTGCGGGAACAGGTTGTAGTGCTGGAAGACCATGGCGCTGCGGTCACGCAAGGCGGCAAGATCCTTCTTGCCAACCTTCGCGCCGAAGTCGATGGCGAGTTCACCTCCGCCGTCGCTGTCCCCGAAGGTGACCGTGCCGCCGTCGGGAATTTCAAGGCCGTTAAGCGATCGCAGGACGGTGGTCTTCCCGGATCCCGATGGCCCGATCAGGGCCACCACCTGGCCGCGGCGGATATCGACATCGATGTCGCGCAACACCACGTTGCTGCCGAATGCCTTGGCGAGGCTGCGGGCCTTCAGGACTGATGTGGAGTGTGGTTCGTTAGTGGGCGACATAGCGGTCCAATCTCCTTTCCACGGCGGACTGCCCCGTGGAAAGGACCAGGCAAATGACCCAATAGACCAGGGCCGCCTGCAGGTACAGGGTCATGAACTCCTGGCTGAAAGCAGCGATCTGCTGGGCATTGCGGAAGAGTTCGGTGACCAGGATCAGCGACGCGAGGGAGGTGTCTTTCACCAGCGAAATGAAGGTGTTGGACAAAGGCGGTACTGACACCCTGGCAGCTTGGGGGAGGATGATGCGCACCAGCGTCTGCGGCCTGGACATGCCGATGGTGTGGCCTGCTTCCCATTGGCCCTTGGGCACGGACAAAATGGCTGCCCGGATGATTTCGGCGGCGTAACCGCCCACGTTCAACGAGAACGCGATGATGGCACTCGGCCAGGGATCAAGCCGGATGCCAATGCTGGGGAGGCCGAAGAAGATCACGAAGAGTTGCACCAGCAGGGGAGTGCCGCGGATGACCGATACGTAGAACCGGCCGATTCCGGACAGCAGCCAGTTGGGGCTCAGCCGCAATAGGGCAACAACCAACGCCAGAACCAGCCCGAAGGCGAATGAAGCGAGCGTCAGGGGAATGGTGCCCGTCACGGCGCCTGTGATGATCGGCCCGAAGGAACTCCAGATGAGGTCCCAGTTCATCTATTTGGTGACGTCCGCGCCGAAGTACTTTTCGGAGATCTTTGCCATGGTTCCATCTGCCTGGAGGTCGGCCAGGGCCTTGTCCACGGCCGCCGTGAGTTCCGTTGAACCCTTGCGGAAGACGAACGCGCTTTCGGTCTTCTCGGGCGCTTCGGCCGCGACCTTCAGACCGGAGTCAGGGGTGTTCTTGGCGTAGTCGAGGTACGTGAGCTTGTCATTCACGGTCGCGTCCACGCGGCCCTGCTGGACCAGCGTGGCGGACTGTGCCCACCCTTCCACTGCCTGCACATTGGCGCCGGCTTCCACGGCCATTTTGTAGAAGTTGCTGGTCAGCGACTGGGCGGTGGTCTTGCCTTTGAGGTCCGCGAAACTGTTGATGCCGGTGTTGTCCGACTTGGTCACCACGACGCCTGTGGAGATGGTGTACGGAGTGGAGAACTCGTACTTGGCCTTGCGTTCGTCGTTGATGGAAATCTGGTTGGCGATGGTGTCGAAGCGCTTGGAGTCCAAGCCGGCAAAGATGCCATCAAACTGTGTCTCCTGGAACGTTGCCTTCACGCCGAGCTTTCCGGCCACAGCCTGTGCGATCTCGACATCGAAACCTGTGAGGTCCCCGGCGCCCTCTGCATGGAAGCTGAAGGGGCGGTAGGTGCCCTCGGTGGCGATGACCAACTCACCCTTGGACTTGACGTCCGAAAGGGAGGTGTCTCCGCCTGACTGAGCGGGAGTTGAACCCCCACCGCACGCTGTGAGCGCTAGGGCGGCCGAGGCCAGAGTGGCGGCAATGACGGAGCGGCGGGTGCGAAGGCTGTTCATGGAGCCATCTTAGCCACCGTAAGGAGCCTTGCTGGGAGTGGGACCGCTGATGCCCGCACCAAGGGCGTTAAAAAGGCTGAGTGGGGGCGGTCCCCAACAGCCCGCCACCACTCATCCCCCCAATTGTGATCGCATGGGCGCCACATCCACCGGAAACCCGTTCTCTGATTCCGGTGTCAGGCTGCAAACCGTGTTCACACATTCATGATTGTGCCACGATCTAATGCTTTTGTGAAAGTCTTACGCTGCGAGACGTTGTTTTCTTCGCGAATAGGCCTTGGAGAACCAGATTCCGGCCAGGCCAATGCACGTGGACATGGCTGCCGAGTAGTTGATGAGGACCCTTAGCCATGCCTCGGAAAAGGGGATCAACGGGAAAAGTTGGGACAGCAGGAGCAGGCTCAATCCCAGGAGCAGCAACGCCGAAGCTACCCGGAGCAGCACAGGGGCCGCGCTCACCACGGTCCGCCAGATCGCGGGCACCAAGCAGGCCGCTACGAATCCCGGGTAGAAGCGCCCCATGAACGCATAGGCCTCCAGGGACGGCCCCCAGGTCAGTCCGCTCATGCCCGCTGAGGACCCTCGCGTGTCCGTGATGACGAAGAAGTAGACGGTAAGGATTGCCACGATGGCCCCGACACAAAGACCAACGGGACCCCGGATGGCACGGACGGCAGAGGGCGAACCGAACGCGGTGGCGATCTTGATGCCCATGAGGAAGAACGTGGCATACAGGAGGAAGCGCAGGATCAGGTTCCCGACGTTTATTCCGCCAAGCCAGCCGTCAAGGACCAGGTAGGGCGCTTCGATGCTGATGAAAATGCTCAACGAGATCAGGGAGAAGATGTAGAACACCACACGGTTCTCGCCCCGCAATGCGCTGGGGATCCGTGCGACCGTGACAGCCAGGCATACAACCAGCGTCACCCATGGCAGGACAGCCGTCATCCTAGGTTCTCCCAAATTCTTTCGGTACGTTCGTGGTCTTGTTCCTGGCGCTTCAAGGTCTTGCCCAGTGCCAGGAGCCGTTCGCCGGCCAGGGTAACCAGCGAGCTTTGGGTCATTCGGTCCAGGGCTTCCCGGCGGGCATTCGGTGGCCACCCGGCCTCGGCCTCAGTGATCAGCCCGCCAGCTACCAGTCCTCCGGCGGGTCCGACGCCGGCAGCCCGGGAAGTGGCGATGGCCAGTTCCGGCGGCAGCCTGTTGGCCGTCAGATGGGCCGAGAAGTTCTGCGGCGCAATCCCGGTGGCTTCGCTGACGCGGTGCCGCAACTCGCCGTCGTCGATCGCGTCTACCCAGTTCCGCACCGACGTAGGGTGCGGAGGTTCGGAAAGCAGGGCCGCAGGGGCAGCGCTTGGCTCGCTGCGTTCCACCACTGGCCGCAGCAGATCGATCGTGGCGACCTGGCTGACCAGTTCACAGGGCGTCGGGGGCACCGGGCCACCCCTGAGGTCGGCGTAAAGGTCAAACGTCGACAGGGCCTGCACCGGATCCACCTGGAATCCGCGGCTGATGCTCACCAGCGTGGACTCGGCAACCTTTCCGCGGACCAGTTGCTGGGCCAGCGTTGTCCGTTTGATGCCGGCGATCCTGCAGACATCAGCCGTGCTGGCGTTGGGCGCGACGCCGTGAAGCCAGCGCTGGAACGCCTTGGACGGTAAGGGCATGGGGAACTTTCCGGGACGGGTCGCGGGGGAGGGTATGAGAAAGCCGCACGTGGGAGTACGAAACGATTTTACGCCGACGCCACATTGAATTATGCTTGATGCTTGAACCCGTTGGTCCGTACACCCCCCAAGTCCGGACCAACGGGTTTTTCCATGCCTGCGGGAATCGCGGCCTGAGTTCCTGCGTTTCCCTGCTGGAGGATAGACACATGACAGCAACCTTGGTGGCCAAGGATCTTGCCGGTGGCCACGGCCATCGCACCCTTTTTTCCGACCTTTCCCTGACCGTTGCGCCCGGCGACGTTGTGGGCGTCGTGGGGGCGAACGGCGCCGGAAAGTCCACGCTGCTTCGCATCCTGGCCGGCGTGGACCAGTCGCAAGCGGGCAGCGTCAGCCTGGCGCCGTCGGACGCGTTTGTGGGCTGGCTGCCCCAGGAGCACGAGCGCACTGCGGGGGAGACCATCGCTGCCTACATTGCGCGCCGGACGGGGTGCGCCCAGGCCACCGTGGAGATGGAAACAACCGCCGAGGCCCTCGGGTCCGGGGCTCCGGGGTCCGATGACGCGTACTCCTTGGCCTTCGACCGCTGGATGGCCTCCGGGGCAGCGGACCTTGAGGACCGCATTCCGGCTGTGCTGTCCGATCTCGGTCTGGAACTTGGCGCCGACGCCCTCATGACAGGGCTCTCCGGTGGGCAGGCAGCACGCGTGGCTTTGGCCGCGCTGCTGCTCAGCCGCTTCGATGTCGTCCTCCTCGACGAGCCCACCAACGATCTCGACCTTGACGGCCTTGCCCGTCTTGAAGCTTTTGTTCAGGGCCTGCGGGGCGGCGCTGTCCTGGTGTCCCACGACCGCGAATTCCTGGCCCGCTGCGTCACCACTGTGGTGGAACTGGACCTCGCGCAGAACTCCGTGGCCGTGTATGACGGCGGCTACGAGGCGTTCCTCGAAGAGCGCGCCGTGGCCAAGCGCCACGCCCGTGAACGCTACGACGAATTCGCCAACACCAAAGCAGACCTCATCTCCCGTGCGCGCACCCAGCGCGAATGGAGTTCCCAGGGCGTCCGGAACGCCATGAAAAAGAACCCGGACAACGACAAGATCCGTCGCGCCGCAAGCAGCGAATCGTCTGAGAAGCAGGCCCAGAAGGTCCGGCAGATGGAGTCGCGCATTGCCCGCCTCACCGAGGTGGAGGAGCCGCGCAAGGAGTGGCAGCTGCAGTTCAGCATCGGCCAGGCACCCCGCTCAAGTGCCGTCGTCGCCACCTTGCGTGACGTCGTCGCGCGCCAAGGTGACTTCACGTTGGGACCGGTGAACCTCCAACTCAACGGCGGCGAACGCATCGGCATCACAGGACCCAACGGCGCCGGTAAATCGACACTGCTGCGCCTGTTGCTTGGAACGCAGGAACCGGACGACGGCGATGCCTCCATGGGTGCCTCCGTCGCCGTCGGCGAGATTGACCAAGCACGTGGACTGCTCGACGGCGGGCAGCCGCTTGGTGACGCCGTCGAAGCCGTGCTGGTGGACTGGAACAGCGCCGATGTCCGGACGCTCCTGGCCAAGTTCGGGCTGAAGGCCGACCACACCTCGCGCACGGTGGATTCGTTGTCCCCAGGGGAGCGGACACGTGCGGCCCTTGCGCTGCTGCAGGCCCGTGGCGTGAACCTGCTGGTACTGGACGAGCCCACCAACCACCTGGACCTCCCGGCGATCGAGCAACTCGAAGAGGCGCTGGAACACTACGAGGGCGCACTCCTGCTGGTCACCCACGATCGCCGGCTGCTGGAAAACGTGCGCCTCGATTCACGCTGGCACCTCAACAACGGACAGGTCCAGGAACTGCACCACACCCCCAGCCAGGAGAAGCAACCATGAGCATGGACCGCGTGGCCTGGAGCTCGCTGTACAACATCACCACTGCCAAGAGCGGATCCAAGCCGTTCTCCAAGGAAACCCTGAAGCGGGTCATGGCCTTCGCCGCACCGCACAAGGGCAAGCTCATCGCCTTCGTGATCGCTTCAATCGCAGGTGCTTTCCTGGCTGTCGCCACGCCCGTGCTGGCAGGCCAGGTGGTTGATGCCATCATCGCCAACGCCGGGGTGGGGACGGTCATTTGGCTTGCGGTCCTGATCGCCATCGTCGCCGTAGGTGAAGCCGGTGTGGGGCTGGTGACCCGCTGGCTGTCCTCCATCATTGGCGAGGGCGTCATTGTGGACCTCCGCACCCGCGTGTTCGACCACGTTCAGCGCATGCCTATCGCCTTCTTTACGAGAACCCGGACGGGCGCGCTGGTCAGCCGCCTCAACAACGATGTCATCGGGGCGCAGTCCGCCTTCGCCGGCACGCTGTCCGGCGTCGTCAGCAACGTGGTGGCTTTGGTCCTGACCCTGGTGGTCATGTTGAACACCTCCTGGCTGGTCACTGTGCTGGCCATGGTGTTGCTGCCGATCTTCCTGATCCCGGCCCGGCGCATGGGCTCCAAACTGGCCGACCTCCGCCGTGAAGCTGCCGCGCACAACGCCGCCATGGGCACACAAATGACCGAAAGGTTCTCTGCCCCGGGCGCCACGTTGGTGAAGTTGTTCGGCCGCCCGGATGAAGAGTCCCGTGAATTTGCTGAGCGGGCAGGCCGGGTCCGGGACATCGGAATCCGGACCGCCATGCTCCAGTTCACGTTTGTCACGGCCCTGACGTTGGTATCGGCGCTCGCCTTGGCCCTGGTCTATGGCCTGGGCGGTTGGCTGGCGCTCGGCGGGCAGCTTGCCCCGGGCGATGTTGTGGTCCTGGCGCTCCTTCTCACTCGGCTTTACGCCCCACTGACAGCCCTGTCCAATGCCCGGGTGGAAATCATGAGCGCATTGGTCAGTTTCGAGCGGGTCTTTGAAATCCTTGACCTGAAGCCGCTGATCACGCAGAAGCCCGACGCAGTGGCTGTTCCGACCGGGCCGGTTGCTGTGGAATTCGACGACGTCCGGTTCTCCTACCCCTCCGCCGAAAAGGTATCGCTGGCTTCCCTGGAGGACGTTGCCACCTTGGATACCCGCGGCGGGGAGGAAGTCCTGCACGGGGTCAGCTTCCGGGTTGAACCCGGACAGACCGTAGCCCTGGTGGGTTCCTCGGGCGCCGGCAAGTCCACCGTGGCCCAACTGCTCTCACGCTTGTACGACGTCGACTCCGGCGCGGTGCGCCTGGGCGGACAACAGCCAGGAGCCGGTGTGGACGTTCGCGACCTCAGTTTCGATTCCCTCCGGGACACCATGGGCATGGTGACCCAGGACGGGCACCTGTTCCACGAAACCATCGCCTCCAACCTGCGCCTCGCCCGGCCCGATGCCACCGAAGAGGACATGTGGGATGTGCTCCGGCGGGCACGCCTGGAGCCGATGATCCGGTCCTTGCCCGATGGCCTCGAAACCGTGGTGGGAGAGCGCGGCTACCGGCTGTCCGGCGGCGAACGCCAACGGCTCACCATTGCCCGCCTGCTCATCAAGCAGCCCCGCGTAGTGATTCTCGATGAGGCCACAGCAGCGCTGGACTCCACCAACGAAGCCGCCGTCCAGGCGGCCCTGGGTGAGGCACTCGAGGGGCGTACCGCCGTCGTGATTGCGCACCGGTTGTCCACCATCCGTGCGGCCGACGCCATTCTGGTGGTGGAAGACGGCAGGATCGTGGAGCGTGGCACGCACACCGAACTGCTGGCCGCGGACGGACGTTACGCCGAGCTGTACCAAACGCAGTTCGCTGAGGCCACGGCGGTGGCGCAGGAAGCTGTCCCGGAGCTGTAGGGCTTTTTACGTGAGCAGCGGGATGATGTGATCCGTCAGCAACGGCGCCAGATCGCTGGGCAAAGGTCCGTTGAGGTCCAGCCAGCGGATCTCGGCGATCTCCGCTGAGGGGTGCGCTTCCCAGGTTCCAGGGGCTGTGAAAACGGTGGCCTCGATGGTGGTCGCCGCTTCGTTGGCAGCGACCGCAAGCCAGACGCCCAGCGGCTGGAGCAAGTGCGGTGCTACCTCGATGCCCACTTCTTCATGCAGTTCCCGCGACGCTGCTTCAGCCGCCGTTTCGCCGGGCTCCGGCTTACCGCCAGGATGCATGAACTTGTTTGTGCCACGCTTCCGGACGGTCAACAGTTGGCCATCCTGGTTGTAGACGCAGACGGCGCTCACCACGATCAGGTCTGGTCCGGTCACACTGGCCTCCCGGCATCGAGGCGGACCAGATGCGATTCCAACAGGAGATCCTTCGCCGGTCCATGGACATCCCACGTGAAGCTGAACGAATCCGGGCCCCGGTAGATGTAGTTGACGCGGTAATCGTCGGGATCGCACCAGTGCTTGTCCTGATGGCCCTGCTCAGAGAAGCTCATGACGTGGAATGGCCTGCCGTCGGGAAAGAACACGTCCATCGAATCCGCTGTGGCGCCTGGTTTGAGGGAATATTCGCGGAAAGCCGGGCCTGAATGCGAAGGCCATTGCATGGTTCCGTCTTCGCGGTAGTCCAGTCCGCCGTCGGGATTCAAGGAATAGCGCACGACGCCGGTAAAGGTACCGTTGGTGCCTGAGGCGCGGTCCAGGAGGGTTCGCTCCACACTCCAGCTGCCGGCCAGGTAGGCCTGCAAGTCCTGGGTGGGTTGCTGGTGATTCAAGTGCCCTCGATTGGAATCGAACCAACGACACCGGCTTTAGGAGAGCCGTGCTCTATCCACTGAGCTACGAGGGCCTGTATGTCCATGGCTCTGAATCCCACTGCTGGAGCTCAGGGGCCCGGACACGACTACAAGCATACAAGCTGCCGGGGCGCTGCCCGAACACCGCTAGGCTGGCGAGCATGACAGGGCCTTCCACTGCACCGGCGCAGGCCGGATCGTTCTTTCCCGACCTCCATAACATCCGGGCCAACATCGGCGGGTGGGCGCAGTTGAGCGTCGTCCAGTACTTCGTGGCCGAGGCCGCCGTGATCCAGGCGTGGGCGGGCCCCGAGCCCTACAGCCGGGCCACCGGATACATCAGCGACCTCGGAGCAGTGTCCTGCGGTGTGTACGAGGACCGGGCCGTGTGCTCGCCGTTGCACGTGCTGATGAATGCCTCGTTCGTGGTGCAGGGACTGGCCCTGGTGCTGGGTGCGTTGTTCCTGACCGCGGGGCTCCTGTGCGTCGCGGCAAAGCCGGGTGTGGCGGCCCGCCGATTCCGGTCAGTTGCGGGTGGGGCCGGAGTTGGTAGGGCTGGGGCGGGTGGCGCTGGGTCCGTTCCGGCCCGCGTGCTGACCGTGCCGTGGATCCTGGCTGTGGCCATCCGTGTCCTCACCGGAGTGGCCGGCGTCGGAACCGTCATTGTTGGCCTGGTGCCCGAAGACCTCGGCTCGCCCTGGCATTTTGCGGGTGCACTGATGTTCTTCATCGGTGGTGGTTTCGCGCTGCTGCTGTTGGGCATCCTGTGGTTCCGGCAGACACCGATGAGCTGGTTCCTTGGGGCGTGCGGCCTGATCTGTATCGGTGCGCTTATTATCGGCGGGCTCACCGGGATGGAGGTGCCCTTGCCCGGGCTCTTGGAGCGGTTCATGGGGTATCCGGTGACCATAGGGCTGGCTGCCGCCGGTTTGGTCATCGCGCAGCGGGTGCACACGGAACGGAAAGCGGCACGGTTGCGGTAACCAGGGATGCGCCGGGCGCGGACCAAGCACCGGCGGATTGTCAGGAGGGCTGTGCGCTCTTCCGTCCCAGGAAAACAGCCAGCACGCCGCACCCGAGGCTGACCAGGAACAGTACCCACGACGCGATGGTGAGGCCGGAAGCCAAAGCCACCGATCCGGCGTCGGGCGCGTCCGAAGCCAGCATCGAATCGATGGCGACGTTGGACCACAGATGGGCCACGGCGAACAGCATCGGAGCCGCCCACATGGCCCAACGCCATGACTTCCGGGCCACGTTGGTGCCGATGAGCAGGAGCCAGCTGAAGCCGAAAATCAGGGGAAACAAAGTGCCTGCGGTCTTGTGTACGTAGTTCAGCTGGCCGCGCGCGGATTCGTCCATGGCCGCGCGGAGCTGACTGACGTATTCCTGCGAGAATCCGCCGATCAATGAATCCGGCATGGCCAAGCCGCCTGAGAGCTGGGTCATCTGGTTCAACGTCAGCAGGTGCAGATACCAGAACAGGAACAAGCTGGCCACCACGCCCGCGATCACAATGAGCTTGGAGTTGCTCTGCGCCTTCTGCGGGGTGCGTTGGGTGGTGGTGTTGATCACGGGAGGCAGCGTGTGATCAGGAACCACTGCCTTTGCTCCGTGCTTCTTGATGCGCTGGGCTGGTGTCTTGGCCATGTCATTCATTATCCCGCCACATAAGCTGGAACCATGACCACCGGCAGGCACACAGCAACTGAACTCGATCCAACACTGAATGACTACCAACTGGCCAGCGCGCTGGTCCGTGAGGCAGGCCAGTTGGCGCTGCTCATGCGGATGGGAGGCCTGCAGGGCGAACGCAAGACCTCGGTGTCCGACGTCGTCACTGCAGCCGATCACGCAGCCGAGGCGTATGTTCTGGAACAGTTGCGGCGCTGCCGGCCTGAGGATGGCATCCTCGGCGAAGAAGGTGCGTCCGTGGCGGGAACGAGCGGCCGAACCTGGGTGATTGACCCCGTGGACGGCACCTATAACTTCCTGCACGGATCCACCTATTGGTGCTCGGCGATCGCCCTCAAGCGGGACGGCTCCGACCATGGAACCAACCCCGTTGCAGATCCGGACGTGCTGCTCGGCGCCATTTACCAGCCCGAACTGGACAAGCTGTGGCTCGGCGGGGAAGGACACCCCGCCACGTTGAACGGCGAACCGATCTCCGGCTCGGGTGACCGTGCCGTGGGTGAAATCAGCGCTGCCACCTATATTCATCCCACCTGGCTGGCAGATCCCCGCGCGGCAATGCCTTGGCACGCCGCTGCGGTCACCGCGGCGTCCCTGCGCATGTTCGGCTCGGGTTCGTGCGACCTCGGCCGCGTAGCCGACGGCGAACTCGGCTGTTGGTTCCAACACAGCTGCCCGGAATGGGACTGGTTGCCCGGAAAAGCGATCGTCCGCGCAGCAGGCGGGGACACCGCCGTCGTGAAGGTCAACGGACTGAACTGGTTCGTCGCTGGAGGCCCGACGGCGGTGCGCGGGTTGAGCGCCGCGCTGGCCTCGGTTCCCCAGTTTGCTTAGTCGCTGAGGCGTTTGCAGCGTCGCTTGGCGAGGGCCGACTACCCGGCGCCTTATTGTGTCGGGGCCACCGCCTAGACTGGTAGGCACCATGGATATGTTGTTTGACCCCTACGCAGACGGACCCTTCAAAGCAGGCACCAAAGCCGCAGCCAAGGCTGCCCCGGAGCTTTCCCACTCAGGGGGAGGCGCTGCCGGTGCCCGCCTCCAAGGGGGCAGCAGCGGGTCGTCGGACACTGCTGACGGGCCGGCGTCGGGAGGATGGGGCAACACCGGAGGGTCGGGACTTCCGTCTGCCGATGCACTCCTGCAGGGGCTGAACCCGCAGCAGGAAGAAGCCGTCAAGCACGCCGGCAGCCCCTTGCTGATTGTGGCCGGTGCGGGATCCGGCAAAACACGTGTCCTCAGTAACCGGATCGCCTACCTGATCGCCACCAAGCGCGCCCACCACGGGGAAATCCTGGCCATCACCTTCACCAACAAAGCGGCAGCGGAAATGCGGGAACGCATCGAAGCCTTGGTTGGCGGCAGGGCCAAGGCCATGTGGATCTCCACGTTCCACTCCTCCTGTGTCCGCATCCTGCGCAGGGAAGCCACCACGGTGGGTCTGAACTCGAACTTCTCCATCTACGACTCCGCGGACTCCCTGCGCCTGATCACCCTGGTAGCCAAGAACCTGGACCTTGATCCCAAGAAGTTCGCGCCCAAGGCCATCCAGCACAAGATCTCAGCACTCAAAAATGAGCTGATCGACGCTGATTCCTACGCGTCGTCGGCGAACTACAACGACCCTTTCGACACCGCCGTGGCGGAAGTCTTCAAGGGGTACACGCAGCGCCTCCGCCAAGCCAACGCCATGGACTTCGACGACCTCATTGCCGAGACCGTCTACATGTTCCGCGCTTTCCCTGCGCTCGCTGAGTCCTACCGGCGCCGATTCCGGCATGTCCTGGTGGATGAGTACCAGGACACCAACCATGCCCAGTACGCCCTTGTCAGGGAAATCGTGGGCGTAGGCACAGATACCAACGTCGAGCCCAGCGAGTTGACCGTGGTGGGCGACTCCGACCAGTCCATCTATGCTTTCCGCGGTGCGGATATCCGCAATATCGTGGAGTTCGAGGCCGATTATCCCAATGCCCGGACCATCAAGCTTGAGCAAAACTACCGCTCCACCCAGAACATCCTCAGCGCCGCCAACTCGGTGATCTCGCGGAACCCCAACCGCCAGGAAAAGCGCTTGTGGACCGCCGAGGGCGATGGCGAGAAGATCGTTGGCTATGTGGGCGAGAACGAACACGATGAAGCCCAGTTCATCGCGAAGGAAATCGACCGCCTGCAGGACGAGGAAAACCTGCGGCCCGGCGACGTCGCCATCTTCTACCGGACCAATGCCCAGTCACGCTCCATAGAAGACGTGTTGGTCCGGGTGGGCTTGCCGTACAAAGTGGTGGGCGGCACCCGCTTCTATGAGCGCAAGGAAATCAAGGACGCCCTTGCCTACTTGCGCGTCCTGGTGAACCCGGACGACGACGTCAACCTGCGCCGTATCCTCAACGAACCCAAGCGCGGGATCGGTGACCGGGCCGAAGGCGCCGTTGCTGCCCTGGCGGAACGCGAGCGGTCCTCCTTCATGGCGGCAGCCCGCCGCGCAGACCAGGCGCCCGGAATGGCCAGCCGTTCGGTCAACCTGGTCCTCGGTTTCGTGAAGCTGATGGATGACCTCGCCGAGGTCGCGTCAGGTTCCGGTGCCGCTGCCGCGCTGGAAGCCGTCCTGGAGCAGACCGGCTATCTTGCGGGGCTGCGGGCCAGCACTGATCCGCAGGATGAATCCCGGGTGGAGAACCTCGCCGAACTCGTGGCCGTGGTCCGCGAGTACGAACGCGACAACCCCGAAGGTTCCCTGGGGGAGTTCCTGGAGCAGGTGTCCCTGGTAGCGGACGCCGACCAGATTCCCGATGCTCCCGGCGCTGACATCGATGCCGCCGTGGCCGAGGCCAAGCGCATGGGCGTGGTCACTTTGATGACCCTGCACACCGCCAAGGGCTTGGAGTTCCCGGTGGTCTTCCTGACCGGCATGGAGCACGGGATCTTCCCGCACCAGCGCTCAGCCACGGACCCCAAGGAACTCGCTGAAGAACGCAGGCTCGCCTACGTGGGCCTCACCCGCGCCCGCAAGCGGCTCTACGTCACGCGATCCGAAGTCCGCAGCATGTGGGGCCAAAGCCAGTACAACCCTGCCAGCCAGTTCCTCGAAGAAATACCCTCCGAACTGGTGGAGTGGAAGCGCGAAGGCATGAGCCGCCAGGCGGGCGGTTGGGGCAGCGCCCCCATCGGCTCCAATCGTTATGGCGGATCGTTCTGGGGAGCGGGCACCTCACGCGGTGCTGCCGCCAGCCCCACTGCAGGGTTCGACGCCGACGTTCCTGCCGCCGTCGCACGCAACAGGGTCCAGCCGCAAAAGGAAGTCATTTCCGTGGTGGTGGGGGACAAGGTCAACCACACGAGCTTCGGCAATGGTGTGGTGTTGGGCGTCGAAGGTGCCGGCGATAAGACAGTGGCCAAGGTGAAGTTCGACGTCGGCGAGAAGCGCCTGCTGTTGCGCTACGCGCCGCTGACCAAACTGGATGCTTAAGCTTCGCAGGGTGCCGTACCCATTGTCCTGATCTCCTTCCCGGCCTAGACTGACCGGGCGTTGCACTGGGGCCACCGTCTGTTTGCTGCCCCACCTTGCAACGCCAAAAAGGTTGTATTCCTGTGGGGGAGGACGCGCGTGGGCTCTTTTGCTGGGGAACGTCGATTATTGGCTAAGGCCTCGAGGCTGCTGCTGGTTGGGGCCGTGGTGAGCGCCATGGCGCTCCAGTTCGCTCCTCCTGGGACAGCCGATGCGGAGCCGTCAGCGTCGTCCAGCGAGCCGGCAGCAACCGCCAGTCCGACGGCTACCGGCCGTGCCACTCCCAGCCCCACAGCGAGCCCGACGGCCAGTCCGACGCCGACAGCAACCGCGAGCCCCTCAGCTCCCGACGCTTCGCCGGCGACCCCGTCACCAACCGTCAGCCCTGCAGAAGCCCAGGCACCCGCCGTCGAAAAAGCCGTCATCGAGGCGACAGCCCCGTTGTCGGTCAAGATCAGCGAGGACCTCGCTTTCGTGGGCAAACCGTTTGAGGCTCAGCTCCAGGTTGTCGGCGGGACCGCTCCGTACACCGTTGTGGCGACCGATGTCCCGGCAGGTTTGGTTTTCGACTCCGCGACCCTGAGCTTCACAGGAACACCTACAGAGCTGTACAGCCCATCGCCGTCGGTCACTGTTTCAGACTCATCGGATCCCCAACAAACACTGACTGAACAGATAAACATCGAGGTCAAAAGCTACTACCCGCCGAGCGTCTACGTGTCGGATGCCGAGCTGCTGCCGGGCATGGGCACGTTCGACGACGGTGTGGTGGGGTGGCACTACGACGAGTTCCTTCAGTACTCCGGGGTAGACCGTGAGCACGCCCGGATCTCATTGGTCTCGGGGCAACTTCCCCCGGGCCTTGAGCTCCGCGAAGCATCGGTTTCCGGAGTGCCGACCACTGCGGGTACCTATGGATTTATCCTCCGTGTCCAAGACCGTTTCGGTTCCTCGGACAGGACGTCCAGCATCATCGTCCATGCCTTGGGAATGCAGACCACTGGATTCGACGTTCCGCCGGCTGTCTTGGGCGAGCCCTACTCGGCCAAGATCGCAGAGGCAACCGGGGGAGTAGCCCCCTACGTCTTCGGCTATTCCACGCGGAGGCACTTTGCCGGTGGTCTGTCGTCGAGCGATCCCGGGCCAGAGGGTTTGGAGGTGGATGCGAACGGATTCCTTACGGGGATACCCACCCGCGTTGGCAGTTTCAGTATCGCTGTGTGGGTCCGCGACTCCGATCAGCTGAAGCAGCGCATTTTCTGGACGACCGTGACGGTCCTGGCCACCCGGCCACCCGCGGAGAACCCGCCGCCGCCGGCAGTTCCAGCACCTCCGGCGGCGGTGACACCGGCAGGAGCGGTGGTCCCGGCGTCGGGCGCTGAACTTACCAGCGCTGACCTTACCGGCGTTGAACTCGCGGCGACCGGCTTGGAGTCCGGACGCCTGAACGCCACGCTGTGGGCTGCCGTGGGTCTGCTGGCTGCGGGCGCTGCCCTGACGGCGATCAACAGCCTCAGGCGCCGGCGAAGCAGCCCGGTGTGAGGCAACCGGCATAATTGGTGGCATGCGACGGACTGTTTTGGGGATTCTTGCTGCCGCGCTCTTGGTCTTGACCACAGGGTGTTCCTTCGCCACGGAGGATCCGGACTACGTCCCTCCGGCCCCGTTGGCGCCCCTGGAGCAACTGAAACAGGTTCCCGTCACCGAGCAGACCACCCTGTCCGCAGGCGAGGATGTCACCGCCTTCGTCACCAAGGACCGCACCATCGTGTGCGCCCTGACATCCGCCAGGGGTGGCCACCTGAACTTGCCCTACGAGGCCAATTCCTACTCGGACGCCGCCAACAACAAGTTCGCCGTAGTCCCTGTGGCTCATTGCGAACTGGCCAAGTATGCCAAGCCGGACCTGGCCGACATCGCCGATGACTGCGCCGGAACGGGCCTGGGCTACCTCGGCGGCACGGCCCTCCTCTCGCCGGACAAAGCCGTCTACGGCTCATGTCGTTCCGGCGTAACACAAATGGAGTCGGAGTTTGGGCCCAAAGGCAGCCGCAACGGGCCCATCTCCAAGCTGCGGGAGTTGGCCGATGGGCAGAACATCGAGCGCAACGGGCTGCGCTGCTCTGCCTACAACAGCGGTGTTGCCTGCGGAAACGTCTCCGGTGGCGTGGCATTCTTCGTGACTCCCGAGGGGTACCAACTGATTTCCGACGGCGGCAAAACAGTCACGGGGAACCTGAAACAGGCCGGCTGAGGCCGGACGGACGGGCGGCGAAAGGCCCAAAAACCGCGCCATTCTGCGGTTTTTCTACAGGAGATAGAAGTGTAAGGTTACTCACTTAACAGGTAGTGTGTAGCTGGCGGGACTCCTCATAGGGCTAAAGTTCCGAGAGGACCTTACGCAATGTGACCGGCTTCAATCCTGGTTGTTACCGCGTACTTTCCGCAGCTGGCTATCGCGGTCATCGCGGTTCCCGGCTGAACAGAAAACTACTTCGACGTAGAAGGACACTAAACCGTGGACCTGTTTGAATATCAGGCGCGCGATATGTTCGAAGCGCACGGTGTACCCGTGCTCGCCGGCATCGTGGCGCACACTCCTGAAGAAGCAAAGGCAGCTGCCGAGAAGATCGGCGGCGTAACTGTCGTCAAGGCACAGGTTAAGGTTGGTGGCCGCGGCAAGGCTGGCGGCGTCAAGGTTGCCAAGACTGCCGAAGAGGCACTTGAGCACTCCACCAACATCCTGGGCATGGACATCAAGGGCCACACCGTCAACAAGGTGATGATCGCCCAGGGTGCTGACATCGCCGAGGAATTCTACTTCTCGGTCCTCCTGGACCGCGCCAACCGCAACTACCTGGCCATGTGCTCGGTAGAGGGCGGCATGGAGATCGAGCAGCTTGCTGTCGAGCGTCCCGAGGCCCTGGCCAAGATCGCCATCGACCCCGCTGTGGGCATCGACCAGGCAAAGGCTGACGAGATCGTCGCAGCTGCAGGTTTCGCTGAAGAACTGCGCGGCAAAGTCGCCGACGTCATTCTGAAGCTGTGGGACGTCTTCAAGAAGGAAGACGCAACCCTGGTTGAGGTCAACCCGCTGGTCCGCACCGGCGCAGGCGAGATCGTCGCCCTCGACGGCAAGGTCTCCCTGGACGAGAACGCTGACTTCCGCCACGTGCACCACGCCACGCTGGAAGACAAGGACGCAGCTGACCCGCTCGAGGCCAAGGCCAAGGCCCAGGACCTCAACTACGTCAAGCTGGACGGCGAAGTAGGCATCATCGGCAACGGCGCCGGTCTCGTGATGTCCACCCTCGACGTCGTCGCTTACGCAGGTGAGAACCACGGCAACGTCAAGCCCGCCAACTTCCTGGACATCGGCGGTGGAGCTTCCGCCGAGGTCATGGCCAACGGTCTGGACGTCATCCTTGGCGATTCCCAGGTCAAGAGCGTGTTCGTGAACGTCTTCGGTGGCATCACTGCGTGTGACGCCGTGGCAAAGGGCATCGTGGGTGCACTTGCTGAGCTTGGTTCCTCCGCGAACAAGCCGCTGGTAGTCCGCCTCGACGGCAACAACGTTGAGGAAGGCCGCCGCATCCTGACCGAGGCCAACCACCCGCTGGTAACCCTGGCCGCCACCATGGACGAGGGCGCCGACAAGGCTGCCGAGCTCGCCAACGCAGCTAAGTAAAGGGACGCGACAATGTCTATCTACCTCAACAAAGACTCCAAGGTCATCGTTCAGGGCATCACCGGCGGCGAAGGCACCAAGCACACCGCCCTGATGCTCAAGGCGGGCACCAACATTGTTGGTGGCGTCAACGCCCGCAAGGCCGGCACCACGGTCCTGCACGGCGACAAGGAAATCAACGTCTTCGGCACCGTCAAGGAAGCCATCGCTGAAACCGGCGCAGACGTCTCCATCGTCTTCGTCCCGCCGGCATTCACCAAGGACGCCGTTGTTGAAGCCATCGAAGCCGGCATCGGCCTCGTTGTGGTCATCACAGAAGGCGTTCCGGTTCAGGATTCCGCCGAATTCTGGGCACTGGCCCAGTCCAAGGTTGACGCTGACGGCAAGCAGATCACCCGCATCATCGGGCCGAACTGCCCCGGCATCATCACCCCGGGCGAAGCCCTGGTGGGCATCACCCCGGCGAACATCACGGGCAAGGGCCCCATCGGCCTCGTGTCCAAGTCCGGTACCCTGACCTACCAGATGATGTATGAACTCCGCGACCTCGGCTTCTCCACCGCGATTGGTATCGGTGGCGACCCCATCATCGGCACCACGCACATCGACGCCCTGGCTGCGTTCGAAGCTGACCCCGAGACCAAGGCAATCGTCATGATCGGCGAAATCGGTGGCGACGCTGAAGAGCGGGCAGCCGACTTCATCAAGGCCAACGTCACCAAGCCGGTTGTGGGCTACGTTGCCGGCTTCACGGCTCCCGAGGGCAAGACCATGGGCCACGCAGGCGCCATCGTGTCCGGCTCCGCTGGCACCGCACAGGCCAAGAAGGAAGCTCTCGAAGCTGCCGGCGTGAAGGTCGGCAAGACGCCGTCCGAGACCGCCAAGCTGCTGCGCGAAGTTTTCGCAACGCTCTAGGTTTATCGCCGAAAGGCACCTGAAGTACGACGACGGCCCGGCGCCTTCCCCACGGAAGGTACCGGGCCGTCGTCGCGCTTTAAGCGATGGTCTTTCCACGTGCTGGACATGGCTGACGCGGGCCGAAGAGTCTGGGGGAAAACTCCGACCCGCGCCAGGTTCATGGGGCCGGCTAGGCGATGACTTTCATGGCCTGCCAGCCGGTGCCGAGGCTGATCGGCGGTACGCTGCTGAACGTTCCGCCTCCCGATCCGGGATACAGCCACAAGGTGTCTCCGATGCGGCCTACGACGTCGTTCTTGCCGTCGCCGTCAAGGTCCCGCGGCCCGGCCATCGCAGTGCGGGTTCCCCAGCCCGTGCCGATCTGCGTCCACTGCAGCCAGCCCCCGGAACCATTTCCCGGATACAGCCATAATGCGCCTGTGTCGGTCCGCCGCGCCAGTACATCTCCCTTGCCGTCGCCGTTGAAATCACCGGTGCTGAAGATGGCATTCATGACGTCCCAGCCCCAGCCGACCGTGTAGGGCGTCCGCTGTCCTCCGGTGCCGTTTCCTTCGTACAAGCGGAGCTCGCCGTTGCTTCGACGGCCGATGAAATCAGGGATGCCATCGCCGCTGAAGTCGCCGGGGGAGAAGAGCTGCGTCATGGTGCTCCAGCCCGTGCTGACCTGGGTACGTGCCCCGAAGCTGCCTGCCCCGTCGCCGGGGTAGAACCAGAGGATGTCACCCGCCCGTGCCAGGAGGTCGGGCTTGCCGTCCTTGTTGAAGTCGCCGGGGGTGACGGTGTCCGTGATGGTGGACCAGGCTGGTGCGGCCAGCGCGATCTTCCTGGGGTCCAGTCCGCCGGATCCGTTGCCGGGGTAGAGATACAGGTTTCCGGCAGTATCGGCGGCCAGTACGTCAGCGCGGCCGTCACCGTCGTAGTCATGGGCCGACGGCGGTCCCGCTGCAGGCACGGTGTAGGTCTGCGTCCCCACAGCCGAGGTGTTGCCGGCGGTATCTACGCCGATGTACTTGAGCACCAGTGTGGAGCTGCCCATGACGATCGGATTGGCGGCGTTGTACTTGATGTTGGTGGCTGACTCCGTGGCCGTGGGCGTACTGCCATTAGTGGTGTAGTAGATGGCGGCAGGCTCATTGGCGGACAGTGCGATGGTGGCTCCACTGGCCAAGGCCCGGCCGGTGGGGTTGGCCGTCACAGTGGGGGCCGCAGTGTCCGGTGGCACGGTGTAAGTCTGGGTGGCCACCTCGGAAACGTTGCCCGCGGTATCCCTGGCGAAGTACTTCAACGTCATCGGGCCGGGACCGTTGAAGGGGATCGCCGTGGTGTAGGAAAGCCCGGCCGTCAGAGGATCGGTACCGTCTGTGGTGTATCGGATATCGGCGGGCTCGTTCGCGGACAGTGTGATGGTGGTGCCCGGAGCATACTGGCCACCCACCGGGTTGGCGGTCACCACGGGCTTGATAACATCCGGGCCCGTGGAGTAGGTCTGCGTGACCACAGCGGAGGCGTTGTTCGCGCTGTCCACGGCGAAGTACTTCAGGGTCAGCGGGCCGCTCAACGTCAGTGGAGCGGTGTACTTGCTGCTGGCCGTCGTGGGAGTGCTTCCATTGGTGGTGTAGTAAATGGTGGATGTTTCATTGGCGGTCAGGGTGATGGACTGGCCCACCGCGTAGGTTCCACCCGGGGGTGCCGCGGTGACGACGGGGGCCACGGTGTCCGCGCCAAGGTAGGCCTCAAATTCGGCCAACCCGGCGTTGGTGGTGCCGGTACTGACTGAGGTGATGTTGAGCCGTACCGAGCTCACTGTCTTGGCAGGAAACTTGATGGTGAGCCCCGATCCGTTATTGGGCAGGGACGGGACCGCCACAGTGCTTCCATCCGAGAACTGCAGGTTCCCGCCGGTGATCTGATCCGTCAGGAGGGGGCGGTCGGACAGGGTGACCGCATTGATGGTCCGGGTGGGGGTGAAATTGTATTGGATCCAGCTGCCGGCCTTTTCCCCGGCGGAGACCCATTCACGCGTGGCATCCATTGGAGTGCCCCAGTGGTAACCGTCACGGACCTTTTCGGGGCTCTGCGCTGCAGCCTTCTGCGACGACGCCGTGACGGTGGTACCTGCCGATTTAGCGGCGTTGCCCACCCACTCGATGGCCGTAATGTACTGCCGTTTCAGCCACTCGTCGTAGGGAGAATCCGGACAGCCCTCGCCGGGACTGCTGCAGACGTACATGTCGAAATCAGCGAACCGCACAAAGGTGTCCACCTTGGCGGTGAGCTCAGCCCCGGTCACGTTCTGGGCGTATTCATCAATGACATAGGCGTCGTAGGCCATGGACGTGTGCGGTCCGGTGTAGCTGCGGGTGGCAAGCTGGGCAAATTTTGCGGTGGCCCAGTGGTCGCTGTGGTCGTACGGGCTGGTGAAGTTCCCGGTCCAGTCCTGGGTGCGGAAGGTGGTGGGCTGGAAGTTCGCCACGAGGCGGTTCAACGCTGACTGGAACTGGGACTTGGTGAAGGTTGCGGCGTTGTCCACCGGGCGTATGGAGGACAGCCGGCCGTCCCAGAGTTTGAGGATGCTCTGGCTGTTGTATGCTGCGCTGCCCAAGCCATTGGGGAAGCCGTCCGGAAGCCGCATGTACACCACGGAGATGTTCGGGGCGCCGTTGAGGGTCCGCAGGGTCAGCGGGCGTCCCGGGACGCCGGCATCGGAGGTAGTCCAACTGTTGGAGACCCCGGCCATCTTGGCGTAGCTGGCCTGGATCCCTGATTCGAGGCTGCGCCAGTAGGTGGCTCCCTCTCCGGCCTCGCCGGCGGTGGCGAACACCGTTTGGACGCAGCGCTTCGCCTGAATGTCGCGCATAAAGTCCGGGCTGAGGAAGAGCAGGTCATCGTCGGTGTGCGCCACGATCTGCATGGCGCCGCCGGTGCCCGCGCACGGCGGTTCAGCAGCAGCGGCGGGAGCTGCGGTGGTGAGGGCGAATCCGCCTACGACCAACGCGGGCCCCAGGAGAAGGCCCAGAAGGCGTTTGGTGAGAGAAGGGCGGCTAATCTGAAGGAGAGGACGACTGGCGTATTTTGGACGGTCCACAACCATGCTCCTTTGAGCAGATGTTGGGCCCCCCAGCCGGCAAACTTACGACGCCCCCCGGACGTCTATGAATGAAGTTGGTACTGGCTGTACTTCCGACGGAACTGAAAGCGATGCAGTGAGAGTTACTGTAGCCCAACTGCGGGAGCGTGAATAGAGTGCCGGCAAACGTCCACGAACTTCTTGAAGGGCAGCAACCGCTCCGCATCGGGAATGACGGACGCCTCGGGATGCCACTGCACGGAGGCTACCCACCGGGTGGGATCCTCCAAGGCCTCCACCGTCCCGTCTTCGGCGATGGCCGTGACCACCAGGCCCTCGCCCACCCTGTCCACCGCCTGGTGGTGCCCGGAAGCAATCTTGATGGTGGTCCCCCCGGGAGCTCCATAGAGTGCCGCCGCTTTGGATCCAGCCGTAAGGCGAACGTCATGCCAAGCCCACTCGCCGGCAGCGGGATCGTGTGGATCCAGGCCACTGTGGGTTACCGAGGTAGCGGCCATGTCCTGAATCAGCGTTCCGCCGTACAGCACGTTCAACAACTGGTGGCCGCGGCAGACACCCAGCAGCGGCAGGCCGGCGTCGATGGTTGCCCGGGCAACATCCACGTCCAAATGGTCCTGCTCCTGGTTCACGTCGTACAGCGAATCCTCGGGATCCTGGCCGTACAAGCGGGGATCAATGTCGCCGCCTCCCGGCAGCAGCACGCCGTCGAGCATCTGCATTTCGGCAGCCAGGCGGCCGGCGCTGTCTGCCGACACCGGCGTCAGCAGCACCGGCTGCGCACCGGCCTCGCGCAACAAATCCACGATGAAGGTGAAAAGTCGATTGGCTTCGCCCACCCGGGCATCGGGGGTGTCCGAACTGCTAAGACGGATCGGAACACCGATACGCGGACGGGCAACTTCTGAACTCTTCATGTTTCATGATGCACTGGACAGCCGCCCGGGGCGCAAACGCCCGCGTCACGGTCCGTCGATACTACGCTGAAACCATGAATCGCACCGGAGCCCTGAACCCGAGCCCGCGGACACTCGACATAGAAAGCGTGGTCCAGTTCCGCCATCTGGTAACCGCAGGAGCCGGGACCATGAATGGCTGGCACGCGCAGTCGCTGGACCTGCGTGGCCACGCACGGGAGCTCAAGTCCATGGATGCCCAAGGCGCGATCTTTCTGGGGTGCACCTTCGACGACGGCGTGGAAGAGAGCCTGCGTCGCCGTGGCGCGCTGATCTTTCCCAAGCTTCACGGCGTACCGTTCGATCCCTACCGGAACAGCCTCTACACGGCAGGGGAGCTCTACCAGAACATCTCCGCCACTGAGTACGAGTCAACCCTCGACGCCCTGGTCTACCAGTGGAGTATCCTCCCCGGGCAGCGGGGAAGCCTGGACGCCACCCTGGCCGCGGCCCTGCACGACCACGCAATCGGCGATGCCCTGGACGAACTCCTGGACCACGGGGCACTTTCCGGGACCCAAGTGGTGGGTGTCATGGGTGGACACGCCGCCCAGCGCGGCAGCAGCGACTTCGCCGACGCCGCCCGGTTGGGCCGGCTGCTCGCCCAATCAGGATTTGCCGTCGCCACCGGCGGGGGACCCGGGGCCATGGAGGCGGCCAACCTGGGTGCCTACTTGAGTGGAACGTCCGACGCCGATGCTGAGGCCGCGCTGGAAAGCCTCGCCGGAGTGCCGGGGTTCAGACCCTCGGTGACGGCTTGGGCACGGCAAGCAGCCGCCGTCGTCGAACGTCATCCGGAAGGCACACCGACCCTGGGGATTCCCACCTGGTTCTACGGCCACGAGCCTCCCAACCTGTTCGCCACACATGTTGCCAAGTACTTCGCCAATGCCGTCAGGGAAGCCATCCTGCTGGAGCTGTGCACCGGCGGGATCGTCTTCCTTCCGGGCGCCGCTGGAACGGTGCAGGAGATCTTCCAGGACGCCTGCGAGAACTACTACGGAGCGCCCGAAACCATCAGCCCCATGGTGCTGGTGGGACGTGAACACTGGGAACGGACACTCCCGGCCTGGCCCATGCTGCAGAGCCTGGCCGCGGGAAGACCCATGGAGGAGAAGATCTTCCTGGTGGACACCGTGGAAGAAGCGCTCGCAGTGGTGGCCGGCCAGGCGTAAGGCGCGGCTAGAAGTCCTTGCTGCAGGGACCCGAGCCGAGTTGGGCCAGGCCGGTCCTGTCGCCGGCAGCGTACTGGCGGACCCAGGACGCCTGGTCGAACATCAGTTGCCGGGGATCGTCCACGTGGTCAAGGCCCAGCAGGTGTCCCAGCTCATGCATGATCACCGCTACGCCGATCTCCTTGCCCTCGGAGGTGTCCACGATGCCGGCGAACTGCGGGGCGTCCAGGGACACCGTACCGGTGACATAGGCCTTGTAGCCGTCGCTCAGGCCAATCGAGGAGCTCCCTCCCAGGCCCACGGTTTGGCCGGTCAGGCGCGGCACCTGCTCCGGAGTGCTCCACGCAATCAGGACGGGCGCCCATCGGTCACCATATCTGGCGGGCTGGTATCCCTGCCTGTTGGTGGAGGGGACCTCGGAACTGGGGCCGTCGTAGACGAACTTCAATCCGGTGGCCACGCTGGCTTGGCGAATGGCCTCGTCCACCAGTGGTTGCCAGGACGGATCCCCGAGATCGGCGTTCACCACGTAGTGGATGGGCCTGCACGGGGAGTAGGCCAGGGGAGTGCCGTCCTCCTTGATGGCAAGGAACTTGTACGAGGTACTGGTCCGGTTCACCGGTGCCGGAGTTCCCAGTGGCGCATCGGCTTCTTCCAGGCCGGGCACAGGCTCTTGGCGCTGCCCGAACGGGACCAACCCGGGCCGGGGTGCCTGGCTTTGCGAGGCGGAGGAGCCGTACAGGAACCGCTGCAGGTCGCCGCTGAAATACGCCCCCGCGCACACCAGGCCGAGGATGCCCAGGAAGAACAGGATTGCGGCGATGCTGCTGTGCTTGACCGGCGGTGCCGGTGGCAGCGCGGCCCCGGGTCGGTAGGGGCCATTCGGAGGATCATGCGGGCGAAGGGGATCGGGGTCCTGCCACTGGGGCGACCCGTTAGGTTCCATGGAACCCCCTGACGTGGAGGCCGCGACGGGAGGTGGGGCGCCGCCGTCGACCGTAGCCGCCAGCATAAGTCCGGACAGGCCGGGAGTCCATGGCCCCCCGAACCGGCTGTTAGATGTCCTTGCGGCAGGGGGCCGAGGCAAGGAGGTGCAGTCCGGTCAGGTCGCCGGCCGCAAGGCCGTCAGGGGCGCCGATTTCCGGGTACATGAGTTGGACCGGGTCATCAACATGGTCCAGGCCCATGACGTGCCCCAACTCGTGCTTCATGACGGCGAGGACGTAGTCGGCGCCTTCGGGATCAGCAAGGAGTTCAGCGACCTGCGGGGTGTCCAGCTCCAGGCTGCCCGTGATGTAGCTTTTGGGTCCATTGTTCAGCGAGTACATGGTGCTGCCGCCCGTACCAATGACTTTGTCCGCCAACGCCGGTGCTGCCTCCGGAGTGGTCCACGAAATCAGCAGGGGCGCCCATCGGTCGCCGTACTTGGCCGGTTGGTATGGCTCCCGTCGGTCTACCGGCAACTCGTCGGTGGTCCCGTCGTTGACGAACTGGATTCCTGAAGCTGCGGAGACGTTCGCGATCGCTGCCTCCAGCAGTGCATCGGAACCTTCCGGCGCGGACCCTTCGTTCACCACGTAGTGCAGCGGGCGGCATGGCGAGTACCCCACCGGAGTGCCGTCGTCGTTGGTAGCCAGGAACTTATACGACTCGTTGGTAGTCTCCGGCACCTTCGGCGAGGCCAGCGGGGCGTCCGCCTCCTCAAATCCGGGCGGCGGGGCGTCTGCTGCACGTGCTGGCGCCGTCTGCTTCTGCCCGGGTGTCCCGTCGTGCGCGGCACCAGGGACGCTCACACCCGGGAAAAGGGCGGTGATCCGCGGGTCTCCATGCAGGAATCCGCTGACCAACACTGCCACCACAGCGGCAATTCCGGCCATGAGCACGCCACGGAGAATGTGCCAGGCCGTGCCGGTCCGCCGGTGCTTTGGCGCACGCGTTTCCCGCTCCGAGTCCACGGTTCTCCATTCCTCACGCCCTGGTCACGCGGGGCAGCGCGGAGGACGAACCAACATTACGGGCTGCGGGGGGAACCGTCCAAACTAGACGATGGTTGCCCCGAACACCAGGCCCAGCCCGTACGTGGCGGCAGCCGCTGCCAGGCCGATCGCGAGTTGGCGCAGCCCGCGGCTCAGCGGCGAGGTCCCGGACAGCAAGCCCACGACGGCGCCGGTCGCCAAGAGCGCGATGCCCACCAGCACACCGGCCACCATCAAGGCGGCAAAGCCCGTCATGCCGAAGATGAAGGGCAGGATGGGAACGATGGCACCGGACGCGAAGAAGCAGAAGCTGGACATCGCTGCGCCCCATGCCGAACCGACGGATTCGTGCTCGTCGGTGGGAGGTTTCTCGGGCTGCAAGGAGAGGCTGGGATCGCAGTCGCAGCTGAACAGGCCCATGCGCTCTGCGGCGCGATGCTCAGCGGCCTCGCGCGTCATGCCGCGGGCAAGGTAGACCAGTACCAATTCGTTGTGTTCGATGTCCAACGACGGTGCTGCCGTGAGGGTGGCTTGGGTGGGCAGCGTCGCGTTGAGCAGTTCCCGCTGGGAGCGGACCGAGACGTACTCGCCGGCGCCCATGGACAGTGCGCCCGCCAAAAGACCTGCCACACCGCTCATCAGCACCACCGGACTGGGTACGCCGGTGGCGGCCATGCCCATGACCAGCGAAAGGTTGCTCACCAGGCCGTCGTTGGCGCCGAAGACCGCGGCACGGAAGGTCCCGGAGAGCCGGTTCCGACCACGGGTAGCCAGGCCCCTGACCACCTCTTCGTGGATCTGTTCGTCAGCCACCATGGCGGGTGTTGCCGCGGGTTCGGAGCCGTAGGGGGAGCGGCCTTCTGCGCGTTGGGCCAGGGCCAGTACAAAGACCGACCCGAAGTTGCGGGCCAGGAATCCCAGGAACTGGCTGCGGGCTGACGCGGCCTTGGGCATTCCGGCGTGCTCACCCAGGAGCTTGAGCCAGTGGGCCTCGTGCCGGCCTTCGGCCTCGGCCAGGGCCAGCAGGATTTGGCGTTCTTCGCCGTCGCGCCTCTGGGCGAGTTCGCGGTAGACCGCGGCCTCGGCGCGCTCGTCGGCGAGGTACTGACGCCACCGGCGGATGTCGGCGTGCGAGGGCGCCGCGGGTTGCGTTCCGACGTTCTCGATGGCTGCCGATTCCGGGGTGGGGTCCGGAGCTGGGCTCGACGAACCGGGGGATTCCTGGTGCTGTTGCACTTTCTCTCCTGTGCTGGGTGGGGTAGTTGCGGCCCCATTGCACGCCCCACTGTACCGCTTATCTGCGCGGTTTTTTGGCTGGTATTCCTCACTTGGAATGTTCGGCGCACCGTAATTTCCGGCCGTCCTTGACCCCCGACTTAGCCGGTGCTCAGATGGAAGGACAGGGGCGGGGGCCCACCCCGCGCACGTTCAACAGGGCTTGAGCGGCCCACGAGACGGAGGTTGCACCATGAACACCACCGAATCACACGCCAACTACCCGGAACGGACCACCATTGAGTCAGATCCGGCCTATGACTACGCCGAGGACCAGGAAGTGGACGAGGCCTGGGTGGAAGAAGTGGACGCCCCCGAGGACGACGAACGTGTGGTCCCCATCGACGAGACCGAGGAATTCCGCGAAGCAGACGAGGAAATCTAGGCGGGCTCCTCGTGGCTGAGTGTGTAGTGAAGCTGCACGCCGGCGCGTTTGCCGGCCGCCGCAACAGTCACGGTTAGGGTTCTCGACGCATCACACCAAAGGGTCGGCCGGACCGCTCGGGCCAACGCCTGCGCGATCAGGTGCGGTTGGGGATGTCCGAACCGCATGGTTCCGGCCTTGGCAGTGATGGTCACCGTGCCCAGGAAGAGGTCGACGGCGGGAATCACCGCGACTGTGTGGGTGGCTGTTGTTGCCGGGGTACTGGTAGCCGGGGTGGTATCGCCTTGGTACGGCAAGGGACTGCTCCTTGGGGGAGTGCTCTTGCCCGCTCGGTTGTCTCTGGTCCGGGACGGGCCGCTTCCTCATCCGAACCACCCGTGAACATGGGGTTGGTGTGTGGCCAGTCGGAGCTTGGCACCACATCTCTTGAAGCTGGGACCACCTTACCGCACGGCTGTCCAGCAAGTTGGGGCGCCCTCTTCCCGGGGACAAAACAACGGCGGCGCCACCCCGGAAAGGGGAGGCGCCGCCGTCGAATTTTGCTCTGTTGCTTGCAGCGCTACTTGTGGCTGCTGACCGGGTGGGCCTCAGGCGGGAGTTCCTCAGAGACGGCACCGGCAACGCGCTTGTCCCAGGCCTCGCGGACTGCGGGATCAGTGGGCGGGGTGAGCAGTGAAATCACTACGTAGGCGATGAACGAAGCGGCGAGACCGTAGTAGATCGGTTCGTTGGCGTAGACGCCGTCCGCGCTCGGAATGACACCCAGGGCGAAGAGGATCAGCAGGGTCAGCGTCAGCACCGATCCAACTGCCATGGACCATGCAGCAGCGATGCCCGTGCCGCGCTTCCACACCAAACCGCCCAGAATTGCGACCAGGAGGCCACCCACCAGGATGTCGTAGGCGATGGTGAGGGCAATCACCACGTCCTGAGCCGCCATGGAAATCAGTACTGCCACGATGCCGAGTCCAAGAACCCAGTAGCGGTTGGCTTTGACGTCGTGCTCGGGGTTTTCGCTGTCATCGGTGTTGATGTTCTTGCCGAACCAGCTGGCCACGAACGGGACAACGTCCGCACGTGCCACCGTGGCTGCGGCGATCAGGGCGCCGGAAGCGGTGGACATCATGGCCGCAACAGCCGCGGCCATGACCAGGCCGCCGATGCCGACAGGCAGGATGTGGGTTGCCACCTCGGCGTAAACAACGTCCTTGCCGAGGTTGGTGACATCGATGTCCGGCAGTGCCACCCGGGCGGCCAAGCCGATCAGGGCGCCGGCGATGCCGTAGAGGATGCAGTAGACGCCGGCCGTGGCGCCGCCCCAACGGGCAACGGCGGGGGTCTTGGCAGTGAAGACGCGCTGCCAGATGTCCTGACCGATCAGGAGGCCCAGTGTGTAGACCACGAAGTACGTGATGATGGTCTGGGCGCCGATGCCATCGATCTGGAAGAAGGTGTCATCGAGGCGCTCACGGATGCCGTCCATGCCGCCGGCAGCGTTCAGGACGAACGGGAGCATCAGGAAGAAGATACCGACGGTCTTGATGATGAACTGAACCTGGTCGGCCAGCGTGATGGACCACATGCCGCCAATGGTGGAGTAAACCAGGACGATCGCGCCGCCAACGGCGATGGCAAGCCAGCGTTCCCAGTCGAAGAGCACCACGAAGATGGTGGCGTAGGCGCCGGTGGAAGTAGCGCAGAGCATGAGCGTGTACGCCAGCATGACGATGCCGGAGGTCTGCGTGGCCCTGCTGCCGTAGCGAAGGCTCAGCATCTGGGAGACCGTGTAGATCTTCAGGCGCTGGATGGTACCGGCGAACAGGAGGCTGAGCAGCAGAACGCCTGCGCCGATGGCCACTACCAGCCACATGCCGGAGATGCCGAACTTGTAGCCGAGGCCGACGCCGCCCACGGTGGAAGCGCCACCGAGGACCACAGCGGCCATGGTGCCGGTGTAAAGGAACGGTCCCAGGCGGCGGCCAGCCACCAGGAAGTCGCTGTTGTTCTTGGTGCGGGACTTGCCCCACCAGCCGAATGCCAGCATGGCGAGCAGGTACACCACCACGATTGCGATGTTTATAGCCGAAGATTCCATGAGCGGTCCTTGGAGCTGATGCACGGAGGTTGGGGTTTTCGACGATACTCCTGCGAAGCGTCGAAGTCTCTGTGCTGATGGTTGGAGATTGGGGAAGGGTGTTGTGTGCCTCACAGACAACACTTGTTGCCTATGAGGATATGTTGTGATCGGAGTAACAGTCAAGATGCTTTAGTCACGGTTCCGCCGGTTCTGGTCCTGTTGGCTCGTCTCCCGGCTACTATTGCTCCAATGACAGGGCCAGATGACAGGCCTGAAAGGTTCGTGAATGAAGGCTCTCCCCGTTGAACCGAGCAATGTTCCCGTTGCCATCGGTTCCAGAATCCGCGCAGCCCGGCAGGCGCAGCGCCTCACCATTGAGCAGGTGGCTGATGCCACCGGGCTGACCAAGGGCTTCCTCAGCCGCGTGGAGCGTGACCTGACGTCGCCGTCGGTCGCTTCACTGGTCACCCTGTGCCAGGTGTTGTCGGTCTCTGTGGGTGACTTGTTCGCCGCCCCGGAGACGCACCTGACCAAGCGCGACGACGGCCCCCGCATCTCCCTGGGTGGCCAAGGCATCGTGGAGCGGTTGCTGACGGCCCGCTCCGAACGCAGGCTCCAGATTTTGCAGGCCACCATTGAGCCGCGGGGCCGCGGGGAGAACGAGCTCTACGCCGTGGACTGCGACGTCGATGTCCTGCACGTGATCAAGGGCAGGATCAAGCTCATTCTGACCAACGAGGCATACGACCTCGAGGAAGGGGACACGCTCTCCTTCCCCGGCCGCGAACCGCACACGTGGATCAACCCCACGGACGAGACCGTCGAGGTGCTCTGGGTGTTGGTGCCGGCGGCGAGCCGCTAGTTTTTCTCCCCGCGCCGCTGATGCGGTCAGCCCACGTGCACCCACGGCCGGCGGGTGATGTCCGGCTCGGCTTCCCTCAGCACTTCCCGGGTCACCGGCGCGATCTCGCCTTCGCCGAAGAAGAGGAACTTGCTGAGGTTTGAAATCGGGTTGCCCTCGGTCCAGCGGAAGTAGATGTGGGGCATGAATCCAGTGACGTCCCGGATGTGGAGCAGCACGGCCGCCACAGTGTTGGGGACGTTGTTGCTGTGTACTTCAAGGATCTTGAAACCGTGCCGGATCTTGCCCACAACCTGGAGTTCCTGTTCGAAGTCCGAGCTGTCATCCACAATGACCTCGATGAAGACGGCGTCGCAGTCGACGGGCAGGTGGCTGGCCTGCTGGGCGTGCTGTAGCTTCTCGCGGTACCTGCTGGCGCTGAGGTGTTTGGGTTCATGCGCGATGATCCGGACGGGCCCCTCGGAAGCATTGGCGGTGAATTCCAGGGCTTTCTCGTCCATTTTGATGTGGGTGGCCCGGAGCTCGAAGGCGCGCCGCATGCGGGAGATGAAGCTGACCACCATGATGCCCAGGATGAAGAGTGCCGCGATCTTCAGGCCGTCAGGACGCTCGATCGAGTTGACCACTGTGGTGTAGATGAAGACGAGGGAGATGATTCCGAAGCCGATGAACTGGCCACGTTGCTTCTTTCGGCGTGCGGACAGGGTGACTGCGATGGAAGCAGAGGTGATCAGGACCAGTACGCCGGTGGCATACGCGCCACCCTGGGCGTTGACGTCGGCCTGGAAGATGATGGTGACGATGAAGGCGATCACGGTGAACACCAGGACCAACGGGCGCAGTGCCCGGGCCCAGGCGGGGGCCATGCCGTAGCGGGGCAGGTATCGCGGAACGAGGTTCAGCAGCCCGGCCATGGCGGACGCCCCGGCGAACCAGAGGATGGCGATGGTGCTGACGTCGTAGACGGTACCGAAGCCGTCGCCGAGGAACTTGTGGGCAAGGTAGGCGAGCGCGCGGCCCTCTGCTTTGCCACCGTCCTGGAACTCGGCGGCTGGAATCAGCATGACGGTGGTGAAGCTGGAGGTGATGAGGAACGAGCTCATGATGATGGCGGCCGTGGTGAGGAGCTTGTGGGCGCCCTTGATCCGGCCTGCGGGGTTGGCTTCGGTGTCTGTGGCGTGCCCCTTGATCTGGGGCATGACGGCCACGCCGGTTTCAAATCCGGAGAGCCCCAGTGCCAGGCGTGGGAAGACCAGAAGGGCCAGGGCGATCATCATGATGGGGTCGCCGTGGGAGGTGGTGAGTGCGGTCCACCAGTCGGTAATGACTCCGGCTTCGGTGAAGAGGTGGGTCATGGATACGACGATGACCACAAGGTTCAGTGCCAGGAACGCTGCCACCAGTACCACTGCCACATTGATGGCTTCCTTGAATCCGCGAAGGAAGACCACACCCAGCCCGGCGATCAAAGCCAGTGTAATGACAACGTGCTGGCCTTCCAGGAAGTGCGGCGCGAAGGGGTTCTCGATCAAGTGTGCTGTGGCGTCGGCAGCTGAGAGCGTGATGGTGATCATGAAGTCCGTGGCGGCGAATCCCAGGAGGGCCAGGACAAAGAGCTTGCCGCCCCAGCGGGGGAGGAGTCGTTCCAGCATGGCAATGGAGCCTTCGCCGCGAGGACTCTCGCGGGCCACGCGCCGGTAGACGGGCAGTGCGCCGGCCAGGGTTGCCAGCACCAGGAGCAGGGTGGCCAAGGGGGACAGCAGGCCCGCTGCCAGTGCGGCGATGGCGGGCTGGTAGCCGAGCGTGGAGAAGTAGTCCAGGCCGGTGAGGCACATGACCTTCCACCAGGCTTGTGGCTTGTGGGCGTCCGACGGGCGGCCGTGGGGGCCTTGCCTCTTGCCCGAGGTGTCCGGCATTCCTTCCAGCAGCCAGGGCTTGAGCTTGAAGGAGTTCTTTGGCCGGTTGGCCGGATCGGCCGGAGGCCTCGACAAGGTTGTCACTGTGTCCTTTCGTGCAGCACGGTGCTGCTTCCGCAAGGAGCGTATGGCCGCTTTCGACGCCGGGACCCCGGTTTTTATGGAATCTTTACGCCCACTGTGACCGGCATCTCATGAAGCGCGCCATCAAAATCAACTTGTAAACAGGTGATGCATATTAGGCAACTTTGAGTGTATGATGGGTGTCACAGTTATCCCAGCTATCCACTAAGGAGTGGCGCATTTTGGAAGAGCTCCGTATTGAGGCCAACGGCAACCTTGGTCCCATCGATTCGTCCCGCATCCCGCGCTATGCCGGTGCCGCCACCTATGCCCGTCTGCCCCGCCTGGATCAGGTCTCCAAAGCCGACGTCACGGTAGTTGGCGTTCCCTTTGACTCCGGCGTCTCTTACCGCCCCGGCGCGCGCTTCGGCGCCAACCACGTACGCGAGGCCAGCCGCCTGCTCCGCCCGTACAACCCCGCCTGGGACGTGAGCCCGTTCGAGAACATCCAGGTTGCCGACGCCGGCGACATGGCCGTGAACCCGTTCAACATCAACGAGGCCATCGAAACCGTCCAGCAGAACGCCCTGGACCTCACGGCCAACGGCAGCAAGCTGGTCACCCTGGGTGGCGACCACACCATTGCCCTGCCCCTCCTCCGCGCAGCCGCCGAGCGCGCCGGTGAGCCGATTGCCATGCTTCACTTCGACGCACACCTGGACACCTGGGACACCTACTTCGGTGCCGAGTACACGCACGGCACGCCCTTCCGGCGAGCCGTCGAGGAAGGCATCCTGGACACCGAAGCCATCAGCCACGTGGGTACCCGCGGCCCGCTGTACGGCAAGAAGGACCTCGACGACGACCACCGCTTCGGCTTTGGAATCGTCACCTCCGCAGACGTCTACTACCAGGGCGTGCTGGAAACTGTGGCCAAGATCCGTGACCGCATCGGCAACCGTCCGCTGTACATCTCAGTCGATATCGACGTCCTGGACCCGGCCCACGCCCCGGGTACCGGCACCCCCGAGGCCGGTGGCATCACCAGCCGCGAACTCCTCGAAATCATCCGTGGCTTCCGCGGCATGAACCTCGTCGGTGCCGACATCGTGGAAGTCGCCCCGGCGTATGACCACGCAGAAATTACCGGTGTGGCAGGCAGCCACGTAGCCTACGAGCTCGTGACCCTCATGGCCGACAACGCCGTCGAAGGTGACCGCCAAGGTGCCCCGAACGGTTATGCACAGCAGGCACTGGGCGCCCGCATCGCGGAGCTCGCCAAGGCAACGGGAGACCAGCGATGATTGATTTTGATCCCGGCACGGCAGCGCCCACCAAGGGGACCAACCAGCGTAACGGCGGGGACCTCGTCGTCGAGACCCTTGAAGCGCTGGGCGCGAAAACCGTTTTCGGTATTCCAGGCCAGCACGCACTGGGTCTTTTTGACGCCATGGGCCGCGGCAACCTCCACTTTGTCTCCTCCCGTGTGGAGAACAACTCGGCGTTCGCCGCCGACGGCTACTCCCGCGCCACCGGCGAGGTAGGTGTGCTGTTCCTGTCCACCGGTCCGGGCGCGTTGACGTCCCTGGCAGGTTTGCAGGAGGCCTACGCCACGGGCGTTCCCATGGTGGTTGTCGCCAGCCAGATCCCGCTCGATGGCCTGGGTGCACGTCGCAAGGGCATGCTGCACCAGCTTGATGACCAGAAGGCTTCGGCCGCGAACGTCACCAAGAGCCAGCGACTGATCCAGCACGCCTCCGGTATCCCGTCGGCCATCCAGGACGCCTGGACCGAAGCGATTTCCTCGCCGCAGGGTCCGGTCTGGATCGAAATCCCGCAGAATGTCCTGCTGGACCCGATCATGGTGCCCCCGGTTGAGGACGCCCTCGCCGAGGCATTCGACAACCCGCCCCGCGTCGAGCTGATCCGCGAGGCCGTGAAGTGGCTTTCGACGGCGGAACGTCCGGCGATCATCGCAGGCGGCGGTACACGCCGTGGCCGTGCTGAGAAGTCGCTGCTCTCCATCGCCGAACAGCTCCGTGCTCCGGTCATCTGCACTCCGGGCGGCAACGGTGCGTTCCCGTGGACCCATGAGCTGTCCCTGCAGTCATGGATCGAGGACCGGTACATGACCGACGTCCTGGAAGACGCCGACGTCCTCATTGTGATCGGCTCGTCGCTGGGCGAAGTGACATCCAACTACTTCACGTTCGAACCCCGCGGCCGCATCATCCAGATCGACGCCGAACCCCGTGTCCTCGAATCCAACAGGCCGGGCCTGGGCATCCGTGCCGACGCCGGCCAGGCCCTCGCAGCACTGGACGAAGCCCTCGCGGCGGCAGGGGCCGCGGACAAGGTGACGCGATCCTGGCACGGCACCAGCCCGGAAGACGTAGTCAAGGATTCTCTGGCCAAGGTCAAGGCCCGCCTGGAATCCCAGGACCTTGCCAAGGAACTGAAGTTCATGTCGGACATCCGCGAGGCCGTCCCGGCCGACATGCAGACGTTCTGGGACATGACCATTTCCGCTTATTGGGGCTGGAGCTGCTGGGACGCCCGGCAGGGCCAGTTCCACTCCGCCCAAGGCGCCGGTGGCCTCGGCTACGGTTTCCCGGCTGCCATCGGTGGTGCCGTCGGCTTGGAAACCACGGGCAAACCGAGTCGCGTGCTGGCTGTGTCCGGTGACGGCTCGTCGATGTACTCCATCTCCGAACTCGCCACGGCCAAGCAGCACAACGTCCCGGTCACGTGGCTGATCGTGGACGACGGCGGTTACGGCATCCTGCGGGAGTACATGGTGGGTGCCTTCGGCCAGGCCACTGCCACCGAACTTGCCCGTCCGGACTTCGTGAAGCTTGCCGAGTCCTTCGGTGTCCCGGCACGCCGGGTAGCACCGGAAGAAGTGGGCGACGCGCTCAAGGCCTCCTTCGAAGCGGACGGACCCAACGTCGTCGTGGTTGAAACATTGCTGAAGATGTTCGGCCCCACGCATTTGGATTAAGCAGCCGCGACTGAATATCCCCTAGCCAGCCCCCGCACGGAATACCGTGCGGGGGCTGCTTGCGTTGTGGGGCCTGCTCTGCGCCCCAATCCTGGGAGACAGAGCGCCGAGCAGGCCCCGCAACACCAGTCCAAGCCATCTTTAGTTTCCCAAAGCAATCAATCTGAGTTATAGTTGCTTTAGGCAAACAAAAAGAGGGGTGTTTTCCATGTCCGTCGGTTCGGCCACGGCAACAGATCTTGTTCATCAAATTTTCGACCTCCAGCGCACCCTACGTTGCGTGGTGACCGCCCACATGGCCCGCGTTCCCGACGTCGGAATGGCGCTCCAAGGGGTCATGCGGTTCATTGGCGAGGGGGAGGCCCGGGCTACCCAACTGGCCACACGCCTGGGCGTCAGCGCTCCGGTCCTGAGCAGGCATGTCACCGAGCTTGAGGACCTTGGCTTTGTGGTGCGGCGACCGGATCCTGCGGATGGCAGGGCCCAACTCCTCGCCCTGACAGAAAGTGGCGCGGCCAAGCTGCGCGAATTCGAAGAACAACGCAGCGTGAGACTGCGGGATTACCTGGCGGATTGGAGCGAGGCAGACGCCCTCGAGGCCTCCCAGGTCATCAACAAACTCACTGTGTCCCTCAAGGACTCAATCCGGGCAACGGCGGCCGGCTCCATCACAACACACCAGACAGCTTAGGAGCCACCATGGCCACACCAGCAGTTCAGAACACCAAGGCGGTGGACGCCTCAGTGAGCCCTGCGGCCAGCAAGGCCGCCGCGCCCATGACCCACCGGCAGATCATGGAAGCCCTCACCGGGCTCCTTGCAGCCTTCTTCACGGCGATCCTCAGCAGCACCATTGTTGCCAACGCCCTGCCCACCATCATGTCCGAGCTCAAGGGCACGCAGACCGACTTCGCCTGGGTCATTACCGCCGCGCTGCTTGCGAACGCGGCCACCACGCCCATCTGGGGCAAACTCGCTGACCTCTTCGACAAGAAGCTGTTGGTCCAGCTGAGCATCATCATCTTCGTGGCCGGCTCGGTGATGGCGGGCCTGTCCGAAACCATCCCGCTGCTGCTGACCGCCCGCGTCATCCAAGGTGTGGCGATGGGTGGCCTCACGGCCTTGGCGCAAGCCATTATCGGTTCGATGATCCCGCCGCGCGATCGTGGCAAGTACTCCGGTTACATGGGCGCCGTCATGGCTGTAGGCACCGCGGGTGGCCCGCTGCTGGGTGGATTCATCGTTGACAGCCCGCTCGGCTGGCGCTGGACGTTCTTCGTCTGCGTACCGCTGGCCGTCGTCGCACTCATCCTGCTCCAGGTGACCCTGAAGATCCAGCACATCAAACGCCCCGCCAAGATCGACTGGCTCGGTTCCATCCTGCTGACCTCCGGCGTGAGCCTGCTCCTGATCTGGGTTTCCTTCGCAGGCAACCCGGACTACTACGACTGGTTCTCCTGGCAGTCGGCCCTCATGGTGGGTGGCGGCGTTGCCCTGTTGGCCGTCCTGGTGTTCGTGGAAACCAAAGTTGCACAGCCGATCATTCCGCTGAAGATCATCTCCGAGCGCACCACGGCATTGGCTATTGTTGCCTCGGTTGCCGTCGGCATCGCCATGTTCGGTTCCTCTACCTTCCTGGGCCAGTACTTCCAGGTTGCCCGCGGCGCTACGCCCACAGAGGCGGGCCTGCTGACGCTTCCGATGATCGCCGGCAACCTGATTGGTTCGGTCGCATCCGGCATCCTGATCAGCCGCTTCGGTAAGTGGAAGAGGTTCCTGATCGCCGGCTCCGTCCTGCTGATCGGCGGGCTGGCGTTTGCTGGAACCATGGACCACACCACGGAACTGTGGATCGTGGCGATCTACACGGGCGTCTTTGGCCTGGGCCTTGGCATGCTGATGCAGAACCTGGTGCTGGCCGTGCAGAACACGGTCCAGGCCAAGGACATCGGAACGGCCAGTGCTTCGGTGGCGTTCTTCCGCTCGGTCGGTGGCGCGATCGGTGTCTCCGTCCTGGGCGCCATCATGTCCACCCATGTGAAAGACCTGGCCGTTGAAGGCATGGCGGCTGCGGGTATTCCTGTCCAGGGCGGTGCCTCCGGTGCCAGCATGGACCTGGCCGATATGCCCGCCCCCGTCGCCGACATCATGAGGGCTGCCTATGGCGACGCGACTGCCCAGATCTTCCTGATCTCCGCGATCATCAGCGTCGTGGCACTCCTGGCAGTGCTCTTCATCAAGGAACGGCCGCTGCGCCGAACCGTGGATGCAGCTCCGGAGAAGGAACTTGTTGCGACGGCCTCCTCGGACGCCGGGATGTCCCTGGACACGGCGTCGATGGACGCGCTGAAGGCGGAGGATCTGAAGACTGCCGGTCTGACTGCTGACGGTCTGAACGCGGACGACGACGGCGCCGGCACCCTGGGTGCCGGGCGTCAGGTTCCGGTGGGCGAACGTCAGGTTCCGCAGACCGAACGCACTACCTCCAGTCCGGACTCCGGCTCCGACCTGGATCTTGAGTTCGCCAGGATCCTTACGCAGGAACGCCCGCATGCGGGAAATGACGTGAGGGAAGTGCAGGAGCAACTGTCACGCACCCAGTACGTCCTGGCCGAACAGCAGTTGCAGCTGAGCCGTGCCAACGTCGAACTGCAGGCGAGGTTGCGGGAGCAGCAGGCCATCGCTGAACAGCAGGCCAGCACCGCCGAGGAACTCGCAGCAATCCGAAAGGAACTGAAGCGGGAACGCCGGCAGCAGGAACGGATGGCGTTACTGCTTATCCAAGGCGTGGAAGCGCGTCCGGACCACGGCAAGCACGCAGGCTGACACCGCCGGGCTGAAGAGAGGCGGACGGAAGCGCCGGGTGGGATTCCAGCCGGCGCTTTTTTGCTGTCTCCGGGCCTCTGGTGCCGGCTGCCGTCCGGTCACCTGCGACACGGCAAATACTCCGCTGGGATGATCTTTTCCGTAGGTTGTTTCGCCCGGGCAACGGATTTCGTAGAGTAGGGAGGCTAATACTGTCAGCCCTTGCTGCAACACTTCTCTTATCTCATTCGCGCACTTTTTCTAAGGACCCGTGGGCATGCTTGTCACCCTTATACGGCGCTATTCCAAGCCGTATTTGCCGCAGATTGTGGCCGTGCTGATCTTTCAGCTGGCGTCCACCATCGCCACGCTCTATCTCCCCAGCCTCAACGCCAGAATCATTGATGAGGGAGTGTCCCGAGGCGACACCGATTTCATCTGGCAGACGGGTGCGCTCATGCTCGCCGTCGCCCTTGGGCAGGTGCTCACTGCCATCGTCGCCGTGTACTTCGGCTCCCGCGTTGCCATGGCGATCGGTCGGGATTTGCGCCGCAGCGTCTTCCGTCAGGTGAGTAGTTTCTCCGCCCAGGATGTCAACAAGTTTGGTGCTCCCACACTGATTACGCGTGGAACCAATGATGTCCAGCAGGTTCAGATGTTGGTGCTCATGGGCCTGAACTTCATGGTGTCCACGCCTATTATGTGCGTTGGCGGCATCATTATGGCGCTCCGCGAGGACCTCAACCTCTCCTGGCTCGTGTGGGTTTCCGTTCCCGTCCTGGTAGCGGTTGTGGGCTACCTTGTGGTCCGGCTCATGCCGCTTTTCCGCTCCATGCAGACCAAGATCGATGCCATCAACGGCGTGCTGCGGGAGCAGATCATCGGTATCCGGGTGGTTCGCGCTTTTGTGCGTGAACCCCACGAGGCCAAGCGCTTCGGCGATGCCAATGACGACCTCACGGCTGTATCCGTGAAAATCGGCAACCTGTTTGTGCTGATGTTCCCGGCCATCGGCATGATCCTCCACCTCTCCACTGCTGCCGTTCTCTGGTTCGGCGGCCAGCGCGTGGACTCCGGCGAGATGCAGGTGGGTGCGCTCACGGCATTCCTCCAGTACCTGCTGCAGATCCTGATGGCCGTCATGATGGGCACGTTCATGGCCATGATGATCCCCCGTGCGTCGGTTTGTGCAGACCGCATCGGCGAGGTTCTCGATGTCGAGCCGTCCATCCACAACCCCAGTTCGCCGGTGGTTCCCGCAGAGAAGAAGGGACGCGTCGAATTCCGGGACGTCACCTTCAAGTACCCCGGTGCCGAGGCTCCGGTGCTGAGCAACATTTCCTTCACTGCTGAGCCGGGCAAGACCCTGGCCATCATTGGTTCCACGGGTGCCGGCAAGACCACCCTGGTTTCGCTGCTGCCGCGACTTTACGATGTCGCCTCCGGCGAAGTACTGCTCGACGGCGTCCCCGTCACCAACATGGATGCCTCAGAGATCACCAGCCGGGTATCGGCCGTTCCGCAGAAGCCGTATCTGTTCTCCGGAACCATCGAGCACAACCTGCGCTTTGGCAAACCGGACGCCACTGACGAGGAACTCTGGGATGCCTTGGAAACCGCCCAAGCCAAGGGCTTCGTGGAGGAAAAGTCTTCGGGCCTGAACAGGCGCATCGCCCAGGGCGGAACCAACGTCTCCGGTGGACAACGCCAGAGACTCTCCATTGCCCGTGCCTTGGTGACGAAACCCAACGTCTACCTGTTCGATGACTCATTCTCTGCCTTGGACGTCGCTACGGACGCCCGGCTCCGAAAGGCCCTGAAGGCCAAAACCCGGGATGCGACGGTCATTATTGTGGCCCAACGTGTCTCCACCATCGCGGACGCGGACGAGATCCTTGTGCTGGATAACGGCAGGATCGTTGACCGCGGAACGCACGACGAACTGCTTGAGACGTCACCCACGTACCAGGAAATCGTTGAATCCCAGCTGAGCGTGGAGGAAGTGGCATGAGCGAGCAGGACCAGCAGAAGAAGCGCGGCTGGGCTGACAAAGCACAAGCCGCAAAGGATGCCAAGGCTACAGCCGAGGCTGAAGCAGCAACCGAAGCACTTGACGACGACGACTTCGTCGAAGAGGAATACGTCCCTTCAGAAGCCGATGGCGGCATGTTCGGCGATGTCCCGGCAAAGAAGGCCAAGGAGTTCTGGCCGTCCGCCAAGCGACTCATGGGCTTGCTCAAGCCCGAGGCCGTTGGCGTGTACATCGTGATCGGGCTCGTCATCGTATCGGTGGTCCTTAACGTGATCGCCCCCAAGGTCCTGGGCAATGCCATGGACGTCATTTTCGGGGGCGTCATGGGCAAGCAGATCCCTGAGGGCGTCTCCAAAGAGCAGTTCGTGGAGCTTATGCGCCAGCAGGGCGAGGGCAACTTTGCGGACATGGTCTCCAAGATGGAGCTCACCAACGGGATCGACTTCCCCAAGCTGACGTTCCTGATTTCGATCGTGCTCCTCATGTATTTTGTGGCCAATATCTTCCTGTGGGCCCAGGGGTGGTTGCTCAACAGGATCGTCATGCGGGTCATCAAGAAGCTCCGCAACGACGTCCAGGCCAAGCTCAACCGGCTTCCGTTGAACTACTTCGACACCCGCCAGCGCGGTGACATCCTGTCCCGCGTCACCAACGACGTCGACAACGTCCAGCAAGGCCTCCAGCAGGCGTTCTCCCAGTTGGTCAGCTCGGTGCTCACAGTCCTTGGCATCACGGTCATGATGTTCATCGTGTCCTGGGAGTTGGCGCTGATTGCTTTGATCGCCCTGCCGTTGTCCGGCATCGTGGCAGGTGTTATTGGTGCCCGCAGCCAGAAACTCTTCGCAGCACAGTGGAAGAACACCGGCGCACTGAACGGCCAGATCGAAGAATCGTTCTCCGGCCACGACCTCGTGAAGGTCTTCGGGCGCGATGCCGACATGCTGGAGCGTTTCGACGACAAGAACGAGGAACTCTACAAGGCCTCCTTCGGTGCGCAGTTCGTGTCCGGCGTCATCTTCCCCGCCATGAACTTCGTGTCCTACCTGTCCTACGTCGGCATCGCCGTGGTGGGTGGCCTCCGGGTTGCGTCGGGCTCCATGAGCCTGGGCGATGCCACGGCATTCATCCAATACTCGCGTGAGTTCACCCAGCCCCTGGGCCAGATCGCCGGTATGGCGAACATGCTCCAGTCCGGCGTGGCCTCTGCCGAGCGCGTCTTCGAGTTCCTTGATGCTGATGAAGAAGTCGAAGAAAACGGCACACGTCACCTGCCTTCCAAGACCGATGGTCACGTTGAGTTCGAGCACGTCTCGTTCAGCTACGTGGAGGACAAACCGCTCATTGAGGACCTGTCCTTCTCGGCTGAACCTGGCCACACGGTGGCCATCGTAGGACCCACGGGTGCCGGTAAAACCACCTTGGTGAACCTCGTGATGCGTTTCTACGAGCTCAACGCCGGCCGGATCACCTTGGATGGCGTGGACATCAAGGACCTCACCCGTTCCGAGCTTCGATCCAAGGTGGGCATGGTGTTGCAGGATGCCTGGCTCTTCGGCGGGACCATCTACGACAACATCAAGTACGGCAACCTGGACGCTACAGAGGAGCAGATCATGGAGGCGGCCAAGGCCACCTACGTGGACCGCTTCGTCCGTGCACTGCCTGACGGCTACCAGACGATCATTGACGAAGAAGGAAACAACGTCAGTGCTGGTGAGAAGCAGCTGATCACGATCGCCCGGGCCTTCGTCTCCGATCCCTCGTTGCTGATCCTGGACGAAGCCACCAGCTCCGTGGATACCCGCACCGAACTGCTGCTGCAGAAGGCCATGGCTGCCCTCCGCACGGACCGGACGAGCTTCGTGATCGCCCACCGCCTCTCCACCATCCGGGACGCTGACACCATTTTGGTTATGGAGAACGGCAAGATCGTGGAGCAGGGCAACCACACCCAACTGCTCGCCCTCCAAGGCGCGTACTACCGGTTGTACATGTCGCAGTTCGCCGGCGAGGAAGAGACCGCTGTGAATGATTCGACGGCGGTGCACAGCTGAGTACCGATTCATTGAAGACCGGGCAACCTGCACGGAATTCCCTTGCACCCCAGCGCATTGAGGTCCTTGTACCCATGCGCTGGGGTGACATGGACGCTTATGGACACATCAACAATGTGCAGATCGTTCGCATGTTGGAGGAGGCCCGCATCGCAGCCTTCGGGCCTCCCCGCGGCGCGGGACTTCCCGGCGTAGAGCCTCCAGCTGCCCTTTTCAACGACGTTGAAGAAGGCATCATGACACTCGTGGTGGAGCACAAGGTCCGGTATGTCCGGACCTTGGAGTACCGCAACATGCCGGCTGTCGTGGAGATCTGGGTTGGTGCCGTCAAAGGCGCAAGCTTCGATCTTCACTACGTCATCAAGGACCCCGTTACGCGGGAGGATTGCGTCAAGGCCACCACGCACTTGGCGTTCGTTGCCGAGGACACCGGCCGGGTCCTCAGGCTCACTCCCGGGCAGAAGGAAAAGTTGGAGCGTTACCGCGCGTAGAGTTTCAGCATGAAACTTGAAATTGCCGTGGTCAGTGCCGCCGGTGCGGGTACCGCTGCCGCTGAGGGAGCCCACAGGGTGGAGCTCTGCAGCAGCCTGGAACTGGGTGGCATCACGCCCAGCCAGGGGCTCATGGAAGCCAGCATGGAGCACGTTGACGGCCGTCTGGAGATCCATCCGTTGATTCGCTGCAGGCCCGGCGACTTCCGATACTCAGCCTCGGACGTGGACACGATGGTCCATGAGATCCGCCACCTTCTGGCGCAGGGTGCCCATGGGGTGGTGGTGGGGGCGCTGACTCCGTCCGGAGATTTGGACGTTCACACGATCCAGCGCCTGGTGGAGGCCGCCAGGGCGGCCAACCCCGGAGCCCAGCTGACCTTTCACCGGGCCATCGATCAATCCAAGGAACCGTTGGCCGTGCTGGAGCAGCTTGTTGAGCTGGGCTTCACCAGGGTCCTGACGTCCGGACACGAAGCCACCGCTGGTGCGGGTCTGAAGACCTTGGCTGCAATGGCAGAACGGTTCGGGGGTGCTGTGGAAATCATGGCTGGTGGAGGATTGACCCTTGAAGACATCCCTGCCATGCACGCCGCGGGCCTGTCCGCCGTTCACTTGTCCGCCAAGAAGACGGTATCCACCCTCGGGGATGGTGCCATCTCCCTTGGCGCCCAGGATGGGGCAGACCCCACCGCCTACACCGTCACCGACCGCGAAGTGGTTCGGGCAGCAAAGGCGATGGTGAACGCGCTGGACCTGGCCGCCGCAAGATAACCCAGACATCCACCGTCTTGGGGCAGAAATCCCAGTAAGTACGCATCGCAATAACCCTTTACGAGCCCTCTGAAGGCCGGGATGATGTAAGGATTCACCAACGTGGTGAAAAGCCCCGGACGCTACCCTTCAGGAGTCCCAGCGATGCCGCTGCCCACGCCGGTTTCACCGGCCGTCACGTCCCCACCCATCATCACCCCAAGCAACAGGACAACAGGCCACCCGGAGGTGGAATGTGGCCTGGGGGCATGGGACAAGCTGCTCTATGGAAACCACCGATTCGTCGTGGAAGTTGTGGAAGCCCCCCACGGCGCGGGTCAGGCCCACAGGGTGGTCCTCCCATGGCGTCGACAGGACAAGGACCCGGCGTCGGTGGACGTCATCGTCGTCTCGGAAAGGACCGGTTCCAGGGTCCGGAACGTGATCGTGGAAGTGGCCACCCGTGAGTCCGGAAGCATCGTTTTCGAAGCGATCGACGGCCACGGGATTTATTTCTTCTATTACTTGCCTTACGCCATGCTGGGGAAGCCCCACTACCCCCAAGCTGAGTACCTCCCGCATCGTCCATCGGCAGAGCCTGGATGGGCCGCCGGCGTCGTGCCTTCACCGTGGTGGCAGGCGGCTGACGCCGAACATCCGGACAACGAACTACCCCAGGCAACCGTCCTCCGCTATGAAGCCGCCAGCGGACGCGACTCCTTCGCTCCGATGAACTTCACGGCCCGGGCGGACGAGGCGGAAGTACTCAACACCAGACATGCGGGCGAGGCTTTCCTGCTTTTCCCCGAGGACCGGCTGAATCCGGTCTCCATGCAAGGGGATCTGCCGGCGCATTGGGTCATCAATGGACCGCAGCGGAGCTTCCACGCGAGTGCAGAACCGGGGGAGGACTACGTGGTCCAGGTAGGCCTCTACGCGCTGGAGGATCTGCACGGCGTGAGGGTCGACGTCACCTCGTCGGCCGGCGGTCATTGCCTCAACACCGATGGCGTAGACCGTCTTGGGAAGCCGTGGCACACCAGCCTGGCTGTTCCGGCCGGACAGGTGCAGGCGCTGTATGTGATTCTGCCGGTCCCCCAGGAAAGAGCCGGAACCACTCTGGAAGCGTTGCTGAGGGTCACTGCCGCCGGCCAAGCGGCCCAAGAGGTTGAGGTCAGGCTGGACGTGGCCGCCGACAGCGGTGCGGACCCGGCGGTTGCCGCCGGCGGCTTCGGCGATCCCCGTTTGCTGCGCCGCTTGGCGTGGCTGGATTCGCGGGTGGCCCAGGATGCGGAGCTCGTCAGCCCTTTCACGGCCATCACGCTGGACCAATCCAGCAGGACGCTGGGGATTCTGGGCAGGTCCCTGCGGTTGGCGGAGTCGGGACTCCCTGCGCAGGTGACGTCGACCTTCACCGCCGCCGTGACCGCAACGGACGGTCCCGACGTCGAGCTCTTCAGTGGCCCGATACGCCTGGACGTCGACGGCATCGAATGGAGCTATGCACCAATAGCCTTCAGAGAGGAGGGGCCAGCCCGGATCTCGTGGCGATCCACGTGGACGGGGCTGAAGGAGGCCAAGGCCGTGCTGGCTCTGGAGCTGAACGGCGTGCTCGACGCCGAAGGAGCGGTTTCGTACTCGCTGCGGCTCAGTCCCGGGGGAACCACGGACGTGAACGACGTCGGCCTGCAGCTTGAGTTTCAAGAGGCTGCGGTTCCGCTCGCGATGGGCCTGGGACTTCCCGGCGGGCGGCGTCCGGAGTCCTTGGACTGGACGTGGGACGTGGCGACGAAGAACCAAGATGCGCTATGGCTCGGGAACGTGAACGTGGGGATACAGGTGGCCCTTCGGGATGGGAGCTACGAGCGGCCTCTGAACACCAATTTCTACCGGGAAAAGCCGTTGGTGGAACCGGTGTCCTGGGCCAATCGGCAGGAGGCAGGCGGCGAAAGCACAGTCCGCGGCGGGGTCACCCTCCGGACCGGCGGGGGCTGCGTGACACTGAACGCCTTCAGCGGCGCCCGGACGCTCGCGGCGAACGAGCCACTGGACTTCAACTTTCGCCTGCTCCTGACACCGTTCAAACCACTCCAACCCGGCCGCCACTTGGCCAAGCGCTACTTCCATCAGCCTGCGGCCCCCGCGGACATCTCAGCTGCCGGAGCCACGGTAGTCAACGTCCACCACGCCACGGCACCGGCGCCCTATATCAACGACCCCCTGCTGACTGCGGACCCGCTGCGGAAGTACATCGACGAATGCCACCGGCACGGACTGAAAGCCAAGGTGTACAACACGGTCCGTGAGCTCACGTTCCACAGCCCGGAGTTATTGCCGCTGCTGCAACTGGACCACGAGATCTTCAGCGACGGCCGGGGCAAGGGACACATCTGGCTCCAGGAGCATGCCGGGAACGGCTACGTGTCCGCCTGGTTCGCTCCTGATGTGGAGGACATCGCAGTGGTGACGACGGGTGAGTCCCGGTGGGAGAACTTCTACGTTCGCAGCTTGCAGGAGCTGGCCAGCGGGGAGGATGGGATCGACGGCATCTATCTTGACGACATTGCCTACGACCGCCACGCGATGCTTCGGGTCCGCAAGGTCCTGGAGAGGGCCTGCCACGCCCGTGGCGTGGACGGTCCCGAGATAGACCTTCACTCTGCAAACCAGTTCACGGCGCACGACGGGTACGCGTCCTCGGCCAATCTGTACATGGAGCAGCTTCCCCATGTGGACAGGCTCTGGCTGGGGGAGTATTTCGACTATGACTCCACCGATCCCGAGTATTGGCTGGTGGAACTGTCCGGCATTCCGTTCGGGCTTATGGGCGAGATGTTGGAAGGCGGCGGCAATCCGTGGCGGGGAATGGTGTTCGGCATGACCGGCCGGGCGCCCGCCGTCGACAACCGGCCGCTCTGGGAATTCTGGTCCGAAACCGGGCTGGAGCACGCCCACATGCAGGGGTTCTGGGACCCGCAATCACCCGTGCGGTCCAGCCATCCGGACATCCGGGCCACCACCTGGCTCACGGAACGCGGAATGGTGGTGGCGCTGGCTTCCTGGGCCAGGCACACTGAACACGTGAGGTTGCTGTTCGACGACGTCGCTGCCGCCACCAGCCGCATCATCGCCCCGGCGATCCCCGGTTTCCAACCCGCCGCGAGCTATGCGCCCGGCGATTCCATCACCCTTGATCCGCAGCGCGGCCTCCTCCTCACGATCGGATACTGACGTGGCCACCACTACCAGCTCGAACCTCACCGTCACCACCATTACCCTGACCATGGCCGAGCTCGGTCCGCTCAACCCGTTGCCCGTGGTAGCCGCCGAGCTTGACCAGCCCTACACCGTGGGCGAAGGCGTCCCGGAGGAACTCCAGGCGTCGGCCCGCTATGGTGTGGTGCCCAACGTCTACCCGTATCTCATGCAGGACGGGTACAGCCGCGACGCGGCACCCCGGGAGGTCCCCGCCGTCGTGCTTGAAAACAGCAAGCTCAAGGTGACAGTCCTCCCGTCCCTGGGCGGGCGCATCTGGGAGCTGCTGGACAAAGCGACGGGCAAACAGCTCCTCCACACCCACGACGCCCCGCAGCTGGCCAACATCGCGCTGCGCAAGGCGTGGTTCGCGGGCGGGCTGGAATGGAACATCGGTACCCGCGGCCATTCGCCCACAAGTTGCGATCCGCTGCACACCGCGATCGTGCACACCCCGGGCGGGAAGCACATCCTGCGGATGTGGGAGTTCGAACGGCTGCGGGAAGTGGTGTTCCAAGTGGACATCTGGTTGCCGGAAGACTCAGCCGTTTTGTTCGCCGCCGTCCGGCTGCGGAACCCCAACGACCATGACGTTCCCATGTATTGGTGGAGCAACGCCGCCATCCCGGAAACGGCCGGCACCCGCGTGATCGCGCCGGCGGGCGAAGCCTACGGCAGCGACTACACCACGGACATCACCCGCGTCCGACCCACCAACCACGAAGGCTATGACGGCACGTGGCTGGTCAACAGCCCGCACGCGGCTGACTTTTTCTTCGACATCGACCCCTCCGAGCGGCGTTGGGTTGTGGCCGCAGATGACGACGGCGATGGGCTGGCGATGCTGTCAACGGACCTCCTGAGGGGAAAGAAGCTCTTCGTGTGGGGCCAGGGCCAAGGCGGGAAACGGTGGCAGGAGTGGTTAAGCCCCGGTGCCGGGCCTTATGCCGAGATCCAGGCTGGGTTGGCCCAGACGCAGTTTGAACACCTGGTGATGCCAGCCGGCGCGGAGTGGGCGTGGGTAGAGGCGTACGGGAACGGGCATCTGGATCCGGACGCATCGCATGGCACCGACTGGGACGCCGCGGTGGCACACGCCGGCGAACGTTTGGAGCAGCTTCTGCCGCACGACGTACTCGAAGCGATGCTTCCCGCAGCCATTGCCGACGCCAACGTCCCACCGTCGACAATGCTGCTGCGCGGCAGCGGGTGGGGCGTGGTGGAGCGTGCGCGCCGCCTGAAAACAGGCAGGGCGTGGATCGATGAGACCGGAACCCCATTCATGGATGAGAGCGTCACAGGGGAGCAGGAGCCCTGGCTTGGGCTACTGCAAGGAAAAGCGTTCGACGGCGCGCCCAGCTTCGTCGCCGGGGCGGACTGGGAGGAGTTGCTGGCACGGCAGGACAGCCCTGGCGCGAAACTGCATCTGGCCACCATGAGGCACGCCCGGCAGGACCTGGAGGGAGCGAAGGCTGCCTACAGCGAGGTGCTGGCCACGGACGCCACGCCGGGGACAAAGGCGCTCGCACATCGTGGGCTGGGATTGGCGCTGCTAGCCGGCGGCCAGGACACGGAAGGGCTCGCCGAGCTCAGGAACGGAGTGGACAGCGACCCTTCAAACGCAGCCTTGCTGACCGAAGCCGTCACCCTCAGCATCCGGCACGGTGACCCGGCCATGGCGCTGGAACTGAGTGCATCGGCGCCCAAGGAGGGGATCGGCGTCGGACGTTTGCGGTTCCTGAGGGCCTTGGCGCTTGCACGAACCGGAAATCCGGGGGAGGCGGCCGCGATCCTGCGTGAGGGCGTGGAGATTCCGGACCTACGTGAAGGTGAAGACGCCATCGCGGCCCTGTGGGAAGAAGTCTGCCCGGACCAGCCTGTTCCGGCTCCTTACCAATTCGGAATGCACTGACCCCTGCCCCGGTGTGGCCTCCCGCACATCCGGGTCAATGTCTGAAAGCGTGTTCTGGACGAATCAGCGACGACGAACGGAGCACGGATTGATCCCCGAAATACCAGGACTGCCGCAGATGGAGTGGACGTCTTCGCTTGGACACGTGAGCTACGACGAGGCGGAGGGGACGCTGACGCTCACGGCAGCTCCCGGCGTCGATTGGACCAACGATTCCCTGGGCGGGGAGCCGCAGCATGCGGCCACGGCGCTGGGCTTCAGGGCGCCGGCGGCTTTCTCGCTCTCGGCCCGGGTTCTGGTGGCCTCGCCCAGGACAACGTTCGACGCCGGCGTGTTGACGTTGTGGGCGGACAGCGATCATTGGGCCAAGCTCTGCTTCGAGTACTCGCCGCAAGGGGAAGCCATGGTGGTCAGCGTGGTCACCAACGGATATTCCGACGATTCCAACGGCCCGCTGGTTACGGCGCCTTGGATCTATTTGCGGGTCAGCAGGGTTGGTCCAGCGTGGGCGTTCCACTCATCAGCCGATGGCAGGGAATGGTCCTTTGTCCGCCTGTTCAGGTTGGATTCGGACAAACCCGTGCACGTCGGGTTCATGTCGCAGGCGCCCATGGGAGAGAGCTGCGAGGCGCGTTTTGACGCCATCGAATGGACGGAAGAACCTCCGGCAGATTTGCGCGACGGAAGTTAGCCCGGGTCAAACGGGTGGAGCGGCTGCCTGTGGATATCCAGATGCTTGGGTAAACCAAACAAGGTAAGTTGGCATGGTGATTCCCTCCGTGAAACCTGCCATTGACCGCGCCCCCGGAGTCTCCAAGGAGATCGAGGACGCGGCCTGGTACGTGCTCGGTCCGGCGCTGCAGGGGAGACCTTCGGCGCTGGACGGCCGGACACTGACGTGGACAGCGGATGCCGCCGGTGAGCTGCTGGAACGGCTTGAGCGTGGGGTGGAAGATTCCAAAGCTCCCATGATGACCAATCTTCGGCAGAACCTGGAAGGCGCGTCGCGTGAGGCCAAGTTGTTGGCTGTGGAATTGCTGTTCCTGCAGTCGCTGCCGCTCGCGCACGAGGTCAAGTCCCTCAGGGTGAAGCGTGCCCGTGTTGCCGAGGCCGCGTCCTGGGTTGAGCCGGCCATTGAGCTGCCTGAAGAACTCTACGAGGGCATGACGGACCATGGAGTCATCCGTGACCGTACGGCGGAGTTCAACTGGACCATCTGGGATCACTTGAAGTGGCTGTGCCGCTTTGTGGCCCACGTGGACCGCCAGAGCACAGCCACCATCAATCAGGCTCTTGAGGACCCGCTGAAGTTCCACGAACTCGCAGCCGCAACACCCGAAGACCAACCTGCCCTGCGCCGCAGCATCGAGTACCTGGTGTGGCCCAGTTATTTTGAGCCCGTGGTGGCCGATGTAGAACGCCAGGAGATCCGGGACGCCTTTGCTTCGCTCGTGGGCGGAGCCAAGGGTGACTCGGACGAGGACATCACTGCGGATATCCACCGCATCCGCCTGCACCTGGACGAACAAGCCGGGCAGCGCATCGACTGGTACGCCCGCCAACTGGTGAGCCAATGGCGCAAAGTGGGAGATCCAGGTCGTCGCTCCTGGCTCCTGCGCACCCATCACGATAATGCGGACCTCTTGGCTGCCTGGGTAGCCGAAGAGAAGGCCACCTTGGATGTGGAACACCTGCGGACCCTGACGGCAGGCGTTACTGCAGGCGTGGTCCAGCACGCCGTGGACGAGGACTACAAACACCTTGGCTATGTGGAACGCGAGGATACCAAGACCGCCGTCTTTGCCTTCCTGACGGTGATGAAACCGGGCGATCTCACGCTCTACCAGCATGCGGGCAGGGTCCGTGTTGGCGTTGTCCTGGGCGAGCCCGAACACCACGAGGACAACCGCCGCATCCGCCGCAAGGTCCGCTGGTTCGATGACAGTTACGCCATCCCCGAACTTCCGCGGCATGCCCAGCGTCAACTGTCCACGCCCGGGATCCTGGTGGATGTCACCAGGGTCATCCAGGCCCTGCAGGAACTGCTCCCGGTAGAAGCCGAAACCGACGGCGAGGACGAGGCCCCGCCCACCGCCGTCGTCGAGGTTGTCCAACAAGGTTTCCGGCCCCTGACCGAAGAGTTTGCAGCGTCCCTGCACATGGACCTCGAACCCCTCGAGGAGATCGCGGAGCTGCTGGAGGAGAACCGGCAGTTGGTTCTCTATGGTCCTCCGGGAACCGGTAAGACGTACCTCGCCAAACACCTTGCCGCCGAGCTCGCGGGCGATCACACCGATGAACGGGTGAAGCTGGTCCAGTTCCACCCGTCGTATGCCTACGAGGACTTCTTCGAGGGCTACCGCCCGGACAAGACCGACGACGGCCAGGTCTCCTTCAAGCTCGTGGCGGGACCCTTGCGCCGGCTCGCGGAGGAAGCCGCCAAACCGGAAAACGCGCATAAGCCGTACTTCCTCATCATCGACGAAATGAACCGCGCCAACCTGGCCAAGGTTTTCGGTGAGCTGTACTTCCTGCTTGAGTACCGGGACGACCGGATTTACCTGCAATACAGCCCCAATGAGCCGTTCAGCTTGCCTGACAACCTCTACATCATCGGCACCATGAACACCGCTGACCGTTCCATCGCCATGATGGATGCGGCCATCCGCCGCCGTTTCGCGTTCATCGAGCTGCACCCCAAGGAGGAACCGATCCGCGGCACGTTGCGCCGGTTCCTAGAAGCGCGGGGGCTGGACACGCTCAACGCGGACCTGCTGGATGCGCTCAACGACGCGATTGACGACTGGGACCGGGACCTGATGATCGGGCCGTCGTATTTCATGAAGAACGCCGCCCAGAACCCCACGGGCCTGCGCCGGATCTGGAAATACGAGCTCATGCCGCTGTTGGAAGAGCACTACCACGGGCAACTGAACCGGGCACAGCTGGAGGAGCGCTTCGGCCTGGACCAGCTGCTGGGACGTCTTGCAGCCCGCTAAGGCCATCCCGCCGCGGCCGGGCCGGGCGCCCGCCAGCGCCGCCCGGGTCACCAGCGCGGGCCGGATCACCGCGGGCCCCCGGCACATCGTCCTGGACGAGCTCTCCGGAGGCGTGGTGGATAAGCTCGACCCCCAGTCGGCGGCATTCATCAATACCAGCGGCCTGGCGAAGACCTCGCCCATGGGCATGGGCCTGTACCGGATTGAGCCGGTGGGCAAAGTGGGTTCGGTGCGGACTGCCGCGGTGCAGTTGGAAGTCCGGCCCAAGGATCGCCTTGGCCTGAGCCGGTTGCTGTTCCTGCTCAGCTACGCCGGGGAACAGGGCTTCCGGGACCATTCAGTGGAGGCCGTGGAACACCCGGATTTGTGGAGTGCCCTGTCGGAATCGCTGGCTCAGTTGGCGGACAGGGCCCTCAGCCGCGGCGTCCTGCAGGGCTACCTGACAGTGGAAGAGTCACTGCGGACCGTGAAAGGCCGGATCCGGATCTCTGACCAGATCTCGCGCCGGCCCGGAATGATGGTGCCGCTGGAAGTCTCCTACGACGAATTCACCGAGGACATCGCTGAGAACCGCATCCTCCGGGCTGCCTTGGAAAGGATGGGTAAGGTTCCCGGTGTCCGGCCCGACGTCCTGAGCCGCTTGCGGCAGCTCAAAGGAAAGCTCGACGCCGTCACCCGGCTTCAGTCCGGTGCGCCGCTGCCGGCGTGGCGGGCCAGCCGGATGAATCTCAGATACCACGCTGTGCTGCGCCTGTCCGAGGTAATCCTCCGCAATGCCTCTGCCGAGGCCGGTGAAGGCAAGCAGCAGACCGCGTCCTTCGTGGTGGATATGGGCCAGGTGTTTGAGGAATTCGTAGGTGCTGCCTTGCGCGCTGCCATGAGCGCCCACCCGGGTGAGATGCGGCTCCAGTACGGTGCGCTGCTCAACGAGGCCGTGAATGACTCGGACCGACTGACAGTCCGCCCCGACGCCGTCCATTTCCTGGGCGGCCGTCCGGTGGTGGTTTACGACTCCAAATACAAGGCAGCTTCCGACGCCGGTGCCTCGCTCAGTGCCGATCATTACCAGTTGCTGGCGTACTGCACGGCGCTCCGGGTTCCCACAGCGTGGTTGGTCTACGCCGGTTCAGGGGAAGTGAAGCTGCGGCGCATCCTGAACACGGATATCGACATCGTGGAGTACCCGTTGGACCTGTCGCTGCCGCCCTCGGAAATTCTGGCTGCGGTGGCTGACCTCGCTGAACAGTCCTGGGGTGAAGTAGTACGCCAGGCTGTGGCGGGCCGGTCGGCGTCGGACTAGCCTGAGAGGTAAACCGTTCGGCGATTAGGAGGCACCATGGCCGGCAAGAAATCCTGGCGTGACATGAGCAAGGGCCAACGCATCTCGGTTCTGGCCAGCGGAGCCCTGAACCTGGCTTTGTTGGTGGCCGCGCAGCGCAGCATCGCCAAGACCCCGGATTCAGACATCAGGGGCAAGAAGGCTGTCTGGCGCGCGGTGTCGTTCATCAACTTCTTCGGCCCGGTCAGCTACTTCCTGTTCGGCCGCCGACGTGATGCAGCGGGTTTGAAGAACTAAGAAGGGCTCAGGCGGGCACTTTCACCGTAAACGTGGTGCCGCGGCCCGGCTCGCTCTCCAGCGTGATGGTGCCGCCGTGGGCTTCGACGATTGCCTTGCTGATGGGCAGCCCCAGCCCCACACCGGGTATGGCGCTCTTGCGAACCCCGCCGGCCCGGAAGAACTTGGTGAAAGCTTCCGCCTGTTCCTCTTCGTTCATGCCCATGCCCGTGTCAGTGACGCGGCAGAACACAAAGTCCTCGTCCTCCCACGCTGCCACTTCCACGTCGCCGCCGTCGGGTGAGTACTTGATCGCATTGGACACAAGGTTGTCCAGTACCTGCGCAATGCGTGAGGAATCGACGTGGGCTTCCAGGGCATCGGGAAGGTCCACCGAGAGGCGGATACCTGCTTTGGCTGCCCGGGGTTCCGCGGAGCTCACGCTGCCTCGCACCAGCTCAGCCACATCAACGGCGTGTGGCTGGATGACGATCTGGCCTGAGCGCACGGCCAGGAGGTCGGAAACAAGAGTGAGGAGCCGCTCGGCGTTGCGCCTGACGATGTCGAGTTGTTGACGGGACCGGACATCGAGGGCGTCGGGATCGTCCAAGATCAACTCCACGTAGCCCAGGATGGACGTCAACGGGGTCCTGAACTCGTGGGAGACGTTGGAAACAAAGTCGTCCTTGGCCGCCAAGGCGTTCATCAGGTCTGTGACGTCGCTGAACACCACCACCGATCCCGTGAACTTTCCAGCGTCGTCCACCATGGGCCGGGCACTGGCGGTGAAGGCGCGTTGACCCTCTCCGGCACCGAGCCAGACCAACTGATCGGTGAACCGCTCGCCCAGAACGGCGCGTCTGACGGGCCGGCGGTCCGCGTCCAGCGGCGTGGTCCTGTCGATGTCGAAGACCAGCAACTGGGACTCGTTGGGATCGTCGATATCGGTAGGAGTGGCCAACACGTGGGTTTGGCGTTGGCGGCGGTTCATGAGGATGTCGTGTCCCTCGCCGTCGACCGCTACTACTCCCAGCGGCAGTGCTTCCATCACGGTATTCAGGAGCCGTTCCTGCTTGGTGCTGACCTCCAAGGCTTCTTTGAGGGCCTCGTCCTTTTCCTCCAAGGCGCGCTGCTGTCGCACCATGCTCAAGGTCAGGACGCTGACGGACACCCCGATTCCCAGGATCAGGATGGGGAAGAGCAACGGCTTGGTGAGCGCCTGTTCGGTGATGTCACCCTTGACAAACACAGGAACCCACACGATAGCCAAGGGCCCGAGGAATGACAGGACTATGGCCAGCTTTGGATAGAGGCCCGACGCGCAGAGCCAGATGACAGGCAGAACCACCAAAACGCTGAGGCCAGTGAGTGCTTCTTGTCCACCTTCACGTCCGAAGGCTATGGAAACCATGTCAAGGACAGGGATGACGAGGAAGCTGGGGAAGGGTAACCGGTGCCACGGGACAATGACGCATGCGGCAAGGAGGAATGCCTGGCTCAGCAGGAATATCAGGAAGTATGGATTCTCCAGTGTTGCCGGGAAAAACAGCCAGACCAGAATGGCCGAAAGACAAACACAGACAGACAACGGCAGTTGGCTGAGGACAACCCGCATCCGCAGGGTATGTTCGTGGAACGAGCGCTGAAAAACCAACAGTTTCTTCTTTTCACCGATGTCCCACGTCGAAGGGTGGGTCATGGCACATCCACCACGGATGCAGAAGAAAGTCGGTTCATAAGATCAGCCTAACCATAATGGATATACTTCTGAGGTTATCGAAGGGGCTGAGGGGCAGCGATGAGTGAAGTACGTGTGGGGCTGGTCATTGAAGATGACCAGGATATTCGCGAGCTGGTAAGGGTTGTCCTATCCCAGGCAGGGTTCGATGTTCACACTGCGTCCACCGGTTCTGCTGGTGTGACGTCGGCACGTGAACTGAATCCGGATGTCATTACGCTGGATCTCGGCCTCCCGGATATTGACGGCTTTGAGGTTGCCCGCCAGATCCGCAAGTCCTCCGATGCCTACATCATCATGCTGACCGCCCGCGCCGAGGAACTCGATACCCTCATGGGGCTGGAGGCCGGCGGCGACGATTACCTCACCAAGCCGTTCCGTCCCCGCGAACTGCGCGCCCGTGTTGAGGCCATGATGCGAAGGCCCCGCGCGTCGTCGGACACCAAGAACGTTGTTGAAGAAGTTGACCCCGAGGTGAGCCACAACGGCCTGGCCGTCTCTGCAGGTTCCCGCACCGCCGTTCTGAACGGTGCGGAACTGAAACTCACCAGGACCGAATTCGACCTCCTGCTCGCGCTGCTGGAAACCGGCCGGATCGTCCGGACCAAGGCAGACCTGGCCCGTCGCCTCCGCAACGAACCGTACGACGTCGGAAGTTACGTCAGCGATGCCGACGAACGCGCCGTCGAGGTGCACATGGGCAACCTGCGCAAGAAACTTGGCGACAGCATCCAGGCCCCCCGCTGGCTGGAGACAGTCCGCGGCGTCGGATACCGACTCGCGCCCTCCTCAAGCAACAACTAGCCACGCGCTGGGGCTCCGCCGCGATCACCGGGTGGTTGCGGGCGGGGTCCTCGGGCATGCTCAGAGGATCGGCGTTTCCAGCTCCGTAATGGTGCCGAAGACAAACTGTTCGATTTCCACAACCTGGGGCCCGAGCTCGTTAAGATGGTCCGCATTGGGCAGGAGCCTGAGGCTGATCTCCAACTCCGTAGCCAAGCGGTTCATGCAGATGGCACCCACCATGTGGCTGGAGGTCTTCAGGCTGAGGACCGCGTCCATGGCGTCTTCCATGTCCAGGTTCTCTAGGGCCCTATGGAGCCGGGACACCCGCCAAGGCAGCAAGGCTACGTAGTTGCGGACGAAGGCGCTGATGATGGCATGGTCTCCGCCAAGCTCCGCCTGGAGCTCGGTGAGGACGGTCCGATCTACCAGGGAGTCAGTGCACTCGTCGTACTCAGACACCTGACTCCTCCCGCCTCCAAACAATAGATTCACGATTCAACAGTAGGACCCGTGGAACGGCGGAAGCGCCAGAAAACGAAAGCTTGATCCAATCTTGAGCGGACTCAGAGGGAGTCTTGATTGCCGCCCCCCAGAGTAGGACAGCAGAGGCAAGATCACGGATCTGGGGGATTCCAGGCTTGAATCAAGGATCGGGAAAAAGCATGAACAGCAGTCCTCGTCCATCACCTGGCTTGATGGTCACCATCGTTTTGTGCATGACCGTCCTTCTGGGCATTGGCGGGACCGCCGCCTACGCATTATGGGAACAGGGCACCCGCACCACCGTCACCGACCAGACCGCAAGCTCTGCACCGCCCACTTCCGCCCCGTAGCCGTAGGGGCCTGCAGACCGCCCTCCAAAAACTGTGTGAGCCTGTCTTCGAGAACCGATTGGTCTTTCAGTTCGCACTCCCACACCGTCAACACGTCCCAGCCGCTGTCGGCTAGTTGCTCCCGTTGCAGGGCGTCGCGCTCGCGGGTCCGGGTCCGCTTGGTTTCCCAGAACTCCGCATTGGCCGCAGGCGCATGCTGCCCTACGCGGCACGTATGAAAATGCCAGAAACAGCCGTTGACGAAGATGACTTTTCGCCGGCCCGCGAACACCAAGTCTGGTCGCCCGGGAAGCTTTGCCGTTCCGGCCTGTCCGTGCAGCCGATACCGGTAACCTTTCGCATGCAGCAATCTGCGGACCAGCAGCTCCGGCTTGGTGTTCTTGCCGCGGATTCTGGACATGTTGCGGCTGCGCTGCTCCGGCGTCAGGAGGTCCCGGCTCTCGCCCATAATCCCAGCCTACCCAGGCTCCGCCACCGCTGTCCGCAGGATGTCGGCACCATGGCACCGGTCGCGCTTCAGCCGCGAGTTCATGACGCGAGCCTCCCGTGCCTGGAGCACTCTGCGGTCCAGCCCAACGGGGTGACCTGGACTTTCATGCGGCGGCGGCATTGCGGGCAAAAGCGCGGTGGCTCCATCGTCAGGCGCTGTTGGCAGCCATCGTGGGCGTCCGACGTCGGGCTGTCACCGTTGCCGTCGCCCCCACCGCCGCAGTGGCCGCAGTACTGCTGGCTAAACGCCGTGGTCACAGCGACTTCTGGAATTCCTTGATGGGCATGTTGAGCTCCACCAACAGGTTCAGGTCGGCGTTGGCGGGGCGGCCCAGTGTGGTGAGGTAGTTGCCTACGATGACCGCGTTGATTCCGCCGAGCAGGCCCTCCCGTGTGCCGAGGTCGCCGAGGGTCAGTTCGCGGCCGCCCGCATAACGAAGAACGGTGCGGGGCATGGCCAGCCGGAACGCGGCGATGGCCCGGAGGGCATCTTTGCCGTCCATGATTCCCTGGTTTTCCAGGGGTGTACCGGGGCGTGGGTTGAGAAAGTTCAGCGGGACTTCATGGGGTTCAAGGGCTGCGAGTTGGGCGGCAAGTTCAGCGCGCTGCGCCAACGACTCACCCATGCCGATCAAGGCACCGCAGCACAGTTCCATGCCGGCCGCCTTGACCATGGCGCAGGTTTCCAGGCGTTCCTCATAGCTGTGGGTGGTAACTACCTCGGGGAAGTAGCTGCGCGCGGTTTCCAGGTTGTGGTTGTAGCGGTGGACGCCCCACTCGGCCAACTGGTCTACTTGCCGCTGCGTGAGCATGCCCAGCGAGCAGGCGATGTTGATGTCCACGGCTTCATTGATGCGGTCGATCGCGAATTTGATCTGGTTCATGAGCTTGATGTCAGGCCCGCGGACGGCTGCGACGATGCAGAACTCCGTGGCCCCCGTGGCTGCGGTTTCCTTGGCGGCCTTGACCAGCTCCGGGATGTCCAACCAGACTCCGCGGACGGGGGAGTCGAACAGCCCGGACTGGCTGCAAAAATGGCAGTCTTCCGGGCAGCCCCCGGTCTTGATGGAGATGATCCCTTCCACCTCCACGTCCTCGCCGCAGTGCTTGAGCCGAACCTCGTGGGCAAGTTGCAGGGCTGCGGGGATGGCGTCATCCGGTAGCTCCAGGATCTCGATGAGCTGGGCCTCGTTCAGGCCCTCGCCGCGTTCGAGGACCTGCTCCCGGGCGGTGTCCAGGATGCCGTAGCCAGTGGATTCAGGGGCTTCTTGGGGTGCTTTCGTGGTCATGTCCTTGACGGTATCCGCGCTGGTGAAGGGCGATTTTGTGGGGTGCGTACAAACTGACGTGGTGGATTTTGGAGGTGACTGTCCGGGGCGGCTGGCGCAGAAGTTACAGCTGTGAAACATGCACGTGACTGAATTGACGCGCTGCGTGACTAGCGTCGGGGACGAGGCACCCCTCCCCGGACGAAAGCGACCACGCATGAGCGACGACAAGACGAGTACCGCAACACTGGAGCCGACGACGGCGGCAAGCACCGCCGTCGGAATCGGCGGCTCCGTTTCAACGGCTCCAGGCAACGCCGATGCCATGAGTGCGGCCAAGGAGAGCCTGGAGGATTACACGCTCCGGTTCGCCCCGCGTTCCTACCGGAAGTGGAGTGCCGGTGTGGTGGCCACAAGTGCGCTGGGTGGCATTGCCTACCTGGCCGACTTCTCCATTGGCGCGAACATCGGCATCGCCTACGGAACGGTGAACGCCATCTTCGGCATCATCGTGGCCGCGGTGATCATCTTCGCCACGGGGTTCCCGTTGGCGTACTACGCAGCCCGGTACAACATCGATTTGGACTTGATCACCCGCGGCTCGGGTTTTGGCTACTACGGTTCGGTGGTCACGAACATCATCTTCGCCACCTTCACGTTCATCTTCTTCGCCCTCGAAGGCTCCATCATGGCCCAGGGCCTGCAATTGGGCCTGGGCATTCCGCAGTGGATCGGCTACGCCGTGTCCACCATCATCATCATCCCGCTGGTGATCTATGGGATGAAGACGCTCGCCACGTTGCAGGTGTGGACCACGCCGCTCTGGCTGCTGCTCATGGTGGTCCCAGTGGGCTACCTGCTGCTGTCCCACCCCGAAAGCATCGACGCGTTCTTCGCTTTCACCGGAGCATCCGGCGAAGGTGGTCCCAACCTGGCTTCGGTAATGCTGGCTGCGGGCGTCTGCCTGTCCCTGATGGCGCAGATCGCTGAGCAGATCGACTACCTTCGCTTCATGCCGCCCAAGACCGCCGAAAACAAGGGCGCCTGGTGGCGCGCAGTGATCCTCGCTGGACCGGGCTGGGTCATCTTCGGCGCCATCAAGCAGATCATCGGCCTGTTCATTGCCATCTACCTCATCGCCAAGCTCGACCCCGCAGCGGCATCTACCGCGAATGAACCGGTCCACCAGTTCCTGGGCGTCTACGAAGAAATGATGCCGGCGTGGCTCGCGATGACCCTGGCCGTGGTGCTCGTCGTCATTTCCCAGATCAAAATCAACGTCACCAACGCCTACTCCGGCTCGCTGGCTTGGACAAACTCCTTCACGCGCGTCACCAAGACCTACCCGGGGCGCATGGTGTTTGTGGTGGTGAACCTGGTCATCGCATTGATCCTGATGGAGTCGAACATGTTCGAGTTCCTCAACACGATCCTGGGCTTCTACGCCAACTGCGCCATGGCCTGGGTGGTCACTGTTGCCTCTGACATCGCCATCAACAAATACCTGCTGAAGATTTCACCCAAGGTTCCGGAGTTCCGTCGCGGGATGCTCTACGCCGTGAACCCCGTGGGCTTCGTGTCCATGCTGGTCTCTGCCGGGGTTTCCATCGCAGTGTTCTTCGGGGCCTTTGGTTCCGGTGTCCAGCCGTTCTCGCCGATCTTCGCAGTGGGCCTGGCGCTGATCCTGCCGCCCGTGCTGGCTCTGGCCACCAAGGGACGCTACTACCTGCGGCGCACCGACGACGGCATTGACCTCCCGATGTTCGACGCCGACGGCAACCCCAGCGACCAGAAACTCCTCTGCCACGTCACCGGTCTTGAATTCGAACGCCCGGACATGCTCCGGTCCGGTCAGGATGGGCCCGACGGCGAACCCCAGTACATCTCGTCCCTCGCCTTGTCCACGGATAAGTCGGGCGAGTTGGTGCTCCCGGCCCAGAAATAACCCTCCCAACCCAACTAAGTAACAGCACCTGCTCTATTGAGTGGTCATTGGAGCGTGTGCTGTTACCTACTTGGGCCCACGCGAAACGCCCCGGCTTCCATCAAGGGAGCCGGGGCGTTGCGCTGTGTGTTTTCGTGCTGTGTATTGCTGCTGTGAGGCTTACTTGTCGAAGGCGTCCTTCGCGGCGTCCTTGACGTTCTCGCCAGCCTGCTTGGTCTTGGCGGCGGCTTGGTCAGCGACACCCTCGGCCTGCAGTTTCTCGTTGTTGGTGGCGTCTCCCAAGGCTTCCTTCGCCTTGCCCGAAACTTCCTGTGCCTTGTTGCTGATCTTGTCTCCGAGTCCCATGGGCCCTCCTTCGATGTAATCCAACGTTGACGATTGCTAGGCTAGCGAGCAATTCTGGGTACTTCCTGAACGACTTCCAAGATAGTCAGGATGCTTACACTGAGATCATGGCTGAGGAGATCCTGAACGAACAGACGGAGCAAACGGACCTGGACGAGGACATCGCCATGGCCCTGGTTAACAATGTGGTCTCCGAATCCTACGATCCGGAGGACGAAGCATCGGATCCCCGTACCAAATACCCGTCCGAAGGGTTCGAGCCACAAACCCAGGATTATCCGGGCTGGACCGAGGCCATGACTCCCCGCCCCGATCACGGCGAACAAAGCTACGTGGGGCACAGCCGGATGCTGGGCCGCCGGACCCTGATTACGGGCGGCGACAGCGGGATCGGTAAAGCCGTAGCGATTGCTTTTGCCCGTGAAGGTGCGGACGTCGCTTTCACCTACCTGCCTGAAGAAGAGCAGGACGCCGAGCATACTGTCCAGCTGATCGAAGACGCCGGCAGCAGGGCGCTCGCGCTACCTGGTGACTTGCGGGACGAAGAGTTCTGCCAGGAAGTCATTGCCCAAACCGTTGCCGAATTCGGTGGGCTCAATGTGCTTGTGAACAACGCCGGGTTCCAGATGACCACGAGCCGGGGGATCGAAGACCTCAGCACCGAACAGTTCGATCAAACCTTCAAAACCAACGTTTATGCGCTGTTCTGGCTCACCAAGGCGGCCCTACCGCATTTGAAGCCCGGCGCCGCGATCATCAACACCTCGTCCGTCCAGGGTTACCATCCCAGCCCATCACTCATCGACTACGCAGCGACGAAAGCAGCCATCAACAGCATGACCTTTTCGTTGGCAGAGTCACTGGGTCCTCAGGGGATCCGCGTCAATGCAGTAGCGCCGGGTCCCGTGTGGACGCCACTGCAGCCGCCCACCCAGCCCGCGGAAAAGATCCAAGAGTTTGGCCAGGACACCCCCTTGGGGCGCGCAGGGCAGCCTGCCGAACTTGCCGGGACCTATGTCCTGCTGGCCAGCGAAGATTCCAGTTATATCTCCGGATCGGTCATCGGCGTCACCGGCGGCAAACACCTCGCCTAGTGGTTTGTCTGAGCGTCATTATGGCTTGAGGACCACCTTGATGCATCCGTCCTGCTTCTTCTGGAACTTCTCGTAGAGTGCCGGTGCTTCATCCAGTCCTCCCGTGTGGGTGACCAGATGCATGACGCCCAGCGGATCGGCGTCGTCCTCCACCAAGGGAAGCAGATCGTCAGTCCAGCGGCGCACATTGCATTGCCCCATGCGGAGTTGGATCTGCTTGTCGAACATAGTCATCAGGGGCATCGGGTCCGCCTGCCCGCCGTAGACCCCGCTCAGCGAGATCGTCCCGCCACGACGCACCAGATCCACGGCTGTATGCAGTGCAGCGAGCCGATCGACGCTCATGGTTTCCATGGCAATCTGCGCGGGTTTGTCCGGCAGCAGGGAAACCGCCTTGTGAAGGAAGGACGCCACAGGGGATCCATGGGCCTCCATGCCCACAGCATCCACCACGGAATCCGGGCCGCGACCCAGTGTTTGTTCGCGGATCCGGCCGGCCACGTCTGAGCTGTAATCCATGGTTTCAATGCCGTGGGCCTCCGCCATCGCGCGGCGTTCAGCAACCGGATCAACGCCGATCACCCGGAAGCCCTTGTAGGCCCCGATCCTCGCAGCAAACTGGCCCACGGGACCCAGTCCGAGCACCGCGAGGGTGCCCCCTTCCGGAACGTTCGCGTAGTCCACTGCCTGCCAGGCCGTGGGAAGGATGTCCGAGAGGAAGAGGTAGCGCTCATCCGGGGCGCCCGACTCCACTTTGATGGGGCCGTAGTCGGCATAGGGAACGCGGAGGAACTGGGCCTGGCCACCGGGAACGGAACCGTAGAGCTCTGAGTAGCCAAAGAGGGCCGCCCCGGATCCCTTCTCCTTGACCTGGGTGGTCTCGCACTGCGACTGCAAGCCTTGGTTGCACATGTAACAGCGCCCGCAGGAGATGTTGAAGGGCACCACAACACGGTCGCCCTTCTTGAGCCGGTGGACACCCGGGCCCACTTCTTCGACGATTCCCATCGGCTCGTGGCCGATGACATCGCCCTTGTGCATGTACGGGCCGAGCACTTCGTAAAGGTGGAGGTCCGAGCCGCAAATCGCGGTGGAGGTGATCCGGACAATCGCATCCGTAGGCTCTTGGATGCTGGGATCGGGGACGTCTTCAACGCTGAGTGAGCGCCGGCCTTGCCATGTCACTGCTTTCACAATTACTCTCCCTGCTTTCGGCTGGAGGTGTCCCGCGCTGCAGGAGACCACCCCAGCGAATCAGAGATGGCATCGGCGCACAAGGCCGGCCGCCCTCGACACTGCTCGCGGCCGAGCCTAGATTGAGGCTATGAGCGAAGAACCGAACGAAGCTGACGTTGCGCCCTCTGAAGCCTCCAAACCCACGGTGCCTGCCGGCGTCGAGCATGACAAAAGTGCCGCCGGAAACGGTGACTTCACCACGGAAGTGGACCCCACCTTTATCCCTGATGAAAGCGGCGAATCCCCGGTGGAGAAGCGGGCCAGGGAGCATCCCGAAGCGACGGGAAGCTAAAACTAGTAAGTAATCTGACCAGTAGTGTTAACATGGTGGGCAAGGGAGAGTTTCGGGCAGAGTTGACCGAGGAGTGTCTGCGTTGTCATCGATGAAAAACCCTCTGGTTCCAGGCGACGCAACCCGTCCCCACGCCGAACCCCTCCAGTGCCGTCAATGCCGGTCCGACGATCACTTGGATCTGGAAACCATCGAATCCCTTGAGCCGCATGCCGGCGACTTGATGGTCCGGGTCTCTTATAGTTGCCTGGCCTGTGAAGTCCCGTACACCCACAACGCTGCCTTCCACGACGTGGCCGCGGTCCTCAACCGCAACGGGTCGGCGTCGGGACTGCTGCAATTTGGCGGACAGTACTTCCATTGCGGTGAACCAATGCAGTTCACCAAATCCTCAGCTCGAAGCGTCTATGCACCCATGACCACGGAAGTCGTTGAGGACGGCCTCCTCGAGGTGTACTTGAAAACGCGCGTCATCGAGTGCCGGTGCGGCTTCCGGATGGAGCTGCCGGCATGAAGGCGGGCATCGTTTGGGGGCGCCCTGAACTGGGTACGTCCCAAGCAGCAACCACAGCGTGGGCTACGAGCGGCGCCCATAGAAGCCGCTCACCAGGGAGGTAATCCGCATGGATACAGGACAGCTGGTTCTCATCATCGTGGTGGCCGTCGTCGTCATCGCCGCTGTGATCGTCGCGGTCGTCATCGGACGTCGGAAGAAGGCGGAGGTCAACCGCCACCGAGCAGCGGAACTTCGCGAGAAGGCCGCGGAAGAAGCCATCGGAGCCCACCAAGCCAAGGCCGAATCGGCCCAGGCGGAGGCGAATGCGCTGCAGGCCGAGGTCGAAGCCAATCGGCTCCGGCAGGAAGCGGAACGCCACGCGGAGAAGGCCAACGAGGCTCATGGGCGGGTAGAGGAACACCTGCGGCACGCAGACAAGTTGGACCCCAATACCGGGCAGGATCGCTCGACTGACGCAGATCGCTCACAGGACCCGGATCGCCGGGCCGACGAGGGCCGCCCGGCCGCAGTTGAAGGCGAACGCCTGACTCGGGACCGCAGTGGCCGCGACGGCGCCACGCGCGAACGAACCCCACACGAAGGTGACAGGAACTTGTAGTTTCACAGGAGAAACGGAGGGCGGGAAGTGAGCATCGTGGTGAGGCGAACAGGTGAGGCTGTGCGGTCGACTGAGTCGAAGGCGACGCGGCATGCGGTAGATGTGGTTCTGGGACACTTGGGCGAGATCGGACCGGCCGTTGCGGCCCTGCGCCGCGAATCGTCCAGGCTGGCCGAATGGGGCGAACAACTGGCGCTTGTCAGGCTGCGCGGTGGAACTGTGTTCGCCGCAGGCAGCGACGGATCCTCGCACGAGGCGCAGAGGTTCACCTCGGAACTGGCGGCTCACGACCGCGGAGACGGGTCCGGCTTCAAAGCGATCTACATTCCCAAGGGCGCCAGTGGCTCCAACGGGACTACCCCAAGCATCAGTGCCCAGCTCTCTGAACAGGTGCGGCGTGGAGACATCGTGGTGCTGCTGGCTGCCAAGGGAATCACCGACGAGCTCCGCGACGCTGCTGCCGCCGCAAAATCGGGTGGTGCGATCGTGTGGGCCCTGACGGGTAAGGAGTCCAAGGAGCTCGCGCAGTCGGTCAATGAAGCAATATGCATCAACACCGATCCGCCACACGCCGAGGAAGCGCATCTGGTGGCGGTGTTGGCTCTCTGCGAATGCTTTGATGACGCACTGAAGCACGTCAAGCCGGCGTGACCCCGGACTGACTGGGCCGGGTGGCGGAGAAGGCCAGCCCGGGCGTGTGATCTGCACCTCGTTTGGAATAGTTGCAGACGCCATGCAGTTGCGCAGAGTGAACCTGTTTCATTCTGAAAGGAACTGCGCATGCTGTTTTCCCCTCTGGCCCTCGGCGAGCTTGAACTTTCCAACCGACTGGTGATGGCGCCCTTGACGCGTCTTCGCGCCGGTCAGAACGGCGTGCCGGGTCCGTTGATCGCCGAGCACTACCGCCAGCGGGCTTCCCTGGGGCTGATCGTCAGCGAGGGAACCTACCCGGTTCCGGCCGGTCAGTCCTACCCGGGACAGCCAGGGCTCGTCACCGAGGCTCAGATCGCCGGCTGGAAGACAGTAACCGACGCCGTGCATGCTGAGGGTGGCCGCATCTTCGCGCAGGTCATGCACGGAGGCCGCGTTTCCCATGCCGACATCACCGGTGGGCACGAGATCGTGGGCCCCAGCGCTGTTGCCATCGAAGGTGATGTCCGCACCCCCAATGGCAAGCAGCCGTACCCCGTACCGCGTGAACTCCGCACCGACGAACTTCCGGGCGTCATTCAGGAGATCGTCACAGCGTCCAAGAACGCTATCGAGGCAGGGTTCGACGGCGTCGAGCTCCACTCCGCCAACGGTTACCTGCTGCACGAATTCCTTGCACCGAACTCGAACGTCCGCACAGACAGCTACGGCGGCTCCCCGGAGAACCGCGCCCGCTTCGTGATCGAGACGGTCAATGCCGTGGTCGAAGCCCTCGGTGCCAACCGCGTCGGCATCCGGATTTCTCCGGAGCACAACGTCCAGGGCATCGCCGAGGTTGATGCTGCCGACGTCCGGGCAACCTACGAGGTGCTGGTGGACACCATCGCCCCGCTCAACCTTGCTTACCTGAGCATCCTGCACCACGACCCCAAGAGTGCTTTGGTCCAGGATCTTCGCGAACGGTTCAACGGAACGTTCCTGGTGAACACCGGCTTCAGCGAAATCACGACCCGCGATGAAGCCTTCGCCATCATCGAAGACGGCCTCGCGGACGCTGTGGTGGTGGGCCGCCCCGCCATCGCCAACCCGGACCTTGCCCGCCGCTGGCGCGAGAGCCTGCCGCTCAACGAGCCGGACGCCTCCACCTTCTACGCCGACGGCGCCGAGGGCTACACGGACTACCCGTTCTACGCGAACTAAAGCCCAGCACCCCCAGTAAAACCACGACGTCGGCACTCACCTGAGTGCCGACGTCGTGGTTTAACCTGTGGCCACCCCATTGACTGGCAGCTGGTGAGGGAAGGTGACAGGACCACGTGCCCGGTCCCGAGCGCGGCTTCCTATAGGATTTGTGGCATGTCTGATCCTTCCCCGGCCGGTGCCCGCGCTGGCTTTCCCGTCAGCCGCCAAGTGCTGGCCGACCACGTCTACGAAGCCCTCCTCGAGTGGCTCATGGACGGCCGTTTGGAACCGGGGGCGGCAGTGAGCATCGACGGGATGGCTCGTGAACTGGACGTCTCGCCGACTCCCGTGAGAGAAGCCTTGGCCCGGTTGGAGCACACAGGCATGGTCCGGCGGGTGGCGCTCAAGGGCTACAGGGTTGCCCCCGTGTTTACCCGCGAAGACTTCGCGGAACTGATGGAAGCCAGGCTCTCCATTGAACCCGTCAATGCAAAATTGGCGTGTTCGCGCATGACGCCGGAGGGATTGGATGCCCTGAAGCAGGCCGTCGAAGACCTGAAGACTGCACCCCGGGGCGGAACTTTTGCCGAGTACCGCAGCTATCTCGAGGCCGACGAACGTTTTCACCAACTCATCGCCGCGCAGGCAAACAACCAGTTCCTGCTCGCGGCCTACAACACCCTGGGTGGGCAGATCCAGCGGTTCCGACTGTTCGGGGGAGTGGGCATCACCGACGCCGAGCAGGCCATCGCCGAACACCAGGCCGTACTCGACGCCATGGCCAGCGGCGATCCGGACAAGGCCGCGAAGATGATGATCGACCACGTCGAAAAGGTTCGTGGCAGGGCCATGGCTGACGCTCCGGAGGACTAGCTCCCGGACCCACGAGGGTCCGCTGGCCCTTGCCGGCGGGCCCTTCCTGCTGGGTTTCGTGACCCCCTTCACAGTCAAATGTATGACATATAGGATCTAGGAAGTTTCGCAAAAGGGTTGACAGTCTTGCTTGGTTCGTAAATCCTATAGGAAACAGGATTCCACGAAGGAGTGATCACTATGGCGTACACCGCCAAGGACTGGCCCATTACGGCGGCCCTCCTGCAGTTCCCCGGCACCGACGCTTCGGGAAACCACGTCAACGACGCCGATGCTTCCGTTTGGGCGGCAGTCCTCCAGGAAGTGAAGGACGCCGGTTTCGCCAAGGCGGACCTCACCGACAGCTGGGTTCGTCCTGGCGACCTCAGCAAGGACCGGCTGGCCGAGTTCAAGCAAACCGCCGACGAGGTTGGCATCGGGGTTCCCGTCATCTCCGCTATCCGCCGCAGCATCATCCACGCAAAGGACTGGGCAAACAACCTCGCCTACAGCCACCGCACCATCGACGCCGCTGCCGAGCTTGGCTGTGAAGTGGTGTCCTTCGGGCTTCACCAAGCCATCACCCCAGAGCAGCAGAAACAGCTCTGGTTCTGGACCGTTGAGGGTTATAAGGATCCGGTGGGGGACAAGGAAGCATGGGGCAACGCCGTCTCCCGCCTTCGCGAGCTCGGTCAGCACGCAGCAGAGGCGGGGGTGCTGATCTCGCTGGAAATGTACGAGGACACCTACCTCGGAACTGCTGACTCCTCGGTTCAGCTGGTCCAGGACATTGGCTTGGACAACGTCGGCCTGAACCCGGACCTCGGGAACCTGATCCGCCTCCACCGGCCCATCGAGGACTGGCGCGAGATGGTGGCAAAGACCCTGCCGTACTCCAACTACTGGCACATGAAGAATTACCTCCGGGACGAAGATGTGGCGCGCGACAGCTACATCACCATGCCGGCGCCGATGGAGAGCGGTCTCATCAACTACCGCGAGGCCTTCAAGTTCGCGCTGTCCGTCGGATTCCAGGGCATCCTCTGCACTGAGCACTACGGTGGCGACGGTCTCAGCGTCACGGCCAGCAACCAGGATTACCTCCGCCGCCACGTCCTGCCGAAGACCGCAGGCTATGAACTCGGCAAGAGCCAGGTGGCCCAAGGACGCCAGGTACCGGCAACGCAGCTCGCAGGAGTGTAGGAAGATGACCCGGATTTTTGACAACCCGGCAGATTTTGCCGATGAAGCGCTGGACGGCTTCGTAGCCGCCAATCGCGGCTACGTCGCCCGCGTTGACGGTGGCGTCGTCCGCTCCACCGAAGTCCCCCACGGCCAGGTCGCACTGGTGGTCGGCGGCGGTTCCGGGCACTACCCGGCCTTCGCTGGACTCGTCGGACCCGGACTTGCCACGGGTTCGGCGTGCGGCAACATGTTCGCGTCGCCGGCGGCAGGCCAGGTGTATCGGGTGGCCAAGGCTGCCAACGCCGGCGGTGGCGTCCTGCTCAGCTACGGCAACTACGCAGGGGACGTCCTGCACTTCGGCCAGGCGCAGCTCCGCCTCAACGCCGAGGGCATCGAAACGCGGACAGTCACCGTCACTGACGACATCGCCAGCGCGCCGATCGAACAACTCGAGAAGCGCAGGGGCATTGCCGGCGACCTCACCGTCTTCAAGATTGCCGGCGCCGCGGCCGAGGCGGGACTGGACCTTGACGGCGTCGAACGCTTGGCCATCAAGACGAACCATCGGACCCGTTCCCTGGGAGTGGCCTTTGACGGCTGCACGCTTCCCGGTGCCAAGGATCCGCTGTTCCATGTGCCTGCCGGGCAGATGTCGCTCGGCCTGGGCATTCATGGCGAGCCCGGCATTTCCGAGCACACCATGCCCACAGCATCCGAGCTGGCCGAACTCCTTGTGTCGAAGCTTCTCAACGACAAGCCCGAGGACGCCGGGGACCGCGTGGTGGCTATCGTCAACGGACTGGGAACGGTGAAGTACGACGAACTCTTCCTGCTGTTCGGCAAGGTGGAAAAGCTGCTCACGGCCGCGGGACTCACCGTTGTTGAACCCGAGTGCGGCGAGCTGGTAACCAGCCTGGACATGTCCGGACTGTCGCTGACGCTGCTGTGGCTGGACGAAGAGCTTGAGCAGTTCTGGGCCGCACCCGCGAACACTCCGGCGTTCCGCAAGGGCAGTATGGCGCCCCGCGCGCCCCGTGCTGGCATCGCAGCCGACGACGCCGAAACCGCCGACGTCGAACAGCCCACCGCCGCTGCGGCTGACCTTGGGCAGTTGGCCGTGGCCGTCCTCGCCCAGGTGAGGGACGTCGTCGTCGAGCATGAAGAGGAACTCGGCAAGCTGGACGCGATCGCCGGCGATGGCGACCATGGCATTGGCATGCGCCGCGGCGTCGACGCTGCAGCTGCGGCTGGGGAAGCTGTGAGCGGTGGATCCGCGGCGCGGGTCCTGACCGCAGCCGGCGAGGCCTGGAGTGAGCGCGCCGGCGGAACCTCGGGAGCCCTGTGGGGCTCAGCGGTCATCGCCGCCGGGTTGTCGCTCGGGAACCGCGAAACGTACACATCGGAGGACGCAGGGGCCGCTGTACAGGCGTTCGTCCGCGCCATCACCGAGCTCGGCAAGGCAGAGCCTGGGGACAAGACCATGGTGGACGCGCTCCTGCCCTTCCGGGACGCCTTCCTGACAGAGCTCGACGGCGGGGCTCCCGTTGACCGGGCGCTGGCAGTTGCCGCTGCGGCTGCTGAGTCCGCTGCCGCCACAACCGCGGATTTGCGCCCGCTCAAGGGCAGGGCACGCCCGCTCGCGGAAAAGAGCCTTGGCCATCCCGATCCAGGGGCGGTCTCCTTCGGGCTGATCGCCGCCAGGATCTCGCAATTCATCGATTCACAACTGGCCTCGGCTGCCCCCACGGGGCAGCGGTCGGCCGGGAACGGAGCCCAAGCATGAGCAACACCGAAGGCTGGCGCATCGTCGTTGGCAATGACGAAGCCGGAGTCGAATACAAGCAGGCACTCATGGCGTTGCTGGAAGCGGATCCCCGCGTGGCAACAGTGACGGACGTCGGCGTTGGTTTCAACGACTCCACCGCGTACCCGCACGTCGCCGTTGACGCCGCCCGCAAAGTGGCCGAAGGCGAAGCCGACCGTGCACTGTTGATCTGCGGAACGGGCCTCGGTGTAGCCATCGCGGCCAACAAGGTCCCCGGAATCCGCGCCGTCACTGCCCACGACAGCTACTCCGTGGAAAGGTCCGTCCTGAGCAACAACGCACAGGTCCTCACGCTCGGCCAGCGGGTGATTGGCCTGGAACTGGCCAAAAAGCTCGTAGGGGAGTGGCTGGGCCACCGCTTCGACCACACCTCCTCCTCCGCCGCCAAGGTGGACGCCATCTGCTCGTACGAGCCCGACTACACGAAGGCAGTCTGATCATGACCACTCCCGAGACAACCGAAGCTACAGCCGACAACGCAGCCCGGAAGATCGCCGTCGTCGGCTCCGGCTACATGGGTGGCGGCATCGCCCAGGTGCTGGCTCTTGGCGGGGCACGTGTTGCCCTGGCCGATGTCTCTGCCGAGGTCGCGCAGAAGAACTACGACCGCCTGCTGGAGGAGTCGGAGCAGTTCATCGCCGACGGGCTCTTTCCGGCAGGGTCCACGGAGATCCTCAAGCAGAATCTGTGGGCAGCCAAGGACATCGAAGAGGCCGTTGCGGACGCAGATTTCATTGAGGAGTGCGTTCCTGAGGTCCTGGACATCAAGCACCAAACCCTCGCCCGCATCAGTGCCGCTGCCCGCCCGGACGCCCTGATCGGTTCCAACACCTCCACGATTTCCATTGGCGCACTGGCAGAAGCCGTCACCAACCCGGAGCGGTTCCTGGGTGTGCACTTCTCCAACCCGTCACCGTTCATTCCCGGCGTCGAGATCATCCCGCACGCCGGCACGGATGCCGCAACGGTTGCCGCGTCCCGCGAGCTGGTCCACGCGGCCGGTAAGCAGACCGCCGTCGTCAAGGACGTCACCGGCTTCGTACTGAACCGTCTGCAGTACGCGCTGTTCCACGAAGCCGCGCAGTTGGTGGAGCAGGGAGTCGCTACAGCGGACGACGTCGACACGCTGGTGCGTACGACGTTCGGCTTCCGCTTGCCCTTCTTCGGCCCGTTCGCCATCGCGGATATGGCCGGTTTGGATGTGTACAACTTCTGCTACAAGTCGCTGCAGACCGGCTTCCCGGAACGCTTCGCGACGCCGAAGATCCTTTCGGACCTGGTGGACGCAGGCAAGTTGGGCACCAAGACCGGTGCAGGCTTCCTCAATGTTCCCGCCGAACGCACTCCGGAACTCATCGCCTACCGCAACAAGGCCTACGTGGCCATGCAGAAGCTCATTGAAGAGCTCGGCCCCGCCCCCATCAACTAAGACCTTTCAGGAGAAGACCTATGACTTTCCCCGCAGAACGCACAGCAATTGTCACCGGCGCCGTTTCCGAGCGCGGCATCGGCCGTGCCACCGTGAATTACCTGGCTGCCCAAGGGTGGAACATCGGCATCATCGACCTTGATGACGCCGCATGCAAGATCGCAGCCAAAGAGATCGCCGCCGAATATGGCGTCCAGGCCCATGGCGTTGGTGCCAACGTGGCCAGCGAAGCCGAGGTCCGCGCCGCCATTGACGAGCTTGAAAAGGAACTGCCGCAGATTGTCGCGCTGGCCAACGTTGCCGGAGTCAGCTCGCCTGTTGGCTACCTGGAACTCGAACCTGCTGAGTGGGACCGGGTCCTGAACATCAACCTCAACGGCGTCCACTACGCCACCCGCCGTGTGGCCGAGTCCATGGTCAAGAACCGCATCGGCCGCATCGTGAACATTTCCTCCGTGTCCGCTCAACGCGGCGGCGGCACCTTCTCCAAGACCCCGTACTCCGTGGCCAAGGCCGGCGTCATTGGCCTGACCCGCGCAACGGCCAGGGAGCTCGGCGAATACGACATCACCGTCAACGCCATTTCTCCGGGCCCCATCGACACCGACATCATGGGTGGCACGCTGAGCCAGGAACGCAAGGATGAACTCACCAAGGACCTTGTGGTGAACCGCGTGGGCTCCACCCGTGACATCGCAGCCGCTATCGCTTTCCTCATCAGCGAGGACTCCGGATACATCTCCGGCCAGACGCTGAATGTGGATGGCGGACTGTACATGCACTAGGCCGTCATGCGGACCTGGACTCGAGAACGCAAGATCTACCTTGCCGTGGGCGTCCTTGCCTGCGCCGTGGGCCTGGTGCTCATATTCTTCCCGCGCTGACCGCGCCTGTGCGCGGCTGACCGCGCTGCGCTGGTCATTTCCTGTCACTCAAAGAGGAGTTTCAATGTCTGTTGCCACCAATTCCACCAAGGAGTTGCTGGACACGCCGGTCCTCAAATCGGCGATCTCCAAAGCTTCGCGGCGACTCATGCCGATGCTCGTCATCCTCTACGTGGTGGCCTTCCTGGACCGCACCAATGTTGGCTTCGCCGAAGCTGCGCTGGAAGTGGACAGGGGCATCACCGCCGGGGCTTACGCCCTGGGTGCCGGCATTTTCTTCATCGGCTACGCCCTGTTCGAGATTCCCAGCAACCTGCTGCTCACCAAATTTGGTGCCAAGGTGTGGCTGGCCCGCATCGCCATCACGTGGGGCATCGTCTCTGCGTGTTTCGCGTTCGTCCAGGGTGAAACGTCCTTCATCATCCTCCGGTTCCTGCTGGGCGTCACCGAAGCCGGTCTGTTCCCCGGCGTCATCATGTTCCTGGCGGCTTGGTTCCCCAACAAGGTTCGTGTGAAGATGTTCGCCATCTTCTACCTGGCCCAGCCGTTCTCCCAGATGATGGGTGCACCCCTGTCCGGCTGGCTCATCAACATCGGCGACCAGGTTCCGGGCGTCGCAGGCTGGCAGGTGATGTTCTTCGTTGAGGGCATGCTCGCCGTCCTGGCCGGTATTGCCGCCTACTTCTTCCTCATCAACAGTCCCCAGGATGCCAAGTTCCTGACCAAGGAAGAGAAACGGGCTTTGTCCGATGTCATGGCGCTCGAAGATACCGTGAAGGAGGAATCCGGCCCTCGTGGCGTCCTTGCCTCCATGCGTAACGGCCGGGTCTGGTACTTCACGGTCATCTACTTCTGCCTGCAGGTGGCCGTGTATGGCGTGACGTTCTACCTGCCACAGCAGGTGGCGCAGCTGACCGGGCAAAAGGTGGGCATCGCCGTCGGACTCCTCGCGGCCATCCCGTGGTTCTTCGGCATCTTCGCCTGCTACTTCATCGGCAAGGCAGCCAACACCGTGGCGCGCCGCCGTCGCTGGGGTACAGCATTGTTCATCTCCACGGGCCTGTGCATCTTTGGTTCCGCGTGGGCCGGTGCCAACCAAATGCCGGCCCTGGGCATCATCTTCATCACCCTCGCGGTGTGCAGCTTCCTGTCCACCGGCCCCATTTGCTGGTCCTATCCGACGGCGTTCCTCACCGGAACTGCCGCGGCCGCCGGTATCGGCCTGATCAACTCCCTCGGAAACCTGGGTGGTTTCGTGGCGCCGATCCTGCGGACTACGGTCAACCAGGTCACGGCCTCGGACACCGGAACCATGGGTGTCTACGCCTTGGGTGTCCTGCCGTTCCTGGCCGCGCTGCTGATGTTCGGTACGAAGCGTTTCAGCAACAAGGCCGACGAACTGCTGGAGAAATAGGTCGTGAACCTGCCTGCTTTCCCTTCTGCTGCGGACTCTGCGAAGGACGCCGCGCTGGACACGGTATTCATTGGCGTCAGCACCAAGATGTACATGGGCTACGGGCAGAGCTTGGCGTGGCTGGAGCAATTGGTGGCAGAAGCAGACGCCCGCCCGGCCCTCGCGGCCGGGCGGGTGGTCCCGTTCGTGATCCCGTCGCATCCAGTGTTGCCCGCAGCGGCGCATATGCTTCACGGCACGTCACTGGTCTTGGGCGCTCAGAACTGTGGCTGGGCCGATGGGCCGTGGACAGGTGAGGTGTCACCGTCCATGCTCGCTGAGCTTGGAGTGGGATTGGTGGAAATCGGTCACGCTGAGCGGCGGCGCTACTTTGCCGAAGATGAGGCGATGATCGCTCTCAAGGTCAGTGCAGCCGTCGATGCCGGGCTGACTCCGCTGCTGTGTGTGGGAGAGTCCGAGATGCTGGAACCGGAGGCAGCCGCGGACACGGTACTCGGGCAGATCAAAGCCGCAGTGTCCGGCGACTGGTCCCTTGCCTCGAAGCTTGTGGTCGCCTACGAGCCCGTCTGGGCGATCGGCGCTCCTGAGCCTGCCTCAGCGGCATATGTTTCGCGGGTCGTCGGTACCTTGCGTTCGGTGCTTGCCCGGCACGCGCTGGCCGGGCTTCCCATCATTTATGGCGGGTCGGCGAAACCCGGCCTGTTGCCGCAACTGGACGGGGTTTCCGGGCTTTTCCTTGGCCGCTTCGCGCACGACGCCAGCAACTTCGGCCGGGTCCTGGACGAAGCTCTGGATATCGCCAGCCGGTCTTAGAGGGCCGCTCGCTGGCAGAGGGCCACGAAACCGCCGAGGTTTTCGAGGCCTTCCGGATGGGTCGGCAGGTAGTTGGTCAGTTCAGGCGAACGCACGACGACGGCACGCCACTGACCGCGCGACACCGCCACGTTGATCCGGTTGCGGGACAGCAGGAACTCCATGCCGCGGGGAACTTCGCCGGCGGCTGATGCGGCCATGGAGACGATGACCACCGGGGCTTCCTGGCCTTGGAATTTGTCCACGGTACCTACCCGCACTGTCCTGAGGCCGGCAGACCGGAGCTCATGTTTGATGAGTTGTACCTGGGCGTTGTACGCCGCTACCACGAGGATGTCGGTTTCCTCGAGGGAGCGGCGTTCCGGGGAGTCCGAAGGGTCCAGCCATTTCAGGCCGAGGTGGGCTTGGACTTGCCGGACAACCTCAACAGCTTCTTCCTGCGAGGCAGTGGAGTTGGCGTTGTGCGTAACGTAGACACAGGAAATTCCGGGGCTCGCCCCCTCCAGTTCACGCAGGGTGGCGGCAGGTGCAGCCTCGAGCCGGTTGTCGTAGGACAGCTCTGACACTGCGCTGCACAATTCCGGATGCATACGCCATGACAACGCCAGGAAGTAGCCCAGATGGGGCGGCAAAGTGTTGTAGCCATCCGACAACCAACCCAGGGCCGATTCATCAACGGGTTCCGGATGCTTGCCTTGAGTGACCTGAGGAAGCTGCTGCGGGTCACCGAGGAGCAGGAGCCGCGTGGCGGCCCGGCTGACAGCCATGGTGTTGGCCAGCGAGAACTGTCCCGCTTCATCGATGACCAGGAGATCGAGCGATCCGGCAGGGACTTCCTTGCCCACCATGGTCCACGCGGTGCCGCCGATCAAGGCGCCACCCGGCTGGGACAAGAGCTCTTCCACGTCGCCTTTGGCACAGTTGGTCCACGGCACAGGATCGTTGTGCTTGACGTCCTTGGCCACCAGACGGGGATCAATACCCGCCTTCTCCACGGCAGCGCAGAGCATGTTTTCCACTACGGCGTGGGATTGCGCAACGACGCCGACTTTCCACCCGTCGGCCACCAGCCTGGCCAGCACGTGGGCGCCAACATATGTCTTCCCGCTGCCGGGAGGACCCTGGACGGCCAGGTAGGAATGGTCCAGGTCCTTGACCGCCGCTGTGATGGCATTAATGTAGCCATCGGGGCCGGAGGGGACTGCTGGAAGGTTGGCGAGGGTGCGCAGCCTTGGCGGCAGTCGGCGCACCAGGTCCAAGGCAGGATCCTTGGGCCAGGAAGGCAACGCCGCGCGGAGCTTGGTGGCCAATGCGGCCAACGCAGCCCGTTGCCCGGTTGTCTGAATCGGGCTGTCAGGGGTCAGCGCCATAGGGGTCTGGACGAACTCCGTGGAGTCTTTTCGAAGCTTCTCGACGATGGTGACGGACTCGAGGTCGCCCTCTTCACCGACCTCGATAACCTCCGTCCCGCCCCAACCCGCACGGCCCAGCACTGAGGATTCCTTGGCAGCAAGAGCATCCGGCAACGGAGACGCATACATTCTGAAGTACTTCCTGCCTGGATCCAATCCCGCGCCGTCACCGGACCGGCCCAGGAGTTTGACGATCCGGGCAGGGTTGCTGCGAGGTGTTGGTTTGGCCCAGTCCTGCAGCAACTCCGAGTGGTCAACCAAGAACTGGTCGCGGGATTCGTCCCACTGCGAGGTCGGCTTTTCCAGACGGTCGAAGTGTTCCCACCAGTGCTGTTTGTCCTCGCGGCGGTGGTACCCGACGCCGGCTGCGACGATGCCGATGGCCCGGGAATCCGGCGTTGTCTGTTGCTCCACGGGCAGGCCGGCCACATAGTCGAACAGCGCCGTCTCTTCGGGCGGTGCCTCGTACTTCTCCGGCTCGGTGTCTGGCTGTGGTTGCTCCTGCACAGGGCTGCCGGGAACGATGGATCGCTCCGCAGCACGGGCAAGCAGCCAGTTGCGCAGCTCCAGCGTCGACAAGCAGTCGTACTCGTTGTAGTCCCTGATCCCATCGAGAATGGCGGCAGCTTGCCCGCGATCCCCATTGTCGCGGGCCGTGCAATAGTCCGCGTAGGCCACCACGGAAGCTCCGGCGTCGGTGACGTCCCCGGAGCGCAGGCGCTGGCCCATGTACAGTGGCTCAAGTTTCTTGATGCTGTAGGAGTTCTCGGAGACCCGGATGCTGTGCCGGACGGTGTCAAAGAGGTCCACCAGGACTCCTTGGCGCAGGAGGTCGTCGACGGCCGTTTCGCCCACCACATGCGTCAGGGACAGGTTCCGCAGCGCCGTTTTCTCGTAAGAGGCGTAGTGGTAAATGTGCATACCGGGATACTTGGCACGGCGCTGGGCTACGTAGTCCAGGAAGTCGACGAATGCCTGGCCTTCCTCAGCGCGTGAATGCGCCCAGAAAGGGCGGAACACAGGCTCCGTCCCGGGAGCCACGGGGTTTTCGATGACGCCGAAGAGGTACTCCAGTCCCCACTTGCCCGTGGCGGGGTCCTGCCAGAGGGGATCACCTTCGAAGTCGAAGAAGATGTCGCCCGGGTCCGGCGCGGGAAGCCTGCCGAGGGTGTTGTCCGGGAGGACGTTGTAACTGATGGCCTTGGTTTCTCCGGACTTGTCCGAGTACGTGACGGTGCCGTCAGGGCTGCCGGTACCAGTTTGCAGTTGGGCTTGCTCGCGGAGCCTCAGTTGCGTGGAGTCTCCGGTTGCCGGCATGGTGGCGAGTTGGTCGATGGTGGTGATGCCGGACTCGAGCAGCTTCTTACGGCGGCTGATGCGCATGCCCGCGACCATGAGGAGATCGCGGTGCAGTTGGACCTGTTCGGCGCAATAGTCGCAGCGGCCGCAGGCTGAGTAGCGGGAGTCGCCCCATTCCACCGGACCCGGCTCCGAGGCATGCGCAGAAGTCATGCCAAGGAAGCGTTGACGCCGTTCCTTGAACACAGGGAGGATCTGCGAGAGGGGATGGTCGCTGTGGACCCGGTTGCCCAGCACCAGGGTGACGGTGGGATCCGGAGTGATTCCTGCTTTAAGCAGCTGGTCTCCATAGGCCGCGAGCTGCAGGAGGGCTGTGACCTTGGCATGACGTGCCAGCTTGGTATCGAACACCGCAAAAAGCCCGCCGGGCTGCTTCACCAGGAAATCGGAACGCCCATGGAACTCACCGTCGAAGAAAGCGGCTTGAAACACCACATCCGCTCCGGAGCGCAGGGCTTCGATGGATTCCGCGTGCTTTGCCGAAAGAGTGGCGCGGTCCATCACCGTGGCGGGGACGACGTCGTAAACGCCCCTTCCGGTGGCCGCATCCCAGTGCCCGAACTTGTCTACGAACCCATCCAGTACCCGATGCTCGTGAACATCGCCAAGGGCGGCGGTACGTTCCAACATGGCGTCTGCCGCGAAGTCCGGCTTGGGCGAACGGCCGAGTTTTTCGTCGAGTTTGCGGAGAAGTTGGTACTCGCAGGTTGCTGCAATGACGAGGTCGCTGGCAGAGAAGACTAAGTCCTGCGGGGCGCCCGCCGTCTCCGGATCGAGAAAGAACACAGCGACCCACCTTCCTTCCATGCCGGTTGAAATCCTTGTAGCCAAGCTATCAGCGGGCACCGACAAAATGACTTCCGGCAAAACAGCATCGGCCACTTTAGACTGCACCCATGACCGATTCAGCCCCCACCGTGGACCCAGCCTTCGAAGCCGCCTTCCAGGCCGCACAAAAGAGCCTTAGCGAGGGCGGCATTCCCATCGGTGCCGCGTTGGCCCGCAACGGCGTGGTGGTCGCCAGTGGCCATAACGAACGTGTCCAGCACGGCGACCCGATTGCGCACGGCGAGATGTCCGCGCTCCGGGCGGCCGGACGCCAAAAGACTTATCGCGACACCACGCTCTACACCACCCTGGCGCCCTGCGCGATGTGCACGGGAACCATCATCCAGTTCAAGATCCCGCGGGTTGTCGTGGGCGAAGCCGAGACCTTCCCCGGCGAATTCGACCTCCTGCGTTCACGTGGAGTCGAGGTGGTGGTCCTGGACGATCCCCGTTGCGTGGACATGATGCGCTCGTTCCAGGACGAGCACCCTGAACTGTGGGCAGAGGACATCGCGGAATAACCGTCGCCGGCTACAAAGGGTCCATATACCAGCTAGCCATCCGACGACTTTTTGGCGGGCTTCCTCGGCGCCGCCCGGCGGGACCGGGTCGTCGGAGTGGGGGAAATCAGTTCCTTGATCTGGGCCACCACGGTGGAGTTGGCGCCCCGGGCGCCCAGGTCCTTTGCGAGGGTTTCCACCTCCGACCTTGCGGCGGCGCTGTTGTCCGCCTTCGCATGGAGTTCCGTGCGCAGTTCCACCAGGCCGCGGTAGGCAAGGTTGCTCGCCGCACCGGCAGACTGTTGATAGCCGGCGAGGCCGGCGTCGGTCAGCGCCAGCGCCCGCTGGGGATCAGCGCTATGGTGCTTGACCATCTTTTCGTCCTTGCGGCGATAGAAATCATCGCCCACAGACTGCGCGACGGCGGTGGCCGCCTTGACGCCCAAAGGCTCACCGCCAAAGCGTTCGGCGGCCTCGGTCAGGGCATTCAACCCTCTCTCCAAATAGGGTGACATGGACCCTTCAAACGCCAAGGTCAGGCCAACTTCCCGGGTAAAGAACTCGGGAGCGAAGCGGTCCTCTTCCCTGGTGACGGGGAAACCAACGCGCAACGGCAACGTGTTGGACGCCTGTACGATGCCGTCCGTGGAATAGATGGCGCGAACCAGATACTGCCCCGGCTCGTCGAAAGCGAAGCCCTCCACTCCGTATGCGAGGTGGACCAGCTGGCTGAAGCGATCGCTGCCGTCATCGTCGCCCACCGGAGCCGGTGCCAGCGTGACCATTTCCGGGAGGCCGTAGAAGCAGACCACTGATTCATGCAGGATCACGGTTCCGTTGGGCTTCTGGACGTACACGGTGGTGTTGCCATAGCGGGGGTCCAGCCGGCCGTCCACCATAACCGGCACGTCAGTGGTATTCCGCAACCGGAACTCGATGGACACAGGTTCCATGTAGTCGAAATGGTCCTTTGCGGAGAGCGTCAGTTCCACGTCGCTGCCCGGACCGGAAACCGTCATGGCGCCGGCAGGGGATTCCAAGTGCCCTCCGGAGGCCCATGGATCGCCGCCCATGATCACGGAGGCGCGGTCTCCGTGGCGCATGTGGAGCAGTTCGTCGTCGTCGAAGCGGAAGCGGAAGTTGCCCCAGAAGGAGTCAGTGCCGTTGCGCTGATCGTATTTCCAGTCGTAGTTCATCCAGGACAGCGAGTCCGGGCGGGCCTTGTCCCAGGCATGCAGGAAGTTGAACGCGTGCCCGGCTTCGTGGACCCAGGTGTAGAGGAAGTGCCGCATGGCCCACGCCTGATCCTGGGTGACCGGATTGGAGACGAGGTTGGTGAACCAGGAGTGGTTCCGGAAGACCGCAAAACCTTGGCGGTCCGGTCCGCGACCTGCGCCGCCAAAGCCCGCAGCGGCGTCGAACATAATGCCACCCACCCCCGCGCTGTCAAAGATGCCGGCCTGGATGCCCCACATGTTCCACGCGGGCCACCCCGAGTTGTACTTGCCGAACGAGGTTTCCATGGCGTCGTGGAGTTCGCCGACATTCCAGGAAGCGAAGCCTGGCGCGGTGTCGTCGATGACTGTGTGCACCGGATCGATAGTGACCGCGATCCCGGCATCCCTGTATGAGGACTCGATGGTGATGGTCCGGTGGGGCAGGTCAGGGGGACGGTTGGTGTGGGCATGGCTGTTGTAGACGGGGACCTTGGGCTCGATGTCCACGGACGAGCAGTAGTCCAACTCCAGGTTCATGTCGCGGAAGGCTTCCGAACGGTAAGAGCACGCATAGGGCTGGCCGAGGATCCCGCCGGACGTCAACGTGGCAACAGCCCCGGTCACAGCACCGGAGGACCACGAGACCACTATGTCCACCGTGGTGGCAGGGTGGGTTCCTTTCCAATAGCGGACGGTCCCGACGATATGCACGTCGGTATCTGTGAATGTCACAAGAGGCGTGTCCACAATCCAGGACTCCACATACGTCTTCACCAACTGGTTGACGCCGGCGACCTTCACGAAGCGGGTGCTGTACAGATCGCCGCTGACCTTGTTCATGACCGGGGACTCGACCCCGTTGCGGGCGTCAATGTCCAGCCGGAGGTCCAGGGCGCTCCCGATGGGGCCGGGGTTGCCTTGAAAGCCTTCATAGCGTCCGCTGACCGTGCTGGGTTGGCGGCAACTCCAAAGATCGGAGGCGGGGGCAGGGGTGTAGTAGGTGCTGGGGACGTTGGGGGTGTCCATGGGGGATCTTTCTCACGCTGAAGCAGTCAAATATGCGATCGCCCGCGCGCTTGGCGCAGAGGCGGCATGACGGTCCAGGGCGGGGCGGGGTGCGCGTGATGAGGCTCAGATGAGACGAAATGGCCGATGCCCGGAAGCCGTGTGTAACCCACACTGAGGATACTCCAGCGAATGGACTATATCTAGAGAAACGCGGCCATTTTTTGGCCTCCAGAGGGTCCCCATGATCTGGTCAGCGGTACCCGCCGGGCGTAGGCTGGCATCATCGGCGCTCGGAGCCGAAGGAACCATGCCGAAGGCCCCGCGTCGATCACCCCAATCGATGAAGGAGGACCCATGAGTGCCGTACGTGAATTCATGACCACGAATGCGCAGTGCATCGCCGAGGATAAAACTCTCCAGGAAGCCGCCATGCTGATGAGGGATCTGGACTGCGGTTCACTTCCCATCTGCGGCAGCGACGGCAAGCTCACCGGCTTCATCACCGACCGCGACATCGTGGTCAAGTGTTTGGCCGAAGGTAAGGATGCCCGCGAAGTCCTTGCCCGCGAGCTCGCCACCGGAAAGCCCTACTGGGTGGACGCCGATGCCAACGTGGACGAGGCCGTCACCATGATGGAGGAACGCCAAGTCCGCCGCCTGCCCGTTATCAGCGACCACAAGTTGGTGGGCATCATCAGCCAAGGCGATATCGCCCGCAACCACTACGCGGAACAGCGCCTCGGCGAGATGGTGGAGCACATCTCGGCCAAGGAGCACATGTCCCGCTGAGCCAGTCACAGCGGTTCCCAGTATCCACTCCAGCCGCCGCGAGGCCTTCCCTCAGAGGAAGGCCTCGCGGCCCGTTCCTTCACGCATCACGAGTTCGCCCTCTTCGATGGAGACGATCAGGCTCTTGGGTTTCCCCACGAGCTTCCTGGTTGCGCTGAGTTGTCTGCTGCTGACTTCCACCCCCACGGTGGCACCCTTGGCGGGAAGTTCCACCGTGACTTCGTCGGCCATCCCCAACAGCATCTTGGTGGAAATGCCGTGCTCGGACACGGCTTCCTTGCCGTTGACGGTGACGGTCACGTCATCGGCATCAAATCCGTCCTGAAGGATGATCAGCAGTTCCTGCATGGTCCAACTACAGCACTATCAGCGTCCCCGGGATAGGCCTTCCTGCTACCCGTCTTCGGAAACTGTCGGCCACGTGAGGCAAACTGTCATGGTGACTTTAAATCTCCAACACCAGTCAGCTGATACCGCCATCCACGCCCAGATCGCCGCTGAACTCGGCGTCAAGGCCTGGCAGGTCAAGGCCGCGGTGGAACTGCTCGACGCCGGATCCACCGTCCCCTTCATCGCCCGATACCGCAAGGAAGTCACCGGGACGCTCGATGACACCCAGCTCCGCGACCTCGAAGAACGGCTCAGATACCTGCGCGAGCTGGAAGAACGGCGCAAGTCAGTCCTCGAGGCGATTGCAGCCCAAGGCAAGCTGACCCCGGAGCTGGAAGCCGCCGTCGTCGGTGCCGATACCAAGGCGCGCCTGGAGGACATCTACCTCCCCTTCAAATCCAAGCGCCGCACCAAGGCCCAGATAGCCCGCGAAGCCGGGTTGGAGCCGCTGGCCGATGTCCTGCTCGCCAATCCCCAGCTTGACCCCGCTACCGAGGCCGCCAAGTACCTGAATGCCGAGCACTCCATCGACGACGCCACCGTGGCGCTCGCAGGAGCCCGCGCCATCCTGGTGGAGCGCGTCGGGCAGGATGCCGATCTCGCCGAAGATCTGCGAGAACGCCTCTGGAAGCAGGGACGCATGGTGTCCCGCGTGAAAAAGGGCATGGAGGCCGAGGGCCAGAAGTTCAAGGACTACTTCGAGTTCACGCAGGTGCCCTCCGGCATGCCCTCGCACCGCGTGCTGGCCCTGCTGCGCGGTGAAAAGGACGGCGTCCTGGAGTTGGATCTCGCTGAGGCAGACCCAGCCGACGACGACGCCCTGGCCGCCGCCCGCGGAAAGTACGAGAACGCTGTGGCCAAGTGCCTCGGAGTCGCCAACCAGGGGCGGCCCGCCGATACCTGGCTGATGCAAACCGCTCAGCTCGCCTGGCGGGGACGCATCCTGGACCGGCTGACCACTGATCTTCGCGGACGCATGTTTGCCGACGCCGAAGATGAAGCTGTTCGCGTTTTCGCCGCCAACCTGCGCGACGTCCTGCTGGCCGCTCCTGCCGGGAACAGGGCCACGCTTGGCTTGGACCCGGGGCTCCGGACCGGTGTGAAAGTGGCCGTGGTGGACGGTACGGGCAAGGTAGTCACCACAGACACCATCTACCCGCATGCCCCAGCGAACAAGTGGAACGAAGCGTTGGCCACTCTCGGTCGGCTCGCCAGGCAGCACAACGTGGAACTCGTCGCGATCGGCAACGGAACCGCCTCCCGCGAGACGGACAAACTGGCCACGGAGCTCATCAAGTCCCTCGAAGCTTCCGGCTCCAAGGGGATCCAGAAGCTGGTGGTGTCCGAAGCCGGAGCCTCCGTGTATTCGGCGTCTGCCTTGGCCGCTTCCGAACTTCCGGGCATGGACGTATCGCTTCGCGGTGCCGTGTCCATTGCCCGCCGCCTTCAGGATCCCCTGGCGGAACTGGTCAAGATCGAGCCGAAGTCCATCGGCGTTGGGCAGTACCAGCACGACGTCACCGCCGCGAAGCTCGACCGGTCCCTGGATGCCGTGGTGGAAGACTGCGTTAACGCCGTGGGGGTGGATGTGAACACAGCATCGCCAGCGCTGCTGAGCCGGGTTGCCGGCGTTGGCCCGTTGCTGAGCGAGAACATCGTGGCTTACCGGAACGAGAATGGCCCGTTCGCCAAGCGCAGCGACTTGAAGAAGGTGCCGCGTCTGGGCGCCAAGGCCTTTGAACAGTGCGCGGGCTTCCTCCGGATCACCGGGGGAGCGGAGCCGCTGGATGCCTCCAGTGTCCATCCAGAGGCCTACTCCGTTGCCCGCAAGATTCTGGTCGCAGCAGGCGGTGGGCCCGCCGCGGCGCTGGATCCGCAGGCCTTCGTGGACGGCACCTTCGGTCTGCCTACGGTCAAGGACATCATGTCCGAACTGGAGAAGCCGGGCCGCGATCCGCGTCCTGCGTTCCAGGCGGCGTCGTTCTCCGAAGGGATCGAGAAGATCTCCGACCTCAAGCCCGGCATGATCCTGGAAGGAACAGTCACCAACGTGGCTGCCTTCGGCGCTTTCGTCGACGTCGGAGTGCACCAGGACGGCTTGGTCCACGTTTCGGCGCTGTCCAACAAGTTCGTCTCGGATCCCCGCGAAGTAGTGAAGTCCGGCCAGGTGGTCCGGGTGAAGGTCCTTGAAGCCGACCCCGAGCGGAAGCGCATCTCCCTGACGTTGAGGCTCGACGACGAACCCGGCGCCGCTGCCGGACGCGGCTCCGGCGGGCGTGCTTCGGGCGGGCAGGGTGATCGTCGTCATGGCGGCGCACGGCAAAGCAAGCCCCGGCAGGCTCCGGAGGCCGCGAACACGGCCATGGCTGAAGCACTGCGCCGGGCCGGACTCGGGAAGTAGCCGGAACCGGGAAGTAGCAGGAAGTATCAGGAGCCGGGAGGTACCGCGGGCCCTACAGGCCTGCGGTCCTGGCGTCCCACACTTCTGCGTCCGAAGGCTGGAGGGCCATAGGCAGCCAACGTCCGATGCGTTCGAATGCCTGTCGCCTGACAGGTTCGGGCGACAGGAAAATGTCGTGGAAGGCATTCGGCAGCCGGCTCACCGTGACGGTGTCCGCCAAGGACAGCGAGCGGTGGGCCACGGCGTCAACGTTCAAGGCGACGTCGGCGGTGAGTGCATCAGCGGACCACTTTGGCTGCAGATAGCTCTTGTCCGAGAGCAGCACGAGCACGGGAACGTCGATACCCAGTCCCGCTGCGACGGTGGCTTGGCCGCGGAATACGGCGTCAAGGAATGCGGGCGTGACAGGGAAGCCCCGGTCAGGCCGCCACTCGAGGTTGTAGTCCCACTCGCCGTCGAGGGTGGCTGACACGGCCCGGGTATAGATGCCCGGATCTACTGGCGGCAGTGGTGCCAAGGGGTGGAGCCGGGCGTGGAGGCCTACCAAGGGTGCGATCGCCCGCCGGCCGAGCTCAGTCGCCTGGAATTCCAGCCAGGGACTGTTGAGGATCAACGCCGACGCCATTCCAGGATGACGGGCAGCCCACAGGCTGAGGGTGAGCCCACCAGTGGAGTGCCCCAAAAGAATGAGCGGCCGATCCCGCCCAGGATCACCTGAGCGTCCCATCGCTGACAGTGCTGCTGCGATGTCAGCGTCGTAGTCGGCCAGGTCGGTGACGAATCCCGGCACCATGCCCGGGCTCAGGCTGCGGCCGTAGTTGTGCAGGTCCAGGGCATGGAAGCGTGCTCCGGCCCGGTGCCAGAACTCAGCGACGTGGCGTTGGAAGAAGTAGTCGGACCAGCCGTGTACGTAGAGGACGTCTGCGTCGATTGCACTGTTGACGGGAGCTCCGCCCGCAGTCCAAGGCCACTCTGGTTCGGCTCCTAGGTACCGCACCACGGTGGCGACAGCGCCGCCGTCGAGGTTGAGCGTTTGCTGCTCAAAGCCTTCGCCAAGAATGTCCGGGACCCATTCCTGCCTCATGCGTCCTTTTCCTTCTGCCAGGGCCAGCGGCCAGTGATTTCCAGCTCAAGCGAGAAGCTGAGGAAGGTCCGGATCAGCACGATGATCGCGAGGACGCCCACGCTCTCAAAAGTGGGAGTGACGGCGACGGTCCGGATGATGTCCGCGGCCACCAGGAGCTCGAGCCCCAAAAGGATGGACCGCCCCAGGAGCTGCCGGTAGGAACGGTAGGGAGAGAACGGTGTGAGGCCGGCGGCGCGCTTTGGCTGGTAGCCGCGCAAGGCCATCGGAATGGAAACCAGTGCGCCGATCACCATGACCGCCACCCCGGCTGCGTCCATGTACCGGCCGACTTCTTCGATGACGTGCTGGAAATCCATGGCCCTCCTCCATAGCTGCGTGTCTCCACCGTCTCACACAGCAACCAACGACGGCGGCAGCCGGGTTCTGTAAAAACAGAACCTGGCTGCCGTCGTCGTGCGCTGTTGAGTCGTGCGATGTTGCAGGCTGCCGCTACAGCGCGGGTGCCGGGACCGGGAAGAAGACCCGGGGATCCTGCAGAAGCGCGGGATAGTCGAAGTCTGAGCGCTTGATCACGTTGGTGACCTCGAAGTTGCGGGCGAAACGGCCATCCACCGTGATGGGCCGGCCCTGGATCAAGCCAACGGCGAACGTCTGGCCATCATCGAACGGAACGGCCAATTCGGTCTTGCCGGGCAAGGTGTTGAAGGCCCGCTCCTGTGCCTGGCGCTTCCGCGTAGGCTTCTTCTCGCGCGGTGCCACCGGGCGCTTCTTGGGGCCGCCTACCTGCCGGCGGGACTTCTCCTCCGCGTACACAAACTGGTACTCGTCAGGGTCCGCAACAGGCGTGGACTTGGCCTTGCCGTGCGGCGGCATGCTGACGGTGGTGAGCTGCTCCGGGCGGAGGTCCTCCACGTTGGAGCGCAGGATCAGGAGGCGGTCCTCTTCCGGGTCCTCCGGGTGGAACTCGTGCTTGGGCTCGGGCCACACGTATTCCAGCTTTTCCTCGATGCCGGGGAAAATCTCCGCATAGTGCTTGGGATCCTTGCCCAACAGTTTGGAGCGGTGGCTGAGGTGCAGGTCCTCGTGTCCGAGCCACGGCGGCATGACAATCCGGGAAGCGTAGTCCGGGTGGGCTGCCTGCGGGGCGAATTCGGCGATGTTCGCGCGCGTGTTGTCCGGGTGCCCGCGGTCCATCCATTCGTCTGCCATGGCCAGGCCGTACATGGTGAGGGCAGGGACGTGGCCCATCCACATGCGCACGGCGGGGTGCTGCTGCCAACCGTACTCCGGGATCACCAAAGCGCGGAGGACCTGGAGTGCTTCGACGCGCTGCTTGCCGAGCCTTGAGGTGTCGAGAGCCTTGGCACTCTCACGGAAATCGGCGAAGGGGAGGAAAGTCTGCATCCTTTCAGTTTGAGGGTGCCGGGCGTGAGAACCAAGTTGAGTGCTCCGGGACACGTGCCTTTGTTGGGGCCTAGAGTTGCAGGGTGGAAACTTTTGACGAGAAAACTGTCACCACGGCGCCCCCGGTTGCCGAACTGCACCTGCACATCGAAGGGACACTCCAGCCAGAGTTGATCTTTGCCCTGGCCGAACGAAACGGCATCGAGCTGCCGTACCAAGACATCGAGGAACTCCGAGAGAAGTACGAGTTCACGGATCTTCAGTCCTTCCTGGACCTCTACTACGCCAACATGGCCGTCCTGCAAACCGAGCAGGACTTTACTGACATGACGCGTGCCTACCTGAAGCGGGCAGCCGCCGGGGGAGTGCGCCACGCGGAAATCATGATGGACCCCCAAGCCCACGTCTCCCGGGGTGTGGCATTGGAAACCTGCGTCAATGGTGTGGCCAACGCCCTGGCCACCTCCGAAGAAGACTTTGGTGTCTCCACCCTCCTCATCGCCGCTTTCCTGCGGGACATGTCCGAGGACTCCGCCCTCGAAGTGTTGGACCAGCTCCTGGCCATGAAGGCTCCGATTGCCGGCATCGGCCTGGACTCCGCAGAGGTGGGCAATCCGCCGTCGAAATTTGAGCGCCTGTACCAGCGCGCCGGCGAGGCCGGGCTGCGCAGGATCGCCCACGCGGGCGAGGAAGGCCCGGCCAGCTATATCACTGAGGCGTTGGATGTGCTCCATGTCGAGCGGATCGATCACGGCATCCGCTGCATGGAAGACACGGACGTTGTGCAGCGGTTGGTGGCTGAGCAGGTGCCCCTGACAGTGTGCCCCCTCTCCAACGTCCGGCTGCGGGCAGTGGACAAGCTGGAGGACCACCCATTGCCCGAAATGCTCGCCATCGGCCTGAACGTTTGCGTGAACTCCGACGACCCCGCCTATTTCGGTGGTTATGTGGACGACAACTTTGAGCAGCTGGCCAAAGTCCTGGAGTTCTCCGTACCGGAGCAGGCCACGTTGGCGGCCAACTCCATCCGTTCTTCGTTCGCCAGTGACGCCCGGAAATCGGTGCTGCTGGACGAGGTCACCGAATGGGTCAAGGCATCGGTACCCCACGCTTAAACGGCCCATAAACCCAGTCAGCCGATACCCGTGGATCACTTGCGGCGTCCGCAATGTCACACTCGGTCACGACACACGGTGTTTACCTTCTGCAGTCGCGGGAATTAACAATTCATTGGCAAACTGCAAGAAAGTATTCACCCGTTGAAGGAGAAGCATGGGCGCGAACACCGCCGAGAACACCAACCTTCGTCTGAAGGCCGTACTGGACATCCTCGCTGAAAGCGTGTGGTCCGAGACAACCCTCAACGCCGGCGAGGTCCTGGCCGAAGCGATCGTCCGCGTACCTTTCAATGACCACGAGGCTGAACTCCTCAGTGGCGGCATCCCCCGCGGCCACAAGACCCTTACCTCGGCATCGGCCAAGCTGGTCAAGGCCGGCTGGCTGGTCAAGGGCCGTTCCGGCTGGACCATTCCGGAGGACGGCCTGCGTGCGACGGTGGCGTTCCCTGATGTCGCCGCTTTTGCGGCAGCGCTCGACGCCGGAACTCCGGTACCAGCCGACGTTCCGGTTCCGACGGCCCCGCCGGTAAAGGCTCCGGCCAGGAAGGCAGCTGCCAGCAAGCGGGCCGCTGCAAAAAAGACCACCGAGCCCAAGGCGGCGGCTGCTGAGGTCGCCGAGCCGAAGGTTGCCGCTGCCAAGGTTTCTGCGCCGAAAGCCAAGGCTGCGACAGCCAAGGCAGCGCCTGCCGCGAAGAAGTCCACGCGGAAGGCGCCGGCCAAGGCAGCGGCGGCGACCGCCGTCGAAACCGTGCCGCAGCCCGAGGCCGTCGCGATTGCCGGTGACTTCAACAAGATCCTCGGTGCGCCCGAAGATTGGGCGCCGCAGTACGACGAAGCCCAGATGGAGTTCAACCCGCTGGTCCAGGTGTGGACCATCACGGCTGAACTGCCTGCCGGCTTCTACACGTACAAGATCGCGCTCAACCGGTCGTGGGACGAGAACTATGGTGCGTTCGGCGCCCGCGATGGCGCCAACCACGAGTTGAACCACGACGGCGGCCCCGTCACCATCACGTACAGCCACGCGACGCGGGACATTGTGATCGGCTGAGTATTTCCTGGCTGGATCCCGCCCTTGTTCGTCCCATGAGCCGTTGAACGGCAGGGGCCGAACAAGGGCGGGATTCGTTAAGGTGGGTCCATGACTGACGAAACCGTTCGCCTCACAGCCCGCATCACCGGCGTTGTCCAGGGTGTGGGTTTTCGCTATTGGACTGCCAGGAAAGCTGAAGAACTCATGCTGACGGGAACGGTCCGAAACAACCATGACGGATCCGTGCAGTTGGTTGCAGAGGGGTCAGCGGCAGACGTTGACAGCATGGTGACGTGGCTGCATTCAACACGGGCGCCGGGCCGGGTGGAGAACGTGGACTTCGAAGTCTCGGAGGCCACCAGGGATTTCGAGGACTTCAGGATCACCGACTAGCGACTGATTATTTGGTGGCCGAACCTGCGTGGAGGGCTGCCCGGGTCGCTTCGATGTAATGCTCCAAAGGCTTCAGCGCCGGCTGGGATGAAGCATCCCGGACTGCATCCGCGCCGACGGCGTTCGCCACGGCCAGTGCGTGACCGTACTCAAGGCCGGACTGGAGTGCCAGGACCAAAGCGGCACAGAAAGCATCCCCGGCTCCAATGGTGTTGGCAATGTCCGTGACACGTACGGCCGGGCCCTCGGCCACTCGTTCTCCATCGACAAAGATGGCTGAGCCGTCGCCCCCGTAAGTGACGGCAACCAGCGGGGCATTTCGAAGGGCCGGAATCAGTTCGTACTCTGTCTCGTTCACGATCACCAGGTCGCAGCGTTCCAGGAGTTCGGGAAGGATCGGTGCGGCCGGGGCCGCGTTCAGGGCGAAGAATCCGTTTGCTCGGCGGGCGGCCTCCAACACCAGGTCCTGGTCCACTTCGAGCTGGCAGAGCAGGGCCTCGCCGTCACCGAAGGAGACACCGTTCAAGGCCACGGAGCCGTTGGCGCCGGGGCAGACCACAATCTGGTTCTCGCCCTCGCTGTCCACCAGCACCAGCGCCGTTCCCGTGGCGGCATCCACGCGGGCAATGTCCCGGACATCGACGCCGGCACCCGCCATCGCGCTGATGAGGCTGAGTCCCGCGTCGTCCTGGCCCACTGCCCCCACCATGCGGGAAGTACCCGCGAGCCGGGCCGCCGCAACGGCCTGGTTGGCGCCCTTGCCTCCGGGCTGCTGGCGGAGGATGCCGCCGCCGACGGTTTCACCCGGTGAGGGGAGCCTGTCGGCGGTGGCCGTGATGTCGAGGTTGATGCTGCCCACCACGGTCAGGGATGAGGGCGCGGCAAACTGAGGGGACGTGCTCATGGAAGGTCCTTTACGGGTAATTTCAGGAGGACTGGATGACGGAGAGGTGGCCGGCCTTGGCAGCCACCAGGCATTTGGCGAGGTAGAAGGCGTTGCCGTTCCGGCGCACGTACTGGGTCAGGACCAGTACGGGGTCGGACGGGCGGAGGCCCAGCAGCTTTGCACGGCTGGGACCTGCGGTGCTGAGGCTGATTTCACATTCGCCGGGTCCGAGGGAAACCCCAGGAAGTCCGCTGAGGACTTCGAGCAGCGTGGACGCGGAAAGGGTGGGAGCTTCTGCCGCTTCGGCCAGGGCCTGGGCTTCGGGGATCCCTTGGGCCACGTTTTCCTGGAGGTGGGCAACAGGCTCACCGTTGCGGATGAGCACGCTTTCCCAGAACCACACGTCTTCATCAGGCTGCACGCCGATGCCGGGAGCCACGAATTCCGACGCCGGCTGCTTGATCGCCGCGACCCGTTTGACCTGGATGTCCTGGTCGGGTCCGCCAAGGAGTTGGTCAAACGGGCGGATGTGTTCGATGCCGATACGGGGAAGCGAATCCGCTACGAAGCGGCCGACGCCGCGCCGAGCCCGGGTGAGGCCGTCTTCTTCGAGCAACATCAGCGCTTCCCGGATCACGGTGCGGCTGACGTCCATCATGGTGCCCAGCTCGGTCTCCGTGGGGAGCAGCGAACCAGGCGGCAGGATCTTGGTGCGGATGGCCTCAGCGATGCGGGAGTAGGCCGCGACGCGCAATGGCTGACCTGGCTGGGCAGCGATGGGTCGTGACAGGAATTGGACGGCGTTGTCGGTCAAGGGTGCCTCACTTGAGATGGGTTACCGACACTGTACCGGATGACTGTGACAGGTTGCACAAGCTCGTAATACATGCTTGTATAACAACTCACATCTCGTGGCGCCGCCCCGCGCCCTCGGACAAAGGAGTTTGATGTGAACATCCCCACCGCCACTGGCCAGCAGCCTGCAGACCCGCAGGCCCCGGCATCAACGCAGACACCAGCAGCCGCGGAAGAAAGCCGCTTCCACGGAAAAGCCGCCGCGCTGCTGATCACCACGCTGGTCCTGGCAGTGCTGGCCTTCCAGCTCAACGCCAGCATGATCACCCCGGCGCTCCCGCACATCGGCTCCTTCTTCGGCGAAACGCCCGAGGCCGTTGCGCAGGTCCAGTCGATGTTCTTCCTGGCGGGCGCCATTGCTGGTCCAGTCATCGGGCGATGGAGCGACTTCATTGGCCGCCGCAATGCCCTCCTGCTGGTGCTGGCGATCATGGGCGCCGGAACGGTCCTGTGTATTTTCGCGCCCACCCTGCCCCTGCTGGTCACGGGCCGCTTCATGCAGGGTGTCTCCAGTGCCATCTTTGCGCTGTCCTACATCGTCCTCAATGAGTACCTGCCGGCGCGGCTCTTCGGCACTTCCATCGGCATCATCGCGGCCATCAATGGCGGCGTTGGTGGCGTGGATGGCTACTTCGGCGGACTCATGGCCGAGACCCTTGGCTTCCAGTCGATTTTTGTCGCCGTCCTGGTTTTGGCCGCGATCGCCGTCGTCTGCGTCATTAAAGTGGTCCCCGGCGGCAAGTCCGCGGCGGCTCCGGGCCGGATGGACTGGTGGGGCGCAGGCTCGCTGTCCGTGTTCCTGGTCTTCATCACCTACTTTGTCTCCACCGGTTCTTCAGCCGGCTGGACCTCGCCTGCCGCCCTCGGCCTGTTGGCCGGCAGCATCGCTTCCTTTGCGGCGTTCTGGCTCATCGAAAAGAAGCGCGAAACTCCGCTGGTTGCAGTACACCACCTCCGTTCACGCCAGGTCTGGCCCGTCATTGCCACCACCGTGCTGACGCTCGCGGGCATCTTCGCCATCATCAACTTCACTGTGGTGCTGCTCAGCCAGGACAAGGAGAACGGCTTCGGTCTGTCCGCCTCGGTCGCCGCCCTGCTGTTCCTCACCCCTGCGGCACTCATCGGCGTGTTCGCCGCACCCCTGGCCGGATGGATCGCCGACCGCCGCGGTTGGATCAAGACCGTCCGCGTCGGCACGGCAACCAGCCTCGCCTGCGCGATCGTCGCAGCACTGTTCGCCCACCACCAGATCGCGGTCCTCATCGCCATTGCAGCCCTGGGCATCTTCTACAACGGCTTCTTCCTCACGGCCATCAACGGCTTGTCCGTGCTGCTCTCTCCCAAGGAAGCACCGGCCGCCTTGCCGGGCATCAACGGTGCCTCCTTCGGCATCGGCGCGAGCCTCGGCGTCGTGATTGTTGCCCCCTTCGCAGGTCAGGGAACTGCCGCCGGATACTCCACAGCCCTCTGGATTTCGGTGTCCATCACAGCACTTGCCTTCATCGTCAGCCTCTTCATCGCGGCACCCAAGGGCGAAAAAATCTAACGCACGACGCCGGCACCTGGCTGGGCGTGCCACAGACCAGAACTTCACCCCGCCCGCCCCACGACCCGCTCCATCCTGAAACGAGAGACCATCATGACCCAGTCCGCACCCTTCTTCCTTGACTGCGATACCGGCATCGACGACGCCCTCGCCCTCGCCTACCTCCTGGCCGCCCCGCGGGCGGAACTGGTAGGAATCGGCACGGTCAGTGGCAACGTCAGTGCAGCAGGCGGCGCCCGGAACACCCTGGACCTGCTGAACCTGGCCGGCCACCCGGACATCCCGGTGGCTGTCGGTGCGCACGATCCACAGGTGGGTACGTTCCACGGCGGTGCCCCACATGTCCACGGCGACAACGGCATCGGCGGAGTGGACCTGGTCCAGTCTGACCGCGAACCGGTGGACGCAACGGCCGCCGAACTGTTGGTGCAGTTGGCACACCAGTACGCCGGGGAACTGCGCTTGGTGGCCATCGGCCCGCTGACCAACATTGCCGAGGCGCTGCGCCTGGAACCCAAGCTTCCGGAGCTCATTGCTGAGGTCACCATCATGGGCGGCGCAGCACTGGCCCCCGGGAATATTACGCCGGTAGCCGAGGCCAACATCGCCAACGACCCCGAAGCCGCTGCCGAGGTGCTGGCCGCCGACTGGAACGTCACCCTGGTACCCCTGGATGTCACCATGACCAACGTCCTGGAGGAAAAACACCGCCAGGAGTTGCTGGCCACCGAGCACCCGGTCTCGCAGGCGCTGGGAGAAATGCTGGGCTACTACTTTGGCTTCTACGTCGACATCTTCGGCCGGGCATGCTCGGCGATGCACGATCCCCTTGCCGCGGCCATCGCCGTCAGGGGAGTGGAGCTGACGCTGGCTCCCACCGTTCGTGTCCAGGTGGACACCACTGACGGACCCGGTCGCGGCCAGACGGTGTGCGATCTCCGGGGACAGTACGCGGGCTTCCCGGAGCAGCGCGGGGCACGCTGCCGGGTAGTGATGGAAATTGGCGAGGACTTCGCACCGCACCTGCTTGGAACCCTGCAGGGGGCCTGGCTCCCTGAAGAGCAGGAGGCAGTGCCCGTCGCCTGACAGGCGGGAGACTGGGGTATCGACGACGACGGCGGCAGCGGCCCGCCGTCGTCGTCCTCGTTTAAGCCGCCTACGTGTACATGAGCGAGCCAGGTGTGGTGAGCTTTTCGCCGGTTTCCAACCACGTCTTGAGGCCGGAGAGGATCATGGGCCAGCCTCCGTAAAGTTGGTCGTTGGCGCCTTCGCGGAGTTGATCGTGCGTGACGGTCAGGTGGCAGGAGTCGCCGACGGGTTCAATCTCCCAGGTGATCCGCGAGGTTCCCTCTGCCTTCACGTCCTCGCCCCAGAGTGCACGCATGGTTTGGACGAGCCGGCGCGGAGGATCGACTTCGATGTTCTCGCCCTCGCCGAGTGGTGCGTCAGCGTTGACGTTGTGCATCTCGAAGCGGCTTCCGGGCGTCCAGTCCGATGTGAAGGTGTTTCCGAACTGGTACTTGCTGCGGATGTCGCTGTCGGTGATGGCTTCCCAGAGCCGTTCGGGAGTGGTCTTGATGTAAATCTCGAAGATCTTTTCCATGGGACTTTCCAATCTGGATTTGAGGTCGCTGAGGGCAGCGGCCCATGGTTCTGCGTATTTACTCACCCAACGATCGTGGATGAGGCGGATGGGTACCGGGTTCAGGAAGTGCAGCTTTTCGCGTCCCCGACGGCGGGTGACCACCAATCCCGCATCTTCCAGCAGCTTGAGGTGCTTTGCGATGCCGAAACGGGTCATCTCGAACCGGGCTCCCAAGGCGGAGGCGGACTGGCCATCCTCGCGGAAGAGTTCGTCCAGCAATTCCCTGCGGGTGGGGTCTGCCAAGGCCTTGAACACGATGTCCATGGCGTCAGGATAGGTGACCATATGGTCACGTGTCAACGGTTTCCAGGGCCACTGGGGGCGGGGCGCCGCGCGTGGACCGGGGCGGGGCGCCGAGACCGTGGGTGCGCTGCGAAACCGCCGTTCCTTTCCGGCGATCCCGCAGCTCCCGCGCTCCCGTTGAGATCAGGCCACGGCACAGGTCTCCGCAAAGATGGTCCGATAGTTTCCATTCAACCTCGGAAACTTGCTCGCTTCATTGCTCGATTTCGCCCGCTGCGCCTGGCAACAGCTGTTCCGAAACTCTGGAAATCAGGCGTCGTTGGGCTATTTTCAGAGGGCGTTGTTACTCGCGAGTTTCCGATACTGACCTGTTGTTATTGCGTAAACTTTACGATAGTTTCTCTCTGTGATGTGCGTCGCACAGTGATGTGGGGCGACGAAGCCGAGTGAAGGACAACGATGACCATCCACCCTGAGGAATTGCGGACTGCCGAGGCGCGGCTCCAGCAACTGCACCAACGAATAGGCGGCATAGCCTACGGCGGGGATTACAACCCCGAGCAATGGCCACAGGAAGTGTGGTTCGAGGACGCCAAACTCATGCAGCAGGCCGGGGTAAACCTGGTGACTTTGGCGGTCTTCTCCTGGAGCCGGCTGGAAACCAGTGACAACGTCTTCGACTTCGGCTGGCTGGACGACGTCATGGACCTGATGCACTCGCACGGCATCGGCGTGGACCTGGCAACCCCGGACGCTGTGCCGCCGGCCTGGCTGGTGGAGCAGCACCCGGACATCATGCCGGAGCGCCCCGACGGCAGCATTTTTGGCTTCGGTTCCAGGCAGCACTTCGATGTTTCCCACCCCGTGTACCGCGCCAAGTCACTGGCCCTCGCAGAAAAGATGGGGGAGCGCTACGCCGGCCATCCTGCGCTGCGGATGTGGCACGTCGGCAATGAATACGGACCTGTGTCCTATGGTCCGTGGGCTGAGAAGGCGTTTCGGGAATGGCTGCAGCGAAAGTACTCGTCCCTGGATGAGCTCAACCAGGCCTGGAGCACCACGGTGTGGGGCCAGCTCTACTCTGACTGGAACCAGGTCGGCGTCCCTGCCCAACCCCGCACCTGGTCCAACCCGTCACGCCGCTTGGACTTCCATCGCTTCACCTCGGACAGCATGCTGGAACATTTCAAGGCCGAGCGTGATGTCCTTCGCCGTCACAGCCCGGACCTGCCGATCCTCACCAACTTCATGCGCTTCTACAAGACCAACGACTACTGGGCCTGGGCCGCTGAGGAAGACGCTGCGGCGCTGGACATCTACCCGGATCCTCGCGAAGACGACGCCCACATTGCCGCAGCGCTGAACTTCGACCTCATGCGCTCACTCCGTCACGGCCAGCCGTGGATGGTGATGGAGCAAGCCACCGGCGCGGTCAGCCAGTGGTCCGTCAACGTCTCCAAGCTTCCGGGCAAGATGCGCCTCGGCTCTTACCAGGCCATAGCGCAGGGCGCCGATTCCATCTTGTTCTTCCAGTGGCGGCAGGCCAAGGGCGGAACCGAGCGCTATCACTCGGCCATGGTGAACCATGCCGGCCCAAACACCCGGATCTTCCGGGAAGTGTGCGAGCTCGGCCAGGAGCTCAAGGCGTTGGGCGACCTGACGGGAACGCGATCCACAGCCAAAGTGGCCATCGTTTTTGATTGGGACTGCTGGTGGGCATTGGAACTCGGCAACTCTCCGAGGTCGGACCTCAACTACGCGCAGGAGGTCCAACGGTTCTACCGCCCCCTGTTCGAGGCCAACATCACCCTGGATCTCGTCAACGCCAACAGCGACCTTTCCGGGTACAGCCTGGTGATCATGCCGGCGTCGTACCTTCTGACGGACGACGCGGCAGCCAGCTTCGAAAACTACGTGGCAAACGGTGGAAGGCTGGTGGTCTCCTACCTTTCGGGCATCGTGGACCAGGACAACACCATACGGCTGGGCGGCTACCCGGGCGCGTTGAGGAAGGTCCTGGGGGCATGGAGCGAGGAAATGCACCCGCTCGCCGGCGCGGACGAGCACGTAAAGCTCTCAACGCCCGACGGCGGCACCTCCTCCGCGAGCTACTGGACTGAGCATCTGCACGCCGAATCTGCGGAGGTCCTGGCCAGCTACTCCTCGGGCCGCCTTGCCGGTGCTCCGGCCGTCACCAGCAACTCGTTCGGCCTTGGCACTGCACTGTACGTGTCGGCACGCGTTGACGAGGACTTACTGAACCAGCTTCTGGAGGACCAACTTCGCGCGGCCGGTGTGGAGCCGGAACTGAAGGCGCCTGCAGGAGTCCAGGTCCGGCGTCGTGCTTCCACTGCCGCGGACGGCACCAACAAAAGCTTCCTCATGGTGCTCAACCACAACGATGCGCCGTCCAGCGTGGACGTGCTCGACGGCGGCACGGACCGCCTCAGCGGACGCGCGGTGAGCGGGCTGGTTGAGCTCCCTGCCAACGGAGTCCTCATTCTGGACGAAATTCCGGACGAAACTGCCGGACGGGAGGCGGACTGATGGCTTTGCGACTGGATGTTCCACCCAAGGCCGTCGCGGGCCCCGAACCCGGCTCAGAGAAGAAGCGGCGCAACAAGCCCGGAAGCTGGAAGCTGGCGCTCAAACGCGACTGGCGTTTGTACACACTGCTGGCGCTGCCCCTGCTGTATCTCCTGATTTTCAGATACCTGCCCATGGCCGGCAATGTGATCGCTTTCCGTCAGTTCCAGCCCGGAGGCAGCATCTTCGGCGAGAAGTGGGTGGGGTTCAAATACATCACCCTGTTCATCAACGATCCCAGCTTCTGGCAGGCCTTCCAGAACACCATCATCCTTGGCGTCCTGACCCTGGTGTTCTGCTTCCCGATGCCCATCATCTTCGCGCTCATGCTCAACGAGTTGAGGTCGCAGAAGTTCAAGAAGTTCGTCCAAACCGTGGCCTACCTGCCGCACTTCATGTCCGTGGTGATCATCGCCGGCATGATCCTGCAGAACTTCTCCATGACCGGCACCGTGAACCAAATAGCGGAGTCGTTGTTCGGAACCACCGTGAATTTTACGCAGGACCCGGGCTGGTTCAGGCCCATGTACATCAGCTCCGAGGTCTGGCAGACCATGGGCTGGGGCGCCATCCTCTATCTTGCAGCGCTGACGCGCGTGGACGAATCGCTCTATGAGGCGGCCCGGATCGACGGCGCCAACCGTTGGCAGCAGACCTGGCACGTGACTCTCCCAGCCATCAGGCCAACCATCATCACCCTGTTGATCCTGAACATCGGCACCTTCATGGCGGTGGGTTTCGAGAAGATCCTGCTCATCTACAACCCGCTCAACTACGCAACCTCAGACGTCATCTCCACCTACCTGTACCGGGTGGGCCTGGAATCCAGCAACTTCAGCTACGCGGCCGCCATCGGAATGTTCGAATCCGTCATCGGCCTCACGCTGATCCTCTCAGCGAACGCGATCTCAAAGCGCCTCGCAGGAACGAGCCTGTGGTGAACAAGACAGCTACTGCCATCAAGGGCGGCGCCGCCCAAGGCGTCTTGGTGAAGGACATGAAAGTCTCACGCGCCATGCGGATCTTCCGGGCGTTCAACCTGGTGTTCCTGCTGCTGGTGGTGTTCCTGACGGTGTACCCGTTCCTGAACATCATTGCCCAGTCGTTCTCCAGCGAAGGGTTCATCAACGCCGGACAGGTCAACCTGTTCCCGATGGGCTTCAACACCGAGACGTACAAGCTGATACTGGCCGATTCCACCTTCTGGAACAACTACGGCAACACCGTGCTGTACACGGTGGTGGCAACGGCAATCTCCATGGTGCTCACCACGTCGTTCGCCTACGCCATCGCCAAGAAGGACCTTAAAGGACGCAGCGTCTTCATAGGCCTTGCCGTGTTCACCATGTTCTTCAACGGCGGTCTGATTCCCAACTACGTGCTCATCAGTTCCCTGGGCATGCGGGACTCCATCTGGGCCGTGGTGCTGCCCAACGCCATCAGCGTGTTCAACCTGCTCATCATGAAGTCCTTCTTCGAGAACATGCCCCGCGAACTGGAGGAAGCGGCATCGATTGACGGGCTCACCCAGTACGGGGTGCTGTTCCGGGTGGTCCTGCCGCTCAGCAAGGCAATCGTGGCCACCATGATCCTGTTCTACGCCGTAGCCAACTGGAACTCCTGGTTCCAGGCCTTCCTCTACCTCGACAACCCGGACCTCTTCCCGGTCACCATCTACCTGCGCAACATGATCGCCGGAGTCACCACAGCGGGCTCAGCCGGCGGAACAGCGGAGAACGTCGGCCAGATCGCCGCCAACATCCAATCGGTCACCATCGTCCTGACCGTCATCCCGATCCTTTGCGTCTACCCCTTCGTGCAGAAGTACTTCTTCTCGGGCGTCATGCTCGGTTCCGTCAAGGAATAACCCTTATGAAAGGACATCCAATGATCCACAAACCTGAGCTCCGCCGACCAGAATTCCGCAGGCGCGATTTTCTTGGACTCGCTTCTGTTGCCACCATCGGACTCATGCTGACCAGTTGCGACGCCGAAACCACCGAAAAGGTGGATACGTCCAAGTCCCGCAACGGTGCGATGGACAGCTTCAATGTCGGTGATACCTTCAAGGCGACGGTGCCGTTGACGTTCACCTTCCTGTTCTCCGATCAGCCCACCTACCCGTACAAGAAGGACTGGCTGCTGTTTACCAAAATGGCCAGCGACAACAATGTCACCTTGGAACCGACCATCGTGCCCAACAGCGATTATGAACAGAAACGCAGCCTCCTCATCAGCTCTGGCAGCGCGCCGGAGATCATCGCCAAGACCTATCCAGGACAGGAAGCAGCGTTCGTTTCCGCCGGTGCCGTCCTGCCCGTCAGCGACTACGTGGACCTGATGCCGCATTTCCAGGAGAAGGTGAAGAAGTGGAAGCTCGAGCCCGAGATTGAAGGACTGACCCAGGAAGACGGCAAGTACTACGTCCTGCCCGGTTTGCATGAGGAACTCTGGCCCGACTACTCCCTGTGCTTCCGCAAGGATGTACTGAAGAAGGAAGGCCTCGCCGAGCCCACTACCTGGGACGAATTCCGTGACGTGCTGCGTTCGCTGAAGAAGGCCTACCCGGACGTGGTGCCCTACTCCGACCGGTTCAAGGGTGACAGTGTCCTGAACATCGCAAGTGCAGCCTTCGGGACCGTGGCCGGCTGGGGACTGGTGGACGGCCTGCAGTTCGACGAAGACAAAAAGGAGTTCGGCTTCGCCGCTGGTTCGGATAAGTTCAAAGACCTGGTGACGTACTTCAACTCCCTGGTGTCCGAAGGCCTGATGGACCCTGAAAGCTTCACCCAGACCGACGACTCCGCCATCCAGAAGTTCGTCTCCGGCAAGTCGTTCGTCATCAGTGCCAACTCGCAGAACGTCATCACCTACCGCACCTCAATGGAGCAGTCCTTGGGCAAGGGCAACTTCGAGATCGGCAAGATCACGGTTCCGGGTGGCCCGGCCGGAGACGTCATCGGCGGAACCCGGTTGGAGAACGGCATCATGCTGAACTCGTCCGTGAAGGACAAAGACAGCTTCGTGGCGCTCATCCAGTACATCGACTGGTTGTTTTACAGCGACGCCGGGCAGGAGTTCAGCAAATGGGGCGTGGAAGGAACCACCTTCACCAAGTCCGGCGGTAAGCGCCAACTCGCATCCGACATTAACTTCCAAGGCCTCAATCCCGCCGGCACCAAGGACCTCCGGGTGGAGTACGGATTCTCCGGCGGCAACTTCGCCTACGGTGGGGCCACGGAACTGCTGCAGTCCACCTTCAACGACGAGGAGCTGGCGTTCCAGAAAGCCATGAAGTCCAAGAAGCCGCGCCCCGTGCCCCCTCCTGTACCGTTCAACGACGTGGACCGGGAGCAGGCGACCCTTGCACTCACCCCGCTCAAGGACCACGTCAAGCAGAACACCCTCAAGTTCATCACCGGTCAGCGTGCTCTGGCCGAGTTCGACGCCTACGTGAAGGAACTCGACAGCAAGGGCCAGACGAAATACGTGGAGTTGGCGAACAAGGCGTACAAAGCATACGCGGATAAGAAGTAGCTCTTCTGATGGCTGCGAAGGAGGAACAGTACGGATCCGGCGCTCTGTTCAGGGCGGCGGGCGTGGTGTACGGCGTCATGGTGGGTGGAGCTTTGCTGGTGCTGGCCAACGCGCTGGTAGTGCTCATGCCGTTGCTGGCTGGACTGGTGGGTCCTGGGGCGTTGGTGGGGTTCGTGCTGGTGGGCCCCTCCGTGGTGGCTTCCTGCTATGCCTTCAACCGGCTTCTCGCTGGTGAGGACACGGGGGTGTTCCACGACTTCGTAAAGGCCTATCGGGGCAATTTTGGACAGGCATTGGCGGTCTGGCTGCCCTACGCCGCCCTCCTTGCAGTCATCGCCGCGAACCTCGCCAGCCTGCCGGGCAGCAACCTTGAAGCGGTTGCTGCCCGGATCGGGCTGGTGGGGCTTGGCCTTCTGGTGAGCACGGCTGCCCTGCACGCGATGTTGTTGCTTGCCCGCTTCGATTTCCGCACCGTGGACATCTACCGGCTATCCATCTACAGCATTGGTGTCCGGAAACGGGTAGCGCTCGGGAACGTGGGGATCCTCTTCATTACGGGCTTCGTGCTGATCTCCACCAGCGTGTGGCTGATGCTGTTTGCCGCCGGGCTGCTGGTCTACCTGCTATGCATGAACTCCCGACCGCTGCTGGCGTTGGTGGAAGAGAAGTTCACCGTTTCGGTGGCTGCCAGCGCGGCAGGTTCCTTGGCGGGATCCGCCCCGGTGGACTAGAGGTTTGTCCGGACCACGGCACCTTGTGCGATCACCGTGCTGACCTTTTCCAAGGCAGAGCCATCGGTCAGTGGATCCGAATCCACCACCACGACATCCGCCGCTGAACCGCGAACCAAACGGCCAACGTTTTCGCCGCGTCCCAGCAAACGCGCCGCATTGGTGGTGGCTGCCTGCAATGCTTCCAAGGGGGTCAGTCCGGCTTCCGCGAGCAAGCGGGCCTCCGTGCCGATCGGCGTCACGTCCGTTCCGAAGGAATCGGTGCCGGCCACGATCGTGACTCCGGCGTCCTTGGCTGCGCGCACGGCAGCTTGAAGGATGGGTGTGTATTCCGTTCCGCGTGCGGCCAGGATCGGGTTGGCGGAGCGGGCCATACTCGTGATGGCATCCATGGTGGGTGTGAAGAACGTGCCGCGCCGGGCCATCTCCTGGATGGTCTTTTCCGTCATGAAGACGCCGTGCTCGATGCTGCGCACGCCTGCTCGGACAGCGCCATCGATTCCTTCGGCGCTGTAGGCGTGGCAGAGGACTCCGGCTCCCTTGGCTGCCTTGACAATCGCACCGATCTGGTCCACGTTGTAGACCAACTCGCGGGGATCCTGTTCGGGAAGGCCAGCCCGCGGGTTGGCCCGGGTTTTGATGACCTCGGCGCCGCGCTTGAGGTTGACGCGGGTCAGGTACGCGAGGTCCTGCGGCTCCGTCACGCCACCGCTGAGCGTCGCCAGAGGTGCCAAGTCCGGATCAGCCAGGAGGGAATCTCCCTGATCCGGTGAGATAAACAGCCCCGCCGGAGTCATCCTCGGCGAGAGGCCAGGAGCCCACGACGGCAGCGCGGCGAGAGCAATGTCCTGGTAGAAAGTGCTCGATCCGCTCCGTACGCTGGTGGCTCCGCCTTGCAGGAGAGCCCGCGCGTCTGCCAGTGCGTTCGCGTGGACGTGGGCATCGACGAGTCCCGGAAGGACCCATTTACCCGAGGCGTTGAGCCTACGGGCACGGTTCGCGACGGCGGCAACAGCCTTGCGTGTTTCGTCCCGGGTGCCGACGGCGGTGACCTTGCCGCCGTCGAGCACCACCACGCCATCTGCCACAGCATCGCCGGTCTTTGGGTCCACCACGGTGCCGCCCTCGATGATGAGCGCTTGGGTGGTCAACGGACGACCGGGGTAGTTTGGGCCCGACTGCGTGTTGTCCGCAAGGGCAGCTGGTGCTGATGCCAGTTGCGCGGCGATGCCGGCAACGGAGATCCCGGCCAGTGCTGCAGCTCCGGCGAGGATGCCTCGGCGGGGCAACTCACCCTGGGGCTTGGGTGCTGAGGTGTGATCGTGAAGGCACATTGTTGGACTCCTGGGGACGAGCTGCTGGGCCGCTACTTGGCTGCGGTTGAGCATTTGGTATTCCAGAATGCCTCAGGCTTGTGGTGTGATGCAAGCAACTGCTGAAATTGTTGAGATAGCTTGAATGCTTGGTATGCCAAGCTGTGCAGGTAATGGATGGACTTGGTTGTCGGGGATGCGGGGATCCTCTGCATGGCCGGCTCGTGCTGATCTCCTCAGCGTGCGGCCGATGGTGTTCGTCGGCGGCCTGCGGGTCTCCCTGCTGTGCCTGAACGCCAGGCCGCTGCTGGTGTCGGTAGAGGTAAGGCTCACCGTGGCCGAATAGACGGCTGGCGATTCACTCCCGGGGAGTCGGCACTGTGTACGCGCCGGTGTTTGCAGTTGCAGGCCCGCGGGGGTTGGGCACGCGCCGGCACGGGAGGGCCCGGGAGCGAACAAAGTATCGCCCTGGCCCTCCCGATATTCCGACACCAAAGTTCGCTCGTCACCCAATCCCGCCCCGACCGCGCACCGTTTTATCGGACGGGTCGTCCTGCTATTGGGACGGTGCTGGGCGTGACCCGGCGTCACCGGTTGGGCGTGTTGTTGTTCTGCGGACGCTTTCCTATGTTCTGTGGGGTGTGTGGTGGTGGTTGCGTCGGGGTGTTTGGTGTGGGTCGATGTGGGGTGGGGGGATGAACCAGGGGATGCCGGTTTTGATGTCGATGCGCCATTGTTCTTTGTGGATGAGGTGGTGGTGGTGGCTGCAGAGCAGGGTGCCGTTGTCTGTTGAGGTGGTGCCGCCGTTGGACCAGTAGGTGGTGTGGTGGGCTTCGCACCAGGGTGCGGGCATGGTGCAGTCGGGGAAGGCGCATCCTTGGTCGCGGGCGGTGATGGCTTTGCGGATGTGGGGTGGGAAGATCCGGGTGGTGCGGCCGATGTCCAGGATGCGGGAGTCGCTGCCGAGCACGACGGGGAGGATGTCGGCGTCGCAGGCGATTTTGCGGATGGTGTTCGGGTGCATCGGGCCGGTGAAGGTCGCGGTGCCGGTCCCTATCCCAGCCCCGGTCGCTATCCGAGTCCCTGTCCCTATCCCGGTTACTGGCGCTGTCCCGGCTCCGGTCCCTAGCCCAGCCACTGTGCCGGTGCCTGTCCCTATCCCAGCCGCTGTGCCGGTGCCGGTGCCGGGGTTGTGGTGGTTGTGGACTTGTTCGAGGAGTTCTTGGTATCCGATGGTGACGGTGAGTTGGGGTGGGAGGCCGCCGTTGGCGGGTAGTTTTTCGGTGCGCATGGCGAGGCTGCAGGCGCTGGTGAGGCCGTTGAGGAGTTTCTGTGGGCGGCTGCGCCGGTCCAGGTCCAGGTCCGGGCTGGTGGCTGTGCCTGTGCCTGTGCCTGGGCCGTTGTCTGGGTTGTTGTGTGGGTTGTCCCCGGTTTCGGTGTTCTCCGTGGTGCCTGTGCCGGGGGTGGTGAGGCGGGGGTTGGTGGCGACGTTCATGGCGGTGGTGAGGATTTCGTATTGTTCGTCGGTGGCGAAGATTTCGAGGTGGTGGAGGCCGTGGCGGCGTCGGCGGCGGAGGAACACGCCTTGGAGTTGGCGGAGGATTTCTTCGGTGGGTTCGGGGCCGTCGTGGTCGATGGCGTCGATCCAGCGTTTGGCCATTGTGGTGACGAAGTCCGGGTCGGTCTCGACCGCGGTGGTGGTGAGGGCGTGTTCCATCCGGGTGAGGGTGTCCTCGTCGGTGAGGTGCCGGACTTTGTCCAGGGCGGTGCTGATGATCGAGGCCGAACGGGAAGGCACCAGTGCGGAACCAACCGCTTGGGCGAGTATTGCGTGGCGGGCCGGGATGTCCTGCCCGGCCATCCCGGTCTGGGGGAGGACGTCCGGGGCGAGGGCGAGCCGGCGCTTGGCTTCTCCGATGCTGATCCGCAACCGTGCGCGCAGGAACTGGGCCGCGTTCCGGTACCCGTCATCCAGAACACTGGCCTTGGCCTCCGATGCCCAACGTGCTGATCCTGTTCCACCATCGGCCGCCGCAGCGGTGTCGGTTCCCGTCCTACCGAGGGAAGCTCCGCTCTGCGAAGCCGCGCTCTGCGAAGCTGCCGCTGTGTCGGTTCCTGGCTCTGGTTCGGTCCAGCCGGTCCGCCATTGCGGTGCTGCCGCCGAGGGTCCGGGCTTGGTTTGCTGGGCTTCGGTCCGGGTCCGTTCCACAGCCTGCGCCGCGACCACCTGCAAGTACTCCACCGACCGGGCGATCTCCTCGACCTTGCCGGCAAAATCCGCTGCTTCAACGAACCCAAACAACCGGGTTTTATGAAGGACGGATTGGCGAAGGGATGTCAGGATTGCACCGGCCTGCGCAAGTGGTACGTCTACGACGTCGGGAGAGGGTTGGCCCGCATCGACAAAGCCAGCCGCGCGCTTAATGTCCGCAACCGGAACTACACGCAAGCCCGGAGCAACGTCTGCGGAGCTCAGGCCGCCAGCGTAGCCCGACTCCGAGGACCGTGCCATGGGACTCAGACCGAGAAGCAGCCAAGTGCCGCTGGACGTATCTGCATCCTGGCCTACCGCCGTCGTGAGCTTGAATGCCGGGACCCGGGCAGGCCCGTTAAGAGATGTGAGGGCTCTTTGACGAAGCAGCGCATGGCCGCGGGGCGAGCCTGCCCGCCTTGCCAATACCTGCCCGATTGCTCCCATGAATCAAGCATCTCAGGGGGGTCCGACATTATTAGGGCGCCCGGCTACCGGGTGATCTGCTCCCGCAAAATATCCGCGTGCCCGCAGTGCTGGGCGAGTTCGCGGAGCATGTGCAGGTACACCCATCGGAGGGGGAGCGGGCCGCGGCGGTTCCCTAGCACAAGGTCGTCGAGGCCCAATTGGGCCGCCGCCTGCCTGGATGCCGAGCAAGCCGCGGCATAGGCGCTTCGGATGCTGGCAATGGTGTCGTTATCGTCCAGGATGAACGAATCGTCCGGCGTCGCTGGGATGCCGATCTCGGCCCGGGTCCTGCACGTGATGGCTTCGTCGAACCACACTTTTTCGACGAAGGTGGCGTGCTTCACCAGGCCCAGGAGCGTGGTGCGCGAGGCGACCAGCCGGCGTCGTGCTTGTTCCTCAGTAAGTCCATCGAGGCACTCGGTGAGGGCCCTGCGATGCTCATCCAGGAATGTGTCGAACTGGGTCCGGGCGTCCTGGTTGATGACATCCTCAGTGGAGGTGTGCGGGAGCGCGCTCATCCGAAAACCACCGTGCCGTCGTCGTTGATTCCCCAGCCGGGGTTGTGCGCGATCTCCCAGACGATGCCGTTGGGGTCCTTGACGTGGCCGTGGAAGATGCCGCCAAACGCGCCTGCCTGCGCCGGCTTCAAAACCGACGCGCCGGCCGCCACCAAGGAATCGATGGTGCTGGCGACTTCCTCGGGGCTGCGGACGTTGTGAGACAGCGTTACTCCGCTGACTCCCGCCGTCGGAGCAGTGGCGCCGAGGTCCTGGTCGAACTTATCGGCGTCGAACAGGCCGAGCATCAGCCCTGGCCCGATCTGGAAGAAGAGGATCTCGCCGGGAACGTCCATGGCCGGATCCCAGCCGAGCCCGTCCTTATAGAAGGCGCGGGCGGCGTCGAGATCCTTGGTGGCGAACGTGAGGAAATGCAGTCGCTGGTCCATAGGGGAAGCCTAGCGGGAGGGTACGACGGCGGCACTCGCCTGGGGCGGTTGGTGCAACAACGTTGGCGGAGCCATGCAACGATTCGGGTGCCATTCGATGCCGACCGTGTCCGCGCGTTGCCGGAACCGCCAACAATGAAGGTATGGCCAAACCAGCGCAGTCCAAGTCACGCGGCACAGAGTCATGGATGCTGGCGTCGGCGCTTTTCCTACGATGGGGGCTGCCGGGTGTAGCCCTTCGTTAAGTTCGCTGCCGTGCATGCCTCCGGATTACCAAGTGTCCCCTTCGTCGGCGAGGCCGGGTGACATGGTGACGGTGTCGGCGCCGGAGGCGAAATGCAATCCCCGTTATGGACCCAACGCGCAGCTCCGGGTGTCATGGCCGTGAAGGCCGAGCCCTATGGTGTCGACTGGTGCGATGACACAGGCACGAACAACCGGGCGAACCAGGGTGAGGCGGAGCTTGAGAGAGCCTCTTGTGCGGAGCCGATGAAGCCACTGACCATCACAAGGTAGCCAACTTGGCCAGTCCTGTTGAGCCCCGGTCCGGGCCGGTGGGAGGATGGAGCAGTGGAACCTCTCTTCGACTTCCTTGGCAGTTACTGGTGGCTCATTTTCCCTATCGGCGGGATGGCTGGTGGCTGGGCGAGGTCGTGGTCGAAAGCCAGCGAGGAACGGCACCGCCGCAAGGTGGAATTGCTGAAGTTGAAGAACCAGTTGGCAGTGCACGAGGAGGCCAACCAGGCCGAGGTAGTCTCGCTGATTGACGCGCATGATTCGGTGAACCACAGATGGCTTGATTACGAGCTCGACGTCGGCAACCTTATTGACTTCCCCCTCATGACTGACGTGCGCGAGCCGCTCACCGTCGCGTTCCTGCGCGCCAAGAAAGAGGCCGACGGCTTGCGGCCCGCCACTCCTGAAGAGATTTCGACGCCGGCCCGGCTGGCTGAGTACCGCGCAGCTGTCCACAGTTACGAACTCGCTTTCGATGTCGCCGAGCGGGAGGCCCGGCGCATCAAGGACGGCAACTTCAGTGGCCCCGAACGGCAACGACTTGCGACCGCAAGGAAGCTGCTGCGCATCGCCGAAGACACTGCCGCCACCCCTGCCGAACGGCAAACCGCCTACAAGCGGGCACGCAAGGAACTCGATGGCCTGATCGTGCTGCCGGAGGCGACCGTTGCCGCGCTCGAGAGCAAGATCATCAGCATGTTGGATTCCCGCAAGGACCCGGACACGGACGTGCGGTTCGCTTGACGCCACGCAGAAGGCTCGCCGTCATTACAGGTGCCAGCCGCGGTCTGGGGAAGTCGTTGGTGGAGGAATTCTCCGACGCCGGTTGGGCGGTTGTCGCAGTCACGCGCACCCCATCACGTGGGCCGGCCGACAGCATGTCACCGCGGTCACCCAGGATGTCCGGCACCAGCCATCCGACGAGCTGCTGTCAGCCATCGGGGGCAGATCCGTTGACGTACTCATCAACAATGCTGCCCAGGGGGCTCAGCACGCCGAACCCGGTGACATAGCAGCGGAAGGCGTTCTCAACGCCGTCGACGTCAACGTCGCTGGACCCCTGCGTATGGTGCAGGCCATCCTGCCGAACCTGCTGGCCGCACCGGATCCGGTGATCATAAACGTCACGTCCCGCCTGGGTTCGATGGCGGCGCAGGCACGGGGTGACTACTCGGAGCTCTCCACGAGCTACGCGTACAAAATCTCCAAGGCTGCGCAGAACATGCTGACCATTTCCCTCGCCCACGACCTTGCTGGCAGGGTCCGCTGCTGGGCGGTTCACCCTGGCAAGCTGGGCCACTGACATGGGGCAGTCTGACGCCTCCAAGGATCCGCGGGTCGCGGCCCGAGAGTTGCGGGAACTGGTTGATTCCGGTGACAGCACATCACCGCGCTTCGTCTCACTCGGGGCGGCCGACCTCGCCTGGTAGCGGCGCCCAACATCAGGCTGTGCCTTCATGACCTTCTTTGACCACTGTTAGGCCGATGTGCAACCCATATCGACTGATTTTGGGCCTGCCTGCAGCCAAAGTGGGTGGGGACGGTACGCGCATTAGCCCAGCTCCACGCCCATCACTGTTCGCACCACAGATCCGCCCAGATCGTCCTCGAGGTGCCGCATCCCCAGCCGCTCAGCTACTCGGCGTGATGCGGCATTGTCCGGGTGGACGATGGCCACGAGCAGACCAACCCCCACCACGTCGCGCGCGAATTCCAGGCACGCCAGCGCCGCTTCCGAGGCATACCCGCGTCCCTGAAGTTCTCGGCGGACGTGGTACCCGACCTCGAGTTCGGACCGCCCGTTGACCTGTTGCCAGGTCAGCCCGCAGTCGCCCACGAAGTCGCCGTCGTGTGTTTCCACAATCCACAACCCGTACCCGTGGCGCGCGTAGTTCGCCTGGGTCCATTCGATCCAGGCAGTTGCTTCGTCACGGGTTTTGGGGAAGGGGTAGTAGGTCATCACGTCGGGATCGCCGAGCATTGAGCTCATCACGTCCAGATCAGAGAGTGTCATCTCGCGGAAGCGCAGCCGGGCTGTCGGGTGGGGGAGCATCACATACCTGTGGTTAGTTCGTCAGCGTCAAGAGTGTGACCAATGCGGCCATCGCCGAGAACACTGCGCCAAAGATCCTAAGAAACTTGGCTGTCGAGAATGGCGTGGCTGAGTATTCAATCGGGCCTATTCTCAGGCTTTTGAACATGGAGGCATAGACCTGGGCTGAGCCACGATAGTTTGTTGCGAGAATGAGGCCGAAAGCGAACGCCAGAAATCCGATTCCCAGTGATATCCACGAGATCAGCGTTGCGCGGCCGGCCCCGCCGTAAAACGCAGCCACTACCATCCCCACGAAGCACACTCCGGCCAAAACGAGATACCAAACCATGATGGTTCTTTGGGGGTTCGGCAGATCCTTAACCAGCTTCAATATGTTCAATGGTCCCCCCACATCAGACGAATCAATCGAACCTAGCATCCGCTGCAGGGACCCACAACGATATCTATCCGTGCCGCACTTCCACCGGCGTCAGCATCTCCCGCTCGAACCCCACCACACGGCGCGGCCCGTGAAGGATCACTTCATGAGTGTGGGCGTCAGCGGTGCTGGACGTCGAGACGTGCAGCTTCACCAAACCCGGCGTCACCACCCGCTGAAGGTCCAGGCCGGTAAAAGAGGTCCGGTCGGCGTGAACCATAAAATCCACGACGGCGGACGCGCCGGCTTCCAGCTCGACGCGGGCGTAGCCGATCAACTCACGGAGGGGACGGACCACTTCGCCCACCGGATCTGACAGATACAGCTGCACCACCTCTGCGCCACCCCGGGGACCGGTGTTCGTAACGGTGCAGCTGAGGGTGACCGAATCCGACGTCGACATGGTGGGTGCGCTGCATTGGTGCTCCGACAACTCCATCGTTGTGTAGGACAGGCCATGCCCAAAACCGAACAACGGCGAGGGGTCCAGGGCGCTTACCCCTGAGGGTCCAGCGAGCTTCGAATGCAGGTACGTGCCGGGCTGGCCGCCGGGGGAGCGCGGCACTGATACGGGCAGTTTTCCGGACGGATTGACGACGCCGGTGAGCACGTCCCAGAGCGCCTCGGCTCCTTCTTCGCCTGGGAAGAAGCCTTGGACGATCGCGTCGGCACGCTCCACGAAGTCGCCCAGCGCGTAGGGGCGCCCGCTGAGGACCACCACCACGGTGCGCGTTCCCGAATCTGCGCACTCAGCGAGAATGCGGTCCAGCATGAGGTGTTGGTCGCCGGGAAGGCGAAGGTCGGCGGCATCGTTACCTTCGCCGGACGTACCCCGGCCGAACAGGCCAGCGTTGTCGCCAACCACCACCACGCACGTGTCCACGGAGGACGCCACCTGGCAGGCTTCGGCGATCTGCTCCTCAGTGGCGGCCTCGCAGTTTCCGGTGACCGAGGTAGCCACTGGCCCGAACAGTCCGGAAGCAACGCCGGCCACGGACGGAACCGAGATTCCCATCGGCACGTCCGGATGTGAAGCTCCAACATGCGCGTCAAAGGAATAGCACCCAAGCATCGCGAAGGGATCGTCAGCCAGCGGACCGACAACACCCAGCGAACCGGTCGACGCGACAGGCAGTGGCAACGCCGGAGCTCCATCGAACTCCCGGTTGCTCAACAGCACCAGGGACTGGGAGGCCAGCTCACGCGCCAATGCCCGGTTCTCCGCCGGATCAAGGTCGATTGGACCGGACATCGCTTCGGGGACAGGGGAGAAGTCCGGCGACAACAACCCAATCTCCGCCTTCTGCCTCAGGACGCGGCGCAGGGCGTCATCCACCACGGACTCGTCCAACGCACCCTCGCGGATGCGACGCAGCAGCGGCTCACCGAAGCAGTTCACCGTAGGAAGTTCAACGTCGACGCCCGCGCTCAGGGCCAGCACTGCAGCGTCACCGGAGTCTGCGGCCACGCCGTGCGTGACGTCCAGGAACGCGACGCCGAAGTAGTCAGCCACCACGGTCCCGGTGAAGCCCCATTCCTCACGAAGCAGCCCCGTCAACAGGGCGCGGTTCGCGGCGGCTGGTACGCCGTCGACGTCGGTATAGGCGTGCATCACCGAGCGGGGACCGCCGTGGCGGATCGCCATTTCAAACGGCGGCAGCATGACGTCGGCGAGTTCGCGGGGGCCCATGGAGACGGGCGCGTGGTTACGGCCGGCTTGGGAGGCTGAGTAGCCCACGAAGTGTTTGAGGGTGGCGACGATGCCGGTGGATTCCAGGCCCTGCACGTACGCTGTGGCCACCGTGCCTACCAGATACGGGTCTTCGCCGATGGTTTCTTCCACGCGACCCCAACGGAGGTCCCGCACCACGTCCAGGACGGGGGCCAGGCCCTGATGGACGCCCAAAGACCGCATACCCGCACCGATCCGGGTTGCCATCTCCCGTACCAAGCCAGGGTTGAAGGTGGCGCCCCACGCGAGCGGAACGGGGAAAGCCGTTGCCTTCCACGCGGCCAGCCCGGCCAAGCATTCCTCGTGGACCTGCGCGGGGATGCCGAAGCGGGAAGCGGCCATGATCTGCTCCTGCGCGGCCGCCAGCCGGTGCGCGCCCTCAGCGGGGTCAACCGGAACGGTGCCGTACATACGCGTGATCTGCCCGAGTCCGTCGGCGATGATGTCATCCCAGGAGCGGGCGTCTCCCGCCATCTGGCTTTGCAGCGGAGCCACGGAATCGCCGTCGGTGGAGGCATTGACCCACACGCCCACCAGCTGGGCGAGCTTCTCCTCCAGTGTCATTTCGCTGATGAGGTGCTCTACGACGGCCGACGCCGGAACGCGGGCAAGTGATTGCTGATCGGCGGCGCCGGTGCTCACAGGCTTCTCCTTGGATTCTGCAGATGATTTTTAGAAACTATCAGAAATATCCAATTACTTTCCATAGTAGAAAAACCTTGACTTCATCCGCGGCATCTTCATAGCGTTGAGGACTGAGGCGGAAGCAGTGCGTCCAAAGGCGCGGCCGGCCTCGCGAGAAAATAAGAAACTTTCGGAAATGAAACCACCATCGGAGAACCATGCACACCTACAGAGTGGCCATCGTCGGCGCTGGCGGGATCGCGGCAGTCCACGCGTCCAACCTGGCCCGGACCGATCACAGGGCGGAGTTGGTGGCCGCGTGCGATGTTGACGAAATCCGCCTGCAGGCCTTCGCTGATGCCCACGGCATTGCCGGCCGCTACCAGAGCCTCACCGAGCTACTGGCAGAGTCGAAACCGGACATCGTGCACCTCTGCACGCCGCCCATGATGCACATCGACCAAGCTATTGAGTGCCTCGAAGCCGGCGTCCATGTCCTGTCCGAGAAGCCGCCGGCGCTCAGCCTGGCCGACTTCGATCGCCTCGACGACGCGCAAACACAGGGCGGGGCCCAGTTTTCGTGCGTCTTCCAGCACCGTTTCGGTGACGCTTCGGCTGCCGCCAGGGCCCTGATCGGGGGCAGCGATTTTGGCCGTCCGCTCGTGGCCCGTTGCGACACGCTCTGGTACCGGCCCGATGAGTACTTCGACCTCCCTTGGCGTGGCACCTGGAAGGCCGAGGGTGGCGGACCCACCATGGGCCACGGCATCCATCAGTTCGATCTTCTCCTCCACCTGCTCGGCCCGTGGGAGGAGGTCACCGCCATCGCATCCCGGCAAGCCCGCGCCACGTCCACCGAAGACTTCTCCGCTGCTTTGGTCCGCTTCGAGAACGGCGCCGCCGCCACGGTCATCAACTCGCTGCTCTCGCCGAGGGAAACCTCGGACATCCGCGTCGACTGCGAATTCGCCACCATCGAACTCAGCCACCTCTACGGTTACGGCACCAAGGACTGGACCATCACGGCCGCGCCCGGACACGAAGACGCCGTGTCTGCCGCCTGGAGCGCAAAGCCGTTGGAGCGGGGCAGTGGACACTCCGCCCAGTTCCTGGCGATGTATGACGCGCTCGACGCCGGACTGCCGCTACCAGCCGACGCGGACTCTGCCCGGCAAACACTGGAGTTCGCTGCCGCGATTTACGCCTCGGCCTTTACCGGCCACCCCGTGCGGCGCGGGGACATCGTCCCCGGCCACGCTTTCTACGAGGGCATGGACGGTGAAGGTCGCGGCACCCGCGTCCTGGCCTCCACAGCCCGCGCCTGAAGCCCACACCCGAACCGGAGACCCCACATGACCACCACAGCCCAGACCACCACAGCCCAAGCCACCCTGACCGAAACCGTCAGCTACACCGACAACGGCCATTCCTTGACGTTCACCGTCGGAGACCAGCAGATCGCGACGTACACGTACCGTCCCACAGACGACCAGTACGAAAGCCCCCGCCCCTTTTTCCATCCCCTCACCACACTGGAGGGAGACGAGGTCACTATTTCCAGGCCGTGGGATCACGTGTGGCACAAGGGCCTGTCGTGGGCCCTGCCGAACGTGGGCGAGCACAATTTCTGGGGCGGAGCCACGTACACCCGCGAGACCGGCTACTCGAACCTGGACAACAACGGGGCCATGAACCACGAGGCCTTCACCAGCATCGAAGAACTCGGGACGGGGATCACCGCAGCGGAATCGCTGCTGTGGACTGCCCAGCCTGCCGAATCCCAACCTGCCGAAACCCAACCTGCCGAAACCCAGCCGGCCACACAAGGGCAGGCCGGCACACCCCTCATCAGGGAACAGCGCCGTTTCGCCATCCAACTGCTCGCCACCGGAAACGCGTGGGCTCTGCTCTTCGAAACCACCATGGACAACGTCTCCGGTGCGGAGATCGGAATCGGCAGCCCCACTACCGAGGGCCGCGACAACGCAGGGTATGGCGGCTTGTTCTGGCGCGGACCCAGGTCCTTCACCGGCGGCCAGTTCCGATCCGACAAGGGGACCGGTGCCGACGAATTCATGGGCACCCGTTCTCCGTGGATCGCCTTTACCGGCCAGCACGACGTCACCTGCCGGAAGTCCAGCATCCTGTTCGTCGAGGACCAGGCCAACCCTGGCGCGTCCAACCAGTGGTTCGCCCGCTCGTCCATGTTTGCCTGCCTCGGCTCGGCACCGTTCTTCAGCGAAGTAGTCCCGCTCAAGGAGGGCCAGCCGCTGACGTACCGCTACGCCGTCGTGATTGCTGACGGGGCGCTGGAAGACCAAAAGGCAGCTGCGCTCGCGGACGCTGCCAAAGCTGCACTGGATGCCTGGGCCTGAGATGTGCACATCGTTCCCGGGAGCCACTGCGGTTTCCGAGGTCAGCATTTACGATTGGCCCGGGCTGGATGGCGCGGCCGGAGGCTCCCCGCACCTGCACACTGCGTCCACTGAGGCGTACGTGGTGCAGCAGGGTTTCGGCCGCCTGGAGACCTTGGATTCCCGCGGCTTCACCTCAACGCCGCTGGCACCCGGGACGGTGGTCTGGTTTACGCCGGGTACGGTGCATCGCGCCATCAATGACTCCGGCGACCTCAGGGTGCTGGTGGTGATGCAGAACGCCGGGCTCCCCGAGAACGGTGACGCCGTGATGACCTTCCCGCCAAGGCACCTGGTGGATCACGAGACGTACGCACGCGCCGCCGCGCTGCTGTCGAAGAACGCCGACGGCGGTGACGCGGCTGCGGAGGCGGCCGCGCGTCGCCGTCGTGACCTGGCGTTGGAGGGTTATCTGGAGCTGAAAACGGCAGTCCAAAAATCCGGGGCCGCTGCGCTCGCCGACTTTTACGCTGCCGCCGCGCGATTGGTACAGGGGAAAGCCGGGACGTGGCGCGGGTACCTCACGGACGGCGCAGAGCGGCAGGCCACCCTGACAGGGCAGCAGTTGCTGTCTCTCGAGTCCATGGAAAGTTTCTACATGCAGGACGCGAGGACTACGATGGGCGAACGGAAAACCCGCAGGATCTACGGCATGTGCGGTCGGATCCAGGCGTGGGAACTTTCCGAAACTGTCATCGCCGGGACGTGATTCCCGGCCGGGAAGGTGGGGACCATGGTAACCAAGCAGGACTCGGGACGGGCGACGATCAGCGAGATCGCCCGGGAGGCCGGCGTTTCCGTTCCCACTGTCTCCAAAGTCCTTAACGGCCATGCCCACGTCGCGGCAGCCACCCGCGCAAGGGTCGAAGAAATCATCGCCAAGCGTGACTACGCCCGCCGCCCCGCCAAGCGCAGCAAGAAGGCCGGGCTCATCGACCTCGTGTTCCCGGGCATGGGCTCTGAATGGGCGTGCGAGATCATCGAAGGCGTGGAACGGGTCGCCCAGGAAGCCGGGTACGGCACTGTGGTCAGCAGCCTGTCGCTGGACGGGTCCAGGATCCGCCCGTGGCTGGCGAACCTTGCGGAGCGGAAGTCCGACGGCGTGCTGCTCGCCGTGTACGAACTGGACTCGAAGCAGATTCAGCGCATCAAGTCGCTCGGCATTCCGGTGATCCTGATCGACCCCGTGGGGCAGCCGGGACCGGATCTCATGACCGTGGGTGCCGCCAACTGGGACGGTGCGTTCTCGGCCACAGAACATTTGTTGAAGCTTGGCCACACAAGGATCGGCATGATCGGTGGCCGTGAGGATCTGCAGTGCAGCAGTGCACGCGAGGACGGGTATCTGGCTGCGCTGCGGCGAGGCGGCGTGGACGTTGATCCGTCGTTGATGGTGCCCGGCGACTTCTCCACCGAATCCGGGGCACGGGGGACCGAGGCTCTGCTTTCCCTGGCAGACAAGCCCACCGCGATCTTTACTGGCAACGACGCCCAGGCTCTCGGCGCCTACCGTGCCGCGCGCTCGGCTGGCCTGCGTATTCCCGAGGACCTCTCCATCATCGGCTTCGATGACATCCCCGCTGCGGAATGGATCGAACCCGGCCTCACCACCGTCCGCCAGCCTGTGGTGCAGATGGCTGAAACCGCCATGCGCGCGCTCCTCCGGCACCTCGAGGGTGACGAGGAGTTGCCGCAGCGGATCGAGCTGGGAACGGAGCTGGTGGTGAGGGGCTCGACGGCTCCTGTTTCTTAGCCCCGGCCCATGCTCGTGGACGGATCCCCGCCGCCCTCTGAGGGGTCTGCGCGGAGGTCGTCGGGATCGCCGTCGGGCAACCCCGCCGGTCCCGGGACGTCTCCCGGGGCCGCCGGAACGTCGTCGTCGGTTTCGCTGGCTTGGCGGGTGTCGCCGTCGGACCCTGTCCGGCGTGAGGTGGTGCCGGCGTCTGGTTCTCCGGGCCCGCGGTGGCGGCCCTTGGAGTTGGTTTCCGGAGAAAGGTCCTCGTCCATGGCGTTGGAACCCTCGCTGATGGACGAATGGACCTGGATGTCGTCGTCCTTCTTGCCCGGCTCGGGGACGTGGCCGTCGTCCACGGGATCGGACGTGCCGGCCAGGTCTTCCATCGCGTTTTCGGTTGCCTTGCGGATGCTGTCTTCTACGCCCATCAGATAACTCCTTTGCACGAAAGGCCCGTGTGCCGGACCCGATTGCATAGTAAGCCTACTTACTTTTTCGGTGATGTGAAACCCGTACCGGGGTTGACAAAGTGGCTCCTTTTGGGTTGCGTCGCCGCAGGTCAGGACCTTACGCGCCGCACTTTGTACCGTTGATCGTTGGGCGATAAGGTATTGCCAGACCGTTTTGCAGAGGGCGGCCCTTTTCGCTCCTTTGCTGTCTGCTGGGGACGCATTTCAGTCAGTAGGAACGTGCATGGTCAACCCCCGCCCTGAGCAGGAAGCTCTCCAGAATGGATACTTTTTAGATCTCGTCCTGGGCAGCGAAGATGTAGAGGCTTTTCTCAGCGATTTAGCGGCTTTCTCAGCCGAAAGCCTCTCGCATCCTGACTCCACCGTCTTCTGCGGTATCACCGTCCTGCGCCGTAAGAAGTCCGCTACCGCGGCCAGCAGTGACGACCGTGCCCGCGTGATGGACGAGCTTCAAAACGACTTTGAGGGCCCCTGCCTCACGGCCATGGACAAGCTGACTTCCGTCCTGGTGCCGGACCTCCTGCGTGAGCACCGCTGGCCGGACTACGTCGAAGCTGCATCGCACCAGGGTTTGAGGTCAATCCTCAGTGTCCCGCTTCTGGTGGAGGGCGATACACGTGCTGCCCTCAACCTTTACTCGGAGCGGGCAAATGCGTTCAGTGACTCCGACGTGGAGCATGCAGAGGTCTTCGCCTCGCACGCCTCGAAGTCGCTGCGCCTCGCCCTGAAGATCGCGCAACTCAGCGATGCCCGGAACGACCTCGCGGCAGCCATGCAGTCCCGCACCGTGATCGACCTCGCTGTCGGAGCGATCATGGCGCAGAACAAGTGCAGCCAGGAAGAGGCCTTCACCATCCTTCGCACCGCGTCCAGCAACCGCAACATCAAGCTGCGGCACTTGGCGAAGTCCATCATCGCGGCCGTCTCGTCAGGAAAGATCACCACGCACTTCGAGGAGTAGGGGCCCTACCGCCGCAACGCCCCGTCCCACACCAGCTTCACGGCGTTGCGCACACGCTCCCGGGTTTCAGCGATGGACGCGGCATCGGAACCTGCAGGCCGCACCACGAACTGGTAGTAGTACAGCCCGTTGATGAGGTCGATCATCGCCTCCACATCCACGTCCGGCGCCAGCTCACCGGCGGAAATTCCGCGGCGGATTTCCGCCGCAATCGGTTCGCGGCGCCGGGAGACGTGGCGGTTCCAGGACAACGCACGGAGTTCATCGTTCTCCAGGCCCATGGCCACACGCTTCTTCACCAGCGCGCCCACGCGGCCGTCGACGTCGATCGCTGCTTCTTCATACGAGGCGAGGATCGTCTCCAGTGTGGTGTCCTTTCGCCGGAAGCCGATGCTGGACCGGACGCTGTCCAAAGCCGCGGCGATCAGCTCTTCGCGGCTGCTCCAGCGACGGTACAGGGCGGCCCGGCTCACGCCTGAACGCTCGGTAATCGCTGAGATGGTGACGTCCCGCGTGTCGCGTTCAAGCAACAGCTCCACTGTGGAGGAAAGGACGGTGGACTCCAGTGCGGTGTCACGCGGCCTGCCCGGCCGGCGATCCGCAACGGCGGCGGTGTCAGGCATCGGCAATCACCAAGCGCTCACGCAACTGCTCTATGGTCGCGTCCGACAGCCCGGCACGCCGCACAGGCTCCAGCACACTCCCGTGCCGCTCGATCAGCACCTTCTGCATCGCCTCCATGGATTCCACATGGGCGCCCATCATGGCGCCCATGCCCTTGATGGCTTCCTCGTCAAGGACCCGGTCCGGCATGAGACCACCCATGATCGCCCGGAGCCGGGGGAACAGCTGCGGCAGGCGGGTGGCCGTCACGGCGTAGTCGGCGGAGATGGTTTCCGGCGTAGCGCCCAATGCTGACAGCACGACGGCGGCGAACACTCCCGTACGATCCTTGCCGGCCGCGCAATGGAAGACGGTGGCGCCGTCGGCCATGGCTACCAGCGTCACGCCGAGGGCGAGCTGCCGGGCCTGGGTCTCGAGCAGGTTGGCGTACCAAGCGCCCACATGTGCAGGAGTAGTGGCGGAGGTCATCATCTCGTGGCTGATGTCCTCCGGCGATGAAACCGACGCCGTCAACGCAAGGTGGTGGTAGCTTACGCCCGGTACAGTCAACGGGCCCCGCCCGGTGAAGAGTGCTTCCTCCGGTGAGCGGAGATCGATCACCGAGGTGACGCCGTCGTCGATCATTTGCTGGGCGAAAGCCGCCGGCATCACCGAGACATCATCACTGCGGAGCAGTACGCCGGGACGGGTGGTACCGCCGGAAACGGGCAGGCCGCCAAGGTCGCGCAGGTTGACGGGAGAGAGATCCAAAGTTTCCACAAGAGAGTCCTAGCTGAGCTTGGCGCGGATGAAGGCGCTGACCCGGTCGATGATGGTGACCAGCACGACGATGCTGATGATGATGGCGCAGAGGTGTCCGTAATCGTACATGCGCATTGCGGTAGTAAGCTCCAAGCCGATGCCGCCGGCACCCACCAAACCGAGGATCGTGGCACCGCGGACGTTGCCTTCGAAGAGGAGCAACGTATAGCTGACCAGCAGCGGCGCAGCCTGGGGGAGGACGGCATAGCTGATGATCTGGCGTTTGTTGGCGCCCACGGCGGTCAGTGCTTCCACCGGCCCGGGTTGCACGGATTCCATGGCTTCGGCGTACACCTTGCCGATGGATCCTACTGAGCCAAGCACGATTGCGAGGATGCCGGCAAACGGACCCAACCCAACAGCCGAGACGAACATCAGCGCGAAGATGAGCTCCGGGACGGATCGCAACACGTTCAGCACCGCCCGGCAGGAGGTGTAAACCCAGCGCGGGGCGATGTTGCTGGCCGCGCCGAAGCTCAGAAGCAGCGATGCGAGGGCGCCGAGGACTGTGCCCACCAAAGCCATCTGCAGGGTTTCGACGAGCAGCTTGATGATGATGCCGAACTTGTCGAACGTCGGCGGGAAAAGGCGGCCCAGGAAGTTGCCCATGTTGGGGATGCCGCTGAGGAGTTTGTCGGGGTTGAACCCGGCGCCCATACCGGCCCAGACCAGCACGACGGCGACGATCACCCAGAGCGCAGCGCCGCGTGGCGTGGGGAGGCCGAAGGGGCGGGAAAGCCGGAGGCGGTCGGCTTCAGGGAGGCTGGTATTGATGGTCTTGGATGCATCTGCGGGGGCTTCAGTTTTCGAGGAGCTCAGTGTCTGTTCCATAAATCTGGTGCACCTCCTCTTCGGTGATGGTGGTGGCGGGGCCGGCGAAGACGAGTTCACCGGAGTGCAGCCCCAGGACGCGGTCGGCGTAGCGGCGTGCGAGACCCACGACGTGAAGGCTGACGATCACGGGGATCTGTTCCTCGCGGGCGATGTCGCGGAGCAGTCCGAGGATGGTGCCGGCGAGCCGCGGGTCCAGGGAAGCGACGGGTTCGTCGGCGAGGATCAGGCGCGGCTGCTGCATCAAGGCGCGGGCAATTGCGACGCGCTGCTGCTCACCGCCGCTCAGGCTCCGGCACGGCTGCTTGGCCTTGTGCGCCAGGCCCACGCGGTCCAGCAGTTCCAACGCCATGGTCCGCTGCGCCCTGCTGAACGTGCCCAGCATGTTCAACGGCCCTGCCGAGTGCAGTCCGCCGGTCAGCACGTTGGTGAGGGCAGTCAGCCGCGGCACCAGATTGAAGTGCTGGAAGACATATCCGACGTCGGATCGCAGCTCGCGCAGGCCGGTCGAGTTCTGTTGGGCTACTGAGCGGCCGGCGACTTCCAGTGCGTCAGCAGTGAAGGGGGCGATCCCGGTGAGGGTCTTCATGAGCGTCGATTTACCCGAGCCGGAGTGGCCCAGCAGCGCCACGACTTCGCCCGGGTAGACGTCCAGGTCGATCCCGGCCAAGGCAACTTGCTCGCCGTACTGGACCCGCAAGCGACGTGCGCGGACGGTGGGCGACCCGGCCGGGGCGAGTGCCGCCGTCGTGCTTTCTGTTGGTGACATGAGGCTCATCGGAGGTCCTGGAGGTCCACGCCGATGGACTCGGCCACGTCCACGAGGGGTGCGTACGTGCTGAATTCCGGGTCGGCCGTGGGTTCGCCGGTGATGCCGAAGGTCTTGGACACCTTCTCGTTGCCGGTCATCAGGGCAGGGAGCTTGGCCTTGAGGGCTTCGCGGGCTTCGTTATCCAGGCCTTTGCGCACCACGATGGAGATGCCGACGGGAATGGGGTCCGACTTGGCGATGACTCCGATCTCGTCTTCCTTGATGACGCCCTTCTGCACAAACGTGGGGTACAGCTGGCGGGCGGTGCAGGCAACATCCACGTTGCCGTTCGCGAGGGCCAGGACTGCGGAGTCGTGCGAACCGGCGAACGTGCTCTTGTAGTCGGTGCCGTCCGTGAGGCCGGCCTTGGCCAGCAGTGACTTGGGCATGAAGTAGCCGGTAGTGGAGCCGGGGTCGATGAAGGCAACCTGCTTGCCCTTCACATCGGCCGCGGACTGGATGCCGCTGTCCTTCCGGGCCAGGCAGAAGCTGGCAGGTTCGGTGCTGGCTGGCCATACCAGGAGCGGGTCCACGCTGTCGGTCTTGTAGGCGAGCGCTGCGGAGAACTGGCTGAGGACGGCAATGTCCACGGATCCGTTGCGGACAGCTTCGACGACGCCCAGATAGTCGGCGGGCTGGAGGTTGGTTACGGTGCGGCCTGACGCGTCGCCCACCATGGTGGCGAGGTCGGTCATGATGGCTTGTTCGTCGGGATCGTCGGTGCCTGGGGGAGTGGCGAAGACGAGCTCGGTGCTGCTTTTGTTGTCGGCGCCTGCGGCGTTGGCGTCTCCGGAACAGCCAGCGAGTGCGCCGATGGCCAGGAGGCCGATGAACGAAGTTGCGATGATGCCTGCACGAGCGTGCATGGTGATGCCTTCCGTCATGTGTTGGGGTGACGTAATTACGAAACCAGCAGTATCTGAATCGGAATTACGAGACTGCCGTACTTGAAATGGCGGGAAGGTTAACTGTTTGCGCCTGCCTGGAAAGTCCGCCCTGTGGCCCCGTTTCGTAACCCTAGGCAACCATGGAGCAGACTTAGGCGGGTGACCGTCAACAAACCCCGCCCCGGCCTCGCGATCGCTGCGCTGAGTCTCGGGACGGCGCTGAATCCGCTGAACTCGTCCATGATCGCCGTCGCACTGGTGGTTTTGCGGGAGCATTTCGAGCTCGACGTCGCCACGGTCACCTGGGTGATCACCTCGTTCTACCTCGCGTCCGCCGCAGGTCAGCCGCTCATGGGCCGGCTCGCCGACCGCTTCGGTCCGCGGCGTCTGTTCATGTTCGGCATGGCCCTGGTTGCGGTCACCTGCGCCATCGCACCGTTCCTGCCCAATTTCGCGCTGGTCTGCGTGGCCCGCGCGCTCATGGCTGTGGGGACCGCGACGGCGTACCCGTCCGCCGTCGTGATGGTCACCGAACTGAGCCGGCTGGCTAACCTGCCGTCGACGCGGCCTTTGGGCCGGATCCAGATGGCCAACACCTCGGCCGCTGCCGTCGGACCAGTAGTGGGAGGGCTGTTGGTGAGCCTGGTGGGATGGCAGGCGTTGTTCGCCATCAACGTGCCCATCGCCTTGCTGGCCATGATCGTGGTCTACAAAGTGGCGCCGGTCGATTCCGGCCGCGAGACCGGCAAGCTCGGCCAACTGATCCGCGATTCCGACATCCCCGGCATCGTCGCGTTCGTCACCTCGCTGATGCTCGCCATGATGGCCCTGCTCAATGTCATGCCGGGATACCGCTGGTACCTGCTGGGCGCCGCCACCGTGATCGGAGCGCTCTTCGCCTGGCGTGAGCTGCGCTTCCAGCCGCCGTTCCTGGACTTGCGCCTGCTCGGCCGGAACCGACCGCTGCTGCTGGTCTACCTGCTTTTCGTCGTGTTCAGCGGCGTCTATTACTTAGCGTTCTTCGGCCTGCCGCAACTGCTGCAGGAAGCTGGACAGTACGACGCCGGTGTGGTCGGCCTGCTGATGCTGCCCCTTGCGGCGTTGTCGGTGGTGGTGACGCCACTGACGGTAAGGTTCATCGAGCGGTTCGGCGTACGTTCCGTCCTGATCACCGGAGTCCTGATTCTGACGGTTGCTGCGGGAACGCTCGGCTTCCTGACCATGACGCTGTGGGCTCCGCTGGTGTTCGCGCTGACTGCGTTGATGGGCGTTCCCTATGGCGTGGTGAGCACTGCCTCCAACCAGGGCCTGTACGTGTCAGCCCGTCCCGAAGAAAGGGGAGTGGCCGCCGGAATCTTCCAGACCTGCCGCTACCTCGGAGCCATCACGGCCACCGTGTTGATCGGTGTCCTCTACGGCCCGGGCGTGAACCAGGCGAACTGGGGAATCATGGTCCTGGTGATGCTGGGTCTGAGCGCCGTGGTGCTGGTGCTGGCTGTCATGTGGCGAAAACCCGCTGTTTAGAGATTCGGCGGAATCAGCAGCGCCGCCGCGCCCGCGATGGACAGGGCGGCGCGCAGGTGGTTGGCCGGAACCCAGCCCCGCAGGAACTGGCTCCAATCCTGACTGGAGCCTTGGGCCAAGCGGTTGTTGAGCGGCACATTGATCGCCATGGTGGAGAGGAATCCAGCCAGGCAGGCCGCGGCGCCTGCCACCCGGAGCGGAGGCTGGCTTCCGGGATCGACGACGGCGGCGACCACCACGCCGGCGGAGGCGGCGGCCGAGCCGAAGAACAAGACCATGAATGGCGGGGTTACAGCCTTCTGGTTGATGGAGTTCATGGTGGTGGCCGCTTCACCCGCTGGCCGGTGGCGAAGGGCCGGCATCACGAGGGTGGAGAAGGCGAAGTAGAAGCCGCCCACCAGGGCCGAACCCGTTCCGGCTGCTACGGGAAGCCAGGTGCTCAAAGTTGTCATGCCTCAAGCCTGCCTTCCCCGAAGTGGACGATGAATGGTCAGGGATCCACTTTTCATACGCGGACGTCTAAGCTGGCCGCATGGACCCACTGTCGCAGTTCCTCACCGGTCCTCGGGCGCAGGCGGCATTTGCCCTCCGCGTGGTGATGGATCCGCCCTTCGCCATTGACGTTCAGGACCAGGCCGCCCTGACGGTGATCGTCGTGGTGCGCGGGGGATCGTGGATCACTGCGGAAGGCGCTGAACCTCAACTCCTTCGGCAGGGCCAGGCGGCGACAGTCCGTGGGCCGGAACCCTATGTCGTTGCTGATGCTCCCGGCAGGGAACCCACGGTAGTCATCGATCCAGACCAGTCCTGCCGCACCCCCAGGGGCGAAAAGTTGGAGCTCGCGTTTTCCCGGGGTGTGCTGACGTGGGGCAACAGTGCCGTCGGTGAAACAGTCCTGCTGATCGGCACGTACCAGTCGCCGGCGGCCGTGGGCCAGTTGGTCACGTCAGTGCTGCCCAGGGTGGCGGTCTTTGGGGAAGAAGACCTCGACGGCGGTCTGTTGGGAATGTTGGAACGCGAACTCACCCATCAACGGCCGGGGCAGGAAAGTGCGCTGGACCGGCTGCTGGATCTCCTCCTGCTGAACCTTGTGCGTGCCTGCGTGGACCGGGGAGACGCGCCCCATGGAACGTGGGCAAAGGCATCCCGTGAACCAGTGGTTGCGCAGGCTCTCGAACTGCTTCACCAAGTGCCGGCGGCGCCGTGGACCGTGGCCGGATTGGCGCTCAGGTGCCACGTCTCCAGGGCCACCATGGCCGCCCGCTTCCGTGCCGCCGTCGGGCAGTCCCCCATGGCTTATCTCAGCGCCTGGCGGCTGGCGCTGGCTGCCGACAGGTTGGCCTCCAGCAATACCACTACTGCAGTCATCGCGGAGGAGGTTGGCTACAGCAATGCGTTCACGTTCAGTGCCGCGTTTTCGCGTGAATATGGCGTCAGCCCAAGTGGCTACCGGCGGTCCGCGCAGGCGGCAAACGGCAGAACGGAAGGCGCAGCTAAATCATCCGCGGGAACCGGCACCGGTGAGCGTCGCGAAATGTAGCATCTGAAGGAGACGGCCAACAACCGTGCACTTCGGAGAAAGCGGAACACCATGTCACCCAGTCCCGATGGAATTGCCACCACCGTCAGCAAAACGTTCAGCCGCACCACCCAGGTGTCCACCACCGTCAACGCCAGCCCGGCCACCGTGTGGACGTTGCTGACCACGGCGTCGGATTATCCGCGGTGGAACTCCACCATCGTTTCGGTGGACGGCGACATTAAGCCCGGATCCACCATCCAGCTGGTCTCCACGCTGGATCCCAACCGCACGTTCAAGCTCAAGGTCAAGGAGTTCGAGCCCACCAGCCGGCTGGCCTGGGGTGACGCGATGGGAACCCGCGTGTACACGCTCACGGAAACCAACGGCGGCGGAACCCTGTTCGAGATGAACGAGCGCATCGGCGGGCCGATATTTCCGCTGTTCGCCAGCAAGATTCCGTCGTTCGACGCCAGCTTTGAACAGTTCGCCGCCGACCTGAAAGCTGCCGCCGAGAACACCGACTGACGTCAGAGGCGGGGCCCCCTTGACTAAATAACTGAGTGAACTCATAATTGAGTTAAGTCAGTTAATTAGTCATTGGAGAACCCCCGTGAAAGCCTTCGTCCTCAATCAGTACAAGGAACCCCTGCAGCAGATCGACGTCCCGGAGCCGGTGCTCGGTGACCACGATGTGCTGGTTGAGGTTCACGCGGCCGGCCTGAACCAGCTGGACGAGAAGATCAGGCAGGGGGAGTTCAAGCAGATCCTCCCGTACAAACTGCCGCAGGTTCTTGGCCATGACGTTGCGGGTGTGGTTCTGCAGGTGGGGCCCCAAGTGCGCTCCTTTTCGCCCGGCGACGAGGTATTCGCACGCCCCGGCAAGGACAGCATTGGCACCTTCGCGGAGCGTATCGCCGTGGCCGAGGAAGACCTGGCCATCAAACCGGCCACCGTCAGCATGGAGGAAGCGGGCTCACTTCCGCTGGTGGCTTTGACGGCGTGGCAGGCGCTGGTGGAGCGCGGGAACGTTGGCCCTGGCCACAAGGTCTTCATTCATGCCGGTGCCGGGGGAGTGGGTTCCATCGCCATCCAGCTGGCTAAGTACTTGGGCGCAACGGTAGCTACCACGGTCAGCGCCGGGAACAAGGACTTTGCCCGCGAGCTCGGCGCTGATGTGGTGATTGACTACCGCACCGAGGACTTCGTGGAGATCCTTCACGACTACGACCTCGTCCTGGACAGCCTTGGCGGCGAGAACCTGGAGCGGTCCTTGAAGGTCTTGAAGAAGGGTGGCAAGGCTATCGGCATCGCGGGTCCGCCGGATGCCGACTTCGCCCGCCAGCTGGGTGGTAACCCTGTACTGCTGGGTGTGACCACCCTGCTGAGCTCGGGTATTCGCCGCAAGGCCCGCCGACTCGGTGTCACCTACGAGTTCCTCTTCATGCGCGCCGATGGCGGCCAGCTGAAGGAAATTGCTGCGCTCATCGATGCCGGCCACATCAAGCCTGTACTGGGACGCGTGGTGCCGTTCGATCAGACAGCCGATGTCCTTGCTGCCCTGGAAAAGGGCGGCGTCCGCGGTAAGACCGTCGTCAGCCATCTCTAACCACAAACCAACACCCCGACAGGACAAACATCATGAGCAGTGAACAACAGAGGTATGTGCAGGTGCCGGCGAAGACGGTGACGGCCAACGGCGTTACCTACGCGTATCGGGAGATGGGTCCCAAGGGCGGGGTTCCGGTGGTCTTCCTGATTCACCTCGCTGGAACCATGGACAACTGGGATCCACGCATCATCGATCCCATCGCCGCCGAGCACCACGTGATCACCTTCAGCAACCGCGGAGTGGGCGCCTCCACGGGCAGCGTTCCGGACAGCATTGAAGGCATGGCCGACGACGCCGCTGCCTTCATTCAGGCCCTCGGCTATCCTCAGGTGGATCTCTTCGGGTTCTCCCTTGGCGGCATGATCGCCCAGGCGCTGGTCCTCAAGCACCCGGGGCTTGTTCGCAAGATGGTGCTCGCAGGCACGGGCCCTGCCGGTGGGGAAGGCATCCAGAACATCATCGGAATCACCTACTACGACGTTCTTCGGGGCACCCTTACCCGGCAGGACCCCAAGGAGTTCCTGTTCTTCAACCGGAACGCCGCCGGTAAGCCGGCCGCCCGGGCCTTCATCAATCGTCTCAAGGAACGCACCACCAACCGCGAGGCACCCTTCAAGCTCGCCGCATTCCAGACGCAACTGAAAGCCATCCGCCGGTGGGGATTGTCGCCGTCGGCAGATCTGGGTGTCATCACCCAACCGACGCTGATCGCCAACGGTGACAATGACCGCATGGTGCCATCTGTCCTCTCGAGTGACCTGCACCGCCGGATTCCGGGCAGCGAACTGGTCATCTACCCCGACTCCGGGCACGGTGGCATCTTCCAGTTCCACGACAAGTTTGTCCCTGTAGCCCTCGAATTCCTGGGCCGCTGATACGGTAGCTGAATGCAGCCTGCGCCCCAGACCCTTGGCCGACGTGAACGGAATAAGCAGGAGAAGCTTGACCGCATCACGGCGGCAGCCCGTGAGCTTTTCACCCAGTATGGAGTGGATGAGGTCACCACCCAGCAAGTAGCTGAAAAGGCCGACGTCGGTTCGGGAACCTTGTTCCTGTACGCCAAGACCAAGGCGGAGCTGCTGCTGCTGGTGCACAACGTCAAATACGCCCAAGCGCTGACCAATGGGGTGGACGCAGCGTCCGCTGAAACGGCGGTGCTCGACGCGGTGATGGCCATCATCCGCCCCATCATCGAGTGCAACCGCGTCCAGATCGAGAACGGCCGGACGTACCTGAAGGAGATTGTCTTCGGGGATCCGGCGGAGCCGCACCACGCAGAAGCCTTGTCGCTGACCATACGCACGGAAGAAGCTATTGCCGGCATCCTGGGCCGCGACGAGCAACTGCTGGCCCGCGACCCCGCCAAGCTGGCACGGATCATCACAGCGATCATGTTCATCAGCATGACGTCCTCGGCCACCAAAGAACTAACAGACGCCCAGGTTGGCGACGAGATCCGGGATCAGATCAGCGTGCTCCTGGGCGCCTGACTTCTTAGCTGGGCTTAGCGGTTGAGGAAAGCCTCGTGCTGGCGGTGGGCTTCCTTCACCTGCTCGCGGATCGCCTCCACGTCCTTGGCCTTGTTCCGATACTTGAGCGGCATCTGGACGATCTGCGCTTCCTCGGCGGTCAGTGCGCGGTAGATGCGCTCGCGCTCGTTGGCGTCAGCGGTGTAGTCGAGGTCCAGGTAGTCCACGGCATGGCGGCGGGCGTTGTTGATGGCCGTCTGGGCCTTGCCCGCCGGGCTGATCAGTGAGAGCACCACGGTGACGATCAGGACGCCGATGATCACACTCAGCGAGAGGCCGGTGGTGATCTCGATGACGTTGACGTGCTCGCCGTCGTTGATGAACGGCAGGTTGTTCTCGTGCAGGGCGTGCAGGATCAGCTTGACGCCGATGAACGCGAGGATGGCTGCCAGGCCGTAGGAGAGGTAGATGAGGCGGTCCAGCAGGCCGTCGATCAGGAAGTACAGCTGGCGCAGGCCCATCAGGGAGAACGCCGTAGCGGTGAAGACGATGAAGACGTTCTGCGTGAGGCCGAAGATTGCCGGGATGGAGTCAAGCGCGAACAGGATGTCCGTGCCACCAATGGCCACCATGACCAGGAGCATGGGAGTCAGGGCACGCTTGCCGTTGACGGTAGTGAAGAGCTTGTCGCCGTCGTACTTATCCGTGGTGTGGAAGAGCTTCTTGGCGAGCCGGATGATGAAGTTGTTGGCTTGGCCGTCACCGTGGTCGCCGGGCTTGAGCAGGTTGCCTGCCGTGAGCAGCAGGATGAGGCCGAAGATGTAGAAGACCCACGCGAACGAGTTGATCAGCGCGGCGCCCAGGAAAATGAAGCCGGTGCGGGCGATCAGTGAGAACACGATGCCGAAGAGCAGGACCTTCTGCTGATCCTCACGCGGCACCCGGAAGCTCGCCATGATGATGAGGAACACGAACAAGTTGTCGACCGAGAGGGCCTTCTCCGTGATGTAGCCGGCGAAGTACTCGGACCCCATTTGGCCGCCGCCGAAGATCAGCACCAGGACGCCGAAGAGCACAGCCAGGCCCACGTAGATGGAGGACCAGATGGCCGCTTCCTTGAGCGAGGGGACGTGTGCCTTGCGGATGTGGAAGAAGTAGTCGAAGGCCAAGAGCGCCAAAATGACGACGATGGTGATGCCCCAGATGAGGGGAGAGACGGTCATATGATCCTGCTTTCGTGAGGCGCGCGAGTGGTGTTGCTCACCGAGGGTCAAACTCTTGGAATCAAATTTACCGGGAGTGGTGGGGCGGGCGCTAACTAGACCGTCATGGGAAAGTACTTGACAATATGGAAAGTACTTTCCTAGGTTGGGATCATTGATCCGCACAACTTTGGGGGAACCATGAACGAGACCACCGGAAATATGTCAGCAGCCGAGGCCCGCGAACTCCTTGCGAGAGCTGACTCAGTGGGTGCCGCCTCAATCAACGCAGCAGCTTGGCCCGTCGCCGTCCTGTTCACCAGCCTCGCCATCATGGGTTCACTGCTCATGATCGGGATGCACATCGTCGCCCATACCGGTTACGGCGCTGCGTTGCTGGCGTGTTCTGTCGGCGCCTGGGGCGCCATCACCGCCAGCATCTGGCCCATGTTCCAACGGTCCACCAAGGCCGGGTACACCAAGAGGTTCGTGACATCGCTGGTCGGGTATTTCGCGCTGTACGTCGTAGCCCTGGTGGTTGGTGCCTACTTCTTCCGCGACGGAAACCTGTGGTTCTACATCCCGGCCGCTGTCGCGTTGGCCGGCATTGGCCTCGCCGCCGCCTTCCGTGAGCTGCGCGCATGAGCACTCCGGCGGAACACCCGCGCCACCAGCTCAACGAGGTCGTCCACTCACCGGTCCGTTTCTCCATCATGGCTGCGCTCGCTAAGGCCGAGTCGCTGGACTTCAAGGACCTGCGCGATGCGATTCAGGTCAGCGACTCTGTGCTGAGTAAGCAGCTCGCGATTTTGGAGAAGGCCGAGTTTGTGAAGATCAAGAAGAGCTTCGCCGGGAAGTTTCCGAGGACTTCGGCGAGTTTGACGGTTGCAGGGCGTGAAGTTTGGGCGGCTCACCAGCAAACGCTGCGGGATATTGCGGGCGGGTGACCCGCCGCAGCGGTTCCATGGCGGGAACGCACGACGGCGGCCGCGTCCGGTTTCGCGCTTAGGCGCCTGAGACCAACACCCATTGGTCCTCGTTGTGAGGCCCGTGCCAGTGTTGGCGGGGTTCCTCCGTTTCACGGACTACGTCGTTGAGCCAGAACGTGGTGCCAAGGTCCCACCCCGCGATGACAGTTGAGGTGTCTTCGCTCACTGGAAGCGCACGGCCGGCAAGGCTGAGGTAGCCGGTGACAGTGAGGTGAACGGCATCCCACTCCGTGGCAGCTTGCTCCCAGTCGGGGATGACCCAGCGCCCATGGCGGCCAGTGGTGCGGAACCAGTCGTGACGACGGGACGCGGTGACTTCCAAGGGGAAAGCCCGGCACAAGTTGATCCAGTCCTCTTCTGTGGTGATCTCCAAAATCCTGCCTGTTCCTGCGACGGGGATGACGGTGGCTTCTTCCCAGCCGAGGGAATCCTCCACCAGGCTGAGCCCCTCAGGGATCCGCGCCACAGTGTGGATCAGTCCATGGGGGATCGACCACCATTCGCCACTGAAGTTGGCGTGAGGGTTTTTTGGTCGTTCCTTGGCCGCACGAATCTCCTGGGCCCGTTCCTTCCGTCCCCATTCGGCCAAGGTGTGTTGCGGGTCCCGGGGGAGCGGTGTGGGATCGTCCGCTGAGCGCCAGTCGATAGCCCACTGCCCGGGTTGCGCCTTCTGGACCCACCACTGAGTTGTGGGTGAATAAGCCAGGCTTTCCGCGACGCGTGCCAGGGGCACGGTGATTTCCTCGGTGGCGGCGAGGAAGTCCTCGCCCTCGGGTTCCTGCCAGTATCTGGCGGTGTCCACTGCGCGCTGTAGCGCATAGTGAACCAGTTGGTTGGTGATGCCGTTGAGGTCTAAGGACGTGATCAAGCCCGCGAGCTCATCCATGGTTGGCTCCGGCAGCGGAGGCGGTGCTTCGCCCAAGGGGTCCATGGTCAACATTCTGCGTGACCTGCCGGCGCCGGGATCGAGGTTGTATCCCAGATGGAAGACGGCGATCCGGATGTCCTGGTCCAGCTCCATCGCGAGTTCGAGGCACAGGCGACGGCCTCGCGGGCCCTGCAGCAGTGAATCCATGGCACTAAAGGGTTCTGCGGAGGCGTAGGCCTCCGCTCATGTTAGTCAGCCGAGGCTTCGCGTAGAGCCACACCACAACTCCGAACAGCGGCACCACGAAAAACAGCAACACCCACATGATCCGGGCAGTTTGATCGAGACGGTCCTGCTGTAGGACATCGAAAATAGCCCAAATGTTCGCTCCCATGACGAACACCGCGGACAATCCCGCCAGCGACGCCAAGACCCATTCCCAAGCTTCCATGCCATCCCCCTGAACCGGCAGCTTCCGTACAACGTAGCACTGGCGCTGCAGATGCACGACGGCGGAGCCGCCTTGGGTGCCTGCCGCTTAGTCGCGCTTCGGTTGGGTCAGATCAGCGCTGTCATGACGTTCCAGCCTTCCCCGATCTTCTTCCGTGGTTCGAGGTTTCGGCTGCCGACGCCGGGGTAGAGCCAGAGGTCCCCGTTGGCATCACGGGCGATGATCTGCGAGTAGCCCGGGTAGTGGCCGTCGAATCTTCCCGTGGAAATGATCGCTGTCATGGCATTCCAGCCTTCGCCTACCTGCATGCGGGGCAGCCACCCGCCCTTGCCGTCACCGGGGTAGAGCCACAGCCGTCCGCTGGTGTCACGTGCCATGACGTCGCGTTTGCCGTCCTCGTTGAAGTCACCGCGGCCGATCAGGGCTGTCATCACATTCCAACCGACACCTATTTGGCGCCTGGGTTTCCAGCCGCCGGTGTGATCCCCGGGGTACAACCAAAGGCGGCCTTCGGCGTCGCGGGCGATGACGTCGGCACAGTAGTCGCCGTCGAAGTCGCCAGGGCCCATGATGGCGGTCATGGCGTTCCAACCGACACCCACCTTGGTCCGGGGTTTGAGGTATCCGTAGCCACCGGGGTAGAGCCACATGTCGCCATTGATATCGCGGGCAAGGATGTCGTCGTTGAACTCGCTTTGGAACTTGCCCGCACCGATGATTGCAGTCATCACGTTCCAGCCCTCGCCCATCTTGAAGCGGGGCTTCTTCCAACCGCCTTGGCCGTCACCGGGATAAACCCATAGGTCGCCTGCAGTATCTCTGGCGAGGACATCGTCGTTGTAGCCCGTGTTGATGTTGACGTAGTCCCAGTTGTTTGTTGGGACATTTGCTGCACGGGTGCCCGGCTGGCTTGCCTGTGCTGGAATGGCAGCTGTGCCCAAGAGCAATGCCGCGGTCGCGGCCAGAGTTGTCCCTATGAAAAGTGGGCGCCTTCGATTGTCGGGTGTTTTATGGCATGAATTATTGCTCGAATTTGATCGGAACATCACTGTTACCCCCAGTAGCAACACGGATATCAAACGATTCACCGGAGCCTAGTCCTGTTGGGTAGTTTTTGTTAGGGGCTGGAGATTCGGCCGGCCCGTTACTGGTCGCCGGGTAACGCTGCGGTCCGCATGTTCAACCCTGTGCATTTCGTTGCCTCGGCCTCGCAACCGCAAGAAACTCCTTGAGGAAACCCACTCAATGAGGAGCCCCACTTGCACCCACACCCCATGGCCAGACGTCTGGCAGCAGTAGCCGCATCAACCGCATTAACGGCAGCAGCGCTGGCAACCGGAATCGCAGCCAGCCCAAGCGCAACCGCAGCCGAACTACCCCCGCCACCCACCGGCGTCGTCTATGCCAGCGACGTTCCGTGGTCGAGTATGACCAACGGTTGGGGACCGGCGGAACTGGACATGAGCAACGGTGGCCAAGCGGCGGGCGATGCGAACCGCGGGCCGTTGACTATCGGCGGCACTGTGTACCCGAAGGGCATTGGTACCCACGCAGCGTCGTCCATTACCTACAACCTTGGCGGCCAATGCCGGCAGTTCCTCGCCCAAGTTGGTGTGGATGACACTCAGAGTGACCGCGGTCGAGTGGACTTCAAGGTATTGGTTGATGGCATCGAGCGCTTCGCGGGAGAGCGAAGGGGGACGGACGGCGCCCTGCCCGTCAACGTGAACCTGCAGGGCGGCAGCACGCTGCAGCTCAAGGTGGAGACCGGCCCGGAGGGGAACGGCAACGATCACGCCGACTGGGCCGATGCCAAAATCAACTGCTCGGACGCGTTCATCGCAGTACCGCTGCGGGTCGAGGGCTCAGCCGGGACCAATCTCAACGGGCTGGTCCCCGGAACGCCAGCTACCGTCGTCGTGCGTGACCTCAAGCCGTTGAGTCCCGTCAGCCTGGGCCTCCGGGGCGAAAAGATGGCCGACGCCGTTGCTGACGCCACCGGCGCGGCAGCCATCACCTTTGTGGTGCCGGCCGGAGCCGCAGGCGGGGCGACAGAACTGGTCGCCACGGGCACGGGGCCGTTCGATGTGGCCACCACGGGCAGGATCGGCGCGTTCATTGTGCAGATCAGCGATGCGAAGTTCTATGTGGACTGCTCGGCCCCTGCGCCAGGTGACGGCAGCCAGGCAAGCCCTTTCAACTCGATCGCCCAAGTAAACGGCCACAGCGCGTTCAACGCCGGCGAGTCGATCCTGTTCCGGGCCGGCACTGACTGCATCGGCGCACTCACGCCGGCGGGCACCGGCGTCGCCAACCATCCCATCACGCTCTCCTCTTACGGCGACGGCGATAAGCCGACCATTAACGGCAACGGCGCAGTGGCGGCCATCCGGATCACGAATGCCAGTCACTGGACCGTCAGCGGATTGCATGTGGTGAACCCGTCGGACACTCCGGTGCGCAGAGTTGGGATCCTCTTCGAGAACAGCGGAACGGCGCAGACTGCAGGAATTGTGGTCACGGAAAACCACGTGGAGGACGTGGCAGGGTGGCGGAACAAGGCCACGAACGGGGCTGGATTTGCCCAGTCGGCCGGCATCATGGTGCGCACCTGGGGCAAGGGATCGGTGGACGGCATCACCATCACCGATAACGAGGTCAACGACGCTGCCGGAGGTGGCGTGAAGATCTCAGCTCCCGATACCACCGAGCGCTACAACACCAAGGTTTACGTTGCACGGAACGAGATCCATGATGTGGGCGGCGACGCGATCGTGATCCATAACTCTGACGCGCCGCTCATCGAGCACAACAGGGGTCTGAACCTCGGCCAAGGTGCCCACCCGTATGAAGGCGGCAACTTCGCCGGCATGTGGCCGTACAACTCCAAGAACCCGGTGTTCCAGTTCAACGTGGTGGGCAACAGCACCACCTCCACGTACGACTCCACCGCCTGGGACTGCGACATGAAGATCGTGGGAACCTGCCTCTTCCAGTACAACTACTCCTACGGGAACGCCGGCGGCTTCTACCTCAACTGCATCTCCAACTGCGGCGGCGGCGCAACGACGGCGAACGTGGTGCTGCGTTACAACGTGGCACAGGACGACTGCCGTCTGGGCGGCAGCAGCAGCGGCACCGGCAAGCACTACATCTACAACAACACGTTTTACTGCCCGTCGCGTGTGTTTTTGGATGACATGACCGGTCCGCGCGAGGTACGGAACAACCTGTTTGTGGCACCTGGTGGTGTCCTTAAATCGTCTGCTGCTGTGTATGCGAACAACGCGTACTTTGGCGGTATTGTCCCGCCCTCGGGGGAGGCTGGTTCGGTGCTGGGTGATCCTAAGTTGGTTGCCGGTGGCAGCGGCCAGACAACGTTGGACGTTCCCGGGTACCGGCTTGCTTCCGGGTCACCGCTGATCGGTGCCGGTGTTCGGCTTAACGACGACGGCGGCAAGGACTTCTTCGGTAACCCCACCTCTGGTGCCGGTTCCGTTGGGGTGCCGGGGGCGGCGCCGAATATCGGGGCCTATCAGGGGCCTGGTGTTGCTGTTTCCCCGTTGCCTTTTGCTTCTTTGGTGAATCAAACCTCGGTTGCGAATTCGGCTAATCCCCGGAATGGGGCTGTTACGTCCGACCGTCGGACGTTCTCTGAGGAGGCATTGGCCGCTGCCGGGCTTGGCTCGGGCGAGCCGTATTCGGCGTTTGGCGTCTCATCCGTGTGGCATCCGACGGCTGTGGGGACGCCGGACACCGTGAAGGCTGCGGGCCAGGAAGTAGCTCTGTCCGGCCGCGGGCGGACCTTGCTAGTGACGGGATTCTCCACAGGCAACGTGACATCCGGAGTGGCGACCGTTCACTTCACCAACGGGCAGAGCAGGACAGTGACCATTTCGCTGCCGAACTGGCGCACTGGGGTTGCTACGGATGCTGCGGTGATGGTGGCGGAGTCGGCATATCACCAGCGGCACACGCAGGCTTACATCGGCGGGCCGTCGACGGTGGTGCGGGTTGATGAGCCGGCCCGCATCTTTGCCACGAAGATCGACATTCCCCCTACTTTTGAGGTGTCCAGCGTGACGTTGCCGCAGGGGAGCGCACTGGTGAACGAGGGGCTGAACATCATGGGTATTGCTGTGGGGAATGTTCCGCCTGGGTTGAGGTAGTTTCGTTGGTTGCTTGAAAGCATTGTGTGGGATCCGCTGGAGGGGCGGATCCCACACTTGTTTCATCGTGGGGGCTAGTGAAGGTGGTTCCCGGAAGAGGCCATCCAGGCTCCCTCGCGAACCCCTAGACGCGGCTAGCGGCCACTCATTTTTGGGCGCTTCGGCACCTAGTTTCGCTCTGACAGCACCTAGCTAGGAGTATTTCGCCACCTAGCCGGCATATGGCGGGCGCACAATGTGCGGGTTACCAAAGACCGTTCTTCACTAGGAGGAAGCATGATGTCGGAGCAGGCAAACAGACATTTCGTGGCCTTCCAGCGCAAGGATCTGGTGAAAATGGCCGATGTGTAGGGCTAAACGGTTCTCGCTATGTCTGTCCTTGATTTTCGGCGCGGGCGTATCATCCGTGGGTCTGGTCCCTGCGCCGCTCGTGTACTTTGTTGGCCTCCTCCTTATGTGTCTCCTTATCGTTGCCACCAAGTACTACCGGCGTTGGCGATGGGTTCCACTTGGGGTGGGGTCGGCACGTTCGGCCGCTTTGGGCGTGGGGTGCGTGGCGGTGATGAGTGCGGCATCAATTTTCAGGGGAGGCGAATGGAGTTTCGTTCTCATTCCCATGCTCAGCGTCGCGGGAACCGTTGGCATGTTCCACTGGCTGACCAGACACGGGCGCTTCGTGAGCTCAAAGAGACCGGACCTCGCCTGAGCGCGAGGTCCGAGTCAGACCGCCTTCGTCATGAATGTACCTGCCGGCCACGCGGCGCCCAATCGAAAGAGGGAATGATGAGCAAGGTTCCGCATCCGCTGCAAGTTGTGATGTCATTCGTCATGGCCGTCATCTTCGCGACTTGGCAGCCTTTCGCGTGGTGGCGTGTCGCTGCTGCTGTACTCATGCTGGGGTTCGGTTGCTACGGCGTTTATGTGTTGCGACGGAGCAGGCGCAAGGAGCATAGCGAGCTTGAGTGAACGGAAAGTTGATGATGGCCTGTGGACTAACGTCCGCGGGCCATCTCTTTGTTAATGGGTGTTTTCGTCGGGGCGAAGGCGATTCTGCAAATCTGGGTCACCGAAGCCGGACACGAATCCGAAGTCGTACTTTCCGTTCTCCGGTGGGATCTCACGCTCCAGTTTTAGTGCCGTCGTCGGCGTGAACAGCGTTTTCGCGATTCCGCTTTCTGTATCGAAAGTGAAGGACCCGAAAATTGTCCGATCTACCCTGTGCCTCAGCAGGAGCGTCGTGTCGGAACCGTTCACTTCACAAGCAACAGGGTGATAGTCGTCCAGCTGCCGACCCCAAATGGGCAGGGAGAGTGGGAAAGAGAGCTGTACAGCTTCAGGAAACGAGAACGGGATGCGGTCGATGGAAAGGCTGAAATCATCGACGCCATCTGTCTGCAGAGTGAGGGAGCGGGGATCGAACGTTCTCGTAGGTCCGTCCGGCAGCTCTTTCGCAGACCAGATGAAGGCCCTTGGGTGCACCGAAACTGCATGCCTCACCAAGTGGTTGCCGCTCTGGCAATACGAGGTGCCGGTGTAGGCGCTTGCCTGTCCGCCGCCCAGCGCTTTGCCGATTGCGATCGCCAGCTGCTCAGAGGAAGTGTCCACGCCTCATCCTCGCACGGGTGACGTGCCCGCTCAGGAGGGTTCGCCGTCGTTGTTTGTTAGCAGGAACTTGCGCAGAAGGTTCGCTAGCTGCACCCGCTCGGTCTTGGATAGGCCTTCTAGCATCTTCTGTTGGTTCTCGACGTTATGCTCCACCATGGCAAGTCTCCTGGCGCACACTAACTATGGCGAGGGAACTGTCGTAGCAGCCAGATGTCGCAACCCGTAAAGTAACGGGTGCTTGCTAGAGTCCGTCTATGACGACTGAACCCAGCGAAGCGGCAGTACGACTAACTGAAGTTTGCCGTTCTATTTTCGACGATGAATCTCAATGGATCGAAGCGGACGGTTATCCGGACAGTCTCGCGCTGGGCATTATTGACTCCATCTTCTCGACCGGATCGCATTACACAAGTGTCGTGAACGTCATAACGGCCTATCGCGCTATGCGGCGGGCAGAGGCCGGCGATCCGAATAGCGACGGCGTCCGAGAATTACTGGCCTCGTTCGACGCCTTGGGCGGCAGCGCCGGATGGGCCGAAGCGGTCAACAACCGTAAACCGGCGCACACGGGGGACGGTGCACTCCTAAAAGCCGAGGTTGTCTATCGCGCTGCGCTGACTCTAGCTTCACTTGAAGATCGTCCAATCGAGACCGCGGCTGACGTGCGGGAGGCGTTCCAGCGGGACCCCGAATTGAAGAGGATCAAGAAGGCATGGCTACGCCTTCCGAGCCAATCCTCGGGAGTTACTTTCAACTACTTACTGATTCTTGTCGGTCTACAATCCGTTAAGCCTGACAGGATGGTGATCCGCTTCATTCAAGAACACGCGGGCCTTGAAGATCGCACTGTTACTCCAAAAGATGCGGCGAGCTTGATCAGCCACGTCGCTGGGCTCTATCCGACCGCAGCGCGCAAGCTTGATCACGTGATCTGGCGGTATGTCTCAGGCCGCGAGGTTTATCGAACGGCTGACGTGAACTGAGTTCGCGTATTTGGAGGCACGGCTTCTATGAATCCGACGGAGGCCAAGGTGGTTTTCCGCGCCTCATCCTCGCATGGGTGACACTACCCGCTTAGGAGGGGTCGCCGTCGTGGTTTGTCAGCAGGAACTTGCGCAGCAGGTTCGCCAGCTGCACCCGCTCGGTCTTGGATAGGCCTTCTAGCATCTTCTGTTGGTTTTCGACGTGGTGCTCCACGACGTCGTCCACCAGGGCGAGTCCCTCTGGCGTGAGGCTGATGAGTAGTTGACGGCGGTTCTCGGGGTTGGTCTCGCGATGAACCAGGCCGCGCGATACCAGCCGATCTACGCGGTTGGTCATGGCCGCCGAACCGATCATGGTGAGGCTGGCGAGTCGACCCGGCGTCAACGGCGCCTCGGCAGCCGACCGGCGCAGTGTTGCCAGGACGTCGAACTCCCACGGCTCCAGTCCGAACTGGTTCATGAATTTCTGCACGTCCAGAGAGGCGAGGCGACTCGCCCTGTTGAGCCGGCCCAGAACGCCCATGGAGCTGACGTCCACGTCGGGTCGCTCCTTGTTCCACTGCTCAAGAATCATGTCCACTGCGTCGCGGTCCATCGTCCTCCAATGCTTGACCTCAAACAGTACAGCATCTACATTGTCTTACATCAAATAGTTCGATATCGAAATGTATGGAAGTGAAAGATGAGTTCATCTGCAGCGGTTGCCAGCAGGGCGGGAGTTGGGGCGTCCAAGGCATCCCCTCGCGACCTCTTTATCACCGCCCTTGCTCCGATGGTTTGGGGTTCCACTTACCTGGTGACCACGGAGTTCCTCCCCGCCGATCGGCCGCTCCTGGCCGCAACTGTGCGGGCCCTGCCGGCCGGTATTGTGCTGATGCTGGTCACTCGAACGTGGCCGCGGGGGAGTTGGTGGTTCAAAGCTGCGGCGCTGGGCGCGCTCAACATCGGGCTGTTCTTCTTCCTGCTGTTTTTCACCGCGTATCAACTGCCGGGTGGGCTCGCAGCGCTGGTCATGTCCATCCAGCCCTTGTTCGTGCTCTTCCTTGGCGTGCTGTTGCTGGGGGAGAGGATCCGGCTTATGCATCTGGTTGCCTGCGGGGTGGGCGCGGCGGGTGTCGGCTTGCTCGTCCTGCGATCCGACGCGTCGCTGACTTTTGTGGGTGTGCTCGCCGGGATGGCGGCCGCACTGAGTATGGGGGCCGGCATAGTTCTCACCAAACGCTGGGGAAGGCCCGACGGCGTGGGGCTGCTTGGGTTCACCGGCCTGCAGTTAGCGATGGGTGGAGTCATGCTGCTGCCTGTGACGTTGGTTGTTGAAGGGCTGCCGGGGTCGGTTTCGCTGCCCAACCTGGCGGGCTTTGCCTACTTGAGCGTTATCGGTGCGTTGGCTGCCTACGCGGTGTGGTTCCGGGGGATCCAGCGGCTGCCGACGATGGTGGTGTCGTTCCTGGGATTCCTGAGCCCGCTCGTGGCGACGCTGCTGGGGTTCGTGTTCCTGGGGGAGTCGTTGTCGGGGTGGCAGCTTGTGGGGGCGGTGTTGGTGCTGGGGGCGGTGGGTTTGGTGCAGGGGAGGGGGCTGCGGGTGAACACACGGAACCTCCGCGGAAAGTGAAATCGTTCATTTGACTGATGGGCGCATGTTCGGCGACTCGTGCCAGCCGTAAGTCGTTGTCAGAAGTTGCGACTTACTTGCAGAGTTTGAGCAACCTGTCCATAGCCGGCGTGGCTTCAAGGACGTGAAGCCGCAGCGGATTGCCTAGGGGAGCCAAGCCGCCAGCGGTTTAATTTTCAGCATCTTTGTGCACCAGGGCATCTGGGGGGCGCCGCCGTAAACCTGCATCCAGTGATCGAATCTTGGCTCAGAGTTGAGCCGCTCGAAGCGTTTCCCGAGAACAGCCTCCAGATTAGATAGATACTTGAGGTCTCAGGCAACTCAGCCCCAGTGCCGGTTGCCACGTGTGCGGCTGCGTTTTTCGTCACAGCGGTTTGTGCCTGGCTGGCGTTGTTTCCGCGAGTAACACGTGGACGGGACCCAACCGCCCGGTCACCACAGGCAACAACCCACTGCCCGGGGGCCGGACTCATGCAGAGTCTGGACACGCAGCCGGCCACCAGCAGCACAGTCCTTCATGGGCCAGGCCTCCACTCAGCCGGTCGCCGCACCGGGAGGTGGACGGGCGGTTCTTTAGCTGCGAAGACATGCGGTTCCGGGGCACGGATAGGGCGAAGGCCGGCACCTTTTCGAGGTACCGGCCTTCGCCCTATCTGCAGCTGCTGTTCAGTCGTCAGCAGCGGCGTGGTATGCCGAGATCTGCTGCTGCGCTCAGCGGTCTCCGCGGACGCTGCGTCGATGTATGGCCATCAGGTCACGTTTCCGCACCCGCCAGATCGGGGTGACGTTATCCTTGTTCCCTTACCTAACGCGGCTGCGGTTGGTCTGATCAGCCTCGCTAAGCAATTTCCTCGCTCTCGTCCCAGTCAATATCAGCTTCATCTGTATCTCCTTCATCGCCAACCGGCAACACAGTTTCCTCGCTCGACTCGGACCACGTGAGACCAAGCCAATCCTTCAGCTGCGAGTAAACGAGCCGCAGAAGGACCTCGGCTCGCTGATCCATGAAGTTCGTGTCCCATTCATCCGAACGCTGCCCCAGCGAACGCAAGTGTGGCAAATAATGCGACATCTGCGCGAGCTCCTCGGTGGTTTGAGTGAACGACAGGGGGGAGTCCTCAAGGACAGACTTGGCCTCGGCTGCGGTAACCGCACCCAACGCTGCATAGAGTACCTTTTTCTCATTCCAAGGTCTCGAGCTAAGCGAGCTGTTGGCAGCTCCTGGAGCAAGGACTAAGTTGCCAAGCCTGTGGACGGTTTCTTTCTCGCTGTAGAAGGCTGGATCCCATCCCGCCGTCTCTTGCTGTGGAGCTATGTGCTCGATGGTGAGATGTGTCTGATCGGACCAGCCGTCTGACGTGAAGCAGGGCGCAACGCCTACCTTGCCCGGCACGATCAGGCCCGGATTCGCCAAATCCTCACTCGTGTCATGGTAGGCCGCTAGAAGAAGGAAACGAGTCAACGGTCGGCTGAGGCTGTAAAGCGGGAGCGACGTTGCAGCAGCAAGAAATGTAGCGAGATTCGGAATGCCTCCATGTTTGGGATCCGAGAGCCTTGCCGCAAGCTCCGCTTTCAAGGCCTCTGCACTCACGCCTGGCTGAACCTTGTCTTCACCCGGCACCGCCCACTGTCTCGCAAGAGGGCCCAAACCGGTAAGTGAATCCCCAGCCATGACAGCCCGGTACTGGCTGTCAACGTTTCCGGTGCCACGTCGAGTGGCTCGCCATAGAACTGTGAACGCTGTAATCGCTTTGATTGCAGATTCAAATTCCACTACGCCTTGATCCCTAGCATCTCCCTCTTCCTGGTGTACTGCCTCAGAGTAGAAGCGCACAAGCGGTGCGATGGCAACTGTATGGTTAAGGTCCTTCAAGAACGCTAGGCATAGCTTGACCGTATCGGTCATGGCGGCAGCGGGGAGTCCTGCGAGCTGGCGGCTTGTTCCCACTACGGACTCCCATGTAGACCCCATGAATGTAGCTGTGTCGCTAAGATGTCGAAGGTAGCCCTCACGTTCTTCGTCGACATCCTTGTGCCGATCGAATGTATCTTTCATATACACCCGTTGGTCTGAGAGGCGCTTCGAAAGCTTCTTTCCTGTCTCGGCAAGCGCGAAAGTCACAAGCAGTTCCCTAGTCGCGTTTTGGAGCTTATCCCCGACGTCGTAGCGGTTCAGGTAGCTCTGAACTGCCGTCATGTATTCGTGCGCAGCTGAGCCTTGATAATCCTGAATGCGCTCACCCATAACCACACGTGGAAGGAAAGTCTCAAAGGCGGTCAGCGGCTCACCGGTAGTGTTCAGTGACTCAAAGATGGTAAAGGCATAGTCCTCATCTTTGCCCTGCACTACCGTTAGCGCGATGCGGTTCAGGGCGTAAGCAGCCAGCATTACGAGCCGCATGAGCTCGGCCTCAGGCTCCTCATCAAGATCTCCAAGCCAGTTACAAAACTCCGGGTCCAGTTCGTGGTTGAACAATGCACGCTGAAACTCAATCCGGGATGCTAATTCGGAGAGCGGCGGTAGATCCTCGAGTTCCTCAATCGGCCTACGCAACGCAAGCTTGGTCAGCGCGGCACGAATCTCAGCAAAACGTTTCGTTAAATCGCTTTCGCCCTTTCCCACGCCCGCACGTGGCTTCGGTCTGAAGTCAGTCGGTCGGACAGTTGGAGCCTCAGAGTCCGCGAGCAACGAGTAGCTGTATTGAAGATGGGCTATAGGAGACTCGTATAGCTTCCATTTGTCGATCTTCGCCCACTGATCATCGAATGCACGGATTAGGCGCGGGTAGATGGGAGCATCACCGAAGTTCTTTCGCTCATAGAAAGCCGTTCCCAGGGTCTGGAGAATGGTGATCGTCTCCGCGTAAAGATGTGTTAGCTCTGTCTGCTCGGGGTCCGGCGTCTTTCCCTTGAACACCTTCCAGGAGCGCTGACGAATCAGGTTGTGAAGGCACACCAATAGAAGGATCAGGCTCGACAGCCTCTGCTGCCCGTCGATAACCGTCAGGACCTTGGAGGGCACTTCGGGCTTAACAATCGGCTGCACCGTAACGTGGTTGACGTCATGGATCGTGATTACGGTACCGAGAAAGGTGAAGCTGTCTGGGGACTCACCGAGGTTCTTCAGGCCATGCAGGGTGTCATCGAGGAGCTTTTCTACCTTATCCTTCCCCCAGCCATAGGGACGCTGGTATGGGGGGAGATAAAGGCCAAGGCCGTTATCGGAAAGCAGTTCGCGGAGACTTTTGCTCTGCGCCTCGAATATCTCTTTGGCCTGAGTGGGCATGCGTGTCTTTCTGTTCTAGTCGAGCGAGATGTCTTGATTTACGAGCTGGTCAAATATGGCACACCATGCAGCCGTCGTCGCCATCCTCCTCGGCGAGGACGTCATCGAGTGCATCCACGAGCAGCAGGTTTGTACGGCGGCTGACAGCTCGCTGCATTGCTGCGGCATGCTTTTCTTTGATCTCATCCGCCCGCTCACGCAACTCGGGCAGGGTTTCCCCCTGCGACCAAGTGTACTGCCGGCCCTTCATCGCCGTGTCCTCGAAGCCCTGCTTGTTCTCATAGGCAATCGCCTCCTCAAATAACTCGGGATGACGCTCCGAAAGTCCGATCCACTCTGACTTGCGCTGAAAGAAGCAGAACGAACAGCCACTTCGCGTACGCCACTCGTAGTACTCAGGCAGTCCGACGCCGGCGTCGTCGAGAATCTTAAAAACCTGCTCCTTGGTGATGCCGTCCTCCTTGAACGGAAAGACCGGACGGATCGTCGACTTGGTGCTGATGTACCCGCTGCGGTTCTCGTCTGCCCGAATGCCGATGTAGGTATATGTTCGGGAATCGCCGAGCCAAGCCTCCAGCGGTTTAATTTTCAGCATCTTTGTGCACCAGCGCATCTGGGGGCTGGGGAGGGCTCCGCCGTAAACCTGCAACCAGTGATCGAATCCCCGCTCAGAGTTGAGCCGCTCAATTCGTTTCCCGAGAACAGCCTCCAGATTAGATAGATACTCGTAGGTCTCAGGCAACTCAGCCCCAGTGTCGGTGAAGAAGTACTCCAGGTTCGGGATACGGTCCTTGAGGTAGATGGCGAGGGCGGCGCTGTCTTTACCACCGCTGATACCGAGGACGTGGCGAGCACCAACGTCAGCTACCGCCTCGTCGACCGTGACGCTTGTTATGTTGAGCTTGTCAGTTGCCACTTCGTGCCTTCCTACCGGGCGCCGCTTCGGCACCATGATCCAAACCAATTTTCAACTCAGGTGTGCTACGAAGTACTCGTTCGACAAGGAGGGCCGTGAGGCCGTCCCGTCCATGCGGACCTCCTACGAGCTGCTCCGCTCGATCCAGCGCTTCCTCAACAAGGTCGGTGAGCGCATCGACCGTGCCTTCGTCATAGAACACAACGCGACTGTTCTCGTCCCCCTCGGGAGTCGTGAACGACAGGCGCCTCGCTGTGAATGGACTTTCCTTCGAGCTGGCCTTCGCGTCAAAGTACAGCGCCTCAACTCGATGGAAAGCAGCGACCGTCTCGGTCAACAGGGACCGGAAACGCGTCCGGTCTTCGTCGAGCCAGAGTTCAACCGACTTAGCGGTCAGCGTTAGCCCCATACGACTGAGCCAGCTTGCGTCATCCGGGGACTCGTCTGCCGCGTTGAAAATAAAGGCCTGGAGCTTCGGATTGAGCACCCTCCCCTGCAGCGGCTCGGAACGAACCTGCAGCGCCTTCCGCAATGCCGGTACGTCCGCCGGCCGATCAAAAGCGACAGCCAACAGGTCTCGGATTTCCAGCAGCTGCCGTTCGTAGGCGCCGCGCAGTTCCTCCAGCGACGACTGAAGTACCGCGCCGAATTTTGCGATGGTATCCGGCGTCGGGCTCTTCCACTCCTGGGCCTGGAACCCGCATGCTGCCGGAAGTTCGACAAGTAACAGCCGGTCAGGTTCCCGCGCGTCAAGCAAAGCCGTTCGCACCGCGAGCGTCTGCTTGGACAAACTGCTGGTGCGCTTAGTGTAGGTTGGCATGCTGCGCACGAGGTTAAGCAGCGGTGCGGCTACGGCAAGCACGGTCTCGTTACGCAGACTCCGGGCCGGCGTGGATCTCAGCCCAGCAACACCGAGAGAAGCAGTCGCTTTGGAGATTGCGGAAAGGATATGCGCCCGATTGCCCCGGGTGCTGAACGACTTGAGAGCAAAACGCTGAGGCCCCTTTACGAGGCGTTCGACGAGGTCAGCTGTAAGGTTCGGCTGGAAGGTTCCATCTTCATAGATGGCCACATCGTCGGTGCGCTGCAGCAGGTAAGCCACGAGAAGAACCGGAATCGGGCCCTCCTTCAACCCGATGGGGGGCGCCATCAGACGTGCATAAAGGTGATCGATTGTCATGGGCGCGTCGTTAGCGGCGTCAATAAACTGTGCAATTGAACCCCACGCATGCTGCAGTGAGCCATCCGAGCCCGGCCGACCGAACGCCCAGCTAGTGTCGCGCTCGGAGTGCAGCCCTGTGTGGCGGAGTAGAGCCTCATACATGGCACGCTCTGGCCCGTACCCTTCAAGACCCAGCCGCTCCTGGTCGGTGTGTTCGATCATGGCCTCGATAAGCACCCGGCGAGCCTTAGATCCCTGGCTGGTCAGCTCGCGACGGCCGATCATCTCATTGCGGACGCGCGGACTTTGGTTGTAGGTCTCGTCGCAGACGTCGGAAAGCAGACGGGAAAGACCTTGGGGGCACGGAAGTGGATTGCCGATGCCGTTGTGCGTGATCACACGGAAATCGACGCCCTCCGCTCCAGGACGAAAGGCATCTGCCAAAGCTCCGGAGAGCCGGTTTCGTGCGTCAGCTACGCGATCCTGGAGCTCACGCCGGGCGACATAGTCGTCCATAACTTCCTCCTGGTCCAGGACGGAGAGCGCTGCTGCCACCTCAATTGCCGCGTTTCGAACGCGGTCAGCGTGGCCGCTGGTCACTAGAACCGTCGGACGCGGATCGGAGCCAGCCTCTAACTCCGCCGCAGAGATGACCGTTCCGAGGTGATAAACGACTACACCATCTGCGGGGTTGTCTTTCGATAAAACGGGCAAGGAGCGCGAACCGTCGTCCGTGTAGCTGACAGAAAAGTATCGAAGCATGCCAACGTGCTGACTGTGTCTTGCCGCAATTATCGGGGTGTCGGAGTGGAGCCGGGCCAGCAAATCAGCGGCGTTGATACTGCGTAGCTGCTCGCGGGCGTCGGCGACGCGCCCACGTAGGTCTACATCGCTTCCCTGCCAAAGCCGGTACTCATCAGCGAATGATCGGAAGGTCAGGAATCCACGGCTCTCCAGGTCATCCAACCGGGTCCGCCAAGCTGGATGGGCCGGTCCAGACGGGTCGCTCAACGCAAAGGAAACCAGGTCCGACGACGCACGCAGCCCAAGCGCGCTACCCATTAAGTTGAGAAGGCCGACGGTCTTTAGGACCGAGATATCCTGCTGATCCAGGTTCGCGGCCTCGCGCACCCGTTCATGAATCTCGCGCCAACGGCTCCCGCCAATGCTGAGTGCCATAGCCTGACCGGAGCCAGCAAAAAAGTCGAACAAATCGCTAAGCGCGATGACCGGGAGCGGCTCCGACTCTCTGGGAATCGGTCGTGACTCGAGGAAGTTCCTTGCCGTCCCCGGTTCAGCGCTGGCAAGAAAAGTGAAGAGGGTTCGGCCATGCTGACCGAGCTGGCCGCACAATTCAGGCAATGCCAGCAGCGCGATCGGGTGCAGCGGATAGCACTGCATCACGGTGTCGGCGCCGCCGGGTAGATGATTGGCAATCCCAACCTCCCGAGCCGACGCGAATGCCGACTCAGCCCAGTCTTGACGACGCTTGGCAAGCGCCGGGGATAGCCCGCTGCCATCCAAGGCACCAGCCACTAGGCGCAGTGATTGCTCAGCGGACTCGAGAAACGACACGTCCTCAAATCGCCCCTGCACTTTTCCCCATTCACGTCGCTGCTGAGTGGACGCCTGACGCACGTAGTCATCGAACGCAAGGTGCTGCAGAGTGAAGGTGAAGATTGGTGCCGCGTGTTCACCGGTCGCCTGCTCGGCGAGTTCCTGAAGGACAAAAAGGTCAGCTGAGGCATCGGAGTCCTGAGCTGTGCGGGCAGCGAAGTGCTCCAGCGTCTTGCCAAACTCATCCAGTACAAGAAGTAGAGGTGCTGCGTCGGCAATAACACGCGCGGCCGCAGCGATCATTCGGGCTGACTTCGAGGCGTGCGCTGACGTCAGCGCCTCGGAGATGGCGCTGGGCTTGCGCTTGGGCCACCGAGCCTGCGCCCCTTTATCAAGCGCCCGAAGTAGGCTGTCAGCCAGAGGTTCCTGCTGACATGTGATCGTCGCCAGGACAAAGCCATCGGCAGCACCTGTGGTTGCACGCGCGTCGACTAAAGCTTGGTGCAGAGCGTCGTCGGCATCCCGTAGGGAACGCTCTGCGGCGTCTCGAAGTGCCCCAGCAGGGCCAAGCAGCGTCCGCAGGAAGAGGGCGAACGAACTCTTGCCAGCCCCGTACGGGCCTGTAAGCGACCAAGACCGTCCTGAGGCTGAGTCACCCATCGAATGCACGAGACGACGCAGAACTTCAAGCGCGCGACTCGTCGGAATATAGTGCCCAGCCTGCTCCTGGTGGGCCTCCAGATTGGCGGCTCGGAGGTACCGTTCCTTGGGGCGAATTTGGTCGCCCAGCCTCAATCCGGCGGTCATGCTGCCTGCTCCTGCCTCGCTCGATAGTATTCATTGATGATTTGGTCACGAAGTGCTTCGACGTCGCCGTTTACGATGAACTGCCTGAGCCCAGCGGGCTCGGCCACACGCATCTGCGGCACGGACTTCGCCGCCTCAATGAGTATGTCGTAGAGGTTGCTCTCGGTCAGTCGGAACGCGCGCCCCGGAGCACCCGGGTCGCCGGCCAGGCGGGCCACGCTAATAGTGCGCTCCTTGCCCCCAACACCGGCCATAAAGTCGAGGCAGGCGTACGCGACGATGGCAGACGGAAGCGAGGGTTTGGGGCCCGTAACGAACCGCCAGCTCCTCGCCTCCCCGGCGGCGGGTGCAATCAGGCCGAGCTGACGTGTAGGGCAGTCGAGCAGATCGTCCATGGTCTGGCGCCCGGTACGCCGAACACCGAAGGTGCGCAGCAGGCAGTCAACGTCTTTCTTGACCGAGGACTCCATCACGCTCTTCCAACCCGCCGCGGCCGTTAGCTCGACGACCAGATCAGTCAGCTGGTACTCCTCGAACTGCTCCGGAACGAAGAGATTGAAGGCAGTCCACCAGACAGGCGCCATGCACTTAGGGCCGAGCAGCTTCCAATGCAGGAGCCATAGGCTAGCCGGGTCCTCCAGCCACGGATCCCACCCGTCCTCGTCCAGCAGCTGTCGCCCGAAAGCTGAGGGCGTGAGGTGCGGCATGCGAGGTCGTTCCTCGTTTGGAGTGGTCTCCAGGATCTTGTACGCCTGGCACCAATATCGAATGGCGTTGACCATGTTCTTGCCGACTCCAAGCTCGACTGTTGCGTTAGGCCTCGAGAAAGCTTCAGGGTCACTGAGGGCAGCCGTGAATCCCTTTCGCAGCCACCCGAACCGCAGGTGAAAGGTCTCGTGCCGCGCAAAGGCTGGCTCGGCCGCAGCCCCCAGCAGTGCCCCACTCATAGTAAAATCCTTTCTTTTGACTCAGGATGCGCAAGCAGGCGGACCAGCTCGATGTAACCGCGCCCCAACTCTTTAATCGCGGCATCAACGTCGGCCGCGGTGGTGTAACGACTCAGACTCAGGCGAATCGAGCGGGCGGCCTCCCAGGCGGGTACCCCCATAGCAAGCAAGACTGCAGACGGTGCCGGTGCACCGGCATGACAGGCACTCCCGGTTGACGCGGCCAATCTCGGCAGACGCGCGAGCAAGGCCTCGGACTCAACGCTCTCCGACCAGTTGAGACCGACCCCCACATTCAAGATGCCAGGCAGACGCCGAACCGCATGGGCACTATGCTCGACGATGTCGCCTACGCTCGCTTTAAGCCCTGCAAGCAATCGCCCACGCAAAGCTCTCACCCTCTCGACGGACTCGTCCCCAGAGGACAGTGCAAGCTCGGCCGCGGCACCGAAACCCGCAATCGCCGCGGCATTGGCGGAACCGCTCCGCAAACCGCGCTCCTGACCGCCACCCGTGATTTGCGGGCGGAGATAGTTTCGGGCTGTCGGGCGGACGATGAGCGCCGCCGCTCCTTGGGGCCCGTGCATCTTGTGGGAGCTGACCGTCACCAAGTCACAGTCGTCAAGGATCGAGTTCGGCCCCCAAGCCATGAGCTGACTCGCATCGGCGTGGACGAGCGCTCCAACCTCATGCGCTCGCTCAATGATCCTGTCAAGGGGCTGAATGACGCCGGTCTCGTTGTTCGCCGCATGGATGGACACCAGGGCGGTAGTTGGGGAGAGGACCGCTTCAAGATGGTCGAGGTCGACCTCTCCGGTCTTTCCAACCTTGACAAGGTGTGGACTGCGATTCTCGCCGGTCAGACTCTTAACCGTGGCGAGCACCGACGGGTGGTCTGCCACGGATGTGACGATTTGGTTGCTATTGGATCGACGGTCCAGTCCCCTTATCGCCAGGTTGTTCGCTTCAGTTGCGCTCCCGACGAAGATGACGCCCGCCGGCCCAACCCGTAGCAGCTCCGCGATGGCTTCTCGAGCCTGGTCAAGTTTGGCTGCAGCTGCGTACCCGGCAGCATGCGCGGCACCAGCGTTGCCCGTCTGCTTTAGCGCCTCGACCGTAGCCTCCAAGGCTTCTGGAGCAATCGGGGTAGCAGCGGCAGCGTCTAAGTAGATTAGGTCAGACATGTCGCTTCCTCTGTCGGCGCGGGTCGGGAATGACTCGCAGATCAAATGCTACGGTCCAGGACCGACAATAATCGGTTCGAGAGAGCCATCTCACTCACTGCTAAGGCGAAGATTGCTCAATCGCCGAGCCGCTCGTACATAAATGTTCAAAAGTCGATCGGAGCTTGGCCGCATGGACTGCCCACGAGCCGATCTCGCAGTCCGTTCCGTCGATGGTGAGCCGTGCTGTCTCGTTGGCAGCTCTTGACCGGTCCGGGGCGTACAGCAGAGCAGTTAGTCCTAGGATCGCCACGCTTCTCAGTATCTCCCTCCCTCGGGCCTGGGACGCAATCGACACGCGCACATAGATTTGTCCAGGAGCAGCATCACGTCTGATTTCCCGTGAAAGGTCGAGAAGAAGGTACCTAATTAGAGGTGCACGTGGGTCGGCGGGCATTCCTCATACGTCGGATGTTTCAGTCAGAGCTTAACGCCAACAGCCGCATTGGCTCCATGAAAGCTAGACCACAATAACTGAGCCCCTCCGAGGGCTGCCTCACCAGGCTCTGCGTGCGGAATGGGAGTCTGGCCAGTTCCTCATTGTTAGCGATAAGTGTTTTCCCAGCTATCATTCCCATGGCCTTGTAATAGCGCTTGTGATAGCGGCCGTGGCTTCCGGTATCCAGTCGGGGTACCACACTCATATCGATGTCCAAGGTGCTGTCGCGTCCTACGTTCCCCGTGCCTACGCCGATTTCAGGTCGAGGAGCCGGAAGCTAGACCGTATACCGGCCGGCCCTGAGCCACGCATCCCTGAGGAGCCCAAGGTAACTATGACCGCCTCGCAGCTCGCATCATTCCAGCATGTTGCTGCTACCGCTTGAACGGACGCTGCGGATCACGACGACGAACGTCCCTGGTCCGTAAGGCGATGGCCAGTGCTAGCAGTATTGCAATAAAACCGGCAGGCGGCCCAATGGCAATCCAGAGGCCGTCAAATACTTCTCATATCTACTCCGATTGAGCCCGCACAAAGCCCGACAAGGCGTTGCCGTGTCGTAAAAAGACATGTAAACAGCCAAGAATAGCCAATCTGCGGAGACTGGGACGAGCCATCTAAGACACTGTCGTGTCCACTAGATGCGGCGCAATTCAGATCGAAATGACTGGCCCTCTAGCATGACGCGACGTTAGCAGCACCGCACTCCGTTCAGGGGCAGGTCCAGGGCAACTATCAGCCCCCACAACCCGCCCGGCCATGTACTCCGTGTCCAGCCCCACCCCGCCAACAATCTACGAGTAGTGGCGGGTCGGCCAGGGCATCCCACCACATACATGCAGGGGATTTTCGTGACACCTCGAGTGTGTTTGGGTATCCCCACTCGTCAACCAGTGGCAGGTCTACAAACCCAAAATCGAGCTTGTAACCAGATGCCCATAGAACGCACGTAATGCCAGCCTCGGCCAGGTTCGCCCGGGAGGAGCTGGTGGGCAGCCATTCATCCGGCGCCAAGGGCTCATGCTCCGGTGCGTCGAGCCCAGCAGCCGCGATATACGCATGAATTGCTTTTCCGGACCTCTGGCCGAAGGCGGACTCAACTGCTGCGAGACGTTCGGGGAGGTCGTCGCTGAAGGTGATATCACCGTCGTCGATTGATTCCATATGCCCGTGCAGGTGCATGCCGCGGCGGCCGAGCTCGCGAAGGTGGATGGCATGGCCGCCGTCGGTACCCGAGTGCAGGGGATTAGGCGCGAAGCGGGCGGGGGGAGGGTAGCGCTTCCCGGGTGAGGGCGTTGACGCCGAACTCGGGGCCGTGCTTGCCAGTTTCGAACATCCAGTAGATGAGGTCCTGGCCGCGGTACCTGCGGGGCGCTTCGGGGACGATTGAGACGGAGAGACGGACTTCGCGGCCGGCGGCGTAGAGTTCTTCGGCGATCTATCTGCCGGACTGGCCTGTGCCGACTATCGGCACGACGCCTTCTGGCAGTTGCTCAGGATTGCGGTAATCGTGCGTGTGGAGTCGTGTCACGCCGGCGGGGAGCATGGCGGCCAAGTCGGGGACTTTGGGTTTTCTGATGCGACGGCACCTGCGCTCAAGGAGCTGAAACGGAAGATTGAAGCCATCGAGGGGGCGCTGAAATACCTTACTGACCACGGGGTGGAGCCCAGCGTCGATTCTCCTCACGAGGACGAGTACCCAGCAGCAACTTTCACTGAGAGGGAACCTTGGATTTCTAAACAAGGAGGGTGGCTGGTCCCAAACGCGGCACGGACCGCCGCTACCCATCGGAAGTCCTTGATGGGCGTGAGCCGTTAGGCTTCTTGGACGACATCGTAAGGGGAACGATTCTGAAGATGACTACCGCACGTAAGCTCCGCGTTTTGAACATTTCCGCCACAGTCCTACTGGTGACCGTTGTGACTCTGCAATCCACCCAAGTGATCAGCATGTTCTGGGGCATGGCGCTCCTGGTACTCATCGGGGTCCCGACGACGGTCGCTTGGGTGATCCTTGAGCGGCGCCAGGGCGCCGAGAAGATGAGGGAGGAGCGTAGCTCGTCTTCTTGACGACGGGCAGCAGGGAAGGATCCCGACAAGGGACTGCCTTGAGGACAGATCGCCGACCGGTCAGATAAGGCGAGTCTGACGGGGGTCCCGGGAATTCCACTCGTCGGACAAGAAGAACTCTCTCAATCCAGCTGCAGCACCCTCGGCCAGGTCCGGTTCTTGTCCTGACAAGTCGAATAGCGGCAGGTAGCCTTTTTGCTTTGCTAAGAAGTTGGCGAGGTCCAGGGTAGGTTCGTCCCTTGGAGAAACGGGTTCGCCTTGAAGCAGCCGTTCCGCGATTAGTTCACAGCCGGAGACCTGGATGATGACCATCAGCTCAAAGTCCCTCAACTCATGGTTGATCCAGATGCTCTTCAGCTGGAGGGGACCATACGTTGTTTCCCCTGCCCGGTATTCGCTGCTGGCCATGGTCTCCTGCTTCCAAGTCTCGGATGTAAGAACACTCTGCCCTACAAGCGGTCTGAAGCCCTGCAAACTGAACCGATTCCGCCCTCCAGACCGCCCGGCGGGAAACATCCAATGGATAAATATTTCCCAGCACTAGCTATCTGCTCAGAACTCTGTAGACTTGATGATGTTGTTGTGTTTGGCATTTGGTAGTTCAGGCAGTCCCCACGGTCCCTCTGGATCGTGACCTTCTGAAGTAACGGTGGAGAACACCCCACACCGGAGACCCGAAAGTCGGGAGCATCTCCACCTTCAGTAAGGACTGAAAAAAATGGCTACAGGTACCGTGAAATGGTTCAACTCCGAAAAGGGCTTCGGCTTCATCTCTCCTGAAGATGGCAGCCAGGACGTTTTCGCTCACTACTCTGCGATCAACTCCTCGGGCTACCGCTCCCTCGAAGAGAACCAGAAGGTTTCCTTCGACGTCGAGCAGGGCCCCAAGGGTCCCCAGGCAGTAAACATCCAGGCTATCTAGTCTTCGGATAACAAAGAAGCAGGGCCGGTCATTGACCGGCCCTGCTTTTGTTTGCCCTCAAACCGGTGATTCCGGAACTATACGAACTTCGACATCCGCGACCAGACGGCCGTCGAGACGAGCGCCACCAATACCAAGGCCACCCCGGACAGCAAGACCCCGAGCTCAGTCCACACTGGAAAAGGCGTACGTGGGTTAAATCCGCCCCAGTAGTTGAAGATGCCTTCCGCCGCGGCTGTAAGGATATTGCGGGGATCGTAGGGACCCGCGAAGGGCAACAGCAGGAGCAAGCCGCCAGCAGCCAAGCAAGGGATCAGCATGCTCCTGACCACGAGCCCAATAAAAAGCCCCAGAAGGCCAAAGGAAGCGGCCACGGCAGAGGCGAACGCCACCTGAGCAATGGGGTTGCCTGCACCAACGTCGTTGACTGGATAGATAAACTCGTGACTATTGGCCTGTACGAAGAGCGCCCTAAGTATTGGCGCTGCACCCCAACTCAATAAGGCGGCCAGTACCACCGCCGCCACGGAAACCAACGCGATTACTGCCACCTTCCCTGCAACGTACGCCGCAGCTCCCTGCGCGACGATGCGATCTTTCAGAATTCGCCGGCGAACATCGCCTACGGCTGTTCCGCATCCATAGATGAAGAAGAGCAGCGGGATGACCAGGAAAGTGATCATCTCCAGCCCTGTGCCAATGGCATAAGGTCCCTCCAAGGCGCGGTCGGCAAAGTAGGCGGCTTCGTAGTCAAAGCGGAGGGGATTGTCCACGATACGTTGGGCACCTTGGATGACAACGTTGTTTGGCTGCTCCATGGCTGCCGCTAAGGAGATTCCGTTCTCCGATGCATGCGCCTCTGTTGCACTGAACCTAGTCAGACTCGCACTTACGTTGCTGATGCTCCCGGCAAATGCAAATAGAGCCGAGATTGCCAAGCCACCGAGGGGTAAGGCAAACGACCTGCCCCAGATTTGATATCGCAGTTCTGTCCTTATGGAGCGCAATAGACTATTCATGGGACTCTGACTTCCAGTTCTGCGTACTATCAATTTTTCCTTGCCGGATGGTAAATTCGGAGGATATTAGGTCTTGGTGAAAAAGACCTTCATGGTCAGAGATAATGACGCAGGTTGTATCTGCAACCAACTCTATTGCCCGGTGGAGTGCGTTACGCCCAGATTTATCGAGCCCGGATGCTGGCTCATCAAGCAGTATGCACGGACGCTCATATGCAAAAGCTGCTGCCAGCTTGAGCTTCTTTCGTTGTCCCAAGGAATAAGATGACGTCTTTTTGGCCAAGAGTTGGGCGTCCAAGAACAGCCTGATGTAGGAATTGCAGACAACTTCACTGCGCCGTATATCCAATAATGCACTCAGGTTGCCTAGTCCGGAGAGCCGATCATGAATTGCTGACTCATCGAACGCAATTGAGACATGAGGCTTGAGGCTGTCGTCATACCATCGTGCTTGACCAGTATGGCTCTCTAAGCCAGCCAGGCATTTGAAAAGTGTTGTCTTGCCGTTGCCGTTTGCTCCGCCGATCACATGGATACCGGTAGAGGGAATGCTCAGGGTGACATCGTCGATGACCCTCTTTCTTCCATAGGTTTTGGAGAGATTGGTGATGTGAAGCATTAGTCCTCATTCATGGTGAGGGGCCGGCCGGCGAAAGCCGACCCCTGTCAGATCGTGCCTAGTTGGCTACTGCTGCCATGCGGACCAAGCGCCATCGCCATATACAGCTGCACCTTGAATGACGGTTGCGTGATAGACGTTCACGTTCCCCCAAGGCGTAGGAGTGCCCACACCTGCGTCGGTGGATGCTCGGTAGGAATGTTGCCAATTACTGATGTAGCTGCGGTTAATGCCCAGTGCTTGTACGGTATTGAAGCCGAAGGCCCCGACGCGCTGGTATCCGTAGCTGCTGGTTACCTGGCTCCAGTTGTAATAGAATTCAACATTTTCTTCAGTGAAAAGTGCCCAGTTGCCTGAATAAAGGCTAGCCCGGCGGTTTCCGAGGGCCGTCGTTGAATAGATTGGTTCTCCCTTCTTGAGGCTCAACTGCTGCGAACTGCCAGTGCTTGAAACCGATTTTGGGGTTGTCAAGTCTTTGAGTGTTTGTGTGCTGTCAGGTTCGTCAGCAGCATGGGCTGGAGTAGCCAGCGATGCTATTGCGGCAGATAGAACGATTGCGGTCATTATTTTGCAGAATTTCATGATCGTATTTCCCCCAATGGAAATGATCTCGAGAACTGATGATTATGCAAGCCATCTGTGGATCCAACTAATTTGGCGTGCTACCTCGCACTGATTGTGCATCGGTGTAAAGAACTCACTTCACGGTTCAGTAACGTCGCTGTGTCTGATCATTTAGTGAGTGGACAACACTCTTGACCCAAGGAACATCATTTGTCAAATCTTCTGAAAAGGCGCTTAACCCAGAAGCTTCTGCCTGATGTGCGATGCGCGCAATTGGTCTTGATCGCTGCTCCATTGCCGCTGATGGGGTAGCGCGCCTAGAAGCGTCGGGCCAAGACGGGGAATCTCTGTACTAGTCACGCAATGATAGTTCGAACACATATCCACATAGCGAATTACACCCATGTAACTCTCGCTCAGCCCTCCGTAGCGTTGGAGATAATCCACCCACAGAGCTGAGGGAGCATCCCATGGATCACCTGATTTCCGAACAGCCCCACCACCTAGACGAGTCCTGCCACCACCTAGATTTGCCCAAATCACCACCTAGATGGAGCCAAATTGGCCTGTGCAAGGCCGTTTTGCCACCTAGTCCCGTTTTCTCGATCTAGCCTGCGAAGTGAGCCGCATGTCGGGCATCCACAGAAACAGAAGGTTGGGTCGAGTGTTCGATTCTGAGGTTCAGCGAATCCTCGACTTTGTCGCACGCGGAATCGGAGTGCGGGTCGTCGGTGCTCCGGGGAGCGGCAAAACGTCCGTGGTCCGCAGTGTGATGAGCAATCTGGAAAAGACCGGAGTAGCCGTTCACTTCATCACCGGACTGCGCACGCACCGCACCCTCCCCTTCGCGGCCATCAAAGGACTCGGGCTGGACTTGAGGCCCGGCCGCAGCGGCGTCTTCGACATCGCGGACGTGCTCACCAGCCAACTGGCCACCAACGGGAAGCACCTGCTCGTCGTCGACGACCTTCACCTCGTTGACAGCGAATCACTGGCGGTCCTGGAAGCGGTTCGGCGCCGATCCACCTGCCCCATGGTTGCCACAGCCCCCGAAACCTGGGCATTCTCCAAAGGCCAGCTGGCCATCCTCAACAACGGCCGCGAGGCACACCTGCAGCTGGACCCGCTCCACTACGAGCAGGTTCACATGCTGATCGCACAAGTCCTCGGTGCCCCGGCAGATGCGGACACCACAGCCCGGATACTCACCAAGTCCGCAGGTAACCCCCGCCTCATTGTGCGGATTGCCGAGACCGCTTCCCTGAGCAACCTGCTGGTCATGAAGGACAAGCAGTGGGGGATGAGCACCAACACCCTCTGGAACGAGCACCTGCGGGGGACCATTGAGTCGCTCCTGGCGGAGCTCAGCGCCGATGAGTTCACTGCGCTGCACACCATGGCAATCCTCGGCACCGCCCGTGTGGACGTCCTGCAGAAGGTCATCGAGCCCGACGCCCTGGAAGGTCTCGAACGCAGGGGATTCCTCTCCGTCATGGACGATCACCACAACGGCTCCATCGCCGCCATCAGCCCACCCGTCATCGCTGACTACTTCCGCGGCAACAAGAACCTCAGGGACCGGAAACTGCTGCGACGAAAGATCGCCGGCGTTCTGGAGGCCGCGCCGCGCGCGGAACAGGAAAACCAAACAACGGCAGACTGCCTCGTCCGGGTTTTGGCTACGCTTCGTCTGGAAAAGGGCGACGGCGACGCCGTCACCGCCCGCCACTTCCACGACCACAGTTCCGATCGTGAACGTATCCGTTTCGAGCGATGGGAAGCCAACAAGTCCGCCGCCAACGCTGCCTCCCTGCTTCGGATCTATTGGGGTGCTCCCGTGGATGTCCAACGGGCAGCCCGCGTCTGCAGTGAAACAACAACGTCCGACGCCGACCCCAAGGACGTCCTGTTTGTCACCATTACCCGCGCCATGCTCGCGGTTCACACCGGGCAAGGCCCAGGTGCCGCCGTCGACATCCTCCAAAAGTTCGCAGACGACAACCCGGACCATGCCGCGGAAGCCGCCCACGCGATCACCTTCCTGAGTGCCTCCCACGGAAGGGTCCCTTTGGACGCGTCAACAGGCGTGCTTGAAGGCAAACCGTCAGGGATGGGCAGCTTGGTCCACGGGCTGCTGGAGCTCTACCGCTTCAGGCCAGCGGCGGCCTACGACGCCGTCGACGGCCAGAACGATGACGACACCTTCTCCCACCTCCGTCCGTTCATCCGCGGGTTCGCGCTGTTCGCTGCCGGACGGATCGAGGAATCTCTCGTCTTTGCGCTGGACTGGCGGACCGAAGCACGCAAGAACCTGGACCAGTTCGGGGTGGTCACCAGCAGCTACGTCGCTGCCCACGGGCTGCTGTATCGCGGGCACTTTGAGGAAGCGGAGTACCTCATGAGCAGTGTCTTCGCCATGGGCCGGCCAGGCTTCGTGGTGGACGCCCTCTACGACGCGATGCTGCGCCTGGCGGGGCTCCGCCACGCAACCACCGCCACACCACCGGCCCTCTCGATTGCCGCGCAGGCGCGGACAGAAGTACCCGACGTCGGCCCCTTGCCTGGCATTGGAAAGGGAGCCTACGAACTGATTGCGCACGACGGCGCGCAACCTTCGACGTTCGACCGCAAAGCCGCGAAACTCGTCAGGCGTCAGCTGAAGAGCGGCTACGTGCTGGAAGCCATGATGACGGCGCTCCTCTGCACGTGCCTGAACCCTGGACGTCCAGTTCTGGACCTGCTGCAGAAGGTCCTGCGGGACAGCGCCGTCACGGTTCACGATCAACTCATCGGCATTGCTACCGCCGTGGTTGAAGGGGACCACCAGCTCCTTGGTCTGCTGCTGAAGCACTACGAACCGGACATCGACACCTACCAGGTGGGGATGCTTCTCCGGGGTGCACTGAAGAGGCACGTCATCGAGGGGAATACTGCCGCAGCCGACGCCATGGCCCAGGCCTCGTCCATGTTCGCGGTCCGGTTCCCGTCAGCCAACGAGCAACTCTCCTTCAACTCGTTCAGGACCACGCCACTGACTGAACGTGAGATCGAGGTTGCCGTGCTGGCAGGCCATCGCACCAACGTGGAGATTGCCGAGCACTTGGGCATCAGCGCCAGGACAGTGGAAAACCACATCTCCAACGCACTGCGCAAGACAGGCGCAACGTCCCGCAACGGACTCTTTATGCTCGTCGGGAATTCACTTCCACCGAGAGGAGCCGGGATAAGCTGAAACCAATTCTCCCAACGCCGGTCTCCGACGCCACGCCCTGAGCCCGGCCCCTCAGCGTGAAGGGTGTCAGTGAACAACTCCCCGGCTTTGGCCCGCCGACTCGGCACCTTCGATGCTTCGCTTATTGGCTTGGGTTCCATGATCGGCGCTGGGGTGTTCGCAGCTTTCACCCCGGCCGCGGCCGCCGCGGGGTCCGGACTGCTGATCGGCTTGGTAGTGGCCGCATTCGTAGCCTTCTGCAACGCCACGTCGTCCGCCCAACTCGCTGCCAGATATCCGACATCCGGCGGTACCTACGTCTACGGAAGGGAACGGCTGGGACCGTGGGCCGGGTTCCTTGCCGGCTGGGGTTTCATCATTGGCAAGACTGCCAGCGCGGCTGCCATGGCAATGACGTTCGCGGCCTATGCCGCACCGCAAGGGTGGGAACGCCCGGTGGCGATTGCCGCCGTCGTACTTCTGACAGCGGTGAACTATCACGGGGTGACCCGGACAGCTGGGCTGACCCGTGTCTTGGTGATCGTGGTGCTGGCGGCACTGGCCATTGCTGTCACCGCAGTGTGGGGTGGGTCAGGGCCCGACTTTGGCGACTTTGCGGGGGAGGGGCTGCTGGCGGAGGGCTGGTACGGGATCCTGCAATCCGCAGGGCTGCTGTTCTTCGCATTCGCCGGGTATGCGAGGATCGCGACCATGGGCGAGGAAGTCCGTGAGCCCAAGCGCACTATTCCCAGAGCGATCGGCATCGCCTTAGGCATCACGATTCTCATCTACGCCGTTATTGCGGTGACACTGCTCGCGGCACTCGGCCCGGAGGGTGTTGCCGGTACGCCGACACCGTTGGCTGATGCCGTCGGAGCGGGAACCTTGGCGTGGGCGTCGCCTCTTGTTCGTCTGGGGGCCGCCGTCGCCTCGCTGGGTGCCCTGTTGGCTCTGGTTGCAGGACTCGGCCGCACGAGCCTGGCGATGGCCCGCGAACACGACCTCCCGCACTGGCTCTCTGCCGTGCACCCGAAATACAAGGTGCCCCATAGGGCCGAGGTAACTCTTGCCGTGGTGATCTGCCTGATCATTGCCGTGGCCGATCTTCGCGGGGCCATCGGCTTCTCGTCATTCGGTGTGCTGCTCTATTACTTGGTGGCGAACGTCGCCGCCTACACCCAGCCAAGCGAGGATCGTCGCTACCCGAAGTTCCTGCAGGTGGCCGGCGCGGTTGCCTGCGTTGTTCTTGTCGCGACGCTGCCGCCGTTGTCCGCCGGGCTGGGTGTGCTGATGTTCGTGGTGGGTATCGCTTACAGGGTGATCCGTCTGCGGGTCAGCCGCTAGGCGGCTGAGCGGGCGGGAACCGGCAAGAATCGGCGGATTGCAACAGCCGACCCCACAGCGATAACGCCAGTGAACAGCCACGGCGAGGCGGCCGCCGTCGACGTCTGGTCAGCAAACTCGTATAACGGTGCCATGGCCGTGTTGCCGATCAGCACCATGGCGCCGCCGCAACTGGCGAGGAGTCCGTAGTAGGCGCCGGTGGGTCGGCCGCCGGCGAAGTCCAGCACGAGCCGCATTGCCGTGGGAGTCGCGCACATGTTCCCCAGGCACAGGCCTGTGACGAGTGCCAGTGCCGGCAGAACCGGCAGCGAGGCGATGGGTGGCTGAGTAGCAAGGATTGCGACGGCGGTGAATCCTGCGGCTTTCAGACTGAGGCCTAAAGTCAGGGCGTTGCGCTCGCCGAATCGGCGCATGAGCTTGGCGACGGGCCACTGCAGTGTGACTGTCAACAACGAGGCGTACGCGAAAACCAAGCCGAGCGTGCCGGCGTCCAGACCGCTGCGTCGCAGCTCCACTGGGAGGCCGAAGTACAACTGATTGTGCGCCAGCAGGCTGACACTGAAGAAGCAGGCGAACGCCACGAAGCGCTTGTCGCGCAGGCAGGCCAGGAGCTGGTGTTTGGGGACTGCTGCGTCTGTTGGCTGTCCGCTGTGGTCGGCGCGTGGCAGGAAGCGCCAGAAGACGAAAGCCATGACCGCGAAGATGGCCGAGGCGACGTAGAGGGAGACTTCGAAGCCGAAGCCCAGGAGCAGGCTGCCGAGCAGTGGGCCAGCCACGGCGCCGAATTCGCCGACGATGACCAGCGAAGCGAAGAGGGTTGGCCGGTGTTTCCCGGACGGTTCGCGTCGTTCCTCGGCTGCGGCGACCAGGCTTTCGAGTGCGGGCGAGAACAACGCGCCACCGACGCCGGTGACGATCGCACCCGCGAGGAAGAGACTGAAATTGTCGGCCGCCGCCAACAGCAAATAGCCACTGACCCGGACGATGCACCCGGCGACCATGGTGTAGCGGGCGCCCCAGCGATCGGAGATTGCACCGCCCACCAGGAACATCCCTTGCTGCGCGAAGGTCCGTGCTCCCAGGACGACGCCGATGGCCACCGCACTCATGGCGAAGTCATTGGCCATGGTGAGGGCAATGAACGGCACCACAGAGTAGAACCCGATGTTGAAAATCAGCTGGCTGGAGAGCAGGAGCTTCGGGTTGGGCCTGGCTGGCCGTCCCCCGGTCTGGAGGGGTGTCTGGGTGGAGCTGGTGGCGGGTTTCATGAACGGCTTTCCTTGGCGGCAGGCACGTTCGAGATTATCAATAATCGTTCTCGTTTACTCCTGTGACGACTCACGGCGTCTCTGGCTTGGGCACGACTCCACCTGGGGGTAGACGGGCGGAGCCGTGCCGTAGTGCCTCCTACGCCAAAGCGGGTGGGGCTCCCGCCGGACACCGGGACTCCCGCTTCGGAGGCACAAGAGGAGACTATGGCCCGTTTAACGGCACTAGGTGGCAAATCCGGGCAACTAGGTGCCGTCAGTAGAGAAATTAGGTGTTGGTGCGGAAGAAATAGGTGGTGGCGGGGTATGTCTAGGTGGTGGCCGCCCGGCCGCTTGGCTCAGCTGCCCGCGTCGTCCTGTTCGCCCGGTTCGCCCGGTTCACCACCAAGCCGATCACCGCCTGCACCGCGAGGCGAAGAGTGACGGTGAGGCTGACGACGATGAGGGAGATGGCGAACCCCCGCGCCATGGCCGGTGCCCAGATGCTCAGCAGCACGTCCCACGGCACTGAATCCGTGCTGGCCAACCAAAAGACAGCAACACCCATGGCACAGAGCGCCAGCGTCAGAGGTCCCGCGATGAACGTAGTGGCAGGACCAGTAGCGGGATTTACCAGGCAGAGCACGGCTGACACTGAAGCCCAGCACAGCACCGTTGTGCTTACCCAGAGGAAGTCGGCGTGGGAGGCGGCTTCCGCGGTCCTGATGGGACTGATCAGCAAGAGCTGCGACACGAGGAAAATGCTCCCTGCGATGCCTGCCACCAAGCCCAGGACCAAGGGCAACCAGAACGAACTGCCGGGAGCCTTAAGGTGAGGACGACGCTGGTAGTCAAGGCCGCCGTCGTCGTTGTTGTCGTTAAAGTACATCCAGCCACGGGCTTCACGTCCACGGAAGAACTGTCCATAACAAGCCGCGATGGTGGCTGTGATGCCCAGCACCAGGGCAACGCCGATTCCCGGCCACTCGTCGTAGCCGTACTGGATCCACAATGCGGCGCCCACCCATCCGAAGTTTGTGAGGGCAAGATCCAAGCTGTCGGCCATCCAGGTGGTGACCACAAGAGTTGCGGTGCTGAGCAACGCCACTGGCAGCCAGAAATGCCGGGGACGCCTGGCCAGGAGTGCCAGGGGGAGGCCTATGCTGGCGAAACCCGCGCAGATGAGCACTGTTCCGAGCCCGGCGATAATGGGAGCGATCAAGGTCATGGGATCCACCGGTGCTGAAACGTCCTGCCCTATTCCCGCGAACGACAGGACTTGCCCCAGCGCCAGGCCCACGGCAACACCGACGGCAACCCTGAAGACACCCGGCAACCCGTGCCCCGACAGTGGAACCCCCGCACTCCGGGCCGAATGAGGGGATTCCGCCGGATAGGCCCCCGCTAACGCAACCGCGAACCGTGATCGCCAAAGGTCAAGCCCGACGGTAAAACCTAGGAGCGATCCCGTCACCACCGCTGAAGCCCAGATGCCACCCAATACGACGCCGGATCCCGTCAGCAGCGCGGTGGCGGTTCCCACCACCAAGGGACCAAGAATCCCGGCGAGGGCACCGGCGCTCAGCGAGCGGAGGAAGTCGCTGGTGGCGGCTTTACTCGGAGCATTGAGGACAGCAAACCTCGCTTCGCGTGTCGGGTGGCGCATGCGCAGGCGCTGTATCCACGTGGCGGGAGTGCCGGGTCCGAGGAGTCCCAAGCTAGCGCTGACCTTCCCGTATGAGCCCTGCGCGGCCCGCAGGTCGGCATCATGCTCACGTGACCTGAGCAACGCAGCTGTCACAATCTCCACCACTACAGCCAGGAGGACCGCACGCCAGAGGTAGTACGGAAGCAGCGAAGGCCCTTCCCCTATGGCGCCTGCGACGGGAACGAGAAGCACCACCAGAGTCACGTACCACGAGCTCCGAGCCAGCCACGCCAATTCAACGTCGCGGTGACGGATATGCGCGAACTCATGGAGAACGACGCCGTCGGCCGGTCCGGGCCGTACAAGCAGACCGACAATTTTTGGCGGCAGGGCAACCGCCGTTGAGCCGGGCCTGCCGAAGGAGAACGCATCTCCCATTCGTGCCGGACCGAGGTAGAGCCTGGGTACGCGACGCAGGCCGGCCTCGGACGCCAACTGGCCGAAGCGTTCCACCACCGCGCTGTGCTTTGGTGCGGGCACCTGCAGGGAACGCCGCCGTCGAATCACTAGTGGAACAACAAACATGACGGCCACGGCAAACACGGCCATGACCCCCGCTCCGGCCACAGACCACAGACCCCGCCTGATCTCCAGCGGCGCCGTGCATTGCTGTTGCTGGGCGAAATCCAGGGCCAAACACTTACCCAACTCCTGGACCCATTCCCTGCCAAGGACCACGTTGTGCATCCATGAGCCCACAAACAAGCCGACCGCCAGAAGCGCCGCAGTGAAGAGAACATACAGGCCAGTGGTGGGTGCAGGGAGGGCGAGTACGTTGACCCGACGACGATCAACTGCTGGCGCCAACGGCTTCTGGTCCATGCTGACCGCCTTCTAGGGATTGGAGAGCTACCTGCTGAGGACCCCGAGGATTGCGTTTCCCAGCAGATCTGCCTTGGTTTCGTCGAGGCCAAGCCGTTTGGACTGCTCTTTTGCGGCGGCGAAGACGCGGTCGCGCTGTTCCGCGGTGAGTTCGATCGCTGCGCTGGTGGAATCCTGTGGGGAGCCCAGCCGCAACACCCTGCGGACGGCTCCCGTCACTGCTGGTTTGGCGGCGTCCTTCACCGCGTCCTTGGCCACGTCGCGGAGCAAGTCACCGAGGAAACCGATGATGAACTGGGCCACGGCGAGGGCAAAAGGTGCCAGCAAGGCCAGCTCCAGGCCGAAACCAACGGCCTCATCATTCTGGGCCGGGTTCAGAGTGGATTCGGGATCCGCGTAATACTCGTCGGCGACTTCGTCGAAGGTGAGCAGTTCATCCGGGGCGGCCCGCTCGATCATCAGCCGGGCCAGTTCAGTGCTCACATCACGTGTCTCGCCCATTGGGATGTTCGTGCCAAGCTCTCCCATGGTGCCCCCTTGGTGAGAATCGAACAGACTCGGAGGTCTGCCGTGGGACACATTGTCCGCCTGACGATGGGGGACCACAAGACCATTGGCCCGTGCCGTCGAGCTTCGCCTTTCGATCAGCGGAACGGAGCCGCTGATCTGGCGTCAGCTGGCTCGGCGACTAGCAACCGAGCGGAAGAATGGTGCCGCGCCAAGTGGCTAGTGCGGTGCGGTCGCGCTCGGGGAGGTCGGCGGCCTCGATGAACTCGTGAAGGTCCAACCCGGCCAAAGCCGTCCTGAAGGCTCCTTCGGTGGTGGTCCCGTGGCGCTCGCAGAGTTCGTTGAGTAGGGATTCGGCATTGTTTCTGTTGCTGCTGGCAGCGCGGACGTCGCCGAGCCTGACGGTTTCGAGGTAGTCATCTACGATTCCCTCGGTGCCGGCGTTCACGGCCGACAACAGAATCATGGCAATAATTCCGGTCCTGTCCCTGCCACCCATGCAATGAAAAAGGACGCCGCCCGGCGGCGCGTTGAGTATGGCTGAGATAGCCGCCCCTGCTCGTTCGGGCATTTCATTGAGGTGGGGCAGGAAATACAGTGCGGTGCCCACCAAACCGTTGTCCCAGTAGCCAGCCCAGAACTCGGTGTTCTTAAGGCCGTCGAGATCCACGTTGATCGTGGTGAGCCAGGGTGGGCGTTTCCGGGTGTCCTTTTCACGTTCCCCAGGTTGCCGAAGATCGACGACGGTGCGGATGCCGGCCTCGTAGACTTGTTGCCAGCCATCGGGGCTTATCCGGTCCACGTTGTCGCTCCGGAAAAACACCCCGTGCGGCGTCAGGGTTCCGTCTGCACGTTCCAAACCGCCGAGATCACGGGCGTTGACCAGACCTTCGACCCGGAGCGCGCGGTCCTTCCTGCCAGACTCTTCCATGCCACAAGTAAAGCAAAGCGGGCCCTACGCCCGCGCGTGCTTCTTCCCGCCGACGCGCGTCGCAGCGGCACCCTCGCCCCGCTCCCCGGCGGTAACCGACGCCCCCGTCCCCAAGCCGCGGACCGTCCACCCGGCACTCCGCCAGGCCTCAGCGTCCAGGACGTTTCGAGCGTCCAGCACCATCCGCCGTCGTACTAGGCCTCCCACAACGGAAGGTGACAGCGAGACGTATTCGTCCCATTCGGTGAGCAGCAGCACCAGTTCGGCGCCTTCGAGGGCGCGTTTTGTGTCGGCCTCGAAGCGGATTTGCGGGTAGCGGATCCAGGCGTTGTTGATGGCTTTGGGGTCCGTGACGGTGACGTGGGCGCCCGCGGCAGCGAGTTGCTGGGCGACGTCCAAGGCGGGTGAGTCGCGGATGTCGTCGGTGTCGGGCTTGAACGCTGCGCCCAGAATGGTCACCGTGCGGCCGGAGAGGAAGCCGCGGCACATCTCGCGGGCCACTTCCACGGCGCGGGAACGCTGGTCCAGGTTCACCGAATCAACCAGGGCCATCCACTCATCCACGGACGGCACCGACAGCTCGCGGGCCTGCGCACGGAACGACCGGATGTCCTTGGGCAGGCAGCCGCCACCGAACCCGAGCCCGGCGTGCAGGTATCGGTTGCCGATGCGCGGGTCCAGGCCCATCGCCTCGCTGAGCTCGCTCACGTCAGCGCCCGACGCGTCGCACAGCTCGGCCATCGCGTTGATGAAGCTGACCTTGGTGGCCAGGAACGCATTGGACGCCGACTTGATCAGTTCCGCCGTCGCGAAATTGCAGACGAGCCGCGGAATGCCGGCGCTGATCAGCGGTTCGTACACGGCATCCAGCACGGCGGTGACCGGCGCGCCGGCAGCGGCACCCCTGCCGCCCGGGACGCCGTAAACCAAACGATCGGGAACCAGCGAATCCTTGACCGCAGTGCCCTGGCGCAGGAACTCGGGGTTCCAGCCGAGCAGCACATCGGAGCGTCTGGCCAGTATCGTGCGGAGCGTTTCCACCGTGCCTACCGGCACCGTCGATTTACCCACGACGGCGGCGCCCTTGGCCAAGTGCGGCAGGAGGCTCTTCGTGGCGCCCATCAAGTAGGAGAGATCGGCTGTGTCAGAGGTCTTGGACTGCGGTGTACCCACGCAGAGGAAGTGCACCTGGGCCTCGGCGGCGGTGGAGAAATCGGTGGTGAACACGAGGCGGCCAGTGGTGCGCCCGTCCTGGAGGAGCTCATCCAAACCCGGTTCATGGAATGGCGCCACAGCTTTGTTGAGCTGTTCAACTTTGGAGGAATCGACGTCGATGCCCACCACACTGTGGCCCATCGAAGCGAGCGTTGCTGCATGGACAGCGCCGAGGTAGCCGCAGCCGATCACGGAAATCTTCATGAAGTGGGTCCTTTGCTTGAGGTGAGTTCTGTGGGCCCGTTTTCGCGGGAGAAGGAGGCGATGACTTCGGTGTAGTGCCGGACCAGGTCGGCGCTGAGCACAGGCCACGTCCGCCCCTGGACCGAGGCGGTTGCTGCCGTCGCGAACGCGCGGCGCTTGGCGTCGTCGCCCATCAAGTCCTGGACGTAGTCCCTGAGTTGGGTGAGGTTTCCGGGCTCGTACAGCCAGCCGGTGCGGGAGTTTTCGACCAAGTCCAAGGGTCCGCCGCGTCCGGTAGCGACCACTGGAACGCCCGATGCCATGGCCTCCTGGATGGTCTGGCAGAAGGTCTCGAACTCGCCGGGATGAACAAAGAGGTCAAAACCCGCGACCGCCTCAGCCAGTGCATCCCCGCCGAGGAAACCCGTGAATACAGCGTCTGGCAGCTGAGCCTCCAGCGCCGCACGCTGCGGGCCATCACCTACAATCACCAGCTTCGTGTTGGGTAGATCAGCCAGCACGGCAAGATCTTCAACCTGTTTCTCCACGGCGAGCCGGCCGACGTAGCCGATGATCCGGTGACCGTCGGGCGCTACTGAGCTGCGCCACGCCGTCGAACGTTTGGCGGGGTTGAAGCGCGCGGTATCCACGCCGCGACGCCACATGTCCACGCGCAGGATGCCTCGCCCGCGCAACTGGTTCAGCGCGAACGTGGAGGGCACAAGGGTTCGGGTGGCCAGGAGGTGGATGTTGTCCACGCGGTTCCAGGCCCAGTTCTCCAGGAACGGCACGCCATAGCGGGCGGCGTAGCTGGGAACCTCGGTTTGGTAGATCGCCACGGTCGGGATGCCGAGTTGGTGGGCGGCCTGCACGGCGCGCCAGCCGAGGACGAACGGGGAGGCGAGATGAACAACATCGGGGGAGAAATCGGCAAGGATTCGCTTGACCCGATTCACACCACCCAACGCAACCCGCACATTCGTGTAGCCGGCCAGCGGCACCGAAGGAAGCCGGTGCACATACGCACCCTTCTCGACGCTCGAAACATCAGTGTCCGACGTCGACGGCGCGATCACCATCACCTCATCCCCGCGCTCTTGCAGATGCTCCAGCACCCGCAGGATGGAGTGGGTTACCCCGTTCATCAATGGCAGGAATGATTCGGCGACGATTGCGATCCTCACGCCTTCCACGGTGGTCGCGGCGGTTGGCGTGGCGGGTTCGAACGGGTGGCCTGTGGAGGAAGAGTTGGTTAACAGGTGGGGCTCCAGTTTGTCTCAGGGCGCGCGTAGACTCTGCTTCACCGACGCGCTGGGGCGTCATGACTTCTGGGGGTCTTGCCATGTTTGCTGCTGGGGACAATTCGCGCGCGCTTGGAGTACGACGGCGGCGCTGGGCGGCGGTGCGGTCAGTCGCTGTCGGTTTGGGCTTGGCGCTGTTGTTGGGAGCCTTCAGTTCGCCCGGATCGCCGGCTGTGGCTGATGCGGTGACGGACATCGTTCCTGTGGGCGACAAACCTGGTGCCATCGCCGTGAACCCTGTGACGAACAAGGCGTACGTTGCCTCATTCGAAGGCGTTTCGGTCATCAACGGAACGTCCGACGGAGGCCTCCTGTACTCGGGAGACATGCCCGTGGACGTTGCCGTGAACTCGGCGACGAACAAGATCTACGTCAGCGAGATCGGCGGCTCGGTTGCCGTTGTAAATGGGGTTTCCGGTGCCGTGACGTGGGTTCCCGTGGGGGCTGAGCCGGGCGTTGTGGCAGTGAACGAGACGACCAACAAGATCTACGTGGCCGTGAAGACCGGCCTCACCATCATTGATGGGGCTACGAACACGACCACCTCTGTGCCATTCGACGGAGGTGCGCAGGACATCCTGGTGAATTCCGTGACGGACAAGGTCTATGTTCAGTCCAGTGGCACCATCAAGGTCATCAACGCCAGCGGCAATCTCTCCTCAACGATCGTCATCGGCGCAGGCATCTTGGGCGCAGCGATGAACGAGACAACGAACAAGCTTTACATCACGACGATCAGCAGGTTCGGGCCACGGCTCTCCGTAATCAACGGCGCAACCGACACCAGTGGAGCGAGCCTCACGTTCTCGCAGACCGTCGGCACCCTCGCGGTTAATCCTGGGACGAACAAGATATACGTAGCCGCAGACAGTGCTTCAACGGACGGCTTTGTGAAAATCATTGATGGGGCGGCCTTCACGGAAGTGACCACCATCAGCACCGCCACACGTGTCAGCGAGATCGTCGTGAACCCCACGAGCAACAAGGTCTATGCGCCGACCAACGGCGGGGGCACCGTCATCATCAATGGCCAGAGCAACAGCAGCTACGCCGTTTACACAGGCAGCGAGCCGGTCTCCGCTGCCGTCAACACCTCCACCAACAAGGCGTACGTCGTCAGCTACGGCACTGCTTCTGTGCGGATCATCGACGGGACCGTGGAGCAGCCTGTCAAGAATGATTTCAACGGGGACGGGTTCACGGACGTTTTGGCTCGGGAAGCTTCCGGCGTCCTGTGGCTCTACCCGGGGGATGGCTCGGGCGGGTGGCTGAATCGCGTTCAAGTAGGGCAGGGCTGGAACATCATGACGGCTCTGGTTACTCCCGGCGACTTCAACGGCGACGGGAATGCCGACGTCCTTGCCCGTGATGGCGGAGGGCTGCTCTGGCTCTACCCCGGCAATGGCTCGAGTGGTTGGCTGCCTCGTGTGCAGGTAGGCATGGGCTGGGCTGGCATGACCGCGATCGAGTCCGTCGGGGACTTCAACGGCGACACCTTCGTGGATATCGCTGCCCGTACCGCCTCAGGCGTTCTGTGGGTGTACCGGGGTAACGGCTCCGGCGGTTGGCTGTCTGCCATCCAGGTGGGGACCGGTTGGAACGGAATGTCCGAGATGACCGGCGTCGGCGACTTCAACAGCGACGGCACGCCCGATGTTGCCGCCAGGGACTCCTCCGGTGTGCTCTGGCTTTACCCAGGCAACGGCTCCGGTGGATGGCTGCCGCAGCGGGCTATTGGGCAGGGCTGGAACGTCATGAACTCGCTGCTTGGTCCGGGTGACTTCGACGGTGATGGACGTGCAGACATCCTCGCGCGGAACGCCGCGGGTGAGCTTTGGTTGTACGCGGGCATTGGGGGAGCTGCATGGCCCACGGCTTCCCGCGTGGGTACGGGGTGGGGCGGGATGACGGCGATTCTGTGAGGTAGCTGGGAAGGCTGTAGACTCCGCTCATCGACGCGGCAGTCGCGTCTCACTTTCTGGGGGTCTCATGAACTCTGTCGCGTCTGGTTCAACTGTGTCCGCATTGAAGAAGTTGGGTCGAAAGCGTACGACGGCGGCGCTCGCCGTTGTGGGTGCGCTGACCCTTTCGCTGTTGGTCGGGTCGCCGGCGAGGGCTGACTCCACGTCGTTCGATATCGCTGTGGGTACAGCGCCGCATGACATTGCAGTGTCAGGCAATGGGGACGTCTACGTGGCCACCGACAGCGGAGTCTCCGTCATCGATGCGGAAACCCGAAAAGTGACGACAGTTGACGTGGGTGGCGTCGCTCAGGGTGTTGCGACCTTGGGAAGCAGCAGTGCCTACGTCAGCGTTGCAGGCAAAGCGGGTGCTGCAGGGTCCGTGGTCATCATGAATGAGGCCACGGTCGCGGGAAGGGTCAAAACAGGAGCCAACCCGCGCACAGTGGCCATTAACCAGGTCACCCGGAAAGTGTATGTTTCCTACAGCTACGGGATCACCGTCATTGACCCCTGGGCTGAACATGCGACGGTCGATATCCCCTACTACAACTCAACTCCGCGGAGCATGGTTGTGGATTCATCGCGAAACAGGGTGTTCGTCCCTACCAGCGGTGGCGTTCTCACTGTCATCGACGGACAGACGAACTTCAAGAACGTTTATGTGTTGGGCGGCGGTGATGCGATTGGTCATGCCGTCAACACCCGGACCAACGAGGTCTTTCAAACCCTTGCGGGAAGTTATCTAGGCCGTCCGCAAAGCGATTTGGGAATCGTTGAAGATTCCGCCCATGCGAGCTTTCTGTACCGGCAGGATGAGACTTTCGGGAAGGTGGCTGTGGATTCCTGGACCGGTAATGTTTATGTCGAGTCCACGAATGCTGGTGGCAGTTCGTCGATTGTGCTGGTGAATCCGGCAACGGGGCGGAAGATCGCCCAGATTAGCGTCCCCAGCGAGCCGACCGCATTGGCCGTCGATTCCACGCGCCACAGAACATATGCTCCGTTGAGCCGTGGGGGTGTATCCGTCATCGACTCATCCAACACCTCGTCAGTTGTTCGAACCGGAGTTCAACCTGTAGCCGTTGCGGTCCACGAGTACACGGGCGCAACGTACGTGGCGAATCAGGGAAGTGCCTCGGTGACGGTTGTTCAGTCCGCCGATCCCAGACCCGTGAAGAACGATTTCAACAACGATCGAAATGCAGACGTTTTAGCGCGTGACGGCTCCGGCGTCCTCTGGCTCTACCCGGGGGACGGTGCTGGCGATTGGCTCGACAGGCGCCAAGTCGGCCAAGGCTGGAACGTTATGACGTCTATGGTTACTCCTGGCGATTTCAACGGTGACGGCTATTCAGATATCCTAGCCCGCGACTCATCCGGCGTGCTGTGGCTGTATGGCGGGAACGGCTCTGCCGGTTGGTTGCCACGTGTGCAGATCGGGGTGGGTTGGAGCGGCATGACCGCAATCACCTCTGCAGGTGATTTTAATGGCGACGGCAACCTGGACGTTGCGGCACGGGATGGTAGCGGCGTCTTGTGGTTGTACCCAGGAAATGGCAAGGGCGCCTGGCTGACCAGGGTCCAGATCGGTTCTGGCTGGTCATCCATGACGGACATCGTGGGCGTGGGTGACTTCAACACCGACGGCTCATCTGACGTGATGGCACGGGATTCCGGTGGCCGGCTATGGCTCTACCCCGGAAACGGCGCAGGCGGCTGGTTGCCCCAAGTGCAGTACGGCCAGGGATGGAATGGCATGACGGCACTCTTCGCAACAGGTGACTTTAGCGGTGATCGAAAAGCGGACATTATGGCGAGGGACGCCAACGGAGCCATGTGGCTCTTCTCGGGCAGCGGCGGCGCCAAATGGCCTATTGGAAGTGTCATCGGTCAGGGCTGGAACGGCATGACCGCAATTCTCTAATGTGAGAAACGGCAAAACCCCCGAGTGCGGTTCACGCGGTCGGGGGTTTTGACGTTCCGTGTGCTTATTTTGTGGCGACGAATACCTTGTCGCCAAACATTCCTGCTCGGACTGCCAGGACCCCTTGTCCAGCAGTCGCGCTGGGAACCTCGAAGGCTTTATTTCCCGTTGCGGTGGCACCCTTATACAGGGTGCTCATGTTGTCGATGGAGTCGGGTGCCACGGCGAGCGACTTGGTGCCATCGACGGTGTTGCCGTCGGCAGTAACGTAATCGACCGATACGAAGACGGGCATCTGTCCGTTGGCATCGTCACCTGTGTAGGTTGCAGAGTAGTTGACCAGGATGTACTCCGATCCGGCAACAGGTGCTTTGTTGAATTGGTTGGCTGCCACCACAGCATCCGTAGCAGCCAACGTGACCGAGTTTATGACTACACGCCAATCCTTTGACTCAATGACCGAACCAATGGGATATGGGTTTTCTCGAGTTCCGGCATTCGCAGCTGTGTCGGTTTTGGCTCCGCTGTCCGTGGCTCCATCCTTGGAAGGCTCTACAACTGTCGTATCGCCGCTGCCAAAGGCGTTGTCAAATGAGGTCGCCACAACGGCAGTAAAGACGACCACTCCAACAATCGTGCCGACTACGGACGTGATCAGAGCTGTGACTCCCATCCATTTGGCTTTGTCCTTCAGGAAAAGGGAGACGATAGCCAAGATGAATGCGATAGGCAGCAAGACCCAGCCGACTATCAGGGCGCCTGGAACGCAAGCAAAAATAAACCCCAGCACGGCTGTTATGAGCGCAATAAGGCCGACCACGTTTAGCTGTTTCTTCGTATTCGTCGGCGATGCGGGGAGGTTGTATGGCGGGGCACCTGTGCCTTGCGCATACTGAGGTTGTTGGGGATGAGGGTAAGGCTGCTGTGAGCCGTCCCCCGGAAGCTCTGGAGTTGTCATGGCATCACTATTGCAGAGCCAAACACCTTAGGCACGATTCCATAAATTGCGTTTCAATAACTTAGTGCTACAAGTCCTTTTCCTTATGTGATGCCAGGCTTCCATTTGTACTGCAAAAGGATTGTGTTCTCGTTTCTCGAAGCTTGAGTCTCACGGTCGCCTGATTCAGGGACGTTAGGCATCGTCACCCCGCGCACGCTTCAGATCCTTCCGCAGCCCACGGTTATCGGCGCGCAACTCCCGGTTGTCGTCAACCAGCCCCCGGTTGTCCTCCGTCAGCCCGCGGTTCTCGGCCTCCAACTCGAGCACCAGCTTCACTCCGGCCAGGTTCAGCCCCTCATCCAGGAGTGCGCCGATCCGCCGCAGGGTCGCAAGGTCGTCCTCGCTGTAACGCCGGGTGCCGCCGTCGGTCCTTTCCGGGGTGACCAGCCCTTTGCGCTCGTACTGCCTGATGTTCTGCTGCCCCGTGCCAACCAGTTCCGCCGCCACTGAGATCGCGTAGACGCCGCGAGCGTCCCGGCCACCGGCAGAGGTGCCGTCCGCCCCGGAAGCAGCCGGGCCGCCGTCGTGCGTCTCCGCAGCAGCGCCGTCCGAACCTGCCATCAAGAACCTCCGAGAATCTTCGAAAACCTACTTGCACTACTTTCTCACCAGTGCTATAAAAAATCTATACCAGCCACCACAGATCAGGGAAGGCTGGGAGAACAACAAATCAGCATCACGACCAGAGGAGTGAGAACAAAATGCTGATGCGCACTGACCCGTTCCGCGAATTCGACAGGCTCGCCCAACAGGTTTTTGGCACAACAGCACGACCTGCCGGAATGCCCATGGATGCCTGGCAGGAGGGCGAGGAGTTTGTCGTTGCCTTTGATTTGCCCGGTGTGAGCCCCGACTCCGTCGACCTCGACGTCGAGCGCAACGTCCTCACGGTCAAGGCAGAACGGAAGTCGCCGGCCGGCGAGAACTCAGAGATGATCGCCGCCGAACGTCCGCAAGGCGTCTTCAGCCGGCAACTGATCCTGGGCGACACCTTGGACACCGAAGGCGTCAAGGCCAGCTACGACGCGGGCGTGCTGACACTCCGCATCCCCGTCGCCGAGAAGGCCAAGCCGCGGCGCATCGAAATCACGTCCAACGAACAACGTCAAGAGATCAACGCCTAATCCTCTGCCCTGCCGGAAGGCTTCCCCGGGGGTGGCCAACCGGCAGGGCGCCGACCGGGAACAACGGAGGCGGCCGCATCGGAATAGTTGGGCGCAGGCTTCGTGCCACGTCACAGCGTTTTTTAGCGCACATGAAAGCGGTCCCCGCCCGTCGTCTCCCGATTGATGGCCCCCGGTTCACCCCGGGGGCCATCCCCAAGTCTGCTGCAGGAAACCGGAACCAACCGTGAGCGATCAACCTGACCACTACGCCACTTTGCACGTGTCGCCGGACGCGACGACCCGTGAGATCGCCCGCGCCTACCGCACGCTGCTCCGGACCCATCACCCGGATACACGCCAAAAGGTCGACGACGGCGACACCACCTCCGCGGCCGACCTCCAGGAACTGCACGCCATCATGCAGGCGTACGTCGTGTTGTCGGACCCAGGAAAGCGGGCGGCTTACGATCAGGCGCGGCGGAGCGGTGTGCCCGCAGGAAGGCCCGGAACGCCGGTCAACGTGCGAGTCCATCGACGCGAACCAGCGGCCAGCAAGGAACCAGGGCATCCCCAGCCGCCCTTGTCTTTCGGGCCAACCCGTTGGGAGCCTTCATCCAGAACCCTCAGAACACCAAGGAGCCATTCATGAGTGCCTGGCGTCCCTACGACGGCCACATCATTCCCGCGTTCTACGAACGGTTCGAGAAACGCTGGGGGAGGGGAACGGCTCCATTCCTGGACCCCGAGGTCCACGAACAGCCGATGCCCCGTGCCCAGTGGATCAACCCGGATACCGGGGCTGCGGTTGCTGTGGTGCCCATCTGGACCGACGACCCTGAGCATCGCTCATTTGGCGTGTTCTACCTCCCGCCGGCTGGGGACATCTGGATGCTCCGCCCCGGCCCCACCACGTTTCTGGAACCCAGTGCAGGGGCCAGCGGGGAGCAGGTGACACTCCGCAACGACGCTTTCAAGAAGGCCGTCAACCACGCCAAGGAGTTCATCTACGGGCCCCAGCTCTAGCGGGCTCACCCGAGGGGTTGGCTCTCGGCCCTAAGCGAGCCCTCAAAGTGCTGAGATGTCGCCCCTCGGCGCTTGGAGCAAAAGCGGACGCATCCTGACCTCAAGTAGTCGTAGCCTGAAAGTACTGAACTCCCGACGAAGAGGACACAGTCATGACCGCGGCAAACCCGAGTATCAGCACAGTTCCCAGCGGCTACTCCAGCGTCAGTCCGTGGCTCATCACGCGTGACACCAACGCCCTCTTCGAGTTCATCACCGCAGCGTTTGGCGCAGAGGAGATCGACCGCGTCGTCGGGGAAGACGGCACCATCGGGCACGCGGAGGCGCGGATTGGCGACTCAGTAGTCCTCGCGTTCGACGGCCGACCGCACTGGCCCGAAACGCCGTCGTACCTTCGCCTGTACACGCACGACGCCGACGCCGCCTTCCACGCCGCCCTCGCTGCGGGTGCCACCGCAGTTTCGGTCCTCGACAACAGCGCCTGGGGTGACCGGGGCGCCCGGATCCAGGACCCGTTGGGCAACGTCTGGTGGATCATGTCGCACATGGAGGACGTCTCCGACGACGAAGCGGCCAGCCGCTGGGACGCCCCGGAATACGCCGCCGGAATGGAGTACGCGGTCGAATCCCTCCGACGGCATATGACCGGTCAGCCGGATGCGCCGGTCCCGAATGAGGTCAAGGCGATGGCTCCGGTGACACGTACCGAAGGAGTCCCTGCCGTCCCGGCCGGATATCGATCCGTTGAGCCCTGGATAATCTCGGGCAGCACTCCGGAACTCCTCGACTTCATCACGGGTGCGTTCGGCGCCAAGGAAGCGTTTCGCGTCCCGATGGAGGATGGGTCGATCGGGCACGCTGAAGCCAAGATCGGCGACTCGAACATCCTCGCCTTTGATTCCCAGCCCGACTGGCCTCCTACTCCTGCTTTCCTGCGGGTCTACGTCGACGACGGCGATGCCGCCTTCGCTGCTGCCCTCGCCGTTGGTGCCACGGCAGTCACGAATATGACGGAGATGTTCTGGGGAGACGTAGTGGGCCGGGTCCGGGATCCGTTGGGAAACCTTTGGTGGATCCACTCCCGCTTTGCTGAGCCCACCGAAGAAGAGGCCTACGAGCGGATGATGGATCCGAAGTTCGTGAAAGCCATGGAGTACGTGTCGGGAGTGGACTTCTTCGCGAAGGGTTAGCTCTCGGCCGTAAAGCAACCACCCGCCGTCGTACTTCTCGCCGAAGGGTCAGCTCTCGGCACTAAGCGAGCCCCAAAGTGCCGAGACGTCGCCCCTCGGGGAAGGCGGGGAAGATCACGACCCAAAAGAAGGCTGGTGCAGCCTAAGGAGAGAATCCCGAGGCGGCTGCACCAGCTGCTAGTACGACTTTCTGTTATGAGTTGTGACACCTATCCATTGGCCGCTCCTAGTTCCCGGCTTCGATTGTTTCCGGGCCTTGCAAAGTCTGTGCAGGTGGGGGCGGAGCTGAGATGGTCGGTGAGGGCTCCGTGCCCGGGAGAACACCTCCCATTTTACGGCGGCTTCGTGGAAAAAGCGCTGGAATTCGCGGTATTTCAGGGGCGCCTGCGGGGTGGGAGCGGCCTGCCGTGGCACGATAGATCACGATGAAACTGCGCGCTGATCAGACCGGAAACCGTGGCCTCCCGATGCCCCTTTGGCTGCAGGGTGGTTTGGAAGCGGCGCAGGCAGCGTTCATTTCGGCCATCGTTGTGGTGTTGCCGCTGGTGGGAGTGTGGGCAACCGATGGTTTCCAGGACCGGAACGTCGACTCCCTGGCCCGTTTGGGCGGCCAGGCGTGGCTGCTGATCCATGGTGTTCCGCTGGAGCTGGCGCAGGTCAATATCGGGACTGCGGCCCAGCCGGGGTCGGGTCTGCTGTCCCTCATTCCGCTGGGGTTGACGCTCATCCCGTTCCTGCTTGCGTGGCGTGCGGGTCGTCGGCTCGCCCGGGCCTCCTACACCGACCAACTGTGGCAGGCATTCCTCGGCGCTTTCGTTGTGTACGCGGCGTTCGGGGCCGCCACCGGCTTCGTGTGCCGCACCCCTGAAGTAGTCATCAACCTCTGGTTCGCCATGACCATCCCCCTGGTGTCCTTCGGACTAGGCATGATTGTGGGCGCTCGCCGAGAGGCCGGTTCGTGGAGCCGACTGATCGGCGTCGACGCCGTTGCGTGGCTCGCGAAGACCAGCCAGCATTCGCGCTGGGCGGGCTCCTACGTGGGCTCGGCGTTGAAGGCCGGATTCGTCGCGGCGATGGCTTCGGTCTGTTTGGCCGCGGTCCTGCTGGCCGTCACCATCGTGTGGCACTGGACGGACATCATCGCCGTCTACGAAGGCATCCAGGCCGGCGCCCTCGGGGGAGCCGTGCTCACCATCGCGCAGCTGGGCTTCCTGCCGAACCTCGTCATTTTCGCTCTTTCATGGTCCACCGGCGCGGGCTTCTCGCTCGGCGTCGGCTCCACGGCGGGTCCGCTTGGGACGGCGGTCGGGCCGCTCCCGGCCGTCCCGGTCCTCGGCGCCCTCCCCGCAGGACAGCTGGACGCCGGCGCCATGGCACTCGCGCTGCCCGTCGTCGCCGGTATCCTTGCGGGCTGGTGGTTCCTCCGCGAAGGCGAGAACCACTTTGACGAGTGGCTCTCCATCAAGATCAAAGCCCGATGGTTCACAGCCGCCGCCTCAACCCTGTTCCTGGGTGTGTTCATTGGCGCCGTTGCGGGGCTCCTTGGTGGTGCCTTGGCGTGGATCTCCCGCGGTTCGGCCGGGATTGGGAGGCTCACGGAAATCGGACCCCACCCGCTGTGGACGGCAGTCTGGCTGGCCGCGGAAGTGGGTATCGGCGTCGTGATTGGCTACGCAGTGGGGCCGTGGCTGGAACGCAGCCAGAAGCAGCGCGAAGCGAACCTCGACGAAGCAGCGTACGACGACGAACACGCCTGAGCTGGTCCTCGTCCGTCAGCGCTGGGCAACTGCCGCGAACGGGGTTAGCGAAGCGGTCCCGGCATGGAGTTCTCGAGCTGCGTCAGGCACTGCGATTTGGCGGATTCCGTCAGCGCCCCGCGGGAGCAGTCCTGGTACTGGCTGACCTGGTTGAAGAAGAGCACCGACGTCAGGATGAGCAGGCACATCACGGCCGTGACCACCAGGCCTGAGATCGTCCCGAGGAGAATCAGCCGGGGGTGCTTGTACTTCAGCGTGCGGACCAGGACGACGATCCCCAGCACCATACCCGCGAGCGTCAGAATGGCGCTCAACCACACATAGTTCACGTTCAGGGAGAACACGAAGAACGCGCCCAACGCCGTCAAAAGGAATGCACGGAACAGGATCTGGGTCTTGCCGAGGGCGGACTTTTCGGCCTCGGAGCGGGGTTGCTGGCTCGGCTTGGGACCGACGTCGGGATTCATGTTTTCCAGCCTACGCGAGCCGCCCATAAGCTAGTGCAATGCGCATTGTTGTCCTCGTCTCCGGTACCGGTTCCAATCTTCAGGCAGTCATCGACGCCGTGAAGTTGGGTGAACTGGATGTCGAGATCGCCGCCGTGGGCGCCGACCGCCCCGACACGTACGGCGTGGAGCGCTCCGATGAGGCCGGCATCGAGACCTTCGTGGTCAACTTCAACTCGTTTGAAACCCGCGCTGAATGGGACACCGCCCTGCGCGACAAGGTGCTTTCCTACAGCCCGGACGTCGTAGTGTCCTCCGGATTCATGAGGATCGTCAGCGAAGACTTCATCAACGCTTTCGACGGCAAGTACGTCAACACACACCCCGCGCTGCTTCCGTCCTTCCCGGGCGCCCACGGAGTACGCGATGCAATTGCGTACGGCGTGAAGGTCACGGGCTGCACCGTTCACTGGGCCGACGCCGGCGTGGACACAGGGCCCATCATCGCCCAGGAAGCCGTCGCAGTGCTTCCGGAGGACTCCGAGGAATCCCTGCACGAGCGCATCAAGGTAGTGGAGCGCCGCCTGCTGGTCCAGACCCTGCGGGACCTCGCAGCCGCCCCCGCGTAGCGCGCCCCACCCAAGTAGCGCGCCCCACCCAACTGAGTAACAGCAAGTGTTCCACTCAGCCCTGAGTAGAGCGTTTGCTGTTACCTAGTTGGGTGGCAGGAACGAAAGGCTGTGGATAACGCCCCACGCTCCCGGCACATTTGCCAGCATGGGCTGATGAAGATCCCGCGGCCGCTCCCGGCAGACCTCACTTCGAAGCCCTTTACAAGGCAGGAAGCGCTCGACGCCGGAGTGTCAGTTGGGCGACTGCGTTACCGGGATCTGGACTCGCCAAGCCGTCAGATATATGTACCCGGCTCCGTTGACGAGTTGCAGTTGACCGATCGCGCCAGACCCTTGACGTTGGTCACGCCGTTCTCCGCGGCTTCGCATGCGACGGCGTTCCTTCTTTGGGGGTTTCCCGGATTCCTCCCACGCAGCCATGAGCCGGGTATTCACATTTCGCGACCTGACACCGTCGGAATCCCGCGCCGCCGGGGCGTGATCGGGCATAGGGGACAGTTCTTCGAAGACGAGATCACCACTTTGGATGGAATGTACATCACCAGCCGGGCCCGGACATGGCTGGACTGTGCCCGGAGAATGGATATTGATGAGATCACTGTCGTGGCTGACCATCTGTTGCGTGTGCCCAACCCGGAATTTGAAGGACGCAGTTCCCCGTATTGCACCATGGATGAGCTCGAAGAGATGCTTGACCGGCACTGGGGGACACCGGGTATCCGAAAGGCCCGCCCCGCCTTGGAACAAGCTTGCGTGGGTGCCGACTCCGCACCCGAAACGCGACTTAGGCTGGCGCTGAACAGGGCTGGGCTGCCCACAGCGGAAGTCAACGTGCCCACGGAACTGAGTCCCGGCGTCGTACGTCAACCGGACCTGGCGTATCGCGAACAGCGTGTTGCCGTGGAATACGAAGGTGAGGGTCATTCAGATCCGGAGCAGATTGTCCGGGACATAGCCCGTGAGGAAGACTTCAGCCGCGCAGGATGGACCTTGGTGAGGATCTCAAAGCGGCACATGGGCAACGACGCGAGGTCCGCCGTGGCCAAAGTGCGCAGGGCGCTTGAACAACGCGGCTGGGCTCCCAACTAGGTAACAGTAAACGTCCCACTGAGCGCTCAATGGGACGTTTACTGTTACCTAGTTGGGTTAGGAGAGGACGCGCTGCTTCGTCTCCGGGGCGAAGAACGCCATCCACAGCACGGACAGCAGCACCAGGCCCCCAGCCATCGCGAACGACTGCGCCAACCCGAACTCGGGCCAGAAGAAGGAGGCGAACACCAGCGGGCCGAAGCCGGCGCCGATGCGGGAGAACGTCGAAGCCCAGCCGAAGCCCGAGCCGCGAAGTTCGGTCGGGTACAGCTCGGACACGTAGGCGTACAGGACCGGAATGGCCACCTGGACCACGAAGCCGAACACCAGCAGCCAGAACACAGCAGCAGACGGCACATCCACCACGAACGCCACGATCACCAAGGTCAGCGCGGACAACGGACCAGTGATGGCAAGGATCCACTTGCGTCCCACCCGCTCCACCAGCAGCGCTGCCACCACCACGCCCAGAAGTCCGACGGCGGCCATGCTCGCCGTCGTGACGAACGCCTTGTACTCCTCGAATCCGGCGCCGATAAGAATGCGCGGCATCCACGTGAGGGACAAGTAATAGACCAACAGGATGCTGAAGAACAGGGCCCAGGCCGCGGTCGTGATCTTCCAATTAAACTGCCAGATCCCGCGCAACTGTGCCCACGCGCTGCCGGGGGAGAGGCGCGGTGCGGCCTGCGGTTCGGGCAAACTGTATGCGCGGGGCTCGGCACCGGTGGCTTCCACCAGACCGTCAATCACCGCCGCCGCCTCTTGCCGTCTACCCGCTCGAATCAAGAACAGCGGAGATTCCGGCACCGAACGCCGAACCCAGAAAACGAGCAATGCGGGCAACACCATGATGAGCATCGTGAGCCGCCAATCGCCGAAGGCAGCAACCAGGCCGGCGGAGACGAAACCACAGAGCGCAGCACCGATCGGCCACCACCCGTCCATGGCCGTCAGCACCTTGCCGCGTTGTTTCCGGGGAGTGAACTCACCCACCAGCGCGTAATCCACGGGGATGCAGCCGCCCAAGCCGAAGCCGGCCATGAAGCGGAAGATGCAGAACCACACGATGTCCGGCGCAAAAGCACCCAGGACCGTGAAGATGCTGAAAATCAGGAGGGTCGCTGTGAAGGCTTTCTTGCGGCCAATGGTGTCGGCAATGGTGCCCCACGCGAACGCACCCACGGCCATGCCGATCAGGTTGGCCGTGCCGATCCACGCAGCGTCAGTCGGTTGCAGCGACCAGTGCTTGGACAGCAGTGGTATCAGGATGCCGTTGAGCGTGACATCCCAAGCGTCGAACATGAACCCGAGCCCGCCGATCAGGAAAATCCGTCCCTGGACCTTCCACCGCCATGGCAGTTCCTGCACAACTTGCTCGCCGCTGGGCACGGCTGTGTATGTATTCATTGGGCCTCCTGCATGCAACTTTATGCGTTGTGCACCGAGCGGAAGTCCGCGTTACTTCTGGTTCTCGATTGCCCTTCGGAGGAAACCACCGGCTTCCTCCAACGCACCCTTGGCCTGACCAGCCTCGATGCCTGTCAGGAGCACCAAAATAGCCGCCTTCACGGAACCACCAACGGCGTCCAAAGCAGTGGCAGCTTCTTGGGCCGACACTCCGGTGGCGTGCTGGACCGTCCGCTGCGAACGGGCGAGCAACTTCTCGTTCGTCGCCCGGAGATCCACCATCAGGTTTCCGTAGGTCTTGCCGAGCTTCACCATCACCAAAGTGCTAATCATGTTGAGGACAAGTTTCTGGGCGGTACCCGAGTTCAGCCTGGTCGAGCCCGCAATAAACTCCGGACCTACGACAACCTCAATCGCCGCGTCCGCCAGGTGACTCACGGCCGAGCCCTTGTTGCACGCCAGCGACGCCGTAAACGCACCCCGTTTCCGCGCTTCTTCCAGCGCACCGATCACGTACGGCGTCCTGCCGGAGGCGGTAATACCCACGACGGCGTCTGCTTCCGTCACGTTGATGTCGTGCAGGTCGCGCGCGCCAGCCGTTGCGTTGTCCTCTGCGTACTCCACCGGATGTTGGATGGCTTTGGTGCCGCCCGCAATAAGTCCGACGACGAGACCCGGCGGGGTGCCGAATGTCGGCGGGCACTCGCTCGCGTCGAGCACACCCAACCGTCCGGCCGTTCCCGCTCCCACATACAAAAGGCGCCCGCCGCGCTGGAGTCGCTCCGCAACGGCGTCGACCGTTTGAACTATCGCCGGGCTCGCAGCCTCAACGGCAGCATGTACTCCTGCACTGTGGGCAAGCATCGCGGAAACGAGTTCTTCAGTGCCCAGGATGTCCAGATTGTCCAAACCCTCGGCAGTGGCCTCGGTCGCCAACCCGGCGAGTTCCGTGCGCAGGCCCGCAAGTTTGTCGGCGTCAGTCGGGCCAGTTTGTTCCGTCACGGTGGATGTACCTTTCCTGGATGAGCCCGCGGCGCGTCGCAGCGAGGGCAGCACCATCCAAGCCATCGCCGAGTGGCGCCACCACCTCAATCCCAGCCGAAGCGAGGGACTTCCGCAAGAGCGCCGCGAAGAACTCCGATCCCACCACTCCACCCAGGAGCGCCACGCGCGGCGTGCTGCCGCGCTCACCACTGGACGCGAGCTTCACCGTGTGGGTCAGAATGCGGCACGCCTCGCCGACGATGTCATGCGCGACGGCGTCACCCGCCTCCGCTGCGTGCAGAACCAGCGGCGTGAACCGGGCCATCGCACGGTACGGGTTTTCGCTGGCAGCGAGCCAGCCCGGGAGCATCTCCGGCGACTCGACCAGGGCGCCGGCCGCGGCCGACAACGAGGTGGCGGGGCCGCCGTCGTGCGCTTCAAGAACTGCCTGCAGACCTTGCTGGCCAATCCATCGTCCGCTGCCGCGGTCGCCAAGGTAGGGGCCCCAGCCGTCGGCCCGGTGCAGGACTCCGGCTTCATCGAAACGGAAGGCCACGGCGCCGGTCCCCACGATGAGCGTGGTGCCCGGAGCGCCTTGGAGAGCCCCGAGTTGGGCGGCTGTCGCGTCGGAAAGGACGGCTGCGGGGACACTGAATCTCTGGGCCAGCATGGTGGCGAGTTCCTGGGATTTTTCGGCGGATGCTTCGACGCCGGCCACTGCGGCGCCGATTCCTGTCAACGTGCTGACGGGGAGACCGGGCGGCAACAAGCTGACCGTCTCGAGGAGCAGCTCGAACGCCAGCGTGGGCCCGTTGTCCACGTGCACGCCGGGGAAGCCGTGCTGGTCGGCCGCGCCCAGCAACTCGCCACCGCTGCGCAACTCCACGCGGCAACGGCTCTTCCCTACATCGGCAACAAGAACGACCTCGGTGGCTTCCATGGATCAACCCTATGTTGTGAGGCCCGTTCTGCAGGGTATGGGTCGCGCTTTGCCTGCAGAGTGGGCCTCGCAGTGGGTGGGCTCGCAACGCGGGCGCAACTTCTGTGGAGGAACAGTCGCAGCGCCCCTTGGGGCCAAATCTGTGGATAACGCAATGCCGCCGACCGTTTCCGGCAAGCATGGTCCAATGCTGAAACCCACGCCCCTGCCGTCGGAGATCGACCCGGATGGCTTCCTTGTCCGAGATGCGTACGCGGCTGGCGTACCCCGCGGGAGGTTGCAATCGGCGGGCCTCGTCACACCCAGCCGGGGAATCCGGCTCAACCGAAGCGATAGCCCCAACGTGGCGCTACTTGCACGACTGCATACGGCCATCACCCCCAGATGTGCGGTGAGCCATGTGACCGCGGCGCTCCTCTGGTCGATCCCACTTCCGATCTATCTGGAGGAGGAGGGCAACAACGGCGTTATCCATGTGACGCGTCGACACGAGATTGGGCGGGTTAAGCGTCGCGGTGTGGTGGGGCATCGGGCTCCGCTCTTGGCCAGGGATGTTCGTGTTGTGAACGGGGTCCAACTGACGTCGCCCGAGTGGACCTGGATGGATTTGGCCCGGCATATAGGGCGGTCTTCGCTTGTGGCCGCCGGAGACTTTCTGTTGGCCCGGGAGAATCCGTTGTCCTCCATCGAGGCGATCCAGGAAGTCATCGACCGGCGACCCAAGGTCAAGGGAATCAGAATGGCCCGGGAGATACTGCCGTTGCTGCGCGTTGGGGTCGACTCTCCGCAGGAATCCCGGCTGCGGTTGAAAATCGTCGACGCCGGCCTGCCGGAGCCAGCGGTCACGCAGCCCATCTTCGATGAGCACGGCAGGTACATATCCACGCCGGACCTCCAGTACAAGGAATACAAAATTGCCATGGAGTATGAGGGGGACCATCACCGCTCCGATCCCGTGCAATGGGGTAAGGACATCGAACGTGACGATCGGCTTCGGGCTATGGGATGGATCGTGCTCAGGTTCTCCGATGTCCAGATGAAAGGTGGATGGGCCAACGCGGAACGTAAGGTTCGCGATGCGTTGGTGTCGCGCGGGTGGCGAGGCCCGGCGTCGTAATTCTTGCGCACGGGTTGATGGGTGCGGAGTGGGCCTCGCAACGCAAGGGGCGGGATTTGTGTGGGGCCTGGTGTGCAGGGGTTGGGCGGGGTGCTGGGTGTGGAGCGGGCCTCGCAACGCAAGGGGCGGGATTTGTAGGGCCTGGTGTGCAGGGGTTGGGCGGGGTGCTGGGTGCGGAGTGGGCCTCGCAATGCAAGGGGCGGGATTTGTGGGGCCTGGTGTGCAGGGGTTGGGCGGGGTGTTGGGTGCGGAGTGGGCCTCGCAGTGTGGGGGCGGGATTTGTGGGGCCTGGTGTGCAGGGGTTGGGGAGGGTTGATGGGTGTGGAGTGGGCCTCGCAACGCAGGGGGCGGGACTTGTGGGGCCTGGTGTGCAGGGGTTGGGCGGGTTGATGGGTGCAGAGTGGGCCTCCCAACGCAGAGGGCTTCAAAGACGCAAAACGAGCCAGCCTACGAAACGCGATAAACTCTCCGTATCCCACACCCGCGACACCACCCGCGACTTCTACGCGAACTAAGACGGAGACTTTTGTGAGCTTGACGCAGCTTGACCGTGTTCCCATCCGCCGTGCACTGATCTCGGTTTACGACAAGACGGGACTGGAGGAGCTCGCGAGGGGCCTGCACGCAGCCGGCGTCGCCATTGTTTCCACCGGCTCCACCGCCAAGAAGATCGCCGCCGCAGGCATTCCGGTCAAGGAAGTCGAAGAAGTCACCGGCTCCCCGGAAATGCTGGACGGCCGCGTCAAGACCCTGCATCCGCGCGTGCACGGCGGCATCCTGGCCGACCGCCGCGTCCCGTCCCACATGGACACCCTTGCGGGCATGGAGATCGAAACCTTCGACCTCGTGGTGGTGAACCTGTACCCGTTCGTCGAGACCGTGAAGTCCGGCGCAGCGCAGGACGACGTTGTTGAGCAGATCGACATCGGAGGCCCCGCGATGGTGCGTTCGGCCGCTAAGAACCACGCCGCCGTCGCCATTGTCACGGACCCCAACTTCTACGGCGAAGTGGTTGCCGCAGCACAGGAAGGCGGCTTCGACCTGAACACCCGCCGCCGCCTTGCTGCCAAGGCCTTTGCGCACACGGCCAGCTACGACAATGCTGTTGCTTCCTGGACCGCCAGCCAGTTCCTGGACGAAGACGGCGACGGCATCATCGACTGGCCCGCCTATGCCGGCCTGTCGCTGGAACGCTCCGAGGTCCTCCGCTACGGCGAAAACCCGCACCAGCAGGCGGCTCTCTACGTGGACAAGGCTGCTCCGGCCGGCATCGCCCAGGCCGACCAGCTGCACGGCAAGGCCATGAGCTACAACAACTTCGTCGACGCCGATGCCGCCCTGCGCGCTGCCTTCGACTTCGCCGAGCCGGCTGTCGCGATCATCAAGCACGCCAACCCTTGCGGTGTAGCTGTCGGTTCCGCCGACGCCGCAGACCCGATCGCCGACGCCCACGCCAAGGCCCACGCCTGCGACCCTGTTTCCGCCTTCGGTGGCGTCATCGCTGCGAACCGCACCGTCACCGCCGGCATGGCCCGCACGGTTGCCGACATCTTCACCGAGGTTGTCATCGCCCCGGACTTCGAGCCCGAAGCCGTGGAGATCCTTTCCAAGAAGAAGAACATCCGCCTCCTCGCCCTGCCCGAGGGCTACGGCCGCTACCCCTCCGAGATGCGCCAGGTTTCCGGCGGCGTCCTGGTCCAGATGAGCGACAAGGTAGATGCCGACGGCGACAACCCCGCCAACTGGACCCTCGCTGCCGGCGAAGCCGCCGACGAAGCAACGCTCGCGGACCTCGCCTTTGCCTGGACTGCTTGCCGCGCTGCCAAGTCCAACGCCATCCTGATCGCTAACCACGGTGCAGCCGTGGGCATCGGCATGGGCCAGGTCAACCGCCTGGACTCCTGCCGCCTGGCCGTCGAGCGCGCCAACACGCTGGGCGTGACGGTAGAGTCCGACGTCGAAGGTGCCGGCGGCGCGTCCAACACCAGCGGTGCCAACGCACCTGAGCGCGCCCGCGGCGCCGTTGCATCCTCGGACGCGTTCTTCCCGTTCGCTGACGGCCTGCAGATCCTGATCGACGCCGGTGTCCGCGCCGTCGTCCAGCCGGGCGGTTCCGTCCGCGACGAGGAAGTCATCGCCGCAGCCAACGCTGCAGGCATCACGATGTACTTCACCGGCGCACGCCACTTCTTCCACTAGAGGAAGAGCCCGCCAGGGCCCAGGCAGAAAGCACCACAACGCAACGGCGGCCGCCCCCGGGAGGGGACGGCCGCCGTCGTGCTTTATCCGCACATACTTAACAGGGACGTGCCAGCAAAAGAGGGTCCGCTACGAAGCCGCTGCCGCGGTGTTGTACGTGGACTGGATCACGGTGCCCCAGTAGGGGCCGTACATGGTGGTGGAGTTGCTGCCGTATCCGTAGCTGTTCACGGAGTTCTGGTAGCCGGAGGAGCTGGTGCCGATGAACCACGGACCGCCCGAGGAACCACCGGTCATGTTGCAGGGGATTCCCTGGCTGTTGAACTGCGGGTTGTAGGGATCATTGGTTGCCTTGCCGGAGCAGCTCTTGAGCGATTCACCGTTGAAGGGCGAGCCTGCCGGGTAGCCGAAGGCCTTGTAGCTCAGGCCGCGGGCGGCGTTGAACTGGACGCCGGAGGCCCCGACGACGTCGGCGAGCTTCTGGCCGTTGAGGGTGTTGACCACGGCGAAAGCGGTGTCGTACTGCATGTTGCCGTTGGAGGCCCACTGGGTGGGGGCGTACAGCGCCTTTGCCGTCCACTTCCCGTAGGGTGCGGCACCGTTGAGGTAAGCCGGGACAAACACGAAGTTGGTGGCGTACGCGCCCGGGCCTTCGTTGAGGCAGTGGCCTGCAGTGGAGACCGTGCTCTTGTTGGTCGAGGTGACGGAGTTGCCGGAGCAAACGTAGTTGGAGCCACCCAGGGTGAAGAAGACCTTGCCGATGTGCTTGACGGGGGTTTCGCTCTGGTTGACCTTGCGGTCGATGGTCTTGGAGTCGGTGGTGGCCTGCTGGCCTGCGATGCTGCTGAGGGCGCCGGGGGCTTCGGTGACCGGGGCTTTGCCGACGTTGAGGAGCTTGCCGCGGTCAAGTGCTTTGGCCGCGAGGATTTCGCCGGACTTGGCATTTTTCATGCGCTCCGGCGTCCAGTAGTCTGCAGCGCCGGTGTCCGACACTACATGGCTGCTGACCGCAGCGCCGCTGGAGTCTGCGTTCTGGGCCGGTGCCGCGTTGGCGCTGGTGGTTCCAACCAGCGCCAGGATTGCGGCAGCGGACAGACTCAGCAGGCTTGTGGCCAGGGTCTTGGTTTTCGTCACGTTGTTCCTACCTATCGAGGGAGTGAGGCGGCCAGTGATGGCGACCGCCGACTGACGGAATTGAAGGTATCGAACGTATGACAAGTTTGTAAAGAGATGTTTCATAGTTTGTGATAATTTGGTGTCACTTCCTCGTCAAGTGGCGCGGTCCCTTTGGTGATCCCCGTGACAGCCCGTGGCAGGAGGCCGTCAGTGGTCTTTGACCGTGACTCTGTCAGGGAGGGGCTTGGGCGTGACGCCAGGCCATGAACCGTCCTGTGAGAGCAGGGATAGATTGCGCGCTCCCTCGGGATCGTCGGCGCTGAGCGGGATGATGATGGTGTTGTGCTGCGAAGGAGCCGAGGGCTGTCCGCCCATCCAGGCTGATCCCACGCCTGCAGTGGAGAGGTCGAAGAACGGCTCCCCGTCAGCGGTTCGGGCGCTGATCTGAATCTGGGTGTTGGGCATGTAACCCTCGCCTACAGACCAAACGTTCCGGACGATGTAATCGACCAGCAAATCGCCGTAAAGAACGGTGTAACCAGGGTCGATGGCTATCTGTACGGAGTATCCGGTGTTGCCCTTCACGTTGGGGGGACCTCCTCCGGCGAAGCCAGTCACCGAGATCCCGGGGACGGCGTCGATTGCTTCGCGGGCTTCGGCCATCGTCTGGCCGGTGTCGGCATCGTGCGGGATGGTCTCCCGGGGTGTCGGCGCCGGGACAGCGCAAGCTGTCAGCGCGAGGAGAATCCCGGCCGCCAGGGCGGTCAGCCAGGCAGTAAGGGAGGTGGGTCGAATGGTGCGGGTCATGACTTCACTATGTTCGGTTTAGCGGTGAATGAGATGCTGGCGCGCCCGGGGACCAGACATTTGCAGGCAACCAGCCTGCAGGCAACCAGCTCTCCGCAACCAGGGTCCGACGGCGGCGGGCAGCAGCGGCGGTCAGGCCGCCGTCGGACGTTATCGCCGGAGAGTGGTAACGAACACGTGATCCCGGACACGAAGGGCCGCCTTATCCGTCTACTCGGGTAAGTTAGGAGATGTTGAAATCTGCAGACTTTCAGGGAGAACCCCGCCAATGGCCAAGATTATCTATACCCACACAGACGAAGCGCCGATGCTGGCAACGTACTCATTCCTGCCGATTGTGGAAGCGTACGCCTCGACCGCAGGTGTAGAGGTGGAGACCCGCGACATTTCGCTGGCCGGCCGCATCATCGCCGTTTTCGGCGATTTCCTGACCGAAGAGCAGCGTACGGGCAACGCCCTGGCTGAACTTGGTGAACTGGCAAAGCAGCCGGAAGCCAACATCATCAAGCTGCCCAACATCAGCGCCTCCGTGCCGCAGCTCAAGGCTGCCATCGCCGAACTCCAGGCCCAGGGCTACGCCCTCCCGGACTACCCGGACAACCCCTCCTCGGACACCGAAACGGACATCCGCTCGCGCTACGACAAGATCAAGGGCTCCGCTGTGAACCCGGTGCTGCGCGAAGGCAACTCCGACCGCCGCGCACCCTTGTCGGTGAAGAACTACGCCCGCCAGAACCCGCACTCCATGGGCGCCTGGACCCCGGAGTCCAAGACCAACGTTGCCACCATGGGCGAGAACGACTTCCGCTCCAACGAGAAGTCCGTTGTTCTCAAGGCCGACGACTCCCTGACCATCCAGCTGGTCCGCGAAGACGGCACCACCAAGGTCCTCAAGAAGGACTTCCCCGTCCTGGCCGGCGAAGTTGTTGACGCAACTGTCCTGCGCGCCGACGCCCTGGACGAGTTCCTCAAGGCACAGGTTGCCCGCGCCAAAGAAGAGGGCGTCCTCTTCTCGGCACACCTGAAGGCCACCATGATGAAGGTCTCGGACCCCATCATCTTCGGCCACGTGGTCAAGGCCTACTTCTCCGAGCTGTTCGACACCTACGGCAAGCAGCTCGCAGCCGCAGGCATCAGCCCGAACAATGGCCTCGCAGCCATCCTCAGCGGCCTGGAAGACCTGCCCGAGGACGTCCGTGAAGGCGTCAAGGCAGCCATCACCAAGGGCCTCGAAGACGGTCCCGCACTGGCCATGGTCGATTCCGACAAGGGCATCACCAGCCTGCACGTCCCTTCGGACATCATCGTTGACGCTTCCATGCCTGCCATGATCCGTTCCTCCGGCCACATGTGGGGCCCGGACGGCAAGGAAGCCGACACCCTGGCGGTCATCCCGGACAGCTCCTACGCCGGCATCTACCAGGTTGTCCTGGACGACTGCCGCGCCAACGGTGCTTTCGATCCCACCACCATGGGCACTGTTCCCAACGTGGGCCTCATGGCGCAAGCAGCCGAAGAATACGGCAGCCACGACAAGACCTTCGAGATCCAGGCAGCCGGCACCGTCCAGCTCGTGGACAGCAAGGGCACGGTCCTCACCGAGCACCAGGTCTTCCCGGGCGACATCTGGCGTGCATGCCAGACCAAGGACATCCCGGTCCGCGACTGGGTCAAACTGGCCGTCACCCGCGCCCGCGCCTCCCAGACCCCGGCCGTGTTCTGGCTGGACGAGACCCGTGCGCACGACGCCAACCTGATCGCCAAGGTCAACGAGTACCTCAAGGAACACGACACCGAGGGCCTCGAGATCAAGATCCTCTCCCCGGTTGAGGCCACGGCCTTCACCCTGGAGCGAATCCGCAAGGGCGAGGACACCATCTCCGTCACGGGTAACGTCCTCCGCGACTACCTCACGGACCTGTTCCCGATCCTCGAGCTCGGCACCAGTGCCAAGATGCTCTCCATCGTTCCGCTGATCAACGGTGGCGGCCTGTTCGAGACCGGCGCCGGTGGCTCCGCTCCCAAGCACGTCCAGCAGCTGGTCAAGGAAAACCACCTCCGCTGGGACAGCCTGGGCGAATTCCTTGCCCTGGCAGTCAGCTTCGAGCACCTTGCCACCACCACGGGCAACGCCCGCGCCCAGGTCCTGGCTGACACGCTGGACCGCGCAACGGGTACGTTCCTGCTGGAAAACAAGTCCCCGCGCCGCAGCGTCGGCGAGCTGGACAACCGCGGAAGCCACTTCTACCTGGCCACCTACTGGGCTCAGGAGCTGGCCAAGCAGACCGAAGACGCCGAGTTGGCCCAGGACTTCGCAGCAATCGCTGACGCCCTGACCTCCAACGAAGAGGCCATTGTCGGCGAGCTGGCCGCAGTCCAGGGTCCCGCCGTCGATCTGGGCGGTTACTACCGTCCGGACGCCGCCAAGGCCGCTGAGATCATGCGCCCGTCCGCTACGTTCAACAAGGTCCTTGCTGACCTGAAGAAGTAGTCTCCGCAAAGCGAAACTGGCCCGCAGGCGTTGCCTGCGGGCCAGTTTGCTTTTAAGACCCTGTTCAGCGCTCGGCCAGGAACCGCTCCGGTGCCACGCCGCCGTCGACGATGTCCTTCAGCACCCGGCCAATGGCCGGCGTGAACTTGAACCCATGTCCGGAGAAGCCGGCACCCACCACCAGCGGACCGAAACGGTCCAGCACAAAGTCCTCGTTGGGCGTGGTGGTGTAGGTGCAGCTGATGGGTACCGCGGTGGAAGGGTCGACGCCGGGAAGCCACTCTTCTGCGTACCGCACCAACGCCTCGAGCTGCTGGGGGATGGGCTCGAAGGTGCGCTCGTCGGGGTCCATGACGGGACCGACTCCGTGCCAGCCTGCTTTCACGCCTTCGCCGGGAGTGAGCATGCCGTAGACGGGGCTGAACCAGTATTCGTAGAGTTCGTTGTTCGGATCGGGGTCCGGGTTGTGGTTGAAGCTGGGCCACACCAGGGTGTTGTCCGTCGGGGTGAAGTGAGCGGGTTGCTCCTGGGTCACCACCAACGCGGGGAGCTTGACGAGTCCGTTCAACACCTTCGTCGTCCAGGCGCCCGCTGTCACCACCACGCGGGTTGCTGTGTATTCGGTCTCCTCCGTCACCACCACTACCGTTTCGGCCCCATCGATGCGGATGTCGCGGACCGGCGTAGAGTACTTGAAGACGGCGCCATGGGCTTCAGCGGATTCCCGCAGCGCCACCAGGGCATCTGCCGAACGGATCCGACCGGAACCCGGCACGAACAGGACATCGGTGGCGAAGTTCATTCCCCGCCAGCGGTTGGCGGCCTCGTCGGCCGAGATGAAGTAGCTCTCGATGCCGCGCTCCTGGTGGGCCGCGTGGATCAGTTCCAGCTTGGGCACGTTGCCGTGGTTCGCCAATCCCACCATGTCCAGCAGGGGAGCGCCGTGCTGGGCTGCGAGTTCGTCCCAGAGCGTTTTGGATTCGGCCAGGAGATCCAGGTAATCAGCCTCGGCGTACGCGGTATTGAAGTTGCGGGTGGCGCCGTGGGAAGCACCAATGTGGTGTCCGGCTTCGAACTGCTCCAGCAGGACCACGGAACGGCCCGCCCGGGCGAGTTGCCATGCGGCCGCCGATCCCATGGCTCCTCCGCCAACAACTACAACGTCAACCTGCATGCCTGCTCCATCCACCGTTGGCCCTCTTGAGAATCGCACCCCCCGAAGAGGGCCACCTCCCATTCTGCCCCCACTCACCCAACTGAGTCGCAGCAAACGTCGTAATGGGGGCGCATTGGAGCGTTTGCTGTGACTCAGTTGGGCCAGAGCGGGGGTGTTACGCGGCCAGGCGCCTGCGGATCCACGCGGAGAACTGGTCCACCACGATGATCAGCACCAACACGATCAGGATGTGGGTGAGCATGGAGTCGAACTGGAACGACTTGATGGACTGGTTGATCAGCAGCCCGATGCCGCCGGCTCCCACCAGCCCGAGGACCAGCGAGGACCGCACGTTGACGTCGAAGCGGTACAGCAGCAGGCCCACGAACTGGGGGACCACCATGGGCAGCGTGGCATTGGCGACCTGCTGGATCCTGTTGGCACCGGCTGTGCGGAGTGCCTCCTGCGGCCCGGCATCGATTTCCTCCATGGACTCGGCCCACAGCTTCCCCATGACACCCGTGTTGTGGCAGATCAAGGCGAGCACGCCGGCAAAGGGACCGAGCCCCACTGCTGTGACGAAGATCAGCGCAAACACGATGTCCGGTACAGCCCGGAAGAACGACAAGACAGCCCGCGCTGCCTGGTACACGAGCCGATGCGGACTGGTGTTCCCAGCAGCCAGGGCCGCGAGCAGCAGGGCGAACGGCACGGACAACGTGGTTCCCAGCAGGCCAATCCACAGCGTCACCAGCGTCGCTTCGAGGCCGGGCTTGAGTGTCTTCTCCCAGCTCAGGTCCGGCGGGAACGCGTCGCCAATGAAGGCTGCCATGCCTTTCCAGCCGTCAACCAGGAGTTCCGGTTTGAAGTCCGTCCCCTCGATGGCCACGGCGTGAAGTCCGACGACGGCGGCTGCCACTGCCGCCGTCGTGATCCACCGCAGTGGCTTCTTGGGGCGGACCAGTGCCACGCGGGTTGTGCCGGTGGAGCCACGGCGGGCGACGGCCGGGGTCAAAGTGTGGGGAGTCATGCGGCCTGGGTCCTGTCTGAAACGACACTGTCTGAAACGTCCCGGTCCGGGGCATACAACGTGTCGAGATGATCGGCTGTGACCTCTGTGGAGGGGAGGTCGAAGGTCATGGAGCCCTGGAGCAGCCCGATGGACCGGTCGGCGTAGCGCAGCGCGAGATCGGGCTGATGCAGGACTGCGGCCACTGCCAGCCCTTCGGAGTGGGCGAGTTCACGCAGCAGAGCCATCACTTGCTCTGCGGCGTGCGGGTCCAGTGCGGAGACAGGTTCGTCGGCGAGTACGACGTCGGCCCGCTGGCAGAGTGCCCGGGCTACGGCGACGCGCTGCTGCTGTCCGCCGGAAAGGCGGCCCACCCGGTCGAAGGCGCGATCGGCCAAGCCCACGCGGTCCAGACAGTCGAGGGCTTCCTGCTGGACGTCGGCCGGAAACAGCAGAGGACTGAGGGAGCGAACCGTGGGGATGCGGGCCAAGGCGCCGGCGCAGACGTTGTCCAACGCCGTGCGCCGGGGGACCAGATGGATCTTCTGGAAAATCATGGCCATGCGTTGGCGGGCTTGCTGCAGGTCACGCCCTTGGAGGGTTTCCAGCGCAGTTCCGTCGATGCTGATGCTGCCGGAATCCGGAGCGGTGATACCCATGACGCAGCGCAGTGTGGTGGACTTTCCGGAGCCATTGGCGCCCAGGAACGCTACGAGTTCGCCGGCTGCAACGGAGAAGTCCACGCCTTGAAGGACATTCCTGCCGCTGAAGGACTTCCGCAATCCTCGGACGGCGAGAAGGGGGTCAGGCATTACAGATCCTTCTCGGTGAGGCCCATGGTCTCGGCGAGTTCGAACAGCGGCGTGTAGTTGTCCTTGGTGACTTCCAGCAGCGGGCCCGGAGGGGTGACGTCCAGGAACTCGCCCACCTTGGCCACGTCGGCGGGCTCCAGGCTGAGGAAAGCGTCCTTGACGGCTGCCTTGAACGCGGGGTCCGCGTCGCCGCGCACGGTGATGGGGTCGTTGGGGATGGGGTTGGACGTCCACACCTGGCGGAAGTCGTCCTTCTTGAAGGTGCCTGCGGCAATGGCGGTGGCCAACGTCTGGGAGTTGATCTCCGCTGCATCAACCTTGCCGTTGGTCAGCGCGAGCAGGGCTTCAGGATGACCGCCCGTGTAGTCCATCGTGATGTCGGCGTCGGCGATTCCGGCTTCACGGAGGCCGAAGCGGGGCAGGACGTCGCCCGAGGTGGATCCGACGCTGCCCAGGGCGAGGGACTTACCCTTCAAATCCCCGATGGCCTGGATCGGGCTGTCCTTGGCAACCCAAATCCCGGCCGTGTACGTGCTGAGTTCCTTCTCGGCAGTGCCAAAGGAAACCAGCGGCTCGGCGCCGGCCTTGGCATCAGCGAATACGTAGCCCAGCGGGCCGAACTGGCCCAGGTCCAGTTTGCCGTTGCGCATGGCCAGGACCTCGGCAGCGTAGTCCTCAACCACCTGGACGCTGACGGGGCATTCGAGCTTCTTGGACAGCGCGGCCGCAAGGACGTCGTACGCGGGCTTCAGCTTGGCCGGGTCTTCGTACGGCTCGATGCCGAACTTGATCTCCCCGTTGGGGCAGGTGGCGGACGTCGCCTCAGGTGAGGACTGGGCTGAACCGCCACAGGCGGTAAGCGCCAGAACGGTAGCGAGGGCAAGCGCGGAACCGGTGAAGAGCGGGGTTTTCATGGGAATCCTTATGCGAAGGGGATGGGGAGAACGGGAAAATTCAGGACAAGATGAGTCAGTACAGGCGCGATACGTTGCGGTGTGCCAAACCGAAGGACAGGGTCATGCCCACGCCGGAGGTCACGGACACCACCGTGACGCCGGGCTGAACCTCGCGGACCAGGATGGGTGCTACGTCGGAGGAAGCGTAGATGCCTTGCCACCGCTGGATGATCTCCAGTGGTTCGCCGATCCGGCCGGTGATTTCGGCGTTGAGCGTGGAGGTGACACCCTCATCCAGGAAGGGATCGGCGGTGCGGTGGTAGTGGTGGGAATCGCCCAGTATGACCGTGCCGTCCGGGCGTTGGGTGAACATGACGTTGGCGCCGATCTCCAGCAATTCGGGCTGGTTCTCCAACACCTCGGAGCGGAGGGCTGCAGCGGCGGGCATGTCCGTGAACGCCGGGTACCGGAGCATGGACGTTGCGGTGAGGACTGCGGGAGCGAATTCGACGCCGGAAGGCTTGGCCGCCAGCGACATCTGCAGAGCACACCGCTGGATCCGGTGTTCTTCGGCGAGGTCCGGGAAGAGGTAGTCGACGTCGTGGCCCACACATACAAAGACCTGCTTGGCACGAAGCCCGCCGCGCGACGTCTGGACGGTGACGCCCTCCGAGGATCCGCTGAAGCCCAGTGCGGCGGTGTTCCAGTAAAGGTCGACGCCGGGCTGCCGGCTCAGCCATTCGGCTAACGTTGCGACCGTGGTGCGGGGGTCGACGCGGAGGTCGTCCCGGAGGAAGGCGCCGCCAACGAGGCCCGGCCACTGAGCGCCCGAAGTGCCGCCGTCGTCGTGTGCTTCTTCCACAGCGAAAGCCGAGGTGCCCAGCCGTTCCCGGGTCCCGGCGGGGGAGAGCAGCTCGACTTGTCCAGGCTCGCGCACCTCGGAGAGTTCGCGGAGGACGTCCATCTCCGCCTCGGTGCGGGCCAGGACGACGGCACCGGATTCGGCGGCCCAGAATCCGGCGTGCTCGGCGAACTCCAGCCAGTACTTCCGCGAGGTCTGTGCGAGTTCGTAGAGCTCACCGGACTGCGCGGTGATGCAGCAATGGCCGAAGTTGCGGACGGAGGCGCCGGCGGCATGGTGGTCGCGCTCGATGATGGTGACGGTCAGGCCGTTGGCAACAGCGTGGGCGGCATGCGCCAGGCCCACGATTCCGGCACCGACAATGATGACATCGGTGGCCTGGTTCGCGGTCCTGTTGGCGGTAGTGGGGGAAGTGCTTGGGTTGTTCACACCACTGACAATGTCGGCTTCGGGAGACTGAATCAAGCCAAAATGGCACTTGTATATACAAGTTAACCTATTTTTAACTTCTGTTCATGTGAGTTCATGCCAAGTTCACCTATAGGCCCTGAAAACAGCTGTTTTCCCACGAGCAGACTTGTATTATCAACTGGTGACCACACAGACGAACGCGCCCCTCCACGTCAAGCTGAGCGAAGAATTCATGCGCCGGATCAACGACGGCGACTGGCCGCCGGGCTTCCAACTGCCCAGTGAAGCGGAGCTGTGCCGCGAGTTCGGGACGTCGCGTGGCCCGATCCGTCAGGCGCTCGCGTTCCTCCGTTCCGAAGGTGCTGTCACAGGCGGACGGGGGCGCCCTCCCATGGTTCGCTCGTCTGTGCCGTCGCAGTCGTTCTCCACGTTCAACTCGTTCACTGAGTGGGCCAGCGGGATCGGAAAAAAGCCCGGCCAGCGGACACTCGAAGTGGCACGGCGCGAAGCCAGTCCGGAAGCCGCTGAGGCACTCGGCCTGATGCCTGGCACCACTGTGGTGGAGGTCCTTCGCGTCCGTTACCTGGACGAGGCGCCGGCCATGATCGAGCGCACCACTTTCATTTTGGACGTGGGACGCAAGCTGTTCGACTTCGACACCGACTCCGGGTCCATCTTCGCGTTCCTCAAAGAGCAGGGTGTAGACCTGCACAGTGCGCGCCACACCATCGACGCCGTTGCTGCCAGTGACGAGGACGCCGAACTGTTGGAGCAACCCGAAGGTATTCCGCTTCTGCGTGAACGCCGCATCACCCGCTCCGCCGACGGGCAGCCCTTGGAATACTCCGAGGACCGCTACCTGCCGGCACTGACCAACTTCACCATCGACAACACCGTGGAGCGCAGGGCCGCCCTGGTCCGCATCCACACTGAAGGAGCCACCCCATGATCGAGCTTGTTGCCTGCGATATGGCCGGAACCACCATCGACGAACACGGCGATGTGTACGTAGCCCTTGCCCGCTGCGTTGAGGAAACCGGGGTGACCACCACACCTGAGGCTGTGCAGGAATGGATGGGCGCGGACAAGGTTGAGGCCATCACGGCGCTCATTGAAGCCGGTGGGGGAGCGGCCACCCCGGAAGTAGTGGCGGCCGCATTCAAGCGCTTCAAGGAATTGCTCGTGGAGTTCTACGACGCCAACCCGCCAGTCGCGCTGGAGGGCGTGGAAGACGCCTTCCGCGCACTCCGCAGCCAAGGCATCAAAGTGGCCCTGACAACCGGATTTTCCCGCGACGTTGCCGAACCCCTCCTGGAGCGGCTGGGCTGGAGCGTCGATGACGATACGCTGCTGGACGCTGTCGTCTGCTCCGACGAAGTAGCCGCCGGACGACCGGCACCACACATGATTCACCGGGCCATGGAACTGACCGGAGTCCAGGACGTCCGCGCTGTGATGGCCGCGGGCGACACCGTGAATGACCTCGCCGCTGCCAACAACGCCGGCGTCACGGCCGTGGGCGTCCTGACCGGCAAACTGGGCCGCGAAGACCTGTCCGTGCACCCACACCACCACATCCTGGACGGCGTGAAGGACATTCCGGCGCTGCTCTCCTGATCCTCAGCGTCGGGCCCGTACTGCCCGGCGTTTTGGCGCCCAGCCCCAGGCATGGAAGATTGGAACGCGTGAAATTCCTTCACCCGTCACCCAAGTCCTCCGCCCGGGGCGTCACCATCCTGCGCGTGGTTTTCGGCGCGCTCATCATGGTCCACGGCATCCAGAAGCTCATGGCCGGGCACGCTGCCTTTGCTGCGTCGGTTGCCGCCATGGGCGTGCAGAAGCCGGAGCTCGTGGCGTGGCTGGTGATCGCCGGCGAGTTGGGCCTGGGCCTGCTTCTGGTCCTCGGCGCCCTGACCCGCGTGGCAGGGTTCCTTGCCGCCATCATGTTTGCTGGAATCTGGTTCGTTACCGAGGCCGGCAAACCCTTGCTCACGGACAAGGCAGGGGTGACTGCAGAGCTCCTGATCATCTACGCAGCAATCTCGGTGGCGTTCGTCTTCCTGGGACCCGGAGCTTTGTCCTTGGACCGCAAGCTGGTCCGGCAATCAGCCGGCTCGCGGCGTTAGCCCTTCGGGACGCCTCACCGCGCGTCGTTCGGATACCGGATGCCCAGCTGGGAGCGCACGCCGTCGAAGAGGCGCATGACGTTGATGGAGTCCTCCAGCGGCATCACCGGGCTCTCAGTGAGGCCTTGCTGGATGCAGCGCGTCACTTCCCGGAGCTCGTACGTGTAGCCGGTACCCACCACATCGAAGTGCTCGTGTCGCGGTTCGTCCCAGCCGATCCGGATCATCAGCTCGCGAGGATTGTTCACTGAGCCAACGGTCTGCAGGAATCCGAGCCCGCCCGCAACGGTGGCTGTCCGGGGTCCGTGTGCCATCAGGGACGACGTCAGCTGAACCTGGGCACCACTGGAGTAGCCCAACGTCAGGGCGTTCTGGGTGTCCACGCCGTCGTCGTTGAGGGTGCCGATCGCGGTGACGGACTGCGGGAAACCCAGCGTGCCCAAGGCCCAGAGCAGCGGGTAGACGGTGATGTCCAGAAGTGCGCCACCACCATCATTGAGGGCCCAGATACGGGCCGAAGGGTCGTAGGGCGCCGGGAAGCCAAGATCCGCGCTGACCCATTGGATCTGTCCAAGCTCGCCGGAGGCAGCGATTTCGAACGCCCGCTGCATGCTCGGCAGGAAGCGGCTCCACACGGCCTCCATGAAGAACACGTTGTTCTCCCGGGCCATTTTCACCAGTTCGGAGGCCTCACGGGCGTTGATGGTGAGGGCCTTCTCGCAGAGCACGTGCTTGCCGGCACGCAGGGCGGCCGAGGCGATCAGGAAGTGCTGGGCATGGGGTGTGGCCACATAGACCACATCCACTGCGGGGTCCTCCACCAGGCGCTGGTAGCCGGGAACACCGCCGTCGTCCCCGTAGCCCTTGGCGAAACCCAGCGTGTGCGCGAACGCATCAGCGGCAGCCTGCGTCCGGGAACTCACGGCGTACAGCTCCGCATCTTCCAGCAGGGCCAGGTCCTTGGAAACACTGTTGGCAATGTTGCCTGTAGACACGACGCCCCACTTCAAGCGCTGGCCGGTAGCTGCCCGGGGATCCTGGTTGGTCTGGGTGGACAGCCATGGCACGGCGATAGGGAGAGTCATGTCTGACATCCTCTCATTTCGGCCGCCGCTAACCGGGAAGTTGCAGCTGCTCCAAATCAGCCAAGGTTCCCGTTGATTCGAACGTCAGCCTGACATTGACGTTGTACGCGCCAGGCCTTCCAAGGTCCGGTATCCAAACTTCAGCGACTCCGGCGTCATGGTTCGTGGTGGCCACGATCCTGTAGGCGAGGTTCTCGGCCTTCCAACTTTCGGAAATATCAACGCCATCCAGGGACCAGGTCAGAAGCATCGGTACGTGGGCCAGTCCCTCAAGGTCCAGTCTCACGGCTACAGTCCACCCGAGGGGGTCCTTTCCCTGGGTACCGTCGACGACCAGCACTTCCTCCAAGGCCTTGACCAGTTCTGCTGCCACTTGCGCGGGTGGAAGCAGTTCGCCGGCATCGTTGACGGTCACCGGTGGGAGCAGCGCTGGAAGGACTATGAGGGCTCCGGGAACGTAGCCTTCCAACACCTTCTGTTCCTTCACCGCGGACCGATACTCCTCCGGCGGACGGGAAGTGATCTTGGTTGCCATGGTGGGCGATCCAGTGGACGTGCCCTGGGTAGTTGATGTTGTCACGGGGGTTGTGGGAAAAGTGGGGGTGATGGTCGCCGTGGACGTCGTCGGAGGAGGCGTGGTGGGCGGAACAGTGGTGGGAGTCGGCTTTTTGGTGCCGGTAGACGCAGCACGATCAACGGAATACGGCTCTAGGGCGGCTGCTGCGGCCGGGTTGAGTGTCAGATCCTTGCCCAAGTCAGCCGGGGCGAATGCCGCAAGCGAGGTCTGCTTGATGATGGTGATCGATTCGATGTCGGCAACATCTTCGGTATTGGGCGGAATGATCCGGTCCCACAGGGCGATGATGCTGATGAGGGCTGCGGCGATGGCTCCCGCGGTAATGATCCAAGTCTTGCCGCGTCGATGCCAGGGAGTCTTTTTTCCTTTTTTCTTGTGTGCGGACACGCCCGCCACCTCCTGCCCCTGCTCACAGATTGCTCCCGCGCCGGAGCAGCGTCAACCCTGCGCGGCGATGAATCCCCGGCGACACGTAAGCAATCTGTCAAGTCACAGGAATGCCCCGCCCGCGGAATTTCCTCGCCTAGGCTTAGGCCATCATCCCTCGCAGAGGTTCTGTGGGGAGTTACCGAAATGGAGCAGGGATGGGTATCTTTCGGCGCGTCATTTTGCCGGTTTCCTGGTTGTTGGTTTTCGCGATTATAGCGGTGGCGTTGGTCAAGATCGCTTTTGTCGATGGTCTTGAAGCGTCCGGATCCGAGCCGGCGCCGCTGGCCCAAGTGGATATCCCGGTGGTCCCCGCCACCCGCGCCACTGTGACCAATACCGTGCAGATCAAGGGAACCGTCCAAAGCGACGTCGCCGACACCGTCCGGAGCACGTCCGCAGGCAAGGTCATCAAGATCTTCGTTGAAGAAGGCGGAACCGTAGCCGAGGGTCAAGCCTTGTTCCAGGTCAAAGCTGAGCGACCTGTCACCACCCCACAGCTTTCCAAGGACGGCACACCAACTACGCCCAAGCCTGTGTACGACTACTTCGACATCCTCGCTCCCAGCGCCGGCACCCTGCAGCAGCTCACAACGCTCATCGACCAGCAGGTAACCGTCGGCGAGGCGGTGGGCAAGATCGATCCCGGAACCTACACGGTGGCCGGCTCAGTGACAGCGGCCCAGCAGTACCGTCTGCTGGGCAAGCCCGGCCCAGCGGAGATTGCGTTGGTGGGTGGACCGGCGCCGTTCCAGTGCGCCGAAGTGACGCTCAAGAACAACGCGTCCGACGACGGCGGCAGCGCCTCAGGCGGGTTGGCCGCCACTGGCGGAGGTGCCGGCATGGGCGTGGGCGCAGCGATCGCGGGACCTGGCGCCGGCGGGAGCCAGCCGGAAGAAGGCGGAACCCCCACGGGAACGCTGAGCTGTGCGGTCCCCTCAGACCAGCAGGTTTTCGCCGGGCTCGGAGCCACCATGACCGTCAGTGCTGGAGTGGCCCCGGACGTGGTGACGGTTCCGTTGACCTCCGTCAAGGGCAGCGTCAAGGACGGAATCGTCTGGATTGCCGGGCCGGGCGGAACAGGCGCTGCGCCCGAGCAGCGCACGGTCCAGCTGGGCCTCAACGACGGAAAAGTTGTGGAAGTGACCTCTGGCCTGGTCGAGGGCGAGCAGGTCCTGGAGTTCGTTCCCGGTGCACCGGCTGCCCCGGGCCCCATGATGGGGCCGGGCCAGGTCGCCTACGCTCCGGCGGGCTAGGGCCATGGAAGAAGCACGCGAACGTCCACGTCGGGAAACCGCCAAAGTTAGCGCCGAGGTGGCCGCCAAGGAAACGCTGGTCAGCCTGCGATCAGTCACCCGGTCTGTCACACTGCCGGACGAGCAGCAGCTGCATATCCTCAGGGGCATCGACCTTGAGGTGTACAGCGGCGATCACACCGCAATTGTCGGCCGTTCCGGTTGCGGCAAATCGACGCTGCTGAATCTGCTCGGCCTCCTGGACGTCCCTACGTCGGGTGAGCTGGAGTTCCTCGGCCAACCCGCGGACCAGCTCGGTAACAACGCCCGGGCACGCCTGCGCGGCTCCACCGTGGGCTTTGTGTTCCAGCAGTTCAACCTGTTGCCCGGACGCAGCGCCCTGGACAACGTGATCACCCCGTTGTTCTACGCCAAGGGCAAGGAGTTCTGGCGCCGCCGGGAGATCGCTATGGACATGCTGGACCGCGTGGGCCTCGCCGCCCGGGCCAACACCATGCCCAACATGCTCTCCGGCGGTGAGCAGCAGCGTGTAGCCATTGCCCGTGCCTTGGTCCGGAGGCCACGGCTCATCCTGGCTGATGAACCCACGGGGGCATTGGATGTGGAAACCGGCCAGTCCGTCATGGCACTGCTGGACACCGTCGCCACGGAAACCGCGGCGGCTTTGGTGACCATCACCCACGACACCAACGTGGCAGCCCTGGCCCGGGCCTGTTACCGGCTGGACTCCGGCGTGCTCAGTCCACTGTCGGTTCCCGCAGCAGCAGGTGCCAGCGCATGACCGGCTTTGTTTCCACGCTGGTTGAAGCGTGGCAGGAGCTTCGCATCAATAAAGTCCGGATCCTCTTGGCCCTGATGGGCGTGGCGTTGTCCGTGGCAGCGTTGACCTCCGTGGTGGGCGTCGGGAATCTGGCCCGTGAAGGCTACAAGGTACAGTCAGAACGAAACGGCGGACGGGTGGCAACGTTGTCGCTGAGCGTCAATGGACCAACCATGCCGGACCCGGTGAAACTCGAGAAGGCATACCAAGGGATCCAGCAGCGCTACGGCATCACCACTTCCACCCACGTCGGTCAGACGCAGGCCGGCTTTCAATTTCCCCGCGGCGTGACCGCCGTGAGCATGACCATCGTGGACATCGGCTACGGCACCATCCACCGGGTTCCGCTTCAACAGGGAAGCTGGTTCTCAGCCGATGACGGTCAGAGGCTCGCACCCGCCGTCGTGGTTTCCGAGTCCTTCTACAACCAGGCGGGCAGGCCCAACCTCACCACCCATCCCACGGTGAGCATCCCCGGTGACCGGCCAGCGACGGCGGTGATTATCGGCGTTGTCCCTGATACGTACCCCGATACGCCGCCGTCCGCGTTCATCCTCAGCGAGGGTGCGGCCATGACTGGGATGGAACCGCAGACGTCCCAGTTCAAGATGTGGGTGGGCGAGGAGCAGTCCGACGCACTCAAAGCGGCGATCTCCGCTGACCTCCAAGGCCAGTTTCCCGGATATTACGCCCAAGCCGACCGCATGGACTATGCGGCCTGGGGCGACCCCTTGGCTCCCGTGCAGTTGGTGGTAGGCGGTGTGGCCGGATTGGTACTGCTGCTCGGCGCCGTGGGGATGCTGAACATCTCCATGGTCACTGTGCGCTACAGGGTCCGCGAGATCGGCATCCGCCGCAGCTTCGGAGCAACGTCGGGCCGGATCTTTGTTGGCGTGATGATGGAATCCGTGGTGGCCACCGCAGTCGCCGGCGTGGCCGGTGTCATGCTGGCGGTCGCGGTGGTCAAGCACCCGTGGATTGAATCGAAGGTTGCGCCCGGCCTCACCGAGTACCCGGCATTCCCCATCGACGCCGCGCTCCTTGGATTCGGTGCGGCCGTCCTGGTGGGCGCACTCGCCGGAGCCATTCCTGCACTCGTGGCGGTGCGCGTCAAGGTCATCGACGCGATCCGGTTCTGACCTCCTCCGTGAGCCTGCCCTGCTGAAGCCGGAAGCAACGCTCGGTTTTCTGCGCCAGGCTGCGGTCATGCGTAACCACCAGGATGGTGGTGTTGTGATCGCGGCTCAGTGAGCTGAGCAGCTCGATGATGTGCTCACCGGTTTGTTCGTCCAGGTTGCCTGTGGGCTCATCAGCGAGGATCAGCTTTGGCTCATTGGCCAGGGCACGGGCAATTGCCACGCGCTGCTGCTCGCCGCCGGACAGACGGTTGGTCCGGCGTGCGTGCTTCTCCGGATCCAACTGCACCTGCTCCAGCAACTCCTTGGCCCGCTGCAGCCTGGCTGCCTTGCGGACGCCCGCGAACTCCATGGGCAGCATGACGTTGTCCACGGCACTGAGGTTGGGAATCAGGTTGAACTGCTGGAACACGAAGCCGATGTCCCGGCGACGGTACTCAGTCAGCTTGCCGTCCGGGAGTCCCGCCAGGCTGACGCCATCCACGACGACGTCACCTGAGGTGGGCTTATCCAGCGCACCCAAGAGGGACAACAGCGTGCTTTTGCCGCTGCCGCTTTTGCCCACGATTGATGCCAGCGAGCCCTTTTCGAGCTCGAAGCTCACGCCGTTGACGGGCTTGATGGTCCGGTCACCGGACTTGAACTGACGGACCAGGTCCTTGACGACGATCACGGCTATTCTCCTCGGAGTACTTCGATGGGACGGATACGGGCAGTCAGCAAGGCCGGGACCAGCGCGCCGATGATGGCCACCGCGAACACTGCTGCGATGCCGGCTGTGAGGACGCCGGGGGAGACGCTCGCGGTCACGGAGGTGAGCAGTTGCGACGCGCCGCCGAAGGGGCCGCCTTGTCCGCCGCCCGGGAAGCCACCGGGCATTCCGCCACCCGGGACCGCGCCGTTGGGCATGGCCCCCGCGAGGCCACCTCCGCGCTGGGTGGTGGTTGCCGCCGTCGTGCTTGAATTCGAACTGATGAGCGCCGATGCGATGCCGCCGCTGGCCAGTGAGGCAATCACCGCACCCACCACGCTGCCGAGGGCCACCAGAACCAGCGACTCGAGGACGAACTGCAGGCCGATGGTGCGGTTACGGGCACCGATCGCCTTCAGGACGCCGATTTCGCGGCGGCGCTCGCGGACCAGCATGACCATGATGAGCAGGATGATGATGCCGGCGGTAGCCAGGGCTGCGATGAAGGCGACCAGGGAGATGTTCTTGACGCTGTCCAGCGAGCTGACAGCTGTCTCAAGGTTGCGCTGGCCCTGGGTGACGTCGGCCTTGTCCGTGCCGAGTGCGTCCTGGACAGCGGTTTTGGTGCTGTCCACGTTTTCCATGCTGTTAACCGTGACGATCATGCTTGAGAGTTCGTCAGGGGTTTCGGCCAACGTCTGGGCTTCCGGGAGCGTCACGTAGACGGCGTTGTTGCCAAAGGTGGTGCCGGCGTCGAAGATGCCCGCCACGGTGAAGGTTTTGTCCTGGATGGTGAACGTGGAACCGACTGTCAGGCTGTTCTTCTCCGCAAGCGAGGTGCCCACCAGTGCCTTGGCTTCGGCTGCGGTGTAGTCGCCCAGGCCTGCGCCGCTGGTGATGTCCAAAGCTTTGCCGGTGCTGTCCACCTCTGCACCGATGCCCGTTGCGGTGATCGGCAAAGTACGCACAGGCTGGGTGGTGCTGCCCGTAGTTCCCGCGGAGCCGTTCCGGTTGCCCAGCGTACCGGCGTCGACGGCGGCCGTCAGGTTGGTGCTGACCGTCGCCTGCTGCCCGCCGGGACCGAATCCGCCGCCGGGTCCAACCTGCTGGGTGTCGCCGGCGGCCGCGTCGCCGGTGGCTGTGGCAGTGGCCGCCGTCTGGAGGCGCAGTGCTTTGGTGCCCACCACCGATGTTACGTTGGCGACGGAAGCCGCAGTCTCGGCCTCCGCCGTCGTGAGTGGCTCGCCGCCGCCTTCAAAGCCTTGGCCGCCCGCGGGGTTCACCGTCAGGGTAGTTCCCACGGACGCGTTGAGCTCCTGGACCTTGGCGCCGACGGCCTGGTTGGCCACCAGCATGGCCAGCGCCAAGCCGATGGCGACGGCCAGCACGGCGACTACCGCTGCCGTTCTGATCTTGTTGCGGAAGGCATTGCCTACGCTTCGGGCAAGGACGCTCACGTTTCTCCTCTTGACCTGCAGGTGTGTTCGGCCCGCTGAACGCGGGCTGCAACTCCTACCTTGCTGAGCGCTGCTGTGCGGCGAGCCAGCCGAAGCTATGCGTGTGCTGTGAAAGCACCTGCGTCCGCGGTGCGGGAGGCAAGCGAAAGCCCCGGCCCGCCTGCTGGCGGACCGGGGCTGACTGTCGTGCTTAAGGGGTGTTACTTGGTGATCGGGCCGAGTACCGGATCGTCAACGTAAGCCGTCTTGACGTTCTCTGCCGTAACAATCTGCGGCGGGAGGAGGTAAGCCGGGACGGTCTTAACGCCGTTCTTGTAGGAGTCCTTGTCGTTGATTTCCAGTTCCTTGCCGGCCTGGAGGTCCTTCACCATGGTGATGGCGTGCTCAACGAGCTTGCGGGTGTCCTTGTTGATGGTGGAGTACTGCTCGCCGGCGATGATCGACTTCACAGACTCAACTTCGGAGTCCTGGCCGGTGACAACCGGGAGCGGCTTGCCGGCGGCCTTGACGGACGTCAGCACTGCGCGGGCCAGGGTGTCGTTCGGGGACAGGACACCGTCCAGGGAAGCGGTGCCGTAGCTGCCGGTGAGCAGCGTGTCAGCGCGACGCTGGGCGTTTTCTGCCTTCCAACCCTGGGTCACAGCCTGCTCGAACGAGGTCTGGCCGGAGACTACCTTGAGGGTGCCGTCGTCGATCTTCGGCTTCAGGACGCTCATGGCGCCGTCAAAGAAGACCTTCGCATTGGCATCATCCGGGGAGCCTGCGAACAGCTCGATGTTGTACGGACCGTTTGCCTTCTTGGCCTTCATGCCGTCCAACAGGGCCTGGCCCTGCAGTTCGCCCACCTTGAAGTTGTCGTAGGCCACGTAGTAGTCCACGTTCTCGGTGTTCAGGAGCAGGCGGTCATAAGCGATGACCGTTGCGCCGGAGTCCTTGGCCTGCTGGAGCTGAGTGCCTAGCTGCGCACCGTCGATGGCACCGACGATGATGACCTTGGCACCCTTGGTGACCATGGCACTGATCTGGTTCTGCTGCTCGGATACGCCGCCGTTGGCGAACTGGACGTCCGGCTTGAAGCCGGCGCTGGTGAGGCCGTCGTTGAACAGCTTCTCCGCGAGGACCCAGTTTTCACTGGTCTTCTGCGGAAGTGCGACGCCGATCAGCGAGTCCTTGGGGAACGCTTCCCCGCCTGCTGTGCTGCTGCTTGAGCCGCTGTCAGAGCGGCCGCAGGCTGTCAGCGCCAGTGCCGCGATGGCAGCGACTGCTGCTGCCTTTCCTGCTTTACCAAACATTCGCATATCTTGGTTCACTTTCTGTGTGGGTGGGGTGGAGCGAGTCTGTGAGGAAGCGGATCACGCTTCCTTGGAGATGACCTCTTTGGTGGATGTGGTTTCGTCGGGCTTGATCTCGTTGTTGCGCTGGAAGTTCTTCATCAGCAGTCCGGTAATGGACCGCTTGCCCTGTGACTTGTTGTAGACATCGAAGGCGACTGCTGCCAGGAGCACCAGGCCCTTGATGATCTGGGTCAGGTCGGCGCCTACGCCCAGCAGCTGGAGGCCGTTGTTGAGCACAGCCATGACCAGGCCACCGACGATCGAGCCGATCACGGTGCCAACACCACCGGTGACGGCTGCGCCACCGATGAACACTGCTGCGATGGCGTCCAGTTCCCACCCGACGCCGTCAAAGGGGCCGGATGCGGTGGAACGTCCGACGAAGATCATGCCTGCCAAGCCCGCAAGGACGGACATGTTCATCATGACCAGGAAGTTGACCTTCTTGGACTGAACGCCGGACAGCTCAGCTGCGTGGCGGTTGCCACCCACGGCGTAGACGTGGCGGCCCAGGACGGTCTTGTCGGCGATGAATCCGTAGATGAGGACCAGGACGGCCAGGATCAAGCCGGGGATGGGGAAGGAAGTGCCGGGGCGGCCGGTGGCGAACAGGTACGTGGCGTAGAGGATCGCGCCGCAGATCAGGACCAGTTTGGTGACCTCGACCCAGAGCTCGGGTACGTCGGCGCCAAGTGCCTTGGCGGTAGCGCGGGCACGCAGGGACATGATGACCACGAAAGCTACGGCGATCAGGCCGAGCAACACCGTGAGGTTGTTGAAGCCCGTTTCCGGTCCAACCTCAGGCAGGTAGCCGGAACCGAGGAACTGGAACTCTTTAGGGACGGGGATGGTGTTGGACTTACCGACGAACTGGTTGAAGCCTCGGAACAGGAGCATGCCCGCCAGGGTCACGATGAAGGCAGGGATGCCCACATACGCCACCCAGAACCCTTGCCAGGCGCCGATCACAGCTCCCAGGACCAGTCCGAAGAGCACGCCTGCCCACCAGGGGAAGCCCCAGTCACGCATTGCCAGGGCTACGAAAACCCCCACGAAGGCAGCCACGGACCCCACGGAAAGGTCAATGTGTCCGGCGATAATGACCAAGACCATGCCGATGGCCAGGATCAGGATGTAGGAGTTGCCGTTGAACAGGTTGATCACGTTGCCGGGGGTCAGCGTGCGGCCCTCGGTGAAGATCTGGAAGAAGACGATAAGTGCCACCAGGGCGAAGATCATGCCAAACTGGCGGGTATTGCCACCAAATAGCTTCTTGAGCGCGTTCATTGTTTTGGTCCTTGTGTCAGGAAGGGGCGAGGCTGGGCCAACGGGTCAGGCGGTTTTGCGGGCGGAAGTCATGAGCTTCATGAGGCTTTCCTGGCTTGCTTCGTTCTTGTCCAGGACGCCGGTGATGGCGCCTTCGAAGATGGTGTAAATGCGGTCGGACAGGCCCAGGAGCTCCGGGAGCTCCGAGGAAATGACAATCACTCCCTTGCCCTGGTTGGCGAGCTTCTGAATGATGCCGTAAATCTCGTACTTGGCACCCACATCGATTCCGCGGGTGGGTTCGTCCAGGATCAGGAGGTCCGGATCGGTGAACATCCACTTGGCCAGGACCACTTTTTGCTGGTTGCCGCCGGAGAGCTTGGCTACGCCTTCTTCCACCGACGGGGTCTTTGTCCGCAAAGACTTCCGGTACTCCTCAGCAACGGAGAATTCCTTGCGGGTATCCACTACCGAGTAGTTGCTGATCTTGTTCAGCGCCGCCGAAACTGTGGTGGTCTTGATGTCATCCAGCAGGTTCAGGCCCAGGGACTTGCGGTCCTCAGTGACGTAACCCAGTCCGGCGTCGATCGCTTGCTTGACGCTACGGAGGTTGACCTGCTTGCCGTCCTTGTAGACCTGGCCTTTGATGAAGCGGCCGTAAGAGTGTCCAAAGAGGGACCGGGCAAGTTCCGTGCGGCCGGCGCCCATGAGGCCTGCGAAACCGACAATCTCGCCACGGCGGACAAAGAAGTTCGAACCCTTGCAGATCAGGCGGTCCTGGATCTGTGGGTGGCCGACCGTCCAGTCCTTGACCTCGAAGAAGACCTCGCCGATCTTGGGTTCGTGATCCGGGAAGCGGGACTCCAAGGTCCTGCCCACCATGCCCTTGATGATCCGGTCCTCATCCACGCCGTCACGCTTGACGTTCAGGGTCTCGATGGACTTGCCGTCACGGATGATGGTGATCTCGTCGGCAATCTGTTCGATCTCGTTGAGCTTGTGGGAAATGATGATCGAGGTGATGCCCTTGCCCTTGAGGCCCAGGATCAGGTCCAGGAGGTGCTGGGAGTCGGATTCATTCAGTGCAGCCGTGGGCTCATCCAGGATCAGGAGTTTCACGGACTTGTTCAATGCCTTGGCGATTTCCACCAGCTGCTGCTTGCCGACGCCGATTTCCTTGATGGGGGTATCGGGATCCTCGCGGAGCCCAACGCGGGCCAGGAGTTCGAGGGAGCGTTTGCGGGCCTCGGCCCAGTCGATCACGCCCCACTTGGTGGGTTCGTTGCCGAGGAAGATGTTCTCCATAATGGACAGTTCCGGGATCAGGGCCAGTTCCTGGTGGATGATCACGATGCCGGCCGCTTCACTGGCGCGGATGTCCTTGAACTGCTGGGTTTCGGCTTGGTACACGATGTCTCCCGTGTAGCTTCCGTACCCGTAAACGCCGGAAAGAACCTTCATGAGCGTGGACTTGCCGGCACCGTTTTCCCCGCAGATTGCGTGGATTTCACCGGCCATCACGCGCAGGCTCACGTTCGACAAGGCCTTCACGCCGGGAAATTCCTTCGTGATCGAGCGCATCTCCAAAAGGATGGGATCACCTTGCGTGTCGAGGGATGTCATCAGCCCTTACGCCTCCAATGCATGACTTCGTTGTCGGCCCCGCAATGGCGAGGCTGTCTGATGAAAAAGTAAACTGGATCACCCGTCTTGTCGTCAAGACTTGAACGCATGATCCAGCTAACGATTTCGTTACCTACCGGTAATACCTGCATGTTGGAACACCAAAGCGGCAGCTCCCAAGGCCTCTGCACGTGCACCCAACGACGACATCGCGAGGTGGGTTGTCTCGCCCACCACTGGCACGGCGTGCCGCACCAGGCCCCTGCGGATCGGGTCCAGCAAGAGGTCGCCGAGGCCCGCCAGGGGGCCGCCCACCACAATCACTTCAGGGTTAATGAGGTTGGAAACGTTGCCCAAAGCGCGTCCTACCGCCAGTCCGGCGTCGTCCACCACCCGCTGTGTTGCGGAGTCGCCGGAGAGGCAGTTGCGGACGATGTCCTGTGGCGTCAGCAAGGTCTCCTGGCCGCGGCCCAACAGTTCGATCATGGTGGTGGTGGACGCTATGGTTTCGAGGCAACCCCTGTTCCCACAGCGGCACACGAGGCCGTGCTCATGGATGGTCGCATGGCCTATTTCACCCGTAATGCCCACATTGCCGTAATAGGGGAAACCGTTGAGAATCAGGCCCGCGCCGATGCCCGAACCGATCTTGAGGAACATCAGGTTGGACACCCCGCTGTGGGGTCCCCACGTCACTTCGGACAACGCACCGAGGTTGGCGTCGTTGTCAACAAAGACGGGGCAATTCAGCGCTTCCTCCAGCCGGTGGAGAATATCGATGCCCACCCATTCCGGGAGGATTGCGCCTTGCGCCACCGTGCCGGAACGGCGGTCGATCGGGCCAGGAATGCCCGCACCCGCGCCCACTACGGCAGTGCGGTCGATGCCGTTTTCGCGGAGCAGTTTTTCCAGCAGCAGGACAGCCGCCGCGATGCCTTCTTCCGCCTGGTGGCCCAGCGGTAATTCGATGTAATCCTCGGCAATGACGTGGTAGCCCAGTGAAGCAAGGACTACGCGCAGGTGGCGGCGTCCGAAGTCGATGCCGACGGCCACGGCGCCGTTGCTGTTCAGTCTGACGTTGGTTGCGCGGCGACCGGAACTGGTGGTGGGTTCGGTGGAAACGAGGCCAGCGTCCTGCATGATTTTCACGATGTTGGAAATCGTTGCGGTGGACAGCCCGGTCTGCCGTGAAAGCTCGGCCTGCGTGGATGGTCCGCTCAACAGGCACTCGATGATGCGCTGCTGGTTCAGGTGGCGCAGTGCGGACTGCGAGCCGGGTTTTCTTGGGTGGCTCTTCGTTGAGCGCTGCGTAGCGGGCATGACAAGAAGATTGCCCCACAAGCGACGTTGTAGTCAAGAAGTGAACACAAGGAGTCAACTCACCGCGACATACTCCAACGCAAGAACATGGGATAAGTACCCCCTTTAGGGCCCGCTAATCGTTCGAAATCCATGTCGTGGGGCGCAGGGCGGGCCCCGCAACCGAGGAATGGCGGGCAATGCGTCCCGCTTCGGCGGCCTCCGGGTCCAATTGCCCCACCCAGCGTCTGCGGGCCGCGCCTACGCTGGAAGCAAGAAACCTCCCGGGCACGTGTACGAGGCATCGGGAACAGGCGAAAACCTAGGTGGTAATGATGCTGCTCTCAGTCCTGCAGGCGAACGCTTCCGTCATGGACGTCGACGCTAATCTCCGAACGATCGACGACGCCGCGCAGCGCGCCGCCCAGGCAGGAGCAGGCCTGCTGCTCACTCCGGAGCTGTTCCCCGTGGGATACGCTCCGCTGCGCCTCCATGCCGAACTGGATCCGGCCACGCTTCCCATCATCCGGGAACGCCTGGCCGGCATCGCCCGCCGGCACAGCATAGGCCTGGTGTACAGCCTTCCGGCAGTCGCCAACGACCAGAACGCCTGGCACATCACCGCCACTCTGCTGGACGCATCAGGCGCCGAGATCCTGAACTACGCCAAGGTCCACCTCTTTGGCCCGGAAGAGCACAAGGCGTTCATTGGCGCCCAAGCACCTCCCGCCGTCGTGGATTTCAACGGGATCCGCACATCGATGCTGATCTGCTACGACGTCGAATTCCCGGAGGCGGTGCGGGCTGCTGCCACCCGCGGGGCTGAACTCCTCCTGGTGCCAACGGCCCTGTCCGCGGGGTTCGACAACGTGCCGCAGGTCCTGATCCGTGCCCGTGCGTTGGAAAGCCAGCTCAACGTGGCCTATGCCAACCACTCCGGCCACGAGGACGTCTACACCTTCCTGGGCGGCAGCGTCGTGGCCGGTCCTGACGGATCGTTGCTCGCCGCAGCCGGGGAGTCCCCGGCTCTGCTGTTCGCGGAGGTCGGCACGGATTCAGTGAACGCAGCCCGCGAGGAAGTCCCCTACCTGCGCGAACGCCGGACGGAACTCTACGAGGAGTGGGACAAGCGCGCCTAGTCGCCGTTCCCGTCCGCGGGAAGGCCCGCCACCAACTCGTCCACATACTGCAACGCAAACCACAGCTCGGCTCGAACCTGGGCCTGGTTGAGGTCCATGTCCAGAAGGTCGGCCAGCACGCCGATCTGCCGCCGCACGCTGTTACGGTGCAGGCCCAGCAGTTTGGCCGAGCCGTCCCAGCTGCCGTTTTCGCTGAGCCAACCCCTCAACACGGCAAGAAGCGGGTCTCGCCTCTCCGGTTCGAGCGCCAGCACGGGTGCAAGGAGGCGTTCGGCCAGCATGGTCCCGGCTTCGCGGCCCAGGAGGCCTGCGACAGACCACGTGACCTCGTCCACGCGTGCGCTCTTGCCGCTCTGCTGGACACGGCTGCGCAGCGAGCCCACCCGCTGATAGGCCGCTTGGAGTCCAAGAAGCTCCGTCGGTTCTCCGATGACCAGCCGCCAGCCGAGTTTCTCGATGTCCGCCAGGAGCGAATCGTCCACCTTCAGCCGCGTAATCGCCGCGAAACCATACTCCGTGATCTCCACAAGCTTGGTGTCGAAGAGCCTCCGCCATTGCAGCAGTTCACGGACAGGCCCGTCGTCAGCAGCGCCATCCACCCGGACCCCTTGCACCACGCGCATCTGCCCGGATCTGGTGGAGGACAGACTCTGGGCGAGCAGGTCCTTGAGGCCGTTGACATGCTTGGTGGAGCCGGACGTCAGCGAGTCCGGGTGAAGCAGCACCGCCGTGGCCAGTTGGCTGGGAGCCAGCGACCCACTGGTCCTTTGCCGCACCAGCAGTTCCAACAACCCCACAGCCGACTGCACCACGTTGTTCTGCGCAGACGTCAGCGGTGCATCGGAGCCCAAGATCAAGGCCCCGAGGTTGGCGTCCTTGGTGCTCCGCAATGGATGCCCAAACACCAGCGCTGAACCGGGTTGTTCGAAGCCGTCCATTTCAACGCGCGGCCCGCTGCCGGACAGCAGCCGCTCCAGCATGGGCGACAGCAATGAATGCTCGACGCCGGTGCTCCCGCCGGCGTTGTGCGCCCGCGCCCGGACCCGTCCGTCCGCCCCCACCAGTACGGCCCACACCGGCACCCGCTGCACCAGCGCTGCCAGCAGTTCGTGTTCCGGTCTGGGGGAGAGGACTGCCCGCATGAGTTGGCGGTTGGTCTCGGCAAGTTGGCGGAAGACCCGCGCATTGTCCGTCTCCAGAAGCTGGGAGAACTCCAGCCCGATCGCAGCGAACGGCACGGATTCCGGGACCTCGAACAACGTGAGGTTGTGCTTGCGGCAAGCGTCCAGCAGCACCTCCGGTACGGCGTCGAAGTACGGCCTGATGCCGAAGCCCAGCGCCGCCACTTTCGCGTCCACCAGCCGCTGGACGTAGGCATCCACCTTGGCCGCCGAGCCGCCCTTCCCCAGGAAAGGCAGCCCGGCGGTGAGGAGGAACTCGCCCTCGGGAAGGTACGGCGTGGGGTCTTCGAGCTCACTCGGTTCCACCCACCTCAGCAGCGAGCCGCCGCTGCCGCCGTCGTGAAGCATTGTCAACTCCGGCGGCAGCTGCTCGACAAACTGTGCGAGCGTGACGAAACTCAGGCGGGCGGTGGCGGGCTCAGGCGACATGGTCCTGCCCGGCGGCGGCCGGCTCCTGGTAGTCGGGGCACCGGTAAGCAGTAGTTGCATACGCACGGGGGAGGCGCGGGGCGATCCTGTTGATGATCTCGTCGCCATGGCTGCCGATCGCGGCTCCCCAGTCGTCGGCGCTCGCCGCCCCGGAGGCAGGATCGCCGAACAGCACCGCGGTGTCTCCGACCTCGATTCCTGAAGCATCCGGGCCGAGGTCAACCATGAACTGGTCCATGCAGACCTTGCCGATCACCGGCACGCTGCGGCCCGCGATGTTCACTACGGACCGGCCACTGATGCCCTTGGGGATGCCGTCCGCGTAGCCGAGCGGGATGAGGCCGAGGTACCGGGGTTCGTAGGTGATGGCCTGGTGTTCGTAGCTGACGCCTGTTCCGGCCGGGACTTTCTTGACCATCACCAGCGGCGCCGTCACGCTGAGGGCGGGACGCAGGCCGAAGTCTGCCGGGTTCAGGTGATCCGCTGGGGCGAGGCCGTAGATGGCCAGCCCTGCCCGGACCATGTCGAAATGGAATTCGGGCCGGTCCAGGATGTTCGCCGAACTGGAAACATGCCGGAGCTGCGGGTTCAGGCCGGCTTCACTGGCTTCCCGCACAGCGTCCTCGAACTCTGCGACGGCGGTGGCGTTGCCCGGGTGGGCGGGCACATCGGCCCAGGCCAGGTGGGTCCAGAGGCCGCGCACGCGGAGGGTCCCGTCCACTTCAGCCTTGCGGGCGGCGGCGACAAGTTCCGCCCAATCTTCCTTGCGTGCACCGCCGCGGCTCAGTCCGCTGTCCAGTTCGAGATGTACGACGGCGGGGCGGCCAACGCGGTCTGCGATGCCAGCCAGGACCTCGAGTTGCGTGACGCTTCCGAGCGAAACATCGATGTCGTTTTCCAGCGCCTCGAGAATGGTGGAGCTTGTCTGGGATGCCAGATAGAGCCACGAAAGTATGGGGACTGTGATCCCTGCATGGCGAAGGGCTATGGCTTCGGTGAGCTGGGCTGTTCCCAGCCAGTCCGCCCCGGCCTGGACGGCAGTGCGGGCTACCTCCACCAGTCCGTGGCCATAGGCATTTCCCTTGACTACGGCCATGAAGGAGGGCGCTTCAGTGCGCTTTTTCAGTGCTTTGACATTGTCTGAAATCGCGGACAGGTCAACGGTGACCTGCCCCGACAGGGCCGCCGGAGCGGCTCCTTGATAGTGTGCATTACGTCTCATGGTTGAACACTATAGGTCATTTTGCACCGCAGTGAGAGGTGGCTCACATGCCAGTCTTGTGGAGGGGAAATCGAAACTACTTTGAAGGGACGTCAAGGGTGACTGTGCCTGTGAACACCAAAAACACTGCGGCGGAGAGTGCCACCAGGCCGAGCCTCGGAGCTCAGCTTCTGCGCCGCAAGCCGATCGGCCAGATGGTCAGCGAAGCCGGAAGCAGCGAGGGCGGTACGCCTTTGGTCCGCAGCTTCGGCGTTCTTCAGCTGACCATGATCAGCGTCGGTGCCACGCTTGGCACCGGCATCCTGGTGATCCTTGGAGAATCCGTACCGCTGGCCGGCCCGGCGATCTGGATCTCGTTTGTCATCGCTGGCCTCGCTGCGCTGCTCTCCGCTGTGTCGTATGCGGAAATGGCGGGCCTTGTCCCGGTGGCCGGCTCCAGCTACTCCTACTCCTACGCCACCATGGGCGAGGGCATGGCCTGGGTCTGCGGCTGGTGCCTCGTGCTGGAGTACGCGGTCTCCGTTGCGGCTGTCGCTGTAGGCGCGGGGCAGTACGTCAACGAGACCCTCGCCGCATTTGGCCAGTTCCTGCCGGACGCGATCAGCCAGCCGCCGGGAGACGGCGGCCTGGTGAACGTGCCTGCCATGGTGATCGTGATCCTGGCCATGCTTCTGCTGGTCCGAGGCGCCCGCGAGAGTGCATGGATTAACACGGCGATTGTCGTCGTCAAGGTAGGCATCCTGCTCTTCTTCTGCGCAGTAGCCTTCACCGCTTTCAACGCAGGCAACTTCGAGCCTTTGCTGCCCATGGGCGCCGCTGGTGTTTCTGCTGCCGCGTCCAGCGTTTTCTTCTCCTACATCGGCTTCGACGCCGCCTCCACGGCGGGTGAGGAAGCCAAGAACCCCAAGCGGGATCTTCCCCGGGCCATCATGCTGTCCATGGTTATCGTCACCAGTATCTACGTCCTGGTTGCCGTCGCGGCCATTGGTGCCCGTCCGTGGGGTTGGTTCGACGGTACCGAAGCTGCATTGGTGCAGATCCTGCACGAGATCACCGGGCAGCCGTGGATCGCCCTGGTCTTCTCCATCGGTGCAGTCCTTGCGATTGCCAGCATTGTGCTGACCGTGTTGTACGGCCAGACCCGGATCATGCTCTCCATGTCCCGCGACGGCATGGTGCCCAAGGTCTTTGGGCGCATCTCCCGCCGAACCGGCACCCCTGTCGCTGGAACATTGATCGTCGGTATCGCCGTCGCCCTTGCCGCTGGCCTGGTCCCACTTGGTGCCCTTGCGGACGCCACCAGCATCGGAACCCTCTTCGCTTTCGCGCTGGTCAACGTTGCCGTCATCTACCTGCGACGCAACCGTCCAGATCTCGAGCGGAGCTTCCGGGTCCCGCTGTACCCGATCACTCCCATCCTGGGCACGCTGATGTGCGCTTACCTGATGCTCAACCTCGGCGCCGACACCTGGATCACCTTCGGCGTATGGATGCTGGTGGGTATCGCCATCTACTTCGGCTATGGACGCCGGAATTCCAAGGTAGCCGCGCTCAGCGAGCAGGACTACCGTGAACTAACCACCAGGGCCGTGAGCCCGGAACCTGTGAAAGCAGCAAACTCATGACCATCGCCACCGAACTACCCGTCGTCGATGAACCGGGAGCGCCTGCCGGCGCACCGATCACCATGCTGAACCCGGACTTCCCGTTCAGCTATGACCACTACCTGGCCCACCCCGGCGGACTGGGCTCCGTTCCCGAGGAGCTCCTCGGCACGGAAGTTGCCATCATCGGCGCCGGCCTGTCCGGACTCGTCACCGCCTACGAGTTGATGAAGCTTGGCCTCAAGCCAGTGATCTACGAGGCCGACCAGATCGGTGGGCGTCTCCGGACCGCGAGCTTCCCGTCAGCGCCCGGCGTCGTGGCAGACCTTGGCGGCATGCGATTCCCGGTCTCCGGCAAGGCCTTCTACCACTACGTTGACCTGCTCGGCCTGGACACCAATGAATTTCCCAACCCCATGGCGCCGGCAACCTCCTCCACGGTGATTGAGCTCGCGGGTAAGAAGCACTACGCCACCACGGCCGATGAGCTGCCGGAGTTTTTCCTCGAAGTAGCCGACGCCTGGAAAGCCGCGGTCAACGACGGTGCAGCCTTCGCGGAGATGCAGGAAGCCATCAAGGCCCGCGACACCAAGCGGATCAAGGAAATCTGGAACGCGCTCCTCCCGGAACTCGACGAGCAGACCTTCTACGGCTTCATCGCCGCCAGCAAGTCCTTCAAGGAAGCCGGCTTCGCACACCGCGAGGCGTTCGGCCAAGTGGGCTTCGGTACCGGCGGTTGGGACACCGACTTCCCCAACTCCATCCTCGAAATTCTCCGCGTGGTCTACACCGACGCGGACGATCAGCACCGCTCCATTGCGGGAGGAGCGCAAAGGCTCCCTGAGGCACTCTGGAACCATGCGCCGTCGAACCTTACTTACTGGCCCCAAGGCACCTCGTTGGCGTCCCTGCACAGCGGTTCTCCGCGCGGAGCCGTGGACAACATCCGCCGCGCAGGGAACGGCGACCTGCTGGTCCGCGAAAACTGGGGACGCGAAGCCACCTACCAAGCAGTGGTGACCACCTGCCAGTCCTGGCTGCTGTCCACGCGCATCCACACCGAAGAAGCGTTGTTCCCGGCCGAGCTGTGGACTGCGATCGAGCGTTCGCACTACATGCAGTCCTCAAAGACCTTTGTGATGGTGGACCGGCCGTTCTGGAAGGACATAGACCCGGAGACCGGCCGCGAGGTCCTGTCCATGACGCTCACCGACCGTCTCAACCGGGCCACGTACCTGCTCGACGACGGACCGGACAAGCCCGCCGTCATGCTCCTGTCCTACACCTGGAATGACGACGCCCTGAAATGGCTGGCCCTTAGCGCCGACGAACGTGTGAAGCTGATGCTCCACTCGCTGCAGCAGATCTACCCGGGTGTGGATATTGCCAGCCACATCGTCGGGCAGCCGATCACCGTGTCGTGGGAAGCGGATCCCAACTTCATGGGTGCGTTCAAGGCCAACCTGCCCGGGCACTACCGGTACCAGCAGCGCCTGTTCACGCACTTCAAGCAGGACCAGTTGCCGGAGCACCAACGCGGCATCTTCCTCGCCGGAGATGACGTGTCCTTCACCGCAGGCTGGGCCGAGGGCGCCGTGACCACTGGCCTCAATGCCGTGTGGGGCGTGGTGAACCACCTGGGCGGCACGTCCGCTGCCGGTAACTCCGGACCGGGCGACCTTCTGGACGAGCTCGGCCCGATCAGCCTGGACTAGTCTCTGTGCGTTGCGGGGCCCTGCATTCGGCTCTCAGCGACTCTTTGCTGCCGTCACCTACCTCAGTGCAGCGGCGAGGCCGAGCATAGCCAGCGCGAAGATCGGGAAGAGCCAGGTGCCCACCAGTGCCGTGATCCTGTTGCCCCTGCCACTGCCGTGAGCGGCAGGTGTGCTGGGGTCGGTGATCTCGTCCGGATCGGTGTCCCTGGAGCGGATGGTGCCAACTATCGACAAAGCAATCATGGTGGCGGCACTGCCGACGAGCCAAGGGAGAGGATCCAGTTCCAGCCACGCATCCGCCCGCTGCGTCGGGGCTGCAATGCCGGAGAGGAGCCCGGAGATCACGCAGATGGCGACCAGGGCTACGAGCACCCAGATGCGTCGGACTGCTGCCGTGAGGTACAGGGGCAGGAAAGCAATGACCACAAGTGGTGTTGCGAGGAAAGATGCCTGTGCCGGCGACACAAGCATCATCTCGGACCGGACCCACGGCACCACCGCCTGGTTGAAGAGCAAAAAGGCCAAGAGGCCCAGCAAGGCTGGCCCTAGCGCCTTCTTGACCCATTCATGTTTCGGTGCGGTCGGTAGTTCCAGCCCGGCGGCGTAGCTGCGCGCCGGTCCGAACGCCTCCTCAGCCTGCTGCCCGGTGTCGGCGAGGAGTTCGCGGGCGCTTGCCACGGCGTCGCCAATCGCGTTCCCGTGCACCTGGCGGAGGCGAAGTTCCAGAACGAGTTCGTCAAACCACTTCTTGTCCGTCGTTACCTGCGTCATGTGCTGGACTCCTTCGTGTGCTGACCGTCGTCGCGGTAGGTGTTGCTGAGGTGTGTGAACCGAACCCAGTCCGCGCTGAGCCGGAGCATTTCGGCGCGCCCGTGGTCAGTCAAAGCGAAATACTTGCGGCCCGGACCGCCCTCGCCCGCACGCCACTCGGTAGTGACCAAGCCGGCCGCTTCGTAGCGGGTGAGGAGCGGGTACAGCGTGCCGCCTTTGATGGTGCCAAACCCATGGCGTTCAAGTTCAGTGATGATCGCGTAGCCGTACGAGGGTCCGGCGGCAAGGGCACGAAGCGCCAAGAAGCCCAGTGTCGCCCTCAGCCAATCACTCGGCCAATCGGTGCCTATGGGCCTCGAAGGATCAGGAAGGGAATCGATCATGACTATATTGTCACTCTAAGTAGTTGGTCTGTAAAGCTACTTAAATGGTGCGAGGCCCGCTCTGCATCCCAAAACTTCAGGTTAGGGCGCAGAGCGGGCCTCGCATTCGGCGTTAAGCGTGCATGTCCCGGTGCGCCGCCGCGAGTTCCTTGTAGTGCGCGGCGTTGTTCTTCACGCCCTCAAACTCCTCATCGGTGAGTTCACGGCGGACCTTCGCGGGCACGCCGGCCACCAGGGAGCGTGGGGGAATAACCGTGCCCTCCAACACCACGGCGCCGGCGGCAATGAGCGAGCCCGTCCCGATGACAGCGCCATTGAGGATGGTGGCGCTCATGCCGATCAGGCAGTCATCCTCCACAGTGCACCCGTGGACTACGGCGCTGTGCCCCACGGAGACGCGCTCGCCGACGGTGCAGGGGAAGCCCGGGTCGGCGTGGAGGACTACGTTGTCCTGGAGGTTCGAACCTGCGCCGACGCTGATTGCAGCCGTATCTGCGCGGACGGAGGCGCCATAGAAGGCGCTGGAGTCCTGGGCCAACGTTGCCTTGCCGATAATGGATGCGGTGGGTGCCACGAAGGCGGATTCATGGATGGCCGGGGTGTCCCCGGCGAAAGTGTAAGAGGGTGCCATGGTGCCCAGCTTATTTCCCAACTGGGTAACAGCACATGTCGCACTGGGCTCTCAGTGGGACGTTTGCTGTTACCTACATGGGCAAAGGGGTGCGGAGGACCAGGAATTGGTAGTGCTGGACCCAGTTGCCCGCGCCGGGACCGGACTCCACGCCCACACCCTCGGGCCACGTCCGGAAATGCTCGATCGAGCCGTGCTCACCAAAGATCCGGCGCACAGTATCGTCGCTGCGGCGGCTGAAGAACCGCCGCGGTTCATCGAGGTCCTCCGGGTTCAGGACTTCCTCATCGTCACCTGACCAGAGTCCGACGGCGATGGGCGCACCAGGTGCGGTGACCCGCACCAGTTCGCTGACGACGTCGTGAATTCCGCCGTTGGGGACATGCAGAAGTGTGCTCATGGTCCACGCAGCTGAAAAGACCGAATCCCGAAACGGCAGGTTCCGGCCGCTGGCCACAGTTGCCTCAAGTCCGGCCGCGCACGCCAGATGAACACTTTCCGAGGACAAATCCACGCCGGTGTAGTGCAATCCGGCGCGGACGAACTCCAAGCCCTCAACGCCTGTGCCGCACCCCAGCTCGAACAAGGAATGACGGTGTTCGGACTTCAGGAGCCGGATGAACCATTCTCTGCTCTCGACACGGTGTGGCGTGAGCGCGCGGGTGTTCCGAACAGGCGCCTGACGGTCGTAGTAGACCGCCAAATCAGCCTCGTGCTCGGCGTGAGGAATGCCCCGCATACACCCAGCATAGGAGCGGCGTTAGTTGAACACCACGGTCCGGGTGCCATCCAGGAGCACACGGTGTTCGGCGTGCCACTGAACCGCTTGGGCCAGCGTTCGGCCTTCGACGTCGCGACCCATCTGGACGAACTGTGCAGCCGTGCGCGCGTGGTCGACGCGGATGACTTCCTGCTCGATGATCGGACCCTCGTCGAGGTCGGCCGTCACATAGTGGGCCGTGGCACCGATGATCTTCACGCCGCGCGCATGGGCCTGGTGGTAAGGCTTGGCGCCCTTGAAGGAGGGCAGGAAGGAGTGGTGGATGTTGATGGCCTTGCCGTTCAACTCCGTGCACAGATCGTTGGAAAGGACCTGCATGTACCGGGCCAGGACGGTCAACTCGACGTCGTGATCGGCAATGAGCTTCAACAGCTGCGCCTCGGCCTGCGGCTTGGTTTCCGGCGTCACCGGGATGTGGTGGAACGGGATGCCATAGAACTCCGCCAGCGGCTCAAGGTCACGGTGGTTGGACACGATGGCAGGGACCTCAATGGGCAGGGTGCCGGTGCGCTGCTGGAACAGGAGGTCGTTCAGGCAGTGCGCGTCCTTGGAGCACAGGATGATGGTGCGGACCTTTTCGCCAACAGGATTGATCTGCCAGGTCATTCCGAACGATTCGGCTACCGGACGCAGGGCAGAGGCCAGTTCGTCCTGGGTGCTCGACGTCGTTGCCTCCACGCGCATGAAGAAGTTGCCTGTGCTGGGGCTTCCGTACTGCTGGGAGTCGGCGATATTGCAGCCGGCCGTAAGCAGGGCTCCGGCTACCGCGTGGACGATGCCGGGGCGGTCGGGGCAGGAAAGTGTTACTACGAAAGCGGTGGATTCAGTCACACGATCAAGCCTACCCGTGCCGCGTTGTTGTACTGTTAATGGGTCGCAACTGGCGTTGGGTGGACTACCACCAGGGAGCGGCAATCATGAAGACCACGGATCGTACGCCTGGGCCGAGGGTCATGTCTTACCGCCGCATGCACGTGACCGATCCCTCTGTAATCAAGGGGACGCGGGAATGCTGCTGCCGGTAGCCTGACCTGTAGCACCACCCGTTGCCTAGCCAGGAGATCTCCGTGACTACCACAACCACTTCCGCGTCTGTCAGCAACCAGTCGCTCGCCGATCTCGATCCCGAGATTGCAGCAGTCCTCAACCAGGAACTTGGCCGCCAGCGCGGCACCCTGGAAATGATTGCGTCCGAAAACTTTGCGCCCCGCGCGGTGATGGAAGCCCAAGGCTCCGTCCTGACCAACAAGTACGCCGAGGGCTACCCGGGCCGCCGTTACTACGGCGGTTGTGAATACGTCGACGTCGCTGAGCAGCTCGCCATCGACCGCGTCAAGGAACTGTTCGGCGCCGAGTACGCCAACGTCCAGCCGCACTCCGGTGCCCAGGCAAACGCTGCAGCGCTGTCGGCCATGATCACCCCGGGCGACAAGATCCTTGGTCTTTCCCTGGCACACGGTGGCCACCTGACCCACGGCATGAAGCTCAACTTCTCCGGCAAGCTCTACAACGTAGCTGCTTACCAGGTTGAAGAAGACAACTTCCGCATTGACATGGACAAGCTCCGCGAGCAGGCCATCGCCGAGAAGCCGCAGGTCATCATCGCTGGTTGGTCGGCCTACCCCCGCCACCTCGACTTCGCTGCCTTCCGCTCCATCGCCGACGAGGTTGGTGCCCTTCTCTGGACGGACATGGCACACTTCGCCGGTCTTGTTGCTGCAGGCCTGCACCCGAGCCCGGTGCCGCACTCCGACGTCGTCACCTCCACGGTGCACAAGACCCTCGCAGGTCCGCGTTCCGGTGTGATCCTTGGCAAGCAGGAGTGGGCCAAGAAGCTCAACTCCAACGTCTTCCCGGGCCAGCAGGGCGGTCCGCTCATGCACGTCATCGCGGCCAAGGCTGTTGCCTTCAAGATCGCCGGCAGCGAAGAGTTCAAGGAGCGCCAGGAGCGTGTCCTCGAGGGTGCCAAGATCATCGCTGACCGTTTGAACCAGTCCGACGTCGCCGAAGCCGGTGTCTCGGTCCTCACCGGCGGCACCGACGTTCACCTGGTCCTGGTTGACCTGCGCAACTCGCAGCTGGACGGCCAGCAGGCCGAAGACCTCCTGCACTCCGTAGGCATCACCGTGAACCGCAACGCTGTTCCGTTCGACCCCCGCCCGCCGATGGTCACCTCCGGCCTCCGCATCGGTACGCCTGCCTTGGCCACCCGCGGATTCGGTGCCACCGAGTTCACCGAGGTTGCCGAGATCATCGCCACCGCGCTGAAGGCGGGCTCGGCAGCTGATGTCGAGTCCCTCCAGGCCCGTGTCGACAAGCTGGCCGCTGACTTCCCGCTGTACCCGCAGCACGAGCAGTGGTAATTCCGCGATTCCGCGGCTAAGTAACGCATCACCCGGGCACTGAACCGGAGCCCACGGGATCCGCCGCCACATCTTCGGCGGCGGGTCCCGTTGGCATGAGCCATTAGGTCACCCACCAGAAAGAGCAGATGGAATGACACAGTCCACCGCACAGATCCTTGACGGCAAGGCCACCGCCGCAGCCATCAAGGCAGAACTGACCACTCGCGTTTCCGTCCTCGCCGCCCAGGGAATCGTCCCCGGCCTGGGCACCATCCTGGTGGGTTCCGACCCCGGCAGCACCTGGTACGTCGGCGGCAAGCACAAGGACTGCGCCGAGGTTGGCATCCAGTCCATCCGCCGCGACCTCCCCGAGGACATCAGCCAGGAGGACCTCTTGGAGGTTGTGCGCGAGCTCAACGACAACCCGGAATGCACCGGCTACATCGTCCAGCTTCCGCTGCCCAAGCACATTGACCAGGACGTCATCCTCGAAGCCATGGACCCTGATAAGGACGCCGATGGCCTGCACCCGATGAACCTTGGCCGCCTGGTGGCCAACGTCAACGGCGAGATGAAGTCCCCGCTGCCCTGCACCCCCAAAGGCTGTGTGGAGTTGCTCCGCCGCCACAACATTGAACTCAAGGGCAAGCGCGTCCTGGTGGTTGGCCGCGGCGTCACCATCGGTCGCCCCATCGGCCTCCTGCTGACCCGCAAGGAAGTCAACGCGACGGTCATCCTCGCCCACACCGGAACGGTGGACCTGCCGGCGGAACTGAAGCAGGCCGACGTCGTGATTGCCGCTGCCGGCGTGCCGCACATGATCAAGGCTGAAGACCTCAAGCCGGGTGCAATAGTGCTCGACGTCGGCGTCAGCCGAGTGGACGACGGCAACGGCAAGGCCGTGGTCACCGGAGATGTGGACCCGGCAGCTGCCGACGTCGCCGCCTGGCTCTCCCCGAACCCGGGTGGCGTAGGCCCGATGACCCGTGCCATGCTGCTCGCGAACGTCGTGGAGAGTGCTGAGCGCCAGGCGGGCATCGCCTAGGTTCACACGCGCTAAACGAGAGGGCTCTTGCAAGATTATGTGCAAGAGCCCTTTCACATGTCGGTGGGCGCTACTAGTCTGCTGAGGGTGCACAATGAAGCAACCCGCTCCGCAACTCCCACTGAATCGTCGCAAACCCGCTTCGACATGAACCGACCCACCGTCATCAGCGCGCAAAACCTCACCAAGACCTATGGTGACCTCACTGCCGTGGACAACATCTCCTTCGACGTACCGGCGGGGGAGTCCTTCGGGCTGCTGGGCCCCAACGGCGCCGGCAAGTCCACCACCATGAAAATGATCGGTGGCGTCTCCCAACGCACCTCGGGAACGCTCAGCATCATGGGCTTGGATCCCGAGTCGCACGGCCCTGAAGTCCGGGCGCATTTGGGTGTGGTCCCGCAGCAGGACAACCTGGACGAAGAGCTGAAGGTCCGCGAGAACCTGATTGTCTACGGGCGCTACTTCGGCCTGCCGCTGAGCTACTTGCGGCCGAAAGCCGATGAACTGCTGGAATTCGCGCAGCTGACGGACAAGGCAAACTCGAAGGTCGATGCCCTGTCCGGCGGTATGAAGCGGCGGCTCACCATTGCCCGCTCGCTGATCAACGAGCCACGGATCCTCCTCTTGGACGAGCCCACCACCGGCCTGGACCCCCAAGCGCGCCACATCCTCTGGGACCGGCTCTTCCGGCTCAAGGAAAATGGCGTCACCCTCATCCTCACCACGCACTATATGGACGAGGCAGAGCAACTCTGCGATCGCCTGATCGTGGTGGACAAGGGCCGCATCATGGCCGAGGGGTCTCCGGCGAACCTCATCCGCGAGCACTCATCGCGCGAAGTACTCGAGCTCCGGTTCGGGTCTGAGCGGAACGCGACCATCGGCGTCGAACTTCAAGGCGTCGGCGAGCGGCTCGAAACGCTGCCCGACCGCGTGCTCATTTATGCACACGACGGCGAGGCCGCGCTGGAGCAGGTCACTGCGCGCGGGCTGCGCCCCATGACCTCGCTGGTGCGCCGCTCGTCGCTGGAAGACGTGTTCCTGCGGCTCACGGGCAGGAGTCTCGTTGACTAGCGGCACTGACAAACCACTTACGACGGCGGCGCCGCCGTTGCGGGCCCACTCGCCTGAGGTTTCCGCTGCCCGGGCGCGGCGATGGGGCGCCTTTTTCTACGCAGAGCAAGTACTTCGCGTCATGCGCAACTACGGCTGGTCCGTGATCCTGTACAGCGTGGGGCAACCCGTGGCGTACCTCTTTGCCATGGGCGTTGGCTTGGCCAGCCTGGTGGACGCCAACAGCGAAGCCACGTTCGGCGGTGTCAGCTACTTGGAGTTCGTGGCTCCGGCGTTGTTGGTCTCAGCTGCGGTGATGACTGCCTCCGGGGAGTTCTCCTATCCCATCATGGACGGCTTCAAGTGGCGCCGTGTTTTTTATGGCCCACACGCCTCACCGTTGATTCCCGAGCAAATCGCCAGCGGACACATCATGGCCAGCACCCTGAGGTTCCTCCTGCAGTCGGGGGTCTACTTCGTGGTGGTGGCATTGTTCGGTGCTTCGCCGGGTCCGTGGGGCTGGGTGTCGGCCCTCGTCGCTACCGTTGCGGCGCTGTCCTTTGGCCTGCCGCTGATGGCTTATGCGGCCAGCATTAAACAGGACAAGGGGCAGTTTGCGCTGGTGCAACGCTTCATTGTGATGCCGCTGTTCCTGTTCTCGGGGACGTTCTTCCCCCTGGATTCCCTCCCGATCGCTGTCCGTTGGATCGGATGGATTTCACCGGTGTGGCACGGGACTGAGCTGAGCCGCGTATTCACCTACGGGATGGATCAAAGCCCTGTGCTGACCATCATCCACGTGGTTTTCCTGCTGGCCACGGCCGCAGTTGGCTGGATGGTCGTCCGCCGCCAGTTCGTGAAAAGGATGGGCTCATGAGTGTCCTGACAGGTGGCCACAGTGCCACGGATCGTGCGCGGGAGCGGAAGTTCGGCTCTCTTTATTCACGCAATGCCAAAGCCGTGGTGGGCCGCGGATTGATGGCGGCCAAGTCCAGCACATGGCTGGTCATGGTCTCCGGGTTCTTTGAGCCCGTGCTGTTCCTGCTGGCCATGGGCGTGGGCATGGGCTCCATCGTGGGCACTGTCCAAGGCCCTGGCGGCGAGGAGATCAGCTACGCGGCCTACATTGCACCGGCGCTGCTGGCCGTTTCGGCGATGAACGGGGCGATCTACGACTCCACGTGGAACGTGTTCTTCAAGATGAACTTCGCCAAGCTGTACCAGGGGATGCTCTACACCTCCCTGGGACCGCTGGATGTCGCGATCGGTGAGATCTTCCTGGCGCTCCTGCGGGGCCTGCTCTACGCCACTGGATTCACCGCCGTCATGGGCGTCATGGGTTTGCTCACCAGTTGGTGGGCCATCCTGGTCATTCCTGCCTCGGTGCTGATCGCCTTCGGATTCGCGAGCTTCGGAATGGGCATCACCAGCTTCATGAGACTTTCCAGCAGATGGACTGGATCAACTTCTTCCTGCTGCCCATGTTCCTGTTCAGCGCCACGTTCTATCCGCTGAGCGTCTACCCGCAGGTCATCCAATGGTTCATCCAGGCCATGCCCCTGTGGCACGGCGTGGAGTTGCTGCGGCAGATCAGTGTGGGCTCGTTCAGCCCGGCCACCGCAATCCACGTGGCTTACTACCTGGTGATGATCGCTCTCGGGATCATGCTGACCACAGGAAGGCTGCGCCAGCTGTTCCTCAAGTGAAAGCTCCGGTGTTCGCCGTCCGTGGAAGCTGGCACAGGCACCTTCGTGGATTTGAGAGAATAGGTCCATGCAATCTCTCGGTGACCCCCACCCGTCCACGTCCCCCGCCGGCAAAGGCATGTTCAAGGGCTTCCGCATTGGCGGCCTGGGGATGACCGTCGTCATCATCGCGTTCCTGGTGGCCGTCATTTTCGCGGCAAACCAGAACGATGTTGTGGGTTGGGTTGTCGCAGTAGTGGCCTTCGGTTGGTTGGCTCTGGCCGCTTTCGTGGTGTTGAGCATCCGCAAGGCCGCGCAGCGGGCAGGTGCAAAACTGACCGAAGCGCAAAATGCCTTTAACGCCGCAGCCGGCCGCGCGCCGTCGTCGTCCGCTGCTGACAGTGGCGGCACGCGCGTCGTGGCCGAACGCAGCAAGTCAGATGAGGTTCGCGACCTCAAACTGGACCACTCCTTCAAGATCGTCCAAGTGCAGGTCCGTGTTGTGGATGAGGAGCGGGCCAAGGGCGGTGCCGCCGATCAGGACACCATCAACCGCGCACTGGAAACCATCGCCATTACGGCCACCAATGCGCGCGACATGATCAAGTCCTCCGGCGGCTCGGACGAGCCCGTAGCCGGCACCATCATCGACTAGAGTGGACCGGGTGAGTACGGCATTGAAGAAGGACTTCCTTCGCATCGCGTCAGTTAACGTCAACGGCCTGAGGGCTGCCTACAAGAACGGCATGGCGGAATGGCTGGAGCCCCGCGAGGTTGACATTCTCTGCCTCCAGGAAGTCCGGGCACCTGATGACATCGTCAGGAAGCTGATCGGCGAAGGCTGGCACATCCTCCACACCGAAGCTGAGGCCAAGGGCCGCGCAGGTGTTGCCATCGCGTCCCGCGAGGAACCTACTGCCACCCGCGTCGGTATTGGCGATGACTACTTTGACACGTCCGGACGCTGGGTTGAAGCCGATTACACCGTCAAGAACGGTGCCGGCGAATCCACCACGCTCACGGTCGTCAGCGCCTACGTGCACTCCGGAGAAGTGGGAACCCCCAAGCAGGATGACAAGTTCCGTTTCCTCGACGCCATGACGGTGCGCCTGCCTGAGCTCGCCAAGCACAGCGACCACGCTTTGGTAGTGGGCGACCTCAACGTCGGTCACACAGAGTTGGACATCAAGAACTGGAAGGGCAACGTCAAGCGTGCCGGCTTCCTCCCGGAGGAGCGCGCGTACTTTGACCGCTTCCTCGGCGAAGAAATCGGATGGAGGGATGTCCACAGGGGCCTGGCAGGAAATGTCGCCGGCCCCTACACCTGGTGGTCCCAGCGCGGTAAAGCCTTTGACACTGACACTGGCTGGCGCATCGACTACCACCTGGCTACGCCGGGCCTCGCGGCAGCCGCTTTCTCGGCTGTCGTGGACCGGGCGCCTTCGTGGGACACCCGCTTCTCCGACCACGCACCGCTGGTAGTCGACTACCGGCTCTAAGCTCCCTAAGGTATTCCTCCATGACTAGTTCCACCACGACTGAAACCGGCGCACCGGCTGATGCATCCGCCGACCCCAGGGCTGTGACATCCACCAAGCCAGCCGTAGGCGCCAAGCATCGCGTCTTGTCCGGCATGCAGCCCTCCGCTGACTCCTTGCACCTGGGCAACTACCTCGGCGCACTGGTCAACTGGGTCCGGATGCAGGACGAGTACGACGCTGTGTACTTCATCCCGGACCTGCACGCCATCACCGTGCCCCAGGACCCGGCCGAGCTCGCCCACCGCACTCGAGTCACCGCCGCCCAGTACATCGCCGGCGGCGTGGACGTGGAGAAGTGCACTCTCTTCGTCCAGTCCCAGGTCCCTGAGCACGCCCAACTCGCGTGGGTCTTGAACTGCATCACCGGCATGGGCGAAGCTGCCCGCATGACGCAGTTCAAGGACAAGGCGCAGAAGCAGGGGTCGGACCACGCCAGCGTTGGCCTTTTCACGTACCCGATCCTGCAAGCTGCCGATATCCTCCTCTACCAGCCGCACGGTGTGCCGGTGGGCGAAGACCAGCGGCAGCACGTGGAGCTCAGCCGTGACCTCGCCAACCGCTTCAACAGCCGGTTCGGGGAGACGTTCCAGGTTCCCGAAGCCTTCATCCAGAAGGAATCGGCAAAGATCTACGATCTTCAGAACCCGAACGCCAAGATGTCCAAGTCTGCGGAATCACCCGCCGGACTGATCAACCTCCTGGATGATCCCAAGACCGTGGCCAAGCGCATCAAATCGGCCGTCACGGACACTGAAACCGAGATCCGTTACGACCGCGAGAACAAGCCGGGTGTCTCAAACCTGCTGACCATCTACTCGGCCATCAGCGGAACACCGGTAGAGAAGATCGTGGCTGACTACCAAGGCAAGATGTACGGGCACCTCAAGGTTGACCTCGCTGAACTCGTCTCCGGTCACCTGGCACCCATCCGGGAGCGGGCCAACGAGCTCCTGGCCGATCCCGCTGAACTCGACCGGCTCCTGGCCCTCGGAGCAGACAAGGCACGCGACATCGCGTCAGCTACTCTCGCGGACGTCTATTCCAAGGTCGGTTTCCTGCCCTACCGCGGAGATGCCCACCGCGACCTGGGAGTCCGCTAACTCCATGTGCTCCGCTGGCCAGCTCAACGTCAAGACCGACACCCGCAAGGGTGTCGGTCCGGACGACTCTCGCCAGACGGGTGTTGCCGGCACCGACTGCGGCGACGGTGACACCATGTGTGTTGGTGTCATCCTCGGCTTTCCACCGGAGATCGCCCGCGAACTCCAGGAATGGCGCGCCTCCTTCGGTGACCCGATGGCCGAGGTCATTCCTGCCCACATCACACTGATCACCACCACACCTACTCAGGACTGGGCCGCTACCCGCGAGCATGTACGGGAAGTGGCCCGGACCCAGGAACCCTTCCACATCACCATTTCCGGCACGGGTTCGTTCCGGCCCGTGTCACCGGTGGTCTTCGTGAACGTTGAAGAGGGCTTTGAAGAGTGCGTGCAGTTGCACGAGAAACTTCAAACCGGGCCGCTGGAACGGTTGCTCCCGTTCCCATACCACCCGCACGTCACGGTGGCCCACGACGTCGCCCAGGAAAATCTGGATGAGGCCGAAACGGTCCTCAGAGATTACCGGGCGACCTTCCCTGTGGTTAGCATGGGACTTTACGAGCACGACACCAATGGAATATGGCAGCTACGGGAAGAGCTCGACTTTGGCGGCGATACTGACGAAGAACAGCAAACGGATTCACGCCACGCAGGCGGACGCTCCTCCGCTGCCAACTGAGCTGGCCAAGCTCAAACTTGAGCTGCTTCGCAAGAGGCAGGAATGGGGCCAGTCCAAGCGCGCCGGTGATGGCCTGCCGAAGAAGGCCGGAGCGTTCTTTGCCCTCTTCATGGCCAGGCTGAACACCAACCGTGCCTTGCGTTCTTTCCAGCACTACACACGCCAGCATGGGCCTCTGTTGAGTGCGGGTATTGGCTTCAACATGTTCTTCTCCGTGACGGGTCTGCTGACCACTGGCTTTGCAGTGGCGGGAATCGTTTTGGGGGGAAGCCCGGCGCTTCAGGACGCCGTCATCGACAGCGTGGCCGCGGCGGCCCCCGGGCTCCTTCAAGTGGATGGCGGCGAAGGACTGGTGGATCCCCAGTCGTTGCTCAACCCGTCCGGACTTGGCTGGACAGCCCTGATCGCGGCACTAGTGACTGTCTTCATCTCCCTGGGCTGGATAGCAAGCATCCGGGAGGGCATCCGGGGGATCATGAACGCCGCTCCGTTGGTGCGTAATGCTGTCCTCCAGAAGCTCATCGACGCCGGTACCCTGTTGCTCCTCGGAGTCCTTCTGGTCATCAGCGCAGGCGCCTCCCTGATTTTTGGGACAGCCGCCGATTGGTTCATCGGTTTGCTGAAGTTGGACGAGGCAGTGGCCGCACCTATCGCCGCCACCGTCAAGATTGTGGTTCCCCTCCTGCTGAACTGCGCGACGGCGGCAGTACTCTTCCGTATCGCCGCCGGCCTTAAGCTGGGGAGGCGCGCGTTCCTTGAAGCGGTGGTGCTCGCCGGCACAGGGACCACTGTCCTTCAACTTTTCAGCACCGAACTCCTGGCCCGGTCAGGAAACAACCCCGTTCTGGCGTCCTTCGCCATCATCATCGGCCTGCTGATCTGGTTCAACCTGGTGAGCCAGGTGTACCTCGTCTCGGCGTCGTGGTCGGCCATTCGTGAGGCCGATACTGAGTCGGGGGAGACCCCGCGCAAGAAAGTCCTTGGGTCGCGTCGCGTGGCGCCCCGCACCTGACAGTTCTTTCTCCCGGGAGGCGCCATGAACAATCAACTGTGGATCGGCTGCCTCCTCGGGGCTGCCGTTGGTCTCATTGTGGGGCAACTGATCTTTAAGTCCCCTTTCCTGGGCATCCTCATCGGGGTGGGCCTGGGGGCACTTGTCGGGGCTGCAGTGGGACCTCGCCGGGGATAGTGGGCGTGTCCCCTGAGCTGAGGCTAGGGTGCTTGCACCAGCCCTTCCCATGCCACGGTCCAGTCGGCCGGAAACCCGGGGGCGTGGCGGTCCGGACCGTTGTCCCATCCAGCTGCCATGAGAGCGACAGCGGCCAGCAGCCCACCATTTCCTGGCAGGTAGAGCGGCAACGAGTCCGTCTGGCGGTTGTGCCCGTTGGGCAGGACCGTGTTCTTGCCTGCGCTGAGGAGGAGCGCATCCACTGCGGCCTCCGGGTCCTCAAGCCGTGCTGCGGTCATGGCCATCACTGGGTAATCCCAGCCCCAGGTGCTGTCCCAGTCCCAGTCGGCCAGCACGTCCGAGAGTGTTGCCCGCATGATCTCCGGATCAATGATGTCGGTCAGCGGGAGGACTCCAAGGGCGCACAGCATGGACGGATGGTCGGTGCGGATGGTGAAGGGTTCACTATCGATCGCTGCGTACACGCCGCCGATCACCCGCGGAGGGACCATGCCCTCTGCCACGTCGGACCATCCAGGCACCGGTTCCAGGCCCAGACGCTCCCGCCACGCTGAAGCCGTGCGCAGGCCCCACTGCCAGTAGGCCAGCTCGAAGGTGGGGTTGGTGACCTTGGACCGGATGGACCCGTAGCTTTCCTGCGCCGGGATCAGGGGTGGCCCCAGCTCGAATCCCCGCGAGGTGGGGTGGGCAAAGCCGGCCATGAAAGCAGCTGTCTCAAAGACGATCTCCGCGAACTCTTTCAGGACGTCGCAGCTGGGGTTGGCCCGATACACCAGTTCGGCCAGGTGGATGGGGTGCGGCTGCTGCCAAATGAGGAATGTGCCGATCGGACTGGGGCTCTCCCGACCGTCCGGCCCCACCTGCTTGGGCCAGCGAACGCCGTCGAATCCTTGCGCTTTGGCCGTCTGCCGTGAAGTCTCCAACACCGTGGAGTACCACCGCAACGACGGCAGGAGCAGCTCCACACGGTTCCAGTACGCAAAGTGGGCCGCATGCCACCAGTGCATCTCCAGATGGAAGCGGCCACGCCACGAGTTGCACACGAGCCCCGTTTCCTGCGGCGGCAAGGAACCCGCGCAATTAATCGCCGTGAGGTATTGGGACAACACAATCCGGCGTTCCAATTCCTTGGCGCGCGGATCATCGGTGGCATCGAGCTCGATCGCCCCGCCCGAGGACCAGAACTCAGGCCAGTAGGCGGCGGATGCTTCGAAGATTGAACGTGCCGGTGAAAGTGCGACGCCGGTCCGCGCCTCCGCAGGGCCCTCCGGCTGGTGGGCGTGGTTGGCTGGCCTGTTGTTGCCCCTCGCGATACAGTCGCCATCCCCGGCCGACACGAACGCCACGGAGAAGTCCAGCACCGTATCGCTGCCCGGTGTTCCAGGCGACGCCGGGGCGATGCGGAGATCATGCTGACCGGCCTGTACCACGGCCAGGCTCTGACCAGTGATCACCACCTCGTAGCGGGAATCGTCCAGTTCGCGCTGGGCGGTCCATGCTGTGGATCCGTTGTTTCCCACTGGTGACGGTCCACTGAGCGTGGTGGTGTGGGCATCCGGTCGATCCCAGTCCGCGGCGTCATGCCAGGCCTCGGACCCGTAGGGGAAGCCGACGCCGACAAACAATCCGCCACCAAGCGCAGTGGACTCCACACGGAAGCCGAGCTCATCCCGGTCCGGGTGGCACGCCGTCGTCACTTTCACCCGGTGACCTGCCACTGTGAACAGGCTGGTGATGGCTCCTGTCCAGAGGTCCAGTGTTTGTTCCGTGTCAGTGATGTCCGCTGCATTCAACGGACGCTCGGTGCCATCGTGCAGCCAGCGAAAGCCGATGCGCCCCAAGTCCAGCCGGTGCGCGTTCGACCTGAGCCACGTTTCCGCCACGGAGGTGTCGGTTTCACGATCGTTCACGATGTCACCCACCATGTCCACGTAAGGGACTGGGCCGCGGGGCGAATCGTAAAGGACGGTGGATCCAGCGAGGTGGTAGGGGTGGGGTGGTGGAACGGAGTGCCAGCCCCACTGCGCTTGCGTTCCCAGGAGTGTCCCGGGTGGCAGGTCGTCACGTGCGCCCACGGGGTAGTCGGTGGGTAATGACTGCAGCCCGGTGAGGTCCACGGTGAAGGCGAACTCGCCGTTGCCGACGGAGACGGGGCTGCGAGGATCCAGTTGCTGCTGCCGGACGTTGTGCCGCCGGACCAGTGCCTTGCGATCAATAGCGGGGTGTGGCGGGTTCATGTCAGCCTTTCTGAAGGGATGACGCCGGCGAGCGTCACGGTGTCCTCAAGTTCAAGGAGCGGGAAGAACGCTGCCCGTTCGTAGGGAGTTTCGTTTGGCTGGTGCAACGTCAGGAACAGGCTTCCGTCCAGGTGGCGGCCAATCATTCCATGGCCGCCATCTGCGCTCCAGAGAGGATCGGGCTCTTGCTTCCAGGGGCCCAGCACTGTCCCTGATTCGCTGCGGGCAATCCCCATGGCGTAACCGTTGTCACCGAAGCTGGACCACAGCATGATGAGTTTTCCGCTTGAAAGCCGGAAGAGGAACGGACCATCGGTGACATACACAGGAAACCCGCGGTCCCGGACGGATGGGACATCAAGGGCGCGGGACCAAGGAGCCTCCGATGCGCTGAAAAGGAACACCGGCACGCCCTTGGCGCTGCGCAGGTCCGGGTCGAGGCGCTGGGCCATCATGGCGCCGTCGTGTACCTGCTTCCATTCATGGCAGAAGACCAACCACGGCGTTCCGTCGTCGTCCACATGGAGCGTGCCGTCCAAGCATTGCCAATTTCCGGGCGTGACCGGACCGTCGCTCCATGGTTCGTAGGGACCCTCGGGCTTGTCTGCTGCCAGTATCTGCGTTCCGCGGAGGCGCCCGGGCGCAATGAAGGTGGCGAACATGAAGAAGCGCCCTTGGTACTCATGGACTTCGGGGGCCCAGTACTGCTCCTGGCTCCAAAATCCGCGCGGCGGCCTGAACGCCTCAAGGGGGCCCTGCCAGGTGAGCAGGTCGCTGCTTCGATAACAGTCGAATCCAGTGGCCTGTCCTGACCAGATGTTTTTGTCCGTGCTGCCGAACAGGAGATAATCGCCGGACGTGGGCTGGGTCAGCACGAAGGGGTCCCGGATCTGGATCTGGTTCAATCGTAGGTCCACTGCGTCCTCCTTGACGGATCCAAATAGTTCATATTCCAAACTATTGACGAATATACACCGCCTTGATACGTTTCAGGAACCGTTTTCTTGAGCCTGAAAGAAGCTTACCCAATGACGCGTAAATCTCTCCGACATCTCCGTAAGTCCATCGCTTTCGTAGCAGCCGTCAGCATGCTGGGCCTCACTGCGGCCTGCTCCAGCCCCTCCTCCAACCAGCCGGAAGATGGGCCAGTGGAGATCAGGTTCTCGTGGTGGGGCAACGCCACCCGGGCCGACCTCACCAACAAGGCCATCAAGGAATTCGAGGCGGCCAACCCCAATATCAAGGTCAAGCCGGAATACGGGGACATCGGCGGCTACTTCGACAAGCTGGCCACCCAAGTTGCAGCCAACGATGCCCCTGACGTCATCACCATGGGTGGCGCCTACCCGGCCGAGTACGCCAACCGTGGCGCCCTCCTGGATCTGTCCAAGGTGGAGGGTTCGCTGGATCTGTCCAAGATGGACCAGGGAGCACTGGAAAATGGGCAGGTCCAGGGCAAGCAGTACGGCGTCTCCACCGGTGCCAACGCCCTGGCCATCGTCGTCAACCCTGCCGTGTTCCAGGCTGCGGGTGTTGCCTTGCCGGATGACAGCAAATGGTCCTGGGACGATTTCGCCAAGACGGCAGAGGACATCACAGCCAAGAGTCCCAAGGGGACCTACGGCACCGCTACCGTCCTGACGCATGACTCGCTGGATGCCTTCGCCCGACAGCGCGGGAAGTCCCTCTATACCCAGGACGGCCAGTTGGGTCTGGACAAGGACACCGTGCGGGATTATTTCGATTTCTCGGTGAAACTCAGTGAATCAGGCGCCGCTCCCAGCGCCTCGGAGACGGTGGAGAAGCTCAACGTCAGCACCGAGCAGACACTCATGGGCATGGGCCAGGCCGGCATGATGTTGACCTGGACCAACTCACTGACTGCCCTCAGCAAGGCCTCCGGTGCAGACTTGAAACTGCTTAAACTGCCTGGCGAGACGCCCACACCCGGGATCTGGCTCCAGTCTTCGCAGTTCTACACCATTTCAGCCCGGAGCAAGCACGCGGATGCTGCCGCCAAGCTGGTCAGTTTCCTGGTGAACAATGAGGCCGCAGCAAAAATCATCCAGAGCGACCGCGGGGTGCCCAGCAACTCCGGCATGCGCACGGCCATCCAGGACCTCCTGACGCCCCAGGGAAAAGTGGAAGCCGCCTATATCGACCAGATCGGCAAGATGGACTTCGCGCCAACGTTCATCGGTCCCACCGGTTCCACGGCGGTCTCCGAGATCACGGCCCGCATCAACACCGAAGTCCTCTTCAAGCGGTTGAGCCCGAAGAAGGCAGCAGAGCAGTGGCTGAGCGAGAGTAAAGCGGCCATCGGCAAGTAGTACCCAACTAGGTGACAGCAAATGCTCTACTGAGGCGTCAGTGGAGCGTTTGCTGTTACCTACATGGGCGGCTGGGCCCTCAGCCGGCGTCGCGGACCTAGCTGACTTCCAGGTAGGGGTCCGCCCACGCTCCGATGATGCGCGCAACCCGTGCGGCCTGGCCCTTTCCGGTAAGGAGATGCTCGCTGCCCTCCAGGGAGATGAAACTCCGGGGGTGCCGGGCCGTACGGAAGATCTCGCTGGCGTTGTCGATCCCCACGGTGTTGTCGGTGGGGGAGTGCATCACCATCAGCGGCTTGTGAAGGGTGCGGATGCAGTCGCGCAAGTCGGCGCGTTCCACGTCCTCCACAAAGTGGCGGCGTACCTCCATGGGACGTCCGCCGAGGTCAACCACGGCGCTGCCGTCGCGCAGGATGTCCTCAATCTCCGTGTCGAACATGTGCTCGACGTGCTTGGGCTCGTACGGTGCGGCAACGGTCACCACGGCGTTCAGGCCAGGGACGTCGCGGGCTGCGGCCAACACGGCTGCACCGCCGAAGGAGTGGCCCACCAGCAAGGAGATTCCCCGGCCCTGCTCCCTCATGAACTCCGCGGCCAGGATGGTGTCGGCCACCTTCACGCTGAACGATCCCGCTGACCATTCACCGGCAGAACCGCCCAAACCCAGGTTGTCGAAACGCAGCATGCCGACGCCCTGCTCAGCCAATCCCTTGCAGATGCGGGAAGCGGCGGGGCTGTCCTTGCCGAGGGTCAGTCCGTGTGAGTACAAGCCCCAGCCGCGGACGGGCCCTTCCGGGACGTCCACGATGCCGGCCAGGGTGTCGCCGGTACTTCCCGTGAAGCTGATCTTTTCAGAGCGTGACACGCTGATCTCCTTGCATTGCGGTGGCGTTTTCCGTGACGGATCCGGCGGCGGCTGGCTTCGACACTTGGTTAACGACGACGGCGCCCCCCACCAGCAGTGGTGAGTGGCGCCGTCGTCGTGGTTGTTCTTGTACGAAACGCGAACTAGATCTTGCGGGACAGGATGGCCTGCTTGACCTCTGCGATTGCCTGGGTCACCTGGATGCCACGGGGGCAGGCTTCCGAGCAGTTGAAGGTGGTGCGGCAGCGCCACACGCCTTCTTTGTCGTTGAGGATCTCAAGGCGCATGTCGCCGGCATCATCACGGGAATCGAAGATGAAGCGGTGCGCGTTGACGATCGCTGCCGGACCAAAGTACTGGCCGTCGGTCCAGAAGACCGGGCAGGATGAGGTGCAAGCGGCGCACAGGATGCACTTGGTGGTGTCATCAAAGCGCTCACGGTCCTCAACGGACTGCAGGCGTTCCTTGGTGGGCTCGTGGCCCTTGTTGATAAGGAACGGCATGACTTCGCGGAAGGACTGGAAGAAGGGTTCCATATCCACGATCAGGTCCTTCTCCACGGGGAGGCCCTTGATCGGCTCGACGGTGATGGGCTTGGTGGTGTCCAGGTCCTTCAGCAGCGTCTTGCAGGCGAGGCGGTTGCGGCCGTTGATGCGCATGGCGTCTGAACCACAGACACCGTGGGCGCAGGAGCGGCGGAAGGAAACGCTGCCGTCGATCTCCCACTTGACCTTGTGGAGGGCATCCAACACGCGGTCCGTGCCATACATGGTCAGCTTGTAGTCATCCCAGCGTGCCTCGTCCGAAATTTCGGGATCGTAGCGGCGCACGCGGAGCGTGATGTGGAACGTGGGGATTTCACCGTCGCCGGCAACACTTGCCGGGAGCTCGATCTTGGAAGCGGGCTCTGCCATTTCGGTCGTCATTAGTACTTACGCTCCATCGGCTCGTAACGGGTGAAGATAACGGGCTTCGTCTCAAGACGGATGCCCGCGACGGATTCCGCCGAGGAGTCGACGGTGACGGAGGTGTCCAGGTAGGCCATGGAGTGCTTCATGAACTTCTCGTCATTGCGGTCCGGGAAGTCTTCGCGGTAGTGGCCGCCGCGGGACTCTTCACGGTGCAGTGCACCAACAGTCATGACCTTGGCCATGTCCAGGAGGAAGCCCAGTTCCACGGCTTCCAGGAGGTCAAGGTTGAAGCGCTTGCCCTTGTCCTGAACGGTGACGTGCTTGTACCGCTCCTCGAAGGAAGCGATGTCGCGAAGGACCTGTTCCAGGGATTCCTTGGTACGGAACACCTGCATGTTGGCGTCCATGGTGTCCTGCAGTTCCTTGCGGATCTGCGCAACACGCTCGGTGCCGTTGCCGGTGAGCAGGCCGTCCAGGATGCCGCGGGTCATTGCCTCGGGGTCCTCGGGCAGCTCGACGTAGTCGGCCGTCTTGGCGTACTCCGCAGCAGCGATGCCCGCGCGCTTGCCGAACACGTTGATGTCCAGGAGCGAGTTGGTGCCGAGGCGGTTGGAGCCGTGCACGGACACACAAGCAACTTCACCGGCGGCGTAAAGGCCCGGGACGATCGTGTCGTTGTCCTGGAGCACTTCCGTGGTGATGTTGGTGGGGATGCCACCCATGGCGTAGTGCGCCGTGGGGAACACGGGAACCGGATCGGTGAACGGTTCCACACCAAGGTAGGTGCGGGCGAACTCCGTGATGTCCGGAAGCTTGGCTTCGATGTGAGCCGGCTCAAGGTGGGTCAGGTCCAGGAGGACATAGTCCTTGTTAGGGCCGCAACCGCGGCCTTCGCGCACTTCGTTCGCCATGGCACGGGCCACGATGTCACGGGGTGCGAGGTCCTTGATGGTGGGGGCGTAGCGCTCCATGAAGCGCTCACCCTCTGAGTTGCGCAGGATGGCACCTTCACCACGTGCACCCTCGGTGAGGAGGATGCCCAGGCCGGCGAGGCCGGTCGGGTGGAACTGGAAGAACTCCATGTCTTCCAGGGGGATGCCGCGGCGGAAGGCAATGCCCATGCCGTCACCCGTGAGGGTGTGGGCGTTGGACGTGGTCTTGAAGACCTTGCCGGCGCCGCCCGAGGCGAACACCACGGACTTGGCCTGGAAGACGTGAAGTTCGCCGGAAGCGAGATCGTAGGAGACCACGCCGGCAACGCGCTTCTGCTTGTACGGGGTACCGTCTTCGCGCACTGCGTCTTCTTCGACGATCAGCAGGTCCAGAACGTAGTACTCGTTGTAGAACTCAACGTTGTGCTTGACGCAGTTTTGGTACAGCGTCTGCAGGATCATGTGGCCCGTACGGTCGGCTGCATAACAAGCACGGCGGACGGGAGCCTTGCCGTGGTCACGGGTGTGGCCACCGAAACGGCGCTGGTCAATGCGGCCTTCGGGCGTGCGGTTGAACGGCAGGCCCATCTTTTCCAGGTCCAGCACGGCGTCAATGGCTTCCTTCGCCATGACCTCGGCTGCGTCCTGGTCAACCAGGTAGTCGCCACCCTTGATGGTGTCAAAGGTGTGCCATTCCCAGTTGTCTTCTTCGACGTTGGCCAGTGCTGCACACATTCCACCCTGGGCTGCACCGGTGTGCGAACGGGTGGGGTAGAGCTTGGTCAGTACCGCTGTGCGTGCGCGCTGACCGGACTCGATCGCGGCGCGCATGCCGGCGCCACCTGCACCGACAATAACGACGTCGTACTTATGGACCTGCATACCAGATGCTCTCTCTTTCAAAATTCAGATGGTCTGCGGAGGCTGCTCCGCTACGTCAGGCGAACCGGTTCACTCCGCAGAGCCACCGGAAACGCTGCTACGGGGCCGGGCAGAATCCGCCAGGAAGCTGAACGCCGTCAACAACAGGGCACGGGTTGAAGGTGAAGATCACCAGCGTGCCCAGGATGATGATGACCAGGGTGGCCGCGTAGAGGACCATCTTGAGCCAGAAGCGCGTGGAATCCTTCTCGGCGTAGTCGTTGATGATGGTGCGGACGCCGTTGGTTCCGTGCAGCATGGCAAGCCACAGCATGGCGAGGTCCCAGAACTGCCAGAACGGATCTGCCCACTTGCCGGCAACAAAGCCGAAGTCGATCGCGTGGATGCCTTCGCCTACCAGCAGGTTCACGAAGAGGTGGCCGAAGATCAGCACCACCAGGACGATGCCGGAAAGGCGCATGAAGAGCCAGGCGATCATCTCGAAGTTGCCGCGGCTGGAGCCGGTGCGGTTGTACTTCGGGGCGATTTTTCCGCTGCGCGGGGATTCGATGGTTGTCATGGCTTAGTGGCCTCCCAGCGCGAGGGAAAGGTGGCGGATGGCGAAGCCGGCGAACGTGACCAGCCACAGCGCAAGCACGATCCACAGCATCTGGCGCTGGTACTTGGCGCCCTTCTTCCAGAAGTCGATGGCAATCACGCGCAGGCCGTTGAAGGCGTGGAAAATGATCGCAGCGACCAGGCCCGTTTCCCCCAGGGCCATGAGGGGGTTCTTGTAAGCACCAATGACGGCCGTGTAGGCCTCAGGGGACACGCGCACCAATGAGGTGTCCAACACATGGACCAACAAGAAGAAAAAGATCACTACACCGGTAATACGATGTCCAACCCAGGACCACATGCCTTCACGGCCGCGGTACAAGGTGCCAGCTGGTTTTGTCGGCACTGATTAAACCTTCCTGCAACACAGCGGCGCTGGCATGGGATCCACGCGGGGGGAACGCCTGCTGCGAGAGCACTCGTAGCTCACGCCTAAATCTAGGCTTCGCTCACAGCATATTCAATTTAGGACGGGCTTCTCTCCTTGTTAATTCCATGTTTCCTGCCAGTATTCAGGCGATTTTGCCCAGTCCCTGAGACGAACGCCACATGCGTGGCGTACTGCGGGGCTTCGCGCTTGCGTCGGATAAAGTGTTGCGGTGAGTACAGAAGACGCGAAATACCCGGAATCGCCCATGAACCGCTTCCATGCGGTTATTCCGGCCGGCGGTGTGGGGACCCGGTTGTGGCCGCTCTCGCGGGCCGCTGCGCCCAAGTTCCTCCACGACCTGACCGGTTCCGGCAGTACGTTGTTGAGGGCCACCTATGACCGCCTGGAGCCGCTGGCCGGTGAAAGGGTGCTCGTAGTGACAGGCGAGGCCCACCGTGCCGCTGTTTGCCGCCAGCTCCCTGAAATCGGGGACGACGAACTGGTGCTCGAGAGCGAGCCCAAGGACTCCGGTGCTGCGATTGGACTGGCCGCTGCCATCCTGTACCGCCGCGACCCGGACACCATCATGGGCTCCTTCGCAGCGGACCAGGTCATCAGCCCGGACCATCTTTTCCAGGAAACGGTGCGCGAGGCCATCTACACGGCCGCCATGGGCAAGATCGTCACCATCGGCATTAAGCCCACGCACCCCTCCACCGGTTTTGGCTACATCCGTTCCGGCGCTGCCCTCAACGTGGAAGGCGCACCGAACGCGCTGGCGGTGGCTGAGTTCGTGGAGAAGCCAAGCCAGGAAGTCGCCAATAAATATGTAGAAGCAGGGGACTACGTCTGGAACGCGGGCATGTTCGTTGCTCCCGTGGCGCTCATGCTGAAGCACCTTGAAGCCAACCAGCCCGAACTGTTCAAGGGCCTCCAGGAAATCGCAGAGGCCTGGGACACTCCCCAGCGCGCCGAAGTCACCGCGCGGGTGTGGCCCACGTTGCCCAAGATCGCGATCGACTATGCCGTGGCCGAGCCCGCAGCGGCAGCCGGCGATGTCGCCGTCGTGCCTGGCACTTTCCGTTGGGACGACGTTGGCGACTTCGCTGCGATCGGCCGCCTCAACAATGCCGGCGATGTGGACGAGGTGACCGTGCTCGGTGAAGGCGCCCGTGTGTTCGCGGAGAATGCCAGCGGCGTGGTGGTCTCCGACACCAAGCGCGTCATCGCCCTGATCGGCATCAAGGACGTGGTCATCGTGGACACCCCGGACGCGCTCCTGGTCACCACCAAGGAACACGCGCAATTGGTCAAGGGGACCGTTGACGCCCTCAAAGCCAGCGGCGATACGGACGTGCTGTAACGCAGCTCCTTATACCGTGAGCCACCTCTTTGGTTGTCCTGCGCCTGAACGCAGCGTAACCAAGAGGTGGCTTTCGTTCTTTGCGTGCCGCGGATGGCTAGAGTTGTGACGTGCGCAATTACACGACTGAAACCGAGCCCGCTCCCGTTGTGAGTCCTTGGGTTGATGAACTGCTGCCCGGACTCATCGAATTCCGGCGTGACCTCCATGCGCACCCCGAACTCTCCTTCAAGGAATTCCGCACTACGGACAAACTCGTGGAGCGGCTCGAAGCGGCAGGACTGAAGCCGCGGCGGCTGGAGGAGACCGGGCTGACGGTTGACGTGGGCGAGGGTCCCATTGCCACCGCCCTCCGTGGCGACATCGACGCACTGCCGATCATCGAGGAGACCGGCCTGCCCTTCGCTTCGAAGAACCATGGCGTTACCCATGCTTGCGGGCACGACGTCCACACCACTGCCATGCTCGGCATTGCCTTGACGCTGCAGCGGATGCACAAGAACAATCCTCTGGGCGGCACAGTCCGGATCATCTTCCAGCCGGCCGAGGAAACCATGCCGGGTGGGGCGCTGTCCTGCATTGAGCAGGGAGTCCTTGAGGGTGTGCCGCGCATCCTTGCGCTGCACTGCGATCCCCGGATCAACGTGGGCCAGATCGGCACCCGCATCGGGGCGATTACCTCTGCCTCGGACACCATCAAGATTGAGCTTTCCGGCCGGGGCGGCCACACGTCCAGGCCACACCTGACCGAGGACCTTGTGTTCGCGCTGGCCCAAATAGCGGTCAATGTTCCGGCCGTCCTTTCCCGCCGGGTGGACGTCCGCAGTGGCGTGTCCGTTGTCTGGGGCCAGATCTCCGCAGGCTCTGCCCCCAATGCCATCCCCGGCTCCGGTTACATGGCCGGCACCATGCGTTGCCTCGACCGCGATGCCTGGCACAGCGCGGGGGAGCTGCTGGACGACGTCGTCCGGCAAGTTGCTGCGCCGTACGGCGTGGACGTCCACCTCGAACACACCCGTGGCGTGCCGCCTGTGGTCAACTCCGAGCACGAGACCGCCCTCATCGAAGCTTCCGCCCGCGCTGAGCTGGGTGAAAACGCTGTGGTGCTCACGCCTCAGTCCATGGGAGGCGAGGACTTTGCCTGGTTCCTGGCAGACCTCCCAGGTGCCATGATGCGCTTGGGCACGCACACCCCCGGCGGCGAAGAATACGATCTCCACCGTGGTGACTTCATCGTGGATGAGCGTGCCCTGGGCTACGCCATCCGCGTCCTGACCGCCGCCGCCCTGCGCACCATCCGCGACCTCGAGCAGTAGACCCAACCAAGCCGCAGTCAAGCGCGTTTTGACCGCTCAAAACGCGCCCAACTGCGGCTCAGTTGGGTGCGGTCGGGGCAGATAAGTTGTGCACAATTGAATTGTGCACTATCGTTTTATCCATGAGTGATGCACCCCGCCTCCGCCACCAGGTCTGCTTTGCGCTGTATTCGGCGTCCAAAGCCGCGACGGCGGTCTACCGCCCCGTGCTGGAGGACCTTGGCCTGACGTACCCGCAGTACCTGGTGATGCTGGTGCTGTGGGAGCAGGAGCCGCGGAGTGTTCGCGACCTCGGCGCCGAACTGGGACTTGATTCAGGCACATTGTCGCCGCTCCTGAAGCGCCTTGAGGGCCTGGGGTTGGTGGCACGCCGCCGCTCCGCCGAGGACGAGCGCCGCGTGGACGTGATCTTGACCGACGCCGGGACCGCCTTGAGCGATCGTGCCCAGGCTGTGCCCCAGCGCCTCGCGGACGCCGCCGGACTTTCTGCCGGTGAGATCGAACAACTCCACGCCACCCTCGGCAAGCTCACGAAAGCCCTCAACGGCTCACTCTGACAAACTCCCGGAAAATCCCGAGACGTCCATTCCCGAAGAGAAACGGAAACACCATGAAGACTCTCTACACTGCCGAGGCACTGGCCTCCGGCGAAGGCCGCGACGGCAACGCCCGCACCAATGACGGCAAACTGGATGTAGCACTCGCCAGCCCCGTGGAACTCGGTGGCAACGGTGAAGGCACCAACCCCGAGCAGCTTTTCGCCGCCGGCTACGCAGCCTGCTTCCACTCCGCGCTGCGCCTGGTGGGCCGCAAGGAACGTGTTGACCTCAGTGATTCCGCCGTCGCCGCCAAGATCCACTTCGGTGCACTGACTGACAGCGAAGGCTACGGCCTGGCTGCAGAACTCGAGATCGCGCTGCCTGCCCTGGACCGCACCACCGCTGAAGAGTTGATGGTCAAGGCGCACCAGATCTGCCCGTACTCCAACGCCACCCGCGGCAACATGGCCGTAGACCTCAAGCTCGTGGAGTTCGCAGCATGAGCGTCGCCGCTACCGAAACCCGCGAAATCCAGCTTGCTTCCCGCCCGGTGGGCCGTCCGGTTCCAGAGAATTTCCGGCTGGCAACAGCGCAGCTCCCCGAGCTCGCCGAGGGACAGCTCCTGGTGAAGAACCAGTTCATGTCAGTGGATCCCTACATGCGTGGCCGCATGAACGACGTCAAGTCCTACTCGGCGCCGTTCCGCCTCGATGCAGCGCTCGACGGCGGTGCGGTAGGTGAGGTCATCGCGTCCCGGTCCGACGCGCACAAGGTGGGTGACGTCGTCGTGCATCAACTCGGCTGGCGTGAGCACGCCGTAGTCGACGCCGCGGCAACCACTCCGGTTCCGTCGGGACTGGCCCCAACCTCCGCGTTCCTTGGCGCCCTGGGCATGACCGGCCTGACTGCCTATGCCGGACTGCTCAAGGTGGCAGAGTTCGAGGAAGGCGACGTGGTGTTCGTCTCCGGCGCGGCAGGTGCAGTCGGCTCAATGGTGGGCCAGATCGCCAAGGCCATGGGCGCCTCCAAGGTCATCGGCAGTGCAGGATCGCCGGAGAAGGTAGCCCGGCTGCTGGAGCTTGGATTTGATGCTGCCTTCAACTACAACGATGCGCCCGTGCTGGAGCAGCTGAAGGCAGCTGCGGGGGAGCGCGGCATCGATGTGTACTTCGACAACGTCGGCGGGGAGCACTTGGAAGCCGCGTTGGCCACCCTCACCGTCGGTGGCCGGGTTGCCATGTGTGGAGCCATTGCGCAGTACAACTCCACCGAGCCCCCGATGGCGCCAAGGAACCTGGCCGTGGCGATCGGCAAGCAGCTGACACTGCGCGGATTCCTGGTGGGTGGACAACGGCAGCACGCCGCTGAATTCGCGCAGAAGATGGCCGGCTGGCTCGCCGACGGCAGCGTCAGCTATGACGAAACGATCGTCGACGGCTTGGAAAATGCACCACAGGCCTTCATCGACCTCCTGGATGGCGCCAACACCGGAAAGATGCTTGTCCGCCTCTGATCCACAGGTGAATCGCGTGTGACTTGCGCACCCAGCTACTGCTTGGTAACAAAAGGTCAACAATCTGACCTGGAGTGATCAATTGTGGTAGCTGGGTGTGTTCCAGGCCACTAGTGTGGGTTTCATCAATGCGCTTCGGCGCAGCTGCGAGCATCAGTGAAAACAGAATTTCTGCCTCAGGTATAGGAAACGGACACTCATTGACCATCCGTCGTAGCGCCAAACACTTTCTTCCTGGAGGAAAATTGAAGAAACCACTGCGTGCCACCCTGAAGCGCGGTTCAATGGCCGGTGTTGCCACAGTCGGCGCAGCAGCGCTCCTGCTGACCGGCTGCGGACAGGCCCCCGACGCCGGATCCGGCACCGCTACCAAGAGCGACTTTGTTGGATGCATCGTGTCCGACTCCGGCGGATTCGATGACCAGTCCTTCAACCAGTCCTCGTTCGAAGGCCTCAAGAAGGCAGAGACGGATTTGGGCATCACGGTGAAGTCGGCCGAATCGAAGGCCAACAGCGACTTCGAAACCAACCTCAACGGCATGATCTCCGCCGGCTGCAACCTCACGGTGACCGTTGGATTCCTCCTGGGCGATGCCACCAAGGCCGCCGCCGAGAAGAACACCGACAAGCACTTCGCGATCGTCGACTACACGTACGAGACTCCGATCGCCAACGTCAAGCCGATCGTCTACGACACGGCGCAGGCGGCATACCTGGCCGGATACGCGGCTGCGGCCACCTCCAAGACCGGCAAGGTAGGTACCTTCGGCGGCATCAAGATCCCCACGGTCACCATCTTCATGGACGGCTTCTACGACGGCGTCCAGGCCTACAACAAGGCCAAGAACAAGACCGTCCAGGTTGTTGGCTGGGACAAGACCACCCAGGACGGTTCGTTCACGGGTGACTTCGAGAAGCAGGACACGGGCAAGCAGGTCACCATCAACCTGCTGGACCAGGGCGCGGACATCATCATGCCAGTCGCCGGACCTGTTGGTAAGGGCGCAGGCGCTGCGCTGAAGGAAGCCAAGGCAGCCGGCAAGGACGTCAAGCTCATCTGGGTTGACTCCGATGGCTACCTCACCGCTCCTGAGTACAAGGACCTCATGCTGACCTCCGTGGTCAAGCAGATGGGCGAAGCTGTTGAAGCCGTGGTGAAGGATGACACGGAAGGCAAGTTCAACAACGCAGCCTACGTCGGCACCTTGGAGAACGATGGCGTTGCCATCGCTCCGTTCCACGATCTTGACTCCGCTGTCACCGCTGAAACCAAGTCCGAGCTCGATGCCCTGAAGGCTGACATCGTCTCCGGCAAGCTGGTTGTCGAATCGGCAGCGAGCCCCAAGAAGTAAATCAATTCCTGGACGCGCCGCCAGTACCGAGCCCCGGTACTGGCGGCGCGTTTTTGCCCTGACTACGCTGGGCTCAAAGCCAGTGGCTTTGGAGCAGTACAGCCGTCCCTCGGACTCACAGAACGGTGGGAGTTGTGAAACTCGAATTGAAGGGGATCTCGAAAGCCTTCGGGACCTTCTACGCCAACCAAGACATCGACCTCGTGGTCGAATCCGGCCAGATCCATTGCCTTCTCGGCGAAAACGGTGCCGGAAAATCAACCCTTATGAACGTGCTGTACGGGCTGTACGAGCCCACAGCCGGCCAGATCCTGGTCAATGACCAGCCGGTCAGTTTCCGCGGCCCCGGTGATGCCATGGCGGCCGGCATCGGCATGGTGCACCAGCACTTCATGCTGGTCCCCGTCTTCACGGTGGCGGAAAACGTGGCCCTCGGTGCGGAGCCGACCTCGTTCGGCGGTGTGCTCAGCATGGACGAAACCCGGAAGAAGATCCGGGAAATCTCCGATAAATACGGCTTTGACGTGGATCCCGACGCCTTGGTGGAGGACCTGCCCGTGGGCGTCCAGCAACGTGTCGAGATCATCAAGGCACTGGTCCGCGAAGCCAAGGTCCTCATCCTGGACGAGCCCACCGCAGTGCTGACGCCGCAGGAAACCGATGAACTTCTGGACATCATGCGGCAGCTCAAAGCCGGTGGCACGTCCATCGTCTTCATCTCGCACAAGCTGCGTGAGGTGAAGGCTGTCTCCGACGTCATCACCGTCATTCGCCGCGGCAAAGTAGTGGGGGATGCGCCTCCCACGGCCTCCGCCACCGAACTGGCATCCATGATGGTGGGCCGCCCTGTCAGCCTGAGCCTGGACAAGGCACCCGCGCAGCCGAAGGAAACCACATTCGTGGTGGAAAACCTGACGGTCCGCGCTGCCAACGGCACCAACGTGGTGGACGGGATCAGCTTCGACATCGCCCAAGGTGAGATCCTCGCCGTCGCGGGTGTCCAAGGCAATGGCCAAACGGAACTGACCGAAGCCATCCTGGGCGTGCAGGAGCACGTCACAGGTTCGGTGACCCTGGACGGCAAGCAACTGCTGGGCCTTCCGGTCAAGGAAGTGCTGCGTTCGGGCGTCGGCTTTGTTCCAGAGGACCGCACTGTGGATGGACTGGTTGGACCTTTCTCGGTCGCCGAAAACCTGGTGCTTGACCTGTATGACCAAGCACCTTTTGCCAGCGGCATCAGCATGAAGCCGGCCAAGGTTGCTGAACATGCCAAGGCCAAGATCGAAGAATTCGATATCCGGACTCCCTCTGCGGGGTCGGCCGCTGGAACACTGTCCGGCGGCAACCAGCAGAAAGTGGTCATGGCGCGGGAGCTGTCCAGGCCCTTGCGGTTGTTCATCGCGAGCCAGCCGACCCGTGGCGTGGATGTCGGCTCCATCGAGTTCCTGCACAAGCGCATCGTTGCCGAACGCGACGTCGGTACGCCGGTCATGATCGTTTCCACTGAACTTGATGAGGTCATCGAACTCGCGGACCGGATTGCCGTGCTCTACAAGGGCAAGCTCGTGGGCATCGTCCCCGCCGGAACGCCCCGCGACACCCTTGGCTTGATGATGGCCGGCGTCGGCCCGGAAGGAGGCTCTGATGACTGAGAAGGATCAGTCCAAGAGCGAACCAACACCCGCCCTGCCCGCTGAGGACCAGTCCACAGCGGACCTCCGTGCGGCAGATGTCTCACTTGATACCGCGGGAGGCATGCTGGAACCATCCATCGTTCCGGTGTCTTCCCAAAGCGGCGATTCCGGAGCTCAGCAGGGCAGCCTTATGCGCCGCATCGTGATGGGCAACGGCTTCGTGTCCGTCCTGGCCGTCATCGTGGCACTGTTCCTGGGTGGCCTGCTGATTGCCAGCACGGACGCCCAGGTTGCCAAAACCGCAGGCTACTTGTTCGCCCGGCCCACGGACTTCCTCAGCGCGTTGTGGTCTGCCATGACCGAGAGCTATGTTGCCCTTTTCCAGGGGTCGATCTTCAACCCCCGGCAGGGACTGCAGCCGCTGCTTGAAACCATGACGGTGGCAACCCCGCTGATCTGTGCAGGCCTTGGTGTTGCCTTGGCCTTCCGCGCCGGCCTGTTCAACATCGGCGCACAGGGACAGATCATCATCAGCGCCACGCTGGCTGCCTACGCAGGGTTCGCCTGGCACTTGCCGTTCGGCCTGCACCTGCTGGTGGTCATCATCATTGGGGTCCTGGGTGGTGCACTTTGGGGTGCCATCGTTGGCATCCTCAAAGCACGGACCGGTGCACACGAGGTGATCGTCACCATCATGCTGAACTACGTGGCCTTGTTCCTGCTGGACTTCCTGCTGAACACTGCTGCGTTCCGGCGTCCGGGGGACAACAGCCCCATCTCGCCACGCCTGGACGAATCGGCAACCTATCCCGTCCTCATCCCCGGCTCCCGTCTCCACGTGGGATTCCTGGTGGCCATAGCGCTGACCTTCGGCGTGTGGTGGCTGTTGAACCGGTCCACCATCGGCTTCGAATTCCGTGCTGTCGGCGCCAACCCCATCGCTGCACGGACCGCCGGCGTCAAGGTATCCCGCGCCACCATCCTGGTGATGGCCATGGCCGGTGCCCTCGCCGCTTTCGGCGGTATTGCCCAGGTTGCCGGTACGGAAAAGGTGCTGACCGGCGGCGTCGCTGCCCAGATCGGCTTCGACGCCATCACGGTTGCCCTGCTGGGACGCAGCACGCCGTGGGGGACGTTCTTCGCCGGCCTGCTGTTCGGAGCCTTCCGCGCAGGGGCAGTGCAGATGCAGATCCAGACGGGAACGCCCATCGACATCGTGCTGGTGGTGCAGTCCTTGATCGTGCTCTTCATCGCGGCACCTCCACTCATCCGGTCGATTTTCCGGCTTGAACCCAAGAAGAAGAACAAGACACCTAAAGCGGCTCCCAAGGCTGCCCTCGTCAACGCCTCCGGAGGTGCCAAATGAGCGCGACAACCACCGCTCCGAAGTCGGGTTCAACGGCCCTGCCGGCGTTCCGGCCTTCCATGAAAGTCCCGCTCTCGCTCGGCATCCTTGCCCTCATAGCCTTGGTCTTCTTCGGCTTCCTGGGTCCGGACCAGACAGCCGAGATGAAGATCAGCGACGCCGGTGACGCCGTCGCCGTCCCGGCGCTCATGATTCCGGGGCAGGTGGGCGGGGTGGTCTTCGGCATCCTGCTGCTGGCTATGGCCGCCTACTCCATCTACCTCTGGACGCAGGGGGAGCGTTCACCCAAGTGGCTGCCCATTGCCTTTGCCGTGGTATTCGTGTTCGCGTTGCTCGTCTGGATCGTGGCCGGCGCACGGCAGCCGTCCATTTCGCTGGCAGGCCTCGTAGCGGGGTCGGTAACACTGGCCGTACCTCTGGTCTTCGGTTCATTGTCAGGGGTGTTGTGTGAGCGCGTGGGCGTGGTGAACATCGCCATTGAGGGACAACTCCTGGGCGGCGCCTTCACCGCCGCGCTGGTAGCCACCATGACGGGCAGCCCCTATATCGGCCTGATCGCGGCGGCTGCTGCCGGTGCCGCAGTCTCCATGGTCCTGGCGGTCTTCAGCATCAAATACCTGGTCAACCAGATCATTGTGGGCGTTGTCCTCAACGTGCTGGTCTCCGGCCTCACCGGCTTCCTTTACGGCACGCTGATGGTCCCCAACAAGGAGCAGTTCAACACCCCGGGGCGCCTGGACATCCTGCCGATCCCGCTGCTCTCGGACATCCCCATCATCGGGCCCATCCTGTTTGAGCAGTCCATTGCGGGCTACCTCATGTACATTGCCGTGGCCGTGGTGTGGTTCGGCCTGTTCAAGACCCGGTGGGGCCTGCGGGTCCGCGCCGTCGGCGAGCACCCGCAGGCTGCCGACACCCTGGGTATCAATGTCAACGCCACCCGCTTCTGGAACGTCACCCTGGGTGGTGCCATCGCAGGTATCGGTGGCGCAGTCTTCACCCTGGTGACCATCGATTCCTTCACCAAGGACATCTCCGGCGGCCGAGGCTTCATCGCCTTGGCAGCCTTGATCTTTGGCCGGTGGAACCCGATCGGCGCGTTCCTGGCATCGCTGCTGTTCGGCTTCGCGTACAACCTGCAATCCATCCTGGGCATCATCGGTACACCGGTGCCCAGCCAGTTCATGGCCATGCTGCCGTACTTGGTGACCATCTTCGCCGTCGCCGGTTTGGTGGGTAAGTCGCGGCCACCGGCCGCAAGCGGCATACCGTACGTGAAGGGTTGACGATGCCTGCGGATGACATCGATTGGCAGGCACTGGAAGAGGCAGCACAGCAGGCCATGCGCCACGCCTATGCGCCCTACTCCAAGTTCCCGGTGGGCGCTGCGGCCCTCACCGAGGATGGTCGGATCGTTACTGGCTGCAATGTGGAGAACGCCAGCTACGGGCTGACCCTCTGCGCCGAATGCGCACTTGTTGGGCAGCTTCACATGACAGGCGGTGGCCGGCTCGCCGCGTTCTATTGCGTGGACGGGCAGGGCAACGTCCTCATGCCGTGCGGCCGGTGCCGCCAGTTGCTCTACGAGTTCCGGGCGCCCGGCATGCAGCTCATGACCACGCAGGGAATCAAAACCATGGACCAGGTGCTCCCTGATGCCTTCGGTCCCGAAAACCTGGAGGAAACCACGTGACCAACACTGAAGCGTTCGACGCCGTCCAGATCATCTCCATCAAGCGCGACAAAGGCACCCTCACTCCCGAGCAGATCGACTGGACCATTGATGCCTACACGCGGGGTGTCATCGCCGAGGAACAAATGGCCGCGCTGAATATGGCCATCCTGCTCAACGGAATGGACCGCGCCGAGATTTCGCGGTGGACGTCCGCCATGATCGCCTCTGGCGAGCGGATGGACTTTTCGTCCCTGACAAAGCCCGACGGCGGACGCAAGGCTACCAGCGACAAACACTCCACCGGTGGGGTCGGGGACAAGATCACGCTCCCCCTGGCGCCGCTCGTTGCCGTGTTCGGCGTCGCAGTTCCTCAGCTCTCAGGCCGCGGGCTGGGCCACACGGGTGGAACGTTGGACAAGCTCGAAGCCATCCCCGGGTGGCGCGCCAACCTGAGCAACGACGAGATCATGGCCCAGCTCCAGGACGTGGGTGCAGTCATCTGCGCGGCAGGTTCCGGGCTGGCTCCTGCCGACAAGAAGCTCTACGCGCTGCGTGATGTCACGGGCACCGTGGAGGCGATCCCGTTGATTGCTTCCTCGATCATGAGCAAGAAGATCGCCGAAGGCACGGGCTCCCTGGTGCTGGACGTCAAGGTGGGTTCCGGTGCCTTCATGAAGGATGAGGCCCGGGCCCGCGAGCTTGCCGAGACCATGGTGGCCCTGGGCAAGGATGCCGGTGTGCACACCGTCGCCCTGATGACAGATATGTCCACGCCGTTGGGTTTGACCGCCGGAAACGCGATCGAAGTTGAGGAATCCGTGGAGGTCCTTGCCGGCGGCGGCCCGGAAGACGTCGTCGAACTGACCGTCCGCCTGGCTGAGGAGATGCTGGCCGGCGCCGGCATCCACGACGCCGACCCCGCGGCTGCCTTGAAGGACGGCCGTGCCATGGATGTCTGGAACCGGATGATCGAAGCACAGGGTGGCGACCCGCGTGCTGCGCTGCCGGTGGCCAAGGAATCCGAGGTTGTCTATGCTCCCGCGGACGGTGTCCTGGTGGAACTGGATGCGCTTTCTGTCGGTGTTGCGGCCTGGCGCCTGGGCGCCGGGCGGGCCCGCAAGGAAGACCAGGTCCAAGCCGGTGCCGGTGTCCGCATGCACGCCAAACCGGGCGCATTGGTCCGTGCGGGGGAGCCTCTGATGACACTCCTGACGGACACTCCCGGGAAGTTTGAACGGGCCAAGGAAGCGCTCCAGGATGCCGTGGTGATCGCGCCCGAGGGGTCACGCCCGGCACATCAGCTCATCATCGACCGCATCGCCTAGGCTTAAGTGTTCCGGGCCGTTCGGCAAGAACGGCCCGGAACACCAGTCATCCGGCGCCTGTGGGGGAGCCGGCTACCGTAAGGAAACCGTGCAGGGCATCAACGATTTCATCCTCGCCGCGGCGGAGCAGCCATGGGTGTTGTTCCTGGTGTTGGCCTGCTGCGTGATAGATGGCTTCTTCCCACCCATTCCGAGCGAATCCGTGGTGGTGGGCCTGAGTGCCGTGTCCGGGAGCAGCGGCGCGCCCAATGTATGGCTGCTCGGCGTGATGGCAGCCCTGGGAGCGTTCTCGGGGGACAACATCGCGTACATCATCGGCCGCCGCATAGGGATCCAGCGGTGGCGGTGGATGCGCACGCAGCGGATGCAGGGCGCCTTCCGTTGGGCAGGCAAGGAACTCCGACGCCGGTCCGCCTCGCTCATCATGGTGGCCCGCTTCATCCCCATTGGCAGGGTGGCCGTCAACCTGACGGCCGGTGCCACACACTTCCACCACCGACGCTTCGTGGCCCTTACTGCCATGTCCGCCGTCCTGTGGGCCACGTATTCGGTGATCCTGGGCTACTTCTTTGGAGTCTGGTTCGAAGACAACCATCTCCTGGGCGCCGTCATAGCGATCGTGGTTGCCGTGATCCTGGGCATCATCATCGATCGGATCATCAGCAAAGTCCGTGGATCAGTGCCGTTGGACGGCAAGAACATCCCCGAGGAAGACGCTCCGACTCCACCCACGGTATGACGCCTCCGGCCCCGGAAGATCAGCCCGGCGGTTGACGACGGCACCTTATCAGCCCCTATAGCGTTAAGCGTGTGATCCCAAGGCTGGGACGTAGCGAACGACGTCCCGGCCGTGGGACACTAGAGCGACTTCCGTCACACCGTCAAGTCATATTCGTCTAGGAGCTACCGCCGCGTGGAGTTTTTGAACCAAATGCTCGAGCATGCAGCCGGGCAGCCCTGGATATACCCGGTCCTGCTGGTCTTCTTCTTCATTGACGGATTTGCCACCATCCTTCCCAGCGAAACAGCCATCGTTGGCCTCTCGGCGCTGTCCCTTCACAGCGGAGAGCCCAACCTGTGGATCCTGGGAGCCACCGCACTGGTAGGTGCCATGGCAGGCGACAACATGGCCTACTTGCTGGGCCGGAAGATCGGCCTCACCCGCTGGAAGTGGATGCGCCGGCCCAAGGTCCAGAAGATGTTCGCCTGGGCGCAGTATGAGTTGGATAAGCGCGGCGCGGTCCTCATCTTCACGGCCCGCTACATTCCCTGGGGCCGCGTAGCAGTGAACTACGTGGCCGGACAAACCGGCTTCCGCCACCGGACTTTCTTCTGGTTGGACGCCTTCGCCTGCATCACCTGGGTAGGTTACTCCATCGGTATCGGCCTCCTCGCGGGCCAGTGGGTGCACCACAACCCGCTCCTGGGAGTCGGCATCGCGGTTGCCTTCGCCGTGGTCCTGGGCATTGTGGTGGATCACGCCCTCCGTTGGTGGCACAAATACCTGGAGAAGAAGGACCTCGCCAGGGAGGCTGCTGCCAGCACCGAAGTGACAGCTGTCGATCCCGCTGAAAAGGCGATCGCCGGCGTCGACCTCTCCAAGCCCGCCAGCTAAGGCGACCGGCAGTACCAGCCAGAGCGGCTGTGGGGATTAGTCTTAGTACGTGACTGAGCCCATACTTGACGCCGCCCCTGCCCTTGACTTCGATCTGAAGAGCCTCCCCAAGGTTTCCCTCCACGACCACCTGGACGGAGGCCTCCGCCCCGCCACCATCATCGAGCTCGCTGAGGCGGTCGGCCACACGCTGCCGTCCACCGACCCCGTTGCGCTGGGTGAATGGTTCCGCGAATCAGCCGACTCCGGCTCACTGGTCCGCTACCTCGAAACGTTCGACCACACCATTGCTGTCATGCAGACCAAGGAAGGCCTCTTCAGGGTGGCCAAGGAGTTCGTGGAAGACCTCGCCGAGGACGGCGTGGTCTACGGCGAAGTCCGCTGGGCACCGGAACAGCACCTGCAGAAGGGCCTCACCCTGGACGAGGTTGTTGAAGCCGTCCAGACCGGCCTTGAAGCCGGTGTTGATGCTGCTGACGAGCGCGGCCAGCAGATCCAAGTGGGCCAGCTCATCACCGCAATGCGCCACGCCGATCGTGGCCAGGAGATCGCAGAGCTCGCTGTCCGCCACCGTGCCAATGGCGCTGTGGGCTTTGACATTGCCGGCGCCGAAGACGGTTTCCTCCCGTCCCGTTTCAAGGACGCTTTCACGTACCTTGCCGAAAACAACTTCCCGGCCACCGTCCACGCCGGTGAAGCAGCGGGCCTGGAGAGCATCCAGTCAGCCCTGGTCGATGGCCGTGCCCTGCGCCTGGGCCACGGCGTCCGGATCGCCGAGGACATTTCGGTGGAGTTTGAGGACAATTCCGACGACGACGGCGAAGACACCGTCGGCATGGTGACCATCGGCAGCGTGGCGGCCTGGGTCCGCGACCGCGGCATCGCCCTGGAAATCTGCCCTTCCTCCAACCTTCAGACCGGTGCGGTTTCCGGCTTTGGCGATGGCATCGAGAGCCACCCCGTGGACATGCTGTTCCAGCTCGGCTTCAACGTCACGATCAACACGGACAACCGACTCATGAGTGGCGTCACCCTGACGGACGAGTTCGAACTGCTGGTGGAAACCTTTGACTACGACCTCGATGACCTCCTTGAACTGACGCTCAACGCCGCCGAGGCAGCCTTCCTGCCGCTGGACGAACGCGAAGCCTTGGTTGAGTACATCAACGATGCCTACGCCAACCTCGGCTAACAACGCCGACGGACTCACGGAGCTCATTGGGACGATCGCCGCGCTGCGTGAGCACTGTCCTTGGATGGGTGCGCTGACGCACGAATCGCTGGTGGAATACCTGATCGAGGAAGCCTACGAAGTGGTGGATTCGATCGAAGCCGGCGACTCCCCGGAAAGGGACAGCGAGCTCCTGGGCGAGCTGGGCGATGTACTGCTTCAGGTAGTACTCCACGCCCGGCTCGCCGAGGAGCGCGGCAGCTTCGATTTCGCGGACGTGGTGCGCAGCATCAACGCCAAAATGGTCCGGCGGAACCAGCACGTCTTCAAGGCCGATGGATCCCTGCGGGAGAGTTTCCCGGCCAGCGTCGAAGAAATCATCGTCAAATGGGACGCCGCCAAACGTGCCGAGAAGCCGGAACGGAAGGATCCCTTTGAAGGCATCCCGCCGCACCTTCCTGCGTTGGCAGCAGCACAGAAGTCCCTGGATAGGGCAGCCCGCGCAGGGGTGAAGGTCGACGCGCAAGGCCCCGTGGCCGCCGTCGGGCTTCCCGTCATCCCGGCCTCGGAAGAGGAGCTCGGTGAGCTGCTGCTGACTGTCGTGGCCGGTGCCCGGGAGCAAGGACTCGACGCCGAACGGGCCCTCCGTTCCGCTGTTCGATCGTTTCAGAACAGCCAGTCCCAGCCTTCATGACGTGGGTCTTTGGAAGTTGTTCCGTAACCTAAGCCACTCTGGACTACGCTAGTAGCGACGAGGACGTTGAGAATTTCCCTCCTCATTCCTGTAATTTGCCCATAAGGAGCACATCCATGGCGCTTATCGATGCCATCCACGCACGCGAGATCCTTGATTCCCGCGGAAACCCGACCGTAGAAGTTGAGGTCCTGCTCTCCGACGGCCAGATCGGCCGTGCAGCAGTTCCCTCCGGTGCTTCCACCGGCGAGCACGAGGCCGTTGAGCTTCGCGACGGTGACAAAGGCCGTTACCTCGGCAAGGGTGTCCAGAAGGCCGTTGACGCCGTCATCGACGAGATCTCCCCGGCCCTGATTGGTTTCGACGCCACTGACCAGCGCAGCATCGACCAGGCCATGATCGACCTGGACGGCACGCCCAACAAGGGCAAGCTCGGCGCCAACGCCATCCTGGGTGTTTCCCTGGCCGTCGCCAACGCTGCAGCAGCTTCGGCTGACCTGCCGCTGTACAAGTACCTGGGCGGCCCGAACGCCCACGTCCTGCCGGTTCCGCTGATGAACATCCTCAACGGTGGCTCGCACGCGGACTCCGACGTGGACATCCAGGAATTCATGATCGCCCCGATCGGTGCCGAGACCTTCTCCGAGGGCCTGCGCTGGGGTGTTGAGGTCTACCACAACCTCAAGGCTGTCCTCCAGGAAAAGGGCCTCTCCACGGGCCTCGGCGACGAGGGTGGCTTCGCCCCCAACCTGCCGTCCAACCGCGCTGCACTGGATCTGATCCAGGAAGCCATCAAGAACGCCGGCTACACCCCGGGCACGGACATCGCCCTGGCACTGGACGTTGCATCCTCCGAGTTCTTCAAGGACGGTGCCTACCAGTTCGAAGGCAAGGCACTTTCCGCTACCGAGATGAGCGCGTACTACGCTGAGCTCGTTGCCGACTACCCGCTGGTTTCCATCGAGGACCCGCTGGACGAGAACGACTGGGAAGGCTGGAAGACCCTCACCGATACCATCGGTGACAAGGTCCAGCTGGTGGGCGACGACCTCTTCGTCACCAACCCGGTCCGCCTGCAGCAGGGCATCGATTCTGCAACGGCCAACTCCCTCCTGGTCAAGGTCAACCAGATCGGTTCCCTGACCGAGACGCTGGACGCCGTTTCCCTGGCCCAGCGCTCCGGCTACACCACCATCACCTCGCACCGCTCCGGCGAAACCGAGGACACCACCATTGCTGACATCGCCGTTGCCACCAACGCGGGCCAGATCAAGACCGGTGCCCCGGCCCGCTCCGAGCGCGTCGCAAAGTACAACCAGCTGCTGCGCATCGAAGAAGAACTCGACGACGCCGCACGTTACGCCGGCCGCAGCGCGTTCCCGCGTTTCAAGGGCTAGCCTTCAGCGAAAACACGTAACCGGTGGCTATGGTGGAAAGACCATGGCCGCCGGTTCTGTTTAACGCGGGCCAGGTCAACAACAGCAAGCGCAGCAACCCGCCAGGCAAGCACCGGGCATTACAGGAGTGTCATGGCCACCCGTCGTCCAAAGGTACCCAGGGCCGACGCACTGGGCCCCTCCAGTGCAGGCCGTTCCTCCGGCGCGGGCCGTCCCGCCAGCGAAACCCGGGCCACCGGCGCCAGTCCGCGAACTGCCGCCAAGAGCACTGAGGGTGCAGGGACAAAAGGTTCCGGTTCCAGTAGCGGCGATGTCATCAAAGCCGAGTTTGGCGGACCGCGGATAACTGCCAAAACCCCGACGCCGGCAGGCGGCACCAAAGCACCCGCCGGCAAGAAGCCATCCGTGGGCCAACAAAAGCCCACGGACAAGGCATCCGGCAAGCCGGGCACCAAGGCCACATCTGACCATGATCTGGATCCAGTGCCGGCCAAGGCGTTTTCCGGCAGGATGCTGGCGCTGGCAGTGGTCATGATTGCGATCACCATTATGCTGGCCCCCACGGTGAAGATTTTCCTGGAAAAGCGCGCCGAAATTTCGGCGCTGGAAGCCGAAATTGCAGGACGGAAAGCAGAGCAGGCCGAGCTCAACAAGCAGCTTTCCCGGTGGCAGGACCCCAACTACGTGAAACAACAGGCCCGCGACCGCATTAACATGGTTATGCCGGGTGAAACAGGTTACTGGGTGTTTGGGGGAGAAGAAGCCGCCGGCACGCCGGGTGGCCGCACCGGCTCCGGATCGTCTGCAAACCCGGAAAATCTGCCCTGGGTGGATGCCCTCTGGGAGTCAATCAGACGATCGGCAACTGACTAGACGCGGTGCCCACCGCCGTCGTGTCCGCAGTGGACACGGCAACAAGGGCAGGAAGGGTGGCAGCGCAAGTGGAAGAGAACACGGCAGCCGAGCCGCAGGAATCCCGCCAGCCATCAGCACATGATCTTGAGGTCCTCAGCCGCCAGCTCGGCAGGCCGGTACGGGATGTCGTTGAGATCCCTGCGCGGTGCGTCTGCGGCAATCCACTGGTGGCCGCTACCGCACCGCGGCTCAGCAACGGAACACCGTTCCCCACCACGTTCTACCTGACCCACCCCGTCATTACCTCCGCGGTGTCGCGGTTGGAAGCGGGCGGCCTCATGAACGAGATGAATCATCGCCTCACGGCCGACCAGGACCTGGCGGGCGCCTACCGCAGCGCCCACGAGGCCTACCTCCAGGCCCGCGATGACATCGCCGGCCGCTCCGGAACCGGCGCTGTCCCCGAAATCGACGGCATCTCCGCCGGTGGCATGCCCACCAGGGTGAAGTGCCTCCACGTCCTGGTTGGGCATTCCCTGGCTGCTGGGCCGGGAGTCAACCCGCTGGGAGACGAAGCACTGGGCGCCATCACGGAGTGGTGGACCAAGGACCGTTGTTACTGCGATGGTGCGTGGGACACTGCCGGTGAGGCACCGTCCCGGGACCTGAGCCGGCACGGACCGCAGGGGCTGCCGGACATCGTGGGGCGTCCAGCGCCGGTTCGTACCCCGAAGACGGACACTCCGGGCCACCAGGAAGGCACTGCATGAGCCGCGTTGCAGCGATCGACTGTGGAACCAACTCCATCCGCCTCCTCATCGCGGATGCTTCAGCAGACGGCGCGCCGGGCCCGCTGGCCGACGTCGTGCGTGAGATGCGCGTGGTTCGGCTCGGCCAGGGTGTGGATGCCACCGGCGAGCTTGCACCCGAGGCCTTGGAACGCACGTTTGAAGCAACACGTGACTACGCCGAACTGATCAAGGCGCACGGCGCCGGGCACGTCCGTTTCGCCGCTACGTCCGCCACCCGTGACGCCCGCAACCGGCAGGTTTTCGTGGACGGCATCCGGGATCTCCTGGGTGTGGAGCCCGAGGTCATTTCCGGGGACGAGGAAGCGGCGCTTTCCTTCGCCGGCGCCAGCAGTGTCCTGCCGGCCACGGGGGAGGACCCCATCCTGGTGGTGGACCTCGGTGGCGGCAGCACTGAGTTCGTCCTGGGCGACTCCACTGGCGTCATCGCGGCACGCTCCGTGGACATCGGGTGCGTGCGGCTCACCGAACGTCACCTTCGCAGCGATCCGCCCACCGCTGCGCAAATCGCGGCAGCAGAGGCCGACGTCGATGCCGCACTTGATCTTGCTGCGCAGACGGTACCGCTTGACCGCGCCACGGCCGTAGTGGGCGTTGCCGGTTCCATCACCACCATCACCGCCCACGCGTTGGGCCTGGACGAATACCAGCCGGACCGGATCCATGGTGCGTCACTGGATCTCGAAACCATCACCGACGCGTGCACCAACCTGCTGGAAATGACGCGGGACGAGCGCGCAGCGCTTCCGTACATGCATCCGGGCCGCGTGGACGTCATCGGCGCCGGCGCCTTGGTGTGGCGCCGGATCCTTGCCCGCCTGGCCAGTGTCAGCAGTGGCAGGATTGCTGCGGCCGTCTCCAGCGAGCACGACATCCTGGACGGCATCGCCCTCAGCATCCGGGACGCGGCATGACGTTGCGTTTTCACCGGACCCTCTCCGCTGCCCTTGCCACGGTCTTGGCAGGCGGGGCGTTGGCCGGTGCGCTGTTGACGGCCCCTGCCGCCACCGCAGACGCGTGGCGCGACAAAGAGTTCTGGCTCAAGGATTCGGGTGTCACCAACGCCTGGCAGGTTTCCAAGGGTGCCGGAGTGAAGGTTGCGATCATCGACAGCGGCATTGATGGCAACCACCCGGACCTCAAAGGCGTGGTGGTGGGCGGGACGGACGTCTCGGGCGCGGGAGCACCCAACGGGCAAAAGAGTATTGGTGCCAAGACCGAGCACGGAACCTTGGTTGCCACGATGCTCGCCGGGCGCGGCCACACCACACCCACGGCCTCGCCTTCACCAACGGGGTCCGCGCCGCCTCCAGTACCACCCACGGTCCCTCCTGCAGGGGGACCGGATGGGATCATCGGTGTCGCTCCTGAAGCGCAAATCCTGGCCGTCTCCACCTGGCTCGGATCACCCAACCCGGGTGGCAAAACGGACCAGGAGCAGATTCCGGACGCCGTGCGCTGGGCCGTGGACAACGGCGCCAAGGTCATCAACATCTCCTTGGGCAGTACCTCGCCGGACTGGCCGCAGAGTTGGGACGCGGCCTTCCTTTATGCAGAGCAGAAGGATGTGGTGATCGTCGCGGCCGCCGGGAACCGCGTGGGCGGCAACGTCCAGGTCGGAGCCCCGGCAACCATTCCCGGTGTCCTGACTGTCGCCGGACTCGACGGTGAGGGGCGCGCCAGCGTCGACTCCTCATCCCAGGGCATCAGCATCGGCGTCGCCGCACCGGCCGAGAAGCTGGTAGGCGGCATCCCCGGCGGTGGATACGCCGATTGGGCGGGAACGTCCGGTGCTGCCCCGATCGTTTCCGGTGTGGCCGCCCTGATCCGTTCCAAATGGCCGGAGATGAGTGCCAATCAGGTCATCAACAGAATTGTGAGCACGGCCAAGGACGCGGGAGCTCCGGGCAAGGACCCCCTCTACGGTTACGGCATCCTTAACGCCGAGGCGGCACTGAAGGATGAGGTGGCTGCCACCAGCAGCAACCCATTGGGTTCCATCGCTGACTGGATCCGGGTCCACCGCCGGGGAGATTTCAGCGAGCCGTCGCAGGCTCCCGTGGCGAGCCCCACCAGCGCAGCACCCACGCTCGCCGATCCGACCGTTCCGGCCGCGAAGACGCCGGCCACCGTCGACGACGCCCTGCCGGCCGCCGTCGTGCTTGGATTTGGAGCCTTGTTCCTTGCCCTGGTGACAGGGGCCGCGATCCAGTTGAGGAGGGTCGCCAAAAACGCTCCAGCGGTGGCCGAGGAGGCCGAAACGGGCGCGCTTCTGAAAGTGGATCCACCCGCCCGGACGTAGTTAGTGAAGATTTTCACAAAGTACTGTACTCTGGACTCATGGCAACCACCCCAGAGCTCATTGACCGTCCCCGGGTTCTCGTCGTCGGCGGCGGCTACGTCGGCCTGTACGTAGCCCTCAAACTGCAAAAGAAGATCGCGAACGCGGGCGGCATCGTCACCGTCGTTGATCCACTGCCGTACATGACCTACCAGCCCTTCCTCCCGGAAGTAGCAGGTGGCAACATCGAGGCACGCCACGCCGTCGTCTCCCACCGTCAGCACCTGAAGCAGACTGAGCTCATCCAGGGCCGCGTCACCAGCATCGACCACGCCAACCGGACCGCGGTCATCGCCCCGTCCGATGGCGGCGACAACTTCGAAATCCCGTACTTCGATGTCGTCATCGCAGCAGGCGCCATTACCCGGACCTTCCCCATCAAGGGCCTCGCGGACAAGGGCATTGGCCTGAAGACCATCGAGGAAGCCGTTGCACTGCGCAACAAGGTCCTGGAGCGCATTGAAGCCGCTTCCACCATGACCGACCCCGCAGAGCGCGCCAAGGCACTGACCTTCGTAGTGGTGGGTGGCGGCTTCGCCGGCATCGAGTGCCTCACCGAAATGGAAGACCTCGCCCGCGCCGCAGTGCGCAACAACCCGCGCATCCGCCAGGAAGAAATCCGTTTCATCCTTGTCGAAGCCATGGGCCGCATCATGCCCGAGGTCACCGCCTCGCAGGCCGAGTGGGTTGTGGAGCACCTCCGCAGCCGTGGCATCGAAGTACTCCTCAACACTTCCCTTGACAGCGCCGAGGGCAACCTCAAGCTGATCAACCTCCCGGACAAGACCCCGGCCCAGGAAGTTGAAGCAGACACCCTGGTATGGGCTGCCGGCGTGCAGGCCAACCCGATGATCCGCTCCACCGACTTCCCGCTGGAACCCCGTGGCCGTGTCCGCGTCCTCCCGGACCTGCGCATCGCAGGCGACGAGGGCATCGTGGAGAACGCCTGGGCCGCCGGCGACATCGCCGCTGTTCCGGACCTCACGGGCAAGGGCCTGCCGGACGGCACTTGCGTCCCCAACGCCCAGCACGCCCTTCGCCAGGCCAAGAAGCTCGCCAAGAACCTGTGGGCTTCCCGCTGGGACAAGCCGCTGCACGACTACAAGCACAAGAACCTTGGTGCTGTGGCCGGCTTCGGCGAGTGGAAGGGTGTTGCCAACATCAACCTGCTCGGCCGCATCGGTCTCAAGGGCGGCCTCGCCTGGCTGGCACACCGTGGTTACCACGGCATGGCCATGCCCACGGTTGAGCGCAAGTTCCGTGTGATCTTCGGCTGGATCCTGGCCTTCTTCGCCGGCCGCGACACCACGCAGCTGATGGACCTCGACAACCCGCGCGGTGCCTTCGTGGCCGCTGCAACGCCCGCTCCCAAGCCCGCTGCCGCTCCGGCACCTGTAGAGGCCAAGCCTGCGGCTGAGGAAGCCAAGACTCCGGTCACTGCCGCCGCCAAGTAGTCAACGCACGGCGCAGTCAACGCACGACGGCGGCCGCTCCCTTTCGGGGAGTGGCCGCCGTCGGCGTTTAAGCAGTTGTGCCGACGGCGGTGGCGGGTTGCTGCGCCCCTAGACTGTTGCCATGTCCGGTGAAACCGATCTGAAGACACTCCTGCAATCCCTCCACCCCGTAGCCCGCGATGGCGACTACGTCTACGCCCTGTGGCCACATGGCAGGCCGCTGGAGGGCGGGATCGAGGCGGCTGTGCGCGAGGCCGAGGGCCTTACGGTTGTCCTCCGCCGGGACGAGGCTGATGCGCTGGGTCTGAGCTACGACTTCGTGGCCTCGTGGATCACGCTCCAGGTCCACTCGGCACTCGAAGCGGTGGGCCTCACGGCCGCCGTGAGCGCCGCCCTGACCCACGCGGGAATCAGCTGCAACGTCCTGGCGGGTTTCCACCACGACCACCTCCTGGTGCCTTCGGCCGACGCGGGCCGGGCCATGGATGTGCTCCGGCTTTTGGGAAAAGGTCTCGTGCTCCGAAGTGAGCGTCCCGAGGACCGCGCCGAGATTCTGGAACTGACTGCCCAGGCCTTCTCCGTCTCGCCGGTAACCGGTGAACCCGTGGACGGCGTGCCGATTGAAGCAGGGCTGCTGCGCGAGCTCTTTGAGTGCCCTGAGTACCTTCCGGAGTTCAGTATCGTCGCCGAGATGGGTGGGGAGATTGTGGGGCATGCCATCAGCACGAGGGGCTGGATCGGAGACTTGGAACTGCTGGGGCTGGGTCCGATCGGCGTGCTTCCCGCCTTTCAGAAGCGCGGGGTAGGTTCAGCCTTGATGCGGGAGACGACGGCCCGTGCCACAGCCGCAGGGGAGCCCGGCATTGCCCTGCTCGGCAGCCCCCTGTACTACATGCGCTTCGGTTACGTGCCGGCAGCCTCTGTGGGTGTGCAACCGCCGGAGGCGATGTGGGGCGATCACTTCCAGTTGTTGACGCTTCCCGCGTGGCCCGACGACGTCCGCGGCACCTTCCGCTACGCCGGGCCATTCAGCGGGCTGTAGCTGGGATACCATGGTGCGGGCGCCCCAGTAGCCCAATTGGCAGAGGCAGCGGACTTAAAATCCGCGTGTTGTGGGTTCGAGTCCCACCTGGGGCACAAGCAGAAAGACTCCCGAAACCCTTGCGAACAAAGGGATTCGGGGGTCTTTTTCCTTGGCCCGGGCTAGGCCGTCCACGAGGGGCTTGCTGGTCTGTCTGAACCTGGCTGATCCGCCCACATCGCTTCCGCCGTGCTCCCAAGGGTCCTCCGCGGAAATTCCCAGCCCGCTCGTAGATTCCCCACAGGCAACGAGTGTTATAGGGATGTGACCTGAATCACTTATGTTCGCCGCCCAATTGCATTAGTTTGAGTCTTAATCAGGAACACCTGAGTAATCGCATCAAAGGCAGTTCGCACCTTTCGATCGAGGAGACAACGCATGTTTGATCTTTCCCCAGCGGCGCCCCGAGCCGCCAAGCTAACAGCGCTTGGCATTGGGGTCGCTCTCTTGGCCACGGCCTGTGGTGGGTCTTCGACTCCTACCCAGACCGGGTCTTCTTCCGCCGCGGCGGCAGGCATTTCCTGCCCGGCTCCCAGCGGCGGGGCGGGAGCCGGCAACAGCCAGGCTGCCACCAACACGGGACCAGTACCTCCCTCGACCACCACCACAGACGCACCACTGAAACTTGGATCGCTCCTGCCGACGACGGGGTCGCTGGCGTTCCTCGGCCCGCCCGAAATTGCCGGTGTCAACCTCGGCATCAAGGAAGTCAACGACGCCGGTGGCGTACTCGGCGCACCTGTCTCCGTGGTCCACCGCGACTCCGGTGATACCAAGACGGACATCGCCACCCAGTCCACCACCGCCCTCCTGGGCCAGGGCGTGAGCGCCGTCATCGGTGCTGCATCCTCGGGCGTTTCCAAGACGGTCATCAACCAGATCACGGGCGCCGGTGTCATCCACTTCTCGCCCGCCAACACCTCGCCTGACTTCACCACATGGGACGACAAGGGCCTCTACTGGCGAACTGCACCGTCCGACGTCCTGCAGGGCAAGGTCCTGGGCAACTACATGGCTACCTGTGGAGCGCAAACCGTTGGCATGATCGTTCTGAACGACGCTTACGGAACCGGTCTCCAGAAGAACGTCAAGGAAGCCTTCGAGGCCGCCGGTGGCAAGGTTGTTGCTGAGGAACTCTTCAACGAGGGTGACTCCCAGTTCAGCAGCCAGGTGGACAAGGTCCTCGCCGCCAAGCCGGATGCGATCGCCCTGATCACCTTCGACCAAGCCAAGAGCATCGTCCCCCTGATCACGGGCAAGGGTATCAAGCCCACGCAGCTGTTCATGGTTGATGGCAACACCTCCGATTACAGCAAGGACTTCCAGGCCGGCACCATGAAGGGCGCACAGGGAACCATTCCCGGTACGTTCGCCAAGGACGACTTCAAGAAGAAGCTCCTCGCCATCGATCCCGCCCTGAAGGATTACAGCTACGCAGGCGAGTCCTACGACGCCGTGAACCTGATCTCTTTGGCCTCCGAGGCCGCCAAGAGCACCAAGGGCACGGACATCGCAGCCAAGCTGAAGGAAGTCTCTGAGGGCGGCGAGAAGTGCACCACCTTCGCAGCATGTGTCACGTTGCTCCGCGACGGCAAGGACATCGACTACGACGGCCAGTCCGGTCCGGTCACGTTCTCCGACGCTGGTGACCCCACCGAGGCGTACATCGGTATCTACGAATACCAGGATGACAACACCTACAAGCCGGTCCGCGAAGAGTTCGGCAAGCTCTAAGCCGCAGCCGGTCCAAACCGCAGTCAGTCACAGGCCCCCTTCCTCATCTGGAAGGGGGCCTGTTCTGTGCTGGGCTGCGTTCTGTGGTGTCGCTACCCGCTGCAGGGGAGAAACCCATCAAGGACCCGGGTCACCATTTCCACGCCCTGACGCTCAAAGACGGCGTCTCCCACGTGGTGTGCCCAGACCACCGTGCCCACCGACTGGTTCAGGTTTTCCAGGGTCCACAGGTGGTGGTCCTCCTCGCTGGTGACAACCCTGCCCAAGCCCTCGTGGAAGGCCGCGGCGAGCGTTGGCTGAGCGAGCAGCTGCTGGTGGCTGAGCCGGACCAGGTCATGAACCCACGGGCGAAGCTCGGCACGGCCAAAATCGATCACCTTGATCACTCCGTCGTCGTCCAGCCAATTCCTGGGCTGGTAATCGCCATGGGTTGTCACAAGCGTGGCAGGACCCGGCTCCAACGACTCAAGGACCTCTTGTAGTCTTCTTTGCGTCTCCTCGGGCAGGAGAGAGTGCGCGCGTTCAATGAGGGAGCCCGTCCTGGCCGCCAGCGCCTTTGCGTAACCGCGGGAGGTTCCCGCCGGCAGGTGCATCCTTGAGAGCAGCATGCCGGCCTCACGGTACGTCCTGGGATCGGATTCGGAAGAGGTTCCAGCTACCAGGGTCCCGGGCAAGTACCCGGTGACCAGGATGCCTGCCTCAGGCGACGCGTGCTTCAGGGTGGGTACCCTGCCGTGCAGCCCCGGCAGGCCCCGCGAGTAAGCCGCAATTTCGCGCCGGATGTGGTGGCTCGTGGTGCTGGCTTTGACGATGTACTCCTGGCCATCCGGGGCAGCGACCTGAAGGACGGTGGTGTCCTGGAGGGGCCATGAGTGGTCCTGAACCACGGTGAAGCCACCAAGCCATGTCAACAGGAGGCTTTGCTGCAGTTCCGTGATGGTTCCCGTCATCAGTCCAGCATGCCATTGGGTGGCATTTCGCGTTGACCGAAGGGGTCCAGGCGGCTTCCGCTCCCTTGGCAGGAGTGTGTCTCAAACAGCGGAAGGCCCCGGGTGGTGTCCCGGGGCCTTCCGTCGTGTGTGGCTGCGGTGGTTAGACCTCGTCCGCCAGAGTGCCCAGATAGAGCTGGATGACCTTGGGGTCCTTCATAAGCTCACGGCCGGTACCCGTGTACGCGTCCTTGCCCTGGTCCAGTACGTAGCCGCGGTCGCAGATCTGCAGGCATCGGCGGGCGTTCTGTTCCACCATGATGACCGAGACGCCGGCACGGTTGATCTCGTGGACCCTGAGGAAGGTTTCGTCCTGTTTGACGGGGGAGAGGCCAGCAGACGGCTCGTCCAGGAGCAGTACAGCCGGATCCATCATGAGCGCCCTGCCCATGGCTACCATCTGTCGCTCACCACCGGAGAGCGACCCCGCACGCTGGGCGCGACGCTTAGCCAGTTCCGGGAACAGGCTGGTCACAAAGTCGAAGCGCTCAGCGAAAGCCTTGGGACGCTGGAACATGCCCATCTGGAGGTTCTCTTCGATGGTCAGTGCTGCGAACACGTTGTTGGTCTGCGGCACGAAGCCAACACCCTGGGTCACCAGCTTGTTGGCTTTCAAACCCGTGAGGTCCTGGCCCCGGACCACCACGGTGCCGGAGTGGACTTTCACCAGCCCGAACATGGCCTTCAGCAGGGTGGACTTGCCGGCACCGTTGGGGCCGATGATGCCGATCAACTCACCCTTGCGGGCCTCGATGCTGCATCCGTTGAGGATGTTGACGCCGGGAATGTAGCCGGCTACGAGGTTGGTGACTTTGACGACGGAATCGCCTGCCGGAGCAGCTGCTGAGGCGGGCATTGCGGCGGGGCTGCTCATTTCCCGTCCTCCTTCTTGGTTTCAACGATGTCGGACAGGATGCCGGCGTCTTCAGTACCCACCACCGACTCTTCATCGGCCTCAAGCTCGGCTTCGAGCACCTTGATGCCTTCAGCATCGCCGAGGTCCACGTCGTGGTGGGCGCCAAGGTAGGCGTCGATGACGGCAGGGTTCTTCATGACTTCGCCCGGAGGGCCTTCAGCCACCACCTTGCCTTCGGCCATGACCACTACCCAGTCCGCGATATGCCGGACCATGTTCATGTCGTGCTCCACGAACAGCACGGTCATGCCTTCAGCCTTCAGGTTCTTGATGTGGTCCAGCAGCGACTGGGTCAGAGCGGGGTTCACACCGGCCATGGGCTCATCGAGCATCACCAGCTTGGGCCGCACCATCAGGGAACGTGCCATTTCCAGCAGCTTCCGCTGTCCACCCGAGAGGGACGCAGCGTAGTCGTCCTTCTTGGCATCCAGCTTGAACTTCTCCAACAGCACGTTGGCCTGGGCTGTGATTTCCTTCTCGCGGCCTCCCCACATGCCCTTGAAAAGGGCCTTGGAGAGCCGTTCGCCGGGCTGGTCCGCTGCGCCGAGCCGCATGTTCTCCATGACGGTTAGTTTGCCCATCACCTTGGTCAGCTGGAACGTGCGCACCATGCCCATGCGTGCCACCTTGTAGGAGGAAACGCCTGCCAGGCTGTTGCCCTCAAACTGCCACTTGCCTGTATTGGGAGTGTCAAAGCCGGTGAGCAGGTTGAACAGGGTGGTTTTGCCGGCGCCGTTGGGGCCGATCAAAGCAGTGATTTTGTGGCGCGGGATCTCAAGGTATTCGACGTCCACTGCGTTGATGCCGCCAAAGGACCGGGTGACATCCTCTGCCACCACGATGGGATCTCGCTTCTTGCAGCCGGGGGTGTTCTCCCCGACCGCGATGGGCCGCGAATCCGTCATGTAGTCGATATTCTCGGTATTGCGTTCGTTGGTCTCACTCATGCGAAAGCAAGCTCCTTCTTATTGCCGAAGACGCCTTGCGGGCGGAAGATCATCAGGAGCATCAGCGCGACACCCACCAGGATGTAGCGCAACTGGCCGGCTTGGACGGTGGTCAGCCACGTGACTGCCCCTGATTCGATAAGGCCGTAGAGCAGGCTCTGGGTCAGCGACAGGACAACCCAGAAGATCATGGCTCCGATGACCGGCCCCAGGACAGTGGCCATGCCGCCGAGGAGGAGGCAGGTCCACAGGAAGAACGTCAGTTCCGTGCCGTAGTTGGATGGCTGGACGGCGCCGCGGGGGAGTGTGAAGATCATGCCCGCCAAGGCTCCCAGGACACCACCGATGATCAGTGCCTGCATCTTGTAGGCGTAGACGTTCTTACCGAGCGAGCGGACAGCGTTCTCGTCCTCGCGGATGCCCTTCAGGACACGGCCCCACGGGCTGCGCATGAGGAGCCAGACCAGCACACAGCACACGATTACGAGTCCCCAACCGACCACCCGGATGAAGAAGTCACGGTTGTTCATGCCCATGTAGGACCCCTCGGGGAAGGGGTTCATGGCGTAGAACGTGTTCTCAAACGCGGCCAGGCCGTTGGCGGAACCCGTAACGCTGGTGAGCTGGTTGGTGGTGACTACGTAACGGACAATTTCTGCCGCTGCGATGGTGACGATTGCCAGATAGTCGGCGCGTAGCCGGAGGGTGGGAATACCGAGGATGAAGGCGAAGATCACCGAGCAGAGAATGGAGATGATCAGTGCAAGGAAGAACGGAGCGTCGAAGCTCAGGGTTGAGATGGCGAAACCGTAGGCACCAACTGCCATAAAGCCTGCCTGGCCGAAGTTCAGCAGGCCTGAGTAGCCGAAGTGAACCGCAAGACCCAAAGCGGCCAGTGCGTACGCCGCCGTCGTCGGGCTGAATAATTCGCCAAGGGCGCTGGAGAAAATGAATCCGAAGTCCATGGCCCGCTCCTAACCCACACGCTCACGCCGGCCGAGGATACCCTGCGGTCGGAACAGAAGAACAACGATCATGATGAACAGTGCACCGACGTACTTGAGGTCGGCGGGAAGGCCGAACACTGTAGTCAGTTCCACGAAGATGCCGACGACGATCGAGCCGATCAAAGCGCCGAAGACGGTTCCCAGACCACCCAGCGTCACGCCGGCGAAGATGAGAAGCAGGATCTGCGAGCCCATGTCGAAGGTGACACCGGGACGGTAGTACGCCCACAGGATGCCACCGAGGGAGGCGAGGACGCCGCCGACGATCCAGACGATGCGGATGACGGAGTCGACGTCGATGCCGGATGCGGCTGCCAAAGCGGGATTGTCCGCTACGGCGCGGGTTGCCTTGCCGAGACGGGTCTTCAGCAGGACGATGCCAATCAACGCGATGACCACAGCGCTGATAATCAGTGACCAGAGGTTGTTCGGGGAGATGGACACAGGCCCTATCTGGATTTCGGCGCTTTGTGCGCCGGGCAGCTGTTGGGTTGCTCCACCGAAGAAGAACTGGATGACGTAGCGGATGGCCAATGCCAGGCCGATGCTGACGATCATCATGGGAACGAGGCCGGAGCCGCGCTTCCGCAATGGACGCCAGAGTCCGGCGTCCTGGACGTAGCCAAAGAGCCCGCCCCCTATCAGTGCCAGCAGGATCGCCAGCCAGAAGGGGAGTCCGAATCCGTTGAACATGAACACGAGGACGGCGCCCAGGGTCACCATCTCGCCGTGGGCGAAGTTGGTCAGGCCCGTGGTTCCGAAGATCAGGGAGAGGCCCACCGAGGCGAGGGCGAGGAGGAGGCCAAAGCTCAGGCCCGCCACCAGGCGGTTGAGGAGGTTCTGGCCAAAGTCCTGCTGTTGGACCACGATGCCCTCACCGAAGGCGAAGATCACTGACAGGTTGGATGTTTGGCTGAACGTGACATCGCGGGGATTGTCCTGGCCCTCGGCCAGTGCGATGCCCTCCGGCAAGGTGGAGGTGTCCAGCTCGATGGTGTAGGTACCTTGGACGGGAACACCGATGGTCCACGCACCATTGGCTCCGGAGGTTGCTTCACCTTCGAACCCGTTGCCTGAGGCCTTGATTTTGACGCCGGGTATGGGGGCCCGGGCATCATCGCGGAGGAACCCGCTGATGTTGTTTTGGAATGTCGTCGGTGACGGCGAAGGCGATGGGGTGGTTGCCTGTGCCGAAGGGGCGGCGATCAACAGAGCGGCGATGAGGGCTGCGAACAGCGCCCCCACAACTCTCTGCAGTCCCTTGGACCGTCTGATGGACGGGTCTCGCAGTGTGCTTCTCAAAATGGAAACCTCCACAGTGGGGGTGGTCCCGGCTGCGCCATTGCAGCCGGTGCGAACGGTAAATGGGGCTTGTGAACAGTTCTTGCCTAGCTGCCTCGATTGTGATCTAAGTCACCCATGTGTGGCCTATGTTACCGCCCGGTGGGCCGAATAAATGCCCAGTTCGGGGGTGCAAACATCGCGATCGGATAACAACTGTGAAGCTATAGGCAACTAATGATGTAGCTGTAGTTAAGTAAACCTTTGTTGAGTACGGGTGTTTCTAAACGTTCGGGCGGGTCCCTGCCGCTGCCACTATGCCGGTTTCGTGTCACGGTTGCGTTTCGTCTGGGTGAACAAGGGAACTTTCCCTGCCGCGCGCGCGTGGTAATTGGTACCGTGAATTATCACTAGCCCTTTTTCAGGAGGACACCCGCAATGGCACTTGGCGGAAACCCAGTCTTCAACGGAAAGAATTTCCGTGGAGCAAAGCAGGCCCCGCCTGTACCGCAGAACCCGTACGGCCAGCAGTTCAACCAGGCCCCCGGTCGGGCGCCTGGCCAGGTGTTGGATGGCCAGGCCGCGTGGTCTGCCCAGCAGCAGAACATGACCAATGAGCAGCTGCAGCAGATGTACAACCAGCCGGCTGCCGGCCCCGCCGATACCGGCCGTATGACCTATGACGACGTCATCATGAAGACTGTCGCCTGCCTGGTGGTTTTGGTGATCGGCGCCGGCGTGACGCTCTTCGTAGCTCCCGCCCTCTCGACCATGCTCATGATCGTTGGAGCACTGGGCGGCTTCGTCCTGGCCCTGGTCAACACCTTCAAGAAGCAGCCCTCACCGGCACTGATCCTTGCCTACGCCGGCCTGGAAGGCCTGTTCCTGGGCGGCCTTACCCGCATCCTCGACGGCATGTACCCCGGCGTCGGCCTCCAGGCTGTCATCGGCACGCTGGCAGTCTTCGGCGTCACGCTGGTGCTGTTCAAGAGCGGCAAGGTCCGCGCCACCCCCAAGATGGTGCGCTTCTTCATGATCGCCACCATTGGCTACGCAGTCTTCGCGATCATCAACATGGTGATGATGTGGACCGGTGCCGTGCAGGAGCCCTTCGGCCTGCGCACCAGCATGACGATTGCAGGCATCCCCCTGGGCGTCTTCATCGGCATCCTGGCTATCGGCCTGGCAGCGTTCTCGCTGATCATGGACTTCACCAGCATTGAAGAAGGCGTCCGCGCCGGTGCCCCGGAGCGTTACTCCTGGGTTGCGGCCTTCGGCCTGACGGTCACGCTGGTTTGGCTCTACGTCGAAATCATCCGCCTTCTGGCTATTTTGCGAGGCGACGACTAACTGCTGCAGGCCCAACCTGCTAAGTAAGCCGACCCGAAATGCCCCCGAAGACTCTTCGGGGGCATTTTTGTGTGTCGAGGGGTGAGCTCTCGCCTCTAAGCGGGGGATCATACGGGCGAGATCCAACCCCTCGGCGAATCATAGGGGCGAGATCCAACCCCTCGCGGTTAGCTCAAGCGTTCGAAAACCACGGCCATTCCCTGCCCGCCGCCAACACACAGAGTGGCAAGCCCCAGGGTTCCGTCCCGTTCCTTGAGCCCGTTCAGGAGCGTGCTGGTCATCCGTGCACCGGTCATGCCAAAGGGGTGTCCCAAGGCGATGGCACCACCGTGGACGTTGAGCTTGGCAGGGTCGATGCCCAGTTCCCGTGCACTTGCTACCACCTGCACGGCGAAGGCTTCGTTAAGTTCCACGAGATCAATGTCGTCCATGGTCAGGCCGGCCAGTGCCAAGGCCCGCCGGGTGGACTCAACGGGACCCATGCCCATGAGCTCGGGGGAGAGTGCGCTCACTCCTGTGGACACCACCCGGGCCAGCGGTTCGAGGCCCAACTCGCGGGCCCGGGTATCGCTCATGACCACTACGGCTGCGGCGCCGTCGTTGAGGGGGCACGCGTTGCCGGCGGTGACTGTCCCGTCGGAACGGAACACGGGTTGGAGGGCGGACACGGCTTCAAGTGTCACTCCCGCCCGCGGAGAGTCGTCGCGCTCCACCACGGTGCCGTCCCGGCGGGTGTAGGGGGTAATGTCGCGGGCGTAGAATCCTGAAGCGATGGCTGCCTCGGCCCGGTTCTGGCTCAGGACGCCCCACTCATCCTGCTCGGCCCTGCTGACGCCATAGGTGGTGGCAACGTTCTCTGCCGTTTGGCCCATGGAGATGTAGATGTCCGGCAGACGGCCACCCAAGCGGGGATCGGTCCACGGAATGTTGGACGCTGCCCTGGCTGCCGTGCGTTGGGCCGCTGGGCCGAACAGGGGGTTGTGGTTGGCGGTGTCCGTTTCTCCTGCGCCTGCCCAGTTCTGGTAGCGGGACACGCTCTCTACCCCGGCGGAGACGATCGTGTTGGCTTCCCCGGCTTTGATGGCGTGGAAGGCCATCCGCAGCGTTTGCAGGCTCGATGCACAGAAACGGTTGATGGTGGCCGCCGGTACCTGGTCCATTCCTGCCAGGACAGCCACCACGCGTGCCATGTTGGAGCCGGCTTCGCCGCTGGGTTCTGCGCAACCAAGAAGGAGATCGTCCAGACCGCGCCCATCCTCGGCGGCCGGATCAAATGCCGGAATCCTGGCGAGGGCGGCCTGCACCATTGCGGTGGCGAGGTCATCGGGGCGCTCGTCCCTCAGGGACCCTTTGAAGGCGCGGCCAATGGGGCTTCTGGCAGTGGAAACAATGACAGCCTCAGTCATGGCCACAGCTTACGCCCGGCGCCTGCACCAGCGCCGGGCGGTTACTGGAAATCACGGAAGTGTCAGGCCAATCGGCGGGCGCCTGCCGCCGGAGTCACCGTGAAGATGTCCGGCGCGGCGTAACCGGCGTCGGCGAAGGAACGCACGACGGCGTCACGCACCTGCTGCTCCTGGCCCACCGGGGTCAGGGCAATGGCCGAACCGCCGAACCCGCCGCCGGTCATGCGGGCACCGATGGCGCCGTTGGCGCGGGAAGTGTCCACGGCGAGGTCCAACTCGGGGCAGGAGATCTCAAAGTCGTCGCGCATGGAAACGTGGCTCGCATCCAACAGGGGACCAATGCTGGCGGGTCCTTGGCTGCCCAGTATGTCCACGGTTTGCAGCACGCGGTCGTTCTCGGTGACCACGTGGCGCACGCGCTTCAACGTTGTCTCATCCAGCAGTCCGGACGCTTCCTCCAAGCGTTCCACACCGACATCGCGCAGTGCTTTGACGCCCAGGATCCCGGCACCCAGCTCGCAGGACGCACGGCGGGAGGCGTAACCGCCGTCGGCATGTGAGTGCGAGACCTTGGTGTCGATGACCAGCAGGACCAAACCGGAGGCTTCGGCGTCGAACGGTACCAGGTCCACGTGCTGGTCGCGGCAGTCCAGGAAGACAGCCTGTCCCTTGGCGCCACGCAGGGATGCCGATTGGTCCATGATTCCGGTGGGTGCGCCAACGTAGGCGTTTTCGGCCCGCTGGGTGGCCAGCACAAGGTCCTCGGCGGCGAGTCCGGCTCCGGTCAGCTCATTCAGGGCGCTGATGACGGCGCACTCAATGGCGTGGGAGGAGGAGAGGCCGGCGCCCGACGGGACGTCCGAGTCGAGCAGGAGGTCGAAGCCGGGCACCGTGATGCCACGCTCCTTCAGCGCCCAGGCGACCCCCAGCGGGTAGCGGGACCAACCTTCGCCCGAGCCCGGTTCCAGCTCTGAAAGATCGGCCTCCACCAGTCCGTGCCCACCGAACGTGGACAGCATGCGGACCCTTGAGTCATCGCGGACGCGCAACGCCACCTTTGCTGTCTTATCGATGGCGAAGGGCAGCACGAAACCTTCGTTGTAGTCGGTGTGCTCGCCGATCAGGTTGACGCGTCCCGGTGCCTGCCACACGCCGTCGGGGGCTTCACCGAACGTTTCCTGGAAGCGGGCGGCGAGGACGCTGGTATCGGTAGTGGTGCTCATGCTCGGGTGCCTTCCAGGGTCTTGGGGGATGCCGGCGCCGCGGCGACGCTGCGGAGCCTCTCCGCCACGGCTTCGGGGGTGGTGTCGTTGATGAACGCTCCCATGGCGGCCTCTGAGCCGGCCAAGTACTTGAGCTTATCGGCTGCGCGACGGGGTGAAGTCAACTGCAGGTGGAGCTGGCCTGCAGGGCGCAGGGACGGATCCAGCGGAGCCTGGTGCCATGCGGAGATATACGGCATGGGAGTGGGGTAGAGGGAGTCGAGGCGCTTGAGCAGGTCAAGGTAGACGTGCGAAAGTTCATCGCGTTCTGCGCCCGTGAGCGCTGCGAGGTCGGGGACGCTGCGGTGGGGGACCACGTGGATTTCCAAGGGCCAACGCGCGGCGAAGGGGACGTAGGCGCTGAAGTGTTCGGCCTCCAGCACCATGCGGCTGCCGTCTTCGCGTTCAGCCTTGAGGAGCGACGCCGCCAGCGTCTCCTTCCCGTCGACGTCGTCGTAGTATTTCCGTGCGACAGCACCGAGCTGGGCGGCGCGCGGCGTGACGTACGGGTACGCGTAGATCTGTCCATGCGGGTGGTGCAGGGTAACGCCGATGTCCGCGCCGCGGTTTTCGAACGGGAAGACCTGTTTGATGCCCGGCAAGGCGCTGAGCGCTTCGGTCCGCTGTGCCCATGCCTCAATGACGGTGCGAGCGCGGGTCTCCCCGAGTTCGGCGAAGGAGCCGGTGTGCTGCGGGGTGAAGGCGACTACTTCGCATCGGCCGAATGCCGGTCCAACGGTCCCATGGCCGCTGGCGCCCGGTGCGGGCAGAGGGGGAATATCACCCAGGGCAGGGCCCAGGGAGGGGAAGCGGTTTTCGAACACCACAACGTCATAGTCCGCTGTCGGGATTTCCGAGGGGTTCGCCGCGGTAGTGGGGCAAATAGGGCACTGGTCGGCAGGCGGCAGATGCGTGCGGGCCTGGCGGTGCGCAGCGACGGCAACCCAGTCGCCCGACAGGGCGTCATACCGGACTTCGCCGGGCTCGCCGCGGGCTGGGAGCTCGCGGTGGTCCACCAGGGATTCCGGTGTTCGCTCCGGAGTGCCGGGGTCGTCGAAGTAGATCAGCTCGCGGCTGTCCGCAAGGCGGGTGCTGGTGATGCGACTCATGGATCCATTGTTCCACAACCGATCAAAAGCGCATAGTTTCTAACAAAAGCTAACATTGAAGGTGGAGTTCCGGGTTTCGAAATGAAGTACGGTATTGCCATGCCTGCCTTGCCTTCACCCGCCGATAACGCGCTCCCCTCCGAATCCCGCCGCTTCGCCACGGGCCGGCAATTCGAGCTTCGCAGGGGCGATGCGCTCGCCGTCATCACCGAACTCGCCGCCGGGCTGCGCCTCTACTCCCGCCGCGGTGTGCAACTGACGGAAAGCTACGATGACGACCAGATTCCTCCGGGCGCCACGGGCATCACCCTGGCGCCATGGGCAAACCGCGTGGAGGACGGGGTCTGGTACCTCGACGGTAAGAAGCAGCAACTTGATATCACCGAAGTCTCCCGCAACAACGCCAGCCACGGGTTGCTGAGGAATGCCGCCTACGCCTTGGTGGACGAATCCGAGTTCAGCGTGACGCTCGAAGCCACCGTGTTCCCGCAGCACGGCTACCCGTTCCTGGTCCGGCACGTGGTCCGCTATGAGCTGGACGAGGCCATGGATCTCCGCGTCCGGCAGACCTTGGTCAACGATTCCCAGGGCAGGGCGCCCTTTGTGCTCGGGGCCCACCCCTACCTGCGCCTCGGTGACGTCGCTACCGAGGACCTGGTCCTGACCGTAAAAGCCCGTACCCGGCTGGTGGCCGACGAGCGGCTGATTCCCCGCAGCACGGCTGAAGCAGATGGACAGTTCGATCTTTCCGCCGGCACAGCGGTGAATGACCTGCTGGTTGATGTCGCCTTGACGGACCTGGCGTACGACGGCGGCGTGGCCCGCCACACTCTGACCGCGCCTGATGGCCGCAGCGTGAGCCTTGAGCAGGACGAGGTGTCCCCGTACGTCCATGTTTTTGTCACTGATACCTTCCCTGGCCGCTCCAAAGCTGTGGCCCTCGAGCCGATGACGGGCCCCGCCAACGCCTTCAACAGCGGCGACGGCCTGCGATGGCTGGCCTCCGGCGAGGCGTTCACCATGAGCTGGGGCATCACCGCATCCCTCTGAGCTTTTTGTACGTGCTGCCTCAGCGTTTGGTAACAGCTGCGCGGGCCGGTTTCCCATACGGCGTGGCCTACGGAATTATGGGTTCATGACGCCAACACCGGACGCCAAATCCCGCTCTGACCGCCAAATTGCCGAAGACATCCCCTACGGGGTGCGAATTGCTGCTGCCTGGTCGTGGCGGGCGGGACTGATCCTGCTCATGATTGGTGCCCTGGTCTGGCTGCTGGGCAAGGTCAGCTTCCTCATCATCCCGGTCATGGTGGCCGCCCTTTTGGCCGGACTGCTGTATCCAGTGGTGGCGTGGCTCCGCAACCGCAATGTGCCCAACGGGGCCGCCGTGGCCATCACGGTGGTGGCCTTCATCGGCGTTATCGCCGGCGCCCTGGCCCTGGTGGGAAGGCAGCTTGTCTCCGGCTTCGGCGAACTCTGGCAGGAGGCCTTGGCCGGAATCCAACAGATCCAGACGTGGCTGGCCGATGGTCCCCTCCACCTCACCGCAGACCAGATAGACCAGTACATTGCCGATGGCGCCAACGCGCTGCAAAACAACAGCAGCAGTATCCTGAGTGGCGCCTTGTCCTTTGGCAGCACTGCCGGACACTTTGCCGCGGGACTCGTCCTGGCCCTGTTCATCCTCATCTTCTTCCTGCTGGAGGGCAGCCGGATTTGGGCCTTCCTGGTGCGTCTGCTGCCCAAGACCGCGCGAAAGGCCACTGACGGCGCAGGGCGTCGCGGGTGGACGTCCATGGTCAGCTATGTGCGTATCCAGATGTTCGTGGCATTCGTGGATGCTGTGGGCATCGGCGTGGGCGCTGCCATCATCCAGGTTCCCCTCGCACTTCCCTTGGCGGTCCTGGTCTTCATCGGCTCCTTCATCCCGGTAGTGGGTGCCCTTGTTACCGGAGCCATCGCGGTGCTTCTTGCGCTCGTAGCCAACGGGCCCATCAACGCGCTCATCATGCTGGCAATCGTCCTGCTGGTCCAGCAGCTCGAAAGCCACATCCTGCAGCCGCTGGTGATGGGCAAGGCTGTCTCGCTGCACCCCGTGGCCGTGATCCTCTCGGTGGCAGCAGGCTCCTACCTCGCAGGCATCCCGGGAGCACTGTTCGCGGTCCCGTTGCTCGCCGTAGTAAACACGGCGGTTCGGTACATTGCCGGGCGGACGTGGGAACATGATGAAGGATTGGGCGGTATGGAGCCTCAGCCGGCAACCGCTTCTGCGGGGCCGAGCGGAGACGCCAACTTCAAGGAGGTTCACCTCCCCAAGCCCGAATCCCGCCTCGGTAAAGGCATCGCAGGCAAGAACAAGGCTGCAGGACGCCCCTCTGCTGAGGGCCCTGCCGCCGACACCACTAAAGGAGAATAGTCAGTGAATACCCTCGAAACCCTGCCCGTCACGCTGGACGATGTCCTCAAGGCGCAGGAGTTGCTCGAGGGCATTATTACCAAGACTCCAGTGGAGTCGTCGCGTGCTCTTGGCAGCCTCGTGGGCGGCAACGTCTTTTTCAAGTGTGAGAATCTCCAGCGCGCGGGCTCCTTCAAGGTCCGCGGCGCCTATGTCCGCATGGCCCGGCTGACCGAGGACGAAAAGAAGCGCGGCGTGGTGGCGGCCTCCGCAGGCAACCATGCCCAGGGTGTGGCGGTGGCCGCAAAGAGCCTGGGCATCAACGCCCGCATCTACATGCCCCTTGGTGTGGCTTTGCCCAAGCTGGCGGCCACCCGCAGCCACGGCGCAGAAGTCATCCTGCATGGCCACAACGTGGACGAAGCCCTGGCCGAAGCGCAGCGCTACGCCAACGAGACCGGTGCTGTGTTTGTCCATCCCTTTGACAATGTGGACGTTGTTGCAGGCCAGGGAACCATCGGACTGGAGATCCTGGACCAGATCCCCAACGTGGACACCATCCTGATGGGCGTCGGCGGCGGTGGACTCCTGGCCGGAGTGGCTGTGGCCATCAAAGCCAGGGCCAAGGAGCTCGGCCGTGAGATCCGGGTGATCGGCGTCCAAGCTGAAAACGCTGCCGCCTACCCGCCGTCGCTGGCCGCTGACGCACTGGTGCCGCTCAAGAAGGTCACCACCATGGCTGACGGCATTGCCGTGGGCCGTCCGGGGCAGCTGCCCTTCAGCATCATCCGCGAGCTGGTGGACGATGTTGTCACCGTCAGTGAAGACTCCCTGGCGCGGGCGCTGATCTTCCTCCTGGAGCGGGCCAAGATGGTGGTTGAGCCTGCAGGTGCCGTCGGAGTGGCCGCGCTGATGGATGGCAAGATCGAAAACCCGGGAAACACCGCCGTCGTGCTTTCCGGAGGCAACATCGATCCCATGCTCATGCTCAAAGTCATCCAGCGCGGTCTGTCGGCCGCAGGCCGGTTCATGACTGTCCGCATGATGCTCGATGACCGCCCGGGTTCCTTGGCCACCATCGCGCGGATCATTGCCGAAAACGATGCCAACGTCACCGGGCTGGATCACACCCGCTTGGGTGGCTCCATCAGCATGGGGGACGTCTCCATCACCATCAACCTGGAAACCAAAGGCCACGAACACGGGGAGCAGGTTCTCGGCGCACTGCGGGCCGAGGGCTTCCAGCCGATCGTGGTGCACTGACGGGAGGAGCACCATGGTGCTGGGAACGCCTGAAGGATCCAGAGAAGCGGACCGGGAGTCGCTGGCCGGGCGGGCGAAGGGCGGCCTGCTCTTCATGGGCGGCTTCGTCATCCTGCTTTATGTCATCGAGATCCTCAACACGCTGATGCGCCACGGCTTGAACTTCACCTTTGGCCTGCGCCCCCGTTCCATGGACGGGGTGCTGGACATCCTGACGTTCCCGCTGTTGCACGCGAACTTCAACCACCTGCTTTCCAACACGTTGCCCCTGATCATTTTCGGTTTCCTGGTGTTCCTGTCAGGCCTCCGCGTCTTTATCACGGCACTGGCCTTCAGCTGGCTGGGCTCGGGGCTCGCTGTGTGGCTCATCGGCGGGGGAGGGGTCACGGTGGGAGCGTCCGGGCTGGTCTTCGGATTCTTCGCGTTCCTGCTGGTCCGTGGATTCTTCAACCGGAACTGGTGGCAGATCCTGCTCTCGGTGGTGCTGTTCATGGCCTACGGCAGCATTCTCTTCGGCGTGCTGCCCACGGTGATGGGCTACGTTTCCTGGCAGGCGCACCTCGGCGGAGCCGTTGGCGGCGTCATTGCAGCCGTCCTGTTACGTCCCAAGTCCGCGCCGGCGGCCTGACTCCCACCAGCCGCGCACCAAAAAACGCCGGCCCGCCCCGCGAAGGGGTGGGCCGGCGTCGTGTATTTCGGGCCGGTGAGCCGCTGGTTATGCGACGTAAGGCTTGGCGGAGACAATCTCCACCTGAATTTCCTTGCCGTTGGGGGCGACGTAGCTCAGGCTGTCGCCTTCCTTGTGGCCGATGATGGCAGCACCCAGGGGTGACTTCTCGCTGAAGACGTCCAAATCGGAGTCTCCGGCGATTTCGCGGGAGCCCAGCAGGAACGTCTCTTCGTCACCGGCGATGCGGGCAACAACCAGCATTCCAGGCTCAACGATTCCGTCATCGGCAGGGGCCTCGCCAACCTGGGCATCGCGAAGCAGTGCGGTGAGCTGGCGGATGCGGGCCTCGATCTTGCCCTGCTCTTCCTTGGCTGCGTGGTAGCCGCCGTTTTCCTTCAGGTCGCCTTCCTGGCGGGCAGCTTCGATCTTCTGGACGATTTCCGCCCGGCCAGCGCCGGAAAGGTGGTCCAGCTCAGCCTGCAAGCGGTCGAAAGCTTCCTGGGTGAGCCAAGCCGCAGTGGCGCTATTGGTGGTAGACACGGATTTCTCCTCTAGATCTGACAATGCAAAAGACCCCGCCGAGGTGGCCACTCGTGGAACTCAGTAACCAACTTAACGGGGTGAAGGTTTCATCCATTGTAGTAAATCCTTTGGACGAACCCAAACCGGTTGAGTCATGGGTCACATGATTGTTATTTGCCGCTGTCCGTGATCCAGCAATTGTCCACCACTCCGGAAACAGCCGGTGACTCGGTACGCAGGACCGTGCGCTGGACAGTGGTGCTGCCGCCGTCGGGGTCGTCCTGCGGATCGTTGGGGCCTACTTCCACTACCTTCCAGCCCACTACCGCGAATTTGGAGTCCAGTGCCTTGATGGCGCATTTGGCTGTGGCTCCGGGATATTTGGTGACTTGGTAGTCCACCTCTGCCTGGGTGCCGTCCACGGTGCTGTAACCGATGTCCTTGAAGGTGACAGGGGCTTGTGCGGATCCGGTTGCCACATAGGCGGCGAACCCCATCCCGATGACCAGGGCGCCGATGACGATGTTCCGCTTGGTTTTGCGGTTCATGGCGCGCTTTTGACCGCCGTAGCGATTGGCTAGGCTGGTGCTTGCCGGTACTTGGGTGGCCGATAGGTCCTCTGAAGTCACCCGTCCAGTTTAGTGCCGATCCCGGCGCCCCATCACCGCCCACACAGCTTGATCCACGAAAGAGGAGCCGTCACGTGACAGCGTCCAGCAGTTCCGACCAGCAGCTGCGGCTGCTCGCCGTCCATGCCCACCCTGATGATGAGTCCAGCAAGGGCGCGGCCACCATGGCAATGTACGCCGCCGCGGGAGTAGACGTGATGGTTGCTACGTGCACTGATGGCTCACGCGGTGACATCCAGAACCCGGCCATGGAAGACGCGCCCCACCCCAAACGGGACATGGCCGGTGCCCGGCGACTGGAGATGGCGAATGCGGCTGCCGTCCTGGGAATCAAGCAGCGGTGGCTTGGCTTTGTGGATTCGGGCCTTCCGGAAGGTGATCCACTGCCGCCGCTGCCGCCGGGGTGCTTTGCGCTCCAGCCCTTGGAACGCGCCACGGCGCCCCTGGTCCGGCTGGTCCGCAGTTTCAAACCGCACGTGATTCTGAGCTACGACGAAAATGGGGGCTACCCGCACCCGGACCACATCATGGCCCACAAGGTGGCGGTGGAAGCCTTTGATGCCGCCGGTGACCCGGACCGTTACCCGGGCATGGGGGAGCCGTGGGCCCCGAGCAAGCTCTACTATGACCGTGCTTTCAGTCCGGAGCGGTTCCGTGCGCTGCACTTTGCGTTGGAAGAGGCAGGATTGCAGTCTCCTTACGCTGAGCGACTTGCCGCGTGGCTGGAGGCCGATGCCGAGGGCCATACTCCCGTTCCCCCGGGACACCAGACCACCACCCAGGTGGATTGCGGCGATTTCTTCGAGGCGCGCGACGACGCACTCCGGGCGCATCGCACCCAGATCGATCCCCTGGGGTTCTTCTTCGCGGTATCGCCGGATCTGCAGCGCACTGCGTGGCCGTGGGAGGACTACACGCTCATCAAGTCCACTGTCCCGTCCGAGCTGCCGGAGAAGGACCTGTTCGCGGGGATAAGATAGGAACTCCGGCAGTTTCTATCGCCCGTAGAAATTGTCGCCAGGCCAACCAGCTTCCGGCTACGCTGCCTGTCGGCATGCATCAGCTCCCATAGAAGGTTTGAACGTGCACCACTTGATTCTCGCCCTGACCGTCACCCCGTCGCCCAACCCCTCGGGCACGCTGCGGCCCGGCCTGTCCGAGGACCAGGTGACGCCCGGTACGTGGGGCTTCGTCCTCACGGCCTTCATCGTCATCCTGACCACGTTCCTCATTGTGGACATGGTTCGACGCATCCGGCGCGTCCGGTACCGCGCGCAGGTGGAGGAAGCACGCCTGGCGGCTGAGCAAGGCCAGGCTGCGGAGGCCGGCCAAGCTGCCGACGGCGGCACTCCCGGAGCCCCTGGCGCGCAGTCTGCAGGTGACGGCGCCTCGGATGAGAACGACGATGCCGGTCCCCGGACCCGCTGAATCCACCGGTAACGGTTCGCCCTGGGCCAGCAACGCCCTGGGCTCGGAACCTTCTGTCTATTTGCGGCAGCACGCGGACAATCCCGTGCACTGGCGTCCGTTCGGCGACGAAGCTTTTGCTTTCGCCGCCGAACGTGATGTCCCGGTTTTTCTTTCCATCGGCTATGCCGCATGCCATTGGTGCCACGTCATGGCCCACGAGTCTTTCGAAGACCAGGAAACGGCTGACTACCTCAATGCCCACTTCGTCCCGGTGAAGGTGGACCGGGAGGAACGTCCGGATGTCGACTCCGTGTACATGGCCGCGACCCAGGCCATCAGTGGTGAAGGTGGCTGGCCAATGTCCGTCTTCCTCACCCCGGACGGGCTCGCTTTCCACGCCGGAACCTATTTCCCGCCCGTTCCGCTGCCCGGCAGGCCGTCCTTCCGCAATGTTCTTGAAGCCGTCCATGAAGCCTGGATGGAGCGTCGTGACGGGGTGGAGCAGAACGCCCGGGGTCTTGCAGCCAGCATGGCTGATGGGCAACTGTCCGCGGCGGTGCGGCTCGACGAACCGCCCGGGTTGCTGGATGCTTCCCTCCTTCCGGACGCCGTGGCGCTGTTGGCGCGCTCTGAAGACCCCGACGCCGGCGGGTTCGGCAGCGCCCCCAAGTTCCCGCCGTCGGCCGTTCTCGAGTTCCTCATCCGGCACGCGGCGGTGCCCTCCGATACAGCGGATGCCGCCAAGGACATGGCTGGACGAGCGTTGGCGGGCATGGCGCGCTCGGCCTTGTGCGACCAGCTCGACGGCGGATTCGCCCGCTACTCGGTGACGGCGGACTGGTCCGTGCCCCACTTCGAGAAGATGCTTTACGACAACGCCCAACTGCTCCGTGTCTATGCACACTGGGTGCGGTTGGGTGGCAACGAGGTCTATTCAGCCGACGAAGCGGCGGCTGTGGCGTCACGGTGCGCAGACTGGATGCTGGAGTCACTGGGGCTGCCAGGCGGCGCTGCGGCTTCCTCCTTGGACGCCGACACGGTCATTGACGGAGTGCATCACGAGGGCGCCACGTACCTGTGGACCCTGGAATCCTTGGCGGATGTCCTGGGCGCCGATGACGCCCTGCAGGTGGCGCGCATGATGAACATTGGCGCTGAAGGGACAGTGTCGGCCCTCGGCTCGCCACTCCATCCGGCGCGGAAGCTGTCCGACGCTGATCTGCGGCTGTGGGGGCGTGTGGCGCCGGTATTGCTTACTGCGCGCAACCTCAGGAACCAGCCAGCCAGGGACGACAAGGTGGTGGCCGGCTGGAACGGCCTCGCTGTAGCCGGACTCGCCGAGGCGGGTGCCATTCTGGGCCGCCCGGACCTGGTGTCGGCGGCGGAGAACGTGGCCGGGTACCTCGCCACCGTCCACTGGAACGATGAAACGAAGACGCTGGTCCGCGTCTCACATGACTCACAAGCACGTGGAATCGGCGGGCTGCTGGAAGACTACGCGTTCTGTGCGGATGGCTTCCTGGCCCTCTATGCGGTGACGGGAACCAAACGCTGGTACCTGTTCGCGGAGGAGTTGGTGCTGGCTGCGTGCGCCCGCTTCGTGGAAAACGGACAGCTTGCCGACTCGACGGGGGAGTCTGCGCAGGTCTTCAACGCCCAAGGTCAGCACGCAGCGCTGGACCCCTTCGACAACGCCACACCCAGCGGAGCGGCAGGCTTCGCCGGGGTTCTCCTGTCCTACGCTGCCTACTCCGGATCCCACGGGCACCGGCTCATGGCGGGCAACATCCTTGGCCTGCTCCCGCCTCTCGCCACCCAGGCGCCGCGCGTCGCCGGTTGGCTCCTGGCCACCGCGCAAGCCGCGCTCGCAGGGCCGGTGGAGGCCGCCGTCGCAGGCCCGGATTCGTTGTTGAAGCGCGAACTGCACCACACGCTGTTGACGTCTGCCAGCCCAGGGCTGGTAATCGCAGTGCAGGAGGACGACGCCGGGGCGCCGGTTGGGGATCCCGGCGTGCCGCTGCTTCTCAACAGGTCAGGCACACCGGACGGTTTACCGCAGGTCTACCTGTGCCGGGACATGGTGTGCGAAAGGCCGCTGGGGGAGCCAGCTGCTGTCCGGGCGCGCTTGGCGGCCATGGGATCAGGCGACTGAGCAGGTCCCTTTCGGCTTAGCTCAGCACTGCCAGCATGATGGCGATGAAGTGGGCCGCGAAGGCCAGCACGGTGAAGGCGTGGAAGAGTTCGTGGAAGCCGAAGTGCTTGACGCTGAAGTTGGGCTTCTTGGTGGCGTAAAACACCGCGCCGGCGATGTACAAGGCACCGCCCACGCAGATCAGGATCGCGGCAGGGGCGTTGGCCGCGAAGAACTGAGGCAAGTAGAACAACGCTCCGCAGCCCAGGGCGATGTAGACGGGAACGTACAGCCAGCGCGGTGCGTGCGTCCAGAGAATCCGGAAGAGCACCCCGACGATCGCTCCGGACCAGACAAGCCACAGCAGAGTGACGGCCTCGGAGCGTTCCAGCAGGGACCAGGCCAGCGGGGTGTAGCTTCCGGCAATGACCAACATGATGTTCGTATGGTCCAGCCGTTTGAGGACGATGCGGACTTTGGGGGACCAGTTTCCCCGGTGGTAGACAGCACTGACGCCGAACAGGAGGAAGCCGGTCAGCGCATAGATGGCGGACGTGATTTTGCGGTCCGGGGTCGGGGCAATGGTCACCAGCAGGATCCCTGCAGCGAGGGCAAAGGGAGCCGCTGCAGCATGGATCCACCCGCGCCAGGCGGGCTTGGTTTCGAGGAGCTCAGCCATGGTTAAACCATAACTTACGTTTCGGTAAGTTACCGCAGGGTAACAACAGCCGGAGGGATTTTTCATCACCGACTGCACCGGCTCGCCAGCTGGGGAAGGTAGCCTAGGATGTGCGTCGTCGTCGTACAAGCAAGGAAGTCAGGTGAGAGTCCGGTGGAGCTGCCCGGTTTCCTCTATGGCTTCTATGAGCGCAAACTTCTGCGCTCCCTCAAACAAGACCAAATCCCACGGCATATCGGTGTCATGGTTGACGGCAACCGTCGGTGGGCACGCCAGTTCAATGCACCCACCAGCCAGGGACATCAGGCCGGTGCAGACAAAATCCACGAGTTCCTCGGCTGGTGCCAGGAACTGGGCGTCAAAGTTGTGACGCTCTACATGCTTTCCACGGACAACATGAACCGCTCCGGTGAAGAGCTGGACCTCCTCATGGGCATCATCGCGAACACCATGGACCGTCTTGACGAAGACGAGGACGTCTCCGTCCACGCCATGGGCGCTCCCGAGCTCCTGCCGGACTATCTGGCCGAGCGCCTCAACAAGCTGACAGCCCGCACGCCGGTCCACGAAAAGATCCACGTCAACGTCGCCGTGGGCTACGGCGGCCGCCGCGAAATTGTCGACGCCGTCCGGGAACTCCTGCACGATGCCGCCGCCAAGGGACGGACTATGACCGACGTCGCAGATGAACTCTCGGTGGACGACATCTCCCGGTTCCTTTACACCCGCGGCCAGCCTGATCCTGACCTGGTCATCCGCACGTCCGGCGAGCAACGGCTCTCCGGTTTCCTGATGTGGCAAAGCGCTTACAGCGAGTTCTACTTCTGCGAGGCACTGTGGCCGGCGTTCCGTAAGGTTGATTTCCTGCGGGCCCTCAGGGATTATGCCGGGCGCCAGCGCCGCTACGGAGCATAGGGCGGCCCGGTTCATCAAAAATTAACGAACCGGACATGCGACTTGCCGACCGCGGGTTGCGGAAATGAATGTGTGCGGGATTACGTTAATCACATCAGCAGGCAAAACCGCCCGCTGATCGGGGAGGCCAGTACATGGAGCGGATCATCGCACCAGTTACATGGGAGGCCACGCCCGGCCTTCCGGCCGAGCCGCTTCACCATTAGGCCGGGCGAACTGCCCGGGGCTGGAGTCGATGTGGCTATTTCTGAGCAACTGCCCGCAGTGGTTTCCGACGGGGAAAGTGCAGCTACCTCTCGCGCCAAGCGGGTCCCACAAACAGCGCGGACCAAAAAGTCCGTCACAGGCCGCAGCTACGTGATCGACACGTCCGTCCTGCTGTCCGATCCCCATGCATTGCTGCGATTCGCTGAACACGAAGTCATCGTCCCCATCGTGGTCATCAGCGAACTGGAAGGAAAACGCCACGATCCCGAACTCGGATACTTCGCCCGCAAGGCACTGCGGCTCCTGGACGATCTGAGGATCGAACACGGCGGCCTCGACCAGTCCATTCCCATCGGGAAGGACGGCGGAATGCTGCGGGTGGAAATGAACCATATTTCCCCCGAGGTGCTGCCGGCAGGATTCCGCGGAGGCGACAATGACAGCCGCATCCTGGCTGTGGCGAAGAACCTGGCCAACGAAGGCCACAACGTCACCGTGGTCTCCAAGGACCTCCCCATGCGCGTCAAGGCATCCGCCATGGGACTTCAAGCCGACGAGTACCGCAACGAACTCGTCAAGGACTCCGGCTGGACCGGTATGGCCGAGGTCGAAGCCAACGACGACGAAATCACCACCCTTTACGGCCACGAACCGGTTTTCATCCCAGCTGCCGCTGAACTCCCCGTCAACACCGGACTGGTCCTTCTTTCCAACCGAGGGTCCGCGCTGGGCAGGGTAGGGGCCGACAAGCAAGTCCGCCTCGTCAAGGGCGACCGCGACGTCTTTGGCCTCCACGGACGCTCGGCCGAGCAGCGGCTCGCCATTGACATGCTCATGGACCCCGCCGTCGGCATCGTTTCCATCGGTGGGCGTGCGGGCACCGGCAAGTCCGCGCTGGCACTGTGTGCGGGCCTGGAAGCAGTCCTGGAACGCCGTGAGCACCGCAAAGTGGTGGTCTTCCGCCCCCTGTACGCCGTAGGCGGCCAGGAGCTCGGCTACCTCCCCGGATCCGAGTCCGAAAAGATGAACCCCTGGGCCCAGGCCGTGTTCGACACCCTTGGCGCACTGGTGAGCCAGGAAGTCGTTGAGGAAGTCATGGATCGGGGCATGCTCGAAGTCCTGCCGCTGACCCACATCCGCGGACGTTCGCTGCACGACGCCTTCGTGATCGTGGACGAAGCACAGTCACTCGAGAAAAACGTCCTCCTCACCGTCATGAGCCGCATCGGGCAGAACTCCAAGATCGTCCTCACCCACGACGTCGCCCAGCGGGACAACCTCCGGGTAGGGCGGCACGACGGTGTTGCGGCTGTCGTCGAGACACTCAAGGGCCACCCGCTGTTCGGGCACATCACGCTGACCCGGTCGGAGCGGTCACCGATTGCAGCGCTGGTGACGGAGTTGCTCGAAGGGGCTGAGATCTAACCCCATCGACGCGGTGCCCGCCTACGGCGAAGGCCAGACATCCTCTGCGTGCTAGCTCGTTCCTCGCTTTTGACGCACGCTGCCGGATGCCTGGCCTTCGCCTCTCAGTCACCCGCCGGAAGTTGTCCGATTCCGAGATAAGAGGAAAGGGCTTCCTGGCCTTGGACTTTGAGGGTCCAGTCCGGGCGTTTGAAGGTGGCTGGGGTGAGGCGGACTTTTTGGACTTCCTGGACGGTGTCTCCCCACCCATCGCGGAAGATGCCGTTAGGCTCGTAACCGAGGCTGGCGGAGACGCCCAGGGACTGTTGATTCCAGGAGGCAGCCTCGGACTCGGCTACCTCGGCGCCCAAGTAGTCAAAGGCATAGCTGACGACGGCGGCGCGCATCTCCTTGCCGAAGCCCTGGCCTTGTGCAGACTGCTTGAGCCAGGATCCCGTGCTCACCGTCTTGAGGGTTTTGAAGTTCTTGGCGCCGATGTCCTGGACTCCCAGGAATTCGTCGTCGTGCCACACGGCAAGGAGGAGGGTCCAGGATTCCTTGGTGAAGTTGGCGCGGCAGCGCCAGTACCACTGGGCCATGTTGGGGGCGAGCTCGTCGGTCGGCAGATCGGTCCACGGGGTGCTGAACGGGCTCTTGCCTGGCTCGTGGACTCCGGAACGCGCGGCCGCCACGGCGGTGGGGATGTCGTCGTCGAAAACTGGACGGATGGTCAACCTCGCGGTGGTGAGGGTGAGTCCGAACGGGGGCCAGATGTCTGCCAGGGATGTCATCGCCGTAGCTTAGCCCGGCGGGGGGAGCCATGCGAGTCACATCGCAGGGAGGCTCCTACGCTTCCGCCACCCGCCCGCCATGCTCGCCGAGGGGTTGGTTCCCAGGACATTGGCGCACCCTCGATACTGCCGGGAGCTCACCCCTCGACGCCTGCCGAGGGTACCGCTGTTCAGGCGGCCGGGCCGATGTCCCACGGGATGTGGCGGCGTACGTCCGTGAGGTTCATGGACTCAGCCAGGAAAAGGTCGTCCAGCATGTACTCGTCCACGGCGAGGATCTTCAGCCAATGTCCCTTTCCGGACGAGTCCCCATCCAGGCTTTGGCTGGCAACACAAACTCCCGTACCGGCGTCGATCCTGATCAATGTTCGTCCAATGTGGGCCAAAGGCTCGGCAGGATCCGAGGGAACATAGGTCCTGCTGCGGGTCACGATGGTTTCCAACGCGAGGCGGCCCTCATGGTCCACTTCCCGGGGTTGTTCCAGGAAGACGGGGTTTGTGTCCGGAAATTCGAGGGGAACCGGCGCGTTGCCGGCCAGTTCCACGGGATCGAGGGCGGCGGCAAGGCGCCCGTTGCCGAAGGAGGGCTCACCGTAGGCTGCCTCCGGGCGTCGCCTGACCAGTCCGGCGTCGTCGTAAACAGGCGTCACCAGATGGGCCGGAAGCAACCATGAGCGGCGTGTTGAGGACACGTACAGATCATCCCGGGAGTCGTTGATGCCCGTGGTGCTGTGCAGCAATTGGCCGTCCGGTGTTTCCAGGCGAAGAGCGCCCGGCCGCCTCAGCCATGCGCGGACCATGGAGGCGCCCGTCCCGGGCCGCTCCAGGTATTCGAAGCGGAGGCTCGTCCATTTCCACGGCGAAGAGCGGCAGAGATTCCGGAATGTGGAGGACAAGTCGACCCCCGGTCCTTCTGCGCTGTAGCTCCCCATATCCACAGTTTACCCAGCCATTCAAGCGTGCCCGCGGCCAAGCGGGATAGCATCCGAGAGTGATCCGACGACTCTCCGACCTCTGGGATGCCAGCCCGCTGGGCTTCTGGCTGGTGATGGCCGCGTGCCTGTACTTCGTGGTGATGGCTGTTCGGCTCACGGTGATAGACGTGCGGAGCCACCTGTTGCCCAACCGCATTGTGTTTCCGTCGTACGCAGTGGCAGGGGTGTTGTTGCTGGCGGCATCGTTCCTGGCTTTCTTCGCCGATGCCGGTCCGGACCGCCACCTTTCTGCGGACCTTTTCGCTGTGCCCGGACTCCGGGTCCTCGCGGGCGGCGCTGTGCTGTGGCTCTTCTACTTCGTGTTGAGGCTCATCCACCCGCCCGGCATGGGCTTCGGTGACGTCAAGTTGGCGGGTGTGCTGGGCCTCTACTTGGGATACCTGGGGTGGAGCCATGTGTTCGCAGGGACGTTCGCCGCTTTCATTCTGGGCGGTCTGTGGAGCCTGGCTATCCTGGTGTCACGCCGCGGTACGCTGCGATCGGCCATTCCTTTTGGGCCGTTCATGCTGGCAGGTGCTGCGGCCGCCATGATCGTCCTGCCCGCGTAGCGTTTCACGGGAAGGACCAACTGCGGCCAAATTGCAACGCTCTCCGTATTCTCGGTGTTCACCGGCGTGCGGCATGCTTAGCCCAGTGGGTGTTCCGACGCGTGCGGGGCGCCAGGAGAGGGTGCAATGCAGCGGAACAGGTTGAGGCTCGCGGTGGCTGTGTCCATTGCCTGCACCGTCCTGCTCAGCGGATGTGCCCAACCAGGCAGCACCTCCTCCGCTCCGACGACGTCGGCCATCACGTCGCAGGCCTTGCAGCGGCCAGTGCGGTCCTGCGAAACTCCGCTGGGGTGTTCCGAATTCGCGTCCGTGCGCGGAAGAGACGCCACAGGAGAGGTATCGTGGCTCGGCACGCATCCGCTGCGTGTAACGTCGGCGCGTTTCGATGGAGTGTGGACCTTGCATGTCGCCACGCCCTGCAACCATCTGCAGGTGCAGGTTTCGGTCCAGGATGATGTCCTGACACCGGGGTTGGTGTCCGTTACGGACAGGGGCTGCGAGGAGCCAACGGGCAGCTACCAGGCCTGGACAGAGAAGCTCTTTGAGCAGCCTGTTCAGTGGAAGCTCGACGGCGATACGCTCACCTTGCGCAATGCACACGCCACCATTGACCTGAAGGAAAGCTGACACCATGGGTGCACCGGAATTTGTGCTCAAACTGCGGGAGAAGATCGGCAACGACCCCCTCTGGCTACCGGCCGTCCGCGGGGTGGTCTTCGATAACGATGGCCGTGTGCTGCTGTGCCAGCGGGCAGACAACGGTCACTGGACACTGATCACGGGAATGTTGGAGCCGGGGGAGCACCCTGCTCCGGGCCTTGTACGGGAAATCTTCGAAGAAACAGCGGTGGTGGCTGAGACTGAACGGATCCTCGGCGTTGGGGTTGTAGGTCCGGTGACCTTCCCCAACGGGGACGTCTGCGACTTCCTGGACATTACATTCCGGTGCAAGTACATTTCCGGGGAAGCCCGGGTAAACGACGACGAATCCATCGACGTCGGCTGGTTTGAACTGGACGACCTCCCGGATATGAGCTCCGGCAACCTTGAGGCCATCAGGCTCGCCACGGAGCCCGAGGGCCCCGTGGCGTACCAAACGGAGGACTGACGCTACTTGCGTCCTGCTTCGGCCGTGGGTCGGTCCTTGTCGAGGTCATCCGACGCGGCAACGTCGGTTTCGAGCTGACCAACCAAGCGCTCAGCCGCCAGCTTCTCAGCCTCCTCGCCGCCCACAGCCTCACCGCGTGCCACCATTCCGGCCGTGTCGGAGAGAGGGATCTGCTTGAGCGTGATGGCCAGGATCAGTGCGATGGCAATGAAGGGTACCAAGTACCAGAACACGGGTGCGAGCGAGTTGGCGTAAGCGTTGACGATCGCGTCCCGCAATTGGTCAGGGAGCTGTGCCAGTGCCTGGGGATCCAACGTGCTGGTGGACTGCGAAGCTTGTTCGGCAGAAGCGCCGGCGCCGGTGAATGCCTCAGTCAACGATTCGGACAAGCGGTTGGTGAAGATCGCACCGAAGACGGCGACACCCAGCGATGCACCTACTTCACGGAAGTAGTTGTTGGTGCTGGTGGCCGTGCCGATCTGGTCAGCCGGAACAGAGTTCTGCACCACCAGGACGATGACCTGCATGATCAGGCCCAGGCCTGCGCCGAAGATGAAGAGCTGGACACAGATCACCCAGATTGGCGTGGATGCTGCCAGAGTGGTCAGCCACAACATCGCCGCGATGGTCAGGGCCGCACCGAGGATGGGGTACATCTTGTACTTGCCGGTTTTGGAAATCCGGATACCGGAGTAGATGGACGTACCCATCAGGCCAACCATCATGGGGAGCATCAGCAGGCCCGACTCTGCCGCCGAGGTGCCCGAGGACATTTGCAGGAACGTCGGGACGAAGGCGATGGCAGCGAACATGCCAAGGCCCAAGGTGAAGCCGATGGCCGTTGCGTTGATGAAGATGGGGTTCTTGAACAGGCTCAGGGGAATGATGGGATCCTCGGCCCGGCGTTCAACCATCACAAAGGCGAAGGCAGCCAGGACCATGCCCGCGCCAAACGCCCAGGTAAGCGGCGAGTCCCAGCCCTCGTCCTTCTTGCCACCGAAGTCGGTGAAGAAGATGAGGCACGTGGTGGCTGCGGAGAGGAAGACGACACCCAGGATGTCGATCTTCTTTTCGGCCTTCTTGTTGGGCAGGGTCAAGGTGAACCAGGCGGTGATGAACGCCGCGATACCAATGGGGATGTTGATGTAGAAAGCCCACTCCCACGTGAGGTGGTCCACGAAGAATCCGCCCAGCAGCGGTCCGGCCACAGCGGAGAGACCGAAGATGGCGCCCAAAGGGCCCATGTACTTGCCGCGTTCCTTGGCAGGAACGATGTCAGCGATGATGGCCTGCGACAGGATCATGAGGCCGCCACCGCCCAGGCCCTGGAGGGCGCGGAAGATGACGAAGCCCCAGAAATCGGTGGCGAAGGCGCAGCCCACGGACGCCAGTGTGAACAGGGCAATGGCAATGAGGAACAGGTTGCGGCGCCCCAGGATGTCACCAAACTTGCCGTAGATGGGCATCACGATGGTGGTGGCCAGAAGGTAGGCCGTGGTGATCCAGGCTTGGTGCTCCACCCCGCCGAGCTTGCCCACAATGGTGGGCATGGCGGTGGAGACGATGGTCTGGTCGAGGCTGGACAGGAGCATGCCTGCGATCAGAGCCGAGAAGATGATCCAGATGCGTTTCTGGGTCAGCAACAGCGGTTCTGCTGCCTTCGGGAGTGTACTCATGCGGGGTCCTTCGAGGTATCAAGGGGGTTGGGGCCCAGTTGCTGGTTCGTGGCCAGCGGCTGGGCAAAGAGTTTCCGCGCGGCGTTGAGGTTCTGTTCGAGGATGCCGCGGTACGGGCGGGTGTTCTCCTCCGAGAAGAACTGCTGGGCTGTCTTCTTGGAGACCGCCCCGAACAACGCCGTCGCTGTCATGACTTCGGGATGCTCAGGATCCAGCCCTTCGCGGGCGGCCACCAAGGCAGCGAATTGCCGTTCACGGGCCTCCCCTTCCAGGGTCAGGCGCGCCAGAAGTTGTGGTTCGGCCGTGATGGCAGCGATGAACTGTTGGACCTCGCTACGGCTGATGGACGAACGCTCCATCAGAGTCACGGTGAGCACATGCAGAGCTGCCAGAAGAGTTCCGGAGATGCTGTCCGGCGTGCGCGAAGGGTTCTGGTTGAACGCTTCCAAGGCGTCTGCGGGCAACTCATCCGAGAAAGAGCCGATCACGGCATCTTCTTTGGAATGGAAGTAGTTGAAGAAGGTTCGGCGCGAAATTCCCGCCCCTTCGCAGACTTCCTCAACAGTGAAACCGCTGAGGCCATGCTCCGCGGTCAGGGAACGCGCGACGGCGGTGATCGCCGTCCGCGTGGCAGCCCGCTTACGCTCGCGGAGGCCGCCGTCGATATTTGCACTATTGCTCACAAAGTAAAGTTTTGCACTCCAAGCCAGAAAGTGCAAAAAAGCAGGAGTTCTTGGACAGCAGTTGACCCTGAAGGTGGGCGCTCAGGGCGCGCCGTACAAAAACTCCGGAGTACGACGACGGCCGGCACCTTTCGTGCGAAAGGTACCGGCCGCCGTCGTGCTGTTGGGTTTTAGACCAGGAGTCAGGCCTTGTGGGCCGGCGCCGTCATGGTGGTGACGTCCAGGGCCTTGTCGAGCTCGGCCTCAGTGACCTTGCCTTCGCCCTCGCCAACGAAGCCGAGCTTTTCGGTCGCCTGGCGGATGGTCAGGCCCTCCTTGACGGCAATTTTGGCGATCTTGGCAGCGTTTTCGTACCCGATGAACTTATTCAGCGGGGTGACGATGGACGGGGAAGCCTCGGCCAGGAAGCGTGCACGCTCCACGTTGGCGGTGATGCCGTCGATCATCTTGTCAGCCATGACGCGGCTGGTGTTGGCCAGCAGGCGGATGGACTCCAGGAGGTTGGCGGCCATGACAGGGATGCCGACGTTGAGCTCGAAGGCGCCGTTGGTGCCGGACCAGGCGATGGCGGTGTCGTTGCCGATGACCTGGGCGCAGACCATGATGGACGCTTCGCAAATCACCGGGTTGACCTTGCCGGGCATGATGGAGGAGCCCGGCTGAAGGTCCGGAATGGCGATTTCGCCGAGACCCGTGTTGGGGCCCGAGCCCATCCAGCGAAGGTCGTTGTTGATCTTCATGAAGGAGATCGCGATGTTGCGGAGCTGGCTGGAGCCCTCGATGAGGCCGTCGCGGTTTGCCTGTGCTTCGAAGTGGTCGCGGGCCTCGGTCAGCGGCAGCCCGGTGTCGGCTGCGAGCAGTTCAATCACGCGCTCCGGGAAGCCGGCAGGGGTGTTGATGCCGGTGCCCACTGCGGTGCCGCCCAGGGGAACTTCGGCAACACGGGGGAGTGCAGCGTTGATGCGCTCGATGCCGTAGCGGACCTGAGCGGCGTAGCCACCGAACTCCTGGCCGAGCATGACGGGCGTTGCATCCATGAGGTGGGTACGGCCCGACTTGACGACGTCCTTGAACTCCACGGCCTTGCGGTCGAGGGAAGCGGCCAAGTACTCGAGGGCCGGGATCAGGTCGTTGATCAAGGCAGACGTGGCGGCGACGTGGACCGACGTCGGGAAGACGTCATTGGAGGACTGCGAAGCGTTCACGTGATCGTTCGGGTGGACAACTTTGTCACTCCCGGCGGCTGCGAGGGCGCGCGATGCGAGCTCGGCGATGACCTCGTTGGTGTTCATGTTGGAGGAGGTGCCTGAACCGGTCTGGAAGACGTCGATGGGGAAATCGCCGTCGTACTTGCCGGTGGCAACCTCATCGGCGGCGGCGGCGATGGCCTCGGCGAGCTCACCATCGAGCACCCCCAGTTCGGCGTTCGCCAGTGCAGCTGCCTTCTTGACGCGGGCCAGGGCTTCGATGTGTGTGCGCTCAAGCGTCTTGCCGGAGATCGGGAAGTTCTCCACAGCACGCTGCGTCTGGGCGCGGTACAGGGCGTTCACGGGGACGCGAACTTCGCCCATCGTGTCATGTTCAATACGGAACTCAGTGGTGGAAGTCATGGGGCTAGCTTAGGGCGATTGGACGCCGCACAGAAAACCCGGAGGGGAGTGCTACGTGCTCCGGCGCCCGGGCCGGAGCACGTGCTCCTAGAGCTTGCCGATCCCGGAAACGAGGGCCGCGCGGCCTTCATCGAGCTTGTAGGACAGGCCAATGACAGCCACCCGACCGTCGTCGATGGCGTCGGAAATCACACGCGAGCTGTCGGCCAGGCGGGCGGCGGTCTGCTTGACGTGCTCCACCACCATGTCGTTGACGTCTTCCTGGCTGTTGCGCTTGGCCGTCAGGACCGACGGCGTGATGCGTTCCACGAGGTCACGGATGAAGCCAGGAGGCATCTCACCGGTTTCCACGGCGGCCTTGGTGGCCTTCACTGCGCCACAGCTGTCATGGCCGAGAATCACAATCAACGGAACCCGGAGTTCGCTGATGCTGTACTCGAGGGAGCCAAGCACGGCGTCGTCAATGACCTGGCCGGCGGTGCGGACCACGAAGGCGTCACCGAGGCCCAGGTCAAAGATGATCTCGGCGGCGAGCCGTGAATCCGAGCAGCCGAAAATGACAGCAAAAGGATTCTGGTTCTCAATGAGTGAGGATCGACGCGAAGCATCCTGGTTGGGGTGCAGGGATTCGCCGGAAACAAAACGTTCGTTGCCCTCGCGGAGACGGCGCCACGCCAGGGCTGGAGTCAGGTAAGTAGGCACGAGCCTTACTTTACGACGCTGACAGGGCAGTCCGTGAAACTGTTGCGCGGGTTAAGCGGACGGTTGCGTTGATGCAGGGGCTGAGGGGGGCGCGCTAGCCGACGGCGCCTGCTCTGCGGACTTCACGACGGCGGCAGCGAGCGTTGCGAACTCATCCAGGCTCGCGGTGCCGCTCAAGATGATGGTGGTACCCCGGTACTCCAGGACCATGCTGCGCTTCTCCTTGCCGGAGTCCCGCAGTTCCCAATCCTGGCCACCGGCGTTGCGCGTGCCGGTGACGGGCAGGTTTTCCGTCTGCTGCAAGATCCAAGTGGGGTTGGCCTGGGTGGTCTGGGTGAGGCCGATGAAGGCCTCCTTGGGGGTCAGGAAACCAATCTCCCACGTCGGGACGCCACTTCCCGTGCCTGATTCCCACCGGGCGTAGTTGGGTTTGAATGTGTCGCCCGTATCCGGGGTCACCGGTGTGAATCCCGCCACACCTGCGGCGTTGCGGGCAATGGCTGCCACGTCAACATCGGGCCGGAAGCCCTCGCCCTTCGGAGCCGGGTTCATCAAAACGATGGGGAGGAAAGCCAGCACGCAGACAAGCAGGGCAATGACCATGCCAATGACCGACGCGTTGGCCCGCTTGGCAGCTTTCGCCGCAATGACGGGTTTGTAGGGGGCATCCGGGAGGGCCTGGGCATCGTTTTGGCTGGCCGCTGCAGCGTCCGATTGGTTCTCGGCTGCGGGCTTGTCCTGCGTTTCACTCACCTGTCCATGATCCCTTATCCCGGCAGGGAACACACATCCGGGAACCTCACCACCGGCATCGGGGGCTGTGGTCATCCAACGACTCCTGGACCACGTGGCGACTATGATCGTTGATAGAGGAACCCCGGGTTGCCCCGCGCAACCATGTCCGGTCCCGTGAATCGTCACTCGAAGAAGAGGTTCAAGTGTCTCCTGCACCAATGACCCAGCAGTATTCCACGATTTCGCCGTCGCTCGCCGTCGGCCTCGACGAACCCGACCGCAACCTTGCGCTTGAACTCGTCCGAGTCACCGAGGCCGCGGCAATTGCCGGTGGCCACTGGGTGGGATTCGGTGACAAGAATAAGGCAGACGGCGCCGCCGTCGATGCCATGCGTTCGTTCCTTCACACTGTCCACTTCAACGGCGTTGTGGTCATCGGTGAAGGCGAAAAAGATGAAGCCCCCATGCTGTTCAACGGCGAGCAGGTTGGTGACGGCACCGGCCCCGAGTGCGACGTCGCCGTCGACCCCATCGACGGAACCCGTCTGACCGCCCTCGGCATCAATAACGCCCTCGCAGTGCTGGCAGTTGCTGAGCGCGGATCCATGTTCGACCCCTCCGCCGTGTTCTACATGGAGAAGCTCGTTACCGGCCCAGAAGCCGCCGACATGGTGGACCTTCGCCTGCCCGTCAAGCAGAACCTGCACCTCATCGCCAAGGCCAAGGGCGTCAAGGTCAACCAGCTCAACGTCATGATCCTGGACCGCGACCGCCACCGCCCCCTTGTGGAAGAAATCCGCGAAGCCGGTGCACGCACCAAGTTCATCATGGACGGCGACGTCGCCGGCGCCATCGCCGCAGCCCGCTCCGGCACCGGTGTTGACGCCCTCATGGGTATCGGCGGAACCCCGGAAGGCATCGTCGCAGCCTGTGCCATCAAGTCGCTTGGTGGCGTCATCCAGGGCCGCTTGTGGCCGACGTCGGATGAAGAGAAGCAGAAAGCCATCGACGCCGGACACGACCTCGACCGCGTCCTGTCCACCAACGACCTCGTTACTTCGGACAACTGCTACTTCGCAGCCACCGGCATCACCGACGGCGACCTCCTCCACGGTGTGCGCTACCAGAAGGACCGCGTGATGACGCAGTCCATCGTCATGCGCTCCAAGTCCGGGACGGTCCGCTTTGTTGAGGCCGAGCACCACGCATCCAAGTGGGAGACGTACGCGCGCAAGCCGTAACCTCCGCTTCTAACAGAAGGACGGCGAGCATCGCTCGGCGGCTATCTCCTCGTACCTCGTCGATTTGATGCCGCTTTCGCGATACTCGCCGTCCTTCTCTGTGTCCGGTGGCGGTACGGGTGGGTCGCGGGAAAAGGCCTAGCGGAGTTTGTCGCGGAGCTTTCTGGCCAGTTGGTAGGCACCGTAGCGGACTTTGTTGACCGGGAGGTCCCAGGTGCCGGGGTAGGAGACTTCGCGGCCGCCGAAGGATTTCTTGAACGCAGTGAACCCGGCCCACTTGTGGTCCGGCTGGTCCTCGGGCGCCACGCCCCAGAGATCCACGTGCTTCAAGCCCTTTTCCTTGGCGTCAGCCATGAGCGTCACCAGGAGGGGGATGCCCGCGCTGAGCTTGCGGTGGGTGTCGTCCAAGGCCGCGTGGGCGTAGACGCGGGTGTCAGCGGAGTCGTAAGCGAAGGCAGCAGCGATGGGTTCGCCCTCCAGCTCCGCAATGAACAGTGTTCCAGCGCCGTGGGGCAGCAGGGAAGCGGCTACTTGGGTGAGGTACTCGTCGCTTTGTGGCTTGAAGCCGTTCCGGGCAGCTGTCAGGTGGAGGAAGTGCAGGAGAATCCTGATGTCTGCAGGATCCTGGGAAGCGCGGAAGGTCACGCCCTTTTTGTGGATGTTCCGGTACAGGTTCCGGTTGGTCGGCTTCATGCCGGCCAGCACGTCCTTGAAGTCGCTATCGAGGTCCACGATCCAGCTCAGCTCGGGCTGCTGGTTGACCGGAGCGGGACGCAAGCCGCGCGCGCGGAGGAGGGGGCCGGCGTCGGACGCTGTAAAACCGGCTGCTGCAGGTTCCATCCGGACGAAGACCGCATGCTCCTTTTTGGCCAGGGTTACCAAGGCCTCCGTGGCGGCGTCGAACGCTTCAACGGACTCTGCCACAGGACCGTAGGGGGCATAGATGACTTTGCCGGCGGGATTCTTTTCCTCAATGGCGAGGAAGCTCCAGCCCGGGCCGGACTGTTCGTGGACTCGGCGGCCCAGTGAACGCTGCACAGCAGCCCACGCGGGAGTTTGCAGGAAAAACTCCATGGATCAGTTCCCCAGCCCTGTGGTGACGGCAAAGGCGATGCTGGTTTCCGTGGCTCCCTGGACAGGATGGACGTTCACGGGTGCCTCAAGGTCCGGAATAAACGCCGCCGCGCCGCGCTCGAGGCGGAGGTCGCTCTTGGGCGAGTCAAGCAGCACCGAACCGGAAACCACCACGACGACGGCAGGTCCGGTTTGCGCCAAGGGAACCGGCTCGGCACCCGGGCCAAGTTCAATGCGCTGCAACTGGAATTCGTTGAAGGGCGGCCGGTACAGCTCCTGCCCGAACTCGGTGCCACTGACCTGGACGCGCGGCACTCCGAGGGCTTCAAACCGGACCGTCTTCAGCAATTCCGGAACGTCCACATGCTTGGGGGTGAGCCCGCCCCGAAGCACGTTGTCGGAGGAAGCCATGACTTCAACGCCCAGCCCATGAAGATACGCGTGAATGTTTCCCGCAGGCAGGTAAACCACCTCGCCGGGCTCCAGGGTGAGGTGGTTGAGGAGAAGTGAGATGAGGACGCCGGGATCGCCGGGGAAGGCCTCGTTGATATCCAGCATTGCCGTCAGGGCTTCCCGGTGCGGCTCCAGCGGAGCTCCGGCGGACAGGACCGCCACTACCTCGTTGATGGCGTCGGAGATATCTCCGCCACCCTCGATAAGGCGGCTGAAAGCTGCCTTGAGCGCAGTGGCTTCGTCGGCCTGGGCGAGATCGGAGATGACGTCCTGGATGACTGCCGGTACGTCCACCGCCGCTGCATCGAGGACCTGCGCCAGGTGCTCAAAGATGCTCCGCGAATCAGCGGGGGAACGGAAACCACACAAGGCCCTGAACGGAGTGAGGGGAAAAACCATCTCAGGCTTGTGGTTGTTGTCGCGGTAGTTGCGATCCGCTGCGTCCGCGGGGATCCCGGCGGCGTTCTCCCGGGCAAAGCCTTCCCGGGCCTGTTCCAGGCTGGGGTGCACCTGCAGGGACAACGGCTGTTCCGCTGCCAGCAACTTGGTGAGGAACGGCAGCCGCGGTCCGAATTCGGCCAGGCTCTCCGCACCCAGGAACCGCTGGGGATCGGACTCGATCAAGGCGTTCAGGGGTTGGGTCACGCCGTTGGGGTGAAGGGCTGTGGAGGGGGAGTCCGGGTGGGCGCCGATCCACAGTTCGGCTTCGGGGCCACCTGATGCCGGGCGCCCCAGCAAGTTTGCGATCGCCGTCGTCGAACCCCACGCGTAGGGTCGCAAAACATTCTCAATCTGGTACACGAAAGAAGGTCCTTATCGTTGCGCTGGACGTGGGGTGGAGGGGATCTGCACGCCTACAGCGGTGCGCACTGTCCGTTGGTGGCTACGAGATCCCGGATGCCTTGCTCATCGCCCTGGGCCTTAAGGCCGTTGAGCAGTTCGATGGTGATGGGGGTGCCATCCGGAGTGGTGGTCACCGGGGTGAAATCGGCCGACGGCGAGGGAAGCTGGCTTGTGGGGAGGCGCCCTGCAACCGGCCCGGCAGCCACGATGGTGCCGGCAGCAGCGCCGTTGGGCGATACGACGGCATCATCGGCTTTGGGGGCGTTGGACGACGCCAGGACTTCCTGGACCTTGGAGTGGATGAGGTCGAAGTCGGGCACGGTGGAGAAGGACGCGTCGAAGTCCGGTGGGCCGATGGTGAGCCGCTTGACGGGCTGGTTCTTGGACTTCAGGGCGAGGTCCACGAAGCTGCCCAGCTGGTTGGAAGAAATATTGGAGTCAACAACCTTGGTGCCGGCGTTGGCGATGTCCTCGAACTTGGTGAGGAGGGTGGCCGGATCCAACTGCTTGAGCATGGCCTGCTGTACGCATTGCTGGCGGGCAATGCGGGCGTAGTCATCCACGAATTCGCGGGAGCGGCCGTACCAGAGGGCATGGAAACCATCCAGGTGCTGGTCACCGGCCGGGATCCAGCCGTCCGGCATGCCATGGATCCCATTGGCCTCATCAGTGACGGGACCACTGATGGGAACCCAGCCGCCGGCCTTGATGCGGATGCCGCCCATGGCGTCGATGAGTTTGGCAAAGCCATCCATGTCCACCAGGACGTAGGCCTGGACAGTGATTCCGAGCGTGCCGGAGACCGCCTCCAAGGTGGCCTGGGCGCCGGGATCGGCAACTCCGGGGTAGAGGTTCTGGTAGTTGTTGGTGACCTCGGTATTGACGGCATTGATGAGGCATTCGTCACCGCAGTTGTAGCCCTCAGGGTAGATCTCACGCATGGGTGAGCCCTCGCTGAACTGGGCGTTTTGAAGGTTGCGGGGGACGGAGATGATGGCGCTCTCGCCGGTCTTGGCGTCGACACTGATGACGGAGAGGCTGTCCGGGCGGCGGCCCGTCCTGTCATCCCCGGCGTCGCCACCCATCATGAGGAAGTTGTAACGCCCGTCCACGGGATCGATGGCCGGGCCGGCGTTGAAAATACTGCCGATGGCGTTCCGGCTGACGTTCAGGACGTAGGCGATGTAACCCAGCGAGCCGCTGGCAAGCACTGTAGAGACTGCCAGGACCACGGCAATGATGGGTCGCATCCCCGGAGCCAGCAGGGCAGGCCTGATGATCCGCAGGGTGTTGAGGAACAGATAGGCCCATCCCAGAGCCAAAGCAACAAGGACCACGATGATGAAGAGTGAACCGATCGGATGGGTAAAAATACTGAGCAACACGGTGCGGTTCACCAACGCGATGAACAGGGTAACCAGCGCCAGTGCCCACACGGTGAGCGTGACGCGCAACGCCATCCGGCCAAGTTTTCGGTCTCCGGCAACAATCTGGGCGCTGCCGGGGATAAAGAGCGTGAGGAGCACCAGCACGAAGGCGCGTTTGGTCCGCACCGGGGCGCTGGCCCCGGACGGATAGCGGACGGGATCAGTCAGGGCGGAACCGGGCTGATTCGAAGTCTTGTGCATGGTAGTCAACCGCTGCCTTCCTAGCGGGAGCCCCGGTCTGAAGCGTTGGCAGGGGAGAAGACTTCCTCTACTTTGCGGCGCAGGTTTTCGCCCTTCTTGCTGGCGACGTCATTGAGCTCCTGGGCAAAATCGAGCAGATCTGCGCGGAGCTTCGCTGCGAGTTCGTCCGTTCCCGAGGCCAGCATCCGGACAGCCAGGAGACCGGCATTGCGGGCCCCGGCAATGGACACCGTGGCCACCGGGACACCGGCAGGCATCTGGACGATGGACAGCAGGGAGTCCATGCCATCCAGGGTCTTCAGGGGCACGGGGACGCCGATCACAGGAAGCGGTGTCACCGAGGCCAGCATGCCGGGAAGATGGGCGGCCCCGCCCGCACCGGCGATGATGACCCGCAGTCCACGCTCGTGGGCAGTCTGGCCGTAACGGATCATTTCGGTGGGCATGCGGTGCGCAGAAACGACGTCCGCCTCAAAGGGGATACCGAATTCTGCCAGGGCGTCCGCTGCAGCTTCCATGACGGGCCAGTCCGAATCCGAACCCATCACGAGCCCTACCAGCGGGGCTGTTGCTTCTGACGTCATGCGGTCTCCTCAAGGGTGGTCTGCTCGGGCTTGCGGCCGTCGCGGATGATGTTGGCCACGACCGTGGCGCGCTGGCGGACAGAGTCGACGTCGGAGACCGAACTGCCTACGAGGTTCACGTGGCCGATCTTGCGGCCGGGACGAACGGACTTGCCATAGGAGTGGACCTTGGCTGCGGGCTCGTAGGCCAAGGCAAGGGGGAAGGCCTTGAACAGGTCCTGGTTCTCGCCGCCGAGGAAATTCTTCATGACCACCACGGGCGCCAGTGCGTCGGTTGCGCCGAGCGGCAGGTCCAGCACAGCCCGAAGGTGCTGTTCGAACTGGCTGGTAATGGAGCCGTCCTGGGTCCAGTGCCCCGTATTGTGCGGGCGCATGGCAAGTTCGTTGATGAGGAAGCCTGCACCGACACCCGGGGTCTCAAACAGTTCTGCAGCCATGACGCCGGTGACGCCAAGCTCATTGGCGATCCGCAACGCAGCTTCCTCGGCGGCAGCGGCCACCTCAACGGGGATGTTCTGGGCCGGTGCGATGACTTCGTCGCAGACACCGTCCACCTGAATGGTGTGGACCACGGGCCAGGCCCGCGATTCGCCGCCGGGGGTGCGGGCGACCAGTGCCGAGAGTTCGCGGCTGAAGTCCACCTTTGCCTCTGCAAGCAAGGGGCTCATGGCCTGGAACCAATCGGCGGTCTCCGCGGCGTCCTCTGCTGAGTGGACAATCCTGACGCCTTTGCCGTCGTAACCGCCGCGTGGTGTCTTCAGGACAACGGGCCAGCCGATGCGGTCGCCAAAAGCCACCAGCTCTTCAACGCTGTTGACCGCGGACCACTCTGGATTGGGAAGACCGAGGCGGTCGATCGCAGCCCGCATCACCAGCTTGTCCTGGGCATTGACCAGTGCGTCGGGGCCGGGCTGGACGTTGACGCCGGCATCCAGAAGGGCCTGCAAGTGTTCAGTGGGGACATGTTCGTGGTCGAACGTCAGCACGTCCAGGCCCTTGGAGAACTCAAGGAGAGCGTTCAGGTCCTTGTAGTCGCCGATCGGGGCTGTGGCCACCGCGGCAACAGCCGAAACGTCCTCACCCTCAGCCAAAACACGGAGTTCGAAGCCCAAGGCGGTAGCGGGCGGAGCCATCATTCGTGCGAGCTGGCCGCCGCCAACAACGCCAATTACTGGAAAAGTCACAAGGTTCAGCCTACCGAACCGGTGGGGTGATCACTGATTCTGCCGCCCTCGCGGCTGCTTTTTCCACAGCTCCGGCGGCATGAGGGCGCCAGTATCGGCGTTCTCACAGTCACCTCAAAGGCAGTGCGGGGAAATCGGGGCTAAAATGGACTTGGCCCATCGGCCCACCTTTTCAACGGCCATGGAGGGTCATGATCACCACACTTGCAGATCGCATCCGCGGACTCGCCTCGCTTTTTTGGCGCGAAGTAGCGAAGTTCGGCGCCGTCGGCGGTGTTGCTTTTGTCATTGACTCGGCCGTTTTCATCTGGCTGTTCTCCGGACCGATGCACGGCAGCGAAGTGTGGGCCAAGGCCATAGCAACCATCGTTGCAAGTGTTTTCTCGTGGGTCGCAAACCGTTTTTGGACATTCCGCCACCGCAAGCAGGCGAATGTGGTCCGTGAGGCCGTGTTGTTCGCCATCATGAACCTGGTGGGGCTCCTGATCGCATCCGGTTGCGTTTGGTTCGCCAAGTACATCCTGGACCTGAACGACAAGCCCTCACTGTTCATCGCCGGCAGTGTGGTAGGCCTTGTCCTGGGCACCATCTTCCGCTTCTTTGCCTACCGTTTTTGGGTGTTCAACGAAGAACTGGATGCCGAGCCGGAGTTCTCGCATGACCACGAGATCATCGAACTCCACCACAAAGCCAAGAGCGAGGCCGGAGCTGCCAACCCCGGCACCGGCGAGTTGCCGTCCGTTAAGAACGGCTGACCCGCTCGTTCTCCAGCAGGTGCTCGGTCACCTCGAGGTCAGGGTGTACCAGCACTACCGAGCCGTCGCCGTGCCAGGCGCCCAGTGATGATGCCAGGCATTTCTCCAGGCCGTCTGTTGCGCGTACCAGCAGGCGGACGCCGGGTTCGTGGCCAGCGGCAAATTCCTTCATGAGGGCTTCGTGGGTGAGTTCCGAGGCACCCCGCACTGCCGGCAAATCCGGGGCGGGCTCGTTGTGCGCCATAAAGACGTCGCCATGGGAGCGGACTTCCGCCGCGTAATCCACGACGCCGGATGGCAGCTCACCGGGCCAACGCATCGCAAGTGCTGCGAGCGGTACGGCCACCACTGCGTCGAAACCGGACCCGTCGCCGTCGTCGGGACTGTCGGTGACCAGGAGATCCGCGGAGGTGCGGTCAAAGACCACCTCCATGCCAAGCTGCCAAGCCGCCAACGCCCAGACGAAGGACTTCCAGTGCGCGGGAAGGTCCAGTCGGATGGTCATGCCGGGTTCCGCGTCCAGCTCGTCCTGCAGGAGGTTGCTGGTCTTGGCCACCCAGTTGTCCAGGACGCGGCCCGAAAGCTCCACCCGCTCGGAGTCAGGCCCGTACCACGTAAGCCGTGGTGAGGTTGAATGGCCGGATCGCAGGGCGGTCATCAGGTTCGCTGCCGGGATGCTCATGCGTCAATCTTGCCACGGTGGCCCCCCGCCGTCCCGGGGATTATCACCGGGTTTGTGAATTGCGACACAGGACATTTTCTCCAGTCGGTGGGCGCCTCGCGTCGAAAGGCTTAGTTTTCCGCGGAAATTCAATGAAAGTTCACGTAAATCGATCCGGGCCTCCCGTTTTCCGCAGAGACACGCAGCGGCACGGGCAAAATCTTGGGCGTGGCGCATCCCACGTTTCTGCGGATTCTTGATTATTATCCCGGCGCAGCTTGACTGACGGGTAGTTACACGCGTGTAATTAGTAATCAAACGCCGCTGCACAGATATCCGGAACGTCGCCGGGAATCGGAAACACATCCAAGCAGCAGCTGCAAAATCAGGAGGGACGCCATGGGGCAAGCGTTGCGTATCCAGGAAGATGCAGTCGTCGCAGAACATGCGTCGGTGAAATACCGTTCGCGGGAAGTACCGGGAGATTGGTACGTCGACCCAGCGGATCCGGAAGCGGCAGACCGCTACAACCAGAATGTGCAGGACTCTTTGGAGGATCAGGCAACTGCCCTCCTGGCTGCACATGAGGCGCTGATCGGCGATCTGCCTGCAGGGCCGGAAGAAGACTTGGACGACCCTCCCATGGAGGTGCGTCGTCCGCTGGAAACTCCGGGGCAGCCCGTATGGATCGGCCTGCCGGGCCAAGGCGACTTCGATGACGAAGGTGAACTTGGCTGGCAGACTGATGCACTGTGTGCTCAAACCGATCCGGAAGCTTTCTTCCCGGAAAAGGGTGGTTCCACCAGGGACGCCAAGAAAGTCTGCGGGGCGTGCAACGTCCGTTCGCAGTGCTTGGAATATGCCCTCGCCAATGATGAGCGGTTCGGTATTTGGGGCGGACTCTCCGAACGGGAGCGTCGTCGGCTAAGGAAGCGAGCGGTCTAATTCTCAAGGAAGTTCACGTTACCGCCGTTGTGGTCTCCCACAACGGCGGCAACTATCTCCCCAGGACACTGGCGGCATTGTCGGACCAAACGCGTCCGGCAGATGCCGCCATTGGCGTTGATACAGGTTCCACGGACAATTCGCTGGACATGCTTCGCGAAGCTTTCGGCCAAGGCAATGTCACCACCTTCCAGCAGGCGAAATCCGGTTTTGGCGCAGCAGTTCAGGCAGGCCTCCACGAGCTGGCGCATGACCAGGATGCCACTGGCGATGACCATGGAAACCGCGCCGGCTCTTTTGACTGGATCTGGCTCCTTCACGACGACGCCGCTCCGGCACCCGATGCCTTGGCGGAACTTCTGCACGCCGTGGAACGGGCCCCATCGGTGACAGTGGCCGGTTGCAAGCAGCTCGGTTGGGACAATGAGCGCCACCTGGTGGACGTAGGACTCTCCACGAGCCGCTGGGCCGAACGCCTGACCCTGATCGATGCGGACGAAGTAGACCAGGGGCAATACGATGCCCGCACGGACACCTTCGCCGTGAATTCTGCCGGGATGCTGATCCGCCGCGACGTCTGGGAGTTGCTGCAGGGCTTTGATCCTGCGCTGCCTGGCAGCGGCGACGACGTGGACTTCTGCTGGCGGAACTGGCTGGCCGGCAATCGCGTGGTGGTGGTTCCCAGCGCCAGGATGTTCCACGTGGAGCACCGTCCCCATGGTTTGGGCACCTCCTCAGCCGCGCGCAAAGCCCAAATTCATCTGCGGCTCAAGCACGCTCCCTGGTGGAAGGTTCCGTTCCAGGCCGCGGGAGCCCTGTTCGGTGCCATCGTTCGACTTATGCTGAGCATTCTGGTCAAGGAACCGGGATACGGCTTCTCGCAGTTCACGGCAACCGTTGCCGCCTTGGTCCGACCGGTCGCCATTGCGCGGGGCCGCCGGGTTGCCGCAAGCACACGCCGGGTGCACCGTTCGGTGGTCCGCGGCCTGCAAACATCAACCCGTGAAGTCCGATCCAACAGGCGGTCTTTGCTGGAGGCGATCCGCCCCAGTGACGACCCGTCCGCAGTTTCGGACCTTCTGGCTCCCGAACCCAGCGGTGATGCCGCTGACGACTTCGCATCCTTGGCAACGAACGAACGCGGTTGGGTGGGAACAGGCGCCGTCGCGGCGGCCCTGCTGGCCCTTGCCGCAGCGCTTGTTGGACTGCTTGGGCTGCTCCGCTCCGGCGTCGTGGCCGGTGGCGGCCTCATCCCGCTCTCTGCAACGCCTGGAGACATCTGGGCCAATGCCTCCACATGGTGGATCTCCCTCGGCGCAGGATTGCCGGGGCATGGGGATCCCTTTGGCTACGTGCTGTGGCTGCTGTCCCTCATTGGCGGGGGAGACGGCAACTCGGCCATGGCTTGGCTGCTCATCCTGGCCATGCCGCTGTCCGCTGTCGGCGCATGGTTCGCAGCGGGCGCTTTGACCACCAAGCGCCGTTTCAGGACTGTTGCCGCCCTGGCATGGTCTGCCGCCCCCGCCCTGCTGGTCGCGATCAATGAAGGCCGCGCAGGCGCCTTGGTTGCCCATGTGATGATGCCGCTGTTGCTGCTCGGGCTGCTTCGCGCCTCGGGATCTGCGATCGGCCACGTGAATTCACACCCCGTCTCTTCACTGAGCAGGCGGCCTGCTCCGATCCTCGGAAAGCCGGGCATCAACGGAACACCGTCCTGGACCGCTGCCGCGGCCGGCGGGCTGGTCATGGCCGTTGTGACTGCCTCGGCACCATCGCTTTTGGGGCCGATCGTGGTTGCGGTGATCCTTGCGGCCGTCATCCTCGGGCAGCGCGGAAAGACGCTGTGGTGGTCACTCCTGCCCACAGTTGCTTTGTTCGTGCCTTACGGAATTTCCGTGTTGGACAGACCCCGTGCCCTGCTGGCTGATCCCGGAGTGCCGTTGACCTTCGAAGCCGCGCCGTTTTGGCAGCAATTGCTCGGACAGCCGTTGGCATTCGACCTCGACGGCGGCCTGACCGGGCTGTCGTTCTTCGGTCCGGGCGCCGTGCCCTGGGCTTTGCTGCTGGCGCTGTTGGTCAGTGCGCCTGTCCTGGTTCTGGCAGTGACGGCGCTGTTCCTGCCCGGCAAGCGGACGGCCCTGGCGAGGGTGTTCTGGGTGGCCGCCCTGGCCACCTTGGCGAGTGGCTGGCTGGTGGGGCATGTAGCCACCGGCGTCAACAACAACGTCATCGTTGGACCTTTCACCGGCCCGGCGGTGTCAGCGGCCGGCATGTTGCTGCTCGGTGCTGCGGTCATTGGCGCAGACAAGCTCTTCTCCGCGCCCCGCCGGACGACCGATTCCAGTGGCCCCAGGCTGCCCATGCGGCGCGTGGCTTCCGGGCTGGTCCTGACGCTCCTCGTGGCCGGGCCCCTCGCGGGGATGGCCGCATGGGCAGGTCAGAACGTCCTTCAGCGTTCGCCCGCGCCCGGGTTGTCGACATCACCGAACGCGGCCGAACCGGCGTCGTCCCTGGGGGCTGAACGCCAGGTATGGCCGGTGGACTCCAGCACTTTGCCGGCCACCGCCGTCGATCGCGGACAGGGGCCGGAACGTACCCGCACGCTGGTCATTACCAGCGGTGAGCAGGGCGCGTTTACGTCCTCGTTGATGCGCGGCGCCGGCACCACCCTGGACAGCCTGTCCACCATCGCGTCGGCCCGTACCATCATCGGTGCACCGGGCCGCGAAGATATTGTGGACGACGACGCCGCCACTGCCTCGCTTCGGCGGGCAGTGGCCACCATTGTGGCCAGTAGTGGAGTGGACCCGCGCGCGGACCTGGAACAGTTGGGGGCCGGATTTGTGGTCCTGAAGGCTGCGGATAACGCAGCCCAGTTGACGGCGAGCAGGATCGACGCCGTCCCGGGCCTGGTTGCCGTTGGGCAGACCGAAGCCGGATGGCTGTGGCGCGTCTCGCCCCGGAACCAGCCTGCCGCTACAGCTGCTGAAACCGCGCACCGCGTCAGGATCATTGATGCCGATGGCAAGACCATGGCCAATCTGCCCGCAGAGGAAGTGTCCGTGGACGCTGCCGTCCCTGCCGGTGGCGAGGGCCGCAAGCTTGTTCTTGCCGAACGATCCGATCCCGGCTGGACGGCCTCGATGGATGGAAAGCAGCTCAAGACTGCCACGTCCGGATGGTCGCAGGCCTTTGAGCTCCCGGCCAACGGCGGGGAGTTGGAAGTCCGTTATACCAACCCCTGGGCTTTGTGGTTCGGCATAATGCAGGCCGTGGTGATCGGGCTGACGCTCCTGTTGGCAATACCGATGCCCGCACGGCGCACCCGAACCGGCATGTCGAGGGATGAAGTCTCCCTCCGTAAGGAGTACAGCAGTGTCTGAGGACCAGAAGCAGCCTGTCGACGAAAAACCGTCGCGCAGTTCCAGCAAGGGCTCGCGAAGTTCCAACCGGGGCGTCGTCACGGGTGTCCTCTCCGCAGTGGCCATCCTGGCCGCCGGTGGTGGAGCTGTTGCGGCGACGTCGATGATGCCCGAACCATCCGGCGGGACCACCATGGACATCCGGCAAGCCGATGTTCCCGCAGGCCGCGCATTGGGTGTGTGCCCGGAACCCGCGAGGCTGGTCAATGGAACGGTGGTGGGAACTGATGCAGACTTCAGCCCTGTCTCCACTACCGCCGTCAGCGCCCTCAACGCAGTGGTGCTGAGTAATCCGGCCGGTACGGTCCCTGGAAGCAAGGTGATGTCGCTGGAAGGTGACGCAGTTGCTGAGATCGCCAAAGCGCCGGCCAGTACTCCCACGCCAACGGCCGGACCTCCAGTGTTGTCTGCCGGTGTGGCCTCTATTTCCCCGGTGACGGCTCCGGCCGTAGTGGGAGCGGATCCCTTGGGGAATGAGCAGGCCTCCCTTGCTGCCAATCTCAGCTACGCCGCCACTGATGGAGATCTTCGCGGCCTGGCGTCAGCCCAATGCCAATCGCCGGGAAACGACGCCTGGCTGCTGGGGGCCAACACGGCAGTGGGCCGTACGGCAGTCCTTAACCTGAGCAACGCTTCGGAGACTCCGGCCACGGTGAACCTGGACCTGTTTGGGGAGAAGGGCCAGATCCAGGCGCCGGGGGCACGCGGACTCCTGGTAGCTCCCGGAACCACCCGCTCGGTGAACCTCGCAGGCTTGGCCCCCAGCGAAAGCGAACTCGCCGTCCACGTTCGCAGCACGGGCGGCCCGGTAGCTGCGACCGTTCAGCAAAGTGTTTTGCGCGGCCTCGCTCCTGGCGGCGTCGAGTACCTTTCGCCGGGCTCAGGGGCATCGAGCCTGCAGGTCATGTCCGGCGTCGATATCCAGGATCCGGCGGCCACAAAGGCACTCGCCACCAAGCCCGGCTTCGCCGACGCAGCACCCGCCCTGCAGATCGCCGTTCCCGGCTCCACCGATGCCGTAGTGCAGGTCAGCCTGTACGGGGCCAACGGCGAACGCAAGATTCCAAGCGGCGGAGTGGTGACGGTCAAAGGCGGAACCGTAGCCACCATGAACCTGGAAGGCATCCCTGCCGGCACCTACACCGTCAGGGCAAGCTCAGACGTTGCCTTCGTGGCCTCGGCCAGGGTTACGCGGGGAGCCAAAGCGGAGGAAGCCACTGACTTCGCGTGGTCTCCCTCGTCGGCCCGTCTCGGCAGCCAGCACCTCGTAGCTATTCCACGCAACGGGCAGCGGTACCTTAGTTTCGGTGTCCCCGAGGGGCGGGGCACGGTCACCTATGCCCCGGTCACCGCAGACGGCGCGGTGGGAAAATCCGTAGACGTTGACCTGTCCGGCGGCACCACCTCGTTGATCGAACTTCCCTCAAAGTCGGGCGATTCGGTGGTAGCGGGGTATGTAGTTTCTGCCTCCGGTGACCCCATCTATGGCGCACTGGTCCTTGGCACGCAGGGCCGGCCGGACATCTCGGTAGCAGCCATCCAGGACGCAGCCGCGGGACTCGAAAAGGTCCCAGTGTCCGTAGGTTACTAGCGGGGCGTTACTGATACCGGCGGCGGTATACGGGATCCAGCGTCTCCGGGGGCACGCCCAGCATTTCAGCGGTGTACTCCACCACGACGTCGTGCACCAGGTCCTGCAGTTCCTCGCGGGTGGTGCAGCCTTGTTCAACTACCCTGCGGTACACCGTGATCATGGGGGCTTCGCCGCGACCACCGGGCGTATATGAGCCCAGGGGAGCGGGGCTACCCATGGCAACAAGCTGTTCGAGGTTGGGCGGGATCTCGTCCACGGCAAAAAGGACGCCGTCAAGCTGCTTGCCCCACATGTCCTGAAGCCGCTCTGCGGAGTCCAGCACCATGTCATCGAAGCGCTCTGCGCGGGTACGGAAGCCGGGAAGGCTGGGGAGCATCAGCTCCCCGCGCAGTCCCCGCCCATGCCGATTGCGTCGACGCCGCCGGAAACCGCGCACACCCGAACCGGCGTGTTGCTTTGCCTGATCGCCATCGGCGTCAGTCCACCGGATGGTGAATCCGGGAACATGTGGCTGTGACTGCATATATCGACTTTAGTCCCGAGGAACCGCCAGCGCGACATCATTGCCTGCAGCGCGCCGGAGTTGCTGATGAGCCACCGGTTCCAGGGAGCCACGGGCAGACAATGCGCAACTCTGTTGCAAGTTGGCGCTAATCTGGGATGTTGTGGGTGCTATTCGTCAATGTTCAAGATCAGCCTGCCGCCAGTCGGCGGTGGCCACTTTGACGTACGTGTACGCCGAGTCGACCGCCGTCCTTGGTCCTTTGGCCACGTATGCCGAACCGCACGCCTATGATCTTTGCTCACAGCACGCAGAGAGCCTGACGGTGCCGCGTGGCTGGGAAGTCCTGCGCCTTGCGATGCCTGCCACGCCGCCTGAGCCTGGGCCCGACGACCTCCTGGCCCTGGCCAACGCCGTCCGCGAGGCGGCGTCAGCGGCTCCCGAAACTCCTGCCCGGCACAGCCACGGGCAGATGGAGCCGCCGGCAGCGACCGAAGGAACCCGACGAGGCCACCTGCGCATCCTCCGCGAGCCGTCCTGACCCGGTTCGCTCTGGTGTCCTGTGTCTGCTTCGGACGCAATTCGTCGCCCTGCTCCAAACAGGCTGATCCTGCGCGGTAGTCTGGAATCTGCAGATAACATCCGCCACCTGCGCCATGACGGCGCCACCCAGGGAGCATCATTCATGCCAAAGGTCAGTCCTGAACTGTTGTCCATCCTGCGCTGCCCCGTGTCGGGTTCACCGCTGGTCCAGGAGGGTGAGGAACTGGTCTCCACCGCTGGAGACTCCACCGGGAAAAAGCTCCGCTACGCCATCGAGGACGGCATCCCGCTGCTCTTGCCGCCGGAGCTCCTCGCCGCGGCCCATGCAGCCACCTCCGGCCAGCACGATTCCAAGGCTTAACCCACACTTCTTCACCCATTCCGCACGGTACCCCTAAGGACTTCCATGACTTTCGACTTCAAAGTGGCTGACATCACCCTTGCGGAGGCTGGCCGCCACCAGATCCGCCTTGCCGAGCACGAGATGCCGGGCCTGATGTCCCTCCGCGCCGAATTCGGTGCTTCCCAGCCGCTCAAGGGGGCCCGAATTGCCGGCTCCCTGCACATGACCGTCCAGACGGCGGTCCTCATCGAGACCCTCACGGCCCTGGGTGCTGAGGTCCGTTGGGCTTCCTGCAACATCTTCTCCACCCAGGACGAAGCCGCTGCCGCCGTCGTGGTCGGTAAGGGAACCCCGGAAGATCCGCAGGGTGTTCCGGTCTTTGCCTGGAAGGGCGAAACGCTGGAGGAATACTGGTGGACTGCCGAGCAGATCCTCACTTGGCCCGGCGCCGACACCAACCCGGAGTTGGGCCCCAACATGATTCTCGACGACGGCGGCGACGCCACGCTGCTGCTGCACAAGGGCGTGGATTTCGAGGCCGCCGGCGCCGTTCCCACCGCCACCGAGGAGGACCCGGAAGAATACGTCCTCATCCTGGACCTCCTCCGCAGGACCCTGGCAGCTGATCCGCAGAAGTGGACCCGTCTTGCTGCACGCATCGAGGGTGTCACGGAAGAAACCACCACGGGCGTCCACCGCCTGTACCAGCTCGCCGAGCAGGGCAAGCTGCTGTTCCCGGCCATCAACGTCAACGACTCCGTTACCAAGAGCAAGTTCGACAACAAGTACGGCATCCGCCACTCCCTTCCTGACGGCATCAACCGTGCTACCGACGTCCTCATGGGCGGCAAAGTAGCTGTCGTCTGCGGCTATGGCGACGTCGGCAAGGGCGCTGCAGAGGCGCTGCGCGGCCAGGGTTCGCGCGTCATCGTGACCGAAATCGATCCCATTTGCGCCTTGCAGGCTGCCATGGATGGGTACCAGGTTGCGAAGCTGGAGACGGTCCTGGCCCAGGGTGACATCTTCATCACCACTACCGGCAACAAAGACGTCATCATGGCCGAGCACATGCTGGGCATGAAAAACAAGGCCATCGTTGGCAACATCGGCCACTTTGACAATGAGATCGACATCGCCGGGCTGGCGAAGATCCCGGGTGTCAGGAAAGTGGAGATCAAGCCCCAGGTCCACGAATGGGTGTTCGAAGAAGGTACGGATTCCGAGCGGTCCATCATCGTGCTGTCCGAGGGCCGCCTCCTCAACCTGGGCAACGCCACGGGACACCCGTCGTTCGTGATGAGCAACTCCTTCGCCAACCAGACCATCGCGCAGATTGAGCTCTGGACCAAGAAGGACCAGCCCGCCGGAGAACGCGAGTATGGGAAGCAGGTTTACGTGCTTCCGAAGATCCTGGACGAGAAGGTAGCGCGGCTCCACCTGGACGCCTTGGGTGTCGAGCTGACCGAACTCAGCAAGGACCAGGCCGAATACCTGGACCTGGACGTCGCTGGTCCTTACAAGCCGGAGCACTACCGCTACTAAAGCGGGCCAGCACTACCCAAATCGATGGCGAAAGGCCGGACACGCGAGCAGCGTGGCCGGCCTTTCGGCTAGGATTGGGTGTTCAGTATTGCTTGCCGGGGGACAGGAAGACGGAAAACATGACGGAAGTCGCCAAACGGAAGACGGGCAAGATCCTTGCCATCGCAGGGATCTGCGCCGCTATTGCCGTGGGCGGAATTGGTGTTGCTACCGTGCCCGGACTGCTGGCCGGCCCTCCGCAGGACGGCGGCCCTGCGGCGTCTCCCACGGCAACTGTGGAAGCAAAGCCCGTGGAGTTGGGGATCACCCCGCTGGACGGTGCCATCGAGTGGAACCCCGTGGTGGGCCCGCAGATCAAAGCAGTCAACGGCAAGGTCAAAGACGTCGTCCTGGCTCCGGTAGCCGGCGGCGCGCCTGTCCAGGGCAAGACCAGCCCGGATGGAAGCACGTGGACTACCTCGGAAGTACTGAAGTTTGAAACCCAGTACAACTATTCCTTCACCGTGGTGGATACCGCCGGGAAGGAAACCAAGAAGACCCAAACCTTCACCACCGTTTCCGCAGCCTATGAGGCCGATGCTTCCATCTACCCCCGGAACGGAACCACGGCCGGGTCAGGACAGCCCATCGAGATCAACTTCAGCGAGCCCGTGGTGGACAAGGCTGCCATGGAGAAGCGAGTGGCCATCACGGTGTCCTCCGGCCAGCCCGTGGCGTGGCATTGGTATTCGGACACGAAGGTGCGGATCCGTCCCGAAGCTTTCTGGGCTTCAGGGACCACCGTCACAGTGGACATGAAACTCCTGGGCGTCGACTTTGGCAACAAGATGATCGGCAATGCGGACGTGGTGTCCACGTTCACTACCGGTCCCCAGCGTGTGGCCGTAGTGGATGACAACACCAAGACCATGAACGTGTATTCGGACGGGCAGCTGGTGCACACTGCGCCCGTGTCGCTCGGCGGCGAAGACTGGCTGTCTCCTACCGGCTATGCCGTGATCATGGAGCAGGAACGCCACTCCAACTTCAACGCGGGGACCATTGGCTTGAAGCCGGGTGACAAGGGCTACTATCCACCGCTGGTAGTGGAGTACGCCAACCGGTTGACCTGGTCCGGCGTTTATGTCCATCAGGCCCTTGAAGCGGCCTGGAGCTCCATCGGGGTTGCCAACGTTTCGCATGGTTGCGTGGGACTGCTGCCCGCAGATGCTGCCTGGTTCTTCAACAACATGAAGACCGGCGACGTCGTGCAGATCCTCAACACCGGAGCCCCCGCAGTAGAGCCCCTGGAGGGCTTCGGCGACTGGAATATCCCTTGGGCGAGCTACGCCCAGCGCTAGCCCAGCGGTTACGATAGTGGCAGTGATTATTTCCTGCGCTCTTTGACCCACCTTTCCTGTGCTGACCACATGTTGGCCCTTCACTTTGTGCTGCCCTCCTCGGTGATTCCGGGTGTCCCTGAGGGGAACCCGCCAACGGGTTCCCCGGCCTTTCCCACCGGACCCTCTTTCATCACCTGGAGCACACATGACTCTTCAACCAACCCTTCGCCCGGACTGCGGCAACTGCTTTGCCCTCTGCTGTACCGCCCTGGGATTCGTCCGCTCGGCCGACTTTGCCATCGACAAACCCGCGGCGACACCCTGCCCGAACATGTCCGCCGATTTTTCCTGCACCATCCATGAACGCCTCCGGCCGCGCGGATTCCGTGGCTGCACCGTTTTCGATTGCTTCGGCGCGGGCCAAGTGGTCTCCCAGCACACCTTTGGCGGTACCAGCTGGAGGGACCAACCCTCGTCCACGTCCTCGATGTTCGCCGTGTTCAAGGTGGTGAGGCAGCTCCACGAAATGCTCTGGTACCTGGCCGAAGCCCAGCAACGGACCTTCGACCCCGACCTCGCTTCAGCGGCCGGCCACCTGTCCGGACGCATAACAACCACCGCCCAAGGCGACGCAACAGCGATCCTTGCCACCGACGTCGAAACGCTGCATGGTGAAGTGCGGGCCCTCCTGATGGAGGTCAGCGAGGAACTACGGGCCTCCTACGGAGCCGAGGACGCGCAAACGCCCGACGACGGCCCTCGCCGGGACGGTGATCACAGCGGCGCCGACCTGATGGGCGCGAACCTGGCGAACCGACGCCTCTGCGGATCCAACTTCCGCAGTGCCTACTTGATAGGAGCAAACCTCAGGAACAGCGACCTCACGGCGGCAGACCTGTTGGGAGCCGATCTCCGGGGAGCCCACCTCCACGGCGCCGATCTCTCCAGTGCGCTCTACCTGACGCAACCGCAGATCACCGCCGCCGAAGGCGACCCCACCACCCTCCTGCCACAAAGACTCACAAAACCGGATCACTGGCGCTGAAGACTGCAACCGGGACAAGCCGGGGGGCCTGCGTCCGGCAGCCTGCGTCCAAGCGAGGAACGAGCGAGCAGGCAGAGGACGGCGGCCCCCCGGCGCCAGCCGGTGGCAGGCACTAAACGTCAGTGAACGGCAGCTTTTGTAGTCGCTCACCGACGGTCGCGTTCCGCTGCTCCGCCTGGCGCAGCCGCACAAGTTCGCGGTTGCGTCGTTCCCCGAGGACGGCCCCGATGTAGTCCTCGGCGATGGTCCCGGAGGGCGGGAGAGGGGCCACGTATTTGGCCAGTTCGGAGGCGATGGCCGTGGCCATGGCGACCCGGGATTCCGGGGACATGAGGTAGGCCTGCTGCACGAAGGTACCGGCCCTTCGTGCAGTGGCGTCCGGGACCCTGCCGATGTCCGCCATGGCGGCCCAGGCCTGGAGGTAGTGCGGTGCCACCGGCATGATGCGCGGTTTTGAGGGAACCCGCTGGCGGAGTGAGTAAGTGCCGGCCACGATGTCGCCAAGGCGCTTGGATTTGTCGTTGAACAGTGCCACGCCGATCGCGAGGCCGCCGAAGGTCAGATAGATCTCAAGGACGCCAAGAAGCCCCCGGATGACGGCGTGCCGGAAGCGGATGGAACCGCCGTCGTCGCGCACTATGCGAAGTCCTGTTGCGAACTTTCCCAGGGATCGTCCACGGGTGAGGGTTTCCACGGCGACGGGAACAATGACGATGGAGAACACAACGCTGCTGAGGATCAGTGCGCGGATCGCGGCGTCGTCGAGGTCCTCTGACGCCATGCCGATGAGGATGATCAGGAGTATCGCGAGGGCTACCTGCGAGATGATGTCGAGGATGAGTCCCAGCGCGCGGGCAGCAAAGGATGCCGGTCGCAGTTCGAGGACTACTGCCTCGCCTGTGATGATTGAACTCATGCCCAGCCCCCATGCCTCGCAAACGCTGCGGACGCTTGGCGTGCCCGCATCACCGAGTCTAGCGGCGGGACCCACCCCGTGCGTGGACTGAGGCGCTAGGGTGGTGCCGTGGACATCGACGCCTTCTCGGCCGTACATGGGGACAAATGGTCCAGGCTTCATTTTCTTGCGCATAAGCGCCGTCTCACGGGAGCCGAAGCCGATGAGTTGTTGCGGCTCTACCAGACGGTATCGGGGCATTTGTCCCTGATCCGCTCGGTGGCTCCGGAGACAGCGTTGTCCGCCACGCTGTCCGCAGGGCTGGCACAGGCCCGGACCCGGTTCACGGGGGCGCGCTCGAATTTCATGGAGGACCTGGCCCGGTTCTTCGTCATCGCCTTACCCGCGGCGTTCTACCGGATCCGCTGGTTGACCCTGTGGTGCGGACTGGCTTTCGTGGTGGTGGCAGGGGCGTATGCCCTGTGGATTGGAACGTCGGCGGAGGCGCTGAGGGCGGTGGGCAGTGATGCCAGGATCCAGCAGTATGTGGACGAAGACTTCATCGACTACTACTCGGAGAACCCGGCTGCCTCGTTTGCCGGCGCCGTGTGGACCAACAACGCCTGGATTTCTGCCCAGGCCGTGGCATTCGGAGTCACCGGATTTTGGGTGCCGTACATCCTGTTCATGAATGCCCAAGGCCTGGGCATCGCCGCGGGACTCTTCCTGGCGACGGGGAAGATGGATGTCTTCTTCAGCTACATCCTTCCGCATGGACTGATGGAACTGACGGCAGTGTTCATCGCCTGCGCAGCGGGCCTTAAAATCTTCTGGGCCATGGTGCGGCCGGGGCCCCGCACACGGCTGCAGGCTGTGGCTGACGAGGGGCGTTCCCTGATCACGATTGCGCTGGGGTTGGTGTTGGTCCTGCTCGTTTCCGGAATGGTGGAGGGATTCGTGACGCCCAGTCCGCTGCCCGTGTGGGCGAAGATCACCATCGGAGCCTTGGTTCTGGCCGGATATTGGGTCTACACGTTGGTGCTCGGTGGCAGGGCCGCCCGGACCGGTGTTACCGGGGACCTGGACGCGAACGACGCCGGATACCGCAGCATCGCTGCGTAGACCTTACAGTTACGTTTCGATCTGGGCGCACCCGGGGTGGCACAGCGTGTCGGCGTAAGGCCGGACGGTAGGCTCGAATGCAGACAAGAGAGCCGGCAGTACGCATTCGCCGGTGGATGCCTACGGAAGTGAAACCGCTGTGAGCGACAAGAGCCCAAAACCACAAGAACCGGACACGGACGTCCACGAGGACCCCAACGAACCGGCCTTCGACTGGATGAAGCCGAAGACCTCCGGTGGTGCCTCTGCAGTGGCTCCCGCGACGCCCGCCGGCGGGCAGCCTGAAAGCCGCGCCCACCGGAAAGCTGCAGAAGCGGCCGACGTCGAGCCGGAACCCCCGCTGTTCGCTGACACTCTTGCGGGCAACTCCGCTGAGAAGCAGGAGTCGCACTATTCGGAACCTTTGCCGACGTCGGCCCTTCAGGTCCGACCGCCGGAAGACGAAGTGGCCCGACGCAACGTGGAACGTGAGCAAGCCGCAAAGGTGAAGCCAATCGGACCGCGGGTTTTCCAAGTCCTGTTGGCCGTCTTCTACCCGGTGATCCTCCTGGTGCTCGCCGTTCGGGCGGTCACCAGCCCCTTGTTCCTGTGGGTGGAGTACAACCGGCCGGGTTTCCCGGGCGACGGCTATGGTTTCAGCACTGATGACCGTATGACCTACGGCTCGTACGCCGTGGACTACCTCAGCAACTGGGCAGGTCCCCGCTACCTGGGTGGCTTGGTCCACCAGGACGGTGCCAAGCTCTTCAAGGACAGCGAAGTGGCGCACATGGCTGACGTCAAGCTGGTCATCCTGTCGTCCTTCGGTGCAGGCTTGCTCCTCATCATCCTCAGCATCATCGCCGTCCTGTACCTGCGGAAGCGCAGCAACGGCGGAATCCGTCGAGGGCTCTTTGCCGGATCCATCGTCACACTGGTCATCATCATTGGCCTCGCTGTCCTGGCGGCATTGAGCTGGCAGCAGTTCTTCACCGAGTTCCACCGGATCTTCTTCGCCAATGGAACCTGGACTTTCTCGCTGGAAGACACCCTCATCCGGCTCTTCCCGGGACAGTTCTGGATAGACGCGGGCATCGTCATCGGCGCGCTGGTCTTCCTCGTGGCGACGGTGACGTTCATCTTCACGTGGCCCACCAAGCGGCGTCGGGGTGCTGACACAACGGTTGACCAAGCCGAGGTCTCGGACGATGACGCTGTTACAGATGAAGCGGACAACCTCAGCAGAGAATCAGCTGACGCCAAGCGCTAGCGGAGCCGGCTCCACGGCGTGCCCTGTGGGGGCGCCAGAACACGAACAAGCTGCTCATGGCGATCTGTGCTGGCGATGACGGTCTTACCGTTTTTCAACTCGATTTTGATCTCGGGACCGCCGACGAGGTACCCGACCATGCCGGGCCCCATGTATCGGAATCCGTACCCACTGGGTCCGGCCGCGTTGTCCGTGGTCAACGTCGCGATTTCCTCCTTGGGCAATGTCCGTTTGAAGATGTCGCAGAAGACGATCACGATGTTCTGCGAGTCGACCTTGACGGTGACAGTCATGAAGGCGATGAATGAACCAGCTGCGGTGGTGACCAGCGGTGCGAAGAGCACTTCCGGTGTGTTGTTCAGGACGATCAGCACGAACAGCACCGGGCCCAGCGCAACCATCGTGAAACCCGCAATTCGCGGTATCAAGGTAGCCCGGACACGCGAGTAGTAGAGCGCCGGTGTCGGTATGCCTGATGGTGTTGCCATGAGTTCCCCTTTGAACGTGTGGTTCGTGAGGAAAACGCTACGTGGACAACGACGGCACCTAGGCAGGGACCGGCTTATCTAGGTGGTGAATAGAGGCGGCCTAGGTGGAGGGACTACTTCTCGAAAAGTTTTTCCACAACTGAAGAGAAATCGTCAACCACAGCTGCCCGCTTGAGCTTGAGCGACGGCGTCAGGTGTCCGGATTCGACGGTGAGCTCCGCCGTGATGAAGGCAAACTTCTTGATCGACTCGGCTGCGGAGACCAGTTTGTTGGCCTCATCCACGGCGGATTGAACAGCCGCCTTCACCCGGTCGTCGCTGGCCGCTTCCGCAGGTGACAAAGCACCTACCTTGTTCTCGGCGCACCAGTCGGCAAGTCCCTCGGGATCGAGGCTCACCAGTGCCGCGACGAAGGGGCGGCCATCGCCCACCACTAATGCCTGACCCACCAGAGGGTGCTCGCGGAGCTTCTCCTCCAAAGGTGCGGGGGCCACGTTCTTGCCACCGGCAGTGACCAGGAGGTCCTTCTTCCTGCCGGTGATGGTCAGGAAGCCGTCGGCGTCGAGTTCGCCGAGGTCGCCGGTACGGAAGAAGCCATCAACAAACGCAGCTTCGGTGGCCGCTTTATTGGCGTGGTAGCCCTTGAAGACGCCAATGCCCTTGACCAGCACCTCCCCGTCCTGGGCCACACGGATGGTGGTGCCGGGGAGGGGAATCCCGACAGTACCGATCCGGGACATGCTGGGCGTATTGACGGTGCAAGGCGCAGTGGTCTCGGTCAGCCCGTAGCCTTCCAGCACGGGAACGCCGGCACCATGGAAGAAATGGTTGTCCCGGAGGCTCAGGGGACTGGCACCGGAGACGGTGTAGCCCACGTTCCCGCCGAAAACCTCGCGCACCTTGGGATAGAGAAGCTTGTTGAACGCGGTGTGCTTCATGCCCAAAAGCCACCCCGGACCGGGTCCCTGCCCACGCGCGGCGAGGTCAACCGCCGTCGAATATTCCACAGCGGTTGCCGAGGCAGCCGAGAAGAGCGCCGACTTTCCGCTCATGGCGGCTTTGTGCCCGGCGCCGGCGTAGACCTTTTCAAAGATGCGCGGCACAGCGAGCAGGAAGGTGGGCTTGAAAGTACTGAGGTCTGCCATCAGCCCATTGGCACCCGCGCTGTGGCCGAGCGTGATGCCCGCGGTGAGGCACACCACCTGGACTGCCCTGGCGAGTACGTGCGCCAACGGCAGGAACATCAGCGTCCGGGCCCCCTGCTGCATCAGCAGCTCGGGAAGGAACGGGATGACGTTCCGTGCCACCAGGACAAAGTTGCCGTGGGTGATTTCGCAGCCTTTGGGCTTGCCAGTGGTTCCGGAGGTGTAGACGATCGAGGCGATGTCGGCGAGATTCGCTGCGCTGCGCTGGCGCTCCAGCTCGGCGTCCATGACGCCAACCCCGACGGCGGAGACGCTGGTCAGGTTGGGGGCGTCGCCGTCGTGCTCCATCCGCATGATCGCCACGGGATCGTCCCCGAGTGCAGTGGACCGGTTCACCAGGGCGTGGACGAGATCTGCTTTGGCCGTGTCCTCCACGAAGATGCGCCGGGCGCCTGAATCGGCCAGGATCCACTCGATCTGGCTCGGGGACGACGTCTCGTAAATGGGCACCGTCACGCCGCCGGCCATCCAGATGGCGAAGTCCACCAACGTCCACTCGAAGCTGGACCGGGAGAGGACCGCTACGGGGTCGCCGGGATTGAGGCCTCCGGCGATCAGTCCTTTGGCGAGGGCACTGACATCGGCGAGGAACCTGGCTGCGGATACATTCAGCCAACCGTTCGCCGTCTTGTGGGCGTAGAGGATGCCGAACGGATCCTTGGCACAGCGTTCCAGGAGGAGGTCAGTCACATTGCTGTCAGGATGGGCCTCGACCAGAAGCTCCGTGCTGGCTTCCCTCACTGCTTGCCTCCTAAATCCACGATGGCATCCACATTCTCATCCGCCACTCCTGATAGCTGATGACCTCTGCGGTCAGGACCGGATAGAAGAACGCCGTTGCCAGGACCGCCAGTACCAGGACCAGGCCCACCACATAGAGCCCGGACCGTCGCCGCCAAGGGGGATCACTGCTTCGGCCGAGCACCAAGCCCAGGACGTAGGTCAGGCCAAGCACCAGGAACGGTTCGAAGGACACAGCGTAGAAGATGAACATGGTGCGTTCCGGATACATGAACCACGGAAGGTATCCGGCGGCAACTCCGGCGAGGATGGCACCTGCGCGCCAATCCCGCCTGCCGGCCCACCAGAACAGCAAGATGACCAGGGCGATGGTTCCGCCCCACCACACCACTGGATTACCCACCGGCAGGATGGCCGAGGAACAGGTCTCCACCACGCAGCCAGGAGTGCCCTGCTTGGGTGTTTGGTAATAGAACGAGGTAGGCCGGCCCATGAGGAGCCAGGTCCACGGGCTGGACTCATACGGGTGGTCCGAGCTGAGGCCCTGATGGAACTTGTACGCCTCAAGGTGGTAGTGCGCCAGGGACCGCACGGAATTGGGCAGCCAATCCCAACCCGCTGAGGGGTTCGTGGCGGCCCATTGACGGTAGTAGGCGTCCTTGGAGAGGAACCACCCCGTCCACGTTGCCACATAGGTCAAGGCAGCCACTGGAATGATGGTGACGAAGGCAAACAGGCCGTCCTTGAGGATTCCTGCGCTGAACCAACTGCGGATGCCGGCAATGCGCCGGGCGCTCACGTCCCACAGGACCGTCATCAAACCGAAGGCGGCCACGAAGAACAACGCTGACCATTTGGTTCCCACAGCCAAACCAAGGCAGATCCCGGCAACCAGGCGCCACCAACGCATTCCGAGCCAAGGGCCGGCCACCAATTGAGTGGGGGATGGGCGGCCCAGCGGCGAAGCAGCCGCCTGTGCGGCGAGGCGGGAAGCCAGACGACGGCGGCCGTCGTCGCGGTCCAACAGGAGGGCGCCGAAGGCGGCGAGGATCCAGAACGCCAGGAAGACGTCCAGCAAAGCCGTCCGGGAGAGCACCAGGTGGTGGCCGTCAATGGCGAGCAGGAGTCCGGCAACGGCGCCAAGTGTGTGCGAACGGAAGAGCTTCAGGGCGATGAGGGAGACGAGGAAAACGGTCAGGGTCCCCGTCAGCGCTGCACCGAAACGCCAACCGAAGGGATTGTCACCGCCGAACAGCCACATGCCAAAGGTGATCATCCACTTGCCCACCGGCGGATGGACAACATACTCCGGGGTGTTGAGCAGGACGTTCGGGTTGCCGGCGTTGAAGGAGTCATTGGCGTTCGCGGGCCAGCTGCGCTCATAGCCGCTCAGCAAATAGGAATAGGCGTCCTTGACGTAGTACGTCTCATCGAACACCAGGCTGTGCGGGGCATCCAGCCGGAAGAACCGGAGAATGCCGCCCAGCACGGCAGTGATGGTGGGGATCAGCCAGAACCATAGACGCAACGACGCCGGGTAGTCCCGCCAACTCTGGATCCCGCCGATCAGGCGCTCCCTGAGGGCCTGCGCTGTGTAAGCCTCGGTTGGCCGGGCGATCCACCGGTGGTGTTCAAGCCCGCGGCCTGGAAGGGGCGTTGCCACGGTGTCGTCCAATGCCGCGGTGCGCCGCGAACGCGTCACGTCCCCGGTGGGCCTGGCAGATGCTTGCCCGTTGCTGTCTGCGGCAGCGGGGGCATCGGATCCACCGGTTGCAGGGGACGCCACAGGAGTTCCGGAAGTGGTGGCAGGAACGGGCGACTGGTTCACCCGCCCATGCTACCTTTCCATCCTTGTCACAGCGTTGAGGTGCGGTGTTGGAGGCACCGCGGCATTAGGCTTGGCAGGTGGACGAACAGCGCAGCACCCCGGACGAGGCTCCCTTCAGCGACGACCTGGACGAGGCAGTTCCTGCTGCCGGCGCCGGCGCAACTGCGGGGGTAGGCAGGATTGTGCTGGCGGCTACCCCGATCGGAAACGTGGGCGACGCATCGTCCCGGCTGATTGAACTCCTTGCAACTGCGGACATTGTTGCCGCAGAAGACACCCGGCGTCTGCACCGGCTGGTGACGGCCTTGGGCGTGGAGGTCTCCGGACGGGTTATCAGCTACCACGAGCACAACGAGGTTGCCAAGACCGGCGAATTGCTTGACCACGTTCGCGCCGGAAAGACCATCCTCATGGTCAGCGACGCTGGAATGCCCGCCGTCTCGGACCCCGGGTTCCGTTTGGTGGAGGGCGCTGTTGCTGCGGGCCTGACCGTCACTGCCGTCCCGGGCCCGTCTGCCGTGCTGACAGCCTTGGCACTCTCCGGGCTTCCCACTGACCGTTTTTGCTTCGAAGGATTCCTGCCACGTAAAGCGGGGGAGCGGAACTCACGCCTCGCCGACCTGGCAGACGAGCGCCGCACCATGGTCTTCTTCGAGGCCCCGCACCGGCTCGAAGTGATGCTCCGGGCACTGCACGAACGGTTTGGAGCCGACCGCCGCGCAGCTGTATGCCGTGAGCTGACCAAGACCTACGAGGAAGTCATCCGCGGAACGCTGCGCGAACTGCTGGAGTGGGCAGAGAACAACGAAGTCCGCGGCGAAATCGCGGTGGTGGTCGGTGGTGCGCCTGAACAGGAGCCCGGCAAACCCGAGGACCACGTGGCAGCCGTGAACCAACTCATGTCCCAAGGCATCCGGCTGAAGGAAGCCGTGGCAGCAGTGGCTGACGATGCCCGCGTCAGCAAGCGGGAGCTGTACTCGGCGGTACTCGCGGCCCGCTGATCCGTGCTGTGCAGCTGCACAAATTGGCGCCTGCATGGCAGTGCGTGAAGGCGTAGACACTCCTTCTCGCGTGGCAGTACCGTGGCAGTAATTCACGCCACTTCCGGCAACGAACCCCCGTGGTGCAATTCTCCAAAGCACCCAAGACGAAGGAGTCGCCATGACTGTCACGGTTGAACGCGAAAGCGAACTGCTGGCTTCCGTCCCTACCGGCCTGCTGATCAACGGTCAGTGGCGCCCGGCCGGTTCCGGAAAGACCTTTGATGTTGAGGACCCTGCCACAGGCAAGGTCCTGCTCAGCATCTCCGACGCCGGTGCTGAAGACGGCGCCGCGGCGCTCGACGCCGCTGCTGCCGCCCAGGCTGATTGGGCCCGCACCGCACCGCGCGAACGCGGCGAAATCCTGCGCCGGGCCTTTGAACTGGTCACCGAGCGTGCCGAAGACTTTGCACTGCTGATGACACTGGAAATGGGCAAGCCCCTGGCCGAAGCCCGTGGTGAAGTCACCTACGGTGCCGAATTCCTGCGCTGGTTCTCCGAAGAAGCGGTCCGCGTCTCAGGCCGGTACTCCGCAGCACCCGACGGCAAGAACCGCCTGCTCGTGCAGAAGAAGCCGGTAGGTCCCTGCCTGCTGATCACCCCGTGGAACTTCCCGCTGGCCATGGCCACCCGCAAGGTAGCCCCCGCCGTCGCCGCTGGCTGCACCATGGTGCTCAAGCCCGCCAATCTGACCCCGCTGACCAGCCTGCTGTTCGCCCAGGTCATGCAGGAAGCCGGCCTCCCCGCAGGTGTCCTGAACGTCATCCAGACCTCCACCGCAGGTGCTGTCACCGGCCCCCTGATCAAGGACGACCGCCTCCGCAAGATCTCCTTCACCGGCTCCACGCCGGTGGGCCAGGCCCTGATCCGCGAAGCCGCGGACAAGGTCCTGCGCACCTCCATGGAGCTCGGTGGCAACGCCCCGTTCGTCGTCTTCGAAGACGCCGACCTGGACAAGGCCGTTGAAGGTGCCATTGCCGCCAAGATGCGCAACATGGGCGAAGCCTGCACCGCAGCCAACCGCTTCATCGTGCACGAGTCCATCGCCGATTCCTTCGCCGAGAAGTTCGCCGCCAAGATCGGCTCCCTCACCACCGCCCGCGGCACCGAGCCCGAATCCAAGGTGGGCCCGCTCATCGACGGCAAGGCCCGCGACGGCGTTCACGCCCTCGTCAGCGAAGCCGTAGCAGGAGGTGCCACCGCCGTCACCGGTGGTGCCGCCGTCGACGGTCCCGGCTACTTCTACCAGCCCACCGTGCTGAAGAACGTCGCCGCCGACGCCCGCATCCTCCAGGAAGAGATCTTCGGCCCGGTAGCGCCGATCATCACCTTCTCCACCGAAGACGACGCAGTCCGCCTGGCCAACAACACCGAATACGGCCTGGTTGCCTACGTCTTCACCAAGGACCTCAACCGTGGCCTGCGCATCAGCGAACGCATCGAGACCGGCATGCTCGGCCTCAACGCCGGTGTCATCTCCAACGCCGCCGCACCGTTCGGTGGCGTCAAGCAGTCCGGCCTGGGCCGCGAAGGCGGCTCCGAAGGCATCGAAGAGTACCTCTACACCCAGTACGTAGGTATCGCGGACCCGTACGCCGACTAGGCTGCTCTTTCCACCAAAGAGCCCCGTCCGCCGCTCTCGCAACAAGAACGGCTGTGACACGCAAGGGCCCGGCTCCTGGAACCACAAGTTCCAGGAGCCGGGCCCTTTGCTTTCAAGCTAGCGCCGTTGTGGAAGCACACCGCGGAGCGTCCGCCACCACCGCGCGAACCCGCGCCCAACCACCGTAGCGAGCGACCCCACGGACCGGAACGGCGCCCCGAGCGCGTGGACCCACCGGCGCATCATCGACGGCGGCAGCCAGTCCGCGCGGAAGCGCACCAACCAGCGGGCATTGTTCCGCAACGTTTCACGCACGACGGCGATCCGCGTCGCCGCAGCTGGTGTCGCCGCTGGTCCCGTCTGGCGGCCATAACGCTGCCGTTCGAAGTCCGAGGTGAGCGAGGCAACCGCCACGTGCGCGGCGTCGTCCATTCCACCCGCGTCTCCGAGGGCGGCACTGGAGCGAAGCCTGGTGGAGAAGTGCCTCGGCGTTTCGCTGGGCGTGGAGGGTAAACCGTAGTCCGTCGCCAGGTCCTGCAGTTCCGCCCACGCCAGCTCCGGGGCCGGATCCTTGTAGCCGGGCTGCAAGGCGTCGGCCTCATCCGGGGGTTTTTGGTTCAGGCGCCGCCGCCGCAGGATGGTCCTGCTCAGCCGCGGAGACCACAGGAAGGCAAGCAACAACGCCACGGCTGCTGCGGCCCCGCCGATGACCGGCAGCGGGTTCGCACTGGGGGAACCGGTCGCCGGGGTTTCCACGCCAGGAAGCGGAACCGGGGCGGGCGTGGCCGGGGCCGGTGTTGTCAGGACTTCTTTCTCGTCCGCATTGGTGCTGAGGTTGCTGGGAACAGAGGTTTCCGTCGCGTAATCGGGAGGGACGCCACGGGACGGCGTCGGCTCAAACGGGACCCAACCGAGTCCTTCGAAGTACAACTCTGGCCACGCGTGCGCATCCCGGGCGTCTACCTCGTACTCAGGGAAGGATCCTTGGCCGACCAACGCCACGGACTCGCCCGTGAGCCGGCCTGGTGCGTAGCCCACGGCGATGCGGCTCGGAATACCTTCAGCCCGGGCCATGACGGCCATCGCCGAGGAGAAATGAACGCAGTAGCCGCTCTTGACGGCCAGGAAATCGGCCAGGACAGAAAGCCCGTTGCCGTCATAGCCGTTCTGCACCGGCGCCTGCAGGGAGTACGTAAATTCACCGGAGCGCAGGTACTTCTGGATAGCCAAGGCCTTGCCGTAGTTGCTCCCGGCGGACGCCGTAACGGAATCCGCCGTTTGCCTCACGATGTCAGGAAGGTTGCCCGGAATCCGGAGGAAATCCTCTGAGATGCCTTGGGGAGCCGCTGTGGCCTGGGACAGGGATTCTGCCGTGACCTTGGGTGCACCGGAAAATACCACGTACCGTTGCGCACGCGTGGTGGTCTCGGTGCTCATGATGCTTAGTGTGGCCGGGTCCCAGGTCCAGCGCCCGTTGAGGCCGTTCACTGAGGCAGGGGCAAACGGGGCAGGAAGGTAGGGGCTGGTGAAGAGGCCGGCATTCACGGACGTCACGGTGTTGACCACTTCTGCCTGGACGGAGTAGCCCGTTTCCAGTCTGTCGGCGCCCGCGCGCCGCTGGGCCGCACGGTCGTCCGGGGCCCAGGTTTCGCCGTCGAAGTGGTCAATGGTGACGGACCTCAGGTAGAGCGGCCCGCTGGCACTCGTGGCGTAGGTAATGCGGCCCGACCCCGTGGGGCTCCGGAGGCTGTTGCCCAGGGTGATCATGGGATTGAGCCCGTTGGAAGTTCCCCACGGACTCAGCCGGGATCCCTGGGGGAAGGTCCCTGTCTCGAACCCCGGGATGGCCAGCGGAACCACCATGGCCAGGGCCAGCGCCAGGCCGCCCGCCACCAGTGAACGCCTGAACTGGCCGGCGCCCCGCCCCGAACCGGACTGGAGCCTGGCGTCAGGGGCGAACCAGTGGCTGCACCCGAGAATCAGCAGATATCCCACAGCAGCGCCGAGGAAGCCTGCAACTCCCACGCTCTGGGGTTTGATGGTGGCTGGAACCACCATGACCGCGAGGAGCCCAATGCCGCTGGCCGCCGGCATCGCCAAGGGGACTGCCAACGCGTCGATCAAAATCACCAGGAGCCCCAGGCAGGCGCACATGACGAAGACGATCCCGGCGTTGGGCGCCACAGGAGCGCTTTCGGAGACCACCGTCTCGGCAGCACGTTTGATGAGGCGTCCGACGGCGGTGAACGTCCCGGCCGTGGGGATGAAACCCGCCAGGCTTTCCTGCCGGAAGAACGTAAAGCTGAGAATCCCCGCGAGCGAGGCAAAGGAACCAAGGGTGGCCAACAGTGGCTTGGCCCGGAGTGTCCGAAGAAGAGCCAAGGTCAGCGCGACAACCAGCACCGTGGTGATCAAGGGCATGAACCAGGCCCAGCCCCTGAGGACGCCGTTCAAGGACAAGGCAGCGCCCAGAACGGCAACAACGATCGACACCGCCATGACCCAGGGGTAAGGCCCTGGCCCCGGGGTTTGCGGCCGCGGGGACCCGGACGGCTTCGGACCGGACGTTCCGCCGAGTTGGACCGGTGCGGGAGTGCCGAGGTGGGACGTCGCTGTCATCGGGGAACCGCCGCTCCACGACGGACGTCCATGGCCGACCCTGCCGCGGCCACGATTCCCCCTTCATCAAAGGAGGACCAAGCGGCCGCCAGTTGGGTCCTGGAGGTCACCACAGCCACGCGCCAACCGGCCAGGCGCAGGATCTCCAATACGTCATCATTGTTCCGGGCGGCGTCAGTGACCATCAGCGCGAAAGCATTGGCTCCGTAGGCTGCCGCGGGTGCCAGGGACCTGGCCTCAGCGGGAGTCAGCGTGCCGAGGAGCGCTAGAAGAGGGCCGCGAAGACGGTGGGCGGCGAGCTTATCCATGAGCCGGTCATCGAAGGCAGCATCGGCGGAATCAGCGGTGGCTGGGCCCGTAGCAGCGTCTGCCCTGTGGTGCTCCGCCCGGACATGCCTGGGACCGCTGAGTTCGATGGCGGCCAATCCTTCAGCGATGGCCTGCAAGCCTCCGATGCCCGAGAACTCTTCGGTATCCGGTTCCGGTGCCGAGCGCGAACGGATGAATGCCGGGCTCCCGAAAACATCCAGCACCCGCAACGAGTAATTCCACTCCGCCAGATGGGCCGCAACGGACATCGCTGCCGTCACCACCCATTCAAAACCGGGGCTGGTGACCAGGTCCGAGTCCTCGTCATGGGCTCCAAACATGGAACCTGTTCCTGCGGCAAAAGCCGTGAAGCGCTGGTCCAGGATGAGGGTGGCTTCCGGGGTAGTGACCGATTCCTCCTGACGGACCATCAGTTGCCCGTGGCGTGCCGTAGCCGCCCAATGCACGCGGCGCATGGGATCGCCGTGCCGGTACTCACGGGTCATGATGTCGTCGTCGCTGGGGTTGGCCCTGATGCGCGTGGCGGTCACGCCATCGTTGCCGCGCGCGCCGGCAAGTCCGGTGACGGGAAGTTCGACGGCGGCCGGCGTCACGGTGAGGATGTCGCCGTCGTCGATCGCATGCCGCCGCAGCGACAAACCGAAGGGGTCACTGAACTCTGCCGTCACCGGGCCGATGCGGAACTGTCCGCGTTTGCCGGAGCGGAGATGGTATTCGTAGCGGCTGGTGCCTCCGGATGCTGAGCGGGCCGGAAAACGGAACGCCGGCGGCTCGCCGAAGCGGGGAGGCAGCTGCTCCTCCATGATCACGTGCCCTGTGGAATACGAGGACCGTGCTACCGCCAAACGAACGGTGGTGGTGCTGGCAGTTTCCACAGTGGAGGGGTTGAACTCCCGGTACACCTGGAATTTGGGCTTCAGAACCCGCACCCCGGCGAGGGCCACCAACGGCAGGAGAAGCAACAAGACCGCGAGCGTCAGGAGATCCCGCCTGCCCATGACCCAGGCACACCCCAGTGAGACGGCACCGGCCGCCATCAATCCCCAGCCGCGGTTGGTAAATAAATGCTTGGGGAGCCGATCCACGAGCGCCATTCCTGCCTCCTAGGCGGTGTGCCTGTCCCTGCGCCACGCGTTGGGCGGTTCCTGGGCAACCGGCAGGGCGGCCAGGATGCCCCGAAGGATGCTTTGCGGCGTATCACCTGAGCTTGCCGCTTTGCGGTCCAGGATGATCCGGTGGGCGAGCACCGATTCGGTAACGTCCACTACGTCGTCCGGGAGAACAAAGTCCCGGCCGTCCAACGCGGCGGTTGCCTTGGCTGCACGCAACAGCTGCAACAAGGACCGCGGGCTGGCACCAAGGCGCAGACGGGCACTGTCGCGGGTAGCCCGCCCGATAGCCACGGTGTACTCCTTGATGGCCGTGGACACATACACCTGCTGGACGGCAGCGATCATGGCCGCGACGTCGGCGGCAGTGACCACGGGGGTCACTTTGGCCAGGGGAGAGGAAGCCTGGTGCGTCTCCAGCATTTCGATCTCGGCTTCCTTGTCGGGATAGCCCATGGAAATCCTGGCCATGAAACGGTCCCGCTGGGCTTCGGGCAGCGGGTACGTGCCCTCCATCTCAATGGGGTTCTGGGTGGCGACCACCATGAAGGGCAGGCCCAGTTGATAGGAATGTCCGTCAACGGTGACTTGATGCTCTTCCATGCACTCAAGAAGCGCGGACTGGGTCTTGGCCGAAGCCCGGTTGATTTCGTCGCCGATCACAATGTTCGCGAACACTGCGCCGGGCCGGAACTCAAATTGCCGGGACGACTGGTTGTAAATGGAGACACCGGTGACATCTGACGGAAGGAGGTCCGGCGTGAACTGGATGCGGGAGACGGTACAGTCCACGGTCCGCGCCAGTGTCTTGGCCAGCAGGGTCTTGCCGACGCCGGGAACATCTTCCAGCAGGAGGTGGCCTTGGGCCAGCAGAACCGTCAACGCGAGTTTCGCGGCGTCGGCCTTGCCATCAATGACCTTGTTGATGGATCCCAGGATGCGTTCGCTGGCATCGTGGAAGCGTTCCGCATCCATGACCTGCGGCCTGTGTCCATTGAGTGCTGCACCTTCCCGCGGCAGGGTACTGTAAGCCTCGCCCTGGAACGGGGTAGGTTCAACGGATACTTGTCGCTTGGACTCCATGGATTGCCCTTCAGCCGTGGCCACTGCACCAGCAATCTTGATGACGTGTTGCTGTTCTTGACCGTCTGTCCGTTCCAGACTACCCAGACATTGGCCGCCGCTGACATAGTGCTCAGGAATTTATGTGCCGAGTGGAATTTACCTCTGCCCACCCGGCCGCTGCCTCAGGGGGACCATGGTCCGATTAAGGTGGGAGCATGTGTAATTCGCTCGCCCCTGTTGCGTACCGTGCGTCATCCGAGGATACGGATTCCCGCAAGGAATACCCGCCGGCACCTGAACCCCTCCCCGTTCCGGTCATGGACAACCACACGCACCTGGATTTCCGGCACGGACTGATCGAGGTCCCGGTCCGCGACGCGATGGACTCGGCTGAGGCCGTAGGTGTGCAAGGCGCTGTGCAGGTGGGTTGCGATTTGGAGTCGTCCCGCTTCACAGTGCAGGCAGTGGACGCGGATCCGCGCCTGCTCGGTGCCGTAGCAATCCACCCCAACGACGCCCCGGTTTACGCCGGGCGCGGTGAACTGGAGTCGGCGCTCGCAGAGATCGAAGAGCTGGCAGCCCACCCGCGGATCCGCGCCATCGGTGAAACGGGATTGGATTTCTTCCGGACCCACGGGGAAGGGCTGGTGGCCCAGCGGTACTCGTTCCGGCGCCACATCGACATCGCCAAACGGTTGGGGCTGACTTTGCAGATCCACGACCGCGACGCCCACGACGACGTGGTGAAGGTGTTGATGGAGGAAGGTGCCCCGGAGCGGGTGGTGTTCCACTGTTTCTCCGGAGACGAAGAACTGGCCCGGATCTGCAACCAGAATGGGTGGTACATGTCGTTTGCGGGCACCATGACGTTCAAGAATGCCGGGAACCTGCGCGCAGCGCTGGCCATCGCCGAACCACAGCGGATCCTGGTGGAAACCGATTCGCCGTTCTTGACGCCCCACCCGTACCGTGGCCGGCCTAACGCGAGCTACATGGTTCCTTACACCGTCCGGTCCATGGCGGAAGTGACCGGTGATGACCTCTCCGAGCTCTGTTCGCGTTTGGCGGAAAACACGCTCCAGGCCTACGGCTCATGGGCCTGAGGCGCTCCTTCGAGGCGCCTTCCCCGTGCCCGAAATGAATACCCGGTATGCAGAAGTCTTGGTTGGTTTATAACAGATCGGTTACTGTGTTAAACAAGTAGCCGGGGTCGGGGAAGGCCTTCGGACAGCTGGGCCGGTTGAATCCGGCCTTCATCAGTTGAATGTAATTGGCGGCGCAGATGCCGGCAGCAAGTGTGGGACCAGGCTTTGTGCCTGGCCCCTCCGTTTTGCCGCTGGCATTATTTCTGTGCTTTTCCCCGTGCCCGGATGGTCTGAGAGTTATGGGCAATCGTGATCAAGTTCTTCACAACGGATGGCAAGTTCAGCTTCCTCAAAGTCGGTGCCCAGTTGCTGGTTGTTGCAGCGCTGGTGGTCGGAGTTGTCGCGTTTGTGGGCAACAACAAGACTGTCACCCTCAACGTGGACGGCAAGGTAAGTTCCATCCAGACCTTCGGCGGCACAGTTGACCAGGTGGTCAAGGCGGCCAAGGTTGAGCTGAAGGACGCTGACAGGGTCTCTCCCGCCCTCGACGCCCGTGTGGATAACGGCTCCGTGGTCAACATCAACCTCGCGAAGGCGGTGTCCATTGAATTGGACGGCGCGCGCAAGACCGTGAACACGAACGCCCCCGATGTCGCCGCACTGGTCAGCGAACTTGGAGTGGCAAGCTCCTCCGAAATCTCCCAGCCGAAGGAAGCATCGCTGGAAGTCACCGGTTCCTTCGTCTCCATCTCAACTCCCAAGACCATCAGTGTTGTTGCCGACGGCAAGGACACCACCACCACCACGACGGCGGCCGACGTCGCCACCGTGCTGAAGGACACCGGCGTCACCGTCGGCGCCAACGACCGCATCTCACAGCCTGGCAACGCGCCCATCGTTCAGGACATGGTGATCAAGGTCTCCCGCGTGGACACCAGCAAGACCGCAGAAGCCACGGAGGAAGTGCCCTTCGAAAGCGTGAAGACCGAAACTGCTGAGCTGTTCAAGGGCGAAGAGAAGGTTACCCAGGAAGGTGTGGCCGGTTCGCTGGTCAAGACGTTCAAGCTGGTCCTGGTTGACGGGCGTGAAGCGTCACGAGCCCTCGTCTCAAGCAATGTCACCACCAAGCCGGTGACCGAAAAGGTCAGCGTGGGCACCAAAGCCCGCCCGGTAGCTGCTCCGGCCAAGGCAGCCGCAACCTCCAGCGGCCCCACGGGCGCACCGAACGAAGCTATGTGGGACAGGATTGCCCAGTGTGAGTCCGGTGGAAACTGGTCCATCAACACCGGCAACGGCTACTACGGCGGCCTCCAGTTCTCCAGCCCGACGTGGCTGGCCAATGGTGGCGGAGCCTACGCTCCCAACGCCAGCCTGGCCACCAAGGCACAGCAGATTGATATCGCCAACCGCCTCTACGCCAAGAACGGCCTCCGCGACTGGGGCTGCGCGCACGCAGCCTGACCCTCCACAGGCGATACGATACCTAGGTGACTGAACCGAATTCCGAACCCGCCGCCGTCGCGCCTTTGCTGGGCGCCACAGACATCCGACGGCTTGCCGAGGAAATCGGTGTACGCCCTACGAAGACCCTTGGGCAGAACTTTGTGATTGACGGCAACACCATCCGCAGGATTGTGGCGGCCGCCAACATCGACTCCGATGAAACCGTGCTGGAAGTCGGCCCTGGACTTGGCTCGCTGACCCTCGGCTTGCTGGACGCAGCCAAGACTGTTGTGGCGGTGGAGATCGACCCCGTGTTGGCGGAGAAACTGCCGGCGACTGTGCGTGCCTGGCGGCCCGGAGCAGAAGACAACTTCCACCTGGTGCTCTCCGACGCCATGAAGGTCACCGAACTGCCCGTGCCTCCCACGGCACTGGTGGCAAACCTGCCGTACAACGTTGCGGTCCCCGTGGTGCTTCACCTCCTGCAGCACTTCCCGAGCCTGCAGCACGGCCTGGTCATGGTGCAGGACGAGGTAGCTGACAGGCTTGCTGCGACTCCCGGGTCCAAGATCTACGGTGTTCCCTCCGTGAAGGCCGCTTGGTACGGGCACATGCGCAAAGCCGGTGTCATCGGCATGAACGTGTTCTGGCCTGCGCCCAAGATCCATTCGGGACTCGTGGCTTTCACACGCCACGATCCGCCCCGGACCCATGCCACCCGCGAGCAGGTCTTCGCCGTTATCGATGCTGCATTTGCCCAACGCCGGAAAACCCTTCGGGCGGCGCTGGCCGGCTGGGCCGGGAGCGCCGCTGAGGCAGAACGATGCCTGGTTGCGGCCGGCGTGGACCCCACCGCGCGCGGCGAAGTCCTGGATATCTCCGCCTATGTCAAGATCGCCGAAGCCCGCCACCCCGTGGACGCATGAACCCGGGCACCCGCAAACCCAGCAGCCTCCCGTTCGCGGGGGACCGCTTCCATGCCCGGACAGTCCGCGTCAAAGCGCCCGGGAAGGTCAACGTCTCCCTGAGCGTCGGACCGCTGCGGCCTGATGGCTACCATTCGGTGGCCAGTGTCTACCTTGCCGTTTCCCTCTATGAGGAAGTGGCGGCAACCAGCACCGAGGCACAGGGAATCACTGTCAGCATCAGCCCCGACAGCACGCTTGACCTCGACGGTGTGGACATTCCGCTGGATGAGCGGAACCTCGCCTACAAGGCCGCGGCCATCATGGCCGAAATGTCCGAGAAGCCCACCGGTGTGCACCTTGAAATCACCAAGCGCGTGCCGGTGGCCGGTGGCATGGGCGGCGGTTCAGCGGATGCTGCGGCGACCCTGCTGGCCTGCGATGCCCTGTGGAACAGCGGACTGTCCCGCGAGGAACTCGCGCATCTGGCGGCAGAGTTGGGGGCAGACGTGCCGTTCTCGCTCCTGGGGGGCACCGCCGTCGGGCTGGGCGTGGGCGACAAACTCTCCCCGGCCCTGGCCAAAGCCCAGATGGACTGGGTGCTGGTCTTTGCAGATTACGGGCTCTCGACACCTGACGTCTTCCGGACCCTTGACGGACTGCGGGATTCCGAGGGCGTGGACATTCCGGAACCAGTGGCCGTGGACCCCACCATCCTCCAAGCGCTCCGTCATGGAGACCCTGAGACCCTCAGCCGGGTGTTGATCAACGACCTTCAGAGGGCTTCCATCACGTTGGCGCCACAACTTCGCGACACCATCGGACTGGGCGAAGCACGCGGTGCCCTGGCAGGAATGGTCTCTGGCTCCGGCCCCACTATCGCCCTGCTTGCCCGCGACTCCGTTTCAGCCAGTGTCCTCGCCGAAGAGTTGACCCACCGCGGCCACACTGCCTTGGCGGTCCACGGCCCGGTGCCCGGCGCCCGGATCATCTCCGATACCCTCCTTTAGTACCTCCGCATTCCAGCAGTAGAAAGTAGTACCCATTGGCCCATCTGCTTGGCGGCGAAAACCTCACCGTTTCGTTCGCGACCCGCACTGTCCTCGACGGCGTCACCCTCGGTTTGGAGGATGGCGACCGCATCGGCATGGTGGGCCGTAACGGCGACGGCAAATCGACCCTCATGCGCCTGCTCGCCCTGCGCTCGACGCCGGACTCCGGACGGGTCACCAAACGGGGCGATGTCAACGTGGGCTACCTGGACCAAGGCGACGTGCTCGACGGCGACCTGACAGTGGGCGCTGCGATCGTCGGCGACCGCGCGGACCATGAATGGGCCGCCAACGCCAAGATCCGGGAAGTCATGGGCGGACTGGTGGGCGACGTCGACTGGCACGCCAACGTCCACGCCCTTTCCGGTGGCCAAAAGCGCCGCGTTGCGCTGGCCAAGCTCCTCATCGAAGACCACGACGTCATCATGCTGGACGAACCCACCAACCACCTCGACGTCGAAGGCGTCGCCTGGCTGGCCCGGCACCTGAAGACTCGCTGGCGCGCCAACCAAGGCGCGTTCCTGGTGGTCACCCACGATCGCTGGTTCCTCGACGAGGTCTGCAATTACACCTGGGAAGTCCACGACGCCATGGTGGACATGTTCGACGGCGGATACGCCGCGTACGTTTTGGCCCGCGCCGAGCGTGACCGCATGGCGTCCGTCGTCGAAGGTAAACGCCAGCAGCTCGTCAAAAAGGAACTCGCGTGGTTGAGGCGCGGCGCCCCCGCCCGGACCGCCAAGCCGAAGTTCCGCATCGAAGCCGCCAACGACCTCATTGCCGACGTGCCCGATCCCCGCGACTCGGTGGCGCTCAGCAAGATGGCCACCGCACGACTCGGCAAAGACGTGCTGGACCTCGAGAACATCACCCTGGACTTCTTGGGCGGCGAGAGCGGGCAGAAGCTCTTTGACAACATCACGCTGCGGCTCGCACCGGGCGAACGCCTTGGCCTGGTGGGTGTCAACGGTGCCGGAAAGTCCACCCTGCTGAAACTGCTCAACGGCGAAATCCAGCCGACCTCCGGCAAAGTCAAGCGCGGCAAGACCGTGGTCACCGCCGTGCTCACCCAGGACGTCAAAGAACTCGACGACGTCTCCGACCTGCGCGTCATTGAAGTCATCGAACGCGAAAAGCGGTCCTTCAGCGTGGGCGGCAAGGAATTCACCGCAGGCCAGCTCGTGGAACAGCTCGGGTTCACCAAGGAAAAGCAGTGGACACCCGTCAGCGATCTCTCAGGTGGTGAGCGCCGCAGGCTCCAACTCCTGCGCCTCCTGGTAGGGGAGCCCAACGTCCTCATGCTCGACGAACCCACCAACGACCTCGACACCGACACCCTGGCCGCCGTCGAAGACGTCCTGGACGGCTGGCCCGGGACCCTGGTGGTTGTCAGCCACGACCGTTACCTGCTGGAACGCGTTACCGACAACCAGATGGCGTTGCTCGGCGACGGAAAACTCCGTGGCCTGCCGGGCGGCGTCGACCAGTACCTCGAGCTGCGTGAAGCCGCCCTTGCATCCGGCGCTGTTGGTGGGGGCTCCGGCGCGCCGACCTCTGGCAGCGGGTCCTCTGCTTCCGCTGCTGCTCCGTCCGGTGCCAGCGAAGCCGAAAAGCGGGAGGCCCGCAAGGACCTCAACAGGATCGACCGCCAACTCGGCAAGATCTCGCAGCAGGAAGAGAAGCTCCACACCCAAATGGCAGCGAAGTCCGAATCCGGCGACTTCGATGCCTTGGGGGAACTCAACGCCAAGCTGCAGGAGTTGCTCGAGGAAAAGGAAGGGCTGGAGCTGGAGTGGTTGGAGGCCGCTGAAATCCTCGGCGAGTAGATGGTGGGGCCGCCGCAACCTCGTGTGTGTGCCGGCCGGTCCTTCGCCTTGACGCATGCTTCCGGATGCCTGCCGCTGTCCCGCTGACCGCGGATTACCGACGCTCTCTCACGTCCCTCGGGTTTGGGGTCGATGCTCTCTCACGTCCCTCGGGTTTGGGGTCGATGCTCTCTCACGTCCCTTCGGAGCCTATGAGCCAATGGGGCCGTGGGGTCCACTACTTGACCGTCGTTTCACCGTTGGCCGCGTCATATCCGCGTAGAAACCACGTGCCTCGCCTCCGCAGCCCAACCCGGGCCACATGGGGGGTGAGAGAGGGTTGGGTTTAAGGACGTGGGATGTGAGAGAGGGTTGGGTTTAAGGGCGTGGGATGTGAGAGAGCGTGCCTTGAGGGCGACGGCGCTGTGGGGGTGACCAAGGCAGGGACCTAAGCCTCGGAACGCAGTCCGGGCTCCTTTTGCAACCCGGTGAGGCCGTTCCATGCCAGGTTCACCAGGTGGGCGGCGACGGCGCGCTTGTCCGGTGTGCGGCTGTCGAGCCACCACTGGCCGGTCATTGCCACCATCCCTACCAGCATCTGCGCATACATGGCACCGTCTGCGGCGCTGAACCCGCGGCGGGCGAATTCGTCGGACAGCAGGTGCTCCACCCGGGCAGTGACGTGGGAGAGCAGTGTGGAAAAGGCGCCTTCGGGCTGCGATGGCGGGGCGTCACGCATGAGGATCCGGAATCCGTCGGTGCGGTCTTCGATGTAGCCAAGGAGGGCCAGGGCTGCGCGTTCCACCAGTACCCGGGGTTTGGCTTCGGTACTGAGGGCTTCGGTAATGGAGTCCAGCAGGATCCGGAATTCGGTCTCCACAACCTGCCGGTACAGGCCTTCCTTGGAGCCGAAGTGCTCGTAGATGACGGGCTTGGAAACTCCCGCGCTGGCAGCGATTTCCTCAATGGTGGTGCCGTCCAGGCCGCGGGCAGCGAAGAGTGCGCGGCCAATGCCGATGAGCTGGGATTTGCGCTGCTGGCCGGTCATCCTGATGCGGACTCCAGGGCCGGTGGAAACCTGGTCCAAGGGTGCAACGGTGTCCTCGGGCCGGGGGAGTTCAGTGCGCTTGCTCACGTGACCATCATGCCTTACCGGCCGGTTACAGGCCCGGCATGGCGGGTCGGAAAGGGGCGCGGGAGGCATCGCGAAGTGCGCCGTGGCCGGGGTGCCGGGCGGTCAAGTCGCGAAGCATGCAATGGTCATGGCAAACTAGATTCTTGTGTGTGCATCCCGGTAGCCCGGGAAACCGTCAAGCCCTGCTGCTTGATGGTGTGAATCATGCACGGTCCGCTCTGGTGTAATGGCAGCACCCCGGCCTTTGGAGCCGTGGAGTATAGGTTCGAATCCTATGGGCGGAACGGTCGGAAAATGCGCTCCTCTCTGTACCTGGAACGGCTCGAACGGTGCCTGGGTCCATTGGGATGGCAGCATTCCGAAGCCGGGTTACCCGGGACATACCGAGCAAGGAGAGCCAGTACGTGAGCCCCGAATCCACCGGTCCCGCAGCGGTCATAGTTTTGGCCGCAGGCGCTGGAACGCGCATGAAGTCCCGGACCCCCAAGATTCTCCACGAAATTGGCGGACGCTCCATGGTGGGCCACGCTCTCCTGGCAGCCCGTTCCATCACTCCGCTGAAGCTGGCGCTTGTTGTCCGGCACGAGCGCGACCGCGTGGCCGAGCACGTCACCGGGCTGGATCCCGAAGCATTGATTGTTGACCAGGACGATGTCCCCGGTACCGGTCGCGCAGTGGAGGTGGCCCTCAAGGCCCTCGACGCCGAAGCCGAACTTACCGGCACCGTCGTAGTGACGTACGGCGATGTTCCGCTCCTGACGGGCGAACTGCTTGGCGAACTCGTTACCACCCACGAGGCCGAGGGCAACGCTGTCACGGTACTCACCGCGGTCCTGGACGATGCCACGGGCTATGGCCGGATCCTCCGCGCCGAAGACGGAACTGTCACCGGCATCCGTGAACACAAAGATGCGAGCGAGTCCGAGCGCAGCATCCGCGAGGTCAACTCCGGTATCTACGCCTTCGATGCCGCCGTGCTGCGCACCGCGCTGGCGAAGGTGACCACGGACAACGCGCAAGGCGAGATGTACCTCACTGACGTCCTGGGATTGGCGCGCGACGCCGGTGGCCGGGTTGCCGCCGTCGTGACCGAAGACCGCTGGCAGGTTGAAGGCGCCAACGACCGCATCCAGCTTTCGGCGCTGGGCGCCGAGCACAACCGCCGCATCATCGAATCCTGGATGCGTGCCGGCGTGACCGTGGTTGACCCGGCCACCACCTGGATCGATTCGACGGTGACCCTCGACGAAGACGTCCGTCTGCTGCCCAACACCCAACTGCACGGTTCCACCACAGTGGCCCGCGACGCCGTCGTGGGTCCTGACACCACCTTGACCGATGTCAACGTGGGCGAGGGCGCGAAGGTGATCCGCACGCATGGTTCCGGTTCAACCATTGGCGCCAAGGCGAGCGTAGGACCGTTCACGTACCTCCGCCCGGGCACGGTGCTGGGGGAGACCGGCAAGATCGGCGCGTTCTACGAAACCAAGAACGTGACCATCGGCCGCGGTTCGAAGCTGTCCCACCTGGGCTACGCCGGCGACGCGGAAATCGGTGAGGACACCAACATCGGCTGCGGCAACATCACGGCCAACTACGACGGCGAGAAGAAGCACCGTACGGTCATCGGCTCGGGCGTCCGCACCGGTTCCAACACGGTCTTCGTTGCTCCCGTGACGGTAGGCGACGGTGCCTACAGTGGCGCCGGGGCCGTCATCCGCAAGGATGTTCCCGCAGGCGCCCTCGCCCTCAGCCTGGCCGCGCAGCGGAACGCCGAAGGTTGGGTCATTGCCAACCGTCCGGGGACCTCTTCCGCTGCTTTGGCTGAAGCCGCCCAGGAACCGGCGTCCGCCTCCACATCCTCACAATCCCCGGCAACCATAGAAGAAGGCAAATAGGCATGAGCGAAATTACCGCACACGGAGAGAAGAAATTAATTCTCGCCGCCGGAAGGGCACATCCGGAGCTGGCGCAGGAAATCGCGAAGGAGCTGGAGACTGAGCTCCTGCCCATCGACGCCTACGACTTCGCCAATGGGGAAATCTACGTCCGTTCGGCCGAGAGCGTGCGAGGCACCGATGCCTTCGTCATCCAGGCCCACCCGGCACCGCTGAACAACTGGCTGATGGAGCAGTTGATCATGATCGACTCCCTGAAGCGCGCCTCTGCCAAGAGGATCACGGTTGTTTCGCCGTTCTACCCCTACTCCCGCCAGGACAAGAAGGGCCGCGGCCGCGAGCCCATCTCGGCCCGCCTGGTTGCCGACCTGTACAAGACTGCCGGCGCGGACCGCATCATGTCCGTGGACCTGCACACCTCGCAGATCCAGGGCTTCTTCGACGGCCCCGTTGACCACCTCATGGCCATCCCGCTGTTGGCTGACTACATCCGCACCAAGGTTGAGGCTGACAACATCACCGTTGTTTCCCCCGACACTGGCCGCGTCCGCGTTGCCGAGCAGTGGGCCGAACGACTGGGCGGCGCCCCGCTGGCGTTCGTGCACAAGAGCCGCGACCTCACGGTTCCCAACCAGGCTGTTTCCAAGACCGTTGTTGGCCAGGTGGAAGGCCGCACCTGCGTCCTGATCGATGACATGATCGACACCGGTGGAACCATCTCCGGTGCTGTCCAGGTCCTGAAGAACGCCGGTGCCAAGGACGTCATCATCGCCTGCACCCACGCAGTCTTCTCCGACCCCGCGGCGCAGCGCCTGGCCGATTCCGGCGCCCGCGAAGTCGTGGTCACCAACACGCTGCCCATCCCTGCCGAGAAGCGCTTCCCGTCATTGACGGTGTTGTCGATCGCACCGCTGATTGCACGCGCCATCCGTGAAGTGTTCGACGACGGTTCGGTCACCAGCCTGTTTGACGGCAAGGCATAAGACTGCCTGAATCAGAACGGGCCATCCGCTGCCTCCGGGCATGCGGGTGGCCCGTTTTGTTGCCCGTTTTCATGTTGGACGCCTTCCGCTGCTAAACTCTTGGGGATACCTTGGCGAGGGAGAGCACATCCGGTCCACGTTGCGTGGGCCTGGGTTGCGGGTCTCCGTTATCGACTGGGTCTGCATCTCCTTCGACACAGGCGGAACGGCTGCGCAGCGGCCGCACTCAGCCGGGCGTAGAAGGTCTCCAGACCTCCGCCCTTGCTGATAGACCAGCCCGGATTTTACCGGGCGCCACAGTAATCAAGGAGTACACATGTCTGAGCAGAAGCTCACCGCAGAACTGCGCACCGAATTCGGCAAGGGTTTCGCCCGCCGTGCACGCATGGCCGGCCAGATCCCGGCTGTCATCTACGGCCACGGCGCAGAGCCGATCCACATCAACCTGCCGGGCCGCGCCACCACGCTGGCAGTGCGCGTTTCCAACGCCCTTCTGGCGATCGACGTCGAGGGCGAGCAGCACCTGACGCTCGTCAAGGACATCCAGCGCGATCCCGTAAAGCAGATCATCGAGCACGTTGACCTGCAGACCGTGAAGGCCGGCGAGAAGGTTACCGTCGACATCGCGATCCACGTTTCCGGTGAAGTTGCTCCGGGTGCTGTTGCCAGCCTCGAAGCCACCACGGTTTCCCTCGAGGCTGAGGCAACCCACGTTCCCACCGCCGTCGAGGTCAGCATCGAAGGCCTCAAGGCCGGCGAGAGCATCCACGCTTCCGACCTCGTCCTGCCGAAGGGTTCCACCCTCCTCACCGAAGGCGACACCCTGGTGGTCCGCATCGCGGAGACCGCTTCCGAGGCTGAAGAAGAAGCACCGGCCGCTGAGTAGTCTTGTGACTGCTTGAGGCGCAAGCCGTTGAGTGGCCGGGTACCTTCGGGTCCCGGCCACTTTCCTTTGTCCTTCCCCTGTTCAAGACCAGTCCCGCCGGCACATCAGTTCCCGCTGATACATCGAAACGTTCCCTAGGATGAGACCATGAGTGACACTTGGCTGATTGTCGGCCTCGGCAACCCCGGCAGTGAGTACAGCAACAACCGGCACAACGTGGGCCAGATGGTGCTGGATGAACTTGCTGCCCGCATGGGCGGAAAGTTCAAGGTCCATAAGGCCCGGGCCCAGGTAGTGGAGGGCCGGCTGGGTATCGGTGGCCCCCGTGTGGTGTTGGCCAAGCCCATGACGTACATGAACACGTCAGGGGGGCCGGTTGCGGGCTTGTGCAACTTTTTCGACATCGCCGCGGACCATGTCATAGCGGTCCACGACGAAATCGATATTCCTTTTAACACAGTCAAGCTAAAACTGGGCGGAGGCGAGGGCGGGCATAACGGCCTGCGGGACATCTCCAAAGCTCTCGCCACCAAGGACTATTTGCGCGTCCGCGTAGGAGTGGGGCGGCCTCCGGGCCGGATGGAGACCGCCGATTACGTCCTCCGGGATTTCGCCACCGCCGAAAAGAAGGAACTGCCGTTCCTGGTGGACGAGGCCGCCGACGCCGTGCAGTTGCTGATGGACCAGGGCTTGTTGTCTGCGCAGCAGAAACACCACCCCGCCAAAGCTTGAGCGAATCTTGAGGTAAGCCTGAGGAAAGCCTGACGGTCCCAAAGACCCTAAGGCCTACAAACTGTCGGCGCCCGGCGGTAGTGTGCATGGTACGCAGGTAAGCGGTGGGGGACTGTCGCGGATGTGTAGCGAAGGATGCGAATGTCGGCGGAGTTGCTAAACAAGGGCGGGGGAGGCGCAGCAAGGGCTGCGGCTCCCGATCTTGTGGGCGGACCAACGGACAGGCAAACGTGGTCGCTGCTGGCCCGCAGCCGCGATCTGTCCAAGGCGGGAAAATTCCTCGACTCACCCGATTCGTATGGGGTGGTCCTCACTGGTCAACGGGGAATCGGCAAATCCGGCCTCGCCCGCGCCGTAGTCTCCTCGCTGGGCCCCAAGGTCCACAGCCTTCAACTGCGGAACACTGTTGCCAATGGCCAAACTCCGTATGGATGCCTGGGTTTCCTGCTGGCCCGCCTGCCATCCGAAGCCGTCAGTTCTCCCACCGGCATCCTGCATGCGGTGACAAGCCTGATCAGGCAGGAAGCGGCGGGCCGGGACACCGTTCTCATTGTGGACAATGCCGGCGGCATGGACCCCATGAGCACAGGCGTGCTGCTGAACCTCATGGCCACCGGAACCGCCAAGGTAGTTGCCACAGTGCAGCGAGCCAGCGACCTGCCAGCCGACTTCCACCGCCTGGTCCTCGAAGGCGAGCTGGGGGAGGTCCATCTCAATACCCTGAGCGAAGAACAGACCAAGCAGGTGTTGGGATCGGTCCTGGGACACTACGTATCATCAACGCTGGTTGGTTCGCTGCACGCGGCAGTGGGCGGAAACCCGATGTTGCTGCATGCCCTCCTGGAAGAGCAGCGGCAAACCGGCAACTTGGTACTCAACGATTCCGTTTGGACGCTGCGCGACCGGATCAAACTGGAGGGCGCCACGGTGGTGGAGGACTTCGTCCGCTCCAAACTGGCGCGCGAAACACAGGCCAGCAGGACCGTCGTCGAAATCCTCGCCTGTGCGCAGCGCGCAACCCTGGTGGACCTGGCAGGCATCTTTGGCACCGAAGTTCTGGTAGAGATGGAAGACTCCGGGCTGCTCACCGTTGAACGGGGAGATGACCACTGGGTATCCCTGAGGGATCCCTATGTGGGCGAGGTGGTCCACAGCTGGCTGAGCACCCGCCGCAGACGCGAACTGCGGCTGATGCTTCATGGCCCCAAAGAGCCTGAACTGCAGGGCCTCGCCGCGCAGGATCTCCTGAGCTATGCCGCATGGATGCATTCCTGCGAAGACGAACCAATGCCCTCGCCGGCCCACGCCTTGGCAGCCGGACGCGCAGCACTGGACAACTACGATCCCAACTTTGCCATCCAGTGCACGCTGTCCTTGGATCCCAAAGACGAAGAGTGGGTCCCGGGGCAGCGGCTGAAAGCTGCGGCGTACCTCATGCTGGACCTGCCGTTGCACGCCGCCCAGGCTCTGGATGAGGTGTCCGAGTCCCACCTTGCCGCGCTGGACCCGGTGGAGTTCGCGGAAGTAACCGCCGCGAAATGCCAAGCAATGACGTGGATTGATGGTCGGGCGGGCATGGTGCCGGGGGTCATCTCCGACGGACTTGAGACTCTCGGGGCCATGGCCGGCAACTACCCGCCTGAGACAGTGGCCAAGGCCTATAACCGCCTACACCTGTGCAGTTATGAGTACAACACCTACATGGGTGAGTACGCCTCCATCATCGATCAATTGGAGGAAGAACTGGCCAAGGATCCTCAAGTGGACCGGGAGCACTGGTTAAGGTCGGCGTTCTTCCTGGTTGAGGCCCGCTGCATTCTGGGCCGGGAGCTTGAGGCGCAGGAACTTGCGCGGACCGTTTCACGGCATCTGGGCGATACCGACCGGCCTGCCCAGCTTGAAGAAGCCTTTGCCAAGCACGCTTTCCTGGTCCTCTTGCTGTCCGGGCAGTGGAGGCAATGCATCGAACTCATGCGTCGCACACCGTCCCGGTCGTCGCGGCTTCAGTACAGGGGTGCCCTGACTGAACTGGGTATCGGCCTCGCCTACGCCTACGCCGGTAAACCTGCCAGTGCCATTGAGCCCCTCAGATCCGCGGTTGCCCAGCTGGAACTCCGCCCGGCCATGAACATGAACAAGGTAGCCTACGCTGCCACCGCTTTTGCCTATGCGCAGGTGGGCAATTCCGTGGAAGCGGGCCGTTATCTGGACCTGTACAGGACATGCCGTGGCGAGGGAACCTATTTCTCCGAATCCGTGGCTGATTTCTGTGCTGAGATGGCTGGGCGATGGATGGGGGATCCGGACGTCAAGCAGCGGCTCCTGGCCCGGGTCCGCGACGACGTCGAGAAACAGCGGGTGACCACTGCCGGCATCTGCCTCTTCGGCGCCACGGTTGAAGGCACCGACGAAGAGTACCGGCTGCTCGAGGATATTGCCGGGCGCCGCCAGGGGCCGCTGGCCCGGATTTCCGGGAACCTCGCCCGTGGTGCACTGGACAGGAGTTCACGGTCCCTGCTGGAGGCAGCCGACGCCGCTGCCGCGCTGGACCTGTTGGTGGTCGAGGCCAGGTGCGTGGCCATGGCACTGGACTTTGCCCGGGACGCGGGTGAGACAACCGCTGCCCGCACGGCGCAGCTGAGGCTTGAACGGCTGGAGCATTCCGTGTCCGCGTTGCCGATACAACCGCGCAGCGACGCGCCGGTATTGACGGAGCGGGAACGCCAAATTGCTAAACTCGCCGGGAAGGGTGTCAGCAACCGTGAAATCGCGATGGATATTGGGGTGTCTGTGCGAACTGTCGAAGGCCATTTGTACCAGGTGTTCACAAAGTTGGGTGTTTCGTCTCGAGGCGAGCTCAATGGGCTCCTATGAGGCAGGCAACACTGTAGAAGTGCGGAGCGCCCATGCGGGCTGAGCACCTTGTAGGCCGGGACGCCGAGCTGGAACTGGCCATGAAGATCCTGCGCCAGGAAGGTGCGGGGGCTGTGCTTCTGGTAGCGGACCCCGGCATCGGAAAGACGGCCCTTGCCGCCGAAATTGCGAGCCGCCTGGCAGGGGAAATGGTGGTAATGCGGGTCCACGGAAGCCCCGCATTGTCTGCTGTGCCCTACGGTGTCCTGGCGCCCTATTTGCTGGACTTGCCTGTGGAACAAGCTACCTCGCCGGTGGCGATCCTGCGGGAGTTCTGGGCACAGTTCGAGAAACGCCGTGGCGGCCAAGGTGCACGGCTCTTGCTTATTGTGGACGATGCCCACGACCTTGACGAAGGCAGCACCCAGATCCTGGCCGAATTGGTGACGGCAGGGTGGGCCAGGCTCGTGGCCACGGGCAGGCCTCGCCCGGGTCTGCCCCCCGCGCTGCTTCAGCTGTGGTACGACGGCCTCGCCGAGCGGCTGGAGCTTCATCCCCTGGACCATGAGGGCGTCACCGAGCTCGCGGAGAAGACACTGGACGGAACCGTCATGGCCAGTGCCGCGGACGTGCTGCACTCCGTGTCCGAGGGCAATCCATTACTCCTTCGCTGCCTCCTGGACGACTCAAGGGCGGACGGAAACCTGGTGCGGCGGAACGGTGTCTGGTTCCTGACACGAGCCCTCTCGGGCAGCGGCGAAGGCTTGGCCGAGGTAGTGCGGAACCGTGTACTGCGGAGCAGCGAGGCTGAGAGGGAAGCGATGTACGTCATCGCTCTCTCCGAACCCGTCCCTGCCGCCGTGCTGGACACACAAGTTGGCAGGGAAACCGTGCGGGCGCTGATGGACAGCCGGCTGGTGCTGTCCACCAACGGGCCCGGAAGCCCCCTCAAGATGTGGCACCCCATGTACAGCGAGGCGCTGCGCCAGCTTGTTTCGCCTGCCCGCAGCCTCCAGATCCGCCAGCGCATGGTCCAACACCTGATCGCGGAGCCGCCCACGGCCGAGGGGCTGCTCCGGTTGGTGAGCTGGGCGCTGGACTGTGGTGCCGACGTCGATGATGAACAACTGCTGGAGGCAGCTTTCCTGGCTGCAAAACTGCTCCAGAACCCCCTGGCGCTGGCAGCAGCCGGCAAGGTCCGCTCCGAGGCGTTGCGCCCGCGCGCCCGCGCAGTCATGGCCATGGTCAGCTACAACGACGGCGACTTTGGCACTGCGGTGCGGCTGTTGGAAGAGGGCCTGGGGTACTTGGACGCCGATCCGTCGGGTCCCCTGGGGGCAGGGCTTTTGTGGGCCGCCGCGCGGGCGGCCATGGGTGACTCATCGCCGGACATCGTGGCCGATGCCCGGACCGCGGCGGCAGCCCTCGTCAACGGACTTCCGGAATCAGACCCCGTGGTGGGGCTTGTGGGGCGGCATGCCAAGGCACTGGAGTTGGCGGCGCTTGCCCACGAGGGCCACTACGCAGAAGTCCGTGAAGGCCTGGAGCGGTTTGGGGCAGCGCTCAGCCCGGAACAACCGGATTTTGTCATGAACCGGGTATTCCTCCTGGCCATCCAGTGCGAACTCCTGACGGTAGAGGGCCACGCCGTGGAGGCCCTCGACGCCGGCCGTGAAGCGTTGGCGATGCTGGACGAGCAGGCTGATGACCTCCTGTACTTCAGCGACTTTGTGCTGGCGCGCTACACCCTTGCCGCACTGGGAGCGGGGGACTGGGGTGCCGCAGGGACTGCCCTTGAACGTTACTCAGCGAGATCGGCCATGGGCCTCATCGTCTTTGGTGGGGACATCCAAACCCTCAAAGGGTTGTCACTGCTGCGTCAAGGCAGGCTGGAGCAGGCCGCGGAGCTGGTGACTCCGGCCGTCGAGGCACTCAGGGTCAGGGACCCCCAACAGCTGAAGAATCTGGGCAATGCACTGGCGTTCTACGCCGCGGCGAGGTCCGGCGACACCGCGCTCGCTGAGCGCCTGGCCGGCGAACAGGCCGGCCAGGCAGGCCAGCAGGCCGGTGCAGCGGCCGGAGGAGCCTACGTGGAGGCACTTGCGGAACTTTTTACCCTGGCCGGCCAGGAGTTGGTGGCCAAAGGCTCAGGACTGGACAAGCTCAGGAAGCTCCCGGAATCCATACGGCTGCATCAGGAGCCCGGTGTCCTGCTGCAAAACCTGGTGCTCCGTGCCGAGCTCGGCGACGTACAGGCCATGGAGTCCATCAAGGGGATCACCCCATCCATGTCAGGTGCCTGGGCCGCCGGATGGCTTTCCCTGGCGGAAGCACATCTGGGCGCTGACGGCCAAGGATTTGTCAACGCCGGCAACCTTCTGGCCGCGGCCGGCATGCCCGGACCAGCCGCCGTGGCGTTCGATAAAGCGGCGTTGTCCTTCGACGCCGAAGGAAAGCGACCGGAGGCCCGGCAGGCAGCGGTGCTGCGCGATGTCAGCGAAGCCAGCCTTGGTGATGCCCTGGTCCATGACCCCAGCACCGAAGCGGATCGCTCGGTGCCGTTGACCCGTCGTGAGCAGGACATCGTGGCGTTGGCAGTCTCAGGGCTCACCGACCGCCAGATCGCGGAGAAACTCATGGTGTCCGTACGCACGGTAGAGGGCCACCTCTACCGCAGTTACGCCAAGTTGGGCATCCGCCGTCGCGAAGATCTCGGGGCTGCTGTCCGTCATTGACGGCAGTGTTCCTCGAGTACTCACTAACCACCCACCACGCCACTTGGCCCCGCCACCGCACGGGTTTTGGCCAATCACTGGAGTAACCCGTGGGAGTGTTGCGCCCAAACCAAGTAGTGCGCCTCTGAGGGACTGAGTACAACAAGGTAGAGGCCCGGAAAAAGCCCCGGACTAATCGAGTACCAACTACTGGTGTACCCCGTTCGCCACCCCGGCAGTATTGATCTTGGAAGAACGGTTCAGCCCCAAGCATCACCGGGATTCCGAAAGTCGCATCATCCGCATCGGTGGTCTCTTTGAGCCGATGCACCGGACACCGAAAGGTGTTCCGGCCCTGGACGAAGCCGGCGGCGACAGAGTCTTCTGAGACCGAGACTCTCCCCCCAGCCGCCGCCGGCTTCTAGGCCAGGTAGCCCGCACTTCGCGGAAATCACCCCTCCCGGACCATGGGACTGCTGCTATTGGAGTGCGCATGCTGCCGGATCCCTGGCTGGACGAAGACACCGTCACAGTCGGGCTGAGGCCATCACCCTTCCCGGACCGGACGAGGCTCCTGGACATCATCCTTTCCGCAGTACCGTCGCCCTCCACCAGTGGCATCGTGGTGGTAGGGGACCGAGGATCCGGAAAGACCCACCTGTTGCTCTCGGTCAAAGAGGGCCTCTCCGAAAGCATGGATGTCAGAAGTTTCGCAGGAAAACCAGAGCTGAAGACCACCAGTTACGGCGCCTTGGGCGCGGCAGCTGAACCCGGCGGTGAAGACACACTGCCGCCGGGGCTTCACGTCCTCCGGGCCCTGACCAGCACCCTGGGTGCCGCTGAATATTTGTACACACCACAGATGGGCCGACGCCGGAACAAGCGCCGGGCTCACACGGCAAGGCCGCCGCTGGTTCTGTTGGTGGACGACATCCACTACGTAGACCCAGCCTCCTTGGCCGTCCTGCTGCAACTGATACCCGGTTTCGGGGCAACCTTGGTTGCAACTGCCGACAGCCGCCGGCCCCTTCCTCCGGACCTCTACCAACTCTGGGAAGACGGATTCCTGGAACAGTACGTTCTTCCGCCCTTTACCTTCAGCGAGGCTCATGCGCTGTCCGAATCCATCCTGAATGGAAAGGTCCAACGCCGTGCCAGCAGCCTTTTAGCCGCCATGAGCGGCTTCAATGTGGGGCTGCTGGGGATCGCCATCAACGATGCACGGAATGCTGGTCTGCTGGTGCAGAAGGACGGCTTTTGGACCATTGATGTCCGGGCCCACTGCGCCTGGCCAGGTGTGGTGGCACAAGTGCAGGCAGAAAACGCCGCCCGGCCTGCCGAGGAACGGCACGCACTCGAACTCATTGCGCTCGCTGAACCAGTGGCGCTGGACGTTGTGGAACACCATTTTGGCCGGAGCGCCGTTGAACACCTTCTGGCCAACCGCCACATCCGGCTGCTGGCGGGGCGGCCGCCGCTGGTCAGGACCAGTTCCTGGCTGCGTGGCGAGGGTACCCGGCTGGCCGTGCCACGACCCAGGAGCCTGGCCCTCCGCCTTGGCGTTGAGGAACCCGCACTCACGCGCGAATCCGCCCCCACCCTGCTGCGGTGGATGACATGGACCATTGACTGTGGCCTGACCCTTTCCGATGAGGTTCTTCTGGCTACCGCCCCGGCCGCTGACAGGCCGTCAACTGCCGAACTCGTCATGCGGGCCGCCGCAGCAGTGGCCGGGCCGGGCCGGAAAAACGAGGCCAGGCTCCTCAGGGCGCGGGCCTTGGTTGCAGAAGGCCTGGTGGGCGAAGCCGCCCCGGAACTGCGGGAGTTGGCAGCAGGTGGGGGATCGCCGGAGGTAAAGGCCGATGCCGGCAGCCGCCTGTTGGCATTGGAACTCCTGGGGGCTGTCCCGGGTGGAGCAACGTCCGGTCTTTCGGAGGACGCCGGTTCAGGGGAGTCTGCTTCCGGCGCCGGCCAGCCGCAGACCCTGCAGGAAATTTCCGGCCACGTGGTGTGGAACGTCCGGGAAGCCGAACGGCTCTTACTCGCTGGATCCGCCCCGGAAGCGTTGGAGCGGTCAACTGCGGCAATGGCGGCCGTTGACGCGGACCCTGCCCTGGAGATGTTCCGGCCTGGGGTGCTGCTCCGGCACGTAGTATGCCTTCGCAACAATCTGGCCTGGAGCCAAATAGATTCACTCCTGGAGTGTCCTGCGGCCTTTGTCCTCCCCACATACCTGGCCGTGTGCTTGGACGTTGCCCGAGGGTACGCCGAACTCAGCCAGGGGCTTCCCCGCGCCGCGCGGGGAACTTTGGAGCCGGTCCTTGCGGAACTGTCCGACGCCGGCCTTCCGCCGGTACTGGCATTCGCTGCAGCACTGCTGGCCTACTCCGAGGCGCTGTGCGGAAACCCTGCGCAGGCGATTGAGCGTAGTGGGCAGAGCCTCGCTGCTTTGCGGGAAGTCGGGGATCCCGCTGGCCTCCTTCCCCAGCTCGGCTCCGTCTATTTGGCGGCGGCGCAGGACCAGATGGCCGGTAAGCCGGGCCATCTGTTGGCGCTGGCAGAACAACTCCACCACCAGGGCAGCACGTTGTTGGAAGCCGAGGCAGTGTCCCTCCTGACGCTGAACGCAAGCAGTGCCGCCGTCGACGACCTTGTGGTCCAGCGGCGGCTGTCAGGACTTGCTGCGGAAATTCACGGAGCCGGAGGAGCCGCCCTGGGAACGTTTGCAGAGGCACTGCTGGACAACGATCCCAAGACGTTGGAAGCTGCGGGAAGAAGTTTGTCTGCCGACAGGCTGTTTGCCCATGCTTCCGTGTGCTTCTCCCGAGCGGCCAGCGGGTATGAAGCCCGAACCCGGAGTGCAGCAAGCCGGCGCACATTGGTCCTGGTTGAACGGTTGCGTAACGCGTTCGACAGCGGGGCTGTTCCGCCGCTGGGGTGGGTACCCGGGAGGGCCGGCGGCTGAACGTGCTGTAAGGCACACCTGCGGCACCGCACGGCAGGGGCCACCGTGGGATAATAGGGAGTCCCTGAAGGATTTCCAAGGAGCGCCCCTTGACTGCCGTATCAACCCCCGCCTCACTGCTGCGGTCCGTGCATGCCATGGACAATGCGGAGGTGCTGCGGATCCGGAATGACTTCCCGGTGCTGGACCAGATGGTCAACGGTAAACCCTTGATCTATCTGGACTCCGGCGCCACGTCGCAGAACCCGCTCAGCGTCATCGAGGCCGAGCAGGAGTACTACGAACAACGTAATGCGGCCGTCCACCGTGGAGCCCACCACCTTGCCGTGGAAGCCACGGAGGTCTTCGAGGACGCACGCCAGACCGTGGCGGACTTCATCGGCGCGCAGTACGAGGAAACCGTGTGGACCTCCAACGCCACCGAGGGACTCAACCTCATCAGCTACGCACTATCCAACGCCGGGTTGTGGGCGGCGCAGGGCCGTGGCGATTCGCGCCTGAAGGACCTGGCCGTGGGACCGGGCGACGAGATCGTGGTCACCGAAATGGAGCACCACGCCAACCTCATCCCCTGGCAGGAGCTGGCCTTCCGGACGGGGGCCACCCTGAAGTACATCCCCGTCACCGACAACGGAACGCTGATGCTCGACGCCGCAGCCGGGATCGTGGGGGAACGGACCAGGCTCCTGGCCTTCACCCACGCTTCCAACGTCCTGGGGACCATCAACCCGGTGGTGGAGCTCGTGGCACTCGCCCGCAAGGTCGGGGCCCTGGTGGTCCTGGATGCATGCCAGTCCGTGCCGCATCTGGCCGTGGACGTCAAGGAGTTGGACGTCGACTTCGCGGTGTTCTCCGGGCACAAAATGCTGGCGCCTACAGGTGTCGGCGTGCTTTACGGCAAGCAGGAACTCCTTGATGTCATGCCGCCCTTCCTCACCGGTGGTTCGATGATCACCACGGTCACCATGGAGCGGGCCGAGTACTTGCCGGCGCCCCAGCGGTTCGAGGCCGGTACCCAGCGGATCTCCCAGGCTGTGGCGCTTGCTGCCGCCGTGAACTACCTCACCGAGACTGGCATTGACCGCATCCATGCGTGGGAAACGACGCTTGGTCAGCGCCTCGTCAAAGGGCTCGAGAGCATCGACGGCATCCGCGTCGTAGGTCCCGCCTCCGGGTCCGAGCGAATCGGCCTGGCAGCGTTCGACGTCGCCGGTGTCCACGCGCACGACGTCGGGCAGTTCCTTGATGATCGCGGCATCGCCGTTCGTGTCGGTCACCACTGCGCCCAGCCGCTGCACCGCCGCCTGGGCCTGACGGCCACTACCCGGGCGAGCACCTACCTTTACAACACCACGGACGACGTCGATGCTTTCCTCGATGCTGTTTCCGGGGTCCGGGCATACTTCCAGGCCTGACCTTCGGCAGCCCTGGAAGCCAGGCAGCCTCCACCAACGATTTTTCGCAGAACAGGCAACAACCACCATGAGTCTTGACCAGCTGTACCAGCAGATCATCCTGGACCACTCCAAGCAGCGGCACGGCAGCGGCTTGGCTGAAACGCCAGCCCCCGAAGGTGCGTCCACCGGCCAATCACACCAGCTGAACCCGGTGTGCGGCGACGAAGTAACGCTGCGGTTGGCCGTTGCTGACGGAACGGTCCGGCAGATCAGCTGGGACGGCGCGGGTTGCTCGATTTCCATGGCCTCGGCCTCGGTGCTCAGTGAACTGGCCGAGGGCATGTCCGTGGAGGAATTGCACTCTGTGATCGAGAACTTCCGTGAGGTCCTGCGGTCCCGTGGCAAAGTCCAGGCGGACCCGGAGATCCTGGGCGACGCTGCCGCTTTCGAGGGCGTTGCCCGTTACGTGGCGCGCGTGAAGTGCGCCATGATCTCCTGGGTTGCTGCCGAGGACGCGCTCAACCAGGCCACCGCCTGACCTTCAGCAGCAGCCCAGCACCCGCGCGTCAGTGGCGGGCAAAGACATCCGGTACGCCGTCGCCGTCGTCGTCCCGTTCTTCATCCGCCTGCACCTGACGGTACCGCCGGTTACGGGCCCTGAGTACGACGGCGGCCAGCAGCGCCGAAATCAGGGACCCTGCCAGGATGGCCACCTTGGCGTGGTCATTGTGGGCTGAACCGGTGCCGAAGCTCAGTTCGCCAATGAGAAGCGAAACCGTGAAGCCGATGCCCGCCAGAAGAGCCAGCCCAAAAAGGTCGATCCAGGAAATGCTGGAGTCGAGGCTTGCGCGGGTGGTTTTGGTGACCAGGTACGTGGTGCCGAAAACGCCCACTGCCTTGCCCACCACCAGTGCTGCCACAATGCCGACGGCCACGGGATCCGTGAGCGCTGCCCCCATGCCATCGAATCCGCCCAAGGCCACGCCTGCGGAGAAGAACGCGAAGACGGGCACTGCGAAGCCTGCCGAGAACGGGCGCAGCCGGTGCTCGAAGTGCTCAGCCAGGCCTTCGGCCGGTTCTCCCTTCTTGCCGCTGGCCAGGACCGGAACGGCGAAGCCCAACAGCACCCCCGCCACCGTGGCGTGGATCCCGGAAGCGTGGACGAAGCCCCACGTGGCCAAAGCAAGGGGTACGAGCAAGTACCAGCTGCGGATCCGCTTCTGGACCAGGAACGTGAAGAGGGCCAACGGCACCAAGGCGGCCAACAGCATGAGCGGCTGCAGTCCCGTGGAATAGAAGAAGGCGATGATGCCGATGGCGATGAGGTCGTCCACCACGGCGAGGGTCAGCAGGAACGTTCGGAGAGCGGCCGGCAGGTGGGTGTTGATGACGGCCAGTACGGCCAGGGCGAAAGCGATGTCCGTGGCGGTAGGAATGGCCCAGCCCTTGAGCGTCTCAGGGGACCCGAGGTTGAAGAGGACAAAGATGGCTGCCGGAACCACTACGCCGCCGATCGCCGCGGCGACGGGAACAACTGCTTTCGCGGGTTTGCGGAGTTCGCCGGCCACGAACTCGCGTTTGAGCTCAAGGCCTGCCAAGAAGAAGAACACCGCCAGGAGGCCGTCCGAGGCCCAATGGCCGAGGCTCAGCTCAAGATGCCAGGGCTCGAAGCCGATCTTGACGTCGCGGAATGCGAAGTAGCCGTCGGCCACGGGAGAGTTGGCCCAAATCAGGGCGACTACGGTGGCTGCCAGGAGGAGCGCGCCGCCCACTGTTTCCGTGCGAAGGATCGAGAGGATCCTGCGGTACTCGGGGTAACTGGAGCGCGAGAAAACTGCGCTTGAGCTGCTGGGTTGCTGAGGGGCTGCAGGGGGCTTCTGGGCCACGGGGGCTCCTTACTTGCGCAAAATCAATCGGTCTCAGGGGAGCACAAAGGCTCCGCCGACCAGACTTCCCGGCACACCAATAACCATCTTACCCAACTGAGTAACAGCAGAGCGCGTTATCAGCTCCCATAACGCGCTCTGCTGCTACTTAGTTGGGTGAAACCTAGGCGACGAGGCCCGCAATCCCAATGGCTGCCGTCGCGAGTCCCAGCACCATGGAGATGGTGACCAGCACAACGTGGACCGTGAGGAACTTGGTGGCCTTGCCTGCGGCATCGCGGGCGCGGGGATCCTTCATGACGCGCTTGAGGAACTGCGGCCACACCACCAGGGACCAGGCCCCGGCAACGATCAGGACAACCGCAAGGACAGCGGGGATCTCCACCTTAGTGGCTTTCGAGCCAGGCCTGGGCCTGCTGCGACTGGATGTTCAGGGCTTTGCCCACCATCGGCTCAGCGGCGTCTGCGATCTTGCCACCGAGGAACGGCACCGAAGAAGACACGTTGCCTTCGAGCTCGATCCGGGTGTTGCTGCCATCAGCCACGAGGCGCTGGACGGCCGTGACGTCCAGGGGAGCACCCGAGATCTTGAGAGCGATGTTGCTGGCCCGCGAACCGTCGGCGGCGGGAGCTTCCCACTGCTCGGTCTGGGTGACCTTCAGGGTTTCGCCAACAAACTTGCGGGCAATATCCGGCAGGCGGGTGGTGGGCAGGGTGCGGACTGTGGTGGTGCTGAAGGCGCCGGCGGGGTCGCCGTCGATGGTGAACGATTCCAGGGAGCCGCCCACCAGTTCGCTCGTGTGACGCAGGAAATCTTCGTTGACGAATACGGCAGCAACGCGGTCAACGCTGTGCGGCAGGGTGGTGGATGCGCTCAGGGCCATGGGTCCTCCGTGAATGGTGGTGGTGAAGCTTTTTAGCTCCCAACATCCTACGGGGTCTCGCTGGCCACCCCTGAACCGGCGGTCTTGGGCGGGCTTTCCTGGAGGGCGATGGCCGCTGCCGAGATGTTGCGGGCCATGGACGGGAAGATCAAGCCGTGGAACGGGTAGACACCCAGCCAGTAGAGCCGCCCGGCCAAGCCTCGCGGGAAGAAAATGGCGCGCTGTTTGTAAAGGCTGCCATTACCGTCGGGTTCCACCGCCAGCTCCAACCATGCCCCTCCCGGTGCCCGCATCTCGGCCCGCAGGCGCAGCAGGTGCCCCCGGTCAATGGCCTCCACCCGCCACCAATCCACTACCTCGCCGGTGTTCAGCGTCTTGGGATGCCGGCGTCCCCGCAACAATCCGGCGCCGCCTTGGAGCTTGTCAAGCCACCCGCGGATCCGCCAGGCCAAGGGCAGGGAGTACCATCCGTTCTTGCCGCCGATGCCTTCGATGATGGTCCAGACATGTTCCGGCGTCGCCTCGCTGTGGAAGGTCCGTTCGTCCAGGAACACTTTGTAACCGGCCCAGTCGGGGTCGCTGGGAAGCGGATCGGCGTCGATGCCGGCGTTGGCCCAGGTGGTCTCCACCTGCCCGTCCCGTTCCTTGCCGAGCGCCAAGGCGACGGCGCGGCGGTAGGGCGTCAGGCCGCCGTCGGGCTGCGGGAAGTAACGGTCGACGTCGTGCTCCCGCGACACCGCGTCATGCTGCAGCGACTGCACCAACGGCAGGGACATGGACAACGGAATGGGGGTCACCAAGGCGACCCACAAACCGGCAAGCTTCGGTGCAGGCACAGGGAGCGCAATGACCAGCCGCCGGGGGAGCCCACGCTCCACGGCGTACTCGTTCATCATCTCCTTGTACTTCAGGACGTCCCGGGACCCAATGTCGAAGGAACGGTTCACCTTCTCCGGGAGCGCCGCGGCAGCTACGAGGTAATGCAGGACGTCACGGACAGCGATGGCCTCAACACGGTTGCCAACCCAACTTGGCGCGGGCATCACGGGAAGGGTTTCGGCGAGGTGCCGGATCATCTCGAACGACGCCGACCCGGAACCAATCACCACACCGGCCTGGAACACGATCGCGTCCACCGGCGAATCGAGGAACACCTTTCCCACAGTCTCGCGGGACCGCATGTGGACGGAAAGTTCCTCGTTCTCCGGGTGCAGTCCGCCGAGGTAGACAACCCTGTCCACGTGGGCCTCGGCTGCGGCTTCTGCCACGAGCCGGGCCATTGCTTCTTCCTTGGCCTCGAATCCGCTGCCGGACGCCATGGAGTGGACCAGGTAATACAGGACGTCCACGCCAGCCAGGGCCTCGGTGAGGCCTTCGGCGTCGGACAAGCTGTTCTCGATGATCTCCACGCGGTCATGCCAGGGAACATCGGCGATCTTCTGTGGCGTGCGGACCAGGACTTTGACCCTGTGGCCGGCCTCGAGGAGCCGGGGGACAAGGCGGCCGCCGATGTAGCCGGTGGCGCCGGTCACCAGAACGGTCTTGGTGTCCTGCGGGGTGTTGGAATGGGTGGCTTCCGAAGGCTGCAAAGGAACTCCTGGGGCTGGGGGTAGAGGTAGGCTGGAATGACCCGGCGTTCATCTGAATTTCCGGGCATTTGTGTTGCCTGCCCTTGGACCCACCCTAGGAGTTTCTGTCATGAGCCTCAACGGTCTGCGCCGCGCATTGGCGGAGGACAAGACTTTCGCGCGCGTCCGAACGGAAGCTCAGCGGCCCTTCAGCGACCGCAACACTGACTACCAGATCAGCGCGCCCACGGGCATGCGGGCTGTGCTGCTCGCGGAAATGGCCGACGCCCTGGCCGACGCAGCCGCCGACGGCGCTGGTACTCCCGTGGTCCTCGCCATCACAGCTACTGGCCGCGAAGCCGAAGACCTCACCGCTGCTCTGGCCTCCTATCTTCCGGCCGGGTCCGTGGCCGCCTTCCCCAGCTGGGAAACCCTCCCGCACGAGCGGCTGTCGCCCCGCTCGGACACCGTGGGCCGGCGCCTATCCGTCTTGCGCCGCCTGACCCACCCGGAGACGTCGACGGCGGCCCCCTTGCGCGTAGTGGTGGCTCCTGTCCGCGCCGTGGTCCAGCCTCTTGTGGCCGGCCTGGGTGACCTGGTTCCGGTGACGCTGCAGGTGGGACAGGAACGCTCGTTCACGGAGGTAGTCCGCGCGCTGTCCGATGCCGCGTATGCCCGTGTGGACATGGTGACCCACCGTGGCGAATTCGCCGTCCGTGGTGGCATCCTTGACGTCTTCCCGCCCACCGAGGACCATCCCATCCGCGTGGAATTCTTCGGTGATGAAGTGGACCAGATGCGCTGGTTCGCCGTAGCCGACCAGCGCTCGCTGTCCGCCCCCGGCATACACCACCCCACGGCGCTCCATGCTCCGCCGTGCCGCGAAATCCTGATCACGCCCTCCGTGATGTCCCGCGCGTCCAAGCTGAAGGCGGACATGCCGGCAGCTGCGGACATGCTGGAAAAGATCGCCGGCGGCATCGCTGTTGAAGGCATGGAATCGCTGGCGCCCGTGCTGGTGGACGCCATGGTCCCGTTCGTGGACCAGCTCCCGGCCGGGTCCTTGTCCGTTGTCATCGAACCAGAGAAGGTACGCACCCGCGCGCACGATCTCGCGGCCACCAACGAGGAATTCCTGGAAGCCGCCTGGTCAACAGCGTCCGACGGCGGTGCGGCGCCCCTTGACCTGTCGTCCCAGGCCTCCACGGACCTGCATGCTGCCAGTTTCCGGTCCCTGACCGACACCCGCTCGGCTGCCCTTGCCCACAACGTCTCCTGGTGGTCCATCACCTCACTGGCCACTGATGAGGACCTGGTCCTGGACATCGACGTCCTGAACATGCGTGCCCGTGAACCTCGGGGCTACCAAGGTGAAGTGGCGGAGATGCTGGAATTCATCGGCTCCCGCGTCCGCGAGCAATGGCGGGTGGTGGTGGTGACCGATGGTCCCGGGCCTGCCCAACGCCTGGCGGAGCTGTTCCACGACGCCGATATTCCGTGTTCCCGCGTTGAGTCGCTGGAGAAGGATCCGCAGCCAGGCATCATCGAGGTGACCACCGCCGCCGTCGGACGTGGTTTTGTCCTGGACGGCCTCAAACTGGGCCTGTTGACCGAAGCCGACCTGCTGGGTCGCGCGACGGCCAGTTCCACCAAGGACATGCGCCGCATGCCGTCCAAGCGCCGCAACGCCGTGGATCCGTTGCAGCTGCACGCCGGCGATTTTGTGGTGCACGAGCAGCACGGCATCGGCAGGTTCGTGGAGCTCATCCAGCGCAAAGTGGCTGGCACATCGTCGTCCGATGCCGGGCTGCGCGAGTACCTCGTGCTGGAGTATGCGCCGTCCAAACGCGGCGCCCCCGGGGACAGGCTCTTTGTGCCCACCGACCAGCTGGACCAGGTGACCCGCTACGTCGGCGGAGACACCCCCGCGTTGAGCAAAATGGGTGGTGCCGATTGGGCCAGCACCAAGTCCAAGGCCCGCAAGGCGGTCAAGGAAATCGCCGGAGAGTTGATCCGGCTGTACTCCGCCCGCATGGCATCCCGCGGACATGCCTTCGCCCCCGATACCCCGTGGCAGCGCGAACTGGAGGAAGCTTTCCCGTATGTGGAGACGCCCGACCAGTTGACCACCATCAACGAGGTCAAGGCGGACATGGAACGGGAGATTCCCATGGACCGGCTGGTGTCCGGTGACGTGGGCTACGGCAAGACGGAAATCGCCGTCCGTGCAGCGTTCAAGGCCGTTCAGGATGGCAAGCAAGTAGCTGTGCTGGTGCCCACCACACTGTTGGCGCAGCAACACTATGAAACCTTCACGGAGCGCTTCTCCGGGTTCCCGTTGCGGGTGAAGCCGCTGTCCCGTTTCCAGAGCACCAAAGAAGCCAAGGAAACGGCCGAGGGTGTCAAGAGCGGGGCCGTGGACGTAGTGATCGGCACGCACCGGCTGCTGTCCAAGGACTTCGAGTTCAAGGACCTGGGCTTGGTGATCGTGGACGAAGAACAACGCTTCGGGGTGGAACACAAGGAAGCGCTCAAGAAAATGCGCACCAACGTTGATGTACTGGCGATGAGTGCAACGCCGATTCCCCGAACCCTCGAAATGTCCCTCACTGGCATCCGGGAAACATCCACCCTGGCCACGCCGCCTGAGGAACGCCACCCCGTACTGACCTACGTGGGCCCGTACACGAACAAGCAGACCTCTGCAGCGATCCGTCGCGAACTTATGCGCGAGGGACAGGTGTTCTTTGTCCACAACCGGGTTTCCTCGATCGAGCGCATCGCCGCACAAATCCGCGAACTTGTTCCGGAAGCCCGCGTGGAAGTTGCCCACGGACAGATGTCCGAAAGCCGCCTCGAGAAGATCATCGTGGACTTCTGGGAGAAGCGGTTCGACGTCCTGGTCTGCACCACCATCATTGAGACGGGCCTGGACATCTCCAACGCCAACACCCTGATTGTGGATGGCGCGGACAAGTACGGCCTCTCGCAACTCCACCAGCTCCGTGGACGGGTTGGCCGTGGCCGTGAACGCGCCTACGCCTACTTCCTGTACCCCTCCGAGAAGCCATTGGGCGAGGTAGCGCTGGAACGCCTCAAAGCCGTGGCAGCGCACAACGAACTCGGGGCCGGGATGCAGCTGGCCATGAAGGACCTTGAAATCCGTGGCGCGGGAAACCTCCTGGGCGGTGAGCAGTCAGGTCACATCCAAGGCGTCGGCTTTGACCTTTACATCCGCCTGGTGGGCGAGGCTGTGGCCGAGTACCGCGGTGAGGCCGAGGAAAAGGCGGCGGAAATGAAGATCGAACTGCCCGTCAACGCCCACCTTCCGCACGACTACGTGCCGGGCGAAAGGTTGCGCCTGGAGGCCTACCGCAAACTGGCCGCTGCCATCACGTACGAAGCGATTGACGAAGTCCTGGCCGAACTGGTGGACCGTTACGGCGAGCCACCGCTGCCTGCGCAGAACCTCATTGCCGTGGCGCGCTTCAGGGTGGGGGCCCGCGAAGCCGGCCTGTCCGACGTCGCGCTCCAAGGCAACTTCATCCGATTCTCGCCGGCGCAACTGCCCGAATCCAAAACCATGCGCCTGAACCGCATGTACCCGGGCTCCCAAGTGAAGCCCGCAATGGATGCCGTCCTGATTCCCAAGCCCAAAACCGCCAGGATCGGCGGGCGCGACCTCCAGGATGCCGAAATCCTGCAGTGGGCCAACACCGTCATTGAAGCCATTTTCACCGACGTACCTGTGAAGGCTGGCTAACTGAATGATGGGAGGACATCACGCCGCGTCGGGAGCCGCGGCGTGGATAGCTATTGCCTCAACCGGCCCGTACGCCCTGGGTTGGTACCCCTTGGATTCCACCGGGATCCTGATCGGTGCCATGGCGACGGCGGGAACTGCTTTGGTGGTCGACTGGGACCACCGCCACAGCACGATCGCCAACTCCCTGCCGCCGTTGTCCAACATGATTGCGGTGGGAATTGAGAAGGCCAGCGGCGGGCACCGCCAAGGGACGCATTCCCTGTTGGGGGCCTCGGCCTTTGTTGTGCTGGCAGCAATGGCCGCGCAGTTCCAGATGGTGACGCCCATGGGAAAGTTGTCTGTGGGCGCGGGGCTGCTGTGCATGTTCATGATCAACCTGGCGGCCAAGGCGTTGAACCTGTTCCCGAAGTCAGGCTGGATTACCAACTGGCTGTTCGCATTGGTCATGGCCGGCCTGGTGACGTGGTTTGCGCCGGATCAGTGGGGTTGGTTGCCGCTGTCCATGCTCACCGGCGTAGTGGTGCACATTGTGGGGGACATGATCACGGTGGGGGGAGTTCCGCTGTTATGGCCGATTGTCATCAAGCCACCTAAATTCCTGCGCAAATCGTTGATCAGCGGAATTTGGCGGTCCAACGGGGCCTTCTCCATTCCACTGCTGGGGCGGGCTGGTTCCCGACGCGAGTGGCTGGTCCTGATTCCCGTCAGTGGTTATGCCATGGTGGGCATGGGAGCCGCGGCATGGACACTGGCGCAACAGCACTGGCCCGGTGTCCTGGCGGCCTTGGGCGGCGTGGTGCAGTTACCGTGACGGCCTGGCGGGATTACTCTTGGCGGGATTGCTCCTGGCGGGATTGCCCTGACTGCATCGCGGGCGGGCGTCCAATTGGTTAAAAGAAAGCGGCCCAGGCATCAACCTGGGCCGCTTCGCTGTATCTAAGGGGTTTAGCTTTCGCCGGCGGAATCAGAACGGCCAAGAATGGTCTGCGGGATCCAGAAAGCCAGCGCGAACAGGCCCAGGCAAACGGCCATCGGCCACGGGTTGTCCAAGCTCAGGAAGGACAGCGAGTAGATGGAGCCCAGGAAGAGCACGATCATGACCACGAACAGCACAATGCTTGTGCCCAGGTTGTTCTCGCGTTCAATGGGGGCGCTTGTTGCGTTCTTGGACATTCGTTCCTCCTCGGCCCCGCGGGGCTCAAAAATTCTTTGGCAGTTGCGGAAGCCTCAGTAGGCGGATGAACCTTGTTCACCCTTGACGATGGCAATTCCGGAACTTGCTCCGATACGTGTTGCACCAGCAGCAATCATAGCCTGTGCATCGGCGAGGGACCGCACGCCACCGGAGGCTTTGACCCCGAGGTCCGGTCCAACGGTCTTGCGCATCAAGGCGACGTCCTCAACCGTTGCACCCCCGCCATTGAAGCCGGTGGAGGTCTTCACGAAGTCCGCACCTGCTTCCACGGCCGCTTCGCAGGCGATGACCTTCTGCTCGTCGGTCAACATGGACGTCTCGATGATGACCTTCAGGATGGCCTCACCGGCGTGGATCGTCTCGGCTACAGCCCTGATGTCGTCCACCAGCGCACCCTTGTCATTGGCCCGGGCAGAGGCCATGTTGATCACCATGTCGATCTCGTCCGCACCATCGAGCACTGCTCCGCGGGCCTCAAAAGACTTGACGTCACTGGGCGTAGCGCCCAGTGGGAATCCGATGACCGAACACGTCAGCACACCGGAGCCTTTGAGGGCCTTGGTGACGGTCTTGACCCAGACCGGGTTCACGCAGACGGACTTGAACCGGTATTCGATGGCCTCGGCGCAGACCTTGAGGACGTCTGCTTCACTGGCCTCCGGCTTCAGCAAGGTGTGGTCGATGTAGGAGGCGATGTTCGCCGGGGCGACGGCTTGGTTGCTCATGGGATCCTTCCGTGCAGGGCGTGGCCGGCCCGGTGGCCGCAGGGTTGTCACTGCCCGTCAAAGGACCATCTTGCCACATGGGTTGCCTGCCGCAGGGAGGGCCTGGGTACCGTGGAAGGCGGGCCCCAGGACGGGCTAAGCCGCCATGGGGACCTGCTGGTCAGAGCTGCCCCGTGTCCCCAACAGCATGCCGGATGCGCACAACATCGCAGAAGACTCAGCGGAGAGAAGCAGGCCAAGGCGGAGGCCGTCGCACGAAGCGGCGTCGCCGATCGCCCAGATGCCCGGGACGGAGGTGGCGAGGTCGCGCCCCACGGAAATGCCGCCGTCGGACGCCACCGCCAAGCCGGCGCTCGCGGCAAGGTCGTTACGGGCCGTGCGTTCCTCGGCAATGACCACGAGGTCCCCCTTCATGCTGCTGCCGTCCTCGAACAGGATGCCAGTGGCCGGCAGGTTGGACTCCGGTGCGCCTGCGGCAGTGGACGCAACAGGAGTTGTGGAAGCAACGGGAATGGGATCGGCAATCACCGCGGCGGGGCGAAGGGTGGTGCGGACTGGCCGGACTCCACGGGCACGGAGCACGGCCTCTGCCTGGCCGGCGGCAGGCCCACTGCCCACCAGGATTCCGAGGGGACGGCGGCCCACCATCCTCGTGACCTCCTTGACGGCCTCACCGATGGTCGCGGCGTCGTCGATGGTGGAGTAGCTCAGGCCAGCTTCGGCTCCGGCTACGGGCGGGAGGGAAGGGGCAGAACCGGTGGCGATGACCAACTGGTCGTAGGAAAATTCCAGGCCGTCCACGGTGGTGACCATTTTGGCGTCGGAGTCGATGAAGCTGGCCGGCTGCCCGAAACGGACCGAAACCTGGGGGAGCTCGGCGAGTTCCAGTAGAGCGTCAGGGCACTCGTCGCGGTTGCTGAGGACGGTGATGGTTCCGTCGAAAGCGCGTTGCCGGGAGTCTGACCTTCCTGCAAGCCGCCGCACCAATGCCTGGGCCGCTGGGCCTGCGCCTGCGATGACGATGTGGAGGGAGGGTGCGGACGGGGTGGCGGACATGTTTGGCCCTTTCGCTCAGATGACCTGCTGTTGATCATCAGCGTAGGCGGCCGGTTTTTCGCGGGTGTTTCCCCGCTGTTGCCATCTTTGGCGGATCTGAAGCGTGGTGTTTACCGGCCGGTAATAACGTGCGTCACATCGGGCCTGCCGCCGGCGTCAGTATCGGCGCAGGAGCTCACGGAAACCGTTCCCCGCGAAGCCTGCCACCGCGCCCGCACGGTCCACGAAACCGTGGGCGCCGACGGGTTCAACGGAAGCCAGAAAGCCGGCAGCGTCGGCCAGGCTCATGGTCAGATCGGCCACCAGTCCACCCACTTCCAGCCTGGCTCGCCGCGAATCCGCCCAGGCGTCCGGCCCCGGGTCATCGTGCAATGTGCGGGTTACCGCAAGACTCTGCCACCCGCCGTCGACCCTTATGCGGGCACGGTAGGTGACGTCGTCGCCGTGGGTCTCTACGCGCCCGCCCGCCAGGAAGACCCGCCCGAACCGGGAGTGCTCCAGATAGCCGCTGAGCTGCGGCGCTTCGTCCCCGGGATCGGAGGGAAGGACCACCGTGGCTTTGAACGTCACGGGCGATCCGTCCAAGTCGCCCCGGAGGGTGTCGTTGACGCGGACACCCGGCGCAGGCTCTGTCATCGCCGTGCAGTTGGCATCCTTGGCCAATCCGGTGTCAGTCCTCGAATCGAGGTAGGCGCGGGCGTCCCTGTAGCCCATGCCGATCAGCGTATCGGCATCGATCCTGCCCAGATAGAACTCTGGATCCAGAGGAAGGGGGTGCCGGGGACGGACTACGTGCAGCACAAATTCGCGTCCGGCAGCCTCGGCAGCATCGAAATCAGCCAGGAGGGCGCCCATGGCACTCATCTCGATCATGTGCACGTACTGTTCCAGCGGCCCGTCGCCCCAGTAAGGCGTATTTCCGATGCACCAGACCAACCACACTTCGTCGGCCCCACGCCGCAGTGCTTCGGCCACATTGGCGTCCCTGATCCAGACGGCATCGGTCCAGACTTTTCCGTCCCGCCGCAGAGGCGGGAGAAAGATCGGAAGTGACATGCCGGCAGCCATGAGCCCGGCATCAATGTCCGTGGCGTCGATGGCGTGGCAGCGCTTTCCGGTGAACTCCACCACGTTGAAGGAACCCTCGACGGCGTCCGGTTCCGCTGCGTGGGCCCGGATGGTGGCGTCGTTGATGCCCAAGGCGGGGAAGACCTTGTTGAGGATACCGTCGGCGTCGCCAACGGCGGGCAACGACCACGGACCCTTGAGGTAGTCGCCCACGGGCAGTGCTGAGCCGAAGTCCTTGACGTCGACGCCCGACCACCGGGCACACATCTCATCCGGCGAGACGCCGGAGAGAATCATGCCGGCCGTGAGGATCCCGCCGGAGGTGCCGTCGACGTGCTGGAATTCCAAGCCTTCCTCGGTGAGCGCCTTTACCACTCCGGCTTGCCAAGCCACCCGCATGCCGCCGCCGGCGAGGACCAGTGAGCGTTTTGCCGGGTGCTTCATCCTGCCAACCCGGAGTTGGCAGGTGCGGCGCTGAGACGGCGCCAATACACGTAGAGGAGAATCCCGGTTGCGAGGTCAAAGAAGGCCACCATCAGGGCAATGGGTGCGAAGACACCGTTGAGGACGCCGATGCCCACGGCCCCGAACGCGCCGGTTTTCTGGAGCCCGGACCACAACACCACCTCGGGGGAGGGAACAGCGTTGAGGAGGGTGTGGAGGAGCAGTCCGCCCACCACCACCATGAACATTCCCACGGTGCCGAAGAGTTGGCGGGTTTCGGGGGTGGAGTCTGCGCCGATCAGGTGGAGGACTGGCCCACCGAACGGGACCTGCACGGCTCCGGTCAGGACGGTGATGACGGCGATGACCGCGAGGACGGAGCGGAGGGGATCGGCCACGGCCCAGGCAACGGTGCCCGGCGGGTGTGTTTTCCGGGGGTGGCGCCCGGAGGGTGCCGGCTGGTGCGCGGTCACGCGTAGGACTCCAGCAGCCGGCCGCGGTCCACCAACAGCCACACCATGGCCGCCCAGGTCAGGGTGGAGACGTAGAACCGGATGTCGTTGAGCATCATCCAGCGTTTGAGCAGCGACCTGAGCTCGGCGTCGTCCGCGAAGTCGCCGCCACGGATCCGGACGTTGATGGGGATGATGATCCCTTGGCCCACCCAGGTCAGGACAATGATTCCCAGCAGGCAAATGATGGCGGGGATGACTCGGACGGTTCCCCATTCGGACCAGACGAGAATGCCGCCGGAGATGAACATGATGGGCACCACGATGGTGAAAAACTTGGTGGCCGCCCGGGTGGGGATGCCGAAGTGCATGTCCACGTTGTCCCGGGCCAACGATTCCCAGGTGGGGTAGAGGAAGAACTTGAGGACCCACATGGTGCCCACATACATGGTGGCCCCGAAGAGGAAGTAGAGGGCGTTGAGCAGGAGGAGCCAGTTCACTGGGCACCTCCACGGGAGTCGGCACTTGGTGCGGCAGCGCCCGAGACCCGGCTCCGGTCCGGTGGCGCCAGCCATTCCTGCCCTTGGCCCAGGTCCACCACGCTGTCCATCATGTCCCCGCCGCGAAGGGCCACGGCCTCCAGTTGGGTGGGAGCCGTGAGGAACCACGCTTCGTAGTGGTCATCCAGGACCCCGTGGGCTTGGGGCAGCCAGGCGGTGAACACCGGTTTGCTCTCTACCTGCAGGTCCCTTAAAGGCTCGACGCCAGGCGCGTCACCGAGGATGAGCCGCGCCTTGGCCTGGGCGCCGAGGGCGATGTCACCGGTGGCTTCGAAGTAGATGTCCGATTTCCAGAGCATGTTCCGGAACACACAGTAGTTGGACGCGGCAAGTTTGAGGGGAAGCTGGGTTGCCCCTGGTCCGGCCGGCCGTTCAATTTCGATGTAGCAACCCAACTGGCCGTCCTTGTCGTATTGGGCTGACACGGTGGTGTCCGTAACCACGAAGTCCAGATTGGCCTGGTGCTTGGGCATGCCCCAGATTCCTTTGCCCCCTTTCACGGAAACTTCGGTACTGACGGGCAGGTCCACTACGAACTGGCCGAGCTTGAACGTCTTTTGGAAAAGCAGGGGAAGGATGGGCGGGGCAGGCCTGCTGCCGTGGGTGATGGCGATGGCCAGGGAGTACTCGATGTACTTGCCGATGTCCGTGGATTTGTAGTTGACCACTGTCACCACCAGGAGCCCTTTGCCGCCGAGGGTGAACGGCCGCATTTCCGAACCGGGGAGTGCAGCGGCGGCCGCCCGCTTGTTGATGGGGAAGGCCGCCATCAACACCGGTGAGTCGTCGGAATTGACCGGCATGACGTATTTGATCCCGTCCGCGAACGCATGCTGTCCGCGAAGCCGTTCTTGCCTCCGCGGAACCGGGGACGGGAGGAGCTTGAGCAAGGGTGCGGCCAGTTCGGTGAGGTTTTTCATGGCTTCGACTCCGGGTTTCGGTTCAGCTCGTCGACGATGATGGGGAAGGTGTCCTGCCAGGCGTGGTCGCCGAAAAAGACGTCCAGGTGGCCGTACCCGGGGATGAGGTGGAGTGAATCCTTCCCGGGGCGGTGCTTTTGGAAGAATTCGTAGGTGCGTTGCTGGCTTTCGGGCAGGAAACACAGGTTGTCCAGACCTGCGATGAAGGCGAACCTCGCATCGGTCTGGGGGGCTTCGGCCACCAGGTTGTCCGGCAATTCCGGATGGTCGCCGGCGGCCACCATGTGCCCGGCCTTGATGCTGCGGCCCATTTCCTCGAAGAACGTCACGGGCACCTCGGCGAACTCGCCGGTGAGCCATTGGTGGGTGGCGTCGTCGAGGTTCTCATGGGACCAGAGGGCGGGGCGGCCGCTGCCGTAGGTGAAGCTGACCATCTTGCAAACAGTGTTGTCGCACTCATGGTGGGTGGCTTTGACCAGGCCCCGGATGGCCCGGGTGAAGTAGCCCTGGGACTTGTACCCCCACGCCGGCGACAGGTACGGCGTGAAGGCTTTGACTACGGGCGTGAGGTAGTTGATTTTCAGCCGCGAGAACGCCGGCACTACGGGGTGCAGGGACACCGCGTTGGACACGATGGTGTCCACCTGCGGCAGCAGCCCCGCCACGGCCGACATCGTGAACGACGTAGAGCCCTGGCAATGGATGACGGCTTTCATGGTCTCCGCGCCGGTAGCGTTCAGGACGTGCTCGACGGCGGCGGGATGGTCGTACACGGCGGCATCGGCAAGCGTCCAGGACAGGGGATCAAGGTCGATCGATGCCCGCCAGTTCAGCATCCAAACATCCCACCCGTCTTCGAGGAGGACATCGACGATGGTGGTGCGGACCGGCGGCCTGAACAGCTCGGCCCGCACTCCGGAACCGTGAACCAGGATCACCGGCCCCTTGACCGCTTCAAGGGGTGAGGTGACGTGGACCAGGCTCAAGGGCGTGTTGTCCCGGGCACGGAGAGGAATGACCTCGGTCCTGTGCTCGGCACGGGTGATGATCATGGGGTGTTTCCCTTCCGTGCGATGGTGATGGGTTCTTCAAGCAGCCGCACGGCAGGCAGGCCGGTCACCGGAACCAGCCGCGCGCCGTCGTCGTTCGTTGCCAGTTGCCAGTCGCGGCAGACGGTGTCCACCATCAACGGGTAGACAGTGAGGTTGCCGTCGGGTGAGAGGTGGATGCGGAGGAAGCCTTTGTGGTCCTCGATCGCCTGGCCTGACATCTTCCACGAGGCCACCTCGCCACTGGGTGTCGCCAGGATGTACAGGGCGAAGGCCTCGCTGCCAAGCGCCCACCCGCCCAGATGTACCAGGCCAAGCACCAGGAGCAGGATCACGACGTCCGGCCAGATCTCCGGCCAAGGAACAAGGATCACGACGGCGGTACTCACCGCGAGCGCGGACAGCTGGTACAGGGCGCCGCGGGCGAAAACGACGATGCCCGCCTGGGCCACGCCCAGCGAACGCGCGGACAACGAGGCAATCGCCAGGAGGAGCGGCCCTGCAAGGATCAGGACAATGACAAGTACCGGGGTGTCTCCGCGGCTCAGGCTGCGCAGGCTGTCCACGAATCCTTCCCCGCGAAAGGCGCTGAAGACCGTCCACAGCGCCAGGGCGGCCACCACGTGCATGATGCCCAGCGATAGTCCGAAGCCGGGGTTGCGGATGGGGAGCCAGAACTGCGAGAAGGGGTTGGCCAGTTGCGGGCCGAGCAGGCGGGAGTTCCCTTGGCCGGGGAAGGTGGTGGTCGTGCGGGTGAAGGCGCGGCCTGGGCCCGTCTGTTGTGGGCCCGACCGTTGTGTGTCCCGCACACTGGACGATTCACCGGGAGCAGCCGGCGCGGCAGGCAGGGTGAGATGTTCCGGCAGTCCGTGGGTATCCGAGAGGTAAGCGCCGCCCAGCCCGCAGGTGATCATCTGGGTCCTGCCCGGATCCGTGGTCTGGTGCTGGTTGTGGGAGTGAAGGTGGGAAGGGGAGTCCTCGTAGCGGGAGTAGTGGTGGAGGTCTCCGGTGAGCCAGAGCCTGACGCTGGCACCTGTGGCGTCGAAGAGGCCCGTTTCAGGGTTGAAGCGGCGGCGCAGATAGTCCTGCTCGAAGAAGTTCACCTGCCGGAATTCACCCCACCCGGGTTGAGTGGCGTCAACCCAGAACGGAGCAGCGACGCAGAGGATGATCGCATCGCCGGGCTGCAGTTGCAGAGTGACGTTCCGGTAGAAATAGTCTAGTTGTGGCTCGTCGATGTACTGCCCCAGTTGGCTGTCCAAGCCCAGCAACCACCAGCCGGGGGTGCCGTTCCGGCCCGGTCCGGGAGGGATTCCGGTCAGCCGGAGGGCAAAGTAGCTCCGGGTTTGGATGGTCCGCCAGTTTCCGATGCTCCGCTGCCTGGTGAACACCCGGATGAACGAGGTGAGGCCGTCGTACCAGTCGTGGTTGCCGGGAAGCGCCAGCATGACCGGAGGCGCGTTGTGGGGCCCGTTGTGCGCGGCGTCGGCGCTTCCTGGGCCGCTCGACACAGGTGGGAACGCCGTCCGGTACGGGCCCGCCATCCGGTTCTCGTACGCCGCCGGCGACGCCACCGGGTAGACCTCGTCCCCGCCAAGGACTAGCACCCTTCCACGGGGAAGTTCATGCCCGTCCACCGTCAGGGTGTCCTGGGCCAGCAAGGATGCCACCGTGTAGGTGGCATCGAAGCCATCGCCGAGGTCGGCCGTGAAATCGAGCCACATCTCCGTCGTTGCCGGAGCCGCGGCGGGCTCATCCTCGAGATCGGCAGGTGAGGGAAGCCCGCGGCTGCTGACAACGGGCTGCGCCGGTTGGCCCGGGACGGGAAGTTTGTCCAAACGCAAGGGGTCCGCTGGAAAGCTTCCCTCAAGCTCGCGCTTATCGCCAAAATCGGCAAAGACTGTGGCCGCCGCGACCTTCAACGCGGTTCTGGCCAAGGACAGGGGCGAGAGCCAACGAACCGCCGTCTGGGGTGTGAAGCCCAGTGCGGCGTGGTGTTTCGCGAGCTCCCGGCTTTTCATTGTTTTGACGTGAACGGGAACGGTACGCGTCTGAGACCCTGGCCGTAGACCTGCCAGAGTTCGCCGGCGAACAGTTTGCCGAAGGTCGTCAAGCCTGCGGCCGGGGCCGGTCCTTCGGCCCGGAACGTGGTCAGTTGCCTGGCGAAGTCGAGAGGCCGGATGAAGAGGATCCCGGCGCCAACTACGCCTGCCTGGGCAGCGCCGCTTGCAACGGGCCGACCGGCGTCCGGCGGTGTAACGTCCGGCGTCCCTGGATCGGGTGGCACAGCATCCGGCGGCACATGGCCGCGGAGGATGGTGGCGTACAGGGTGGTGGTGTCCGCCCAGAGGTCGAAACCTGCCTCGTTATGGATCAGTTTGTGCCCGGTGAACGTGAACGGCGTGCCACCTGGGTCCCGAAGCCACAAGCGGTAGAGCATGCGCCTGGCTGGTGCGCCGTCGTCGGACGCATCCGGAATGAAGAGATTGAACCAGCCCCGCTCTACCGGCATCCGGCCACCAAAGTAGTCCGCCAGCACGTAGCCCTCGGCCTTGGCAGGGTGGTTCGGATCGGTCGCGAACGCCTCCATGTCCTCGGCGGTAATGGTCAGTTCGAACATGATCTTCCGGCTGCGGTCCCGGCCCAGGCTCCGCCCCTTTTCCGGATCGGTGGTGCCTGGACTGAACCAACCGTGCATCTGCTCGGTGAACCGCACGGAGGTGGTCTCTGGGGCGTCGGGAGCGCCAGGCCCGCCGAGTCCGCGGCTGCGCGCCTGAGGTACCTCAGGCGCTGCGCTCGCGGGCAGTTCCGCTGGTGCCGCCTTGCCTTTGGTAGCGTCCGGCGCCAACGCGCGCGGAGCGGATGCACCGACGTCGACGACGGCGCCTGCTGCCTCCCGTTCAACGGCCACCTTTTCGCGGGCCCCGCCGGAGCCTTCAGTGTCTTCCGGACGGATGCCCCGGTGTTGCGCCTTGTCTGCGTTCTCGATGATGTGGGCGCAGGTACGCTCTGCGAATGCGGCGATGGTCAGGGACGGGTTGGCGCCCACCGGACCGGGCATTGCGGCCCCGTCAACGACGAATAGTCCCGGGTATCCGAACACCTCCCCATACGAATCGCAGACGGCTTCCCCCGGATGCCGGCCGGACGGGGCGCCTCCAATGGGGTGAACCGTAATGACACGCTTGGCCCACCACAGGGGGTTGTCAATGAAGTCCCCGTCCAAGTCCTTGGAAATCGCCTCCATGGTCTCGCGGACGCGGCCGAAATACTCCTTGGACGTTGCCATGGTCCAGGCGATGGCCAGCCTCCCGTCGCGAAGGGTCATGACGCCGTCGGGAATGTCCCTTCCCATTCCCAGCAGAGGCACCGAACTGGACGACAATCGGCCGTCGCCCAGTGCTGCGGCGAGGTCGGCGGAGACGTTGGAGCGGCCGGCGTCGAACAACCTGTCCTTGAGCAGTTGCCCCGCCAGTTTCACCGTCCGTTTCATGGTGGTGCGCAGTTGTGCTGTTTCCATGAGCCAGTTCATGAAGGCCGGATACCCGGCATCCTCCACGTAGTAGCCGCGACCATCGCCGTCGTCGTCGTTCGAATCCGGGACCCTGATGGCTGTGGTGATCACCGGCCCGCGGCTTCCGGTCAATGTCCGGACACCCGGGCGTGAGCCATTGGCCGGGGGAGTCTTGGCGCCCATGATGAACGTCAAAAGGTCGCCGTTGCCGCTGAAGCGGGTGCCCAGGGCGTCGCTGAGCGCCGGAAGGGAGCCACGGTTGCGGAGCAGGAGGAAGTTGGTGCCGAACGTGCCGGCCCCCAGGATGAGCCGGCGGCAATGAATGATGCGTTCTGTGAGGAGTTCGCCGTGTCGATCCGGATGGTGCACCACATAGCGGACTTCATAGCCCCCGCCCTGCGTTCCAGCGTCCAACGGCCGAATACCGCGGACATCGTGGAACGTCCTGACATCGGCACCCCTGAAGGACGCCGCTGAAATGTAGTTGTGGTCCAGCGTATTCTTGGCGCCGGCGTTGCACCCGATGTCGCATTCACCGCTCAGCGTGCAGGTGGTCCGCACCGTGGTGGGACCATGGATGCTCCCGTAGCCGGGAAGGGGCAAGGCGTGATTGGTCCGGGGCTCCGTGCCAGGCGCCGTTGAGAACGTGACGGCAATGGGAGGCCGGGTGATGGACAGCCCCAGGTTCGCGGCGGACTTCTCCATGGCAAGGGTCTTCGCGGTGTCCTTGTAGGGATACGGGACAGGCTGCAGCATGGCTTCGGCGGCATCGTAATAGGGATCAAGGTCAGCCCGGGTGAAGGGCCAATTCTCGTAACCACCGCCGGGGATCGGGGACTCGTTGACGAACCACTTTTCGTCCTTTCGCAGGAGGACGTTGGCATAGATGAGTGAGCCGCCGCCCAACCCGCTGGACACCAGTCCCTCCGTGCCGCGGAACGTCCAGGCATCAAAGAGTCCATACAAGCCGCGGTCCGGATCCCAGAAGTTGCGGCCCATCTCCGACGGCGAGCGCGCGAAGCTGCCCGGCGGGTATGGTTTGCCGCGTTCCATGAGCACAACGGACTGTCCGGCTTCGGCCAGTCGAAGCGCCGCAACGGAACCTCCAAAGCCGGAGCCCACCACCACTGCGTCGACTTTTTCGATGCCGCTGCCGATGCCGCTGCCGCGGTGGCGTGGCGGATCAGACGCGGGCTCAGACCCCGCATCCCCACTGTTCCCGGTCCCCAGACGACCCATGGCCGTTCCTCTCAGAGGAGAGCTGACTACATAGCTGCAGCTGACGGCGCCGGGTGTGGCCGGGCGTTGCCTCCGCGGACTATGGGGCTTATGTTCCCACCGGGCAGGGGATCTGTAAATGAGGTGGCGTACTTGGGTTCAGGGTGCACTAGACGATCCGGGTGTAGATCATGTCGAAGTCGTGCTCCAGCGGCCCGCCCGGGTAGGTGCCGCGCTCCAGGCGGGCGGTGATGGTGTTGCCGTCCTCGGTGAGGCGGCCAACGAAGCGCTGGGGCCAGTCCGGGCCATCCCGGAAGAGAATCCAGACGTTGTCCTTGAGCGTCATGTCGTAGATCCGGGCGACCCCTCGGGAATCGAAATAGTGCTGCTGGAAGGCTCCGTCCGAGCCGGTGGCACCAATGACGCTGACCGCATTGGGGTACTCCGGCCGCTGGACCGTGGATCGTTGGATGAGGAAACCGCCACCCTCCAGCCATTCGAAAGTCGTCCGGCCGGAGACCTCCTGGCCAGGTACTGACGTTTCCCACTCGCCGACGAGGATCGTCAGTTGCTCCAACGTGGGTTTTGGATCCCGTGCCATGGCTGCCTCTTTTCGCGTCGTCGCGCTGGTGGACAGGTTCAGCGTAGGGCTCGTCCGTTCTGCCGTACAGATGCGCCGCCGGATGCTCCGCATGGAACGGCAGAACGCCATGCAGGTGGTGCTGTGATGGCCGGGCTGGCCCCTGGCCGCACCGGGCGTGCGGTGGCAGGATGGGCGCATGAGCCGTGTCACTTGTGATCTGACTGTTTCCCTTGACGGATTTGTTGCCGGGCCCAACCAGTCCCCGGATAAGCCGCTGGGGGAGGGCGGCGAGAGCCTGCACCGTTGGCAGTTCGAGGAGCGGGAGGCCAGCGCAGCTGAGATCGCGGGCATCCTCGAAGCTGGTGCTTACATCATGGGCCGGAACATGTTCGCCGGTCCCGGATCGGGCCCGTGGGATCAGGAATGGCGCGGCTGGTGGGGTGAGGAACCCCCGTATCATGCACCTGTTTTCGTCCTGACCCATCACCAGCGCGAGCCGCTGGCGATGGAAGGTGGCACCACTTTTCACTTCGTCACTGACGGCATCGAATCGGCCTTGGCCCAGGCCCGGGAAGCCGCCGGGGATAGGGATGTGGCGATTGCGGGGGGAGCGCAAACCGCTCGTCAGTATCTCTCCGCAGGCCTCATGGACGAGCTGCGGCTTCACATCTCGCCGGTGATCCTGGGTGGTGGCGAACGGCTGCTCGACGGCGTGGGGGGCGTGACGCTTGAACCGATCGAAGCGCGCGGGACCGGACTCGTCACCCACGTGCGGTATCGGGTGCAGCGCTGATCCGGACCTGGCGCCATCGCGGCATCAGTGCTGGCGGGTGACCCTGCGTGTCTCACGGAACTCCTCGGGTACCGTGATGGCGCCCTTCGGGACGGCGACGGTAATGCCCTTCTTCGTCACGCTGGTGACGTTCTGACCCCACTGCTTCGCGTACTCGACGATTGGTCGCGCCGCAGCCCTGTTGCGGACGATGGCGACGAGCACGATCGTGAGGAACCCGAGCGTCAGCAGCCCCGGCACCATGATGGCGACCACCGGGCTGATGAGGCCGTTCAGGAACAGAGCCGGACCGAGGAACCACAGCGCAACCGAGGAGAACATGAACGCGAGAACCAATTTCTCGGAGCGTGCGTGGACGGCCTGCGCGCGTGCCAGCTCATCCGGGTAGCGTTCCTTGACTATGCGTGTGACATCGGCGCTGAGCGCATCAGCGACGTCCTTGCTCCGGGCGGTCATGGCTCTCCAATGCGCGATATCCGGCCACCGCGGTATTGAACCCTGTAGCCGAAGACGGTGGTTTGTTCAGTTCCTGCCAAGTAGCAGTTCGCTTGACCTTCCCTAAAATACCTGTCTTTCGCCAAGACGCATGAACGGCGGCCCTCCATTCCGCCGGCTTCCTGGCGCCGCAGCAGACTTCGCGGAGTGACAACAATGTCCGTCATCCGCTGTACACTCGAGTATCGAACATATATTCGAATAAAGGTGTGTTGTGGGCGTGATAGTCGGCCCCCGCGTGATAGATGCGGGCTTTTCCCTGATGTCGGTTTTGCTGGCACCTCTCCCGGTGGCGGCCGGGTATCCGTCGCCGGCGCAGGACTATTTTGATGGCCGGATCGATCTCAACGAGCACCTTATCAAGGACGTCACCAGCACTTTTGTGGTCAGGGTGACGGGGCAGTCCATGGAAGGTGCCGGGATCAGTGATGGAGACGAGCTGATCGTCAACCGTGCGCTGGAGCCGAAGGATGGGTCCGTCGTCGTGGCTGTCCTCGATGGTGAACTGACCATCAAAAGGCTCCGCGTCACGCCTTCGGGAGTGATCCTTCAAGCGGACAATCCCAAGTATCCGGACATCCGTGTGCCGGCACTGTCCGAACTCACCATCTGGGGAGTTGCCACCACGTGCCTGCACCACATCTGAGTCCGGCCCATACGCAAGGTCCCATTCCCAGCGAGCTGTGGGAACGGATGGGCGCCGAGTTCGGCCTGCCAAGCCTGGAAAGGGTCCGGAGACGGCTTGCGCAGATACATGAGGATCCGGAACCGGTGATGCAACAAGTGGTGCGGGTGTTTTCCGCGGATGGCACCTACTGCCCGGGCTTCCAGTTCCGGGAAGACCTGTCCTTGCACCCCGTGGTGATGGGGCTGTTTGTGCGGGCCATGGCCCTGAGGATTCCACATAACTACTTTGCTGCGTGGATGGTCACCGGATGCCCGGCGCTGCGCGAGGGCAGGCCGGTGGACCTCGTGGACCGGCTGGCGCCAGCTGTTCTCATCGCTGCCTTGGAACGATCTTTCGAGCACGGCCCTGGAGTTGGTCGTGGTTCAGTGTGATGGGTGTCAGGGCCCTGCGTCCAGCTCGACGGCGAGCCTTGTCGGGTTAGGTTGTCGCGAGATCGCTGTAGAGGGTTTGGACGCGGGTTTTGATGTCGTCGCGGACCAGGCGCATGCGTTCCATGCCTTCGATGCCACGTTCTGAGGGTTCGTCGGTTTCCCAGATTTCGAAGCGTTTCCCGGTCGGTGGGTCGAGTTTGGCTTCGGTTCCCAGAACGATGACGGCGTCCACGGTGTTGAGGACTTCGTCGGTGACCGGTTTGGGATACTCGCCGGTGACGTCGATGCCCAGTTCGGCCAGGGATTCCACGGACTGGGCGTTCAACGCCGCGCCGGGTTTTGTTCCGGCTGAGTAGACGGTGACGTTGTCCCCAGCCAGTTCCCGCATGAGAGCTGCGGCGAGCTGGGATTTGCCGCCGTTCTTGCTGCAGACGAACAGGACGGCGGGATGTTCCGAGGTCATTAGAGTGCAGTCTCTTTCGTCAGGGAGGCGACCAGGTTCTTCACACGGCCGTGGATTTCATCACGGATGGTCCGGACGGTGTCGAGGGGCTGGTCAGCGGGGTCGGTGAGTTCCCAGTCTTCGTAGCGTTTGCCGGGGTAGATGGGGCAGGAGTCGCCGCAGCCCATGGTGATGACCACGTCGGAGGCGCGGACGACGTCGTCGGTGAGCGGTTTGGGGTATTCCTTGCCCAGATCCAAGCCCATCTCGTTCATGACTGTCACGACGTTGGCGTCGAGTTCTGATGCGGGCAGGGACCCGGCGGAGCGGACGCGGATTTTGCCTTTGGCTTCGGCTGTGAGCAGGGCTGCGGCCATTTGGGAGCGGCCGGCGTTCTGTACGCAGACGAACAACACCTCCGGGATCTCCGAGGCGAGGGAGCTTTTTGACTTGGCCAGGGCGTGGAGCCTGTCGTTGGCGAAGTGCTCGGTGGTCGCGGGCAGGTAGGCGCTGACCTTCGCGGTGCGGGCCAGTGCTGTGTAGGACTCGAAGACGTAGCGTTCGACGGTTTCTGCGGCGAAGATCCCTGCGTAACGTCCGGCGAGCCGGTCACTGATGCGGTGGAGTACTTCGGTGTTGTCCTGCAGGCCGAGCGTGGTTTCCTGGTGGTCGGTCATGACAGTGCTCCAATGGTTGTTTTGGTGACTGGCTTTCAGTTGGTGGTGCCGGATCGGCCGTGTGCGAGCCCGGTCGGGAAGCCGACAAATGCTGGTTCGGGAGCGGCGCAGCAGCCCGACCCTGGCTCCTGCGACACGGTGGCGGCAGGGGCGGGAACGTCGCAGCTGGTGCCGGCGTCCGCGGAGCAGACCCCGGTTTCGGGCAGTTCAAGGTGGACGGTGTCCGCCGATTCCTGGTCACCGGCGAGGGCTGCGGCGACGGAACGGACTTGCTCGTAGCCGGTAGCGAGGAGGAAGGTCGGTGCCCGGCCGTAGGACTTCATCCCGACGATGTAGAAGTCTTTTTCAGGGTGGGTCAGGACCTTCGCGCCGTGCGCCGGGACCGTGCCGCAGGAGTGGAATTCAGGGTCGATCAGCGGGCCGAGCCCGGTGGGAGCTTCAACGGCGGGGTCCAGGTCCAGGCGCAGTTCCCGCAGGATCTCCAAGTCCGGGCGGAAGCCGGTGCAAGGGACGATGACGTCGGCGTCGATGGTGCGTCCATCGACGGCTTCGACGCTCACATGCGAGTCGAGGTTTTTCAGGGCAGCGATGCCGAACCCGGTGTGCAGTTCGATGGTGCCGGCCTCGACCAGGCGGCGGAGGCGGGAGCCGAGCTGGCCGCGTGCAGGGAGCCCGTCGGCGTCACCGCCGCCGTAGACCTTCTCGGCGGAGTTGCCGCGGACGGCCCACAGGATGCGGGTATCGGGTTCGTCCTTGGCGAGGTCTGCGAGGTTGATCAGGGTGTTCGCTGCCGAGTGGCCCGCCCCGACAACGAGGGCGCGGCGGCCGACGAAAGCGGCGCGGTCGCGGCCAACAACGTCGGGCAGCGGCGAGGAGATCCGGTCAGCTGCCAGGCCTTCGCCGATGGCGGGCAGGCCGGAGGTGCCAAGCGGGTTGCGGGTGGACCAGGTGCCGGAGGCGTCGATGACGGCAGCGACGGTGTGGTCCCGTGTTTCTCCGCCGTCGTGCTCAACCCGGACAACGAAGGGGGTGGTGTCGCGGTCCCGGACGTGGGTTTTGTCCATGCCCTGCCGGGTCACGGCGATGACGCGGGAGCCGGTCTGGAGCCGGGAAGCGATCTGGGGTGTATCCGCCAGTGGGGTGAGGTAGTTGTCGATGAGTTCGCCGCCGTAGGGCAGTGCGGTGGGACGGGGTGATTCCCAGCCGGTGGGTTCGAGCAGGCGGACGGCGGCGTCGTCGAGGTTGAAGCGCCAGGGTGAGAACAAACGGATGTGCCGCCACTGTTCGATGGCGGCGCCGGCGGAGGGGCCTGCTTCGAAGATGACCGGTTCGAGTCCGCGTTCGAGCAGGTGGGCCGCGGTGGCGAGTCCTACCGGGCCTGCGCCGATCACTGCGATGGGAAAGTTCGTCACTGAGTCCATGCTGTCCTCTTGTTTCATCCGTTGGCGTGGCGTTTCGAGTGGTTAGGCGTGGGTTGGTTCTTCGACCAGGGCGGTGGCGATGCTGTGGGCGTCATCCAGCGCGGCAAGGAACCGTTCGGCATCCAGCGCGGCCGCGCAGCCGGTTCCAGCTGCGGTGATGGCTTGGCGGTAGCGGTGGTCCACGGCGTCCCCGCAGGCGAAAACGCCGGAGAGGTTGGTTACCGTGGTGGGTGCGTCGACCTTGATGTAGCCCTCGTCGTCCAAGTCGACTTGTCCGGCAACCAGCTCGGTGCGGGGCAGGTGGCCGATGGCTACGAAGATCCCGGTGGCGTCCTGTTCACGGGTTTCACCGGTGCGGGTGTCCGTGAGGGTCACGCCGGTGACTTTGCTGTCGCCGTGGATGGTGGTGATGGCCGAGTTCCAGGCGAACTTGATCTTGGGGTTGTCCTTGGCGCGCTGGGCCATGATCCGGGAGGCGCGGAGTTCGTCCTTGCGCACTACGACCGTGACGGTCCTGGCGAAGCGGGTCAGGAAGGTCGCTTCCTCCATAGCGGAGTCGCCGCCACCAACCACGATGATGTCCTGTTCGCGGAAGAAGAACCCGTCGCAGGTGGCGCACCATGACACTCCGTGGCCGCTGAGTTTCTTCTCCTCCGGAAGGCCCAGTTCCTTATACGCGGAACCGGTGGCAAGGATGACGGCCGGGGCCTCGTGGGTCTCGCCGCCTCCAGTGACCACACGCTTGAGGTGACCCTTAAGATCAACTTCAGTGACGTCGTCGAACACTATCCGGGCGCCGAACTTTTCCGCCTGTTCCTGGAGCCCATCCATGAGCTCAGGGCCTTGGATCCCGCCTGGGAAGCCGGGGAAGTTCTCGACTTCGGTGGTGTTCATCAGCGCACCGCCGGCGGTGACCGACCCGGCGAGGACCAGCGGGTTCAGGCCTGCGCGGGCGGCGTAGATCGCCGCGGTGTAGCCGGCGGGGCCGGAGCCGATGATGATCAGTTGTTCGGTCTGGACGGCGGTGCTCACGGGAGACTCTCCTGGTGCTCGAAAAAGTGGGTTATTTGGCAGCCGGGACGAGGGAGGCGATCAGGCCCTCGATGCGGGTCTTGATTTCATCGCGGATCGGGCGGACGGCGTCCACGCCTTGGCCGGCGGGGTCTTCCAGGACCCAGTCTTCGTAGCGCTTGCCGGGGAAGTATGGGCATTCGTCGCCGCAGCCCATGGTGATGACGACGTCGGATTCCTTGACGGCCTCGGTGGTGAGGACCTTGGGGATTTCGGCTGACATGTCGATACCCAGTTCGGCCATGGCTTCGACGGCGGCCGGGTTGACCTTGTCGGCGGGCTGGGAGCCTGCGGAGCGGACTTCGATCCCACCCTTGCCAAGGGTTGTCAGGAACGCTGCGGCCATTTGGGAACGTCCGGCGTTGTGGACGCAGACGAAGAGGACAGAGGGCTTCTTTATGGTTTCGTAGCTCACGGGTTTCTCTCCTGGAATGGTTGTGTGAACGGGTGGCTGGTTTGAAGCGGTGCGCCCGAGCACGAAGCTCTCCGTAGCGAACATTGATGATGGTCGATATAGCGAGTATCGGACGATAGATTGATGAATGTCAATATTTCAATGCTGCCAGATGGTCAGGCGGCGGTGATGCGTGGCGCGAGGTCGTTGATCCGGCGGGTGATGTCATCGAAGGCACGGTCAAAGGCGGCCGTAGTGTCCAGGCGGAGGGGATCCGGCACGGACCAATGGATTCCGCCCAGCCCGGTCAGTTCTTCGTGGGCGTTGTCGCAGACGGTCACTACCAGGTCGGCCTCCTCCGCAACCTCTTCCAGGGTGCGCGGTGCGATGTCGGGCAGGTCCAGCCCATGACGCCGGGCGGTCTCGATGGCTCCGCGGGCGATGCGGTTTGCGGGGCGCGTTCCGGCCGAGGCTGCTGGGATGTCGCTGACCTGCCGCCACAGGGCGGTGGCCAGCTGGGAGCGGGCACTGTTGCGCGTACAGACGAACAGGACACGGCTTGCTGTATGTGCCGCCCCGGGCACGAGCCCACTGAGGGCGCCGGTGGCGAGGCGGAGGTAGCTGCGGCGCTTGTCGGCTTCGGAGCGGTGTCGGGTTGCCAGGCCGGCTTCCTCCAGGGTGCGGAGGTGGTGGGAGAGCAGGTTGGCGGGCATGCCCAGTTCGGCCTGCAGTTCCGATGGCGAGAAGTCGCCCAGGGTCAGCAGGTCCATGATACGCAGGCGTGCCGGATCGGCAAGGGCTGCGTGCCTGGCCACGCGTGCCTGGAATGTGTCGACTGCTTCAATATTCATTGATTCAATTTTGACTGAGTTAATTCCATGCGTCAAGCTGTTGGCATGACTTCACTCCAGCCGCCCCTGTGGCGCCGTGCCATCGCTGAATTCCTCGGCACCGGCCTGCTCGTTGCCATCGTCGTTGGTTCCGGAATCGCCGCAGCCCAGCTCTCGCCCAATGACACAGGCCTGCAGTTGCTGCAAAACAGCACGGCCACGGTGCTTGGCCTGACGGTGTTGATCCTGGTGTTCGGGCCGGTCAGTGGCGCCCACTTCAACCCGGTTGTCTCCATTGTGGACTGGTTCCTCGGACGGCGCGGCGGATCCGGCTTGTCCTTGCCGGACCTCGGCCTCTACGTCCTGGCCCAGATTGCCGGTGCCATCGGTGGCAGTGTCTTGGCGAACGCGATGTTTGAGGTGGGTACGTCCATCTCGACCAAGGGGCGGGCAACGGCGGGTCATCTGCTGGCCGAGGTGGTCGCGACTGCCGGTCTGGTCCTGCTGATCTTCTCCCTTGCGGCCACCAAACGCGGCGCTATGGCCGCCCCGGCTGTAGGTGCCTACATCGGCGCTGCGTACTGGTTTACGTCCTCCACGTCGTTCGCGAACCCGGCAGTGACCATCGGCCGTATCTTCAGTGACACTTTCGCTGGCATTGCGCCGGGTTCCGTTCCACCATTCCTCGCCGTCCAGGTCCTCGGTGCGGCTGTTGGCGTTGGAATCCTGCTCCTGCTTTTCCCACATGCCGGCCGGGCCGCCGCCGACGTTGTCATCCCTCACTCCGTAGAAGCGGCCAAGCAGTAGTCCCGCCGGCCTAAACATTGATGAATGTCAATGTTGCGGCATAATAGGTAGATGACCTCGCTGCCCTTGCTCGAACCGGACACGCAGACCATCTGCTGCCCGCCAGCTACCCCAGCCCTTGGCGCTGAAGAAGCGCAGCGCCGGGCCCTCGTGTTCAAAGCGCTGGCGGATCCCAACCGGCTGCGCCTGCTCTCCATCGTCAAGGCCGCCGACGGCGGTGAGTCCTGCGTCTGCGACCTCACCGAACCGCTGGATCTGGGTCAACCCACCGTCTCCCACCATCTGAAGATCCTGGTCGAGGCCGGTCTGTTGCATCGCGAAAAGCGCGGCACCTGGGCGTACTACTCGCTGGTCCCCGGAGCCCTGGATGACGTCGCCGGAGTCCTCACTGCCCTATGAGCCGTGATTTTGATGTCCGGCCCATGCAGGAAGCCGACTGGCCCACTGTCCGGCGCATCTTCCAGCAAGGCATCGAGACGGGGCACGCCACCTTTGAGGAAAAGGCTCCCGATTGGGAAACCTTCGACACCTCCAGGTTGAAGGCGCACCGGATCGTCGCCGAAGCGCCCGGACGGGGCGTTCTGGGTTGGGCCGCCGTCTCCGCCGTCTCGTCCCGGACTGCCTACGCGGGCGTGGTCGAACACTCCATTTATGTGGCGGCCGAAGCCCGCGGCCTCGGTCTGGGCAAAGCCATTTTGCAGGCACTCATCGACTCCACCGAGCGCGACGGGGTGTGGACTATCCAATCCAGCGTCTTCCCGGAGAACCAGTCCAGCCTCCGGATCCACGAATCCGCCGGTTTCCGGGTCATCGGACACAGGAGCCGCATCGCCCGCATGACCTACGGTCCCGCCGCCGGCCAGTGGCGCGACACACTCCTGCTCGAACGCCGCTCACCCGCAGTGTAACTACCTGATTGATGCCGCTCACTAAACCGGCGGCATTCTTGTCGGTGCGTGGCAGTACAGTAAAGGTATTCGAATGTTTGTTCGAATGCGCGGCGTGTCCTGCAGGGGAACAGCAGCGTGCGTGCTAAGGCCGAACGGAGGAGGAGGACGATGTCCAAGCCAGCACTCATGCATCAGATGCAGGAGATCGCCCACGTGGATATCAACTGCTTCTATGCGTCGGCCGAGCGTGCGTTCAATCCCTCGCTGGAGGGCAAGCCGCTGATCGTGCTGTCCAACAACGACGGTTGTGCAGTCACCAGGTCTCCGGAAGCCAAGAAGCTGGGGATCGGGCTGGGGGAGCCATGGTTCAAACTTGCTCCACGGGCCAAGGAATGGGGGCTCATTGCCCTCTCCAGCAACTACGAACTGTATGGGGACATCAGCTCCCGTGTCATGGAGCTCCTGGCCCGCTACTCGGCGTGGCAGGAGGTCTACTCCATTGATGAGGCGTTTCTCGGAGTGAAAGGGCAGCCCGAAGAGCTGCTGGAGTTGGGACGCACCATTAAAGCGGCGTGCCAACGGCACGTGGGGGTTCCGGTCTGCGTAGGTATCGCCAGAACCAAGACCCTCGCCAAGCTGGCCAACAAATGGGCCAAACACAATCCGGGCTTCAACGGAGTGTGCCGGTGGGACTCGATTCCAGAAGCCCACCGTGAAGCACTCATGGCACGGCTCTCCGTGATGGAGATCTGGGGTGTTGCCACCAGGCTGACCAAACGTCTGAATGCCATGGGGATCTTCTCCATCCTGGACCTGGTCCGGGCTGACCCCGTGGCTTTGCGGGACAAGTTCTCCATCGTCATGATGCGCACGGTGCTGGAATTGCAGGGTACCCCGTGCATCCCGATGGAGGAGGAAAGGATCGGGAGGGACCAGTTGATCTTCTCCCGCTCCTTTTCCACGCCGATCACGACGGCGGCGCAGCTGCGGCAGGTGCTCAGTATCTACGGACAGATGGCCAGTGCCAGGCTGGCCAAACATGACCTCCAAGCAAAGCTGTTGACGGCCTTTGCTGCCACATCGGTCTACAACCCCAACGACAAGTCGTTTCCCACCGTTAACGTCAAACTGCCCATGCCCACTTCGGATCCCGTGCTGCTGACCAAGGCAGCGCATGCGTTGGTTCCAAGGATCCAGGAAGGCGTGAGGTACGCCAAGGCCGGGATCATGGTTACTGACCTCCGTCCCAGCGGCAACCAGAAGCCCCTGGAGATCTTCGAGAACCGGCACGAAGAACGTGGCATCGGCCCCCTGCTGGAGCAAGTCAGCAAGCGGTACGGCCGCGGCTCCATAGGTCTGGGGCACGCTGGAATCAAGGGAGGACCGGACTGGTCCATGAAACGCGACATGCTCAGCCCCCGGTACACCACCAACTGGGATGAACTTCCCTTGGTAAAGGCGGCCTGACGTGGGAGCCGCCACCTCGTAGAGACCGGGAGGCTACGCGCGCAGCCGGTACCCTCGCTTCACGACGGTCTCTACGAGCTTGCCGTCCGGCAGCGAGGAACGCAGGCGGCTGACCGTCATGTCCAGGGCATGCACAGAACCGCGCAGGTCCAGCAGGTCCGAGAGCGCTTCCCGGGACAGTACCGCTCCGCCCGCGCCGAGCAGTGCCCGCAGGAGCAGCAGGGGAGCCGGTGCCAGGTCCACCACCTCACCGTTGATCCGCAGGCAGCGCCCGCGCAGTTCGATCGTGGCGCTCTTGGTCTCCAACCGGCGTACATGGTTAAGGGACAAGTGTTCGGTCACCAAACGGATCAGTGCGCCCATGCGGTAACGGTCCGGGATCAGTGGCGTCAGCCCGGCGTCGACCAGTGGTAGTGCGGTGACCGGCCCAACAGCGGCAACAGTGACGGGCCCTTTAAGGGCTTCGATGAGCTGGCGGTACAGGCCCATTTCGTGAGCTGTGCTCCACATGGCGTCTACGGCCGGAGCGCTGGTGAACGTCAGTACGTCCAGGTTGCCGCCCACCACTGCCTCGATCAGGCGCGGCAGCTTGTCTTCGCCGTCGGGCTTCACCCAACGGTACGGGGTCACGGTCAGGACCGTGGCGCCGGACATGCGCAGCCGTTCCAGCTGGCGGACATCGGTGTATCCATGCAGTTGCACGGCGACCGTTTTGCCGCGCACGCCCTCGACCAGCAGCATATCCACCAGCGTGGCGGTGGTTTCGTCACTGCTGATCCCGACGTCGGCAAGTCCTGCAGCGCGCACGGCACCGCGGGCCTTGGGGCCGCGGACGAACATGCGGCAGGCGGACAGGGTTTCCAGGAGTTGCTCGCCGATACCGAAGGAATCGGCGGCTTCGCACCAGCGGCGCATGCCGTAGGCGGTGGTGGCGATGCAGATGTCCGGCTTGGCCGCGATGATGGTGCGGGTGTCCTCGATGAGGACCATGTCTTCCTGCACAGGGGCGATCTTCAAAGCGGGGGCGTGCAACACGCTGGCACCGCGACGCTCCAGTGCCTCAATGAGGTCACGGGAGCGGCGGTGCGAGGTGACGCCGATTCGGAATCCGTCCAGCGGGGCGTCGACGGCTTCGGAAACCTCCGGAGCGGCAGTAGCGTCGTGGACTTCGATGGCGCGTGCAACAGTCATGTGTTTTTACCTTCAGGCTTCAAGGAGCGAAGCCGCCAGGCGGCTCAGTTCAGCGGATGCTTCTGCATGGTTGCGGTTGGCTTCAGCCACCCGGACCACCTCGCCGATGACCAGCACGGCCGGGTTGCTGCAGCCTGTGGCAGCTGTTTCGATCGTACCCAGATCAGCGATGGTGGTGCGCTGCCCCGGGCGGTAGCCACGTTCCACCACAGCCATGGGCATGTCCGCGTCCATGCCTGCCCGGCGCAGCCCTGCTGCAAGCTGGGGAAGGGTACCAATGCCCATGAGGACCACAATCGTGCCGCCAAGTCCGGCAAGGTGGGTGTGTTCCTTCTCGGTCAAGGGGGCATGGCCGGACACTACGGTGAACATGTGGCTGACTTCGCGGTGCGTGACCGGGATCCCGGCTGCGGCGGGAACGGAGATGGCGCTGGTGACACCGGATATCACCCGCACCGGGACGCCTGCCGCAACACAGGCGGCCACTTCCTCGCCGCCTCGGCCAAATACATACGGATCGCCGCCCTTGAGCCGGACCACGTTCTTGCCCAGCAGCGCAGCTTCCACCATGAGCTTCTCGATGTCACGCTGGGTCACCTTGTGCAGGCCCGGCTGCTTGCCAACATCCACGAGTTCGGCCGAGGTCAGGTCGGCCAGCTCCTGGTACGGGGCCAGACGGTCGTAGAACACCACATCGGCATCACGCAGGGCGTCCACGGCGCCAACCGTGAGCAGGTCCAAGGCTCCTGGACCTCCGCCCACCAAGGTCACGTGGCCGTCGGCGCCCGGTGCCGGCTCAAACGCGACAGGTATCCCCGCATCGCGGCAGCGTTCCACCAGCGGCAGCCACCCTGCGTCGCCGTCGTCCACTATCGCCACCAGGAACGGGCGCTCCGGAAGTTGACCGTCGCCCGGTACACCTTCCGGGGTGCTCAGCCGGTACACGTTGGCACCGGCGCTCTGATAGCGGCGGATGGCCTGGCGGGCGGACTTTTCCGATCCCGTGACAAGGACGTCACGGCCGGTGAGATCAATGGTGAGCTGCATGGTGAACCCCTAGTTTCCTGCGCCGACGGTTTCGCTGCGGACCGGGATGGTGGAAGCGATGAGCACGCCGCCCTTTTCCTCGTTGGTGGCCGGGCGGATCTGGCCGCGCTCCGGAACGAAGGAGATGGACTCGTCCTTCTGGTCGGGGGCGTTGACGAACGAACGGAAACGGCGGAGGCGCTCCGGGTCCTTCAAGGTCTCGGCCCACTCGTCCTCGTAGGTGTCGATGTGCTTGGCCATGGCCGCTTCAAGCTCTTCGGCGATGCCCAGGGAGTCGTTGACCACTACCTCCTCGACGTGCTTGATGCCGCCGTCGAGTTCTTCCTGCCAGCGCGCGGTGCGCTGGAGGCGGTCAGCGGTGCGGATGTAGTACATGAGGTAGCGGTCGATGTACTTGAGCAGCGTTTCGTCGTCCAGGTCCTTGGCCAGCAGCTGGGCGTGGGCCGGAGTGGCACCACCGTTGCCACCGACGTACAGGTTCCAGCCATCGGCCGTGGCGATGACGCCCACGTCCTTGCCGCGGGCTTCGGCACATTCGCGGGCGCAACCGGACACGCCCATCTTCAGCTTGTGCGGGCTGCGGAGGCCGCGGTAACGAAGCTCCAAAGCGATGGCCATGGCTACCGAATCCTGGACACCGAAACGGCACCAGGTGGATCCAACACAGGACTTCACTGTACGGAGGCTCTTGCCGTAGGCCTGGCCGGACTCGAAACCGGCGTCCACCAGTTCCTTCCAGATGTCCGGGAGCTGCTCCAGGCGGGCACCGAACATATCAATGCGCTGGCCGCCGGTGATCTTGGTGTAGAGGTTGTACTTCTCGGCAACTGCGGCGATGACGCCGAGGCCCTTGGGCGTGATCTCACCACCGGCGATGCGGGGGACCACCGAATACGTGCCGTCCTTCTGCATGTTCGCCAAGGCGCGGTCGTTGGTGTCCTGAAGGGAGCCGCGGCCGGCATCCAGGACGTAGGCCGAGTGCTGGCTGGCCAGGATGGAGGCGATGGTCGGCTTGCAGATATCGCAGCCGGCACCGGTGCCGTACTTGGCCATGATCTCTTCGAAGGAGGTGAGTTCCAGGACGCGGATGGCGTCGAACAGTTCCTGCCGGGAGAGACTGATGTGCTCGCACAGCGCCTTGGAGACCTCGATGCCGGACTTCGTCAGTTCGCCCTCGAGGAGCTTCTTCAGCATGGGGACACAAGAACCGCACTGCGTGCCGGCACGGGTGCAGCCCTTGAGTTCGCCGAGTTCCTGGACGGGAGCATCGCCTTCGCATGCTCCGCATCCGTTGATGGTGTCCCGGATGGTCCCGGCCGCAACGTTGTTGCAGGAGCACAGGATGGCGTCGTCCGGCAGTTCGGTCTCGGGAGCTTCGCCGCCACCGGCGGCGCTCAAGTATGCACCGGGCTCTGCCGCGAGCTCGCGTCCCAGCAGCGGGCGGAGGCTCATGTAGGGGGAAGCGTCGCCCACGAAGATGCCGCCCAGGAGGGTCTTGGCATCGTCTGTGGTGACAATCTTCTGGTAGACGCCACGTGCGGGGTCGGCGTAGACGATTTCCAGGGAGTGCTCGGTCCGGGCAAAGGCGTCGCCGAAGCTGGCAACGTCCACGCCGGACAACTTGAGCTTGGTGGCAGTGTCAAAGCCGGGGAACGTCGCTTCGCCACCATGCAGGCGGTCCGCAACGATCTCGGCCATGGTGTTGGCGGGTGCTACCAAGCCAAGGCACATGCCTTCAAAGTTGGCCACTTCGCCGATGGCCCAGATGCCGTCCACTTCGGTGGCGCAGAAGTCGTTGATGACCACGCCGCCGCGTTGACCCAGGCTGAAGAGCTGTTCCTCGCCGTCTGCGGCGCGGAAGAGATCATCACGGGGCTTGACGCCAATGGCAACAATCACGAGGTCGGCATCAATAGTGCGGCCGTCAGCCATGAGGACACCGGTGACGTTTCCGTCGTCGTCCGTCACCACCTCCGAAGGGAAGACGCCACCGTGGACTTCGAAGCCCTTTGCCTCGATCAGGCGACCCAGAGACTGGCCGGCTCCCTCGTCCAATTGGGTATTCATGAGCCACGGAGCGCCGTTGATGACGATCGGAGTGGCGCCCAACTGCTCGGTACCGGCAGCGGACTCAAGTCCCAGCAGTCCACCACCAATGGTGACGGCGTTGACCTTGCGGCCCAGCTTTTCGCGAAGACCGGCAATGGCCCTGTTGATCGCCCACACGTCGTCGAGCGTGCGGTAAACGTGGGTGTGTTCAGCCCCGGGAATAGGGAGACGGGCAGCGTCCGAGCCCGAGGCCACTACCAGGTGGTCGTATTCGTACTTGTTCCCCGCGGCGGTGAGGACGCTCTTGGCCACCGGGTCAATCTTGACGGCGCGCTCGCCGGTCTTGAGGGTCAATGCCTCGTGGTCCCACATGGACGCTTCCCCCAAGGTGAGGTCAACATCGGTTTCCGTGAGGGCTTTGCTCAACGCTACGCGGTCGTAGGGGAGGTGTGCCTCTTCGGTCAGCACCGTAACCTGCCAACCTTCAAGACCGCGATTGACCATGGCATCAGCGAAACGGTGGGCAGCGGGCCCGCCGCCGACGACGACGACGCGGCGCGGGTTCTCTGTACTTGAAGTGTGTCCGGTCACTGGTGGGCCTTTCGCAGATGTTGCAGACGGATCTGTCGCAACTTGTGGTTCCAGCCTAGGGACGGGCAGTTTCGCTTCAGTTTCCCTTTTGTTTCGTGATCTTAACTTCTGCATCACAACCGCATTTCGCGGGGTGTGAGGTCTCTTTTACGCGTTGGACACAAACCCGGACACCTGACGAAACACCCGGGTCCTAGCGTGGAAGAGCGGCCGCAAGCGTGGCCCGGTCCGGGGGATTGACGGTGGGAACAGCCACCACCCGGACACAGTGAGAGGGGCTGAAATGACCGTAATTCTGGACCGTGCCGAGGATCTGACCACCACCGGCGAGTGGCACGTCGTGTGCCCGGTGGATGAGCTCGAAGTCGCCTGGGGCGAAGCGGCACTGATCGCCGGCCGCCAGGTTGCCCTGTTCCGCACTACGCCCACCGAAGTATTCGCTGTGGCACAGCAGGACCCGGCAACACTGGCCAACGTCATGGCGCGCGGCATCATTGGATCCCGCGGAAGCCGGCCGACCATCGCATCGCCGCTCCACAAAGAGGTCTACGACCTCGAAACCGGGGAGTGCTTCACCAACCCCGAACTGAGGCTCGATGTCTTCGCCACCCGTTTGGTGGACGGCTTTATCGAGGTTGAACTCTAAGCCAAGCCGGCTAAAGGCCCATGCTTCCTAAAGGCCCAGTGCTTCGCGGACATCCCTGAGGACGTCGTCCAGCGATGTCCGCGCTGCCTGGCGGGCAGCGGGGAGTTCCGCTGCGGAGTCCACGGCCTGAATGACTTCCAGGTAGCACTTGAGTTTGGGCTCCGTGCCGCTAGGCCGGATGATGACCCGGCTTTGGTCCCGGGTGAGGTACAACAGACCGTCTGTGGGCGGTAAGGCTTCGCTTCCTTCGGCGAGGTCAGTGAAGACCTCGACGGCGGAGCCACCGAACGCTTCCGGCGGGTTGACCCGCAGGCGGTTCATCATGGCATCCAGGAGTCCCAAGTCCGCTACCCGGATGCTCAACTGATCGCTGGCGTGCAGGCCGTGCACCAGGTAGAGGTCATCGAGGGTGTCGAAGATCGTCTTGCCCTCGGCTTTGGCAGCGGCCGCCAGTTCCGCGATCAGGACTGCAGCTGAAATGCCGTCCTTATCGCGCACCAGATCCGGTGCCACACAGTAGCCCAGTGCCTCCTCATATCCGTAGCTGAGGCCGGGAACCCGTGAAATCCATTTGAAGCCCGTCAGCGTTTCCTCATGCTTGTACCCTGCGGCCGCGGCGATCCGCGACAGCAGCCGCGAGGAAACGATCGAGTTCGCGAAGACGCCGTCACGGGGTTCTTCGCCATCACTGACTGCCATTCGGGCCACAATGTGGGCACCCAGCAGCGCACCCACTTCATCGCCCCGGAGCATGCGCCAGGACCCCGTCGAGGGATCCAACGCGGCGACCGCAGCCCGGTCGGCGTCGGGGTCGTTGGCCAAAACGATGTCCGCACCCGCGTCTGCGGCGGCCGCGAGGGCCAGGTCCAGTGCGCCGGGCTCCTCCGGGTTGGGGAACGCGACTGTGGGGAAGTCCGGGTCCGGCTCGGCTTGTTCGGCCACGAGGGTTACATCCGTGAAACCCGCTGTCTTCAGGACGGAGACAGCCGTTTCGCCGCCCACACCGTGCATGGGCGTCAGGACGATCTTGAGGTCCCTGGCGGGGAAGTGTTCACGATCCACCAGGCCGGCCATGGCGGATTCATAGTCGGCGGCAATGGCCGTCGGCAGCACTGTCCACCCACTGTCTGCCAGTTCGATGGAGTCCAAGGCACCCACGGCTTCAATCCGGGCGGCTATCTCTGCGTCGTACGGCGCGACGATCTGGGATCCGCGCCCGCTTTCCGACACTGCATGTCGTCCCAGGTAGACCTTATAGCCGTTGTCCTGCGGCGGGTTGTGGCTGGCTGTCACCATCACGCCGCCGTCGCAATCCAGGTTCCTGACCGCGTAGGCGAGCAACGGCGTCGGAAGAGCTGCCGGCATCAGGAACGTCTCGATGCCTGCCGCCGTGAAGATCGCCGCAGTTTCTTCCGCGAAAATGTCCGAGTTGTAGCGGGCATCGAAGCCGACGACGGCGCGAGGCCGGGTTCCCGGCGCAGCGGCAGCTACCGTTTCGGTGAGGAAGGCCGCCAAGCCCGCCGCGGCCCGGCGGACGACCACGCGGTTCATGCGGTTTGGCCCCGGGCCGAGCGCTGCGCGGAGGCCGGCTGTGCCGAATTGCAGGGTGCCGTTAAAGCTGTCGCCCAGTTCCTGGGCTGCTCCCGCATCACCGCCGCTTGCGAGGTCGGCCAGCTTCTCCAGGGCAGCGGCCGTCGCCGGGTCTGGATCCTGGGAGGCCCACTCGCGGGCGTCGGTGAGCAGCTGTTCAAATGCGGCATCGCTGGATGTCATAGGGTCAAAACTATCCTCAATGAGCCGAGAACGAGCAACGAGGAGTGAGATCCCAACCTTAAATGCGGTTGTAAAGGGTGGGATCTCACTCCTCGGCGGGCCTTAGAGCGAGTGGGAAGTGATGGTGAAGTCCGTGTCGCCGCCCAGGCTGAACGCTGACGATCCGGTGTTGTCCCAGTCCGGGAAGAACGTGTCTGAAATGACCGCCGCTCCAGAGCCTGCGAAGACCTCCACCGAGGACGCATCCAGGAGAATCGTGAGCCGGACGGTGCGATCGTTCCCGGAGGGCTGCAGCCTCACCTCATGGAACGGGCTGAACTTCTCCGAGAAATTACTGGTCCCGGCCTCTGACCGGTCCACCTTGAGGGTGCGCGATTCCTTGGCGTAGGAGATGCGGAGGCCGGCTTTGCCGTCCGAGGATTGGCGGAGGATCAGGCCGGACTCGCTCGCCGAGGCGAGGTTCATTTCCAGTTCAATCAGCTGGGTCCGGGCTGCGAAGTCCGCTCCCAGGTCCTGGCGTGAGGACCCGACGGTGAGGTTTTTGCTGTTCACTTCACCGGAGCGTTCCAGCGTTTCCTTTGCGGCACCGGCGATGGCCGATCGCAACTCAAACCCCTTCGCGCCCCGAACCAGGGTGAGTTCACGGGGAATGGCCATGGAACCGCGCCATGGCGTGGTGGGCACATCCTGGGCGTAGTCCCAGTTGCCCATCCAGCCCAGGAGCACGGGCTTGTTCCCGGGCGCGCCGGAAATGGAGTTTGCTGCGTAGTAGTCCGCGCCGTGGTCCAGCCACTGCGAATCCTCGAGCGGCGCATCAGCGGCAGCCGCGTTTTCAGCGGTGAAGCGGGTCCCGTCGAACCCACCCACAAAGTACTGCATCCCTGAGCCGCCGGCGATGCCCCCGGGATTGATGCTGAGGAGCATGACCCACTTCCTGGCCGTGGAGTCCTCCACATCCATCTGCACAAGTTCAGGTACTTCCCAGAGCCCACCTTGGGCGCCGACTCCGGAGAAGTCACTGAGGAACTCCCAGCGGAGGAGGTTTGTGGACTTGAACATCTTCACTACTTGGGCGTCGGCCACTACGGTGGTCATCACCCAGTAGCGGCCGGGCTCGTACCAAGTGATTTTGGGATCGCGGAAATTGTTGTTGGTGGGGTCGAGGTTCAGCACGGGGTTGCCGTGATACTTCTGCCAGGTGGAGCCGCTGTCCAGGCTGAACGCGATCGATTGCGCCTGCGCGCCCTCGGGGAGGGCGCCGTTCTTGCCATAAGCGCTGGTGTACAGGGCCACCATGGGCGGGTTCTCTGCCGAGCCAAGGCCGGACGCATTGTTCGAATCCACCACGATGCAGCCCGAGAAGATTTCTTCGTCGGGGCTCGCCTCCATGGCTACGGGCTGCTCTTCCCAATGCACCAGGTCCTTGCTGGTGGAGTGGCCCCAGGACATGTTGCCCCACGAGTTGCCGTGCGGGTTGTACTGGTAGAAGGCATGGTAGGTGCCGTCGTGGTAGACGAGGCCGTTGGGGTCGTTGAGCCAGTTCTTCCCAGCCGTCAGGTGTGCGACGGGCCGCCATGGATCCGAAGGGGACGGACGGTGCCCGCCCGGGGTGGGGGCCGCCGTCGGGCCTTCCGTTTGCGTGCAGGAAGCGGCAGAGAAGGCGACCACGACGGCGGCACTTGCGGCCAGCAATTGGCGGCGGGACAGGTGGGGGCTGGGGTAAGTCATGGGGAGAAATCCTGAGGGTTGGGGTGGCAGGGGTGCCGGCTCTTCTGGAGCCGACACCCCTGCCGTGGCCTAAGGGCCGGGGTGTTGCGGCCTACTTGTAGTGGCCTTCGCCGCCAACGCGGACGTTGGTGGGCAGGTAGCCGAATGGGCCAAGGCCGTTCTTGCCGAAGCTGCGGTCAACCTGCGTCACGCCGGCCTTGAAGTTCATCTTCACGGTGGGTGAGAGGGAACCGCCGCGGACGCCGTCCACGTTGTCGATGAAGGACTGGACGAGTCCGCCAGGCTGCACGTAGTGCGAGTACGCCTGGAACTGACGGCCGTTCTGGCGCGGGTCCGGACCTTCCGGAGCGTTGGCCTGCATGTTCAGGTCCGTGGGGGAGCCAAGGGCCAATCCGCTGTTGTTGACCGGCTGGTAGTCGGAGCGGACGCCGTTGCCGACGAATCCGTAGACGCCGTCGGGGCCGCGCATGCCGTCTGCGTACGTGAACTGGTGGCTGATGGTGAACAGGTAGTACTTGTTCTTGCCGTTCTCGTTCTGGATGAAGATCTGCGGACGCTCAGTCTGGTCGTTGACACAGTTGGCGGACAGGATCGGCGGGAGGAAGCTCCACTTGGTCAGGTCCTTGTTGTCTGCGACAGCCAGGCCTACGTTCGCGGTCTGGTACCAAGCGCCGGTGCTGTTGACCTGGGCCAAAGTCTCGGCGTTGGGGTCGCCGGGGGCGTAGCCAAGGTCTTCCTGCTTGCACTTGTAGGAGCCACGGGTGCCGCCGGTGTTTCCTTCGAAGACCATGAAGGTCTTGCCGGGGTGTGCCGGGTCGGCGAACGTGTACGGGTCACGGAACGCGAAACCGGGGTTCTGCGTCTTGTTCTGGTAGAGCTTTCCGTCCGGTTCCAGGAGCTTGGTGTGCTGGAAACCGTCGAAGGTCACGCCGTTCTGGTTGGCGTGGATGTTACCCAAGGCCTTGGCGATCGCGGCATCGGGAGCGATCCCGCCACCGCCTGCGTTCCGCTCGGCCACATCGTAGAACGTGGTGGCCGTGTAGAAGACGTTGATCTTGTTGCCTTGCATGAGGCGGGTGGAACCGGACCACTCGGTGTTGCCGATGGAGGTGTTGTCGAGGAACAGGTGTCCGCCGTAGTTCCACTTGTCCTTGGCAGGATCGGCGTTGGTCTTACGGAAGAAGTAGCCGATTCTGGCATTCCAGTGGCGCTGGTCGAAGCCGTAGCCCTCATGCCGGTCAGCCACCAAGGAGAAGATGACGTCCCAGCCCTTGTAGCTGATCTGGTTGGCATTCTCGTCCGTGAGGGACCAGGTGTCCCAGACCCAGACGTCGTCGTTCATGGCCGGGAAGTCCTTCGGGATTTCCGGCATCGTGACGTTCGGGCTCATCGAGTTCTGGCCGGGCGCAACATTGGGATTGCTCTGGGCCATGATCTGCTTGGCGTCCGCCCGTGTCCACTTGGACGTGAAGTCCGCCGCGGGATCGTACGCCTGTTGCGTGTGGTTGGTTGGCAACGGGAAGCCGGGTGTGGGTGCCGGCATGGTGCTCGACGGCGGATCGGCCGGCAGGTTCGCCTGCGCCGCCGGCGTCACCAGCAGGATGCTGCCGGCCACGCTGGCTGCGGCTGCGAGGGCTGTTGCCTGTCGCAGCCGGCGGCGCGGCCGTTGAGGGGTTGAGTGCGTGTTCATGCTTGCTCTTCTCGCGGAGTGTTGGACTTCGTGGAGTGGGGCGCATGCCCTGACCCCCGGTTGGGGGTTCTCTACAACTGGGGCGTCCATCGATCCGCTGGAGGCGTCACCGAGGGACGCCATCGTTTCGAGGTGCGGGGGAGCCTCGTAGGCCTCCACCGCGGTAGTCCCGGCACGTCGACTTACCGGGACACGTTCCACGCTAGACACGTGTTAGGTCGGACATCAAACGGTGTTTAGCGGGCGGTTTGAGCTACCGGCGGGTATATGCGCAAGCGTTTACATTGCCAACGGGCGCGCGTGCCACATCTGGGGGTGCAGGATCAAATGTTGCGCGATAAAACAGATTTATCCTGAGAATTTGCTGTGCGTTTACTTCCTCCCTGGAATTGTTAGCGCGCACCTCTTAAACAGCAAAGCGGGGCCACCGTGGATGGTGGCCCCGCTTCTCCGCAGAGTGGTTAAAGCTTGGCGATGATATCCGCCAGGAGCTTGGAGATCCGCTTGCCGGCTGCCTGCCCGGCTTCCAGGACTTCAGCGTGGCTCAAGGGAACAGGGCTGATGCCGGCTGCGAGGTTGGTGACCAGGGAAATGCCGAAAACTTCCATTCCTGCATGGCGGCCGGCGATTGCTTCCAGCGCCGTGGACATGCCCACCAGGTCTGCGCCGATCCGCTTGGCGTACTGGACCTCTGCCGGTGTTTCGTAGTGCGGTCCGGTGAATTGTGCGTACACGCCCTCCTGCAAGGAGGAATCCACTTCACGGGCGAGGTCACGGATGCGCGAGGAGTAGAGATCGGTAAGGTCAACAAATGTGGCGCCCTCAAGCGGTGAGGTTGCGGTGAGGTTGATGTGGTCGCTGATGAGGACGGGGGTGCCCGGGGTCCAGTCTTCGTTAAGCCCGCCGCAACCGTTGGTCAGCACCAAGGTCTTGCAACCGGCGGCGGCTGCGGTGCGTACGCCGTGGACTACGGACCGCACGCCGCGGCCTTCGTAGTAATGGGTCCGCGCCCCCAGGACGAGCGCACGCTTGCCCTCCTTGGTGAGAACGGAGCGGATGGTACCTACATGGCCCACCACCGCTGGTTTGTGGAAACCGGGGACCTCCGAAGCGTTCAGGGTGGCGGTAGTTTCGCCGATGAGGTCGGCGGCCTCCGCCCAGCCGGATCCGAGCACCAGGGCTACATCATGGGACTCGACGCCGGTCTCGGCGGCGATGAAGTCTGCGGCGGCCTTCGCGGCCTCAAAGGGGTCTGTGTTCATCAGCTCAGTGTTACTCACTGGTACAAGCTACCTTGCGGCTGCAGGACTTTGGTAGGGACCCGCGCGCTGGTGAGGGTGGGCTGAGTGGCAGCCGACGCGGCAATGAGCGAGAATTGAGGATTGTGACCACCCAAGTTGACTTCAGTGCCCCCCGTATCGCGATCCTGGGAGGTGGTCCCGGCGGATATGAAGCTGCCATGGTGGCCGCCTCACTCGGCGCCCACGTCACCATTGTTGAGCGGGCAGGCCTTGGCGGCTCTGCCGTGCTGACCGACGTCGTGCCTTCCAAGACCCTCATTGCCACCGCCGATCTCATGACCCGCGTCGGTGAGGCGGACGAGCTGGGAGTGAAGTTCGACGGCGACGGCACTGCCTCGAAGCCCCGCGCCGACCTCAAGCACATCAACGACCGCGTGCTCAACCTGGCCCGCGGACAGTCCGAGGACATCCGCGCCGGCCTGGAGCGCCTGGGCGTGGAGATCGTCATTGGGTCCGGCAAGCTCCTGGACAACAACACCATCGAGGTCCTGACCCTCGAAGGCACCCGCACCATTGATGCGGACGCCATCCTTCTGGCCGTCGGCGCCCACCCACGCGAACTCCCCACTGCCAAGCCCGACGGCGAACGCATCCTCAACTGGGCCCAGATCTACAACCTGGATGAGCTCCCGGAAGAACTGATCGTCGTGGGATCAGGTGTCACCGGCGCCGAATTCGCGTCCGCCTACAACGGCCTGGGCTCCAAGGTCACCCTGATTTCCAGCCGAGACCAAGTCCTCCCCGGCGAGGACACCGATGCCGCCAAGCTGCTGGAAGGCGTCTTCGAACGTCGCGGCGTCAACGTTTTGTCCAAGTCACGCGCAAATGCGGTGGAGCGAACGGACGACGGCGTCAAGGTCACCTTGGGTGACGGATCGATCGTCACGGGTACTCACTGCCTGGTGTGTGTTGGTTCCATCCCGAACACGGCCGGCGTCGGTCTTGAGGAAGCCGGTGTAACCCTCACGGAGTCCGGCCACATCAAGGTGGACGGCGTGTCCCGCACCACCGCCCCCAACATCTATGCTGCCGGTGACTGCACGGGCGTGTTCGCGCTCGCCTCCGTGGCAGCCATGCAGGGCCGCATCGCGATTGCCCACTTCATGGGCGACGGCGTGAAGCCGCTCAAGCTCAACCAGGTGGCGTCCAACATCTTCACCTCCCCGGAAATTGCTTCGGTGGGTGTGTCCGAGGCCGACCTTGCGTCCGGGAAGTACCAGGGCGATGTTGTGATGCTGTCCTTGCTCAGCAATGCCCGCGCCAAGATGCGCAACACCAAGGACGGCTTCGTCAAGATCATCGCTCGCAAGGGATCCGGCACCGTGATCGGTGGGGTGGTGGTGGGCCCGAACGCCTCCGAGCTCATTTTCCCGATCTCCGTGGCCGTCACGCAGAAGCTCCACGTGGATGACGTCGCCAGCGCGTTCACGGTGTACCCGTCGCTGACCGGGTCCATCTCTGAGGCTGCACGGCGCCTGCACGTGCACATGTAGCTCCGTAGTCAGAGCCCGCGCGCCCGTTTCGAGGCTTCGCTGCACGCCATGCCGTTCGCACGGCACCCTGCGCAGCGAGCCATCGAAACGGGCGTTTCTGCTCCTGGTGGCGGAGTGCCTGCACAGCTTGAGCCAGCGGCATGCGCAGCGCGGGGCCGTGTCCCGGCAGGATCACGGTGGCTTGTACGCTCTCCAGCTGCCGGGCAGAGGCCAACGCCCCAGACGGGTCGGAGTGGTACATCCTGTGCAGCATTTGGGGTCCGGATGCCGGGCTGATCGGGTGGCCCGTGACAAAGGTGTCACCCACGGCAATCGCCTGGGCACCCGGCAGCAGCAATGCGACGTTGCCAGGGGTGTGCCCGGGGAGCGGGATGGCCTGGGGGTGGCCCGGCAGGCTGTGGAGTCGGTCCGTGGTCCAAGCCTCCGCGCGCATGGCCGGCTCCGCTTGAAGGGCCTTGGCTTCGATGACGTGGAGCATCCACCGGAAAACGCGGGGACGCCATGCGCGGAGCAAAACCTGCCCGAACGTGACCTGATGCTTCTCCCTGCCCTGAACGTGGGGGAGCTCCTCGGGGGAGCAGAGGATGGGCGTGCCGAAGGTCCGTGAGAAGTACGACGCAGATCCGGTGTGGTCCACGTGCCCGTGCGTGATGAGCATGGCTTTGGCGTCGGCGGGCTCCAGGCCCAGCTCCCGGATCGATTCCAGGACGAGGTCGCGGTCGGCAGGGTAGCCGCCGTCGATCATCATGAAGCCTGAGGAGTCACGGACGAGGAGCCAGTTGGACGCAGGTCCCTCAACAAAATGGACGCCGGGCGCGGGTTCGGATACCTTCACACCGGAATTCTAGGTTGTTCCTTGCTCTGGTAATGCGAGAACGCTGGAATGCTGCGGGATCGCCGATCCGGACCAGGCGATTTCGCAGCGTTCCAGCGGGATCGCAACCGGCTCCAGCTGCGGTGCTTCCGCGGTCTCAGGCGGCAGCCGCTTGGAAGTGTTTTTCGATGATCCCCTTGATGTCCCCATGGCAGCCCCCGCAGCCCGTTCCGGCGCGGGTGGCCTTGGAGACCTCGCCAACTGTGCTGCAGCCCTCCAGGACGGAGCCTGAGATGGTGGAGGCGCTCACTCCTGCGCAACGGCACACGGTCCGCTGGGGATCGTTGCTGGTGGCGCCGGTGTCCAGTTGGTCGGGACCATCGAGCCGGAGCAGGAGGGAGCGGTCGGCGGGCAGCTCCGAGGAGCGCTCGAAGAGCACCACCAGCTCAGCAGCCGTCCGGGGCATGCCCACCGCAACGAGGCCTTCCAGCACCCCGCCGCGGGTGGTCATCTTCACGTAGCGGCCGTGTTCGGGATCGGCCCACTGGGAGATCTGCCGGCGGGCACGCCCTGAAGCAGCACCGGCTTCCAGCAATTCTTCATCCCAGGGATCAGCCACGTTGTCTCCCGCCACGGCAAGGTTGATGCTCCGTGACTTCAAGACCACCACTCCGGGCTTTTCCTTGGGGAGCGGCTCGAGGGCATCCGCGGCGGCCTGGCCGTCCCGGGCAAGGACCACGAGGTATTCGGCCAACCACTCGGCCTGCCGCCACCCCGGGCCCACCAGGCCGGACGGGCCGGTGGCTGTGCGGCATTCAACGCATGAACCGTCCGGGCAGCGCACTTCAGCACAGTCGCCGATCGCGAACATGTGGGGCTCGTGATAGGTCCGGAGGTGGTGGTCCACCAGGATACCGGCGCCGGTAGGAAGTCCACAGCCCTCGGCCAGTTCGATCCGGGGACGGACACCGCACGACAAGACCAGCAGGTCGCCGTCGATCGCTGAGCCGTCATCCAGCAGCAGCGCTGAGAAGCTGCCGTCAGGGCCGGACGTTTCGATGCCGGTGGAACGGGCATTGCCGGCCATCCGGACGCCACCCGCCCGCAGGCTGTTGGTAAGGACGGAGCCACTGCCGCGGTCAATACTACGGCCCAGGGGGAAGGGTCCGTTGTGGACCACCGTGGTTTGGGCGCCCTCTTCAGAGGCCGCCAGCGCGGTTTCCAAACCCAGAACCCCGCCGCCCAGGACCACCACGCGTTTGCCATCGGCAACCGCGGCGCGAAGCACGGCAGCATCCTGCAGATCGCGCAAAGCTGTGACTCCGGCCGGAAGGACGGGCTTGGCCGGATCGGGGTTGAGCCCGGTGAGGTTGGGAATGACCGGACGCGAGCCAGTGGCAAATACCAGGCGGTCGTAGTGTTCAGAGGTGCCATCGGAGAGGACTACCTGCTGGCGGGCGCGGTCGATCCTTTTGACCTTGGTGCCCAGGCGGACGTCAACGCCGTCGGACTCCAACTCGGACGCATCGGCCATCGCCAACGCCCCGGCCGTGGTGCGCCCCACGCCGAGCTCAGCAACCATGACCCTGTTGTACGCAGCCTCTGTCTCTTGACCCACCACCAGCAGTTGTACCAGCCCCGTGCGGACGGCGGGGAGCAGTTCGTCAATAAGCCGTGCTGCCACTGGTCCGAATCCAACTACAACAATGCGCTCGCTCATGATGCCTCCTTGACGTCCAGTGGCAGCCGCGTCCCGGCAGGAACTGCGTACGAGTCCAATTCCTGGGTGGAGACTGCCCGCCGGACCCATACCCGGCTGGTCTTGAATTCCGGCATGCCGGAGATGGGATCTGTGGCCGCTTCGGTGAGGCGGTTGGCGTTTTCCTGGCCGGGGAAGTGGAACGGCAGGAAGACAGTGTCGGGTCGGACGGTGGCGCTGAGTTCAGCGCGGCAAAGTACTTCGCCGCGCTCATTCGTGACGGTGGCGTAGTCGCCGTCGGCGATGCCGCGGGCAGCTGCTGTGCCTGGGTGGATGAGGAGCCGGGCCTGAGGCTGCGATGCCAGCAGCTCGCTCACCCGGCGGGTCTGGGCGCCGGACTGATAGTGCTCAAGGAGACGGCCCGTAGCGAGCGCCAGGGAGTTGTCCGCAAACGAACGTACAGCCCGCTTGGAGGGGATCACCGGAACCATGACAGCCCGGCCGTCGGCGTGGGCAAATCCGTCGGCGAAAAGCCGCGGAGTCCCGGTGCTTCCCACAGGATAGGGCCAGTAGGCAGCTTCGCCCCGGTCCAGCATGGCGTAGTCGATGCCCGAGTAATCGGCCAAACCACCTGCGGATGCCAGTCGCAGCTCTTCAAAGACGGTCTCGGGATCGTCGCTGAACGTTGAAGGGGCCTCAAGAAGTTCAGCCAGTCGCGCCATGAGCCACAACTCGCTGCGAACACCCGGGGGAGGAGTCAGTGCCCGGCGACGTCGGATCACGCGGCCTTCGAGGTTGGTCAGCGTGCCCTCTTCCTCGGCCCACTGCGTCACAGGAAGAACCAAATCCGCTTCAGCAGCTGTCTCTGACATGAAGAAGTCGCAGACCACCAGGAAGTCCAGGCTTCGAAGTCCTCGGATCACTGCGTTCGTGTCCGGCGCCGAGACCACTACGTTGGCACCATGCACGAAAAGGCACCTGACGCCGTCGGGCTGTCCAAGAGACTTAAGAAGTTCGACGGCGGGCAAGCCGGGACCGGGGATGAGCGACTCGTCGACGCCCCACACGCCGGCCACGTGGGCGCGCGCAGCGGGATCGGTGATCTTGCGGTAGCCCGGGAGCTGGTCGGCCTTCTGTCCGTGTTCGCGGCCACCCTGGCCGTTGCCCTGGCCGGTGAGCGTGCCGTATCCGCTGCGCGCAGAGCCGGGCAGGCCAAGGAGCAGGCTGAGGTTAATGGCCGCCGTGGCGGTATCTGTGCCGTCCACGTGCTGTTCCACACCGCGTCCGCTGAGAATGTAGCTGCCGCCGTCACGGGCTCCTTGCGCCAAACGGCGGGCGGTTTCACGGATCAGGGTGGCTGGGACGCCGGTGATGGACTGGACGCGTTCCGGCCAGAACGCCGAAAGGCTCCGCACCACGGCCGCGTAGCCGCTGGTGTTGGCCTCGATGTACGCCGCGTCGGCCAGGCCTTCGTGAACCACCACGTGGCTGATGCCCAAGATGAGAGCCAAATCGGTACCTGGCGTCGGCTGCAAGTGGAGGCCGCCGCCGTCGGACGTGAACGCTGCTGTAGCCGAACGGCGCGGGTCCACCACAATCAGGCCACCGGCATCGCGGGCGCCTTGCAGGTGCTGGACGAACGGAGGCATGGTTTCGGCAACGTTGGAACCGAGCATGAGGATCACGGACGCGGTGTCGAGGTCCGTGACAGGGAAGGGCAGTCCGCGGTCCACACCGAAGGCGCGGTTGCCTGCCGCAGCAGCGGAGGACATGCAGAACCGACCGTTGTAATCGATCCGTGAGGTACGCAGCGCCAGCCGGGCGAACTTGCCCAGCAGGTAGGCCTTCTCGTTGGTGAGGCCGCCGCCGCCGAAGACTCCTACGGCGTCATTCCCATACCGCTGCTGGGTGTCCTTCACAGCTGCGGTGATGAGCATGAGGGCCTGGTCCCAGGAGATCGGCTGGTGGATGCCGTCCGATCCTTTGAGCATGGGTTCGGTGACGCGCCCGTTGTGACGCAACAACGACGCCGATGTCCAGCCTTTGCGGCACAGCCCGCCCCGGTTGGTGGGGAAGTCGCGCCCGGATACTTCCAGGGGAGCGGCCGGGGCTGCCTCCGGTGTGTCCGCTGCCGCTGCTCCCGGCACTGCCGAAGCAGCCGGGGTCAGCGTCATGGCGCACTGGAGCGCGCAGTAGGGGCAGTGGGTATCGGCGCCGTTGGGCATCTAGATGTGTCCGATCGTGTTGCGCTTCTGGGCAGGGCGGATATAGAAGACCCAGCAGACGATGAGCATCAGGACATAGGCTCCAACGAATCCGTAGAACGCCGGGGTGTAGGAGCCGCTGGCCGAGTTGGAGGCATTCAGCACCTGGGGGATCACGAAGCCACCGTAGGCGCCGATCGCGGAGATCAGGCCCAGCGAGGACGAGGCGAGCCGCGCCGTGGTGGTGCTCGGGGCTCCTGCGCGGGCGGCCCGGCTGGACGTTGCGAAGATGACAGGGATCATGCGGTACGTGGCACCGTTTCCGAACCCGCTGGCCAGGAAGAGCAGCAGGAACAAGGTGAGGAAGAGCCAGAAGTTCTTCAGCGGCAGCGTCCAGATCATGGTCAAGGTGATCACAGCCATGGAGGCGAACGAGGCAATGGTCATCCGGGCGCCACCCATGCGGTCAGCCATGCGGCCACCGTAGGGACGGGCCAGGGAGCCAACCAGCGGGCCCAGGAAGGCAAGTGAGAGTGCCACAGCACCGACATGGATGGAGGAGAAGTCCGGGAAGTAGTCCTTGATCAGCTTGGGGAAGACGCCCGCGAAGCCGATGAAGGAACCGAACGTTCCGATATACAGGAACGCCATGATCCACAGGTGCGGCTCCTTGAGGGCGGCCAGTGAACCGGCCACGTCACCCTTGGCGCTGGTGAGGTTGTTCATGTACTTGTAAGCGCCGAAGGCGGCGATGATGATCAGCGGAATCCAAATGATGCCTGCCATCGGCAGGTTGACGGTTCCGGCGGCCAGGAGAGTGATGGCGATCGGGACAACAAGCTGGGCGACGGCGGCACCCAGGTTTCCGCCGGCGGCGTTCAGTCCCAGGGCCCAACCCTTTTCACGGGCGGGGTAGAAGAAGGTGATGTTGGCCATCGAGCTGGCGAAGTTGCCGCCGCCAAAGCCGGCAAGCCCGGCCATGAGGAGCATGACGCCGAAGGGCGTTTCCGGGTTGGAGACGCAGATAGCGAGGCCTGTGGTGGGAATCAGCAGGAGCAGCGCCGAGACGATGGTCCAGTTCCGGCCACCAAACTTGGGAACCATGAAGGTGTAGGGAATACGAAGCGTGGCGCCTACCAGGCTGGGGATGGAGATGAGCCAGAAGATCTGGTTGGTGTCAAAGGCAAACCCGGCTGCGGGGAGCTGGACCACCACGATGGACCAGAGCTGCCAGACGACGAAACCGAGGAATTCGGCGAAGATGGACCAGTAGAGATTGCGCTTGGCGATGGACCGGCCTTCGGCTTCCCACTGGCCCTTGTCCTCGGCATCCCAGTTGGCAATCCAGCGGCCGGGGCGGTGTTCAAGAGCGGGGGCTGCGGTGGCAGTGGACTGGGCGGGAGCCAGTGCATCTGCGGTGCGGTCAACAGTCACGGAGTGCCTCCTTGGTGGGGGACGTTGTTATTCCAAGGTAGGTTTTGCGCATTTCGTGGACGGGCGCCGTTTGTAAACGTGCTGTGACATTTCCCTATCGGCGGGGTCACCGGCGCGTGAGGCGCTGGTGAGGTAGTGTGGCGCGGACCACAGAGTGGGATTTTCCTGTATGTCCGCATGTTGGACTTAGTTGTCCAGTCAATGGACGGCGGGAACTATTATTGAACTCTCGAATATTCCTTGCCGGGAGCCTCTCGGGGCTTCGGCCGGCGTGAAAGAAAGCTGCAAATACATGTCTTCCACCGCACCATCCAAGGAAGGCGAGTCCACTAAGCCAGTGAACTCGCGGGGCAAGGTGATCTTCGCGAGCCTGATCGGCACGACGATCGAGTTCTACGACTTCTACGCCTATGCCACCGCGTCGGTACTCGTCTTCCCGAAACTCTTCTTCCCGGACGCCACAGACATCAACGCGTTGCTCAGTGCGTTCGCCATTTTTGGCGTTGCCTTCTTCGCGCGGCCTGTCGGTGCCGTGGTCTTCGGCCACTTTGGTGACAAGATCGGCCGCAAGGGCACCCTGGTGGCGTCGTTGCTGACCATGGGTATTGCCACGTTCCTCATTGGTCTTCTGCCCACGGCCTCCATGCCGGGTTGGGCCATCCTTGCCCCGATCATGCTGGTCATCCTGCGGTTCTTCCAAGGCCTGGCTTTGGGCGGCGAATGGTCCGGCGCGGCTTTGCTGGCCACGGAGAACGCTCCCGAGGGAAAGCGTGCCATCTACGGAACGTTCCCGCAGCTGGGTGCTCCCATCGGATTCATCATCGCCAACGTCATTTTCATCTGGATGAACGTATCCTTGAGCGCCGAAGAATTCCTGGCCTGGGGCTGGAGGGTTCCGTTCCTCCTCAGCGCCGTCCTGGTGATCGTGGGCCTCTATGTTCGTTTGAAGCTGGTGGAAAGCGCGTCCTTCACCAAGGTCATCGAACAGGACAAGGTGCAGAAGCTGCCCCTCGCAGCCACCCTCAAGAGCCACTGGCGTCCGGTGGTGGCCGGTACGTTCATCATGTTTGCCACCTACGTGCTCTTCTACATCATGACCACGTTCACGTTGTCCTACGGCACCAAGCCCACCCTGGCCGGTGCACAGGCGGCCGCTGAAAAAGCCGGCAAGCCCATGACGGCCGACCAGATTGCCGCTTTCGTTCCCGGCCTGGGAATCACCCGGTCCGACTTCCTCTGGATGCTGATCATCGGCGTCGTCTTCTTCGGCATCTTCACCGTGGTCTCCGGGCCGCTCGCTGAGAAGTGGGGCCGGCGAAAGTTCCTGCTGGGCGTCACCGCCGGTATCTTCGTGTTCGGTGCCCTCTGGTTCACCATGTTCGGTCCCGGCCAGGCAGCGGCCATGGTTGGCCTCATTGTGGGCTTCACACTCATGGGCCTGACCTTCGGGCCCATGGCGGCCATCCTTCCTGAGTTGTTCCCGGCCAACGTCCGGTACACCGGATCAGCCGTGGCCTACAACCTGTCCTCCATGATTGGTGCCGCTCCGGCCTCGTTCGTAGCCATTGCGCTCTGGTCTGCAGCGAACGGCAGCACCTGGCTGGTGGGCGTCTACATGGCCGCCGCCGCAGTGGTGACCTTCATCGCGCTCTGGCTGACGCGCGAGACCAAGGACATGGACTACGAGAACAACGTGTCCTAAGCAGCCCAATAACGACGGCGGCTCCGCACCATTGGTGCGGAGCCGCCGTCGTTAAGGGGTACTTGGCGTTAGTCCTCGATGGTGGCGATAACTGCGCCGGCGGCAACAGTCTCGCCGGCCGTGGCAGCGAGGCCACGTACGGTACCGGCCTTGTGGGCGGTGAGGGGCTGTTCCATCTTCATGGCTTCGAGAACCACGATCAGGTCGCCTTCAGCCACCACGTCGCCTTCAGCAGCTGCCACCTTGACGATGGTGCCCTGCATCGGTGAGGTCAGGGCGTTGCCACCGGCTGCAGCAGCCGCAGCGCCAGCTGAACGGGAGCGCTTCTTGGACTTGCCGGACTTGGTGCCCGGGCCGCTGGAAACTGCTGCGACACCGCCACCCAGGCCGGAGGGAAGGACCACCTCAAGGCGCTTGCCGCCCACCTCGACGACGACGCGCTGGCGCTCACCGGCGTCGGCAGTGTCTGTGCCGGCAGTGCTGGCAGACCACGCCGGGATGCTGTTGACGAACTCGGTTTCGATCCAGCGTGTGTGGACCTTGAACGGGCCCTCCGCCGGGGCGAAAGCGGGATCGGTGACCACTGCGAGGTCGAAGGGGATGACGGTGGGGATGCCCTCAACCACCATTTCCTCCAACGCCCGGCGTGAACGCTGGAGCGCTTGTTCGCGGGTGGCGCCGGTGATGATCAGCTTGGAGAGCATGGAGTCGAAGTTGCCGCTGATGACGTCGCCCTGCTCCACGCCGGAATCGATCCGGACGCCGGGGCCGGTGGGGTTCTTCAGGGTGGTGATGGTGCCGGGGGCAGGCATGAAGTTGCGGCCCGGGTCCTCGCCGGTGATGCGGAACTCGAAGGAGTGGCCGCGGACCTCAGGGTCCTCATAGCCGAGGGCTTCGCCGCGGGCAATGCGGAACTGCTCGCGGACCAGGTCGATTCCCGTGACTTCCTCGGACACGCAGTGCTCCACCTGGAGGCGGGTGTTGACCTCGAGGAAGGAAATGGTGCCGTCCTGGCCCACCAGGAATTCACACGTTCCGGCGCCAAGGTAGTTGGCTTCCTTGAGGATGGCCTTGGAGGATTCGTAGAGTCGCTTGTTCTGCTCTTCGGTCAAGTACGGAGCGGGGGCTTCCTCGACGAGCTTCTGGTTACGGCGCTGCAGTGAGCAGTCGCGGGTGGAGACCACCACGACGTTGCCGAAAGCATCGGCCAGGCATTGGGTCTCGACGTGCCGCGGAGCATCGAGGAAGCGCTCGATGAAGCACTCGCCGCGGCCGAAAGCTGCAATGGCCTCCCGGACGGCCGATTCGTAGAGCTCGGGAATCTCGTCCATGGTGCGGGCGACCTTGATGCCGCGTCCGCCGCCGCCGAAGGCAGCTTTGATGGCGACCGGGAGGCCGAACTCTTCGGCAAACTTCAGGATTTCGTCGGCCGATTCCACCGGGTCAGCTGTGCCCGGGACCAGCGGAGCGCCCACCTTTTCGGCGATGTGGCGGGCCTGGACTTTGTCGCCGAGGGCCGAAATGGCCTCGGGGGAGGGTCCGATCCAGGTGATGCCGGCGTCGATGACTTTGGCAGCGAAATCGGCGTTCTCCGCCAGGAACCCGTATCCGGGATGGATCGCGTCCGCGCCGGACTGCTTGGCGACGTCGATGATCTTGTCCATTACCAAGTACGACTCAGCAGCCGTGTTGCCGCCCAAAGCATAGGCTTCGTCGGCCAGTCGGACATGGAGTGCGTCACGGTCAGGGTCGGCGTAGACCGCTACGGAGGCAATGCCTTCGTCCCGGGCGGCTCGAATGATGCGGACCGCGATTTCGCCGCGGTTGGCAATCAAGACCTTGGTAAGAGGGCTGGAAATGGGCTGCGCCGGGTTAGCTGACAAGTTGTTGACTCCTTCTGTCCTTGAGGAGCCTAGCGCGATTGTGAGGGTTCCGCCCATATTGATGGGGGATTCCGTGTGTGAGGCGATGTTCCTTTGTAGGGTTACTACAAATGTGTTCTACTGCTCATCGTTGTCCCACAGCTCGGTGATTCCCACGTTCGCGTGGACCAGCAAGTCCCTCAGCGTGGAGATGGAAAGCCCGACGACGGCGTGCGGGTCGCCGTTGACCTTGCGGATGAAGGCCCCACCCAGGCCGTCTATGGTGAAGGACCCGGCGCAGTGAAGGGGCTCTCCGGTGGCGATGTAGGCGTCGATTTCCCGTGGGCTCATCTGGGCAAAGTGGACCTCGGCGCTGGATACTCCGCCGACGGTAGCGCCGGTGCCTTCCGGGGCCTCATCGTCCTCGGCGTCAGCGGCAGTGTCCCGGCAGTCCACCAGCCAGTGACCGGTGTGCAGCACACCTTGCGAGCCACTCATACGCAACATCCGTTCCCGCGCGACCTCCGCGGTGTACGGCTTGCCATGGGACTCGCCGTCGAATTCGAATACTGAATCGCAACCGATGACCAGCGCACCTTCGGCTTCGGGGAGGGCGGCAACTGCCTCGGCCTTGGCCCGTGCCAGCAGGAGCGCGGTGTCGTGCGCGTCAGTCACTCCGTACTTAGCCTGAACAGCGTCCTCGTCAACGTCCGACACCAGGACGTCGTGCTGGATCCCGGCTTCCGTGAGCAGCTTGGTGCGGGCGGGGGACTGGGAGGCGAGAATCAATCGGGTCACGCCACCCAGCCTAATACGAACCCTCTCTCACCTCCCGCGTGCTTCCCGCCGACCCTCTCGCACATCCCACGTGCTTAAACCGAACGCTCACTCACTTGCCTCCAGCAAGTGAGTGAGCGTTCGTGAATATCGACTGCTATGTGAGAGACCGTTTAGTGGACGAGTTCTCCGGCGTCGGCCTTCCTGCGGTCGCTGCGCTCCAGCTTGGCGCCTTCAACATCGACGTCCGGAAGAACACGTTCCAGCCACTTGGGCAGCCACCAGGCCTTCTCGCCCAGAAGATACATCACAGCGGGAACGATGGTCATGCGGACGACGAAGGCATCAATCAGCACACCGAAGGCCATGGCGAAGCCCAGCGGCCGGACCATCGTGAGGTGGCTGAAGATGAAGCCGGAGAACACACTGACCATGATGATCGCGGCGGCAGTGACCACGGCGGCGGCATGGCTGAAACCGGAGCGGACCGCGTGTTTGGCGGACTCGCCGTGCATAAACGACTCCCGCATACCCGACGTGATAAACACCTGGTAGTCCATGGCGAGTCCGAACAGCACCCCGATCAGGATGATGGGCAGGAAGCTCAGGACGGCGCCCGGGTTGGCGACGTCGAAGATCCCTCCGAGCCAGCCCCACTGGTAGACGGCAACTACGGCACCGAAGGCAGCGGCCAGCGAGAGCAGGAATCCGCCCGTGGCCAGCAACGGCACAACGATCGAGCGGAACACCAGGAGCAGCAAGAGCAAGGACAGCCCGACGACGATTGCCAAGTACGGCGGCAACGCGGCTCCGAGCTTGTTGGAAACGTCAATGTTGCCCGCGGTTTGTCCGGTCAGGCCGATTTTCACGTCAAGGTCGTTGCTGATCACTGCACCCTTGGCGCGGAGATCGGACACCACCTGCACGGTGCCCGCACTGGCCGGGCCTTCCTTGGGAATGACTTGGAATACTGCGGTACGGCGGTCTTCGCTCAGCGCGATCGGTACAGCCGCGATGACGTTTCCTACACTGCGAAGTTCGTCCGCGACATCGAACTGCTTGTTCTTGGCGTCGTTTTCGCTGAGGCCTTCAGGGAATTCGCCGACGACGACGATCGGGCCGGTGACGCCTTCGCCGAAGCTGCTGCGGGTGAGGTCATAGGCCTTGAAGGCCTGCGAATCGACCGGCTCGGAGCCGCCGTCGGGAAGTGCCAACCGAAGCTGGGAAGCCGGCAACGCAACGGCTCCGAGAAGGACGACGCTGAGGACTAATGCAACCCACGGGTGACGCGTCACCATGCCGCCCCAGCCCCCGCTGCTTCGCTTCTCTTCGAGTTCGCGATCGGCAGCTTCGTGGCCGGGCTCGGCGTTGTGCTTGGCAGCCTTGGCCCAAGCACGCTTGGAGATGAGTCGGCGGCCGATCAGGGCCAGCACGGCGGGCGTCAGGGTCAAGGCGACGACGACGGCGACAGCAACGGTCGCTGCGGCCGCAACACCCATCACAGCGAGGAAGGGCAGCCCCGGGACCACGAGTGCTGCCAAGGCGATGATGACGGTGAGCCCGGCAAACAACACAGCGTTACCTGAAGTACCCGTAGCCAAGGCAGCGGATTCCTCCGCGTCCATGCCGGCCAGAAGCTGGGTGCGATGACGGTTGACGATAAACAGGGAGTAGTCAATACCAACCGCGAGTCCGAGCATCAGTGCAAGCATCGGGGAGATGGAGCTCATGTCGATGACGCTGGTCAGTGCGAACGTTCCGCCGACACCTACAGCTACGCCGATCAGGGCCATCAGGAGAGGAAGCCCGGCCGCGATGAGTGTTCCGAGCATCAGGATCAGGACCATGGCCGCGACTGCGACGCCCACGATTTCAGCAATACCGAAGATCTCCGAGACATCTTCGGTGATTTCCTTGCTGGCGTAGGCCGTGACGCCGGCGGAAGAAACTCCGTGGACGATCTCCTGGACTTCCTCGCGGACGGCGGGGTCAACAGCGTTAATGGAGGTCTTGAACTGGACCTGCGCTACTGCGGCTTTGTTGTCGCTGGACACAAAACGGAGGCCTTCGGAGGCTTCGAGCTGTCGCTTGCCCAGAGCCAATGTGGCGGCGCCGTCGGCAGCTTCCTTGGCTCCGGCGTCGAGCTTTTCCTTGTTGGCAGCAAGTTCTGCGCGCTGCGGCGCCAACTGGGCTTCAATCTGGGCGGGTGTGAGGCCAGAGGCAGCGAGTTGCTGCTCCACCCCGGCGAGTTGCGCCTCGCCGGCCTCCAGCTGCGCGCGGGAAGTATCAAGCTGTGCCTTGCCCTCGGCGGCCTTGGCTTCACCGGCCGCGATCTCGCCGGCGGACTTGTCCAACTGCTCCTGTGTGGTGAACGGGTTCACCGTTCCCCGCACGTCAGGCATGGCCTCGAGTTTGGTCAACGCAGCGGCTACTGCGTCCTTTTTGGCTTGGTCGAATCCGCCGTTCCCGGCGTCGAAGACCACGCTGGCGGAGCCTCCCGAAGAATCAGGGAGCGCTTCCTTGAGTTTGTCGGCCATCTGCTGGGTTTCGGTGCCCGGGATGGTGAAGTTGTTGGACATGGTGCCGTGGAAGGCTGCGGCCGAGCCGCCCACCGCCACCATGACGGCCAGCCAGATGGAGATGACCAGCCAGCGGCGCCGATACGAAAACTTGCCGAGACGGTAGAGGAACGAGGCCATGTCAGAACCGATCTGTGGTGGTTGGAACGGAGGGGGAGGCTGCTGGGGCTGTCGAGGGCGGGTCCGACGGCGGCGCGAAGCCGGCGCCCAGGAGGCCCATCGCATCGATGAGGTGCTGGCGAAGTACCGCGAGGGATTCCGCCGAGAGATCAGGGCCGCGATCGGCGAACCAGACGGTCATTGCGGCCTTGCCGCAGGAGATCACTGAGCCCGCCAAGGCATGGAGGTAGAGCTCACTGATGCCGACGCCGAGTCTGCTGCGGGCGGCTTCAATGATCTGCTCGGTGCAGTGCTCCCAGGCTTCAAGCTCGGAGCGGGCCAGTTGCCGGTTGTCGTGGGTCAGGCTGAAGAGTTCGGCCATGGGTGCCACGGACATGGGATCGGCCAGCGCCATGAGGGCTGCCTGGGCGGATTCGAGAATTGACTCGTCCGCCGGGCGTAGCCGGAACTGCTCCAAGGCGTGGTCCATGAAGCCGTCGGCAACGGATGCCAAGGCGGCTTCGAGGCTGGGGAAGTAGTTGAAGAAGGTTCGTCGTGAGACGCCGGCGCTGGCTGCGATGTCTTCGACGGTGAAATTGCCGGACCCTTTGCTACGCAAAAGGCCCAAGGCTGCGGAAGCGATGGAGCTGCGGGTGGCCGCCTTGTTGAGTTCGCGCCTGGAGGGGACGCTGGGCTCGGAAGGAGACGATTCCGCAGCGGCTTCCTGGCTACTGGTTTGAGTCACATACTTACACTAAGTGCAAGTTTGCACTCTGCGCAATATGAGCGTGCCCGTGCCCCTGATACTCAAAGTCCCGCCCTCGTTCGCTCAGCTCGCCGCTGGGCGGCGAGGGGACGAAGGAGGGCGGGACCTTTGGGCTGATCCGACTAGAACTGGTGAGGCTGGGCCGGGGGAGTCGGCGGGGTAAATTGCTGCTGCTGGGCGGGCTGCTGGGGCTGGGTGAACTGCTGCTGCTGGGCTGGCTGCTGCGGCTGTGTCGGCTGAGCGGGCTGTTGTGTGGCCGTCTTGGTCAGATAGACCGACTGTCCCGTAGCTCCGGGTTCGCCTTCACCCAACGGCAGGACGTACACCGCGGTGCCGTACGCGCAGACTTCGGTCCAGTTGGTGCCCATTTCAGAGGTGTCGAACCGCATGGCGACGATGGCATTGGCGCCACGTTGCTGCGCTTCGTTGACCATGCGTGCCATAACTTCCTGGCGGCTTTCATAGAGTGCCTTGGTCATTTCGGGCAGTTCGCCGCCGCCGAGGGAGCGGAAGCCGGCCAGCATTTGCGAGCCGATGTCCCGTGAGCGGACGGTGAGACCCATGACTTCGCCGAAGACGGCGTCGATCCGGTGGCCCGGGATTTCATTGGAAGTGACGATCAACATGGTCCGAGCCTATCCAGAGTTGACCCCTTTAACGGGGAAATCCCCCGGGGAGAACTCCCCGGGGGATTTGCGCCGTTTCAAAGGGACTGAAATTAGGCCTTCGAGTCGGCCAATTCGCGATGGTCCGCTTCGGCTGCTGCCTTGTCGGCGGCGTACTCGTCGGCAAAGGCGGCACCGTTGCGGGGTGCGTTGTAAAGCGATTCATCCAGGATGCCCTGGCGCTTGGCCACGATGGCCGGGACCAGTGCCTGGCCCGCCACGTTGACGGCGGTCCGGCCCATGTCCAGGATGGGGTCGATGGCCAGCAGGAGGCCGACGCCGGCCAGCGGCAGTCCCAGCGTGGACAGCGTCAGCGTGAGCATGACGACGGCGCCGGTGGTACCGGCGGTAGCGGCCGAACCAAGGACGGAGACCAGAACGATCAGCAGGTACTGGCTGAAGTCAAGGTTGATGCCGAAGAACTGTGCCACGAAGATGGCTGCGATCGCCGGGTAGATTGCTGCGCAGCCGTCCATCTTGGTGGTGGCGCCGAGGGGCACGGCGAAGGATGCGTAGCCGGAGGGGACGCCCAGGTTCCGCTCAGTGACGCGCTGCGTGAGCGGCAGCGTACCGATGGAGGAGCGGGAAACGAACGCCAGCTGCACGGCCGGCCACACGCCGGAGAAGTACTGCTTGATGGAGAGGCCGTGGACTCGGACCAGGATCGGGTAGAGGACGAACAGCACCAGTGCCAGCCCGATGTAGATGGCGGCGGTGAACTTGCCCAAAGAGCCGATGGTGTCCCAGCCGTAGATGGCCACAGCGTTGCCGATCAGGCCGATGGTGCCCAGCGGAGCGAGGCGGATGATCCACCACAGGACCTTCTGGATGACGGCCAGCGCTGAAGCGTTGAACGTCAGGAAGGCCTCAGCCTGCTTGCCAACCTTGAGAGCGGCAACGCCGACTGCGATAGCGATGACCAAAATCTGCAGCACGTTGAAGTTGACCGCGGTGCTGACGGTCGTGGCAGCGTTGGCGCTTTCGGTCACGGTAGAGCTGGCGCCGAGGCCCAGGAAATTCTTCGGGAAGAGGCCGATCAGGAACGCCCACCAATCACCGGTCTTGCCGGTGTACTTGGCTTCCTCGGTAATGCCCGTAGCTGCACCCGGCTGCAGGAGAACGCCCAGGCCGATGCCGATCAGTACTGAAACCAGCGAGGTGATGGCGAACCACAGCAGCGTGTTCCAGGCGAGGCGCGCAGCGTTGGAGACCTGGCGCAGGTTCGCGATGGAGCTCACCACTGCGGTGAAAATCAAAGGAACGACGGCGGTCTGCAGCAACGAGACGTAGCTGGAGCCAATTGTCTGGAGAGTAGCCCCCAGGGCATTGGGGGCGGTCTTGGTGCTGCCCGTGTACTTGGCGATGAGGCCAAGGATGAGGCCCACAATGAGGGCTGCGATGATCTGGACGCCGAAGGAACCGGCCCACTTGGGGAGCCGGAAGCCGCTCTTGCCAGCTGCTGGGGAAGTGTTGGTTGAGGTGCTCACCGGAACACGTTAGGTGCAGTGCCAATAACATAGCGAACGGACGTTGAGAAATGTTACGTGCGCAAAAGTTATTCCCGCGGTTTTGTGACGTTGATCTCAGTCGAGGGCGTTCGGGCCGGATTGCAAGGCCGTGGATCCCGTCTTTGCGGTCATGGTCGCTAAAAAGGGACTCGCATGGTGACGAGGCCGGCCGGGTGGTTATGCAGGTCACACAGCATGGGCGGCGGACGCGGTTCGCGTATTTACCGGGCCGGGTCACGGTGGTCTCTGATGAGGGCGGGTCCCGGTCGAACTCCTGGGTTGCTGATGGCAAGGGCCGTCTGGTGGGGGTGTTGGATGCGGAGGACCGGCGCCAGTCCATGGCTTATGACGCGCATTCGAATCTGGTGTCTTTGACTGAGCGGGACGGTGCGGTCACGGTCCACGGTTACGACACCCGCGGACGGAAGATCCGGACCGTCACCCCCGAAGGCGCGGACCTGACGTATGGGTGGGATGGGCAGGACCGTCTGACGACCTTGGTGACCGCATCCGGTGCCGTCGTGGCCTATGAGTACGCCGATGAGCTGTCCCGGGACCCGTCGGTGGTGGTGGATCCGTTGGGTGGCCGGACCGAGCTTCAGTGGCGGGACGGGCTGCTGGAACGGGTGACGGACCCGGTCGGGGTCACGATCGGTTTTGAGTACGACGGGTTCGGGGACCTCATCGCAACCCGGAACGCCGCAGGGGACACCGCCAGGATTGTCCGGGACCGGGCGGGTCGTCCGGTGACGGCGTTGACCCCGTCGGGGGCAGAGACCCGGTTTAGTTATGACGATGCCGGGGTGTTGGTGCGTCGGGTGGATCCGGACGGGGCGGTGTGGGCGTTCGAGCACGACACCGCGGGCCGGACCACCGTAATGGTTGCTCCTGATGGGGGAAGGACGGTGTTCGAGTACGCCCCCAACGGGGAACTGTCCCGCACCATCGACCCGCTGGGCCGCAGTATCGAACGGGTTGTTGATGAGCTCGGGAACCTCACCGCCGCGGTGCTGCCGGACGGGGCGAAGTGGGGCTTCACCCATGACAACCTCTCCCGGCTCGTCTCGGTGACGGATCCTGCCGGGCATGACTGGGTGCGGGAGTACGACACGGTCGGTGCCCTGACTGCCGTCGTGGATCCGACCGGTGTCCGGACCGGCGCGGTCACCGACCGGTCCAGCGGGACGGCGTCCTTGACCGACGCGTTCGCCACGAATATTTACACTTTTGATGAGTACGGCCGCCCCACGAAAATCGAGGCCGTGGATGGGTCCGCGGAGCTGGTGAGCTATGACGCGGCGGGGAACCCGGTCGAGTTGGTTGATGGTGAGGGCGGGTTGACGGTCTTGGGCCGCGACGCCGCGGGGAAGATCACCTCGATCACCTCACCCACGGGGGCGGTGACCCGGTTCGAGTATGACAATTGCGGCCGGCCGTTCCGCAGTATTGACCCGGTGGGGGCGGTCACGGAACTGTCCTACGACCCCGATCAGCGGCTCACGGCGAGGAGACTGCCGAGCGGTGAGGTCGAAACCTTCGCCTACGGCGCGTGTGGGCGGTTGACCGCGAGGCATACTCCGGGGGAGGGGACGGCCCGGTATGGGTACGACAAGGTCGGGCGGCTGAGTTTCGCCCAGGATTCCTGGTACGGGACCCGCCGCTTTGAATACAACCTCGCCGGGGAGTTAGTGTCCACGACGAACGGGGTGGGTGGCAGGACCGGGTTCGAGACGGGGCACTGATCGCCGCCATCGAACGCGACCTTGCGGGCCGGCGGGTGGTCATCACCGACCACACGGGCGGGGCGGGGTATGCGGTAGAGCACGAACTGTGCTTTGACCGGCGCGGACTCCTCACCCGAAAGTCCAACGGCAACGGGAACGGGACGCTGTCATGGGGGTATGACGGTGACGGGAATCCAGCAGCCGGCCACGTTACGGGCAAAGGCGCCCAGTTTCTCCTGAGTGCGAGCGTCAACACAGGCGCCGGGTTCGCGGGGGGAAATGCTCAAGAGTGGTGTGAATGGCGAAGCATTTGATCCGATCAAGTCTCTGGTTTCTTCTACTACGTCCGGAGTGTTCTCTACGGGTGTTTCTACTTCGCGGGGAAACTCATCGCAGGGTTACGCTGATCTCATTGGAACAAGCACCTCTTCGCCTATTGAGTATTTTACGAAGTCCAATATGACTACAGACTTAACTAATTCACTCATTGGACTCGGAACGAATGGAATGATCGATGAAGCATGGAAATAATGATGACTAAAGAGACTGCCGGGGACCGCACCCTTCGTGAAAGAGCGATGCCCCAGTGATACCAATGGCTGAGCGTGACAATTCCCGGTCTTATAGCGATTTTAACCTGCGTAAATAGATTTGACGAGTTTGGCTTATCTGCTTGGCTAACAAACTTTATTGTATTGTCTATATGTATTGCCGGCATGGGGTTTGTGACATATGTCAGTTCAAATTTCGCCGCCATAAATACTTTGGTTGGCACAATTGTCCTAGGCAGTCTAGCCATAGCGGCTCTGTCCAACATACTTCCGGTCATTGCGACATCGTACGGATCGCTATGGGCGGGCTGTGGTCTCGGCTTCATGATTGGGCTGACTCTAACTGCTGGTGAACAACGATAAGTCTGGGCCTCGGTGTGATTGGCAATGAAATCCAAGCAGCACAGCAAGCAGCGAAGCCGTCGTGACTAAAGAGCGGCGGAATTCTTGGGAGGGCTCCCTGATCTTCAGTGGGGTGGTTTTAATGGCCACGCTCTCTGTGATGGTGTTTGTGCCGAATGACACAGTGTTTGCTGGAGGTCGGTTCGTTACTTGCCGGTCTGGCTGTTGGTTCTCTGTTTCTTCGGTTTGGCTTACCTCGGCAGTGGATGGGTTCCGTTGTTCTGGTTTTGTTCGTTGTGGTGTGGTTGGTCTTGGGTATGCCTGGTTTGGCGGGTTCCTTGCGGGAACGTTTGCAGGTTTGGCATGGGGGCGTGCTGCTGGGAGCCGCACAAGGGGCCCGGTGGCTCCTTGTGCGGTGGATAAGCGTGGTTTTGGTTCTGCGGCGGAGGCCCGGCGACTGGCGGATGAGGCCCTGCATTCCCTGGATGGGGCAAAGCGGGGGCGTTTGACGGTCGAGCACGGCTCAGCGCGCTTTGAAGTGGCTGGTGGTGTTAAAGCAGGAATGGTCTGTCACCACGCAGCGATACGGGACTTTATCGAGTTTGATTGAACCGCCCACTGCAGCATAAACCCGCCTGCCCTTGCCGCGGGGGACTCGCCTTAATCCCGGCCGTCTCCGAGAACCCATTGCCAAGACCGGGCATCCGGCAGTGTGCATCAAAGTGACGAAGGAGCAGCACACCGAGGATGTCCGGCCTCCGGCCGGAGCCACTCCAAAATAATCAGCCCAGCAGGGCCCTGCGCAGTACGTCCAAGCCCACTGACCCGATGTTCAACGCCTTGCTGTGGAACGACTTCAGGTCGAAGTCTTCGCGGGATTCAAGCTCGGCACGGATCTGCTCCCAGAGACGCTGGCCGACCTTGTACGACGGGGCTTGGCCCGGCCAGCCGAGGTAGCGGGTGAATTCGAACTGGAGCTGGCCTTCGCTGATGTCGAGGTTGGCCTTGAGGAAGTCGAAGCCCTTCCCGGGGGTCCAGGTTCCGGTGCCCCAACGCTCGGGGACGGGCAGTTCCAAGTGGACGCCGATGTCGAAGACCACGCGGGCCGCGCGCATGCGCTGGCCATCGAGCATTCCCATGTGGTCGCCCGGGTCCTTGAGGTAGCCCAGTTCCAGCATGAGCTGCTCGGCGTAAAGCGCCCAGCCCTCGCCGTGGCCGGACACCCAGCAAACATTGCGGCGCCAGTTGTTGAGGAGTTCGCGCCGGTATGTTGCCGTGGCTACTTGAAGGTGGTGGCCCGGGACGCCCTCATGGAACACAGTGGTGGTTTCGGACCACGTGGTGAACGTGTCTTCACCGGCGGGCACGGACCACCACATGCGGCCTGGACGGGAGAAGTCGTCGGAAGGGCCGGTGTAGTAGATGCCGCCTTCGTCGGTGGGGGCGATCATGCACTCAAGAGTTCTCATGACGTCCGGGATGTCGAAGTGGACGTCAGCAAGTTCGGACACTGCCCGGTCTGAGAGTTCCTGCATCCAGGCCTTGAGGGCGTCCGTGCCCTTGATCTGGCGTGCAGGATCGTTGTTGAGGATGCTCTTGGCTTCTTCGATCGATGCACCAGGTTTGATCTGGTTGGCGATCTTCTCCTGCTCGCCGATGAGCCTCTCAAGCTCCTGGACGCCCCAAGCGTAGGTCTCTTCCAGATCTACTTCGGCGCCAACGAATGAACGCGAGGCCAGCGCGTAACGTTCGCGCCCGACTGCGTCCTTCTCCGGTGCCAGGGGCAGGAGTTCATCCCGAAGGTATCCACCCAAGGCGCTATACGAAGAACGCGCGGCCGCAGTCCCGGCGTCGAGCTTTGACTGAACCTCGGCGGGCAGTGGCGAGCCATCAAGCGCAGCGTTGGCGGCCATCTTGGCGAAGAAGCCGTCCTCTGAGGCGTAGCGGCCGGTCTGCTCGATGACGATCCGGACTTGGCGGGCGGCGGCGACTTTTCCGTCGGCAGCAGCGGAGCGAAGCGACTCAATATAGCCCTCAACAGCCCCAGGAACATTGGCCGCGCGGCCGGCAATGTGCTCCCAGTGCTCCACCGTGTCGGTGGGCATGAGGTCGAAAATGGCGCGAATGTCCTGGGCAGGAGAGGCAATGTTGTTCAGGTCGGCGAGGTCCCAGCCCGACTCGTGGATCTCCAGTTCCAGGCCGAGCCGCTCGCGCATGGCGTCCAGGGTGACGGCATCCACATCATCGGACGGCTCAAGGCCTGCCAAGGCATCCAAGGCCAACTTTGTGGCTTCCGCATGAGCCTCGGCACCGGCAGGGGAGTAGTCCTGGTATTCGGTTTCGTGTCCGGGCAAGCCCAGTGTGGTGGCGAAGCTGGGATTGAGTTCGATCAACTTTTCTGTGTACGCGTCAGCGACGGCATCGATGGCGGACTTCGGGCGTACAGGAGTGTTTGCAGTAGTCACCCACAGAGCCTAGCCGCGACACCGCTTACGTGAAAGGGTTGTTGAACTTTTCTACGTGAGCGAAAACTAGCCGCGGCTGCGCTTCCACGCGCCAGGACCGGGGGTGGGGTCCAGCCGCAACTGCTGACGACGCACCCAATGCCGGACGTTCGGCTTCGATGCGGCAGCTTCCTGCGTTGTCCCGAGTGAAACCACGACGGCGGCAATCGCCGCGAGCTCTTCGGCCGTCGGTTCGCCCTTGACCACCGAAAACAGCGGCGCAGCGGCTGCTTCAGCGGGTACCTGATCAGGCGCGGAATCAGCCCGGTGCTTCGGCGTGCTCACAGCGGGATGTTTCCGTGCTTCTTGGTGGGCAGGCTCGCGCGCTTGTCGCGGAGGGCCCGGAGGCCGCGGATGATCTGGAGGCGCGTGTCGGACGGAGCGATGACTGCGTCCACGTAGCCCAGTTGGGCCGCCTGGTAGGGGTTGAGGAGTTCTTCCTCGTAGCCCTGGATGATCTCGGCCCGCTTGGCCTCGACATCACCGCCGGCTTCGGCAACAGCAGCAAGATCGCGACGGTACAGGATATTCACGGCACCCTGGGCGCCCATGACGCCGATCTGGGCGGTGGGCCAGGCGAGGTTCAGGTCTGCGCCGAGCTTCTTGGAGCCCATCACGATGTACGCGCCACCGTAGGCCTTGCGGGTAATCACGGTGAGCTTGGGGACCGTTGCTTCGGCGTAGGCGTACAGGAGCTTCGCGCCACGGCGGATGATGCCTTGGAACTCCTGGTCCTTGCCAGGCAGGAAGCCGGGGACGTCCACCAGAGTGATGATGGGGATGTTGAACGCATCGCAGTGGCGGACAAAGCGGGCAGCCTTTTCCGAGGCGGAGATGTCCAGGGTTCCGGCAAACTGCATGGGCTGGTTGGCCACGATGCCCACGGTGTGTCCCTCAACGCGGCCGTAGCCGATCATCACGTTGGGGGCGTACAAGGACTGCATTTCAAGGAAGTGCGCGTCGTCCACGATCTGCTCAATGACCTTGCGCATGTCGTACGGCTGGTTGGCGGAATCGGGAATCAGCGCGTCCAGTGCGAGGTCGTCGTCGTTGAGTTCCAGTTCCTGGTCGTGCTCCACGACGGGGGCTTCGGACAGGTTGTTGGAGGGGAGGAAGTCCAGGAGTTCGCGGACGAATTCGATCGCGTCTGCTTCGTCCGAGGCAAGGTAGGTGGAGGTTCCGGTGGTGGCATTGTGCTGGCGGGCGCCACCCAGGGTTTCCATGTCCACGTCTTCGCCGGTGACAGTTTTGATGACGTCCGGGCCGGTGATGAACATGTGCGAGGTCTTGTCCACCATGACCACATAGTCGGTCAGGGCGGGGGAGTAGGCTGCGCCGCCGGCGCACGGGCCCATGATGAGGGAGATCTGCGGGACCACGCCGGAAGCGTGGACGTTGTTGCGGAAGATGTCAGCGAACATGGCCAGGGAAGCTACGCCTTCCTGGATACGCGCGCCGCCGCCGTCGTTGATTCCGACAACCGGGCAACCATTGCGGAGGGCGAATTCCTGGACTTTGACGATCTTCTCGCCGTTGACCTGGCTCAGGGAGCCGCCGTAGACGCTGAAGTCCTGGCTGTAGATCGCGATGAGGCGGCCATCAACGGTGCCGTATCCGGAGACCACGCCGTCGCCGAGGGGCTTCTTCTTCTCCATGCCGAAGGCAGTGGAGCGGTGGACTGCCAGGGCGTCGAACTCGACGAACGAGCCCGGATCAACCAAGAGGTCAATGCGTTCGCGGGCCGTGTTCTTGCCCCGTGCGTGCTGCTTCTCAATCGCTTCCGGGCCGGAAGGTTGCTCTGCACGGGCCTGGCGGTCGCGGAAGTCGGCAATCTTTCCCGCTGTCGTTGTCAGATCGTGGCTCATCAAGTGTCTCCGGCTCTGTAGCTGATTTTCGCTGGCGCAGTTCGGTGTTGGTCCCGAAGCTTAAGTAGCTTCCGTACAAAGAACAGGCCCCGCAGGCCAGTCTAGTGACGCCTTTGCCGCGAACCGCTGTAGAAACCCTACAATTTTCCGCGTCCAAGCCAAAGCCATCGCTATGTTACCCGTCAGTAACATAGTTGCGTTAGAGTGTCCCCATGACTTCAAGCAACGACGCTTCCCGCGCACTTGCGCCGGCGCAGACTCCCTACGTGGCCACCGGTTCGCTCAAGGGCCGGACCATCCTCATGTCCGGCGGCAGCCGGGGCATCGGCTTGGCCATAGCCACCCGCGCAGCCCGCGATGGCGCCAACATTGTGCTCATGGCCAAGACCGGCGATCCCCATCCCAAGCTCGAGGGGACTGTCTTCACCGCCGCTGAACAACTGGTCGCGGCCGGTGGCCAAGCGCTGCCGCTGGTCGGGGACGTTCGCAATGACGACGACGTCGCCGCAGCGGTCGCCGCCGCCGTCGAGCGTTTCGGAGGGATCGACGTCGTGGTTAACAACGCCTCGGCGATCGACCTGTCCCGCACCGACGCCGTAGACATGAAGCGCTACGACCTCATGCAGGACATCAACGTCCGTGGAACGTTCCTGCTCTCCAAGCTGGCGCTTCCTGCGTTGAGGGAATCCAGCGACGCCCACATCCTCACACTGTCTCCGCCGCTGAACCTGGACCCCAAATGGGCCGGCATGCATCTGGCCTACACCATGGCCAAATACGGGATGAGCCTCACCACGCTGGGGCTGGCGGAAGAGTTGAAGGACGACGGCGTTTCGGTCAATTCGCTCTGGCCGTGCACCCTGATCGATACCGCCGCCATCCGGAACATGCCCGGCGGGCAGCAAATCGTCCAGGCCGCACGCGGCCCGGAAATCATGGCCGACGCCGCGCATGCCGTCCTGACGGGTGCGGGGGCAACGGGCAAGTTCTTCACCGATGAAGAAGTCCTGCGCGCGGCTGGTGTGTCAGACTTTTCGCCGTACAGCCTGGGCGCGCCCGAAGACCGCCTGGTTCCGGACATTTTTCTCTAGGCGGATTCCCAGCCGCTTTCCTGCTCACGGGCCATCCCTGGACGCCGCAACTGGATAGGATTCAGCTATGAATGCCGAACAGCCAGAGAGCAGCGAACCCCACATCCCGACCAGCGGTCCGGAGCGGGCTGCCTTGGATCGTGAAGCCTTGCTGCAGCCGGACTTCCTTTCAGCCACGGGCATTTCGCAACTGACCATCGTCGAGTCCACAGGGTCCACCAACCAGGACTTGGTGCGGGCTGTCACCGTTGAGCCCAAAAAGTGGGCCGACCTCGCCGTTCTGACAGCCGAGCACCAGACGGCTGCGCGTGGTCGGTTGGACCGGCACTGGGAATCGCCCGAGCGATCGGCTGTCTCCGTGTCAATAGTGCTTCGTCCCGTCACGGCAGAAGGCATGCCGGTACCAACGCAAAGCTATTCCTGGCTGTCCCTGCTAGCTGCCGTTGCCCTGCGGGAGGCATTGCAGGAAACCGCCGGTGTGACAGCAGACATCAAGTGGCCCAATGACGTCTTGGTCAACGGGCGCAAAATCGCTGGGATCCTTGCCCAGATGACAGCCGTGGGCGATGGCTCTGTTCCCGCCGTCATCCTCGGCGTGGGCCTCAACGTCACGCTGGCCGAGGAAGAGCTGCCGGTCACGACAGCGACGTCACTGGCCTTGGAAGGGGCCACGACGACGGACCGCACGGCGCTGCTGAAAAGTTACCTGTCACGCTTCGCCCGGCTTTACCGCAGCTTCTGCAATTCCGAGGGGGACCCGGCCGCAGGATTGGCGGGAGGGCCTTCCCTGCACAAGCGGGTTGAGTCCGCCATGGTGACCTTGGGGCGCGAAGTGCGGGCGCACCTGCCTGGCGATCACGAACTGGTGGGACATGCCTCGCGGTTGGACGAGCACGGCTCGTTGCTGGTGGTGGACCATGGGGGCAGGGAACACGTGGTGACAGCTGGTGACGTGGTGCACTTGCGCGCCACGGAAAGTGGTTATGCGTAAAGAGTTGCTTCCGGGGGAGCAGGTCATCACCATCACACGTCAACAGGCCCGATCCCTCTTCTTCCCGGTGCTGGCATTCCTCATTGCTCCGGCTCTGACGGGATATGCCTGCGCTTGGATTGTCAAAGGCAATGCCCAGCGCCTTGCTCCGTTCATTACAGTGGAATGGACGCCGTGGCTGATGGGTGTCAGTGTGGGACTCGCAGCCTGGCTGTTGATTGGTTACTGCATTCGTCGGGTGATGCGCTGGCATTCCATCCGGTACATCCTGACCAGCAGGCGGATACTTGCCAAATACGGAATGTTTCGACGCCGCGACTGGCAGGTCTCGCTCATGGCGGTCCGCAATGTGGGCGTTCATCAGAGCCTGCTCCAACGGACATTGCACTCCGGGAATATATCCTTGGATACCGGGCACTCCGGAACGGCCATCCTGGCGGATGTTCCGGACGTCGCGAAGTTCCGGGGATTCATTCTTGACGCGATGGACGAACTCCCGCAAGGTGAGGTTTTTGAGGGCCAAGTATTGACGGATTATGACCAGTTGCCACGGGAGCTGAGAGAAGGTGGAAGAGATGAGCGTTGAGGATCAGCAGTCCGGCGAGGACTTGGACCAGGAGTTCGACGCCGTCCCCGAACCTTCAGTCGACGAGGACACCGATTCGGGGCCTGCCCCGGTTGCTGTGCAGGCTGGACCACCCACCGGTGTAATGTCCGCCGAGCGCCTGGCCATCAAAGCATTGGAATCAAAGCTGCTGGGCGGCGAACGAAAGCTCCGTCGTCGTGAAGTAGCCGCAGGGGCGGGTGTTTCCATTTTGTCCGCCCGCAAAATTTGGCGTGCCCTGGGATTCCCGAACTTCGGCGACGAAGACGTTGCCTTTACGGAACGGGATCAAGCGGCACTGTCCACCATCCTGGACCTTGTCCGGGCCGGCGTCCTGACCGAGGAAGCGGCCATCTCTGTCACCCGGTCCATCGGGCAGATGACGGACCGCATGGTGGTCTGGCAGATCGAAGCCTTGGTGGAAGACATGGTGTCTGAGCAGGGGATTCCGGATGCCGTGGCCCGTAAGCAACTGGTAGGTCAGTTGCCCGGCCTGGTGGACTCGCTCGAAGAGATCCTGGTCTACTCCTATCGGCGTCAACTCAACGCAGGTGTGCAACGCCTGGCGGTTCGCGCGGAAGCCGGGCTGCAGGCCAGTGAAGAAGGCCGCGAGGGCGACGAAGACGATTCGCCGTTGCCCTTGGCACGGGCCGTGGGTTTCGCCGACCTCGTCTCCTACACCAGCCTTTCGCGTCGGATGAACGAAAAGACGCTCGCCCAGTTGGTGCAGCGCTTTGAGAACAAGTGCGCCGAAATTATTTCCGTGGGTGGCGGCCGGTTGGTCAAGACCGTGGGCGACGAAGTCCTCTACATCGCGGAGACACCCGCGGCCGGGGCCGAGATTTCCCTGGCGTTGGCGCAGGCCTTCACCGAAGACGAAATTCTGCCGCAATGCCGAGTCTCCATGGTCTGGGGCCGCATCCTGTCCAGACTGGGCGACATTTACGGACCAACCGTCAACCTGGCCGCCCGGCTGACAACCCTTGCCCAGCCCGGCACCGTCCTGGTGGATGCCATGACAGCCGCTGCTCTGGGGCAGGATGACAGGTTCGTCCTGGTTCCGCAGAAATCGGAGAACGTCCGTGGCTTCGGCGAAATCCATCCCGTGATGCTGGCTCGTGGCCGCGGCAAGGGGCTGGTGCTGGACTAGTCGCCTGTTGACGGCCCCCCTTCCAAAGCGCACGCTCTCTCACGTCCCTCGGGCTTGAGCCGAACGCTCGCTCACTTTCCTGAAGAAAGTGAGCGAGCGTTCGGCTTTAAGGGCTGTTATGTGAGAGAGCGTGGTGGATGCGATTCCGTCACGACTTAGCTAATCGATGGAGTAACCCGGTAGGCTGTGCGTTGATTGTGTCGTGTTTCGCCGTGGGGGTCGGCGCCGGCTGCTTCGTGCTGCCTGAACTGTGGGGGAATGTGGGATGGCTCTGTCTGATGGGTCCGGAAAACGCCGTGCCAATAACAGCCGGCGTAAGGTCATCGCAGCCACTGCCTTCACTGCGGCAGCGGCCGTCCTAATCACAGGTGCCATTCTCTATCCAGGGTTCAAGACCACCGAGGTGGAACTGAACGACGGCGGCGTCTGGGTGGTCAGTAAGACCAAGAATGCGGCCGGTCGCCTGAACTACCCCTCCAAATCGCTGGATGGGGCAGTGACTCCGGCCAGCACCAACTTCGACATCCTTCAGCAGGCCGGCGACATCTTTATCGATGACGCAGATGGCGGGACCATCAACCCTGTCAGCGCCGCCAACATGCGCCTGGGCGGTGACCAAAAACTTCCGGGCTCCGCGGAAGTGAGCTTCGGCAACAAAGTACTGGCTGTCACTGACCCGTCCCAGGGCAAGGTCTGGGCTGTTTCGCCCACCTCCATCGGCGGTTTCAGCGACGAATCGGAACCCTTGTTCGAGCAGTCGCCCGGTGTGGTCTCAGTGGTGGGTGTGGATGACACCATCCACACACTGGACCCGAAAACAGGAACACTGACGGCAACAAAGGTGGATCTCGACGGTAAGGCCGTGGATTCCCGGGTCCGGAGCGATGACGCTTTGAAGGCCGACGGCGAACTCCAGCTGGCAACTGTGGGCGACAAAGCCGTGGTGCTTAACGCAGCCACCGGCGACATCGTGCTGCCCGGGGGCAACAAAGTACACCTGGACGACGCCAGGGAAGCCAAATTGCAGCAGAGCGGCCCGGCCGCCGATTTTATCGCCATCGCCACCCCGAAGGCACTGCTCCTGCAACCCCTGGACGGCGGGACCGCCAAGACGGTTCAAGCGGACGGTCAGGGCATTCCGGCTGCCCCAGTCCATCTAGGGTCTTGCACGTACGCAGCGTGGTCCGGTGCCAACAAATACGTCCGGGAATGCACCAACGAGGCAGATAACAAGCGGTCCGACGTTCCCAAGGCGAGTGCGTCGCCGTCGTACGTTTTCCGTGTTAACCGCGATCTTGTGGTGCTGAACGACGTCAACTCAGGCAACGTCTGGATGGTCAACCAGAACATGCAGTTGGTCAACAACTGGGACGACGTCATCCCGCCCCAGCAGACCTCGGACGACGCCGACAAGGACTCCGCGGACGAAGTCCAGCAGACAGTCCTTCCGGACCGCAGCAAACCCAACACCGTGCCGGTGGCCAAACCCGATGCCTTCGGGGTCAGGGCCGGAAAGACCACTGTCTTGCCCGTGCTGGACAACGACGCCGATGCCGACGGCGATGTCCTCACGGTCAGCACCAGCGAGCCACTGAAGTCCGGCGCCTTGTCCGCCGTCTACGGTGGCACCGGCTTCCAGATCGCAGTCCCCGCCGGAACCACGGGCTCCGAAACGTTCAAGTACTCGGTGGACGACGGCCGTGGCGGTACAGGCGGCGCGGACGTCGACCTGCGGGTTGTGCCCGCGGCGGAAAACAACGCCCCCCAGCCCAAACCCAACCGGAACAACGCCTTGGTGGTCCAGTCCGGGAAGATCGCCAGCCAGTTTGTCCTCACCGATTGGCTGGACCCCGACGGCGATGACATCTTTGCCGTCGCCGTCTCCAGCAGCGATCCAGCGGACCAAGTCCGGATCAGGCCGGACGGCTTGCTCACCTTCCAGGACGCAGGGGCTGGCCCGGGCCGTAAAACCCTGACCGTCAGTGTCTCGGACGGGTCCCTGACCACCCAAGGGCAGATCAGCGTTGACGTCCGTGCTCCGGGTGCGCTGCCGCCCATCGCGAATGCGGATCACGTGGTTGCGGTGGCGGGCCAGGATACGGTGATCGCGCCGCTCAAGAATGACACCGACCCGCAGGGCGGGACGCTAAGACTTGCGCAGGCACAGCCGGACGCGCAGTCGACCGCCGTGGTGGGTCCGGACCAGCAGACGTTTACTTTCAACTCGACCTCGGTGGGTCCCCACTATGTGACGTACATGGTGACCAACGGACCGGCGAGTGCCCAGCAACTGGTGCGGGTGGACGTCGTGTCCGGAAACAGCGACGGCGCACCGGTGGCGGTCCGCGATATTGCCCTCCTGCCCAGTGGCGGCAGCACCGTGGTTGACGTGTTGGGCAACGACTCAGACCCCAGTGGGGGCGTCCTGGTGGTCCAGTCGGTCACGGCGGCCGACGGGCTCCCGGTATCGGTCGCGGTCCTTGACCACTCGGTCGTCAAAATCACCGACATCCGGGCCCAGGGACAGTTGTCGTTGAAATACACGATCTCCAACGGCAAGGCCTCGGCCACAGGGGATATTTCTGTCCAGGTTGTGCCGGCGCCCACCAAACTTCAGGCACCGCAGGCCAAGCCGGACGAGGTCTCCGTGCGTGCCGGCGACATAGTGACCATCCCGGTCCTGGAGAACGACACGGACCCCAACGGCGGAGAGCTCACACTGGACCCCGTCCTGGCACAGCAGCCCGACGAGGCCGCGGGCAGAATCTTTGTTGCGGGGAACACCCTGCGCTACATCGCAGGCCAGGAACCCACCACCGTTTATGCCATCTACAAGGTCAGCAATGCCTCGGGCCAAACTGACTCGCAGCAAGTCACCATCCGCATCCGAGCCCGCGATGACGCCACCAACACCAGGCCAGAGCCGCGGAATCTGACAGCCCGCGTGGTTGCGGGGATGACGGTAAGAATCCCTGTTCCCCTGGATGGTATCGATGCCGATGGCGACTCGGTGCAGCTGATGGGCATCGATAAAGCTCCCCAACTGGGGACATCCATCCTGCGGGACGGATATTTGGAGTTCACGGCCGGGGGTACGTCCGCCGGTACTGACACTTTCAGCTACCGCGTGCGGGACCGTATAGGTGCGGAGAACACCGGCACGGTGATCGTGGGCATTGCGCCGGCCGAAGCCGACAACCAGAAGCCCATTGCGGTGGACGACGTCATTGATGTCCGGCCCGGACGACGGGTCGCGGTGAACGCACTGAAAAACGACTCAGACCCCGACGGCGACCCCATCGCTTTGGTGTCGGCGTTCGAGGCCAAACCGGAACTGCAGGTTGAAGCCGCCGCAGGAAAGGTGGTCCTCACGGCGCCGGGTGCGGCCGGCACGGACAGCATCAGCTACCGGATCCAGGACGACAAGAAGGCAGAAGCTGCCGCGGTCATCCGCGTCCAGACCAGCCCGACCGCGCCGCTCCATGCCCCCGTGGCAGTGGACGACCGGATCACGTTGGCCGAGACCCTGGGTAAAACTGCGGTTGACGTTCCGGTGGTGAAGAACGATTCCGATCCCGACGGCGTGGCGGAGGACCTCACCATTTCCCTGCCGGACGGGAACCCGAATGTGCGCGTAGGGACAGCCGGCAACGTAGTGGTGACACTCCTGCCCGAAGATCAGTTGATTCCCTATACCGTCACGGACATCGATGGGCAGTCAGCCACCGCGGTCATGTGGATTCCAGGCCAGGGCCTCCAGTACCCCACGCTTTCCACCACTGAGATCGTGGAGGTCACCGCGGGGGAGGAAGTTACTCTGGCCCTTCAGGATCACGTCAAGGTCAGGGACGGCCGTCAACCCCGCATAACGGTGGCGGACAAGATCCGCGTCTTTGGCGGTGACTCCACCAACGTTATTGCTGGTGATGGTACGGCGTTGAGGTATGCGGCCCAGTCTGAGTATGTGGGGCCCGGGTCCATCACCTTCGAAGTGACTGACGGCAGTGGTCCGGACGATGCCGAGGGCTTGAAGTCCACTCTGACCATCCAGACCAAGGTGCTCCCGAACCCCAACGCCAATCACGCCCCCACCTTCAGCGGAGCTGCGATTGAAGCGCCAAAGGGGGACACTACCGAACTGGACCTGGCCAACCTTGCCGCGGACGTTGATGAGCAGGACCAAGGCAAGCTCACGTTCAGCGTGGACGGTGACCTGCCCGGCGGTTTCGACGCGCGGGTGGAGGGTACGGTCCTGAAAATCACCCCCGGGGGTTCACTCAACCCCGGCGCCCGCGGGACCGTGCCGCTCAAGGTGACCGATGGCCGCTCGGAGCCTGCGAAGGCAGCCGTCACCGTTTCCGTAGTCTCATCGAACCGACCCAAACCGGCAGCGAACGATGATGTCCTCGACAAGGCCAACGCCGGCAAGTCCGAAACCATCAATGTGCTGGGCAACGACTTCAACCCCTTCAGCGAACCCTTGACGGTGCTTTCGGCCGTGGTGGAGACCGGATCCGCATCAGGCGAGCCTGCCATAGGAGGCGACTCCATCACGGTGACGCCCGCCGACGGCTTCAAGGGGGTCCTGGTAGTCAGGTACACCATCAAGGACAAGACCGATGATCCCAGCCGGCAAGCCGTGGGTCGTGTCCGCATCACGGTGCGGGACAAGCCCGATGCTCCTTCGGCCCCGGTTGCTACGGACGTCCGCAGTAAAACTGCCGTCCTCAAGTGGGCGCCGCCGTCGGACAATGGCGCAGCCATCACCAAGTACACGGTGAAAGCGGCCGGGTTCCAGCAGGAATGCCCCACGACGACGTGTACGTTGACTGGACTGACCAACAACGTCAAGTATGTCTTCACCGTGGTTGCCACCAATGAGGTAGGCGAATCCCAGCCCTCAGTGCCCTCCAACGAGATCACTCCGGATGAGAAGCCATCGCCCCCGGACGTCCCCACGGTCCAAGCCGGCGATAAGGACCTAGCCATCACCTGGACTCCCGCCAAGACCGAAGGTTCCCCGGTAAAGCACTACAACCTGGAGATCTCTCCGCCGCCCGCCAACGGCATTGCCGTCAAGAACGAGGTCACTGGCCTCAGCTACACCTGGCCAGGCCTGACCAACGGTGTGAAATACAAGGTCCGTGCCCAGGCTGTCAATGACCTAGGCCCGTCGGATTGGGGGCTGTACTCCGCAGAGGACCATCCTGCCGGTATCCCCGCAACACCGGCGCCGCCCAGCACCACAGTGGTGTCCGCCGTTGGTTCGCAGAACCAGCTCCGCGTCGACTGGGCCGAGCCTGGCATCAACGGCGACCCCATCAAGAATTACTACGTCACCATGAGCGGCGGCAGCGGAACCACCCAGACTCAGACCATTCCGGGGAATGTCCGAACAGCCACCTTCAAGGTTTCCACCAACGAGTCGGCGTACACGTTCACAGTTCAGGCTGAGAACAAGGCAGGAAAGAGCCTGGTCAGCGCGGCCTCACCTCCGCGCAGGGCCACGGGAAAGCTGGGCACTGTTCAAAACGTCAGTGCCACGCCGGCCAACACCGGTGCCGCCGGTGGTCAGCTCACCATCAATTTCTCTGCGCTCGGCGACACCCAGCGCAACGGCTCCAAGGCCAACGAAGTCAGCTATACCTACTCCGCAGGCGGACGCTCCGGTGCCATCCAGCCCGGGCAGACCGTAGGCGGCTTCGCCAACGGCCAGGCGACCACTGTGACAGTGACGGCACATTCGACGGTGGCGCCCAGTGCGGATGCCGCTGCCGCGCCATCCGCCACACCATTTGGTGCTCCGGGTACGCCGTCGGCGTCGGGTTCCAACGGGGCCGTGAACCAGAAATCTGTGACCTTCAACTGGTCTTCCCCGTCAACCGCTACGAACGATGTGAAGACCACGAAGATCCGCATCGACAACGGCGGCTGGGAGACCGTGGGCGCCTCGGGCAGCCGTACCATCAACACTGCCGGGTGGGAAGAGTCCCACAGCCTCACTGTGCAGACGTTCAACTCGCTCGGCACGGGCGGCGGCCTAGCGTCGGCCAGCGCCAAGTCGGGACGCCAAGGGGAGTGGACTACCACCATGAACCCGGGAGCGGTGGTGCGGTCGTGCAGCTTTACAGCAGGAGGGGCCAACTACGATCCGAACAGGAAAACGTGTGACGGGCAAAGCAACAACACCCCGCCATGGATGGCTTCCGCCGATCAAGGCCCCATTGTGGTGCGTTGTTACATCGACCAAACAGATAACTGGACCGGTATGCACCGCTGGTGGCGGATCGAATCAGGCTCCTACCGCAACGTGGGCCGGTACATCATCGCAGGTCACACCCACCTTCCAGACCCCGCAGGCATCGGAGCGCCCCCGTGCTGAACATGACAAAACCACGGGACGGGGCACTTCTCCCCATCGCGCGCCCAGTGCTTAAGGCCGTAGTCTGTCAAAGCCAATGGATAGCCCGGTCTCGGGTGTCCTCAATTGGCCGTGGGGTGCGTGGGATAGTCTTAGGGACTGAAAATTCCGCCGCCGTATGGGGGTACTGCGGAATGCACGGCTGCCGGCATGTGTCGGTTGGCCCGGAAGTCGCTGGGGGGCGGCTGAACATCAAAGGAATTTTGGGGCTGTGAGAAATTTCTTCGGCAAGCTGGGGCTGACAAGGCGTCAAAACAAGAAGTTCATAGCGGGAACTGCTGCCACCGCGGCGGGCGCGTTGTTGATCACCGGGGCTGTACTTTACCCGGGCTTCAAGACCACGGAGGTGGACTTGAACGACGGCGGCGTATGGGTTGTGAGCAAAACCAAGAACGCTGTGGGGCGGTTGAACTACCCGTCGCGCGTTCTTGATGGGGCCGTAACTCCCGCCACCACCACTTTCGATGTCCTGCAGCATGACGGCAACGTTTTTGTCGACGACGAATCCGGTTCCACCATCAACCAGGTCTCTGCCGCGAACCTGAAGCTCGGCGGCGACAAGCAACTGCCGTCGTCGTCGCAAGTCAGCTATGGTTCCACCGTCCTTTCGGTGACCGATCCCGCCCGTGGCAAGGTGTGGGCGCTGTCTCCCTCCACGGTCAACGGCTTCGATGAAGAAGGTACCGAGCCTGTCCTGACCGGGGACCAAGGCATGGTCTCCGCAGTAGGCGCCGATAACCGCATCTACACAGCGGATCCGGGCAAGGGCGAGATCACCGTTACCACGGTGGACGCCAATGGTGAACGGACAGACTCGCAGGTCACCAAAGTGGATGAGCTCAAGGGGGCCGGCGACCTTCAGATTGCCGTCGTCGGTGATAAGCCCGTAGTCCTCGACGCCGGCTCAGGAAACCTGTTCCTGCCCGGCGGCCGCAAGCTCCAGCTGCAGGATGCACGGGAAGCCAAGCTGCAGCAGAGTGGCGAGGACAGCAGCTTTGTTGCCATTGCCACCCGCAAAGCCCTCTTGAAGCAGCCCTTGGACGGATCCACCGCTGCAACACTCAATGCCGACGGAGAAGGCGTCCCCGCAGCACCGGTGCAGGTGAGCAAGTGCGTTCACGCTGCCTGGTCCGGAGCCAACAAGTACGTCCGAGACTGCGAGAACGACGCCGACGACAAGAAGAATGACGTCCCCAAGGCCAGTGCCTCGCCCAGTTACGTTTTCCGCGTCAACCGCGACCTCGTAGTCCTCAACGATGTGAATTCCGGCAGCGTGTGGCTGGTCAACCAGAACATGCAGCTCGTCAACAACTGGGACGATGTTGTCCCGCCCAAGAACCAGTCCGACGACCAGGACCAGGAGTCCGCGGACAACAACACCATCAACGTCCTGCCGGACCGCACCAAGCCCAACCGTGCGCCTGAAACCAAACCGGACGAGTTCGGTGTCCGGCCGGGCCGGACCTCCATCCTCAGCATCCTGGACAATGATTCAGACCCCGACGGCGATGTCCTCACCGCTGCGGTAGGCGCCAACGGGCCAAAATCCGGGGCGCTGGAGAACATCTACGGTGGCTCAGCGTTCCAGATCAAGGTCCCCGCTGACGCCAAGCCGGGAACGGAAACCTTCGACTACAACGCCTCGGACGGACGCGGTTTGTCCGCCGGTGGACAGGTCACGCTGCGCGTCGTGGCTCCGGAGGAAAACAAGCCTCCCTTCTTCAAACGCGGCGAGCCCACCACCATGCTGGTGGAGCAGGGCAAGTCCGTCAGTCAGAACATCCTGACCGACTGGATGGATCCCGACGGCGACGACCTCGTCCTCCTGGACGCCAAGACGGACAACGACCAGGACCAGGTCAAGGTCCGTCGCGACGGCCTGCTCACGTACCAGGACTCTGGTGCAGCACCGGGCAAGAAGAACGTCACCATCACGGTGTGGGACGGCCGGGCCACCACGACGGGCCGGATCGTTGTCAACGTGCAGCCCCCGGGCGCCTTGGCGCCGGTGGTCAACGCCGACCACGTCACGGCCGTGGTTGGCCAGGACCTGGTCATTGCGCCCCTCAAGAACGACGTCGACCCCAATGGCGGTGCCCTCCGGGTAGCGCACGTCGAGGCTGCCGGACCGGCAGAGCTGGGTCCAGTGACCGACGGCGGTACGTTCACCTTCCGGAGCACCACACCGGGCCCGATCTACTTGACGTACATCGCCAGCAACGGGCCCCAAAGCAGCCAAGGCTTGATCCGTGTTGACGTCGAGTCCGGCAAGGACGCTGGAGCGCCCGTTGCGGTTCACGACGTCGCACTGCTCCCTGTGGGCGGCAGTGTGCTGGTGGATCCCTTGGCCAACGACTCCGATCCTTCCGGCGGCGTGCTGGTCCTCCAGTCCGTCACCGTCCCCGACGGCTCGTCCGCTTCGGTCAGCGTGATCGACCACAGCGTCCTGCGCGTTACCGATGTGCTAGGCGCGAAAGAGCCGTTCGTGTTCAGCTACACCATGTCCAACGGCCGCGGCTCGGCCACAGGCACCGTTGGCGTCGTCCCGGTGCCGGCCCCCGCCGTCGTCGAGGCCCCCCAGCCGAAACCCGACGAAGTCAACGTCCGCGTCAACGACGTCGTGACCATTCCGGTCCTGGACAACGACACGCACCCGCAGGGTGAAGAGCTGTCCGTCGACCCAGTACTGGCGCAGACCATTCCGGAAGAGGACGGCAAGGCCTTTATCTCCGAGAAGACCCTGCGCTTCATCGCCGGACCCACACCCAAGACCGTGCGTGCCATCTACAACGCGGTGGACCCCCAGGGCCAGAAGAGCGCCGCGGCCGTCACCATCCACATCCTGCCGCTGGAAGGCGCGCAGAACTCCCGTCCGCAGCCGCAGAACCTGACCGCGCGCGTGGTCGCCGGTGGCAGCGTCCGGATCCCGGTGCCGCTGGACGGCATCGACCCCGACGGCGACTCGGTCCAGTTGACCGGCATCGACAGCACGCCCACCATGGGAACCGCGACGGCGGGCAGCAGCTTCATCGATTTCGTCGCCGCCGGCGATGGCGCGGGAACCGACACGTTCCGCTACAAGGTGATTGACCGTCAAGGTGCGGTCAACACCGGAACGGTGACCGTCGGCGTCGCGCCTCGTGGTGAAGACAACCAGAAGCCTGCCCCGGTGGACGACGAAGTGCAGGTCCGTCCTGGGCGCCAGATCGCTGTGGATGCCACCGCCAACGACACCGATCCCGACGGCGACATCATCCGCATCCTGACGGACAGCATCGAAGCCGACGCTGGCCTCGAAGCCCAGGTCAGCAAGACCAGCGGCCGCGTCCTGGTCACCGCTCCGGCTGCCGAGGGCACGGTCAACGTCCGTTACTCCGTGGCTGACGACAGGGACGCCGTGGGCCAGGCCAGCATCAGGGTGAACGTCAAGAACGACATTCCGCTGCAAGCTCCCATCGCCCGCGATGACCGCGTTACATCAGCCCAGACGCTGGGCAAGACCGCCGTGGACGTTCCGGTCCTCAAGAACGACGAGGATCCGGACGGCGTGGGGGAGAACCTCAAGGTCACCACAGGCTTGGAAACGGCTCGTCCGGGTTCTGAAGGCAACGTGGTGGTGGACCTCACCGAGCAGCCGCAACTGGTGCCTTACACCGTTGAGGATGTAGACGGCCAGAAGTCCACGGCCATCATCTGGGTGCCGGGTATCGGGCAGCAGGTTCCGACGCTCGCCAAGGATGAAGTGGTGGAGATGGTTTCAGGCCAGTCCGTCACCGTGAATCTGGCCGAATGGGTCAAGGTCCGCGAGGGTAAGTCGCCGCGGCTCACCCAGGCGGACCGCATCAAACTCATCGGTGCCGACGGCAGCGACCCCGTAGCGGGCAATGGAACGGCCCTGAAGTACACGGCCGGCGCTGAATACGTTGGTCCCGGCTCCATCAGCTTCGAAGTCACTGATGGAAGCGGACCCGACGACCCCAACGGCTTGAAATCGACACTGAGCATCCGCACCAAGGTGCTGCCAGATCCGAACAAGAACAACCCGCCGGTGCTGCTGGGCAGCGACGTGGACGTTCCCAAGGGTGACTCGGCCAGCCTGGACCTGGAAAAGCTCGCGTCCGATCCCGATTCCGACGACGTCCAGAACATGAAGTATGAGTTGGCCGGAGCAGCACCGGGTGGATTCCGAGTGAGCATCGATGGCAAGACCCTGAAGGTCTCCGCCGAAGACTCGGTGCAGATCGGCCAGGGCGGCACGGTCCAGGTGAAAGCGAAGGACCCGCGGGGTCTTGAAGCGGTCGCGACGTACAAACTGTCACTGACGGCATCCAACCGACCCAAACCGGTGGCCAACGACGACCTTGAACCGGATGCGAAATCCGGGAATTCCGTGACGGTCAATGCGTTGGCGAACGACTCCAACCCGTTCCCGGATACGCCGCTGAAGATCATCTCGGCCGTCACTGAGACGGGCGAAGGCACAGCAGAGGTCAGCGGCGGAAACGTGACCGTCACGCCGTCGTCGGGCTTCACCGGGACCATGGTTGTTGCCTACGTAGTGGGCGACAAGACGGGTGAAACCTCACGTTATGCCACGGCCCGTATCCGGCTCACCGTCAAGGACAAGCCGGCCGCGCCCACCACGCCTCTGGCTCAAAGCGTGGGCGACCAGACAGCGTTGCTGACATGGAACGCGCCGGCAGATCGTGGCTCACCCATCACCAAGTACACGGTGTACGGAGAGAACGGCTTTAAGCAGGACTGCCCCGCGAACACGTGTACGTTGACCGGGTTGACCAACAACGTGAAGTACCACTTTGCTGTCACTGCCACCAATGCGATCAATGAATCCGAGCGCTCTCCGGTATCCGCCGAGGTCCGTCCGGATGTCAAGCCTGATACCCCGGTTGCTCCCACACTGAAGTTTGGTGACAAGCAACTTTCGGTTGCCTGGGTTCCCCCGGCCAGCAAGGGCTCGCCCATCAAGTCCTACGACCTTGAGATCTCGCCGGCTCCGGCCGGGCAGAATCCCCAGATCCAGAACCTCACTGGCAACAGCCATGTCTGGTCCGGACTGACTAACGGCGTGGCCTACAAGGTCCGCGTCCTGGCCCGGAACGATGCCAAGGAGCCGTCCGAGTGGAGCCCCTACTCGGCGGCGGAAACTCCTGCTGGTGTGCCGGCGACGCCTGCTGCGCCTTCCGTAGCCGGCGCTGGGTCGGTGGGTGACCAGAGCCAGCTGCAGGTCAGCTGGGCCGCGCCAAACAACAACGGCGACGCCGTGTCCGCCTACACGTTGACCACGTACCGGGGCGGGGCCGTAGTGACCACGCAGTCGGTGGGGGCGACCTCGCAAAACGTCACGGTTGCCAACAGTGAAGCCGACTACACCTTTACTGTCTCGGCAACGAACAAGGCCGGCGTCAGCGGTGTCAGCCAGCAGTCAGCGGCTATCCGCGCGGCAGGAAAGCCAGGCATCGTAGCTGCGCCCACAGCAGCCCTGATGGAGACCAACGCGGCCGGTGGCAAGATCCGCGTGGCCTTCAACCCGCTGTCACAGAAGGAACGCAACGGGGCCAACGCCAACGAGATCAGCTACCGGTATGCCCTGACGTCCGGCGCCAGCAGCGGAGCGATCCCCGCCGGCGGTGGCGTTATCGCGGCACCGAACGGCCAGGACACGGCTGTGGTGGTGTGGGCAGTATCCTCACGAAACCCCACACCTGGCGACAGGAGTGCCGCATCAAACACCGTCAATCCCTACGGTGTGGCGGCTGCCCCTAGCGTTACCGGCAGCAAGAGCAGCGGCGTCGGCGACAAGACAGTGTCCTGGACGTGGAACCAGCCCAACGGCAACGGCAGGCCCGTCACCGGCTACCAGTACAGCCTCGATAACGGCGGGTGGACAGACACAACGCAGAGAAGTTTCTCTACGACCGTGGGCTTCAGCGAAACAAAAACGTTGAGAGTCCGTGCCATCAGTGGTGGCCAGGCCGGCAACATCGGCAGCGACACCTCCCGGAGCGGATCTGCGCCGCCGCCCCCGGACCCGCCGGCATCAGAGATACAGGTGGACGCCAGTAGCGTGCGGACATGCCCCGGTAAGCCCGGTCAGACGGACAGCTACACTCCTGGCAGTCCCGCGAAATGTGGTGTGGGCTGGGTAGAACGCTCCTGGGGCAGGATCACCATCAACTGCACCAAGGACATCTATAACAACGGCACGCCGTGGTACCGGCTCCAGGGTTCCCCGAAGGACGGCTGGTTCGTGAAGTCCACGACAGTGGACCTCTACGGGCCGCGTCCCGGCGGCTGCTAGTCCCATGGCAACAACAACGTCAAACCCCTACCGATACATAAGGAACAGGATCAACCGATGACCATGACAAACGAGCAGGCCGCGTGGTTTGCAGAAACGTTCGAGAAGCTCGTGGCCAATGTGGGCAAGGCGGTGCTCGGCAAGGAGCACGTCATCCGGCTGACCTTCACGGCGATGCTGGCCGAGGGACATATCCTGTTTGAAGACGCACCGGGCACGGGTAAGACCTCGTTGGCCCGCGCCCTGGCTGCAACAGTCCAGGGTTCGCACAACCGTATCCAGTTCACGCCTGACCTCCTGCCGTCGGACGTGACGGGTGTGACCATCTATGACCAGAAGACCCAGAAGTTTGAATTCCACAAGGGCCCGGTGTTCAACAACATCGTCCTGGCTGATGAAATCAACCGTGCGTCGCCGAAGACCCAGTCCGCGTTGCTGGAAGTCATGGAAGAATCCCGGGTGACCGTGGATGGAACCACCTATGAGGCAGGCCGCCCGTTCATGGTGCTGGCAACCCAGAACCCGATCGAGCAGGCCGGAACATACCGCTTGCCCGAGGCCCAACTGGACCGCTTCCTGATCAAGACGTCCATCGGCTACCCGGACCATGCCTCCACGGTGCGGTTGCTGGGCGGGGCCAACCTCAAGGACCGGTCCAAGGAGCTCACGGCGCTCATCACCACCCAGGCCGTGGCCGATATGGCAGACCTTGCGGCCACCACCCACGTGGATACGGCTGTGCTGGAGTACATCTCACGCTTGTGCGAGGAAACCCGCAACGCCTCCGAGACCCGCCTTGGTGTTTCCGTGCGTGGTGCACTTGCCATGGTTCGTGCCGCCAAGGTGTGGGCCGCGGGCCAAGGCCGCAACTTCGTCCTCCCGGACGACATTAAGGAACTGGCACCTGTGGTGTGGACCCACCGTCTGGTCATGGATCCTGAGGCGGAATTCTCCGGTGCAACACCGGACGTTGTCCTCACCCGCGTCCTGGCGGATGTCGCCGCCCCGCAGCAACGCGCCACCGCTTAGTCCGCGGCACCGCACGAGCCAGACCGGCTCATCGCACCCCACCTGCTCCCCAGCTCAAACAAAGGCCTCCACATGTCCTCCAGCACACCCCTGACCAGGGCTGCTGACTCGTTCAAACGCGCAACGGCCGCTGTGAGCGGCAAGATTCGCGACGCCCGTTCACCCCGCAACGAACCAGGGAACCGCCCCGGCCGCAACGGGAAACCGGGCAAGCCCAGTTCCTTGCACCCGGCCGCCGTGTGGGCCGAAGCCGCGGGAACAGCCGGCGAGTTCCTCTCACCTGCTTGGCGCAACGTCCGGGCAGTGTGGCTGAAGTTCGTGTGGCCGGTCCTCGCCGTGGTGAGCCTGCTGGGCTGGGTGGTCCTCGCTGCTGCCATCGGGCTCTGGTGGGCAGGGCAGGCCTGGGGCTGGCAGGAAGCGAAGTCCGCGGCGATGGTTGCTTTCCTGCTGTTTGTCCTGGCCATTGCGTTCATTGTGGGCCGCTCGGCGTACGGCGTGGTCCTGGACCTCGCCCGCACGCGGGTAGCTGTGGGCGACGACGCTGTAGGCAGCATTGCCGTGTCCAACGTCTCCACCAGGCCGTTGTTGCCCGCAGCACTGGAGCTTCCGGTGGGCTCCAACACCGCCGTTTTCCACCTGCCGCGCATGAAGCCGGCGCAGGTGCACGAGGACCTCTTCACCATTCCAACGGCCCGGCGCGCTGTGATCGTGGTTGGTCCGGTTCGCTCGGTCCGCGCCGACCCCCTCCACCTTCTCCGCCGCCGCGTGATGTGGACCGAACCTGTGGACCTCTTTGTCCATCCCCGCACGGTGTCCTTGGGCAGCTCGGCCGCGGGCTTCATCCGCGACCTTGAAGGCATGCCCACCACTGAGTTGTCCAGCGCCGACGTCTCTTTCCATGCCCTGCGTGACTATGTTCCAGGGGACGATCGCCGCCACATCCACTGGAAGACCACAGCCCGGACCAACAAGCTCATGGTCCGCCAGTTCGAGGAAACCCGCCGTGCACACCTGGCCATTGCGCTCTCCATCAACACTGACGAATACGACTCCGAACCGGAGTTCGAAATGGCCATCTCAGTAGCGGCATCCATTGGCCGCCAGGCCATCAGCGAACAGCGCGATTTGGACGTCCTGACTCAAAAGGGACCACTCCGCTGTGAAACCGGCCGCAACCTGCTGGACGACGCCACAAGGATTGTCGGGGCGCCGATGCGGAAGAACGCCGTCGACCTCGCCAGGAACCTGTCCGACGCTGTCCCGAACGCCTCCGTGGTGTTCTTTGTCGTGGGCAGTCACGTCACCGCAACCCAGCTCCGTACTTGTGCCGCATCCGTGCCCCCTGGCGTTCGCAGCCTGGCGGTGCGGGTCCAACCCGGCGCGGCGCCGACGAGGGCCAACATCGCTGACCTGACGGTCCTCACTGTCGGCGACCTTGATGATCTGGCCATTGTTCTTCGAAAGGCGGCAGCATGAGCACCGCACCGAATCTCCGTGTGCGTCCCCGTGCCGCGAAAGGATCCAGGTCAACAGGCCGCGCCAACCGCGCGGGCGGAGGGTCGATCTTTGCCGACGGCCGCCCGCTGTGGCACTTCGCCGTGGACTGCGGCGCCTTGGTGGTGTTGCTGTTCCTGGGAGTCCTCGGATTCAGCCTGAGTTTCGGGGGAGACCCCCACTATCTGATCGCCGGCCTGGGCGGTGTGCTCCTTGGACTGGGCATCGCGGTCCTGAACGCCCATCTTCGCCTGGGCCTGCTGATTACTGCCGCCGTGGCCTTCGGTGCCTACATGCTGTTTGGCTCCGCCCTCGCCGTTCCTGATTCAGCGGTCTTCGGCGTCCTTCCCAGCCTCGATTCGTTGCGGACACTGCTGCTGGGCGTGGTGTTTGCCTGGAAGGACATGCTGACGGTCGGCGTTCCCGTGGGCACTGCCAACGGCATGCTCATCGTGCCGTTCCTCAGCTCGCTGCTGACCGCTTTGGCCGCTGGCCTGCTGACCTGGCGGCTGAAGAGCCCGTACTGGCCTTTGCTGCCTGTGTTGGTGTTGTTCGTAACGGGTATCGCCTTCAGCACCAGCGCCGGCTTCCTCAATGTGGAGCGCGGCGTCTCCCTCACCATTGTCTCGATCGTGTGGGCGACGTTCCGCCGCGATGTCCTTCGGCAGCGGAGCACCAAGACTGTCTCGGCCAACAGGCCGGATTCCGACGCCGGTGCAGCGCGCCGCGGCCAGCTCCGCCGGTTGGGGACTGCTGCAGCCGTGATCGCCGTCGCTGTCGGCGTCACCGCCATCGCGTCGCCGATTGTCACCGCCAGCGACGACCGGAAGGTGCTGCGCAACACGATCGTCCCGCCGTTCGATCCCCGCGACTACATCACTCCTTTGGCGAGCTTCCGGAACTTCGTCAAGGACGAGAAGGACAGCACGCTGTTCACGGTTAAGGGCTTGCCGAAGGACGCTCGTGTGCGCCTGGCCGCCCTGGATGCCTTCAACGGCCTGAACTACACCATGGATCCCAACAGCTCCGGGAACTTCAGCAAGGTGGGAGACGCCCGCTCCCTCAATACGCTGGCTGACACCGGGAGCCCGGTCAAGGGCACCAACTACACGCTGGACATCACCATCGAGGACTACCAGGGGTACTTCGTTCCGGGCGGCCGGCACACCACCGGCATGAGTTTCGCGGACACGTCCGGTGCGGCGTCGGGTCTATACTTCAACGCCGGCACGGACACCGCAGTCACCACCAAGGGCCTGTCCAAAGGCGAGAGCTACACGGTCCAGGTCTCCGACCCTGGCACCTTGGAGCACGGCCAGCTGACGCAGTACGACTTCGCGAAGCTGACGCTGCCGGAGGCCCAGGAGGTGCCGCCGATCATTGCCTCGCAGGCCAATGAACTGTCCGCCGATGCGCCAACGGCCATTGACCGTGTGCGGCAGATCGAAGCGCATTTCCAGAAGAGCGGTGCTTTCAGCAACGGCCTGGTGACGGAAGGACAGCTTCCCAGCCTCCCCGGCCACAGCGCCGCACGTGTACGCAACATGCTCTCCGCCAAGCAGATGCTGGGCGACGACGAACAATACGCCGTCTCCATGTCCCTCATGCTCCGGCACCTCGGCATCCCGTCGCGCGTCGTGATGGGCTTCTACCCGGAACCCAAGAGCCCCGAAAACGGTGCGGGCGACATCAAGATCACGGGCAAGGACGTCCACGCCTGGGTTGAGGTGGCCTTCGACCGCGTCGGTTGGGTTGCGTTCGATCCCACCCCGCCCAAGGACAACGTCCCCATCCCGCCGGACCCGGAGAACAAGTCCAAGCCCAAGCCACAGGTGCTGCAGCCGCCGCCCCCGCCGCAGGAACCCGCGGACCTGCCGCCGGACTCCACGCCGGATGCCCTGGACGCTGACGAGAAGAAAAACAACCCCTGGCTCTTCTGGGGCCCGTTGTTGGCAGCTATCGGTGTCGCGCTGATCCCGTTGGGGATACTCGCCTTGCCGCTGCTGCTCATCCTTCTGTTGAAAGCGCGACGCCGGAAGGCACGTTTCCGTGACGGCCATCCTGCCCAGCGGGTCGGCGGTGGGTGGAACGAAGTGATCAGCCTTGCCACCGACATGGGCGCCTCGATCAACACCAAGTCAACGCGGCGTGAATCGGCCACCGTTATCGCGGAGGCGTTCCCGAACGCCGGCGGCACCACCACGATGCTTGCCCACCGCGCAGACGCCGCAGTCTTTGGCGCCGGCCAGCCAAGCGAGGACGAGGTCAAGCACTATTGGGAGATCGTCGATTCGTCCTTGACCGACATCACGGGAAGCGTCGGTTTCTGGAAGCGGCAGCAGGCCCGGTTCTCGCCGCGGTCCTTGCTGTCCGATGGGCGGGCTGCCCTCCGGCGCCGGGATCAGGCGACCACCGATCCCTCGACGCGCCGTCGCTTCACCTTGCCGTTCAAGAAGGACACCACGAATGAATAATGAGGCCGAACTTTGCCCGGCCTGCAGGCATGCGGTCCTTCCAGGGGCCACGTTCTGCACGCAATGCGGATCGCCGTTGAGCAACCGTGGAGCCCGCAAGGAAGGGAACATCAACCACGCCCAAAAGGCGGCTTTGGAGTTCGCGACCCGGCAGGGCATGCCCGATCCCGGTAGTATCTCGGTAGTGTCGGCGCCGGCGTCGCCGACGCACCCGGCGCCTCCGGGAACCACCACGGCGCCGGACCGTATCACTGGGCCAGGGGGAGGGACCACCATGACCACCAAGCTCCACTTGGTGCCCGCGTCTGCAGGCAGGAGGCTTGGCGCGGCTGTGCTGGACTGGCTGGGCCCCATTGCAGTCCTGGCCACCACTTTCGCCATCGGCATCGCAGGCATCACGCAAACCCGCAAGAACGGCTTCATTGTCTATGACACGGGCCTGTTGGTCCTCCTGGGCAGCATCGGCCTGGGTGTGACGGTGGTCTACATTTTTGTGCTGCTTGCACTCGAAGCCAAGTCCGGCAACACCATCGGCAACCAGCTCATGGGAATCCGCAGCTCCGATGCCGAGGGCTACGCCCCCGGTGCCGGTGCCGTTTTTGTGCGGGGCATCATCACCGGCGGCGTACTGCTCCTCGGCGGAATCACCTCGGTGGTTCTTTCTGCCCTTGGCCTGATTACCCTGGTGCTGTGGATCGGGCTTCCTCTGATGCTCCTGGGTGTTGTGTGGGCCGTCCTCGTGGTGGTCTCCAATGCCTGGGACAAGGACGGCAAGCTCCGCGGCTGGCAGGACAAGGCCGCGAAGTCTTTGGTGTTCGACGTCAACGCAGGACGCAATCCCGTGGCCACGGGTGGCATCCAGGGCCCCTACAGTTTCGCGCCAATGGATCTCCCGCCCGTGCAACCGGTGGCTTCTCCAGTCCCCTCCGGCGCAACGACTGGTGCCAGGGGATCCGGTGTCGCTCAGGCTGCTGCCGCTTCCTCTGAGGCCACTCCGTCCGGTTTCGGGCAGTCCGCACCTGCGCCGGTGACTCCAGTGGTGCCGGCAGCCCAGCAGCCCTCACATGACCCCAACCAGTGGCGTCCGCCGTCGGCACCACGGCCAACGACGGCTGCACCACAGCTGGCTCCCGTGACGCCGCAGCCGCAGGTCATTCAGCAACCGTCCGCGCCGGTTACCGGCTTTGCCGGCCACCCCGACGACGACGTGGAGCGCACCCAGATGCGCCCCGGCACTGCGCGGGCACAAGCGGTCCTGCGGATCCGGATTGATGACGGCCAGGACGTCCAACTCGGCGGCTCGGTCCTGCTGGGGAGGAACCCGGCTGCGCAGCCCGGGGAAGCGGTAGAGCAACTTTTGCCGGTTGCCGATCCCGGCCGGTCCATCTCCAAAACCCACCTGCATCTGAGGGTGGATGGCGATGGCGTCTGGGTCACCGACCGAAACTCCACCAACGGCAGTGCCGTCACCACGCCCGACGGTCTCCAGACGCGGCTCCATCCGGGCCAGGCAGTCTTGGTCCGTCCCGGTTCCACCGTTCACTTCGGGGACCGTTCCTTCCACCTAGGACAAGCATGAATTCACAGCCGGCCACCCCTGCCAATGCCGAAGCCGGCGCTCCTGCAGGCGGGTCTTCCTTTGGCCTGAGTTACGGGTACGGGACGGACCGCGGACTGCGCCGTGAACTGAACGAGGATTCGTTCATCGCTGCAGACCCCGTCTTTGCGGTTGCAGACGGCATGGGCGGACATGAGGCCGGTGAAATTGCCAGCGGCATGTGTGTCCGGGCCCTGGGCAGTGCCCCCGAACTTGCAGCTGGCGTGCGGACCGCATCTGCAGCCGACTTGCAGGCCTGCCTGTTGAGGGCTGACGCAGCCATCCGCAACGCAACGGGAGCCCGCGCCGGAACCACGCTGTCCGGCGTGGTGGTGGTGGAACAGATGGGCCTGCCCTATTGGCTGGTGATGAACATCGGAGATTCCAGGACGTACCGCCTCAGCCAAGGGGAGTTCACGCAGGTCAGCGTGGACCACTCCGAGGTGCAGGAACTGGTGGATTCCGGGGACATCACCGCAGAGCAGGCAACGGTTCATCCCCGCCGCCACGTAGTGACCCGTGCCTTGGGCACCGGCGATGAGACCGAGGCCGATTTCTGGTTGCTTCCCATCCAGGAAGGTGACCGGATCATGGTCTGCTCCGACGGTCTCAATGGTGAGCTGGGCGACGACCACATGTTCCGCATCCTCAGCACCGTCGCACATCCGCAGGATGCCGTGGATGCTCTGATCCAGGCTGCCCTGCGAAGCGGCGGCCGGGACAACGTCACCGTCATCGTGGTGGACGCCAAGAACGTCATGAACGACGCCGGCATCGCCACCACTGCGCCCCGTCCCGAGGTTGATTCCGAGGTTGAAGAGGACACCCTTCCACGGGCCTGGGTTAATGGCGCGGACGAGGTATCCGCGGCTGACCAGGAGGAAGGCGTCGATGGCAAGCAGTAACCTTTCGCTGACCCGCTACCAGCAAGGCGACTGGTTTGGCGTTGTGCGGAACGGGACCGTGGTTCTCCTGGGTCCGGATACACCGCATGCGCTGATCGACGCTGTCTGGGAGTTGCTGGCATCGGCTCCCGAGGCCCACGAGGTCCTTCACGAGGTGACGGATGCCTTTGGTGTTTCGTTGAGCCGGATCCCTCCGTTCGGGATCATTGACGCCAAGGACGCGCTCCGCGTGTTCCTCCGTGGTGATCTCGAATTGCGGGTCCAGGTGGAATCGGGCACCGAACAGCTCACAGGCCGTGACGTCACCACCTGGACAGAACGCAGGCTCGCGGGCGCATCTTCCTACAGCCTTCGGATCGGGGGCGGTTCCGCCTCCGGCATGCCGTTGAACAGCCTGCCCCTGACGGAGGGCGTGGTGCTGTTGTCAGTTCTCGAAGCTGAGCCCGGCCAACCCGGCCGCGATGTGGGGCCGGCGATCCATGCAGCAGCCGTTCCTTTGGAGGAGCCGGCAAACGACGGAAAAAACCAGCACCCTGTCCCGGACAAGGTTTCCGACGAAACCATGATCGGCTACACCGAAGCGGACCTTGGCCTGACCATCGCACCCGGCCACTTGGGGCTGGGGCAGGAATCAAATCCTGGCGATGAACCTGCCAGTGAACCTGCGGCGGATGGGCGTGCCGGAGAACCTGCTTCCCGACAAGCCTCTGCCGACGAAACCTCCCATGGCGAAACCGCCACCGCCGAGCCCGTCGTCGCCGAAACCGCCACCGCCGAGCCCGTCGTCGCCGAAACCGCCACCGCCCCGCCCGCCGCCGGCCCGCCTTCGGAGGATGGAGCTGCTTCACCGGCACGTGCTTTGGCAGGGGAGACCGCTCAAGAACCAGTCGCGACGGACGGCCTCGAAGAGGCCGGTGAACCCGTCCACACCAGCACCACTGATCCTTTGGTCCCCACGCTGGAAAACACCACCAACTACGATCACCTGTGGGATAAGACGGTGATGCGCACCATCGAAGATGCCGCCGTACGGGTGGATGACGACTCCGACGACCACGATGCCCCGGTGTCCAAGACGCCGGGTGCTCCGGTGGCCCCTGCGCCCATGCCTGCAGCACCTGCTGCAGAACCGCAGGATCCGCTATCGTCAGTTCCGGCGCAAGTGACCCCAGCACCGGCAGAGCAGCCTTCGGCAGAGCAACCTTCGGCAGGGCAACCTGCGGCTGTGCAACTCCCTTCCGACCAGGGAACGGGTCTGATTGATTCCGTACCTTGGCTGCGGACCGGCCCTGCCGCGTCGGATGCAGGCAGTGCCGCCCCCGCGTCTTCAAGCCTGCCCGCTGCTCCGGCCATCGGGTCCGCGCCGTCGCCAGGCCCGGCCCAGTCACAGCCCACTGCGGGCCCTGCCCCGCAGCTTCCGGGCGGCTGGCCACCTGCACCGCCCGCAGGCGTCGTCGACGAAGATGCGGACCATGACGGCCAGACCATCATGAAAAGCAGCCTGGCTGCAGGGAATGACGACGCGGCCCAACCGGCACCGGCTGCCCTGGACGCTGCGGTTGCCAATGGGCCAAGCGTGTTGGCGCGGGTGTGTTCGCAGGGGCACGCGAATCCACCTACGTATCCGCAGTGTTCTGTCTGTGGCACGGCATTGTCCGGGGATGCCGAGCAGGTCCAGCGTCCGCGCCTTGGCCGCATGCGCCTTTCCACGGGCGAGTTGATCGATCTTGACCAGTCGCTGATCATTGGACGGCAACCTTCCGTTTCCCGTGTCCAAGGCGGCACCATGCCCAAGTTGGTGCAGGTGGAGAGTCCCGGAGGGGACATTTCCCGCTCCCACGTCGAGGTCAGGCTGGAGGGCTGGCACGTCATGTTGTGCGACCTGAAGGCAACCAACGGAACAGTGTTGATCAGGGAAGGCCAGGCCCCCCGCCGCCTTGCCCAAAACGAAATGGCCATTCTGCTGGACGGCGATATCGCCGAGCTGGGTGACGACATTTCATTGCGTTTCGAGGAGATTCTTTGAGTTCCAAGAGGCCCCCCGCGCCGCCTCCACCCATTCCGGGATTCCAGTATGTGAGCCTGCTGGGCTCCGGCGGATTCTCGGATGTTTACCTGTATGAGCAAGACCGGCCGCGCCGTAAAGTGGCCGTCAAAGTGCTGCTGTCAGACCTGAAGACCGAGGGCGCACGCCGACGCTTCGAGTCCGAAGCGAACCTGATGGCGCAATTGTCATCGCACCCGTACATCGTGACGATCTTCGAAGCCGAGATTACGGAGAGCGGCCACTCCTACCTCGCCATGGAGTACTGCTCCCGGCCAAGCCTTGATGTGCGGTACCGCCGTCAGCGCTTCAGCGTGGACGAGGTCCTGGCCGTCGGCATCCAGGTGGCGTCCGCCGTCGAGACCGCGCACCGGGCCGGCATCGTCCACCGGGACATCAAACCGGCCAACATCCTGGTCACCGACTACAACCGTCCCGCACTGACGGACTTTGGTATCTCCGGCACCATTGGCGCCGACACCGAGGACGACGCCGGCATGTCCATTCCGTGGTCGCCGCCCGAGCAGTTCCGGGGTGGCGCGGTGGACGGGGTTCCCGTTGACATCTGGGCGTTGGGAGCCACGCTCTACACCCTCCTGGCAGGCCGTTCGCCCTTCGTCTTGCCCGGGCAGGACAATTCCCAGCGCGAGCTGATTTCGCGCATCACCAACTCGCCCCTTCCCAGGCTTGGGCGGGCGGACGTACCGGAGTCCCTGGAACTCGTCCTGGCCACCGCCATGGCAAAGTCTCCAGGGTCCCGCTACTCGTCTGCGCATGCTTTTGCCCTGGCGCTCCAGCGGATCCAGACAGAGTTGAACCTGTCCCAGACACCGTTTGAAGTGCTTGAAGAACCCGGGCACGGCGACGACCAGCATCCGGACGACAACTTCGAGGAAACCCGGGTCCGGAGCATTGCTGCGATTGATCCCGACGCTTCCGGGACAGCCACCACGGGATCGGCGCCCACCTTCCCCGCCCGGACCTTCCCGTCCACGGTTCCCGGCGCCACGCAAGCTCCTGCACACGTTTCCCCGCCACAAACGCATCCAGGCGCCGCCCAGCAAACCCCACCGCAATTTCATGCGCCGGTCCGGGATCAAAGCGCGGTGGAGGCACCCGAGGTCGCGGAATCCACGGTCCTGCGAGGCTGGCAGGCTTCGCCGGCTGCGGTGGATGTTGATGCAACGGTCAGCCGCTCCGCTGCGTCCGCAGGGGCATCGACAACGGAAGATAACGTCCAGGCAGCCGACCACAGCAAGCGCAACCTGTGGCTCGCCGCCACCGGGGCGGCAGTGCTGGTGGTCGCCGTCGTGGTGGGCATGGTCCTGGGTTCGTCGGCACAACCCAAAGTTGCCCCGACGGAAACAGCCAGCAAGGCCCCGGCCGATGCCTTGGACAGTGGCAGCGTCCCGGACGTCGAGGCACTGGCCGCGGCGCGGGATACCAAGGATCCGAACATCATCGTTTTTTCCTGGAAGAACCCGCAGCCTAAAGAGGGCGATACCTACAAGTGGCGCACCAAATCGGCCAAGGCTGACGGCGCCTATGAGACAACGCAGACGGAGAAGGCCTTCGTTTCAGGCTTTGGCGAACCGCCCATTTGCGTGCAGGTCATCATTGTCCGGTCGGACGGCAGCGCGTCGCCTGAGGGGCCGGGCTCCATCGCTTGCCTGGACGGGTAGCCGGCATATGACTCTTACTTACCGCCGACTGAGGAGGCACAGATCATGGGGGATCTAGCAATAGATTTCTGTGGGGAATGGTACGAACCATCCGACGAAGACGTCTTTGACATTGGTCGCGAAGGTGACCTGGAGGTCGACGACAACCCGTATCTGCACCGACGCTTCCTGCAGATCGCCCGTTACGACGGCATGTGGTGGCTCAGCAACGTGGGCAGCATGTTGTCTGCCACCATCGCCGATGGTTCCGGCGGCATGCAGGCCTGGCTTGCGCCGGGTGCAAGGATCCCGTTGGTCTTCAGCCACACCAACGTGATCTTCACTGCCGGGCCCACAACGTATGAATTCGCCGTCCATTTGAAGACGCCGTCGTTCCGGCATGAGGCCCGCGAAGAGGACCAAGCGGGGGACACCACCATTGGCCCCGTGGTCTTCACGGACTCACAGAAGGCCCTGATCGTGGCCTTGGCTGAGCCCATGCTGCGCCGCGAAGGCACTGGCTTCAGCGCCATTCCCTCCTCAGCAGAGGCTGCGAAGCGGCTGGGTTGGGCCCTGACACGGTTCAACCGCAAGCTGGACAACGTGTGCGACAAACTGGACCGCGTTGGAGTCGTTGGTTTGCGCGGTGGTGCAGGAAAACTCGCCACCAACCGCCGCGCCCGCCTGGTGGAGCACGCGGTGACCTCGCATCTGGTGACCCCGGCTGATTTGCACCTCCTTGAAAAAATGACTGGAGTCGACGAAGGATGAAGTTTCGCCTGACCTTGCGGCGTGATCCTGCCGAAGCAAAGGACCTCGCCGTGACGGTGGATGGTCGCGCCACCGTGGCGGACATAGCCACCGAACTCTGGGTCGCCGACCCCGTACGCAAGGGGACCGAACCGCCGTCGAACCTGTCCATCAGCGTGGACGAAGCGTTCGTTGGCGGTGGCCTGTCCGGACACGTGCTCCGCCCCACCGACAACTTGCTGGAGTCCGGGTTGCGGCCCGGATCCAAGGTCTCGCTCGCGCAGGTCAGCGAACAGTTTGCCTCGAACGGCCACGCCAGCGGCACCAACAGGGGACCGGCAGCGGCGACGTTGCGCGTCATGTCAGGGCCCGACGTCGGGCGCGAGTTTTCGCTGCCTTTCGGCACCAGCTACATCGGCCGGGACAGGGACGCCGACATCAGGCTTTCCGACCCGCTGACGTCCAAGCGCCATGCCCGCGTCACGGTGGGCGAGACGGTGGAGATCGTGGATACGAACTCTGCCAACGGGCTGCTCATGGACGGCTTGCCCGTCACGCGGGCAACACTGCAATCCTCGGACACGGTTACGTTGGGCGATACCACTGTAGGAGTGGTGGCGTTGTCCCGGAACCACAGTGGTGGACCGTCGTCGCCCTTGGTGGACTTCAACCGGTCACCGCGGGTCCTGCCGAGGTTCGAGTCACCCAAGCGGGTGCCGCCGGCCGGTCCCAAGCGCCCCGAGCACCAGCCGTTCCCCTACATCATGCTGGTGGCGCCGCTGCTGATGGGCGGCGTGCTTTTTGCCGTCACCCAGAACCTGCTCTCTGTCCTCTTCATGGCCATGATGCCGCTGTTCATCGTGGGGCACTACGTAGACCACAAGATGCAGAGCAAGCGCCAGGCCAAGGAAGGCCACAAGCAGTTCAAGGCCGCCATGCTGGCTTTCCGCGAGGACATCGACCGGCAGCAGAACATCGAGCGCGCCGTCAGGCTCCAGGAAGCGCCTTCGGTCAGCGATACCGTGGACGCGATCTACAAACTTGGCCCCTTGCTGTGGACCAACCGTCCCGAGCACCAGCACTTCCTGGGCGTCCGTTTCGGGCTGGGCTCCGCGCCGTCGCGCATCCCCTTTGACGAGCCAAGCGCCAACGAAACCGAACCGCAGTACATGCGGGAAATCCAGGAATGCCTTCAGCAGGTCCGGGTGATCGAGGGCGTGCCCATTGTTTCCCAACTACGGACCTCCGGATCGTTCGGCGTGGCGGGGGACCGCAGCGTGGTGGACGATGTTGCCCGCGGGATGGTGCTTCAACTGGTAGGCCTCCACTCGCCTGCAGAAGTGGTCCTGACCTCGCTGACCTCGGCGCGCTCCCGTGAACGTTGGGACTGGCTGCAATGGCTTCCGCATGTCGGTTCAGGCCACAGCCCGCTGTCCGGTGACCACCTCGCCGCAGGCCCTGGCGCCGGTGCTGCCTTGTTGTCCCGCTTGGAAAGCCTCGTGGAAGAGCGCGAGTCCATGGCCAAGGAACCAGGGCCGCAGCATCGCCCCGGGCTCAAGAGCGAGCACGAAGAAATCCCAGCCCCCGTTGTGCCCGCTGTCCTGGTGATCGTGGAAGACGATGCTCCCGTGGACCGTGGACGCCTCACACGCCTGGTGGAGCGCGGCCCTGACCATGGCGTGCACGTCATGTGGGTAGCAGCCAACGTGCAGTCCCTCCCTGCAGCGTGCCGGGACTTCCTCTCCGTTGACGGCGATCACGGCACCACAACAGGCCAGGTCCGCCTGGGCAGGCACACCTATCCTGTGAGCTGCGAAAGCCTCGATGCGGACCTTGCCACGCAACTGGCCCGCATGATGTCGCCGTTGGTGGACGTCGGAAACCCGCTCGACGACGACTCCGACCTCCCGCGCGCCGTGTCCTACGCCACGTTGATCGGCAAGGAACTGATGGACAACCCGCAGGCCGTTGCTGAACGTTGGCAGGAGAACAATTCTGTCCACGCCACCGCCGTGCCCAACCGCAAGGACAACGGCAGCCTCCGCGCGCTGGTTGGTTCCAAAGGCGTGGAGCCGTTCTACCTCGATCTCAAGAACGAAGGTCCGCACGCACTGGTGGGCGGAACCACCGGCGCCGGCAAGTCAGAATTCCTCCAGTCCTGGGTGATGGGCATGGCCGCGGCCTACAGCCCGGACCGTGTCAGCTTCCTTTTCGTGGACTATAAGGGCGGCGCAGCATTCGCGGACTGCCTCCACCTGCCCCACACCGTGGGACTGGTGACGGACTTGTCCCCGCACCTTGTCCGCCGTGCACTGACCTCCCTGCGCGCTGAACTGCACTACCGGGAACGGCTCCTGAACCGCAAGAAGGCCAAAGACCTGCTGGCGTTGCAACGCGAAGCCGATCCCGAGGCACCGCCGTACCTGATCATCATCGTGGACGAATTCGCGGCACTGGCTACGGAAGTTCCGGAGTTCGTGGACGGCGTGGTGGACGTCGCTGCCCGTGGCCGTTCCCTGGGCCTGCACCTGATCCTGGCCACCCAGCGGCCTGCCGGCGTCATCAAGGACAACCTGCGTGCCAACACCAACCTCCGTGTCGCTTTGCGCATGGCTGATGAAGTGGATGCCGTGGACATTCTTGGTGTTCCCACTGCCGCCTATTTTGATCCCTCCATCCCGGGCCGTGGCGCCGCGAAGACCGGCCCCGGGCGGATCCAGGGCTTCCAGACCGGATATGCCGGTGGCTGGACCACCGAGAAACCGCAACGTCCGCGGATCGACATCGTGGAGATGGCCTTCGGCTCCGGGCCCACCTGGGAACCGCCGTTGGTGGCCCAGGTGGAGGAAGAACCCGCAGGGCCGAACGACATCGCCCGGATGACGGAAAACATCATCCGTGCCGCGGACGTCCTCTCGATCGAGCCTCCCCGGAAACCGTGGCTTAACGAACTGGCCACCACATACGACTTCTCCAAGCTCCCGAACCCGCGCACGGATGAGCGGCTCCTGCTGGGCGTCGCAGACGATCCCGCCCACCAGGACCAGCCCACCGTGTTCTACGAACCGGACAAGGACGGCAACATGGCCGTCTACGGCACGGGCGGATCCGGAAAGTCGGCTGCGTTGCGCAGTATCGCCATCGCTGCAGCCGTCACACCCCGCGGTGGCCCGGTGCATATTTACGGCATCGACTGTGGTTCCTCCGGCCTGAAGATGCTGGACGGACTCCCGCACGTTGGTGAAATCATCAATGGAGACGACGTTGAACGCGTTGGCCGCCTGCTGCGCTGGCTCAAGGAAGTAGCCGACGACCGTGCTGCCCGGTTCGCCGAGGTCAGGGCCTCCACGATCGTGGAATACCGGCAGTTGGCCAACAGGCCGGACGAGAAGCGCATCTTCATCCTGGTCGATGGCATGTCCTCTTTCCGGGAAGGATACGAGTACAGCAAGCTGTCCGCGCTCTGGGACATCTTCCTGACGCTGGCCACCGACGGACGTCCCTTGGGCATCCACCTGGTAGTCAGCGGTGACCGCACCAACTCTGTTCCGGCGTCGCTTCTTGCTTCCATCCAGAAGCGGTTGGTCCTGCGCCTCAGCTCAGAAGACGACTACATGACCTTGGACGTCCCCAAAGATGTCCTCAACGCCGCATCCCCTCCCGGGCGCGGATTGCTGGATGGTCTTGAAGTCCAGCTCGCCGTCCTGGGTGGCAACTCGAACCTGGCACTGCAAGCACGCGAAGTTGCCAAGCTCAGCCAGGCCATGGTCCGTCAAGGACTGGAGCAGGCACCGCAAATCCAGCGCCTCCCGGAGTTGGTGGACCTGGACATCCTGCCCACCGGCGCTCCGGACAATCCCGTTATTGGTGTCGACGACGAGACACTGGGTTCGGCGGCCATCGCTGCCAAGGGCTCGCTCCTCCTCGCTGGCCCTCCGGGTGCCGGACGGACGGTGGCGCTGGTGACCCTGGCGTACGCCTTGCGTCGCTCCAATCCGCGGACAGACCTGATCTACATCGGCTCGCGCCGGTCCGCCGTGGCGTCGCTGAACATCTGGAGCCGCTCGTTGGTGGGTCCGGATGAAGTGTCCGACGTCGTGGATGACCTGATCGACAAGGCCTCGGACAACCCGGGCAGCATGGCGATTTTCATCGAGGGCCTGACCGAGTTCACGGACACCTTGGCTGAATCGGGGGTCGGCCGCCTGGTCACGGCGGCCATCAAGGCCGATCAATGGGTGGTGGGCGAATCTGAAACGTCCACCTGGTCCCAGGCGTGGTCCTTGGCACAGCCGTTCAAGTCCGGGCGCCGTGGGCTGTTGCTCAACCCGGGAGACGTGGAAGGCGACAGCCTGCTCAACACCTCCCTCGGCAGGATCAGCACCGACTTCATTCCCGGCCGCGGATACATTGTTGGACGCGGCAAAGTACGCAAACTGCAGATCGCCATGCCGCCGGAGAACCGAAGCTAGGATTTGCCGCAGCTCGGGGGATATAGGAGGATTTCACAAAACACCCGAACTTCTTGAAAACCGGTGGCACCCCAACGCCCCGGCTGAGGTTACTTCATGCGACACTCCGTTGTCCCTGCCGTTCTTCTGACCGCTGGTCTGCTGTTGGCGCCAGCTGCCGCCGTCCACGCTGCTCCATGCGACGGGAAGTTATCCTGCGCGCCCAGTGAGGGAGTCCAAGACCCCTTGCCGACGCAGCCTGCGCTGGCCCCGGAACCGGACAAGAGGCCCACGCCCAAACCGGAACCGACCCGTGTCCGCGAGACACAGAAGGCACCTGCACCTGCACCAGCCGCTCCCGAGCCGCCTGTCCAGGCACCACAGCCCGTAGTGACGCAGTTCGTTACCGTGGCACCCCGGGTGACCAGTCCGGCGTCGGGCCCGTCCGAACCCGCGCCCACGCCCGAGGCGACCGTGGCGTCTGCAACGCCGTCGGCCTCGCCTTCTGCGACACCCAGCTCAGCCAGCCCCAGCCCGTCCAAGTCGTCCAACTGGAACACCCCCGTGGACAAGGGCAAGGAGACGCAGGCCGCCGCCATGGCCACCACGTCCATCTCCGGCCCCAATGTGCTGGGCCTCTTCGGCATCCTGGGTGCCGTTCTCCTGGTGGGCCTGGGCGGCCTGGCGTTCGCCCTGTGGAGCAAGAACCGGCTCTCTTCGCACTAGCCGCGCCGCAAAAATGTCGTTGGCTTGCGGCAAGATAGACGTGTGAGCACACCAGAAACTGCGAATCCGGTAGAAACCACAGGTGAACAGGCGGCTGCAACCGTCGTGGAAGCAGAGGGGACCCCACCTTCGGAGTCCTTGCGCGATGAGTACGAGCAACTGGCCGATCTCGTCCGCAAATACCGGTATGCCTATTACCAGGAAGACTCACCTACGGTATCCGACGCCGAGTTTGATGAACTGTACCGGCGCCTGGAGGAGATGGAAGCCCTCCACCCGGAGCTTGTCTCGAACGATTCCCCCACGCAGGAAGTGGGCGGCGAGGTCTCCTCGGCATTCGCTGCCGTGGAGCACCTGCAACGCATGTACAGCCTGGATGACGTTTTCTCCCTGGACGAGCTTGAGGCCTGGGTGCGGAAGGCGGAAGCTTCGGTGGCCAAGCTCGGAGACTCCGTTCCGCCCATTGCCTGGCTGACAGAGTTGAAGATCGACGGCCTCGCTGTAAACCTCCTCTACCGCGACGGCAAGCTCGTCCGTGCGGCCACGCGCGGCGATGGCACAACTGGTGAAGACATCACCCACAACGTCCTGACCATCAAGGAAATCCCACGCGAACTCACCGGATCCGGGTATCCCTCTGAAGTCGAAATCAGGGGTGAGGTATTTATCCCCTCCAAGGCCTTCGTCGAGTTCAACGAAACCCTCGTCGCCGCCGGCAAAGCACCGCTCGCCAACCCGCGCAATGCTGCCGCTGGCTCGCTGCGACAAAAGGATCCTGCGGAAACCGCCAAGCGGCCCCTGAGCATGTACGTCCACGGCATCGGCGCCCGCGAAGGATTGGAAGCCAAGAGCCAGTCCGAAACGTACAAGCTTCTTGAAGCATGGGGGCTGCCCACCAGCCCGTACCTCAAGGTTCTGGACTCGTTTGACGAGGTCCTCGAGTTCATCGGGCATTACGGCGAGCACCGGCACGACCTCGCACATGAAATCGACGGCATTGTGGTCAAGATCGACGACTTCGCCACCCAACGCGCCCTCGGCTACACCTCCCGCGTTCCGAGGTGGGCTGCTGCGTACAAATACCCGCCGGAAGAAGTCCACACCAAGCTCCTGGACATTGCCGTCAACGTAGGCCGTACCGGCCGGGTGACTCCGTTCGGTTTGATGGAACCCGTGAAGGTGGCCGGCTCCACGGTGGGCATGGCGACGCTGCACAACCAGGACGTGGTCAAGGCCAAGGGTGTCATGATCGGCGACGTCGTGATCCTTCGAAAAGCCGGCGATGTCATCCCCGAAATCGTGGGCCCTGTACTGGCCCTGCGTGACAAACAGGATCCACCGGTCCGGGAATTCGTGATGCCCACCGAATGCCCGTCGTGCGGCACCCCGCTTGCGCCGGCGAAGGACGGCGACGTCGACATCCGTTGCCCCAATGCGAAGTCGTGCCCGTCGCAACTGCGTGAGCGCGTGTTCCACCTCGCGGGCCGTGGCGCGTTCGATATTGAAGCTCTGGGGTGGGAAGCTGCCATTGCCCTCACGCAGCCGGCGGAGCCAGAGACTCCACCGCTGACCAGTGAAGCGGGACTGTTCAGCCTCACTCGCGAGGACCTGGCAGATGTCCTGATCCGCAGGGAGAAGCGTTCCAAGGGTGTGGGCACGGGCGAGTATGAGCTGGTTCCGTACTTCTATACCAAGGGCACGGCCAAGTCCCCCTCCAAGCCAACGGCCACCACCGAGAAACTGTTTGTGGAGTTGGAGAAAGCCAAGAAGCAGCCGCTCTGGCGTGTTTTGGTGGCGCTCTCCATCAGGCATGTGGGCCCCACCGCTTCGCGTGCTCTGGCTACCGCCTTCGGCAGCATGGACGCCATCCGGAACGCCACGGAGGAGCAAATGGCCCATGTGGATGGTGTGGGCCCCACCATTGCAGTGGCACTCCAAGAGTGGTTCGCCGTGGACTGGCACAATGAGATCGTGGACAGCTGGGCAGCGGCCGGTGTGCGGATGGAAGACGAGCGGGACACGTCCGTGCCGCGCACCCTTGAAGGGCTCACCATCGTTGTTACCGGTACTTTGCCCAACTTCAGCCGGGACGAAGCCAAGGAAGCCATCATCATTCGTGGCGGGAAGGCGTCTGGTTCCGTTTCCAAGAAGACCAGCTACCTGGTGGCCGGCGAAAGCGCCGGCACCAAGCTGGACAAGGCGGAGCAGCTCGGTGTTCCCGTGCTGGACGAAGATGGTTTCCGTCAGCTGCTTGCCAACGGGCCCGCGGCTGCGGCAGACGAGCCTGCGGACAACGAAACGGCGCAGGACGACGCCACGGAAGCAGTCTCCGAATGACGGACGTGAACGGGCTCCTGGCAGTAGCCAAACGTGCCGCTGCGGCGGGTGCTGCTGTGCTCGCGCAGCGGTCCGTCAGCGGCACAGGCGGCGATGGCCTCGAAACCACCAACAAGGGTGAGGACGGCGACTGGGTCACGGCCTTTGATGTCGCGGCTGAGAATGCCGTCCGCGAAGCCATCCTTGCAGAGCGGCCCCACGACACCATCACTGGCGAGGAGCACGGCACCACCAGGCCGGACATGCCTTCCGGATACCGCTGGTCCATTGACCCCTTGGACGGGACCACCAACTTCATCCGAAACATCGCCTACTACGCCACCTCTGTGGCCGTAGCCGATTCCGACGGCGTATGGCTGGCCGGGGTGGTCCACGCACCTGCCCTGGGTCGCGTCTACTCGGCCGCCCGTGGACAAGGAGCCTGGTTGGAGGTCGGTGGAGAGACCACCCGCTTGGCAGGTCCTGTCCAGGGACGAAGGGGACTCATCCTGGCTACGGGATTCAGCTACGATCCCGCTACCCGCGCAGACCAGTCGGCCGGCCTCGCTGAGCTTATGGACGGTTTTGCCGACGTCCGGCGCCTGGGTTCTGCGGCCTTGGATCTCTGTTTGGTCGCCGACGGTACTTTTGACGCTTACGGCGAGCGTGGCCTGAACGAGCACGATTTCTCTGCCGGTGCGCTGATCGCCGAAGAGGCGGGCTGCTGGGTGCGCAGACCACGGTTGGAGAGCCCTTTGAACGGTGGGCCAAGCACCGAAGACCGTCTGGCGGCCTGGATGTGCGCCGGCGCCTTGGAACTGTCCGGCAAGTTTCCTTTGTGACCACCAATCCGTGATCAAAACCCTCGCCATCGCCAACTACCGATCCATCCGGGACCTCGCCATGGAGTTGCATGGCCTGGACATCGTGACCGGTGCCAACGGCAGCGGAAAGTCCTCGCTGTACCGGGCGCTTCGGCTGTTGGCAGAGTGTGCCGGGGGCGACTCCGGCAACGTGGTGGGTTCGCTTGCCCGCGACGGCGGTTTGCCCTCCACACTGTGGGCAGGCCCGGAGTCCATCAGCAAGGCCATGCGCAGTGGTGACGTGCCTGTCCAGGGAACGGTACGGCGTGAGTCCGTAAGCCTGAAGCTGGGTTACTCCGGGGACGATTTTGGATACTTGGTGGACCTGGGGATGCCAACGCCCGGCGGTGCCGGATTCGACCAGGAAACCGGCAGGCCCCGGCCCTCCGCCTTCAGCTTGGATCCCGAAATAAAACGGGAGCAGATCTTCTCCGGCCCTGTAGCACGGCCAGGCTCACTGTTGGTCGACCGGAAGGGAAGCCTGGCCAAGCTGCGCGGACCCGGCAGCGAGTGGACAGAGTTATCCAGGCGGCTGGACACTTTCCAGAGCATGCTGACGGAGGTTTCGGACCAGGACAGGGCGCCGGAGGTTCTGCGGGTTCGTGATTCGGTCCGTTCATGGCGGTTCTACGATCACTTCCGCACGGATGCCGACGCTCCCGCCCGCCAGGCGCAGCTCGGAACCCGCACACCCGTGCTTCATCACAGCGGCAAGGATCTTGCGGCTGCTCTGCAAACACTGCGCGAGGTGGGCTTCGAGCGGCAGTTGGATGCCGCCGTCGGCCATGCCTTTCCCGGAAGCCGCCTGGAGATTGCCGTCAACGACGGCCGGTTCAGCGTGGAACTCAGTCAGCCCGGCATGTTGCGGCCCATGAAGGCCGCAGAGCTCTCGGACGGAACCCTGCGGTTCCTGTTGCTGACCGCGGCGTTGCTGACCCCGCGGCCCCCCGAGCTCATGGTCCTCAACGAACCCGAGACCAGCCTCCACGTTGACCTGATGCCGGCACTGGCCGGACTGATTGTCCAGGCCAGTGCCAACAGCCAGATGATCGTGGTAACCCACTCGGAAGCGTTGCTCAAGGCGCTGCGCGAGAGCGGTGCCGCCCACGAGCATGAGCTCTACAAGGACCTCGGCGAGACCCGGATCAAGGGTCTGGGATCGCTGGAAGGTCCCTCGTGGAGCTGGCCCAAGCGCTGAGGGCCGCCCGCGTGACGCGGCATGGGTCCTAGAACGCTGATCCGATGGACGTGAGCTGCTGCGCCGCGGAGCCTGCGAAGCGGTTCTCCGGCCGGGCCAGTCCGTAGTGTCCGCGGAGCGTGGACTCGGTGTACTCCGTACGGAACAGCCCGCGCTGCTGGAGGATCGGTACTACGTGGTCCACGAACACCTCCAGTCCTGAGGGGAGGACCGGCGGCATGATGTTGAAGCCATCCGCGGCGCCGGCAAAGAACCAGTCCTGGATGGCGTCAGCAACCTGTTCAGGTGTTCCGGAGAAGGTACGGTGCCCGCGTCCTCCACCCAGCCGGCCGATCAGCTGGCGAACAGTGAGCTGCTCCCGGCGGGCCAGCTCCACGATCAGCGTGTAGCGGCTCTTGGCACCCTCAATGTCGTCCTCGGACGGCAGGTCTGCAGGGAGTTGGCGGTCCAAGGGGAGGTCCTCAGGCTTCAGGCGCAACGTCTTGGCCAGTTGCTCCCGGGCGTATTCGGGCTTGATGAGCTCGTCCAGTTCACGCTCAAGCTTGAGGGCTTCGGCTTCAGTGGATCCGATGACCGGGACGATCCCCGGCAGGATCTTGATGCCTTCCGGGTCGCGGCCCACCGCTGCGGTGCGTGACTTCAGGTCAGAGTAGAAGGCTTGGGCGTCGGCCAGGGTTTGGTGGGCGGTGAAGACGGCTTCGGCATACTGCGACGCCAGCTTCTTGCCGTCTTCGGAAGAGCCGGCCTGGACGATCAGCGGGTGGCCCTGGGGTGAACGGGGAACATTGAGGGGGCCACGAACGCGGAAGTGTTTCCCCTCGTGCTCGATGACCCGGATCTTGTTGTCATCGCCCCAGACGCCCTCGGCCTTGTCCGCGAGGATGGCGTCATCTTCCCAGCTGTCCCAGAGTTTCTGTGCCACCTCGATGAATTCAGCGGCCCGCTCGTACCGGACGGCATGGGCCGGCTGGTCATCCACACCGAAGTTGCGCGCGGCGTCCGGTCCCGCCGTCGTGACGACGTTCCAGCCTGCACGTCCACCACTGACCCAGTCCACCGAAGCGAAACGGCGCGCAAGGTTGAAGGGGTCGTTGTAGGTGGTGGAGGCGGTCGCGATCAGGCCGATCCTTTGTGTTGCGGCAGCGATGGCCGTCAGCAGCACGGTTGGTTCCAGTTTTCCGGCAGGACGGCGGCCCACCTCGCCAAAGAGGACGGGGGAGTCAGCGAAGAAGATGGAATCGAGCTTTCCGCGTTCGGCCGTGCGGGCCAGGTGCTGGTAGTGCTCCACTTTGGTAGAGGCAAGGGGGTCGCTTTCGGGCAGGCGCCATGATGCTTCGTGGTGCCCTGTGCTCATCAGGAACGCGTTGAGGTGCAATGTGCGGTCTGGCGGGGTCATGGTTTCTCCTCGGGTCAGGACAGTTGGGGCCGGTGTGTGGCAACTCAAGCACGGGTCCAAAGCCCTCCGCCAGCGTTTCGACATGTCCCCGCAACAGCACGAAACCGGGGTTCACGGCAGGCAACGCGGCTCCATCCGACGCCACGGGAGGCAACACAAAAGCAGCCCAGCAGTTGTCCACCCGATCAACAAAGCACGGGCCGCCGTCGTCGTGCGTTCCGTTCGTGACTGATAGCTCCATCACGGAAAGGCCCTTTTGGCGTCTTTGGTGCGACCGGGACGACTACCATTGGTAGGTGCTTTCGCCGATTACCGTCCGTCCCGCCCTGCCCGAAGACTACGACGCCGTTGCCCGCATTACGCAGGACTCCTACGTCACTGCGGGGTACTACGGCGACGCCGACCACCCGTACCTGCAGAAGCTCCAGGATGTGGCAGGCCGTGCAGAGCACGCCGACATCCTTGTGGCAGAGCGCAACGGCGAGGTGATCGGTTCGGTCACCGCGGCTCCTGCGGGCGGCGGCTTCTCGGACATCGGCCTGGAGGATGAGCTGGAACTGCGGACCCTCGTGGTGGATCCGGCTGTGCAGCGCTCCGGCGCCGGCCGCGCCCTGGTGCAGGCCGTCGTCGATCAGGCCAAGGCCATGGACGGCATCAAGGCCGTTTCGCTGACCACCGGCGCGACGTGGGAAAGTGCCAACGCCCTGTATGCACGCACCGGCTTTGACCGCGCGCCGCACCGCGACTGGTTCGTTCCCGGCACCGACATAAAGCTGTTCGTTTACCGGCTGGACCTCCCGCAGTCATAAAGTTTCCTTCGTAAACGCCGGTCACCGGACCGTGCGAAACGACAGGAAGGCGCGCCATGCGCAAGACATTCGGCACGGGTTCGGTCTGGGAGCAGACCCTTGGATACTCCCGCGCAGTCCAGGTGGACAACACCCTCTTCATTTCTGCGACGGCAGCCAGTGGGCCCGATGGCATTGTTGGCGAAGACTTCTACTCGCAGACCAAGTACATCCTGGAGAAGCTCGGCGCCGTTCTCGAAGATGCCGGGTTCTCCTACGAGGACGTTGTGCAGTCCAAGCTGTACCTGACGGACATCAGCAAGTGGGAAGATGCCGGCCGTGCGCACGGTGAGGTCTTCGGCGAGATCCGCCCCACGCTTGCCCTGGTCCACGTCCTGCCGTTCCTCGATCCCGGGATGCTGGTGGAGATCGAGCTCGTGGCGCAGAAGAGCGCGTAACGCACCCAACTGAGTCGCATTAGTGGTTGTTCTGAGCGCTCAGAACAACCACTAATGCCAGTTGGTTGGGCTAGCTCGGGATGCCGTAGCGGTGTTCCGGCCGACCCGTGGTCCCGTAGCGCAGTTGGATTTCGACGGCGCCATCGTCCGCGAGCGAGGACAGGTACCGTTGCGCCGTGGCCCGGGAAACGCCAACGCGTTCCGCCACCTCGGCAGCTGAATACTGCTCACCAGGGATCAACGATTCCAGGACCGCCGCTTCGGTCGCCGAGCGGGGTTTGGCGGCCGGCGTGACGTCACCGGGAATCAGGGAGCGCTTTGCGCGTTCAATGGTGGTCTGGTCCACGGCGCTCTGCTGGCCCAAAATCCTCCGGTACCTGGCGTAGGACCGGAGTTGCTGGGACAGGGACTCGGCCGTGAAGGGTTTGAGCATGTACCCCAGCGCGCCGCGACGCAGGGCAACCTTGATGGACTGCGCATCCGAGGCGGCGGTGAGCATCACGGCGTCGACGTCCAACTGGCCCAGCAGGTCCAAGCCGGAGCCATCCGGCAGGTAAACGTCCAGCAGCACCAGGTCCGGGCGGAGGCTGTGGATCGCCTGCAGCGCTTGGGACACGGAGCCCGCCGGCGCCAAAGCCATGAAGCCGGCCACGGAATCCACATAGGCAGCGTGGAGCCTTGCCACGTGGAAGTCGTCATCCACGATCAGCACCCTCAAATCCTCAGCCACTGCTGTCCTCCCTCAAGGTAGAGTCGGCACCTGCATCCACAGTGCCGGAAAAGTCCATGACACCGGGGATGGTTGCCATGAACACCGCCCCCGGACCGCCATGGCTGCCGGGCTCCAGAACGCGGACGTCGCCGCCGCGCCTTCGCGCCAGCTGCCGCACCAACGCCAACCCCAAACCTTGTCCAGCCCCCGAGCGTACCGGTTGTTCCGACGTCGTAAATCCTTCTGCGAAGACCTCTTCGGGTTCAAGGCTCCCCAAACCATCGCCCGAGTCTCCCACCACGATATGCAAGGTGCCGCCCGTTGTGGTGGCGTCGTCCAGCAGTTCAACCTCCACCCAGCGGTCCGCGGCGGACCCGGCGACGGCGGCACTCACCGCGTTGTCGATCAGGTTGCCGAGCACCGTGGTCACGTCCTGGGGATCGGCCACGTGCCCACGGACCAATGTTTCGGGCCCGACGCGGAGGGCCACGCCGCGCTCCGAAGCCTCCACGCCCTTGGCGCCAACGAACGCCTGCAAGTACGGGTCCTGCAGGAGTTCAGCCTGCTCCACCGGGAACTTCAACGGGCCCGTTGCGGAGATCCGGGCCAAGTATGCCTTGGCCGATTCGTACTGGCCGATGCTCATGAAACCCGCGATCGTGTGGAGCTGGTTGGCGAACTCGTGGCGCTGGGCGCGGAGGGCTGTGGACATGGTACCCACGGCGTCGAGTTGGCGGGTGAGTTGCTGCAATTCCGTACGGTCACGCAGCATGACCACCCAGCCAAGGTCCTCCTTGCGATGCCAGGCCTTGCGTGCACTCACCACCAGAACGCGCCCACCTGCAACAATCTCCACGGCCTCCGCATCACGTGCCGCGGGCTGCGTGAGCTGTTTGAGTTGCTCGGGAACGGCGGCGGACGCCCAGTCCTGCCCGGTGGCATCGGGCATGTCCAGGAGCCTGGCGGCTGCTGCGTTGAACACGGAGATGCGCCCGTCCGCCGCGATACCGATCACGCCGTCATCCACGCCTTGGAGTACCGCTACCTGGTCGTGGACGAGGGTGCTGATTTCTTCGGGCTCAAGACCGAGGGTGAGCCGCTGCAGCCTGCGGCGGAGCAAGAACGACGCCAGGACGCCGGCAAGCAATGCTCCGCCAGCAGTGAGGGCAATGGGTACGATGTCGCGGGCCAGGCTGTTGCCAAGAGACTCCACGGAGTAGCCCACGCTGACTTCGCCCACGATTGCGCCGGGCGTTTCCGGCGAGTACACCGGCACCTTGGCGCCGGCCGATGGTCCCAACGTTCCGGTGTTGCGGGTAGTGATTTCCTCACCGCCCAATGCCACCGAGGGGTCCGTGCTGACGCGTTCACCCAGCCGCGCCGTCTCCGGGTGGGCCAGCCTGAGGCCGGTTTCGTCCGTGATAACCACGAACAAGGCGCCGGTGCGCGCCCGTACCGCCTCGGCAGCTTCTTGCAGCGGCCCGACGGCGAGTACTTCCGAGGGAGGCGTTCCCTCTTCCCTGCTGATGAGCTGCACGTTGGTCCTGATATCCGGATCCGCCGCGACCGTCCTGGCAAGGGTGAGGGCTTGGTTCTCGGCTTCGGTGCCGATCCGTTCGTACACCAGCCAGGCATGGACTGTTCCGCTGAGCAGGACCACCAGCAGGACAACCCCCAGTTGGAGGAGGAGGGTCTGGGTGGAAAACCGCATGATCCATTGAATCACTGAGCACAATGCGCAAAACGTTCGCAACGAGCAGTATTCCCAACAATTCCCGGAAACCCCCCGCCGTGATCGGCGCCACCATATCGTCTGTAGTGCGCATCACACCGACGTGGCGCCATTCACAGTAGTAAGGAGCCGGCCGTGCTGGTTTTGCTTGGATTCGCAATGATTGCGGTATTCATGGTCCTGATCATGACCAAAAAATTGACGCCAGTACTGGCGCTGATCATCGTCCCCACCGTCTTCGGCCTTTTCGCCGGGGCGGGCCTCGGCATTGGCGACATGGTGATGGACTCGATGAAGTCCATGACATCCACGGCCGCGCTCCTCATGTTCGCCATCATCTACTTCGGCCTGATGATCGACGTCGGACTGTTCGACCCCCTGGTGAAGTTCATCCTGCGCAAGCTGGGCAACGACCCCGCCAAGGTTGTCCTCGGCACCGCGATCCTCGCCGCAGCAGTCTCACTGGACGGGGACGGCTCCACCACCTTCATCCTCACTACTGCCGCCATGCTCCCGGTGTACCTGCGGCTCAAGATGAGCCCCGTGGTCCTCACCTGCGTGGCGGGCCTGGCCAACGGCACCATGAACATCCTGCCGTGGGGCGGGCCCACCGCCCGCGCTGCGACCGCCCTGAACCTTGATGTCAACGACGTCTTCGTCCCCATGGTTCCGTCCCTCATCGTTGGCCTCATCGTTGTCCTGGTCTTCGCCTGGCTGCTGGGCCTGCAGGAACGCAACCGCCTCCGCACCACTGCGCCCGAAATTTGGGACGACGTCGCCGATCCTTCTGAAGCGTTCGACGGCGGCGCCGGCCGCGGCGGTTCCGTCGCCGCAGGTTCGGGCCTGGGTGCAGGCTTCGGCGCCGGCCGTTTCGGATTTGGCCGCAACGGTTCAACCGCAGGTAAGCCGGGAACCGGCGGAGGTTCCGGCGTCGCGGTCCTCGAAGACCCTGCCACGCTGGTGGACGATCACGACACCGCCATGGCGGACACCGCGCTGGACCCCAACCGCTCCACCCTGCGTCCCAAGCTGTTCTGGTTCAACCTGGGCTTGACCGTCGCCGTGATGGTGGTCCTGGTGGCCAACATCGTTCCGCTGCCGTTCGTGTTCATGGTGGGATCCGCGATCGCCCTGCTGGTCAACTTTCCCAAGGTCAAAGACCAAGGCGCCCAGCTGATCGCCCACGCACCGTCCATCGTCGCCGTCGTCAGCATGGTCATGGCCGCCGCCGTCCTCACAGGCGTCCTCAACGGCACCGGCATGGTCAAGGCTATGTCCGAGTGGCTGGTCCAGATCATCCCCGCGGACATGGGTCCGTTCATGGCGATCATCACCGGACTGCTCAGCATCCCCATGACCTTCTTCATGAGCAATGACGCCTTCTACTTCGGTGTCCTTCCGGTCCTCTCCGAAACGGCCGCGCACTATGGCGTCGATGCAGTGGACATGGCCCGTGCCTCCATCACCGGGCAGCCCTTCCACCTGCAGAGCCCCTTGGTACCGGCTATCCTCCTCCTGGTGTCCCTCGCCAAGGTAGACCTGGGTGACCACCACAAGAAGGTCCTCTGGCGCACGGCAGTGGTCTCAGTCGTCATGCTGGCAGTCGGAGTCCTGACCGGAGCCATCGGCATCGGCTGACCCGCTGTTCCCAGCGCAACCGTCTGCACCTGAGGTGCAAGACCGGGCCAGACATCCTCCGCGTGCTGCTCCTTCGTCGCTTTGACGCACGCATCCGGATGCCTGGCCCGGTCTGCGTAGGAGGCCCACCGGCCGAAGGCGACAACCCCCACCGAGCGGGCCGCAGCCCGCGTACGGCGGCGCACCCAAGCCAAGTAGACTGGTTCCGAAAACCATTTGAACTTTGCAGGGGAGATCCATGGCTGCGATCAACCGTGACGACGTCGCGCATCTTGCGCGTCTGGCTCACATTGAAATGAGTGCCGAAGAACTGGACAGGATGGCTGTTGAGCTTGCTGTCATCGTGGATTCGGTGAAGAGCGTGAGCGAAGCTGCGGGGGAGGATGTCCCGGCGACGTCGCACCCGATTCCGTTGACCAATGTGTTCCGTGAGGACGTTGTGGGCCACACGTTCACGGCTGAGCAGGCATTGTCCGGCGCTCCGGATGCTTACGAGAACCGTTTCAAGGTCCCGGCAATCCTGGATGAGGACTAATCACTATGACTGAATCGAAGAACGAGCTCTTCCGCCACTCCGCTGCCGATCTCGCTGCGAAGCTGGCTGCCCGTGAGGTGACCGCCGTCGAGGTGACGCAGGCGCACCTTGACCGCATCGCCCTTGTTGATGGCGGAGCCGACGGTATCCACGCATTTTTGCACGTTAACACCGAAGAGGCTTTGGCTGTCGCAGCCGAGGTTGACGCCGCCCGTGCCGCCGGCGGTGCCGCTGCCGCGGAGCTGCACGCCCTCGCTGGTGTGCCGATTGCCGTCAAGGACCTCATCGTCACGATTGGCCAGCCGACGACGGCTGGTTCGAAGATCCTCGAGGGTTGGCACAGCCCGTATGACGCCACCGTGGTGAAGAAGCTGCGAGCGGCGAAGATGCCCATCCTGGGTAAGACCAACCTGGATGAATTCGCCATGGGTTCCTCCACGGAGCACTCGGCGTACGGCCCCACCCGCAACCCGTGGGACCTGGACCGCATTCCCGGCGGTTCGGGCGGTGGCTCCGCGGCCGCCGTCGCCGCTTTCGAAGCGCCGCTGGCGCTCGGCACCGATACTGGTGGCTCGATCCGCCAGCCGGGTGCCGTCACCGGAACTGTGGGCGTGAAGCCGACGTACGGTGCTGTTTCCCGTTATGGTGCCATTGCCATGGCGTCATCCCTGGACCAGATTGGCCCGGTTTCCCGTACGGTCCTGGACTCGGCGTTGCTGCAGGAAGTCATCGGCGGCCACGACCCCTTTGACTCCACGTCGCTGACCGATCCGTTCAACGATCTTGTTGCTGCTGCCCGCGTGGGCAATGTTGCGGGCATGAAGATCGGCATCGTCAAGGAACTTCACGGCGAGGGCTACCAGGCAGGCGTCGAGAACCGGTTCAACGAGTCCCTTCAGCTGCTGAAGGATGCCGGTGCTGAAATCGTTGAGGTTTCCTGCCCCAACCTGAAGTACGCCCTGGGCGCTTACTACCTGATCATGCCGTCCGAGGTGTCCAGCAACCTGGCCAAGTTCGACGGTGTCCGCTTCGGCATGCGAGTGCTGCCCAAGGATGGTCCGATGACCATCGAGCGCGTCATGGGGGCTACCCGTGCCGCAGGCTTCGGTGACGAAGTGAAGCGCCGTATCATCCTCGGCACTTACGCTTTGAGCGCCGGTTACTACGACGCGTACTACGGCTCCGCACAGAAGGTCCGTACGCTGATCCAGCGTGACTTCGACGCAGCTTTTGCGAAGGCCGATGTCCTGATCTCGCCCACGGCGCCCACCACGGCGTTCAAGCTGGGGGAGAAGCTGGATGATCCCCTGGCGATGTACCTGAACGACGTCGCCACCATCCCCGCCAACCTGGCTGGCATCCCGGGGTTGTCCCTGCCGGGTGGCCTGGCTGACGAAGACGGCCTGCCTGTTGGCATCCAGCTGCTGGCTCCTGCCCGCCAGGATGCCCGCCTGTACCGCGTTGGTGCGGTCCTCGAATCCATGCTCGAAGAGAAGTGGGGCGGTCCGATGCTTGCCCAGGCGCCTGCTCTCGGTGCAGTATCCAACACCGCCGGAGGTTCCAACTAATGTCCGTCGACGCAACCCTGAGCTTCGAAGAGGCCATGGAGAAGTACGATCCCGTCCTGGGGTTTGAGGTCCACGTGGAACTCAACACCAAGACCAAGATGTTCTCCTCCGCACCGAATGTCTTCGGAGACGAGCCGAACACCAATGTCAACGAGGTTGACCTGGGCCTGCCCGGCGTCCTGCCGGTGGTGAACAAGACGGCTGTGGAGTCCTCCATCAAGATCGGCCTTGCTTTGAACTGCAAGATCGCCGAGTCCTGCCGCTTCGCCCGGAAGAACTACTTCTACCCGGACACCCCCAAGAACTTCCAGACTTCCCAGTACGACGAACCGATCGCCTACGACGGTTACCTCGACATCGAGCTTGAGGACGGCACGGTCTTCCGCGTGGAGATCGAACGCGCCCACATGGAAGAGGACGCCGGCAAGCTGACCCACATGGGTGGCGCTGCGGGCCGGATCCAGGGCGCCGACTACTCCTTGGTGGACTACAACCGTTCGGGCGTTCCGTTGGTAGAGATCGTCACCAAGCCGATCGAGGGTGCCGGCAGCCGTGCGCCTGAGCTGGCCAAGGCTTACGTCGCCGCAGTCCGCGAGATCGTGAAGAACCTCGGCGTGTCCGATGCCAAGATGGAGCGCGGCAACGTCCGCTGCGACGCCAACGTCTCCCTGCGCCCGCACGGCCGGGAGCGGTTCGGCATCCGTTCGGAAACCAAGAACGTGAACTCGCTGCGCGCCCTCGAGCACGCTGTCCGTTACGAGATCCAGCGGCACGCCGCCGTTCTGGATTCCGGCGAGCCGGTCATCCAGGAGACGCGCCACTGGCACGAGGACACGCGTTCGACGACGTCGGGCCGGCCCAAGTCCGACGCTGACGATTACCGCTATTTCCCGGAGCCGGACCTGGTTCCCGTCGTCGCTTCCCGCGAGTGGGTGGAGGAACTCCGTGCCACCCTTCCCGAGCCGCCGGCCGAGCGCCGCAAGCGCCTCAAGGAAGCCTGGGGCTACTCGGATCTGGAGTTCCGCGATGTAGTCAACGCCGGCGTCATGGATTCCATTGAGGAAACCATCGCCGCCGGTGCGTCCGCCGATGTCGCCCGCAAGTGGTGGATGGGTGAGATCGTGGGCCGCGCCAAGGTTGCCGACGTCGATCCTTCCGAACTCGGTGTCACGCCGCAGGTCATCGTCGAGCTGAACAAGCTGGTCGAGGACGGCAAGATCAACAACAAGATGGCCACCCAGGTCCTGGACGGCGTCCTCGCCGGCGAAGGAACCCCGGCGGAGATCGTGGAGAACCGTGGCCTTGCGGTGGTGTCCGACGACGGTCCCCTTCTGGAAGCCATCGACGCAGCACTGGCAGCACAGCCGGACGTCGCGGAGAAGATCCGAGGCGGCAAGGTCCAAGCGATCGGTGCGATTGTTGGCGGCGTCATGAAGGCCACCCGCGGCCAAGCCGACGCTGGACGAGTCCGTGAACTCATCCTGGAGAGGCTCGGCGTCGAGGGCTGACACCCGTTTTTCCCATCAAAGTAGGCCGCAGTTTTTGCTGCGGCCTACTTTGCTTTTTGGGCGCACAATGGATGCATGGCCACACTCTCACCGGGCCTTCGGAAGGCCCTCCTTGCCGGCGGGATCGCCGTCACCCTGACAGGTGGCGGGGCCGCCGCTGTCTGGGCAGGCACGCAAGCCAGCCCCCCGCCGTCGAGCGCTTTTCCGTCCAACAGCCCTTCCGCGTCCGCGAACGCCAAGTCCACTGAAGGCCGCGGCCAGGCAATTCATGGCGAGCACGTGGTGAAGCAGCGGGACGGGACGTACCGCACGGTGGTTACGCAGACCGGAACCATCGAAGCGGCCAGTGATTCAGAGGTGACCGTGAAGAGCGACGACGGCTTCATACAGCGCTACGCGATCACCGCGGACACCCGGATCTCCATGGTTCCTGCCGTTCCCGGGCCCAGGAACGGCAGGGGTAAGCCATCCCTGCCCACAGCTGCAGCAGCGGACCTCGAGGCCGGCGATACGGTGCGCATCAGCGGTACTCGGGAGGGCGATACGGTGACCGCCACGAGGGTATTGGCAGGCCAACTGCCGGCCGGCCTCAAGGGTGGGCCCGGGCACAAGGGCCACGGCCCCAAATAGTTACGCGGCTACAGTCCTGAAGCCCAGATTGCCGCTGGCTGAGTCCGGGGTGTTCGAGCTCCGCGCTGCCAGGCGATACCGGTTGCAGTAGGACTCGTGGCAGAGGTAGGAGCCACCGCGCATCACCCTGCCCCGGCCGATAGTGGGCCCCTGCGGGTCCTCGACCGTTCCCTGCGCCAGGCAGGTTTTGTAGTACTTGGGCAGGAACCAGTCGCTGCACCATTCCCACACATTCCCGCTGGTTTGGTAGAGCCCGTAACCGTTGGGGCTGAAGGACCTGGCGGGTGCGGTGGTGAGGTAGCCGTCGTCTTCGGTGTTGCGGGACGGGAAATCGCCTTGCCAGATGTTGCAATTGTGTGCGGCGGTGCCTGATGGGTTGTTGTGGAGCTCGTCGCCCCACGGGTATCGCCGTCCCGGCAACCCGCCGCGGGCCGCGTATTCCCATTCGGCTTCCGTCGGCAGTCGTCGGCCGGCCCATTCGCAGTACGCGAGGGCGTCGTTGTGCGACACGTGGGTCACCGGGTGGTCCGGGATGTTTTCCCAGTTCGAGAGGGGCCCGGCCGGGTGCGCCCAGTCGGCGCCGCGGACGTTAAGCCACCACGGGACGTTGTTGACCCGGTTGAGAATGTCATGCGGACTGGCTTTCACGGCGAGGTGGAACACCGCTGATGTACCAAAGATCTCCGACTCGGTGCGGTGGCCGGTGGCGTCGATAAACTGTGCGAACTCCTGGTTGGTCACTGTTGTGGCGCTGATCCGGAATGGTGAGATGGCGACCTCGTGCACCGGTGATTCGCCGTCGCCTTCATAGCCCTCGTTGAAACGATCGCCCATGGTGAACGTCCCGCCGGGGATGTCGACGTCGTTGGTCTGGTGCATATGGTTGGTCCCGGGTGTGCCGCTGGTCGGGTGTCCGCCCACCGCGCGCAGGGGGAGCGCCAGCCCCGGCGTCGAGTGTTCCCGGGCGCCGGCACCCGGGCTGCAGCAGTCTGCCATGTCCACCTTCTGTCTATAAACCAACTGCTTGTACTTTAGCGGGGTCCGGTGGCCTGCCACACGCTCCTTCCCAAACCCCATGGGTGGACCACTTTCCGCCGCGCACTCCGGCGTCACACCCCGACTCCAAGCAAACCCGCGGCCTTCCCGAAGTGACGAAATGTGATTTCTGCACTCAGTTTCGATCATGATCTTGCAAAAAGAGATGCGGGTCACTTATGGTTTGTTAAACGGTTAACGAGCGTGGCTTGGATCACATTGGTGGTTCCGGCTCGGCACTTGAGGAGACACCATGAACTCGACGACGGAACAGGCTCCGGCATTGCCCGAAGCCCGCCGGGTCGCGGCGCCGGCACGGGGGAGCGCCCCTGGGGTCGGATCAAAGAAGCGGAAACGGAGCAAGCCTCCGCAGCAGAGCTTCCGGTCCCGCCTGCGACGCGACAAGCAGATGCTGCTCATGATGGTCCCGGGTGTGGCCTTCCTGCTGCTCTTCTTCTACATCCCCATCCTGGGCAACGTCATCGCGTTCCAGGACTACCAGCCGTACTTGGGCATCGGCGACAGCTTGTGGGTTGGCTGGCAGAACTTCGTGGATCTGTTCGGGAATCCGGATTTCATCCATGCGTTCTGGAACACCCTGTATCTGGCCGCCTGGCAGTTGGTCTTTCTTTTCCCGGTGCCGCTGGTGCTGGCGCTGATTGTTGATTCACTCATCAGCACGCGGGTCCGTCGCATCTTCCAGAGCATCGCCTACCTGCCGCACTTCCTTTCCTGGGTGCTTGTCATCGCGTTCTTCCAGCAGATGTTGGGCGGCGCTGGTTTCGTCAACAACCTGCTGAGGGACTGGGGCATGGATCCCATCCCCTTCATGACCAACCCGGAAACCTTCCCCGTCATGGTGGTCGTCCAGATGATCTGGAAAGACGCCGGCTGGGCAATGATCATCTTCCTGGCAGCCCTGGCAAGCATCGACGCTTCGCTCTACGAAGCTGCGGCGGCTGATGGCGCCGGGCGCTGGCGCCGGATGTGGCACATCACCCTTCCCGGGTTGAGGCCCGTGATCGTGCTCCTGTTGATCCTGCGCATCGGCGACATCCTCTCTGTCGGATTTGAACAGTTCATCCTCCAGCGCGACGCTGTGGGCGCCGGGGCGGCAGAAGTGCTGGACACCTTCACCTACTACACCGGCGTAGTAGGAGGCGGCTGGAGCTCAGGTGCTGCAGCCGGCCTCGCCAAGGGCGTGGTCAGCGCGCTGCTGATCTATGGCGCCAACAAACTTGCCCACCGCTTCGGCGAAGACGGAATCTTCGCAAAACAAGTGCGCTGACAGCCACGCTGACCCGCGCGCCTGCCGCACAAGGAGAACCCCATGGCAACAACACTTTTCACCAGGAAACCCCGGGAGCTTAGCTACAACCCCAAGCGCCCGGTGTGGAAGGAGAAGCCTTCCGCCCTATACCAAACGATCAAAGCGATAGTCCTGGTCGTCTTCAGCTTGTCCATCCTCACGCCCATCCTGCTGGTGGTCTCAACGTCCCTGGCTGACACCGAACAACTGGTGAAGGCAGGCGGTTTCGTCCTCTGGCCCGAGCGTCCCACGCTGGAGGCCTACGCCACTATCTTCAAAGGGCCCATGGTGCTGCAATCGCTCGGCGTCAGCATGCTGGTCACCGCGGTGGGCACCATCCTGGCCCTGTTCGTGACCATCACCATGGCCTACGCCACCAGCCGCACCGTGCTCTTTGGCCGTCCCGTGATTCTCGCTGTGCTGTTTACGCTCCTGCTTGCGCCTGGCCTGATCCCGTCGTTCCTGATGATCCGTCAACTCGGGCTGCTCGATTCTTTGTGGTCGCTGATCCTCCCGGGCATCTTTGGAGCCTTCAACTTTGTGGTGATGCGATCGTTCTTCATGAACATCCCGGGCGAACTGATCGAAAGCGCCAGGATCGATGGCGCCAACGACTGGCAAATTCTGTGGCGCATCGTGATGCCACTGTCCAAAGCAGTGATCGCCGTCGTCGGACTGTTCTACGCCGTCGGGTTCTGGAACTCCTTCTTCAACGCCCTGCTCTACATCAACGACCACAGCAAGTGGCCCATCCAATTGCTGCTCCGCAACTTCGTGGTCCAGGGCAGTGGCGCGGCGGACCAACTGGGAATCACCACCACTCCGCCGCCGCAGTCCATCCAAATGGCCGTCGTTGTCGTGGCATTGGTCCCAATCCTGATGGTCTACCCGTTCCTCCAGAAGCACTTTGCCAAGGGCGTCATCACCGGCGCAGTCAAGGGCTAGCTCCCTCCCAGGATCCAGAAAAACCCAACGCACTCAAACCTCAGAGAAAAGCAAGTAACCAGAAAGGGTTATGCCATGACAAGCACTACCTCCCAGGCTGGATTCAGCCGCCGCGGTTTCCTTGGCCTCGCTGGCTTGGCCGTGACCGCCGCAGGCTTGTCCGCATGCGGTGGTGGCGGAACCGCGAGCAACGGTGGCGCCGCTGCCTCCGCGTCGGTCAAGTTGCCCACGTACAAGGAATTCACCGGCGTCACCCCGGACATCGCGGGCAACGCCAAAGGCCTCCAAGCCGGCTACTTCAAGCTGCCCACCGCTGTGCAGTCCGTGAAGACGCCGCCGCTCAAGGGCAAGGTGACCGGCCTGACCGAAACCTTCGACACCATGAGCCCCGGCCTGAAGGACAACCCCTTCTGGCAGAGGCTCAATGCCAAGCTCGGCGGGGACCTGGAGCTCCAGATCGCCGAAGACATCGGAGACGGCTACCCGGCCAAATTCGCCACCGTTCTGGCCAGCAACGATCTCCCCGACATGATGTGGGTTCCACCGAACCAGGGCATCCCCAACGTCGGCCCCATGCTGGAGGCCAAGTTCCAGGACCTGACGCCGTACCTCTCCGGTGACGCCGTGCTGGAGTACCCCAACCTGGCTGCACTGAAGCCCGATTCCTGGAAGACCGCCGTCGTGAACGGCAAGATCTGGGGAGCTCCCATCCCCAGTACCCCGTTCGGCCAGGTGTACCTGGGCAACCACGACATGTGGTCCAAGGTTGGTGGGTTTGAAGCTTCCAGCGCTGAGGAATTCCTGGAGAAGGCCAAGGAGCTGACCCGTCCCGGCGACCAGCAATATGCGCTGGAGCCGGCCTACATCAACGCCCTTCATATGGTCACGGAGTGGTTTGGCGCCCCCAACAGCTGGGCCGTCAACAAGGACCGCACCCTGACCCACCTGTATGAAACCGATGAATACCTGGCCGGTGTGGAGTTCACTGCCAAGATGTTCGCAGCGGGCGTCTTCTACCCGGACTCCAAGGCCACGGACATCCGCTCCCGCGTGGCAAACGGCAGTGTGGCCGCGCAGGTTGTGGTGGGCCCGCACGATATCCGCAGCTACCGTGCCCTGAACAAGACTGCCCGGTTTGATGTTCTCATTCCCTTCAGTGCCGACGGCAAGGTCAAGCCGGTGTACGACATGGGCTACGGCACGGTGGGTTTCACGCCGTTCAAGAAGGCCGAAGAGGGCAAGATCCGTGAACTGCTGGCGCTCATCAACTACCTGTCGGCGCCCTTTGGAACGGTGGAGTACCTGCAGAAGAACTTTGGTGAACTCGGCGAGGACTACACCATCGACGCCTCCGGGAACCCGGCGCGCACCGAAACTGGAACCACCAACGCACCAGGCCTGGTTTCGGCGTTGAACATCATGTCCAGTCCGGAGAACGTCATCTTCAACCCGGGATTCGACGACGACACCAGGTACGTCAGCCAGCAGGAGGAGAAGCTCCTTGAATTCGCGTGGCGCAACCCCACCAACGGTTCCTATTCGGACACCAACGCCAAGGTGGGAGCGAAGATCACCAAGCAGCTTCGCGACAAGGTGGTGGACATCATCACCGGCCGCGCCAAAATCGATGAGCTCAAGGATGCCGTCAAGCGCTGGAAGAGCGAAGGCGGCGACAAGATGCGCGATGAGTACCAGGCCGCGTTGGACCCCAACGCTCCGGTGTTCAGAAGCTAGCCTCAAACCAACAACGAACCAACGCGCCAAGACAGAGAAGATCAGCAGGGGGAACCATGGCAAAAGCAAGCACCACCGGAGTCCGGCCCACCATCCGCATGGTGGCCGAGCTGGCGGGAGTGTCCACGGCCACGGTTTCCTACGTGCTGTCCGGCCGCCGCGGTGACGGCGGACCGGGAGTTTCGGATCCGACGGCGGAAAAGGTCAAGGCGGCTGCGGAGCGGTTGGGATACCGCCCCAACCAAGCGGCCCGGGCCATCCGGACGGGTCGCACCAACACCGTGATTCTGTCGCTGACCATGCTGTCCGATCCATGGTCCCTGTCCGTGATCGAGGCCGTGCAAAAGGCGGCCGGTCCTCTGGGAATCACACCGATGATCCTTGGAGACGCCGACTGGGTCAAAGTGCTCGGCACCCACAACGCCGATGCCGTGTTCGTTGACGCCGTCCGTCCTGACCAGCGGGACGCGCTGCGAAAGTTGGCCGAACATGGAACCACGCTGGTGGTCTTTGATGAAGAGGTGGAAGCGGAGGGCTTCGATGTCATCCGCTCCATCGCCGGGCCCGGCTGCCGCATGGCCGTGGAGCACCTGCTCCACGGCCACCGCCAGATCGCGTGCCTGACACCGGCAACCGCCGCAGGCACCTCCGGTGGGACCCGGTACCGGGCGTACTCCGACGCCCTGGCCAACGCCGGCATTCCGGAGCGGGACGATTACGTGGGACTGTTCGATGGCACCAGCGCTGGGGCTTACGCTGCGGCGACCCGGGTGCTCAGCATGGCGGACCGGCCCACGGCCATCTATGCCACCACGGATTACGCAGCCGTCGCCGCTATCAACGCCGCCCAGCGTTTGGGTCTTTCCGTGGGCACCGATGTGGACATCATCGGTGTGGGCAACACCGTGGAGGGTGAACGGATGTCGCCCTCTCTCAGCACCGTAGGTCCCGTGGATTTCTTCGACAAGCTGGCCCGGCTGCTCCTGCGGCGGGCAACTGGCCCTGCTGACACCACCACAGCAGAGGAACCCGACGTCCTGGACTTCCCGTGGCACTTGTTCGTGCGTGAATCGGCGCCGCACCGCAGCGCCGCAACCAGACTTTACTAAGAAACAGAAGAAGGAAATTGCACACCATGGAAAAGGATTTGAAGGTTGGCATCGTAGGTTTCGGCCTGCGTTCAGGGCTATGGAAACACGCCCACAAGCCAGGCCAGGGCTCTGAGGTCACCATTGTCTGCGACCTCAGCGAACGAGGCCGGACAGATGCTGCGGACCGGATCCCGACCGCCCGCGTCACCGGGGATCTGGAAGAACTCCTGAGCAGTGGGATTGACGCTGTCCTGGTCCTGACCCCCGATAACCAGCACGCCGCCGTCGCGGTCCTTACGCTCAAGGCGGGCATCCCCACTTTCTGCGAGAAGCCGCTGGACATCACCATTGACGCTGCGGACCGGATCCTGGCAACGGCCTACGAAACCGGCACGCGCTTGTACGTGGGCCACAACATGCGGCACATGCCCGTTGTAGTACAGATGCGCCAACTCATCGAGGACGGCAGGATCGGCGAGGTCAAGGCGGTCTGGTGCCGCCACTTCGTGGGCCACGGTGGTGACTACTACTTCAAGGATTGGCATGCACAACGGGCCAACGTCACCTCACTGCTGCTCCAAAAAGGTGCCCACGACATCGACGTGATCCACTGGCTTGCCGGGGGCTACACCAAGAGGGTTGCCGCCGTCGGCGACCTCGCGGTCTACGGCGACGTCGCGAACCGCAGCAACAACGCCGGAAAGCGCATGGGTGATTGGTTCTCCATGGACAACTGGCCGCCCACAGAGCAGAAGGACCTGGCTGAAGTGATCGACGTCGAGGACATCTCCATGATGAACATGGTGCTGGACAACGGCGTGCTCGCCTCCTACCAGCAGTGCCACTTCACCCCTGACTACTGGCGCAACTACACCGTCATCGGCACCAAGGGCCGCATCGAAAACCTCGGCGACGGACCCGGCGAGACCATCAACGTGTGGACCAGCCGGTCATCCGGCTACGCGGCACCGGACGAGGTCCTAACCATCCAGGACGGCGAAGGCGGCCACGGTGGCGCGGATCCCCGTTTGATCGAGGAGTTCCTTCGGTTCGCTTCCCAAGGCGGCCAAACACAGACCAGTCCCATTGCGGCCCGGCAGGCGGTCGTGGCCGGCATCCTGGCCGCGGAATCACTCCGCGGTGACGGCTCTGCGCGCGAGGTTCCGGAGCTCCCCGCCGAACTGGTGGAGTACTTCGACGCCGGCCAGCCCGCCCTGGTCCGCGACTGACCGACCGCGGTCAGCCCGCTTGGGTCAGCCCGCTTGGGTCAGCCCGGGCCGGAGAGCTCCACAAGCTCGGTCATGACGGTTTGAAGCGACTCGCAAACCGTCATGACCGATTTCCGTTTGAGTGTCTCCGGCCTGGCCAGGATGTCGATCTTGCGCACCGAATTCACGCCGGACAGCGGACGCAGCACCACTCCGGCATCCAACACGCGGCGTGCAGTGAACCTCGGCAACAGCCCGATCGCCCCGCCCGCGGAAACCAACGCCGCGACGGTCGAATAATCGTTGATCCGGTGCAGCACCTCGGCAGGTCTGCCGCTCACGGCAACGACGGCGGCCAACACGTCCGCGGGGGAGTAGCCGTCGCGGCTGGTCACCCAGGATTCACCCACGACGTCGGATGGCTCCAGTTCCGGCCGGACCGCCAGGGGATGGTCCGCCGGGAGAGCGATGTCCAAGGGCTCGTCTGCGAGTGGAATCACCGCTACCTTGTCCTCCGGCCACTGCGGGCTGTTGTCCATCCGGTGTGCCAACACGAGGTCGTACCGCGCGGCCAAGCCCGGGAAATCCTCCTGTGCCACATCCTCATCGGACAGTCGCAGGCGCGGCGACTTCCCGCCGACGGACGCTGTTCCGGACGCCAGCAGCGCCGCCAACGGCGCGAACAGAGCCTGCCCGGCGCTGTGGAACGCACTCACGCTGACCGGCGCGTCCGGAGCATCGTGGTAAGCGCCGATTGCTGCCCGCGCATCTGCCATGGCGTTCACGACGGCGGCACCGGCTTCGGCGAGGACGCGGCCGGCGTCCGTCAGCACCAAGGCCCTGCCTTCTTTGCGCGTCAACGGCACGTCCACCGATTTCTGCAGCAGGGCGAGTTGCTGGGAAACAGCCGATGGAGTGACCATGAGCGTCTCGGCCACCGCCTTGACACTGCCGAGGTCGCCGAGCTCACGAAGCATCTGCAACTGGTGTATTTCCATTAGCAAAGTCTAAATCGTTGATTGAGAAGAACCTAGTTGTGCTAAATCGTTGACGGGGCTCTAATGGACTCAGCAGCAGCGAAGCAGCCCCGGCAGTGAGGAATCCCATGAAGGCTCTCTACAAATCCGGACCCCACGCAGGGTTCGAACTCGTCGAACGTCCTGAGCCCGAAGCGGGCCCCAGCGACGTCAAGATCCGTGTGATGACCACCGGTATCTGCGGCACCGACCTGCACATCCAGAGCTGGGACGCCTGGGCCCAGAGCATCATCGAAGCGCCGCTGATCGCCGGCCACGAGTTCTATGGCGAAGTAGTGGAAATCGGCGAAGACGTCCGCGACGTCAAAGTAGGGGACCGGGTCTCCGGCGAAGGCCATGTGGTCTGCGGAATCTGCCGCAACTGCCGCGCCGGCCGCCGCCAGATGTGCATCCATACCGTCTCCGTCGGCGTGCAGCGCGATGGTGCCTTTGCTGAATACGTCGTCATTCCGGAAACCAACGTCTGGGTTCACCATGATGAATCCGTCACCCCGGAACTCGGTGCCATCTTCGATCCCTTCGGCAACGCCGTCCACACTGCGCTGAGCTTCCCGCTGGTCGGCGAAGATGTGCTGATTACCGGTGCCGGTCCCATTGGGCTCATGGCCATCGCCGTCGCCCGCCATGCCGGCGCCCGCAAGATCGCCATCACGGACGTCTCTGCTCCGCGACTGGAACTGGCCCGCCGGATGGGCGTTGACCTGGCCGTCGACGTCTCCAAGATGCGCGTCCGCGATGCCCAGCAGGAACTGGGGATGCGCGAAGGGTTTGATATCGGCCTGGAAATGTCGGGACACCCCACCGCGCTGCCTGAGATGATCGACAACATGAACCACGGCGGCCGCATCGCCATGCTCGGTCTCCCCAGCCAATCCATCGACATCGACTGGGGCAAGGTCGTCACGCACATGCTTACGCTCAAGGGCATTTACGGCCGCGAGATGTTTGAGACCTGGTACGCCATGAGCGCCATGCTGTCCTCCAACCCCGTGCTGCACCGCAACATCTCCGCGGTAGTCACCGACAAGCTCTCTGCCAAGGACTGGGAGAAGGGCTTCGAAATCGCCCGCAACGGCACCGGCGGCAAAGTGGTCCTCGACTGGACTGAACTGTAGCTGGACCTGAACTGCACCCGGCCCCCTCACCTTTAGGAGCACCCCTTATGTACTCAGCCATCAAAGACCAGCTGCAAGGCGAATTGGACGAGATCCGCAACGCTGGCCTCTTCAAGACCGAACGCCACATCGACTCCCCGCAGGCCAGCCACATCGCCGCAGGCCAGCTCGGCGAGCCCGCCAACAAAGTCCTGAACTTCTGCGCCAACAACTACCTGGGCCTGGCTGACCACCCGGACATCATCGCTGCAGCAAAGACCGCCATGGACGAGCGCGGCTTCGGCATGGCGTCTGTGCGGTTCATCTGCGGAACCCAGGACCTGCACCTGGAACTGGAGACCCGTGTCTCGAAGTTCCTGGGGACCGAAGACACTATCCTGTTCTCCAGCTGCTTCGATGCCAACGGCGGCGTCTTCGAGTCGCTCTTTGGCCCCGAAGACGCCATCATCTCGGACTCCCTGAACCACGCCTCCATCATTGACGGCATCCGCCTGAGCAAGGCCAAGCGCTTCCGCTACGCCAACCAGGACATGGCGGACCTCGAGGCAAAGCTGGTCGAAGCCGAAGGGTCCCGCCGGAAGATCATTGTTACCGACGGTGTGTTCTCCATGGACGGGTACCTCGCGCCGCTCGAGGCCATTTGCGACCTCGCCGACAAGCACGACGCCTTGGTCATGGTGGACGACTCCCACGCCGTCGGCTTCATGGGACCCACCGGTGCGGGCACCCCCGAGCACGCCGGCGTCTCCGAGCGTGTGGACATCTACACCGGCACCTTCGGTAAGGCCCTCGGCGGTGCTTCGGGCGGTTACGTTTCCGGCCGCGGCGAGATTGTGGCCATGCTCCGCCAGAAGGCGCGCCCGTACCTGTTCTCCAATTCGCTTGCCCCGGCCATCGTTGCGGCCACCATCAAGGCGATCGAACTGGTCCAGGAATCCGGCGAACTCCGTACCCGACTGTTCCAGAACGCTGCACTGTTCCGCCGCCGCATGAGCGAGGAAGGCTTCGATCTCCTGGACGGCGAGCACGCCATCATCCCCGTCATGTTCGGTGACGCCGTGGTTGCTGCCAAGGTAGCCGACGAAATGCTCAACAACGGCGTCTTCGTCACGGCCTTCAGTTTCCCCGTAGTGCCGAAGGGCGTGGCCCGGATCCGCGTGCAGCTGTCCGCTGCGCACAGCGCGGACGACGTCGAAGCCTGCGTTCAGGCGTTCGTCAAGAGTCGCGCCGCGGTCGCCTAAGGCGGATGCTCTCTCACGTCCCGCGGGTTTCGGGCCGACGCTCTCTCATGTCCCGCGGGTTTAAGACCGACGCTCTCTCACGTCCCTCGGGTTTAAGACCGACGCTCTCTCACGTCCCTCGGGTTTAAGACCGACGCTCTCTCACTTTCTTCACGAAAGTGCGAGAGCGTCGGCCTATAGGTGCCGAAGGTATCGTTCCGGGGCGTCCAAGAATGATCGCCAGTTGGTGACCAGGTCCAAGTCGGCCCATTGCCTGGGACGTAAGCCCCACTGCCCGACTTCAAGTATTTGGGCGCCCGGAAGGGCGGCAAGCAGGGGCGAGTGCGTAGACATAATGACTTGGGACTTGCCCCCAACCAACAACTCCTTGAGAACTGACAGCAGGCTTAGGCAACCATTGAAGGACAAAGCTGACTCCGGCTCATCCAGTACCCATAGTCCGGGCCCGCGGAACCGGTCAACAGCGAGCTCAAGGAACGATTCGCCATGTGACATGTCGTGGAAGGGCAAGTCGCCGAACGTGCTGGGGTTCTTCTCCAGATAGGTGAAAAAACCATGCATGGTCTCAGCACGGAGGAAGTAACCACGCCTGCTGCTGCCGGCGTTGCGGATGAGTTGCAGGTGGTTGCCCAGCTCGGATTCCGTAGACCTTGTGGTGTGACGGGCCCCCGTTGATCCGCCCTCCGGGGACAAACCGTAGGCCAAGGCGATGGCCTCCACAACTGTTGACTTACCAGAACCGTTTTCGCCCACGAGGATGGTTGCAGGAGGCAGATCCAGACCTTGTTCCAGAAGCTGGGTTACCGGAGGCAGGCTGGCTGGCCACTTGTGGCGGTCCAGTGCATTGGCGGGATCTTCCATCACCCGCCGAATGGGATGGTTGCGGTGCATGCCGTCATTGTTGCAGTCCTGGCAGACGTTAAGGCCACAACTACCGGCGCGCATCACAAACGCGGGATGTGAGAGAGGGTTGCGTTGAAGGGTGCGGGATGTGAGAGAGGGTTGCGTTGAAGGGCGCGGGATGTGAGAGAGCATCGGTTCTGACAGGATGGAGCCATGGCTTCGAATTATGACGTGGTAATCGTAGGCGGCGGCATCGGGGGACTGTCCTTGGCTGCGGCCCTCGCGGGCAAGTGCACGGTTGCACTTGTTGAGGCCGAGCAGTCCTTGGCCTTCCACACGTCGTCACGTTCAGCCCGGCAACTTATCCCCAGTTACGGTCCGGCAGTCGTGCAGGAGCTGACCATTCGAACCCTGGAAATGTTGGCAGCGCGCGATGCCCAGGCTGACGAACCCATCCTCACGCCACGCGGTTTCATGCTGGTAGGCGACGAAGAAACAGTTCACGCCGAGGCCAGCGGCAACATGCATGCCATCACCCACGACGAAGCGATGCGACTTTGCCCGGTGCTCGACCCCGACTCATTTACAGCCGCAGGACTGGATAACGGCTCCTTCGGCTGCAACGCTCCGCTCCTGCTTGAGGAACACCGCCGCACAGCGGAAGCTGCGGGAGTGGACATCATCACTGGGGCCAAGGTCCATTCCGCCCAACGATTGGGGAGCGGCTGGCAGGTGGGCGCGGGAACCGAAGGGTTCCAGTCCGGCGTCGTGGTTAACGCCGCTGGTGCTTGGGCAGATGAGCTGGCCGTCATTAGTGGGGTGGAGAAGCTGGGACTGCAGCCGTATCGACGGACGGCTGCCATCGTGAATGTTGACAGTCCCCTGACGCCGGAAACACCCATGGTTTGTGCGGCAGATGACTCGTTCTATTTCCGCGCCGAGGGCAACCAGGTGCTGATTTCGCCGTCTGAATCTGTGCCGAGCGGAGCCGAGGACGCCAAGCCCTACGCAGGTGATGTGGAGGCCTTGATCAGCAAACTCAACACCGTGACCTCCTTGGGAATCCATTCAGTGGACCGGGCATGGACTGGCCTCCGGACAGAAGCTGCAGACGGGATACCAGTGGTGGGCTTCGACGCCGAAGCGCCGGGCTTCTTCTGGCTCGCAGGGCAAGGCGGCTACGGCTTCCAGACTTCGTCCGCCATCGCGGAGCTGGCAGCCGCGCTGATCCTGGGCGACGTGCAAGACGACAGTCCGGAATCCCGGACAGCGGAGCAGCTGGCGGCCGTGCGCTGGTCCATCCGGCGCTGAACAATAGGGACATGAGCGGAATCAGGAACGGGAACAGCGGCAGCACTGTCATCACCAACATCGGCGAACTGATGACCCAGGACCTTGAACACAGGGTCCTGAAGGACGCCGCGTTGGTCATTGAAGGAGAGCGGATTTCCTGGATCGGCGCTGCCAAAGACGCTCCCGCTGCTGACGAAATGATCGACGTCGAAGGCCGCGCCGTCCTGCCGGGCTGGGTGGATTCTCATTCCCATCTTGTTTTCGCAGGGGACCGCACTGCCGAGTTCGAAGCCCGCATGGCCGGGGAAAGCTACAGCGCAGGCGGGATCGCGGTCACCACGGGTGCTACGCGCAGCGTCAGCGATGACGAACTCACCCGGCTCGTCCGGGATCGCGTGGCCGAGGCAGTCTCACAAGGGACCACGTACCTGGAGAGCAAAACCGGCTACGGGTTGGACGTCGAGAACGAGGCCCGCAGTGCCCGCATCGCCGCAGCCGAAGTGGACGAGGTCACCTTCCTGGGCGCGCACTTGGTCCCGAAGGGCGCCGATCCCGAGGAGTACACGGACCTGGTGTGTGGGCCCATGCTCGACGCCGTCCTCCCGCACGTTCGCTGGGCCGACGTCTTCTGCGAGCGGGGCGCGTTCACGGAGGACCAGTCCCGTCGGGTCCTGACTGCAGCGCGCAAGGCCGGTCTGGGCTTGAGGGTCCACGGGAACCAGTTGGGCGAGGGGCCAGGTGTTGCACTGGCCGTAGAGTTCGCCGCAGCGAGCGTTGACCATGTCAACTACTTGTCGGACAAAGACATCCGGGACCTCGCGGGAACCTGGGCGGGCTGGGACCCGGCAACCGGAACGGGCACCAGGGGCACTGTTGCAACCTGCCTTCCCGCCTGCGACCTCTCCACCCGTCAGCCCCTGGCACCAGGCCGTGAATTGATCGACGCCGGCGTGCAGATCGCGCTGGCTGCCAACTGCAATCCGGGGACCTCATACACCAGCTCCATGGCCTTCTGCGTCACCACTGCTGTGTTGCAGATGCACTTGAGCGTCCACGAAGCGGTCCGGGCTGCGACGTACGGCGGCGCGTTGGCGTTGGGCCGGGAGTCAGGGAACGACGTCGACGGCGAACGGGCGGTGGGTTCGCTCGCCGTCGGACATCGGGCAGACTTGCACCTGCTCAAGGCGCCGTCGGCCACGCACCTGGCTTACCGCCCGGGGATCCCGCTGACTCATTCCGTGTGGCGGGCCGGCGTACGGGCCGTGTAAGCAACGCACAGAGGGGCGGTGTTCCGGTAGGAACACCGCCCCTCTTCGTGGGGATGAAGGGACTACGCGCAGCTGAACTTCGCGTCGGCCCAGTCGCCCCAGTCATCGCCGGCGTCGTCGCTGTTCTTGTCAGCGATCAGCTCGACGTTGCGGACACCGGTGATGTCCACGCTGAGGGGGAGCGCGGCGGAGTCTGCGCTCAGGACAGGGGTCCGCAGCAGTTCGCGCCCATCGCCCTTGACGATAAACACCACGGAACCGTGCAGGCCCTTGTTGAGCTTGGCGTCGTCCACTCCCACCACGGCGGTGAAGGCGTTGCACTTGGCCTCCGTGGCGATGCTGATCTTCGAGTCGGCATGGACGCCGATGCCCTTGGAGTACACGACGCCGTCCAGCCGCAGTGCGGGTCCATCGCCGGCGTTCTGCTCACCGTTGGCCCGATCCCGTTCTGCAGGTCCCCAACCGTTGGTACTGCCGATCCAGGGCAGGTCGGAAGCGAAGACGGTGCCCGACAACACCGGCGCCGGGGGCTCCTGTGAGGTGGAGGAACAGGTGAACCTGGCATCTGCCCAGTCAGCGTGGTCGTTGCCGTTGGAATCGCCGGCGTCGTTGGCCACCAGTTCCACGTACTGGGCGCCGGTGACGTCCACAGTGAGTGGCAGGGGAGCGCTCGCAGCGCCCAGAACCGGTGTGGTCACCTTGGTGGTCCCATCAGCCACCACGGAGAACTTCACGCTTCCCCGCGTCGGTTGGGCGTCGTCGATGCCCACGGTCGCGGTGAAGGCGGTGCAGTAGCCGCCCAGGTAGTAGCGGACGGTACCGTTGGCGTGGGCTCCCAAGCCTTTGGCATAGACCGTCCCGTTCAGGGTCAGCGGAGTGCCGTCACCGGCTCCGGTTCCACCATTGGACTGGTCCTTTTCCACGGGACCCCAGCCATTGGTGGCGCTGACCCACGGGTGGTCGCTGGCGAACACGGTGGCCTGCGGAGGCTTGGGCAGCGTTCGGACGGCCGTGGTGGTGCTGATGGTGCGGCTGCCTGCGGGCTGCGAGGTCGTGCTGTAGTTGGCCGTCGCCGTGATGGGGTAGTCGCCGTCAGCCGAAGCCGGCGCGGTGACCTTCCACGTGGTGGTCAAGGAGCCCCCGGCGGGCAGCGTCGAGGCCGTTGCGGGCGTGGATGGTGTTGCCGTCCACCCCTCGGGCAGTTTCAGCGACACGGTCAGATCATTGATGGCTGCCGGTTCATCGGAAACAAACGTGGTGACGAAGTCCTGGGCCTTGCCCTGCTGGACCACATCGCCCTGGAGCGCCGCCGAGAGCTGCGCGCAGGCCGGGACGGATTCGGACGCGCCGAGATCCTCCACCAGGAAGTTGTCCAGGGTGAAGTCCGAACCATTGGCACTGCCCGTGCGCTGCAGTCCCACAAAGTAGTCTCCGCAGAATCCGGTATCCAGGGTCTGCTCGAACCGTGTGGTGGACGTCGCGGCCTCGATCGCCTGGCTGCCCGTCACTGCGGGTCCGGCTTGGGAGTCGTAGCCGGAAACCCAGGCGTATTGGCCGTCCTTGGAGTTTTGGTAGTCGAAGGAAATCTTGTACTTGTGGCCCGCCTGGAACGGAACTGTTGCCTCCGTGGTCCGGTACACCATGCCCGGTCCGCCGTCGGGTGCGCGGTTTTCGTCGTGCGCGATCAGCGACCAGGTTCCGTCCAGTACTTCGTCGATCACGTTGGTGTGCCAGCCCTTTTGGGTGAAGGGTTCGTTACGTTCGGTGATGTGCGTGCGCGGGTCCGTGGAGCCGCCGGCATCGCCCTTCACGAAGGGTCCCCAGCCTTGGTCCACGTTTTCGAAGTCCTCGCTGAGCACGCCGGTAGTGGCCACCCTGGCGGTTTTCACCGCCCGGAAGTCGTCGACGCGCACTGTTGCGTCGCCGTCGGCCGCTGTGACGATGACCTTGGCCTTGGTGTTCTTGTGGGGAACGTCCACCACAACGCGGATGCGCTGGAAGGCTGTCCCGTGTTTCTCGTCGCCGGCCACAAAATTCTCTGCGTTGGAGGAATCAATGGTGACGCTTTCGGTCTTGCCGCTGATGTCCACGGAGAGTGTGGTGGGACGGGTCTTGCCGGGCTTGATTTCCACCCAGGCGCTCACTGATTGGGTTCCGGCGTCCAGCTTCACTTCCTGGCTGATGGACGACGGCGTTGCCCCCAATTCGGCGAAGCGGCGGCCCTTGTCATCGCGGACCTGCGTGACGGTACCGGCGGGGTTCCATGGGGAGAGGTCTGCGCTGTTGAAGCCGGGATCGTTGAAGGCCGTTCCTTCGCCGAAGTTGGCCTTCTTGGGCAGCTCAGCCTTGTTGTTCTTTGGAGCCAGGACATAGGGCTGTTTGGCGTCGGCTATCAGGGCAACCTGTCCGTTGACCACGGGGACGTCGGCGACCTTCACGCGGCCGTTGTCCGTCAGTTTGAAGAGCTCCAAGGAGCCGGCCTTGGCGAACTCCTGGGTGAGCGTCCACGTGGTGGCGCCACCGGCAGGGTTGTAGTGGTAGAGCTTGTCTGCCGTGCCGTTTTCCTTGGAGGACCACGGGAGCAAGTAGGTTCCACCCTGCAAGACGGAAATGCCGCCTACGGTGATGTTGCGTTCTGCAGCCGTGTTTCCGGTGACGGACACGCCATCGGCGAGGTCGATCCGGTCGGCCGTCCACTTGGTGATCTGGTGGTGCTGCAGGAATTTGGCAGGCACGTTGGCCGTCCACACGTTCTCGTTGAACGCATTGAAGTCGTTCTGCCCGGTCCAGCCTTCGAACTCCACAATATGGCTCACGCCGAGCTTTGGATCGGGGTTCCAGACGTCCGACTGGGTGTTGTTGATGAAACGCAGGATCTGGGAGTTGATGCCCTTGTTGGTGGAACCGCCGTACTTCTCATCGTTGGCCCAATGGGACCAGGTGTTGTTCCGGGAGAGGTGGTCTGCCCATTCGGAGCCCACCCGGAAGCCGTTCTTGACCAGTTCCTGCTGCAGGCGCTCGGCGAGCCAACCGAACTCGTAGTAGACGTCCACGTACACGAAGTCCAGGTTCTTGTCTGTGGCTTCGCGTAGTTCCTTGATGCGCTGGGCGAGCTTGCCGGAATTAATGTCCGCACGCTGGTTCATATAGTAGGACTGGTCCAGCCAGTTCCATCCCAGGCCCTTGTCTGCGCGCAACAGGTCCTCGCTGAAGGACTTGGCTTCCGGGTAGATCTCCGTGGCATTGATGTGGACGCCGAAACTGGCGTTCCAGTCCTTGCCTTCCTTCACCAGCGTGTTGAGGTCCTCCAGTCCGCCAGCACGGGTGTTGAAGTTGTTGCCGTAGTCCGTGTTGGCGGAGTCGTGCCCCTCGCTGGTGTAGCCCTTGAGCATCGCCACCTGCCCCAGTCCGTCGGTGGCCAGGGCGATGCGCTTGACGTCATCCAGGGTCCTCAGGAACGGGTGGGTTGCCTGCGAAGCAAAGTTGAACGGGATGTGCGTGATCACGTTGTCCGGCGTTTGTTCGGCCTTATTGGGGCTGACCTGGATGGACCTCATGGCGATCGCCGCGTCCTGCCAGTCCACGCCGCCGTCGGCATTGGCATCGCTGGTGATGGCCACGCGGGTCCACGGAAGTTCCTCGGTGGTCGCGGAGCCTTCTGCGCGGTACAGCCACTGGCCGCTGGCGATACCCATGGATACGCCGCCGGCTCCGTCGCTGACGGCTTGGCGCCAGAAGCGCCCGCGGTCCTTCGCGCCCGGACCCGACGACGTGTCGTACAGGGCATTGGACTCCACAGCGGCGCCCAAGGTGGCGGTATTTGCCAGTGCGTAGGCGGAGCTCTTGGCGGTGGCGTCGAGGGGAGTCGCCGGGGTGATGGGCGTGAATTCGTCACCGGTGACGCTGCGGTCCACGGACAGGTTCGCAGTGGAGACCTGGGCCCCGGGCTGGGTGGACCCGACGGTCACCAGGTTCAGCCGGGGGAGTTGCAAGGTCTTGACCTGATGATCAGCGGAGTCCCTGATCTCTGTGACATTGAAGGAGACCACGTTCTTCTTGACCGAGAGCCGGGCCTTGATAAGGGTATTGCCGAATTCCGGGACGGTCAGCACGTACTCGCGGGCGTCGTCTCCGGAGCCGGTGGAGGAACCGGTCACCGTGTATTCCACGCCATTGAGCATGATGGTGCTGAGCCGGGTGACGGTGCCGTCCAAGCGCGCCCTGGTGGCGGCATCGACGTAGCCGAGGACCTGCGGGAAGGTGGTGGAGACCTCCACTCCCAGTTGGCCGGAGGTGATGACGGCAGCATCGGTAGCATCGGCGATGTCTGCTTGCGGGACGATTGGGGCGAAAGGGGAGTAAGGGGCTGCGGTGGCAGGCTGAAGTGCCATGAGGCCGAGCGAGGATGAGGCGACGACGCAGGCCAAACTCAGCGATGCGAGGCGTCTGGTGGATGACAAGCGGGGCATTATGCTCCTTCTTGATTTTTCCGTGCGAATAACGATCATGTTCTTGCGGACTGTCTAAGACTGCTCCACGGGACAGAAGTTGACAAGAGTTAACAGCTAGTTAACTTAAAAGCACATCCCGGCACACGCTTTCCGCGGTCCGGCGTACATTCCGGCCGTGCGCACTTGATGAGCGGAGTTCCCCCGCGAATGATCCTTGTGAGATCGAAAATGATCGTTTAGTGTTTCTATAGATCAGAAAACGTCATTAAGCTGAGCGGGAGCGGAACACACGATGAGCGAGAACACACTGGGCGCCTTCATGGAGGAAGAGCTGGTTTCCCAGCCCGACGTATGGCAGCGGGCTGTTGAGCAAGCCCGTGCCGAGGACGTGCTTCCGGCCGACGGAAAGCGCATCGCCGTGATTGGGTGCGGGACCTCCTGGTTCATGGCGCAGAGCTACGCGGCCGCCCGCGAATCCGCCGGGAAGGGCGTCACCGATGCCTTCGCCGCGTCCGAAGCTTTCCTTAACAGCAACAGCGCCGATCGCCAGTACGACGCCGTTGTGGCCATTACGCGGTCAGGCACCACCACTGAGGTACTCGAGATCCTGGCCGAGCTTCAGGGGATCGTCCCCACCGTGGCAATCATCGGTGACACCACCTCCCCGATCATCGAACTGGCAGATGCCGTGATCGGACTGCAGTACGCCGACGAGCGTTCGGTAGTTCAGACCCGTTTTGCCACCACAGCGCTGGTGTACCTGCTGACCAGCCTTGACATCGATGTGCAGCAGGCCATCGATGATGCCCGCGACGCCGTGAGCGCGCCGGTCCCGCAGGAACTCCTGGACGCCGAGCAGTTCACCTTCCTCGGCACTGGATGGACGGTTGGACTGGCCCACGAGGCAGGCCTGAAAATGCGGGAGGCAGTACAGGGCTGGACAGAGTCCTACCCCGCCATGGAGTACCGGCACGGTCCCATCTCCATCGCAGCTCCGGGCCGCGTCACTTGGCTGTTCGGTGCCCAGCCTGAAGGGCTGGACGGCGACATGGCCGTTACCGGCGCCCTCTACATCCACACCGACAAGCACCCGTTGGCTGAGCTGGCCAGGGTTCACAAGGTCACCTTGGAGCGTGCGCGCGTCCGTGGCCTGAATCCGGATCTGCCCCGCAACCTGACGCGCTCCGTCATTCTCGACGCCTCCGCCTAGGCTTCGGTCATGGTTCTCGGAGCCGCAGAATCACCGGTCCTCTCCTTCGATGTTGGCGGGACTGACATCAAGGCCGGCTTGGTGGATGCCCGGGGGACAGTCCTGGGCATGCGCCGGGTTCCTACACCATTGGATCCTGCCCGTCCCGGCGAGGCGGTCCTGGACAGGCTGGCCCAACTCAAAACCGAGTTGGCTGCCGAATTCCCGGACGTCCCCGCCAAAGCGGCCGGCATCATCGTCCCGGGCATCGTGGACTCAGTGGCCGGCATCGGTGTCTACTCTGCCAATCTCGGCTGGCGTAATTTCCCTTTCACGGCCGAAGCCGAAAAGCGCCTGGGGATTCCGGTGGCGTTTGATCATGATGTCCGGTCCGCTGCCGCTGTGGAACACACCTTTGGTGGTTCCAAAGAGTTCAAGGACGTTGTGGTGATGGTGGTGGGGACCGGCATCGCCGCAGCCGTTTTCTCCGGTGGCAAGGCGGTCACCGCTGGCGGCTTCGCCGGTGAGCTTGGCCATGCCCAGGTCCCGGACCCCGACGCCGGACCTGGCTCCCCGGGTTCCACCATCCTGGAAGCAGTCGGTTCGGCCGGTGCCATCGCCAAGCGTTACTACAAGGCGTCCGGGAACAGGGTGAACGGTGCCCGCGGAGTCCTGCTCAGGGCCGGAGATGGCGATGAACTGGCCGCGCGCATCTGGGCCGATGCCGTGGATGCCCTCGCCTTCACCATCTGCCAGTGCGTCAACATCGTGGGAACCGAAGCGGTGGTAATCGGCGGTGGCCTGGCTGAAGCCGGTGACGACCTGCTGGAACCCCTCCGGACCAAGGTGGACGGCATCCTTGACTTCCAACGACGCCCACAGCTGATCCGGGCCGAACTGGGGCAAGACGCCGGCCTGCTGGGTGCAGCCCTGAATGCGCGGGCACTCCTGGGAGCAGCACAATGAAGCGAGCCAACGTGAACCGCATCATCACCGTCACCGCCAATCCGGCCATCGACATGACCTATACCGTGCAGGGAATCACCGAGGGCGCCAGCCACCGTGTGCCCACCCCTCTGAGCCGGGCCGGCGGCAAGGGCATCAACGTTGCCCGTGTGACACACCAGCTGGGCTACCCTGTCCTGGCCATCGCACCCACCGGCGGCGCCGCCGGGCAGACACTTGCAGCTGAGCTCTGGACCAGCGGCGTTCCCCACACCCTGGTAGGAGTCGCTGCCGAGACCCGCCGCAGCATCGCCCTGGTCGACACGGTCGCCGGCGAAACGTCCATCTTCAACGAGGAAGGCCAGGCGCTCCTGCCGGACGACTGGCGCTCACTCAGGATTGCGGTGGTTGAGGCCGTCAGCGGAAACCGAAACCTGCCGGCCTCCGTCCTGGTCGGTTCGGGAAGCCTGCCGCCGGGTGCTCCAGGAGATTTCTACCCGGAACTGGTGCGCCTGGCCCACGATGCCGGCATTCCGGCCATCATCGATACCTCCGGCCCCGGAATCATCGCCGCAGCCAAAGCGGGTGCGGACATCCTCAAACCGAATCACCACGAGTTGGCCGAAGCGACCGGGGAGTCCAGCCTTGAAGCAGCCGCGCTCGCCCTGATCGACATGGGCGCCCGGACGGTACTCGTCAGTGCCGGCGCGGACGGCATGCTCGCCTTTGATCACGCCGCTCCCGGTGGCTACTGGAGCGCGCGCCTGCCTGAAGCGCTGAGCGGCAACCCCACAGGGGCGGGCGACGCCGGTGTGGCGGCTGCCGCCGTCGCACTCGCCGAAGGCATCACGGAACCACGCGAAATACTCCGCCGGGCCACCGCGTGGTCCGCCGCTGCCGTGCTCATGCCGGCCGCCGGCGAAATTTCACCGCGGTACCAGGAACTTCAAGACCAACTGATCGTGACATGGAAGGAGACCCGGTGACCCTGGTCAACACACGGGAACTCATGGACAGGGCCGCGGCTTCCGGCACAGGCCAAGGCGCGTTCAACATCATCCACATCGAAACAGCCGAGGGCCTGGTGGCCGGCGCCGAAGCGGCAGGTGTTCCGTTGATCCTGCAGATCTCCGAAAACTGCGCCAAGTACCACGGCGGGCTCGAACCGATTGCGTCAGCCGCCCTGGCGATCGCCCGCTCCGCCGCCGTCCCGGTGGCCCTGCACCTGGACCATGCGGAGTCCGAGGACCTCGCTCTGGCTGCGGTCGACCTGGGATTCGGCTCCGTCATGTACGACGGCGCGCATTTGCCGTACGAGTGGAACGTCGAAGTCACCCAACGTGTCGCCGCCTACGCCCACCAGCGCGGTGTCTACGTGGAGGCCGAGCTCGGGAAAGTGGGAGGCAAAGACGGTGCCCATGCCCCGGGCGTCCGGACCGACCCCGCCGAGGCCCAGGATTTCGTTGAGGCCACCGGTGTGGACGCGCTCGCCGTGGCCGTTGGTTCCTCCCACGCCATGACCGAACGAAGCGCTTCACTGGACCTCCACCTGATCACCCGCCTGAAGTCCGCGGTCGGAAAACCGTTGGTCCTTCACGGCTCCTCAGGCGTCACAGATGAGATGCTCGTAGCCGCTATCGGCGCGGGTATGACTAAAATCAACGTATCCACACATTTGAACGGGTTCTTTACCCGCGCCGTCCGTGAGTACCTCGATGCCAACCCTGCCGTGGTGGATTCCCGGAAGTACCTCAAGGCCGGCCGGGATGCCCTTGTGCTGGAGTCCGCACGTATGCTGACGCTGTTCGCCAAAGCGAAATAGCTCCGAACCCGCGAAAGGCTCGTCATGACGCGCACCGATCGGCTGACTGCCATCCTCGATCTCCTGGCCGAGTCCGGCCATGTGGAAGTCGAGGACATCGTGACGCGCCTGGGCGTGTCACCGGCCACGGCCCGTCGAGACCTGGACAGCCTCGCCAAGCAGAGGTTGCTCAGCCGGACCCGGGGTGGGGCCACCACCGGATCGGTGGCTTATGACCTCCCGGGCCGCTACAACCGTGACGACCACGCCCAAGCCAAGCAGGATATTGCCCAGGCTGCGTCCGCGCTGATCCGCCCCGGTGCTGTGATAGGCCTCAGCGGCGGCACCACCAACACCGCTCTGGCCCAGTTGCTCTCCACCCGCGAGGACCTCAACGCCCCGTCCAACAGGCCCACGCTGACGGTGGTGACCAACGCCATCAACATTGCCTCGCAACTGGCGGTCCGGCCCAACATCAAGATCATGGTCACCGGTGGCATCCTGAATCCGCGCTCCTACGAGCTCGTGGGTCCCTACACGGATGTCATCATGCAGAAAGTTGCTTTGGACATTGCGTTCATCGGCGTCAATGGCGTGGACCCGGACCTCGGTCCTACCATCACCGACGAGGGCGAGGCCATGGTCAACACTGTGATGGCACGGCGCGCCACGGAGTCCTACGTGGTAGCTGACTCCTCCAAAGTGGGCCGCCGCTCCTTCGCAGCCATGGCGGGCTACGACTTCAGGCACCTCATCACCGATGCCGGAATCAGCGCAGAGGACAAGGCTGCCTTCGAAGCCAAGGGCACGGAAGTCATCGTCGCATCAGCCGGCTAGCCACCGGCAAGCCGGGTGCGTTGCCTAAAACCGCATTCTGGGTGCGTGCAGCACCGAATCGTCAACATCCCTGGGCACCCACTGGCTGAACGGTGAATCGAGGCTGTACTGGCCGTCGTCGTTCCTGACCAGTGTGCGCAACTCAGCGTTATCCGGGTTGTTGAGGGATTCGAAGTATTCAACCGTCCAATGGAACCAGCGCATGCAGAACAGGCGCATGGTCAGTCCGTGCGTCACCAGGAGAGCGTTCGGCGCGTAGGTGGGCTTTTGCCAATGGCGGTAGAGCGTCTCCATGAAGGACGACACGCGGTCGTACACATCGGAACCCGATTCGCCCTCGCGGAACCGGTAGAAGAAGTGGCCGTAGAGATTGCGGAGCTCCTTTTGATCCTCGATCTCCCCGGCAATCTGGAAGTTGGCCCAGTCCTGCTCACGAAGCCTGGGTTCCTCAATGACGCGTTCTATCAACGAGCCCAGATTCAACGCCTCCAAGGTCTGGTAGGCCCTCAAATACGGTGAGACGTAGACGCAGACCTGTTGCCCGTCGAGCCTGCGGCGAAGGTCTTCACCGGCAATGCGGGCTTGCTCCACACCGAGTCCCGTGAGGGGGATCCGGTAGTCCGGCACACGGTTGTAGATGGACGTGTCGGCGTTTGCGGCGGACTGGCCATGCCGGATCATGAAAATTCTTGCTGGGGCACCCATCCCACCAAGCATAGGGTGGGTACATGTTCCTTGCTTCCCGCCGACGGCTGCGCGCCGAAGTACTGATTGTGCTGGGCCTGTCCCTGGGCCAGTCGGCCGTCTATTCCGTGGTGCAACTTCTGGACAAGATGACGCGGGCTCCCTTGGCCGACGCCACCTCAACCCTGAACCGGTCCCAAAGCACCCGCGAGTACTTTGACCTTACCTACCAACTGTTGGACATCATCTTCGCCCTGGTGCCTGTGGCTCTGGTGTTCTACTTCCTCTCCGCGCATATCCAGGCAAACCGCGACGGCGACAACGGCTCGGCGTTCGCCCGGCTCGGCTTCAACTTCGCCCGGCCGGGCAAGGACCTGCTCCACGGTGTGGGCCTTGCTGCCGTGATCGGAATTCCGTCTCTGGGCCTCTACGCCGCCGGCCGGGCCCTCGGCATCACCACGGCGATTGTTCCCAGCGGCCTGGACGCCTACTGGTGGACCGTGCCAGTGCTCATCCTCTCTGCCATGCGGCATGCGGTCGTGGAAGAAGTGATCGTGGTGGGGTACCTCATGGACCGTTTCGGCAAATTCGGTTGGAGCATGCCCGTGGCCATTGTGGTCAGCGCGGTCCTGCGGGGGAGTTACCACCTGTACCAGGGCTTCGGGCCGTTTATCGGCAACGTGGTCATGGGCTTGGTCTTCGCGTGGATCTATACCAAGACTAAACGCGTGATGCCCTTGGTGATTGCCCACGCATTGCTGGACATCGTGGCGTTTGTGGGTTTCAGCCTGTTCGGCAAAGCGATCGGCCTGGGGTAGGACGCTTAAAAATATCCGGCCGCCATCGGTGGGTGACGTCATTGGCACCCGCTGATGGCGGCCGAAGTTTTACCGGACAGGGATGACCGGTGCCGGGACGTGCCCGGATGGACGGGGCGGTCAGATGGTGACTGCTCCTGAGGCGGTTTCGAAAGTTACTGACATGATTCCCGGAGTGCCGTGCGGTGCCATCCACTGGACAGCAACGTCCTCAAGCGGCTTTTCCACCGGTTCTCCGAGCCATTCAGTGACGCGTTCCGCCGAGCCCGCAATGGTGAGGCTGGACATCTTGACGTCGCTTTCGTAGATCCTGGACGGGTGCAGTGACGGGTCGCCCTCCCACTTGAGCAGGTACGGGACCTGGGGATCTGCGATCAGCCCCAGGATGCCGATCTGCTGCCACACCAGTTCGCGGCCGTCAGGGAACTTGCGGTTGCCCGGAACAGCGGAGCGGCCAAGGCGGTCCTCAAACGGTGCCAGGTCATCAACAGCGACGCACCAGCCCATCCAGCCACCACCGGCGGCCGAGCGGGCACGAACTGCCTGGCCAAAGGGTGCTTTGTCGGAAGCGGGGTGGTCCAGGACCTCCACCACTTCCAGGTACTTGTTATCCGCAAGGGGAATGATCATGTTCCGGGTACCGAAGCGCGGGTGCACTCCGCCCCGGACAGCGTCCACTCCCAGTGCCGCGGAAATTCGTTCGGTAGTGGCCAGAAGGCCATCTCGTTCACAGGCGTAAGAGACGTGATCCATGCGCATGGCTTCATCTTGGCACTTTGTGATCGGGGTCTCAGCTAAGTCAAGCCTAACTAAGGTGGGATGTGCATAACCGGTGCCGTACCGCGTCATGCGGCGACGCTGAAAGACCGAAAGATTCCACCGGCGTCACAAAGCTGTCCAAGGCTCCGGACACTTCCTAGACTGGCCCCAGCTCACATGCAGCACGTTTCCACAGAACCCATGCGCCACGAACAGGAGAACTCCATGTCCCAAGGATGGTCTTTCGAAACCCGCCAGATCCACGCAGGCCAGGAGCCTGACTCTGCCACGGGAGCACGGGCACTGCCGATCTACCAGACCACGTCCTTTGTGTTCCCCAGCGCCGAGAGCGCAGCCAACCGGTTTGCCCTGGCCGAGCTCGCGCCCATCTACACGCGGATCGGCAACCCGACGCAGGATGCCGTGGAGCAGCGGATCGCGAGCCTCGAAGGCGGCTTGGGCGCCCTCCTGCTGAGCTCCGGCCAGGCTGCGGAGACCTTCGCCATCCTCAACATCGCGGAGGCCGGCGACCACATCGTGGCCAGCCCCAGCCTGTATGGCGGTACGTACAACCTGCTGGCGCACACCCTGAAGAAGTTCGGCATCTCGGTGACCTTCGTGGAGGACCCGGACAACCTGGAGCAGTGGCGTGATGCCGTCCAGCCGAACACCAAACTGTTCTTCGGCGAGGTTGTTTCCAACCCGCGCCAGGACGTACTGGACATCGAGGGCGTCGCCCGCACCGCCCACGAGGCCGGTGTGCCACTCATCGTCGACAACACACTGTCCACTCCCTACCTCATCCGTCCCATCGAGTGGGGCGCCGATATCGTGGTCCACTCCGCCACCAAGTACCTCGGTGGCCACGGTTCCGCCATCGCCGGCGTGATCGTGGACTCAGGCAACTTCGACTTCGGCAAGGACCCGGAGCGCTTCCCGGGTTTCAACACCCCGGACCCCAGCTACAACGGTTTGGTCTACGCCCGGGATCTTGGCAAGGATGGGGCGCTCGGCGCCAACCTCTCCTACGTCCTGAAGGCACGCGTCCAGCTTCTCCGCGACCTCGGTTCCGCTGTGTCCCCGTTCAACGCTTTCCTGATTGCCCAGGGGCTGGAGACGCTGAGCCTGCGCGTCGAGCGTCACGTAGCCAACGCCACCAAAGTGGCCGAGTGGCTGGAAGCCCACGACGACGTCGAATCGGTTGCCTACGCGGGTCTGCCGTCCAGTCCGTGGTACGACCGTGGCCGGAAGTATGGTCCGCAAGGCACCGGCGCCATTGTTGCGTTCAACATCAAAGGTGGCGTTGAAGCGGGCAAGCGCTTCGTGGACGGACTGGAACTGCACTCGCATGTGGCCAACATCGGCGATGTCCGCTCGCTGGTCATTCACCCGGCGTCCACTACGCACAGCCAGCTGACAATTGAACAGCAGCTGGCGGCCGGTGTTAACCCCGGCCTGGTTCGCTTGTCCGTGGGAATTGAGCACGTGGATGACATCATCGCCGACCTCGAAGCCGGATTCCGGGCCGCCAAGGGAGCCTGATTCCGGACCTGGACGATACGGCGCGACCACGCCCGCCACCTTCCTGGGAGGCCGCCCGGACCGACGATTATTCGCCGGGCGGCGTTCCGGAGTGCTGCTTCGTGAACGAAAACGCCCTAAAGCGTCACACTGATGTCACATTCTTCGCCATACCCGCCCTGTATTTCCTAGACTCTTCGTATAGGTCATGAGTGCCAGCGCGTAGCCCCGGCTTGCTGGCCGGCAACCCTCCTCCGCGGTGGGGTGCCCCGGGTGAAGACCTGGCCTGTTCGCACCCAAGGCGACGGGCAAGCGCGAGTTTAAGGTGTCAAAGGAATGACCATCACTGCTGCAGCCCTTCCAAAATCCGGAGAAGAAGACGGAACCGTCAAGTACGCCGCCATTGGGCCGCTGGACCTTGAAGCCGGTGGATTCCTTCCCGACGTCGTCCTCGCTTATGAGACCTGGGGGCAGCTGAACGCCGATGCCTCCAATGCCGTGCTCATCCAGCATGCCCTCACGGGCAGCACACACGTAGCCCGGGGAGCTACGGACGAAGAAGGATGGTGGGAGCAGTTGGTAGGCCCCGGTGCCACCATCGACACCACCAGGTTCTTTGTCATCTCCATCAACATCGTGGGTGGCTGCTACGGCAGCACTGGACCGTCCTCGGAGGCGCCGGACGGCCGTCCTTGGGGCTCCCGGTTCCCCTTGGTCACCCTGCGCGACAGCACCGAGGCGGAGGCGCGCCTGGCCGAAGCCCTGGGAATCGAGGCCTGGCATGCCGTGCTGGGCGGTTCCATGGGTGGCGCCCGTGCGTTGGAGTGGGCAGTGACCTTCCCAGAGCGGGTGAAACGCTGTGCCGTGATATCCGTGGGTGCCTACAGCACGGCCGAGCAGATCGCCTTTGCGCAGGCCCAAACCCTGGCCATCCGTCAGGACCCGAATTTCAACAACGGCGACTACTACGGTGGCACTGCCCCTGAACACGGGCTCGCCTTGGCCCGGCGCATCGCCCACATCACCTACCGCTCCGCAGTGGAGTTGGACTTCCGCTTTGGCCGTGAAGCCCAGCACCTGGAGACACCTCTTGCCGCTGCGGTCCTGGGGGAGCGCGGCCGCTATCAGGTCGAGAGCTACCTGGACCACCAGGGAACAAAGCTTGTCCGACGATTTGACGCCAACAGCTACATCGCCCTCACCGAAGCCCTGATGTCCCACGACGTCGCACGCGGCCGTGGATCGCTGGAGGCAGCATTGTCGCGTACCACTGCGGAGTTCTTCGTTGCGGCGGTGGACAGCGACAGGTTGTATTTCCCGGCGCAATCCCGGGAATTGGCGGCAGCCTTGCCGGGTGATGTTCCGGTTCATATCATTGAGGCGCCGATCGGCCACGACGGGTTCCTGACGGAAATCGGCCAGCTCTCAGCACAGCTCCGCGGAGCCTTCTTCGCCTAAGTTGAGTGGCCGTTGCCGGACAGTTGAGTAGCGGCTGCAGGACGCCGGGTTGGCCGCCAGGCTAGCCGTTCATGATGTCGCCGCGCTGCTTCATGTAGTCCTCCATGGCGATCTCCCCGTTGCTGAACTTTGCGTCCAGCTCTGCCAGCTTGCGGGCGCGGTAGCCTTGCGGCTCCGATCCGTTGGTGGCCGGGAAAGGCGTGGGGGAGGAAGTGTTCGACGGCGGCCCGGGCTGCGGCGCGTCATCCACAGGGCGGATGACGGTCGGTTCAGACGGATAGCCGGGGTAGTTCTGCGGCGGGTAATTCTGTGCAGGGTAACCGGGGCCGGGCAGGTTCTGCTGCGGGGGATAACCGGGGCTGCGGAAGGTTCCGTTCTGGATCCGGCGCGCGCGGGATCGGTTGTACATGCGGATTCCGAGCGGAATCAGCCACGAGCAGACGATGATCCAGAAGATCAGATTGTTCACAGTGCAGGCCTCCTAGGTCGTATCCCAGCTTAGCCCGGTCGCACGGCGTGAACTCCGGCGCCTGCAGCGAGGACTTCAGAGGAGGCGGGCCTCCATGCCCAGGAACTGCCCATAGCGTTCCACTTCGGCGTCGAGGGCCATCTGTTCGGGAGGGCTTGTGGGCCGGTTCATGCGGACATCCAGGTGGCAGGCTCCGCCGGAGAACCCATGGCGCCACCATCCGGCCAACCTGCCATCCATCAGGACCACGTGCATGGGCCCGTTGTCTTCGGGGAAGTACGGTGCTGTCCCACCCAGATAGTGCCGGGACTGCGAATAGCCCATGACGTATTCGTCGTAGCACTGGATGAGGTCGATGCGGGGGAGTCCTGCGTCAGGCAGACGCGAAGGGCCCCCGGGGTTGGTGAGCTCGACGGCATCTTCCGGGGCCAGGTAAAACTCCAGGCCGTCCATGGCGAGTGATGCCAGGGCGCCCGGCGATAGCTTGCCAGCCACGTGGATGCCCAGCTTTACGTCCTTCATGGTCAGCCCGGACCACGCGGCGCAGTCCTTGATGGTGGCGGGTCCGCGGCTGCCGAAGTATCGGAGAACCAGCGTGCCCAGGGCCTCTTCACGGTCCTCCCCGGTCAACGGCGTACGGACGAAACCCGGCACACGCTCCTCGAAGAGGGCATACGTCTGTTTCAGGGCGCCCCCGGACGAGCGCACGGGGGAACCGCTCACGAGGATGCGACTGACCTCGGCGTGCATGAGGTGGTAGATAAACCCCAGGCCCTTGCTGGGTAAGCCGGCCTGTCCCAGGACTTCAGCCAGCTCTTCGCGCGTCTTGTGGGCCCCGTCGGCGACTGCTGAGGCCAGGATCCGGCCACTGAGTGCGGACGTTTTTTCATCCACCCCTGTTTGGCGGTACATGCCTTTGTTTCCCTGATGCAGCCGGTCCGCGGAGAGTCCCATCAGCCAGCCGAGGTCGTCCCGGTGCACAAAATGCCACGTGGGCCGCAGGATGTGCGTCCGCAGGATGGTTCCATCGGCAACGGCTTGTTCCACATCGGAGGATGTGGAAGCGGATGTCCTTTGTGCAAGGGTCCACCGCGCATACGGAAATTCCTGGGACTGGACTGCCAACAGGTTGCGGACCACGTCTCCGGCGGTCCCGGACAAAGGAGCCCGCAGTTGCTGCCGTCGCAGTCGCAGGCGCCGGACCCTCTCCGCGAAGAGGTCCGCCTTATCCGCCACTGTGGCCACCCGAAAGTCCGGCCCCATGAAACCCTGCTGGCACCATCACCTGAACGTCGCCCTAGCTCCGCGGCAGCAAGGTGCCGCTGGGGCCGAAGACAGGACCCGGCGTCGGACGCTTTGGCGTGATGCCGTCACCGGAGGACTGGTGCCGGAGCCTTCGGATAACCCACGGGACAAAGTACTCGCGCGCCCAGACGAGATCCGAGGAGCGGGCCTCACGCCAGGTCCGCGGAGGCAGCGGCTTGGGCATCAGTGGTTCAAGGGTGTGCTGGACGTTGAGGGAGTCCAGGACCATCATGGCGATGGTGTGGTGTCCCAGGGGCGAGAAGTGCAGGCGGTCTGCATCCCACATTTGGTGATCTGCCAGCTGCCGCAAAGACCACATGTCCGCTATCACGGCGTCGTGGCGTGCAGCCACTGTCCTGAGGTTCTCGTTGTAGATGGCCACTTTTCCACGGATGCGCCCCAGCACCGAGGCGGCGGTGTCGGGGCCGTTGAAAAGCACCACGGTGGCGCCGCCGGAACCCAGCTCGCCAACCGCGGCATCGAGTTTTTCGGCCAGCAGGTCGGGGTCGCCGCCGGGCCGGATGAGGTCGTTGCCGCCGGCTGAAATGGACACGAGGTCAGGCTGCAGCTCGAGGCAGGGCCCCACTTGTTCATCGATGATCTGCTGGAGCAGCCGGCCCCGGATGGCGAGGTTGGCGTAGGCGAAGTCGTCCTGGCCACGGCCCAGTTCCTCGGCAACCCGGTCCGCCCAGCCGCGGTGGCCGCCGGGGTTCATCGGCTCGGGATCGCCGATCCCTTCGGTGAACGAGTCACCCAGTGCCACGTAACGGCTCCACGGGTGTCTCTGAACAGGATCGTCGGGTTTCAACAAATGGTTGTTCTCACTCACGTTCATATCCTGCCCCCTGACGGCAAACCTACGCCACCGTAGGTTGTTACTGGCGGGTAACTGCAAGAATGGATCCATGACTGAAGCCCCCGCCTTCCCCGCGCCCGTTGTCCTGTGGTCCCACGAAGAAGCTGAGCGTGCCGGCAAACCCCTCCTGGTCCTGCTGCATGGCTACGGCTCCAACGAGGACGATCTCTTCAGCCTGGCCGGACTGCTCCCTGACGGATTTGTGGTGGCGGCCCTCCGGGCTCCGATGCCCATGGGACCTGGCTTCACGTGGTTCCCGCTCACGGCCTCCATCGACTACTCCTTGGATGCCGTGAAACTGGCGGCCGAGTACGCCCTTGAGTGGCTGGACACGGTCAAGGCCAATCACTCTTCGGTCACCCTGCTCGGCTTCTCCATGGGTATGGCCATGGCGACCACCATGGTCCGCTACCGTCCCGCGGACTTTGCCGCCGTCGTCGGGCTTTCAGGCTTTGTGATCGACGCCGATGGCGACGCCGCGTTCAAGGACGACGAGCTGGACGGATCGATGCCGATGTTCTGGGGCCGTGACCAGCAGGATCCTGTCATTGCGCCGGATAAGATCGACTACACCATGGGCTGGGTCCGCAAGCACGTGGACCTGACCAAGGTCCTGTACACGGGCATGTGGCACGGCATCAACCAGCAGGAAATCGGGCACGTAGGGGAGTTCCTTACCCACAAGGTCCTCGCCCCCTAAGGGGCGTTGTTTCAGGCGGCGGCGATCCGCACGGTCTGGCCGTTGACCGTCACAGTGTCCCCAACGTGGAGTTGGCGGCCGCGGCGGTCGTCGATCTCGCCGTTGACCTTGACCAAGCCGTTCTTGATGAGCTCAGCGGCCTCAACTCCGTCCTCCACAAGGTTGGCAAGCTTCAGCAGCTGGCCCAGGCGGATCATGTCGTCGCGGATGGTGATGTCTTCGATTTCCGGAGTGCTCATACAGCAATGATGCCTGAAGTAGTGTGGTGACGGTGCCGCAGCCTTCTCCCCGTCCCGTCCTCCCGCTCGCCGTTGGCCTTCCTGTCGCAGTAGCAACAGGGCTGGTCATCCCGCTCCAGGGAAGGATCAACGGGGCCCTCGGCGCCACGCTCGACGACGGCATCGCCGCAGCTGTGGTGAGCTTCACCACTGGCCTTCTGCTGATAACGGCCATTTCACTGGCAACGCCCAAGGGCAGGGCAGGCCTCCAACGCATCATCCCTGCAGTCCGGAACCGAAGTTTTCCGCGCTTCTACGTCATGGCCGGGGCCATCGGTGCGCTGTTCGTTTTTGCCCAGTCGTTCACGGTCGCGCTGTTGGGTGTAGCGCTGTTTACCGTCGCCGCCGTGACGGGACAGACCCTCAGCGGTCTGCTCGTGGACCGCATGGGCATTGGCCCGGGCGGTAAACGCTCCATCACAGGCGTCCGCGTCATCGGCAGTGTCCTGACCGTAGCCGCCGTCGCCTGGGCGGTTTCACCCCGCTTCGGCGGCGACGCCGACATTGCCTCGCTGGTGCTGCCGGTCCTCCTGCCGCTGGCGGCCGGATTCTTCATGAGCTTCCAGCAGGCCATGAACGGAACGGCCACCGTCCACTACGGAACACCCATCGCAGCCACCTTGGTCAACTTCATTGCGGGGTCGGCCATTCTCTGGATCGCCTGGCTTATCAAGCTGGCCGTCGCCGGACCCGGCAACCCGCTTCCCTCCGAGTGGTGGTACTACCTCGGCGGTCCCATGGGCTGCCTGTTCATCGGTTTGGCAGCGCTCTTGGTCCGCAGCCTGGGCGTGCTGATCACGGGCTTGGGCATGATCGCCGGCCAGTTGGTGGGGTCGTTGGTGCTCGACGTCGTGATCCCCAGTCCCGGTGCGGTAGTCGCCTTGCCCACGGTGCTGGGCACGATTCTCACGCTGGCCGCGATCATCGTGGCCACGCTGCCGTGGCCCAAAGGCTCCTTTGCACGGAGGGGCCCTGCCAAAGGCCGGTAGGGTAGAAGGCAGGTAGATTCAAGTATCTTGAGTACTTGTCCATACCTTCCCCAGCACCCCGCCGGACAACCTCGTCCGGGATCCGGGGCCACCACCGCGGACCGCACCCAGCGGCCCTGTAGAACAAATGGAGTTACCCATGGCAGCAAAATCCGTCCTTGACCAGGTCATTTCCCTCTCCAAGCGGAGGGGCTTTGTCTTCCAGGCCGGTGAAATCTATGGTGGCTCGCGTTCCGCCTGGGATTACGGTCCCCTCGGTGCTGAACTGAAGGAAAACATCAAGCGCCAGTGGTGGCAGAGCATGGTCCGCGGCCGCGAGGACGTTGTCGGCCTGGATTCATCCGTCATCCTTCCCCGCCAGGTATGGGAAGCATCCGGCCACGTGGAGGTCTTCTCCGACCCCCTGGTGGAGTGCCTTTCCTGCCATAAGCGCTACCGCGCAGACCACCTCGAAGAAGAGTACGAGGAAAAGAAGGGCCGTCCGGCAGAAAACGGCCTGGCGGACATCGTCTGCGCCAACTGCGGTACCCGCGGCCAATGGACTGAACCCCAGGAATTCTCCGGCCTCCTGAAGACCTTCCTCGGCCCGGTGGCCAGCGAGGAAGGCATGCACTACCTGCGTCCGGAAACCGCCCAGGGCATCTTCGTGAACTTCAACAACGTGCTCACCACGTCCCGGAAGAAACCGCCGTTCGGCATTGGCCAGATCGGCAAGTCCTTCCGCAACGAAATCACGCCGGGCAACTTCATTTTCCGTACGCGCGAATTCGAACAGATGGAGATGGAATTCTTCGTCGAGCCCGGCACCGATGTTGAGTGGCACCAGTACTGGATGAAGGAACGCATGTCCTGGTACACGGACCTTGGCATCCGCGAGGACAACCTCCGCTTCTTCGAACACCCGCTGGAGAAGCTCAGCCACTACTCCAAGGGCACCACGGACATCGAATACCGCTTCGGTTTCCAGGGCTCCGAGTGGGGCGAGCTCGAAGGCATCGCCAACCGCACCGATTTTGACCTGTCAACGCACGCCAAGGCATCCGGCACGGACCTGAGCTACTTCAACCAGGCCACCAACGAGCGCTACACCCCGTACGTGATCGAGCCCGCGGCAGGCCTGACCCGCTCCTTCATGGCCTTCCTGATCGATGCCTACACCGAGGACGAGGCACCCAATGCCAAGGGCGGCGTCGACGTCCGTACCGTCCTGAAGCTGGATCCGCGCCTTGCGCCGGTCAAGGCTGCCGTGCTGCCGTTGAGCCGCAACGAGGACCTGTCCCCGAAGGCCAAGGCGCTGGGTGCCCAGCTGCGCAAGAACTGGAACATCGACTTCGACGACGCCGGTGCGATCGGCCGCCGCTACCGTCGCCAGGATGAAATCGGTACGCCGTTCTGCATCACCGTGGACTTCGACACCCTGGAAGACCAGGCCGTCACCATCCGTGAACGCGACACCATGAGCCAGGAACGTGTGTCCCTGGACAAGGTTGAGGGCTACCTTGCAGCACGCCTGATCGGCGCCTAGCCATGGCTCTGGAGTATCGCGAATGGAAGGAGGGCGACGACCTCGCCCTCCTGGAAATCTGGGGCGGCCCGGAGACCCTTCCCGCTGAGCAGTTCCGTGCGGCCCTGGCGCCGTCCAGCAACCACCCTTGGCGCCGCTGCATCGTGGCCGAAGACGTGGTGGACGGGGTACGGATCCCTGTGGCCGCCGGCGTGGTTCACGAGGCATCCCTGCACCCCGAACGGCTCTGGGCGTATATCGAGGTTGCCAGGGACCACAGGCGTGAAGGCGTGGGCGCCACCCTGCTGACCATGCTTCGCCGCGAAGCCGGGAACTCGCCGTCGGGCGTTTCCAAGCTGCGCAGCAAGGTGGAGCCGGACACAGCCGGTGCGGCGTTCGCCGCGGCAGCGGGACTTGCGCCCATCCAACGGTCGCAACTGGTGGTGGTGGAGCCGGAGCCCCTGTCCTTGCCGCGGTTCGGTGACGGTTCCGAGGAAGCCGCGTCCGAGCGAGTGGAGGACCTGGCGACGGGTTCGGTTGAGTTGAGTGACGTTGTGGGCAAGTACTACTCGCACGTCCACCAATGGGACAGCCCCGGGGAGCTCAGCATCGCCACAGTGCAGCGGTTGTTCCTGCATGACCTGACCGGAGCCCATGGCGCGATCGTGCTGCGCGCGCCCAAAGCCAGTGCTTTTGGCCAAGGCGTTCCAGCAACCCGCAAGGGCAAAATCCAGGCCTTCGCCATCAGCTACGCCCAGGGCAACTCGGACGAACCATCGGATGTCTTCCTGGGGCATGACCCCCAGCTGTCAGCCGACGACGCAGCCGCGGCGGTACGTGATCTCTTGGCGCTCATCGCTTACCAGCACCCGGTACTGCTGGAAGTGGACGAATCCATGACGGCCCTTCGGACGGTTCTGGAGCCACTGCTGGGATCGGGCAAGGCCCATGTACGCGGCGCGGATACGTTGATCGTCAGCGACTGACCAATGTTGATCGACTGGATCCCGTGCTGCCTGCATTCTGCGGGCGGCACGGGATCTCGTGCTTTATGGCTGAACTCTGCAGTGGGCCTGGTCCCGCGTAGGGTTAAGGGCATGAGGTTTTGCTGCTGATGGGCCACGGTCACTCCCACGGACATTCTGAAAGTTCCGAGCCAACACCGCAGGCCCTTGCCTCGCGAAAGAGGGCCAACTGGATTCTGGCGGCCATACTGGTTCCGCTGGGCGTCCTGACGCTCGTGGCCATGATGGTCATGTGGCCTTCCGGAAGCCGGGAGGGAATCACATTCTCGAGCCCCTACCAGGCTGCCCCGGGTGTTACCTTCGATACCGGGCGGATCCAGAGCGTCGTGGTGGAAAGCTGCACGCAAACCGGCCAAACTGACACGGGACAGCCCAACACCGGACAGCCCAGCACTGCCCAACCCGACTCCAACCAGGGTGGGCAGGCCGGCGGTTCCCAGTGCACCTTCGCCTTCACGGAGCCGGACAAGGGCGGGGACGTGGTCAAGGTGGTCATCAACCCTGATGTGGCAATGTCCCACGGTGTGGACGTGGGGGATTCCATCAGGTACCTGAACCTTTCAGCAGTCCAAGGCGCCAACGCGGGCAGCGGCGCTCCGGCCTTCGTCTTCGTCGACTTCGTCCGCAGCATTCCCATCGCCCTCCTGGCCGTCTTGTACGCAGCGGTGGTCATAGCTGTGGCACGCTGGCGTGGTTTCCGGGCGCTGCTTGGCTTGGTGGGCGCCTATTTCGTCCTGGTGAGCTTCATCCTGCCGGGTTTGGTGGAAGGCAAGCCACCGCTGCTTTTGGCGTTGGTGGGGTCCACGGTGATCATGATCGGGGTCCTGTACTTCGCGCACGGATTCTCGGCGCGAACATCCACGGCATTGCTGGGCACCATTTTTGGGCTCAGCATTACCGCGCTGTTGGCGGCCTGGGCTACGGACGCCGCCAACCTGGCGGGTGTGGGAAACCACGATGCCTCCACCTTGGTGAACATGTCACCCCAGATCTCCATCTCCGGGATCATCCTCTGCGGCCTCATCATTTCCGGCCTTGGCGTGCTCAACGACGTCACCATCACCCAGTCATCTGCCGTGTGGGAATTGTATGAACTGGCGCCCAACACCACGGCCCGGAAACTGTTCACCTCGGCCATGAGGATCGGTCGGGACCATATCGCCTCCACGGTGTACACCATCGCTTTTGCCTATGCGGGCGCCGCCCTGCCGATCCTCATCATCGTGATGCTGTACGACCGCCCGCTGGCCGAAGCCCTGACCAGCGCCGAGCTGTCCGAGGAAGTCATCCGGACCCTGGTGGGATCCATCGGCCTGGTCCTCGCGATCCCCGTCACCACACTGATCGCTGTCCTGGTGGTCAAGGCCACCGGTATGAAGCGCCTCGCCACCGCTGGTGGGCCGTCAGTGACTGCCGACGAGCTGAACGATACCGGTGCGCTGGCAGCAGCCGCCGCCGTCGTGGGTTCGGCCCCCCACGACAAGCAAAAGACGCAGGAAACGCACGACGCCGGTACGGGCCAAGGCGCTTCCGGCCGTCCGGCGCGTCCAGGGAGCCGCCGCGCCCAGCGGGAAGCGGAGCGGCATGGCCGGGACGAAACAAAGTAGCGCGTGATCGTGCCGGTCTTTGCTCCGCCCGCTGGACTGCGCGGAGACTGGCCAACACGGTGTATTGCCCAACTATGTGGCGGGATTCCGGCCGATTTGCCTCGCTTTGCAACAATGGATAGGTGACTGTAGTAGCAACGCCCCCCGCACCAAAGCTCGAGCTCCCGCCCTTGAAGCTCGGCGGGATCACCGTGGACACCCCGGTGATCCTTGCCCCCATGGCGGGCATCACCAACTCGGCCTTCCGCAGGCTCTGCCGTGAATACGGCGGCGGCATGTACGTGGCCGAGATGGTCACTTCCCGTGCCCTGGTGGAACGGACGCCGGAATCGTTGCGCATCATCTCCCACGATGAGGACGAGAAAGTCCGTTCCGTGCAGCTCTACGGTGTGGATCCGGTGACGGTGGGTGCCGCGGTTCGAATGCTCGTGGAAGAAGACCGTGCGGATCACATCGACCTGAACTTCGGCTGCCCCGTACCCAAGGTCACCCGGCGCGGTGGCGGCTCGGCGCTCCCGTGGAAGATCGATCTCTTTACGTCCATCGTGCAGACGGCGGTCAAGGAAGCGTCCAAGGGCGGAATCCCGCTGACCATCAAGATGCGCAAGGGTATCGACGAAGACCACCTGACGTACCTCGACGCGGGCCGCATCGCCCGCGACGCAGGCGTGGCCGCCGTCGCCCTTCATGGACGCACGGCCGCCCAGTTCTACTCCGGGCAGGCCGACTGGTCCGCCATCGCACGTCTTCGCGAAGCGCTTCCGGATATCCCCGTGCTGGGCAACGGCGACATCTGGTCCGCTGAGGATGCGGTCCGCATGGTGCGGGAAACGGGTGTGGACGGCGTCGTGGTTGGCCGCGGTTGCCAGGGCCGTCCGTGGTTGTTCGGGGACCTGCAGGCAGCTTTCGAAGGCAGTGACCAGCGGCACCGCCCCGGACTCCGGGAAGTGGCTGAGGGGGTTTACCGGCACGCCGAGCTCATGGTGGAGACCTTCGGCAACGACGAATACAAGGCGCTTCGCGAAATCCGCAAGCACATGGCCTGGTACTTCAAGGGCTACGTGGTGGGCGGCGAGCTCCGCGCCAAACTGGCTACGGTCCCCACCCTCGAGGTGCTGCGCGAATACCTCGATGAACTGGACATGGACTCGCCCTACCCGGGTGTCGATTCAGAAGGTCCCCGGGGCCGCGCCGGCTCGCCCAAGAAGCCGGCCTTGCCGAAAGACTGGCTGGTGAGCCGTCAGCTGAACGCTGAACAGAGCGCGGATATCTCGGCTGCGGAGCTGGACGTTTCGGGCGGCTAGCCTCACACGTGTAAGACTGACTCAAGAAGCTCCACACCCCGGCGCTTGAAGGAGGCAGATACCCATGGGAACCGAAGCGATACTTGGCCACGACGGGACGGCCCACGATTTTGTGCTGGCCATCCCCGGTTACGCCGAGGCAGATTCCGCGCGGTGGGTTGAAGAGCCGCGCAAGAGCAACTATCGCTCCGATTTTGAACGGGACCGCGCCAGGGTCCTGCACTCTTCGGCCCTGCGCAGGCTCGGTGCAAAAACACAGGTTGTTGCCCCGGACACTGATGACTTTGTCCGGACCAGGCTGACCCACAGCCTGGAAGTGGCCCAGGTGGGCCGTGAACTGGGACGTTCCCTTGGCTGCGATCCGGACGTGGTGGACACAGCATGCCTGAGCCACGACCTCGGCCACCCGCCCTTCGGCCACAACGGCGAGTCCGCGCTGAATGAAGTGGCGCACACCATTGGTGGATTCGAAGGCAACGCCCAAACACTGCGCCTGCTGACCCGGCTCGAACCCAAAGTGCTCGCCGAGGACGGACGGCCGGCAGGGCTCAACCTGACCCGCGCCAGTCTCGATGCTGCGTCCAAATACCCGTGGTCCGCGGTCGACGCTCCCGTCATCCATGGCCACCGCACCAGCAAGTTCGGCGCCTACGAGGACGATCTTCCGGTCTTTGAATGGCTGCGCGAGGGTGCCCCCGGGAACCGCTCCTGCATCGAGGCCCAGGTGATGGACCTGGCGGACGACATTTCCTACTCGGTCCACGACGTCGAGGATGCGATCGTAGCGGGTCATTTCCAGCTCAAATGGATGGACAACCCGGACCATCGGGCGCGCGTGGTGGGTTACACCAAACAGTGGTACCTGCCCCACAACGACCCCGCCGAAATCGATGCCGCCCTGGCCCGGCTGGAAGCCACCAAGGTCTGGGTCCGCGAGGCGGATGGCAGCCGTAAATCGATGGCTGCCCTGAAGGATATGACCAGCCAGTTGATCGGCCGGTTCTGCCAAAGCGCCATGGAAACCACGCGGGCGCACTTTGGCCCGGCCAACCTGACCCGCTATGACGCAGAGCTCATGGTTCCTGAGGACACCGTTACCGAAATCGCGGTGCTCAAGGGTCTGGCCACCACGTTTGTCATCTCCACCGACCACCGCCAGCCCGTTTACGAACGCCAGCGCGAAGTGCTGCACGCGCTCGTGGGTGTTTTGAACGCCTCCGGCGACCGCCATCTGGAGCCAATGTTCGCCGCGGACTGGCGTGACGCCGCCGACGACGGTGCCCGGTTGCGCGTAGTGATCGACCAGGTCGCTTCGCTGACGGATGTCTCCGCGCTGGCCGTGTACGAACGCCTCGTGGGCAGTCTTCCGTCCCTCTGGTAACTCCGGAGCCGCTGACGTTAACGGCGGGGTCATTGGGGGCAAGCGACTAGGATGGTGACGTGGCTGGCCTGATCAAACGTGAAGATATCGACGAAGTACGCCAGCGCACGGATATCAAGGAAGTCGTTGACGGTTACGTCACCCTCAAGGGCGCCGGGCTGGGCAGTTTCAAGGGCTTGTGCCCCTTCCACGACGAACGCTCGCCCTCCTTCACTGTTCGCCCGCAAGTGGGCAGGTACCACTGCTTCGGCTGCGGGGAGGACGGGGATGCCATCTCCTTCGTCCAGAAGATGGACCACAGCTCCTTCCACGAAGCTGTTGAGAAGCTGGCCGCCAGGATCGGCTACGAGCTGCGTTACGAGGACGGCGGCACCGGGCCCAGCCGCGAGGAAGTGGGAAAGCGCCAGCGCCTGCTGGACGCCCACAAGATCGCCGACGAGTTCTTCCGCGCCCAGCTGCTGACCCCCGGCGCGGCCGAAGGGCGCAACTTCCTCGATGGACGCGGCTTCGACCGCGCCGCTGCCGAGCATTTTGGCGTGGGCTATGCCCCCCAAGGCTGGGACTCGTTGCTCAAGCACCTCCGCGGGCGCGGGTTCACGGATGCTGAATTGAAACTCACCGGGATGTTCTCCGAAGGAAACCGGGGCATCTATGACCGCTTCCGGGGGAGGCTCATCTGGCCCATCCGCGACATCGCCGGGGACACGATCGGATTCGGCGCCCGCAAGCTCTACGAGGACGATCAAGGCCCCAAGTACCTGAACACTCCGGAGACCACGCTCTACAAAAAGTCACAGGTCCTCTACGGGATCGACATCGCCAAGCGGAACATCGCCAAGGAACGGCAACTGGTGGTGGTGGAAGGGTACACGGACGTCATGGCCTGCCATCTGGCAGGAGTCACGACGGCGGTGGCCACCTGCGGTACTGCGTTCGGCACCGAACACATCAAGGTGGCCCGGCGGCTGCTTTCGGACGACGGCAGCGGCGGTGAGGTCATCTTCACCTTCGACGGCGACGCCGCAGGACAGAAAGCCGCCCTGAGGGCCTTCGAGGAAGACCAGCGCTTCACTGCCCAGACGTACGTCGCCGTGGAGCCCTCCGGCGCGGATCCTTGCGATCTTCGCCAGCTCAAGGGCGACGCCGCGGTGCGCGACCTCATCGGTACCCGCAAGCCCCTCTTTGAGTTCGCCATCCGGGCCACGCTTCGCCGGCACAACCTGGACACGGTGGAAGGCCGTGTGGCGGCACTGCGCGAGGCCGCCCCCGTGGTGGCGCAAATCAGGGACTCCGCCACGAGGCCCGGCTACACGCGCAACCTGGCCGGCTGGCTGGGTATGCCTATCGAGGAAGTCAGCAGCTACGTTGGGGCGGCCGCCAAGCGTGCCGCATCCGGTGGCAATGCGTCAGCTCCGGCCGGTCCGGGCGGGCAATCGGCCGCTGCAGCCCCGCCGTCGGGCAGTCCTGTCTTCCAACGGCCCGATCCCAGAGACCCCATTGCGGGTATGGAACGCCAGGCACTGGAAGTTGTCCTCCAGGAGCCGGGGGTGTTGGGCGGGGGCGCCTGGGAGCGTTTCGAGGCCTCGTACTTCGCCACCCCTGCGTATGCGGCGGTCCACACGGCCGTGCGGGCTGCCGGACTTGCCCACTCGGCTGATCCGGTGGCGTGGGTGGAGCAGGTCCGCCAGGAAGTTCCCGAGCCTTTGCGGCCCTTGGTGTCCGAGTTGGCAGTGACACCCTTGCCCGCCAGTACACCGGAGGCCATGCAGCGGTACCGCCGCGATATCCTGGCCCGCCTCTTCGAGCTGCAGATCACCCGTATCAAGGCAGACAAGATGGGCCAGCTGCAACGCCTGGATGCGGGAGCCAATCCGGAAGAATTCCAGCGGCTGAACCGTGAGTTGATGGTGTTGGAAATGGAGCGCCGATCCTTGCGATCGGACGGGTGAGAACCTCGATTTCGTTTTCCGGCGGGCCCCTGTTAAGCTAGTAACCGCTTCATTCCTCCGTAGCTCAATTGGCAGAGCATTCGACTGTTAATCGAAGGGTTACTGGTTCAAGTCCAGTCGGAGGAGCGCACAATACCCCCGTTCCGAGCTTTCGGAGCGGGGGTATTTTTATACCCCTCAGGGGTATCCGGAGTCGATTTCGCATTCCGGTAGAACCTTTGCTAAAGTCATAACCGCTTCATTCCTCCGTAGCTCAATTGGCAGAGCATTCGACTGTTAATCGAAGGGTTACTGGTTCAAGTCCAGTCGGAGGAGCATAAGAACCCCGCATCGGCGTCACGCCGATGCGGGGTTCGTCTTTTCCTAGACGAAATCCATCTCCACTTGCAGGAACCGGGCGGCCTCGGCAACAGCTGCAAGGAACGAATCCTGCTCAGTGGGCGGGGTCCTGGGTTCGCGCGGATGCCACTCGTGCGGGGCTGAATAGACGCGGGTGAATCCGCCACCGGGCGGGGCATAGAAGATTCCGAATCGCTGGACCGGCCACTCAGGGGAAGTCTCCGGCGCAACCAGCAGGGCGGCGTCGGCCTGGGGGTTGTACCACTGGGCGATGGGCCGGCGGCGGTCGTCCGTGAAGAGGCCTGCGGCGTAAAGGGCGGCCGACTGCGGGCTGGTCACCGAGCACAGACGGTCCCACCACAGCGGCAGGATGCGTTCATCCCGACGCTGCCACGGTGCCGGAAGCGGCTGCAGCTCTTGCCCATGTGGCACACCCCAACTTTATCGCCGGTTCGGGGCCTGCAACAGGGGGAGCCCTAGCGGGAGAGCCCCAGCCTGGGATACAGCACCTCGAAGCCTTTGGCCAGGCCCGCATTGAGGGCCAGTCCCACGTGGCCGCCGTTGGGGACCTCGTAATAGGTCACCGTCATGCCCGCCGCCTGTGCAGCGGCGGAGACAGCTTTCGCCGCGGCTACATACGTCACGTCGTCGGATCCGACAGTGAAGACGGCTGTCGTATCAGGGAACTGCTTGCCCTTCATGATGTTGATGGGCTTCTGGGCGTCGTAGTCGGCCTGATTGCCGCCGAAGATGGTTGCGAGGTTGCCTGCGGGGTCCTCGGCTCCCGGGAACTCTTCGCCGGAGATGTCCACCACGTTGCCCCACATTTTCGGGTACTTAACGGCGAAGGAGATGGCGCACTGGCCGCCGTTGGAGTAACCGGCGATGGTCCAATGCTCCCGGTCCGGGAGGATGGTGAGGTTGGCTTTGGCCCAGTTCACTACGTCCTCATTGATGTACTTCTCTACGTTGCCGTACTTGGTGGTGTCCAAACAGAGGGTGTCGTTCTCATCCGGGCCGATCTGGTCAGCCACGATCGCAATCGGCGCCAGGCCGTTGTTCTTCGCCGCGAAGTCATCCAGTGCCGCCGAGACGTACTGGGGGTCGGGTAGGCCTGGTTGGCCCATCATGAGGACGAACAGGGGAAGCCGGGGAGGATTGTCCGTCAGGGCCGCGGGAGGCAGGTAAATGCCGGCGGGCCTGGCCTCAAATCCGGAGGCCGTCGCCGGTATCACCTGGGTGCCCACCTTGCCCTTGGCTGGCATGGTGGCCGGGGGTTTCCAGCTTTGCCACAGTGGTCCTGCCGGTATGGACGCGTCCGGGTTGGGCTTGTTCAACTGGATGGCGCCTTCGGTGGAAATCCCCAGGGCCGAGCCCAAGGTCTTGTTCAGCCCGAACTCGGTGTTGATGCCCAGCCCCGCGACGAGGACAAAAACGGGGATGGAGACTGCAGCCACCACTTTCCGCCAAGCACGGCTGTGGCGGAAGCTGACCACCGACAGTCCCAGCGCGGCGAAGCAGGAGATGGCCCAGAACCATACGCGGGGAGTCAGGCCAACATGGAAGACGTCCATGACGTCCTCGATGATCCACACCGTCAGCCACCCCAGCAGTGCAGCGGAAACAATGGCAATGATCGCGGTCAGCGCCCACCGGGCTGACGGCCTGAGGAAAAGCACCAGAAAGAACACGACGCCGATCGCCCCGGCAATGGTCATGACTACAGGGCCACTGATCTCAAGTTTCAGGAGGTCGTCCATGGCTGGGAACACCGCCTGCCCCTCATGCTGCGGGCTCCCTGGCGACCATTTGCCGCAGGAGGCCGGCGCTCTGCGCGGGGGAGAGGCCCGGCAGGTAGGCGGAACCAACAGCGATACCAATGGATGGCAAGGCCAAGGGGTCCTGGTAGTACATGTACAGGGTGCGGTGCTCGGGCTGGAACCGTGACTTGAAGGCTGCCAGGGACTTGAATCCGTACATCGGCTCCAGGGCATTGCCGAGCAGCGCCAGGACGCGGTCCAGGGAGCTTCGGTCCCCTTCGGCGCCGTCAGCCCCGGCGTTGGCCAAGGGCGAGCCGGACAGCGAGATTTGCGGGACTTCTTCCTTGAAGTGGGTCACGGCCGAGACGATCAGGAATTCCATGACGCCCTTGAACCCGGTGGTGCGTCTTCGCATGAAATCCAAAGTCCATCCCGAGATGACGCCGTTGCGGAACACGGGCAACCAACTCGTGACTCCATGGACCAAGCCCTCATCGTCCACGGCCACGCAGCAGAGGACTTCGGGATCTTTCAGCTCATTGAGGCCTCCCAGGGTGAATCCCATTTCCGGCAGGGCTTTGTCCGCGACCCACTCTTCGGAGATCTCTGCAAGTTGGGCCCTGACTCCCGGCGGCATCCCCTGGTAGGGATACCAGTGGTCCTTGATGGACAACTTCTCCGCTCGGTTCAGGGCGGTGCGCACGTTCTGCCATTCCTTGCCCTTGAAGGTCATGGCCTGGACGTTCAAAAGGGTTTCTTCCGCCACTTCCAGCTTGCGGAATCCCCGTGGTTCGAGAGGGGCGTCGAGCTCTGCGGTGGCCGAATAAAAGCATGGGATGAGTCCCAGACCGGCGCAGTGCTTCAGGAACCCTGTGGCTGCATCCGCGTGGTGCTCTTCAGCCCCGAAGGGGCCCGCAACCGTCAACGCCACGCCGTTGTGCACCTGATAGGCGACGCCGGCCTTCCGGTCCGGCGTGAACCAGTACTGGTTGTTGTCCCACAACGCCATCCAGGACAGGGTGCCGCCACCATCATGGAGCAACTCGCGGGTGTGGCCGAGGTCTGCGGCCGGATCGGTGGCCAGCATCCTGAACCGTCGGAAGTTGTTCAGGACCAGTACCAGGATGCAAAGCCAGATGATGTCCCCGCCAAGCCCGTACACCACCGTGCTCAACAGGCCTTGGGGGAGGGCCACCACAAAGGGGACAGGGAAAGGAACCAGGATGTGGGTCAGCTGCCCCGCAAGGTCCCACAGCGTGGAACGTCCCGGGTTGCCTTCGACAAACCAGAACGCCACATAGAGAACAATCGCGGCGACGGCCAGGATCAGGGAGGTCCTGCCCAGGACCCTGTATCCGGCGTCGCTGGACTCCACCCGGAACTTGTGGCGGTTGGCCAACAGCAAGGCCACGATGATCACCGGTGCGAGGACCGCCGGGACTGCATAAAGCAGGAGGTAGCCGAAATCGTCATCGCCCAGGGCGACGTCCGGATCAGTGATGTACTGGATGATCGACAGGACCGTCACCGCTGCCAGGTACGCCTGGATCACGAGTGTCAGGCGGTAGGCGAGCCGGCGGCCACGGCGGAGACCCTCGGCGCAAACCAGCAGCAGGAGGACCGGAATCAGCGTCAGAATGGCTGCGCCGAAGCTCTGAACACCCACGATGCTTTGCAGCGTGACGCAGTTGGTGTCGTTGTTACAGGCTTCCTTGACTTCGTCGGCGTCGGGACTGGCCTGGAGCATCACCTCGGAAACGACCGAGAGTGGCCCGATTTCCCACGTGCCGGTGAGTTGTGTGAGCAAAGGTCCTACTGCGAAGACACCCACCACCGTACCCACCAGGAAGCGCGTCTCGCGGAGAGATGAGGAATGCAATGATCCTGCCCGGCGCCGGAGGACCAGCGACTGGACGGCCCAGCCGGCCAGTATGCCGATCACCGCTCCAGCCAGTGCCTGGAGTGTTTGGGCGACGCCGACGAACAGGGCGAACATCAGCGTGGCGGCCAGCAACCACGTCCGCAGTCTCCGTCGCCACAGCGCGTCAAGTGCCGCCGTCGCGCATCCCAAAGTGGCGGCAGCGCCGCCGTAGGCTCCCACAACGTATTCGCCGCCCAGGAAACTCAGCCACTGGTCGCTGGCGTCGGTCCCGAAAGCAACCAGCGCCACCAGAACCAGGGCGCTGAGGGCTGAGCCCGCAATGAAGGCAACGAGGGCGAGCCACGGGCCCATGACCCGCTCGGCGATGCCTACGCCCACCAGGATCGCGGCCGTGCAGGCAAGGTAGTCCAAGAGGGAAGAAGCAAAGAACGCCGACGTGAAAATCGACCACCATGGCCCTGGCTCCACGGCCAATCCCAGACCTACTTGGTCCAGCAACGCCTCGCTGGGCCCATTCAACAGGCTCCCTGTCGCAGCCCCCAGGATCCACAGCAGTACTGCCAGGCCCAGTGCCAGGGGCAGCCGGCGCACCGTGGCCAAGCCGCGGATACCGCCCCGCAATCCACCAGCCGCGCTCATGTGATGTCCCCTTCACCGGTCCGGCACCGGTTAGCCCGGCTGGCCACCATTCTGCCTTGCGGGACGCTGTAAGGGGAGAGGTTGGACAGTCCCGACGGCGGCGGGCCGCGTTTGGTTCGGTGGGCTTAGTCCCGTTTCCAGGGGCCGGGGTTCACCCGGTAAAGGATGGCGGCGCCAATCACGGCACCGAGAATCGCGCCGAACAGGGCACTTCCTGCGGCACGGCCGATGAGCGCGCCGGCAGTGGCGCCAAGCAGGGCGCCGAGAAAGAGGCCCCTGCCGTTGCGGTGCGGTTTCCTGGTCATGGTGTCAGCCTACGGGTGGTTTCCTAATGGATGGAGGGCACGGTGCGGGGCCGGACCACAATCCAGAGTGCGGCGATGGCCCCCGTGATGCACACCGCCATGACGGAGCCCATGGGAACAGCGGAACTGACGCCCAGCCAACCCACTACCGGCGGGACAATTCCGGCCATCATGAACTGTGATGCCCCGAGGAGGGACGCTGCGGTGCCTGCCTGGGCGCCGTGATTGGCGAGTGACAGGACCTGGACGCAGGGGAACATGAACCCGGTGGCACAGATATAGAACCACAACGGAATGAGGATGCCCCAGAGGCCGGCGTGCAAGAGGTCAAGCACCACGATGAGGAGGGCAGCGAAGAGCATGAACAATGTTGCCCCGGCAACAATCCACTGCGGGGCCACCCGCCTGATCAAGCGTGAACTGATCTGTACACCCGCAACAATGCCCAGCGAATTGATGCCGAACAGGAGCCCGTATTGCTGCGGCGAGAATCCGTAGACGTCCTGGAACAGGAAAGTGGACGCGGAAAGGTAAGCGAACAAACCACCGAAGTTCAGGCTTCCCACCAGCACCATGCCCACAAAGATCCGGTCCGTAAGGACCGATTTGTAGCGCTGTCCCACCGTGATGGTGGATTTGCCGCGCTGGGCTGCGGGCAGCGTCTCCCGGATGAAGAAGATGGAGGCAAGGATCACCAGCAGCCCGCAGGCGGCCAGGAAGTAGAAAATACCGGGCCATGGGAAGACCAACAGCAACTGGGATCCGATAACGGGGGCAAGGATGGGAGCCAGGCCGTTGACCAGTGACATCCTCGAAAACATGCGGACCATGGAATAGCCGTGGAAGAGGTCCCTGACCATGGCCATGGCCACTACACCGCCGCCTGCGGCGCCGATGCCCATGAGGACGCGGAACAGCGACAGCATCCCGATGTCTGTTGCCAGCGCTGCACCGAACGACGAGCCGATGTGGAGGGCGGTGGCCAGGATCAGCGGAAGCCGGCGCCCCACTTTGTCGCTGAAGGGACCCACCACCAGTTGGCCAAGCCCGAAGCCTACGGTGGTTCCCGTCAGGGTGAGCTGGATGGCCGCAGCCGAAACGTCGAAACTCTCCTCCAGCGCCGGGAACGCCGGGAGGTAAAGGTCGATCGTGAAGGGACCCAGCGCAGTCAGTGCACCCAGCAGGAGAATGTAGACAAGTTTTTCGCGTCGGCTCAGGGAGTCGCCCGGAGCAATGGGAGAGGTCACGATCATCTATCCTATGGCCCGGATCATATTTATTGGGCGTATGACGGGCGCGCCGCAGTGTGGCCCCGAAAGTTCAGCAGGAACCTGAATGATAGCTTTGAGAACAGGTGTCCGCGGTGAGAGATTTCAGTCCGCGTTCGCCCCAACACGATGCCCAGAGGAAAGCAGTTAGGCGGAACCCATGAGTGGACGTCACACCGGCCGGACCAGTCAAGGACCTGCCATTCGTACTTTGCCGAAGACCCTCAAGCTCGTTGCACGGTTGGCCCCACGGCAAATCAACGACGAAATTGCCTTGGCCAAGGTGGAACTCAAACGCAAGGCCACCCAGGTTGGAATAGCCGGCGCCTTCTTTGGCGTGGCCCTTGCCTTCCTTGCGCTGTTGGTGATCGCCCTCGTTGTTGCCGCCATTCTGGGGCTGGCAACCATCATGCCGGGATGGCTCGCGGCGCTGATCGTCGCAGCGTTCTTCTTGGTGATCGTGGCCATTGCATCCCTGATTGGAATCGCCAAGTTCAAGAAGGCCATGCCCCTGGTGCCCGAGGACACCATCCGGGGCATCAAGCACGATCTTGGAATTGCCAAAGAGGGCTCTGCCTTCGATGAGTCCATCCTCGATCCCAACTCGCCCGCTGCCAAGGCGGCCAAGGCCGAGAAGGAAGCTGCAGCGGAGAAGGCCAAGGCAGAGAAGGCTGCGAAGGAAGCCGCCAAGGAAGCGGACGCCGTCAAGGCACCCACGGAAGCGGAGCTTCGCTCGCGCCTGAAGAAGCGCCGCGAACACCTGACGGGGGTCCGCGACGAGCTCGGCGAGCAGTTGGACGTCAAGAAGCAGGGGCAGGCCCTGCTGAACAGTGCCGGCGGAAAGTTCCAAGAGGGCAGGGAGTTCGCTGCGGCGAAGTTTGCCGACCTCGGAGACGCCGTCCCCGAAAGCCTCACCGAACGGCTCGCCGCCCGGTGGAAGGACCTGGCCGCTTTTGCCACTGCTGCCGTGGTCTTCGTTGTTGCCCTGCGGAAGCTGCTGAAAAAGTAGGCAGAAATCCGCAGCGCCAAACATTGACAACGAGGAAGGGGGACACAGGTGAAATTGATCGGTGCTGGTTCGAACCCTGACCGGCCGCAGGTTGACCACGACCTCATCTTAACTGTCCCCAACATCCTCACGGTCCTCCGCTTCATGGGGGTCCCGCTGTTCGTGTGGCTCGTTTTGTCGGAGCAGGAGTACGGCTTCGCGGTCCTGGTACTTGTGATCATGGGCAGCACCGACTGGGTTGATGGCTACATCGCCAGGCGGTTCGACCAGACCTCCAAGCTGGGCCGCATCCTGGATCCCATGGCCGATCGGGCCGCGCTGCTGGCCGTTGCCTTCACGTTGGCGATTGCCGGCGTCGTGCAGTGGTGGTACCTGGCCGCGCTGCTGGTTCCGGACGCCATCCTGGCCATTGCTTCATTGATCTACTTCCGCAGCCACCCGGACCTTCCAGTGAGCGTCATTGGGAAAATCCGCACAGCGCTGTTGCTGCTCGGCACTCCGTTGCTTGTCCTCTCCAAATTGCCCATCCCGTTCACTGAGGTCTACTTCGTTGCCGCCTGGACGTTTCTGGGCTTCGGGCTGCTGGGACACTGGATTGCGGCCTACAACTATTTCTGGGCCATCTTGCGTAAGGGAAAAGAACTGAAAAACGACGACGGCGGACACGGCTGATGGTCTGGTTGGCGGTTTTCCTTGCGGTCCTTGGTGCCTTCTTCCTCGCCATAGGCGCCCAACGGCAGGGCAGCGCAGTCAAAGCCGACACCGGTGGCCTGGCGCTGAGCTCCAACGGTTTCCTGAGGCTGCTGCGGAATCCCCGCTGGATGCTCGGGCTGCTGTTCCTTACCCTCGGAATGGGGATGAACGCCATCGCCCTGGTTTCTGCACCGCTGACCGTGGTGCAGCCCATTGGTGCCATTGCGCTGGTGATCACCACGGTGGTCAATGCCAAGGACCAGGGTCTGAGCATTAACCGTGCAACTGTGGTGGCCATCAGCGCATGTGTCACGGGCTCGGCATTGTTCGTGTTGCTGGCCGTCTTCGTCACGCAGGAGAACCATCACGTCACCAGCGAGGACGAGCTGACCATTGTTCTCCTTCTCGCTCTGGCCGTGGGAATCTTCGGAACTTTGGCCGTGCTGTTCAAACACCGCATGAGTGCCTTCGTCTACATCCTGGGTGCTGGTGTCCTGTTCGGCTTTGTTGCCGTCCTGACCCGCATCATCGGCAAGCACCTGCTGGATCCCAACGGGTTGTTCCTGCTCAACGTCCAGTGGTACACCCTCATAGCCATCGTGGCCGCCGGGGGATTGGGATCCTGGTTCGTGCAAAGTGCCTACTCCGGCGGCCCACCGGACCTCGTCATCGCCGGTCTGACCGTTATTGACCCGATGGTGGGCATCGCCATCGGCATCGTGATCCTCGGTGAGCTTCGTCCCGATGTCCACGCCGTGATGGCTATCGCCATGGCTGTGGCCGCAACGCTTGCTATCGTGGGAGTTATTGCCCTGAGCCGGCACCATCCGGAAGTCACCAAACGCAAGAAGGACGCAAAGGCGGCTGCCGCCAAGAAGGCCTAGGGCATAGCTGTACCTTGCGCCGCCGCTGCACGCGGACCGGCAACCCGGCGACACCGCAGTATTGCCACAAGCAGTGCTGTCCGCACCGTGAACATCAGGAGTTCTCCACGTGACCATTCCCGACACCAACAAGCCCCTCACTCTTCTGATTGCTGCGGACACTTACCCGCCGCATGTCAACGGTGCCGCGCAGTTTGGCTACCGCCTGGCCAAGGGAATGACGGCACGAGGACACAACGTCCACGTGTTGGCCTGCCGTCCGGACACGGGCAAGAGCTTTACGGAGTTCCGCGACGAAGCCACTGTTCACCGGCTCCGTTCCCATGGCGTTTTCACGCATGAGTACTTCCGCATTTGCTTCCCGTGGGAGATCAAGAAGGAAATCAGCCTGCTGTTCGACAAAGTCCAGCCGGACGTCGTCCACATCCAAAGCCATTACATGATTGGCGAGCACGTTCTGTACGAGGCCGTTAAGCGTGGCATCCGTGTTATTGCCACCAACCACTTCATGCCGGAAAACCTGAATCCCTTCCTGCCGTTCCCCCAGTGGTTCAAGGACATCGTTGGCCGCATCTCCTGGAAGGACATGGGCAAGGTGATGAGCCAGGCCGATGTGGTCACCACGCCTACGCCCCTCGCTGCCAAGGCCATGCACCAACACGCATTCCTGCGTAAGGTCCTGCCGCTCTCCAACGGCATCGACTCCTCGGCCTACGAGCTCCAGCCCGGTGAGGTCATCGAACCGCACGCCAACCCGACGGTCCTGTTCGTGGGACGTCTGGCCGAAGAGAAGCACATCAACGTGCTGATCGACGCCGTGGCCAAGACCCCGCGCGAGTTGAACGTGAACCTGGAAATCGTGGGTGGTGGCGAAGTTCGGCCCGCCCTTGAAGCCCAGGTAGCGAAGCTGGGGCTGGGGGACAGGGTCAGGTTCCTGGGACTCGCCAGCGACGAAGATTTGCGCGAGGCCTACATCAAGGCCGACATTTTCTGCATGCCCGGAACAGCTGAGCTCCAGTCGCTGGTGACCTTGGAAGCCATGTCTGCTTCCACTCCGGTGCTGTTGGCCAATGCCATGGCCTTGCCGCATCTGGTCCGTGATGGTGAGAACGGCTATCTCTTCACGCCGAACAACAGCGATGAACTGGCAGCCAAAATCACCAAGCTGGTGGAGCTTCCCAAGCATGAGCTGGAAGCCATGGGCAAGTTGAGCCGCGAGATGGTGGAGCCCCACAGTATCAACGGCACGCTCCAGACGTTCGAGGACCTCTACCGTGGGGCTTCCTACGAGGACAAGGTGGTGTGACAAAAGCACTCCCCGGCACCTATTAGAATTGCTGGAGTGCTTTGCCCGGAACTGCCGCTTTGCGGGGGTTTTCCGGGCTTCACGGGGCTATAGCTCAGCTGGTTAGAGCGCGGGACTCATAATCCTAAGGTCCTCGGTTCAAGTCCGAGTAGCCCTACATTTGACGCAGGAGCTGTGGCCGACAATCCATGATTGTCGGCCACAGCTCTTTTGCGTTCCCCCTTGGTTGCGGTAAGTTACTCATCAGTAACTTAGTCTTGGTCGCAGGTGACCACCCTTGAAGGAGCGAACATGTCCAACGCTGCATTCGACGCCACCAACCTTCCTTATGCCGACGGCGACTTCTATGCCTTTGAGCAGATGCTGACAGGCAAAGAGCAGGACCGCCTGGCCGAGGTCCGCGAATTCCTGGCCCGTGAGGTCAAGCCCATTGCCGTGGATTGCTGGAACCGTGGGGAGTTCCCCATGGACCTCATTCCCAAGCTCGGCGAACTGGACCTTGTCAGCCCTGTCCGCCGTCAGGGGTACTCCAATCTGTTCGCCGGAATGCTCCATGCCGAGGTGACCCGGGCGGATGCTTCCATTGCTACCTTCATGGGTGTCCACGACGGCTTGTTCACCGGCTCCATCGAAGCCCTCGCTTCCCAGGAGCAGAAGGATGCCTGGCTTCCGGATATCTATTCGCTCAAGAAGATCGGAGCTTTCGGCCTCACTGAACCGTTGGGTGGCTCCGATGTTGCCGGCGGCACCAGGACCACGGCAAAGCGCGACGGCGACACCTGGATCCTCAACGGTGCCAAGCGGTGGATCGGCAACGCTACTTTCTCCGACTGGGTAGTGATCTATGCCAAGGACGTAGCCGACAACCAGGTAAAGGCGTTTTTGGTGGACACCACGCTGCCAGGCTTCTCTGCGACCAAGATCGAGAACAAGATCTCCCTTCGTACGGTCCAGAACGCGGACATCGTTCTGGATAACGTTGTGGTGCCGGACTTCTTCAAACTTGCCAACGGCAACAGCTTCCGGGACACCAACAAGGTCCTCAAGGTCACGCGTTTGGCTGTCGCGTGGCAGGCGGTGGGGCTTCAGATGGCAGCTTTCGACGTCGCCCGGAGCTACGCCGTGGAGCGTCAGCAGTTCGGACGGCCGCTGGCCGCGTTCCAGTTGGTGCAGAACCAGTTGGTCCAGATCCTCGGGAACACCGTTGCTTCCATGGGCATGATGGTCCGTCTGGCCCAACTCGAAGACGCAGGAGTCGCCAAGGATGAGCAGTCAGCCTTGGCCAAGGCGTTCAGCACCGCACGCATGCGCGAAAGCGTCGCCCTGGGCCGCAGCATCCTGGGTGGCAATGGGATCGTCACGGACTACGGGATGGCCAAGATCTTCTCCGATGCCGAGGCCATTTACTCTTACGAGGGCACGCACGAGATCAACACGCTGGTCACCGGCCGGGCCATCACGGGCGTTTCGGCCATCGTCTAGATGGTCCGCTGACCAGGGTGCTGTCCCGGCGGGGTGGCGGCTCAGGAAAGCGGGAGCAGGATGGACGGGCGCAGGTCCGCTACGAAGCTCAGCGGGTTGAGATAGTCCCCGCCCCGGCGAACACCCCAATGCAGGCACGGACTGAGGCCGCAATGTCCGGGTTCCACGGTCCCTATGACCTGGCCCTTACGGACAACGTCGCCGGCTTTGAGTTCGCTGGTCACGGGTTCGAAGCTGCTTTTGAGGCCATCGCCGTGGTCGAGGGTCAGTACCGGTCGATCCACCACTACGCCGGCAAAGGTCACCATGCCGTCCGACGGCGCGGTGACCTTTCCGCCGTCGGACGCTGGTCCGACATCCACACCCCGATGGCCGCTCAGCCACGGTTTGTCCGGAGGATCGAAGATCCGAAGCACGTCAGGTTTGGGGGAGAGCGGCCAGCTCCACCGGGCCGAGGCAGGATCCGGTGCGGCCGGCCCGGGTGCGCCAAGTCCGCCCGCGCTCATCGCCACGGCAGCCAGCAGGGTCGTCAAGGACTTCGTAAGGGTCATGGACCAAGCCTTCCGGGGAGCCCGCGGCGGGTCGATCCCCGGTCGTTCGTATGTGGACAACGGGCTGCGGCCGCGGTCAAACAGGTGGGGCTGCTGTAGTACACTTGGTGGAGCAGTTTGCTGTGCCCTCAAGCTTGTTCAGGAACATGTCTCATTCAGATATGTGGGGGCCCCAGGCTGACTACGCGTATCCAACCCTCCACCAGCGAAGCCACGTGGCTTCAGGCTGCGGAAGATTGTGCCTCTTGCGGTCCGGACAAGCCTTTGGCTTCGCTCCGGATGAGAAGTGCAAAGGATGCCAGGAGCCGCGCCCATCCGGGCAAAGGCTAAACAACCGTCAACTATTGGCAGGGTAAGAGCAGTCCCATGGGCTCTCTCATGAATGACCTGCCGGAAGGAGCGTCGGCATGCCCGTCGTAACTATGCGCCAGCTGCTTGACAGCGGCGTCCACTTTGGACACCAGACCCGTCGTTGGAACCCGAAGATGAAGCGCTTCATCTTCACGGAGCGCAACGGCATCTACATCATTGACCTCCAGCAGTCGCTGTCCTACATCGACCGCGCCTACGAGTTCGTCAAGGCTACTGTCGCCCACGGCGGCACCGTCCTGTTCGTCGGCACCAAGAAGCAGGCTCAGGAAGCAATTGCCGAGCAGGCTACCCGTGTTGGCCAGCCGTACGTCAACCAGCGTTGGTTGGGCGGTATGCTCACCAACTTCCAGACCGTCGCCAAGCGCATCCAGCGCATGAAGGAACTCGAAGAGATCAACTTCGACGACGTCGCAGGCTCGGCTTACACCAAGAAGGAGCTCCTGCTCCTCAAGCGCGAACTCACCAAGCTGGAATCCAACCTCGGTGGTATCCGCAACCTGACCAAGGCTCCCTCGGTTCTGTGGGTTGTTGACACCAAGAAGGAACACCTTGCTGTTGACGAAGCCAAGAAGCTGAACATCCCGGTTGTTGCCATCCTGGACACCAACTGCGATCCCGACGAAGTTGACTTCCCGATCCCGGGTAACGACGACGCCATCCGCTCCGTCAACCTGCTGACCCGCGTTGTTGCCGACGCTGTCGCTGAGGGCCTCATCGCCCGCAACCAGCGCGCAACCGGCACCACCGAGGCTCCGGAAGAGCCGCTGGCTGAATGGGAGCGCGAGCTCCTCGAAGGCAGCAAGGCCGAAGAAGCAGCGGCAGCCGAGGCTCCGGCAGCAGAAGCTCCCGCAGCAGAAGCTCCCGAAGCAACTGAAGCTGCAGCCGGCGAAGCCGAAGCAGCCAAGTAAATCTGGACCTTCCCTGATGCCGCAAACAGCATCGGGGGCAACTGACAGGATGGCAGCTCACATGGTGGGCGGCCGTCCTGTCAGTCCGTAAACACACAAATTCTAGACAGAGGGGTTCACATGGCGAACTACACTGCTGCTGACATCAAGGCCCTGCGCGAGCGCACCGGCGCCGGCATGATGGACGTCAAGAAGGCTCTTGACGAAGCCAACGGTGACGCCGAGAAGGCCATCGAGATCATCCGCATCAAGGGCCTCAAGGGCGCTACCAAGCGTGAAGGCCGTTCGACCGCTGAGGGCCTGGTTGCTGCCAAGGTCAACGGCGGCGTTGGCGTAATGATCGAGGTCAACTGCGAGACTGACTTCGTTGCCAAGGCTGACAAGTTCATCCAGCTGGCTGACAAGGTCCTCAACGTTGCAGTCGAGTCCGGCGCAGCCGATCTCGAGACCCTGCTGGCTACCGAGGTTGACGGCAAGCCCTTGTCCGAGGTTGTTGTCGAAGAGGGCGCTGTCCTCGGCGAAAAGGTTGTCGTCCGTCGTATCTCCCGCGTTGAGGGAACCACGGTTGACGCTTACCTGCACAAGACTTCCAAGGACCTTCCGGCCCAGGTCGGCGTCCTGTTCGCTGTTGACGGTGAAGGCGAAGCCGCTGCCACCGCCGCACACGACATCGCTGTCCACGTTGCAGCCATGGCTCCGAACTACCTGACCCGCGACGACGTTCCGGCCGAACTGGTCGAATCCGAGCGCCGCATCGCCGAAGAGACCGCCAAGGCTGAAGGTAAGCCCGAAGCTGCTCTTTCGAAGATCGTTGAAGGCCGCGTGACGGGCTTCTACAAGGGCGAAGTTCTGGTTGACCAGGCATTCGCCAAGGATTCCAAGAAGACCGTTGCGCAGGTCCTCGAAGAAGCCGGCGTCAAGGCAACCGCAGTAACCCGTTTCCGCGTAGGAAACTAGTAATTCATGAAAAGGGGTGGTCACTTCGGTGGCCGCCCCTTTTTCATGCACCCGTCCGGGTAGTACCTGCGCGGACCCACAGCACGATAATCTAGCCAGAGTCCACCAACGGGAGGCACCATGGAAACCGTCAACACTGCAATCCAGCCCGAGAAGACCCGCCGACGTGTACTTCTGAAACTTTCCGGCGAGGTCATCGGCGGAGGCAAGCTCGGCGTCGATCCTGAGACCGTCCGGGCCATCGCCAAGCAGATCGCGGCAGCCGTGTCCGACGTCGAAGTTGCGATCGTCGTAGGCGGCGGCAACTTCTTCCGCGGCGCAGAGCTGTCCCAGAGCGGTATGGACCGTTCCCGCGCCGACTACATGGGCATGCTCGGCACGGTCATGAACTGTCTGGCCCTGCAGGACTTCCTGGAGCAGGCAGGCGTTGAAACCCGCGTCCAGAGCGCCATCACCATGGGCCAGGTTGCCGAGGCCTACATTCCCCGCCGTGCCATCCGCCACATGGAGAAGGGCCGCGTTGTCATCTTCGGTGCAGGCGCCGGACTGCCCTACTTCTCCACTGATACCGTAGCGGCCCAGCGTGCCCTCGAAGTCCATGCTGACGTGGTCCTCATGGCCAAGAGCGGTGTGGATGGCGTCTACACTGCCGATCCCAAGAAGGACCCCACAGCCGAGAAGCTGGATGTCCTCAGCTACGACGACGCCCTGCGCCGGGACATCCGCGTCATGGACCAGACGGCCATGACCATGTGCAAGGACAACAAACTGTCCATGGTGGTCTTCGGCATGGAAGGTGAGGGCAACGTTACCCGTGCCATCCTCGGCGAAACGCTGGGAACCCTGGTTACTCCCTAGCTGGGGCTAGGATATTTCTAGGACCTTCCGCCTTTCACGGCGGATCTTTACTGTGCACTGCGGCCTGCATGAGGGCAGCAACTTATTTCTGAGGAGAAACCCGTGATCGAAGAGACCTTGCTCGAAGCCGGCGAAAAGATGGACAAGGCGGTTGAGGTAGCCAAGGACGATTTCGCTACGATCCGTACGGGTCGGGCGAACCCTGGTCTCTACAACAAGGTAATTGTGGAGTACTACGGCACCCCCACGCCGCTCCAGCAGTTGGCTTCCTTCGGTGTTCCCGATGCCCGGACCATCCTCATCACGCCCTACGACAAAACCGCTCTGCGCGACATTGAGAAGGCGTTGAGCGATTCCGAGGTTGGTGCCAACCCATCGAACGACGGCAACGTCATCCGCGTCACCATTCCTGAGCTCACCAAGGAACGTCGCAAGGAGTACGTCAAGATTGTCAAGGGCAAGGGTGAAGACGCCAAGGTCTCCATCCGCAGCATCCGCCGCAAGGCAAAGGACACGCTGGACAAGCTCGTCAAGGACGGCGAAGCCGGTGAAGATGAGGGTGCCCGCGCTGAGAAGGAGCTCGACGCCCTGACCAAGCAGCACGTTGACAGCATCGACGAGCTGCTCAAGCGCAAGGAAGCCGAGCTGCTCGAGGTCTGATGAACCAGGCTGAGCCGGCACCCGCTGGACGGGTCCCGACACGCGATACCCCTCAGCGCGCCAGGCGCGTACGGACGAACCCCACGCCAAAGGCCGGCCGGAACCTTCCGGCGGCCATCGGCGTCGGCCTTTCCATGCTTCTGGCGGTTTTGGGCGGATTGCTTTTCCTCCCCTTGGGATTCGTCCTGCTCACCACGGCTTTTGCTGTGTTGGGTGTGTGGGAAGTTTTCCGGGCCCTCGAAGCCCAGGGCACCAGGATGCCGATCATCCCCGTGATGGTTGGCAGCCTGGTGATGCCGGTATCGGCCTATTTCGGCGGCCTGGAAGGTTTGCTGTTCACCATGACGGCGAGTTCCGTGGCCGTCTTGCTCTGGCGTTCCATCGAGAGCGCCGCTGGAGCGCCGCGGAGCGTCTTCGCCGGTGTGTTCACCCTGGCGTGGATTCCTTTCCTCATCAGCTTCGCGTCGCTGTCCTTGCACACCACCAGCGGCCCCACTCCTGTGGGCTTTTGGCCGGATGGGATCCCCGAAGGTGCATGGCAGATTGCGTCCATGCTGCTGTTGGTCGTTTCCAATGACACGTTTGGGTACATCGTTGGGGCGTCCTTCGGGAAGCATCCGATGGCTCCAAAAATCAGTCCCAAAAAGTCGTGGGAGGGTTTCGCCGGGTCGGTGGGTGGAGCCATGCTGATTGGCGTCCTGGCCTGCATCTTCCTCCTCGACAAGCCCTGGTGGGTGGGCTTGCTCCTGGCCGTTGGCATGGTGGCCGCAGCTACGGCAGGCGACCTTGCCGAGTCCATGGTCAAACGTGAATTGGGGGTCAAGGACATGAGCAGTATCCTGCCCGGCCACGGTGGCGTCATGGACCGCCTGGACTCCATTGTGTTCGCGGCCCCTGTAGCCTATGTTCTGTTCGCGCTGCTCAGCGGCGTCTGACAATCAACGAAGGAAAATTAGTGTCCGTGGATATTCGACGCCAGATTCCCGCAACGTTCGATCGCGTGGAGCGCAGCAAGTACGGCTATAACGCCAAACAAGTTGACGAGTTCCTCCAGCGAGCCAGGACGTCGTTCGAGAACCCCGTGGGTACCGCTGACCAGGTGGCCAGCGTGGACGTGCGGGACGTGGCCTTTGATCCCGTCAAAGGCGGGTACGACGCCCACAGCGTGGACGCCGCCTTGGACCGGCTCGAGGATGCGTTTGCACGCCGCGAGCGTGACGACCTGATCAGCCAGCAGGGCGAAGAAGCCTGGTTGCGCCAGATCGGCAAACTCTCCGGCATCCTGCGGGGCCGGCTTCACCGGCCCGATGGCGAGCGGTTCCGTCGACCTTCCAGCAGGCGGGCGCGCAGCTACAACATCCAGGACGTGGACGCACTGTGTGCTGAACTGGTGGGATACCTTGAACACGACCAGGTCCTGAGCGTGGACACTGTCCGCCGGGCCGTGTTCCGGGCGGCCAAGGGCGATGAAGGCTACGAAGAAGCCCAGGTGGACGCGTTCCTGGCCCGCGCCGTGGAGCTCATGGCGGCTATCGACTAATCCACACCCTGCTCATCGGGCGGGCTAATGGGTGCTGGGGGAAACAGGCGGGTGGTTCTTCCACACTGCCAGGTAGCGTCTGTGGCCGCGGACCAGTGATGTGCCGAAGAAGGCCAGGGCGACCAGAACGGCGACGGGGACTGCCACCACTGGGGGAAGCCCGGCTGTCAGCAGTGCCGATCCCAGCAGGAGAGCGATCAAGGCCGAGTTGACGAAGCCCATGAAGACCATGCTGCTGCCAGCGACCTGGCTGAAGTCTGTCCGAACGCCCAGGAAGTAGTACGTCCTTTTGGCGCCTTCTTCGTCATCGTGGGCGCCGGCCATGAGGTACGGCCCTATGCCGGGATCCATGTCGACGTAGGCCGCCCGCAAGCGGTTCATCGCCAGGACGTACATCAGGTCCTCCATGCCCACACTCATGACGCGGACGTGAGTGAGCAGGCCAACCACAAGGTCGATACTGAGGACGGTCAGCGCGAAAGCCCTGAAGGCATCTGAAAACTGTGTGGCGTTACCCACCAGCGCCACACTCAACAGGCTTGCCGAAGTGAAGGTCAGGAACATGCTGATGCGTGTGAGGACTTCGCCTTGGGTGGTACTGCGTGAGGCGAGCAGGCTCCAGTGCTCGGTGGCCAGCAATTGAGCGCGGACACTCGGTGACAACTCCGTCGGTCTTGCCGGCGGCTCTGGGCTTGAGGCGCCCGGTTCCTCGGACATGGCGTCATTGTCCACCCTGGCTGCTGCGCGGACAACAGGCCGGGCCTAGCGCTCGGTGACCACCGGCCGCTCCGGAACGTGCAGCCGCGACATGACGCGGTTCACAGACCCCGGCACACGGCTTTTCGTTGCAAGGGAAACGACCACCGTCACCGCGAACGCTGCCGGGACGCTCCACGCCGCCGGCTGGGCAAGCCACGCGGGCGCGTTGCCTGATCCCATGAGCGTACCCATCACCATGGCACCACCACAGAGCAGTGCACCGGTAAGCATTCCGGAAATCGCACCGGCGTCGGTCAGGCCGCGCCACCAGATTCCCAGGAGCAGGACCGGGCAGATGGTCGAGGCTGTGAACGCGAAGACCAGGCCAACGCTCCCGGCCAGGGCCAGGCTGTCGGTCATCAAGGCAAAGCCCAAAGGAACGACGGCGGCCAGCACCGCTGCGAGGCGGAAGCCCCTGACGCTTCCGCCGAAGAGGTCCTGGCTGATGACGCCTGACAGCGAAACCACCAACCCCGAGGTGGTGGACAGAAAAGCGGCAAAAGCTCCGGCTACGACGAGGGCGGAGAGAAGGTCTCCGGCGGTGCCCCCTATCAGCTTGCCGGGGAGCAGGAGGACCAAGGCGTCGGCCTGGCCGGACTGTGCGAGTTCGGGCGCGAACATTCGTCCCACCGCGCCGGATGCGGTGGGAAAGAGATAAAAGACGGAGAGCAGGCCCAGCACAATGAGTGTGGTTCTCCGGGCGGATTGCCCGTCCGGGTTGGTGTAGAACCGCACCAGGACATGGGGCAGCCCCAGCGTTCCGAAGAGCAACGCCACCAACAGGGAAATGTGCTGGTACGCGCCGGCGGAGGGCTGGCCGGTGGGGTTGATGGGAAGCGGCGCCTGGGGTCCGGTGCCGTTACCAGCCAGCACCAGCAGCACGAAGACCACCGGAACTGCCAGGGCAGTCAGTTTCAGCCAATATTGGAAGGCCTGCACAAACGTGATGGAACGCATGCCACCTGCCACTACCGTGAGGCACACGACCACAACAACCGCCGTCGAGCCTACCCACGACGGCAGGCCTGTGGTGATGCGGATGGTGAGCGCCGCCCCGTGGAGTTGCGGGACGATGTACAGCCAGCCAACGGCTACCACCACCAGGCTGGTCACGCGGCGGACCAGAGCGGAATCCAGACGGGCTTCGGTGAAGTCGGGAATGGTGTAGGCACCTGAGCGACGCAGAGGAGCGGCGACAAAGAGCAGCAGCATCAAGTAACCGGCGGTGTAGCCCACGGGGAACCAGAGTGCGTCCGTTCCCGAGAGCAGGATCAGTCCGGCGACGCCAAGAAAGCTGGCGGCAGACAGGTACTCACCGCCGATTGCAGAGGCATTCCACCAGGGCGGGACGGTTCGCGAAGCCACGTAGAAGTCGCCGGTTGTCCGCGAGATGCGCAGACCGTAGAAGCCGATGACTGCCGTCGCCAGTGACACGGCAAGGAACGCAAACAGGCCCACAGCCGGGTTCATTTGTCCTCCACGAGGTCCCTGTAGCGTGCCTCGTTGCGGGCCGCCGCGCGGTTGTATAGCCAGGCGCTCAAGCCAATCACCGGGTAGATGCCGGCGCCCAGCACCATCCAGTCCAGCGGGATGCCGAATATCCTTGTTTCTGCCACGCCAGGCCCGTACACGAGGAACAGTGCGATCACCACGAGGATGATCAGGAAGCAACAGGCCACCACCAGCGCCAGGCGCAACTGCGAGCGGATCAGGGACCGGATGAAGAGTTTGCCTGCGTCGGAGTCTTCGGCGACCTCGCGCGGGTATGGCGGCCGCCCGGGAGCCGCTGTGGCCGGCTGGCGGGGTGCCGTCACACGGACGCGGGTCATCCCTGCGGCCGGATGCGCGTGGACTGCAGTTTGTCCCGGACGGAAGGCAGGTGGCGTCGGCTGATGGGCAATTCAGCTCCGGCCACGGCGACGCTGGGACCCGTTGCAGCCAACTTGAGGTGCTGGACGTGGTTCAGGGCGATCAGGTACGAGCGGTGGATCCGGATGAAGCCTGCCTCTGCCCACTTCTGTTCAAGGTCGCTGAGGGGAACCCTGATGAGATAGCTGGCTTCGGCTGTGTGCAACCTCGCGTAATCGCCCTGGGCCTGGACGTAGGTGACATCGTCCCGGCGGATCATGCGGGTGGTGCTGCCGAGGTCCACGGTAATCATTTCCGGCGCAGGGGTGCCTTCCTTGATCAGGTCGCTGATCCGGTCCACGGAACGGGACAGCCGTTCTGCGCGCAGCGGCTTGAGCAGGTAGTCGATCGCGGCGAGGTCGAAAGCTTCCAGTGCGCACTCTTCATCAGCGGTGACAAAAACGACGGCGGGTGGATGGCTGCTGCGGGAAATGGCCCGTGCGATGTCCAGGCCGGACAATGCCGGCATGTGGATATCGAGGAACACGGCGTCGACAGACTCCGTTTCCAGGGTCCGCAGCGCCTCAGCACCGGAGGAGGCCCGGTGGATGGCGCCAATCCGTTCATCCCGTCCCAGCAGGAAGGCAAGCTCCTCCACGGCGGGAAGTTCGTCATCAGCGACGAGCACGTTGATCATGTTTAAAGACTAACCGTCGCCTCAGGCGTCATGGCCGGGCTGGGATTTCGGCACCCGCATGGTGATCAGGGTTCCTTCCCCGGGAGCAGTGTCGATGACCAGTCCGTGCTCGTCCCCGTACACCTGGCGCAAGCGGGCATCCACGTTGCGCAGGCCCACATGGATTCCATCCGTGTGCCCGGCGAGCACTGACCGAAGGTGGTCGGGGTCCATGCCCACGCCGTCGTCTTCGATGGTTACTTCAGCGAACGCACCGGAATCGTTGGCGCAGATGGTGATATGGCCCGGGCCCTCCTTGGCCTCCAGCCCGTGCCGGACTGCGTTCTCGACCAAAGGTTGCAGGCTGAGGAACGGGATGACCGTACTGAGGACCTCGGGGGCGATCCTCAGGCTCACCTGGACGCGTTCGCCGAAGCGTGCCCGTTCCAGCAGGAGATAACGGTCGATGCAGCGCAGTTCCTCGGCCAAAGTGGTGAAGTCGCCGTGGCGCCGGAAGGAGTACCGGGTGAAGTCGGCGAACTCCACCACCAACTCACGGGCCCGGGCGGGGTCGGTGTTGATGAACGAGGCAATGGCATTGAGGGAGTTGTAGATGAAATGCGGGCTGATTTGGGCACGCAGCGCCCTGACCTCAGCCTCCATCAGCAAGGTCCGGGAGGCTTCGAGTTCCGTCAGTTCCAGCTGGGCGGCTATCCAGTCGGCCACCTCGCTGGTGGCCCTCACCAGCCCGGCACCTGCCGCCGGCGCCAGGGCTGCCACGGAGCCGACCACCCTGGAACCGGAGCGGATAGGAGCGATCACGGCACTGAAGTCATGGTTTCCATGCTCGGCTTTGGCAGTGGTCCGATGCCCGGCGTGCGGCACCACCGCGGTTCGGCCGGTGGCCAGGACCTCGGCCGCAAGACGCATCAGCGACGGCCTGAGTTCCTCGGCTGTACCGTCCCACGCGAGCACAGAACCGGTGTCCGTGATGGCCAAGGCATCGCAGCCCAGCAGTACGCGCAGTTGCTTGCTCGCTTTCGCTGCACCGGCCGGTTGGAGGCCGCCACGGAGATGCTGCCCGGCCCGGGAGGCCGCGTGCAAAGTGTTGTAAGTGGCGCGTTCAGCGTCGGTGCCCAGGTCCCGGAAGGAACGCATGACCTTGAGCCCAACACCCACGACGACGGCGATGGCCAGCACGATCACGGCGATGGCAGCGGCGGTGAACAGCGGGGAGTCGGGCATAAGGCCAGCGTAGCCGGATGCTCCTGAACCTCGCCCCGATTCCGCGGAAGGTGGTTCACATTCCACCGTTTGGCGCAGCACCGCAACCGTTGAGCGATGGCAGGGCGCGATGCTCTGGAACAGGCACCGGGCGGCGTTCGATAGTGATTGCAGTCACATTGGCAGGCGTGTGGAGCTGGTGTGGACACATCACAATCAGGAGGAACCATGGGTAATGAGGCCCAACCCCAGGACGAAAAAGCGTCCGTGGACTTCCAGGAAGTTCAACAGACGGAACGGTTCAAGACACTGCGCAAGCGGCACCGCAGCTTTGTCTTCCCGATGGCAGTCGTATTCCTGCTCTGGTATTTCGCATATGTTCTCTTGGCCGACTACGCGGTGGGCTTCATGTCCATCAAGGTATGGGGCAACATCAACGTCGGGCTAATCCTCGGCCTGCTGCAGTTCGTCACTACCTTCGGCATCACGGCATGGTACGTGAGCTACTCCAACAGGAAGCTGGACCCCATCGCTGCTGAAATCCGCCATGAGATCGAGGGGCACGAATTTGATAAGGACGGCAAAGTGATCAGCGGGGGAGTCAAATGAACACCATGGTCCCGGCAGCAGTCAACGTCGAAGCGCTGAAAGACACCACCCTGCTCAACATGGGCATTTTCGCCCTCTTCGTCGCGGTCACCATGGTGATCGTCTTCCGGGCCAGCCGGAACAACAAGACCGCAGCAGATTACTACGCAGCAGGTCGATCCTTCACTGGTTCGCAGAACGGCACAGCCATCGCCGGAGACTACCTGTCGGCGGCATCCTTCCTCGGCATTACCGGCGCCATCGCCATCAACGGCTACGACGGGTTCCTGTACTCCATCGGCTTCCTCGTCGCCTGGCTCGTGGCTTTGCTCCTGGTGGCTGAACTGCTCCGCAACACCGGGAAGTTCACCATGGCTGACGTTCTGTCCTTCCGCTTGCGTCAGCGCCCTGTCCGAATCGCGGCTGCCCTCTCCACCTTGGCCGTCTGCTTCTTCTACCTCCTCGCCCAGATGGCAGGAGCAGGCAGCCTCATTTCGCTCCTGCTGGGCATCAGCGACTGGGGCGGCCAGGCCTTGGTGATCATCGTCGTCGGCGCCTTGATGATCATGTACGTACTCATCGGTGGCATGAAGGGCACCACCTGGGTCCAGATCATCAAAGCCATCCTGCTCATTGCCGGTGCAGGGGTCATGACAGCAATGGTGCTTGCAATCTACGGTTTCAACCTGTCCAGCCTGCTGGGCTCTGCCGCTGAAGCGGCCAACAACCCGGCAATCCTGAACCCCGGGCTGCAGTATGGAAAGACCGAAACGTCCAAGCTCGACTTCATGTCCCTGGGCCTTGCCCTGGTCCTGGGTACAGCTGCATTGCCCCACGTGCTGATGCGCTTCTACACTGTCCCGACAGCCAAGGAAGCCCGCAAATCCGTGGTCTGGGCGATCTGGCTGATAGGCCTGTTCTACCTCTTCACCCTGGTGCTGGGCTACGGTGCCGCAGCCCTGGTGGGGGCGGAAACCATCAAGTCCGCACCCGGCGGCGTCAACTCCGCCGCACCTCTGCTGGCCTTCCACCTTGGCGGCCCTCTGCTCCTGGGCTTCATTTCGGCGGTTGCCTTCGCTACCATCCTGGCGGTGGTGGCTGGTCTGACCATCACGGCGGCTGCATCCTTCGCCCACGACATCTACGCAAACGTCATTGCCAAAGGCAAAGCGGATGCCATCACCGAGGTGAAGGTGGCCCGTCGGACGGTACTGGTGATCGGCGTGCTTGCCATCCTGGGCGGCATCTTTGCCAACGGACAGAACGTAGCCTTCCTGGTGGCGCTCGCCTTCGCAGTTGCAGCCTCGGCGAACCTGCCCACCATCGTCTACTCCCTGTTCTGGAAGAAGTTCACCACCCAGGGCGCAGTCTGGAGCATGTATGGCGGTTTGGCTGCAGCCATCCTGCTCATCACGTTCTCACCCGTGGTTTCGGGGGCCAAGACGTCCATGATCCCCGGAGCGAACTTCGCCCTGTTCCCGCTGAGCAACCCGGGCATTGTGTCCATCCCGTTGGCCTTCTTCCTGGGATGGCTCGGAACCGTTCTGGACAAGCGGCGCGAAGATCCGGCCAAGCAGGCGGAGATGGAAGTGCGCTCGCTGACCGGCGTCGGTGCCGAGAAGGCGGTAGACCACTAGCACCGGCTCAAACAAATCAGTAACCCAAAAGGAAGGCTCCTCCTGCGAACAACGCGCAGGAGGAGCCTTCTTCTTCAGGCTGAGCCTACTTCTTCAGGCTGAGCCACTCCGTCAGTTGTTCCAGCGGCCAGGTAGTGACAATCCGTTCTGTGGGGACCCCCAGGGCTTCGGCGCGTTCGGCACCGTACTGCAGGAAGTCGAGTTGGCCAGGAGCATGGGCATCACTGTCGATGCTGAACAGGCAGCCGGCGTCCAGAGCCATTGTGATGAGGTTGTCCGGTGGGTCCTGACGCTCGGGACGGGAGTTGATTTCGACGGCGACACCCCACTCCGCGCACTCCTTGAAGACTTTCGCGGCATCGAACTCGGACTCGGGCCGCGTACCCCGTGATCCCTGGACGAGGCGTCCGGTGCAATGCCCCAGCACGTTGGTGTGGGGATCGGTGATGCCGCCCAACATCCGCGTGGTCATGGTCTTCTTGTCTGACCGGAGTTTGGAGTGGACGCTGGCCACCACCACGTCCAGTTGGCCCAGCATGTGCGGAGTCTGGTCCAGGGTTCCGTCTTCGAGGATGTCCACTTCAATGCCCTTGAGCAGGCGGAAGCCATCCTGGGATGAGTTGATTCCCTCCACGACGCCGAGCTGCTTCTCAAGCCGCTCCACGCTCAGTCCATTGGCAATGGTGAGATTGGGGGAGTGGTCGGTAAGGGCAAGATATTCACGGCCGAGGGTCCGTGCCGCTGCCACCATGGATTCAATGGGGGAGCCGCCGTCGGACCAGTTGCTGTGGCTGTGGAGATCGCCGCGCAGTGCTGCCCGGAGCGTGTCTCCTCCGGATGCCAACGATTCGGTGCCCCGTTGGCGCAGGTCCGCAAGGTATTCGGGGATCCGCCCTTCGAGGGCCTGGGTGATGACTTCGGCGCTGCGGTTGCCGACGCCTTTGAGACTGGTGATCCGCCCGGTGCCCACAAGCTTGGCCAACTCTTCGGGCGAAAGCTGCCGCACGGCGTCGGCCGCTTTCCGGAAGGCCTGGACCTTGAAGGTGGGGGCCTGGCTGCGTTCAAGCCAGAAAGAGATTTCGTCGAGCGCCTCTATGGGATCCATGGCTCCATGATCCACGAACCAGGCGCACCATCAACAGTGGGCAGTGTCAATGGTGCGCCGGGCCGGTCGCCGTCAGCTAGTGGTGGCGACCCGGGTCCAGGGCGGGATTGGAGCCCTGGCCGTTTTCTCCGTGCGGGGCTTGGCCGTGCTCGCCATGAGGGACAGCGTGCTGTCCTGCCATTGAGGCGGCCAGTCCTGGTGTTGCAACTGAAGCAACAACGACGGCGGCTCCGAACGCGGCTGCCAGAAGCCGCCCGGTCCTTGGCTGGCCGTGGGCGCCGCCGTCGTTGGTCTTGTGCTGCCGCCTCAGCCAGCCGGCTCCGGCAAGAGCCATGAGCGTCAGGCCGAGGGCAGCAAAGTGGCTCACGTCCAGTGAGCGCAGGGAACTGATCCCGGCAACTGTGACCGCGAGGTGAGCAGCAGCCGTAACAGCGAGGACAGGAAGGGCGAACCGTGCCATGACCAGGGAGTTGCGGTGCAGCCCCCGCAGGGACCAGGCCAAAAAGGCAAGGCCCGCCGCGAGGGTCGCCACGCCGGCTGCCACCATCCCGGGTGTCGCTGACGCCGTTCCAGTGAGATATCCGGCGGCAAGGGAAAGCTCAACCATCCCGGCGGCCATCGCTGCGAAGTAAACAAACAGGAGGGTCGCTGCGTTCAGTGTGGGGTGGTGTCTGCGTTCCATGGCTCTTGCCGTCCTTTCGCTGCTTTACTCGGTGATCAGGCGGATCAGGCGCGGGCGGAAGCTACGGCTGCCTTGTCCTGGGACAGGGCAACACCCAGCAGGACCACGGCGCTGGCGAGGTGCAGAACATTGTCTGCGCCATTGAGGGCGATGATGTTCAGGGACGAACCCACCAGGAAGAGTCCGAGGATACCCACCAGGAGGTACACGCCGCCTACGGCCGTGTTGACGGATTTGGACAGCGTGACGCTGTTCATACCGGCGTAAAGAAGGGCAGCGCCGATGGCCAGGTGGATGATGTTGTGAAGCGGGTTCACGGCGAAGATGATGAGGTTGGCGCCCTCGGTGGCGAAGAAACCGATTCCCGAGGTGACAAAGAATCCGAGCACGCCTACCAAGAGGTAGACGGCTCCGAAGATGGTGGCGATCAGGCGATTGGGCGAAGTACGCATGGTCCGAACCTTCCGGTGATGGCCGGATATCCCGGCCGTCCTGCTGAGCCCCGGGTGGGGCTCTCAAGCAGTGATTCGGACCATAAGCGCAGGTGGATGGGTGGTGTTACGGAAATTCTTTCCTGCGGTTAGGGCCGGAGGCGGATGCTGCTCATCTTGAGGTCGTTGCTGCCCTCGAAGACGTAGTGGAGATCAATGGTCTTGCCGTCGCATTGCAAGGCACCGGAGAGATCGGCTTTGTTGTTGCCGTTGTTGTTGTTGACGTTCACCGAGTTGTAGTTCGGCTTGCACGAGCTATCCAGTTCCAGGCTGGCAATGCCGTCCATGAACGACTGCTTGTCCAGCTCATCCTTCAGGGGCTGGCTCAGGTAGTTGTCGTAGGCCTGCTCGGTTTGGCCGGAGACCACCAAATTGGTGAATTCGTCCGCCAAGGACCTGGCCTTGGACGTTGCATTGCCCACCAGATTGACAAGCAGCAGCACGCCCACCACCGCCAGCACAATCACTCCGGCGACGATGCTGAGGACGATCCACAAAACCTTCCTGCTCTTCCGGGCCGGTGGCTGGCCGAATTGGCCCGGAGGGTACTGTCCGGACTGGGATTGGCCCTGCGGATAAGGGTTCTGGGCGTACGGCTCCTGGCCGGCGGCTGCGTACTGGGGGCCGCCGTATTGGGGCCCTCCGGCTTGGGGCCCGCCGGCTTGGGGAGCAGCGGACGACGGCGGCTGTTGCCACTGCGGCGCGCCGCCGGTCTGAGGGGGGTACCCGGGCCCGGGCGGCACCGGCGGCGGGTTCTGGCCCGGGTAGTTGGGTTCGGGTTGTTGCGGGTTGCTCACGGTAGTGCCCCTTTCGGCAGCCTTCGGCAGCGCCACCACATGGCCGGGGACCTCTGGCCGGTCCCCGGTACGTCCTCTTGCATCCAATCGCATGCGGGTTCGACGGGCAAGTACCGGGCTGCCAATAACCGCAGGTGGGGAGGGAGTTCAGTCCCCGGAGCGCCTTCCAAGGAGCGGCTGGACGCGGTACGGGATCATCTCACGCATTGCCAGTGCTGTGTCGGTCCGTTCCACCCCTTCGCAGCCGAGGATTTTTCCATTGATGCGGTAGAGGTCCTCCGCGTCCAAGGCAACAACACGCAGCAGCAGGTCCGCCGATCCTGTGAGGCCGAAGCCTTCAAGGATTTCCGGAATGTCTGCCAGGTCCTGAGCCAAGGAGGCGAGCTTTTGCTGTTGGACGTGGACCGTGATGAATGCAGTCAACGGATAGCCGAGCGCGACCGGGTTGATCCTTCGTTCAAAGGAGAGGAAGGCGTGCTTCTTCTCCAGCTGGGCCATGCGCGCTTGCACCGTATTGCGGGACAGGCCCAGCCTTTGGGCCAGCGCCACCACTGTCCCGCGGGGGTCCTTTGCCATCGCGGAAAGGAGCCGGGTGTCAGTGCCATCCAGGGGTTGCATAATGCGCAAGATTAGCACGGTGTGTTCAAGCGAAACAGGGCAGAATGCTCAATTTTCAGAAGGGTAGTTGTACCTGATGCGCGTTGTGAGTAGGGTCACAATTAACTTCGGCGAAGGTGCCGGAGGGCCGGTCTGCGGCAGGATCACAAGTCCAGTCAGCGCCGACGAAAACGAGCCGGAAGGTTGCGATCACCTGTGTTGACGGATCAGGCGGGCAAGGGAGTGCATCACGACACTCCGGGCCCTGGACATAGTGCACAAATTCCCCTGAGGACTGGCGGCAATCTGCTCCAGTTGGTCTCGCCGGAAGGCGAACGGATCAGCCATCCCGAATTCGATGTCTGGGTGAAGGACGTCGGAGATGAGCAGTTGTGTTCCTTGTACGAGGACATGACAGTTATCCGCCGCATCGATGCCGAAGCGACGGCGCTCCAACGTCAGGGCGAACTGGCATTGTGGCCACCGCTCCTGGGCCAGGAGGCGTCGCAGATCGGCTCCAGCCGCTCCCTGCGCGATGACGACTTCGTCTTCCCCAGCTACCGCGAAAGCGGCGTAGCCTACGTTCGTGGAGCCCACCTCTCCGAGATTGCCAGGGTGTGGCGGGGCAATGCTTCCTATGGCTGGGACCCGCAGCGCATCAACCTGGCGACGCCCCAGATCATCATCGGATCCCAGAGCCTGCACGCCACCGGCTACGCCATGGGCGTGCAGTTGGATGGAGCCAACACTGCGGTCCTCGCCTACTTCGGCGATGGCGCCACAAGTGAAGGCGACGTGAACGAGGCCATGGTGTTCGCCGCCAGCTACCAGGCTCCCGTGGTCTTCTTCTGCCAGAACAACCATTGGGCCATTTCAGAACCTGTGCGGGTACAGTCGCACGTGCAATTGGCCGACAGGCCCACTGGATTCGGAATTCCCAGCATGCGGGTTGACGGAAACGATGTCCTCGCTGTCATGGCTGCCACGCGGGTCGCCCTGGACCGGGCACGCAATGGCGGCGGACCCACCTTTATCGAGGCCGTCACTTACCGTATGGGTCCGCACACCACTGCCGACGACCCCACCCGGTACCGCGACCCGATCGAACTCGAAGACTGGGCCGCCAAGGATCCCATCCTGCGGCTGCGCAAGCTCCTGGAGGCCAAAGGCCTCCTCACCGAGGACGTCGAGGCCCGCGTCAAAAGGAAGGCTGACGCGGTAGCAGCCGAGCTCCGTTCCAGCTGTATCGAGATGCCGGACCCGCAGCCGTTGGACGTCTTCAACCACGTCTACAGCACGCCCCATTCCTGGATTGAACGCCAGAAGGACCATTACTCGCGCTACCTGAACAGCTTCAACCAGCCAGTCGAGGAAGGTGCACTCTGATGTCGAAGCTCACGTTTGCCCGCGCCATCAACGCCGGCCTCCGGAAGTCGCTCGAAAACGATCCCAAAGTGGTCCTGATGGGTGAGGATATTGGCGCGCTCGGTGGTGTTTTCCGCGTCACCGACGGACTTCAGAAAGACTTTGGAAAGCACCGGGTCATCGATTCCCCCCTGGCTGAGTCAGGCATTATCGGCACCGCGGTGGGTCTGGCCTACCGCGGCTACCGTCCCGTGTGCGAGATCCAGTTTGATGGCTTCATCTACCCTGCGTTTGACCAGATTGTCAGCCAGGTCGCCAAGATGCACTACCGCACCCAGGGGCGGGTCAAGATGCCCATCACCATCCGCGTTCCCTTCGGGGGTGGCATCGGTTCGCCGGAACACCATTCAGAGTCGCCCGAGGCCTACTTCACCCATACATCCGGTCTCCGGGTTGTGGCAGTGTCCAATCCGCAGGATGCCTACACCATGATCCAGCAGGCGATCGCCTCCGATGATCCCGTCCTCTACTTTGAACCCAAGCGTCGCTATCACGACAAGGGTGATGTGGACGAAACCATCGACCTCTCCACGGCACTTCCGTTGGACAGAGCCGCCGTGGTGAATGCCGGTTCTGACGTGACACTTGTCGCCTACGGTCCGCTGGTGAAGACAGCAAAGGACGCCGCGATGGCAGCGGCTGACGAAGGCCTGTCCGTGGAAGTCATCGACCTCCGGTCACTGGCCCCCGTGGACTACCCCGTGGTGGAAGCATCTGTCCGCAAGACGGGCCGCTTGGTGATCACCCACGAGGCCGGCCAGTCCGGCGGCTTGGGTGCGGAGATCGCCGCCAGCATCACTGAACGGTGCTTCCATTACCTGGAGTCCGCTCCCGTCCGCATCACCGGCTTCGATGTGCCCTACCCTTACTCGAAGCTGGAGATGCACCATCTGCCGGATCTGGACAGGATTCTCGACGGCGTTGACCGCGCCTTGGGCCGCCCCAACTCGCTGAGTGGACTGGAAGGATGACCGCCACCATGATCAAGGAATTCAGGCTGCCGGACCTTGGTGAAGGCCTCACGGAATCGGAAATCCTGAGCTGGAAGGTGGCTGTGGGGGACACTGTCACGCTGAACCAGGTGATCGCCGAGGTGGAAACCGCCAAGGCTGTTGTGGAGTTGCCCTCTCCCTTCGCAGGAGTGGTTGCAGAACTTCATGAGCAGCCTGGCACGGTGGTGGAGGTCGGCAAGCCGATCGTTTCGTTTGAGGTCGACGACGCCGGGTCTTCCACTGGGGGTGGCGCGCCGGCCGCTGGCAACGGGTCCGCCGGTGAGCGGACCGCCGTCGAAAGCGCTGCCAACGGCTCGCTGGCAAATGCCGGCACTGAAGCGGTGGGGGCCCCGGCGAAACGTGAGCCGAACCTGGTGGGGTACGGCGCCGTCGTCGAACATTCCGGCCGTCCGACACGGCGCGCCCGGGGGCAGGTACGGGACATCAAGGTCCCAACGCCGGAAACCCCGGAGGAGCCGGTAACTCCGGCGGCGCCAGCAATCGTCGCGCCCACAGCGGCACGTCGTGCAGAAGAAGGAAGCCCTGAGCGACCCCGTTCCACTCCGCCCGTGCGAAAGCTGGCCCGTGACCTGGGGATCAACCTGGAATTGGTTCGCGGCACCGGGCCGGACGGACTTATTACCCGCGAGGATGTCCAGAACTTCACGGGTACCGAGGCGCCGGTCGAGGTGTCCGCTGCACCAGCGCAGGGCGAACGGGAAACTCGTACTCCCATCAAGGGTGTCCGCAAGTTCACTGCCGCCGCCATGGTGCAGAGTGCCTTCACCGCGCCGCATGTGACGGAGTTCCTGACCGTCGACGTCACGGCAACCATGGAGTTGTTGGCCCGGCTCAAAGGCGGCCGCACGTTCGAAGGCTACAAGCTGACACCGCTGACCATCGCGGCCAAGGCGGTCTTGGTAGCGCTGGGCAACAACCCGTCGCTGAATTCACGCTGGGATGAGGCGAGCCAGGAGATCGTCCAGTTCAATTACGTGAACCTGGGCATCGCTGCGGCAACGCCTCGTGGCCTGACGGTACCGAATATCAAGGACGCTGACAGCCTGACGCTTCGTGAGCTGTCCACCGCGCTGACCGAGCTCACGGACACTGCCAGGGCGGGCAAGACGTCCCCAGCGGACTTGTCCGGCGGGACCATCTCCATCACCAACATTGGCGTGTTTGGCATCGACGCCGGCACCCCCATCTTGAACCCTGGCGAGGCCGCTATCGTGGCACTTGGTGCTGTGCGGAAGGCGCCATGGGTGGTGAATGACAAACTCGCCGTCCGGCAGGTCATGTCCCTCAGCCTGTCGTTCGATCACCGCCTGGTCGATGGCGAACAAGGGTCCCGGTTCCTTGCCGACTTGGGCGCCATCCTTGAAGATCCCGCCATGGTCATGACCATGATCTAGCGTTAACTGAAGCTGCGCCGGCCCATCCTCTTACGAGTGCTTGCAGGAAACTGCGGTTAGGGGGTGGGCCGTCGCGCGTCAGCGGGCAGGTGGTGTCAATCCTCGGTGGGGGTTGTCCGGTTGGAGTGGACATAGCGCCAACTGTGTTCCGGCTCAAAACCCAGGAGCCTGCGCGCCTTGTCGATGGACAGCATGGTTTCGTGCTCGCCCAGTTCCTTGAGGACCTCGACGCCGGGGAAGACTTCCGCGGCCAAATCGGCGCTGCTTCGGCTCATCACGGTATCAGCGGCGGCAATGATGAACGTCTCAAAACCCGGCACGCCATGTTCCAGGGCCTTGACCACTGCCAGTGCACCGTCGCGGGCGTCGATGTAGCCCCAGAGGTTCCACTTCCGAAGGTTTGCGTCAGAGTCGAACGACGGGAAGGCGTCGTAGTCCTCGGGGTCCATGACGTTGGAGAAACGCAGCGCCGTGATGCTGAGTTCCGGATCCCATCGCGTGAGCTGGACGGCCATCTGCTCCTCGAGATGCTTGACCAGCGAGTAGGTGCTTTCCGGCCGGGCCGCGTACTCCTCGTCCACGGGAATGTAGGGAGGAGCGATGTCGAAGGGAAGTCCCAGTACCGTCTCGCTGGAGGCATAGACCACCTTCTTGATGCCGGCCCGCCGGGCAGCTTGGAACACGTTGTAGGTGGACACCATATTGTTCTCGAAAATTGTGGCGTCGGGGGCAAGGCCTGGTGCGGGAATGGCGGCCAGGTGGACAATTGCGTCCAAACCGTGGTGCTGGTCGTCCAGGCCCAGGATGACATCCAGGACCTGCCCGTAATGACGGAGATCCACGTTGACGTAGCCCTTGCCACGGGTCCCGGCGCGGTCAATATTGAGCACCTGATGGCCATCCTGCGTGAGTCGCCGGACTACGCTCCTACCCAGTTTTCCGCTTCCGCCCGTGACGGCAATCCTCATGGTGTGCTCCTCGATCGTGGCTGGTCCCTGACCCTGTCGCCTTGTTGATTCAGCTGCTTCGTTGAGTCAGCAAGGTCCGGGTTTCAGCCTAGGCGGCGAGGCGGCAGAAAACAGCCTCTCAGGCTGGCCCTGAGAGTCCTAGGAAGACACGAACGACCCAGGGCATACGAGTACAACGAAACGGGTTGCCGCTCGCTCAGGTTGCCGCTCGCTCGGGAGCTTTGCCGGGCAGCTTCTTTTGCCCTGCGACTCCTCTGACCTTCGCAGCCGGAGCCGGACGCGCCCAGCATCAGGCGCCGCCCAGCATCAGGCCCGCCCCGACCGCGCACCGTTTTATCGGATTGTCGCCCTGTTATTGGGACGGTGCTGGGCGTGACCCGGCTTCACGGTTGGGCGTGTTGTTGAACCCGGGCCTCCTATGTTCTGTGGGGTGTGTGGTGGTGGTTGCGTCGGGGTGTTTGGTGTGGGTCGATGTGGGGTGGGGGGATGAACCAGGGGGTGCCGGTTTTGATGTCGATGCGCCATTGTTCTTTGTGGATGAGGTGGTGGTGGTGGCTGCAGAGCAGGGTGCCGTTGTCTGTTGAGGTGGTGCCGCCGTTGGACCAGTAGGTGGTGTGGTGGGCTTCGCACCAGGGTGCGGGCATGGTGCAGTCGGGGAAGGCGCATCCTTGGTCGCGGGCGGTGATGGCTTTGCGGATGTGGGGTGGGAAGATCCGGGTGGTGCGGCCGATGTCCAGGATGCGGGAGTCGCTGCCGAGCACGACGGGGAGGATGTCGGCGTCGCAGGCGATTTTGCGGATGGTGTTCGGGTGCATCGGGCCGGTGAAGGTCGCGGTGCCTGTCCCTACCCCGGCCCCTGTCCCTATCCGAGTCCCTGTCCCTATCCCAGCCACTGTGCCGGTGCCGGTGCCGGGGTTGTGGTGGTGGTTGTGGACTTGTTCGAGGAGTTCTTGGTATCCGATGGTGACGGTGAGTTGGGGTGGGAGGCCGCCGTTGGCGGGTAGTTTTTCGGTGCGCATGGCGAGGCTGCAGGCGCTGGTGAGGCCGTTGAGGAGTTTCTGTGGGCGGCTGCGCCGGTCCAGGTCCGGGCTGGCTTCGGTGCCGGGGGTGGTGAGGCGGGGGTTGGTGGCGACGTTCATGGCGGTGGTGAGGATTTCGTATTGTTCGTCGGTGGCGAAGATTTCGAGGTGGTGGAGTCCGTGGCGGCGTCGGCGGCGGAGGAACACGCCTTGGAGTTGGCGGAGGATTTCTTCGGTGGGTTCGGGGCCGTCGTGGTCGATGGCGTCGATCCAGCGTTTGGCCATTGTGGTGACGAAGTCCGGGTCGGTCTCGACCGCGGTGGTGGTGAGGGCGTGTTCCATCCGGGTGAGGGTGTCCTCGTCGGTGAGGTGCCGGACTTTGTCCAGGGCGGTGCTGATGATCGAGGCCGAACGGGAAGGCACCAGTGCGGAACCAACCGCTTGGGCGAGTATTGCGTGGCGGGCCGGGATGTCCTGCCCGGTGATCCCGGTCTGGGGGAGGACGTCGGGTGCGAGGGCGAGCCGGCGCTTGGCTTCTGCGATGCTGATCCGCAACCGTGCGCGCAGGAACTGGGCCGCGTTCCGGTACCCGTCATCCAGAACACTGGCCTTGGCATCCGATGCCCAACGTGCTGATCCTGTTTCACCATCGGCCGCCGCAGCGGTGGCAGTTCCCGTCCTACCGAGGGAAGCTCCGCTCTGCGAAGCCGCGCTCTGCGAAGCTGCCGCTGTGTCGGTTCCTGGCTCTGGTTCGGTCCAGCCGGTCCGCCATTGCGGTGCTGCCGCCGAGGGTCCGGGCTTGGTTTGCTGGGCTTCGGTCCGGGTCCGTTCCACAGCCTGCGCCGCGACCACCTGCAAGTACTCCACCGACCGGGCGATCTCCTCGACCTTGCCGGCAAAATCCGCTGCTTCAACGAACCCAAACAACCGGGTTTTATGAAGGACGGATTGGCGAAGGGATGTCAGGATTGCACCGGCCTGCGCAAGTGGTACGTCTACGACGTCGGGAGAGGGTTGGCCCGCATCGACAAAGCCAGCCGCGCGCTTAATGTCCGCAACCGGAACTACACGCAAGCCCGGAGCAACGTCTGCGGAGCTCAGGCCGCCAGCGTAGCCCGACTCCGAGGACCGTGCCATGGGACTCAGACCGAGAAGCAGCCAAGTGCCGCTGGACGTATCTGCATCCTGGCCTACCGCCGTCGTGAGCTTGAATGCCGGGACCCGGGCAGGCCCGTTAAGAGATGTGAGGGCTCTTTGACGAAGCAGCGCATGGCCGCGGGGCGAGCCTGCCCGCCTTGCCAATACCTGCCCGATTGCTCCCATGAATCAAGCATGTCAGGGGGGTCCGACATTATTAGCCAGCAATGGAGGACGGTCCGAGCCGCCCAAGAAAATAAGACAGTTATGCCGAGGTGAGAGCAGCCAACGCCATCTGTTCCAGGATGGGCCTGGCTGACTTGGCGGCAATTTTCCTGCCGTGATGGCGCACCGAGTGGGGTGTGGAGTTGATCAAGCCAAAGGCTGCGTGCGCCCGGACGCGGAGGCCGGGGATATCGGCGTCGGTATGGATGCGTGCAAGGACGTCCACCCACGTTTCAACGTAACTCCGCTGGAGGGACCTGACTTCCGCTTGGTCGGCGTCGCTGAGACTTCCAAAGTCGCGGTCCTGGACGCGGATGACGTCGGGATTGCTGAGTGCGAAGTCAACCTGGAACTGGATCAGGCCGTTCAGTGCGGTCAGGGGATCGTCCGACTCTGACACCACCCGTGTTCCACCATCCAGCAAGTCCCGGCTGACGCTGAGGAGTAGTTCGCCGAGGACCGCTTGTTTGCCGGGAAAGTGCCGGTAGACGGCGGGTCCACTGACGCCCGCTGCGGCGCCGAGATCCTCAAGCGATACGCGGGTAAATCCGTTCTCCGCAAAAAGTCCCGCGGCAGCGGACAACAACGCCAATCGTCGGACTTCCTTGGCCTGCCCACGTTGCGTGGCGGCGGCACGGGTGCCGTTGTTGCTTGCTTCCGGACCTCCGGTCACTTTTCCTCCTTGGCGCCAGAGCGGACCCGATACTCGCTGGATCGGCTGTGCTGGACATCACAGTTAATAAAGACTAACCTAAATTTCAGTTACGCGGCACTAACCGAAATGGCCTGTGGCCGGGAATGGAACAGGGGTCAATGGAGACAATTGCCAGCCTGATGGGAACCGCCGGCGGTACCTTTGAAGCCAACCAGGAGGCGCAACTGGCCTTGGTGGCAGAACTGAAGGACCGCTTGGCGACGGCGGCCCTCGGCGGTCCGGCCACGTCGCGTGAGCGGCACATCGCCCGGGGAAAACTTCTCCCGCGCGAACGCATCGACTACTTGCTGGATGACGGCAGCCCGTTCCTTGAGATTGCACCCTTGGCTGCCAATGGCATGTACAACGACGATTCCCCGGGCGCCGGGGTCATTGCCGGCATCGGACTGGTCCATGGACGCCATGTCCTGGTGATCTCCAACGACGCCACAGTCAAGGGCGGCACCTACTATCCCATGACGGTGAAAAAGCACCTGCGTGCCCAGGAAATCGCGTTGGAGAACAAGCTCCCGTGCATCTACCTCGTGGATTCCGGCGGAGCCTTCCTGCCCAAGCAGGACGAGGTCTTCCCCGACAAGGAGCACTTCGGCCGGATCTTCTATAACCAGGCCAAGATGTCCGCGGCCAAGATCCCGCAGATTGCATCGGTCATGGGGTCCTGCACGGCCGGCGGCGCCTATGTACCCGCCATGAGCGATGAGACCGTTATTGTCCGGAACCAGGGCACCATCTTCCTGGGTGGTCCGCCCCTGGTGAAGGCAGCGATTGGCGAGATCGTCACGGCCGAGGAACTAGGCGGCGGCGACGTCCATTCAAGGATTTCCGGGGTTACCGACCACCTGGCCGAGAACGACCAACACGCTCTGGAGATTGTTCGGGACATCGTGGCCACGTTACCGAAGCCGGCACAGCCGGCATGGGACATGTCCGACGTCGTCCTGCCGCCCGTCGTCGATCCTTCCGGGATATACGGTGTGGTTCCCACGGACGTCAACGCCCAGTACGACGTCCGCGAAGTCATCGCGAGGCTCGTGGACGCTTCCGAATTCCACGAGTTCAAAAAGAACTACGGGACCACCCTGGTGACCGGATTTGCGCACCTCCACGGGCATCCCGTCGGCATCGTGGCCAACAACGGCGTCCTCTTCAGCGAATCCTCGCTCAAAGGCGCCCACTTCATCGAGCTCTGCGATCAGCGCGGCATCCCGCTGATCTTCCTGCAGAACCTCTCCGGCTTCATGGTGGGCAAGGACTACGAGCAAGGCGGCATCGCCAAGAACGGCGCCAAAATGGTCACCGCAGTGGCTACAGCCCGGGTACCCAAGCTGACGGTGGTCATCGGTGGTTCCTTCGGCGCGGGCAACTATTCCATGTGCGGCCGCGCGTATTCGCCGCGGTTCCTTTGGATGTGGCCGGCCGCGAGGATCTCCGTGATGGGCGGAAATCAAGCATCGAGCGTGCTGGCAACGGTCAAAAGGGATCAGTACGAGGCCTCCGGCCAGGAATGGTCTGCTGAGGATGAGGAAGCCTTCAAAGCCCCCATCAAGCAGCAATACGAAGAACAAGGAAGCCCCTATTACTCCACCGCAAGGCTGTGGGACGACGGCATCATCGACCCCGCTGACACTCGGCGCGTCCTGGGGATGGCCCTGGACGTTGTCTCCCGCCAACAACTGCCCGAGACCTCCTTCGGTCTCTTCAGGATGTGACCATGACGCTGCCCACAACAACCACAGCCCCACCCGCCCCGGCCGTCGCTGCCCGAACCTTCAGCGCCGTCCTCGTTGCCAACCGCGGAGAGATCGCCTGCCGCGTCATCCAGACACTGAGGGAGATGGGCATCCGCTCCGTCGCTGTGTACTCGGACGCTGACAAGGATGCCAGGCATGTGGCCCTCGCCGATACCGCCGTCGCCATCGGTGGCACGGCACCAGCCGAAAGCTACTTGAAGATCGACGCCATCATCGACGCGTGCCGCCGCACCGGAGCTGAAGCGGTCCACCCGGGCTACGGGTTCTTGTCGGAGAATGTAGAGTTCGCCAAGGCCCTGGATGCCGCAGGAATCACGTTCATTGGGCCGGGCATCAATGCCATTGACGTCATGGGCGACAAAATCCGTTCCAAGAACCACGTGATGACCTACGGCGTCCCCTGCGTTCCCGGCATCGCGCAACCAGGTCTTACCGACCAGGAACTGATCGACGCTGCAGCGGCGGTAGGTTTCCCCCTGCTGATCAAACCGTCCGCGGGTGGTGGCGGCAAGGGCATGCATGTGGTGGAACGGGCTGAGGACATGGCATCCACGCTCGTCACTGCGAGGCGTGTGGCAGCATCCGCTTTTGGCGACGACACCCTCTTCCTGGAACGGCTCATCAGCACGCCCCGCCACATCGAGGTCCAGGTGCTGGCAGACAACCACGGAAATGTGATCCACCTCGGCGAGCGGGAGTGCTCACTCCAGCGACGCCACCAGAAGGTCATCGAAGAAGCGCCGTCGGCCCTTTTTGAGTCACTGCCCGACGGTGTGGAGCAACGGGCCCGCATTGGCGAGGCGGCCTGCAACGCGGCACGTTCGGTTAACTACAGCGGTGCCGGTACTGTCGAATTCCTGGTGTCCGACGAGCACCCCGATGAGTTCTTTTTCATGGAGATGAACACCCGCCTGCAGGTGGAGCATCCCGTTACTGAGATGGTCACCGGCATCGACCTCGTGGAATGGCAGGTGAGGATCGCCGCCGGTGAGGTGCTCACTGTGGCGCAGTCCGACGTCGTTCTTCAAGGCCACGCCGTGGAGGCGCGTGTTTACGCCGAGGTGCCGGAGCGGAACTTCATGCCATCGATGGGGCGGATCGTGGCGCTCGCAGAGCACGGTCCCTCGGATGCAACCGTTTCGGGCCATCAAACGGCGCAGGCAAACGTTCGGATTGATTCCGCCATGCGCCACAACCTGGAGATCACGGGGGACTACGATCCCATGCTGGCCAAGGTCATCGCATGGGGTGGGGACAGGACGGCGGCGCTGGATACCCTTGACGCTGCCCTGGGCCGTTACACGCTGCTTGGGGTGGATACCAACGTGGAGTATCTGCGGTTGCTGATCAACGATTCCGAGGTCCGCGCCGGGCAGTTGGATACTGGATTGATCGAGCGCAAACTTCCGTCGATGTCCTTCCGGCACGCCGGTTCCGACGAACTGATTGCTGCTGCGCTCACGCTGTGGCTGGAGCGCACGGGATCGACGCCGGCGGGGGATGCCTGGGCAACGCCGGACTCCTGGCGTGTTGGTGCCCGGGGTGCCTGGACCGCTACGTTGGGGATTCCCGGAGGCGGCGTTGCCACGGTGTCGGTCACCGAAGTGGGCGGCAACGTGACGGCAAGCATCGACGGCGGGCAGCCGGTCAACGTCCGGGTAGCGGACCGCAGCGTGGACGGGATCGTTCTGGAGTTCGACGGCGGCCTTGTCACCTACGCGGTTGGCGTGGACCCCCGCGGGCAGGACAGCGTCAGCGGGCTGGGCCGTGTCCGCGAAATTTACCTCGGCAACGATGGCTGGTCCTGCAGGCTCGAGGTCCTGAACCGTGCCGAGCGCCTGCGGCGGATGCTTGCAGGGATCCAGCGCGACGAAGGGGCGGCGGACCCCGAAGTGCGCTCGCCGATGCCCGGAACGGTGGTGTCGGTGTCAGTAGCCGATGGCGAGACGGTGGAAGAGGGCCAGGTGCTCCTGGCCGTTGAGGCCATGAAGATGGAGCATCACCTGGTGGCGTCCGTTGCTGGCACCGTCCACCTCACCAGCAAACCCGGCGACCTGGTCAAGGCCGACCAGGTGCTCGCCACCATTCATGTGGACGCAGAGACCACAAGCACAGACAAGGAAATCCAGCCATGAGCACTTTTGAACTCAATGAGGAGTACCAGGACCTCAGCGACTCCGTCCGCGAGTTCGCCGACGAGGTTGTTGCACCCGTGTCCGCCAAGCATGACGAAGAGCACAGCTTTCCCTACGAGGTTGTAAAGCAGATGGGGGAGATGGGCCTGTTCGGTCTGCCTTTCCCTGAGGAATTCGGCGGAATGGGCGGCGACTACTTCGCCCTGGCACTGGCACTGGAACAGCTGGGCCGCGTTGACCAGTCGGTAGCCATCACCCTGGAAGCCGGGGTTTCCTTGGGCGCCATGCCGGTCTACCGCTTCGGTACGGATGCACAGAAAGAAGAATGGCTGCCGCAGTTGGCGTCGGGACGATCCTTGGCCGGGTTCGGCTTGACCGAGCGCGAAGCAGGGTCGGATGCCGGCGGCACCAAAACCAACGCCCACCTGGAAAGCGGCGAGTGGGTTATCAACGGCAACAAGGAGTTCATCACCAACTCCGGCACGGACATCACCACCTTGGTGACGGTCACGGCAGTCACGGGCCAGAAACAAAACTCGGATGGCAGCACCAAGAAGGAGATCTCCACCATCCTGGTGCCAACGGACACTCCCGGGTTCAGGGCGGAAAAGCCCTACAACAAGGTGGGCTGGAACGCTTCCGATACGCATCCGCTCACGCTGGACAATGTCCACGTTCCTGAAGCCAACCTTCTGGGCGAGCGCGGCCGGGGCTATGCCAACTTCCTTTCCATCCTTGACGAGGGCCGTATCGCCATCGCAGCACTGGCTACCGGCGCAGCCCAGGGGTGTGTGGACCTGTCCGTGAAGTACGCCAAGGAACGCAGTGCCTTCGGACAGAACATCGGCAAGTACCAGGCCATCCAGTTCAAGATCGCCCGGATGCAGGCCAGGGCCCACACCGCCCGCCTGGCCTACTACGATGCCGCCTCCCGGATGCTGGCAGGGAAGCCGTTCAAGACCGAAGCGGCCATCGCTAAGATGGTCGCAGGCGAGGCAGCCATGGACAACGCGCGGGACGCCACCCAGGTGTTCGGCGGCTATGGTTTCATCAACGAATTCACGGTGGCACGTCATTACCGCGATTCCAAGATCCTTGAAATCGGCGAAGGCACCACCGAGGTCCAGTTGATGCTGATCGCACGCGAGCTGGGTCTGTAACCGTACGGGAAGGATCAAGGATGATTGACAAGGTTGTTGCCAGCGCCGCGGAAGCGGTGAAGGACATCCCGGACGGGGCCTCCCTGGCTGTGGGAGGGTTCGGCCTCTGCGGTATTCCCGTCTCCCTGATCGAGGCCCTGCACAGCCAAGGCACCACTGGTCTTGAGACTGTCAGCAACAACTGCGGCGTGGACGACTGGGGCCTGGGCATTCTCCTGAAGGACGGTCGCATCCGCCGCACCATCAGCTCGTACGTGGGGGAGAACAAGGAATTTGCCCGGCAGTACCTGGCGGGGGAGTTGGAAGTAGTCCTCACCCCGCAGGGGACTTTGGCAGAGAAGCTCCGCGCCGGTGGCGCCGGCATCCCGGCCTTTTACACCAAGGCCGGTGTGGGAACCCAGGTGTCGGAGGGTGGGCTTCCGCAAAAGTACGACGCCGAAGGGAACGTTGCGCTGGCGTCGTCCCCTAAGGAGGTCCGCACCTTCAATGACGCCGACTACGTCCTGGAGGAGTCCCTGACGCCGGATTTCGGCTTGGTCCATGCGTGGAAGGGTGACCGGCACGGCAACCTGGTGTTCCATGCAACGGCCATGAATTTCAACCCGCTCTGTGCCATGGCGGCAAAAACCACCATTGCCGAAGTGGAGGAACTGGTGGAACCCGGCGAGCTTGACCCTGAGCATATTCATACGCCGGGAATCTTCGTCCAGCGGGTGGTGCTGGCGACCTCCAGCGAGAAGCGGATAGAAAAGCGGACCGTGGCGCTGACTCCTGGAGCGGGCCCAAACCAAACGGGCCCAAACCAAACGGGCCCAAACCAAACGGGCATTGGACAGGCGGGCGCAAGCCAGACAGGAACGGACCGATGACCGACAACACGTTCCACGACATCCCACCCCGTCCGGAAGCCGTACGGCACGAGTACCGTCGCGCCGACGTCGAACATCACGAGGCCAAAGGCTGGACCCGCAACGAACTGGCCGCCCGCGTAGCCAAGGAGCTCACCAACGGCCAATATGTGAACCTGGGAATCGGGATGCCCACCCTGATCCCCAATTACATCCCTGACGGTGTGGAGGTCATCCTTCACTCCGAGAATGGGATCCTGGGCGTCGGTCCTTACCCTGCCGAGGACAAAATTGATCCGGACCTCATCAACGCGGGCAAGGAAACGGTCACCACGAATGCGGGGGCCGCGTTCTTCGATTCGGCGGCGTCCTTCGGCATGATCCGCGGCGGGCACGTGGACGTCGCTGTGCTGGGTGCCATGGAGGTGGCTGCCAACGGGGACCTCGCCAACTGGATGGTTCCCGGCAAGATGGTCAAGGGCATGGGGGGCGCCATGGACCTGGTGTTCGGTGCCAAGAAGGTCATCGTCATGATGGAGCACGTGGACCGCAGCGGCCGACCGAAAATTGTTCAGGACTGCACGCTGCCCTTGACGGGTAAAGGGTGCGTAGACCGGATCATCACCGACCTGGCCGTCATCGACGTCGTCAAGGACCAAGGGGACCCGCGACTGGTCCTTCGCGAACTGGCCCCCAACGTCACTCTTGAGGACGTCCTCGCAGCAACCGGGGCCGACCTGTTCGAGGAAGACCAGGAGCTCACCGTATGACCCGGGTTGTTGAGCAGCGGGGGCTGTACTTCGACGAACTCGAAGAGGGCGTGGTCTACGCCCATAAGCCAGGGCGGACCGTCACTGAAGCGGACAATGTCCTGTTCACCACCATGACCATGAATACCCAGGCGCTGCACTTGGACGCGGCGTGGAGCTCAACCCAGCCCTTTGGGCAGCGGCTCATGAATTCCATGTTCACCTTATCCACCATGGTGGGGCAGTCGGTGGCCCAGCTGACCCAGGGCACCATCATCGCGCAGCTGGGGCTGACCGATGTCACTTTTCCGCACCCGCTGTATCACGGAGATACCCTGTACACGGAAACGGTGATCACGGGAAAAAGGTTGTCGACCTCCCGACCCGGCCAAGGCGTGGTGACCATGCAGCACACCGGCCGTAACCAGGATGGGGCGGTGGTGGCGCTGGCCACCCGGACATGCCTGATGTGGACGAAGGAAGCGCACACAACGCAATCTTGAAACACAGCGCAATCCTGAAACACAGCGCAGCCCTGAAACCCAACGCAATCCTGAAACACAGCGCAGCCTTGGAACCGGTCCAGTCCCTTGCCAGAACTACAAGCTAGGAATCCGCATGCCCTCTCCCGACTCCCCGTCTCCCTCAGCGGTTCTGCCGTTCACCATGGGACCGGCACTCCTGTTCTGTCCAGCCGACCGGCCGGAGCGTTTCAGGAAGGCTGCCGAGCGGTCCGATGCCGTGATCCTGGACCTCGAAGATGCGGTGGCTCCGACGGACAAACCCCGGGCCCGCGAGGCGATTCTTGAGCAGTTGGGTGACGGCCAGCTGGATCCGGGCAGCACTATTGTCCGGGTTAACCCTGTGGGAACGCCTGAGTTCGAGCTCGATCTCCAGACCCTGGCGAAGACGCCCTACCGGACGGTCATGCTGGCCAAGGCGGAAAGTGCCGGGCAACTCAAAGCCCTGGCCGGCTACCAGGTCATTGCGCTCTGCGAGACAGCGGCGGGCATCGTCAATGCCTCCTCCATTGCGGCCGAGCCGAACGCCGTGGGACTGATGTGGGGTGCTGAGGATCTGTTGGCTTCCCTGGGCGGGCTCTCCAGCCGGAACGACGACGGCGGGTACCGGGCTGTCGCGTTGCACTCACGGTCCGCGGTCCTGCTTGCCGCAAAGGCTGCCGGCAAGGAAGCCATCGACTCCGTTTACGTGAACATCCCGGATCTTGAAGGGTTGTTGGCAGAATCCCACGACGCCGTAGCCAGCGGTTTCGGCGCCAAGGCCTGCATCCACCCCAACCAGGTGGCCGTAGTGCGTGAGGCCTATGCTCCCTCCGCAGAAGTGGTGGCCGAAGCCACCGAGCTCCTGGACGCAGCGGAAGCGGCAGGTACGGGGGTGTTCCAGTTCAAGGGCAAGATGATCGACGGGCCCATCCTCAAGCATGCCCAAGCGACACTCCGCAGGGCCGGGCGCCCCGCGGGATGACAGTTAATGCTCATGTCGAATGCCCACGTTCGGCATTCGACACGGGCATTAACTGTTGTCCCGGCGGGCGGTAAGTGCGCTAGACGCGTACCGCCGTCGACAGGGCTGTCAGTGCAACAGCGGCGGGCCGTGCTGCCTGGCTCTTGATGGATACCGCCTTCCCGTTTTTGGCGGAACCAAGCACCGATTCCATGACCTCCAGCGCGTGGAAGGCCAGTTGTCCGCCCGCGCGTGGTTCCTGGCCCGCAGGGGTCGCTGCGAGGTCGGCGATTCCGAAGCCACGGCCCGAGTCCACGTAGCCGGCCGAAACGGGGAGCGTTTCCCAGTCCTCGGCACCCAGCGCGAAAAGCTGTACATCGCCGTCGAAGTGGTTGGGGTCCGGGACGATCAGCGACCCCTTTTCCCCGTGGATCTCGATGTTGGGGCTCTTGGTCTTGACCGCGTCGAAGCTCATGAACAGGGTGGACAGAGCACCGGATGCATGGACCAGGACGCCGGTGACATGCGAGTCAATGTCCACCGGCACCGTCTGACCCTGCCGTGGGCCCGAACCGATGGTGCGTTCGTTCCGGGTATGGCTGGCAGCCCCCACCACCGACACCACGGGACCCAACAGTGTGACCAAGGCCGAGACGTAGTACGGTCCCATGTCCAGCAGGGGACCACCCCCGGGCTGGTAATAGAAGTCGGGGTTGGGATGCCAGCGCTCGTGCCCGGGGGTAGCCATGGTGGCCGTGGCGGAAACGGGCGCTCCGATCAGGCCGTCGTCGATTGCCTTGCGGGCGGTCTGGATTCCCGTGCCCAGCACAGTGTCAGGGGCACAGCCCACAATAACTCCGGCCGCCGCAGCAGCGGCCAGGACGTCCCGGGCCTCCGCCGTGGTGGCAGCCAGTGGCTTTTCGCCGTAAACGGATTTGCCGGCGGCGATGGCTCTGAGTGCGATCTCTGCATGGGCCGCAGGGATGGTCAGGTTCAGGACCAGATCCACGTCATCGGCGGCGAGGAGTCCGTCGACGGTCAGTGCCCGGACGCCCTCGTAGGAGTCGGCGACGGCCTCCGCCCTGGCCGGGTCCAGATCTGCTACGGCCACGAGGTTGATGGAATCGAGCCGGCGGAAGTTGGTCAGGTACTGGGCGATGATGGCGCCACAGCCAATGACTCCAACGTTGAGCGGACCCTCGGTGCCCAACTCCTTGGCAAGGTCTACCGGGACGCCCACAGCATGCCCCTTTCAATGATGGTACGGACGTTGCTGTCCTGGAGGATTTCCACGCGGTGGCCGGGAGTGCAGACGAAGATCCTGCCCTCACCCCACTGACGGGTCCAGATGGCAGGCGAGGTGACCTCACGGTTCCACGGATCCCATTCCCGCACCTTTTGCGTGGTGGTGGCCAGAACGTCAATGTAGTCGTCGGACAGGACCCAGTACTGCTCCGTGACGAGGTCGAAGTCGCTGATACCCTGCGTGATGGGGTGATCGGCCGCAGCGGGCAACATGTTCACGGTGTAAGGGACGTAGTTATCCGACTGCTCGCCGATCCGCTGGTCCGCGTGCTTGCCGGGGTGGCAGGCAAACTGGCCGCCAATCAGGTGCAGGTAGTCCGAGTTGTTGCGGTAGGAATCGGCGATGCCCCCGTGCCAGCCGGCAAGGCCCGTGCCGTTTTCGACTGCCGCGCGAAGACCCTCGAATTCGTGCTTCTCGATGGTCGTCATGGTCATGCATTGCACTATGAGGTCCACGCCCGCCATGTACTCGGAGTCGGCATAGATCTTCGGGGATTCTTCCACCCGGACGTCGTAGCCATTGTCCTTGAGGAAGGGGATGAACAGTTCGGTGGCCTCCACCGGTTGGTGGCCGTCCCAACCGCCTCGAACCACCAACGCTGTCTTGTTTTCGCGTGTCATGTTTTCCTTTCAGACTTTCTGCCAGCGGCTCGAGTTGTCCGCGCTCGCCTCGACGGCGGCCAGAACCTTTTGGACCTGCAAAGCGTCAGCGAACGACGGCGACGGCTGCCCGCCTGCGCCGATGGCGGTCACGAGGTCCACCACCTGATGCGTGAAGCCGTGCTCGTACCCCAGTCCATGGCCGGTGGGCCACCAGTTGCCCACATAAGGGTGGGAAGGCTCGGTGACCATGATTTTTCGGAAGCCCGCATCAGGTTCCAAGGCGGCATCGTAGAACTGGAGCGAGTTCATGTCCTCGAAATCGAAGGCCAGAGACCCCTTGGTGCCGTTCAGCTCCAGGCGCATGGCGTTCTTGCGGCCCAAGGCAAACCGGGTAGCTTCGAAGATGCCGATGGGGCCGGAATCGCCGTTGAAGCGTGAGCTGGCGTCAGCGCCGTCGTCGTGGGTGGCCTCGAAGCGGGCGGTGAACAGTGCCGCGTCGTCCACCGTTACCGGTCCTCGAGGACCATCTGCGCCGCCGTGGCCACCAAGCCCCACAAAGTCTCCGCCCACCGGGCGTTCCTTGACGAATGTCTCCAGCAAGGCCGAGACGCCGCTGATGTTCAGGCCGGTGATCCATTGCGCGGCGTCAATGCTGTGCGCGCCGATGTCGCCCAGTGATCCGGAGCCGGATTTGGACTTGTCCATCCGCCAGGTCAGCGGCGCGTCGGCGTCGCTGAGCCAGTCCTGCAGATACTGTGCGCGGACGTGGCGGATGCTGCCCAGCCGGCCATCGTCCACCATCCGCTTGGCCAGCGCCAGGGCAGGCGTGCGGCGGTAGCTGAAGCCGCACATGGAGAGAACCCCACGGCCGGCTGCCGCCTGGGCCACTGCCGTCATCTTCTCCGCTTCCTCCACTGAATTGGCCAACGGCTTCTCGCAGAGGACATGCTTTCCCGCTTCAAGAGCGGCGATGGCGATCTCCGCGTGGGTATTGCCAGGTGTGCAGATATCGATGAGGTCGATGTCTTCGCGCTGTATCAGGCGACGCCAGTCAGTTTCGGTTGAGTCCCAACCAAACTTGCTGGCTGCTGCCCGGACACCGACTTCGTTGCGGCCGGCCACGGCAGCCAATTCAGGTCTCAGCGGCAAGTCGAAGAAGCGCGGCGCGGTCCGCCAGGCGTGGGAGTGGGCGGCTCCCATGAATGAGTAGCCCACCATGCCTACCCGCAAGGGCTGTGGCTGTGTCATGTGTGGTCCCTTTCTCCTGGCAGCAGCCAGTTATTTGCTGAAGCCGGCGGTCAGGCCACTGAGCAATTGGCGCCGTGCAACGACGTAAATCACCAGCAGTGGGAGCGTAGCCAGGACAACCGAGGCGAGCACCGCAGGAATGTTGACGCTGAACTCACCTTGGAACGTCCAGAGCGATAACGGCAGAACGCGGGTGTCCGGGCTTTGGGTCAAGATCAGCGGGAACAGGAATCCGTTCCATACATGCAGTGCGTTGTAGATGCCAACCGTGATGACAGCGGGCTTGGTCATCGGCAATGCCAGGCGCCACATCATGGCCCAGTCGGAGCAGCCGTCCAGCCGCATCGACTCAAAAAGTTCGTTGGGCACGTCCCTCATGAAGTTGGAGAGAATCAGCACGGAAATGGGGATGGCAAAGGCAATCGAGGGCAGGATGAGTGCCAGCAAAGTGTCGTACATGTGGGCTTTGGTGATCATCCAGTAGATCGGGATGATCGTGGCATGCAGGGGAATGGCCAGGCCCAGGAGGAACACGTTGTTGGTCCAACTCAGGAACTTCCCCTTGCCGCGCACAATGGCGTACGCCGCCATGAAGGAGACAAAGAGGGCTGGAACCACGCTGCCCACCGTTACGATCAGGCTGTTGGTGAAGTACTTGGCGAACTCGTTCTCCACGACCAGCTTGTAGTTATCCAGCGTTGGTTCCGCCGGGGGCATCAGCGGATTGGAGGTGAAGAAGCCTGCTTGGTTCTTCAAACTGGTGATCACCACGTAGTACACAGGCACAATAATGACCGCGAGCCAGAGCCAGCCCCCCAGTCCTCCGAGGAAGTTGGGCCGCGAGCGGCCCATTTTCTGCGGACGACGGCGGTCGGCCGCCGGTTCGGGCAGCGTTGCCGGTGCTGTGGGGAGTTGTGTGGTGGAAGCCATTACGCACCTTCCAATTGGCTGGCGTTGCGGTTCTTGCCGCCGAGTCGTTGAAGGAACAGTGCCAGGGCCAGTCCGATGACCACCAGGATCACTCCCAGCGCGCTCGCTGCGCCCATGTCGTTCGCTTTGAAGCCAGTGAGGTACATGTGCAGCGGCAACAGCCTGGTTGAATAGCCGGGGCCGCCCGCGGTCAGCACGAACACCAGGTCGAAGTACGCCAGGGATCCCACCACCATGAGGGTGGAGGAGGTGATGATGGTGTACTTCAGCTGGGGGAGCGTGATGTTGAGGAACTGCTGTACGCGGCCGGCGCCGTCGATCTGCGCGGCTTCATAGAGGGAGGCGGGGATCTGTCGGACGCCGCCTTGGTAGATCAGGGTGTGGAACGGAACGAACTGCCACGCGATGACGAAGACCACCACGAACAGGACCAGATCCGAGTTGCCCAGCCAGTCCTGCGCCAGGAACGGCAAACCCAAGCCGGGGCCGAGGCCGAAGTTCGGGTCCAGCAGGGCCTTGAAGGCAATGGCCACAGCGGCCGAGGAGAGCAACAGCGGAACGAAGTACAGGACGGCCAACGCGGCACGGTACTTCTGGTTTGCTGCGGTGAAGACGCCCAACAAGAGACTGATGGGTGCCTGGACAATGAAGGAGAAGAACATGATCTTGGCGGTGACGAGCAAGGCGTTGCCCGTCACGGGATCTGCCAGGACGGTGTTCCAGCTGGACAGGCCGTCGAGCTTGATCTCGCCCAGGCCATCCCAGCGGGTGAAGCTCAGGAACAGGACTCCCAGGAGCGGGAGGATGGCGAACAGCATGAAGAACGCGAGCGCCGGGGCGGCCAGCCACCCCGACGGACCCTTCTCGAGGGTCGGTCGGGACAGCTGTGCCCGGGCGGTCCGGCGGTGCGCAGTAGTGGACGACACCGGGCTACTTTCCGATCGTTGCGTTCATGGTGGAAGCGAACTGTTCCGGGGTGATCTTCTTCAGGAAGATCTGGTCCAGGTTGGCCAGCATGGCATCGCCTTGCGCGGGGCTGAGTGCCTGGTCCCAGGACAGGGTGAAGTCCGGTGCATCCTTGGCCATTCCATACACGTAGCTCAGGAAGTCCTTGTCAGGGGATGCCGCCAGCTTGTCTTCAATACCGGTGACCACGGGTACGGCTCCTGAGTCGATGAGGCTTTGGACGTTCTCATCGGTGAACATTCCGTCCTTGACGTACTCAAGGGCCGTCTTCTTCTGTTCTTCGGTGGCTTTGGAGGAGACTGACCAGAAGTTGGTGGGGTTGCCCACGACGTTGGCCGGGTCGCCCTTGCCGCCCTCTACGGTGGGGAAGGGGGCGTATCCGAGCTTGCCGCTGGTGACGAAGTCCGCTGCGTCCTTTTTCATGCCTTGGTAGATCCAGCTGCCCTGCAGGATCATGGCGGCCTTGCCGGTGTAGAGCAGGGCCTGGTCGGCGTTGCTGTCCGCGGCAATGGAGGAGAAGCCGTTGATGAAGCCGCCGGCGTCCACCAGTTCCTGGATCTTGGTCAATGCCTCAATGACAGCTGGGTCGGACCAGGCATTCGGCGTGTTGGACGCGATCTTGGCGAAGACTTCGGGGCCGCCGATGCGGTCTACCAGGTATTCGAGCCACATGAGGTCCGGCCATTTGGACTGCCCACCCAAGGAGAAGGGTGCCACGCCTGCGGCCTTGAACTTGGGGACCAGGGCCATGAGTTCGTCCCAGGTCTTGGGTGCCTCCGCGCCGATCTTGTCGAAGACTTCCTTGTTGTAGTACAGAACTACGGGCTGCACTTTGTTGTTGGGGAGGGCGTAGGTCTTGCCGTCGACCACGCCGCTTTCCAGGATGGAGGGAAGGTAGCGGTTCTGGACTTCCGGGTTTTCCTTGAGGAATCCCGTGAGGTCGTCCACCTGTCCGGCGTCAACGTAGGACTTCAGGACACCGCCTCCCCAGCCATAGACCAACGTGGGACCCTGTCCGGCGCCGACGGCCGTGCGCACCTTGGTCTTGTAGGCATCGTTGGCGAAGAAGTCGAGCTTGATGGAGGAATCGGGGTGTGTTTTGTTCCAGGAGTCCACGGAGGCTTGGAACACCGGCTGGTCACCGCCGGTGAGCCCCCACATGGTGGCCGAATCCGCGGAGACTCCGGTTCCGGCAGGGCCCGAGGAGCCGCAGGCTGCGAGCGAGATCGACAAGACGGCTGCCGAGACCGCCATTCCGGCGGTGCGCAACTTCAGATTATTCATGTGCTGTTTCCATTCGTCCTACGGGCTCGACGCTGATGGCCCGGCTGCTCGTACAAAGCCGCACTCTGCGGGGGAGGGATCACCTGTGATCACCAGTACCCTGAAAGCTTTTTCGAAATGTTTCGAAGGTCCTTTCGGAAGTGCCCACCTAACTTAGCCGTGAGCCACGTCACCGTCAAGGGTCAATTTCCAAGAGATATTGGAGGCACGCGAGCCATATTGACGGGCGGGCCGACGACGATGCACACTGTCTGCAACCGAAACTTTTCGAAAGCGAAAACTGTGAGCCCCGACGATCGACCCTCCAAGCTGACCCTCTCTGCCGTCGCGCAGGAGGTGGGAGTCTCTGTGCCTACTGTCTCCAAGGTGGTCAACGGTCGCGGGGATGTGGCCCAGGCAACCCGGGCCCGCGTGCTGGCGGCACTGCAGCGCACAGGCTATAAATCTCCCCTCCAGCGCAAAAGCAATCCGGTGCAGCGGACTGTCGAAGCGGTTTTTGATTCCCTCAATTCGGCCTACAACATGGAAGTCCTCAAGGGGATCATGGAGCAGGCAAACGTCTCCGACATGGAAGTGATCCTGTCCGTGACCGGTCTCCAGGCGGCGCCTCCGCTGGGGCCGGAAGAACGGGCCCAACGCATGGTCGATGAAGGCCGCAGCGGGATGATCGTGGTGACCTCAGCCTTTGGCACAGCCCACTTGGAGGCCTTCCAAAGGCGTCAAATTCCCATTGTGGTGATCGACCCCCTCAACCCGCCGCCGGCCGACCTGTTCAGTGTGGGCGCCAGCAACTGGGCCGGTGGCAAGGCCGCCGCGACACACCTCCTGGAGCTGGGGCATCGGCGGATCGCGTACATCGGCGGCCCAGCCACCGCCGAATGCAGCCAGGCCAGGCTGCACGGTTACATGGCCGCGCTCATGGCCGCAGGCATAACGGTGGAACACGAATACGTATCGGCAGGCCCGTTCCGCCCCGAGACCGGGGCCGCAGCCTTCAAGTCCCTGTTGGCGCTGGAGGATCCGCCCACGGCAGTCTTCGCCGGCAGCGACAGCATCGCCATGGGGGTGCTGGCCGAGGCACGTAGGCAGGACGTGCGGATTCCCGAGGAAATCAGCCTGGTGGGGTTCGACGGTACCTACCAAGCTGAAGAATCCACGCCACCCCTCACTTCCGTGAGCCAGCCGCTTCAGGAGATCGGGCGATCGGCGTTGAACTTCATCCTGCGCCAGATGCAGGGCGAAGACATCGACTCCCGGCGCGTGGAACTCGCAACCCACCTGGTGGTCCGGGAATCAACGGCACCCCCCGTGGACCTGGCCTCACGAAAGAAAGCGGCGTCGCGGGTTTAGCCCCACCGGTCCAATGGCGTCATACAGCCAGACCCGTACCCAGCGTTCGCCGGTCTCACGGAACTCCGCACGGCTGGCGAACCGGTACAGATAGCTGCGTGCGCGCACCCAACGGGGGCGTTCGCCGTCGAACGGGTCATGGCGAAGCAGCCCCAACGTGGGCTTGTCTGCCTCCAGCAGCTTGTCCAGGAAGGCGTAGAACCAGTCTTCGTGGACAGTCCGCAGCGGCAGGAACCACATCAGCCAATCCAGGCGTAGATGGTATGGCGCCCACTGCCGCGGGAGCCGCCGCACCTCGCCGGGCTTGCCCTTGAAGCCGTACTCACGCCAGTGCTCATCGGCGGCGTCCGGCTCCTCGGCCAGTGTGCCTTCAACCACGATCTCGATCCGCTGCTTGGTGACGGTCCCGAACGCCCCATAGGCGTTGACCAGACGCCAACGGTTGAAGCTGGCATTCATCAGCTGCCGGCTGGAGAAGAGGTTCAGGAGCGGCTGGTAGCTCAACGCCAGCAACACCACAGTCACGAGCACGACGACGGCGAGCCACCACACCGGGGTATCGGCGCCAGGGTGCCAGTCCAGCGGGATGAACGGAAAGACCGCGTGGGCGAGGGGGTCGCTGACGGCCGCGAAGGCAAGGATGATCGCCGCCCAGTTCAACCAGGCAAAATTCCCGGTGCCTACCAGCCATAGCTGGGTCGCGATGATGATGCCTGCCGCAATGCAGGCCAGGGGCTGTGGCGCGAAGAGGAAAAACGGCACCACCAACTGTGCGAAATGGTTGCCCGCCACTTCCACTTTATGCAGCGGACGCGGCAGGAGATGGGCTTGCCTGCTGAGCGGGCCCGGCATGGGCTGTGTCTCATGGTGGTAGAACATAGCCGTCATGTCGCGCCACTCGCGGCCGCCCCGGATCTTGATCATGCCCGCCCCGAACTCAAGCCGGAAAACCAGCCACACAATGAGGATCAGGATGGTGGTGGGCGGGGGAGTCTGGTCCGAGCCGAGGAAGGCCACGGTAAACCCGGCCTCGAGAAGCAGGATCTCCCAGCCGAAGCCGTAGAACGTCTGGCCGACATTGACGATCGACATGTAGAGGAACCACAGGATCAGAAATGCCAGCATGGGCAGCCATGGAGGGCCCGTTTGGGGGAGACCGATCACGAGCAAGGCAGCGACGCCGATCCCCGTCCAGCACACCCACCCCAGGAGCGCATCGGAGTAATACCAGCGGAAGAGGGTGGGCCTGGCCAGTCTGCGGGCCATGTCCAGGAACGCCGGTACCGGCAGCAGCCCGCGCTCGCCGAGGAGTGCAGGGAACTGGTTCATGGTGGAAAGAAAGGCAACCAGATACAGCGCAGCCGTGCCGCGCTGCAACACTTGCCGGGCGAACTCATAGTCCCGCGCATCAAACCAGGACAGCCACTCCACCTTTCCACCGTACGCGCGGGCTGTGGATGGTCAAGCGATGCAGGTTTTCCCAGTATCGTCCCTGCTCCGTTCGCCGCTCGCGTTACTGGCTGGGATACTTGGAGAATGCAGCCGCGCAAGATCGTCATCCTCGGGTCCACCGGTTCCATCGGCACACAAGCGATTGACGTCGTCGATGCTGCCCCGCACCGTTTTGAGGTGGTGGCGCTCAGCGCAGGTGGAGGGAACCTGGAACTCATCGCCCGGCAGGCGGTCCACACCCAAGCGCAGGCTGTGGGCATAGCCCAGGGAGATCCCGCGGTTTTGCGGCAACTGATTGACGCGGCGGCCTCGGCTGCGGGGGTGCCCCATTGTGCGCCGGAGATCTTCGTCGGCCCGGATGCCTCCACCCGGATCGCAGCCATCGAGTGTGACGTCGTCCTCAATGGCATCACCGGTTCCATTGGCTTGGCACCTACCTTGGCCGCGCTCAGCACCGGCGCAACGCTGGCACTGGCCAATAAGGAATCACTGATCGTGGGTGGTGCCCTGGTCAAGGCCGCGGCCCGGCCGGGGCAGATAGTGCCCGTTGACTCTGAGCACTCCGCCATTGCCCAGTGTTTGCGGTCCGGGACCGAGCAGGAAGTGGAGAAGTTGATCCTGACCGCATCCGGCGGTCCCTTCCGCGGGCGCACACGCGATCAGCTTCACGGGGTTACGCCGCAGGAAGCGCTGGCCCACCCCACCTGGGACATGGGCCTGATGGTCACCACCAACTCCGCCAGCCTGGTCAACAAGGGCCTGGAAGTCATTGAGGCACACTTGTTGTTCGATGTTCCCCTGGACAGGATCGAGGTGGTGGTCCACCCTCAGTCGGTGGTTCACTCCATGGTCCAGTTTGTGGACGGGTCCATCATTGCCCAGGCGTCACCCCCGGACATGCGCCTGCCTATCGCGCTGGGGCTGGGATGGCCGGACCGCGTCCCGCGTGCTGCCAAGCCCTGCGACTGGACCAAGGCCACCAATTGGACGTTCGAGCCCTTGGACACCGTGGCATTCCCCGCCGTGGACCTGGCCAAAGACGCCGCCAAACAAGGCAGCACCTTCCCGGCGGTGTTCAACGCCGCCAATGAGGAAGCCGTCCAGGCCTTCCACGCCGGGCGCATCCGCTTCACGGACATCGTGGATACCGTGGAGTCCGTCCTCAGTGAACATTCAGGCTCCTCCGAGCTAACGGTGGAGTCCGTGCTGGATGCTGAGAAGTGGGCACGCGCCCGCACCCTTGATCGTTTAGCCAGCAGCGCCCTGTAGCTCAGAACCCTTATGGAAGCAGTCCCACCGGCATGAGTCCCGTCCTTCTCTTCATTCTCGGAGTCGTCTTCGTCGCCATCGGCGTCGCCGTTTCCATCGCGCTTCACGAGGTAGGCCACCTGGTGCCGGCGAAGCTCTTCAAAGTCCGCGTCACCAAGTACATGATCGGCTTTGGCCCCACCCTCTGGTCCAGGAAGAAGGGCGAGACGGAGTACGGATTCAAAGCCCTTCCACTGGGCGGATACGTCTCCATGATCGGCATGTACCCACCCAATAAGGTGGACGGCGCTGTCCGCCCTTCCAGCACCGGGATGTTTCAAACGCTGGCCACAGAAGCGCGCTCCATGGCGCACGAAGAAGTAGGGCCGGGGGACGAAAACCGCGTCTTCTACAAATTGCCCGTGTGGAAAAAGATCATTGTCATGCTCGGTGGCCCTGCCATGAACATGATCATCGGGTTGATCCTGTTGGCCGTCCTGGTCATGGGCTTCGGCACGGCGCAGGCGACCACCACCATCGCAGACGTTTCCAAATGCCAGGTCGCCGCGGGCGAAACCGTGGATCCGGATTCAGCGGACTGCAAGTCCACACCGGCAGCAGCTGCGGGGCTCCAGCCGAACGACACCATCACGTCCTTTGACGGAAAGACCGTCACGAGTTGGGACGAACTGACCGGCTGGATCCGTGCCTCGGCAGGCAAGGATGTGGCCATCACCGTGCAGCGCAACGGTTCTCCTGTGGAGACCACCGTGACCCCTGTGCTCTCGTCCCGTCCCGTGGTGGGCTCCGATGGGCGCCAGGCGCAGGACGCCAACGGTGTTCTGCAGTACCAGGAGGTCGGCTTCCTCGGGATCGGCGCCCAAAGCGCCTTGGTTCCCCAACCGGCGTCGGCCGTTCTCCCCATGGCGGGGGAGAACATCAAACAAATTTCCGGTGTGATCTTCAACCTGCCGGCCAGGGTAGCCGGGGTGGCGAAAGCAGCCTTCAGCGAGGAACCCCGGGATCCGAACGGTCCCATCAGCGTAGTGGGCGTTGGCCGCGTGGCCGGCGAAGTCGCGGCCATGGAACAGGTTCCCATGCAGGCCCGCATCGGAACCCTGGTGGGGCTGCTTGCAGGGCTGAACTTCGCGTTGGCCATCTTCAACCTCATCCCCTTGCTTCCCCTCGATGGCGGCCATGTGGCAGGGGCTTTGTACGAGGGCGCACGGCGTCAAGTGGCCAGGTTGAGGGGCAAACCGGATCCGGGTTCGTTCGACATTGCGAAACTGTTGCCGCTGACCTATGTGGTGGCTGCGCTGCTGATGGCCATGGGCGCCCTGCTGATCTATGCGGACATCGTGAAGCCCGTCAACATCTTCGGCTGAGCCATGAACATTTTCGGCAGAACATGAATATTTCCGGCGGAGCAGGCGGGATAGGCTAGCACCATGACTGTTTTCGCTGTTGAGTACGTATACGTCGCCGACTCCGGTGCCCTCCGCGACGAAGCCCGCCCCGCACACCGTGCCTGGCTGGGCGAACTGGCCGAGGAAGGCAAGCTCCTTGCCAGCGGCCCGTACGGTGACGGCGCCGGTGCCCTCCTGATCTTCAAGTCCGCAGATGAAACCGGGCTCAACGACCTCCTCAAGCAGGATCCCTTTGCCGAAGCAGGCGTGATTGCCGGCATCCGCACCACCGAATGGGCCCCCATCATCGGGGTCCTGGCGGCCCACGCGTCCTAGCCGGGCGTTCTCCACCACAACGATCCACCCCAATCCAAGGAGTCCACGTGACCTCGGTCAGCCTGGGAATGCCAGCAGCCCCACCCCCCGTACTTGCCCCGCGCCGTAAGACACGGCAGATCAAGGTTGGGTCCGTTGGTGTTGGTTCTGATTCGCCCATCAGCGTTCAGTCCATGACCACGACGCCCACCACGGATATCAACGCCACTCTTCAGCAGATTGCCGAACTCACGGCGTCCGGCTGCGACATCGTGCGTGTTGCGTGTCCTTCGGCGGACGACGCCGAAGCGCTTCCCATCATCGCCCGCAAGTCCCAGATCCCCGTGATCGCCGATATCCACTTCCAGCCCAAGTACGTTTTCGCGGCCATTGAGGCCGGATGCGCGGCTGTTCGTGTGAACCCGGGCAACATCCGTAAGTTCGATGACCAGGTCAAGGAAATCGCGGCAGCGGCCCGGGACCACGGCACGTCCATCCGGATCGGCGTCAATGCCGGTTCCCTGGAGCCGGGCATCATGAAGAAGTACGGCAAGGCGACACCCGAAGCCCTGGTGGAGTCCGCCGTGTGGGAAGCGTCCCTGTTCGAGGAACACGGCTTCCACGACTTCAAGATCTCCGTCAAGCACAACGACCCCGTGATCATGGTGGCCGCATACGAAATGCTGGCTGAGCAGGGCGACTGGCCCTTGCACCTCGGTGTGACCGAGGCCGGGCCGGCATTCCAGGGCACCATCAAGTCGGCAACGGCGTTCGGTGCGCTTCTGTCCCGCGGCATCGGTGACACCATTCGTGTTTCCCTTTCGGCTCCGCCGGTGGAGGAAATCAAGGTGGGCAACCAGATCCTGCAATCCCTGAACCTGCGCCCCCGCAAGCTGGAAATCGTCTCCTGCCCGTCCTGTGGCCGTGCGCAGGTTGATGTTTACACGCTGGCGGAGCAGGTAACGGCCGGGCTGGAAGGCATGGAGATTCCCCTGCGTGTCGCCGTCATGGGCTGCGTCGTCAACGGACCCGGTGAGGCCCGTGAAGCAGACCTCGGCGTGGCCTCCGGAAACGGCAAGGGCCAGATTTTCGTGAAGGGCGAAGTCATCAAGACTGTGCCTGAGAGCGAAATTGTTGAGACACTGATCGAAGAGGCCATGCGCATCGCCGAAGAGATGGGGGAGGCCGATGGCGAAGATGCTGTCAAGGGTAGCCCCGTGGTTAGCGTCTCGTAACGAGAACGGCTTGGGAGTCAGGGTGCTCGGCAAAGCCGACACCCTGGCTCTGCGCGCGCTGGCCAGCGAAGACGTGGTGGCCAATGTCTTCATCCTGTCCCACTTGGACAGCACGGGGACGGCTGCGCCCACCAGCGGTGGTGCCAGTATTTTTGGAGTGTTCCACGATCAAACGCTCCTGGGTGCCTGCTGGGCCGGGGCCAACCTCGTTCCTGTGCAACTTGATCCTGCATTGGCAGGCTATGCAGCAACGGCGGCACACCAAACCGGACGCCGTTACGCTTCAATTTTTGGCCCCGCGGACACCGTGCTGGCCCTCTACTCGCGTTTTGAACAACTGGGCCACGCCGCCCACGAGATCCGGTCCAGCCAGCCCCTCCTGACCATCTCCGGTGGACCTGCCATCGGCGCCAATCCTGCCCTGACCTTTGGCGCAATGGAGGATTTTGACCGCATCCTTCCGGCCTGCGCGGCCATGTTCGAGGAAGAAGTTGGCTATTCTCCCTTCCTTGGAGGCCAGGAGTTCTACAGCAGGCGGGTAGCCGGCCTGATCCGGCAGGGACATTCCCTGGTCCACATTGACGCCGGAGGCACGGTGGTCTTCAAAGCTGAACTCGGTGCCGTCACGGCGGATGTGACCCAGGTCCAGGGTGTATGGATGAATCCGGAACTCCGGGGACGCGGCCAGAGCGCCGGCTACATGGCCGCCGTCGTGAATCTCTCAAAGACCTTTGCCCCGGTGACCAGCCTGTACGTCAACGACTACAACGCCAAGGCCCGCGCCACCTACGAACGGGTAGGCTTCGAGCAAGTGGGCACGTTCGCCACGGTGCTTTTTTAGCCTCCGTCCGGGAACTTGTAGTCTTGTCCCGGTTGGCGCACGCCAGCCATCACTCGAACTTTCTTGGGGAACAAATGAAGAAGAATGCGCTGCGCGGTTTTGCCGCGTCAGGACTTTTGGTCATGGGACTCACCGCGTGTGGCGGCGCCGGTACCTCTACGGATGCTGCATCTGCTCCGGCCAGTGAGACCCCGGCCCCTGCGCCCGCCCAGGCAAAGCAGTACACCACCCAGGAACTCACGGACCTGGTGAAGCAGATCAAGGCAGCCGATGGAACGGAACTGATGGTTTCTTCCGTCGACGACCTCGCTGGCCAGCAGGATCCACTCAAGGATCTCCTGGGCTCCATGAACATTGAGCCGGCCGAGTGCAAGGACCTGGCCATGGCCGGCGCTTCGCAGCCGATCGATGGCGCCACCGGCGCCAGCGGTGCAAAAATTGACCCTGCTTCCGGCGTCATTTCCAGTGTGACCCTGGCATCAGGTGTCTCCAAGGACGTGCTGGAGAACAACGTCAAGAGCAACGAAGACCAGATCACCACGTGCGCGAACATGACAATGTCCATGTCCGGCACCACCATGACCATGAAGACGGAAAAGTTCGACGGCATCGGTTCAGTACCCGGAACCCTGGGCATCAAGACCACCATGACCCTCCCTGACGGCCAGACCCAGTCAACCTTGATGGCCGCTGCCATTAAGGACGGCGTCCTCATCTCCGCCACAGCCTCGGGAAAGAACGCCGAAAGCGGCGGCGCAGCAGCTGCCGGGGCACTCATGGACCAGGCCGCAGCACTTATTAAGTAGCGTCGGCGCTGCAGCCGCGCGGCATGCCACCCCGCTTGAAAATGTGTCCGCGATCACATAGGTTCTTCCCAAGCCGTGTCGTTGGGGTGCGGGTGGTATCGGGGGGACTCATGATCAAGACCTTGACCGGCGTCGCTGGCGTCCACACCATCCGTGAGCTCGGCAGTGACCCATGCTTCCCAGCCGCAGATGATCCCGTTCCGCTGGAGGGAACGGCGATCTAGTCCCAGGACAGAGTCTGCGGCCGGCCGGCCGCTGAGCCACGCCATCGCAGGATGACCAGCCCATTGGGGCCAGGGGCTTCCACACGCGACGGCGTGGCTCTTCTGTGTGTGGGCACCCGGTAGATTAGTAGACAGTTGTTTTTGCCACACCTGCCATAGAAACGGATACGTACCCGTGGTCCTTCGCCTTTCCCAGTTATTCCTGCGCACCCTGCGTGAAGATCCCGTTGACGCTGAGGTCGCCAGCCACAAGCTCCTGGTCCGTGCCGGCTACATCCGCCGCGCAGCACCCGGCATCTATACGTGGCTGCCGCTGGGACTGAGTGTCCTGCGCAAGGTAGAAGAGATCATCCGTCAGGAAATGTCGGCCATCGGCGCCCAGGAAGTCCACTTCCCGGCGCTGCTGCCCCGCGAGCCCTACGAGGCCACCAACCGCTGGACCGAATACGGCGAAGGCCTGTTCCGCCTCCAGGACCGTAAGGGCGCGGACTATCTTCTTGCCCCCACGCACGAGGAAATGTTCACGCTCCTGGTGAAGGACCTGTACTCCTCGTACAAGGACCTGCCGCTGAGCCTCTACCAGATCCAGAACAAGTACCGCGATGAAGCACGCCCCCGGGCCGGCCTCCTCCGTGGCCGTGAGTTCATCATGAAGGACTCCTACTCCTTCGACATTGACGACGCCGGTTTGGATGCCAGCTACGCCGCCCACCGCGCCGCCTACCTGAAAATCTTTGAGCGCCTCGGCCTGGAAGTCATCCCCGTTGCTGCCACCGCCGGTGCCATGGGTGGCTCCAAGAGCGAGGAATTCCTGTTCCCCACCGAGATCGGCGAGGACACGTTCGTGCGCTCGGCGGGTGGCTACTACGCCAACGTCGAGGCCGTGACCACTGTTGTCCCGGAGGAGATCGATTTCACCAACGCACCGGCTGCCCAGGTCCTGGACACCCCGAACACTCCCACCATTGATACCTTGGTGGCCGCAGCCAACCAGTTGGCTCCGCGCAGCGAGGCCGACGGCGGCGCCTGGACTGCCGCTGACACGCTCAAGAACGTTGTCCTTGCCGTGACCCTGCCAACGGGTGAGCGCCAGATCGTGGTGATCGGTGTCCCCGGCGACCGCGGAGTGGACCTCAAGCGCGTGGAAGCCAACATCGGCTCACACCTGCCGATTGCCGGCGAGATCGGCCTCGAGGCTGCCAACGAAGAGGACCTCAAGAAGCTGCCGTGGCTGGTCAAGGGCTACATCGGCCCCGGCCTGTCCCTGGACCAGCCTCTGCTGGGCCTTGAGGGCTCGTCCAAGGTGCTGTTCCTGGTTGATCCCCGTGTCGTCTCCGGTACCAGCTGGGTTACAGGCGCCAACGCCGAGGGCAAGCATGTCTTTGGGCTGGTCGCCGGCCGCGACTTCACGTGGGACGGCGTCATTGAAAGCACCGAAGTGCGTGCTGGCGACCCCGCCCCGGATGGATCCGGTCCGCTGGAGACCGCCCGCGGCATCGAAATGGGCCACATCTTCCAGCTCGGCCGCAAGTATGCCGCGGCCTTGGACTTGAAGGTGCTGGACCAGAACGGCAAGCAGCAGGTTGTCACCATGGGCTCCTACGGCGTTGGTGTTACGCGCGCAGTGGCCGCCTTGGCTGAAGCAAACCATGACGACCGCGGCCTCGTCTGGCCGCGCTCAGTGGCTCCGGCAGATGTCCATGTGGTGGCCGTAGGCCGTGGCGATGAAATCTTCGAGGCTGCTGAAAAGCTCTCCGCTGAGCTTGAAGCTGCCGGCCTGGACGTCATTTTCGACGACCGTCCGAAGGTTTCCCCCGGCGTAAAGTTCGGTGATGCCGAGCTGGTTGGCGTGCCCACCATCCTGGCCGTTGGCCGGGGACTTGTAGACGGTGTGGTGGAAGTCAAGGATCGCCGCAGCGGCGAAGCCGAGAACGTTGCGGTGGACAAGGCCGTGGACTACGTGGTCAACTCCGTACGAAACCGGTGATTTCCGGCTTCGAATCAATCCAGCTCACCACTCTCATCCTGATTGTGGTGGCTGGATTCGCCGCCGGTTGGGTGGACGCTGTTGTAGGGGGCGGGGGACTGATCCAGCTTCCCGCCCTGCTGCTGGTTCCCGGCATCACGCCGGTGCAGGCCTTGGCCACCAACAAGATGGGGTCCATTTTCGGCACCACCACCAGCGCCGTGACGTATTACCGGCGCGTGGGACCCGATCTCAAAACAGCCGTGCCCATGGCGGTCATCGCGTTGGCGGGGAGCTTCGGTGGGGCCATCCTGGCCGCTTCGCTGCCTGCCAGTGTGTTCAAGCCGATCATCGTGGTGGCATTGATCGCCGTCGCCATTTTCACTGCCTTGCGCCCCCGCGCCGGAGAGTTGACTGCCCTCCGCCACGACGGCCACAAGCACTACGTGGTGGCATGCCTCATAGGCGCCGTCATTGGCTTCTATGACGGTCTGATCGGCCCTGGCACCGGCTCTTTCCTGGTGATCGCCCTGGTTGCGGCCATGGGTTACGCGTTCCTGGAAGCCAGCGCCAAGGCGAAGATCGTCAATATGGCCACCAACGCCGGCGCCCTGATCTTTTTCCTTCCCCACGGCTCCCTGCTGTGGGGCGTAGGGCTGGTCCTGGGCCTGGCCAATATGGCCGGCGGCTATCTTGGTGCACGCACCGCCGTAGCCAAGGGGAGCAGTTTTGTACGCGTTGTCTTCCTGATCGTAGTTGCGGCGTTGATCATCAAGCTCGGCGTCGACGTCTGGAATGAGAACTTCGCGGCCTGATTCCCACGCAGGCGTCAGATGAAACTGCCGCTGGCATTGGCCAGCGATTTCAGACCGCGGACGACGGCGTGAGGCACCAACGCGCTGGAGGCCGGGTTACCGGGGGATGCCTCATTGGTGACGCAGATATCGAACGTACCCAGGCTGGTCTCCGCCACCACGTGGTGGGCTGTCTGGCCGGCGCCCGGATCTGCGATGAGCACAGCCTCCACCACGTCCCAGTTGCCAGCGGCCAAGGCAAGCGCGGACACCACGTTGGTGGATTTAGGGAAGGCCTTGATCAAGTCCGCAGGGCCGCCCCGCAGAAGCTCCACGGGCCGGGTCGCGGCGAGCAGCCGTTCTTTGGTTTCCCCGTCCATCCACGGCTGGACCAGGGCGGCGGGCAGTTTTCGCGACTCCAGGGTGATGCGGTGAATGGTGCCGCCGGCGGAGGCGGCTGTGATCGCGTCCAGTCCGCCCAAGGCGCCGGTGGTGAGGAACGTCCGGCCTGGACCGTCGTCGAGCAGTTTCGTCCGCAGGGACTGGTCGCACAAGGCGCCTATCGAGGTGACCAGCAGGTCCGTGCCTGCCGCTACGGTACGGGGGCCGAATTCCGCGACGGCGGCGACGCCGGCGCACTCCACCACGACATCCGCCACTTCCAAGGCGTCGTCGAAGCTGAACCCTGCCCCGGCCTTGCCGTGCGGCACAACTCCGGCGAGCCTGGCGCCAGGGACTGTCCCGGCGTCGAGCAGTTCCACGATCCTCGAGCCGATGGCCCCGGACCCGATCAGGGCTACGGTGAGTGTCATCGCCTAGTGCGCCGTAGCGCCGGGATCGGGGATCTCATGGACCCGTGGAAGGCCATCAAGTGTTCGGCCTGCAAGAGTGCTGGCAACCCACAAAGAACGCGCTAAGTCTCCGCCGTGACCGGGAGTCCCCGCGTACCACAGAGCATTGTCCACCTCGCGGGCAATGCTCCATTGCCGGGAAGCCTCGGGATCGAGCCCCGCGGCGACGCTGAAATCGTGGCAACGCTCCCGCAACGCAGCCTCCGGGGCCGTTCGGGAGAGGTCATGGATCCGGTTCCACAAAACCGGCGCCACAGCGAACTCGGCCTCACCAATCTGTGGTTGCGGATCGATGGCCAGGTAGTCGCCACGGAGTTGCCGGTTGCCACTGGGGACAGCAAGGATGTTCATGAAGTGGAGGTCCGTGTGAACCAGGACATCCGTCCCCGAGCGGCGTCCCACGGCGCCACGCGTCTGGCATACTTCCAGCGCCGCTTCCAGCAGCCACCTGGGAAATGGCCGGTCCAGGCGTTCCCACTCCGCCGGCAGCTCATCGCTCCATCGCTCGGCAGTTGCGGCAATGTGCTCCAAGGCCCGCCACTCCAGGCGCTCGTCAGGTTGGATGGAGAGCCGGCGCAGGACGGCGCCCCAGGCGTCCCTCGCGTGATCCATGGGGGCGTCCTGGAGCCAGCGGGAGGCCTCCAGCCGTTCAAGGAGCATGGTGCAACTGGGAGCATCCGCTGCCAGCAGGCGGACCGCGCCGTGACCATCCCACAGTGCCAGGGCGTGGCGCTCCACCTGGGCTTCGTCGTGCGGGTAGGCGATCTTCAGCGCGGACGGGGCGCCGTTCTGGAGGACCGGCACCACCAGCGCTCCATGGCCGTTCCATGGTTCGGTGCCGGGTGCCAGGTCAACTGAGAGCTGCCACCGGTCCAGGGCGTCGGAGATAAGTCCCGGAAGGCTGGCCAGCCAGTCGCGTCCCGCGGAGTCGCGGTTGTACCGGGCGTGGAGGTCGCCCGGAATGGGAATCATCGCGTGAAGGGTCACGCGATCAGCCTAACTCTGAGGGAAGCCGGAGCCCCTAGAAAACGCCGCTGGCACCCAAGAGCGTTCCCAGGGAGAACGTGGCAGCCAGGGCCAACGCGCCGCCCAGCACCACCCGGAAGGCCGCACGGAACCGGGAAGCGCCACCGATCCAGGCGCCAACAGCTCCGGTGATCGCCAAGGCAAGCAGGACCGCCACGAAGGTCAGCGGTACCCGGAGCTCCGGGGGAGGCAGGAGGATGGCCAGCATGGGCAGTATGGCCCCCAAAGTGAACGCCACAGCGGAGGCGAACGCCGCATTCCACGGGCTCACAATGTCGTCCTCGTGGATGTTCAGCTCCGCAGAGAGATGGGCGGCCAGGGCATCGTGCTCCGTGAGCTCCTCGGCAACCGTCCGGGCAGTCCTGGCACTGAGTCCCTTGGACTCGTAGATGGCCGCCAGCTCGTTGAGTTCGTCCTCGGGTTGCTGGGCCAGTTCGAGGCGTTCCTTCTCGATCAGCGCCTTCTGGGTGTCGCTCTGGCTGCTGACGGAGACGTATTCACCCAAGGCCATGGAAATGGCGCCACCCACCAGGCCCGCGGTACCGGCGGCAAGGATGCTGCCGGTGCTGGTGGTGGCACCTGCCACGCCCACCACGATCGCAGCAACGGACACAATCCCGTCATTGGCGCCCAGGACCCCGGCCCGCAACCAGTTCAACCGGTGGGCCAAGTCATCCCGGTGGGGTTCGCTCTCGTGCACGGTGGCAGTGTCTGGGGAAGCCATAATCCAAGCCAAGCACCGGGGGAGGGTCTTGACCAGCATGGCTAGGCTGGCCTATCCGGCGGGAGGAGGCGCGGACCCCTTCATAGTGGACCCGGTGGATGGTGTGGTGGAGGCGGAGCCGGACGCTGGACCCGTCGCTGAACCGCCCGCTGAACCGGGCGCCGGCAGCGGCGGCAACTCCCCGGCGTCGAGCGTCAGACCTGGCATGGCAGGCACGTCCGCACCCCACGCCAGGCTCCTGCGGGCAGCGGCAAGGAGGCCGTCCACCGCCCATGCCCGCGTCCCACCCGTGGACAGGGCAACCAAGTCCCCCATTACCGGAAGAGCCGACGATTCCATCGCAGCCAGGGCAGCGGCGGGGTCCTGCGCGAACTGTTCCGGAAGACGGTATCCGGCTTCGCTGGCAGGTACGTCCCCGCAGTTGGCCCGGGTCAGCGCCTCCACCTGCTGGAGCAGCAGTTCATGGGCTGCAAGGCCCTTGGCCGCGGTGCCGGCGGAAGCAGTGTCCAGCCGTTTGAGCGCCACCTGGTACGCGTAGACCGCTTCCTGATGTATGCGGACCGTAGCTGCCAAGGATGCGTCGGTGGTGGCGGACGTTGGCTCGGGCGTGGGGCTGACCGAAGGGCACGGTGCCGTCGACGGCGTGGCGGCAGGTATTGGGGTCTTGGATGCCGCGGCATCCTTCGGGATCGGCAACTGCCACGCACCAGCCAGCTTTTCGGCCCCCAGCACTTGGGCGGATCCCACGGCGGCGAGGAGCCGGGCGATGCCGCCGTCGGCCTCGTAGGCGTCTGCCAGGCGCTGGGTTCCGCTCGCGGACAAAGCGGCAACAAAGTCGGAACGCGTGGTGCCGTCTGCTCTGCCGGTAGTAGTCGCGGTGGCGGAGGGAGTTGCTTCGGATGGAACCAGGAGGGCGCGAGCCTGCGTTGTCAGCAAAGTCACAGCGTCCTTGAGTGCGGTCTGGTCAGCACCCTGGCCGGCGGACGAAGACAGGGCGGCGGCCGATTCGCGAAGTTGCAGAGTGTCCTCCAGCGCACCCGCACGGGCGGCTTCGGAGAAGGGGACGGGCGGGGGAGTGCCGGAATCACGCGGAATAAGCACTATTCCGGTCCCTGCGACGAGCAATGCCACCACGGTAACCAGCAGGGCGCGGCCCCAGGGTGGTGTTCGTTGTTTTTCGCTTGTCTGCCCGCTCACAACAGACCATGGTGTCACGTGCGTGGCAAAGTCCGTGCACCATGTTCCCGGGAAAATCGTTAGGCTAGTAGTCACAACAACATCTATCGGGAGGCGGCGGGCAACGTGAGTGACTCGGAAGCCACGACTTCAACACACCGTTCTGAATCCAACTCAACGGCCACCATCCACAACCCGGAAGAGAGCAGGCTTAAGGCGCTGCTTGAACCGGCTGTCCTTGCCAGCAGGCTCTACCTCGAGGATGTTTCCATCCACGTTGCCGGTTCACACCGCACGGTCCACGTCGTCGTGGACCTGCCGCAGGAGGAGACCGGCGGTGTCAGCCTTGACGCCATTGCGGATGTCTCACGCGGGTTGTCCGATATCCTGGACAACGATCCCCATGACGACGGACGTCCGTATGACCTTGAGGTTTCCTCGCCGGGCGTCAGCCGCCCCCTGACCGAACCGCGCCACTGGCACCGGGCCCGGGGCCGCATGGTCCGGGTCAACGTGATCCAGGGGGACAACCTCCTGGGCCGCATCGCCTCGGTGGAGGATGACGGCGTGACGTTGATCCCCGAACACGAGGTCAAGAAGGGCATGAAGCCCAAGCAAGGCGACCCCATCACTATTCCTTTCGACAGGATCCGCCAAGGAAAAGTCGAGATTGAATTCAGCCACCTCCACGAGGCTGCGCTGGCAGACGAGCACAACGGACCTTCTGAGGAGGCCTAATGGATATTGACATGAGCGCACTGAGACTCCTGGAGCGTGAGCGTGAAATCCCGCTGGATCTCCTGATTCCCACCATCGAGCAAGCCCTGTTGGTGGCGTACCACAAGACGCCCGGCGCCTTCGAGAAGGCCCGCGCGGAATTGGACCGCAAGAGCGGCCACGTGACCATCTGGGCCACCGAGATTGACGACGACGGCGAGCCCATCGGCGAGTTTGAGGACACTCCGGCCGGCTTTGGCCGCATCGCAGCCAGCACGGCCCGCCAGATCATCCTCCAGCGTCTCCGCGACGTGGAGGATGACAACGTCCTGGGTGAGTTCAAGGGCCGTGAAGGCGAACTCGTTGCCGGCATGATCCAGCAGGGCAACAACCCGCACATGATCCAGGTCAACCTGGGAGCCGTTGAGGCACTGCTGCCGCCGCCCGAGCAGGTTCCCGGTGAGAAGTACCTCCACGGAAGCCGACTGCGCGCTTTCGTGGTCGATGTCCACCGTGGCGCCAAAGGTCCTTCCATCACGCTGTCCCGTTCGCACCCCGGACTGGTCCGCAAGCTGTTCGAAATGGAAGTTCCGGAAATCGCCGACCACTCCGTGGAGATCGTGGCGCTTGCCCGCGAAGCAGGCCACCGCACCAAAATCGCCGTCAAGGCCAACACTCCCGGCATCAACGCCAAGGGTGCCTGCATCGGTGAAATGGGTTCGCGTGTCCGGGCAGTCATGACTGAACTGAACGACGAAAAGATCGACATCGTCGACTTCAGTGATGACCCGGCAACCTTCATTGCCAACTCCTTGTCGCCCTCCAGGGTGAATTCCGTCACAATCACGGACGAGTCAACCCGCTCGGCCCGAGTGGTGGTTCCCGATTACCAGCTTTCGCTGGCCATCGGCAAGGAAGGCCAGAACGCCCGGCTCGCCGCAAAGCTGACTGGCTGGCGGATCGATATCGTCTCCGACGCCGCTCCGGCCAAGGTCGACTAGCGGTTCAACCGGCGGCTGATGCCGCCGGTTCCGCGCCGCGCTTGGGCGTCCCTGGTTTCGGTAGTGCGGGGCCGGGGGGCTAGACTAGATGGAACCGGGCTTACGTCCGGTATCCGCGCGCTTTGGCGTGCCTCAGCTGCGTGTGCAGGACCGGGGCCCGTCGGGCGCCAGTAACGTAAGGCAGGTTGGACACGTCGTGGCTGAACTGCTTGAACACGGCCAGGGGCCTGTTCGCACGTGCATCGGATGCCGGAAGCAAGGCTCCCGGTCCGAGCTTGTCCGGCTGGTCGCCCAAGGCAGCGGTTCGTCCGCCGTCCTGGTGGATGTCCGACGCCGGATGGCCGGCAGGGGTGCGTGGCTGCACCCCAGCGAAAAGTGCTTGGCATTGGCGATCAAGCGGCGCGCTTTCGGAAGGGCCCTCGCGGGTGCTGCCGAAACGGACGCCGTCGAACGTTACCTGATGCAGGGCACGCCACTTGTGGAGGCCCAGGCCACCACAGGAAAACCGTCCAAACCTGAAAGCGGGTCAGAAAACTGATGGAAACCCGATGAGTTCCCAGCGATGAGTGCGTAACGATGACAACTTTGTTGCGCTCTGCAATGGGCCTTTCATTCGCGCAAGCGGCGAAGGCCCGCAGTAAGAAGTAGACGGTTCGTGCCTGGCTCGGTGCGGACCGAGACAGGAGAAATGTGGCCAAGGTCCGCGTACATGAGCTCGCCAAAGAGCTCGGTATTACTTCCAAAGATGCAGTAACCAAACTGCAGGAATTGGGCGAATTCGTTCGCTCCGCCTCGTCAACCATCGAGGCCCCAGTCGTGAAGAAACTTCGCGACGCCTACCCGGGTGCCGGCGCTGCCAAGGCCGCCGCTCCCGCTGCCGCTCCCGCGGCAACCCGTCCCGCAGCATCCCGTCCGGCAGCACCGGCTCCGGGCCCCGCAGCACCGAAGGCTCCGGCCCCGGCACCTGCAGCCCCCGCTCCGGCAGCTTCGGCTCCTGCAGCACCGGCGGCTCCCGCGGCTTCGGCTCCGGCAGCACCCGCGGCTCCTGCCGCGTCCACCCCGGTGTCGGCCAAGCCCGGCGCCCGTCCTGCTCCCAAGGCAGAGACGCCGGCTCCGGCACGTCAAGGTGGCCAGGCTCCGCGTCCCGGCGGTCCCCGTCCGGGCAACAACCCGTTTGCTACCTCCCAGGGCATGCCCCGGGGCCGTGGTGGCGACGGAGATCGTCCGCCCCGTCCGGGTAACAACCCGTTCGCACCGTCCCAGGGCATGCCCCGGGGCGAACGCCGCAACGACGGCGAACGCCCCGGTGGTCCCCGTCCCGCTGCCGGCGCAGGCGGTCCCCGTCCTGCAGCAGGCACCGGTGGTCCCCGTCCGGGCGCTCCGCGTCCGGGTGCACCCCGTCCGGGCGCTCCGCGTCCCGCTGGCGGTCCCGGTGCCGGAAACCGTCCTACTCCGGGCATGATGCCCAACCGCACTGAGCGTCCGGCTCCCGGTGGCGCAGGCCGTCCGGGTGGCGCAGGCCGTCCCGGTGGCGGCCCCGGTCGTCCCGGTGGCGCGCCCGGTGCAGGTACCGGTGGCGGCGCTCCCGCCGGCGGTGGCTTCGGCAAGGGTGGCCGCGGCCGCGGTGGCACCCAGGGTGCCTTCGGCAAGGGTGGCGCCGGTCGTGGCAAGCAGCGTAAGTCGAAGCGTGCAAAGCGCCAGGAACTGGAGCAGATGAGTGCTCCGTCGCTGGGCGGCGTATCGGTACCCCGCGGTGATGGCGAGACCATCATCCGGCTTCGTCGTGGCTCGTCCATCACGGACTTTGCCGAGAAGATTGATGCGAACCCCGCATCGCTGGTGACCGTGCTGTTCCACCTCGGTGAAATGGCAACGGCTACGCAGTCCCTCGACGAAGACACCTTTGGCCTGCTTGGCGCCGAACTTGGCTACAAGCTCCAGGTTGTTTCCCCCGAGGATGAAGAGCGCGAGCTGCTGGATCAGTTCGACATCAACATCCAGGATGAACTCGACGCCGAAGGCGACGACGTTCTCGAGGCCCGCGCCCCGGTTGTCACCGTCATGGGTCACGTTGACCACGGTAAGACCCGCCTGTTGGATGCCATCCGCAACTCGAACGTTGTGGCCGGCGAGCACGGTGGCATCACCCAGCACATCGGTGCCTACCAGATCAGCCACGTCCACGAGGGCACTGCCCGCGACATCACCTTCATTGACACCCCCGGTCACGAGGCCTTCACGGCCATGCGTGCACGTGGTGCCAAGGTCACCGATATCGCCATCCTGGTTGTCGCAGCCGACGACGGCGTCATGCCGCAGACGGTGGAAGCGCTCAACCACGCCCAGGCAGCCAATGTGCCGATCGTCGTCGCGGTGAACAAGATCGACAAGGAAGGCGCCAACCCTGACAAGGTCAAGGGCCAGCTGACCGAGTACGGCTTGGTTCCGGAAGAGTACGGTGGCGACACCATGTTCGTTGAGGTCTCTGCACGCCAGAACCTCAATATTGACGAACTGATCGACGCCGTCCTGCTCACGGCCGATGCGGCACTGGATCTGCGCGCCAACCCGGACAAGGACGCTCGAGGCATTGCCATCGAAGCGAACCTGGACAAGGGCCGCGGTGCTGTTGCTACCGTCCTGGTCCAGTCCGGAACCTTGGCCGTGGGCGACACGATCGTGGCCGGTACGGCTCACGGCCGCGTCCGTGCCATGTTCGACGAGAACGGCGAGGCACTCGATGTCGCACTGCCGTCCCGTCCGGTGCAGGTCCTCGGCCTGTCCAACGTGCCGCGTGCAGGTGACACCTTCCTGGTGACCCCTGACGAGCGTACGGCCCGCCAGATCGCTGAGAAGCGTGAAGCTGCCGACCGCAACGCCGCACTGGCCAAGCGTCGCAAGCGCATCAGCCTGGAGGACTTCGACCAGGCCGTTGCAGAAGGCAAGATCGACACCCTCAACCTCATCCTCAAGGGTGACGTTTCCGGTGCCGTGGAAGCCCTCGAAGACGCCTTGCTCAAGATCGACGTCGGAGATGACGACGTTCAGCTGCGTGTCATTCACCGCGGTGTGGGTGCCATCACGCAGAACGACGTCAACCTCGCTACGGTGGACAACGCCATCATCATCGGCTTCAACGTCAAGCCGGCCGAGCGCGTTGCTGAACTTGCTGACCGTGAAGGCGTGGACATGCGCTTCTACTCGGTCATCTACGCAGCAATCGATGACATTGAGATGGCTCTCAAGGGCATGCTCAAGCCGGAGTACGAAGAAGTCCAGCTCGGCACTGCCGAGGTCCGCGAAGTCTTCCGTTCCTCCAAGTTCGGCAACATCGCAGGCTCGATCGTCCGCACGGGCATCATCCGCCGTAACAGCAAGGCACGTGTCAGCCGCGACGGCAAGGTCATCGGTGACAACCTCACCGTTGAGACGCTCAAGCGCTTCAAGGATGACGCCACCGAAGTCCGTACCGACTTCGAGTGTGGTATCGGTCTTGGCTCCTTCAACGACATCACTGAAGGCGACATCATCGAGACCTTCGAAATGCGCGAAAAGCCGCGCGTCTAGGTTCCGTTTGGAACGGGTCCGTCGGGTAGCCCCGGCGGACCCGTTCCGTCCCCGTTTCTAACTTTCCAGGAGGAAGTCATGGCTGATCCCGCACGCGCTGCCAAGCTGGCACAGCGGATTAAGGTCGTCGTCGCTGAGGCCCTCGGTCGTCGGGTCAAAGATCCGCGTGTCGAGTCCATCACGGTCACCGACGCCCGCGTCACCAACGACCTTCAGCACGCCACCATCTACTACACCGTCTTCGGTGACGAGGTAGCCCACGCAGATGCTGCCCGCGCCTTGGAGAAGGCCAAGGGTGTGCTTCGGCAGGAAGTTGGCCGCAACATCACCGTCCGGCTTACCCCGACGCTCGAGTTTGTTGCGGACCAAATCCCCGTCAACGCCTCGAACCTTGAGGAGTTGCTGCGCGAAGCCAAGCGTCGCGATGCCGAGGTAGCCGCTTTGGCTGCCAGTGCCAAGCACGCCGGCGAGGCCGACCCCTACAAGGGCGATGCCCCTGAGGACATCGACGAGGACGACTTCGACGAAGAGGACACTGATCTCTCCGGAGATCAAGAACTCGACGAAGACGCCAACCGCTAAGAACCTCAGCGTTTTTGTACACCCAATGCCCCTAAGACAGCGTTTTAGGGGCATTGGCTGTACTCAGACTCGTTAGGATCAGAGCATGTCGGCGCACACTGCTCAGCAACGTGATGAATATCTGAACCGTGCCATCCACCTGGCGGTGCAGAACGTTTCCGACGGCGGCGGTCCTTTCGGCGCCGTTGTGGTCACCCCGGACGGGACTGTCCATGAAGGTGTCAACAGGGTCACCCGCGACCATGACCCCACAGCCCATGCAGAAGTCGTGGCGATCCGCCGGGCCGCTTCCGCGGCGCAACGGTTCGACCTCACGGGATCGGTTCTCTACGCCAGTTGTGAGCCGTGCCCCTTGTGTTTGTCGGCCGCGCTCTGGGCCAGGATCGGCCATGTCTACTTCGCGGCGGACAGGCATGGTGCCGCCCGGGCTGGGTTTGATGACGCCGTGTTCTACGAATATTTCGCCGGTGCCAGGCCTGGGCTGCTGCCGGTAGAGCACGCTGCATTGCCCGCGTCAGGTGACCCCTTCGAGGCCTGGCTCAACCACTCCCGCCGGACCGCCTACTGAGGCCGGTCGGCCTGCGAAGGCGCCCGCATCCTGGAGTCCCCGGCAACTAGACCTTGGCTGGGAGCCGGCTGACGCCGTCGAGCAGGTCCTGCTGCCCACCACAGAGGGCAATCCTGATCCATCCTTCACCGATTGAGCCGAATGCCGTTCCCGGCGCGAAGGACACCCCGGCATCAGCGAGGAACTTTCGCACCCAGGTGCGGACATCCCCGTTGGTGACATGGGAGACGTCGGCCCACAAATAGAACGCCCCCTGTGCTCCCAAATACGGAATTCCCTTCCCCGACAACACCGCTGAGGCCGCATCCCGGTTGCTCCGGTAGTGGTCGCGGGCGTGGGAAACATAGTCCTGCGGCCCCGTGAGTGCGGCCAAAGCGGCGTACTGGGAAGGTGATGCGACGCAGGACACGATCGATTCCATGACGTTGTTCATCTTCTGCTCCAGTCCTGGAGGGCAGATCAAGGCACCGATGCGCAGGCCTGTGAGGCCGTAGGTCTTGGACAGCGTCAGGGAGGTGAAAACGCGGGCTTCACCGGGAACGTCGCTGTCGTAGCGGGCCGGGCTGACATGTGGCACATCGAACGTGAAGGCCTCATAGCACTCGTCCGAAATGATCCAGAGGTCATGCCGCACTGCCAGCTCCACGAGATGGCGCGTGGCGTCTTCACTGATGACCGCGCCCAAAGGGTTGGAGGGGGAGTTCAACATCAGCACCTTGGTCCGTGGTGTGATGAGTGCTTCGATGTCCTCGATGTGGGGCTGGAAGTCGTTCTTGGGGTACAGCGGGTACTGGACCGGCACTGCGTGCAGGAGGCGGCTGGTCATGGCGAACGTGGGGTACCCGGGGTTGGGAATGAGGATCTCGTCGCCCGGAGCGAGCAGGAGGCTCATGGCGAAGTGCAGGCCCTGCTGCGCGCCGTCCACCACATAGACCCGCTCCGCCCCGATCTGCACGTGCTGCTGTTCGCGGAAGCGCGCTGCGAAGGCTTCACGGAGCGCGGGAATCCCGGCGTTCGGTGTGTAATTGGTCTCATCCCGGTCCAGGCAGGCAATGCCGGCGTCCAGGACGTGCCGCGGCAGTGCAAAGCCCGGCTCGCCGATGCTGAGGACGATCGCTCCGGGGGTTGCCCAGGCGGCTTCGGTGATTTCCCGGATCTGGTTCACGGGGACGTCGCGGACATGTGTGGCAAGCTCAGGCATGGGAGCCATCCTAGCCACCCATATACTGGTAAGCGTGCTTTCTGGACTGGTAATCGTTGACAAACCGCAGGGATGGACCAGCCATGATGTGGTTGGCCGGATGCGGCGGCTGGCTGGTACCCGGAAAGTGGGGCATGCGGGAACGCTGGATCCCATGGCCACCGGCGTGCTGGTACTCGGCATCAACAAGGCTACGCGCCTGTTGACCTACATCGTGGGCACTTCCAAGACCTACACCGCCACCATCAGGTTGGGCGAAACCACCATCACCGATGACGCTGAGGGCGAAGTCACCGAATCCCGCACGGCCGCGGAGGTCACCGATGACGCCATCGCCGCCGGGGTTGCCGCGCTGACAGGACCAATCCAGCAGGTTCCCAGCAGCGTCAGCGCCATCAAAGTCAACGGCGAACGTTCCTACGCCCGCGTCCGCTCCGGCGAGGAAGTCAAGCTCGCCGCCCGCCCGGTCACCATTCACCGCTTCGATGTCCACTCCATAACTAGGATCGACGGCGGCAGGGTAGTTGACGTTGATGTCACCGTGGAATGTTCTTCCGGCACGTACATCAGGGCGTTGGCCCGCGACCTCGGCAACGGGCTGGGCGTCGGGGGGCACCTCACTGCCCTGCGCAGGACCCAGGTAGGCCCGTACACCCTTGACCAGGCCCGCACCTTGGAGGAGCTGGCAGAAGAACTCAACGTGCTGGAGATGTCCTTGGCGGCCAGGGCCCTCATGCCCAACCGGGAGCTCAGCGAAGAAGAAACCACGGAGATCTCCTTTGGCCGCCGTATTGCTGCCGGCCCCGGGGCAGGTACGTCCACGGCCGCTACGGCAGAGAACCCCGCAGCCGCGTTCGCGCCGTCGGGTGAGCTGGTAGCACTGCTGGCGGACGCCGGCAGCTTTGCGAAGCCGGTGTTGGTCTTCGCTCCGGGAACTGGGTCCGGAACCGGGCAGGGGCAATAACCATGGACGGATATTTTTATGCCATCCTGATCGTCGGATTGGTGTCCACCATCATGTGCCTCGTGGCAGGCCTGATGAAGAAAGCCCCGAACGATCCCACCATCTTCTCCGTGCTCGCCGTTGAACTGGTCCTCCTGGTGTATCTGGTGGGTTCGATCGTTCGGGTGGCCATGGGTGAGCAGATTGCCGGTGAGGCCTGGGAATTCTGGGGGTACCTGGTCACGGCCCTGATGATCCCGTTGGGTGCTGTTTACTGGGCCATCCTTGAACGAACCCGCTGGAGCAACTTTGTCCTGGCCGCAGTGGGGGTCACCGTGCTCGTTATGGGTGCCCGCATGAACCAGATCTGGTACTGACCTTGAAGGAAGAACACGACGTGACTGGAACCGAGACCAACCCGGCAAACCCGAAGCAGAAGGACACCCGCAATACTGGTCCGGGCCGCCTGCTGATCGCGGTCTATGCGGTCTTCGCATTGTCGGCAACGGCGCGTGCGGGCTACCAGATCGCCACCAAGTTTGCCGAAGCTCCCTTGGCGCACATCCTTTCTGCCTTCGCCGCCGTTGTGTACATCGTGGCCACCATTTCGTTGGCCAAGCCCGGCCGCACCTGGTTCAAGGTTTCCCTTGCGGCGGTGCTGACGGAACTTGTGGGTGTGCTGGTGGTGGGGGCCATCAGCCTGTTCGATCCCGTCGCCTTCCCGCACGACACCGTCTGGTCGCTGTTCGGACGCGGTTATGGATTCGTCCCCTTGGTCCTGCCGGTCCTCGGGCTCCTGTGGCTCAACAAACGCAGACCGTCCTGAGCCAGCTGCCCTGGCGGGTAACCTTAGAATGTTCCGGCGCCGGAAGGTTGCCGGGCGGAACGAATATCTGCAGTAAAAGGCGAGGTTGATGGTCCACATCTGGAACGATCCCACTGAAGTCCCCAGGGACTTCGGAGCTACTGTCGTCACCATCGGAAACTTTGACGGTGTCCATCGCGGACACCAGCATGTCCTGGCGCAACTGACTGATACCGCCAAGCGGCACAACATCCCATCGGTAGCAGTGACCTTTGATCCCCACCCCGCCCAGGTCCACAGGCCGGATTCTGCCCCGGAATTGATCATGGGGCTCCAAGACAAGCTGGAAGCCCTGGCGGACACCGGCGTCGATGCCGTACTGGTCATGAAGTACACCCTGGACCTGGCGGCCATGACGCCGCTGGAGTTTGTGCGCGAGGTCCTCTTGGACGGGCTGCATGCCGCACACCTGGTGGTGGGCCATGACCTCCGTTTCGGCGCGGGCAATGCCGGCGATGTCCTCACCATGCAGGAGCTGGGGGACCAGCTCGGTTTCAGTGTTCAGGTAGTTCATGAGTACGGCGCGGGAGGCTTCCCGGTCCACGACGACGGCGATACCGACCGCCGCTGTTCCTCCACCTGGGTGCGGGAAGCTTTGTCTGAGGGAGACGTCGTGACTGCCGCCGCGGTATTGGGCCGGCCCCACCGCATGCGCGGGGAAGTCGTCCATGGCGCCGCCCGTGGCCGTGACCTCGGATTCCCCACCGCCAACCTTTCGCACGATTCCACGGGCTATGTTCCTGCGGACGGAATTTATGCCGGCTGGTTGATCGACCAGTCCGGAACCCGGTGGCCCGCTGCGATTTCCGTGGGTTCCAACCCCACGTTCGATGGCGTCAGCCGTCAGGTGGAAGCCCATGTGATCGATCGTCCCGAGGAAAATGTGGAGGACTTCGACCTCTACGGCCAAACCGTAGCCGTTGAATTCACCCAGCGCCTCCGCGGCATGGTGGCGTACCGGGGACCCGAGGCATTGGTTGAGCAAATGTGCCTGGATGTCGCCCAGGCGCACAAGCTCCTGGGCCAGAGCTAGGCGCATTTCGACAACACTGCCGGCCTGCCGGTAAACTGATGAGTGGATCCGGCTGCAGTCCGTGGCGGCTGGACCTGTTTTTGTGTGCGGTGACGCACCAAAGGCAACCCGTCAGCGAGGCGCTGGACCGGGAGGCACGGCACAACTCTAGGAGTTCACGTGGCACTTGAAGCCGCTGTAAAGCAGTCCATCATCAAGGAATACGCAACCTCTGAAGGCGACACCGGTTCGCCCGAGGTACAGGTTGCAGTCCTGACCCAGCGGATCAAGGATCTGACTGAGCACATGAAGGAGCACAAGCACGACTTCCACACCCAGCGCGGTCTGCTGGCCATGGTTGGTCGTCGCAAGCGCATGCTTTCCTACCTGAAGAACACCGACATCGCCCGCTACCGTGCGCTCATCGAGCGCCTCGGCCTGCGTCGCTAGTCTGACTTTAGGGACGGCCCGGTCCCTCGTGGAACGGGCCGTCTTCTTCACCAACAACTAAAAACAGGAATCAACCGCATCGCGCATTCGCGGTCCTCGGTAGTGATTCCCGGGAACAATCGGTGACGATTGCCCCGTGGATCTCGATCGATGACCGGGTGTCGTACAGGCCAGGAATAAAGAAGAGGCCTGGGTTGATGCGGCGGACTTCCGCTAACAGAAACGGAGGTGACTCTCTATGGAGGGTCCCGAAATCCAGTTCTCCGAAGCCATTATCGACAACGGTCGTTTCGGCAAGCGCGTCATTCGCTTCGAAACCGGCCGCCTTGCCAAGCAGGCAGCCGGCGCTTCGATGGTCTACATCGACGAAGACACCGCCTTGCTGTCCGCAACCACCGCAGGCAAGCAGCCGCGCGAAGGTTTCGACTTCTTCCCGCTGACGGTTGACGTTGAAGAGCGCATGTATGCTGCCGGCCGTATCCCGGGCTCGTTCTTCCGTCGCGAAGGCCGCCCGTCCACCGAAGCCATCCTGGCTTGCCGCCTCATGGACCGTCCGCTGCGCCCGGCCTTCGTCAAGGGCCTGCGCAACGAAGTCCAGATCGTGGTCACCGTCCTGGCGATCAACCCCGATGAGCTCTACGACGTCGTCGCCATCAACGCATCCTCGATGTCCACGCAGCTGTCCGGCCTCCCGTTCTCCGGCCCGATCGGTGGCGTCCGCGTCGCCCTCATCGCTGACGAACAGGGTTCGCAGTGGGTTGCTTTCCCCAAGCACTCCCAGCTTGAGAACGCCGTCTTCAACATGGTTGTAGCCGGCCGCATCACGGGTGACGACGTCGCCATCATGATGGTTGAAGCCGAAGCCACGGACAACTCCTGGAACCTCATCAAGGAACAGGGCGCCACAGCCCCCACCGAAGAGGTTGTCTCCGAGGGCCTCGAGGCTGCAAAGCCGTTCATCAAGGCACTCTGTGAAGCACAGGCGGACCTGGCTGCACGCGCGGCCAAGCCCACCGTCGAGTTCCCCGTGTTCCTGGACTACCAGGACGATGTTTACGCCGCTGTTGAGGCCGCTGCTGCCGACAAGCTGGCTGCCGTCTTCCAGATCGCTGACAAACAGGACCGCGACACTGCCTCTGACGAACTCAAGGACGAAGTCCTGGGTGCGCTTGCCGGTAACTTCGAAGGCCGCGAGAAGGAACTGTCCGCAGCTTTCCGCTCGGTCACCAAGCAGGTTGTGCGCCAGCGCATCCTCAAGGACCAGATCCGCATCGACGGCCGTGGCCTGACGGACATCCGCCAGCTCACCGCCGAGGTAGAGGTTCTGCCCCGCGTCCACGGTTCGGCCATCTTCGAGCGCGGCGAGACCCAGATCATGGGTGTCACCACACTGAACATGCTCAAGATGGAGCAGCAGATCGACTCGTTGTCGCCGGTAACGCGCAAGCGCTACATGCACAACTACAACTTCCCGCCGTACTCCACCGGTGAGACCGGCCGCGTCGGTTCCCCGAAGCGCCGCGAAATCGGCCACGGTGCTCTTGCAGAGCGCGCCCTGGTTCCGGTTCTGCCGACGCGTGAAGAGTTCCCCTACGCCATCCGCCAGGTATCCGAGGCCCTCAGCTCCAACGGCTCGACGTCCATGGGCTCTGTCTGCGCTTCGACGCTTTCCATGCTCAACGCCGGTGTGCCGTTGAAGGCAGCAGTTGCCGGTATCGCCATGGGCCTGGTTTCCGACCAGGTTGACGGCCAGACCCGCTATGCAGCGCTGACCGACATCCTCGGCGCCGAAGACGCTTTCGGCGACATGGACTTCAAGGTTGCCGGTACGTCCGAGTTCGTCACGGCCATCCAGCTGGACACCAAGCTCGACGGCATCCCCGCTTCCGTGCTGGCTGCAGCACTGAAGCAGGCCCGCGAAGCCCGTCTCCACATCCTCGAGGTCATCAACGCAGCGATCGACACCCCGGATGAGCTCTCCGAGTTCGCTCCGCGCGTCATCGCCGTCAAGATCCCCGTGGACAAGATCGGCGAGGTCATTGGCCCCAAGGGCAAGATGATCAACCAGATCCAGGAAGACACGGGCGCGGACATCTCCATCGAGGATGACGGCACGGTCTACATCGGCGCTACCAACGGTCCGTCTGCCGATGCAGCACGTTCCGCCATCAACGCCATCGCCAACCCGCAGGTCCCGGAAATCGGTGAGCGCTACTTGGGCACGGTCGTCAAGACCACCACCTTCGGCGCCTTCGTTTCCTTGACCCCGGGCAAGGACGGCCTGCTGCACATCTCCGAGCTCCGCAAGCTGGCCAACGGCAAGCGCGTGGACAACGTTGATGACGTAGTCTCCGTGGGCCAGAAGGTCCAGGTCGAGATCACCAAGATCGATGACCGCGGCAAGCTTTCCCTCTCCCCGGTTGTTGCCGAGGAAGACGGCGCAGCTGCCGAGGACGCTCCGGCTGAGGCCGCTGAAGAGTCCGCAGAGTAGTCTGTAAGCAGTACACCCGGCGGGGCCGGTGGGCTTGTAAAAGCTCCACCGGCCCTTCCGGCCTTAACCCGAAAACCTGAAAGGCCTTGATGACTGTCGTACCCCTGCCGCTGGAGCAGACTCTTCCCGGCGGCGAATTGATCCATGGTGCCGAGGGCGGTTCCGTCGTACGGCGCTCGGTCCTTCCCGGCGGCGTGCGCGTCCTGACCGAGGCAATGCCCGGCCAGCGGTCGGCCACCATAGGGTTCTGGGTGGCAGTGGGTTCGCGCGATGAAGCGGACGGCCAGCACGGTTCCACGCACTTCCTTGAGCATTTGCTGTTCAAAGGCACCAAGCGCCGCACCGCTTTGGAGATCGCGTCGGCTTTTGACGAGGTGGGCGGCGAATCAAACGCTGCCACCGCGAAGGAAAGCACCTGTTACTTTGCCAGGGTCCTGGACACAGACCTGCCCATGGCCATCGATGTCATTGCCGACATGATCACCGGCGCCGTCCTGGATCCTGCTGAACTGGAGCAGGAGCGCGATGTCATCCTTGAGGAAATCGCCATGGACAGCGATGACCCGACGGATGTTGCCCACGAGAAATTCGTGGAGGCCGTCCTCGGCAACCACCCCCTGGCCCGTCCCATTGGTGGAACCCCTGACGCCATCAAGGCTGTGGCAAGGGACGCGGTCTGGGAACACTACCAGCGCTATTACCGCCCGGAGGAATTGGTCATCACCGCTGCCGGCGGCTTGGACCACGACGTCGTCTGTGACCTTGTCCTCGATGCCCTGACGGCCGCGGGCTGGAAGCTTGACACCCAGGCAGCCCCGGTCGACCGCCGCGGTACCGATCGCGCCGTCATCAGCGGAACGTCCGGCCTCCATGTGGTCAAGCGCCCCGTGGAGCAAGCCAACATCATCATGGGCTGCCCCACGATCGTGGCAACCGATGACCGACGATTCGTTATGAGCGTGCTCAACGCTGTCCTGGGTGGCGGCATGTCCTCCAGGCTGTTCCAGGAAATCCGCGAGAAGCGGGGCCTGGTCTACTCCACCTACTCCTTCACCGCGGCTTACGCTGACGCCGGCTATTTCGGAATGTACGCTGGCTGCACGCCGTCCAAGGTCCGCCAGGTACTGGACCTCCTGGGCGTCGAGCTGGAGAAGCTTGCCAAGGAGGGCATCACAGAAGAAGAACTCCGTAAAGCCGTAGGCCAACTCAGTGGGGGAATCGTCCTGGCCCTGGAAGACACGGGATCACGGATGTCCCGGCTGGGCCGGGCAGAGTTGGTTTCCGGAGAATTCCAGGACATCGACGAAACCCTTGCCCGGATCCAGGACGTCACGGTGGAAGAAGTGCAGGACCTGGCCCGCGAACTCGCAGCTGCACCGCGAACCATTACCGTGGTGGGTCCTTTCGAGGAAACCGAGACTTTCGGACTCTAGGCCTCTGGACGCACGCACTGTCAACAGGGCAGCATGATCACACGGTGATGATGCTGCCCTGACGACTTTGGAGACATGATGGATCTGCCCTCGAGCGGCCTGGCCGCGGAGCTGTTGCAGGACTTCATCGGTCACTGGCGGGGCATCACGGAGATTGCCGCGTCGCCGTGGGGGAGTGCCCGGACGGCTGAAGCGGAAGTGGTTTTCACCAAGGCCGCCGGCGGGTATGCCGTCGTCCAGAGCTACCGGCACCGCGAGGCGGACGGCACGCACTTCGAAGGGCATGGCATGTTCACTGTGGACCGGGATCACGGGGACACTCTTTGGTACTACGTAGACAGCCTGGGGAGGTCGCCGGCCAGCCCGGTCAGGGGAGCGTGGCATGCAGGCACCCTGACCTTGGACAGGAGGACTGCCGACGGCGTTGCCCGGCACACCTTCCGCGTCGAGGACGGGGTCCTGGTGCACACGGCCGATCTACGGCTGGAAGGAACACCGGACTACAGTCCGTTGCTGAGGAGCGTCTTCCGTAAGGCCTGAGCCTCAGCCTCCGGCGAACGGCGGCAGGACATCGATGACGTCCTGGGCTCCCAGCGGCGCTGAACGGTCCCGCACAGCTACCTCGTTGCGCAGGAAACTGCTCCGTGCCACGATCCGGTCCAGCGTCGGGGTGCCTTCGGGAGGCAGCGGACGTTCGACGGCGAGTGCGGCTTCCAGCAACGCTTCCAGGCTGGTGCCTTCCGGGAGGACGTGACGTTCTTCTTCGACACCGGCCGCCGCGCGTGCGGCAGCGAAGTAGCGGACAAGCAAGGTTTCAGCCTCCGATTGCGCTCATGCTGCGGTCCGGCTGGACAAAGTCCGCTGCGCCAAGACCCGTGTGGTCCATGCCGTGGGCTTTAGGTTTGACCCACATGGCGTCTTGCCACCGCGATGCCAGTTCGTGATCCGTGGCCCCGCCGCGAAGCAGGCCCAGGAGATCGAATTCTTCGCGGGAGAAGAGGCAACTCATGATCTTGCCCTCGGCCGTGATGCGGGTTCGGCGGCAGTCGGCGCAGAACGGTTCGGTGACCGAGGCGATAATGCCGACTGTACCGAGGACTGGGCCCGCAGCTTCACCGGAAGCCGTGTCCCGGCGTCGTACTTCAAAACGTTCGGCCGGGGCACCGTCCCGTTCGCGGGGGTCGTGCGCCAGCACAAAGTCGCGCGAGAGCAGATCCCGGATTTCGGCGGCAGTGATCATGTTGCGACGGGTCCACCCGTGATCGGCGTCCAGCGGCATTTGTTCGATGAAGCGAAGCTCGTAGCCGCGGTCCAAGGCCCAGGCGAGCAAGTCCGGCGATTCGGCGTCGTTGATCCCGCGCATCAGCACGGCATTCAACTTGACCGGCCCAAGGCCGGCCGCCCAAGCGGCATCAACGCCGGCCAGGACGCGATCCAGGAACGGCCGGCGCGTGAGTTTGGTAAAGGTTTCCTCGTGCAGGGAATCGAGCGAGACATTGATGCGGGTGAGGCCCGCAGCCTTCAGCGCCGCCGCCTTTTTGTCCAGGCCAACACCGTTGGTGGTCATGGAGATCGGGAGGTCCGGGTGGGCGCTGCGGATGCCGGAAATGATGTCCACCAGGTCGGCGCGGACCAAGGGTTCGCCGCCGGTGAGGCGCAGTTCCCGCACGCCCAAGGCGTTGACCCCGATGCGGACGATCCGGACAATTTCGTCCCTGGTCATCACGGCTTGTTTCGAGAGCCATTCCAACCCCTCGGCCGGCATGCAGTATGTACAGCGCAGGTTGCATTTGTCCGTCAGGGACAGCCGCATGTCCGTAGCCCGCCGGCCATAGCGGTCCCACAGGCCCGCAGGCGTTCCTGCCGGGCGCGGCGGCGGTACCGCGACGCCACTTTCCTTGCTGCCCGCGGGGCCACCCGAAGGGGGCACCGGCATTCCCAGCTGAACACTCATAAATTCAGGCTACGCCACCGTGGCAGGATCAGTGACACCGATTACAGTCATACAGTTCTTACGGATTGCATACACTTGCGCCGCGGATGCCTGAATCACGTGCCGGGGACCGCCGGCAAACCTATGCTGAAAGCGTGACCACACCTACGGCATCATCAGCGGAACCAGGGAATCGCCGCATCCTCCTGGTGGAAGACGAACAGACCATCGCCGATGTGGTCCGCGACTACCTGCTGCAAGCGGGCTTTCAGGTAGACATGGCGGGTGACGGATTTACCGCCCTCCAGGTGGCAGCGGACCGCAAACCCGACCTGGTGATCCTGGACCGCATGCTGCCTGGTTTGGACGGCGTGGAGGTGTGCCGCCGGCTCCGCCAGACCATGAGTGTACCGGTGATCATGGTTACGGCTTTGGGCACCGAAGATGACCGGATCCTCGGCCTGGAGATGGGCGCTGACGATTACGTGACCAAGCCCTTCTCACCGCGCGAGCTGGTGCTCCGGGTGAAATCGGTGCTCAGACGAAGCATCAAGGAGTTCACGCCGGAACCACCAGTGGAAGCCGCGGGTCTCGAACTCGATCCTGCGTCCCGGACAGTAACGCATCACGGAGTTCCGTTGGCCTTGACGGTGCGCGAATTCGATCTCCTGGCTTTCATGATGCGGCGGCCACGCCAGGTTTTCAGCCGCGAGGAACTCATCAAGGCCGTCTGGGGCTGGGACTTCGGCGATCTCTCAACAGTCACAGTGCACGTGCGTCGCCTGCGGGAAAAGATTGAAGCCAACCCCACCAAGCCGGAGTTGCTCAAGACGGTCTGGGGTGTGGGGTACCGCTTCGATTCCGCCTCCGGCAACGCGCCGGAGCACTCCGGCGGCGGGGAGCGTGGCCATGGAGGGCAGTGAGCTGTGGACCATCCTGGCTTGGGTCTTGTTCTGGGCCGTCCTCATCGGCGCCGCAACCTTGTTCAGCCTGCGACTTCTGCGTCGGGCGTCGGTCCTGGCACAGATCTGCCTGGTGGTCGTCGCTACGGTTGCGGTCCTGGTGGCCGGCATGGTCAGTGCGTTCAATGCCATGTTCATCTCTGCCAGGGATCTGGAAGTCATGTGGTACATCCTCGCCGTGGCATCAGCAGTAGCTGTTGCCTTGTCACTCATGCTGGGCGCGGGCGTGTCACGTAACGCTGCCCGGTTGGTGGTTGCCGCGCGGCGCCTGGGCCGGGGGGAGACCTTGGACCACGCCGGGGAGGGGCGGGGCAGTGCTCCCGCCATGACGTCCGAACTTGCCGAACTGGCCAAGGAACTTGAGGCCAGCAGCCGCAGCCTCGCCGAATCACGGGAACGTGAAGCCGCCATTGAGACGGCCCGGCGGGAATTGGTGTCGTGGATATCGCATGATCTCCGGACCCCCTTGGCCAGCATGCGCGCCATGACCGAGGCACTTGAAGACGGTATGGCGTCCGATGTGCCGGGCTATTACCGGAAGATCATCGGACAGACGGAGCAGATGACCGCCATGGTCAATGATCTCCTGGAGTTGTCCAAGATCCAGGCCGGCACTCTCCGTCTCCGTGCTGAACCACTGGACCTTTACGATCTTGTCAGCGATGCGTTGTCCGATCTCGCACCTTTGGCCGCTCAACGCGGCATCACGCTCGACGGCGGCGGCGACCGTGAGTGCATGGCCGTCGCCGATGGCCCCAGCCTCGCCCGCGCCGTGCGGAACATCCTCCTCAACGCCATTATCTACAGCCGGCCGGACACTGAGGTCCACGTCAGCGTCGGACGCGACGGGCTGGGGCACCACGGCGGAAATGCAGTGGTCGCAGTGCAGGACCAGTGTGGTGGCATCCGCAACGAGGACCTACCGCATCTGTTCGAGACGGGCTGGCAGAAAGACCCCGCCCGGGGCACCACTGAGGGACTGCAGGGCAGATACAGTGGCGCGGGCATCGGACTGAGCATGGTGGCCGGCATCGTCAAGGCCCACGGCGGATCAGTCACTGTGGAAAACGTCGACGGCGGCTGCCGCTTTGCGCTGTCCCTTCCGGCGGGATCCGTCCCGGCCACGTCCGGGATTTCAGCCGACGAACGCGCGGGAGGCGCATCATGAGTACGCACAAAAGTGTTGACAGGCCGGAAACCCGCGCCTCCACCCGGTCACGCGGCCGGCTCAGCCTACGTCTGTGGCCTGCCGCGGCAGGTGTAGCGTCGGGCGGTGCGGGGATTGCGGCCGGCGAACTGACCGCAGGCCTGCTGAGCCCGTTGGTTTCCCCTGTCACGGCCCTGGGCGGAGCTGTGATTGATGCAGTGCCCCCCGGAGTGAAGGACCTGGCCGTGCAGTTGTTCGGCACAGCGGACAAGATCGTGTTGATTGCATCCATCGGTCTCGTCGCGGGATTGTTGGCCGCGCTGGCCGGCGTTCTGGAGCATCGCCGCGCCGGCTGGGGACTGGCGCTGGCTGGGGTGGCCGGAGCAGCTGGACTGACCGCCGTCGTCACGCGTGCCCAAGCAAGCCCGCAGGCGGCCTTGGCCCCGATCGTCGCTGCGGTCGTCACGATGCTGCTGTTGCGCACCCTCATCCGGCGGCTCGTCACGTGGGCACCCGAGGCAGCAAATCAGGAACTTCAAGGGCATGATCCCGCACCCCTGGCACGGCGGAGTTTCCTCAACGCCCTCGCTGGCACCTCCCTCGCCGCCGTCGTGGCCGGAACCGTCACTGCGGTCCTCACCCGGGCCACGGCCGTGGCGTCAGGTTTCCGCAGTTCCATGACGCTCCCGGAACCCGTGATCCCACCTCAGGCAATACCCGCCGGCGCCTCGCTTCCCGTGGACGGCATCAGCCCCCTGGTGACCCCCAACTCCGATTTCTACAGAATCGATACGGCACTGACGGTACCGGCCATCGACCCGCCGGCGTGGAGGCTGAAGGTCACCGGATTGGTGGACCGGGAGATCGAGATCGACTTTGCCACGCTCCTCGCCAAACCCATGATCGAACGGCATGTCACCATCGCCTGCGTATCCAACAACGTCGGCGGCGACCTCATAGGCAACGCGCTCTGGCTGGGCTGGCCCATCCGCGAACTCCTTGCCATGGCCGGCCCCAAAGCCGGCGCAGACATGGTGCTGTCCACCAGCAACGACGGGTGGACGGCCAGCACACCTTTGGAGGCCCTCACCGACGACCGCGACGCCCTGTTGGCCGTCGGCATGAACGGCGAACCGCTCCCGCTGGAACACGGCTTCCCGGTGCGGATGATCGTGCCAGGGCTGTACGGATTTGTCTCCGCCACCAAATGGCTCACCGAACTGAAAGTCACCCGCTTCGCCGACGACACCGCGTACTGGACCCCCAGGGGCTGGAGCGACCACGGACCCATCAAGACGCAGTCACGCATCGACGTTCCCCGCAGCGGCAGGACGGTCCAGCCGGGCACAGTGCAGTTCGGAGGTGTGGCCTGGGCCCAGCACCGGGGCATCAGCCGCGTTGAGCTCCGCGTCAACCGCGGACCCTGGAAGCAGGCCACTCTTGCGAGCGGGATTTCCACGGACACCTGGTATCAATGGCAACTGGGCCTCGATCTCACCCCCGGGGATTACGAAGTGCAGGTCCGGGCCACCGATACCACCGGCCAGCCGCAGACCGAGGAAAAGGCACCCGTGGCTCCGGATGGCGCCACGGGCTATCACACCATCAGCGTCAAGGTGGGCTAAGGCCCTAGTCTGGGTACGTCCGGAGAAATTCCGGAAGCCAGCGTGTCACAACAGGAGGTTGTCCGTGCCCAGATCAGTTGCAACCCATCGCCAGGCAGTGGTGGAACTGCTGGCCGGCACTGCCACCACCAAGGGAAACCACCGCGTGCCGTTGCTCGACGCGCTGGGAAAGCCGCTCGCCGTCGATGTCCATGCGCCGCTCTCGCTGCCGCCGTTCGCCAACTCCCAGATGGACGGCTTTGCCGTCCGGTCACATGACATTCCCGACGACGGCGGGCAGCTCCGGGTGGCAGCTCCCGTCCCGGCAGGTGCGACACCAACAGCGCTGAAGGCCGGCTACGCCGCCCCCATCATGACCGGAGCCATGATTCCAGAGGGCGCCGACGCCGTCGTACCCATCGAGAAAGCGAGCCCCAGTACCTTTCCAGACCCCACCACCATGGATGCCGTCGTCAACCTTCCCGCGGTGGCTCCCGGTGCTTATGTGCGGAACAGCGGCAGCGACATCCACAGGGGAGCCCTGGCCCTGGCAGCAGGCACCCTGCTGGGACCGGCCCAGCTTGGCCTGCTGGCAGCCATGGGCCTGTCAACAGTTGAGGTCCCTGAACCTCTGCGTGTCCTCCTGGTCACCACGGGAGACGAGGTAGTGGAACCAGGGGAAGAACTCACGCCCGGCAAGATCTTCGACTCCAACGGAACGCTGCTTGAAGCGTCCATGCGCCAGGCAAACCTGGATGTTGTTCGTACGGGCATCTCGGACGACGACCCTGCACACCTCCTGGCCGTCCTTCACCATCACACCCGGGAATCGGACCGTCCCGTGGATGTCATTGTCACCACCGGGGGAGTAAGCAAGGGCGCCTACGAGGTGGTGCGCCAGGCGATGGCCGGCCAGCCCGTTGATTTCCTCCCCGTTGCAATGCAGCCGGGCGGGCCGCAGGGCCTGGGAACCTTCAACGGCATTCCCTTCCTCGGATTTCCCGGCAACCCTGTCAGCTGCCTCGTCTCCTTTGAGATGTTCCTCCGGCCCGCCCTGTCGGAGGTTATGGGAACTCCGGCTCCACGACCCGTACGGACGGTACGCCTTGCCGAACCCCTGACCTCTCCAGAGGGCAAACACCAGGTCCGGCGTGGCTCGGTGGCCGGGGACGGCATGCTCCGTATGGAAGGCGGCGCCGGCTCACACCTTGTGCACGCCCTTGCCCGTGCCAACGCGTTGGTCCAGATCCCAGGCAACGTCACGGAACTCACCGCAGGAGCCGAAGTGGAAGTATGGATGCTGTGAATGAAACTCCCGGGACAACAGAACACGGCGGCGGCCTGACGCACCTACGGCACGACGGCACTGCGCAGATGGTGGATGTCTCCGCGAAGGCAGTGACCACCCGCGAAGCCACCGCCACGGCAACCGTCCGGACAACCCCGGACGTGATGGCCCTTTTGGGTGCCGGTGAGCTGCCCAAAGGCGACGCGCTCGCCGTGGCACGGGTAGCAGGCATCATGGCGGCAAAGAAGACGCCAGAGCTGATCCCGTTGTGCCATCCGCTGCCTATTTCCAAGGTCACCGTGGATTTCCATTTGGGCGCCGGCTCGGTGGACATCCTGGCAACCGTCAAGACCAAGGGCGTGACCGGCGTTGAAATGGAAGCCCTGACGGCGGCATCGGTAGCGGCACTGAGTGTCTACGACATGATCAAGGCCGTAGACAAGCATGCCGTGCTGACCGACATCCGCGTGCTGGCCAAGACTGGCGGCAAAAGCGGCGACTGGGACGTCTCAGGGGAACCGGTCCAGGAGGCCGGCGAATGAGTGCTTGCGAGCCGAACAGCCTTCGGAAGGCCGGAGTCGTGATTGCCTCCACCCGGGCTGCTGCCGGAATCTACGCTGATGAGACGGGGCCCATCATCCTCGATTGGCTCAATGAGCACGGTTTTGAGACGTTCCCCACCATGGTGGTGCCGGACGGGGAGCCAGTGGGAGCTGCCCTCAGGGCGCTCCTGACCCAGGACCCCGCGGTCATCATCACCAGCGGCGGAACGGGCCTGAGCCCGGATGACAAGACGCCGGAGATGACCTTGCCGCTCTTGGACCGCGAAATTCCCGGCATCATGGAAGCAATCCGGCGCGCAGGCGCCGCGAAGACGCCCATGGCCATGCTGAGCCGCGGCCACGCTGGAGCTGCGGGAACGACGTTCATCATCAATCTGCCGGGATCCCCGAAAGGCGTTATGGATGGATTGGCTGTCCTGGACCCAGTGATCGGGCACTTGTGCGAACAAATGGAAGGTAGCCATGGGCACTGAAACAGATTTTGAAGTAGTCAGCGCTGTCCTCAGCGCGGAACCCATCTCGGTGGACCAAGCCATCGCGGCGGTCGAATCGGACACCGCCGGGGCTGTGGTCAGCTTCAGCGGCGTGGTCCGGAACCACGATTCCGGCAAGGCTGTGGACCGGCTCAGTTACAGCGCCCATCCAACGGCGCACCAGGTCATGTCCGACGTCGTGGCCCAATTGGTGGCTGAGCATTCAGGCGAAGCCGACCAACCCGTCCGCATCTGGGCAGCGCACCGCATCGGGATGCTGGAGATCGGTGACCCGGCCCTTGTCTGCGCCGTCGCGGCGGCCCACCGGGGACAGGCGTTTGCCGTCTGTTCCGAGCTGGTGGACAGGGTCAAAGCGCAGGTTCCCATTTGGAAGGAACAGTTCTTCACCGACGGCACCGTCGAGTGGGTTGGCGCGGGGGAGTAGGCCTGAGTCACGGTTCCTGCCGGGCCCCGGCGCAGCGGTAGGGTTAACGGCATGACCGAACAACTTGCTGTTGCAGTGCTGGGCGCCCACGGGCGCATGGGAATTGAAGCCGTGAAAGCTGTGGAAGCAGCCGATGACATGAGGCTTGTAGCCGCCCTGGGTCGCGGCGATTCCCTGGAAACCCTGCTCGACGCCGGCGCACAGTACGTTGTTGACCTCACGGTCCCGGACACCACAGAGACCAACGTCCGGTTTGCCGTAGAGCATGGCATCCATGCTGTTGTCGGTACCACTGGTTGGAATGCCGACAGGCTGGAGTCCCTCCGTGCATTGCTGGAGCAGAAGCCGGACACCGGCGTCCTGATCGCCCCGAACTTTGCCCTGGGGTCCGTGCTGGCCTCCGCTTTCGCGGCCAAAGCCTCACAGTATTTTGAGTCCGTCGAGATCATCGAGCTGCACCACCCGAACAAGGTGGACGCACCATCCGGCACGGCGGTGCGTACGGCGCAGCTGATCGCTGATGCACGGCAGGCAGCCGGAGTTCCGGCAAGCCCGGACGCCACTGAAACGTCGTTGGACGGAGCCAGGGGCTGTGACGTGGAGGGTGTCCGCGTCCATAGTGTGCGGCTCCGCGGTTTGGTAGCCCACCAGGAGGTCCTTTTCGGCGGTCCGGGTGAGCAGTTGACGTTGCGCCATGACTCCTTCGACCGGGCTTCCTTTATGCCTGGTGTCCTGCTGGGATTGCGTAAAGTCTCAACGCACCCCGGCCTCACGGTTGGCCTGGACGGCTACCTGGACCTGGGGCTCTAGGTCCATGGGCAATTTCTGGACTTCCTTGAAGAAGAACCGCACCAAGATCTGGGTCGGCGCCATCACCCTGCTGTTGGTGCTCTACCTGGTGGTGTCCGTCCAACGCTCGTTCCTCCTCCTCGGTGACCCCAACCTGGTAGCGAAGGGCATTGGAGCGGCCTATCTGGTCCTGCCCATCGTCGGTGCGTGGGCGCTCATCCGCGAGCTCCTGTTTGGCGCCCGCACCGAGCAGATGGCCAAGGTCCTGGAAGCCGAAGGCGGATTGCCCGAGGACACACTGCCCCGTACGCCCGGCGGGCGGATTGTCCGGGCTGCCGCGGATGCGGAGTTCGAGAAGTACCGCGCCGAGGCAGAGGCGGCGCCGGAGGATTGGCGTTCCTGGTTCAGGCTGAGTTGCGCCTATGACGCCTCAGGGGACCGCAAACGCGCCCGGGCATCAATGCGCGACGCCGTGAAGCTGTTCCGCTCTCAGCCCACCGCTGCGGGACGGTAGCTGCCCAGCTTCGACGCCGTGTGGGCAACCCACTCCAGCGGTCCGCGGCGCCGGAGCAAGGCGAAACACACGCCGATTGCCACAGCACACAGTGCCTGGGTCCAGTACATGCCCTCTTCTGTCCACCCTGCGGGCAGTGGCTGGTTGGTGAACCCCGAAACCACCCATACATGGGCCGAATAGAGGCTGAGCGTCATGGCTCCGGGCCCGCTGAGCACTATCAGGATATTGACCTTGATACGGTCGGCCACGGTACCCAGCAGCAGGAAGAAACCCACCACTGCGGCAGCCGTTCCGCTGGTGTGCAGCAGGTCCAGCGTGGTCCCTGCATGGGGGGCTGCTGTGGCCAACCACCACCACGAACCGGTCTGCTCCAGTCCGGTCAGATTAACCTGGAGCATGCTTTCCAGCGGGTACCCGCGGGTGCCGGGAAGTGCCTCCAGCGCGGCCCGGCCGCCCCATGCTTCCAGGGCAAGGAACCCTCCCAGCTTTGCCGCAGCAGCCACAGTGGTTCCGCCGATTAGGAGCAGGAACTGCACCTTCGCGGTCGTGAGCGCCAACCTGCCGAGCACCAGTCCGATCAGCAGATATGAGATCCACTGGAACACCGGGTAGTAACCAGTGAAGAAGAGGTCTGCGAGGAGGCGTGCCGGCGTCCCCAGGTCCTCGCCGTTGGGATTGTGACCCAGTTGCAGGGGAAGTGCGGCGTCCAACAGCATGGGCCGGACCAGGTAAGCCAGCAGCGGAGACAACAGCACCCAGCCCGCCGCCCAGAAACACAGTGCCTTGACCCGAAGGCCAAGGAATGGCAGAACGCACAGGAAAAGCACGGCGTAATGCACCAGGATGACGGCGACATTGACGTCCAGCCCTCCCAAAGTGAGGCCGACCACCGCAATGACCAAGGCTCGCATGGCGACCCCGCCTCTCGCGGCCCGGAGATCGTTGCCTGTGCGAGGTTCCTGCCGGCCCGTACTCAGCGCCAATCCAATGCCGGCAAGGACAGCGAAGAGTGCCGCAGACCGCCCCGAAAATACCAATCCCACGAAGGTCGGCTCCCACGCCGGGGAGGGCCCGAACGTCGGTAGGAGGTGCGTGGACATCATGCCAAGCAACGCTGCACCCCTGGCAGCGTCGATCCCAGTGAGCCGGGAGGAGACCTGGCCGCCGTCGCGCGCTTTCCGCGGGGGCGCAGTCTCTTGCGAAGTCATGCTGCGATCGTCTCACAGCCAACTGTGAGCCGGGCCGACGGCAGAGCCAGGTCTTGTCTTCGAATATATGTTCGAATAACATGGCAGGATGAACGATGTCCCCACGCCACCCGAAGGTCTCGCCGGACCCATGAAAGCAATGAGCCCCGGCGTCGTCGACTTCCTCTTCAGGCAACTCGTGGCGGGCGAACCCCCTGAAGACACCCAGTGGCGCCGCGAAGGAACAGTGCTGGCCGAGCAGCCGCCCGGAGCTGAACTTGCCCGGCGGCTATCCGAGGCGGACCTGGATTCCCTGACGCCGTTGGAACTGTTCGAGTACGTTCGCGCTTCGCAGCGCCTGGTCACCTGGGCAGAACACCTCAAGGAGCGGGCCGTGGCGCACTATTGCTCGGATCAACCTGCGCGGACGCCTGGGCCGTCCTAGCCAGTCGGGGTCTGACTGGAGTGAGAGGGCCCCATGGCTCCACGCCCCGGCCTGTCCTGCAACATCCCGAGGTTGCCTCCGGAATAGGATGGGCTGGTGATTCCGACGCCCCCGCAAGTCCCCACCCAAAGGCCGGCCCGTCCCCTGGATGCCACATCCGTGGAGAGCCCGTTTGGTGGTACCGCGCCCGCAGGGGCGGGGTTCGTTGAAGCAAGACCTCACCCAGGGGAAGAACCGCATGACCCGGCAGTGCTTCGCGTGGCCGTTGTTCAATATGAAGCGCTGCTGCCAGGCGTCGGTGGAGCGGCCGTGGAGGCAAACGTCGCGGCCCATGTGAGGCTGGTGGCGGAGGCTTGCAACCGTGGCGCACGTTTGGTGCTTTTTCCTGAACTCTCCTTGACCGGGTATGAACTCACTGCATTCAAAGTCCCCGCCGGAGCAGGACAGCCTTCGCCGGGCAGTCAGCCTTCGCCGTGGTTAACCGAAGGCGACCCGCGGCTCCACCCCCTCCAGGATGTCTGTGCCCGCACCCGGACGGTGGCCGTCGTCGGGGCAGGCTGGCGGGAGGCGGATCAGACGCCCAGGTTGGCCTCGCTTATCGTCGGCTGTGACGGATCGGTGAAACCTGTCTTCAAAACTCATCTGCATGGGCCGGAGCGGGAGCTTTTTGTCCCTGGAAGCGGTCCGGCGGTGCTTGATGTCGACGGATGGCGGGTTGCCTTTGCGGTCTGTGCTGACGCCGCGCATCCTGCCCACGCCGGTGCCGCGGCGGCAGCGGAGGCTGATGTGTATGCAGTGTCTGCGCTGTACACGCGGGGCGAGGAACTCAGGCTCGGACTGCATTTGGGCGCCCGTTCCATGGACCACCGGATGTTCGGATTATTGGCGAACCTTGGAGGAGAAACGCCCTTGGGCCCCTCCTGCGGTCTCAGTGGAGCGTGGGGTCCCGACGGTGCTGCCCTGGTCCGGGTGGCGGGCACCGGGACGGAAGTCGCCATGGTGTCGTTGGACTGGTCCCGTCTTGGCGCCTACAGATCCTCAACCGGGGCATGAGGACCATCACGCGGAACCCATTCTTGTAACAAGCCCGCGACAGGGTAACGTTTTTCTTATGTCTGACTTGCGCGCCCACACTCCCGCCCTTGGTACCCTCCTGACCGCGATGGTCACCCCGTTCACCGAGGACGGCAAGGTGGACTACGACCAAGCCGCTGTACTGGCAGAGAAGCTTGTCCAGGATGGTTGCGATGGGCTCGTTGTTACCGGCACCACCGGAGAGACCTCAACCCTCACGGACGACGAAAACCTTGGTATGTTCCGGGCGGTCAAAGAAGCCGTCGGCGGCAAGGCTGCCATCATTGCCGGAACCGGCACCAACGACACCGCACACTCGGTGCACCTTTCCCAGCGGGCTGCCGAGGTTGGCGTGGATGGTCTCCTGATCGTCACGCCCTACTACAACAAGCCCAGCCAGGCAGGCGTCCGGGCGCACTTCGAGACCATTGCCTCGTCAACGGATCTGCCCGTCATGCTCTACGACATCCCAGGCCGCTCCTCCATTGCGATTGCTCCTGAGACCATGATCGGCCTGGCCAAGCACCAGAACATCGTGGCGGTCAAGGACGCCAAGGCAGATTTTGCCGCCGCTACCCGGGTCATGGCTGAGACTGACCTGGTTTTCTATTCCGGTGATGACGGATTGACCCTCCAGTGGATGGCGCTCGGCGCCGTCGGCCTGGTGGGCGTCACCACCCACGTGGCCACGCGTCGCTTCCGCGAGCTGATCGACGCTGTTAACGCCAGCGACCTCGCCACTGCGAGGGCCATCAACTTTGAACTGGAACCCGTCATTCGCGCAACCATGACGCGGGTCCAAGGCGCAGTAGCCGCCAAGCAGATTCTCAAGTGGCAGGGAGTCCTGCCCAACTCGGTTGTCCGTTTGCCCCTCGTGGAGCCGGACGCAGCCGAGATCGACATCATCCGCGGGGATTTGGCGGAAGCCGGTATGGACTTCAACGTCTAGGCCGGTTCCGCCGGAAAGAAGCACAATATGACCCAAACCGCCCTTCCCGGACTGGTTACGCCGCCGAAACTGCCGAAAGGCACGCTGCGGATTGTTCCGCTCGGTGGCCTGGGAGAGATCGGCCGCAACATGGCCGTCTTCGAAATCGACGGCAAGCTGCTGGTCGTTGACTGTGGCGTGCTCTTCCCTGAAGAGACCCAGCCCGGCGTAGACCTCATCCTGCCCGATTTCTCCTACATCGAAGACAGGCTGCAGGACGTAGTTGGCGTCGTGCTGACGCACGGTCACGAGGACCACATCGGTGCGGTTCCCTACCTGTTGCGCCTTAAGGCCGATATTCCACTGATCGGGTCCCAGCTCACCCTGGCCCTGGTGGAAGCAAAGCTCCAGGAACACCGGATCAAGCCGTACACCCTCACCGTCACCGAGGGCCAAGTGGAGCAATTCGGCCCGTTCGAGTGCGAGTTCATTGCCGTGAACCACTCCATCCCTGATGCCCTGGCCGTTTTCATCCGGACCGAGGGTGGCACGGTCCTGCACACCGGCGACTTCAAGATGGACCAGTTGCCGCTGGATGGCCGCATCACCGACCTCCGTCACTTCGCCCGGTTGGGCGAAGAGGGCGTGGACCTGTTCATGGCCGACTCCACCAACGCGGACGTCCCTGGGTTCACCACGGCCGAAAAGGAAATTGGTCCCACTTTGGACCGCCTGTTCGGCCAAGCAAAGAAGCGCCTCATCGTCGCGTCGTTCTCGTCCCATGTTCACCGTGTCCAGCAGGTCCTTGATGCCGCAGAGAAGCATGGCCGCAAGGTCGCTTTCGTTGGACGCTCCATGGTGCGCAACATGGCCATCGCCGCCAAACTGGGGTATCTCGATGTGCCGGCCGGGATTTTGGTGGACATCAAGAACATCGACAACATGCCCGATGACCGCGTGGTCCTGATGTCCACCGGTTCCCAGGGCGAGCCGATGGCTGCCCTGTCCCGGATGGCCAACGGCGACCACCGCGTAGTGGTTGGACCCGGCGACACCGTCATTCTGGCCTCCAGCCTGATTCCCGGCAACGAGAATGCCGTGTTCCGCATCATCAACGGACTCCTCAAACTCGGCGCGGACGTAATCCATAAGGGCACTGCGAAGGTCCACGTCTCCGGGCACGCAGCGGCAGGGGAGCTCCTGTACTGCTACAACATCCTTGAGCCGCTCAACGCCATGCCTGTGCACGGCGAAACCCGTCACCTTATTGCCAATGGCAACATCGCGCGGGAATCCGGTGTTCCGTCCGAGGGCATCATCCTGAGCGACAACGGCACAGTGATCGACCTGAAGGACCACAAAGCAAACATTGTTGGCCAAGTAGAGGTCGGATTCGTCTACGTGGACGGTTCCAGCGTGGGTGAGATCACCGACGCCGATTTGAAGGACCGTCGCATCCTCGGGGACGAGGGCTTCATTTCCATCATTACGGTCATCAACCGCACTACCGGCAAGATCGTGTCGGGACCGGAAATCCATGCCCGTGGTGTTGCTGAGGATGATTCGGTCTTCGACGAGATCATCCCCAAGATCAACGCCGCACTGGAAGACGCTGTGCTTAATCACGCAGACCATACCAACCATCAGCTGCAGCAGGTGGTGCGCAGGATCATCGGCACGTGGGTCAACCGCAAGCTCCGCCGCCGTCCCATGATCATTCCGGTGGTCCTTGAGGCATAGCCCCACGGCAACATGCACACCCAAGGGGGCCTGAAATCCGCGGATTTCAGGCCCCCTTGGGGTACCGTGGCAGTTATGGCGACCCGTACTACCTCCACGCCACGAGGCAGCTCCAGCAGTAAATCCGGCGGCACAGGCCGGAGCGCAGCCACATCCAAAACCAGCGCCGCCGCAGGCAAGAGCGGGCGTGGAAGCACTGCCCGCACCAAGCAGGCGGCCGCCGTCGAGCCCCAGGCTCCGCTGCCCCTGCGTATGCTTTCAGGTTTTTGGCAGGGGATCGGCCATGTGGTCGGTGCCGGCGTCCGCCGCATTGGGTACGACGTCAGCGACCTCGAGCCCGCGGATCGCCGTGACGGCGCAGCCCTTTTCAACCTGGTGTTGGGCATCGCGATTGCCACTTTCGCCTGGTGGGGCCTGACGGGGTGGCTCCCGGACGTCGTCTACAGCGTGGTCAACGGGACGTTTGGCTGGATGACCCTGATCCTGCCTTTCATGCTTTTTGTTTGTGCCTTCCGGTTGTTCCGGAAACCCCAGGACGGCCGCGGCAACAACCGTGTGGGCATTGGCTTTATGATCATGACCCTGGCCGGATCGGGTTTGGCCCACGTCATTGGCGGCCTGCCCACCGTGGCCGATGGGTTCGATGGCCTTCGCAGGGCAGGCGGCATGCTGGGATTCCTCGCCGCCGCCCCCCTGGCCGCAATCCATGGTGCAGTACCGGTGGTCCTCTACAGCTTGTTGGCCTTCGTCTCTTTCCTGATCGTCACTGCAACCCCGTTCGGCGCCATTCCCTCCCGCATCCGGGGTGCCTATGAGCACCTTATGGGTGTGGACCTCATGGACGGCTCCGGCAAGGACGCCCACGACCGCAGCTACCTCTACGAAAACGACGCACCGGCCAAGCCCAAGAAGAAGCGCATGCGCTTCTTCGGCAAGGATGAGGAGCCCGAGGCAGGCTTGGAGGGCTACGTCGGGGACGAAGCTTTCGAACATGCAATAGTCGACGACGACGCTCCCGCCTCGTCGGAACCGCGCGTTCCGCCGGGGGTGCGCCGCCCAACCCAGGCGGAGATCGCCGTCGGGAAGATCAAGGCAGCCCAGGGCTTGGGGGCTGCACCCGGCATTGACAACCCCACCGAAGCCATTCCGGTCATCAGTCCTGCCATGACTGTGCCAGCGCCCACCGTTGCCCAGGTCCCCGCGAAGCCTGCCGGTGCGCCGCTGCCGCAAACGCCGATTCCACAACGCACGGAGCAGTTGTCCCTCGCCGGGGACGTCACCTACACCCTGCCGGCCTCCGACTACCTGACGCCGGGCTCCATTCCGAAGGAGCGCACAGAGGCCAATGACGCCGTCGTCGCCGCCTTGACGGACACCTTGACACAATTCAACGTGGACGCAGCCGTGACTGGCTTCAGCCGTGGTCCCACCGTGACGCGCTACGAGATCGAGCTGTCTCCCGGTACCAAGGTGGAGCGCGTTACCGCGCTGTCGAAGAATATTTCCTACGCGGTCGCATCGAGCGATGTCCGCATCCTGAGCCCCATCCCCGGCAAATCGGCCATCGGTATCGAGATTCCCAACACGGACCGCGAAACGGTTTCGCTGGGCGACGTTCTGCGGAGCCAGAACGCCCGCCGGACAGACCACCCCATGGTCATGGGTGTTGGCAAGGACGTCGAGGGCGGCTACGTGGTGGCCAACCTGGCAAAGATGCCCCACCTGCTGGTGGCTGGGGCCACTGGTGCCGGTAAGTCGAGCTTCGTGAACTCCATGATCACCTCCATCCTCATGCGTGCCACCCCGGATGAAGTCCGCATGGTCATGGTGGACCCCAAGCGCGTGGAGCTCACCGCGTACGAAGGCGTCCCGCACCTCATCACGCCCATCATCACCAATCCCAAAAAGGCCGCGGAGGCCCTGCAATGGGTGGTCCGGGAGATGGACGCCCGCTACGACGACCTCGCCAACTACGGTTACAAACACATCGACGACTTCAACAAGGCTGTCCGTGCCGGCAAAGTGGTGCCGCCCGTGGACTCCAAACGGATCATCAAGCCCTACCCTTACCTTCTGGTGATCGTGGATGAACTCGCCGACCTCATGATGGTGGCCCCGCGCGACGTCGAAGACTCGATCGTCCGCATCACCCAGCTTGCCCGTGCTGCCGGTATCCACCTGGTCCTGGCCACCCAGCGCCCGTCCGTGGATGTGGTTACTGGCCTGATCAAGGCGAACGTGCCGTCCCGCATGGCCTTCGCAACCTCATCCGTGACGGACTCCCGTGTTGTGCTGGACCAGCCTGGGGCGGAGAAGCTTATTGGCCAGGGTGACGCGCTTTTCCTGCCGATGGGTGCGTCGAAGGCAATGCGTGTCCAGGGTGCCTGGGTGACGGAATCCGAGATCCACAAGGTGGTGGAGCACGTTAAGGGACAGCTCCAGGCTGTCTACCGCGACGACGTTGCTGCCGAAGCCCCCAAGAAGCAGATCGACGACGACATCGGAGACGACCTCGAGGTCTTGTTGCAGGCCACCGAGTTGGTGGTGACCACCCAATTCGGCTCCACGTCGATGTTGCAGCGCAAGCTCCGGGTAGGCTTCGCCAAGGCCGGGCGGCTTATGGACCTCCTCGAATCCCGCGGAGTGGTGGGTCCCTCGGAAGGCTCGAAGGCCCGCGATGTCCTGGTCAAGCCGGACGACCTCGCGGCCGTCCTGGCAGCGATGAAGGGCCAGGAATCACCCGCTGCACCCGACGCCCACACGGCGGCCCTGAGCGACAACGCGAACTCGAACATCGCCGTCGGCGGTTATGCGGAGGACCTCGTGCAGGCAGACCTGGACAACCGGACGCAGGCCATTGAGTACCACGATGGCGCTGACGGCCCCGATGACGACGACGAAGGCGGCGAGGACGCCTGGTCGTTGACGGGGCGCTAGCTTCAAAGGCGCCAGCCCAAAGACGGTAGCCTAGAGGGGTGACTACAGCCGAGGGTGATAACGCGACGTCCAGCAATTCCGATGTCTGGAACCTGCCCAACATCCTCACCATGCTTCGGATCGTCCTGGTTCCGTTTTTTGTGTGGTTCCTGCTCGCCGACAACGGCGAGTACGGCCTGTGGCGCTGGGCAGCGGTGGTGGCCTTCGCGGTCGCCATCTACACGGACAAGCTCGACGGCGACATCGCCAGGGCGCGCGGCCTCATCACCAATTTCGGCAAGATCGCCGATCCCATTGCCGACAAATTGCTGATCGGCTCCGCGCTGGTGCTCCTGTCCATCCTGGGGGAACTGCCGTGGTGGGTCACCATCCTCATCCTCGTCCGCGAGTGGGGGATTACGGCCCTTCGGTTCGTCGTGATCCGGTACGGCGTCATGCCGGCTTCCAGGGGCGGAAAGCTGAAGACGGTGGTACAAACCGTCGCCATCTTCCTTTACATCCTTCCCCTCAAAGCGATCGCTCCATGGCTGGGCGACGTTGCCTTCTGGGTCATGATGCTGGCACTTGCCATCACCCTGTGGACCGGCGTCGAATACGTCATCCAAGCCCTCAAGCTGCGGGCGGCGGGGCGTAGGGCATGACGTCCGGGAACGCCGGCACCGCCGCGGCAGAGACGTCGACGGCGGTGGTCGCCGCAGCGATCGCACAGAACCAAACGGTCGCCACGGCCGAGTCGCTCACTGCTGGAATGGTAGCGGCCACCCTGGCAAATACTCCTGGCGCTTCGGGGATGCTTCAGGGGGGAGTTGTTGCGTACCAAAATTCCGTCAAGGCCGGCGTCCTGGGCGTCCCGGAAGAGCTGCTTGCCGACGTCGGGTCCGTTGACGGTGCTGTTGCGGAAGCCATGGCCGAGGGTGCCCGGCGCTCTTGCGGTGCCAGCATTGGAGTATCCACTACCGGAGTGGCCGGACCTGATCCCCACGATGGCAAAGCCGTAGGAACAGTGTTCGTTGGAATCGCTGCCGATGCCGGAACCAAAGCCTTCGAATTCAGCTTCACGGGGGACCGGCGTTCGATTCGCGAACAGGCCTGCGAGGCGGCCCTGGCGCGTCTGCTTGCCGCGCTGGAAGGGGATGGTTACCGTTCGTAAAGTAGCCGGGAACAAAAACTGATTGCCAATAGTTGTGTCATTGAGTCGCTTCGGAAGAGCCGGGGCGCCTAGGATGTAGAAACCAACCCGGTCCGCCCACCAGCGAACCGGATGACTGAGGGAGCAAGGCGATACAGATGGTAAAGCAGCCCGTATCCGTAAACGGCGTTGTCCGCTGGAAGGATGTGGGCTTGGCTGATCAGACACAGAGCGAACAGAAGGAGCGCAAAATGGTTGTACTACGCCACGAGATCGGTGATGTACTGCGCGATGTCCGCCAGCGTCAGGGCCGTACCCTCCGCGAGGTTTCGCACAGCGCCCGCGTCTCACTTGGTTACTTGAGTGAAGTTGAACGCGGCCAGAAGGAGGCTTCTTCCGAGCTCCTGTCCTCCATTTGCACAGCCTTGGATGTTCCGTTGTCCCACATGCTCCGCGAAGTCAGCGACCGTGTGGCCGTTGCGGAGGGTGTGGCCGTGCCGGACACCGTTCCGCAGGAATTCTCCCAGCGTTACGGTCGCGATCTGGACCTCACGGACGACTTCCCGCAGGGAATGCTCTCCGGAGCCCGGTAACCGTTCCACCAGAAGTGGGAGAAGGTCCCCAGCCATCAGCTGGGGACCTTCTTTTGGTCTTCGTTGGTATGGCCTGAGGCGCCTGGCGGATCAGGCGTCGGCTGGCTTGGTGGGGTCGGCAGCACTGTCCGGTTCCCGCAGGGTCACGTCCTTGAGGACGCCGTCGCCGTAGATCGCATTGAGCCGGCCCATGTAGTCGGCCAGGGTCTGGACGTCCTCAAGCGGCCATTCGCCCAGGCGTTCGCGGAATACCTGCCGCCGGGCATCCTGGACCTGGTGCATCTTGTCCTCGCCCTTGTCCGTCAGGCGTATGGATTGTGCCCTTCCGTCCTGCGGGTCCGCTTCCTTGTAGACCAGGCCAATGCTCTCCAGGAAGGCGATCTGCCGGCTCACGGAGGGCTTGCCAACGCCAATGCACGTGGCGAGGTCGGTCAGCCTGATAGGACCTTCCCTCCGGATGACGGTCAGCAGCCCGTAGGCGGCCGGTTCCATGTCCGGGTGGACCTGGCGCGACAACTGATGGGAGATTGACCGGGCACGGCGCCAGAGCAGGCTCAGCTGGTGTTCCACCTGCTGGAGGGCGTCGTCTACGGCGTCGCCTGGCACGGCCTGACCGGGCGTGCTCTGGAGAGGATTGCTCATGGCAACCATTCTAGAGTCCGGCTCCGTGAGAGACTCTATCCGTGAGGGCAAGTGACTTTTGGCGATTGATGGACGATGAGTTCGGGGCAGGCTATTCCCGTGTCCTCGCCGGCTCCTTGGTACTCGCAGGCGTAGGCGGGCGGACTGCCGTTGAGGCACTGGCCTCCGGATACCACCCCCGCGAGGTGTGGTTGGCTGTATGCGAAGTCCAGGATGTTCCGGCCGAACGCAGGCTGGGGCGGGACATTAAACCGGCCTCCAGCTGAGGTCCGCGCCGCTGCCTCGACAGCAGACACGCCGGTCCATTGTTCGAATATCTGTTCGGATGGGGATATGCTCCTGTGAGAGGAAAATTGATCCCGAAGGCCGCATTTCCGAGCATCCGGATTGCCCGGTTGTCCACATAGCCGGATTCGGCTCATAAAAATGTCAGCACGTCGTAATAGCGTCTGACATGACAGGAAAGCGGCTCTTAGGGCCACTCCACAGCGAGAAAGCATCAGAGGTGTGAACCATGGCGGCAACCCCGGATCGTGAAAAGGCGCTTGAAGCAGCGCTTGCCCAGATCGACAAGCAGTTCGGCAAAGGATCCATCATGCGCCTGGGTGATGACACCCGGGCTCCCATCGAGGTCATCCCTACCGGCTCCATTGCCCTGGACATCGCCCTTGGCATTGGCGGGCTGCCCCGTGGCCGTGTAGTGGAAATCTACGGACCGGAATCCTCGGGTAAAACAACCGTTGCGCTGCATGCCGTTGCCAGCGCCCAGCGCGCCGGCGGCATTGCGGCGTTCATCGACGCTGAGCACGCTCTGGACCCGGACTACGCGGCAAAGCTCGGAGTGGATACGGATGCACTCTTGGTCTCGCAGCCGGATACCGGTGAGCAGGCTTTGGAGATCATGGACATGTTGGTGGGTTCCGGCTCCCTGGACATCGTCGTCATCGACTCCGTGGCCGCGCTGGTACCCCGTGCTGAAATCGAAGGCGAAATGGGCGACTCCCACGTGGGTCTGCAGGCCCGCCTGATGAGCCAGGCCCTGCGTAAGATCACCGGCAGGCTCAGCCAGACCAAGACCACAGCCATCTTCATCAACCAGCTGCGTGAGAAGATCGGCGTCTTCTTCGGTTCTCCGGAAACCACCACCGGTGGTAAGGCCCTGAAGTTCTACGCTTCGGTGCGCATCGATGTCCGTCGTATCCAGACCTTGAAGGAAGGTGCGGACTCCGTAGGTAACCGCACCAAGGCCAAGATCGTCAAGAACAAGATGGCGCCGCCCTTCAAGATTGCTGAGTTCGACATTATTTACGGCCAGGGCATCTCCCGTGAGGGCGGCATCATTGATATGGGTGTCGAGCACGGCATCATCAAGAAATCGGGCTCGTGGTTCACCTATGATGGCGATCAGCTGGGCCAAGGCATGGAGAACTCGCGGCGTTTCCTCCGGGATAACCCTGAGCTCGCCCAGGAGCTGGAGCGCCTGATCAAGGAAAAGCTTGGCGTTGGCGTCAAGCCGGAGGAAGACTCCCCAAAGCTGAAGGCCGTTGACGGTTAGGAGAGGGCCGGATCCGGAGTCGTCCGTATCCGCCGATCCCGAGCCTGATCCCGAGTCCGTGGCGCGTGCCATCGTCCTGAGGCAGCTGACGATGGCGCCGCGGAGCCGGCTCCAGCTGTCCCGCAAGCTCGCGGAACGCAACGTGCCCGAGGATGTGGCCGAGGCCGTCCTGGACCGGTTTGAAGAGGTTCAGCTGATTGATGATACTGAGTTCGCGAGAATGTGGGTCCGCAGCCGTTCGCAGAGCAAGAAGCTCGCCAAAGGCGCACTTCGTCGCGAACTGACGGAGAAGGGCATTGAGCTGGACGCAGCCGAAGATGCCCTGTCACAGCTCAGTGATCAGGATGAAGAGTTGGCTGCCCGTGAGCTTGTTCAACGCAAGCTGCGTCCCGGCGTCGATCTGGCTGATCGCGCGGAACGGGACAAGTACACCCGGCGTCTGGCGTCGATGCTGGCACGGAAGGGCTACGCCCCCTCCATGGCCTTCAGGATCGTCGGCGAGGTGCTGGCAGAAGCCGGTACCCTTGAGTAGTGAGTTTGACCATTCCTTCCCCAACAGTTCCCGCCACTCCTCCGGCTGAGCCCAGGACCTATCAGGTCCGCACGTTCGGCTGCCAGATGAACGTCCATGATTCAGAGCGCATGGCGGGACTCCTGGAGGACGCAGGTTACGTGCCTGCGGACGGTGAACTGGCTGACGTGGTGGTCTTCAACACATGCGCTGTTCGGGAGAATGCGGACAACAAGCTCTACGGCAATCTCGGCCAACTCCGGCAGGTCAAGGCAGCGAACCCTGGCATGCAGATAGCTGTAGGTGGCTGCCTGGCCCAGAAGGACCGCGAAACCATCGTCAAGAAGGCGCCGTGGGTTGACGCCGTGTTTGGTACCCATAATGTTGGCGCCCTGCCGGCGCTGCTGGACCGTGCCCGGCACAACAATGAAGCACAACTTGAGATCCTTGAGTCTTTGGATGTCTTCCCGTCAACTCTTCCCACTAAACGGGATTCTGTTTATGCGGGGTGGGTTTCCATATCCGTGGGCTGCAACAACACCTGCACGTTCTGCATTGTGCCTTCGCTCCGCGGCAAGGAAAAGGACCGACGCCCCGGAGAAATCCTCGCCGAGATCCAAGCCCTCGTGGATGATGGCGCTGTTGAAGTGACTCTCCTCGGCCAGAACGTCAACTCCTACGGCGTGGAGTTCGGGGATCGCCAGGCTTTCTCCAAACTCCTTCGGGCGTGCGGTGAAATCGAGGGCTTGGAGCGCGTCCGCTTCACCAGCCCGCACCCCGCAGCCTTTACCGATGACGTCATCGAGGCCATGGCTGAGACGCCCAACATCATGCCGCAATTGCACATGCCCTTGCAGTCGGGCTCAGATAAAATCCTCAAAGACATGCGGCGTTCCTACCGATCCAGCCGGTTCCTCGGAATTTTGGACAAGGTTCGCGATCGGATTCCCAACGCAGCCATCACCACGGACATTATTGTCGGGTTCCCAGGCGAAACTGAAGAGGATTTCCAGGCCACCCTGGATGTCGTGGAGAAGTCCCGTTTCGCCTCAGCCTTCACCTTCCAATACTCCAAACGGCCCGGCACGCCGGCCGCCGAGTTGCCTGACCAGCTTCCGAAAGCGGTGGTGCAGGAGCGTTTCGAAAGGCTGACAGCCCTCCAGGACCGCATTGCCGCTGAGGAGAACGCCAAACAGCTGGGCAGGACGGTTGAAGTGCTGGTGACGGCCCAGTCAGGGCGTAAAGCCGAGGAAACCCACCGCTTATCCGGTCGGTCCAAGGATCAGCGCCTGGTGCACTTCTCCGTGCCGTCCGGCGCAGATACTCCCCGTCCCGGTGACTTTGTGACGGTCACCATCACGGAGGCTGCTGCTTTCCACCTTGTGGCGGATCCGGCCACCGCTGGCGACTATGTGCTGCGCCGGTCCCGTGCCGGCGATGCCTGGGATCGTTCCCAAGCTGAGTCCTGCGGCGTCCCTGCTCCGGGTTCGGGCTCGACCAAGGCCGGGGTGTCCCTGGGCATGCCGTCCTTGCCGGCTCGCCGCGGCTGACGTCTGATCAGGAACCCTGTGCCCACCTACACCAAGGACGCTTCCCTGCCCGTCATTGCAGTGGTTGGCCCCACTGGTTCCGGCAAGTCGGACCTGGGTGTCAACCTTGCCCTCGCCCTGAACGGTGAGGTCATCAACGCGGATGCCCTGCAGTTCTATCGCGGGATGGACATCGGAACGGCCAAGATCAGCGTGGAAGAGCGCAAGGGCGTTCCCCATCACTTGCTGGACACCATGGATGTCACCCAGGAGGCAAGTGTTGCGGACTTCCAGGCGGACTGCCGTAGAGCCATTGGGGAAATCCGTTCACGCGGAAAACGCCCTATCCTGGTGGGGGGATCCGGTCTGTACGTCCGCGCCGCGCTGGACGTCCTGGAGTTCCCCGGCACCGACCCAGTCATCCGTAAGGCCCTGGAAGAAGAGTATGACGCGCACGGCCTCGCGCCGCTGCAAACCCGCCTTGAGGACGTCGATCCCGTGTCGGCAGCCCGTGTAGGTGACGCGCGGCGGGTGATCCGGGCCCTTGAAGTGCACCAGCTCACCGGGCGGCCTTTCAGTTCGTTCATGCCGCAACGCGAGTACTTTCAGCCGGCAGTGCAGATCGGGCTGTCAGTGGACCGTGAGGTGCTGAGGCAACAGTTGGCCCTGAGGGTCCATCGGATGGTGGAGGCTGGTCTGCTTGAGGAGGTTGAACGGCTTGATGCTGCGGGGCTCAGGGAGGGCAAGACCGCGTCCCGTGCCTTGGGGTACGCGCAGTTCCTGAGGGTCCTGGACCATCAAACCGATGTTGCTGCCGCGTCAGAGGAAACCATCGTGGCCACCAGGCAGTTCGCCAGGCGTCAGCTCACCTGGTTCAGGGCTGACCCCCGGATCACCTGGCTTGACTGGCAGGATACCGACCTCGTGGCCAAGGCCGTCGCCACCGCTTCGAGCCGGCCGGCCTGATTTCTGGCCAAACCAGCGTGGAAGGTAGCCTAGTGGCATGGATGAAACCCCTGCAGTTCCCGCCCAGCAGTCCACAGCTGCCGGTGCTACCGTGACCGCCTCAAGCCTTGCTGGGCTGACGTTTTCCAAGGGCCATGGAACGGGCAACGACTTCGTCCTGATTGCCGACCCCGGCGATGCCCACGAGATCACCCCGGAGCAGGTTGCCCAATTATGCGACCGCCACGTAGGCATTGGTGGAGACGGTCTTATCCGCGCTGTCCCGTCGCGGTTCCTTCCGGAGGGCCGGGACCTTCTGGAGCAGGACCCCGACGCCGAGTGGTTCATGGATTACCGCAACGGCGATGGTTCCCTCTCGGAGATGTGCGGCAACGGGGTCCGCGTCTTCGTGCACTTCTTGATTGCGGAAAAGCTGGTGGATCTTGGCCCGGGCGAAACCCTGACCATCGGCACCCGTGGCGGGGTCAAGAAAGTGGTCCGTACGGCCAACGGGTATGCCGTGGACATGGGCCCATGGGAGTTCATCTTCCCCAAGGAAGCCACCACCAAGGCAATGGACGCATTGGTCAGCGCTGACGGCCTGGAAGTAGCCCGTCCGGGCCTCTCAGTCAGCATGGGCAACCCCCACACTGTGGTTGCTTTGGCCGAACTCAAGGAGCTGTCGGCCACGCAATTGTTCAAGGCCCCGGTGGTCGATCCCAAGCCTGTCAACGGGACCAACGTTGAATTCGTTGTTCCGGCCGAACCGTTGGTTGAAGACGGCGTCGGCACCATCACCATGCGTGTCCATGAGCGCGGCGTGGGGGAGACCCAATCATGCGGCACAGGAGCCTGCGCGGCCGCCGTCGCCATTCGTCATTGGGCCGGAAACACCGCGCCGAACGATTGGCACGTTAAGGTGCCGGGCGGCGTCGTGGGTGTTAAATTCTTCCCCGGTGCAGGTGGCCGCGAACATGTAGAGCTCAGCGGCCCGGCCGTGATCGTGGCTACTGGGACGCTTTCCTGACCCGGATGATCCTGAAGGACTTGGACGTGCTCTCCCGGCCCACCGTGTAGCTCTTGTCCAGCTCGCCGGCGAGCCACCGCTGGAGGGAGTCCGAGCCAAGGTTCTTTTGAACCACCAACCAGGCGTTTCCTCCCGAGGCCAGGCGCGGCAGCCACGTCAGCAGCAGGGTGTGCAGCTCGTCCTTGCCGATGCGGATGGGCGGGTTGGACCAGATGGTGTCGAACTCGACGGCGGGGTCTACCTCGTGCGGCAGGCTCGCCGTCACGTTGTCCAGACCCAGGGCAGCAGCGTTCTCATTGGTCAACGTGACACACCGCTCATTGACGTCCACGGCGTGCACCTTGGCGTGGGGGGCCATCAGCCCCAGCGTCAAGGCAATAGGACCCCAGCCGCAGCCGATGTCCAACAAGTTTCCCTGGGGTGAAGGCGGCGGAACTTCGGAGAAGAGTATGGCAGTGCCCTTGTCCACTCCGTCGGGACTGAAGATGCCGGAGGAGGTCTGCAAGTGGCGTGTGGCTCCAGCGAGTTCCACCGTGAGTGGCTTTCGGGTGAATGGTCCGGCCGGTTGGGCGGTGAAATAGTGTGCAGACTCCATAATTTGCCAGATTAGTTGGCTATCGGCGCCATGGGAAACTGCCTGCCCGAAGAGCTGGCTTGACATTGGATGATAGTGTGAAACGCATGTTCCTGATCTTCGAGTAAAAAGCCGCCACCCGCCTGAGCACTCAGGCGTCGCACGGCACCGCCCGCGATGCAGCCCGGTCCCTGGCAGTTCTGCCAAGCCCCGGTCTTTCCGCCAGGCAGGTCCCACCGGCACATCCGTCGACCCGCGTTCCCCGTCACGGATGTCTTGAAGATCACACCCTCCAGCCCAGCCCTCTGAACCGTCAGTATCCTGTGCGGTCCAGGTAAGCCGGCAGTGCAATCTCCAGATAGCCAGGAACCTCCACGCGGATCCCACCACGCCAGATCACAGCAACCGCCGCCCACTCCACGGGCGGCCGTTCAGCACAGGAGGCCCTCTTTGGCCCATGCCCGTCAGCCCAGCGCGAATAGCGCCCCATTGAACAGCAAACAGCACTATTCTGGAATAGCCGAACAGTCTAAGGAGACCATGACCACCCAGAAGCACTCCGGATCCGATTCCGACGCCCAGGACATGAGTCCTGAACAAATCCAGGCCGTCATCGACCGGATTCTTTCCAAGGACGTACCTCCGCAAGCATCCGATAACGACGATGCCGGTGGTGTGTTCGGCAAGGCACAGGCCATTTCCACACTTGACCAGGAACACAGCATCTACGACGGCGACCAGGAAGACCTGGCCGAGCGTCGTGCACTGCGCCGTACGGCTGGCTTGTCCACGGAACTCGAAGACGTCACCGAGGTCGAATACCGGCAGCTGCGACTTGAGCGCGTCGTCCTGGCCGGCCTCTGGACCGAGGGGACACTGGCCGACGCTGAAAATTCACTCCGCGAGCTAGCTGCCCTGGCAGAGACTGCCGGTTCGGAAGTCCTTGATGGTTTGGTGCAGCGGCGAACGAAGCCGGACCCAGGGACCTTCCTGGGGTCGGGCAAGGCCCAGGAACTCAAGGACATCGTTGCCGCCACCGGTGCGGACACCGTAGTGGTGGATACCGAGTTGGCTCCTTCCCAACGCCGTGGCCTTGAGGACATTGTCAAGGTCAAGGTAGTAGACCGCACCACGCTGATCCTGGACATCTTCGCCCAGCACGCCAAGAGCCGTGAAGGAAAAGCCCAGGTTGAGCTTGCGCAGCTCGAGTACCTGCTCCCGCGCCTTCGCGGTTGGGGCGACTCCATGTCACGCCAGGCCGGTGGCCAGGTGGGTGGGGCTGGTGCCGGCATGGGTTCGCGTGGTCCTGGTGAAACCAAGATCGAACTGGACCGTCGTCGCATCCGCACCCGCATGGCCAAGCTTCGCCGTGAGATCGCCGCGATGAAGCCGGCGCGCGAGACCAAGCGCGCCAACCGCCGTCGTAATGCCGTTCCTTCCGTCGCAATCGCCGGATACACGAACGCCGGCAAGTCCTCGCTCCTGAACCGCCTCACTGACGCTGGTGTGCTGGTGGAGAACGCCCTGTTCGCCACCTTGGATCCCACCGTCCGTAAAGCCCAAACGCCGGATGGCATCGGCTACACCTTGGCGGACACTGTGGGGTTTGTCCGTTCGTTGCCGACCCAGCTGATTGAAGCCTTCCGCTCCACCTTGGAAGAAGTGGCGGACGCAGACCTGATCCTGCACGTAGTGGACGCCTCGCATCCTGATCCCGAAGGCCAGATTGCTGCTGTCCGGGAGGTCTTCACAGAGGTGGATGCCCGCAAGGTGCCCGAGATCATCGTCCTGAACAAGGTTGATGTCGCGGATCCCTTCGTCGTTGAGCGCCTGAAGCAGAAGGAACCGCGTCATGCGGTTGTTTCTACACGCACTGGCCAAGGCATCGCCGAACTGCTGGAAGACATCAGCCGGTCCATTCCCCGCCCGGGGGTGCGCCTGGAGCTTCTCATTCCCTACGACCGCGGCGAAATGATCAGCAAGCTCCACAGCTCCGACTCGGAAATCCTCACCCTCGAGCACGAGGAAAACGGGACCCGTGTTGTTGTCATGGTCCGCGAAGGACTGGCAGCCGAACTGGAGCCGTTCGTCACCAATGGTTGAGAAGGTGGCGGCGGACGCCGTCGAGTCGTTGGGGGAGAAGACCACCCTCGAGTTGTTGGACCGGGCTGTTGCCGGCATGGGCGGTCAAAGCCGTACCGGGCAGCACGAGATGGCCAAGCATGTCACCAGGGCCATCGAGACCGGGGAGCACCTGCTGGTCCAGGCGGGAACGGGAACGGGTAAGTCCTTGGCGTACCTGATTCCGTTGATCGCGCATTCGATGGACAGCGACAAACCGACTTTGGTGTCCACCGCCACCTTGGCACTCCAAACACAGATTGTTGGCCGCGACCTTCCCCGGCTGTTGGAGACCATCAACCCAGCCCTTGAACGCCCCGTCAACGTGGCGCTCGTCAAGGGCAGGGCCAACTACGTCTGCCGGCAAAAACTCGAAGGCGGGTTCCCCAGTGAGGAACCGTCCGAGGGTCAGCTGTTCTCCCTGGGCGAGGACACCAGTGTCCCGCACTTTGCGGCGTCCATGGGGGGACCGCAATCACAGCTGGGCAAGGAAGTGGTCCGGCTTCGCGAATGGGCCGAAAAGACCACTACCGGCGACCGTGACGAACTCATGCCCGGCGTCACGGACCGGGCTTGGCGGCAAGTCTCCGTGACGTCCATGGAGTGCCTCGGCGCGCAGAAGTGTCCCCTCGCCGAGGAGTGCTTCAGTGAGTTGGCCCGGTCCCGCGCAGGCGAAGCCGACGTCGTTGTCACCAACCATGCCATGCTGGCCGTCAGCGCCTTCGAAGGGCTGGCTGTGCTGCCCGAATACGACGTCGTGGTAGTGGATGAGGCCCATGAACTGCAGGACCGGGTGACGGGCGCGGTGTCAGGCCAGTTGTCCGCGGCCATGGTCCATGCGGCGGCGTCGAGCGCGCGCAAGCACACGGCCATCACGGTGGATGCCCTCAACGCGGCCGCCGATCGTTTGGATATGGCCATAGCGGGCGTGCCCAATGGTCTTCTGCCCAGTGGGCTCAATGACGAACAGCTCGACTGTTTGGACCAACTGAGGGAAGCCACACGCGCAGCATTGTCGGATTCGAAGACGGATTCTTCCAACGCGGTCGACGGCGGCAGGCAGCTGGCGCGTTCACGGCTCATGCTCATTCTGGAGCTGTGCGAGCGGATGCTCGCGGCCAAGGAGAACCGGGAAGTGGTGTGGTTTTCCCGCAACAGTACGTTCGATCCCCAGCAGGGATACTCGCAACCCGACGAGACCGCTCCGGCCCTGATCAACATTGCGCCCCTGAGTGTTGCGGGACGCCTGCGTGAAGGTCTCTTTGCCGGTCACACAGTGGTGCTGACTTCAGCTACCTTGGCCATCGGCTCGGCTTTCGAACCGGCTGCAGGTGGCCTTGGACTGATTGGCGATGGAGCGCCAAGCTGGACCGGGATCGATGTTGGCTCGCCCTTCGATTACCCCAAGCAGGGTGTGCTTTACGTGGCCAAGCACTTGCCTAAGCCTGGCCGTGGAACTTCGCCCGAGGCCCTGGATGAGTTGGAAGACCTCATCCGCGCTTCCGGTGGGGGAGCGCTGTGTCTTTTCTCGTCGCGGCGGGCGGCCGAGGAAGCCGCCGATGCCATGAGGCTTCGCCTCGACGTCAGTATTCTCTGTCAGGGTGAATCCACCATGGCCGCATTGGTGAAGCAGTTCGCCGACGAGCCCGATACCTGCCTCTTCGGCACGATGTCGCTGTGGCAGGGTGTGGATGTCCCCGGTGGTTCGTGCCGCCTTGTGGTCATAGACCGAATCCCGTTCCCGCGTCCGGATGACCCGTTGATGACTGCCCGCTCTCGTGCCGTGGCACAGTCGGGTGGAAACGGATTCATGGCCGTGTCAGCGACCCACGCCGCCATTCGTCTGGCCCAGGGGGCAGGCCGGCTCATCCGTTCCACCGGGGACAAAGGGGTTGTGGCGGTCCTGGACTCCCGGCTCTCAACAGAGCGCTATGGGGGCTTCCTCAGGGCAGCCCTGCCGCCGTTCTGGGCGACGACGGACAGAACCGTGGTTCGGGGCGTCCTGGAGCGTCTGGGCCCGGCCAAAGCCTCCTAGAGGGAACGCAGGACCGACACGACCTTGCCCATGATGGTGGCCTGGTCGCCGAGGATGGGTTCGTACTGGGTGTTCTGCGGAAGAAGCCAGGTGTGCCCATCACGCTGGCGGAAGGTTTTGACGGTTGCTTCGTCGTCCAGCAGTGCTGCCACGATGTCTCCGTTGATGGCGTCGTTCTGCCGGCGGACAACTACCCAGTCGCCGTCGCAGATCGCGGCATCGATCATCGAGTCGCCGGCCACCTTCAGCATGAAGAGTTCGCCGTGCCCTACGAGTTGCCGGGGCAGGGCAAGCACGTCCTCCACGGTCTGGTCAGCAAGGATGGGGCCGCCGGCAGCGATCCGACCAACCAGCGGGACCATGGCAGTATCGCTGGCGCTGGCAAGCTCTGTGACGGCAAAGCCACCCGTGCTGCGGAGGGTAGTGGGTGCTTCCACTCCCGGAATGGGTCCGCCATCGAGGGTCAACGGCATGAGGACTTCCATGGCCCGGGGACGTTTGGGATCGCGGCGGAGATATCCAAGCTTCTCCAGCTGGGAGAGCTGGTGCGTCACGCTCGACAGGCTTGCCAGGCCCACGGTGTCTCCAATTTCGCGCATGCTGGGCGGATAACCGTTGTCATTGACGGACCGCTGGATGGTTTCCAGGATCTTCTTCTGACGGACAGTCAGGCTCTTGGGACTCTTTTGAGGCTGCTGGCTCCGCAGGGGTGCCCCGCCGCCGGTGGCTTTCGCTGCCATGTTCGCCAATGCCTTTCCATTCCGCCCGGAGTGAGCCCGGGGTCGTCGGGTCTTCAAAAAATGTCAGACCCTCCTGTTCCACTGAAACAGTGCTGTTTCTTCACTCAAACGTAGGGCAGCCACAGGCGTTTATCAAACATTTGTTCTAGCGAGTCTCGACACCGTTCGTTGATAAGTGCTAAAAATGTCATAGCAAGGTTCGAATATGTGTTCTATAAACCTGATGCTGACGCCGGCTGTTCGAACGAAGTGTTCGAACTGACGGAGTTGGGCAGGGGAACACACAGAATTGGCAGCCATGTACCGGGACCCGGCGCACGGCAATAGCTCAGAAGGGCTCAGCTCATGTCCGCAATCACTACGTTCGCTGATTTCCGCACCACCCAGGCGCCTGCGCGTCTGCGCCTGACCCGACGGGGACGGATGGTCTTCTTCGGCATCCCGGCGATGCTGCTGGTGGCTGCGCTGCTGAGCCTGGCTGGATTTATCACGTCACCGGCCAAGGCTTCGGATTCCCAGGCGCAACTCCAACCGCCCGTCGCTGTCACTGTTACGGTTCAGCCGGGACAATCGCTGTGGGGCATCGCCGGAGCCGCTGCTCCTGAGCGGGATCCCCGCGACGTGATTGCGGAGATCATCCAGCTCAATGACCTCCGTGGCGGCCGTATCCAGCCGGGTCAGCAACTGTTCGTGCCCGCAAATTAGTACGTTGCATGCCCGCATGAGCCGGCCACCCGGCGTCACAGTTAGTCGGCAGTCCCGGCGGCCCCTTAAACTGTGGTGGTGAGTGACCAGCTTGAGCGACTTAACCGACTACCCCTTCGGACCAACCTGCGTGGACTGAGCCCTTACGGTGCTCCGCAGCTTGACGTCCCCATTTTGCTCAACGTCAACGAAAACACCCATGGCGTCCCGGCTGATGTGCAGGCAGCCATCACAGAAGCTGTTGCTGCTGCGGCCACGGGGCTCAACCGCTACCCGGACCGGGAGTTCACGGAACTTCGCCAGGCGCTGGCCGACTACCTTGGTCACAATCTTTCCCCGGACAACATCTGGGCAGCCAATGGCTCCAATGAGGTTCTGCAGCAGATCCTCCAAGCATTTGGCGGACCCGGCCGGAAAGCACTGGGATTCCCGCCCACGTATTCCATGTACCCGTTGCTGGCCAGCGGCACGGATACCGAATACGTCCGCGGAGTCAGGGCTGACGACTACGGCCTCGATGCTGCCTCCGCCGCTGCACAGGTCCGGGAGACAGGTGCCAACATCGTGTTCCTGTGTTCACCCAACAATCCCACGGGAACAGGTCTGGGGCTGGATGTCGTTGAGGCTGTTTATGAGGCAGGCGAAGCCAGCCAGGCAATAGTGATCGTGGACGAGGCTTACCACGAGTTCGCACACGACAATACCCCGAGCGCCCTGACCTTGTTGCCGGGACGCGAGCGTCTGATCGTTTCCCGCACCATGAGCAAGGCCTTTGCCCTTGCCGGTGCCCGACTGGGCTATATGGCTGCTGCTCCCGAGGTCACGGATGCCATCCGGCTGGTCCGGCTTCCTTACCACCTGTCCGCTGTTACCCAGGCAACCGCCCTGGCTGCGCTCAACCACCGGGAGGCCCTCATGGCCGACGTTGAGGACATTAAAGTCCAGCGCGACCGGATTGTGACCGAGCTCCTGCGCATGGGCTTGAAACCTGCGGAGTCGGACTCCAACTATGTCTTCTTCGGCGGACTCAAGGATCCTCACACGATCTGGCAGGGCCTGCTTGACGCCGGCGTGCTGATCCGCGATGTCGGGATTCCCGGCCACCTCAGGGTCACTGCTGGAACCGAACCGGAAACCACGGCCTTCCTCGAGGCGCTGGAAGCGCTGCTGGACGGCGGGGCGTCACAGCCCGCCTAAACTTGTCCATAGACCCAACCCACTCTTCGTGTATAAGGACGTCCCAATGAGCGAAACCGGCGCCACGCCGTCCGCTGCCCGCACCGCGCGCATGGAGCGCACCACCAGCGAATCCTCCGTCCTGGTGGAGATCAACCTGGACGGATCAGGTGTCTCGGACATCAGCACCTCGGTTCCGTTCTACGACCACATGCTGACGGCGCTGTGCAAGCACTCGTTGATTGACATGACCGTGAAGGCCACCGGCGATACCCACATCGACGCCCACCACACCGTTGAAGATGTTGCCATCACCTTTGGCGAGGTGCTGCGGACCGCTTTGGGCAACAAGGCGGGCATCCGCCGCTTCGGCGAAGCCACTGTTCCTCTGGATGAGGCCCTTGCCCACGCTGTGGTGGATGTTTCCGGCCGCCCGTACCTCGTTCACGGCGGAGAGCCGGCCGGCCAGGAGTACCACTTGATTGGTGGTCACTTCACTGGTTCATTGACCCGCCACGTTTTTGAGGCCATTACCCTGCACGCCGGGATTTGCCTGCACATGAACGTTCTCGCCGGCCGCGATCCCCACCACATCGTGGAAGCCCAGTTCAAAGCCTTTGCCCGGGCACTCCGTGCTGCAGTGGAATCCGATCCCAGGGTCGAGGGCATCCCCTCCACCAAGGGGGCATTGTGAGTGGTCAGGTCCTGAAGGACGGGGCAGTCGCCGACACCATCGCTTCGGTCAAGCCCGAGTCCCCGGAAGGCAAGCCCACTGTCACGGTGCTCGACTATGGTTCGGGCAACGTACGTTCGGCTGTGAGGGCACTGGAGCGTGCCGGCGCCCATGTAGTGCTGAGCTCCAAGCCTGAAGACGTGCTTAACGCCGATGGCCTGGTGGTTCCGGGTGTCGGTGCTTTCGAGACCGTCATGAAGGAACTGAAAGCCGTGGATGGCATCCGGATGATCGGACGCCGGGTCGCCGGCGGCCGGCCTGTGCTGGCCATCTGTGTTGGTCTGCAGGTTCTGTTTGAAGCCGGTGTGGAACACGGCACCGAGTCCGAGGGCATGGCCGAGTGGCCTGGCAAGGTGGAGCTCCTGCCTGCTCCTGTCGTCCCGCACATGGGGTGGAACACCGTGGATGTCCCGGAAGGATCCAAGCTTTTTGCCGGCGTCGAGCAGGAGCGTTTCTATTTTGTGCACTCGTACGGTGTGCAGGAATGGAACTTCGACGTTGTGCAGCCCCGCATGGCCCCGCCGCAGGTGACGTGGTCCGAGCATGGCGCACGGTTCATTGCCGCCGTGGAAAATGGGCCGCTCTGCGCTACCCAGTTCCACCCGGAAAAGTCGGGGGACGCCGGGGCGCGCCTGTTGCGGAACTGGGTGGACGGCCTGAAAAAGACCCCTGCTCCAGCAGCGGAAACCTCCGGAAGCGGTGCCGCCTAGATGTGGTCTGTTGTCCTCATGGGCCTTGCCGGCGTGCTGGTGGGCGGCGGTATTTCCTTCCATCAGCAGAAGAAGCCCCGCTGGGTTTCCATCTCTTTCTACGTGCTGGCAGGGTTGTCCCTGCTGGCCGCCTACCTCCTGACGCTGCCCGGTAACTGAGCCGGTCACCAAGAACCCGCGTCAAACCTCGAACTCCAAGGACCCACATGACCACCTCTGCCCAGCCTGTTCTGGAACTCCTGCCCGCCGTCGACATCGTTGACGGCCAGGCAGTCCGCCTCCTCCAAGGAGAGGCCGGCTCGGAGACCAGCTACGGAACGCCTCTGGAAGCAGCCCTGAACTGGCAGAATGCCGGTGCCGAATGGGTTCATATGGTGGACCTCGACGCCGCCTTCGGTCGCGGCAACAACGCGGACCTCATCAGTGAGGTAGTGAAGCAGCTGGACGTCAAGGTAGAGCTGTCAGGTGGTTTGCGCGATGACGAATCGTTGGAGCGCGCCTTGGGGCTGGGTGTCGCGCGGGTGAATCTTGGCACGGCAGCGCTCGAGAACCCCGAGTGGACCCGCAGGGCCATTGACCGCTTCGGTGACAAGATCGCCGTCGGACTTGACGTCCGGGGTACCACCCTTGCCGGCCGGGGCTGGACCAAGGAGGGTGGCGACCTTTGGGAAGTCCTGGCCCGTCTTGAGGATGCCGGCTGTGCGCGCTACGTCGTCACGGACGTCACCAAGGACGGAACCTTGCAGGGGCCCAACGTGGAACTGCTGCGGCAGATGGTGGAGAAGACCGGAAAGCCTGTTGTCGCCTCGGGAGGCATTTCCAGCCTTGAGGACCTCCGCGTCCTGCGTGAACTCGTGCCTCTGGGCGTAGAGGGTGCCATTGTGGGCAAGGCCCTCTATGCCGGTGCCTTCACGCTGCCCGAAGCCCTGGACGTTGCCGGTCGTCGCTGATGCCCCACGACGCCCAACACCCGCATGGTCACCAAGGCCACCTTGGTGCAGGCAGCCGGCACCTGCCGGGCCACATTGCCGCCGCCCTGGCCGGGGCCGGGGGAGCGACTGACTCTGCCGGGCAACCGTGGGCAGGCAGGAGCCTTAGTGGGGACGACGCCAGGATCCATAACTTTGAGGACGACGACGGAACGGCCGACGCCGGCTACGTCACCGCAATTTCCGCGTTGATCAACGGCACCGGAACCGAGGCCGATGTTGTCGCCTCGCTGGCTACTGCACGGGTGTTTGTTCCCGTTGTTGCGCAGTTGGCAGAGGAAGCCGTTGGTGTTGATGGGCTGCATGCTGACAAGCAGGCGGATATGGCATTGGTCACACTTAAGGCGCCTGATGGTCGCAAAGCCATGCCTGTCTTTACTTCGGCGGCTGCGCTGGAGGCTTGGCATGGGGAAGCCCGTCCCGTGGCGGTTTACGCGGCCCGCGCTGCTCTTTCCGCGGTCTCCGAGGGTGCGCAGTTGCTGGTGTTGGATCCAGGGTCGGACTTCACGTTCGTGGTCCGACGCCCGGCCATGTGGGCCCTCGCCCAACAGCGGGACTGGACGCCGTCATACCTTGATGATCAACTGGAGTCTGCTCTCGCTTCAACCGTGTCAGGTTTCCGGACCGTGCGCCGGCTGGAGACGCAGCCCGGCGCAGGCGTTGCGTCGTTGACGGCTGACGGGCGGACGGTGTCCGGCGGTGGCTCGGGTCCGGAGTTACGGGTGGTGCTCTTCCTTGAAGATGGCCTCGACGCGGTGGCCGTGCAAACTCTGGTGGCGCAACTCAATGAGGCGTGGGCACGGATGGATTCCTTCGCTGAAGGCGTTGACTCCATTGAAGTGAAATTGCAGCGTGCGGCGCAGGAGCCTGGGCTGCACTAACGGCAGCCGGTTCCCCGGTCTGCCCCGGGGGAACAAGAGGATTTAGCCAGTGAATTTCGCTCTCTACAAGGAGATGCTGTCCATCCGCCCTGTCCGGCGCTTGCTGGTGGTGGGCATGATCGCCCGTATTCCGCATTCTGCTGCCGGCGTTCTCCTCACCCTGCATATCGTCCTGACCTTGGGCCAGGGCTACGCAGCCGCGGGTGCAGCAGCGGCCGTGATGACCATTGGCATCGCCTTGGGCGCGCCGTGGCGGGGCCGCAGGGTGGATATGGTGGGCCTGAGGAAGGCCCTGATCCCCTCGGTGGTCTCCGAGACTGTGATCTGGTCGATCGTCCCGCACGTATCTTATGAGTGGCTTCTGCCGTTGGTCTTTGTCGGCGGGCTATTCACCTTGCCGATCTTCAGTGTTGTACGTCAGTCACTGGGAGTCATGGTGGACGGGGAACAGCGCCGGTCTGCGTTCGCCCTCGATTCCATCGCTACTGAACTCGTCTTCATGATAGGTCCGGCCGTTGGCGCCATTGTTGCCACAAGCGGCCACTCGGCGATAGGCCTGACTGCGGTAGGTATCTCGGTCTCCGTGGCTGGACTCTTCCTCATGTGGTTCAACCCGCCAACACGAAGCGAGGCGGCCTGCACGCCGGAGGAGTCCGCGGACCGGGCCGCAGCGGATCTAGCTGCCGCTGAAGCGGCCATGGTGGCCTCGGCGCCGGCCCATGTCCAGGAAGCGGCATCGGAAATGGCGTCCTCAACGTCGCGCAGTGCAGCCCTCCGAAGCCGCGTGGCCAGGAATTTCACGTGGTTCACCGCATCCGTGGCTGCCCTCTTCACGGTGGCGGCCGGTTCAGGTATGGTGCTCAGCGGCTCGGATGTGAGCATCGTCGGGTTGCTGGAACGTGGCGGGCACGAGAATGAAATTGGCATCGTGTTCTTCTTCTGGTGCGCCTCATCCGTGGTCGGCGGATTGATCTACGGCTCCATGAAGCGCTCCATTTCGCCCATGTTGCTGCTGCTGGGCATGGCCGCCCTGACCATCCCCATGGGATTTGCCCAGGACACCTGGACCCTGGCTTTCCTGTCACTCCTGCCGGGCCTGTTATGCGCACCCGTCCTGTCCGCGTCGTCGGAGAAGGTCGCCGACCTCGTGGACGAGGAACGCCGCGGCGAAGCAATGGGCTGGTACGGCTCTGCCCTGACGGCCGGCGTTGCGCTGGGCGCCCCTTTGGCCGGCGTTTTCATCGACGCCGTGGGTCCTTCAGCTGGATTCGCGGCCATCGGTTCGGCAGGCGTCGTGCTCTGTATTGCAGGCCTGGTCCTGACTTCCCTGCGTCGACGCGCTGCCCGCGTCTGACACGCCAAGCGGAAGAAAGCACGACGGCGGGTCGACCACATGTGGTCGACCCGCCGTCGTTGAATTCTGTTGCAGTTGCCGGCTAGTTCACCGGACCGGTGAACTTTTCGCCGGGGCCCTTGCCTGGAGCATCGGGAATCAGCGATGCCTCGCGGAAGGCCAATTGCAGAGAGCGAAGCCCATCGCGCAACGGTCCGGCGTGCTGTGAGCCGATCTCCGGGGCGGCTGCGGAAACAAGGCCGGCAAGGGCTGTGATCAGCTTGCGGGCTTCGTCGAGATCCTTGAGGTCCTCGGCGTTGGGGTCATCCGCCAGGCCAACTTTCACGGCAGCTGCGCTCATCAGGTGAACGGCGCCAGTGGTGATGACTTCTACGGCCGGGACTTCAGCGATGTCGCGGATCTGCTGGGAAACCCCGGCATCAGCGGCAGGCGAAGCCGCGTTTTCGCTGTAGGAGTTGCGGGAATTGCTGTCTTCAGTGCTCATACTGGTAAGCTTGTCACAGACCGACTGGAAGTCGTTATTCACGGCCAACATCAGCAGTAATGCTCCCGCCACGTGCAATGTGCGCTTGGCGGGTTGTTTCTGTAGAATTGTCTTTCAGTTTGCAAGCGGAGTTCTCTCCCACCCGCGTCAGCCGTTCCCATCAGGGACATGATCCCTTTCGGGACAAGAGGTTGCCGGGTACCTGGTCGGACACGTGGGCGGCACAGCCACCCATAGTGCGTACTTCCCGCAAGGGGAGTGCAGCCGATCTTCGAGGCCTTCGATTGCACCAGCAATTGGGGGCCTTCTCTATTTGCCGGTGATATCACCACAACCACAGGAGCTTTAACATTAGCGAGCCAAGAATCAATGAGCGTATCCGCGTCCCCGAGGTGCGGTTGGTCGGCCCTGCCGGCGAACAGGTAGGAATTGTCCGCATCGAGGACGCCCTGCGTCTTGCTGCCGAATCCGATCTCGATCTCGTTGAAGTTGCCCCGCAGGCTAAGCCTCCTGTTTGCAAGTTGATGGACTTCGGCAAGTACAAGTACGAGGCTGCAGTCAAGGCCCGCGAAGCCCGCAAGAACCAGACCAACACGGTTCTGAAGGAAATTCGCTTCCGCCTCAAGATCGACAAGCACGACTACGAAACCAAGCGCGGCCACGCACTTCGCTTCCTCGGTGCCGGTGACAAGGTCAAGGCCATGATCCAGTTCCGCGGTCGTGAGCAGCAGCGTCCGGAGATGGGCATCCGCCTGCTCCAGAAGTTTGCCGAGGATGTTGCCGAGGTTGGCATCGTTGAGTCCAGCCCGCGCATTGATGGCCGCAACATGGTCATGGTGATCGGTCCGTTGAAGAACAAGGCTGAAGCGAAGGCAGAAGCCCGCCGTGCAGCCCAGCGTGCAGAAGCCAAGGCCCAGAATGAGGCCAAGGCGTCGGGACACGTGGACACCACTGGTGACCAGGCTCCGCTGACGCAGACCTTGGGTGACCTTCTTCCGGCCGGCCTGCTGGCTGGCAAAGACGAGACCACGCAGGAAACTGTGGAGGCTCCCGAGGCTGAAGCAGCCGTTGCCGAAGAGGCACCGGTTGTTGAAGAGGCCCCGGCAGTTGAAGAGGCAGTGGCAGTCGAGGAAGCTCCTGTTGCAGAGGAAGCTCCGGCGCCTGTTGTCGAAGAAGCACCCGTAGTCAAGGAAGCCCCGGCTCCCAAGGCTGAACCGGCCAAGGCAGCACCTGCAAAGGCTGCACCGGTTGAAAAGGCTCCGGCAGCGAAGGCTGCCCCGGCCGAAACACCGAAGCCTGTGGTTCCGGCCGCTCCGAAGCCCGCGGTTCCTGCGGCTCCGAAGCCCATGGCCAAGCCGGCAGCTCCTAAGCCGGCAGCTCGGCCCGCGGCCCCCAAAGCCGCGCCGAAGCCTGCTTCACGCAAGACCAACTAACTAGTTCAACGCCGCGGAGGCTCCGCCTCCACCGGCAAGCAACCAGCATGCCGGCCCTCGCAGGCCGGCTGCGCGAAAGAATCGCGGATTCGTCCGTGGATACGTAAGGAGATCGGTTCCCATGCCGAAGATGAAGACCCACAGCGGTGCTAAGAAGCGCTTCAAGCTGACCGGTACCGGCAAGCTGAAGCGTCAGCAGGCCAACCGCCGTCACTACCTGGAGCACAAGTCCTCCAGGCTGACCCGTCGCCTCGCCGGCGACAAGCTCGTCTTCAAGGGCGATGCCAAGGTCATCAAGAAGATGCTCGGCGTCTAAGTTCCAAGTTCTTTGGTTGCTGCCATCCGGCAGTTGCCGACTACACCAAAAGCCTTCTCAGGCCGGCCGGGTTTCCGGCAGTAGCAGCTTGGGATAAAGATTTCTGAAGGAGTACGCACGTGGCACGTGTGAAGCGGGCGGTAAACGCCCACAAGAAGCGCCGGGTTGTCCTCGAACGCGCCAAGGGTTACCGCGGTCAGCGTTCGCGCCTGTACCGCAAGGCCAAAGAGCAGCTGCTGCACTCGTTTGTGTACAGCTACGGTGACCGCCGTAAGAAGAAGGGTGACTTCCGTCGCCTCTGGATCCAGCGCATCAACGCTGCATCCCGCGCCAACGGCCTCACCTACAACCGTCTCATCCAGGGCCTGAAGGCCGCTGAGGTTGAGGTTGACCGCCGCATGCTGGCCGAACTGGCTGTCTCTGACGCCAACGCTTTCGCCGCTCTGGTGAACGTTGCCAAGGCTGCACTTCCGGCTGACACGTCGGCTCCGGCCGCCAAGGCCGTAGCTGCTCCGAAGGCTGCAAAGGTTGCTCCGGCTGCCGCCACGGCAACGGCTGTCAAGGCTGTCGTCTCCGAGAAGCCCGCCATCGATGGCGCAGTTGCCGCTGATGGCGACGAGGCTCCGGAAGGCTACGCCATCAAGGGCAACGCCGAGTCCAAGAAGTACCACGTTCCGGGTTCCACCTGGTACAACACCACCGCTGCTGAATACTGGTTCTCCACCGTTGAAGCTGCAAAGGCTGCCGGCTTTGAGCCTGCAGGTGGCGAAGCACGCCAGCAGATCAAGAACTAGTCGCAACAGCCACTAAAGTTCTTTATATGAACGAAACCGGGCGCCCGCAAGACTTTTCGATGACCAACCCCCGAGCTGATCGGGTGAGGGATGTCGCCAAGCTTGCCGGGCGCCCGGCGCGTTTAAAACGCGGACGCTTCCTCGCGGAGGGTCCGCAGGCGGTACGCGAGGCGTTGAGCCTGCACCGTGAGCGCACCGCGGCGGGAGGGCCCGCCGTCGTGCATGAAGTTTTTGCCAGCGAAGCGTGCCTGGACCGTCTTCCGGAACTGGCAGACCTCGCGCAGGGAACGCCCCTCCGGCTGGCAAGCGACGAAGTCCTGGCCGCGATGGCGGACACGGTGAATCCGCAAGGAATCGTGGCCGTGTGCAGTTTTGTTGACGTCAGCTTGGAATCAGTGCTCGACGCCGGCCCGCGCCTGATCGCTGTTATGTGCCAGGTGCGGGACCCCGGCAACGCCGGCACGGTCCTTCGTGCAGCTGATGCGGCCGGTGCTGATGCCGTGATCCTGACGGGCTCGAGCGTGGACATCTACAATCCCAAGGCTGTCCGATCCACGGCCGGTTCCCTGTTCCACCTCCCAGTGGTGCTTGGAGCCGAGGTTGAGGATCTGGTGGAGCGCTGCAGGGAGCGCGGTATCGGCGTCCTTGCCGCGGACGGCTACGGGACCGTGAACCTGGACAAGCTCCAGGACGAAAATGCTGCCCGGAGGTTGGGGAATGATTCTGTAGCCTCTGTGTACGCTCTTGAGGCGCCTACGGCGTGGCTGTTCGGCAATGAGGCGCAGGGTTTGTCAGACGCCGAGCTGTCGCTCGCTGACCACCGCGTGGCTGTGCCCGTCTACGGATCGGCTGAGAGTTTGAATCTGGGCACAGCAGCCACTGTGTGCCTTTACGCCAGTGCACGCTCCCAGCAGGGTGCCACAACGCAGGCGCTGTACGAGGCCTGGGAATAGTTCCAGCGCCCGCACAGCATCGAGGGATTAGCTGGCAAGCGGTCGTTTGCGTTCCAGCAGGCCGCTGAGCAGGGCTACGCCCAGGCCCAGGATGGCCAGTACCGCCCCCACAAGGGCGGGCGCCACGTAGCCCCAGCCCCACGCGATTACGGTGCCGCCCAGGAAGGCTCCGAGGGCGTTGGCGATATTCAGGGCCGAGTGGTTCAGCGAGGACGCCAGGGACGCGGCTCCCGGGGCAGCGTCCAGCAGGCGTGTCTGCAACGCCGGAGTCAGCATCGAACCGACGCCTCCCACAACGAATGCCATGATGAACGCTGCCCAGGCCCAGTGCGCTGCGATGGCGTAGACCACCAAGGCCACGGCGATTCCCGGCATTACCCAGTAGATGGTGCCCATGACGGATTTGTCGGCGATTCGCCCGCCCACGATGTTGCCCACCACCATGCCGAGGCCGTAGAGGGCCACGACAGCTGGAATGAGGCTCTCGGGGATTCCTGCCACAGATGTCATGGTGTGGGCGATGTAAGTGTAGACGGCGAAGAACCCGCCGAAGCCGATGATGCCGATGAGCAGGGCCAGCCACACCTGCAGGCGCTTGAGGGCGCCAAGTTCACGACGGATGCTGGCATCGGGGTGGGCTGCTTCGAAGGGGACGAACTTCCACACCATGGCAACGGTCACCAGTCCGATGGCACCAACAATGATGAAGAGCAGCCGCCAGCCAAAGGTTTGTCCCACCCAGGTGGCCAAGGGCACGCCGATGACGTTGGAAACTGTGAGGCCGGCCATCACCATGGAGATTGCCCACCCGCGCTTGGTTGGTGCAACGAGCCCGGCGGCGATGACGGCGGCCACGCCGAAGAAGGCTCCGTGCGGAAGGCCCGAGGCGAAGCGGGAGAGCAGCATGAAGCCGTAGTCCGGTGCGATGAAGGATGTCAGGTTCGCCAATGAAAGGAAGAGCATGAGTCCCAAGGCGAGGTGCTTCTTGGGGAGCTTGGCCCCGAATGCGGCGAAGATCGGTGCGCCGATGACCACGCCAAGGGCGTAGGCCGAAATCAGGTTTCCTGCCTCAGGTGTGCTGATGCCGAGTCCCTCCTCCACTTCCTTCAGGAGGCCCATCATGGCGAACTCGGTAGTACCTATGGCGAACCCGCCCATGGCCAACGCCAGGATGGCCAGGCCAAGGTGGCGCCTTGTTGCTTTAGCGTCGGTGGACGGGGACACAGTGGTAGTCATAAGCCTGTTTCTAGAGGGTGCCTTGTGGGCTGGGGAATGCGGAGAAAATCCGATAACAAGTTTAGTCCCGTGGCTTGTCGTTGACGCAGGAATGTGACGATGCCCATCAAGTGGCCGCCCCTAGACTGGGGGAGTGACTGCACTGATAAATGTTGTTGGCGCTGCGATCGTCGACTCCCTTGAAGTACCCACCCGCCTTCTTGCTGCGCGCCGCTCAGCACCACCGCAGTTTGCCGGTATGTGGGAATTTCCGGGGGGCAAGGTGGAGGCCGGCGAGACTGCAGAGGCCGCCCTGCATCGGGAACTGGCCGAGGAGCTTGGCATTGAGGTTCAGCTGGGACACGAGTTGGAGTCAGGTCAACCGGAAGGGTGGGTCCTCAACGATCGGGCCGCAATGCGGGTCTGGTTTGCGGAACTGACAGCTGGCGAGCCCGCTCCGCTGGAAGACCACGATGAACTGCGGTGGGTTTCACTGATGGGCGGTATTGAAGCTCTGAGCCTTCCTTGGATCCCGGCGGACTTCCCCATTGTCCGGGCTCTGCTTGACCGCGTAGTCGCACCTGCATAACAGGGCCAGCTCAGAAGAGCGGCTGCTGTCCTGGGAGTGTGCCTGCGCCCACCTCAGGGGCGGCGGACCCCTGCGCCGGGCGGGCGTTGCGGTGGCTGAATCCTGAAGTCCGGGTGTAGCCGTACTTCGCTTTGAAATGGGTGATCCGGCCGGTCAGCCAGGTGCTGTATTCCTTGGAAACGTAAGAGCCTTGGCCGTAGAGGCGGCGGTACTTGCCGACGAGTTCGGGGTGCTGGGCCGCCAGCCACTGCATATACCACTCCCGCGTTCCTGGCTTCAGGTAGAGGGCTCCGGCGGTGACGCCCGTGGCGCCGGCTTTGGCCAGTTCGCTGAACAACGAATCGAGGGCTTCGTCCGAGTCGGTCAGCCACGGCAGGATGGGCATCGCCATGACGCCGCAACCCAGTCCAGCATCCCGGAGCCGGGAAATCAGTTTGAGCCGTGCCCTGGGGGAGGGGGTACCGGGTTCCACCAGCTCGGCGAGATCTTCATTGGTCATGGCGAGCGAGATTCCGAGGTCCACGGGCACCATGGTGGCAGCGTGCTTAAGCAGTGGGATGTCCCGGGCCAGCAGGGTGCCCTTGGTCAGGATGGAGAAGGGCGTGCCCGAGTCCGCCAGCGCACGGATGATTCCGGGCATCAGGGCGTAACGGCCTTCGGCGCGTTGGTAGGGGTCGGTGTTGGTCCCCAAGGCCACTTGATGCCTTTTCCAGGAGGGTTTTGTGAGTTCCCTCCGGAGGACTTCGGCGGCGTTGATCTTCACCACCACCTGGGAATCGAAGTCACGCCCGGCGTCGAACTCCAAATAGGTATGGCTCTTGCGGGCAAAGCAGTAGACGCACGCGTGGCTGCAGCCGCGGTAAGGGTTCACCGTCCATTCGAACGGCATGGCAGAGCCCGAAGGCACCTTGTTGAGCACTGACTTTGCGGTGACCTCATGAAAGGTGACTCCGGAGAATTCGGGTGTTGAGATGGAACGCACCAGCCCGGCCAGCGGCAGCAACGCATCCATGGCCGGGGCAGGGCCTGGAACTGGAGAGCCGCCGTCGTCGGACGCCGGTCCACGCTTGGGTGACAGTGCTTGTGCGTCCCATCTCATGAACTCCATTCGAAGGTATGTTCGAATGAATGTCAAGGACCCTCGAGGTGAATTAAGGAAAGCCGAGGGTCAAGCGTTGCTAAGGTTGGCCCATGATTCTGCTGACTGGCTTCGAACCGTTTGGCCGGGACGATGTCAATCCTTCCTGGCATGCGGTGCGCCGCGCACGGGACATTCTGCGGGCTGAAGGCCTGGATGTCGAAGCCCGGGAGCTGCCGTGCGTCTTTGGTGACTCTGCCGCAGCACTCAGCGAGGCAATGGCCACCACTAAGCCGGACCTTGTGATCTGTGTGGGATTGGCCGGCGGACGTGCACGGATATCCTTGGAACGGGTGGCCATCAACTGCGATGACGCACGGATCCCCGATAACAAGGGCCAGAAGCCTGTGGACGAGGAAGTAGTCCCCGGTGGCCCGGCAGCGTACTTCTCTACCCTGCCCATTAAGGCCGCGTTGCGGGACCTCCAGATTGCTGGAATCAAGGGCGAGGTTTCGCAGTCGGCAGGAACCTACGTCTGCAACCACCTTTTCTACGCGTTGATGCATTTGCTCGCATCGACCCCAACCATCCGTGGCGGTTTCGTGCACATCCCTTATCTCCCGGAACAGGTGTCCCCGGAAAGCGGTACCCCGTCCATGCCCTTGGAATCCATGGCGGAGGGTCTTGCCGTCGTGGTACGGACGGCCCTACAGACGCAGGTGGACGCTGCCTTGGGTGCCGGCGCCATCCACTAGAGAAGCTCCCATTCCACAGTGACGCTGGCGGTGACGGAGGACTCTCCGGCTTCAACGGGCAGGGATTCAGCGGAAAAAGATGCCCTGACCATCCCGCCCAGGGGAATGGGTGCGCCATGGACGGGCTCTTGGGCAATGGATTTCACCTGCCCCAGCCGGGCAGAAGCCAGCGATGCGTACTGTTGGGCACGTGCCAGTGCGTCCAGCCAAGCCGCTTCCTGCGCCTGTGCGGTCACCGAGGTTGCATCGGCGAAGCCTTGCTCGATCCCATTGATCCTGATGTCGTCGCCACCGGCCGCCACTGCCGCGGCGATGGCTTCCGGTGCATCCGCGTGTGAGCGAATTCCCACCTGCAGCGTGGTGGACGCCACATACGCTGTGACCTTCTGGCCTTGGCCTTCCACCCACACCAGCTCGGCCCGAAGGTTCAGGCCGCTGGTCCGCAGGTCGACGTCCGTGACGCCGGCCTCCCGCAAACTGGCCGCGACAGCGCCGGCCGCCTTCCCGGCGTCGTCGTAGGCCTTGGCGGCAGTGTCCCGGCGTGTTTCCACGCCAAGCGTCAACGTGACCAGGTCCGGGACTGCTGTGGCGCTCGCATTCCCCGTTACGGTGATGGTTCGCTTCATGCTTATGCCTCGATTCGATGGCCGGCAGGTCCGTCCGGCCGGTTGTGGTGGTCGATGTAGCCGCCCGCCGCGAGGCCAGCCTGGCGCTCGAAGAAGTTACTCGAGCCCGGATTCCCGCTGCGCAGCATGGACCACGCGGCGGCGACGCCGTAGAGGGCAAGGAACGGAAGTCCCAGGCAGTAGGCGTACTGAGTGCTGTGCCGCTCCTCATGTCCCAAGAGCACGGGGTTCGTTCCGGCAACGCCATGGGGCGCCCGGTACAGGATCACGTTCCCCAGCGTGAATGCTCCGGCGTGGGGGAGTTTCCAGCCATACCCGGCTGCTATCAGGAGGCCGCGTGGCCCGCGGGTCAAGGTGCTTCGGGACGCAGCGGCTACCGCGAGTCCCAGTGGTGTAGACAGGTTTGCGACGTTGGCGATCTGCCGCAGGCGTTGCGCGGGAGTCATGAAGCCATGCTAGACCCGTCGCGTATGGCACGGCATGAGCGGCAGGGATACGCTGTTCGAGCACTCATCGGTGCAGGGGAATGAATGGGGGAAGAAACGCGATGAACATTAAACGCGCCGTGGGCGTGGTGGGTGTCCTGCTTGCAGTCATGGTGGCTTTGACCGGCTGCGTCAAGCTGAACATGTCCGTCAAGGTGAACAACGAGAAAAGCGTGGACTACGAGGTTGTTTACGCGATCCAGAAGTCGGTACTGGGCGATAAGTCCTTTGAAGAATTCATGGAGTCAAACGGCAGCGGCAGTGGCAGCCAGGAGATGGACATCCCGGAGGGTGCCACCGTGGTGGACTACGAGGACGAAAAGTACAAGGGCAAGCGGATCACAGCCGCCAACCTTGACCCTGCGAAGCTCGCCGAGTCGTCCAGCTCCGAAAATCCTTTCGAACTCAAGAAGGAGGGTGACTTCTATGTCCTCTCCATGGGCGGCGTGACCGGGATGGACAGCAGCGATCCCCAAGCCTCCAGCATGGCCAAGTCAATGTTTGACGAAGCCACGGTCAAGTTCACGTTCCCCGGCAAGGTCGTCGAAGCAACAGGTGCGACCGTGGACGGCAACACTGCCACCTTCGACATGCTGACCATCAAAGAGACTGCGGTCCAGGCCAAGGCCGAAGCCAACGCCGGCGTTCCGATGTGGATCATCTGGATCCTGGTTGCCGTTCTGGTGATCGCCGCTGGGTTGGTTCTCCTGTTCCTGCTGCTGCGCAGGAAGTCCGCGCAGCAAACGCCAGCGCTCGCAGGGGCTGCGCCGTACGGCCAGCCGGGTTACGCTCCCCAGCAGGACGCCTACCCCCGGCAGCCAACGCAGTCACCTCAAGCGGACTGGGCAGGGCAGGGTTACACTCCTGGGGCGCCGCAGGATCAGACCATGCCGCCTGCCCAGGTCCCGCAGCCGCCTGCCCAGCAGTTCCCGACGCAGCAGCAGCCTGCGACGCCACCCGTCCAACGGAACGACGACGGCCAGTCGCCACCGCCGCCCACGGCACCGCCCGCTTAGGGCGGCGAGGAACTCCTGGCGATTTCCGCCGTCGTGCCGTTCATATGGCGGGACGCGTCTTGGTGGGTTAAATCCAGTCCATGACGTTCAACTAGACTGAAGGGTAGTGCCTGCCGTCCGCGGCGAGCACTGCCCTTTCGTTTTGCAGGCCTGCCTTGCCGGCCGCTCCCGACTCGTAGCTAAGAACAGTAGATGACTGACACTTTGCCAGGCGCTGCCATCCCGAATCCGCTGGATGAAGCCGCCATCACCGCCGCCGTCGAGGATGCCATCGCCGCAATTGCGGCTGCTTCCTCCCTTGATGAACTCAAGGCTGTCCGCCTCGCCCACACCGGCGAGAAGTCGCCACTGAGCCTCGCCAACCGTGAAATCGGTGGGCTCGCCAAGGAGCACAAGGCCGCCGCCGGCAAGCTCATGGGGTCCTCCCGCGGCCGCGTCAACCAGGCGCTCGCTGCCCGGACCGAGGTTCTCGAAGCCGAGAACGACGCCCGTATCCTGGTCGAAGAAACAGTGGATGTGACGGCCGCTCCGCGTCGTCGCCGGGCAGGTGCACGTCACCCGCTGTCCACGCTTCAGGACCGCGTCTCAGACATCTTCGTCGGCATGGGCTGGGAGATTGCCGAAGGCCCAGAGGTGGAGTCCGAGTGGTTCAACTTCGATGCGCTGAACTTCAAGCCGGACCACCCCGCCCGCGAAATGCAGGACACGTTCTTCGTGGAACCGCCCGAAGCTCACCTGCTCATGCGCACCCACACGTCTCCTGTCCAGGTACGTTCCATGCTGGAACGCGAAGTTCCCATCTACGTTCTGTGCCCGGGCAAGGTGTTCCGCACCGATGAACTGGACGCTACGCACACGCCTGTGTTCCACCAGTTCGAGGGTCTCGCGATCGACAAGAACCTGAGCATGGCGGACCTGCGCGGCACGTTGGAGCACTTCGCCCGCCAGATGTTCGGTGACGAAGCCTCCATCCGCCTGCGCCCCAACTACTTCCCGTTCACGGAGCCTTCAGCGGAACTGGACATCTGGCACCCGGGTGCCAAGGGCGGTCCGCGCTGGATCGAGTGGGGTGGCTGCGGCATGGTCAACCCCAACGTCCTCCGTGCAGCGGGCATCGATCCGGACATCTATTCAGGTTTTGCCTTCGGCATGGGCATTGAGCGCACGCTCATGTTCCGCAACGAGGTCGGCGATATGCGCGACATGATCGAAGGCGACGTACGTTTCAGCGAGCACTTCGGGATGGAGATCTAATAGTGCGTATCCCACTTTCCTGGCTGCGTGAATTCGCGCAGGTTCCGGCCGATGCAACGGCCGAAGATGTCATGGCGGACCTGGTCAAGGTCGGCTTTGAAGAAGAAGAAGTCCACCGTCCCACGGACGAGCTCTCCGGGCCCATCGTCGTGGGCCAGGTCTTGAGCCTGGTCAAGGAGCCGCAGTCCAACGGCAAGACGATCAACTGGTGCCAGGTCCGCGTCGTCCCTGAAGGACAGGAACAGACGCTCAATGGTGAGGGCATTGACCCTTCCGGAGTGCAGGGCATTATTTGCGGTGCCCACAACTTTGTTGAGGGCGACAAGGTCGTAGTTACCCTTCCCGGAGCTGTTCTGCCAGGAAACTTCAAGATCTCAGCCCGCAAGACCTACGGTCACCTGTCCGCGGGCATGATCGCTTCCGTTCGGGAACTGGGCATCGGCGACGACCACGACGGCATCCTGGTCCTCTCCCGCATCGGCCTCGATCCGGAAATCGGCACGGACGCCATGGAACTCCTTGGCCTCTATGACCAGGCTGCTGAAATCAACGTGACCCCTGACCGCGGCTACGCGTTCTCGATCCGGGGTGTCGCTCGCGAGTACGCGCACGCCACGGGAACCTCGTTCGTGGATCCCGCGTCCAAGGTGAGCGCGCCGGCAACCCTGCAGGGTGGCTACGGCGTCAAGCTCAACGATGACGCCCCGATTTACGGCAAGCCAGGCTGCGACCGCTTCGTGGCCCGCACCGTCCGTGGCGTTGACCCATCACGTCCCACACCGCCGTGGATGTCCGCGCGCCTTCGTCTGGCCGGCGTTCGTTCCATCTCGCTGCCGGTTGATATCTCCAACTACGTCATGCTTGAGCTGGGACAGCCCAACCACTGCTACGACCTCGACAAGCTCGCGGGCGACATCGTGGTGCGTCGTGCAGTGGCGGGGGAGAAGATCACCACCCTCGATGACAAGGAGCGCACGCTCGACGTCGAGGACCTGTTGATCACCGATGACTCGGGTGCCATTGGCATCGCCGGCGTGATGGGAGGAGCCCACACTGAGGTGTCGGATTCCACCACCAACATCCTGGTGGAAGCCGCGCACTTCGACGAAGTGTCGATTGCCCGCTCCCGCCGTCGCCACAAGCTGCCCTCCGAAGCCTCCAAGCGCTTCGAGCGCGGCGTTGACTGGCACGTTGCGAATATTGCTGCCCAGCGCGTGGTTGACCTCTTGGTAGAGCTTGCCGGTGGTACGGCAGATGAGACGGGGACCGACGTTGGAACCGCCCCTGATGCGGTCACCATTGAACTGCCGGCAGGGTTCGCCTCTGCCCGAATCGGCATCGACTTCACCGAAGAGCAGATCGTCACGTCCCTTGAGGACCTTGGGGCTGTGGTTGAAAAAACTGCCGCCGGTTACAGGGTCACGGCTCCCAGCTGGCGCAATGACCTCGAAACCAAGGAAGACCTGTCCGAGGAAATCGCGCGCCTTGTCGGCTACGACAACATCCCCTCGACTCTTCCGGTGGCGCCTCCAGGCCGTGGCCTGAGCCGCAGCCAGCAGCAGAAGCGCCGGGTCGTCCAGGCCTTGGCTGATGCGGGGCTTACTGAGGTGTTGTCCTACCCGTTCGTCTCCAAGGCAGCCAACGACACCTTTGGCGTTGCTGCTGAAGGCGGTGCGCGTCCGGCGCTCAAGCTCGCCAACCCGATCAGTGAGGAACACGGCTACCTGCGGACGTCCATCCTGCCGGGCCTGATCGAGGTTGCCCGCCGGAACCACTCGCGCGGCTTCCGTGACCTGGCTGTCTACGAAGCGGGTTCGGTCTTCCTGCCCGGTGACAAGCTCGGCACGGATTCCATCCCGCCGTTGGGCGTCAAGCCTTCCGATGAGGTTCTGGATGCGCTGTACGACGGCGTCCCGCCCCAGCCGCTGCACGTCGCAGCTGTCTTGACGGGCCATGATTCTCCGGCTGCCGCTACCCACACACCGCGCGTCTGGGACTGGGCGGACGCTGTTGACGTGGCACGCCTCATTGCAGATGTTTTGGGTGTCGAGCTGGTCGTCAGCCAGGGCAGCCACCAGGCATTCCACCCCGGCCGTGCAGCTCAACTGGCGCTGCGCAATGGCGACGTCGTGGGCTACGCAGGAGAGTTGCACCCCAAGCTCCTGGCGGCTCAGGACATGCCCGCACGCTCCGTGGCTCTGGAGGTCAACGTGGAAGCGTTGTTCGAAGCCGCTGCTGACGTGATTGTGGCCAAGCACATCTCTGGATTCCCCGTCGCCACGCAGGACGTCGCCTTGGTGGTTCCGCAGGATGTGGCGGCAGACCTGGTCCTCTCCGCGCTGCGTGAAGGCGCCGGAGAACTCCTCGAAGACGTGGCGCTGTTCGACGTCTACGCGGGTCCCGGCATCGAGGAGGGCAAGAAATCGCTGGCTTTCGGCTTGCGCTTCCGTGCGGACGACCGCACGCTGACGGCGGATGAGGCTTCGGAGGCCCGAGCGGCTGCCGTTGCCGTTGCGGCCGAGCGCTTCGGAGCAGTCCAGCGCTAGCACTCCCTGTATCGAGTGAATCCCCGGGACCTGATGGTTCCGGGGATTTTTTCTTTTATTGAGATTGAGCTCCCAGCATCTTGACAGACTATTCATGCATGTATGACAGTTTTGTCATGCACATGTGAAGCATGTGTATCACATCCCTCGCACGGCTCTTCTGTGAGCCGTCCCTTGAAAGGTACCCATGAAGAAGCAGAACGTTGCTTTGCTTGTCGGAGCTGCAGTGATGGCTCTGACGTCCTCGCTTGGTGGAGCCGCAACCGCGTCAGAGTCGACGCCGCAGGCAGCCGCCGCCGAGGTCCAACCTGTATCGCACACGGTAGACCCTTCGCAGACGTCCGGTTCCGCTGCATCACCACTGGCTGACAAATACACGATTGCCGCACCGTCGAAGAACGGAGGGGCCTCCACCGACTCAGTGATCGGCGCTGACGGCCGTGTCCGCATCACCAACACCACAGCTGCGCCCAACCGCTCGATCGTTCAGATCGAGTTCAACGGCGGCTACATCTGCTCCGGTGCCTTGATTTCCGACGACACCGTTCTGACCGCAGGGCACTGCGTCCACGAAGGCGGCACTGGGTCAACGGCTGATTACTCCTGGGGCGTAAAAGTGGCTCCTGGTCGGAATGGATCAACCGATCCTTACGGTACGTGTGGCGCAACGCAGCTCTTGACGGACCAGCGCTGGATCGACTCTGCCAACACCAACGCTGATTGGGGCGTCATCAAGCTCGACTGCACCATCGGCAACACCACCGGCTGGCTCAATTACACCGGCACCACCGCAAGTCTGAATGGCACCAATGTGACCGTTCGGGGCTACCCCGGAGACAAGGCCTTCGGAACCATGTGGTCCATGACCGGTCCCATTGAGAGCACCACCGCTGAGAAGGTCTACTACAAGATGGACACGTTCGGCGGCCAGAGCGGTGCGCCCGTGTACAACAGCTCCAACACCATCATGGCCATCCACACCAACGGCGGCAGCTCCAACTCGGGCACCCGCATCACGCCCACACTGGCGAACTACCTGACGTCGGTAAAGTAGCGCAGTTGAGTTAAGCCACCCACAGTGTTCCCCGCGGCGTAATTGTGGCTGCGGGGAACACTTGCTTTGGCGAAAAGGAGCCCGCCACACAAGCTGCAGTTTGCAGAGGCCATAGCTACAAAGGGGGGTGGGTAGATTTAGGTGCAAATGTCCTCGTTTATGAGCACTTGCGACTATGCACGGACAACATCGGAAGGGCTGGAGTGCGGACCACCTACAGAACGAAAGGAACGCAGGGGTCTCAGCACGCCGCGGTCGGGAGCTACATACAGGCCCGTGAGACGCTCCGTAGCTTATAGCTGAGGGACGAAACCTGTGGTGCACACGTACTGCTCCGCGACACGACGGGCGAGGCGCGCTGGTTTGGCCCGAGAAAAGCCTTCACAGGTAAGAGTCCACTTCTCCATTCAGCGCCTGTCAGGATGGTCTAACACCTGTCGTACGGAACCCGATTTGGGCATAGACGCGGGGCGATGGCAGAGTCGTTTGAAGCCTCACAGAAGGGGGAAATCCACCCATAGCTGTTGCGACATTGGGCTGGGGACTTAGCCGTGAGAGGAGGGCATGATGCAGAATCCGGTGCTTGACCTGCGGAGGCTCGATGAGACGCCCGGCGCAGGAGGCGCGCTTGAACTGCTCGGCCAGCTGGCCCTCGAGCGCGCCCTTCGCTACGCCAACCCCGCAGACCGTGAAGAGTTCATTGCAGGGCGGGTGGCCTTGCTGGACTTTGCCGCTGCGCTCCTGGAAGTGGATCCTGCTCGACTCGTTCCTGACTATCACTGTCCGCGGTGCGGCCCCGGCCAGGACCATGGTCGCCCAGGGTTCATGCTCGACGGCGGCCCCGCACCTCTGGCGCTCAGTGCATCCCGGGCGTCGGGCTGGGTACTACTGGCCGGCGTCGTGCATGCTCCCGAAGAACTACGGCTGGGAGTGGATCTTGAATCGACTGGCAAAGCAACCTTCGAAGGCTTCGACGACGTCGCGCTGACCGCAACCGAGAAACGCTTCCTGTCCACCATCCCGGATCAGGAGCGAAATAGTCAGCGCGCGCGTCTGTGGGCACGCAAAGAGGCGTGGCTGAAGATGACGGGGGAGGGCCTGAGGCGCAACCCCGCAGAGCTGGATGTGCTGGACCTGCCCGGCCTGCGGGATGTCACCGGCATCCAAGAAAACCGAAAACTGCCTGACGGTTTGGTTGCCGCCCTGGCACTGGGCTAGCGCGCTGGAGGCAGCGGCGGAAGCGCAGCCTCGTAGAGCCATGGCCGGAGAATCGACGCAGCATCAAAGCCCGGAATGAACGAATCCGCAGCCTCAATGAACGCCTCCGTCGACACTGAGCCATGCCGGTTGGTGGCAGTCCAGTGCTGCAGGAAACCAAAGAAGGCCTCGTCCCCAGCTGCCATCCGCACCGCGTGAACGGCAAGGGCGCCGCGCTTGTAGACGCGGTCGTCGAACATCAGCTCAGGGCCGGGGTCTCCGACCAGCAGATCCTGGGGCCCGGCGTCGAGCCTCTTCCATGCAGCCGTTACCCGCGCAGCAACAGTCATGGTCCTGGATTCTTCGGACCACAACCACTCCGCGTAGCAGGCGAATCCTTCATGGAGCCAGATGTCTTTCCAGCTGCTCACGGTCAGCGAGTTGCCGAACCACTGGTGGGAAAGCTCGTGGGCGATCAGGCGCTGGGCGTCCCAGGACTCGCGCATGTGGTTTCGGCCGAAGATGGAGACGGTTTGGGCTTCCAACGGGATTTCCAGTTCGTCTTCAGTGACCACCGACGTGTAGTCCGTGAACGGATACGGTCCGAAGCAATCCTCGAAGGTGCGCATCATGTCCGGCTGGCGGCGCAGGCCTTGCAGAGCATCCACCGCCATCTCGGGCGTGACTGCTACGAACTGCGGCACCCGGTGATGGGTGTCGTCATTGTGCAGGGGAACCCTGACGTACCGGCCGATCTGAACGGTGGCGAGGTAGGTGGCCATGGGTTCAGCGTGTTCATAGACCCAGGTCTCCCTGCTCGACTTGCGGGAGTGGGAGATCAGCGTGCCGTTGCACACCGGCCGGTAGTTGTCGTCTGTGGTCACGGAGATAAGGAAGCTGGACTTGTAGCGTGGATGGTCATTGCAGGGGAACCAGGAGGCCGCACCGTTGGGCTGGCCGGCCACCAGTACGCCGTCGTTCAGTTCTTCCCACCCCACATCGCCCCAAAGCCCGCGGCGGGGCTGGGGGTTCCCGTCGTAGCGGATCTCCAAGGAGAACTGCTGGCCGGGCTTAAGCGGGGAGGCCGGGTTGAGCACCAGGTGTTCGGCCCTGTGGCTGAATTTCTGGAGCTTCTTGCCATCCAGCTGGACCTTGCTGGCCCGCAGGCCCACCAGGTCGAGGACAATCTGTGCCAGGGGTTTTAACGCCGTGCATCGCAGGACCGCCTTGCCGATCAGCTTGTTGCTGCCCAACCTGACGTCGAGATCCAACTCGTACCGGTCCACACGGTAGTTGCTGCTGCCGTGGTCCAGAGCATAGGGGTCCGCTTCGGTCGTGGGGGCGGTGATTGGTACGGTCATGATCCGTCCAATCTACTTGAGGCGCGGCGCTTGTGTTGACGGACCCACCCATGGGCTCACCGGGTTGCCCATCCAATACGTTCCGGCCGGCACTGTCTCACCCCGCATAACCAACGACGCCGGACCAACAGTTCCGCCGTCGCCGATGCTGGCCGCGGGGAGGATGACGCCGTGCGGACCCATGGTGGCTCCGTTACCGAGCAGCACGGTGTCCAGGCTCATCACGCGGTCGTGGAACAGGTGCGTCTGGACAACGCAGCCACGGTTGACGGTGGAATTCTCACCGAGCGTGACCAGGTCAGCTTCGGGCAGCCAGTAGCTTTCACACCAGGTCCCACGGCCGATCTTCGCTCCGAGGCCGCGAAGCCACCACACCAAGGCGGGAGTTCCGGCGGCGGAGCGGGCAAACCACGGGGCACTCACCATTTCGATGAAGGTGTCCACTACCTCGTTGCGCCAGATGAATGAGCTCCACAAGGGGTGCTCACCCGCGCGGATGGTCCCCACCAGGGCCCACTTGGCCACGATGGAGCTCAATGCGGCCACGGCACCTGCTGCCAGCATCACGACACCACCCAGGACGGCCGCCACCCAGTAGCCCCATCCACTCGCGATCCAATCCAGAACCAGCATGACGCTGACGGCGATGGCAACGGTGAGGATGACAGGCACGAGCCGGCACAGTTCCCACAGCGCCCGGGCAACCTTGAGCCTGCGGGGCGGCTGGAAGGTCCGGGTTTGGTCAGCAGCGACGGCAGTGCGGCGCAGCCTGACCGGCGGGCTGCCCAACCAGGACGTGCCGGATTTGGCTTTCGCCGGCGTGGCAGACAGAACTGCAACGAGGGAGTTCTTGGGAACGTTTCGTCCCGCAGCAGTCATGCCCGAGTTGCCCAGGAAGGAGCGCTTTCCTATTTTGGCGGGAGCAATCTTCATCCAGCCCCCACCGAGTTCGTAGGAGGCCACCATGGTGTCGTCAGCCAGGAAGGCTCCATCCCCAATGGTCGTCATTTTAGGAACCAACAGAACGGTTGAGGCTTCCACGTTTTTGCCGACTTTGGCGCCCAGAAGGCGCAGCCAGATCGGTGTGAAAAGGCTTGCGTAGACCGGGAAAAGGAGGTCCCGGGCCATGTCCAGAAGGCGTTCCGTGGCCCAAACCTGCCACCCGACACGGCTGCGGACCCCGTAGTAACCCTCCTTCAAACCCAACCCGAGAAGCCGGGCAACCATCAGGATGAGCAGCAGGTTGCCGAAGAACCACACCGACGCCGCAAGAGGCAATGCCAGAGCTATTTGAGCAAGCGCAGTTTCCAGGGATTCGTGGCCCTGCATGAAAGCCAGGACAACCAAGGCCGCCGCGAACGCAGAAATGTAAGGAATAAGGGCCAGGAGCGCCGAAGCGCTGGCAAAGGCGGAGAACCAGAGCCTGTCAACCACTGGCCGCCGGTTGATCGTTTCAGGCCACTCTTGCTTCGCTTTTCCACGGCGCTCGGCGGGGGAGCCGGCCACAAGGTGCCCGGCCTTCACTTTGCCCAGTACTGCCGACCCGGCTTCGACGCGCGCACCCGCACCGATGGTGGCCCCTGGCATCAGGGTGCTTCGGGCGCCGACGACTGCGCCGGCTCCTACATGGATCTGCCCGATATGGACGGAGTCACCATCCACCCACCATCCGGAAAGGTCCACCTCGGGCTCGATGTTGGCTCCGCTTCCGAGGGACAGCAAACCGGTGACCGGGGGCAGTGAGTGCAGGTGGACATCCTTGCCGATCTTGGCTCCGAGGGCCCGTGCGTAGTAAGGGACGAACGGGGCGCTGGCCAGACCGATGGCGCCCGACAGGTCTTGTATTTGCTCGGCCAGCCACAAGCGCAGGTGGGTCTTTCCGGAACGTGGGTAAGTGCCGGGTTCGATCCTGCCAAGAAGCACCCTGGCTGCAACCACCGAGATCGTCATCCGGCCCAAGGGGCTGACGAAGACCAGCCAGGACGCTGCGATCCACCACCACGACACGACGGGTGCGGCGGTAAATCCAGCAAAGTCGGCCAGCAACCTGTTGGCGGCCATGAGGTAGGTGAGCCAACGCATCCCCACCAGGATGTGCAAGGGCACGCCCATTAGCACCTGGAAGATCTGTGACTTCAGCGCCGTGGGACGCACGGTGCGCTCTGCAGCGGGACCCGGCGCGCCGCCGTCGGGAAGAGATTGCCGTGCTGTGTCGATCAGTGCGCCGACACGTGGCGTGGCATAGATATCCGCCACGGTGATGGTGGGATACCGGACGCGAAGGGCAGAAACGAGCTGCGCCGCAGCCAAGGATCCGCCACCATAAGCGAAGAAGTCGGCGTCCAGGGAGCCGACGGGACTTCCCAGCACGGATTCCCATTGCTCAACCACCCAACGGGCGTCATCGGGCAGGTTCAGCGGGGCGTTCCCGGCTTCGGTGGCACCGGCTCCTGCCAGCGGCCACGGCAAAGCGTGACGGTCAACTTTTCCGCTCGTCTTGGTCGGGAGCGAATCCACCACGGTCAGCAGGGGGATCAAAGCGGCCGGCAGGCTTTCGCCAAGCAGCCGGCGTGCCTCGTCCATGGACAGCTCGTAGCCGTCAACGGGGGCCAGGTAGCCCACCAGGATCTGGTTGCCGGCAGCCGTGGTCTGCACGGCCGCAGCAGCACCGGCGACGCCCGGCAAGGACTGGAGCGCAGCATCCACTTCGCCCAGTTCGATCCGGCGTCCACCCAGTTTCACCTGTTCGTCGGCGCGGCCCATGAAGATCAGACCCTCGGCTTCGAAGCGGACCAGGTCGCCGGAGCGGTAGGCACGTTCCCAACCCAAGGTAGGCATGGGGGCATACTTTTCTGCGTCCTTGGCAGGGTCCAGGTAGCGGGCCAGTCCCACTCCGCCGATGATCAGTTCGCCGATCTCACCTTCGGCCACCGGGACGCCCTGCGGATCGACGACGGCAAGGTCCCAGCCATCCAGTGGAAGCCCGATCCGCACGGGGCCGGGTCCGCCCAGGGGAGCGGCACAGGCAACGACGGTGGCTTCGGTGGGTCCGTAGGTATTCCACACCTCACGGCCATCTACCGCGAGGCGTTCGGCCAGCTCGGGCGGGCACGCTTCGCCGCCGAAGATCAGCAGGCGGACGTTCTCCAGCGCCTCTGCCGGCCAGAGAGCGGCAAGGGTGGGCACGGTGGAAACCACCGTGATGCCGTGGTTGATAAGCCAAGGGCCGAGGTCCATGCCGGTGCGAACCAACGCTCGTGGTGCCGGTACCAGGCAAGCGCCGTGGCGCCAGGCAAGCCACATTTCCTCGCAGGAAGCGTCGAAGGCGACCGAAAGGCCGGCCAACACCCGGTCCTCGGGGCCAATAGGCTCAGCTTGTAGGAAGATCCTGGCCTCGGCGTCAACAAACGCGGCCGAGGACCGGTGCTGGACGGCAACGCCCTTGGGGGTTCCTGTGGATCCGGAGGTGAAGATGATCCAGGAATCGTCGTCCAGTCCGGGGATGGAGGGTGTGGAGACGGGTTCCCGGGCCTCGCCGGAAAGCTGGATGTCCAGGCCCGCAGCGATGATGGCACCCACCTTGGCTTCGCCGAACACCAGACGGGCGCGTTCGTCGGGGTCGTCCGCATCCACGGGAACGTAGGCGGCGCCAGCCATGAGGACTCCCAAGATGGCGATGTAGAGCTCGTTGGTGCCGGATGGGATCCGAACGCCGATTTTGTCGCCCCGGCCAAGACCTGCCGCATTGAGCCGGGCAGCGAAGGCGCGTACCGCCTTGAGAAGCTCGGTGTAGCTCAGGGACTTCTGCCCGTCATCCAGTGCCGAGGCTTCGGGGAATGACGATGCGGTTTCTGTCAGGATGTCAACGAGGGTGCGCTCGGCCGGGGCGGCGGTGCCTCCCGGTAGCTGGGGACGGTACGTGGTCATGGCAGGGATATGCCCGGCCCCCAATGGATGTTCTGTGCTCACGACGTCAGCTTTCCGCAGAAAGATGAACAAAAGGTGTCTGACGTTTCCTGCGCGTCACTTTCTGTTGCACAGCAGTTTCCCTGCGCGTCACTGGCCGTTGGGAACCGGACATGGCGGCTTAGGGAACCAGCAGGACTTTGCCGGTGGTGCGGCGGCCTTCGAGGTCCCTGTGTGCTTGGGCTGCTTCGGCCAACGGGTATGTGGCACCGACCCTGACAGTTAGGGTGCCGTTGGCGGCGGCGTCGAAAATCTCGGCTGAACGCCACCTGCGTTCCTGGGCGTTCTGCACAAAGTGCGCCATGGTGGGCCTGGTCAGCGTCAGCGAACCTGCGGCGTTCAAACGCTGGGGATCGAAGGGCGGCACCGGGCCGGAGGCCGCACCGAAGAGCACCATGGCACCCCGGATGCGCAGGCTCTTCAGGGAGTCATCGAAGGTGTCTTTGCCGACGCCGTCGTACACCACGTTGACGCCCTCGCCGTCGGTCAGTTCACGGACCCTGTCAGCGAAGCCCTCGTAACGGAGTACTTCATCAGCGCCTGCAAGCGTGGAGAGATCGGCCTTCTCATCAGAGGACACGGTGGTGATCACACGGGCTCCGCGGGCCTTCAGCAGTTGCGTCAACAGCAGACCAACGCCACCTGCGCCTGCGTGGAGCAGAACGGTGTGGCCCGGCTCTACGCGGAACGACGAGTTCATCAGGTAATGGGCAGTGATGCCCTGCAGCGGCAGGGCTGCTGCGGTGTGATCGTCGACGCCGTCAGGAACCGGAAGTGCCTTGGCCGCCTCCACCACGGCGTACTCCGCGTACGTCCGGGACCCCTCAGCCGTGGCAACCCGGTCGCCAACGGAAAATTCTGCGACACCTTCGCCTACGGACTCCACTGTGCCGGCGGCTTCGGCGCCTGGGGTGAAGGGGTATTCCACCTTGTAGGTGCCGCTGCGTTGGTAGGTCTCAATGAAATTGACCCCGGCAGCTGCGACCTTGATCAACAGCTGGCCGGGGCCAGGTTTCGGTATTTCCACAGATGCGTATTCGAGGACCTCAGGTCCTCCGGGCTGCTGTGCAACGATGGCGTGCGTCATGGTGGCTCCTCACTCCGGGGCGGTCCTTCCGGGGCCCGGTTTCAGATTCCATCCTAGGGAAGTTGGGGCTTCCCTTGTTGAACGCCTAGAAGCGTCCGTGCGTCGAAGCCACGGGGCAATCGAAGCCGCGGCCTGCTGCCAGGCCTACGTCATTGAGGTATCTGACCACGATGCCGTAGGACTGCATCAACGTGGTTTCCGTGTAGGAAATGGAGTGCTTGGCGCAGAACTCGCGGACGATCTTTGTGGCCTTGTACAAATGGGGGCGAGCCATGTCCGGGAACAGGTGGTGCTCCACCTGGCGGTTGAGTCCACCCAGGAGGAAGTCCATGAAGAGACCACCGGAGATATTGCGCGAGGTCAGGATCTGGCGGTTGAGGAAGTCCACGCGGCTGTCCTTGGGGAGGACGGGCATGCCCTTGTGGTTCGGGGCGAACGAGGCTCCCATATAGAAGCCGTAAACCATGATCTGGACGCCAAGGAAGGCGAACGCCATGCCGATGGGCAGGAAGGTGAAAGCCAGGACCGGGAGGGCGGCAAGCCTGGTCACGAGGATGGGCGTCTCCACCCAGCGGTGACGTACTTTCTGCTTGCCGAAGACGAAGCGAAGGGAGTCGAACTGCAGGCTCAAGCCCAGGAGCGTCAGGAGCGGGAAGAAGAACCAGCCCTGCTTTTTGGTGAGGAAAGCCAGGCGGCCTTTGCGTTCGGCTGCAGCGTCCTCATAGAACACCAAGGCGTTGTTCCGGATGTCCGGGTCCTTGGAGATGACGTTGGGGTGGTTGTGGTGGGCTCCGTGCTTCTGTTCCCACCAGGAATAGCTGATGCCGGCAACTCCTGTGGCCAGGAGACGGGCTGACCAATCGTTGGCACGCCGGGAAGCGAAGATCTGCTTGTGACCTGCCTCGTGGGCAAGGAAGCTCAGTTGCGTGCACAGGATGCCTACGGCTGCAGCGATCAAAAGCTGGTACCAGGAATCGCCGATCAGTGCGAAGCCGAGCCAGGTGCCGGCCATAAGGAGTGCCAGGGCCACGAAGACCCAGATGTAGAAGCCGCTACGGCGTTCCAGGAGTCCGGCTGCCTTGACGCTCTTGAGAAGCTCCGAGTAGCTCTGGACGACGGGATTTGGTTGAATTGCGCGAGCTTTGGGGCGCTCAGCGGTGGACGTGGGTGACATAAATGTGCCCCGTATCGCTAACGGGCAACGCTGCAGCCGACGTTCGGACTGCACGGTCTGGATCACCCTTCACTAAGCATACGTCCAATCCCCAAAATAATGAGACTGCTCACAACTGCATGCATAAATATCGGACAGCATGAATATTCTTGCTGTACAGTGGAGTCATGACTATTTCTGTTGCCGTCTCCGGTGCCAGCGGCTACGCCGGAGGAGAAGTGCTGCGCCTGCTGGCAGGCCATCCGAACGTCACCATCGGTGCCATCACCGCACACAGCAACGCCGGTTCCAGACTAGGGGAGTTGCAGCCGCATCTCCATGGTTTAGCCAGCAGGATTCTGGAAGACACCACGGTGGAGAACCTGTCCGGCCACGACGTAGTGTTCCTGGCGTTGCCGCACGGTGCTTCGGCCGAGATCGCTGCTCAGTTGCCGGAGGGGACCGTAGTGATCGACGCCGGCGCGGACCACCGCTTGCAGGACGCCGCGGCATGGGAAAAGTTCTACGGATCTGCGCACGCAGGAACATGGCCTTATGGACTGCCTGAACTGCCCGGTCAGCGTGAAGCCCTCAAGGGCGCCACCCGCATCGCAGTGCCTGGTTGCTACCCGACGTCGGCGTTGCTCGCCCTGACGCCCGGGTTCGCCAACAATCTCCTCCTGACGGACGACGTCGTGATTGTTGCGGCATCCGGTACCTCCGGTGCCGGCAAGGCGGCCAAGGTGAATTTGATCGGTGCCGAAGTCATGGGTTCCATGAGCCCCTACGGCGTGGGTGGCGGACATCGCCACACGCCGGAGATCGAACAGGGACTCTCCAATGCGGCCGGTGAACCGGTATCGGTCTCCTTCACGCCCACGTTGGTTCCCATGAGCCGGGGCATCCTGACAACGGCCACCGCTAAGGCACAGCACGGCGTGACGGAAGCTGAACTGCGCCAGGCCTGGGCAGATGCCTACGACGACGAACCGTTCGTGCACCTCCTTCCCGAAGGCCAATGGCCCACCACCAAGTCAGTGCAGGGTTCCAACCACGCAGTGATGCAGTTGGCATTGGACCAGCACACTGGCCGCGTGATCGTCACGTGCGCCATCGACAACCTCACCAAGGGGACCGCCGGCGGAGCCGTGCAGTCCATGAACATTGCCCTCGGCCTGGATGAAACCGCCGGCCTGAACCTGCAGGGAGTTGCACCGTGACCATTACCGCACCCAAGGGATTCCGCGCCTCCGGCGTCAAAGCCGGCATCAAGGCATCCGGGAACCCGGATCTGGCCCTGGTAGTCAATGACGGGCCGCAAAAGTCCGCAGCTGCCGTATTTACCTCCAACCGTGTAGCTGCTGCGCCGGTTCACTGGTCACGCCAGGTAGTCAGCGATGGCCGTGTGGATGCCGTCGTCTTGAACTCGGGCGGCGCCAACGCCTGCACCGGCCCGCAGGGCTTCCAGAACACGCATGCTACTGCCGAGAAAGTGGCGGACGTGCTGGGCATCTCAGCCTCCGACGTCGTAGTGTGCTCCACGGGCCTGATCGGTGAGCAGCTGCCCATGGACAAGATTCTTACTGGTGTTGATGCGGCTTTCCGTGAATTGTCGGAAGACGGCGGTACCGCTGCCGCCACGGCCATCATGACCACTGACAGCGTGTCCAAGGAAGCCGTCTTCACCGGCACCGATGCCCAAGGCAAGCAGTTCACTGTGGGAGGCATTGCCAAGGGTGCCGGCATGTTGGCGCCCGGCCTGGCGACGATGCTGGTGGTCCTGACCACCGACGCCGAGGTTCCTGCGAATGAGCTCGACGTCGTCCTCCGCGACGCCACGCGCGTCACCTTTGACCGCGCGGACTCGGATGGCTGCATGTCTACCAACGACACCGTGGTGCTGCTGGCATCCGGCGCCTCCGAAGCTCTGCCCTCTGCCGAGCAGTTGAGCGAAGCGGTCACCATCGTCTGCGCCGAACTGGCACGCAAACTCATCGGTGATGCCGAAGGCGCCAGCCACGACATCGCGATCAGGACCTTCAACGCCGCCAGCGAACGCGACGCCGAAATCGTCAGCCGCAGTGTTGCCCGATCCAACCTGTTCAAAGCTGCCATCTTTGGTAAGGATCCCAACTGGGGCCGCGTGCTCTCGGCTGTGGGGACCACAGATGCTGTTTTCGAGGCGGACCAGCTCAACGTCGCCATGAACGGTGTGCAGATTTGCCGCAACGGCGCTATCGGCGATGACCGCAACCTGGTGGACCTTGAGCCGCGCGAAGTCTTGGTCGAGATTGACCTGCAGGCCGGCGACGCTGAGGCGACCATCTGGACCAACGACCTCACGCACGACTACGTGCATGAGAACAGCGCCTACTCGAGCTGAGCTTATGACAATGACTGCCCATACCCGCGAAACCACGTCCACGAGCCACGTCTCGGCCGAGGCAGCCCAGGACAAGGCCGGCACGCTGATCGAAGCCCTGCCGTGGATCCAACGATTCACCGGCACCACCATGGTGATCAAGTACGGCGGCAACGCCATGGTCAACGACGACCTCCGCCGCGCCTTCGCTGAGGACATCGTGTTCCTCCACCACGTGGGCATCCACCCCGTGGTGGTTCATGGCGGCGGCCCCCAGATCAACTCCATGCTCGGCCGCCTCGGCATCGAGTCGGAGTTCAAGGGTGGGCTGCGCGTCACCACGCCCGAGGCCATGGACGTGGTCCGCATGGTCCTGACAGGTCAGGTTGGCCGTGAACTCGTAGGGCTCATTAACTCCCACGGTCCTTATGCCGTCGGCATGTCCGGCGAGGATGGTGGCCTGCTGCGCGCCGTCCGCACGGGCACCGTGGTTGATGGCGAAGAAGTGGACCTCGGCCTGGTGGGCGAAGTCGTGGGCGTGGATCCCGCCGGCATCACGGATATCCTCGACGCCGGTCGCATCCCCGTGATTTCAACCGTGGCCCCGGAGATCGTGGACGACGGAAACGGCTTCCAGACCACCGGCCAGGTATTGAACGTTAACGCCGACACCGCAGCTGCCGCCGTTGCTTCGGCCCTGGGTGCCACCAAGCTCGTCATCCTGACCGACGTGGAAGGCCTGTACGCCAACTGGCCGGACAAATCCTCGCTGATCTCGTCGCTGACAGCCTCGGAACTCCGCGAAATGCTGCCCCGCCTCGAGTCGGGAATGATCCCCAAAATGGCCGCCTGCCTGAAGGCCATCGACGAAGGCGTGGAGCGCGCACACATCGTGGACGGCCGCCTCCCACACTCGATGTTGTTGGAAACGTTCACGACGGCGGGCATCGGCACCCAAGTAGTACCCGACGAGGAAGTGAACGCATGAGCACCGAACTGAGCCATACCGCTGAAAGCCGCAGCAATGGGGGGCCGGGTGTGGTCGGGCATCGCGAAGCGAGCGGGGCCCCCATCGCTGCGGAGGCTGGCGCAGCCACGCTCGTTTCCCAGAGCTCAGGCGCCGACTGGCTGGCGCGCTACTCGTCCTCGCTGATGGGTGTCTTCGGCACGCCCCAGCGGGTCCTGGTCCGTGGCGCCGGTTGCCTTGTGTGGGATGCAGACGGGAAGGAATACCTTGATCTTCTGGGCGGCATCGCTGTGAACGCCCTGGGCCACGCGCACCCTTTCGTCACCTCCGTGATTTCCAGCCAACTGGCCACGCTCGGCCATGTCTCGAACTTCTTCACGAGCCCCACGCAGATCGCTCTCGCCGAGAAGCTGTTGTCCCTCAGCAAGGCCCCGGCTGGTTCCAAGGTCTTTTTTGCCAATTCCGGTACCGAGGCCAACGAAGCAGCGTTCAAGCTGGCACGCAGGAACAATCCCGACGGGAAGCGCACCAAAATCATCGCTTTGGAGGGTGCCTTCCACGGCCGCAGCATGGGTGCTTTGGCCCTCACGGCCAAAGAGGCCTACCGTGCGCCGTTTGAACCACTGCCAGGTGGTGTGGTCCACATTCCGTTTGGTGACATCGAGGCCCTGCTTGCCGCCGTCGACGATTCCACTGCTGCCGTGTTCCTGGAACCCATCCAAGGCGAAGCGGGGGTTCGGCCGCTCAGCGCCGAATACCTGCAGGCAGCCCGTGAAGCTACCACCGCAGCGGGTGCGTTGTTGATCCTGGACGAGGTCCAGACCGGCATCGGCCGCACCGGAAAGTGGCTTGCCAGCGAAGACGCAGGAATTGTGCCCGACGCCGTCACGCTCGCCAAGGGCCTTGGCGGCGGGTTCCCGGTGGGTGCCCTTGTCACCTTCGGAAGTACGACGTCGGCCCTGCTCACCGCAGGGCAGCACGGCACCACTTTCGGCGGAAACCCGGTGGCTACGGCCGCCGCGCTGGCCACGCTGCACGCCATCGAAAGCCAAGGTCTCCTGCGGAACGTGCTGAGCGTCGGCGCGCACCTGCGCGAAGGGCTGGCTGACGTCGATGCTGTCAGTGAAGTCCGCGGCGAGGGCCTGCTGATTGGATTCGACGTGAACGCCGACATCGCACCTGCCATGGTGACCGCAGCTTTGGATGCAGGCTTCATCATCAACAGTCCGGGCCCGCGGACCATCCGTCTCGCCCCTCCGCTGATCCTGACCACCGAGCAGGCCGACCGGTTCCTGTCAGCCCTGCCCGCCTTGATCGCCACGGCTACCGCCCAAACCGCTAAGGATGCACAGTGAGCACGTCAACCACCCGTCACTTCCTCAAGGACACGGACCTGAGCCCCGCCGAGCAGGCTGAGGTCCTGGAACTCGCCGTCCGGATGAAGGCCGCGCCTTACAGCGTGCAGCCCTTCGCCGCAGAGGGCAACGGCCGCAAGACCGTTGCAGTGATCTTTGACAAGACCTCCACCCGCACCCGCGTCTCGTTCGCCACGGGCATCGCAGACATGGGTGGCAACGCATTGATTATCAACCCGGGGGAAGCGCAGATCGGCCATAAGGAATCCGTGGAGGACACTGCCAAAGTCCTGGAGCGCATGGTGTCCACCATTGTGTGGCGGACCGGGGCGCACGCCGGACTGGTGGCGATGGCTGAAAACTCCAAGGTCCCCGTCATCAATGCCCTGTGCGACGATTACCACCCCTGCCAGCTCCTGGCCGACCTCCTTGCCGTCAAGGAACACAAGGGCGAGCTGGCCGGACTGAGCATGGCGTACCTGGGCGATGCCGCCAACAACATGGCCAACTCGTACCTCCTTGCCGGCGTCACTGCCGGGATGCACGTTCGCATCTCCGGGCCGGAGGGGTATCTCCCTGCCGCGGAAATTGTTGCCGCTGCAGAGGAACGCGCTGCGGAGACCGGCGGTTCGGTCCTCATCACCAGCGATGCTGCCGAGGCCCTCAAGGGCGCCGACGTCGTTGCAACAGACACCTGGGTTTCCATGGGCCAGGAGTCCGAAAAGGAAGCGCGGATGCAACTCTTCCGTGAATATTCCGTGGACGAGGCCGCCATGGCGCAAGCTGCGCCGGACGCCGTCGTGCTTCACTGCCTTCCCGCTTACCGCGGTTACGAGATTTCGGCGGACGTCATCGACGGCCCGCAGTCGATCGTGTGGGATGAGGCGGAAAACCGCCTCCACGCCCAGAAGGCACTCATGGCATGGTTGATGCACCGCTCGGGACTTGCTTTCGTGGAGGGCCTTTCACCTGTTGAAGGTACCGGGGAGAGCACGTTCTAGTGTCCACCAACCCGTCCGTGCCGGGCGCCAGCCCAGCCACCAAGACTGCCCGCCAGGCGCGTATCACCGCGATCTTGACAGGTGAGTCAGTGCGCTCCCAGGCAGAGCTTGCAGCCCTGCTGGCGGACGACGGTGTCCAGGTCACCCAGGCCACGTTATCCAGGGACCTCGTGGAGCTGGGCGCAGTCCGGGTCCGTGGAAAGGAAGGCGCGTTGGTTTACGCCGTTCCGGGGGAGGGCGGCGACCGCAACGCCAAGAGCGGCGTGACCCAGGAGATTCTGGATGCACGTCTGACGCGGTTGTGCGGCGAACTCCTGGTCACCGCGGAGGCCTCGGGCAATATCGTGGTCCTTCGTACCCCGCCTGGTGCGGCGAACTTCTTGGCACTGGCCGTGGACCACTCGGTGATGCCCTCTGTATTGGGTACGATCGCAGGCGATGACACTTTGCTGTTGGTCGCCCGGGATCCCGATGGCGGGGCGGAACTGGCGGCGCGTTTCCTGCGCATGGCCGAAGAAGCCGGGCCGGCCAACCAATAGATTTTCCCAGCATTGATTCACACCAGTATTGATTCGAATGAACCAAGCAACAACAAAGGAGCACTCTCGTGACTGAGCGCATTGTTCTGGCCTACTCCGGTGGCCTTGATACTTCCGTAGCCATCGGCTGGATCGGTGAAGCCACCGGTGCCGAGGTCATCGCTGTGGCCGTCGACGTCGGACAGGGTGGCGAGTCCCTGGAGACCATCCGCCAGCGCGCCCTCGGTTGCGGCGCCGTCGAGGCCTACGTAGCCGACGCCCGCGACGAGTTCGCCAACGAGTACGCCATGCCCACCTTGAAGGCCAACGCCCTCTACCAGGGCCACTATCCGCTGGTTTCGGCTATCTCCCGTCCGGTCATCGTGAAGCACCTCGTCAAGGCTGCCCGCGAATTCGGCGCCACCACCGTTGCCCACGGCTGCACCGGCAAGGGCAACGACCAGGTCCGTTTCGAAGTCGGCATCCAGACCCTCGGCCCGGACCTGAAGTGCATCGCACCGGTTCGCGACCTCGCCCTGACCCGCGACAAGGCCATCGCCTTCGCCGAGGAGAAGGGACTGCCGATCGAGACCACCAAGAAGAACCCGTACTCGATCGACCAGAACGTCTGGGGACGCGCCGTCGAGACCGGCTACCTCGAGGACATCTGGAACGCTCCCACCAAGGACATCTACGACTACACGGCCACCCCGGAATTCCCCCCGGCACCGGACGAGGTCACCATCTCCTTCCAGGCCGGCGTGCCGGTAGCGATCGACGGCGTCAAGGTCACCCCGCTGCAGGCCATCCAGGAACTTAACCGCCGTGCGGGCGCCCAGGGCGTCGGCCGCATCGACGTCGTCGAGGACCGCCTTGTTGGCATCAAGTCCCGCGAAATTTACGAAGCCCCGGGTGCCATGGCGCTGATCACCGCGCACAAGCACCTCGAGGACATCACCATCGAGCGCGAGCAGGCCCGCTTCAAGGCCACCGTTGGCCAGCGCTGGTCCGAGCTGGTGTACGACGGACAGTGGTTCTCCCCGCTGAAGCGCTCCTTGGACGCTTTCATCGAGGACACGCAGCAGTACGTTTCCGGCGATATCCGCATGGTCCTCCACGGTGGCCAGGCAGTAGTCAACGGTCGTCGCTCCGAGACCTCGCTGTACGACTTCGACCTCGCCACCTACGACACCGGCGATACCTTCGACCAGTCCATGGCACGTGGCTTCATCGAGCTGTGGGGCATGTCCTCCAAGGTTGCCTCCGGCCGCGACCTGCGCGTCGCAGGCAAGTAATGGCCTCGGCAACAAACGAAGGTGCACTGTGGGGCGGCCGGTTCGCCGGTGGCCCCGCGGATGCGCTGGCCGCACTGAGCAAGTCCACCCACTTTGACTGGCGGCTTGCCCGCTATGACATCGCCGGCTCCAAGGCCCACGCCCGCGTGCTGGCCAAAGCAGGTTTGCTGGACGACGCCGAGCTCGAAGGCATGCTTTCCGCACTCACCCAGCTGGACGAGGACGTCGCGAGCGGCGCCTACCTGCCGGCCGAGAGCGACGAGGACGTTCACGGTTCCCTGGAACGTGGCCTGATTGAGCGCGCCGGGACCCAGCTGGGCGGCAAACTCCGCGCCGGCCGTTCACGCAACGACCAGGTGGCCACCCTGGGCCGTATGTTCCTTCGCGACCATGCACGCATCATCGCCGGCGGTGTCCTTGCCACCATCGACGCCCTGGTGGAGCAGGCCAAGGCCCACCAAGGCGTTGCCATGCCGGGCCGGACACACCTGCAGCACGCCCAGCCGGTGTTGCTGAGCCACCACCTCCTGGCCCATGCCTGGGCTTTGCTGCGCGACGTGCAGCGGCTCCAGGACTGGGACAAGCGCGCCGGTGTTTCGCCGTACGGTTCCGGTGCTTTGGCCGGTTCTTCGCTTGGTTTGGACCCCGAGGCTGTTGCTGCTGACCTCGGATTCTTCTCGGCCGTCCACAACTCGATCGATGGCACCGCTTCCCGCGATGTCTTCGCCGAGTTCGCCTGGGTGTGTTCCATGATTGGCGTGGACCTGTCCCGGATCTCCGAGGAAGTCATCTTCTGGGCCACCAAGGAGTTCTCCTTTGTCACGCTGCATGACTCGTACTCCACGGGGTCCTCGATCATGCCGCAAAAGAAGAACCCGGACGTCGCTGAGCTCGCCCGTGGCAAAGCAGGCAGGCTTATCGGCAACCTGACCGGTCTGCTGGCAACCCTGAAAGGACTGCCGCTCGCTTACAACCGCGATCTGCAGGAGGACAAGGAACCGGTCTTCGACGCCGCCGACACCCTGGAGCTTTTGCTTCCGGCCGTGTCCGGCATGATCGCCACGCTGAAGTTCAACACCGAGCGCATGGAATCCCTGGCCCCCCAGGGTTTCGCGTTGGCAACGGACATCGCAGAATGGCTGGTCCGCCAGGGCGTCCCCTTCCGCGAGGCCCACGAGCTCTCCGGCGCTGCCGTCAAGCAGGCCGAAGGCCGTGGCGTTGAGCTGTGGGACCTGACGGACGAGGAATACGCAGCGATCTCGGAGCACCTGACTCCTGAGGTCCGCAGTGTCCTCAGCACCGAAGGGTCGCTCAACAGCCGCAACTCGCAGGGCGGAACGGCACCGGCCGCCGTCGAACGCCAACTGACGGCTCTCCAAGCGGAACTGGACGCAGTGCGTTCCTACGCCAGCTAGACGACAACCGGGACGGCACGTCGCGGCCATGCCTTCGGGCAGGGCATCGCGAGGTGCCGTCCCGCTGTGCGTTAACATGGCGCTATGACTCAGATCACCCCCGAGACGCTGCCCGAAGAGCTTCACAAAGCCGCCGGCACCGTCACCCGCATCCTCGCCAAACTGGACGACTCATCCGTCGCTGAACCGTCGGAGCTGCCAGGCTGGACCCGGGGTCACGTCCTCGCCCACCTTGCCGGGATCTCCAATGCCATGGCCCGGCAACTTGAGTACGCGCGCCGCGGCGAAACCGGGGAACTGTACGACGGCGGCATGGACGGCCGTAACAAGGCCATCGCACTCGCGGCGGGGCACAGCCTCACGGAGCACACGGAGGCCGTCACCACCGCCATGGATGCGGCGATTGCCGCGTTCGATGCCTTGGGACCGGAGGACTGGCAGGCGCGTATTGCGTACCGGGACGGGACAGTGCTCGACGGCGGCCTGGCCCTATGGCGGGAGCTCACCATCCATGCGTCGGATTCGGGTGTGGGGTTCGGACCGGAGACATGGAACAGGCCTTTCTGCGAACACCTGATTGGCTTCCTCGCTGCACGCGTCCCTGACACGTACAAATTCGTCCTGCAGCCCACCGGCCTGCCACAGAGGACCATTGGCAGCGGCGGCACCTCCATCGCGATTACCGGCATGCTGACCGACATCGCCGCGTGGCTTGCGGGCCGAGAGCCCAGCCTGGGCAGCCTTCGCGCAACAGCGGCCGCCGATGGAGTGGACCTGCCGGACCTGCTGCCCTGGCCGGCACCCCAGCCCGCCGCCCGCTGAGCCGCGCACGCTCTCTCACGTCCCTCGTGTTTGGGCGGGTCGCTCTCTCACGTCCCTCGTGTTTGGGCGGGTCGCTCTCTCAGGTCCCTCGTGTTTGGGCGGGTCGCTCTCTCACGTCCCGGGAGCTAATTGCTTCGGGTTTTTTCCGCTGCAGCCCGCCAGAGGTGCATGGTGGCATACGAACGCCACGGGCTGACCTCCCTGAAATCGGCGCTGAGCCCAGTGCCGGCGGGCAGGACCTTTATGCCGTTCCGGACCGCGGCATCATTGGCCAGGAGAACATCCGGAGCACCGAGGACACGCATTGCCACGTAGCCAACAGTCCATGGCCCCACTCCGGGCAAGGGGAGCAGCTTGCTTTCGAGGCTGGTGGGATCGTCGCCGTAGCCGAAATCAAGTGCTCCGCTGGCCATGGCTTCGGACGCGGCCATGATGGAGTCAATCCGCCGCTGGGGTCCACGGAGGAACGCTCGCCCGTGTTCGGCGATCTCGGCCGCCGTCGGAAACAAACGCTCCAAGCCGGGGGTGGCGCTATCCACGCTGGTTCCGGCAGCAGATAACTGAGTGAGGGCCGTTCGCGCGGCTGCTACGGTGATTTGCTGCCCGATCATGGCCCGGATGAGTAGTTCGTGGGGATCCACAGCCCCCGGCACGCGTATTCCTGGGATCGCGGTCACACTGGCAGTCAGCCTCGCATCTGTTGCCAGAGCGTCGTCGATTGCCTGGGGATCAGCGTCCACGTCGAACAGCCTCCGGACCCGGCTCAAGAGTGCCGGGAGATCGTGGAGGTCCAGCACCGCAGCTGTAAGTTGCAAGGGTTTGCCGGGAGCTGAGGGGTTATACGAGACAGAGAAGGAGGCACTGCCCCGCGGCAGGCGCAGGGTGCGGGCGTAAGTCCTGCTTCCATCGGTGCCGGTTCCGTCCTCCGAGGTGCGCACCGTCTCGATGCCCGGCACCGCTCGTACTGCCAGGAAATCGAAAATGCCCGGATCGAAGGGCTCCCTGTAAGGAAGGTTCAGCGTCAAGGCCGCGGGGGCGTGCACCGCAGCAACGGTACCCCGGTGTTGCCTGGACTTGGCCCCGGTAGCGCGCACCGCCGTCGGGGTCATGGCGAACACTTCGCCAATGGTGTCGTTGAATTGCCGCACGCTGTTGAAACCCGAAGCAAACGCAACGTCGGCAAGGAGCATATCGGTGGAGACCAACAGGGTCCTGGCGGTTTGTGCCCTGCTGGCCCGTGCCAGCGATAGTGGACCGGCGCCAAGTTCATTGCTGAGGATGCGGTTGAGTTGCCGTGCGGAGTAGCCCAACCGGTGGGCAAGGCCGTCGACGCCCTCGCGGGTGATCACGCCGTCGTTGATCAGCCGCATGGCCCGGCCGGCTATATCCGAGCGGATGTTCCAGGCCGGAGTTCCCGGGACAGCTTCGGGCAGGCACCGCTTGCAGGCGCGGTAGCCGGCTTCATGGGCAGCGGCCGAGGTTTCGTAGAACGTGACGTTCTCGGCTTTGGGGGTTCTGGCGGGGCACGATGGCCGGCAATAGATGCCTGTAGAACTGACGGCCGTGAAGAACTGCCCGTCGAACCGTGTGTCCCGGGCGTCGATTGCCCGGTAGCGCTGCCAGAAGTCCATGGCTTCATCCTGCCAGCCGGCCGCGACCACGGCTAGCGGAAATCGGACATGGGCGTTGGCAGTTTGCTAGGGTCTGGGGATGGGATCGTTCACGGAAAACGGAATCGGTCATCCCGACGACGTGCGCAGTTTTCTCCAGGGCGATGCCCGCGACATTGCCCCGTTGATCCTGGGAGCCGTCCTCACCCACCAGTCCGATGCCGGCCCTGTCTCCGTAAGGCTCACCGAAGTGGAGGCCTATATGGGGCCGCGCGGTTCGGAACACCCTGACCCTGGATCACACACTTTCGGTGGCCCCACGGCCCGTAATGCGCCCATGTTCGGGGCACCCGGATTCCTCTACGTCTACTTCACGTACGGGATGCACTATTGCGCGAACATCGTCTGTGGACCCGACGGATTCGCATCCGCGCTGCTCCTGCGGGCAGGAGAAGTTGTAGAGGGGGAGGAGCTCGCCGCCGTCCGCAGGCCAGCCTCCAAAGCGCACAAGGACCTCGCCAGCGGACCGGCCCGGCTCGCCTCCGCGTTGGGACTCACGACGGCGGACACCGGCCGTGACGCGCTCGCTTCACCGTTCAGCTTGTGGTTGCCGGCGACACCCGCAGCCGCCGTCGCCAGCGGACCGCGGGTGGGGGTATCGGGTCCTGGCGGAACCACGGAATATCCTTGGCGCTTTTGGATCGAAGACGATCCAACGGTGTCGCGGTACAAGGCAGCACGGCCCCGAAATAGGGTCGTTCCGCAATAACCGTCCCACCACATGACTTGTACCCCACGCGTTTACCAAAATCGCTGTAGAATGGACGGTCTGTCTTTTGCGATAGGGGTTACGGTTCGATGCACGACGCTGATTTGGTCCACGAGCAGGAATATGTGGCCGGGCTGTACGCCCGGCTCGATGAGCTGCGCGCCGAAAAGCGCGCCCAGCTGGCGCAGGTGCGGAAGGCCGGCGCGGTGGGAACCATGCAGAACGTTTCCGAGCGTGACGCGTTCGCGGCCCTGTACGAAGACCGCCTTGCCCAGCTCGACGCCGTCGACGACCGCTTGGTCTTCGGCCGCCTTGACCTTGACTCCGGTGAAGCACAATACATCGGGCGCATCGGTCTCTCTACTGCCGATCTCCAGCGACTGATGGTCGACTGGCGTGCGCCCGAAGCCGGGCATTTTTACCAAGCCACGGCGTTCGACCGTCAAGGCGTGCGTCGCCGTCGCCACCTGATCCTTCAGGGGCGCGACGTGAAAGCGATTGAAGACGATGTCCTGGACGCGGGGATGCTCGCAGACAACGACTCTCTCCAAGGTGAAGGCGCACTGCTGGCAGCACTGAACTCCAAGCGCACGGGCCGCATGTCGGACATCGTGGGCACCATCCAGTCTGAGCAGGACCGGATCATCCGATCCTCCATCTCCGGCGCGTTGGTGGTCCAAGGCGGTCCCGGAACGGGAAAGACCGCCGTTGCCCTGCACCGCGCTGCTTATCTGCTGTACACGCACCGCGAACGGCTCAAGAGCGCCGGCGTGTTGCTCGTTGGACCGTCGTCGTCCTTCATGCATTACATCGAACGCGTACTGCCATCCCTCGGCGAGACCGGCGTGGTCATGGCAAGCCTTGGCCGCCTGATGCCCGGCATCCATGCCATCCCCGAGGAAGACGCCGACGTTGCCGCACTCAAGGGCAAACTGGACATGGCCAAGGTGGTGGCCAACGCCGTCGCGAACCGCCAAAGGACGCCTGCTGAAGACCGCATCCTGGAAGTCGATTCACGGAAGCTCACTCTGACTGTCCGTCAGGTCCGCCGTGCCCGGGAAAAGGCCCGCGCCACGGGGAAACCCCACAACGAAGCGCGGCTCACGTTCGTGAAGATCCTCCTTCGCGAGCTCACGGAACAGCTGACGGACCTCGTCGAGGAAGGCAACATCGGCAACAACGCAGATCGCGCCTACCTGGCGGAAGACGTCCGGTCGGCGAGGGACGTGCGCATTGCGCTGAACCTCTGCTGGATGCCGATGACACCGGAGAAGCTCATCTCCGAGCTCTTCAGCAAGCCGGCCATCCTTGAAGCCTGCACACCGCACCTGACGCTTGAACAGCGTTCGCTGCTGCAGCGGCCCGTGGACGCGCCCTGGACGGAAGCTGACGTTCCGCTGTTGGATGAAGCTGCTGAACTGTTGGGCGAACTGGACCCGGCAGCCGGCAGGGGATTGGCCCAGCAGGAGGCCGACCGCGCACGCGACATCGCCAACGCCAAGCAGACTCTTGCCAACATGGAAGCCATGGGTGTCGACGTCCTGGTCTCGGCTGAAGAACTTGCCGACCAGAACCAGGAACGCGAAGGCCGCCTGACCGCGGCGGAACGTGCCACCAGCGACCGTTCATGGGCTTTCGGCCACATTGTGGTTGACGAAGCCCAGGAACTCTCACCCATGCAGTGGCGGCTCCTGGTACGCCGCTGCCCGCTGAAGTCGTTCACGATCGTCGGTGATATTGCCCAGACGAGTGCTGCGGCAGGTGCCAATTCGTGGCAGAGTGCCTTGGCGCCGTCGTTCGGTGACCGCTGGACCCTCGAAGAACTCACCGTCAACTACCGCACGCCCTCGCAGATCGCCGAAGCCGCAGTCCGCATGGCCAACCGCGCGGGACTGGTGGTCTCGGCTCCCAAGGCCGTGCGCGAAGGTAAATGGTCTCCCATTGTGGACCGCGTCGATGCCGACAGCATCGTGTCGCACCTGGTGGACGTCCTGCCCGAGGAAGTTGAAGCGATCGACGGCGGACTGCTGGCTGTCATTGCCGACGGGCCACTTCTTCCGCAGGCCACCGCTGCGCTGCGGGAGGTCTACGGCCGCCGTATTGGCGCCGGGGCGGGCAGCTACGAACAGGACATTGTGGTCATCAGCCCCAAGGAAGCCAAGGGCCTGGAATTCGATGGGGTGGTGGTCCTGGAACCGGCCGCCATGCTGAACCATGAGCACGGCAAGGTGGGCGACCTCTACGTCGCCATGACGCGAGCCACGCAGCGCTTGCGTCTCATTGCCGCCGCCCCGGTACCTGCGGGTATCGAGCGCTAGGAAAACGGGCCTCCGCAATCCTGCTAACTTAGATCTCGTGTCACACGTAAACAACCTCGAGTCCCAGCACAACGATCCCGCTTTTGCCAATGTCTGGCAGGAGCTCAAATGGCGCGGCCTGATCCACGTTTCCACCGATGAAACGGAACTGGAAAAGCTGCTCGCCGGGGACCCGATCACGTATTACTGTGGCTTCGATCCCACCGCGCCCTCCCTGCACCTGGGCAACCTTGTGCAGTTGCTGGTGATGCGACGCCTGCAGTTGGCAGGCCACAAGCCGCTCGGCCTGGTGGGTGGGTCCACTGGCCTGATCGGTGACCCACGTCCGACGGCGGAACGCACCTTGAACACCAAGGACACCGTTGCTGAGTGGGTTGGTTACCTGCAGGGCCAGGTGCGCCGCTTCCTCAGTTTCGAGGGGGAAAACCCGGCCCGCATGGTGAACAACCTGGACTGGACGGCGCCGCTGACTGCTATCGACTTCCTGCGTGAAATCGGCAAGCACTTCCGTGTGGGCACCATGCTCCGCAAGGATGCTGTGGCGTCCCGCCTGAACTCCGACGAAGGCATCAGCTACACCGAATTCAGCTACCAGATCCTGCAGGGCATGGACTACCTCCAACTCTTCCGGGATTACGGCTGCGCGCTGCAGACCGGCGGCTCTGACCAGTGGGGCAATCTCACCAGCGGAACCGAACTGATCCGCAAGGTGGAAGGCAAGAGCGTCCACGCATTGGGGACGCCGCTGATCACCAACTCCGATGGCACCAAGTTCGGCAAGAGCGAAGGGAACGCCATCTGGCTGGACCCGGACATGTGCAGCCCGTACGCGTTCTACCAGTTCTGGCTGAACACGGCGGACGCGGATGTTGTGGACCGCCTCAAGGTATTCACCTTCCTTTCGCGTGCAGAGATTGAGGCACTTGGAGAAGCTGTGGCGGAGCGTCCATTTGCCCGCGAGGGCCAGAAAAAGCTCGCTTTCGAAGTGACCTCGCTCGTTCATGGCGTCGAGGCAACGGAGAAGGTCATTGCAGCTTCGGCTGCACTCTTCGGCAACGGCGATCTCACAGTTCTGGATGAGCGAACCCTTGAAGCCGCCACCGCCGAACTTCCATTGGCGACGATCGGCACCGACGGTTTGGGGATCATCGACCTCCTGGTTGCCTCGGGTCTGTCCGACAGCAAGTCGGCTGCCCGTCGGACCGTAGGGGAGGGCGGCGCGTATGTGAACAACACCAAGGTCTCCGATCCCGATGCAGTCATTGCCCAGGATCAACTGCTGCACGGACGGTATTTGCTCCTCCGGCGTGGCAAGAAAAACCTTGCGACCATTGAGGTTTCTGCTTAGTACTCTTTTCCACCGCGTTCCGAAAGGGCCGGCAACCGTTACGGTTGCCGGCCCTTTCTGCGATTCCGTGCATGGTGCGATTTACGTGCTTGTTCAGTGCCGGGTGCCGGACGAACCGTTGGTACCGCCGGGAGGTGGCGGTCGGTCGTGCAGCGTCACCTTCCGACGCTCGCTCACATCCCGCGGGTTTGATGGCGTCGCGCTCTCACGTTCCTTGGGTTTGGGGCGGATGCTCTCTCGCGTTCCTTGGGTTTGGTTGGGGTTCGACGGCGGTGGTGGGGTTGTGTGATGGGCTTCACTTGGGTTGGTTTGGGGTGTGGTGGGGTGGTTTTGGGGGTGTTTTCCTTGTGTTGGCGGGGTTTTTGGGTGGTGTTGGGGTGGATTTGGTGTGGGGGTGGGGCGCGTGTAAAGTTATTCGAGTCGCCGCCGCTGATGCGGAAAGATGGCGACCGACTCCCTTCAAATTGCCGGTTTCGGTGGTGCTTTTGTGTGCTGCTGGTTGGTGTGGGAGGCCCGGGTTCTGGTTTGCTTTGTGCGGCTGGTTCGGGTAAGTTTGAAAAGTTGCTCCGGAGCGATCCTGGACCCTTGTGGGTTTGGGTGGTGCCGGTAGTGTCTGTTGTTTGAGAACTCAATAGTGTGCCAAGTTTGTTGATACCGATTGTTTTATTGATTGGTTGAAATTATGGCTGGATCATTGCGCACCCCCGTGTGTGGTGGTCTGGTTTTCAGCTGGTTTCGAATTTTGTGCAGCCGTGCCGGCCGTTATTTCCGGTGGGTGTGGTTGTGTCTGTTTGATTTGTTTTACTTCAACGGAGAGTTTGATCCTGGCTCAGGATGAACGCTGGCGGCGTGCTTAACACATGCAAGTCGAACGATGATCCCAGCTTGCTGGGGGATTAGTGGCGAACGGGTGAGTAACACGTGAGTAACCTGCCCTTGACTCTGGGATAAGCCTGGGAAACTGGGTCTAATACCGGATATGACCGTCTGACGCATGTCAGGTGGTGGAAAGCTTTTGTGGTTTTGGATGGACTCGCGGCCTATCAGCTTGTTGGTGGGGTAATGGCCTACCAAGGCGACGACGGGTAGCCGGCCTGAGAGGGTGACCGGCCACACTGGGACTGAGACACGGCCCAGACTCCTACGGGAGGCAGCAGTGGGGAATATTGCACAATGGGCGCAAGCCTGATGCAGCGACGCCGCGTGAGGGATGACGGCCTTCGGGTTGTAAACCTCTTTCAGTAGGGAAGAAGCGAAAGTGACGGTACCTGCAGAAGAAGCGCCGGCTAACTACGTGCCAGCAGCCGCGGTAATACGTAGGGCGCAAGCGTTATCCGGAATTATTGGGCGTAAAGAGCTCGTAGGCGGTTTGTCGCGTCTGCTGTGAAAGACCGGGGCTCAACTCCGGTTCTGCAGTGGGTACGGGCAGACTAGAGTGCAGTAGGGGAGACTGGAATTCCTGGTGTAGCGGTGAAATGCGCAGATATCAGGAGGAACACCGATGGCGAAGGCAGGTCTCTGGGCTGTAACTGACGCTGAGGAGCGAAAGCATGGGGAGCGAACAGGATTAGATACCCTGGTAGTCCATGCCGTAAACGTTGGGCACTAGGTGTGGGGGACATTCCACGTTTTCCGCGCCGTAGCTAACGCATTAAGTGCCCCGCCTGGGGAGTACGGCCGCAAGGCTAAAACTCAAAGGAATTGACGGGGGCCCGCACAAGCGGCGGAGCATGCGGATTAATTCGATGCAACGCGAAGAACCTTACCAAGGCTTGACATGAACCGGTAATACCTGGAAACAGGTGCCCCGCTTGCGGTCGGTTTACAGGTGGTGCATGGTTGTCGTCAGCTCGTGTCGTGAGATGTTGGGTTAAGTCCCGCAACGAGCGCAACCCTCGTTCTATGTTGCCAGCGCGTTATGGCGGGGACTCATAGGAGACTGCCGGGGTCAACTCGGAGGAAGGTGGGGACGACGTCAAATCATCATGCCCCTTATGTCTTGGGCTTCACGCATGCTACAATGGCCGGTACAAAGGGTTGCGATACTGTGAGGTGGAGCTAATCCCAAAAAGCCGGTCTCAGTTCGGATTGGGGTCTGCAACTCGACCCCATGAAGTCGGAGTCGCTAGTAATCGCAGATCAGCAACGCTGCGGTGAATACGTTCCCGGGCCTTGTACACACCGCCCGTCAAGTCACGAAAGTTGGTAACACCCGAAGCCGGTGGCCTAACCCTTGTGGGGGGAGCCGTCGAAGGTGGGACCGGCGATTGGGACTAAGTCGTAACAAGGTAGCCGTACCGGAAGGTGCGGCTGGATCACCTCCTTTCTAAGGAGCTGCTAGCAGCTGTTCCGTGTTCTGTGTATGCAGTTCGTGGTGGTTGTCAGTGTTGCCCATTGCGCAGGCGTCTGTTCTGCGGTGGGTGCTCATGGGTGGAATATCAACGAATCAAACTTGTTTGGCATGGCCTTTACCGGTTGTGTCCTGGTGCCAGTACGGCAGCATGTGTCTCTGCTTTTTGTGGGGGTGGGTGTTGTTGGGAACGCTGCCGGGGTGCGTGGTTTGTGGGGGTTGTGTTTGGCGCACTGTTGGGTCCTGAGGCAACAGGACCTTTTTGCAGCAATGCAGAGGGCATCGTTCTGGTGTTTCTTTTGTTCCTGCTTCCGGTTCTGCCGCGTGTCCCTGTGTGGGGTGGTGGTGGTCTGGTTGATGGGGTTGTTGTTTGAGAACTACATAGTGGACGCGAGCATCTGAGACATGCATGGCTGGCCTTTCGGGGTTGGTGTGTGTGTTTCTACAGCAATTTCTTATGAATGAACCTGGCCCTTGTGGTCGTGGTTCTCTCGAGTAAGTTTTTGATCTTTGTGTGGTCAAGTTTTTAAGGGCACACGGTGGATGCCTTGGCATTAGGAGCCGAAGAAGGACGTAGGAATCTGCGATAAGCCTGGGGGAGTTGATAACCGAGCGTTGATCCCAGGATGTCCGAATGGGGAAACCCCGCACAACGCTGCAAGGTGATTGTGTGACCCGCATCTGAACACATAGGGTGCGTGGGGGGAACGCGGGGAAGTGAAACATCTCAGTACCCGCAGGAAGAGAAAACAATAGTGATTCCGTTAGTAGTGGCGAGCGAACGCGGATCAGGCTAAACCGTTCCATGTGTGATAGCCGGCGGGCGTTGCATGGGCGGGGTTGTGGGACTTTCCGTGATGGTTCTGCCGGACCGTTGGGGTGATGTGCAGGCATAGGTGAACGGTCTTGAAAGGCCGGCCAGAGAGGGTGGGAGCCCCGTAACCGTAATGTTGTGTGCAGCCTGGAGAGTATCCCAAGTAGCACGGGGCCCGAGAAATCCCGTGCGAATCTGTCAGGACCACCTGATAAGCCTAAATACTTCCTAATGACCGATAGCGGACCAGTACCGTGAGGGAAAGGTGAAAAGTACCCCGGGAGGGGAGTGAAACAGTACCTGAAACCGTGTGCTTACAATCCGTCGGAGCAACCGCGAGTGATCGCATAGTAGTTGTGACGGCGTGCCTTTTGAAGAATGAGCCTGCGAGTTAGTGTTACGTCGCGAGGTTAACCCGTGTGGGGTAGCCGTAGCGAAAGCGAGTCTGAACAGGGCGAGTGTAGTGGCGTGATCTAGACCCGAAGCGGAGTGATCTACCCATGGCCAGGTTGAAGCGACGGTAAGACGTCGTGGAGGACCGAACCCACTTCAGTTGAAAATGGAGGGGATGAGCTGTGGGTAGGGGTGAAAGGCCAATCAAACTCCGTGATAGCTGGTTCTCCCCGAAATGCATTTAGGTGCAGCGTTGCGTGTTTCTTGCCGGAGGTAGAGCTACTGGATGGCCGATGGGCCCTACAAGGTTACTGACGTCAGCCAAACTCCGAATGCCGGTAAGTGAGAGCGCAGCAGTGAGACTGTGGGGGATAAGCTTCATAGTCGAGAGGGAAACAGCCCAGACCACCAACTAAGGCCCCTAAGCGTGTGCTAAGTGGGAAAGGATGTGGAGTTGCGAAGACAACCAGGAGGTTGGCTTAGAAGCAGCCATCCTTGAAAGAGTGCGTAATAGCTCACTGGTCAAGTGATTCCGCGCCGACAATGTAGCGGGGCTCAAGTACACCGCCGAAGTTGTGGATTTCACACATTGCCCTAGCCTTCGTGGTTCAGGGGTGTGGAGTGGTAGGGGAGCGTCGTGTGGGCAGTGAAGTCGCGGTGGAAACCAGCGGTGGAGCCTACACGAGTGAGAATGCAGGCATGAGTAGCGAAAGACGGGTGAGAAACCCGTCCGCCGAATGATCAAGGGTTCCAGGGTCAAGCTAATCTGCCCTGGGTAAGTCGGGACCTAAGGCGAGGCCGACAGGCGTAGTCGATGGACAACGGGTTGATATTCCCGTACCGGCGAAAAACCGCCCATGCCAAGCGGGGGATACTAACCGCCCGGAGCCTGCCCGCTCACCCTTGTGGTGTTGTGGGTTTTGGCCGAGCGCGGGACCTGATCCCGGGAGGTAAGCGTATTAACAGGTGTGACGCAGGAAGGTAGCCGGGCCGGGCGATGGTTGCCCCGGTCTAAGGATGTAGGGTCAGGGATAGGCAAATCCGTTCCTGTGTGCTTCGAGCACGTTCCTGAGATCTGATGGGACTCCCGTATGGGGGGATCCGGTGATCCTATGCTGCCTAGAAAAGCATCGACGCGAGGTTTTAGCCGCCCGTACCCCAAACCGACACAGGTGATCAGGTAGAGAATACCAAGGCGATCGAGAGAATTATGGTTAAGGAACTCGGCAAAATGCCCCCGTAACTTCGGGAGAAGGGGGGCCTGCCCCGTGATGGAGACTTGCTCTCCGTGAGCGGGTGTGGGCCGCAGAGACCAGGGGGAAGCGACTGTTTACTAAAAACACAGGTCCGTGCGAAGTCGCAAGACGATGTATACGGACTGACTCCTGCCCGGTGCTGGAAGGTTAAGAGGACCGGTTAGCCACCTTGTGTGGCGAAGCTGAGAATTTAAGCCCCAGTAAACGGCGGTGGTAACTATAACCATCCTAAGGTAGCGAAATTCCTTGTCGGGTAAGTTCCGACCTGCACGAATGGAGTAACGACTTCCCCGCTGTCTCAACCATAAACTCGGCGAAATTGCAGTACGAGTAAAGATGCTCGTTACGCGCAGCAGGACGGAAAGACCCCGAGACCTTTACTATAGTTTGGTATTGGTGTTCGGAGTGGCTTGTGTAGGATAGGTGGGAGACGTTGAAACCCGGACGCCAGTTCGGGTGGAGTCATCGTTGAAATACCACTCTGGTCACTTTGGACATCTAACTTCGGCCCGTGATCCGGGTCAGGGACAGTGCCTGATGGGTAGTTTAACTGGGGCGGTTGCCTCCTAAAAAGTAACGGAGGCGCCCAAAGGTTCCCTCAGCCTGGTTGGCAATCAGGTGTCGAGTGTAAGTGCACAAGGGAGCTTGACTGTGAGAGAGACATCTCAAGCAGGGACGAAAGTCGGGACTAGTGATCCGGCGGTACATTGTGGAATGGCCGTCGCTCAACGGATAAAAGGTACCTCGGGGATAACAGGCTGATCTTGCCCAAGAGTCCATATCGACGGCATGGTTTGGCACCTCGATGTCGGCTCGTCGCATCCTGGGGCTGGAGTAGGTCCCAAGGGTTGGGCTGTTCGCCCATTAAAGCGGTACGCGAGCTGGGTTTAGAACGTCGTGAGACAGTTCGGTCCCTATCCGCTGCGCGCGCAGGAAATTTGAGAAGGGCTGTCCTTAGTACGAGAGGACCGGGACGGACGAACCTCTGGTGTGTCAGTTGTACTGCCAAGTGCATCGCTGATTAGCTACGTTCGGATGGGATAACCGCTGAAAGCATCTAAGCGGGAAGCTCGCTTCAAGATGAGATTTCCATACACAGTTATGTGTGAGAGGCCCCCAGCCAGACCACTGGGTTGATAGGCCGGATGTGGAAGCGAGGACTAAAGACTCGTGAAGCTGACCGGTACTAATAGGCCAACAACTTACACCACACAACACACTGCACGCGTCCACTATGTGGTTCCCGAACAACAACCCGCACCAAGGGTTGCCGGAACCAACAACTAAATAACAACACCACAGTTGTAACCACAAAGTCTTCCCACCCACCCCCACCAAAAAGGGGGCCGGGACGGGTAACAGAGTTACGGCGGTCATAGCGTGGGGGAAACGCCCGGTCCCATTCCGAACCCGGAAGCTAAGACCCACAGCGCCGATGGTACTGCACCCGGGAGGGTGTGGGAGAGTAGGACACCGCCGGACAACCATTAAGGCAAGAGCCCCGACCACAGGTCGGGGCTCTTCCCCTTTAACCACCCAACCCCTGAACGAGGCAAAGCATCCATCAACCGGGAACTTGCCAACAACCCAGGCCAGTCGCTGTCGCTGAAGGTTTCCTGCAGGCTGCTGAAGCGGCTGTGAGACTTGACACGGGAGACGGGGAATCAGGTCCAGGCGTTCGGCTGCCGTGGTGGCGTCGAATAGAATTGCATAAGACATACGAGTCGGTAGCTGAGCGCTGCCGGCGGCGTGACAACGAAATAAGGGTTATGAGCGACTACGCACGCGCCAGTGGTCGGCTCGCAACAGGAGGAATCCACCATGGCTGAGCACAACGGCGGCAATCGCGGCGGTAATCGCGGAAACTTCGGCGGTAATCGCGACGACCGCGGTTCGTACCGCCCCAATAACAACTCAGGCGGGGACCCTCGCGGGTTCCGTTCCCGGGAGAACCGAGACGGCAACGACCGTCCGGCCCGTGACGGCGAGCGTCGTCCGTTCAACAACGACCGTGGCGATCGTAAGCCTTTCGGTGACCGCAACGATCGTCCGGCCCGTGACGGCGAGCGTCGTCCGTTCAACAACGACCGTGGCGATCGTAAGCCTTTCGGCGACCGGAACGATCGTCCGGCCCGTGATGGAGAGCGTCGCTCCTTCGGTGGCGACCGCGATCGTAAGCCTTTCGGTGACCGCAACGATCGTCCGGTCCGTGACGGCGACCGGCGCCCCTTCAACAACGACCGTGGCGACCGTAAGCCTTTCGGCGATCGTCCCGAGCGCGGTCCGCGGAACTTCGACGGTCCCCGTCGCGACAACGATGACCGTCGCCCGTTCAACAACGACCGTGGCGATCGTAAGCCTTTCGGTGACCGCAACGACCGTCCAGCCCGTGACGGCGAGCGTCGCTCCTTCAACAACGACCGTAGCGACCGCAAGCCTTTCGGCGACCGCAACGACCGTCCAGCCCGTGACGGCGAGCGTCGCTCCTTCGGCGGCGACCGCGACCGTAAGCCTTTCGGCGACCGCAACGACCGTCCGGCCCGTGACGGCGACCGGCGCCCCTTCAACAACGACCGTGGCGACCGTAAGCCTTTCGGCGATCGTCCCGAGCGCGGTCCGCGGAACTTTGACGGCCCCCGCCGCGACAACGATGACCGTCGCCCCTTCCACAACGACCGCGGCGACCGCAAGCCTTTCGGCGACCGCAACGACCGCGGTAACTCCTGGGAAGAGCGTCCTGCCAGGGTGCCCAACGCCAAGGACATCCGCAGCTCCAACCGTCCTGACCGTGAGCGGTCTCCCGAGATCGATGAGGATGTCACGGGCAAGGAACTCGACCGCGCCACGGGTCACCAGATCAAGACACTTGAGGAGCAGAGTGCTGGTTGGGTCGCCAAGCACCTGGTCATGGCTGGCCGCCTGATTGACATTGAGCCTGAGCTGGCCTTCCAGCACGCATTGGCTGCAAGCCGTCGTGGCGGACGCCTTTCGGTTGTTCGTGAAGCGGTGGGCCTGACCGCCTACGCCGCGGGACACTATGGCGAAGCGCTTCGTGAATTCCGTACGTACCGCCGCATCAGCGGGTCCAACGTGCACTTGCCTGTGATGGCTGACTGCGAGCGAGGCCTCGGACGTCCGGACCGTGCGTTGGATATGGTTCGTTCTCCAGAAGCCCAGGACCTCGATGCCCCGGGCAAGGTGGAGCTGGCCATGGTGGCGGCCGGTGCCCGTGCGGATTTGAAGCAGTTTGATGCTGCAGTCACCGAACTGGAAATTCCCCAGTTGGACATCAACAGGGCCTTCTCTTACAGCCCGCGACTTTTCCGTGCTTACGCTGAAGCGCTCAGCGCGGTGGGTCGCACGGAAGAAGCGGACAAGTGGGCCCGGCAGGCTTTGGTGGCTGAGAATGCTCTGGGAGTTGGCGATTTCGCTGAACCGGAGATCCTTGACCTCGGGTGGGATGAGCAGGAAGAAGCAGCCGCGAGCAAGCCGCGGTTCGTCAAGTCGGCTCCGGAGCCCGACGTCGTTAAGCCTGAGACGGAATCGGCTATTGCCGAAGCCGCAGCGGCTGACGTTGAGCACGATGACGTTGAACTTGATGACGCAGAATCTGACTACTTCGAGTCGAACGACGCGGAGTCGGACATCGACTCCGCAGAAGACGACTCTGAGGAAGAAGAAGCCAAGGAAGAAGACGCCGAGAACCAGGGTTCTGACTCCCAGCATGGCTGATCCACTCATCTCATTGTTTGATGCCGTCCTCTCGGATCTGGACGGTGTGGTCTATGCAGGACCGCACGCCGTCCCCGGGGCCGTGGAGTCGTTGCTGCGTCTGGAGACCTTTGGCGTTGGCCTTGGCTACGTGACTAACAACGCCTCCCGCACCCCGGCCCAGGTCGCTGCACACTTGCGTGAGCTCGGTGCGCCGGCGGAGGACCATCAAGTGGTCAGTTCCTCCCAGGCAGCAGGGGAGCTTCTGGCTTCCCTGTTGCCTGCGGGGGCGCATGTGCTCATCACCGGCAGCGCAGCTCTGGCCCATGAGATTGAATTGGTGGGACTCAAGCCGGTCCACAGCGCCGCTGAATCCCCGGTTGCCGTGGTCCAGGGATTCAACCCTGAGATCGGTTGGAAGGATCTCGCGGAGGCGTCGTATGTAGTGGCCGGTGGAGCCATGTGGTTTGCCACCAACACGGACATGTCCATACCGCAGGCTCGAGGCATGGCACCGGGCAATGGGACGCTGGTTGCTGCTGTGGCGGCTGCAACGGGGAAAACTCCTGTGGTGGCTGGTAAGCCCGAAGCGCCGCTTTTCCATGCGGCAGCGAAACGGTTGACCGCCGATCGTCCGCTGGTTGTGGGCGACCGTTTGGACACGGACATCCTGGGCGGCAACCGTGCGGGATTTGCGACGGCGGCCGTCCTCACTGGCGTGGACACCACCCACACCATTCTTGCGGCGCGGACCGACGAGCGCCCCACCTACCTTTTGGCCGACTTGGAGGGCCTTTACGCGCCCTACCCTGAGGTCATCAGCGACGACGGAACCTTCCGTTGCGGTGCAGCCTCGGCGGTCGCCGGGGACGGGACCGTCACGGTCACGGGCGCTGAGGATGACCTTGACGCTTGGCGCGCGGCCTGTGCCGCGTGGTGGGCCAGGTTCCCCGACATGGCTGTGGCGCAGGCGCCACAGGTGGAATGGCGAACTCACTAGACTGGTGCGATGACCGAGCCCAATTATGTACCGGCGGAAAGCCATGCGGGCCACGACGGCCCCGTGACTGAAAACTCTGAGCCCTCGCGCCCGGAGGTCCAGTGGCCCGATCCCGCCAGCTCCACGGGGGACCCGCTGGTGGACAGGGCCTTGGCCGTCCTGGACAACGTGCCGGCGACCCCCGTGGCTGAACACGGAGACCTGTACGCAGCCGTTCACGACTCCTTGCTGGAAGCCTTGGATGCTGAACCCGGCCTCCCTGCCGCACCACAAAGTACTCCCCGCCCGGAAGGCGACAGCTAGCGTATGGCACGACTCGACCAGGAACTCGTCACCCGTGGGTTGGCGAGGTCACGTACCCATGCAGCAAAGCTCATCAGCGATGGAAAAGTCAGCTCCGCGGGGACTGTCCTCGCCAAAGCCGCACTCCAGGTGGACTCGGCTACGGACTTGGCCGTAGAGGCCCATCTTGAGGACATCTACGTCAGCCGCGCCGGTCATAAGTTGGCGGGCGCGCTGGAGGCGTTTCCCGCCGTCGTGGTTGCCGGGAAGCGGTGTCTCGACGCCGGTGCCTCCACAGGTGGCTTCACTGACGTCCTGCTGCGGCAAGGGGCGGCAAGCGTCGTGGCGGTGGATGTAGGACACGGCCAGTTGGTGCCACACCTGCGCGATGACCCCCGTGTGGACGTCCATGAGGGTCTGAACGTCAGATATATGTCTCCGGAGCAGATCGGTGGGCTCGCAAACCTGACGGTCGCGGACCTGTCGTTCATTTCGTTGACCCTGGTGGTGGCGCCGCTGGCGTACTGCACCGAACCCGGCGGGGACATGGTCCTGATGGTCAAGCCGCAATTCGAGGTGGGCAAGGAACGGCTGAGCCGAACCGGCGTGGTGTCATCGGACCATGAACGACGCCGGGCCGTTGCCCAGGTGGCCCGGGCCGCGGTGGATGCCGGGCTTGTCCTGATGGACCTTGCCGCCAGTCCGCTGCCTGGCCAGGACGGAAATGTTGAATACTTCCTGTGGATGAAGCGCGGGATGTCAGCGGTGTTGCCTAAGATCGAAGAGCGGGACGGGGACGTTGCTGCATTGATCACGAAATTCTGGCCAAACCACTAGAAAGCAGAACCCGATGAGCAGGCGTGTACTTGTCCTTGCCCACACAGGGCGGGAAGAATCGCTCCGCGCAGCGTGGGATGCCTGTACGCAACTGCATTCCTCCGGCCTGGTTCCTGTACTGCAGAAGTCTGAACTGGCCGATATTGAACGTTTTTTCGGTGCGTTGGATACACCCATTGAGATCCTTAACGACCACGTCAACCTGGAGGATGTGGAGTTGGTGATGGTCCTGGGTGGGGACGGAACCATCCTGCGGGCCGCGGAACTGGTGCGTGAGGTGGACGTCCCGTTGTTGGGAGTGAACCTGGGGCACGTGGGCTTCCTGGCTGAAAGCGAGCGTGCCGACCTGGCCCAAACAGTCGAATGGATCGCGAGTCGCCAGTACACGGTGGAAGAACGCATGACCATCGATGTCCAGGTGTGGGTCAAGGGCCGGAAGATTTGGCACACGTGGGCGTTGAACGAGGCTGCCATTGAAAAGGCCAACCGTGAGCGCATGCTGGAAGTGGTCACTGAGGTGGACGAGCGTCCGTTGACGTCCTTCGGCTGTGACGGAGTGGTCCTCGCAACTCCCACCGGTTCCACCGCTTACGCGTTCTCCTCGGGAGGACCAGTGGTGTGGCCGGAGGTGGAAGCCCTCGTGATTGTTCCGATCAGTGCCCATGCCCTGTTCGCCAAGCCGTTGGTGGTATCGCCGAGGTCCAAGCTGGCCGTCGAAATCATGAACCGCACCGAAGCCATCGGTGTCCTGTGGTGCGATGGTCGGCGTTCCGTGGACCTGCCGCCCGGGGCGCGTGTTGAAGTGACCCGTTCAGCCACCCCTGTGCGGTTGGCGCGCACCCACAAAACACCCTTTTCCGCCCGGCTCGTCCGCAAGTTTGAACTCCCCATCCACGGCTGGCGTGGACCGGCTCCGCGGAGCGGGGAAGTCCACACCGGCCCTATCCCGGTCATCCGGACCCTTTCACCGGCTCCGTTGCCCAGTCCTCGGGATGTAGACGGTCCCCGGGATGGTGACCCTTCCGACCCCACGAATGCGAAGTGAACCATGCTTGAAGAACTCCGAATCCGTGACCTTGGTGTCATCACCGATGCTGCCCTGCCCCTGGGCCCTGGCCTGAGCGTCGTCACCGGTGAAACCGGTGCGGGCAAGACCATGGTGGTGACAGCCGTCGGGCTCCTTCTGGGTGCCCGATCAGATGCAGGCGCCGTTCGTAGCGGAGCCAAATCGGCGTCCGCTGAAGCGGTGTTGAAGCTCGATCCGGCGCACAGCGCTGTTGAGCGCGCCAAGGAGGCAGGCGGTGAGGCGGAAGAGTTCGACGGCGTTGCTGAGCTCCTGCTGGCCCGTACCGTGGGTGCCGATGGGCGCAGCCGTGCCTACGTTGGCGGGCGCGCGGCGCCCGTGGGGGTCCTGGCCGAGTTGGGAGAGAGCCTGGTAGTGGTCCACGGGCAGTCGGACCAGATCCGGCTCAAGAGCGCCACTGCGCAGCGGCATGCCCTGGACCGGTTCGCCGGTGCGCCCCTTGCCAAGACGCTGGGGGAGTACCAGGAGCTCTACAGCCACTGGAAGAACATTCAGTCCGAACTCGAAACGCTGCGCAGCGAGGCCCGGGAGCGGCTGCGGGAAGCTGAGTCCCTGGACGCGGCGCTCAAGGAAATCGACGAAGTGGATCCCCAGCCAGGGGAGGACGAGACACTGAAGGCCGAGGCTGTGAAGCTCGCCAACGTCGAAGAACTCCGGTTGGCCGCCGCTGCAGCCCATGAGTCCCTCATCGCCGAGGAATTCGGGGACGCCGGCGACGCAACCACCATGGTGGATGCTGCCAAGAGGACACTTGAGCATGTTGCCGACCATGACGAGGAACTGCGCTCCGCCGCTGCCCGGCTCGCGGAGGTCGGGTTCCTCCTCAACGACATTGCAACAGAGCTGTCCAGCTATCAGGCCGCCCTGGATACGGAAGGTCCGGAGCGGCTCTCCGAAATCGAGGAGCGCCGGGCCGCCCTTGCCAAGTTGATTCGGAAATACGCCCCCAGCATTGATGAAGTGCTGGAGTGGGCGGCGACTGCCAGGACCCGGCTGGACGAGCTTCAGGATGATTCCAGCCGCATCGAGTCCCTGGATGCTGAGGTGGCTTCGACGGAAGCCACTCTCCGGAAGCAAGCAGCGGCTATCTCCAAGGCCCGCCTCAAAGCTGCCAAGGATCTCTCAGCCCGGGTCAGTGCTGAGCTCAAGGCGCTGGCGATGGCTGACGCCACCCTGGTCATTGAGGTCGATGGCAGTGGATCGTTGGGCCCTTGGGGCACCGACGAGATCGCCTTCCTTCTTCAGCCGCACTCCGGGGCTCCGGCCCGGCCTCTGGGCAAGGGAGCCTCGGGCGGTGAACTCTCCCGGGTGATGTTGGCCATCGAGGTAGTTCTCGCTGCGGTGGATCCTGTACCGACGTTCGTGTTCGATGAGGTGGACGCGGGCGTGGGTGGCCGGGCCGCCGTCGAAATCGGCCGGAGGCTGGCAATGCTTGCCCGGCACGTCCAGGTGCTGGTGGTAACGCACTTGCCGCAGGTTGCTGCCTTCGCCGATCAACACATCCGAGTCACAAAAACCTCCGTGCGCGGTGCTGACGGCAAAACAACCACCGGGTTCACCTCCAGCGACGTACAGCTGCTGAGCGAGGACGAGCGGGTCAAGGAGCTGGCCCGCATGCTGGCCGGGCAAGAAGATTCTGAATCGGCGCAGGCCCACGCCCAAGAGTTGCTGGACGACGCGAAGCTCATGCCGCAGCGCGCTTAGTGCTCTTGGCCGGGAATGCGAGCACCATCACATCGGCACACTTAATCCCGCCCGGCTCTTGCTTGGAATGCGGTGGTGAGCAACTATTGACCATTTGGGGAATCCGAACAGACGCTTGGAAGGCGTAATTGATGATAAGCTCGAATTCCGTGGTGCAGCGATCAAATTCCCGTGTAAATTCCCGGTTCCCGGGCTCGTCCAAGACGACCAAACACATCTTCGTCACCGGTGGTGTGGCGTCCTCGCTCGGTAAGGGTCTGACGGCTTCCAGCCTCGGTCACCTGCTGCGGGCACGCGGTTTGTCTGTAACTATGCAGAAGCTCGATCCCTATTTGAATGTGGATCCGGGCACGATGAACCCCTTCCAGCACGGCGAAGTATTCGTGACCGACGACGGCGCCGAAACCGACCTCGACATCGGACATTACGAGCGCTTCCTCGACGAAAACCTCGAAGGTTCGGCCAACGTCACAACGGGCCAGATCTACTCCACCGTCATCGCCAAGGAACGTCGCGGCGAATACCTCGGAGACACCGTCCAGGTCATTCCCCACATCACCGACGAAATCAAGCGGCGCATGCGGCTGCCTGCCGAAGGCAAGAACGCCCCGGACGTCATCATCACCGAAATCGGTGGCACGGTAGGTGACATCGAATCGCAGCCGTTCCTGGAGTCGGCCCGTCAGGTCCGTCAGGATGTTGGCCGCAACAACGTCTTCTTCCTGCACGTGTCGCTGGTTCCCTACATCGGACCGTCCCAGGAACTGAAGACCAAGCCGACGCAGCACTCCGTAGCTGCCCTTCGCTCCATCGGCATCCAGCCTGAAGCGATCGTGATCCGCTCGGACCGCGAAGTGCCCGACGCCATGCGCGAGAAAATCGGCCGTATGTGCGACGTCGACATCGACGCCGTAGTCAACGCAGCTGACGCCCCCAGCATCTACGACATCCCCAAGACCCTGCACTCACAGGGTCTGGACTCCTACATCGTCCGCGCACTGGACCTGCCGTTCAAGGATGTTGACTGGAGCAAGTGGGACAAACTGCTCGAAGCAGTGCACAACCCGAAGCACGAGGTCGAGGTTGCCCTGGTGGGCAAATACATCGACCTCCCGGATGCGTACCTCTCGGTCACCGAGGCCCTTCGTGCCGGCGGTTTTGCCAACGAAGCCAAGGTCAAGATCCGCTGGGTCCCCTCCGACGAGTGCGAGACCCATGCCGGGGCCACGAAGGCCTTGGCCGGTGTGGACGCCATCTGCGTGCCCGGCGGCTTTGGTATCCGCGGCCTCGAAGGCAAGCTCGGTGCCTTGAAGTTCGCTCGTGAGTCCAAGCTCCCGGTCCTTGGCCTGTGCCTCGGCCTGCAGTGCATGGTGATCGAGTACGCCCGCAACGTGGTTGGCCTCGAAGGCGCCTCCTCCAGCGAGTTCGAGCCCGACTCCAAGTACCCGGTCATCGCCACCATGGAAGAGCAGCTGGACATCGTGGAAGGCAAGGGAGACCTCGGCGGCACCATGCGTCTGGGCCTCTACGAAGCCAAGCTGGACGAGGGTTCGGTCATCGCCGAGACGTACGGCACCACCACGGTCAGCGAACGCCACCGCCACCGCTACGAGGTCAACAACAAGTACCGTGACCAGATCGCAGCAGAAGGTCTGGTGTTCTCCGGTACTTCTCCTGACGGCAAGTTGGTGGAGTATGTGGAACTTCCCCGCGAGGTCCACCCGTACTACGTAGCAACGCAGGCGCACCCCGAGCTCAGCTCGCGCCCCACTCGCCCCCACCCGCTGTTCGCAGGTTTGGTCAAAGCTGCCTTGGAGCGTCGCGAAGGTGCCCCCGTGGCCACCAAGACCGGTGCCCGCACGGTAGCTGCCAAGTAAACGCAAGTACTAACGAAGGACGGCGCGATGCCCGGAATTTCTGAAACCCCCCGCACATCAAGGCAGGTTTCGGACATGCCGAGCCCGCGCCGTCTTTTGTCTACCAGCAAGGTTTACGAAGGCAGAATTTGGGACGTTGTCAGCGACTCGTTCCAACTCAGCGATGGCACGGACACCCTTGTTCGTGACTACATTGACCACCCAGGCGCAGTAGCAGTGCTCCCCATGAACGTGGACGGCGAGATCCTGCTGCTGAAGCAGTACCGGCATCCGGTGGGCATGGACCTGTGGGAGATCCCGGCGGGCCTGCTGGACGTCGAAGGCGAAGACTTCGTGGTGGGGGCGGCCCGGGAGTTGGCGGAGGAAGCTGACTTGGTCGCGGCTACGTGGAACGTCCTGGTGGACTTCTTCAACTCGCCCGGTTCGTCCAGCGAAGCAGTCCGGATCTATCTGGCGCGTGGCATCAGTGACGTTCCCGTGGCGGACCGGCACGTCCGCACCGATGAAGAGGCCGAAATTGAACTCCACTGGGTGCCGCTCGATGACGCCGTGAAGGCAGTGCTGGAAGGCCGCCTGCACAATCCTTCCGCGGTGCTGGGCATCCTGGCTGCCGCAGCTGCGAAAGCCGATGGGTTCACTGGGCTTCGTCCCGCCAATGCGCCTTGGCCGGCTCACCCGAGCCAGCGCTGAGCATGGCCGAGGCCTCCACCAGAACCCCCACTGGCCTTGACCGCGCAGTAACGGACTACCTGCAGCATGTGTGTGTGGAGCGCGGCCTGGCAGCGAACACCCTTGCGGCGTACCGCAGGGATTTGACGCGTTACTCCAACTTCCTCACGGGCCAGGGCGTGGAACGGCCTGGCGACATCACCCGGCATCATGTGACCGCCTTCGCCCAGGCCTTGTCGGATGGAAGCGATGGCGCCGCAGTGTTGGGTGTCCGCTCGGCTGCGCGAACGGTGGTGGCCGTCCGCGGACTTCACAAATTCTGGGCACTTGAAGGAACCACGACGGCGGACCCCGCCAGCGATGTCCACCCGCCCATGCCGGGCAAACGGCTTCCCAAGGCCATCAGCGTCGGCGAGGTCACGCGGATCCTGGAAGCTGCGGGAGCCGATTCGCCCACAGGGCTCAGAGACCGTGCTCTCCTTGAATTCCTGTACTCCACCGGTGCCCGCATCAGCGAAGCAGTCGGGTTGGACGTGGATGATATCTCCCTCGAAGACACCGGTGGCGATCCTGCGATCGTCAGGTTGTTCGGCAAGGGCTCCAAAGAGCGGTTGGTGCCCCTCGGCTCCTACGGAGCCCGCGCCGTCGGAGCTTATGTTGTCCGGGGCAGGCCGCTGCTGGCATCCAAAGGAAAAGGAACGCCGGCGCTGTTCCTCAACGCCCGCGGGGGCCGGATCAGCAGGCAGAGCGCCTGGACCATCCTCAAAGCGGCGGCTGAGAAAGCCAACATCACCAAGGACGTCTCGCCGCATACACTCCGCCACTCCTTCGCCACCCATCTGCTGGAAGGCGGAGCCGACGTCAGGGTGGTGCAGGAGCTGTTGGGGCATGCCTCGGTGACCACCACCCAGGTTTACACCTTGGTTACCGCAGAGACCTTGCGCGAGGTCTATGCGGCGGCGCACCCTAGGGCGCTGGGCTAAGAGGGCGCTGGGCTAAGAGGGCGCTGGGCCAAGAGCGCGTTCGGCGAACTACCCGAGTACGTTCAGCGTCAACTCCACGGCGTCCACGAACAACGCCAACAGCGACGTCCCCAGGCCGGCCACCAGCAGGAGCCCCGGATGTGCCAGGCCCACGACTACGCGCTTGAGCCGGGGCCGTCCCTTGAGGAACTTCTTGGGAACCCGGGTCTTCACCGGCACCTGCCGCCAGCCGCGCAACCGTCGAAGGAACCATGCACAGCGCACAATGAAGGCCATCCAGAGGACGGAGAGCACCAGCGGAACGGCAGCGAGCATGAGGTTGAAGCCCAACGCCGTAACTTCCTTTTCGGAATCGCCGATCACGGTTTGGACGGTGGTGGAGATGGAAGCGCTCATCACCACCGAGGCGGCCCAGACCATGAACGCCGCCACAAGCGCCAGGAACCGTACAAAAAAGTGACCCAGCACTGTTGCATCCACTGCTCTGAGGTGACTGCGGGGCGTGGCATGCAGGACCACCAGCGTGGAGATCAACGTGGGCAGTGCCGCAACGAGGACCAGGAGGTACCAGGTCCATCCGGCCAGGTCCACCAGTTCGTCCAAAACAATAAGCCCGGCCCACAGCACAGTCCAGGCCCACCCTGCATAGAGGGGGCGGGCCACCAGCCAACGGGGTAGCCATAGGTCCCGTTCGGGCGTGGCTTTTGTGGCTGTTTCGGCAGCCGCACTTTCCTCGACGGACGGAGGATCTGCAGCGTCGTCAACGGCGGCCACATTGGCTGGCCGGTTACCCCCACCTTCAGTCATGGGCTCACTGTAGCAATGGCAGCACTGGCGGGGGAGATCAGGTTAAGGTAGGCAGCATGACTGCAGCCCATGTGACTTTGTGCTTCCTCCTCCGCGACGGTGCGGACGGCGAGCACGTCCTCCTCGGCACCAAGAAGACTGGCTTCGGCAGGGGCAAGGTAGTGGGAGTGGGCGGGCACGTGGAGCCGGGTGAGACCGCCTCCCAGGCAGCATGCCGGGAGGTCATGGAGGAAATCAATGTAGTGGTTGCCGCGCAGGACCTGGTTCCGGCGGGCACTGTTGACTTTGTGTTTCCGGCGAGGCCGGAGTGGAACATGGCCACCACTGTGTTCCTGACCCGCACGTGGGAGGGGGAACCTTCGGAAAGCGACGAGATCGCCCCGGCATGGTTCCCGGTGATGCAACTCCCCGTGGACCGGATGTGGGCCGACGCCGAACACTGGCTGCCGACCATGATTTCCGGCCAGCGCATTGCGGTGCGGGTGGCCTTGGCAGCAGATAACGAAAATGTAGCTGACGTCCACACCACTGATTGGGTGGACCAGCCGTAGCAAAAACGTGGAAAGAACGACGCCGGGCCGGTCGCCTTTCGGTGACCGGCCCGGCGTCGTACGTCTCTTCGACTAACCGGAAACGTTAGGGCACGTGCCGCTCTTCCGGCCCGTTGTATTCGCTCAGGGGACGGATGAGGGAGTTGGAGGCTACCTGTTCCATGATGTGGGCGGTCCAGCCGGTGATGCGGCTGGCGACGAACAGCGGGGTGAACGTCTGGGTGTCGAAGCCCATCAGGTGGTAGGTGGGGCCGGCCGGGTAGTCGAGGTTGGGCTTGATGGCCTTGGCCTCGTCCATGGCCTGTTCCAAGCCGTTGTACAGCCCAAGGAGTTCCGGGCGCCCGTAGTGGGCGATCATCTTGTCCAGGGCGGCCTTCATGGTGGGTACACGGGAGTCGCCGTGCTTGTAGACGCGGTGGCCGAAGCCCATGACTTTCTTCTTCTGTGCCAGGGCGTCTTCCATCCAGGCCCGGGCACGGGTGGCGGCTTCCTCGAGGGACTCTTCGCTGCGGATGCCGATTTCGTCGAAGGTGTGCATGACGGCCTCGTTGGCGCCACCGTGCAACGGACCCTTGAGGGCGCCGATCGCGGCGGTCACCGCTGAGTGCAGGTCAGCGAGCGTGGAGGTGACCACACGGGCGGTGAAGGTGGAGGCGTTGAAGGAGTGCTCTGCATACAGGATCATGGAGACGTTGAACGCCTCCACCACCTCGGGCACCTGTTCTTCGCCGAACGTCATCCACAGGAAGTTGGCCGAATAGTCCAGGTCCTCCCGCGGTTCCACGGGTTCCTGGCCGCGGCGGCGGCGCTGGTCGTAGGCCACGACGGAAGGCATGGCAGCCCAGAGGTCTATTGCCTTCTTCATGTTTGCTTCCGGTGAAGAATCTTCAGCCAGTTCATGCCGGGCGCCGAGCACGGATGCTGCCGTGCGGCACACATCCATGGGGTGGGCGGTGGTGGGCAGGGTGTCGATGACCTGTTTGACCACGGGGTCCAAAGCGCGGCCGGCGCGTTCCCGGGCAGTAAATTCAGCCAGCTCTGCGGCGCCCGGCAGTTCGCCGTTCCACAGCAGGTAGGCGACCTCTTCGAAGCTGCATTTGGCGGCCAGTTCCTGGACCGGATACCCGCGGTAGAGCAGCGAGTTGGTGTCCGGGTTGACCTTCGAGACGGCGGTGTAGTCCACCACGACTCCGGCAAGGCCTTTTTTGATGTCAACAGCTGCCATGCTGCTCTCCTTCGTTCATAATGCAGGCGCACCGGTGAGTCCGGAGTGCCTGCTTTCCCCTTGATGAATCCGGTACCTAGCGGACGCCAGGAACCTGGAAGTTAAAAACGCCGGTATCGAATTGGTTGTATGCCTCGTAGTCGACGAGTTCGTAGAGGCGTGCACGCGTGAGCATGTTTTCCACGTCCGCCTCTTGGGTCCCCGCAGCCCTGATCGATTCCAGAGTACGCTCTGCAGCGCCCATGGCAATGCGGAGCAGCGTGACCGGGTAAATGACCATGTTCACCCCGACTCCTTGGAGTTGGTCGACGGTGAAGAGCTCGCTTTTGCCGAACTCGGTCATGTTGGCCAGGATCGGCACGTCGACGGCGTCGCGGATGGCCTGGAACTCGCTCAAATCACGCATGGCTTCGGGGAAGATCGCATCAGCGCCGGCGTCTACGAGGGCTTTGGCACGGTCCTGAGCGGCCTGGATTCCCTCGACTGCGCGGATGTCCGTGCGGGCCATGATGAGGAAGTTCGGGTCGCGTCGGGCGTCTGCTGCGGCGCGGATGCGTTTGGTGGCGGTGTCGATGTCGACGACGTTCTTGCCGTCCAGGTGTCCGCAGCGTTTCGGGTTGAACTGGTCCTCAATGTGGCAACCGGCCAGGCCCGCGTTCTCGAGTTCCTGGATGGTGCGGGCCACGTTCATGGGTTCACCGAAGCCGGTGTCCGCGTCCACCAGGGAGGGTAGGTCGGTCATGCGGGCGATCTGCCCGGCCCGGGTGGCTACCTCGGTCAGGGTGGTGAGGCCGATGTCCGGCAGGCCGAGGTCGTTGGCCAGGACCGCGCCGGAGATGTAGACGCCGGCGAAGCCTTTCTCCTCGATGAGCCGGGCCGAGAGCGGGTTGAAGGCGCCCGGGAACTGCTGAACGGTCCCGGAGGCCAGCAATTCCCGCAGCTTCACCCGCTTTTGTTCGGGAGTGACTTTGGAGTACAGCATTTAGAACAGTCCCTTCGGAGCTGCTTCGAGGTTGATCACGCCGGGGGCTGCGGTGATGTTCAGCTGGTCCAGTTCGCCTTCGGCCAGTTCGGTGACGCGTTCGACGGCGGCGAGGAACCTCTCGATTTCGGCTTCCTCCACGAGTCCTGCAGCGAGGGTGCGGAACTTGTTGACGTATTGCTCGCGGGCGAACGGCCGGGCGCCGAGCGGGTGGGCGTCGGCCACGGCGATCTCGTCCGTGACAACCGACCCATCCGTGAGTGTGATGACAACAGTGCCGCCGAAGGCTTTCTCTGCGATGTCCAGGGAGTGGTAGCGGCGGGTCCATTCCGGGTCCTCGACGGTGGTGACTTTGTGCCAGAGTTCCACGGTGTCCGGGCGAGCTGCGCGTTCGGGGGCGTAGGAGTCCACGTGGTGCCACGCGCCGTCCTGCAACGCGACCGTGAAGATGTACGGGATGGAGTGGTCAAGGGTCTCCCGGGACGCGGTCGGGGAGTACTTCTGGGGATCGTTCGCCCCGGAGCCGATCACGTAGTGCGTGTGGTGGCTGGTCTTGATCAGCACGGATTCCACGTTGGCAGGGTCCGTGGTTTCCGGGTGCTCACGGTTGAGCTTGCGGGCGAGGTCGATCCACGCCTGGGCCTGGTATTCGGCGGAGTGCTCCTTGGTGTAGGTGTCCAGGATCGCGCGCTTGGCTTCACCCGGGAGCGGCAACGGAACCTCGTAGGAGGCGTCCGGGCCATCCAGCATCCAGGCGATCACGCCGTCTTCGCCTTCATAGATCGGCACGGGCGAGGTCTGTCCGCGCATGGAACGGTCCACGGCTTCGACGGCCATTTTGCCTGCGAAGGCCGGGGCGTGTGCTTTCCAGGTGGAGATTTCGCCCTTGCGGGACTGCCGTGTGGCGGTGGTGGTGTGGAGGGCTTGGCCCACGGACTGGAAGATCGTCTCAACATCCAATCCCAGCAACGTGCCGATTCCCGCGGCGGCGGAGGGGCCGAGGTGGGCCACATGGTCGATCTTGTGCTTGTGCAGGCAGATGGCCTTGACCAGGTTCACCTGGATCTCGTACCCGGTGGCGATGGCACGGACAAGGTCTGCACCGTTGGAGCCCACGTGCTGGGCGACGGCGAGGATCGGGGGGATGTTATCTCCGGGGTGGGAGTAGTCCGCTGCCAGGAACGTGTCGTGGTAATCAAGTTCGCGGACGGCCACACCGTTGGCCCATGCCGCCCACTCGGGGGAGACCTGCTCGCTGATGCCGAACACTGCGGCGCCCTTGCCGTTGGCAGAAGGGGAATGGGTCAATGCCTGCGCGCGGGCTGCGACGATCGGTGCCCGGTTCAGCGAGGCAATAGCCACCGAGGCGTTGTCGATGATTCGGTTGATCACCATGTCGGTGACCTCGGGGGTGACCTCGACGGGATCAGCGGCGACCACGGCGATCTTATGCGCCAGCTGCTCCTCGCGGGGGAGGTTCTCTTCGCTCTTGTACACGCGGACGTGATGGTTCTTGACCATGGTGCTCCTTCTAGGCAGGGTGTTTCAGGGCAGTGGTGTGGGTGGCTTTAACGTGGGTGAGGCTGCGGTGCAAGTGGACTGTGGTGGCGGCCTCGGCCAGCCGTGGTTTGCCGGCGGCGATGGCCTCGGCGATCGCGGCATGTTCCGCGGCTGCCGCGTGGAGCCTGGCAGTGTCGTCGGCTGCCAGGCGGCGGACGCGGACCAAGTGGACGCGCAAGCTGCGCATCGCCTGGGCAAGGTAGGAGTTGGAGATCGCGGTATCAATTGCCTCATCCAGGCGACCCACCAAGGCGTAGTACTCATGGCGTGCGGGATCGTCGTCGCGGAGCAGTTCTGGGGCCAGTAGCAGCTGGGTGTGCAGCTCGGCGAAGACACCGGGCTCTCCACGCTGGGCCGCCAGCGCGGCGGCCTTCACTTCGAGGGTTTCGCGCAGTTCGAACAGTTCGTCGATGCTCTCAAGCGAAATATCGGTGACGACGACGCCGCGGCCTCCTGCCGCCGTCGTCAATCCTTCCGCGGTGAGCCGGCTCAGCGCCTCACGGACCGGCGTGCGCGACACTCCGAGGCGTTCGGACTGCTCTACTTCCGCGAGGACGGTGCCCGGCCGAAGACGCCATTCAATAATGTCTTCACGGAGGGCGTTGTAAGCCCGATCACTGGCGCGCATGCCCCCAGTGTATACACCAATGGCCTCTGAGGCGAGCAATACGGCCAAAAACGCTTTCTGTGTATACAGATGCCTATCCGCGATTCCAGCCGTACTCGTTCTCAGGGCGCCCAGGGGTGCCGTACCGGGGCGCCCTGGTGACTGTCCCGGCGTCGGCCAAATATTCCAGATACCGGCGTGCGGTGACGCGGGACATGCCCAGGGCGTCCATGACTTCGCTCGCGGAGACCGCTTCCTGCCGCGCCCGCATCAGGTCTTTCACCGCTTCCAGAGTGGATCCCGAAAGGCCCTTCGGCAGCGGTAGTTCCGTCGGAGCGCGGAGACTGGCAAAGGCCTGGTCCACATCGCTTTGGGAGGCTCCCGCCTTGGAGATTCCGGACAATGAACCGGCCAGCTGCTCACGGAACGTTCGGTAGCTGCCGAGCTTGTCCGCGAATGTTGCATACGTGAAGGGCTTAATGAGGTACTGCACGACGCCGATGGACACGGCGCTGCGCACGATGTTCAGTTCCCGGACAGCGGTGATGGCAATGATGTCGGCAAAAACTCCCGCGGACCTCATGCGCCGGGCCACGTCGAGCCCGTGAAGGTCAGGCAGATTCATGTCCAGCAGGACCAAGTCAACGGGGGCCCCCGATGCAGCGAACTCCCCAAGGATGCGCAGTGCCGACTGGCCGTCAGGGGCAGTGCCCACCAGCGAAAACCCGTCCAGGCGGCCGACATAGACGGAGTGGGCGTCCGAAGCTATGGGCTCATCCTCCACTACCAGGACACGGATGTCTGTCATGCCTTCTCTTCCTCAGGAACCGACGCGGGCAGCACTACATGGAATTGTGCTCCGCCGGGATTGCTGATGGTCATCGTACCGTTGAGCCGATCCACGGCCTGGCGCACCAGTGCCAGGCCAACGCCGCGCCCGTGGGAGCCGCGCGGGTTTTTGTCCGGAGACTTCGTGCTGAAGCCGTACTGCAGTACGTCGTCAATGGACTCCGGATTGATGCCGCTCCCGGAGTCCCGGACCGTGAATTCGACGGCGGCAGGTCCGGCTTCCACGTCCAGCTCCACCTTCCGTGGGAAGTCACCGGCAGCCGCGGCATCAATGGCATTGTCCAGCAGGTTTCCGAGGATCGTCACCAGGTCCTGGATCTCCAGGCCACGGACACCGGAACTCCCTGACGTCCGGACCTCCAACTCCACCCCGCGTTCGTGGGCTTCTGCCGCCTTGCCCATCACCAAGGCGCTCATGACGGGCTCATCCACCGACGCCACCATGTCGTCGGTGAGTTGCTGGCTGAGTTCAAGGTCCTTGGTGGCAAAGTCCAAAGCCTGGGGTGTGCGGCCAAGTTCCAGCAGGGAGACGATCATGTGGAGCCGGTTTGCGTGTTCATGTGTCTGCGCGCGCAGCGCATCCGAGAGGGTTTTCATGGTCTGGAGTTCCGTGCCCAGAGATTCGATCTCGGTACGGTCGCGGATGGTGGCCACTGTGCCGTAGACCGCGGGTTTCTGTCGGCTGCGCTCAGGCACCGGCCCTACTGCGGGGGCCTGGTTCACTACCAGGATCCGGGAACCGGTCAGGTGAATCTCGTCGTGTGCTGGCCTGCCGGATTCGAACAGCGCCCGCAGGCTGCCGTCGAAGGGGAGATCAGCGAGTTTCGGGGCATCGACAGGGGAACGGTCGGCGTCCGAAGGCTGCAGGCCCAGCAACTCGGCGGCTTGGTCGTTATACATGACTGCCTTGCCGTGGTTATCGATCAGGATCACACCCTCGCGTACGGAGTGCAGGACCGACTCGTAGTAGGCAAACAGCTGAGCGAGCTGTTCCGGTCCCCAGCCCCGCGTTACCGATCTCAGATACCTCCCAAGGAGCCACGAAGCGACGGAGCCAAAGCTCAACACCACCAGTGCTATGCCTCCGATCACCCCCAGGCGCTCGGCCACATCCGTATCTACCGTCCGGACGGTAACTCCCGCTGCCACCAGGGCTTTGACGGTTCCGTCGGCAGCTTTGACCGGTGCGATGGTTCGAACCGACGGACCCAAGGTGCCTGCCGTGACCTCCGTGAACGTCTCGCCCCGCAGCGCGGGCTCAATGGTTCCGATGTAGGGCTTGCCGAGTTCTTCGACCCTCGGGTGCGTCCAGCGCGTCCTGTCCGGAGCCATGATGGTGATGAAATCGGCATCCGCATCGTCCATGACGTCCAGCGCGTAGGGCTGCAGCGTAGCAGAGGGCTCCGCAGCTGAAGCCGCGTCCAGGACCAACGGGTTGTCGGCAATGGATGTCGCCACGGCGAGCATTCGACCCCCGGCGTTGTCGTAGGCCCTGTCCCGGGCTTCCACCACGGAAAAGGCTCCAAACACCGCCGTCAGGACCAGGACGAACAGGAGGTTTGCCACAAACAACCTGCGGGCGATGCTCCAGCTGTGAAACACGTGGACCTCCATGACCAATATGACCGCAACGGTGATGTGTGTCACCAACGGCTCAATGATGGATATCACACAAGGGCAGCGGATTGGACATCAGTGCAGGACCGCAGCGCCTTACACAGTATCCAAAGGAGAATCCCATGACCTCTCAACGAGGAGAGTCGGCAGTAGCTGCCAAAGCTGGACGCAAGGGGCTCGACAAGTCGCATTACTTGTACATCGCGGTCATCCTTGCCGTAGTACTCGGCGCCGTGGTCGGCTTGATGTTCCCCGAAGTCGGCAAGTCACTCAAGCCACTCGGCGATGGCTTCATCAAGCTCATCAAGATGATGATCGCGCCGGTCATTTTCTGCACCATCGTCCTGGGCATCGGCTCCATCGCCAAGGCTGCCACTGTTGGCAAGGTGGGTGGCCTTGCCCTCGGCTACTTCGTGGCCATGTCAACCTTTGCCCTGGCCATCGGCCTCGTGGTGGGCAACCTCATCCACCCGGGTGAGGGACTCAAGCTGACCCCGTACGATCCCACCAAGAAGGCGGACACCAACAGCACTGTTGACTTCCTTCTGGGCATCATCCCCGGTGATATCCCGGTCCTGCCCACACTGCTTGCCGCGATCCTGGTCGGTTTCGCCTTGCAGAAAATGGGCAAGCAGGGAGCCCCTATCCTCGCCGCAATCGGCCACGGTCAGCGCCTCGTCTTCCGCATCCTCATTATGATCATGTGGCTGGCGCCGGTAGGCGCGTTCGGTGCCATTGCCGCCGTCGTTGGTGCCACAGGCGCCCAGGCAATCCTCAGCATGTTCACGCTGATGCTGGCCTTCTATGTCACCTGCGCACTGTTCATCGTGGTGATCCTCGGAACCCTGCTCCGTGCAGTGGCCGGCGTCAACATCTTCAAGCTCATGAAGTACCTGGCCCGTGAGTACCTCCTGATCTTCTCCACTTCCTCCTCCGAAGCAGCGCTGCCCCGCCTGATCGCCAAGATGGAGCACCTGGGTGTCTCCAAGCCGGTAGTTGGCGTCACCGTTCCCACGGGCTACTCCTTCAACCTTGACGGCACGGCGATCTACCTGACCATGGCTTCGCTCTTCGTCGCCAACGCCATGGGCACCCCGCTGGACCTCGGCGCCCAGGTCTCCTTGTTGGTCTTCATGATCATCGCTTCAAAGGGTGCCGCCGGTGTCACGGGAGCGGGACTTGCAACCCTTGCCGCAGGTCTTCAGGCACACAAGCCGGAGCTGCTCGGCGGCGTGGGCATGATCGTAGGAATCGACCGCTTCATGTCCGAGGCCCGCGCCTTGACCAACTTCACCGGCAATGCAGTAGCCACGGTCCTGATCGGAACCTGGGTGAAGGAAATCGACAATGGACAGGTGGAGCGTGTCCTCTCCGGCAGCGAACCCTTCGATGAGCAGACCATGATCGCCCATGGCGGCGAAGAAGAGGCCGCTCCTGAAGCTGAAACCCGCGAAAAGGCAACCGTCTAACCCTGGCAGGGATCAGCGCATCGCATCATTTACGAAGGCCGGCACCTCTCCAGGTGCCGGCCTTCCGCATGTGGCCGCCAAACTGCGGCAATGAAGGCAACCTTCTACCTCAGCTAGAGGGTCAAGGCTCACGAGCAGGACAAAGTCAAGTTCCCCAAATAACCGTGTCGGGCGCTGTAGCCTAGGTGGGTAGTAGCGCTGTAGCTGGGGGCCAGCGGCAGGGAAGATCGTCGTCGAAAGAGTGGTTAGATACGTGAGCATCGAACGAGGAACAGCTACGCTGGGAGGCACCGAGCTCGATCTGGAAGACGCCATCATGGGGCCAACAGGCCGCCCTTACCGCGAATTTCCGGAACCTGCTCCCCTTGCTTCCCACGGCCCGGCGAGAGTTATCGCCATGGTCAACCAGAAAGGTGGCGTGGGTAAAACCACCTCCACCATCAATCTCGCTGCTGCGCTCGCCGAATACGGCCGGCGTGTCCTGCTGGTGGACTTTGATCCCCAGGGCGCGCTTTCCGCGGGTCTGGGTGCCAATCCGCACGAGCTAGACCTCACTGTGTACAACGTCCTGATGGACCGCAAAGTGAGTATCCGGGATGCCATCCAGCAGACCGGCGTCGAGGGTGTTGACCTTCTTCCCGCCAACATCGACCTCTCCGCCGCAGAAGTCCAACTCGTCAACGAGGTGGCACGCGAGCAGGTATTGGACCGCGCGCTCAAGAGCGTCGAGGACGATTACGACGTCGTCCTGATCGACTGCCAGCCGTCCCTGGGGCTGCTGACCGTCAATGCACTGACGGCAGCGCACGGAGTCATTATTCCGCTGATCTGTGAGTTCTTCGCCTTGCGGGCAGTGGCCCTCCTGGTGGAAACCATCGAAAAGGTCCAGGACCGCCTCAACCCGAGGCTGCAGGTGGACGGTGTCCTGGCCACCATGTACGACGCCCGTACCCTGCACAGCCGCGAAGTGATTTCACGTCTCGTGGAGGCCTTCGGTGACAAGGTGTTCGAGACCGTCATCAAGCGCTCCATCAAGTTCGCGGATGCAACGGTCGCGGCCGAGCCCATCACCAGTTATGCGGGCAACCACATTGGCGCCGACGCCTACCGCCGGCTTGCCAAGGAATTGATCTCGCGCGGCGGCGCGCCCTAGCCGACCGTGGGACCGTCTCTCGCTCCGGCCATGGAAGCTGGCGCTTCCGCTGCTGCGGAAGCGCCCGACGCCGGTACCGCCGAAGCCCGCAAACCCGGTTTTGAGGTACGGCTGGCCAACTTCACGGGCCCGTTCGATCTCCTGCTTGGCCTGATCTCCAAGCACAAGATGGATATCACCGAAGTGGCCTTGGCCACCGTCACCGATGAGTTCATCAAGTACATCCGCCGGCTCCAGGAGCTGGGGGAGGACTGGGCGCTGGACGAAGCCAGCGAGTTCCTGGTCATCGCCGCCACTCTGCTGGATCTCAAGGCCGCGCGCCTCCTGCCGGCCGGTGAGGTGGAGGACGCAGAGGATATTGCGCTCCTTGAGGCGAGGGATCTCCTGTTCGCCCGCCTCCTGCAGTACAAGGCTTTCAAGCAGATAGCCGGGATCCTGGGTGAAACGCTGGAACAGGAAGCGCGTCGTTATCCGCGCCAGGTTGCTCTGGAAAGCCATTTCGCCGCCCTGCTGCCCGAACTCGTATGGCGCCATACCCCGGAACAGTTCGCGGAACTTGCTGCCAAGGCGCTGAAACCCAAGGATTCGGCTCCCGCCGAGGTGGGCCTGGACCATCTTCACGCTCCGCCGGTGAGCGTCAAGGAACAGGCCGGGATCATGGGCCACCGCCTGAAGCTGGGCGCGCCCTTGTCCTTCCAGGCGCTGATAGCCGACGCAGAAACCACCCTGGTGGTCGTGGCACGCTTCCTTGCGTTGTTGGAAATGTTCCGGGACCGCGTGGTGGCTTTCGAACAGCCCGCACCCTTGGCGGAGTTGACGGTTCGGTGGACGGGCGACGACGCCGGGTGGGACAGTTCCCGCTTGAGCGAAGAGTATGAGACTGGCGTGGGGCCGGAAAACGGGGAGAACAGCAGTGAATGAGCAGGAAACGGCCCAGGAGGGGCTGGCTGACCTGGAAGCGCTGCCAGGTGGTGCACGGGCAGCCTTGGAGGCAGTGCTCATGGTCATCGACGAGCCTGCTACGTCGGAAGAGTTGGCCGCCGGACTCAACGTGACGGTCTCCGTCGTCGAGGATTTGCTGCATGACCTGCAACGGGAGTATAGCGGCTATACTGTTAAAGCCCCGGACGTGGATGCTGTCGGCTATGCCGATGCCAGCACTGCACCCCGGGGTTTTGAATTGCGGAATGTCGCCGGCGGGTGGCGCATCTATTCACGGTCGGATTTTGCCGACATCGTGGGAAGGTTCGTTCTCGAAGGGCAGACCACCAGGCTCACTCAAGCAGCGCTTGAGACCCTGGCGGTCATAGCTTACCGGCAACCGGTCTCCAGGGCCCGGGTATCTGCCATTCGCGGCGTCAACGTCGATTCGGTAGTCCGGACACTCACCCAACGGGGTTTGATCGAGGATTCCGGAAACGATCCCGAATCCGGGGCTGTCCTTTACCGGACAACCTCGTATTTCCTGGAGCGAATGGGTATTGGCTCAGTGGCTGAACTGCCACAGCTTTCGCCACACCTTCCAGGTTTGGAAGGAATTGACGAGTACTACGACGCCAGCCGGATGTAGCCACAGGCTACGCCCGGCACCGCAGGAAAACTTCAGATGGATTCACGGCACCTTCAGGGTGCACAGCGACAAGGGGCAGACGATGTCTGCCCGGCTGGCTAGTGTTGATTGCAGCACGGAAAGCCGGCCATTACTACACAAGGACGGGTCATGACACAGGCGGGACGCCAGAGTTCACCACGTAACAGTTCGGGACGCAACAGTTCTGGACGCAATGAGGCCAAGGGCGGCACGGGCCGCACCAACGCCGGCGGCTTCTCAGGCCGCGGCGGCAGCGCCGGCGCTGGAAAGCGCAACTTCACCCAGGGCGAAGGCCGACCCTTCAAGGCTCCGAAGCCGCGCGAAGCGGCACCTTTCGATCCTGACAACCCCACAACTGCGGGCGACTTTGACCGGGGCCAGGCCTCCAGGCCCGCGAAGCCCTTCCGCAAGCCCGGCTCCAACAAGCCCGGCTTTGGCAAGGCACCCGGTACGCCGGGCGCACTGAAGCCCAAGGCCAAGCCCGCCAGGCAGTACGGCTCCAAGGCATTCGGCAGCGAACGATTCGGCCAGAACCTGGGTCCCATCCGCAAGCCAGGCCGCAACCGCGGACCGCGCCAGGAAGTCCCGCAGTCGGACCTTCACGATGTTGACGGCGTACGCCTGCAGAAGGTCATGGCTCAAGCCGGCGTGGCTTCACGCCGCGTCTGTGAGGAAATGATCCTCGAGGGACGCGTCGAGGTTGATGGCGTAGTGACCACCGAGCTTGGTATGCGCGTGGACCCCACGGCTGCCGTGATCCACGTCGATGGCATCCGGATCCAGCTCGACGAAACCCTCGTCTACATGGTCTTCAACAAGCCCAAGGGCGTCGTCTCCACCATGGAGGACCCCGAAGGCCGTCCCTGCATCAGCGACTTCCTGAAGAACAACAAGAACAAGGGCGAACGCCTGTTCCACGTTGGCCGTCTCGATGTCGCCACTGAGGGGCTGCTGCTGCTGACGAACGACGGCGAACTCGCCAACCGCTTGACGCACCCTTCCTATGAGGTACCCAAGACGTACCTCGTCCAGGTGCGCGGCCCGTTCCCGCAGGGCGTGGGCGCGAAGCTGAAGAACGGCGTCGAGCTCGAAGACGGCGTTGCCGCAGTTGACTCGTTCCGGTTGGTGGACTCCACCCCGGGCCACGTCCTCATCGAGGTTGTGCTCCACTCAGGCAAGAACCGCATCGTGCGCCGTATGTTTGACGCCGTCGGGTTCCCGGTGGAACGTCTTGTCCGCGTGAAGGTCGGCCCCATCGGCTTGGGTGACCAGCGCCAGGGCAGCATCCGCAACCTAGGCAGGCAGGAAGTCGGACACCTCCTGGCATCTGTAGGGCTCTAGGGCATGTCGGCATTCGGTACGCACGGCCGGGGCCATCTCGATGGCCCGGTCGTCGTTCTCGGTACAGGCTTGCTGGGGGCCAGCATTGGCCTCGGCCTGCGCGGACGCGGAGTTCCGGTCTTCCTTTCCGATCCTTCGCCCACCAATCAGGCGGTCGCGGTGGATATCGGAGCGGGACGGCCGTTGGGCGAGTTGGGTGAAGAACCCCAGCTGGTTGTTGTCGCGGCTCCGCCGGACGTTACCGCCGACGTCGTGCAGAAGGCTTTGGCGGACTACCCGTCCGCCGTCGTGGTTGACATCGCGAGCGTGAAAGCGACCATTCAGGCGCAGCTGCGTGAGCGTGGCGTGGACCTGTCCCGCTATGTGGGGACGCATCCTATGGCCGGGCGTGAGAAGTCAGGCCCGGTGGCTGCCCGGGGAGAGCTTTTCACCTCCATGCCGTGGGTTGTTTGCCCGTCAGAGGAAACCTCGGATGCGGCGCTTCAGGCTGCCCGGTCGTTGGCCGGGGATCTTGGGGGAATCGTCTCCCAATTCACGGCAGACGAACACGATGAAGCTGTGGCACTGGTATCGCATTTGCCCCAGATCATGTCTTCCCTGTTGGCCAGCCGGCTGCAAGGTACGCCCCTGCATGCCCTTTCCTTGGCTGGCAACGGGCTCCGGGACACCACCCGCATCGCCGCCAGCGATCCCACCCTTTGGGTGCAGATCCTGGGAGGCAACGCGGAAAAGGTGGTTTCCATCCTGCACGGTGTCCGCGAGGACCTGAACCGCTTGATCGGAACTCTTGAAGAGCCGTTGGCGCCCGGCGCTCGGCTGGACCTTGCGCAACTGATCAGTGAGGGCAATGCAGGGCAGGCGAGGATTCCCGGTAAACACGGCGGACCTCCGCAGGCCTACTCGTGGCTCACCATCCTGGTGGACGACAAACCGGGCCAGATTGCCCACCTTCTCACGGAGATCGGCGAGATTGGCGTGAACCTCGAGGACCTCCGGCTCGACCATTCGTCGGGACAAAACGTGGGCATGGTGGAGCTTTCCGTGCTTCCCAGCAAGCATGACCTCCTTGTTGAAGCTTTGACTGACCGTGGATGGCGGGTACTCCAGTAATGACGCGTGAATTTTTTGGACCGGAAACGGTAGCCCGTCCGGGCAAGCCGTTGGTCATTGCCATCGACGGTCCTTCCGGATCGGGCAAATCCAGCGTCAGCAAGGAAGTTGCCCGGCGCTTGAAACTGGCTTACCTGGATACGGGCGCGATGTACCGGGCCCTCACCTGGTACTGCCTCAAGACAGGCGTTGACCTCCAGGACGGCGCAGCAGTGGAGCAGGCTTCCAAAGCCATGCCGTTGGAGATCAGCACATCCACTGCTGCGGAGTACGTGGCAGTGGATGGCACAGACGTCACGGACGAAATCCGGGATCCCTTGATCTCCTCGTCCGTCAGCGCTGTGGCCACTACGCTCGGTGCCCGCACGGAGCTCATCCGCCGCCAGCGTGAGCTGATCGACCAGCACCACCACCGCATGGTGGTGGAGGGACGCGACATCACCACCGTCGTCGTCCCCAATGCCGAGGTCCGCATGCTCCTGACCGCCAGCGAGGAAGCACGGCTCCGGCGCCGGGGCATCCAGTTGGGTGGCACCCAGAGCAAAGAGCAGCTGGCAGCCCAAGTCATCCAGCGTGACGCCAAGGACTCCACGGTGGTGAACTTCACCCAGGCAGCTGATGGCGTGGTGACGCTGGATTCCTCGGACCTGGACTTCGAGGAAACAGTGGAGACCGCCCTGGCGATCGTCAGCAAGGTGATCTATGGCGACTAAGGAACAAGGACACGGGCTTCCCGCTCCGTGGACCAAAGTGTGGAGCCGCCCCGTCGGGTGGTTCCTTGACCACGTCATGTACCGGACCGTCGTGGCGGGTAAAAGCAACGTTCCCGCCGGCGGACCGGTGATTTTCGCCGCGAACCACATCAGCTTCCTCGATGGGCCTGTGATGTTCGGCGCCTCTCCGCGGCCTATGCACATCCTCGTCAAGAAAGAGATGTTCAGGGGCTTCCTTGGTTCAGTCCTGCGGGGCTCCGGACAGATTCCGGTGGACCGTTCCGGGGACCGCGCCGCCCTGCATCTCGGCAAGCAACTGCTCGACGACGGCCGCTGCGTCGGGATTCTTCCGGAAGGCACGCGGGGGAGCGGTGCAGCCGAAAGCATCAGCAACGGGGTTGCCTGGCTTGCCATTAACTCCGGAGCAACAGTAATACCGGTGGCCATCCTCGGAACCCGCCAGGGCGACGAGCACCGCGACCATATCCCCAAACCGCGCCGCAAGCTCCACGTGAGCTTCGGTGAACCTCTTACGGTGAAGCGCCGGAAGGGTGAACCGGGCCGTGTTTCAATGGACAGGGCGGCTGCGGAAATCCGCGCAGCCCTGGCCGATCACGTCCAGGATGCCATCCGTGCCACAGGACAGGGCCTTCCCCGGGATCCTGCGCCCGGAGAATCCACTCCGCAGCACCGCCATACAGCAGTAGCCGGGACGCCGGCAGACCACCCCTAAGGAAAGTGCAATGAGCGATACGACTCAAAAATCCGGCCTCCACGGAGCCGGCGACGACGAATACACGCCCACCGGCACCGACCAGGTGGCTGAAAACCTGGCTGCCCTGGACGATGACGAGGCCGAGCTCCGCGCGGCCACCCTGCGTGCCGGCCTGGACGACTACGAGCTCGATGACGAAGATGCCGCACTTCTCAGCGGCGAATACGGCGACGAAGGCGACGAAGGTCCCCTCAAGCTGGACCCCGTCTTGGCCATCATCGGCCGCCCGAACGTGGGCAAATCCACGTTGGTCAACCGCATCCTGGGCCGCCGCGAAGCCGTGGTTGAGGACACCCCGGGCGTTACCCGCGACCGCGTCATGTACTCGGCGCGCTGGAATGGCCGCAACTTCACCTTGGTTGATACCGGTGGATGGGAGCACGATGCCAAGGGCATCCACGCCCGCGTAGCCGAGCAGGCCGAGATGGCCGTTGAGCTTGCAGACGCCGTCCTCTTTGTGGTGGATTCCGCCGTTGGTGCCACGGCCACGGACGAGGGTGTCATGAAGATGCTCCGCAAGAGCAAGAAGCCGGTCATCATGGTGGCCAACAAAGTGGACGACTTCGCACAGGAAGCTGACTCGGCAACGCTGTGGGGCTTGGGCTTCGGCGAACCGTACCCGGTATCGGCACTGCACGGACGTGGCGTTGCCGACCTCCTGGACCACGTCATGGATACCCTTCCCGAGTTCTCCCTGGTGGAAGGCGTTGAGCGCTCCGGCGGTCCGCGCCGTATCGCCTTGATCGGACGCCCGAATGTTGGCAAGTCCTCGCTGCTGAACAAGCTTGCAGGCTCTGAGCGCGTCGTGGTTGATCCGCTGGCCGGGACCACGCGTGACCCTGTCGACGAATTCATCGAACTTGGCGACCGTACCTGGCGCTTCGTGGACACCGCAGGTATCCGCCGCCGCCAGCACATGGCCCAGGGCGCCGATTTCTACGCTTCCCTGCGGACGCAGGCCGCGCTCGAAAAGGCGGAGGTCGCCGTCGTGCTTCTTGCCGTCGATGAAGTCCTCAGTGAGCAGGACGTGCGTATCCTCCAGCTGGCCATTGAATCCGGCCGTGCACTGGTCCTCGCCTTCAACAAGTGGGACCTGCTGGACGACGAACGCCGCCGCTACCTGGAGCGCGAAATCGAGCAGGACCTGGCGCACGTTGAGTGGGCGCCCCGCGTCAACATCTCCGCCAAGACAGGCTGGCACAAGGACCGCCTGGTTCCTGCCCTGGACATCGCACTGGAGAGCTGGGACCGCCGCATCCCCACGGGTCGCCTCAACGCGTTCCTGGGCGAGCTCGTCGCTGCGCACCCGCACCCGGTCCGTGGTGGAAAGCAGCCCCGCATTCTCTTCGGCACCCAGGCTTCCAGCCGTCCGCCGAAGTTTGTGCTGTTCACCACCGGGTTCCTGGATCCCGGATACCGTCGCTTCATCACGCGTCGCCTCCGCGAAACGTTCGGCTTCGAGGGTACGCCCATCGAGGTCAACATGCGCGTCCGCGAGAAGCGTGGCAAGAAGCGCTAAGTGAGACGGGCATCACAGCCGAGTTTGGCTGTGATGGCGTCTCCGACCTCCAACTTCGTGTAAGCTTTTGGAGGTGGTTCGGCCGGACTGCTTAGGTGGGACTCTTCGGAGGATAACCTGGGCGGAGAACGGTGGAACCAGCGGGCTGTAGCGCAGCTTGGTAGCGCACTTGACTGGGGGTCAAGGGGTCGCAGGTTCAAATCCTGTCAGCCCGACAATGAAGGACCGGAATCACGCGGAAACGCGGGATTCCGGTCCTTTCTTGTTTCCGGCCCTTCGCTTCACCTTGCGTCAGCGTCGGGTTGCGTCGGGTGAAGCGAAGGATGACGGGGGTAGGGCTAAACCCTCTGCAGCGCGCCGAGTGCCCGCACCAACGGTTCAAGCTCCGGCACGGAGGCGGCGGCCTCAAGGGCGGAGGCCAGCGTCTCGTCGTGGACCGGCTTGGCCGACTCCAAGAGTTCTTGTCCGCTGTTGGTGAGCTCGGTGTAGATGCCGCGACGGTCGTCGGCGCACAGGATGCGCGTGAGCAGGCCGCGGTCCTCCAAGCGGTTGACCAGGCGGGTGGTAGCGCTGCTGGACAGGGCCGTGGCGCGGGCCAGTTGCTGCATCCGCATATGCCAGCCGTCCTGACGGCTCAGGGCATCCAGCACCGTGTACTCCACTACCGACAGGTCACTTGAGGCCTGGAGCGCCTTCTCCAGTTCCCCTTCGATGCTTCCGTGCAGGGCGGCAAGGGTCCGCCAACCCTGCGCCCGAACTTCTACGGCGTCATCCTTGATGCCCATGTTTGCTGTGCTCCTGACTTGATGTCGTGTAGATCGGGACGCCGGAAACTAGTTGCTTGCGCAAGTACCTAGCGTGTGCAACTATATATAAAGCGTCTGCAACTATTATTCTACGGTTCCCGGAGGCGCAGTTCCACTTTCCCTGGGAGCCACCACATAAGGAGCTTCACATGCCCGCAGGGTTAATTGCCCTTGCCCTCGGCGGATTCGGCATCGGACTGACAGAATTCGTGATCATGGGTCTCTTGCCCGAGGTTGCCGCCGACTTCCAGGTCAGCGAGGCTGCAGCCGGCTGGTTCATCTCCGGCTATGCCCTGAGCGTTACGGTTGGCGCACTGCTGGTCACGGCGGCCGTGACCCGGCTTCCGCGGAAGCCTGTTCTGGTGGGCTTGCTCGTCCTGTTCATTGCGGGCAACTTCCTGTCCGCCATCGCGGACAGCTACACGGCAATGCTCGTAGGCCGCATTGTCGCCGCACTGTGCCACGGTGCCTTCTTCGGCATCGGCTCGGTAGTGGCGGCCAGCCTGGTTCCGGCGCACAAGAAGGCCGGTGCCATTGCCATCATGTTCACGGGCCTCACCGCCGCGAACGTCCTGGGCGTGCCTTTCGGAACCCTGCTGGGCCAGAACTTCGGCTGGCGCTCCACGTTCTGGGCGATCACTATCATTGGCGTGATCGCCTTGGTGGGCATCGCGCTCATGGTCCCCAAGGCCGGCACCGAACCGACCAAGGGCCTGCGCAGTGAGCTTGGAGCCTTCCGGTCCGGCCAGGTCTGGCTTTCCATCATTGTGACCATCCTCGGCTTCGGTGGCATGTTCGGCGCCTTTACCTACATCGCCTTTACATTGACTGAGGTATCCGGCTTCAATTCCGGAGCCGTACCCTGGCTCCTGGTGCTCTTCGGCGGCGGCTTGTTCGTTGGCAACGTCCTGGGCGGCAAGGCTGCCGACAGAGCATTGGACAAATCCCTCGTCGTCATCCTCGCCGGGCTCGTCGCAGTGTTGGTCTTCTTCGCCCTCACCGCGTCCAGCAGCATCGCAACGCTGGTTTCGCTGGCGCTCATGGGTGGTTTCGGCTTCGCGACGGTCCCCGGCCTCCAGATGCGCGTGATGCACTTTGCCTCCACGGCCCCAACGCTGGCGTCCGGCGCAAACATCGGTGCCTTCAACCTGGGTAACGCTCTCGGAGCTTGGCTGGGCGGCGTGACCATCACCGCTGGCCTCGGCTACACCTCGCCCATTTGGGCCGGTGCCGGCATTACCGTCGCTGCGCTGCTGGTCATGGTCATTGCTGCCGCTGCCGCAAAGCGCGGGGGAGCCGCAACAATTGCTGCCACGCCCGACGGCGAACGCGAGCCACGCGGGGCTACCGTCGCCTGAGGTGTCCCATCGGCAAAAGAAGCCCGCCACGGATTGTTCCGTGGCGGGCTTCGTGTTCTGTGGGGTGGCCTAGGCGCTTGGCGTGGGTCCCTGCGTCTCCGCTGCTGCGCTTTTCGCCGCCTTGACGCGCTGGTTTTCCGCCTGCTTCAGCGCTTTCATTTGTTTGCCCCGCCGGCGCCAAAGAGCCCACAGGACTGTGACGGCGATGAAGACCACGACTGCCGCAATGGCAGACACGGCCGTCCAGGTTGTAAAGAAGCCGGCGTCCACGCTCAGCGTCCGCTGGCCTGCGTGGGCTGATTCCGAGGTTCCAAAGGCAATGCCGGCCGTCAGGAGGTTCGGGGTGGCGATGGCAACTGCCGCCAGGAGAATGACGATCTTCCACGGCCAGGCGACTGCCTTGCGGGTGGCTTGCCAGGCCACAAGGAGGGGAACGAAGGTGAAGACGAAACCGTAGAACATGCCCACCAGGACACTGGCTCCGAGATCCCGCTTGATCTGGCCGGCAATGACATCGGACCACCAGCGGGGGAGAATGGCCCCCAGAATAAAGTAGGCGGCTACAGCGACAAGCAATGCCACCAGTATCAGGATTATTTTGACGCCCCAATTGCGCTTTTTCCGAGCTGGTACTTGTGCTTGTTCAGTCATGGGTCAATCATGGCAGAGACCCCCTTGGGCGCAGGGAAATGTGCCTATACTTTCAGCGGTGGCCACCAGCACAGGCCGCCGTCGAGGTTCGTCATTGTCCCGATGAAAGGCCACCCGTGAGCAATATTCCAGAAGATCTTTCCTATACCGCGGAGCACGAATGGGTTACCGCTCCCGATGCCGAAGGCGTTGTGCGGATTGGTATTACCGACTTTGCGCAGGATGCCCTGGGCGACGTCGTTTACGCCCAGATGCCTGAGCCCGGGACAAAAGTCACCGGCAATGAGGTGGTGGGGGAAGTTGAGTCCACCAAGAGCGTCAGCGACATCTATGCTCCCGTGAGCGGCGAGGTCATTAATCGCAATGACGCGTTGGACACCGATCCTGCGCTGATTAACTCGGATCCTTACGGTGAAGGGTGGCTCATTGAGGTCAAGCTCGCAGAAGCAGATGCAGTGGATTCCCTGCTCAGTGCATCAGAGTACGAACAACAGGTAGGCTAAAGTTATCTGGCCCGCCAGGCTGAATTTCCTTAGCGGGAAAAGCGCGACGGCGGGCCAGCAACCGATTTGCCCGGCGGTACCGGGATGCGGAAGTGGCTGGCAGGTTTTTGAACTGCCGGCAGATGAGGAGGAAATTCCATGGTTGGCGGCGAACAGAATCAAGCCAATGTCGGGAACGGCGCGGAGGAACAGCCTACGTCGGAGACCACCTCCATCAGCATCACGCCAACGTGGGACGAGCCAAGCATCGCCCCCAAGCTGGCCCCTGAAGAGCGCGCATCCGTGGAAGCACTACCGCCCAACTCGGCCTTGCTTATTGCCCACAGCGGGCCCAACGCCGGAGCGCGGTTCCTTTTGGATGCGGACACCACCACTGCGGGCCGGCACCCGGACGCAGACATCTTCCTGGATGACGTCACGGTGTCCCGCAAGCACGTCCAGTTCCTTCGCACGGCATCGGGCTTCGAACTGGTGGACATGGGCAGCCTCAACGGAACATATGTCAACCACGACCGCGTTGACCGTGTGCACCTGAAGAGCGGCAACGAGGTGCAGATCGGCAAGTTCCGGTTGACCTACTACCTGAGCCCTGTCCGCGCAGCAGGCCAAGTCTGACGGGGTACCTGCCTGTGGCTATCGCCCAGCCGGACCGCCGAGGACCGCAGGTCCTGAACATTGGGGAAGTCCTTGCCCAGCTGAGTGACGACTTCCCTGGCATGACTGCGTCCAAAATCCGGTTCCTGGAGGAAAAGGGGCTCATCAACCCCAAGCGGACCGCTGCAGGCTACCGGCAGTATGCGGACGGTGACGTCGAGCGCCTCCGTTTCGTCCTCGCGCTGCAGCGCGACCAGTACCTTCCGCTGAAAGTCATTAAGGACTACCTGGACGCCATTGATCGCGGTGAGCGCCCGGAAAATCTGCCACCCGGCGTGACAGTGGCGCCCCAAGCTGTTTCGGCCGGAATGGCTGCCGAGAGGCAAGGACGGGCGAGGGCACTGACCGAGGAGCAGTTGCGCTCTGAGTCGGGAGCGAGCGTGCCGTTGCTTGAATCACTGCTGAGCTTCGGGCTTATCAGCCACGTCGGCGGGCGGTTCGACGAGCACGCCCTTCAAGTGGCGCGGGCCTGCGTGCAGTTGGAAGGGCACGGCCTCGAACCGAGGCACCTTCGTCCATTCCAGGCCGCGGCAGACCGTGAGTTCGGTTTGGTGGAACGGGCCGTAGCGCCTCTGACGTCCCGCCGCGACGCCGCGTCCCAAGCCCGCGCAGCAGAAGCTGCCCGCGAGATCAGTGAGCTCTGCCTCACCCTTCACAGGGCGCTCGTCCATGATCGCATCTCCCGGATGGACAGCTGATGATCGAAGTCGAAATCGTAGGCGTGCGCATAGAGTTGCCGTCCAACCAGCCCTTGGTGCTTCTTCGCGAACTCAATGGCGAACGGCATGTACCTATCTGGATCGGCACCCCGGAGGCCAGCGCCATTGCTTTGGCCCAGCAGGGAGTGGTTCCGCCCCGGCCCATGACGCACGACCTCTTGGTGGACGTTGTTGAATCGCTGGGGCACTCCATCATCAGCGTCAACATCGTTGCTGTTGAGGACAACATCTTTTACGGGCAACTGCAGTTCGACGACGGCACCGTGGTCAGTTCCCGGGCTTCGGACGCGCTGGCGCTGGCGCTCCGGGCCAAGTGCCGCATTTGGTGCGCTGATGCCGTGATGGAAGAAGCCGGTGTCCGGATCACGGAACACGACGAAGGTGAAGACTCCGAGCCGGATCCCAGCGTGGACGAAGAACGCGAAATGCGCCGCTTCCGGGAGTTTTTGGACGACGTGGAACCCGAAGACTTCGAGGGCTGAGGGACCTTAAGCCTAAAGTTGAGGGTGAAAGTTTCGACACGACCGGAAATTGGGGCCAAGGTCTTTGACCTCGGCCCCCGACGGGCCTAACGTCGAAGATATCAAGTTCCCGTTGCATACACTGCCTGCGCAAGTCACACTGGAAGGTGCGGACTTGTGGGAATTACACTGCTGCATTTCAGCGTTGTGCCAGGGTATGCACCGTCCCCAAGGGAACTGAGAACAAGGAGGTCACGTGAGTCCGAAAGGCGAAGCAGGCGAGCTGAAGCAGGCCTCGACCGGCATTGCTGCGCCCGCATCCGGCGCCCAAGGTTTACTCTTCACAGAGGACCTTCCTGTGCTGGACGAGGACGCGGGCTACCGCGGTCCCACTGCATGCAAAGCCGCAGGCATCACGTACCGCCAACTCGATTACTGGGCCCGTACGGGCCTGGTGGAGCCGGCCGTACGCGGGGCGGCAGGATCCGGGTCCCAGCGGCTCTACGGATTCCGCGACATCCTGGTTCTCAAAGTGGTCAAGCGGCTCCTTGATACAGGTGTGTCCCTGCAGCAGATCCGAACCGCTGTGGAGCACCTCCGCGAGAGGGGTGTTGAGGACCTTGCGCAAATTACCCTGATGAGCGACGGTGCGAGCGTATATGAATGTACCTCTGCGGACGAAGTCATTGACCTCGTCCAAGGCGGACAGGGCGTCTTCGGCATAGCCGTTGGACGCGTATGGCGGGAAGTAGAGGGAAGCCTGGCCGCTCTTCCGAGTGAACACGCCGTGGAGCAGTCCTTTCCCGACGACGAATTGAGCAAGCGGCGAGTGGCCCGCCGCATTGGCTGAACCCTGCCGCATTGATTGACTGGACCGCACGACCCGGTCTTAAACCACAGAAAGCCTCTTCCCCTTGGGGAGGAGGCTTTCCTTGTCGATACCAGGTTTGCTGTGGTTCCCGCTCTGCTGTTTGCTCCAGCCCCTGTGCGAGGCTGCATCACCTAGCGCTGGCGGCGGTCCCGCAGGGATGGTTGTCCCGCCAGGAGGCTCTCCAGGAGCGCATCGAACAGCTTGGCGGAGTTCTTGGCCGAATCCCCGGGCCAGTGGTGCACAGAGTGGGCTGCACCCTGGATCTGCTGCCAATTTGCCTGTTCCGGAATGTGGGGAGTCAGCAGCAAGTCACCGAACATTGATTCCATTTCAGCCAGGCGGAAGGTGTGTTCTGCGGAGCCTGTACGAACCCGGTTGGCAACGATGCCGGCCGGAGCCAGGTTGGGAGCGAACTCCTGCCGGAAGAGTTGAATGGCCCTCATGGTGCGTTCAGTGCCGGCTACGGAGAACAGCCCGGGCTCAGCCACAAGGACCACCCGGTCACTGGCGCTCCACGCCATGCGCGTCAACCCGTTGAGGGACGGTGGGCAGTCCACCAGCACGAGTTCATAAGCTGTGGTGCCGGCCAGTACTGCTGACAGCCTTCGGAGGTCGCGCCGTCCCAAGTCCGGGCGATCGTAGATTCCGGTGAACGCCGAACCTACTGCGACATCCAGGGTGCCGTCGCTTGATCCGTTGGAGACCCAGCTGCTGCCCGCCACGTTTTCCTGGAGCCGGGCCTTCCGGGGGCTTTTCAGCATCCGGCCGATGTCCAGTTGCCCGCCCGGCTGGACACCCAGTGCCGTGGTGGCGTCGGCGTGGGGATCGAGATCGACCACCAGGGTAGGAATGCCGGCGGCGAGGGCCGCGGACGCCAGACCAGTGGTCACGGACGTCTTTCCCACTCCACCTTTGAGGCTGCTGATGCTGACTACTTGCACTTGAAAACCCAAAACCTAACGCCGGTTGCCGTATCGCGCTGATTCGGCTCCGGAAGCGCCGGAGCCGGGGCTTGCCGAAGCCCCCTCAACATCATATGGTGCATCGCGGCTGAATCCCGCTTTCTACGCGCCCGGCCGCGGGAGACGAAGCAGCAATAGCATGCCGTCGGATCGCGCGCACGCATATACAGCCCACATGACGATTCCATTGTGATGGTTGCCACAAAGATTTGTGTTTGATGCTGGCGGCACTACACACTGTGACCACCGACCGATCCACCCGCAATGATGCAGGAGAAGTATGTTTTCGAAAATTCTGGTGGCCAATCGCGGCGAAATCGCGATCAGGGCGTTTCGCGCTGGTTATGAACTGGGCGCCAAGACCGTAGCCGTCTTTCCGCACGAGGACCGTAACTCGATCCACCGGCAGAAGGCCGACGAAGCTTACCTGATCGGCGAGGTGGGCCATCCCGTCCGCGCCTACCTTGACGTGGAGGAGGTTGTCCGCGTCGCCAAGGAAGCCGGCGCAGACGCCATCTACCCCGGCTATGGCTTCCTCTCGGAGAACCCGGACCTCGCCCGTGCTGCCAAGGCAGCCGGAATCACCTTTGTGGGTCCGCCCGCGGAGGTGCTGGAACTCGCCGGCAACAAGGTTGCGGCACTGGAAGCAGCCCGCAAGGCCGGCGTACCTGTCTTGAAGTCGAGCAAGCCGTCCAAGGATCTTGACGAGCTCATTGCGGCAGCGGACGATATTGGGTTCCCCATCTTCGCAAAGGCTGTCGCCGGTGGCGGTGGCCGCGGTATGCGCCGTGTGGAGACGCGCGAAGCCCTCCCCGAGGCCTTGCAGTCCGCCATGCGTGAGGCTGACGCCGCGTTCGGCGATCCCACCATGTTCCTTGAGCAGGCTGTGTTGCGTCCCCGCCACATCGAAGTGCAGATCCTGGCTGACGCCGAGGGCAATGTCATGCACCTCTTCGAACGTGACTGTTCACTGCAGCGGCGCCACCAGAAGGTGGTGGAGATCGCTCCTGCGCCGAACCTGGATGAGAACATCCGCCAGGCGCTCTACCGCGATGCCGTTGCTTTCGCGAAGGCCCTCAACTATGTCAATGCGGGAACCGTGGAATTCCTGGTGGACACCGAGGGTGAGCGCGCCGGGCAGCATGTGTTCATCGAAATGAACCCCCGTATCCAGGTGGAGCACACCGTCACCGAGGAAATCACGGATGTGGACCTCGTACAGGCGCAGATGCGCATCGCTTCGGGTGAGACCCTGGCGGACCTTGGCCTGAGCCAGGAGACCGTTTTCATCAAGGGTGCCGCGCTGCAGTGCCGCATCACCACGGAAGACCCCGCCAACGGGTTCCGTCCGGACGTCGGAAAGATCACGGGTTACCGCTCTGCCGGCGGTGCCGGTGTCAGGCTCGACGGCGGTACCGTTTACTCGGGTGCCGAGATCAGCCCGCACTTTGACTCCATGCTGGTCAAGCTGACCTGCCGTGGCCGGGACTACCCGGCAGCAGTGGCCCGTGCCCGCCGTGGCCTCGCAGAGTTCCGTATTCGCGGCGTGTCCACCAACATCCCCTTCCTGCAGGCTGTCCTTGCGGATCCGGACTTCAACGCCGGCAACGTGGCCACTGACTTCATTGACAAGCGCCCGGAGCTGCTGAAGTCCCACATCTCCGCCGACCGTGGCACCAAGCTGCTCACGTGGTTGGCCGAGGTGACTGTAAACAAGCCGAACGGTGAGCTCACGGTCCACTCAGACCCGGCCAGCAAGCTGCCGGCGATCGAGGGGCCGGTTCCCACCTCAGGTTCGCGCCAGAAGCTGATGGAACTCGGGCCCGAGGGCTTCGCCAAGGCCCTTCGGGAGCAGCAGGCCCTGGCCGTCACGGACACCACCTTCCGTGATGCCCACCAGTCGCTCCTGGCCACCCGCGTCCGCACCCGTGACCTCGTCGCGGCCGGTCCGGCGGTGACGGCCCTGATGCCGGAACTCCTTTCCGTGGAAGCCTGGGGCGGTGCGACGTACGACGTCGCCCTGCGTTTCCTCGGTGAGGACCCCTGGGACCGTCTGGCCGCACTGCGTCAGGCACTTCCCAACACCTGCCTCCAGATGCTGCTCCGCGGACGCAACACCGTGGGCTACACGCCCTACCCTGAGGAAGTGACTGAGGCTTTCGTTAACGAAGCAGCAGCCACCGGCATCGATATCTTCCGCATCTTCGATGCCCTCAACGACGTCAACCAGATGGCACCGGCCATCCGGGCCGTCCGGGCCACCGGCACCGCCGTCGCAGAAGTGGCGCTTTGCTACACGGGCAACCTCCTTGACCCCAATGAGGACCTGTACACCCTTGACTACTACCTGGACCTCGCCCAGAAGATCGTCGACGCCGGTGCCCACATCCTCGCCATCAAGGACATGGCAGGCCTGTTGCGTCCGGCTGCGGCCACAAAGCTGGTGACGGCGTTGCGCGAGCGCTTCGACCTGCCGGTGCATCTCCACACGCACGATACCGCCGGTGGGCAGCTGGCAACCCTCCTCGCTGCCGTTGAAGCCGGCGTGGACGCTGTTGACGTCGCTGCTGCCTCCCTTGCCGGGACCACCAGCCAGCCTGCCGCTTCGGCCTTGGTGGCAGCCTTGGCCAACACCCCGCGGGACACCGGCCTCAGCCTGAAAAATGTGGGCGCCATGGAGCCTTACTGGGAAGCTGTCCGCCGCGTCTACGCGCCCTTCGAGTCAGGTCTGCCGGGCCCCACAGGCCGTGTCTACCAGCACGAAATCCCGGGCGGCCAGCTGTCCAACCTTCGCCAGCAGGCTATTGCCCTGGGGCTGGGGGAGCAGTTCGAAGCCATCGAGGACATGTACACCGCTGCCGACCGCATCCTGGGCCGGCTGGTCAAGGTGACGCCTTCCTCCAAGGTGGTGGGAGACCTCGCCCTGCACCTGGTTGGCTTGAACGCTGATCCGGCGGACTTCAACGAGAACCCGCAGAACTACGACATCCCTGACTCCGTCATCGGCTTCCTGTCCGGCGAACTCGGAGATCCTCCTGGAGGCTGGCCCGAGCCGTTCCGTACCAAGGCACTGCAGGGCCGCAGTGTCAAGGTCCGCGATGTGGATATCAGCGCCGAAGACAGCGCTGCGCTCAAGGGGGATTCCAAGACGCGCCAGCACACGCTGAACCGTTTGCTGTTCGCCGGTCCCACCAAGGACTACCTGAAGAGTGTGGAGACCTACGGCAACATCTCCGTGCTGGACACCCGTGACTACCTCTACGGTTTCCAGCAAGGCTCAGAGCATGTCATCGAGCTGGAAAAGGGCGTCCGCCTCATTGCCCAGCTTGAGGCTGTGTCCGAAGCCGATGAGAAGGGCATGCGCACTGTGATGTGCACGCTCAACGGCCAGTCCCGCCCGGTGGTTGTCCGTGACCGTTCGGTGGTCAGCAACGTCAAGGCAGCAGAGAAGGCCGATCCTGCCCAGCCCGGCCAGGTTGCAGCCCCGTTCGCCGGTGCCGTGACGGTCACGGTCAAGGCGGGCGACGTCGTCAACGCAGGCGATACCGTGGCCACCATTGAGGCGATGAAGATGGAAGCATCCATCACGACGCCGGTAGCCGGCACGGTCTCGCGCCTGGCTATTTCCTCGGTGGAGCAGGTCCAGGGTGGCGACTTGCTGCTGGTGATCAGCTAGCAATCCGCCCATAAAAGTACCCCGTCCGGAAACGTCCGGACGGGGTACTTTTTTGTCGTTTTCTAGGAAGCGCGTGGAGACGAGTACATTTCCTCGATCACGGCGTTGAAGTCCTTCATGACCTGGGCCCGCTTGACCTTGAGGGACGGGGTGAGGTGCCCTGAGGCCTCCGTGAAGTCCGCCGGGACAATCCGGAAAGACTTGATGGCTTCAGCCTGGGACACTGACTGGTTGGCCTTGCTGATGAGTTCCTGCACCGCGGCTTTCACCACCGCATGGTCCGCGGCTTCGCCCAACGACGTGCTGGACGGCAGCCCGTGGCGTTCCAACCATCCTGGGAGGGCTTCCTCATCGAGGGTGACCAGAGCGCCGATGAACGGGCGGTTATCGCCCACCACCAAAACCTGGGAGACCAGCGCATCAGCGCGGATCTGGTCCTCGAGCAACGCGGGAACCACGTTCTTGCCGCCGGCCGTCACGATGATTTCCTTCTTGCGGCCAGTGATCTTGAGGAATCCGTTACTGTCCAACTCGCCAATATCGCCGGTGCGGAACCAGCCGTCGGTGAAGGTCTCTTCCGTGAGGTCTTCGCGCTTGTAGTAACCGCGCATGACGCAGACTCCCTTGGCGAGGATTTCGCCGTCGTCGGCAATCTTGACGGAGTTTCCGGGCAAGGGGGCGCCAACAGTGCCAATCCTGATCATGGAAGGAGTGTTGACGGAGATGGGCGCGGTTGTTTCGGTGAGTCCGTAACCTTCCAGGATCTGCAGGCCGATGCCTTGGAAGAAGTGGCCAAGGCGTTCACCCAGAGGGCCGCCGCCGGACACGGCGTGGGCTACCTGTCCACCCATGGCCGCGCGGAGCTTGCCGTAAACGAGTTTGTCGAACACTGCGTGCTTGATCTTCAGGCCGAGGCCCAGGGAACCTGACTCGCGGGCCTTGGAGTAGGCGATCGCGGTGTCCACGGCGCGGTGGAAGATGGCGCCCTTGCCGCCGTCTTCGGCCTTGGTCAGCGCCGAGTTGTACACCTTCTCGAAGACGCGGGGGACAGCCAGGATGAACGTCGGTTGGAAACTCTGGAGGTCGGCCAGCAGGTTTTTGATGTCCGGGGTATGGGCTACCTGGACGCCGCCGGCCACGGCAAGCACGGAGATGAACCGGGCAAAGACGTGGGCCAGCGGCAGGAACATGATGGTCTTGCCCGACTCATTGATGATTTCGGGAAGGGACGCGCGGGCATTCTCGGAGAGCTCCACGAAGTTGCCGTGGGTCAATTCGCAGCCCTTGGGCCTGCCGGTGGTGCCGGAGGTGTAAATGATGGTGGCGAGATCGGCCAGGCCCGCGGAGGAGCGGCGGGACTCGAGTTCGTCGTCGGGTACGCCTGCACCGGCTGCCCGCAGGGCATCCAGCCCCGCACCCTCAAGCTGCCAGACGTGGGCCACCGAGCTGATGTCCTCGGCTGCCACCGCCTGGCGTATGACGTCCTCGTGGTGTGCGGCTTCGCCGAAGGCTGCCACCGCACCAGAGTCACCCAGGTTCCACGCCACCTGGGAAGGAGAAGACGTTTCATAGATCGGGACCGAGACTGCACCGGCGAACCAGATGGCGAAGTCCACCAACGACCATTCGTACCGGGTCCGGGACATAATGCCCACCCGGTCGCCGGTGGCGACGCCGCTGGCAATCAGGCCCTTTGCCAGGGCCCTGACATCAGCGAGGAAGTCCTTGGCCCGGATGTCCTGCCACTGCCCATTGCTGTCCAGCTTGGAGAACAACGCTGGGTTTGACGCCTTTTCGGCTTCCCGGATCACGAAGTCCGTGATGTTGGTTTCCGGGGCGATATTGACGAGGGGAGGAACACTGATTTCACGCACGGTAGCTCCTTTGATATCCACGGGCCACGAGGGGCTGCTTTCACTCTAGTATGCCCGCTCGCGGAGGTGTGTCCTATTTCACCTACTGGCGAGTAACTTTACGGATGAGCCGTCATTTCAAGCAACTCGGGGGCCCTCCGACCCGCCGATGCGGGGGCCCGCAGTCCAGCGGAATAAGATGATGGGATGCCCGCACTACGGTCCTCTTTTCGTGCCAGACCCAAACCACCGGCCTCAGCATGGAAGGACGTGCCGTGGGCTGCCCGCCGCAGCCATTTGGGCCGTCGCGGCCTGGCGATTGGAATAGATATCGGCGGCACCAAAGTTGCAGCCGGCGTGGTGGATGCGGAAGGGCGGGTCCTCGCCGAGGCCCGCAGGTCCACTCCCGGTGCCGATCCCCGGGCCGTGGAACAGACCATCGTGGAGCTGGTGGACGAACTCAGCGCCGAGCACCGCGTGGCCTCCGTCGGAATCGGCGCAGCGGGATGGATGGATCTCGACGGCGGGACGGTGCTGTTCAGCCCGCACCTTGCCTGGCGCAATGAGCCGCTCCGGGCCAGCCTGCAGAAGCTGCTGCGGCGTCCTGTCCTCCTGACGAACGACGCCGATGCCGCCGCCTGGGCTGAATGGCGCTTCGGTGCAGGCCAGGGTGAGAGCCGGCTGGTGTGCGTGACGCTGGGTACGGGCATTGGCGGGGCCATGGTCATGGATGGCCGGGTGGAACGAGGACGTTACGGGGTGGCCGGCGAATTCGGGCACCAGATTATCTTTCCCGGCGGACACCGTTGCGAATGCGGGAACCGTGGGTGCTGGGAGCAGTATGCCTCCGGCAACGCCTTGGGGCGCGAGGCCCGCCAACTTGTCCGGACCAACTCGCCGGAAGGCCGGGCTCTTTTGGAAAAGGCCGGCGGAACTGCAGACAACCTCACGGGGGCAGCTGTCACGGCGTTGGCACTGGAAGGTGATGCGACATCCCGCGAACTCCTTGCAGATCAAGGCGAATGGCTGGGATTGGGACTGGCCAACCTGGCCGCTGCCCTTGACCCCGGGATGTTCGTGATCGGCGGGGGACTCTGCGATGCCGGGGAACTGCTGGCCGGACCAGCCCGGGAGTCGTTCGCGAAGAACCTCACCGGCAGGGGGTTCCGGCCCATGGCGGGGATTGAGCTCGCGGCACTCGGTCCCCGTGCCGGCATGATCGGCGCCGCGGACCTTTCACGTGTCAGCGGACGCGCCCACAGCTAAGCTGTTCGCCGCAGAGGGGGCGTCGGCAGCACCTAGATGCGGGCGCCGTCGTCGTCCTCATTCTTTTCCTGCGGAAGCCGCATAATGAGGAACACCACCGACGCCACAAAAGCGGCAACAATTCCCAGGATCGCAACAAGGGGAGCAGACCGCCAGAACATTGCGGTGAAGAGCAGCGCGATGGGTCCTCCCACTGCGCCAACCCACGCCAGCATGGTCAACGGCTCCGTGCCGGCAAGGCTCGGAGGCTCCTCGGGAACGAAGGCGTCATCGTCGTCTTCGACCTCGAAGTCACGTGGCCCCAAGGGACGGCCGGCGCCTTCGGAAGACGCGGGAACCGCGGTCGCTTCATCGGGCGGCGTGGACAATCCCAAGGGGTCGAAATCCCTGAAGGCCTTGCTGGATTCACGCCGGGGCAGCCCGCCGTCTCCGGGAGCCGGGTTCAGGGGACCGGCCGACGGCGGGTTCCCGGCTTCGGAGGTTCCAGTCCCCTCCAACCGGGCCACCAGGTCGAGCCATACGGCGTCGTCGTCCTTGTTGGCGCTCTGATCGGCAGAGTTGGCATCAGGCCTGTTCATGGGCTGTGTCCTTTTCGGGGGAGGGCCCGTGTCCGGCCAGGGTTGCTACGGTTTGTTGAATGAAATCCACGGTACCCGCGAAGATCTCCGGGGCGTCGTTGTCGAGAGTAGCCACGTGGTAGCTGTTGTTGAGGTATTTGACGTCCACTGGTGCGTTGACCCGGGCGCGCAGGAAATCCAGGCTCGCCTCTGAGATCACGTTGTCCACACTGGATTTGTAGACCTGGACAGGGGAGTGGATGCGGGGCAGGATCGCTGCCGTGTCCTTGTACATCTTCTTCAACTGGTGCGCCGCGGCAACAGGAGTGCGGGCGTAGGCACCTTCATTCTGGTCCGGTTTGAGGATGTCGTTGGCAATGGCCGGCGTTGTCTTCACCACGTATTTGAGCGCAGCGACTATGACTGCCCGTGGATCATCGAGGACCAATCCCGGGTTGACCACCACTGTTCCGGCCACAGGGCGCGTCGCCGCGATGCGCAGCGCCAAAGTGCCGCCCATGGACAGGCCGGTGCTGAAGACGTAATCGCACTCGGCGGCCAGTTCAAGGTAGGCGTCATCCACTGCGCGGTGCCACTCCTGCCAGGAACGCCTCGCCATGTCCTGCCACGTTGTGCCGTGACCGGGCAGCAAGGGCAACCTGACAGCATAACCGGCTGCAGCCAGGTGCTCGGCCCAAGGCCTGACGCTGTGTGGACTGCCGGTAAAACCGTGGGACATAACGACACCCACGCGGGGGCCTGTCCCGTTCCAACTGCTGAGGAACGGCGAGAAATCCGGAAGCATGTTCATGATGACTCTGAGGCTACTCTGTCCCCGGCGTGCTGACGGAAAAACCTGGCTGATTGTTCGAAAATGGTAGGCGCATCAACATCCAGTGTGGCCACATGACCGCTGTGCGGAAGCGTCACCACCTTTAACCGGGAGGACGCAATGTGGCGCTCAATGGCGGCTACGGAACTCGGCGGGACCACCTCGTCCACTGACGACTTGAAGACCAAAGCCGGAGCCTGCACCTTGGGCAATCCGAGAGTGGCCGCCCGGAAGAGCTTCTTCAGTTCATGGACTGACTTCAAGGGCGTCTTGGAATAGTCGCCATCCTGGGTGGTGACCGGAGCCGGTTTGTCTTCAACGATGGGTGTGGTGGTGGGCATGACGTATTTGAGGGCAGCTACGTACCTCACGCGACGGTCATAGAAACTCAGGCCCGGATTGACAAGGACCAGCCCGGGGACATCATGCTGTGAAGCTACACGCAGTGCCACGGCGCCACCCATTGACAATCCCGCCACGAAGCACTTTTCTGTTTGCCCGGCCAAGTCCAGGTAACTCTGTTCAAAAGTCCGGTACCAGTCCTGCCACCGCGTTGTTGCGAGGTCCTGCCAACTGGTCCCGTGGCCAGGCAGCAGTGGTACAGAAACGGCGAATCCTTGAGCGGCCAGATACTCCGCCCACGGGAGGACACTGAGTGGACTGCCGGTGAATCCGTGGCAGATGGCCACTCCGGTGCCGGCATTGGGTCCGTGCCCGGCATGGTGGAAGGCAAGCGGCGCTGCAGGTGTGAGGCGTTCCGTCATGTGTCCCATCGTGTCACTGTTCCGGAGATTTCTCACTGGAGTAGGGTTGCAGTTGAGTGCCGGCCGGGTTGCCGGAAGCATGCCATCCGTCGGCCGTGAGAGGACAACCGTGTTCTATTGGGTCATGAAAAGGATCTTCCTGGGTCCCATCCTCAAACTCCTGTTCAGGCCGTGGGTCAAGGGCCTGGATAACGTCCCTGAAAGCGGGGCCGCAATCCTGGCGTCCAACCACCTGTCCTTTTCGGACTCCATCTTCCTGCCTTTGATGGTGCATCGGCCGGTGATCTTCCTGGCCAAGTCCGAGTACTTCACCGGGAAAGGCTTCAAGGGCCGGCTTACGGCGCTTTTCTTCAGGCTGAGCAACCAACTTCCCATGGACCGTTCCGGAGGGGCAGCGTCCGAGATGTCGTTGCAAGCCGGCAAGGATGTCCTCGCCTCCGGGGGCTTGTTGGGAATTTACCCGGAAGGCACCCGCAGCCCGGACGCCCGGCTCTACCGCGGCAAGGTGGGTGTAGCGCGGCTCGCATTGCAAACCAGGGTCCCCGTGGTGCCGGTCGCCATGATCGGCACGGAGAAAGTCCAGCCCATCGGTAAGCGGCTCCCCAGCATCCGCCGGGTCGGCATCATCTTTGGACAACCCCTGGACTTCAGCCGCTACTACGGCATGGAGGACGACCGCCTGATCCAGCGCGCAGTGACGGACGAAATCATGTACGCCCTGATGCGTCTCTCCGGCCAGGAATACGTCGATGAGTATGCCGCCGTGGTCAAGGCCCAGTTGGCCGGCAAGGGCCCGGAGCCTGTCCACCAGCTTGAGGTGACAGAGGAGGTCACCGAAGACATCGCTGAGGACAGGGATGAACCTGGGAGCGGCGGGGACGGGACATCGCAGAAACTGTGACGCGGGCGGCAGCATCGGTTACGCCCACTGTCCCGGAACCATGCCGGAGGCTACTACTCTTGAAGGGTGACTGAGCTAACCGCGAACACCGCATCCTCCACAGCAGATCCCCTTGCCAGCACCGCCCAAAGCGGGGCAGCGAACTATCCCGGGCTCGACGCCTGGCGGGACCTGCCGATTTCACAGCAGCCCACTTGGTCGGACGCCGGCGTTTTCGAGGCTTCCGTCAAGGAACTTTCCGTGGTGCCGCCGCTGGTCTTCGCAGGCGAAGTGGACGTTCTTCGGGAGCGACTGGCCGCTGCGGCACAGGGCAAGGCTTTCCTCCTGCAGGGCGGCGATTGCGCTGAGACCTTTGAGGCCGCCACCGCGGACAAGATCAGCGCCCGCGTAAAGACCATCCTGCAGATGGCAGTGGTGCTCACGTACGGTGCTGCCATGCCCGTCATCAAGATGGGCCGCATGGCGGGCCAGTTTGCCAAGCCGCGCTCGTCCAACGACGAGACCCGCGACGGCGTGACACTTCCCGCCTACCGCGGCGACATCGTCAACGGCTACGACTTCACCCCGGAGTCCCGCGCCCACGACGCCGGCCGCATGCTGAAGGCCTACCACACCTCTGCTTCCACTCTGAACCTCATTCGTGCGTTCACCCAGGGTGGCTTCGCGGACCTTCGACTCGTCCACCAGTGGAACAAGGGCTTCACGGAAAACCCGGCGCACGCCCGTTACGAGTCGCTGGCACGCGATATCGACCGTGCCATCAGCTTCATGGACTCTTGTGGTGCCGACTTCGAGGCACTGAAGCGGGTGGAGTTCTTCGCCAGCCACGAAGCGTTGCTTCTCGACTATGAGCGTGCCCTCACCCGCATCGATTCCCGCACCGGCCTGCCCTACGACACCTCCTCACACTTCCTGTGGATCGGCGAGCGGACCCGTGAACTGGACCATGCACATGTCGACTTCCTCTCCCGTGTGCGGAACCCGATCGGCGTCAAGCTTGGGCCAACCACCAGCGGTGACGATGCTTTGCGCTTGATCGACAAGCTGGACCCCAACCGGGAACCGGGCCGCCTGACGTTCATCACGCGCATGGGTGCGACGAACATCCGGGAAAAGCTGCCTGCCGTCGTCGAGCGCGTCACGGCCTCAGGGGCACAGGTGCTGTGGGTCACCGATCCCATGCATGGCAACACTGTCACGTCACCGAACGGCTACAAGACCCGCAACTTCGACGACGTCATTGATGAAGTCCGTGGCTTCTTCGAGGTCCACCACTCGTTGGGTACCGTCCCCGGCGGCCTTCACGTCGAAATGACCGGCGACGACGTCGCTGAGTGCCTGGGCGGTGCCGATCCCATCGATCAGGACGCTTTCCTGGACCGTTACGAGTCAGTGTGCGATCCCCGCCTCAACCACATGCAGTCCCTTGAGATGGCCTTCCTGGTGGCAGGAGCCCTCTCCAAGCGGTAGGAAACCAGAAAGAAAGGCGCGGTCCGGATGTCTCCGGACCGCGCCTTTTTGATGTATTCAGGTAACTGGAGTGGGGCTGCTAGACGACTGTCAGCGTAATAACCGAATCTTCCGGTACTTCAGTATTGACGGGGCTCTGGTCACGGACGGTACCGAAGAAACCGCCGAGGATCTTGTTGACTTCCACCTTGAAGCCCAACTTCTTCAACTCCTTCTCAGCCTCATCGGCCTGTTTGCCAATGAAGCTGGGAACCTTCACCATTTTGGGCCCCTTGGACACGGTCAGCGTCACGGACTTGCCTCGGATGAGGGTGCCGTTGGCCGGGGTTTGGGAGACCACTGCGCCCTTGGGGACCGACTTGTCATTGACCGTTTCCGGAGCAATCACGGCTTTGAGCCCGGCGTCCTGGAGGGCCTTGACTGCGGCATCCTGTGTTTTGCCGCGAACGTCCGGCACGGGAATCGGCTGGGGACCCTTGGAAACCTCCAGGGCCACAGGCGTACCGTGCCGGACTTCAGTGCCCTTGGCCGGGTCCTGGGCAATCACGACGCCGGCAGGTACTTTCTCGTCGAAGGCTTCGGTGACGTTCCCCAAGGCCATTTCCGCGGCATTAAGTGCCGTCTTGGCCTCGTCCAGGGTGCCGCCGGTCAAGTCGGGCAAGGGGAAGAGCTGGGCCCCCTTGGAGACGAAAAGGGTAATGGGCTGGAACTTCCGTACTTCTGCGCCGGATTCGGGCTCGGTTCCGACCGCGAGTCCGGCCAGGATGTCGTCGTCGAAGACGTCGCGTGGCTCCGATTGGAAACCAGCAGTCCGGAGGAGTTGCTGTGCCTCGGCAACTGTCTTGTTCTTGACGTCGGGTACGGTCCCGGGTGAACCGGGCCCCATGCCGAAGAACCACCCGGCTGCAGCCGCGAACATCGCCAGGATGACGATCACGATGGCCCAGATCACGCCACGACGGCGGGGATTGCCTTCCCTGAGGGGGCGGACAGGGGTCGCTGCAGCGCGGGCGCGGTCTTTGGTCTGTTGCCTCTCGAGCCTCTTCAGCTCACGCTTGCCGGGACGGCCAAGGTCCTGCCCAGCATCCCCGCTTGCCGCAGTCCTCGCGTGCTGGATCGCTGAACCACCGGCCGCCATGATGGTGGTCGGGTTGCTCTGGTGGCTGATGAACTCGGTAGGTGACGCCGTGGTTGCCAGCGTTTCCTTTGGATTACCGGCGCCGCCACCGAGCGCGGTGGAAGCCGATACCGCGGGGTGTGGGTTGGGTCCCGGACCTTGCCGGTGGTCCAACTGTTGGTCGGTCAGCGTGGTTCTGATGTGGCGGAGTTCGGCCAGGAGGGCAGCGCCGTCCACAGGCCTGTTCTCGGCATCTGCCGCCGTGCACCACTGAACCAGTTCGTCAAGGTCTTCGGCCAATCCGGGAACAACGTCCGACGGTCGTCCCACCACCGCGTTGACGTGCTGGTAGGCCATCTGGATGGGGGAGTCGCCGGCGTAGGGCTGTTTGCCGGTCAGCATTTCGTAGAGCATGATGCCCGCCGAGTAGATATCGCTGCGGGCATCCGCGGGTTGCCCGAGAACCAGTTCAGGAGCCAGATAAGCCACAGTGCCGATCAGGGCGCCGGTGCTGGTATTGGCCGAGACCGCCCGGGCCAGGCCAAAATCACCCACCTTGATCCGGCCGTCGTCGGCGATCAGGACGTTCTCGGGTTTGATGTCCCGGTGGATCAAGCCGGAGCTATGGGCAGCGGCCAGTCCTTCGATGACGGGATCGATCAGTGCAAGAGCAAGCCTCGGTGCCAGGATGCCTTGCTCGATAAGGACGTCGCGGAGGGTGTGGCCCTTGACGAATTCCATCACCAAGTAGGCGATGTGGCCGTCTTCGCCTTGGTCCAGTACGCCCACAATATGGGGGTGGGAAAGGCTGGCGGCGGCTTTTGCCTCGCGGCTCAGCCGCTGCAGGAAGGTGGGATCGTTTGCCAGGTGTGGGTGCAGGACTTTGAGGGCCACGTCGCGCTCAAGGCGCTGGTCCGTGGCCAGGTAGACGGTGGACATTCCGCCCTTGGCGAGGCGGGAACGGACCAGGTATCGGCTGTCCACCATGGTTCCAATGAGCTGGTCCTGCGTTGGTTCTTGCACCATACGATCCTAAACGAGGCAGGGAAGGGGCCCGAATCCACATTGGGCTGGCCAATGGGATCCGGGCCCCTTCCGAGGTGCTGCTGAAGCCTAGCCGAACGTGCGCTGGCGGGCCTTGATCGATTCGACGTAACGCTTGGTGTCGTCGTACATGCCGTACTTGCTGACCGAGTACTGGCCCTGGTAGTAACCTGCAATCGCGGTGTCCAGGTCCTTGCTGGTGGCGATCAGTGCGCGGATGATCGCGACTCCTGCCGTGGCGTTGTCGTAGGGGTCCAAGAGATTGAGCTTGCGGCCCACCAGGTCCGAGGCCCACTGGCCGGACGACGGGATGACCTGCATGGTGCCGATCGCGTTGGCAGGTGAAACAGCCCGCTGGTCGAAGCCGGACTCCTGTTCCGCGAAAGCAAGCGCCAGGGACGGGCTGACGCCCATGCGCCTGGCCGTATCTGCCACGATGCTCTTCATTTCGGCGCGGCTTGGTACCGGGGAAGCGTTGAGGAGGGCCTTGTTCTCGTTGGCCGAACTCACCACGGCCGCCGGGTAGGTGAAGCCCAGGAAGGTGCTGGGAACCAGCGGCTTGGTCTCGCCGGCCGGCTGAAGTCCGGGGCCGGGGATGCTGAGCTTCTGGCCCGGGTAGATGACCGTGGTTGCCGATACCTTGTTGGCGGTCATCAGCGCGCTCAGGGAGACCCCGTGGCGCGCGGCGATGGAGCTGAGGGTGTCGCCGGCTTTGATGGTGTAGGAACCTGTGCTGGCCAAGGGGGCAGGCGCGGGCGCGGGGGCCGGTGCTGGAGCCGCGGGCGTGGAGGGCGCAGAGCCGCCGCTGACCTTGATTTTCTGCCCCGGGTAGATGATGGAGCTTCCATTGAGGTTGTTCCAGCTGAAAATGCTGGACAGGGGTACGCCATGCTTGGCGGCTATCGCGCCCAGGGTGTCACCGGAGACCACTGTGTAGATGCTGGCGTTGCCTGGGGCGCTCGGGGCCGCCGGTGCGGAGGGTTGGGCGGGTGTGGTCGTAGCCGTTCCCGTGAGTTTGATGGTCTGGCCCGGGTAGATCAACGTGGTGGCCGAGAGCTTGTTCAGCTGGAGGACCGCGTTGGTGTCCAGATTGAAGCGGCGGGCGATCGCGCTGATGGTGTCGCCACGAACGATCGTGTAAGTATCCGGAACCGAAGGGGCCATGGGGCGCAGGGCTGCGGGCAGCGTGGCTGCAACAGCCTGTGCGGGGATGACGGTGCCGGCATTGACGGCTTGCGCCTTCATTGCTGCAGCAAGCGTGGCAGGGACTTTGCGGGGCTGGGGTGCCGGGGAAGCCATGGACGGCTGGGCCAGGGCAAGCGAGGACAAAACCACGGCGGGAAGCGCAGCCGTGGTTGCCGCAATGACCGGCATGCTCATGGTTCGTTTCGGCGAGCGGGGCGTCGTCATGAAGTGTCCTCATCTCAACAGCGGGGTGTTGGGTAGCGCTGTTGTCAGTGTTGCCAATGTTACTGATGTTATCAATGGTGCAAGTGTGATCAGTGTGAATCTCTCACACTTATTCAATCGACACAACAATTCCTGTCGTACGGGATTATGGATACCAATTAATTGCCAATGAAATGGCGACCTCAAGGCGGGAACCGGGTGCCGCCGTCGAACCCCGGCTAGGCGCCGGGCAGTGCGGCGTGGCAACCTTGTTCCGTGAGTAATGTAGAAAGCCTTGTTTCCGACTGGCTCCCGCTGCCGGATGTCGCCGAGCTGCTGGAAGTTTCCATCACCAAAGTCCACGGACTTTTGGATGAGCGTGCGCTGGTAGCCATCAGGCGGGGAGAGCGGAATGTCCGCTCCGTTCCAGCCTTGTTTCTTCAGGATGGACATGTTGTAGACAGCTTGAAGGGAACCATCGCGGTTCTCAGCGATGCCGGTTACAACGACGAAGAGTTGATCGTCTGGCTCTTTACCCCGGATGAATCACTGCGGGGCCGTCCTATCGACGCCCTGCGCGAGGGGCGGAAAACTGAAATCAGGCGTCGCGCCCAGTCTCTCGCCTGGTAGAGGTGTCTTCCCGGCTGGACAGCCTGGAACTGAATTAAAACGACGACGACGGCGGGTTCCACCGCCGTCGTCGAGTCATGTCCTTTCGAAGCCGGTCCCCACCGGCTGAACCGCCATGCTGAGGCTTAGGCTGCGCGGCTGACGGCGGCCTCGGCCAACTGCCTCAATGCCGTGAGCGGCGCGTCATCGAGTGGCAGGCGTTCCAACGCTTCAAAGGCCTGGTTGCTCAGTTCGGCAATCCGCGACTCCGTGGCATCCAAAGCGCCGCATTGCACCATGATGCGGCGGATACGAGCTACGTCGTCTTCGCCAAGGCCCGGATTACCCAGCATTCGATCAAGGTATTCTGCGTCGTCGGCTGTTGCCTGGTTCAAGGCAAATCCAACAAGGACAGTGCGCTTGCCTTCCAACAAATCATCGCCTGCCGGTTTGCCGGTGGTTTCGGGATCGCCAAAGACTCCAAGGACGTCGTCCCGCATTTGGAATGCCTCGCCGAGGGGCAAGGAAAACTCTGAGTAGTTCTTCAGCAGCCCCGCGGGGGCGCCGGCAAGCGCTCCGCCCAATGCCAGCGGATGTTCCGTGGAATACTTTGCTGATTTGTACCGGATGATCGATTGCGCGCGATCCACTGAGCCGGCCCGGTCACGAACAGGGCCGGCCACCTCCTCAAGAATGTCGAGGTACTGGCCCGCCATGACCTCGGCCCTCATGACATTAAAAATGCGGCGCGCGGGGGTTCCCGCCGCGGCCCGGACGCCGATTTCGGTAAAGGACTCCTCGCTGAAGGATAAGCAGAGGTCCCCCGTCAGAATGGCAGCGGCATCCCCAAAGCGCGCGCTGTCCAAAGCCCAGCCGTTGATGCCATGGAGTTGGCTGAAGCGTTTGTGCACGCTGGGTCCACCGCGGCGTGTATCTGATCGGTCAATGATGTCGTCATGGATCAGCGCTGCTGCCTGGAACAGTTCCAGCGCGCACCCGGCAGTAACGATGTCAGGATCTCCGGATTGACCGCCTGCGCCCCTCCAACCCCAATAGCACATCAGTGCGCGGAGTCGTTTTCCACCAGTGACGAGGTGGGAAATTGAGCCGATCAGCGGTTCGACGTCCGGGGACACCGTAGCCATGAGGTCCTGTTGCTGTGACAGGAAGTTTCTCAGTTTGCCCGCAACCCCGCTGATGAACTCCGTCTGTTCGGACGCCACTTGGGAAAATGCCGTCACTTGATGGACCCGGACGCCACGTTGGCGCCAATGGTGAAGGTTGACACGCCTTCCTTTTGCCGTATTGAGACGTTCACGGTCTCGCCATCGCCCCTGATGAAGTCGAGCGAGGTGACGTTGCCCACGGCTTCTGGGCCTGGGACAAGCTTGAAGCCCTGTGCCTCCAAGGATGTTTTGTAGTAGTCCACCACGCCCTCAGGCGGGGCCTTGACGGTTCCGACCAAGGCAACGGTGGCCAGGGAGGTGCTCTTGTCAAAACTGCTGGAACGGACAGACGTCTTGGGCATGACGGGGATCAACTGTTCAGGGAAGCCGGGAACAAGTGCGTTCACCGTTGCCGTTGCGCCGGGCGCCGGGGTGGCCGACTCCGTGGCCGTCGCAGTCTCCGGTGCCGACGTGGAACCGGAGCCCGAACCTGAAGCGGCCGGCGTGGATGGTGCCGACTGCGATGAAGTCTCTGTGGGGGAGGGCGCGGCTGAGCCTCCTGGCGACGGCGTACATGCCGAGGCCGCGACGGCGACACTTGCTGCGAGCAGGGCAAAACCTCGCGATCGAGGAGTTCCAAAGAGCTTCACAGGGTATCCTTCCGTGGGCTGAGCCTGACTGTGCCTCCAGTTTAGTCAGTGGCCGGGCATAGTATTGCCGATGTGAGGCAGGAAGCATTCGGAAACGGACCGGGAGCCGGCCAGGAACCCTCCCGCAGCGCTGGAGATGCTCTGCGGGAACTGAGGCGAACCAGCATACTTCACGTTGATATGGATGCGTTCTTCGTTTCCGTTGAACTCCGCAGCCGCCCTGATCTTCGGGGAAAACCCGTCATTGTCGGGTTTCCCGCTGAGCGGTCGGTGGTGCTCTCTGCTTCCTACGAGGCCCGGGCAACCGGAGTGAAGTCCGCGATGCCGATGTCCATGGCGATGAGACGCTGTCCGTCCGCAGTGATCATCAACCCGCGGCACACGGTGTACTACGAAGTGTCCGGCCAGATCATGGAGATCTTTGCCTCCATTACGGATCTCGTGGAACCGCTCAGCGTGGACGAAGCGTTCTTGGATGTTGGCGGCGCGATTCGCCGGCTCGGTCCGCCCTTGGACATCGGCCACCTCATCCGGCGACGGGTCCAGTCGGAACTGGGAATTACGGCCTCCGTTGGAATTGCAAGCACCAAGTTCGTGGCCAAGATCGCGTCCACGCGGTGCAAGCCCGACGGAATACTGCAGATCGACGCGGAGGACACGCTGGCGTACCTGCACAGCCTCCCTGTCAACGCATTGTGGGGTGTGGGTGGAAAGACCGGAGAAATGCTTGCCCGGCTTGGCATCCGGACCGTGGCAGATGTGGCAGCTACTCCCTTGGCATCTTTGAAGAAGGTCCTGGGTGCCAGCGGTGAACACGTCCACCGCCTGTCCATGGGGGTCGATCCGCGACCGGTGACCCCCACCAGGCTGGAGAAGAGCATCGGAGCCGAGGAGACGTTCTCCAACGACACCGGCGACGACGACCTGTTGCACAGGGAACTGCTGCGCCTCTCGCACCGGACGGCGGGTAGATTGCGGAGTTCAGGCATGCTGGCCAGGACTGTCGCCTTGAAGCTGAGGTACTCGGACTTTTCAACCGTCACGCGGAGCCGGACCGTCCACGCCCCCGTGGACAGTGCCCAGATGATCTACCAAGTGGCTGTCCAACTGCTGGAATCCCTGGGCCCGCGGTCCATGACTGTCCGCCTCGTAGGGGTTCGGGCAGAGCAGCTTGAGCCTGCCGGACAGACGTCCCTGCAGCTGAGCCTGGATCGCCGGGATGACAACTGGAGGGCAGCGGAGCAGGCATTGGACCGCGTTTCAGAACGCTTCGGTTCCAAGACCTTGCTCCCTGCCAGGCTCCTGGAACCGGGAAAACCTCCCACAGGCACCTGATCGGCTGTGAGCTTGGTCCCGCTGGGCTCCGGGCGTCTTTCAGAACGGCGTCGGACAAACTATCCTATTTATTACAGAGATTTAGATCGTCTGGACAAACTGTTTCCTGAACAGTCGGCCCTGAGATGCCCGCTGAACCACGAGGGAATTTTGGGAACGATTTTCTTGGTCCGATCGTTTTGGAAACAGACGCACAGAAAGCGTTATGTCCCGACGCTGGCTGACTAAAGGAGGTCGCGATGCCCCTCTCGGAGCACGAACAGAAGCTGCTTGAGCAACTGGAAAAGCAACTTCATGAGGACGATCCGAAGTTCGCCAGCACCATGGGCTCGGATCCCATTCGCAGTTGGTCAACCCGGCATGTGATTATCGGCGTGCTCGGCGCCATTGCCGGCATCCTCCTCCTGCTCGTGGGAGTGTCGATGCAGGCGATACCGGTGGGTGTCCTCGGCTTCGTCGTCATGGGTGCTGGCGTTTACTTCGCCACGCTGCGCGGAGGTGCCTTTGGCAAAGCCGGCAAGGGCAAGCCTGCAAAGGGCAAACCCAAGAGTTCCTTCATGAGCAGCTTGGAAGAGCGCTGGGACGAGCGGCGCCGCGACGATTCCTGAGCGTTCGTTCCTCTCTCCACCGCCGGCCGTGCCGGTTACCCCGCTTGACGCGCGCCCCTGACGATCTAAAGGGGATAACGAAAGACCCGCAAACTGCGGGTCTTTTTGCGTTTAAGGAGTGGTGGTGGCCTCCTCCACTTCCCACCCCGTCTCCACTTTCCACCACCCGCCACCTCCACAGCTGCGTAGATGTCCGGATTGGATACCTGGGCTCCCTGTTGGGAGCAGACGCGCCGAGCCCAGGGGATCGCATCCCTCCACTTTCCGCCACGACCCTGAAAGCCGCGCCGTTTCGGTCATCTTAAAACTCAAGGTGGTGGAGAAACGCCCCATACTGCGTTGACTGTGGGGCTTTGTGGAGTAAAGTGGAGCACATAAGAGGGTAGTGGCAGTGTTGGGAATGAACGGGCACCTTAACTGAGGGGCGGTGGGGCCAGATGTTTCTGGGTACTCACTCGCCGCGTCTCGATGAAAAGGGCAGGATCATCCTTCCCGCCAAGTTCCGTGAGGAGCTGGCGGAGGGGTTGGTCCTCACCAGGGGCCAAGAACGCTGCATCTACGTCTTCAGCCAGAAAGAATTCGAACGTATCCACGAATCGATGCGGGAAGCGCCACTGTCTTCCAAGCAGGCCCGTGACTACATTCGCGTTTTCCTGTCGGGAGCCTCTGATGAAGTACCTGACAAGCAGGGGCGCGTGACGATTCCGCCGGCGCTCCGGGCGTATGCGGGCCTCGGTAGGGAACTGGCCGTGATCGGTGCCGGTACCCGGGCGGAGATCTGGGATGCCGAAGCTTGGAATGAGTACCTCAACGAGAAGGAAGCAGCCTTCTCGGAAACGGATGACGACAATCTGCCCGGGTTCATCTAACCGGTCGGAGGAAGCAGTATTACCGCTTCTTGAATGGGATCTCCAGCCGCCCATCGAACAGTCTTCCTGGCTCACCTTCCCCTGAGCCAGGCCGGCCGAACGATAGGCGCGGATGGGGATCCGATTCAAGAAACACCAGGCAAGCGATTGCGGAAAGAGGAGGCAGCGTGGAAGAGCAGGACGCGGCAAAGCCCACATCGGAGCGCCACGTACCCGTCCTCAAAGACCGCTGCATCAACTTGCTGGCCCCTGGTTTCGAGGCTGCCCGGAAGCGCGGCCAGACGCCTGTGGCCATCGATGCCACCCTGGGCATGGGCGGCCACTCCGAGGCGATGCTGCAACGCTTTCCGGACCTGCACCTGGTCGGCATTGATCGCGATGAGGAAGCGCTCGCTTTGGCGGGTGCACGGCTGGAGCCGTTTTCGAACAGGACTGACCTGGTTCACGCCGTCTACGACGAAATCGAAGACGTCTTGGCGGACCTTGGCATCCCCGAGGTTCATGGCATCCTCATGGACCTGGGCGTGTCTTCACTGCAGCTTGATGAGCGGGAGCGTGGCTTCGCCTACTCCTACGACGCCCCCCTGGACATGCGGATGGACACCAGCCGCGGCCAGACGGCTGCCGATGTAGTCAACAACTACAGCGAAGACGAGCTGGTCCGCATCATCCGTAAATGGGGCGAAGAAAAGTTTGCCGGGCGCATCGCCAACAGGATCGTGAATGCCCGCGCCGGGAAGCCCTTCGCGACCACCGGTGAACTGGTGGAACAGATCCGGAGTGTAGTCCCCGCTGCAGCCGCGAAGAGCGGTGGACACCCCGCCAAGCGCACCTTCCAGGCGCTTCGGATTGAGGTCAACGAGGAACTGGATGTGCTGGAACGGGCCGTTCCTGCAGCCGTGGCCGCTACGGCCATGGGCGGCCGGATTGTAGTGATGTCGTATCACTCGCTGGAAGACAAGATCGTGAAGTCCGTATTCCAGGCCGGATCCAAATCCTCAGCCCCACTTGGTTTTCCCGTGGAACTTGAAGAACACAAACCCGAACTAAAGACCATCACCAAGGGCACGGAAGTGCCCACGGCAGCAGAAATCGCTGAGAACCCCCGCGCGGCGTCCGCCCGGTTGAGGGCAGTAGAGCGCATCAAACCGAGGAGAGACGCATGAGCAACGCCGCAGCGAAGACACTGCCCTCCGTGGTGGGCAATACGGCCCGTGCGCTGCCCGCTCCTGCCGGCAAGCCCGACGCCGGACGCAAGGCCCGCACTCCGCTCTCCCTGGTGCGAAACGCTCCGGGCAAACGCCGGACACCTTTTGTTGTCCTCTGCTTCGTGGCCATGGCGGCTGCCCTCCTGACCGTACTTGTCTTGAACATTTCAGTGTCCACCGCCCAGTACCAGTTGGTGCAGCTCAAGGCGGAGGCAGCAACCCTGAACAAGGAAAACCAGGACCTGACACAGAAGAAGCAGAATTTCGAAGCTCCCCAGAATCTGGCTGCAAAGGCTGCAGAATTGGGAATGGTTCCTTCCACCGTCAAGGGACAGATCGACCTGAATACGATGACCGTCACCGGAAAGGCAACGCCGGCAGTTAAGGGAGATGCTCCCTTGGCCCAGCTTGCTCCTCCGGCCGTGGCGGGGATGCTGGACGTGGTTCCCTCGGTGACAACCAAGGATCCGCTGGAGAACCTCAAACCGGTAACACCGGTGGCGCCGCCCACTCCGGCGGCTCCTGCCGAAAATCCGGCATCTCCGGCAGCCACGCCTCCGGTTGAACTCCATGGGGGATCAGTCCCGGCCCCCCAGCAGAAGGCACCCGGGCAGTAACCCATCAGTCCACTGAAGCTAGGCCAGCAGCAAGGAATCAACGTGGCTCAGAACCCCGGCACATCGAAAAAAACGAAGACGCCGGCGGCAAGAAAGCGGCTCCGCGTTGGTCTTGGCATCATGCTGACCCTGCTCTTGGTTGTGGGTGGGAAGCTCTTCATGGTCCAGGGCCTGGACATGGGAGGAATGGCCGAGGCCGCGCTGGCAAAACGCCTCACACCGCAGGTCCTGCCGGCAGAACGCGGACAGATTGTGGACGCGAACGGAACCGTGCTGGCCAGCAGCGTCATCCGCTACAACCTGGTGGTCGATCAGGTCTTGAACACGAACACAGCCTCTTTCAAGCGCTATAACGAGAAGACCGACGAGATCGAGACTGTTTCCAGGGACCAGGGCATTTCGGAGCTCGCTACGCTCCTGGGGTCCGACGTTGAGAAGATCCGTGAGGCGCTGACCGGGGACAAGAAGTACTTCGTGGTTGCCAAGGACATCAAGCCTGAACTTGAAGACCGCATCTCCAAACTGAACATCCCCGGAGTCGTCCCTGAAGGCGTCAGCAAGCGCGTCTACCCCAACGGCAGTGTTGCCGGTGGCGTGGTGGGCTTCCTCCAGGACGGGACCACCGGACAAGCAGGCATCGAACAAACCCAGGACGAGATCCTTCGCGGTGTTGAAGGCAAGCGGGTCTTTGAGATCGGCGCTGACGGCCTGAGGATTCCGGTTGCCACCGATGAACTGACGCCGGCCGTGGATGGCAGCGACGTCAAGCTGACCATCAACACCGATATCCAGTACTTCGCGCAGCAGGCCATCCAAAGCCAGGTGGACAAGATGAACGCGGAGTGGGGGTCCATCATTGTGATGGACACCAAGACCGGCAACCTGGTGGCCCTGGCTGATACCAACGCTCCGGATCCCAATGACCCGGGGAAAGTGGACGCCAAGGATCGGGGCGTACGCTCCGTGACGGCCGCCTATGAACCTGGGTCCGTGCAAAAGATGATCACCGCGGCGGCTGTCATCGAGGAGGGCAAGTCCTTCCCCTTGGATCACTTCACAATTCCAACGGCATACACCATCGACGGACAGACGTTTACGGACGCCTTTGAGCACGGCACGGAGGAACGCACCCTGGCGGGCATCCTGGGGTGGTCCATGAACACCGGAACCGTCATGGCCGGCAGCAGGTTGACCAAGGAACAGCGCTACGACTGGCTGAAGAAATTCGGCATTGGGGAGCAAACGGACATCGGCTTGCCGGCTGAGGCCACCGGCATCCTGGCCAAGCCTGAGCAGTGGGACGAACGGCAGCAATACACGGTGCTGTTCGGCCAGGGCGTTTCCCAATCCACACTCCAGACAGTACGGGCCTTCCAGAGCATCGCCAACGATGGTGTGATGCTGCAGCCCAGGCTCATAGACAGCTACGTCACCCCCGAGGGGGAGGAGCAGAAGGTTGCGGCCAAGGATTCGCGCCAAGTGGTGTCCAAGGAGACCGCGCAGCAGGTCCGGGACATTCTGGAGAGCGCCGTGACCGAGGGGCAGATCAAGGACGCGGCCATCGACGGCTACCGGGTTGGTGCTAAGACGGGAACGTCCCAGGCGCCCCGTGAAGACGGTCTGCCCGGCTTCGACGGTTACACCGCCTCGATGGTGGGCATGGCGCCGATGGATGACCCCCGTTTTATCGTCGAAGTGGTCCTGCAGCGTCCCAAGGGAAACATCTACGGCGTCACCAACGGGCCGGTGTTTCGGTCGGTGATGGCGCAGGTCCTGCGGACCTACAACGTGGCGCCGTCCACAGGAACTCCCGCGCGCCTGCCCCAGTTCGTCAAGTAAGCTTCTTGGGCGTCTGTTTCGGCCAAAATTCGATCCACCACTAACGGCCCGGGCGCCGCTGGCCCCAAGCCGGTCGTTCCACGAGCACCAACGGAGAACTACGTGTCAGAGCATAATGAGGCAGCCACCAACGTCACGACGCCGGATGCAGGCCGGTCCGGCTTCCGCCCCGGGTCCGTGGCAGCGGTGCCTTTGGCCACCATCGCGGAGGTCCTTGGCGTTGCCGCCCCTGAGGGAATCCATGACGGAGGAGTAACGGGTATCACGCTCAACTCCAGGGCCGTGGAACCCGGCGATCTCTATATGGCTTTGCCGGGAGCCTCGCGCCACGGTGCCGACTTCGTTCCCCAGGCAGTCGAAGCCGGTGCAGTCGCGGTGGTGACGGACGACGCCGGGGCACGCCAGCTTGCGCTGGCCGGCGAACAGCCCGTACCTGTCCTGATCATTGACGAGCCGCGTACGGCTGTGGGTCCTTTGGCCGCACTGATCTACCGAAGCCAGCCCTCCGAAGGTGGATATCCAACGCTCTACGGCGTCACCGGCACCAACGGCAAGACGACCACCACCTACTTCATCAACTCGCTGCTGAGGGCCCTTGGCAAGAAGCCGGGGCTCATTGGCACGATCGAGATCGTGGCGGGCGGTGAACCCATCCCCAGCTTGCTGACCACACCTGAGTCCACGGACGTCCATGCCCTCTTGGCGTTGATGCGGGAACGCGGCTTGGAGGCTGCGTCCATGGAAGTGTCATCCCATGCGATCTCCTTCCGGCGTGTGGATGGTGTGATGTTCGACGTCGCGGGCTTTACCAACCTCACACAGGACCACCTGGACCTGCACGGGAGCATGGAAGAGTATTTCCGCACCAAGGCAGACCTTTTCACTGCAGGCAGGGCCCGGCGCGCCGTTGTGACTGTGGACGACGAGTGGGGACGGAAGCTCGTGGAGCTGGCGGATATCCCTGTCACAACCCTCTCTGCCAAGGACTCCACCTCCGATGCTGATTGGCAGGTAACAGCAGTCGCCGCCCGCGGGCTGGGCTCGGAATTCGAACTACGTCATGTCGATGGACGTGTACTGCGCGTCCATACGGGGCTGCCCGGGGACTTCAACGTGGCCAATGCAGCCCTGGCCGCCATCATGGTCCTGGCGTCCGGTGTCGATGTACAGACCCTGCAGGCTGCGCTGGATGCCCATGACCCTTTTTCCGTTGGTGTTCCCGGACGAATGCAATTGGTGTCAACTGAACCGGCGGCCGTTGTTGATTTTGCCCACAATCCCGACGCCCTCGCGCGTGCCCTTGAGGCCGTGCGTTCCCCCCAGGAGGGTTCCCGCGTCATTGTGGTCTTCGGTGCCACCGGCCAGCGCGATCAAGGCAAGCGGCCCACCATGGGCGCCATTGCCGCGCGCCTGGCTGACGTGGTGATTGTCAGCGATGACGATCCCCATGACGAAGATGCCGCCTCAATCCGCGCCGAGGTCCTGCAAGGCGCCCACGCGGCACACGATACAGAGGGACTGTCCAGCGAGATCATCGAGTCCTTCCCCAGGGACGCGGCGATCCGCCTGGCCGTGGAGATGGCCACTGTCAACGACACCATCCTGATCGCCGGACGTGGCCACGAAGTGTGGCAAGAGGTCAAAGGCGTCAACCTGGCTCTGGACGACAGGGTGGAATTGCGTGCCGCCTTGACATCCAAGGGATTCAGCGTTTCAACGGACCAGCGGATAGAGTCCTAAACCGAGATGATTGCACTTACTGCGGCGGAGATCGCCGACATCACCCATGGCCGATTGACCGGAGCTACGGACGTCGTGCCCACCTCCGTCGTCACTGATTCACGGGAGGCGGTTCCCGGTTCCCTGTATGTGGCCAAACCGGGCGAGCACGCCGACGGACACGACTACGTTGATGCTGCGTTCGAGCGCGGCGCCGTCCTGGTCCTGGCGGAACGTGAAGTGACCGATGCCGCCGGAAGCCCTTTCCCCGCCGTCGTGGTTGATGACGCGGTCCTGGCCATGGGCGCGTTGGCAGCGGAATGCGTCCGACGCATCCGGGCTGAACGTGCGCAGCGCGGCGAAGACTTCACCGTCATCGGAATCACGGGCTCGGCAGGCAAAACCACCACCAAGGACCTCCTCGCCGGAGTGCTTTCGGGGGCCGGCAGGACGGTGGCCCCGCAGGGTTCCTACAACGGTGAGGTGGGCGTGCCGCTGACGGTCTTCGCCGCAGACGCCGATACCCGTTACTTGGTCATCGAAATGGGCGCCACAGGCCTGGGCCACATCAAGTATCTTGCCGACATGGTCAAACCGGACATAGGTGTTGTGTTGGTGGTTGGCACGGCCCACGCCGGTGAATTTGGCGGCGTCGAGAATATCGCTAAAACCAAGGGTGAACTCGTCGAAGCCCTCGGGGAGCACGGCACAGCGGTGATCAACCTGGACGATGGCCGTGTTGCCGCCATGCGCAGCCGGACGAAGGCCAAGGTCCTGGGCTTCACGTCGTCACCGGCTACCACCGAGGAAGTCGAAGCCCGCAACGTGGTGGTCAACGGACACGGTTTCCCCGAGTTTGATCTTGTACTGCCCGACGGCGGGCCTGCCGTCGAGGTGCGAAGCCGCCTGATCGGCGGTCACCACGTGACCAATCTTTTGGCCGCTGCGGCAGCCGCCTTTGCCGCAGGCATCCCGGCAGCCGCTATTGCTGCCTCCCTGAGCTCACAGTCTGCGGCCAGCCGCTGGCGTATGGAGCGGACGGAACGCGCGGACGGCGTGACCATCATCAATGATGCCTACAACGCCAATCCCGAATCGATGCGGGCAGCGCTGCGGACCCTGGCAGACCTTGGGCAAGGCAGGAGGACCTGGGCGGTCCTTGGGGCCATGCTCGAGCTGGGGGAGGACTCCATCCGCGAGCACACCGCCGTCGGCACGCAGGTGGTGCGCTTGAACATTTCACGGCTGGTGGTGGTGGGACGCGAAGCACGTGCCCTCTACGTCTCAGCCATCCAGGAAGGATCCTGGGGTGACGAATGTTCGTTCACCGAGACAGTGGAAGAAGCCTACGAGCTCCTTCAGAATGAGCTCGAACCCGGTGACCTGGTGCTGTTCAAATCCTCCAACGGCGTGGGGCTGCGGCATTTGGGTGATCGGATAGCATTACCTCCACGGGCCGAGCCCACCGGAGACAACGCGGCTGAAGCGGCCGCAAGCGAAGGGAACGAGCTGCTGTGATTGCACTTTTGATCGGCGCCGGCGTCGCCCTTCTGGTGGCCCTTATTGGGACACCCCTGTTCATCAAGTTCCTGGTGGCCAAGAGCTACGGGCAATTCATCCGGGACGACGGTCCGACGTCGCACCACACCAAGCGCGGAACGCCCACCATGGGTGGAACCGTGGTGGTGGCGGCCGTCCTCATCAGCTACTTCGTGACCCACCTGATCATGTGGATGATGAACCCGCGCTCCCCGGGACCATCCGCGTCCGGGCTCCTGCTGCTGTTCCTCATGGTGGGCATGGGCTTTGTAGGGTTCCTGGATGACTACATCAAGATTTCCAACAAGCGGAGCCTGGGCCTTAACGCCCGCGCCAAGCTGATCCTCCAGGCTGCGGTGGGAATCATCTTCGCCGTCCTGGTCCTGCAGTTCCCCAATGAGGACGGATTGCGCCCGGCATCGACCCAGATCTCTCTGGTGCGGGACATCCCTTGGCTGGACCTCGCTTTTGGAGGAACCGTGCTCGGTGCGATCCTCTTCATCGTGTGGTCCAACCTGATCATTACCGCGGCCACGAACGGCGTGAACCTGACCGACGGGCTGGACGGTCTGGCGGCGGGGGCGTCCATCATGGTCTTCGGGGCGTACACCATCATGGGAATCTGGCAGAACAACCAAGCCTGTGGATCGCCGCGTGAAGCAGGCAGTGGCTGCTACCAGGTCCGGGACCCCATGGACCTCGCCCTGCTGGCAGCCATCCTCAGCGCAGCCCTGGTGGGATTCCTTTGGTGGAATACGTCGCCGGCCAAGATCTTCATGGGTGACACTGGGTCCCTGGCGATCGGCGGCGCCGTTGCAGCCTTCGCCATCCTGTCCCGCACTGAACTGCTGCTGGCCTTCATCGGTGGGCTCTTTGTCCTGATCACCCTCTCGGTGATCATCCAGGTGGGCTTCTTCAAGCTCAGCGGCGGCAAACGTGTCTTCAAGATGGCACCGCTCCAGCACCATTTTGAACTCAAGGGCTGGGCGGAAGTTACCGTAGTGGTCCGTTTCTGGATCCTCGCCGGTCTCTTCGTGGCCGCCGGCCTCGGAATTTTCTACGCTGAATGGGTGGTACTGCTGTGAATGGAAGCCCGGAGACAACTCCGTCCGCCACGGACAGGCTCAACGGACTGACCAGCTGGGACGCTGACTGGAGCGGCCTGCGGGTGGTGGTTACGGGAATCGGCGTGTCCGGCTTCTCGGCAGCTGACACCCTGATTGAGCTCGGAGCAAAAGTAGTGGTGGTTGACGCTGCCACCACCCCCAAAGCCAAAGCCCAGGCAGACACCCTGAAAATTGTCGGCGCGGTCGACGTTCTCCTGGGGGAAGACGCCGTCAGCGCCCTGCCGTTGATCGATGGCTCTTTGCCTGAACTGGTTGTTACCTCGCCGGGATGGCGGCCTGACCAAGCGCTGTTGGCTGCCGCCAAGCGCAAGCACATCCCCGTCTGGGGAGATGTTGAACTTGCATGGCGCCTCCGCGTCCGCGAGGGACGCAAGACGGCGGATTGGCTCACCATTACCGGCACCAACGGCAAGACCACCACCGTGGGCATGACCGAGTCCATGCTCCAGGCGGCGGGTCTCAAGGCCATCGCCGTAGGCAACGTGGGAACGCCCATCCTCGATGCGCTCCGGGATCCGGTGGACTACGACGCCTTTGCTGTTGAGCTTTCCAGCTTCCAACTCCATTGGAGCCACTCCCTGTCACCGGTAGCCAGCGTGTGCCTCAACGTCGCTGAAGACCACGTGGACTGGCACGGATCGTATGCCTCCTACCTTGCGGACAAGGCCAAGGTGTATGAAAACACCCAGAAGGCTGCCGTCTACAACGCCGAGCAAATCGAAACCGAGCGCATGGTGGAAAACGCCGATGTGGTGGAGGGGTGCCGCGCCATTGGCTTCACCACCAACACGCCTGCCATCAGCATGCTGGGTGTAGTGGACGGACTGCTGGTTGACCGCGCCTTCATTGCCGAACGCAAGGACTCGGCAGCGGAGTTGGCCGCGATGTCTGACCTCGGACCCGTGGCGCCGCGGCACATGGTAGCCAATGCCCTGGCTGCTGCAGCGTTGGTGCGTGCCTACGGGATTGAGCCGGCAGCGGTAAAGCAGGGCTTGGTCAACTACCTGCCCGGCGCCCACCGGATCCAGGTGGTGGCCAAGCTGAACGAGGTTCTATGGATCAACGACTCCAAAGCCACCAACCCCCATGCAGCGTCCGCCGCGTTGTCTTCCTTCCAGCAGGTTGTGTGGATCGCGGGAGGACTGTCCAAGGGCGTCAACTATGACGACCTTGTCAAAGAACATGCGTCCCGGCTGAAAGCTGTTGTGCTGATCGGTACCGATACGGAGGCGCTGGAAGGCTCCCTCCAACGACACGCACCGGATGTCCCCGTGATAGCGCAGGCGAAGGGCGACACTGAAAAGGTGCAGACCGTAGCCGGCAACGCCGCTTCGCCCATCTACGGCGAGGCCATCATGGCCCAGGCCGTGGCGTCGGCGGCCCAACTGGCCATGCCTGGGGACACCGTCCTGATGGCACCCGCGGCTGCATCCATGGATCAGTTCTCTTCCTACGCTCACCGCGGCGATGCATTCGTCCAGGCAGTTCGCGAGCTTGTGGAAGGGCAGGCACCGACCACCGAGGAGTAACAATGGTCAGCACGCCCACCCGCACCCGCGGCAAGGACCCACGGGACGGGAAACCCAAGGCTCCGGCCACGCCGGGAAAGAAGCCTTCCGGGCTCCGCGGACACCTGCGCAACTTTTGGGAAAGCCTTGAAGGCAAGGACAGGACGCCCAACAGTTCCACGTACTACCTCATCCTGGGCTGTGCCCTGGCGCTCACCGCCATCGGAATCATGATGGTGTTGTCCGCTTCAAGTGTCGAGGCGATCTCCGAGGGCAAATCGCCCTATGCGGATGCCCTGAAGCAGGCAATGTTCGGGGTCCTCGGTGCGGCCGCCATGTACGTCATCTCGCGCACGAACGTGAACTGGATGAAGAGGTTGTCCTGGTGGGCCCTCGGCGGCGTGGTGGCGCTCCTGGTCCTGGTCCAGGTCATGGGCAACACCGTCAACGGCAACAAGAACTGGATCGACCTTGGCGGAGTGACCCTCCAGCCTTCGGAGATGGCCAAACTGGTCCTGTGCGTCTGGATTGCAGCTGTGCTGGCCCGCAAGCAAAAGCTCCTCCATCGCTGGTGGCACGTGATCATCCCGGTTGTTCCCGGAGCAGGCCTGGTGATTGCCTTGGTGATGGTCGGTAACGACCTCGGTACCGTGATTGTCATCGCGGCCATCACAGCCGCAGGACTCTACTTCGCTGGAGTGCCGGGGAAGATGCTGGCCATCGCTGGAGCCGTAGGTGCAGTCGGCGCCGTCCTAGGAACCATCAGCAGTGCGAACCGCATCTGCCGCATCACCTCATGGCTGGGCACGGCGTCAGCCTCCTGTACGGAAAACTTCGACTTCGACTTCCAGTCCACCAACGGAATGTACGGCCTGGCGCAGGGTAGCTGGACCGGGCTGGGCCTCGGCCAAAGCCGGCAGAAGTACAACTGGCTTCCCGAAGCCCACAATGACTTCATCTTCGCCATCATTGGTGAAGAGCTTGGACTTGTGGGAACCCTGGTGGTGTTGGTGCTGTTCGCGATCCTCGGCATCGCCATTTTCCGGGTGGTGGTCAGGCAAACAGATCCCTTCCAGCGAACGCTGGCAGGTGGGATCATGGTCTGGCTCCTTGGCCAGGCCAGCATGAACATGGCAGTCGTGACGCAGCTCCTCCCGGTGGTCGGCGTGCCGCTCCCATTCATCTCCTACGGCGGCTCGGCCCTGGTGATGTCCCTCTGTGGCGTGGGCGTAGTGTTGTCCTTGGCCCGAGGCCAATTGCCGCCGCAGCAGCGACCCCGGTTCCTGCCGCGCCGTTCTCCGAAAACCGCACGAAAGCGTACATAGCCCTTCATGACTCCTGACTCCCGCAACGCGTCCAAGCCTTTGTCCGTCGTCCTTGCAGGCGGCGGTACTGCCGGGCATGTGAGCCCGCTGCTGGCCATCGCCGATGCCATCAAGGACAAGCGTCCGGATGCTTCCATCCTGGCTGTGGGCACGCCGTCGGGCATGGAAACGCGGCTCATCCCGGCGGCCGGCTACGAACTCGCCACCATTGACCGGGTTCCGTTTCCGCGCCGGCCCTCTGTTGACCTGATCAAGCTTCCGGCCCGGTTGCTGGCCGCGGTCTCCCAGGCCGGCCGGATCCTGAAGGATGCCGACGCCGACGTCCTGGTGGGTGTGGGCGGTTACGTCTGCACTCCGATGTACCTGGCCGCCCGTAAACTCGGCATCCCCGTGGTGATCCACGAGGCCAACATGAAGGCCGGTCTGGCCAACCGGGTGGGTGCCCGGTTCAGCAAACACGTCGCCGTGGCCTTCTCCGGCACCCGGTTGCGGGGCGCCCGTCATGTTGGCATGCCCATGCGGCGTGCCATTTCCGGACTGCACCGGGCAACGGCTGCGCCTGCCGCCAAAGAAGCCTTGGGCTTTGACCCGGACCGTCCCGCGTTGATCGTCAGCGGCGGTTCCTCGGGTGCCATGAGCATCAACCGTTCCATCGCTGCGGCCTTGCCGGCGTTGGCGGCCAGCGGCATCCAGACCCTGCACATCACCGGCAACGGGAAAGCTGTCCTCAACGAACATGGCGGTCTTCTGGCCGCTGAGGGATACCGCCAGGTTGAGTATGTGGACGGGATGGAGAACGTCTACGCTGCCGCCGATGTCCTTCTGGCCCGCGCCGGCGCGGGAACGGTCAGCGAAGTGGCCGCGGTGGGAGTTCCGGCCGTCTTTGTGCCGCTGCCCATCGGAAACGGGGAACAGGCCCTGAATGCTGCCCCGTTGGTGGATGCAGGCGGGGCGCTCCTGGTTGACGACAAAGACCTCAGCCCGGAATGGCTCGAGAGGGAACTCATTCCGCTGCTCTCGGACCACAGCCGGCTCGTCGACATGGCGCGCAAATCCGAAGCCCTTGGTATTAGAAACGCCGATCAGCGCATGGCTGATCTTGTCCTGGAAGCGGTATCCGCATGACCACCAGCATCGCCCCCCTCAAGTCCTTGGGCCGCGTCCACTTCATTGGCATCGGCGGCGTGGGAATGTCCGCCGTCGCACGCATCATGGTGGCCCGCGGGGTCCCCGTCAGTGGTACCGATGCCAAAGATCTTCCGGTCATGCATGACCTCTCCTCGGCAGGGGCCCGCATCGCGGTGGGATACCACCAAGGCAACCTGGCAGACGCCCAGACGATCGTGGCCGGCTCGGCCATCCGCGCCGACAATCCGGAACTTGCCGCGGCGCGGGCCGCCGGGTTGCCGGTATTGCACCGTTCCGAAGCCTTGGCAGCCACCATGGCCGGCCACCGCGTGGTGACAGTGGCGGGTACGCACGGCAAGTCCACCACTACCTCCATGATCGCCGTCCTGCTGAAGGAGGCCGGCGTTGACCCTACATTTGCCATTGGGGCCAACGTCCCGGCGTTGGGAGTGAACGCAGCCCATGGGAATTCGGACATCTTTGTTGCCGAGGCGGACGAGTCCGATGGATCCTTCCTCAACTACCGGCCGCTGATCGCCGTGGTGACCAACGTCGAGGCAGACCACCTGGACCACTATGGAACACCGGAAGCGGTCTTCGCCTCCTTTGACAACTTCGCGGCGCTCCTTCCGGCTGACGGCCTTCTCCTGGCCTGCGCCGACGACGCCGGCGCCCGTGCCCTGGCCGAGCGCACGGCATCCCAAGGGATCACGCGGGTACTGACGTACGGGACCTCGGACGACGCCGACATCCGGCTTTTCGACGGCGGCCCGGGCGACGTTTCGGTGGCCTTCGGGGACAAGGTCCACAGGGTCGAACTGCAGGTACCTGGCCGTCACAACGCCCTGAACGCGGCAGCCGCGTTCGCGGTCGCCGTCGAACTTGGTGTGGAACCGGAAGCTGCCGCCGCAGCGCTTGGCCATTTCACCGGGGCTTCACGGAGGTTTGAGTTCAAAGGCCAGGGGAGGGGAGTGCGGGTCTATGACGATTACGCCCACCACCCCACGGAGGTTCGCGCTGCCTTGTCGGCGGCCCGTTCGGTAGCAGGCGGCAACAAAGTCCACGTCCTGTTCCAGCCGCACCTGTTTTCCCGTACGCGTGAATTTGCCAAGGAATTCGCCGCAGCGTTGGACACAGCGGATACGGCCTTGATCCTGGATATCTACCCTGCCCGGGAGGATCCAATTCCTGGTGTCACCAGTGACTTGATCGTCGATCAGCTGGCCACGGGACGGCTGGTGGCGGCCGGCGAAGCTGTGGAGGCCCTGGCAGCCGTCGCCCACGAGGGCGACGTGGTCCTGACCGTGGGCGCTGGTGATGTCACCGCCTATGGGCCAGTGATCGTGGAGGCGTTGGGTGGCTAGCACCCGCAAGCCGACGTACAGGCCGGGAACGGAACCCCGGCCGGGATCCTCACGGCCGGGCAGCGGATCCGACCACGTCATCAGCGCACAACGCTCCCTTGAGCCGGAGGGTAATTCCGTCACGGCCGCCGGCACATCCGCCACCGGCACATCGGCCGCCTCCACCGCGTCCTCGGACAACGTCATTGTCTTTCCGGAGCCGAAACGGCGGCGCCAGCGGAGGCTGGTGATGTGGACGCTCTCCATAGTGGCGGCTGTAGTGGCGGCCCTGATCGCCGGAGCGGTCTTCTCGCCGGCGCTGGCAGTCAGGACCATCACGGTGGACGGCACCACGCTGCTGACTCCGGAGGCGGTGCAGAAAGCTCTTTCGGGCCTCGAAGGCAAACCACTGCCCCAGGTGGGTGAACAGGAGATCAACGAGCTCCTCAAGCCACTGGTGCAGGTTCGCTCGGCCACGGTGGAGGCGCGCCCGCCGTCAGAGTTGCTGGTTCACGTCAACGAGCGCGTTCCGGTGGCCTTGCTGAAGCAGGGGGACGCCTACGTGATGGTTGATGTGGACGGAGTGCAGCTCGGGGCTACCAAGGACCAGTCAGCGGTGGCGCTGCCCTTGATCGATGCCGGGGCCGGAGCCACCAATACGGAGCTGTTCAAGGCCATTGCGGCCGTCCTGGACACCCTGCCCGCCGATGTCCGAGCCAAAATGTCCACGGCTTCGGCCGCTTCCCCGGATGCCGTAGAGCTGAAATTGGTGGACGGAAAGACGGTAGTGTGGGGCAATGCCGAGGACAGGGAACTGAAGGCGAAGGCACTCGAAGCACTGCTGAAGATGCCTGCGGACCCGAAGGTTCAAGTGAGTGTCTACGACGTCAGCGTTCCGCGGCATCCATTCACAAAATAAGCAGTTTCGAGGACGTAACCTACGGCCGGCGGTGGCCTTATTTCGCGGCAATCACACGACACGCGCAAGCGGAGATTGCATGTGCGAAGCATAGGAAATACCGTCGCAGTAGAGTTACTTGACATAACTATAACCTTCAACTAGAGGGTTAAGGTCCAAGGATTCACGTTGGACTCGATCAGTTTCGCTATAGGACACAAGCAAGGGGCACGAAACGTGGCAGCACCGCAGAATTACTTGGCCGTCATCAAGGTCGTCGGCATCGGCGGCGGTGGCGTGAACGCAGTCAACCGCATGATCGAGGTGGGCCTTCGGGGCGTCGAGTTCATCGCGATCAACACTGATGCGCAGGCGCTGCTCATGAGCGACGCCGACGTCAAGCTTGACGTTGGACGTGAACTCACGCGTGGCCTTGGCGCCGGCGCGAACCCCGAGGTGGGCAAGCAGGCCGCAGAGGACCACGCCGACGAGATCGAAGAAGTTCTCCGCGGTGCTGACATGGTCTTTGTGACCGCCGGTGAAGGCGGTGGCACGGGAACCGGTGGCGCCCCCGTAGTGGCACGCATCGCCCGCTCGCTGGGCGCGCTGACCATCGGTGTGGTGACGCGCCCGTTCACCTTCGAAGGCCGCCGTCGTGCCGGTTCGGCCGAGGCCGGCATCGACGCCCTGCGCGACGAAGTCGACACCCTGATTGTCATCCCCAACGACCGCCTCCTGTCCATCAGCGATCGCAACGTCTCCGTCCTGGACGCCTTCCGTTCCGCGGACCAGGTGCTCCTCTCCGGTGTCCAGGGCATCACGGACCTCATCACCACCCCCGGCCTGATCAACCTTGACTTCGCCGACGTCAAGTCCGTCATGCAGGGCGCGGGCTCGGCCCTGATGGGTATTGGTTCCGCCCGCGGCGAGGACCGTGCGGTCAAGGCTGCCGAGCTGGCCATCGCTTCGCCGCTGCTGGAAGCTTCCATCGACGGCGCCCACGGCGTCCTGCTCTCCATCCAGGGTGGTTCGGACCTGGGTCTCTTTGAAATCAACGAGGCCGCCCGTTTGGTTCAGGAAGTGGCACACCCCGAAGCCAACATCATCTTCGGCGCAGTCATTGACGACGCTTTGGGCGATGAGGCACGCGTGACCGTCATCGCGGCAGGCTTCGATGATGTGAAAGCGACCTCGCCTTCCATGGACCAGTCGTGTCCTGCGCAGAACCCCGTCCCCTCGGATCGTCCCGCTGCCCCGAGCAGCGCACCGTCCAGCGCCGCTGCACCGCAGCACGCAACGGCCGGAATCGGTGCCGCAGGCTTGAGCAACTGGGGCCAGCAGCGTCCGTCGGCACTCCCTGCCGACTCAGGCTTCGACGTCGACCTCCCGGCGGTAGTGGAGCCCGATCTTTCGGGCAGCCGTTCCGACGACCTCGACGTCCCCGACTTCCTGAAGTAAGCCGCGTTCGGAGAGTCCATTCCTGGTGTTCTGGTGGCGCAATGAAGTTCGGCCCGGCGTCTCTGTAGCCTTCACGGATACAGGCGCCGGGAACCTGGCTCTCCACGTGGGAGACAACCCCGCCGAGGTCCTGGCGCGCCGCGTTCGAGTTGAACAGGCCGCCGGACTGGAAGCCGGCACATTCCAGTACATGGATCAGGTCCATGGCAACACCGTGGCGTTCATTGACGCCCACGGGCCAGGGCCAACGGCCGACGCCATGGTTTCAGCCGCCACTTCTTCACGACGTGCGGTGCAGCCGTTGGCGGTCATGGTGGCCGACTGCGTACCCGTGGTCTTCGTGGGGAGCGGTACCGGCGCCGATCCTGTGATTGCAGTAGCCCATGCCGGGCGCCCCGGTGTGGCTTCGGCGGTTGTGCCCGCAACCGTCGAGGAAATGCGCAGGCGCGGTGCAGTGGACATCCATGCATGGCTGGGCCCTTCCATCTGCGGATCCTGCTACGAGGTGCCGCCCGGGTTACGGGACGAGGTCGCGGCCCGGGTTCCTGCCACGTGGGCCACCACGTCCTGGGGTACGCCCGCCCTGGATCTTCCCGCCGGCGTCAGGGCCCAACTGGAAGCCATGGATGTCACCTTGGAGTACTCGGGGGAGTGCACTCGGGAGCACAATTCACTTTTCTCATACCGCCGGGACTCCCGGACGGGTCGATTTGCAGGTTTGGTGTGGACGCATGATTAGCCTTGGTCGCGACGACGAAAAACGCGATGGCCTGACGGGTGATGCCCGGACTGCCGAACTCTCCCACAGGCTTGACACGGTGAGGCGCCGGATCGAAACAGCTGTCGCTGCTGCCGGACGGACTGACGCGCCACGGCTGATCGTGGTGACCAAATTCCATCCCGCGGACGATGTACGCCGGCTTGCGGCACTGGGCGTGACCGATGTCGGAGAGAACCGTGATCAGGAAGCTGCCGCCAAAAGCGCCGGTCTTCCCGACGTGGATGTCCGGTGGCATTTCATTGGGCAACTCCAAAGCAACAAGGCCAAGTCAGTCGTCAAGTATGCTTCGTCGGTTCAGTCGATCGACAGGCTTCAGGTGGTCGACGCCTTGGCCAAGGCCGTTGCGCGGGAACAGGATGCTACTGGGCGCGGCGACCTCGACTGTTTCATCCAAGTGGGTTTGGATGACGACGCCGGTGCCCACCGTGGTGGCGCCAGCCCCTCCGACGTCGGCGTGCTGGCAGACAGGATCGAATCGGCTTCCGGCTTGCAGCTGTCCGGGCTCATGGCCGTGGCGCCGTTGGGAGCGGATCCGGAGGCGGCATTCGAGAAACTTGCCGGTATTTCCGAGGCCCTCCGGGCCACTCATCCAGCTGCCACACGGATATCGGCAGGGATGAGCCAGGACCTCGAAGCGGCAGTGAACTTCGGAGCGACACACCTGAGAATAGGCTCCGATATTCTCGGTTCCCGTCCGGCCGTGGGGTAGCGTCAAAGTATTGGAATGACGGGCCGGGGTTCCAATATGTCACGTCATGGCGGCCCGCCTACTGCAGAAACGATAGGAGTGCACCATGGCTGGCGCTCTGCGCAAGACAATGATCTATCTTGGGCTCGCCGACGGCGATGAACACTACGAATCTGAGCAGGCTGTCGCCTCGCACCACGACGAAGAACGCCCCCAGTCACAGGAACGGGAAGAGCGCAGGGCGCCTGCTCCCGTCCGGGAAGTTGTCCGTGAAATGCCCACTGTAGATGCTGAAGAGGAATACCGCGCACCCGTGACACCCATCAAGCGTGCGGCCTCCAGCCGCGAAGACGCCTCTGGCCTGAGGCAGATCACCACCGTTCACCCCCGTTCCTACAATGACGCCAAGATCATCGGTGAGAGCTTCAGGGATGGCATTCCCGTCATTATGAACGTCACCGACATGGGTGAAGCCGATGCCAAGCGCCTCGTGGACTTCTCCGCCGGCCTGGTGTTCGGCCTCCACGGCAGCATCGAGAGGGTGACAAACAAAGTCTTCCTGTTGTCGCCGTCGTATGTCGAAGTCATCGGTGATGACAAAAAGGCCAGCGAAACCCAAGCCAGCTTCTTCAACCAGAGCTGACATCGATCTTTTGCGGATGCCAGGCGGGTCAACCTGCCTGGCATCTGTGTTGCAATAGTAGGGACCGATCCGCATTCCGGAACAAGTGGGAGATCTGAGCTAACTCGTGGGCATTGTTTTCGGCCTTATCTATATTGTGTTGTTGCTGTTCTTCATTGCCCTGATCATCCGGCTCATCTTCGAATGGGTCCAGATGTTTGCCCGCCAGTGGCGGCCACGGGGTGTGGCGTTGGTTACAGCGCACGTGGTCTACTCCGTGACGGATCCTCCGCTGGGGAGGCTCCGGAGGCTGATACCGCCACTCCAGTTGGGCGGAATCTCCCTGGATTTGGGCTTCCTGATCCTGATTATCGCCGTCAGCATTGCGATGGCGGTAACCAACAGCCTGGCGTAGCTGCTCCGCGGAACCCGGACCACCGATGGTTCAAAGGCCGCAAATTCGCCAATTCAACACGATGGTGTTGAATTGGAGGAACCAGATGATATTTAGGTACCGTAGTTTTGAACGGCCGGAAGGCCTACTGACTAACTAGACCAACGAGGTGACCAGATGGCTTTGACGCCAGAAGACGTTGTCAACAAGCGCTTTCAGCCGACCAAGTTCCGCGAAGGCTACGACCAGGACGAGGTAGATGACTTCCTCGACGAGATCGTGGTGGAACTTCGCCGCTTGAACCAGGAAAATGACGAACTTCGCAAGAAGCTCGGCGAAGCCGGTTCGGCAGTGCCTGCTGCAGCTGCTGCGGCTCCGGTGGTTGAGAAGGTTCCGGCCCCCGTCAAGGTCGACAAGGAAGCTGAAGCCAAGGCGGAAGCCGAAGCCAAGGCTGCTGAAGCTGCCAAGAAGAAGGAAGCCGAGCAGGCTGCAGCCGCTGCTGCCGCCGCCAAGGCTCCCGCTGCGACCAACAGCGTCACGCCCTCCGCTGAATCTGCTGCGGGCCTGCTGGCCATGGCCCAGCAGATGCACGACAAGCACGTCTCCGACGGTGCCCAGCAGAAGGAAAAGATCATTGCCGAGGCTCAGATCGAGGCTTCCAGCCTCGTCAACGATGCCCAGGAGAAGTCCCGCAAGATCCTCGGTGCCCTGGAGCAGCAGCGCTCCGTCCTTGAGCGCAAGGTTGAGCAGCTCCGAGGCTTTGAGCGCGACTACCGTTCACGCCTGAAGGCCTACATTGAAGGCCAGTTGCGCGACCTGGACGCCCGTGGTTCCGTTGCTGCCCCCGAGGTCGGCGAAGCAACCGCAGACGTTTAGCAAGTATTCTGAAAGCCGGTGGCTGAGGACTCCTCGGCCACCGGCTTTTGCTGTTAAGAGCCCATGACAGTGCCCGCCACGCTTCCCGAATGAAAGCACTATGACCGACTTCACCGATGACGCCCCACAGCCGGCGCCCGCCGCCCGCCGCAAGTGGCGCCCGGCCATGCTCTGGCTGTTTGCCGGCTTCGCCGTGTTTGCCTACACCTTTGATCAGCTCACCAAGCTTTGGGTGACCAGCACCATGACGGAGGGGGAGCGGATCCCCGTTCTTCCCCCGTTGCTGCACTGGTACTACATCCGGAATTCGGGTGCCGCGTTCTCCATCGGCGAGAACGTAACCTGGATCTTCACGATTGTCATGGCCGTCGTATCCGTGGCGATCCTCTTCCAGTTGCGGCGCCTGGGATCGGCCTGGTGGGCCCTGTCGCTGGGCCTGCTGCTCGGAGGAGCGTTGGGCAACCTCACTGACCGCTTGTTCCGGGAACCGTCGTTTGCGATGGGCCACGTCGTGGATTTCATCCAGCTGCCCAACTTTGCCATTTTCAACATCGCAGACTCAGCCGTGGTGTCCGGCGTCGTCATCATCTGCCTCCTGACGCTTCGCGGCATCGGCATGGATGGGACGCGTCAAACGTCTGCTCCCAAGCCGGCTGATGACGCACGGTCCGCCAATGATGCCAAGCCGGCAGGCGGTTCCACCGGGGAGCCCGCCGGTGAGTAGCGCTGTAGTGGTGCCCGACGAACTGGCAGGTGTTCGGGCTGACGCAGGCCTGGCCCAGTTGCTTGGCATCTCCCGTTCCGCGGCGGCGCTGCTGATCGCTGAAGGCAACGTCACTGTAGGCGGCGTGGCAATGGGCAAGTCGGCAAAACTTGCCGCCGGCTCAGTGCTGAAGGTCACCGTCCCGGATCGACGGGATCCCTTGGAAGTGGTGGAGGAAGTTGTGGAAGGCCTGAAGATCCTGCTGGACGACGACGAGTTCGTAGTCATCGACAAACCGGTGGGGGTCGCGGCCCATCCTTCACCCGGCTGGGTGGGACCCACAGTGGTGGGAGGTCTCGCCGGGGCCGGGTACAGGATTTCGACGTCCGGTGCGCCCGAGCGCGCAGGGATCGTCCACCGGCTGGACGTCGGTACGTCGGGTGTCATGGTAGTGGCCAAGACTGAACACGCTTACACCATGCTGAAGCGCGCTTTCAAGGAACGGACCGTGGAGAAGGTCTACCATGCTGTGGTCCAGGGACTGCCTGACCCCCTGGAGGGCACCATTGATGCTCCCATCGGCCGCCACCCCGGCCACGACTGGCGGTTCGCGGTGATCGAGGACGGCCGGCCATCAGTAACCCACTACGAGGTGTTGGAAGCCTTCGGCAAGGCAACCCTGGTGGAAGTGCACCTGGAGACCGGCAGGACACACCAGATCCGCGTGCACTTTTCGGCCTTGCGTCACCCGTGTGCCGGAGATCTCACCTACGGCGCGGATCCCCGTCTCGCGGCCACCCTGGGATTGACCCGCCAGTGGCTGCACGCGCGTCAGCTTGGATTCACCCACCCCGGCACGGGTGAGTGGGTGGAAGTCAGCAGCGAGTATCCGGCGGACCTCCAGTACGCCTTGGACCTGCTCGCCACCGGTTCAGCGTAGGGCACCGCCGGCCGGGGTCCCTGCCCCGCACGGGCCGGGACGGTAGACTGTCGTGGTGACTTCCAGCAATGATTCGTTCGTCCACCTGCACACCCATACCGAGTACTCCATGCTGGATGGAGCGGCCCGTCTGGGTGAGCTGTTCGATGAAACCGAACGTCTCGGGATGCCCGCTCTGGCCACCACCGACCACGGCTACTTGTTCGGTGCGTTCGACTTCTGGCGCAAGGCCACGGACAAGGGCATCAAGCCCATCATTGGCGTCGAAGCCTATGTCACGCCCGGCACCGCCCGGGGCGACAAGGAACGAGTCCGCTGGGGCGACGAAAGCCAGCGCAAGGACGACGTTTCCGGTGGTGGCTCATACACCCACATGACGCTCTTGAGCTACAACAATGTGGGTATGAGGAACCTGTTCCGGGCTTCCTCCATTGCGTCCCTCGACTCGGTTTTTGGTAAGTGGCCCAGGCTGGACCGGGAACTGCTCAACACTTACTCCGAAGGTTTGATCGCCACCACGGGCTGCCCCTCCGGGGAAGTGCAGACCAAGCTGCGGCTCGGCCTTTACCGCGAGGCCGTTGAGGCTGCAGCGGAGTTCCGCGACATCTTCGGGGCAGAGAACTACTTCTGTGAACTGATGGACCACGGCCTGGACATTGAACGCCGTGTGACCGGCGACCTCCTGCGCCTGGCCAAGGAGCTCAACCTGCCGCTGGTGGCCACCAACGACCTCCACTACACGCACGAGCACGATGCCAAGGCCCACGAGGCTTTGCTGGCAATCCAGTCCGGTTCCACCCTTTTGGAGCCAACGTACGACAACGGCGGCTCCCGCTTCGCTTTCTCGGGCAGCGGCTACTACCTGAAGTCTCCACAGGAAATGCGGGAACTGTTCCGCGACCACCCTGAGGCGTGCGACAACACGCTGCTGATTGCCGAGCGCTGCGAAGTTTCGTTCAACACGGGCGCCAACTACATGCCGCGTTTCCCTTGCCCGCCCGGGGAAGACGAGACCTCCTGGCTGGTCAAGGAAGTAGACGCCGGCCTCAAATACCGTTACCCCCAAGGCATCCCGGACAAGGTCCGCAAGCAGGCAGATTACGAGCTCGGCGTCATTACATCAATGGGCTTCCCGGGCTACTTCCTGGTGGTTGCCGACTTCATCAACTGGGCCAAGAACAACGGGATCCGGGTGGGTCCGGGACGTGGTTCCGGTGCAGGCTCCATGGTGGCTTACGCCATGCGCATCACCGACCTCGACCCCCTGCAGCACGGCCTGATCTTTGAACGCTTCCTGAACCCGGACCGTGTGTCCATGCCCGACTTCGACGTCGACTTCGATGACCGGCGCCGCTCCGAAGTGATCGACTACGTCACCAAGAAGTACGGTGACGAGCGCGTGGCGATGATCGTCACCTACGGAACCATCAAGACCAAGCAGGCGCTGAAGGACTCCTCCCGCGTTCTGGGCTACCCGTTCAGCATGGGCGAGACCTTGACCAAAGCGCTTCCGCCTGCCGTCATGGCCAAGGACATTCCCTTGGCGGACATCCAGAACCCGGAGTCCAAGCGCTACAGCGAAGCAGGCGATTTCCGCCAGCTCATCGCCACCGACCCCGAGGCCGCCAAGGTCTTCGAGACGGCCTTGGGCATTGAAGGCCTGAAGCGCCAGTGGGGTGTCCACGCCGCGGGTGTCATCATGTCCTCGGACCCCATCATCGATGTCATTCCCATCATGCGCCGTTTCCAGGACGGCCAGGTCATCACCCAGTTCGATTACCCGACGTCCGAAGGCCTCGGCCTGATCAAGATGGACTTCCTGGGTCTGAGAAACCTGACGATCATTTCGGACGCCCTGGAAAACATCAAGATGAACCGTGGCGTCGAGTTGGACCTGGAAAACCTGGAACTCGACGACGCTGCCTCCTATGAACTCCTTGCCCGCGGTGACACCCTGGGCGTGTTCCAGCTTGACGGGGGACCCATGCGGTCCTTGCTCAAGCTGATGAAGCCTGACAACTTTGAAGACATCTCCGCTGTCCTGGCGCTTTACCGCCCGGGTCCCATGGGCGCCAATGCCCACACTGATTACGCGCTGCGCAAGAACGGGATCCAAGAGGTCATTCCCATCCACCCGGAGCTGGAAGAACCCCTCAAGGAAATCCTCGGCGGCACCTTCGGCCTGATCGTGTATCAGGAGCAGGTTATGGCGGTGGCACAGAAGCTGGCCGGATACTCACTGGGCCAAGCTGACATTCTTCGCCGTGCCATGGGTAAGAAAAAGAAATCCGAACTGGACAAGCAGTTTGCCGGCTTCTCCCAAGGCATGCAGGACAACGGCTACTCCATGGCTGCCGTGAAGACCTTGTGGGACATTCTGCTTCCGTTCTCCGATTACGCATTCAACAAAGCCCACTCGGCTGCTTATGGCGTGATCTCCTACTGGACGGCCTACTTGAAGGCGCACTACGCGCCGGAATACATGGCTGCACTGCTGACCTCGGTGGGCGATGACAAGGACAAGTCGGCCATCTACCTCAATGAATGCCGGCGCATGGGCATCACGGTCCTGCCGCCGGATGTCAACGAATCCTCGCTGAACTTCACCCCGGTGGGAACGGACATCCGTTTCGGTATGGGTGCCATCCGGAACGTCGGCGTCAACGTAGTGGACGCCATGGTTTCAACGCGCGCCACAGAGGGCAACTACACCTCGTTCAAGGATTTCCTCTTGAAGGTTCCGGCCGTGGTGTGCAACAAGCGAACCATCGAATCGCTGATCAAAGCCGGCGCTTTCGATTCGCTGGGGCACCACCGCCGGGCTTTGGCCATGATCCACGAAGAAGCCATCGATTCCGTGATCACCCTCAAGCGCAACGAGGCGATTGGCCAGTTCGACCTCTTCGCCGGCTTCGAGGACCAGGAGCCCGAAGCGTCGCTCACCACGGAAATCCCCGACCTTCCCGAGTGGGAGAAGAAGGACAAGCTGTCCTTCGAACGGGACATGCTGGGACTCTACGTTTCAGACCATCCCCTGCAAGGGCTGGAAGGCGTTCTTAGCCAGCACGCGGAACAGTCCATTACCTCGATCATCGGTGAAGACGGACCGCACGACGGCGCGATTGTCACCATCGCGGGCATGATCACCTCGTTGAGCCGCAGGATCGCCAAGGCCAGCGGCAACGCCTACGCCCGGGCAGAAATCGAAGACCTCGGCGCATCAATGGAGGTCATGTTCTTCGGGCAGGTCTACGGTCCCATCGCCTCCGTCCTGGCCGAGGACCTCATCGTGGTGGTCAAGGGCAGGCTGCAACGCCGGGACGACGGCGCAGTGACGCTGAACTGCATGGAGCTTTCGGTGCCGGACCTCAGCGAAAGCGTCAATGGTCCCGTGGTGATCACCATTCCCACGTTCAAGGCAACCGAAGCGGTCGTAACGGACCTGCGCGATGTCCTGCGCACTCACCGCGGGAACTCCGAAGTCCGGCTCAAGCTGATGGGTGATACCAAAGTGGAGGTCATGGGGTTGCCCGTGCATATGCGGGTCAACCCCAGCCCGTCGCTTTTCGGTGACTTGAAGGTCCTGCTGGGGCCGGCCTGCCTGGACAACTAGCGAACCAAAGCCGCCAGTCAGGGATTCCGCCCCGTCAGATTTCGTAGTCGAGCGGCGCGGGCTTGCTGTAACCGCCGCTGTGGTACAGCAGGGGAGTGCCGTCGTCGCCTACTTGGCCATCGATGACCTCCACTACTACCACTGCGTTGTTCTCGAACGAGAGCCGCATCTGGATCTTGCCCACCAACCAGCCACTGACATCCTTGAGAATCGGCACATCGTGGGGGCCAGGTTCCCAATGGTCGCCTTCGAACCGGTCACGTGTCCGTGCGAAACGGTTGGCGAGGGCTTGGTTCTCAAGCCCCAGCATGTGGACACCGATGTACTCGGCATTGGCTACGGCCGGCCACGAACTGGAGCTCCTGGCCATGTTGAAAGTGAACCGGGGCGGCTCGGCGGACAGCGACGCCACAGAGGTGGCGGTGAAGCCGAAGGGCTTTCCGTTCAAGTTCGCCGTGATGATGGCAACCCCGGCGGCATGCCTGCGGAACATCTCCCGGAAAGTCTGGTCAAAGCCGGATGGTTCGCTTGTCACGTCGATGAATCTCCTGGACTGGGGGCTGACTCTCCCATCAGCGTATTCCTCCGGCGCTGCCGGGTCCTCATTTTGTTGAGCCTGCATGAACCTTTGTTAATGTGAGGGGTATGACCGAGCCAACCGTGCACGTACCTGCTGTTGCCGATCCGGCCCCGGCCGCTCCTCCCCGCAGTTTCAAGGAGGCTCTCTGGCTTGTCCTTCCGCTGGCCGCCGGCGTCCTTCTTGGAGTGCTCTGGTGGCTGTTGGCTCCGGGTGGGCTCAACCTGGTCTCCGGCAACCCCGCGCTTGCCGATGCAGTCAATCCCGAGTCCTGGCTTCCACGCGACCTGGTCCTGGCGGGGTTGGTACTCGTGGCGGGGTGCTTCACGGGGGTCATGCTGGACGGGAAACTGCAGGGCCCCTCCGTGGGGCGCCGATTGACCTTCGCACTCGTTGGCGGCGCGATGGGTGGCATTGTGGCGTGGTTGGTTGGCTTGCTGACCGCGCAGCTGTTTGGCCCGGCCCCCAACCCCGCACTGGGTCCGGGATATGGATTCACGCTCCGTTCCTTCGCTGTGCTGTTGCTGTGGCCGGCTGCGACGGCCTTCATCACGTTCGTCCTGGCGCTGTTCGGGGTTCTTTCCAAGAAGCCCGTAAAATAGCCAAGTGACCACTTCTTCGGATACTTCCGCCCGCCCCGCCGCTTCCCTCGATTTCCGGAGCATCGATTTCCGGGGCCGCCACCTTTCCTTGGCTGAGCTGCGTGCCGCAGTTCCCAGGGCGCGCCACCAGACCATGGCCGACGCCGAGCAGAAGGTCCAGGACATCATTACAGCCGTCCGCGGCCGTGGCTTCGCGGCCCTCGCTGAGCTGGCCAGGAAGTTCGACGGCGTGGAACAGTCCCACCCGCGGGTTCCGGCTGAGGCGCTGGACCAGGCCTTGGCCGGGCTGGATCCCGACGTCCGCGCTGCTTTGGAAGAGTCCATCAGCCGCGCCAGGCAGTTTGCGGAGCAGCAGCGCCCGGCCAATGTGGATGTTGCCCTGGCCGATGGCGCAGTCGTCAGCCAGAACTGGATTCCGGTGGGCCGCGTTGGGCTCTACGTGCCCGGCGGGCTCGCTCCTCTGGCCTCCTCAGTGATCATGAACGTGGTGCCGGCAGTAGCGGCCGGGGTTGAGTCGATTGCTCTGGCTTCCCCACCCCAGAAAGACTTCGACGGCCTTCCGCACCCCACCATCCTGGCTGCGGCAAAGCTGCTCGGCATTGATGAGGTCTATGCCATCGGCGGTGCGCAGGCGATCGTTTCCTTCGCCTACGGAATCCCGGGATCCGCGGACGAGCTGCCCATTGAACCCGTGGATGTGGTGACCGGCCCCGGAAACATCTTCGTTGCCACGGCCAAGAGGCTCGTCAAGGGCGTGGTGGGCATCGACTCAGAGGCCGGTACCACCGAGATTGCCATTCTTGCCGACTCCACGGCACAGGCCCCCCTCGTGGCCGCCGACCTCATCAGCCAGGCAGAGCACGACCCCAAAGCAGCTTCAGTCCTGGTGACGGACTCCGCTGACCTGGCTGACGCCGTCGTGTCTGAACTGGCACGGCAGGCTGCCGTCACCAAGCACAGCGCCCGGGTTCTGGAGGCGTTGTCCGGGCCGCAGTCCGGTGTGGTGCTGGTGGATGATCTCGAACAGGGGATCGCGGTCTGCAATGCCTATGCAGCTGAACACCTGGAAATCATGACGGCGGATGCTGCGGCTGTTGCGTCGCGGATCCGTAACGCCGGCGCCATCTTTGTGGGTGACTACAGCCCCGTCAGTCTGGGTGACTACTGTGCCGGATCCAACCACGTACTGCCCACCAGCGGAACAGCGGCCTTCTCTTCAGGCTTGAATGTCACCACGTTCCTCCGTGCCGTTCAGGTGATCAACTACAACCGTTCGGCGCTGGAACAGGTCAGCGGCCACATCGTGAGCTTGTCCGGTGCCGAAGATCTCCCCGGTCACGGCGACGCGGTCCGGATCCGCTTTGCGTAGCCCACTTAACCACTACATATAAGGGTGCCCACTACTACATGTAGTAATTACACGCTTGTCATTACGTAGTGAACAAACGTAAACTGGTGCCGGAAGTTAAACTTCCGGCACCTTTTGCGTCCCCGGCAACCCGCCGGCTCCGTTCCGTGCCGGAACTGTCAGGGGAGGCCCAGCGTGTATTGTCCGTTCTGCCGGAATCCCGACTCCCGTGTCGTTGACAGCCGCATGGCCGACGACGGCTCTTCCATCCGCCGCCGCCGTCAGTGCCCTGAATGTGGCCGTCGATTCACCACCGTGGAGACCACCAGCCTTTCCGTCATCAAACGGTCCGGAGTCGGTGAGCCCTTCAGCCGGATCAAGGTCATCAGTGGTGTCCGCAAGGCATGCCAAGGACGCCCGGTTACTGAGGACGATCTCGCCATGTTGGCGCAGGAAGTCGAAGAAAACATCCGGTCCTCGGGTGCGGCGGAAATTGACGCGCACGAGGTCGGTTTGGCCATTCTTGGCCCGCTGCGGAAGCTGGACGAGGTAGCCTACTTGCGCTTCGCCAGCGTCTACCAGGCTTTTGAGTCCCTGGAAGACTTTGAATCGGCCATTTCACTGCTTCGCCACGAGCATGAAGAGCATGCGAAGGCCGGGGCAAAAGAAGCCAAGGGTTCAGAGAAGAGCCCACTCTAGCTCCGGTGGCGGTGCGGAGGGGAAGCCGCACCCGCCACCGGCACCAGGACCGGCACACGCCAGGGTGAGCGTTTCCGGCACGCTGGTCAGCGGCCTCCAGAAACAGGAAGCACAGCTCCGGTAATGTACCCGGCCTCGGCGGACGTCAGCCACAAGACGGCCGCCGCCACTTCTTCGGGTTCAGCCCCGCGCCCCATGGGAATGGTGGGGTTCAACCTTTCCACCCGGTCCGGCATGCCTGCGGCGGCATGCAATCCTGTGTTGGTGCTGCCGGGGGCCACCGCGTTGACCCGGATGCCCTGTTTGGCCACCTCGGCCGCCAAACCAACCGTGAGGACATCTACAGCGCCCTTCGTGGCAGCGTAGTGGACCCAGGTTCCAGGCGAGCCCGCTTTGGTGGCGGTTGACGAGATATTAACGATCGATCCGCCACTGCCGCCGTTGTCGGTGGAGAGCCGTCGAACAGCTTCCTGGCACATATGGATCATCCCGGATACGTTGACGTCAACAACCCGTTGAATGGTCTCGGCCGGTACGCCCACCAGGGGGCCGATCAGGTTGCCGGTGATGGCCGCGTTGTTGATAACGGCGGTCACCTGACCCAAGGCCGCGGCTTCGTCGAACAAACGCACGACGTCGGCGGGGCGGCTGACGTCGGCCTGGACGGCCAGTGCCCTGCCGCCCAGTCCGATGATGTCCTCAGCCACGTTTTTAGCTCCTGCGCTGTCCTCGGAGTAGTTGACCACCACTGCATATCCTGCGCGCGCCGCAGCGTGGGCCACGGCAGCTCCGATGCCTCGGCTGGCCCCCGTGACGATAACCGTTCCGACTCCCGGAACTGTGTCCTCAGCCATCCTGCGGACTACTTGGTGAGCTTGTGGTGCAAAGCGACCTCAAGCGCTGCGCCGACAATACCGGCGTCGTTCTTCAGTTTCGCAGTCACAATCTTGGTGCGCAGGTCCAGGTGCGGGAAGTACTCATCGGAGCGCTTGGAGATTCCGCCGCCCACAATGAAAAGTTCGGGGGAGAACAGGAACTCAACGTGCTGGAGGTATCGGTTGAGCAGGACGCCGTACTCGTCCCAGCTCAGGCCATCGCGTTCACGGGCTACGGCGGAGGCCTTGGTCTCGGCGTCGTGTCCATCCACCTCAAGGTGGCCCAGCTCCGCGTTGGGGACCAACTGGCCGTTGAAGATGAAAGCAGAGCCAATTCCGGTTCCCAGAGTGATGACCAGGACCGTTCCATCCACGCCTTCGCCGGCTCCGTAGCGGGCTTCAGCCAGACCGGCTGCGTCGGCGTCGTTGATAACCTCCACGGGTCGGCCAAGACGCTTGGTAAACCTTGCGTCGATGTCAGTACCGAGCCAGGTCTTGTCCACGTTGGCAGCTGAGTTGACCACGCCGTGCTGGATGATGCCGGGGAAGGTCACACCCACCGGGGAGTCTGCAGCCGGGGCGTCCGGGCGGCTGGACAGTTCTTCGACGATCTGGGCTACAACCTCGGCTACTGCCTCAGGAGTTGCGGGCTGGGGTGTGGGAACACGGAAGCGGTCTCCAATCAGCTTGCCCTTTTTCAGGTCGACGATGCCGCCCTTGATGCCGGTGCCACCGATGTCGATACCGATCAGCGGTGCGTTCTTGTGGGTCTTCTCATCCTTCTTGGACAATGCAATTCCGATCATGGCAGGAGGGGATGGGCATGGCGCAGCCGCCCGGGCTGCTGGACCTTCCGACGAGCTCAGGGAAGGGTAAGGATTTCCGCGCCGGTCTCAGTGACCAGCAGGGTGTGTTCGAACTGGGCCGTGCGCTTGTGGTCCTTGGTAACGACTGTCCAGTCGTCGGCCCACATGTCCCATTCGATGGTGCCGAGCGTCAGCATGGGTTCAATGGTGAAGACCATGCCTTCCTCGATCACGGTGTTATACGCCGGGGCTGCGTCGTAATGCGGAATGATGAGGCCCGTGTGGAAGGCCTCACCCACACCGTGGCCAGTGAAGTCCCGCACCACGCCGTAGCCGAAGCGTTTGGCGTAGGACTGGATGGCACGGCCGATTACGTTGATTTCGCGGCCAGGGGCCACGGCCTTGATGGCCCGGTTGAGCGACTCCTGCGTACGCTCAACCAGCAGACGGGATTCCTCATCCACGTCGCCAACCAGGAAAGTGTAGTTGGTATCCCCATGGACTCCACCGATGAAGGCTGTGATGTCGATGTTCAGGATGTCGCCGTCCTGCACCACGGTGGAATCGGGGATCCCGTGGCAGATGACTTCGTTCAGCGAGGAACACAACGACTTGGGAAAGCCACGGTAGCCAAGCGTGGAGGGATAGGCCTTGTGGTCCAGAAGGAACTCGTGGCCGATTTTATCCAGGTAGTCCGTGGTGACGCCGGGCTCCAGGTGCTTGCCCACCTCGACGATCGCCTGGGCCGCGATCTTGCCGGCGATGCGGATCTTTTCGATGGTCTCCGCCGACTTCACCTCGGAACCGGTGAACTTGGCCGGCGCCTTCTTGCCGACGTACTCGGGCCGCGGAATGGAGGCCGGGACAGGCCGCTCGGGGCTGATGGTTCCTGGGGTGAGGGCGCCGATGGGTGCAGTCGAAGCAAGAGAAGGCATAGATTGATCATATAAGGCACACAAGAGACGTAAGTAACAAAGGGTGGCCGGGTTCCCGTGACCCCGCCAACGTTACGCGTCCAGCCGCCCAAGGACCGAGGAGGAGACGTGACGGAGTACTGGTACAACGTCAAGACGCACGAGATCGAAGAGGACGCCATGTCCGATTGGACCCAGCTGATTGGCCCTTACAAAACCAGGGAAGAAGCCGAACACGCCTTGGAAAAGGTTAAAGCCCGAAACGATGCCTGGGACGCCCAGGACGACGACTAGAAGGAATGCTCGGGTCCGGGAAACTGCCCGGACCTGACGTCCTCGCCGTAAGCGGCGGCTGCGTCGCGCAGGGTGGTGCGCAGGTCGGCGTATTGCTTGACGAACTTGGCCATTTTTCCTCCCCGCAGACCAGCCATGTCCTGCCACACGAGGACCTGGCCTGTGGTGGTGTTCCCGGCACCGATACCTACGGTTGGTACCCGCAACGCGGCATCGACGGCGGCCGCCGTTTCCGCCGGAACCATTTCCATGAGCACGCTGAAGGCTCCGGCGTCCTGCAGTGCGAGGGCGTCGTCCACGAGGCGTTGTGCGTCGTCTCCGCGGCCCTGGACGCGATAACCGCCCAAGGAGTGTTCGCTCTGCGGAGTGAAGCCAATATGGGCCATGACGGGGATGCCGGCCTGAACCATGGCTTTAACGGTGTCTGCGTAATAAGCGCCCCCCTCGATCTTGACAGCGTGCGCCAGGCCTTCCTTGAGGAACCGGACGCCGGTAGCAACTGCGTGCCCTGGCGAAACCTCGTAGCTGCCGAAGGGAAGGTCCGCCACGATCAGGGCCCTCTTGGCAGCCCGGCTCACCGCCCGGGTCAGAGGCAGGAGCTCGTCCACAGTGACGGGCAGGCTCGTCTCGTTGCCAAAGACGTTGTTGGATGCCGAGTCTCCGACGAGGAGGACTTCGATTCCTGCCTGGTCAAAAATCTCTGCGGTGTACTGCTCGTAGGCAGTCAGCATGGCGAAGCGCCCGCCGTTGTCCTTGGCTTGCTGGAGGTGGTGGATCCTGACTCTGCTGAGCGGCTTACCTGCGCTTGAAGCGGGCGTCGTGGCAGCAGATGCCGGGCCGGTCCCGTAGGGTGCGGGAACTTCGGCGGGCGTGGTGGACTCAGGAAGGTTGCTCGGGGCCATGGGTAGAGCCTAAGGGGTGCCGACGACGCCTGCCACCAGTGTGCCAAGCGTCACTGAATGTAAACGCTGTGTTACGCGCAGGTACTGCTGCGGCATAAGCACCGAAGACTTAGTAGAGTGAAGGCTGAGTTGTCGTGGCTCCAAACCATTGGAACCAGCGGCATGGACACTGAATCGGAAAAGAGGCCCTATGGACCGCCAGCAAGAGTTCGTTCTGCGGACGATCGAAGAGCGTGACGTGCGCTTCGTACGCTTGTGGTTCACCGACGTCGTGGGTTCCCTGAAGTCGGTAGCGCTTGCGCCTGCCGAGGTTGAGGGAGCTTTTGAAGAGGGCCTTGGCTTTGACGGTTCAGCGATCGAGGGCCTTGCCCGCGTCTTTGAGTCCGACATGCTCGCCCAGCCGGATCCGTCGACTTTCCAGATCCTGCCGTGGCGCGGTGAGACGGAACAAACATCGCGCATGTTCTGCGACGTCCTGACCCCTGACGGTGAACCCTCCGCAGCTGACCCCCGCAACGTCCTCAAACGGACCCTGGCTAAAGCTGCGGACATGGGGTTCACCTGCTACACCCACCCGGAGATCGAGTTCTACCTGCTCAAGTCCAAGGACCTCGGCCCCGATGGCTCGCCGGTTCCCGTGGATGAGGGAGGCTACTTCGACCACGTTCCGGGCGGCGTTGCCCAGGACTTCCGCCGTACGGCTGTCACCATGCTCGAATCCGTTGGCATCTCCGTGGAGTTCAGCCACCATGAAGGCGGCCCGGGCCAGAACGAGATCGACCTCCGTTACGCGGATGCCCTGCAGACCGCTGACAACATCATGACCTTCCGTACGGTCATCAAGGAGGTCGCGCTCCAGCAGGGGACTTACGCCACCTTCATGCCCAAGCCCTTCACCGACCACCCCGGCTCCGGCATGCACACCCACTTCTCCCTGTTCGAGGGCGATACCAACGCGTTCTTCGAAGCTGGAGCTGAGTTCCAGCTGTCCAAGACGGCACGTCAGTTCATCGCGGGAATTTTGAAGCACGCTCCCGAATTCACGGCAGTCACCAACCAGTTCGTGAACTCCTACAAGCGGCTCTGGGGCGGCGGCGAGGCGCCGAGCTACCTGAGCTGGGGACACAACAACCGTTCCGCGCTTGTCCGCGTTCCGCTGTACAAGCCCGGCAAGGGCCAGTCGGCGCGTATCGAGTACCGCGGGATCGACTCCGCCACCAACCCGTACCTGGCCTACGCTGTCCTGCTGGGCGCAGGGTTGAAGGGCATCGAGGAAGGCTACGAACTTCCCGCTGCTGCGGAAGACGACGTCTGGTCGTTGACCACCGCTGAGCGCAGGGCCATGGGGCATGCGCCATTGCCGGCCAGCCTCCACGACGCCATCCGCGCCATGGAGGAATCGGAGCTTGTAGCCGAGATCCTGGGCGAGCAGGTCTTCGAGCACTTCCTGCGCAACAAGCGCGCGGAGTGGCAGGATTACCGCCTTCAGGTCACACCGTACGAGTTGCAGCGCAACCTCGGCATTCTGTAGGCAAGGCCAATGAGCCTTGCACGTCGGCTCATTTCAGCCGGTTTCAGTGATCTCGAAAAGGCAGAACGTTTCCTTACTGCCCCTGAACTTGAGGGTATTGACCAGGAAGCGCTCTTTGCCGGGCTCTCCATGTCCGCGAGCCCGGACACGGCCCTGCAATCGTTGGTCCGCCTTCTGGAGAAGAATCCAGGGCTGAAGAAGCTGGCTGCGGCGGAGCAGGACACCAGCGAGCCCATGTACCGTCTGTTGGGCGCTTCCGAGGCGCTGGGCGAGTTCCTCATGCGCCGGCCTGAACACCTGGATGTGTTCGAGGCCCGCGTCAGCCCGGAGCCCCTCCAGGCCTCCAGTGAAGAGCTCCGGGCCATGCTTCTCCGTTCCGTGAAAGCCGAGCCCGGAGCCCAGCGCCCTGTGGCCGGGATCACCGGTATGCCGGCCTACGCGGCACTTCGGAGTGCCTATCGACGCGGGCTGACCGAGCTGGCCATCAAGGATCTTTGTGCCGCATCGCCCCAGGACTTCATGCCGGCTGTCGGCGCCGAACTGGCCGACCTTGCTGGTGCCGCCATCGAGGCCGCCCTCGCCGTGTCCCGGGCCGAAGCGGCAGGACAGTACGCTGCCGCGGAGATCGCCGACGTCGGGCTTGCCGTCATTGGCATGGGCAAGTGTGGCGCCCGTGAACTGAACTACATCTCCGACGTCGACGTCATTTACGTCATTGAGGCGGGGGATCTGGAGGACGCCCGGGCGTCCACCATCGGTACTGCCCTGGCGTCCGGGATTTCCCGCGCGATTTCTTCGTCGGCGCCGGAGCCCGGGCTATGGGAAGTCGATGCCAACCTCCGTCCCGAGGGAAAGTCCGGACCGTTGGTCCGTACCTTGCCCTCCCACCTCAGCTACTACGCACGTTGGGCAGAAAGCTGGGAGTTCCAGGCGCTCCTGAAAGCACGCACCATTGCCGGCGACCGGGAACTGGGCCAGCGCTACGAGAAAGCGGTGGAACCGCTGGTGTGGGCCTCCGCGGGCCGCGAAGGGTTCGTCGAATCCGTGCAGGCGATGCGCCGCAGGGTCACCGATTACATCCCCGCGGCCGAGGAACACCGCCAGATCAAACTGGGGCGCGGCGGCCTTCGCGATGTCGAGTTCACCGTCCAGCTGCTGCAACTGGTCCACGGAAAATCCGACGAATCCCTGCGATGCAGGGACACCACGTCAGCCATTGCCGCACTGTCTGCCGGGGGTTACATCGGCCGCACGGATGCAGCCGCTTTCGACAACGCCTACCGGTACCTGCGTTTGCTGGAGCACCGGATCCAGCTTTTCCAGCTGCGGCGAACCCATCTCATGCCTGTGGCCGAGGACGCGCAGCGGTTCCTTGCCAAGGCCGTCCTGGGGCCTTTTTCGCTGGAACGGCCGCATCCGGACCAGCTGATGGCGACCTGGCAGAAGACCAAGAAAGCCGTGCGGGAGCTGCATGAGCGCATCTTCTACCGCCCCTTGCTCAATACTGCGGCCAAGCTGAGCAGCGAGGATGCCAAGCTCACCCCCGAGGCAGCCCAAGGGCGGCTTGCTGCCCTGGGCTACTCGGATCCGCAAGGGGCCATGCGGCACATTGAAGCGCTGACGGCCGGAGTCAGCCGGCGGGCGGCGCTGCAGCGGCAGCTTCTCCCCATTTTGCTGGGCTGGCTCGCTGAAGGCGTGGACCCCGACGCCGGTCTGCTCGCCTTCCGCAGGGTCAGCGAGGCCCTGGGCACGACACATTGGTATTTGGGTCTGTTGAGGGATTCGCAGGCGGCTGCGGAACGCTTGTGCCAGGTGCTGGCCAACTCCCGGCTGATATCGGATCTATTGGAAGTTTCCCCGGAGTCTGTGGCCTGGCTGGGCAGCGACAAAGAGCTGGTGCCCATCAGCTTCGAAGCCCAGTGGCAGGAGATCCGGTCCAAGCTTTCCCGCCACCCCGATCCCGAAAGTGCCATGCGGCTCATTCGCTTGATCCGGCGCCGCGAGATCCTGCGGACAGCGATCGCCGACAGTTCCGGATTGCTGGACCAGGACGCAGTTGGCCTTGCCCTGGCTGAAACCGACCGGGCCGCTGTCCTGGGGGCGCTTCATGTAGCCGAATCCGTCATTGCCGCCGATGGTCCTCTGAAAACCGATGTCCTGGTGGTCGCCATGGGGCGGCAGGGTGGACGGGAAATCGGTTACGGCTCGGACGCCGACGTCATCTATGTGCATCGCGCCCGTCCCGGGTTCTCTGACGCAGAGGCCCAGGAGCAGGCGACGGCGATCGTCGCCAAAGTCTCCAGCTTCCTCACCCAGCCGCTCAAGCCGGCCATCATGGCTGAACGTGTACTCATGGTGGACGCGGACCTGCGGCCCGAAGGCAAAAACGGCGCGATGGTCCGGTCGCTGGAGTCCTATGCGGAGTACTACCGTCGGTGGTCGCTTATTTGGGAGGCCCAGGCGCTGCTGCGGGCGCGTCCCATGGCCGGTTCCGATGAGCTGGCCGCCGATTTCGTCAAGCTTATTGACCCGATCCGCTACCCTCGGGAGTTGGCGGAGCAGGATGTGCGGGAAGTCCGTCGAATCAAAGCACGCGTGGAGTCTGAACGTTTGCCGCGAGGCGCCGATCCTGCGCGTCACGTCAAGCTTGGGCGCGGCGGGCTGAGCGACGTCGAATGGCTGGTGCAGTTGATCCAGTTGCAGCACGCCGGCAAGCATCCGGAGCTGAGGACAACTTCGACGCTTGAGGCCCTCTCCGCAGCGGAAAAACTGGACTTCATTGGACACGACGACGCTGCGCTCCTGCGGGATGCGTGGCGGTTTGCCAGCAGGATACGCTCAGCGAATGTGATCGTCACGGGACGGGCTTCTGACCTTCTGCCGTCTTCACGCAAGGACCTTGAGGCTGCGGCGCGCTGGTGTGGATATGCTCCAGGAAATGCCGGCCAGTTCGAAGAGGATTACCTGCGGCTCAGCCGGAGGGCCAGGGGAGTGTTCGAGAAGGTCTTCTACGGCAATTAGCCCTGGGGAAGCGCCGCCCCGGCCATTTCCCGGGCATGCCGCAACATGGAGACCACCGGAACCCCTGGCACCAGCGTGCCGTTGACCACGTAGCCTTCTTCACGGTCCCGGAGTGTCTCCACCATCCGATCCCGCCAGCGGTGCAGTTCAGCGTGGCTCGCGGGATCGTCGGCGAGGTTGAAGCGTTCCTGAGGATCGGCGTCGAGGTTGAACAGTTCTTCTGTTCCTCTTCCGGAACCCCAAATGTATTTGTGGTGCCCGTCGGTCAACCAGTGCAGGTTCTGGCCCCAATAGACATGTTCGCCGTGCAGGACGTCCCGGACGGATTGGGTATTCTCGCCGCGCACGAGGGGCGCAAGGGACTTTCCATCCACGGAGTCCGGGATGGGCAACCCGGCAAGATCCAGCAGCGTGGGCATGATGTCCCGCAGTTCCACCACGTGGTCCACTACGGTGCCCCGCGCTGCGTCCTGTGCTGCAGGTGAGTTGGCGATAATGAACGGTATGCGGGCGGATCCCTCGTAGGGCACGGCCTTGCGGAACATGTGGTGGTCGCCCATCATTTCCCCGTGGTCGCTGGTGAAGGCTATGACCGTGTTGTCATCGAGTCCGAAATCCGCCAGTGACTCCTTGATCCGGTTGATCTGCAGATCGATCTGCGCCATCAGGCCGTAGTACCCAGCCCTGGCACGGTGGACCACATGGTCCGGCATTCTGCCGTAGCTTGCTTGGTAGTCTCCGTCCCTCCGGTTCCCATCCCAGTGGTGCTCCCAATTGCCCACCACGGCCTCATACCCGGGAAGGCCGAGGTACTGCTCAAAAGCCCACGACGGCGGGTCGTACGGTGGGTGCGGACGGTGGAAGGAAAGGTAGAGGAAGAAGGGTTTCACGGGATCGCGGCGGTGCATCCATTCGATGGCCTGCGTGCCGATCCAATGCGTAGGGTGCAGGTTCTCTGCCTTGTCCCAGGGCCGGGCAACAACCGAGTTGCAGTTCACGCCGTGATCGAAATACTCTGCATCGGGGCTCATCCCCGGCTGCCTCCGGAGCCACGGCACGTAGTCATCAAACATGGCGAAATGCTGTTGGTGTTCCCGCCGCGCGTGATGAAGGTAGCCGTCATGGAGGACCACATCGTCGAAGCCGAGCCTTGAGCGTTCGGGCCACACATGCATCTTGCCGATTGCTTGGGTGTGGTATCCGCCCTTTCTGAACTCGTCCTGTACTGTCACCGGGTGGACAGCGTGAAACGGTACGCCGTCGTTGTACCCCACCCGTCCGTGGCGTTCCTGGGACTGTCCTGTAAACAGGGCCGCGCGGGCAGGGACGCAGGATGGCGTAGCAGAATAGCCTTTGGAGAACCGCACGCCGCTTCGGGCGAGTTCGTCGAGATGGGGTGTTTCGACGTAGGGATGGCCGTCCGAGGACAGGCAGTCGCCCCTCCATTCATCCACGCAGATCAGAATGACGTTCGGCCGGTTCATGGAGAGGTTCCTTCGACGTAGGGAACAGTTGTGACAACACTAGTAGGAAGACCCCGCGAAATGCTTGAATATGACTCGAAAGATCAATTTTCGAGCGCGAACGATCACTCTGACGTGGGTGATGTGTGGCTGATTCCGCTTAAGTGCCTGGACGATGACGCGCGGGCCATTCACCTGGGTGCCGTGGCCACGCTTTCCGTCGAGGAGAGGCAGCGCGAGTTCGTCGGGGACCCCCTCCGCATGATGCTGCTGGGCATGGAGGAGGAGTCCCGTCTGCCGTACGTCATTGAGTCAGGGGGGCTGGCGGTGGGCGTGCTGACCCTCCAGTACGGGGCTGCGGAATTGGCGGGTTGGTCCGACGATGATTCTGCATGGCTTCTCAGGGGCTTCCTGATCGACTCGGGAAGCCAAGGGCGTGGCCTGGGAACACGGGCTGCGCGTGCGGCAACACAGGAGGCGTGGAAGCTGACGACCCGGCTGGGCGGCGGCCAGACCGGCGTCGTGCTGTCCGTCAACGAACGTAATCCGGCGGGACAGGCTGCTTACGCCAAGGCTGGCTTCGTCGATGCAGGCAGGTACCTGGGCGGCAGTTCCGGTCCGCAGCGAACGATGTACAGGGCCTTTGAGTGACACTGACGTCAACACTGGTTGACGATTAGCATTTCGTCAACTAGGGTTGACGTCATGGAGGTGGACCGAATGAAGACGCTGGTGGGATCGATGGATGGAATGGGCCCGGCTGAGGCACTGTACGCTGTAGCGGAACTTCAGAAGGAAGTCGGGCGGCGGGAAGCTTCGCTGGTACGTGCGGCCAGGCAGTCCGGTTTGTCATGGGAGGCGATAGCCCTTTGCCTGGGCGTCAGTAAGCAGGCGGTGCACAAGAAGTACGGCAAGCAGTAGAAATACTGCCGCGGCAAAATGTGCAGGGGTCTGGCCCCGGCGGCTGGGGTCGTTTAGGATTCTCCCGTGACAATCAGCGTGGATTCGGAAGGTGCAGCTTTCTCCACCATGTGCTGTTTTCGCTGCGAACAGGCAGGGCCGCACTGGTCCTCGCGTCACGGCCGTGCCGGTACGTTTGTCTGCCGGCGCTGCTTTGCGACCTTCTCTGACGAAGAACCTGCTGCAATGGTCGGGGGAGTTTTAAGCCATTCTCCGGCGACCGCCGAAGAGCTGCGGTTTTTCGAATCCAAGTAGTCGCGGTACCTGGCAGGCGAAAAAACGAGTACACGCTACTCGTGTCCCCGCAATGGCCGCGGGGCAGCATTGTGGTTATGACAACGTATGTGATTGAACCAGCGGCCCTGCTCCATCGCTGCCAGTGCTGCGGCGAAGAAACCGACCGGGTGTTCTGCACTGACTGTGCAGCGCCGGAAGTCCCGGGACGGTCGCCCAGAACCAAGCACTGATGGCTTGGCTCCCGTGAGCGCTGCGGCTCCTGGGGCATCAGGCTGCGCAGACGCTAAGTATCCTTATAGACTTCTTCTGTCACTGTTCTCTAGGCAGAGGGAAAGTCCATGGAATACAACCCAAGTTCGACAGAGAAGACCGTCCTTGCCGGGGAGTTGGACCGGCGCCATGTGGGCCAGTCCGTGAGCTTTCAGCCCAATGACTTCACTGTGGTTTTCGGAACCATCGCAGGCATTGCGCGAACCGAAGCGCTGGTCTACCTGTCGCTTGATGGAGTCGGCGGCGGTACCCACCTGAAGGATGAATACGACCTCACGATCGACCACAAGGTCTACCTTCAGCTGGATCCGCTGGGCAGCGCTGAAAAGGGTCTTTCGGAAGCTGCTGGTTTCGTCAAGGAGAAACTGGATGAGATCGCCAGGAACATCCGCGAACGCGATCAGGATAAGACTGAGTAGTTAGCCGCAAAAAAGGCGATCCCCGGTCCATATGGACCGGGGATCGCGCTGGTTAATGCGCGTGGTGGAGCTTAGACGCCGTAGTAGAGCTCGAACTCGTACGGGTTCGGGCGCAGCGACAGCGGGCGGATCTCATTCTCGTACTTGTAGTCGATCCAAGTGTCGATGAGGTCCTGGGTGAAGACGCCGCCGGCCTGCAGGAACTCGTTGTCCTCGCGAAGGGCCTCAAGAGCTTCTTCCAGGGAACCCGGAGCCTTGGGGATGTCCTTGGCTTCCTCGGCCGGGAGCTCGTAGAGGTCCTTGTCGATGGGAGCCGGGGGCTCAATGCGGTTGCGGATACCGTCGATGCCGGCCATCAGCTGGGCAGCGAACGCCAGGTACGGGTTGGACGAGGGGTCCGGAGCGCGGAACTCGATGCGCTTGGCCTTCGGGTTGGTGCCCGTGATCGGGATACGGATACCGGCGGAGCGGTTGCCCTGCGAGTAGACCATGTTCACGGGGGCCTCGAAGCCCTTGACCAGGCGGCGGTAGGAGTTGACCGTCGGGTTGGTGAAAGCCAAGACTGCGGAAGAGTGCTTCAGCAGGCCGCCGATGTACCAGCGAGCCATGTCGGAGAGGCCTGCGTAGCCCTTCTCGTCGTAGAACAGCGGGTCACCGTTGCTCCACAGTGACTGGTGGCAGTGCATGCCCGAGCCGTTGTCACCGAAGACGGGCTTCGGCATGAAGGTGACGGACTTGCCCCAAGCATCGGCAGTGTTCTTGATGATGTACTTGAACTTCTGCAGGTCATCAGCAGCCGCGGTCAGCGTGGTGAACTTGTAGTTGATCTCGGCCTGGCCCGCGGATCCAACTTCGTGGTGGGAGCGCTCAACCTCAAGGCCGGCCTTATCCAGTTCGATGCACATGGCGTCGCGAAGGTCGGCCTGCTTGTCGGTGGGGGAGACCGGGAAGTAACCGCCCTTGACGGGGGTCTTGTAGCCGAGGTTTCCGCCCTCTTCCTTACGGCCGGTGTTCCAGTGAGCTTCCTCGGAGTCGATCTTGTAGAAGCTGCCCTGAGGGGAGGACTCGTACTGGATGTTGTCGAAGACGAAGAACTCAGCCTCGGGAGCGAAGAAAGCAGTGTCGGCGATGCCGGTGGAGGCCAGGTAGGCTTCAGCCTTCTCGGCTACGCCACGGGGGTCGCGGTGGTAGGGGTCACCGGTGCGGGGGTTCACGATGGAGAAGTTCAGCGCAAGCGTCTTCTCGATGCGGAACGTGTCGATGAAGGCCGAGGTCACATCCGGGATGAGCTGCATGTCGGACTCAGCGATGCCCTGGAAGCCGCGGATGGAAGAACCATCGAAGAGCTGGCCATTGACGAAGAAGTCAAGGTCAACGCTCTTGGCCGGCACATTGAAGTGCTGCTGGACACCAGGAAGGTCGGTGAAGCGGATATCGACGAATTTGACGTCTTCGTCTTTGATGAACTTGAGGACTTCGTCCGCAGTCTTGAACATCTATGCTCCTTATGCATATCAAGTAACAGGCCCGGAAGGCCGCGTGGTGCAGCCCATGCCAAAGCTCCGGAGACACAAAACATCCCCTTGTGCAGTGGTGGCTGGCAACTCATACCACCATAGGGAGATGGGATTTCCCGGGGGTGTCAGTATTGTTTCCGGCAGGTTACAGAATCATCTGTTGTGTAAACGGTAGTCGGCTTCCCGGTGTCTGGTCCACGTCGGTCCGGTGGGCGAACACTGCGCCCCGACAAGCACCTCTGGCGGCCGCTTCCGGAGCTCTGGCAGGTCGGACACCGGGCAGCCCAGCCGTTAGGCTTGAAGTGTGGTAGATAGAAAAGACATTGGCTCCTGGTTGAGCGGTCCGGACACGTCCGGAATCTCCAAGTATCCCGGCGAAAGGCTCGGGTTGCCTGAATCGGGTCCCGGCTCCACTGCGCGCGCCGGGCGCCGCATCCTGGGCATCGTTGTGGATTGGACCATCGCGTTGGTCATCAGCAACTTTGCCTTCGGCGGCGACCCATGGGCTACGCTGGCCATTTTCGCTGTTGAGCAGATTCTCCTGATTGGCACCTTGGGCTACAGCATCGGACACAGGGTGGCTGGCATCCATGTGGTTCGCTTGGGCGGAGGTCCTGCCGGTCCGGTGGCCGCAGTGGTACGGACGATCCTCTTGTGCCTGGTCATTCCGGCAGTCGTCTTTGATCCTGACCAGCGGGGCCTGCACGACAAAGCGATGAACACTATCCTCATACGGATGTAGGCACGCCCTCCCGGCAAAGAAGACAACAAAAAACCGCTGCTCCACCGAATTCGGGGAGCAGCGGTTTTTCGTTGTAGCGAAGAGCGTCAGCGTCCGCGCGCGGCCTTGCGGTCAGGGCGCGCTTTGTAGGGATCAATGCCTTTGGGGATCGGCAGGCGGTTCCCCAGGGAATTGATGCGTTTGCTGACAGCGTTTACTTCAATCTTGGTGAGCTCCTTGTTGAGCTTGCCCATGGTCTTTGCCAGTTTGTTCAGGGGCACTTGGCCTTCTCCCCGTCCGGATTCCAGAACGTGGATGGTGACGTTCGGAAGAATACGGGCAAGGCGCTTGCGCTCTGCATCGACAAGGGGCTTAACACGGTGTGTGGGACCTTCGCTGACCAGGACAACCCCGGGCCGGCCAATGGCCATGAAGACTGCGTCCTGCGTGCGTGGGTTGACCGCTACAGGCTGGTCCTGCGTGACCCAACCACGGCGGAGGGTTCCCAAGGCGGCGCCAGAGGCGCCCGGCTGGTTCTCGATCTGGGCGAAGGCAGCCTTTTCGGCCCTTCGGGACAGGATGAACACCGCTGCCAGGAGACCCAGCGGAATACCGATAATCAGGCCGGTGACCCAGTTCTCCAGAAGGAAGCCGATCAGGAATGCGACAGCCACCACGGCAAGGAACGCCAGCACCATGATCCACACGACCTGGGGATCGTTCCGCCGGGTCATTTTGAAGACTTCAGCGATTTGCTTCAGCTGGCCAGGCTTCTTTGCCTTGGCTTCCTTGGGCTTGCGCTGGAACAGCCCACGCTTGGGTGCGTCGGCCGAGGGGGTCGAGTTGCTGGAATCAGGGGAGTTCGCCATAGTGCCTTAATTCTACGTGATGTACGCCCAGACACCGGACGCCTTGAGGACCACGGCCAGGCCGCAGGCGATTCGTTTTTGATTTCTCCGTCACGAACCAGCCCGCTGTGTCACTTGGTTTAAGTGACTCCCAAGCTCCGGAGTGACTCGACACTGCGCATTTCCCCACGTTCGATCGCCATAGGAACCACATGCCCGATTTGCCGCCACTGCTCACCATCGTCCTTGAGGAAACCGGACAACTTGACCGCGAGTCCGCCATGTACCGGCGATTGATAGCTGCACGCCTGCGGCTTGAATCGCATTTCTCGGTCCTTCATGTTGCTGAGCCCTTGACGACGACCGTCATCGCCAGGCTCTGCCGGCAGATCGACAGCAAGTACGTCATCTTCATGCGGACTTCCCACCTCTTGTCTGCGAACTACGTGGCCACCCTCTTCGAGTACCTCAAGTCGCGCACGGTCTATCTTGCCGAGCCCGTCATGTACACAGGCCCCATCCCGAAACATGTGGCCGGAACCAAGCTCGACGACGCGTACCACTACGCCCGCGACACCGACGTCTTTGGCAGTGCCTTCAACACGAGGAGATTGTCCGACGCACTGGAGGCGCTCGAGGACGTGGATCGCACCGCCATCTACACCAGCTACCGCATGTATTGGTCGATAGCGAAGGTCAGGCCGCTCACCACAGGTTTCTCTATGGCATCAGATACCAAGGGAGCGATCGGCCTTAAGGTTGCCGCGGAAGCCAACCGTCTGATGCCGGTGATGCCCGTTCACTCCAAAGAAATCAGGCTGCAGGTCCTGCGCTACGTTGCACTGTTCCTCCGGGGGATCCGGGGGCAAAAGGCGACGTCCATTAAGTTGAACCATCTTCGGGACTTGATCAGCGGCTTCGAGCTGATGGAGCTTCTGGCCATGGTGGAGCCGCTGCAGCCTTTCGAAGCTGCCTGGATCCGCTGGCTGGTTGACCCGGAAGACGGCAAGCAGTTCTACAAGCAACTCAGCAACAAAGACGCCTACCTGGTTTTCCGGCACAAGCCTGACGCTGGCGCGAGCGAGGTCCCACTGTATGAGTTGCTGTTCAATGACGAGATCCTGAGGATCGGAAAGTGCTATCTGGCACGCAATCTCAGGTCCGGCCATGCCAGGCCCGGCAGCTACAACTTCTACAACCGGCCGATCCGCCCTTCCTCGACGATCCTCTTTTTCGACCGGCCTCATCAAGCAGACGACAATGCAGAGCATTTGTATGAGTACTTCACAGCAAGGCATCCCGAATTTACCCATGCGTACTTCGCGATCAACCCCAAGTCGCCCGACTGGGCGCGCCTGGAGGCCAAGGGCTTCAACCTGATTTCTATTTTCACCAAGGATTTCTACGAGAAGTTCCTCATATCAGACCTTGTGGTGTCCTCGCAGATATACAGCATCAGATACCGCGGAAAATCGTTCGCCAACTCCCGGTTTGTCTACCTCCAGCATGGAATCCAGCTCAATGACATGTCCGATTGGGTGCTCTCCAAGTACTTTGACGTTTTTGTTGCCACGGGCAGGATCGAAACGGAATACATGAGCAAATTGGCTCCTGTTGAGACCCTGAACAGTGGATTGCCGCGCTACGAGTCCTTGGCCCGCGACATCCACGGACAACAACATCTTCTCTTCATGCCCACATGGCGCTTCAATCTGCACCAGTCCTCGACTGAGCACTTTGTGCAGTCGGACTACTTCCATGCCATTGACACCTTGCTCTCGGACCCAAGGCTCATCAGGTTCCTTGAGGACACAGACCGGATCATGCATGTGAAGCTTCACCCCAACGTGGAAAAACGAGCCGGACAGTTCAGGTTTACCGAACGCATCGTGAAGTCTGATTTGAGCTACCGGGAAGCGATCTGCGCCGCTGAGCTCGTGGTGACCGACTACAGTTCCGCGGCCCTTGACGCGGCCTTCGTGGGCAAGCCAATTGCGTACTACCACTGGGACGCAGCCGATTTCTTCAAGGACCAGCCCTACGAGAGTCGCATGGACTACAGCGACGACGGACTGGGCCCTGTGTTCAGTGAGCACTCCGAGCTGGTGAACCACATCGTCCGTGAGGATTTCGCCGTGAGGGATCCCAAGTACATCAGACGCCGTGAGCGCTTCTTTGAGGGAGTGGATCCAGCACGCATCAACGAAAAGATCGTCGAAAGGATGTTGAGTCTCTGATGGCGTTGATTCATGGGTTCAAGAAGAGCATCACCAAAGCGGGCCGGGCGGCGGCCTACTCGCCTGCCGGGCTGGAGGTCGCCAGGGCAGTCCTGGCCTCCCGTGCTGATTCACCCGTGCGGCGCATTATCAAGGCCAAGGGCCTGGAGGGGAGGATCCGCCGTGTTGCCTCCGAAAGCCTCCCGCAAGGGGTCTACTTCGCGAAGCTGACCTTGGGCAATTGGGAAGCCTGGAAGGGTCAGCAGTTCCGGCTGCTCCAGGACGGGAAGGTGGTCTATGGAAACATGGTGGAACCACCGGCCCGTGGGTTCCCTCTTGAATACCGCAACATCATGGTCACCTCGGACGATGTCTCCCGCTTCGCTGTCGATATCGATACACCCTATGAGTTGAAGATCGGGCGGGGAGCGTTCACTACGCGACAGCAAGTTTCGTACGATGAGCAGTATGGTGTGGAGCAACACGGGGACGTGTTCTACTCCTTGCGCGGGAACACAACAAACCCGAAAAGGATGCTCATCACCTTCCCTGGTTTTGGCCCTTCGACTACGCGGATTTCCTATGCAGTAAGTTACCTCAAGGACCTCACGGAGACGGACCTGCGGGACACCATAATGGTGTGCTTCCAAGACCGTTACCTGGTGGCCGGTTCCTACATGATGGTGGACAATGCAGGCAGGCCTCTGGAGAGCCGGGTGGGGGGAGCCATTGAGGGGCTGCGGAGCCGGTTCCACATCGATCGTAAAGAGATGCTCTTCTTCGGTGCATCCAAGGGTGGTTCCATCGCCATCCACTACGCCATGGACTATCCTGAGGCCGCCTTGCTTCTTGCAGTGCCGCAAATGAACCTGCCGTACTACTTCAGCAAGCCGTTCTTCAAGGACAACCTCTTGCAAAACCGTGCCTTGCGCGATGTCGGGCAACCAGAGGACCGCCTCCGCCGGTATTTCGCGGAAGGACGCAAAATTGACTACTTCTATACGAACTCCGACGAGCTGAGCAATCATTCGCTGATCGAGTTGGCCTCCGACATACCCAATCTCTCGAAGTACCGCATCAATGGCGGACACTCCGACGTCGCCAGGGCCGCTCTCCCCGCCATGTTGTGCATCATTCGGAGATTTCTCGGCGACCCGGTGGAGGAACAATTCGCGTGCGAAGAGATGCGTACCTTCCGCCACGACCAGACCCTCCAGGTGCAGGTCAGGATCGATGCGGAAGCTTCCACGGTCACCGGGGCCAACTGGTTCATCGCCGGGAGCTCGGGGAGAACACGGTTCCTGCAGCTGATGACGGAGCACTCCTATCACTTCGTCAAATACACCGCCGGTGAGCAGAGCCTTTTCCCCGCCTATGACCCCATCGGCCAGCTCTCCCAGGTGATCGCCATGAAGGCCGATGGGACCACGTGGACCGGCGCCCTGCCGGAGGCTGTGAAACCGGGGACACGGATACCAAAGAAGACCTTGAGCTCCCAGGCGTTGACACTTCACACAGAAACCACGCAGGACTATGCCGTGCTCGACGGAGATACCTTCGCGCGTTTCCGCTATAGCTGCCGCACACTGGCCCCTGACGGTGACACGATGGAGATCCATTTCGTTTCCGACCCCGAAGCAGTAATTGCAGACGTCGAGGACAGTTGTACCCGGACGGCGTGCAGGGCTGCAGTCCAAGTCCTCGATGGCTGGGCCTTGGCGGATATCGCAGCTCTGAGGTTTGTCATCGCTGCCGGAGTCCAGCGCTTGCTGATCGTCGTCCATGGAGACACGCACGCCGACGCTGCCGAGGCACTGTCCGCCATTGACTGGGAAGACACCAGCGTTGTGCTTGCGGACTCCCGGGAGGTGGCCGGTGTCCGACACGACTGATTCAAGCAGAGGTGGCCAGCCCCCGAAGAACCAGATCATCCGCTCTTACGCGGATGTCGCCGCCATTCAAGACAACGTAGTACACCTCAAGGAAACGCCCGGGTCTGAATTCACCTCATCAAGCGTCGAATTCGCGGGAACTGGAAACGTCCTCTTCATCGAGGATGGAACAAGGCTCCGCAACACAAAGCTCCGCTTCCTGGGGAACGACGCCGTGATCCATCTCCGGAAGTCCCATGGGTTCCTCAGGCTGATTGTGACGGTATTCGAAGAGTCCGTCTTCTATTTGGGCCCTGGCGCAACTTTCACGGCAGAAGCGCGGGTCCTTCCCACTGAACGCAAGCACGTGATAGTGGGCAGCGATGCAATGTTTTCGTCCCGGGTTGCCTTCAGGACGGCCGACCCACACTTGATCTATTCAGTCGAGCATCACCAGCGGGTCAATCCGAGCGAGTCCATTTGGGTGGGGGACCATGTGTGGTTGGGGGAAGACACGCTTCTTCTCAAGGGAGCCAAGGTCGGTTCCGGCAGCATTCTGGCTGCCCGTGCCCTGATCACCAAGAACGTCCCGTCCAACGCTACAGCCGCGGGCGTGCCCGCAAGGATCGTGAGTAAAGGGATCTTCTGGACGCGACCATCAGTGCATGGGTACACGGCGGCCCAAACGGAAAAGAGCCTTGTCCATTCGGGGAGTGAGTTCATCTTCGTCTCCGACGAGCAGGTCATTGACGTTTCCACCTTGGAACGCGGGTTGGACGCTGCTACCTCCGGCATCGGACGGGCCGCCTGGTGCTTCCAATTGGATCACCTGGGCGCCCGGAACCGGTTTTACCTGGGATGAGACCACTCAGCCGCGCCGCCTGGTGTGGCGGCGCGGCTGAGGATGGGTTTGCCTACTTGTGGGCGGCGAGGATGGTGGAGGCTTCCTGGCGGGTGGTGCCGGAGTCCTGGATGCCCTCGGCAATGTGGGCGAGGTGGGCGGGGATGTCCCGGCCCTTCTTCCGCATCGCGGTGGCCCAGAGGCGCCCGGCCCGGTACGAGGACCGCACCAACGGACCCGACATCACACCAAGGAACCCGATCTCCTCGGCCTCGTGCTGGAGATCCACGAACTCCTGCGGCTTGACCCACCGGTCCACCGGCAAGTGCCGCTCGGACGGGCGCAGGTACTGGGTGATCGTGATCAAATCACACCCGGCCGTGTGCAGGTCCCGCAGGGCCTCGGAGATTTCCTCCCGGGTCTCGCCCATGCCCAGGATCAGGTTGGACTTGGTCACCATGCCCAGATCACGGCCCTGCGTGATGACATCAAGGGACCGCTCGTACCGGAACGCCGGACGGATCCGCTTGAAAATCCTCGGCACGGTCTCGACGTTGTGCGCGAACACCTCGGGCTTGGAATCACAGATCGCCGCGATGTGCTCCGGCTTGCCGGAAAAATCCGGGATCAGCAGCTCCACCCCGGTGCCCGGGTTCAGTTCGTGGATCTTCCGGACCGTTTCGGCGTACAACCACACACCCTCATCGGCCAGGTCATCACGGGCCACACCGGTCACGGTCGCGTAGCGCAACTGCATCGCCTGCACCGAACGGGCCACCTTGGTGGGTTCGAACATGTCCACAGGGGACGGCTTGCCGGTATCGATCTGGCAGAAATCACACCGCCGGGTGCACTCGGACCCGCCGATCAGGAACGTCGCTTCCTTGTCTTCCCAGCACTCAAAAATGTTCGGGCAGCCGGCCTCTTCACACACAGTGTGCAGGCCTTCCTTCTTCACCAGGTTCTTGAGCTGGACGAACTCAGGACCCATCTGGACCTTGGCCTTGATCCACTCGGGCTTGCGTTCAACCGGGACCGCCGAGTTACGCTGCTCAACGCGCAGCAACTTACGGCCTTCAGGTGCCAGGGTCACTGGAGTGCTCCTTCGTGGGTGGAAATGAGTGCTTCTTCATGCTTGCGGAATTCTTCCACGAAGCGGTCAACGATGTCGGCCGGGTTGATGGTCCGGCCGGCTTCCAGCGACATGGTGGTGACACTGGCGTCGGTAATTCCACAGGCAATGATCTGTGCGTAAGGCGCCAAGTCATTGCTGCAGTTGATGGCGACACCATGCATGGTGACGCCGTCCAGGACGCGGATACCGATAGCGGCAATTTTGCGGTCCGGACCTTTTTCATCGGCAAGCAGCCAGACGCCGGCCCGGCCTTTCACAGTCACGGCGTTGATGCCGTAGTCCGACATCACGGCAATCATGATGGCTTCGAGCCGTTCCACATAGTCGCGGATACCGGCGCGGTTCTTGAGTTTGAGGATGGGATAGGCGATCAGCTGTCCTGGACCATGCCAGGTCAACTTTCCACCGCGGTCCACGGGAACGACGGGTGTCCCGTCAAAGGGTCGTTCGTGATCTTCCGTGAGTTTGCCGGCCGTATAGACGGCAGCGTGCTCCAGGAGCAAAACGGTGCTGTTCTTCTCGCCCGCAACAACTTTGTTGTGGATCTCGCGCTGCAGGTCCCAGCCCTGCATGTAGTCAACGAAATCAGGGGCAAGACCCAGTTGTGAAAACTCAAGAGTCATGGGTTCAAGCTTAGACCCAGCGGCAGACTGTCCATGATTTTGTGGCGAACCTCTCAGTCGCATCACGTGCTGTTGGTGCAAGGAGTGATCTGGGTGCGACCTGTGGATAACTTCTGCGGAAAATTCCGTATTCCGGTAGATCTTGTCTATGGAAACTCTGGATCCGCCCGCCGCCGTCACGCCGTCCGCTCCGGGCTATGTGACATCCCGCATGTTGGGCCAAGGCAGTACTTCTACTGTATGGCTGGTCACCAGGAGCAGCGATGGGGCGCGGTTCGCCATTAAATGCGCCAGTCCCGGAGCCCGGATGGCGCAATCCAAGGTTCTTGAGGAAGCCTCGAGGGAGGTCAAGGTCCTGTCCGGCCTGAAACACCAGCACCTGGTTCGGGTTCACGACGTCGTTCCGCTTGAAGGCGATTGCGTGGGGACACTGGGCATCGTCATGGACTACGCGGCGGGCGGCTCGCTGGCCAACCTGATGGCAGGGCGGGGAAGGCTCCATGTAGGCGAAGCTGTCACCATTCTGACCCCTCTTGCCCAGGCCTTGGACTACCTCCATGCCAATGGCACCGTGCATGGTGACGTGGCGCCTGGAAATATCCTCTTCACTGCCGAGGGGAAGCCACTGCTCGCGGACCTGGGCATTGCCTCCGTGGTGGGAGGTGGCCGGCCAAACCTTGAGGCTGGAACACCCGGCTTCACGTCGCCAGGTGGCGCAGTTGCCGCCGGCAGTGGGACCGACGCATTGCAGGAACTCCAGCCGGCGCGTGATGTCTATTCCCTTGCCGCCGTCGGGTGGTACTGCCTGACGGGGGCGGCACCGGAGACCACTCAACACCGGCCGCCGTTGTCCGTGCTGGTTCCGGATGTTCCGAGGTCGTTGGTGGCCGCCTTGGAGGCTGCGCTGGATGTCGATGCGTTGGTGCGGCCTGCTGCCAGGGAACTGGCCATGGCGATCTTCAGGAGCGCGGCGCCGGAGCCGGTGGATTTGTCCGGCGCCGTACATTCCTCCGTCATTCCTGACCTGCTGACCCGCCGCCAGGCCTTGGGGCGTCCCGCACGGCGCATGCCCCGATGGTTTGGATCATGGCGGAGTTTCCTTCCGCTTGGACTACAGCCTGGACTTCGTCCGGAGGGCCGGCGGCCCCAACGTCGTGGCCTCTGGGCCAGGGTCAGGGTCCTTGCGGCCGTACTGACTACCGGGTTGCTGCTCGGCATCGCGGCATGGATACTGTGGCCGCAGAACCCGCAGCATCAAAGCCTGGAGTTATCTGCGCAGCCCCAGCAAGCAGCGGCGGAGACCTTGAATCCGGCCCCAGGGCCAGGAACCACGGTGTCCGCCGCTCTGCCGGAAGAACTGGCCGAAGGACTCCACGCCGAAGATCCGGCAGTGGCCGTTGCCACGCTGGCATCCGTGCGCGACATTGCACTGGGGCAGGGAAGACCTGAGTTATTGGCTTTGGTCAATGCCGCTGGATCACCCGCGGAAGCCTCTGACCAGCTGCTGGCGGACCACCTGCGGAAAACCGGAACGATGTACGCCGGATTCTCGACGACGTTATCCGCGGATGGCGTGTCCGAACCCGGGGAGGCCGGCGACGCCGTGGTCACGGTGACTGTCGCGACATCCGGCTATGAAGAACGTGATGCCTCAGGAGCCAAAGCCCGGCCACAGCCTGCCGGCCCGCCGCAGAAGCTTCGCGTTCACATCGTTCGCGCTGACGGGCGATGGTGGATTTCAGAAATCCTCGCTCCAAGCACCGGCAAGGAAAGCGACACCCTGGACCACACTGGTCCAGCGACCAACGGCTGACGGCCAACCGCCCGGTCAGCGTGCCCTGTCCTTGGTCAACCAGGCCATGGCGTCAGATAAGGATGGGTGCTCCCACGTGAAACCAGCGTCCGACAGCCGGGCAGGCTCCATTCTCTGGTTGGCTAGAACCAGCTCATCGGCAAGCCGCCCCAGCACCAACCGCAAAGCGGGACGGGGGACACGTAAGAAGGCTGGCCGGTGGAAGGCTTTGGCCAGGGCGGCGACGATCGTGTTGACGTCTGCGCTTTCCGGGGCGCAAACATTCACCGCGCCATCAATGTCAGTTCTCAGAAGATGCGCCAATGCAGCCACTTCATCGGCCAATGTGATCCAAGGCCAGTACTGCCGCCCGTTTCCAAACGGCCCGCCCAGCCCGATCCTCAGCAAAGGGAGGAGGGGTCCAAGCGCGCCCCCTGAGGTGCTGAGTACTACGCCGGTCCGTGGAGTCACTACCCGCACACCAGATGGTGCGGTCCGGGCTGTTCGTTCCCATTCGACGCACAAGTTTCCCAGCACGCCATGGCCGGGCCCCGAATCCTCCCGCAGAAGGCCCTCGCGTGAGGCACCGTAGTATCCGGAGGCGGATTGGCTGATGAAGGTGGCCGGTGGTGTGCCGAGCCTTCCCATGGCGTCGGTCAGGGTCCTGGTAGCTTCGAGCCGGGAATCCCGGAGTTCCCGGATGCGCTTCTTGGTCCACGGGCGGTCCCCGATTCCGGCTCCGGAAAGGTTGATGACGGCCTCCGCCGTGTCCAGGACGGCTTCGTCGAGTTGCCCCGCGGCCGGGTTCCACGTCCATTCACCGGGGTCCTTGGCGGGCCTCCGCACCAACCGGATGACCTCATGGCCGTAGCCGGCCAGGTGCTCCGATAAAGCCGTTCCGATCATTCCTGACGCTCCGGACATCACGATTCTCATGACCCATCTCACCATGGGAAACGTGCATGGCGGAAACGCCTGTCGGTGCCGCTGAGGCTGGGCGCCTCTTGACTATGATCGAACAATGACCTCCTCCAGCTACCTCCGTTTCCCGCATGTGCACGGCGATCTGGTCACTTTCGTGGCCGAAGACGATATCTGGGTGGCCCCCCTTTCCGGCGGGCGTGCCTGGCGGGTTTCGTCCCAGCAACTGCCGGCAAGGAACCCCCGCTTCACTCCGGACGGAAAACGACTCGTGTGGACGGTGATTGTGGGAACGTCTCCGGAGGTTGTCACGGCCAACGTCGACGGCGGTGGCTACAGGCAGCTGACGTACTTCGGCCACAGCACCACTAAAGTCAAGGGCTTCACACCGTCAGGAAACGTGGTGGTGACCAGCGCCTTCCAGCAGTCCGAAAGCCGCCACACGCATGCCTACAGTGTCCCCCTTGACGGGGGTGCCGCCGTCGAACTTCCCTTTGGACCCGTCGAGGCAGTTGCCTTTGGTCCCGAAATCGGTGACGAAAAGCCCGTGGTGTTGGCCAGTGTCCTTTCCCGGGAACCTGCTTGGTGGAAGCGGTACCGGGGCGGCACGGCGGGCAAACTGTGGATCGACGCCGACGGTAACGGTGAGTTCGAGCGCCTGGTTCCGGAGATCGAAGGGAACCTCACTGACCCCCTGTGGGTGAAAGGACGTATCGCCTTCCTTTCGGACCATGAGGGGTACGGCAACCTCTACTCCGTACTTCCGGACGGGTCGGGGCTGCGCCGCCACACCGATCACGAAGACTTCTACGTCCGGCATGCGGGCACCGACGGTGACCGGGTGATCTTTGAATCAGCCGGCGAGCTGTGGATGCTTCCTTCACTCGATGCCGACGCCGAGGCAAGCAAACTGGACATCACGCTGGGTTCGGCCTCGCCGGCCCGCCGTCCCGCGCCCCTCAAAGTCGCTGCGCACCTCGGCGACGTCGCTCCCAACGCGTCGGGTACAGCCAGTGCCGTGGAGTCGCACGGAACGCTCCACTGGCTCCGGCATAAGGACGGACCATCGCGTGTAGTCGAGGCGACACCCGGGGTGCGGGCCCGCCTGCCGCGTCCGCTGACCGGCGGCCGGATTGCCTACGTCGCTGACCATGAGTCCGTTGAAGCCCTGTACATCAAGCGCATCGCCTCGCGATTGTCGGCAGTCGTGGACGTGCCCGACGCGGTTGTTCCGACGCCTGCTCCGGACAATGAATCTGATCCACTGCCCAAACCGGTGTCCGCGTCCAATGTGTTGGGGCAGGCAAGTACTGCGGCGCGGGCAACAGTCCCTGTCACGCCGCCAACCGGCGCGGGAGCCGGCACGCCGGCCGAACCGTCCGCTGACACTGTGAGTGCCACGGACGCGCCGCCAGTCCCTGAAACGGCGGAGGACGCGGTGGACGTCCGGATTGAATTCCCGTCGCCGACGCGCACAAGTGCACTCGAGGCGAGCCCGGATGGACGATGGCTCGCAGTGGGGACCTCCTTTGGGGACGTCTACGTTGCAGACACGGCCCAGGGAACGTTGAGCCTTGTTGTCAGCGTGGGTGAGGGGAGCATCGAACAACTGGCGTGGTCCGGGGATTCGCAGTGGCTGGTGTGGTCAGAGCCGGTCACATCTTTCGGTTCGCGGAGTAAGCTCCGCATCACCCGCCCAAGTGACGCTGAGGCGGGCATCATCGATGTCACCGACGGCCGTTTCTGCGACGAATCACCTCGGTTCACCCCGGATGGGAAGTTCCTCGCTTTCCTGTCGAACCGAAGTTTCGACCCGGTCTATGACGGCCACTCCTTCGACCTGTCCTTCCCGAGCCCCATCAAGCCGTATCTTGTGGCCTTGGCTGCGGACACGCCTTCACCTTTTGGCCCGTCCGTTGATGCGCTGGAGGACGGGGCGGCTGCCTCGGTGGAGTCCGACGACGGCGGCGCACCTTCCGTGCGTGTCGACCCGGAGGGACTGGCTCACCGCGTCATCAGTGTGCCCGTGCCGCAAGGGAACTACTCGCAGCTGTCTGTCGCAGACGGTGCCTTGTTGTGGCTTGATACTGAACTCTCCGGCGTGACGGGCGAAGGCAAGGGCACCCTCGCAGATAAGAAGACCGCACCGGCCTTGGTGCGGTACGAGCTCGCAAAGCGCAAGAAAACCACCTTGGTTGCTGCAGTGGACAGCTACAGGTTGTCCGGTGACCTCAAGCGGGTTGTTTACATCCTGGACCAGCAGGTGACCTCGGTACCTTCGGACACCAAGGTGGACGAGGAATCCGGAGACCTGGTGAAGGTGGAGCTGAACAGGATCCGGGTCATTCTTGACCCTGTGGCTGCCTGGGGGCAGGCCTTTGAGGAGGCTTGGCGTCTTCAGCGTGACTTCTTCTGGACCGCAGACATGGCTGGCCAGGATTGGGACTCCGTCTTCAAACGCTACCGGCCGATAGTGGACCGTTTGGGCTCGCATGACGACTTGGTGGACCTGCTGTGGGAGATGCACGGTGAGCTGGGAACGTCGCACGCCTACGTCAAGCCTGCCGCTGTGAGCGAGCCAGGGCGTAACGGCCAGGGCCGCCTGGGTGCTGAGCTTCACTTCGGCAGCAAAGGCTGGGAAATCACGCGGATCCTGGCGGGGGAGTCCTCGGACCCGCTGGCGACTTCGCCCTTGACGCGACCGGGTGCCGACGCGAAGGCCGGTGACGTCCTCCTGGCGATTGACGGCGTCGAACTTTCGGCGGCTTTGACGCCAGCAATGCAGTTGGTGGGAGCAGCCGGCCGGACAGTGGAGCTGACCTTGCTGAACGGCGAAGGACACGGTGGGGCCGCCGGGGCTCAACGTCGTGTGGCTGTTGTCCCTGTCCGTGATGAAGAGAGGCTTCGCTACCAGGACTGGGTCAGGGCCAACCGCCGCACCGTGCGGGAGGCCTCGGACGGTAAGTTCGGTTACCTGCACGTCCCGGACATGATGGCCAACGGCTGGGCGCAGCTCCACCGCGATCTGGATACCGAAACCGCCCTGGACGGCCTGATTGTGGACGTACGCCGCAACCGTGGCGGGCACACCTCACAGCTGGTCGCCGAACTCATCGGCCGGAAGGTCACTGGCTGGAGCATGCCGCGCGGGGAGAAGCCGCGGACTTACCCGGACCACGCCCCCCGCGGTCCTGTGATCATCCTCGCCGACGAATTTGCGGGGTCGGATGGCGACATCATCACCCAGGTTTCCAAACTGAGGGGCATTGGCCCTGTGATCGGTACGCGGACATGGGGAGGGGTGGTGGGCATCGACAACCGCTTTGCCCTGGCGGATGGCACCGGCGTGACGCAACCCCGGTACGCCACGTGGTTCAGCGGTGGGATCGGCTGGGATGTTGAAAACCGCGGAGTGGAGCCGGACATCGAAGTACTGTTCCCGCCCCACGCCTATGCCGCCGGTACTGATCCCCAGCTGGAGTACGGCATCGGTGCACTCAAGGAAATGATCCAGGAACTGCCCACGGACAGGCCTCCCCTCCGCGAGGGCTACCGCAAGGTCCGTCCGGAACCGTTGCCCTCACGTCCGCAGAAGGGCTAAGGGCAGAAGGTTCAACAGCGAAGAGCCCCGCCGTTTCCGTGAAGGAACGGCGGGGCTCTTCTTGTGGTTCAGTGGTGCTGTTCAGTACAAGGTGGAGCTAGACGGAGAGCGTGGCATCCAGGGTGATCTCGATGCTGGCCAGTGCACCCGAAACGGGGCAGCCTGTCTTCGCGTCTTCGGAGATCCGGCGGAAGTCCTCTTCGGACAGGCCAGGAACCTTTGCGGTCATGGTCAGGTGGCTCCCGGTGATGCCGGTTCCGGGAACGAAGGTGACATCTGCCTTGGTGTTGACTTCCTCAGCAGTGAAACCTTCACCGGCGAGGGCGTGGCTGAAAGCCATGGAGAAGCATGCGGAGTGGGCCGCGGCGATCAGTTCTTCAGGGCTGGTCTTGCCACCGGACTGTTCGGTACGTGCCTTCCAGGTGACATCGAACGTGCCCAGGCCTGAGCTGTCCAGCGTCGTGTTGCCGGCGCCCTCGATCAGGTTGCCGTTCCAAACCGTGTGTGCGGTGCGTGTTGCTGCCATTTCCACTCCTTGAAGTCGTTGTGAGTCGGCAACCAGCCTGAGGCAGGTGCCACCGGTTTCCATCCTAGGGATTTGCCCGTGGGACCGCACGGACATTCCGCTGTCAGTGGATTGTGACCCCTTGACTGGCGGGATGAAGACGGGAAAACATACCCCTGCGCGGACAAGCCGGGGCCTTGGAATCGCGTCCATTATGATCAACGCGATTGACGCTGCCCGGCGTCAGTATGGTGCCGGGTCAGTTCCAGAGCGTGGCGATGGCGATGTTCACCAGGGCAAGGCCGCCCACACCATGAGCCAGCCCGGTGGAGACAGGCTCGCCCTTCTTGACCTTGCGCGAGCCAATGACGGCAAGGACAGCCACAGCGACGCCAATGGCGAACTTAACCCCGAGTTTGAAGTAGTTGGGATCGGCATCAGGCAGCAAGGGGAACAAACCCATCATGGCGATGCCGGTCAGGAGCTGGAGGAAGGCGCCATCGCGCTGGCGCGGGTGGATGGTTGGCTCCTTGATGGTGGCGATCCAGTAGCCCACAATCATGGCCGCGCCGACGATGTGCAAGAACACCAGAATGCTGAAGAGGATACTCATGGACCCAGCTTATCGAGTTGGTTCTACGTCCCGTAGCAAAGCCACGCGGAGCGGATACAGCAAAGGGGCAGGCCACCGGATTTCCGGTGACCTGCCCCTTTTACGTCACAGCAGGACGTTGTGTCGCTAAGCCCTAGAGGCCAAGGTCGGCTTCGAACGCACCTTCCTCAAGGCGGGCCTTGAGGGTCTGCAGGAAGCGGCCGGCGTCTGCGCCGTCCACCAAACGGTGGTCGTACGTCAGGGAAAGGTACATCATGGAGCGGATGGCAATCGAGTCGTCGCCATTTTCGTCAGCAACCACCACGGCACGCTTGACAATCGCACCGGTTCCGAGAATACCCACCTGCGGCTGGTTGATGATCGGCGTGTCGAACAGTGCGCCAACAGAACCGATGTTGGTGATGCTGAACGTACCGCCGGACAGCTCGTCCGGGCCGATCTTGCCGTCGCGGGTGCGGCCTGCGACATCGGCGATCTTGCCGGCGAGGCCCGCAAGGTTCAAGTTGCCGGCGTCGGAGATGACCGGAACCAGAAGGCCCTTGTCGGTGTCGACGGCGATCGCCAGGTGCTCGGCGTTGTGGTAGGTGATTTCCTGCTTGGACTCGTCGTAAGCAGCGTTCAGCTTGGGGTGCTGCTTCAGGGCTTCGGCTACAGCCTTGGCAATGAACGGCAGGAAGGTGAGCTTGACGCCATTCTGGGCCAGGAACTGGTTCTTGGCCTTGAGGCGGAGCTTGGCAATCTTGGTCATGTCGACCTCGTGCACCTGCGTCAGCTGGGTGGAGACCTCAAGGGACTCGCGCATGCGGCGGGCGATGACCTGGCGGATACGTGGTGCCTTTTCCGTGGTGCCGCGCAGGGACGATGCTGCTACCGGAGCAGCGGTCTTGGCAGCGGGGGCTGCGGCTGCGGGAGCCGATGCTGCGGGGGCAGCGGCGGCCTGCTTGGCTTCGGCAGCGGCCAGGACATCCTGCTTGCGGATACGGCCACCGACGCCGGTACCGGAGACGGAAGCAATGTCCACACCGTGCTGGTTGGCAAGTTTGCGGACCAAGGGAGTGACGTAACCGGATTCCGAAGAACCTTCAGCAGCAGGAGCGGCCGGAGCGGCAGCAGGTGCGGCCGGAGCGGCAGCAGGTACGGCCGGAGCGGCAGCAGGTGCGGCCGGAGCGGCAGCAGGTGCGGCCGGAGCGGCAGCAGGTGCGGCCGGAGCGGCAGCAGGTGCGGCCGGAGCGGCAGCAGGTGCGGGTGCAGCGGCAGGTGCCGCGGGTGCGGGAGCGGCGGCCGGTGCCGCTGCGCCGGAACCGATGACGGCAAGGATGGAGCCAACCTCAGCGGTCTCGTCCTCGTTGACGCGGATTTCCTGCAGGGTGCCCGCAACCGGCGACGGGATTTCGGTGTCGACCTTGTCGGTGGAAACTTCCAGAAGGGGCTCATCCACCTCCACGGTGTCGCCTATAGCCTTGAGCCACCGGGTCACGGTACCTTCGGTAACGCTTTCACCCAACGCGGGGAGGGTTACTTCATGGCCTTCGCCGCCGGAAGCGGCGGGTGCCTCGGCAGCAGGAGCTTCCTCTGCTGCTGGTGCAGCCGGAGCCTCCTGGGCGGCTGCCGGCTGCTCTGCGGGAGCAGCCGGTGCCTCCTCGGCCGGAGCAGCCTCGGCAGCAGGAGCACCTGAGCCGGAGCCGTCGCCGATGCGGACCAAGGGGGCGCCAACTTCAGCGGTCTCGTCTTCAGCGACGAGGATTTCTTCGATGACGCCTGAGATCGGAGAAGGGATTTCGGTGTCTACTTTGTCGGTTGAAACCTCGAGCAGCGGCTCGTCGATCTCTACCCGGTCACCAACCTGCTTGAGCCAGCGGGTGACGGTTCCTTCGGTGACACTCTCACCGAGGGCGGGCAAGTTAACGGATTCAGACATGTCGTCCCCGTTCTCCTTATTGATCTTTGTGCGGATGAATTCTGCTGGTCCGGTTCAGGCGCATGCGGCATTTTCCGCTGCATGCGCCTGAACCGTGGGTCTTGGTAAGACTTAGCCGTGGAGAGCTTTGCCCGCGAGGGCAAGGTGGGCTTCGCCCAGGCTTTCGTTCTGGGTGGGGTGGGCGTGGACCAGCTGGGCCACGTCCTCCGGGTAGGCTTCCCAGTTCACGATCAGCTGGGCCTCACCGATCTGCTCGCCCATACGGGAGCCGATCATGTGGATGCCCACCACGGGGCCGTCCTTCTGGCGTACGAGCTTGACAATGCCACCGGTGCCGAGGATTGAGCTCTTGCCGTTGCCGGCAAGGTTGTACTCCTGGGTCTGCACCTGGTCGTCGCCGAACTTCTCCTTGGCGGCCTTTTCGGTGTAGCCGACCGTGGCGATTTCGGGCTCGCAGTAGGTGACCTTGGGGATGTTGATGTCCTCGACGATTGCCGGGTTCAGGCCGGCGATTTCCTCGGCGACGAAGATGCCCTGCTGGTAGCCGCGGTGTGCGAGCTGGACGCCGGGGACGATGTCGCCCACGGCGTAGATGTTGCCGACGCCGGTGTGGAGACGTTCGTTGGTGATGACGAATCCGCGGTCAATGGTGAGGCCGGCTTCTTCGTAGCCCAGGTTGGCGGTCACAGGACCGCGCCCGACGGCCACGAGCAGGAGGTCGGCTTCGAAGGTCTGGCCGTCCACCAAGGTGACCTTGACGCCGTCGTCGTTCTGTTCGACGCCCTGGAAGAAGATGCCGGTGGTGAACTTGATGCCGCGCTTCTTGAAGGCACGCTCAAGGTTCTTGACGATCGAGGCGTCTTCGTTGGGAACCAGGGAGGGGAGGCCCTCGATGATGGTGACGTCTACGCCGAACGACTTCCATACGGAAGCGAATTCGACGCCGATGACGCCGCCGCCGAGGACGATTGCGCTCTTGGGGATGTAGTCCATGGTCAACGCCTGGTCGGAGGTGATGACCTTGCCGCCGATTTCCAGGCCAGGCAGGGAGCGTGAGTAGGAGCCGGTGGCCAGGACAATGTTCTTGCCCGTGTAGGGGGTGCCGTTGACTACTACCGTGTTGTTGCCCTGAAGCTTGCCTTCACCCTCGATGACGGTGATGCCCTTGGACTTGATGAGTCCTTGGAGGCCCTTGTACTTACCGGCGATGATGCCGTCCTTGTAGGCGTTCACGGCCGGCATGTCGATGCTGTCCAGCGTGACATTCACACCATACTTGGCGGAATCGCGTGCATGGTCGGCCAGTTCGGCCGAGTGCAGGAGTGCCTTGGTGGGAATACAACCGTTGTGCAGGCAGGTTCCGCCGAGCTTTGCCTTTTCCACAAGGCCAACGGTGAACCCAAGCTGTACGGCCCGCAGGGCAGTGGCGTAGCCGCCGCTGCCGCCACCGAGTACCAGGATGTCGAATTCTTGCGCAGTTGCCTGATCGGCCACTAAAACGCTCCCTCGCGTGAATGATGACACGGGACTGCGTGCCATCTGGTCTTTGGAACTTGTTCTGCCGTGATTATGCCAGCACCTAAGTTCTCTTGCATTTGTGACTATCGAGTTCACCTTAGCGAACCACCTACCCATGCTCCACCCTCGGCGGGCGTTTTGTGGAGCGCTTGTGTCGAGACTCACGTTCACTTGTGACACAGCGCTACACGCCGCATAATTCCGGGGTTGCGCGGCCCTTGCAGGGTGTCCGGCAAGGGCCGTCGCGGCCCTGGTGGGCGGGGGCGTGCCGCTTAGGCAGGAACGGCGAGGAGATCCTCGGCGTAGGCAACCAGGGTGCGGACAGTGCAACCGGTTCCCTGCTTGGGGGTGTAGCCGTAGGGGCTGCCGTTGTTGAACGACGGACCCGCAATATCGACGTGTGCCCAAGGGATCTGCTGGCCGTCGCCGTTCTTGCCGACGAATTCCCGCAGGAAAACGGCTGCGGTCATCATGCCGCCGTTACGCTCACCAATGTTGGCAAGGTCCGCCACCTGGGAATCCAGGCTTGGGCGCAGTTCTTCCGGCAGCGGCATCGGCCAGACCAGTTCGCCTGCCCGGTCTGCCGCCGACTTCAAGGCTGCGGTGACGGAATCGGAGCCCATGACACCAGCCGTGCGCAGTCCCAACGCGATGAGCTGGGCGCCCGTCAGTGTGGCAACGTCAATAATGGCGTCCGGCTTTTCCAGGCTGGCAGCGACGAGCCCGTCGGCCATGACCAGACGCCCTTCGGCGTCGGTGTTGAGGACCTCGACCGTCTTTCCGCCGTAGATGGTGAAGACGTCGGCAGGCCGTGCCGCAGCACCCGAGGGCATATTCTCCGCAATGCAGAGCCACGCGGTCGCCTTGATGTTCAGGCCAAGCGAAGCGATGGCCAAAACGGTATTAAGGACGACGGCGGCGCCCGCCATATCGCTCTTCATGTCGCCCATCCCGAGGGCCGGCTTGATGGAGATACCGCCGGTGTCGAACGTGATGCCCTTGCCCACGAGGGCAATCTTCCTGGTGGCCTTGGCCGGAGCATATTCGACCTTCACCAGGCGTGGCTGGCGGGTTGAACCCTTACCGACGCCAAGGATGCCGCCGAAGCCTTCCTTTTCCAGTCGCTTTTCGTCCCAGACAGTGACCTTGACGGGCAGGCCCTTGGCGAGTTCCTTGGCGGACTCGGCGAACGACTCCGGGTAGAGGTGGCTGGGAGGCTGGTTGACCAGGGTCCGGGTGGCGTTGACGGCACGGGCCACAACAACAGCACGGTCCAGTGCCGGTTGGGCATCCTTGGGATCGACATCGGAGAAAATCAGGGCCTTGGCTACAGGGGCTTTCAGTCCGTCCTTGCTGGAACGGTGCTCCGTGTAGGAGTAGGCGCCAAGGGCGGCACCCTCGGCGATGGCCGCGACATCGGTGACGCCGGTGGTCGGGAAGGCCAACGTTACTGACGTGACGCCGGCCAATTGCCGGACGGCAGAGCCCGCGGCGCGGCGCAGGGATTCTTCGGGGAGGCTGCCGGATTCCGACAATTTGCCCACGCCGGCGAGGACCAAAATTCCCGAGCCGGTCTCCGGCAAGCCCGGGAGCCGGTGTGCCTGATCGGCAGCGCCGGTGATCCCCAACAGTTTGAGGGAGCCCGCAACGGACTCGGCTGCCTTTGCGCTCAACGGATTCGGCAGCAGCACTGGCCCATCCGCACCTTGCGCAACTCCAATCACAAGTGCGTCGCTGGGGGACTTTTTCAGGTCCTTGGCGATGATGCCCAGGATGATGTCAGTAGTCTTGACCACGAGGATGTTGCCTCACTTCTCTCTGCATTGCATGGCTGGGCCGCATGTTTGGCGGCCTGCCCCGGTACGCGCCCGACGTCCTCTTCCGACGGCGGCCTTGGTCTTCAGGGGCCAGTGTCGCAAGAGGATACCGGCCCGGTTCGATCGTAGTCTCTTGAACGCTTCGGACAGCAATTAAATGAGAGCTGCGGCACATCCGGTGCAGGAATGCCCGCTGGAGGTGCAGCGTTGTAAGGATTAAAGGAATCCCACCGCTACTACCGACGGCCCCGTTGGCGCCATGTGGCCGGCACCTCCGGGACCTTCCCCTACTTTGTCATTGCGAAAGGAACACGCCGTGTTTGAACGGATATCCGGCTCCCTCCTGGACCCTGAATCGCTGTACGCGCGCAACATCGAGACCTTCCACAGCCCTGAGCTCCGCGGGCTGAACATGGTCATGGGATTCACCGGCTTTGCCGACGCCGGCCAGGTGGTCCGGCAGATCAACGCGGAACTGCTGGACGAGCTCGACGCCGAGGTAGTGGCCATGTTCGATGCCGACCAACTGATCGACTACCGTTCGCGCCGCCCCCACATCAGCTTCGTGGAAGACCACGTACAGGATTACCAGGCCCCCAAGCTTGGTCTGTATAAGTTGACCGACGGCCTCGGTCAACCGTTCCTGTTGCTGGCAGGCTTCGAACCGGACCTCCAGTGGGAGCGTTTCTCAAGGGCCGTCGTCGGGATTGTTGAAGAGCTGGACGTCAACCTGGTCACCTGGATCCACTCCATCCCCATGCCTGTCCCGCACACGCGGCCTGTGGGAGTCACCGTTCATGGCAACCGCCCCGATCTCATTGAAGGGATTTCCAGCTGGAAGCCCACTGTGGACGTTCCCGCTGCCATCGGCCACATCCTTGAACTCCGGCTGACGGAAGCGGAACGCAACGTGGCGGGCTATGTCATCCATGTTCCGCATTACTTGTCAGAAGCCGAATATCCTCCGGCGGCTGTAGCCGGCCTGGAGTACCTGGGGGCGGCAACATCGCTGATGCTGCCCACCGACCGGCTCCGTGAGTCAGGCCGGGAAGTTGGTCGCCAGATCGCGGAACAGATTCAGGCCTCGGAAGAGGTCCAAGCGGTGGTCACCAATCTGGAGGCCCGGTACGACGAGAAATCCGAGGGAGTGGTCCGCCGCTCGCTGCTGGCGGACGAGAACGATGAGCTGCCCAATGCCGAGGACATCGGAGCTGCAGTCGAGGCCTATTTGGCCCGTAAGGACTCGCCTCAATAAATCATCTTTCAGGAGGTGACAGGCATAATTGAGGGGTGAATGCACCCCGCGCCTGGCTTATCTGGACGATCGGCGTGTTCGCCTACCTGGTGGCGGTGGCGCAACGAACGTCCTTCGGCGTTGCTGGATTGGAGGCTACTGAGCGGTTCCATGCCAGTGCAGCCGCCATCTCCTTCTTCACCGTGCTTCAACTCCTGGTCTATGCAGGGCTGCAGATTCCGGTCGGCGTCCTGGTGGACAGGTTCGGTTCACGGGCCATGATCGCCGGGGGAGCAGTCCTGATGGGGCTGGGCCAATTGCAGCTCGCGTTCGCGGACAGTGTGCCCGGAGGTGTCCTTGGCAGGGTCCTGGTGGGTGCCGGTGACGCCATGACGTTCATTTCGGTCATCCGTCTGGTGCCGTTGTGGTTCGCTCCCGCCAAGGTTCCCTTGGTTACCCAGCTCACCGGGATGTCCGGCCAGTTGGGGCAGCTCTTCAGTGTGGTTCCGTTTGCGCTTCTCCTTCACACTTCCGGGTGGACCCCCGCGTTCCTCACCCTTGCGGCCATGTCAGTGCTGGCTGTGGTGCTGGTACTCGCGATGCTGCGGGATGCACCTCCCGGGCATCCGCCCAAGGAGTCCGGGCAAGGCCTGAGGGCCACGGGAGTCTCTCTGTCACGCGCTTGGAAACAGCCGGGGACCCGGCTGGGGCTGTGGAGCCACTTCACCGTCCAGTTCAGCGGAAACCTGTTCGCCATGACCTGGGGCTACCCTTTCCTGCTCTCGGCCCAGGGACTTGATGCCGGAACAGTCTCCGCTTTGATGGCGCTCTTTGTGGCAACCGCCATCATTGCGGGTCCGGGCTTTGGCCGTTTCGTCTCCAAACACCCCATGAGACGCTCAGCGATGGTCCTGCTGATCACCTTTGCCACCGCTGTGGCGTGGGCTGCCGTTCTCCTCCTTCCTGACCGCGCTCCGTTGTGGATGCTGGTCGTGCTGGTAGTGGTATTGGCGGTTGGAGGTCCGGGGTCCATGATTGGTTTCGACTTTGCACGGACCTTCAACCCCTCGCACCGGATCGGCACGGCAACCGGAATTGTGAACGTGGGTGGCTTCATTGCGGCACTTGTTGCGATTTACCTCATCGGCCTGGTTCTGGACCTCTTGAATGCCAGCGGTTTCTCGGGTGGCGATTTGTACGGACTGGCACCGTTCCGCATCGCACTCAGCGTGCAGTTCCTGCTCCTTGGCCTGGGAACGGTCCTCATCCTGGTGTCCCGGCGTAAAGTCCGGCGGCAGATGGCCGCCCAGGGAATCCATGTACAGCCGTTGGTGGCAACCCTGGCCAATCAGCGCCGGGAGCGCGTGGAAAAAAGGCGCGCCTCGCGTGCCACCGCCGCAAAGGATCAGTAGCGCGGCTGCCGCCCTTGCCCCGGCGTGAAACGGACCAGCTTTTCCACATAGGCAAGGTATGGTCTGTTTCTGCCAGCCGGACGTACGCAGGCTGGATGCATGACCACCAAGAGAACACTGAGCATCCACCAACCTGAAGACATTCTTGGCTATATCCCCCACCTGCTGGGCTATTGGCCCGAGGACAGCCTGGTTGCCATCACCATGCAGGGGAAAATGCTGGGGGCCACGCTGCGGGTGGATCTGCCGTCCCGCCGGTCGCCCCGGGCACTTGTCGGTTTCGCTGAACAGATACGCCAATACCTGGTGGCGGACGAAGCCGCCAACGGTGTGGTGCTTGCTGTCTACACCGAATCCGGTTGGGCCGATGGAACCGTCGTCGACCAGGCGATGCCAATGATTGAAGCCTTGCAACTGTCCCTCGACGAGGTTGACTTGTCGGTGCGGGATGCCTGGCTGATCGGAACCAACTATTGGCGCAGCGCCTTCTGTTCGGACAAAAGCTGTTGCCCGGATCCAGGACTTCCGGTGGCCCGCATCAAGGACAGCCGCTTGAACGCTGAGCTCGTTTACCAGGGGAGTGCAGTCGGTCCGTCGCCGAGGAGTGGCACCGGACAACCCTCACTTGCCAGATCAGGACCGTTGGATCCTTCCGTGATGGAAGCGGAGATCCGATGGGGAGAGCGCATCCTCGGCGCATGGCGCAGTGGGCGATGCCTGGAATCCGTCCTTGCGGTCTGGCATCACGTCCTCGCCAGAGTCGAGCATGGTGCTCCTTTGCAGCCGGAGACTGACGCGCAACTGATCGGATTCCTCAGGACCACGCTGAAGGTGCCGGCTTGGCGGGATGCCGTGGTGGTGATGGCGGCCGCCGGCATGGACTCTGCAGTATCGGGCGCTGCTGCTTTTGAATTCTTCAGCGACGACGAGTCGTGCGCGCCGCCGTTTGATGTTGGCGAACTCGTCGTAACGGCATCCGCCACCTACCCGCCGGCCACTGCTCCGAGTGGTTCGAGTGGGCACGGGGATGTCTTCACTTATGGCGATGTCCTGCTGGGAATGCGCCCCGATACGCCGTGCTGGCCTCGCGTTGATGCGTTGCACCGCGTCCTTGCCGGGCTGTGCGTGGAAGAAGAGTCGGGTGATGTGGCTGCCGCGGCGTTCACGCTTCAGGGGTGGATCACATGGTGCAAGGGCAGCGGTTCAATCGCCCACGCATGCCTTGCTCGGGCCGAAACTGCCCGTCCTGGTTATCGGTTGGCCGAACTGCTGATGGAGGTCCTGGGCCAGGGCGCCGTTTGTCGGTGGGCGAGCCGGCCCGACTCGGCGTGGAGGGGGCCCAGACAAGCACCTGTGTAGGACGCCTGTACCCACGTGGTGGAACTTCAACAGGCATGGGTTTCGCAAAACCGTGAGACAATGGATGCCGAGACCCGGTTGGGTCCGCGTTTGAATGCCTGCTTGAGCCCGGAAACGGGAACAAATCAGCGTTGTCGGGAGTTCTATCTACAGACTCTGCAGACGGCGATCGCATTTGAAATTGATCGCGGACTTGACAGGGTCATAGTGGTGTTGCCCGTATGGTGATTCCACAGACCGCCGCTAGAAAGGTTTTCTGTGACTCCGTCTTCCGTCGAGAAGGAACCCGCCGCCCAGGCTGAATTGACCGCCGAGGAAAAGAAGGCGGCCACGTCGGCAAAGCGCGCGGCGACACGCGCTGCCAACAAGGCTTCAGAGGGTGACTCTGACAAGCCCGCACCGAAGAAGCGTGGGCCCAAGCCCGGCGCGAAGGCCGCCGCTGAGGCCGCTAACAAGTCCGGCTCCGACTCCGAGGAAGCCACTGCCGAGGACGAAGACTTTGATCCCGCAGCAGCGGAGGAAGTCGAAGTCGGGGAAGATGACACCGAGGATGGCGCAGCCGCCGCCAAGGACAAGCCCGCCCCGTCCGGCTCGGGATTCGTCTACTCCGACGCTGACGACGACGACGCCCCGGTCCAGCAGGTCATGTCCGCGGGCGCAACCGCCGACCCCGTCAAGGACTACCTGAAGCAGATCGGCAAGGTCGCCCTGCTGAACGCAGAGCAGGAAGTGGACCTGGCGCTTCGCATTGAAGCCGGCCTTTTTGCCGAGGAAAAGATCAACGCTGATGACGGATCCATGGATCCCAAACTCAAGCGTGAACTTGAGTTCGTCATTCACGACGGAAAGCGCGCCAAGAACCACCTGCTCGAGGCCAACCTGCGTCTCGTCGTTTCCTTGGCCAAGCGCTACACGGGTCGTGGCATGCTCTTCCTGGACCTGATCCAGGAAGGCAACCTTGGCCTTATTCGTGCAGTGGAGAAGTTCGACTACACCAAGGGCTTCAAGTTCTCCACGTACGCCACCTGGTGGATCCGCCAGGCCATCACGCGCGCCATGGCTGACCAGGCCCGCACCATCCGTATTCCGGTGCACATGGTGGAAGTCATCAACAAGCTGGCACGTGTCCAGCGGCAAATGCTCCAGGACCTTGGCCGCGAACCAACGCCGGAAGAGCTGGCTCTGGAGCTGGATATGACCCCTGAGAAGGTCGTAGAGGTCCAGAAGTACGGACGCGAGCCGATCTCGCTCCACACCCCGCTCGGCGAGGATGGAGACTCCGAGTTCGGTGACCTGATTGAGGACTCGGAAGCTGTAGTTCCGGCCGACGCTGTCAGCTTCACGCTCCTGCAGGAGCAGCTTCACTCGGTGCTGGACACCCTGTCTGAGCGCGAAGCCGGCGTGGTGGCCATGCGATTCGGCCTGACGGACGGCCAGCCGAAGACTTTAGACGAAATCGGCAAGGTCTACGGAGTCACGCGTGAGCGCATCCGCCAGATCGAATCGAAGACAATGTCCAAGCTGCGGCACCCGTCCCGCTCGCAGGTCCTCCGGGACTACCTGGACTAAATCTGCCCGCACTGCAAAAGCGGCCCAGTCGGATAACCGACCGGGCCGCTTTTTGTTGATTGCCGTTCAAGGGGCAAATTCCCGGGCACACCCGGGAAGCAACAAGGCCCCTCCCTGATGGGAGGAGCCTCGTTATCTGATCAACACAATACTTGCTGAACAAGGGAGTCCGGCTGTGCGGGCTGCCCTGCCTAGTCGACGGGGACGGGTGCCTTCTCGTTGAGGCGCTCGGTCTCATCGTGCCAGTCCGAAGTCATGGGCCGGAGCGTAGCTTCAACTGCACGTGCGTGGTGGCCGCAGAAAAGCAGCTCACCACCGGAGGACTCGAGTACAACGCGGACATATGCCTGGGCTCCGCAACGATCGCACCGGTCAGCTGCGTTTAGCGTGCGGTCTGCAACTGCTGTTGTCATGTCGGCCTCCTTAGTAGTTCCGTACATCCATATAACCAGCATTCGACGCAGATCCATGGCAAGGATGGGTCACTTTCGCTGTCCGCGTATCACATGTGCGTAACGTAACCACACAGATTGGCCCGTACAGGGAGTGGCAACCAGTGGCACCGGTCGGTCGGGGCTAGCCTAGTATGGGCAGTGTTTGCCCTGAGTTACCAGCATTCACCAGCGATTACCAGTAGTTACCAGCGCTTACCAGCAGTTACCAGCAATTTCCGGCACTGAACAGCAACTGGACGGCTGGGAAGCACCCCCAGATTCACCTTGAGATATACCCCGAAGGAGCACACTGCGAGTGGCACCGAGTTCTGAATACAACGCCCGGCACCTGTCTGTCCTTGAAGGCTTGGAAGCCGTCCGCAAACGCCCGGGCATGTACATCGGTTCCACCGACTCCCGTGGCCTTATGCACTGCCTCTGGGAAATCATCGACAACGCCGTTGATGAAGCCCTGGCGGGATTCGGCCACGACATCAAGGTGATCCTGCACGCCGACAACTCGGTGGAAATCCACGACGACGGCCGTGGCATCCCGGTGGACGTTGAACCCAAGACCGGTCTCTCCGGCGTCGAGGTCGTCTTCACCAAGCTGCACGCGGGCGGCAAGTTCGGCGGCGGTTCCTATACGGCATCCGGCGGCCTGCATGGCGTTGGCGCTTCTGTGGTCAATGCTCTGTCCAGCCGCCTGGACGTTCAGGTGGATCGCGGCAGCAAGACCTACCAAATGTCCTTCCGCCGGGGTGAGCCCGGCCGGTTCGTGGATTCGGGTTCGAAGCCTGGCCCCGAGGCTCCCTTTGAGCCGTTCGTTGAGAACTCCGTGCTGGACGTCGTGGGCAAGGCCAAGCGCGGGGTAACGGGAACCCGGGTCCGCTACTGGGCGGACCGGCAGATTTTCACACCTGATGCGAAGTTCTCCTACGATGACCTTGCCGCGAGGGCCCGCCAGACGTCCTTCCTTGTGCCCGGCCTGAAGATCACGGTCCGCGATGAACGCAAGCTCCCCGGGACTCCGGGTGAGAACGGTGCACACGAGGAAGTGTTCCATCATGACGGAGGCATCTCGGAATTCGTTGAGTTCCTGGCCGCAGATGCCGGGGTGACGGATGTTTGGCGACTCCACGGTTCCGGAAAGTTCAAGGAAACGGTCCCGGTGCTGGACGACAAGGGGCACAGCAAGATCGCGGAAGTCGAACGCGATTGTGAGGTCGATATTGCCCTGCGTTGGGGAATCGGCTACGAAACCACCATGCGCAGCTTCGTCAACATCATCGCCACTCCCAAGGGCGGTACCCACCAGTCGGGCTTTGAGGCGGCGTTGCTGAAGACCTTCCGCAAGGCTGTGGAAACGAATGCCCGCAAGCTCAAGGCCGGTAACGACAAAATCGAGAAGGATGACATTCTCGCCGGGCTCACTGCCGTTTTGACTGTCCGGCTTGCGGAGCCGCAGTTCGAGGGCCAGACCAAGGAGATCCTGGGTACGTCGGCGGTACGGGCCATCGTGGCCAAAGTGGTGGAAAAGGAGATCACTGGCCGGTTGAACTCGGCCAACCGTAACGACAAGGCCCAGTCGGCGCTCCTGCTGGAAAAGATGGTCAGCGAAATGAAGTCGCGCATCTCGGCGCGTGTTCATAAGGAAACCCAGCGTCGCAAGAATGCGTTGGAAACCTCCTCGATGCCCACCAAGCTGGCCGATTGCCGCACGGACGATGTTGCCCGTTCAGAGTTGTTCATCGTTGAAGGTGACTCCGCCCTGGGTACAGCCAAGCTCGCCAGGTCTTCCGACTTCCAGGCCCTGCTGCCCATCCGCGGAAAAATCCTGAACGTCCAAAAAGCTTCCGTGGGCGACATGCTCTCCAATGCCGAGTGCGCGGCGCTTATTCAGGTAGTTGGGGCCGGCTCGGGTCGCAGCTTCGATATTGAGGCAGCCCGTTACGGCAAGGTCATTCTCATGACCGACGCCGACGTGGACGGCGCGCATATCCGGACCTTGCTGCTGACCCTGTTCTTCCGCTACATGCGCCCCATGGTGGAAGCAGGCCGAGTGTTTGCGGCAGTTCCGCCCCTTCACCGGGTGGAAGTGATCAACCCCGGCCAGAAGGCCAACGAGATGATCTACACCTACTCTGAGGCGGAGCTTCATGTCCTCCTGGCGAACCTTGCCAAGGAAGGCAAGCGCTACAAAGAGCCCATCCAGCGCTACAAGGGCTTGGGCGAAATGGATGCGCAGCAACTGGCAGAGACCACCATGGATCCACGGCACCGGACTCTGCGGAAGGTTGGCATCGACAGCGCCCAGCGCGCTGAAGAGGTCTTTGACCTTCTCATGGGCTCGGATGTTGCGCCCCGCAAGGAGTTCATCATTGCCGGCGCCGCCACACTGGACCGGGAACGCATCGACGCCTAGCCGGCGGTGGACGGAGCCGCTGGTTCCTTGGTTCCCGGCGCGGCGAATGCCGTCAGCCCCACCAGCAGTGCCAAGGCTCCCAGTCCCCAGGGAAGTCCGGCCGCCACGGCGATGCCGCCCACCAGCAACGGACCGCCGGCATCGCCGAGTTCGCGTCCCAGCTCGGCTGAACCCATGGTTCTGCCCAGCCGTTCGGAGGGGGTCGAGTCTGCCAGGTGCGCAAAAGCCAGGGGTGTGGAAATGCCTATCCCTGCGCCGATCAGGACGGCAGCAAGGTAGATCCAAACCGCTCCGGGGAGGAGCCCTGCCATCAGTGTGCCCGCCGCGATGCAGAGCAAGCCTGCCACCATGCCCGGCTTGTCGGCGAGGAAGCCCTGGTCCCGCAGCCTGCCGATGCGAGGTTGTATCAGCGACGACGCAAGGGCCAATACCGTTACAACCGCCACGCTTCCTGCCGTGCCAAGGCCTTCGCGTGCCGCCAAGGCAGGAAGGAAGCCGACGGCTGCGCCCAAGGCCCCGGTGGCTGCAGCCAGGACCAGTGTAGGGCCCAGGAATGATCTCTCGGTGCTCTGGCGCCATACATCCACAATGGTGTACCGGGGGCGGGGCAGTGGCGCCAGACGCGGCACCGCAACCGCTGCCCACATGGCAACAATGAGGCCCAGGGCGGACAGAACGCCGAAGAGGAGAGGGAAGCCGCCGCTGATGATGGCAACAGCTCCCAGCAGCGGTCCTACCGCGTAGCCGAGCCCCTTCCACGAACCGTATCGTCCGAAATACCGTCCGGTGTGCTTTCCCGCGAGGCGTGCCACGCCGGCCGATGATGCCGGTGAGAACGCCGAAGCCGCCATTCCCTGTCCCAGTCGCGCCATAGCGAGCATGGCAGGCTGGTCGGCCCACAACCCGGTAAGTGAGGCCGCGGAGAAGGCCAGGAGCCCACCCACGATGACCGGTTTTGGCCCGATGCGGTCACTCAGGGCGCCAAACACCGGCTTCAGGAACACTTCGGCGATGTCGTACAAGGCCAGCAGTACGCCCAAGGCCAGCAGGCTCAATCCAATGTCCGCGCTTTCGGCCCCCAGGGCGGCAGCGACAGCATGCGCGCCGAAGGCGGTGGTGAATCCCGCAGCGTAGAGCGGCCAGCGCTGATAGGCGTGGACGGGGAAGGCCGCGGCGTCAGTGGGATTCACGCTTCACAATCCCGTTCAGCCCAACAGTCCCGGGACGATCAACAGCGCGGTCGGCACTGCCAGCAGCAAGGCCGATACCACCAGGACAAGGATGCGCAGGCCCTTGGTAAGTGGAGGCTGGGGTGAGAGGAGGCGGCTGACGCGTGACGCCGTCGTGCGTGGTGAGTCCGCCCCTCCGGTGGCACTGACGGCATTGCCTTCGATCACGGCGCCGCCGGCGTTGAGTGCCCCGGTTCCGATGGCGGGCTGGGAGGTTCCGCTGGCGACGATCGCGATGGCCTTGATCAGGGTGCCTTTGCTTTCGGTCCGCAAGGCGACGTCATCGGCCAGCATTTCGATCAGGGAGTTCACCGCGGTCTGGGCCAGCCGCGTGGTGGGGAACCACGGCAGGGCCTGGCGCCAGGCGGCGAAGGCCCACAGCAGGAGGTCGTGGCGCTGGGACAGGTGGGCGTTCTCGTGAATGAGGACGGCCCTGAGTTCAGCCGGCTCCAGGGCTGCCATCAGGCCGTCGGACAAGACCGTGACGGATCGGGCGCCGCCGGGGAGACAGTACGCCACAGGGGAGTCGTGGTTGATGACCACGGTGCCCGGGCCGTCGTCGGACGGTGAGGCGAGCAAGGCCAGCAGTTCGCGGTGCCGCCGCCGTTGGCGCTCGATCTTGTAATAGGTCAGGAGCAGGGTGAAAACCAGGTGCGCGGTCAGGAGCGCTGCCGCGGACAGTGCGAAGAGGTGCCAAAAACCCAGCGCTGTGGTGGGTTCGTTGTTGAAGACCATGCCGGCCAGGCTCTTGAGACCGGCAATGAGGTTGTCGCCGATGGGCTCCAGCCCGTAGACCAGCATGGCGCCGATCATGGACAGTCCACCGGCGAGGGCGATCGCCTGCCACAGGACCATGGCCGTGAAGGGCGAGCGTGCCGGCCACTGGGCGCGGGACAGGAGGACGGGCACCGGCCATGCCAAAATCAATGCCAGGACCGCAAGCAGGTATGAGGTCCAGAACATAGTGGCTAATTGTAGCCGAGCAGTTTGCGCAGGGTAGCGGCTTCACTTTCGGTGACGGAACCAATGAAGCGGGCCAGGACGGCCTCGCGGTCCGGGGCGGAGCCCAGGACTTCATGCATCAGTTCGGCGGTGTGGTCAGCGCGGCTGGAAACAGCTTGGTAGCGGTGCGGACGGGTACCGCGCTCACGCTCCACCAGCCCCTTCTTTTCCAGGCGTGACAGCACGGTAAGCACCGTGGTCACGGCCAGATCCTTGCCTTGATGTCCCGCAGTGCCATCTCCGGCCTCGGAATCCTGCGCCAACAGATCGCGCAGGGTGTTGGCAGTTGCAGCCTCCTGGCCTGCCCAGAGCAGATCCATGACTGCCCGTTCCAGTTCCCCAAGACTTGCCATCTATACGTCCCTACCTTCCGCTTCCCGGTGCAGGGTAACTGCTGCCGGGAGCGATGATCCAACATTCCACCATAAATCTACCGCTTTTCAGCTCTTCATTCTACGTGAGGTAGAACTATCGGCGCGCCGCGGCCACTGGGGAGCCCTTGCGCGTGGGTTACGCCACTTGAAGAATGGGTTTCGTCGCCCGTCATTTGTTCTACACTGTGTAGAAGACAAGTTTTCTACGCAACGTAGAAGTAACGTCATCGTACTTCGGTCCGCCGTACAAAGGACAGCCATGGACGCCTTGGAAATCGCACGCTGGCAATTCGGTATCACTACCGTCTACCACTTCATGATGGTGCCCCTCACTATCGGCTTGGGACTGGTGGTGGCCATTATGCAGACCATCTGGTACCGCACGGGCAAGCCCGAATACCTGCGGATGACCAAGTTCTGGGGAAAGCTCTTCCTCATCAACTTCATCATGGGCGTGGCCACGGGCATCGTGCAGGAATTCCAGTTCGGCATGGCGTGGAGCGAGTACAGCCGGTTCGTCGGTGATGTGTTCGGCGCGCCGCTTGCCCTCGAGGCCCTGCTGGCCTTCTTTGTTGAATCAACGTTCCTGGGGTTGTGGATCTTCGGGTGGAAGCAACTCAAGCGCGGCGTGCACCTGGCTTGCCTGTGGATTGCCGTCATTGGTTCCGTCTTCTCCGCCTACTTCATCATCGTGGCGAACTCCTGGATGCAGCACCCTGTGGGAGTGGAGATGGTGGACGGACGGCCCGTGATGACCGACGCCTGGGCAGTTTTCACCAACAACACAGCGCTGGTGGCTGTACCGCACACGCTGTTCGGTGCGTTGGCAGTTGCCGGTGCGTTCCTCCTGGGCATCGCCTGGTACCACTTGTGGCGTCGCCGGCATGACGGCATCGACGTCGTGGGCAAGGACGGCAAGCTGGTCCTCGGTGAAGCTGCGATCCCGGGCCGGGACACTTCGGACTACACCGTGTGGATGAAGAGCCTCCGGATCGGTGCCGTGGTTGCCATGATTTCCTTCGCCGGCACCGCCATCACGGGCGACCTTCAGGGCAAGCTGATGTTTGAACAACAGCCCATGAAAATGGCTGCCGCAGAAGCCGCCTGCCACGACGGCACGGGCTTCTCGGTCCTGAGTGTTGGCAACCTCGGCGCCACCAACTGCGATGACATTGTTGCCGTGATCGAAGTACCCGGCATCCTCTCTTTCCTGGCCAAGGGTGACTTCACCACCGAAGTGAAGGGTGTCAACAGCCTGCTGGGCGAGTACAAGGAAAAGTACGGAACCCATCTCCCGGACAACCCGCTGTACGGCGACCGTGCGGGGCAGGAAATCCAGTACGTGCCTGTGATGGAGGTGACCTACTGGGGCTTCCGCATGATGATCGGCTTCGGCGGGATCGCAGCCTTTGCCGCACTGCTGGCTCTCTGGGTGACCCGCAAGGGCGTAGTGCCGCAATCGAAGTGGCTCATGCGCCTCGCCGTCTTCGGCATTCTTGCACCCTTCGGAGCCAACGCCGCGGGATGGATCTTCACCGAAATGGGACGGCAACCGTTCGTGGTGGCGCCCAACCCGGACATGAACGGCATCGACCAGGTCTTCATGTTCACAGCTGCCGCCGTTTCGCCGGGGGTCAGCGCCGGGGAGCTCCTGACCTCGCTGGTGGTCCTCACCGCCATCTACGCCGTATTGCTGGTGGTCGAAGTGAAGCTGCTGGTCAAGTACATCCGGGGCGGGGTGGCCTCCGCGATGCCGGAGCTGGCCCACCCGGCCAAGGACACGGACGACGACGACAAGAACGACGCCGGTCCGGACAAGTCCGGCGACGACGTCCTGGCCTTCGCCTACTAGAGACAGGGGAAACTGACAATGGAACTGTTGCCAACCATCTGGTTTGTTGCCATCGCGGTGCTGTGGACGGGCTACCTCTTCCTGGAGGGCTTTGACCTTGGCGTCGGCATGCTCATGAAGCTGTTTGCCCGCAACAACACGGACCGCCGTGTGCTGCTCAACACCATCGGCCCCGTGTGGGACGGCAACGAGGTATGGCTGCTCACTGCAGCCGGAGCCACTTTCGCAGCCTTCCCGCTCTGGTACGCCTCGCTGTTCTCCGCCCTCTACCTACCACTCCTGGCAGTCCTGGCCGCGCTGATCTTCCGGGCTGTCGCCTTCGAATACCGCGGCAAAGTGGACTCAGAGCGCTGGCGGAACCGCTGGGACTGGGCGATCGCCGTCGGATCCTTTGTCGCAGCCTTCGGCATCGGTGCCGCTTTGGCGCTGACCACCACCGGCCTTCCGTTGAACGCCAACGGAGACCGCAGCGGCGGCCCGATGTCCTGGTTCAGTGGCTATGCGCTGCTGGGCGGTTTCGGTGTGGTGGCGTTCGCCCTGGTCCACGCCCTTGCGTTCCTGGCCCTCAAAACCGACGGCGATGTGCGGCACCGTGCCCGCCGCTGGTTTGTGCGGTTGGTGCCGTTTGCGGTGTTGCCGATGTTCGGCTGGATGGTGTCAGTGCAATTCCTCAGCGGCAAGCCGTGGACCTGGGCCCTGGTGGCGGCCGGAGTCGTAGCTGTCGTCCTGGCCTGGACGCTGGCCAGGGCAGGGGCAGAAGGTCGCGCCTTCGGTGCCCTGGGTGGGTTCATTGTGTGCGCCACCGCTTCGATTTTCGGGGCAGCCTTCCCCGTGGTGATTCCTTCCACCCTTGACCCAGCGTTCAACCTGACCATTTCAAATGCCTCATCCTCGGACTACACACTTGGACTGATGAGCATTGTGGCAGCCGTAGGACTGCCCTTGGTGATCGCGTACCAGTCCTGGACCTACTGGGTATTCCGCCGGCGTGTCAGCGCGGCGCACATCCCTGAAGCGCACGGCTTCCTTCCCGCTATTGCCGCCAAGGTCCTGATCTCCAAGGACAGCCAGCCAACCGCCAGCACCAAGGAAGGCTAACCGCCCCATGAAGCCCGTGTTCCCCTCCGGCCCGGCCACCCGATCCGCGCTCTACCTCATTGGGCTCCTGTCCGCCCTCAAGGCGCTGTCCCTGGTGCTCATGGCCCAGGCCGTGGCGGGGATGCTGGCAGGGCTCGCTTCCGGAACGGGGGACTGGAGCAGCGGACTTGTCTGGGGTGCCGTGGGAGCAGTCCTGAGGTCACTCACGGTCTGGGGCCAGGGCATCGCCTCCAGGCGTGCAGCCCTGGGTGTCAAGGAGGAGTTGCGGGCGCAGCTGCTGCGGCGCTCACTGGCCGACCGTGGTTCATCCCCGGTCGAAGGAATGAACGACGGCGGCCTGGCCATCCTGGCGACGCGGGGCCTGGATGCGCTGGACGACTACTACACCCAGTACCTGCCCGCCTTGGTCAATTGCGCCACGGTGCCGCTGTTGATCGGGACCAGGATTCTCTTTGCCGACTGGGTCAGCGCGGTAGTGATCGTCCTGACCGTTCCGCTGGTGCCGTTGTTCATGGTCCTGATTGGCCGGCACACGGAGGACAACGTCAGGGACGCCCAGACAACCCTCCGGAAGCTCTCCGGGCACATCCTGGAACTGGCCAAGGGCCTTCCGGTGCTGGTGGGCCTGGGCCGCGCCACCGAACAACGGGCGGCCTTGGAAGACATTTCGGAGCAGTACCGGAGCCGGACCATGGGAACGCTCCGCACAGCCTTCCTGTCAGCGTTGGCGCTCGAACTCATTGCCACGATCTCCGTTGCCGTTGTTGCCGTGTTCATTGGTGTCAGGCTTGTGGGCGGCGACATGGCGCTGGAAGCCGGCCTTCTGGCCCTCATCCTGGCCCCGGACTGCTACCTGCCGCTTCGGGAGCTTGGTACGGCCCACCACGCCAGCGACGACGGCAGGGCCGCCTTGGAAACCACCCATGCCGTGCTGGATGCCCCCGCGCACCAACCCCTGATGGACAAAGAATCCTCAAACAACACGCCGTCCGGCGTTGTGGTTGACGGGTTGGCGGTGACTTATCACGGGAGGTCCACAGCCGCCGTCGGGCCCCTCAGTTTTACCGCTCCGCGGGGAAGTATCACAGCCCTCGACGGCGACAGCGGCGCCGGGAAGAGCACCGTCCTTGGTGTCCTTGCCGGGCTGATCGGACCAGGGCCGGGAGCCGGCGTAACGGGAACGGTCACTGGAGCCGGGAAGGGGGCCGTGGCATGGGTGCCCCAACACCCCGCCATGGCAACAGAGACCGTCCAGGAAGAAGTGTCGCTGTATCTTGACGGGTACAACGGAGATGCCGCCCAAGCCGTCACACGAGTTCTGTCGAAAGCAAAGGCTGCGCACCTGGCTGCGAAGAACCCGGCCGAGCTGAGCCCCGGCGAACTACGCCGTGTTGCGCTCGCCCGTGGATTGGCACGGGTGGAAGCAGGGGCCACCGTCCTGCTGCTCGACGAGCCCACCGCACACTTGGACCCTTACTCAGCCAGCGTGGTCCGCGACGCCATCGAGTCACTGCGAGGCAACGTGACTGTCATCCTGGTGGCCCACGACGCCGCAACCCGTGCGCTCGCGGACCACGTGGTGCCCGTGGGAAACAAACGCTTCCATACCGCGCCCATGGTTCCGTCCAAGCGCACGGGTGACACTCTGGAGAAGGCCGCCGGCGAGCAGCGCCAGACACCCATGACCGATGGTCTTACCCAGAGCGCCCCACAGGCCGGCAGCCTGAAGCGCCTGATGGGGATCCTCAAGCCCGTGCAGTGGAAGTTTGTCGCAGCCGGCACCGTGGCAGTCCTGGCTGCCCTGTTCGCGGTAGCACTGTCAGGTTTGTCCGGGTGGCTGATCATCAGGGCGAGCGAACAACCGCCCATCCTCTACTTGCTGGGCGCGATCGTGGGCGTCAGATTCTTCGGAATCGGCAGGGCAGTCCTGCGCTACTGTGAGCGGCTCCTGACCCACGACGCCGTGTTCGCCGCTATGACCCGCCTCCGCGGAGCACTGTGGGAGACACTGAGCCGCAGGGCACTGTCATTGAGGCGCCTTCTCCAGGGCGGCAATGTTCTTGGCGCAATCGTGGACGACGTCGATACCCTCCGGGATCTCCTGCCACGGGTCGCTCTGCCACCCGTCACCGCAGTGGGGGTGGGAGCAGCGGCGATCGCAGCCACCGCCGTCGTCCTGCCCGCCGCCCTGCCCGCTGTCGTGCTGGCCTCTGTTGTGGGACTTGCAATCGCTCCGCTCCTTGCCGTCCTGGCTGACAGGAACGCTGCCAAGGCCGAACAGCACATGCGCTCCGCGGTACTTCACGGCGTGGCCGCTGCCCTGGACGCCCGGGCAGAACTGACGGCCAACGCAGTAGCCGGGCCGGTCCTCAAGGATCTGCGAACCAAAGACCGCGAAGCCACCGTCGCTGCCCAGCGCTCGGCATGGGCTGAAGGCCTCGGCCAAGCCGTGATCGTCCTGTCCTGCTCGCTGGCAGCCTTGTGGGCAGGTGTCCTCAGCGCTCCTTCTGTTGCCAACGGTGCAGTCCCGCCCGAACTTGTGGCTGTCATCGTCCTGATGCAGTTGGCCTTGGTGGATGCCTTCAGCGGCATCGTTTCCGCAGTGCGCCAGGCTCCGGCGCTCGCGGACGTGCTGGGCCGGGTTGCTGCGTCCGGGGCTTTGGACGCTCCTGCCACCGATCTTTCCGGGGCAACCCGAACAGAACTCGACGGCGGCCCGCGGCCACTCCCGGACCGCGACGGCTCAGCGGGGCTTGAATTGAAGGGTGCGGCGGCCGCCTGGCCCGGGGGCCCCGATGCCTTCGCCGGGATCACCGCCGAAGCCGGACCCGGCCGTTGGCTCGCGGTGACAGGGCCCTCGGGCGCGGGAAAGACCACGCTGCTGTCCGTGCTGCTGGGCTTCCTGCCGCTTACCCGGGGAACAGCGAAGCTGACGGGCACCGCTGCCTGGTGCCCCCAGGAAGCGCACCTCTTCGACTCGACCATCCGTGGGAATCTCCTGCTCAGCCGTCCGGCCGCGGCGAAGCCCAGCGAGGCCGAGATGCACAAGGCACTGGCCGACGTCGGACTTGATGCGGTGGTGGACGCCTTGCCGGACGGGCTCGATGCCAGGATCGGGCCCGGTGGCTCGTTCCTCAGCGGAGGCGAACGGCAGCGGCTGGCAATGGCCAGGACCCTTTTGACTGGGGCATCGGTCCTGCTGCTCGACGAGCCCACCGCCCATCTGGATGCCGGTTCTGCACGGGAAATGATGGCCATTCTCCGCCAGGGCCTCAAAGACGTCACGGTTGTCCTGGTGACGCACAATCCTGACGACATTGATCCGGGGGATGCGCGGCTGGAACTGCCCGCAGCCCGGCCTGCGGCGAAACAAAGCATGGGCGCGCCGGAACTGGTGGGAAAGCGTACCCCTCAGTAACCTGTTGGCATGCCTTTCAACGCCGCAAGCCCTGCTGTGCCCAATGCCGACATCACCGGCCTGCAGTGGCGGCCTGCCACCATGGAGGATCTTGATAACTGGGCGGCCCTGGTAGCCCGGACGGCCGCCGTCGAACATCCCGTCTGGTACGAAAAGCGCGGGGACCTGGCCCACATCCTGGAGTCCAGCAAGAACCCGCCGCAGACGAGCACCCTGCTGGGTTTGGACGCCGACGGTGCCGCACGCGCCTACGGACGTATTTCCAAGAACCCGGAGGGCGATAAAGCCACCGGAGCGGCGTGTGTTGATCCCGAATGGCAGCAACGCGGGATCGGCTCAGCAGTCCTGGTGTGGCAGGAAGAGCAGGTGCGCAGGCGGTTCGACGCTGATCAGGCTGCCGGGCATACAGAGGCACCGCCGCGGCTCCGCATCCAGACAGAAGAACAGCACGAACACCAGGCCACTCTCCTGATGGGGCATGGGTATGCTGCCGTCCGCTGGTTCAATGAAATGCACCGGCCCCTTTCCCACGAACTGCCCCAAGTGCCACTGGGTGCCGGCCTGGAACTCAGGACGTTGGAACCGACGCTCTTTGAACCCGTACGTCAAGCGCACAACGATGCTTTCAGGGACCACTGGGGGAGCGAACCCAGGGACGAAGAGTCCTGGCGCTTCACCATCGAGGAACCCACGGCGCGGCATGATCTCAGTGCGGTGGTTCTCGACTCAGGGACGGGGGAGGTGGCTGGATACCAGCTGAGCAGCTTCGATCCCGATTCCGCAGCAGACCGCGGTTTCACAGAGGGCTATACGGAGCTCCTGGGCGTTCGGCGCGCCTACAGGGGCCGTGGCATTGCACAAATGCTGCTGGCGGACGCCATGCGCCGGTACACCGATGCCGGGATGCAGGTGGCATCGCTGGATGTGGATTCAGCCAACCCCACCGGTGCGCTGGAGCTTTACCTCCGGATGGGCTATGCACCCGTGAACCGCAGCATGACGTGGGAGAAGATGCTCTAGCCCGTCCTAGCCGTCCACGTCATGCAGATGGTGGACAACATCGTGGAGGAAGTACTGGGAGAACGTCAGCACAGTAAACGAGGACCCGTTGCTGCGGGTGCCGGTGCGCTGCCAGTCATTCTCGGTGACCCGGGCGAAGGACTCGGCGATCTCGCTGCCCTCCGCTTCAAGTTCGTCAGCCACGGTTCGGGGGTCGGCCGAACCGTACTCCCCATCGATGGCGGCCTGGTCCTGGTCCCAGTTGTCGAACCGGGCATCATCCTCGGTCAGCATCAGGTTCAGTCGTTGGTCGAACAGGCTGAACACATCGCGGACGTGGCAGGCGTACTCCAGGTTGGACCATGTGTGGTCGTCAGGCCGGACGGCCGCATCTTCCCGACGGAGGACAGCCCTCCACCGGGGGAGCATGTTCAGGACCGACCCTGGCACCGTGGAAGGAGTTACCGTGGCGGGGTCGAAACCACATTCGGGGCAGGGCTGGGAGAGCACCCAGGTCCAGTCTTTTTCGTCAGGGATGATCGGCATGCCGCCAGTCTAAGCCGACCTGCACCACACCCGTTGCGAACCGTGAAATATGGTGTCGTTTTCGCATGACGTGCCCGCCCGCGCAAGAGTAAAGTTCATTCCGGGGGGAGAGCCGGAAAGAGAAAAACATGCTCAAGGATCAGCAGGTTGGTGCCGTCCTACCGGCACAGGACATAGCCCGGGCCCGCGCGTACTACAGCGAAAAACTCGGACTGGAACCCGAAAATCCGGACGCCGACGACAACCTCCAGTACAGGTGCGGCGATGGAACGGGATTCTTCGTTTACCAGACATCCAATGCCGGGTCCGCGAAGAACACCCAGATGGGCTGGACAGTCGATGACGTCAAGGCCACCGTGCAGGAACTGCGCGGCAAGGGTGTCACGTTTGAGGACTACGACTTTCCTGGATTGAAAACTGAGGACGGAATCGCCACGATGCCTGACGGCAGCGCTGCGGCATGGTTCCTGGACAGCGAGGGAAACATCCTCAGCATCAACCAAACCGGCTAGCCCGCGCCGTGGCCCCAGGGCCACGGCACAGCGAAGGCCGGGGTCTATCTCCCCGGCCTTCGCTGTTCCTGACGGCTGTGCTGTTCGTGGCGCGGCTATTCTGCCGCTTCGACCCATGCCATGCTCGGTCCGATCGCCTCAACAGGCTGCGACAACGGCACGCCGGAACCATCCCTGCGGCCATGCTCGTGCGGGAGGGCCCGCGCGACGCCGGCTGCCGAGGACGCTTTTGCGGGGCCATGTCCCGCCCACGCCAGCAGCAGGGTGTCTTCGCCCTTGAGGAAACGGTGGACCCGGACGCCGCCGGTGGCACGGCCCTTGGCAGGGTACTCCTCGAAAGCTGTCACCTTCGCGGTGCCGGGAGCTGTGCCCGGCAAGGCGCCATTGGTGCCGGCAATGGTGACGACGACGGCGGCGGGATCGTTGGTGCGTACGGTTCCGAAGTGGATCACTTCATCACCGGCGGCCAGCTTGATGCCGGCCATACCGCCCGCCGTTCGGCCCTGCGGCCGGACGTTGGACGCACTGAACCGGAGCAATTGTGCCTGTCGGGTCACGAAGACGAGATCGACGTCGTCCTCCTGTGCCGGTTCCACAGCAAGGACCGAATCCTTGTCCTTCAGTGCGATGATCTCCCAGTCCTCACGGTTCAACGGATAGTCCGGTTGAACCCGTTTGACGATTCCCTGGACGGTGCCAACAGCGAGGATGGCATCCAAGGGAACGAACGCAACCAGAGTCTCGCCCTTGACCAACGTGATGAAGTCCTTCGCCGGGACACCGCCGGCAAGGTTGGGAAGCCCGGACATCGGCGGGAGGACGGGCATGTCCATGACCTGCAGGCGCAGCATGCGCCCTTGCGACGTCACCGCGCCGATCTCACCCCGGGCAGTGGTTTTCACTACCGAGCGGAAGACATCGTGCTTGGCCCGGGGTCCCGCTTCGGCCAGCGGCTCCTGGTTGGACGTCCTGGCAATCTGGCCTGAGACGCTGAGCAGGGCCCAGCAGGGGTCATCCGGAATCTCCAAGGGCAACGCCGCAGCCTTGCCCTTGGGGCCGGGAGTGGAAGCTGCGAGGGCTGCAGCCACGGTGGGGGAGACGGCTTCGGACTCCAGCAGCACCGTGCGCCGGGGTGTGCCGTACTTTTCGGCGATGACCCCCAACTCGCCGGAGACGAGGTCGCGGAGCAACTCATCGGAGGCCAGGATGGCCTCAAGTGCCTCGATTTCGCGGCGGAGCTCGTCCTGTTCCTTCTCCAGTTCAAGCCGGGAATACTTGGTCAGCTGCCGCAGACGCAGTTCCAGGATGTAGTTGGCCTGGATCTCGGTGAGGTCGTAGATGGACATCAACCGCTCGCGGGCGGCAGACGCTTCGTCGGAGGAACGGATGATCTGGATGACTTCGTCGATGTCAACGATCGCGATCAGAAGGCCCTCCACCAAGTGGAGGCGGTCCTTCTTCTTGCCCAGGCGGAAGGACGTACGGCGGCGCACCACAGTCAGCCTGTGCTCAACGTACACCTGCAACAACTGCAGGAGGCCCAGCGTCTGTGGCTGACCGTCCACCAACGTAACGTTGTTGATCCCGAAGGAATCTTCCATGGGTGAATAGCGGTAAAGCTGCTGGAGGACGGCGTTGGGGTTAAAGCCGTTCTTGAGCTCGATGACCAAGCGCAGGCCGTGGTTGCGGTCCGTCAGATCCACCACATCGCTGATGCCTGTCAGCTTCTTGGCGTTGACGGCATCCTTGATCTTCTCGATCACCTTTTCCGGGCCCACCATGTAGGGGAGCTCAGTGACCACCAGGCCGGTCCGTCGGGCGGACAACTGTTCCACCTCAACCTTGGCACGGGTTTTGAAGGAACCGCGGCCGGTGGCGTAGGCGTCGCGGATTCCGTCCAGCCCAACAATCCGGCCGCCTGTGGGCAGGTCGGGACCCGGGATGAACCTCATGATGTCATCCAGCGTAGCGTCCGGGTTGGCGATCAGGTGGCGTGCGGCGGCGATGACCTCAACGAGGTTGTGTGGAGGCATGTTCGTTGCCATGCCCACCGCGATGCCCGTAGTGCCATTGACCAGCAGGTTGGGGAAAGCGGCTGGGAGGACATCCGGCTGGGTCAGTTGGTTGTCGTAGTTGGGGACGAAGTCGACTACGTCTTCGTCCAAGTGATCCGTCATGATCAGCGCGGCGGCGGCCAGGCGTGCCTCGGTGTACCGCGGTGCTGCCGGTCCGTCGTCGAGCGATCCGAAGTTTCCGTGGCCATCGATCAGCGGCAGGCGGAGGGAAAAGTCCTGCGCCATGCGCACCATGGCGTCATAGATCGCGGTGTCGCCGTGGGGGTGGAGCTTGCCCATGACTTCGCCCACCACCCGGGCACTTTTAACGTGCCCGCGATCCGGGCGGAGGCCCATATCGGACATCATGTACAGGATGCGCCGTTGAACGGGCTTCAGTCCGTCGCGGGCGTCCGGGAGCGCACGCGAATAAATCACTGAGTAGGCGTACTCCAGGAAGGAGCCTTCCATCTCCGAAGTGACGTCGATGTCCACGATATTTTCGGTGAAATCGCCGAGGGGTTCGGCTGTCCGTGCTGATTTTTGGCTGCGGGCCATGGGGTCGGTGAATCCTTGAAGTTGTACTGCGGATGTTTTAGCTAGGCTAAGCCTATGGTGGATCAGCCCGGCGTCGGCATTTATCCGGAATATTGGGAGGCTGATGTCGTCCTGCGCGACGGCGGAACCGCCCACCTTCGCCCCATCCGGCCCGAGGACGCCGATGCCCTGCAAGCCTTCCATGCGGGCCAATCGCAGGCGTCGATCTACATGCGGTTCTTTTCCTTCAAACCCCGGCTCTCCGGCAAGGAAGTGCGGCGGTTCACCGAAGTGGACCACATCAACCGGGTGGCCTTCGTCATTACCATCGGCGGGGAGATCATGGGCATCGGCCGTTACGACCGGCTGGATGACCCGGACGAGGCTGAAGTCGCCTTCAATATCTCAGATGCCCATCAGGGCCGCGGGATCGGCTCGATCCTCCTGGAGCACCTGGCCGTTGCCGCCCGCGAAAACGGCATCCGGCGTTTCACTGCCGAGGTCCTGCCGGATAACCGGAAGATGCTGATGGTCTTTGCCGACGCCGGCTACGACCTCACCCGGCAATTCGACGATGGCGTGGTGAGCGTCGAGTTCAACATCGACCCCACGGAGAAGTCGCGGGCCGTCATGGAATCCCGTGAGCACCGCGCCGAGGCCCGCAGCGTGCGCGACCTGCTGTCGCCGTCGTCGGTGGCTGTTATCGGCGCCAGCCGCAAGTGGGGGACCATTGGCTACCAATTGCTCGAACACATCATTGAAGGCGGGTTCAAGGGCCCGGTCTACGCGGTGAACCCTGAGGCTTTTGAACTTGCCGGCATGGTCTCCTTCGGCAAGTTGTCGGAAATACCTGGACCTGTGCAGTTGGCCATCATCGCTGTTCCTTACGAAGAAGTACCCAAGGTGGTGGACGATTGCGCTGCTGCCGGCGTCAAGGGCATCGTAGTGGCAACTGCAGGATTTGCCGACGACGGCGAGCGGGGCCTGGCACGCCAGCACGAACTGGTGCGTCGTGCCCGGGCCAACGGGATGCGGGTGATCGGCCCCGAGTCCCTCGGAATACTGAACACCCACCCGGCCGTATCCCTCAACGCGTCCATGGCGCCCACCATGCCGCCCAGGGGAAGTTTGGGCCTGTTCAGCCAATCTGCTGCTGTGGGCGTTGCTGTCTACGCCGCCGCCAGCCGCCGCAGGCTCGGTTTGTCCTCCTTCCTCTCGGCGGGAAACCGTGCCGACGTTTCCGGCAACGATGCCATGCAGTACTGGGAGGACGACGCCGACACCTCCGCAGTGGGCCTGTACCTGGAATCCATCGGCAACCCCCGTAAGTTCTCCCGCCTGGCCCGCCGGTTGTCGCGGAGCAAGCCTGTGATCGTCGCAAAGTCCGATGTGACGGGCCTCAGCCTGCCGCCGGGGCACGAAGTGCGGACCACCCAAGCCCCCGCTGCCGCAGTGGACGCCATGATGCGCCAAGCAGGCGTCATCCGCGTGGAAACCATTGAGCAGCTCATGGACATCGCCCAGATCGTGTCATCCCAGGCGCTGCCACAAGGCCCCGGGGTTGCCGTCTATTCCAATTCCGTGGCCTTGGGCAAAGTAGTTTCCGACACCGCGGGTCCGCTCGGACTGGAGGTGAACCGGCTGGTCACTGACGTTGACCTCGACGCCGGTATGTCGCTTGCGCTCCCGGCACTGAGGACCAGCCTCATGGAAAGTCTGGCCGATCACTCCGTCCACGCTGTAATTGCCGCACTCCTTCCCGCGAGGGGACTCACGGTGGAGGCGTTGGCCGGTGTCCTCGCGGAATGTGCCGCAGAGGCCGGGAAACCCGTTGTTGCCGCGTTCACGGGAATTCTGGACCCCTCGGTCCACGTGGAGGGCATGGTGGGTTCCGCAGAGAAGCCCGTGCTTCCGTGTTTTTCCAATGCGGGCGCCGCCGTGGCTGCCTTGGCGGCCATTGTTGGCTATGCACAATGGCGCGACAGGGACCAAGGACTGTTCGTTGAACCGGACGGCTGCGACGTGGAGGGCACCCGGGAAACGCTGACGGCGATGCTGGCCGGTGTTACCGGCGAGAAACTCAGGAAACTCGACGCCGGGGCTGCCGCGGCGCTGCTTGCCGGCTACGGAATCGACGTGGTGCCCACGCTTGGATTCGGTACACCGGACGAAGCCGTGCAGGCGGCCGACGCGGTGGGTTGGCCTGTGGTCCTGAAAACCACCGACCCAGCCCTCCGGCACCGGCTGGATCTGGGCGGGGTGCGGTTGGACATCCAGGACGCGGAATCGCTGCGCCTGAACGTTGCACAAATGCGCCGGGCCTTGGAACCATATGGATCGCCGTCCCTTGAGGTCCAGGCCATGGCTCCGGTGGGACAGGCCTGCACTTTCCGGGCCATTGAGGATCCGTTGCTGGGGCCCGTTCTCTCCTTTGGGTTGGCCGGTGATGCCGTGAACCTGCTGGACGACTGGGCCCACCGGGTACCTCCGCTCTCGGCTGCGGACCTGCATGACGTCATCCGCTCACCGCGCGCCTCAAGGAAACTCTTTGGTTATCAGGGACTGCCTGCGGTGGATGTGGCTTCCCTGGAGGACATAGCGGCCAGGCTTGCGAAGCTGAAGGACGATCACCCGGGAATTGCGCTGGTGGAATTCAACCCCGTCCTGGCCGGTCCCTCGGGCGCCACGATCCTGGGTGCCGAGGTCTGGATTGGCAACGCCGCACAGCGGACTGACAGCGCGCGGCGTGCGATGCGAAGTTAGCCACAGGGTGGACCGCGCGGTTAGGAAGTCATCAACCGATCTGTGAAAATGGGGGAATGAGCACCCAGTCTCCGACGCCTCAATCACGCCCGTCCAACACCGGGCACCACACCGCGCATAACCACAGCTCGCAGGGGCAGAGCCTGGACCAGGCATTGCAGCAGGCGGGGTTTTATCCGCGGCTCGTGGCGGACGTCGTCGATGACGCCCTGGACGGCCGGGAGTGCCTTTCCCATTTGGTGCACTTGGAGACGCACTTTGACCGCGCCGAGGTCCGCAGGCACATCACTGTCCTGGTGCTCACCGAAGACATGCTGGTCATCACCCATGTTGACGACCAGCAGCTTGATGAAGCCGGCGAGCAAATTGTTGCCCAGATCTCTACGGAGTCGGTCCCAGTGGCCCAAATCCGCTCGGTGGTCCTCAGCTACATGTACTCCCAGCCCCAGAACTACAAGCCCTCCGATCCTGTACGGGAGCTCACCGTCTCCATTGCCTGGTCCGGAGGCCAGCGTTTGGACATGGGACCGGCCAGCTGCGGAGACCCCCAGTGCGAGGCAGATCATGGGTACAGCGGCACCATTGCCCAGGAAGACATCGTGCTGCGCATCAGCGCCGAAGCGGATGGTCTGCAGGCCGTCCAGGATGCCAAGCTCTTTGCCCGCGCCCTGCGTGCCGTTAATACAGGAAATCCGGCTCCCGTCCAGCACACGGGCATCCCCGCTCCGCGGCCGCGTTCGGGTGTCTTCAGCAACCGCTTGAGCCGCGGACACCAGCGTTGAGGGACGCCGCGCAGACCTCGTCCCCGGTGACCCACGACGCAGCCGATCTCCCCTCAGCCCCGCTGTTCGGGAGCAAGTCGATCGCGGAAGTCTTCACGAGTTCCGCCGCTGCTCTCGGAGTGCCCGGGTTCACCAACCACTTGCAGGTGCCGGCATCCCAGCGTATCTGCGTGGTCCTCGCCGATGGTTTGGGCCGCAACCTGCTCAAACAGAAGGCCTCCCACACGCCCTTCCTCCGCTCAGTCCTGGCCGAAGGACAGGGTAACGTCCCGCAGTGGATCGACTCAGCATTCCCCAGCACCACGGCAGCCTCCCTGGCGAGCCTGGGCACCGGCTTGCCCGCCGGACAACATGGCATGGTGGGATACGACGTCCTGGATCCAGCGCAGGACAAGGTAGTGAACCTCCTGGGCAATTGGGATTCACAGGTGGATCCTGTGGAGTGGCAGCCCCACTCCACCGTCTTTGAACGACTGGCCGAGGAACTGGACGTGGTGACCGTCAGCCTGCCTCAATTCGGTAACTCGCCCATGACGCAGGCCGCACTGCGGGGGAGCAGGTTTATTGGCGGCACTACGCTGCATGCGCGGACGGCCGCGGCCGCGGAAGCAATGTCCGGTGGCGGACGTTCCCTGATGTACTTCTACCTCAATGAGCTGGACAAAGCGGGCCACCGCCATGGCTGCCAGTCGGACCGTTGGGAGCATCAACTCGAAGAACTGGATTCCGCGGTCAAACGGCTCTCCTCAACGCTCCCGGCAGGTACCACCATCCTGTTGACCGGTGACCACGGCATGGTGGACGTTCCCGAATCCCAGAGACTCGACTACTCCGCCGATGAACCCTTGGTGGCAGGAGTCAGGCACACTGCAGGGGAGCCGCGCATGGTGCACCTGTACCTTGAACCCGATGCCACCGCGGAGCATCGCGAAGCCCTGCTCGCAGCCTGGCGTCATCGCTTCGGTGAGAGGATCTGGGCTTTCACGCGGAACCAGGCCATGGACGCCGGATTGTTCGGTGCTGTCCGCCCCGAGGTTGCGCCGCGCATTGGCGATGTCATGATCGCAGCCCGCGACACCCTGGCACTCTATGACACCCGCCGTGCCCGCCCCGCTTCCCTGGAGGTAGTGGGCCAGCACGGTTCGCTGACCAAAGCCGAGCGCGAAGTTCCCTTGGTGTGCTTCGCTGCTGCCGGCAAGAAGGGCAAACGTGGCTGAACTGGTCTTCTTCTCAGGCACCATGGACTGCGGCAAGTCCACCCTTGCCCTCCAGATGGACCACAACCACCGCGCAAGGGGCCGCGGAGGTGTTCGCTTCAGCTGCAACGACCGCGCCGGATACTCCACCATCTCCAGCAGGTTGGGACTCCACATCGACGCCGTTGAGGTGGAGGGTGACACCGACTTCTGGGACGAAGTTGTGGTCCGCCGCACCAGCGGACTCCGCGTGGACTACCTTATTTGCGATGAAGCGCAGTTCTATACACCCGCCCAAGTGGAGCAGTTGGCACGTGTGGTGGATGAGATGGAGGTGGACGTCTTCGCCTTTGGCATCACCTCGGACTTCCGCACCCGGCTGTTTCCTGGGTCACAGCGCCTCATTGAGCTGGCCGATAAGGTCCAAGTGCTGCAAGTGGAAGCACTGTGCTGGTGCGGGCGCCGGGCAACTCAGAATGCCCGGACGGTGAACGGCATCATGGTGGTGGAAGGCAAGCAGGTGATGGTGGGTGACGTGGCACCAGCCACCGGGGGCGAGCACGTAGAAGGCAGTCCGGAGGCCGGCGTCGAAGGCCGTGAGGCTTCGGTGGGTTACGAGACATTATGCCGCCGCCACTACATGCGGCGCGTCACGGTGCACGGTGCCAACCTGATGGCAGGGGCGGACCAGCCGCTCCCTTTCGACATTGACGCTTGCCTCTGGCCGGGCGCCGGGGAGCTCCGCCACGGCTAGCTTGTGGAATCAGTCTCCGCGGGCTCCAAAGACAATCTCGTCCCAGCTGGGAATGCTGGACCGCTTTGGCCGTGACGGTTGGCGTTCTGCGGGGGCATCGGGGTCCTTGCGGCCCCCGGAGTCCCCGGGGTTCTTGGAATCATCAGCAAGGGTTTCGCTGTCCCGATGATCTTCAGGAGATTCCTCCCGCGGAGAGTCCGTGTTTCGGACAGTGCTGTTGCCACCCAGGAGTTCGTCAAGCCCGGCAGGTTTGCGCCCTGTGAGTGAAGTGACGGGTCGCAGCGGGCCGGCTACCACCGTGATCTCCCGCGTTTCCGTGCTGACGCCGTGGTGCAGCTTCAGGGAATCGTCTTCATCTTCGTCGTGGGGTTCAAAGTGCCGTGGAGCCAGGCTCAGCCGCGAGAGCATGGAAGGGCGCCCGTCTTTACGTGCAGGTTCCTCCGCGACGGCCGGAGCCGGTTCGGGATCTGCAGCGTCGTTTTCTTCGAGGTCTTCGTGCTCGCTTCCGGGCCGCGGGTGGGCTGCGGGAACGTTGCTCAGCAGCACCGCCAAGGCGTCGTCTCCGTCTTCGTCCACGCCCAGGCGCTGACCCCGCCGCGAACGCAGCATTTCCAGGAGGCTGTCCGATTCCTTGGCGGACGCGCGGGCGGCTGTCTCAGCATCGGTTTCGAAATCGAAAGGCCGGTCCGAGACGGCAGCGAGCCTGCGCGCCGGGACGGGTCCATCCAGTGGCTCCAGCTCGCTGAGTTGTTGGGCCCAGCGGTTGGCGTTCTGAAGGGACTTGCGCTGCGGGCTGAAGGTCCACATGGCAGGAGGTTCCTCACCGATGCTGCCGTGGGTGCCCGGTACCGTTTCAAAGCGTGCGACGACGGTCCAGGAACCGTCCGTACGGCGCCACGAGTCCCATTCCACCGTGGCCGAATCGATGCCGTGGGCAGCGAGCCTGTGGTCTACCATTTCACCCAGCGTGGCCGGGTTGTCGCCGAAGGCCGAACGGTAGGCGTCGTGCCCGGGGGCAGGGGCAGCAACCTCAATGTTGCGTGCCTGCCTGGCTACGTACTCACGCTCTGCGAGGACAGGGCCTTCGTAGCGTTGGACGTTGGCGAGGGGCAGCCCGGACAGCTCGGCCACTTCGGCCGCGGTGGCCCCACTGCGGATCCTGGATTGGATGTCGCGCGGGGACATGGCAATGGCTGTGTTGGCGGCGCGTGCCGCCACTTGGGCAGGGGTCCGGCTCGCCGCTGACCTCAAGGCCTCGTCGATCGGAAGCTGGAACATCGCACCGCCGGGGCCGCTCAAAAGCAGATGCCCGCCGTCGTCGTGGACGCCTACCAGTCGTAGATCCTGCATAACACCCTCCACCACATGGCATAACTGACATTCGAAACTCTGCCACCCGCCGGGGTCTTTTCCTACTAGGAGGGAGGGCGTGCCGTGATATTCCGGTGAAACCGGCCCTGCGAGGAGTTCTTTCGGTGCTTTTTGGCAACGATTGGGGGCTATGGACATTCGTGGGCGGGAAGAGGACAATCTGGCCGATACCGGGCACAAATCCGAGGCGTGCAGCGTTGCACCCTTACCCCGGTGGCGATGGCCGCCGGACCGGCGAGAACCCACTGCAGACAGGGAGGACTAGGAAGGACCATGGCCACCGATTACGATGCCCCTCGAAAGACCGAGGAAGACGTCAGCGAGGATTCCCTGGAAGAACTCAAGACGCACCAGTCGGGGAAGCAATCTTCCGCCGTGGACGTCGATGAGTCGGACCTTGCCGACGGCTTCGAGTTGCCCGGTGCTGATTTATCCGGCGAAGAACTCCTGATCCAGGTCATGCCACCCCAACCGGACGAGTTCACCTGCTTCAATTGCTTCCTGGTGAAGCACAAGTCCCAAATCGCCACCGAGCGTGGCGGACATTTGTACTGCACGGAGTGCGAAGGATAGGAACACCAGCGTTCCCGGGGTTCCCGCAGGGACTTGTCAGTCCCGCGGGGTGGTGAGCGCCGAGACCAGTTCGTCAGGCCGGCGGGAAGAGGCGAGCCAGTACGGAGTCCGGTCCGCGGGGTCCGTGATCTCAATCTTGACCACGGGGTCGATCCAGCCACGGAAGCACATGTAAGCGAGTCCGTTGAGCCGGGGACCCCGCTCGGCGGTGGCTTCGCCTTTGGTGAAGGCCTGGACGGATCCCACGAACTTCCGGTCGATGCTGGCCCTGCCTACCCGGACCGTGGTGGGAGTGACCGTAATCGTGGGTGTTGAGAGCACCAACATGATGGTCATGATGGCCAGCAGGACCAAAGCCGCGATGATGCCCGTTGCTGCGCTGATGGGGCCGAACATCAGGATGCCGGCGCCGGACAGGCCCACCACCACAACCCAAATCCACACTGACGGCCACAGTTTCTCGGTGTAGAGAACCTCCGATGACGTCGGGGTGTTCCGGGCAGGCACGGGGGAGGACTGGTCAGGCGTAGGCATGCCTCCAGCTTATCCGGCCCTGCGCTGGTGCTGCGTCCACCCTCAAAGGCAGCGGCCGGCAGGCCGGGTGCGCAGGTTCCTGCTCCCAGTAGAATGGACCACTGTGAGCAATGAGACGGCAGTATTCAGCACAGACACCGCCCCCGGAACCGCCAACGGCAGTGAGACCCCCGCGGCCTACGGAGCCCCCACCTTGGAAGTCCAGCTGAAAATGCTCGACGCCGGGTTGGAAGCGCCGTCGTACGCGCACCCGGGAGATGCCGGAGCCGACCTCCGGGCCCGCGAGGACGTACACCTCGCCCCCGGTGAGCGGAAACTTGTTCCCACGGGCGTTTCGATAGCGCTGCCGAATGGTTTCGTGGCTCTTATCCACCCGCGGTCGGGGCTCGCCACCAAGCATGGGCTGACCGTCGTCAATGCTCCAGGCACTGTTGACGCAGGCTACCGGGGCGAGATCGCGGTGACGCTCCTGAATACCGATCAAGACCACGCCATCGACCTCAAGCGCGGCGATAGAATTGCACAAATGGTGATACAGCGCGTTGAGTACGCGCGGTTCGTGGCTGTAGACCAGCTGTCCGATTCCGTTCGTGGAACCGGCGGCTTCGGTTCCACCGGCGGCTTCAACGCACCGAAGCCCTCAGCAAACCACTGACCTCGCTGCGTCGGAGGCATCGCCTTGGCGTGGTTTTACATGGTTTAACGTGGGTGCGGTTTACTTGGGGATAGACCACTACTAAGGAGAAAACCCAATGCTTTTTGGGCGCGGCAAGAAGTCCAAGGACGAGCGGTCGGACACCGCCGGCACTGTCGAGGAATCCGGTGCTGAGGCACAAAGTCCTCAATCGGGCCAGCTTGGCACCCCCGGTGATTTCCGGCTTGCCAAAGGCCCCTTGGATATAGACGAGATCGAGGACCGTGACGGTTACGTGGACCTCGGGGCGCTGCTGATCGCTCCAGCCGAAGGTCTCCAGTTGAGGCTTGAGGTTGAAGAAGCCACCCAGCGTGTGGTGGCCGTGACCATGGACCTGGACGGTTCCAGCCTGCAGCTTCAGGCGTTTGCGGCTCCGCGGTCAGAAGGTTTGTGGGATGAGATCCGGGAACAGATCACCCAGTCCGTGGCCAGTCAGGGCGGGGAAACCGAAGAAGTTGCCGGAGCCTTTGGTACCGAGCTGGTCGCCAAGTTGCCCGCTGAAGCGGCCGATGGCAGCCGTGGTTTCCGTGCCGCGCGTTTCATGGGCGTGGACGGTCCGCGCTGGTTCCTCCGCGGCGTCCTCGGCGGGCAGGCTGCCTTGGAGCGGGACGCTGCAGCAGGGCTGGAAGAACTTTTCCGCCGTGTAGTGGTGGTGCGCGGCGACAACCCGATGCCTCCCCGCGAATTGCTGCAGCTGCGCCTGCCCAAGGACGCTGCCGTGCCGGGACAGGCCGGCGCTCCGCAGGCTGCACCGGCCATGGAACAGCCCGAACGAGGGCCGGAGATCACCCAGATTGGCTGACACTTCGGGCAGGGGAGGAACAGCCGGCCAGCGTCCCCGGACGCAGGGAGTCCGTGATCTTCCTGCCCGGGGGAGGGCGGTGTGCACCGGCTTCATCGAGTCGGTGACGCATCAGCCGCCCAGCGATCAGCCATTTTTTTCCGCTGTTGTCGTCGACGCCCTGGGTCCCGGACCACATCAGGTCATCAGTGCAGGTGGAATCCGGAAGCCCTACGACCGTCTCCGCGTCATTTGGCTCGGCAGGACACGCGTCCCCGGCATCGAGGCCGGTGTGCAGCTTCGCCTGAACGGCATGGTGACCCAGCTTGACGGTTTGCCGGCCATGTTCAATCCACGCTACGAAATACTTTCCCGTCAGGAGCACCTATGACCGTGTCCAATGGATCAGAACCCAAGGACACCGGGGGCGCTGTTCCCGATCAAAGGATGTCACCGCCGGATGATGCCCTCAAGCCGACGGCAGAAACCCCCAGTGTGTCCGATCTCGCTGCCGGCTACGCCGAAAAAGCCGGCCTCCACCGGAACAGCGCTGGGCATGTGGACATGCTGAAGTCCGCAGGTGGATGGCAGGGAATCGCTGAGAGCATTCTTCCGGGACTGGTGTTCCTGGTGGTTTTCACCGTGACCCGTGATCTGACCCCGGCGTTGGTGGCGGCTTTGGCCGCCGCCGCGGTTTTCACCGTGGTCCGGTTGATCCAACGGCGTCCCCTGACCCAGGCGCTGGCCGGTGTGGTGGGCGTCGGTATTTCCGCGTGGTTGGCCAATACCACGGGCAAGGCAGAGGACTTCTACGTCCTGGGCTTCTTCACCAATATCGCCTACATCGCCGCCATGGTGCTCTCCATTGTCCTCAAATGGCCGGTGGCGGGCCTTCTTTTTGGTTTCGTCCGCAATGAGGGCCTCGAGTGGCGGAAGGATCCCGAACGGCTCAGGGCTTACAAACTGGGAACGTGGATTGTGGTTGCGGTTCTTGCGCTGCGCCTTGTGGTGCAGGTGCCGTTGTACTTCCTGGGTGAGGCCGGCCTGACAGCGTTGGCGACCACCAGGCTCCTGATGGGCGCCCCGCTGTACATCCTGGGTCTCTGGGTGGCCTGGCTGCTCACCAAGCCTGCACCTCAGCCGTCGAAGCCGTCGTCCTCAGAGGACTGATCCGCGGCCGAAGACGTTTCCCCACGAGGTTCGCCGCCGTCGTCGGAACCTGGCGACAACAGTGACCGGAGGCCGTCTTCGGCTGCGATGGTGGTGACGAAGAACAGCTCGTCGCCGCCATCCAGGACATCGTCCCGGGTAGGAGTGATCGGCGCTTGGTCGCGAAGGATGGCTACCAGTGTTGCGTCCTCCGGCCAGTCGATCCCTCCGACCGTGCTGCCGATGACATGGGAGTCATGCGGGACGGTGAATTCGACGATCGAGGCCACACCGGTCTGGAGCGTCAGGAGGCGGACAATGTCGCCGATTTCCACGGCTTCTTCCACCAATGCCGTCATGAGCTGCGGGGTGTTCACCGCGACGTCGACGCCCCAGGAATCATTGAACATCCAGTCATTCTTGGGGTTGTTCACACGGCCCACGGTGCGTCCCACGCCAAACTCGGTCTTGGCCAGCAGGGAAACCACAAGGTTGACTTTGTCGTCGCCCGTGGCTGACACCACGACGTCGGCATCCTCAAGTTTTGCGTCCTGCAGGGTGCTGAGTTCACAGGCGTCTCCCACCAACCAGCGGGCGCCCCGCAGTCCGCTGCGGCCAATCACCTCGGGCTTGAGGTCGATCAGCAGTATCTGGTGCTTGTGGGCCAGAAGTTCGCGGGCAATGGACGAGCCGACGCTTCCTGCGCCAACAATGACAACTTTCACTAAGACTCCTTGGCGGGTGCTTTGGCGAGGATCCGGCTGATCTCGGACGTTCTGTCCAGGCTCAGCATCGCGTGGACCGTATCGCCTTCCTGGTAAGCCGTGCCGGCCTGGGGGAGCACGCCCTCACCAAACCGGGTGAGGAAGGCGATGCGGATTCCCGAGGCCGCCTCGATCGAAGCGAGGCTGTGCCCAATCCAATCCTCGTGCAGCTCCACTTCGGCCAGCACGAGCCGGCCTGAGGGCTCACGGTAGTCTCCGGCCAAATGCTGCTCCGGAAGAATGCGGCGAAGGACCTGGTCGGCGCTCCAGCGGACGGCTGCCACCGTGGGGATGCCCAGTCGCTGGTAGATTTCGGCGCGGCCGGGATCGTAGATCCGTGCCACGACGTGGGCAACGTGGAAGGTCTCACGGGCCACCCGGGTGGCCAGGATGTTCGAGTTGTCGCCACTGGAGACGGCGGCGAAGGCGTAGGCCTCTTCCACGCCGGCTTGCTTGAGGGTGTCCCGGTCGAAACCCACCCCGGTGACCTTGCGGCCGGTAAAGGTGTTGCGCAACCTGCGGAAGGCCCGCTCGTCCTGGTCGATGATGGCGACCGAATGGCCGGCATCCTCCAAAGTGTGTGCCAGGGTTGCGCCAACACGGCCGCAACCCATGATCACGAAGTGAGCCACCATGTCTCCTTTATCTGTGCTGTCCGTCCCGCTCGGTATGACTTTACCGGTGCCGCGTGGCTGCGCCTGCGAACGACCGTCATGACATCGATGGGGATTCAGAGTAGCTTTGCGGAGTGCTGACAATTTTGAATGCTGCGAAGCGGGTGTTGGTGGGCCGGCCAGTCAGGAACGACCGCCTGTCCCACACCTTGTTGCCCAAACGCATCGCTTTGCCGATCTTCGCCTCGGATGCGCTGTCTTCGGTAGCCTATGCCCCTGACGAAATCCTGCTGACACTCGCCCTGGCCGGAGTCAGCGCAGTGGCCTTCTCTCCACTTGTCGGCCTCGCGGTCATGGTGGTTTTGCTCACAGTAGTGGCGTCCTACCGGCAAAATGTCCACGCCTATCCATCCGGCGGCGGCGACTACGAAATCGCCAGCGTCAACCTGGGCAAGTATGCCGGGCTCACGGTGGCGTCGGCCCTGCTGGTGGACTACGTGCTGACAGTGGCGGTGTCCATGTCCTCGGCGGCCACCTACCTCACTACGGCCATTCCCTCGCTGCACGGCCAGCAGGCACTCATCGCCACCATCGGCGTGGTCATCCTTGCGCTGGTCAACCTCCGCGGGGTCAGGGAAGCCGGGACGCTCTTCGCTGTCCCCACCTATATCTTCATGGCGTCCATCCTCGGCATGACCGCGGTAGGCATCTTCCAAGCAGCTACCGGGACACTGGGTGAGGCACCCTCCGCCAACTTCACCATCGTCCCGGAGCCAGGCTTCGACGAGGGATTGGTGGGCCTTGCCGGAGCTTTCCTGCTGCTGCGGGCCTTTTCCTCCGGGGCCGCGGCGCTCACAGGTGTTGAGGCCATCAGCAACGGCGTTCCCAATTTCAGGAAACCAAAGAGCAAGAATGCGGCCAGCACGCTGCTGCTGTTGGGCGTCATAGCGGCCTCCATGCTGGCCGGAATCCTCTACCTTGCCAACGCCACCAAGGTGCACATTGTCCTGGACCCCGCGCGCGAGTTCCTGGTGGATGGCAAACCCCTGCCGGAGGGCTACATCCAGACGCCTGCCATCAGCCAGATCGCGGACACCATCTTTGGCTCGGGCTCCATCCTTTTCTATGTCGTGGTGGCTGCCACGGGTGTGATCCTGGTGTTCGCCTCCAACACCGCCTTCAACGGCTTTCCCGTGCTTGGCTCCATCCTGGCCCAGGACGGTTACCTTCCCCGCCAGCTCCGAACCAGGGGTGACCGCCTTGCCTTCAGCAACGGCGTTCTCGCCCTGGCGGCCGGCGCACTGGTGCTCATCCTTGCGTTCAATGCCGATGTCACCAAGCTGATTCAGCTTTATATTGTGGGTGTCTTCATCTCGTTCACGGCCAGCCAGCTCGGGATGATCCGCCACTGGGGCCGGGAGCTGAAGCTTGCCAGGGACAAGGCTGTCCGCCGCCGCATCTTCAAGTCGCGAACCATCAACATGCTGGGCTTTGGCATGACCGCATTGGTCTTGGTGATCGTCTTGATCACCAAGTTCGAGCAAGGTGCCTGGATCGCTTTGCTTGCGATGTTTGTCCTCTTCCTCATCATGTGGAGCATCCGGGCCCACTATGACAATGTGGCCCGGGAACTGGCCGTTGACGAGGACTCGTCCCCGCGTGCGTTGCCCACCCGTGTCCACGCGGTACTGCTTGTCTCGCACGTACGCAAGCCTGTCCTGAGGGCACTGGCCTATGCCAGGGCGTCGAGGCCTTCACGCCTTGACGCAATTACCGTGGACATCAATACCGAGGAGACCGAACACACCGTCCGGGATTGGGAGAAACTGGAAATTCCGGTTCCCCTGACCGTCCTGGCCAGCCCGTACCGCGAGACCGTGACGCCCATCATGGATTACATCAAGAACATGCGCCGTGATTCGCCGCGGGACTTGATCGTGGTTTACATCCCCGAATATGTCGTGGGCAAATGGTGGGAACAACTGGTCCATAACCAGACAGCACTCAGAATCAAGACGAGGCTCCACTTTGAACCTGGAGTCATGGTTGCCAGCGTTCCGTGGCAGCTGAAATCCTCCGAAGAAGCAAAGGCACTGCAGGATACCTAAATGACCTCCCACAGCAATTCCTCCCACACCGATCACCCCGTCAATGACCACCAAGGGGCATCCGGTACTGAACTGGTCGTTGACATTGGTCCCATAGCCCACGGAGGGCACTTCGTCGCGCGGCACGAAGGGCGCGTCATCTTCGTCCGGCACGCCATCCCGGGGGAGAAGGTCCGTATCCGGTTGACTGACTCCGGTGACTCGTCGCGCTTCTGGCGGGCCGACGTCGTCGAAGTCCTTGACGCTTCGCCCCACCGGGTCCCGCACTTTTGGAGGGCAGCGGATTCCCAGGCCTCCTGGCGCCGTGGCGGGCCGCCGGTTGGCGGCGCCGAGCTCGGGCATATTTCGCTGGAGCACCAGCGTGCCCTGAAAGCCGAGGTGCTGGCTGAACAACTCAAACGGCTTGCCGGGCTTGACCTCGCCACAGAGGTGGAAGCCGTGGGGGACCATAACGACGACGGCCTCGGCTGGCGCACACGCGCCGGCTTTGCCGTGACCTCCAAGGGGCGGTTGGGCATGCACGCCCACCGCTCGGACGTGGTGCTTCCCATCAAGGAGATGCCGTTGGCGCTCCCGGAACTGAACGACCTGAAGCTGTGGGACCTTGACCTCTCGGGCATCGCCCGCGTCGAGGTTGCGGTCCCGGCCAATGGATCCAGGCCCCTGATACTGCTGGCGCCGGAGGAGGGGACGAGCCCCAAGAGGGTGCACAGCATTTTGTCGCAGTTGCCGCATGACGTGTCGGTCGCCAGCTTCGACCCCAGCAAGGGAGAGGTCCTGCAGCTCCGGGGGAGAACCTGGGTGCAGGAGACCGCGGCCGGCCACGAGTACCGGGTCACCGGCGAGGGTTTCTGGCAGATCCACAAGAACGCACCGGAAACGCTCGTGGGCGCTGTGACGGACTATCTTTCGCATGGCGGGTACTTGCAGCCGGGCGCCGCAGTTGCCGACCTCTACGCCGGTGCCGGGCTGTTCACGGCACCGCTGGCCGATGCCGTGGGTGTCACTGGATCGGTGCTCTCGGTGGAGGGTGCCCCCGGCGCGAGCCGCGACGCACGTAAGAACCTGCACGGTGAGCCGCAGGTGGAAATCGTCCAAGGGCGGGTGGAACGCGTGCTGCACCAGAGTGCCCGGAGCTTCGATTCCGTGGTGCTGGATCCACCGCGGGCCGGAGCCGGAAAGGCTGTGGTCAAGCAATTGATGGCCACTGGTCCCCGCGCAATCGCCTATGTGTCCTGCGATCCTGCTTCCTTTGCGCGTGATCTGGGTTACTTCCATCAGGGAGGTTGGCGCCTGGAGTCACTGCGGGCCTTCGATCTCTACCCCCATACCCACCACCTCGAAACTGTGGGCTTGATCGTCCCTTCCGCCTAGCCGGAGTGTCGCCCGCCCGCCGCAGTGCGGCGGGCGGCGCCGTGTTTGGTTGGCGACATGCCACTCTTGGGGCGGATGCCACTACGATGGGCGTAGTAGCCCCGCTTCGCTGGAATCATCGCCGCGGACCGGGGTGACCACGAGAGATGCCGCCCGGCTAAGTAAGGTGCGCCTAACTGGCTAGCGGCCAACCACGCGACAAAGATGAAACTGTTGCGAGAGGAGTCCTGCCATGAGCACTGTGGACAGCTTCGGTTCCAAAGGCGTACTGAATGTAGCCGGCACCGATTATGAAATTTTCCGGTTGAACTCCGTAGAGGGCGCAGACAGCCTTCCGTTCAGCCTTAAGGTATTGCTTGAAAACCTCCTGCGGACTGAGGATGGCGCCAATATTACGGCGGACCATGTCCGCGCCCTGGCCGGTTGGGATCCCAATGCGGAGCCCGATACGGAAATCCAGTTCACCCCGGCACGTGTCATCATGCAGGACTTCACTGGTGTTCCCTGCGTCGTTGACCTCGCCACCATGCGCGAAGCAGTCAAGGAACTCGGCGGCGATCCCAAGCGCGTCAACCCCTTGGCGCCTGCAGAAATGGTCATCGACCACTCCGTCCAGATCGACGCCTTCGGTAACTCCGGCGCACTGGAGCGCAACATGGAGATCGAATACCAGCGCAATGGTGAGCGCTACCAGTTCCTTCGCTGGGGCCAGACCGCGTTCGACGACTTCAAAGTTGTCCCGCCGGGAACCGGTATTGTCCACCAGGTCAACATCGAGTACCTGGCACGCACCGTGATGACCCGCGAGGTAGACGGCGTTCTTCGTGCCTACCCCGACACCTGTGTGGGCACTGACTCGCACACCACCATGGTCAACGGCCTGGGCATCCTGGGTTGGGGCGTCGGCGGCATCGAAGCCGAGGCAGCAATGCTTGGCCAGCCCGTTTCCATGCTGATCCCCCGCGTAGTGGGCTTCAAGCTCAAGGGCAGCATCCCGGCCGGCGCTACCGCCACCGACGTCGTCCTGACCATCACCGAAATGCTGCGCAAGCACGGTGTTGTTGGCAAGTTCGTTGAGTTCTACGGTGAAGGCGTTGCCGCTGTGCCGTTGGCCAACCGCGCCACCATCGGCAACATGAGCCCGGAGTTCGGTTCCACGGCTGCCATGTTCCCCATCGACGACGTCACCCTGGAGTACCTGCGCCTGACCGGCCGTTCCGAAGCAAACGTCGCCCTCGTGGAGGCGTACAGCAAGGAACAGGGCCTCTGGCACGATCCCTCCCGCGAACTGCGCTTCTCCGAGTTCCTTGAGTTGGACCTGTCCACGGTTGTTCCTTCCATTTCCGGCCCCAAGCGTCCCCAGGACCGCATTGAGCTCACGGACGCCAAGGAGCAGTTCCGTAAGGACATCCACAACTACGTGGCCATCGAAGACGGCAGCGTTGACGAGTCGCTGGACGAGTCCTTCCCGGCGTCGGACGCGCCGTCGTTCACTCATGCTGACTCGCACACCACGGAGACGGAGCGCGTTTACTCCGCCGCCAACGGTGCGCATGGCCGCCCGTCGTCGCCGGTCAAGGTCAAGACTGCCGACGGACGCGAATTCGAGCTGGACCATGGTGCAGTGTCGATCGCATCGATCACGTCCTGCACCAACACGTCCAACCCGTCGGTGATGCTTGCTGCTGCCCTCCTGGCACGCAACGCCGTGGACAAGGGCCTGACGTCCAAGCCGTGGGTCAAGACCTCTGTTGCCCCCGGCTCCAAGGTGGTCACTGACTACTACGAAAAGTCCGGCCTCACGCCGTACCTGGAGAAGCTCGGCTTCTACATCGTCGGTTACGGTTGCGCCACCTGTATCGGTAACTCCGGTCCGCTGGAGCCTGAAATCTCCGAGGCTATCCAGGCCAACGATCTTTCCGTCACCGCAGTCCTCTCCGGCAACCGCAACTTCGAAGGCCGCATCAACCCGGACGTGAAGATGAACTACCTGGCGTCGCCGCCGCTGGTCATCGCCTACGCCCTGGCCGGTTCCATGGACTTCGATTTCGACACCGATGCCCTGGGCACCGACTCGGAAGGCAACGAGGTCTTCCTGAAGGACATCTGGCCGAACCCCACGGAGGTGCAGGAAGTCATCGACTCCTCCATCGACGAGGCCATGTTCGCCAAGGGTTACGAGGGCGTCTTCGACGGCGACGACCGTTGGAAGGCCCTCGATACCCCTGCAGGCGACACCTTCGCATGGGCCGAGGACTCCACCTACGTGCGGAAGCCCCCATACTTCGAGGGCATGAAGGCACAGCCGGACCCCGTCCAGGACATCGAGGGCGCCCGCGTCCTCCTGAAGCTCGGCGACTCCGTCACCACGGACCACATCTCCCCGGCTGGCTCGTTCAAGTCGGACACCCCTGCAGGCCAGTACCTCCTGGCCAACGGTGTGGAGCGCAAGGACTTCAACTCCTACGGTTCGCGCCGTGGCAACCACGAAGTCATGATCCGCGGTACCTTCGCCAACATCCGCATCAAGAACCAGCTCCTGGACGGCGTCGAGGGTGGCTTCACCCGCGACTTCAGCCAGGAAGGTGCACCGCAGGCGTACGTGTACGACGCCGCCCAGAACTACCAGGCAGCGGGAACGCCGCTGGTGGTGCTGGCAGGCAAGGAATACGGTTCGGGTTCTTCCCGTGACTGGGCTGCAAAGGGCACCGCGCTCCTGGGCGTCAAGGCCGTCATCGCCGAGAGCTACGAGCGTATCCACCGCTCCAACCTGATCGGCATGGGCGTCCTCCCGCTGCAGTACCCCGCAGGTGAGTCGGCAGCAACCCTGGGCCTGACCGGTGCGGAAACGTTCGCAGTTGAAGGCGTCACCGAGCTGAACAACGGCACCACGCCGAAGACGCTCAAAGTGACGGCTACGGCAGAGGACGGTACCGTCAAGTCCTTCGACGCGGTTCTGCGCATCGATACCCCGGGTGAAGCGGACTACTACCGCAACGGCGGCATCCTGCAGTACGTGCTGCGCCAGATCTCCGCATAGCGAGTCGGCCGGTTTCCGGCTGATCCTGATGCCAGACAGCCCCGGCTGGTCGCCTGACCAGCCGGGGCTGTTGGCGTCCTGGTCCCGCCGCGATGCGGATCGTCGCGGTGGGAAACGCGCAGGCCCGGGCACGCGCTAAAGTTAACAAGCACGTCATTCACCCTAAGGAGGGCCGTTGGGACTTTTGGAAACCGTCAAGGATCCACAGGACCTGGCCAAACTGTCCGGCACCGAGCTGGAACAACTGGCCGGCGAAATCAGGGAATTCCTGATCACCAACGTAGCCGCGACAGGCGGACACCTGGGTCCAAACCTTGGTGTCGTTGAACTCACCCTGGCCGTCCACCGGATTTTCGAGTCCCCGCGGGACAGCATTGTCTTCGACACCGGGCATCAGTCCTACGTGCACAAACTGCTTACCGGCCGCCAGGATTTCAGCACCCTCCGCCAGCAGGGTGGGCTCTCCGGATATCCGGAGCGCGCTGAATCAGAGCACGACATTGTGGAGAGCTCCCACGCCTCGTCCTCCCTGTCCTGGGCCGACGGCATTTCACGGGCCCGGCAGCTGACCGGCGAAGGTGACCGGTTCGTCGTCGCGGTGGTGGGCGATGGCGCACTCACCGGTGGCATGACGTGGGAAGCCATCAATAACATTGCCGCTGACAAACGGCGGCGTGTGGTCATTGTGGTCAATGACAACGGCCGTTCCTACGCACCCACTGTTGGCGGCTTTGCCGACTACCTCGCTTCACTGCGCCCCACCATCGACTCCCTGCGCACCACTCCGGCGTACGAGCGGATGCTGGACTGGTGGAAGAAAAAGCTCCAGAACGGCGGTCCCGCCGGGCAATTCACCTACAAGAGCCTGCACGCCATGAAGAAGGGCATCAAGGACTGGTGGGCTCCCCAAGGCATGTTCGAGGACCTGGGCATGAAGTACATCGGTCCGGTGGACGGGCACAGTCTCCAGGCCATGGAGAATGCGCTGAACACCGCCAAGGCTTACGGAGGCCCGGTGATCGTGCACGCGATGACTGAGAAGGGCCACGGTTATGCCCCGGCCCTGGCCAACGAGGCAGACCAATTCCACGCCGTGGGAATCATCGACCCCGAAACGGGCGAGTCCACGGAGATGCCTGGCGCCAGGTCATGGACCTCGGTGTTCGCTGAGGAGATCGCGGACATCGCTGATGAGCGCGAGGACATCGTGGGCATTACAGGCGCCATGCTGATCCCCGTGGGCCTGCACAAATTTGCTGAGCGGCACCCGGAACGCGTCATCGACGTCGGCATCGCTGAGCAGCACGCCCTCACGTCTGCTGCAGGCATGGCCTTCGGCGGCCTGCATCCCGTGGTGGCGGTCTATGCCACCTTCCTGAACCGGGCCTTTGACCAGCTCCTCATGGATGTGGCCCTGCATAAGGCCGGCGTCACGATTGTCCTGGACCGGGCCGGCGTCACCGGCCCGGACGGCCCCAGCCACCACGGCATGTGGGACATGGCGATGGTCCAGATCGTGCCGGGACTCCATTTGGCCGCACCCCGCGATGCCACCAGGCTCCGGGAAGAATTGCGGGAGGCTGTGGCGGTTGACGACGCCCCCACGGTGGTGCGGTTCTCCAAAGGCAGCGTCGGTTCCGAAGTTGAAGCGATTGAACGGCTTCACGACGGCGTTGACATCCTTGCCCGCCGACCCGAGGGATCCACCGAAAACGATGTCCTCATCGTCAGCGTCGGCGCCATGTCTGAGCTCGCGCTGGATGTGGCCGGCCGGCTGGGTGCCCAAGGCATCAGTTCCACGGTAGTGGACCCCCGTTGGGTCCTTCCCGTCCGTAAATCGATCATTGCTCTCGCTGCCCGCCATCGCTTGGTCATCTGCATTGAAGACGGCGTGCGTGCCGGTGGTGTTGGCTCCCGCATCCGGCAGGAGATGCGTGCTGCGGGGGTGGATACGGCCCTCAATGAAGTCGGTTTGCCTGTGGAGTTCCTGGTCCACGGCTCCCGGAGCCAGGTCCTGGAACGCGTTGGACTCACCGCCCAGAAGATAACGCACGACGTCGTAGCCCAGGTTCTGGGGACCAAGGTCCCCTTCGCGAGGCCCCTCCCAGGCCAGGAACACCCCACCACCGGCAGTCTGCCCACGTTGTGATGAATAACCCCGGACCGGGCGCACTGCAGCCCGGTGACCTCGTTGTGTCGAGGAACAGGAAATGGAACGGCAAAGCCCATTGGGTGGTGCCTGGCCGGTATCTTGGCGAAGACCTTCACGGCTGGTGGATTTTCCAGGGCGCGGGGGAGTTCTGTTCCCGTCCCGGGGCAGCCTTCTACACGGCTTCGGACGCTGTCCTGCTGGTCCCGAGGACCGGCGAGTTTGTGGCGACCTTTTACGACGATACGTACCCGGGGGACTTCCGCATTTACGTTGACCTCGCCACGTCCCACGGCTGGAACACCATCAGGCCCGGCGTCACGGAGTTCCACATGATCGACATGGACTTGGACGTGATCCGTTCCACCCGGCACGGTGTGTTTGTTGACGATGAAGACGAGTTTGAGCAGCACCGGGTGGCCATGGGCTATCCGCACGACACAGTGGCCGCTATGCGCACGGAATGCGCCGCCCTCTTGGAGGCTGTAGCGGCCATGAAAGCACCGTTCGACGTCACTGGTGCCAGCACCAGCGCCGAATGGTTCAGAAAAGGACGGGCATGAGCGGCATTATTCGCACGTACAAGCGGGACGATGAGGGAGTACTTCACTTCCGGGAAGCCTGGTACGACGACGAGGACCAGCAGTTCGTGATTAATCACGGCGTGGTGGGTCATCAGAGCAAAACCGACGAAACCGGCGTGGAGGACGAATCCTCGGTGGAGGGCCTGATGTCGGCATTCGCTGCGCAGTGCGAGGAAGACGGATACGCGGAGATTCCAGAGTCGGAGCAGTTCTGGGTTGTTGCCCAGATTGCCCTCAAGACCAAGGACGGCACCGAGCGGGACCGTCATCTTGAACGGAAAGCCAAGGCCGCCCTGACAGGGGAACTGGCATGGCGCGGGTTGGGCATCGTGGACCGGTCCGAAATAGGCAATGGCCACTTGAACATCTTCTGCCTCTGCCCGGACGTCAACAAGGCCGTGAATGCCATCAAGATCTGTGTTCGTGGTGAGGACCTTGACTTCACCAAACTCACTATCGCTGCGGCGCCCCACAGCGAGCCCGACGCCTTCCGGCTGAAGCACTCGCCCAAGCAGGGCGTGGGCTTTACTCTCTAAGTAGCACCCCAACGCACCAGGAGGGACTTCCATGGCGTCCAAGAGCAACTGGCCCGGACATACACCACTGCCCAAGGGCCTCGCTGCACCGGCGAGACGGGCTTTGGCGCACGAAGGAATTGAGACCCTGGAGCAGTTGGCGGAATTCGGAGAGGTGAAAATCTCCAAGCTCCACGGCATGGGGCCGGTGGCCATCGCCCAGCTTGAGGATGCCATGGAGGAATCGGGAATCTCCTACAGCGGCGGCTAGGCTGATTTCATGACTGAATACCGACGCCTTGGCCATTCCGGATTGACTGTCTCAGCTGTTGGGCTGGGCTGCAACAATCTTGGACGCGCCAATACACCCACCGAGTCCCAGGAGGGCACGGACGACGTTGTCCATGCCGCGCTTGATGCCGGAGTGACCTTCTTTGACGTTGCCGATGTCTACGGCCGCGAGCCGGGACTGAGCGAGGCCATGTTGGGCAAGGCGCTCAAGGGCCGGCGTGACGACGTAGTCATCGGCACCAAGTTCGGCATGGACATGCGTGGAGTCAACGGCAACGACTTCGACGCCCGCGGTTCGCGCCGCTACATTGTGAGGGCCGTGGAAGCATCGCTCCGCCGCTTGGACACAGAGTGGATCGATCTCTACCAGTTCCATACCCCGGACGCGCGGACGCCCATCGAGGAGACCCTGGCCGCCTTGGATGACCTGGTGTCCAGCGGCAAGGTGCGGTACATCGGCCATTCCAACTTTGCCGGCTGGCAGATCGCTGAAGCGGAGTACGTCGGGCGCCAGCTTGGGGGCGCGCGCTTCATCTCGACGCAAAATCATTACAACCTCCTGGACCGGCGCGCAGAACTCGAGGTGCTTCCCGCGGCGGGAGCCTTTTCCTTGGGCGTCCTTCCTTACTTCCCCTTGGCCAACGGGCTGCTCACCGGAAAGTACTCTGCGGGCAAGGCCCCTGAAGGTTCCCGCTTGAGCCACACCCGCACCAACCTGGTGGACGACGCCGATTGGGACCAGCTGGGTCGCTTCGGCCAGTTCGCCAAGGAGCGGGACATCAGTGAATTGCAGCTGGCCTTCTCCTGGCTTGCCGCGCAGCCCGGTGTCGGCAGCGTGATCGCGGGCGCCACGCGTCCGGAGCAGATCCGCGAAAATGCCGAAGCTGTGTGCTGGGTACCTACCAAGGAAGACCTCGCGGAGCTGGATGAGATCTTCCCGCGGACGCCGAAGGTTGCACTCTTCTAGCCCGCTAGCACATCCCGCCCCCCGTCGGGCGTCCCTCTCGCAGAAAACAGACCCTAAAACGGAACGCTCTCCCACCTCGGTGAGAGAGCGTTCCGGTTTGGGCTGCGGGATGTGAGAGAGCGATCGGTTTAAGGGCCCGGGATGTGAGAGAGGGACGGATCAGGCAGGGGCTGATGCGACGCCGGGGGCGAGGAACCTCTTGCCGTTGACCCGCTCCGAAGCGCCCACGCGATCCAGGTACGGTGTGATGCCTCCGAGGAACATCGGCCAGCCGGCGCCCATGATGACGCAAAGGTCGATGTCTTCCGGTCCGGAGACCACGCCCTCGGCGAGCATGAGCCCGATTTCCTCGGCCAGGGCATCCTGCGTGCGTCGAAGGACGTCCTCGCCGGTGGACGGGGTGTCGCCGAAGGACATAATGGCCAAAGTCTCAGCCGGGATAACAGGAGTCCCATCGGGGCCTGGGACCCATAGTGACTTTACTCCGTTGTCGATGAGCTTCTGCAGGTTCTGCGAGACGGGGAACCGGTCGCCGAACGCTGTGTGCAGGGACTCCTGCACATGCTGGGCGACCGGCAGGCCAACCATGGCAGCCAGGGTGAACGGCGACATCGGCAGCCCCAGGGGACGCAGGGCGTTGTCAGCGACGTCGGCAGGTGTTCCTTCGTCGAACGCTGCGATGACTTCACCCATGAGGCGGAGCAGGATGCGGTTGACCACAAAGGCTGCGGCATCCTTGACCAGCACCGCAGTCTTCTTGAGACCCTTGGCGAGTTCGAAGGCGGTGGCCAGCACGGCGTCGTCCGTCTTGGGTGCCCGCACAATCTCCAGGAGGGGCATGACAGCCACCGGGTTGAAGAAGTGGAAGCCCACCAGGCGTTCCGGGTGCTTCAGGTCCTCGGCCATGGCAGTGACAGACAGCGAAGACGTGTTGGTGGCCAGGATGCATTCGGGAGAAACAATTGCTTCAACCTCCGCGAAGACCTGCTTCTTGATGTGCAGTTCTTCGAAAACGGCCTCGATGACGAAGTCGGCGTCGGCGAAGGCTTCCTTGGAGACGGAACCCGTAATGAGCGCCTTGGTCCTGTTGGCGGCGTCGGGCTTGATCCGCTTCTTGGCCAGCATCTTGTCCACTTCGGCATGGACGTAGGCAACGCCCTTGTCCACCCTCGCCTGATCGATGTCGGTCATCACTACAGGGACTTTCAGCTGCCGGGCGAACAGCAAGGCCAGCTGGCTTGCCATGAGCCCTGCGCCTACCACGCCGACCTTGGTGACCGGGCGGGCAAGCTTGCGGTCAGGGGCCCCTGCAGGACGCTTTGAGCGCTTCTGGACAAGGTCCAGGAAAGCGTACACAGTGGAGCGGAACTCGTCCGTTTGCATGAGCCCTGCGAGGGTCTCACACTCGAGCTCTGCCGATTCCGCCTGTGTCATGGTGCGGTTGGCTTCCATGACGTCCAGGACCTTTGCCGGGGCAGGGGAGGCATTGGAGGTCTTGGACTCCACAAAAGCCCGTCCAGCGGTAACTGCGGCTGCCCACCGCCCAGCGACTGCGTCGTCCGCGGCATCTACGGAGTTCTTCCGCTCAGGTGTGACGTCGCCTGAAATAACCTTTGCCGCCCATGCGAGCGACTGTTCCACGAAGTCGGCAGGCTCGAAGATGGCATCGGCCACCCCCAGCTCGAATGCCTGCGGTCCGGTGAGTGTCCGGTTGTTGCTCAGGGGATTCTCGATCATCACCTTGACGGCGTTCTCGGGACCGATGAGGCGCGGCAGGATATAGACGCCACCCCACCCCGGCACGAGGCCGATGAACGCTTCGGGGAGGGCCAAGGCGCCGGCACCGGTGGAGACGGTCCGGTACGTCGACTGCAGGGCGATTTCGAGTCCGCCGCCCAGGGCAAGGCCGTTGATGAAGGCGAAGCTTGGCACGCCAAGATTTGCCAGGGTGCTGTAGACGGCGTGGCCAAGCTGTGCCATCCAGAGGCCGTGCTCGCGCTCCTTGAGCGTTTTGACGGCCGACAGGTCGGCGCCGGCCACCAGGAAGTAAGGCTTGCCCGTGACACCGACACCCACGATGTCACCCCGTGAAGCGCGTTCCTTGAGTTGGTCCAGGACGCCGCCCAGTTCAACCAGCGTGTTGGGGCCCAGCGTGGTGGGCTTGGAGTGGTCCAAGCCATTGTCCAGGGTGATCAGCGCAAAGGTTCCTGCGCCACCCGGCAGCTGAATGTCCTGCACGTAGGAGTGGGTGACCACTTCGTCAGGGAAGAGGGCGGCGAGCTTCTGGAATTCGGCGGCGCTCATGCGGCGGCTCCTTCGGTGGTGGCGGTCTCAGCGGTGGAGGAAGCGTAGTCGGGGTGGTGCGGGTTCTCCCAGATCACTGTTGCACCCATGCCCAGGCCGATGCACATAGTGGTGATGCCGTAGCGCACTGTGGGATCCTCCTCGAATTGCCGGGCCAGCTGGTTCATCAGGCGGACGCCGGAGGAAGCAAGCGGATGTCCGACGGCGATCGCACCGCCATAGCGGTTGACGCGGGGGTCATTGTCGGCGATGCCGAAGTGGTCCAGGAAGCTCAGTACCTGGACCGCGAAGGCTTCATTGATCTCGAAGAGCCCGATGTCTTCTATTCCCAGTCCGGCGTTCTTGAGCGCCTTTTCCGTCGCCGGAACGGGGCCAATGCCCATGACCTCCGGTTCGACGCCCGCGAAGGCGTAGGAGACAAGGCGCATCTTGACGGAGAGTCCCAGCTCCTCGGCGGCTTCGGCCGACGCGAGAACGGCCGCCGTCGCGCCGTCATTCAGGCCAGCGGCGTTTCCGGCAGTGACGCGGCCGTGGGCACGGAAAGGGGTGCGAAGTTCGGCGAGGTCGGCCACCGTGGTTCCGGGGCGAGGGGGTTCGTCCGTGGTGTGGAGCGCCCAGCCCTGGCCCGGCTTCATGGTGGCCACGGGGACGAGGTCGTGCTGTATTTGTTCGTTGGAGTACGCTGCGGCGAGCTTGGCTTGCGAAGCAGCGGCATAGGCATCCGTGCGGTCCTTGGTGATGGCCGGGAACCGGTCGTGCAGGTTTTCTGCCGTGTTGCCCATGTTCAGGGCAGCCGGGTCCACCAGCCGCTCGGACATGAACCGCGGATTGGGGTCGGCTCCGGCGCCCATGGGGTGGTTGCCCATATGTTCCACTCCGCCGGCGATGACGACGTCGTAGGCGCCAAAGCCGATGCCACTCGCCGTCGTGGTGACCGCCGTCATGGCGCCTGCGCACATGCGGTCGATGGCGAAGCCGGGAACGGTGCGCGGGAGGCCGGCCAGCAACGCGGCGGTGCGGCCGATGGTGAGGCCCTGGTCTCCGGTCTGCGTGGTGGCGGCAATGGCTACCTCGTCCACGCGGTCTGCTGGCAGGGACGGATTGCGCCGCATCAGTTCGCGGATGCACTTCACCACGAGGTCATCGGCCCTGGTGCCCGCGTAGATTCCCTTGTCGCCGGCTTTGCCGAACGGGGTGCGGACTCCGTCCACGAAAACGACATCGCGGACATTCCTTTGGGCACTGCGTGATGGACTCATGTATTAACTCCTCGTTGAGACATGGCGCCGGCCCGCGTCGCGGGTGCTCCGGTTGGCATTAACGCAATGTTACTCGCCGGTAACTTACGGTGCAAGGTGTGTCGGCCTCCTGCCGAGTGACCCTGGAGACGCGAAAGGCCCGCCGCTGCGAACCGTAGTTCGGGTGACGGGCCCGGCAGTCTGGACAGACTCAGGCGGAGTCCGATGACTGTTGGGTTTCCTGTGCCTGCCGGCTGTCCTTCGTTTTGGATTCTTTGGCCGGCAGGGGTTTGGGGTTCAAGCAGGCGTCGGTGAGGATTGGTGCGGCGAAGGAGACCTGCCATTCGCGGGCACCCAGCTCCCGCAATTCAGCAGATACCGTTTCCAGGGATATGTCCGACGGTGGCCGCCAGGTAATCCGCCTCAGGAAGTCCGGTGTCAGCAGGTTCTCCACCGGCAGGTTGAGTTCGTCAGCCTTGGCCTGCAGCGCGGGCCGGGCGGTGGCCAGGCGTGCTGCAGCCTCCGGGTCGCGGTCCACCCACACCCGCGGCGGCGGTGGAGCGTTGGTGGGCAGATGCAAGGGCGGAAGATCAGTCAGGGTGCGGGCGATGGTGATGCATCGCAGCCAGCGCGGTGCCTCCCGTTGGGCAGAGCGGCCGTGGAATCCCTTGGTGGCCAGTAGTTGGGGGACAGTGGTGGGCATGGCTTTCGCGGCGGCCACCAAGGCCGAATCAGGAATCAGGCGCCCCGGCGCCACATCGCGTTTACGTGCCAGCTGATCGCGCTCCTGCCAGAGTTCGCGGACTGCTGCCAACTGACGGCGGTCCCGGATCTGGTGCAACCCGGACGTTTTCCGCCAGGGATCGACGCGGGGCGGTGAAATACCGGCGGCAAGGATGCCGGCGAATTCCTGTTCGGCGTACTCCAGCTTGCCGTCCGCCTCCAGCAACTCGATGAGCTCTTCGCGCAATTCCGCAAGAACTTCGACGTCGAGCGCTGCATACCGGAGCCAAGGCTCGGGCAGTGGGCGGGTGGACCAGTCGGCTGCAGAATGTTCTTTTGCCAGGCCGAATCCGAGGAGTTGCTCGATGACGGCCGCCAGGCCTACGCGGGGAAGGCCGGCAAGGCGGGCGGCAAGTTCGGTGTCGAACAGTTTGTCGGGCCACATGCCGAGTTCGGACAGGCAGGGAAGGTCCTGGGTGGCTGCATGCAGGATCCATTCGACGCCTCGGAGAGCCTCGTTGATGATGTCCAGGTTGTCGAAAGGCTCGGGGTCGATCAGCCAGGTTCCCGCTCCGTCGCGGCGGATCTGCACCAGGAAGGCGCGTTGGCCGTAACGGAAGCCGGAGGCGCGCTCTGCGTCCACGCCGGCCGGTCCTGTTCCGGCGGCGATGGCGGCGGCGCATCGTTCAAGTCCGGCCGGAGTGTCGATGACCAGGGGGACGCCTTCGCGTGGCGTATCGAGATCGATGACTTCGGGGACGTGGCTGTCAAAGCCGTCTACCTTGATGTGGGTGGTGGGATCAGCAACCGGATCGCCGGCTGTGGTTTTATCCAGATTTTCAGGGGTCATGGTGGCTTAAGCTTACCGATTCACGCCGGGTTCTCGCCGGGACGCGGTGCTGACCATGTATTGGCCGCCGTGGGCGACGTGTCAACAGTGGTCAATTCAGCCTCCTGTTGGGAAGTCCAGTGACGCCCGGCGGAAGGGGAGGAAGCCCGGCGAAAGTACAGACCATGTCAGACCAGGCCTCCAAGTGCGCCTGGACGTCAGCGCCGGCAGGGGTCCATGAAGCGCGCAGTTCAATGTCTATGGTGTCCGGGCGTTCGGCCAGTGTGCCAAAGCTCTCGGAAAGGATCCTTGTTGCCGTGCCCCCAGCCGCGCGATACGGGGCTGCGTGGTTCTCCAGGGCGTCCACCAACCACGTCCAGGCGACGGAGCCCAGCATGGAGTCGTTGCCCATCTCAGCGTCCATTTGGGCCCGGATGTAGGTGACAATACGGAATTCACCTTCCCACACCGGTGAACCATCGGGATCGTAGAGGAGGATGAACCGGCCCGTGGCCAGTTCGTCGTCGTCCTCGCTCGCCGGCGTGTTCGCCTGGCTCGCTGCGAAGGCCTTTGCCGCCGGCCCGTGGACGGGAACGCGGCGCGTAGCCGCAGTGGGGCTGAAAACTTCCGCACCCAAAGCCACCGCGTACGGGGCCAGCCGGGCGGGCGCAGGGATCTCATCAAGCCGCAATTCGCTGCGGCATTGGGCTTTTCGAAGTGTTCCCAAGGCGAGGAGAAAGTCCGAGGGAACCTGTGCGAGGGCGTTCACCCTCGCAGGTTATGCTTCCGGGGCGGCGATTCCCAGCAGGCTCGCCGCCCCGGATGCGCGGGGTTACCGGGAGGCCAGCTCCCGCTTGATGCCAGCAACGAAGGCGTCGATGTCTTCCTCTGTGGTGTCAAAGGAGCACATCCACCGGACCTCACCTCTGGCGGCGTCCCAATCGTAGAAGGCGAAGCTCTTGCGCAGGCGGTCGGCAACGCCGGCCGGGAGGATGGCGAAGACGCCGTTGGACTGCGTCGCCTGGGTGGGCTCCACGCCGTCGATCGCTTCAATGGCCGTCCGCAGGCGGGCTGCCATGGCGTTGGCGTGGGCGGCCGAACGCAACCACAGTCCATCCTCCAGCAGGGCAATGAACTGGGCTGAGATGAAGCGCATCTTCGAGGCGAGCTGCATGTTCATCTTGCGAAGGAACTTCAGGCCATCAGCCGCCTCCGGGTTGAGTGCCACTACTACTTCGCCAAAAAGGAGCCCGTTCTTGGTGCCGCCGAAGGACAGGATGTCCACGCCGGCGTCGCGCGTGAAGGCCCGGAGGGGAACATCAAGGTGAGCGGCTGCGTTCGCCAGCCTGGCGCCATCCATGTGAAGCTTCATGCCCTTGGAATGGGCGTGGTCCGCGATGGCCCGCACTTCTTCAGGGGTGTAGCAGGTACCCAGTTCAGTGGTCTGGGTTATGGAGACCACCAAAGGCTGGGCCCGGTGCTCGTCACCCCAGCCCCACGCTTCGCGATCAATCAGCTCGGGGGTGAGTTTGCCGTCCTCGGTGGGAACCTGGAGGAGCTTGATCCCGCCCACCCGTTCGGGTGCACCGTTCTCATCCATGTTGATGTGCGCGGTGGAGGCACAGATCACCGCTCCCCACCGGGGAAGGAGGGATTGCAGGGCAAGGACGTTGGCGCCGGTGCCGTTGAAGACCGGGAAGGTCTCGATGCCCGGCCCGAATTGCTGCTCCAGCACCTCCTGCAGCCGTGCGGTGTACACATCCTCGCCGTAAGAGACCTGGTGCCCGCCATTGGCGGTTGCCAGTGCTGCGAGGATCTCCGGGTGCACGCCGGAATAGTTGTCGGAGGCAAATCCACGAACCGATGGGTCATGGAGCTGGCTGTTCCCAACCATCGTGTTGGCGCTGTTGGCGCGGTGGATGGCCTCTGTTGTGCTCGTCACTTGTTCATTCACGCTTTCAAGTCTATTTGGCCAGCAGGATGCGCTGGCCGTTGAGGTTTGCGGCCGGTTCTTCGAACAGTCCGACGACGGCGGCCGCCAGGTCCTCGACGTCCGTATAGCCGGGGAACCGCCTGTCCGGATGCGCGGCACGCATTGCGGAATCCACCAGGGCTTTGACCACGAAGATGACGGCTGCGCTGTGTTGGCCTTCTGGCTGCTGCTGGCTGTCCGGCCGGCCGTCCGCCTGCGCGCGGCGGAACCCGTCAGCCACTGCAAGGGTCCAGGCTTCAGCGGCAGCCTTTGCCGCGGCGTAACTGGCGGCAGCGGCAGTAGGGGCTGACGCGGAGGTGGAGGAGATCATCGCCAACCGGCCCTGCGGGGATGCCTCGAGCTGGCTGTAGAACACCCGGGAGACGTTGCGCAGGGTAGTGATCGCGCCCCGTTCCAGGGCATCCCAATCCTCATCGGATTGGTCTTCGATGCCTTTCGCACCACGCCAACCGCCCACCAAGTGGATGACTCCATCCACCTTTTCAACGCCGTGGCCGGAGAGCCCGTCCGCGAGGTCGCGAACAGCCTCATACGAAGCGAGATCGCACACCAGGGGGACCACTCCATGGCCGGCTTCATTCGCCGCTTCCTGGATGCGCAAGTCGTCCGAGCCCACAGTGAAGACCCGGTGACCGGCGGCCCCCAAAGCCCGCGCGGCAGCAATGCCGGACGCGCTGCTGCCGCCGGTCACAAGGATGGTCAGTGTGGGCATCAGGCCGCCGTCGCGCCGGTGATGCCCGTAGTGGATTCGATCACGGGACGCATCTTCTTCTCCAGTGCTTCGTAGAACATGGACAGCGGGAACTCGTCGTCAAGGACCTGGTCGGTGAGCCCGCGGGGAGGACCGTCCAGCGGCAGGGCATCCGGTCCCTTGGCCCACACAGACGCCGGGTGGGCAGTCACCGTGCCGGAAATGAGTTCGTACGCAGCCAACCAGTGGGCGGCCTTCGGCCGGTCAATGGAACGCCAGTAGAGTTCTTCGATTCTGGCACCGAGTTCAACCACTACTGCAGCAGCATCCTCCCAGTCAATGGAGAGCTTGCTGTCCGTCCAGTGAAGGACGTGGTGCTGGTGCATCCACGCGAACAGCAGTTGACCGCCAAGTCCGTCATAGTTGCGGACACGGCTGCCGGTGATCGCGAAGCGGAAGATCCGGTCAAAAATCACCGCGTACTGAACAAGTTTTGCGTGCTTCCTGGCGTCAGGATCGGCGTTCTCATCCTTCTCGATGCGGACTGACTCGCGGAAGGCGGTCAAATCGCATCGCAACTCTTCCAACGAGTAGAGGAAGAACGGCATGCGCTGCTTGATCATGAACGGATCAAAAGGCAGATCACCCCGCATGTGGGTGCGGTCATGGATGAGGTCCCACATGACGAACGTGCGCTGGGTGAGTTCCTGGTCCTCGATCAACTGGGCTGCATCTGCTGGAAGTTCCAAAGAAGTGGTTGCTGCTGCTGCCTTGAGGACGCGGCGGAAGCGTGCGGCTTCACGGTCGGCGAAGATGGCGCCCCAGGTGAAGGTGGGAGTCTCGCGCACAGCAACGGTTTCGGGGAAGAGCACCGCGGAGTTGGTGTCGTACCCGGGAGTGAAATCGATGAAGCGGATGGGGACGAACAGCTTGTTGGAGTACTCGCCCGCTTCAAGCCCGCCAATGAACTCAGGCCAGATGACCTCGATCAATACGGCTTCGACCAGCCTGTTGGTGCTGCCGTTCTGCGTGTACATGGGGAAGACCACCAGGTGTTGGAGGCCGTCAACGCGCAGTTCCTGGGGCTGGAACGCCTGCAGGGAATCCAGGAAGTCCGGTACGCCGAAGCCGCCCTGTACCCACCGGCCAAAGTCCTCCACCAGCAACTCCAGGTAGCGGGCGTCGTGGGGGAACAGGGGAGCCAAAGATGTGACGGCGTCGCAGATCGTTGCTACGAGGGTTGTTGCCTCGCCGTGGACCGAGGGATCGGCGATGGAGCCGTCCTGTTCCTGGTGTGCTTGGAGTGCTGTGGCCGCGGCCTTCAGCGTTGTCCACTCGGCGTTGTCAGCGGTGACACGCGGGAGGGTGGAGGTGGCGATGGTTGTCATGGAGCTCGGCCCTTTCCGAAGTAGTGGTTGCTTCTGGGCCGAGCGTAGCAAGCGAAAAGCATTGCTAATTGAAAAAAGCCCCGAGGATAAGCAACTCTTGCCCTTTGGGTGTTCCTGCACAGTTCGAGATCCAGCGCCCCGCACTCCTGCAGGACAACAGCTCCGGACGGACCGAACCCATGGCCGGCCCGTCCGGACCCGTCAGCTCTCTTCCGGGTTGACCAGGCGGAGCGAGATGGAGTTGATGCAGAACCGCTGGTCCGTAGGGGTGCCGTAGCCCTCGCCCTCGAAGACGTGCCCCAAATGCGAATCACAGTTGGCGCAACGGACCTCCACCCGGTCCATGCCCATGGTGCGGTCATGAAGATAGCGGACCGTGCCTTCAGCCAAGGGAGCCCAGAACGACGGCCAGCCGCAATGGGAATCGAACTTCTCCTTGCTGGTAAACAGCTGGCTGCCACAAGCACGACACTGATAGACGCCCTCTGTGTGGGTGTCCCAGTACTCGCCGGTGTACGGCCGCTCCGTTCCCGCCTGCCGCAGAACGCGGTATTCCTCGGGGGTCAACTCCTCGCGCCACTGGGCATCAGTTTTCTCCGCAGGCGCAGAAGTTGTCTTGCTGGTGTTCTCAGGAGTGTTCATGTCTTGTGCAACGCTCACGAGTCGCCGATAAATCCCGAACCCGCGTACAGATGGAGGACAGGAAGTCCCAATTGATCCTGCGCTTTGTTGGCCCAGTCGGTGTGGAACGTATCGGCGATGGCATGGGGGCGCGTGACCACTACGGCCTGCGCGGCATCGAGCGCACGCACCTTGGACACCAAGCCGGCCACGGCACCGCCGTCGACGACTTCACCCGTGACGCCGCCACCCAAACCGGCCAACGCCGCCAAGGAGGCCGACAACGTCTCCGACGCTTCAGCACGCTCCGCCGCCGGATCCGGTGACTGCGCTGTAAGTTCGCGGAACGCCTTGGCGATCTCCAGCAACGAAAGATTCTCCAGGAAGTCCACCAGGAGATGTCGCTCGGTGTTGGCGGGAACCAGGACAACAAGGGGCGCGTCGCTGCCATCCACCAGTTTGGCGATGTTAACGCGGTCGTCGGGGCCAAGGGGCTCTTCAGTCAAGATGACTATGGGATCACTCATGGCTACAGCGTAGTCCCGCATAACCTGAGTCCGCAGGCTTTGGTACCGAATCAGGGTGCAGGTGCGCCGCGCGGCCCGCACCTGCACCCGGCGTGGCCAGGAAGCGGCAACAATGGAGGCATGGCATCGACACACGGGTCAGCGGGCGACGCTGCAGAGAACAAAATGTCCCTCCGTACCAAATGGGCCATAGGCGGCTTCCTCGCGGGCGGCACCCTCGCAGGCCTGCTCGGCGCCGGGTCCTCTGCGCTCGCCGTCTACTTTGCACGGCGCGTCATCACCCCGGCGGCCCGCCATGAGGACCAGGAGGTCCTGGCAGTCATCCGGGACGACAAGGGGCTCCAGGTCATCCTCGCGGCTACCCCGGACACCACCATCGACGGCGTGTTCAGTCTCTTCTTCGCCGGCGGTCAAGGACACGCGCGGATTGGCCGGATCGTGTCCTACTCCCCGGCCGAGCAGACTGTCCTCCGCGAGGTTGAAGAGGTCTACAGTGGCAATCTGGCAGAGGCCCGCCGTGGCTGGTGGAGCGGCGCTACCTACCCGGACCCGGCGTCGATCGGCCTTGCGGCCGAGGATGTGGAGATAAAGGTCGACGGCGGGCTGGCGCCGGCATGGTTGATCCGCGCTGATGCTTCCGCTGCAGCGCCGGTCTGGGCAATTATGGTGCACGGGCGTGGCGCCACGCGGCTTGAGGGCCTCCGGGCTGTGCGTACGGCGCGGAGCCTGGGGCTGGACAGCCTGCTCATCTCCTACCGCAACGACGGCCTGGCCCCATCAGCCCTCGATGGGCGCTACGGCCTGGGATCCACTGAATGGCGGGACGTGGAGGCTGCCATTGATTACGCCTTGGAGCATGGGGCCGGGGAGGTCGTGCTGTTCGGGTGGTCCATGGGCGGAGCGATCAGCCTGCAGACAGCCGATCTCTCCAGGCACCGCCACCTCATCCGGGCCTTGGTGCTGGATGCCCCCGTCATCAACTGGGTCAATGTCATGGCCCACCATGCCCAAATGAACAGGATTCCCTACACCGTGGGGCGTTATGGCCAGTTGATGCTGGGTCATCCGCTGGGGCGCAGGCTGACCGGCCTCGCGGCTCCCGTTGACCTCAAGGCCATGGATTGGGAAGCCCGCGCCATTGAGCTGCGGACCCCCACGCTGTTGATCCACAGCGTCGACGACGACTACGTTCCGTTCGGCCCGTCCGCCAGCCTCGCCGAGAAGAACCCGGAAATGGTGACCTTTGAGCCCTTCAACGGTGCGCGGCACACCAAGGAATGGAACGTGGACCCGGAACGGTGGGAACGCGTAGTGCACGCATGGCTGCAGCGGGAATTGGCTCCACGGAACAACCCGGGACAGCCGGTGGCTGCAGGTCCGGAGGATGGTGCAGGCTCAGTGGGTGGTGCAGGACTGACTGGCGCTTCTGGCCAGACTGGCTAAGGCCGACGCTTGGTATCAGCTGGCGGGGAGGTGCCGATGGCCGCAACGGCGGCCTGTGTCAACCGGATGAGGTCCGCGGGAGCGAGTTCGATGTCCAGTCCGCGGCGGCCACCGGAGACCAGGATGGCGTCAAAGCCCAGCGCTGATTCGTCCAGGACCGTGGGGGAGGGCTGGCGCTGTCCCACGGGCGATATCCCGCCCAGCACGTAACCGGTGCGGCGCTCAGCGGCCTTGGGATCGGCCATGGCCGCTTTCTTCGCTCCCAACGCCGCCGCAACCGACTTCAGGTCCAGGTTTCCGGACACAGGGACAACGGCTACCGCCAGGCGGCCTTCGACCTCCACCATGAGTGTCTTGAAGACCCTCTCCGGCTCGATGCCCAGGACCTCCGCGGCTTCCATGCCGTAGCTGGGCGCGGCTGGATCATGGGCGTACGGGTGAAGCACAAAAGAAACGCCGGCCGCAGCAAGAGCTGCAGTAGCCGGCGTTCCCTGTGAAGCCATTTTCTTGGCCATACCGTCTGGTGGCGCCTTTCGGTGTCCTGGCGGGCTCAGTGCTCCAGCCGGCTGGCGGCTGCAACTTTGCGCTTGATGCGGCCGAGCATGGCCGTCATTCCCCGCATACGCAGGGGAGTAATGGCCCGCGTCAGGCCCAGCAGTTCGGGCATGTCGTCCGGAACAGCAAGGATCTCTTCGGCGGTAAGTCCGTCGAGTCCCTCGTGCAGGACACCGGCGAAGCCGCGGGTGGTCGGCGCCTCCTGGGGAGCCTTGAAGAAGAGCCGGTACTTGCGGGCACCGTCAGGATTCTTCTCCGACTCGATCGTGAGGAACAGCGGGGACTGGCATTCCACAACCTGCTCCAGCAACTCAGGGTGGTCCTTCAGGCGCTCTGGAAGCTCCGGAAGGCCCCTGGAGAACTCAAGCAGGAGCTGCAGACGGTCAGGCTCCGTCAGTGCCTGGAAGTCATCGACGATTTCCGCCAGCGCGGTGGGCAAAGTGTACGTACTCATCTCTTCCAGCTTACGCACAACCGCGGCGATTGCGCTCTGTATGCCGCAACACTACGGGCCCTCCGGACGGTGGCGGATTCACGCGACGACTAGTTGCGTGCGAAGGCGGCCGGAACGGAACCGCGCTCTGCACCCTTGACGATGGGAACGCGAACGGCATTGCCCCACTCTGTCCAGGAGCCGTCATAGTTGCGCACGGTATCGAAGCCCAGCAGGTACTTGAGCGCAAACCAGGTGTGGCTTGAGCGTTCGCCGATCCGGCAGTAGGCCACGACGTCGTCGCCGGCCGCCAGTCCGGCCTCACCCAGGTACAGGGCTTCGAGTTCTTCGCGGCTGCGGTAGGTGCCGTCCTCTGCAGCGGCCCGGGCCCATGGAATGGATGCGGCCGTAGGGATGTGGCCGCCACGGAGTGCGCCCTCTTCGGGGTAGGCAGGCATGTGGGTGCGCTGTCCCGTGTATTCCTCGGGGGAGCGGACGTCGATCAGGGGGTTTCCCAGGTGCGCCAGGACATCTTCCTTGAAAGCGCGGATGGGAGCGTCGTTGCGCTCTACTTCCGGGTAGTCGCCGACGACGGGCTGTGAAGTTTCGGTGGTCAGCTCGCGGCCTTCGGCGATCCATTTGTCGCGGCCGCCATCCAGGAGGCGGACGTCTTCGTGGCCGAAGAGAGTGAAAACCCAGAGGGCGTAGGCAGCCCACCAGTTGGACTTGTCGCCGTAAATGACAACCGTGCTGTCGCGGGAGATTCCCTTTGATGATGCGAGGGCAGCGAAAGCAGCGCCGTCGACGTAGTCGCGGGTGACCTCATCGTTCAAATCGGTGTGCCAGTCGATCTTTACGGCTCCTGGGATGTGGCCGGTCTCGTACAGGAGGACGTCCTCATCGGACTCAACCACTACCAGTTTGCCGTCGGCAACAGCGCCGTCGGCAAGCGCGGATGCGAGCCATTCGGTGGAAACAAGGCGTTCGGGGTTCGCGTACGACGCGAACTTTTCGTTCTGTTCAACGGGGTAGGACATGGTGATGGCCTTTCACTGACAACGGACGGAAGCCTGGCCGTGGGGAGTGGTGCAGGTGCCGGCCCGGCTGCTTCCAACACTAACCACGGGGCGACAGGAATGCTTCCCTGCGGTCACACGGTGAAACATGGGCTTGGTCACGTGTCCCGCCGGGGCCGCCGGAAGCCGGTATTCTTGCTGGGGACCTAATACCGAAGGAACGGACCACCGTGGTACAGATCGAGCAACTGGCTGCCCGCACGCCGGCAGTCTCCGTGGAGGAGCTCCTGAAGGGTTTCTACCCCTCTCCGCGATTCGGAGAGGTATCGTTCGACAGCTACCGTCCCGACCCCTCGCAGCCGAGCCAGGCCAATGCCGTGAAGCTCCTCTCGGCCTTCGCCGACGGAGTGGCATCCGAAGACAACGGCGGCTTGTTCAAGAAGCTCTTCGCCAAGAAGGCGCCGGCCACCAGAGCAGGAATCTACCTTGACGGCGGCTTTGGCGTCGGCAAGACCCACCTCCTGGCCTCGTTGTGGCACAGGTCGCCCGGACCCAAGGCCTTCGGTACGTTCGTTGAATACACCAACCTGGTGGGTGCGCTTTCATTCCGCAAGACCGTGGAGGCGCTGAGCAGCTACAAGCTGGTCTGCATCGACGAATTTGAACTGGATGACCCCGGCGATACCGTGTTGATGTCCCGCCTGATGCGTGAACTGGCCGACGCCGGCGTCAAGCTCGCGGCCACGTCCAACACCCTGCCCGGCTCGCTGGGCGAGGGCCGCTTTGCCGCCGTCGATTTCCAACGCGAGATCCAGGTTCTCGCGGACCAGTTCGATGTTGTCAGGATCGACGGCGAGGACTTCCGGCACCGTGGATTGCCCGCTGCTCCGGCGCCGCTGAAGACCGAAGAGCTCAAACACCGTATGAAGGCCGAATTCGCCGGCAGGACCGTGGCGGTGGATGACTTCCGCACGCTGGTCAATCACCTGGCTGCGGTTCACCCCAGCCGTTACCGTCAACTCATCTCCGGCGTTGAAGCCGTGGTGTGGAGCGACGTCGAAACCATCACGGAGCAGGCAGTAGCCCTTCGCTTCGTAGTGCTGGCGGACAGGCTTTATGACAAAGATGTGCCCATCCTGGCCAGCGGCGTCCCCTTCGACAAACTCTTTACCGAAGAGATGATGACCGGCGGTTACACCAAGAAGTACTTCCGGGCTGTCTCCCGGCTGACCGCCCTTGCCCGTGAGGCGCAAAACCACGAACCCGCCTGATTCACGCTTTCTGAACAGGCTCGCGGCTCTTGAGCATCCAGCGCACCAGGATGCCTCCGGCCAGCGCCCAGAACGCAGCGCCAACCCCGGCAAAGCTGAGGCCTGACGCTGCCAACAGGAAAGTGATGCAAGCCGGAATGCGTTCCTCCGCTACAGCCAGCGCTGAGGAAATGGAGGCGGCCAGAGTCCCCAGGAGTGCCAGGCCGGCGACGGCTTCCAGGAGTCCTGGCGGGGCTGCGGCCACCAACGTCACCAGCGCCGCGGACGCCGCGGCCAGGACAAGGTAGGCCAGTCCGGAAACGAACGCTGCGATCCAACGCCTGCCATGGTCCTTGCCTGCTTCCTCTCCCGCCGCCAGCGCTGCGCTGAGCGCCGCGAGGTTTATCGCGTGTCCGCCGAAGGGTGCACCGGCAAGAGTGCCCGCGCCGGTGACCAGCATCGAGGGGCGCCATGGAGTGGTGTACCCGAACGACTTCAGGACTGCGACGCCTGGAATGTTTTGCGATGCCATGGTGACGATGAACAAGGGTAATGCCAGCCCTACGGCAGCCTCCAGGGAGAAGGCCGGAGTTGTCCACTCAAGCCTTGGCACGAGGCTGTGAAGGGGTACCTGGACTCCGTTGGAGACTATGTGGATCCCGATGACGGCGAGGGCAACCAGCAACGATGCTGGGACAGACCAACGCGGTGCGAACTTCATCAGCACAACCCAGCACAAGATCACCGGAGCAACGAGGAGCGGTGCCGAGCCCAACGACTTGAAGGGCGCCAGGCACAGGGGAAGCAGGACCCCGGCAAGCATGGCTTGCGCCAGCGCAGTAGGGATCCTGGCCATGAGGCGCCCCAACACCGGCAACAATCCCGTCAGGACGATCAGTACCCCGACCATCAGGAACGCGCCCACGGCAGCCGGCCAGCCGCCGTCGACCGTTCCAGCGGAGGCGAGCAGCGCTGCCCCGGGTGTTGACCACGCGAGCGTGACCGGCATCCTGGACCGCCAGGACAGCCACAGGATCCCGAGGCCGAAGGTCAGGGTGAGTGCCAGTAAACCGCTGGATGCCTGGGCCTGATTGGCCCCCACAGCTTGAAGACCTGCCAGGACTACTGCGAACGATGAAGTAAAGCCAACCAACGCTGTCACAATGCCGGCGGTGATCGGCGGGCCCAGTGTGTCCCGGCTGACATGGTTATGAGTGGTGGGCGGGGAGACAGAACGCATGAAGTCCAACGTACCCGAACAGCGGGCGGACGCCCTGTCGGTTAAACGCCAAGGGCACCGGTGGCGCCTCTCGGCGGGACCGGTGCCCCCTTGACGTATCTGGTACGGCGGCTCAGGCAGCTACGGCTGCTTCGGCTCATCCGTGACGGGAGCCTGTCCAGGCTTTCCGTCGTTCTTGGCCACGAAGTCGGAAGCGGCATTCTGGACCTTGTCGACGTGGCCGGCATACTTGCCGCCCGTCTTATTGTCCACAAAATCCCCGGCCTTTTCGATGCCATTCTTGATGGCTTCTTCGTTGCCTTGAATGAGACCCTGAGCCTTGCCCTTCAGGTCGTCAATTAAACCCACGGGCACCTCCCTTCCATCGCGGAGCCAGTTCGCTCCTCCGCGTCCGACCCTAACACCACTTGACAGGGGTGCCAAGGGTTGCGGACGACGCTGTGGACAAACTACGCCAATGGCTTACTTTCCACCTTGTGGCGCGGGCTGTCCGGGTTCATCAGTGAGTGCCTGCGACCGTACGCGAAGTAGATCACCAGGCCGATGACCAGCCACACTCCAAACCGGGCCCAGGTCTCCCAATGCAGTTGGAACATCAGGAACGCGGAGGCCAGGACGCCGAAGGCAGGGACGATCGGCATGAGCGGCAACCGGAACGTCCTCGGAGCATTTGGCTTGGTGTATCGGAAAACAATTACTGAAACGCAGACCACCACGAAGGCGGCCAGGATGCCGATGTTGGTGAGGTCGGCTACTTCCTTGATGGGGAAAACGCCGGCGAGGAAGGCCGAAGCAACGCCGGCGATCCACGTCACGCGCTGTGGCGTGCCGTGCCGGTCCGTCTTGGCGAACCAACCGGGCAGCAGGCCGTCGCGGCTCATGGAGAACCACACGCGCGTGACGCCCAACAGGAAGGTCAGCATGACGGTCAGGATGGAAAGCACCGCGAACACCGAGATGATGGTGGCAATGACGGGCAGTCCAACCCCCTGGAACGCCGACGCGAAGCCGGCCGTGGGGTTGATGTCCTTGTAGTTCTGCATACCGGTCAGGACCAGCGTGGCAGCTACGTACAAAAGCATGGCGATGATCAAGGACAAGATAATGGCCTTGGGCATGTGCTTCTTGCCGTCCTTCGCCTCTTCGGCCGCTGTGCTCATGGCGTCATAGCCGAAGACTGCGAAGAAGACGGTTGCGGCGCCGGCGATAACCGGACCGAAGCCGCTGGGCATGAACGGGTTGTAGTTCTCGGCGTTGACGTAGAAAATACCGAGTCCGATGATGAACAGGATCAGGATGACCTTAATGGCCACCGCTACCAGTTCGAACCGGCCAAAGGCCTTGGTTCCACGGCTCAGGATCCACGTGACCAACAGGCAGACCAGGATCGCCGGGAGGTTGATGATGCCGCCCTTGCCCTCGTCGGCAGTGGACGTCATCCACGTTGGCATGTGGATTCCGATGCCGGAGAGGAACGCATCGAAGTAACCGGAGATGCCGATGGCCACCACAGCCACGATCGCGATGTATTCCAGCAGCAGATCCCAGCCGATGAACCAGCCAATGATCTCGCCGAGGGCCACGTAGCCGTAGGTGTAAGCCGAGCCGGCGCGGGGGATCATTCCAGCGAATTCGGCGTAGGACAGCGCGGCGGCGCCGGATGCCAAGCCGGCGATCAGGAAGGAAATCAGAACTGCGGGGCCTACGCCCGGAGTTCCCTCGCTCCCGTGGGCTACAAGGCCGGCGAGGGAGAAGATCCCGACGCCGATAATTCCGCCGACGCCGATGGCCGTCAGCTGCCAGAGGCCCAGACTTTTGAATAGTCCGCTGTGCTTGTTTTCTTCCTCAATGTCGTCGATCGGCTTGCGCCTCAGGACGGACTTGGAAGCCGTCTGTTGATTCATGGGGGTACTCCTGCCAGTTGGCGTGGAACGGTGATGAGCTCGCAGTACATTATGCGAGCCTAATCACATTAGATAAAGCGACTTCTTCTGAGGGGTATCGGTTACTTCAAGTAATGAATCGATTATTTGCTGAAGTTGGGCACAAAAAAAGCAGCTCCGGGGAGCTGCTTTTCTTTTTGGAGCGGACGACGAGATTCGAACTCGCGACATCCACCTTGGCAAGGTGGTGCTCTACCAGCTGAGCTACGTCCGCACATGTTGTCTGCCGGGCTGATGCCTGGCCGTCAACAACAAACAAGTTGCCTTGTTCTGGTGGGCGATACTGGGATCGAACCAGTGACCTCTTCCGTGTCAGGGAAGCGCGCTACCGCTGCGCCAATCGCCCGTTTCCGGGTCCTATCGAGTAGGAGAGCGGACGACGAGATTCGAACTCGCGACATCCACCTTGGCAAGGTGGTGCTCTACCAGCTGAGCTACGTCCGCACATGTTGTCTGCCGGGCTGATGCCTGGCCGTCAACAACAAACAAGTTGCCTTGTTCTGGTGGGCGATACTGGGATCGAACCAGTGACCTCTTCCGTGTCAGGGAAGCGCGCTACCGCTGCGCCAATCGCCCATGCATCCAGCCAACTGCTGGAAGACATGGTTTTCACCGAGGTGGGTACGGGATTCGAACCCGTGTATACGGCTTTGCAGGCCGCTGCCTCGCCTCTCGGCCAACCCACCGTGTAAGCCGAATTCCGGGGAATTCCTGCTTTGACAGTGCCTTGCGAGCGGACGACGAGATTCGAACTCGCGACATCCACCTTGGCAAGGTGGTGCTCTACCAGCTGAGCTACGTCCGCAGTGTCGTTTTGACGGACAACCCTTCAGGCTTTCCGTCGCTTTCCGACGAGTAAAAACTCTATAGGAGGTTGTTGCAAACTCCAAATCGAGGGTGGGGATTTGGTTTCGCAGGTGGCTGGATCCTTGAATCTGCGCGGAATCCCCTGAGTTTCACCCATGTAATTCCACCGCTGTAGTTCGGTTGTCAATGAAGGCGCTGATCGGTTTTGCAATCAGGCCGTGGTCGGTTAGTGTTTTCTATGCACCCGGGCGATTGGCGCAGTGGTAGCGCGCTTCGTTCACACCGAAGAGGTCACTGGTTCGAACCCAGTATCGCCCACCAAGAGAAGCCCCCGGAATTCCGGGGGCTTTTGGGTTTCTGAGGCATTTTCCTCCACTCCGTGGTACCTGCGTGGGACTCGCGAACGAGGTCCATGAATCCTGCTCGGCAGGATGATGGCTACCTACTGTCCCAAGTACCACGGGGACACCACACCAGTACTACCCAGTCCCACCACCAAGGTGTCTCGGTTTCAGTAATTGCCACGGTTGATCGCATTCCCCCCTCTTGTCCTGGTGTCAATAAATGGCAATCAACCAGCAGGGCAGAGCACGCGACCGATGCGACCAGCATGCCTCTTACAGAGGGGTGGTCCGTTAGTTCCGGTTGAGTCCGAAGGTGCGGGTCTTCAATGGTGCCTAGTAGTGGGGCTTCGCTGCGTTCACTTCTGAGGACGGCGCGCTGGGCCCGGGATTCCGGCCACGTTGTTGGCATTTAGAGTTGTAGCCCAGTGGATGAGCGGAGAAGCACCTGAAAGTCGGCGAAAGACAGCGTGCTTTCCCGATGCACGTCGGGTTCGTCCTCAACGGTCACAGTAGACCTGTCAGCGTCGAGCAGTATGTTGAAGGTGTTGTACTCGTAGTAGCGTCTTCCGCTCTTTAGCTGCTCTATCCCGGCGAGGAGTTGGAGCCGAATGTAGTCGTTCAACTCTCCCGAAAGGAACTCTTCAAGGGGCTGTTGAGCCGTCCCTTTCAGTGGGGCGTCTGCCGTTTCCCAGCGTTGTGAGGCTGCTGCTGCAGCCTTCCCTGGAAGTTGCAGTAGCCACCTGCCGGAATGTCCTCGTTCACCCAGTCTCCTGGTTTCAAGGCCTGAATCTCATCGAGGAGTCCGAAGAACTCCGGTCTGGCTGCTTCCGGGGTCGTGGTGACGCCCTTCCCGTCATCGGGAAGCATGTTGCTCGCTGCGGTTTGAGAGGGTGATGGGGCTGTAACAGCACTCCTACCCGGAGACGCGGGGGCGCATCCGGACACGAGCAGCAGCAGGACGGCGCTGGTGGATAGGACAGGCCAGTACCTACGGACTTTGCTGATCACTGCTTGCTACCGGAATTTGCCCTCGGGATCCCGAGCGCATCGAGTGTTGCCGCCGAGCGTGGTGCCCAAGCTGCTCGTTCCAAGCTGCATGGAGAACTTGCCATCGCCAAAGCCAGTGGTCGTCTGGTCTCGGTTCGCCCCCGAAGGCTGGGTTTGAACAACTCTTAGCCCATTGCTTTCAAAGACTTCCTTTACCGACTTATGTATCGCTTCAGCCTGATCTTCTGAGATCGCGCCCTGCGTACTGTCGTAATTGAACCGAGTGCCCTCGGTCCCGTCCGGGAGGGGGCACGCCATACCGGGTTTATCGGGTGAAATTTTCGTCCAATCGCCCGGGGCGAGAGCTTCAAATTTGTGTGAAGATGTTGAGGTATTCCGTGCGGGCTTGTTCTGGTCCCATAGTCTGCTCCGCGGCGCTGGTAGGTGGGGTGGTGCTCGGCGTTGTTACACAGCCAGTGAGGGCAGTGAGGATGGCAACGACAAGGCCTTGGATGAGAAATCTTCGCGAAGACATGGTGGTCATCGTGTCGCATTCGTGAATTGATCGTCCGCCTGGGGATTCCTAGCGAAATTTACCTTCCGGGTCGGCAAAGCAGCGGGTGTTCCCGCTGAGGGTGATGCCGTACTTGCCGGTACCGAAGCCCATAGAGAACTTGTCGGGCCCGAGGACCACGGTGTGTCGGGCAAAGTTCGGGCCATCATCGATTTCCTGCCTGAGATTAAACCCGGTGGCCTCGAACAAGGCCTTGACCTTGTCGTGGAGAACATCCATCTCTTCCCGGCTCAGTGGACTCCGACTGGTATCGAAGGAGACCTGGGTGCCTTCCGTGCCGAGGGGACGATCACAGACCCACCCTGCTTTGTCTGGTGTGACTTTCGTCCAGTCGCCGGGGGCGAGAGCTTGAATCTTGTTGAAGAGGTCAAGGTACTCTGTTCGGGCTTCTTCCGGGTCCATGAGCTGCTCCGCGGTGCTGGTAGGTGGGTTGGTGCTTGGCGTTGTCCCGCACCCTGCAAGGGTGAGTAAAAGGATCGCCGCGGCGGGAAGCATATGCCAGTATCGGCGGCTACGTGTGGATGTCATCGTTTCGCATTCGTGAGCTGGTCATTCAAGCCGCGGGCGATCCTGGCCTGGTTGTAGCTAGACTCTGTTGACTTGTCGAAGTAACCGTAGATGCCGTCCTTGCCACCGGTTTGCCCGTCGTGGGTTTTCGTTGGCAGGTCTTTGGCACCATCCGGTCCTGTGGTGCCGTCCGTGCCAAAGGTGACAGCGCCGAATCCGGAGTCGTCGGTGCTTTTACGCTGCCAGCCGACTCCATGCCCGACCTCGGCTACGTGGTCCCAGTCGTAGCTTCCCCGGTAAACAGTTCCTCCGGGGTTCAGATGGAGATCGTTCACGGAAGTCACGTTATCAGGGGCACCAACGTCACCGACGAGAACGAGGTTATCGACAGGCAGCCCGGTTTTTGCCGCCTCCATGACCCCGAGGGAACCCATGGAGTGCCCGACAGCCGTTGTCATCGCTGCGTTGTCGAGGTTCTGATGAACTGCGTTGAACCCGACCACATCGCTGGAACGTCTGGCGCATTGCTGCCACCGATGTGGAAAGCTACATCGCTGAGGCGTACAGGGTCACTGCAGAGCGGATCGCCGCCGGCGAACTTCCGGAGTGATGGCCAGACGAACAGTCTTGAAGCGATGCTGCGCCTAGCGGCGGCTTCCCCACGTCTTGTGCCAGTACTCGGCGCTCTGGCTCTTTGAGCGCACGATGGCGTCGGGTTTCGGCGTAGCTGGCCACATCTCCAGCAGGTAATGATCGACGACTTCTTCGGAGAATTCTCCATCATGGCCTTCGTCGCGGCCCTTCGCACTGACCCGCAGCCGGTAGCTCCCGGGCGGCACGTTAGCTAGTTCCCCCTTCGTCTCATCCGCCCACGAGGCCCAACGCAGATCGTGTCCTGGGGGGAGTGCGAAGGATACCTCTACGATGTCTTCCCATGCGCTATCGGGTTCCGTAGCTGGCCGCTTATCAAGGAGAACGATGCACATGTCAGAACCGCCAGACCGTCGTCCGAGGTTGATATAGACCCCATTGGGAGCTGCAGCCCCGACCAGGCCGTTGACCTGGCCCTCAAAGCAGCGTTCAAAGATGCCGTCGAAGCCGCCCTCGTCAGCCCAGATGAGGTCGAACTGGCCGTAGTCCGTCATGATCACCTGATCGAGCAGCACTCTATCCATGGCATCAGGATAAGTCTTGGATAGCGCAGGTTACTCAGGTACGTCGGTGAAGTACTGCGCGACGTCGTAATTGCCGATCAGCCGCGCCAGCCCCACGGGCGTCTGGCCGCTTCCGTTGACACAGAGCGGATCAGCGCCGTGCGAACGCAGGAGTTTGATCAGTTCGCCACGGCCGTTTGAATTGAAGACGGCTGTAAAGAGCGCGGTGTTGCCCCAGCCGTTTTGAAGATCAACGGTGGCGCCGGCACCAAGCAAAGCGGCAGATGCTTTTACTGAGTATTCCTGCGCCGCAAAATGTAGGGGCGTGAATCCGGCTTTGTCCTGGGCGTCGGGAGAAGCGCCGTCAGCAAGAAGTTGCTCTACGGCGGCAACATCGTTTTCCAGGGCTGCGTGGTGGAGCGCTGTGCGGTTCATCCTGTCCATACGTGCAGCCTTCCATATCTGTGCCGCAAGACAGCGCGCGCCGACTGGATTGCTAATTGTCTTTTCAGGGCTTGTTTATGGTTCCGGGGGCGTGAGTTGTTGAGGGCTCAGTTGCAGCGCGAGTTCACGTAGTTGGCGGGGCGGAAGGGATTGATCAGGTAAGCGGTGGCTCCGGCTGCAATGCCATGAAGTTCATCGCCACGCTCAGCGAAAGCTGTGATCAGGGCGCTGAATTTAGTCCGCACCGTGGAACAGGCAGGCTACATCCGCGCCGGTTGAGTTCTTCCCGAACCGGGGCTTAGCGGTTATGGAATTCGAACCTGTCGCCCCCGTCCGGATCGCCTAGCGTATAGGTGAGGAACTGATCTGAGCCACGTTTCCAGACAGACAAGGGAAAGATTGCCAAGTCCTGTGATGTCTCAGGCCGGAGCCTGACGTTCGTGAACTTTTTGCTGACGAGGTCCTTTTTGATCGACCATTGGCCGGAATAGGTCACTAACCTTTCCCAGTCGAGCTTCTCTGAAGAGGTCCCATCCCCGAAGGTTCCCTCAGTCACACCAGGCCACTCAAAGATACCGTCAGCGCAGAGCTTCAAAAGTGTGGTGTGGCCGTTCTTCGGCTTCGATGTCCACTCGCCAATAATGTCAGAAGGCTCTACCTCGTCGGGGAGCTCCAACAATGCGCACGCACTCACCGTGGCGACGAGAACTGCGCTCCCGAGGCTTATCAGTACCTGCCGGCGGCCAACCTGGGATTCCTGCAGCTCAACCCGCGCAGGAACGAAGTTGCCGATCTTCATTGATCTTTGCCTCTCTCACATGGGGGATTCGGTTCGAGGCCAAGGCGCCGATGAAGGATCCCATACCGGACGCTGGTTAGTGCTAGTCGGGTTCTCCTGCGCTTTTGAGGATCGCAGCCACCACGTCCGCTTTTTGCCTGGTGTAAGCACTCCAGTCCTTGGTGCTGACGGCGGCGTCGCGCTTGACGGGGCAGTAATTGCACGGCAATCGCCAACACCGATGGGTATTTCGCGTCACGAAACGCTTCATCGGAGCACTTTGTCAACATGCGTGCTGAGGATGAACCTGATGTGCCCTGGACCCCTCCTGACCCTGGGCTGTCCACTTCGGAACTGGCGGAGACGGCTCCCATCCTTGCGGCGAAGCTGGCCCGGCTGCCGCCGGAGCAACTCGCAATGATCTTCCCGCCGGAGAATTCTGTCGGCCCTGTATGACACAGTCTTTATATGACTGCTCCACTGCTTGCCCACGCTACTGACTACGGCCGGATGTATGCCCGCTCTACCACGGAGCAATTTTCGGTTCCCTCCATCACCACGGTGATCGGACAACAGGCCCACTCGCTGGACGGTTGGTTCAGCTACATGGGTGCGAGCAGTCTCGCTGCGGACCCGGAGCTTCCGGCGATTCTTGGCAGCCCGGCCAAAACCCGCCAAGCGATTAACAAGGCGGCCAAAGCTGCTGAGGTGTATAGGGACGCGGCAGCAGCACGAGGCGACCGCGTGCACACGTACTGCGAGCAGGTTGCCTTACGTGCTCTGGGGCGTCCACACCGCATGCAGGAATGCCGGGACGACCTCGCAGCCCGTGGTGAGGAGGCGTTTGCCGCCCGTTTCGATGAATGGTGGGAGCTGTACCGGGTGGAGCCCTTGGCCCCGGAGATCACCGTGTGGAACAAGACTGTGGGCTACGCCGGGACACTTGACCTTGTAGCCCGGATCAATGGGCGTATCTGCCTGATCGACTACAAGACCAAAGGCACTACGCGGGATGGAACGGTCAAGTCCCTGGATGACAAAGTGGTCATGCAACTCGCGGCCGGAATGAAGGCGGAGGAAAGCCTGGTCGATCCCGTTGCCGGAGTATGGGAGCCATGGAAATACGGAGACAACCCCATGCTGCTCGCTGTAGCCATCGGAGAGACCGAAGTCCGGCCGATGCGGGCCAACCCGGAAATCCTCAAGCACCATTGGTGGAAGTTCTGCGCGCTTCGGCGCGTCTGGGAAATGTCGGCAGACGTCTCTGCTGCGGGACAAGCGCTGTTGCCCATTGCTCCGCCGGTGTTCGCAGCGGTTGGCGCCGGAGCGGCAAACAGCGCCAGCGGTGATTGACCTCAACTAAACTGGCTTAGGCTCCGCAACACCCGGAGCCGGGTTTGACGATAGTGAGGACTGACAGCACATGGCAATTTTGAGTATCCGAATCATCGGGGATCCGGTGTTGCGCACCGTAGCGGACCCTGTCACCGATTTCGGTCCGGAGCTCGCCAAGCTGGTAGCTGACATGACTGAAACCATGGAGGACGTGGAAGGTGCGGGCCTCGCTGCACCTCAGATCGGCGTCAGCCAGCGTGTTTTTACCTACCGCATTGGGGGAGTGGAAGGCCACATCATCAACCCTGTCCTGGAGAACAGCGATGACTTCCAGCCCGACGAAGTAGAGGGTTGCCTCTCGATCCCCGGCCTGGGCTTCCCGGTCCGCCGTTTCCGGACAACCAGGGCCACCGGTGTTGATATGAACGGCAACCCGGTCTCGGTGGAAGCAGAGGGCATGCTTGCCCGGTGTTTCCAGCACGAAACGGACCACCTTGACGGCATCTTGTACACGGACAGGTTGGAAGGGGATGACCGCAAGGCAGCTCTCCGCGCCATCCGGAACGCCAACTACCACGCCATTACGGAGAAGACCACGTCCCAGCGCGCCGCCAGCGCGGGATCGAGTTTTGGTGGCGGCAGTTTCGGGGCACCCGAGTGAGGGTCCTTTTCGCAGGAACCCCCGCCGTGGCCGTCCCATCGTTGGACGCTCTGGTTAAGGCGGGATTCGACGTCGTCGCGGTCCTGACGCGCCCGGACGCGCCGGTAGGCAGGAAGCGTGTACTGACACCTTCGCCCGTCGCAGCGCGGGCGATGGAACTGGGTATCGACGTCATCCGCGCGGCCAAGGTCGATGCGGAAACCACCGCCCGGATCTCGGACTTCGCCCCGGATGTCGCTGCCATTGTTGCCTACGGTGGAATTGTTCCGAAGGCAGCCTTGGGAGTTCCGAGGCATGGGTGGGTCAATCTGCATTTCTCGCTCCTCCCTGCTTGGCGGGGCGCTGCCCCCGTCCAGCGATCAATCATCGCGGGGGACGAAATCACTGGTGCCGTGACGTTCCAGCTCGAAGAAGGCCTCGATACCGGCCCCGTGTTCGGTACCCTCACTGAAGCTGTGCGGCCGGATGACACCTCCGGGGACCTCCTCGAGCGCCTCTCCATCAGCGGAGCCGTGCTTCTCAGCCAGACGCTTTCCGCGATCGACGCCGGTCAGGCTGCCCCGCAACCCCAAACCGGAGAAGTCTCCCTCGCTCCCAAATTGATGCTGGAGGACGGCCGCCTTGACTGGCAGCTGCCGGCCCTTGCCGTCAGCCGCCGGGCTCGTGGTGTGACACCTGAGCCGGGGGCATGGACAACGCTGGAAGGCCAGCGAATCAAACTTGAACCACTGGCACTCCGTCCTGAGATTAAGGACCTGGCTCCGGGCACCATCAGGGTGGAGGGCAAGTCTGTTCTGGTGGGTACCGGATCCCACGCCGTTGAGCTCGGCAGGATCCAGCCGGCAGGTAAGAAAATGATGTCGTCGGCTGACTGGGCCCGCGGCTTGGCAGCACCCGAGAGAGTGGTATTCGAATGAGTGAGTCCGGCCGGCGAGGCCCCAACAACAGCGGGAACCGGGACGGCGCCGGACAAGGCAACCGGGGAGCACGTGGCGAAAGCCGGCGTGACGCCCAAGGCAGGGAGCGAAACCGTGGCCCTCAGCGGGGCTTCACGAACAATGCTCCCTCGCAGCGCACCCGCCGCGCTGACCCGGCCCGCCTTGTGGCCTTCGAAGTGCTCCGTGCTGTTGCTTCCGAGGATGCCTACGCCAACCTGGTGCTCCCAGCCCGCATCCGGGAACACCGCTTGGATCGCCGGGATGCCGGCTTCGCCACGGAGCTGAGCTACGGCGCTTTGCGCGGTCAAGGCACCTATGACGCTATTCTCGCCCGCTGCGTGGACCGCCCCCTCGAGCAGTTGGACCCTGCAATCCTGGATGCCCTGCGGATTGGCGCCCATCAGTTGCTCTCAATGCGTGTTCCTGCGCATGCAGCGTTGGACCAGACCGTTGGCTTGGCGCGTGCCGTCATCGGCGCAGGTCCGTCAGCCCTGATCAACGCAGTCCTGCGCAAGGTCACTGCCCACAGCATGGGCGAGTGGCTGGACATCCTGCTGGCCGACGAAACCGATGAAACCCGGATTGCCTCGCTCCGGCATGCCCACCCTGAATGGATTGTCCGCGCATTGCGCCAATCGCTTGTCAACCACGGACGTCCGAAGTCGGAAATTGATGACCTGCTGGAGGCGGACAACGCCGCGCCCGTGGTCAATCTGGTGGCGCTGCCGGGTTTGGGAAGCCTGGACGAGGCTTTCGACAATGGGGCCACGGCAGGCGAACTGGTCGAAGATTCGGCATTGTCCGCCGGTGGAGACCTCGGCCGCCTGGAAACAGTTCGTCGCGGAACCACCCGCGTGCAGGATGTCGGATCCCAGCTGGTTGCCCGGGCCTTGGCCGGCGTGGACCTGGGCGCCTCCTCCGGAAGTGAACGCTGGTTGGACTTATGCGCAGGTCCGGGAGGCAAGGCCGCTCTTCTGGCTGCCCTGGCGCACAGGGACGGCGCTACGTTGTTGGCCAATGAGCCCGCGCCGCACAGGGCGAAGCTCGTTCAGCAGGCACTGTCGGCTGTTCCGGAGGACACATGGTCGGTACGGACGGGTGATGGACGCGACGTTGGTTCGGAGCAGGCGGAAGCTTTCGACCGCGTGTTGGTTGATGTTCCCTGCAGCGGGCTGGGAGCGTTGCGCAGGCGCCCCGAATCGCGGTGGCGGCGCTCACCCAAGGACATTGGCGACCTCGGTCCGTTGCAACGTGACCTCTTGAAGTCTGCAATTGATGCAGTAAAGCCCGGCGGCGTGGTTGCCTATGTGACATGCTCGCCGCACCCGGCCGAAACCACCGCGGTTGTCAGCGACGTCATGGCCAAGCGTGAGGACCTGGAACTGCTCGACGCCGGGCAGGCTCTTGACGATGTCAGCCTCACCGGGCGCTTGGGCGCAGGGCACGAACAAACAGCCCAGTTGTGGCCGCACGTCCACCAGACCGATGCCATGTTCATGGCCATCATCCGTAAAAAGCCGTAACTGCCGGAACCCGGCTTTCCATTTCCACCGACCCAGAGGGGCTGCTTTGTCTCAGTGCTGTATCAATCCGAGCATCCTGTCTGCCGATTTCGTCAACCTTGAGGCGGAACTGCAGCGGATCAGCAATGCCGATGCCGTTCACGTCGACGTCATGGACAACCACTTTGTCCCCAACCTGACGCTGGGCCTGCCGGTGGTGCAGCGGATCCAGGCGGTCAGTCCGGTACCGTTGGACGCCCACCTGATGATTTCCGACGCCGACCGTTGGGCGCCTGCCTACGCGGACGCAGGCGTTGCTTCGGTGACGTTCCATGTGGAAGCCGCCATGGCCCCCGTCAAGCTGGCACGCGAACTGCGTGCGCGGGGATCCAAAGCTGGAATGGCCCTTCGTCCGGCTACGCCGGTTGAGCCCTACCTGGACATGCTCAGCGAATTGGACATGCTGTTGATCATGACGGTGGAGCCCGGATTTGGTGGGCAGTCCTTCCTGGACATCACCCTGCCCAAAATCCGACGTGCGCGGGCTGCGGTAGAGGGCTCCGGCATCGGCGTGGCCATCCAAGTGGATGGGGGAATTACTGAGGAAACCATCATCAGGGCCGCAGAAGCCGGTGCCAATGTGTTCGTGGCAGGCTCGGCGGTCTATGGGCACCAGGATCCCGCAGCGGCGATCGATCGGCTCCGTGCAGCAGGCCAGGCTGTGACGGCGACGTTCGCCTGACGACCGTCACCACATGTTACGAAGATGGCTGGGAATAGCCCGGCCATCTTGGTAGTTGTGGCAGAATAACAACACACATACGTGCTCCGGGGTCGGTGTAAGTCCGAACCGGCGGTTATAGTCCGCGACCCGCGAGCCATCGGATTCCAAGTGATTGGACCTTCGATGGCAGACGGTTGAACTGGTGAAATTCCGGTACCGACAGTTAAAGTCTGGATGGGAGAAGCACGTACAGTCATGCCGTGGGCGTTCCTTTAGCGACGCCCGGCATTGCGCTGTCGTACACCCCCGGAGTCATCGCGGCTTACTGGGAAGGAACGGCATGGACTTTCTGCGATGGCTCTTCGAAGCACAGATCCCCGTTGGAGGATCTGCTCTTGTCTTACGCGAAGTGCTTGGAAACATTTTTGGGCTCCTCAGCGCCCTCGGCGGTATGCGCCGCAAAGTCTGGGCTTGGCCGATCGGCATAATCGGCAACATCCTCCTGCTCACGGTCTTTCTGGGTAACGTCTTTGGTGCAGCTGCGCCGGCTACCCTGTGGGGGCAGGCGGCACGGCAGGTGATGTTCATCGCCGTCGCCATTTACGGCTGGTACCGGTGGCAGCAAGGCCGTCAATCGAGCAGCCAAGGGCGCGCCATTGTGCCTGGCTGGGCCAGCAACAAGGTCCGCATCGCTCTGGTTGGCGCCATGGCGGCCGGCACGGCAGCGCTGACGCCCTTGTTTGATGCCCTCGGTTCCTACCCGCCGGTCTGGGCCGACGCCTGGACCTTCATGGGGTCACTTCTGGCGACGTACGGAATGGCCCGTGGATGGACTGAGTTCTGGCTGATCTGGGTTGCCGTGGACATTGTAGGTGTGCCGTTGCTGTTCAGCGCCGGCTACTACGCCAGCGCGGTCATGTACCTGTTCTACGGCTTCTTCACCCTCACCGGATTTTTCGTCTGGTGGCGGGCCGAAAAGCGCGAACGTACCGGTCGTGATGCCGGCACACCGGACCTTGCACAACCGGCGGGAGTTGCACGATGACGGCCGATACAGCCCTCTACACTCCGGCGGAGCGCGCGGCCATGGATGCCGCACTCGCCGCAGCCCTTGCCGGTCCCCGCGGAGCCAACCCGTTGGTTGGGGCAGTCATCCTCAGTCCCGAGGGCCAGCAATTGGCGACGGGATACCATCGGGGTGCCGGCACGGCCCATGCCGAAGCAGACGCGATCTCCGAAGCCCGCAAGCAAGGCATCGACACCGTGGGAACAACCATGGTGGTGACCCTGGAACCGTGCAACCATGTGGGCCGCACGGGACCCTGTGCGCAGGCAATCATGGCGGCGGGAATCTCAAAGGTGATTTACGCCGTCGACGATCCCCACGACCCCGCTGCGGGCGGTGCCCGTACGCTCCGTTCGGCCGGCGTGGAGGTCCGGTCCGGGCTGGCCCTGGAGCGGGCGTTCGACCTCAACCGCGATTGGTTCGACGCCGTTGCCGCCAAGCGCCCCTTCGTCACCTTGCACATCGCCCAGACGTTGGACAGCCGCATTGCGGCCGAGGACGGCACTAGTCAATGGATTTCCAGTCCGGAGTCGCTCGCTGACAACCATGGGCTGCGGGGACTCATCGACGCCATCCTGGTGGGCACGGGGACGGTCCTGATCGACAACCCCAGGCTGACTGCGAGGGACGCGGAGGGAGAACTCTCCAACCGGCAGCCGGTCCGCGCCGTAATGGGTTTACGGGAGGTCCCTGAGGATGCGGCAGTCCGGGGGACCGACGGGCGCTTTGTGCACCTGCCAACACGGGATCCGGCAGAGGCTTTGGGCATGCTGTTCGACCAGGGAGTCAGGCACGTCATGGTGGAAGGCGGCTCGTCCATCCTGAGCACATTCCTTGGCGCGCATCTCGTGGACGAGCTGATCGTCTACATGGCTCCGACGTTGCTGGGATCCGGAACTCCCGCCCTGCACGACCTCGGAATCACCACGCTGGCGGACGCCCAGCACTGGTCCTGGGACGACGCCGGTGGCGGAGCGGTCCGGATGCTCGGCAACGACCTTCGGTTGCACCTGCGGTCGCCCAGCGGCGCCGCCGTCAATATCAAGAATTTGGTTCCACACAAGAGTTTGGTTCCGCGCGGTGAAGCTGCGGAACATGTCACAGGAGGACACTGATGTTTACGGGAATCGTTGCAGAACAAGGCACCGTGCTGGGCATTGAGCATGACGGCGACGCCAGCGCCACGCTGCGGCTGAAAGCACCCACCACCACCGATGGCTTGGCCTTGGGTGGTTCCATCGCCGTCAACGGAGTGTGCCTGACCGCCACACAAATTGACGGGCAGGACTTCAGCGTTGATGTCATGGGTGAAACCCTCGTCCGGACCACCATCGGCGGGTTGGCCCCGGGGGACACCGTGAACCTTGAACGCTGTGTTCCAGCGGGGGGACGGCTGGACGGCCACGTGGTGCAGGGGCACGTGGACGGTGTGGGTGAGCTGCTGGAACGCGAGGCCCTGGGCAACTGGGACCGGCTGCGGTTTGGTGTCCCGGCCCCGTTGGCACGCTACATCGCGGAGAAAGGTTCGATCGCCGTCGACGGTGTCTCGCTGACAGTGACCGCCGTCAGCGCTGCTGCCGAACCGGCGCCGTGGTTTGAGGTAGGGCTGATCCCCACAACTCTGGAAGAAACCGGGCTGGGAGCCAAGCCAGTGGGTGGCCGCGTCAACCTGGAAGTCGACGTGCTGGCCAAGTACACCGAACGCCTCCTGTCCTTCGCGCCGCAGGCAGGGAGCACACGATGAGCGCCCCTGCAAACACCTCACCGGCCGGAACTCCCCGTATAGCACTGGATCCCGTGGAAACGGCCATTGAGGCGATGGCCGCGGGCCGGGCAGTGATCGTGGTGGACAACGAGGACCGTGAGAACGAAGGTGACATTATTTTCGCGGCCCAGCATGCCACGCCCGCACTCATGGGATGGACCATCCGGTATTCATCCGGCGTCATCTGCGTCCCGTTGGACGGCGAACGTGCGGATGCACTGGTGCTGCCTCCCATGGTGGAGATCAACGAGGACGCCAAGGGGACCGCATACACCGTTTCCTGCGACGCAGCGATCGGCGTCAGTACAGGTATATCGGCTACGGACCGGGCCCTGACGGCCCGTATTCTGGCAGATCCGGGCAGCACCCCGGCCTCAATAACCCGTCCCGGGCATATTTTCCCGTTGCGTGCGGTTAAAGGGGGAGTGCGTGAACGTCCGGGTCACACGGAAGCTGCCGTAGACCTGTGTCGTCTTGCCGGGTTGGCCCCGGTGGGTGTGATCGCAGAGTTGGTACATGATGATGGTGAAATGATGCGCTTGGACAGCCTGCGCGACTTCGCCGCCGACCATGGATGCCCCCTCATCTCCATAGAGGACCTGGTGTCGTATGTTGAGGCGGTAGAGTCCCAGACGGCACCCATTTCACAGGAGGACGAGGAGAAGCGATGACCGCATCGACCACGCGCAGCAGTGACCACACCGGCCCTGCGCCCCACCCCGTCAGCGGTGGCCCGATCGTGCAGTTGCCCACGGCTTTCGGCGACTTTGTGGCTCAGGCCTGGACGGACCACGTGACCGGCGTTGAACACCTCGCCGTCAGTTCGCCCAATCCGCCGAAGGATGGCCGTGCGCCGCTGGTACGGCTGCACTCCGAGTGCCTGACCGGCGATGTTTTCGGTTCATACCGCTGCGACTGCGGAGAACAGCTGGCTTTTGCCTTGGAACTCATCCACGCCGAAGGCGGAACGCTGCTCTACCTGCGCGGCCAGGAGGGCCGCGGCATCGGGCTGGCCAACAAGATCAAGGCCTACGCCTTGCAGGAAGCCGGTTTCGACACAGTGGAAGCCAATGAGCAGCTGGGCTTGCCGGTTGATGCACGTTCGTACAGCGCGGCAGGACAGATCCTCGCCGAGATGGGACTTCATGAAGTCCGGCTTCTGAGCAATAATCCCGACAAACAGCACCGGCTCGACAAGGCCGGAGTGACTGTGGTGGAAATGGTCCCCACCGAGGTGCCTTCACGCGAACAGAACCTGCGCTACCTGCAAACCAAGAAGGACCGGATGGACCACCGGCTGACGCTCGATGTCGAGCCCGTCAGCAATGGCAAGACGCCTTCGAACCACACCTTTGACAACAACCAAGACTGAACGGATCCACACCACACCATGAGCGGACACGGCGCCCCCACTATCGACCTCACCACCCTTAACCCTGAGGAAACCTCGCAGCTCAAGCTGGCCATTGTGGCAGCAAGCTGGCACACACAGATCATGGACGGGCTGGTGGATGGCGCACTTCGCGCCGCCAAGGAAGCCGGGATCGCCGAGCCCACACTCCTGCGGGTTCCGGGCAGCTTTGAGCTTCCTGTCGCCGCCGCCAGGCTCGCACCGCACTTTGACGCAGTGGTGGCAGTTGGCGTGGTCATCCGCGGCGGGACACCGCACTTTGACTACGTATGCCAGGCCGCGACATCCGGACTCACCGATGTCAGTGTCCGCACCGGCGTGCCGGTGGGCTTCGGTGTCCTCACCTGTGACACCGAGCAGCAGGGCCTGGACCGCGCAGGCCTGCCCGGTTCCAAAGAAGATAAAGGCCGCGAAGCTGTCACCGCAGCCCTCGCCACGGCAGTGACGTTGAAGCAGTTCAGCTAAAGCCCTTGCCTGCGGGCGCTCAAGGGGATGTGGGTGTGTCTTCACTCACATCCCCTTCGTCATGCAACGCCCCAACAAGCGGTGTCCGCCCCGGAGCAAGTAGTCTGGAGGGCGTGAAGAATTTCGAGACGCTGTTCGCAGAACTGAGTGAGAAAGCAGCGACCCGCCCGGCAGGCTCGCGCACGGTTGCCGAACTGGACTCCGGAATCCACGGCATCGGCAAGAAGGTGGTCGAAGAGGCCGCCGAAGTCTGGATGGCCGCGGAGTACGAATCGGACGAAGCCGCCGCTGAGGAAATCTCCCAGCTGCTCTACCACCTGCAGGTCCTCATGCTCGCCAAGGGCCTCACTCTGGAGGACGTTTACAAGCATCTCTAGCCACGCCACTCCGCTCGCCTGTAGCGGAGCCCCTGCGTGGCCAAGGTGCCTGAAAACTCCCTTCCAACAAGAAAGTCTCCCCATGCTCCGTGTAGCAGTCCCCAATAAGGGATCCCTGTCCGAAGCCGCCTCGGCCATGTTGTCCGAGGCCGGTTACCGCCAACGTCGCGATACCCGCGAGCTGGTCATGGTGGACCCCGACAACGACATTGAGTTCTTCTTCCTCCGTCCCCGTGACATCGCTGTTTACGTGGGCCAGGGAACGCTGGATGTCGGCATCACCGGCAGGGACCTCCTGCTCGATGCGAAGGTCGAAGCCGAGGAAATTCTTCCCCTGGGCTTTGCGCCGTCAACCTTCCGGTTTGCCGGTCCTGTAGGTGACTTCGCCGGCGTCGAACAGCTTGAAGGGAAGCGCCTGGCCACCAGCTATGACGGCCTCCTGCGCGACTATCTCGCCGGGCGCGGCGTGAACGCCACAGTGGTCCGCCTCGATGGTGCTGTGGAGTCCTCCGTACGCCTCGGCGTGGCGGACGCCATTGCCGACGTCGTCGAAACCGGAAACACCCTCAAGGCTGCCGGCATGGAGATCTTTGGCGATCCCATCCTGAAGTCCGAGGCCGTGCTCATCCGCCGCTCCGGTTCAGGTGGAGCAGCCAACGGTACAGCCAAGGAAATCGAGATCCTCATCCGCCGGCTCCAGGGCGTCCTGGTGGCCCGCCAGTACGTGCTGATGGACTACGACATCCGCAAGGACCTGGTGGAAGACGCCGCTGCGCTGACTCCCGGCCTTGAATCGCCCACCGTGTCGCCCCTGCGTGATTCGGAATGGGTTGCCGTGCGGTCAATGGTTCCCAAAAAAGAAACCAACCGCATCATGGACGAGCTCTACGACCTCGGTGCGCGCGCCATCCTGGTCAGCAGCATCCACGCCTGCCGCATCTAACCCACGCAGTGATCGAGTAGAGCCCAGCAGAACTGAGGAGCAGCACATGGCTGTAGCCGTCCGCGTCATACCCTGCCTTGATGTCGACGCAGGCCGCGTCGTCAAAGGCGTCAACTTTGAAGGCCTCCGCGACGCCGGTGATCCGGTGGAACTTGCGCACCGTTACGACAATGGCGGGGCCGATGAACTGACGTTCCTGGACGTCACTGCCTCATCCGGCAACCGCGAAACCACGTTCGACGTCGTTCGCCGCACGGCTGAGGAAGTCTTCATTCCCCTCACCGTGGGTGGTGGTGTCCGTGGCGTGGCAGAGGTGGACAAGCTCCTGCGCTTCGGTGCGGACAAGGCGTCCATCAATACCGCCGCTGTTGCCCGTCCGGAGGTCATTGACGAAATCACCCGTCACTTCGGCTCGCAGGTCCTGGTGCTCTCAGTGGATGCGCGCCGTACCCGCGAAGGTGACGTCCCGACGTCGTCCGGTTTTGAAGTGACCACGCATGGCGGCCGCACCGGAACCGGAATCGACGCCATCGCCTGGGCCAAGGAAGCAGCGGACCGGGGCGTGGGCGAAATCCTGCTCAACTCGATCGACGCCGACGGTACGAAGGACGGCTTCGACCTTGAATTGATCCGCTTGGTCCGCGCTGCAGTGAACATTCCGATCATTGCCTCGGGCGGCGCCGGGGAACCGGCCCACTTCCCGCCCGCCGTAGAAGCAGGAGCTGATGCCGTACTGGCCGCTTCGGTGTTCCACTTTGGTCCGGACGACATGATCGCCCAGGTCAAGGCCGCCATCCGGGAGGCCGGCTTCGAAGTCCGTTGATCGGCAATGATTAAAAGCAAGGGAGGGTCACCACGCAGTGACCCTCCCTTGGTTTGTTTAGAGGCCGATATCGGCGGACTGCAACAACGCGACGGCGTCCGGCTGGCCTTCGAAGGTGACCAAAGCCTGGCTGGTGCGGCCGTGCGCATGCATGAGCAATTCGCCCGGTTCGCCAACAATGGCGACGGAAACGGGGGCGCGCTTGGCGACATGCCGCGGCCCGGTGGGACGTACAAGGACGATGCCGAGGTCTACGCCGCGGTACAGGAAGGCAGCCCGCTTGATGAGGTCGTCCCACAGGGCATCCGAATATGCTTCGTCGAGTGCGCGGGGGGCCCAACGGTCGCCCGCGCGGCGGACGTCCTCAGTGTGAACGAAATACTCAATGAGGTTGGACGTCTCATCCAGGGCTTTGATCTTCAAGGGGGAGAGGGCCGGTGGGCCGGCGCGGAAAGTTTTGATGAGGTCCGCGTAGGCGTCAGGGCTCTTGAGCTTGGCTGCAAGTTTGGAAGTGGCCTTTTCCGAGGCCTTGCCCAGGCTGGGAATCAGAAGGCCCAAACCCACTGCAATCTTCCGTTCGCGCAGATACAAATGAGCAGCAAGATCCCGCGTCTGCCACCCTTCGCAGAGCGTGGGGGAGTCAGGTCCGGCCGCCAGCAGGGTTTCGGCCAGTACTTCTCGGGAAGGATCGACGAAATGCATCACTTGTGAAACTAGCACGATCGGAGCCCTCATGCGCAGTGGAACCGCCGCAGAATCCGGCTCCCGCCAAAGGCACTAGACTTGATCTGATGTCAGAGCAGTCCGCCCCCAGCCACTCTCCCGCCGTGGAGCCCTTCAGTGACCCCGCAGGCCCCTTGCCGCAGGAGATCGCCAGCGCCCTCAAGCGTGATTCATCCGGACTCGTTGCCGCTATCGTGCAGCAGCATGACACCAACGAGGTCCTCATGCTTGGTTGGATGGATGACGAGGCTCTCCACCGCACCATGACCACGGGACGTGTGACGTTCTACTCGCGCTCCCGCCAGGAGTACTGGCGCAAGGGCGACACCTCCGGACACGTACAGTTCGTGAAGTCTGTCGCCCTTGACTGCGACGGCGATGCCCTCCTGATCCGCGTGGACCAGATCGGCGCAGCCTGCCACACCGGTACCCGGACCTGCTTCGATGGTCGCGACTTCACAGTTGTTACGGGCCACCGCGACTAAGGCACCCACTACTTTCCACTGACGCACCACCTCAGACAAAAGGCGGAGAACATAGCCATGCAGGACCTTGGAATCATCAGCCCGGGCCTGGAAGAGTTCCGCGAACTCGCCGTCCACAGCCGTGTCATCCCTGTCCGACTCAAGGTCCTGGCAGACGCCGAGACTCCTATCGGCTTGTACCGAAAGCTGGCCAAGGGCCAACCCGGAACATTCCTCTTGGAGTCCGCGGCAGTTGGCGGCGCGTGGTCGCGTTACTCCTTCATCGGATCCAAGTCCCGTGCCACGCTGACCACCAAGGACGGACAGGCCCACTGGATTGGTGAGCCGCCCGTGGGGGTTCCCGTCTCGGGTAACCCTGTTGACGCGGTGCGGGACACCATCGAGGCACTCCAAACAGACCGCTTTGATGGATTGCCGCCGTTCACGTCCGGTTTGGTGGGCTTCCTCGGGTGGGAAGCCGTCCGTCACTGGGAGCGGCTGACGTCTCCGCCCGAAGACGACCTGCACCTGCCTGAGATGGCCCTCAACCTGGTCACCGACATGGCTGTTCATGACAATGTGGACGGCACCGTCCTCCTGATTGCCAACGCCATCAACTTCGACGACAGCTCCGAGCGCGTGGACGACGCCTGGCACGACGCCGTCGCCCGGGTGAAGGGTTTGCTGGACCAGATCAGCACCCCCGTGGCCCAGCCGGTCTCTGTGCTGGAAACCGCTGCCCTGGACTTTGCTTCCAGCGTCCAGGAGCGGTGGGATGAAGCCAAGTACCTTGAGGCGATCGACCGCGGCAAGGAAGCCATTGTTGACGGCGAGGTTTTCCAAGTGGTGATTTCCCGGCGCTTCGAGATGGAATGCGCTGCGGATCCCCTGGATGTTTACCGCGTCCTGCGCAATACCAACCCGAGCCCGTACATGTATCTCTTCAGCCTGGAGGATGCGGACGGCCGCGGGTACTCGATTGTGGGCTCGTCACCGGAAGCGCTTGTGACTGTGACCGGCCAGGAAGTCATCACCCACCCCATCGCCGGTTCGCGCCCCCGTGGGAAGACCGTTGAGGCGGACAAAGCACTGGCGACAGAACTGCTGGCCGACCAGAAGGAGCGGGCCGAGCACCTGATGTTGGTGGACCTGTCGCGCAACGATCTGTCAAAGGTCTGTGTGGCAGGAACGGTGGACGTCACGCAGTTCATGGAAGTGGAGCGGTTCAGCCACATCATGCACCTGGTGTCCACCGTGGTGGGGGAGCTCGCTCCCCAGGCCAAGGCCTACGACGTCCTCAAAGCGACGTTCCCGGCGGGCACGCTGTCCGGCGCTCCCAAGCCCCGCGCGCTGCGACTGCTGGACGAACTGGAACCCCACCGGCGTGGCATCTATGGCGGTGTGGTGGGTTACCTGGACTTCGCCGGTGACATGGACATGGCGATTGCCATCCGGTCAGCCCTGCTCCGTGAGGGCCGCGCCTATGTCCAGGCCGGCGGTGGAATCGTGGCCGATTCGCACAAGCCATCCGAAGCGCTGGAGACGGTGAACAAAGCGGCTGCGCCCCTTCGGGCCGTTCACACCGCGGGATCGCTGCAGAACATTTCCGCTGAGACGGTAGGGACTGCAGACATCCACGACGACGGGACTTCCGCGTCATGAGCACGGCACCCTCGGCATCTCCCGTCAGGCAGCCGCCGCGCTGGGCACGCAAATCCACTGTGGTTCTCGCCACCACCATCCTTGCCCTGGCGGTATTCGGTGCCACCACGCAGACCTGGATCGAGGTCAGCCTGGATCCCACCGGAGCGTCCAACAGCGACCTCCACGTCCAAGGCAGCAAGGCAGCCACGGCAGTTACTGCCCTTGCGGTGGTCGCCTTGGCCGGCGGACTGGCAGCGTCCATTGCCGGAAAAATCGCGCGCTGGATCATCGCGGTCCTCATCGTCCTGTCGGCGGCCGGGATCATTCTTGCCGCAATCACTGTCCTGCTTGACCCGTTGGGTGCCGCCCAAGGTGCCATTGCTGCCGCAACAGGCGTGTCCGGCGGACAGGCTGACGCTGCGTCCACGGCGTTCCCGGTGGCAGCCATTGTGGCGGGTGCCCTGCTGGCCCTTTGCGCTGTTGCCTTGCCGCTGGCCGGACGTCATTGGACCTCCCGGACCAAGTACGACGCCGGCGCACGGGGCCTGAAGAGCAGCAACGAACCGGTGGACGAGATTGACAGCTGGGACAGCCTGTCGCGTGGTGAGGACCCTACGTAGGCAGCCACAGTGGGCTTCCGGGCAGGTGTGGCGCAACAAAAGCCCACACGCCTGTCGTGACGTCGGACGATGTCCCGGGCGCCGCCAATAAATGGCAGAATGTAAGCAGTATTCATCCTGAGGAGATTTCACATGAGCAAAACAACAGTGTCCGCAAACCAAGCTGAATCCACCATGGCCAGCCACGCTGACGCCATTGGCCACGGAAACAGCCCGGCTGCCTGGACCTGCGTACTTGTGATGCTGGTCGGTGCCCTGATTTCCTCCATCGCGTTCGTCATTGCCAGTACTCCGATCTTCATTGGCGGACTGGTTGTCATGGTCATCGGCCTGATCGTGGGCTTCGTCATGCGCAAGGCGGGCTACGGAGTGGGCGGCAGCAAGCTGCAGAACAACGGCCACTAATCGTGACCGTTCTTGATGACATCATTGTTGGCGTCAAGGAGGAGATGGAGACGCGCAGCCGTCTCGTTTCCCTTGCGGAGCTGAAGGACCGCGCCGCAGGTGCCGCCCCGGCACACGATGCATGGGCCGCCCTGGGTGGTCCCTCATCCGTCCGCAACGACCTCAAGGTCATCGCAGAAATCAAGCGTCGCAGCCCGTCCAAGGGCGACCTCGCGCCCATCGCGGATCCCGCTTCCCTTGCGGTTCAGTATGCCGACGGCGGGGCTTCCGTCATCAGCGTCCTGACCGAACAGCGCCGTTTCGGCGGCTCGCTGGCCGACCTCGATGCCGTCCGCGCCGCCGTCGATATTCCCTTGCTGCGCAAGGACTTCACGGTGGACGAGTACCAGATCTGGGAAGCCCGTGCCCACGGCGCCGACCTCATCCTGCTTATTGTCGCGGCACTGTCGGACTCGGAGTTGGCGGAGTTCAGCGCGCTGAGCCACGAGCTCGGCATGAACGTGCTCGTGGAAACCCACACCGAGGAAGAGATCGAGCGCGCCGTCGCGGCCCAGGCCAAGATCATCGGCGTCAATGTCCGCAACCTCAAGACCCTCGACGTCGACCGCTCGGTTTTCAGTTCCCTGGCTGGATTGATTCCTGCCGGGGCCGTCATCGTCGCCGAGTCGGGTGTGCGGGGCGTGGACGACGTCTCGCATTACGCCGCGGGCGGCGCCAACGCCATCCTGGTGGGGGAGGCGCTTGTCAGTGACTCCACGCCGCGCGAACGCATCACCGAATTCAAGGCAGCTGGAGCTGCCGCCATCGCCGTCAGGAACTGAGGCAGTCACTGAATCACGGCGAACTGTCGCAAGGCAGCCCGGGCTTGAGCCTGCGGCTGCCTTGCGGCACGTGGAACTACCCAATGAACTAACTGGAACAGGACGGTGAGACTGATGGTCAACGCGCCAACAGCCGGCTCAGAAGAGAATGCGGCTGACGCATTCCTGCAAGGTGGCCCTTCGCTGCGCAACGCCTCCGGGCCCTATTTCGGCAACTACGGCGGACGCTGGATGCCCGAGTCCCTCATCGCCGCCCTCGACGAAGTCCAGGACACCTTCGAGAAAGCCAAAGCTGACCCCGAGTTCATCGCTCAGCTCAAGGATCTCAATAAAAACTACTCCGGCCGGCCTTCCCTGCTCACCGAAGCCAAACGCTTCTCCGAGCACGCCGGCGGAGCACGCATCTTCCTCAAGCGCGAAGACCTGAACCACACCGGGTCCCACAAGATCAACAACGTCCTGGGCCAGGCCCTCCTCGCCAAGCGCATGGGCAAGACACGGGTGATCGCGGAAACCGGCGCCGGACAGCACGGCGTGGCCAGCGCCACGGCGGCAGCCTTGCTGGGCTTGGAATGTGTGGTCTACATGGGTGCCGAGGATTGCCGGCGCCAGGCCCTGAACGTTGCCCGCATGCAGCTGCTCGGTGCCACCGTGGTACCCGTGACCAACGGCTCCCAGACACTCAAGGACGCCATCAACGACGCCTTGCGAGACTGGGTCTCGAACGTCGAACACACCCACTACCTTCTGGGTACTGCGGCCGGGGCACATCCATTCCCTGCCATGGTCCGCTATTTCCATGAAGTCATTGGCGAGGAAGCCCGCAGCCAGATCCTGGAGCAAACAGGCAAGCTCCCCGATGCCATTGCCGCATGTATCGGTGGTGGGTCCAACGCGATCGGCCTGTTCCACGCTTTCCTTGACGACGCATCCGTCAAGATCTATGGCTTTGAAGCAGGCGGAGAAGGTGTCGAGACCGGTCGCCACGCGGCTGCGATCTCTCTGGGCCGTCCCGGCGTCCTGCACGGCGCCCGTTCCTACCTCATGCAGGACGAAGACGGCCAGACCATCGAGTCCCACTCCATCTCCGCGGGTCTGGACTACCCCAGCGTGGGTCCGGAGCACTCATACCTGGCCGACATTGGGCGCGTCACGTATGAGGCGGTCACGGATACCGAAGCGATGGACGCCTTCAGCCTCCTGTGCCGGACCGAGGGCATCATTCCCGCCATCGAGTCCTCGCACGCCTTGGCCGGCGCCATCAAGATCGGCCATCGGTTGACCGAAGGCAAGGAGAACCCTTCCGACGTCACGGTGATCGTGAACCTGTCCGGTCGTGGAGACAAGGACGTGGAGACGGCCGCGGCCTGGTTCAACATGTTGGATGAAGAAGGCCACGTCAAGGGCACTACGTTATCTACCCGTAAGCCCAAGGGCCCCACCGAGCGCACGTCCGATGCCGGGGATGTCAACGAGGACCAGAACTGATGACTGAAGAATTCGCCAGCAAATCCGCTGCCGCCATCGATCGTGCCAAGGCAGAAGGCCGTGCCGCCCTGGTGGGCTACCTCCCCGCGGGGTACCCCACCGTCCAGGAAAGCATCGAGGCGGGCATCGCCTTGGCCCGCAATGGTGCTGACCTCATCGAGATCGGCATCCCGTACTCCGATCCTGTGATGGACGGCCCGGTCATCCAGGCTGCAACCACCGAGGCGATCGCCAACGGATTCCGTGTCAGCAACGTTTTCGACGTTGTTGCCGGCATCACCGCCGCTACGGATGCGGCCGTGCTGGTCATGACCTACTGGAACCCGGTCATGCGCATGGGTGTCGATGAATTCTCCCGGCGCCTGGCCGAAGCCGGGGGAGCCGGGCTCATCACCCCCGACTTGGTCCCTGACGAGGCTCATGAGTGGTTCGAGGCCTCGGATAAGTATGGCTTGGACCGGGTGTTCCTCGTGGCACCTTCGTCCACCCCGGAGCGACTTGATATGACCGTCAAGGCAAGTCGTGGATTCGTCTACGCTGTCTCAATCATGGGCGTCACCGGAACGCGCACCTCTGTCAGCAGCAGTGCTGAAGACGTGGTGGCCCGTGCCCACGCTGCCGGAGCCGGGCGCGTGTGCGTCGGTTTGGGCGTGTCCAACCCGGACCATGTCCGTGAAATTGCCGGCTATGCTGACGGCGTGATCGTTGGAACCGCCTTGGTGGCGGCTCTCCGCGATGGCGGCGTGGACGCTGTCGGGCAACTCACCAAGAACCTCAGCGCCGGCTTGGGCCGCGCAGCTGCAGAAGCCTAGAAAAGGAAACCGCGAAGCGAATGCAGACCGTCCTCCACGCAGCGGCAATGGTCCCCATGAGTATCCCGAGCCCATCGTGGTCCGGTTTCGACATTCCGCTACCGTGGGGGACGCTGCGTATCCACGCTTACGCCCTCTGCATCCTGGCGGGCATCATCGTTGGCCTGTGGCTGACGTCGGCTCGATGGAAGCGCCGTGGCGCTCCTGAAGGCAGCCTGTGGGACATTGCCATCTGGGCAATTCCTTTCGGCATCATCGGCGGCCGGCTCTACCATGTGTTCTCCTCGCCTGACGCTTACTTCGGTCCGGGCTTTGACGGTACCGGGGACCTGTCCCTGATTCCGCAGATTCAGCGAGGCGGACTCGGCATTTGGGGTGCCGTCATCCTGGGTGCCGTGGGCGCGTGGATTGGTTGCCGCCGGGCAGGCGTCAAACTGACGGCTTTCCTGGACGCAGCTGCGCCGGGACTTCTGCTGGCCCAGGCGATCGGCCGTTTGGGGAACTGGTTCAACCAGGAACTCTTCGGTGCGCCGACCACCTTGCCTTGGGGACTGGAGATTGATCCAGCCAACGCGAACTTCCCGCCGGATATGGCGGCAGGCACGCTGTTCCACCCCACGTTCCTCTACGAGATGCTGTGGAACCTGCTGGGCGTGGCCATCCTTCTGTTGCTGGACAAGAAGTTCAACTTCCGGTGGGGCCGGCTCTTCTGGCTCTACGCGGTGTACTACACCCTGGGCCGGGTGTGGATCGAGGCGTTGCGCATCGATGATGCTGAACAGATCAATCTGTTTGGCATTACCACCAGGCTCAATGTGTGGACCAGCATCTTTGTCTTCATTGCTGCGCTGGCCATCTTCTTCATCCTCGGCCGCCGGGGACGGCCTGTGCCCGACACTCCTTACTTGGCGGGGCGCGAGCCGGAAGAGAAGGCCGGAAAAGAGCCCATTCCGGTGACGAGCGTCACCAGTCATGATGTGGACGCATCTGTCTCAGATACTGGTTCGCGTGGTAATCTCCCTGATAACCAAAGCGATTCGGGCCACGTTGACGAGCCGCAGAAAACAGCAGGGAAGCCGGAAAAGGACAGCACGTCCGCCCCGGAATCCACATCTGCTGCAACTGCCGCAAGGAAGGCCCCCGGATCCACGCCGAAGGCTGACGACACCAAGTAGTCACGTTCGGTCAAGGGGCAACAGAGTCACCGCTCGTAGGGCCCAGTCCACAGCGTCGTGGCACCCCGGAAACCGGACCGCAGCATACCGATGTTCACTGGTCAAGCCGGGGCCAGAGGTCTGCGTAACTGTTCGTTGCGCTGGATCGGCTGGCCTACAATTCCAATTACTAGCGCTTTGTTGTGCCCGTCACAGGGCAGGCAAGGTGGGGCCAACGTTGTCCCTTCCATACGCACGATCTCGAGGAAGGACGTCTCCCATGACCCATCTTCATAACCCCGGTTGGTCCGAAAATATCGAACCTCAGGGTGCCATGTCTCCATTCAAGCGCTTTGCCGCGCTCCCGGAGGCCCAGGGTCTTTACAACCCTGATACGGAGAAGGACGCCTGCGGCCTGGCTATTATTGCCACGCTCCGCGGGGAACCGGGATACGACATCGTGGAAGCGGCTCTGACCGCCCTCCGCAATCTCGAACACCGCGGCGCCGTGGGCGCCGACGAAGGTACCGGCGACGGTGCGGGCCTGCTTATGCAGGTACCGGACGAGTTCTTCCGGGCCGTCACCGAATTCGAACTGCCCGCCCCTGGCCAGTACGTGGTGGGCACAGCTTTCCTTCCCGCCGAGTCCCGCGAAGCAGAAACCGCGAAGGCCGGCATTGAAGCGCTTGCAGCCGACGAAGGCCTGACGGTCCTCGGCTGGCGTGAAGTTCCAGTGGTCGCCGATCTGGTGGGCGCCATGGCACGGGCCTGTATGCCGTACTTCTCGCAGCCGTTCTTTGCCTCAGCCACCGGTGAGCAGCTTGAGCACAATGAGCTGGACTCCCGCGCTTGGCGCATCCGCAAGCGTGCCCAGAACAAGTTCGGCGTGTACTTCCCGTCGCTGTCCTCGCGCACCATCGTTTACAAGGGCATGCTGACCACAGCCCAGTTGGAGCCGTTCTACCCGGACCTTTCGGATAAGCGCTTCAAGACGAAGCTCGCCATTGTCCACTCGCGCTTCTCTACCAACACGTTCCCGTCATGGCCTTTGGCGCAGCCTTTCCGCACCATCGCCCACAACGGTGAAATCAACACGGTCAAGGGCAACCGCAACTGGATGCGTGCGCGTCAGTCGCAGCTGGCCAGCCCGCTGCTGGGTTCCGTTCCCGAAGAGCTCTACCCAATCTGCACCCCCGGTGCCTCGGATTCCGCTTCCTTCGACGAGGTTGCCGAGCTCTTGTGGCTGTCCGGCCGTCCCATTACGCACTCCATCATGATGATGATCCCGGAAGCGTGGGAGAACCACGCCACCATGGATCCCGCCCGCCGTGCTTTCTATGAGTACCACTCACTGCTCATGGAGCCGTGGGACGGTCCGGCCGCTGTTTCCTTTACCGACGGCAACCTCGTTGGTGCAACGCTGGACCGCAACGGCCTGCGCCCGGGACGCTACTGGATCACCGAAGACGGCCTCATCATCTTTGCCTCCGAAGTTGGGGTGATCGAGGTAGAGCCTTCCAACGTGGTCAAGAAGGGCCGCGTCGCCCCCGGCAAGATGTTCCTGGTGGACACCGAAGCCGGACGCATCATTGACGACGCTGAGGTCAAGGCCGAGGTTGCTGCTGCCAATCCGTGGGCTGAATGGCTCAAGGACAACCTGATCGACATCAACGAGCTCCCTGAGCGCGAGCACGTGGTCCACACCGCGGCGTCGGTCAACATCCGCCAGCGAACGTTCGGGTACACCACCGAAGAGCTCAAGATCCTGCTCGGCCCGATGGCCCGCACGGGTGCCGAGCCCCTGGGTGCCATGGGTTCGGATACTCCTGTTGCCGTGCTTTCCAAGCGCCCACGCCTGCTGTTCGACTACTTTGTGCAGTCCTTCGCCCAGGTCACCAACCCGCCGCTGGACGCCATCCGCGAGGAACTGGTCACTTCACTGAAGTGTGCCATCGGCCCCAACGGCAACCTCCTGGACGGCAAGCAGGTCCGCCAGCCGCAGATCTCCCTGCCGTTCCCGGTCATCAACAACGACCAGCTCGCCAAGATCGCGAACATCGAGACGCCCGACGGCGACCGCATCGCCATGAAGGTCCGCGGCCTTTACCGCCCGGAGGGTGGGGAAGCGGCACTTCGTGCACGCCTGACCGAAATCTGCGAACAGGTTTCCGGCGCGATCAACCGCGGTGTGCAGTACGTGGTGCTGTCCGACCGTGACTCAAACGCACAGTGGGCGCCGATTCCCTCGCTCCTGCTGGTCAGCGCCGTTCACCACCACCTGCTCCGCAGCGCCAACCGCACCAAGACAGCGCTGGTGGTTGAGGCCGGCGATGTCCGCGAGACGCACCACGTGGCCGTGCTCATTGGCTACGGCGCATCCGCAGTCAACCCATACCTGGCCATGGAATCGGTGGAACAGCTGATCTCCAACGGTGACGTCACGGGCGTCACCGCTGAAGACGGCGTCTACAACCTGATCAAGGGTCTCGGCAAGGGTGTCCTGAAGATCATGTCCAAGATGGGTATTTCCACCGTGGCTTCCTACACGGGCGCCCAGACCTTTGAAGCGCTGGGCCTGTCCCAGGAGCTCGTGGACGAATTCTTCTCCGGCACGCATTCCCAGCTGGGGGGCGTCGGCTTGGACGTCATCGCTGCCGAAGTTTCGGCGCGCCACCAGATGGCCTACCCCGAAGGTGGCATCGAGCACCCGCACCAGCCGCTTCTTGGCGGTGGCGAGTACCAGTGGCGCCGCGACGGTGAACCGCACCTCTTCAACCCTGAGACGGTGTTCCGCCTGCAGCACGCTACCCGCGAACGCCGGTACGACATTTTCAAGGCCTACACCAAGGGCATCGACGACCAGTCCGAGAACCTGATGACCCTGCGTGGGCTCCTGAAGTTCAAGGACGGTGTACGCCCTGCGGTTCCGCTCGAGGAAGTGGAACCGGTCTCCAGCATCGTCAAGCGGTTCTCTACCGGTGCCATGAGCTACGGCTCCATTTCCAAGGAAGCGCACGAGACCCTGGCCATTGCCATGAACCGTTTGGGCGCCAAGTCCAACACCGGTGAAGGTGGCGAGGACGTTGACCGCCTGCTGGATCCGGAGCGCCGCTCTGCCATCAAGCAGATCGCTTCCGGCCGCTTCGGCGTCACCAGCCTGTACTTGACCAACGCCGACGACATCCAGATCAAGATGGCCCAGGGTGCCAAGCCCGGCGAAGGTGGCCAGCTGATGGCCCAGAAGGTCTACCCCTGGGTAGCCCGGACGCGTCACTCGACTCCCGGAGTCGGACTCATTTCCCCGCCCCCGCACCACGACATCTACTCGATCGAAGACCTCGCACAGCTCATCTACGATGCCAAGCGCGCCAACCCTTCGGCCCGTGTCCACGTGAAGCTGGTTTCGGAAGTCGGGATCGGCACGGTGGCGTCCGGCGTCACCAAGGCGAAGGCCGACGTCGTACTTGTTTCAGGTCACGACGGCGGTACCGGCGCCTCGCCGCTGAACTCGCTCAAGCACGCGGGCGTACCGTGGGAACTCGGCCTGGCCGAGACCCAGCAGACCCTCATGCTCAACGGTCTCCGCGACCGCGTGGTGGTTCAGGTGGATGGCCAGCTCAAGACCGGCCGCGACGTTGTTATTGCTGCCCTGCTGGGTGGCGAGGAATACGGTTTCGCGACTGCTCCGCTGGTGGTTTCAGGCTGCATCATGATGCGCGTCTGCCACCTGGACACCTGTCCCGTTGGTGTTGCCACACAGAACCCCGAGCTCCGCTCCCGCTTCAACGGCAAGCCCGAGTTCGTGGTCAACTTCTTCGAGTTCCTCGCAGAAGAAGTCCGCGAAATCCTTGCAGAGCTCGGTTTCCGCAGCCTGGAAGAAGCCATCGGTCACGCCGAGGTGCTGGACACCCGCGAAGCGATCAACCACTGGAAGGCCGAAGGGCTGGACCTCGATCCCATCCTGCACGGGCTGGAGTTCGACGACGACGTGCCGCTGCGCAACATGACCGGTCAGAACCACGAGCTGGACAAGCACTTTGACCAGCGGCTCATCACCATGGCCCAGGAAGCACTCAGCGACCGCATGCCCGTCAAGATCACCCTCGACGTCATTAACACAGACCGGTCCGTGGGTACGATGCTGGGCCACGTGGTGACCAAGACCTTCGGCATCGATGTCCTGGCGACCGACACCATCGACGTCACGCTCAACGGCACCGCAGGCCAGTCGCTCGGAGCGTTCCTGCCCGCGGGCATCACTCTGCGGATGTTCGGCGATTCCAACGACTACGTCGGCAAGGGTCTCTCCGGCGGCCGCATCATCGTCCGCCCGGACCGCACCAACGTGTTCCCGGCAGAGCGCAACGTCATTGCAGGCAACGTCATCGGCTACGGTGCCACCAGCGGCGAGATGTTCCTGCGTGGCCAGGTTGGCGAACGCTTCCTGGTCCGCAACTCCGGTGCGACCGCCGTCGTCGAAGGTATTGGCGATCACGGGTGCGAGTACATGACCGGTGGCCAGACCTTGATCATCGGGCGCACCGGCCGTAACTTCGGTGCCGGCATGTCCGGTGGTACCGCCTATGTGCTGGACCTGCAGCCCGAGCGTGTCAACAAGATGGCCCTCGACACCGGCGAACTCCAGCTCCTGGAGCTCGATGCCGAGGACCGCGACATCGTTCACGGCCTCCTCACCAAGCACCTTGAGGAAACCGAATCCGTCCTGGCCGGCCGTCTGCTCGAAAACTTCGACGACACCGCCGCCCGCATCACCAAAGTACTGCCCCGCGACTACGCAGCAGTCCTGCAAACCCGTCTCGACGCCATTGAAGAGGGTTTGGACCCCGATGGCGAAGAAGTATGGTCTCGAATCCTGGAGGTAACCGGTGGCTGATCCACGCGGATTTCTGAAAGTCCGGCAGCGCGAAACGCAGCCACGCCGTCCTGTTCCCGTCCGCATCATGGACTGGAAAGAGGTGTACGAAGCACAGGAAAAGGGCGTCCTGAAGAGCCAGGCCGGCCGCTGCATGGACTGTGGCGTTCCGTTCTGCCACCAGGGCTGCCCGCTGGGCAACCTGATTCCTGAGTGGAACGACCTCGTGTGGCGGGATAAGGGTGAAGAAGCGATTGAGCGCCTTCATGCCACGAATAACTTCCCGGAATTTACGGGCCGTCTGTGTCCTGCACCTTGCGAAGCGTCCTGCGTGCTGGGTATCAACCAGCCTGCAGTGACCATCAAGCAGGTCGAGGTTTCGATCATCGACCAGGCCTTCGACAACGACTGGGTCCAGCCGCTGCCGCCGACGCGCCTCACCGGCAAGACAGTGGCCGTGGTGGGATCCGGACCGGCAGGCCTGGCCGTGGCACAGCAGCTGACCCGTGTGGGCCACACCGTGGCCGTCTACGAACGCGACGACAAGATTGGCGGACTGCTCCGCTACGGCATCCCCGACTTCAAAATGGAGAAGGAACAGGTTGACCGCCGCCTGGAGCAGATGAAGGCCGAAGGCACCCGCTTCCGGACCGGAGTCGCCGTCGGTACGGACGTGACCTGGGAGCAGCTGCGTCGCCGTTACGATGCCGTCGTAGTCGCCACCGGTGCTACCGTGCCGCGTGACCTGCCCATCCCGGGCCGCGACCTTGAGGGCGTCCACTTCGCCATGGATTACCTGGTTCCTTCGAACCGTATGGTGGCAGGGGAGAACCCCGAAAACCACATTGATGCCCGCGGCAAGCACGTGGTCATCCTCGGTGGTGGCGATACCGGTGCTGACTGCATCGGCACCGCCCACCGCCATCAGGCCGCTTCGGTGACCACGCTCGCGATCGGCAAGCAGCCGCCGTCGGAACGTGCAGGACACCAGCCGTGGCCGACGTTCCCCACCCTCTTCGAGGTCGCAAGCGCCCACGAAGAAGGCGGCGAGCGTACCTACCTTGCGTCCACCGTTGAGTTCGTTGGAGAAAACGGCAAACTCACCGGCGTCAAAGTTGCTGAAACCGAGTTCGTGGACGGCAAACGCCTGCCCAAGGCCGGTACAGAACGGATCATCCCAGCTGACCTTGTCTTCCTGAGCCTTGGCTTTACCGGCGCTGAGCCGGCAGGAATCACGGAGCAGGTCAGCGCAGAGTTCGACGGTCGGGGCAACGTTGCCCGCGACGGCTACTACATGACGAACACCGAGGGCGTGTTTGTTGCCGGCGATGCCGGACGTGGCCAGTCACTGATTGTGTGGGCCATTGCGGAAGGCCGTGCATGTGCGGCCGCAGTGGACAAGTTCCTGATGGGAAGCACCATTCTCCCGGCACCGGTCGCCCCCACCGACCGGGCAATAGCGGTCTTATAGCGCCGGCAGGAACGTTTCTTTTACTCAATCAGCATGAACTACTTAGGGTAGGTATATGAGACGCGCGAAAATTGTGGCAACTTTCGGCCCGGCTATCTCCAGCTTCGACAACACCCTCGCGGTGCTGGAGGCCGGCGTCGACGTTGCTCGCATGAACATGAGCCACGGCGACTACTCCGTGCATGACATCACCTACGAAAACGTCCGCAAGGCTGCGGCGCAGCTGGGCAAGCCTGTTGCGATCATGGCTGACCTCCAGGGACCCAAGATCCGTCTTGGCCGTTTTGTTGACGGACCCCACGAGCTGGCCGTCGGCGACATCTTCACCATCACCACCGAAGACGTACCCGGCACCAAGGACATCTGCTCCACCACGCTCAAGAGCCTCACTGAAGACGTCAACGTGGGCGATGCCCTGCTGATCGACGACGGCAAGGTGGCCATGCGTGCCATCGAGGTTGACGACGTCAAGGTAGTCGCCACCGTTACTGTTGGCGGCAAGGTTTCCAACAACAAGGGCATCAACCTGCCCGGTGTTGCCGTCAACGTCCCCGCCTTGAGCGAAAAGGACGAGGACGACCTCCGTTGGGCCCTCAAGCGCGGCGCCGACCTCATCGCCCTCTCGTTCGTGCGTGATGCCTCAGACATCAAGCGCGTCCACGAGATCATGGACGAAGAAGGCCGCCGTGTTCCGGTGATCGCCAAGATCGAAAAGCCGCAGGCAGTGGAGCAGCTCCACGAAATCATCGACGCCTTCGACGCCATCATGGTTGCCCGTGGCGATCTCGGCGTCGAGCTGCCGCTCGAAGAGGTGCCGATAGTCCAGAAGCGTGCCATTGAACTGGCGCGTCGCTGGGCAAAGCCGGTCATCGTGGCCACCCAGGTCCTGGAATCCATGATCGACAACCCGCGTCCGACGCGTGCCGAGGCTTCAGACTGCGCCAACGCAGTTCTCGACGGCGCCGATGCAGTCATGCTCTCCGGCGAAACCTCTGTGGGCCAGTACCCCATCGAAACCGTCAAGGTCATGGCCCGGATCATCGAGTCCACTGAAGTTCACGGCCTGGAGCGCGTCCCCCCGCTGGGTACCAAGCCCAAGACGCGCGGTGGCGCCATCACCCGTGCCGCCGTCGAAATCGCCGACCAGCTGGACGCAAAGTACATCTGTACTTTCACCCAGTCCGGTGACTCGGCACGCCGCCTTTCGCGCCTCCGCCCCGTCAAGCCGGTCTTCGCGTTCACACCGGTGGAGCACGTCTGGAACCAGCTTGCCCTCACCTGGGGCATCCAGCCGGTACTGGTTCCCTCCGTGGGCCACACCGACGAGATGACCGCACAAGTGGACAAGAGCCTGCTGGAAATGGATCTTGTGGACGAAGGCGACCTGGTTGTCATCGCCGCCGGATCCCCTCCAGGACAGGCCGGTTCCACGAACTCACTGAAGGTCCACAAGGTGGGTGACCTCGCCGATACCTCCAAGGTTGACGACGGTTCACGCAAGGAACCTGTTGGCCCGTGGCCTGAAAAGAAGTCCAAGACCAAGAGCTAGTTCTTCGGTTGTTGAATGCGGGCCCCGCCTTATGGCGGGGCCCGCATTTTTGTTTGTTGGTGGTGAGTACGACGGCGGCCGCCCACCTCGCAGGAGGTAAGCGGCCGCCGTCGTTGTTGTGGTTCTTGCGTCAGTTGACCTGGTTGATAATGGTCTCGGCAACCTCACGCATGCTGAGGCGACGGTCCATGGAGGTCTTCTGGATCCAGCGGAAGGCTTCCGGCTCCGTCAGGCCCATCTTGGTGGTCAGGAGGCTCTTGGCGCGCTCTACAAGCTTGCGCGTGGCGAACTGCTCCTGGAGGTCGGAAACCTCGTTCTCGAGCGCCTTGATTTCCTCGTGGCGGGAGAGAGCGATCTCAATGGCCGGAATCAGGTCCGCGGGGGAGAACGGCTTGACGACGTAAGCCATGGCACCGGCGTCGCGTGCCCGCTCCACCAGTTCCTTCTGGCTGAAAGCAGTCAGAAGGACAACAGGCGCGATGCGTGCCTTGACGATTTTCTCAGCCGCCGAAATGCCGTCCATCACGGGCATCTTCACGTCCATGAGGACAAGGTCAGGCTTCAGTTCCTCGGCCAGCTGCACAGCTTTCTCGCCGTTGTCTGCCTCGCCGACGACGTCGTACCCCTCGCCCTTCAAAATCTCGATAATGTCCAGGCGGATGAGGGTCTCATCCTCGGCTACGACAACGCGTCGGGCCGGCTGGGCTGTGGGTATGGACTCCGTCTGTTCGGTCACGGGATCTCCTTGAAAAGGTTCGGCGGGTTCATGTCCATCTTAGTGTGGACTCTTTGATGGCAGGTTTTTGTTGCATCAGCGCGCCCGGTTCTTTGAATCAGCCTATCTGCATGTATAGTAATTTCGCGTGCTGGGAAAGGATCGCGTTGCTCACAGACGTGAGCAGTCAGCGAGATTTAACTTCCCGGTAATCCGCGCCCGAGTGGCGGAATTGGCAGACGCGCTGCACTCAAAATGCAGTATCGAAAGGTGTGTGGGTTCGAGTCCCACCTCGGGCACAGCATACCCCCTCGTCAGAGGGGGTTTTTGCTTTAACGTGTTGACAATTGTTGACACGAGTCTCTGATGTGTGGTGCCGGCGTGTGCCTGGTCGCCGGTTGGCCTGTTCAGTTGTGGGGGAGCGGGTTCAGGGTCTTGGCTGGTGGGCCCTCCGCTTGCTCGGGCCTGGAGTCAGGTGTTCCTCTCTGCGTTCGTCTGGCAGGTCGTGGTTGTCCTACACCTCTTCATGGGTAGGGGTGCTGTGCGCAACATGACCTAAGGAACGTGTTCATGGGAGGGGTGATTCGAAGGATTGTCACCCGGCGGGGCTGCCCGGGCGACTGCGATTGCGTCCACGTTCACATTGATGGAGTGAGGGGCCGAACACTCGTTCGCTGAAGCAAAGTTAGCGTATGACTGGGTCAGAGCTCCAGGCCCAACACCGTTCGCGACAGCACCACGGCTTTGTCTGCCAGGGATTCGAGCTCTGCGTCGTCATACTCGTCCGGCGCCCAGCGTGTTGCTCCTTCCAGGAGGGTCACCACAATCCGGACCTTTTCTTCGGGGTTTGTGTAGCCCATGTCTCGCGCATCGTCTCGGGCAAGATGACGTCGAATGGTGACAGTTCTGGTCTGGTTCACACTATCCGGAGCAGACGATGGTACTAATTTCTGGCGGAGAGCCTGATCGCTTCACCTTCATAACTGAGTATCTCAAATCCCTAGTGTCTGGAGGCATAGAGGTTTCGAGACACATCGAGCCTGATTAGGGGACGGGTCCGGACGTTCGTAAAGGATTCGGATTGGGGCAATAACGGTGGGCGGCCCTGTCTGCGAACGCAGTTCAGGAGGAATTCGATCATCCCGAAATTTCAATAGTGTGGTCATTATGAAAAAGGGGATGATTTTTGAGATCGACGGTGACTCTTACACCGTCGTCGAGCCACAGCTGGGGCAGGGCGGGGCGGGCACGGTCTGTGAGGTGCGCTCATTGGCAGATGACAGGGTCTACGCACTCAAGCAAATAAAGAAAAATGCTCGGCCAGAGCGCAACGGGAGGTTCCTCCAGGAAATCGCGTTCGGTCTGGACTCGAAGAATGATCACGTTGTGAAAATTCACTCGCAGTTCGATGACGCGAAGTACTTCTACTACACCATGGACCTGTACCCGGAGAACTTGCGCGACATCATTGACGAGGAATACGACTACCGGGTGCTTCTCGATTACCTCTCCCAACTATGCGATGGTCTCGCCTATGTGCATGATCGAGGGGTGGTGCACCGGGACATCAAGCCCGAGAATATCCTCGTCGACAGTAAGAACCGACGGGTCGTTCTTGCGGATTTCGGCATCGCTCATTTCAAAGACTCGTCTCTGACTCAGCAAGGTGATCTCCTAGCAAATCGCAACTACCAAGCATGGTTGTCCACAGTTCGCTGGCTCGTAGCGCGGCTTGATGCGGCGCCTGGGCGCGGATCGTGCGCATGCCGTTTTCGACGGCGGTGGCGTGGTCTGCTTCGTGGGTCGGCGTCGGGACGATGATCCGGTTGGTTGGTTCGATGGTGCTGCCGCGGTAGATGAACTCGGCGTTGACGCGGCTGTATTCGGTGGTGCTGATGGGCAGGCTGATGTCTTGTCCGGGCTCGCTGTCGTAGGGGGAGTAGGTGTCGTCGCTGACGAAGATTCCGTCGCGGATGGTGATGCCGTTTTCGGCGAGGACTCCGGTGAGTGCGGCGATGGTCGCTGCATGTGGTTTGGGCTGGCCGGGTTCGCAGTGGGTTGAGGTGTAGAGGGCGAAGACGATGCTTGTCGCGCTGGTGTCAGTGGTGAGGTAGCTGCTGACGGTGCGGGCGTAGGGGAGTTCCGTGCCGGGCTGGCGCGGGAGATCGATGCGGAGGGTGGCGCCGACCTTGCCTTTGTCTAGGGTGATGCAGACCAGACTCTCTTGGGGCCAGAAGCCGAGGGTGTGCCCGATGAAGCTGAGCAGGTCAGCAGGGTCTTTGATGGTGAGCGCATTCATTGTCCTTTTCCTTTGCCCATATGCTGATTCTGTGGTCTTTGCGGGTCGTTCTGATAGGGGACCCGTGCGCTGGTAGAGGGCTGGAGTGCAAATCGGGGACCGGGCCGATCCGGAAAGTTCGGAAGGGGACAAGTGGCGTAGAAGCGACGAGCGAACTTTCCAGACCGGCGCTGGCATGTCAGCGCCTTGGCTGCGCGGCGGCCCGTCCAGCGATGGTCGGGATATCAGAATGACAAACAGCGTTGTTGCTTCTGGCTATTCATGGAGGGGTCATGACCTCACGTCATGACGTCAGTGAGAGCGCTCTTCTGCCTGAAGGTGATCAGTAAGGACGCGGACGCCTTCTAGGTTCGTCCAATTCCAGTGCGCGGTCTCGGAGAGCCAAGGGTGTGATTTCCCAACCTCTCACTCGAAGTCTGGCCGCCGCAGATGCCGCTGGATAGCGTAAACGATGATCCCATCGGTAGCTGCCGGTTCGCCTCAGAGGAGGAATACTATGGGTCTCGGCGACAAAGTCGGGAATGCGGGGAGAAAGCTTGCCGGTAAGTTCAAAGAAGCCACCGGCAGGGCAAACGTTGACGACCGCCTCAGGGCCGAAGGAAAAAGGGACCAGCTCAGGGCGGACCTCAGACAGGCTGTCGAGAAGTTGAAGGACGCGTTCAAGAAGCGCTGACCACCGGTAAACGCCAGGCTGTTTTCTACGTCGAATGTAGATGCGACAGCATCGATAATCATTGCGACGAAAACGAACCCAAGATCAGGCACAGCTCGGCAGCTTGGCCTTCAGGACAAACTGGTCAAGGTCGGGTGCTCCCGGAAGCCCATCCTGCACGTCGCAATGTGATGGTTTTTCCATGAGCTCAGCATGCAGTCGGGTAGAGCCTCGACGGTCATCCGCAGGACCTAAGCGGGGGAAGGTGACTGTTGCTGTGCCGCGCCATGCGGGGTCTGAGGGTTGCAACGTGGCCCTGACCTCACAAATGGTAGGAGCGCCGTAACATTCGTGCCCAGCAGTTAGGAGCCTTGGACGCTTAGGCATGGCTAACCTAAACTTCCTGGGAGGGTCCCCAATCTCTCTCCGACAGTTTGCAGAAAGTATCCCCATGAAGATCCCCAACATTGCGCTGGCCAAAATCGCACTTGTAGCCACCGCCACCCTTGCCCTTGCAGCCTGTGGCTCCGACGCTTCGACCGCCCCCGCGCCGTCCGAAGCCGTCGATGGCATCACGGTGTACAACGCCCAGCACGAAAGCCTTACCAAAGAATGGATCGACGCCTTCACCAAGGAGACAGGAATCAAGGTCACCTTGCGCCAGGGGTCGGACACTGAAATGTCCAACCAGCTCATTCAGGAGGGCGCGGCCTCTCCTGCCGACGTCTTCCTTACCGAGAATTCCCCGGCCATGGCTCAGGTTGAAAATGCCGCCCTCTTCGCCGACGTAGACCAGACCACCATTGACCAGGTGCCCGCAGAGTTCCGTCCTTCCACCGGCAAATGGACCGGTATCGCAGCCCGCTCCACCGTGTTGGTGTACGACAAAAACAAGATCCGCGAAGACAAGCTACCCAAGTCCATGCTGGATTTGGCCAACCCGGAGTGGAAGGGCAAGTGGGCAGCGTCGCCCACCGGCGCCGACTTCCAGGCCATAGTCTCCGCACTGCTGGAACTGAAGGGCGAAGCCGCCACTGAGGCATGGCTTAAAGGCATGAAGGACAACTTCAAGGCCTACAAGGGTAACGGCACGGCCATGAAGGCTGTTAACGCCGGCGAAGTTGATGCCGCGTTGATCTACCACTACTACTACTACGGCGACCAGGCCAAGACCGGCGAGAACTCCAAGAACGTCACGCCGTACTACTTCAAGAACCAGGATCCGGGTGCCTTCGTATCTGTGTCCGGAGGTGGCGTGCTGAAGTCCTCCAAAAAGGCAGCCGACGCCCAGGCTTTCCTGAAGTTCATCACGGGCAAGAAGGGCCAGGAGATCCTGAAGACCGGCACGTCCTTCGAATACGCCATTGCCTCGCAGGTTGAGGCAAACGAAAAGCTGGTTCCCATCAAGGAACTGCAGGCTCCCATTGTTGATCCGGCAAAGCTGAACTCCTCCAAGGTCACCGACCTGATGACCCAGGCGGGACTGCTGTAATTCGGTGACAACCGGGTTTACGGTTTCCGGCCAGCCAGGTCCGGGAAACACGCCGACGGCGGACAAGGGCAAGCGCCTTCGCCCGCCTTTCGGCGTTTCCACCGTATCGGTCCTGGCGGTCCTGATCGCCTTCTTTTCGCTGATCCCGCTCGGCTACGTGGTCTACATGACCGTCGCGACCGGGTGGGACACCGCCGTCGAACTCATAGTCCGTCCGCGCGTTGGCGAGCTGCTCCTAAACACGATTCTGCTAACCGTACTAACCGTTCCGCTATGCCTTGTGCTCGGTGTTGGTGGGGCTTGGCTGGTGGAGCGCACTACCTTGCGTGGCCGCACATGGTGGGCTGTTGCGCTGGCTGCGCCACTGGCAGTTCCAGCGTTCGTGAACAGCTATGCGTGGGTGTCCGCGATACCGTCGCTGGAGGGCATATGGTCTGGCGTGCTGATCGCCACGCTGTCCTACTTCCCTTTGGTGTACATTCCAGCCGCGGCAACGCTAAGCAGGCTGGACCCCGCTATTGAGCAGTCCGCGGCTTCGTTGGGCCTGGGTCCTTGGGCAGTGTTCCTCAGGGTGGTTATGCCGCAGCTCCGCATTGCCATGACCGGTGGCGCCCTGCTGGTGGCGTTGCATCTCCTCGCGGAGTACGGAGCCTTCGCGATGATCCGCTTTGATACCTTCACGACGGCGATCATGGTCCAGTTCCAGTCGACGTTCAACGGCACCGCCGGAAACATGCTGGCCAGCGTCCTCGTTTTCCTGTGCCTGGTCCTGCTCCTGGCCGAGGTGAAGAGCCGCGGTACGGCCCGCTACGCAAGGATCGGTTCGGGCGCACAGGCGAAAGCAACAAGGCTGGAGCTGGGTAAGTTCCAGGCCCCAGCCCAGTTGGCCATGCTTGCGGTCACGATCCTGGCTTTCGGCGTGCCGGTCTGGATGGTCCTGCGCTGGATCGCTGCGGGTGGCCCGGAGGTGTGGGTGGTCGGCGAGTTCGCCCCGGCATTGCTGCAAACCCTTCTGTATGGGGCTGCCGGCGCGGTGGCCACCACCGTGGTGGCGTTCCCAATGGCATACCTTGCGGTCAGGCGGCCCAGCTGGTTCAGCAAGGTCCTGGAGCTGTCCAACTATGTAACGAGCTCACTGCCGGGCATTGTTGTGGGCTTGGCGTTTGTCACCGTCAGCATCAGGGTTCTTCCGGGCATCTATCAGACAGCAGGGGTCCTGGTTGCGGCGTACGTGCTGCTGTTCCTTCCCCGGGCACTGGTCAACCTTCGGGCGGGCCTTGCCCAAGCACCCAAAGAGTTGGATGAGGCCGCGCAATCCCTCGGCAAGGCTCCCTTGGCGTCGTTCTTCAAGGTCACCCTGCGGCTCACTGCCCCTGCGGCTGCCGGCGGTGCGGCCTTGGTATTCCTTGCCATCGTCAATGAGTTGACGGCAACGCTTCTGCTCTCGCCGAACGGGACCCGGACCCTGGCCACCGAATTTTGGAGCAAGAGCAGCGAGATCGACTATGCCGGCGCAGCACCTTATGCGCTGTTGATGATCCTGCTCTCGGCCCCCATGACCTACCTGCTCTTCCATCAGTCCAAGAAAGTTGCCGGACAGTGACCGAACAATCTCCACCCAGGCTGCCCGCCCCACGGGTTGCGCCCACAGTGGCTCCCACCACGAACACCCACTTAGACATCGCCGACGTCACCAAGAACTTCGGTTCCCAGTCAGTGTTGAAGGGCGTCAACCTGTCCGTCGCATTGGGGGGAACCACCGCCATCGTCGGACCTTCCGGCTCGGGTAAGACCACGCTGTTACGGCTTATTGCAGGCTTCGAACATCCTGACACCGGGACCATCAGCCTCAATGGTTCCACCGTTGCCGGCAACGGAGTCCGGGTTCCGGCGCACAAGCGGCAGGTGGGCTATGTTGCCCAGGACGGTGCCCTGTTTCCGCACCTTTCGGTGGGGCAGAACATAGCCTTCGGGTTGGATTCCGGGAAGCTCGACGGCGGTCGGCGGGCCGTGGGCCCCCGCGTCCAGGAGCTGCTCGAGATGGTCGCGCTAGACGGTTCCATGGCCAAGCGGCGCCCGCACCAGCTGTCCGGCGGCCAGCAACAGCGCGTTGCCCTGGCGCGTGCTCTTGCGCGGGAACCTGAACTCATGCTGCTGGACGAGCCGTTCTCGGCCCTTGACGCGGGCCTGCGCGTCGCCACGCGGCGGGCGGTGGCTGAGGTGCTGAACGCCGCGGGTGTGACCACCATCCTCGTGACGCATGACCAGGCTGAAGCGCTGTCGTTTGCGGACCAGGTGGCCATCATGCGGGGCGGAAAATTGGCGCAGATCGGCAATCCGTTTGTTGTGTACACCCGTCCAGCGGACCGCGCCACTGCCGAGTTCCTCGGTGACGCCGTCATTCTGGACGCATGGTTGGAGGGATCACTGGCCACGTGTTCACTCGGCGGGATTCCGGTGCGCCGTCCCCCTGCACAGGGACGGGTGCAGTTGATGCTGCGGCCGGAACAGATCCGCATCGCCCCCGACGGCCCCATCCGCGGAGTCGTCGTTGATACGGATTACTTCGGACCCGAGACCACCGTCCGCATCAAGCTTGCTGCGTACAGCGCTGCCGACGGCGGAGTCTCCGGCAACGGCCACCGCTACCCTGGCGGCGGTGAGGTGATCACCATCCGGCACTGGAACGCTTCGATTACCAAGCCCGGGACGGAACTGTGCCTTCGCGTTGTCGGCGAGGGAGTGGCCTTTCCCCAGGAGATTCAATGACAACAACAACGCTCGACCTTGCACCCGTTCCCTTTGCCGCGCAGCTTGCCCGTTTCGGAGATAGTCCGGCCATTCGCGGTGGCTCGCGCACCATTTCGTACGCAGAGCTTGCAGATCTGGTAGCTACGACCGCAGCCCGGCTCGGCCCTGTCCGTCGGCTTGTTGCACTGACCGCCTCGAATGACGTGGACTCACTGGTCGCCTACTTGGCTGCGCTTACCGGAAACCACGCGATCATCCTCCTGCCCGCGGACAAGCCCGCTGCGCTCGAATCGCTCGTGGCCGCGTACGACCCCGACGTCATCATGCGTTCGGGGTCCGGCGAGCCTGTGATGGAGGAACGCCGGCCCGGGACCCGGCATGAACTCCACCCTGAGCTGGCACTACTCCTGAGCACCTCCGGCTCCACAGGCTCACCCAAGCTGGTCAGGCTTTCGTTGGAAAACCTGCAGTCCAACGCCGAGTCCATTGCCGAGTATCTGGGCATAGGTCCACACGACCGGGCAGCCACCACGCTGCCGATGTCCTACTGCTACGGCCTGTCGGTGATCAACAGCCACCTCCTCCGGGGCGCATCGCTGGTGGTGACCGACTTGTCCGTGGTAGACCCGTGCTTCTGGAATCTTTTCCACGCCGAAGGGGCTACATCGTTTGCCGCCGTGCCCTACACCTTTGACCTTCTCGAGCGCGTGGGCTTCGCAGACATGGCACTGCCCTCGCTCCGCTATGTGTCCCAAGCCGGCGGAGGTCTTGGCCCCGACAAGGTCCGGCACTACGCCGGGCTGGGTGCACGACGAGGCTGGGACCTCGTTGTCATGTACGGACAGACCGAAGCCACCGCCAGAATGGCCTACCTGCCACCGGACCTCGCTTCCGAACACCCGCAGGCCATCGGCGTGCCCGTGCCCGGTGGAACATTCCGGCTTGAACAAGTGCCCGGACTCGATGAGTGTGAGCTGATTTACGCCGGACCAAACGTCATGCTCGGCTACGCCGAAAGTCCTCAGGACCTGGCCTTAGGCCGGACCGTAGCTGAACTCCGAACGGGGGACCTGGCCAAGCGCACCCCCAACGGGCTCTACGAGATCGTGGGCAGACGAAGCCGTTTCATCAAAGTGGTTGGCCTGCGGGTCGACTTAGGCCACGTCGAACGCATTCTGATCGGGTTGGGGGTTTCAGCGGCCGTAGCAGGCACAGATGGCCGGCTCGTTGCCGCCGTCGAGGGGGATCACGATCTATCCCTGATAGCAAAGACCGTCGCCCAGGACCTTGGGCTGCCGCGCGCCGCCGTCGACCTCCATCCTGTCCCCAAGATACCCCGGCTGGCGAACGGAAAGCCTGACTACCCTGCCGTCATCGCTATGGCATCCCGACCGGAGATGCCAGCCAACGAGCCACCTCCGCATCACCCCGGCATGGACGTGCGCACGATCTTCGCCGAAGTACTCGAAACGGCCAACGTCACGGACACGGACACCTTCGTGTCGCTCGGCGGAGACTCACTCTCGTACGTCGCGGCCTCAGTTCGCCTGGAGCAGGAACTCCGTTACCTTCCGCGGGGATGGCATCTGATGCCCATCCGCGAGCTCACCCCCGGACTGAAGCAGGCCGAGCGCGCCGGGCATACCGCCAAACCGGTCCATGGGCGGGTACGCACCTGGCAAAGGCGGTTGCTTGCACCGATGGAGACAAGCGTCGTCCTGCGGGCAGTGGCCATCGTCTTCATCGTTTCCACGCACATCGGCCTGTTCTCCTGGGAAGGAACAGCTCACGTACTGATGGGCCTCGCCGGCTACAACTTTGCCCGTTTCCAGCTTGAGGGAAATCGGCGTTCCCGTTTCCGACGGCACTTGCGGGCCATTGCCCGGATCGTGGTTCCCAGCGTGGCGGTGATAGCAGTCGCGTTCGCTGTCACTGATGACTACGGCTGGCACAACGTTCTTCTTCTGAACTCACTCGTCGGCCCGCAAGGTTGGACAGACATGTCCCGCTTCTGGTTCGTCGAGGTGCTAGTTCACATCCTGGTCGGTCTCGCGCTCTTGCTGGCTATCCCGGTCATCGATCGGGCCATGCGCCGGTGGCCATGGGGTTTCCCGCTTGCATTGGCGGGCCTGGATCTCCTGCAACGCTTCGACGTCGTTGAGCTGCCTTACCCCGGCCAGGGGCCCGTTTTGTGGCTCTTCGCCTTCGGCTGGGCTGCCGCCGTGTCCCACACGCTCCGGCAGCGATCCCTTCTTACCGCTATGGCTCTGTGCACTATCCCGGGATCCTTCGAAGACACCTACCGCAGCGCCACGATTCTCGCGGGCTTCCTCGTTCTCCTCTGGATTAACACCTTGCCCGTCCCGCGCGGCATGCACAGGTTCGTCGCCCTACTGGCCAGTGCTTCGCTGTATATATACGTCACCCATTGGCTCGTATACCCAATGGTCATTCAGATTGATAAGGGTCTGGCGGTGTGGGCATCCCTGGCCGTCGGCGTGGCCTATTGGGCTCTTATGAGCAGGGTCATGGGGGCTGCGGAAAGTTGGCTGCGACCAGCGCGTCCAACTGCTGTTGAGCGACCTGGTTCCATGTCCTGATAGGGATGTCGCCTAGCTGCCTTATCCCGGACCTGGTGGGAAGCCTTGCTGACACGGCCTCTCGAGACGACTAGGGGACAGGGACCGCCAGAGTCTTGCTGCGAGAGATGAAGGTGAACTGTAGCTGAATAACGCAGCTTTCTGGATACCTACGGCCACGGTACTGTCCCAGTGCTCGAATAGATCGCCGCTCTGGACACGTCCAGCGCTTGGGAGTTCAAAGGATGAGCTGGTCGCGGATGTGCGGGAACTGGAAGTTGGCCATCAGGGCAGTGGTTTTCTCTTCTGTGAGGTAATCGCGGCTGTCGGGCATTGTGGTCCAAAGTTCGTGTGCCTGCCGGACGGCTTTCTCGGGGTTTAGTGACTTGATGGCGATCATGTGGTTTTCGATGACGGTCGCTTCCACAGCCTGGTGCGTTCGTGGTGGCAGGGTGATTTGGTCAGTGGGGGGCGATGGTGCTGCCGCGGTAGATGAATTCGGCGTTGACTTGGCTGTACTCGGTGGTGCTGAGGGGCAGGGTTCTGTCTTGGCCCGCTCCGGTGTCATAGGGGGGCGGCCGTGTCGCTACCGACGAAGATTCCGTTGCGGATGGTGACGCCGGTTTCTGCGACGACTCCGGTGAGCGCTGCGATGGTCGCGGTGTGGGCGTTCGACTGGCCAGGTTCGGAAGCGGCACTGGTATACCGGGCGAAGACAATGCTTGTGGCTTTGGAGTCATTTGTGAGGTCGCTGGCGACGGTCCGGGCGAAGAGGACTTCGTGGCATGGCTGGCGGGAGAGGTCGATGGGGAGCGTTGCACCTACTTTGCTGTTGCCGAGGGTGATGCAGACGAGGCTCACCTGTGGCCAGAAGCCGAGGGTGTGTCCGATGAAGCTGAGTAAATCTGCCGGGTTTTTGATGGTCAGCGCGTTCATGGTCCTGTTCCTTGCCCTAATTCGGTGTGCATGTGGTTTGTTGGGGTTGGGTGTCCTTCTGTTAGGGGACCTGGGCGCTGGGGTAGGGGCTGTAGTGCAACCTGGGGGACCGGGAGCGCCGGAAAGTTCGTCAGGATGGGAGCGACGTAAGAGCGCCGAGCGAAGTTCCGGGCCGGGTCGGCGCGTCAGCGCCTTGGAATTTATGGATGAGGTGAGTCGGTCGGTTGGAGAGAGCGGGTGGTCCAGCAAGGAAAAGTGGTCGGGCGTGAGACTTGTTCAGGGCCCGCAACTTTGACGCCGTGGGCAGTTGAGCCGGTTCAGCGGTGTCGAACCGTCATGCTGTTGGGAAAATATGAGTTCCCGCGGAAGAGTCAAATGCCCGCGTTCCCTTGACCCCGCCAGAAATGTTCGTGGATTTTGAATTGCGGCACGAAATGTTTTGGAGACTTCTTCAGCTTTCCGGCACGGGTAGGGCAAGATCATGCTGGGGGAGCTAGGCATGTTGATCTGAACAGCTGGGTGATGAACCCAGCAGTTTATGTTTCGACGACGATAGGTCCCTTTGTGAGCGTTCCCGCCGGCTGGTACACCGACCCTCAAAACTCTGCACTTGTCCGCTACTGGGACGGCATGCGCTGGACCGATCACGTCCAACCTGTCCAGCCCGCACAGCTGGCGGATTTACCGACTGCTCCCCGGGAGCCGGCCCCGGCGCGTCAACATTCTCAGGAACCGCAGGAACTGAATCAGGGACGCGTTGGAGGCACGCGCAAGGTCGGATTCTTCGGTGCCAAGAAGACAGCCGAGACCGCCCTCGCCGATGTCGAGCGGCTGCAAAGGATCCTGGATGAGCGTGGCCTGCTCGAGTTCGACCAGATAGAAGCCAGCCGGGATGAGCTTCGCCGCACTGCTGAGAACGAACGCAGGGAATGGGCATCTGAGAACCAACGGCTTCAGTCTCAACTGCACTCCCTGCGTTCTGAACTTGCCGAAGCCGAAGGCCAGTTGGTGACCGCTCGCGCCTCGGCCGCGCTGCAGGAAGTCGGAGTCTTTGACTTCGACCACCCAGCAGAACACTCCGCTCACCTGTCTGCCCGGCTGGATTCCGTCCGTGCCCAATACAAGGAGATGGCCCGGGCAAAGCAGGCCATCCACGCGACGTCGAACTTCACGTTCAACAACTCCGCGAAGCAGGGCATGAAGTTCGTGAACCAGATGTCGACCATCATGCTGCGTGCCTATAACGCCGAAGCCGAGAACTGCGTGAAAACGGTCAAAGCTGGAAACTTGGCAACCGCGACGGCGCGCCTGACCAAGGCGAAAGAACAGATCGAACGACAAGGCACCATGATTGACCTACGAGTCGACGAGACCTACCACCACCTGCGCATCCAGGAAATGGTGCTCGCCGCGGAACACCTCCAAGCTCTTGCCGCGGAGAAGGAACTGGAGCGCGCCCGACGCGAAGATCTGCGCGAGCAGAAGAAAGCCGAAGCGGAACTCGCCGCCGCCCGGCAAAAGCTCGCCAAGGAACGGGCCATGCACCAGGCAACCCTGGACGCACTCATAGCCAACGGCGACCTCGAAGGCGCAGAACGAATGCGCGCCAAAATCGCTGAAGACGAACTCGCCCTCGCCGACGTGGAACGGCGCGCTGCGAACATTCGCGCCGGCTACGTGTACGTCATCTCCAACATCGGCGCTTTCGGGGAAAACATGGTCAAGATCGGCATGACCCGCCGGTTGGAGCCCATGGACCGGGTCAACGAACTCGGAGATGCGTCCGTACCGTTCCGCTTCGACGTACATGCGCTTTTTTACTCCGACGATGCCCTCGCCACCGAGGCAATGCTGCACCGGACGTTCGCTGAGCAGCGCGTCAACAAGGTCAACCTCCGTCGCGAATTCTTCCGGGTCACCCCGCACCAGGTACTGGAAGTGCTGAAAGAACACCACGTCGAACTCGTGGAATTCACCGAACAACCCACCGCCGAAGAATTCCGCCTCAGCACACCGGAGGCAGAGGCCTTGCCTGTGTAACGCACAGCGGTCAATTGCCGGTTAACGCATCCATAGCGCGAATGGAGTCGGCCGTTCGTTCGGCGCATGTCTTAGGCGCCGTTATCGGCACGATTGAAGCTATAGCGGTGAGGTGAACGGTAATAACTAGTGGTACCTCGAGTGGTTATAGCTGGGGTCTATTCAGTTCACTGAGGTTGGAGGTGCTGTAATTTCCGAGAGAGCGCGGTGGCGGCTATGTCGAGGGCTTCGCTGCCCAAGCCCATCTGTCCAAGGACGAGCATGGTGGCTATGGCTCGGGACTGAGCGTTGACTCGTCTTAGGACCACTGAGTTGCCTCCCCCTCTACGGCCTACATGTGAGGAAGTGTGTGCAAGCGGGTTGCGGACTAGCCTGACATCTTCAATCCACTGAGTTGGGTCGATGTGCATAAGCGCGAGCCGTTCGGGTGTTGCCGCGGATACAAGCTCTTCAAGCCGAATTTCGAGTGTCGGCCGGTCATTTTGCAGGGCTTCGTACATGAACTCGCGGAAACGGGCGTATTCATTGCCGGGAAAGGCAGATCTTAGAGCCGCTTTGAGAGGTTTTGCCTGTGCTCGCAGGAAGCCTTGCTCAAACCTGGTCGTCGTTGGACCAATTTTCGCATGCAGATTTTCTAGCATGGCAATAACAGATGACACAGAATTTTCCAGAACACCATGAGGCCCGTGGTGATACAGGGTTATGACTTGCGTTGCCGGATAGAGTTCTTCAACAACTCTCCACCAGGCCGGGAGCAGTTCGCGCGGTTCGAGGGCGGCAGTAGTCAGCACCATGGCGTCTCGGAAAATATGTTCGGTAGGTGGATGCCCAGTGAAGGCATCTTCCCGCATGACGTTCAGCTGGTCATCGAGATTCCCAAGGGCCAACCACTCCGATTCAATGGGTGCACCACCCTGATAGGAGAATGTGAGAAGGGCCTGCATATCGAACAGCAAAAGGTCGTGTATGCGGGCGGGCGCAGGCGGCTCACACGCAAAAACTATTCGAGCGTCTTCGCCGGTAAAGCTACTGATTACTCCGTACGAGTTTCCTTCCTCCGCCTCGAGACGGCGAGGATTCTCTATGCGAACTTCAACCAAATATTCAGTATCTGTCTCATCGTCTGGGATGCTGAGCACGACCGGATGGTAGTTCGGTAACTCTTCATAGGGTGTGGCGTACGGAATTGGGGCATCAATTGCCGCCCAGGTCCCCAACCCTCGCATGCGATATGCGGAGTAGCGCAAGCGGGTCTCTTCAGGCCCCGCTAGATGATCACCCAGAATTGCGTAAGTGAACGTCTTGACGTTCTCTGTCCCGTTATCTCCGTTGTAGAGAGACCGCAGAGGATGACCACTGAGGTCCCAGAGCGTTAACTTTTCGCCCGTCTCGAGTTTGCCGTGAACTACCCGAGATTTCCCATGCACGACTCGATGTTGGCCGAATACGTCAGCAGAAATCCGCAATTCAGGTTTTCGTCCTTTGAATTCCAGATTCCCATGGAACGCTAACTCTGGGCAATCTGGGGCCCACCAACTCCCGGTGTAGGTGGAATTTTCTTCCCATTCCGGTGTGCTTTGCTCACGCATACAGTCGATTCTTCCAGATAAAGATTGAGCAGGTTTATGGGCTGGCTTTAGAAGATGAGCCTAGGCTCCGACGTACTCAAATTGGGCAGGTAGCAGGGTATGTGATGGGGCAGAGCGCGCGGTCCACCGAGGCAGAGGGCGGACCGACTTTTAGCTCAGGTACCGCATGGCACTCTCCCGGCGAAGCGGGACAAGAGGGATAGCTCGCGGCCAAAACGCCGAAAGTGGTGAGATCGGTGGGGGACCGTGGCTTGCTTCTGAGGTCGATCTCATGGAGGCGCTCTGGGCCTCATGATGGGGCGGACAGCCCCAAGTAGCAGGAACCACACAGGTGAGTGAAACTGTCGAAGCGGGCGCATCCTGCGCCAGTTGGAGTCACGTGCGGTCGCGGGCAGGAGTCATTCCACAGAATTGGTGCCTCGAGTTTCTAGGGCGTCGGCGAGAGCACGCAGTCGGCGCGCGGCGGCGGGCACGTTGCCGAGAACGTATGTTGCGAATTTTGGGTCATCTGCGGTATCGACTAATCTCAAGGCGTCGCTCTGCATTTGCGTCACTGTTTCGATGGCAACGGCGATCTCCTCGACACTAGGTGCTAGTTCTGTTTTGCGTCCATCCCGAGAAATATCACGGGCGGAAAGCGGTTCACCGGTCTCATGTTCTTCTTCGGCGAGTTTGACGACTACGAATTTCACTATGTCCAGTTCGCGACGACGCGCTGCCAGCCCGTCGTCGAGTTCGGTTACTCCGTTAGGGGTTAAGAACACTTGCCCAATCTCGAAGGGCTGGAGTCCCAGGGCGATCGATGCTTCGGCAAGGTGCCCCAAACGTTCAGCTTCCAGTAGTACCCATTCCCTTTGGTAGGCCATGTTCTTAAGGGTTTCGCCGCTGAAGGCGGGCCCAACAACTGCCACAAAATTGGCATCGTGCCGATTTTTGTGTGTCTCAAGCGCTACATCGCTGATGTCCGTGTGTGCGACATTGCCAATTGATCGTGCTTTCGCTTCGATTATCGCCGTCTTTGGAGAGCCATCAGGGTCGCGCCATTTGACGAGGACATCCGTGTCACCCGACCCGCTGATAACGCGTGCCTCGAACCCCATCGCGAGAAAGACGTCCCGAATGGCATTCTCGAACGCTCGGCCAGGCGAATGTCCGGCAGCCTGTGGGTCCCGGGAGAGTCTTGCCAGTTCAGTGCTCAAAGCTGGTGGTGGCCCGTCAGTTGTCTGACTTCCAGAGTGCGTTGGAGTGCTTAGTTCCCCTCGCAAAGCGGGAACCTCCGCTAGGGGCAGTTCTGCGAGTAAGGCATTACCGCGAGGTGTCGACCGAAGACTTCCGTACCGTGGCTCCTCGATCAACTCTGTGTTAAGCAGGAAACTGGCGATCCAGCGACACTTGTCTGTATTGAGGCCGTACGCGGCCGCCTCGGAATATACCTCGTTGCGTGTTGCATCGTTCTTAACGGCGCGGATCATTTCACCCACAAAGCGCATGTTTACGTGGAGAATTCTGATGAAGTTGAGGTCATCCCCTGACTCAATCCACGCTTTTGCTGCAGGTGTTGCCTCGTATATTCCTCGACCAACTTCTATAAGAACCCCCGAAGCCCGCAGAAATGGCAGCATGGAGTCCACGCTGCTCCTTCTCAAGCTGAAGGCATCGCTGATAAATGAGAAAAGTTCCTCTCGACCAATCTTTTCCAGTGCTACATTAATGATTGTTCTGAGATTCTCTACTTTGTTGGGACTCGAAGGCGGACTCGGTACCCAGATGTTGTAGGTGCTTCGCGATTCGTGGGTACGGGTTGACGTCAAGAATTCAGCGAGCAGTGCGGTGATCTCAACAGGGGGTTCTGCGATCTCGACGATTGGCTCGTGCTCATAGTCAAAGGACTCGGGTGTCACAACCAAGCGGTCCTCAAGCAATGTCCGGCCCAAGGTCGTTATCTGCCATCGCCTGTTTCCTACAGCCTCGATGAGGCCAAGAACGTCGTGCCAGTCCATTCGACTCCGAGTGCCGCCGTTGCTCCGCCACGAGGTCTTGTATAGGCGGCGAATTCGCTCATCCACGTCATCAATCGTGAGCGGCTCTTGGGCGATTTCGGATAGTGTTTCTGTGAACAGGCGGATCCGCTCAGCAAAGATGCTGGCGAGACGGTGCGGCGTCGGATCGGACACAAGTTCCAAACCCTTCGGGGTGAGCTCGAGTCCCAAACTGCCGTTCTTGACGAGTCTTAAACCTCTAAGAAAGCCATAGTACTCGCGCCATGAAGCAACGTCAGGCTTTGGGGATGCGCCACCGTTGCGGACTTCTATTTCGGCTGCGTCGAATGACAACACGGGTTTCGCGTTCAGGTCAATCAGGCGTTCGCTACCGACCTGCCTCACGAGTTCTAGAACAAGTGGGACCCAGACACCCTTACCTCCCAAGAGACCCGGGATTGAGGCGGCCTGCCCACGCCAAAGCGCTCTCTGTTCCGCGAGTTCGTGAGCCTTCGTTGCCAGACTTTCCGTGGTCATTGAAGAACTATATGAGATTGAGGCGGTTTCAGTGGGCCGAATCGCTGGCGTGCCGATTCCACTCCGTTTCGAGCAGACGCCCGGGGCTGGGCCTTTATCCACTCATAACCTGACCAGGACATGTAACTCGCATTGACCCCTCAACGCGTTGCCAGGTAGTTGTTCGTCCTACCCGAGACATTAGGGCCAGAACCCTCAACGGGTGTGGCTCTCGGATCATGTCACAGCACGCAGATAAGATTTCCGTTGTACGGCGTGCTCTGTGCCGCCAAGGCTGACTCGGTTGCGATTTCGGTCTGCACTGCACGCAGCGAAGCGCAGTAGTTTTACCAGTCCGCCTGTTCAACATGAAGACCAAATGGGGATACCGAATCACGATGGAAGTTTTACTGCTTATCGTCATTGTCGTTCTGGCTATCGCGCTGCCGAAGGTGATCCGCAACGTTAGAAAGAGACGCTACTTTGCAAGTGATGAGTTTCAAGCGCACAGAGCTGCGATCGGCTCGGTGGTCGCTGAGCACAACGAGGTCGCCCAATATGCTGCGGAGATCCGGAGGAGTGGTATCTTCCAGGTCGGCGCTTCAACCGCCGGCGCCCAAGCTCATTTGGCATCATTCCAAAACACAAGCCATTACAACTATCGGCGCGACCGGAACGTAGCGAATCATCAAGCCCCGAACGTGCATAACTGTTCCCTGCAGGTAGTACGTAATGCCAGTGTCGACCCGCTCAAGTACGTAATGAAGTACTTCAATATCAAGGCAGAAGAGGCTGACCTCGCGAATGTGGAGAGTCTGGGCGACGACATAGCACGGCTGGAAGGCGCCATCGCAAACCTGCGCCAACGCGAGGCCAGCATCGCTAACTCGATTAACCCACCTGCATTCATCCTGAAGTACTTTGGAGATGAGTTCATGGCGCAAGTGGGTGTTGAACTATCGCCCATATGGGTTCCGTATCCCGTGTACGTCTTTGAGTACGTTAGTGCCGGCGGGAATAGCTCGCAGCGGGCTACCGTCACCTTCGACGCCAAGACTATTGACGCACTCATTGATCTGCTGTCGCAGAAGATTCGGTGGAAGAAAAGTGCGGCAGGACAGCGATCCTTGATGACGACCAGGCTACGCAACTACATCAAGACCCGCGACAATCACGCCTGTCGGTACTGCTCCGTTTCGGTAGCGGCAGAACCTCACCTGCTCCTGGAAGTGGACCACATTCTTCCGGTGTCCAAGGGTGGCTTGTCAACGCCGGATAACTTGCAGACTCTGTGCTGGCGATGTAACAGGACCAAATCCAACAAAGTTTCATTTGCCTGAAGTGTCTGGCCACGACAGGTGAGACCACTTTATTGCCTATGAACACGACGGTGCGGCGTCAGCACACCGGTTGGCGATGCAACCGGCATACAGGCGTTTGAACAGGTCGCGGACGTGGTTCCGGTAGTAGCGCAAGGCTCTCCCTCGAACCCCGTCCAGGACCTCGGAGTGGAGGCTCAGTCCAAAAAAGTGTGGACAGTGTCCACACTTCTCGCTTCGGACTGGCTCGTACACCCACCGGATTGCCCCGGATTCCGCATGTTTCGGCCACTTCCCAGTGTTTCCAAGGCTTGGAATCCCGTTCGAGTCCCACCTCGGGCACAGCAAACCCCCTCGTCAGAGGGGGTTTTTGCTTTAATGTGTGTACATTCTTGTTGGTCAGGTTCCTCTGACACTGGCCGCGGGGTGTGCCTGGCGCCGCGGGTCGCCTGTTTGGTTGTGGGGGAGCGGGTTTAGGGTCGTGGCTGGTCGGCCCTCCGCTTGCTCTGAACTGGGGTTATTCGTTCCTCTCCTAGTTCTTCAGGTAGGTCGTGGTTGGCCTACACCTCTTCATGGGTAGGGGGCACGAGGACAACATGACTTCGAGATCCTTCGTCTAAGTTGTTTGGTTTCGGCTCGTTCTTTGGGCGAGGAAGCCGGCCATGCCGATGCTTTGTCAGGCCAAAGAAGGTGTGTACATTGTCCACACTTAAATCTTCTTTATTGCGACTGATCGCAGCCATGCGGTCTTCCCTCCTTGGGCCCATATCTACTCATGCATGTGAGTGCCCATAGCGACATGACGCCGATCAGGAAGCGCTCTACATATGCAGGGTCATTCCGAGGTGGGAGTTCAGTGGCGGTCGGCCGAGTGCTTTCAAGTTGGTCTTGGCCGTGTCATCGACGCGCACCTTGAAATCAAGTGGGGGCGGGCCGTCCGCAGATGACCGCTCCCCAGCGGAGCCTGCGGAACATTGCAGCTCACGCGATCGTCGGCTGAGCACGGCTACGCGGACCAGTCTGCCGATAAGCGCCCATATGTCGCATAGCCCACAGGTTAGCTGGCGAAAGTGCCACAGGCTGTGGCAGATCTGTCGGCCCTTCGATCGATCTACCGGGTTTGTTCGGCCGATCGCCCGCCAAGAGAGCCGCCGACCTCACCGTCCGCGACCGTATCGCAATTCTCTAGACAGTATCCGGGCAATTGAGTTCCTGGCGCCAGTGGTGGGCCTTGGCCCCAAATTCGCACCCATTTCGAGCATAGCCAAGGTTATTGCTTTTACCTTTTCAACAACTACAGGCTGTAGACTGGATTCAGCTTGATGACTTCAGCCGTCGAGGCTAACCATCCGAACCGCTCTCGCAATTCATCTATGCACCTTTGAGTGATAATCATGAGATTGTAATCCGGGCCGAAGAAGACGGCCTGCCCGTAAGCCAAAGCAACCAGCGGCAAAATCATTGTGTAGATTCTGCCGACCCATAATAGCTTCTTGTCCTCTATACCTGACAGTACTGGCGTCACGAGCTCGTGTCCCAGTTGGGCAAAAGCCAGGATAATCCCCTGGTAGGCCCAGTAGCCCTGGACTGCCGTGCCGCCATTCGTAGCAATAGCCAGCAAAGCGTTGACTTCGCCAGCCCCGATGAGAAAAAAGAGAAGCAAAACCACGTTGAGGTTCATAATGCGGCGGGTTGCATTTGTCCCACTGAGCTCTGCAAGCTTGTGCCCACGTCTCATGCCTACCGCGACGGCAATCATCAATGCTGGGATGGCGGTTGCTGCAGCCTGAAAATAGGCTATGGGAGGAGTCACCCGGCAATCCTGCCACAACTCCCAGTCTAGCTGGGGCTCCCGTGAAGGTCATTTGCAATCGAGGCCGCGCTGCGTAGTTCCAGTTTGGCCAATCTGCTGGCGGAGCTGCATGACTGAGTTGCCTCTGGCACGGTGATTGACAGCATGCACAAGGCCGCGATGTCTGATCAGTTTTCTCAAGCCCATTCTTCCTGGGTGGCAACGTTGTCACTTCGTTCGACGCATTGGGCCGCGAATCCCAACAACGCACGTTGGCCCGTCTTTAACTGCGGGGTATTCCTCGCTGACGATCTCTTGACCTGGGCGTGGAGTGTCCGGAAACTTCTTGGCCAGTCGGTCGATAACTGCCGCTAACAGCTTGGGGCTTCGTCCTGTTTGCCATGGGCTAGTTGTCTGGGGCGGAGGGGGAAAGGGTCAACGGATCACTGCATTTGTCCACTGGACCTACCCGCTGCAAATATGCTTTGGGTATGGCGAAAGAAGAGACTGAACTTGTTTGGCACTACACCGACGGTGGTGCCTTGATGAACATTCTAGAAAACAACGAACTGTGGGCGGGCTCAGCCGCCTTCATGAATGACATGAACGAGCTGCTCAGCGGCAGCATCCAGCTTCGAAACCACTTTGAGGACCAGCGTCGTGATCTCTCTGAAGAGGTCACGCAAATGCTGGAGGAGTACATCCCTGAGGTGAAGGCAAGATCACGTGATTCTTTCGTTTTATCAGCGTCCTCCGACCCTGACAGCCTGACCATGTGGCGCTACTACGGCCGTCATCAAGTCAGCTTTGCAGTCGGGCTAGATCGAAGCGAGTCCTTGGTGCCCTTGGCAAGGCTCGAAGAGGACGAGCACCCAAATCCTCCCGCCGGCTACGGTGACGACGCGATCGAATACGACGAGGAAGGAATCCCTTTTCGCACCTATGACCCGGATGACGTATTCATAGAGGGCGGTGAATGGAAATCCGTCGTTTACGACCTGAAGGAGCAGTCGGAGATCATCACTACGGTATTTGAGAAGCTTCGTGATGGTGTCGAGAAACGCTTGGCACCCGCTGAGAAAGGCAAGCTCAGGGTCTGGCTTTTTCCCTTCTTCATGAATGAGGACTTGGATCTGATCAAAAATGATGGTTTCCGTGACGAACTCGAAGAACGGATCATCGTTTGGCCCAACCCCGCCTGGAAGTTTGTTTTCCACCGTACAGGTCCCTATGGGCTCGTACCGTATGTGAAGCTCACCTCGCTGCGTGGAGAGAATATTGATCCGGATGAAAAACGCTTTGCTACTAAAGCCGGCAGGCTGCCGATCCGGGAAATTCGTATCGGCCCAACCCCGTACAGAGTCCAGGCGACGGCCAGCTTGAAGCAGCTGTTGGAATTCTATGGTCTGCATGACATCAAGGTCACTTGCAGCGAAATTCCGTTCCGTCAATAACGCCGGCTGGTCTTAGAACGGTGCCCACCCACGCCTTAACGAGTAATCGGGGCTGGTCAGCCCGGAAAGATGAGCACCGGCTATTCGTGCGTCCATCCCTTTACCGAGCTTTGCTGAACGGTGCGGAGTAAACGCAGCGGCCTTTGATCCCCCACGACGGCCGGGGCTGTTGTCGACCCCGCAGCAAGGGCCGGGCGGTGCTGCGGGCAGGCGCCGCCCGACCTAGCGTGTTGAAGTTCAGAATCTGGTCGCCCTCTTACCATGGACGAGTGTCCGATAAAACCACGAAGTACCGGTTCGTCACCGTTGAGCAGGTAGCCGAGGAACTGAATGTGTCCGTGAGCCAGATCGGAGCGTTGTTGAAATCCGGCGAACTCCGGGGTAACAAAGATCGGTGGCCGGAATGTGTGGCGCATAACTGCCAGCACGACCGCTCCGCTGCATGGCAAACTTGTCTGATTGCGGCAGCAGCGGATGCACCATCAAGTTTGGGGTCAACGCGTTAAGCGAAAGAAGCCATTGTCAGCGAAAGGCTTCCTCGCCACTTATCCGCCGCCCGCCGGGCGGCTGCTTTAGCCGGGGACGTTTCGTGGATCATTACCGTAACTGTTCTTCTCGGAAATGGTGCTGTCCTGGTTCTTGATGACGTGCTTCACCTTGTCTTCAAGGCCGCTTCGCGGCCCTGAGCGGTTGCCTCTGCCTTGGTGCCGTGAGAGGTGAAAGCCGAAATAAAGCCCTCGCGCTCGGTTCTTCCACGTACCGTCTTCGTAATGCGTCTCGATGTCACCCTGCGCCACAACACGTCCCTTCGATCGGAATCATTTACGTTCGCCACGATACAGAGCACGGTTTGACTAAGGTTCACTGAGGACACGGCTGTGAAAACTTAGCAGACATCGCCGTTCCGCTTCTTTCGGAAGGCGAGGTTCCTATGCGGACAGTCAAGATCCTATGAAGTGGTGGCTACCGCGTTGGGTTCAGAGTGTCTGCGCGACTGCATAGAGGGGCAAAGGGTTAGGGGTCACCAGACGTTGTTCTTCGGCTGCTCCGAGGGGACATGGTTATTCTCCCGCGAGAAAATTCGGTCATAAGCTGCTCCTGTGGCTTTCCACGCGAGCTTCGGATCCGGGGTGTAGCCCGACATCCAGAGAGCGGCCGAAAGTGGAGGGAAAAGAGCTGCGGCCAACCCCAGAATGTAGGAAGCAGACATATAGGCCGTTACAACGGCCAGCTGCAGCGCTGCCCTGCTGTAGCGGTCGTGGAAAGGGATTGTCAGCGCTAGGTCGCTGACAGGATCCTTTTGTGCAACGGCCGAAATGACTACCTGGCTGTATGCCGCGTCTATTTCAAGGATGACTTGCTCATCTGCTTCGTCCCGAAGCTTGTTGGCAACTTCCTTCACTTCCAAGTCAGCGCTTAAAGGAGGTTGCAGTAGAGGTCCATCAGGCATGTCCAGGATCCGCTGAATTGCTGCTATTCCAGTAAAGCGACTTGGAAAATCACGCAGATGCAGCTTGCCGGCTTGTTCCAGGATGCGTTGCATCGTGGCCATGGCGGGCGGTTCCACGACGATGTTTTTGTAAGCCTGGTTGCCGGCTTGTTCCAGGATGCGTTGCATCGTGGCCATGGCGGGCGGTTCCACGACGATGTTTTTGTAAGCCTGGTTGCCGGCTTGTTCCAGGATGCGTTGCATCGTGGCCATGGCGGGCGGTTCCACGACGATGTTTTTGTAAGCCTGGTTGCCGGCTTGTTCCAGGATGCGTTGCATCGTGGCCATGGCGGGCGGTTCCACGACGATGTTTTTGTAAGCCTGGTTGCCGGCTTGTTCCAGGATGCGTTGCATCGTGGCCATGGCGGGCGGTTCCACGACGATGTTTTTGTAAGCCTGGTTGCCGGCTTGTTCCAGGATGCGTTGCATCGTGGCCATGGCGGGCGGTTCCACGACGATGTTTTTGTAAGCCTGGTTGCCGGCTTGTTCCAGGATGCGTTGCATCGTGGCCATGGCGGGCGGTTCCACAACGATGTTTTTGTAAGCCTGGTTGCCGGCTTGTTCCAGGATGCGTTGCATCGTGGCCATGGCGGGCGGTTCCACAACGATGTTTTTGAAAGCCTCATTGCCTGCTTTACCCACCGACTCTTGCGCCGTGTGTTCCACATCTGTCTTTGTATGCTGTGGAGAAGCCTTGTCGGTAGTCATGGCAACTATTCTGCTGCCGGTTCACCGTGGTCGGCAGCAGGACGCGCTAAAAGCTCCTGCGAATCGGGACACGCAAGCTGGGTTCGCAGAAAGCGACCAAGGCTCGCATATGAAAACTTGAGGTCGCTCGGATCCTCAACCAGCTGTTGAGCGGTTTCAGGTGGAGCGGGATTCCAGGGACGAAAAAAGGGGTCGCTGACCTCAGCATCGCGTACGCGCTGCCCTTGGAGCTCTAAAACTGCGGCTACAGTCGGAAAGAGCCTGCGCAAAAGTACGGGCAGATCGCGGCTGAAGGGGTCGAACCGGCAGCTCCTCTTCGAAGACGGTGCCCAGCTCACATACCTGCTCGGCCCGATACCGGATACCGCGTCCTGGCATGCATTCCGCGCTCTTGAAGAGGAGTCTCCGGCCGCCTCGCACTCACGTACGGCCATGAGGCTCTTCGGCGGCGGGGCCGCTGGGAAGTCGTGCCTTGGAGGTCGCGGCTTCATCGCGGCCGGGGGTTTCACAAGGACGGACAGGTGTCATCGAGCAGGCAATCTGCAAGGGCCGCAGCAGCCGATTGCAGTCGCTGGATATGAGTGCGCAGGGGAAGCATCGGGTCCTCGTTAGTGGTCCGTCGACCAAAAAGAAGTGTGGACAATGTCCACACTTTCCACCTCGGACGGCTTCGTACAGCCGCTGGACCGGCCCGGATTCCGCATGTTTCCGCTGCTTCCCCGCATCAACAAGGCTTGGAATCCCGTTCGAGTCCCACCTCGGGCACGGCATACCCCCTCGTCGGAGGGGGTTTTTGCTTTAACGTGTTGACAATTGTTGACAGGAGCCTCTGATGTGGTGCCGGCATGTGCCTGGCCGCCGGTTGGCCTGTTCAGTTGTGGAGAGCGGGTTCAGAGCCGTGGCTGGGTGGCCCTCCGCTGGCAGTGTATGGGGGTTGTACGTCTCCTTTCTCGGGTCGTCCCGTAGGTCGTGGTTGTCCTACACCTCTTCGTGGGTAGGGGGAACGAGCGAAACATGACATCGAGATCATGCGTCGATTCCAGCCGGCCTGGGCTCGTGCCTGGAGAGAGGGGGATGGGCCAGCGGTGTTTGCGCTGGCCCATCGGTGCCAGCTGCGGGGGATTGTCCCATTCGATGACGAGCCGGTCGTTCAACGGCGCGAGAAAGTCGGAGGGTCGCAGATCAAAATACCGCTCAGACGTAGTACGTTCAGCGATGATTTCGCCGTGGTTCTCGAAGGCACCCCACAGTCGCGATCGTTTTTGGCCGTCGGCGGCAAGGATGATCCAGTATCGCGGTGGGACGGCAGGGAAACTGCGCGGCAAGACACTCTGCTCCCGGGTGTAGGTAAGAACGCGTTCGGGCGTCAGGTCCTCGGGGCCTCGCAAAGCCTGGGGATCGCTAGGGCTGAAGGTGTGCCGGATGACCAGGATGTCTTCCAGCTGCACAACTGGATCGTGGTCCGCGCCCATGCCAACGAGAACATGACCAAGGGTCAGAGCTGCGCGGGGGGGGGGGGGGGGGGGGAGTGACTCCGACAGGAGTTGCAGCGTTCTCATGGAAGCCGAGGAGTTCAAGATCTGGCACGTGATCACTGTAAGTCATCGTGGCTTAGCTTGTGGCTCTGCTGTCATCTGCGACCAGGGCTCACTGTGGCCCGGCACGTCATGGTCAGCTCGGCTATCCCTGGCTCTGCGGATCAGGAACGCAGCGGCTATTGCCATCGACTACTGTGCCAAGGTCGCCCGTGTAGAGCTGGATAACTAAGCCATCTGGTCCAAAACCATTAGTCATGATGAGCTTGTTTGTGGTCGTAGATTGATCAAAGACCTTTACGCTGTACCCGCGGGACTCATAGAAATGTTCGACTTTCTGCCGAAGTGTCTCCCGCTCGGTGGCGCTGAGGGGTCCCATGGTCCGCGCACCAGCGAACGACTTGCCGTTTCCGGTTCCCTGGAAGCTGCAGTAGCCACCTGCCGGAACATCCTTATTGGTCCAATCGCCCGGTGCCATCGCTTGGATCTCGTCGAGGAGTCCGAAGAACTCCGTTTTGGCCTCTCCCGGTGTCATGGTTGCCCCTTTCCCGTCATCGGGAAGTGTGTTCGTTGCGGTGGTTTGAGAGGGTGATGGGGCAGTACCAGTTTCTTTTCCCGGAGAGGTAGGGGCGCATCCGGACACGAGCAGCAGCAGGACGGCACTGGTGGAAAGGACGCGCCAGTACCGGTGGACGTTGTTGGTCACTGCTTGCTACCGGAATTTGCCCTCGGGATCCGGCGCGCATCGAGTGTTGCCGCCGAGCGTGGTGCCGAAGCTGCTCGTTCCAAGCTGCATGGAGAACTTGCCATCGCCAAAGCCTGTGGTTGTCTGGTCTCGGTTTGCCCCCGAGGGCTGGGTTTGTACAACTCTTAGCCCTTTGCTCTCAAAGACTTCCTTTACCGTCTTATGTATGGCTTCAGCCTGATCTTCTGAGATCACGCTGCGTGTACTGTCAAAGCTGAATTGAGTCCCTTCAATGCCCTGGGGCAGATCGCAGACATCCCCCGGTGCCTCTGGTGCAACTTTCGTCCAGTCGCCAGGGGCGAGAGCTTGAATTTGTGTGAAGATGTCGAGGTATTCCGTGCGGGCTTGTTCTGGTCCCATAGTCTGCTCCGCGGTACTGGTAGGTGGGTTGGTGCTCGGCGTAGTTCCACACCCAGTGAGGGCAGCGAGGATGGCAACGACAAGGCCTTGGATGAGAAATCTTCGCGAAGACATGGTGATCATCGTTTCACATTCGTAAGTTGGTCACTCAAGCCCAAGGCGATCTTGGCTTGATTGCTGCTTGACTCTGTGCCGCGATCAAAATATCCATAGACGCCGTCCTTGCCGCCGGTCTGTCCGTCGTGGGTTTTGGTGGGGTTCTCAACGGTGCCATCGGGCGCGGTGGTGCCGTTCGTGCCGAAGGTGACGGCACCGAATCCGGGGTCTTCGGTACTTCTACGCTGCCAGCCGAGCCCATGCCCGACCTCGGCTATGTGGTCCCAGTCGTAGGTTCCCCGGTATACGGTGCCGCCGGGGTTTAGGTGGAGATCGTTCACGGAGGTCACGTTGTCAGGGGCTCCAACGTCACCGACGAGAACGAGGTTATCGACAGGCAGCTCGGTTTTGGCTGCTTCCATGGCGCCGAGGGAACCCATGGAGTGCCCGACGGCGGTTGTCCTGGCAGTGTTCTCGAGGTTCTGATGAACGGCGTTGAACCCTGTCACGTCGTTGCGAAGAGCAGGACCCACGACTTTTGCCTGGTCATTGCTGAACACACCCAGACCCTGGGCCGGCTCAACACCAATCCAGGCAACAACAGCGATTCGATCAGGATCAATTCCATTACGTGAGGCGAGGGCACGCTGATCAAGCCTTTGATCCTTGGCCTGTTTGGTCTTGGATGCCACGTCTTTGCCGATGGTGGTGTCCAGCCCGGGGAGCTGGTAGGTGACGTGCTTGGCGGCATCGAGGTCTCCCACGGAAATAGATGCACCGAACCCGGTCTCCGACCCTGTCCCGAGACCAAAGGGAGCGAAGCTGATTAGTTGCCGGATGTCGGATGGATCCTGAGGATTGGTTTTCGGCCTGCCCTCGCTGTCGTAGAGCGATTCCCAGACTTTGTTGATCATGTCTTCCTGGGAGCCTTCATCGACTTTTCCGCCGCGCTCTTCGCGGTACTTTTTCCAGCGGTCGTGCATCTGCAGCAACTTTTTGCGGTTGGCAAGGTTCCGGGCTGTCGCGGTGACACCGTTCAGGTTCCCTAAAACGTCCGGAAGTTCATCGATCAGGAGCTGCTGTTCTTCACCGACGGTGACTTTCCCAGTGGCAGGCTCGACGGTGTGGCCGAGACCAGACCACCACGTGGCTGTCGCTACGGGGTCCAGTCCTGGTTGGGTCAGGAGTTCCCGCAGCCTGGCGCTGCCACCATTACCCAGCCAAACCTTCAGTTGCGCTGCACTCATGGTTCCGATGTCGTTCAGGCCCACTTGGTTTGGTGCTGCGTACTGGATGAAGAGCCCGTTGAGCATGCTGTCCGCTATAGCGCCGCTGCCGGCTGTTTCGAATGCAGTGGCGACCTGCTCTATCCAATCGGCGTCTGCTGCGTTCGCGGCGAGCAGCCGCTCAAAACCAGCAACAAACGATTCAGTCTCGATGGTCACCCAGGAACACGATGCTGTGAAACCGCTCCAGGCATTCCGGACTGCGACAAAGTGTGAGTTCAGGGTGTTCGTGGCAGTCCGGGACACTGACGCGAAGCCGCGCAGCTTGCCCGGATCAGCTGAGGTGGTTCCGGTTCCCGGCCCGCCGGCGAACCGGGGCCGGTCCCGCGCGGAGAAAGCAGCTGAAACAGCCGGTGGCGGGACTGGCGTGCTCTCGGGCATCGGGTCCAGGACCATGGTGGCGACTGTTGCGGATGCTTCGGCGATGTTCCCGGAGAGCAGGTGCTGTTTGCGGATGTTGTCGCGTTGCTGCCAGGCGTCCATGTTCTTTTGCCGGGTTTTCTCTTGCTGTGCCCTGTGCTTGGCCTCGCCGACGTCCTCGGCCAGAGCCGCGAGGACACCTGAGAGCTTGCCGCGATCATCGGACCTGATGCCGCAGGCGTCCTTGAACAGGCGCCCGTAGCCGCCGTTGAAGTCCTGCACTGCCTGCTCCACGGCCCCGTTCAGGAAGCCTCCCTCGGCACGCAGAACCTCGTCGGCGGAGTTCGCGGCAGTGATCAGCGCGTCGGCCGCGCCGTCATCAAAAGCAATTCCCATGCCCGCCCCCAACCCAGAACAATAAATCCAACGACTAGCATAACTGCTCATTGCTTCTCTTGAGGGTCTACGCAGCCGGACGGTTTTAAGGATGGACGGGTGTCCGACAAAAAGAAGAAGCGCCGGTTCCTGACTATTGAACAGGTCGCCCAGGAACTCAATATCTCCGTGAGCCAGATCAGGACGCTGCCGAAAGCCGGGGATCTGCGCGGCATCCAGGTTGGAGGTAGAAACATCTGGCGCATTGCTGCCGCGGATGTCGAGGACTACATCATTGCGGCGTACACTCTGACCGCCGAGAGGATTGCCGCCGGCGAGCTGCCGGAATGAGTGCCTGGCCTATCCATCAGCGATGTCACCAGATGTCCCAAACGACTCCGGCGAACCAGTCGGCTGTGTTGGATCCGGATTCCTCGTCACCCAGCGGTTCCAGCACGCACAGCAGGGCCCGGGCGAATTTTGCACCGGAATTTCCCAAGATGAGCTCCGCAGCGGAGCACAGTTCCAGTTAGGTCAGGGGACCATGCAGGTCACGCACATCCGGAAAGGGTGTGCCACCGATGATCTTCTTGAGTTCCTGCCTGACCGCCTCTGCGCGGCGGGGTCGCCGTCGTATTAGTCCTCCCAGAACCCGGGCACCTGTCAGGTGGCGGTTGCGAACACCGGCATGACGCCCTCATGGATGCGGGCCTCCCAACTTTCAGGCACGCTTCCATCCACGGTGATGAACGCCGTGGAGTCGAACCAGGCAAGACTGTGACCGTTGTCGGTGAGACGCTGCAGGTCAACACGGCGGCCTGCATGAGCGAGCTGTGAGACGACGTGGTACTCAGCGTCGATCGTCAACCATGAAATTGGCTCCAGTGTTGTCCGTTCGTCGTGGGTGAGGACCGGACTGTATTTGACCTTCATGGTCTTTCGTCCAGCGGGTCGGCGAGCCAGCCCAGCAGCTGTTCCTGTTCATCGCCAGGCATCGGCAAGGTCGCCTGCTCGACCCAGAGTACGGTTCCCACGGCGCAGACCCGAAGACCCTTGAACATTCGCAGCTCATCACCGGGCCGTACTTGCTCCGGCTATTCGAGGGCTGTCAGGGACGTGGAGTCCGCGACCCAAGGCTCGTGGACGCGACGCTTCAGGTCCAAGCGGCGGTTCAGGCCCAACTCCTGCCGGGCCAGCTCTCGCCCCTGGCCCTCGGGCAACGACTCCTGGTCCGCTTACGTGTCAGCGCGGGGCCATCAAATTCCTCGGCCTCCCTGCAGAGGTCGTCAAACACGGTCGGGAGAACGAGCTCACGAGTTGCATCATGGCAAACCCCGCGAATCGGGTCCAGGTACTGCAACCTTACAAAGCCCTGCGGGCTCCCGGCATAGTGTGGAGAGCCCGCAGGGTTTGGTGTGCTCTATGTCGCTAGATGGTCGCTTTGTCGTAGGCCCGTTCCCGGCGCTGGTCGAAGATGGTGGCTCCGACTTCTTGCTCGGCTTGGTTGTTGATCGAGAGGTCTATGCCTGGCCTGTCCCGCAGGATCAGTACCGCAATGACAGACAGTATGGTCATGCCGAGCAGATACAGCGAAACCGCCGCGCTGCTTCCGGTGGATTGTATGAGTGCTTGGGCAATGGTTGGTGCGAATGCCCCTCCGAGGATGGCCCCGATCGCGTACGAGATGGATACTCCGGAGAAGCGCACTGAGGCCGGGAATATTTCGCTGTACCAGGCTGCCTGTGGCCCGTAGCTGAGTCCCAGACCGATGGTGAACAGGCCTAGCGCGAGGTAGAGCATGGGCAGCGAACCGGTGTCGATGAGCCAGAACAGCGGGAAGACCATGAGTGCCTGGGATCCGAAGCCGATCAAGTAGGTGCGTTTGCGACCGATCTTGTCGGCGAGGTAGCCCGAGAGAAGTGTGAAGAGGAACCACATGGCAGCGGCGAAGGTGATCGCAAGGAGTACGTCGGTGCGGTCCAGGCCTACTTGACTGGTGGCGTAGCTGGGTATGAATCCTCCTGTAGCCATGTAGCCTGCTGCGTTGTTTCCTGCGAAGACAAGTGCGGCGAGCAGGACCAGTATCCAGTGTTTGCGGAACAGTTCGGCGGCCGGGACTTTGGTTTGCTGCTTTTTGGTGGCGATCTCCTGGAATACGGGGGATTCGTCGACGGCGCGCCGGACCATGTATCCGACGGCGATCAGAACGATACTGAGCAGGAATGGCACGCGCCAGCCCCATTCGATGAAGGCTGTTCCGGGGGAGACCCATCCGGTCATGACGGCGGTGACTCCGGAGGCCAGTAGCATGCCCAGCGGTACGCCTAGTTGGGGGAAAGCTCCGGCGCGGCCACGGCCATTGCGTGGGGCGTGCTCGACGGCCATGAGAACAGCGCCTCCCCATTCGCCGCCTGCCGAGATGCCTTGGAGAATTCTGAGGAGCAGCAACATGACGGGGGCCAGGATTCCTGCAGTTTCGTAGGTCGGGAGGATACCGATGAGTGTGGTGGCGGCTCCCATCAGGATGAGTGTGAGGACCAGCATGGGTCGACGGCCGATGCGGTCGCCAAAGTGCCCGGCTAGGAAGGCTCCGAGCGGGCGGAAGAGGAAACTTATCCCCACGGATGCGAATGCCAGCAAAAGCCCGATCGATTCCCCCGCAGGGGCGAAGAACACTTGGGCAAAGACGAGACCGACGGCTGTGGCATAGATGAAGAAGTCGTACCACTCGATGGTGGTTCCGACGATGGTGGCGAAGGCGACGCGTCGTTGCGTCCTTTTCGCCGCGGCGTCGGTTGATGCACTGGGCATGGTTTCTCCTGCGTTGGGTGAGGGTGGTGTTTAGGGGAATGCTATGCGGGGTTTAGCAGAGCCTGCTTTGTATGTGCTTTCAGGCTGAAACCTGGAACCTGGGCTTCTTCGGGTGATGGTCCGAGGCCTGCTGATAGAAGTTTCCGGGCAGCCATGTGATCTGCTGCGGCATTCACGGATTCGACGGCTACGAGTTGGCCGTCCCGGTGGCAGAGGACCGAAAATTTGGCTGTAGCGGGGTCGCCGATGAGTGTGGTTGTGTCGTCGGCGCTGGACATCCCGGCCATTTGCAGCCGCAGTGTGCCCTGTGTTGACCAGAACCAAGGTGTTTCTTCGTAGTGGTCCGATGCGCCAAGGACGACCTGTGCTGCGTGACGTCCGTGCGCCGCTGCGTTCTGGACCGACTCGAGCCGGGTTCTGGTCCGGGTATGGGGGTTCGGGTAGTTGGCGCAGTCGCCGATGGCCAATATCCAAGGGTCTGAAGTTTTCAGGGACTGGTCCACCACGATGCCGTTGTTTGTTTCCAGTCCGGCCCTGGCGGCAATCTCGTCGTTGGGGATGACGCCCACACCGACAACAACGAGGTCAGCCGGGTAACGCCGATTTGTGGTGGAGTGGGCGGCACAAACTCCGCCATCAGGGCCAGCCTCGAAACGACTGATGCCTTCACCCAGGCGAAGCTCGATACCGTTTCGTTGGTGCGCGTCGGTAAACCACTCGCTCATAGCAGGGGTCAGGGCCCGGGCCATGGGGCGGGAGGCAAATTCCAACACAGTCACGGAGCATCCGTGGGCTCTTGCGGCTGCGGCGAATTCCAGGCCAATAAATCCTGCTCCAATGACGACGATGTCCCGCGCTTGAGTGAGAGCGGCGTGCAGTTCTTCTGCGTCCCGCAGAGTCTTCAGGCTGTGAATGCCTGTCGCTTCCGCTCCGGGACAGGTCAGTTGACGGTTGCGGGAACCAGTGGCCAGGACAAGGTGGTCGTAGGGAAGCGCAGTCCCGTCCGAGATGGTGACGGTCTTGTTGTCCCGGTCGATGTCCGTTGCGGAGACACCGCTGCGCAGGTCGATGTCGTTGTCGGTGTAGAAGGAGGCCGGCCGCAGTGGCAGGGGCACGGGGCTCCCGCCCGGAGCCAGGTAGTCCTTGGACAGTGGCGGGCGCTGATAAGGCAGGCACCCTTCCTCGGCGAGGATGGTAATGCTGTCGGTATATCCGCCGGAACGGAGGGAGTCGGCCGTTTGGATGCCGGCTTGGCCGCCTCCGATGATGATTACTCCCATGGTTTAGACCTGGTCCGTGGGAATGTCGACGATGATTGCGTCAAGGTGTGCGCCGACACTCACCTGGCATCCGAGGCGGGACTGGCTTGTCCGTTCTGCCGTGGTGCAGTCGAGCATTTCGTCTTCGTCGTTGCTGAGACCGGGCAGGGCGTCCTCGAATTCGGGGCGAACATACACGTGGCAGGTGGCGCACATGGCTTGGCCGCCGCATTCGCCGACGATGCCTTCTACGCCATTGGTGACCGCAGCTCGCATGAGAGACGTCTCTTCTTCCACGGAGACGATGTCGGATTTTCCGGTGGGCTGTACGAAAGTGATGGTTGGCATGATTCTTCCTTGGAGTGCTGGGTAGGGCTGGGTTTCAGTTCCACAGGACTGGCATTTTGGTCAGTCCCCGGAATACCCAGCCGGCGTCGATAGAGGGGTTATCAGGGTCCAGCCGCAGACTAGGCAGCTTGTCGAAGAGCGCGGGCATCGCTACTTGAGCCACTTGGGCACGGGCGACCCAGGTCCCGGCGCAGAAGTGTGCGCCTCCACCGAAGCCAAGGTGCGGCTTCTTTGGCCGTTGGATGTTGAACGTGTCCGGGTCGGTGAACACGGCAGGATCGCGGTTTGCGGCGCCGAGCACGACGCCCAGCCGTGCGCCGGTGGGGAGGCGCACACCTTCGAGGACTGTTTCGCGGGTCGTCTGCCGCGGGTACATCCCGATGGGCGCGACCCAGCGGACAGACTCTTCGAAAGCGACCGAAAACAATTTTGGGTTAGCCAGGACGTCGGCCAGTTGGTCCGGGTAGCTCAGCAGGGCCCAGACCGTTGTGGCCAGCACGTCGCGGGGCTCGTTGAGGCCCCCGCCGATGGTCATCTTGAGGTTGGCCCGGATCGACTCCAGCGGAATAGGCATGGACGCCAGCCCTGAGAGCAGCGATGGATCGGGGTTCTTGCGCAGGTACGGGATCATGTCATCTATGGCCGCGTCTACCTCTTTGGACGATGCTTCGCTCTTGGTCCAGACGGAGGCGTCGTCGGCATAGTTGCCGGTGCCATCGATCATCGTCTGGCTCCAGCGCTGGAAGTCCTCCTGGGTGGAGTTGTGGAAGCCACAGATCAGCCTGAGGTTTTCTGCCGCGTAGGGAGCGGCGTAGTCCCAGACGAAATCAGCGCCCGGACCCTTGGCGGCGAGCTCGTCCAGGTACTTGGTGTTGTTCTTTTCGAAGATCGACGCCCAATGATTCTTGATCGTCCCGGGGCGCAGCGTGCTGCCGTATGAGTCCCGGTCCACTTTGTGTTCCGGGTCGTCTTTGCGCAGCATTGAGTGGCCCATGGCCCGCTTCATGAGTGAACCGGATTCGTTGGCGGAGTAAGTGTCCGCGTCCTGTTCTATTGTGTGGCAGGCAGCGTAGCTTGTGACCATGTAGCGGTTCACTGCCGGCACCCAGTGCACTGGTGCCTCTTCACGCATGCGCCGGTAAATAGGGAACGGGTTGCTGTACAGATCGGGAATGGATACCCAGTCTGCTAGAGGGGCCTCAATGAGTGCCTCGGCAGTTGGGGAATCTGAGGCGCCAACGTGGTCTGCTGGAACTGAGGCAAGCAGGGCATTCCGCTCCGCTGTATCTTCGGGGAGCGCCTCAGTGAACGGGCAGCCTGGGGCTTTTGGGGTTCCTTGGGTGATCATCATTGGTCTCCTGAAGTCGTGGGCAACTTTGCCTGAACTCAGTGTGGAACAGAACACATCCCCGGTAAAGTACAAGTATCTGCGATATATCCACGGTTTTAGTGAGGAGGCAAAAGGTGGCTCGATACACACTTCGGCAGCTCGAAATATTTGTCAGCGTGGCGGAACACGGCACCATGACCGCAGCTGCGGACACCCTGCTCATTTCGCAGTCGGCAGTCGCAGGAGCAATCAACGCACTTGAGCACGCCTTCGGAGCGCAGCTGACCATAAGGCGCAAGGCTCACGGCGTGGCACTGACCGCGGCCGGACGTTACGTCCTGGACCGCGCCAAAGGGCTGCTCCATGCGGCCACCGATTTGGAGCTTCACGCCGCCGACGCCGGAGCTGAGTTACGCGGGTCCCTGACGTTGGGCTGCTACGGGACACTGGCGCCTACCGTACTGGCAGCGCTCATCGACAACTACAGTAAGCGGCACCCCTACGTCGACCTCGACTTTTTCGTCGGCCCGCAATCAGACGTGCAGGAAGGGCTCAAGTCCGGAACGTTGGACTTGGCCATCGCCTACGACCTGTCGCTGCCCAATGGGCTGCGGGGCCACCGGCTCTTCGACACTTCGCCGGCCATCGTTTTGGCCGCTGACCATCCACTCGCCATTTACCCGACGCTGCGCTTGGAGGATGTCGCTGACGAGCCGATGATTCTCTTGGACGTCTACCCCAGCCGCGAAAACACGATGATGATGTTCTCCAGCGCGGGTCTGGACCCAAACATCCGGTTCAGGACCTTGGATTACGAAGTGACCAGATCGCTGGTAGGACGCGGAATGGGTTACGCCATCCTCGTGCAGCAACCAGCCTCCAACCAATCCTATGAAGGGCGACCACTCGCAGTTCGACCTATAAACCCCGCGGTGCGCAGCGTTCCCGTTTCCCTCATCTGGCCAGCTGCCATAAAACAGTCTCAGAGCGTCGAAGCCATGATCACACTCGCGAGGCAGCTGTACACCCCACCGGTCAACGCTGGTTCGGATCACGGAGACATCTGAACGGAAGGTCTGGCAATACTATCCGTCGGACAGTTCCGGAAGCTTCGCCAGTACGTACAGCCTGACCGGCCCGTACAGCATCGGCACCGCGCACCCATCGAGCGCAAGGCGATATCTGTTGATGTGCCCTTGGGACCCTGCCACTAGGGCATACCACCGACACCAGAGGCAAGGTTTTCGTTCCATCTCGCCGCCGACTTCCGGAAGTTTGTCGGCGAGCAGCGCCGCGCTGGGAGTAAGTGGGCGGTCCGGATGCAGGAGCAAACCAACTTGCTGTTGCGGGGGACGTCAGCGAAGAGAATGCCGTTCAGCGGGTAGAGGCTGCCGCGGGAAGCCCCATCGGCGCGCTGGCTGCCTCAGACGGTCAAAAGTGGGCGGACGGCCTCTTTATCTTCCCCCTTAGCCCCGGGGGAGACACGTGGGCACGTTTATGGGTGAGGACCGGAAGGTATCTCTTGAGCAGCGGGATGATGTTCAGGAGGCGGCCAAAGAACGTCTTCGCGACGCCCAATGGACAGATGGAACCATCGCAGGGGTCCGGCGCGCGGCGCATGGTCAAGGCCATTGAAGCCGGCTGCGACCAGTTCGGTGGAGAGGCCTGCCCCGAAATCCTGGTTGTTTAGTCAAGTCGGGCCGCATCCGGGTTCAGCGCACCGACGAATCCGTGCGACGGTTGCTGAAGGCCGTCGTGGGCAACGCCGAATTCCGTGAGGAGGGCCTCAAAGCACAGAGCCGCTCCGTGGTGGCTCTTAAAACTGCAGCGGGTGTCTTTCCTCTGAGGTCCTCGACGCGGGTCTACGTGGAAGGGATGTCCCCTGATGCCCTCGCTGATTGTGCTGTCATCGCAACTGCTCCGGACGATGCCGACGTCGCGATTGTCCGTCTCGATGCCCCTTACGAGCCACGAAATGATCTGTTCCTTGAGGCGATGTTCCACGCCGGGAGCCTGGATTTCGATGCCGCCACCGTTGCGCATACTGAAGAACTCGCCTCGAAAGCACCCGTGGTCCTTGTGATGAACCTCGACCGTCCGGCGATACTCACGCCGCTGGAACCGCACTATACGGCTCTCTTGGCCACGTTAGGAATCTCCGACGAAGCCCTCGTGCGGGTGCTGGCTGGCAAGGTAAATCCCGAAGGCCGGCTTCCCTTTGAATTGCCCCGATCAACTCAAGCCGTCCTGGAGGCCCACAGCGATGAACCAGGCGGCACCCGGGATCCTCTGTACACGTACGGGCATGGACTGGGTGGCGTGGCTGTTCCCGCATGTGAGACGGACGGTTGATCTCCAGCAACCGAAGGCGAACCGAAGCGTCGCATGCGTGCAGACCAGGGGGCCCTTCAGGAAGTCGATGGACGCGCCGATGTTAAGGAGGACGACGGCGGGAGTTATGCTCCCGCCGTCGCGCGCCGTTCTGCTTTGCTGCCTCGCATTGTTGGCGCGGCATTCAGCCTTCGTGCTTGGAATGCTCGCCCAGACGGTGCCATGAGCGGTTGTGGTAGACCAGAGCGTCGCCGGCTTCGCCCGCTTGGACGTCACGCATCACGCGGGACTCCAGGGCGTGAACGGCGATGATGGTGGAAGTCCCCACCTCCATGCGATTGATGACGGCGCAGCGCACCCACGCCCGTACATCCTCATAAACCGCTTCGCCGGTGGCAAGGGTCGACCAGCGGTGCGTCTGGTCAAAGCGGTCGGCGCCGGGGGTCGCTCCAAACTTCGCCAAGTCGATGTCGTGCGCGTCCAACAGGTGCACGACGACGGTTTCGGCGCGTGAAAGCACCTCAGAGGCAGAGGACAGTGCCGAGACCGAGAAAATCAGCAACGGAGGTTCCGCACTCACTGACACGACCGACGATACCGTCAGTGCCACCGGTCCTTCGCCGGCATCCGCCGTGATGACGGCGACACCTCCCGGGTGGCCACGGAACAGTGCTTTGAATTCGTCGGCCGAGAGGGAGGACGGGAAGCTTTGCTTCGGAGCCTCGACCCAAGTGTCTGGGGGGTAGGCGTGAAACATGGTTATGACACCCGGGGGACGGAGCGGGCGAGTTCCTCGCGAATGATGTTCGTTCCTGCGCTGAGAGCACTCAGCTTGGCCAGTGCGACGTCGCGGGGGAACGGTGCCATGCCGCAGTTGGAGCTGGGGATGAGCTTGTCCGCATCGACGAACTGCAGGGCCTTGCGGAGGGTGTCGGCAACCTCCTCCGGGGTCTCGATGGTCTCGCTTGCGACGTCGATTGCCCCGAGCATGACTTTCTTGCCGCGGAGGAGCTCGATGAGGTCCATGGGCACGTGGGAGTTCTGGGATTCCAGCGAGATGATGTCGATGCTGGAGTTCTGAAGCAGCGGGAACGTTTCCTCGTACTGCCGCCACTGTGAGCCGAGCGTCGCCTTCCAGTCGGTATTGGCCTTGATGCCGTAGCCGTAGCAGATATGCACGGCCGTCTCCGCACGCAGTCCCTCTGCCGCTCTCTCCAGCGCAGCCACGCCCCAGTCCTTGACCTCATCGAGGAAGACATTGAACGCGGGCTCATCGAACTGGATGATGTCCACCCCGGCCGCCTCCAGCTCTTTCGCCTCCTGGTTCAGGATCGCGGCGAACTCCCACGCCAGCTTCTCGCGGCTCTTGTAGTGGTCATCGAAGAGCGTGTCCACCATCGTCATTGGACCGGGAAGAGTCCATTTGATCGGCCGGTCGGTGGTTGCGCGGAGGAACTTGGCGTCATCGACGAATACCGGCCGCTCGCGGCGCACTGCTCCGACGACGGTCGGCACGCTTGCGTCGTAGCGGTCGCGGATGCGCACGGTCTTGCGCTGTTCAAAGTCGACCCCGCTGAGATGCTCGATGAAGGTGGTGACGAAGTGCTGGCGGGTTTGCTCGCCGTCGCTGACGATGTCGATGCCGCGTCGGGTCTGTTCGTGGATGGCGATGCGCAGAGCATCCTGCTTGCCCTCGAGCAGCTCATCTCCCCCCAGTTTCCACGGGGACCAAAGAGTTTCCGGCTGTGCGAGCCACGATGGTTTCGGCAGGCTTCCGACAACGGTGGTGGGCAAAAGTGTGTTCATGATTGACGATTCTCCGTGGGTCAGTTGACGAGAGCGGGGTATTTGGCGGTCCACCGGTCCAATAGATCCTTGTGGGGAGTGATGAAGTGCTCCTCCGTGTACTTAGCCTGCTTGATCGCGAGCTGACTGCGCTCGACGCGGTCGTAGGCGATCTGGGTCCGTGAGTAGTCCTGCTCTCCCAGGCTCGGCTGGTAGACGACGGCGGCGGCGGAGTTCGCGTTGTAGACCTCCGGGCGGTAGATCTTCTGGAATGTTTCCATGGTGCTGATCGTGCCGATGAGCTGCAGGTTGGAGTAGTCGTTGAGCAGGTCGCCGCGGAAATAGAAGGCGAGCGGGGCAACGCTGCCGCGTGGCATGAAGTAGCGGACCTGCAGCCCCATCTTTGCGAAGTACGCGTCCGTCAGCGAGAATTCGTCCTGCTGGTACTCGACGCCCAGGACCGGGTGATGGTTCTCCGTTCGCCGGTACGTCTTGCTCGTGGAGACGCTGATGCACACCACTGGCGGTTGCGGGAAGCGTTCCTTGCATGCGGGGGAGTCGAGGAATTGCTGGAACAGTTTGCCGTGCAGATCGCCGAAGTCCTCGGGAACGGTGGGCTTGCCTGACTCTGCTGCTGCCGCTGGCAGTACGACGCTGAAGTCGAAGTCACGGACGTAGGAGGAGAAATTGTTCCCGACGATCCCTTGGTGACGGACCCCATTCAGCTGGTCGACGATCTGGATGTCGAGAACCTCGAACAGCGGGAACTGCTGATCAGTGCCTTCCGCGGTGAACTCAATCTGCACGGAAACGATCTCAAGCGCGAGGGTGTAGCGGTCCCGGTCCGGGTTGTCCCAGCTTGCGAGATCGTTGAAGCGGCGCCGAATCATGGTCAAGGCGTTCCGGAGGTTCTCCTGGCGGTGCTCGCCCCGTGCCAGGTTGGCGAAATTCGTGGTGATCCGCGAGCCTTCCGACGGTGAGTAATCCTCGTCGAAGGGGGTCGTGGTGATGCTGAAGGTGAAGTCGTCTGCCATGTGCTGCCAATCCGTTGATGGGCCGGAGACGGCCTTTCAGAAGGTGATGTATCCATGGTGCAACCTACCGACGGGTATCGGGTAACTAGGCGTTACTATGCATTCATATAGAATCTTCCTATGGCCCAGATTTCGAGCGGATTGACGCTGCAGCAGCTCCGCTACTTCATCGAAGTTGCAGCTGAGGGGTCGATCTCCGCGGCAGCCGATCTTCTCTACGTAGCCCAGCCGACAATGTCCGCCGCGATGAAGGACCTTGAGGCGCGGGTGGGCCGTGCGCTCCTGGTTCGCTCCGCCCGCGGAGTCACCCTCACCGCCGACGGAGTCGAGTTCCTCGGCTACGCGCGGCAGGTAGTGGAGCAGTTTGCTCTCCTCGAGCAGCGCTACCTTGGCAGGCCACCACGGCGACGTCTGCTCGGGGTGTCAACGCAGCACTACTCGTTCGCGGTGGACGCCTTCGTCCGGATGGTCAAGGCCACTGACGTGGCCGAATACGAGTTCTCACTGCGTGAGTCACGCACCTGGGACATCATCGAGGATGTCCGGACGCTCCGCAGCGAAATAGGCATTCTCTACCGGAACGATTTCAACCGGAAGATCATCGACAAGCTGCTCCGGGAGTCCGGGCTCGCGTTCACTCCGCTTTTCCTCGCCGATCCGCACATTTTCATTTCAAGGAAAAACCCGCTCGCCTCAAAGAAGCGTGCGACTCTCGCCGATCTCGCCGGCTTGCCGCGGCTCACCTTCGATCAAGGTGCGAACAACTCCTTCTACTTCGCCGAGGAGATTCTCTCCACCTTGTCCAGCAAACAGGAGATCCGGGTCTCTGACCGTGCGACGATCTTCAACCTCATGATCGGGCTCCACGGCTACACGATCTCGACCGGCATCATCAGCGGGCAGCTCGACCCGGAAATCGTCGCCATCCCGCTCGACGTTGATGAACGCATCGAGATCGGCTGGATAGGCCACGCAGCGATTCCACTCACCGACCAAGCGCAGCGCTATCTGAAGGAATTGCGGGCCGTCGTGGCGGAGTTCGGCGTGGCGCTGATCGACTGACTGCAGCTGGGTGGGCGGGTCTTTACCCTTCAGTGATTGGAGGTAGTTGTTTCAGGCGAGCGGGCTGCAGGTGTCGTATATGCCCGACTTCGTCGTTGGCATGGCCGGCGCGGGCGCCAGCGAGGAAAACGTCCTGTTCCAGGTGGTGGCGGGGCCAGTCCGAGGACGTCACGCCGGGCTTGTAAGGCCGCGGTGCCTTCGCCTGTCTGTTGCTTGCTACCGGAATCTGCCCTCTCTTTGCCCTTTGCTCTCAAAGACTTCCTTTACCGCCTTATGTATCCCCCTGTGCTTCCGGTGCAACTTTCGTCCAGTCGCCCGGGGCGAGAGCTTGAATCTCGTTGAAGAGTTTTATGTAGTTCGGGCTTGTTCTGGTCCCATGGTCTGCTCCACGGTGCTGGTAGGGAATCCGTGACGGGAGTGGTCCTGCACCCTGCAAGGAGCAGAGGAAGGACCGCCGTGGCGGGAAGGGCACGCCAGTAATGACGGCCTTTCGGGGTCATTGTTTCCTGGAGCTGGTGTTATGTGGTCCTCTCTGGGTCCGTCCGGTAGGTCGTGGTTGGCCCACACCTCTACATGCGTAGGGATGCTGCGCACGATATGACTTTGGGAACTTGCACTAAGGATCCTGACTTCGGTTCTTTCGTCGGGCGAGGAAACAAACGGGTCTTGGCCGTGTCGTCGGAGCGCACTGCGAAATCAAGCCGGACGCGGGCTCAACGCAGACGACCGCTCCCCAGCGGTGCCTACGGAACATTGCAGCTCGCGACATTGCAGCTCGCGCGAATGTCGGCTGAGCACGCCGACGCGGACCAGTCTGCCGATAAGCGCACATATGTCGCGACGGAGAGCATACGGCAAGTTCCGCCTGCCATTAACGGCAGCGCTATACCGCGTCCGACTGCTGCACTTACGGTTCAGAAAACGTATGGGAACCGCGTCGCCGCTCGGCGTAGGGCTTCCACCGGCTTCAAGAATGGCACTTGGACCGATGTACTCGACCACTGGAAGTGTTGCCAGCAGTCCTGCCCACCGCGCTCACCGCGATTCAGATTAGGAGCAAGTGGCAACTACTGGGTCGAAGGGGGTGTGAAAGGGGATTCGGCTATCGGTCGAAGCAATTGCGAGGGCGCATGCCCATACCGCTGGCGGAAGGCCCGGCTGAAGTGTGCGGGGTCTGAGAATCCCCACGATAGGGACAAGTCCGTCAGCGTGCCGTCATAGCTCCCGGTCAACAAGGTCTCCCGGATCCGGTTCAGACGTTGCTGCCAGACCCAGCCCATCACTGTCTCGCCGTCCGCTGCGAAGGCGCGGTGGATGCTGCTCGGAGACAGGTGAAGCTCTCTTGCGATGGATTTGATGCTCAGGGACTCGTCGCCGAGGTTTTCGAGGATATGGGCTTGCACGAGCTTGCGCCGGGAGACTCGCTGCGCGTCCGGGACGCAGCGGGCGAGGCCGCCCAGGCCGGCAACAATCAGATGCTCCACGCCCTGGGAGACTGATAAAGAGACATCCGAGGGCAGAACGTCAATATCGTTCGCCAGGAACTGCACTGTATTTACCAGCAGACGTGCAGCCCCTGGATCCGCGTTTACTGCCAATGCGGTGAGTCTGGCAGCTTCGGGTAAATGTCGCTCCAACGCAATTCGTGGAAGGCGGAGCACAAGTTGCTCAAAGTGGCCGGTCAGCAGCAGCGAATACGGTCGGGTGGTGTCATAGAGCGCGAATCCGCCGTCGTGGAGGGCGGCCGAGCGGCCTCCCTGGGTTACCAAGCATGAGCCTTCGGTTTGGATGCCCACGAGATAGTAGTCGTCGGTGGAAGCGTCGATGGCAGCTGGTGTGCGGTGGACGGATTGCGCGGAAGCACGGACACGGGCCAAATCAAGCGATGCCAGAGTCTGGACGGTTATCTCACCATCTATGGACTCGCGGCCGTCACCCGCCTTGCAGTCGAGGTCAACGAAAGTATCAGAAACGGCCTCCGTCCAGAACGAAACACTGTTCCGGGGAGACACCGCCACTGTGCTCACAACCTTGGCCATGCCCCATCTTATCGCCGCCCTGCGCCAACTCTGGGGCCGGTTTGCCGAGGCCGATGGGGGTGCGTGCAACGTGACATACGCAGTCAACGTTCCTGCGATTCTCGATCAAGAATCCTTGGGAATTGAGACATAACGTGGAAACACATCCACTTCTATGACTCGCATCACATCCTTTAGGAGATCCCAATGAACCACGCCCAGTTCAAAGCATCCGTCGTTCAGGCAGCACCGGCATTCCTCAACCTGGACAAGACCATCGATAAAACGATCGCCCTGATCGAGGACGCGGCACGCAACGGCGCGCAGATGATTGCATTTCCCGAGACCTGGCTCCCGGGGTACCCATGGTACGCCTGGCTCGACGCACCAGCCCTGTGGCTGCCGCAATACACCAAACGCTACTTCGATAATTCCCTTGAGTACGGCACTCCCCAGGCGGAGCGGATCTCGAAGGCAGCCAGGGACAACAACATCATGGTCAGTATGGGCCTGAGCGAACGCCATGGCGGCAGCCTCTACATCGCTCAATGGTTCATTGACAGTGAAGGACAGACCATCGCCCAGCGCCGCAAGCTAAAGCCCACCTACGTGGAGCGCACCATCTTCGGCGAAGGCGATGGAAGCGACTTGGCCGTCTGGGACACCAAGCTGGGGCGCGTCGGCGGGCTCTGCTGCTGGGAGCACCTGCAGCCATTGTCCAAGTACGCCATGTACGCCCAGAACGAGCAGGTGCACGTCGCTGCATGGCCGAGCTTTTCCCTATATGAAGGTGGTGCCTTTGCCCTCGGCCCTGAGGTCAACACCTCCGCCTCGCGCATCTATGCTGTGGAAGGCCAGTGCTTCGTCCTGGCTCCGTGCGCCACCGTGTCCCAGGACATGGTCGACGAGATGTGCGCCACCGACACGCAGAAAGCACTCCTGAAAACCGGCGGCGGACATGCCCGCATCTTCGGACCCGACGGCCGGCAACTCCACGAATCCCTTCCGGACGACCAGGAAGGCCTCGTCTACGCTGAGATAGATCTGGGCCTTATTTCAGCGTCGAAGGCCATTTCCGACCCAGCGGGCCACTACTCCCGCCCCGATGTCACCCAGCTGGTCCTCAACAAAGCTCCTAGGAGAGCCGTCATCGACGCCGTCCTGCCAGCGGATACCGTCCCCAGTCCTGAGCAACTCCGCCACGTAGAAGAACCAGCGCTCCCATTCATGGCGGAACTCTAAATGGCTCCTGACCCCAGCCGTCAGGACCCGGCTATCGAGCATTCCATCCCGATACACCCCACCGTCGAACGGACGCACCCGAAGCGGGCAGGCGATAGCTACACACCGCCCTACCCGCCCTACTCCGCGCGATTCGCAGAAGCAGGTCATTATTGCCTTTTGGGACGACGTCGAGGCTTATGGTCGCTGGTTTAAACAGCACCGTGACGCACTGATCGGTGCTGCTCTGGAGCCCGCCGACTACGGCCGCTCACGGTGACTTCCAATTCGTAGACGCCGGCCATGAAGGTTTGGGGTCGGATAGAGAATTCTCCGGAAGCTTTATGGGCCACGACGTGGAGGCCGTAAAACGGCGTCGGGCCGCCGACCCGTAACCCCCAGTACCCCTCCGGCAATCATTGGTTCAGCCCCACCCGGTCCTTCTTCGCCTGGTTGGAACAGGAAGACGTAGTTTGGCCAGTCCAGGCACTCGGACTTTCCCGGCCGGGCCGCATCCGTCAGAGCTTGATGGCTTCTGCCAAAACTGGGGCCAGGCGGCGGACGCCTTCGGCAATCGTATCGGGCGGCACTGCGCTGAAGGCCAGGCGGAGCTTGTTGGAGGGGCCGTCGGCGGGGGAGAAGGCTGCGCCGGGGATGAAGACGACGCCGGCGTCGATGGCCTTGGCGAGCAAGAGGTACGTGTCCACGCCATGGGGCAGGGTGACCCAGACGAAGAAGCCGCCGGCGGGGCGGGTCCATGTAAGCCCGGCGGGCATGTACTCATCCAGCGCTGAGAGCAGGGCCTCGCACCGCTCCGCGTACAGCGTGCGGTACGTATCGATCTGGCTTTTCCAGTCATAGTCGCGGAGATATGCCGAGACGATCATCTGGTTCAGTGGCGGCGGGCAGAGCGTCACGGCTTCGGAGGCCAGGTAGAAGCGGCGCTGCAGGTGCGCGGGAACCAGTGCCCAGCCGATCCGGAGGCCGGGAGCGAAGATCTTGGAGAAGGAGCCGAGGTAGATGACATCGTCCGGGTTGGCCGCGCGCATCGGGGCGATGGGATGGCCATCGAAACGCAGGAGCCCGTAGGGGTTGTCCTCCAGGACAATGATGTTCGCGTCCCGGCATATATCGACGATCCGTTGCCTGCGTTCGGCGGCCAGGGTGATCCCGGAGGGGTTGTTGAAGTTGGGGATCGTGTAGAGGAATTTGATGTTCTTTCCCTCTGACTGGAGCGCCGCGATCCTGGCCTCAAGAAGCTCAGGTACCAGGCCGTCGTCGTCCATGTCGATCGGTGCCACCTCGACTTGGTATGCCTCGAACGTGTTCAAGGCCCCCACATAGGTGGGGTTTTCCACCAGGACCACATCGCCGGGGTTGCAGAAGACCTTGGTGGCCACATCCTGCGCCGACTGTGAGCCGGCGGTGATGACCACATTGCCGGGATCAGCGTCGGTGATGCCCTCTGCCGCCATGATGTCGCAGATCTGGGCACGGAGCTCTTCGGTGCCCTGGCCGCCGCCGTACTGCAGGGCCGTCATGCCTTCCTCGGCGATGATGCGGGCTGCGGTCTGGCCGAGCTTCTCCAACGGCAGCGACTGCAGGTAGGGGTTGCCCCCGGCGAGTGAGACAAGGCCGGGCCGCATGGAGATGTCGAAGACATCGCGAACGGCGGATTGCTTGATGTTGGCGGCCCGCGCGGAGAACAGTTCCTCGTGCGGGTGGGCGGCCGTGGCGGCCCGCTCAATGGCGTCGATGGCTTCAGCGGGCAGCGTTGCGCCGGCATCCAATGTTTCGTGGGTCATTCGTCTCCAATACTGGGGTCTCCGGCGTGTTCGCGGGTGTCCTGGTGCCCTTGCCTGACGGCCTGTTGCGTCAGTGCAAGTGGTCGTCTGGTCCCACGCCAGGTGCTTCATGTTGTTCTTCATATGTTGTCAGCCCGGGTGTCTGGCTCGTGTTCGTTGGCGGTACAGCTAGGGGAATGCGCTCCGGTTCTGATCCCAGCCTGACGCCGGGATCAGAACCGGAAAGCGCACCGCAGGTCATTCCAGCCCGGGCTGCGTCAGAGTACTTTGCTCAGGAAGTTGATTGTCCGTTCCTGTTGGGGGTTTGCGATGACGTCTCTGGGATCGCCGGATTCGACGACCACGCCGCCGTCCATGAAGGTCAGGGTGTCGCCGACTTCCCGGGCAAAGCCGATTTCATGGGTCACGACGACCATGGTCATTCCGGACTTTGCCAGGTCTTTCATGACCGTCAGGACGTCTCCCACGAGCTCGGGGTCCAAGGCTGAAGTGGGTTCATCGAACAGCATCAGTTCAGGTTCCATGGCCAAGGCCCGGGCGATGGCTACTCGTTGCTGCTGGCCCCCGGAGAGCTGCGCGGGGTAGTAGTCGGCCCGGGAGGCCAGCCCAACCCTGTCCAAAAGTTGCAAGGCTTTGCGTTTGGCGGTGATTTTGGGCTGGTCTTTGACATGGACTGGAGCTTCGATGACATTTTCGAGTGCGGTTTTGTGCCCGAACAGGTTGAAGCGCTGGAACACCATGCCGATGTTGCGGCGTTGGCGTGCGATGTCCTTAACGTTCAGTTGATGGAGCCTACCGTCCTTCTCTTTGTAGCCGACAAGTTCATCATCGACGTAGATCCGGCCGGCGCTGATGCTCTCCAGCTGGTTGATGCACCGGAGCAGTGTCGACTTCCCGGAACCCGATGGCCCGATGAGAACAGCGACTTCACCTTCTTTCACGGTCATATCGATGCCTTGAAGCACGTGGTGGTGACCGTAGAACTTGTGCAGTCCCTCGATTCTGACCAAGGGGGTGGTCGTCTGGGCCGACGACTTGGTGGTTTGGGCATGGCCTGAAGTCATCGTCCGCTCTCCTCAATAATCTCAGCGGTTTTCGCCGTGGTGTTCGCTTTGGCTGCTTTCAGTGCCGCAGGATTCACTGCGACGGGAGCGAGGTTGTCGATGCCTTTGCCGTAGTGCCTCTCGATGAAGTGCTGGCCGACCATGAGGAGGCTGGTGATGAAGAGGTACCAGGTGGCGGACACGATGAGCAGCGGAATGGGAAGGTATGTGCGATTGGCGAGGGAATTTGTAACGAACGTCAGGTCAAGGGTGAAAGGAACAGCCAGGACAAGTGATGTGGTCTTGAGCATTCCGATGGTTTCATTACCTGTCGGTGGGACGATGACGCGCATTGCCTGGGGCAGGATAATGCGCCACATGATCTTCGCCCTCCTCATGCCCAGGGCTTCCGCTGCTTCCATTTGGCCCTTGTCCACGGACTTCAAACCCGCCCGGAAAATTTCGGCCAGGTAGGCCGATTCGTTCAGTCCGAGTCCGAGGACTGCCGCCCAGAATGCTGTGAGTACGTCCTGGGTGGTGAAGCTGAAGAGCTCCGGCCCGAAGGGAACGCCGACCGCGATTTTTGGGTAAAGCACGGCGACGAGTCCCCAGAAGATGAGTTGGGTGTATACGGGGGTACCGCGGAAAAACCAGACCCAGAACCATGAGGTCCACCTCAGTATGGGGTTATCTGATTGGCGCATGAATGCAAGCAGTATGGCCAAGCCAACGGCCAGAGCCATGGACAGAACTGTGAGGAGCAGCGTCCACCCGACGCCTCGGATCACATTGATGTCCAAGAGGTACAGCCCGACGGTCTCCCAATGGAATTGGGGGTTGGTTGCCAGGTTTTGGCCGATCAGGATCATCACTAGAACGAGGATGCCTGCGCCGATCCACCGACCAGGGTGCCGCACCGGGATTGCGTCGATTAATGCCGGGGCTGTCGCCGTACCGGACACGGAGGGTTCAGCTGTTTGCGTTCTCATGACGCACCTGCCGCATCGTCGAGGGAAGCAGACCGACCTTGTGGTTGGTTGCTGTCCATACCAACGGCGCTGAATGAACGGGCCAGGGGCGCTGTCATGCAAGGCGCTGTCGCCGGCACGCTTAGCGTGTGGACGGTCAAAACCGTACCGAAGGGCCTGGAGGTTGGAATCATGCTCTGCCTTACTTAGGAGGTACATATCGCGGAGAAACGTGCCGGACTTGGATCCTGGCCATCGCCTGCCCCAACCATAAAAAGAATGTGGCTCAGGTCACGCGAGCCCTAATTTTTCTGTGCCTCAACGGCTCAGGGGTGGGTTCAGCCTCAGAAATTGCTGTGACGGGAAGCGCTACGCCTTTGCGGCGTGCCACGATTCAGCAGCATGCCCGGCGGTTGATTTAGTTCCTGGTCACAACCAGTGACAGGCGCCGTGGCCTGAAGAAGAGAGGAAACCAATGACGAGCACGTCAGAAATCGTCGGGCAACGGCACGATCCCGAGGCGCCCAGGTACGCAGGAATCGCGACCTTCGCCCTGCTTCCCAGGCTGGAAGAAGTCCCAAGGGCAGATGTGGCCGTGGTGGGCATCCCGTTCGATTCCGGTACGAGCTTCCGGCCCGGAGCGCGGTTTGGCCCGGCCCACATCCGCGAAAATTCCCGCCAGCTGCATCCGTACCACCAGATCCACGATGCTTACCCGTTCCGTGACCAGCAGGTCGTCGACGCCGGCGACATCGCTGTCGGACCGTACGGAATCGAACGGGCTGTCACGTCGATCCAGGCGGGAGCGGAAAAGCTGACATCCCAAGGCACCCGGATCGTGGCACTTGGTGGTGACCACACGATAGCTTTGCCGTTGCTGAGGGCGGCTGCGGCGCAGCATGGACCACTGGCCGTGCTTCACTTCGATGCCCACTTGGACACCTGGGACGTACTGCACGGAGAATCAATCTGGCACGGCTCCCCCTTCCGTCGCGCGGCCGAAGAAGGACTGATGGATCTGAATCGATGCCAGCACGTAGGCATCCGCGGCGGAGTCTACGATCCAAGCGAGCTGGACGACGACCGTCAAGCCGGGTTCGAGATCGTCCGCAGCGAAGAGTTCCAGGAACGTTCGATTCCCAGCATCGTGGAGCAGGTACGTGGCCGTCTCGGCACGGGGCCCGTGTACATCTCCGTGGACATCGATGTTCTCGACCCCGCACACGCCCCGGGCACAGGGACCCCGGAGGTCGCCGGCATCAACACCCGGGAATTCTTCACCGTCCTGCGGAAATTGCGCGGGCTCAACATCGTCGGTGCAGACGTTGTCGAAGTTGCGCCGGCGTACGACCATGCAGGCGTCACGGGCTTGGCAGCAGCCCACACGGCATGGGAACTCATCACGCTCATGGGCCTTCGGGACACCTCCGGCGGGGAACCCAACTCCTGACGTGACGTTGGTTGCCAGCTCTGCTGGCAGCGAGGCGGCGGACCGAATCTTCGGCCCGCCGCCTTTGTCGTCTCTCCAGGTCCCGATCCGTCAAAGCCCTTGGTCCAAGGCTGCGCCTCCACCTGGACTGTTCACTCAAATGGCCCCGGCACGAGCCGGGGCCAAGGCCAGCATCATCGCGGCGGATGTGGGGGATCCCAATAAACATAGGAGCCCACGGCCGGTTTATCCGGTCGTGGGCTCCTATGTTGAGGTGGGGCAGCGCGCAGCTGGGCGCCGCGCCTACAAGGTACCGTGCTGAACTTGGACGGCTGCGCCGACTGCCGCGAGTAAATCGTCCACGTCTGCCGCCGTGGTGTCGAAGGCAGTCATCCAGCGTACTTCTCTGCGTGCCGCATCCCAGTCGTAGAACCTGTACCGTTGCCGCAGTGTTTCGGCTGCCCCCGGTGGCAGGACGGCCAGAACAGCGTTAGCCTGCGTTGACTGGGACAGGTGCACGGCCGGGTTGCCCTCCACTCCTGCGCGCAGCCGCGCGGCCATGGCGTTGGCTTGCGCAGCTGACCGGTACCAAAGGTCCGATTCGTAAAGGGCGATGAGCTGCGCCGAAACGAATCGCATTTTTGATGCCAGCTGCATGTTCAGTTTCCGCAGGTACTTGACGCCCGCGACGGCATCCGGATTGAGGACGACAACTGCTTCCCCAAAGACCATCCCGTTCTTCGTCCCGCCCAGGGAGAGCACGTCGACTCCGGCTGCGGTGGTGAAGTCGTGGAAGGGACGCTGCAGGTGGGCGGCGGCATTGGACAAGCGTGCGCCGTCCAGATGCAGCAGCATTCCCCGCTCATGGACGAAATCAGCGATTTCCTTGATCTCCCCGGCCTGGTAGGCCGTACCGAATTCGGTCGTTTGCGTGATGGACACCGCAAGGGGCTGGGCCCGGTGTTCATCACCCCAACCCCACGCTTCCTGTTCGATCAGTTCGGGGGTGAGTTTGCCGTCACTGGTAGGTACCGGCAACAACTTCAGCCCACCGATCCGCTCGGGGGCCCCGTTCTCATCGGTGTTGATATGGGCCGAAGCGGCGCAGATAACTGCTCCCCAGCGGGGCAGCATGGACTGCAGCGCCAGGACGTTCGCCCCGGTGCCGTTGAACACGGGGAAGGCCTGGACTTTTGGCCCGAAATGCTGCCGCATGACGTGCTGGAGACGCTCGGTGTAAACGTCCTCTCCGTAGGCGGGCTGGTGGCCCTCGTTGGCTTGGATCAAAGCTGCCAGCACTTCCGGGTGCGCCCCGGCATAGTTGTCTGAGGCAAAGTTGCGCAGACCGGCATCATGCAGGGGCCGTCCCGGGTGAAGGGCTGTGGTGAGTTCTGTAACTGACATGGATGTCCTTCCGAGTACCGGCCAGCGGCTAGATCAGGTGCTGCCGGGTCCCGTTCAAACTCCCGGCATCCGCGTCAAAGAGTGCCGTGACGTGTTCGGCAAGTTCCTGCACATCGGTGTAGCCGGGGAAGGCACGGTGTGGCGCAGCCTCACGCATGGCGTCATCGACCAGTGCCTTGACGACGAAGACCACTGCCGCTGACTTCTGTCCGACGGGTTCTGCCTTGTTGCCTGTTTGGCTCTGGTGGAAGCCATCGGCGACACCCAGAACCCAAGCCTCGGAGGCTGCCTTGATCGCAGAATAGGCGGCGCCACCAGCGGTCGGTTTCTGTGCCGTCACAGAGGAGACGATCGCCAGACGCCCTTTGTCAGACGATTCAAGATCTTCGTAGAAAGCCCGGGAAGTATTCCGGAGCGTGGTGAGCACGCTGGTGTGCAGAACGTCCCAGTCCTGATCCTGCTGGCCAGTGATGCCATCCCCGCCACGCCATCCACCAACGAGATGGATCAGCCCATCGACAGGGCCGACGTCCGCGCGGACAGCCCGGGCGAAGGTGTCGACCTCCGCAGGGTCGGCAAGGTTGCAGACGTAGGGTGTGACCTCCTGATACTCCTGCGCGAGGGCCCTGACGCCGGCTTCGTTGACGTCGACGGCGGCGATCCTGGCCCCCTGTGCTGCCAAAGATTTCACGACAGCCCGTCCGGCGGCACTCGTGGAACCTGCCACCACCACGTTCAGGTTTGTACGTATTGCCGTGGGGGCGCTCATGCCGCGGTCGCTTCAGAGGTTGTCTGCGCTGTTTCGCCGGTGATGCCGGACGTGGAGGAAATGACGTCCCTCATCTTCTTCTCGAGCGCCTCATAGAACATTGAGTGAGGGAACTCGTCATTGAGGACCAGATCAGTCAGACCACGCGGTGGGCCCTCCAGGGGCAGCGCTTCAGGGCCCTTGGCCCAGATTGAGGCCGGGTGAGGCGTTACGGTCGCCGAGATCAATTCGTAGGCAGCCAGCCAGTGGGCTGTTTTGGGACGATCGATTGAACGCCAGTACAGGTCTTCGATTTCCTGTCCGAGGGCGATGACGACCTGGGCGGCACCATCCCAGTCGATGGTCAGTTTGGTGTCCGTCCAGTGCAGAACGTGGTGCTGGTGCATCCAGGCGAACAGCAGCTGGCCACCGAGCCCGTCATAATTGCGAACGCGGCTGCCGGTCATGGCGAACCTGAAGATCCTGTCGAAGATCACAGCGTACTGGACGAGCTTGGCATGTTTGCGCGCTTCCGAAGAAGCGTTCTCGTCCTTTTCGATCCTTACAGACTCGCGGAACGCGGTGAGGTCGCAGCGCAGCTCTTCGAGGGTGTAGAGGAAGAAGGGCATTCGCTGCTTGATCATGAACGGGTCGAAGGGAAGGTCCCCGCGCATGTGCGTCCGGTCATGAATCAGGTCCCACATTACGAAGGTGGACTCGGTCAGGTGCTGGTCATCCAGCAGGCTTGCAGCGTCTTCGGGCAAATCCAGCCGGGTGATCTCCGCTGCTGAACGCAGAACGCGCCGGAACCTTGCCGCTTCACGGTCGGCGAAGATGGCACCCCAGGTGAACTGCGGTGTTGTCCTGACAGCGACGGATTCGGGGAAGAGCACTGCCGAATTGGTGTCGTAGCCAGGGGTAAAGTCGATGAACCGAATCGGCAGGAACAGGGGGTTGGAGTAGTCTCCGGTTTCGAGTTCGTCGATGAACTCGGGCCAAACAACTTCAATCAGAACTGCCTCCACAAAACGGTTGCTGCTGCCGTTCTGCGTGTACATCGGGAAGACCACAAGGTGACGCACGCCGTCGGCCCTGTGCTGCTGAGGCTGGAAAGCCTGGAGGGCGTCAAGGAAGTCGGGCACTTCAAAACCAGCCTCTTCCCACCCTGCGAAAGCGTCCTGCACCTGTTCCAGATACTCCGCGTCGTGTGGAAACTGCGGAGCCAGTTCTGCGAGGGACTTCCGGATGGTCGCGGTAAGCCGTTTGGCTGTTACCTTGTCTTCCGGCTCGGGCACGGAACCGTCCTGGATTTGGATGAGTTGGAAGTCTGTAGCGGCCTGCTTGAGCGCCAACCAGGCGGGAAGCTCACGTAACTGGGCGGTGGACAACGTCACAGCGGCGGAACGTGTGGTCGTGGACATGCCATTCCTTTCAGAGGATAACAATCGGGTGAGAAACGACGCTACAGCTAAGACAGAGAATCTAATGGAAAAGATGCCGAAGCATAAGATATTTTGTGCCTCATTCGCTCGCGGGCTTGCTAAGCCCTCAAGATTCGCGGTCCTGGCTATACAACCGCTTCCCGGTGCCGCATAAAGGTCAGATTGCGTCGATTCCGCCCACACTGGCCTGCGCGACCACCGATACCCAAGCAGAATGTGGCAGTAACAGGGTGGGACCAATGAGGCAAACAGGACAATATAGGAACAGCGAAGCAAAGGAAGACACATGGCCATCAGTTCCAGCCAACTGCAGACATTGCTCGCTGTCATGAAGACCGGCTCCTTCGCCGCGGCCGCGGAAGACGTCGGATACTCGCCCTCGAATGTCTCCCAGCAGATGCTGACGCTTGAACAGGAGACCGGCGTTCGCCTTTTCACGCGACATGCCAGGAGCGTCACTCCCACAGTTGAAGCATTCGCACTGGCCAAGCAGGCCGCGCGTATTTTAGCCGGCGTCGACGTCATGATTTCGAGTTCCCGGGCCGTTCAGGGCACAGGCAAGGAACTGATGCGGGTTGGGATTTTTCCCAGCCTCGCAGCACAGGTACTGCCCCTGGTACTTCGGCATCCTGAGTGGGAGAAGTCAGGCGTGGACCTTCGCGTGTCTGTTGCCGAACCGTGGGAGACTGCGGATGAACTCCGGTCAGGCGGACTCGATGCCGCTTTCGTGTTTCAACTCGGAAAATCCGGCTTGTGGCCGCCGAGTATCGCGAGAGATCAGATTGCCGAGGACCCTTTCAGGGTGGTTATCCCTGCCGCTTGGGGGATTGCTGCACACACGCTGATGAGTGTGGACGACCTCTCCACCAAGCCTTGGATCATGCAGTACCCCGGGGGCAGCGACGGTGTTGTCATCGAGCAGCACTTACGGAACCACAATTTCCGACCCCGCGTGGTCGGTGTCAGTGATGACTTCAACGCCACTGCAGCACTGGTCGCAGCCGGGATGGGCGGCGCCTTCCTTCCCGAACTCTCCCTTCAACGCTCGGAGGGTCTGGTCCGGGTACGCGTGGAAGGCTTGGAGCTGACTCGAAACATCGTCGCCTTGACCTCCCGGGAACGCCCGGGGTCTCGACCTACAACACTGATACGGCTCTTCAAGGAAGCACTCGAAGGCCCTCAGTAATCACCCAACGTCAACAACGGCCAGCGGGAATGCGGCTTTGCCATGAAACGGTCGACGAAGCCCCACGATCCCTGATGCTGGTGCGCGGATTGCCCGGCGGCGAACTACATTTCCCCGTGGGTGCCAAAGTCGGGGCGGCCTTTTTGTTGGCAACGGACAGAGACCCGCGGGACAGTCCTGTTCTGCACATCTGGGCCCTGATTGTTGGGTTTCCGCGACAGAGGCCAACGCTGCAGGAACTTCGACGAGGCATCCGGCATCAACCCACCCCGAGCCAGGGAGCCGAGCAATGACGGACCAGTCGCAGCCAACGCACGTGCCCGCAACTTTCGTGGAGCACCGGAAGACCGCCTTCACCAAACAGTTGACCGTTAAACGCATAGTCTTTGACCCGGCAGGGGAACCCTTTTGGGCACCGCTATCCCACAGCGGTGAAGATGAAGAGCCACTCCGCTACCGGACCGGCCAGCGCGTGAGTTTCTACCTGGACGGCGCCGTGAGAAAAGGCACCATCGATGTCGTCATGCCAGATGGCACCCTGCTGTGGGTGTGGTTGGACGGCGGGGCGGGTCGACGGCTGTTTTCTTCCGATGATTCGACCCTGATGCTGAAGCGGGCAACTACGGCTGGTCCCGCCGTGGCCGCGCTGCCAGTGGACATTGAGAAGCCGGATACGCCAACAGAATGCTGACGTACCCGGCTGCCTTGCTGATAACGCCGCTGGTGCGGACTATTCAATAGTCGTGGGTGGGTTCACTTCGGCCTTGTCCAGAGCCGTCTTCTCCTGACCCCAGGCCTTGAGAATGGTGCCGTAAGTCCCATCAGCGATGAGGCTGTTGACAGCGGCAGCGACAGCCATGGCCAGGGGTTCATTGTCCTTGGCCACGGCGATCCCGACAAGGCTCGGGTCGACGGCGTCTCCCAGGGGCTCAAGCCGGCCACCGGTTTCCGACACGGCGTATCCGGCAGCGGCCGACATGGCCACGAAGGCATCGAGACCTCCATTGATGAGGCGTGTTGTCACGTCCGTCTGGTTGGTGAGGGTAAGTACCTCAATGGCGGGCTTGGCGCTGGCGACGCAGTCATCGGACTGCTTTCTGACAGCCGTCTCCTGTAGCGTCCCTGTCTCAACGCCGACTTTCAGACCGCAGGCGTTCTTGCTGTCGACTTTTTTCGGGTTGTCTTTCTGCACCACCCACTGGGTGCCACCTGCAAGGTAGCTCACGAAGTTGACGGCCTTCAACCTCGTGGATGTCACGGTGAAGGATGACACGCCCAGGTCGTATTTCGGGCCGAGGGAGGGGAGGATGTTGGCAAAGTCGGCGTTCTGGAACTCAGCTTTCAATCCCATGCGGGCTGCAACGGCGTTGGCTATGTCGATGTCGAAGCCCATGGGTGTTTGACCGTCGGCACCTCCGAGGAACTCAGCCGGAGCATAGGTAGGATCGGTGGCTACGGTGAGGACGCCGTCCGCCCGGACATCTGCCGGAACGCTTGCCGAAATCTGCTCATCCCGGCTGACGCTGGTGGGATCAAGGCTTTCCGTCGAAGTCGTTCCTCCTACCTGTTCGGACGTTGTACAAGAGGCGACAGACAACGCGATGGATGCGGCCAGAACAAGGGCCAAGCCAGTTCTCTTCTGCATGATTTGCACTTTCTCTAGGCACATATATGTCCGTTCTTCGGAACGTTGTGGTAACGCTACGGTTCCCGAAAATATGAGCAATCGGCCATAAGAAGGACCGCACCGACAACGCCGTTTCGGCAGTGAAGGCCGAGAATTTCTTATGGACAGCTACGCTGGGCCGGCGGTGGGTTATAGGCCCCAAAGAGGCGCCGACAAGCCCATACGACAAGGACGTAAATCCCCTCAACGTGGCGTAGGGTTTCTGTTCCTCAGTCACATTCCGGAGGCATCATGGCTCACTCTGTCTTACGGTGAGGCCGCTCACAGCTAAGAAAAAACTATGCTCAAGGCGCACCGCACCGAAGCGGTGGACCAAGAGCTCCAACAGGAATGGCTTCTACACATGAATGACTAAAGATCGCCAGGCGTCTGCCAACGCGCAGCCCCGGGTCGACGACGACTCCCTCGCGCAGGTCTCCCGCGACGCCATCGACGATGAAGCAACCGCCCGCCCCCAGAACCCGTCAGCGTGTCATCCAGTTGCGGGTGGGCACCCCCCCAGATTGAAAGGCACCCATGGAGAACTCTCCAACACCTGGCACAAGGACGTCCCGAGCGGGATTGAGCCTTACCCAGCAAGTACGAACCCGCAAGCCGCTGCACATGCTGAAAAGGGAATCAGACATCCAGACGACCGGTCTCCGGCGGAGCCTGAGCCTTGTCCAACTGACCATGATCAGTGTGGGCGCCACCTTGGGAACCGGGATCTTCGTTGTTTTAGGCGATGCTGTGCCCATTGCCGGACCCGCTATTTGGATTTCTTTCGTTGTAGCAGGCATCGCGGCCATGCTCTCTGCATTGTCCTATGCGGAAATGGCGGGGGCAGTTCCCGTCTCGGGGTCCAGCTACTCCTATACCTACGTCACCATGGGTGAAGGGCTGGCCTGGATCTGCGGATGGTGTCTGCTGCTCGAGTATGCGGTTTCCGTAGCCGCCGTGGCAGTCGGGGCCGGTGAGTACCTGTCTGAAGTGGCCAAAGCGTTTGGAGTTGAACTTCCGCATGCGCTTATTCAACCGCCAGGCGATGGGGGAGTGTTCAACGTTCCCGCCGTGGTGATCGTACTGCTGGCTGTCGTACTGCTCATTCGCGGGTCCCGTGAAAGCGCCGTGGTCAACACCATCCTCGTCGGACTCAAGGTAGTTGTCCTGCTGCTCTTTATCCTTGTCGCTTTCAGCGCGTTCGATTCACGGAACTTTGAGCCACTTGCCCCCATGGGCCTCGCCGGCATTACGGCTGCTTCCTCCCGGTTGTTCTTCTCTTACATCGGCTTCGACGCGGCCTCCACTGCCGGCGATGAAGCGAAAAACCCCCAACGTGACCTGCCCAGAGCCATCGTGATCTCGATGGCTGCTGTCACTGTCCTGTATGTGGCCGTGGCCGTGGCCGCCGTCGGTGCCCGTCCGTGGGGATGGTTCGACGGTCAGGAATCGGCTTTGGTGCACATCCTTGAAGAAGTGACCGGCACCGTGTGGGTCTCCCTGATCTTTGCCATCGGGGCTGTCATCGCCATCGTCAGCATCGTCCTGGTCACCCTCTACGGCCAGACCCGCATTCTGATGGCAATGTCACGGGACGGAATGATCCCGCCCGTCTTCGCCAAGGTCTCCCGTCGCACGCAGACCCCAATCGCCAACACCATGATCACCGGCGGTGCCATAGCTGCCGCCGCAGGGTTGATCCCCCTCGGCGAACTGGCCGACGCAACCAGTATCGGCACCTTGTTTGCGTTCTCTCTCGTCAGCATCTCGGTCATCGCCTTGCGGCGTAACCAGCCTGACATTCCACGTACCTTCCGGGTTCCCTTGTACCCGTTCACGCCGATACTTGCTGTTGTTATGTGCCTGGTTCTGATGGTGAACCTCGGTGGAAGCACGTGGATTGTCTTTGTCGTCTGGATGGCGCTCGGCGCTGGCATCTACCTCGCATACGGACGTCGGAATTCCGTTGTGGCACAAAGTCTCCGGGTAAAAGACGTCGCGACCGAACCACAATCGGCCGAAGTGGATCAACTTCAGAACTGAACATGGCTGGGCGTGGAAGCCTTAGGCCTCCGCCTCGTGACCTGACCAGGCCTGGCCTTGCTCATTCGCGGACGTCAGCGACGCGGTCACTGCACGGTGGAACAAACGCGGTGTCATGGCTGGCACGCCATGACACCGCGGACACCCCGCGGGAAGCCACCTTGCTTCCACCGCGAAGTCTTCCGGGTCAGCCCGAACCAGGTCCTGGAAGTACTGAAGGAGCACCACGTTGAACTGGTCGAATTAACCGGGCTGCCTACGGCCGAAGAGTTCCGTCTCAGCACCCCGCGGGCAGGGGCTTGCCCGTCCAGCGCGCAATAACCTCGTCCCAGGTGGTGCCGGCAGCGGCAGTAGTCCGGAGCCACCAATGGTTTCCATTGACCGCCACATGGCGCCCGTAGTCAGCCTTTTGAGTGCCTTTGGCGGGTAACGTATGGCGCCAGCAAGCCTAGGCTTGCTTCAGGTCACGACGAGGTGGCCGTCAGGATGGAGGTTGAGATGTCACCGAAGTATAAAGTGCCACCTTTCGATGCTGAGCTGGGTGCCACGCTGGGAGCGTTGGGCGACTTGATAGGCCCAACGTTGACGCCCGACATGATCAAAGGCATGCGCGAAACCCTGGTTGCACCGCCTATCGAGGATCTTCTCGCTGGACGCCCCGTGACACATTTTGAGCGGACGATCCCCGGTCCGGTGGGCGCTCCGGACCTTACTGTCTCCATCTTCCGCCGGGTCGATCACGCGCCCGGCGGACCAGGCATCTATAACATTCATGGCGGGGGAATGGTTATGGGCGACCGTTTTCTTGGAGCGGATTCCCTCGTTGACTGGGTTGAGTCCCTTGATGCAGTGGCCGTTTCAGTGGAGTATCGACTTGCCCCCGAACATCCCGATCCGGCGCCGGTGGAGGATTGTTATGCAGGCTTGGAGTGGATGGCCGCCAATGCCGAAGAACTGGGTGTCGATCCCCACCGGATCGTCGTTGCAGGCGCCAGTGCTGGCGGCGGACTCGCTGCAGGGGTGGCGTTGCTCTCACGCGACCGTGGTGGCCCTTTCCTGGCCGGCCAGTTGTTGATCTACCCCATGCTGGATGATCGCAATGAGACCGTTTCCAGCCACCAGTTTGATGGCATAGGTGTATGGGACCGTACCAGCAACGACACTGGCTGGAATGCGCTCTTGGGGGAACGGCGTGGAACCAACCAAGTTTCCATCTACGCCGCCCCTGCGCGCGCTGCGGACCTCTCAAACTTACCTCCAGCGTTCATCGATGTCGCTTCAGCCGAGGTTTTCCGGGATGAGGACATTGCCTATGCTTCAACCATCTGGATGTCCGGTGGGGAGGCCGAATTGCACGTGTGGCCGGGTGGCTTCCACGGTTTCGACATCTTCTTTCCCCAAGCGGCGCTCTCGATATTGGCCCGCGAAGCCAGAACCCGGTGGCTACGACGAGCGTTGGGCGCCTGACCGGCTCAGCCGGCTGGGAGATCTTCGTTGCCGGATTGGCCGGAGTGGCACACCATAGAGTTCGTAGAGACCGACGACGGAGTGGTGGTATCAGTGCAGGGACTCGTGTGGCGGCTCAAAGCGCTCGATCCGGTAGCCTCGGAAAGCCTCAAAGTCATCGCCTACTTCGATACCCTGATCAACAGCCGGGCCAACGCAGACATGCTCATCCGTGGGGCAGCAGCCCTGTGCGGCTGCCCCGTGGGTTATTCGCTGGAAGGCCGGAGCATCTGTGTAGATGCATCGGGCCAGAGAATCACCAGCGAGCAAGGGCAGTGGCCCTCCCAGCCATTCGGCATTGACGGGAAAGCATGGATTCAACGCGCCAGGCCCGGGTTCGTCAACGACGAGCTGATTCTGGAACGCCTCGCACTCGCCTTGGGCGTCTTTTGGGACCGGACCAGTCCGGTGGCCATCACGCGACGGGCGATGGAGGCGGTCATCGACGGTGATATGCCGGAGGAAAAGCGTTCTGAGGGGGCAAGGCTCCTGCACCTCGAGCGGGACAGGATGTATCGGGTTCACGCAACGCCGGTAACGACATCCATGCCTGGTCCCACTGCATTGGTCCAGACGCCCTTCGGACCCATTAAGGCAGGGATCCGCCCATCCACAGAAGCGCTTGAGGAGGTTGGCCCCACAGGAGTAGGCCTCGCGCGGGCCCCCCGCGAACTCTATTACTCCTGGGAAACGGCCCTGCTGGCCCTCCGACTCACCACTCCACGCCACAGTGTGCAAACGGCTGACGAGCTCGGAAGTCTCATCGTCCTGGCCGGGCGGGCAGACGACTCCGGGCAGGAGCCGACCGATGTCACCAATTTGAGGCAATTGGTGGAGGGTCAGCCGAAAGCGTTGCCCTTGCTCGAAGCCATAGCGGAGTCCAGCAGCCTGCGATCTGTTGCCGGACAGCTCCATCTGCACCATTCAAGTGTTCAGAGCCGTGCTGCAGAACTCTCAATCGCCTTGGCTTTCGATATCCGGACGCCAGTTGGGCGGGTTCGCCTAACGCTGGCTCTGGCTCTTTTCCGGCTTGCAACAAATCGTTTCGACTGACGTGCTGCCCATGATGAATCAGATCCTCTCAGGTGCGAAGGGACCTTCAAGTTGCAGTCCCTATCCGCGGTGGCCCGGCGGACGCGCCGGTTTGTCACGGCAAAGGTGGTGGATATGGGCGCTGGGAGTCGTACCGGCTTGCTCAGGCAGGCAATTCCAGCCGGAAGCCGCAGCTCACGCAGCGCAAAATCTGGGTTCTAAGCCGGACGTCCAGCAGTTGAGTCAAGTCATCTCCAGGAATGCTGCTGGCGGTCAGGGTCCGTCGCACTTCGAGGGGTACTCTGGCCATGGGCTCGCTGCAATGAAGGTAGCTGTCGCCGAAGAGGATGAGCCCTTCAAGATTCGTTCCGGTGTTCAGCCGTGCAGCAACTTCGCTGAATGGCGTGAAGTGCGAGAGTATCGAACCGCATCCGGTACAGCTGTAAGAGACCTCTACGACGAGGCCGACTGTGTGGGCCCGTGCTGTTTCAATCGCGTGTAGCACCAGGTAGCCGTCGGTCCGGCACGTCGGGCACCACATTCTCGACCCTTGGGGCAGGGATGTCCCACCCGATGGAATGGAGTTCTCTGCCATGACGGCTACCGGTCCTCCTCATCCGTGAAAGAGGGGCTGCTTTCCCGGTAGGAATGGACGCGGCAGACTATCGTGCGATTAGTCGGCTTCCCTGCTGTGGCTAGGGCCGTTGGGGGCCGGTTGATGAGCGACAAGATGTTGCCTCCTCGTTGCGCTGGTAAGGCGCTGCCGGGGTCTGGGGCAACAACACCAGCGTAGGCACCAAGGAGGCCGCGAGTCCATAGTAAAGAACCCTGTGAGGGCGAATCCTCTCAAAACAAAGGCCCTGAGCGCTCCGTTAACTCCGGTGCTCCCCTGCGAGGGGGCAGGTGAACGGGGCAGCCGCGGCGAGACCTACGGTATTGAGGTAGCGGATCACGATTCCGTAGGAGTGCATCAGCCTGGTTTCGGTGTATGGAATGCCCATGAGAACGCAGTGTTCTTTGACAAGTTGGCTTGCTTCTCGCAGATGCTGGCGGGGCATGTCGGGAAACAGATGGTGTTCAATCTGGTAGTTGAGCCCACCCATGAAGAACGTCACGAACCTGCTGCCGGTGATATTGCGGGACGTGAGCACTTGCCGGGTCAGGAAGTCGGCGCGACTGTTTTCGGGAAGTATCGGCATCCCTTTGTGGTTTGGCGCAAAGGTTCCTCCCATGTAAAGCCCGAAAACGGCGACCTGAACCCCGATAAACGCCGCAGCGATCCCAGGGGACAGCGTGAGGAACAACAATCCGATGTAGGTGCCAAAACGCAGGCCCAGCAGGCCAAGCTCAAGCCAACGGAACTTCACTGGGCCGCGGCGCAGCAAGTACCTGAGCGAGTCGATATGCAGCGTCCAACCAAGGAACAGTAGCAGTGGGAAGAGGAGGTAGCCCTGTCGTTTGCCGAACGCCCGGGAGAATCGTCCACGGTTGTTGGCTACTTCGTTGTGAAAGACGATGGCACCGGGAGCGATGTCCGGATCCCGGTTAACCACGTTCGGCCGGGCGTGATGCCTGGAGTGCTTGTCGGTCCAGTAGGCATAGCTCATGCCCACCATGAGGGTGGCGATCAGGCGTGCTGTCCACTCGTTTGCCGCCCGGGTGGCAAAGACCTGAAGGTGCCCTGCTTCGTGCCCGACCAAAGCGAACTGCGTGAAGACAACGCCGAGTGCCGCCGCTACTGCAAGCTGGAGCCACGAGTCGCCCAGAAGGAAGAACGCCGCCCAGACGCCGGCACCCGCGATGATCAAGAGCATCAGCAGCAGGATGTAATAGCGGCGGCACCGCTCGAGCAGCCCCGCTTCCTTAACTGAGGTCAAAAGGCTCGCATAGCTGCTGGTGACTTTGTTGATGCGAATTGCGGACGTCGTCTGCCTGGCTGCTGGTTTGACTGTGGGTACGACCGGTGGGGGCTCTTTGATGAGCGACAAGATATTGCCTCCTCGTGTGTGCTCTGAATGCACTGCCGAGGTCTGGGGCAACAACACCAGCGTAGACACGAAGGACACTGTGAGTCCATAGGGAACGGACCCGGGCGGGCAATCCTTTACAGCCGGTCACATGGAAAGTGCTAAATCTTCAGAGTGCGCTTGACGATGCTTTCGGCGACATCGTGAAGGTTTTGCCGCGAGGATCGGGCGTGTGCGCGCAGCACGTTGAAGGCACTGTCCATGTCGAGGTTTTTGGTCTGGGCAATGACGCCTTTGGCTTGCTCGATGAGCACCCGGGTGGTCAACGCGCGTTGGAGTTGGTCGTTGAGGACGCCAGCTTCGCGGATGGTGCGCTCCTGCAGAAGGCTGATGGTGGCAACGTCGGCCATGGCCTGGGCAATGGAGGCGTCTTCGGGGGACAGGGCGCCGGTTTCGGCTCCGAACAGGCCCATGGCGCCGATGACTCTGGTGTGGACGCGCATGGGTACGGCGTGCACTGACCTGAAGCCCATGTCCAAGGCGATTTGCTGGAAGGCCGGCCAGCGGTCACCAAGGGCGCCGATGTCATCGACGGTGATGACTGTTCCTGTGTGGTAACACTCCACGCACGGCCCGCTCCGGCTTCGAGTTGGAGCAGTTCCACCAGTTGGCTTTGCTCGCTGGTTGAAGCCAGCAATTGCAAGTCGCCGTCGGCGTCGGAGAGCAACAGCCCGGCTTGGGCGGCGTCGAGTAAATCGACGGCGTCCTCCACGAGCGTGTGGAGCAAGTCCAGGACGTCGTAGTCGGCAACGAGGGTGTCGGTAAGCTTCACGAACGTATCGCTGAGACGTTCGGCTCTGCTTTTGTTTACCATGTCTGCATTTTACTGTGATCCGGTTTCTGCGGCGCCCGCGGCCGGCGTGAAATCCAGCTTTCGGCTGACAACGTCCAGCGCGGTGTCCTGCAATGATCGTCCGCTGGCGAATGCATGACCGCGCAACAGCAGCAATGCTTCATCGGCGGTGCTGTCGGTCTGGACCAGAACCATGCCGGTTGCCTGGTGGATTTCACGCCGGGCCAGTGGAATGGCCGCCGATCCGGCCTCATTGCCGGGCAATAATCCGCGCAGCAATGTCCAGGCGGTCCGGCTGGCGATTTGTGCGGCCCGGCTGACCTGGGCGGGGCTGAGTTCCCGCGGTGAGGTGCAGTACAGTTCTGCTACCCCGATGACCAGGCCGCCGGCGAGCAACGGAAAAACAAAGAACGCTGCCGCCTCCGTTCTGGTGGCCGCCTCGGAAAAGGCCGGCCACGACCGGACCCCTTCGGCGGTCAGGTCGGGGATCACCACCGGCAGGTGGGTGCGGAAAACATCCCACCGTGGCCCGTCCCCGAGGTCGTACTGGAGCTCATCGAGCCGGCCGGCCGTAGCGTCGGACGCGCACATCAACGTTTCGGCGGCTGAACCACCGAAGACAGATACAGCTGCGCCATCAATAGGCAGTTCCTGGAGGAACGCGGCACACAGATCGCCGTGGGGTGCGTTCCACGGCGCGGCTGTCAGGTCAGGCACGCTTGATCAGAGCTCCCGCGATGGCTCGGCTGCACCAATGACCACCATTCCTGTTTTTCCTGGACAGTCGGACTCTGACTGCTTCCTCAACCATAAACCCGACGGCGGTTGAGGCCCTCGACGGCGGTGGTCGCCACGGTCTGCTCATCACCTTTCGAGAGGCGTTATTTCTCGAAAAAGGTTGAAGTGTAGGTCGCGTTGACCCGCTGGACGATGTTTTCGGCGACTACGTGGAGTTTTTGGTTGCGGTCGCTGGAGGCTTTCTTAAGGATTTCCATTGCCCGTACCTGGCTGCATCGGTTCTGGGCCATGATCATTCCGCACGCGAGGTCGATCACGGTCCGGCTTTCCAATGCAGATCTAAGATCGTCGGCCAGCTGTTCTGCCGTCGTGATCCTGACAGCCAGACGAAGGGCCCTACCGGCCATATCGCCAAAAACCCGGGCATCTTCAACGGTATTCGGAGTAAACTGATCTGCCGGTGCTGCGAAGAAGTCGAGGACAGCGTCGGCGTCGGCCCCCAGCTCAAGGGGGATACCCATGGCACTGCGGTACCCCTCGTCGGTGAGGGTCCTGCAGTAGTTGGGCCAACGTTGGTCGGCCGCAGCATCCGAGACAATCATGGGCTTTCCCAACTCCAGTGCTTCCACGCAAGGTCCTTCGCCGAGGCGTTGTTCGATTTGATCCAGCCAGAGGGCGATGTCGCTGCTGCCGGCGATCGTGGTGCGGCGTTTGCGACGGTGCAGCGCTACCGCGCATTCGATCTGCGTTCCCTCGGTGTGGGTTAGCTTTTCCGACGCGAGCCCAGCCATGCCCTGAAGGAAGCCCTTGAGGTCGTCGGTCGACGTTATCAGCCGGTTCAGGTGATCGAAGCCTTCCTCCAGCTCGTTGTCCGTCATGCGTCCAATCTAGGGTTTGGCGTCCTGATTCACAATGAATGGTGGGTGGCGTCCGGTCAGGACGCCGATTGCTTAGCTGGCTAGTGCGTTCTTCTGCCGCGTGGTGATGCTCGATGGTCCGCCGCAGTGTGTGCACCTGATGGTGTAGGACTTGGACGTCGTGAAGACGGGGACGAAGAACAGGGTGAACTTCGTGGCGCGTTGCTGCAGGTGGTGATGAGCGAACTGGCCGCAAAACCGGCAGGTAGCCATTCGTCCGGGCAATTCCCGGATGGCGGTTTTAAGACCGAAGATGAGAAACATCGGAGATGCCTTTCAGGGAGTTCGTGGGGTTTTCTGGTGGGGACATTCGCTTCCGTCGGTACTGCGCGCAGGCAAGCGACCCCAGAGAAGATAAGCAAGCTTTCCTACCCAGTCTACGCATAAAGTCTACATTGTAGAAATGTCTATCTCTGCCGTTCTGGCAAGTGGACTCGTGAAGGCCGGTTACCGAAACCACCACCTCGGTCAAAGTTCCGCACGTTCGGAGACCGGCCGCCGTCGAACCGTGGGCCCAGGTGCGGCCTGCCGAAGGGGCCGGATGGCCAGGCCGGGGATCACCATTTCCGACATGGTTGGCCCAGGCGGGGATTCCGGGGGAGCCCCGGTACCTTTCGTCTCCCCCAACAGTCGCGTAGATTGAACAAACACGGCGCTTGTCGCCATGGTCCGGACGGGAATCATTGGACGCCATGCGGCCGACAACGGGAGCGGGCTCTTTCTGACGGGAATTACGTTGCGCGAGATATCTCTTCCCTCCGGTGAGGCTGTCCCGGTGCTCGGGATCGGAACGTGGGGTATGGGCGAGAACCCCAGCACCGCCCCGCGAGAGACCGCTGCGATCCATGCGGCCCTGGATTTGGGAATGTCCGTAGTGGATACAGCTGAGATGTATGGCAACGGCGCGGCCGAGGAACTCGTCGGAAGGGCGCTGGCAGCCCGGCGGAAAGAAGCGTTCCTGATCACCAAAGTCCTGCCGCACCACGCGACATTACGCGGAACCATCGATGCTTGCGAAGGTAGCTTGCGCCGTCTTGGAACGGACATCATCGACCTTTATTTACTCCATTGGCGCGGCGTTGTGCCCTTGGCCGAAACGCTCGAAGCATTTGAACGCCTGCAGGAGGCCGGGAAGATCCGGCACTGGGGCGTCAGCAACCTCGATGTGGCGGACATGGAAGAACTTATGCGCCTGCCGGGCGGGCGGAAAGTCGCGACCAACCAAGTGCTCTACAACCTGACCCGCCGTGGTATCGAGTTCGATCTTTTGCCCCGCTGCGGCGACGGGGGTATACCGGTGATGGCGTACTCGCCGCTGGAGCAGGGGAGGATGCTGAATGATCCTGTGCTGGTGCGCATCGCAACCGAACACGGTGTAAGTCCCGCGCAGATCGCCCTCGCCTGGGTGCTCAGGCATCCGCTCGTCCTCGCCATTCCCAAAGCTTCCAGCCCGCACCATGTCCAGGAATGCCAGCGGGCCCTCGACGTTCAGCTTGCGCCCCACGACCTGGCGGACCTGGATCGCGCCCATCCTCCTCCCACCCACAAACGCGTGCTTGAGATGATCTAGGCGGTGTCAGGGCTTTTCGGGCAGCGCCCTCGGCGAGGGCGCGATGATGGCCCGCCGAGTCCCGGCGGGGAACTGTACTGAAGTTGGCAGACGGAAACATCCCTTGTGGTGGCCGGCGATCACTGCGAGACTGGCAGTGCATCGCGCCGCTCCCTCGTTACGTGGAGGAGGTGCCACGAGGCCAGTTCGGTCCGCACCATACTCGCCGCAGCACCGTTCCAAGGAGGCTCGCCATGAAAACTGTCGTGCAGTACGGAATCAGTCAGGGCGGGCCGGGTGATGGAGCATGATTGAGGTTGCATTGTTGGTGATCCTTAAGGCCAAACCCGGCAAGGAGAAGGACGTCGCAGATTTCCTCCGCTCCGCGCGTTCCGTCGTTGAACAGGAGCAAGGCACGCGTGCTTGGTTCGCCCTCCAGTTAGACGAATCGACTTTCGGAGTATTTGACGTTTTCCCCGATGACGACGCCCGCCAGACCCACCTCTCCGGGGGAGTCGGGCAGGCACTTGCCGCTCAGGGAGCAGAGTTGTTCAGTGTGGAACCGAACATACAGAACATCGATGTGCTCGCATACAAACTCCCCGGCGAAGGCGGATAGGGGACCGGCAAGCCGTCGCCGCTCCACGGTGCCACGTCATGCGCAGGCTTAGGAGCAGAGGGTGACACGTTCGGTCACGAGCCGTGCCGAGGCGTTCAGCGACGCCGTCATCGCGATCGTCATCACGTTCCTTGTACTTGAGCTCACGCCGCCGGAGACTGAGCCAGGCGGGCTGATGGCCGGGTTGTTGGGTCAGTGGCCGACATACTTGGCTTATGCGGCCTCCTACACCTACCTGGCCGTGATCTGGCTCAACCATAAATCAGCCTTCTCCCGTATTCGGCAGATGGATATCGGCCTGCAGTGGGCCAACCTAGGCATCCTCGCCACGCTCGCTCTTTTGCCTTGGCCCACAGCGGTGATCATCGATACAGCCAAGTCAGGCAATCTGGCCGATGAGCGGGTCGCGGTCGCGCTGTACGCGATCGTCGGGGCACTGCTGTGCCTGTCATGGCTGGTCTTCTTTTCGCACCTGGCACGGCACCCTGAGCTCACCGAGGAGGAGGTGGAGGATACCTATTTCGCGCGCGAGCGGCCACGTGCCCTTGCCGGGGTGGTGCTTTACCTCGCGGCGGGAACCGCAGGTGTCCTCGTCCATCCGCTGGTCGCATCGGTGATCTTTCTGATCCTGCCTGTTTTCTACGGTCTCACCAGTCACGGGTTCGATCACAGGCCGGCCTTCCTGCGGGGCCCGTAGGCACTGCTCGTTGCCCCTGTCTACCTCGCCGATGCAGTTCCCACGCTCCACCCTCATGTCGAGTGGTCCTGCGTTATGTGGCCCTACTGACGTTGCAAGCAGGATCCCTGGCCCATAAGGTACTAAGGAAGCTTACCTTTTTGGTTGAGTGCAGTAGTCGATTTGCCGATCAACATCGAGGAGAACGCGCAGTGCCAGTTGAGGACAACATCAAGATTCCAGGGACTCCGTCGATTGAGAGCCCCGCGGTTGAAGAGCCAACAGATGCACGGGAGCCGTTGCCGCCGAAGCCTGATCAGCGGGGTCCGGAGGCCGTGTCACCTACGGGGAGCCCCACCGGAGCACCCGTGAACTCGCGTTCGCAGTCCGGCCAGTACCTGACAACGGCCCAAGGTCTAAGGCTTGGAGATACAGACCATTCACTCAAGGCGGGTCCGCGGGGCCCGATTTTGCTGCAGGACCATCACTTGCGTGAGAAGATCACGCACTTTGACCACGAGAGAATTCCCGAGCGTGTTGTCCACGCCAGAGGAGCCGGGGCACATGGAATCTTCCGCTCTTATGGCACGGCTTCAAAAGTCACAAAGGCAGGGTTCCTTGCGCCGGATGTGGAAACCCCGGTGTTCGTGAGGTTTTCCACTGTCCTGGGATCAAGGGGGTCCGCCGATACCGTCCGTGACACCCGTGGCTTCTCCACGAAGTTCTACACGGATGAGGGCACCTACGACCTGGTGGGAAACAACATTCCTGTCTTCTTCATCCAGGACGGCATCAAGTTCCCGGACATCATCCACGCGGGGAAACCGCACCCTGACAGGGAGATCCCGCAGGCCCAGAGTGCGCACGATACATTTTGGGATTTCGTTTCGTTGCACACCGAAGCCCAAGCCCACACGATGTGGAATATGTCTGACCGCGGAATTCCCCGTTCCTACCGGACCATGGAAGGGTTCGGCGTCCACACATTCAGGTTGGTGGATGCGGCCGGTAAGACCACTCTGGTGAAATTCCACTGGAAGCCGAAGCTGGGCGTCCACTCATTGGTGTGGGAAGAGGCCCAGATTATTAACGGCATGGATCCCGATTTCCACCGCCGTGATCTGGCGGATGCGATCGAATCAGGTGCCTACCCGGAATGGGAGCTCGGCATCCAGACTTTTCCGGACACTGAAGATCAAATGTTTGAAGGTATCGACCTTCTGGATCCCACCAAGTTTATCCCTGAGGAATTGGCGCCGGTTCAGCCGATCGGGCTGATGACGCTGAACGCCAACCCGACCAACTACTTTGCCGAGACCGAGCAGGTAGCCTTCCACCCCGGACACCTCGTCCCAGGTATTGATGTAACCAACGATCCTCTGTTGCAGGTCCGGCTCTTCTCCTACCTGGACACGCAGATTTCGCGGCTCGGCGGCCCGAACTTCGCGCAAATTCCCATCAATCGTCCCCACGCCCCGGTCAATGACATGCTGCGTGACGGTATGCACCAGACTGCCGTGCATGGGGGAGTAGCCCCTTACCATCCAAATTCCCTTGATGGTGGTTGCCCCTTCATGGCAGGGCAGGACGTGGGAGCATTTGTGGACGTCCCTGAGGAAGTCGCCACAGGAATGAAGGAACGGCGCAATCCCGCGTCGTTCGATGATCACTTCAGCCAAGCCCGGCTGTTCTTCCACAGTTTGACTCCGGTGGAGCAGGACCACGTGATCCAGGCCTACACCTTCGAGCTTGGCAAGTGCTACGAAGTGGCAATCCGGGAACGGCAACTTATGGCGTTGGCCAATATCGATGCCGGCCTTTGCGCTGCTGTCGCCAAGGGCCTCGGGATGCCCGCTCCCACGGCCACCGTTGACACGCCGGACGTGGAACCGAGCCCTGCTGTGTCCCAGATTGGTGGAAAGTGGCCTGTTGCCGGTCGCGTCGTGGGCATCATCGCGGACAGTGAAAGTGACCTGTCGTTGGTGACAGCGGCACGCGAGGCGCTGGATGCGGCAGACATGGTTCCGCTGGTTATTGCACCGTCCGGAGGTGTGATCGAGTCGGATCAGGGTCCGGACGTGACTGTTCAAAGGAGCTACCTCACTGCACGCTCCACCGAATTCGACGCAGTCATTGTGGCAGGCGGAGGCACTCCGGCAGCCGACGCCATGCCGGGCCGCGACGCCAAGGCCGGTGAACCCGGGGTGACCCTTGATCCGCGGGTGGTCCTGATGGTGTCCGAAGCGTTCCGTCATGGCAAAGCCATTGGTGCCTGGGGTTCAGGTGCCGCAGTTCTTGACGCGGCCGGCGTCCCTCAGGCTGCCCCCGGGATCGTCAGTGGTGAAGGTCCGGACACGGTAATTCCGGTGGTCCGGGAATTGCTCTCCGCACACCGGGCGTGGGAGCGGTTCCCGGTGGCGGGGTCGGCTTCTTAGCCCCCAAGGACAAACTGTTAAGCACGACGGCGGCGGGTTGCCCTGTGGGCCAGCCCGCCGCCGTCGTGGTGTCAGGCCGGTCGGTGCTTCCGCACCCTCCTCAAGGCGGCTACTGCCCCCAGACCCGCCAGTACCCACGGGGCACCGACAAGTATGGGGTCGATCCACTGATGGTTCAGGTCGGCGCGCTTTTTCCCGAAGCGGGAACGCGCACCATGGTGGGTGAACTCGCTGAGCACGCCGGTTTCGGTCACCGGGTTGTCCGGTTGCAGAGTTGCGAATGCGCGCACGTGGTTTTCCCACGCGTCCACTCTGTCGGCGGCGATCAGCACAAGCCAGTGGGCTGCGCGGCCTTCGCTGTATTTCCCGTACGCGTACTTCCGCAGCGCACCGGAGATGCCCTTGGGAGGGGTTGAGGTGCCAAAGACGGGGGTCACGAAAGCGTGTTCAATGGACCGCTCCCGGGGCCATTTCTCCTTCTGGCGTTCGGGAAAGTCCCAGCGCGCCCCGGTCTCGATACCGGGCTGCTCGCGGGGGTAGGAGGGCCTGTCCGCCGGGTCGAGGTCCACGCCCCATCCCGGGATCCGTGCCCGCAGCTCCTCCGCAGTTTCCTTCAGCGCGGGCGTGCCGGAGGTGTAGGGCGTCGGTATTTCAGCCATTGCGATCCCCTTTCAGACCGTGGTTGCGACGATCAGGGGCTTGATGCAGTCATCAAGCTTCGCCGAGAAGATGTGGTAACCCTCGGCGATGTGCTCCAGAGGGATGCGGTGGGTGACAATGTCGCTGGGTTTAAGATGCCCGTTCTGGATGTGTTCGAACAACCGGGGCCACTGCCTTTTGACAGGGCATTGGTTCATCCGAAGCGTCAGCCCTTTGTTCATCGCGTCACCGAACTTCACGGCGCTGAAGAGCGGTCCATAGGCGCCCACTACTGACACCGTGCCGCCCTTGCGGACGGAGTCGATGGCCCAGTTGAGGGCGATGGGAGACCCACCCTGCAGTTTCAGCTTGCTGCTGGTCACGTGCTGGAGGAAGTTACCGTCCGCTTCAGCTCCTACCGCATCTATCACGACGTCGGCGCCCAGGTAGTCCGTGGCTTTTTTCAGGTGCACCACAATGTCGTCGTACTCAACAAAGTTATAGGTTTCGGCATGGGCGAACGAGCGGGCCTTTTCCAATCGGTATTCCAGGTGGTCGATGACGATCACCCGCCCCGCTCCCATGAGCCATGCCGACTTTGCCGCGAACAGGCCCACCGGGCCGGCACCGAACACCACAACGGTGTCACCTTCGGCAATGTCGCCCAACTGGGCGCCGAAGTAGCCAGTAGGCAGTGCGTCCGTGAGCAGGACTGCGTCTTCCTCGTCCATCCAGTCCGGAATCTTGCTGGGACCCACGTCAGCGAACGGCACGCGCACAAACTCAGCCTGGCCGCCGTCGTAACCCCCGCAGGTGTGGGAGTAACCGTAAATACCGCCCACGGCAGTGGCGTTCGGATTCACGTTGTGGCAGTTGGAGTACAGGCCGCGTGAGCAGAAGTAGCAGGACCCGCAGTAGATGTTGAACGGAACCATGACCCGGTCCCCGACCACCAGGTTCTGCACCGAGGAACCCACCTCGTGCACCACGCCCACAAACTCATGACCGAAGGTCATCCCGACCCGCGTGTCCGGCATCATGCCGTGATAAAGGTGCAGGTCTGAGCCGCAGATGGCCCCCAACTTCACTTGCACGATCGCATCATTGGGATGTTCGATCTGCGGTATGTCTTTTTCTTCCACGCGTACCTTATAGGGCCCGCGATACACCATGGATCGCATCAGTTCCCCTTCCGGGAAGTAGTTCGTTCCGGCATTGAAATGACCTCCCGGGCCTAGGTGCCGTCGGGGTGGAGGACGACTTTGGTCCAGCCGTCGACGCGGTCATCGAAGTTTCTGTAGGCCTCCGGGGCCTTGTCCAGGGAAAGTTCGTGGCTGACCAGGAATGAGGGACTGGCTTTTCCGCCGGCAATGAGGTCGCGAAGGGCCCGGTTGTATTTCTTGACAGGGCACTGGCCGGAGCCCATCGTTTGTCCTTTGAACCAGTAGTTTCCATAGTCGAAGGCCACCTGCCCCTGCTTGGCGAGTTCGTCCGGGGCGCCAGGATCCTGCGGCAGGAACACGCCTACTACGCCTAGGCCGCCGACGAACCGGACGGAGTCCACCAGGCGGTTCAACGTCAGGTTGGGCTGTTCGTTTCCGCTGGGGTCGTGCGCCTGGTACCCGACGCATTCGCATCCCCGGTCAGCCCCGAACCCCATGGTTTGGTCTTTGACGAACTCAACAGGGTCCACTTTGGAATCGTCTACAGGGATAGCGCCGATCTGTTCCGCCAGCTTCAGGCGGTCACTGTGACGGTCCACCACCATGACCTTTCCGGCGCCCTTGATGATGGCCGAGTAGGCGGCCATGAGTCCTACTGGCCCTGCGCCGTAGATGACGACCGAGTCCCCGGGGTAAACGCCGGCCATCTCGGTTGCGTGCCATCCGGTGGGGAAGATGTCCGCGACCATGACATAGTCGAGTTCCTTCTCCTCGGCGTCCTCGCCCAAACGCAGGCAGTTGAAGTCTCCGTACGGCACGCGCAGGTACTCGGCCTGTCCGCCTTGATACGGGCCCATGTCCGCGAACCCGTACGCCGCGCCGGCGAGCTTGGGTTCGGGCTGCATGGTCAGGCAGTAGTTGGTGAAGCCCCGTTCACAGTTCTTACAGAATCCGCAGGCGATGTTGAACGGCAGTACGACGCGTTCGCCCACCTTGACCTTGCTCACCGCGGAGCCGGTTTCGATCACTTCACCGAGGTTCTCGTGCCCGAAGGTGCGTCCGGTCTCGAAGCTGGTGCGGCCTTCGTACATGTGCAGGTCGGAGCCGCAAATATTCGACGACGTTATTCGCACCAATACGTCGGCGGGGTGCTCAATCCTGGCATCAGGTACATCCTCGACGCTGACGTCGTTCGGCCCTTTGTAGACTACTGCCTTCATTTTTCCGCTCTTTTCTTGTTGCCCAAGCCGATCCGACCAAGTCGATGTAGCTTTCCGGGGGCGCAGGCGCAGAAATGGCGCGGGGTCCTGAACGGAATAATGGCGCAGCCGTAACCCAGAAACGGGTGTTGATTCAGCGAGGAAATGGGGAGTGCAGGTTGAGACGCGAGAGTCGCTCAGAAGGGGCCGTAAGGCCCAACGCTTTCAGACCGCAGGATGTCCGGGACGATCCGCCTGCTGGTCCGTCCGCAAACGAGACAATGAATAAGCTTCAATACTAAGCACACTTATTAATACTGTCGAGGTGTAGCGACAGAAAAGATGACGATCAATTTTGCCGGTTGCGTTGGGCGGGAATGGTGACTGTCACGGTGGTGCCCTTGCCCGGCTGGCTGCTGAGCTTGATCGTTCCGCCGTGGGCGTCGATGACGGCCTTGGCGGGCACTAACTGAATTTTGGCCCGAGGTCCATACATCAGGCTTGCCCGCCAGCCTCAGCCGACACCATCACTATGCGACCACGGAAGCGGCGGGACGGTGCCAAGGCAGGGCCTCCGACGGGTCAAGCTGCTGGGTTGAGCTTCTGCCGCAGTTGCTGCAGTGCCATATGAACGACGGGCTCGGATTTATGGATCTCCCTGACATTCATCCCGGTGAACTCTTTGATGGCCCGGCGCATGCTTTGAACGTTGGTGAATCCGCTCCGTGTCGCAATTTCTGAGTAGGTGATTCTTTGAGCATGGGCTTGAAGCAGAAGCTCCAACGCTTTCCGGGTTCTCAAGGCGCGGATTCGCTCACCCAAACGGAGTTCTTCGGTCTCAAAAAAGTAGAACAGGGAGCGACGGGAGAGGTTGAACGTTCCGGCGATCATTGCCACGTCCAGATTTGGGTTGTCGTAACTGCTCTCAAGGTATTTCTTTACCGCCCGGCTTAGTGCCGGTTTCTGTGTCTCATCGTCGGCCGGCGATTCGAGCAGGGAGCCCACCAGGGTTGCCATGACGGATCGTAGGATCTCACTGGTTCCTGATGCCTCACTGTCGATGCCGGGCCGCTTCCAACTCATCAATGCGGGTATCACGAAGGTGCCCACAATGGGGTGGCTTGCAAGGTCAGGCAGGCGAAGAAGGGAGCGCAGTCCGCCTTCGCTGACATTGAGACTGACGCGGTCCATGTTGAGTTGCTGTGCGTGGAATCCTTCGGGTGCATCGAAACTGCCACCAAGCGAGGTGTCGATGAATCTCACCGAACCCGTTGGAACCGGCTCGGGGGTGCCATTGAGATCGAGGGTCAGACCCGACGCCTTGCGGAAGTAGGCCAGGCGCAAGTCAGTGGAGTCGGGATTCGGCGCCCAAAAGCCCAGCGCGGGGGTGTTGTGCATCTCTATGAGGCTGAAGCCCGGTCCGGCAAGATTAATAGCTGAGGGACTGACGGACGCAGGACTCTCTCCTTCTGACCGCTCCAGCCTCATTGGTGTTTCGACGGCGTTGCCGTACCAGACCCGCCAATGCTCGAACCTTTGTTCTGGAGTGAGCCCTTCCGGTACTGCGTAACGTCGCACACGGGCGCTGTTCCCGTCACCAGATTGAGGCATGCCGTCCTCCTTTACCAGCTGAGCATCATGGCAGTCTTGCGAGCTGGCACGGCGGCTTAGGGAAGCGCTTGCGGTGACTCGTCAGACCGACCGAAAATGAGGTCCGCTGGTAGGTCAATTTTACCTCCGGATGCACCTTCGGCTGGTGCGTTGATGTGTATATGTTTTTCACAGAGGTGCGTCTTGCAATTATTTGGCCAGCGCCTCAAGGAGCGGCCGGTGTGTGGGGAAAGCGGGCTCATTTTCCTGCCGGTTGATAATTTCGTTTCCGTCGGAAAGCGGTCTGGTTGCCAGTTGATTTACTCGGTGGGGGGAGAGGACATACTCGACGGCCAGGATGCTGGCGCCAACCACTCCAGCTTCCGGCCCGGTTTCGGACTGGGTGATTGTCAGGTGCTGGGTCGCTAAAGGCGTTGATCGTGCGTAGACCGTTTCGCGTATCCCTGCCATGAGGTGTTCTCCGGATTGGGCAAGCGATCCGCCCACAACAATCAGGGCGGGGTTGATGAAGCTCACGCACATGTTGAGCATTTCTCCGATGTCGCGGCCCGCTTGGCGGACCGCTTGGACAGCAGCCAGATTCCCGGAACGAACCAGCGAAACGACATCGCTTCCAGTGGTTGCCTCAAGCCCGCTGTCGCGGAGTTGAGCGGCGATGGCAGGTGCGCCTGCAATGGCTTCCAGGCAGGCACTCTTGCCACAGCGGCAGAGAATTCCTGCCCCCCGGGAAACAGCAATATGGCCGACGTCTCCGGCGACACCTGCCGCGCCACGCTGCAGTTCTCCTCCGCTAACCACTCCAGATCCGATGCCAGTGGCGACTTTGAGGAAAATCATGTTCTCCTCGTTGGGCCAACGGGTCGCCCGCTCGCCGAGGGCCATAAGGTTGACGTCGTTATCGACGAGTACGGGTACGCCCAAGGTTTGCTGAATGTAAGCGGGAACATCGAATCCGTCCCACCCTGGCATGATCGGCGGGCTCGTCGGCTTTCCGGTGGAGTGCTCTACCGGGCCAGGTAGTCCGATGCCGACGGCGATGACGTCCGCAGTCGGGCGCGCCAAAACTTGCAAGTGTCCCTTCACCATCGTCAAAAGCCAGTCCAGGACCGCTTCGGGTCCGCATGAAATCTCCAGCCGCTCAGTGGTTTCCACGAGTATCGTTCCTGACAGGTCAGTGAGGGCCACTGTGGCGTGTGTCGCGCCGACGTCTGCGGCCGCCACCAACTTTGCGCCTGGGTTGAAAGCTAGCCGCGCCGATGGACGACCTCCAGTAGAAGGTGCCCCTGATACGGGAACCACCAGTTCCAATTTCAGGAGCGGCTCAAGGCGGGAACTGACGGCAGCTCGGCCCAACCCTGTTGTTCCAGCCAGGTCTGCTCTGGTTCGTGGTTGTCCGTCCCGCAGGATTTGCAGTAGTTCGCCGGGTCCGCCGTTGTCCATGACACTCCAATTCGGGGCTAAAAAGAGGTTGTTCGTGAGCCTGAATTCTTGACGCGTCGGGCTCACCGGACCCTGAGGGCCCTCATCTCCACTTAGTGTCAAGCGGCTCACTCGTTCCCGTCCACCCGGCGAAGTGCTTAGCATCACAAAGTGCAACTTGGGTGTGCATTCGACCCCCATCAGCGTCAAAAGGTGCAGACTTTTGTTGGGCCCCTGACCAAAGCCACGTGCTGCGTGTCACTGTTTCGACATGGACAACGACAGAACCACGACAGCCCCCTCCCGGCTACGGGCCGGATTCGTCGGCGCCGGGTTCATGGCCGATGTGCACAGCCGGGCCGCCCGCGCTGCAGGGGCGGATATCGTCGCCATTGCGTCTTCGAGCCGTGCCAGCGCCGACCGCGCCAAAGACCGCCTGGGTGTGCAGCGGGCTTACGATTCCGCCCAGGACCTTTTCGAGGACGACGCGATCGACGTCATCCACATCTGCACGCCGAACGGCACTCATTACGGACTGGCTGAAGCTGCGCTGAAAGCAGGTAAGCATGTGGTCTGCGAGAAGCCATTGGCCACCAACGTCCAGGATGCAGCCGAACTTGTAGAGCTAGCCGCCATGGCCGGGACAGTTGCGACCGTCCCCTTTGTCTATCGCTTCCATCCGATGATCCGGGAAGCCCGGGAACGTATTTCCTCGGGCCAAGCAGGACGGATCTCCGCTATCCAGGGCTCTTACCTCCAAGACTGGTTACTCTCCCGGGAGGACGACAACTGGAGGGTGGACGCCGTTGTGGGTGGGCCCTCGCGGGCGTTTGCCGACATCGGCTCCCACCTGTGCGACCTTCTCGAATTCGTGAGCGGTGAACGGATAACCAAAGTCAGTGCCATGAGCAGGACTCTGTTCCCGGGCCGGGCGAACAACAGGGACATTCAGACCGAGGATCTCGTGGCGGCTGTTTTCGCCACTGATTCGGGCAGCGTGGGAAATCTCCTGGTCAGCCAGGTTGCGCCCGGCCGAAAAAACCGCCTGATGATCGAGATCGCGGGTTCAGAGAGCACCCTCCAGTTCGACCAGGAAGCCCCGGAGACATTGTGGCTGGGTAAGCGGGCGGGGTCCCAGTTGCTTGTCCGTGATCCGGGGGCACTCAGCCCGGAAGCAGCACGGCTCAGCGTGCTGCCAGCTGGTCACCCGCAGGGTTATCAGGATGCGTTCAATGCGTTCGTGGCCGATACCTATGCCGCCATCGGCGGTGACCTCCGCGAAGGCCTGCCGACCTTCCAGGACGGACTCAGATCAGCCGTCCTTACACAAAGCATCATCAAATCCAGCAAGGACGGCGAATGGGTCGACGTCCCAAACACTAAAGAACCAGTAGGAGTGCAGCTATGAAGATCATTCAAGTAGGCCTCGGCGCCTGGGGCGCCTCATGGCTGAACGTGATTCACCACAGCAAGAGTTGGGAGCTGGCCGGCGTTGTCGACGTCAACCCCGACGCTGCGAGGGCCGCGGGTGAACAATACGGAATCCCTGCCTACGCCACCATCGACGAGGCGCTGGGACACAAGGACACGTTCGACGCTGCCTTGGTCATTGTTCCACCCGAGTACCACGCAGCGGTGGCCATCCCGGCTCTGGAAGCAGGGGTGCACACACTCATTGAGAAGCCCCTCGCCCACAGCCTTGAAGACGGCATTCGCATCATTACAGCGGCAGAGAAGTCCGGCAAACAAGCCATGGTTTCACAGAACTACCGTTTCAAGCGCGCCGCCCGCACCGTTCAGCGCCTCATCCGCGACGGAGTCATCGGAGACCTCGAGCACGTCTTCATCGACTACAAGAAGAACCCGCCGTTCGAAGGGTTCCGGCTGGAAATGGATGAACCACTGATCGTGGATGCCATGATCCATCACCTTGACCAGCTCCGCGGCATCGTTGGTGTCGAACCCACCGCCGTGCGTGCGCGCTCTTGGAACACTAGCACCTCCAGATTCAAGGGCAACGCCTCCGCCGTGGTGCAGTTCGACTGCGACAACGGTGCCCGCGTCGTCTACACGGGATCGTGGAGCTCATACGGTCCGCAGACCAGCTGGGACGGCGACTGGGAAATCCAAGGCAGCAAGGGCACCATCACCTGGAAGAACAACGAGGTCACCATCAACTTCGCCTCACTGTTTGACACCGTCTTCCTTGCCGGCGCGGTGGAACGCTCCGGCGTCATGCACGTCGATTTGGACCCGTTGCCGGTGGAGGAACGCTTGGGGACCCTCGAAGCGTTCCGCGACGCCATCGAAACCGGAAACAAGGCTGAGACGGATGTCACCGACAACATTCAGAGCTTGCAACTCGTCATGGCCACCGCCGACTCCGCCCGCCAAGACGGCGCGCCCATCACCTTGAAGACCAACGCCGAACTCTTCGGCAGCCACTAGCACTTCCGACCCGAGGAAGTGTCGAATTGACTGGAGATACAAACATGCAGCCACAAACAGCCACCGGCTCGTCCGGTCCGGTTTCCGGGAAGGCTGGCCCCGGAAAATCCCACGACGATTCCCGTTCACGGCTTTCCGGCATCGGCGACTTCATCGGTGCGCAGGGCCTGCTGGTCGTCGTCCTGCTATTCGGTGTACTGCTGACGTTCCTCAGCCCGGTATTCCTGACCACAGTCAACCTGGTAAATCTGTTCTACCAGTGCACGATCCTCGGTGTGTTCGCCATTGGCATGACCTTCGTGATCCTTACTGGCGGCATCGACGTTTCTGTAGGATCGACGGCTGCCCTGTCGTCGGTGCTGTCCATGGGCGTGATCGTCAACATGGATATGCCGCCGGCAATCGGACTACTGACCGGCCTCGTGGTTGGAGCCGGAGTCGGTGCCGTCAACGGACTGATGGTCACCAAGCTGGGGATATCCCCGCTGATCGCGACCCTGGCAACACTCTCCGCCGGGTCGGGAATCGCCTTCGCCTACTCCGACGGCGGCAACATCACACCTGTACCCAAGGTGCTCACCGAGGTGGTCAGCGCCAAAATCGCAGGAATTCCCCTGCTCATACCGGCCGTTCTGGTGCTGGCGTTCCTGGCCCATCTGGCCCTAACCCGCACTACCTACGGACGCTCCATCTACGCCGTCGGCGGTAACAAGGAAGCTGCCCTGCTCGCAGGGATCCGGGTAGACCGCGTCACCATGAACGCCTACATCATCGCTGGTCTCTCGGCGGGCATGGCCGGGCTTCTGCTCACCGGCCGCCTGGCCTCAGGAAGCCCGAGGGCGGGCGACGGCATTGAGCTGACAGTCATCGCAGCTGTGGTCATCGGCGGAACAAGCCTCTTCGGCGGCCAAGGAAACATCAAGGGCACACTGCTCGGCGTGCTGTTGATCGCAATGGTTTCCAACGCCGTGAACCTGCTCGGAATCCCTTCCTCCTACGACCGGATTGTCCAAGGCGTGGTGATCTTCGCCGCAGCCGCCCTGGACGTCTACCGCTACAAGTACGTCCAAAAGAACCTGTCACGTAAACGCAAGATCGGACCGCCGCCATCGAAAGACACGGACGGCACTCGTGCACCACAAACTACCGAAGCTCCGGCCTGACGCCTGACGCCCCACGCAAGCAGGCCGCCCCGGCCGGCATGCCCTAGCACCCAACAGAAAGAGTAAGTCAATGAAGACCTCACCCAAACTGGCGGTTCTCGCGGTAGTTTCCGCCGCAACCATCGCCCTGACCGGCTGCGGTGCACCTAGCGCCGCACAGGAATCAAACGACGGAACAAAGACAAAGAAGATCGCCGTCTTGCTCTACAGCCAGAGTTTTGAATTCATGGTTGCCCTCGGGCAGGGCGTCAAGGATAAGGCGGAGGAGCTCGGCGTGGAAGTCACAGTCCTTGATGCCAAAGGCGATTCCAGCACCCAGATCAGCCAGATCCAGGATCAACTCGCCCAGGGTGTGGACGGCATTGTCCTCAGTCCGAACAACTCAGCTGAACTGGTTCCCGGAGTCCAGATGATCCATGATGCCGGAAAGACCGTCACCACCGTGGACTCGGTCATCCCGGGGGACATCGCCGACGCCGCCGTCGCCTTCGACAACGAAAAGGCCGGCAAACTCGGGGCCGAAGCCTTGGCCAAACTGATGGAAGAAAAGGGAACCGTTCTTGAATACCAAGGAGCCAAGGGCGCATACCACGCAACCCTGCGCGGCAAGGGTTTCAGCGAAGGTATCCAACAGTTCCCTGGTATCAAGGTCATCGGCCGTGACGCACAGTGGACTGCAGACAACGCACTGTCATTGACCGTCGATAACTTCACCGCCGACTCAAGTATCAACGGCCTCTTCAGCCACAACGACGAAATGGTGCGGGGAATCGTCTCCGGCCTCTCGCAGATCAACAAGGACGCCCCGGTCGGAGCAGAGAACCACATCCCGCTGGTTGGCGTCGACGGCACACCGCTCGCCCTGGAGCGCATCCGCAACGGTACCCAGGACGCGACGATGGACCAGAACCCGTTCGAGATGGGTGCACTGGCCCTTCAGGCCCAGGTTGACCTGCTTGACGGCAAGCAGGTGCCCAAGATGCAACTGACCGACACCAAGCTCATCACCAAAGAGAACGTCGATGACCCCACTCTCTGGGGCAACATCTTCAAGGACTAGCGCAGCTAACCCCTCGGCTGCCTGGCCAGGCCCCGCCGCTTGGCCAGGCAGCAACACCAATTCCCTCAAGGAGAAACATGTCCCGCTTCAAGTATTCCTACAACGCCATCGTCTACTACCAGGAAGACATCGCCAAAGGCATTGACCGCGTCGCCCGTTACGGCTACGACGCCATCGAACTGGTCGGAGAACCGGCAACGCACAACGTCGACGAGATCAACAAACTGACCAGCGACGCCGGTATCGACGTCAGTTCCATCTGCAGCATCTGGTTTGGAGAGGAACGCGACCTGATCAACCCCAGCGCCGCCAACCGGCAGAAGGCCTTGGACTACGGCAAGTCGGTAGCCGACTTCGCCGCCGCCGTCGGAGCTCCGACCATCATCGTCGGGCCATCCCCGGTGGGCAAGACCGAAGCCCTGGCGAGCGATGAACAGGAATGGGAATGGGCGGTCGAGAATGTCCGCACACTTGGCGAATATGCGGCGAGCGTCGGCATCAACATCACTCTCGAACCGTGGAACCGCTACGAGACGCATTTCCTGAACCGGCTCGACCGGGCTGTGGAACTTCTGGACGCTACCGGTCTGAAGAACGCCGGCGTGCACGGCGATCTCTTCCACATGAATATCGAAGAAGACAGCATCCACGGAGCGTTCGCCCGTGCTGGCGGCAAAGTCAACCACGTCCACCTCGCCGACTCAAACCGGGCTGCCCCCGGCGTAGGACACATCGACTTCCGTCCGACACTGCAGACGCTGAAGGACATCAACTTCGACGGCTACCTGACCTTCGAACTCCTGCCCGCCGCGTCGAACCCCTTCGCCATGATGGCTCGTGGCGGCCACCTGGAGTTCCTGGACCCCTACACCGAAAAGGCCATCAACGAAATGAAGAAGCTGGAACAGGAGCTTTGGCCCCATGAGTAAATACGAATTCGGGGTCAGCACCTTCATCCTGGTCTCCCCGTTCACCGACCGCGACGTTGATCAGTTCGACGTCGCCAAGGAGATGGGCTACGACCTGATCGAGGTCTGTATTGAGGACCCTGCCGTCGTCAGTGCGGAAGCACTGAAGGAAGCCTCGGAACGGACCGGACTGCCCGTATCCATCTGCGGGGCGTTCGGACCGGACCGCGACGTCTCGCACGAAAACCCGCAGAAGCGTCGGCAGGGAATTGACTACCTGAAACTCTGCGTTGACATCGCCCAAGCCGTCGGTTCCCCCCACGTTGCCGGCCCTATGTACTCAGCCACCGGCAAAGCCCGGCTGCTTCCCCCCGAAGAACGCCGGCAGCAGCGCCAGTGGGCGGCCGACAGTCTGCGTGAAGTAGCGGACTACGCTTCCGAACGCGGCGTCACGTTGGCCATAGAACCGCTCAATCGCTTCGAAACGGATCTGGTCAACACTGTGGAGCAGGGTCTGGAACTTTGCGGTCTGATCGGCCGGGATAACGTAGGCCTGATGCTCGACACGTTCCATATGAACATCGAAGAGAAGAGCATCGCGGCGGCCATCACCTCTGCCGGTGACAAGGTCTTCCACTTCCAAGTGTCAGAGAACGATCGCGGAACGCCCGGCAGCGGTCACGTGCCGTGGTCCGAGACCTTTGACGCGCTGAAAACGATCGATTACCAAGGTTCCATTGTTGTCGAATCGTTCCTCCCCACTGTCGAGGAAATCGCCAAGGCCGTTTCGCTCTGGCGGCCGGTGGCACCGTCCATGGATGCGCTGGCCAGAGATGGACTCACGTTCCTGAGGAGGGAACTGCCGTGATTGGGACGCCCGGACGCGCTTCATCAATCGTTGAAGCACGAAATCTCGTAAAACTGTTTCCGGGCGTCGTGGCCCTCTCCGGCATGGACTTTGAGCTTCATGCCGGAGAGGTGCACTGCGTCTGTGGTGAAAACGGAGCCGGAAAATCAACGCTGATCAAGACCCTCAGCGGGTTCTATACTCCCGACGAAGGCGGCGTGTACGTGGACGGCGAACTCATGCCCTCCAGCACCGCGGCTTCCAAAGCCGCCGGGATCGCCACCATCTATCAGGAACACAATCTGGTCCCGGACCTGTCGGTCGCCGAAAACGTCCTTCTGGGAAACTGGGGCGGACGCAAGGGCATCCTCTCCCGTCGCGATATCCGCAAGCGGGCAAGGAAGGCCCTGGACCAGGTTGCACCCCACCTCAACCTCGACACCCCTGCGATGGCGCTCTCAACGGTGGACGGACAGATGGTGGAAATCGCGCGTGCCATTGCCCAGGACGCAAGAGTGATCATCATGGATGAGCCAACCACTGCCCTGACCGAGCAGGACGTGGAGAAACTGTACAAGCTCGTCAACGAACTCCGGGACAAGGGCCTGGCGATCATGTACGTTTCGCACAAACTGGAAGAAGTCTTCACCCTGGCCGACCGGATAACCGTAATCCGCGAGGGCAAAACCGTGGCCTCATCCGTCCCTGCAGATGAGCTCGATGCCCGTTCCGTTGTGCAGCTGATGGTGGGCAGGGATGTTGACCTTTACGAGCACATTCCCCGCGAACGCGGTGAACTTGTGCTTGAGGCGCAGGGTCTAAGCCTTGTCGGTGCCTTTGAGGACGTGAACCTCCAGCTGCACGCCGGTGAAATCGTCGGACTGGCAGGACTGGTCGGTGCCGGCCGAACCGAGGTAGCCCGGTGCATCTACGGGGCCGACAAAGCCGACGCCGGCACTGTGCACGTAAGTGGCCGGAAACTCAAGCTCCACGGCGCCTCTGCCGGCATTGCCGCAGGCATTGCACTTGTCCCGGAAGAGCGAAAGCTGCAGGGCATCATTCCCATGCTGTCCATCCGCGAGAACACTACCCTTACCCTGCTGAAGCAGATCAGCAAGTGGGGCGTACTGCGGCGTGGCTACGAAAAGAAGATGGTAACCAGCTACATTAAGGAACTCGATGTCAGGACCCCATCCGCGGAAACCCCCATCCAGTCCCTGTCCGGCGGCAACCAGCAAAAGGTCATCATCGCACGCTGTCTGGCGAGCAATCCCAAGGTACTCATTTTGGACGAGCCAACAAAGGGCATCGACATCGGCGCGAAGGCGGAGATCCATCGCCTCATCGAGCAGCTGGCCCGCAGAGGCGTCGCCGTACTCGTGATCTCCAGCGAACTCCCCGAGCTGCTGGAGCTCTCCGACAGAGTGATGGTCATGCGGTCCGGCCGGGTAGTGGCCGAGCTGGATAAGGCACAAGCAACCAAAGAAAACGTCATCGCTTATGCCGCGGCGTAAGCGATCAGACCAGAACGGAGAGAATCATGCCCGATCAACAGACCCGGCCGTTCACCTTGTTTACCGGCCAGTGGGCCGACCTCCCCTTCGAGGAAGTCGCTCGCCTTGCCTCGGGCTGGGGCTATGACGGCCTGGAAATCGCCGTCTCCGGAGACCACCTGGACGCCTGGCGCTGGGACGAACCCGGCTACGTCGAGTCCAAACTCGCTGTCCTGGAGAAGTACAACCTGAAGGTCTGGGCCATCTCCAACCACCTCAAAGGCCAGGCCGTCTGCGATGACCCCATCGACTTCCGCCACGAAGCCATCGTCGGCTCCCGCGTCTGGGGCGACGGGGAACCCGAAGGCGTCCGCCAACGCGCCGCCGAAGAAATGAAACACACCGCCCGCCTCGCAAAAGCGCTCGGCGTGGACACCGTGGTGGGGTTCACCGGCTCTTCCATCTGGCAGTACGTGGCCATGTTCCCGCCCGTCCCCGAAAAAGTCATCGAGGCCGGCTACCAGGACTTCGCCGACCGCTGGAACCCCATCCTGGACGTCTTCGACGAAAACGGTGTCCGCTTCGCCCACGAAGTCCACCCGAGTGAGATCGCCTACGACTACTGGACCACCGTCCGGACCCTCGAAGCGATCGGCCACCGGGAAGCGTTCGGCCTGAACTGGGACCCCTCCCACTTCATGTGGCAAGGCATCGACCCCGTGTCCTTCATCTGGGACTTCAAGGACCGGATCTACCACGTGGACTGCAAAGACACCAAGCTCCGCCCCACCGGCCGGAACACCGTCATGAGCTCCCACCTGCCCTGGGGCGACCCCCGCCGCGGCTGGGACTTCGTCTCCGCCGGACGCGGCGACGTGCCCTGGGAATCGTCCTTCCGCGCCCTCACCGCGATCGGCTACAACGGCCCCATCTCCGTAGAATGGGAAGACGCAGGAATGGACCGACTCCATGGGGCACCCGAAGCCCTGGCCGCACTGAAGAAGTTCGACTTCCCGGCGTCGCAAACCAGCTTCGACGCCGCCTTCAGCAGCAAGGACTAAGTATGTAACCGACGTGATCCGCACCCTTCGACCCGGCCAGGGCTGCAAGGTGTGGTCGAGTCTGGTTTGACATTCCCGTCGGCCAATTCGCTGCTGTTCATGGCTTGACCTCCGCTCCTCGAAAGCTGTGGAGCGGAGGTCCAAGCCTTTAACCACAGCCACATCGTTTGGGGTCTTGAGGTCAAGCCTGGGGAGAACGAGGAGGGCGGAGCCACGAAAGGGCCCGGGATTGGTCAGGCGATGCCGGTCGCCTTGCCAACGGGTGAGGCCTGGAATCCACCTGAAAAGCTGGCGGATTTCCTCGCTGCGGGGCAGCCTCCTATCTATGGTGGGTTCGGCTCTGCCTTGGAACAGATCGCGGGTGCCACGGTTCAGGGTGACATGGTTTACAAGCTTCGTGTCCAGTGGCTCATGCTGCGAGGTCTCGCTTGCTGAGCAGAAAGCCGGCTAGTCCGGCTCCAGTCAGGGCAATGCCGGTCATGGTGAGGGCGGCTATGGGGTCGAAGGCTTCGACGGGCATCGCCGCCGTGTGGCGGAACGCGCTAAGGTCCTGGAGCCAGGCGGGCAGGCGCATCAGTTCGCCGAATTGCCCCAAAACCAGCCCGACGGCCAGAAACCCCCAGCCTAAGGCGATGCTCGCCCGCGGGATAACAGAGAAGGCCACGGCCGTAGCGGCAATGAATACGACGGCGGCCGGTACGTGAGCCAAGGCGGCGCCGATCAGCAATCCAGGAGGTCCGCTTGCCACGCCCGACACGGCAAGACCTGCGGCGGCTGCGGTTCTCGCAACCACAGCCACCATCACAGTAGAGACGGTAGCGAGGAGCAGGTTCGCACCGAGCCAGCGTGCCGGGGAACGCGGCGCCGCCAAGAGCAGTTCAGCTCGCCCTTCCGCTTCTTCTGTGCGAAGCCGCAGCACAACCTGGACACCTGCGGCAGCCGCGAGGACACCCGCGATGCCCAGCAGCGCGGTAGTGAAAACGTCAATGAGCTCCCCCCGGCCGCCGGGAACGAGCCGGAAAATCAGCTCGCGAAGCGACTGATTCCCGCCGATGACGTTGGTGACCACGGGCCCCAGCCCACCGGCCATGCCGCCAAGCAGGCCCGAGAAGAGACACCAGCCCAGCAAGATGAATCGTTGTTGGTGCCATGCCAAGCCGAGCAAAGAAGAGGCCCCGGTCGCGGCCCGCTCCCGTCCGGCGCGTTCGGCCAGCAGACTTTCTCCCAGATCTCTTTTGCTCCTGAGCCAGATGACGGCCAGCGCCAGAAGAAGGCTCACCGCAACCAATCCCAGCAGCGGGATGGGATCAGCCACCGAGAACGGCCGGGAACGTTGTCCCCAGCCGATGGGGGAGAACCACGAAAACCATCCACTGGTCACCTGGGTCAGGTCAGCGGACGGGGTACCGAACGCGTCGCCAACGCCCCGCACGAAATACGCCCCGCCGACCAAGGCGGCAGCTGCGCCGTTGGATGCCCGGCCTGAGGGCATGATCTGTGCGACGAGTCCACTGATTGCTACGAAGAACGCGCCCACAGCGCCGACTGCCGCCCCGGCGGTGATGGCGCCGGACAAGGGTAAGCCTGCGGCAACGTAACCGGCCGCCACGGAGACTGCCAGAACCAGATTCGCCGTGCCTCCAAGGATAAGGGTGGCCGTGATTGGTGCGGCCCGGCGGACCGGGACGGAGCCAATCAGTTCCGCTCGTCCGAGTTCTTCATCCGTGCGGGTGTGCCTGATGACCAGGAAAGTGCTCATCAACCCTGCGAGGACAGCGGTGAACGCATAGCCTTGAAAGAACACGACTGCCCCGACAGTGGTCCCGTCAGGAAGTCCCCGGACGAACAGGAACGCAGGGCTTGCCCCGGCAACAGTGATGATCGCTGACCGGGCTGCTTCATCACCAAATTCGGTGGCCACGGCATTGGCGATAATGAAGCCAAGAAAGGCAATGCTCAGGATCCACACCGGCAACAGCACCCGTTCCCTGCGCGCCTGCACCAGCAGAAGTCCCATCATTCCGGACATCAGCGAACCTGGCCGTTCGCGCCGCTGTAGTGGCTGAGGAAAAGGGACTCAAGCGATGGTGGAGACACGGTCAAACCGCTGAGTCCGGCCGCTGCTACCGCCTGCAGCAACGGCGAAAGGTCGGCCGGGTCGACGTCGAACTCAACCAGGCCGCCGTCGACTATGAGGTTCTGCACGCCGGGCAGGGAGTGAAACAGTTCAGGTTCGGTGGCGTCGATCCTGAAGTGGGTGTGTTTCAGGTGACGCAATCCGGCCAGGGTTCCTGATTCCACGGTGCGTCCTGCGCGAATGATGGTCACCTTTTCGCAGAGCTGTTCAACCTCGCTGAGGATGTGGCTGGACAGCAGCACTGTGGCGCCCTCCGCAGTGACGCGCTGAACCTGCCGACGGAAGACCGACTCCATGACGGGATCCAAACCCGCGCTGGGCTCATCGAGCAAATACAGTCGAGCCGGCCGCGCGAACGCAGCAATCAGGGACACTTTTTGGCGGTTTCCCTTCGAATATGTCCTGGCCTTACGACGCGGATCCAATTCAAATTCTTCGATCAAGTCCCGGCGGAGCCGTTCGTTGACACCGCCCCGCAGGCTCGTCAGCAGATCGATGACTTCGCCGCCGGAAAGGTTAGGCCACAAGCTCACATCTCCCGGAACGTAGGCGATGTCCCGGTGGGCGCGGACGGGGTCTTGCCAGGGGTCGAGTCCGAAAACGTGGGCCGTTCCTGCGGTGGGACGCATCAAGCCCAGGAGGACACGCAACGTTGTTGATTTGCCGGCCCCGTTGGGGCCCAGGAAGCCGTGGACTTCCCCGTACCCAACCCGCAGGTCCAGCCCGTCAAGGGCGCGGGTCCTGCCGAAAACTTTGACGAGCTGCACGGCGTCGACGATTGGTTCTGACGATGATGGCATTGCGGAGATCCTGTCTTCGGTCCAACGACCCAGACGGACGCCGGAGCCGTTCCGCGGGCATTTCACCCAGCGGGCCGACCAGTCTTCCCGGCTCTCCGATCCACAGCCTACGTCTGTGCAGTCCCCCAAGGAAGAGGACCACGCACACCCGTTAGGGCGCGGTGTTCACCTTGCCGATCAACGCGTCAGCCCGAATCCTCAGTGGTCCACGCCGGGGCGTGCGCGGAAGACGGTGTTGGTGTGGTCCGGTTGGTTGAAGGTGAGACCGAGCAGGGCGTTTTCGGTGACCTCAGGTAGTGCGGGGTGAATCCAGTATTGGTTGGCAGCGAACGTGCGTACATCGAGGTCGAAGGCCAGGACGGTGATCATCTGCTGGATCAGGGTTGATGCTTGGGGGCCCATGTAGTGGGCGCCGAGGAGTTTGCCGGTGTCTTTGTCGGCGATGAGTTTGCAGATGCCGGTGGTGTCTTCCAGGGCCCAACCGTAGGCGACGTCCCCGTAGCTTTGGACTTTGGTTGTCACGTTGTGGCCGTGTTCGCGGGCTTGGGATTCGGTCATCCCGACGGTGGCGATCTGGGGGTGGGTGAAGGTGGCGGCGGGGACGTGGTCGTGGGGCATTCTCTGCAGGCTTTCCGGGTTGAGCAGGTTGTGCCGCACCGCGCGCATCTCGGCGTTGGCGACGTGTTTGAGCATGTAGGGCGATGAAACGTCGCCGAGGGCCCAAACTCCCGCAGCGGAGGTTGACCGGCCGTAGTCATCGACCTTGATGCGTCCGGCGCCTATCGTCTCGATCCTGCCGGAGGGCAGGTCCAGCAGGTCCCCGTTGGGGATGCGCCCGGTCGCTACCAGCAGTACCTCCCCGGTGGCGGAGGTGCCGTCGTCGAGCCTGACAGTTATGCCTTGACTTGTCTGGTCGGCGCCGATGATGGTGCGGCCGGACCGGACGTCGAAGCGTTCGGCGGCGAGGTCGTTAAACGGGTCGTGCAGGTCCTCGTCGAGGTTCCGCAGGAGTGTGGAGCGGGCGATGATTGTGACGTCCGTGCCGAGGGCGTCGAAGACGTGGGCGAACTCCATTGCGATGTAGCCGCCGCCGATGACCACCAATGATTTGGGTAGATGAGGGAGCCGCATGATGTCCTCATTGGTGTGGTACCGCACGCCCGAAGCGGCGATGGCCTCGGGGATGAAGGGGCGGGAGCCCGCGGCGATGACAACCTGGTCACCCGAGATGGTTATCTGCTGGTTGCCTTGACCTGTTTGCAAGGTGCGTTCTCCGATGAAGACAGCGTGCTGGTCGTAGACATCGATGTTCGGAGTCTGTGGTCCGCGCCGGTATTCCTCACCGGCGGCGGCAATGGGGTCGACGCGGTTCTCGAAGATCCGGCCCACTATGCCGGGCCAGTCTACGGAGTTGACCTCGGCGTGGAGGCCCAGCCGTGCGGACCTGGCGGTCTGCAGCGCGGTGTCGGCGGTGTGGACGTACATTTTCGAGGGGATGCAGCCGGCGTTCAGGCAGGTGCCGCCGAACGTTGCTTCCTCGATGATCGCGATCGACCGGTCTTCGAACCCGGGTCCGGGAATGGAGTTCCCGGAGCCCGTGCCGATGATGATCAGGTCGTAATGCCGATCCACGGCGGCCTTGCTGGAAGTGGTGTGCATGCAGGTGGTCCTCACTCTGGGGTCTTCCCAACCCTACTGAACACAACCTGTCGGGACCCATTACACGGGCCGCACGGCAAGGCAGGGGAGCGCCCGCGAAGCACGGACACCCCCCTGAATACTTACCGGGTCGCCTGATCATGGCGCAGCGGAGTCAACGTTCTGCTCGTTGTGCACCCCTGACGCCCTCAGCGATTGGTGCTGGGGGCTGTTCCCCGCTCAGCACTGCGATGGCGTTGTCAGCGGCGAGCATGGCCATGGCGGTGCGCGTCTCCACCGTCGCCGAGCCAAGGTGCGGCAGGAGCGCAACATTGTCCAGTTCCAGCAGGCCGGGATGGACGCGGGGCTCCTGCTCGTAAACGTCGAGCCCAGCTCCCGCGATTGCACCCTCCCGGAGCGCGGATGCCAGTGCGTCTTCATCGACAATGGGTCCGCGGGCGGTGTTGACAAGGTATGCCGAGCTCTTCATTTCTGCGAGTTGCCCGGCCCCGATCAAGTGGTGAGTGGCGGGACCGTAGGGGCAGTGCAGTGAGACGACGTCGGAAACGGCCAGCAGCTCGTTGAGATCGACGCGTCGTGCATCCAACTCGGCGGCGACCGTGGGATCGATTTCGCTGCGGGACTGGTACACGATCTCCATGCCGAAGGCCTTTGCCCGACGCGCGGTTGCCTGGCCGATGCCGCCCATGCCCACGACGCCGAGTGTCTTTCCCTGCAGGCTGGACCCCAGCAGGAAGAACATGCCCCACTTCCATGACTCGCCCGACCGGATAAGCCGTTCGCCCTCACCGAGCCGGCGGGTAGCCATCAGGATGAGGCCGAACGCGATGTCCGCCGTAGCGTCGGTGAGCACACCGGGCGTGTTCGTGGCGACGACTCCGCGCGCGGTGCAGGCGGGCACATCGATGTTGTCGTATCCGACGGCGACGTTCGCTACGACTTTGAGCTGCGGGCCGGCGGCGTCGAGCAGTTCGGAATCAACGCGCTCGGTCAGCAGGGACACGATCGCGTCTGTATCGGCTACCCGCCGCAACAGCTCTTCGCGGCTGATGGATTCAGGCCCCGTCCAGGCATCGACGTCGTGCTCGGCGCGGAGCTTTTCAATGGCAGCATCGGGAATGCGTCCCGTGACGAGGACCCGGCTCATGCCGTTGCGATCCAGTCGCGCAGGCGGCCAAGGCCGTCGCGGATGTCAGCGACGTCGATGCCTGAGTAGGCGAGCCGGATGTACTGCCGCTCCTCGCCGGGTTGGCGGCGCCCAAAGTGCTCACGTGTGCAGAAGGAGACTCCGGTTTTGTAGAGTGCGTCGCTGGCGAAGTCGCCCACTGCTGTGTACCCCATTTTCTCCATGACGTCGGTAACGTCGGGGAACAGGTAGAACGTCGATTGAGGTACCGCGACGTGCATTCCGGGGACGGAGTTCACGAGCTCGCAGGCAGCATCCCGGCGCTCACGCAGGATGTCGAGCATCTGTTGGACCGGTTCCTGGGTGCCGCGGAGTGCTTCGATGCCAGCCCACTGCACGTAGTGGGTGGTACAGGATTCGTCGTTGGTGTTGAGCGTGCTGAGGACTTTCGCGATCTCAAGTGGTGCGACTGCGCAGCCCAGCCGTGAGCCGGTCATGGCGAACTTCTTGCTGAAGGTGTACAGAATGACAGTACGTTCAGCCATGCCAGGAATCGAGGCAATCGAGCTCGAAACCCCCTCGTAGCGGGTCTCAAAATAGGCCTCATCGGAGAGAACCCAGAGATCGTGCTCCTGCGCGATCTTGGCGATGGCTTCACGTTCGGCAGCAGTCGACTCGGCGGAGATGGGGTTCTGCAGGTCGTTGTAGATGATTGCGGTGGTGTTCGGAGTGATCGAGGCCCGAACCTGATCGAGGTCGATCGAGAAACCCTGGCTCGTGGGGAGGTAGCGGTACGGTACTGCCTTTCCTCCGAGGTATTCGATCTGCGACTCGTAGATGGGGAATCCCGGGTTCGGGTAGAGCACTTCCTGTCCGGGGTTCATCACGGCCTGCAGGAACTTCGTGATGACCGGTTTGCCGCCCGTCATTACTACTACGTTCTCTGCAGAGAAGGTCACTCCGCGGCGTGAGCCAAGGTCTTCGGCAAGGGCTTCGCGGAGCTGTGGGATGCCCGGGCCGGGGCAATACCCGGTGTAGCCGTCAGCGATTGCCTTGGTCATGGCTTCGACGATATGTGGGGCGGTCGGGATGTTGATGTCGCCGAGATGGAAAGGGTAAACCAGATTTCCCTTTGCCTTCCAGGATGCCGCGGCTTGGGCCACGCTAAAGGCGGTTTCAGTGCCGAGCCGTTCGAGCCGATGCGCGAGTTGCTGCATGCCGTTTACTCCTCGTTGAGTCAAAAGTCCGTCGTAGACATCTAATACTTAACTAATATATCAAAGGCGGAGCGCTCCGCTCAAGGATGCTCGCGATCGAGCGGCGTCGACGATGAGCCAAAAACCTGAATCCGGATACTTGGACTACCGCACTGGCGGTCTTTATTGGTTGCGGGTTTGCATCCCATCCGCTGGGCGTATTACGGTCTAGCTACTGAAACCGGCATGGGCGCAAAAGCCCGGAGGGGAGGGGCGCATCACCGCTGACCGATCCACGTATCGCCCCATTCCCGTTGAAAGCCCCTCCTGAGGGGCTTTCCCTGTGTTTCAAGGGATGAGATTTATAAGTATACTTATGATATTTGCTGGTTCGGATATCCCGGCACATGTTGCTGAGGTCTTCGGTCTCCGTCGTTGCGAGGAGTAGTTCATGGTCAGCTTTCGTCCCCTGGCCCGCATCGCCTCGGTTTTGACCACCCCACTTGCGCCTGAGGATGTCCTGGCGTTGTTCAACCCGGTCTATTCGTCCCGTCAATTGCGTGGAGTCGTCACCGAGGTAGTCCGCGAAACACCTCAATCAGCCACCATTTTCTTCCGGCCCGGCCGAGGCTGGCATGCCCACCTCGCCGGGCAGTGGGCGAGGATAGGCGTCGAAATCAACGGGGTCCGCCAATGGCGCTCTTATTCGCTGAGTGCGCCGGCTGGCAAAGGTCCGGCCATCACGGTCACTGACGTAGGATCCGTATCCGGAACCTTGGTCCGCAAGACCAAGGTGGGTGACGTCCTTTTCCTGGCGCCGCCCCAGGGCGATTTTGTCCTCCCCGAGCATCCCCGTTCGCTGCTCATGCTCACTGCGGGAAGTGGCATCACACCCGTCATGTCAATGATCCGGACGCTTGTCCCAAGCCGCCCTGACGCTGACGTTGTCCTGATCCACTCCTCCCGTGAAGAAGGCGACAGTATCTTCCGCGAGGAACTGGACGAACTTGCCGATCAATTTCCCAACTTCCGCGTGGTGCAGTGGCACACCAGTGGACGTGGCCGCATGAACTTCACGTCTGCGGCCGCTCTCGAAGAGGTGTGCCCGGACTGGCGCGACAGGGCCGCATACGCGTGCGGCCCGGGGTCTTTCCTGGATGACGCCGAAGCTATGTGGAACCAGGCAGCGTTGACTCCTGCCGGCACATCAGGGAAGACAGCAAACGGTGGAACGGGGCAGGGCTCGCTCACTATTGAGCGCTTCAGCACCGAGCTCCTGGGAGGGGACGGCAGCGAAGGCGGCGTGGTCACGTTCGAAACTTCCGACCGGGAGGTCAAGGCCGACGGCGGTGTCCCTCTCCTCGACGTCGGCGAGGACGCAGGGGTCCTGATGCCCAGCGGCTGCCGCATGGGTATTTGTCACAGCTGTCTGACTCCCTTGCTCGCCGGGAGGGTCCGCGATCTGCGCACCGGTGAGATCCATGGGGCACCTGGGGAACTTATCCAAACCTGTGTCTCGGCAGCCGCCGGGCCTGTCAATCTGGAAATCTGAGGAGTACAACCGCATGTCAGTAGTCTCAGCCAAAGGCTCCGTCACCGCCGTCGGATCCAAGACCCGGCCCGGTGCCCTTGCCGATGAGGGAAGGCCCACGGTGCGGCCGCCGGCGGCCGCACATTTGAGCGACGAGCAAGTAGCCCAACTGGGCCGTGAGCTTGATGCAATCCGCGACGAAATTCTTGCCAAGCGTGGCTCCAGCGACGCTGCCTACATCAGGCGGATGATCAAGATCCAACGTGGATTGGAAATCTCAGGTCGTGCCGCACTGCTGATAGGCAAGAACAAGGCTGCCTGGTTCACCGGCACCACACTTCTCAGCCTGGCAAAAATCCTGGAGAACATGGAACTTGGCCACAACATCCTCCACGGCCAGTGGGACTGGATGCGTGACCCGGACATCCACTCCACCACCTGGGAGTGGGACTTCGTTACCCCGTCGCGATCGTGGCAGCACACGCACAACGACCTCCACCACCGTTGGACCAACGTGGTTGGCAAGGACCGCGACGTCGGCTACAACCTTCTGCGCATGGACCCTGACCAGGAGTGGAAGCCCTTCAACCTGGGCAACCCCCTTTACAACGCTTTGCTTGCGCCCGTATTTGAATGGGGCATAGCCCTCTACGACTTGGAGATCCCTGAGTACAAGGAAGGCCTGAAGTCCAAGGAGGCCATGAACAAGGACCTCAAAGCGCTGGGGCGGAAGGCGCTCAAGCAATTCGCCAAGGACTATGCGGCCACCCCAGCCTTGGCCATGCTGATGGGCTCCGGGAAACAAGCCCTCTATGGCACCCTCACTGCCAACGCCATCCGCAACGTGTGGGCACACGCCGTCATCTTCTGCGGCCACTTCCCGGAAGGAACGGATACGTTCACCGAGGAAATGGTGGAAGGCGAAACCCGCGGCGACTGGTATGTCCGTCAGATGATCGGATCCGCCAACATCTCCGGGTCACCGTTCATGCACCTCATGACGGGGAATCTGTCGCACCAGATTGAGCACCATCTCTTCCCTGACCTGCCGTCCAACCGGTACGCCGAGATTGCGCCCAAGGTCCGTGACATATGCCAGCGCTACGGCTTGAAGTACACCACGGGGCCCCTGCTTAAGCAGGTCGGCTCTGCCTGGGCCAAGGTCTTCAAGCTCGCTGTGCCCTAACCCTGCCGGATGAGCGCCCGTCCGCGCCGAGATCCCGGTCCCACGGTCTCGGTGAACCGGTTTCTACTCGGGCTTGAATGGTGACAGCCGGCTGATTCTTTGTCGTGCATCGGCTATCAGGGGACGTGCTGCCAGGGCTCCTGACTTCACAGAAGAGAACACCTTACTGATGGTGCCGCTGAAGCGTCCCTCGCTTCGCAGGTTTTGGGTCAGTTCCCACGTGGTCCGGATGGAGTGCACGGCGAGGACAACGACGAAGAGGGAGATCACCAGGCCGGCAACTGAGGCGGCCACGATCATCACCCCAGTGATGTGCACCAGGAGCACGGCAGAAATCACAACGGTGTGGGCGTCAAAAAGTTCCATATTCATTTCTCGTGGAGTAGAGGGTGGGCTGGTTTCGCTGGGAATCCCTTAGCCGGAATTATCCTAGAACAGAGGCCAGGGCACCGCCGGCATGTCACCGCTCGGAGCCGGGAACCGTCCAAGCAGGCGCAGTCGCTCGCAGCGTGTGGCGAGCGAGGCGATTTCTTCGGCGCTCAGCAAGTCCGCCAGGTTTTGACCCAGCCCACCGTTCAAACCCTCTGCGACACGATCGATGCCTTCGAGTTCCCCGGCGGCCAGCGGGTCGCCCAGCCATCCCCACAGCACTGTGCGCAACTTATGGTCATGGTGGAAGGTCAGTCCATGGTCCACGCCGTGTCGGTGTCCGTCCGCCATGGCCAGAATGTGGTCGCCTTTACGGTCGGCGTTGTTGACGATCATGTCGAAGACTGCCATGCGTCTGAGCGCTGGCGAGTCTTCGTGAATGAGGGTGACCATCCGTCCCTTCTCATCCTGTCCTTCGAGAACGTGCTTCCATCCCGTTTCCGGCGCGTGGTCCGTTGCAACCAGATCGACGGCGCGCTGGGCAGGGTCTCGCTCTTTCCACAGTTGGACCATTCCTTCGCCCAACGGGCCATCGCGCAGCCAGGTGCATGGCACGATGTCCCCGCCGAATACCTGCGATACCAGGTACGCGGCCACCTCCCGGTGAGCAAGTTTGCCATCGGGGAAATCCCAGAGCGGACTTTCGCCTGCCATCGGCTTATAAACGACTTTTACGTCCCCGATGGCGCCCAGGAATGTCGCGTTTGAAGCCGTCGTGATGCGGCCAGTGAGCGTCAGCTCGGCGGTCGCCAAGTCCGGCGCCGGCATCACGCCTCGGGAAGGGTGCAACTGTGCCCGTCGGCGTCTATGGGGTATCCACAGAGCGGGCACGTCGGGCGCCCGGCTCCGACGATTTCACGGGTGCGCTTGGCGAATGCGCGGGCGGTGCCTACCGGCATGCGCACCAGCAGCATTTCCGCTTCGACTGCGTCGTCCCCAACGAGCGGCTCGTCGTTGTCATCAGCATCGACGTCGGCGATGGGGTAGGCCTCAATCACCACTTGGGCTGTGGTGGGATCCCAACCCAAACTCATGGCTCCAGCGCGGAACTGCTCGTCAACCGCCTCAAGGGGATCGTTGTCGACAAGCTCGATGGGAGTACTGGTCGGTACGCTGAACGGATTCCCCTGAACAGTGATGAGCTGGTCAAGGATCTCGTCGATCTTTTCTGCGAGCTGGGCCGACTGCTGCTTCTCCAAGGCAATACTCACGATCTGCTTCCCTGCACGCACTTGCAGGTAGAACGTCCGCGACCCTGGAAGGCCAATGGTCCCAACTACAACCCGATCAGGCCAGGCAAACTCGTGAACACTTGTAGGCATGCTTGTATTTTAGGCACATAAGGTTCACGGCGCGTTCTGTCCTGCACCGCCGCCCACCGGCGCATCGCCGGAATGGATGCCGTTCGACAGCCATGACAGATCACCCGCATCGGTGTTGGTCGCGTAGACACTGGGCCTGTCAGCGCCGTAGCGCACGATCGATACGGAGGCGGGGCCCACGTTAATACGCTGGAACAGGTCAAGGTGCATGCCGAGCGCGTCCGCAAGGATCGACTTGATGATGTCACCGTGACTCACCGCCACCCAGGTTGCTCCCGGCCCATGCTCGGCTTCGAAGGCTGCATCGTGGCGTCTGATGGCTGCCACGGACCTGGCCTGCATCGCGGCCATGGATTCACCGCCGGGAAACACGACGGCGGATGGTTGTGTTTGCACCACCGGCCACAAATCCTCAGTTGCGAGATCACTGAGCATGCGGCCCTGCCACTGGCCGTAATCGCATTCGGTGATATCGATTTCGACTGGTGCATACGGCGTGCCGGCCTGGCGGTCGAGAATGAGCTGGGCGGTCTGCCGGCAGCGCTCGAGAGGACTCGACACTACCCCGACTACCGGCACTGCTGCGAGCCGGTCTGCCGTCAATGCCGCCTGTTCGCGCCCTACCTGGTCCAGGCTCACGCCCGCGGTCCGGCCGGCCAGCAGTCCAGTTGCATTGGCTGTGGTGCGGCCGTGCCGCACGAGAATAACTGTCGCCATCCACTCAGCCTAGTATCCCGCACGTCCCGGCGTGATCCGCGAATCGTTTATCCCGGTCTCAGGCCATCATCAGGGCCTCGACCTGCTCGGGCAGCAGCAGGCCTTCACTGACAGCGACGTCGACGACGCTCTGTCCGGACACGAGCGCCTTGTGGGCGATGTCGGCCGCAACGGCGTATCCCAGCACAGGGAGCAGTGCCGTGGCTTGTGCTGTGGAGGCCCGTGCCCTGGACCGCAGCAATGCTTCGTTCGCTTCGATGCCCTCGACGCATAGGTCCCGCAGAACATCCGTGCTGTTGGTCAGCCAGTTCATTGATTGCAGCAGGGAGTGGGCGATGACCGGTTCAAAGGCGTTCAGTTGTAGCTGTCCGTTGTCGGCAGCCATGGTGACAGTGAGATCGGCCCCGGCAACGAAGAACGCAACCTGGTTGACGACCTCCGGAATCACCGGGTTGACCTTGCCGGGCATGATCGAGGAGCCCGCTTGGCGCGGGGGCAACCGGATTTCGGCGAGCCCTGTTTGGGGTCCGCTGGAGAGCAGCCGAAGGTCGCTGCAGATCTTGGAGAGCTTGATGGCAGTGCGTTTGAGCGCTCCGGAGAACGTCATGAACGCGCCGGTGTCCCAGGTTGCTTCAACAAAGTCGTGGGCACGGTCCAGTTTGACCCCGCTCACCACCGAGAGCTTGTCAATGACGCGCTCCACATACCGCGGGTCCGCGGTGATGCCGGTACCGATGGCCGTTGCACCCAGACTGCATTCCCGCAACAGCGCGGCTGCCTCGCGCAGACGCCGTTGGTCTTCCTCCAGAGTTACCGCGAACGCGGTGAATTCCTGGCCGAGGGTCATGGGAACTGCATCCTGAAGCTGCGTGCGACCAATTTTCGGGATGGCCGCGAAGGCCCGGCCCCGTTCGGCGAATGATTCTGACAACAGGGCCAGGCGCTCCAGGAGGTCCTCCAACGCGAACACGAGGGCCAACCGCACCGCTGTCGGATAGACGTCGTTGGTGGACTGGCACTTGTTGACGTGCCCGATCGGGTCCACCACATCGTAGGAGCCGCGGGGGTGGCCCAAGGCCTCCAGGGCGAGGTTGGCGATGACCTCGTTGGCGTTCATGTTGGTCGATGTCCCGGCGCCACCTTGGATGACGTCGACGGGAAAGGCATGGTCAACGTCACCGGCGGCCATTGTGTCGCAGGCTTCAGCGATGGCCTTGCCGACTTCCGACGGAATCAAGCCCAGCTCGGCGTTGGTCAGGGCTGCAGCCTTCTTCACGAATGCGAGTGACCGGACGAGGTGCCGGTGGGTTCCCAACTGGATGCCGCTGATCGGGAAATTGAGGATCGCCCGTTCAGTGTGGATGCCCCACAAAGCGGATTTTGGGACAGCCAAAGAACCCAGGCTGTCGTGCTCAATTCTTACTCCTGTGTTCATGAGGTGATCGCAATGACTTTGGGCTGGGTCATTTCCTCGTAGGCGAAGTGGACGCCTTCCCGGCCCATGCTGCCGTACTTGGAACCGCCGAACGGCATCGCATCATGTCGGTAGTCGGAGGAGTCATTGATCATCACGCCGCCTGCGTCGATCGCCTTGGCGGTGGCCAGGGCCCGACCCAGGTCCTTGGTGAAAACCCCTGCCTGGAGGGCGTATTCGCTGTCGTTGGCCAGTGCGATGGCTTCCTCGGCGGTGTCGAACGGTTCGACGAGGACGACCGGGGCGAAGAGTTCCTCGCTCCAGGCTTCGCAGCTGCGGGGGACTCCTGTGAGAACAGCGGGTGTGAGGACCGGCCCGTTCAGGGTCCCTCCCGTCAGCAGTCGCGCCCCGGCGGCTACGGCCTCCTCGATCTTCCGTTTCGCTTCGGCGGCGGAGGCGCTGCTGATCATGGGCCCGACGTCGGTGTGTTCGTTGCTCGGGTCGCCGGTCTTAAGTGCCGCGGTTTGGGCGACGAAGGCATCAAGGAACGTGTCGAAGACCGATCGTTGGACAAGGATCCGCTGGGCGCCGATGCAGTTCTGCCCGGCGGCCCAGAAGGAGCCGGACACGCTGGCTTCGACGGCGGCTGGGATGTCGGCGTCGTCGAAGACGATGACGGGTGCGTTGCCGCCAAGTTCCATGGACAGGCGCTTGATTCCGGCATTCGCGGCGATGGCCCGGCCGGTGGCGAATCCTCCGGTGAAGGAGACCATGCGGACCAGTTTGGAGGAGATGATGGTTTGCGCGACCGTGCGGTCACCCAGAACAACGGTGACGAAGTCTGAGGGCAGTCCGGCCTCGCGAAGCAGGTCCACGAGGAGGATGGCCGTCAACGGTGTCAGCTGCGATGGCTTCAGGATGACGGTGTTCCCTCCGGCGATTGCCGGACCGAGCTTGTGGGCCACCAAGTTCAACGCGTCGTTGTAGGGCGTAATCGCTGCGATGAGCCCCAGTGGTTCACGGGTGAACCATCCCTGGCGGTTCTCAGAACCGGCGAACGAGTCGAACGGAACGACTTCACCAACATTCCGGCGCGTTTCCGCAGCGGAGAGCTTAAGGGTGTTCACCGCACGGGAAACCTCTTTGCGGGCCTGCTTGATGGTTTTCCCGGCTTCGGCAACAATCAGTTCGGCGACCTTCTGCGACCGCTGCTGCAACAGGTCCGCGGCGGTGTCCAGAATCCTGCCACGCTCGTGGCGCGGCAGGGCTGCAGCTGCCGGAGCGGACGCAGCGGCACGGATGAGCTCGACACGTACATCCGCCTCACTGCACTGGGGCAGGGTAGCCAGAACGGTACCGTCAAACTTGTTGCGAACCACCAGATCGTTGGTTGTGGCTTCGCTCTTGGCCTCGGCGATGGCTGTTTCAGGCACGGACGGCTCCTTTGGCGAATTCGTCAACGGCGATGATGTCGGAAATGAGGGCGTAGGCGGTCTCGACGCGTCCGGCTCCCGGACCGGAAACGGTGACGGCCCCGAGCAGGTCGGTGGTGAAGGAGACGGCGTTGGTGGCACCGGAAATCCCGGCCAGCGGGTGGTCCGCCGGAAGGGCGATCGGCTGGACGGAAGCAGTGATGCTGCCATCGCTCTCGCGGCGGGCTTCACCGATCAGCTTCCACCGGAAACCGCTTGCCAAGGCCTGGGCGACGTCATCACTCTTGATGTCCTGGATACCGGTGGTTTCCACGTCATTGGGGTGGATGGTGGCACCGAGCAGTTCGTTGGCCAGGATGGCGACCTTGAGCCGGACGTCGGAGCCTCCGATGTCGGCGGTCGGATCCGCTTCGGCGTATCCGAGATCCTGGGCCTCTGAGATGGCCTCGTCCAAGCGCAGGCCGGCTTCCATACGCCCCAGGAGGTAGTTGCTGGTTCCATTCAAGATTCCCTGCACGGCGTTCAGCTCCAGACCTCCGAGCATCTTGTGCGCCAAACGGATCACGGGCGTGCCGCTCATGACAGCGCCTTCATACTCAAAGCGAACGCCGTTGTTGGCGGCGAGCTTGGACAATTGAGTGCCTTGCAAGGCCACCGGCCCCTTGTTGGTGGTCACCACGTGCTTGCCCGATTCGATGGCCCATTTCACGTGCGAAACGGCCGGTTCCCCGTCAAGGGGGCTGGTGAAGGTGGCTTCGACCACGATGTCGGCGGGGCTGTTCTTGATGACGTCTTCGTTGCGGGGGTCGGAGCTGCCGCCCGGGAGTCCGTCGAACGAAGATCCGCGAGGCATGGCGAGGACCGAGGTCAGATCGATGCCATCGCCTTGGACGAGCGAGCCAAACGCGAGGTCGGTAATGGCCACAACGCGGAGCTCGAACCCGAGGGAAGCGAAGCGCTGCGGTTCGTCACGGATCAGTTCGGCCAAGGCGCGGTTCACGCCTCCGAAACCAATCAGGGCCAGGTTGTAAGTAGTCACGTTGATCTCCTTGGGTAGGGCGGTGATGCTGTCCTCCAAGCTTCAGTCCGCGGAGTGTCAGTTACTTATGGGCGAATCGCCCGCCGAAGATGCCGAAACGCCCAAATGCGGGCAGTTTGATCCGTGGCCGCTTCATATCGCGAGGACTACAGTGGATGTATGGCTGCAAGCCGCAATCCGCTCGATGAGCTGAGGGAAACGATTGGCCATCTGGCCAATCAGCTCAAGCTGCCAGGGTCGGAACGCGTTGACGACCTGGTGGGCGATTTCATCGGTGCGCGGCCCGGTCCCGCCCGGCCGCTGTCCGAAGTGCAGGCCGAGCTCGATGCGCTGGTCGGGCTGGAGACCGTAAAGGAACAGGTCAGGGCCTTGGTGGCATTGCTCCAGGTCCAGGCCCGTCGCAAAGCCCACGGACTGCCGGAGGTGGCCACATCCCAGCATCTTGTATTTCTCGGAAACCCGGGCACGGGCAAGACCACCGTGGCGCGCCTCCTGGCCGAAATGTACCGTGCGGTGGGCTTGCTCCAGAAAGGACACCTGGTCGAGGTGGACCGTTCCGGCCTGGTGGGTCAGTACGTTGGAGCAACTGCCATCAAGACGGACCGGGTAATCCGGCGGGCGTTGGACGGCGTCCTGTTCATCGATGAGGCCTATGCGCTTGCCCCGGAGGACGGCCGGATGGATTTCGGCCCCGAGGCGATCGAGGTCCTGCTCAAGCGGATGGAGGACCACCGCCACCGCTTGGTGGTGATCGTGGCCGGTTACCCGCGGCTCATGGAGTCTTTCTTGCTCTCCAACCCCGGGCTGCGGTCAAGGTTCGCCCGCGAGATCACCTTCCCCGATTACTCGGTAGACGAACTGGAGACGATATTCCAGCAGATGCTGGCCCAACATGAGTACACGCTGGAGCTAGGCGCGGGTCAGATGTTGCGCCGCATCCTCGCCGGGCTTCACGCAGGAGAAGACTCAGGGAACGCCCGCTTCGCCCGCACCTTGTTTGAGCAGTCACTGAATCGCCAGGCGCTGCGGCTGACGCGCGACGAAGAACCGGGCCTCGACGCACTTGATCGTGAAGCGGTCATCACGCTCACCGAGGATGACATCGTCGGGGCCGCTCTGGCTCTGGGCCAGGAGCCGCAGCCGGAAGCCATCCCGGAACCGGAGCCCTCACGCTGGTGGCGCTGGCTTGCCTGACCTGAATCAGGCCTTATCCTTCTGGCTATGATCGCTTCCGGGCCGGTGGCCGGAGCTCGCAGCACGGACATCGCCTTCTTTGTGTGCGTCCTTTTTCTTGCCGAACGGCAGCACTTTGAGAAGCGGGTGCAGGATTACCATGATCACCAGGCCCCAGATGGCGCCGAGAATGGCTGAGCACAGCGTGTTGACCAGCCATGCGAGGAAGCCACCCACAACGGGGATTCCGGCAAAGGGTGTCTCAAGGACATGAACAAGGTCGTACGGGCCGTGCCAGCCGAGGTCGTGTGCCCCCTGCAACATGATGTGGCCGCCAACCCAGAGCATGGCGATGGTCCCGATGAGGGTGATCGCGGCCAACACGGCGGGCATTCCCTTGACGAGAAGCCGGCCGAAGCGCTGTGAGCCCGCGGAGTCCTTGGTGGTCAGGTGCAGGCCGATGTCATCCATCTTGACGATCAGTCCTACCGCACCATAGACGATGACCGTAATGGCGATCGCTACGACGACGAGGATGAACGCCCGGGCCCAGAGGGACTCGGTGGCTACCTCGTTCATGGCGATCACCATGATTTCGCAGGACAGGATGAAGTCGGTGGTGATGGCTCCCTTGGTCACCTTGGCTTCGGCCTCAGGGCCGCGTTGGACAGCTGGTGCCTTCTCGGCATCATCAGCATGGCCGCGGAGCTTGTGCCAGACCTTTTCAGCGCCCTCGTAGCAGAGGTAGGAACCGCCCAGCATGAGGATGAACGGAATGATTCCCGGGATGAAGGCGCTGACGAGCAGCAGCGCCGGCAGGATGATCACCAGTTTGTTGCGCAGCGAGCCCCAGAAGATCTTTTTGATCATGGGCAGTTCGCGGGATGGGTCAGCCCCGGACACGTACTGCGGCGTTACGGCGGCGTCGTCGATCACTACGCCGGCAGCTTTGGCCCCAGCCTTGGCGGCTCCCGCTGCGATGTCGTCCACCGATGCGGCCGCGATGCGGGCCAGGGCAGCAATGTCATCCAACAGGGCGACGAGACCGCCGCTCACAGGGCTGCTCCGTCCTGGTCAAGGCCGGAAGGCTGGGCGTGGATAACTGGTACAAGGAGCATGAAGGGCATGCTCGGATTATACGTTGGCTGGTAAAACCAGGGATGGCCGTGACGCGCCTTAGCCCGGACATTGCCACCTGAAATATACCTATGCGCGGGTTTTGCCTGCCAGGCATCACCGGCGTGATCCACCTATGCTGGCTTCATGTCTACTGATGAAGAGAAGGATCCTCCCGTACCTGCTGACCTTGAGGGCAAAATGCCGAGAAAGGTCCACGACGCCTCCCGGCACGACGAAAAGGAAACAACCGAGGAAGAACCTGACGAAAGTTAGTTGGTCGGAGGCGCTCAAAGGAGTGTTGACAGACTCGAAGTAACGCGGGTAACCTAAGTCACATGCTCGCTTAGTAACGCGCGTTACCATCACGCATTACCAGGCAAGCGAACCAGACAAGGAAGGTCTGGCGCACGACTCAGAACACCGAACACCGGAGCATTCGATGGCGAAAAGCACCACCCCCGGCACTGCGGCCGTCCGGCAGCGCGGAGTCACCATGAAAGACGTCGCCAAACATGCCGGTGTTTCCCGGACGGCTGTTTCCTTTGTGCTGAGCAACCGCGAAAATGCCAGCATCTCAGAGGAAACCCGCACCCGGATCAATGACGCCGTGCAGGAATTGGGCTACCGCCCCAATGCCGGCGCCCGTGCGTTGGCATCACAGCGCAGTGACTGGTACGGGATCGTGACGGAGATCGTCACGGCACCCTTCGCCGTCGACATCATCAAAGGCGCGCAAGACCAAGCCTGGCTTGACCGCCGGTTCCTGCTCATCGCGCCATCCGACCAGGCCGATGCCGTAGGACCCAACCAGGGCCTGGAGGATGCTGCCATCGAAAAACTGTTGGAGCAACGAGTGGAAGGGCTTCTCTACGCAGCCACCTTCCACCGGGGCGTCCGGGTTCCAGAGAGCGCCAACGAAGTACCCACCGTCCTGATTAACTGCTACGACGCTGATGGAAAACTGCCCTCGATCGTCCCGGACGAACGTGGGGGAGGCAGAGTCGCCGTCGAACGTTTGCTCCAAGCCGGCCACTCGCGGATCGGAATCATTAACCTTGACCCGGTTATCCCTGCCGCAGTAGGCCGGTTGGAAGGTGCACGCGAAGCACTTTCCGCTGCCGGACTGGAGCTTGACCCGGACTTGGTGGTGTCCGGATACGCAACGGCGGACGGCGGTTACGACGCCGCATGCCGGATTCTGGACCGCTATCCACCGGAGGACAGGCCAACGGCCCTGTTTTGCCTCAATGACCGCATGGCGATGGGCGCTTATGACGCCATCAAGGAACGGGGACTGACCATCCCCGGGGACATTGCCGTGATCGGCTTCGACAACCAGGAACTCATTGCGGCCTACCTCAGGCCAAAACTGACCACGGTTGCGTTGCCATTCGAAAAAATGGGCGCCTTGGGTGTCCAAACGCTTGCCGCTCTTACAGCAGGACAGCCGATCCTTGCCGACCAGCAATTGGTCGACTGTCCGCTGCTAGAACGCTCTTCGGTCTGACCGCGAAATCAACCTCGAAGAGCAAACCCCTTACCCACCCCTTCACCTTGGACGATGAAGATAGGAAAGAGATAACCATCATGACACAACCCCGATTCAGGGCTGCCCGGATGACGGCGGCGAGCCTTGCAATAGGCGCTATGCTTCTCACCGGTTGCACCGCGAACGTTGCCAAGACCAACACGTCCGACGCCGGCGCGAACGCCGGCGCGTTCCTCACCATCCCGCGTGAAGACATGGGCACGTTCGTGCAGAACTTCAATCCGTTCGCCCCCACGGTGAACCCCATGGTTCAGCAATCCATCTACGAATCCCTCCTCATCTTCAACCCCGCCAAGGGTGACACGGTGCCGTGGCTCGCCACCGAGTGGAAGGCCGCCGAGGATGGCAAGTCCGTCACGTTCACCCTCCGTGATGGTGTGAAATGGTCCGACGGGCAGCCTTTCGTTGCAGACGACGTTGCCTATACGTTCGAACTTCAGAAGAAGATCAAGGGCGGCTTCGAGTACTTGGACACCGTCACCGCCGAGGGCAACAAGGTCACTTTCACCTTCAACAAGCCGTGGTCCCCGGCCCTTTACGACGTCGGCCACATCACCATCCTGCCCAAGCACATCTGGTCCGCTGTGCCGGACCCGGAAAAGGATGCCAACGCCAAGCCCGTGGGCACCGGACCATACACCGAGGTTGACAGTTTCCAGGCACAGTCCTTCGTGCTGAAAAAGAACCCCAACTACTGGCAGCCGGAAAAGCAGAAGATCGCCGGTATCAAGATGCTCGCCTTCGCAGGAAACGACGGCGCCAACCTTGCCGCAGCGAACGGCGACGTGGACTGGGCTCCCCAGTACATCCCCAACATCGAAAAGACCTTTGTCTCCAAGGACAAGGAACACCGTCAGTACTGGTTCCCGGCTACGGGTGCCATGATCAACTGGCAGCTCAACACCACCAAAGCGCCATTCAACGATGTTGATGTCCGCAAAGCACTGAGCATGGCAGTTGACCGCGGGCAAGTCACTAAAATCGGCATGAGCGGCTACGCCAAGCCGGCCGACTGCACCGGGCTGTCCGGCAACTACGAGACCTGGAAGAATACCCAGGTCAAGGACAACTGCACGTGGACCAACCACGATGTCCAGAAGGCCAACGAGCTGCTGGACAAAGCCGGCTACCCCAAGGGAGCTGACGGAAAGCGCACGCTGAAGGACGGCAAGCCTTTCGAATTCAAGATCTCCGTGGGTGCTACTTCGTCCGACTGGCTGTCCGTGGCCAACGTCATCTCGCAGAACCTTGCAGAAGTCGGCGTCACCACCAAGGTGGAGTCCCCGGACTGGGCCGCTGTGGTTGCCGGCTACGAGACCGGCGACTTCGACTCCGGCATTGTCTGGAGCGCCAACGACCCCAGCCCGTACAAGTACTTCAACACTTCCATGGGCACAAGCACCGTGAAGCCCGTGGGCACCAAGACGTTCGACAACTACCACCGGTTCGGCGACACCACGGCGGATGCCTTGCTCGCCGACTTCGCAGCGGAGGCCGATCTGTCCAAGCAGAAGGACATCGCCAACAAACTGCAGGAACAGTACAACGACGTCGCGCCGCTGGTGCCGCTGTTCTCCGGCCCTGAATGGGGTGCCTTCAACGACACCCGCTTCACCGGCTGGCCCACCGAGGCCAACCCATACGCCACTCTCTCGGTCCGGTCGCCTACCACGGTGCTGGTCCTGACCACGCTGGAACCGCGCAAGTAGTCCCCACCGCCGCCCTAACCTCGCTGCGCTTCGGCCAGGGAACCCGGGCGGCGTGGGCCCACCCACCGCCGCCCTCACCTCGCTGCGCTTCGGCCAGGGAACCCGGGCGGCGTGGGCCCACCCACCGCCGCCCTCACCTCGCTGCGCTTCGGCCAGGGAACCCGGGCGGCGTGGGCCCATCCACCGCTTGAGGCCCAGTCGGGCCTCACAGCGCACGCCCGGCGGTTCTACGCCGTTGACCCGGCCGACTCCGCCGGGCGTGCCTCCCATACTTTCCGCACTTCCCGAATGGAGGGAAACCGTGCGCTTCATCCTGCGCCGCCTGGGTTTCTACCTGATCGCCTTCTGGGCGTCCATCACCCTGAATTTCCTGCTTCCGCGGTTCATGCCCGGGGACCCCGTCTCCCGCATGTTCGCCCGTTCCCAAGACCGGATGCAGCCTGAACAGATCGAGGCCCTGCGCAAGCTGCTGGGTGTTGACGACCGGCCCCTCTGGGCGCAATACATCGATTACCTGCACAACATCTTCACCGGGCAGATGGGTGTTTCCATCTCCCGTTTCCCCACCCCGGTGACCGAGGTCATTTCGTCCCAGATCGGTTGGACACTCTTGCTGGGCGGTACCGCACTGGTCATTGCCGCCGTCGTAGGAAACCTGCTGGGCATCCTGGCCGCCTGGCGGCGCGGCGGAGCGATCGACTCCGCGCTTCCGCCGGTGCTGGTGTTCATCGGCTCCTTCCCGTACTTCTGGCTCGCCATGGGCGCTCTCTACCTGTTTGGCGTGGTGCTGGGTTGGTTCCCGATCCGCCACGCGTTCACGGACGGTTTGGAGCCGGCGTTTACTTGGGAATTCATCGGCGACGTCGGTGCGCACCTTGTGCTGCCGGCGCTGACCATTGTGTTGGTGTCCATCGGCGGCTGGATGCTCGGCATGCGGAACACCATGATTGCCACCAATTCCGAGGACTACATCACCATGGCCGAAGCCAAGGGACTCCGTCCGGGCCGCATCATGCTCCGCTACGCAGCACGCAATGCCATGCTTCCCTCCGTCACGAGCTTCGGCATGGGACTGGGATTCGTGGTGGGCGGCGCCCTGCTCACAGAGGTGGTGTTCGCCTATCCCGGCGTCGGCTACCAGCTCCTAAACGCTGTCCAAGGCCTCGACTATCCGCTCATGCAGGGCCTGTTCCTGACCATCACCGCCGCTGTTCTGCTTGCCAACTTCCTGGTGGACATCCTCTACGTCCGCCTCGACCCGCGCGTGCGCAGCAACTAGAGGGACCGATCATGACAACCGCACTTCTGAAGCAGCCAACTCCAACGCCGGTCCGCAAGCCGAACCGCAGCTTCGTCCACGGCCTGCTCACCAACAAGAAAGCCCTGACGGGCATGGCCGTGATGATCATCTTCATCGCCTTGGCCTTACTGGCACCGATCCTGTTCCCCGGCGATCCGTCGCGGATCACGGCCATGGCTTCAATGGAACCTTCAGCCGAGCACTGGCTGGGAACTACGGCCAAGGGACAGGATGTCCTCGCGCTGACCGTCCATGGTTCGCGGAGCTCACTGTTCGTGGGCCTGACAGTGGGCGTGGCATCCACTTTCATCGGTATCCTGGTGGGCCTTGCCTCGGCGTACTTCGGCAAATTCATTGACGAAGCACTGTCCCTGGTCACCAATGTCTTCCTGCTGCTGCCCGGCCTGCCGCTGTTGGTCATCCTGGCCGCGTTCCTTCCGCCGGGACTGGGGACCGTAATCCTTGTACTCGTGGTGACCGGATGGGCCGGTTCCGCCCGCGTGCTGAGATCGCAGGCGTTGTCCATCCGTTCCAAGGATTTTGTGGCTGCAGCCGTGGTGTCCGGCGAACGGGCCGGCCGGATCATGTTCCGCGAGATCCTGCCCAACATGGCCTCGATCGTCATGGGTACGCTCCTGGCTTGCGTCATCTACGGTATCGGCGCCCAAGCAGGCCTCGAGTTCCTGGGCCTGGGCGATGTCAGCACTGTCTCCTGGGGCAACAACCTCTTCTGGGCCGGCAACGAAGGTGCACTGCTCACCGGAAGCTGGTGGGTCTTTGTCCCCTCCGGCGTGTGCATCGCGCTGGTGGCTTTCGCCCTCGCCCTCATCAACTACGCCGTGGACGAGGTCACCAATCCGCGGCTTCGGAAGATCAAAACGCCTAAAACAACACCCACGAACACTGAAAGGAGCGCCGCCAAATGACCATCTCCCAAGTTTCTTTCGGCTCCCGCCAACCGGTCCTTGACGTCAAGGACCTCACCGTCAAGTACATCGGTGACACCCGCTCCACCACCGCCGTCAACCGCGTCTCCTTCAGCATCGGCACCGGTGAGGTATTCGGCCTTGCGGGGGAGTCCGGCTGTGGGAAGTCCACCATTGCCAACTCCATCATGAGGCTCCTGAAGGATCCCGCAAAGATCGCAGGCGGAAGCATCTCCTTTGGCGGCAAGGACGTCCTGGCCATGAGCCCGGAAGAGCTGCGGCGCTTTCGGTGGCAGGACGTTGCAATGGTGTTCCAGTCAGCCATGAACTCGCTCAACCCGGTGCTGACCATCGGAGAACAGATCGTGGACATCTTCACCACCCACGCCGGTTACTCCCGTAAAGAGTCGATGAGGCGTGCCGGTGAGTTGCTGGAACTTGTAAGGATCGATCCCGCACGGCTGAAGTCCTATCCGCACCAACTCTCCGGCGGTATGCGTCAACGTGCCGTTATTGCCATGGCCGTTGCGCTCAAGCCATCACTGTTGATCCTCGACGAACCCACCACCGCGCTGGACGTGGTGGTGCAGCAGGAAATCATGGCCCAGATCAAGGAGCTTCAGCGCGAACTCGGCTTCTCCGTCCTTTTCATCACGCACGACATGTCCCTGATGGTGGAACTCTCGCACCGGATGGCCGTGATGTACGGAGGCCGGATCGTGGAAACCGCCAAAGCCCAGGACGTCTACGCCACCCCCCGCCATCCGTACACCCAGGCGCTGATGGGCGCATTCCCGCCGCTCACCGGTCCACGCGTTCCGCTGACGGGATTGCCCGACGGTGTGAAGTTCCGTAACATCCCGGACCTCGCCGAGGTGACACCCGGCCATTTTGTGGCTCCGTTCGGTGGCGACGCCCCGGTGGTTGATTCAGCAAACCTGGAAGGAGCCGCACGATGAGCCACTCCCTGATGAGCCCATCGGCCGTGTCCACTACCGGCACCCCCGCCCTTGAGATTCGAGGCTTGGGAAAGACCTTCCCGATGGGCGGCTTGTTCTCCCGCGGGTCCGTCCGCGCTCTGCATGGGGTTGATCTGACCATCCACCAAGGCGAAATCGTGGCCCTCGTGGGGGAGTCCGGTTCCGGGAAGAGCACCCTGGCCCGCTGTGTCGCCCGTCTGGAAAAGCCGAGCTCCGGGGAGATTCTCATTGACGGCGTCGATGTTCTGAAGCGGGATCGTTTCCAGGCGTCGCGGGCGTTTCGGTCCCAGCTGCAGATGGTGTTCCAGGATCCTTTTGGCTCCTTGAACCCGGCGCACAGGATCGAGCATTTCCTGGGGCGCTCCCTGGCGATCCACGGGAAGAATGGTGGTTCCCAGGAGGAGACCCAGCGGCGGCTTGAGGAGCTCATGACCACTGTTGGCCTGGAGGCCGACATGCTGAACTCGTATCCGCACGAGCTCTCCGGCGGTCAGCGCCAACGCGTTGCGATAGCCAGGGCGCTCGCCGTTGAACCGCAGGTCATCCTGGCCGATGAGCCTACCTCCATGCTGGACGTTTCCGTACGGATCGGCGTTCTGAACCTCATGCGCAAGCTCCGTGACCAGCAAGGCATCTCCATGCTCTACATCACCCACGACCTCGCCTCCGCCCGGTACCTGGCGGACCGGACCGCGGTCATGTTCGCCGGTGAACTGGTGGAGGAAGGGGAGTCCCTGGACCTGTTGGCCAACCCCGCGCATCCGTACACGCAACTCCTGGTGTCGGCTGTCCCGGATCCCGCCCGGGCAGGCTCGTACGATCCCGTCCGTAGAGCCGAATTGCGGCAGGCGGTCATGGCTTCCACACACTGCGCTTTCGGCGGCGACCCGGACCAGGCGTGCTCGGACAAAGCACCCGTCCGTCATCAGGTGGGGGACCCCGAAAACCGTCACTGGGTCCGCTGCCACCTGCACCGCCCATGGGCCGCTGCCGGCGGCCATGCCCTGGCGAGTGAACCACTCCACCCCGGCCACCCGGCGTCGAACGCTCAAGAAGAGGCTTCCGCATGACTGAACTGACCCATCCGCTCGCCACCGTTCCGCAGGATGAGTTGGTGGCCCGCGCCGAAGCCGATCCCCTGAGGCCGCGCTTCCACTTTGTCTCACCGGCCGGTTGGCTCAACGACCCCAACGGTGTCAGTCACTGGGACGGCACCTACCACCTCTTCTATCAGTACAACCCCGAGGGCGCTTTCCACCACCGCATCCAGTGGGGCCACGCCACCAGCACCGACCTGGTCACGTGGATTGACCAGCCTGTTGCTTTGGAACCCTCCGAGGGACCTGACGCCGAGGGCTGCTGGTCCGGGGTGTTGGTTAACGACGGCGGCACGCCCACCTTGGTGTATTCGGGCCGCGCAGAGGGCAAGGAGTTGCCGTGCGTCGCTGTAGGAACCCCTGACCTGCTGAGCTGGACCAAGGACCCCGGGAACCCTGTTATCGGTGCCCCACCTGCCGGCGTTGACATCACGGCCTACCGCGATCATTGCGTATGGCGCGAGGGAAGCACATGGCGCCAGCTGGTGGGTTCAGGAATTCGACACCTCGGCGGCACGGCGTTCCTCTATGAGTCTTCGGACCTGCGGTCTTGGGACTACCTGGGCCCGCTGATGATCGGGGATGCCTCGCAGGGCGATCCCGCCGACACTGACTGGACCGGGACGATGTGGGAATGCGTTGACCTGTTCCGGGCAGGGCAGGGATCGTTGGGGTCTGCGCCCGCTGACGGCTCGCCGGATGTGCTGGTCTTCTCCGCGTGGGACGACGGCGAAACCCGCCACCCGCTGTATTGGACCGGCCGCTACGGCGGCGATACGTTCGAGCCGGATACGCTGCACCGATTGGACTTCGGAGGGCGGTTCTTCTATGCACCGCAATCGTTCCAGGATGAGTCCGGCCGGCGTGTCATGTTCGGCTGGATGCAGGAAGGGCGAAGCGATGCCGCCATGGTGGAAGCGGGCTGGTCGGGCGTCATGAGCTTGCCGCGCGTCGCCACGTTGGCGCACGACGGAACCCTGGAGTTCGCACCGGTTCCCGAAGTAGAGAAGCTGCGCAGAAGCCTCTTCAGCGTCCCCGGCCACGTGATGGTGGGGGCGGGTACGTCCGTGGAGACCGGCGTGTCCGGTAACCAGCTGGACCTTGAACTGGATGTGCAACTTGCACCCGGGGCAGAGGTCCGGCTCGGAGTGCTGGCGTCGTCGGACGGGGCCGAGGAGACAGTGATCGTGCTGGACCGGGCCGCTGATGGGACCCCCGGCGGCACCCTTCGCCTGGACCGTACGCGCAGCAGCCTCGACCCCACCATCGATGCGGAAGACAAATCCGGGCCCCTGCCGATGACGGACGGCCGGGTGCGCCTGCGCGTGTTGGTGGACCGGTCCGCCGTCGAAATTTTCGCCAACGGCAAGCCGCTCACGGCCCGCGTCTACCCGACCCTGGGCGGCGAGCGCGTGACGCTGGCAGCGACTGAAGGGTCGGTGCGGCTCCTCTCCTTTGATGCCTGGACGATGGCCGGGATCTTTGACAGCGCCCGCAACCTCATCCCGAAAGGACTGTGAACCCGTGGAAATGTCATCACCGGTTACCCGCCGTGGATTACTGACGGGCGCCGGCGCGGTTGCGCTGGGCGGGTCCCTGGCGCTGTCCACCCCTGCAGAGCCCGCCATGGCGGCGGGTGGCCCAGCCTCGAAAGGATCATCGCGGATGCGCCCGGTCTATCACTTCAGCGTGCCTGACAACTGGAAGAACGATCCCCAGCGACCCATCTACCTCGATGGGGAGTACCACTACTACTACTTGTATAACGCTGACTACATCAACGGCGGTGGTGGCACGTCATGGCGCCGTGCCACCACCACTGATCACGTCGCGTTCAGGGACCGCGGGGTCGCGGTGCCGAAGTTCAGCAATTCCAACGGCGACTGTTGGTCCGGATGCCTGGTGGTTGATGAGCGGAATACTGCGGGTTACGGGGCGGGTACGGTGGTGGCACTCGTCACCCAGGCGCCGGAGGGCCGGCAGGCACAGTACCTCTGGTACTCCACAGACAGGGGCCGGTCCTTCATATCAGGTGGCCAGGCTCCGGTTTTGCCCAACCCGGGGGTTCACGATTTCCGCGATCCCAAGGTGATCTGGGACGAGGACCGCAACCGGTGGTTCATGGCCAACGCGGAGGGGCAAAAGCTGGGTTTCTACACGTCCCCGGATCTGCGCTCCTGGACGCGGGTTGGCGAGTTTCTGCGCAGCGATTTGGGGCTGCTGGAGTGCCCCGACCTCTTTAGGATGACCGCCGACGACGGCACCCGGCACTGGGTGCTGGGCACCAGTGCAAACGGCAAGGGCCGCGGACTGCCGGCAACCTATGCCTACTGGACTGGAGCTTTTGACGGCAGCTCCTTTGCTCCAGACCATCCTGAGCCGGAATGGCTCGATTACGGCTTCGACTTTTATGGTGCAGTAACATATCCGCATCACGACGCGTCGGGGGTGGAGGACCCAACCCTCCGCCGGGCGATTGGTTGGGCAAATTTCTGGGACTACCCCCACAACACGCCAACCCTTGCCACTGACGGCTACAACGGCGATGACATGATCGTCCGGGATATCCGGCTCAAGCGTGGCAATGGCGCCTATTATCTCGCCTCCGCCCCCACCTCTGCGCTGGGTGACCACGTAACGCGAACACACCGCGTGGGTGACGTGGCGGTTGCGGGTACACATGACCTGGAGATTCGCTCGACCGCTTACGACCTCACGTGCGAACTGGTGTGGGATCCGGCTGCGCCGCCCGCCAATCTCGGGTTGGAGGTCTGCCGAGCACCCGGTGGCGGCAGGCACGTGGCCGCGGGGGTCTTCCTGGGTGGCCCGTTCACGTACGTCAATCGCCGCCCCACGATCAACCCGACAGCCGGCGAAACGCAAACGCCGGTGGACCCTGCCACAGGCCGCCTCACGCTGCGGATCCTGGTGGATCGAACCAGTGTGGAAGTGTTCGTTGGAGATGGGCGCGTGGTGCACTCGCACCGGGTGTTCCCCCTTGAAGGCGACGACGGCATCCGTCTTTACGCCCATGAAGGCACGGCGACGTTCCGGGATATGACCATCAGGGAACTCAAGGTCACGCCGTAGCACTGGAGGGCGTGGGGGAATAACTACTGAGAGCACTCAGTTATGAGTGAAGTCAATAAGTGGTTTCCCATCAGGGATCAGTATTCCCCCACAGCCCAGCCCATCAGGAAGAAGTCCCCATCATGCCTTCACTGAACACGTCCGTCTTGACTGATGCAGTTGTCCTCGTCACTGGAGCCAACGGTGGCATTGGCACCCACTTTGTCCACGAGGCTTTGGCCCGCGGTGCGAGCAAGGTTTATGCCACGGCGCGGAATCCGCGCACGTGGGGCGATGATCGCATCGTCCCGCTCACCTTGGATGTCACGGATCCGGCATCCGTTCGGGCGGCCGTCGAGGCTGCGCAGGACACAACAGTCCTCATCAACAATGCCGGTGCCAGCACACCGACGCCTGGCATCCTCAGCCACACGGATGAGGAGATCCGGCACAACGTGGAGACCAATTTCCTTGGGCCGTTGTTCCTGGCCAGGGCCTTCGCTCCGGTCTTGTCCGCCAAGGAGGAGTCGGTGCTCATTGACATTCATTCCGCCCTGAGCTGGTATGCGGTGGCAGGGATCTACAGCGCCACGAAGGCGGCCCTGTGGTCGGCCACGAACTCCCTGCGCCTTGAACTCGCCGCCGGGAACGTGCATGTCGTGGGGGTCCATGTTGGCTACGTTGACACCCCCATGGCCGCGCACTCCACCGAGCCGAAAACCGCCCCCGCGGACCTCGTGGCAACCGTCTTCGACGCCGTCCAGGCCGGCGAGTATGAAGTCCTCGCGGATGAGACGTCCGTGAACCTCAAGGCCGGACTTAGTGCCCCTGTGGAAGCCATCTACCCACAGCTGAAGCGCGTCAGCGCCTGAAACCAAAGGCAGGGACACCTCAGTGGTGGCCCTGCCTTTGGTGCGTATGGTGCCGGTCCCTGCGCCCGAGGTTCGGGCTTCCTGTTGCGACGGTGTGCAGGTACGGTTCCCTACGCTTGCCGAACCTGTACTTCGGCGGTCAGTGGGGTCCAGAACTTACATGATCCCGGTGGGGACCAGCAGTGCCCAGGCCAGTGCGGGTGCTACGAGGACCACGCCGCCGGCGTACACCATCAGTTGCTTGTAGACACGCTGGCGATCGTCTTCGCGGGCATTGGCGACAACCAGTGCGCCGTCGGTGGAGAACGGGGATACATCCACGACGGTCGCGGCGATAGCCAGTGCTGCCACGGTGCCCGAGGCGCTCAGTGAACTGGTTGCAAGCAACGGTCCCGCCAAGGGGATGAAAGCCGTGAGCAGGGCGGTGGAGGATGCAAAGGCCGAGCCGACGCCGATGACGTAGCAAAGAACCAGTGCAATGAGGAGCGGGGCTCCGAGTGCCAGTGCCTGCTCGGCGAGCGTATCGATGACGCCTACGTGCTGCAGCAGGGATACGTAAGTGATCATGCCGGCGACCAGGAGCACGGTGGACCAGGAGACTCCGCCGATGAACGTCTGGTGTTCCTTGATGTTGACCAGCGCCAAGAGCAGTCCTGCGGAGAGTGCCACGAAGCCGATAGGCATGTGGAAGCCCAAGGCGCAGACAAGCATTGCGACGATCAGTGCCAGCGTGAGGATCTGCTGGCCGTGTGGCCGGGCGGTATGCGTGGTGTCCAGGTCAGCGAGCTGGCCTGTGGCGCCGTCGCGGATCTTGCCCAGGAGGGCAAACAGCACCACTGTCAAAACTGACAGGATGAGGTTCAGCGCAAAGCTTGCGGCGAAGAGTGAGCTCTGCGAGATGGGGAAGCCGTTCTTCACTGCGATGTCGTGGACCAGAACACCCGCCACTGACAGCGGTGAGAATCCACCTGCATGTGCTCCGTTGATGATGAAGGCACCCATGAGGACGGGGTGGATGCGTGATTCATAGGCCAGTCCTATGGCGGCAGGGGCAAGAAGGGCGACGGCGGCAGGGGAGAAGGTGCCAAGGGCTGTCAGCGATGCTGCCAGGAGAAAGAACACCCAAGGCAGGAGCATGGTCTTGCCGCGAACCAGCCGGACACACGTCTGGACGATGATGTCGATGGTCCCATTCCGTTGGGCCATGCTGAAGAAGTACGTGACACCGACGATGGTGATGACGATGTTGGCAGGGAAGTCCGCCAGGATTTCCTTGTCCGTCATGCCCAGCATGAAGTAGCCAACGCCGAAGGATGCTACCAGTCCCATAACCCCGATGTTCAGCGGCCATTTCGTGGCGACGACGAACATCACCACGAGGATGACCAGCGGGATGATCTGGATGGCAGTCATGGTCGGCTCCGATTCCGGGGTGGCCGCCGGGTTGAAGATGGCGCCCCCGAACAGGATGGCAACCAGGCCCAGGATCACGGAAGCGGCAACCGTTACCAGCAGGATACGGCGACGGCGGTTGGGACTGCCGGAATTCTGATCCCGGGTTTCGCTCTCCGATTCGGGAGCTGGTTGGTAAGTAACTTTAGCCATGGTGGTGTCTCCTCATTGAGTGGCTGATGCCAGCGGGGCTTCGACGGCACTGCCGAGAGCCTCCGGGACGTGAATGATGCTGGTGGCGATGGTGCGGGCGGTCCGGTCGACGCCCACCAGGAGGGAACCGTCCCGGTGTTCGGTCCAGGTTTCAATCACGCCGGCCGGCGTGCGGAGTTTTAGCGTGGGGCGGGAAGGGATACCGGTAATGTGGTTCAGCACTGTTCCCGGGGTGCGGGCGGCCAGTGTCAAAGCGATGCTTCCCGTGATGGCCAACGCCGGATGCGGTTTGCCCATGGAGAGCATCATGACGTTGACGTCGCCTTCCAGGTCCTCCCCGGTGGGTGCGCCCACGATCGCAAGCTTGGGGACGGCCCGCGCGGCTTGCGAAGGACTGGCCGCCAGGCCCATCCGGACAGCTGCGAGGCGTCGGATCATGTCCAAAGCATCCAGCTGCAGTTCGACGCCGGCACTCCAGGTTTCATAACGGGCAGTGTCCAGTCCCAACTCCTCGGCACGCACCATGACCACCGGCGCACCGGCGTCGACCATTGATACCGTCCACCGGGTGCCGTTTGCGACAATGACGTCCGTCGGCGCGCCGGTAGGAAGGAGCTTGCCGGTGGTTTTTCCTGCCGGATCACGGAAGCCAAGACCCACCCTGTAGCCAGGAAAAACGACGCCGGGCATGTCTGCATCAGGAATGATCGGCAGTGCGCCCTCGGGGGTCGAAACCCGTTGGATGATGATCTGGCCCGTATTGGTGTTGCGGGTGACGATGCGGGTGGAATCGCCGTCGGGCGAAACCCAGCCTTTTTCAATGGCGTAAAGCCCCACAACCGCGGAGCAATTCCCGCAGTTGCTTCCCCAGTCCACGGCTGCCTCTTCGATGCCTACCTGGGCGAAGGTGAATTCGACATCGACTTCATCGTCGTCGGGCCGACTGAGGATCATCGCCTTGCTGGTGGTGGAGGTGGCCCCGCCGACCCCATCGATCTGGCGGGAGTCCGGGCTTCCGAAGAGCCTGGGAAGCAGCTCGTTGACGTCGGTGCCGGCTTCTTCCAGATGAGCAGTTTCAAAGACCCAGCACTTGCTGGTGCCCCCGCGCATCCATTCCGCTTCTATCTTCATGGTGTTCCCTGCATCTCGGTGATGTTCTTCTTGTACGAGGATGATCGGGATCACAAATGAAGACAATGTTGGATATATGATGGGGGCTGAAGGGATGCTTAATTCACAAGGTTATCAGCGCACAATGACTGGATTCGGATACGCCAATGTCTGGAAAAGCTGGCTCTGTGGCAAGTCGGTCTCCCGTAAATACAGTGAATGAACCACTTGGACAGGAGCATGAACGCATGCTTAACGATGAAAACGCCGAACTATTCGATATCCGGCGGCTTGCGCTGCTGGTGGAAGTGGTCGAGCAGGGATCGATCACCGCTGCGGCCGACACCATGCTGTATACGCCATCGGCCGTTTCGCAGCAGTTGCGCAAGCTCGAGCAGGAAGTCGGACAGCCTCTCCTCAACCGCCGTTCGCGCGGCGTAGTCCCCACCGAGGCCGGCCAGATACTGGCAGGGCACGCCCGGAAAATTGTTGGGCAGATGCGGGCGGCCCGCGCGGACCTGGATCAGATCGCGGGGCTGCGCCGCGGGTCACTGACGGTTGGTACTTTTCCCACGTTGGCGGGATCGTTTCTCCCGCTTGTCATCCGGGCATTCAAGAAGCGTTACCCCGCCATTGGACTTTCTGTGCGCAGTGCCCGCTTCGACGAATTGGTCTCGGACCTTGAATCCGGGGTAACGGGACTGTGTCTGCTGTGGGATTACCCTTGGAACCGTTTCAGTGATGAGTCCATCCGCATCACTGAGGTCTTCCAGGAGAGCACGGTGATTCTCGTGGCCAAGGGGCACCCCTTGGCTGACCGTGAGGAAGTAAGTATGCGTGAACTCCGGAAGGAGTCATGGATAGTGCGCGCTGAAGCTCATCCGGTAGTGGAAGTGTTGCAGCGATCTGCCCACGATGCCGGTTTTGAACCAAACATCGGGTTCCTGGCCAACGACTACCAGGAGGCGCAGGCCATGGTCAGCGTGGGCATGGGCGTGGCAATGGTGCCTAAGACGGCTGTTGCACTCCAACATCCCGATGTCCGCGTCCTCAGTCTGGGCCCGGACGCCCCCTTACGGCGGGTACTTCTAGCCCAGCGCCAGGACAAGGTCTACGCCCCCGCCGAAGTGGCATTCCACTCCACGCTGGTGGAAATCGCCCGCGAACGGGGGCGCGACTACTTGTAATCAGTGGTCGGCGTCGGCATCAGCCTTCCGGGCGCTTTTCTCTGCGTCCTTCTCCGCACGCACTGCTTCTGCCTCGTGTTGCTCTTCTGCCTTTTCCTGGTGGATGACTTCAGCGAAGAGCTTTTCCATTTCCTTGGCCACGCCAGCGGCCGAGGCGGGGTTCTGGCCCGTAACCAAGCGGCCGTCCACCGCTACCTTCTCCTCGAAGACCCCTGCGGAGACGTGGCGGGCCCCCTGTTCCTCGAGCCGGTCCGCCAGGAAGAACGGGATGACCTTGTCTTTCCCCGCAGCCACTTCTTCGTCATTGGTGAACGCGGCTACGTCGCGGCCTTCAACCAGCCTGAACCCGTTGTCCAGTTCTACGTTCAACAGGCCGGCCGGCCCATGGCAGACGGCACCTACCAGACCGCCCGCGTTGTAGACGCTGGCCACCAGATTCTGCAGGCCTTCGCTGTCCGGGAAGTCCCACATGGTCCCATGGCCGCCCACGAGGTAGATGGCATCGTACTGTGCGGGGTCTACGACGTCGACGCGTGCGGTGTTGTACAGGCCGGCGCGCGTTGTCTCATCCTGGGTAAAGGCAACCTGGATGGGATCGTCCGTGTCCACTTCGTCGCGCGGAGGTTGGCCTCCTTTGATGGAAGCAAAATCGACGAAGTGGCCTGAGTCTTTGAAGACCTTCCAGGGATGTGCGGCCTCTGCCACGTTGTAGCCGGTCTTCTCTCCCGTGTCGCCGAGCTCGGAAACGCTGGTTAGTACCATGAGGATTTTCTTCATGAAGTGCTCCTTTCGTCCTCCTCCACCCTACGCCCCCATCAATTCCGGTCCTTTAGTAGGCTGAACGAGGATCCATGCGTCTGCTGTCGCATGCTGTAGTTGTTCCCTGGATCAGGAGAGTGAGTGCCATGCCCAAGACCGGCAAAAATGATCATGCACGGAAAAACGAGTTGCCATCGACGCTCCAGCGCTCGGATCAGAAGGCCCAGGACACGTTCGCCAAGACCTACGACTCGGCGATGGATTCCTATGACGGCGATGAGGGCAGGGCCGCCCGCACGGCTTTCGCGTCGCTGAAGCACAGCTACGAGAAGGTGGGCGACCATTGGGAACCCAAAGAAGAAAATGGACCTTCCGATGACCACGCGGCTGGAGGGGCCAGCTCGGATAAGCCCACTGCCGGCGGAGTGGACGCCAACGCTTCCAAGGAGCACCTCTACCGGCGGGCCCGCGAGCTGGACATCAAGGGCCGTTCAACCATGAACAAGGATGAGCTGGTCCAGGCACTGCAGAAAGCCAATGACGCGGCTACCCGGAAAGCCCGGGAAAGCTGAATCTGGGGCGCAGGATGCCGCAGCGGGCAAATGGTTGGGCTGGGTGATGTCAGGCACATTGTGACGCGTCTGCGAAGCGCCCTGTTTTTGCTGTTGCGCCGAGGTAAGGCTAACCTAAATAGTCTCCATTTCCCCATGCCCTCCCGTTCCGGGCATACATCGCAGGCGGTTCCCTTTGCGCAAACTCAGCCGTTCCACAGCAGCCCTTGGGGTCGCTGCACTTCTTTCCCTGACCGGTTGTGGTCTTAGCGGTGGACAGACAGGCGCCACCGGGAAAGTGGCCGATACCAACCAGCGCATCGTCGTGGATAACTTCCGGGCCCCCGTGGCCAACTGGGCCCTGGAGTCCGATGCCGCGTACATTCTGTCGTTGTCCGGCTGCCTGGAAACCCTGACCAAATATGATTCCGCCCAGGGCAAGGTGGTCCCGTTCCTGGCTACTGAGTGGAAGCAGGTCTCACCACTTGAGTGGGACTTCACCATCCGTGAAGGCGTGAAGTTCCAGGACGGTACCGATCTCACCGCAGAGACCGTCGCCGCTTCGCTGAACTCAGTCCTTAAGGCCAAGGTGCCTGCAAGGGCGTTCAGCCCGGGCATTGTCAGTGGAGTCCAGGCAACTGACGCCAAGACCGTTCGCGTCACCACGCCGGTGGAGAATCCGCTGGTGCCGTTCCGCTTGGCGAGCGTCAACACGGGCATCCTCGCGCCTGCCGCCTATACCGGTGCCACGGTGAATCCCTTCGGCCACTGCACGGGACCGTTCACCCCAGTGTCTGAGAAGGCGAAGCAGTCCCTGACCCTGGACCGCAACGAGAATTACTGGGGCGGAAAGGTGCAGTTGGCTGGCGCAGAAGTCCGCTTCATCACCAATGGCGCTACCAGGGCCGCGCAAGTGCAAACCGGCGAGGCCGACATTTCCTTGTCCATTCCAGCCTCCGCACTGTCCACGCTTGAGAGTGCACCCGAGGTGTCCGTCCTGAAGGCAGATTCACCCCGCACGGCCACCCTGTACATGAACAACGGCAGGGCACCCTTCAACAACGTGGATTTCCGCAAGGCACTCCGGTCCGCTCTGGACCTGGAAGCCCTGGCCGCCAGCGTCTACGAAGGCGCGGCGTTGCCTGCAGCTGGTCCCTTCGCGCCCTCCGAACCATGGGCATCCAGCGAAGCCAAGACTCCCAAGCAGAACCTGGACGAGGCGAAGAAGCTCCTGGCCGATGCCGGCTACACCGCGGACAGGCCGCTGGAGATCATCGCCATCGTGGAGCGGACGGAGTTCGCCGACGTAGCAACGGTGATTCAGGACAACCTCAAGGACATCGGTGTTCCAGTGACCATCCAGGCCAAGGAATACGCCTCGGCTGAACCGGACGTCTTGGCCGGCAACTATGACATGATCCTGAGCCAGCGCAACCGGCTGATTGACATTGCCGATCCGATTGGCTTCCTGACGGCCGACTACACCTGCAAGGGCACGTACAACCTGAGCCACTTCTGCAACGAAGAGTACGACGCACTCATCACAGAAGCTGCCCGGACCTCCACCACTGAGGAACGGTACAAGCTGTATGGCAAAGCCGGTCAACTCCTGAACGACCAAGCCGTGAACCTGTGGCTGGTCAATGAACAAGCCACGGACGCTGTCCGCAGCAACGTCCTGTCCTACGTCCAGGACCCGCTGTCCCGTTACGTCCTGACCGCGCAAACGGCCAAGGCCGGCTCCTGACAACGGGCTGGGACAACCGAAGCACGTATGATCACGTTCCTTGCGAAGCGGACGGCGACCCTGGTGGTCGCCGTCCTGCTGTCGTCTTTCGCCGTCTTCCTGATTCCTTACGTGACCCCAGGCGATCCGGTCCGGAAAATTATCCGGTCCCGTGTAGCCGGCGATGTGGTGGACGAAGCCACCGTTCAGGCACTGGCGGAAAGCCTGGGACTCAACGATCCGCTTCCCGTGCAATATCTCCGGTGGCTGGGCGACTTCTTCACAGGGGACATGGGGTTGTCGCACATTAGCCGTACACCGGTGATTGATCAGGTGTTGCCTGCCTTGGGCATCACCCTCAGCCTTGTGCTGGTGGCTTTGGGCATGGCCGTGCTGGTGTCCCTCCCATTGGGCATTGTTGCGGCCCTGAAGCAAGGCAGCAAAACCGACAAACTGATCACCACTGTCACACAGTCCTTTATTGCCATGCCGGAATACTGGTTGGCACCACTGCTGGTGCTGGTCTTTGCCCTCAAACTTTCCTGGCTGCCCTCGGCCGGGTGGAATACGGCGTCGTCCATTGTCCTGCCGGCCGCCACGCTGTCCCTTCGGCCCATCAGCTTCTTCACCTCAGCGGTCCGCTCGGGAATGATCGATGCCCTTGAGGCGGAGCACATTCCCGCTGCCCGGGCCCGCGGCCTTAGCCACGTGCAGACTGTCCTGCGGCATGTTGTTCCCAACGGCCTGGTTCCGTTGTCCACGTTGTTCGCGGTGTGGTTCGCCGGTCTTCTGGGAGGTTCGGTCATTGTGGAGGTCATCTTCGCGATCCCCGGGATGGGCCGCCTTCTCTACGACGCCGTGGTCAACAGTGACATCCCCTTGGCGCAGGGAGGCGTGGTGGTTGTGGTGGCTTTGGCTGTTGCCATTACCACCCTCGCGGACTTCCTGCACCGGATTCTGAGCCCAAAGGTGAGTGGCGCCCTTGCGTAAACGGTCAGTGCTCGACGGCGCCGCCGTCGTTATTCTCGTCCTGATAGTTGCCGCCGTGGCGGCTGCACCGTGGCTGGCACCTTTTCCACCGGACGATCAGAACCTCGCTGCACGGCTCGCGCCACCCAGTGCCACACACTGGTTGGGGACGGACCACCTTGGGCGGGATACGCTCAGCCGCTTGCTCGACGGCGGCCGGTTCTCTTTGGTGGTGGCGGCACTGGCCACGGTCCTGACCGGAATCATTGGTTTGGTGGTCGGTGTGCTCAGTGCCCGGCGGAAGGGCTGGGTAGACGAACTGTTCACCCGTACCAATGATGTCTTGTTGGCGCTGCCGGAGATGGTGGTGGCATTGTTCATCGTCGCGGCCATGGGCACAGGTTTTACGTCCCTGCTGGTCGCCCTGACCGTAACCGGGTGGACGCCGTTTGCCCGCCTGGCCCGGACGTTGGCCTACGACGTTTCTGCCCGCGGGTTCGTCGAAGCAGCGCGCGTGGTGGGCTGTTCGCCGTCGTTCATTGTCTTCCGTCACATCATCCCGCACCTCGCAGCGCCGATGCTGGGGCAGGCGACCCTGCGTTTCGGACAGCTCCTGATCAGCGTGGGAGCCCTGTCCTACCTCGGGCTGGGCGTTCAACCGCCACAATCCGACTGGGGTTCCATGGTGGCAGCGGCCCAGCCGTATGCGGAGCGGGCACCGTGGGGGATCATTGCTCCGGGCCTCACCATCTTCCTGGTTGCCCTGTGTGTAACGCTGATCGGCCAGCGGACGTCACGGCGGGCAGCCGACCGGGTGGATGTCCTGGTAGTGGAGGGCCAGCATGCCTGAACTGGTGATCGAGAACCTGACGGTGCTGGGCACAGACGCAGGACGCCCGATTCTCTCCGGTGTGAGCCTGGCCGTGCATCCCGGCGAGTTTGTAGCGCTCGTGGGAGGTTCCGGGTCGGGCAAAACCATGACTGCCCGGTCCGTCCTGCAGTTGCTGCCGCAGCCTTTGCGGATTGCCTCGGGGTCCATCCATGTGGACTCCGTAGACGTGACCCGTGCCTCCGGACTTGAGCTGAACCGCATCCGGGGTGGCCGGTTGGGGATGCTTTTCCAGCAGCCCAAGAAGATGTTCAACCCCAGCAAGACCCTCCGTGCCCACCTGAGGGAACCCCTCCGCCTCCATTCAGGCCTGCGCGGAAAAGCTGCGGAGGAGAAGGTGCTGGAGCTGCTGGCTGAAGTGGGATTCGAGGATCCGCAGTGGGGCGCCCGGGCCTACCCGCACCAACTTTCCGGTGGCATGGCCCAACGTGCCATGACAGCCGTGGCCCTGGCGGGCCAGCCGGGGATCCTGCTTGCTGACGAACCAACGTCTGCTTTGGACAAGGTCCTGGAACGCCAGATCCTGCAGTTGCTGGACCGCGAACGGAGCCAGCGTGGTCTGGGGATTCTCTACATCACGCACAATCTTGCCTCTGTTGCGGCCTTCGCAAATCGCGTCCTGGTGATGGAGGCAGGCAAGATCGTGGAGTCGGGCACCACTGAGGAAGTGCTGGGAAGCCCGAAGAGTCCTTACACGCAAAAACTTCTGGAGGCATCAAACCTCCTGCCATCAGGGACTGTGAAGCAGGTGCACCCGGCGCGGAATGTCCTTACCCTCAACAGCGTCGTCAAGAATTTCGGCCGCGGCCGCCGGGGTCGCAGTCCAGCACTTGACGCTGTTTCCCTCGAGCTGAAAAAGGGGGAGATCCTGGGAGTGCTCGGCCAATCCGGTTCCGGGAAAAGCACCTTGGCCAGGTCAATCGTTGGTCTGGAAGGAATGAGCAGCGGCAGCATCACCCGGGCTCTGTCAGCAGACCGGCTTGCCGATCCGACTGCCGTCCAACTGGTGTTCCAGGAACCACATGACGCCTTCGACCCCCGCATGACACTCCGCGCAAGCCTGGAAGCACCCTTGCCACGGCGGCTCCCGTCGAGCGAGAAAACCCAACGGCTGAGCGACGCCATGACGGAAGTGGAACTGGAACCCAGTCTGCTGGACAGGCGTCCGGGCCAATGCTCCGGCGGCCAGTTGCAGCGGGTCACCATCGCCCGGGCGCTCCTGATGGAGCCGGAAGTGCTCATTTGCGACGAAGCAACCTCCGCCCTGGATGCACTGACACAAAGAACCATCCTTGACCTGCTGCAACGCCTGCACCGCGAGCGGGGGCTGTCCCTGATGATGATCACCCACGACATGGACGTGGTGCGCCATATGTGCCAGCGGGTAGCCGTCCTCTATCAGGGGCGGTTGGTGGAACTCACCGACACCGATAAGTTCTTCGCTGACCCGCAGCACCAGCACAGCAAAGACCTGGTCTCGGCCGCGATTCCCTGCAGGGGACTGCATCTGAAAAAGATGAGGACTGCCCCTTAGCAACAGTTCACGTCAGATGATCGAAGTCTCCCCGCACCCAGGCGGCATGCCGTTCAGCGGAGTCGTGCAAAACGGCTTTGGCTCCGGACGATATGACGTTGTTGAAATTCCCATAGATGCGATCGAACCCAAGCGTGTCCAACTGCGCCGCGATCCGCAACACCACGGCTCCGGACAGCGGCAGGCGGTTCGGGTAGCTTCGCATAAACGAGATGGAACGGCGATCCGGATTGGGAAACACGCTGTCACCGGTCAACAGAACCCCCATGCCGGCTGCTCCGGCCGCCCAGTGCGCCACGGCGCTGCCGGGAAAGTGTCCGCCGGTTTGGTGCAGGGTCAGCCCGGGGGCGATCGACATGCTGCCGGACCAGTAGGCAATGGTCGGATCATGGCGTCCCAGCCATTGGCGGTCTGCCTCAGTCACCCATACCGGGGCGCCGCCCAGCCGCCGTGACCATTCGACCTGCACGCCGAACATGTGCGGATGGCTGGCGGCGATCGCCAGGACAGGTCCGTGCTCCCGCACCGCCTTCACAGCGTCGTCGTCGATGTAGCCCACCGGATCCCACAGCAACGAGCCCTGGGACGTCACTACCAGCTGGGCCGTCTGGCCGATTCCGACCTTCGGGTCAGTACTGACGCCTATAAGACCTGGTTCGCTTTCCGAGAGCGATATCCGCTGGCCGGCCGTCCTGAGTTGGTCAAGAGTGACCCACTGTTGCCCTTCGTCAGGGACGTACTGCCGTTCGTCGGCACAGATGGGGCAGACACCCGGAACGGGTTCATCACGTTCCACCGCACAGGCCGCGCAAATCAGCATGGATGGTCCTTTCGGAGCGGTCGGATTCGGAGCCCACGGTCCACGGCCAGCGGACCGCCGTCCGCCGCACACTGGTGGGCCCAGAATATTGCACGGGTGCGGCACTCCGGAAGGGCAGGTTTCGGGGCCAACAGTGTTGCCAAAGCCAACGGACAGGCTCACAGTGGGTTACGTCAGGTCACTAACACGATCAGGGAACCGTGTATCCGCCGTGGAGGTCAACCATGAGCACCACATCCGACGACGTCTACCAAGCTTCACCCCCGGACGAAGAACCACAGCTCAAGCGGGTTCTGGGGCCCAAACTCCTGCTCCTCTTCATCGTGGGCGACATTCTCGGAGCGGGCGTTTACGCAGTCACCGGGACGATGGCGGGGACGGTGGGCGGCATTGTCTGGTTGCCGTTCCTTCTGGCCTTTATTGTGGCGACGCTGACAGCTTTTTCCTACTTGGAACTGGTGACGCAGTACCCTCAGGCGGCGGGCGCGGCGCTGTATACGCACAAGGCATTCGGGATCCACTTTGTCACGTTCCTTGTGGCGTTCGCCGTGGTGTGTTCCGGCATCACCAGCGCATCAACATCCGCGAATGTCCTCGCCCAGAATCTGTTCGGAGGTCTGGAAGTCAACGGGTGGATGGGCGCGCCTGACAAAGGAATGATCACACTGGTCGCAATGGCATTCATGCTGTTGCTGGCAGTAATTAACCTCCGCGGGGTTGGCGAAAGCGTGAAGTTCAACGTGGTGCTGACCTCGGTTGAGGTACTCGCCCTGTGCATTGTGATCGGCGTCGGGTTCTTCGTGATGGCGCAGGGAACAGGCAACATCCAGGAAATCACGGTGTTCACCGACTACCAGGACAAGGGGCTGTTCCTGGCTGTTACAGCCGCCACGTCCATTGCCTTTTTTGCCATGGTTGGATTCGAGGACTCCGTGAACATGGTGGAGGAGACCAAGAACCCGGAGCGCATCTTTCCCCGAACCATGTTGACGGGCCTCGGTATCGCAGTGTTGCTCTACATGCTGGTAGCGGTGTCGGTTGTCAGTGTGTTGTCACCCACCGAATTGGGGGAGATCAGGGAATCCGAAGGGGCGGCACTCCTCGAGGTCGTCCACAAGGGCTCCCCGGATTTCCCGATCGATAAGATCTTTCCGTTCCTGGCGGTCTTTGCGGTGGCCAACACTGCCTTGATCAACATGCTGATGGCGAGCCGGCTGATCTATGGGATGGCCCGCCAGCATGTCCTGCCGCGCGGCCTTGGCAAGGTGCTGCCCGGACGCCGTTCACCGTGGGCCGGCATCACTTTCTCCACCGTCCTGGCCCTGGGACTGATTTGGTACGTCAGCATCGATCCGGACAGCAACATCGTGGCCAACCTGTCGGGGACAACCGCTTTTCTGCTGTTGTGCGTCTTCACCGTGGTCAACGTGGCGTGCGTGGTGCTCCGCCGCAAGAGGCACCCGGACCGCAAGGTCTTTTTCACCTCGCCCGGTCAGTTGCCGTGGGTGGCCGCCATCCTCTGCGCCTTCCTCGCTGGTCCCTGGGTGGGCAGGAACCCCATACAGTACCAAGTGGCCGGCGGGCTCATGGCCATTGGTGTCGTGCTCTGGTTCATCACGTGGCTGATCACCAGAAAATCCACTCCGTCAGCAGGGCCACGCGACCGGGAGCAGGGAACTCCTTCCGGATGAATCACCAGGAGCTGCTGTGAACGATCAAGCAGGCACCACCGAACCGGTCAACGCGGAGCCTCCGCTGGACGGCGATGAAGCCGCCACCCTGATGGGCTTCCTTGAGCGACAGAGGGCGACGTTTGCCTGGAAGACGGAGGGACTTGACCGGGACGGCCTGAGGGCCCGGCACGCTCCGTCGTCGTTGACTTTGGGTGGGCTGCTCAAGCACCTGGCCCGCTTCGAGGACGATATGTCCACCGAGTGGCTCCAAGGCCGCAGGCAACTTCCCCCGTGGAACGCAGTTGACTGGGACGCCGACCCCGACTGGGACTGGAATTCCGCTGCCGGAGACCCGCCGGAGGAACTGTATGAAAGGTGGCGTGACGCTGTTGCCCGCTCCAGGGTCTTGTTCGAAGCAGCTATGGCAGAAGGCGGCCCGTCCCGGCAAGGCACCATCGCGTCCCGTCCGGACATCGAGTTGCCCAGCCTGCGCTACATCCTCCTGAACATGATTGAGGAATACGCCCGGCACAATGGCCACGCGGACCTTATCCGCGAATCTGTGGACGGTCTCGTGGGGCAAGACCCGCCCGGCTGAGGCTGCGTCCAGCAACGTGCTCTGGGGGGTTCCGCGAAAAAGATCATCATGCTTACTATTGTGGAGCGCTTGAAGTCAGAGCTGAACACCACACATTGGAGCGGATATGGCACTGGGCAAGGGAACGCGCGTGGAGTGGAACACCTCCCAAGGCAAAACGCACGGGAAGATTGTGGAGAGGAAGACCAGCGACTTCGAATTGGACGGCAATACCCACCGAGCCACTGAAGACGAGCCGCAGTACGTGGTGGAATCAGACAAGACCGGCGCGCGGGCGGCCCACAAAGGCTCCGCCCTGACCGAAAAGAACCAGTGATATGTCCCATCAGCACGATGTAGTCATCATCGGCGGGGGCAATGCGGGAGTCTCGCTTGCGGCCCGGCTGAGCAGATACGGGGTCAAGAACATTGGCCTCATTGAACCCAAGGACCATCACCTCTATCAGCCTCTGTTCTCCCACATCGCCGGCGGCAGGGCTACGGTCAAGGAAGCCACCCGCAGCCAGGCATCCGTGATGCCCCGGGGGGTTGCCTGGATCAAAGACCATGCGGTGGACGTGGACACCACGGCCAACATGGTGATGCTGGCCTCAGGCAGCGCCGTGGGCTATCAACATCTGGTGGTGTGTCCGGGGCTCCAGTACCGGTGGGATTCAGTGCCGGGCTTGGCCGAGGCTGTCCATTCCCCGTACGGTGCGTCCCACTATGAATTCGAGCTCGCACCCAAGGCCTGGTCACTCCTGAGCAGTATCCGGTCCGGCACAGTGGTTTTTACCATGCCGTCAGGACCTGTTAAGTGTGGGGGCGCCAGTCAGAAGCCGATGTACCTGGCGTGCGACTACTGGCGCGAGCAAGGTGTCCTGGACAAGATCCGCGTGGTGATGGTGCAGCCATATCCCACCGTATTCGGCATCCCCGAGGTGGACAGGGAGCTTGAGCGGAAAATTGCTGAATACGGCATTGAGCTCCGGACAAACAGCGAATTGGTGGCCGTGGACGCTGCCAGCAGGCAAGCGACCATCCGCAACAATGTCACCAACACCACTGAGGAGCTGGGGTACGACGTCCTGAACGCCGTCCCACCCCAGTCTGCGCCGGAGTGGCTCAGAGCTACGGATCTTCCAGCCCCTGGTGGGCAGGACGGGTTCGTCCACGTGGACACCGAAACATTGCGCCACGTCCGCCACTCCAACGTGTGGTCCCTGGGCGACGCTGCAGCCACCACCAACTCCAAGGCCGGCGGTGCCCTGCGCAAGCAGACCAAGGTGCTGGCGAAGAACCTCGTGGCGGCCCGCCAGGGAAAGCCGCCCGCGATGAAGTACGACGGCTATTCCGTGTGCCCCTTCACTGTTTCGCGCACCACGGTGGTCTTCGCTGAATTTGACGACCACTATCGCCCTATGTCTACCATCCCGAAAGTGCCCACGTGGAAGGAAAGCCGGGTGTCGTGGTGGGTGGACCGCATCATGTTCCCCCAGGTCTACTGGCACATGATCCTCAAGGGCAGGGCTTAAGGACGAGTCCATTCCCACCACGTCAGCCAGGCAGCTGCGGGTTCCCGGCTAGGGTGTGGGGCTGCCACCGTTGACGTTGAGGGTTTCGCCAACTACGTAGCTGGATTCGGGCGAAGCGAGGAACACGTACGCCGGGGCAAGCTCTGCCGGCTGGCCGGCGCGGCCCAGGGGAGTGGAGTGGCCGAACTCCGGCAAGGCCTCTTTGGGCTGGCCGCTGCTCACCTGCAGCGGGGTCCAGATGGGGCCGGGTGCCACTGCGTTGACCCTGATGCCCTTGGGGGCCAGCTGCTGGGCCAGGCCCTTCGTGAAATTGTTGATGCTGGCCTTCGTGGTGGCATAGTCCACCAGCGTGGGCGAAGGGTTGTAGGCCTGGATCGATGTGGTGTTGATAATGGTTGAACCAGCGGGCAGGTGGGGCAGTGCAGCCTTGGTCAGCCAGAACATCGCGTACACATTGGTCTTTAGTGTGTGGTCGAATTGCTCGTCGGTGATGCCTGCGAGGTCTTCCTGTGCCACTTGCTTGCCTGCGTTGTTGACCAGGATGTCCACTCCGCCCAAGACGGCGATGGCGGTATCCACCAGCTCCCGGCATGTAGCGGAGTCTTTGAGATCGCCTGGCACCTTGACGGCTTTGCGGCCTGCGGCTTCAATAATGCCGGCGATCCGGACGGCATCTTCTTCCTCTTCGGGAAGGTAGGAAAGCACGACGTCGGCACCCTCCCGCGCGAAGGCAATGGCGGTCGCCGCGCCGATGCCCGAGTCCGCGCCGGTGACGATCGCCTTGCGGCCATCCAGCCGACCGGTTCCGCGGTAGGTTTCCTCACCAAGATCCGCTGTGGGCGTCAAATCTGCGTCCAGTCCCGGCTCGGGTTGGTGCTGTTTCGGCGGGGAGATTTTTTCGTAGGCGGTGACAGGGTTTCGGAACGTGTACTGATCAGTCATGATGGTCCTCCTGTTGTCTACGGGAGAAGCGCTGCGGGTATCGCGCCCCTAAAGCTAAGGAAGCTTATGAATCCACACTAAGCACGCCTGAGGTCAGGTGCAAAACCTGGTGGTGTGTCCCTGCTGCCCGACGCTGGCTGCGCCTAGGTGCTGCTGCCGGAAGCGCCCGACGGCGGGAGGTCGCCGTCGTGCTTCTGTTGGTCTGGGCGTGGACTGCTGTCGGCCGGCAATGCCGCCGCAGGGGCCGTTGTGGCCCCGCGCTGGAGTTGCAGCAGGGCCAGCAGGGGGAACAACAGGACGGAGAGCATACCGGCGCCGACAAGTGCGGAGGAGATTCCGCTGGTGATGAATCCCTGCTCCCGTCCGATGGTGGTTACGGCCACGATGATGGGCAGCCCCGTTGCCCCGAACAGCAGGATTGCCCGCTTATGGGCCCATGTCGAGCCCCGGGGCGCCGCCAGCAAGGACGGCAGGCCGCGGATGACCAGCAGGAGCACCAGGAACAGCGGGACCAAAGCGAGGGTAGCAGGGCTTGACGTCAACGCGCCGAGATCAAAATCAATACCGGTATCTATGAAGAAGATGGGCACCAGGAATCCGAAGGCGACCGCATCGATTTTTGTTTCAATTACTCTTCGGTCAGCTTCGGGAGCACGCGCGATGGTTACCTGCCAGAGGACGCCGGCCGCGAAGGCACCCAGCAGCATGTCCAGCCCCAGCACCATGCTCAGGACAACCAACGAGCTGAGGACCAGCATGATGGACCGCATGGCGAATTGGCTGCTGGTGTGGAGGGTCCTGGTGACCTGGGCGTGGAAGAGAGTGTGCCGTGCTTTTGAAGCGAAGTAGATGGATACGCCGGTCAGGAGGACAAATCCCAACAACACCACTGAAGCCGTTCCCACTTGCTTCCCGGAGAAGAAGAGTGAAATCGCAATCAGGGGACCAAACTCGCCTACGGCGCCCAGGGCTGCAACGGCAGTGCCGACGGGAGATGTGGATTCGCCCGCATCGCGGATGATGGGCAGCAAGGTTCCCAATGCTGTGGAGCACAAGGCCACTCCAATGATCACGGCGGCCTCGGGGGCGGGAGCCAGCACAAAGCCGGCGCCGACTCCGGCTGCCAGGGAGATCACCCATCCCGCGGAAGCACGTTTGATGGGGCGCCCGCGGATTGCCGTGAAGTCGATTTCGTTCCCTGCAACGAAAAACAGCATCGCCAGCCCAAAATCAGCCAAGGTGTCGGTGAACGGAGTGGATTCGATCCAGCCCAGCAGGCTGGGGCCAAACAGGATCCCCAGGACAATTTCGAAGACCACGATCGGCACCTTGATCACGGGATCAAGCAGCCGAACGGCTAGGGGAGCTGCAACTGCCAACGCTGCGATGAGGACCAGTGACGCGGACAGGCCTTGCATGTCAGGCCCCGGGCCGTCCGGGCCATGTCTTGCCCGCCCAAGGATCGTAGTCGGCAAGGAGTTCCTCCTGCGGCGGGCGCCCGCTGTCGGGAACGTGCTGCAGGTTGATCCGAACCCTGTACCAGAGCGAGCTGGATCCCCTCATCCCGTCAATAAGGACATCTGCCGGGTGCAAAGCGGAGACGACGTCCGGGTGCCGTTCTTTCCATTCCTCCAGCGCTGCGAGGGCTTCTGGTTTCGTTTTGGTGCGGGCCACCTCGATGAGTGGCATCGTGGGCATCCGGCGGCCTGAGCCGTCCCCGCTTCGCGGAGCCTTTTCTGCCGGGCCGAGCTCGGCAGCCAACGCCAGCAGCCCGTCGAGTGACCCCACGGCGTGGTCGATGCCGGCGTGGGGATCACCCACATCGGCATAGCGGCCAGGGACAGTGAGGACCGTGAACTGGTCCGGCCGGGCTGAGCGTACTTCTGCCCAGGTCAGTGGAGTTGAGACGCGGGCATCGGGGAGTGACCGGACCGAATAGGCGGAGGCAACGGTGCGGTCCTTGGCGTTCTGGTTGAAGTCGACGAACACGCTTTCACCCCGTTCCTCTTTCCACCACCTGGCGGTGGCGAGTCCCGGTGCGCGGTTCTCCACCTCCCTGGCCAGGGTTTCGGCGGCGAGCCGGACCTCGCGGTAGGACCAGTGCGGCGCGATCCGCACCAGGATGTGAAGCCCGCGCGAACCGCTCGTCTTCGGCCATCCCACCAACCCCACGTCGTCGAGGACGTCCTGTGCGACGTACGCGGTGTCCACGATCTGCGACCAATCCACACCCGGCATGGGGTCGAGGTCCACGCGAAGCTCGTCAGGGTGCTCAAGGTCCTCGGCGCGGACGGGGTGTGGATTGAGGTCCAGGCAGCCAAGGTTCACTACCCAGGCCAAGCCCGCGGCATCCCGGATGACCGTTTCTTCAGCGGAGGTTCCGGAGGAGTAGTGGAGCGTAGCTGTGTCGATGAACGGCGGATGGTTTTCCGGCACGCGCTTTTGGAAGAACGGCTCTGCATCGATGCCTTTGGGGAAGCGCTTGAGGACCATCGGCCGGCCGCCGGCTCCCCTCAGCGCACCATCGGCCACTTCAAGGTAGTAGCGGACCAGATCGAGTTTAGTCAGCCCGGGTTCCGGGAAAACCACTTTGTCCGGATTCGAGACACGAACCTCGGCACCGTCAATGTCAAGAATCTCCGCGGGGGTCTTGGAGGGGCTCATGCGGTCACGCTAGCAACGAACGGCTGTCCCAGCCAGAGGAATCGGAGAAAAAGTGGTTCCATGCTGTTGCCGGGGCCACTACATTTACGGAACTGGCATTTATAGTAGCGAAAACGTCTTCTCCAAACCCCGAAAAAACCAGAGGTACCCAGGCGTTAACCCCGCGGGGTGTATCCGTAGCGGTGGAATGCACATTGACGTTTTGAAGGCACATTGATGAAACAAATTTGTCCCGGCATCTATTATGTCTGCCCGGAAGGCTCACTAATGAAAGGGGAATGGATTGGGCTGGGTCTGGACCTTCGACAGAAATTGGCAAAGGTAAATGTCGAGACGGTTAACGGGAGGGTTTTCACGTTTTCTTGAATGACGAGGCCGAATTCATCCCCTGCCCCGGAACGCCTGGTAAGCATGGCGGAACGCCTCTTCGAGACGCGTTTGGCGGCCTGGAGGCATCCAGCCGCCGCCAAGGCAATCCGGCTATATTTGGCCATGTCAGCCCACCACCATCCACTGAGGGAGTCTGCACACTATGGCCAAGGAACTCGCCACCCAGCTCATCGAACAACTCCAGGCTGCCGGAGTGCAGCGGATCTACGGCATCGTCGGCGACAGCCTCAACCCGATCGTGGACGCTGTTCGCCAGACCGGAGGCTCGGCGAAGGGTGGCATCGACTGGATCCATGTACGTCACGAGGAAGCCGCGGCGTTCGCCGCCGCCGCGGAGGCGCAATTGACCGGCAGGCTCGCCGTTTGCGCAGGATCGTGCGGCCCCGGCAATTTGCACTTGATCAACGGCCTGTACGACGCCAACCGCACTGGAGCTCCGGTGCTGGCCATCGCCTCGCATATCCCCAGCAAGCAGATCGGCAGCGGTTTCTTCCAGGAAACCCATCCGGACCGGCTGTTCACGGAATGCTCGGTATATTCGGAACTGATCAGTACTGCCGAGCAGGCACCACGGGTCATGCACAGCGCCATCCAGAACGCCATCGCCCTCAGGGGAGTATCAGTGGTTACGCTCCCGGGCGATATCGCCGGTCTCGAAGCCACGGCCCCCACGCCTTTGCCTGCCACGTTCCGGCCCGCAACGGTGGTGCCAGATCCTGCGGGCGTCCAGGATTTAGCCAAGGCCATTAACGACGCCGATAAGGTGGCTGTTTTCGCCGGTGCCGGCGTTGCGGGCGCCCACAGGGAACTTATGGCGCTGGCAGAGCTCATCAAAGCGCCCATTGGACACTCCCTCAGGGGCAAGGATTTTGTCCAGTACGACAATCCGTTCGATATTGGCATGACCGGTTTGCTCGGCTACGGTGCTGCAGCGGAGGGTATCGAGGATGCTGACCTGCTGATCCTGCTGGGCACCGACTTTCCGTACGATCAGTTCCTGCCGGATACCCGGACAGCCCAAGTGGACCGGGCCGCCCAGCGGCTGGGCCGGCGGACCGACGTCGATGTTGCCGTCCACGGCGACGTCCTGCCAACACTTCAAGCATTGCTGCCACTGATCCATGCAAAGAAGAGCCGCCGGTTCCTGGATCAGATGCTCAAGAAGCACGACCGCCTGATGAACAAAGCCGTGGGCGCCTACACCCGCAAAGTGGAGAAGAAGCAGCCGATTCACCCCGAATATGCTGCCTCCTTGCTGGACCAGGTGGCAGCAGAGGATGCCATCTTCACGGCTGACACCGGCATGTGCAACGTCTGGACCGCCCGCTACATCAACCCGTTGGGCACACGGCGACTGATCGGTTCCTTCCTCCACGGCTCCATGGCCAACGCGCTTCCGCACGCGATTGGTGCGCAAGTGGCGTATCCCGGCCGGCAGGTGGTCTCAGTCTCCGGTGATGGCGGCTTGTCCATGTTGCTGGGTGAGCTCATCACCGTTGCCGCGCACAAGCTGCCCGTGAACGTGGTGGTGTTTAACAACTCCACCCTGGGCATGGTCAAGCTGGAGATGCTGGTGGATGGACTCCCTGACTTCGGCGTGGACGTCCCGGACGCAAACTACGCCGAGGTTGCCAAGGCGCTGGGCTTCCACGCAGTGCGCGTCACGGATCCAGCGGACATCGAGGCTGCGTACAGGGAGGCCTTTGCGCACCCCGGACCGTCACTGGTGGAGCTCATTACCGATCCGAACGCGTTGTCCATTCCGCCGAAGATCTCCGGGTCCCAGGTCATCGGATTCGCGACTGCCATGTCCAAAGTGGTCCTGAACCGGGGCGCAGGCGAGGCCGTGAGCATGGCCCGCAGCAACCTGCGCAACATCCCGCGGCGCTGACTCACTGCCGGAGTGCGGTGGCCAGGTAAGGGGCCGTCCGGCTTTCCGTTGAACGGGCGACGACGGCGGGCGGGCCGGTGGCGATCACCTCGCCACCGGCGTCGCCGCCGCCGGGTCCCAAATCGATCACCCAATCTGCGTCCGCCACTACGTCCATCTCGTGTTCGACCACGATCACGGTGTTGCCGGCGTCGACGAGCCTGTGAAGCTGCTTCATCAGCAACTGCACGTCAGCGGGGTGCAATCCGGTGGTGGGTTCGTCCAGCAGGTACAGGGTGTGCCCGCGCTGGACGCGCTGTAGTTCGGTGGCGAGCTTAATGCGTTGGGCTTCCCCGCCGGATAACTCCGTGGCGGGCTGCCCCAACCTGAGGTAACCCAGTCCGACTTCCTTCAAGGTTTGCAGGCTTCGCGAGACGGCCGGGAGATCTGAGAGGAACCCGGACGCTGTTGAAACGGTCATTCCCAGGACCTCCGCGATGGTCCGGCCACGGTAGGTAACTTCCAGGGTCTCCGGGTTGAAACGGGAACCGTTGCACTCAGGGCAGGGGCCGTAGCTTCCCGGCAGGAACAACAATTCCACCGCCACGAATCCTTCTCCCTGGCACGTTTCGCAGCGGCCGCCGGCGACGTTGAAGGAGAACCTTCCTGGGCCGAAACCCCGGGCACGGGCGCCATCAGTGGCCGCGAATTCTTTCCGCACACCATCGAAAAGGCCCGTGTAGGTGGCCAGGTTCGAGCGCGGAGTGCGGCCGATGGGCCTCTGGTCCACTTTCACGAGGCGATCGAGACGGTGCAGCCCGGACACGGCCGCAGTTCCCGGTACCGCAGTGGGCGACTCGCTGTCCGTGGACTCCGGGTGCAATTCGGCGCTGACAACATCGGCCAGAACCTGGCTGACCAACGTGGACTTACCCGAGCCGGAAACGCCCGTCACAGCCGTGAGCACACCCAGGGGAAAGTCGACCGCAAGCCCGCGGAGGTTGTGCCGGGTGATTCCTCGAAGTTCCAACGACTCATCCCATGGGCGGGCAGCACCTGTACCCGCGCGGCTGCCTTCGGGGAACAGGAAGGGTCTGGTCACTGAATCCTGCACAGCTTCCAGGCCGCCCACGGGGCCGCTGTAAAGGACCTGGCCACCACCATCTCCGGCATGCGGTCCGACGTCCACCAACCAGTCCGCGGCCCGGACGAAGTCCATGTTGTGCTCCACAACGAACACTGAGTTTCCGGACCCCTTGAGCTGGTTGAGGACCTCAAGCAAGGGTTCGGCATCAGCCGGATGAAGCCCGGCGGACGGTTCATCCAGCACATAAATGACGCCGAACAACCCGGAGCGCAGCTGTGTGGCAATCCTGAGCCTTTGCATCTCGCCGGGAGAGAGCGTCGGCGTTGCGCGGCCCAGTGCCAGGTAGCCCAGGCCGAGTTCCAGGAGCACGGTAACCCTGGCGAGCAGGTCACGGGTGATGGCGACGGCCACCTCGTTGCCTTCGCCGGAGGTCTGGGTGCGGGACGCCGTGCCCGCGGCCGTGAGCTCGGCGGTGGGTCTGATGATCTCTGCCAGTTGCGTCATGGGCAGTGCGTTCAGCTCTGCGATGGTCTTACCGGCGAAGGTGACTGCGAGCGCGTCGGGCCTGAGTCCGCTGCCGTCGCACCGTGGGCATCGGCCGGTCTCCATGAAGCGCAGCACCCGGTCCCGCATGGTGGTGCTCTTGGAGTCCGCGAGCGTGTGGAGAACGTAGCTTTTGGCGCTCCAGAACCTACCCTTGTAGGGCTTGGCAACGCGGTCGCGTTGGGGTGTCACTTCCACCACTGGCTGTTCCTCTGTGAAGAGAATCCAGTCCCGGTCCTTCTTCGGCAGTTTTTTCCACGGCGTGTCCACGTCGTAGCCCAGGTGGGTGAGGATGTCCCGAAGGTTCTTGCCTTGCCAGGCGCCCGGCCACGCGGCTATGGCACCGTCCCTAATGGTGAGGGAGGGGTCGGGAACCAAAGACGATTCGCTGACCGTGTGGGCAACGCCCAGGCCATGGCACTCGGGGCATGCTCCGGCGGCGGTGTTGGGGGAGAACGCATCTGAGTCCAGTTGCTTGGCGCCTTGCGGATAACGCCCGGCCCGGGAGAACAGCATGCGCAGCGAGTTGGAGAGGGTTGTCACTGTACCCACGCTGGAGCGTGCGGTCGCGGTGCCGCGGCGTTGTTGGAGCGCGACGGCGGGTGGCAGCCCGGTGATGGACTCCACCTTGGGGTTGTGGCCCTGTTGGATGAGGCGGCGGGCGTAGGGTGCCACGGATTCGAAGTAGCGGCGCTGTGCTTCGGCAAAGATGGTGCCGAAGGCCAAGGAAGATTTGCCGGAGCCGGAGACGCCGGTGAAGGCGACGATCGCATCTCTGGGGACGTCCACGTCAACGGTGCGGAGGTTGTTTTCGCGTGCCCCCCGGACTCGGACAAAGCCATCCTCGGGGGCGGCAACCTGCGCTGCCGGCGCATGGGGAACTGGCCGCTGGGAATTTGTCAGTACTCTGTCCATTTCTATGACTCTAGCCGCGTTCGCGACTTGTCGCTTGGACGGGCCGGCTCCCAGCCTTGGCGCTAAGGGGCGGGGATGATGAAATCGTGCCTGCCGGCAGGCGTCGCTTTGCTGTTTGGTTGAGGGATCCCCGGACCCGGCTCCGGGCCGGCACTGATCAAGAAGAACTGATCCGGTCCGCTCAAACGGTAGTGCAGCAGGGTCCCCAGGAGGAGAATGCGGATTATGGCTGACGAAACCCTGGATGAACAGCGCACCAACGAGAACGTGGTCAAGCGGCTGATCGACTGCATCAACAATCGTCATATCGAGGTCATGGATGAGCTGTTCCATGACGACGCCGTGATGCATTGGCCTCAATCCGGGGAAGTGGTTCGCGGGGCGGAGAACCGCAGGGCCATCTACAGCGCCTTCCCACAACTCCCCACCATTACGCCGCGGCGCCTCCTGGGTGGCGGCAACCTGGTCACCGCTGAGGCCCTGCTGGACTATGGCGGACCTACCTATGAGACGGTCTTCATCTTTGAATTCCGCGACGGCAGGATTGCCAAGGAAACAGCCTACTGGAGCGAAGCCTTCCAAGCTCCCGAGTGGCGCTCCCAGTGGGTTGAGGTCACCAAGGCCTAGGCGATCCCAGGACCGCCCCGCAAATCGGCTTCACTCTGCTGGAGGCCGGCGCCGTTGCTGCTTGGTTGCGGACCTGATTTCCTTGGCTGCGCGGTGCCGGCGGGCCGAGCCGCGGGTGGGCTTGGAGGGGCGGCGAATAACTTCCGGGACAAGGCCGGCCCTGACGATGTCAGCGAGTTTGGCCAGGGCGATCTCCCGGTTCCGCAGCTGTGACCGCTCCTCGGCGGCCGTCACTGTGATCACTCCGTCGACAAGTCGTGGCCCAAGGCGCCTGAGCAGCATCTGGAGCTGCCCATCCGTCAGCGCCGCAGTTTTGGCAACGTTCCACATCAGCTCTGCGCGGCTGTCTGTGGTGTTGACATGCTGGCCGCCGGGTCCCGACGAACGCGAAAAGCGCCAGGACAGCTCCGAGGCGGGAACCATCACTGTGGGGGAGATGCGCAGGTCCATGGGTCTAGCCTCGCACGTCCCGAGCCGTGCCGGGTCGGCAAAGGCAGGGACATCCTCCGACACGGTTTAGAAATTAGGTAAGGCTAAGCTAATCTTTCGTTTTGTGATTGAACTGAGTGAACTCTCCGGGCTTGAAGCCACAGAGCTGGTCCTCCGCTATGGGGACAAGGACGTGGTGCACGGTGCCGGGCTCCACCTGGAGCCAGGCCGCATTGTGGCCTTGGTAGGTCCGAACGGCAGCGGCAAGTCCACGCTGCTCCGTGCGCTCGCCCGTCTGCATGAGGCTTCCTCCGGAACAGTGACGGTCCGGCCCGCCGGCGGAGAAGCATCCGATGCGCTGTTGATGAAGCGCAGTGACTTCGCACGCCACGTAACGTTGCTGTCGCAGAGCCGGCCTGTGCCGCACGGACTGAGCGTTCGTGATGTCGTGGAGTTCGGTCGCCATCCGTACCGCGGACGGTGGCGTGCTGCCGATCCCGAGGGCCCCGCTGCTGTCCACCGTGCCATGGAACTGACAGGCGTTGCTGAACTTGCCGATCGTGGTGTCCAGGAACTCTCCGGCGGACAACTGCAACGGGTATGGCTGGCAACCTGCCTGGCCCAGGACACGTCGGTGTTGCTCCTCGACGAACCCACCAACCACCTGGACCTCCGGTACAAAGTGGAAATTTTTGACCTGGTCTACGACCTCGCCCGCGTCCACGGTGTGGCGATTGGCGTGGTTTTGCACGACCTCGATGAAGCAGCCGCGCTGGCCGACCACGTGGTGGTTCTCTCGGAGGGTCGGATTGCAGCGGCGGGTCCAGCCCACGAAGCCCTCGATGCAGCGCTGTTGAGCGACGTCTATTCAATCCCCATCGTCACCCATACTGACCCGCTGACAGGCAGGCTGCGCACCCGCGCGGTGGGCCGGCACAACGACAGCTGAAGACTTCCAAGACAACGTCAGCACCCCAACACGAAAGGGACCCCGTGTCCATGAAGATTCACAAGGCCTTGGCCGCCACTGCTGCCTTGGCAGTCCTGCTCACCGGCTGCGGCACTACCGAAGGACCTGCCAGCCAGGCGTCCAACACTGCGGCGGCCGGCGAAGCCATCACCGTAACCGACGCCCGCGGCACCGAAGTCAAGCTCGACGGCCCAGCCAAGCGAGTGGTGGGCACCGAATGGAACGTGGTGGAGAACCTGACCACCCTCGGCGTCATGCCGGTTGGTGTTGCAGACGTCAAGGGATACAGCGCCTGGGTTACCGCCGGCACGCTGGACAGCACTCCCACGGACATTGGAACCCGTAACGAGCCCAGCTTCGACACCATTGCATCGCTGGATCCTGACCTGATCGTTGCGACCACTGATCTTGCCGAACCAGTCATCAAGCAGCTCGAAGAGTTGGCTCCCGTTGTGGTGGTGAAGTCTGCCGATGGCAGCCGCCAGATTGCTCAGGCTGAAGACAACTTGAAGCTGGTCGCCAAGGCGACCGGCACGGAGAAGAAGGCCGACGAGGTCATCGGTGCGTTTGATGCCGCCGTCATCAAGGGCAAAGCCGATCTCGAGAAGGCCGGCCTCGGCGGTTCCCGCGTGGCGTTCGCCGACGGCTGGGTTGCTGACGGCAAGGTTTCCATCCGCCCCTACACCAAGGGATCCCTGCTGGCTGACATTAATACGGAACTGGGGCTCGTCGACCCCTGGACAGTTGAAGGGGACCCTGCGTATGGCTTGGGCTCCACGGACGTCGAAGGCCTGACTGCCGTCGATGCCGACCACTTTGTCTACATCACCAACAGTGCCGACGGTGACTTCACCGAGCAGTTGACGGACAACGCTGTGTGGAAGTCCCTTCCGTTCGTGACCTCCGGCAACGTGCACCGCCTTGCTGATGGCATCTGGATGTTCGGTGGCCCTGCCTCGATGACCCAGTATGTCGACGCGATCGTCGCGTCCCTCACCAAGTAGTCCCACCTCATGACCGACACTGCGAAGAGGCCCGTCATGACCGTACCCACGGCCGTGGCGGGTACTCCCGTCCCCGCACCGCCCACCGGACACGGCGCCCGGCAAGGAGCCCGGCGTCTTGCCGGACCGGTCCTTGTGGCTGCGGCCGGGATGGTTGTCCTGGTGTTGTTGTCGGCGCTCCACCTCACGCAAGGAACGGCCGACGTCGGCCCGTTGCAGTTGCTGGGGCTGGTCACCGGTGGCGGAACTGACCAGGACACCGCAGTGTTGGTCGCCTCGCGCATACCGCGGCTTTTCGCCGGCCTGTTGGTCGGCGTCGCGTTGGGGGTGGCCGGTGCAGCCCTGCAGTCGGCCACCCGCAACGTTCTTGCTTCCCCGGACACGCTGGCGGTCAACGCCGGAGCCCACTTTGCCATCGTGGCAGTTGCCGCCTTCGGGCTGACGCTGCCGGCGCTGCTGTCGGGCGGTATTGCCTTTATCGGCGGTCTGGCTGCGGCGATGCTGGTTCTGGCATTGTCCGGCGGGGGAGCCAACGGCAACGGCGGTCCCATCCGTTTGGTGTTGGCCGGCACGGCGCTGGCCCTCGGCCTGCATTCGTCCACCAGCGCGCTGTTGCTGTTGTTCAGCCAGGAAACCACCGGTCTCTACGCCTGGGGGCAGGGCAGCCTTGCCCAGTCACGCACCGATGAACTGATCCAGTTCACACCGGTCATTCTTCTGGCCATTGCAGGCTTGTTCCTCCTCGCCCGCAGGATGGATTTGCTCGGTCTGGGCGACGACGCCTCCCGGCTGGCAGGTGCGGACCCGCGCCTGGCCCGGGTCGGCGCCGTCGTACTTGCCGTCGTCCTGTCCGCAGCGGCAGTAACGATCGCCGGGCCGATTGGTTTTGTGGGTCTCTGTGCCCCGGCCATTGTTCGGCTGCTGGCCTCCCGGCTCCGCGGCCTTGGCCGACACCGGGCGTTGCTGCCAATCTCCGGTGTGGCCGGTGCAGTGGTGGTCATCGGGGCCGACGTTCTTGTCCGTGGCCTCTTCGGTGCCCAAGCCGGCGTCGAAGTTCCCACCGGTGCAGTCACTACGGTCTTCGGCGCCGTTTTCCTGGTGGCACTGGCCATGCGGATGTCCGACGCCGGCTTGAGTGTTGCAGGCGACGCTTTGGCGCGGCTGCGTTCACGCCGGTTCTTCCTCACGGTATTGATCGGGCTGCTGGTGCTGCTCACGGGCTTGCTGGTGGCGGGCGCGTTGCTGGGCGATGCGAAACTCTTGCTCGGTGATCTGGTCAATTGGCTCACGGGCCAGTCCGGAAACCGTGTCAGTGCCGTGCTGGGTACTCGCGTGCCGCGGGTCCTGGCAGCAGTTCTTGCCGGAGCTGCCCTGGCTCTTGCCGGTGCGCTCATCCAGGCAGTCTCCCGGAACTCCTTGGCCGAGCCTGGGATTCTGGGAGTCTCCGGTGGCGGCGGACTGGCGGCAATCATCGTCATCACCACGGTCCCCACCGCGGGCTCGTGGGTCATCACCGGCTCTGCGCTGGGCGGCGCGGCATTGTCCGCGCTGCTGGTCTTCGGCCTCGCCTTCCGCGGAGGGCTGCAGCAGAACCGCCTGGTATTGATAGGCATTGGTGTCTCCGCGGGATTGGCCGCGATGATTACAGTCCTCCTGGTGAGTACGGACCCATTCAACCAGACCAAGGCGCTGACGTGGTTGTCCGGCTCCACGTATGGCCGTAATTTCGCGTCGGTCCTGCCTCCCCTCCTTGCTTTGCTGGTCTCGCTGCCTGTGCTGGCGGGAATGCGGCGGGATCTGGACCTTATTGCGGTAGATGATGATTCTCCCCGTGTGCTGGGCATCGGGCTGTCCGGATCACGCCTGCTCCTGTTGTCGGTCGCAGTGCTCTTGACAGCGGGTGCTGTCTCATCGGTGGGCGTGATCGCATTTGTTGGTTTGGTGGCCCCCCACGCAGCCCGGACCCTGGTGGGGGCGCGGCATTCCCGCGTCCTTCCCGCAGCCGCCCTTATTGGGGCCGCCACGGTGGTGTTCGCAGACGTGATTGGCAGGACTGCCATAGCACCCGCACAGATCCCCGCGGGAATCATGACGGCCTTGGTGGGAGCGCCGTACTTCGTCTATCTGCTGTGGCGGTCCCGGGTGGACCGAAACGTCTGACCTCCCGCTCCAAGACCTCCCGGACACTGGCCTCCACCACATAGGATCGACTGTATGGCCGGTACAGTGGACGTTCTTGGCCCCATTCTGGAAATGATGACCTGGGTGGGGTTCGTCCCGGGCGTGCCCTTGCTGATCAGTGCCTGGATCATCGCCAAGCGCCGATGCGTTTGGGTGACCGCGGACGGTGAACGCTTTGCCGCGGGCGGATTCATGGGCCTCCACTGGGTAGACCAGTCAGACGAGGAACGCAAAGTCCTGCTGGATGTCCCGGCTGGTGCCGGAGGCTATGAGCCGCGGGCAGTAGTGGTGCATTATGACGTCTGCCATCCTTCGAGATGCTCGCTTGAACCACCGCGGCACGACCATACAGTGCTGATTGTCGGTTGGATCCTCACTGGCGTTGGCATCCTGAGCACGCTGGGCGGATTTGCCCTCCTGGTGCTTTAGTCCTGAACCCCTCGAATGACTCTCCGGACCGGATAAGGGAATCGTTGGGGAGACAGGATTTTCACCGTGGTTGCTCAACCTGATCGTCAAAGAAGGGCACCAGGCAGTCCGCGTAGTGGTTCAATGCCTCGGTAAAGGAGAGCAGCCGGATGGTATCCGAAGTGGCAGTTTCCGTTGCGTCGGCGCGAGCTTCATCAACAAGGCACAGCAGCGGCTCTGAACTGAATCCGTTCGCGGTCAAGGTGGCAATTCCCCAAGGATGGTGGGGATCCGCCACCGAGATGCCAGCAGAGTCGAAAGTGTCCCGGAGGACATTGCCCGTCACTGTCCGCCACGACTGGAGGTACGGCGGCCTTAGTTGTTCGATAAGGTCCTCGTCGTTGGCCTCATAGGCTGAACGCAGCGCCGTAGTGAGACCGTCCCACTCCTGGGCGTCGCGGACCATGAGGTGCGCGGCCCGCAGGTGGGCAAGTGTTTCGTCCAACGTCATGGCAGTCCCCAAACTTCCCGTCGTTTGCGTGCCCCGGACAGGCATGCCTGACCGCCGTCGGCCGTCATCATCAAGGAGAACGGACAACAGCCCGCCATGATTCCCGTTAGGCCGGGTGCTGTGCATTTCCGGCCTTTACCGACATTCCTTGGCCGCCTAGTAAATCAGTAGTCTTACTATTAGGCTGGCCGTTTGGGGAAAGTCCCCGGCACGGAAAAGAGCGAGGCGAGGCATGACTGAAGAGCAGGACATCAAGAAGGTCACGGACATCATCAACGACTCCAGGATCGGAATGCTGACCACCATCAACGAAGACGGCGCGCTGGTCAGCCGTCCGCTCGCCGTACAGGACGTCAAGGACGACGGCGACATGTGGTTCTTTACGGGACTGGACACCTCGCAGGTGGCGCATGTCCGGCAGGATGCCCGGGTGAACGTGTCCTTCGGCAAGAACACGGAGTGGGTTTCAGTAGCGGGTACGGCTGAAGTTGTTACGGATCGCCGGAAAATCCGCGAACTGTGGAACCAAGTGGTGGAAGCCTGGTACCCGGATGGACCGGATACTCCGGAAGTGTGCCTGCTGCACGTCGATTCGGACTCGGCTGAATACTGGACCAGTCCGGGTGGAACAGCCGCTACGGTACTTCAGTGGGTCAAGTCCAAGGTCACCAACTCCCGGTTCAGCGTCGGCGAGAGCGGAACAGTGGAACTCTGAACCACCGTGGATGACGCAGAGCGGTTCAAGGTCCTCCTTACGGAGGAACGGGACCGAAAAATGAAGCTGGTGGAAGCACTGCGCAGCGACATCACCTCGGTGAGCCTCGCACGGCAGGACTCCAATGTGGATGACGAACATGATCCCGAGGGCAGCACCATCGCGTTTGAGCTTTCGCAGGCTGAAGCCCTCTTGGAGCAAAGCCGCGCAGGCCTGGAGGAGATCAATGCTGCCCTGGAGCGGATTGTCGAGGGCAGCTACGGGAGGTGCCAGGTGTGCGGCGCGGACATTCCGGAGGCCAGGCTCGAGGCCCGGCCGTGGACGCCCTTCTGCGTGGAGCACGCCTCCGGCCGGCGCCGGTGAGCTACCCGGACATGCCCGGCGAGACGGGGATGAACTCGATGGTTTGCTGGACCTTCTTCCGGGGTCCTCGGTTGAACCCTTTCGCGTCCAGGTTGTTGCCGGCGCGATAAGCAGCCAGCGCCTCGTCGTAGATGTCGTTGAGCCGTTGCCCGGTGAAAACTTCCTGGGTTCCGTCAGTGAAGAGTATGGACACTGAAGCACCGCCAGGGAAGTGTCTCTTCATCCGGACGAAGCCCTCAGGGTCTTGCTGCAGGGAGATCAAAGGTGGACCGCGCTTTCTTTAGTGGTTAGTGACAGTTTCCCGCACTTTCCGGCCACCGCCGTCTTTGGTACCTGGCCGGTTGCGGGCAGGAACCCGGGTGACGGCTTCGCGTCGTTCACCAACAGTGTTGAGAATCGAGCCGATGCCATCCACCCTCATTCCCACGGAATCCCCTGTCTTCAAAGGCGGGGGAGTCCTGGCGCCGTTCCGGCCCCAGAGTTCGGCCAGGCAGCCGCTGCCGCAGGTTCCTGAACCCAGGACGTCGCCTGGCCGGACCACCGAGTCCTGGGACGCATAGGCCACGAGCTCAGCGAAGGGCCAGCCCATGTTGGACAGGAGGTCCCCGCCAATGGCCTCACCGTTGACTTCCACCGCCATGGCCAGGGGGAGAAAACCCTGCTCGTCGTGCAGGTGCTCGAACTCATCAGCGGTCACGATCCAGGGCCCCAGGGTATTGGCGAAGTCCTTTCCTTTACAGGGGCCAAGGCTGACCTTCATCTCCCGCCTTTGAAGGTCACGCGCCGACCAATCGTTGAGAATGGTGTAACCGAAGATGTGGCGGTGCGCGTCCGGGGCGGACAGGTTCCTGCCCTCACTGCCTGGTACGTGTCCGACGACGGCCGCGACTTCGGTCTCGAAGTCCAGCTCGCTGCAACCCGCAGGAATGCCGATCACCTCGCCGGTGCCGGTCACCGTATGAGGATTCGTGAAATAGAACGTCGGCGCTTCGTACCATTCGGCCACTACGCCTGCCACACCGTCGATGCTCTTGCGAACCCCCTCAACATGCTCCTCAAAGGCAACAAAATCCCTGATGGTGCCCGGTAGCAGCGGGGCCAGCAACTGCACGTCCCGCAAGGCAACAGGACGTACGGTCCGGCGCGTTTCCGCGGCGATGGACAGAGTCTCTTCCAGACCGGCCTGCAGGAGGTGCTGGACGGTGCGTCCCTCGGACAGCGCAAAGCAGTTGTCGTCGTCGACGAACCCTTCCCGAGTACCGCCGTCGTAGTTCCAGCGGGCAATCTTGACCATGGTTTCTTCCTTAGACGGTGGGGCGGGCGGCGGGGGCTGCCGCGGAGGTGATACCGAGACGGCCGGCGTTGCCGGCAAGTACCCGGGTGATATCGGCGTCGGAGAGGCCGGCGGCATGAACCTCCGCAACAGGGTGGTCCGAGCCCATGTCAAAGGGGTAGTCAGAGCCGAGCATCACTTGGGTGGGCCCGGCAGCTTCGATGAGCGCCCTGAGTTCGCGGGGATGGTGGACCAGCGAATCGAAGAAGATCCGCCGAAGATAGGACGACGGCGGTTCGGCGCACTGCCGCGCCTCGGGCCGGACCTTCCAGGCATGGTCCGAACGGCCGATCGTGGTGGGAAGGTAACCCCCGCCATGGGCGGCGAGGATCCGCAGGTCCGGGTACCGGTCCAGGACCCCGCTGAAGATGAGGTGGGACAGGGCCACAGCGTTCTCGGCCGGCTGGGACACGGTGTTGGCCAGGTAAAACCGGTCTAGACGCTCGTCCAGGGAACAGCCGAACGGATGCAGGAAGACCAGGGCACCCAATTCCTCCGCCCGGCTCCAAAAGGATTCCAACCGAGGATCCGACAGCTCCACGGTGGTGCGCTCCGCAGCCTCGGGCGTGCCGGCGAACGATCCGATCTCCACACCAGCCAAACCGCATTCCGTCACGGCGTGCTCCAGCGCTTCGACCATGAGATGGGGATGCTGCAAAGGAACGAGCCCGAGTCCGTTCAGCCGGTCCGGAGCCCTGTCGATGAGCTCACGGACTGCCGCATTCGCCTGCTTGGCCAACGCCAGTGCGAGCTCCGCACGGGCAAAGTAATAGAAGTGCGAGGGTGACGGGGAGACGAGTTGGACATCCACGCCTTGGGCGTCCATGTCTTTCAGGCGTCGGGTGAGGTCAGTGAGCTGTTGCCACCGCTCCTTGATCATGGCGCCTGAGGTGGCCATGGATTCAGGACCGTTCCTCAGGGCTTCCAGGGCCTGGAGGGCCGCGAATCCCTCCGGGTCACCTTCCGCCACTTCTTGTTGGAGTGCCGGAATGAGGACGTGCGCGTGGACATCGATGACGGATTGGTGGTCTGTGGCAAGGGTGTTCATGCAGGTTCCTTCAGCATGGTTGACAGGGAATTCATCAGTCCGGGCACATCGGCGTCCCGGACGCCGTCCAGCATCCACTGCCCCAACTGGACCGATGCCTGTACCACGGCTGTCGCCCGCTCCAAGCGTCGATCCGTGAACTCTTTCCATAAGGTCTCGGTGAGGTGGTCGACGGAGATCAGGAGTTCCGCAAGCACTGCCGCATCCTCCAAGGCCATGGCGGCCCCTTGGGCGACCGTCGGGGGGCAGCTGTGGGCGGCGTCCCCGATGATGACGGTGCTCCCGCGATTCCACGGGCCTTCCACCAAGTGCGAGGTGAACCACGTGTAATTGATGCGGGCGCTGTGGTCCAGGTTGTCCCTGATTTCGTTCCACGGGCCACCGTAGGCTGCAGCAAGTTCTGCCATGACCTGTGGGCCGTCTTCGTGCCTGCGTTCCTGCGCCTCTTCCACGAGGTAGGCGTAAATGGTGTCCGGTCCGGTGGGGCAATAGCCGGCAATGAAGCATGGGCCACCGTAGGTGAGATCGGTCCGGACTACGTCTTCGGGCCGTTCGACGAAGGCGCGCCAAATGCCCATGCCGGTGGGTTTGGGCTCGACGTCGATGCCGATCGCTGTGCGGACTGCGGAATGGAGCCCGTCAGCGCCTATGAGGAGATCATAGGAGGCACTGGAACCATCGGCCGTGCGGACCGTGACGGTGCCGCCGTCGTCAGCTATGTCGGTGACGGTTTTGCCATAGCTGATGCGGGCGCCTGCTTGTTGGGCCCGGTCCCGGAGGATGGCGGTCAAGTCCGGCCGGTACATTCCGAGCGTTGCCGGAAGATCGTCGCCACCGGTCCGGATGTCCTCCAGGACTGCGATGACTGTGCCGGCGGGGTCGGGGGCGCGCAGGCCAAGGGTGCTGAAAGCGTACCCTTGTGCTTGCACCTGATCCCAGACTCCCAGGTTGCGGAGGATTCGCAGGGCGTTGCCTTGGAGCGTTATCCCTGAGCCCAGGGTTTGCGGTTCCGCGGCCTTCTCCAGGACCTCCACCTCGATACCTGCATCGGCCAGGAGGATGGCGGCAGTAAGCCCCGCGGCTCCCGCTCCGACGATTCCGACCCTCTTTACTGCTGCCATCTGAAGACTCCTTTGTGTCGACGGCGTTGCTGCCTGGTGTGCTGCGTGCGGTGGTGGACGGGGTGTCAGCGGACCGCGATGGGATTGACCGGCGAGCCCACAGCCCCGGTGATGGGGAGTGGGGCCGCAGTGAGCATGAAGTCATACCTGCCGTCGGCGGCGCACGCGTGAGCCAGTGCGTCAGGATCCCACATTTCCCCGAGGAACAAACCAAGGTTGGGGATGGCGATCTGGTGCAGGGGCTGGAACGCGCCTTCAAACTCATTGGGCCGGACCTCGAAGCCCCAGGTATCTGTGGCGATACCGGCAATTTCCGAGGTATGCAGCCATTCCGCGGTGCTGAAGGACAGGCCCGGTGCGGACCCGCCGGCGTAGTCGCCCCACCCGTCGCGCCGGACCCGTGTGTACTGACCCGTTCGGATCACAACGATGTCGCCCCGGCGAACAGGGGAGCTGGGACCCTGACGTTCAATGGTGCGTTCCAGGTGTTCGGGGGTGATCGCGAAACCGTCGGGCAGTTCGCCATCGGTGCGCCCCAGGTCCGCGCCGAGTGCGCGGCCGACGTCCAGCAGCACGCCGCGGGTGACGATCTTCGCCGCGGCGGTTTCGATCCCGGTGACGAGGTCGCCTTCGGAGGTGACCACATCTCCGGCTGCACGCCCGTTCCAGGCCTTGCCGCGATCAAAAATATGACCCAGCCCATCCCATTGCGTGGAGCACTGCAAAGGCATGGCAATGACGTCATCGGCGCCCCCGAAGCCGTGGGGGAACCCTTGGTTGCCCCGCTCGGCATCCACACCGGTGTCCGTCATTGTGTGCACGGGATTGGTCCGGCGACGCCACCCCTTCTGGGGGCCGTTGGTGTCGAAGGGCTGGGACAGGGAAAAGGCCTCGCCGGTGGTGACCAACGCAGCGGCCTCCACGCGCTTGGCCGCATCGATGAAGTTGAGCGTTCCGAGAACGTCGTCTTCGCCCCAGCGGCCCCAGTTGTTGAACTGCCTGGCCGCGGCGGCGATACTGGCCAGCGGATCTTTCCGCTGGATCAGGGAAACGTTCACGGCATCGGTGGTCACTGTTCGTCCTTGCAGTGGATGAGCTGGGTGCCCAGCCCGGTGATGGTGCCTTCCATGACGTCCCCGTTCTGCAGGAGCCGTCCCCAGTGCTGGCCATTACCGGCAGGGCTGCCTGTCAGCACCAGGTCGCCTGGCTTCAGCGGCATCGTTTGGGAGGCTTCGCTCACGAGTTTGGCAACGCCGAAGATCATGTCCTGGGTGGACTCGTCCTGCATGGCTTTGCCGTTGAGCTTCAGTGTGACCTGGACGTCCTGCGGGTCACCGAAAAACTTGGCCGGTACCAGCAGGGGACCGGTGGGCAGGAACCCCGGTGCGTTCTTGGCGCGGTACCAGTCCGAACCGATGGCGGGCATGTCCTTGCGGAAGACGTACTCGCGGGTGGTGATGTCATTGACCATGGTGTAGCCGTACACGTAGTCCAGGGCTTCCTCGGGAGTGACGCGGAACGCGGTCCTGCCGATGACTGCTGCCAGTTCCAGCTCCCAGTCGTGGGACTTGCTGTAGGACGGCAGGGTGAGATCATCTGTGGCCGACGCGATCGCCGTCGGAAGCCCGATGAAGAAGTACGGTGTGCCCTGACCGGCGCGCTGATCCATCATGGCGGCGGTCTTGGTGCGAACCTCCTCGGCATCCTGGCCGGCTTCGCGGTGGGCTACCGCGAGGTCGATCACGTGCTTGCGGTAGTTGGCCCCTGTTTGCAGCACTTGCATGGGTTCCACGGGAGCAAGGACATCAACGCCGGACAACGCCAGGCCTGTTTCGTCGCCCGCTGAGGCAGCCAAGGCGTCCAGTTCGCTTTCGGTGGTGTCCCAGTGCTGGATGAGCGAGTTGATGTCGCCGTCCAGGGGGAGGACACGTTCTCCCACCACAAGACCGACTTTGGGTTTGCTCTCTCCGGGCTCCTGAAAGCGGATCAGTGCGTAGTTTGGCTGCGTCATTAGCCGCGGCCCTGCTTTGCGTAGGGGTTCAGGAGTGCTTCCTTCATTTCAGCGGAAGCACCTTCTTCCGTTGCGGTGAAGCCTTCGGCCGGCGGGAAGGATTCGGTCATGGAGTGCGGCATGGCGCCGTTCTTGTAGAAGTTGTTGGATCCTTCAGAAGGCTTCCAGGTGTTGGCGTCCCAGTCCGGGACGTAGTTGCGGTAGCCGCCGGAGTTGAGCTCGACGCGGAGACCGGAGGGATCGCGGAAGTACAGGAAGTTCTGCTCGCCCACGCCGTGGATGGAGGGGCCGTATTCCATGGGGGTCCCGTTTTCCATCATCACGTCGGCAGTGCGGAGCAGGTCTTCGGTGGCGTCCACCCAGAAGGCGATGTGGTTGACGCGGCCGGCGCGCTGGGAGGTGTCCAGGACCACTCCGAGGTCGTGGGACTTCTCGTTGGTGGTCAGGACTGAGAAGACCGTGATGGGTGCTTCATCCAGGTCCACGAAGGCCATGACGCGGAACCCCAGCGCTTCGTTGTACCACTGGGCGAACCCCCGGACGTCGGAGGCAGCCACCGTGACGTGGTCCAGGAAGCGTGGAGCGGCTGCGTGGCTGCTGCGGCGCTCGGGACGGTCCGGGTAGGTGGATTCGAAGCCGGGCTCTGCAACGAACTTCTCTACGTCGTAAAACAGGCGCATGTGGTGGCCGTAGGGACCGGTGAACTCATAGGCCTTGCCAAAGCCGTGACCGCCCGCAGTCCACGTGCCCTGCACGCCGGTTGCTTCAACACGGGCTGCGGCGGCTTCGAGTGCGGCCTGGGAGTTGGTGCGCCACGCCATCCGGCCCAAGGATGCCTCGGGGCCTTCAGTGATGACCAGGCTGTAGCGGTAGTAATCGCCCCAGCAGCGAAGGTAGACATTGCCCTCCACGCGGTCGATGATGCGCATGCCGAACTTCTCCTCGTAGAACCGTGCCGAGGCGTCGACGTCCGGAGCGGTGATCTCGAGGTGGGCAAGATGGGAGAGGGGAGTTTCCACGATGAATTCCTTCTATGTACTGATGGCTCGGACAGTTCTCTGCAGGGTCCTGTAACCACCATGAGCCACATCACGTATCCGGAGAAGAGCAAGTATCTGATAGGAGCTATCCGTCAAACAAATAGTTGGAGTCGGTGCGGCTATCAGCCGTATGAATACCAGCTATACCCAAACAGCTATTCTCCGATGGAGTGAGGCTTGTCACAGTGATGGAAATCCCCTCGGCGACCCTGCCGGTACCAGGGACTCTTCAATGGCGAAGGAACACCCATGAGCATCATTGATCCCACTGCGCTCGAGTCGCGCCGTCCGGTCTCCACCCGGGAAGCGGGCAAGGCGCAAGCTGCACTTCTTGTGGCCGGAAGCTGCATGCCGGTCCTGGGCGCCGTTTTGCTGGCACCTGTCCTGCCCACCCTGAACCAGGTTTTCGCGGACACTGCGGGTGTCGCAATTCTTGTGCCGCTGGTCCTGACGCTTCCAGCGTTGTTCGTGGCATTGTTTTCGCCCTTGGCGGGTTACGTCGCTGACAGGATGGGCCGTCAGCAGTTGTTGATCTACGCCATGCTGGCCTACGCACTTTTTGGCACGGCACCGCTATGGCTGGACACCCTTGAGTCCATTGCCGCATCAAGGATCGGCGTAGGTATTGCAGAGGCAGCCATCATGACGTGCTGCACAACCCTGATCACCGACTACTATGCGGGGCAGCAACGGAACAAATACCTGGGCCTCCAAACCATGGTGAGCGCACTTGCTGCGACGGCATTCTTTGCGCTGGGTGGCGCCTTGGGCAGTATCAGCTGGCGGACGCCCTTCTGGCTGTACGCAGTCAGCGCCGTCCTGGTGGTCCCCATGATCTTCAAGCTCTGGGAACCAGCCAAGAGCCAAGCCACGGGCCTGGCAGCGAAACAGCCGGTGCCCTGGCGTCAGATCGGTGTACCTGCTGCTGTGACACTGTTTGGCGGCATGGTGTTCTACGCGTTGATAGTCCACCTGCCCTACGTCATCACAAGTTTGGGCGTCCAGGATGCCGCCCTCATTGGTGGTGCGGCTGCGATCGCTTCGCTTGCAACGGCAGCAGGGGCAATCTCCTTCCGTTTCCTGGCCAAGCTGGGCACCCGAAAACTGTTGGCAGGCGCTTTCGGCCTCGCCGCCGTCGGGCTCTGCGTTGTTTCCGTGGCGGGCAGCGTTCCGGTGGCTGTCCTTGGGGCAGTGATCGCCAGTGCGGGCACGGGTGTTTTGTTGCCGACGCTGCTGACGTGGGCGGTCAACGGACTGGACTTCTCCCAGCGCGGCCGGGGCACCGGTATCTGGACTGGAACCTTGTTCATCGGCCAGTTCCTGACGCCTATAGTCCTGGGCGCGACAGCCGCTGCTCTGGGCAACCTGGGCCTTGCGCTCGGGGCGCTGGGCCTGGCCTGCGCGCTGGCGTTGCTGGCTGTGCTGATTCGTGGGCCGCGGCTGGTACCTGTCAGCCACTGATGAAGACCGTGGCTGGATAACCTAGGAGGATGAAGAACCTGGACCTCAACCTGTTGCCCCAATTGCAGGTGCTGTTGGAACTGCGGAACGTTTCCCGGGCGGCCGAGCGGCTCCAACTCAGCCAGCCTGCAACCAGTGCAGCCATGGCCAGGCTCAGGCGGCATTTCGACGACGAACTCCTGGTGCGTCACGGCCGCACGTACGATCTCACACCCTTTGCGCAGTCGTTGGTCCCGCTGGTGGATGAAGCCATGCTTCATGTCCAGCGGGCCACGCGTGTCCGGTCCGGATTCGATGCCACCACAAGCGAACGCGAGTTCGTCATTGCGGCTTCCGATTATGCAGCTGCCCTCATTGTGGGGCCGCTGCGGGGCATCCTGCAGCAGGAAGCACCACGCGTGGTGGTGGACTTCGTTCCGACCTCCGGACTTGAGGGCACCATGGCCGAATACTCCAAGATGGACCTGTTGGTGGGGCCCACTGGTTACAAGATGCAAGGCGACTCCAAGCAGCTGTTCCGTGACAGTTTTGTAGCAGTGGTCGATGCCGCGAATCCTTTGCTCCGGATGCCGGCCATGACGTTGACGGATCTTATTGGCGTCCCGCACGCGGTGGGGTACTTCGGCGAGGGGATCAGCACCCCGGCTGACAAACTTTTTGAGTCCCGGGGCGTTCGACGGCGGGTGGCAGCGACAGTGGCAGGCTTCCTGTCCCTGCCCCTCCTGGTGGAGGGTACGGACTTGGTGGCCTTGGTGCCGAGGATGCTGGCGTCCAGGGCCCAACGCGGGGCAAGGATCGAGGTTCTGGAGTTCACCGGAGACTTGGAGGCCTCATTGGTCGAGGCAATGTATTGGCATCCATCACAGACCGAAGATCCAGCCAACGCCTGGCTGAGGTCAGTGGTTCAGCGGGCCTGTTCCCAACTGCACGCTCTTTTCCCGGTGACGGCACATCCCATACCCGTCGCAGCAACGTATCGCGTTGGGGCGGACGGATGATGCTGTGGACGCAACATCATGCTTGATATGACAGACGCCATGGTGGTGATTACAGGCGCCAACGGTGGCCAAGGCCTGGCCGAAACCCTGCTGCTGGCCACTACCGGGGCGACCGTGCTCGCGGCAGATCTGACCGCGGAGCCATCCGCAGCCCTGAAGGCCGTGGCCGCTTCACACCCGGACCGCATTGTCTACCGCCAACTCGATGTCACCGAGCCGAGTGGGTGGGCGCACTTGGCGAAGCTCCTCCACGACGAATACGGCCGGGTGGACGGCTTGGTCAACAACGCCGGCATCACCCGACGCAGCCGCCTGCTCGAGGCAACACCGGCCGATCTCGCCGCCGTATCGGAGGTGAACGTTACTGGGCCTCTGCTGGGAATGCAGGCCTGCGTTCCGTTGATGAAGCCCGGGGCTTCCATCGTCAATGTTGGATCAGTGGCGGCCCTCAGCGGGCATTACCCTGTTGCCTACACCGCCAGTAAATGGGCGCTGCGGGGGCTTACCATCGCCGCCGCCACGGAACTCGGGCCGCAGGGCATCCGGGTGAACTCGGTTCATCCTGGATTTATCGAGACGCCCATGACTTCCGGAGCCAACCCGGCTTTCAGGGAAGCCAGCATCGCCGAGACGCCGCTGGGGAGAACCGGGACTCCCGAGGAAGTTGCGGCCGTCGTGCTTTTCCTCCTGAGCCCAATGGCCGCTTTTGTCACGGGAGTGGACCTGCCGGTTGACGGTGGACAGAGCAGCCACGGCGGAGCGAAATCAATCTCAGATGCGGTGCGTTGACCGATAACACGTGGCTGGCGCCGTTGAACTCCTAGGTCCCCGGGCCCACCAACCGGTAGTTCAACAGGACGATTCCGGACGGGTAATGACGGCACTCCATGAGTTCCAACTTCGTCCACTGACCCACCCGGCCGAAGAACGGAATGCCACCGCCCAGGATGACGGGGATCACGGAAATACCCAGCTCATCGATCAAACCCTGCTCGATGAATTCCGTCACCAACTCACCGCCGCCAAACAGGCAGATGTCTTTGTCCCCAGCAATGGTTTCCTTGATATGCGCAACGAGTTCCCGCAGATCGCCGGAGAACAGTTCGGTAGTGCCCTTGGTAGCGAGTGTTTGATGGTGGGTGACCACGTACGTTGGGACCTTGGACACCCCGCCGCCCATCGCTGACACCTCACGGTAGGTGTTGGCCCCCATGATGTAAGCCCCGGTCCTGCGCTCGGTGGCTTCAAATCCGTAGTCTTCGTCCCTGGCCATGGCATCGTTCAGCCATGAAAGATCGCCGCCCTCTGAGGCGATGTATCCGTCCAAGCTGGAGGCCATGCCCCCGAACACCTTACTCACGGCAAGGACTCGGTGTCCGGGGCGGTTTCAGTTGTGACGGCCGTGTCCGCCGCTGCGCCTTGCTTCCGGCTTGCCAGCAGGAACGGCACCGCGATCAGCTCGATGACGCCGGCCACAGCCAAGGATGCCGGGTAGCCGTAAAGATCAGCCCCCCGGCCAAGGAGTGGCTGGATGACCACGCCACCGCTTGAACCCATGAGCGAATCGAAACTGAGTACGGTGGCCCGTTGCTTCGAAGGGATCATGTCATTGATATACGCCTGTCTGACCGGAGTTGCGGCGGCGCCCACTACGCCCCACAGGGCCAGGAGCACCAACGCAAGCCAGAAGTTGCGGGTGAACCCGAGGATCAGCAGGATGACGGCACCCACCAGGCCACCGAGAATCAGGACGGACGTGCGTTTGTGGAACAGTGTTCGTGCGTGGGGAGCGAGCCAGCCGCCCAGGATCTGCGAACCAGCCACAATGGCGGCAGCCAGTCCGGCGATGGAGTAGGCGCGCGGGTCGCCGAACAGATCAAGCAGGAACGGCTGAAGGGCGTAGAAAACATAGATTCCGACGCCGGCGCTGAACGGTGCGGCGAGCATCACGTAGCGTACTGGCGGTTTTTTCAATCCGTTCTCAATGGACGCGGAAAGCACTGCGCGGGTAGCACGAAGGGGGTGCGTCGAGCGTTCAGGCGAGAACCCGACGTCGTGCATTAGGGCGAACGCTACTGCGAACATCGCTGCCAACACAGCTACCCGGAGGATGAACGGCACCCCGAGATTGCTTGCCTGGGCTATGACGCCGCCGGCCACGGAGCCGAGCAACATGGCCACGCCTTGCACCATTTGCCCCCTGCCCAGCACGGACTCGAGCCCGCCTTCGTAACCCGAGAAGCGCAAAGCGTCCACTAGCCAGGCCTCCACAGCCCCGGAGAAGAACGTAAAGCCCAAGCCCAGCAGGACGGAGACCACTGCCCACATCCAGAATGGCGCCGAGATCTGCCACAGCACAAAGTACAAATAGGTGGAGACGGCCAGCGTCACCGTGCCCAGCAAGAAGGAAACCCTACGGCCCCAACCGTCGGCGATGACCCCGGTAGGAACCTCGAAAAGGACCATCCCTGCTGTGAAGAACGCATTGGCGGCGAATGCCTCAAGGTTGCTCAGCCCGGCATCAAGCAGGAAGAGAGTGTTGATACCCCAGATGAACGAGGCAGCAATGGTGTTTCCCAGCGTCAGCGTGAGGTAGACACGTTGAATCTTGCGGGCTTCCTCGTTCACCTTGCCCACCTGCACCATCGACCGAGGGCCTTTTGGGCGGCCACGTCCGCCTGCAACCCATACTGATCGCCCATAGAGCCGTTCTACGCCGAAGCCACCGCGAATGCCAGACCACGGAGAAACTGCCGGTGGCTGTCGAGTCCACCGGCAGTTTTCCAGCGTTGAAGCTTCTACGCCTGGACGAGTCCAGCGCCCGGGTGTGAAGCCAACAGCGGCGCGAAAAACCGGCCAAGTTCGGCCGTCGCGGTCAGGGGCAGCACATTGGCGACGTACTGGTCCGGGCGGACCACCACAACGACGCCGTCCCGGCTGAGTCCGCGCAGGTCGAAGATGTCGTTGTTGGGGTCGGTACCGAACACTTTTTCAAGGTAGGTGAGCTTGAAGGGTCCTACCGTGGGTTTGAAGGCCTCGGGTACGGCGTTGATGTCCACGTTGGTGTGGTCGTGTTGGTAGATCACCTTCACATCGAACCAGGCGTCGCGGTCAGCGTCCGACGGCGTCGCGGCCAGCGGCGATTCCGGTGAGTTCGCGATCCACTCGGCGAAGTCGGCTACCGGACCTGGGCTGCCCGCTTGGGCAGTATCGGCAAAGACGTAGATGCGCCAACGGCCATCTGCTTTGGCGTGATGGCCAAGGTGCATGGGGTTGGTGTCGCAGACACGGAGGACGGGTGCCGATTTGAAGCGTTTACCGACGGGGAAGCCGGTGGCGAGCTCCTGGTGCTGTGCCTCGGCAACCAGCATGGACGGGGCATATTGGGTCATGAAGCCAGCCGGGAATTCTGCGGTGCTGGTGTAGAAGGTCTCCAGTTCGGCGGGGTCTTCGAATTCTTCTGGTTTCTTGGCCATCAGTGTGGACCATTGCTTGTCGAAATCGATCAGGTTCTTGGCCACCACCTGGCGTTCGGCCGAGTAGCTGTCCAGTAGGCTTTCGGGGCTGCGGCCTTCCAGGACGTGGCCGAGCTTCCAGCCAATGTTAAAGCCATCCTGCATGGAGACGTTCATGCCTTGGCCGGCTTTCGCGCTGTGGGTGTGGCAGGCGTCGCCGGTGATGAACACCCGTGGCGTGCGGGTACCGCGGTCCTCCGGCAGAACGTCGTCGAACCTGTCTGTGAGCCGGTGTGCTACCTCGTAGACGCTGTGCCAGGCGACATTGCGGACATCCAGGGTGTAGGGGTGGAGAATGTCGTTGGCCTTGCCGATGATTTGCTCGATGGTGGTTTTCCGCACGGCGCCTTTGTCGTTGGGATTAACTTCACCCAAGTCCACGTACATGCGGAACAGGTGGCCACCTTCGCGGGGGATCAACAGGATGCTGCCACCGGCGCCGGACTGGATGGCGCACTTGGTGCGGATGTCCGGGAAATCGGTGACGGCGAGGACGTCCATGACACCCCAGGCGTGGTTGGCCTGATCGCCGGCAAGGTGGCAACCGATGGACTCGCGAACTTTGCTGCGGGCACCGTCAGCCCCCACCACATATTTTGCCCGGACAGTGCGCTCCCGGCCTTCCTTGGGACCGGACGTATGGGCCAGTGTGACGGTGACAGGGTAGTCGCCGTCTTCGGTGACTTCGAGGCCTTGGAATTCGTAGCCGTAGTCCGGCGTCATCCGCGTGGGGGAGTTGGCCATGAACTCGGCAAAGTAGTCCAGCACGCGGGCCTGGTTCACAATCAGGTGCGGGAACTCACTGATCCCCGCGGGATCGTCCACAGCCCGGGCGGCCCGGACAATGCGGGAGTGGTCGGCCGGGTCCGGCTTCCAGAAGGCCATCTCGGTGATGCGGTAGGCCTCCGCGATGATTCGTTCGGCAAACCCGAATGCCTGGAAAGTTTCGACGCTGCGGGCCTGAATGCCGTCGGCCTGGCCGATGGCGAGCCGTCCGGGGCGACGCTCCACAATGCGGGTTGTGATGTCAGGAAACTGGGACAGTTGCGCCGCGGTCAACATTCCGGCCGGGCCGGTGCCCACAATGAGAACGTCAACTTCGTCGGGCAGCTCGGCGGGGCGGTTGATGCCGACGCCGGCGGCCGGTTCAACTCGCGGGTCACCGGATACGTATCCGTGGTGGTGGAACTGCACGGGCTTTCCTCACTTCTTTGTGGGCCATCAATCAAGGTGTTCGATAATAGAACAGCTTGTTCTATTATCGCTCACACAATAGTAATGCCGCTCACAGCAGGCTTCAAGTGTTCGCAGTGACCCACCACCGAATCTGCCGGAGCTTCCTGCCCAAAGGGCTGTGGACGTGTCAGGATCAGGTATGCCGCGACTGATGCTTTTGGACACTGCCTCTTTGTACTTCCGCGCCTTCTACGGCGTGCCCGATTCCATCCGCCGATCCGATGGCACACCTGTGAACGCGGTGCGGGGGCTCATGGATATGATCGCCCGACTCACCACCGACTACGAAGCCACGCACTTGGTCGCCTGCTGGGACAACGATTGGCGCCCGCAATGGCGCGTGGACCTGATTCCCAGCTACAAGTCGCACCGGGTCGCGGAGATGGTTCCAACTGGTCCGGATGTGGAGGTTGTCCCCGACCCTCTTGAGGCGCAGATTCCCATGATCCGGCGAGTACTGGACCTCGCGGGGATCGCTGTGGTGGGCGTTGACGCCCATGAAGCGGATGACGTCATAGGGACCTACGCGAGCCAGTCCCGGATGCCGACGGATGTGGTCACGGGCGACCGCGACCTGTTCCAGCTCGTCGATGATGACCGTGGAGTCCGCGTCATTTACACAGCACGTGGAATGAAGAACCTGGAAGTCCTCACCGACGTCGTTGTGGTGGGCAAGTACCGTGTGCTGCCCCAGCAATATGCCGACTTCGCAACACTCCGGGGCGATGCCTCCGACGGACTACCCGGCGTTGCCGGCATCGGAGAAAAGACGGCGGCGTCATTGCTTGGCGAACACGGGTCATTGAAGGGGCTGCTTGAGGCGGCGGAAGCTCCCGACGGCGGGTTGTCGGCTTCTGTGCGCGCCAAGCTGTCCGCGGCGGCTGACTACCTCAACGTGGCGCCTACGGTCGTAAATGTGGTGCGGGACTTGGAAGTGCCGACGCTTGATGAAGCAGGTGCCGAGCTGCGTCCCGTCACCGGAGACGCGCGCACGGAACTGGAACAGCTGGCGACGGAGTGGAATTTGGGTGGATCGGTCAAGAGGCTGTTGGAGGCGCTGGACCGAGTCCGCTGACATCCACCCACAGGCTCCGGTTCACTTTCACAGCCGAATGACAGGTTCGGAACAGCCGGGGCTGTGGTGGGTCTCTCATCGTGTTAAGGAGGACGGAACCTTTGACCGTCCCTCAGACACCAGCCGTACCGACGGCTCATTGAGGAGAGGCACATGTCTAAAGTCAAGAGAATCACGCTGGGCGTAGCAGCCGGAGCACTGGCATTGGGCGCAGGCTTGGGCGCGACGAGTATCGCGACGGCGGCCACCACGCCGACGCCGAGCGCCACGGCGTCCCCAAACGGCACGTCGTCAGCGGAAGCAACCACCCCTTCAGACCGGGGCGGAAAGCCAGGCGGACACGGACACGATCGGGGACAGATAGCCGCTGACCTGGCAACCAAGCTCGGTGTGGATGAGGCTAAGGTCACCGAAGCTTTGAAGGCATTCCGTGAGGCCAACAAACCCACCACGCCGCCTGCTGAAAGAACAGACGGAGCCGAAGGAACCAAGCCGGACCGGACGGAGCAGGACGCGGCACTGGCGAAATCTCTTGCTGCCGCCCTGGGCGTCGACGAAGCCAAGGTCACCACGGCACTGGAAGAAATCCGGGCCGCGGGCCAAGCGGAACGCTCCGCTGCACTGAAATCCAAGTTGGACAAGGCGGTCACGGACGGCAAACTGACCCAGGCAGAGGCAGACGCCGTGACCAAAGCCGTGGAGGCTGGAGTCATTGGGGGAGGCGGCCGCTGACACTGCCAAGCTGACCAGCTGATCGGCTGAAGCAAGGGATCCCCCGGGCGATATCCGGGGGATCCCTTGCGGTCTGGTCCGTACCTTGCTGGACGCACTTGAGCTGTGCTCGAACGCATTACGCTCGCTCAGCGTCAGGACGCGCCCAGCATCAGGCGTCGTCCAGCATCAGGCGTCGTCCAGCATCAGGCCCGCTCCGACCGCGCACCGTTTTGCTGGACGGGTCGCCCTGTTATTGGGACGGTGCTGGGCGTGACCCGGCTTCACGGTTGGGCGTGTTGTTGTTCTGCGGACGCTTTCCTATGTTCTGTGGGGGGTGTGGTGGTGGTTGCGTCGGGGTGTTTGGTGTGGGTCGATGTGGGGTGGGGGGATGAACCAGGGGATGCCGGTTTTGATGTCGATGCGCCATTGTTCTTTGTGGATGAGGTGGTGGTGGCTGCAGAGCAGGGTGCCGTTGTCTGTTGAGGTGGTGCCGCCGTTGGACCAGTAGGTGGTGTGGTGGGCTTCGCACCAGGGTGCGGGCATGGTGCAGTCGGGGAAGGCGCATCCTTGGTCGCGGGCGGTGATGGCTTTGCGGATGTGGGGTGGGAAGATCCGGGTGGTGCGGCCGATGTCCAGGATGCGGGAGTCGCTGCCGAGCAGGACGGGGAGGATGTCGGCGTCGCAGGCGATTTTGCGGATGGTGTTCGGGTGCATCGGGCCGGTGAAGGTCGCGGTGCCTGTCCCTATCCCAGCTACTGTGCCGGTGCCGGTGCCGGGGTTGTGGTGGTGGTTGTGGACTTGTTCGAGGAGTTCTTGGTATCCGATGGTGACGGTGAGTTGGGGTGGGAGGCCGCCGTTGGCGGGTAGTTTTTCGGTGCGCATGGCGAGGCTGCAGGCGCTGGTGAGGCCGTTGAGGAGTTTCTGTGGGCGGCTGCGCCGGTCCAGGTCCGGGCTGGCTTCGGTGCCGGGGGTGGTGAGGCGGGGGTTGGTGGCGACGTTCATGGCGGTGGTGAGGATTTCGTATTGTTCGTCGGTGGCGAAGATTTCGAGGTGGTGGAGGCCGTGGCGGCGTCGGCGGCGGAGGAACACGCCTTGGAGTTGGCGGAGGATTTCTTCGGTGGGTTCGGGGCCGTCGTGGTCGATGGCGTCGATCCAGCGTTTGGCCATTGTGGTGACGAAGTCCGGGTCGGTTTCGACCGCGGTGGTGGTGAGGGCGTGTTCCATCCGGGTGAGGGTGTCCTCGTCGGTGAGGTGCCGGACTTTGTCCAGGGCGGTGCTGATGATCGAGGCCGAACGGGAAGGCAGGTCCCCGGTGGTGAGGGCTTGCGCAAGTATTTCGTGGCGGGCCGGGATGTTCTGCCCGGCCATCCCGGTTTGGGGGAGGACGTCGGGTGCGAGGGCGAGCCGGCGCTTGGCTTCTCCAATGCCGATCCGCAACCGTGCGCGCAGGAACTGGGCCGCGTTCCGGTACCCGTCATCCAGAACACTGGCCGCTCCTGGAACCGTTGCGCCCGGCACTGTTGCGTCCGTGGCTGGTTCCGTCCAGCCGGTCCGCCATTGCGGTGCTGCTGCCGAGGGTCCGGGCTTGGTTTGCTGGGCTTCGGTCCGGGTCCGTTCCACAGCCTGCGCCGCGACCACCTGCAAGTACTCCACCGACCGGGCGATCTCCTCGACCTCGCCGGCAAAATCAGCCGCTTCAACAAACCCAAACAGCCGCGCCTCACCGGCAGCGGACACGCGCGCGGAGTCCAGAAGTGCCGCGCTGTCGTCAAGGAACGCCGCCAGGTCCCGGCTGCCGGCCGCCTTGGGATCAGGGCGCTGGGTGTCGCGACGTTGGACTGGCGGGACGGTCGGGATTGATCTTGGACTTTGGGCCGAAACGCCGGCCGGGGCGAGGCCGGTGAGCGATGAAGCCCGGGCGGACTTCGTCTGACCGTTGGGCAGCCCGGCGCCGTGGAAGTGGCCAATCCAGGTGACGGTCGCCGTCGAATCCTTGAACCCGGCCTTCAGCACGTCCGGCATGCTCAAGACGCGTCGTGACCGGACAGCGGTCAGGGCAACCACAGCAGGGGAAAATTGCGCCCTGAGTGCTGTCGACTGCCCTGGTTTTTCCATAAAAACAGCATGTCAGGGGGCTCTGACATTATTGCGCCGGTCGTTGTCGCCACGTGCTTTCGGCATCAAGTGAGAGCGTTGGAAGGGAATCAGCCGACATGGTGATGTGCGGAAAGCTACAGACCAGGCAGCGACCACGCGGGTTCGGGCCGGTGGACGCCGCGGGGCTTGTATCCCAGTGCTTCGGCGCTGTCCAGGATGTCGGCGAGGTACCAGATGATGGCCAGCCACATCTCCGTTCCTTGAAGTGTTGGGAGATGGTGGTCTCCGCTCTCCTCCGCAGCGCTGAAAGCCATTCCTTGGCCCGGATGCCACCGGCCCAAGGCCTGCTTCAGCTGGGCTCCGGCCCAGCTGTTGATCTCTGCCCGGCGATATGAGGTCTGCTTGGACGCCAGCCACAAAGGATGGACGACGTCCAGGACGTTGCAGGCATTCTGCCGCCCGGGGGAGAAATAGCGCGGATCCGAGGAGTGCTCCATGACAGTGTCCACGAGGCGTTCAACGTGGGGGACCGGTACCCCGAACTGCGCAAAAGTGCCACGAGTCAGGCGGTAATACCCATTGACGACCTTCATCCGGGTATCTGTCGTGGGCGTACCCCACGTTCCAGCCAACGGATTGACGTGCGTCAGCAGCCAGCCGAACAGCGCCTCCAACGAACCCACGGAGTTGGGATGATTCTGCGCAAGGTTCCAGTAAGCGGCAGTGCCCCATGCGTCCACCCAAGCACCTGATCCCCAGGCTTCCTTTCGCCACGGCAGCGCGTCCAAGTAAGAAATCAGCATTGCCGGGTCCATGTCGGCGATGCAGTACACCGGATGGCGGAACCGGCTCCCCAGTAGATCCAGGGCATAGCCTGCCGAGAGGACATGATAGGTGGCTGGTCCCTCGCCAAAGACCAGCGGAGCAATGGTGTCGGAGCCCAACTCCGGCACCAGCCCGGAGGTCGGATCCTGGAGTGCCTGGAGCTGCTCGATGTGATCCGCCCGGGTGAGCTGCGGTGGGACGGAACCCAACAGGAGGTCCGCGATTTCAATGGCATCGCAGTGCGCCCTGACGGTCGGCGATGTGCCAGGACGGTCCACATAGCAGCCGCCATCGGCGGAGGTCCAACTCCTTGAAAGAATCAGCGGAGCATCGGTGCGTGCCGCATCGGCGAAGGCTCTCAACTCTGCCAACAGCCCGCCGTCGGCCGCGGTCAGATCCCCCAACGTCCTGGCCGGAGCGGCATCCCGCCTGTCGCGGATCCTGCGGGCAGGGTTTCCGCCCACGATGCACCATTCGGGAACATCCTTGGTGACCACGGCGCCCGCGGCCAGAACTGCATGCGAGCCAACTGTGACTCCGTCAAGGACCACCACGTTGGACCCAATCCAGACGTCGTCTCCGATGCGGATGCCTGTGCTGGTCAACGGCTGTCTAAAAACGGGTTCGGCGGGATCCATGGAGTGGTTGAAGCCGAGGATGGAGGTGTGGGCGCCGATCCTCACGCCGTCGCCCATGGTGATGTCGCCTCGAACCACGGTAAAGGCGTTAACCGTGCAATCGTCACCAATGGTGACGGTACCCGTGACGTAGGCGTGGGCGGCTATGAAGGAGTCTGCGCCAATGGACAGTGAGTCGGGGTCAATACTGGCCATCGGAGACAGGAAAGCCCGCTCACCTATGGTGACGCCATCGCGTGCCGCGAAGCCATTTTGGTATTCGTGCTGCGCGTCCCGTTCCGCCTCCGAGGCAGAACTCCAAAACGTCCAAGGAGAGTAGTCAAAATTGAGGTGGTGCTGGGGATTCACGTCGTAGGCTCCGCGGTGACAGGTGTTGGAAAGCGCTTCCCTCATTATTTGCGGCCCCTCCCACTCCGGTCAATGCGTCAGACGCAAACAATCAAGGTCGATCACTCCGGGTAGCCGTACTCCTCATCGGTGACCAACTCTCCCCACGCCGTCTCTGAGCCACCGGTGGCGCCGGCGGTTTCCCACCTAGCCAAATGACCCATGAAGTGATCCGGGGCAGCGCCATGCCAGTGCCACTCGCCAGGGGCGTGTAGACGGTTTTGCCCCCCGCGTGGGTGTGCCACGCTGTCCGGGAACACGGCGCGAACCTGACGATGTTCATCCTTAACTGCGATGGCTCTTCGCCCTTGGCGAGGACGTCAAAATAGACCTCGCCGGTGAAGAGCTCCGCAGGCCCTTTGGTGCTGGTGGTCTTGGGCGGGATATCCATGAACTCCTTGATGAAGGTCTCAATGATGGTGACGGATGGGCTCTGAGTCCGCGGCCGACGCGGGAGTGGTCGCAGCCCAGCTTGCGAGTAATTGAAGGGCGTCCGCAGTGCCCGTACCGGGCTCGGCGTTGTAGACGGTCAAGGTCAAACCGGCGTCAGCGGATAATTCCAGGGCCTCGTAGAGCAAGTGCAGGTCACCGACTATCCGGTGCCGGAACTGTTTCTTCCCGGTGAAATGCTGGCGGACATTGTGGGATGCCCAGCGGACACGGAATTCCTCGCTGCGGGTGGACAGCTCGCCCACAAGGTCGCTGAGCCCTCGGTCATAGGGATCACGGCCGGCCCCGTTCGCATGATGGCCACGGTGTCGTTGGCGGCGCGTTCCCAGTCCGTGTAGAAATCGTGGCTGCGGGGATCAAGGAAGAGGAAACGTGCATGGTTGGGCGGTCCGGATGGGCTGTCGTAAATGTCTGCGTACAGGGCCCGACCCAAGGCGTTCGTTGCCAGAAGGTCCAACCTGCCGTTGCGGATGAAAGCCGGCGAGCCGGTGATCGCATCCAGCGTGAGTTGCACCCCCGGCCGGATGGCCTGCTTCCGGACAGGACGACGCCGGAACTTGCCGCCATCGCTTGCCGCGCGGGCGAGGTCATACAGATGGGCGCGTTCGGCGTCGTCCAGCTGCAGGGCGTTGGCCAGCGAGTCCAGCACACTTTCAGAGACCCCGGAGAGGTTTCCCCGTTCCAGCCGGGTGTAATACTCAACACTCATGCCTGCCAACATGGCCACTTCGCCGCGTCGAAGTCCGGGGACCCGACGGTTGCCGCCATAAGCTGCCAGTCCCGCTTGCTCCGGCGTGATTTTCGCCCTTCGGGTGGAAAGAAAGTCACGCGTCTCAGTCCGGTTGTCCATGGTTTCAACGGTATGGCTTTTGTCCAGCTAAGGGAGTCCCTGTCATTACCCCTTACAGCAGTAACTCCTTGCGTCCAGGGAAACAAGGTTAGATGGAAATATCCACCAACGTTCACAACGCAGGAGAAACATGCCTACCGCTAACGCTTACGCTGCCCCCTCGGCTACGGGCGACCTGACCCTGACCACCATCGAACGTCGCGAGGTCGGCCCGAACGACGTCCACATTGACATCAAGTTCGCCGGCATCTGCCATTCCGATATCCACACGGTCCGCGGTGATTGGGGGCCGCAGCAGTATCCTCTGGCCCCCGGTCACGAAATCGCCGGCATCGTCACCGAGGTTGGCTCCGATGTGACCAAGCACAAGGTGGGCGACCGCGTTGGCGTCGGCTGCATGGTCAACTCGTGCAAGGAGTGCCGGAACTGCCTGGCCGGAGAAGAACAATACTGCCTCAAGGGAAACGTGGGCACCTATGGTGCCGTTGACCGCGACGGCACCATCACCCAAGGCGGATATTCCAGCCATGTGGTGGTGAATGAGGACTTCGTCGTCACCATTCCGGAGGGCCTGGAACTGGACGTTGCTGCTCCGCTGCTCTGCGCAGGCATCACCACCTACTCGCCCCTGCACCACTGGGGCGCCGGTCCCGGCAAGAAGGTTGCGGTTGTCGGGCTCGGCGGACTCGGCCACATGGCCGTCAAGATCGCCCATGCCATGGGCGCTGAGGTCACGGTCCTTTCGCAGTCATTGAAGAAGATGGAGGACGGGCTCGGGCTTGGCGCGGACCACTACTACGCCACCAGTGATCCCGCCACATTCGAGCAACTCGGCGGCACCTTCGACCTCATCATCAACACGGTCAGCGCTTCGATCGATATCAGCGCGTACCTTCAGTTGCTGACACTTGATGGCACATTGGTCAACGTTGGCGCCCCGGCCGAACCGCTGCCGGTGAACGTGTTCTCGCTGATCACAGGTCGTCGCCGGTTCGCTGGTTCCGCCATTGGCGGCATCCGGGAAACGCAGGAAATGCTGATCTTCTGCGCCGAACATGCCCTTGGCGCCGAAATCGAGGTCATCCCGGCCAGCAAGATCAACGAGGCGTACGAGCGCGTGCTCGCCTCCGACGTCCGCTACCGCTTTGTCATCGACGCTTCCACCATCGGCTAGAAACACTGCACGAGAGGAAAGGCCACGCCGGGTTCACACCGGCGTGGCCTTTCCGTACCACCGAACAGGGACAATGGTCTGGTGACTTTCAGACTGGACACCATCGGTAGGGGGCTGGTCTTTGCTCAATCCCTCGCGGACCTGACCGCGGCGCTGGAACGCCAGGGCGATGGCGGCGTGGCAGTCGTACAGGCGCCGCCCGGCACGGGCAAGACCACGCTCGTGCCTCCGCTGCTGGCCAACCTGCTGGCCGAACGGCAATCCGGCCAGCCACGTATCGTCGTCACCCAACCACGGCGTGTTGCTGCGCGTTCGGCTGCACGCCGGCTGGCGGCATTGGACGGCAGCCGCTTGGGCGGCAAAGTGGGTTACACCGTGCGCGGGGAGAGCAAGGCCGGCAAGGATACGGTGGTGGAATTCGTCACGCCCGGCATTCTCCTCCGCCGTCTCCTCAGCGATCCCGGACTGGAGGACGTTCACGCCGTGGTCCTGGATGAGGTGCACGAACGCGCGCTTGATACCGATCTGTTGATTGGCATGCTTGCCGAGGTCCGTGAGCTCCGTGGCGACCTGACGTTGATTGCAATGTCGGCAACCCTCGACGCCCCGCGTTTTGCAGCCCTCCTGAAGCAAAGCGGGACAGCTCACGACGACGGCGGCCCGGCTCCCGTGGTTGACTGCCCTTCTGCGCTGTACCCGCTGGAGGTTCAGTGGGCCCCCTCCGGTGAGCACCGCCTCAACGAACGGGGAGTGGCCCGCACGTTCCTGGATCACGTGGCCCGTACCGCCGCGGCCGCCCACGGACTGGCTTTGGCCGCCAACCCTGAAGTTGATGCTCTGGTCTTCCTGCCGGGCGCCCGTGAAGTGTCCGACGTCGCACATCGCCTTCGCGCCCAGGTTCCCCGGAACGTGGAGGTACTTGAGTTGCACGGCCAGATCGGTCCCGACGCCCAGGATCGGGCTGTGTCCGGGCGTGAGCCCGGCGGCCCGCCGCGGATCATTGTGTCGACCTCGCTGGCTGAGTCATCCCTCACCGTTCCCGGCGTGCGGCTCGTTATTGATTCGGGTTTGGCCAGGGAACCGCGGAGGGACTCGGGGCGTGGCATGTCGGGCTTGGTGACCGTCTCCTGCTCACGGGCTTCGGCCGACCAGCGTGCCGGACGCGCGGCACGGCAAGGGCCAGGCGCGGTGGTCCGTTGTTACGACCACCAGTCTTTCGCAGCGGCCCCGGCCCACCAAACACCCGAGATTTCGGTAGCCGACCTCACGGGAGCCGCACTGGTCCTCGCCTGCTGGGGCGCTCCGGGAGGCCTGGGCTTGCAGCTGCCTGACGCTCCACCTTCAGGAGCCATGGACGAGGCTGTGGAAGTCCTCCGGGAACTGGGTGCAGTGGCCGGGGACGGATCCGTCACCGCGCTGGGCAAGTCACTGGCACGCATTCCGGCCGATCCCCGCCTGGCCCGGGCCTTGCTGGATGGAGCCGCAGTGGTCGGCACGCGGGCAGCGGCGGAAACCGTAGCACTCGTGGCTGGTGACCAGCGCGCACCCGGTGCGGACCTCACCGCCTTGCTGACGTCGCTGAGGTCCGGTTCCGATCCCGCCGCGCGACGTTTCGCGGAGGAGGCCAAGCGGATGGAGTCGATGGCCCGGCAGGAGGCGTCCGGCGTCGTGCCTTCACGACTCCCAGCGGACGTTTCCGCCAGGGAAACGCCCGGCTTCGTGGTGGCGTTGGCTTTCCCGGACCGTGTGGGGCGTCGCGTTCCCGGAGGTGGATCCACATACCTGTTGTCCTCCGGGACAAGGGCCGGGCTTCCTGCCGGAAGTCCGTTGTCCGGGCATGAGTGGCTGGCAGTGTCCGAAGTGTCGCGGGCACAGGGCCGCGACGCTGCGGGAACGGGCGCGCTGATCCGCTCAGCGGCGCCGTTGTCCGCGGAACTTGCCCACGCTGCTGCCCCCGATCTCATGGTCACCAACGTGCAGGCGAAGTTTGACCACGGGAAGGTGACCGCCCGCCTGGAACGTCGGTTGGGAGCGATCGTCTTGTCCTCCACGCCTGTGCGCCCCAGCGCAGAAGCCGGACGCCATGCGGTGGGTGAGGCCTTGGCAAAAACCGGGTTGTCCATGATCGGGTGGTCAACAGCAGCCGACACCCTGCGGAGGCGGCTCGCGTTGCTGCACCACGAGCTCGGTGCGCCATGGCCCGACGTCCGTGAAGCCAGACTGCTGGCCCGACTCGAGGACTGGTTGACCCCGGAGCTGGAACAGATGGCTACCGGGACGCCTGTTAAGTCGATCAACCTTGCGGAGCCCTTGCGTCGGCTGCTGCCATGGCCGGAAGCATCCCGCCTGGACAGCCTTGCTCCCGAGCGTCTGCACGTTCCCAGCGGTTCGCGGGTCAGGATCGATTATCCGGAGGTGTCGGAGAAAGGCCCGGAAGAGCACGACGGCGGCAGGCCGGTGGTGGCGGTCAAACTCCAGGAATGCTTCGGCTGGGACCGCACGCCACTGCTCGTCGACGGCAGGGTCCCTGTGCTGTTCCACTTGCTGTCTCCGGCAGGCAGGCCATTGGCCGTCACTGACGATCTCGCTTCCTTCTGGTCCGGTCCCTATTCCCAGGTCCGGGCCGAGATGCGTGGGCGCTACCCCAAGCATCCCTGGCCCGAAGACCCGTGGACTGCGCCGGCCACCGCCAGGACCAAGAGCAGGATGCAGTCCGGCCACTCCAGCTAGGCGAGGCGCTCCAGCATGAACTGGATCTCACCGTCGACGAATGTTCCCAGGACCGCACTGGCAGCCAACTCGTCGGGGTCGGTGGTCAGGGGGTCGAGTTCGAAAGCCGTGAAGTCTGCCCGTTTGCCCACCGAGATGGAACCGGAGGCATCCCAGAGGCCTGCCGCTTTTGCAGCATGCGAGGTGTAGCCCTCCAGTGCCTGGTATGCGGTGAGACCTTGCGCCGGCGCGATGGGCTCTTGCTCGGGATGTCCGGATCGCCGGCGCAGTTGCGCATCCGCGATGATGGGAAGGGGCTCAAACGGTGCGATCGGCCAGTCCGAGCCGATGCCCAGTGTCACTCCCGCCTCGCGGAGGTCCCTGCAGCGCCAGGCCCGGTCCGCTCTCTCGGCGCCCAACCGGGTGGACCAGTTGTCGCTGTGGTCCGCCGCTGAATAATGGGTGCAGTGCGTTGGTTGCATACTGGCCACTACACCCGCACTCCTGAAGCGCTCCACGAGCCCGTCCGGAACTGTCTCGATGTGTTCAATGCGGTGGACGGTCCGGCGCAGGACATCAGCCGGCACCGCGCCGGGCAATGACTCCAGCGCATTCAACACGTGTTCCACGCCCGCATCACCGATCGCATGCGTCGCCGTCGGGATGCCCCGGGAGGCGAAGTATCGGACCGCGGCCGAGTATTCCTCCGGCCGTGGCCAGAACGGCGCAGTGGATTGGCCGTAAGCGTCGGGTTCGTAAAGCCAGGCGGTTCCGTTGTCCACGGTTCCGTCGACGAACAGTTTGATGGCCTCAACAGACCATCGTCGCCCACCGGTCCCCACGGTGCGGGCCAGTTCCTTCCAATCGGATTCATCGGTGCCGGGCATGCACCACGGGGCGCTCCGCAGGCGCAGCGGCAGCCCGCCGTCGATCTCCAAAGCCCGGAAAAGGCGGGCGGATTCGTCGCTGTGGTCCATGATGTGGCCGCCGGTCAATCCTGCTCGGGCAAAGTCCTCCAGCAAGGCAGCGAGCCTGGCTTTCCGTTCGTCGAACGTTTCCTGGGGGATGTGCCGTTGGACAAGCTCCATGGCGGCTGCTTCAAGGAGGAGGCCGGTCGGAACGCCGTCGGCATCGCACACCACCTCGGAAGCCTGCTCGAATTCATGCCTGCCTCGGATGCCCGCCAGGTCCAGCGCCCGGCTGTTGGCGAGGGCTGAATGACCGTCGAACAACCGGATCAGCGCGGGCTTGTCACCGCTGACAGCATCCAGAACGCTCCGGTGCAACGGAACTGCGCCAAAGGCGTTGGGGTTCAGTCCCCAGCCACGCAACCAGCCGCCGTCGTTCTCTGATTCCGGCTGGAGCAGGGCGCGGACTTCCTCCACAGTGGCAGCACTGGACAGGTCAACACCGATGGTCAGGTCCAGCCCGAACACCGGATGGATGTGGCAGTCCACCAGGCCCGGAGTCAGCGTCGCGTTGCCAAGGTCAACCACGCGGGTGCCCGCGTGCGCCCAGTCCTGCGCTTCAACCCGGCTTCCGATGGCGGTAATCACTCCGTCGCGCACGGCTACGGCCTGGTGGGAATCGCCGCGGTGGCCGTCCATGGTGTGGATGGTGTCGGCAAGGACGATGAGGTCAGGAGTCATGTTTTTCGAAGCTTCCAATCCGGGCAAAGACGTCAGGGCGGGTGGTGCGCAGGCGTCGTGCAATCAGCAGGCCTGCCAGGAAAACAACTGGTGCGACCAGGAGGAGCGCGGTGTTGGTGAGGGGATCGGCAAACGTGAGGAGTTCGATGTTGATGGCGATCAACGCCACCACCCCGAACAACAGGATGGCCGAGGCCACGCTCACTGGAATGAGGAAACGGTTGGTCACGGCCGCCGGATGGCGGCGCAGATAGATGAAGGCGGCCACGGACACCAGGCCCTGCAAGGCAACGATTCCGACGATCCCCGGAGTGTTCACCCAGATCAGGAGCTGCTTGTATGGGTCGGCGCCGGCGATCGCACAAATGATGATGACGACGGCGGCCAGGATGGTCTGGATCTGGCCGGCACGGTGCGGGGACTTGTACCTGGGGTGGGTCCTGCCCAGGAACGCCGGGAGCACACCGTCTTCAGCGAGCATGTAGACGTAGCGGTTGATGGCGTTGTGGAAAGCCAGTTGTGATGCATAGACGCTGGTCACGATCAGGACGTACATCACCACCTCGGCCCACGGCCCCACGTACTGGTTGATGGTGGCGAAGAACATTCCGTCGGCCAGTTCACCGGCTGCGGTGACCACGTTCCCGTCGCCGAAGGCCTGAATGACTGTCCAGACAATGAAGGCATAAAACACGGACATGAATCCAACGGCGATGTACGTTGCACGCGGGACGGACTTGTCCGGGTTGCGGGCCTCGCGCCTATACAGCACGGTGGATTCGAAGCCCATGAATGCCGCGAAGCAAATAGCCAGAATCGCCAGGACACCCGGCGTGAAAGCGTGCTCGGGGGAGAAGGAGGCGAAACTGATGCCGGCAGCTCCGCCGCGGGCAAGGATCGCTGCGCCCATGATCCCCAGGATGGCGGTTTCGGCGATGAGCAGGACTCCGAGGACCTTGGCGCCGACGTCAATGCCGCGGAATCCAAGTAGCCAGACGGCAGCGATGGCAACCAACGCCACAACGGGCCATGGCACGTCCAGGCCAACGAGCGAGCGGAGCATGGCCTGGGTTTGGACGGCGAACAAACCGTAGACGCCGATCTGCAGGCAGTTGTAGGACACAATCGCCAGGATGGCCGCGGCCAGCCCGACTGTCCTGCCCATGGCAAGGCTGATGTACGTATAGAAACCGCCGGCAGCTTTGACGTGTTTGGTCATGGCCATGAAGGAAATGGCGAAAACCAGCAGGACTGCCCCGGCAATGACGTATCCCATGGGGGCGCCAATGCCCCCGATGCCGATAGCCACAGGGGCTACGCCGGCCATCACTGTCAGGGGGGCTGCTGCGGAGATCACCAGGAAGGCGATGCCGCCGGTGCCGATGGCATTCCGTTTGAGCCCATTTCCGGCATTTGCTGCTGGAGGTCGGGTTTCGAGGTCAGACATGGGGATCCTCAGGGGTATTGGGGGGAAGGAATGTTCAAGGAGTGAAAGTCATTAAGCGAAAGGCTTTCGTTTAGCGTAGGGCCTGGTGATCCAGAGCACAATACCTCGGTGCAAAGTTCTGGCTAGAGTCGTAACAACAACCTTGAATGGAGACACCCGTATGGCACGCCCGCTGGTCCCACTGATATCCATCGATGCCCTCGTCACCGCAGCCCTGGAGTTGGTGGACGAAGCCGGGGACTTCAGCCTGCCCAAACTGGCCAAGCGGATCGGCGTCAGCCAGTCCTCCATCTACAACCATGTGAGCGGACGGGAGGAAATCCTTGAGCTGATGCGTGGCAGGATCATCGGTGAGAGTCCTTATGTCCTGGAGGACGAGCAGGACTGGGAGGCGTCCCTTCGCGCCATTGTCCGGAGTTATCGCGATGCCTTCGCCCGTCATCCGAAACTCGCACCGCTGCTGGTGCTCCAAACAGTTCAAGACGATAAAGTGATGGCCCTCTACGAGAACCTTGCGGTTGCCCTTGGAGCCGCCGGGTTCCGGGGCCGGGACGTGATGTCAGCGATTTCCACCATTGACAGCTTCGCCCTGGGTTTCGCCTTGGACCTGGCAGCGCCGGACGTCGTCTGGGCTCCACCTGCGCACGGGTACCCGGCCCTGACCAATGCCCTGGCACAGGCTGGACCTGCTGTGGAGCGTGGCGAGGCAGCTTTCGACTTTGGCCTTGAGATCCTCATCGCCGGGCTGCATTCCCGCCTTCAGTCGACACGGCTGTGAGGCCGTCGGTGGAGGGCATCCGGAAGGCGCAATGACCCTCTTTCAAACGTGGTGGGACGCGGTGGTCCGCGGTTTCACCGAAACGCACACCACTGCGGTGCCACTACCGGCCTTGCTGGGCATCCTTGCGTGTGCCGTTGTCCTCAGCATTCCGCGTGTGACCTGGCGCTGGTTCGGCCTGTACGTCACGTTCGTCCACGAGCTCGGCCACGCCTATGCGGCACTGATGACAGGACGTTTTGTGCACGGGCTCCGTATCGGGCTCGACCATTCGGGACGCCTTGTCAGCAGTGGCCGGAGTGCTTTTGGTGCGGCCTGGTCCGGGTTTTGGGGATACCCCGCACCAGCAGTGGTTGGCCTCGGGCTGATCGCCGCGTTTGCGGCAGGCCGTTCCGGCGCGGCGATGTCCGTCGGGGCCTTGATCCTGCTGGTGTCGCTCATTTTCCTTCGGAACCTCACCGGGATTCTCGTGGCCGTCGTGAGCGCTGCGGTAGCCCAGCTGCTGATCCTGTTCGCTGCCCCGGCAACAATGAACTATGTGGTCCTTGCCCTTGGCGTCGCCCTGTCAGTGGGCGGTGTCCGCGACCTCTTCAAACTGGCCAGTGTGCACACCAGCCGCCGGGACCGGATTGGGGCCTCCGACGCCTTCATCCTGGGCCGCACCACAGGCCTGCCGGCCTTCGTGTGGTTGACGGGGTTTACTGTGGTGATCCTCGGATGCGCAGCAGCATCTGCCTGGTTGCTGTGGGGGATGCTCGCCCTGTAGTTCGTAGTTCTTACCGCCACCAAGGACCCGACGGCGGTTGGCCGGTTTTGCTGGCTGCCAGCCCTTGCCCTGTGGTCACCTCAGGGTGTCCAATCCTGTTTAACGTTCGAACAGGATGTGTTCGGACTCCGTGCCGGGATCCAACACCAGGAGGTGCCCATGTCCGCGAAGGGCACGCGCGAAACGCCAAGGGGAGCCGGGCCCGGCATGACTGAAGCCCGACGGAGTGACAACGGCCCGGCCTTGGCACCAAGGGACCCCTCCCGAATCCGGAATGTTGCACTCGTGGGGCATTCTGGAGCCGGCAAGTCGATGCTCGTGGAAGCGCTGCTCGCTGCCACCGGAGCCATCACCAGGATGGGATCCATCAGCGAAGGCACCACTGTCAGCGATTCCGATCCTTCCGCAGTCCATCAGCAACGCTCGGTGACCATGTCTGTCGCGCCAATTCTGGTGGGTGATATCAAGGTCAACCTGATCGACACCCCGGGCTACACCGACTTCACCGGCGAATTGCGCGCTGGTCTAAGGGCCGCCGACGCGGCCCTTTTTGTTGTCTCGTCTGCCGACGGCATTGACGCTGCCACCATTGCGCTGTGGGGCGAGTGCGAGAAAGTCCGCATGCCCCGGGCGGTGGTGCTCAGCAAACTGGACCATCCGCGCGGCGACTTCAGTGCCGCCGTCGTGCGATGCCAGGAAGCTTTTGGTGAGTCGGTGCTCCCCTTGTACGTTCCGGCGGTGGGCAATACCGGCCTGGTCAGCATCCTCAATGGGCCGGCTGATGGGGATCCGTCATCGATGCCGGATGGTGAGGAGGCGCGGGGCAACTTGATCGAAGGGATCATTGCCGAGAGCGAAGACGAAACACTCATGGACCGGTACCTCGGTGGCGAGGAATTACCACTGGCAGACCTCATCAAGGACCTGGAAACCGCTGTGGCCAGGGGGAGCTTCTTTCCGGTCATTCCGACGTCGGCGGAAACCGGGGTGGGCCTTCCCGAGCTCATGGCCTTGTTGACCGATGCCTTGCCATCGCCAGTGGAACGCATCACCCCCGCGGTGATGAAACTGGACGGTTCGCCCATGAAACCGTTGGAATGTGATCCTGCGGGGCGTCTGGCCGCAGAAGTGGTGCGGACCACCGTGGATCCATTCCTTGGCCGCGTGTGCCTGGTCCGTGTCTTTTCCGGGACGTTGCGGGAGGATTCCGCCATCCATGTGGGCGGCAGGGGACTGGCGGACAGGGGCCATGAGGACCACGACGCCGATGAACGCGTCACCCACCTTTATTCGCCGGTGGGCTCCAGTTTGAAAGCCGTTCCACAGTGTATTGCCGGGGACATTTGCGCCATCAGCAAGCTCGCCAGCGCCGAGACCGGCGATACCGTGTCCGACAGGGAAGCGCCGCTGCTGATCGAAACGTGGAACATGCCCGAGCCACTGATGCCCATCGCCATCGAAGGTGCTTCACGGAGTGATGAAGACGCGCTGGCAAAAAGCATCGGGAAGGTCGCGGCCGCAGACCCGACGCTTAGATTGGAACGCAACCAGGACACCCACCAGCTCATCCTCTGGTGCATGGGAGAAGCCCACGCCGAGGTAGTCCTGGACAGGTTGCGCGGCCAGGGCGTCAAACTGCAGACCGTGGACGTTATTACTCCGCTCAGGGAGACTTTCGCCGGCAAAGCTGTGGGACACGGACGGCACGTCAAGCAATCCGGGGGCCATGGGCAGTTTGCCATCTGTGACATCGAGGTAGAGCCCCTCGCCAGAGGTGAAGGTTTCGCCTTCACTGACAGGATCGTGGGCGGGGCGATCCCTGCAACGTTCGTTACCAGCGTGGAAAAGGGCGTCCGTTCCCAAATGCTCAAGGGCGTATCCGCAGGATTCCCGGTGGTGGACATCAAAGTGACGTTGGTGGGCGGAAAAACCCATAGCGTGGACTCATCGGATGCGGCCTTCCAGGCAGCCGGGGCGCTGGCCCTTCGTGAAGCTGCGGCAGCCACCAAAATCCAGTTGTTGGAACCTGTCTCATCGGTGGTTATCAGTGTCCCTGACGAGTACGTAGGTGCCGTGATGAGTGATCTTTCGGGCCGGCGGGGCCGGGTTACCGGCACTACCGCGACCGACGCCGAGGGAACGGACATCACTGCCGAAGTGCCGGACCAGGAACTTGTGCGCTACGCCATTGAACTGCGTGCCCTCACCGCCGGAACCGGTCGTTTCCGCCGGTCCTACCTCCGCCACGAGCCCCTGCCAAAGTAGTGCCCAGGGGACAGGCTTAGGAGTTGGCCCGCAGGAACGCAGCCACCACGGGCGCCAGCGACGCCCCGGTCTCGGCCGCCCCGCGTTTGACACCCTTGACCGCGAACGAATGGTCACCGCCTTCGCTCCACTGGAGCGTCGCCGTCGGGCCTATCTTGCCCACCACGGCCTTCAACAGTTCCGGTGTTGCGAACGTATCCCGCGTGCCTTGGAGGAAGAGCATGGGCGTCGTAACTCCGTAGAGGTGTTCGTCGCGCAGTTTCTCCGGCTTGCCGGGCGCATGCAGGGGGTAGCCGAGGTACACCAATCCGCTGGCAGGCATGCCGTCGGCCACTGCCATGGACGCCATCCGACCGCCGAAGGACTTGCCCGCCGCCCAGAGGGGCTCACCATCGCTTAATTCAGCGGCCTTGTCCATGACGGCGCGCCACGTGGCGATGGCCAGGGGAGGGCGGTCGGGGAATCGCCGGCCTGCCTCGCGATAGGGAAAATTGAAGCGGAAGGTAGCCACTCCTTCGCCCGCCATCGCCGCGGCGAAACCCTGCAGGAACGGATGTTCCATTCCAGCTCCGGCGCCGTGCGCCACCACCAACGTGGCAAACGGGCTCTCCGGCCTGATATGGAGGGCGGAAATGTTGGATTCACCAACCGTGACGGTGACAGGTGTTTCAGTGTTGGGCATGTAACCATCATTGCCCATAGCACCGAAAACGCCGTGGGTGCTGACGCGCAAGCCCTTTACGGGGTAGCTTGTGCCCATGGCGAGCGAAGCAACCACTGTCACTGTTCCCGGTCCCGACGGCCCCCGGGAGGTCCGCATTTCCAGTCCAAGCCGGGTGATGTGGCCCGAGGCGGGACTGACAAAACTGGACCTCGCCAACTATCTCATCGACGTCGGAGACGCGTTTGTGGCCGCCAACGGAGGCCGGCCCGTCAGCCTTCAACGCTATTCAGGCAATATTGAGGGCGAGATGTTCTTCTCGAAAAATCCGCCCAAGGGCGCGCCGGAGTACGTCCGTTCCGTCCCGGTGACCTATCCCAGTGCCCGGTCCCATCCGCAGCTGGTCATCGACGAGCCTGCGGCTGCTGTGTGGGCAGCACAGATGAACACCGTGGTGTTTCACCCATGGGCCTCGCGTGCCGGCGATCCCGATAACCCCGATCAACTGAGGATCGACCTCGATCCCCAACCGGGCACCGATTTCGACGACGCCATCCCCGCTGCGCAGGAGCTCCGGTCAGTGCTGGAGGAAGCCGGGTTGACGGCGTTCATCAAGACATCGGGCAACAGGGGACTCCATGTCTACGCGCCCATCCACCCCAAGCATGAGTTCCTCGACGTACGCCATGCTGTGATTGCCGCAGGACGCGAGTTGGAGCGACGGCAGCCGGACAAGGTCACTACAGCCTGGTGGAAGGAGGAACGCGGGACCAGGATCTTCGTGGACTTCAACCAGGCAAACCGGGACCGAACCATCGCCGGGGCTTACAGCCCCCGCGCCGTACCCACGGCACAGGTGTCCTGCCCGCTGACGTGGGATGAGCTGGAAAGCTCAGATCCCGCGAAGTACACCATCACCACAGTCCCGGACCGTCTGGCGAAGACAGGCGACCCGTGGGCATCCATGCACGATCACCCCGGCGATATCGATGTGCTGCTCGAATGGTGGGAGCGGGACGTCAAGAACGGCCAGGGCGAGATGCCCTTCCCGCCTGAATTCCCCAAGATGCCGGGTGAACCCATGCGCGTGCAACCCAGCCGGGCCCGCAAGCCCGAGGAGTAAACCGGGAGTCTGCTTGCCGCGACGCCCAGGTCAGGGGGTAACGAGCCTCGCACTTGCGTGCGGGTTGCTTCTTTGTGGGTGCACCCGCACGCCGGACCCCTTGCCGACTCAGGCCACTACGCCGGCACTGCCTCCGGTGACGGCAACGGTGGCACCAACGACGACGGCCCCTCCTTTGGTGCCGGCGGTCACCCCAACACCAAGCGCGCTGCCCACGGAGACCACCTTAGTTTCGCCGGCCTTCCAGGAGCTCCGGGCCACCTTGGAGCTCTTCTCCCGGGAGAAACTGGAGGAAGGAGCCTCAGCGGTGCTCATCAAGGCAAAAGTTGGCCGGCAGGAGTGGACCAGCGCAGCGGGAGTAAGGAGCCGGGAAGCGCGCACTGCTGTGCAGCCCAGCGACACTTTCCCTGTGGGCGGGCAACTCCGGACCATGCTGGCAGTGTCCATCTTCAAGCTCGCCGATGAGGGACTGCTGACGCTGGACGACGCCGTCACCACGTACCTGCCGGGTTCCGTTGCTGCGGGTAGCCCCCTCACCACTCGCCAACTCCTGGGAATCACCGCAGCTCTCCCGGACGTATCGCCTGCCCAGGCCGATGCCTTGCTGGGACGGGTGGTGGAGCAACTCCGTGGTTCCCCGTTGGAGGCCGTCCTGCGGGCCGACATCCTGACGCCCCTGGACCTCGGGGCAACCCAGCTGTTGGCTCCGGGCTCCACCGTGCCGGATGACCTTGTCCACGGTTACATCCAGGAGGGCGGGGAAACCGTGGACGTGACGTTTCCCTCAGCGCCACCAGGGGTTGCACCAGGCGGCCTGGTGTCCAGCATCGGGGACATCAGCGCCTTCCAGGACGCCTTGCTCAGGGGGCGGTTGTTGGCGCCGGCAAGCCTCATCGCCATGAAGGGCACAGTGTTCGCCGAGTACGGCCTTGGCCTGGACCATTGGGACGACCGCTGTACGAACGGCTCCTACTACGGCCATGCCGGAGATGTTCCAGGCTACGGAAGCGTTGCCCTCAGCAGTGCCGACGGCAACCGACAGTTGGCCATTTTTGTGGCCTATCCTCCGCAGCCCCTTATGACGCAACCGTCCGCACTTTCCCTGGAGATGACGGGTGTTGCGCAAGTGGCCTTGAACTCAGGCTGCCGTTTCCAGTTCCGCTGAACGTGCCTTCCAGGCATCCGCGCGGCTATTCGAAGCGCGAAGTATCGCCCATTCCGCGACGCACAACCTCGGCCACTCCGCTGGAGAAGTCGATCACGGTAGTGGGCTCTGAACCAGTATCGCCGGCGTCGATGACGCCATCCACCTGGTTGTCCAGGAGCTCCTTGATTTCCCATCCCTGGGTCAAAGGTTCTTCTTCATCCGGCAGCAGCAGGGTGCTGGACAGCAAAGGCTCGCCGAGTTCGGCCAACAGCGCCTGGACTACCCTGTGATCGGGAATGCGCACCCCCACGGTCTTCTTCTTGGGGTGGAGCAGCCGCTTGGGGACTTCACGCGTGGCCGGGAGGATGAAGGTGTAGCTGCCGGGAGTGACGGCCTTGATGCTCCTGAAGATGTCGTTGTCCAGCATCACGAACTGGCCCATCTGGGCAAAGTCCTTGCATACCAGGGTGAAGTGGTGTTTGTCGTCCAACTGCCGGATGGTCCTGATCCGGTCCAGCGCTTCCCTGTTGCCGATCTGGGCCCCCAGCGCGTAGCAGGAGTCGGTGGGGTAGGCGATCAAGCCGCCGCCTTGGAGCATGCTCACCACTTGGCCGATGGCGCGTGGTTGTGGATCTTCCGGGTGCACGTCAAAGAATCTGGCCATGGGAAGAGCCTACGACAAAGCTAAGACAAGACGTCCTTGTTTGAGAATTTGGCGTAAGCCAGCGCGCCGCACACTGCCATGTACCCGGCCTGGAGAAGCGCGTTGTCGCCGAACGACGTCCAGGAGATGGGCTGCCGCAGCAGATCCGCGAAACCCAGCCAATGATGGCTGAAGAGCCAGGGGTGCAGCCATTCAAGTTGGGGGAGGTTGTCCAGTACTTGCGAGACCACCGACAGGACGATCGTGGCCGCCATGGCCCCCACCGGCACGTCCGTGAACGTCGAAATGAGCAGGCCGATCGCCGACAATCCCAGCAGCGACACAGTGATGTAGGCAGCGATCAACAGCGATCTCATGGCCGACTCGCCGACGCTGATGGTGTCACCGGACAGCAGGGTCACAGGCCCCACGGGAAAAAGTACGACGCCGGCCAGGGCGCCGGAGGCCGCGACAGTCGCCGTTGCGGCGAAACAGAAGGCAACGGCCCCGGCATACTTCACCAACAACAGCCGGATCCGTCCTGCGGGAGCCAGTAGAAGGTACCGCAACGTTCCAGTGTTGGCTTCTCCTGCAATGGTGTCTCCGGCCACCACGCCAACGGTCAGTGGCAGGAACAGTGGAACGCACACCACTAACGCAGTCACAGCCACGAAGAGTCCGTTCTGGGTGATGCGGTCCAGGAAAAGCGGTCCCCGCCCTGGCGTCGTGGGCCGGGACGACAACTTCACCGCCACGGCAATCAGCAGGGGAACTGCAGCCAAGGCGATCAGCATGGCCCACGTGCGGAGCCGGCGGAACAGCACGGACAGCTCAGAACCCAGCAGTGCCCATCCGGCTCCGGGCCGGCCGGCGGCCGAGGTAGCGGGCGCCGCAGGTTCAGCCGACAACGTCGAACCCCTCTCCGGTCAGTGACACAAAGCGATCTTCGAGGCTCGCGTTTTCCACGGCGAAACCGCGGACCCGGACACCCTCGGCAACCAGTGCGGTCACGATCGTTTCGGGTTCCAGTCCATTGAGCCCAGTGCCCAACAACGCTGTGGTTCCCCAGGGGCTGCCGGTACCAGGAGCCTGGCCGGGAACCAGTCCCAGGCGGGCCAGGACGCCGGCGGCACGTTCGACGTCGGGGGTGTGGACCACAACGTGGGCCTGGCCGGCGGAACGCAGCTCTTCCAGGGGACCTTGAGCAACCAGACGGCCGGCACTCATCACGGCCACGTGGGTGCACATCTGTTCCACCTCAGCCAGCAAGTGGCTGGAAACGAACACGGTGGTCCCGCCTGCGGCCAGGGCCCGAACCAGGCCACGCACCTCACGCGTGCCCTGCGGATCCAGTCCATTGGTTGGTTCGTCGAGGACCAGCAGTTTTCGTGGCCTCAGCATGGCGTTGGCCAGGCCAAGGCGCTGTTTCATACCCAGCGAATATGCCCGGACCTTCTTGCCTGCGGCGTGGCCAAGCCCCACCCGCTCCAAAGCGTCGTGGACACGTTGCCGTCTGGTGGACGAGGCAGCATGGCGGTCGGCGGTGTCCAGGCGCATCAGGTTGCCCGTACCGGAGAGAAACGGATAGAAGCCCGGCCCCTCCACCAAGGCCCCCACGTCCGGAAGGACGGACGCCAGAGACTGGGGCATCTCCTGGCCGAGCACCCGGATGTCCCCACTGCTTGCCGATGCCAAGCCCAGCAGCACCCGGATGGTGGTGGTTTTGCCTGAACCGTTGGGCCCAAGGAAGCCGAAGACAGAACCCCGGGGGACCGCGAGGTCTATTCCATCAACGGCGGGTCGGTGACCGAAGAGTTTGACCAGGCCACGCGTTTCTATGGCGAAGTCGGAGGGTAAGGATCCGCTCACTGGGCGGCAGCGGCTGACTGGAGCCGCTCCAGTGGCACCATGCCCGCGTAAACGCGGCCGTCGTCGAGAATCAAGACACTGACCAGCGACGTCGTTAACGCACGGCCACCGGCGACAGGTTGCAGTGCCTGGGACAGCTGGGGGTTGGACGTCAGCCCGGCCGGGGCAGAGCCTGCCGGCAAAACTACAACCGACTCCCAACCCTCACCAGTGACGGTGGGGCGTGGGCGGTTAGCCTCAGGCGCGACCTCCGGTGTGGGTGTGTCGGGAGCGGCCATGGTGGGTACCGGCTTGGCAGGGAGTGTCTTCTCCGTCACGGTGGCGCCCGGTGGCGGGGTGAACTCGAACAACGCAGAATCCGGAGTGGACAGGTTCAACTCAGTGAAGCCCAGTGAATACGCGGGGTCGGTCTGGCCCTTGGCCCGCACTTCGACACCCAGGGGCAGGCCGGTGTCAGCATCAACATCGATCGCCACCGACTCAACCAAGGTCGCAGTGTTGCGGGGATGCAGGCTGATCCGGTACGCACTTCGGCCGGCAACCGAGGAGGAGTCGCCAACGGACACCTCGGTGGTGTCGTCGATTGCCGCCAGGAAACGGCTGGCCATTGCCTCGGGCGTCGGCAAATCCCGTGAGGACATGTCCGGTGAAGGCCGTTCCGGTGTGGAGGTGGGCGGAAGCGACGGCCTGGGGCCCGCGAAGGACGGGACCTCGGCTGGAGATGGCTGCGGCGCAATTAACCGCGTGGCGCTGTTGTCGGCCGAGTTGTAGAACCAGGCGTCCCGCCCGTTGATCACCACGTCACGCTCCGCCATGCGGTCCATGATCTGCAACCGGGCCTTGGACGGACCGTCGAGGTAAACCCTTGCTGTGTGGGAGCCGGTCAACAACTCCATCGCCGAGGCAGCCCCGGGGGCAATGCCCGGGCCCGCAACGGGGATTTCCGGCAATCCCAAAGCAGCAGTTTGTTCTACGGTGCCGGACAACGCCCGGACCTCTGTGCGGGCAATCATCGCGAGGATTTCGTCAGCGGTCTTGGCCGGGAGGGAAACGGTGGCACCCGCTTGCACCGAGGCGAACATGGCAGCCATCGCTACAACAAGGGCGATCACGCCGACAGGCAGCCATCGCTGCTTGTACCGCGCCATTGTTACCAACCACCGATCGTGAAAGGCATGAACCCAGACTACTCCGGTTACCTGCGCGGATCACCTGTCCGGGCATCAGTCCCTTATGAGTTGGCGTGCCAGTTCCACCGCCCCGTGGACCGGGGCTTGGGAGAGGATCCGGATCGATGACGGATCTTCCAAGGAGACCTTCCGGGCAACCGAGCCAGCGAGCTGGCTGTGGTTCACCAGTAAGCTGCCGGCCATGACCAGTGGCAGCTCGAGGCCGAGCTCTCCCAGTACCTGCCTGGCCAAACTTGCCAAATGATGGGCGGCCTCCGCCTGAATCCGCATGGCTGCCGAGTCGCCTTCGGCGGCGAGTTCCAGGACCAGCGGGGCGAGAGTCGCCCAGTGATCCGGCTCCGGCTTGGCGTAGAAGGCATCCATGAGCTGCAAGGCGTCCACATTGGCCGTTGCGGCCATCAGCGAGCGGACCAGCGTCCCGGGTTCCAGGCCTGCATAGTACTCCCGGAGGGCTTCACGCACGGCGTCCCGCACCACGGAGTAGCCACCGCCCTCGTCGCCAAGCAAGTAGCCATAGCCACCGCTGCGGGCTTCCGCCCCGTCTGCGTTCCGGCCCCAAGCTACCGAACCGGTGCCGGCAACCAGCACAACTCCGGCATCCAGGCCTGCTGCGGCGAGGACGATGCGCGTGTCATGGACCACCTCAACGCGGGCGCCCGGAAAGTGCTCAGTCAGGAGCGCGGACAGCACAGCCCGGCTGGCTGGGGTGTCGGCGCCGGCCGCGCCGGCACATACGGCTTCGATTCCGCTGCCCACACTCGCGGCAATCCTTCGCAGAACTGCGTCGGCTCCTTGGTGGCCCACTGAGGAAAGATTGGCGCTCGCTTCGGTGATTTCGACGCCCCCTCCCTCCGCGTGGGTTCCATCCCAGCGAACGGCATGCGTCTTGGAGCCGCCGATGTGCAGGCCGAGAACCGCCGGCGTCATCGCCGGGCCGCCGTTTCATCTGCCCCGGTCAACGGGGCGACGGTGGTATTGGAGCTGGCCCCGGACCTCTTCCCGCCGTTTTCACGGAACTTATTTATATCCTCCAACTGATGTCCCTTCGTTTCCTGGCTTTGTCAGGTCAGCGTGGTCCACATGAGCCCAGTTCACATTGGCATAGACCAATTCCGTTGTCTACAAGTAGGATGTCCAATATGCCCACAGACGTCGCGCCGGCAACGCCGAAGTACTACTTCCTCAAGACTGAGGTTCTGGGGCTCATCGCGGGCCTCCAGCCAGGAACGCTGATCCCCACCGAACGTGCACTGGCCGGGAAGTACGCCACGTCCCGTACTACTGTCAGGCAGGCAATCAGCGAGCTGGTGGCTGAAGGAAAACTGGGACGCATCCAGGGGCATGGAACCTTTGTGGCCCCGCCCAAGGTGACGCATGTCAGGCAACTGACGTCCTTCTCCGATGACGCCCGCAACCAGGGGCTGCGGCCGGATTCCCGGCTGCTGGCCCTGGATGTGGTCGGCTCCGATGCCGGCGTCGCCGACCAGTTGGGACTTGCGCAGGGCGAACCTGTGACCCGGCTCGAGCGCATCCGGTTGATTGAAGGGGAGCCTCTGGCGCACGAGGTCGCCTGGCTTCCCGGCAGGCTGCCGCGCTTCAAGTCCAATCTGGCCAAAGCCGGTTCGCTGTACGCGGTACTGGCCGATGTCTACGGCCTCCGCGTCGCCGACGTTGAGGACACTGTGGAGACGGCCCTGGCTGGGCCGGAGGATGTCAGGCTGCTGGGGATCGAGATGGGCGCGCCATTGTTGGTGGTCCACCGGCTGGCCCGTGACGCCAACGGCGCCCCGCTGGAATGGACCCGCAGTGCGTTTCGCGGCGACAGGTTCCGGTTCGTATCCCGCGTGAAGTCGGGAGGTTGAGGTGGCCAACTCGTCCTCTGGAGAGTCAATCATCCGGCGTCTGGTCCGGCTGGTGGGAGCGTTCGACGACGCCCACCTCACCATGAGCGTCGCCACCCTGGCCAGGCGCTCCGGGCTTCCGGTGACAACCACCTACCGTCTGGTGGACGAACTCTTGAATGAAGGTTTGCTCGAGCGCGGAGCCAACGGCGAGGTGCGGATCGGCACCCGGCTGTGGGAGCTGGTGTCCAGGAGCTCACGCATGGTGGGCCTCCGCGAAGCGGCCTTGCCCTTCATGGAGGATGTGCAGTCAGTGGTCCAGCACTCCACTACTTTGGGAATCCTGGATTCGGACGAAGTCCTGTACATCGAACGGATCGGCTCCAGGGATTCCCTGGTGGACATCACCAAAGTTGCCGGCCGCCTTCCGGTTCATGGAACCTCGTCAGGGCTGGTGCTGCTGGCCTATTCGCCCCCTGCTTACCAGGACCTGTTCCTGGCCCGCACGCTGGAGAAGTTTACCGATGCAACCCTGACCCAGCCCACTGACCTCCGACGTCACCTGGCCAACATCCGGCAACAGGGGTTTACGTCCATGCCCGGAATCATCGTGCCGGAATCCAGCGGAATCGCAGTCCCTGTCTTTGGCCGTGCGAATACGGTGGTCGCCGCCCTGAGCGTCGTGGTCCCCAGAAATGAAGAAAACGTCGCGGCCCGGGTTCCGGTCCTGATGACTGCTGCGCGCGGCATTTCACGGGCGCTCGGCTGGCGGGGCGAGCTCAAGGGCGCTGTCCGGCAAAGCAACGGAAATATCTGATTCCCGTTCATCGGTAACCCTGTGGTTACACTCACAACCGCGCTGGCAGAGTAAAACCCAGCAGGGCATCACCGCCCAAATCTCCACCTCATCAGGGCCCCTGGGGCTCTGTTCCGTGCTGCCCTGCGTTGTACCTGGGTTTCAGCAGCCGCAACGCCGCGGCAGGAGGAGTTGGTCATGGAAACAGCAAAGCAGGCTGGGCAGGAGTCCGTCAGCGGGAGGGTGGCCGGCAAGGTCGCCGTGGTGACAGGAGGCAGGGGAGACCTTGGCGGTGCCACAGCCCGTCTGCTCGCCCAGCACGGAGCAAGTGTTGCCAGCCTGGACCGGGCGGGAACATCCACCACAGCAAGGCACCCGGGGATCACTGAATACGACGTCGATGTCACCAATGAAGCCAGTGTCGCGCAGGCCGTCCAGCAACTGACTGCTGAGCTCGGCGCACCGGACATCCTGGTCAACGCGGCAGGAATCATCGGCCCGGCAGGTGCCAGCCACACTGCCAGCGTGGACCAGTTCAACCTCGTCTTCGACGTCAATGTCAAAGGCGTGTGGCTCCTGACCAAACACGTTGTCCCGGCCATGATCGCCAAGCAGTCCGGCAGCATCATCAACTTTTCCTCCATCCACGGACTAACCGGCGGGCGCAACGTTCCCCTGTACCACGCCACCAAAGGAGCCGTCCGGCTCTTGAGCAAGTCAGACGCAGCGGCCTATGGCACCTACGGAGTCAGGGTGAACTCCATCCATCCCGGATCCATGAACACGCGGATGAGCAGGCACTCTGCAGAACAGTCGGACATCGGAGCAGAGGCCTACTACCAGCAACTGGTGGGCGGAAACCCGCTCCCGCGCCAAGGTGAACCGGACGAGATCGCCTACGGAGTGCTCTATCTGGCCTCCGATGAGTCCCGTTTCACCACCGGCTCCGAGTTGGTCATCGACGGCGGCTACACGGCCGTCTGACAGCCCCCAATCCATCGCCCCTTGAGAGGTACCACCATGAAATACCTGAACGGCACACCCTCCACTGCCTACGACGTCGTCGTCGTCGGCTCCGGTGCCGGCGCTTTGACTGCAGCCGCCACGGCCGCGCGTGCCGGCAAGTCCGTCGTCGTGCTTGAAAAGACCCACTTGCTGGGCGGAACAACCGCCGTCTCGGGAGGCATGCTGTGGGTTGCTGACAACCATCATGCCCGCGAAGCCGGGCTGAGCGACTCCAAGGAAGCGGCAGCCCGGTACGTCCGCGCCGTTGCCCGGGGACGGAGCCGCGAAGAACTTCTGGAAGCGGCCCTGACCTACGGCGACACGATGCTTCGCTTCACTGAAGACGAATGCGGAGTCCGGTTGATCTTCCTGGACAACTTCCCGGACTATCGGCAGGACCTGCCCGGTTCCGTGGAAGGCGGCAGGACAGTTGAACCCGAGCTGTTCAACATTCGTGAAGCGCTCGGCGGCCTCGCCGCCCATGTCCGGTCCGATGGCCGGGCCCCGTTCACCATGCAGGAGTACGAGACCTGGGGCGCATTCACCAAGTTCCCGTGGGCGCAACTGAAGCAGCGGCAGGAGCAGGGGCTGGTTGCCAAAGGCCAGGCTCTGGTCTCCATGCTGTTGGCCAGCCTGGTGCGGGATGACGCTGCGCTGGTGGTTGGCGCCCGCGGGCATCGACTGCTGAACGACGGCGGCAGGGTAGTGGGCGTGCAGCTCACGTCAGGCGAAACCTTCCATGCCAACGACGGCGTGGTCCTCGCCACGGGCGGCTTCGAATGGGACAGGGCGCTGGCTGACTCGCTGCTGGCCTCACGCCTGTACGTCATGTGCTCGCCGCCATCGAATACCGGCGATGGGCTCAAGATGGCCCAGCGGGTGGGGGCCCACACCCGGGGAACCCGGGAAGCCTGGTGGGCTCCCATGTCCATTACGGGAGACACCCGGGACGGTGAACCGGTTGGTACGCTTCTGCGTTTTGAGCGGCAAGGACCGGGATCGCTCATGGTCAACCGTCATGGCCGGCGTTTTGCCAACGAATCCCAGAACTACAACGACCTCGCCCGCTGCCTCCAATCGTGGGATTCACCCAACAACCAGACCCTGAACACCCCTGCCCATGTGGTGTTCGATCACAGCTACCTGGAGCGCTACGGTATCCTCGCCCACCGGGCGGGCCAACCGACGCCGGCTTACCTGACGGAAGCCCCCACGTTGGCCGAACTGGCCGCGAAGATCGGTGTCCCTGCCGATAACCTCGCGGCCACCGTTGAACGCTTCAACCACTATGCAGTCAAAGGCGAAGACCCGGATTTCGGCCGCGGCGAAAGCGCCTACGACAAGTACTGGGGTGACGACGACTGCCCTTGGCCCAACCCTTCCCTCGGTCCGCTGCAGTCCGGTCCGTTCTACGCGATGGAGGTGGTCAATGGCGCCTTCGGCAGCAACGGAGGCGTTGCCACGGACGCCTTGGCGCGGGTCCTGGACGTCGACGGAGAGCCCATCCCCGGCCTGTACGCCGCCGGAAACACAACGGAGAACGCCTACGCTGCGGGCTACCCTGGGGCCGGTGCCACCCTGGGGCCCATCATGACCATGGGCTACCTGGCAGGACGCACCATTGCAGGCGAGCCGGCGGAGTACACGCCCTCGGCATATAGGGGCGCAGCAGCAGGAGTTGAAGCATGATTCGCCACGTGGTGCTCTTCAAGTTCAAGGCCGGCTTTCCCGAGGCGGACAAGGCTGCCTGGCAGGAGGGCCTGGACAGGATGAAGGGCAATATTCCCGGCCTGCTGGAGCTCACGCACGGGCCGGATGTCCTCCACCAGGATCGGTCCTTCGACTACGCCATTGTGGCTGACTTCAGTACGGTCGAGGACCTCGAGGTCTACACCACGCACCCATTGCACGAGCCGCTGAAGAAGTACTCCTATCCCAACAGCGGGCGGATCATTGCCGTGGACTTCGCGCTCCAGCCTTGAGCCGTGCAGTCGCGCAGTGCTGTGCACGTCAGTGAAAGCACTGGAGCCCAGTCAGGCGATGGCAGCGCCTGACTTTCCTTCAAGGTCCGGCGAACGAACTCCGCACTGGGCTCCGCATAAGCGGCAACTGTCCGGCTGAACAGTGCCGAACCTTCGGCCCCGGGCCAGTCCTCCGGCAGGAATGCAGGAGGCAGCCCGGGGTCCAGATACGGGATGATCCGCCAGCGGTCGATGCACTGCACGTAGGTGGAAAAAGCTTCAGCAGAAGGCTCCACCGTCCGCACGGGAGACGCAGGAGCGCCATCAATGGTCGCGCCGGCCGAACCGTGCTCACGGATAAAGTCCCTGTGCAGCGCGGCCACTGCTTCCAGGTCCCACCACTTGGAGGCTGCGTCGCGAAGGCTGCCGCCAACCATGGGTGTTCCCGTGACGAAGATCGTCGCCATGTCCCGGAGCGACAAGTCCATCAGGATTTCCTCCACTTCGCCTCGCAGCGAATCAGGACAGATCCACAAACCCGCTGCCACGGTCCCGCAACCGATCCAGTGGAGCCGACGCCGCAGCTGGTGCCGCTTTTCGCGTTCCGTCTCAGGAATGGAGAAGGAGATCAGGCACCAGGGATCCTCCAGTGACATGCTCCGTGGGTTGTAGATCCGGCGGTCTCCGCGCGCCAACATGGTGGCGGCCCCGTCTGTAAGCGTGAAACCGGGGACCCCTGCGCGTGTCTCCTGAAGCACTACATCCTTTTTACGCAACCGGCCCAAGGCGGTCCGTGTTACTGTTCCTGTCGTGCCCAGGGCCTCCATGAGTGCCACGATGTCCTTGGCGGACATCCATCCGCCGGCGTCGCGCAGGTACAGGCCGATCACGGTACGCAGCAACGACGTTGTACTCCCTGGGCGGGAGTCCATGTCATCGAGGACAGCACTCATTTCCGGCTCACTGCGCTTGGGAGAGTGCGTCGCGGATGGCTGCCACTCCCAGTTCAACTTCGGCAAAGCTTGTGCTCAAGGGGGACAGGCCAATGCGCAGGCCGTGCGGGGGACGGAAATCGGGGATGACACCCTTTTCCCAAAGCCTCGCTGTAACATCTGCGAACAACGGGTGGTCCACGGTGATGTGGGAGCCGCGCTCGGCCACCTTCCGAGGGCTCACGATTTCCGCGCCGAGAGGCACCAGGAGCTCCTCTGAGAGTGCGATTGCGTACTCCGTGAGCTTGATGGACTTTTCCCGGACCGCGTCCATCCCTACGGAGGCAATCAGTTCCAGCATGTCTTTCATGGGCTGCATGGCCAGCACGGGAGGTGTTCCCGTGATGAACCTGCGTATCCCTTGCGCGGGACGGTAGGCGTCCGTCATGCCAAACGGGTTGTCGGCCCCCATCCAACCCCAGATGGGTTGCTGCAAACGGTCCTGCTGGGAAGCGTTGACGTAGGCGAAGGCGGGCGAACCGGGGCCACCATTGAGGTACTTGTAGGTGCAGCCGACTGCGATGTCCACGCCCCACTTGTCCAGCTCCATGGGCACGGAACCTACGGAGTGGCAAAGGTCCCAGAGCATCAGGGCACCTGCTTGATGAACCTTGGCAGTGATGCCCTCGGCGTCGGCCAGGAAGCCTGACCGGTACGCAACATGGCTGAGGACCACTACGGCGGTCCTTTCGCCCAGCAGTCCGTCCAGGTCCTCCGGGCGAACACCGCTGGCGGGGTTCGCAGCGATCCATTTGATAGTCGCCCCACGCTCGGCGGCGATGCCCTCGATGATGAACCGGTCGGTGGGGAAGTTGTCGCGGTCAATGATGATCTCATCCCGCCCCGGCTGGGCATCCACTGCCGCGCGGATCATCTTGTAGAGCATCACGGAGGTGGAGTCGCCCACGGTGGTCTGCCCAGCGGCAGCGCCCAGGGTCACCTCGCCGATGCGGTCTCCCACGACCGTCGGCTCATCCATCCATTGCTCGTCCCAACCCCGGATCAGGCGGCTGCCCCAAGCCTTGTGCACAAACGAATCGAGATTCCCTGCCGTGGCTTTCAGCGGGCGGCCCAGTGAGTTGCCATCCAGATATGAGGTGAGTTGGGCGGCGTCGGGCGCGTAGAAGGCCTCGCGCTGGGCGGCGAGGGGATCAGCGGCATCCAGTTCGGCCGACGTTGGCCGTTGGGTTTGCTGTGCTGTGGACATGGTTCCTCCTGCGGAAGTGTTGGGCGGCAATTCTCGATGTTTGCCTGGGTGCTTAGTTGCCGATTTCGGTGCGTACTGCGTAGAGCTCGGGGAAGAAGGTCAGGTCCAAGGCGCGCTTCAGGAAGTCCACGCCCGAGGATCCTCCGGTGCCGACTTTGAAACCGATGGTTCGTTGAACCGTCCGCAAATGGCGGAAGCGCCATGCCTGGAAGTTGTCCTCAATGTCCACCAGGTCCTCGCACGCTTCGTAAAGGCCCCATGGGGTGTCATCGGATTCGTAGATCTTCTGGAAGATGGGGACCAGGTCCTTCCGGAAGGTCCACGGCTCGCTGGTGTCCCGCTCAAGGATGTCGGCGGGAATGTCATAGCCGGCGCGGGACAGCACTGCCAGGAAGGCGTCATACAGCGTGGGCTCCTCCAAGAGCTTGCTGAGCAAAGCGTGGGCCTCGGGTTCGCTTTCGAAAACGCGCAGCATCCCGCGGTTCTTGTTGCCCAGCAGGAACTCGACACCGCGGTACTGATAGGACTGGAAGCCGGACGAGCTGCCCAGGAACCCGCGGAACTGGGCGTATTCACGCGGCGTCAACGTTCCCAGGACCGACCATTGTTCCGTCATGGTGCGCTGGATGGCCTTGACGCGGGCGATGCACTTCAGTGCCTTGCCCAAATTGTCCGCGTCAAACAGCCTGCGGGCTTCCAAAAGTTCGTGAAGGACCAGCTTGAGCCAGAGCTCGCTGGTCTGGTGCTGGATGATGAACAGCAGTTCATCATGGTGTTCCGGCTCGCTCAGGGGATGCTGGGAGCTGAGCAGGTGATCGAGGTCCAGATATCCGCCGTAGGACATCGCATGACGGAAATCGGTGCGGACGGTGTCCTCGATGTCCCGGACGCTGTGGGCGGAATGGACTGTGGGCTTTTCCATGGTTTGAGATTATCACTTCCATGACGCACGTCAAGCTATTGATTTTCGGTTCGCAGGGGGCCACCGTCACGTAGGCTGAAGCACGACCATTGGGGAAGGGGAGTGCGGATGGAAAGTGTGGAAAAGGCTGCCGCGCCCGTGTCGATCTACCTCGACGTCGATGGCGTGGTGAACCCCTTCAGTCCGGTGGGAACCAATGATTGGGGTGGCGAATGGACCACCGCCGACGCCGGGATCCTGGAGGTTGCCTTCGCGCCGGAACTCGTGGCGGGACTTAATGACCTTGCCCGCCATCCAGCCGCGCGTTTCGTGTGGCTGACCACGTGGGAGCGCCTTGCACCCGAGTTCCTCTGCCCGGCTATCGGCCTCCAGGGGGAGGACTGGCCGGTACTGTCCAGCCAGGGCTGGGACCAAGGCCCGGAGTGGTGGAAACTTGTCGCCCTCCAAAAGGATCTGGCGGCTACGGGGAGCCGGCGGATCGTGTGGCTGGACGACCAGCTCAGCCGGGAATCCGACGCCCGCTCCTGGGCTGAATACCAACAGGACCGTGTGCTTTGCATCTCACCCGATCCCCGCAAGGGACTGTCCCCGAGCCACCTTGCAGCAGTAAGGGAGTATCTGGGCTGAGGGGAAGGCCGTGTACGTTTGTCCGCTCACTGGATGCCACGTAAGATTCTTAAGGTTTCAAGCCCGCCAGAGTGAATTCCGCAAGCCCGGTCAGTTGAACACTTGCTGAACTATGCTGTGGATGGCAGGTACGGGGAAGTGAAACTGCTGAACGTCGACGACTCTGCAGATTGGGCAACAGGTGGATATCACCTTCATGGTCGCGCTGGTAATAGCGTTGGCCCTTTTCTTTGACTTCACCAACGGGTTTCACGACACAGCGAATGCGATGGCCACGCCTATCGCCACGGGGGCGATCAAGCCCAAGACGGCCGTTGCCTTGGCCGCTGTGCTCAACCTCGTCGGCGCGTTCCTCTCCACGGAAGTGGCCAAGACCATTTCAGGTGGACTGATCCGGGAAGGCTCGGATGGTATCCACATCACTCCGGACATCATCTTTGCCGGACTCATGGGCGCAGTTCTCTGGAACATGGTCACGTGGCTCAAAGGCCTGCCATCGAGCTCCTCCCATGCCTTGTTCGGCGGCCTTATTGGCGCGGCAGTGGTGGGCATCGGGCTCCATTCCATCAACTTCGAGACCGTGCTGCAGAAGGTGATCCTGCCCGCGATCTTCGCGCCGCTGATCGCCGGCCTGGTGGCTTACATCTGCACCCGCCTCGCCTACGCACTGACCTCGCGCCACGATCCCGAAACCGGCGACAAGCTCACGCAGAAACGCGGCGGCTTCCGCACCGGACAGATCTTCACGTCCAGCCTGGTGGCTCTGGCGCACGGCACCAACGACGCCCAGAAGACCATGGGCATCATCACCTTGGTTCTTATCGCCGGTGGAACCCAGGCTCCGGGCAGCGGTCCGCAGTTCTGGGTAATCGCGGCCTGTGCCTTCGCCATCGCCATCGGAACCTACGCGGGCGGCTGGCGGATCATCCGCACCATGGGTTCCGGCCTGACCGAGGTCAAGCCCGCCCAGGGTTTCTCTGCCGAAACCAGCACGGCTTCGGCCATCCTCGCTTCGTCCCACCTCGGCTTCGCCCTGTCCACCACACAAGTCGCTTCGGGATCGGTCATCGGCTCGGGCCTGGGCCGTAAGGGCACCTCGGTTCGTTGGGGCACCGCAGGCAAGATCGCGTTGGGCTGGCTCTTTACCCTCCCGGCCTCGGCCATTGTCGGTGCACTGACGGCGCTCTTGGTGAGCATCGGCGTCGTGGGCGTCATTATCGCGGCAGTTGTTGGAACAGCAGCGGTGCTCTTCATGTTTGTTGTCTCGCGCAAATCGCATGTGGGCCACCACAACGCCGTCGAGGTTGAAGAAGCCGGCCATGCCGTCCGGTTCCGCAAGAAGAAGAAGACCCGTAAGACCACCCAGAATGAGGATGTGCGGCGATGAAATGGTTGGAATTGCTGCAGGTAGGAGGAGTCACCCTCGTGGCGGCCGTGACTTTGGTGGTCCTTTACTCCCTGGGGGTCCGCCTCACGGCCATCGCCGGTGACGCCCAGCAGAAGTCGCCTGTCCTGGTCCGGTCCCTGGCCTACGTTTGCTTCGGCGTGTGCGCCGCGGCCGTCCTGTTCGGGATCTACCTGATTGTTCCCTACTTCGGAAAGTAGCAGCCTCTCTGGCAGTCGGGGGCTTTCGGGAGAATAATCAGCAGTGTAGTTATGCACATAACTGCGTGGTTGTGATCCGGCAGATGCGGGGCTGTCATGAATTGCCCATCCCGAAGCCATCTCATCCGACTGGCTCTGGTTCCGGCCTTGATGCTGGGGCTCTCCGCCTGCCTTCCGCCCGCAGCTGAGGGCGGCGGATCATCGCCTCCGGTTTCCATCCCCTCCACAGCCGCCACCACTGGGCAACCAGTACCAAGCACGATCGCTCCTACAGCCACCCAACCGGTTGGTCCGGCAGGCCCCGGGGCGCCACAGGCGGATGCTCCAGTGGTTCGCTGGGTCCCCATCGGACCGATTGGCCCGAACGATCCCACCTCCGGCCAGCGATATCTTTTGCTCCAGCAGTTCCAATGCGATGCCTTGGTGCAGAGCGTGGAGGGTGCCGACGACGCGGCAGTCTGGCTGGCCGGCGCCGCCGTGTGCAAGGCACTTCAGAGCGGGAGTCAGCAGGATTGGCAGCGGGCTTCCATTGCAGTTGCTGCCACGCCGCGGATACCGCAAACCCAGTGCCTTGAATTCCGGGTCGCCGCCACTTCGGCGTCGCTGCTCGCCCAACACCGCAGCAATCCCGACGCTGTCTTCATCGTGGAGCCGGGACAAGGCGAAGCATGCCCGAGGCAGTTGGTTGGATTGACCGTGGTTGACGAAGAGCTCAGGCCGATCCCAGGGCTGGCACGCGCCTCCGGGCCCAGCAGTGGTGGCACGATTGTTCGCTTGGACGGCTACTACGTCCGGGTGGGCGATGTCCTGTTCGACGGCGTTCCCGTGGACGCTGAGTTTGTTGGCGCCAGGGACGACTACCAGCCCGTCTATCTCCGGATGCCCTCGTCAGCCGGCCGGGACTCGATCCGGATCTCCATCACTGACACCGTGGATATTGCCGGAACGGTGACCTTCTTCTACGACGACCCCGGTACCGCCACCGGCTCCGTGCCACCCCCGGAGACCCCAAGCCCGGGCACAGGTTTGCCCGGCCACAGTCCCTCCGCCACTCCACCCCCAACTGCGCCGCCGTCAGGCGCTGCCTCCCCAACGGCTGCCCCGTGAGCGATACACCCGATACCGAAGAAGGAGTCAACAACACACGCTGGCAGCGGACCCTCGAAGTCCTCTCGGTCATCGGCCCGCCGTTGACCATCGTCACGGCGCTGCTGGTCTATTTCGGTTGGGCCCGCACTGACGCGCAGGCCAAAGCCATGGGCCTCGATGTCAGCCTGTTCGGTTACACAGTCCAGGACTTTGTCCTGAGGAGTATCCAGTCGCTGTTCCAGCCGTTGGCATGGCTCGTGGTCATCGGTTTGCTGTGGTTCATGCTGGACCGCGCAGTATCGCGGCTTCTTGAAGCCGGGCGGCACAGAAAAGCCGTCCATCTGACCGCCACCCTTGTGATGTTGCTCGGCTTTGCCTATGCCGCGGCCATGTGGCTGGCCGTTTCCGCACGTCCCGGCCAGATCGTGCTGTACGCGCCCTTCCTGATCGCCGGGGGATTGGTGGTGGGGGCCTGGGGCCTGAGTGTGCGACGCCGGGCCGTTGAGCGCGGCCATCCTGCGCAGAGGACCACCCCAAGGGCCCTCGAGAGGTCCCTGGTGTTCGTGCTGGTCACGCTGCTGCTGTTTTGGGGTACGTCGGATTACGCGCAGGCACTGGGGCGCGGTGCTGCCCTCGACTACCAGGAACGTTCCAGCCTTTTGCCCACGGCGGTGGTCTACAGCAAGGAACGTCTTGCGGTCGGTGCCCCGAACGTCCGCGAGGAGTCTGCGGGCTCGGATACGGCGCCCCTGTATAGGTACACCGGGCTGCGGTTGCTGGTGGTCAGCGGCGGACGGATTTTCCTGCTCAACGAAGGCTGGTCCCTCGAGCGGGGCCGGGTGGTGGTGCTGCAGGACGACGGCAGTGTCCGCGTGGAGTATGGGAACCCCGCGTCGGACTGACTAGTCTGGGCCCATGTCGACGTTTCAGTACTACGTAGCTTGCACCATCGACGGCTTCATAGCCTCCCCGGACGACGACCTCGGCTGGCTCCTGCAGTTCGACCGGGTTGAGGGTGTGAACCAAGGCATTGAGTCCTTCATGGCGGGCGTCGGGTGCATCGTCATGGGTGGGGACACCTACCGCTGGCTGATGGAACACGAGCCCGGCCAATGGCCCTATCCGGACACTCCCTGCTGGGTGTTCACCCACCATGAGTACTCGGCTCCAGCCGGAGCGGACATCACCTTCGTCCGCGGAGACGTCCGCGAGTTCGCCCCGGACCTGCTAAAAGACGCTGGAGACAAGAACGTCTGGTTGGTGGGCGGAGGCGACCTCGTGGCCCAGTTCGCCAATGCCGGGCTGCTGGACGAGATGATCGTCACGATCGTTCCCGTGGTGCTGGGCGCGGGGAAGCGGCTGTTGCCGCTGAAAGGCCCGACGGCGCCACTTGAGCTGGTCTCGCACAAGATCATCGGCGGGGCCGCGGCCGAGCTTCACTACAGGCTGCCCAAGGGCTCGGATTAGGTGGTCAGTGCCGGTTGTCCCGGATCATATTGGTGATCCGGGCGGTCGAAAGCCGCCGGCCCTTGTCATCGGTCATCACGATCTCATGGGTAGCAAGGGTGCCTCCCAGGTGAATCGCCGTGCACGTGCCCGTCACCAGGCCGCTGGCAACTGAACGGTGGTGTGTTGCGCCCACTTCGATGCCTACCGCATGGCGGCCCCGGCCGGCATGGAGGGACGCCGCGAACGATCCCAAGGTCTCGGCGAGGACAACGTGGGCCCCGCCGTGAAGGATGCCCGCTACCTGCGTGTTTCCTTCCACCGGCATGGTGGCGACCATTCGTTCAGCACTCATTTCCGTGAACCGGATCCCGAGCTTCACCACCAGTGCACCCACACCGTGTGCCGAGAGCCAATCGTGGAATTCTTCGGGCACCCCTGCCTCGGCGAGCTCATCGGCAAAGGGGTTCGGCGTGAAATTGTCCATCATGCCAACTAGGCTGGCACCTGTGAGTGAAACAACCAAACCGGACCAGGTTCCAACGGCCCAAGCTGCTGCCATTGCGACAGCCCCCACCCCCTCTGCCACAGTATCGGCCAGCACCGCGGGGGAGGGCCGGCCCAGGCTGTTGGTCCTTGACGGCCACTCCATGGCGTTCCGGGCTTTCTATGCGCTTCCGGCCGAGAATTTCTCCACTGCCAGGGGCCAGTACACCAACGCAGTCCATGGCTTCACCTCCATGTTGATCAACCTGATCAAGGACCAGAAGCCCACGCACGTCGCCGTAGCTTTTGACGTCTCTGACGACACCACGTTCCGCAAGGCCGAGTACAGCGAGTACAAGGGCGGGCGCAACGCGACGCCTGCAGAGTTCGCGGGCCAGATCGGTCTCATCGCCAAGGTCATGGAGGCCTGGGGCATCAAAACGATCGCCATGCCCGGATACGAGGCAGACGATGTCCTGGCCACGCTGGCCGCGCAGGGCGACGCCGCAGGCTTCGAAGTCCTTCTCGTTTCCGGCGACAGGGATGCGTTCCAGCTGATCAACGACAACGTCTTTGTGCTCTACCCCAAGCAGGGCGTGAGCAACATTCCCAGGATGGACGCTGCGGCGATTGAAGAGAAGTACTTCGTCAAGCCCGGCCTGTACTCGGACCTCGCCGCCCTCGTTGGCGAGACCGCTGACAACCTGCCCGGCGTCCCGGGCGTTGGCCCCAAGACAGCTGCCAAGTGGATCAACCTGTACGGCGGCCTCGAAGGCATCCTGGAAAACCTTGACTCCATCGGCGGCAAGGTGGGCGGTGCGCTGAAGGAGAACCTGGAGAACGTCAAGCGGAACCGCCGGCTGAACCAGTTGCTGACCGACCTCGACCTTCCCCTCACCTTGGCTGACTTGCACGAGCCACGTCCGGATCGCCAGGCGATCGAGGAACTCTTCGAGGAACTCGAGTTCAGGACCCTCCGTACGCGGCTGTTCGATCTCTACGGTGATGACACCGCAGGAGAGGCTCCGGACACCATTGAGGCCCCGGACTATTCGGTCCTCACGGACGCCGCGGGACTTGAGTCCTTCTTCGCCGCCGGATCCGGTGTGCGTTCGGCACTTGCAGTGCAGCTTGTCCCCGGACGCATCGGTGATGATGCGGGTGCCCTGGCTGTTGTCAGGAACAACGGAGCGGCCTATATCGAACTGACGGGGCTGGACGCCGCAGCTGAGTCGGTCTTGGCCCGCTGGCTCAAGGACCCCGAGGAAGCCAAGGTGCTGCACGAGTTCAAGTCGGCACTCAAAGCTCTTCATAACCGTGGCCTCGGCCTGGAAGGCGTGGTGGATGACACCTCCATCTCCGGCTACCTGATCCAGCCGGACCGCCGCAGCTACGATCTCGCAGAACTCGCGCAAGTGCATCTGAAGATCTCACTTACCGCAGCCGCTGCCCAGTCCGGGCAGCTGGAGCTCGACCTCTCAGGTGAAACAGATCAAGCCGCCGCCGCAGCGCTCGTCCAGCATGCCGCCGTCGTACATGCCCTCAGCAAGCACTTCGAAACGGAACTGTCGGACATCAAGGCTGATGCCCTGTTGACGACGCTGGAACTTCCCGTTGCACGCGTGCTGGCGCAGATGGAACTCACAGGAATCTTTGTGTCCACGGACCGCATGGACGAGCAACTCGCGGACCTCACCAAGGTGATCGAGAACGCCCAGGAGCAGGCGTTCGCGGCGATCGGACACGAGGTCAACCTCGGATCACCCAAACAGCTCCAGACTGTTCTCTTCGAGGAACTCGGGCTGCCCAAGACCAAGAAGATCAAGTCCGGCTACACCACCGATGCCGCGTCCCTGAAGGGCCTGCTGGAAAAGACCGGCCACGAGTTCCTGGTCCAGCTCATGGCCCACCGTGAGTCCTCCAAGTTGGCCCAGATGGTGGAGACGCTCAAGAAGTCGGTCGCGGAGGATGGCCGTATCCACACCACGTACGCCCAGAACATCGCAGCCACCGGCCGCATCTCCTCCAACAATCCCAACCTGCAGAACATCCCGGTCCGCAGCGAAGAAGGCCGGCGGGTCCGCGGAATTTTTGTGGTCAGCGAAGGCTACGAGTGCCTGTTGTCGGCAGACTACTCGCAGATCGAAATGCGCATCATGGCGCACCTTTCCGGTGACGAAGCCCTGATCCAGGCGTACCGCGACGGAGAAGACCTGCACCGTTTCGTGGGTTCGCGGATCTTCAATGTAGACCCGTCCGAAGTCACCAGCGCCATGCGATCCAAAGTGAAGGCGATGTCTTATGGCCTCGCGTATGGACTCACGTCCTTCGGACTCTCCAAGCAGTTGGAGATCTCCGTGGACGAGGCACGGACTCTCATGAAGGACTACTTCGACCGCTTCGGCGGCGTGCGGGACTACCTGCGTGGTGTCGTCGACCAAGCACGGACTGACGGCTACACGGCCACCATCGAAGGCCGCCGCCGCTACCTCCCTGACCTGACCAGTACCAACCGCCAGGCGAGGGAAGCGGCAGAACGCATCGCCCTCAACTCGCCCATCCAGGGCTCCGCGGCAGACCTCATCAAGCGCGCCATGCTTGGCGTGTCCGCCGAGCTCGCCAGCCAGGGCCTGAAGTCACGGATGCTGCTGCAGGTCCACGACGAACTCGTACTGGAAGTGGCACCGGGAGAGCGCGAAGTCGTGGAGAAACTGGTCATCGAGCAGATGGGATCAGCTGCCGAGCTGTCCGTTCCCCTCGATGTCCAGATCGGCGTTGGCTCCAGCTGGTACGAGGCCGGACACTAGTCCGGTCCCGGAATTCGGGGTATCACCGCAGGACGCGCCGCCGGGATGGTGGCGCGCCCTGCGGCGTCTGGCTAGGCTCGGGATCGTGGCTGATCCCAATGAACCAACCTCCCGGAAATATTCCGTCCAGCGTTTCCCCGCTGTGGCCGACAAGGACGACTCCGATGCCTATGGCCGCTGTGCCACCTGGGTGCAGGCTGTATCGCACGGATTTCACCAGCAACGTCGTGATGACGAGTACCTTGCAAAGACCCTCGCCGCCTACCAGGCGGACGGGCGTGAGCTGACAGGCGTCTACGTCAACGGCGTCGTACCAGAACACTCCCTCGAGGCGAATGTCCCGGTGGCAACCTACGCCACCATGCGCAAGGACCTGAATATCGGTTTTGGCCGGCAGCTCGAGTCCAACCTGGTGACGGCTGTAACGGTCCGCGGAACACACCGCCGCCAAGGAATCCTGCGTGGCATGATCACGGCTGACCTGGCGGGCGCCAAGGATGACGGCCTGGCCATGGCGGCACTGACGGCTTCCGAAGGTTCCATCTATGGTCGTTTCGGTTTCGGCGTTGCTACCTTTGAGCGCAGCATCAAGGTCGACACCGGACCCCGCTTCCGGATGAAGGGGCGACCGGAGGGAACTGTGGAAGTCGCGGATCCTTCCGTGCTGCTTGACGTGGCGCCCCGGGTGTTCGAGCGCGTCCAGCGGCTGTCGCCGGGATCGGTGGACCGGCAGGAGTATTACCGGCTTGCTGCCTCCGGCTCCCTTGGGCAGGACGGCAAGCCCGACACCAGCGTCCGCTGTGCCCTGCATTACGACCTTTCCGGAGCGTTGGACGGCTACGTCTCATACCGGTTCAAGGGTTGGGACCACAAGCCATACACCATGGAAATTGTGGACCTCGTTGCCGCTACCAACGCTGCCTACCTGGATCTGTGGCGTTTCCTGGGCAGCATTGACCTCATCGAGGACGTGACGTGGGCTGAAGCCCCTGTGGATGATCCCTTGGCATGGGCCTTGGAGGACCCACGGTGCATCGAGGCTTCCGAGGTCCGTGACATGCTGTGGCTGCGGATCCTGGATACCCCGGCCGCCTTGCGGGCACGCCGCTTCGCCTCCGCAGGACGCCTGGTCCTGGAAGTGACGGACTCCCTGTCGCTGGCTGGCGGCACCTGGGTCCTGGAGTCCGACGGTGGGGCTGCGGCGGTCGTGACTGAAGCCTCGGGCGAATCAGCGGATCTGACGATGGACGTGGCCGACCTCGCGTCCATCTATCTTGGTGCGGTGTCTCCGGTAACCCTTGCTGCTGCGGGACGCGTCCGTGAGAAATCAGCCGGTGCCGCATTCCTGGCCCAGCAACTTTTCGCGGTGGAACGCCCGGCGCATTGCCTGACGCACTTCTAAACTGCACCACGTCATCAAAAGCACATAGACACACCTAGTTAAGGACATCCATGGGGGATTACACGCGGCGGCCTGTGGCCGGCCGGCGATCAGTGCTGCTTGGAATGGCGGGCCTCGCATCAGCTGCGTTGGCGGCTTGCGCATCGGTGGAGGGGCCGTCAGGAGCGGCATCACCATCGGTTGCGCCGCCGACAGGCCCGGCCACGCCGCCGCCGTCGATTGCTGCCACATCAAGCGAGCAGGCCGCTGCTGCCCTTGCGCCAGCGGCCATTGCCACAGTGCCCGACAAACAGCAGATCCTGGCCGAATTCGCTGGCAGGCGGCCCACCGAGTGGGGGCTGCACATTACGGGAGTGGTGAACAATTCGCCGTCGAAGCACGTGGCGTTGACATTCGATGCGTGCGGCGGCCCTGGGGGCACTGGTTGCGACCACGCCCTGCTGACGACACTCCGCCGGCTCAATGTCCCGTCGACGCTCTTCATCAACAGCCGATGGCTCCACGCCAACCCAGCGCTGGCCGCCGAGCTGGCCGCCGACCCACTGTTCGAACTTGCCAACCATGGCACCCTTCATCAGCCGCTCTCAGTCAACGGGAGGTCTGCCTACGGGATCCCTGGGACGGCCAATGCCGCGGCTGCCTACGACGAGTTGATGGGAAACCAGGCGCTGATGCGTGAACTCGACGGCTCCGCTCCCAGGTTCTTCCGGCCGGGAACCGCCTTCTACGACGATGTCGCTGTGGAGATGACGCGCAGGCTTGGGATGCTGCCGGTCAACTTCACCATCAATGGGGACGGTGGGGCCACCTATCCGGCGGCCACCGTCGCAGCCGAGGTGGCTCGCGCAGCTGCCGGCGACATCGTTATTTCGCACTTCAACAGGCCGGCGGCGGGCACTGCCGAAGGCTATGCCCGGGCTCTGCCGGGGATGCTGGACCGGGGCGCCACGTTCGCCCGCCTGGGAGACGTGCTGACCACGTGACACTCCTTTTGACCCTGCTTTGCCAATGCGACTAGAATAAACGGGCGTGTACTACGTGCATGCATCCATTTTGTATTAATCCACAAATCAGGATGACCCGGTATTTTGCCGTGTTCTGCCGTCCGGACCCGGACGGCAGCGGTTTGCCTGACCGACTCACTATCCACAACGGAGCCCCTACTACATGACCATCACCTCCACCGAGAAGCCCGGTACCCCCGTAGTCGCTATTAACGACATCGGTACCGCTGAGGACTTCCTCGCAGCTGTCGACGCCACCATCAAGTACTTCAACGACGGAGACCTCGTCGAAGGTACCGTCGTCAAGGTCGACCGCGACGAAGTCCTGCTCGACATCGGTTACAAGACCGAAGGTGTCATCCCTTCCCGCGAGCTTTCCATCAAGCACGATGTTGATCCCGGTGACGTTGTCGCCGTTGGCGATCAGGTCGAAGCTTTGGTTCTCACCAAGGAAGACAAAGAAGGCCGTCTGATCCTCTCCAAGAAGCGTGCTCAGTACGAGCGCGCCTGGGGCGACATCGAGAAGGTCAAGGAAGAAGACGGTGTCGTCACCGGTACCGTCATCGAGGTTGTCAAGGGTGGCCTCATCCTGGACATCGGCCTGCGTGGCTTCCTGCCCGCATCCCTCGTCGAGATGCGCCGCGTCCGCGACCTCGCTCCGTACATCGGTCAGCAGATCGAAGCCAAGATCATCGAGCTGGACAAGAACCGCAACAACGTTGTGCTGTCCCGCCGTGCATGGCTCGAGCAGACCCAGTCCGAGGTTCGCTCCACGTTCCTCAACAAGCTGGAAAAGGGCCAGGTTCGTCCGGGCGTTGTTTCCTCCATCGTCAACTTCGGTGCCTTCGTGGACCTGGGCGGCGTAGACGGCCTCGTTCACGTTTCCGAGCTGTCCTGGAAGCACATCGACCACCCCTCCGAGGTTGTCGAGGTTGGCCAGGAAGTCACCGTCGAGGTCCTCGAAGTGGATCTGGACCGCGAGCGTGTCTCCCTGTCGCTCAAGGCTACGCAGGAAGATCCGTGGCAGACCTTCGCCCGCACCCACGCCCTCGGCCAGGTTGTTCCGGGTAAGGTCACCAAGCTGGTTCCGTTCGGTGCGTTCGTTCGCGTCGAAGACGGCATCGAAGGCCTCGTGCACATCTCCGAGCTGGCTGTCCGCCACGTGGAGCTCGCCGAGCAGGTTGTCTCCGTTGGCGACGAACTGTTCGTCAAGGTCATCGACATCGACCTCGAGCGTCGCCGTATCTCCCTCTCCCTCAAGCAGGCTAACGAGGGCGTTGACGCTGACAGCACCGAGTTCGATCCCGCTCTGTACGGCATGGCCGCTGAGTACGACGAAGAGGGCAACTACAAGTACCCTGAGGGCTTCGACCCCGAGTCGAACGAATGGCTCGAAGGCTACGAGACCCAGCGTGCAGCTTGGGAGCAGCAGTACGCTGACGCCCAGACCCGTTGGGAAGCCCACAAGAAGCAGGTTGCCCAGCACGCTGCTGACGACGCTGCTGCTGCAACGTCCGGTGAGAGCGATTCCGGCACCACGAGCTACTCCTCGGAGCCGGCTGCTGCTGAGTCCAACACCGGCGGCGGTACCCTGGCGTCCGACGAAGCACTCGCCGCACTGCGTGAGAAGCTGACCGGCAACTAATTCCGCCTCCCTCACGGGATGTGCTGAACAGCCAAAGAAGGACCCCTGCCTCCGGGCAGGGGTCCTTCTGCTTAAAGCCTTCGCGATGCGGGAACTGCTCAGCGGCGGACGTCTACCCACTCAGTTCCCTGGGGCCGCAGCTCAAGATGTCCAGCCGTGAGGGAAGCCAACCGCGCGCGTGCCTCGGAGATGGCCGTTGCCTCGTCGGGCAAGGCGAGGTGAAGCACCGTGTGCTGGGGTTCGTATCCGGTGTCCGCCATGACGTACCCGGCGCCGCGAAGCTCGTTTTCCAAGCGGCCGGCTTCGGCATGGGGGACGTCGATGGCGCACAGACGCAATCTTCGCCGGAGAACCAATGGAGCCTCGTCCAAACCAGCGGACACCGATTCGGAGTACGCGCGGACCAGTCCGCCCGCGCCCAGCAAAATCCCACCGAAATAGCGCACGACGACGACACTGACGTCGCTGAGGTCCGTCACCCTTGGTGAAGTCTCCCGTTTGATGAGCGCCTCCAGCATGGGGATACCCGCAGTTCCCGACGGTTCCCCGTCGTCGCTGGAACGTTGGATCATCCGATCCGGACCTATGACGAAGGCTGAGCAGTGGTGTCGGGCGTCGTGGAATTCACGCCGAAGATCATTGACCAGTGAGCGCGCGGTTTGCTCATCAGGTGAGCGCCGAAGGACTGTGATGAACCGGGACCGCCGGATCTCCAGTTCGTGGCGGAAATCCGGACCAACCGCGAGGGTCGTATACGTTGTCGCGCGGCTGTCATCCTCATTTTCCACCGCTTCAGTCTAGTGTTGGAGGGTGCTGAAGATTGGGTTGACGGGCGGCATCGCCTCGGGGAAATCGCTGGTGGCGTCCAGATTGCGGGAATTGGGTGCAATCCTTGTGGACGCTGACCTCCTTGCGCGGGAAGTGGTGGAACCTGGAACTCCTGGGCTGGCCCGCGTTGTGGAAGCATTCGGCCCTGGAATCCTCGACTCTGATGGAAGGCTTGATCGGCCCAAACTCGGAGCTATCGTGTTCCACGATCCTTCGCAGCGCGAGGTGCTCAATGGCATCATTCACCCGCTGGTCCGCGAAGCAGCAGCGGCGATCGTTTCAGCAGCCGGCCCCGGCGATATCGTTGTCCAGGACATTCCACTGCTGGTCGAAACCGGGCAGGGCAGCAACTTCCACTTGGTGGTGGTGGTGGATGCGCCGGAGCCGGTGCGCGTCCAACGCATGGTGGATTTCCGGGCGATGACTCCCGACGATGCCCGAGCCCGTATCGCGGCCCAGGCCACGCGGGAAGAACGCAACGCGGCTGCCGATGTTGTCCTGGTCAACGACGGTGACCGCGAAGAGCTCCTCGCGAAGGTTGAGGCGTTATGGACGGACAGGCTGTTGCCTTTTGCCAGGAATCTCAGCCAGGGAACAAGGGCTGAACGGCACGTAGGGCCGGTCATGACGCCATACAACAGCGACTGGAGCAGGCAGGCTGACCGCCTCGCCGCCCGTATTGCCGTTGCTGCCCCCCAGCAGATCCTCGCGGTGGACCACGTCGGCTCTACATCGGTGCCGGGACTGGCGGCCAAGGATGTGATCGACCTTCAGGTGGCGGTGGCCGATCTCGAGGCCGCCGATCTGATGGCGAATCAACTCGCTGCAGCAGGGTTCCCGGCAATTCCGGGAGTCAACCGGGACACACCAAAACCCGCCCGGCCCGATCCCGCAGAATGGCAGAAGCGGTTCCACGCCAACGCCGATCCCGGCCGGCCGGTGAATCTGCATGTCCGCGTGGCCGGGTCGCCGGGGTGGCGGTATGCCCTGCTGTTCCGTGACTGGTTGCGCTCTGAACCCTCCGCTACCGCGCTGTACGAGGCGCACAAGCGCACGTTGGCGGCCACGTTTGCGGGGGAGAGCGGCACCGCTGCCTACGCCGATGCCAAGGAGCCTTGGTTTACCGACGTTGCCTGGCCACTCATGGATGAGTGGGCCAAACGCACAGGCTGGCTGCCGCCGTCGTATTTGTCTTCAGCTGAAGGCAAACGCGGACAGTAGCTGTCCTGGGGCAGGGGTAGATTGGTTTTATGAGCCTTGCCCAGGAAATCAACCGTGTCGTCGCACCTTTCGAAGTAATCAGTGAGTTCAAGCCCGCCGGTGACCAGCCGACAGCCATTGCAGAACTGACGGAACGCATCAACAACGGTGAAAAAGACGTCGTCCTCCTCGGCGCCACGGGTACGGGTAAGAGTGCCACCACGGCGTGGCTCATCGAGCAGGTCCAGCGACCCACCTTGGTGATGGTCCAGAACAAGACACTCGCCGCGCAGCTGGCCAATGAGTTCAGGGAGCTGCTGCCCAACAACGCAGTGGAGTATTTTGTCTCCTACTACGACTACTACCAACCCGAAGCATATGTAGCACAGACGGATACCTTCATTGAGAAAGATTCCTCCATTAATGAGGAAGTGGAGCGCCTCCGGCACTCTGCCACCAATGCCCTGCTGACCCGTCGCGACGTCATCGTGGTGGCCACGGTTTCCTGCATCTACGGTCTGGGCACGCCCGAAGAGTACATCGCCGGCATGGTGACGCTCCGCAAGGGGGCGGAAATGAATCGGGACCACCTCCTGCGCAAGTTCGTCTCCATGCAGTACGCCCGCAACGACATGGACTTCCACCGGGGAACGTTCCGCGTCCGTGGTGACACCGTGGAGATTATCCCCATGTACGAGGAACTGGCCATCAGGATCGAGTTCTTCGGTGACGAGATCGAGAACATCCAAACCCTCCATCCCCTGACCGGAGAGGTTCTCCGCGACGAAGAGGAGATGTACGTTTTCCCGGCATCGCACTATGTTGCCGGTCCGGAGCGCATGGCCCGTGCCATCAAGCGCATCGAAGATGAACTCGCTGACCGTTTGAAGGTCCTCGAAGGCCAGAACAAGCTGGTGGAGGCGCAGCGCCTCCGGATGCGCACCACGTACGATCTCGAGATGATGCAGCAGATGGGTTTCTGCAACGGCATTGAGAACTACTCCGTGCACATTGACGGCCGTAATCCCGGGACCGCCCCGCATTGCCTCATCGACTACTTCCCGGACGACTTCCTGCTGGTCGTCGACGAATCACATGTCACCATCCCGCAGATTGGTGCCATGTATGAGGGCGACATGTCACGCAAGCGGAACCTCGTGGACTTCGGCTTCCGCCTCCCATCCGCCATGGACAACAGGCCACTGAAGTGGGATGAGTTCCTGGAACGCATCGGTCAGACGGTGTACCTGTCCGCAACTCCCGGTAAGTATGAGCTCGGCAAAGCTGACGGTTATGTGCAGCAGATCATTCGTCCCACCGGCCTCATCGATCCCGAGGTAGTGGTCAAGCCCACCAAGGGTCAGATCGACGACCTGCTCGGTGAAATCAGGACCCGCACGGAAAAGAATGAACGCGTTCTGGTCACCACGTTGACCAAGCGCATGGCGGAGGACCTCACAGATTACCTGGTGGGCCACGGCGTCAAGGTAGAGTACTTGCACTCCGACGTCGACACCCTCCGGCGCGTGGAACTGCTCCGTGAGCTGCGAATGGGCGTGTTCGATGTCCTCGTAGGCATCAACCTCCTCCGCGAAGGCCTTGACCTGCCTGAGGTTTCCCTCGTGAGCATCCTCGACGCTGACAAGGAAGGTTTCCTGCGTTCTTCCACCTCGCTCATCCAGACCATCGGCCGCGCAGCGCGTAACGTGTCGGGCCAAGTCCACATGTACGCGGACCGGATTACCGACTCCATGGCCCACGCCATTGAAGAAACCAACCGGCGCCGTGCCATCCAGGTGCAGTACAACACGGACCATGGCATTGATCCGCAGCCGTTGCGGAAGAAAATTGCTGATATCACGGACCAGTTGGCCAAGGAAGACGCAGACACCCAGGAACTGCTCAACAACAACCGACTCGCCAAGGGCGGCAAACGCGGCAAGTCGGCAGCCAAGGGTGCGGCGACAGTTCGGCAGGATGGCCTTGCCGCCGCTCCCGCCGAGGACCTGGTGGGACTCATTGAGCAACTCACCGAACAGATGCACGGGGCGGCTGCTGAGCTGCAGTTCGAAGTCGCTGCCCGCATCCGTGACGAAGTCAAGGAGTTGAAGCGCGAATTACGCCAGATGCAGTCCGCCGGGCACGCCTAAGGTAAGGTTTAGGTCACGTAGGGGAGTATCCCAAGCGCTACGTCCGTCAGCACGCAAGGCACAGATGCCTCGCCGGATCTAGCGGGCCGCCAATTCTTGCATTCACCGCACCCTGGCAGGCCGGAGAGACTTACACCGCTTTCCCGTACCCTGCGAAAGGCACCTTTAATGCAGCTTCCCGTCTGGTTTGAGATCGGCTCGTTTGTCGTTCTCGGAATCATCCTGCTGATCGACCTCCTGTTGGTCGTCAAGCGTCCCCATGAACCTTCCATGAAAGAAGCCGGCCTGTGGGTCGCCTTCTATGTAGGACTGGCACTGCTCTTTGCCGTGGCCATGTTCATCTTTGCCGGTGCAGAGTATGGCGGCCAGTTCGTCGCCGGCTGGGTCACTGAGTACAGCCTGAGCATCGATAACCTGTTCGTTTTCATCATCATCATGGCCCGTTTCTCGGTGCCCCGTAAGTACCAGCAGGAAGTGCTGATGGTGGGCATCATCATCGCCCTGATCCTCCGCGGTATCTTCATCGCGCTGGGTGCCGTGGTCATCGAGCAGTTCAGCTGGGTCTTCTACATCTTCGGCGCCTTCCTGCTGTGGACTGCCTGGAAGCAGGCGAAGGACTCCGGCGAAGACGAGGAAGACACCGAGAACCCGCTCATTGCCCGCCTTCGCAAGGTCCTGCCGATGTCCGAAAAGTTCGACGGCAACAAGATCCGCACCACCGTGGACGGCAAGAAGGTCTTCACCCCCATGCTGATCGTCTTCATCACGATCGGCCTGACAGACCTCCTCTTCGCAGTGGACTCCATCCCGGCGATCTTCGGCCTGACGCAGAGCGCGTTCATCGTGTTCACCGCAAACATCTTCGCACTCATGGGCCTGCGCCAGCTGTACTTCCTCCTCGGTGGCCTCATGACCCGCCTGGTGTACCTCAAGCACGCACTGTCCGTCATCCTGGCGTTCATTGGCGTCAAGCTCGTCCTGCACGCCATGCACGTCAACGAGCTTCCGTTCATCAACGGCGGACAGCACATCGAATGGGCACCGGAGATCCCCACCTACGTTTCCTTGGCGGTCATCGTTGGAACGATCGTCGTTGCGGTTGTAGCCAGCCTCCTGAGCCCGGCAGCACGCCAGGCCAAGATCGATGCCCGGTTGGAAGAAGACGCACGAAAGAGCTTGAGCGAGGCAGAGTAACTCTCCTTGGAAAGTTGTAGTCTCGTGAAGTGACTACCACTTCAACTACGGCGCTGGACCCACAACGGGTTCAGCGCCGTACTGTTTTCCTGCTCAGTTCCGCACAACTTCTCAGCGGCGTCGGCAACGGAGCCACGCTCTCCATCGGATCGTTGCTGGCAGTGGACCTGTCAGGGTCAGAAGCGTGGGCCGGCTCCATCACCACAGTGCTGACACTGGCCGCAGCGATCGCGGCTCTTCCCCTGGCGCGGCTGGCAGAAACGCGGGGACGCCGGACAGGTTTGGTGACAGGACTGGTGGCCGCGATGATGGGGGCGCTCCTGGTTATTGCGTCCGTGGTGGGCCAGTCCTTCGTGCTGCTCTTGTTGGGCGCAGCTTTACTGGGTCTTGGAACCGCCGCGAACCTGCAGGCGAGGTTCGCCGCCGTCGACCTCGCTGACCCGGAGCACCGCGGACGGTCATTGTCCACCGTGGTCTGGGCCATCACCATTGGTGCTGTCGCCGGCCCCAACCTGATCCAGCCGGGTGCAGTGGTTGGGGAGGCACTCGGGTTGCCGCCCATTGCCGGCCCCTTCGTATTTTCTGCGGCCGGCCTGTTCCTTGCAGCCGTCCTGTTGTTCGCGGGCCTTCGCCCGGACCCCCTGGTGCTGTCCAGGCGGCTGGCATCCCAGGCAAACGGCGACGCAGGCGAGGGCGCGCTGCCCGTCAGGGGTACCATCCGTTCAGGATTGCGCGCCGTGCGCTCATCACCGTCGGCGATGCTGGCGCTGGCCGCCGTTGTGGCCGCGCACGGCGTCATGGTGGCCGTCATGTCCATGACGCCCCTGCACCTGCAGCAACTCGTCGGCGGTTCCCATGCAGGACACCATGGCGGAACCACGGACAGCGAGGATGCCTTGGTGATCATCGGCCTCACGATTTCGCTGCACATTGCCGGAATGTTTGCTTTGTCGCCTCTCTGGGGGTGGCTCACTGACAAGGCAGGGCGCCTGCAAACCATCGCCATGGGCCACGGCCTGCTGCTGGTTGCCGTGTTCATTGCCGGTTTTGGCCAGCACGAGCCTGGTCTCGTCACCGCTGGCCTGATCCTCCTGGGCCTGGGCTGGTCCGCCGCAACCATCTCCGGGTCAACGTTGCTGGCTGAAAGCGTTGCCCCCGATGCGCGCGTTACCGTTCAGGGCGTCTCTGACACCCTCATGGGTGGCGCCGGCGCCATTGGCGGCGCCACCTCCGGTCTGCTGCTCGCGTGGATCGGATACCAAGGCTTGAACATCGCCTCGGGCGCCCTGGCTGCCGTAGTGCTGGTTTTGACGCTCGTCATGGCCGTACGGTCAGCACGGGCCCAGGACGCGCCGTCGCACCAGCCGCCGGCCTAACGGACCGCCCGAACCATCCCAAGGAGACGTGCGAAGATTCCCTCGCCGTCTTCCCCGATACCATCGTGGTGGAAATCCGCGGTGACCCATGGTTGAAGGCCCCGCACTGCAGCCGCAGTTTCCAGGGACAGGTCATGGTCCACATAGATATCGTCCTTATAGACGGCAGCCGCTACGGGGACAGTGTTTACCGCCAGCCGTTCGGGGCTGTACAGGGGCTTCCAGTCCTTCTTGGCCGCCAAATGCCCAGCCACGTCCCGCAGGGGAACCAAGGCCGGATCCTGTTCGAAATACCAGGGGTAGACCATCTCACCGGTGAGCAGTGGCTCGTTCGCGTCGGGTTTGAATTCCGGATGGTCCTCCAGCACCCGCCACGCGGCCCAGTTGGTTGCCTCACCCTGTCCGTAAATCGACTCATGGACGACGGCGTACAGAGGGTTGGCCGCGCGACTCACGAGGCTCCGCACTTGTTCAAGGAACGCCTCGGACAAGCGTGGACCGGAGGGCGTGTCAATAAATGCATCCTCCAGGAGGTAGTGCAGCGCATCCACCCGGGTGTTGCCCCCGAGGAAGGACCCGACCATCTGGAAACGCTCGGTCGTGAGCCTTTCGCCGCTGGCGAGGAACTCAGCATGCTGGTCCAGGTGGCGGGCGATCCGGGTGACGATGTCCCGGTCTTCCGGGTACCAGGAGAAGTATTCCGCGTTCCGCAAAGCGACACGGTGGAACGTGGCCTGGTACACGCGGTCCGCCGGACCGTGGAGCGGCGCCAGCCCACCAGTGATAAGGACCTCGCGGAGGCCCTCCGGCGCGAAGGAGAGGTACGTCAACGCGCAGAAGCCGCCGAAACTCTGGCCGAGGACAGACCATGGACCGGAACCGAGCACACGGCGGATGTACTCAGCGTCAGCCACGATCGAGTCGGCACGGAAGTGGGTCAGGTATTCGGCTTGTGCTGAAGGGTCGCCCCGGAGTTCGAGTGACTGTTGTTCAACGGGTGTGGACAAGCCTGTGCCGCGTTGGTCGAGCATCAGGATGCGGAATTCCTTCGCGGCCGCCTTCATCCAACCCGACAATGATGTGACCCGGTTGCCGCGGCCGCCCGGGCCGCCCTGCAGGAACAACAACCAAGGCAGCCTGGCGGCTTCCTCGGCCGTGTGGTCGGTGGAGGAGTATTCCCTGGCAAAGACCGTGATGGTCTCGCCGGCGGTGGCTGATTCATCCGGTACGTGCACCAAGGGAACGGTGAAATAGTGCTCCGCCGTTCGCAGCCCGCGGAACTCGTGGCGTGCGTGGACACTGTGCACGCCGGCAGTGCTGCGGCCGGCGGTCTGTCCGGGGGACTGGTCAGCCACGGGCGAGAGCCTCGTTCGTCTGGCCCGCGTTCGTGCCGAAGGCCTCAAGGGCCTCGCCGGTCAGGCGGAACGTGGACCACTCTTCCATGGGGAAAGCGCCCAGGTTCTTGTAGAACGTGATGGAGGGTTCGTTCCAGTCAAGGACGCTCCACTCAACACGGGCGTAACCACGTTCGACGGCGGTGGCCGCCAGATGCTGCAACAGCGCCTTGCCATGGCCCTCGCCACGTGCTTCGGGGATCACGTAAAGGTCTTCCAGGTAGATGCCGTGGACGCCCTCCCACGTGGAGTAGTTCAGGAACCAGAGGGCAAACCCTTGAACTGCGCCGGCACTGTTTTCGGCCATGGTGGCGTAGACACGGGGGTTCTCGCCGAAAAGTACTTCGGTCAGCATGGCCGGTGTATTTTTGACTGCGTCCGGTTCCTTCTCGTAGATCGCAAGATCATGGATCATCCGGAGGATGGCAGGGACGTCGTCTACAGTGGCTGGGCGGATTACACTCATGGCTCCGAGCTTACTAGGGGAGCTGCGCCTGCCGCTCCCGGTTCTTCCTTACTGCCAAGCCAAGGCGGACGTTCCGTACTTCACCGGGGCCTTGCGGTATTGGAGGGGGACACCGTCCACCGTCAGGGGTGGCCCTACGAAGCGGAGTGGCCCGTAGGGGCTGTCCACCAGACGGAAGTCCGGGATGGGCATTCCGCCGACGCCGCTGGCGGGCCCGGGCACCGACAGGCGGAAGAGCACCTCCGCCGTGCGGACCAGGGAAACGTGTGCCGATCCTCCTCGTCCAGTGTGGAGGCGCTCTGACAGGAGAGCCAGGGCGGCTGCAGCAACACCGTACCCCGTTGCGTGGTCCAGTGCCTGGACGGGCAGCGCGCCGGGTGTCCACCCGTCGTCGACGTTTCCGTATCGCTCCGCGATTCCGCAGGCTGCCTGTACCAGGCTGTCGAAGCCGCGCCGGCCATTCCACGGTCCTGAGTCGCCCCAGGCGCTTAATGTCACCACCACCAGATCAGGCCTGGCGGCCAGCATCCCGTCCGGGTTCACACCGAATCTGTCCAGTCCACCGTGACGGTAGCCGGTCACTGCGACGTCGGCCGCCGAAAGCAGGCGGTGCACCACGTCCAAAGCCTCGGCATTGTTGAGGTCGGCTTCGGCACTGCGCTTATCGAACCCGGAATCAACAAAGGCATCAGTGAGCTCAGGAAGACCCGGCGGATCGATCCGCAGGACATCCGCACCCAGGGCGCCCAGAAGTCGGGTGGCCGTGGGCCCCGCTATGACGCGGGTCAGGTCCAGGACCCTGAGTCCGGCCAGGGGACGGAATGGGTCCGTTGAGGGAACCCACGACGACGACCGCGGACTTTCACCCGGCGCTGCAGGAGACGTGAATCCGATCCACGGTCCCGTGCTTGCCGCGGTATGCATGGGTGTGGCAGTCCACTCTTCCCGGCTACGGACGGCCGCGGCCACACCCCTCCCGGCAATAATTGCTTCCTCTGCCTCCAGAGCGTTCATGGAAAGCAGCACTCGGTCAAGCCCATCGGGCGTCGAAATCCGAAGCGTTTCCATCAGCCGCGCCGCATGGTGCGGGTAGTTGGCATGCAGACGGATCCAGCCATCTGCGGTGGGACGGAACCCGGACATCGGAGCAAAACCCTGGGGTTTCCGGCCCGAGATCCTCAGGTGCCCCAACGAATCAAAAGACGCTGCCGTCAATTCTGACGACACCGCGTAACGGCCCGTAGAACCCGTCAGGGATTCGAGGGCAGTGGCTGCTGCCTGGACGGACCCCAACGCGAGCCCTTCGACGTCCAAGCTGCCACCCCACCACCAGCGCGGACCGATGCAGGCTGCCGGCTCTGCAGTAGCGAAGGCGTCCAGCAACCGCAGGCTGCCGGTCAGGTCCGGGACCGGTTCCACAGCGGTTGGCCTAGAGCCTGCCGGCGTCTGTCACGCGGACCACGGCGGTACCGGTCTCGTCAGATGCGGCCAGGTCAACTTCGGCCGAGATTCCCCAGTCATGGTTGCCCGCAGGATCATCGAAGATCTGCCGCACTTTCCAGCTGCCGGGTTCCTCGGTGATGATGAGCAGTCCCGGGCCACGGGCATCAGGACCCGTGCCGATGTCGTCGTGTTCATCAAAGTAGTCATCCAGGACTTCTTCCCAGCGTTCTGCGTCCCAGCCGGCATCGCCATCCAGCTCGCCCAGTGCCGCTGAGTCCTCATCAGCAAAGAGTTCAACCCGGCGGAACATTTCGTTCCGGACCATCACACGGAAAGCCCGGATGTTGGACGTCAGGAGCGGGGGCGGGGGAGGGGGAGCGTCGTGCGGTGTGGGGGCAAGCCCCGAAGTGAGCTCTTCCCATTCATCCAGCAGGCTGGAGTCAACCTGGCGGACCAGTTCTCCCAGCCACGCAATCAGGTCTTCAAGGTCCTCCCGCAGCGAATCCTGGGGAACGGTCTGGCGCAGGGCGCGGAACCCGTCCGCCAGGTAGCGCAGGACGATGCCCTCCGAGCGGGCCAGGCCATAGAACTGCACGAACTCACCAAAATTCATGGCGCGCTCGTACATGTCCCGGATGATGGATTTCGGCGCAAGCTCAAAGTCGCCCACCCACGGCGCAGCCTTGCGGTAGACCTCAAAAGCTTCGCCGAGAATGTCCGCCAAAGGCATGGGGTACGTAACTTCGTCAAGCATGGCCATCCGCTGGTCGTACTCGATGCCATCGGCTTTCATCGCCGCAACGGCCTCGCCGCGTGCCTTCTTCTGCTGCGCCGAAAGAATCTGGCGGGGCTTCTCCAAGGTTGACTCGATCACGGAGACAACGTCCAGGGCGTAGGACGGCGACTCGGGATCAAGCAACTCCAAGGCGGCCAACGCGAAGGGGGAGAGCGGCTGGTTCAGGGCGAAGTTTGCCTGCAGGTGAACTGTCAGGCGTACGGAGCGCCCCTCAACTTCCTGCTCCTCCTCCGGGATGCGTTCAACCACACCTGCGGCCAGCAGCTCGCGGTATATTCCCAAAGCTTTCTTCATGAGCTTGAGCTGGGAAGCGCGGTTCTCGTGGTTCTCGCAGAGCAAGCGCCTGGTGGCCTGGAACGGGTCACCCGGGCGCTCCATAAGGTTCAGGAGCATCGCGTGGGTCACAGTGAAACTGGACGTCAGCGGCTCAGGCACGGACTCCACCAGCCGCTTGAACGTGGGCTCACCCCAGGAGACAAATCCCTCAGGAGGCTTCTTCTTCACCACCTGCCGCAACTTCTTTTGGTCATCGCCGAACTTGGCGGTTGCCTTGGCCATCGCCTTGGTGTTTTCCACCACGTGGTCCGGCGCCTGGACGACCACCGTCCCGGCAGTGTCGTACCCCGCGCGTCCGGCGCGTCCGGCAATCTGGTGGAACTCACGTGAGTTAAGCGATCTGGTGCGTACGCCGTCGTACTTGCTCAGAGCAGTCAACAACACGGTCCGGATGGGCACGTTGATGCCCACCCCCAAGGTGTCGGTACCGCAGATGACTTTCAGCAGCCCGGCTTGGGCCAGTTGCTCCACCAAGCGGCGGTATTTGGGAAGCATGCCGGCGTGGTGGACACCGATACCGTGGCGGACCAGCCTGTTGAGGGTTTTTCCGAAACCGGCGGCGAACCGGAAACCTGCAATGAGCTCAGCGATCCGGTCTTTCTCCGCGCGGCTGCACATGTTGATGCTCATGAGGTTCTGGGCACGCTCAATGGCTTCGGCCTGGCTGAAGTGGACCACGTACACCGGGACCTGCTTGGTGGACAGCAGTTCTTCCAGGCTCTCGTGGACCGGGGTCAGGTGGTAGTAGTAGTGCAGCGGGATAGGACGTTCGGCTGAGCTCACTGTGGTGGTGGACCGGCCAGTGAGTTCGGTCAGACCGGTTTCGAAGCGTGTGACGTCTCCCAGGGTCGCGGACATCAGGAGGAACTGTGCCTGGGGGAGTTCCAGCAGGGGTACCTGCCACGCCCATCCGCGCTGGGGATCGGAGTAGAAGTGGAATTCGTCCATGACCACAGAGCCGAGCTCCGCCGTCGAGCCTTCGCGGAGGGCAATGTTGGCCAGGATTTCAGCGGTGCAGCAGATGATTGGGGCATCCTGGTTGACGCCGGAATCGCCCGTAATCATTCCCACGTTCTCCGCGCCGAAGATGTCGCAGAGGGCAAAGAACTTTTCGGACACCAATGCCTTGATCGGAGCCGTGTAGTAGCTGCGCTGGCCCCGTGCCATCGCCTCGAAGTGTGCCGCGATGGCCACCAACGATTTTCCGGAGCCCGTGGGGGTGGCGAGGATGACGTTGGCGCCGGAGGCAAGCTCCATGATCGCTTCGTCCTGGGCCGGATACAGCTGTAGCCCGCGGGTTTCCGTCCACTCCACGAACCGTGTGTAGATTTCGTCCGGGTCCAGGGGACCGGTGGCGGTGGAACCGGGAAGCTGCTCAAGAAGTTTCATTGGTTTCCAGCTTAGTGCCCGCACGGTTTAGGCTCGGCCCAGCAATGGTGGCAGATGCGAGGAGGCTTTGATGAAGTGGGATCCGTCCAAGTATGTGGAATTCGGAAACCATAGGGACCGTCCATTCCACGACCTCGTCGCGAGGGTCCAGGCCAGTGAACCCCGCACGGTAGTGGACCTCGGCTGTGGCCCCGGAAACCTTACTGCTACGCTCACCGAGCGCTGGCCAGGCGCCCGCATTGTTGGCCTGGACTCCTCTGCGGAGATGCTCGCTCAAGCAGGCGCCCTCACGCAGCAGTTCACGCATCTGGAATTTTTACAGGGTGATATCGCGAAATGGTCGCCCGACGCCGATACCGATGTAGTTGTCAGCAATGCGGCGCTCCAGTGGGTTCCCGGTCACCAGGACATGCTGGCCGGCTGGCTGCGGGCCCTGCAGCCCGGGGCATGGTTTGCCTTGCAGGTTCCCGGCAATTTCACCTCTCCTTCCCACACCCTGATGCGGCACCTCGCGGAATCGCCCCAGTGGTCGGCCCGGCTGGACGGCGTTCTTCGACATGACGGTGCAGTAGGGAGCCCGGCGGACTACTTGGGAATCATGCTCGACGCCGGATGCTCGGCCGACGCTTGGGAAACCACCTACCAGCAGGTACTGCCGGGCAGTGACCCGGTCCTGCAATGGGTCCGCGGCACAGGTCTCCGTCCCGTGTTGGCGGCATTGTCCTCTGAAGAAGCTGCCGACTTCGAGACGGAGTACGCCGCAATGCTGCGCGAGGCCTATCCCGCAACAAGCCATGGAACCGTCTATCCGTTTCGACGCATTTTTGCCGTGGCACGGAAGAACGCGTGACGCCGTTGGATTCCCCGGGAGGGGAGGCAGCGACCTTCTTGCGCCGTGAGCTGCATGGTGATCTGCCTGGTCCTCGATGTGGATGTGCCTGTCGTCATGGCTTGTCCACTGCCGTCGTCGCTGGTCTAATTCTCGGCATGGACCAAGGACGCTTCCGACATCAAACGCCCCGCCACATGCCGGCACCCGGGCGGAGGTCGTTGTGACTCCCACCGGCGATTTCCCGGGCACCTGGCGGCCCAACACCACCAGCGCTGTCGCCCTCTTTGAACAGTTAAGGTTGCGGATCATCGAGCTCGCTGACTCGGGAGTCCTGGCGGTTGGAGCGAAACTGCCACCCGTGCGCAATCTGGCCGGCGTACTGGACGTCGCACCCCACACCGTCGCCCGGGCTTACAAAGAACTGGAAGCCGCGGGCGTCGTGGCAACCCGCGGTCGGAACGGCACCGTGGTCTGTGCCCGGGACGATCGCTGGGGAGCGCTGGCCGAGGTGGCCGGGCAGTATGCGTCCGCCGCGAAGGCACAGGGCGCCTCTTTCGCCGAGGCAGTCCAGCTTCTCGCCGCAGCGTATGACGCGGATTGATACCGATCGGTAGCATGTGAGGCACGACATGGAAATTCGAAGAAGTTTTCGATTAGCATTGGTAAGTGCCCAAAGCCTTAGCTGAAGATACCGCCATCGAATCCCCGAACAGCATCCCTGTGGTTCCTGACTCCAATCCCGCGAGGCCAGACCTCTCGCGGCTGGTGGTCAAGGGTGCCCGGGAACATAACCTGCGCAACGTGGACGTCGACCTTCCGCGCGATGCCATGATCGTGTTCACGGGACTCTCGGGTTCCGGTAAGTCATCGTTGGCTTTCGACACCATCTTCGCCGAAGGGCAGCGCCGCTACGTAGAGTCGCTGTCCGCGTACGCGCGCCAGTTCCTGGGCCAGGTGGACAAACCTGATGTCGACTTCATCGAGGGATTGTCGCCCGCGGTCTCCATCGACCAGAAATCCACCAGCAAGAACCCCCGTTCCACTGTGGGTACCATCACGGAGATCTACGACTACATGCGGTTGCTGTGGGCCCGCGTTGGCCGCCCGCACTGCCCCGTATGTGGCGAACCCATCGCCCGCCAGACACCGCAGCAGATTGTTGACCAGCTTCTGGAACTTGAGACAGGCACACGTTTCCAGGTCCTCGCCCCGGTGGTCCGCGGACGCAAGGGCGAATTCGTCGACCTGTTCAAGGAACTGACCGCCAAAGGCTATTCCCGTGCACGCGTTGACGGCGAGCTCGTCCAACTGAGCGATCCTCCCAAGCTGGGGAAGCAGTTCAAGCACACCATCGAAGTGGTGGTTGACCGCTTGGTGGTCAAGGAAGACATCAGCCAGCGGCTCACGGATTCCGTGGAGACCGCCCTGGGCCTGGCGGAGGGCCGTGTCCTGGTGGAGTTCGTGGATCTTGACCCCGCGGATCCCGGTCGTATCCGGGCTTTCTCCGAGAATCTTGCCTGCCCCAACGAGCACCCTTTGGCGATCGATGAAATCGAGCCCCGCTCGTTCTCCTTCAACAACCCCTTTGGTGCCTGCTCGGCATGCAGCGGCATCGGAACCAAGCTTGAAGTCGACGAAGAACTCATCGTCCCCAATCCTGAACTCTCCTTGGGTGAAGGCGCCATTGCCCCGTGGTCCTTGGGAACGGCAACCACTGAGTACTGGAACCGCCTCCTTGAGGGCCTGGCCCATGAGCTCGGTTTCTCCATGAAGACGCCTTGGGAGAAACTCTCCAAAGAAGTCCGGAACACCGTGCTGCATGGCAAGGACCACAAGGTTGTTGTCCAGTACAAGAACCGTTTTGGCCGTGAACGCAAGTACAGCACGGGCTTTGAAGGCGCTATCCAGTACGTCCACCGGAAGCACGGTGAAACCGATTCCGACTGGGCCCGTGACCGGTACGAAGAGTACATGCGCCAGATTCCCTGCCCTGAGTGCAATGGTGCACGCCTCAACCCGGCATCGTTGTCCGTGTTGATCAACGGCAAGTCGATCGCAGCGGTTGCTGCCATGCCTATGCGCGAATGCGCTGAGTTCCTGGGCAGCCTGACCCTCACCAGCAGGGAAGCGCAAATCGCCAATCAGGTGCTGAAGGAGATCCAGGCCCGCCTGACCTTCCTTCTGGACGTGGGGTTGGAATACCTCAATCTCGAGCGGCCGTCAGGAACCCTGTCCGGCGGGGAGGCCCAGCGCATCCGGCTGGCAACCCAGATCGGTTCCGGCCTGGTGGGCGTCCTGTATGTCCTTGACGAGCCGTCCATCGGCCTCCACCAGCGTGACAACCGTCGACTCATCGAGACCCTTACCCGTCTCCGGGACCTCGGCAACACGCTGATTGTGGTGGAGCATGACGAAGACACCATTCACGAGGCTGACTGGGTGGTGGACATCGGACCAGGCGCCGGTGAGCACGGAGGCCAGGTGGTGCACTCAGGTACCTACAAGGAGCTGTTGGAGAACACGGATTCCCTGACGGGTGACTACCTGTCAGGACGCCGGAAGATCGACATTCCCACCAAACGCCGTAAGTACGACAAGAAGCGTGAGCTCAAGGTTGTCGGTGCCCGTGAGAACAACCTCAACAATGTCGATGCCACGTTCCCGCTGGGGCTCTTTACTGCGGTGACCGGCGTCAGCGGTTCCGGTAAGTCCACGCTGGTCAACGAGATCCTGTACAAGGTCCTCGCCAATAAGCTCAACGGTGCCAAGCAAGTGGCAGGACGGCACCGGACGGTGGCCGGCCTGGAACACCTGGACAAGGTGGTCCATGTCGATCAGAGTCCCATCGGGCGTACTCCGCGCTCCAACCCCGCGACGTACACCGGGGTGTTCGACAACATCCGCAAGCTCTTCGCCGAGACCACCGAAGCCAAGGTCCGTGGATACCTGCCCGGACGGTTCTCCTTCAACGTCAAGGGCGGTCGCTGCGAGGCGTGTTCGGGCGACGGCACCTTGAAGATCGAGATGAACTTCCTGCCGGACGTCTATGTTCCTTGCGAGGTCTGCCATGGTGCCCGGTACAACCGGGAAACCCTTGAAGTCCACTACAAGGGCAAAACCATTGCTGATGTCCTCAACATGCCCATTGAGGAGGGTGCGGAGTTCTTTGCCGCCTTCACTCCCATTGCGCGCCACTTGACTACTCTGGTGGACGTTGGCCTTGGCTACGTGCGTCTGGGACAGCCGGCAACCACGCTGTCCGGTGGCGAGGCCCAGCGCGTGAAGCTTGCCGCAGAGCTGCAGAAGCGCTCCAACGGACGCAGCATCTATGTCTTGGACGAGCCCACCACGGGCCTTCACTTCGAGGACATCCGTAAGCTCCTGATGGTGCTTCAGGGCCTGGTGGACAAAGGCAATACGGTCATCACCATCGAGCACAACCTCGACGTCATCAAGTCCGCGGACTGGATTGTGGATCTGGGCCCCAACGGTGGCTCGGGTGGCGGAAAGATTGTTGCCACCGGAACACCCGAACAGGTGGCAAAATCCACGGAGAGCCACACAGCAACGTTCCTGGCCGAGATTCTCGGATAGGCGCCAGAAGTATTCCGGTAGCGGCATGCGAGTTTCAGGCATGCCGCTACTCGTGAGAAACTAACCCGGTGACTCAAACAACGGTGCCCGTAATATTCGATCTGGACGGCACCCTTGTCGATCCAGCCGGCGGTATCACGGGAGGAATCTCCGCGGCCCTCCGTGAATTGAACCTTCCCGTTCCTGGGCAGGCCGTGCTGAATTCCATGGTGGGTCCCAAGCTCAGCGATTCCCTGCTGCATTTGGCCAACGTCCCGGAAACCCTGGTCAATGAAACCATTGAGCGTTACCGGCGCCATTACAAGGAAACGGGTATCGGGCAGTGCAAGCTTTACCCCGGGATCTTCGAACTTCTTGAGTACTTTGCTGAATCCGGCCGGGCTGTAGCAGTTGCTACTCAGAAGCCGCAGTCCATTGCGAGGCTCGTCCTCGAACACCATAAAATTGCTGATTTCTTCGTGTCCATACGCGGGGCGGCTGACAACGAGTCCCTGGAAGCGAATACGGCATCCGGCAAAGTCGAGATTGTTGGGGCAGCCTTGGCTGACCTGCATTCACAGCCGGCAGTGATGGTGGGAGACAGGCATCAGGACGTCGCAGGAGCCATGGCAAACGGCCTGGATTGCATCGGGGTGGCCTGGGGATTCGCCCCGGACGGTGAACTCGAAGAAGCCGGCGCTGTGGCCGTAGTGCAAACCGCAGCCGAATTGCGGATCAAAATTGAAGAACTTGACGCTGTCCGTGCGGCAGCCCTGAGCGAGGTACAAAACGATGGCAGTCTTTGATGCGATCCGGTGGACAACCCGTGGACTGATTTCCTCCACGTGCCGGCCTACTGTCATTGGTTTGGAGAACGTTCCCAAAGAGGGGCCCTTCATTGTGGCCCCCAACCACCTTTCCTTCCTTGACAGCGTGATCGTCCAGGCTCTGATGCCGCGTCCGGTCGCCTTTTTTGCCAAGGCCGAATACTTCACCACCAAGGGCGTCAAAGGTGCCGTCATGAAGTCCTTCTTCGAAGCCGTGGGATCCATTCCGGTGGAACGAGGTGAGCAGGCTGCCAGCGTGCAGGCGCTCAAGACCCTGCTGGACATCCTCGAGTCAGGCAAGGGCATCGGCATCTACCCCGAGGGCACCAGATCGCGCGATGGCATCCTCTACCGTGGGCGTACGGGCGTGGGGTGGCTTGCCCTGACCACAGGCGCGCCTGTCATTCCCGTGGGCCTGATCGGGACCGAAAGGCTGCAGCCTGCGGACAAGAACGCAGTAAGGCCACAGCACTTCACCATGAAGGTGGGCGAGCCGCTCTATTTCGAGAAGACCGGGCCGGACCACTCGCTTCCGGCGCGGCGTGAAGTCACCGACAGGATCATGGACGCCATCGCCCTGCTCAGCGGCCAGGAACGCTCTGCAAGCTACAACCAGAGCAAATCCGTCGACTAGCAGCAGCTGCCGGGGGATGACGTGGCAATGGTTGTCGTTCCGGTTCACTAGACTGGAAACGTGGCAGATCCAGCAAGTTACCGGCCCCAAACAGGTGAGATTCCGACCACCCCGGGCGTCTATCGATTCCGCGACCCCCATGGCCGGGTCATCTATGTAGGCAAGGCAAAGAATCTCAGGTCCAGGCTTAATTCCTACTTTGCCAACCCTGCAGGACTGCTTCCCAAGACCCACGCCATGGTGCATGCGGCCAGCAGCGTCGAATGGATCGTGGTGGGCAGCGAGCTGGAATCGTTGCAGCTGGAATACACGTGGATCAAAGAGTTCAAACCGCGCTTCAACGTAGTTTTCCGCGACGACAAAACCTACCCCTACCTTGCCGTCACCATGGGGGAGAAGTACCCCCGGGTGCAGGTCATGCGAGGTGAGCGCAGGAAGGGCACCAAGTACTTCGGGCCCTACACCGCCGGCGCCATCCGCGAAACGATGGATACCCTGCTGAGGGTTTTCCCGGTCCGCAGCTGCAGCGCGGGCGTCTTCAAACGCGCGGAATCCAGCGGGCGTCCTTGCCTGCTCGGCTACATCGACAAATGTTCGGCCCCTTGCGTCGGCCGGGTGAGTCCGGATGAACACCGCAACCTCGCCGAGGATTTCTGTTCCTTCATGGGCGGCGAAGCGAAACGCTTTATAAGCCGCCTGGAAAAGGACATGGCAGCAGCCGTGGCCGAACTCGACTACGAGCGGGCTGCCGGGCTCAGGGACGACATCATCGCGCTCCGGAAGGTTTTTGAGCGCAATGCCGTGGTCCTCGCCGAAGATACCGACGCTGACGTCTTCGCGCTCCACGACGACGAACTGGAGGCTTCCGTGCAGGTCTTCCACGTCCGCGGTGGCCGGGTCCGCGGACAGCGTGGCTGGGTGGTCGAGAAGGTTGAAGATGCCACGACCCCAGAGTTGATCGAACATTTGCTGCAGCAGGTCTACGGCGAGGACAGCGAGGTCCAGGGCCGGATTCCCCGCGAAGTCCTGGTGCCGGAAGCACCCAGCAACCATGCCGAACTCACTGAGTGGCTGGGCGGACTGCGTGGTGCCAAGGTGGACATCCGCGTGCCCCAGCGTGGTGACAAGGCCGCCCTGATGTCCACGGTGCGCGAGAACGCGGAGCAAGCCCTCAAATTGCACAAGACCCGCAGGGCCGGCGACATCACTGTCCGCTCGGTGGCGCTTCAGGAATTGCAGGAAGCCCTGGAAATTCCGGTTCCCTTGCTGCGGATAGAGTGCTTCGATATCTCGCACGTGCAGGGCACCAACGTGGTGGCCTCCATGGTGGTGGTGGAGGACGGTCTGCCCAAGAAAGCGGACTACCGCAAGTTCTCCATCACGGGCGCAGCGGCAGCTGACGACACCGCGGCGATGCATGACGTCCTGACCCGTCGGTTCCGGCATTACCTGACGGACAAGGCTGCCCAGGTCCCCGTGATATCCGGCGAGATCGTCAACCCGACGCGTGCGGGGGCCAAGAGCAACACTGAAGCCCCGCCGTCGGACCCCACGATGCCGGCCCCCAAGGCCAAGTTCGCGTACCCGCCCAACCTGGTGGTGGTGGACGGCGGGCAGCCGCAGGTCAACGCCGCCAAGCGTGCGCTGGCGGAGCTCGGCATCGACGACGTCTACGTGGTGGGCCTTGCCAAGCGTCTGGAAGAAGTCTGGCTGCCTGACAGCGACTTCCCGGTCATCCTGCCGAGGACATCGCAAGGACTGTATCTACTTCAACGGATCCGTGACGAAGCCCACCGCTTCGCCATCACTTTCCATCGGCAGAAGCGCGGGAAGGCCATGACGGTGTCCGTCCTGGACGGGGTGCCGGGCCTTGGTGAAGCCAAGCGCAAGGCTTTGGTGGCGCACTTCGGCTCGCTGAAAAAGATCAAAGCGGCTTCCGTTGAAGAGCTCACGTCTGCCAAAGGTATCGGCCCTGCGCTGGCAGCTGCCGTGGTTCAACACCTGGGTAACACGGAAGACTCCGCCGGGGCAGTCCCGGCGATCAACATGACCACCGGCGAAATCCTTGAATCTTAGCTAGGGTTAGAACCTGGCCGATGGCCGCATCAGCGGCCACCGGCCCTTGAACATGTCGAGGGTGCGTTGACCCAAGGGGAGCGCACCTCAGGCCGTAAACACCACTTCGGACGAAACGGGGAACAACTCATGGATGAGGCAACGGCAGGGTCCGGAACGGAGCAGGACGGCCTCACGCCCGTCAAGCCCCCGGAGGCGGAACTGCTGGTCGTCACCGGCATGTCAGGGGCAGGACGCAGTACGGCCTCGGATGCCCTGGAAGACCACGGCTGGTATGTGGTGGACAACCTCCCACCGCAGATGCTGGGAACCCTGGCCGAAATTGTCTCGCATGCTCCCAAATCCATTCCCAAGCTGGCGGTGGTGGTGGATGTCCGCAGCAAGGACCTCTTCACTGACATCCAGACGGCGCTGGGCGCGCTCAGCGCCAGCGGCATCACCTTCCGGGTGCTCTTCCTGGACGCCAATGATGACGTCCTGGTCCGCCGTTTCGAGCAAGGACGCCGTCCGCATCCCCTGCAGGGCGGCGGCAGGATCCTTGATGGCATCGGGGTCGAGCGCGAGGTCCTGCGGGAACTGCGCGAGCATGCCGACGTCGTGCTGGACACCTCCGACTTCAATGTCCACGGTCTGGCAACAGCCATCACCGAACTGTTCAGCGACACAGGCCCGGTGACCCTGCGCCTGAACGTCATGAGCTTTGGATTCAAGTACGGACTCCCCGTGGATGCCAACTTCGTGGCTGATGCCCGTTTCATTCCCAACCCGCACTGGGTTCCCAAGCTTCGGCCCCATACAGGGCTGGATGAGGACGTCAGCAATTACGTGCTGGCTGCCGATGGCGTGCACGAGTTCGTGGACAGGTACGTACGGGCCCTGGAGCCTGTCCTGGACGGCTACCGCCAGGAGAACAAGCACTACGCCACCTTGGCTGTTGGCTGCACTGGAGGCAAGCACCGATCGGTGGCGGTCGCCGTCGAACTTTCGAAGCGTTTGGCGCAGTATCCCCGTGTCACAGTCACCACCACCCACCGAGACCTGGGACGCGAGTAGTGGGCGTCCTCACCGGCCCACTGCCCCTGATCCCGCCCAAAGGCGTCCCCGGCAGCCAGCAAAAGAAAAGTCCGTCAGTGGTTGCCCTGGGTGGCGGCCACGGACTGGCTGCGTCGCTGTCGGCACTGCGCCTGCTCACCTCCGAGCTGACGGCAATCGTCACAGTAGCGGACGACGGCGGCTCGTCCGGGCGTCTTCGCGAGGAGTACGGCGTCCTTCCGCCCGGCGACCTGCGGATGGCGCTCAGCGCCCTGTGCGACGATACCGACTGGGGCCGGACCTGGCGGGACGTCATGCAGCACCGTTTCAATGCCGGGTCCGCCAAAGGCGGCTCACTGGACCATCACGCCATGGGCAATCTGCTGATCGTGACCCTGTGGGAGCTCTTGGGAGATACGGTTGCCGGCCTGAAGTGGGCCGGCGCCCTGCTGGGAGCCAGGGGCCAGGTGCTGCCCATGTCCAGCGTTCCCCTCACCATTGAGGGCCAGGCCCACATTGACCTTCCGGGAGGTGGCCAGGAACTGCGTACGGTCCGGGGCCAGGCAAAATGCGCTGTGGCGGGCAAGCTTGAAGACGTCAGGCTGCTGCCTGAGGATGCTCCGGCCTGCACAGAAGCCCTGACGGCCATCGAACTGGCTGACTGGGTCATCCTTGGACCCGGTTCCTGGTACACCTCGGTCCTGCCGCATCTGCTGCTGCCTGAGCTGCGCCAAGCCCTGGGCGACACCGCTGCGAAGCGCTGCCTCACCATGAACCTTGACGTCGAAACCAAGGAAACCTCGGGCATGACGGCCGCGGACCATCTGGACGTCCTGCGCCGCTATGCACCTGAATTCAGCGTCGATGTGGTCCTTGCGGATCCTGCTGCAATCCAGGACCTCAAAGCCTTCGAGAAGGCCGCGGGGATGATCGGGGCTGAAGTGGTGTTGGGTAGAGTGGGGGCGTCGAGGCGCCGCCCCGTCCATGATCCACTGCTGCTGGCAGCGGCGTACCACGATATTTTCGGGAACAGTTAGGAATACGCGATGGCACTTACTGCGTCGGTCAAGGACGAACTGTCCCGGCTGGACATCAAAAAGTCTTCAGTCCGCAAGGCTGAAGTTTCGGCAATGCTGCGCTTCGCGGGTGGCCTGCACATCATTTCGGGCAGGATCGTCATCGAGGCTGAAGTCGACCTCGCTTCCACGGCACGCCGCCTCCGGGCCGCGATCGCGGAAGTGTACGGCCACCAGAGCGAAATCATCGTCGTTTCCGGTGGCGGCCTGCGCCGGGGAAGCCGCTATGTTGTCCGTGTGGTCCGGGACGGTGAAGCACTCGCCCGCCAAACGGGCCTGCTGGACGGACGCGGACGTCCTGTGCGAGGGCTGCCCTCGGTGGTGGTCAACGGCTCGGCTGCAGACGCCGAGGCTGTCTGGCGGGGAGCGTTCCTCGCCCACGGTTCACTCACTGAGCCGGGTCGTTCTTCCTCGCTGGAAGTCACGTGCCCCGGCCCCGAATCCGCGCTGGCACTCGTTGGGGCTGCCAGGCGGCTCGGCATCCAGGCCAAGGCCCGTGAGGTGCGCGGAGTGGATCGCGTAGTCATCCGAGACGGAGACACCATTGCTGCCCTCCTGACCCGCATGGGTGCGCATGACGCGCTGATGGTGTGGGAAGAACGGCGCATGCGCAAGGAAGTCCGGGCGACGGCCAACAGGCTTGCCAACTTTGACGACGCCAACCTGCGCCGGTCTGCCCAGGCAGCAGTGGCCGCGGGTGCCAGGGTGGACCGTGCCCTGGAAATCCTGGGAGACGACGTACCGGACCATCTCAAGTACGCCGGGGAGCTCCGTGTTGCCCACAAGCAGGCCAGCCTGGATGAACTCGGACGCCTGGCGGATCCGCCCATGACCAAGGACGCCATTGCGGGTCGCATCCGCCGCCTCCTCGCCATGGCGGATAAGCGGGCCCTCGACCTGGGCATCCCGGGTACTGAGGCAAATGTGACTCCGGAAATGATGGACGAGTAGTCCGCACCCATAGAATCGAAAATGCGTGGAGGAAATACTGCGAGGCCACCCGGGGTTGTTCCCGATGGAGGCAAGAGCAGGCTTCTTCGCCAAGGATTTCCGGCCAGCATGCTGGCCGGATGACATAACGAGAGTTACCAACCCGGACGTCAGTCCATTACATTGGAGGATTTCGTGACAGAGTACGTTCTGCCCGAGCTCGGCTATGACTATGCAGCACTCGAGCCGCACATTTCGGCAAAGATCATGGAGCTGCACCACAGCAAGCACCATGCTGCTTACGTTGCAGGCGCCAACAATGCCCTCTCCCAGCTGGCCGATGCCCGCGAGAAGGGTGACTACGCCAACATCAACCGTCTCTCCAAGGACCTCGCGTTCCACACCGGCGGACACATCAACCACTCCGTTTTCTGGAACAACATTTCCCCGGACGGCGGCGACAAGCCCGAAGGTGAGCTCGCAGCAGCCATCGATGACGCCTTTGGTTCGTTCGACGCTTTCCGTGCGCAGTTCAGCGCTGCCGCACTTGGCTTGCAGGGTTCCGGCTGGGCTTTCCTGGCCTACGAGCCCATCGGTGGCAACCTGCTCATCGAGCAGCTCTACGATCAGCAGGGCAACGTTGCAGTAGGTACCACGCCGCTCCTGATGCTGGACATGTGGGAGCACGCCTTCTACCTGGACTACGTCAACGTCAAGGCTGACTACGTCAAGGCCTTCTGGAACATCGTCAACTGGGCGGACGTTGCAAAGCGCTTCGAAGCCGCGCGCGCCAACGCCACGGGCCTCATCGTCCTTTAGTTGGTGAGCCCCGGTTCACGCCGATGTAACAAAAGTCACTTTTTGCGTGAATTGGGGCCAAATGCTGGAAAGCCTGCCTCCGCAGTTGCGGGGGCAGGCTTAGTTAAACGTAAGATGGATCACGGAAGGCGGTTAGCCTTCAGCAACGTGGCTGGTCGCCCTCCGATCTGATAATCACCTCTGCCCAAAGACGTGCGGGGTCTGTTGGTTGGAAATAATAAATCCGACTCACTAGGCGTGCTTGCAAGAGCACCAAGGAGATTGACACATAGTGACCACCCGTATTGGTATCAACGGCTTCGGCCGCATCGGCCGTAACTACTTCCGCGCAGCACTGGCCCAGGGCGCAGACCTTGAGATCGTCGCCGTCAACGACCTCACCAGCCCCGAGACTCTCGCCCACCTCCTGAAGTACGACTCCGTCGGTGGACGCCTCGCCCAGACCGTGGAAGTTGTCGATGGAAACCTGGTAGTCGATGGCAAGTCCATCAAGGTCCTGGCTGAGCGCGATCCCGCCAACCTTCCGTGGGGCGAATTGGGCGTTGACATTGTCATCGAGTCCACCGGCTTCTTCACCAAGGCCGCAGCAGCCCAGAAGCACATTGATGCCGGCGCCAAGAAGGTCCTCATCTCGGCTCCCGCAAGCGACGAAGACATCACCATCGTCATGGGCGTCAACCACGAGCTTTACGATCCCGCAGCGCACAACATCATCTCCAACGCCTCCTGCACCACCAACTGCCTCGGCCCGCTGGCCAAGGTAGTCAATGACGCCTTCGGCATCGAGCGTGGCCTCATGACCACGGTCCACGCCTACACGGCCGACCAGAACCTGCAGGACGGACCGCACGGCGATCTCCGCCGCGCCCGCGCCGCCGCCATCAACATGGTTCCTACGTCCACCGGTGCAGCCAAGGCAATCGGACTGGTCCTGCCGGAGCTCAAGGGCAAGCTGGACGGCTACGCCATCCGCGTTCCGGTCCCCACGGGTTCCGCTACGGACCTCACGGTCACCGTCTCCCGCGAAGTAACGGTTGAAGAAGTCAACGCAGCAGTCAAGGCTGCCGCTGAGTCAGAACAGTTCGCCGGCATCCTTAGCTACACCGACGCTCCCATCGTGTCCTCGGACATCGTCGGAGACCCGGCGTCTTCCATCTTCGACTCCGGCCTGACCAAGGTCATTGGCAACCAGGTCAAGGTTGTTTCCTGGTACGACAACGAGTGGGGTTACTCCAACCGCCTCGTAGACCTCACGGAGCTCGTCGCATCCAAGCTGGGCTAGGGTAGACACATGACATCTCACACCCTCAACGAACTCATCGCTGAAGGTGTCCGCGGGCGGTACATTCTGGTCAGAAGTGACCTCAATGTGCCGCTCGACGGCTCTACAGTGACCGACGACGGCCGCATCAAGGCCTCACTTCCGGTCCTCAAGAAGCTCTCGGACGCCGGTGCCCGTGTGCTCGTTACCGCACACCTTGGACGCCCCAAGGGCGCTCCCGAAGAAAAGTACTCCTTGAAGCCCGCTGCGGCCCGCCTTGCGGAGCTGGCGGACTTCCCGGTACAGCTCGCCGCCGACACGGTGGGGCTCTCCGCCAAGGAGCTCTCATCCGGCCTCAACGACGGGGACGTACTCATCTTGGAGAACGTTCGCTTCGATGCCCGCGAAACCAGCAAGGACGACGCCCAGCGCGGCGCCTTCGCCGACGAGCTGGTTGCCCTCACGGGAAGTAACGGCGCCTTCGTGGACGATGCCTTTGGAGCGGTCCACCGCAAGCACGCGAGCGTTTATGACGTGGCCACCCGGTTGCCGTCCTACCTGGGCGACCTCGTCCACACCGAGGTAGAGGTTCTCCGGAAGCTCACCACGGACACGCAGCGCCCGTATGTCGTAGTTCTTGGTGGCTCCAAGGTCTCGGACAAGCTGGCGGTGATCGAGAACCTTCTGGGCAAAGCGGACACCATCCTTGTTGGCGGCGGCATGCTCTTTACTTTCTTGGCCGCAGCAGGCCACAAGGTTGCGGGAAGCCTTCTTGAGGAGGACCAGATCCCCGTAGTCCAGGACTACCTCCAGCGCGCTTCGGCTGCGGGTACCTCCTTTGTGATCCCCACCGACGTAGTAGTGGCCAGCCGCTTTGCAGCTGATGCAGACCACGAGGTCGTCAGGGCGGACGCCATTGAGGACAGCGCTTTCGGAGCTTCCGGTATCGGCCTGGACATCGGACCGGAATCCGCTTCCGCGTTCGCAGCCCAGATCGAAGGCGCCAAGACCGTCTTCTGGAACGGCCCCATGGGTGTCTTCGAATTCGAGGCCTTCTCCAGCGGCACGCGGGCCATCGCCCAGGCGTTGACGGATACGGTTGCCTTCACCGTTGTGGGGGGTGGCGATTCCGCCGCAGCCGTTCGGACCCTAGGGTTCGAGGACTCGCAGTTCGGACACATCTCCACTGGTGGTGGCGCAAGCCTGGAATACCTTGAAGGCAAGGAACTTCCCGGCCTGAGCGTCCTGGACCGCTAAGCACCATCCGGCCGGCAGGACGCCATCGCGTTCTGCCGGCCGTTCCATATTTCAACGCATTCTTTGGAGTTCATGTGACTACCTCTGCCAACGGCAACTTTGTCCGCAAGCCCTTCATCGCCGGCAACTGGAAGATGAACATGGACCACGTCCAGGGCATCACCTTGCTGCAGAAGCTCGCCTGGACGCTGTCCGACGCCAAGCACGACTACAACCGTGCCGAGGTTGCCGTCTTCCCGCCGTTCACGGACCTCCGTGGCGTCCAGACGCTGGTCCAGGGTGACGACCTCGAGGTGGTCTACGGTGGCCAGGACCTCTCGCAGTTCGACTCCGGAGCCTACACCGGTGATATCTCCGGTCAGTTCCTCAGCAAGTTGGGCTGCACCTACGTCCTGGTGGGCCACAGTGAGCGCCGCACCGTCCACAACGAATCCGACGACGTCCTGAACGCCAAGGTCAAAGCTGGGTTCCGCCACGGCGTCATCCCTGTCCTCTGCGTCGGCGAAGGCCTCGAGATCCGCCAGGCAGGAACGCATGTGGAGCACACCCTTGCCCAACTGCGCGCCGGTGTTGAAGGACTCACGGCTGAGCAGGCTGCGGAACTCGTGGTTGCCTACGAACCCGTCTGGGCCATCGGCACGGGCGAAGTTGCCGGTCCGGAGGATGCACAGGAAATGTGTGCAGCCATCCGAGCCGAACTTGCCGAACTCTTCGACGAGACCGTCGCAGCAAAGACCCGTCTCCTTTATGGCGGTTCCGTCAAGGCCAACAATGCAGCCGCCATCATGGCCGAAAGTGACGTTGACGGATTGCTTGTGGGTGGCGCAAGCCTGGACCCCGCTGAGTTTGCTAACATTGTCAGGTTCGAGAGCCACCTCGTCACGGACTAGTCCGGCTCCCGTTTTCCGCTTCTTCGAAAGGCCGTCGTGGACGTTCTTCAAGTCATTCTGCAGATCCTGCTGGGAATCACCAGTCTTCTGCTGACGCTGCTCATTCTCCTGCACAAGGGACGTGGCGGCGGTTTGTCCGACATGTTCGGTGGCGGAATGAGCTCCGGATTGAGTTCGTCCGGTGTAGCCGAGCGCAACCTGAACCGCTTCACCATCATTCTCGGTATCACATGGGGAGCTGTCATCATCGGCCTTGGCCTGATCATGCGCTTCACCTCAGGTGGCGACTCCTAGTCCCCACCTCAACGGATCTATCACAAGAGGAGTGGTTCCTTCCCAGGGACCACTCCTCTTTTTGTTGGTTACCCATCCCCAGTGCCGTCGTCGAGCACTTCGCACTAGAATGTCCGTGTTGGCCGAAAGGCCCACAGGCCGTGACGGCCGACCACCGAGTCGCTAGGGGTTCGAAAATGGTTCATGGCACGCCAGGATATCGGGGCACCCGCGTAGGTGTGGCCCAAGGTTCTACTCCGAGAAACCAAAGCGACCATGGCGGGGGAGTCCAGCTGCCGCGGATTCGGGTTCCCTATTGGTGCGCCAAAGGACACGAAACCCGGCTTGTTTTTCTTAAGCTGCCGGACGAGCAAATTCCCAGGACGTGGGACTGCCCCAAGTGCGGCCTTCCGGCCTCCCGTGATCCCGGCCATCCGGCCTCGGCCCGGCCAGAGGACGAGCTCTTCAAATCGCACCTCGACTACGTTAAAGAGAGACGCTCCAGCCAAGACGCAGAAATTGTCCTGACTGGAGCGTTGGAGCGGCTACGCGCCCGCGGGGTCCTTCCGGACCAGCTGCTGGGGGACGCGTGAGGCTGCGTTCTCGTCGATAAGCCACAGGGTCCGCGCACGGCCAACGGGACCGGAGGCGGGCACCTGGACCGGATTGGCGCCAGCCAAGGCCAGGCCAACAGCTCCTGCCTTGTCCTCGCCGGCAACAACCATCCAGATCTCCTGGGCGGTGTTGATGGCGGGCAGCGTCAAGGAGATACGCGACGACGGCGGCTTGGGCGAGTTCTCGACACCCACCACCGTGCGTTTCTTCTCACGGACGCCGGCCTGCTCGGGAAAGAGCGACGCCACGTGGGCGTCCGGGCCCACGCCAAGAAGCAGGACATCAAAGCGCGGCAGGAGGCCAGGCTCGTCGGAGCGGCTATCAGACATGTCAGCTGCATGCTCGGCTTCGGCTGCTGCCTTGAGTTCCTCGGCATAGGCAAAGGCGGCTTCGTCAGCTGTGGCAAAGTCGTCCGCCGAGCCGGGCTCGTGGATCCTGGCAGGATCTACAGCCAGGTGGGCCAGCAGGGCCTGGTGCGCTTGACGGGTATTCCTGTCCTCGCTGTCAGCAGCAACGAAGCGTTCATCACCCCACCAGAAGTTAACTTTTGACCAGTCGACGGCCGGTGCTGCAGCTGAATCGGCCACAGCCTTCAGCGTTCCGATTCCGACGGTGCCGCCGGTCAGGACCACCGTGGCCTCGCCGTGCTTGTCCTGGACATCCACAAGCTTGGTAATGAGGCGTGCCGCGATGGCGGCCATCAACACCTTGGAGTCGGGATGGATGCTAACTCTTGGCTCAGCGTGCACTTGTCTGGACTCTCCTCTGGCTGGTAAGTGGCAGTCCCATCGTAATCACTTCTCCGAAGACTTCGTCGGGGTCGAGCCGTCGGAGTTCTTCGGCGAGGCAATCTTTAAGGCTGCGCCGGGGGAGGGTGATACGCTGTGCCGGCTGTCCAGGTTGGGTCAGTTCCGCCACGGACAGTCCGGGACGGAAAAGCTGGACATCGCCGCTTGCACGGGTCAGCCGGACCCGCCGAATGCCGGTACCTGCAGGGTCCGCCACAATCGTGACGGGCGCCTCCAGCGCCAGGCTCAGCCAGGCAGCCAGCAGCAGGGTGCTGGGAGAGTCCGATGCGCCTTCCACAGCCACGGCTGAGACGGGGTCGCTGTCGACTTGGTCGAAGACAGCTGCGAGTTGCATGCGCCAGTTGGTCAGGCGGGTCCAGGCAAGGTCGGTGTCGCCGGCTTTGTACGTTGCCCGGATGTTCTCCAGTGCCCGGCGGGGGTCAGGTTCGTTGGCGGAGTCGGTGATGCGGCGGTGCGCGATGCGGCCGATGGAGGTTTCGCAGGCGCTTTCCGGGGCTCCGTGCGGCCACCAGGCAACGATCGGGGCATCCGGCAACAGCAGGGCGGCCACCAGGGATTCGCTCTCGTGGGCCATGTGCCCATGCCCGCGCAGGACGATGACCTCGGATGCGCCGGCGTCGCCGCCGACACGGATTTGAGCATCAAGACGGTCAGGACCCTCAACGCCGGCATCGGCCAGGACAATGATCCGGCAGGGGTGTTCCCGGCTGGCTTCATTGGCGGCCTCGATGGCTTCTTCTTCCTGCCCGGACTTGGTCACCACCACCAGGGTCAGGACACGGCCCAAGGCGATGACGCCGCCCTGTTCACGCAGCGACATGATCTTCTTGGAGATCTTGGAGGTGGTGGTATCGGGAAGATCTACAATCATGGCCTTCTCCAGGTTCGTCCGTCACGGGCGAGCAGGTCATCGGCCGAGGCCGGTCCCCAACTGCCGGGTGCGTAGGGTTGCGGTTGTTCGTCCAGTCCGGCCCAGTATTCCTCGAACGGGTCCAGGATCTTCCAGGACAATTCCACTTCCTGGTGGCGCGGGAAGAGCGGCGGTTCACCCAGGAGTACGTCCAGAATGAGTCGCTCGTAGGCTTCGGGGCTGGACTCCGTGAAGGAGTGGCCGTAGCCAAAGTCCATGGTGACGTCGCGGACTTCCATCTGGGTGCCAGGGACCTTGGAACCGAAACGGATGGTGGCGCCTTCGTCGGGCTGGACGCGGATCACCACGGCGTTCTGGCCGAAGTCGTCCTCACCATGGTCGCGGAACAACAGGTTCGGCGCGCGCTTGAACACCACGGCGATTTCGGTGACACGACGACCCAAACGCTTACCGGCGCGCAGGTAGAACGGCACACCGTTCCAGCGGCGGGTGTTGATGTCCACCCGGATCGCAGCATACGTCTCGGTCTTGGAATCGGCAGGGATGCCGTCCTCATCCAGGTAACCGAGTACTTCTTCGCCGCCCTGCCAGCCACCGGTGAACTGACCACGTGCGGAGTGGGTCGAGAGGTCGTCGGGCAGCTTGACCGCCGCGAGGACTTTTTCCTTCTCCGCCCTCAAATCATCGGCATTAAAGGAAATGGGCTCCTCCATCGCCGTCAACGCCAGCAACTGGAGCAGGTGGTTCTGGATGACATCGCGGGCAGCACCCACGCCGTCGTAATACCCTGCACGCCCGCCGGTGCCGATGTCCTCGGCCATGGTGATCTGGACGTGGTCCACGTAGTTGGCGTTCCAGAGCGGCTCAAACAACTGGTTCGCGAAGCGCAAAGCCAGGATGTTTTGCACCGTCTCTTTGCCCAGGTAGTGGTCAATCCTGAACACGGCATCGGCCGGGAACACGGATTCGACGATGTCGTTCAGCTGGCGGGCGGACTCGAGGTCATGCCCAAACGGCTTCTCGATCACCACACGTCGCCATTGGCCAGGCTTGGCCTGGGCAAGGCCATGCTTGGACAGCTGGCGGCAGACCTGCTCAAAGGCCTTGGGTGGGATCGACAAGTAGAAGCCGTGGTTCCCGCGGGTTCCGCGGGTCTCATCCAGCTCATCAAGGACATCACCGAGGCGCTCAAAAGCGTCGTCGTCGTCGAACTCTCCCTGGACAAAGCGAATACCCGAGGCCAATTGCTCCCATACCGCTTCATCGAACTTGGTCCGGGCGTGGGCTTTGACGTTTTCCTTGACCTCGGCCGCGAAATCAGCGTTGTCCCAGTCACGGCGGCCGAAACCAACCAGCGCGAAGCTGGGAGGCAACAGACCACGGTTGGCGAGGTCATAGACCGCCGGCATGAGTTTCTTACGGGCGAGGTCGCCGGTGACTCCGAAGAACACCAACGACGACGGCCCGGCGATGCGGTTCAGGCGCCGGTCCCGCGGATCCCGCAGAGGATTCCGCAGACCGGCGTTTTTCCTGCCGTTTTCAGTTTCTGGCATGTTTGGTTCTGTGCCTTAGCTTTCGAGTGCGCTGGCTTGGTCGGCCAACGCAGCGACGACTTCCTGGAGTTGGGCCACGCCGGCAGCACGTTCAGTGAGGTGCAGGCGCAAAACAGGACGGCCATGGCCTTCCAAGACCTGGGCGTCGCCCGTGGCCTGGGCGGCAATGAGCTGGCCGAAAGTGAAGGGCCGCTCCGGGATGTCCAGATCAGTGGAGGATGCTGCAGTGACCTGCAGGAATACTCCGATGGCCGGTCCGCCCTTGTGGAACTGGCCCGTGGAGTGAAGGAACCGCGGACCCCAACCGAATGTCACAGGACGCCCGCTGACGGCCGCGAGTTCATCCCGGATACCTTCAAGCGGCGCGTGGGAAATACGGTCGAGGTATGCCTGCACGCTCAAGTAGCCATCCGTGCCGAGCTGGCTGAGCAGTGCCTGCACAGCCTCGCTTACCGTTGAGGCGTTACCGAGCCATCCACCTCCGCGTACTTCCACAGCACCGTCGGTGAAGGCCGCGGGGGTGGGTTCGGGACGGGCGTCCAGCAAGCCGCGGGCTGCCACCTTGGCGGCCTCGACGTCGGGCTGGTCAAACGGGTTGATGCCCAGGAGCCGGCCCGCCACGGCGGTTGCGAATTCCCAGACAAACATCTGCGAGGCCAGCCCACCGGCGATGGCTACCTCGTTCCCACGAAGCTCGACGTCGGCATCCGCGCTGACCAGCCGCGCCACCAGGACGTCGTCTGCACCGTTCAGGGCCTCAGGAGAGTCCGGGCCGGCAACGACAGGCAGGACGCCCGTACCCAGTTTGCCGGTGGATTCCGCAATGAGCTGTTCGGCCCAATCAGCGAAACCGACAATACCTGAGCCGTCTTCGGCGATGACCACCTTGTTGCGCAGCGGGCTGGTACCACCCAAAGCTATGCCCAGTGCCAGGCCGATGTTGTCGGCGGAGTCCTCGTTGAGGATCTCCGCAGCTTCCTCCGCCTCATCCAGGAAGGCCTGGATGTCCACACCGGCAAGCCCACAAGGGACCAGGCCGAAGGCAGTCAGTGCTGAGAAACGGCCTCCCACGTTGGGGTCGGCGTTGAATACCGCGCGGTAGCCTGCCTCGCGCGACGCCTTATCCAGGGGCGACCCCGGATCAGTAACGATGATGATGCGGCTCCCAGCGTCGATGCCGGCGTCGTTGAACGCCTTCTCGAATACACGGCGCTGGGAGTCGGTCTCGACGGTGGAGCCGGACTTGGAGGAAACGACGATCGCCGTTTCCGCCAGCCGATCCGCCAGTGCAGCACTGACCTGTTCAGGATCAGTGCTGTCCAGCACAGTCAGCTCGACGCCGGCAGTACCGGCAATGACCTCGGGAGCCAGCGAAGACCCACCCATGCCACACAGGACAATGCGGGTAACGCCTTCGGCACGAAGGGCGTCACGAAGTTCCAGAATGTCACCGACCAAGGCCTGGGACACTGTGGCGGCCTCTACCCAGCCGAGACGGATCGCAGACTCGGACTCTGCCTCAGGACCCCACAGAGTGTGGTCCTTGGCGAAAATCCGCGTGGCGATCCTGTCCTCAACCAGGCTGTCAATGTGCTGGGCGATGGCCTGTTGCGCGGCACCGCTGGCGTCGTAGCTGATTGTGCTCATGGTGGGTTAGGAAACCTTCCGTGCGGTGGCGAGGGCGCCTTCGACGTCGGCGAGGAGTTCCTTCCAGGAGCCTACGAACTTCTCAAGGCCTTCGGTCTCAAGGAGGGTGACGACGTCGTTGTAGGAAACGCCGAGGGCTTCGAGGTCGTTGAGGGTCTCGTTTGCCTCGTCGTAAGTGCCGGTGATGGTGTCACCAGTGACGACGCCGTGGTCGAACGTGGCATCCAGCGTTTTCTCCGGCATGGTGTTGACCACGCCGGCTGCCACGAGTTCGGTCACGTAGAGGGTATCCGGGTAGGCAGGGTCCTTGACGCCGGTGGAGGCCCACAGCGGACGCTGCGGGAGGGCGCCGGCCTCTGCCAGCACTGCCCAGCGCTCGGTGGAGAAGAGCTCTTCGTAGACCTGGTAAGCCAGGCGTGCGTTGGCGACACCGGCCTTGCCCTTGAGTGCCTTGGCTTCATCGGTGCCGATGGCGTCGAGGCGCTTGTCGATCTCGGAGTCAACGCGGGACACGAAGAACGAAGCAACGGAGTGGATCCTGGAGAGGTCGTGGCCGTTCTCCTTGGCCTGCTCAAGGCCGGACTGGAAGGCGTTGATGACCGCGCGGTAGCGCTCCAGGGAGAAGATCAGGGTCACGTTGACGCTGATGCCCTCGGCCAGGGTAGCCGTGATGGCTTCGAGGCCTTCCAGGGTTGCTGGGATCTTGATGTGGACGTTGTCCTTGTTGACCTTGGCGTAGAGGTGCTTGGCCTCGGCGATGGTGCCGGCGGTGTCCCAGGCAAGGCGGGGATCCACCTCGATGGAAACGCGGCCGTCCACACCATTGGTGGCGGCGGCTACCGGTGCAAAGAGATCGCAGGCGTCTGCGACATCAGTGGTGGTGATTTCAAAAATGGTCTCTTCGACGCTGGCGCCGGCCGCGGCCTGCGCTGCGATGGTGGCGTCGTAGTCCGTGCCGGCGGTGATCGCGGCGTGGAAGATGGACGGGTTGGTGGTCACGCCAACCACGTTCTTTTCGTCGATGAGCTTCTGCAGGGTGCCTGTGTCCAGGCGGGTGCGGGAGAGGTCATCGAGCCAGATGGAAACGCCGGCGTCGGAGAGCTGCTGCGTGGGAGTGCTAGACATGTGTTTTTCTCCTGTGAGAGGGGAGCAGACTGTTATGCGTTGACGTCTGCGAGGGAGTCTTTGGCTGCGGCTGCGACGGCTTCGGCGGTGATGCCGAATTCGTTGAAGAGCCGCTTGTAGTCGGCCGAGGCACCGAAGTGCTCAAGGGAGATGGAGCGGCCGGCGTCGCCGACGAATTCGCGCCAGCCGAGTGCAAGGCCGGCTTCAACAGAAACGCGGGCTTTCACGGAAGCGGGGAGCACGGATTCGCGGTAGGCCTCGTCCTGCTTGTTGAACCACTCAACGCAGGGCATGGAGACAACGCGGGCTGCGATGCCTTCGGCCTGGAGGGCTTCGCGGGCCTGGACTGCCAGCTGGACTTCGGAGCCGGTGCCGATCAGGATGACCTGGGCGTCAACGGTTTCGCCGTCCTTGGAAGCTTCGGCCAGCACGTAGCCGCCCTTGGCAACGCCTGCGGTGGAACCGAACGTGTCACCGGTTGCTTCACCTTCGCCGCGGGCGTAGGTGGGGATGTTCTGACGGGTCAGGACGATACCTGCCGGGTTCTCGTGGTTCTCCAGCATGGCCTTCCATGCCGCGGAAACCTCGTTCGCATCACCGGGACGGACAACGTCCAGGCCCGGGATGGCGCGCAGCGAAGCGAGCTGCTCAACCGGCTGGTGGGTGGGGCCGTCTTCGCCCAGGCCGATGGAGTCGTGTGTCCATACGTACAGGGACGGAACACCCATCAGCGCGCCAAGGCGGATGGCCGGGCGCTGGTAGTCGCTGAAGATGAGGAATGTACCGGAGAAAGCGCGGGTGCGGCCGTGCAGGGAAATGCCGTTCACAATCGACGCAGCAGCGTGCTCACGGATACCGAAGTGCAGCACCCGTCCGTACGGGTTGCCCTTCCAGGCGTCCGTGGAGCGCGAAGTCGGGATGAACGACGGCGAGCCTTCGATCGTGGTGTTGTTGGACTCCGCGAGGTCGGCCGAACCGCCCCACAGCTCCGGCAGGACCGGGCCGATGGCGTTCAGGACCTTGCCCGAAGCCGCGCGGGTGGAAACGTCCTTGCCTGCTTCGAACACGGGAAGCGCAGCGTCGATGCCGACGGGGAGCTTCTTGGCTTCAACACGCTCCAGCAGGGCAGCGGCGTCCGGGTTGGCGGACTGCCATGCCTCGAACGAACTCTGCCAGGCAGCGCGTGACTCGGCGCCACGGTCCAGGACCTTACGGGCGTGTGCCAGGACTTCTTCGTCAACATCGAAGGACTTGGCAGGATCGAAGCCGAGCACGGTCTTCAGGGCCGCGACTTCCTCGGCACCCAGGGCGGAACCGTGGATCTTGCCGGTGTTCTGCTTCTTCGGCGCCGGGTACCCAATGATGGTGCGCAGCGAAATGATGGACGGCTTGTTCGTCTCAGCCTTGGCCGCGAGCAGTGCTGCGTAGAGTTCCTGGACGTCTTCGACGTAGTCGCCGGTCTTGGTCCAGTCAACGCGCTGGGTGTGCCAGCCGTAGGCCTCGTAGCGCTTGAGGACGTCCTCGGTGAAGGCGATGTCGGTGTCGTCTTCGATGGAGATGTGGTTCTCGTCGTAGATCACTACGAGGTTGCCAAGTTCCTGGTGGCCGGCCAGCGAGGACGCCTCGGAGGTCACGCCTTCCTGGAGATCGCCATCGGAGGCGATGACCCAGATGGTGTGGTCGAACGGCGATTCGCCGGCGGGAGCATCGGCGTCGAACAGGCCGCGCTGGCGACGCTGGGAGTACGCGAAACCAACAGCCGAGGCCAAGCCCTGGCCCAGCGGGCCGGTGGTGATTTCCACGCCGGCGGTGTGCTTGTACTCGGGGTGGCCAGGGGTCAGTGAACCCCAGGTGCGGAGCGCCTCAAGGTCCTTCAATTCCAGGCCGTAACCGGACAGGAACAACTGGATGTAAAGGGTCAACGACGTGTGGCCGGGGGACAGGACGAACCGGTCGCGGCCAAGCCAGTCCGGGTTCTTCGGGTCATGGCGCATCAGCTTCTGGAACAGCAAGTATGCTGCTGGAGCCAAGCTCATCGCCGTACCGGGGTGGCCGTTGCCGACCTTCTCCACGGCGTCTGCGGCCAACACACGAACGGTGTCAACTGCCTTCTTGTCCAGATCGGTCCATGACAGTTCTTGCTCTTCCAAATGTGGCACGAAAACCGAGCCCCTCTCTGTGCTGACGGCAGGCGTATGGACACGGCACGCAGGAAGCACAGGATGGCGCCCGCTGCAATGTGTCTACCAGCCGTTCACCATTGAAACGTTGATCTCTCATCCAGACGCACGGATTCCCGAGAATACGGTTTCCCGGATCGTCAACGTGTGCTGATCTGCTCAACAGCTTAGCCCTAAACGTGTCACGGAACTCAGGGAATCCCACTAACTGGACAGAAATTCCCTTATATGAATCACGATGGCCCGGAAGCGGAGTGAAGATTCGGAAACATTGACGGATTTTGCGGACATTGGTCCACTTCCGGCCACGGTATGATATTTGGAGGCCACCAGCGGTTCATGCGCCCGTGTCAGCTTTCGAAGACCGGGACGGCAGCCGTTGCGAGAACCCCAGAGCATAGAACAGAGTGACTGCCGCCGTGAGCACAACTGATACGCCCCTCAACGCGTCCCCGGCCCGGGGAAGCATCGGAATTTCCCGTAAGTTCAAGGCGTATCTGGCACTCACCAAACCCCGGGTCATCGAACTCCTCCTGGTCAGCACCCTGCCCACCATGATCTTCGCCCAGCGTGGCTTCCCCTCCATCGGCCTGATCCTGGCCACCCTCGTCGGCGGAGCGTTTGCAGCCGGCAGCGCCGGCGTCTTCAACTGCTACATCGACCGCGACATCGACAAACTGATGCACCGCACCGAGAAGCGCCCCTTGGTCACGGGTGAGGTGACGCCGCGCGAGGCCCTGGTCTTCGCCTGGATCCTGGGTGCAGCGTCAATCGCCATCCTGTGGTTCGGCGCCAATCCTCTGTCCGCCTGGCTCGGGCTCGGTGCCATCGTCTTTTATGTGGTTATTTACACCATGATCCTGAAGCGCCGCACGGCCCAGAATATTGTGTGGGGCGGAGCGGCCGGATGCTTCCCCGTGCTGATCGCCTGGGCCGCTGTCACCAATACGGTGGAGTGGCCGGCAATCGTGCTCTTCATGGTGATCTTCCTGTGGACGCCCCCGCACTACTGGCCCCTGTCCATGCGCTACGGCGAGGATTACCGCAACGCCAAGGTGCCCATGCTCGGTGCCATCGCCGGCGCCAAGGTGGTATCGGTACAGGTTGTCCTCTACGCCTGGGCCATGGTTGCCTGTTCACTCTTGATGGTTCCCGTTGGAGGTGCCGGCTGGGTTTACACGATCGTCGCCGTTGCCGCCGGCGCTTGGTTCCTCTACGAGAGCCACGCTCTGTACAAGCGCGCACAGGGTGGCGACGTCTCCAACAAGGGCGCCATGAAGGTCTTCCACGGATCCATCAGCTACCTGACGCTGCTCTTCATCGCACTGGCCGTTGACCCGTTCATTGGCTCAGCGATCGTCGGCGGCTAAGTTCCGCGCTTCGTCAGGAAACAACGTTCGACGCCGGTGCCCGCCAGAGTGCCGGCGTCGCGCTTTTCCCTCACGCCACCTGACGCTCGCACACATCCCAAGCCCTTGATCCCAACGCCCGCTCACATCCCAAAAGACGCAACCAAGTGAGCCAACGGGGGAGGCGCCTTGCCGGCGGGCAGCGCAGAGACCAGCAGGGGAGCGTAGCGAATCTTGTTGCCACTCCGGCCCCCGAAGAACCGCCGTAATTGGACTTCCACGGACCGGTCCCGCAGTAAGGGCTGGCGTTGGAGGAGCCTGAACGAGGCCAGCTCGCCTTCAGCCCCGATGACGTCGAGCACGGCGTCGATTCCCAGGCATCGGATAAGTTCATCCTCCAGATCGGTGTCACAAACCTGGAACCCGCGCTCTTCCAACGGTCCGGATCCCACACCGGCATGCAGGAGTGCCCTGGCAATGACTTTGGACTCGCCTGCATCACAAAGCCCAAGTATTCGGTGGCCGGCTCCCTTCGGGCCGTAGCGCTCGAGGTAGTGGACGATACTCGTGGCGCCACCCATCGGGATGATTTGCACACGTTCTGAAGCCAAGTTGTGGTCACATCGAAAGGCCAGGGCTTCTACGGCCAACCTGTCGCTTTCACCCTCGACCAGCACAGTTGTCGCCTGCATAAGACAAGTATGTCGGACGCGGCAACGGAGGGCTTTGACGCGCTTCTATACCTAGAGTTCTCGTGGCAGCACCTAGTTTCGCCCTTCCGGGCACCTATTTCTTGCCCAAATGCCACCTAGTTTGCGGAAAAGTCGTCTAGGTGGTGCCGTGCGCACCCTAATGTTCGAAATGGAACAGAGCCGTTCCACACCGCACGAGCATTGGGGAAAACAATGAAAGCGCTCCTCCGTACTGCAGGAATCGTGACCATCGCGTCGGCTTCAGTTTTGACCGGTGTGACAGCCGCGCAAGCAGCGCCGGCCTGCTCCACGGCACGTGTATGTCTCTACGACAACTACTGGTTCACCGGAACGCAGCGGACCTACAACTGGGTCGCTTCGTATGTGGGCGACGCGGCGAACGATAAAGCCAGTTCCGTCGTCATAGGCCCGGCCGCGAACGTTCAATCGCCCTACGTGTATCTGTACCGGGACCTCAATTACTCCGGGCATGCAGTGATCTTCCGTGGTGGGAACGCAGTGAACGATCTCCGGGGTGTGTCAATGTATGCCGGTGTGAACTGGGACGACGAGATCTCAAGCATTTGGGGTTAGCCTTGCAATCGCCCGCTCTTCGGTCCACCGTGAAGGTCGCCTCGTTGCTGGCAGGGATCGTGATGGCCTGCGCTGCCTGTTCCGGCCCGCCGGCATCGTCGCCCAGCGAATCCATGGCCACCAGTTTGCCCGCCATCGATCGCTCTGCCGGCGCCGGGGCCAAAGCGTCCCTCAACGAAGTGAGCGGTGAGGTGCTCCTTCCCATGAGTGCCTACTGGTACTCGGACCGTGAGAACGTGATCGTAAATTCGGCGGTCGCTTTCCTCATCTACGACTGCGTGGAAGAAGCCGGGTTTACGGTGGCGCCGTGGGGCGGCGGAGGCAAGACCCTGCAGGACTACAGGTTTGGTCAATGGTCCCGTCCATTGGCAGCCAGGAACGGCGCCATGCCGGAGATACGCGAAGTACCAGGGGTGCTGGACGAGCAACCGGAGCGCCCGCCCCTGAGCGCCAGGCAGCAGGAGGAAGAAGTGAAGTGCACCAACTCCGTGGGGCGGGCAGGCTTGCCCGAACTCCTGGAGGGGCTGGCCGGAGACACATCCCTCCAACACCGGATCACCGGTAACGCCGTGGCGCTGACGGAGCGCGATTCCGACTACCTTGCCTACCGGAAGAGCTGGGAGGACTGTGTGGCCGGCAAGGGCCTGAAGGTCGCGGAGGCGGGTTCATGGAATCTGTCATCGAGCGGCTCCAAGGAAGACGAGATTCGAGTCGCCTTGCTGGACCTTGAATGTAAGGAGGCCAGCGGCGGGGCCAGGAAACCCTATGACATTCTCGCGGAATACCAGGCAGCACAGATGAAGGACCATCAGGCCGAGCTCAACGCCCTGGCAGAAGAGAAGATGGCCGCCGTGGAGCGGGCCAAGCAAATACTGCGGGACCATGGCGTGGCTGATGCAAGACTCTGAGTCAATCCTGATTCGACGCGGCATGCGGCGTGTTCCGCGCTGGTGGCTGATGCCTGTCGCCGTGTCCATTGTCATTGCAGGTTTGGGCGTCACCTATTGGGCGGGGGCTGCCAGCACGGCCGGGATGGAGCCAGGGCCACCCGTGCCCGAGGTGGTTCCTGTTTCGGCCACGGTGGAGCGCCGTGTGGTGGCCAAACAGGTGGTTCTTTCGGGAAAAGTCATAGCAGGAGCCCAGTCCGCACTGCAGGCAAGCCCGGCCGAAGGTGTTGACAGGCTGGTGGTGACGGCGGTGGCCAAAGAAGCTGGGAGCGTCGTGGTGCCCGGTGAACTGCTGGCGGTCGTTTCCGGCAGGCCCCTGCTGATACTGCCCAGCAGTGTGCCGTTGTACCGTGACATTATCCATGGGGAGTCGGGACCTGACGTCATCGCCCTCCAGACGGCACTGGCGATGTTTGGGTATGCATGCACCACAACAGGAACCTTTGACCTGGATACCCAGCAGGCATTGGGATCCTGGTACGGGTCCGCAGGGTTCAAGGCGCCCACAGCGCCCGCTCAACTCCCCCAGGGGGACGCCGACAAGGCGGCACGAAAGCCTGCCGGGTCCGACATCATGTTCCGTTGGCGGGAATTCGTGCAGGTCCCCGGCGACTCCGGGACAATTGCATCCGTAGCTGGCCCGGGGGCCCTGCTGGCTGAGGATGGAATCGTAGCCCGCATAAGAGTTGCCGACGATTCGATTGTTGCGCGGGCCGACGTTGTCCAGTCCGAGAGTTTTGCGGTGGGTGCGCCCGTCACGGTCAGGGTCGGCTCAACGGTTCTGGACACCACTGTGGCGAAGATCAGCGGCTTCCTGGAGGGGGACCCAAGCAAAAATGAAATCCCTGGAAGAGACATCACGGTGGCAATTCCCCCAGGGTCACCGGGATTCGCGGCGGACCAATCAGTCACCGTAACTGCAGGCAGCGAAACTGCAGAGTCCCTCGCCGTTCCCCTGATAGCGATTCGCCAGGATCGTGGGACACCGTACGTCTTGATTGAAGGGAGCCACGAGCCCCGCCGCCTTGAAGTGAAGGTCACCGCACAGGCGGATGGTTGGGCGGCGATCGCTGACGTGGATGGTCTGGTTGTTGGGGAACGGGTGAAACTCCAATGAGCGCACCGGCTTCCACGCACGAATCTGCAGGGTCTGCTCACCCCCTGCCTGTCCTTAGCCTGCGGGGCGTAAACCGGGGGTTTCCCGGAACGAAGGCACTGGTGGACGTGGATCTCGACATTCACGAGGGGGAGTTTGTCGCCATAGTCGGTCCCTCCGGTTCGGGAAAGTCCACGCTCCTCAATGTCCTGGGCCTTCTGGACAGACCCACGTCAGGTACATATCGCATCAGAGGTACGGACGTCGCCGAGTTCGACGAGAGGCAGCGGGAAGATCGGCGGGCCGAAGTTTTTGGCTTCGTCTTCCAGGAATCACATATGGTGGGCCGGGACGCCGCGGCCCGCAATGCTGTGTTGGGGCTACGTGCACGGGGCATCGGGTTTGTGGTTCAGAAACAACTGGTCATGCCTGTTCTTGACAAGTTTGGGCTTGGGCATAGGGCAGCAACCCCGGCGTCACTCTTGTCCGGGGGAGAGCGACAACGCCTTGCCATCGCCAGGGCAGTGATCGGAGCACCCAAGGTAGTCCTCGCGGACGAGCCCACAGGCAGCTTGGACACAGAGAATGGCAACATCGTCATCCGCCATCTGCGGGGGCTCAGTGATGCCGGCACCACGGTGGCCATGGTGACCCACGATCCGGACATTGCGGCAACCGCAGACCGGATCATCACGATGCGCGATGGAGCGATCGTCACGGACACAGGCCACAGCAGGGGAGCCGATCCCGTTCCAGCAACATCAGCTGCAGGTCCGGAAAGCACTCAACGCGCCTTCGTTCGGCGCCGGCGCCACGAGGCCATTGATGTTGTTGCCGACGCGCTGTCTGCGCTGACGGTTCGTCCCGCCAAGGCCCTTTTGCTGATCATGGCATTCCTCCTTGGCAGTGGAGGATTGGTTGCGGCCATCGGACTCAGCCAGAGCGCCTCTGTCAAGGTATCCGCCCGGATTGACGCAGCCTCGAGCGACGAAGTCAGGGTGACCCGAGCGGCTGGTTATGCATCATGGGAAGCCGTCAAAAGCGATCTCAAGGCATCCGAGGGACTGAACGGCGTGCACGATGCCGGAGTCATCGCCGAACTCTCATCCTCCGTGGTGCAGCCATCAACATTCCGGCCTGCGTCCTTTCCCGAACAACCCGCTTTCAACGGAGCCGTCCGGATTATCGACTCAGCTTACCTGCGGGTCCAAGGGGCTACCGTCTCCTATGGTGACGCCGCCTTGCTGGACCACTCATTCGGAGGGCCCGTCGCCGTTCTGGGTCAGGATGCCGCCCTACAGCTGGGAATCGCAAGGCCCGGTCCCGGCGTCGTGGTGTGGTTGTATGGCCAGGCGGTCCCGGTGGTGGGAATCGTTGAAGACCCGGGACGTGACCCGGTACTGCCGTCAGCGGTGATGGTGGGTGCGGGGTCTTACACTTTGACCAGCAACGTGGCAGCCAGCCTGGTCCTTCGGACGAGTCCAGGGATGCCGGCAGCTATTGCAGAGGCACTGCCAAAAGCACTTAATCCTGCTGAACCCGGGATCGTGGAAGTACAAACGGTGGCCGACCTCCGGGAACTCAAACAAGGGATTGATACGGACCTCGGCCGGCTGGTGGCCATTGTCTCCGTCATCCTGCTCGCCATGGCCGTCCTCAGCGCCGGAACCACCATGTACCTGGGCGTGCTGGCGCGATCAAGCGAGATTGCACTGCGACTGGCCTTGGGCATGCGACGAGGAATGCTGGCGTCGATGTTCCTCACCGAGGGCGCCGCAGTGGGAGCCTTGGGCGGGGCAGCAGGCGCAGCAGCCGGAATGGGCGCAGTCCTGGCCTACGCGGCCAGTGAAGGCTGGGTGGCAGTAATTCCTTGGTACGCGTCCATGTGGGGCCTGGGGGCAGGACTCGTCAGCGGCACCCTGTCTGCCGTATACCCGGCGATTCTGGCCATGCGGTCAAACCCCGCGCACCTGATCCGGGCGTAGGAGCGGCGGAGGAAATCTGCTAGCCGACCGGGCTGTGCTTCGAAAGGTCGGCCGCATTGGTAGCGGCACTCATGAGGACGGCTGCCCCGAACATGTGCGCACCGACCAGGAGAGCCGGAATTCCGTTGTAGTACTGGGTGAAGCCGATGACAGCCTGCAGCAGTGTCACGCCGAGCAGCAGGTATGCCGCTGTCCGGAACGGACCGTTGATCTTGTGGCGGACCACCAAGTACACCGCGAACAGCGTTCCGGCCGTGATCAGGTAAGCGGGGACGGCGTGGATGTGGGAGAAGAGGTCCCAGTCGAGGTCGTTCCGGGGTGCGTCAGCGTCTCCAGCATGAGGCCCGGCACCAGTAACCACGACACCCAGCATCACCGACACTGCTGAGAAAACAGCAACGGCCAGCATCACAGGGCGAGCCAAGGCCGGCAGCGCGGGCAGGATCCGGTTCATATGGCCACCGGTACGACCATAGGCCCGGTTGACAAGCAGCGTGGCGAAGACCACCAAAGCCATGGAGACCAGGAAGTGCAGGCCCACCACCCATGGGTTGAGGCCGGACAAAACAGTGATGCCGCCGATAATTGCCTGGGCCGGGATGCTTGCCAGCAGGCCCAGGGCAAGGATGAACAGGTCGCGGCGTTCTTTGCGGAGGTTCCACAAGTACACCAGCATGAGCGCGGCAACGGCTGCGAGGGCGAAGGTCAGCAGGCGGTTCCCGAATTCGATGAACCCGTGGATGCCCATTTCCGGTGTATTGACCAGCGAGTCATTGGTGCATCGCGGCCACGTGGGGCAGCCCAGCCCGGAAGCGGTAAGGCGGACGGCACCTCCGGTCACCACGAGGACCGTCTGCCCAATGAGTGACAACAAAGCCAGCCGGCGGACGGCCTTATTTACCTCGGTAGGCAGCTTGGACGTGAACCGCTGAACGGTTTTGGGGAGGCGCGATGCCGTGCTCACAGTTTTCTCACTTCTCAGTTCTGCATTGTTGTTGGTGCCCGTTGGATTAGTTCCACTTGAACCAGCGTATGGCCGCGGCGCCGGCAAGTACCGTCCACAGCAAAAGGACAAGGACCGCCGGGAATGGAACGGCGCCCATCAGGAAAGCGTCGCGGAGCGCCTGGCCAAGGGCGCCCGACGGAAGGAAGTGGACGATGCCCTGGAGCAGGCCGGGAAGTCGTTCGGACGGGACCACGATGCCGCCCAACGCACCCAACAGGATCCACAGCAGATTGGTGATGGCCAGCGTTGCTTCCGGGCGGACCGTGCCCGCTACCAGCAGTCCCAGGGCGGTGAAGGCGGCGGCACCGAGAACCAGCAGTCCGAGCCCGGGGAGCCAAGCCTCGGGCCGGGGCTGCCACCCCAACAAGGCGGCAATGGCGCCCACCACCACTACCTGCAGGAATAGAACCACCAGCACGGCAAGGATCTTGCCGGCAATGAGTCCACCCCTGCCCAAGGGTGTGGTGGACAGGAACCGGAGGACTCCATAGCGGCGGTCGAAGCCGGTGGCAATACCTTGCCCGGTGAAGGCCGTCGACATCGCGCACAGAGCGAGGATGCCCGGCGTGGCTACGTCCACACGTGATCCCCCCAGGCCATCCAGGAGGGGCGTCACTACCAGTCCCACCAAAGCCATCAAGGGCAGGACGATGGCAAGGATCAGCTGTTCGCCGTTCCGCAGCATGGTGATGGTCTCATAGCGTCCCTGCAGCATGATGCGGCGCGGCAGGGATGCGGGTCCCGCGTTGGGGGAGAGGAGCTTGCTCATCGGAGGTCCCTTCCTGAAATGTCCAGGAACACGTCTTCGAGGCTGCGGGCTTCCAGCCGAAGTGAGGCGGGCATGATGTTCCGTTCCGCCCACCAGGCAGTCAGCGCTGCAAGGTCTTTCGGTGTGATCGCACCCGTGATGGAGTAGCTTCCCGAGCGTGTCTCGGTCAGTTGAAGTCCCGGGCCCAGTGCGCCGGCAAAGTCGAGTCCGCCCGGAGCATCGAAGTAGAGCGTCCGGTCCGTGATGGGAGAATCCGTGGCGTCGTCATGTCGAAGGAGTTCCGCAACCGTTCCCTCCACCACATTGTGGCCGCCGTCGATGATGTAGACGTAGTCGGCCAGACGCTCGGCGTCGTCCATCAGGTGCGTGGTCAGGACAATTCCCATGCCGGCGTCCCGAAGTTCGGCGATCAGGTCGAAAACCATCTGGCGCGATTGCGGATCCAGCCCCGCACTGGGCTCATCGAGGAACAGGATCTCCGGGTTTCCCACCAAGGCTGCCGCCAGGGCGAGGCGTTGTTTTTGGCCGCCGGAAAGCCGACGGACGCTGGTCCTGCTGAACTGGCCGATTCCCAACCGTTCCACCAGCGCGTCAACATCCATGGGGTTTTGGTACATACCGGCCACGTGCCGCAACAGCGGGATGGGACGGGCCGACGGCGGCAGCCCGCCGTCCTGGAGCATGACGCCCACGCGGGACCTCAAGTCGGCGCCGGCCGCATCGGGGTCCGCGCCGAGGAGCGAGATACTCCCGCCGGTCCGCTTTTGCAGGCCTTGCGCACATTCAAGGGTGGTGGTCTTGCCGGCTCCATTGGCGCCGAGGAGGGCGGTCACCTGGCCGCGCTCCGCAACCAGGGACAGTCCGCTGACCACCCGGACCATTTTGCCGTCAAGGGAGGCGAGGGGGCCTACATCCTTAATGAGTCCGTCTATGGTGAGGACAGGGGATTCGGGTGAGCGCACCAGAGTATTCTACGTGAAGTAGTACGGTCACACTTGGCGGGCGGCTGAGGTCAGTCTTGCCTTACTGGATGCATGAAACAAATTACGACATGATTGTGTTGTGTATTCCATGAGCAGTCCAACTTCCATGCCCTCACCACGGCATGCTGCAGCGGCGGGGGCATTCGCTGCCCCACATGCGCTGCCGGACGCGGATGACCGTACAAGGGACCGGGTGCTGAGCGCCGTCCTCGAAAACGGTCCGGTGAGCGCCGCTGAACTCGGCGACCTCCTCGGTTTCACGCCGGCTGCGGTCCGCCGCCACCTTGACCACTTGGAACGCAGCGGCGTCATTGAGGTCAAACGTGTGGCAAAGGCTGGTTCCGGGGCGGGACGTCCCGCGCGCCGCTACGTCCTAAGCTCCCAGGGGCAGTCCACTCTGGGCGACGACTACCTGAACATCGCCAGTTCGGCGCTCCGCCGCCTCCAGGAACTCGCCGGCGAAGAGGCAGTCCGTGAATACGCGGAGGAACGCTTCTCCGACATGGAACGGCGCTACGCCCCCGAGGTCGACGCCGCCGGAGATGACATCACCGCCCGGGCCATGGCACTCTCCAAGGCCCTGAGCCGCGACCGCTTCGTGGCGTCAGCACACTCCATTGAGGCCAAAGCCCCGTTGCCGGCTGCGCTGTCCAGCGTTCAGTTGTGCCAGGGTCATTGCCCCATCCAGCGGCTCGCCGCGGAGTTTCCCGTTTTTTGCGATACCGAGACCAAGGTCTTCTCGCGTTTGGTCGGCGTCGATGTCCGGCGCCTCTCCACACTCGCGCAGGGCGGCCATGTCTGCACCACCCACATACCTACCGGGCGCCCGGCTGCCACGGCATCCCCAGATGTCGCAGAGCAGACCGGGAACCCGTACCAGGAATCAAACAACCAGCAAGAAAGGCCGTGATGACGGACCAAATAGCAGAGAAAGCGGTAGCTGACGGCACTGTGATCTCGGAGATTCTGGAGAAGAATCCCGAACTGCACGGTATCGGAAACTACGAGTACGGCTGGGCCGACAAGAACGACGTAGGCGCAAACGCCCGTCGTGGCCTCAACGAGGAGGTCGTCCGCGACATCTCCTCGAAGAAGAACGAGCCCGAATGGATGCTCGATCTGCGGCTTAAGGGCCTGAAGTACTTCGACCGCAAGCCCATGCCTACCTGGGGTGCAGACCTCTCCGGCATTGACTTCGACAACATCAAGTACTTTGTGCGTTCCACCGAGAAGCAGGCGGCAACGTGGGAAGATCTTCCGGAAGACATCCGGAACACTTACGAGAAGCTGGGCATCCCGGAAGCTGAGCGCAGCCGCCTCGTCTCGGGCGTCGCTGCCCAGTACGAGTCCGAGGTGGTCTACCACCAGATCCGCGAGGACCTTGAAGCCCAAGGCGTCATCTTCCTGGACACTGACACCGCACTGCGCGAGCACCCGGAGATCTTCCAGGAGTACTTCGGCACCATCATTCCGGTGGGCGACAACAAGTTCGCATCGCTGAACACGGCTGTCTGGTCAGGTGGTTCCTTCGTGTACGTGCCCAAGGGTGTCCACGTGGACATTCCGCTGCAGGCCTACTTCCGTATCAACACGGAAAACATGGGCCAGTTCGAGCGCACGCTGATCATCGCCGATGAGGACTCCTACGTTCACTACATCGAGGGCTGCACGGCTCCGATCTACACCTCGGATTCCCTGCACTCGGCCGTTGTGGAGATCATCGTGAAGAAGGGCGCCCGCGTCCGCTACACGACCATTCAGAACTGGTCCACCAACGTGTACAACCTGGTCACCAAGCGCGCCATCTGCGAAGAGGGCGCCACCATGGAGTGGATCGATGGCAACATCGGTTCCAAGGTGACCATGAAGTACCCGGCCGTGTACCTTGTGGGCGAGCACGCCAAGGGTGAGACGCTGTCCATCGCCTTCGCCGGCGAGGGCCAGCACCAGGACACGGGCTCCAAGATGGTGCACATCGCACCGAATACCAAGAGTTCCATCATTTCCAAGTCCGTGGCCCGCGGCGGCGGACGTGCTGCTTACCGCGGCCTCGTCCAGGTCCGCGAAGGCGCCAAGCACTCGGCCAACACGGTCCGTTGCGATGCCCTCCTGGTGGACACCATTTCCCGCTCGGACACGTACCCGTACATCGACATCCGCGAGGATGACGTTGTCATGGGCCACGAGGCCACCGTTTCCCGCGTCAGCGAAGAGCAGCTCTTCTATCTGATGTCCCGCGGTATGCCTGAAGACGAGGCCATGGCCATGATCGTGCGCGGCTTCATTGAGCCGATCGCCCGTGAACTGCCCATGGAATACGCCCTTGAGCTGAACCGCTTGATTGAACTGCAGATGGAAGGGTCCGTCGGTTAACAATGACTGATATCACTACTGAAAAGGCGCGCATCGGCGCGCCCTCGGCCCAGCCGTTTATCAACGGCTTCACCGAGGAAGGCGAGAACCTTTCGCCCGTGAACACCGGAACGAACACCAGCACGACGTCGGAGCAGCCTTCCGCTGGTCCGCTGGCCGGCGCTTCGGCCAAGAGCCACTCGCATGGTGGCGGCGTAGGCATCCCGGACAGCTCCCGTGCAGGCCGCCTCACCTCCTACAAGCTGGCAGACTTCAAGCCCCTGAACGGACTTGAAGAAGACTGGCGCTTCACTCCGCTGAAGCGGCTTCGCGGCCTTCACACCGACGTCCTCAACGGCGCAGCCCCGGCTGTCAGCGTCACCGCACCCGCCGGCGTCGTTGTTGAAACCGTTGGTCGCGATGACCAGCGCATCGGCCAGGCAGCCATCCCGGAAGACCTTGTGTCCGCCAACGCCTGGGAGAACTTCGCCGAGGCCACGGTCATCACCGTGCCCGCCGAGCTGCAGGCCGAGAGTGAAATTTCGGTCCTGATCACCGGTGCGGGCGAGGCACCATCCGCCCAGCACATCGTGATTGTGGCAGAACGCTTCTCCAAGGGTGTCGTAGTCCTGGACCACCAGGGCACCGCGGTTGTCTCCGAGAACGTGGAAATCATCGTTGAAGACGGTGCTGAACTGACCGTTGTCTCCTTGCAGGAATGGGCAGACAACGCTGTCCACGCGTCATCGCAGCAGGCAAAGATCGGCCGCGACGCCAAGTTCAAGCACATCGTGGTCAGCCTTGGCGGCGACCTCGTTCGCGTCACGCCGTCCACGCGCTTCACGGCTCCCGGTGCCGACGTCGAGATGTTCGGCCTGTACTTCGCCGATGCCGGACAGCACCTTGAGCAGCGCCTCTTCGTTGACCACGCAGTGGCCAACTGCAAGTCGCGCGTTCTCTACAAGGGTGCGCTCCAGGGCCGCAATGCCCACAGCGTGTGGGTCGGCGACGTCCTGATCCGCAAGGAAGCAGAGGGCACGGACACCTACGAGGCCAACCGCAACCTGGTCCTCACGGACGGTGCCCGCGCCGACTCCGTACCCAACCTCGAAATCGAAACCGGCTTGATCGAGGGTGCTGGCCACGCCAGTGCCACCGGCCGGTTCGACGACGAACACCTGTTCTACCTCATGGCCCGCGGCATCCCCGAGAAGGTTGCCCGCCGCCTGGTGGTCCGAGGCTTCCTCAACGAGATCATCCAGCAGATCAAGGTCCCGGCAATCGAAGATCGCCTGACCGCAGCTGTTGAGCGCGAACTCGCCGCGACCGACAACTAAGACAGGCCAGGCAGAGCAACAATGAGTGAAGAAACCAAGGGCGAACTGGTATGCAACGCCAATGACATCCAGGTCAAGCAGGCGCTGCGCGTCCTGATCGATGACTACCCCGTAGCCATCGTCAAGGACTCGATGGGCGAGATCCACGCCATCGCCGATACTTGCTCGCACGCGGACATCTCTTTGTCCGAGGGTGAGGTTGAAGGCTGCGCGATCGAGTGCTGGGGCCACGGGTCCCAGTTTGACCTCCGCAGCGGACAGCCGCTCCAGCTGCCTGCTTATGACCCCGTCCCTGTTTTCGCCGTCACCATCGACGGAGACGACGTGTATGTGGACGTGACCAACGTTGTGAACGGCGCCTCGGTAGATCACTACTGAGCGCCCAGTACCGCCAGACTTACGAACGGAAAGAAAGAAGAGCATGTCAACTCTTGAAATCAAGGACCTGCACGTCAGCATCGAGACGGAGCAGGGCACCAAGGAGATCCTGAAGGGCGTCAGCCTCACCATTAAGACCGGTGAGACGCACGCCATCATGGGCCCCAACGGCTCGGGCAAGTCCACTCTCGCCTCCACGATCGCCGGACACCCGCGCTACAACGTCACCAGCGGCACCATCACGCTGGATGGCGAAAATGTGTTGGAAATGAGTGTCGACGAGCGCGCCCGCGCAGGCGTCTTCCTGGCCATGCAGTACCCGGTAGAGGTTCCCGGAGTCACCATGACCAACTTCCTGCGGACCGCCAAGACCGCAATCGACGGCGAAGCACCGGCCCTGCGCACGTGGACCAAGGACGTCAAGGCTGCCATGCAGCAGCTCCGTATCGACGCCGACTTCGCACAGCGCAATGTCAACGAGGGCTTCTCCGGTGGTGAGAAGAAGCGTGTTGAGATCCTTCAGCTCGAACTCTTCAAGCCGAAGTTCGCCATCCTTGACGAGACCGATTCCGGTCTTGACGTTGACGCCTTGAAAGTTGTCTCTGAGGGTGTTAACCGCGCTCATGAAGAGGGCAACATGGGCACCCTGCTCATCACGCACTACACCCGCATCCTGCGGTACATCAAGCCGGACTTCGTTCACGTGTTCGTTGACGGCAAGGTTGTCGAAGAGGGCGGCCCCGAGCTCGCCGACCGTCTTGAAGACGAGGGCTACGACCGCTACGCCCCAGGCGCCGGCGTTGCCGTTGCTCCTGCCGTACAGGCCTAGTTAGGATCGTTTCATGACCGAAATCAACACGGCGCGCACCAGCCTCGAGGACGTCGAGGAAGCGCTCAAGGACGTCATTGACCCCGAACTCGGGGTCAACATTGTGGACTTGGGCCTTCTTTACGGACTGAAGTACTCCGACGACGACGGCGCCCTCCTGATCGACATGACGTTGACCACTGCGGCCTGCCCGCTGACGGACGTGCTTGAAGAGCAGGTAGGCAAGTCCCTTGACGGCGTGGTTGATGATTGGCGCCTGAACTGGGTATGGATGCCGCCATGGGGTCCCGAGCGGATCACCGATGACGGCAAGGACCAGATGCGGGCCCTCGGCTTCAACATCTGATCAGCAGTCTCCGCTCGCTTCCTGCGGGCAAAAGGAAGGGTTCCGGGCCATCGGCCTGGAACCCTTCCTTTGTCGTTTGCCCGCTGCACTAAGGCGTGGGTACCCCAAACGTGTCGCATTTGTTGATGTCGCCCGTGGTGTATCCCTGATAGAACCACTTTTGCCGCTGCTCACTGGAGCCGTGAGTCCATGACTCAGGGGAGACGCGCCCTGTAGCCGCCTCCTGGATGCGGTCATCGCCGACCGCGGAAGCAGCGGAGAGCGCATCCTGCAGATCCTGCTCGGTCAGGGGATCAAGGAAGGGCCTGCCGCTGGCATCCGTTTGCGTCGTTGCATGCCTGACCCACAAACCCGCATAGCAGTCAGCCTGCAGTTCCACCCTGACGGCACCCGACTGCGGGCCCTGGGGATCCTGCTGTGCCTGATCCAGGTTTCCGAGGACATTCTGGACATGGTGTCCGAACTCGTGGGCCACTACATACTCCTGCGCCAGCGGTCCTCCGGAGGACCCAAAGCGGGTCACCAGTTCGTCGAAAAAGCCAGGGTCAAAATACGCGGTGGTGTCTGCAGGGCAATAGAACGGACCCACAGCGCTGGTGGCTGCACCACAGCCGGTGTTGGTGGCCGCACTGAAGATGACGGTCTTGGGGCGCGGATACTGGACGTTGTAGTCGGCCAGGTAGTCAGGCCAGAAAGCGTTCAGGCTGTTCACCGTTCCAGTGATGCGGCAATCCAGTCGTTTGTCCGCGTCGGCTCCGGTCTGGCATTCCTGGACACCTCCGGCGCCGCCACTTTCGACGGCGGGCGGCTGGGTTCCGCTGCCTGTCAGGTCGCCCAGGATGTTGGGGTTTATACCGAAGAGTGCCAGCAGCAGGACCACGATCCCGCCGCCAATGCCACCGCCGATCTTGGTCCCGCGGCCCATACCACTGCCACGTCGGTCCTCCACCTGGGAGGGGTCAAGCTGTGCGCCGTCATTGAAACTCATACAGTCAGAATAGACGTCACTATTGGTGCCCGGCGCCTGACACTGCCGTAAAATCGTGAGGATGCCTTTCCTGGACAAACTTCAGCTCTGGGCCGAAGAGCGCCCCCACGACACCGCGGTCGTTGTGGGCAGCAGCCGGCTCACCTGGGCGGAACTCCGTGACGCCGCAGCAGCGCTGCTGGACGACGCGAACGCCACTGCTGTTCTTGCCGAGCCAAACTCCGTTCGCTTTGTGGAGCGCTACACGGCGGCGGTGGCCGGGGAGCGGAGCTGCGCCGTGCTCGACCCCGAGTGGCCGGTTCCGATGATCGAAGAAGTCTCGGCGCGCATCGGCGGGACCATCAGGCCAGTCGAGACCGGGTTGTTGGACGGGGACCCGTCCAGTACGTTCCTCATCGGCCTGACGTCGGGCACTACCTCCGTCCCCAAAGCCTTCACCAGGTCCCGCCGGTCCTGGCAAGTGTCCTTCGAGGCATCCATCGAGTTCTTCGGCCTCTCACAGGACGACCGGACACTGGCGCCGGGCCCTCTGTCAGCCAGCCTTAATCTGTACGCGCTCTCGGAGTGCCTGTACGCGGGTGCCGCGTTTCACACGCTCGAATCCTTCGACGTGGGAGACGCCCACGCTGCCATCAGCCACGACGGCATCACCCGCTTGGTCCTCGCACCCACCGCGCTGCGATTGCTCAGCGAACGGGGACTGGCAGGAGACGTGGACGCCTCAGGCATCCGGAGCATCATCTGTGCTGGTTCCAAGCTGGACGGCCGAACCTTGGAGGCGGCCCGGCGGTGGGCGCCCCGGGCGGCCATCTACGAGTACTACGGCGCTTCCGAACTAAGCTTTGTTTCGGGCACCCGCCTGGCTGCCGGGGAACCAATGGACGCCGGTGGTACCGGCATTGGCTCGCCTTTCCCGGGCGTTGAACTGAGCATCCTCGACGACGACGGCAAGCCACTGCCGGACGGCGGCCACGGAAACATCAGCGTTCGCAGCGGGATGGTCAGCAATGGCTACCTGTGGGGAGACGATGGCCAAGCCCTGAGGTGCCTCGACGGTTGGTACACCGTAGGAGATCAGGGTTTCCTGGAGAAGGGCACCCTCCACATCCTGGGCCGCAGGTCAGACATGATCATTACCTCGGGAAAGAACGTCTACCCGCATGAGGTGGAGCTTGCCGTCGCCTCCGTACCCGGCGTGGACAGTGTTGTTGCGGCCGGGGCGCCCGACGATGTCCGCGGCCAGAAGGTGATCGCCGGCGTTGTGCCTGCCTGCGGTGCGGTCACTGCCACCCAGCTCCGAACGGGACTGGATGGTTTGCTGGCACGGGACAAATGGCCTCTTCAGTACTACTTGTTGGCGGAGTTGCCCCTGACCGACCGGGGCAAGGTCAGCAGAAAAGTTCTCCTGGACTGGATCAAGAACCATGACCCCAGGGCGCAGCTTCTTGGATAGCGGCTACGACTCCGCCAGAGAAGCCGACGAGTCCCGCCTGCCGGTGATCATCGCTGCGCTTCGGTCTCCAATTTGTCGCGCCAACGGCCAACTGAAGCATCTCCGTGCCCCGGACCTCGCGGCACCTGTCCTGGCCGCCCTGGTGGAAACAACAGGTATGGACCCGGCGGACGTTGACGACGTCATCTTGGGCAACGCCGTCGGCGGCGGCGGGAACGTGGCGCGCTTCGCGGCGCTCCAGGCGGGCCTGCCCATCACCGTTCCCGGGATTACCGTTGACCGGCAATGCGGTTCGGGCCTGGACGCCATTTCACTGGCGTCCCGCCTGGTGGCGGCGGGCGGTGATCCGCTGTTCCTGGCGGGCGGCGTTGAAAGCATCAGTACCGCCCCGGCAAGGGCCAACAGGAACGACGACGGCGAACTCGACTTCTACTCCAGGGCCAGCTTTGTGCCACCACAGTTTGGCGACCCTGACATGGGCGTTGCCGCCGAGAACGTTGCCCGCGCGTTTGGCGTTACACGTGAGCGCCAGGATGACTACGCCCTCCGGAGCCATCGTCGCGCCGTTGAAGCGGCCAGGACAGGCGGCTTCTCTGCGGAGATCGTTCCCCTGCGATGCAGCGAAAAATTGGTGGATTGCGACGACGGCCCCCGTGCCGCCCTCCGGGCGCCGTTGATGGCCAGGTTCCCTGCGGCATTCGTGCCCGGCGGAACGGTTACGGCAGCGAACTCTTGCTTCGACGCGGACGCAGCATCCGCCGTCGTCATCACGTCACTGAAACGTGCCCGCACCATGGGGGCCGCCGACGGATTGATGGTGCTGGGGTGCGACACCACCGGGGTTGATCCGCAGTTTCCCGGTATCGGTGCGGCGCATGCGGCAGGACGTCTCCTGGACAGCCACGCTGTAGACGCAAGTGACATTCACCTTGTGGAATTCAACGAGGCCTTCGCATCCCAAACCATTGCCTGCCTGGAGTACGTGGGCATCGATCCGGCGAGAGCCAACCTCCAGGGCGGCGCCTTGGCACTGGGGCACGGTTATGGTGCCTCCGGGGCTGTCCTGGTGACCCGTTTGCTGGCCCAGGCACGCAGCATGGATACCGTCAAAGGACAGCGCCCACTGGTGTTGGCCATGATCAGCAGCGCAGGCGGCATGGGAACCGCAGCGCTCCTGCGGTACTCAAGGCTCTAGTTTCTGCCCTGGTCAGTCCCTTTCGCCCAATCCGCGGGCTGCCAGGGCATCACCGGTTTGCCGGGCATACGCCACAGTGGTGATGAAGACCGGAAGAACCAGCGCCCGGGGATTGCGTTCAAGCCCGCGTGCCCGTGCAGAGTCCCTTACGTCCGAGAAGGCGCCGGCGATAAAGGGAATGCTCCTGAGCATCACTGCGATGGTCAAAGCAAAGCGCTCAGGGTCGGCCCCGAAGCGCCGGAAGGGCTTTGCCAGTGCCACCACACCATCCAACAAATCCTGCACGGGGGTGGTGGCTGTCAACACTGAAGCTGCCACCACACACACCAGCACGTTCAACACGATGCGGGCAGCGGTTGGCGCGCCGAGTTGCCACCACTGGAAGAGGCCGATGACCAAGAGGATGGGCATCACCATCCAGATAGCCCGCACGAGGCGACGCAACCCGGCGCCGGTCAGCATGAACAACCCACACATGACGGCAAAAATCGCCAGCGACACGGCCCAGTCGACAATGAGGAACGACGCCGCTCCACAGGCCGCCACCACCACAAATTTCAGCCACAGGGGAGTGCGGTGGATGATCGAGTTGCCGCGGACATGGTTGGCGAGCAGGAAACCATGTCCTCTCACCTGGGCACGTCACCCAAGCGGGCACTGGGCAGGGGAGTTGCGCACAGCGCACGGTAATGGGCAACGCCTTCGGCAGCACCGCCGTCGAACACGATGCGTCCGGACTCCACCACCAGGACCCTGTCCATGTCGAGCGCAAGGTCCAGATCATGGGTGGACATGATCACCTGTTGGTCCAGGCCGGCGACGGTACGCCGCAGGAGTTCACGGTTCCTTAGGTCCAGCAGCGTCGACGGTTCGTCAAGGACCAGCACGGTGGGATCGACGGCCAGGACTGCGGCCAAGGCCAGCAACTGCCGTTCACCACCGGACAGTTCGTAGATGCTCTGATCGGCCAGGTGCAGCAGGCCGAATCGATCCAGGACTGTTTCTGCCCGGGCCGCCCGCTCCTTGGAGTTCTTGATGGAACGGCGCAAGGAAAGCTCAACGTCTTCGCGCCCTGTGGGCATCACCAGTTGCGACAAAGGATCGGTGAAAACAAAACCCACGTTGCCCCGGACGCGGCGCACGGCGCCAACAGTGTTGTCACCGTGGACCACTACGCTGCCCTGGGTCGGCGCAACCAAGCCATTCACAAGCCGCAGCAGAGTGGACTTCCCGGATCCGTTGGCACCGATCACTCCGATCCGGCGTTCGGTCAGGTCAAGGGAAAAATCGTGCAGCAAAGTCTTGGGCGTGTCGCTGCCATCGACGGCGACACGCACCGCGACCCTACTGAAACTGATGGAATTCATGGCGTGGTTGGTCCCGCTTTACTTGACCCGACGCACCAGGACGTCCGGGAAGGCTTTATGGATTGCCGTGGCGATGATCACGGCCAGGACGTTCTTAAGGATATCGCCGGGAACAAAAGGAAGGTCGGCGAGGAAGGCCTTGGCGAAGTCCAGCTTGGCGTTGACCATCATGCCCACAACACCCAACCCATGGATGATGACGATGCTGCTCACCATGGTGGCGGCGAACAACCAGAGGGCCCTGGACTTAACGGTCCGACGGATGACTATGGCCGCCAGGTAGCCGGTGGCTGCTGCGGCCAAGGGAAACGCAATGATGTAACCGGCGGAGGGAGTCGCCAGGATACCCAATCCGCTGCGGCCGCCGCTGAAGATCGGCAGCCCCGCCAAACCCAGCAGTACATAGAGACCGACGGCGGCGAACCCGCGCCCGGCGCCGAGCACCAGACCGCTGAGCATCACCGTCAGGGTCACCAGGGTGATGGGAACGCCCAGGGCGCCTACCGGGATGCCGGGAACGATCGCGGAGGCTGCCACGAGGGCTGCGAAAACCGCGATGAGACCGAGATCGGTGGCAGTCCACCGTTGACGGGTCGTTGGTTTGTGCTGCACCGTGGCAGCGTTTGTCTGGCTCATGGCGGGTCCAATCAGGTGTAATGCGATGCGATGAATGCGGAGCGTTCTCCCCTGTTCTCGAGAATACGGATGGCGCGGACACAGGATTTTAGAGCCTTCCCACAAAGCCGGCCAGGAATTGTTTGGCCGTTGGCACAGTTTCCGCTTGCGGGGCCCGTTGTCACCCCGCGGCCGGGGTACCGGTAGACTTGGACAGGCTGTTCTCATAGCCGCACCCCGCCGCACTTATCGGACCCACCGGTCCCCGCGAGCGTTCCCCATTGAAAGGCATCACCCGAATTGATTACCGTCCAGGACCTCGAACTCCGCGCCGGCGCACGCCTGCTCATGGACCAGGTCAACTTCAGGGTGGACAAAGGGGACAAGATTGGACTCGTCGGACGCAACGGTGCCGGCAAGACCACCCTCACCCGGGTCCTCGCCGGCGAAGGCCTTCCGGCAGGCGGCAAGGTCACCCGTACCGGTGAAATCGGCTACCTTCCCCAGGACCCGCGGACCCCGGACATGGAGCAGCTCGCCCGCGACCGCATCCTCTCCGCGCGCGGCTTGGACGTGGTGGTGGGCAAGCTCAAAAAGGCTCACGACGACATGGCCAGCGACGACGCAGCCGTCCAGCGCAAAGCCATGAACCGCTACGACCGTCTGGAAGCTGAATTCCTGGCCGGTGGCGGCTACGCTGCCGAAGCTGAAGCCGCCGCGATCTCCTCCAACCTCGCACTGCCGGACCGTCTCCTCAACCAGCCGCTGAAGACCCTTTCCGGCGGCCAGCGCCGCCGCGTCGAATTGGCGCGCATCCTGTACTCCGACGCCGAGACCTTGCTCCTCGACGAACCCACCAACCACCTCGATGCCGACTCCATCACGTGGCTGCGCGACTTCCTGAAGAACCACCAGGGTGGACTGATCGTGATCAGCCACGACACCGAACTGCTGGAAGCAACGGTCAACAAGGTCTACCTGCTGGACGCCAACCGCGCCCAGATCGATTACTACAACATGGACTGGAAGCGCTACCTGCTCCAGCGCGAAACGGACGAGCGCGCCAGGAAGCGCGAACGTGCCAACGCTGAAAAGAAGGCCCAGGTCCTGATTGACCAGGCCAACAAGATGCGGGCCAAGGCCACCAAGGCTGTCGCCGCCCAGAACATGGCCAAGCGTGCTGAGCGGCTCCTGAGCGGCCTGGAGGCTGTACGGGAGAACGACCGCGTGGCCGCACTGCGGTTCCCGGATCCCTCACCCTGCGGCAAGACTCCCCTCACCGCGGAGGGTCTCAGCAAGTCTTACGGTTCGCTGGAAATCTTCACGGATGTGGACCTCGCCATCGACCGCGGATCCAAGGTAGTCATCCTGGGTCTCAACGGTGCCGGCAAGACCACCCTGCTGCGCATGCTGGCTGGCGTCGACAAGCCGGATACGGGCGACATCATTCCCGGTCATGGTCTCAAAGTGGGCTATTACGCCCAGGAACATGAGACGCTCGACGTCGACCGCACCGTCCTGGAAAACATGCGGTCATCCGCGCCGGACATGAAAGATGCTGAAGTCCGCGGCATCCTGGGTTCGTTCCTCTTCTCCGGTGACGACGTCGACAAGCCGGCTGGGGTTCTCTCCGGTGGTGAGAAGACCCGCTTGGCCCTCGCAACCATCGTGGCTTCCAGCGCCAACGTCCTCCTCCTCGATGAACCCACCAACAACCTGGACCCCGCCAGCCGTGCGGAAATCCTGGGTGCACTCAAGAACTACAGCGGCGCCGTCGTCATGGTCAGCCACGACGAAGGCGCTGTGTCCGCGTTGAACCCCGAACGTGTGGTGTTGCTCCCGGATGGCGTGGAGGATCACTGGAACGAGGACTACCTGGACCTGATCACGCTGGCGTAAGCCTCGCTGGGCCGTCCGCGGCGTGTGTTGCGTTCCGCTGCGCGGCGCGCCTGATCTGCCGCGTGCTGCCTAGCGGACTTGCAATGGTTCGGCGGCGGTGATGCGCGCCAGCTCTTCGTAGCTGATGGAGAACATGGAGTTGTGGTCTCCGGCTCCGGCCCAGAGCAGCGGGTGTTCCTGCAGGGACGTGTCCAGAATAGTGCGGAGTTTCTCCGGGTGGCCCACTGGGGCTACGCCTCCGACCTGCTGGCCGGTGTGTTCCAGGACGAAGTCCGGCGTTGCGCGCCGGATCTTTCCACTTCCCAGCTGATCTGCCACCAACGCTGTATCTACCCTTGCCGCGCCGCTGGCAAGGATGAGCAGGGGTGACCCGTCGAGCTCGAAGATCAGGCTGTTGGTGATCGCGGCGACCCCGCACCCCAGGACAGACGCAGCTGCGGCCGCCGTCGGAACCTCGTCCTCGAAGACTTGCACCGTGTCCGCAACACCGGCGGCAGTCAGGGCTGATTTTACGTTCAGTACAGGATCCGGAATCATTCAGTACCCTTGGGCGTCCAGGATGGCGTCTTCCTCTTCTTCGGACGTAGCGCGCTTGTTCTTCCGGGGAGCCGGACTACGCTTCTTCGGCGTGCCACCAGCAGCGATGATGTGCTCGTCCTCTTCCTCTTCGGCGTCAATGGCCGCGTTGCGGGCCTGTTGCCGCGCTGCGTAGCCGAACCCGATAAACATCAGGACACCAAAGGCAAACCACTGCAGGGAGTAGGAGAGGTGCGTCCCCTCCTCGGTAGCCGGTTTAGGGAAGGGCGTCGGCATCGGCTGTACTGCAGGATCTTCACTGGCCAGCTGCCCATAGGCCCCGGTGGCGATGGGGTAGGGGAGCTCGCTGGCGAAACCCGCCAGGTCAATGGAGGCCAACTGCCCGTCCACCGCTCCGCGGTCCAACTTGGGTTCAGCAGGCTTGAGGCGCGCCACCACCGTCACCTGACCCGCTGGTGGGGCCGGTATAACGTCGGGACGGCCGGGAGTGTTGTTGCCGATGGGCAGCCAACCACGGTCAATGACCACCGCTTCGCCGGTGGTAAGCCGGAAGGGAACCACGACGTCGTAACCTGGCTGCCCGTTCAGCGGGCGGTTTCGGACAACCCGCTGGCCCTCCACGTCGTAGCTGCCGCGCAGCTGGACCTGGGTCCATTCCTTTTCGGGATCCAGGGAATTGAACTGGTCCTTGATTTCTGTGTAAGGGACAGGCGTGGCCGAGTAGTTGCTCACCACGCGATTGATTTCGGCCAAAGTCTCGGCGCGGCGGTCCATCTGCCAGCGGCCCAGGAAAACACACGCTGTGGCAAAAATGACAGCCAGGACAAAGTACCCCAGCCACTTGCTGGAGAAGAGGAAGCGGTACATTCAGCCGGCCTCGTTCACTGCAGCTTCGCCGGCCGTGAAGGCAATCGTTTCTTTCCAGAGTCCCCGGGTGGTCAGATACTCCTCCAACCACTCCCGATGGTCTCCGCAGGAAAGCCACACTTTGCGCCGTTCCGGAGTGTGGATACGCGGGTTGTTCCACAGGAGTTGCCACTGGGCACCGGACCGGCACCCCTTCCGGGAGCACACAGCCGGAGCCGTGGCACGTTCGGAGTCCTGGCCGGCCGTACCTGGGCCACCGAGGTTGAAGATGTTCATGAAGCCGCCCGTTCGTCGCCGGGGTGTCCGGCCTCGCTTGCAGGTCCCCTCGAAGGGCCGCCTGGATTGCTTGTTGGTTCGTCGTCCACCAGCTCGCCCTGGAGCACCGTGGGTCCATCCGCGGTGGCTTCTTCCGGCTGGGAGGAGCGCTCGATTTCAGGGACAGCCACGTAGTCCAACAACGACTCGCTGTGGTCCTCAGCTTTGTCATTGCCGTTGGCGATGACAACCGCGATCCAAGGGAGGAAAACAGCACCTGCGATCGCAATGATCTTGAACCATCCATCAACCACGAAAATGAGGACGATGCAGACCATACGGATACCCATGGCCACCGCATACTTGATCATGCGCTCACGCATGTCCTCGGAATGGGCAGCGGCGGCATCCGTGATGCTGTGGACCTCGGGGTCGCCGGAAAAAGCGCCCGGTTCCCCGGGCACTTGCTGCAGGGGACTGTTTTCTCGTGTCACAACTGAATCATCACGCTCCAAAGGCCTCTCCCAATTCTCTCACCAAGGCCGTAACGGCCCAAACCGCGCAGGCTGAGGGTTACCCACGGGTTGGGATGGGCGACGGATAAGATCGACACAGGAAAATCCCCCTTTAATGCGGCACTTCGATGCCGCGGAACCTGGAGCCACAGCATGTCTGAAGCAGTCACAACCGGCCGCAGCGTCTTGATCACCGGCGGCAACCGCGGCATTGGCCTGGCCATTGCCGAATCGTTCCTCGCCAACGGCGACAAGGTGGCAGTGACCTACCGGAGTGAAACACAACTGCCTGAAGGCATCCTGGGCGTTCGGGCAGACGTCACGGACGAGGCCTCCGTTGACGCTGCGTTCAAAATCGTCGAGGAAGCCCATGGACCTGTTGAAGTCCTGGTTGCCAATGCCGGCATCACGAAGGACACGCTCCTGCTCCGCATGAGCGAAGACGACTTCACGTCGGTCCTCGACACCAACCTCACCGGCGCATTCCGTGTGATCAAGCGGGCATCCAAGGGAATGATCCGGCTCCGGAAGGGCCGTGTAGTCCTCATCTCTTCCGTCTCCGGCCTCTACGGAGCACCCGGCCAGATCAACTATTCCGCGTCCAAGGCCGGCATGGTGGGCATTGCACGTTCACTGACCCGCGAGCTCGGCAGCCGGGGTATCACCGCCAACGTGGTGGCGCCAGGTTTCATCAACACCGACATGACGGCTGAACTGCCCGAGGACACCCAGAAGGCCTACCTGGCCAACGTCCCGGCAGGTCGCTTTGCCGAGGCCTCCGAAGTGGCTGACGTAGTGCGCTGGGTTGCCAGTGACGAAGCTGCGTACATCTCAGGGGCCGTGATCCCGGTGGATGGTGGTCTGGGTATGGGCCACTAGCCTCAAACGCGGTTTTTGTCCGGGGCCCACAAGCGATTTCGTCCTTACCGCTGGCATGATGGAAGGCGAGGCCACGGAATTTGGATGAAGTGAACAAAAGGAGCATGAATGGGAACGCTGGATAACAAGACCGCCATCGTCACGGGATCTTCCCGCGGAATTGGCGCCGAAGTTGCCAAGATCCTCGCGGGCGAGGGTGCCGCCGTCGTCGTTAATTACCGGCAGAAGGCGCCCCGCGCCAACAAGGTAATGGCGGGCATCCAGGAAGCAGGCGGCCGCGCGGCTGCCGTGGGCGCTGACCTGACCACCGATGAAGGCGTGCACGCCCTTGCCAGCAAAGCCATGGAGGAGTTCGGATCCCTTGACGTCTTGGTGCTGAACGCGTCAGGCGGCATGGAATCGGGCATGGAAGAGGGTTACGCCCTCAAACTGAACCGTGATGCCCAGGTCAATATGCTCAACGCAGCCGTTCCGCTCATGCCTGAGGGTTCACGCGTCGTTTTCGTGACCAGCCACCAGGCGCATTTTGTGGAGACTGTTCCCACCATGCCGGAGTACGAGCCCGTCGCGAAGAGCAAGCGCGCCGGTGAGGACGCACTGCGTGAACTGATTCCCCACCTCGCGGACAAGGGCATCTCGCTGGTGGTGGTCTCCGGTGACATGATCGAGGGCACAGTGACTGCGACCCTGCTGGATCGCTCCAACCCTGGAGCCATCGAAGCGCGCCGCGCCGAGGCCGGCAAGCTTTACTCCGTGGAGGAATTCGCTGCCGAGGTTGCGAAGATGGTCACCGCGGACGTCGAATCCGGACACACGGAATACGTTGGCGGAGCCGATTACTTCGGCAAGACTGCCGAGTAGCAAATACCACCACAGCTGCGGCCCGGGACCTGTTCCCGGGCCACAGCTGTTTAACGCCACAGCAGCGCAATAGTCACCCACGCTTTGAAGTATCATTTTGGTAAATTATCTGGATTTTCGCGTCACGAAATGCGACTAGTCGTTTCGAATAAATGGCTTTGCTTTATAAGAATTCTTCTGGTTGACTCTCCAAGGCAGCCTCGCACGTAGTTGTCAGCACGTTGCGTAAACCACAATGAGAGGGTTTATGCATGCCTTAGGAGCTTCTTTGGACCTGTTATTAGATGCTGATGATATTCACGCGTCGTATGATCAACGGCGCATCCTCAAAGGTGTGGGGCTTTCGTTGCATCGCGGCGAGATCCTGGGGTTGATTGGGACCAACGGCGCCGGCAAGACCACCCTGATGGGCGTCCTGGCCGGTTCCGTCAAGCACGACCATGGACGGATCACCCTGGCGGGTGAAAAATACATGCCGGATTCCATCGCAGAAGCGCAGGCTTGCGGAGTGGGGCATATTCCCCAGAACTTCCACATAGACCCGGAACTGACGATCACCGAAGCCATCTTTCGCGGAACCTTCCAGTCGGGCCGGCCACACGCGGAACTCCGCGATCAAGCGGGCAAGCTCATCCGGGACATCGGTATCACCATGGACCCCGACGCGAGGGTCGGAACGCTGATTCGAGCCGAGCAGGCCTTGGTGGAGGTACTCCGGATGGTGGCCGAGGAAGCCCAACTGGTGATCATGGACGAAGTGGCCGCGTCACTTCCGGACCACGATGTCGCGGTTTTGCATCAGGTCCTAAGAATGCTCACACGGCAGGGCCGGGCCATCATCTACATCACCCACCGCCTTGATGAGGTCCGTTCCATAGCCCACCGCATTGCTGTTATGCGCGACGGTAAGGTGCACAAGATCGTGGAGGCCGGCAAGACCGACGTCGACGAACTTGCCTTCCTCCTGCTGCAGCAGGAACTGGAGCGGATTTCCCGGCCCTCCGGCCCTGCGGCCGGGGAAGAGGCCTTGCGGATCTCCCACCTCAGCGTGGAGGAGAAAGTCCGTGATGCGAGCTTCAGTGTGGCCAAAGGCGAAATTTTCGGACTGGCAGGAACCCACAGATCGGGCGTCTATCAACTGATATCAGCCCTGGCGGGTATCCGCCCCTGCACGTCGGGAGAGATCTACGTGAGCGGAACCCACGTCCAAATCCGCGGGCCCCAGGACGCGCAGCGGTTGAAGATCGGTTACTCGCCGGATGCGGCCTTTACCCTTGGTCCTGGGACGAGCATTGCGGAAGGGCTTCATCAGGGCGCCGGGGCGGGCGCTGAAAACCTTCGGGATGAGATCACCCACCTGAGGAATGTGGCTGACGTTGTGCACCGCATGCGCATCAACACCACAAACATCCAGGGCGCCCTCTCCACTTTGTCCGGCGGCGACCGCCAGAAGGTGGAACTGGCCCGATGGATCTCCAGCGACTGTGACGTCCTGATTCTCAGTCATCCCAGCCGCGGGATTGACGTTGGAGCCAAAGAGGTTGTGTACAAGATGTTGACGCAGCTCAGCAAGACTGGTGTCGCCATCATTCTCCTGTCCTCAGACCTCTCGGAGATGGTCAACTGGTGCCACCGGATTGGTGTCATGCGGGACGGGGAACTTGTCACCATTGAGGCCAACGCCAATACCAATGAGGATGTTTTGGTGCACCATATGCTGGGCGTCAAGTTCGAATCGGGGGGCAGCGCGGCCCGCCGCGCGAAAGTCTGACGCTTCCTGAAACACCGACGAATGAATGGGGGGCGGCTGCGATATTCGCAGCCGCCCCCACGGTTAGCACCGGAGATCAGATGGCGATGGCCTTGGCGATGTTATTGAGCTTGTGCCGTGCCAGCGCCAGGTTGGCATAGGTCCGGTCCAGCACGAGGTAGACAAAGAGCCCCTTGGACCCCGCCGAGTTCAGGACATTGATGAGGTGGTACTGCGAATCCAGGGTGATGAGGACGTCCTCGATGGAGCTGTCCAGTCCAAGGTCGGCCATGGTTCGGAGCTTGGAGCTGACAACATTGGAGTTTCCGGCAGCAGCGACGCCCAGATCGAAGCCTGGGTTGCCGCCCTGCGCCAGCGCCATTCCGCTGGTGTAGTCAAAAATGGCCGCACCCGTGGCGCCTTCTATGGCGAGCAGTTCTTTCGTAGCTTCGTCAAGTGAGCTCATGATCAGTTCTTCCTGTTCTGTGGTTTCATCACTGGCAGCCATGAAATAGACGGACGGAACTTCCTGGTAGGCGGGCGCGCCGGGGCCGGAATCCCATTGGTTGGGAGCCATCCCCGTTGCCACCGCGTCAGGGTGCCGCTCGCGAATGATCTCGTGGAGCGGTGTTGGAAGGGGTTTAAATCCTTCGCTGCGTTTCCACCATTTCCACGTACGCTCCGAACGGTTCACTTACTGACCCTGCACTTCCGTCATTCAGACTGCCGTATGTTCTACGGATTTCTTCGTCGAGTTTTTCACTCTACACATGAATTACGGGGATAACGGAAAGAGCGTTCATTTCCATCGAACCCTTGGCAAAGAATGTGCTATTAATGACGATTTGATAAACAGTCAGAATAATCGCGTCACGAAATACACATTGTTGTTTCACGCGACAGACAACCAGGGAGTGCAGATGAGGCATCACTTATTTTTGGGCGCGCTGAAGCGGACTGCAGCAAAGTGCAGCTGGCCGCGGGTCACCGCGGCGTGGGCACAGCAGGAGTCAGACGTTGGCGATGTGCCGTACGGCGTCAAGGTAAGGCATGTTGATTGCAGCGTCCGCTACCGCACGAACTGCTGGTTTGGCATTGAACGCAATACCAATTCCTGCCGCACTGAGCATGTCCAGGTCATTGGCGCCGTCGCCCACTGCGATGGTGTGCTCAAGACTGATGCTCTCCGCTGCTGCCCACTCACGCAAGTACTTCTCTTTGGCCGCCCGGTCGATCACAGCGCCAAGCACCTTGCCCGTCAACACGCCGTCGATGATTTCGAGCTCATTGGCGATCCAATGGTCCAGTCCAAGGTCTGCGGCAATGGGACGAAGAATCTGGTTGAAGCCGCCGGACACCACGGCAACAACGTGGCCTGCTTCCTTGAAGGCGGCGACGAGTTCTGCAGCACCAAGGCTGAGGCGCACCTCTTGCCGGACTGACTCGACGACCGCCACGGGCAACCCTGCGAGCACGGCAACCCGGGCATGGAGACTCTGGGCGAAGTCCAATTCACCGCGCATGGCGGCCTCGGTGACAGCAGCGACTTCCTCGCGCTTGCCTGCGTGGGCTGCCAGCAATTCAATGACTTCCTGCTGGATCAGCGTGGAATCGACATCCATGATGAGGAGCTTCCGGGTGGCCTGGCGCAGGCCCTCGGGAACAATGGCTGTATCAAAGCCGTCACTGGCTGCCGCAGCAACGTGCCGCCGAACGGTTGCAAGATCCGCCAACGTCTCCGTGCCCGCAGCAAGACCGGCCGTCATGACACTGAAACGATGATCGCCACCCTGTGATTCCGATGACACCTCGACGCCGGCGTCAGCAAGTACCCTCCGAAGGCCAACGAGGGATTCGGGGGACAAATGCACGCCATAGCTGACTGCAGCCAAGTTCGAAGTCATGGCGTCAATCCTACTGAGCACTTCCTGTCCGCCCGAATTCATTTCGACTGGCAAACACTGCTACGTGACCGGTTATCAGTCATATGGATTTTTGTCCTAGTGTCTACTGCTATGAGTGATGTTCTGGAATTGGCTTCCGTCAGCGTTGTCCGAGGCAAGAAGACCCTGCTGGACAAGGTTGACTGGCAGGTCAACGAAGGGGAGCGCTGGGTCATTCTGGGACCGAACGGCGCAGGCAAGACCACCCTTCTCCAAATTGCCGCAGCCCGGCTCCACCCCAGCAGCGGAAAGGCCGGGATCCTGGATGAGGTCCTGGGTCGCGTTGACGTCTTTGAACTCCGCCCCCGGATCGGACTCTCCTCGGCCGCACTTGCTACCCAGATTCCCGAGCACGAGAACGTCCTGAACGTGGTGGTTACCGCCGCCTACGGTGTTACCGGACGGTGGCGTGAGGGCTACGAGCGCGACGACGAACGTCGCGCCTTTGGGCTGCTGAACGACTGGGGGATGGGCCCGCTGCTCAACCGGACCTTTGCCACGTTGTCCGAAGGGGAGCGCAAGCGTGTGCAGATTGCCCGCGCCCTCATGACGGACCCCGAACTGTTGCTCTTGGATGAACCGGCTGCGGGCCTGGACCTCGGCGGCCGGGAGGAACTGGTCCACAAGCTCGGCGAGTTGGCCGGCGACGAAGCCGCACCCGCCATGGTGCTGGTCACCCACCACCTTGAAGAAGTGCCTCCAGGGTTCACCCACGCCATGCTGCTTCGCGAAGGTGGAGTGGTCGCTGCCGGCCCCATCAAGGAAGTCCTCACCGACGAACACCTGAGCACCACGTTCGGCCTTGCCCTGGATGTCTCGGAAAACGGTGGCCGTTACACTGCCACCGCCCGCCGCTAGAGCGGTCCGGTAGCCAACAGTGGAGATTCTTAGCAGCATCCTGGTCTTTTTTGCCGGCTTGTGGGCCGGCACCATCAACGCGGTAGTCGGCTCCGGCACGCTGGTGACCTTCCCCGTGCTCATCGCCATCGGCATCACACCCGTGGTTGCGTCCATGAGCAACGCCATGGGCCTGGTGGCTGGCACAGCAGCAGGGGCGTGGGGTTACCGCCGCGAGTTGGCCGGCAGGGGACGGCAGCTGATGAAGCTGCTGCCGGCCTCACTGCTGGGCGGCATCACCGGTGCTTGGCTGTTGCTGCATCTGCCGGAGAAAGTCTTCCACTACGTAGCGCCCGTCCTGCTTGTCCTGGCGCTCCTGATGGTGCTGTTCCAGCCCAAGCTGCAGGCCTGGGTGCACAGCAGGGAACAAAACCCCGAACATGCCATCCGGGACCGCAGCCACGGCATCCTCCTGGTGGTGCTTGTCTACCTCGCCGGAGTCTACGGTGGCTATTTCGTGGCGGCGCAAGGGATCTTGCTGGTAGGCATCCTCGGTGTGTTCCTCACGGGAACCATGCAAAATGCCAACGCCATGAAGAACATCCTGGTGCTCGGTGTCAACATGGTGGCAGCAATCTCCTACCTGATTTTTGCTTTCGACCGCATCGAATGGCTGGTGGTCCTCCTCATTGCCGTGAGCTCCACCATCGGCGGCTTGGTGGGATCAAAGGTTGGCCGGAAGTTGTCCCCGCGCGTCCTCAGGGCCGTCATCTTCACCCTGGGGATAGTGGCCCTGGGCTTCATGATCGCCAACCTGCTGAAATAATCACCCGGTGACATTCCACTACCTTGAGTCCGCGGATGATCCGCGCGTGACGGACTACACCACCCTCACCGATGTGCACCTGCGGAAGTTGCGCGAGCCGGAAGAAGGCATGTATATCGCCGAATCCTCCAGGGTCCTGCGCAGGGCACTGGCGGCCGGGCACCAGCCCCGCTCCTTTTTCCTGGCAGAGAAGTGGATGGAAGACCTCGACGACGTTTTCCAGGCATATCCGGACGTTCCGGTGTTTATCGGCAAGGCTGCCTTGCTGGAGGAAATCACGGGATTCCACCTGCACCGCGGTGCAATGGCGGCAATGCACCGGCCGGCCCCTGTTCCCCTGGAAGTGCTGCTGGCCAACGCGCGGCGCGTGGCCGTGCTCGAGGACATTGTTGACCACACCAACGTGGGAGCCATCTTCAGGTCCGCTGCTGCACTTGGCGTGGACGCTGTCCTGGTCTCTCCACGCTGTGGAGATCCGCTCTACAGGCGCAGTGTCCGGGTCAGCATGGGAACGGTCTTCCAGGTTCCCTGGGCACGCCTGGAAAGCTGGCCTGACGACTTGTTCCGCCTCAAGGAGCAAGGCTTCACCGTGGCAGCAATGGAGTTGACCGAGGACGCGGTGGATCTGGATGATCTTGCGGCGAAGCAATATTCCAAACTGGCCTTGGTGCTCGGTACAGAGGGTGCCGGCATGAGCCAGGACACGTTGGCCGCGGCGGACCTCGCAGTCAAGATTCCCATGCATGCCGGCGTTGACTCACTCAACGTCGCCGCTGCCTCGGCGGTGGCCTTCTGGGAACTCCGCCCACGGGACTGACCGGCGGTTCGTCTGGCGGGGCGCTTTCCGCTATGATTGGTTGTTGGCCCGGCAGCTGGATTATTCTTCCTGCAGCAACCGGACCACCTCCATTCATACCTGGCAACTGGCAAAATCCAGTTGCGTGAACAAAAGGTCCCATTATGAAGTCTGATATCCACCCGAAGTACGAAGCTGTTGTTTTCAACGACCTGGCTTCCGGTACGCAGTTCCTGACCAAGTCCACCGTGTCTTCCTCGAAGACCATCGAGTGGGAAGACGGAAACACCTACCCGGTTATCGACGTCGAAATCTCTTCGGAGTCCCACCCGTTCTACACGGGCAAGCAGCGCATCATGGACTCCGCTGGCCGCGTCGAGCGCTTCAACGCCCGCTTCAAGGGCTTCGGCGGCAAGAAGTAACCACTTCACCCCAAGGCTTTCAAGGCCCGCATTGCTGGATCTCCGGCGATGCGGGCCTTTGCGTTTTCCGGCAAGATGGAACGCATGACTTCCAGCCCTGGGCAGCGACCCACCCTCAACGACGCCGACCACCCCTTTCACGGCGAATATAAAGTTCCCGGCGGCAAACTGGTGGTGGTTGACCTGGACGTCGTGGCGGGGAAGTACGCCAACGTCTCGCTGAGCGGTGACTTCTTCCTTGAACCGGACGAAGCCCTGCAGGCCATCAACGCCTCACTCACCGGACTTCCGGACAGCTCAACGGCAGCAGACATCGCCGCAGCCGTCACGGCCGGGCTGCCCAAGGATGCCGTCCTGTTTGGGTTCTCCGCGGAAGCCGTAGCTGTCACCGTCCGCCGTGCACTGGCCAAAGCCACCAGCTGGGCGGACCACCAGTGGGACGTCATCCCGCCGTCCGTGCTGCCCACCCAGGTGAACGTCGCCCTGGACGAGGTCCTCACTGAAGAGGTAGGCGCCGGATTGCGCAATCCTACGCTGCGCTTCTGGGACTGGGAGGAGCCATCCGTGGTGATAGGCAGCTTCCAGTCGGTACGCAACGAGGTGGACCCGGAGGGTGTAGCCCGCCACGGCATAACCGTGGTGCGACGCATCAGCGGTGGCGGCGCCATGTTCATGGAAGCCGGCAATTGCATCACCTATTCGCTCTACCTGCCCCAGACCTTGGTGGACGGCATCAGTTTTGCCGACTCCTATGCTTTCCTGGATGCCTGGGTGATGGCAGCCTTGGAGAAACTGGGCATCACGGCTTTCTACGTTCCCCTCAATGACATCGCTACCGAACAAGGCAAGATCGGGGGCGCAGCCCAGAAGCGCCTGGCGAACGGTGGCATGCTGCACCACGTCACCATGAGCTACGACATCGATGCCGACAAAATGGTGGATGTTCTTCGCATCGGCAAGGAAAAACTCTCGGACAAGGGGACACGGAGCGCCAAGAAGCGTGTTGATCCGCTTCGACGCCAAACGGGGCTCGCCCGCGCGGCTATCCTCGCGGCCATGCAGGAGGTCTTCGCGGAACGCTATGGCGCCGAAGAGTCCCGCCTCACCGAGGCCGAGCTCGGTGAGGCCAGGAAACGTGTAGAGGCCAAGTTCGGCACCGACGAATGGTTGAACCGGGTTCCGTAGCCGGCCGGTGGGAACTACCCCACGGCGGCCTGTGCCGTGAGTGCCCGCACCAAGTGGCTTCGCTGCTCGATGACTATCCGGCGCAGGGCGCGGGGAGCGTCAGCGTGCGCCTTCAGCCAAGCATCCGTCCGTACCAGCACCGGATGTTCGGCGGGCTGCATGCCCTCGCTCAAGTCCTGGGCGCCCGGGAACAATCCGCGCACAATCCTGCCGGCAATCTCGATGCTGCGTTCCGCCCATACCTGCTCGAGACAGTCGAAGTAGCGTTCCACATACGGTTCCAACAGGAACCCTGGGGCCGTGGAGAAACCCGTGATGGTTGCGCTCAGGATCTCGTTGGACAGCCCAGGGCTGTTAACCATGGAATCCCACGCAGCTGCCTTGACTGAGGCATCCGGCACGGCCGCCGATGCCAGGGCATGGCCCTCCCTGCCGGACGCTGTGGTATCGGCCTGCAGTTCCCGGTCCAGTTCGGCGCGTGACGCCTGGCCTTGGGCGGACAGGGCCTGCCAGAAGCTCCACCGCAGTTCTGCGTCCACCGCAAGTCCGTCAATGACAATGTTGCCTTCCAGGATTCCGCGCAGCAAAGGAAGTTCAGTGTCCCCATGCCGGGACACGTCTGCCAAGGTCCTGGCCCATGCCAGTTGTTGGTCTGAACCGGGGGCTGCTGCCTTCATCCTGGCCGCCACGACTGCGAGGAAATCCTTGCGTACCCCTTCACGGGCTGCCGCCGGAACGTAGCGTTCAATGGCGCCGGAGGCATTGCCAAGGACGTTCAACAGGACCCCGATGCCTGTCTCCGAGGAGGCAAACTGCTCCACTGCGGCCACGTAGCGCACGGCGGGCGTCACACCGTCGCGGGCAGAATCCCACAATGCGGTCCAGCAGAGGGCGCGGGCCATGGGATCGGTGATTTTGTCGAGCGACGTCCGGACCGTGTGTTCGGAATCCGGATCCAGGCGGACCTTGGCGTAGCTCAGGTCGTCATCGTTGACCAGAAGCAGGGCCGGACGGCGCTTGCCGTTCAGTTGGGGCACCAACGTGCTGGGCCCTGTCACGTCCACCTCATGGCTTTCGGACCGGACGAGCCGGCCCGAAGCATCAGCGTCGTACAGGCCCAACCGCAACCGGTGCGGTCGGAGTTCCTGATGTCCCGTGATGGGGTCAATAGCATCCTGCCGAAGCGTCACGGCGCCAAAGACGCCGTTGTCGTCCACGATTTCTGCCGAAATCGTGGAGATGCCGGACGTCTGAAGCCATTGACGGGCCCAGTCTCCAAGGTCCCTTCCTGATGCGGTACTGAGTGCGCGGAGGAGGTCCTGGAGAGAGGTATTGCCGAACGCATGGTCCCGGAAGTACTGACGGGAGCCGGCAATGAAGGCATCAAAGCCTACGTAGGCCACCAGTTGTTTCAGTACCGAAGCGCCCTTGGCATAAGTGATCCCGTCAAAGTTCTGCTTGGCTGCTTCAAGGTCCGGGATGTCGGCCACAATCGGGTGCGTGGTGGGCAGCTGGTCCTGGACATAGGCCCAGGCTTTACGCTTATTGGCGAAGTTCACCCATGCGGTGTCCCAATCGGTGGCACGGTCCACGCCAAGTGTCCCCATGTAGTCGGCGAACGACTCCTTGAGCCAGAGATCGTCCCACCAGTTCATGGTCACGAGGTCGCCGAACCACATGTGGGCCATCTCGTGCATCAAGGTGTTCGCACGGGCCTGGTACTGGGCATCGGTGGCGCGGGAGGCGTAGACATACTTTTCCGTGAATGTGACCAACCCGGGATTTTCCATGGCTCCGAGGTTGTATTCGGGCACGAAGGCCTGGTCATACTTACCCCACGGGTAGGGGTAGTCGAAGAGGTCGTTGAAGAAGGCCAGCCCGCTTTTGGTCAACCGGAACAGTTCTCCGGCATCGAAGGAGTCCGCCAACGAGGCCCTGCAGAAAAGTGCCAGCGGCACGTCAAGGCGGGTGTCGTCGTCGAGCGTTACGCCCCAGTGGTCAGTTGCCTTGAAGTAGGGTCCCGCGAGGACGGTGGTGATGTACGTGGACATGCGTTGGGTTGTGGCGAAATCCCAGCGCGCGGCGCGGGTGTCACCGGCCTCCGGTGTCCGCAGTTCCTCAACTCCGTTGGACGCAACTTCCCAGTTTGCCGGAGCGATCACGTGGAACGTAAATTCGGCCTTGAGGTCCGGCTGTTCGAAGTTGGCGAAGACCCGGCGGCTGTCCGCAGGTTCGTACTGGGTGTAGAGATAGCACTGTCCATCGGCGGGATCAACAAACCGGTGCATGCCCTCGCCTGAGCGGCTGTAAAGCCCTGTTCCGGTTACGGTGACCGTGTTCTCGGCTGCCAGTCCGGCCAGGGTGATCCTGTCGCGGTCCACCACCGATCCGACGTCCAACGCCTGGCCGTTCAGCACCACGGACTGCACGCCGCCATGGATGAAATCCAGGAAGGTGGCAGAGCCTGGCTCAGCGGAGAAAGTGATGGTGCTGGTACTCGGATAACCGGAGACGGCGGGATCTTCCGCGTCGCGGACATCGAGGGTGACGTCGTAGCTGTGGGTGGTGATCAGGGCTGAACGGGTAGCGGCTTCATCGCGCGATAGATTGTGATTCGACACACAGCTATCTAATCATGATCAAGGCGGCGCCCAGGCCCAGCGATGCGATGAGCAGCCAGGAGCCCAGGGCTACCAGAACAGCCCGCCCTCCGGTGTGGATCAGGGTCCGTATGCGCACGGCTGAGCCCAGTCCAAAGAGCGCCGTCGCCAGCAGAATGTCCTGGACCGCTGCCGCGATCTCCAAGGCCACCGGCGGGGCCCAGCCCAACGACCGTACGGCCACCAATGCGAGGAAGCCCACCACGAACAGAGGGACAATCGGCGGAAACCTGCTCTCCATTCCGGCCGTTCCATTGGCGCGTTCCCGGACATGGAGAACCCGCTGATGAAGCCCCGCGGTGGCTGCTATCGGTGCCAGCAGGACAACCCTCGTCAATTTCACGACGACGGCGATTGCCAACGCCGAAGTCCCGGCGGTTTGGGCGGTGGCTACCACCTGGCCGACGTCATGGACGGAGGCCCCTGTCCATGCACCGAACTGCCCAGGGCTGAGGCCCAAGGGGTGCATGAGCAGGGGAAGAACCCCAATGGCCAACGTGCCGCAGAGGGTCACCAGCGCTACTGGCAGGACCGTGTCCTGGTGCCTGATCCGCCGCACTGCAGCCATGGCCCCGATCGCCGATGCGCCGCAGATGGAAAAGCCTGTGGCAATCAACAACGCCGCCTCGCGAGGGAGACGCAACAAGCGGGCCAGGCCATACGTTCCTGCGAAGCTCACCAGGACCACCCCGGCGATCAGCAGCAGTGCCACCCACCCAAGTCCAAGGACATCGCCCATGCTGACCTTAAGTCCCAGCAAGACAATGCCTGCACGCATGAAGTGTTTCCCCGCGAAGTCGAGCCCCGGGCGGGCGCGCCCCGCCGTGAGGACAGCCGTCCCCGGTATATTTGCTGAGAGCAAGCCCAAGGCAACAGCGAGCGTCATGGCCGGAACCGCCGGAAACACGGCGTGGATTGCGAAGGCAAGACCCGTAGCGGCGATGCTCAGGACCAACCCGGGCCCCAGCCGGGACAGCTGGGGCGTAAGACTGTTGAAGGGCATGCCATAACCCTGCCGGATGGGGGCACGGAAAGGCGAACCGGGAGCATCCGGAAACCGCGACACAATCAGTGCGTAATGCGCTCGACTCAAAAAGGTGATTGTCTAATTCCCATGTCTGACCTATTCCAGGATTACTCCGAGGCCGCTGCCCGCAGCGGCGCCTATGACGAGATGTTTGCCCCCGGCCACGTTGCCAGAAAATCCTACGGTCAGGTTTCCGGCGCCTTGCGGGAGCTGTCCCTGGCCGATGTGACCGCCCGGGCCGACTCCATGGCGCGCACGTTCCTGGACCGCGGAGTCACCTTTGACTATGCGGGGGAGGAGCGCCCGTTCCCGCTGGACATCGTTCCCCGCGTTATCCCTGCCGACGAATGGGACGTCCTGGAACGCGGGGTAGCCCAGCGGGTCAAAGCACTGGAGGCTTTCCTCAACGACGTCTATGGACGCATGGCGGTAGTCACCGATGGCGTGATCCCCCGGCAACTCGTCACCACCAGCGCACACTTCCACCGGGCAGTCCACGGATTCGAACCATCCGGCGGTGTGCGTGTCCATGTCTCGGGCATCGACGTCGTCCGTGATGCTGCCGGGACCTTCAGGGTGCTTGAGGACAACGTCCGCGTTCCCTCCGGCGTCAGCTACGTTCTGGAGAATCGCCGGGCGATGGCCAAGGGCCTTCCGGAGGCTTTCGGCCAGCAACACATCCGTCCTGTGGAGGAATATCCCCGGCGGCTTCTCTCAGCACTCCGCAAGACAGCTCCCGCGGGCGTGGACGATCCTACGGTGGTTGTCCTGACGCCCGGCGTGTTCAACAGCGCCTACTTTGAACACACGCTTCTTGCCGGCCTCATGGGCGTGGAACTGGTGGAAGGCCGCGACCTCATCTGCCGCGGCAACCGGGTCTACATGCGGACCACTGCGGGCGAACAGCGCGTGGACGTCATCTACAAGCGCATCGATGACGACTTCCTTGATCCGCTCCAGTTCCGTTCCGATTCCATGCTGGGTTGCCCTGGCCTGGTCAATGCCGCACGTGCCGGGGGAGTGACAATAGCCAACGCTGTGGGCAACGGCGTAGCTGATGACAAGCTCGTGTACAGTTACGTCCCTGACCTGATCCGGTACTACCTTCACGAAGAGCCGATCATCGCCAACGTTGACACTTTCCGGCTTGAGGAAAAGGAAGCCAGGGAGCATGTGCTGGACCGCCTTGACGAACTGGTGGTGAAGCCCGTGGACGGTTCAGGCGGCAAGGGACTGGTCATAGGACCTGATGCCACGAAGGACGAACTCGATGCCCTGCGCAAACGGGTTATTGCCGATCCGCGCGGATGGATCGCGCAGCCTGTCCTGCAGCTGTCAACCGTGCCGACGCTTTCCGGGGACAAATTCGGACCCCGCCACGTTGACCTCCGTCCCTTCGCTGTCAACGACGGCGACGACGTCTGGGTCCTCCCCGGCGGACTGACCAGGGTGGCACTCAAGGAAGGTTCCTTGATAGTGAACTCCAGCCAGGGCGGCGGCTCCAAGGACACCTGGGTGTTGGCCGACTCGCCGAAGCTGCCCGCCGAGGTCATCCCGCGCCAGTCCGTCACCGTCCGTGAACAGGTCTCTGTGTGGCCCGTCGAAAGCAATTGGCGTGACCGCCAAACGGAGCAGCAACAGTGACCCCGACCCACCACCACTTGAACTTCGACCTGCACCCCTCGAAGGAGGCAGTTCCATGCTGAGCCGTATTGCTGAGTCTCTTTTTTGGATCGGACGCTACGTAGAACGCGCCGATGGTACGTCCAGGATCCTGGATGTGCACCTCGAACGACTGAACCACCTGCCCCTCGAGGAGCAGCGGAGCGTAGCCCGGGAACTCCTTGCCGTGATGGGTGCCAAGCCCCAGAGCGAGGACTTCGGACTCCCTGAACTCCTGCATGCCCTCGCTTATGACAAGCAGAGCGCCTCCTCCATTGCCGGTTCGCTGGGGGCTGCACGCGAGAATGCACGGCGCGCCCGGGAAACTGTTTCGCAGTCACTCTGGGAAAGCCTCAACACCACCTATTACGGCCTCAACCAGCATCGCAAGGATGTGGTGGGAACCTACCGTTTCTGCAACTGGGTCCTCGAACGGACAGCAATGGTCCGCGGTCTTGCGGACACCACAGTCAGCCATGACGAGAGTTGGTTGTTCATGGTGTTGGGCCGGTCCTTGGAACGGGCGGACATGACTGCCCGCATGCTCTCAACGCGCGATGTCCAGTCTGCGGGTATGTCGTGGGTCAACATGCTCCGATGCGCGGGCGCCTATGAGTCGTTCATCCGTACGCGCAGGGCTGCCTTCGGAGACCAGCACGCCGCGGAATTCCTGCTGTTGGACCGTTTGTTCCCGCGGTCAATCGTCTATGCCCTGCGCGATGCCGATGAATGCCTCGCGAAACTGGACCCGTCAGCCCAGCGTGTGGGCTTCATCAACGATGCCCGGCGCATTGTTGGCCAGGCCCGCACGTTCCTCGAGTTCCACCGCACAGACGACCTCATGTCCGAGCTGCCCGAGCACATGGAACGTGTGCAGAAGGCCGTGACGCAGGCGTCCGATGCGATTTCCCGTAAGTACTTCAATCAGGCTGATGAGCATGCCTGGGTGGGAGAAGTTTCATGACCCGGCTGAGCATCGTCCACAAGACGGCTTACAAGTACAACCGCCGCGTGACGTTGTCCTATAACGAGGCCCGGATGACGCCCCTCACCGACGGCCAGCAGGTGGTTCTCGAGTCCTCGCTGAAGGTCTCACCCCATCAGGCGTCCGTCAGCACCTACCGTGACTACTGGGGTACCAGGGTCACGGCATTCGATATGCAAATGCCGCATGAGAGCCTTGAGGTCCTCGCCACGGCCACCGTGGAAGTGCACCGCACCGAACGCGTGGCAGTCGAGGACGACATCGTCGGATGGGACGTCATTGCTTCGGACAAGGTCCAGGACGAGTTCAGCGACTGGTTGCCCCAGTCCAGGCTCAGTGGGCCGGGCGAGGAGGTCCTGGGCATTGTTCCCGGCGTTGTGGAGGGTAAGAATCCCCACGAGGCGGCCTTGGCGGTGTTCGCCTGGATGGCCGGTGAGATGACCTATATGAAGGGCACCACCGGGGTGACGACGAATGCCGAGCAGGCGTGGTCCCAGCGCCAAGGCGTGTGCCAGGATCTGGCACATCTGGCCATTGGGGCATTGCGCTGCAGTGGCATCCCTGCCCGCTATGTTTCGGGGTACATCCACCCAAGGTCCACGGCCGACATTGGCGAAACCGTTGCGGGACAGTCACACGCGTGGCTGGAATGGTGGGATGGGGAATGGCGCAGCTGGGACCCCACCAACCACAAGCCTGCAGGCGATTACCACGTCACGGTGGCGCGGGGCCGAGACTACCGCGATGTTCCCCCACTGAAGGGCATCCTGTCCGGTGGCGGCGGCTCGGGACTCTCCGTTTCGGTGGAGATCACGCGCCTCGCGTAGGAGTTCAGTCGCGGAGGAGTTTAATTACAGATAAGGCCCTTAAGAGCTGCTCTTAAGGGCCTTATCTGTACAGAGACTCCAGATTTTCTACCAGGGCGAGGGCTTGTAGTCCTTCAGGAAGACACCGTACTGGTCCTCGCCCTTTTCGCCCATCACTATGGGGTCGTAGACTCTCGCGGCACCATCCACCAGATCCAACGGGGCATGGAAGCCTTCTTCCATGAGCCTGACTTTGGTGTAGTGCGGGCGCTCATCGGTGATCCATCCGGTATCCACCGCGGTCATGAGGATGCCATCGGAATCCAGCATTTCCTGGGCGCTGGTCCTGGTCATCATGTTCAACGCAGCCTTGGCCATGTTCGTGTGGGGGTGTCCGGGGCCCTTGTAGGCGCGGGAGAACTGTCCCTCCATGGCGGAGACGTTGACGATGTACTTCCTGTGGGCCGTCGACCGCTTCATGGCATCCCGAAGTCGGCTGACCAGCAAGAATGGCGCAGTGACGTTGCACAGCTGGACCTCGAGCATCTCCAAGGGATCCACCTCATCCACCACTTGGGTCCAGCTGTTGATCGAGGCGAGGTCGGGGACCAAGCCGCCGGCGTCGATCGCTGTTCCCGACTCGATCCGTTCCAGGGACGCGGACCCGGTGGAGAGCGCCAGAGAGGTAATCGCATCGCCCGCCAGGACAGGGTGCTCGGTGACGCTGCTGGCAAGGGCCAAGGGATGTTTGTCATGGGCATGGCCGAATGTGACCAACTCCGGGCCACCATTGGCAGCGTCAAGGGCGGCAGGCAACGGCTCGTCCTCGGCGTCGACCAAGGGCTTGTAGGCATTGCCGGAGCGCCGAACGGTCTGGGCTGCGTTGTTGATGATGATGTCCAGCGGGCCAGCCTCGTTGAGGGAGTCCGTCAGAGCCATGACCTGCGCCGGGTCGCGGAGGTCAATGCCCACGATCCGTAGCCGGTGCAGCCACTCGCTGCTGTCTTCCATGGCGGCGAAGCGACGGGCCGCGTCCTTGGGGAAGCGGGTGGTGATAGTGGTGTGGGCGCCATCCCTGAGCAGGCGCAGCGCGATGTACATGCCGATCTTGGCGCGTCCGCCGGTCAACAAGGCCCTGCGTCCCGTGAGATCCGTGCGGGCATCGCGCTTGCTGTGGCTGAAGGCCGCGCATTCAGGGCAGAGCTGGTGGTAGAAGGCATCAACCTGCGTGTAGTGCTTCTTGCAGATGTAGCAGGGACGCGAGCGGATAAGGTGGCCTGCGACCTCACCCGTGACGGAGGGGGCCAGCTTGTTGCCACGGGTTTCGTCGTCAATGCGGTCCGGAGCGGCGGTGGCCGTCAGGGCAATGACGGCCCGGTCAGCCTCGGCGATGGAGTCGCGCTTGGTGACCCGGCGGTGCCGCTTGACGGCTTTGAACATCTTGCCGGTGGCACGGCGGACTGCAACGTAGTCCGGGTGCTCCTCGTCATAGACGTGGATCGTGGTCAGAACCTTGAGGCAGGCCTGGATCTCTTCAGGCGTCAGATCGGTGGAGCTCATTGACCTGATTTTACAGCCTTGGGAGCCAGTGGCCTGCCTCGGGTTCTGTCGGCGTCAGTCGGGCGTCCAGCGCTTAGTGCGAGGCGCCCTGCGCTGCGGCATCCGCTACGCGTGACTGGATTCCTGCTGCTACCTTTTCGGCAGAGTCGCGGATGTCCGGATCATCATGGGTGGCGGCCTTGACAGCCTCGGGCAGTCCACGGCGGTGTTGCGCGGACAGCGCGAGCTCGGCCTCGCCGGGCTCGGGCACAACCTGGCCCTTTGCCAGCACGGTGATGCCTGACTCCGTCACCTTGTATCCCCGTGCCTTATCCAGGGCTGGGTCCAGGCCGATGGCCGCACCAGCAGGAACCTTCACGTTCTTGTCCAGGATGGCCCGCTTAATCACGGCGCCTTCGCCTACCCGGACCTTATCCATAAGGACGGAGTCCTGGACACGGCTGCCGGCGGCCACGTAGGCGTCGTTGGAGATTACGGAACCTTCAACGATGCCACCGGAGACCACCACGCCGCTGGCAACAATGGAATCGAGGGCCGTACCCACTGTGTTGTTCTCGCCTCGGACAAACTTTGCAGGGGGCGAGATGCTCTGGCGCGTGTAGATCGGCCACTCGGAGTTATACAGGTTGAAGATCGGCACGGGGGAGATGAGGTCCATATGGGCGTCATAGAACGAGTCGATGGTACCGACGTCCCGCCAGTACGTGCGGTCCCGATCCGTGGCTCCCGGGATGTCATTGAGCGTGAAGTCGTACACGCCCGCTTCCCCCTGGTCCACGAAATACGGAATGATGTCCCCGCCCATGTCGTGCTTGGTATCGAGGCGCTCTGCATCCACGTGCAGGGCTTCAACCAGGGCGTCTGCGTTGAAGACGTAGTTGCCCATGGAGGCCAGGAACTGCGTGGGATCTGCTGCCAGCCCGGGGGTGCTGGCCGGCTTTTCCACGAAGGCGGCGATTTTCTGGGGATCGTTCTGGTCTACCTCGATCACGCCGAATTGGTTGGCCATGTTCAGGGGCTGCCGCACAGCAGCAACCGTCGCTTTGGCGCCACTGGCAATGTGCTGCTCCACCATTTGGGAGAAGTCCATGCGGTACACGTGGTCAGCGCCGACCACAACCACGATGTCCGGGGCGTCGTCATGGATGAGGTTCAGCGATTGGTAGATTGCGTTGGCGCTGCCAAGGAACCAGCTCTTGCCCACGCGTTGCTGCGCGGGCACAGAAGCTACATACCGGCCCAGTTGCGTTGACATACGCCAGGTCTCCGAGATGTGCCGGTCAAGGCTGTGCGATTTGTACTGCGTCAGTACAACGATTTTCAAATATCCCGAATTAACGAGATTGGATAGTGCAAAGTCAATTAGCCTGTAGCCGCCTGCGAACGGAACCGCGGGCTTGGCCCGATCCGCCGTCAGCGGCATGAGTCGGTTGCCTTCTCCGCCTGCCAATACGATTGCCAGAACTTTCTTCAACGCCATGGTCACAGCTCCCCGTACGTCTTCGTATCCCCCAAAAGTCCGATTTTCCGGACTCTTTCACACTAGAACACATACGCCGGAACGACTACGTTGGTTAGCGTGCGAATAGACATTGTGACTAAAGAATTCCCTCCGGAAATTTATGGCGGTGCCGGTGTCCACGTTGCCGAGCTCAGCCGGGTGCTGGCAAAGCACGTCGACCTTCACGTGCGGGCCTTCGGCGCGCTGCGTGAGACCGACTATCACGGGGCTTCGGTGGCTTCCTACGCCACCCCCGAAGACCTCGGCGACGCCAACCCAGCCCTTCAAACCCTGGGCGTGGACCTGAGGATCGTTCCGGATATTGCGGGAGCGGACCTGGTCCACTCGCACACCTGGTATGCCAACATGGCGGGCCACCTCGCCTCGCTGCTGCACGGAATTCCCCACGTGCTCAGTGCCCACAGCCTTGAGCCTCTCCGCCCGTGGAAGGCTGAGCAGCTGGGGGGCGGCTACGCGTTGTCCTCCTGGGTGGAGAAAACGGCCTATGAGGCAGCAGCGGCGATCATCGCCGTCTCCGACGGCATGCGTCAGGACATCCTCCGCAGCTACCCCGACGTTGATCCGGACAAGGTCCGCGTTGTCCACAACGGCATCGATGTGTCCCTCTGGGAACGCGATGAAGAGGACGATGCCATCCGAGCACTGGGCATCGATCCCGCCAAGCCCAGCGTGGTCTTCGTGGGACGCAACACCCGCCAGAAGGGGGTACCGTACCTGCTTCGCGCGGCGTCCAGCCTTCCTGACGACGTCCAGTTGGTGCTGTGCCTGGGAGCCGCCGATACCCCCGAGCTTGCGGCCGAAACTGCACGGCTCATCGAGGAACTGCAGACCAAGCGCCAAGGGGTCGTCCTCATCGAGCGGATGCTGCCCCGGAAGGAACTTATCCAGGTGCTCAGCCATGCCACGGCGTTCGCCTGCCCTTCGATCTACGAGCCCCTGGGCATCGTGAACCTTGAAGCCATGGCATGCGGCGCGGCGGTAGTGGCCAGTGCCACGGGCGGCATTCCGGAGGTGGTCCAGCATGGCGAAACCGGGCTGCTGGTACAGCTGGAGCAAGTCACCGACGGAACAGGGACGCCCCTTGACCCGGAGAAGTTCGTCAGCGACTTCGCGGCTGCCTTGAACGAGGTGGTGGCAGATCCTGCACGTGCCCGCGACATGGGCATTGCGGGGCGCCGCCGCGCGGAGGAGCACTTCTCCTGGGAATCCATTACGGAAACAACGCTGGAGGTCTACCGCTCGGTCCTGCGCTGAACCACCAGCGCCGCTACAGCGGAAGACAGGAAAACACGACGGCGCCGCCCCCTTTGGTGGGGGCGGCGCCGTCGTGCTGTTCAACAGTTCCGCAGCTGTTAAGCGCGTGGCTGCTCGGGTCTGCTAGCGGGTTTTGGACGCCTTCAGTGCAAGAAGGGTTTTCTCGTCGGCGGGTGCGCTGCCGCTGGCCCGCTGCTCACGGAAGTGCTTCCGCGCCTCGTCCTGACGGGTGGATTCTGCGCCGGTCGCGATCGAGGCCCGCAGGTGCTCAGGTCCGTAGCCGAAAGCATCGACGAGGTCCACAGCGTGCGGGCGGATCTTGACGAGCAACCTGTTGATGTACGTGCCCACCGTTCGGCCACGCTGCATCGAGAGCCGTCCGTTCATGAGGTACCAGGACAGGTGCTTTTCAATCAGGGACAGCCCGAAGAGGTCACGCAGCCACGTCAAGACACGCTTGGTTCCCTCATCGGAGACCTGTGCCAGGGCTTCTGTGAAGGCCTCCCACTGGAGCAGTTCCGCGTGCGCCTGGGCGGCTTCGATGAGCTCGTTCTGATGCTGGTTGAACAGTGCCGCGGCCTGGTGCTGGGGAAGTTTGTTGGCTCCCTTGAGTGCAGCACCGACCTCGGCAACCATGGACTGCACCCGGTCGGCGAGCAACGTCCGCTGGCCTTCCTCGTCCCGCAGGGCCAGGGCGGCTTTCTGGACTGACCCCGTGTCGGCCACGAACTGGGCAACCTGGCGAAGCCCCGTCCGGTGGAGCGCCACTCCGGCCGCCTGGTCCACCACGTAGCGGGCAAGGACACCAAAGTCTGCGCTGCGGAATTCCTTGGCGTAATCGGCCAAAAGACGCTTGGCCACCAACTGCAGCAGCACGGTGTTATCGCCCTCGAACGTGACGTACACGTCAAGGTCCGCGCGGAGGGAAGCAAAGCGGTTTTCGATCAGGAATCCGGCGCCACCGCAGGCCTCGCGGCATTCCTGCAGCGTGTCCAGGGCATGCCACGTGCTCAGCGGCTTGAGAGCGGCGGCCAACGTTTCAAGGTCCTGCCGGTCGGCGTCGGTGTCATGCGCACCGGAGAAGACGTCGTCGAATTTCTGCAGAAGCTGCTCGTGCGCGAAACTGGCCGCATAGGTAGTGGCCAGCCGGGTGAACAGCCGGCGCTGGTGCCGCTGGTAGTCCAGGAGGACTTCCTCGTCGGTTGCCGAGGAGGCGTTGAACTGACGGCGTTCAGTGGCGTACTGGATCGCAGTCTTCAAAGCAACCTTGCTGGCAGCAACCGCTGCTCCGTCCAGGGAAACGCGTCCTTGGACGAGGGTGCCAAGCATGGTGAAGAAACGGCGCCCCGGGCTCTCGATGCTGGAGGAGTAGGTGCCGTCCACCGCCACATCGCCGTAGCGGTTCAGCAGGTTGGTGCGCGGGATCCGTACGTTTGTAAAGTGCAACCGGCCGTTGTCGATGCCGTTGAGTCCACCCTTAATGCCGTCGTCTTCACCGCCGATGCCCGCAAGGAACTCCTTGGTGGCTGGATCACGGAGTTCTACATAGAACGCATGGACGCCGTGATTGACGTTCCTGGTGATCAGCTGGGCGAACACCACTGCGGCGAGGCCGTCGTTGGCAGCATTGCCGATGTAGTCCTTCCACGCCGCCCGGAAAGGTGTATTGATGACGAATTCCTGGCTGGCTTCGTCGTACGTCGCCGTGGTGGCGATGCTGGCAACGTCAGAGCCGTGGCCGGTCTCGGTCATGGCGAAGCACCCGGGAATCTCCAGGCTCATAATGCCGGGGAGCCACTTGTCCTGATGTTCCGTTGTGCCGAGGTGCATCACGGCAGAGCCGAACAGGCCCCACTGGACGCCGGCCTTGATCTGAAGTGACGGATCGGCGGTGACGATCTCTTCGAAGCCGGCGATGTTGCCGCCATGATCGTCGGAGCCACCCAACCGGGTGGGGAAGGCACGATGGACAGTGTTGTTGTCCACCAGGAACTTCAATTGCTCGAACACGCGGGCGCGGTGCTCGGTGTGGTGCAGTCCTTCGATCTTTTGTACCGCCGGATTGCCTGCCACTTTGCGGGCCTCGTGGCGGATGTGTGCCCACTTGCCGAGAAGCTGCTCTCCAAGCGAGGCGACGTCCACCGCAGGCTCGGCGCCAGTAGCGGCATCCTTGCTGCCTGTGGGGTGCTGGGCCGATGCGGTCCGGTCCACTACTTCAGTCATGTTGCTTCCTTCTTTGGTTTCCGACAACTGATGAGTCATTGCTGGTGTCAGGTGGATGTCTTGAGCGCTGGAGCAATGCCGAGGCACAGCCAGTCGGTGATTTGAGCTGCCATGGTTTCCTGGTCCGGCTTGGCGCCGCCTGCCGGGCTCCCCAGCCACATCTCTCCGGCGTTCCTGACGAGGCCGATGGCGGCGGTGGGCCAATAGACAAGCACCGCTTCCTTCTCTTCGCCCAGGTACTCCCGCATGGGGGTGGCGATCATTTCAGTGATTTGCTCAAAGAAGTTCCCCAGCGCTCCCGAGGCGGCAATGGCGTCCTGCGCTGACGCTTCACCTGGAGTAAGCCGGGTAATGAACGCATACACGTGGGGGCTTGATTCGGCCATCTGCAGGTAGGCGGAGACCATGGCGAACAACCCTTCGCGGGGAGTCTGGGCCAGCTGTGCGGCTTCCTGCATGCGGCGCTGCATCTGCCCCAGCACTACCTCGCCCATGGCTTGCTGAAGTCCCGCTTTGTCGCCGAAATAGCGATAGAAGACAGACTTCGACGTACCGGCGGCTCCCGCTATGTCCTCCATGGACGCGTCACTACCGAGCCTGTGAACCGCTTTGCGCGCTTGCCTGATGAGTTCGGCACGCCGCTCCTCGCGGTGGGACTGCCAACGGGCAGTCCGGCCGTCGACGGCGGTATTCTGCGCATCCGCTGCGGCACTGGCGAATTCTTCGTGGCGAGTGTTCACGATACCCAGCGTATCAGGTACGCTGGGTATCAGTAACTGGCATTGATCGAAGGAGACCAGCATGGCTGCAGCAGACGTCACCACGGGTGGGACCCGGGAACCGGCTTCCACCCCCCAAGCACCACGCAAGGCGGTCATCGTGGGCGGCAACCGCATCCCCTTTGCCCGCACAGGAGGCGCGTACGTTAAGTCCTCCAACCAGGACATGCTCACCGCGGCGCTGGAAGGCTTGATCGCCAGGTTCGGGCTGCAGGACGAACACATTGGCGAGGTAGCAGCCGGAGCGGTGCTCAAACATTCGAGGGATTTTAACCTCACCCGCGAAGCCGTCCTCGGCTCAGCGCTGTCACCGGAAACTCCCGCCTATGATCTGCAGCAAGCATGCGCGACCGGGCTTGAAACGGTGATCGGGTTGTCCAACAAGATCAAGCTGGGGCAAATTGAGTCAGCCATTGCCGGCGGGGTGGATTCGGCATCCGACGCCCCGATCGCCGTGAGCGAGGGACTGCGTGAGATCCTGCTGGATCTCAACCGTGCCAAAACCCCTGTCCAAAAGCTCAAGATCATCGGCCGCATCCGCCCCAAGGACCTGGCACCTGATGCACCGAACACGGGTGAGCCGCGCACCGGCCTTTCCATGGGGGAGCACCAGGCACTCACTACGGCGCAGTGGAAGATCACCCGCGAAGCCCAGGATGAACTTGCTTTCAACAGCCACCGCAATCTTGCTGCCGCTTATGAACGCGGCTTCTTTGATGACCTCATCACTCCCTACCGCGGCCTCAACCGCGACTCCAACCTGCGCGCAGATACCACTTTGGAGAAACTCGGATCGCTGAAGCCGGTCTTCGGCAAGAACCTCGGCGCGGAGGCGACCATGACGGCGGGCAACTCGACGCCGCTCACTGACGGCGCATCCACCGTCCTGCTCGCAACGGGGGAGTGGGCCGACGCCCACGGCCTGCCTAAGCTCGCGACGGTCCTGGACGGCGAAGCCGCCGCAGTGGACTTCGTGCACGGTAAGGACGGCCTCCTCATGGCGCCCGTTTTCGCAGTTCCGCGCCTGCTGGCCCGTCATGGCCTGACGTTCGAGGACATCGATTTCTTCGAGATCCACGAAGCATTCGCCGGCACGGTCCTGAGTACACTCGCTGCCTGGGAGGACGAAGACTTTGGCCGTACCAGGCTCGGACTCGATGGAGCGCTCGGAAAGGTTGACCGGGCAAAGCTCAACGTCAACGGATCGTCGTTGGCTGCCGGGCACCCGTTCGCCGCTACCGGTGGCAGGATTGTGGCAACCCTTGCGAAGATGCTGCATGAGAAGGGCTCCGTGGACGGGCGTCCGGCCCGCGGCCTGATCTCCGTTTGCGCCGCAGGCGGCCAGGGCGTCGTTGCCCTTCTGGAAGCAGCATAGGGGGAACTCCATGACAGACAAATACACACAACTGGTGAGCCACGGGCTGGGAAGGAACGTCGCCAAACGGCTCGGATTGCCTCAGCCGGTGGAGCTTCGCCGCTACCAACCCGGCAGCCCACTGGTCACCGGCCCGGTTCTGGTCAACGGAGACAGTCCAGGTGCGGACGATATTGCCACCACACTCCTCGGGTGGGGTCTTGACGTCCGACGGAACGCGTTGCCCAAGGAAAAACTGGGCGCCATCATTGTGGTCCTCGATGCTGTCCAACACCCCGGAGACCTTGCCGGGCCCGTCCTGACCGCAGGCACTTCGCTTCGGGATCTGGGCGCCAACGGACGGGTAGTCACCATCTCCCGGACATCCCAGTCAGCCCAAAACCCTTCCGGGGCCGCAGCGCGCCAGGGCATTGACGGGCTGGTGCGGTCCTTGGCCAAGGAACTCCGTGCAGGCTCCACCGCCAACGGCATACTGCTCGACGACAACCTCGCCACCACGAGCCCCTCGGCATTGGGTGCACTCAGGTTCTTCCTCTCCGGGCGTTCTGCCTACGTGGACGGACAGTTCCTGACGGTCAGCTCGACGTCGGGCACCTTGCCCAGCGACCCGGACAGGCCGTTGGCCGGCAAGGTTGCAGTAGTCACCGGGGCGGCCCGGGGTATTGGTGCTGCCATTGCCCGGACGCTGCACCGCGACGGCGCCAGAGTGGTTGCAGTGGACATCCCGGCAGCCGGGGACCACCTGGCTGCAGTGGCCAACGAGGTACGGGGCACCGCTCTTCAGCTCGATATCAGTCGTGACGACGCCGGTCACCGGATCATCGAGCACGCGGTGGAACGCCACGGCCGGCTCGACATCGTGGTCCACAATGCTGGAATCACCCGCGACAGGCTGCTGGCGAACATGGACGAAAGCCGATGGCAGTCGGTGATCGCCGTCAACATCGCAGCCCAACTGAACATCAACGAGGTCCTTCTCGCATCCGAACACTTCAAGGACGCACCGCGCATCGTGTCGGTGGCTTCCACCAGTGGCATCGCAGGCAACAGGGGACAGACCAACTACGGTGCTTCCAAGGGCGGGGTGATCGGCATGGTGAGGTCCACGGCCTTGCTGATGGAACCCTTCGATGGAACCATCAACGCGGTGGCCCCCGGGTTCATTGAAACCGAAATGACGGCCCGGATGCCCTTTGCCATCCGGGAGGCTGCCCGCAGGCTTAACTCGCTCAAGCAGGGCGGACAGCCGCGGGACGTAGCCGAGGCCATCTCCTTCCTGGCCAGTGACGCCGCTGGTGGAATTTCCGGCCAGGTCCTGCGGGTCTGCGGTCAGCAATTGGTGGGAGCATGACCAATCCCCAGCCAGTGATCCTCGGGGAGCTGCCCTCACTGTCCAAGCTCTACGTCAATGCGGCAACAACCGCGGCCCGCCGTCGGGTATTGGGGGCGGCAACAGGCCAGCTCAGCTTGCCCTCAGTCAGCCACGAAGTGAGGAACGTCAAGGCAGACGTGGGAAACCTGACGGCATACCAACATCTGGTGGGGGAGACGGCCAGCGACACCCTGCCGGCCGGTTATGTCCATGCACTGGCCTTCCCGGTGTCCTTGAGCGTCATGAACCGGGATGATTTCCCGTTGCCGCTCCTGGGCATGATCCACCTGAAGAACCATGTGGAGCAACGGGTTCCCATTGCCTTCTCCGAGGCTTTGGACATCAGGTCCTGGGCTGAGAACCTCGCGGGCCACAAAGCCGGAACCCAAGTGGATGTTGTGGCGGAGGTCCGTTCGGCTTCCAGTGGCGAACTGCTCTGGCGTGGCGTCTCCACCTATTTGGCCAAGGGCATCTTCCTGCCGGGCATCGACAAACCAGGAAGCGCGAACGGAGCAACAGCACCCAGCGATTTTTCTCCTCCCAACCCCACCGCTCTGTGGCAACTCGGCTTGGATACCGGACGAAGCTACGCAACGGTCTCCGGGGACTTCAACCCGATCCACCTCAGCGTCCTGTCTGCCAAGGCTCTTGGCTTGCGTGGGTCCATTGCCCACGGAATGTACCTTGCCTCCCGCGCGCTGGCTGACGTGGGGGCCGTCAAGGCCGATGCGTTCACGTGGGACGTTGCCTTTGAGGCTCCGGTGTTCCTCCCGGCACGGGTCGCCGTGGATATCTCGACGGTTCAGTCGGTTTCAGGGGGTTGGGAACGCTCGGATTATGCAGCGTGGAATGCCCGCAGCGGCCGGCGGCATTTCACTGGCACTGTTGCTGCGTTGGGGTGAGTAGGGTCCCGTCGTCAAGCGAAGGGCGGCGGTCACCATATGGTGACCGCCGTCGTCGTTAAACCCGTATCTGCTGCCTGGAACCGCAGGAGCGGACCGTGCGGTTCCACAGCGACACCAGAAAGTTCCGCAAACAAAACAAGGCCCGGAATCCATGGATTCCAGGCCTTGCGATAGTGCGCGGAGGGGGACTTGAACCCCCACCCCCTTTCGAGGACTAGCACCTCAAGCTAGCGCGTCTGCCATTCCGCCACCCGCGCAGGTGGTGTTCGGTGGAGTCGTTTGCACCTTCCGGTGCTTCACTTTCCTCCGAAGCAGCGAGAAAAACTCTAACACGGTTTCCGGTGGCGAAAAAATCGGCGCTGGCCAGGATGGCCCCAAGGGACACCCGGCGACTTCCGGCGCCATGCATTCCTGACGGGGACCGCGTCCGGTGAGTAGGCTGATGGGACAGGGGACGTCCACGCTGCGGAAGCCGCAGTGCACGTCGCCGAAACCTGCAGCCCAGCCACGCAAGGAGAGTTTCCATGTCTGTCATCCGCCCCGAAGATGAAGTTGTCCGGATCTGCCAGGAGCTGATCCGTATTGACTCCTCCAACTTCGGCGACGACACCGGACCGGGGGAACGCGCGGCTGCCGAATACACGGCCGGCCTCATTACTGAAGTGGGGCTCGAGGCAGAGATCTTCGAATCCGCCCCCGGCCGCGCCAACGTCGTAACGCGGATGGCCGGCGAAGACCCGTCTGCCGACGCCTTGGTGGTTCATGGACATCTGGATGTTGTTCCGGCCCTGAAGGACCAGTGGAGCGTTGATCCGTTCAGCGGCGAACTCAAGGACGGGCTGGTTTGGGGCCGTGGCGCCGTGGATATGAAGGACATGGACGCCATGATCCTGTCGGTCATGCGCGACTTCGCCAGGACCGGCCGCAAACCCAAGCGGGACATCATTTTCGCATTCTTCGCCGATGAGGAAGCAGGCGGCACTTACGGCGCCCGCTATGCGATCGAACACCGGCGCGAGCTTTTTGACGGCGCCACTGAGGCCATCTCCGAAGTGGGCGGCTTCTCCGCCACCATCGGCGGCCAGCGGACCTACTTGCTCCAAACAGCTGAGAAGGGCCTCTCCTGGCTCCGGCTGGTGGCACATGGCCGCGCCGGCCACGGATCGCAGATCAACACCGACAACGCCGTCACCCGTTTGGCTGCTGCCGTCACCAGGATCGGCGAATACAAGTGGCCGGTGGAGCTGACCCCTACCACCCGCCAGTTCCTGGACGGCGTCACCGAACTGACCGGCGTCGAGTTCGATGCCGACAACCCTGACATCATCCTGAAGGAACTCGGCACCGTCGCCCGCTTTGTCGGTGCGACGCTGCAGAACACGTCCAACCCCACGCTGCTGCGTTCCGGGTACAAGCACAATGTCATCCCGGAGTCGGCCGAGGCATTCGTGGACTGCCGGACGTTGCCCGGCCAGCAGGAACTGGTGTTCGAGACCATCAAGGAGCTGGCGGGCGATGGCATCGACATCAGCTATGTCAACAAGGACGTGTCCTTGGAAGTGCCGTTCGCCGGCAACCTGGTGGATTCCATGATTGACGCCCTGTACTCCGAGGATCCCGGCGCCAAGGTGCTTCCCTACACACTTTCCGGCGGCACGGACAACAAATCCTTGAGCAAGATCGGCATCACCGGTTACGGTTTCGCCCCGTTGATGCTTCCTGATGAGCTTGACTTCACCGGCATGTTCCACGGCGTCGATGAGCGCGTGCCGGCCGAGTCCCTCCAATTCGGCGCCCGCGTCCTGAACAGGCTGCTGAGCAACTACTAGACCGATAATCAACGAGAAAGAGGCCTGGTGATGGCACCCGAGGAAATCCTCCCCGACGCCCTGCTTGAGCGGCTGCGCGGCCGCGCTGCCGGCTACGACCAAAACAACGGATTTTTCCACGAGGACCTGGAGGAGCTGGCCGCGGCCGGCTACTTGAAGCTTTTCGTCCCGGAATCCGACGGCGGATTCGGGCTCGGTCTCGAAGCGGTAGCTGCCTTGCAGCAACGGCTCGCCACGGCTGCCCCGGCCACAGCGCTGGCCGTCAACATGCACCTGGTGTGGACCGGCGTCGCGCAGGTCATGGCTGCCCGGGGCGACATCTCGTTGGACTTCGTCCTCAAGGAAGCGGGCCAGGGTGAAGTTTTCGCTTTCGGTATTTCCGAAGCGGGCAACGACTCCATGTTGTTCGACTCGGGCACCGTTGCCGAGCCGTTGCCCGATGGAGGTTACAAGTTCACCGGCCGGAAGATCTTCACGAGCCTTTCCCGGGGCTGGACCCGGCTGGGCACTTTCGGAAAAGACTCCGATGCCAGGGCCGGTGAGGGAGAGCTGGTCTTCGGTTTCCTGCGCCGCGACGAGCCCGGACACGAAACCCTCAGCGACTGGGACACACTGGGCATGCGGGCCAGCGCTTCAAACACCACGCTCCTGCATGGCGCCGTGGTCCCGGCTGAGCGGATCTTCCGCAAGCTCCCGGTAGGACCCAACAAGGACCTGCTGATCTTCGCCATTTTCGCGTGCTTCGAAACGCTTCTAGCCGCGGTCTATACGGGGGTGGCCCAACGTGCTTTCACTCTGGGAGTAGAAAACGTCAAACGCCGGGTGTCGGCCAAGCACGGTGGACGCAGCTTCGCCCAGGACCCTGATATTCGGTGGAAGGTGGCCGACGCCGCACTGGCCATGGACGGCATCGCGCCACAAATATCCAGCATTGCCCGCGACGTTGACAACCTGGTGGACCACGGGGCCCAGTGGTTCCCCCGTCTGGTGGGGCTCAAATCCAGGGCTACGGAAAACGCGCGCTACGTGGTGGACCTTGCCATTCGGGTCACGGGAGGCTCCAGCTATTTCAGGGGCTCTGAGATGGAACGCCTCTACCGGGACGTCCTGGCAGGAATCTTCCACCCGTCCAATGACGAATCTGCGCACAACACGGTGGCCAACGCCTGGTTGGGGCCGCTGGAGGAGCTAGACGGTCCGCTGCACTGAATACACTTTGCGGCGCAGCCAAAAACGGCGGCCACCGCCAAGGTAGAGCACGCTGCGTTCGAGCTCCCATTTGCCGTATTCGGAATGCTCCGCGAGCCGGCGTCGGGCGTCGGGCAGAGAATCGTCAGGTCCCACCGTCAGTACGAGGTACTCGTACTGACGTGCATAGTCTCGTTGGCGCTCTACGGAGCTACCCGGAAATTGTTCTCTCATCCCTCTCCATTTTCGTCCTTTTCCGGCTAACGTGAAGGCATGAGCATCGATCCGCGTGTCGCGCTTCAATCATTGACCGGCGCCCTCGAAGAGCACCTGGCTGCGGCCTCCGCCCGCCGAGGTGAAGGGGACCCCACCGTCGAGGCCGCGTTCTTCGCTGTTGCCGACGCTTTCGAAGTGTATGAGGACGCACTCTACGAGGCATATTCCGAGGTTACTCCGCTCCAGGTGTTCGATGATGAGGAAGAAGAAGACGACGAGGTGCCCGACGAAGACCTCGAAATCGTCGAGGACTAGCCCTCCCACCGACCGGCCGCCTTGGGGCGGCCGGTTTTTTGTGTCCTGCTCTCATCTTTGTAGCCCTTCAGGCCCGGATTTCCGGGGTTTTCTGCAGTCAAGGCACGTAGTCCCTGCACCCCCGGATAGGTACTCGCACGTAGGGGTCATAGGTAATCCTGCGCAAAGTTGAGTATCGACTACTGGTGCGCCTTCGGAGTGCCGCGGCTTCACTGATAGGTAGGCAACGGCAGGTCTGCAAAGAGGGCTGACATGGTGAGAGTTCCAGTCTTGCGATCAGGCAAGGCAGCGGCACCCCAGGGTGCCGCTCATGCCTCCGCGGGGTCAGCCTTCCGGACAGACTCTGCCGCCGCCACCGTCAATCCGCCGGCGTCTCCCTGGATTGGCAAGCCCGCTGCTGCACAGCGGACTGAAAAGGCGGGACTGGCGGCGCTGAGGTCGGATGTCACCCTGGACCCCGTGACGCCGCCAGTCACCCACCGCCACGCGCGGATCAAGGCACCGCTCAAAGACCGTTTGACGTGGACTCGCTTCCTGACCACCAGCCTCCTGCTGGCTGACACGGCCTTGGTTGCCGGAGCTGTCCTGGCCGGGACAGCCCTGAGCCCCGATGGAATGGGCGTATCGCCCGGAAGCCCGGCACAGGCCCAACACTTGTCCATGGGGTTGGTCCTGGGAGTGGTCTGGTTGGCGGCCCTGGAGGTGTACAGGACGCGCGATCCCAAAGTCCTCGGAGTAGGCCCGGAGGAGTACAAACGGGTACTTTCCGCCAGCTTCCGGGTTTTCGGATTCCTGGCCATCGTTGCGGTGGTATTCCGTCTGGAGGCTGTCAGTTCCTTTGTCCTGATCTCCTTGCCGCTCGGCCTGGTGGCCCTGACCGGAAGCAGATGGGGCTTCCGCCGATGGTTGAGCCATGAGAAGTCGAGGGGCCGTTGCCTTTCCCGCGCGATCGTTGTGGGCGAACCCCAGGACGTCAGGTACGTCATCAAGCAGATCAACCGTAAGTCCGGCGCCGCCTACGACATCCTGGGTGCCTGCCTCCCAGGTGCCCGCCGCGGTACCGTCCTGGCCGTGGACCACCTGCGCGTACCGGTCCTTTCCTCCATTTACGGCGTGGCGCATACCGTCCGGCAGACCGGTGCCAACGCGGTGATCGTGGCAGGCCCGGTTCCTGGCGGAAACCAGTTCATCCAGGAACTTGGATGGCGGCTGGAGGAAAATGCCGCTGAGTTGGTTCTGGCCGCTACCTTGACCAACGTTGCAGGTCCACGCATCCACTGGCGGCCCGTTGAGGGACTTCCACTCATGCACGTTGACATTCCGCATTACTCCGGTGGCAAGCACACGCTCAAGCGGCTGATGGACATCACAGTCTCTGCAGCGGCTTTGCTCGTCCTGGCTCCTGTCTTGCTCGTCCTGGCCGCAATCGTCCGGGCCGACAGCCCCGGGCCTGTCCTGTTCAAGCAGGAGAGGATCGGAAAGCGGGGCACGACCTTCCAGATGCTGAAGTTCCGTTCCATGGTGGTGGATGCCGAAGCACACCTTGAAGCCCTTGGCAGCCAGGATGAGGGAGCCGGAGTCCTGTTCAAGATCCGCGGAGACCCCCGCGTTACCCGGTGCGGCCGGTGGATGCGCAAGTACTCCCTGGATGAACTGCCGCAGTTCTGGAATGTCCTGGTGGGAAACATGAGCCTGGTGGGGCCCAGGCCGCCACTGTCACGGGAAGTCAGCGGCTACGAGCGCCATACTCACCGCCGGCTGTTGATCAAACCCGGAATCACGGGGTTGTGGCAAATCAACGGACGCTCTGACCTTCCGTGGGACGAGGCAGTCCGGCTGGATCTCTACTACGTGGAGAACTGGTCAATAGCGGGGGACCTCATGATCATGTGGCGGACCTTCCGGGCGATGACCCGGCCATCGGGCGCCTATTAGTGAACGTTACGCAGTACCTGATAAGAACCGCGCTTTCAACACAGAAGTCGAGTGGGAAATGAGCATACGAACAATTCCATCGGGACAACTGAATGGCCACGCAGTTCGGCCCAAGCTTCAGATTGCAGTCGTCGGGGCAGGCTATTGGGGTCCCAATCTCGCCAGGAACCTTAAAGCCAGCCCTGACTGGGACCTGGTGGCCATTTGCGACCTGGACGTAGAACGCGGGCTCAGGCTTGCCGAAACGGTAGGTGGCGTGGCCGTCGTCGAGTCCTTGGACGAACTGCTGGACACATACAACCTTGATGCCGTTGCGGTGGCGACACCGGCACACACCCATCACGGAGTGGTGATGACGGCGCTGCGCGCCGGGAAGCATGTGCTGGTGGAAAAACCCTTGGCGGACAGCCGGGCAAAAGGCCTGGAGATGGTGGAAGAAGCCAAAGCCAGGGGTTTGGTGCTGATGGCGGACCATACCTACTGCTTCACCCCGGCAGTCTTGAAGATCCAGGAGCTTGTAGCCACCGGGGCGTTGGGCGATATCCTCTACGTCGACTCGGTCCGTATCAACCTGGGCCTGGTCCAACCGGACGTCAACGTTTTCTGGGACCTGGCTCCCCATGACCTTTCCATCCTTGACTTCGTCCTGCCGGGCGGCCTGCACCCCACAGAGATCGCGGCCCATGGGGCAGATCCGCTGGGTACCGGCCGTGACTGCGTAGGACATTTAACGTTTGGCCTTCCCAACGACGCCATGGTGCACATCCACGTGAACTGGCTCAGCCCCACAAAGATCCGGCAGATGATCATCGGGGGATCGAAGAGGACCCTCGTGTGGGATGACCTGAACCCGCAACAACGCCTCAGCGTCTACGATCGTGGGGTCAGCCTTGAACACCAACCCCGGTCAGCGGCGGACAAACGGACCTCCGCCATTTCCTACCGCCTCGGCGACACGTGGTCGCCTGCACTGCAGGAACGCGAGCCCTTGGGCCAGGTGGTGGCCGAACTCGCTGCGTCCATCCGTAACCACACCATGCCCCGTACCAGTGGAGAGTCCGGGCTCCGTGTCCTGTCTGTCCTGGAGGCCGTCACCCAAAGCCTGAGCACCGACGGGCAGTCCACAGTGGTGGCCGGCAACGAGGTCAATCTCCAGGTTGCACGGTGAAAAGGCTCCTCGGCGCCAACGTCCTGGTCACCGGTGGCGCCGGAACCATAGGGTCCACGCTGGTTGACCAACTGCTCGACGCCGGTGCCGCGCACGTGGACGTCCTGGATAACCTGGTGCGGGGACGCCTGGCAAACCTGGACGCCGCATTGGCCAGTGAACGGGTGGACCTGGTGGAAGGTGACCTGCGGGACCGCGACCTGGTGCATGACCTCACCCGGGGCAAGGACCTGGTGTTCCACCAGGCCGCCATCCGCATCACCCAATGCGCCGAGGAACCACGGTTGGCACTCGAAGTGCTGGTGGACGGAACGTTCAACGTGATCGAGGCCACCGCCCAACACGCCGTGGACAAGCTCATCCTGGCCTCCAGCGCTTCTGTGTACGGCATGGCCGAAGAATTCCCCACCACCGAACGCCACCACCATCACAACAACGACACGTTCTACGGCGCAGCCAAGTCCTTCAACGAGGGAATGGCGAGGAGCTTCCGGGCGATGACCGGCCTGAACTACGTGGCCTTAAGGTACTTCAACGTTTATGGTCCGCGGATGGACGTCCACGGGCTGTACACCGAGGTGCTGGTCCGTTGGATGGAGCGGATCGTCGATGGCCGTCCGCCACTGATCTTCGGCAGCGGTCAGCAAACCATGGATTTCCTCCATACCGCCGATGTGGCCCGGGCCAACGTCCTGGCAGCAGTCAGTGACGTCACCGATGGTGTCTACAACGTGGCCAGCGGGACCGAAACCAGCCTCGCCGGGCTGGCCCAAACGCTGCTGGACGTCATGGAGTCACCGCTGCACCTTGAGCACGGACCGGAAAGAGCCGTCAACGGTGTGGCGCGCCGCCTGGCCGATACCTCGGCCGCGCGGGAGGACCTCGGGTTCGAGGCTGCCGTCGGCTTGGAAGATGGACTGCGCTCGCTGGTTGCCTGGTGGCGGCCACTGCGCGAAGAGATTGCCGCAGCACGCACCACCACCCGACCTGACGCTCCGGTAGCTGGTGCGAGATGACCGCCTCCGGTCTCCACCTGGCACGCATCGACGTCATGAAGCCGTGGCTGGGCGAGGACGAGGCCCAGGCAGTGGCCGAGGTGATCGCCTCCGGGTGGGTGGCACAAGGTCCCAAAGTCCGCCAGTTCGAAGAGGCGTTCTGCCTGCTGCAACAGGCAGGCTTCGCCGTCGCGACCTCCAACTGCACTACAGCCCTGCACCTGGCCCTTGTGGTGGCCGGCGTGGGCCCGGGCGATGACGTAGTAGTCCCGTCCTTCTCGTTCATTGCCACAGCCAACGCAGCAACGTACGTGGGGGCTCGTCCGGTGTTCGCCGACGTTGACGTCACAACCGGTTGTGTCACTGCAGAGACACTGCGTGCCGCCCTGACTCCGGCCACCAAGGCAGTCATCGCCGTGGACCAGGGCGGAGTGCCCGTTGATCTGGCTCCCATCCGGGCGATGTGCGATCCGCTGGGCATCACCGTGGTGGAAGATGCTGCCTGCGCCATCGGTTCCCGCTACCACGGCCGGGCTGTGGGGGCTGGAGCGGAAGTCGCCGCCTGGTCCTTCCACCCACGCAAGATCCTCACCACCGGGGAAGGAGGCATGCTGTCCACCTCGCGGCAGGACTTTGCTGATACATCAAGGCGCCTTCGTGAACACGCCATGAGCGTCTCTGCCGCCGACCGGCACGCCAGCATTCTCGCGCCCCCGGAGGAGTACCTCGAAATCGGGTTCAACTACCGCATGACTGATCTTCAGGCCGCCGTCGGAATCGTCCAACTGGGCCGGCTCCGGGAGGTCATCCAGCGGCGGCGGAAACTGGCAGCTACCTACGCGGACGCTTTCGCAGAAATCGAGGGCTTGCGCCTGGTCAGCGACCCGGACTATGGAATCAGCAACTTCCAGTCCTGCTGGCTTGAAGTCGGGCCAGGGTTTCCCCTGGGACGCGACGGGTTGATGTCTGTTTTGGCCGAGGATGGAATTTCTGCGCGGCGGGGCATCATGGCAGCCCACCGCCAACCGGCCTACGCCGGCAAAGACACCGGGAAGGCAGCCCTGGATGTCACTGAATGGCTGACTGACCACACCCTCATCCTGCCCCTGTACCACCAGCTTTCCCTGCACGATCAGGTCCGGGTCATCGATTCCGTGTATCGGGCAGCAGGTCGACTGACATGAGTGAACTTCTCCTCATAGCAGCCAGCGGCCTGGCCAGGGAGGTCCTGGCCATGGTCCGCAGCAACGGGCCCTTTGACGTTATCGGGATCCTCGACGACGACGAAGACAAACTCGGGCGGGTGGTTGACGGCGCCCACGTCCTGGGCCCCATCCGGGATGCCTTGAATTTCCCCCATGCATTGTTGCTGGTGTGCATCGGATCAGGATCGGGGCGGGAAGCCGTCGTCATGCGGCTCAGGACCCTGGGACTGGATGAAGGCCGATATGCCACGGCCATAGACCCCTCCGTGCAGGTCCCCGAAGGCTGCATGATCGGCAGGGGCAGCATCCTCCTAGCCCACGTGAGCATGACAGCGTCCGTGACGATCGGCAACCACGTAGTAGCCATGCCCGGCGTGACCTTCACCCACGACGACGACATCAGTGACTTTGCGACTTTCGCCTCAGGGGTTTCGCTCGGGGGCAACGTTCACATCGGGCGTGCAGCCTATGTCGGGATGAATGCCAGTGTCCGCGAGCGCACGTCCATCGGCGCAAATGCCACGATCGGGATGGGCGCGGCGGTCCTCACGGACGTACCGGCAGAGGAAACCTGGGCCGGGGTCCCGGCACGGGTGATCAAGCGGGGAAATTCCCCTGCGCTGGAGGGCATCCAATGAAACTGATGCGTCCCGTTCCCCTCCGGCACCCGGTGAGTGTTTCGGTGGTAGTGCCGTGCTACAACTACGGACACTTCCTGCCTGAGGCTGTTGCCAGCGCTTTGACGCAGGAGGGCGTGGACGTTGAGGTCATCGTGGTCGATGATGCGTCCACGGATGGCAGCGCCGCCGTGGCCTGGCGGCTGGCCTCCGAGGATCAACGCATCAGCGTTGTCCTCCACGACAGCAACAAGGGGCACATTGCCACCTACAACGACGGACTCTCCAGGGCGCGGGGCCGGTACGTAACGCTTCTGTCCGCAGATGATGTCATAGCCCCCGGCGCGTTGGCCCGGGCTGCCGCGCTGATGGAAGCCAACCCCCGGGTGGGAATGGTGTACGGCCTGCCGCGGGACTTCACTGACAAGCCTCCCACCCCTTCCTCCCATGACCACAGCACATGGACTGTGTGGGAAGGCCGGGCATGGATTTCCCTGGCGTGCGCCCGCGGGAGGAACTTCATCCTCTCACCCGAGGTAGTCATGAGGACCGCGGCAGTGCTCAGCGTGGGTGCTTACAGCACCACGCTGCCGCACTCCGGGGACCTGGAGTACTGGCTTAGGGCCGCAGGCTCCTGGGATGTGGGCAGGATCAACGGGCCGGTGCAGGCGTTCTACCGGGTCCATGGGGCCAACATGCATCAGACGGAGTTCGCAGCGGCCGCTGTGGACCTGAAGCACCGTCTGGAGGCTTTCCGGGTCCTTGAAGACTCCCGGTTTCCGGGCAATCCGAAGAACCGGGCACGGCAGGTGCAGCGGGCCAAGTGCGCCCTCAGCAAGGAAGCCGCGCAGATGGGGTTCAGGGAAATCAACCAGGGCGGATCGGTGGAGGCCGCAGTCGAGCTCCGGAAATTCATCGAGGGCCTGCACGAGGTTCCCGGAAACATCCACCGGGCCAACGCGTTGCAAGCCAGGATCGCCCGGGCAGCCCGCGGCCGGAAACCAAGGGCAGAAAGGCTCGCCGCTGCTTTTGTGCGCAGCCAGCTGGACCGGGTCCGTTGGAGGCTATGGGCCATGACGGGAATCTCATGACCGCCGTCAGCGGCCAAGACCGCACACTGGGCAACCGGGCTGCGAGCGCCACGCTGTGGGGCGGTGTCAACATGGCCTTGGGCAGGATCGTCCAGTTTGCCACCACCATCATCGTGGCCAGGATGATTGCCCCGGAGCACTTCGGCGCGCTCGCCGTAGCCATAGTGGTGCAGACCATCGCCACCAACATGGCCGAGCTCGGTGCGACCGCAGCCTTGGCACGCGGCACCGGGGATCCGGACAAGATCGCCCCTACCGTCTTCTCCATTGCACTGGTCACCAGCGGAGTCATGACGGCGGCAGCAATCGCCCTTGCACCAGCCTTGGCAACAGCGTTTGATGACCCCGCCGCGACGCCCGTGATCCAGGTGCTCTCGCTCACCATCCTCCTCCAGGGAGCCGGCGCCGTCCCTTCCACCATGGTGTGGCGGGAGTTCCTGCAAAAGCCGCGGGTCGTCGTCGACCTCTGCAGCCTGGTCACCGTGCTGGTACTGGTGGTGCCGATGGCATTGGACGGCTGGGGAGCGATGGCGCTCGCCTGGTCCAGGGTGGGTGGACAGTTGGTGGCCCTGGCCGGCTATTGGATCATCACTCCCAAGCGGTACGCCCCGGGCTTTGACCGGACGGTGGCCGCGGAGATCCTGCGCCTGGGAATGCCGTTGGCCATGGCGAACCTGGTGGTGTTCGTGACCTTGAACGTGGACTATCTCCTGATAGGCCGGATGCTTGATCCGACGGCATTGGGCCTGTACCTCCTGGCGTTCAACCTGGCCGGGCTGCCCAGTTCGGTGATCACTGCGGTCATCCGGGCCACTGCGGTGCCGACCTTTGGCAGGCTCTTCTCCGAAGGAACCTTGGGGGTGCTGGCCGCCCGGTTCGTGACCGGGGTTTCCTATGGCGCATTTCCTATCTCCGCCATGGTGATTGCGCTGGCACATCCCTTGATCGTCACCGCCTATGGCGGGGCATGGGCGCCGGCGGGCATGGCACTTGCCACGCTGGGGGTCTTCGGCGCTACACGGATCCTGGTGGAGCTCTTCGCTGACCTGAGCGTGGGTGCAGGCAAGACCGGATGGCTCTTTTGGGTCCAGGTAGCCTGGCTTGCCGCCCTGACGCCGGCCCTTCTGGCCGGCATCACGTGGTGGGGGATTGCCGGGGCAGGGATCGCCCACGCGGCAGTGGCGTGCCTGGTGGTCATTCCCCTCTACGTCACGTCCTTGACATCGGTCCTGCATACCAGCGCCTGGCAACTCCTGCGCGGAAGTGTCCGCCCCCTGGCGGCTGCCGCCGTGGCAGGGGCTTGTGTTTGGATGGCCACCCAGGGGATAGCCAACCCTGCCATGGCCCTGGCCTGCGGCCTGCTGATCGGTTCGGTCCTGTACGGCCTTCTGACCTTCCGCCAGGGCAAAGAACTCGTGGCTGAGATCCGCGGGCTGCTCAGGTCCACGGCGTCCGGGCCGTCCCCTGCCGGTATTCCTGGAAGCCCGGTCCAGCCATGAAGCCCATAACACTGTCCACCGCCCGCCTGGCAGCCCAGCGTGTCCGCCGGGATGGCTGGCGGCCTGTTGCCCGGGTGGTGGCGGCAAAGCTGGTCACCTCCGCTGTGGACGCCTGGCATCTGGCAGAACCGGCCATTCCCCTGCGGGAGGAAGACATCATGGACTCCCGGTCTACCGCCCGTCCTGTCCCCGCCCCCGCCACCGGACGCCTCAGGATCGGCTGGCTCTGCACACCCCCTGCGCCAGGCTCCGGGGGACACACCACCTTCTTCCGGATGGTCGAGGAGATGGAAGAGAGAGGCCATCAGTGCACTTTGTTCCTCTACGACACCAAAGACGACGACACCAGCCGTCACGAAGAGACCATCCACAGCCACTGGCCGGCGCTGCGTGCCGGGGTTCGCAGCGCCACATATGGGATGGAAGGGGTGGATGCACTTATTGCCAGTTCCTGGCCTACGGCACACGTTGCCGCGGGGCGGGCACCTGGCAGCGTCCACCTCTTCTATTTCATCCAGGATTACGAGCCTTACTTCTACCCCCGCGGATTCCTGTACGCACTGGCAGAGGAAAGTTACCGCCTGGGGCTCACCAACGTCGCGCTGGGCGGCATGATCGCCGAGGTCATGCAGGAAGAACTCGGCGAAAAACCCCAAGCCGTGGTTCCCTTCGGATGCGATACCCGTACCTACAGGCTTTCCGCGTCCGCCGGGCATCCTCCGCGGTCCGGCGTGGTCTACTACGCCAAGAAGAAAGTCGACCGACGCGGCTACCTCCTGGCCAAGCTGGCCCTGGAGCGTTTCCATACCCTCCAGCCTGAGCAGGAAATCCATATCTACGGAGACAACGTCACCGGGTGGAACATCCCCGTCACCAACCACGGCAACCTCACCCCCACAGAACTGAACAGCCTGTACAACCAAACGATCGCCGGACTGGCCATTTCCTTCACCAACATTTCCCTGGTCCCCGGCGAACTCCTCGCAGCCGGTAACATTCCTGTACTGAACCACGCGCCCTTCGCTTCGGGACTGCTCAACGATCCCGACGCCGTGTGGGCGCCGGGAACTCCCGCCGGCTTGGCCGCTGCGCTCGCGGACGTTGTCAATGCACCGGACATCGAGGACCGTGCCGCAGCCGTTGCCGGCAGGAAACGGCTGGATTGGGCAGATTCACGCGCGGCGTTCGCCCACTTCGTGGAAGCCTCCTGTGCCCGGCTCCCACAAGAGACCTTCGAAGATTCCCTGCCCGGAGGCCGCGCATGAAGCGGATGAAGAAGATCCTCTCTTTCCCTCCGGCCCGCGAAATCGAGGTGGGCGATCTGGACGGAACGTCGGGCACCGCCGGCCACGTGGGCCTCCTGCTCAAATTCACGGCCTTTGCCGTGTTTTTCTTCCCTTCGAACATGGTGGTCAAACCCATCGGAGCCGTGGGGACCGTTCCCATCATGCTGGCCCTCCTGCTGCTGACCTTTTGGCTCTGCTCGGCATTCTTTGGCCTGCACCATCCACTGCGGACTAGGTATCCGGGACGGCTGGGGCTGGGACTGCTGTGGGTGGGAACGTGTGCGTCCTATGTGGCACTGTTCTCCGGCTTCACGGGCAATACCAACGTTTCGGCCCAAGCTGCGGCCGACCGTTGGCTGATCCTGATTCTGGCCTGCGCCGGGATCGCGTTGGTGGCGAGCGAAGCCGTCCGCACACTGGACAACGCCATGTCATTGGTCCGCGCCATCCTTGCCGGCGCCTTCTTCTGCTGCCTTGTGGCCCTGGTCCAGTTTCTCTTCCGGGTCAACCCGATGCTCTGGATCCAGGAGGCCATGCCGGGATTCACGGACAACGGAGGAAACACGGCCTTCCAAGTGCGCGGCCTCATGACGCGTGTTGCGGGAAGCACGTTCCATTCCATTGAACTTGCCGTGGTCTGCGCCATGCTCCTGCCCTTGTCCATCTGGCGGGCCATCTACGACCGGACGGGCTATAAATGGTTGCACTGGACGGGTACAGCCTTGCTGATCGTCGCCATTGCCTCCACGGTCTCCCGGTCCGGCGTCCTCGGACTGTTCCTGGGAATGCTTGTGTTCATTCCCTTCCTCCCACGCCCAGCCCGACGCTGGGCGGTGGTGGCGGCGCCGGCAGCCATGGCGGCACTGTTCGTAGCCATCCCCGGCCTGGTGGGGACACTGACGTCCTCCTTCACCGCGGGAAACAGCGACCCCTCGCTCACAACCCGCACCAACAACTATCCCCGCGTGGCCGAGATGTTCGGTGAACTGCCCTTCCTTGGGCTTGGACCCGGGAACTACATGCCGGAGAACGCCCTTTACATCCTGGACAACCAATACCTTAACTCGCTGGTTACCCTGGGTCTGGTGGGCTTCATCGGCATGGTGGCATTTCTGGTCCTGCCTGCCGTGTCATGTTTCATCGCCGCGCGTGCATCCCGGATCCCCGCCCTGCGCTGCCTGGCAGGGGCGGCAGCGGCTGCCGGCGCTGTCGCAGCAGGCTGCTCACTGACCTTCGATTCCATGGCTTTCCCCGTGTTTGCCCTGGTGTACCCCTTCATCATCGGCCTCGGAGGAGGCGCTTGGATCATGATCCGCCGTGAAATCGAACTCAGGGAAACCACAGCACCTGACCTGTTAAAGAACGGTCCGCCCCAGGACGGACACCTCCGCAACCCTTCAACCCCGAATGTCGAGGCGATCACATGGACCCGGTAGCAGTCATCAAGACGTTGTGGCATCACAAGTTCGTCGTGTTGCCTGTCCTGCTGGTGACGGTGCTGGCAGCCGTCTACGTGTACTCCTTTGCCCCACGCTCCTACGAAGCCAAGGCAACGTACGCGATTGTCAATCCAAAAATCCCCACCGCCGCCGAGCTGGAGAAGAACCCGGCACTGAACCTGCTCAACTCGGACAACCCCTACCTTCGTTCGGCGGATTCCTCGCTGATCGCCCAGGTAGTGGGCACCAGGCTGAACGACGACACCACCGGAGATGCCCTCCTCAGGGAGGGACTCAGCACGGACTACACGGTCCAACGTCCCCCGGCTTCTTTCCTGATCGAGATTGCCGCGGCTTCCGAGAGCAAGGACAAGGCCGTTGCCACAGTCAAAGCCTTGGGGTCCCGGCTGGAAACGGACCTGCTGGCCATCCAATCGATCAACGGGGCTGATGAGCGCTTCTTGTACACATCCCTGATGGTTGCGTCGCCGGACAACGCCACCGAACAATTCTCCAGCCGCCTCCGCTCACTGATCGTTGTCCTGGTGGCCGGAATCGTGCTGACCTTTGGGGCCGTATCCATAGCCCGCGGCCTTGAAACATCGCGGGTGCGGGCCAGGACGGCATCCCCTGCAGGGGAGCGGAACAAGAAGTCCCGCCGCAAAAACCATCACGACCCTGACCCAAACGGGCCGGCAGCCGGCGGTCCCGGCCTTGACGAGCTCACCATCCAGGAGATTTTGACACCCGCCCAGGCAGGCCGCAGGGCAGAGCGTCCATTTACAGCCAACAGCCCGCTGAGCGAACCCCTGCTGTCGACCAGCAACGGGAAGTCACCCATCAAGGAAACATCTGCCTGAGAGGTAGCCCGTGAAACCAAGGACAGCAGGGGTCCTCAGCGCGACTGTTCTCACCGGTCTTGCCGTTGCCGTTGCTGTTGCGGCAGCCAGCGGAGTAGTGCCCTTCGCCGGGGCGGGCACGCCCAGTCCAGGGCCTGCTACCCCCTCGACAACGATGGCAGAAGACTATGACGGTGTGACGCTGCGCCCCATTGACGGTGGCGCGGACTATTACGCACGATTCAAAGGTGGCCTGCCCGGAGATCCCGGGTTCTTCCCCATCGCAGTCTGGTTCGAAAGCGTCCTGGACAAAGGAAACATTGCCCTCGACACGGAAGCCGGGCTCAACACCTACGTGGAGCTGACCGCCAACTCCGACCTGAGCCTGGTGAAGGCTTCGGGCATGTACGCCATTCCTACCTTCGAGTCCCCGGACGCCGCCGGCTTCGCCCTCAGCGACGAAGTAGACATGTGGGCCGGGCCCGGCAATGCCCCCTGGACAGGAAAGTACCCCGGCGAAGGCCCCCTATGCGTGCCGGAAAACAGCAAATGCGGGTACACAGTCCAAAACGAACGGCGCGCAGCAGCGCCCCCGGGGGCCATGCTGTACTCCAACTACGGCAAAGGCGTCGCCTTTTGGCTCTCCGACGAAGAGTCCGTGGAATTCTTCAAAGGAATCCAGGACGTCGTGTCCGCAGACACCTACTGGTTCACCGACCCCGGCATCTGCTCCAAGGGTGAAGGTGGTGCGCTTGTTGACTACGCCCGGGACCTGACACAGGATGAATGCCGGTTGGCGGCCAACTATGGTTGGACCATCGAGCGGGTCCGGACACTGCAAGCAGGCCGCCCTGCCATACCCATTTGGGCCTTCGTCGAAGCAGGGCACCCCTTCAAGGATTCAGTCAACGCCACCACCATCACAGCGCCCCAGATCCGGGCAGCAGTATGGAGCAGCCTGATCCACGGCGCCAGGGGAGTGATCTACTTCAACCACAACTTCGGCGGCGACTGCATCTCCCAGCACGTCCTCCGCGACTGCGGGGTACAGGTCCGCCCCACAGTTACCGCGCTCAACCACCAAATCACCGCGCTCGCCCCCGTCCTCAACGCCCCGTTCCTCGACGGCGCCACTACCGCCACAGGTCCCGTGGATTTCACCACCAAACTCCACAACGGAACGGTCCATATTTTCGCCGGGGCAAACAAGAACGCCGGCGGGAAGGCAAGCTTCCGCGTCCGCTGCGGCGGCAGCACCGCCGTCGTGATTGACGAAGACCGCACCATCCCGGTGGTGGACGGCACTTTCACCGATACGTTCGCTGACGGAAACGCAGTCCACCTCTACCGCATCGACGGCGGCGGGAGCTGCGGCTTCTGACTATCGGCTGCTGTCGTCCCGCTCCCAGCCGGCTGCCACAGAACGCCCCAACAGCGGAGGACGGCGGCCAGCCACGGCGAAAGCCACGTAAACTACGGCGTCAACCGCCGACAACAGCCCCTTGACGGAGGCCAGTAGCTCCTGCACCGTCCGGGACGTCGTAGCCCCGGCCTCCTGCTGGTTCTGCTCCGCGTTGCCACGGTAGGACCGGCGAAGGACAGCCAGCAGGGCTGAGCGGGTCCGTGGCGTCCGCACCACCACAGGCATGGTGGGCAGCACCGCCTTCTCCACCCCACTGAACAGGCGATCCACGTAATAGTCATCACCCGTCAGGACCGGAAACCCACCCAGACGATCATGACCAGCCCTGCCCAGGGCGTACGCACCCGCACCCCACAGCCCCTGGGCGTTGGACGGTATCCTGGCCCGCGCCCGGTAGTAGGACCGCACCAGCGCCGAAGCGCCCTCCGTGTCATAACGGAAAGCCGGACGGGCCGCCAAGAGAGGACCGTCCCCCAGTGAGGTCAGGACAGCGTGGACGGCCTCCGTACTGACCTCGATATCCGCGTCGAGGTAAAGCCGGGGCCAACGCTCCGCCGCCTGATCAGCGGCGTTCAACGCAGCGGCCTTGGACGCCGCCTCCACTTGGATGACCCGTACCCCGTGGAACGCGGACGCAACGGTCTCCGTCCCATCGGTGCACCCGTTGCACGCGACAATGACCTCCACGGTGCCCCAAGCAATCACGCCCTCCAGCGATTGCAGGGTCCTCGCGATGACGGAGGCTTCGTTATGGGCAGGGATGATCACAGCACCGGATGGTGGCGCCACGCCGTGCGCGGGGGACGTTTGCTCGGGGGACATTTGCGCGGGGGACCGTTCACCAAAGGAAGCATGAGGCAACGCCTTCCACCGTCTGCGGTCCACCACAGCCAAAGCAGCCTCGCGATGCCCGGGCTTATGGAGCCGGACAAGCTCCGAAACCAGCACCACCGCCCTGAACGCCGCCACCCAGTGCGGGTCGCAATACTTCGCCGCGTACCGGACACGATTCACGGACATCAACGCATTCAGCTGCGGTGAAGTACCCGAACCCCCACGCTCATGCCACATCCGGGCCAACGGCTCACACCAGATCGAACGGCCCGAATCACGCACCCTCCGGCAATAATCCGTTTCCTCCGAATACAGGAAGAACTGCTCATCCCACCCGCCCACGTCCCTGGCGGTATCAGCACTGATCAACAGCGCAGCACCGGTTGCCCAATCAACACGGTGCGCATGGAGGTAACTCTCCGGATCAAAGTCCATCTCAGACAACCACCCCGGCCTCCCCTTCACCCGGGAGCCCAAAGCCGCATCACCCAGCGCTCGCAGAATGCCCGGCTCCCGCCGCAGCGATGGGTACACACTGCCGTCGTCATCCAAAAGGACAGGAACCACCATCCCTGCGCCGGACAGTGCCATCCTTCGACGCAAAGCAGCTACCGCGCCAGGCTCCACCCGCAGGTCCGGATTCAGGATGAGATACGCGTCCGCGTCTCCGGCCACACGCATTGCGGCATTGATACCCCCGGCGTACCCGAGGTTCCCGCCCGTGCGCACGGCAGTGATGTCGGGGTGCTTCAGCACCTCGGCCATGGTGCGGTCATCGGGGGAGTTGTCCGCCACCACAACTTTGATGGACTGCGCCGCGGTTTCCTCCCGCAGGCTTGCAACCAACGCCGCGACGTCCTCGGCGTTGTTGTACGTCACCACCAGCACTGCGACGTCGGCCCTTGCCCTTGCCGGGACGAACTGCCCCGGAGCACGGCTGGGCCCGTCCTCCGGGGTGCTGGAAACGGCAGGGGACAGGCCGCCCGCTGCCGGGGCCACCGGTTCAGGCTGGGCTGCACTGCTACTGGACATCCGCAGCGTCAGGTATGCCCCCGGGCCGTCCACCAGGTACCGCCGGGCCAACCGTCGCGGTTCCAGCATCAGCCGCCACGCCCATTCCAGTCCATGGGTGCTCACCCACACCGGAGCGCGCCTGATCCTGCCGGCGAGGAAATCAACAACCGCACCAAAGGCCAGCAGCACCTTGGCTCCCGCCAACTGCCCATATTCGGCGATCCAGAGCTCCTGCCTGGGCTTTCCCAAACCCACCACCAGGACGTCCACGGCAGCGCCGGCGATTTCCGCCGCCAAGAGCCTGGAGGCGTTCACATCGACAAGCACGGGACGCTCAGGGGCCCACCAGCCCGCCACCGTCAAACCGGGACGTTCCCGGGCAAACCTCTTCCGGATGAGTTCCTGCGCCTGCGGGCTTCCACCCAGAAAACCCACGCGAAGACCCAGACGCTCGGCCTCGTCCAGCAGGGGTTCCACCACATCACTGCCGGCCAGCCGTGGCCAGGCCCGGCCCGTGACCCTGGCCGCTTCGGCCACCAACGGCGCACCGTCCAGCAAAGTCAGCCATTCCACTGGTGAAGGTTGGTCCAACGTGCCGTGCCACCGGCTCCCCGAACCGAAATGACGGAGGTGGTCCAGATTGGCCGAACAGACTCCCAAAGGCTTCGCACCGCCGGACTGTGCACGGTCCATGATGAGCTCCACAGCCCGCTCGAAGTCCATCAGGTTCACCAGGGCGCCGCCCAGGTTCACCCGCTGCCCTGCGCTGGGCTGGTCTGTCGCGGGGCGACCCGGGCCGGCGTGGACGGTCGTGGCGGCGCCCCGGCTGGAGGCCGCCCTGGACCGGCGTCCGTGGGGAGTCAGCAGCAGTGCGCTGCCGTTCACCTCCGGGCCTGATGGAGGGTGGGGGAGTGCGCCTTGTCGGGGTGCGATCTTCGGCAGCAGCATGCTCGGCTCTCCAGGCTTCCGGGTCCAGCTCAGGACACAACAATTGAGCCGGCGATCCATGCTGCTGCACTGCCTGGATCGCCGCGGACAGCCAAGGCTGCCCTTCCAACGTGTTCACTTGAGTTGTCTCCCGGCCTGCCTCAGGCGGGCTGCCGTACGGCCACTGTAGGCCCTTTTTCCGGACGCCGCTAGGGTTCCAGGCCGTCCAAATACTCCGCCAGGCGCACGGGCGCTGGAGCCGGGTCAAATCCGGCAGCCCGGATCTTCGACAGGTCCAGGACGCTGCTGCGGGGGCGCGGCGCGGTACCGGGCTTGGCATAGTCCGCAGTGCTGACGGGGTTCACCCGGACGGGATCGGCCCCGCAGTGCCGGAACACATCCCGGGCAACGCCGGCCCAGGATGCCCGCTCGCCGCTGTTGCTGACGTTGTACGTGCCGTACGGGGCCCGATGGTCCACCAGGTGACGGATGGCAGCAGCGACGTCGACGGCGAAGCTCAGCCTGCCCCATTGGTCATCAACCACGGACGGCGAAACTCCTTGGGCGGCCAAGGCAGCCATGGTTCGAACAAAGTTTCGACCTTCACCTACTACCCAACTGGTCCGCACGATGTAGTGCCGCGGGACCGTCGCCACGGCTGTCTCTCCAGCTGCTTTGCTCTGGCCGTAGACCCCCAGGGGCGTCGGGTTCTCGTCCTCCCGGTGAACGTCGGCAGTTCCGTCGAAGACGTAGTCGCTGGAAACATGAACCAGCGTCAGTGAATGCTCGACGGCGGTCCTCGCCAAGCGGGCTACTGCGGTTGCGTTGATGGCCCAGGCAGCCGCACGGCCCTCTGCGGTTTCGGCGGCGTCAACACCCGTAAAAGCCGCCGCATTGATGATGGTGGAGTACTTCCGCCAGTCCCGTGCCGCATACGATTCCCACGATGTGAGATCGAAGTCTGCCCGGCCGGCGAAGTCCACGCTGGCATCCCCGGCATACTCCCCCCGCAGGGCCTTGCCCAGTTGCCCGTCCGCTCCGAGGACCAGCGTTCGCCGTGGCTGCATGGGCTTTACGTCCGGCAAGCGTGGATGGCTCTTGTCCTGGGTCGACAGAACAGCACGGTCCAACGGAATGGGCCAGGGAACGGCTACGTGGTCGTCGGCTGCATTGAGGAAGGTGTAGTCTTTCTGCGCCTCAGCACTCCAGTGGTCATTAACCAAGTACGTGTAGGCCGTGTCGTCTGCCAGGGTCTGGAAGGCGTTTCCAACACCACGGGGAACGTACACCGCGTCCTTGGCCGTCATTTCCGCGCAGAACATGGTGCCGAAGCCGGGCCCTTCGCGCAGGTCCACCCATGCGCCGAAGATCCTCCCTGCGGCAACCGAAATGAACTTGTCCCACGGTTCGGCATGGATTCCCCGGGTGGTTCCGCGCGCAGCGTTGAAGGAGATGTTGTTTTGCACCGGCCCGAAGTCCGGGAGCCCCAGGTCCAGCATCTTCTTGCGATGCCAGTTTTCCTTGAACCATCCACGGTCATCCCCGTGAACCGGCAACTCGAAAAGCACCAGCCCTGGGATCGGCGTGGTGCGTGAACGCAACTGCTGTACCGGCTCCACGGCTTAGTGGCCCTGGCCGGCGTATTTGGATTCCGTTGAGGCTTTCTGGGGCCGCCACCAGGCTTCGTTGTCCCGGTACCACTGAACGGTGGCAGCCAGGCCGCCGTCGAAATCCGAAAACCGGGGCGACCACCCAAGTTCCCGGCGGAGCTTGCTTGAATCGATGGCGTAGCGCAGGTCATGGCCTGGACGGTCGGTCACCAGATCGTAGGCGTCACTGGGCTGGTTGGCGAGGGACAGCAGCTTTTCCACCACCTCCTTGTTGGACCGTTCTCCGTCGGCTCCAATCAGGTAGGTTTCGCCCACTCGGCCACCCTCAAGAATGGCCACCACTGCCGAGGAATGGTCTTCGACGTGAATCCAATCGCGCACGTTGCGGCCATTGCCGTAGAGGCGCGGCCGCGTGCCTTCCAGGATGTTGGTGATCTGCCGGGGGATGAACTTCTCAACGTGCTGGTAGGGACCGTAGTTGTTGGAGCAATTGCTGATGGTCGCCTTGAGGCCGAAGGACCTGACCCATGCCCGCACCAGCAGGTCCGAGCCGGCTTTCGTGGCGGAGTAGGGGCTGGTGGGCCGATAAACGGATTCTTCGGTGAACCGGCCCGGTTCATCCAGGGCAAGGTCGCCGTACACCTCGTCCGTGGAGATGTGATGGAACCGGGTGCCATGCTTTCGCGCGGCTTCGATCAGGGTGAATGTTCCCAGCAGGTTGGTGTCGAGGAAAGGCCGGGGCTCTTCCAGGGAGTTGTCATTGTGGGACTCGGCGGCGAAGTGCACCACGGCATCCGCGGCGGCAGTCAGCGCATCCACCACTGCGGCATCACAAATGTCACCCTGGACAAATTCGAAGCGTTCCGGCGGCAACCCGGCAAGCGATTTGATATTGCCTGCATAGGTCAATTTATCCAGGACCGTGACATGGAAGCCGGTGTGCCCCATGATGTAGTGGACAAAGTTGCATCCGATGAATCCGGCCCCGCCGGTGACAAGGATTCTCTGCATGGCCCTAGAGTAGCCGTCCGCGGCGGGACAGGGCACAGGTGAGGACGGCAGGTTTGCGAGGAATTATTCTTGCAGGTGGAACGGGTTCCAGGCTCCATCCCATCACGCTCGGAATCAGTAAACAGCTGGTCCCCGTGTTCGACAAGCCCATGATCTATTACCCGTTGTGCACACTGATGCTCGCCGGTATCCGCGATGTCCTCATCATCACCACCCCCGGCGACGCCACCCAGTTCCAGCGGCTCCTGGGCGATGGTTCACAGTTCGGCATCAACCTGACGTACGCAGAACAGCCGACGCCGGACGGGTTGGCCCAGGCGTTCATCCTGGGGGAGCGGCACATCGGGACCGGCAAAGTGGCCCTCATCCTCGGGGACAACATTTTTAATGGACCCGGCATGGGCAACCAGTTACGCCACTACGTGGATGTCGACGGCGGTGCCATCTTCGGATATTGGGTCAAGGACCCGTCCGCCTACGGGGTGGTGGAGTTCGACGACGAAGGCCTGGCGGTATCCATTGAAGAGAAGCCGTCCATGCCCAAAAGCAATTACGCCGTCCCCGGCTTGTACTTTTACGACAATTCCGTAGTTGCCATGGCCAAGGACCTCAAACCCTCCCCGCGCGGGGAACTGGAGATCACGGACATCAACAGGATGTACATGGACCTCGGCCGGCTGCACGTACAGAAGTTCCCCCGCGGCACCGCATGGTTGGATACGGGAACCTTCAGCGACCTGAACGATGCTTCGAATTACGTTCGCACCACTGAGAACCGACAGGGCTTAAAGATCGGCGCCCCTGAAGAAGTTGCCTGGCGGATGGGCTACCTGGACGACGACGGACTCCGACAGCAGGCGGCAAAGCTGGCCAAGAGCGGGTACGGCAGCTATTTGCTGGACATCCTGGACCGGCAATAGACCGGCTTACTGGGCAGAAACGTCCTCCAGGGCACGTCCTATCTCCGCAGGCAAAACCGTCAATTGCGCGTCCAGCAGTTCCTTGAGCTGGACGGCGTTCCTCGGCCCGACGATTGCCGTTGCCACGCCGGGACGGGAGAGCAGCCAACTCAGGGAGACATCCATAGGGGTGCGACCCAGCCCGCGGGCAGCCATGGCCACCGCTTCCACCACACGGGAAGCCCTCGGTTCCAGGTACGGCTCAATATAGGCAGCCAGCCGGTTCTGCGCAGCACGGGAATCCGCTGGAATCTGGCCACGGTATTTGCCGCTGAGGACACCCCTGCCCAAGGGCGCCCACGCCATCAGGCCCAATCCGGCGTCCTCCACGGCAGGGATCAGTTCCTCTTCGGCCTTGCGCTGGACCAGGGAATACTCCGACTGGTTGGCCACCAGGGTGAATCCTGCCACAGCAGCGGCTTTGGCGGTCTGCCAGCCGTTGTAGTTGGAAATTCCCACATACCGGGCACGTCCGGTCCTCTGGGCAAGTTCCAGCGCTGAAAGGGTCTCATCGAGGGGCACGTTCGGGTCCCATTCGTGGGCGAACCAGATGTCGATATAGTCGGTTCCCAACCGTGCGAGGCTGGCATCGAGCGCGGACAGCATGGCGCCGCGTGAAGCATTAATGCTGCGCCGTGAGTCCGACGACGACACGCCGGCTTTGGTGGAGATGACCAGTTCGGAGCGGGCCACGACGTCGCCCAACATGGAACCCAGCATGGCCTCGGCCTGCCCATGGGCGTAGGAGGCCGCCGTATCAACCACGGTGCCGCCGGCAGCGACAAATGCGTGGAGGACTTCGGCAGCGTCCTGCTCATCGGTCTCCTGTGCCCAGGACATGGTTCCAAGTGACAAGGAGGACACGCGGAACCCACTGTTCCCGACATAACGCTGCTGCATAGCTGCTAGCTTACGGGGAGTTCCCAGTCTTCATGACGTAGGGTCTATTCACGTGAACTGGATAGAAGCAGCCTTGCTGGGCCTGGTGCAGGGCCTCACCGAATTCCTCCCGATCTCCTCGAGCGCACACCTGCGGATCGTCGGCTCATTCCTCCCGAATGCTTCCGATCCCGGCGCCGCGTTTACTGCCATCACGCAGTTGGGAACCGAAACCGCCGTCATCGTCTACTTCTGGCGCGACATCGTGAGGATCGTCCGTGCCTGGTTCGGGTCCCTCATCGGCAAAGTGGAACGCAGCAATCCCGATGCCCGTATGGGCTGGCTGGTCATTCTGGGCAGCCTCCCGATCATCGTCCTGGGCCTGCTGTTCCAGGACCAGATCGAGTCGGTGTTGCGCAGCATGTGGATCGTCGCCACCATGCTGATCGTTTTCGGCATGATCCTGGCTGTTGCGGACGCGATCGGGCGGCAGGAGAGGGATCTCACACAACTGACGTACAAGCACGGCATCCTGTACGGGTTCGCCCAGGCCATGGCCTTGATTCCGGGTGTCTCCCGCTCCGGTGGAACCATCACCGCCGGACTGCTCATGGGCTACACCCGTGAAGCCGCTGCCAGGTATTCGTTCCTGCTGGCCATCCCCGCCGTATTCGGCAGTGGCCTGTACCAGTTGTACAAGACGGTTTCGAACGATGGTCTGGCCGGTCCATACGGTCTGGCGGAGACTGCGATGGCTACGGTCATTGCTTTCGTGGTGGGCTACATCATTATTGGCTGGTTCCTGAAGTTCGTCTCCACCCGCAGTTACCGGTTGTTCGTCTGGTATCGGATCCTCTTGGGCCTGGCCTTGTATGTCTTGCTGTATTTCAATGTCATCAGCGCCTAGCACTAAGGTTGAACCGTGAAATCGTGGACCTCCCGCCCTGTTCCTGAGCTGCCCGGCAGCATGCCGCAATTACGGCTGTTCGACACAGCCCTAGGCCGCGTAGTGGAGGTTGAACGGCAACCGGAACAGTCCATGTATGTCTGCGGCATCACGCCGTACGACGCGACACACATGGGTCACGCGGCAAGCTACGTGGCCTTTGACCTATTGAACCGGGCTTGGCGAGACGCTGGCCTCCGCGTCTCCTACGTCCAAAATGTCACGGATATCGATGACCCCCTGCTGGAGCGCGCCACCGCCACGGGAGTGGACTGGCGCGAACTGGCCCAGAGCCAGATCGAGCTTTTCCAGACCGACATGGACGCACTTAATGTCCTTGCACCCAATCACTACATCGGCGCCGTTGAGGCCATCCCGGACATCGTTCCCGCCATCGAGCGCCTCATTGCCGACGGCGTTGCCTACCGCGTTCCTGGTTCTGACGGCGAGCCTGACGGCGATGTCTATTACGACGTCGAAATGGCCGGCAAGCGCTCGGACGCGACAGACGCCTGGACACTGGGGGATGTGTCGGGACTCGGCGAAACAGAGATGCTGTCGCTGTTCGCCGAACGCGGCGGAGATCCCGCAAGGGCTGGAAAACGCCATGCACTTGATCCGCTGCTCTGGCGCGTGGCCCGTGAAGGCGAACCGCGTTGGCCTGGCGGAACCCTCGGAGACGGCCGGCCCGGGTGGCACATCGAATGCACGGTCATTGCACAGAAGTATCTTCCGGCACCCTTTACCGTCCAGGGCGGAGGCTCGGACCTCGTGTTCCCGCACCACGAAATGGGAGCAGGCCATGCTTACTCTCTGTCCGGAGTGCCGTTGGCACGGCACTATTCGCACGCAGGCATGGTGGGTCTGGACGGAGAAAAGATGAGCAAGTCCAAGGGCAACCTTGTTCTTGTCTCCAAGCTCCGCGCGGCTGGAGAAGAACCGCCGGCCATCCGGCTGGCGATTCTGGCCAACCACTACCGTTCGGACTGGTCCTGGACCGATGAGGAGTTTGCGGCAGCCAAGAAACGGCTGGCGCAGTGGCGTGAAGCAACGGAGCATGCCCAGGCCGGTTCGGCGGGACCGCTGGTGGCCGCGATGCGCAAGGAGCTGGCCAACGACCTCAACGCTCCCGGTGCCATCTCCGCAATCGATCGATGGGCAGAAGACACCCTGCGGGGCAATGCTCCGGCATCCGAGCAGGACCGTGCCGTGATATCTGACGCCATTAATGCGCTGCTGGGCGTTGAACTCTGAGGCCGCAAAGCCCGCAGAAACACGCCCAAAACCCGTAGGAAGCAGCAACGGCCCCGACGCTTCGTCGGGGCCGTTGCCGGTTTATGACGGCAGCAGGGGTCAGGGCCGGTCCTTGCCGCGCCGCTTGAGGTACCGCTCGAATTCGCGGGCAATGGACTCCCCGGACGCTTCCGGAAGATCGGCCGTGTCTTTGGCCTCCTCCAGTTGACGCACATACGCCGCAATTTCCGGGTCCTCGGTAGCGAGTTCGTCCACTCCGCGCTCCCAGGCTTCCGATTCTTCAGCCAAGGCCAGACTGTCCAACGGAACCTGCAGCAGATCCTCGACCTTGTGCAGAATGGCGAGCTGGGCTTTGGGAGAGGGCGGCTGGGCCACGTAGTGGGGGACTGCTGCCCACAGGGAGACAGTCGGCAGGCCCGCAAGCATGGCGAATTCAGCAAGCACACCGACGATGCCTACCGGCCCCTCGTACTGGGAAGCCTCAAGATTAAGCCGCTCCCGCAATGAGCTGTCCTCGGTGGTGGTGCTCACCGGAATGGGACGGCTGTGGGGCACGTCAGCCAGCAATGCGCCAATCAGGACCACGGAGTCAACCTTGAGTGCTTCGGCATGGACCAGCAATTCCGTGGTGTAGGCACGCCAACGGTACGAAGGTTCCGTTCCAAGGACGAAAACCACGTCCACGTTGCTGTCCGGTACTGATGCCTTGTAGATCCGGGTTGATGGCCATTTGACCTTGCGGGCACCGGAAGAAGTTCGCCTCACGGTGGGCCGTGTGAACTGGAAGTCGTAGTACTCCTCGGCGTCCACAGTGGCAACCTTCTTGCCATCCCACAGCTTGTTCAAATAGTGCAGCGCATCGCTGGCCGCCTCACCGGCATCGTTCCAGCCCTCAAACGCGGCGAGCATTACGGTGACACGCTGGCCTTCCGCGGGTTCCTTGAGGAAACGCTCGGGCTCCGCGGTGATGTCCTGTCCTTCGGGGGTCCCGTCCACACTGTTCATCCACTCACCCTACGTCCAAGACCCTCGTGGATGCATGGCATTTGATGTCAATGCGTGTCACCGATTCGCCCACAGCGCAAAGCACGGACAGCCCTTGTCCAGGTTCCACGTAGACTGGAAACCATGCATTCCTCACCCAGCCAGCCCCACCTCAAAGCCGTGCTCTGGGATATGGATGGCACACTCGTGGACACCGAACCCTACTGGATCGCTGCCGAGCGCGCGCTGGTTGAGGCACATGGAGGCAGCTGGTCGCACCAGCAAGCCATGCAGTTGGTGGGGCAGTCTTTGCTGCATTCTGCTGCTGTCCTGCAAGCCGCCGGAGTTGGGCTTGAAGCCCGCAAGATCGTGGATACCCTCAGTGCCCAGGTCATTGAGCAGGTCCGCAAGGAAGTTCCGTGGCGCCCCGGTGCGCGCGAACTGTTGGATGAGCTCCAGCAGGCCGGCATCCGCTGCGCCCTGGTGACGATGTCCGAGGGCCCGCTGGCCGGCGTTGTAGTGGAAAGCCTGCCCAAGCCCTACTTCGAGTTCATGGTTACCGGGGATACCGTCGCCAACGGAAAACCGCACCCCGAGGCGTACCTTACGGCCGTTGAACGGCTCCGGCTGGACGACCCGTCCCTCACCATTCATCATTGCGTCGCCTTGGAGGATTCCGTTCCGGGCGCAACCGCGGCCATCGCTTCGGGCGTGATCACCGTGGGTATTCCGCATCAGGTACCGCTGCCCGAGGATCACCGGATGGTCATGTGGGACACCTTGGTGGGCAGGACCTCATCCGATGTCCAGCAATTGGTCGTTGACCGTTTTCAGGCAGCAAACCTCCTCGAAGGGGCCAACTAGGTGACAAGCTCCTCCACCCCGCATCATGCAACCAGTAAGAAGGACGGCATACCCCTTGGAAGGATTGCCGGCATACCTGTCTTTCTCGCCTACTCGTGGTTCGTGATCGCCGGCTTCACGGTCATCGTGTACGGACCCGCGCTCCTGGTACGGATGCCGGATCTCGGCATCGGAGCCTACTTCGTTGCCTTGGGATACGCCTTGCTGCTGGCCGTCTCTGTCTTGGTCCATGAGCTGGCGCACGCCTTGAGCGCCAAAGTGTTCAACTGGCCCACGGAGAAGATTGTGCTGAACCTCTGGGGTGGCCACACCCAATTCGAGAACTTCACGGCTTCGCCCGGACGTTCAGTAGTGGTCGCCCTGGCCGGCCCTGCCTCCAACTTCGTCTTGGCGGCCGGGATGTGGGCCGTACTCTCTACTGGCGTCCTCAGCGGCGTATCCGACATCCTGGCCAACATCCTGATGTGGGCCAACCTCCTCATCGGCCTCTTCAATGTCCTCCCCGGCCTTCCCCTGGATGGCGGGCGTTTGGTGGAATCGGCTGTGTGGAAAGCAACGGGCAGCCAGGACAAAGGCACCATCGCCGCCGGCTGGTCCGGCCGCATAATCGTTGCCGCCTTGGTCATCTGGTTCATCGGCCTGCCGCTCCTCAGCGGTACACCCCTGGACATCAACCTCATGCTGATCACTGTCCTCGTCTGCGGATTCTTGTGGATGGGCGCTTCCAGTTCAATTCAACACGCGAAGCTCCGCAGCCGCCTTTACCTGGTGAGCGCCGCGGGCCTGGCAGAGCGCGCCGTGGGCGTACCGAACTCAGCCACCGTGGCCGACGTCCTGGACATATCACCGTCCGGAAGTCCCGCCGTCGTGATCTGTGGACCGGATGGCAAGCCGCAGGGCGTAGTGGACTTCGGCGCAGCGGCCGCCGTGCCTCCCCAGTCGACTGCGACGACGCCGGTCACCGCAGTGGCCCACGCCCTCGGCGCCGGGGCGTACGTCCCGGAATGGTCCAAAGGCCAGGAGCTGATCCAGTACTTGGCACGGCTGGAGGGCGGCGAATACGCTGTGGTGGACCACAACGGAATCGTGACAGGGCTTCTGCGCCAGCAGGCAGTTGTGACGGCCATAACAGGCAAGGAAGCCCGCAGGAGCGGGCGCCCCTGACATCCTTGCCGGTAGAGTTGCATGCCGGCGGTTTTACCGAAGAACCCATTGATTTTTGGCGCCCATCCGCCAGCACGATGTTGCGGCCAAGCCGTACAGGAGCGAGGAACAGTACATGAGCAGCGAAACCGCCGCCCCCGAAGCAAACGCCGGCATCGACGAGGCATCCGCGAGCCAGGCGATGACCGGCCAGGCCGTGCAGCCGACGGGCGCTGCCCGCCGCCGCGGCCCTTTCCGCGTCGGTGAGCGGGTCCAGCTCACTGACGAGCGCGGCCGCATGAACACCATCACCCTGGAGGTTGGTGGTGCTTTCCACACCCACCGCGGCTTCCTGAACCATGACGAAATCATCGGCAAGGTGGATGGCTCCGTGGTCAGCAACAACGTTGGCCAGCAGTACCAGACGCTGCGTCCCCTGCTCTCCGACTTCGTCCTGTCCATGCCCCGCGGCGCCGCTGTGGTCTACCCGAAGGACGCGGGCCAGATTGTCACCATGGCCGACATCTTCCCGGGCGCACGCGTCGTTGAAGCCGGCGTCGGCTCCGGTGCCCTGTCCATCTCCCTGCTGCGCGCCGTGGGTGACGGTGGTTACCTCCACTCGTTTGAGCGCCGCGAGGAATTCGCCGACATCGCCCGTGGCAACGTGGAGACCATTTTCGGTGGACCACACCCGGCATGGCAGATCTCCCTGGGCGACTTCCAGGAAGAAGTGGTCAAGGCTGAAGCTCCAGGCTCCGTGGACCGTGTGGTCCTGGACATGCTCGCTCCGTGGGAGTGCCTTGATGCCGTGGCCACCGTCCTGGCGCCTGGCGGTGTCTGGATCAACTACGTGGCAACCGTCACCCAGTTGTCCCGCACGGCCGAGGCCATCCGTGCTGACGGACGCTTTACCGAGCCTGACGCTTGGGAATCGATGGTCCGCGGTTGGCACCTCGAGGGCCTTGCCGTCCGTCCGGATCACCGCATGGTGGCCCACACCGGCTTCCTCCTGGTGACCCGCCGCCTCGCCGACGGTGTCACCGGAATTTCCGTCAAGCGCCGCCCGTCCAAGACTGAGTTCAGCGAAGAGGACCTCAACGCGTGGACCCCTGGCGCAGTGGGGGAGCGGTCAGTATCCGACAAGAAACTCCGCCGGGCTGCCCGTGACGCCATCGCCGGCACCAACGTCCAGGACGATCCCGCAGTCACAAACTGACAAAGGTCACAATAGGGTCCGCATTCCGAATGTCACCCAGCACCCTGAGCTTTTCGGGACTAAGGTCTTGTTAAGCGCAGGAAGGGGCTGATGAATCGTGGATACGTCAAACAACGACCTTGGACGGCCAACGCCGGAGGAAGCACACGCCGCAGCGGAAGAAGCAGCAAGCCGGGGGCTTTCCGCTGTCCAACCGCCCGAGCCCTCGAGTGATCTGACCGTCGCCGAACGGCAAATCAATATCCTCCGGGACAAGCTTCGCCACATTGACCGCCAGTTGGCAGCCGCTACCCAGAACAACAGCAAGCTCGTGGGCATGCTGGAGACCGCGAAGGCCGAGATCCTCCGGTTGAAGGGCGCGCTGGAGCAGGAGGGCCAACCCCCCTACAGCTTCGGAACCGTGGTGCAGATCAATCCGCGGAAGCAACCGGCTGCCGGCAGTTCCAGCCAGGCCGCCACCGAAGAGTCCGTGGACATCTTCAATTCCGGCCGGAAAATGCGGGTGGGTGTCAGCCCACTGGTCAATGTGAACCAGCTCGCAGTGGGCCAGGAAGTCCTCCTGAACGAGGCATTGCTGGTGGTGGCCGGCCTCGGCTACGAACGCGCCGGCGAACTGGTGACGCTCAAGGAAATGCTCGGCAAGGACCGCGCACTGGTGGTGGGCCGGGCCGACGAGGAACGGGTGGTCCGGCTTTCGGGCGCACTGCAAAGTGTTCACTTGAAGGTCGGCGACGCCCTGTCATTGGATTCCCGCACCGGTTACGCCCTTGAGAAGGTGCCGCGGGCCGAAGTGGAGAACCTCGTCCTCGAAGAAGTCCCGGATATCACCTATCAGGACATCGGTGGCCTCGGCCCCCAGATCGAACAGATCCGCGACGCCGTGGAGTTGCCGTTCCTGCACCCGGACCTCTACCGTGAGCACGGGCTGAAAGCCCCCAAAGGCATTCTCCTCTACGGCCCTCCGGGTTGCGGCAAAACCCTCATCGCCAAAGCCGTGGCGAATTCACTGGCAGCGCGTGCGGCGGAACGTGCCGGCAACACCGACCTGAAGAGCTACTTCCTGAACATCAAGGGTCCGGAATTGCTGGACAAATACGTGGGCGAGACTGAGCGGCACATCAGGTTGATCTTCTCCCGCGCACGGGAAAAGGCGTCCGATGGCAGCCCGGTCGTTGTTTTCTTCGATGAAATGGACTCGCTGTTCCGGACCCGCGGCACCGGCGTTTCCTCGGATGTGGAGACCACCATTGTTCCGCAGCTGCTCAGTGAGATCGATGGCGTGGAACGCTTGGACAATGTGATTGTCATTGGCGCCTCCAACCGCGAGGACATGATCGATCCCGCCATCCTCAGGCCGGGCCGCCTTGACGTGAAGGTCAAGATACAGCGTCCCGACGCCGAGGCAGCGGCTGACATTTTCGCGAAGTACATCACCACCGACCTGCCCTTCCACGCGCAGGACCTGGCCGAATATGGCGGCGACGTCCAGGCCACCGTCGATGCCATGGTCCAGCGCACCGTGGAAGCCATGTATTCAACGGAGAAGTCCAACGAGTACCTTGAGGTGACCTACGCCAACGGCGATACCGAGATGCTGTACTTCAAGGACTTCAACTCCGGTGCCGTGGTGCAGAATGTGGTGGACCGCGCGAAGAAGTACGCCATCAAGGACCTCCTGACCAACAATCAAAAGGGACTCCGCATCGAGCACCTTCTGCGGGCCGTGGTGGACGAGTTCCGTGAGCACGAGGATATGCCCAACACCACCAACCCGGACGACTGGGCACGGATCTCGGGCAAGAAGGGCGAACGGATTACCTACATCCGCACCATCGTCCAGGGCAAAGCCGGCCAGGAACCGGGCAAGTCCATTGAAACCACTGCCAACACGGGCCAGTACCTGTGACAGCAAGACCCGAAGGTACGCCCGCTGAGAAGTTGCCCGCCGGCGGTGCCATGCGCGTCATGGGCTCCGAAACTGAATACGGCATCCATGCACCATCGGCTCCCGGGGCGAACGCCACCATGATGTCCGCAAGGATCATCCAGGCGTATGCCGCAGTCACCCGGCAACGGGCAGCCGGGGGAGCCGAAACGCGCTGGGACTACACCGACGAGGAACCGTTGCACGATGCCCGCGGCTGGACCGTGGACCGGGCAGCGGCGGACCCCAGCCAACTGACGGACCAGCCACCAGTGCTCGACGCCGAGGCAGTCGCGTTGGCCTATGGCCGCCAGGAGTTGGAACTTGACGGCGCGGATGAGTCCGGTTCCTTGCTGATGAACATGGTCCTGGGTAACGGTGCACGCCTTTATGTGGACCATGCGCACCCCGAGTATTCGAGCCCTGAGGTCACCAACCCCCGGGATGTTGTTGCTTGGGATGCGGCTGGGGACTTGGTTGCGTTGGCCACGGTCCGGAAGGTGGCGGCCGATGCCGGCCTCCCTCCCATCAACCTCTACAAAAACAACACGGACAACAAGTCAGTGTCCTATGGTTCGCATGAAAACTACCTCATGCCCCGTTCGGTTCCCTTCGGCGACATCATTCGCGGCCTGACACCGTTCTTTGTGTCCCGCCAGGTCATGTGTGGGGCCGGACGCGTTGGACTGGGGCAGGACAGTTCGACCCCCGGTTACCAGATCAGCCAACGTGCCGACTTCTTCGAAGCAGAGGTGGGGCTGGAAACAACCATCCGGCGCCCCATCATCAACACCCGGGATGAGCCGCACGCAACAGCTGACAAGTACCGCCGCCTTCACGTCATCATTGGCGACGCCAACCTCAGCCAGGCCTCGAACTACCTCAAATTCGGCACCACTGCCATGGTCCTGAGCCTTATCGAGGCCGGCCAGGCGCCCAGGATCGAGGTCCACGAACCCGTCCAGGCACTTCAGTCCGTCAGCCATGACACAACGCTGACGGCAACAGTGAGGTTGCTTGACGGCCGAAGGGTGACTGCCCTGGATATCCAGTGGATGTTCTACGAGGCGGCAGCAAAACTCTCCCAGGAAACGGGAGTGGCGGATTCCGTGACCGGAGACGGCCACACCCATGGTGTCTTGACGCGGTGGGAATCAACGTTGACAACGCTGGGCAGCGACCTCGATGCCGCCGCATCCTCTGTTGAATGGGTGGCCAAGAGGTCGCTCCTGGAAGGGTACCGGAAGCGCGACGGACTGTCCTGGGATGACGCCCGGCTGGGGCTGGTTGATCTTCAGTGGTCCGATATCCGGCCGGAAAAGGGTCTTTACTACAGGCTGCTGTCCAAGGACCGCATGCTGAGGATCGTCGACGACGCCGACATCGCCCGGGCGGTGACCGAACCGCCGTCGGACACCCGCGCATACTTCCGCGGCCGTTGTGTTTCGAAGTTCGGCAAGGACGTGGTCGGGGCAAGCTGGGACTCGGTTATTTTCGATGTCCCCGGGTTGGGCAAGCTGCAGCGGGTCCCCACCCGCGAACCCCTCCGGGGCACGGAGGCGTTGACCGGAGCGCTGTTTGAGCGCCATCAGGATGCAGGCGCCTTCCTGTCTGAGTTGATGGGCCGGAATGGCCCCCCGGCGAAGAGCTGACGGCGCTCCGCCACGGGAAGATCCGGGCCTGGTCAAAGCCGTACGCAGCAGCCCGCAGCGTGGCAATATGGCAGTAGGAAGTCTCCGTCATCAGGAGACTGACAGTAGGGAGAAAGAAAATGGCAGCACAGGAGCAGCAACAACCACAGTCACGGGACACCGAAACTGAGGTGGATGTCCCTGAGGCCCCGCCCGCAGCACCTGCGGCACAGGCTTCGGACGCAACGCAGGGCGTGGATGACCTTCTCGACGAAATCGACGGCGTTCTCGAATCCAACGCTGAGGAATTCGTCAGGGCGTTTGTCCAAAAGGGTGGCCAGTAAGCGGACCCGCTACAGGATGTACTGCCCGGCAGGCGTGAGGCCGCCGGGCATCGGAACGCAGAGTCGAAGGAGTGCAGCAATGCAGGACCCATCAACCGGCCCCCTGGCCACCCAGGCAACATCTTCTTTCACGGAGCATCTCCAACGCTCGCGTCCCGAACTCCTCCCGTTCAATCAGTCCTTACCGGCCGGCACTGTCCCGTCCTCACCGCACGCCACCACGATCGTTGCCTTAACGTATCCGGGCGGCGTGCTGATGGCGGGGGACCGTCGCGCCACCATGGGCAATGTCATCGCCAGCAGGCACATCGAGAAAGTGTTCCCTGCGGATGAGTACTCCGTCTTGGGTATTGCCGGAACGGCTGGCCTGGCCATCGACATCACCCGTCTTTTCCAGGTTGAACTGGAGCATTACGAGAAGATCGAGGGCACTTTGCTCAGCCTCGTGGGCAAGGCGAACCGCCTTGGCGCCATGATCCGTGGAAACCTGCCAATGGCCATGCAGGGAATGGCGGTCATTCCCCTGTTTGCAGGGTTTGACCACGTCTCCGGCGTGGGCAGGCTGTTCTCCTACGACGTCACCGGTGGCCGCTATGAAGAGCAGGAACACCACTCGGTGGGTTCAGGTTCAGTGTTTGCCCGCGGAGCCCTGAAGAAATTGTGGAAGCCGAACCTCTCCGAGGAAGCCGCCGTCGCGGTGGCTGTTGAGGCCCTCTACGACGCCGCCGACGACGACTCCGCTACCGGCGGCCCCGATCCAGTCCGCCAGTTGTGGCCCGTGGTCTACACCGTCAACCGCGCCGGGACCCGCCGTGTTCCGGAACGGGATTTGGCGGCCATAGCGGGCGCCATCGTCGAATCCCGCGCCATCGCCGGACGGGAGGCCTGAGATGACCCAGCAGTTCTACGTCTCTCCTGAGCAACTCATGAAGGACCGTGCGGACTTCGCGCGGAAAGGAATCGCACGCGGCCGATCAGTAGTGGTGATCAGTTGCGCCGACGGCATCGCGCTGATCGCAGAGAACCCCTCGCCGTCCTTGCATAAAATTGGTGAAATCTACGACAAAATCGCGTTCGCGGCTGTAGGCAAGTACAACGAGTTCGAAAGTCTCCGGCAGGCCGGCGTCCGCTACGCCGATGTCCGGGGCTATTCCTACGATCGCGAGGACGTCACCGCCCGCGGACTGGCCAGCGTGTATGCCCAGAGCCTCGGTGCCGTGTTCACGGCTGAACAGAAACCCTTCGAAGTGGAACTCGCCGTAGCCGAGGTCGGCTTGACGCAGGAGCAGGACCACCTCTACCGGCTGACGTTTGATGGCTCCATCGCCGACGAGAACGGCTTCGTGGTCATGGGTGGACTCGCCGAGCAAATTTCAGACGTCGTCAGCGGCGCCTGGGATCCTGAGCTCACCCTGTCCGGCGCCATGCGCTTGGCCCTGCGCGCCCTGTCCACGGACAAGGACGCCGATGCCCTGCCGGCCACCGCCGTCGAAGCTGCAGTACTGTACCGCGCATCCGAAAGCCACCGCGGTTCCCGGAGGGCGTTCCGGAGGCTTTTGCCGGAGGACATGACCCGGTTGCTCACAGAGGAGGCTTGAGATGGACAAGAGAATATTTGGCATCGAAACGGAATTCGGGATCTCTTATTCCAGCCCGGATTCACGGCCCTTGGCTCCCGAGGAAGTAGCCCGCTACCTCTTCCGCAAGGTGGTCAGTTGGGGCCGTTCGTCCAATGTGTTCCTGACCAACGGCTCGCGGCTGTACCTGGATGTGGGTTCGCATCCGGAGTATGCCACGGCCGAGTGCGACGACCTCGCACAGCTGATTGCCCATGACAGGGCGGGCGAACTCATCCTGGACGACCTCGTGGATGAGGCCCAGGCAAGGCTGGCGGCAGAGGGCTTCAACGGCACTGTTTACCTCTTTAAGAACAACACCGACTCCGCGGGAAACTCCTACGGCAGCCACGAGAACTATCTGATCCCGCGCCGCGGCGAATTTTCCCGCCTTGCTGAAATCCTCATTCCCTTCCTGGTGACGCGCCAGCTGATCGCCGGTGCAGGCAAGGTCCTCAAAACACCCCATGGGGCCACCTTCGCGTTCTCCCAACGGGCGGACCACATTTGGGAGGGCGTGTCCTCAGCAACCACCAGGTCCCGCCCCATCATCAATACCCGCGACGAGCCCCATGCCGATGCCGAGTTCTACCGCCGCCTCCATGTGATCGTGGGGGACAGCAATATGTCCGAAACCACGGCACTGCTCAAAGTGGGAACAGTGGACCTGATCCTCCGCATGATCGAGTCGGGCGTCATCATGCGCGACATGCGCATGGAGAACCCCATCCGCAGCATCCGCGAAATCTCCCATGACCTGACAGGCCGCGCCCTGGTCAGGCTTGCCAACGGCAGGCAGCTCACCGCCCTCGATATCCAGCGCGAATACCTCACCAAGGTCACCGAATTTGTCGCCACCAACGGGGCGCACAATCCCCATGTACCGCTGATCCTGGACCTCTGGAAGCGCACGCTGGACGCCATCGAAAGCGGTGACACGTCCACCATTGATACCGAAGTGGACTGGGCCATCAAGAAGAAGTTGATGGACGGGTACATGCACCGGCACGACCTCAGCCTGGACTCTCCACGAATCGCCCAACTTGACCTCACTTACCACGACATCTCGCGGCAACGCGGCATCTTCTTCCTGCTGCAGGCGCGGGGGGCAGCACGTCGGTTGGTCACGGAAACAGAGGTCAAAGACGCCGTGGACGCACCGCCGCAAACAACGCGGGCGAAACTGCGTGGAGACTTTGTCCGCCGGGCCCAGGAGCTTGGACGCGACTACACCGTGGATTGGGTCCACCTGAAGCTGAACGACCGCGCCCACCAGACAATCCTCTGCAAGGACCCGTTCCGGAGCGTCGACGAGCGGGTGGATGCGCTCCTGGACTCTATGAGCTGACTCCCAGCTTCACGGGCTATTCTGGATAGTGGTCTCTTCACGGGACCCAACCTGCTTGGAGGCGCAAAGCGCCCTTCCGAGTGTCCCTTGCCCCGACGAAAGTGTCTTTTTGTGCGCCGACTCCTAGCGATCCTCCTGCCCGCCCTTTTGCTCATCACCGCCTGTGGCGGCGAGAGCACGCCGGCGGCCGAGCCCACCAGCAAGTCCGTAGGCGACGTCTCCAAGCTCGACTCCGTCAAGGTAACGGACAACGGCAACGACAAAGCGCCGGGCATTGAATTCTCCAAGCCCCTCACTGTGGCTGAGCCCACGGTTGACGTCGTCAGCGAAGGCGATGGAGCCCGCGTGAAGGCGGGGCAGACGGCTGAACTGGCCTACGTCGCCGTGGACGGCAACGATGGCAAGACCCTCGAGGACGGCTACGCGAACGGCCCCCAGCCGATCGATCTGACGGATCAGATCAAGTCCAGCAATGAACTGATCTACAACGCCATAATCGGCGCCAAGGTCGGCAGCCACGTTGCCATCGCCGCCCCCGGCAATTCCTCGGGTGACACCCCTGCCGGCACACAGCTGGTGGTCTTCAAGATCGTCTCCGCCAAGGACGCCGCTCCGGTCCTGGAGAAGCCCGAAGGTGAAAAAGTGACTCCTCCGGCCGGCCTGCCCACCGTGAAGGAAGACGACAAGGGCATTCCGCAGATTTCCGTGGATGGCGTCGCCGCGCCCAAGGAACTCATCGCCCAGGACCTGATCAAAGGCTCCGGAGCTGCCGTCAAGGCCACTGACACCCTGACCGTCAACTACGTCGGTGTAAACCTCGTAGGCGGCACCAAGTTCGATTCGAGCTTCGATCGGGGAGAGCCCACCAGCTTCCCCCTCACCGGCGTCATCAAGGGCTGGACGCAGGGCCTTGAAGGCAAGACCGTCGGCTCGCGCGTGCTGCTGGTCATCCCGCAGGACCTGGCCTACGGTGAAACCGGCCAGGGCGAAGCCAAGGGCGACCTCGTATTCGTCGTCGACATCCTCGGCGTCAAGTAACCACCACCGAAACGTCGACAAGACTGCCGGGCACTGGCTTAGGCTGGTTCCTGACACCAATCCGACCCCACACCAAGGAGCAACCATGTCATTTGGTCAGCGTGACTTTGACCGCACCAAGCCTGAAATCGACTTCCCTGAAGGCGATGTCCCCACCGACCTCGTGATCACGGACCTCATTGAGGGCACCGGTCCCGAAGCCAAAGCCGGCGACACCGTCTCCACCCACTACGTTGGCGTCGCCTGGTCCACCGGCGAAGAATTCGACGCTTCCTGGGGCCGCGGCGCTCCGCTGGACTTCCGCGTTGGCGTCGGCCAGGTCATCCAGGGCTGGGACCAGGGCCTGCTGGGCATGAAGGTCGGCGGCCGCCGCCGCCTGGAGATTCCTTCGGAGCTCGCCTACGGTTCCCGTGGCGCCGGTGGAGCCATCAAGCCCAACGAAGCGCTGATCTTCGTTGTAGACCTCGTGGCCGTCCGCTAGGACACCTCTCAGGGCAAGGCGCGTTACTTTCCGGTTTTACCGGTTGGTGACGCGCCTTGCTGCTTTCCCGCCGGACTTTAGTAACGTAGCAACCGTGTCCGCATCCCGCACTGAACGACTCTTGAACCTTCTCCTGGCTTTGCTCAATACCCGGGTGGGCCTGCCACGCTCCGTCCTGCGCGAGAAGGTCTACCACGATTCCGCAGAGAATGACGTTGCCTTCGGGCGCATGTTCGAGCGCGACAAAGTAGATTTGAAACAGTTTGGCTTTGAGATCGAGACACTCACGGATCCACGCCACTTCGGTGTCGATGACCCTGCGTCAACGCGCTATCGCATCGGCAAGGACTCCAACAGGCTGCCCGATGTGAGCCTCACGCCCGCGGAATGCACCGTGTTGCTTCTCGCTGCGCAGCTGTGGGAACGGGCAGCGCTTGGGTCCGCGGCAGCCAACGCCGTCCGCAAGCTGCAAGCCGCAGGAGGTTTCACGGATGTGGACCTCCCCGCCGGGGTCCAGCCCCGGATCAAACCCGCAGGACAAGCCTTCGACGACGTCGTGGCAGCCATGCATGGCAACCATCCGGTCCGCTTCGGCTACCTCGCCGTCAGTACCGGGCGTGAAGAAGTCCGCGAGGTTGAGCCTTGGGGACTCGGCAGCCGCTTTGGCCAGTGGTACCTCGTGGGCTTCGACCGGGGGAGGGGAGCAAAGAGGCTCTTCCGGCTTTCACGGATGACTACCGCGGTGGCCCTGGTGCCGGGGAGCAGCTTCGAGCCGCCGGCTGGTTTCAATGCCAGGGCCGAGCTGGATGCCCTCCATGAACTGCCCGTGCAGCGGGCCACGCTCTCCGTCGACAAGGACCGCCTGCTCGCCTTGCGCAAAAGGGCCGTCGTAACATCCCCCGTGGATTCCACCCGGGACCGCGTCGTGGTGGAGTTCCGGGATCCCGAGGTTCTCGCCGAAGAGCTGGCCTCGTACGGTCCGCACGTAAAGGTGGACGGCCCCGCTGAACTGCGTGCCGCCGTCGTGCGCCGCCTCCAAGGTGCCCTGGACTTCGATGCTGGACCGCCCGTACCGGTGGTGTTCCCGGAGGCCGCGCGGGCCCAGCGTGCCCGTAAGCGCACCTCCGAGGACCAACTCGCCAGAATGCTGCAGCTGGTCCCGTTCCTGGTCCATCACCAGGGTCTCCACATCCAGGAAGTGGCAGACCACTTCGGCATCACCCGCAAGGCGCTGATAGACGATCTGAAGATCCTCATCTGTTCGGGACTCCCTGAGGGATATCCGGATGACCTCCTGGACATCCAGTGGGAGAACGACCATGTGTACATCTCCGAGCACCTGGACCTGAACCGCCCGGTACGCTTCAGCGAAGATGAAGCCGCTGCCTTGCTGACCGGCCTGGCCATGCTGGGAGACCTTCCGGCGTTGGCGGGCGTCTCCGAAGACGAGCCAGGGAGTGCCTTGGAATCCGTCACCATCAAGCTGACTGGCGCTGCAGGGCAGGCGGGACGCTTGGCTGGCGCAGTAGCCGGCCAATCCGTTGAGCCCGAGCAATCACAGGCGTTCGCCGTCATTACCCAGGCGATCAGGGACGGCCGCCAACTGCACTTGAAGTATCTTTCCCGGCAGCGGGACGAGCTGACCGAACGGGACGTTGACCCCCTGCGGCTCTATTCGCTGGATAATACGTGGTACTTCGAGGCGTATTGCCACAGCAAGGCAGGCATCAGGAACTTCCGCCTGGACAGGGTGGAAATCGTCGAACCGAACGGACGCCCTGCCTCAGGGACGGCCACTGCAGAGCAGGACTTCCCTGCCCGCTTGTTTACGCCCAGCGACGACGACGTCCTGGTGGTGCTGCACCTGACCAGGCAGGGTTTGGGGCTGGCGGATGACTACTACGCGGAGCGCACTGCGCAACTGTCCGACGGCGGCCTCCTTGCCGAGGTGCGGTTCGGCACAGCGGAGTGGCTGCCCATGTTCGTTTCCCAACACGGCGGCTCCGTCCGAATCCTGGAACCCGTGGCCCTGCGCGATCAAACCAGGACATGGCTTAACGTGGCCCTGGAGCAGTACGACTCTCCGTCCGACCGCGCGGCTGGCTAGACTACTCAGATGCCTTGGTGGTTCTGGATCCTGTTGTGGATCGCGCTCATAGCCCTGTCGTTGCTGCTTCACCTGACGCTGGGGTATCGCTTGTTCAGAAAATTCATGTCAACTGTTCATGAACTGGGCGACGCGGGTAAACGTTTCAGCAACCTTCCACCTGTCGTCGAAACCTCCGACGTTGAAACCTCGGAAAACCGCCCCGGGCCCGGGTCCGCAATTTTTGCCTCACCGGATCAGATGCGTCATGATTACCTGACGGCCAAAGCCTTCCGCCAGGAAGTTCGTCGCCAAAGGCGCGTCAAGCGCAAAGCAGAGCGGGGTCAGCCCCAATCCCTGCACGACATTGAATTCAGATAGACGTAGGATGTATCCAAAAGGAAAGGACCTCCCCACATGAGGCTCGAAGGCTGGCATCTCATCATCATCATCGTCCTGGCTCTGGTGCTCTTCGCAGCGCCGAAGCTGCCGTCCATGGCGCGCAGCATTGGGCAGTCGATGCGCATTTTCAAGTCTGAAGTCCGCGAAATGAAGAAGGACGGTTCTTCCGAAGCGAAGGACTCCCAGGACGCTTCCGACGCCGTTGAAGGCAAGGTAGTAGGCCACCCGGACGCCAAGGCCAAGAACACCGGCGAGACTGACGTTCCGCCCTCCAACCGCGTCTAGAGAGAAGTGGTGGAAACGAAGGGGCGCAAGGCCAACCCCGAAGCCCGGATGGCGCTCCTTGACCACCTCAAGGAGCTGAAGAACCGGCTCTTCAAGGCTGCAATCGGCATCATCCTTGGCACCGTGGTGGGCTTCATCGTCTACCAGCCGCTTCTGGAGGCCCTGATCAAACCGATCAAGGACCTTAACGAGAAGGAGGGGCGCGCCGCCACCCTGAACTTTGACGGAGTGGCCAGCTCTTTTGACCTCATGGTGCAGGTCTCGGTGTTCCTCGGCGTGCTCCTTGCTTGCCCGGTGTGGATCTACCAGCTCTGGGCCTTCATTGTGCCTGGGCTGCACAAGAAGGAACGGCGCTTGGCGTTGACCTTCGTGGCCGCGGCCGTACCCCTCTTCGTCGGCGGGGTACTCCTTGCCTGGCTGGTGCTCCCCAATGCCGTCAGGGTGTTGACGGACTTCACCCCGTCGGGTGCCTCCAACTTCATCACCGCCCAGGTGTACCTGGCGTTTGTCCTGAGGCTCCTGCTGGCGTTCGGCATCGCCTTCCTGGTTCCCGTGGTGCTCGTTGGGCTGAACCTTGCCGGGATCGTCAAAGGCAAGCAACTCATCAAGAGTTGGCGCATTACCATCTTCCTGGTCTGCTTGTTCGCTGCGATGGCCGCTCCCGGCGCTGACGCCATGAGCATGTTCTATCTCGCAGCACCCATGCTGCTCCTGTTCTTTGCGGCCATTGGAGTCTGCGTCCTTAACGACCGTCGCCGTGAACGCCGTGCCATCAAGCGGGCAGCTGAGACTGAAGCCACGGCGGACATCGCCACCCCGGCATCGGATCTGGAGAATCTCTAGACCGTGGGCCACTAGGCTTGATGCATGTCCTCCATCTCCGGGTCTCCATCACCATCAGAGAGCTACCAGGCTGCAGCGCAGCGGGCCTCTGAGTCCAAAACCTATCTGGGCGCCTTCGCCCGTTCCTTGGATTTTGACCTGGATGACTTTCAACGCGAGGCATGCAGGTCCCTCCAGGAGGGCCGTGGCGTCCTGGTGGCAGCACCCACGGGCGCGGGTAAGACGATCGTGGGGGAGTTCGCGATCTACCTTGCTCTGGAACGAGGCCTCAAGGCTTTCTACACCACCCCCATCAAGGCGCTGAGCAACCAGAAGTTCTCGGAGCTGGCATCAAAATACGGCGCTGCGAACGTAGGCCTGCTGACAGGCGATACCACCATCAATGGCGACGCCCCGGTGGTGGTCATGACCACCGAAGTCCTGCGGAACATGCTGTATGCAGACTCCGAGACCCTGGGCGACCTGGGGTTTGTGGTAATGGACGAAGTCCATTACCTGGCTGATCGCTTCCGGGGTGCAGTCTGGGAAGAAGTCATCATCCATTTGCCCAGCGAGGTCCAGGTGGCTTCGCTCAGTGCCACCGTTTCCAACGCAGAAGAGTTTGGCGCCTGGCTGGATACTGTCCGGGGTGATACCGACGTCATCGTCTCCGAACACCGGCCGGTACCGCTGTGGCAGCACGTCATGGTGGGCCGCGAAATAGTTGATCTCTTCGCCGGCGACACCACCTTCGATGAAATTGCACCCCAGGCCACCGGGGCGCCGGAGACTGAGGTGCCCGATATTTCCGAGGCCGCCGAGGTAGCCAGCGAACCCGCCCCCACGGACCGGCGAAACGTCCATGCCAAGCGTTCCTCCGCCGCCAAAGTCCAGCAGGCCGTCACTGGACCTGAGTTTGAGGTCAATCCGGATCTGCTGGCCATGGCCCGTTCCGAGAGCCGCATGAACATGAGCGGCCGTTTTGGCCACGGGAGACGCAGCCGCCGCCGTCAGGACCGTCACCGCGATGAACGCCAGCAGTCAGAGCAACGCAGCCCGGTTCGCAAGGCAAGCCGGCCCCAGGTCATTGAGAGCCTCAGGCGCCAGGATCTGCTGCCTGCGATCACCTTTATTTTCTCCAGGGCCGGCTGTGACGCAGCCGTCGCACAGTGTGCAGCCTCCGGGCTATGGCTGACAACGGAGCGTGAACAACAAATCATCGCCCAGCGCGTGGACGAAGCCAGTCACGAAATTCCTGCAGACGATCTCGACGTCCTCGGTTTCTGGGGCTGGCGCGACGGACTCCTCAGGGGCTTTGCCGCCCACCACGCGGGCATGCTGCCCACCTTCAAGGAAGTGGTGGAAAAACTCTTTGCCGATGGCTTGGTCAAGGCCGTCTTCGCCACCGAAACGCTGGCTCTGGGCGTCAACATGCCGGCCCGCTGCGTGGTGCTGGAGAAACTGGAAAAGTTCAACGGTGAAGCCCATGTCAATATCACAGCGGGGGAGTACACCCAGCTGACGGGCCGGGCAGGACGCCGGGGCATCGACGTCGAAGGCCATGCGGTGGTGCTCTGGCAGCCGGGGACCGACCCCGCAGCCGTGGCAGGCCTGGCCTCACGGCGGACGTACCCCCTGAACTCCAGCTTCCGGCCCACCTACAACATGAGCATCAACTTGATTGCCCAGTTTGGCCGTGTTCGCGCCCGCGAAATCCTGGAGTCCTCTTTTGCCCAGTTCCAGGCAGACCGCTCCGTGGTGGGTATCGCCCGGCAGGTGCGGGGGCGCGAAGAGTCTCTGGCTGGCTACGCCAAATCCATGCAGTGCCATCTGGGTGACTTTACCGAGTACGCAAAACTCCGGCGGGAGCTGAGCGACGCAGAGAATTTCGCGGCCCGCGACCATCAGCGCGCCCGCAAGTCCCACGTTGCCGATTCCCTGGCCCGGCTGATCCCCGGCGATGTCATCAGTATCTTCAGCGGCAGGCTGGCCGGCCATGCGGTTGTTCTCGAAGTGGATCCGAATGCCCGTGAGCCCCGGCCATCGGTGCTGACCTCGGATAACCAGCTTCGCCGGATCGGCGTGCACGATCTCGACGGACCGGTCTCGCCCGTGACGCGGATCCGCATACCCAAATCGTTCAATGCCAAGGTGCCCAAGGCCCGCCGCGACCTCGCCTCCTCCATGCGCCACGCCATCAGTGAAGATGCACCGCACAGCCGCCGCAACAGCAGGCACGAGGACTTCGGCCTGGGGGCCCGCCTGCCCGACCAGGAAAAGAAGATCGCCGATCTGAGGCGTGCACTGCGCGCCCACCCCTGCCACGGCTGCAGCGAACGCGAAGACCACGCCCGCTGGTCGGAGCGCTGGTGGAAGTTGCGGAAGGAAACCGACGGACTGGTCCGCCAGATCCAGAGCCGCACCAACACCATCGCCAAAACCTTCGACCGCGTGTGTGATCTGCTCTCCGCGTATGGCTACCTGGAGACGAACGACGCCGGCCACGTCAGCATCAGTTTCGACGGGCAGCGGCTTCGCCGGATCTATGGCGAGAAGGATCTGCTCATTTCACAGTCGGTCCGACGCGGGGCATTGAACGATCTCGATGCCGCCGAGTTGGCGTCCTTGGCCAGCACGCTGGTCTACCAAGCCAAACGCGAAGACCGCGGCCTGCGGCCCAAGATGCCCAGTGTTTCGCTGGAGACCGCCGTGGATATTGTCGTCCGCGAATGGTCCCAGCTGGAGGATACCGAGGAACATTACAGGCTCCCTTTGACGGGCGAGCCGGAACTTGGACTGATGTGGCCCATGTATAAGTGGGCCAAGGGCCGCCACCTGCAGGATGTCCTGAGCGGAACCGACCTCGCCGCCGGTGACTTTGTCCGTTGGGCCAAGCAGGTAGTGGACCTCCTTGACCAATTGGCCAAGATCCCCCAACTCGACCCCAGAGTGGCAAGGATCTGCCGTGAGGCCATCGAGCTGGTTCGTCGCGGCGTTGTTGCCTACTCCACTGTGGCCTAGCGCAACCCTTCACTGATTGACCGTTTCCAACGCTCAAGGAGCACAACGCATGAACCAGCCAGGCGTGCCAGCCGGCCACAACCGTACCGCTGAGGGCCGCAAGGTCACCATGTACCGCAACGGATCCATTTATACGGCCGCTGATCCCTTTGCCACGGCCATGGTGGTGGACGGCGATACCGTCGCCTGGGTGGGCTCCGAGCAAGCCGCCACGTCCATCGCTGACTCATCCATGGAGATCATCGATCTCCGCGGCGCCCTCCTTGCGCCCGGCTTTGTGGACTCGCATGCGCACCTCACAGAAACGGGCCTTGCCCTTTCCGGCGTGGACCTCGCCACCGTGCGCTCAGCCAAGGAACTGCTCGACGCCGTTGCCACTGCCGGCGGCGACGGCACCATTATCGGGCACGGATGGGATGAGACAGCGTGGAACGACTCCTCGCTGCCCACCATCGAAGAACTTGACCGGGCAGGGGCTGGACGGCAGGTCTACCTCTCCCGCATTGATGTCCACTCCGCCTTGGTTTCTTCATCGTTGGCCGCAGCTGCCGGCCTGAAAGGCGTGGACGGGTTCTCCGGCGGCCCACGGGTTGTACGTGCAGCGCATACCGCTGCGCGCCTCACAGCCCGGCAGTTTCCCGAAGCGGTGCGGCGGGGACTCCAGGAACGTGCCCTCAAGGAAGCGGCGTCCCAAGGCTATGTAGCAGTGGCTGAAATGTCGGCACCCCACATCTGCGGCCCGGACGACCTGCGACTGGCAGCGTCGTGGAACGACCTCGGTGGCAGCCCTGAAGTGCTCCCGTACTGGGGCGAGCTGGCCTCGTCTGTGGAGCACGCCGAGAACATTCTGGGCGGCCTGGGGACCAAGGTCCTGGGTCTCGCCGGAGACCTTAACGTAGACGGTTCGCTTGGTTCCCGAACTGCTGCCCTCCTGGATGACTATTCCGATGCGCCTGGGCACCGCGGCAGCCTGTACCTCTCCGTGGATGATGCAGCCCGGCACCTTGCTGCAACCTCCCAGCTTGGCGTCCAAGCGGGCTTCCACGTCATTGGCGACGCTGGCCTCGCCACCGTTCTGGAAGCCTTGGACGTTGCCGCAGCTGAGGTAGGGGAGCAGCGGATCCGGGCCGCGGGCCACCGGCTGGAGCACGTTGAACTGGCCGATCAGTCCGCCATCGACAAACTGGCCAAGTACTCCATCACCGTCAGCGTGCAACCTGGCTTCGACGCCGCGTGGGGCGCTCCAGGCGGGTTGTACGAGCAGCGCCTGGGAGGTCGAAGCAAGGCCATGAACCCCTTCGCGTCCTTCTACGCGAGTGGTGTCCCTATCGCCTTTGGCAGCGACAGCCCTGTCACGCCTCTTCGTCCGTGGACCAGCGTGCGCGCGTGCTTGGAACACAGCAACCCGGAACAACGGATATCCGCCAGGGCCGCTTTCCTGGGCCATACACGCGCCGGCTGGCGCGCCGCGAAGTACCGCAACCCCCTGATGGGCCAGCTGGTGCCCGGTGCACCTGCCAGTTTCGCGGTGTGGGAAGTGGAGGAGCTGATGGTCCAGGTGGCAGACAGCCGCGTCCAGTCATGGAGCACGGACCCGCGGGCGCGGACACCGCTGTTGCCCGCACTGGATACCGGCAGCGACCCCCGGTGCCTGCAGACCGTCCGTGAAGGACAAGAGCTGTTCGCCCACGGGTCGCTCCGGGTTTAGGGGAATCAATTTCCAGCCGCCAGTAGCCTGCTGAACTGGGCCGATGCCAGGATCCGCAGGTCACCGGGCGGTTGACAGCGTGGGGTGAGTCCGTAGCATTGAGGCTCAACGGATGATCAGCCCGCGGGCGAAAGCCACGGTTTGATGGTTCGGTCGCGGCCGGAGCACGTTCATGGTGGCGGCAAACAGGTGGGCAGGTCCGCAGCGACCCAGAAAACAGTTCGTCGGGGACTCAGTTGCCCGGCGCCACTGGACCTGGGCTTGTGGACCTGCCCGCGGCATGCCGCCTCCGGCACCTCCGCCTGTGTCCCACGCCACTACCGCCCAGGGAGCGCGCTGCGGCGTCCTATAATGGAGAGTTGCGCCAGAATGCCAGCCGCCACGGCTGGTCCGGCACACTGACCGCTCCATCAAGGAAAGGCCTCTTCTTGCGTGTCCTGACGATCATTCCCACCTACAACGAGCTCGAATCGCTCCCGGTGACCCTGGGGCGGCTGCGCGCAGCAGTTGCCGAGTCCGATGTTCTAGTGGTTGACGACAACAGCCCTGATGGTACCGGACAACTGGCCGATGAGTTTGCTGCCAAAGACCACCAGGTTCATGTCTTGCATCGTAAGGGCAAGGAAGGCCTCGGTGCGGCCTATATCGCCGGTTTCAAGTGGGGGCTCGCCGCCGGGTATGACGTCCTGGTGGAAATGGACGCCGACGGTTCGCACAAGCCGGAACAGTTGCCGTTGCTCCTGGATGCCGTTAAGGATGGAGCCGACCTCGCCATGGGCTCACGCTGGGTCCCTGGTGGCAGCGTGGTCAACTGGCCGCTCTACCGCCAGGCCATCTCACGTGTCGGCAGCACCTATGCCCGCATCATGCTCGGCGTGAAGATCAAGGACGTCACCGGAGGCTACCGCGCCTTCAAGCGCAGCACCCTGGAGGCGCTGAACCTGGATGAGGTCGAGTCGGTCGGCTACGGCTTCCAGGTGGACCTCGCCTGGCGGGTGGCCAAGCTGGGCCTCCGCATCGAGGAACGCCCCATTACCTTTGTGGAGCGGGAGCTGGGTGCGTCGAAGATGAGCGGCAACATTGTGGTGGAAGCCATGATCAACGTCACCAAGTGGGGATTGGCGGCCCGCTGGGCAAAGCTCACCCGCAAGACGCCCGCCACGGCAAAGTAGCCCTGCCAAAAAAGAGGCCGGGTCCGGTTCCCTTGGGAACCGGACCCGGCCTTTCTTGGTCTGGGCCTGCTTTTGTCTGGATTGCAGACTAAGCCGAGCGGCGCTCTCCGCGGCGCTCACGCAGAATGTTCAAACGATCCTCAAGGATCTGCTCCAGCTCAGGAAGGCTGCGGCGTTCCAGCAGCATGTCCCAGTGGGTGCGGACGGCTTTCTCGTTGGCATCCACAGGACGCTCGCCATCGACCAGAAGAGCTTCCTTGCCGGTCTTCGAAACCCAGACCGGGGGAATCTCTGCCTCGGAGGAGAAAGTTACGAAGACCTGCTCGCCGTCCTCGCAGCGGTACTCGACCCGCTGGCGCGGTGCCGGTTCAACGCCGGATTCGGTTTCCATGCTTTGGGCGCCAAGACGCATACCCCGCAGGCTGCGATCGCTCATGATTACTCCCTCTGTCTGTACGCGGAGCAGGAACCCCGCGCTGGCCGTAAGCCGTTTTCACGATCCTTACGGACTACTTCTGCACACCTTGCATCACTAATTGCAACGCCTGGCCAAGCTTTTATGTTCCATCCAGGCTGAACCAGCCGGACAAATATCCCATTATACGCGGAACATCTCCTACTACTCAAAAGCCACGACACGCAACGAGCGGCCAGCCGGAATGGCTGACCGCTCGTAAAGCCTTAACCTCTGGTTATTCGGCAGGCCGTGCATGCTCCGCGGACGCTGCGGGAGCGGGCGTCTTACTTTCGTCCCCGCCACCGAAGAGACCTACGGGGGAGTCCCCGTTGTTCCCTCCGAGGGCGCCGCCGATGCCCTTGAGGGCTTCTCCGACTTCGCTGGGAATGATCCAGAGTTTGTTCGAGCTTCCTTCAGCGATCTTCGGGAGGGTCTGCAAATACTGGTAAGCAAGAAGCTTCTGGTCCGGGTTGCCCTTGTGGATGGCGTCGAAGACCTTCTGGATGGCCTGGGCTTCACCGTCGGCGCGGAGGATGGCCGCCTTGGCATCACCCTCAGCGGCGAGAATGGCCGCTTGGCGCTGGCCTTCAGCGGTGAGGATTTGCGACTGCTTGGTACCTTCGGCGGTCAGAATGGCCGCACGGCGATCCCGCTCTGCGCGCATCTGCTTTTCCATCGAGTCCTGGATCGAATGGGGCGGATCAATCGCTTTCAGCTCCACGCGCGACACGCGGATTCCCCAACGGCCCGTGGCTTCGTCCAGGACGCCACGCAACTGACCATTGATCTGGTCGCGCGATGTGAGCGCCTCTTCGAGGTTCAGCCCACCGACCACGTTGCGGAGCGTGGTGGTTGTCAGCTGCTCGACCGCCTGGATGTAGTTGGCGATCTCATACGTAGCCGCCCGGGGATCAGTGACCTGGAAATAGACCACGGTGTCGATCGAGACCACCAGGTTGTCCTCAGTGATAACAGGCTGCGGCGGGAAGGACACCACTTGTTCGCGGAGGTCCAGGAGCGGCAGGAGCCGGTCAACAAACGGGATCAGGATGGTGAGGCCCGGGTTCAGCGTGCGCTGGTACTTACCGAGCCGTTCAACGACGCCGGCGCGGGCCTGCGGGATGATCCTGACCGAGCGGACCAACACTATGATGACAAAAATAACGAGAACAATCAGCACAATTGCTGCTGCTGTTCCTCCTAAGCCGTCCATACATCTCCTTCGTTCCCCAATTGCGTGGTTTGATGCGGCGGTCCGGCCAGGCTGCCGAACCGCGTGAATTCAAGGCGCGTGGTCAGCGCGGGCTGTTGTCGGCCGGCGAGGTGACTACCGCCGTCGCGCCGTCGATTTTGGTGACCTGGACTGTGGCGCCGGCGTCGATGACACCGGCGGTGCTGCGGGCGCTCCAGACGTCACCGCCAATTTTGACGAGCCCACTGGTGCCGCTCACGGCTTCAATGACGAGAGCGGGCTGGCCAATCAGCCGGTCGATGTTGGATCGCTGCTCTTCGGGACCCTTGTGAAGGTGCTTGAGCGCTACGGGCCGCACGAAGGCGATCATCAGGAGGGAAACCACGCAGAAGATGACAATCTGAAGCCAGAAATCCGCGCCGGCGAAGTCGGCAACCAAGCCCGCCAAGGCTCCTCCGCCCAGCATGATGAAGAAGAGGTCCAAGGTGAGCATTTCCACCACTGCGAACGCGAGGAAGACCGTGAGCCAGAGGGCCCACCAATTCTCGCCGAGCCATTCAAACATCATTCCCCCTTGGTCCCGGACCCCGCAGGCGGGATCACAGTCGCTGTTCTTCCATCCTAGCCCGCTGCGCTGTCCCACGTCAGGGCACGGTAAAGACGTTGATCCGGAATTTCGCGGTGGTGGACACAGAACCAGTGGGCTCGCCCATCTGTCCCTGATCCCGGAGATGGTGGCCGGCAGGACCCATGTAGGCGAGGTCGCCCATCTGCGGTCCGGTCAGCTCCAAGGGCACATCCAGTCCGTACACCGCAGCGGGGCTGAAATACTCCTTCATGGTGTCAGCCAGACGTTCCTCCTTGCCCTCTTCGATGCCCAGCATTCCTGTCCTGGCAGCAACCTCGGCGAGATGGCCCGGCCGGGGTGTCACCACGATCAGTTTCCCGCCTGGGCGGGTGACCCTCGCGAACTCGGCTGGGTTGCGCGGGGCAAAGACCACCATGACCACGTCCACCGAATTGTCAGCCACCGGTAAAGGACGCCAAATGTCCCACACGAGGTTTGCCGCCTGGGGGTTGAGCCGGGCCGCCCTGCGGAGCGCGAACTTGGAGATGTCCAGGCCGATCGCAGCAGCCCCGGATTCTTCGACAACCGCGTGGAGGTAGTGACCTGTGCCGGTGCCTGCATCCAGAACCACCGCACCGGGAAGGCGGAGCGCGCCGGCCGCTTCTTCGGCGACGGCGGCGGCTAAAGCAGCGTAGTGGCCTGCGTCCAGGAACCGGTGACGTGCTGCCACCATGGCTGCAGTGTCGGATTCAAAGACTGTTCCCTTGCCAGTCAACAGATTGAAGTACCCCTGTTTGGCGGAGTCGAAAAGGTGCCCGGACGCGCAAGCCAACGTCCTCTGCGGATCTTCCTTCAGCTGGAGCGCTCCTTGGCACAGCGGACAACGGAGGGCAGCGACGGCTTCGGACAACATGGCTTCAATCCTACGGCTGGACGGAGTGTCAGGTGCCGGGCGCCGGGCTCCCGGGCTAGGCTCACCCTCGTGAAACCCGAGCAACTGCCACTGCTGAACTCCGTGTCCGCCCCTGCCATCCACCCCGATGGGACCAAGGCGGTGGTTTCTGTCACCAGGCCGGATTTTGACGCAGACAGTTATGTTGGCCAACTGTGGACGGTCCCCTTGGACACCACCAAACACCCGCGTCGCATTACCCGCGGCTTCAGGGACAGTTCGCCTGCCTTCTCACCCGACGGCCTTGTCCTGGCCTTCCTCAGAAACGATCCGGCCGGCAAGCCGCAAATATTCGTCGTGGAAGCTGCCGGCGGCGAGCCGCAGCGGATCACAGATCAGCACACCGGAGTGGCAGGATTCGTGTGGGCGCCCGATTCGCACCGGATTGCTTTCCTGGCGCGCGTCCCGGAACAAGGGCGTTACGGAACGGTGGAGGGTGTGACCTCCGGCGGCGAGGATGCCCGACTGCTCACTGCGAACCAGTACAGAATGAACGGCGTGGGGTACACCTCCGATCAGCGCCAGCAGGTCTTCGTTGTTGAAGTACCGGAATTAGGCGGTGAGCCCGCGGTAGCGCCCCGTGGGCGCGCGGCCCACGAACAGCCAGCACCTGCTGCGCCCGGGATTCCAGCGGCCAGGCAACTGACGTTTGGTGATTCAGACCACGAGTCCCCGTGCTTTTCAGCCGACGGCGCGCACCTCTACTTCGTGGCGGCGCTGCATGAAGGGCACGACGACGATCTTGTCACCTCGGTTTACAGGGTGGAGGCCGGCGGAAGCCAGCCGTCCGTCGTCGAACCATCCAATGCAGGCCTTCAAACCGTCACCGGAGTCCGGGCCTCCTTGGATGGACGCTGGCTGTTCTATACCGCCCAGGGCCTGGGCACTACAGGCAAGGACTTTGTTGCCCGGAACGGTGTCCTGTACGTCATGCCGGTGGACGGGGGAGAAGCAACGGCCCTGACCGATGAAGAACATCTGGACGTTTCAGGGCCCTTGGAACCGAGCGGACCTGCCAGCGTGCTTGTCCTGAATACCGCCCTGGGCAGCGTTGAACTGCTCGACGTGCCCGCCGATGGCGAGATCATGCCGCTGGTCCATGGTGCCCGGGTAGTCATTGGCGCAACGGTTGCCGCCAACGGTGAGATCGCCGTGAGTCTCGCGGACGCTTCAACCATGGGCGACGTCGCTTCCCTGGTTCGTGGGGAACTGCGCTTGTTGACCGACTTCTCAGCCGCGCTCAGGAACAATTCCCGCGTCAGCGAGCCCTTGGACTTCGACACCGAATCCTCTGATGGGCATCCGGTGCATGGTTGGCTGGTCCTGCCGGACGGGCCCGGACCGCATCCGGTGCTGCTGTCCATCCACGGTGGTCCATTCGCCCAGTACACGGGAGCTTATTTCGATGAAGCGCAGGTCTACGCTGCCGCCGGATACGCAGTAGTGATGTGCAATCCCCGTGGCTCAGCCGGTTACGGCCAAACGCACGGCCGCGCCATCAAAGGGCGCATGGGAACCTTGGACATGCAGGACGTGCTGGCATTTCTGGATGCGGCCTTGGCCGCCCATAGCGCGGTGCTGGACAAGGACCGGGTGGGCATCATGGGTGGTTCCTACGGGGGTTACCTGACCGCCTGGACCATCGCCCACGATCACCGCTTCAAAGCAGCAATCGTTGAACGCGGATTCCTGGACCCGGTCAGCTTCGCGGGGTCCTCGGATATCGGCTGGTTTTTCGGCGGTGAGTACACGGGTGGCACTCCTGAGCAGATGACGGCCCAGAGCCCCATGGCAGTTGTGGGTGCCGTTCAAACTCCAACGCTGGTGGTGCACAGCGAAAACGATCTTCGATGCCCCATCGAACAAGGGCAGCGCTACTACTCACACCTGAAGGCCCAGGGCGTTGAGACCGCTTTGTTGGTTTTCCCCGGCGAGGACCACGAGTTGTCCAGGTCCGGGACGCCGCACCACCGCAAGCAGCGCTTTGACCACATCCTTGACTGGTGGGCACGGCATTTGCCTACTGCCTCGAATCAAGCGGAGGGCCACGTGCACTAACCCAGCGGGCCGCTTGACCTGACCCTGGCCGTCAGCGCAGGAAGCCCAGGCTCCGGCGTGCATCCTCGATCTCCGGCGTTGCCCAGCGGGCCGAGTGCTCCGCGTTACTGGATAACGACCTGATTTCGGCACGGTCCAGGTACAGCGTGCCGAGGAGATGGTCCGTCTCATGTTGCACTATGCGCGCCTGCCAGCCTGAGAACCATTCCTCCACTGGCTCACCCGCGGGCGTAACGTAGCTCAGTTCTACATTCCGGTGACGGGTCACCACAGCCTGGTAACCGTTGACGGAGAGGCAGCCCTCATAGAAGGAGGCCGTCTCCACCCCCAGCGGACGGCACTGCGGGTTCACGATGGCGAAAAACTCCATATGCTCCCGATGCCGTACCGCGGCGGAGGCGGGGTCAAGATCGTACTGGTCCTCCAGCACGGCCAACTGCAGGGGGATGCCCAGCTGGGGTGCAGCCAACCCGACGCCGGGAGCGTCGTGCATCACCTCGCGCATCCGCTCCACCAACGCCATCAGTTCGACGTCGTCCAGCTGGCCATCGAAGGGGGCGGCGAGTTGACGCAGCACGGGGTGTCCAGCCTGGACGATCATGGGAAGTTCTTCCGCATCAAGCAACCTGCGGACAGCGTCCCGGATCTGGGTGGGGTTGTAGTCCGTGGCTGGGCTCGCGGCCTCGTGATGAGGTTGATGGTTCATGGCACGAGCCTATCGCCATGCCAGTCTGTTGCGTTGGGCTAGGCTCGATGAATGACCGATTCATCTTCTTTGGACCACGTATTGGGGTTCGTCAGTACTGTTGAAGCCGGCGGCGGAGCTGCTGAGCTGCGGCCCTACCTTGCAGAGGACTTCCAACTCACGGAGTGGCCCCATGCGTTGTCCAAAACAGGTTCCACCAGGAACCTGCAGGACACTCTGGCCGGCGCCGACCACAGCAAGGACATTGTTGCCGATCAGCGTTTCGAGGTGGTCCGCACCACCAGCGAAGGCGACCGCGTGGTACTCGAGATGAACTGGTCGGCCACGCTGCTCCTTGACCTCCCGCACTGGGACCGCGGCGATACCATCAGGGCCAGGAGCACAGCGGTCTTTGAGCTGCGGGACGGGCTGATAGTCAGCCAGGATACGTACGACTGCTATTACACGACGCCGGAGTAGCTAACGCATGGTGAAACGCCGTTCCACCACCCCTGCTATTGATGGAAGCCCGAGCACGCCGGCGAAGAACCTGTTCCGGGCGTCCATGACCGACGGTGGCAACGGCCTGCCCAGCGCCATGTTAAGTCCGGCCTGACGCGAAGCCCGTTGGGCCGCCTTTTTGCGGGACCGTTCGAAATGCTCCAGCAGCCGCCCCACGTCGGCCCCACCAAATGAAGCATCCATGATCGGTGCAAGTGCCGCAGCGTCCAACCAGCCCAGATTCATGCCTTGACCACCGATCGGACTGATTTCGTGGGCGGCGTCGCCGAGCAACACCACCCGGCCGTGGACCATTCGCGCCGCAAGCCGGGACCGCACCTCGAAGGCACTCAGCATGGTGTTGCTGCGGGCGTCCGGAACTTCGCCCGTTCTGGCGCCGATCAGCTCAGCCAGCCCGGCCGCCGTCGTGCCCTTGTCCGGTGACCCCAGCCTCACCACCCATCGGCGTACTCCGTCCGGCAGCGGAAACGACTCCACAATCCCGGCCGGTTCCAGATAGAGGACGGCATCCGTGCCATGGCGAGTGGCATCAGCGAAATCACCCATGATGTAGCAGTCCGGATAGCTCCGTGACGGCAAGTGCGGCAGGATCCTTTGGCGGATCGCTGAGTGCGCCCCGTCGGCGGCTACCACCAACCGGGCGCGGAACTCCAGGCCTCCAACGGCTGAATCCGCCAAGACGCGCACGGACCTGAAGTCATCCACCACTTCCTGGACATCCGCACCGCGGACGATCGCCGCGGAGTCCAGATCCATGACAGTCCTTTCCAGGACCTTTTCGGTAACCGTCTGCGGTACCGCAAGGATGAACGGGAAGTGGGGGTCGCCGTCGAACGCCAGCCGGGCAACCATGCGCCCCTGGCTGTAGGCAACTCCACGGTGGATATGAACGCCGGCCGCAATCAACTCCCCGGCAACCCCGGCGCTGGCCAGCTCCGCCAACGCCGGTGGATGGATACCGATGGCCCGCGAACTGTCACTGTGGCTGGCCCTCCGTTCCAGTATCCGCACCTGATGCCCTTGCTGAAGCAACAGGGCTCCCATGAACAGTCCCACGGGCCCGGCACCGACAATCACTACGTCAAACATTCTCTTCCCTTGTTTCCGAATCCGGGCGCTCCTCGTGGACCAGCAGGTGATGCCAAAGACCGTTTGCCTGGACCCTCCAACTCGCCGGAACGGTGGATGCCAGTTCCGCGGCGGTGTAGCTGCGCTTGATGGATACAAGGCCGTCGCCCCAGATAAAGGAGCCCAGGCCCAAGGGCCAGAAAAAGGCCATGAACAGCAGGTAGGAGACGTTGCTGCGTTTGAGGTCGTTGTGGAGGACGAGGCCGCGGCTGAGCGCCTCCGAGTCGCGCAGGACACCGGCGATCTGCCCGGCGTCGAGGTGGTGAAGGATGTGGTTGGAGATGACGAAATCGAACACCAGCCCTTCTGCGACGAGCTCGGAACTGTGTGCTTGACGGTAGGTGACACCCTCCATCGCGGGAAGCTTCGCGGCAAAGGCAAAAGCCCTGGCATCCGGATCGATCGCAGTCACAGTGAGACGGAAGCCATCCTTCCGGGCCCACCCAGCAAGGCTCCGTGCCACGTCACCGCTGCCGCACCCGATGTCCAACAGCGACGCTGCGCCCTTGGCAGCCAACACCGGGCGGATCCTGCGGCGATAGGTACCGCGCCACCCCGAAAGAAGACTGTTGACCACCGGAAACCTGGCATAGGTCCGGGTGAGGCGGTCGGGGTCGCAGTCAGCTCTGTCCATCTCCTCCACAGACGACAGATCCCTGTCCCGAAGGGACCCCCAAGGACTCACAGATCGGGGGAGACCAGCGTGAAGAGGCCCGTCTCCACCGTCAGGCCTGGACCGAACGCCATGGAACAGATACGTTCTTCGCGTTCGGTAGCGGCCTGGCCCAACATGTACTTCAGGACGAAGAGCACCGTAGCGCTGCTCATGTTGCCGTATTCACGCAGTGTCTCCCGGGCCGGAATCAATTGTTCCTGGGTCAGCTCCAGCTTGGACTCGACCTTGTCTAGGATGCTGCGGCCGCCCGGGTGGATGGCCCAGTGGATGATATCCCGGTAAGGGAGCCCAGTGAGATTGGGTTCCTTGGCGAGGAGTGGTTCCAATGCGCCTGTGATGTGTTCCTCGATGATGTGGGGTACGTAGGAGCCCAGCACCATTTCGAATCCTTCGTCGCCGATGTTCCAGGCCATGGCTTCCTCGCCCACAGGCGTGAGAACCGTTTCGAAGTGGTCCAGCCTGATGACTGGTTCCGGTCCTTCGGGTTCCCGGGCCGTCACGATGGCTGCCGCCGCGCCGTCACCGAAGATGGCCGAACCCATGATGGTGTCGGGATCGTTGGAGGTGCGGACGTGAAGGGAGCAGAGTTCAACACAGATGACCAGGACCACGGCCTCCGGATCAGCCACGCAGAACTGTTTGGCGGCTTTGAGGGCGGGGAACGCGGCGTAGCAGCCCATGAAACCCAGGTGGTAGCGCTGGACGGCAGGGTTCAGGCCCAAGGCCCTGACAACCTTGTAATCGGGGCCCGGGTTGAAGAAGCCCGTACAGGACACGGTGATGACGTGGGTGATGTCGTCGAGGTCGATACCGGAAGCTTGGGCAACCGCCGTCTTTCCGGCCTCCACAAACAGCTTGGTGGCTTCGGTAGCGAAAATTTCGTTGCGTACTTTGGTGCTGGGGCTAAGGACCCTGTTGGTTTCGGGGTCGAAGAACTTGGGATTCTCCGGATGGGCGTCAAGGCTGAGCTCGGCAACGGCCGTGTAGCGGGTGTCGATTGCCGCCGAGTCGAAACAGGTGGTGACCAGGCGCGTCCCCAGTCGTGTCAGGCCTGGTTGGGAGGCGAAGACTTCACGGGCCTGCTGCTGCACGAGGATTGTTGGCGGAACTGCGGTTTCAAGGGACCTCACGTATACCGGCATGCTTCATTCTTAGCGAGTAAACGGAGGAAGACAATGGCAGAATCGAACTTACTGACCGAGGCTGGTCACGGAAAGCCAGGCGACGCCGACGGGGGACTGTTGGGCAGCGTCGCCCCACAGATGGAGAAATGATGACTATTGCCGCGAGCACTGACACAGAGTTTCCCGAGCCGCATGTCGCAGACACCCACGATCTCATCAGGGTCCAGGGTGCGCGCGAGAACAACCTGAAGGACGTCAGCATCGAGATTCCGAAGCGCCGGCTGACGGTGTTCACGGGCGTCTCCGGCTCAGGAAAGAGCTCCCTGGTTTTCGCCACGATCGCTGCAGAGTCGCAGCGCATGATCAACGAAACGTACAGCGCTTTTGTCCAAGGGTTCATGCCCTCGCTGGCCCGCCCCGACGTGGACGTGTTGGAAGGCCTGACGACGGCCATCATCGTTGACCAGGAGCGCATGGGCTCCAACCCCCGTTCAACAGTTGGCACCGCCACGGACGCCAACGCCATGCTCCGGATCCTCTTCAGCCGTCTCGGCCAACCCCACATTGGTTCACCCAACGCCTACTCCTTCAACGTCCCCACAGTGAAGGCCAGTGGAGCCATCACAGTAGAGCGCGGCGAGGGAAAAACGAAGACAGAGAAAGCCACGTTCAACCGCTTGGGCGGCATGTGTTCACGCTGCGAAGGCATGGGATCCGTCAATGACTTCGATCTCACGGCACTCTACGACGACACCAAGTCGCTCAGCGAAGGCGCGCTCACCATTCCCGGGTACACCATGGATGGTTGGTATGGGCGGATCTTCAGCGGTTCCGGGTTCTTCAATATGGACAAGCCCATAGCCAAGTTCACCAAGAAGGAACTCCACGATCTCCTGTACCGTGAGCCCACCAAAATCAAGGTGGAGGGAATCAACCTCACCTACGAAGGCGTCATCCCCAAGATCCAGAAGTCGATGCTCAGCAAGGACGTGGACGCCTTGCAGCCCCACATCCGCGCATTCGTTGAGCGGGCCATCACGTTCACCACATGCCCGGAGTGCGAGGGCACCAGGTTAAGCCCCGAAGCACGGTCTTCGAAGATTAACGGCAAGAGTATCGCCGATGTCTGCACCATGCAGATCAGCGACCTCGCCGGCTGGATCCGCGAACTCCATGAGCCCTCAGTGGCGCCCCTCCTGAAAGGACTCCAGCACCTTTTGGATTCTTTCGCGGAGATCGGCCTTGGCTATCTGTCGCTCGACCGGCCTGCCGGCACGTTGTCCGGGGGAGAGGCGCAGCGTACCAAGATGATCCGACACCTGGGATCCTCCCTCACCGATGTGACGTACGTTTTTGATGAACCCACCATCGGACTCCACCCGCACGACATCGAGCGAATGAACCAACTGTTGCTGCAGTTGCGGGACAAGGGCAACACGGTGCTCGTGGTGGAACACAAGCCCGAAACGATCGCAATCGCAGACCACGTGGTTGACCTTGGCCCCGGCGCAGGAAGCGGCGGGGGCTCTGTCTGCTACGAGGGAGATCTGGAGGGTTTGCGGGGGAGCGACACCATCACTGGGCGCCACCTGGACGACCGTGCTTCGATCAAGGATTCAGTACGTTCCGCCACCGGCCAGCTGGAGATCCGGGGAGCCTCAACCAACAACCTCAAAAACGTCGACGTCGACATCCCCTTGGGCGTTCTCTGCGTTCTGACCGGCGTGGCAGGCTCAGGCAAAAGCTCACTGATCCATGGCTCGGTGGCCACGCGTGAGGGCGTGCTGGTGATCGACCAAGGCGCCATCCGCGGCTCGCGCAGGAGCAACCCCGCGACCTACACCGGACTCCTGGAACCCGTCCGTAAAGCCTTCGCGAAGGCAAACGGTGTGAAGCCGGCCCTGTTCAGCTCCAACTCGGAAGGCGCCTGCCCTACATGTAATGGCGCCGGTGTCATTTACACTGATCTCGGAGTCATGGCGACCGTGGAATCCACTTGTGAAGAATGCGATGGAAAGCGCTTTCAGGCATCAGTTCTGGAATACACGCTGGGGGACCGCAATATTGCAGAAGTGCTTGCAATGTCTGTGGATGAGGCGGAAGTCTTCTTCAAAGAAGGAGAAGCCAAAACGCCGGCCGCGCACAAAATTCTGGACCGCTTGGCAGATGTTGGCCTCGGCTATCTGACCCTGGGCCAGCCGCTGACCACGTTGTCCGGCGGTGAGCGCCAGCGCCTGAAGCTCGCCACGCAGATGTCCGAAAAGGGGGACATCTACATCCTGGACGAGCCGACCACCGGCCTGCACCTGGCCGATGTCCAAAATTTGCTGGGAATGCTGGACCGCCTGGTGGAGTCGGGCAAATCCGTGATTGTGATCGAGCACCACCAAGCAGTGATGGCGCACGCCGACTGGATTATCGACCTGGGACCTGGCGCAGGACACGACGGCGGAACGATAGTTTTCGCCGGAACGCCGGCTGAGCTTGTGGCCGGGAAATCAACGCTGACGGGCAAGCACTTGGCGGCTTACGTAGGTGCCTGACGGCTCCAAGCACTGCTGGCCGATAGATTTACGCCGGCCAGCAGTGCCGTTGCGGGCTTTTCCGCGGTAGATCTCAGGCAGGACCCTCACCCCTTCCTGATACCTTTCTAGAACGCCGATAATCTACATTATGTAAAGTAAGGTGAATGAGGTCCTCCCCGTTCACGCCGAACTTCGCACTCGTGCGGCCAGCATTGGGCTGACGTCAGGACATTCTGCGGCGCCGAGTCAGGGAAACCAACCGTCTTCGCTGCACTTGACCCTTGCTGCACTCCTGCTAGTATCGAAAAAACGAAAGCATGTCCTATCAAAAGAACAAAGGGTGACATACTCGGCGCGTCGTACGTAGTGGCGGAGCGGAGTTGAGCCGGGAACGCGGGGAACATTCAGTGGCGAATCAACTTGGCCTGAACATCGACCGATCCTCCCCCGTGCCCCTTTACCATCAGGTTGTCCAAGGCATCGAAGCCGCGATCCACAGCGGCCTCCTGGAGCCCGGAAGTCGGCTGGATAACGAGATTGACCTCGCAGCACAGCTCAACCTGTCCCGGCCCACCATGCGTAAAGCCATGGATGAACTGGTCCGTTCCGGCCTTCTGGTCCGCAAACGCGGCGTCGGAACCCAGGTGGTCTCCAGTCAGGTTCGTCGGCCGCTGGAGCTCTCAAGCCTGTTTGACGACCTCACCAACAACGGCAAGAAACCCACCACGGAAGTACTGAGTTTCTCCCACATGGAGGCTGACGCGCCAACTCTGGCAACTCTGCAACTCCCGGCCGGTTCCAAGGTTTACCACTTCACCCGCCTACGCAAAGTGGGCGGTAAGCCATTGGCGTTGATGGAGAACTGGGTTCGCGACGACATCGCCACTATGGACGAAGCCATGCTTGCGGCCGAGGGCCTCTATGCGATTCTGCGCAGGGGTGGTGTGAACTTCCGCTTGGCCACGCAGCGGATCGGCGCAATGATCGCCAATGACTACCAGGCACCCCTTCTTGAAACCGACGTCAACTCTGCTTTGGTCACCATGGAACGTACCGCGGTAGACGACACCGGGCGACGGGTCGAAACCGGCCATCACGTGTACCGCGCCGATTCCTACAGCTTTGAAATGACCCTCGTACAGCGCTAAACGCAAAGGACTCCCCTGCCATGACCAATTGGGTCTACCCCCTGGGCACCGCCGCAGACGGCGACTGGGATATTTCACTCGGAACCTCCGACTCCGCAACGGTGGTGGACGGCTGGGCCCATACGGGACTGAAGGTCGCGACGCTCGCCGCGGGCGCCGCCGTCGAACTTCCAGCGGTGAGTGAGGAACGGATTGTGGTTCCCCTCAACGGATCATTCACTGTCACAGTGGACGGCGTCGAACACCCCCTTGGGGGACGATCATCCGTATTCAACGGTCCCACTGACGTCTTGTATTCAGGCATAGGCAAAGCAGTCACCATCAGTTCGTCCGACGGCGGTCGCGTCGCTGTCGCCACTGCCCCGGCACAAGCCTCCCACCCAACGCGACTGGTAACAGCTGCTGAGACGCCGGTTGAATTGCGTGGAGCCGGCAATTGCTCACGGCAAGTCCACAATTTCGGGACACCGGCTGCCCTGGAAGCAGACCGTTTTATTGTCTGCGAGGTCATCACCCCTGCCGGCAACTGGTCCTCCTATCCCCCGCATAAGCATGATGAGGAGAAGGACGGAGAAACGCACCTCGAGGAAATCTACTATTTCGAGACCCAGGTTGCCGCCGGCTCCGGCGCTCCTTCCGACGCGGATGCCATTGGCTACCAGCGGGTATATGCCTCTGATGAGCGCCCCATTGATGTTTCGGCAGAGGTCCGCACGGGTGACGTAGTCCTGGTTCCCTACGGCTGGCATGGCCCCGCCATGGCGGCACCTGGCTATGACATGTATTACCTCAACGTGATGGCTGGTCCCGGACCGGTCCGGGAATGGCTCATCAGCGACGACCCCCACCATGGCTGGGTCCGGCAGAGCTGGGACGGCCAGGACATCGACCCACGGCTTCCGTTCGGGGTTTGATCCGGCCGATGGCCTTTCGCTGCAAAGAGAAAGCCTCCTCCAGAATCCTTTGGATCCTGGAGGAGGCTTTTCGTTCGTCAGAACGTGACTGTCAAGGCCACCTTTACCGGCGATCCGGTGACCAACGATTCCTGGGCCGCGTCTGCCACCCGGGATGCTGCTACGGCATCTTCAGGCGTGCACGGGTTCTCCCGCTCCCCCAGAATCAACTCAACGAATGCCGCCACTTCGGTGCGGTATGCCGCCTCGAAGCGCTCGGCAAAGGTCTGGTGCGGATTCCCCGCCGGGAAGTTGACACCCGGTTCAGCCGAAACCATGGCAGTCTTCGCGTCCAAGCCCACCATGACTGATTTGTTGGAACCCTGGATCTCCAGGCGGACGTCGTGGCCCGCCCCGTTGTAGCGGCTTGCCGAGACTGTTCCCATGGTGCCGTCGTCGAAGGTAACCACGGCAAGTGCCGTGTCCACATCGCCCACAGCACCAATGGCGGGATCACCGTTGTTGGAACCCTTGGCATACACCTCAACGATTTCCCGCCCTGTCAGCCAGCGGAGGATGTCGAAATCGTGAACCGAGCAGTCGCGGAACAGACCGCCGGATGTCGCCAGGAACTCCACTGGCGGCGGGGTCATATCGCAGGTAACGGCACGCAACGAATGGATCCACCCCAGTTCTCCGGCCTGGTAGGCGCGTTGAGCTTCGAGGTAGCCCGCGTCGAACCGGCGTTGATGGCCGATCTGCACCACGCCGTTTTTGTCCCTGACGTAGTCCAGCACCGGAAGCGCATCAGCCACGTTCATTGCCACCGGCTTCTCGCAGAAGACCGGAATGCCGGCGTCCACGCCCGCCCGAATGAGCTCGGCGTGTGTCCCTGTTCCAGTGGCTATGACCAGGCCGTCCAGTCCGGACGCGACGAGTTCCGGGACAGTCGGCACAAATTCAGCGCCGAGGTCCGCCGCGACCGTCCTCGCGTGGTCAGATGCAACGTCAGTGAGGCGAAGCCGCACGTTGACACCTTTGTTACTGAGGTCCGCGTTCAAGGCAGTGATGTTGTTCGCGTGCATGACGCCGATGCGTCCCACGCCGACCAAGCCGAGAATGATGTCTTTCATGATGTTCCTTCCGGGAAAGTACTGCTAAAGGATCGGGTGGGCTGAGCCGTCATGTCGCCTTCGCCAGGGAACACGATTCCCACCTGGCGGCGGATCCCGTCAGCAACTTCAAGTGTGCGAATGGAATCTGCGAGCATTCGTTGGCCCGCCTGCAGGCCACCCTCGGCAATGGTGCGGGCCACGGCTGCAGCCTCGTAGTGCAGGCCTTCGAAATGTCCGCCTCGTGCTTCGTTGTAACGAAGCCGGTGCCCCTCGGGAAATCTGACTTCGAACGCGCCCGGCATATTAAAGGGGCCTTCAATCACCAGAGTCGCCAGGGTTCCCACAATCGTGGCTGCCGTGGGTGTGAAATTGTGCAGGTGGGTGTTCACGGTTGCCTGCGCGCCGCCGTCGAACGACATGATGGCTGATAATTGGGCATTGACCCCTGTCATGTGGGGCTGCCCCAATGCGTGAAGCCGGAGCGGACTGCCCAAAACCTCCGTGACCAGTGCAAGCGGGTACGTCCCGAGGTCAAGAAGTGGGCCTCCGGCCAGTTCGGGATTAAAAATGCGGTGCGCGGGATCGAAGTGCTCACCATACTCGGCAACAACAGTGGTGATGGTACCCAGCGTTCCGGCCTCCAGGAGTTGCCTGATCACATCGAACTTCGGCAGGAAGAAGGTCCACATGGCTTCGGCGGCAAACACTCCCGCGGCCCCTGCCCGCGCAGCAATGTCCTTCGCTTCGCGGGCATTGAGCCCCAGGGGCTTTTCGATCAGTACATGCTTGCCGGCGTCGATCGCCAATACCGCTGACGCGTGATGCACGGTGTGGGGCGTACAGACGTAGATAATGTCCACGTCCGGAGCTGCGGCAAGTTCCTCATAGCTGCCATAGGCGGCTGGTATGTTGAATGCCTCCGCAAAGGCTTTTGACCGGCTTAGCGAACGGGATCCGACGGCGGTTATCACCTGCCCGGTATGCGCCTGGACAGATTCCGTGAACCGTTCGGCGATCCACCCCGGTCCCATGATGCCCCAGCGAAAGGCCGGAGCATCCCGGGATTCCGGGACACGGGACTGTGGCAGCAAAGCAGGCCTCATGAATAGCTGACTTTCGTAGAGGCACCGTCGTGGTGCAGTGACTGGATCATTGCCTGCGCAACGAGTGCTGCGTTGAGTCCTTCCTGCGCGCCGGCCAGCGGAGGCTTCCCTCCGGTGGCAAGTGCGGAGATCCAGGCCTGCAACTGGATCCGGTACGCATCGGCGAACCGGGGACGCCAGTCAGGCGGAATGGCCTGCTGCTTTGTTCCGTCCTGTTCCATACCGAGCAGGGAAGTATCCCCCAATGCCGTAGTTCCCAGCTCGGAGACCACCTCACAGCGTGTGGTGTAGCCGTACCGGGCATTGAGGTACAACTCCAAAGTAGTGAGTGTTCCATCTGCGGTACGAAGTGTCATGAACGACGGATCCTGAAGCCCGTCTCCTGCATTTCGGGTGCACTTTCCTGCCTGCCACGACACTTCTGCAATGGGCGAGTCCAAGAGCCAGGGAATGATATCCAGCTCGTGAATCGCTGAATTGGTAATGGCGGATTCCGAAGTGGTTCCGGGTGCTGCGGAAGCATTGCGACTGATGCAATGAACCATCAAGGGCTCCCCTTGCGACCTCTCCTGCACGGTTTTCCGGAGTGCCACGTAGCCAGGGTCAAAACGCCTCATAAAACCAAGGGAAAGAAGCGAGGTTCCCGTTGCGGCAACCATGTCGGCGTCAGCAGCCACCACTTCCAGGCTTTCCAAAAGCGTCGGTGCCAGCGGCTTCTCGCACAGCACCGGAGTCATCGCATCGAAGCACTCCAAGACCAAACCGGCGTGGGTGGAATCGTGCGAGGCGACTACCACGGCGTCCACCACACTGGAATTGATCAGTTCTGACGGGTCAGTAGTGACGCGCGCTGAAGCCGGCGCCGCCGCGGCGGCGCGTTCGGCGTCGAGATCTGCCACAAAAGTGACTTCGGCTCCGCCGACGGTGGTGGAGAGGTTCCTGATGTGGTCCGCGCCCATGATTCCGGCGCCAATGACGCCTACACGGATCGGCATGGTGTTCCCTTCTGATGTATGACGTGAGTCCCGCCTGGATGGAGTGCACAGCGACGCGGGGTGCTCCGGAACAAGCTCCGGAACACCCCGCCTCCTGCTCGCGTCAGGCGTGTTTCGGACCGCCCGCGTTCACAGTGTCGTCGACGTCGGCAACCTCGGCCTTGACCGCTTCGACCACATCGCCATGGCCCCCCAACTGCTCCAGCTCGTGGGCGAGTTCGGCAAGCTCTGCACCGCCGGCCATCTGGGCTGTCAGCTCGTCCAGGGTGATGTCCTTCTTGTCGTAGTAGCCAATCGATTTGCCGCGTTTGAGCAGCAGGAACCGATCACCCACGGGGAAGGCGTGGTGCGGGTTATGGGTGATGAAGATAACGCCCAAGCCGCGGTCGCGGGCCTGGAGGATGTAGCGCAGAACCACACCTGACTGTTTGACGCCCAACGCCGCCGTGGGTTCGTCCAGAATGAGGACTTTGGCGCCAAAGTACACGGCACGGGCAATCGCGACACACTGGCGTTCGCCGCCGGAAAGCTGCCCAATGGGCTGCTCCACATCGCGCAAGTCAATGCCCATCTCGGCCAGTTCCTTGAGCGTGATGGCCTTCATCTGTTCAACATCCATGCTCTTGAACGGTCCGAAGCCCTTGGTTAGCTCCGAGCCGAGGAAGAAGTTCCGCCAGATCGGCATCAACGGAACCACTGCAAGGTCTTGGTAAACAGTTGCGATACCCGCATCCAAGGCATCACGGGGTGAACCGAACTTTCGCTCCTCCCCCATGATGTTGAGCAGGCCTTCATCGTGCTGGTGGAGGCCCGCGATGATTTTGATCAGCGTTGACTTGCCCGCGCCGTTATCGCCCAGCACACAGGTCACTCGGCCGTTGTCCACGGCCATGGTGACGTCACTCAGCGCGATGATGTTGCCGTAGTGTTTGCCCACTCCCTCAAGGGAGAGAAGGTGGACAGGTGTATGGGTCAGGGGGTCGCTTTCGTTCTTAAGCAGTGTTTCCTGGTCGATTGCTTTTGCATTCATTTCCTTGGCCCCTTACTTGAGTTCCGCGCGGCGCTTGACGATGAGGTTGACGATGGTGGCGAGCAACAGCATCAGGCCCAGGAAGAACTTGAACCAGTCCGGGTTCCACTGTGCGTACACAATTCCCTTGTTGGCCATGCCGAAGATAAACGCGCCGATGGCACCGCCGACCGCTGAACCGTAGCCACCCGTCAGAAGGCACCCACCGATGACTGCGGCGATGATGTAGAGAAACTCATTGCCCACGCCTTCGCCGGACTGCACCGTGTCGAAAGCGAAGAGGTTGTGCATGCCCAGGATCCACCCGCAGAAGCCAACGCCCATGAACAGCCCAATCTTGGTGGCCTTGACCGGAACGCCGACAGCCCGGGCGGCATTCGCGTCGCCTCCGACTGCGAAGATCCAGTTCCCTACCCGGGTCCGCATGAGAACCCAGGTGGCGACCGCTACGAGGGCGATCCAGATGAACACTGTGATCTTGACGTCGATGCCCGCGATGTTCACCGACGAAGCGAAGACCCCGCGTGCGGTGTCGAAGCCGTCCATGTTCGAGATGGACGGTGAGGAGACAGAGCCACCGATCAACCGGGTCAAACCCAGGTTCAAGCCGGTCAGCATCAGGAACGTTGCGAGGGTGACGATGAAGCTGGGGAGCTTGGTCTTCATGAGGATCCACCCGTTGATGAAACCTATGGCCAGTGACACCACCAAGGCCAGGATCACACCGACCCAGACATTGGTGCTGAAGTACCAGCTGAACATCGAGGCAGTCAGGGCCGACGAGATCACAGCGACGCCTGTGGAAAGGTCGAACTCTCCACCGATCATCAGAAGTGAGACACCAACGGCCATGATTCCGATGGTTGAGCTTCCGTACAGCACGGTGGCGAGGGCGTTGGGTTGGGTGAACGTCGGGGAGACCAAAGCAAAGAAGATAAAAAGTACGATGGCACCGACGAGGGCACCCACCTCTGGCCGGCCGAGCATCTTCTGCAGTGGGCTGCGGCGGGCGACCCGCTCATCAAGGGCGGGAGGAGTGAGCTTTTGAGTGATGGTCATGATAATTCTCCTTGTTGCCGGGCCGGCCGTTGGGCCGGCCCGGCCAGCTGGCTGTTAGCGGATACCCTGTTCAGCGAACTTCAGGACGTCGGCAGCGTTGGACTGATCAACGATGGCAGGTCCCGTGAGCACTGACTGCCCGCCGCCGACTTTGAAACCGCCACGCTTGTTCTGCCACAGCGCATCCACGGCCCCGTAACCCTGGAGCCACGGCTGCTGGTCCACAGTGAACAGGACGCTGCCATCGGCAACCTTTTGGGCGAGTTCCTTATTGAGATCGAAGCTCGCGACCTTTGCCGAACTCCCGGCCGTGCTGACTGATTTCAACAGTGTCAGGGTGATGGGCGCACCGAGGCCGATGATGACGTCGGCATCCTTGGAGGCCTGCAGTTTTGCAGTGGCCGTTGACTCCACCGATGTCATGTCAGCTCCATTGACGTAGAGGATCTCCGTCCCAGGGACTTTTGCCTTAACACCTGCGCACCGGGCTTCCAGTCCTACGTGCCCTTGCGCCTGGATGACGCATACCGGGTGCTTGTATCCGCCCTCTGCCAGGCGCGAACCCACTGCCTCACCGGCGAGCTTTTCATTTGAACCAAAGTGCGTAAACGCTCCAAGCTGCGCGGAGGCCGCCTCCCCCGCATTGAAGCTGACGATCGGAATGCCGGCGTCCGCTGCCTTCTTCAAGGCATCTTTTAATGCATCCGGGGTGGCAAGCGTTACGGCGATGCCGTCAACCTTCTGATCCACAGCCTGCTCAATGAGCTGCGCCTGCCGGCCGGCCTCCGGATCGGAGGTGTACAGGAGCTCCACATTGTCCTTCGCCGCGGCTTCCTCAGCACCTTTCCGTACGGTGTCCCAGAAGGTGTCACCCGCGGGTGCGTGGGCAATCAACGCAATCTTCATCCGCTCCGTAGTGGCCACCTGGCCTCCCCCACCGGCGGAGCCAGCCTCGGGAGCCCTCCCGCCGGTACTCGAACAAGCACTCAGAGCCACCATCGGCACAACTGCCGCAACCAGTGCTGCTTTGCGCCACGAAAAACCAGTCACCATAATCTCCTTTGATCCCAGGCCCGGGCCGCCACCTTGCAGCCTCCGGAGCACCGTCTACGTTTGATCATGGTGATTTGGCTCACGAATGTCAATAGTTTGTCCTGACATTAGTATGTTTGGACGTAGCCGCCGCTGGTTTTATTGCCTGCCCGCCGCGGGGACAGCGGTTGTTCCCCGGATAACCAAAGCTGGCTCGATCAACTTCCTGTGGGAACCCGCCGGGTTGCCTTGGATTCGATCCAGCAGCGCCCGCGCCACCGCCATGCCCACCATGTCGCTGCGGTTGTCCACGGACGTCAGCTCCAAAAAGCGCGACTTCGCCAAGGACGAATTGTCATAACCGACCAACGAAATATCCTCCGGCACCGTCAGGCCGCGGGACTTTATGGCGCCGAGGGCGCCCAGCGCCATGGTGTCATTGGCAGCGAAAATCGCTGTAATGCCGGGATGATGGTCCAAAAGCCAGCAAGCGGAGGCGTAGCCGTCCTCTTCCGAGGTACCTCCCTCCTCCCCCACAATCACCGGATCCATGCCGGCCTGGCGGGTACGCCACTGAAAACCATCCCTTCTGTGGGCAGCGGCGCCACCAGTTCCCGAAAGGTGTCCGATGCTGCGATGCCCAAGGCGCATCAGGTGGTCCGCGGCCATGGCGCCGCCACCATCGTCATCGTTGGTTATCAGGCTTACCGCCTCCGGCACGCCATGACGCCACCCAGCCACGACGGTGGGAACCTCGGCGCCGCCCAGCGCAGTGCCCCCAGGTTCCGCCGCAATGACCAACCCATCAACGTGCATCGCCAGCAAGCCATCCGCGGCCTCCTTGATGCGGTTTTCACCCGGACGCGAGTCAGCGAGCATGACCTGGAAGCCCGGTTCCGTCAGGACGGATTCCATCCCGCGCAGCAGGTCAACAAACCATAGGTTGCGGTAGTCGTCGATGACGAGCCCGATACTTTTAGTCCGGTTGCTCGCGAGCGTGGTCGCCGCCCGACTGGGACGGTATCCCAGCTCCGCAATGGCATTCCGGACCGCCTCGCGGCGCTTGTCACTGACCCGATCAGGGTTCTGCAGGACCAGCGAAACGAGCGACGGCGAGACGCCGGCCGACTTTGCGACATCGTAAATGGTTGGTCGTCGAGCCTGGGGTATGCGTGGAGTCATGAGGCATATCCCCCACGGGCCTGGTCACGGCACAGGCAATGATTGACAGGACATATAGACATAGTTACGCTCAAAGTCAGCATACAAAATTGTAGCGCTACAAAATGCCGTTGAGCCTCCCGCCACGGCTGAATTTCAAAGGAGAAATCATGGCTGACAGCCTTGGTGTCGCGGTTATCGGCGCAGGTATGGCCGGTAAGGCCCACGCGGCGGCCTACCGGACAGCGTCTACCCTCTACAGCCCGGTGTTGCCGCAGATCCGATTGGTTTCCATAGGTGACGTCAACGCCGAATTCGGCTCACTTGCTGCCCGCCGCTTTGGCTACGAGCGCCATGACACCTCGTGGCAGGCCATCGCCGAAGCAGACGATATTGACGTCGTCAGCGTGGTCATTGCCAACTCGCTCCATCGCGAGGTAGTTGAAGGCCTCCTGGCCGCCGGCAAGCACGTGCTGTGTGAGAAGCCCCTCAGCGATTCGTTGGAGGACGCTCGCGCCATGGCCGAAGCTGCGCGGGCTGCCGAGAGCCGCGGAAACCTGGCCCGAATCGGCTTCACCTTCCGCCGCACCCCGGGCATTGCCTATATCCGGGACCTCATTCAGAACGGTGTTCTTGGCAACGTCCTGCACTTCAGCGGCCGGTACTGGACCGACTACGGCTTCAGCCCCTCCGCCCCCATGAGCTGGCGCTATAAGGGCGGCCCCGGTTCCGGCGCGCTGGCCGACGTCGGAAGCCACCTGACCTATGTTGCCGAATTCCTCTGCGGCGACATCAAATCCATCAGCGGCGGCCGCCTGACCACCGCGATCGACAAGCGGCCCCTGCCGCTGAGCGCCGTCATGGGTCATGACCACGTTGCCGTCAGCGACACCTTCGAGGCCGTCGAGAACGACGACTATGCAGCCTTCAACGCAGAGTTCGCCAACGGCGCCGGCAGCTTCGAGGTCTCCCGCGTCGCCGCAGGACACGCCAACAGCCTCCAGTTTGAGGTCTTCTGCGAAAACGGCGCAGCAAAGTTCGACCAGCGCCGCCCCAGCGAAATCCAGCTGTTCCTCACCGACGGGTCCGGCAACGAGAATGGCTACCGCCAAGTCATCCTCGGCCCAGGCCACCCCTACATCACTGGCGGGCTGGCCATGGACGCTCCGGAGGTCGGCTTCGGCCAGAACGATGCGTTCGGTTACCAGGCCCGCGCGTTCCTTGAAGAAGTGGCAGGGCTCAGCGATGAAGCATCACTGCCCCGCTGCGCCACGTTCGAAGACGGCGTACGCAACATGGAACTTCTCGGCGCCGTTACCGAATCCGCCCTGAACAACGGAAAGAAGATCCAGCTATGAAGCTCGGCGTCTACAACGCGATTCTCCATGACCGTCCCCTGCCGGAGGCTTTGAAGGTCATTGCGGATCTGGGACTTACGGGAATTGAAATCAACACCGGCGGTTTCCTGCCTGCCGTGCACGTCCCAACTTTTGACGAGATCCTTCAGAGTGATGCCGCCCGTGACGATTACCTCGGAATTTTCGAGGGAACCGGGGTTTCCATTGCAGGGTTGAACTGCAACGGCAACCCGCTGCACCCCAAGCGCGAAATCGGTGAGAAGCATGCCGAAGACATCCGCCGCTCGATCCGTTTGGCCGAACGCCTGGGACAGAACCGCGTGGTGACGATGTCCGGTCTGCCCGGCGGTGAGCCCGGAGCCACAACGGTCAACTGGGTGGTCAACGCTTGGAATTCCGCAGCACTGGATGTACTCGACTATCAGTGGGGCGTCGCCGCGGAATTCTGGAAGGAAACCGACCGCCTTGCTGCGGACCATGGGGTAAAAGTGGCCTTGGAACTGCACCCGCAGAACATCGTCTTCAACACCGCGGACGTCCACAAACTGATTGAGCTCACGGGCGCCACGCACGTCGGGGTCGAGCTGGACGCTTCCCACCTGTTTTGGCAGCAGATGGACCCGGTCGCTGTAGTCCGCGAACTGGGGCCGCTGGTGTTCCAGGCAGCCGCCAAGGATGTCCGCGTCAACACGGAGAATGCTGCACTCTACGGCGTACTGGACAACAGCTTCCGTCGGCTTTCCCCAGAGGAGAACCGCACCAACCTCGGCGGGGACGAATGGGCCAACGAATGGCCGAAAAATTCCGCGTGGGACTTCGTGGCCCTGGGCCGGGGACACGATACGGGGTTCTGGACAGAGTTCCTCCGCGCACTGCATGAGGTGGACCCTGAGATGCTGGTCAACATCGAGCATGAAGACGTCTCCCTCGGCCGGATCGAAGGATTGCAGGTGGCAGCCCAAGTTCTGCTGGACGCAGATTCGGCTCTTTCAGCTTCCTTGAAGCCTGCCCAAGGCTAGACGGCTTTGAACTGTCGGGCATGACATCCCGACCCTGAGGGGGACAGCGCCAACGCGCCGTCCCCCTCATCTTTTCCCCTGGGACACCGACAGGAGGAAAGATATGCGCATTGGCATTGTCGGCTGCGGAACAGGGGGAAGCGGCAACTTCCATAACCGCCGCTGGGATGCGGACATCCTGACGCTCGCCACGGTGTTGGCATCAGGCGAGCCGGGTGAGCTATGGCGCGCGCAGGGCCAGCATGGGCTCGTCCCGTCTGCGCAGGAAAACTACGCCGGCTTCTACACAGAATTCGCAGGGGCAATCCGTGGCGAAGGCACCCCAACCAGTTCCGGCGTCAGAAGGGATCCATACCCTCGAAGTCCTTGACGCGGCCCGCCCGTAGCGCGCTGGAGAATGTTGTGGTTGCACTCTGAAGAGGCCCTGCTCCAAGCGCAGAAAACGCCCGATGCCTGCCGGCGTCGGGCGTTTTCCGCCTGGCTGGCAACAAGCACAGCCTCGGAGGACAGCAATGCTGCCAGTCAGCCGCTTACGCCGGCTTTCTCTTTGAAAAGGTGCTCCAGTTCCTCAAGGGACTTGCCTTTGGTCTCCGGAACAGTGCGCTTGACCCACACAATGGCGCACAACTGCAGCGCCACGAAGATAAAGAATGTCGCGGAGACTCCCATCAACGAGACCAACTGAGGGAAAAAGAAGCCGATCAGGAAGTTGATCATCCACAAGACAAAGACGCAGATACCCATACCGATGCCACGGACGTGCATCGGGAAGATCTCGGACATGGTCAGCCACGTCACGGTTCCAATACATCCCTGCATGGAAGCAAGGAATGTCACCATGAACAGCAACACCAAGTAGCCACGCAACGTACTTTCCGGCAAGGCAAGGGAGATAAGCGCAATGGCAGTCAGTGATGACGCCGTCCCCATCAACCCCACAATGAGCATGGGCTTCCGGCGCACCCGCGTCATCAAATACATGCCTACGATGACGGCTGCTACGGACGTCATGCCGTTGAGGACGTTGGCAATCAGGGCCCCTTGGTCCCCAAAACCGGATGAGGACAAGATGGTGGTCCCGTAATACATGATGGCATTGACGCCGCTGATCTGGTTGATGATGGCCATGCCAAGACCGACCACGAAGATCCTGCGTATCCAGGGGACGGCGAGATCCTTGAACGTGCCGAGCTTGGACTGATAGTCCTCCCTGGCCGCCTGGCGCACTTCGTCGAACTCAGCCCCGACATCCCCTGCACTCCTTGTCGAGCGCAGAACTTCCAGGACTTCGCCGAATCGACCGGCTGACGCCAGCCAGCGTGGGCTCTCCGGCAGGACGAGCATGCCGAACCATAGAATCACGGCGGGAAGCGTGGCAATCACCAGCATCCAGCGCCACACGTGCATCTCTTCAGGGAACAGGTTTCCCAGCACCGCGTTGGAAGTAAAGGCCAGGAACTGGCCGGTGACGATCATGAGCTCGTTCTGCGTGACGATCCTGCCGCGCTGGGCAGCCGGCGACATTTCGGCCAGATACACGGGAACGATGACCGATGCACCGCCGACGGCGAGACCCAGGACTGTACGGGCAAGGACCAGGAGCTCCGTGCTTGGCGCCAGCGAGCAACCCACGGTGGCAAAGGCGAAGACCAGGGCCAGGCCCATGATCGTCCTGCGCCTTCCAAACCGGTCAGACAACCGGCCCGCGCTGATCGCGCCAAATGCCGCGCCGAACAGCAGCGTTGAGGTGACAAGGCCCTCGGTCAGCGGTGTCAGGCCGAGGTCTTTCTGCATGAACGGCAAAGCACCATTGATCACGCCGGTGTCATAGCCGAACAGCAGTCCACCGAACGTGGAGAACAGCGCTACCTTGCGGAGGAATTTCTTTGGATCAGACGGCTTGCCGGTCTTCCCGGAAGTGGCGGGAGGGGCAGCTGTCCGACCAGTGTCGGTCTCGATGGAAGAAGACTTGGTCATGGTTTCCTTTCCTCGCTACCGCTCCTCAGTTTGTCCGGGCAACATAGTCCACCATTGTCTTGAGCTGGTAGCGGGAAACATCTTCCCCGTTCTCATCCTCGGCGAAGACCGAGGAGACCATTACGGTGTTCTCCTTGTCCAGGAACCCGATCTCCTTCAGACCGCCAAAGAACTCGTCCCAGTTCACGTCACCATCGCCGATCTTGAGGTGCTGGTGAACGCGGACGGCATTGCCGGGCGGGTTGGTGATGTAGCGGAGGCCGTGGGAGGCGTGGTGGTTCATGGTGTCGGAGACGTGCACCAAGCGAAGCTTGTCCCCCGCCGCCCGCATGATCTCCAACGGCTTGTTTCCCATGTGGAACGTGTGCGAGGCAACGTAAACCATCCCGATGTTCGGCGAGTTGACGCCCCGAATGACGCGCAGGGCTGCCAGCCCGTCTTCCACAAAGTCATCAGGGTGCGGATCGATGAGCACGTCCATGTCCTCGCGTTCAATGATCGGCAACAGCTCTTCCATGGAGCGGTAGAACGCGCGCTCGGATTCCTCGGCCCTCTCAGGACGGCCGCTGAACTCGGTGTTCATGGTCTGGACGCCCAAGTCAACCGCGATCTGGATGGCACGCTTCCAGTAGCGAACGGCTGCCTCCCGGGCATCCTCGTCCGGCCCCGACCAGCGAAGAACGGGCAGGACAGACGCGATTTCAACGCCGGCGTCCTTACACGCTGCTTTCAGCTTGGCCACCAGTTCGTCGTCTGCCTTGGGGTGGTTGAAGAATGGGATGAGGTCCGCGTGCGGTGTCATCTGCAGGTACTTGTAGCCAAGGTCTGCAGCTACCCGGGGAAACTCCAACAAGCTGTGGCTGTGGTGGAACGGCGTGGGATCAAGTGCGATTTTCATGGCCCATCCCCTACTTGTAAAGATCCGGTTTGGTGTTCAGCCGGACTTTGACCTTTTCGCCGGACTTCTGGGCCTCGACGCCTGCTTCGCAGCAAGCAGCGGTGGCATAACCGTCCCAGGCGGTTGGACCGCCGATGTCGCCGCGAAGGGCGGCGTCCACCCAAGCCTGCACCTCGACGTCGTACGCTGCTCCGAAACGGTCCTCGAAGCCGGGCGTGACGTTGCCGCCCCACTTGCCGGCGCTTTGAACGTAGGGGCCGTTGTCGCCACCGATGCTGACGATCCCGTCTTCGAAGGACGCCTGCGTGGCCACCTGGTAACCGAACTTTGCGTTGACATAGATTTCGACGTCGGCCAACACACCTGACTCCGTCTCCAGCAGTACGTGCTGGGGGTCATGCTGGCCGTTCGGTGCATTGCGTGTCGCCTTACCCAGACGGACCTGCACGGAGGTGACTTCCTCACCGGTGAAGTAGCGGATCGCGTCGAACTCGTGGACCACGGAGTCGTTGATCAGCATCTCGTTGGTGAAGCCCTCGGGCGTACTCGGGTTGCGGTGCTGGTGGTGCAACATCAACAGCTCCCCCAATTCGTTGTTGCGAATGATCGCACCCAACGCCGAGTACTCGGCATCGAAGCGGCGCATGAAACCCACTTGGATACGTTTGTGGCCCAACGCCTGTTCAGCCTGGACAATCTTCCACGCACTTTCGGCGTCCGGCGTCAGGGGCTTCTCGCAGAGAATCGGGAAGTCTTTCTCCAAAGCCTTGTACAGGATTTCCTCGTGAAGGAAGCCGGGGGTCGCGATCAGGACGGCATTCACGTCGCCGTTGTTCAGGGCCTCATCGGCGCTGGACAGCGCGACGGCGCCACTGATGCCCTCGACGGCGGCCTGCGCCCGGGCAAGGTCGACGTCGACGACGGCGGCAACTTCAGCGCCGTGGATGCGGGTGCTGAGGCGCTTGATGTGGTCCGCACCCATGCGGCCCGCACCGATGACGGCAACGCGGAGAGTCTTGGTCACTGTATTTGTCCTTCGTGAAGTTCTTCTGGCTGGCTGTTGCTGGCAGTGTTACTGGACCCTGGTACGGGATCCGCAGGACAGCAGGTAATTGCGGGTTCGCTTGGCGATCGGCATGGGTACGTCGAAGGCTACCGGGTACATGTCCTGTTCCACGATGCCGAAGATCGGCCGGTTGAGTGCCTCGACCGCTTCGATGACGGCGCGCAAATCGGGGAGGCCGTTCGGCGGCTCGGTCATCACACCGGCCAGGTTGGCGGCTGCCCAGGTCATGTTCTTTTCGTTGACCTCGGCGAGGACCTCAGCATTGATCTGCTTCAGATGCAGGTATCCAATGCGGTCAGGATAGTTCTTGATGAGTTCCAGGCTGGACGCGCCGCAGTACTCCGCGTGCCCAGTGTCCAGGCAGAGGTTCAGGTACCGCGGATCCGTGGCAGCCAGAAGGGTCTCGATGTCCTGCTGGGCTCCAACGTGGGAGTCGGCGTGGGAGTGGAACTGTTGATGCAGCCCGAAGTCCTCCAGGAGGACCTTGCCCATACGGTTGTGGCCTGCGAACAGGTCAGCCCATTGCTCATCTGTCAGTTCGCCGTTCTCCACAGCTTCGCCGGTGACGTCGTCGCGCCACATCGCGGGGATGACCACGATGTGTTCACCGCCCAGGGCGGCCGTGAGTTCGGCCACCTTGCGGGCCGGTTCCCACGCCTGGTCGTACTGCGCCGCACCGCGGTGGAACGCCGTGAAGACCGTGCCCGCCGTGACTTTGAGGTCGCGCTGCTTCAGTTCCTCAGCCAGCCGGGTGGGGTCGTCGGGCAAATAGCCATACGGACCCAATTCAATCCACTTGTAGCCGGACTCCGCTACTTCATCCAGGAATCGCTCCCATGGCGTTTGCTGGGGGTCATCTGCGAACCATACGCCCCAGGAATCGGGGGCGGTACCGATGATCAGCTTGTTCTCGACATCAGTCATGACGGCGTTGTCTTCCTTCGCGGCGGTGGGGATAGGTTCAGTTGGAGGGGAAGTTGTACGAGGCGCCGGAGGCGTGGGTGGGTTCGGGCCAGCGTGAGGTGATGACTTTGCCACGGGTGTAGAAGGAGACGCCCTCGGGGCCGTAGATGTGCTTGTCGCCGAAGAGGGAGTTCTTCCAGCCGCCGAAGGAGTGGTAGGCCACGGGGACGGGAAGGGGCACGTTGATGCCGACCATGCCTACGGTCACGGAGCGCTGGAACTTGCGGGCATGTGCACCCGAAGAGGTGAAGATCGCGGTCCCGTTGCCGTAGGGGTTGGAATTGATCAGCGCGATGCCCTCTTCGAGGTCTGCGACGCGGACTACGACCAGGACGGGGCCGAAGATTTCCTCGGTGTAGGCGGTCATTTCGGTCTTGACGTGGTCAATCACGGTGGGACCCACCCAGAAACCGTCTTCGTGGCCGGGGACCACCAGATCGCGGCCGTCCACCACCATGGCAGCGCCGGCGGTTTCGGCTTCCGTGACGATCTTGACGATGCGTTCCTTGGACGCCGGGGTAATCACCGGGCCCATTTCGGCGTCGGGTTCGGTGCCGTTCTTGACCTTCACGGCCAGAGCGCGTTCTTCGACCTTCTTCACGATCAGGTCCGCGGCGTCCCCGACGGCAACGGCGACGGAGATGGCCATGCAGCGCTCCCCCGCAGAACCGAAAGCGGCAGCAGCGAGGTGGTCTGCTGCGTTGTCCAGGTCGGCGTCGGGCATGACAATGGCGTGGTTCTTCGCCCCGCCGAGCGCCTGGACGCGCTTGCCGTGCTTGGTGGCGGTCTCGTGGACGTACTGGGCGATCGGAGTGGAGCCGACGAAGGAAATGCCGTCCACGTCCGGGTGGGTCAGGAGGCCGTCCACGGTTTCCTTGCCGCCGTGCAGGACCTGGAACACGCCATCGGGCAGGCCGGCCTGCTTCCAGAGTTTGGCCAGCAGCATGGACGCTGACGGGTCACGCTCGGAGGGCTTAAGGATGAAGGCATTTCCGGTGGCGATGGCCATCGGAGCCATCCACAACGGCACCATGACGGGGAAGTTGAAAGGCGTAATACCTGCAACCACGCCCAAGGGTTCGCGGAAGGAGAAGACATCGATGCCGGTGGAGACCTGGTCCGAGTAGTCGCCCTTGAGCAGCTGCGGGATGCCACAGGCGAACTCGATGACTTCCAGGCCGCGGCCGATCTCGCCCTTCGCATCGGAGAGGACCTTGCCGTGCTCGGCGGTGATCAGCTCGGCAAGTTCGTCCACGTGGGCGGCGACGAGCTCGCGGAACTTGAACAACACCGCGGTGCGCTTGGCCAGGGAAATGTCGCCCCACGAATCCGCGGCCTTGCGGGCCGCGGCAACTGTGGTGTTCAGGTCAGCCTCGTTGGCCAGGCGCAGTTCAGCCGAAACCTGGCCGGTAGCCGGGTTGTAGACCGGCTGGGTGCGGTCCCCTTCGCCTGTGGTTTCAGCGCCGTTGATGAAGTGGTGAATGGTGGTCAGTGTGGTCGTCGTCGACATGTGCGGACTTCCTTGTAGTCTGTGGCTTTTAGGCGGGGCTGTGACTAGCCGAGCAGTTTGCGCTGGCGGTTCTTGTGGTCGGTGTACGTCTTGTAGGCCTGCTGGGTGGATTCGAGATCAGAGACCTGCGAGACCGGAACGTCCCACCAGGACTCGGAGCTCGGGGCGTCCAGCAAAGGATCGGACTCGACGTGGATCACGATCGGCCCGGTTTCCGGGGCGGCCTTGGCTTCCTTGATGGCAGCGCCGAGGGCTTCGATGACGTTCTCCCCCGGTTCGATCCGGATGACCCTTGCGCCCAGCGATTCGGCGTTGGTGGCGAGGTCGATGGGAAGGTTCTCGCCGGCGTCGAAGCTGTGCTGTTCCTTGTCCAGGACGCGGTACTGCGTGCCGAAGCGCTGGGATCCGAGCGACTCGGAGAGGGAACCGATGGAGGCGTAGCCGTGGTTCTGGATGAGGACCACAATCAGTTTGATGCGTTCGGCGACGGCGGTGACCAGTTCGGTGTGCATCATCAGGTAGGAACCGTCCCCCACCATGACGACGACGTCGCGCTCAGGCCCGCCTGCTGCGGCTTCGGCCAGTGCGGCGCGCTTTACGCCCAAACCGCCGGGGATTTCGTAGCCCATGCAGGAGTACGCGTATTCCACGTGGTAGCCGAATGGATCCCGGACCCGCCACATCTTGTGCAGGTCCCCCGGCAGGGAACCGGCGGCGCAAATGACCACGTCCTGGTCATCCATGGCCTTGTTGGTGGCTCCGATGATCTCGTTCTGGGCAGGCAGCGGCGTGTAACGGGTCTCGAAAGCCTCATCTACGATCGCGTTCCAGCGCTTCTTTTCGGCAGCGACCTTCTGTTCCAGGTCGGCACCGACGCGGTAACCGCCCAGGGCCTGGTTGAGCTTCACCAGTGCCTTGCGTGCGTCAGCGACAATCGGCAGCGTGGTGCCGTGTTTGTACGCGTCGATCGGGGCGACGTTGATGTTCACGAACTTCACGTCCGGGTTCTGGAACGCCGTGCGGGACGCAGTGGTGAAGTCCTCGTAGCGTGTCCCGATCCCAATGATCAGGTCCGCTTCGGCAGCAAAGGCGTTGGCCGCCGTCGTACCGGTTGAACCGATGGCACCGAGGGAGGACGCGTGGTCCCACGGCAGGACGCCGACGCCGGCCTGGGTGTTCCCTACTGGAATGCCTGTCAGTTCGGCGAACCTGGCGAGTTCGTCGTTGGCGTAAGCGTAGAGGACGCCCCCGCCGGCAATGATCAGCGGGCGCTTGGCGGCGCGGATGGCCTCCACGGCGCGGCGGATGTCGTCATCCTCGGCCTCAGGACGGCGGATCCGCCATTCACGCGCGGCCAGGAACTCTTCCGGGACGTCGAAGGCCTCAGCCTGGACATCCTGCGGCAGCGAAATGGTCACCGCGCCGGTCTCCGCCGGGTCCGTCAGGACCCGCAGGCCATGGTGGAACGCGGAGAACAGCTGCTCCGGACGCGAAACGCGGTCGAAGAACTTCGACAACGGACGGAAAGCATCATTGACCGTGATGTCGTAGGCGTACGGGAGTTCCAGCTGCTGCAACACCGGGTCAGCCGCGCGGGTGGCGAAAGTGTCACTGGGCAGCAGCAGCACCGGCAGGCGGTTGGTGGTGGCCAACGCTGCACCGGTCAGCAAGTTCGAGGAACCCGGGCCAATGGAGGTGCTGATCGCGAATGTCTGCCGGCGACGGGTGTGCCGCGCGTAGCCAACAGCCTGATGTACCTGGGCCTGCTCATTCCGGCCTTGGTAGTACGGCATGATGGACGGGTCCGCGGCCTGGTACTGCTTCAACGCCTGGCCAACACCGGCAACGTTGCCGTGCCCGAAGATGCCGAACGTGCCCGGAATCAGCCGCTCGCGGTAGTCCACACCGTTGATGGAGTCCACGGTGTATTGCTTGGAAAGAAATTCGACCACGGCCTGCGCCACGGTCATCCGACGGGTTGCTGTACCCATTGCTAGCTACTCCGATACTTTCACTGGAATACGGTCTGACATGGTCTGCTCATCCGCGGCGGCGACCACAGGCGAAGTTTTCAGCAACGACGCGGCAGTCGCAACGGCACCGGCCACATCGCCGTCGTGCGGGTAAAGCAGCGTCCTGCCCACAGTGAGGCCCCGAACGCCGGGCAATGCCAGGGCTGCCTGCCAACTGGCGAACACCTCCTCCTGGCTTCCGTCCGGATCGCCACCCAACAGCACGGTAGGCATGGTGGTGGAAGCCATGACACGTTCCATCTCTGCCACCACCGGCAGTTTCATCCAGGTATACGCACTGGTGGAGCCAAGGCCTTCGGCGATGCCGACAGATTTGATCACGGCGTCAGCGCGAAGGTCGTTGCGGACCTTTCCGTGCGCATCCCGTACTGAAAGGAACGGCTCCACCATGGCGATGAGCTTGCGTTCGGCCAGAGAATCGATCGCCTTGGCAGTGGATTCAAGGGTGGCCACAGTGTCCGGGTCGCCGAGACAGATCCGTGTCAGCATTTTGCCGCCGTCGGCACCGAGCGCCTCCAACGCGGCAGCGGTATGGCCGGTGAAACGGTCATCGAACTCGTTCACCAGGCCTGCCAGCCCACCGCGGTTCATGGATCCGAAAACGAGCTTGCCTTCCAAGGCTCCCAGCAAAAGCAGATCGTCCATGATGTCCGGAGAGGCGAGAATGCCATCAACGGCAGGGTTCGCCAAAGCGATCTGCAAACGGTCCAGAAGATCCCTGCGATCAGCCATGGCCATCGGCCGCGAACCTACGGACAGTGCGCCGCGGGCCGGGTGGTCGGCAGCGACGATGAAGTTCTGGGTATCGTGCTGAAGGCCCGGGTGCTTGCGGCGGGTGGCCGCAGCGCGGGCAACAGCCTCAGGGTCTTCGAGCCTGATCCGGCTCAGGTGTTCATAACGGCGTGGATCATCGTTGAGGTTCAACGCACTGCTCCTTCTGCAAAAGTGGAGGAGGCTGCAAGGGTGGCACCAGGGATGGACCGGCCACGCTCTGCCAGCAGCGAGGTGACCTCGTCCGGCGTCGGCATCGCATCCGCACAGGAAAGGCGGGAGGCGACGATCGCACCGGAAGCGTTGGCGTAGTCCAAGACCTCTGACAGCGGCCAGCCGGACAGCAGCCCGTGGCAGAAGGCGCCACCAAAGGAATCGCCGGCACCCAGGCCATTGACGGTTTCCACGGGGACCGGAGCCGACACCACGCGTTCGGTACGGGTCTTGGCCATAACACCTTCGGGCCCGAGTTTTACGACGGCGATTTCGACGCCGGCAGCCAGCAGGCGGTCCGCCTGCTCATCAGGCGTTCCCTCCCCCACGGCAACAGCGCATTCCTTGTCGTTACCGATCGCCACAGTCACGTGCGGGAGAACCTTCGCAACCTCGGCGCGGGCTTCGGCTTCCGAGGCCCAGAACATGGGGCGGTAATCCAGATCCAGAATGGTGAACTGGCCCTCCTTGAGTCCGGTGCGGGGGCGGGCCTCGTGTGCTGTGATATGGGCTTTGCGGCTGGGTTCCTGGCAGAGGCCGGTGACAGTGGACCAAAAAATCCCGGCGTCCCGGATGGCGTCAAGATCGAGGTCTTCAGCCTTGATCTGCAGGTCGGGGGCGGTGGGAAACCGGCCGTAGAAGTACAGAGGGAAGTCTTCCGGCGGTTTGATCGCGCAGAAGGTCACGGCAGTGGGGTACTCCTTGACCGGCAAGACGAAAGAATCGTCCACATTGAACTTTTGCAGTTCCCGGTGAAGGTAATTACCGAACGCGTCGTCACCGGTGCGGGTGATGATTCCCGTACGTCGACCATGACGTGCGGCAGCAACGGCCACGTTGGAGGGTGAACCTCCAAGGTATTTGCCGAAGGACGTCACGTCTTCCAGGTCCACCCCAATGTCGTTCGGGTAGATATCAACGCTGATGCGCCCGATCGTAAGCAGTTCGTGGGTCACGGTGATCGTTGACCTTTCTTTTGTGAACTCTGAACCTTTGAGCGCTGGGCCCCAATGCCTTGCCACCCCTCAGTGAGCGGGGCCACATGACTACTCTGCACCAGAATCAATGTCCTGTCAAAGGTTTGTACTGACATATTTACAACGAAACGTATGGACCCCGCACACTCCGGAAGAACACACTCCGCGGACCGCCGGCGGCGACACCTCTTGGCCCGGCAGCGGAGGCTACTTGCCCGGAACCGCCAATTCGCCCGTCACGTACTGGGCGCGGCCAAAGCCAAAGGACCAGTCGCTTGCCGTGTTTTCGACATACCCAAGGAACACATCCTCACCCGCGACCCCAACCCCACCCAGTCGGTCGGCAATCGCCGCGAACAAGGACTGCTTTGCTTCCCCACTCCGCCCCTCCTGGGTGAATATTTGGATCATGACGACGTTTGACGTCCGCTCAAAACCCAACCCGGCATCCTGGGCGTAGATCTGGCCCTCGGGGTGCTCCGTGACGATATGGAAGTAGTCGCGCTCAGGGATGCCATACTCAGCGAGGATCGCGTCATGGATGCTTCGGCTGATGGCGGCCAGCTCCTCCGGACCCCTGCCGGCATTTACGTCAATTCGAACAAGCGGCATCTTGACCCCCTAGTAAGTTTGTCCTGACATACTAACAAATCGTGAATGGGGGATGCAAGGACGGACGAGGAACGCTGGAATCAGGAGTACTGAAGGATCAAGGGATCCCTACAGGAGCCCGGCCTTGCCCACGCCGAGACTCTTGGCACATCGGTTTGACCCCGCCCGGATGCGGATGAGGTGACTTAACCAGCGAATGCCCCACCCCTAATGAAAGGGCGGGGCATTCTTCATCGGCTGCGACGCTATTCGGCGGCCCGGCCTCCCTGATGCGCACCCGCGATGTTCACCAGCCACCCAATGCCGAACCTGTCGACGCACATCCCGAAGGTGTCACCCCAAGGTGCCGTTTCCAGCGGTACGGTGACGGTACCGTCCTCCACCAGCTTGTCCCAGAAACCACGGAGTTCACTTTCGTCCGTGGCTTCGCCGCTGAGCGAGACAGAGATGTTATCGCCGGGGTTGTACGGCATGCCGTTGGGAGTATCAGCAGCCATGAGCGTCAATCCACCCGGCGCTTCCAGCATGGCATGCATGACCTTGCCGGCCTCAGCCGGGTCCTCACTCGCCTGGTAGTCGCCGAAAGTGCTGATATTCAGCTCACCGCCGAAAACCGATTGATAGAAGGTGATGGCATCGCGGGCGTTGTCACGGAACGAGATGTAAGGGTTCAGACGGGTTGTCATTGGTCGGTCTCCTTCTGGTTGATTTTTGGTTGGTTACAGAGCAGCGTTCGTTACAGTGCGGCAATGCCGACTGCGCCAGGTGGCGCCCTTTCCGCAAGTCCTCAGCCGCCGTCGTACGCCTTTTGCAGGGCGTCGATGTCCAGCTTCCGCATCTTCATCATGGCCTCCATGGCACGCCGCGACCCGTCAGGATCAGAGCCACCCAAAAGGGCGGACATGGCCGTGGGGACAATCTGCCATGACAAACCAAACCTGTCCTTCAGCCACCCGCACATGCTCTCCTCACCCCCGGCGAGGAGAGCATCCCAGTAACGGTCCACCTCCTCCTGGGAATCGCAGTTCACCATCAAGGAGACGGCCTCATTGAACTTGTGGGCCGGTCCACCATTGAGGCCCATGAACTGCCGGCCATCAATCTCGAATTCAACGGTCAGGGCTTGGCCATCGGGCCCGGGCGTGATGCGTCCCATGGAGGATCCATCAAAAATCGATGTGTAGAACTCTGCCGCTTCGGCCGCTTGGCCGTCGAACCATAGACAGGTGGAAATCTTCTGCATGAAGCACTCCTCAGCGATCCGGGGGAAGCCCTGCTCCCCAGACAGACGCTAGTCCTGTGAGTTGCTCCACACAACGCTCCACTCAAGCAAACGCGACTTCGCGTACGGGTGACACCCCGGATAGTGTCGTGGGCATGCCTTCACCTTCACGACTGTGGATCCCCGCAGCCATCGCGGACGTTCTGTTGATTCTTGTCTTCGCAGCCATTGGCAGGGACGCGCACGCCCGCGGAGACATAGTTTCCGGCGCCTTCGCCACGGCGTGGCCCTTCCTGACCGGAGCAGCCCTTGCGTGGCTGGCAGCGCGCGCCTGGCGCAGTCCTTTGGCTGTCTGGCCAACAGGCGTCCTCGTCTGGATCAGCGCAGTACTGGTGGGAATGCTGCTCCGGGCTGTTACAGGCCAAACGGTGGTCCTGCCTTTCGTGATCGTCGCACTCATCTCCCTCGGGATTTTCCTGCTCAGCTACCGGGCCCTGGCCGCACTCTGGCTGCGCGTCTCCCGGAGGCGGCAACGCCGCGTTTGAACAGGACCTGTCCCCAGCCGATGCACTAGGCTGAAACAGTCCGCAACGCTGCTTTTCCGGAAAGGCCCCACGTGATCACCGCTTTCGTCCTGATCAAGACAGATGCCTCACGCATCCCGGAGACAGCAGAGCAAATCTCTGCCATACAGGGCATCAGCGAGGTCTATTCGGTCACGGGTGAATGGGATCTCATAGCCGTAGCCAGGGTGACCAAGCACGAAGAGTTGGCCGACGTCATCGCCGACAAGTTATCGAAGGTGGATTCTGTGGTTCATACCACCACCCACATTGCCTTCAGGGCCTACTCGCAGCACGACCTTGACGCGGCGTTCGCGCTCGGCTTCGAGTAAGAGACTCCCTGCCCTAAAGATCACTCCGGCTGAGTTCCGTCCACTTCGCGAGGACGCCGGCAGCCTTGCCTGAGTCCACCGACTCGGCCGCCCGGGCGAATGCCTTGCGCATGCGCTCAGTCAGGGTTCCCTCAGCGTCCGGGGCATAAGACACCAGACCCGCGGCTGCATTGAGGAGGACGGCGTCCCGCACCGGGCCCGCCTTACCCTCGAGGATGTCGCGTACAACTCCCGCGTTTGCAGCAGCGTCACCCCCACGCAGATCCGCCACCGTAGAGGGGCCGATACCAAGTTCCGCCGGAGAGAACACCTGCTCGGTGACTGTGCCGTTCCTGATTTCCCAGACTGTGGATGGTCCCGTAGGCGTGAGCTCATCGAGTCCGTCATCCCCACGGAAGACCAGTCCACGGCTGCCGCGGCGGGCCAGCACGCCAGCCACCAGCGGAGCCATCCGGACATTGGCAACACCCACAGCAGAGGCCTGTACGTGGGCCGGGTTGGTCAGGGGGCCCAGGAAATTGAAGGCAGTGGGAACCGCCAATTCGCGGCGGGGCACAGCCGTATGCCGGAATGAAGGATGGAAAACCTGCGCGAAACAGAAGGTGATTCCTGCCTCTTCAGCATTCCGGGCCACTTGCTCGATCGAGAGGTCCAGCCGAACACCCAAGGCCTCCAACACGTCTGCCGAACCGGAAGTCGACGAAGCTGCCCTGTTGCCGTGCTTGACCACCTTGGCGCCGGCGCCGGCAGCAACGAGCGCTGCCATGGTGGAGATGTTCACGGTATTGAGCCGGTCACCACCTGTCCCTACGATGTCGAGCTTCTCACCGGTGATTTCAATCGGGTTGGCGTGCTGGACCATGGCTTGAACCAGGCCCGCCAGCTCCTCCACGGTCTCTCCCTTGGCACGGAGGGCAACAAGGAACCCGGCAATCTGCGCAGGAGTCGCTTCACCGGACATGATCGTGTTCATGGCCCACTCTGTATTGCCCACTGCAAGGTCGTCGCCGTTGATCAGTGCTGAGATGAGCCCAGGCCAGGTATTGCTGGCTGCAGGTGCCGATGCCGGAGAAGTCACCCACTGATGCTATCGACCCTGCCACGCCGATGACCAATGTGAACGCGGTCGGGAACTTTTCCGCGCGATTTCGCGTCTTTGTAGAAAAAGTCTCCCGAATCGGTGGTTTGCATTGGGAACTCTGGACTTTTACAGACATAATGTCCTTGTGACATCTGCGACCCATGCCCCCAGTACCCCGGCGCACCCGACGCTGAACCGCCCCAACCTGGTTTCTGTTGGAACCGTTGTTTGGCTGTCCAGTGAGTTGATGTTCTTCGCCGGCCTCTTTGCCATGTACTTCACCCTGCGCTCCACATCCGGACTGATGTGGGCCGAGGAGACGGCCAAGCTCAACTTCCCGTTTGCGCTCGTCAACACGATCGTCCTTGTGGCAAGTTCGTTTACTTGCCAGATGGGCGTTTTTGCCGCCGAGCGGCTCGAACCGCGCCGTACCGGCCGCCCGCTCCAAATCACCCGCTGGGGCATGTCTGAATGGTTTGTCCTCACCTTCATCATGGGTGCCTTCTTCGTAGCCGGACAGACCACGGAATACGCCATGCTCGTCTCCGAGCATGTGTCCTTGTCCTCCAACGCCTACGGCTCCGCCTTCTACATGACAACGGGCTTCCACGGCCTGCACGTCATTGGCGGCCTGATCGCCTTCCTGTTCATCATTGGCCGCGCTTTTGCAGCCAAGAAGTTCGGACACTTTGAAGCGACGTCGGCGATCGTCACCTCGTACTACTGGCACTTTGTCGACGTTGTGTGGATCGGCCTCTTCCTGGTCATCTACGTCCTCAAGTAAGCCCGGCTTTGACTCTTTTTCTACAAGAGGCAGAATTTCAAGAAGCGGCTCGCGGAGCCGACGCAGGATCGAATAAAGGAACCACCACGTGAAGGCACTATCGCAGAAGCGACGTCACCCACTGGCAGCCATTGCGCTGCTGTTGATGGGCCTCCTCCTCACTGGTGGGCTGTACGCCGTTGCCACAACTGTCAACCAAGCCAAGGCCGACACCACCAGCTACAGCGCCAGTGACGTAGAAGAAGGCGGCAAGCTCTTCGCCGCCAACTGCGCCACCTGCCACGGCATGGGTGCGTCCGGAACCCAGGACGGCCCCTCGCTGGTCGGCGTGGGTGCTGCAGCTGTTGACTTCCAGGTTGGCACCGGACGTATGCCCATGCAGATGAGCGGACCGCAGGCCCAGCAGAAGCCCGCCCAGTTCAACGCAGAGCAGACCAAGCAGCTGTCCGCTTACGTTGCTTCCCTCGGAGCAGGCCCGGCCATTCCCGAGGAACACCTCCTCGACGGTAAGGGGGATGCCGCCAATGGTGGCGAACTCTTCCGCGTCAACTGCGCCATGTGCCACAACGCAGCCGCTGCCGGCGGTGCACTGACCCGCGGCAAGTTTGCTCCTGCACTGGCCGGCGTCAGCGCAGAGCACATCTACGAGGCCATGGTGACCGGACCGCAGAACATGCCTGTGTTCAGTGATTCCAATGTCACTCCTGAAGACAAGCGCGACATCATCACCTTCCTGAAGACCATCGAAGCCAACGGTTCCCCCGGTGGCGCGGACCTGGGAGCACTGGGCCCGGTGTCTGAAGGCCTCTTCGTCTGGGTTGCCGGTTTGGGTGTCATCATCGCATTCACCATCTGGTTGACGTCCCGCACGTCCTGATCCGGACACGACAAAACTTCTGCTGCACAGTCAGCAGTTTGAAACTGAAAATAACTCGGCCCCGGCCGAGACAACGAGAGAAGGATGAGGCGAATTATGGGCAACCATAGTGACGGCAGTCCGAACCACTCGGGCACCGTAGCTACGGCTGGTCAGAATGAGGTGGAGAAGTTCCAGGATCCTGGACTCCCTCCGCATCGTTTGCGCCTGGCTGACACGGACCCGGTAGCCGCAAAGCGAGCCGAGCGTCAGGTAGCCATTCTGTTTGGCACCTCCGTCATTGGCACGCTGGTCTTCCTGGTGGCGTACTTCGCCATCGATCTGGGCGACGACACCACCATTGCGACCATCCGTAACCAAAACCTCCTTCTGGGGCTAGGCACGGCCTTCGCAATGCTCGGCATCGGCACCGGTATCGTGCACTGGGCCAAGGCCCTGATGCCCGATCACGAAGTGTCTGAAGAGCGCCACGCCATCCGTACCGAAGAGGATCGCCAGGCAGCTGTCCGGATCGTCGACGACATCGTCGAAGAGACCGGCATCAAGCGCCGCCCGCTGATCCGCAACACCCTTCTTGGTGCAGTTGCGCTTGCCCCGCTGCCTGCTCTCGCCATCTTCGGCGACTTGGGCCCGCGTCCTGACGATGCTCTGGCACACACCATGTGGGCTCCTGAAGGCGGCAAGCTCAAGCGCCTGACCCGCGACCCCGATGGCACTCCCATCAAGGCCTCGGACGTCACCATTGGCTCTGCCTTCCACGTCATTCCCGAAGGCCTCAATGAGCTCCACGAAGGCAAGTTGAACGAAAAGGCGAAAGCCGTCGTCCTGCTGATGCGCCTGGATCCGAATTCATTGCACCCCTCAGAGGGCCGTGAAAACTGGAGCTACAACGGAATCGTTGCTTACTCCAAGATCTGCACGCACGTCGGATGCCCCGTTGCTCTTTACGAGCAGCAGACGCACCACCTTCTGTGCCCGTGCCACCAGTCCACGTTTGACCTCACGCAGGAATGCAAGGTCATCTTTGGACCGGCCAGCCGTCCGCTCCCCCAGCTGCCTATTGCAGTTGACGCAGAAGGCTACCTCGTCGCCACAAGCGACTTCAGAGAACCTGTAGGACCGAGTTACTGGGAGCGTGACGAGCATGAGCGCCTCATCAACAGCTGAAGCCCCCTTCGTTCCGAAGACCAAGGTTGGTAGTTTCACCAACTTCGTTGACGAGCGCGTGGGTGGCTCCGGCATCCTGCGTGAGTTCGGCCGGAAGGTCTTCCCCGACCACTGGTCGTTCATGTTCGGTGAGGTGGCGCTGTACTCCTTCGTCATCCTGCTGATGTCAGGTACCTTCCTGACCTTCTTCTTCGATCCGTCCATGGCGGAAACCCATTACCAGGGTTCGTACACTCCGCTGTACAACGTAGAAATGTCCGTTGCCTACAGCTCGTCGCTGAACATCTCCTTTGATGTACGTGGCGGTCTGTTCATGCGTCAGGTACACCACTGGGCAGCACTGCTTTTTGTGGCCTCCTTGGGTGTCCACATGCTGCGCGTCTTCTTCACCGGGGCTTTCCGCAAGCCGCGCGAAATGAACTGGGTGGTGGGCGGCGTGCTGCTCATCCTGGCGATGGCAGCCGGCTTCACCGGTTACTCGCTCCCCGATGACCTGCTCTCCGGCAACGGCCTGCGCATCATCGATGGCGTTATCAAGTCCATCCCGGTGATTGGCACGTACATCTCCTTCTTCCTCTTCGGTGGAGAATTCCCGGGTACGGCCATCATCGGCCGCCTGTACGTCCTGCACATCCTCCTGGTCCCCGCACTCATCCTGCTGATGATCGTGATCCACCTCTTCATGGTGGTTGTGCACAAGCACACCCAGTACCCCGGCCCGGGCCGTAACGACGGGAACGTTGTCGGCTACCCCCTCGGCCCGGTTTACGCTGCCAAAGCCGGTGGATTCTTCTTCATCGTCTTCGGTGTCCTGGCACTCATGGCCGCTGCATTCACGATCAACCCGATCTGGAACTACGGTCCGTATGACCCGTCCCCAGTTTCCGCAGGTACCCAGCCTGACTGGTACATCGGGTTCGTGGACGGCGCCCTGCGCCTCATGCCGGGTGTCATCAATGACTTCCACTTCGAATGGGTCATCTTCGGACGCACCCTGACCCTGAACGTGCTGCTTCCGGCCTTGGTTCCTGCTGGAATCATCTTCACGGTTCTGTTCATGTACCCGTGGATCGAACGCTGGATCACCAAGGACAACCGCGAACACCACGTTCTCGACCGTCCCCGCAACGTGCCTACCCGCACAGCGATCGGTGTTGCAGGCTTTACCTGGTACTGCGTGATGTGGGCAGCCGCTGGTTCCGACCTCATCGCAACCCACTTCCACGTTTCCCTGAACGACGTCACCTACTGGCTGCGAACACTGTTCTTCATCGGCCCGGTCATCGCCTTCATCGTGACCAAGCGCATCGCACTCGCCCTCCAGCGCAAGGACCGCGAGATTGCCCTGCATGGCCGGGAAACAGGACGCATCGTCCGTCTCCCGCACGGTGAATTCATCGAGGTCCACGCTCCACTTGATGAGTACAAGCGCTACAAGCTTGTTGGATTCGAATCACCGGCTCCCCTGCCGGCTGAGCCGAACGAACACGGTGTTGTCACCAGCAAGGAAAAGCGCCGCGCGGCACTTTCCAAGTGGTTCTTCGAGGACCGTGTTGCCCCGGCAACACCCGCCGAACTCGAAGCCGCCCACGCACATGGCCACCATGAAGCCATTGAAGCAGGCGAAGACCAGAAGAGCCTGAGCCACTAACGCTTGGAACTCGCTTAAAAGTAGGGGCCCGGTCCAATGGACCGGGCCCCTACTTTTTGTGCACCAGCTTTACCCCCGTAAACCCTTTTCCCCGGGCTCTGTGCGGCTGTACTTCCGCACTGCCGCCATACCTGTATGGGCGCGCCCGTCCTGGCGGGCGCTAGGGCTGAGTGCGGTACCCCGATGAGTAGTTGCGCGTAGGCCTCACTCCTGGGCGTTGCAGGGGGACCCAGAGCTTGTAGCGGTCAGCCCTATAGTAAGAAACGGAGTAGTCCACCATGGCGCGGGCTACGAAAGCGTGCCGTTGAATCTTCAGCAAAGGGGCACCGACATCGACGTTGAGAAGCCGGGCTGTGGAGGGCGACGCTGCCGTGGCCTCAATCATGTCCTCGCCCCACTCCATCACCAAGCCAAACCGTTCGCTCAGGACGTTGTACAGGGATGTGGGCGGCGCTTCATCCAAAAGGCCTGGGACGCGATGGGCCGGTATGAAGTTCTCATCAACGCTCATGGGTTCATTGTCAGCGAGCAGCAGCCGCCTGAACCGCACCAGAGGTGTGCCTTCCTCCAGTTGGAGCTCCCGCGCGAGGAATGCACTGGCTGCGATCTGTTCGAAGCTGAGTACCTTCGCGGCCGGGACCATACCTCGACGTTGCATCTCTTCGCTATAGGACGTCAGTTTCACTTGAAGGTCCAGCTTGGGCTTCCTCACGAAAGTCCCCAGGCCCACAACACGCTCAATGACTTCCTCACCAACCAAGGCATCAATAGCCTGTCGCACCGTCATCCGGGCCAGACCAAAGCGCTCTGACAGATCCCGTTCCGAGGGAAGCGCAGAACCTGGCGGGCAGGATTGGGCAATAAAGGCCCGCAGAATCTCCCGGAGCTGCACGTAAATCGGCGTGCCACTGGTGCGGTCGATCTCGCCGGCGATGCTTGCTGCTTCAGGCACCGCGGCGGTCCAGCAATTGAGTCATGCCTCAAGGATAATTCAGTGACACTTCAGGTCTAGACCACTTACGGCGCATGTGGAGCGGCGGGGCCCAGGGAGCTACGCTTGTATGGACAATTTTCCGACGGATGATCCGTCGGCTACCAAGGGAGCTGGGTTGCCGGAGCAGAAGGCTATCGTTGCCGCGGAAATCGGGTTGCACGCACGTGCTGCAGCTGTATTCGTCCGCGCAGTTACTGACACCGGTCTGCCGGTCACCATACGCAAGCACGACGGGCAACCTGTTGATGCACGCTCACTGCTCGAAGTGATGACGGAGGACTTCGGACACGGCTGCGAAGTACTTCTGGAAGTCGCTCCAGACGCGCTCCTCATCGGACAAACCGTTCCTGAAGTTGAGAGTGCTTTGACCGCTCTTTCGGCCGTCCTTGGGGCCACAGAGGCGCGCTGAGCCCCTATTCAGGAATAAGAAATGGGCCCCACCTTCCGGTGGGGCCCATTTCTGTGTGCTCGTAGCTGGTTGCTAGTGCGCGTGGTCGCCGCGGCTGTATTCGAAGACCCAGCCAACCAATGCCACGAGGGCGAGGCCGCCGGCGACGTATGTCACCCAGAAGCCAATGGCGAGGCCAAGGAATCCACCGGCACAAGCGAGGCCCAGAACCAGCGGCCACCAGCTCCAAGGGCTGAAGTGCCCCTGCTCGCCGGCGCCTTCGTGGATCTCGGCGTCGGGACGGTCTTCGGGTCGAAGACCGATCCGCTTACCGGTGAAACCAAGATATGCACCGATCATGCCCGCCAGGCCACCGACAAGGAGGATGCCCAGGACACCAACCCACTCGGACCATTCAGTCAGGAATCCGTAGGCGATAGCCACGGGGACGAAGAAGAAGACTCCGGCTCCAAAGAGCCACGATTCGATTTTCACTTACTAACGTCCTTCTGGTCGGCATTACCCAAAACAGCTGCTGCAGGCGACGGGGCCTCGGCAGTGTGGACCTGTGCCAACTCAGGGTGGTGCAGGTCCAGCGCCGGGCGCTCCGAACGGATACGCGGCAAGGAAGTGAAGTTGTGACGCGGCGGCGGGCAGGACGTTGCCCACTCCAGCGAAGCGCCGAAGCCCCACGGATCATCCACTTCTACCTTCTTGTTGCTGCGCCACGTGATGTAGACGTTCCAGAAGAACGGCAGGAGCGAAGCACCCAGGACGAAGGAGGAGATGGTGGAGAACTGGTTCATCCAGGTGAAGTTATCCTGCGGCATGTAGTCGGCGTAACGACGCGGCATACCCTCAACACCCAACCAGTGCTGGATCAGGAACGTGCCGTGGAAGCCGAGGAACAGGAGCCAGAAGTGAATCTTGCCAAGGCGCTCGTTGAGCATCTTGCCTGTCCACTTGGGCCACCAGAAGTAGAACCCTGCGAACATGGCGAACACGACCGTACCGAACACCACGTAGTGGAAGTGGGCCACCACGAAGTAGGAGTCGGAAACGTGGAAGTCAAGCGGCGGCGAGGCCAGGATGATGCCGGTGAGACCACCGAAGAGGAATGTCACCAGGAAGCCGATGCTCCAAAGCATGGGCGTTTCAAACGTGATGGAACCCTGCCACAAGGTGCCGATCCAGTTGAAGAACTTCACGCCGGTGGGCACTGCGATCAACATGGTCATGAAGGCGAAGAACGGCAGCAGCACAGAACCGGTCACGTACATGTGGTGTGCCCACACGGTGACGGACAGCGCCGCAATGGCGATGGTTGCGTAGACAAGACCCTTGTAGCCGAAGATCGGCTTGCGGCTGAAGACCGGGAAGATCTCCGAAACGATGCCGAAGAACGGCAGCGCGATGATGTACACCTCGGGGTGCCCGAAGAACCAGAACAGGTGCTGCCAGAGGACTGCACCGCCATTCTCGGGGTCGAAGATGTGGGCACCGAAGCGTCGGTCGGCGCCAAGGGCGAACAAGGCAGCTGCCAGCGGCGGGAAGGCCATCAGGACCAGGATTGCCGTGACCAGCGTGTTCCAGGTGAAGATCGGCATACGCCACATGGTCATGCCCGGGGCACGCATGCAGATGATGGTGGTGATGAAGTTGACGGCACCAAGGATGGTTCCGAACCCGGAAAGGGCCAGGCCGAAGACCCACAGGTCACCACCTACGCCAGGGCTGAAGGTGGTGTTCGACAACGGCGCATAAGCGAACCAGCCGAAGGAAGCCGCTCCCTGGGGGGTGATGAAGCCCGAGACTGCGATGGTCGAACCGAAGAGGAAGAACCAGAAAGCCAGCGCGTTCAGACGCGGGAAGGCGACATCGGGGGCGCCGATCTGCAACGGCATAATGACGTTCGCGAAGCCGGCAAACAGCGGCGTTGCGAACATCAGGAGCATGACGGTGCCGTGCATCGTGAACATCTGGTTGTACTGCTCTTTGGTCTGCAGGATCTGCATACCGGGTTCAAACAGTTCAGCGCGGATCAGCAACGCCATGACGCCACCGAGGCAGAAGAACACGAAGGACGCGATCAGATACATGTACCCGATGGTCTTGTGGTCCGTGGAGGTAATCCAGTTGACGACGATGCGCCCCTTGGACTTAGGAACTACGGGGGCTTCTAGGACCCCCGGTGCGGATTGAGTGTACGTAGCCACGTCGCTCCCCTTACTTGGTTTCGTTCAGGTTCGGGTTGCGGTCGTATTCCGCACCGAGGAGGCCCGTGTTGCCTTCCTGGCGAAGCTTGTCCATGTGGGCCTGGAACTCAGACTCGGAGACAACCTTGACGCGGAAGAGCATTTCGGAGTGGTATTCACCGCAGAGTTCGGCACACTTACCATCGAAGGTGCCCTCCTTTGTGGGGGTGAACCTGATGTAGTTCGTCTTGCCGGGGATCATGTCGCGCTTCTGAAGGAAGGCGGGAACCCAGAATGAGTGGATGACGTCGCGGGAGTTCAGCTCCAGGTCCACGGACTTGCCTACCGGCAAGTACAGGGTGGGGAGCAGTTCCTTGTTGACCTCATTGCCGGTCAGGTGGGCCTGGACGCCGGCCTCGTGGAGGTCTTCATTGATGACCTCACCCTTTTTGTAGTTGAAGTCCCAGGCCCACTGCTTGCCGCGGACGTCAACAACGACGTCGGCCGGCTGCGAGCGGTCATCGATCGCGCGCTGGTCCTGGTCGGTGAAGTAGAAGAACACCAGCACCATGAAGAGCGGAATGGTCAAGTAGAAGACCTCAAGCGGCAGGTTGTAGCTGAGCTGCTTGGGGAATCCCGTGGTGCCCTTGCGGCGACGGTAAGCGATGATGCACCAGACCAGAAGGCCCCACGTGATAATACCGACTGCCAAGGCGGCGATCCATGAGTTGACCCAGAGGTCCATGATCCGGTCAGTGTGGTTGGTCGTGCCGCGCTCTGTAGGCAGCCAACCCTTCTCTACCTCTGGTGAACATCCGGTCAAAACCAACGCGCCGGCTAGTGCCAAGCCAGTGATCGATGTGATCTTTATGCGTCGGCTGCCGGTTCGGTTCTGCGAACTCACAGACGGCCCTTCCTCTTGTTGCTGTCTCCCGGCAGGCCGAAGGCCCACCGGGCACACTAAAAGTTTTACTACCCGATGTAGAGCTTACCGCTATCAAGCGGTTTTCGCGCACATGTCAGCGCCGTGGCTCCGAATGGTTTTAAACCCACCCGGAGAGGCGCCGACATGCGGCGATGGCTCACATCAGTGGAACGAATCGCCGCAGGCGCAAGACCCGCCGGCGTTCGGGTTGTCGATGGTGAAGCCCTGCTTCGAAATGGTGTCCTCGAAGTCGATGCTGGCACCGCTGAGGTACGGAACGCTCATCTTGTCGACAACAACTTCAACGCCGTCGTAGTCCCGTACGGCATCCCCATCAAGCAGTCGCTCGTCGAAGTAGAGCTGGTAGATCAGTCCGGAGCAACCTCCAGGCTGGACTGCAACGCGCAGCCGAAGGTCGGTGCGCCCTTCCTGTTCCAGAAGGCTGCGGACCTTGCCTGCGGCGACGTCGGTCAGATTGACCTCGTGCGTGGCCAACCCGTCGTTGGCGACGAGCTGTTCTCCGGTGGTGTTTTCGTTGGTTGCAGTGCTCATTGGCCTACCTTCTTATGAAGCTCCTGGCGGCGGCGCCGGAACGCTGCCTGCCCTTACCCAAATTACCTACGGGTTATACCTAATGCTACGTCGCGCAGACGCTTAGCTATAACTCCTGACGTAACCACAGACAGCATTTGGTTGTTCCCGGCGCGCCGCCAAGGACTAATCCGACACTAGCCCCTGAGTCCTTCAGCATTCAGCCTGGCCAGCATCAGGGCTTCAGCCAGCACGGCATGCCGGAAATCGCCGATGTGCAGGGATTCGTTGGCGCTATGTGCGCGGGAATCAGGGTCCTCTACTCCCGTCACAAGGATCTGCACGTCCGGATACACATCCATGAGGTCCGCAATGAACGGAATGGAACCGCCAATTCCCATTTCCACTGGTTGTACACCCCACGATTCGCCCAGCGCCCAAAGGGCTACCCTTGCAGCCGCTGAAGATGTGTCGGTGGAAAAGGCGTTGCCGCGCTCCCCCGGCGTAAACGTCACTTTGGCACCAAACGGTGCATGTGATTCGACGTGGGTCTTCAGGGCATCCATCGCGGACCCTGGGTCCTGCCCTGGGGCCAACCGCATGCTGAACTTTGCCCGGGCGGCCGGAATCAGTGTGTTGGACGCAACATCAACGGACGGGACGTCCATACCGATGATAGACAGCGCGGGCTTGGTCCAGAGTCGGGAGGCGATGGTCCCGCTGCCGGCGAGTTTCACGCCGTCGAGCACTGAAGCATCAGTGCGGTAGTCCTCTTCGGCAAGGTCCACGGCTACGTCGTCACGGGCCACCAGGCCCGCAACCGCGACGTTGCCCTCGTCGTCATGCAGAGTGGCGATGAGCCGTGAAAGGAGGGTGGGAGCATCCAGCACAGGTCCACCAAACATGCCGGAGTGGACTGCATGGTCCAGGACACGCACCTCGAAAGTCCCGTCCACGAGTCCCCGAAGGCTGGTGGTGAGGGCCGGAACGCCGACTTTCCAGTTGCTGGAATCAGCTACAACAATGACATCGGCCCGCAGGAGCTCCTGATGTTCCTCCAGGAAAGTACGGAACGTGGGCGAGCCTGCCTCTTCCTCGCCTTCGAAGAAGAAGGTCACGCCGAGCCCGAACCCGTCACCCAGAACTTGGGTCACGGCGCTGTAGGCGGCCAGGTGCGCCATGATTCCTGCTTTATCGTCAGCCGAACCGCGGCCGTACAGCCGGCCCTCGCGCTCCTCAGCCACAAAGGGCTCGGAGTTCCAGAGGCTCCGGTCCCCCGGTGGCTGAACATCATGGTGGGCGTACAGCAGGATGGTCGGCTTGCCGTCCGCGGCAGGACGGCGCGCGACGACGGCAGGGCCACCGGGGGTGCCGTCGGCTTTGTCGCACCGCAATACCCGGACGTCTTCCATGCCCGCGGCCTTGACCAAGGCAGCGACTGCATCGGCGCTGCGGTCCAGTTCGTTCGGGTCGAAACTTGCCCACGCAATGCCCGGAATGCTCACGAGGTGCTTGAGGGACGCCAGGGTGGTGTCGAAGGAATCGTTGACCGCCCGGGACAGTTCCTCCACTGGAGTATTGCCGGCGGGCCCTTGCTTGTTCTGCGGGATCTCCGCATGTGCTGAAGTCATGGCCACACTTTACCGCCGTGATTTGGGCGTCCACAGCAGGCACGGCCACCCGCCGCCGGCCCCGGACGGCCGTCCACGTAACCTACGCCACCTCCACGAGGGGTATTCTGTAGGGGTGTTCGGACGCAAAAAGGAAGAGCCCAGCGCTCAATCAGTAGTAGACCAGGCCTACGCCACCGCCACGGAGCCCGGTGCCGGAAAGGGCACCCCCACTCCCAAGCGGAAAGACCAGGAAGCAGCCCGTAAGCGCCCACTGGTTCCCAATGACCGCAAGGCCTCCAAGGCTGCGGAACGGGTCGCCATCCAGGATCAGCGGCAGAAAATGCGGCAGGCGTTGGATACGGGTGACGAAAAATACCTGCCCCTCCGTGACAAGGGTCCCCAGAAGCGCTACACGCGTGACTACGTGGACGCACGGTTCAGTCTGGGTGAATACCTCATGTTCGGCGCCTTGCTGTTCGTGGTGATCTCCCTGATCATTCCGCCCACAAGCGCCGGCATCAGCTACGTCCTCGTTGGCTTCTGGATCATGTTCCTTGCCGTCTTCGTGGATGTTTTTATCCTGTCCCGCAAGCTCAGGAGGCGCCTCACCGAGAAATTCGGCGAGGTGGAACGCGGTTCCGTCTGGTACGGCTGCATGCGCGCCCTTCAGTTCCGCAAGCTCCGCCTGCCGAAGCCGCAGGTGAAGCGCGGGCAGTACCCGGCCTAAACGCCCCCACCCTTCATCAACAGGAAGACCCCGGACCAATGGTCCGGGGTCTTCCTTATGGGCGCAGGGTCTTCCTTATAGGCGCACGGCACCAGGACCGTTGGGCCTAACGCGCCTTCTTACGGATCTTAACGAGGCCCCTGTTGATGCTGGAAGCCCAGAATGGACCCTCATACAGGAACGCTGTGTAGCCCTGGACCAGTGTTGCGCCCGCTTCCAGGCGCTCTTGAACGTCCGAGGCGGTCTCCACTCCTCCTACCGCGATGAGCACGAGCTGGTCACCCACGGCGTCCTTGAGCCTCCGCAGTACTTCAAGCGACCGCGTCTTGAGGGGTGCTCCCGACAATCCACCGGCACCCAGAGACTCCACCTTGGCGGCGTCCGAAACGAGCCCCTTCCGGGAAATGGTGGTGTTGGTGGCGATGATGCCGTCCAGCTTCAGGTCCAGCGCCAGCCGGGCGACGTCGTCGATGTCGTCATTGGACAGGTCAGGCGCAATCTTGACCAGCAGCGGAATATGCCGTCCGGCGGCTTCATCGGCGGCGTCGCCTACTGCCCTCAGCAGCGGCCGCAGGGACTCCACGTTCTGCAGCAAACGAAGGCCGGGTGTGTTGGGAGAGCTGACATTGACCACCAGGTAATCTGCCGCGGGCGCCAGGCTGCGTGCACTCACGAGGTAATCCTCAGTGGCGTCCTCGAGCTCAACCACTTTGGACTTGCCGATGTTGACGCCGATGACGGGCCGGACGTCCGGGTGCTTCCTTTGCAGAGCAGCCCGCGCAGACTTGAGCCGGGGCGCAACGGCTGCTGCGCCGTCGTTGTTGAATCCCATCCGGTTAACCACCGCACGATCCTCAATCAGGCGGAACAACCGGGGCTTCTCATTGCCTGGCTGCGCCTGGCCGGTGATGGTACCCACCTCTACGTGGCCAAAGCCGAGTTCGGCCAGGGCTTCTATGCCGTGGCCTTCCTTGTCGAAACCGGCCGCCAGGCCGAACGGCGATGGGAAGGTCAGGCCCAACGCCTCAGTCCGGAGCGAAGCGTCAGGGGCGGTCAGCCGGGCCAGGACCCGGCCGGCGCCCGAGCTATGTGCCGCCCGGATCCCCTGGAAGCCGATCTTGTGTGCCTTTTCGGCATCCATCCAGGAGAAGGCCAGCTTGAAGAATGTGGGGTAAACACGCATGCTCCTAGTTTTCCGGTTTACGGACGACTCGCCAAACCCGTGACCGCCGATGCCGTCGGCATATACGCATCCCGCGGGCAAACAGTGACGCGGATCATGGAAGTTATTCGACTTTCGTTGCCGACCTGCCACCGGGCGGGACGCCTCCGCCAGTGTCTAAGCTAAAGCCATGGAGTGGACGGCTGACATCCTGGGTACAGACTTCCAATCCTGTGGCGTTGATGCCACAGGACCTGACGGCGTGACCCGCCACGCCACCCTGATCCGCCACCGGGCAGAGCAAAGCGAATCCGGGGATGCACCGAGGCGCTACGGCGCCGTCCTGTTTCTGCACGGGTGGAGCGACTACTTCTTCAATACCGAACTTGCCAGGTTCTGGGCCGGGCAGGGCTACGACTTTTACGCCCTTGACATGCACAACCATGGCCGGAGCCTGACGACGGACATGCCGGGGGGCTACGTGGCAAACCTGATGGACTATGACGCCGAAATCAACCAGGCACTGGACATCATCCGTCATCACACAGCCTCGACACCGGAAGGCAGCGTGACCCTGATGGGCCACTCGACCGGCGGGTTGGTGGCCGCATTGTGGGCAAGCCGCCACCCGGAATCCATTCAGTTCCTGATTCTCGACAGCCCGTGGTTGGAAATGCACGGCAGTTCATTGGTGCGGAGGGCTGCGCAGGCCATGGTGGCTCCCATAGCAAAGTTAAGGCCGGAAACCGTCCTGAAGCTGCCGGAGCGGGGTTTCTACTTCCGCAGCATCAGCAGTACCGCGGAGGGTGAATGGGCGCTGGACGAAAATTATCGTCCACCGTTGGCTTTCCCGGTCCGGGCCGGGTGGCTCAGTGCCGTATTTGCCGGGCATTCCCAAGTTGCCCGCGGGCTGAACCTCGAGGTGCCTGTCCTCGTCCTAACGTCTTCGGCCAGCGCCAATGGCATGGTGTGGCAGGAGTCAATGCGCCGTTCGGATGCCGTGCTGGATGTTGGGGTTATTGCGCTCAGAGCCATGGCGCTGGGCCGGAGCGTCACTCTGGAACGCATCGACGGCGGCCTCCACGACGTCTTCCTCTCCGCACCAGCAGTGCGGAAAGACGCCTATGCGCGGCTTGCGCGGTGGATCAAGGGATTCATGCAGAACGATGTGACGGCAGAGCGGCAGGAAGGGGACCAATGAACACCACGGAGGCCCGGGCAACCAGGTGGCGGCGGGACGTCCTGGGCCATGGCTACGAATGCATGGACCTGCCACTGAAGCCTGACGAGGAAGGTCCCGTCCACGCCACACTCATCCGGTATGCTCCACCTGCGCCGCAAGCCACCCAGAATGGCGTCCTTGACTTCCTGTCGTCCTTCACAAAGAGAAGACGCCGTCCAGTCCCGGCCGATCCAGGTGGAGCGCCAAGGGTTGTTCTTTACCTGCATGGTTGGGCCGACTACTTTCTGCAAACCGAATTGGCTGAGTACCTCACGGCGTCGGGTTTTTACTTCTACGCAGTGGACCTCCGAAAATTCGGCCGCAGCCTGCTGCCTGGACAGACGCCCGGATACATTACGGACCTCAGCGCCTATGACGAGGACCTGGCAGCAGCGCTGGTGGAAATTGAACGGGACGTGGCTGAACGGACTGGCGACACCACCACGCCAACCATCCACATGCTGGCCCATTCCCTGGGAGGTTTGATCGGGGCACTCTGGGCCGATCGCAACCCAGGCCGGCTGGGCACCTTGGTCCTGAACTCGCCGTGGCTGGAGCTTCAGGGCAGCAGTCTGGTCCGCAGCATTGCCATGCACCTGGTGGAACCCTTTGCACGTACGGACCCCAAGCGCCCCTTCCGCTTTCCTGAGATGCCTGCCTACTGGGAGAGCGTCAGCAATGAAGCACATGGTGAGTGGATACTGGATCCCCTGTGGCGTCCACGGACCTCGTTCCCTATCCGCGCAGGGTGGACCAAAGCCGTCCTGGCCGGGCACGCCGCGGTGGAACGAAAGCTCGCCATCGATTCTCCCGTCCTGGTCCTGCTGTCCGGAAGGACAAGGATCCAAGCGGAGTGGACAGCTGACCTGATGCGGGCCGATGCGGTCATCGACGTAGAGGAAACCTCACGGAGGGCTCTTGGACTTGCCCGCCGCACCGCCATCTTCCGGTATCCAGGTGCGCTTCATGATGTTTTTCTCTCACGACGTACCGTCCGTCAGCAGGCATACCGCGACGTGGCTGTATGGCTCGCTGCGTACCCCTACTGATGTAGCGGGGGCGTGCTATCGCCGGCAGACGCCGCGTCCACGGCCCCTCCGTAGCGCCTGTCGCGCTTGGCATAAATCTCGACGGCGTCCCACAGCGTCCGCCTGTCGACGTCCGGCCACAGCGTGTCCATGAAGACGAACTCCGCATAGGCAGACTGCCACAGGAGGAAATTAGAGAGGCGCTGCTCCCCCGAACTGCGAAGAAAAAGGTCTACATCCGGGAGGTCGGGTTCGTCCAGGTATTTCTGGATGGTTTTCTCGGATACAGATCCGGGTTTCAAACGCCCTTCGGCGACATCGTGGGCAATGGCAGAGACGGCGTCGGCAATCTCGGCGCGGCCGCCGTAATTAACACACATGGTCAACGTGCACGTGTCGTTGGCCTTCGTGTATTCCTCGGCTTCTTCAAGTTCCTTGATGACAGAACCCCAAAGCCGCGGGCGTCTTCCGGCCCATCGGATGCGCACGCCCCATTCGTCAAGCTGGTTCCGCTGGCGTCGTAGTACATCCTTGTTAAATCCCATAAGGAAGCGGATTTCTTCGGGCGATCGCCGCCAGTTCTCGGTTGAAAAGGCGTACACGCTGACGTACTTGATTCCCAGTTCGATGGCCCCTGCCATCACATCAAGCAAGGCAGGCTCACCGGCCTTGTGACCCTCGATGCGGGGAAGTCCACGCTGGTTTGCCCACCGCCCATTGCCGTCCATGACGATCGCCACGTGCTGCGGAATAAGTTCACTGGGAATACCCGGCGGCACTGCACCGGAGGGGTGCCCGTACGGCGCAACGACCGGTGCCGTCCTGGCCGTTGTTGTCTTGCTCTTCTTACCAAGTGCCACTGTCAGCTTCGCTCCACGTGTTTGAGTGATTTCAGCGCCCGTTCCAAATGCCATTGCAGATACGTGGCAACCAGTCCTGCGGCTTCACGCCGACGCCGGGGATCCGATGCATCAGCCACGCCCCAGTTGCCTGTCAGCAATGCACCAAGCAACACCACTGTCTCCGCTGCCGGCGCCGGTGAACCAGGAGGGCGGCAGTCGCTGCACACCATACCGCCAACCGGGGCGGCAAAGGCCGTATGAGGTCCCGGCCGGCCACAACGGGCACAATCGGTGAAACTCGGCGCCCACCCTCCCGTGGCCAAAGCGCGCAGCAGATAGGAGTCCAGGATAAGTTCGGGTGGATGGTCTGAACGGCTCAAGGCAGCCAAGGCTCCCACCAGCAGGTTGTAGTGGGCGGTCCCGGACTCCGTGTCGGCATCCGTGAGTTTTTCGGCGGTCTCCGTCATGGCAGCGGCCACCGTGAACCTGCCATAGTCTGCGGCGATACTGCTTCCATAGGCGCCCTTGGCCACCGCCTGCGTCACAATGTCCAACGTCCGCCCGGAGACAAGCTGCAAGTCCGCCACCATGAACGGCTCCAGACGAGCGCCGAAACGGCTGCTGGTCCTGCGCACACCCTTGGCGACGGCGCGGACTTGGCCATGATGCTTGGTCAAGAGAGTGATGATGCGATCCGCTTCACCCAGCTTGTGGGTACGGAGCACCACGGCATCGTCCCTGTAGGACCGTGCTGCAAACGACGGATTGGCCACAACTAATCTTCGCACTATGACCGGCCCGCTCGGCGACCACCGGACCGTGTGGTGACGGTATTTCCCGTCACCACACGCTGGGTACCCTAGGCCCGGGAGTCCCGCACGGCGCGGTTCACGGCCGAAATCAGGGCCTTGAGGGATGACGTGGTGGTGCTGGGGTCAATGCCCACGCCCCACAGGACCCGCTCGCCGACGGCACATTCGACGTAGGCTGCTGCACTGGCGCTGCCGCCCTCGGACAGGGCATGCTCGCTGTAATCAAGCACGCGGACGTCTACGCCGTCGTGGTGCAGGATGTCCAACAGAGCAGCGATGGGTCCGTTGCCGTGGCCGGTCCGCCGAACCTCCACGCCGTCGATCCGCAGGGTTGCGTTCATGGTCATGGCGCCGGACTCGTCGGTCTCAGTGCTGACACTTCCCAGCGCATAGCGACCCCACTGTGCCTGCTCTTCGTCGGACGGCAGGTACTCATCCTGGAAGACCTGCCACAGCTGTGCACCACTGACCTCGCCACCCACTGCATCCGTGCGCCGCTGGATGACTCCGGAGAATTCAATCTGGGCGCGCCGGGGCAGGTCCAGGTTGTGCTCGTTCTTCAGCAGGTAGGCGACACCGCCCTTACCCGACTGCGAGTTAACCCGGATCACGGCTTCATAGCTGCGGCCGAGGTCCTTCGGGTCAACCGGCAGGTACGGAACTTGCCAGGTGAAGTCATCCACCGGCTTACCCGCCGCCGCAGCGTCCTTCTCCAGCGCTTCGAAACCCTTTTTGATGGCGTCCTGGTGCGACCCTGAGAACGCCGTGAAGACGAGGTCACCACCGTACGGAGAACGTTCCGGGACAGGCAGCTGGTTGCAGTACTCAACGGTGCGGCGGACTTCATCGATGTCGGAGAAGTCGATCATGGGGTCGACGCCCTGCACGAACATGTTCAACCCCAGCGTGACGAGGTCCACGTTGCCGGTGCGCTCACCATTGCCGAACAAGCAGCCTTCAATCCGATCGGCACCCGCCAGGTAACCCAGTTCGGCAGCGGCCACGCCCGTACCGCGGTCATTGTGCGGGTGCAGGGAAATGATGATGCCTTCACGGGGGTGCAGGTTACGGTGCATCCACTCAATGGAGTCGGCATAGACATTCGGGGTTGCCATCTCCACAGTGGCCGGAAGGTTGATGATGACCTGGTTGTCGGCCGAAGCCTCGAAGACGTCGGCAATGGCGTTGCAGACCCGGGCAGCGTACTCCAGCTCGGTTCCCGTGAAGGACTCCGGCGAGTATTCATAGGTGATGTGCGTATCTTCGAGGGTTTCTTCGTACTTCTTGCACAGTCGGGCACCCTGCAGGGCGATGTCAAGAATGCCATCCTCGTCCTGGTTGAACACGACGCGCCGCTGCAGTACGGACGTGGAGTTGTACAAGTGGACGATCGCCTGTTTGGCGCCCACCAGCGACTCATAGGTTCTCTCGATCAGGTGTTCACGCGCCTGGGTCAAAACCTGGATGGTGACGTCATCCGGGATATGGCCGCCCTCGATGAGCTGGCGTACGAAGTCGAAGTCGGTCTGCGATGCCGAGGGGAAGCCGACCTCAATCTCCTTGTAGCCCATCTTGACGAGCAGCTGGAACATCTTCAGCTTGCGGGCCGGGCTCATGGGGTCGATCAGTGCCTGGTTACCATCGCGCAGGTCAACCGCGCACCAGCGCGGGGCCTTGGTGATGACCTTGTCCGGCCACGTGCGGTCAGGAACCTCTACGGTGATCTGGTCCTGGAATGGCAGGTAGCGGTGAATCGGCATACCGGAGGGCTTTTGTGCATTACGCATGACGTGTGGCCTTTTCTCTAAGAACTAAATGAAAGCTTAGCCGGACACAACGGAACTCCGCGGCGAGGATGGCCCAGCTTCAGATAGCTTTCAGGCCCCGCCGCGGCAGCTAAGAAGAAGCATCGCCGTACGCACAAAATCACAGTAACACGATGCGTATGATGACAGTGCAACACCTCATGCAACGTCCACTATGCAGACGCAGCGACGGTGGCAACGCCGGCTGCTGTGTCCACACAAGGAGCCACAGTGCCACAGTCGGGGATCACTCTTTCGAACATCGATCACAGCGTCCGGCCCCAGGACGACCTCTACCAACACGTCAACGGCGCGTGGCTCAACAACACAACCATCCCTGACGACAGGCCGCTGGAAGGCACGTTCACCGCTTTGCGGGACGGAGCCGAGTTGGCCGTCAAAGCAATTATCGAAGAAGCTGCAGGCAAAGGAGAGTCGGCAACCGGCGTCGAGCAGCAGGTGGGTGGACTCTACGCGAGCTTCATGGATGAGGCCGCAGCAGAGGCCAAAGGCCTTGACCCCATCCGGGGCCGGCTCGAGGACGTCAACGCCGTGGGATCAACCCAGGAACTGGCCGGCCTGATCGGCCGCCTCTTCCGTTCCGACGTCTCCGGGCTTTTCTCAATCTACCCGGCCCCTGACGCCGGCAACCCCGAGCGCATCCTCCTGTATATCGGGCAGGGCGGCCTTGGACTACCGGACGAGTCCTACTACCGGGAAGAAAAGTTTGCCGATATCGTTTCGGCCTACACCGGGTACGTTGCCAAGATGCTCGCCCTCGCCGGAATCAAGGACGCCGAAGCAGCGTCAGTGCGCATCGTCGCCCTCGAAACTGCCTTGGCTGCGCACCACTGGGACAACGTCACGTTGCGGAATCCCCAGAAGACCTACAACCTCAAGACGGCAGAAGAAGCAACGGAACTGTTCCCCTTGCTGGAGACCTGGTTCCAGGCAGCCCGTGTCGACGCAGCCAAGCGAAACGAGATCGTTGTCAGCACCCCGGACTTCTTCGCCGGCGCAGCAGGCTTGCTGGAGTCCGAGCCGTTGGAAACGTGGAAGGAATGGTTGACACTGAGGGTGCTGAGTTCGGCGGCCCCGTACCTCTCGTCCGAATTCGTGGACACCAACTTCGAGTTCTACGGCACTACACTCAGCGGCACGCCCCAGAACAAGGAACGCTGGAAGCGTGGAGTTGCCGTTGTCGAAGCTGCGCTTGGCGAAGCCGTCGGACAGATATACGTGGAGCGGCACTTCCCCCCGGGCCACAAAGCGAGGATGGAGACGCTCGTTGCCAATCTGATCGAGGCTTACCGTGACAGCATCTCCTCCCTGGCATGGATGGGTGAGGAAACCAAGAAGGAAGCGCTCAAGAAGCTGGAGGCATTCCGCCCCAAGATTGGCTTCCCGGAAAAATGGATCGACTACTCAGCCGTGGTCATCGATCCATCCGACCTGTTGGGCAACGTGGAGCGCGCACATGATGCTGACGTCGACCGTCACCTGGACGAGATCGGCAAGCCTGTTGACCTTAATAAGTGGCTGATGACTCCGCAGACGGTCAATGCCTACTACCACCCCATGCTGAATGAGATCGTCTTCCCGGCCGCAATTCTCCAGCCGCCCTTCTTCACGGCAGATGCTGATGACGCCGTGAACTATGGCGGAATCGGTGCCGTCATAGGCCACGAGATCGGCCACGGCTTCGACGACCAAGGATCGCAGTTCGACGGCAGCGGTGCACTGCGCAACTGGTGGACTGATGAGGACCGGACCGCGTTCGAAGCCCTCACGGCCAAATTGGTGGCTCAATACGACGCCCTCTCCCCCTACGCGGCGCCAGAACACAAGGTCAACGGCAAGCTCACCCTCGGCGAGAACATCGGCGACCTCGGCGGCCTGACCATTGCCTACAAGGCCTACCTCCTCAGCCTGGAAGGCAAAGAGCCTGAGGAGATCGACGGCTTCACTGGCCAGCAACGCTTCTTCATGTCGTGGGCAGCAGGCTGGCGCCAGGTAATCCGCCGTGAAGAGGCGATCCGACGGCTTGCCACCGATCCGCACTCCCCCAACGAGTTCCGCACCAACGCCATCGCCCGCAACCTCGATGCGTTCCATGAAGCATTTGGTGTCGGCGCAGCAGACGGCATGTGGTTGGAATCCGGAGACCGCGTCAGCATCTGGTAAGAAGGGAAAAATGAGGCCGGGCCAGTTCGTAAAGAACTGGCCCGGCCTCTTCAGTCTATGGCTGCCTCGCAGCCCGCTACTGGTCCATGTACTGACTATTGGTCGATGTACAACGGGTTCACTTGTTGGCAGACGGCATCGCTCGCGGTCTGGTTGACCACGTCCGATGGCACGGAGGTTGCTCCGTAGGTAGTGCCGGCGGCGAAGTCCGTACCCACATAAAGCTGAACCCCGGCCACGCCGGGAGCCTCCTGCACTTGGGCCGCCGGAATACCGTAGAGCGCAGCCACGTCTGCAGCGACATCGGCGAAGCCTGCCCCGTAGTAAATCACTGTCTGGTCCACAGGGTTTGCCAAATAGGAAACCGCCTGGGTAAAGCCACCGCCTGTCAGAACCGACATGATCTCCTGGGCCCGCGCGGCTGCTCCGCTGCCGTTGGCCACTGCCACCGGCTGGATCGCTTTGTCGTAGGCGGGGACCGCAGGAGTCGATGCCGTGGGCTGCGGTGCGGGAGTTTCACTGGCAGCGGGCGACGAGGTGGCACCGGGTGTGGTCAGGTCAAGGTCGGCACGCAACGCTGAAAAGAGCTGGGATGACTGCGGTTCCACAAGCTCCAGCCTGTTCGGATCAACTGCTGCTGCCTGGGTCGGGACAGCCACGAACGCAACCTTGGAAACATCAATGTCCTTCAACCGCCCTCCGATGGTCAGCAGCGACGGAACGGATGCAAGGCCCTCATCGACGGTGAGGTTCTGGGTGACCACGTCGGCAATCTGAAGGAGCCTCTGCGGGTTACCCAACGTTCCTTCGTCTTTGAGCTTCCTGGTCAAGGACGAGAGGAAAGCCTGCTGTCCCTTGATACGACCGAGGTCGCCTCCATCGCCAAAAGCGTGGCGGGTCCGCAGGAAAGCCAGGGCTTGTTCGCCCTCAACCAGGGAATCACCTTTGGGCAGGCGAAGGCGGGAGTCCGGGTCAAAGACGGGGTCGCTGACACAGACATTCACGCCGCCAATAGCGTGGGACAACTCCTTGACGGCGTTAAAGTCCGCCATCATGAAGTGGTCGATTTCCAAACCGGTCAATTTATTGACGGTGTCAACAGCGCAGCCGATGCCCGCCTCGGCCATGGCCTCGTTGATCATCACACCGCTGCGGGCAGGGAACGTCTGGTTGTTTGTCCGATCGGTGCATTGCGGCACGTCCACCAGCAGGTCACGCGGGAAGCTCATGACGCTGACGCGCTTGTTGTCTGCTGAGATATCCAGCAGCATCATGACGTCCGAATGACCGTAGCCGGTGGAGTCTTCCGTGCTTCCGTACTCCGAGTTTTTCCCGTCACGGGTATCAGAACCAAGAATAAGGATTTGCAGGCGGTCCGATTTGTCATTGGCCAGGGTTTCACCGCTGTCGCGGGTCTCCCCTGCACTCAGCGGAGCCTTGGTGATGTTGCTCTGCAACCGGATGAACCAAAAGGCAGCAAAAGCCACGCCTGCCACCAGGGCCACAGAGACCACGCCAGTAACAATCTTCAACCACAACGGAAGTCCCTTGCGGGCCTTCATGTGGCGGGGAGTGCCCTCGGCATCCTCACCGTGGCGAGCCGCAACGGGGTCAGCGGTGCCGGTGCCCTGTGGGCGGGCGTCACGACGTCGCACTATTCGGTTTACCTTTCCTCAAACACGTGGATTCCCGCCATCATAGTTGCCGATTCTGGGAAGTTCCTTATCGCGCCTCTACAATGCCGGGACGTGTCTTGCCCGCTAGAACCCGAGTTTGACCAGTTGCTTGGGATCCCGCTGCCAGTCCTTGGCCACCTTAACATGCAGATCCAGGTAGATTCGGGTGCCCAGAAGTGTCTCGATGCCCTTCCGGGCGTTGGTACCGACTTCACGCAGCCGGCTGCCACCCTTGCCGATGATGATGGCCTTCTGGGAGGGCCGCTCAACATAGAGGTTGACCCGAACGTCCAGGAGCGGGTTGTCCTCGGTTCGACCTTCACGGGGAACGATTTCCTCCACCACTACGGCCAGCGAGTGGGGAAGTTCGTCGCGGACACCTTCCAGGGCAGCCTCTCGAATAAGTTCCGCAATCATGACTGCTTCGGGCTCGTCCGTCAGTTCACCGTCGGGGTACAGCGGGGGCGATGACGGCATGTGGCTGATCAATACGTCCGCGACAGTGGAGACCTGGAATCCGTCGGCCGCTGAAACGGGGACGATGTCTGCCCAACCTTGCTCCCCCAGGACATCGCGTCCCAAAGCAGCGACAGCGAGCAATTGCTCGGTCAAGGCCTGGCGGTCAACAAGGTCGGTTTTGGTGACAAGGGCAACGATCGGCTTCCTCCCCACGGCCGCCAACTGAGCTGCGATGTACTTATCGCCGGGGCCGATCTTCTCGTTCGCCGGCAGGCAGAATCCAATGGCATCCACTTCGGCCAGGGTATCGGCCACAAGATCATTGAGCCGCTTACCCAGGAGCGTGCGCGGCCTGTGCAGGCCAGGGGTGTCCACCAGGATCAGCTGCGCATCCTCGCGGTGGACAATACCGCGGATGGTGTGCCGCGTGGTCTGCGGCTTGGCCGAGGTGATGGCCACCTTCTGGCCAACCAAGGCATTGGTCAGTGTCGATTTGCCGGCGTTGGGCCGGCCCACCAGCACAGAGAAGCCTGCGTGGAAGCCACCGAAGTCATTATCGGCATCGAATTTCTTATTTTGCTTGCTCACGTGGAACTCCCTGTTGCGTTGAGTCGGCGTCATCGAGTAGGTCTTCAAAGTCAGTGTCTTCCTTTGGCATGGCTGCCGCAATGATGTGGCTGACCCTGTTTCGGCGACCCTCAAGCCTATCCGCCCTGAGCGATATTCCATCCACATCAACTGAACTGCCGACAATCGGGACCTGCCCCAGGGCCTTGGCAAGGAGGCCGCCTACGGTGTCCACCTCGTCGTCGTCGAGGTCAATGTCGAACAGTTCACCGAGGTCGTCGATGCTCATGCGGGCGCTGACCCGGAACGTACCGTCACCGAGGTCCACTGCTTCTTCTGCCGCGGCATCGTATTCATCCACGATTTCACCCACGATTTCCTCGATGAGGTCCTCAAGGGTCACCAGTCCGGCGGTACCGCCATACTCATCGATCACGATCGCCACGTGGGTGGATTCCTGCTGCAGTTCCCTGAGAAGGTCACTCACGGGCTTGGATTCAGGAACGTAGCGGACGTCCCGGGCGAGGGAGTCGACGTCGTGCGCCTGCAGTCCGGGTTCGCCGCGATACATGGCCGCGGCGACGTCCTTCAAATAAAGGATTCCGCGGATCTGGTCGGTATTCTCACCGATGACCGGAATCCTGGAATAGCCCGACCGCAAGAAGAGGCCCATGGCTGTCTCGAGGTCCGATCCGGTACCGATGCTGACAATGTCTGTGCGGGGAACCATGACGGAACGGACCAACGTGTCGCCGAAGTCGAAGACCGAATGGATGAGTTCAGCCTCGTTGTCCTCGATCATGTCCGATTCTGCGGCGCGGTCCACGAATTCGCGGAACTCTTCTTCGCTGACGAATGCGTCATCACCGCTGGGCGCGCCAGGAGCCACTGCCTGGCCCAGGGCCACGAGCCACCCGGGAATGGGGCCGAGAACCCAGCAGAGGAAGCGGATCAGCGGAGCCGTGAAGCGAACAACGGGACCGGAATGGGCCCTCCCCAGCTGCCTCGGCGACACCCCCACCAGCACGAATCCGATGACGGCCATGATGCCGGTAGCAGCAAGCCCGGCAAGCCAGACGTTGTCGAGCAAACTGTGCAGCACTACCGCCACAGCTACTGCAGCGGCCATCTCGAACCACACACGCCAGAAACGCAGGGCCCTCATGTGGGCAATGGGAGCTTTGAGGATTCCGCTCAGGGCCTTGCCCTTGCTGCGCACAATTGATTGTTCGGCCTCATGCCGGGGAAGGAAATTGAACGCGGCTTCAGCAGCCGTCAACAGGGCGACAAAGCTGAGGAAAACCAGCGCCATGCCGACCAGGATGATCCAGGTCACTGCATGGTCTCCATGGGGGCATCCTTGCCCAGGAATTCAGACAGCAGTTCGCGCTGCAAACCGAACATCTCTTCTTTTTCCTCGGGTTCGGCGTGGTCGAATCCCAGAAGGTGGAGGATGCCATGGGTTGTCAGGAGCAGCATCTCATCCTGGGTGGCGTGACCGGCATTGCGGGCCTGTACCTCGGCCACCTGGGGGCAGATGGCGATGTCGCCCAGCATTCCCTGCGGGGTTGGCTTATCCGGGGTGCCTGGAGTGAGCTCGTCCATGGGCACAGACAGGACGTCGGTGGCCCCGGGTTCATCCATCAGTTCGATGTGAAGCTTCTCCATGGCGGGTTCATCCACCAGGAGAATGGAAAGCTCCGCTTGCGGATGGATGTAGAGCCGTTCGAAGATGAAGCGGGACAACGTCACCAGCTGGGCTTCGTCCACCGTCACACCGGACTCGTTGTTGACTTCAATGCTCATTGACGTTCTCCACGTTTGTAATGTGTGCCTGACGCGTCTTTGCGGTGCGCGTCATCCCAGGTGCTGTAGGCGGACACGATGTCGGCCACCAGGCGATGCCGGACTACGTCGGCCGCCTCAAGAATGGAGAAATTGACGTCGTTTATGCCTGTCAGGATCTCCCGGACGATCCGAAGGCCTGACGTTGCGCCCAGCGGAAGGTCGATCTGGGTGACGTCGCCGGTGACTACCATTTTTGAACCGAAGCCGAGGCGGGTCAGGAACATCTTCATCTGTTCCGGTGTGGTGTTCTGCGCTTCATCAAGAATGATGAAGGCGTCATTGAGCGTACGTCCGCGCATGTACGCCAACGGTGCCACCTCAATGGTGCCTGCAGCCATCAACCGTGGGATGGATTCCGGATCCATCATGTCGTGGAGGGCGTCATACAGCGGGCGCAGGTACGGATCGATCTTGTCGCTCAATGTACCTGGCAGGAAACCGAGCCGCTCCCCCGCCTCCACCGCAGGCCGCGTCAGGATTATCCTGCTGACTTCCTTCATCTGCAACGCCTGCACGGCCTTGGCCATGGCCAGGTACGTCTTGCCCGTGCCAGCTGGACCGATACCAAAAATCACCGTGTTTGCGTCGATGGCATCCACGTAGTTCTTCTGGTTCAGTGTCTTTGGACGGATGGTCTTGCCGCGGCTGGAAAGGATGTTGTGGGTCAGCACATCAGCCGGGTTCTGCACCGACTGGGCCCTCAACAGGGACACCAGCTGCTGAAGGATGTCCGGGCTCACCACGGTCCCTTTCGCCACAAGCCCACGGACTTCCTCCAGGAGGCGCATGACGCGGGGAATGACGGTGGAGGGGCCGGTCATGGAGAGCTCGTTGCCGCGGACATGGAAGCTGACATCCTGGAATTGTTCCTCGATGTACCTCAGGGCTTCGTCATGGCTGCCCAGCGAGTGAACCATCTGGTCGGAGTTGTCGAAGGTGACGACTTCCGTGCGTGTGCCCGGTAATGTGTGCGGGAACTCGTTGGGCGGCTGGTTGCCGTTTCCGGTCCTGAGCCGCCCGTTCAAAGATTCACTCATAGTGCTGGCCCGCGGGCCTTTTCTCCTCCGGTTGGTCTGTAATAACGCCATCGATTCGACATTCTCGGCGGACTTTCGTTGCCCGCGTTGATGCCGGAATGTCTCCAATCCTACGCCAGCCCGCCCGCGATGAACCTCCCCCGGCAGCCTCATTCGGCACCCTGGGGCTGATGCGGACATTTTGTCTCAACTCGGCATCAAGCCGGTATCAATCATGTTTCAGTTGGCGCCCTCCCCCGGAAACCCGGCCGACCGCCGTCGACGATGTGCCAAGCTGGCATTGCGGGTGAAAACACGACCCCGCACCCCAGCCGACAAATGGCTGCCAAACCATGCAGGGCAGGACAGGAAACCCATCAAGAAAACAGCCAGCAACGATCATGGCGCGAATAAGCGGACCAAGTCCGCTGTTGCCGTGCCGGCGATGCTCGCTGTCCTCCTGCTGACCGGTTGCATCGCCAACGGTGGCGGCACCCAAGCCACCTCCACCCCGCCGCCGCTGACCGTCCAGGAAGCCCCGGCCAGCAACGCCCCGCTGGAAACCACCCAGGCCTCCACAAAGATCCCGGTCTACTGGATCGGGCGGAGCAAGGAAGAGGTCTACCTTTACCGCGAGTTCCGGGACATCTCCGGCGACGGAAATCCTGTAACCACCGCCCTGAAAATCATGATGGCGGAAAAGCCGTTGGATCATGACTTCTTCACTCCCTGGCAGGAACCCGCCAACCTGGCCACGTCCATTTCCGGCAAAAACGTCATTACAGTCGATATTTCCCGCGATGCTTTCAACTCAAACCTGGACGCCGGCATGGCGCAGCGTGCAGTGCAGCAACTCGTCTACACGGCAACGGCCGCAGCTTCGTCTTCAGGGCTCATCAATTCAGGCCAGCAGATCCAAGTGGTCATCCTGGTTGATGGCCACAAGGACTACATGGCGTTCGGGCAAGTGCAGCTGGGTGAGCCGATGACCCGCGACGCCTCCTTGGTTGCCCCGCTCTGGATCATCGATCCGCAGGAAGAGACCACCCTGCCCACAGGACTGGTCAAGTTCAACGGGCGGAGCACTGACAGCTCCAAGCCCATCGCCTGGCAGGTACTGCAGGACAATGGCAAGGGCGAAAAGACCAGCCTTCTCACGGGCCAAACGCAAGCCACCGGCGAACCCGGGCAGTATGGGTTGTTCACTTTTGGCGCGACATTGAAGGCCGGCCAGTATGAGGTACGTGTTTCCCAGGTGGACAGCGCCGGAGACACCATCGCGACAAGCACCGACACGCGGCTGTTCAGGGTCGGGTAGCTGTTCACGGTCGGCAGCTGCCCGGAGCCTGAAGCGGACCAAAGCCGCCCGGCTGCACCGCTACCAGCGGTCCAGGATGTCGCTCGCAAGCACGACGGCGGCAGGTCCCGCCGTCGACGACCTCAAGACATGATGCCCCAAGAGAGCCGTCACGGCGCCGGCATCACTGAGCCGCGTCACTTCGCGGGGCGAGATCCCACCCTCGGGCCCCACTATCAACAGCACCTCGCGGGGTGAGGTGGCCTTGGTTGCCGCCAGCTCTTCAAGAATGGTCCGCAAAGGATTCTTGGCGTCTTCATGCAGGATGATGGCAAGGTCAGACTGGGCAACGGCTTTCGCCAGGGACCCGGTGTCCACCATGGTCCGCACCTCGGGGATCCATGCCCGCCGGGCCTGCTTGGCGGCGGCAGCAACCACTGATTCCCACTTCGCATGGGCCTTTGCTGCGCGATCGCCTTTCCATCGAACAATGGAACGCTCTGACTGCCACGGGAGCACAGCGTCGATTCCGAGCTCCGTGGCCGTTTCGATGGCAAGTTCGTCGCGATCGCCCTTGGCCAGGGCCTGGACCAGTACCAGCCGGACGTCCGGCTGTTCTTCAAAGGCCATGTCGGAGGCAGTGACGACGAGGCCGGCGGGCCCGGCCGCGGCGACCGTGCCGGTCAACCGCGCGCCGGCACCATCGGCTATGTCAACGGGCTCTCCCACACCAAGTCGCTTGACCGTAACCGCGTGCCGTGCCTCTGGACCTTCCAGCACGAACGTGCCGCCGGCTATGACATCGCTGAGGCTGCCGGCCGACGTGAAGAAAACGGGGTTGCTCACCGCTACAGGTTACCGAGCTTGTCCCGAAGCTTGGCGAACATTCCGCCGCTGGCCACAAGCTTTCCTTCAGTGAACTGCTCCCCGCGAAGCTTGGCGAGCTGCTGCAGCAATTCTTCCTGCGCAGGATCCAGCTTGCTCGGCGTTTCAACGTGGAGGTGTACCTTGAGGTCGCCACGGCCATAACCACGCAGGTGCGTGACGCCCAGGCCCCGAAGGGTGATGATCTCCCCTGACTGGGTTCCGGCCTTCACATCAATGTCCTGTGCGCCGTCGAAAGTATCCAACTGCAACTCCGTACCCAGCGCTGCGGCCGTCATGGGCACGCTGAGGGTGGCATGGAGGTCGTCGCCTTCGCGCATGAACATGGAATCGTTGTTGACGCGGATCTCCACGTAGAGGTCGCCGGACGGGCCGCCTGCGGGTCCTGCTTCGCCTTGGCCGGACAACTGGATGCGCGTACCGGTGGCAACACCGGCAGGAACCTTGATGGTCAGGGAACGGCGACTGCGGATGCGGCCTTGGCCGTTGCACTCATTGCAGGGGTCTTTGATGACCGTTCCGAAGCCCTCGCAGGAACCGCAGGGGGCAGCGGTCATGACCTGGCCAAGGATGGACCGGACAGCGCGCTGGACCTGGCCGCTGCCGCCACAGATGTCACAACGTTCCGGGTGGGTGCCCGGTCGGCAGCAGCTGCCGTCACAGGTGGGGCAGGTCACGGCCGTGTCCACTTCGAGCTTCTTGTTGACGCCGAAAACGGCGTCCTTCAGGTCAATGCGGACACTGATAAGTGCGTCCTGGCCGCGTCGGACACGGGAGGCCGGCCCGCCGTGACCGCCGCCACCAAAGAACGTATCGAAGATGTCCTGGAACGCGAAGCCCTGGCCGGAATATCCGCCGCCAAACCCGTTGTCCGTTCCATTCTCATTGCCGGTGGCGTCGTAGACGCGGCGCTTCTGGGGATCGGACAGCACCTCATAAGCATGGGTCACGGCCTTAAACTGCTCCGCGACATCCTCACCTGGGTTTACGTCCGGGTGGAGTTTCCGCGCCAACTTGCGGTACGCCTTTTTGATCTCTTCCCCGGTGGCTTCCGGCGAGACTCCCAAAACGTCATAGTGGCTGCTCAAAGTCGGTATCTCTTCCTTGTTGTACTGCGGATGTTTCTTCGGGACGGCGTTCAGCCGCCAAGAATGCGTGAAAGGTAACGGGCCACGGCCCGGACTGCGGCCATGGTAGTGGGGTAATCCATGCGGGTTGGGCCCAGGATCCCCACCTTGGCACCGGAACCGTATCCGGTGGCCACAACGGAAGCCTCAGCCAATCCGTCGTAGGGATTCTCCCGGCCGATACTCACGGTGACGCCCCTGGGGTCATCCCCCATGTCTGACAACAACCGAAGCATGACAACTTGTTCCTCAAGGGCTTCCAGCACCGGACCGATGCTCAAGGGGAAGTCCACGTTGGACCTGGCGAGGTTGGCCGTACCGGCCATCAGGATGCGTTCTTCGCGGCTGTTGTCGCTCAAGGCCTGCAGTCCGTTGGCCAACGTCTGGGCCAGCCCCCGAAGCTCCGGCGGACACAGGGCAATCACCGACGGAAGCACCTGCGGCAACAGGGCCAGTTGCGTCCCTGCGATGCTGCCCAGGAAGCGGGATCTCAATCGCATCAAAGCGTCGTCGCCCACGTCCGAACCAGCGTCGATGACCTTCTGGCTGACGCTGCCGGTATCGGCAATCAGCACCACCAACACTTGTTGTGGTGCCAACAGGACGAACTCAACATGCCGTACCAAGGCGCGGTTGGAGTGCGGATACTGCACGACGGCGACCTGGTTGGTCAGTTGGGACAGGAGCCTTACGGTGCGCTCCAGGATGTCGTCTACATCATCAGGGCCTTCAAGCAGCGAGTGGATGGCCCTCCGCTCGGCGGCCGAAAGGGGCTTGACTTGGGAGATGCGATCGACGAAAAGGCGGTAGCCCTTGTCGGTGGGAATGCGACCGGCACTGGTGTGGGGCGCTGCAATGAGGCCTTCTTCTTCCAGAACGGCCATGTCGTTACGGATGGTGGCGCTTGAAACTCCAAGATGGTGCCGTTCAACAAGGGCCTTCGATCCAACAGGCTCCCGTGAATGCACGTAATCTTCAACGATGGCACGCAGCACTTCCAATTTGCGTGGCTCACTCATTGCTCCACCTCCTGACGACTGCCGTGGTCTCTGAGACCGGTTCCACTTAGCACTCAACATGCCCAAGTGCTAACCAGTCTAGTATGAGCCAACCCGTTGCTAGCATTGAACTTTCCTTTCCCAAGCCAGCACAAACCAACACTGAACAATTCAACCCAGCACAAAAGGTAGGAACTCCTTGGCTTTCGACACGTGGGGTCCGCAGGATCTGTCAGCTCCCGCCAAACGGCAACTGCCGGAGGTAGCTGTACAACGCGGGATGGTCCTCGAAGATGTCCAATCAGGCTGGGTGGGCGAAGTCACCCGGGTGGAGAAGACCGGCGGCATGCACATCGTGTCCCTCGAGGACAGGCGGGGGAAGACGAAGTCGTTCCAGCTCGGATTTGGCTTCCTGCTCGAGGGGCAGCCCATCCGCTTGATGCCCCCGGCCCCCCGACAATCGACGCCGCCCGTTCAGGCCGGTCGCACGGCGTCGGGTTCGGTGAAGGTTGAAGGACAACGCGCCCAGGTGGCCAAAGCCAGCCGCATTTGGGTGGAGGGAAAACACGACGCCGAACTCGTCGAGAAAGTCTGGGGCGACGATCTTCGCGTCGAGGGCATTGTGGTGGAGCCCCTGCACGGAGTCGATGACCTCAAGTCGGCAATCTCCGCCTTTAACCCCGGGCCCGGCCGGCGCCTCGGCATCCTGGTGGACCACCTCGTGGCCGGCTCCAAAGAGTCCCGCATCGCAGCTGACGCCATGACTGTGCCCGGCGCCGCAGGAAACGTCCTGATTGTCGGCCATCCCTACATCGATGTCTGGCAGGCCATCAGGCCCAAAGTTCTGGGAATTGAGGCCTGGCCGTCCGTACCCCGCGGAACCGACTGGAAGACCGGGATTCTCACCGCCTTCGGGTGGCCTCACGAGACCGCTGAGGATGTAGGACTGGGCTGGCAACGTCTTCTTGGTGCGGTTCGCAGCTACGCCGACCTTGAGGCCTCGCTGCTGGGCCGCGTGGAGGAAGTCATCGATTTCCTCACAGTTCCCTGACCTTTGGCCTCAAAGCAGCGGCAACTGACGTGTCATCGTGGCGTTTGTCCCGGGAAGCCTGCCGGGGCCGGTATTCTGGGACAGCAACACCGCACTATCTTTACAGCAAAGGGAACACACCGTGGCAGAGAACGCTCCTGAAGAACCGGGCAGCGCCGCAGGCCAGCCCCAGTACCATGGCGCGCCTGCAAATGCGCTGCCACTGACCGCCAGCGAGGACAGGCAGTGGGCTACCTTGGCACACTTTGGCGGTATTCTCGGATGCCTGCCATCTCTCCTGATCTACTTGATCTTCCGTGACCGCGGACCGTTCACGGCACAGGAATCCAAGGAGGCGTTGAACTTCACGCTGCCTCCCACCATCGCTGCGGTTCTGGCCAACATCCTGGTGCTGTTGCCGGTAGTAGGCAACATCTTTGCTGTGATCGCCACTGGCATCTGGGTAGCCCTGACATGCTTCTCCGTCTCAGCCGGAATCCGCGTCAACCACGGCCAGCCGCACCGTTACAAGCTCAACCTGCGCTGGGTCAAGTAGCCCTCCCCCAGCCAGCCATTCAAGCGGCTGGGGGTTAGTCGGGGAGAATCCTCCGGACTACGGCGTCAGCCAGCAGCCGGCCCTTCAGCGTAAGGGTCAACCGGCCTTTGAACGCTTGCACGGGATCAACCAGCTCGTCGGCGATCAGCCCTGCCATTGCATGGCGGCCAACCGCGTCCAAGGCATCTACTTCAAGCCCTGTACCGAGCCGTGCTTCCAGCATGATGCGTTCGACTTCCCGGGTTTCGGCGTCGAGGGTCTCCCGGCCTGCCGCCGGTGAGCTTCCCGCACCCAACCGTCCTGCGTACGCTGTGGGGTGCTTAACGTTCCACCACCGGACACCTCCTACGTGGGAGTGCGCACCGGGGCCGATGCCCCACCAGTCATCGCCGCGCCAGTAGGCCAGATTGTGCCGGCACGCTTGATCGGGTGTCCGGGACCAGTTGCTGACCTCGTACCAGTTCAAACCAGCTGCGGAGATCAACGAATCAGCCAACTCATATTTGGCTGCATGATCGTCGTCGTCAATTCCGGGCACTTCGCCGCGGCGGATCTGGGCCGCCAACTTGGTGCCGTCCTCCACGATCAATGCGTAGGCGCTGACGTGGTCAGGCTCGTAGGACAGTGCTGTTTCAAGGGACAACCGCCAGTCCGCCATGGACTCCCCCGGCGTACCGTAAATAAGGTCCAGGCTCACCGCGAGTCCGGCCTCACGGGCCCACTGGACCACGAGCGGCACACGACTGGGGGTATGGGTCCGGTCAAGGACCTTCAACACGTGCGGCACAGCCGACTGCATGCCAAACGAAACCCTGGTGAATCCGGCATCGGCCAGCACCTTCAGGGACTCAGGGGTTACGGAATCCGGATTGGCTTCGGTGGTTACCTCGGCACCGGGCTCAAGCCCCCAATGGTCGACGGCGGCCCGCAGGATTCGTGCAAGGTCTTCCGCGGGGAGGAGCGTGGGCGTACCGCCTCCAAAGAAGACTGTGCTCATGCGCCGCCGGGGCACCCCTGAGGCCTCCAGTGCCAGAGCCGCGAAGTCGAGTTCGGACACCGCGGTTGTGGCGTAGGCATCCTGGGAGGCCCCGCCGCCAAGCTCGGTGGCCGTATAGGTATTGAAGTCACAGTAGCCGCAGCGAACGGCGCAAAACGGGATATGGACGTAGAGCCCGAAGTTGCGGTGCTCGACGCCATCCAGCACCTGCGGGGGAAGTACTCCGTCCGCAGGCGCCGGATCGCCCAAAGGTAGGACGCTGGGCATCTACTTCTTGGCCTTGTCCTTGGACTCGTCGGTGGTCAGTGCTGCGATGAATGCTTCCTGGGGAACCTCCACGCGACCCACCATCTTCATGCGCTTCTTGCCTTCCTTCTGCTTTTCCAGCAGTTTGCGCTTACGGGTGATGTCACCGCCGTAGCACTTGGCAAGAACGTCCTTGCGGATGGCCCGGATGCTCTCACGGGCGATGATTCGCGATCCGATGGCTGCCTGGATGGGCACCTCGAACTGCTGCCTCGGGATGAGCTCACGGAGCTTGCCGGTCATCATGACACCGTAGGCGTAGGCCTTGTCGCGGTGGGTGATGGCACTGAAGGCATCCACTTGTTCGCCCTGCAGCAGGATGTCCACCTTGACGAGGTCTGCAACCTGCTCGCCGTCGGCTTTCCAGTCCAGCGAGGCGTAACCACGGGTTTTGGACTTCAGGAGGTCGAAGAAGTCGAACACGATCTCGGCCAGCGGAATCCAGTAGCGGAGTTCCACTCGGTCCTCGGACAGGTAATCCATGCCGCGCATTTGGCCGCGGCGGCTTTGGCAGAGTTCCATGATGGAACCAACAAACTCGTTCGGAGCCAGGATGGTGGCGGAAACCATAGGCTCGCGAACCTCGGAGATCTTGCCCGTGGGGTACTCGCTGGGGTTGGTGACATGGATGACCTTCTTGTCCTCCAGTGTCACCTCGTATTCCACGTTGGGAGCCGTGGAGATGAGGTCCAGGTTGTACTCACGTTCAAGGCGCTCACGGGTAATTTCCAGGTGCAGCAAACCGAGGAACCCGACGCGGAAACCGAAGCCCAGCGCTGCGGACGTCTCGGGTTCGTAAACCAGTGCGGCGTCGTTAAGCATCAGTTTTTCGAGGGCGTCGCGGAGGACAGGGTAGTCCGTCCCGTCCAGCGGGTAGAGACCTGAGAAGACCATCGGTTTGGCGTCGGCGTAGCCGCTGAGCGACTCCGAGGCAGGCTTGGCCAGGTTGGTGACAGTATCGCCAACCTTCGACTGGCGGACGTCCTTCACGCCGGTGATCAGGTATCCCACCTCGCCGACCCCCAGGCCCTTGGATGGCGTGGGCTCCGGAGAGCTGACACCAATCTCCAGGAGCTCGTGGGTTGCCCGGGTGGACATCATCTGAATGCGTTCGCGCGGGTGGAGCATGCCGTCCACCACGCGGACGTACGTCACGACGCCGCGGTACGTGTCATAGACGGAGTCGAAAATCATGGCGCGGGCCGGCGCATTGGGATCGCCAACGGGAGCAGGAAGGTCGCGGACAATTTTGTCCAACAGCGCCTCAACACCCACACCGGTTTTGCCGGAGACCTTGAGGACGTCCTCGGGGTCACCGCCAATGAGGTTGGCAAGCTCTGCCGCGTACTTCTCGGGCTGGGCAGCCGGAAGATCGATCTTGTTCAGCACAGGAATGATGGTGAGGTTGTTCTCCATTGCCAGATACAGGTTGGCAAGGGTTTGGGCCTCGATGCCCTGGGCCGCGTCCACCAGCAGCACTGCGCCCTCGCAAGCGGCGAGCGAGCGGGAAACCTCATAGGTGAAGTCGACGTGGCCGGGAGTATCGATCATGTTCAGTGCATAGCTGTTGCCATCAAGTTCCCACGGCATGCGAACAGCCTGGGACTTGATGGTGATGCCACGCTCACGTTCGATATCCATGCGGTCCAGATACTGGGCCTTCATGTCGCGTTGCTTAACGACGCCGGTGTACTGCAGCATGCGGTCGGCCAAGGTGGACTTACCGTGGTCAATGTGGGCAATGATGCAGAAGTTCCGGATGATGGCCGGATCTGTTGCGGCGGGCACCGGTGCGGTGCGGGCCATGGGAGACACGCAGGATCCTTACTGTCGACACTCACACGGCAATTCCCGGAGCTGGGCATAGGCCAGCCGGAACACGCCGCGCATCTGATCCTCTAGTCTCCCATGAACCTGCGCTTCGCCGTACATTGCCTGCCCAGGTGTCAGCTCCACGCAGCTGTAGCGTTGTCACATGGCTTTCGACTTGCGCCCTCTGGGCAAACTCATCCTGCGATCATTCAAAGCCCTCGGTGGCAACAGCACTAAAGCAGCCACACCGGCAGCTGCCCGCAGGACACAAACCCGGCAGTCCAACGTCGTACGCCAGCCAGGTTCTTACCCGGGCGATTTTCGCGGTTCCCTCAAGGTCAGCTACTCCCCCAAGCCAGATGGTCAGCCGGATCCCGGCGAGATTGTCTGGAGTTGGGTTCCCTACGAAGAGGACCACACACAAGGCAAGGACCGGCCCGTACTCCTGGTGGGCCGGGATCGCGAATGGCTGTTAGGTCTTATGCTGACCTCCAAGGACCACGACAATGGCGCACGCGCGGACGACTATGTTGATATAGGAACCGGCCCTTGGGATCGGCAGGGCAGGCCCAGCGAAATCAACGTTGGGCGCATTATCCGCCTCGATCCTGGTGCGATCCGGCGCGAAGGCGCCGTTTTGGGAAAACCGCAATTCCGGGAGGTCGCACGGGCCCTCCAAGAACGGCAATAGCCGGACCGGGGGCCCAGTTCCCGAAGAGCCCGGACTTTCTGCTATCCTTTATAGCTGTGTGTCCGTGCAGGTCGACGGCCATACATGGTTGGCTGCCATAGGCATCCCCACGCCGCTCAGTCGATGGCCAACCTGAAAACCCTCTAGACCATTTCCGCATTAAAAAGAGAGTTCATACGTGGCTAATATCAAGTCCCAGAAGAAGCGCATCCTCACCAACGAGAAGGCTCGCCTGCGCAACAACGCAGTCAAGTCCGAGCTGAAGACGGCCATCCGCGCCGTCAACACCGCCGTTGAGTCTGCTGACAAGGATGCTGCTGGAACTGCACTTGCTGCTGCCAGCCGCAAGCTGGACAAGGCTGTCAGCAAGGGCGTTATTCACAAGAACAACGCTGCAAACCGCAAGTCTGCGATCTCCAAGAAGGTCAACGCACTCTAAGGTTTTTCCAGTTCGACTGAGCTGATCAAAAGGCCGGCACCCGTTGGGTGCCGGCCTTTGGGTTTAAGCGGCTGTATCAGTGGCGGCGATGCCGCCGCTGACTGGCATCAACGTCGGCTGGCCGACATGGCAATTACAGTCACCGCGTGCTCCACTGCGTAGACAGGGTCCCGCGACTCACCCTTCACCTGCGCGTCCGCTTCTGCGATGACCTGGATGGAACGGATCAGGCCCTCGGGAGTCCATCGCCGGACATCCCGCTGCGCCTGCTCAACAAGCCACGGCTGCATTCCCAGATTCCTGGCGATGGTGGCTGGAGAACCATTGGCCCCTGCAACTTTGGCCAGCGTCCGCAGCTTGGCCGCCAGTGCCGCAACCAAGGGAACCGGATCCACCCCGGTGGCCAAGGCATGCCTCAACGTGGACAGTGCCACCGGCCCATTACCAGCCATCGCAGCATCCGCAACCTTGAAGGCCGTCGCCTCAACCCGGCCGCCGTAGTAGCGTTCAACGGTCTCCGCCGTCACGGCGGTAGTGGCGTCGGCGATCAACTGGTTGCACGCTGCTGCAAGTTCGGAAAGGTTTGCGCCCACTGCGTTCACCAGGGCCTGGACAGCATCGCCCTCAATGCGTCGCCCTCCGGCCCTGAACTCGGAGACGACGAACGCGGTTTTGTCAGAGTCCTTCTTCAACGGTTGGCAATCAATGACGGGCCAGCCAGCGGACTTCACGGCATCGAGCAGCTTCTTGCCACGAACGCCCCCGGCATGACGCAAGACCAGGACAACGTCCTGGTCCGGGTGCTGGAGGTAGGCCAGTCCGTCCGCCAGAAAAGCATCATTCATGGCCTCGAGGCCATCGACCTCAATGAGCTTCCCCTCACCGAAGAGGGATGGCGTGACGGTCATCGCCAGGGATCCGGCCTCGTAGGAGCCCGCGTTGAGTCTGCTCAGTTCGACATCAGGGGTGGTGGTTCGCACCTGGGCCCGGATGCCGTCCACGGCCCGGATACCGAGATATTCTTCTGGTCCCATGACCAGGACGACGGCGGCCGGTGCCGCATCCCGCCAGCTGACGGTGTTCGCCGCGACGCTCTTGGCCCGGGTATTTTGGGCAGCAGCCACAGGTGGTTCCTTCCGGACGTTTCTTTGCAGGATTCAAGTCTGCCATGTTTTGCAGGGGGTGGGATTTGGTGTTCGGGGGTGCCTGACACCCTGGCGGCGTACAACCGCTTCTCGCCCCTTGGGGGCGGCTCGGTGCAGGCGGCCGAGGGCTGCAGATTAGGTGCGTCGCCAATTCTTCACCTCTGAGTTGGTTTTATGCTTCTGCCCAGTCAGCCTTGGTCTCCAGGAAGGCCCTCTCCAACGCCAGCGCACAGATCCTTGCGGCGTCTCCGTCGGCAGCCCGCCCCTACGCCCCCGGACGATCACCAAGCGATCAAGGAGCGCCACTACAGCGCCATGAAGTCCCATGACGTGACCCATCACCTGCGCAGGGCGCAGCACCATCCAAACAACCAGGACGGTCACCAAGGATGAGAGCACCATGGCCACTATTCCAACCGGCCCCTCTGCCCACGGCAGGGCAGCCCCTGGCAGGCCGGCAAAAAGCCGCGCCACTGCCGCAACCAACCCAGCACAGGTCCCGGAGACAGCGATGGGCACCACCGCGAGCCAGGGAAGAAGTGTGGCCAAAGGTACGGCAATTGTGCCGAAAATCGTCACCGGAGCCACCAACGGGCCTGCTACCACGTTGGCAATCAGCGCGAATGTGGTGAACTGTGGCTGAAGTGCCACGATCACCGGGCCACACAGCAGCTGGGCAGACAACGGCACGGCAACCCCGGCAGCCAACCACCGTGGCACCCAGGAAGGGATCCACGACGCAATTCTCGCCGCCAGCAGCACAATTCCGAACGTCGCCAGAACCGAGAGGAGAAACCCCACGTTGGCCGCCATGGCCGGGTCCAACAGCAGCAGGATGGTTGTGGCGAGGCAGAGGAAGGACAAGGACCGTCCGCGCAGCCCACCCGCCAGGGCAGCCAGCCCCACTGTCCCCATGACTGCGGCCCGTAGGACGCTGGGATCCGGCCCCACCATGGTGACGAATGCCACCAGCCCGCACGCAGCAAAAGCCCCTGCTGCCGGGCGCGCCAACCGGAAGCACCGTGCCAACAAAATGAAGCCACCCAGAATGAGGCTGCAGTTGGCTCCTGCTAAATGTCGCAACAGGTATGAATGGAATTTCTGCGGTTGTTTGGCGATTCTTGCGCCACTTCATCTGGAAACCCCCGCCCTATGAGGTGACGAAGACGAGAATCCGACGCGCATCATCGAGTGGTCCTAGTTCTTCAAGCTCACGTTTCCGGCCGCCAGCAGTTGCGTAATGTGCTCCTGCACTTCTGACCCCGAATGCAAGCCCCTTTCGAGAGCAGCTGGCAGCCAACCCCTGCCTTTGGGAACACCTAGACTATGCCCGAAGCTCTCCAGTTCCCCTTTGTGAACGACAACCACTCCGCGGGCACGCAAGCCCGACACAAGGCGAGTCACCGCGTCCGGAAGATTTGAGGTCACCATCAGCCCTTCCACACCAAACTTCTTTACTGCCTCCCATGGCCTCAACGTAGCTCCCAAGGCTTCCTTGATCCGCCGGCGGTTCTCGTTGTTATAAGGGGCCATAGCATCCTCAGCGAGAATTGAGTCCATGACACCCGATAGCTGTTGATTTACCGATGTGACGAGCTGCGGGTAGTTGGCATCGTTGACGGCTGAGCTCACCGACTTCCAATCCTCAGCAAGTTCATCCCAGGAGCCCCCGAGAGACTCGACAATCTTCTTCAGGACCACATCGTTGTCGAGAACGTCTAAGTCCGGCGAGACAACTACTGGGACTTTCAGGGCACGCAGCGCACCCGCAATCTTTGATATGCCCCCCGTACCTGATGTTGGCACAAAAAGGACGTCGGTAGCTGGCAGTTCAGAAACTTCGTCGCTGTGCTGTTCAGGATCCCTGACATCTAGTGCCGCCTCATAGAACCGGCAGTCTCGCTCGTTCTCAGCGAGAACAACTAATTCATGGAACAGGCCATCCAGAACGTTCGTGTATTTCAAAACGGGGTCATCCCAGATTGCTTTTAGCTCGCTGGATTTCAACTGGTGAGCCACAGTGCCGCCTTCGTCTCGGACCAGCCTCACAACGGAAAGCGAAGACTGAGAATTCAGCAAGCCCGCGAGTAGATTCCGATCGTGGGTCGCGAGTATGACTTGCACACCCTTCTGCGCGGCGATGCGACCAAGTTCCTGTCCCAGTGCAAACGACTGTGGTGGGTGCAGGAAAGCCTCCGGCTCATCTACGATAACCACCGGATAAGTCGCCGTGACCACCGGGATCAGCACTCCGAGAAGACTTCGCATTCCGTCGCCTTGTTCTTCAAGCCGAGGCAGCTTATTCAACTCAATCTGGTATTCGATGGGGTCCCCATCCGCCGGAGGAAGGGTCGTCCCACTGTCGTTGACTCGGAGGAGGATTACATGGTTCTCCTTATCCAAGACCAGCGTCTTACCGAGAATCTTCTTGGTAAGACGATTCAGTTCCTCCATCAGCTCCTGGTCTTCGGCCAAGCGGTGAAGTGGGTGGGTTGCTGGGTCTAAAACGTTGTTCTTCCTGCCTGCGCCGCTGACGTCGCGTTGAGTTGCGGTCATATGCTGAACGAACAACTGTGGCGCAATTGACAGTTGGAATTCGGATGGACTGTTGTCTACATACATGCGGAGAGTGTCCAGGGGCATGGCCGTTCCCATGTAATGAAAGGCTGGCTGACTCGATGACGACGCTTCCGCGACTAAGACGGCGTTCTGACACAACCAATCAACGAGGTCGTGCATCGTTCCGGAGACGGCGGACTCGACCTCGGTCACCAGCATTGGCTCGTGTAATGCGCCCGTGCCAGTCAACTTCATTTGCAGCTGTCGTAGAAGGGTCGATTTGCCGCAGTTGTTCGCGCCGGCTATCGCAGTCACTCCTGAACGCTCAAATGCGATCTTGGAGCCACTCAGAAGGGTCAACGAATCAGCTGCAACGCTCAACATCGCCGCGCGGCCTCGTTTGAGACCATAGCTGTCGAGCAGCTCTGCATGACGAAAGGCCCGCGAGTTCATCTAATGAACGTATCTGTTCTTCTGCAGGGCGAACAACTCGTGACACGACGGCGGATCAAAATTTCAATGCGATGAATCTTCGCGGTCCCTGAGGCGGCAAGAGCTCGTCCCGTCACGACCTCGCCGTCGCCGAAGGCTATGACGGGCTACTGTCAATGTCATCAAAAAGACTGAGCTGAGCATGCATGAGGTTGCGTGTGGCCCGCCGGGACGGCGCTGGGCGTTGCTGAGTGATTTCCACCAGCTCAAGTATCTTGGTGTGCACCTCACGATCACCCTTGCTGCCCAAGACCTTACGTTTGACGGTCCATGTGCCGTTGGATTGTTTGGCGGCGAGCCCGGCGTCGGCCAATAGTTCCAGTGCGGCCACGACTTCCTTATGGCGGCCGTAACTGTAGGTGCGCTGTAGCTCGGCTGACACGGCTTGGCTGGTGATGCGTTCCTCCGCGGTCCCGCGGCCGAACATCAGCGGCCACACACGGACGTATAGATACGTGGCAAGGTAAAGCGGCTCCGCAGGATCATTCATAAACCCTTTGGCCGTTTTGATGTGGACGAAACGTTCGGGTCTGATGTTCAAGTTCTTGTCCAAGTACCCACCGATATTGGTACTGGGTAATCCGCTCAAGAACACACCGTTATCGGGCCGGGGTATACGTGCAAAAGTGTACTTATCTGCCAACCTGGCGTATTGGACGATACAGGGAGCTTTCTGAGGTTTGAACTCGTGGTCCGCGTTGTGGAACCGGTCATCCAGGACTCGCGTGCACGCATCATTGGACAGTTCCACCGACACAAGCCACATCACGTCGATCCTGCTGGGGCTGATCTTGGTGCCGTCCCCCACCGAAACCTCAGCGATGGCTTCGTAGGCCAACAATTGGCTGCAGAGCTTGTCCACCGAATTCTCGTGGCGTGCGATGGATGCTATTTCACCTACCAGTACCGAATCGTCCTCGAACACAACGAGAAAATCCGGCGTAACGGTTCGGGCGGACTTACCACGGCCTTTGCCTGGCACCAGGCATTTGGGGAACCGTTCAAAGTGCTTGACGGTCTCGGGGAGGTCCTGAGTCTCGTCAAACAACCACTCAAAGCAGGAGACAACATCCACGTACTCGTCATATCGACGGTAGCCGTCACGCAGCAACGCCAGGCTCTCGGGGCTACGAACCACTAGGCGCCCACCAAATCGTCAAGGGACACCCGCTGACGCGGAGCGGCCTCCGCAATTTCCTCAGCGGAGAAGTGCTCACCAATTCGCTGCACGAGGCGGGCCAATGAGGTGGCACTCGACCGGAAGCTGGGGTAAATATCCACGGCATCGGAGGACGTCACCACGACATCGAAGGTCGACCCATCGGCGTGGTCGGCGATCATCAGGTGAAGATAAGGGTTGTCGTGCAGGACTGCCACTGAAACGCTGGGCGCATCTTCCATAAGTCTACGCAGTCGGTCAGTGTCGCTTGCAGTTTCAAAAACTTGCTCGGGAAGATGCATCGTCAAGGGCAGGCCAAGGGGTTCATCCACTACCCGTTGCCTGTTCGACAACAGCTCGAGCCGCTCGGCCGAGTAGTAGGCGAAGGCGTCGAGAATGTTCGTGGCAAAGGCCAGAAACTGCCCGGAGTAGAAGGTTGCCCCACTTGTACGACGAAGGTGGCAGTGGAGGAACGTTCCTATCGTCACCGTCAACGACCGGACCGAGGCACCTTCCATGGCAGCAAGGTCGAACACGTCATCCGGGGTGTAGCGGTAAGAATCGACCTTTGCCGGCCACCCTCTGTTCAGCGACGAGGAGTCCGACTGTCGCCACGCCGCCATACGGACAACTTCCGGGCGTCCGATGGAGTCCAGACGCCGGGCAAGTTCACGGAACTTATCCTCGTTGAGGAAACATCGCATCACCTCAGGCGCCGCAGATATGGCGCGGTTGACTTTGCCCCAGCGGCGGTCGCTCGTTGGCACGGATCCGCTGACGTGGAAAACCCCAGGCTGATTCGTCGCCCAGCTGGCGACTACGTAATCGCCTTCGTCGTCGAAGATCCTGATGATGCTGCTGGCACCGTTGGAGAGCACCGGGTATCCGCCGTCACCGAATAACTCGGTGACAGGGTCGCCGTCGCACATGACAGTTTCGAAGGCCAACTGCTCCCCGCGCTCCAAGCCAAGGATGCCGTGAGCATCAACCAACGAAGCGGGAACCCCGCTCTTGAGGGCATGGCCCCACAACCGCCGATCGAAGGCACTGGACAGGAGTCCACGGGCGGCGCCGGAAGAGTCGTTTTGCAACGGGCACCGGCCTTTCGCTATTGGATGTTGATGAGGTAACTGTATTCTTCACCGCCGGATCCGACATAACGGCGAAGCTCATGACCTAGTTCAGGACAAGCTCCCGATCGTTCCGAGTCTCCCCCGTGTTTCTGGAAGTGATCAGGCAGTTATCCGCCCTCGGGAGAAGCCGTGGCCATCATGGGCTCCCCGGCCTCTTCAGTCGCGGAAGCAAGTCGCAGGTGCTTCATCCACCAGATGGTCGATCAACTCATCGTCCATATCTGTAGGCTACCCCCCCCGAACAGTGGCAGGTTCTGAAAACGCGTTTCACCGGACACCGAGAATAGCCTTAGTCGCGCCCTCAAGCACCTTTAGTCTTCCGGCCAGACAACCTTTTCGCCCATGGCCGTGAGGAAGGCTGCGTACTCCAACACGCTAAGGTCACCATGCCTGGCTGCTGCGGCGATGCTGTCCCGGCGGGACCATGGGAACTGAGTGCCGTCTTCGCGCTGGACTGAATGAATGTCCATGTCCATCTGTGCGAGTAAGCTGGGCAGTCCGGGCTCCGCAGCTGACCGCTCCAAGGCTATGGCGTCATCGAGTTTGTCCCGCTCCCCTTCGAATTCTTCGTAGGTCAGCGATGCCGAGGCCACCCCATGGGTACGGGACCGGGGGCTGAGCCCAGACAGCATTCGGGCGATGGGTGTCGGTTCTCCTCCCATCATCCGGTTCAAACAGAACCGTTGGTCGGTGGCGGCCTCTGCTCGTTCTTCCACGGCAAAGGGGTTGCGGCTGCGGGCGGCATAGATCCGGGTGTTGTCCAAGGCTCGCAGCTCGTCCACCGGGAAGATCGATTCATACATGCTCCGTCCGTAGATCAGCCGATCGAAGGGTTTCCGGGCACCCCAATGTTGCTTAATCCGTTTCCGAACGTCCCACGACTGGCCGATGTAGAACTGCTTGTACTCGTCGAAGATCATGATGTACGCGCCCTCTTTGCCATCCAGCGCCGCCAGGGACTCCACCGGTTTGAAGGTGCGGCCCTTGTCGAGGACATGCTGCAGCGCCGTTTCAAACTCATCGGCATCCAGGGAGTTGAAGTACTCCATGGACAGGTCGAAGTTTCGTAGTGCCCCATCGCGTTGCCACAAGAGGTACAGATCCGAATGCTGGGTATGTTCCTCATCCCGATAACACCAGGCCGTGTCTTTCCACAGCTGCTCCCCCAGCAGTTCGCGGTTCGGCCGCTGCTTGTGGGCACGGCTCGGGTACGCGTACATGTCCCGGGTCATCTTGTGCCCGAACTTCGAGCCCCGAAGCTTCTCGCCGAAGTGTTCCGTGGGCACGCCGTCAGTCGGGGAGGTCACCGGCGACGATCCGTTCAGCGGTGCGCTTGTACGCTTCGGCAATGTAGGCGTCCACATTATTGGCTCCGATACGGAGCACGTTCCTTCCACCGACCTGGATACCACGGAGGTCGCCGGCCTTCAGGAGCGCCCGCACCTGGGCTATGGAGACGTTCAACTCTTCGGCGACCTGCTCAATGGTCAGGAACCGGTGCTTTTTGGGTTCATCAGCCACTGCTCCATCGTAGAGGCCGAGGAGGGCTGAACCGTCAACCGGCATCTGGCGGTGGTGGCGACACCGTCGCAAGTCTCCTTGGTAGAGCGTTCTTTCAGCGTGACCGGGTCCGAACTTACAGAGACTATGTCCAATCCGTAACCGGCAGCCTTGAGTCGGGTCTGCAAAGCGTGCGTCGCTTGGCAGGCCCCGTCCTGCTCCACCTTGATCTGGTCGGTTTCAAGATTTGACTCAATAGAGCTGCAAGATAGCGTGGATCTGGAGACTTCGGAGAGCCCCACTGCCGGAGTCCACCGTTTTCGGCACCACTCCCCTGGCTGCTGCCCCGAAGCACCAGGGCCGATCCACAGGTTTGACTCACCCACATCGTGCTTCCCTTCATTTTCTCCAGCCAGAACACCCAAATGCTCGACCTCAAGGCTGCTGCCGACCGCAGCAACCGCTCTGTCGACACCATCCGCAGATACATAAAGGCCGGTCGCCTCCCCGCCGTAAGAGACGGTCGAAAGCTCTACGTCACAGCAGACGACCTCGACAAAGCCCTCTCCGAGGACCGCGGGCAGCTCAGCAACGCCAGCGACCTCAAAGCATGGGCCCAACGCATGGCCGCAGAGGCTCCACCACTCAAACCCGAGCAGATAAGGATCCTCAGGTCGGCGTTCGCTACAGTTTCGAATGGTGACAGCGGACCTTAGACAGCACAATACCGGTCTATCTACTTATTCATATACCTTGGCGGCGAGTAGCATCTGGGCGACAAGCTGCCACGAAGGTACATCGGGGACAGGTTCCCCGCGGTTCATAAAGTAGCCATCATTATCGCGTGTCCAAGCCGATAACGCCTCCAGGAAGCTTTCGAGGTCGTCATTCTCCCAGCTTTCAGGATCTTGCCTCAGTGAATCCTGAAATGATCGATAAAATTAGCCAACTCTTGGTGATTCATGTTGGGGCGGGATTTGCCACGGATGTCATGACTAATGCAAGCACACCTTGTCCGCGTTCGATGATCCGGATCGGACGTGCGAGGCTATACGGGATCAGGCTCTCAGTGTCAGCTGCGATTTGCCTGCAACCATGGTCCAGCTGAGGAGCCCGCGAATGCCACCACGTCAGAGCCCAGCCCAGAAACTGGCAGCCAAGCTGCTGCTTGGCGGGGAATGGGCGCCGGTCACCAACACGATCGGTTTCATGCAACGGTCTCTGGATGAAGCCACTGTTGAGTGGAGGCAGTGGGCTCAAGAGAGTTTTCACCAGCCGCCGGCAGGTTTCGGGGTCACCGAGCACCGTGGCACTCTGGCTGAGCTGCTGGGAAAGCTGCTGCCGCTGGGCTACGGTCAACGCTGGCTTCTCCTGGAGACCACGAACCCGGAGTGGACAGCTGTCATGGAAAACACCCGCGACACTGCTCATCTTTGGCCCTTGCGCGGACACTTCGCGTCAGTCCGGGGAATTCCCACGGTTCAAGTGGAGGATGAACCAAAGAACATCAAGCGCATGCCGGATGAACCGGCCAGGGGACGCTGGGGCGGCCGGACCCTCACTACTTATGAAAAGACGGGCCTGCGCAGGTTTCTAAGTCTCTACAACTCCGAGCCCTGGAAATTCACCCAGAACGGGGAACCGTACGATTTCGAGAACACGGAACAGTACCTGTTGCCGCGGCCATTGGACTGCTTTCCCCACGAAACGTTGGTCGAGATCTGCAGGAACCTGGGCCTGAGCCCCTTCGAGGAGGACTTCTACGTACCCAACGGGCGGGCGTTCATTATCGAATCCCTCCACGAACCATCAGGGGACGAGCCAGGGGCGACACGGTTCACGCTGGCCGAGGCCAGAGCCGGTCACGAAGACCTCGATAAACCCAGGGTTGATGACCCCGCGGTCGGTAATGCTCTCTATCCCTTGGGTTCGGCAAACCCGCACCCCGACGCTGTTTATCCGGCTACGGGCCATAAACCGTTCCGTAAGGCCACACCCTGGGACGAAGCCCTGAAAGGGTTCGAAGAGAGCGTTCAACGTTACAGCAGCTACCCGGCATCGGCGTCGCTGAGTGAAGGCCTTGAGGAATACGGCATTCTCGCCTCACCGACTTTCGCCACGGGTGGGACAGGTAGCGAGAGCATCAACGTCAGTGTCACGCCAACGCTGCTTGAAGCGCCACCGGAAGCCCGGGAATACACAGCTGCGTACGCGGTCCTACAGTGGCGGCAAGCCAACGGAAGGTCCGCCTCCGAGTTCTACCCGAACCGGACGCAGATGACGATCATCCGCAGTCTGTACGAAGAACAAGGGATGTACCCCTTCGACGTAACCCCGGCCCAGGTCTACAGAACACTGGCCATCGACAAAATGGTTCGTTCTGTTACTGAGCTCAGGATCACCCAGGAACTTGTCGACTGGGAAACCCGGTCCGCCACTGGATCACCGACGGAGAAAACCCACGAGCACGACGAAAGGAACAACTCCTGCGCCTGGAAGATCCGGAAGGTCATGCAGGATCAGGAAGACGCGATCTGGAACCCCGACGTCGACGACCGCCAGCTATAGAAACAGTTAGTGCCCGAGGCGGGTTCCTCTGCAGTGCCCGGGCTGGACCGAGAAAACATAGGGTCATTTCGCCGCTGATACCGTGAGACGACGACATATGTCTGTTGTTGAGGTTATTGGGGGCGGGGAACATGACTGAATGGAAGCCAAGCTGGTGGGCGCGAATGTTCCTGGGCGCGGGCTCATGGACGCTGTCGATACACGAGGGCCGGCTGCAGCTAAGCGGCGTACCAGTACCGGTGGACGCCGATGTGCTTGATGTTCTGGGATTGCATGCAGAGGAAGCCCCGAAGCGGATCGTTATCACCCTTGCTCATCGACAAGACACAGTGCTCACCGGACTCTTCCGTCGCACGCTGAGTGAAGTCGTGGCTGCCTACCGCTCGGAGTTAGATGAGCGGCGCCTTCTGGCTGCTCTGCTCTCGGAAGCCGAGAAGCAAGGTGAAGCCGCCCGCCGTTGGTGTTCCGAAGTACAGCAAGTAAGCGACCGTCCCCGCTGGGCGGACCAGGACACCATTGCAGCACTCCAGAGCACCCGCCCGGACACCTCTGCATGGACTGCAGCAGATAATGACCCGAGACTTTCGGGGTTTTCCTGGAACAGCCGCGAGAACCAGCGCGCCGCGGTTACTGCCTGTCGAAATGCTGACCTGCCTTCGTGGGCCATCCAGCGGAACGAAGCTTTCCTTGAACGCGAGAAGACCGGGCTGGCCGACTTCTTCCGGACGGTGGAGAAGTCACCGTTGACCGAAGACCAGACCAAGGCCACAGTGTGCTTCGACAACCGGGTGCGCGTCATCGCTGCAGCTGGTTCAGGGAAGACCTCGACCATGGTGGCGCGTGCCGGCTATGCGATCATGCGCGGCATTGCCCAGCCTGTTGAAATTCTCGCTCTAGCTTTCAACAAGAAAGCCGCCGGAGAGCTCTCCGAACGGCTTGTCTCCCGGCTTGGTGACGACGGTGCCGGAGTAGCATCAAGCACCTTCCATGCCTTCGGATTACGCATTGTTGGCGAGGCCACCGGCAGAAAGCCCTCGCTGCCCGATGACCTGACTACGGACAACGGCGTCGGCCGCCTTGCCAGAATCGTCGATGTACTCCGCGACCAAGACCCTGCCTTCCGCCGGGACTGGGACCTGTTCCGGCTCGTGTTCGGTCGGCACCTGCCGGAGCTCGGCGATGAAGCAGATCCCGAAAAGTCGGACCGGCGCAGCAAGACCACCGGTTTCGAGACCCTCGCCGGGGAGGTCGTGAAGAGCCAGGAAGAAGTGATGATTGCCAACTGGCTGTTCTTGAACGGCGTCCGCTACGAGTACGAGCGGCCGTACGTGCACGATGTTGCGGACGCGCACCACCGGCAGTACCAACCTGATTTCTACTACCCGGACATCGATACTTGGCATGAGCACTGGGCGCTAGGAACCGACGGCACGCCACCGCCACAGTTCGAAGGTTATGCCGAAAGCATGCAGTGGCGACGTGATACCCACTCACGCTTCGGCACCGGCCTGATCGAGACGACCTCCGCTACTATCCGGGACGGGTCCGGCTTCGAACACCTTGAGCAGGAACTCCGCCAGCACGGAATCGAGCTCCAGGAAGACCCCTACCGCGAGGCTCCGGGAGAGCCTCCGATCAGCGACCAGGCGATGGTGTCGCTGATGCGTTCGTTCATGTCACATGCCAAAGGCAACCGCCTCTCCCCCGATGTCCTGAGAGAGCGGGCCGGCAGGAACCTGCGCAGCAAGCTCTTCACACGCCTGTATGGCGCAGTAGTCACCGAATGGGACCGGCAGCTCCGGGCTGCTCACCGGATTGATTTCGAAGACATGCTGAACCTCGCTACCGATCACGTCGAATCGGGCCGTTGGACGAGCCCCTACAAGGTAGTCATGGTCGATGAAATGCAGGACACCAGCGCCGCACGCGCAGCCCTGGTAAGGGCACTGACTAAAACCCCAGGCACGTACTTATACGCAGTGGGCGATGACTGGCAGTCCATCAATCGGTTCGCAGGCTCGGATATCGGTGTCATGACCGGCTTCGATGACTGGTTCGGGTCAAGTTCAACGATCTGGCTGGACCGGACTTTCCGTTCCCCGCAGTCCTTGTGCGACATTGCCGGGGAGTTCGTCATGAAGAACCCTGCCCAGATCTCCAAAAAAGTTCAGTCATCGGCACCGGATACCGGCAACACTGTTCTCGCTGTCAGCGTCCCGGACCGCGGCGACTACGCATCAGCTGTCCGGGAACATCTGACGGAGATTGACAAAGAACTCACAGAGCCAGCCACAGTCCTGCTGCTGGGCCGTTACACCCGGTCCAGGGATGATGTTCTCGCAGCCTTGGAGGCCAGGTACACAAACTTGAGAGTTCAGTTCAACACCGTCCACGCCTCCAAGGGCAAGGAAGCCGACTACATAGTCGTCCTCGGTCTGGAGCGACGCGGTTTTCCCAACACCATTGAGGACGATCCCCTCCTGCAGCTGGCCATGGCAGCACCGGATCCCTACCCCCACGCTGAGGAGCGACGCCTGTTCTACGTCGCCCTGACACGCGCCCGGCGTTCGGCGCTGCTTCTCACCCGCAGCGGCATGGAATCAATGTTCCTCATCGAGCTCGTCAGGGACCAAGGCGTCAAGATCCGGTCCCGCAAGGGTGATGACGTTACCCCGGCAGTCTGCCCGAAGTGTAAGAAGCGCACCATGAAGGAACGCAAGGGACCATACGGGCAGTTCTTTGGATGTACGGGCTATCCGCTGTGTGATGGAACGAGGAAACCCGCAGAGGTGACTGGATGACGACGGCGACGGTGCCGCTGCGGGGCTCTCATATCATAGAAGGAAATTAATCGGGCCCGGCTTGAGTCGTTCGATTGCAGTACCGCCCTACTGGGTACAGTTCTGGCATGGCTACCATTTCCCGCACCGTCCAGTGGACCCTGCTCACCAATGTCAATGAGACTCTTGCGATCCTTCCACCGGCGGTTGAGCAGGCCCAGTTCGCTGTCACTTCCCTGACTCCGACCGAAATTGCTGTTGACGTTCCACGGTCGCTCCGGAATAACCAGTGGGCCGCCAAAATTCACGGAACCATCACTGCCGAGGCAGACAAGACTCACATCGAATGGCGAGTCGACGGGCTGGGCAACAAGCACTACAAGCACCTCATCAAGATCTCAGAGGGGCTCCCCGAAGGACTCCTGGATGACCATGGAATCCAGGAAGCAGCGAGCAAGGTCGCTCTTCGCATTTTCGGCCGCAAGGAAATCGCCCACCTGGCCAACGTTTTGGATCGCAACGAGACTGTCAACGCCATCGGGGTTGGACGGTTCGAGAACAAAGCAGGCATCGCAGCGGCTACGAACCATCGACTGCTCTTCCTGGAAAAGAGCATCGGCTCCGAAGACCTCACGTCATTCTCCCTCGGAGCAATTCAGGCGATAGACCTGAAGAAAGCACTGGGCGGCGAAACGCTGACCATTAATCACTCCGGAACCAAGGCCTCTATCACCACACTCGGCCATGGACAGGGCGATTCCCTGATTCGGGCGATCCGGGCAACTCAAAACGCCCCCAAACCCGAGCAAGCATCAACCGCGCCGGCCGTTGATGTCATTGGGCAACTCGAACGCCTTGCCGAACTGCATGCCAAGGGGATCCTGACGGACGCCGAGTTCCAAGCCCAGAAGGAACGCCTGCTTTCCTCCTAAGAGTGTGCCAAGAAATTGAATGCTCGGCAGCTCCGACATGGTCAGGCGGCCAGATCGACAACAGTTCATTACCGCCGAATCCGCTCTATCTAACGGACGACTTTGCTTGCCAGTTCTACCATCCGTGGACCTTTGCGAGCGGCCCGATCAGTCCACGAGCCCGACTCAGTTTTGCTGTTCCTTGAGAGGATCCAGGGGTGTTTGATGGTCTGCTCGAACCGGAAACCAGTCCAGTGTTTCGAGGTCGGGATGGCTGCGGAGGGACTCGATCAGTTCCTTACCGCCGAAGACCTTGGATCCCAGCAGATCCCAGTCAGTCCAAACAGCCCACGCCCGGTCCTCCGGCCACCAAAACTCAGGCGTGTGGTTGGGAAGAGTTGGTTCCAGCAGCGCCGGCAGGAGTGCGTCGAGTTCGAAGGAGACGACCTGCCGTCGCATGATCCCATCGGCACCGACCACAAGACCCAAAATGTCGTCCGCGTATCGATCTGCATAGGCGAACATTCCTTCCGCCCGATGAGTTTGTGTCGCGCATTGCAGCAGGGGTAGAAGTGCTTCTAGCTCCACCTGACCGATGGTCCCGCTCATGGGTTGGTACACAAATTCAGCACCAGGCAGAACAAGCCCGGCTTCATCCCACCCCAGCATGGCGTCCCAGCGAAAACATGGAGGGACTTCCAACCCATCCCAGAACGCTCCCCGTAGCGGAACGCCTTTGATATCGGCCACTTCGCTCCACCTGATCCTGACAAACTCAGACGGCGGGGCCACAAGGTAGATGGGGCCTTTATCCTCCTCAGCGAGCAGACCCGGATCAACACCCGGGGGACACACATATTGATTGTGGAGAATCCAGACACTGTCCTCGCAACCAGGTGGAAGGACGGCCGTCTCCGCTGCGTTGACGACGTCTTCTCCCAGCCACGACAGTTCTTCCTCAAACCCTTTGATTGACCAACCGGCAGGCAACGGGCTTCCAGGCTGCTCAGACATGCGCCACCCCGGAGGCAGGACAGCATCCTCGGTATTCATGAGCAGAACCTACCATCAGGCATCCCGGAGGCCATCCCTACAGCCACCCAAAAGAGCACTGGTCTACGTGGAGCATCAGGTGATGGCATCAGCCAGACCATCCGCGTGAACACGTAATCTCACCAACTGATCATCTGAGATTGCACGAATCGGCTGGTCCGGGTCCAGAGGGCAGAAGAAGTCGCCATCAGAAGTGAGGGCAGACAGAACACTCCCGGACATATGCTCCGGCAGAAACAGGAAGGGCGGATCGACAAAAGGAAAGCCCTCGCTGCTGACCCAGGCCACTCTGCATCCGGCGTCGATGATCGTCTGCAACGTCCCACGAACGGCCGTTGTCCAGGCTTTCCCACTCAAAAACTCCTGGACCCGTACATCCCACAGTTTCACTTCCCAGGACTCACCGTAAAGAGGGGATTCTGCTGCATCCGTTCCGGCAGGCCACAAGCCCAGCGGGAAGGACCTTTCAACCCAACACTTCGGATCGACCAGCCCATAAACGATGAATCCCGGCATCTCCTCTTGTCCGCCGTCGGAGTCCCAGAACACTGTCAAGGTTTCGCGTGCGGGCGGCCTCATTTGCGGGCACCCCGCTGATGGAGCTGAGTTGGTGGGGAAACGCAGTCGACAATTGTCATTGATCGTTGCCTGTTCTAGATGCGGGATACAACTACCTGCTGGCGCTGGATTTCAGCGAGGAGGTCCCTGGCCAGTTCGCCCCAGTGTATTCGTTCCTCGACAGGGCGCCCGCGTCGCTTGCTGATCGCTTGCCTTTGTTCGGTAGTCTCAGCGGGTGACTGACTATCGGCAACACCCCAGCGTCGTGGCGCATTGGCACGACGGCGCATTCCAGCCGCTACCCGAAGCCCTGGACGCGCCTGACACCATCTGGTTTGCGCTGCCTCCGGAACCGGACACCGAGCAAATGTGGGAAGGACTTCGCGGCCGAGTTGAAGCAGACGGCACAGCCACTGTCCTGGCGGTGCCGGCTTTTCTCTATGACATCAACTTTGGTGACAGGGTGGAGGTCATGCGCTCGGCAGAGGACGCCGTCGTTGCCACGGGACTCAATCACGACGCATCGAACTTCACCTTTCGTATCATGCTGAAAACGGACGCCCCAGATGCTTGGCAACCGCTGGCCACTGAACTCGCCCAGCTCGGATGCATCCTTGATGTCATGTCTCCGCGGTTCTTCGCTGTGTCCTGCAACGAAGCTTTGTCGCAGGTCGTGGCCGACAAGCTGTTTACTCTGCAGAACAACGACGAACTTCACTATGAAACGGGCAGAACGAAACTTCCGGAGCCCAAACAGGCGTAGCTTCCGGGATGCTGGTCTTCTTCCCCGCGCTGGTACTGACTCCGGCAAGCCTGCCCAAGTTCCTGGCAACGAACTAAGGAGTGATCATCAGAAACCTTCGACTCATGCGGCGGATCTACGTCGAGTGGCCCCAGCCGTCCAAAGCCCTGATGCTCTGTTTTCCTGCGTTCTTCATTCTGTCGTTCATCCTGGCGGCCTTGAAGTTGCCGTTCTGGGCCGTTTTGCTCCCCATCGCCTTGGCCGGAGTGTCAGTGTTTTCTCTGGGATTCTGCATCTTCAGGGACGTCAGGAACACCGCCACAACATGGTCCCGTCTCTATAGGGAAAGCAAGAACATCGCCCCGGACGGTTTCACGATTGCTGACGTACCGACCATCAAAGGCATGGGATTCATGTACATGCTGATGGGAGCCATGTTCGTTGCCAGCTCGCTCTGGACCGTCTTCACAACAGCACGATGAACGCCCGTCTTGACCCCTCTGGCAGTGTTCCACCTGTGCGCTTGTGCCGATAATCCTTGATCGGCAACCGCATCACTCGCTGACGCTCACAGACGAGAAGCGTCTCCCCGTCCCCGCATCGGTGGTGGCGGCCAGCCGAAGTCAACCTGCACCGACCTCTTGCCCGTCTTTGGCTCAGGAACACCACGTTCCTCCCGCCGCGCCCGGGCAGCCCAGTCCTGACGTGCCCAAAAGACCAGAAGCCAAACGAAGAGACCAAAGCTTACCGGCACGAACAACCGACTCCATTGACCGTCCGAAGCTGAGAACAGAACGTAGACCACCAGCGCTGAAAGAGTCATGGCGGCCATCACACCTGCGAAAATTGTCATGGACCAAACTGACTCAACTATTGGCACGTACTTACCGCCGAACGTGATTTCGTCCCAGTGGTAGCTGTAGAGGTTACCGTCCTTGGTCCGTGCAAGGACCCGCTCCTCGCCCGCGGCAACAGCGCGGTCATGCCAGCGCTTAACGCCTTCATCGATCTCCTCGCGCAGGTCCGCGTCTTCAACACGGGGCCTGAACCCGTCCGGCTCAGTCAAGGTGTTCTCCGTCCAACTGATGCACTACCTTGGCCACAGGAAAACGCCCAAGAAGACCAACCCTGCCATTGCCGGAATAGCAGCCGCTACCTTCGACAGAATGAGTTGGTACTCGTACGTCTTGAACTGCGTCCCCTCGGGCAGCCAGGCCCAACCATCAACGCCGGATCGTGCCATCAGGTTGCGCATCAGATACAGCACCAGGCCGCTGAGTATGAGGAAGGCGCCGACGAGCCCCAAGAATGGATCGCCCATCTACTTCCCTGCCCATGGGGGCCTGAAAATGAGCGTCAGCACCACAATCAGCAGACCCCCGACGATCAGCACTGCGCAGAAGAACACTCCGAGCATCTCGAAACCCCTGACCCGCTCCTCATCTGCTTCCGTGTCGGCTTCAAGGGGAGGTTCGGATTCAGAGTGCTCCCCTCTCCGGCCAATCATTTGTGAGCTGATCCAGTGCTGCCGGCGCGCGATTGGTCTCCTAAACAGCAGCCACATCACACCAATGGCGATGAAGACCAGACCCAACGCCATGCTTCCCTCCCCCGCCAATGCTCTCTTCGTGTCACCATCCTAGAAGCGCAACGCCCTCACACAACACGCGCCGCGCACGAAGAGATCCCCGCGGACGACGAAGTCACGAGGATGACGCGGCGCGCTGAATCGCCCGGTAGACGATGGAACGGGCGACGCCGAAGAGCTCCGCGATTTCGGTAGTGGTGTGTTCCCCATCCCGATGCAGACTGACCAGGTGGGTTTCCTGGGCCTTGGAGAGTTTCGGTTGCTTTCCCCGAAGCCGGCCTCTGGCCTTGGCCACTGCCATTCCTTCGCGGGTTCTGGCACGGATGAGGTCTGCTTCGAATTCGGCCACCATGCCCAGGACGTTGAACAGTAGCTTCCCCACGGGATCCTGGGGATCGTAGACGCTGCCACCCAAGTTCAAAGCGACGCCTTTACGGGTGAACTCATCAGCTATATCTCTGGCGTCAGGCAACGACCGCGCGAGGCGATCGAGTTTGGTCACCACGAGTGTGTCCCCGTTCCGGCAGGCGGCGAGGGCTTTGCCAAGTCCGGGCCGTTCGCGTTGGGTGCCTGTGAAGCCGTGATCGACATAGATCGCGTCAGGGTCCACGCCGGCAGCCGCCAGAGCATCCCGCTGGGCTGTCAGATCCTGTGTGTTGGTGGAGACACGGGCGTAGCCGATAAGCATGATGCCGAGTGTGGCGTTTAGGGTACCTTCACCGGGCAGTTTTGCGGGCGGGTCTTACGGGAATTCCGGTTCCCCGTAATGGCGCATATTTTCATGAGCAGAATGTGGGGCAGCACGGTGGCCGGTGGAGGACCGGCTTACGGGCAGATAGTTGGGACGTCCGTGCATCTGATGATCGGGGAGAATATCTCCATGTCGCAAAATGCTGAGATGCACCGAGAGATGCCGTGGCCGTTTCCGGATGACCGCTTTCCCGAAGGTCTAGGTGCCGTGGTCATGAAGTCCGTTCTTTCTGGTGAGCGACCTGTTCTTCAAGTTCTTCATGACCCTGATAATGGGTGGGGCTTTGCTGATGGAGTGGATGACCCAAACACCCCTGATGGAGCAGTTGCTGCACACATCACTCACGTCATACGGCTTGACCGGACGCTTGCTGAGATGGCGAAGTTGGCTCCTGGAACGCTGGCCGACCGTTCAGAGGTCGGCGGAGAGTGGCACATCCGAAGCTTCGCGTGGGAGGAGGAATAGACGATGTCCGGTTCCCATGAGAACAGCCTTGAGGGAGCATCTGGGATTCGAGTGAAGTTCGAAGACTTGTCATCTAGCGTGCGAGTCGTTCGGAATGCTCTGGAGCTTGCGATGGAACCCGAGCTGTGGGCTGTTGATCTACGTAACGGCTCGCAAATCACGGTCCTCACACACGGTTATAGTGTCGAGGGAAATGAAGTTGTCTTCTCCTTGCTATTCAAAGGAGAACCACCTTTCGAGCTAGATACACTTCGGATCCCCTTAGCCCTTATGCCCGAGGACTACTCGTGAAGCTTAAACGGCAGGGACCGAGATACAGGCAAGCAGCTGTGGACTTCCTAAGCCGGACCGGAGGTTAGTGTGGGAAAGCTGAAATACGGGCCTGGTGTTCTTTTTGCGGTCCCTCTGAACGTCGGCGGCTACGGTCTTGGTTCATAGCGCGAGCCAACCAGCAAGGAGTCTTGTTTGGATATTTCTTCGGCTCAATAAGGACCCAGCCGTCTGAAGTCAGCCAGGTAGAGCAACTGAACGGACAGGATGCAGTCCTCGTTGGTCGTTTTGGTGACCTGCATTTGAAGCAAGGCAAGTGGCCGATCATTGGACCACTACCAGACTGGAGCCAAGAACTGTGGCCCATGCCGGAGTTCTTTCGTACTGAACCGATTATGGGTCGCTCGTTTCGGCTTCGCTACGATGATGCCGACCCGAGTCTTCTGCTGGAGGAAGTCCAGGTTCCCCCTACAGAAATAGTAGGGGGCGTACCCGACGGCCTCATGGGAGCTGGCTATGTCGAAAACAAACTCACAAGGCTCCTGGGCGAGTAGGAACCAGCCACCTGTTTTATCCTCGAACGGCACGATCCTCACTTCACACCGCGCCGCTGCTGACCGCTGCCAGAGCGTCCGTTGAAGGATCCGCTTACGGGTAAGTGGGCTGCCCGAGCGGCACTCTTAGTACTTGGAAAGTATGCCGGAGTAGCGCACGTAGACCTTGAGGCCCCCAGCGTCACTAGAGATCCCGGTACAGGTCTTTCGCAATGTCCAGAGGTTCGTGGGCTCGCATCGCTCTTTTGCCAGCCCCATCTCGGCTGCCAGCGACCGTGATGTATGAGGGGGTCTGACATCTACAGACATTTCCCGCCAACAGCCGCCCGATCCACACCCCGTGGAGATCTTCCCCGCTTCGCTTGGCCGAGGGATAACCTGGAAAGCCGAGTCTGAGGGAACCGCCCCTTCATCAATGGCGGTCCAGAGGATGGAGCCGACCCACGCGATCAGAAAGATCCCAAGAGCGAGCATCGTGAGACGTCCTACGCGCTGACGAGTCATTTCGGGGCAACCATGGATTTCTCTGGTCTCGGGGTTCGCTCAAATTGCTTGCGTATTCTCTTGAAAATGCTCACGCTCATGAGGACGAGCCCAAGGAGCAAGAGGCTAAACCCTAGGAGTATGAGGAAGCCCCCGGCCAGCGTAAGCAGGGTGTAGAAGTCTTCGTCATTGCGATACTCCTGGTGAGCGGCGCGTCCACCAAGCGGAACGGCCAGAACCCACCCAACAAGTCCGAGGATTGCTCCAAAAAGTAAAGACTGAGCTATGGACGTCCGAAGCATTATGTTCCCCCAAATCGAAGATCTCAGACTACACGCCGGACAGACGCCGGCCTTTTCAGGAGCAGGCAAGTGCCCGGTGAGGGATCGCCTTACGTGGGCTCTGCTTTGCACTCAGCGCTACAGTTGAGAGGCCGTGCGATTCATCGGTACATGGCAGGCAGGGAGGCCGAGGTTGGGAAAGTACTTTGAGCATGAAGTTCTTCGGGGCTTTTACCTGGAAGACAGCTGGGTATTGGGCATCAATGCAAGCCGAGGACAGCTTGTCATCACCGCGGAGTTCGTACTGACCGAGGAACACCCCTCTTATGCCCCGGCACGCCCCGGAGAGCAATACTGTTACCGCAAGGGGGTGCTGGTGTTCGATGGTGTAACAGATTTGACCTGGACGGGTCAGCTCAGTTCCCGGCCTTCGCGTGACCCGGACGGTTCAGTTGACTACGGCAATATCGACTCGCTCATCATCGAGGGAGACCACTACACCGTTGAAGGGGACCTCGGCATAATCGATCTCCACGCTGCATCCATCCGCGTGGCACTGGTATCGGACGGCACGATCCTAACTTCGCACGGCGCCGCTGCTGACCTCTAGCATGCGTCCGGTGAAGGATCCCTATCCGGGCGCCATACCGTTCCATACCGGCTGTCTTGTACGGCTTTTGTTCGAAGCGCAGAGTTGCGCAAGTGAATCAATCGAAGTTGTGGAGGTACCTGTCTACGTCCGCCCAGACTTCAGCTTCGGTCCTTGGAGGGATGTAGTTGCTGGTGAGCTCGTCCCAAAGCTGCCATAGGGCATACGCTTCCTCGGCGTCTCGGTCGGCATAGTCGACTGCTCGAAGGTATTGAACGGCGTCTCGGAGGACTTGCCCCCTGGTTCGCTGGCCAGCTTTCCATGTGGCTAATTCGTATGTCCAGATCTGAGGCCACCGCATTTCAAATGGAATGGCCTGGATCTCTAGGTCCTTCAGGGTTGCCGTCCATAAGTCGCGGATGTCGTTCGGATCCTCGTTGTCGGCGCCGGCAAGCATGCGAAGGTTCGCCGAATCCATGCCATCTGCCAACCACTGGGCGGCAATGTCAGGAAATTCACTGACGTCCAACAGCCCGGAGGTCAACAGGGCCATGGCCTGGGCAGGGGTCGGTTGAAGCTTCATTTGATCAGCCTTACATACGTACCGGATGATTCGAGCGCATCATGCGATAGGGTCGCCCGGTTGAGGATCCTCTACCGTACGGAGCTGATCCACTCTGCGTCAACGGAAGTTGCAAGACCCCCATGGGGCTGGCGCGGCTGATCGGCAATTACGACGTCGCGGGGTACTTCACGGACATAGCTGAATAACCCGGCCGGTCCCCCGTAAGCTGATCCCGTGGAAAGAGTGCTGCTCGATCAACTCATCATGACCGACTACGGCCAGTTCAACCTTTATTGGGCCGGCTATGGCTTCGACGGAATCTTTGAACGCTTCTTCGGGGGCCAGGTCAACGGCCTGGTCGGGGCGTCCAATCCGGATGGGATTTATGTCCACTTCGGCCGACGGTCAGGAGGGTCTGACGTGCGCATTATCCTCCTGGACGAGCCACCTGGAATGAACAGCGATTCCTCGTGGGAGGACATCGTCGAGGTCTCGTTCACACTCCCCGAGGGCCAACACATGCGGTGGGCCTCGTGGGCCGCCGAGACGACCGGCGAACTACGGGACGTGCCACCCGGCAGCTACCGGCTGCGGACCAGTGCCAAAGGCCGCGATGCAGGAGAAGACGGAGAGTTCTCCGAAGAGGTTATCGATTACTACCTGCTGGAGATGTGGCCAGCTTCGCCGCAGCCGGACGCCATCCTGCGTTCAAGCAGCAAGAGCGCCGAGTACTGGCACAAGACGTACGGAAGTCGCCGTTGAACACAAGGGGTTGTTCTTCATCGCTGCACCTCGTCGACATACTGGCCTTCCGCTCCACAGAGCCCGATGGCGAGCAAACGCTTCGATAGGCTGTGCCCATGAGTCCAACCCCTACCTTGGCGCTTGGCATTGAGTTGCGCCTTCTCGCCGACGGAGGGCGACAAAGCCCTCTCCAAGGTGGCAAGTCACCAGAACTCAGGTTCGCTTACCGCCCGAACTGGGGCCTTCCCGGCTGGCCCGCTGGCGAGCAGACTGCAGCTCCTGTGTTGGGCTTCTCCAGGGAGAATATCCAGCCCGGCGAGTCAGCTCACACAGTCATAGTGCCGCTCTTCCCTGACAAGGTGCCCAGCTGGTTCGAGGTACGACCCGGCGATGAGCTGCGAATGTACGAGGGACTTCGGGTATGCGGAATGGGAACCGTGCTCTGGACGGAGCTAGCGACTCTACCTTTACCCAGAGACGAAGAGGAACGACTAGTGGCATGGCTCGCCGCCCTGGACGGCGAACGACCATGAAAGTCATGTGTACGCCGCTCCTCACCAACGACGGCCAGGGAACACTGGAATCCAGTCCAGGGCTCAGTCTCGACGCTGAATACCAGGTGGTCTCGTTGCTTGCCTACCCTGCCGGGCCCGTACTGCTTCATCTTGTCATCGACGACGAGCACAGCCTTGCTTGGTTCGACTCCAGGACCTTCATCACCGTGGATGGAACCGTGCCTGATAGCTGGGAGGCCCGCATCCGAGAAGGCGGAACTCTGGACTTCGCACCGGCCAGCTGGCTCGTGCCTGGCTTCTGGGAGGACTACTACGACGGTGACCCCGCAGCCGCCGAGACTGTCAAGACTGAACTGGGCAAAATGATGGGCACGCGACGAGAACCCGGACTGTCTGATCTCAGCGCACCGATGACCGCGATGGAACTCCGGTCTGCGGCTGAGCAGCTGGCTACCATACGAGCAACAGACCCGTGGAAAGGCCTGATGCTGGTGCTGCTGCACTTCATCAAGGAACTTACTGTGCCAATGAAGCTACAGCCGATACTGGAAACAGCTGACGCATATTGGACCTTGGGCAAGGGAACACCAGACACCTTGGAATCAGCCACAGCAAGCTGCCGGGACTATTTGGATGCGTTCGAGACTCACACGCACTTGGACAACCCCGAGACAAAGTTCGCCCTTGCGTTGTTGTGCATAATGGAGCCTTTGGGCGACGCGGATGCCATGTCCGGGACAGCCGACTGGTTCGCCGGCGTGGTGTGGGACATCTGGTGACTTCGCGTCGGGAGGATGTGTCAGGCAAGGACCATCCTCATTCCGCCAAAAGGGCCAGTGAAGGTCAGCTTTTACTGCGAAGCATTTTCCGGGCGCGGTGCCTGGTCCTCTGGCTCGCCCACGAGGACTCGGCGATGGTACTGAGCACGGTGTCGTTCCGATCCACAAGGTAAAGTGGGTCAGCCCAATCAAGTGCCAAAGCCGCCCAGTAGTCCATCCGCGTTTCCACCGCAGCAACGGGAAGGGCTGAGAGTGGAATGAGCCTGCTCAGGGTGCCCGGCGCGAGAGACAGTTCCAGTTCACGGTTGTGCAGCTCCGTTGTGACTGCATCATATGGGCGTTCAAGACACGGCAGCAGCCCCGTCGGGACGACCAGGTCCAGCTGTCTCTTGGGACGTCGTTCGTCTCCCACATGCAGAACCTCGCCGAGGAGTCCAAGCCAGGAAACAGTGTCCAGCCGAAGGACCCGGAGCCAGATATCTTGTGTGGACTCTGCGGGTGTCATTGAACCCGGGCTTTCGCGCATGGCATCAGTACGACTTTCACTCCGGAAGTTCGCCGGCGGCGATCCGCTCTGCAGTTACCCTGTACGCCTCAGCGATGTAGCTTTCCACATCGGTGGCAGCAATGCGCCAGACGTTCCGGCCTCCAACCTGGATACCCCGCAGATCGCCTGACTTGAGCAAGGCCCTGATCTGGTTCACTGACACATTCAGTTCCTCGGCCACCTGTTCCGTGGTCAGGAACCGGTGCTTCTTGGCATCCTCTGGCATACACCCATCCTAAAGTCGGCCGGCGCAATGAACTGGCAACTGCGCAAACACCGGTTATGCTAATCGTTGGATTTATTGTTCTGGTTTGGGGGCTAGCATGGAAATTGCTTTTGATGACGGCGCGGCCGACGCGCTGATCACTGCCGCGAACTCCGCCGACGAGGTTCTGCGTGCCGAGGGAGGCTTCCTGAACGGGGCCGTGGAGCAGGCAGTGCAGGACTTCAACGGCGGCTACGGGCGCCTGTTCAAGGACGCCTGCGGCATCAGGTCCGATGATCGCGGCAAGCTTGCAGGTGTCCTCGCGGCTCTGGCCGAGGACGTCGGCGAGGCCAAGCACAGGGCACAGCAAGAGAAAGCCCGGCAAAAGAACATGGACGCCTGGCAGCAACGCGACAACATCCGCAAACAGCAACTGCTCTCCGGGAACATCGCCGAAGCATCCGCAACAGTCGCCACCATGGTCCTGGACCCGATGCCCGAGAGTACGCCGGTTGCTGCGCCTACAGTTTCAGCTGCGTTTTCGGCGCGGGAACGGCCCCGGTTCGCCGGCGGGCCGGGAACCGGAATCACCTCGGCTGATCCGGGCAAGTTGCGCGGCTTCGCGTCGGTGTCCCGGACTGCCACGAACACCCTGAACTCACACTTTGCCGCAGTCCGGAACGCCTGGAGCAGCTTCACAGCATCATGTTCCTGGGTGAACATCGAGACTGAATCGTTTGTTGCTGGTTTTGAGCAGCTACTCGCCAGCAACGCAGCAGACGCCGATTGGATAGAGCAGGTCGCCACCGCATTCGAAACAGCCGGTAGCGGCGCATTAGCCGACAGCATGCTCAACGGACTCTTCATCCAATACGCAGCACCAAACCAAGTGGGCTTGAACGACATCGGAACCATGAGTGCAGCGCAACTGAAGGTTTGGCTCGGTAATGGTGGCACCGCCCGGCTGCGGGAACTCCTGACCCAACCAGGACTGGACCCCGTAGCCACAGCCACGTGGTGGTCTGGTCTCGGCCACACCGTCGAGCCTGCCACCGGGAAAGTCACCGTCGGTGAAGAACAGCACCTTCTGATCGAAGCTCTTCCAGATGTTATCGGAAACCTGAACGGTGTCACCGCGACCGCCCGAGACCTCGCCAACCGCAAAAAGTTGCTGCAGATGCACGACTACTGGAAGAAGTACCGCGACGAGCACGGCGGAAAAGTTGATGAAGGCTCCCAGGAAGGCATGGTCAACAAAGTCTGGGAATCGCTCTACGACAGCCAGGGCAGGCCGAAAACCAATCCTCAGGATCCATCCGACATCCGGCAACTAATCAGCTTCGCTCCCTTTAGTCTCGGGACAGGATCGGAGACCGGGTTCGGTGCATCTATTTCCGTGGGAGACCTCGACGCCGCCAAGCACGTCACCTACCAGCTCCCCGGGCTGGACACCACCATCGGCAAGGACATGGCATCCAAGACCAAACAGGCCAATGATCAGCGGCTTGATCAACGCAAACTCGCCGGTTCCAACGGGCTGGATAAGAACCGGATTGCTGTCGTTGCCTGGATTGGTGTCGAGCCGGCCCAGGGTCTGGGTGTGTTCAGCAACGACCAAGCAAAAGTCGTGGGTCCTGCCCTTCGCAACTACGCGACAGGGGTCAACGCCGTTCACCAAAACCTCGACAACGCAGCCATGACAACCGCAGTCGGGCACTCCATGGGTTCCCTCGGGGCCATGGAGGCAGCAAAAACCGAGCTGCCTGTCGATAACCTCGTTCTCGTCGGGGACGTTGGGGCCCCTGATAACGTGACCTCCGTGAACGATCTCCACCTAAACCCCGGCGGCACCGTATACCGGGGAACCTACGACTGGGACCACGTAGCTGAAGTCGGGCATGGGCTCGGCTGGCAGCGTAAAAGCACCGCAGACCCCGGATTCGGCGCCGTCACCTTCGGCACGGACGGCATCACGGGACCGGATGGTGCCACAGAACTCCCAACGAAAACCCACGACGGACAAACAGGCGGCAAGGACGGCATCTACGGGTACTTCGACAGGAGAACCCAGTCAAGCTATAACCAAGCCAGAATCGCCCTCGGCTTGAATGACCAACTCACGAATGCGACACGATGACAACCATGCACCGCCCCCTTAACAGGCGCATCCTTCCCGCCGCAGCCATCCTTCTAATCACCCTTGCAGGGTGCGGAACAACCCCTGGGACCAACCCACCTACCAGCACCGCGGAGCAAACCATGGACCCAGAACAAGCCCGCACAGAGTACTTCAACCTCTTCAACAAGATTCAGGCCCTCGCCCCCGGCGACTGGGATGTCGCGCCGCCCTCCGAATATCAAGGGGATGTCTGCCGGCTCCCGGACGGCTCTGACGGTACCCAATTCTCAATCGATACCAGTCGAAGTCCGCTGAGCCGGGAAGAAATGGACGCTCTGCACGACAAGGTAAAAACTGTCTTCGTGTCCACGGGGTTCACTGTGAAGCAAGAATCCGATGGCGGCCCGAACTTCGTCAGACACACCGACGTGTTCGGGCCCGACAAATTCGTCATGGGGCTCACCACCGGAAAGTACGAAATAAACCTTGGCGGAAACACCCGCTGCGTTCCCGACCCGGAAGGCAAATTTCGCTAGAAAACGATGACAACCATGCACCGCCCCCTTTACAGACGCGTACTTTCCACCAGTGCCGTCCTGCTGCTGCTCGTGTCCGGATGCGCCGCTGGGTCTTCGGGCAGGAGTGCTGATGGAGGTCTCCCACCCTCTCAAACCGCCGCAAGCAACATGCTTCCCGATGGTGGGAATGGGTTGAATATGACACCGGAAGAGGCCAGAACGGAGTTCATCGGACTCCTCGATGAGATTCAGGCCTTGTCACCAGGTGACTGGGTGAACGAGGACGTACCGGCGGGTGGCTACTGCAACTACCAGGGAACCGGAAACGGCAAAAAGTTTGCTGGTGCGCGGACCATGGGATCCCTCAGCACCACCGAGCGCGAGGCACTCAGGCAAAAAGTCGAGCAGTTTTATGAATCCCGCGGGTACAGCGTGAAGACCTTCGATCAATCAACAACCACAAACAAGCTCATCATGACCAATGGTTTTGGACCAGATGGCTTGGTTATCCAGCTCTACACCGGTGACCTCAACACGTCCGTAGATGGCTTCAGCCGCTGCGTTCCTGATCCGCGGGGTAGCAAATAGCCTGGCCTAAGGGGAAGACCGCGGTCCTCCCCCCTGCAGCCCCGGCCGTGCCCACACTACAAAAACGCACTGATGCCACACACCTTCGACCCACAGAAATTGATCATGGCGTTGAAATCAGGCTGTTAGCGGAGCCACGTCTGCGTGGGTGTTCTCACGTGTTGAAACCGGTCTTCCCGTAATACATCAAGCAATAGCTCTTCGCACACTATTCTCAACCCAGAACCTGCTCTACCCAAGCAGGTGCAACACCGTTCACTCACTGCACTCTGGGGACTCAATGAAATTCCGTCATTCCATATTTTTAGCCGCAGCGCTGGCTCTGAGCCTTTCTGCCTGCGCCGGCCCTGCACCCGTGGAGTCAGCGCCGACACCAACGCCTTCCGCGAGCTCCTCCCCTACAGCCAAGCCTGTTCCGGACGTCGTCGGCAAGACGTATCTGGCGGCTCGAACTGCTCTCAATAACGATGATTACTTCTCACGTGTCGTTGGCAAGGACGGCAAGGAATGGACGACAAATATCGTTCCGGACGATTCAGTTCTGGCAGTCTCCATGAAGCCTGCGGCCGGTGAAACACCAGATACCGACACCATATACATCACCGTGAACATGACAGAAGCAGAGTTCAAAGCTGCCTCCGCGGCAAAAGCGGAAACGGCCAAGGTCGCTGCTGAACACGCGAAACTTGCTACCCGCTACACCTATAACTGCGGTTCCTACAGCGCAACGAAACCCAAATACAAGTCGTATAAAGAAGTCTGGGCCAGCAGTGATTACAAAAATGGCGGTACCTGCTACATCGAGATAGACGGCAGGGATTCCTACGGGTCAGTCCCGTTGTTGCCGTCCGAACAGAAACTCGTTGATCTGGTGGCCTCCAAGGGCGGCGATGTCAGCGTCCCGTCAGCCACCGTTGGCCACATCATGGTTCTCTGCGCAAAACTGGATCCTGACTATGCTGACCAGATTGTTGCCCGTCCCGAATGGCGAAAGTCGGAAGCAGCAGCAGCCCTGACTGTATGCCCCGACGCTCCGCACGCCGCAATTCTCCAAGCTGAGATCACAGCCGTAAAAGTCAGCGACGGGGCCAAGATCGTAGGTCAGACCATGGAGCCTGGAACCTGGAAGACCAAGCCCGGCGCCAAAGACTGCTATTGGTCACGGACCACGGGCGGCGGCGACATCATCGATAACAACTTCGTGGGCTTTGCTCCCGACGGGGTTACTGTCACCGTCTACGCGGGTGAAGGATTCGAGTCATCGCGCTGCGGCACCTGGACCAAGATCGGCTAGACATCGACGTTGCGTGCCGGTTCACCGGCTTTGGAAACATGAGCCGGCATGCGCCTTCCGAGGAGTCTGTGAGAATCAAATGATGGACCCCGAAACGTTCCTTGAATTGCCCACGGACACTTCTTTCATGCTGCTCGCCGCCAGCGCAGCCGCGTCTGCAGACTTGCTGTGCAGCCTGACTTCCGCTGGCGTTGTCGTCAGGACGCTGCGCGGTCGAAAGATGCGTGAGAGACAGAGTCTCATGGACGAAGTTGGTGCGGCGCTTCAGTTCCCAAGCTACTTTGGCGAGAACTGGGACGCCCTCGATGAATGTCTTAGCGATCTGGATTGGATGCTACCGGTGACTTCGCTGGCGCTCCTCATCCAGGACGCCGAACAGGTGCTCGCTGACGAGAACCCAGACCAGCTACAGATCTTCGTGAGCCTTCTCAGGAATGCCATCTCGACATTCGCGGAGGCTGTTGAGCTGGGCGAAGTCTGGGACAGGCCGCCGATTCCGTTTCATGTGGTGCTGCAAGCAGACCCCAAGGCTGCAGCAGTAGCTTCACAGCGCTGGGAAACGGCCGGCGGCTCGCTAATGCTTTTGAATGTCCCGGATAAACCGGCCGGACAGTTTTAGATAGTCCTATGCTTGAGAACTTTGGCAGCACCTATTCAGTTACCGATGGCACGCCCGGTTCGCCGGAAGTCACCAGCGACACGGTGTCGTATCTGTTTGCCCGATATGGGGGATGTACCTTCAACGGCGGTCTCTACCGCGTACACACCGCGGATTCGTCACGGAGGGCGTGCACGATGCTCGCTGAAGCGTTTCCTGAATTCAGCTTCCCGTTGATTCCTTTCGGCTTCGACTGGCTCGGTCGGCAGTTCATTCTCGACCTGCGAACCAAAGATACAGACCCAGAGATCATGATGCTGGAACCCGGAACCGGGTACGCACTGGAGATACCACGGAAGTTTTCCAGTTATCACGACGATGAACTTGTTCGGGATCCCGAGCCGAGCATCCTTCCGGGCTTCTTCGGCGAATGGAGGAGAGCGAACCCCGCGGATCTCGCTTTCAACGAGTGTGTCGGCTACAAGGTCCCACTGTTTCTCGGAGGCGAAGACTCCCTGGACAACCTTGAACTCAGCGACTTGGAAGTCTATTGGTCCCTTATGGGCCAGCTCCGGATAGCTACACAGGGACTTGCTCCGGGAACCCGCATCGACGGAGTCGATATCCGCGACGGGATCTAAGGGTTCCGCAGCTGGTTGATTGCCCTATATTGGCACCAGGACAAGAGGGGGAAGCTGATCAACCGTGGCAATTACTGAAACCGAGACACCTTGGTGGTGGGACTGGGATCCCAACGTCGCGCCGTACGCGGTGTTGCTGCAGTTGCTGGCCCGGAACCGCATCAGCGCAGATGAATTTGAAGTGCTCTTCCTGCCGGTCTACAAGAACGACTCCACCAAGTGGCCTCAGGAAACCTACAGGGTTCTCGATCAGCTGTTCTACGCGGTCGATGACTACAACCGGGATCCGCTTCTTCGTGACAACGACGTCGATGAGAACGAACTAAGAAGCAGAGCAGCACAGTCGTTCAGCGAACTCAGGAAACTGGCGACGAAATGAACTCCTACAACACCAAGGTTGTGTCCCGTGTTTCCAAGGCGATCCAAGACTTCGAAGACGGTCTGATCTCCTTGGACGAGGTCCAAGCCGCGCTGGGCTCAGCAGCCTCATTGTTTGAGAACGACGGCACAGGCCTGTCTGAGCTCGCCCGAACGGCAGAGGCAGACATGGAGCTGGTCCAATTCACGATGCTGCAGGAAGAACAACGCCCGGCGGCAATCTGGCTGTTGGATGGATTACGCACAGCCATGGAGAGCCGAGGATCCACACTGTGAGCATGCCGTCACCGGAGAATCTGCAACGAGCACCCCAATGGGAGACCTACATCGTCACCCAGACGGTGCGCGCAACTCTCGGCCTCATCCCCGAACATGCACTCGCCGTCGGTGTGGAGATCCGCGGTGTCAAGATCAAGCTGCTGTTCCAGCTCACTGAGGTATCCGCTGACGATCAGACGGACATGGACGACATACTCAGCGAACTGGAGGCCAATGTTGGTCAGAACGTAGAGGTGGAGTATACCTATGAAATTCGAAAGGAATGCAAAGTCCATCCAGGTGCCAGTGGGGGTATTTGGTGGGTGTACCTGGCACGTGTGGACGAGGACCCGGCAACCCCGCTCTGATGCCTGGCGTAACCCTGGCATGAGAGTGACCATCTCTCCCCCGGTCAGATCGCATTTCCTGGAAGGAAGCCCGAGATCAATGAATGACCTGTCCCCAGCCCAGCGCGTCCTTCTGTGGCAAGCAGTTGAAGACTACTCGGGACTCTGGGAGTGCCCGTGGGAACTGAGAGCTATCAGACCTTCAGCCAGCGACGAGGACCTGAAGATCGAGGCAGCAAAGATCGTCGCTCATCTGCTGTCCATGGAACTTGTCGGGCTTTATTACTGCCAGGAGCCCTACGGAGAGATGAGCAAAATACCCGACGACATGGCATTCGAACTGCTTGGCACTGATGACGTCTGGACGGTACCCGCCCCTGGGGCAGTGTCAGTGAGGTTCTCAGCGACAAAGGAAGCAAGTTCATTCTTTTTCACTGCCCCATGAGCGTCGGAGAGGCACGGCTAACGCTCTCGGTCACACTGCGCCTGAGCCAACGAAAAAATTACCCCGGAGCATCGGAGGCCCCGGGGTAATCAGAAATGATGGCTCAGTTTCGAGCTCTATTTGTCAGTCAGATCCACTACGACTGACTGTGCGTTGGTCTTGACGGAATCAATGCCCTTCTGGGCAGCCGCTTTCGTTGTGTACGACTCGCTGGTGGCGATGACTTCGCCGTTTCCAGCCTTCAGTCGAAAACGAAAGCCCTGGGATTTGTCAGTATAGATTTCGTACTTTCCTGCCATGCGTGATCCTCCGGCAACAATGTCGCTCCCATAGAGCGAACGTACCGGCGAAGTGCTTGAACACCGTCATACTAACTGCCGGAAACTGTTTTGCACGGGAGTCACGCTCAGGACTTTCTTAGCCTTCGCACTCCACGCAGTACGCGTGGCCGTCCTTCTCGCGTGCGATCTGCGAACGGTGCCGGACCAGGAAACACGAGAAGCAGGTAAATTCATCAGCCGCCGGCGGAATCACCTGGACCACCAGCTCTTCAGCAATGATCTCGCCGCCGGGGCCTTCCTGGTCGAGACCATCAGCCTGATCGAGCTCCAGCACAACACTGCGCGCATCAGGCGCATTGGCTGACTTCACGTCATCGAGCGAGCTCTCCTGAGACTCCTTGACGTCGGACCTGACCTCGTCGTAATCAGCTGCCACTATGTTCGTTTTCTCCTCTACCTTTGGGATCTTCGACTGCAACCTACACCATCACTGGAAAATTCCACGAAGCCGACGGGCCTGAGGTCCCATCAACAGTACAAAGCCCAACCTGCACTAGATTCTCCCTATGACCTCATTCACCGACCCCGAAGCTGTGACCGATGAAGCAGAGAAGGCCGCAGTCAGCAGAGTCCTGAATGCATTCGCCAGCTTCCGCGAATGGGAAGCCACGTTGAGCCAATACAGCACTGTTCAGGCCAACTCGCCGCTCAGCTGCGACGATGCCGCCCTGCAGTCGTTTCCCAACTCTCAATTCGCGTACGCCCAGCTCGTCGTAGCCTTCGGTTGCCTCCAGAGCCTGCGTCAGATGATGGTGGACGAGGATGAAGAGAACATCCACGTCACCTCGGGACCCTACGGCCCTTACACCTTGATCCGCAACGCCCTCGATTCGGCCGCCTGCGCGCTGTGGCTGCTTGAGCCTGCCAACTCAAATTGAGAGTCAAGCGCCGCATCATGGCCCAGATGAGCGAGATTCATCTGGCTTTTCAGTTCCGCCAGGAACTGAACCTCCCTGCCCATCAGTGGAACCGGAACTACAGGGCGCGAATGCAGGATGTGGCCGATAAAGCAGGCATTGGAACCTTCGACGTCACCAGGAACAAGATGCCACCAACAACATCGATGCTGAAAAGCCTGGAGCGCCTTCACAAAGAACCAGGCATCTCGTGGCTGGGCGCCTGGCAGCTCTGCAGCGGACATGCCCACGGAAAGCAGTGGGCCACCCTGATGAGCAATGAACTCACCGAGATCGCAAGATCAGCTACCGACCTTGGCGCTGAATACAGAATTACCCTCAGCTACGCGAATCTGGCGCTCGTGATGACCTCAGCTGCGGAGATGATTCAGGTGGCATGTGAGCGTTATTCCCTGCTTGCCAAAAGCCAGCCGGTGCCGGCCGACGGCTTATAGGTTCCTAAGCGACGGGCTGCTTCTTCCCGACATCTGCCGCTGCGTCCTTCGGCGCAGCTTTGCGGATCAATCCCGGCGCAGCGGCAAGGGTTGCTGCCATCGTGCCGATCCCGGCCACAGCCAGAGTCCCGGCACCTCCCAACAGCGCCACAAGTGGAGCACCTGCTGTGGCCCCGAGAAGCGTAGCTCCGTTATTCAGGGCACCGATCGAGGAAAACGCCCGACCAAGTATGGAATGGTCAAGCCGGTCATGGACGATGCTCCTGATTGCCAGGGCCTGCAACGAGTTGGCAGCGCCGGTGAGCAAGAAGCCCACAAAGGCCAGGACGATGCTGTGTCCCAGTGCCACCGTGAGCAGAGCCGCTCCCATGAGCATGCCGGACCAGAACAACATCCTGGGCTGTTGAGCCACCGGAACCTTCGGGGCAACGAACGTCGCCGCCAGGAACCTGCCCAGCGCATGAACAGCAACTATGCCGCCGTAAATGGTGGCCGAGGCCTGGAGATCAGTGCGGACGAAGTAGATTTGAGCCACCGTCAAGAGCGCAGTGAAGATGATCGCGCCGGCAAGAGAGAGCGTCGCTGTTCTCACGAGAGCGTCTTTGCCCACAGATTGCGGGCCTGCGGCAACTTGCTTGAACCATGAGGGCTGTGTCGGACGCTTGTTCTCGGGCGGATACCTACGCACTCCGAGCAGCACGATGACCGCGGCGACAAGCAGGAATGAACCCGCGTCGATCAGCAGCACGATGCGGCTACCAAGTTGGTCCACGAGAACACCGGCCAACAACGGACCCAAGACGATGCCCATGCTGCGGAACGTCTCCATTCGCGCAAAAGCCGTCATCGGCTCAGCACCTGGTTTTTGGACCTTTGGAACGAGGAGGGTCATGGCCGGACCATCGATCACAGAGACAACCGAGGCCACCCCAAGAAGTACCAGCAACCCAGTGACATCGGAGGTAAACGCAATCGCTATGCCAATGCAACCACGCAGCGTCAGCGTCGTTGAGAGGATCTTCGTGGTCTCGATGCGGTCAAGCCACGGCGCGACAAGAGGCCCCAACACCACGCTGGGAAGAAGGCTCAACACCAACAGCAATGTCACAGTCCAGGTCGATGCACCAGCGCTCTGGAAGGCCAGCATCAGCGCCACAGTCGTCATGGACGCGCCCACGCTGGACAGGCCCTGGCTGAATGCCAGGAGGTTCAACTTCACACCGCTGCCGGTCCGGGATTTCAGGGTTTTCACTCAATCTCAACTCTCTCAATGGATGACCATCGAGCCGAACTCTACATGCTTTTTCAGAAACGAAATTGTCATATCGAAAGTTAGTCAATTTCTTTGACTAACTTGAGTTCTGTCTCCTAGCCTTCCTCTGGGGGGCCGGTTGGCTCACTTTCATCAACCGTTAGGAACGCACATGACAGACGTAATGGACTACACCAATGTGAAGCGCGAGATCGTGGCTATGGGCGGATCAGTACCCAGCCGCATCCGTGGCCGCAAGGCTGTCGCCCACTCCAAGATTTCCATCACAGTCCCATCAGATGCCGCCATGGAGAAGTGCCTGGCTGAGCTGGCTGCGTCCGATGACCGTCTGGCAGAGACGCCGGCGGCCTACGACTGGACGTTCGTTGAGGCTGAGACCCGACAGGGTGTCGAAGGCGGCAAGGTTGACTTCGGAGTTGTCTGGTATGACATGGACTTCTTCGAAGAGAAGAAGGACATCTACCTTGGCAAGCACCACCTGCGCATGTTTGCCGGCTTTGGTGTCAACGAGAGTGACGTCGAAGTTGACCACTTCCGCAAGGTGGCCTAACCACTGACGAAGATAGGCAGGGTCTGAATTTCAGGCCCTGCCTATCTTGTGCCTTCCAACAGCTGCTTGACCACGGCCGACAGCCACAGCAGGTACACATGACCCGGACAAAGCATCCAGATCAACCCGCATTGCACTTGGATCGTCAAGCTCCTAGAGCCTGACCGGCCAGATCTTCGCCACGGCAGCAGTAAAGCGATAACCATGTAGCTGGCCTTCTCGATTCGCTTAAGGATCAATGGTCGCACTCCGTTGCGTGCGGCGAGACTTCATTGAGACCCATCAGGTCGAAGTCAAAACCGCTGCTCAGCAGGCCTTGCCATTCTCAGCCGCTGCTGGAGCCGGCCAGAGGGGCGGGCCGGGTGCGGGGAAAGGTTGCTCAGACGCCCAAACAACCAATCATTGTTACTAACAGGGGTGTGTCATGCCTAGGCCAAGAACGTGGTCAGCCAAGGGAAAGGTGGCCCGCGGGCCAATGAACACACCCATTACCCCATAGAACACTTTGGCACCCGAGACCGCCGTCAAGTGAGTCATTCCCGTAGTCTTCATTGCCGCCTCCAGGCTTTCCGGCAGCGCGCTGGTATCGCCCGTCACCATTCCAGGGAGCAGCCCGGACGCGTCCGGAGGCAGCCAGTCAGCAGCGGAGACAAACCCTTTCCGCACGTCGGCCGCTGCCTGTCGGGCATCGAACCCGGATCCGGTAACGACGGGGTCAGAGGACGCGCTGAGAAGCGCAGCTTCGGATTGCCCTTCCCGCACCTGTTTCAGCGTTCCGGTTGTTCTGACTCTCTGCCCCGCCCGTACATTCCGCCAGGCAGCACCGCCCGACACAACGATGCCGGCAGTTCCACGTATCACGTTTCCCTTGGACGTGAGATGAACCAGACCCGCATCCACCATCCACCTGTCGTCACTTGAAGGCGCAGGTGCAGGCGCCGGTGTGGGGCTGCCCGTAATGAGAAGGTGAACGACGACCCCCTCATCGGCGGACATCGCCGGGGCCAGTGGTCCGTTCTCACGGTTGTCGGCGATGACAGCACAATGAACCGCAACAGCGGCGCCCAGGACACACGCGAGGGCCAGGGTGGCCCACAGTGTTCGGGGCCGCACTCCGGACGGCCCCTGGCGATGCCCCACCACCAGGAACACTCCGCCAAACAAGCCCAGTGCAACCGCCACCACAGCCGACCAGACCGCATCCATGCGGCCACCTGCCAGCGCTGCAGACCACGTCACCACCACCACCGGCACGAGCCTCAGGTCTATGCGTTTTCCCACTTCCGGACCTCCCACGGACTCAGCCACCCTCCACCGTCACAAGGTCTTTGAGGGACTCCATGAGCTTGGGCCCAATCCCATCAATGGCATCCAGTTCGTCCACCGAGGCGAACGGTCCATGGTCTTTCCGCCAGTCCAGAATCCGCTGGGCAGTGACGGGCCCCACCCGGGGCAATGTCCCCAACTCCTCCAAAGTGGCAGTGTTAATGTTGACCTTCGTGGCCCCGCCGCTGGAACTGCCAGTGCCAGTACTGCCAGCAATCGCAGACGGGGCGCCCCGCGGGGCTTCCCCCGCTACTGGAACGGCAACCTTGGCTCCATCGCTGAGCACCTCGGCAAGGTTCAGCCCGCCGAGTTCGGCGTTTGGCGCTGCACCCCCGGCGGCCTCAATGGCCTGGAAGACGCGGCTACCCAGCGGCAAAGTGACGACGCCGGGCTGCTGCACGGCCCCCGCCACGTGAACAATCAGGCTCCCCTGGGACTCCGAACCCACTGGTTGCGGCGATTCTGACGAACCCGGCACAACGGGACCAACAGACGTGGAAGAATCCAACGGTTCTGATGTTGGCTGGCCCAGGGAAGACTGCCATAAATGCCACGCGATGAGGCCTGCCCCTACCACCGCCAGGAGTACCGCTGCGCGCCAAGGGGCACGCCATCGAAGACGGGATCTGCGAAGGAGGTCTCCGGGGTCTTCCTCGTCGCCAACTGGAACAGAAGGATAATTGTCCGGCAACTCCAACAGCGGAGAAGCCAGGGTCTCTCCGGCCAATCGGGAGGTAAAGCGCTGCCGTGCTGCCGTCGCTGCGGCATCTAGGGACGAATCCCGGTTCCAGCGTGGCATGAAATGAGCTTATGGCCGGCGCCGCAGGGTCAGTCCGCCCCACATGGGCTATGTGGATAAACAGCCGGATGATCATTCCGTTGGAGTGCTGCTCTCCCCCACAATGACGGCCAGAACCCCCAGGCCGGCATGAGCCGCCAGGACGGCAGGCAAGGCACTGATTTGTGGCGGCGGGCAGTCGGGGCATTTCTCGTTCAGCCGGGCGGCCAGGGCTTCGGCCTCCATCTGGTTGCCAAAGTGGTGTACTGCCAGGCGCTGCTGTCCGGCCGGGCGGGAAGCAACATCCGCTGCAACGATCTCCTCCAAGCGAGCCACGGCGCGCACGGCGGACCTGACCTTTTCCAGCGGAACGATCTTGCCGCCGTCGACGGCCAGGATGGGCTTGATGGCGAGGACCGTACCCAACAGGGACGCTGCGGCACCGATCCGCCCACCACGGCGTAGCTGTTCCAGGCTGGGCACGTAGAAGTAGACCTTGGTGCGCTCCATGCGCCGCTCGGCGAAACCACGGACTTCGGCAGCCTCTTGCCCATCGGCAGCAGCAACCACGGCACTTTGGACCCCCATGCCCTGCGCCATGCCCACCGTGCGGGAGTCCACCACTTCCACCGGAATGCTGACGCGGGCCGCAGCCAGTCGGGCAGCATCGGCGGTTCCGGAGAGCTCGGACGAAATGTGGATGGACACCACTGACTCGAAACCGCGACGCTGGGCAGCGAGGTAGGCCTGCTCGAATTGTCCGGGTGATGGCCGGGACGTTTTCACCGAGGCACCCGAGGCCAGGGCCAGCGATAAAGTCTGGGTGATGTCGTCTTCGCCCTCGCCATAAATTTCGTTCCCCACCATGACGGGCATGGGAACAACAGCGAGCCGTCCGTCGGCGGTAAACGCCGAGACCCAGTCCGAGGGAAGCGCAGCCGCCGAATCCGTGACGACTGCTGTCTTGACGACGGCGGCCAACGGTACGTCATCTGCTGGGACCGGCGCAGTGGGCTGCCTAAGGCGCGCCACTCTTTCCTTGAGCCATATCCATGCGGGTGGTTCTCGCTCAGGCACGCAACCTCCAAAGATGATGGCCGGCCGCCGGCAGACTGCCGGCGGCCGCATTGTCCCTGCTAGGCGGGGACGATGTTCACCAGTTTAGGTGCCCGGACGATCACGGTCCGGATGCCGCGACCGTCCATGGCACGCTGGACGTTTTCCGAAGCCAGGGCAAGTTCCCGCAAGGCGTCCTCAGTGATGTCAGGCGACACTTCCAGGCGATCGCGAACCTTGCCCTGCACCTGAACCACAGCGGTGACGGTATCCTGCACCAGCAATGCTTCGTCGTGCTTCGGCCAGCCTGCATTCGCTACGGAAGCAGGGTGGCCCAGGGTGTTCCACAGGTCCTCGGCTGTGTACGGAGCAAACAGGCTCAGGATGACCGCTACGGCTTCCACCGCTTCGCGTACGGCGGGGTCTGCGGCACCTGCGCCGGAATCAATGGTCTTGCGGGTCGCGTTCACCAACTCCATCAGGCGGGCCACCACGACGTTGAACTTGTTGTTGTCCAACAGTTCCGCGGCATCGGCGATGGTCTTGTGCGTGACAGTGCGCAGTACGCGGTCGCCAGCAGCCGGATCCACACCCGGCTCGCTGCTGACGTCCTGGCCAAGCCGCCAGGCCCGGGCCAGGAACTTGGCAGAACCCGACGGCGAAACGTCGGCCCAGTCGACGTCGTCTTCCGGCGGGGAGGCGAAGACCATGGTGAGGCGCACGGCGTCGACGCCGAACTTGTCCAACTGCTCGCCGAGGTCCACACCGTTGCCGAGGGACTTGCTCATGGCCTTGCCGCCGTTGAGCACCTGGCCCTGGTTGAGCAGCGCCGAGAACGGTTCATTGGTTTCGATCAGGCCGATGTCCTTGATGACCTTGGTGAAGAAGCGGGCGTACAGCAGGTGCAGGATGGCGTGCTCAACGCCACCTACGTACTGCCCGACCGGCATCCAGTTGTTGATCTTTTCAGGATCGAACGGGCCCTCGGTGTAGTCCGGGGACACGAAGCGCAGGAAGTACCAGGACGAGTCAACGAACGTATCCATGGTGTCGGTATCGCGCTGCGCAGCGCGGCCGCAGTTGGGGCACTCAACATTGACCCACTCGACGGCGGCGGCCAACGGGGAGGTCCCCTTGGGCGAGAGCGCCTCACCCCGCAGGTTATCGGGCAACCTGACGGGCAACTGGTCATCGGGGACGGGAACTTCGCCACATTCGCCGCAGTGGATGATGGGGATGGGCGTACCCCAGAAACGCTGACGGCTCAGCAGCCAGTCACGCAAACGGAAGTTGACGAATTTTTCGCCGGTTCCCAGCTTCTCGAGGATCTCGATCGCTGCCGGAATGCCCTCGGACTTGGACAAGCCGTCCAAGTCGCCGGAGTTCTTCAGTGTGCCTTCGCCGGCAGTGGCCACGCCGGTCTCTGCGGGATCTTCGGCGCCTGTTTCCACCACTGCCCGGACGGGCAGGTTGAAGGCCTTGGCGAAGTCGAGGTCGCGCTGGTCATGCGCAGGCACGGCCATGATGGCACCCGTACCGTAGTCGGCCAACACGTAATCAGCGGCCCATACCGGGAGCTTCTCGCCGTTGAGCGGGTTGATGGCGTAACGGCCGGTGAAGACGCCGGTCTTCTCGCGCTCGGTGGACTGGCGCTCAATTTCGGAGAGCGCCTTGACCTTTTCGCGGTACGCCATGAGTTCGTCGTGCTGTTCCGGAGTCACCAGGTCCAGCGCCAGATGCGCATCTGCTGCAACAACAAAGAACGTTGCGCCATAGAGAGTGTCAGGACGGGTAGTGAAGACCGCTACTTCGCGCTCGGCACGCTCTTCCGTGGCTTCGATGACGAACCGCACGTGCGCGCCTTCAGAGCGGCCGATCCAGTTGCGCTGCATGGCCAGGACACGCTCGGGCCAGTGGCCTTGCAGCTGGTCCATGTCCTCCAGCAAGCGGTCAGCGTAGTCGGTGATCTTGAAGTACCACTGGTTCAGCGACTTCTTGGTGACGGGTGTGCCGCAGCGTTCACAGGCGCCGTTGACAACCTGTTCGTTCGCCAGGACGGTGAGGTCCTTGGGGCACCAGTTGACCGGCGAATCCTTGCGGTAGGCCAATCCGCGCTCGTAGAAGCGCTTGAACAGCCACTGCGTCCACCGGTAGTACTCGGGATCCGAGGTGTGGATGCGCCGGGACCAGTCGGCGGAGATGGCGTATCGCTTGAACGACGCCGCCTGGGTGTCGATGTTCGCGTAGGTCCACTCGCTGGGGTGCGCGTTGCGCTTGATCGCGGCGTTCTCCGCGGGGAGGCCGAAAGAGTCCCAACCGATGGGGTGCAGGACGTCGAAGCCCTTCTGGCGCAGGTATCGCGCCACCACGTCGCCCATCGCGAATGCTTCGGCGTGGCCCATGTGCAGGTCACCGGAAGGGTAGGGGAACATGTCCAGCACGTAGCGCCGTTCCCGCGAACCGTCGTCGGCAGGCGTGAAGACCTTGAGGTCTTCCCAGACTTGCGGCCACTTGGCTTCCATCGCCGCGAAGCTGTAGACGCCCTCTTCAGGCGCTTCAGCTGCGGCTGTCTGTGCTGTTCCGGTCTCTGTCTCCGGCTGAACGCTCACTGCTGCCCTCTTCTGTTCTTCGATGGCGGTTTTGCCTCCTGCTGCGGTCCCGGATTGCCCCGGACACACAAAAGCCCCTCAACAATGGAGGGGCGGCCGCACGGCTGATAAAAGCCGGGCGGCTAGCTAAGCAGAAGGATCTCACGCATACAAATACCTTACCCCACCAAACCCGTGGGCCGGGTGCAAGACGTCCGTACGCCCAAGAGGTTCCGGGGACTCCGCGCCATGGTGTGGCGGGCACCGCGAAGCGGGCGGGCGGGAGTCCCCGGAACCTCTGTCGAGGTCAGACTACTTAACGTCCTCGTCGACCCAGTCCATTGATTTGGTCACTGCCTTCTTCCAGAGCCGCAGCTGACGCTCCTGCTCTTCTGCCGGCAGCTGCGGTTCCCAGCGCGTGTCTTCGTTCCAGTTGGCGCTGAGCTCACCCAGGTCCTTCCAGAATCCGACGGCGAGACCCGCCGCGTAGGCAGCGCCGAGGGCCGTGGTTTCCACCACCTTGGGACGGACCACCGGTACGCCCAGGATGTCTGCCTGGAACTGCATGAGTGCCTCGTTGGCGACCATGCCGCCGTCGACCTTCAACTCGGTGAGCGGAACACCCGAGTCCGCGTTGACGGCGTCCAGCACCTCGCGGGTCTGGAAGGCAGTTGCTTCCAGCGCGGCGCGGGCAATGTGGCCCTTGTTGGCGAAACGGGTCAGGCCGACGATGGCGCCGCGGGCGTCCGCGCGCCAGTACGGCGCGAAGAGGCCGGAGAAGGCGGGGACGATGTACACGCCACCGTTGTCCTTGACACCCGCAGCCAAGTCCTCAACTTCCGGAGCGGAGCTGATCATGCCCAGGTTGTCGCGGAGCCACTGGATCAAGGAACCGGTGACCGCGATGGAACCTTCCAGGGCGTAGTGCGGCTTGGCGTCGCCCAGCTTGTATCCCAACGTGGTGAGGAGGCCGTTCTTGGAGTGAACAATTTCCTCGCCAGTGTTGAAGATCAGGAAGCAGCCTGTGCCGTAGGTGTTCTTCGCTTCGCCGGCCTGGAAGGCTGCCTGGCCGAAGGTGGCCGCCTGCTGGTCGCCCAGGATGCCTGCTACCGGAGTTTCCCGAAGGAGCTGGGAGGTGTGGACCTGGCCGTAGACCTCGGAGGAGGACTTGATGGCCGGCATCATGGAGGCAGGAACGCCAAAGACGTCCAGGATTTCCTGGTCCCATTGGAGCGTCTCGAGGTCCATGAAGAGGGTGCGGGATGCGTTGGTGACATCGGTGACATGGACGCCGCCGTCCACACCTCCGGTCAGGTTCCACAGAACCCAGGCGTCGGTGTTGCCGAACAGGAGGTCGCCGGCTTCCGCACGTTCGCGGGCACCGTCGACGTTGTCCAGGATCCACTTGATCTTGGTGCCGGAGAAGTAGGTGGCCAGTGGCAGGCCCACCTTTTGCTTGAAGCGTTCGAGCCCGCCGTCCTGGGCTAACTGGTCCACGATCGGCTGGGTGCGGGTGTCCTGCCAGACGATGGCGTTATAGACAGCCTCACCGGTGTTCTTGTCCCAGACAACCGCAGTTTCACGCTGGTTGGTGATTCCGACGGCGGCGATGTCGTGCCGCGTCAGGTTCGCCTTGGACAGGGCGGAGGCAATAACTTCCCGGGTGTTGTTCCAGATTTCGGCGGGGTTGTGCTCAACCCAGCCAGCCTGCGGGAAGATCTGCTCGTGTTCCATCTGGCCGGTGGAGACGATGTTGCCGGAGTGGTCGAACACGATGGCGCGGGAGCTGGTGGTGCCCTGATCAATGGCGATGACGTATTGATTCATGGTGACGTCCTTGTCTTAGTGATGGTCGTTGCTGGTTACTCAGTGGTGATTGAGGGTGTGTGCGGTTGGTACGGGCAGGATCAGCCGGCGACCGCAGGCATGATGTCGGGAACCCACAGAGCTACGACGCCCGCAAGTGCGCCGCCAACCAGCGGTCCAACAATGGGGATCCAGGAGTAGGCCCAGTCGCTGCTGCCCTTGCCCTTGATGGGAAGGAGGGCGTGCGCGATGCGGGGGCCGAGGTCACGTGCAGGGTTGATGGCGTAACCGGTGGGGCCACCGAGGGAAACGCCGATACCGACAACGAGCAGTGCCACGGCCAGCGGGCCGAGTCCTGAGGGGGTACCGCCGAAGGTCAGGATGACGAAGACCAGGACGAAAGTGCCGATGATCTCTGTGACGAGGTTCCACGGGGTGGAACGGATGGCGGGACCGGTGGAGAAAGTACCCAGCTTGTTGGCTGCCAGGGGTTCTTCATCGAAGTGCTGCTTGTATGCGAGCCAGCAGACAACCGCACCCAGGAAGGCACCCAGCAGTTCAGCGCCGAAGTACGTCAGGGTGGACGCGAAGGTGACGGCTACGTCCGGGGCATACTCTGCCTTGCCGTTGACCAGCAGGCCCAACGTCACGGCCGGGTTCAGGTGCGCACCGGACTTTGCAGCCACGAAAACGCCCGCGAAGACCGCAATACCCCAGCCCCACGTCACCATCAAGAATCCAGCGTTGTTGCCCTTGGTGCCTTTGAGCGCAACGTTTGCCACGACGCCGCAACCCAACAGGGTCAGCATCATGGTTCCGAATACTTCGGAAAGGAAAACAATTCCAAGAGACATCTTTGACTCCTCATTTTTCTGTTATCAGCCCCCTCGCGGGTGAAGAGGCCGTTTGGGACGGTTCCGCTCTCCGGAACCGTCCCGGTGTGGTGGTCCCCTGTCGGGCCCACCTACCCCATTCCGCCCCTGCCGCACGTTGGGACGGTCAAGCTGTTTCCGCTGCTTGGGCTCAGGCTACGAGACTGTGCACGTCAACCTTGTGGAACCGCTGCAGTACTTCCTGGGCGTGGCGGATTTCTGCTTCACGGGCGGCAGCATCCCAGCCGAGCGGTTCGGCCAAGGCGGCGGCAATTTCGTTCAGCAGCTCACCGGTGACCAAGCCACGGAACGCCAGGGACGTCCTGCGGATAAGGACGTCCACCAAGTGCCCGATCTGCTCATGCTCGGCCATGAACTCCAACTCACGGACGCTGAGTTCACGCGTTGACCGCAATGGCTGGTCATGGCCTGCGTTGAGGTACGCGATCACCGCGTCAGCCCGCGTACCGTAGCGGGTCAGCAGCCCGGCAACCCGGTCAGCGTCCAGGCCCGGACCCATGTGCTTCTTGATCCATTCCTGTTCGCCCTGTTCAGTGGCAGGGAAGCCGGCGCCGCCGCCGATGGCGAGTTTCGCCGTCGAGACTTTGCGTTCCATGCCGAGTTCACGCAGGACGTCGTTGGTCATGTGCTCGGCCAGGGCGCGGAACGTTGTCCACTTGCCGCCTACCAAGCTGAGTACGACGGCGGCCTTACCGCCTGGCGTGGCTACCGCACCATCGCCGGTGCGGACGCTGCGCTCGATCCGGTAGTCCCTGGAAACGAAGCCGGGCTGGGTTTCGTCGTGACGGGGCAACGGACGGACGCCGGCGAAGCTGTAGACAATCTGGTCCCGCTCCACCTTGATGGTGGGGAACACGTGTCCTACCAGGTCGAAGAAGTAGTCGATCTCTTCTTCGGTGCACACGGCGTCTTCGGACATGTCCGCGTCGACGTCGGTGGTGCCCACCAGGACGCGGTCGCCCATCGGGTAGATGAGGACGATGCGGCCGTCGGTGTGTTCGAAGAAGATCTCCCTGCCGTTGCAGGCGGCAAGAAGTTCCGGGTGGTCAAGGACAATGTGGGAGCCCTTGGTTCCGCCCATGAACTTGCTGACGGCACCCATGGCCTGGTTGGTGAGATCCACCCAGGCGCCTGTGGTGTTGACGATCACGTCTGCCTGGAATTCAAATTCCTTGCCGGTCAGTTCATCGCGGAGGAGAACCCCGTCCGCGCCCATGGAAACGAGTGACACATAGTTGCTGGCTCGGGCGCTTCCACCTGGAAGTCCGCCGCCCAGGCCTGCCTTCTCGCCATCCTGAAGGACATCGAGGGTCAGGCGTTCGGGGTTGTGGACCGAGGCATCAAAGTAGGTTGCCGCGTACTTGACCCCCGAGTGCAGCTTGGGAAGCTCGGCCAGGGCCCGGGTCCTTCCACGGAACTGGTGGCGGGGCACACTTCCTCCGTCACGGGAGAAGAAGTCATACATGCTCAGGCCAACCTTGATGAGGAATGCGCCGCGTTCCTTGGGCTTGCCCTGCTTGTGGGTGAGGAAACGCATGGGTGCGGAAAGGATTCCGGAGAAGGTGCTGAAGATGGGGATGGTGGTCTGGAGCGGCTTGACGTAGTGCGGTGCAATGCGCAGGAGCCGGTTGCGCTCCACCACGGATTCCTGGACCAGGCGGAACTCGCCATTTTCGAGATAGCGGATGCCACCGTGGATCATGTGCGAGGAAGCACCACTGGCACCTTGGCAGTAGTCGCCGCGTTCAACAAGCGCCACATCCACACCTTGCAGGGCCAGGTCGCGGAACGTTCCTACACCGTTGATGCCGCCGCCAATGATAAGTACCTTGGCCGAGGGCCGCTCCTGCAGCGCAACGACGGAGTCGCGCTCTGTGTGCCGTGAGGTACCGGAAATCCTGTTGTGTCCCAAAACTGCTCCCTTGGGCTTGGTTCGTGCGCCGCGCCACTCGCTGCTGCACCGTTCACCACTAATCTTGCGAAGGTGGAAAATGGAGTCAAGCTATTTGCACAAACGTGCAGGAAGGAAATGAGATGGCACGATCACGTCACTCGGATGCGCTCCGGGCTGCACAGATGTATTACCTCCAGGACCTGACCATGGACGCCATCGCCCGGGAGCTGAGAACGTCCCGGTCCACGGTGTCCCGGCTGCTGTCATCGGCACGCGAAACCGGCCTTGTGCAGGTACAGATCAGGAGCCCTTTTGACACCGGACCCGAACTGGAGAGCCAGATCCGCAACCAATATGGAGTGGACGTCCATGTGGTTCCCGTGTTGGACACGCTCAACGAAGCAGAGACCCTGGACCGCGTTGCCATGCAGGCCGCGCGAACAATAGGCCCCCTGGTGGACTCGAACGCCATCATCGGCGTGGCCTGGGGTGCGACGCTGAGTGCGGTCAGCCGGCATCTCACGCGGAAGGTGACGCACGACAGCATTGTGGTCCAGCTCAACGGTGCTGGAAACATGCAAACCACCGGCATTACCTACGCCAGCGACATCATGCGCCGCTTCGGCAGCGCCTACGGTGCACGGGTGGAGCAGTTTCCTGTTCCGGCATTCTTTGATCATGCATCCACCAAGACGGCCATGTGGAATGAGCGCAGCGTTCAACGCATTCTTGATCTGCAGGCACGCATGAGCATCGCTATATTCGGCGTGGGTTCGGTGGATTCGGACTATCCCAGCCACGTCTATGCCGGCGGTTACCTCGATGAACGCGACCTCACCATGCTGGCCGCCGATGACGTGGTGGGCGACGTCGCCACGGTATTTTTCCGCAGCGATGGATCGTCGGACGGCATCACCCTCAACGAACGGTCCACGGGCCCCAGCCATGAGCAATTGCGGCAAGTCAGGCGCCGCATTTGCGTGGTGTCCGGTGCCTCCAAGATCAATGGACTCCAGGGAGCACTGGCCGCCGGGCTGGCCACGGACCTCATTTTGGACGAAGCCTCGGCCCGGCGACTTGTCAGTTTCAATGGCCACTCCTGAAGCATTCGTGCAAGGAATGGGTAGAGTCTTTGCTATGAGATTCCCGTCCCGGCAGACATTGAACAACGGCGTACAGATGGACAGCCTGGGATACGGACTCTATAAAGTGCCCCCGAAGGACGCCGAAGCCCTGGTAGCCACAGCCCTGGGTGAGGGGTATCGGCGCTTTGATACGGCCGCGATGTACGGCAACGAAGTCGGCGTCGGACGAGCCATCGGCGGCGCAGTCGGAGATGCCGCGGAAGCCAACAGGGGAACGGGCGGTTCCGGAGAATCCGTTCACACCCTTGCACGGGAGGACCTCTTCGTCACCACCAAGGTCTGGAACGATGACCACGGCTACGACGCCACCCTTCGCGCCTTCGACACGTCCATCTCAAACCTTGGGCTCGACTACGTGGATCTTTACCTCATTCACTGGCCCTGTCCCCGACGTGGACTGTTGGTGGAGACGTGGAAAGCCATGGAGACCTTGTACAGGGAAGGCAAAATCCGGGCCATTGGTGTTTCCAACTTCCAACCCGGCCACCTGGACGATTTGATGCAGAAGGCCGAAGTAGTCCCGGCCGTCAACCAAATCGAGCTGCACCCCTGGTTGCAGCAGACCAGGTTGCGCACCTTGCACGAACAACTCGGTATACGCACTGAGGCGTGGAGCCCACTGGGCAGAGGGCAGGTACTGGCGGATCCGGCCATCATCCGCCTGGCGGAGAAGTACGGCAGGACTCCTGCGCAGGTTGTTCTCCGCTGGCATCTCCAACTGGGGAACCTGGTCATCCCGAAAGCAAGCTCTGCAGGCCGTATCAAAGAGAACTTCGCCGTTTTTGATTTCGAACTCGACGCCACGGACATGGACGGCATCGCAGGGCTTGAGCGGCACCATCGAACCGGATCGCATCCGGACAACGTGAATTAGGAACAGCTGCATGGAAAAAGTGGACACCGCCAACTCCCCCGAAGGAACACAGGCCCCTGGCACATTCTTCAGCGAGGCCCTTCCAGGGCGGACTGTAGCTTCGGACATTGATGTTGACGGCAGCAACGTGGCGTATTGGACGTACGAACCGGTCACCGTCACCCCCAAAACCCGTACCATCCTGGTGATCCACGGATTCCGGGGAGACCACCACGGGTTGCTCCGGGTGGCCGACCAGCTCCCGGAAATGCGGATCATCATGCCGGACCTGCCGGCCTTCGGAAGCTCCGATCCGTTCGTTGATGATGAGCACACTGTTGAACGCTACGGTCAGTTCATTTCCAGCTTCATGTCAGCGCTCGGCCTCGGGCCAAAGACCGTGTTGCTGGGCCACTCCTTCGGCTCGATCGTCGCCAGCCACTTCGCAGCGACGCACCCACACGCCATCTACCCGCTGATCCTGATCAACCCCATTGCCGCGCCCGCGCTGGAGGGTCTAAAGGGCATCATGACCAAGCTCGCTGTGCTGTACTACCAGGCGTCGGCCAGGCTTCCGCGCCCCCTGGGACTCGCAATCCTTCGCAACCGGGCGATCGTGCGCATCATGAGCATCACCATGGCCAAAACCAAGGACAAAGCCCTGCGCCGTTTCATCCACGGCCAGCACGACGCCCACTTCAGCGCCTTCGCCGACAGGAAGAGCCTGCTGGAATCCTTCAAAGCCTCCGTCTCAGGACACGTGGCCGAGGTTGCCGAACAACTCACCCTCCCGGTGCTCCTTGTGGCCGGTGAAAAAGATGAGATCGCCACCCTTCCCAACCAGTACAAACTCATGGAGCGCCTTCCGGACGCGAGGCTGGAAGTCATTCCCGGCGTCGGGCACTTAATCCACTATGAGACGCCGGTCCCGGCGGCAGAAGCCATCCGCACCTTCCTGGAGGAACATCCCGCGTGAAAATTGTCATCGACGCCCGCTTTACCAGGACGGACCACCACGATGGCATCAGCCGCTACGGTTCAAGCCTCATAGCCGCAACATCCAGAATCGCCGACGTCACCATGCTGATCAGCGATAAGCGCCAACTTGCCCTGCTGCCGGACGTCCCCTACGTGCTCGTCAACAGCCCATTGTCACCCGTCGAACTCTTCGTAGCCCGCAAGGTCAATCCCCTCAACGCCGATGTGGTGGTGTGCCCCATGCAGACCATGGGCACCTTCGGCCGCCGGTACGGACTGGTGCTCACACTCCACGACCTCATTTACTACCAGCACCCGACACCCCCTGGCTTCCTGCCCGCACCCGTGCGTTTGCTGTGGAGGCTGTACCACAAGGCCTACTGGCCGCAGCGTCTCCTGCTGAACCGAGCAGATATCGTGGCCACCATCAGCCGAACCACTGAAGCGTTGATGGCCAAATACAAACTGACCAAACGGCCCGTCCGGATAGTCGGCAATGCCCCTCAGCCAGGTCAGTCGCCGCGCGACCCTGGCTCCGGCGCAGATAAAACTCTTCTCTACATGGGTTCGTTCATGCCGTACAAGAACGTAGAGACGATGATTCGGGGAATGGCCGGATTGCACGATTACACCCTGCACTTGCTCAGCCGCATCACCCCGCAACGTCAGTCTGAACTTGAGGCTATGGTTCCCACCGGAGCCAAGGTCCAGTTCCACAACGGCGTCACCGACGCCCAGTACGACGAACTGCTGCTGAGGGCAACTGCCCTGGTCAGTCTCTCCCGCGCTGAGGGGTATGGCTTGCCGTTGGTGGAGGCCATGGCACTGGGAACCCCTGTCATTGCCAGCGACATTCCGATCTTCCGTGAAGTGGGCGGAGACGCTGTCAGCTATGTGGACCCCGGATCACCTACGGAGTTCGCCGGCGCTGTGGCTGCGCTCGGTGACGACGCTCTCTGGCAGCAGCGCTCCCGCCAGTCCGTTAAGCGGGCATCCGAATTCACCTGGGACGAGTCGGCGCGGCAACTGCTTGCTGCAGCCGAGGAAGTCGTGGCACTGCGCAAACGCCGGGCCTAGGGATCCCCTAGAGGACGTCCACGCCGTCCAGGCGAAGTTGTACTGGACCCGACGTGCGCTTGGCGGCGCTGGCAGCCTTCACGGCCCGCAGGGCACGCGTGGCTTCCGCAGCGTCGCCGTACGGCAGGAAATACAACGTCCGGACGTCCTCATCTGCCTCGCTGGAGGCGCCCTGCGAGGCCCCTGGGTAAAGCTGAACCGGCGCAGGACCGGCCTTCCGGAGCTTGTTGCCCGACGGCAACGTCGCGGTAGCTTCAAAGGCATCCGCGAAATGCCCGACGTCGGCCCTGGTACCGGTAATTGACGCCACCCGCACCGCTGGGGGCAAATGGAGTTCTTTCCTCAGCGCCAGTTCCCGTGATGCGAAGCCCGGCGCGTCCCAGCGCAGCAGCGCACCCGTGGCGACGGTATCGTCAGCCGTGATCACCACGAGGCCCCCCTCGTGGGCAGGTTTGACCAGGGCGGCAGCATTGAACCAACGCCTGACAGTGTCCTCCCCCGCCCGGAGGTTTTCCCTCCGGAGCAGCGAGTTGCCGTCCAACAGCAGAGCGGCAGCATAGCCCCCTGGAGCCACCGGCTCGGCTCCCACGGTTGCCACCACAAGGGCAGCAGTATCGGGAACTGTTGCTTTGATGTGTTCACCGGAGGAAGTCACCACAGCCTTGCCAGGGAACGCACGGCCCAATTCCTCTGCGGTGCGCATGACGCCGACTGCGCCACGACGCAGCCGGGTTCCGCTGCAGTGGGTGCATCTCCACTGGGGCGCCGGTGTGGAGCACCACCTGCACGCAGGTATGGCTGAGCCGCTGGAAACCGCCAGCGGCCCTTGGCAGGCGTTGCAGCGGGCCAGTTCCCGGCACGTCTCGCAGACCAGCGACGGCGCATATCCGGAGCGTGCCACCTGGACCAGGACAGGCCCGCGCTCCAAGCCTTCCTTGGCCGCACGCCACGCCGAGCCCGGCAAACGGGCGATCCGTGCCAGGGGATCCCGTTCCTGCTCGAAACTGTCGGCGGTGTTCAAGACCCGCGGAACAGTCGAACGCACCACGTTTCGTGGCGCTTCAATGGGTACGGCCCACTGCATCTCGACCAGACGATGGAGCTCGGTGCTGCGGCTATGGGAAGCCATGAGGCACGCGGCGTTCTCCTGCTCGGCACGCAGCAGCAAAACTTCCCGGGTGTGCGCGTACGGTGCCCGTTGCTCAATGTGGAGATCGTCACCGTCATCCCAGCACACCACCAGGCCAAGGTCGCGTACGGGCGCATAGGCAGCCGAACGTGTGCCGATGGCTACCCCGGCGGATCCATTCAGCAGCCGAAGGAAGTTCCGGTAACGGGGGGTCTGCCCGTCGTCCGCGGTGAGCCGTGCGACGTCGGACTTCGGCAGGACCCTCTCCAGTGCGGCTTCCAGTTGCTCCAAGTCCCGGTAGTCAGGCACGACCACCACGGCGCCCCGTCCCGAGGACCGCACCGCAGCAACGGCGGAAGCAACAAGTGCGGGCCACCCGTCCGGACCGAAACCCTGAAGCGCCGTGAGGACAGCCTTCGGCGAGCCGCCACTGGCGAGGTGCTGCAAAAAAGGGGCCCCGTTGGAGTACGAAGCCCATGCGTGGGCATCACTGTCCGGCGCCGGATCCACCACGGCCTCATCTGAATCTCCGGACAGCAACTCCTTCTCCACCTTAGCGATACGGGGAGGAACAGCAGTCCGAAGGACATCGCTCAGTGTTCCGGCGTATCTGGCAGCAACCCTGGCCGCGAGCTCTGCAATGGCCGGGGTAAGGACAGCTACCGGCGAGACGACTTTGTGCAGGGCCGTCAACGGGTGAGCCGCGTCGGAGGTCGCGCGCCGCTCTGTGATGTAGCCGTTCAGTTCCTGGCCGTTGAACTTGACCTTGACCCTGACCCCGGGGGCAGCCGCTTCGGCCAGCACAGCTGGAACACTGTAATCGAAGGGCCGGTCCAGGTGGGGCAGGGAGGACTCCAGAACCACGCGGGCAACGGGGTCCGTTTCTGCCAGGGGCGGGCCGTTGACGGGCAGGCGGTCCGGGAAACCTTGCAGCAGCGAGGGTTGAAGCAGGGACGGCTGGGCCTCGGGTCCTGCCATGCACTTCACCTCCAACTCATCAAGCGGAAAACCGCTGCGCGTCACCAACGCAGATGCCCGCAGCAGGATGGAACCCGCTGCGGGCATCTCACTGGCACCAGCCAATCACGGGCCACCGACAAAGTAGTAACCCCGGATGGCACCGGCAAAATCGACAAAGCGATCAGGCGTTGAAATATTCCTTCAGGTCAGCAACCCGGTCCAGACGCTCCCAGGTGAAATCGGGCTCGTCGCGGCCAAAGTGTCCGTGGGCTGCCGTCTTGGCGTAGATGGGCCGCTTGAGGTCCAGGGCATCGATGATGGCGCGCGGACGCAGGTCGAAGAGTTCGTCGATGGCCTCGCTGATGCGGGCCGGGTCCACGGTCTCCGTGCCGAACGTCTCAACGTACGTCCCGACCGGGCGGGCCTGGCCAATCGCGTAGGCAATCTGGATTTCGGCACGCTTGGCCAGTCCGGCGGCCACCACGTTCTTGGCAACCCACCGCATGGCGTAGGCAGCCGAACGGTCAACCTTGGACGGATCCTTGCCTGAGAAGGCGCCGCCGCCATGCCGGGAGAACCCGCCATAAGTGTCGACGATGATCTTGCGCCCCGTGAGGCCTGCATCGCCTACCGGACCGCCGATGACGAAGGCACCGGCCGGGTTCAGGATATTCGCCGTGCGCGAGAGGTCCAGGCTTGACGCAGCGAGGACGGGGTCGATGACGTAACTGGCGAGATCGGCCCGAAGCTGCTCAAGGCCAGCTTCCTCGGCGTGCTGGCTGGAAATCACCACGGTTTCAACGGAAACCGGGCGGTCGCCGTCGTACCCTACGGTAACCTGCGTCTTGCCGTCCGGGCGGAGGTAAGCCAATTCGCCGTTCTTGCGCACTTCGGTGAGCCGTTCGGACAAGCGGTGGGCAAGCCAGATGGGCGTGGGCATGTAGGAGGCTGTTTCATCACTGGCGTAGCCGAACATGATGCCTTGGTCGCCTGCACCCTGGAGATCGTAGTCATCCTCCTGGCGGCCTTCGCGGGCCTCGAGGGAGTTGAACACCCCGCCTGCGATGTCGTTGGACTGCTGGCCGATGGACACCGAAACACCACAACGGGCACCGTCGAAGCCGTTGGCTGAAGAGTCATATCCGATGCCGAGGATAGTCTCACGGACTATCTGCGGTATCTCTACGTAAGCGTCGGTAGTGACCTCACCAGCCACGTGCACCAGGCCGGTGGTGGCCATGGTTTCAACGGCCACGCGGGACTCAGGATCAGCGGCCAGCAGAGCGTCAAGGATGGCATCGCTGATCTGGTCGCAGATTTTGTCCGGGTGCCCTTCAGTGACCGACTCGGAAGTGAAGAGCCGGAGCTTGGACGGGGTGCCATGGTGTTCATGGTGCAGCGGTAAAGTCACTCGACCACCTTACTGGGTTGCGGGACGGCGGCATCTGCCGTGTGTCCCTGTGCTAAGAATTCGGGTGTGGGCTCAGTTACAACGCCGGGAAGACCCGTGTGAGCTCGGCGCCCACCCGATCAACCACTGCAGCGGCGACATCGGCCTTGGAACCGGCGGCCGACTGCGGGTCGGCTCCGTGACCGGAGAGGATCACCACGGAATTGTCATCCTGGCCGAACACGCGCCCAATGCCCACCTGATTAACTACCAGGAGGTCGCAGCCCTTGCGCTTGAGCTTGGCCGTTGCGTGTTCCAGGACGTCTCCCTGGGCGTCGCCTGTTTCGGCCGCGAAACCGACAATCAGTTGCCGGCCACCCTCGGCGTTGCGGCGTTCCACGAGCTCATGCAGGATGTCAGGATTCCGGATCAACCGCACCACGGGCGCATCCTCGCCGTCGACCTTTTTGATCTTGGTGTCCGAGACCTCGGCCGGACGGAAGTCCGCCACGGCGGCGGCCATGATGACGACGTCGGAATCCACTGCCGCCTTCAGCGCGGCCTCGCGCAGTTCCAACGCCGACTCAACACGGACAAGCTCGACGCCGGCGGGCGGTTCGACGTCCATATGTGCGGCAAGGAACCGAACAGTTGCCCCGCCAGCCAAGGCTGCGGCGGCCAAGGCAGCACCCTGCTTGCCGGACGAGCGGTTGCCCAGGAAGCGGACCGGGTCCAGCGCCTCCCTGGTGCCACCGGCTGAGATCGTTACGATCCGGCCTGCCAACGGCTGCTCCGCGGCGGGTGAAGCCTTGGCGCCATCCGCCACCTCAGTCAAAGCCATCGCAGCCGTGAAGATTGCTTCCGGCTCCGGCAGGCGGCCAGGGCCCGAGTCGGACCCGGTGAGGCGACCGGAGGCTGGCTCGAGTACTGTCACACCGCGGCTGCGCAACGTCTCCACGTTCGCCTGGGTTGCGGCGTGCTGCCACATCTCAGTGTGCATGGCCGGAGCAAAGAGCACTGGACCGTGGGCCATGAGCAGCGTATTGGTAAGGAGGTCGCCCGCTTGTCCTGTTGCAGCCTTGGCCAGGAGGTCCGCCGTGGCGGGTGCAACCACAATCAGGTCGGCTTCATGGCCCAGGCGCACATGGTTGACCTTCTCGACGTCGTCAAAGACGCTGTTGCTCACAGGGTTGCCCGAGAGGGCCTCCCACGTCGCGACTCCAACAAACCGTGTGGCCGCTTCCGTGGGGATGACCGTGACCTTGTGGCCGGCTTCAGTAAAAAGCCGGAGGAGCGATGCAACCTTGTAGGCTGCAATCCCTCCCCCGACTCCGAGGACTATGCGCACGTGACCTCCGTCAACAGGCAGTCTGTACTTATTCTGCAGGCTCGATCGGCGTGGAAACCAAAAGGCCTTCGTTGATCTCGCGCAGGGCGATGGACAGCGACTTCTCGTTCAGCTTGGTGTCAACCAGCGGGCCGACGTACTCAAACAGGCCCTCGTGGAGCTGGGCGTAGTAGGCGTTGATCTGGCGGGCACGCTTGGCGCCGAAGATGACCAGGCCGTACTTGGAATCAGCAGCCTCAAGCAGCGAATCGATCGGCGGGTTGATGATGCCTTCAAGGTTCGTGGACACGAATTCTCCAAATTTTAGCGGGCCAACAAATGCAAGCGCTTAGCGCTGGTGCGGGGTAAGCCCCATGAGTGAAACAAGCTCGTCCGCTGCCCGGCGAACGTCGTCATTGATGACGGTGTGGTCAAACTCCGGTTCAGCAGCAAGTTCCAGTTTAGCGGTTTCCAGCCTGCGCTGCTGTTCCTCGGGAGTTTCAGTGCCGCGGCCCACCAGGCGGCGGACCATTTCGTCCCACGTCGGCGGTGCCAGGAACACAAAATTCGCGTCCGGAACAGCCTTCTTGACTTGGCGTGCGCCCTGGAGGTCAATCTCCAGGAGGACGGACTTTCCTTCGGCGATGGCGGCGTTGACAGTACTGCGGAGCGTCCCGTAGCGGTTCTGTCCATGCACCACAGCCCACTCCAGCAATTCACCATCCGCCACCAGGGAGTCGAACTCCTCGGCAGACTTGAAGAAGTAGTGAACGCCATCCTGCTCACCCGGACGGGCGGCCCGGGTGGTTGCCGAGACTGAGAGCCAGACCTCTGGATAGTTGTCCCTGATGTAGGTGGATACGGTTCCCTTGCCAACGGCAGTGGGGCCTGCAAGGACAGTCAGTCCGGGTTTCTTGCTCACGGATTCCTTCGGGGAGATGCGTCAAACGCTTTGCTGGGTGTCCATAAAATCTACCAGCGCCCGGGCCTGGTGAATTCCCAGGCCCCTGATGCGCCGGGATCCGGCGATGCCTATCTCCGCCATGATCCCGGCCGCCCTGACGGGGCCAATGCCCGGCAGGGCCTCCAGGAGTTCCACCACACGCATGCGCGCAATCGCCTCGTCCGTTGCCCCGGAAGAGATCAGCTCCGCAACACTGACCTCGCCGCGCTTGAGCCGTTCCTTGGCGGCGGCACGGACTGCCCTCGCCTTGGCGGCCTTCTCCAGCGCATCGGAACGCTCCTGTGGTGTCAGCTCTTTAAGGCCCACTGCCAAACCCCTGTCAGATCGCGATTGTGATCCAGATCACGCGGACTGATCCTGAACCTACCGGCAGGGGCGCTGTTGCGCAATGCGGTCAGGCAACTTACTCCGACCGAAGCCCGCCCAATGTCTCTTCGGTTGCGGCACGAAGGCCCACCACGGAGGGACCTGCGGCCAGGATGCCCCGGCTGGAGGTAGCCAGGACCGAAGGATAGGCAGCACCGAACGTCGCACGAAGGTCAGCAGGGGTTGCACCCTGGGCGCCGAGCCCCGGTGCGAGGATCGCGCCGCGGACCTGGCCCAGATCGATGTCCAGGTCCCCAAGCGCCGACCCAATGGTGGCGCCCACAACCAAACCAACAGAACCAAGGGTCCCCTCGTACCGCTGGTTCTCCGCTGCAGCAGCGGCCACGATCCTGCGCGCCACCGAATCATCGCCACCAACGTGCTGGACCGACTTCCCTTCCGGGTTGGACGTCAGGGCCAGGACAAACACTCCCCTGCCATATTGCGCAGCGAGGTCCAGCGCCGGACGCAGCGACTCAAAGCCCAGGTAGGGGCTGAGGGTCACGGAGTCTGCGGCCAAGGACGAACCGTCACGCAACCAGGCGTCCGCGTACGCCGCCATGGTTGAGCCGATGTCGCCACGCTTGGCATCGGCGATGCTGAGCACGCCTGCTTCCGAGGAAGCGGCAAGCGTGCGCTCCAGGACGGCCATGCCGGCGGAGCCGTGACGCTCGTAGAGTGCCACCTGCGGCTTGACCGCGGCAGCGAGGGAAGCGACCGCCTCCACCACTGTCAGCGAGAAGCGTTCCAGGCCGGCGGCGTCGTCGTTCAATCCCCAATCAACCAAAAGCTGCGGGTGGGGATCGATTCCGACGCACAGCGGACCGCGGGAGGCCATGGCGGCCGCCAGCCGGGAGCCAAAAGACTCCCGGACCGGCGGCTGCGCCTGCTGCAATTGGGCAGACTCAGGCATTGGCTGCTTCCACTGCTGCTGCCAGGTTGGCCGCGTGCTCCTGCAAGCTGGTCACGGACCACTCGTAGGTACGCAGGGCCTCGATGGCCTGCACAGCCGCGTTGAATTCGGCGACGGTGGTGATGCAGGGAATCCCGATGGACGTTGCTGCGGCGCGGAGTTCGTAGCCGTCGCTGCGGGCTTCGCCGCCGGACGGGGTGTTGAAGACCATATCGATCTCGCCAGCGATGACGAGGTCAGCAATGGTTCCTTCACCTTCAGCGCTGCTGCCCTCGGCCACCTTGCGGACCGGAGTCGCGTGGATGCCGTTACGACGCAGGACGTCCGCCGTGCCACCGGTGGAGACGATCTCGAAGCCGAGGTCCGAGAGGCGCTTGACACCCATGATGACCGAGCGCTTATCGCGGTTGGCCACGGAAACGAAGATCTTACCCTCGGTGGGCAGTGCGTTGTTGGCAGCGGCCTGGCTCTTGGCGAAAGCGGTGTCGAAGTGCTTGTCGATGCCCATGACTTCACCGGTGGAGCGCATCTCCGGGCCGAGCAGGGAGTCAACAACCTTGCCTTCGGGAGTGCGGAAGCGGCTGAACGGAAGCACGGCTTCCTTCACGGCAACCGGCGCGTCCAGGGGCAGCGTGGAACCATCACCGGTTTCCGGCAGCATCTTGTAGGCGCCGCGGAGCTGGTTGATGGTGACCCCGGTACCGATGAGGGCTGCTGCTTTGGCCATCTGCACGCCCGTTGCCTTGGAGACAAACGGAACCGTGCGCGAGGCGCGCGGGTTGGCTTCGAGAACGTACAGGACGTCTGAGGCCAGCGCGAACTGGATGTTGATGAGGCCGCGGACGCCCACACCTTCAGCGATGGCACGGGTTGCCGTGCGCACGCGCTCGATCACGTTATTGCCCAGGGTGATCGGAGGAAGCACGCAGGCGGAGTCACCGGAGTGGATACCGGCTTCTTCGATGTGTTCCATGATGCCGCCGAGGTACATGTCGGTGCCGTCGAAGAGTGCGTCGACGTCGATCTCCACGGCGTCCTCGAGGAAGCGGTCGATCAGTACCGGGTGGTCCGGCGTAATTTCCGTGGCGTTGGCGATGTAGCGGGAGAGGTTCGCTTCGTCATAGACGATCTCCATGCCACGGCCGCCCAGGACGTAGGACGGCCGAACCAGCACCGGATAGCCGATTTCGTCGGCAATCTTCTTGGCGTCCTCGAAGGACACCGCGGTGCCGTTCTTCGGGGAGGTCAGTCCGGCTTCGTCCAGCACGCGGGCGAAAGCACCACGGTGTTCGGCGAGGTCGATCGCTTCCGGCGAGGTACCCAGGATGGGCACGCCGGCGTCGGCGAGCTGCTGTGCCAGCTTCAGCGGAGTCTGCCCACCGAGCTGCACGAAGACGCCCATCACGCCGCCTGTGCGTTCCTCGGCTGCGATGACCTCAAGGACGTCCTCAAGGGTCAGCGGCTCGAAGTAGAGACGCGTGGAGACGTCATAGTCCGTGGAGACGGTCTCAGGGTTGCAGTTGACCATGACGGTCTCGTAGCCGGCCTTGCGCAGCGCCATGGAGGCGTGGACGCAGGAGTAGTCGAACTCAATGCCCTGGCCGATGCGGTTGGGGCCGGAGCCGAGGATGATCACTGACGGCTTGGCGTGCAGGCCTACCTCGTCCTCTTCGTCGTAGGAAGAGTAGTGGTAGGGGGTGTAAGCGGCGAACTCCGCGGCACAGGTGTCCACCGTCTTGTAGACCGGACGGATACCCAAAGCCTGACGGACTCCGCGGACCACGGCCTCGTTGTTGTGCGTCAGGGCACCGATCTGCTCGTCGGAGAAACCGTGGCGCTTGGCGTTGCGCATCATTTCCTCCGTGAGCACGCCGGCCTTGCGGATCTCCTGGGCTGTCTCGTTGAGCAGCTGCAACTGGTCCAGGAACCAAGGGTCGATCTTGGTGGCCTCGAAGAGTTCTTCCACGGTGGCGCCGCCGAGCATGGCGCGCTGCACCTGGTGCAGGCGGTCCGTCGTGGGTCGCTTGGCCTTCTCGATGAGCTCTGCGACTTCGTATTCCGGCACGGAGCTGAAGTCCAGCTGGGAACCCTTCTGCTCAAGCGAGCGGAGGGCCTTTTGCAGGGCTTCGGTGAAGTTACGGCCCATGGCCATGGCTTCGCCAACGGACTTCATGGTGGTGGTCAGCGTGTTGTCTGCTGCCGGGAACTTCTCGAACGCGAAACGCGGGACCTTGACCACAACGTAGTCCAGGGTCGGCTCGAAGGAAGCCGGGGTCTTCTGCGTGATGTCGTTCGGGATTTCGTCCAGGGTGTAACCCAGGGAGAGCTTGGTGGCGATCTTGGCAATGGCGAAGCCGGTTGCCTTGGACGCCAGTGCTGAGGAACGCGAAACGCGGGGGTTCATTTCGATGACCACGACGCGGCCAGTGGCGGGGTCGATGGCGAACTGGATGTTGCAGCCACCGGTGTCCACGCCAACCTCGCGGATGACGGCAATGGAGACGTCGCGCAGCTTCTGGTACTCGCGGTCCGTCAGGGTCAGCGCCGGCGCAACAGTGATGGAGTCACCAGTGTGGACGCCTACGGGATCGAAGTTCTCGATGGAGCACACAACAACGACGTTGTCGTTCTTGTCGCGCATCATCTCGAGCTCGTATTCCTTCCAGCCGAGGATGCTCTCTTCAAGCAGGACCTCGGTGGTGGGGCTGTACTGAAGGCCCTGGCCCACGATCCGGCGAAGGTCGTCCTCGTTGTACGCCAGGCCCGATCCCAGTCCACCCATGGTGAAGGACGGACGGACCACCATCGGGTAGCCGAGGTCCTCGGCAGCGGCGAAGGCCTCTTCCATGGTGTGGATAATGTGGCTGCGTGCGGATTCTGCACCGCAGCGCTCCACGACGCCCTTGAACTTCTCGCGGTCTTCGCCAAGCTCGATGGCGGCAATGTTCGCGCCAATGAGTTCCACGTTGTACTTCTCCAGTACACCGTTCTTGTCCAGGGCGATGGCCGTATTCAAAGCCGTCTGGCCACCCAGGGTGGGCAGGATGGCGTCCGGGCGCTCCTTGGCGATGATCTTCTCCACCACCTCCGGGGTGATGGGCTCAACATAGGTGGCATCGGCGAACTCGGGGTCCGTCATGATGGTGGCCGGGTTGGAGTTCACGAGGATGACCCGCAGGCCCTCCTCCTTGAGGACGCGCAGTGCCTGGGTGCCTGAGTAGTCGAACTCGGCTGCCTGGCCGATGACGATCGGGCCCGAACCAATGACAAGGACGCTCTTGAGATCTGTACGTTTGGGCATTACTTCTTGTCCTCAGTCTTGGATTCGGTGGAGTTTTCGTCTGTGGCCTTGGACTTGGTGTCGGCCATGAGGTCGATGAAGCGGTCGAAGAGGTAGGCGGCATCGTGCGGACCAGCGGCAGCTTCGGGGTGGTACTGAACCGAGAAGGCGGGGATGTCGAGGCAGGCGAGTCCTTCAACGACGTCGTCGTTCAACGAAACGTGGCTGACTTCAACCCGTCCGTATCGCTCTTCAGGCGCCACGGTGGAACCGTTCAGCGGGGCGTCAACGGCAAAGCCGTGGTTCTGCGAGGTGATTTCCACCTTGCCGGTGCGGCGGTCCATGACGGGCTGGTTGATGCCGCGGTGGCCGTAGCGGAGCTTGTAGGTGCCAAACCCAAGGGCACGGCCCAGGATCTGGTTGCCGAAGCAGATGCCGAAGTACGGCAGCTTCTCGTCCAGGACTGAACGCAGCAGGGAGACCTGGTGGTCCGCCGTGGCGGGGTCGCCGGGACCGTTGGACATAAAGAAGCCGTCAGGGTTGACTGCGTTGACGTCTTCCAGAGTGGAGGTTGCCGGCAGCACGTGGACGCGGACACCGCGCTCTGCGAAACGCACGGGCGTCATGGCCTTGATGCCGAGGTCGACGGCGGCGATGGAGAACCGCGGTTCGCCTTCCCAGCCGTGGTCCTTGGGCTCAACGACATAGGCCTCATCGATGGAGACTTCCTCCGCCAGGGCTGCGCCTTCCATGGGAGCGCTGGCAAGCACGGCGTCCAACAGTTCCTTGTCGGTGGCCTGGGCAGCCTCGCCGGAGAAGATGCCTGCGCGCATGGTTTTGTGCTCGCGGAGGTGGCGGGTGATGGCACGGGTGTCTACGCCCTGGATGCCAACGATGCCCTGTTCCACCAGTTCGTCATCGAGGCTTCGTTCCGAACGCCAGTTGGAGGGACGGCGTGCGGCGTCGCGTACGACGTAGCCTGCCACCCAGATCCGGCGGGACTCAGCGTCTTCGCTGTTGACGCCGGTGTTACCGATGTGCGGCGCAGTCTGGACTACCAGCTGGCGCGCGTAGGAGGGATCCGTGATGGTCTCCTGGTAACCGGTCATGCCGGTGGCGAACACCGCTTCACCGAGCGCAGTTCCCTGCGCGCCGTAGCTGCGGCCGCGGAACATGCGGCCGTCTTCGAGCACCAGCACTGCTGCTGAGGGGGCGGGTGTGGTGGCTGCTTTACTATCCGTCACTTTATTACTTTCCACTATCGGCATCTGCCTGAGGGGCTGCGGAGATCAATTCCTGGAGGGCTTCGAGGAGGAGCTGCTTGTCGGCTGCGCGCCTGGACCGGAATCCGGTATCCAGTTCCCGGCCACCGAGTTTCCAGCTGATGACCAGGAGCCCGTCTTTTTCGACGAACTTCCCTGCCATTCCGCTGGACTCACGGCTGTCGGCCAGTGCGGAGCGGGGGATGAAGACCGGGGCGGCACCGGAGCGGTCGAACAGCACGCCTTCGGCGTGGATGCTCAGTTCCGCGTTGGTCCGGATACCCAGGCCCTGAACCGCGATCCGGTCCAGCCAGTCGCCCGCCGTGGTGGTGGCAACGTACTGGCCATCTGCGACGACGGTGGCCGGCGTCAGCTGCTCCGGCACCGCTGGTAGGCGTTCGACGTCGGCTTGTCGCCGCAGCCTGTTACGCCACCCCAGCCAGATCATCGCCAGGACGACGACGATCAACGGCACCGTGATGAGCACGGTCAGTGTCTGGTTATCCATTAATTGCTGCTGACTTCCGGGTACCGGTACGGCGTGTTGAGCCGGCCGTCGAGGACCGTGGGATGGCCTTTGAAGAAGGTTGCCACAACGGATCCGGGCAGCTCCTTGCCCTTGAACGGTGAATTGCGGCCCATGGTTGCCATTTTATGGGGGTCAACGGTCCATCGCGCAGCCGGGTCCACCAGGATGACGTTGGCCGGTTCGCCAACCTCCAGCGGACGGCCCTGGTCAGCGACACGGCCGATGACCGCCGGAGTGAAGGACGTCACCCTGGCGAAGTCGGCCCAGGACATCAGGCCAGTCTCGATCATGGTCTCCTGGACCACCGACAGAGCTGTCTCCAGTCCGGTCATGCCCATTGCGGCCTGCGCCCACTCACATTCCTTATGTTCGCTGGGGTGCGGTGCGTGGTCGGTGCCCACGACGTCGATGGTGCCGTCTGCCAGGCCTTCACGCAAAGCTTGCACGTCAGCATCGGTACGCAACGGCGGATTGACCTTGTAGACGGGGTCATAGCTGCGGACCAGTTCATCAGTGAGGAGCAGGTGGTGCGGCGTGACCTCGGCCGTGACGTTGATCCCCCGCGCCTTGGCCCAGCGCACGATTTCCACGGATCCAGCGGTGGAGACGTGGCAGACGTGGAGGCGGGACCCAACATGCTGGGCCAGCAGGACATCCCGGGCGATGATGCTTTCTTCGGCAACGGCCGGCCACCCGGTCAGTCCGAGGACCGCTGAGACAGTGCCTTCGTTCATTTGTGCCCCGGCGGTAAGGCGCGGTTCCTGCGCGTGCTGGGCCACCACGCCGTCGAACGCTTTCACGTACTCCAGGGCGCGACGCATCAGGACCGGATCATGGACGCAGATACCGTCGTCGGAGAACATGCGCACCTGGGCACGGGAATCGGCCATGGCCCCCAGCTCGGCGAGCTGTTCGCCGGCCAGACCCACAGTGACTGCTCCTACGGGACGAACGTCCACCCAACCCGACGCGCGGCCCAGGCTGTGAACCTGCTCCACCACGCCCGCAGTGTCAGCCACCGGGTTGCTGTTGGCCATCGCGTGGACGGCCGTGAAACCGCCCAAGGCAGCGGCCCGGGTACCGGTTTCAACCGTTTCGGCGTCTTCGCGGCCGGGTTCGCGCAAGTGGGTGTGCACGTCAACCATGCCGGGCAGGGCGATGAGGCCTGCGGCGTCAATCACCGCAGCGCCGTCAGCGGCGAGGCCCTGGCCGCGCGCTTCGATGATGCCATTGCGGATCAGCAGGTCTTCAGCTTCGCCACCGAGGATGGCGGCCCCACGAAGCAGGTAGGTATTCTCGGCCATCATTTGGTCTCCTTGCCGGACTGGCTTAAGGTGTGGGCGGCTTCGCGGGAGTCTCCGGAGAGCAGCAGGTAAAGGGCGGCCATGCGGACCGAAACACCGTTGCGCACCTGGGCAAGCACGGTGGAGCGCGGCGAATCCGCGGCGGCGGAGGATATTTCCAAGCCCCGGTTCATGGGCCCGGGGTGCATGATGATGGTGTCTTTCATGCCGAGGTCATCCAGAGCACGGAGCCTGGCGTCGTCGAAACCCCAGCGACGCGAGTACTCCCGGGTTGAGGGGAAGAACGACGCGTTCATGCGCTCACCCTGGACGCGCAGCATCATCATGGCGTCAATGCCGGCTTCGAGCGTCTCGTCCAGGTTGTAGCTGACTTTGCAAGGCCAGTGCTCGACGCCGATGGGCAGCAGGGTCGGTGGCGCCACCAAGGTGACTTCAGCGCCGAGGGTCTTCAACAACCAGACGTTGGACCGGGCAACGCGGGAGTGCAGGACATCGCCGGCGATCGCTACCCGCATGCCCTTAAGGTCAGCACCGGTGGATTCGCTGCCGTTGACCTTGGACCAGTGCCGGCGCATGGTGAACGCATCCAGGAGCGCCTGCGTCGGATGCTCGTGGGTGCCGTCGCCGGCATTGATAACGGCGGCGTCAATCCAGTCTGTCGCGGCAAGCCGGTGCGGGGCCCCGGATGCCCAGTGACGGATGACCACGGCGTCTGCGCCCATGGCGGCCAGGGTCTGTGCCGTGTCCTTGAGGGACTCCCCCTTGGACACCGAGGATCCCTTGGCGGCGAAGTTGATGACGTCGGCAGAGAGTCGCTTTGCGGCAGCCTCGAAGGAGATGCGGGTGCGGGTTGAGTCTTCGAAGAAGAGGTTCACCACTGTCCGGCCGCGCAACGCGGGCAGCTTTTTCACTTCACGCTCACCAACGGCGGACATCTCTTCTGCCGTGTCAAGGATTCGGATGGCGTCGAAAGCACTCAGGTTCTCGGTGGAAAGGAGGTGCTTCACTTGCCGGCCTCGATAACTACCTCGTTGACGGGCACACCGTCCACGGAGTCGATTTCCTCGAGGTGGACACGGACCTTTTCAGAAGAGGAAGTAGGCAGGTTCTTGCCCACGTGGTCCGCGCGGATGGGCAGTTCCCGGTGGCCCCGGTCCACCAGAACGGCCAAGCGGACAATCCGGGGGCGGCCAAGGTCCACCAGCGCGTCCAGTGCAGCACGGATGGTACGGCCCGAGTACAGGACGTCGTCGATCAGGACAACCACTTTGTTGTCGATTCCTGACAACGGCAGGCGTGTGTGGCGCGGGGGCCGGGTGGGCTGATGGGAGAGATCGTCACGGAACATGGTGACATCCAATTGGCCGACAATCGTTTCAGCGTTGACCGAGGGGTCGGCAGCTGCGATCTTTTGGGCGAGCCGTACGGCCAACGGATAGCCGCGGCTGGGAATGCCCAGCAGGACCAGGTCCTGGGAGCCTTTATTGGCTTCGAGGATCTCATGGGCGATACGAGTGAGCGCACGGTCAATGTCCGCCTGGTTAAGGACAACCCGCGACGGCACGTGCGCTGAAGTGACTTCAGTCATCGCTCGTCTCCCCTTTCCCCGCCTCACGGGACGGAATTAAAAAAGGAATATTTGCTTTTCAAAACTACCACAGGGGCCCTTCGCCACCGCACCGCCCGACCAACCCAAGCGTGAGTTTAAGCTCACACTGCGTGCCGTGGAATAGGCTCTTGCCCATGACCATGAACCACCACGGCCAACCCGGCGGACAGCCCTATCCGCGACCCTATCTGGAACCTGGCGCCAACCCCACGTGGATCGGACGGGTACAGCCGGGAAACTATCAACCGGCTCCAGGGAATCCAGCCTCACTCCCCCGGCAAACCTGGGCCACACCACAGGCTCCGCGCACCCGCCGGTCGCTGGGCACACTCCCCTTGGTCATTGTTGGTGGGGTCCTTGCCCTTGCCAGCCTGATGCTGGTGCTGCCGTTCCTGCTGGGCAACACCGGGGTGACAGGCTTCGTGATCGGCTTTATTGCTTCGTTGATTCCGTTGTCCGTGGTGCTGCTGACGGTACGACTCATCGATCGCTGGGAGCCGGAACCAAAAAGGCTGCTGTGGTTCGCCTTCACCTGGGGTGCCGCAGTGTCCATCGCCGGGACGCTGCTCATCCAGCCCCTCTTTGCCCTGGCCGCACCCACCAGCAGCGAAGAAGCTTTCACCTACTTCATGGCAACGGTCCAAGCACCCATCGTCGAGGAATTCACCAAGTCGCTCGGATTGCTGGTCTTGATCCTGGCCGCCCGGAAGTACTTTGACGGACCCGTGGATGGGGTGGTGTTCGCCTTCACCATTGCCGCCGGCTTCGCCTTCACTGAAAACATCCTCTACTTTGGACGCGAAATTGCCTCCTCCACCGATCCCGGGACGGACTTGGTCCGTATCTTCATCCTCCGCGGCGTCATGTCACCCTTCGCCCACGCTCTGTTCACCGGCACCACGGGCCTGATCATGGGCTTTGCTGCGCGGAGGTGGCACAGCGGCTATGCCGTACTGGGATTCTTCATTGGGTTACTGCCCGCGATGTTCCTCCACAACCGTTGGAACAGCATGGGTCAGAACTTCCTGGCGGAGTACTTCGTGGTCCAGGTCCCCATCTTCCTGGTGGCAGCAGTGGGCATCATCCTGCTTCGGGTCGCTGAAGGAAAACTCACGCGCCAACGCCTCCTGGAGTATGCCCGGGCCGGTTGGTTCACTCCGGCCGAGGTGGAGATGCTTGCCACCTCGCGCGGCAGGCGCCAGGCGGTGCGCTGGGCATCCACGCGCGGCCGTGGAAACCAGATGAAGTCCTTCATCAAGGGAGCCACTGCTTTGGCGTTCACCAGGCAGCGGATACTCAGCGGGCGGGACGTCCACGTTCACCAGCAAGACGAGTTGGAGCATCTCCGCAACATCCCCGGTCTGCGGGCAGCAGTTCTCCAATAACGGGAAAAGGACCCGCTCCCACAGTTTCCTGTGAAGCGGGTCCTTTGAATTCAGGCCAGGCGTGTACTTAAGCGAGAAGTGATGGCTTCAGCTTCTGGAGCCGGCCGAGGAGTCCATTGATGAACGCCGGGGACTCGTCCGTGGACATCGTTTTGGCAAGGGCCACGGCTTCGCTGACAGCTACACCATCCGGAACCTCGTCATTGTAGAGAAGTTCCCACGCGCCGATCCGCAGAATGATACGGTCCACGGACGGCATCCGTTCCAGCGTCCAGCCCTGGGCATACGTTTCCAGGAACTCATCGATGGTTGCCTGCATGGAAACAACACCCTCGACGATTTCCACCGTGTAAGGGTTGATGACCAGGTCAGTCTTCTCCCGGCGCGCCGTCATGGCGTCGAATGCCGGGACGGAGCGCTGCTCCGCCTCGAAAAGTACTTCAAGAGCCCTGCTACGGGCTTTACCGCGTGCGCTCACTAGTCGTTGACCCGGCCCAAGTAGCTGCCATCGCGGGTGTCGACCTTGACTTTGGTGCCCTGCTCGACGAACAGCGGCACCTGGATCTCGTAGCCGGTTTCAACGGTGGCCGGCTTGGTGCCTGCCGAAGAGCGGTCACCCTGGAGGCCCGGCTCCGTGTAGGTGATTTCGAGGACAACGCTCGGGGGCAGTTCAATGTACAGCGGGGTGCCCTCATGGATGGCAATGTTGACCATCTGGTTTTCAAGCATGAAGTTGGTGGCGTCGCCAACCGTTGCACCGGAGACGGTGATCTGGTCGTAGTCCTGGGTATCCATGAAAACGAAGTCTTCGCCATCCTGGTACAGGTACTGGTAATCACGGCGGTCAACCGTGGCGGTTTCGATCTTCAGACCGGCGTTGAAGGTCTTGTCGACCACCTTGCCGGACATGACGTTGCGCATCTTGGTGCGGACAAAGGCGCCACCCTTGCCAGGCTTGACGTGCTGGAACTCGATAATGTTCCAGAGCTGGCCCTCGAGCTTCAGTACGGTCCCGTTCTTGATGTCGTTTGTGGTTGCCACTCGTATCCTCTGGTTATCGCACTGGTTCTAGCTGCCAGCTATCTATGCCAAGCAGGCGTACCAATCGGCCCGCCAGCGCGTATTTATCAAAAATCCAAGAACCATTCTACCGGCAAATACGCCGGGGGCTTGCGGGGCGTGTTTCCGCGTGCGTCAGGAAGCCAGTTCCAGCACATTCCGGGCCCTTTGAAGGGCAACGGCGGAGGAATAGATCAGCGCGGCATCAGCAGCCATGGCGACGCGCAGGTCCAAGGCTTTGGCGAACTCCTCGGATGCAGCCAGGGCGTTCCCGCTGACGAAGTATGCCCGCCCCAGGTACTGGTGGACGATCGCTTCCTTCGAGCTGCCCTGGACGTCGTGCAAGAGGTGGCGGAACAACTGTATGGCGCGGTCCAGCCGGTTGGTGGCACGGTGGACTTCCGCCTCGAAGATCCTCAGTCGGAACGACTCGGGATCCTTGTAGCGGGCTTCGGCCAACAGTTCGGCTGCCTCGTTGGGCTGATTTTCCAACAGCAATGCCATGATGCGGTCAGCGGGATCATCAGAGGCGGCAAGTGCCGTCTCCATGACTTCCTCGTTGACTATCACGGGCAGGAGGGTATCGGGATTGGTACGGACGCCCGGGAAGCCGGCTGTTGGCCAGTCGCTGACGCCTTCCCGCACGGCGACACTCATGATGCGATTTCCTGGTAGGCCGCAAACAGGAGGGAGGTATCGGGAACGTCCAGGATGCCAGGCTTGGCAACGCCGTCAAGGACAACGAACCGCAGAAGGTCGCCCCGCGACTTCTTGTCCCTGCGCATGCCATCCAGCAAACCCTGCCAGCGGTCACGCCGGTAAGTGATGGGCAGTCCGAGGCTTTCCAGGATGGTGCGGTGACGATCTGCATCGGCATCCGACAACCGCCCCACGCTGCGCGACAACTCGGCGGCGAACATCATGCCCACTGAGACAGCAGCACCGTGGCGCCAGGAGTAGCGCTCCACGAGTTCAATGGCGTGTCCCAGCGTGTGGCCATAGTTCAGGATTTCGCGGAGGCCGGATTCCTTGAGGTCCTGTGACACGACATCTGCCTTAACCGTAATGGCCCGCTCGATGAGTTCCCGGACAACGTCCGAGGACGGGTCCATCACTGCGTCGGTGTTCTTCTCAATCAGGTCCAGGATGGCGGGATCAGCAATGAACCCACACTTGATGACCTCGGCCATGCCGGAGATGAGCTCGTTCTTGGGCAGCGTCTGAAGCGTGTCGAGGTCTGCCAGGACGGCAGCCGGCGGGTGGAACGATCCCACGAGGTTCTTGCCCTCGGCCGTGTTGATGCCGGTCTTTCCGCCCACTGAAGCATCCACCATGCCCAGAAGGCTGGTGGGCATGTGGATGACCTTGACACCACGAAGCCATGTGGCTGCCACGAACCCGGCCAGGTCCGTCACGGCGCCACCTCCGACCGCCACGATGGCGTCAGAGCGGGTGAAGTCGTTTTGGCCCAGCACCTGCCAGCAGAAAGCAGCAACCTGAATGTGCTTGCCTTCTTCCGCATCAGGGATTTCGGCAGTCAGCGCGGTGAAGCCGGCTGTTTCCAGCTCGTCGCGAACCGTGTCCCCCGTCAGGCGGAGGGCCCGGGGATGAATGACCAGGACACGCCGGACACGCTCCCCCAGCTTTTCAGGAAGGGTCCCCAAAAGACCGCGCCCCACTACGACATCGTAGTTTTCATTGGCGGACTGGCCAGTCACCTTGATGACAGTTGCTTCGTTACTCACTTTTCAACTTCCTCTTTCAAGGCTGCATACTGGCGCAGCCGCTCCTCCAACTGGAGGCCGATTTCCGCCACGGATCCTGAACGGACGTCCATGACGATGTCCGCGAGACGCTCATAGACAGGACGCCTCGTAGCGAACAATGCTTCCCACCGCGTCATCGCATCACCCTTCAGCAATGGCCTGCCAGTGTTGCGCGCGATGCGATCGGCAACGGTCTCCGCGTCACATTCGAGGTAGACCACCGTGCATTCTTCCAGCAGTTGCTGGGTTCCGGAGTCCAGGACCGCTCCCCCGCCCAGGGAAATAATGGCGGGCTGAACCCTGGCATTCTCGATGGACTTCGCCACTGCCCGGGCTTCAATTTCACGGAAGGCGTGCTCTCCGCGCCCCGCGAAAATATCCGCGATACTGCCGTGGGCAGCGACCACCACAGCGTCGGTATCCACGAACGGGAGCCCCAACTGCTGGGCCAACTGCTGGCCAATGGCCGACTTGCCAACAGCCATAGGGCCCACCAGGACAACGGGACGGCCGGTGCAGCCGTCCAGGATCGGGCGAACCACTACCGGCCGACCGAGTCCAGGGTGGCCGGTATGTTGCCGAGGTAGCTTTGCAGGTTGCGGCGGGTTTCGGCTACGGAGTCGCCGCCGAACTTCTCGGCGACGGCCTCGGCCAGGACCAGTGCAACCATTGCTTCGGCGACTACACCGGCCGCGGGCACTGCACAGACGTCTGAACGCTGGTGATGGGCCTTGGCGGGTTCACCTGTGCTGACATCGATGGTGCGCAGGGCACGGGGAACGGTAGCAATCGGCTTCATGGCTGCACGCACGCGCAATACCTCGCCAATGCTCATGCCGCCCTCAATACCGCCGGCGCGGTTGGTCTGCCGAACAATTTTCCCGTCAGCATCCTTCACGATTTCATCGTGGGCAGCGGAACCACGGCGCGCAGCAGTAAGGAACCCGTCTCCGACCTCCACTCCCTTGATGGCCTGGATGCCCATCAGCGCAGCAGCCAGGCGGGAGTCAAGGCGGCGGTCCCAGTGCACGTAGCTGCCCAGTCCCGGCGGAAGTCCGTATGCCAGGACCTCAACAACACCGCCAAGGGTTTCGCCTTCCTTATGGGCGGCGTCCACTTCAGCGACCATGGCGTCGGAGGTCTGACGGTCAAAGCAGCGCAGGGGGTCCGCGTCGAGCGCCAGGACATCCTGGGGCAGCGGCAAGGGGCGGCCCTCGGGAACAGTCACGCTGGCGATGGAAACAGTGTGGCTCACCAATTCCACGCCCAGCTGCTTAAGGAACTGCGCGGCAACGGTGCCAAGGGCCACGCGGGTGGCGGTTTCCCTGGCGCTGGCGCGTTCAAGCACGGGACGGGCTTCGTCGAAGCCGTATTTCTGCATGCCCGTGAAATCTGCATGCCCTGGGCGCGGCCGCGTCAGGGGTGCGTTGCGGGCTTGATCGGCAAGGATTCCGGGATCTACGGGGTCAGCAGACATGATCTGCTCCCACTTGGGCCACTCGGTGTTGCCCACCTGGATGGCTACGGGGCCGCCCTGCGTCAGGCCATGACGAACGCCACCCATGATGGTGACCTCGTCTTGCTCGAACTTCATGCGGGCACCACGTCCATAGCCCAGGCGGCGACGCGCCAGGGCATCACGGATCTGCGCGCTGGTGAGTTCAACACCGGCGGGCACGCCTTCAACAATTCCGATCAGGGCCGGACCATGGGATTCACCGGCAGTCAACCAACGCAACATATAACCAATCCTGCCATGTAAGGCTTCTAGAACACTCGCCGGGGAAGCCCGACTGAGTCGCACATCACATCTATGACGGCGGCATCCACGTCACAGCCGCTGAAGCGCCTGATCTGCTCGGCCGCCTGGTACATCAGCATCTCAAGGCCCGGGACTACGGCGCCTCCGTGACCATGCCACACCTCAGCAAGGCGGCTGGGCCAGGGATCGTAGGCAACGTCCAAAAGCACACCGGCCCCTGTTCCCGGCAACGCCGCCAACTCATCCGCCAAGGAATCGGCGGCACGCGGCGGGAATGTGGAGATCACCAGGTCGGTGCCCGCCACAGCGGTGGCTGCTTCAGTCAACGGTCTGACACGGAGGGAAATTCCGACGGCGGCTGCAGCGGCTTCCGCCTCACCGGCACGCCCTGCATCACGGACGAAGACATCCACGTGGCTGCCACCAAGTTCCTTGACAGCCGCAACGGCCGCAGCGGAGGTACCGCCGCCACCCAGGATGGCCGCGTGGGGCGTGGAAGCAACCCCGGCATACCGGACCGCCTCAACGATCCCGGCGACATCGGTGTTGTATCCAACGCGTCGCACCGCTCCGCCGTCGTGTTCAAAGACCACGGAGTTGATGACTCCCAACTGGGCGCCCGCGCCGCGGACCTCGTCAACCTCCTTGACCATGGCCGACTTCAACGGCATGGTCACTGAGAGCCCGCACCAGGAGTCATCGCCGAAGAGTGAGCCCATGAATGCTGGAAGGCCGTCCACGGTGACATCGATTGCGGAGTATTCAATGTCAACGCCCAGTTTGGCGTAGGCAGCAGTATGCAGGGCCGGTGACTTCGAATGCGAGATCGGATGCCCCAGGACTGCGGCACGACGACTCACACACACCGTCCCGGATTGGCCTGGCACCACGCGTTGTACTGCTCAACGTAGACGTTGTGCTCAGCCAGCGTCTTGGAGAACTTGGTTTCTTTGCTGTCCAGGTTGATGGTGACCCAGTACATGTAGTCGTTCTGGGTGGGTTTGGCCGCAGCATCAATGGCAGTCTTGCCCGGTGAGCCGATGGGTCCAGCCGGCAACCCAACATTGGCGTACGTGTTGTACGTATTGGACTTATCGGCCTTTTCTTCCTCCGTGAGATGGAAGGATTTCTTGCCGAGTCCGTAGGTCACCGTGGCGTCAGACTGGATCAGGCCGCTGGTTTCCACATTGTTTGGCTTGAGCCTGTTGTAGATGGCGCCGGCCACGTTTCCATAGTCCGCTTGACCGCCTTCTGCCTGCACAATACTGGCGATGGTCACGGTGTCGTACTGCTTGCCCGGTTCCGTGATTCCCTGGGACTTGAGCTCATCCAGCGTGGTAGTGGCCAACTTTTGGATGATGTCCTTGGCCGGCGTGCCGAGCGGAAAGCGGTACTCCCCCGGGGCCAGGAAGCCTTCGAGGTTCTTGGCCTTGGACGGAATGCCGAACTGTGCCGGGGCCTGGTTGAGCGCGTTGAGTTCCTGCATGGAGATACCCGAGCCCTTGGAAATGGCTTCCAGCGACTCATTGATGCGAAGGCCCGCACTGAGGGCGAAGTACATCACCTTGGATGCGTCCTTGTTGACCAGGACATCCACGGCGTCGGAATTCTTCATCTCGGTCCGGAAGGTGAACTCGCCCGGGGACAATTCGCCGCCGTCGTTAAGGAATTCCTTGACGAAGGCATCGGCGTCGGCCACCACTTTGTTCTCGACGAGTTCTACGGCCACCGCCTTCGGTCCGGAGCCTTCGGGCACAGTGATGTTGACCGAGCCCGTACCTGGGCCCGGATAGTCGGTGACCTTGTCCATGCCCAGCAAGGGCTTCAGGAACTGGGCCCCGATGGCTATTGCGGCAACGAAGACACCCAGCGTGATCAGCAGGGCAAGGACGCGACGACGGCGGCGGGCCTTCTTGACCGCTGCCTTGGAGGAAGCCGTCTGCTCTACAGGCGCGATGAGGTCGTGGTGGTGTTCATCGTGGTGAAGACCATCGACGAGGTGCTCATCGTGGTAAAGATCGTCCGGGTGGTGTTCATCGTGGTGAACCCCATCCGCGTGGTGCTCATCATGAAAATCGCTGTGGGGCCCATGCCCGGCGACGTCGTGCGTAGGGTCGGAGTCCTCATGCCCGGGGTGGTGATGTCCTTCCACCTCGTGGGCTTCAGCGCCCTCCAGGTGATTCCCGCCATGATCCGGTTCAGCCGGGCGCGCTTCCTCCGGAGTCTCAACGGACGGCGATTCGTCAGTGGACGCCGGGGTGGGCTCGTCGGCAGGACTCGGCGCTGTAGACACTGGTTGCGCGGCGGGAACGGGAGGAGCAGCAGGCTTTGACACGGGAACGGGTGGAGCAGCCGGCACAGGTGGCGCAACCGGAGCCGGGGGCACCGCGGGAACAGGACTGGGCAATTCAGGCTCACGGTCCGCGGACGCAGCAGCGGCTTCCCCGGGGGTCGCTTCGGGAACGGGTACGACGTTATGGTTCTGCGTGGCGAGGAATCGTTCCCGCGCCCGCAGCTCTTTGCGGGTCAGCGGCATACCGCCGCCGGCGGTACCGCTGGAGGGGTCGTTGTTGACCGGGCTCACAGTTGCAGTCCCCTCGTAGAAGAATCGGGTTCACGGCCGGAGGCAGCCCGCAGCGTTGGGGCACTGCTGGGCTTATCGGATTGCGCCGGTGCCTGCACTCGGCGGCCAACGTCCGTTCCTCTGGCTTTTTGCATGTCAATTGCGTGCTGCAGTATTCCAGCAGCGGCAACCTGATCAACCACTTTACGGTGGTTCCTGCTGCTCATGCCAGCTTGATGCAGGTTGCGGTGTGCCGTGACGGTCGAAAGCCGCTCGTCCACAAGGCTCACGGGGATGTCCAAACCAACCCGCATCAGTTCGTTGGCGAGGAGTTCGGCGTACGCGGTGGCCATGTCTGCCGAGGCACGTTCCTCACCCTTCATGGTGCGGGGAAGGCCCACAAAGATCTGCACCGCAGGCAGTTCAGCGGCGTGCTTGACCACGAAGCGGACGTCGGAGTTCTTCTTGGCGTCGCGTAAAACAGTCTTGAAGGGTGTGGCCAGAATTCCGTCGGGATCGCAGATGGCGACGCCTACACGGACGGTGCCGACGTCTACCCCCAGCTTGATGCCCCGGGGGTAGACGTCACCGTGAGTACTTGCAGCCACCGTCAGCGCTTGGCTATCGCATCCACCACCGCTGTGAGGGCCTCAGGGACCTTCCCAGCGTCGGCGCCGCCGCCTTGGGCGACGTCGTCTTTACCGCCACCGCCACCGCCAAGGATGCCGGCAGCAAGGCGAACCAGCGCGCCGGCCTTGACGCCTGCTTCGCGGGCGGCCTCATTGGTGGCGATGAGGATCACCGGGCGGTCATTGCTGACGCCTGCCACAGCCACCGTGGCAGCCTCCGAGCCGAGGCGGCTGCGGAGGTCCAAGGCGAGATTCCGGAGATCGTCGGCACCGCCGACCTGACCGGCGTCGTGGGCTACTACGCGCACACCCGCAGCGTCCTTTGCAGTGCCCACCAGGTTTGCGGCAGCCGCGGCCAGCTGCTCCTTGCGAAGGCGGTCGAGTTCCTTCTCCGTTGCCTTCAGCTTGCTCAGCGTGCTGGAAATGCGGTCGGCGAGTTGCCCGGAGGGAACCTTCAGGAGTTCTGTGAGCTCAGTCACCAAGGCCCGCTCGGCGGCCAGATGACGGAATGCGTCCAGGCCAACGAAGGCTTCAACACGGCGGTTTCCGGAGCCAACGGACTGCTCTCCCAGCAGCGAAAGGCTGCCGATGAGCGAGGTGTTCGACACGTGCGTTCCACCACACAGCTCGCGGGACCAGGCGCCGTCGATCTCCACGACGCGCACTTCGCTGCCATAGTTTTCGCCGAACAGTGCCATGGCACCCAGCGCCTTGGCTTCAGCGAGCCCCATCACCTTGGTGTCTACCCGGTAATTGTTCCGGATGGCGATGTTGGATACTTCTTCGATCTCGGACCGCGTGGCTGTGCTCAGACCCTCACCCCAGGCGAAGTCGAAACGCAGGTAGCCGGCTTTGTTGTAGGAGCCACGCTGGGTAGCTTCCGGGCCCAGGATTTGATGCAGGGCGGCGTGCACAATGTGCGTGCCGGTGTGGGCCTGCTCGGCTGCGTGGCGACGTTCACGGTCGACGGCGGCGCGCACCAACGCATCTGAGGCAATCTCGCCTTCACGGACAATAGCCTTGTGCACGCTCAGGCCCTTGATGGGCCGCTGAACGTCCAGGACCTCCACCACGAAGCCATCGCCGGTGATGAGGCCGGTGTCAGCGGACTGGCCGCCCGCTTCGGCATAGAACGGGGTTTCGTTGAGGACCAGCTCAATTTCGTCGCCGGTGGAGGCATGCCCTACAGCACGGCCACCGCTGACGATGCCGCGGACCGTGGATTCGCCCTCAAGTTCGTCATAGCCCGTGAAGACGGTCTCGCCCTTGCCCAGGAGATCCTGGTAGGCGCTGAGGTCCGCGTGGCCACCCTTCTTACCCTTGGCATCAGCCTGTGCACGCTGGCGCTGCTCGAGCATAAGCGAGCGGAATCCTGCTTCGTCCACCTTGAGGCCGGCCTCTTCCGCCATTTCCAGTGTCAGGTCGATCGGGAACCCATAGGTGTCGTGCAGGGCAAAGGCGTCGGCGCCGGAGAGCGGAACACCGGCGGCCTTCGATTCCGCCACGGCATCCTCGAGGCGGGCCGTGCCCGAAGCAATGGTGCGCAGGAACGCCTTTTCTTCGGCGTAGGCAATGCGGCTGATCCGGGCGAAATCCGTCTCCACCACGGGGTAGACGCCCTTCATGGCGTCACGGGAGGCGGGAAGAAGGTCCGGCAGGCAGGCCTTTTCGACGCCGAGCAGCCGCATGGCGCGGACTGCGCGTCGAATGAGGCGGCGCAGCACATAGCCGCGGCCTTCGTTGGACGGCGAAACACCATCAGCAATCAGCATGAGGGCAGAACGAATGTGGTCTCCGACGACGCGCATACGGACGTCGTCCGTATGGTGCGGGTCCTCCGGAGACTCGGCCGAGGTGTACTCCCGGCCGGACAGTTCTGCAGCCTTGTCGATGACCGGGCGGACCTGGTCGGTTTCGTACATGTTCTCGACGCCCTGGAGGATCATCGCGAGACGTTCCATGCCCAGGCCGGTGTCAATGTTCTTCTGCGGGAGCTCTCCCACGATGTCGAAGTCCACCTTGGAACGGACATTCTCGATCTGGTACTGCATGAACACGAGGTTCCAGATCTCGATGTACCGGGTCTCATCGGCCAACGGGCCGCCTTCGATGCCGTAGGCGGGGCCGCGATCGTAGTAGATCTCCGAGCAGGGACCGGCAGGACCCGGCTGGCCGGTGGACCAGTAGTTGTCGGCTTTGCCCATACGCTGGATGCGCTCGGCCGGGATGCCGGTGTTCTTGAGCCAGAGTTCCTTGGCTTCGTCGTCTTCTTCGTAGACAGTCACCCAGAGGCGCTCGGCGGGAAGTCCGTAGCCGCCGTCGTCAACGCTGGTGGTGAGCAGCTCGAACGCGAACTTGATGGCGTCTTCCTTGAAGTAGTCGCCAAAGGAGAAGTTGCCGCACATCTGGAAGAACGTCCCGTGGCGGGCCGTTTTCCCAACTTCCTCGATGTCTCCGGTGCGGATGCATTTCTGGACGCTCGTGGCACGGCTGTACGGGGGTTCTTCGCGCGCAGTCAGGTACGGAATGAACGGCACCATTCCGGCGACGGTGAAGAGAAGGGACGGGTCGCTGGAAACGAGCGACGCGGAGGGAACGGCGGTGTGGCCCTTGCTGACAAAAAAGTCCACCCAGCGTTTGGTGATCTCCTGCGACTTCATTAGCTGATTACTTACCCTTCTCAATTCACTGCACGTCATGTGCGCGGTACCGGCTGGTGCCGTTCCGCAGTTTTCCATTCTGCCCTGTTGCGGGCGTGGGAGCGAACCGCTCCGCTAGCGTCGGCCTGCTCCGGCGTCGTCAATCCCCAACGCCGCCCGAAGGTCCTCTTCCCGCTGGTGCATGCCCGTCCGGACCGCGTCGGCGAAATCGAACAAGCCGTCAGCCATCCGGCCCACGGCACGGTTCAAGCCCTCAGGACCGATGTTCGCCTGGGCCTCAGTGATCTTCCGGAAGGCAATGACGCCGATGGCGACGCCGATGCCCATCCACACAATTCTTTTCATGGGTTTCTTTCTCCCTCTTATTCAGCGACTGTATAGGGCAGCTGCTGCGCAGGTCAGCGGCTGCGGCGGCCGGAGGAAGGTGCACGGCGGCCGGCGAAGGCGGAACGTACGCCATAGCTGAAGGCAGCCACCTTGATCAAGGGAGAACCCACCGTGGCCGCCACCAGAGAGGACAACGCGGAGATGTTGGCCGAGGCATCGGAGACGTTCGAGGCGATCCCGTCAACCTTCTTCAGCTGCTGGTTGGTGGTGGTAACCGTAGCGGTCACTTCATCCATCAAGGGGGTTGCACCGTCGCTGATGGACCGGATGGAGGTGCGGACCTCGTCAAAAACGCCACCCAGCTTCAAGATTGGCACAGCCAACAACAACACAAGGAGCGCGAAGACTCCTGCTGCGATGAGGCCGGCGATGTCGCCACCAGACATAGAACTCTTCTCCTAGGGTTGTTGCATTGCCCTGCACCAGCCGCTGAACGGCTTTGGACAAGGCCTCCCAAGTACCTTACCCACTTTGGACCGGTACCTTACATACAAAGAAGCCCGCGGCATGTGCCACGGGCTTCTTTGTATACGCTGCTTGAATTTAGCGAGCGTAGAATTCGACGACGAGCTGCTCTTCGCAGATCACGGGGACCTCAGAGCGCTTGGGGCGACGAACCAGGCGTGCCTGCAGGGCCTCGATCTTGACGTCCAGGTACGGCGGCACGTTGTTCAGAACATGTGCGCCTGCAGCTGCCACCTGGAACGGGGGCATGACCTCGGAGCGGCTGTGAACGTGGATGAGCTGGCCTTCGCCAACGCGGAAGGACGGGCGGTCCACGCGGATGCCGTCAACCATGATGTGGCGGTGCACAACCAGCTGGCGGGCCTGTGCGATGGTGCGGGCGAAGCCTGCACGGAGCACAAGGGCGTCCAGACGCATTTCGAGCAGCTCAACCAGGTTTTCACCGGTCAGGCCCTTGGTGCGGCGTGCTTCTTCGAAGGCACGGGTCATCTGGGCTTCGCGGATGCCGTACTGGGCGCGCAGACGCTGCTTTTCGCGCAGACGTACGGCGTAGTCGGAGTCCTGCTTCTTGCGGGCACGGCCATGCTCACCGGGGCCGTACGGGCGGCGCTCCATGTACTTGGCGGCCTTGGGGGTCAGAGCGATGCCGAGTGCACGCGAAAGGCGTGCGGTACGGCGAGCACGAGTGTTGTTAGCCACTTGTGTCCTTCCAATTACTGCGGTGTGTCAGTGTTACTGGCCTCCATCAGGGAGAGCATCGGCCAACCGCTGCCTCTTGCTACTAGCCCGGGCGCACAGCACTGTTGAAGGAATCTTCAGTGGGATTGTGCGTCGGGCCATGCCAGACAAGGAACAATCGTACCATGCACAACGTGGTTGACGCCTGTGGGCCTTCGAGGGGAATGGGCGCCCTTGCCTACTCCCCACGCACTATCTTGCGGAGCCGTTCCAACCTGCCGGCAATATCCCGTTCGGCTCCGTTATTGGTGGGCTGGTAGTAGTCCTTCCCTACCAAATCGTCGGGCGGGTACTGCTGGGTTGCCACACCGTGCGGTTCGTCATGCGCGTACTTGTAGCTCTTGCCATGCCCCAATTGTTTTGCCCCGGGGTAATGCGCATCCCGCAAATGCATGGGGATGCCACCGCCAAACCCTGCCCGGACATCAGCCACCGCTTTGTTCAAGCCCATATACGCGGCATTGGATTTCGGCGCGGTAGCCAAATGGACCACAGCTTCGGCGAGGACGATCCGCCCCTCCGGCATGCCGATCAACTGCACCGCCTGGGCCGCCGCCACTGCTGTTTGCAGCGCTGTGGGATCGGCCATTCCAATGTCTTCAGCGGCGGAAATCACGATGCGTCGTGCAACGAACCGTGGATCTTCGCCCGCTTCAAGCATGCGGGCCAGGTAATGCAGCGCGGCGTCGACATCCGAGCCACGGATGGATTTGATGAAAGCACTGGCGACGTCGTAATGCTGGTCCCCGGCACGGTCATAGCGAACCGCCGCGGCGTCCAAGGCACGCTCGGTATGGCGCAGTTCCACCAGCACCGGAGCGTCAGGGGTGCCGTCGCCGGCGAGCCCCGGCTCGCCGTCGTCGTTGATTGGTCCAGCGTCGCCGTCCTCCCCCGGCACGGCATCGGTACCGTCCGGTTCGGGCCCGACGGCGGTGCTGTCACCGAACGCGACCCCGGCAGCGGCTTCCAGCGCGGTCAACGCCCTGCGGGCATCGCCGCCGGAGAGGCGCACCAGATGGTCCAGCGCCTCCGGGCTGAGCTCCACACGTCCGGCAAGGCCGCGCGCATCGGCGACGGCACGTTGCAGCAGTCCCCCAATGTCGTCATCGGTGAGCGGCTTCAGCGTCAGCAACAGGGACCTCGACAACAGGGGCGACACCACCGAGAATGACGGGTTTTCCGTGGTGGCGGCGACGAGCACCACCCAGCGGTTCTCGACACCCGGCAGCAGGGCGTCCTGCTGGGCCTTGTTAAAGCGATGGATCTCGTCCAGGAAGAGGACGGTGGTTTTCTTATAGAGGTCGCGGGCCGTCAAGGCCTCATCCATGACGCGCCGGACATCCTTGACGCCTGCGGTGATCGCAGACAATTCCACGAACTTCCTTCCGGGACCCCGCGCGATCACATGGGCCAGCGTGGTTTTTCCCGTCCCCGGAGGCCCCCAAAGGATCACGGAGCTCGGTCCGGCAGGACCGGCAGCTTCGGCCCCGGCTGCCAGCTGCCGGAGAGGCGAACCATGGCCCAACAGGTGCTGCTGCCCCACGACGTCGTCCAAGGTACGGGGGCGCATCCGCACTGCGAGGGGACTGCGCTGGGACGCCATCCAGTGCGCGTCGGAAGGCCCCCCGGGCGAATACGGCGAGGCCGCCGGTTCCTCCGACCCGTCGTCGTTGTCAGCACCGGCACCAAAGAGATCTTCCACATGGATAGGCTACTCATAGTTCCAGCAAAGGAGACATCCACCATGGACCGCCGAGCATCTGCCCATCGCCACCAGGCCATCCGGACCGCTTTGGTGTCCGCCACCAGGTTGCCGGGCTGGGTGGAACGGTTCGCGGCCGGCCACGGTCCCGTGGTGGAAGACCTCTACGACGGCGGCCTCCTCCTGCGCGCAGCCGACGGAGCCACCGCGCTGCTAAAGGCGCCATGGCCATCCGACGGACGCCCCGGCCGGGGAAGCAGCGAACTCCACCGCCTCGCCTCATTGGCCGCCCAGGAACGCGGGCTGGGCCTGGTGCTGGTCCGGCGCGGCGGTTACGCTGTGGCCTCGGCCAGCGGCACCACCATCATCGCTTCCAAGAGCGGGAACCGATTCATCGATGCCAGGTCCACGGCGGAACATGCGGCCAGGATCTTCACGGAGCACCTGATGGAGTACATCGTGCCCGGCGGAGACAGGGCCTTGGTGGATCAGGTTCTTGCGCAGCCCGCCCTCAAGGCCTTCACAGGCCGCACACGGCTGGCATTCCTGGACATTCAGGAGATCAAATCCGCGGCCCTGCAGAAAGCGGCAGCAGACGCCTGCTCGATCCGGATTACTGTGACTGATCCGGGGGCGGCGGGTTAGCAGCCGCTGAGGGCACGTTTCAGTGGAGCCTGCCGGTACAGGTAGCTGCCGTGGTCCACGAATCCAGCCTGCGTGTACAGCGCCTGTGCCCCGTGGTTGGCGGCCGTGACCAAAAGCCAGACCCCCTTGAGATCCCGCCCAGCACCGGCATGCAGCAACGCGGCCAGCACCTGGGCGGCGTATCCGCGCCGGCGGTGCCTGGCAGACGTCGCCATACCGTAGATACCACCCCAGCCATCAACCAGGGCGAGGCGCCCGACGGCGGCGGGGACGCCGTCGTCGTCCCTCACCGTTGCGTACAGCGCCGGGCAGCCGGTGAGGATCCTGTGAGCGACCGATAATTCGGCCTCACCCCCGCGGCCATCGACGGACCACCAGAGACTGAGCCATTCCTCAGAAGGCAGTTCGAGCATCTCCACCGTCGGTTGGCAGGACGGCAATGAGTCCAGGCCGCGGAGCATGATCTTCGTTTCGGACTGCCGGGTGAAGCGGCGGCGGTCCAGGAGATCATTGAGGGCAGCACTGCGGGAGTCATCGAACACTTGGAAAATCAATGGCAGACGGCGGCGCCGGTACCACTCCGATGCGGCGGTGACGGATCGCTCAAGGTCAGCGGCAGACTCCAGGCCGGTGGCCACTGCATGACTTTCTGCACTGCCTGCACTTTTTGCACTGTCTGCCGGGTTGGCCGGCCACACAGAATTGGCCCGTTGCGTCACCCCGTTTGAAGCACGAAGCACCCACTTCACCGTGCCTTCGCCAACAAGGTCTTCACGCTCAAGGGCCGGCCAGGCCTTATCCATGAGCGTTTCCAGCACGGTTTGCTCCAGCATCCGGCAGCACCTTTCGTTGAGGGAGTCTTGGGGAGAAACGCCAAAGGCCCTCCACCGGAGTGGAGAGCCTTTGGGTGACCGTTTAGACGGTGGTGGTTTCCGGCTTGGCTGCAGGCTTGGCTTCCGGCTTGAAGTCGACGCCTGCCTCCTTGCGCTGCTGCGGAGTGATCGGTGCAGGAGCGGCAGTCAGGGGGTCGTAGCCGTTGCCCGACTTCGGGAACGCAATAACATCGCGGATGGATTCCACACCGGCGAGCAAAGCAACAACGCGGTCCCAGCCGAGGGCCATTCCGCCGTGCGGAGGTGCACCGTACTTGAAGCCCTCCAGCAGGAAGCCGAACTTGGTTTCGGCGTCTTCCTTGTCAAGCCCCATGAGCTGGAAGACCCGTTCCTGCACTTCGCGCTGGTGGATACGGATGGAACCGCCACCGATCTCGTTGCCGTTGCAAACGATGTCATAGGCATACGACAGTGCGGATTCCGGGTCCTGGTCGAAGGTGTCCAGGAATTCCGGCTTGGGCGAGGTGAACGCGTGGTGCACAGCCGTCCACTGCCCTCCACCCACAGCTACGTCACCGGAAGCGACAGCTGCGGCGGCGGGCTCGAACATGGGAGCGTCCACGATCCAGACAAACGCCCAGTCGTTGGGGTCGATCAGGCCGGTACGGTGACCAATTTCCACGCGGGCAGCACCGAGCAGGGCGCGTGCCGCTGACTTCTCACCGGCGGCGAAGAAAATGCAGTCACCAGGCTTGGCGCCCACGGCGTCGGCCAGTCCGGCACGCTCTTCTTCCGTGAGGTTCTTGGCAACGGGGCCGGCGAGCTCGCCGTCCTCCTTGAAGAGCACGTAGGCGAGGCCCTTGTGTCCGCGCTGCTTGGCGAATTCCTGCCAGCCGTCCAGCGTACGGCGGGGCTGCGAAGCTCCGCCGGGCATGACCACTGCGCCGACGTACGGTGCCTTGAACACGCCGAAGTTGGTGTCCTTGAAGAACTCCGTAAGCTCAGTCAGCTCCACACCGAAGCGCAGGTCCGGCTTGTCCGAGCCGTACTTGGCCATGGCATCCAGGTACGTCATGCGGCGGATCGGGGTGGGGATCTCGACGTCGATGAGCTGCCACAGAGCCTTGACGATTGCCTCGCCCAGCTCAATGACATCGTCCTGGTCCACGAAACTGGCTTCGATGTCGAGCTGGGTGAACTCCGGCTGGCGGTCCGCACGGAAATCCTCGTCGCGGTAGCAACGGGCAATCTGGTAGTACTTCTCAAAGCCACCCACCTGGAGCAGCTGCTTGAAAAGCTGCGGCGACTGCGGCAGGGCGTACCAGGAACCCGGCGCCAGGCGTGCCGGGACAACGAAGTCGCGGGCGCCTTCCGGCGTCGAACGCGTCAGCGTGGGTGTCTCAATTTCGACGTAGCCACGCTGGTGCAGCAGTTCGCGGGCCACACGGTTGGCCTCCGAACGCAGACGCATGTTGCGGGCGGGGCCGGGACGACGAAGGTCCAGGTAACGGTGCTTAAGGCGTGCTTCCTCGCCAACTTCAACGTGTTCGTCGATCTGGAACGGAAGTGGCTCAGAGGTGTTGAGGATGACCACCTTGTCAGCGATCACCTCGATGTCACCCGTCGCCAGAGCCGGGTTTTCGTTGCCTTCGGGACGCTTGTTGACGGTACCCGTCACCTGCAGGACGTACTCGTTCCGCAGGCCATGGAAGACCTCTTCCTCACGGACTACCACCTGGGCGACACCGGACGCGTCACGCAGGTCAACGAATGCAACGCCACCGTGATCACGGCGGCGGCCCACCCAGCCGGCCAGGGTAACGGTTTGTCCAATGTGCTCGGAGCGAAGTGATCCGAGGTCATGTGTGCGCAGCACAGCATTCCTTTCAGCATGAAATTTATAGGGACCGCTGCAATGGCGGTCCCGTCCGAGTTTACCCGCCCCGGCCGCGGCTCCCGCCAAACGGCGGAACAAGCGATGCCGGTATCAGGCGGTGGTGACGCGGACGTGCAAGTCCTCTTCCGCCGGCGTCCATTCTGCGGGGTCGGCGTCAACCTGCTCACCGGTGCGGATGTCCTTGACCTGGTGTTTGCCGTCGTCGTCGGTAAACCACACAAACGGGATACCGCGCCGGTCGGCGAACTTGATCTGTTTGCCGAACTTCTCGGCTTTTGCAGCAACTTCGGTCGCGATGCCCCTCCCCCGCAGTTGTGCCGCGATATCCTGCGCGGAAGACCAGCTGTCGTCCGTATTCAAGGCAACCAGGACCGCTGTGGGGACCGAGCGCGATGCCGTCGCCAGTTCCTGGCTAAGGATGCGCGATACGAGGCGCGTCACACCGATGGAAAGGCCGACGCCGGGGAACTTGCGGTTGCCCTTGCTGGCCAGGGCGTCATAGCGGCCACCGGAGCAAATGGAACCGAGCTGCTCATGGCCCACCAGCACGGTTTCGACGACAGTTCCGGTGTAGTAATCCAAGCCGCGGGCGATGCTCAAATCGGCAACCACCTTTCCCGGGGCACGCTGTACGGCCGCCTGGATGACCTGCTCCAGCTCGTTGAGCCCTTCCTCAAGGAGCTCATCGGTGACGCCCAGGGCGCGGACCTGCTGGACGAAGGAGGTGTCCTCAGTGCGGATACGAGCCAGTTCCAAGGCCAGTCCGGCTTGCTCGTCCGTGGCACCAAGCTCGCTCTTCAACAGCTCTGCCACCCTCGCAGCGCCGATCTTTTCCAGTTTGTCGATGCTGCGCAGGACCCCGGCAGTGTCCGCCAGGCCGATCCCGCGATAGAAACCCTCGGCCAGCTTCCGGTTGTTGATCCGGAGCCGGAAGTCCGGAATCGGCAACGCGCTCAGCGCCTCGGCAATGACCAGGGCTATCTCGACGTCGTAGCGGAACGGAAGCTCGCCGTCGCCCACCACATCGATGTCCGCCTGGGTGAACTCACGGGCGCGGCCTTCCTGCGGCCGCTCGCCACGCCACACCTTCTGGATCTGGTAGCGGCGGAAGGGGAACGCCAGGTAGCCGGCGTTCTCCACCACGTAACGGGCGAAGGGAACAGTCAGGTCGAAGTGCAGGGCCAAGGCGTTGGGATCCGCTTTATCTGACTTCGCAGCCTCACCCTCGTCATCCTGGAGCCGGCTCAGCCCGTAAACCTCTTTGTCGATCTCGCCTTTGCGGAGCAGCTGCCCCACAGTTTCCACTGCCCTGGTCTCGATGGACGAAAACCCATGCAACTCGAACGTCTTGCGGAGCGTATCCAGCACGTGGAGCTCCACCAACCGCTCCTGGGGAAGCCACTCGGGGAATCCGGACAGGGAGGCGGTACGTGCCATGGTGGAAATGTCTCCTCGAAGAAAGCTGACGCTGGTATGGGACCCACAGCTTTAAAACGCCCGTACGGCGTTTACAGGGCGGGCGTCCAGCCGGTCATGCATAAACTATGTGCGGCAGCCAGTTTATGCTTTCCGCGCGTGCACATCTAATGCAGCATGCCCGGGTTCCTGTCGGCGGCCCCGGAAGTGGACACAATCAGGAGGACTCTTGGCAACAAGGTCGCGGGATGACCGCGAAGCGAAACGGCGCATCAGGCAGATGGAAGCCAAGCGTGCCCTGCGGCAGGAACAGGGCAAGCGGCGCAAACGCGACAACACCATCGCCGTTGGCGCAGGCGCCGCAGCGGTGGTTCTGGCCGTCGTGCTGCAACTGACGGTCTTCAGCTCCAACCCCACCGAAGCGGAGTTCGCCGCAGCAGAAGCCGGGCTCAGCTCTCCGTCCGCTTCGCCGTCTGCGTCTAACAGTTCGGACATTCCCAGCCCGGACACAGCCGCTGGAAAAACGTTCACCGGCGAGCTCGCGTTGAACAGCGGAGTGGTCGGCGTTGAACTGGACGGAACGGCTGCACCCCAGGCCGCGGCAGTGTTCAAGTCACTCAGCGACTCCAGCTACTACAACGGGAAGTTCTGCCACCGCCTGACGACCTCGGAAACCTTCGGGCTGCTGCAGTGCGGCGCCCCGTCCGAAGACGGCGCGGACGACCCCAACTACCGATGGGGTCCGCTGGAAAACACGCCCGCAGACAACAAGTACCCTGCGGGGACGATAGCCGTGGCCCGCAGCGGGAACAACGCCTATGGCAACGGGCACCAGTTCTTCATCGTCTACAAGGACACCACCATTCCTGCTGACACGGCCGGTGGATACACCGTAGTGGGCAAGGTAACCAGCGGGCTGGACGTAGTTACCAACATCGCCGCCGCAGGCCTGAAAACCGGCGAAAGCACCAGTGACGGCGCCCCTGTGGCACCTGTCACGATAGACTCGTTTTCTCTGAAGTAACCAGCTCCAGGCCCCGGCCCGGGGTGCATTACCTGAGCAGTCCCTCCAAGCGAAAGACTTTTAGCGGTGACAGACAGTCAGAAATCCGACGAAACAGCAGTAGTGGCCAACGAAGAAGAAGCAGTCGAGGCGACCAGCCCCGACCATGTGGAAACCTCCGTCGCGCCGGCAGCTGCACAAGAACCAGCGCCTGTTGATGAGGCAGCAGCCGGGGCCGAAGCAGCAGCCGGGGACAAACCGGAACCTGCAGCGACGCCCGAGGCCGAATCAGCCGCAAGTGAGCCGGCCGCACCGCGACCTGCCCCGTCCGCTGCCCCAACACCTGCAGCGCTTGCGGCCCGCCCCAAGGCTCCCGCCGCCGTCGTTCCCGCTGCCCCGGCCGTGTCCGCCGCGTCGCTCGCCGAGGCAGCCAAGTGGGGCCGCGCCGAAGGCGATGGCCACGTGTTCCTGACGCTGGATGGTGACGAGATCGCCGTCGGCCAGTACCCGGGGGTCAGTCCCGACGAAGCCCTGGGTTACTTCGCCCGGAAGTTCGACGACATTATTGCCCAAGTGGTCCTGCTGGAACACCGTGTTGAGTCCAAGGCCCCGGCCACGGACATGCAAAAGACCGTCACTCATCTCCGCGAACAACTTGCAGAGCGCACCATGGTGGGCGATATCCGGTCTGCGGAAGCACGCCTGGACGCCCTTTCCACCCAGATCGTGGAGCTGGAAAAGTCGGAGAAGGCAGCACACGAGGCTGTGCGGGCCGGCGAACTCGCTGCACGTGAAGCAATAGTGTCCGAAGCCGAATCCATTGCCGGACAGGATCCTGCCCAGATTCAATGGAAGACCTCCAGCGCCCGCATGAACGAGTTGTTTGAAACCTGGAAGGCGGCGCAGAAGAGCGGCGTACGCCTGGGCCGCAGCAATGAGGACGCATTGTGGAAGCGGTTCCGTTCGGCCCGCACAGTCTTTGACCGTCACCGCCGCGCCTACTTCTCACAACTTGACAGCAACAATTCAGCAGCGAAGTCCGCCAAGGAAGCGCTGATTGCCGAGGCCGAGGCCCTCTCCTCTTCCACCGATTGGGGATTTGCCGCCGGTGAATACCGCAGGCTGATGGACCAGTGGAAAGCCACCCCCCGGGCGAGCCGCAAGGATGACGACGCACTGTGGGGCCGCTTCCGCGCCGCCCAGGATGTCTTCTTCAGCAACCGCCAGGCAGCCAACGACCAGATCGACCAGGAGTACACCGCCAACCTGGTGGTCAAGGAGCAGCTGGTAGCTGAAGCGCAGGCCCTGCTTCCCATCAAGGACCTAAACGCAGCCAAGAAGGCCCTCCAGTCCATCAGGGACCGCTGGGAAGATGCCGGCAAGGTTCCGCGAGGGGACATGGGTCGCATCGAGGCCGGACTCCGCAAGGTTGAAGACGCCGTCAAGGAAGCCGAAGAAGAGAAGTGGCGCCGGAGCAACCCGGAGACCAAGGCGCGCACCAACAGCGCCCTCTCGCAACTCGAAGCTGCCATCGCCGGCCTTAAGGATGACCTCGAGAAGGCTGAAAAGGCAGGCGACCAGCTCCGCATCAAGACTGCCCGCGAGGCCTTGGAGGCCCGCCAGGCGTGGCTGGACCAGATTCAGCGCTCTGCAAGCGATCTCGCCTAGCGCTTCTGGCAAGGCACTACCGCAGGCTCCGTTCCGGTTATCCACATAACCGGAACGGAGCCTGTACTGCTTGGGCGGCGGCGCGGAATGATCAGTGGATGGACCCCGCTGCCGCCGCCCCGCACCTATCGGAGCCGGCCATCCCAGAGCTGTACTCCCCCCATCGGATCTTTACGTGGAACGAACTCCAGGGCATGGCCTTCGACGGCATCCTGCTGCCGCTCTACGGGAAGAGTTACGCCTCGCCGGGCACCGCTGTCACCCATCGCCTCCGGGCCCGCGCAGCAGCCCTCACAGTTCCGGAACGGATCCGGACCAAAGTAGTTGCCGGCCGCCTCACGGCCGCGTGGATCTACGGCTGCGCGAACCCTCCGGAGCGCCTGTCGCTCCTGGTTGATGCGAAGCACCGCATTTCAAGTCTGCGCGGAAGCACCGCCTGCAGCCTCCACGAGGTCCGGCTTGGTCAAATGGACGTAGTGAGTCTGGGCGGGATGCTGGTGAGCAGCCCGCTCCGCACCGCAGCTGACATCGCCTTGCACGTGGAAAGTGACCGCGCCCTGCCTGCCCTGAGGCGTCTCCTGGCCAAGGACGACCTGGGAATCCGGTTGAGACTCCTCACGCTGGCCGTGGAGGCAACACCGCGCGTTCCCCACAAGCGGCGTGCGCTGGCCACCCTTGCACACCTTGCTTCCGGCTAGCTGCGCCGCCTGTTACCCGTGGTGCGGTAGACATCAAAGACGCCATCAATGCGGCGTACGGCATTCAGGACGTGGTGCAGGTACTTGGGGTCGCCCATTTCGAAAGCGAACTTCGAGATGGCAACCCTGTCGCTCGAGGTGTGGACCGAGGCAGCGAGGATGTTCACGTGATTTTCGGACAGAATCCTCGTCACGTCGGACAACAGGGATTTACGGTCCAACGCCTCCACCTGGATTTCCACCAGGAACACACTCGACTGCGTGGGAGCCCATTCCACTTCCACGATTCTGTCCGGTTGGTCCCTGAGCCCCGAAACGTTGGTGCAATCGGTCCGGTGGACGGAGACGCCCGAGCCACGGGTGACGAATCCCAGGATGGGGTCCGGCGGAACGGGTGTGCAACAACGGGCCAGTTTGACCCAGACGTCTCCCACACCGCGGACGATGACTCCGGAGTCCGAGAATTTGGACTTGGCAACCTGCGTCGGAATGCTGACTTCGTCGAGGTCTTCATCCGGAGTCTCGTGGCCGCCCAAGTGCTCGACGAGTTTTTCCATCACGGATTGGGCGGAGGTATGTCCATCGCCCACCCCTGCGTAGAGCCCGGAGATATCTACGTAGTGGAAGTCCTCGGCCACCGCAGACAAGGCGTCGTGCGTCATAAGGCGCTGCAAGGGCAGGTTCTGCTTCCGCATGGCCCGCGTCAGCATGTCCTTGCCGCGATCGATTGCTTCTTCGCGGCGTTCCTTGGTGAACCACTGGCGGATCTTGTTGCGTGCACGTGCCGACTTGACGAAATGTTGCCAGTCCTGGCTGGGACCGGCCCCTTCGGCCTTGGACGTGAAGATCTCCACCCAGTCGCCATGGTTCAGCTCACTGTTGAGCGGGACCAGCTTGCCGTTGACGCGGGCCCCGATGGTCCTGTGGCCGACCTCCGTGTGGACGGCGTAGGCAAAATCGACGGGAGTCGATCCCGCGGGCAAGGCCATGACCTCACCCTTGGGGGTGAAGACGAAAACTTCGCGTGCATTAATCTCATAACGCAGCGAGTCCAGGAACTCGCCGGGGTCCGACGTTTCCTGCTGCCAGTCCACCAACGACCGCAACCAGCCCATGTCCCCATCGCGGGGGCTGCCGGGGCCCTGCGCCGTGCGGTTTGGCTGGTCCTTGTATTTCCAGTGTGCTGCCACACCGTACTCGGCCCGGCGATGCATCTCATGGGTTCGGATTTGAATCTCCACGGGCTTGCCGCCCGGGCCGATCACCGTGGTGTGCAGCGACTGGTACATGTTGAACTTGGGCATGGCGATGTAGTCCTTGAACCGCCCCGGAAGGGGATTCCATCGCGAATGCAGGGTACCCAGAGCTGCGTAACAGTCCCGGACCGAGTCCACCAGGACGCGCACGCCCATGAGGTCGTTGATGTCGTCGAAGTCCTTATCCCGGACGATCATCTTCTGGTAAATGGAGTAGTAGTGCTTGGGACGCCCGGTGATGGTCGCCTTGATCCGGGCCGTGCGCAGATCATCAGCTATCTGGTTGCGGATGACACTGAGGCTCTTCTCGCGCTCCGGCGTGCGGTCCCCCACCATGCGCACGATTTCCTCGTACACCTTGGGATACAGGGCAGCGAAGGACAGGTCTTCGAGCTCCCACTTGATGGTGTTCATGCCCAGTCGGTGAGCCAGGGGGGCAAAGATCTCCAGCGTTTCACGAGCCTTGCGGGAGGAAGACTCAGCGGAGACAAAGCGCCACGTACGGGCGTTGTGCAGGCGGTCGGCCAACTTGATCATCAGGACCCGGATGTCCTTGGCCATGGCCACAACCATCTTGCGGACGGTCTCTGATTGCGCGGCTTCGCCAAAGCTGACCTTGTCCAGCTTGGTCACGCCGTCCACCAGCATGGCAACCTCGGGACCAAAATCCCTCGTCAGGTCAGCGAGTGTGTAGGGCGTGTCCTCCACGGTGTCGTGAAGCAACGCCGCTGCCAGGGTGGTTCCTGTCATTCCGAGTTCAGCCAGGATGGTGGCCACGGCAACCGGATGGGTGATGTAGGGATCACCACTCTTGCGTTTCTGGCCCTGGTGGCTTCGCTCCGCAACGGCGAAGGCCCGCTGGATCAGGTCAAAGTCCTCTTTGGGGTTGTTGGCCCGCACTGTCCGCAGCAAAGGTTCGAGGATCGGAGAATACGGAGCCACGCCACGACCGGTCAGACGGGCCAAACGGGAACGTGTACGCTCCCGACGGCCCGGGAAGGTTGGACGCGCGCCTGGGGTATCCACCGGCACAGCTCCCGCAGTCCGTCCAGCCATGCTTGTTGCTGGAACCGCCACAGCATTGTGGCCGTCTTCCCCGCCCGCCGGTGGTGCCGACGTCGCACGTTCTTCCACAGAAGTACCCCTCACAACCGAATAATTCTCTAAGTCTATTCCCGTCAGTGAATGCTTCTGCAAATGGGCAGCACATGACGCACGGGACGGGCAAGTCAAAGAGCCGGTCCCCGCGTAACTGCGGGGACCGGCTCCTTGGTCAAACAGAGGAGTTGCCAGGGCCTAGACGGTGACCTCGGCCCGGCGGTGGGCTACCTTCTTGGCCTGCTTTACGAGTTCCGGTTCACCTTGGCGCAACCAGGCGTACAGGGGCGCCGCGATGAAGATGGTGGCTGCCGTACCGATGAGGATACCGACGAACAACGCCAGCGAGAGGTCACGCAGCGTGCCCGCACCCAAGAGACCGGCGCCGATGAAGAGGATCGCTGCCACCGGGAGCACGGCCACCATCATGGTGTTGATGGAGCGGACCAGGGTTTGGTTGACGGCCAGGTTGACCTCTTCGGCGAATGTACGGCGGGTGGAAGTCGAGATATCGGCCGTGTTCTCGCGGATCTTGTCGAAGACCACGACGGTGTCATAGAGCGAGTAGCTCAGGACCGTCAAGAAGCCGATGATGGCCGACGGCGTCACCTCGAAGTCGCTCAAGGCGTAGACACCCGCTGTGGTGAACATTGTGACAAGCATGCCCACGAGGGCCGACAACGACATCTTCCAGGTTCTGAAGTACAGCGCCATCAGGACAGCCGCCAAACCAACGAACACCACCAGGCCGATGAGCGCCTGTCGCGTGACATCCTGACCCCAGGTGGGACCCACAAAGTTGGACGTCACTTCATTCTCGGTAACGCCATAGGCGCTGGTAAGGCCGTCCTTGATGCGGTTGGTCTCATCATCAGTGAGCTGGTCCGTTTGGATCCGCATGGTGTTGCCCGCGACGTTTGCCACGCGCGGGATGGCGCCGGGTACGACGTCGTGCACAGCTTTTTCGCCAAGGCTGGCGTCCGTGGTGCTCACGTTGGAGACGGTGAACTCCGAGCCGCCCCGGAACTCGATGCCAAGGTTGAAACCGCCCTTGGCCACCGGAATGAGGATGGACAGGGCCACCGCGACGGCCGCAATGATGAACCAGATCTTCTTCGAATTGACGAAGTTGTACGAGCGCTTGCCCGTGTACAGCTCATGGCCGAAGGTTGCGAAGCTCGTAGTCATTACTTCTCCTCCTTGGTTGCCTTGGAGGAACCAGTCAACTGGCCCTTCTCGGCAAGGCGCCGTTCGGCGATGGTCATGCGACGTTCAGCTTCAGCCACTGCGCCGGTGTTCCGCGCACGGACAGCCGGGGGCTTCTCGTCAGGTGTACGGAGCCGGCCCGCGCCACGGTACAAGGGAACTGCCCCAAGACGGTCCGGGGAAAGGCCCGAGAATCGGTGGCCTTCCCCGAAGAACTTGGTGCGCGCCAGAACCTGCAGCATGGGGTGGGTAAACATGAACACGACCAAGAGGTCGGCGAGGGCTGTCAGGCCCAAAGTGAAGGCGAAGCCGCGCACGTTGCCGACAGCCACGAAGTAAAGCACCAAGGCAGCAAGGAGGTTGACCGCCTTGGAGGCAAGGACAGTTCGCTTGGCCCGCTTCCAGCCGTTTTCGACGGCGGATACCAGTCCGCGGCCTTCGCGCAGTTCATCGCGGATACGCTCGAAGTAGACGATGAACGAGTCAGCGGTCTGGCCGATGGCCACGATCAAGCCAGCCACGCCGGCGAGGGAGAGTCGATAGTTCTCGGTCCAGCCGAGGATCGCGATGGCCAGATAGGTCAAGACGCCGGCCACCACCAAGGAAGCGATGGTGACAAGGCCCAGGGCCCGGTATTGGAAGAGGGAATAGACCACCACCAGCAGCAAGCCGATCATGCCGGCCAACAACCCGAGCCGGAGCTGGTCCCCACCCAGGGTGGCCGAAATCTGTTCCTGTGACTGGATCTCGAAGCTGATGGGCAGGGCACCGTAACGGAGCTGATCGGACAGCGCTTTGGCAGTAGCCTGCGTGAAGTCACCCGTGATCTGCGGGCGTCCGTCGGTGATCACTGCCAGGGAACGCGGTGCGGAAATGACTTTGTCGTCCAGGACAATGGCGAACTGGGATTTGGGATCTTCAGTTCCCTGCGCCTGGGCCGCCACATAGTACTGGTTGAGCCGCTCGGTGACGGCCTTGAACTTCTCGGTGGCATCCCCGTTGAAGACGATGTTCACACCCCAGGAGTTGGTGACCGAACCCTGGGCGCCCTGCACCTGGGAGAAAGTGGAATCGCTGATGTCCTGGCCCCGGACTTCTACCGGTCCAAGGATGTACTTGAGGGCCGGAGTCTTGGCTGTGGCAGCTTCGCAGGTGACAAGGGGCTTGGCCGGATCGGAGCGTTCACGCCTTTCCGTCGAAGGATTGACGCAGTCAAGTGCTTCAAATTCCTTCTGGACTTCGGGGGTGATCCAATTGACATCACTCGCATTGGCCGGCTCCGCCGTCGGCTTGTTCAGCTGGTCATCCGGTGTGCGTGATTCCACCGGGACGGCCGCGGGATCGCCGTAGGTGATGACAGGCCGGAAGTTCATGTCGGCCGAAGCCTGGATCAAGTCGCGGGTTTCCTTGGACGGTGTACCCGGGAGGCTGACCACAACATTGCGGCCGGACTGGGTGCTGATCTCTGCTTCAGCAACACCCGAGCCATCAACCCGCTGACGGATGATGGCAACTGCCTGGTTGAGCTGCTCTTCGTTGATCTCGCTGGATCCGTCAACCCTGGGCGCCAGGATCATCTGGGTACCGCCCTCGAGGTCCAAGGCAAGCTTGGGTGCCCAGCTGGCATTCCCAGTCAAAACTCCGCCACCGAGGACAGCTGTGAGTACAACGAATATTGCTCCAAGCCAGGTCAGCACCCTGCGGGCTGAATTTTTGGGGCCGGTCCGTGCCATTATCGATCTTCCTGTTATCGCCGGACAGCCGCCGGCCAACGCTTGTGAGCGTCTGCCGGCGGCTCTCAGCTGCCGTAGAAGTTGCCTTGCGCGGGGGTGCCGCGCCTGACGATCCTAGTTGTCCTTCTTGTCCTCTTTGTTGAGGCGCGCAATGGTTTCTTCGGGCGTCTCAACTGCGGCAGGAGCTTCAGCATCTGCGGTAGTCAGGGAAGAAGCGTCGTCCGGTACAACCGGGGCTTCCTCAGCGGGCGCTTCGACTACCTTGGTGACGGCCTGGCGGTGAACCGTGGCCTCGTTACCCGGGGAAAGTTCGATGACAACCTTGTTCTCGGCTTCGTCGATGGAGACGATGCGGCCAAAGAGACCGAAGCTGGTCATGACGTCGACGCCCGGAGCGAACTTGGACTGCATTTCAGCCTGCTGCTGCTGGGTCTTCTTGTTGCGGCGGAACATCATGAAGACAAAGAGTCCAAGCATGACGAACAGCAATATGGTCATTGGATCCACAGGGAAGTTCCGTTCTGTACTTACGTTTTGGTTCACGGCAACGTCCCTGGCAGATCCGCGGGGCGGCTGCATGGATCAAGGACTCGAACGTGCCGAGCGTCATACCAGTCTAGAGGGAAAAGCTGAACACGGCGTGTTAACCGACGGTATCTACGCTTTCGGCGTGGTTTTCATCCTCGCCGAAGAGTGCCAGTGCTTCCTGGCCGAAGACTCCGGCCGGCACGGCATAACCGAGGTGCGTCCACGCTGAAGCCATGGCGATACGGCCGCGCGGCGTGCGACCCAGCAGTCCTTCACGCACCAAAAACGGCTCGGCTACGGTCTCCACCGTTTCCGGCTCCTCGCCAACGGCAATCGCCAGGGTGGACAATCCCACAGGGCCGCCATTGAACTTGGTAATGAGGGCTTCCAGCACGGAGCGGTCCAGCCGGTCCAGTCCCCGGGCATCCACTTCATACATGTCCAAGGCCGCTGAAGCAGACCGGGCGTCAATCTGGTCAATGCCGTGAACCAGGGCCCAGTCACGGACCCGGCGAAGGAGACGGTTGGCGATTCGTGGAGTACCACGCGACCGGCCGGCGATCTCCGTAAACCCGGCCGAGTTCACTTTCAGGTCCAGCAGGCCTGCAGATCGGCGAAGGACAAGCTCCAGTTCAGCAACCGAGTAAAACTCGAGGTGACCTGTGAAACCGAAGCGATCACGCAACGGTCCAGGCAGGAGGCCGGCACGGGTGGTGGCTCCTACCAGCGTAAACGGGGGCAACTCCAGGGGAATGGCCGTAGCGCCGGCTCCCTTGCCCACCACAATGTCCACCCGGAAGTCTTCCATGGCCATATAGAGCATTTCCTCTGCCGGCCTGGACATCCGGTGGATTTCATCCAGGAACAGGACCTCTCCCTCGGACAGGGAGGAGAGGATGGCGGCGAGGTCTCCGGCATGCTGGATGGCAGGACCACTGCTGATACGCAGGGGCGCGTTCATTTCTGCCGCAATGATCATGGCCAGAGTTGTCTTGCCCAGGCCCGGTGGGCCGGACATCAAGACGTGGTCGGCACTGCGTCCGCGCATCTTTGAGGCCTCGAGGACGAGGGCCAGTTGCTTACGGACGCGATGCTGGCCGACAAAATCATGCAGGTTCTTAGGACGGAGTGCGGCCTCGATGACCCGCTCTTCCGGTTCCTCTCCCCCGTTGACCAGTGACTGCTCAGCCACGGCTGCCTACGCGGTTGCCGGCGCGTGCGCCGTCCTGGCCCAGCCACCGCAGTGTGGCGCGGAGGATCTGGGCCACGTTACCGGCCTCCACCAGTTCCGGAGAGTCGGCCATGGCTTTGTCGATGCTGCCCGTAGCGTCCTTCTCGGACCATCCCAGGCTGGTCATGGCAGCGACTACCTGGGGCTTCCACTCGGCGTTGGTGGCAGTCTGGGCAGCAGTGGTTGCGGAGCCGGTGCCATGCGGAACCAGTTTGCCCGCGAGTTCCAGGACGATCCGGCCGGCCACCTTGGGCCCGATTCCGGGGACCTTGGTGAACGCCTTGCCATCACCGGTGTGCGCTGCCACACGGATTGCTTCAGGCTCGTGCACGGCCAGGACGGCCAGTGCCAGCCTCGGCCCCACTCCGCTGACGCTGAGCAAGACGTCGAAGACTTCACGTTCGTCATCATCCGCGAAACCGAACAACGTGAGGGAATCCTCACGGACGATCATGGACGTGAAGAGCTTGGCTTCGGTTCCAACTTTGAGGTGGCTCAGGGTTTGGGGGGTGGCAAAGACGCTCATACCCGCCCCGTTGAGGTCAATGACGGCGGTGGACAAACCCACGTGGGCTACGGTTCCACGGAGAAAACTGATCAAGACCCGGCTCCTGAATGATTGCGGCCCAAGCGGACTATCCGAACATATCTACGAATACCCTAGCAAGGACGGCGGGGAATCACCGTGCGCGGCGCGCTTTGGCTTCCGCGTCGGCCCAGGCCTTCTGCGCCGGAGTCAGCGAACCGGCACTGGAGGATCCACCCGCTGCGCCCATACCGTTGCCTGCCCGCCATGCGTGGGTCAGGGCGAGGGCAAGGGCGTCTGCAGCATCCGCCGGCTTGGGTGGAGCGTCCAGGCGCAGGATCTTGGTCACGAGTTTGGTGACAGCATCTTTGTTGGCCGTGCCACTGCCGGTCACTGCCGCTTTGACCTCAGAGGGAGTGTGCAGGGCCACCGGGATACCACGGCGGGCGGCCGCAGCGATCACCACGCCTGACGCCTGGGCGACACCCATTACCGTACTGACGTTCAGCTGGGAGAAAACGCGTTCGACGGCGACGACGTCCGGCTCGTGCCGGTCCAGCCATTCATCGATCGCTTCGGCAATCACCAGCAGGCGCTTGTCCAGGGTCTGGTCGGCGGAGGTCCCCACCACTCCGACGGCCACCATGGTAGCCCTTCGGTTCCGCTCAATATCGACTACGCCGATGCCGCAACGGGTAAGGCCCGGATCGACTCCCAATACGCGAAGAGTCAAGTCCGGGCCTTCCTGGTTGAAATCAACATTGGTAGCTGCCCCGCCTAGTCGGCGTCGAGGGCAGCCTGCACTTCCTCGCTGAAGTCCGCATTGCTGTAGACGTTCTGGACGTCGTCCAGGTCTTCCAGTGCATCGACGAGCTTCATGAACTTCCTGGCACCATCGACATCGAGTTCCACCTGCATGGACGGAACGAATTCGGCCTCATCAGTTTCGTAGTCGATGCCGGCGTCTTTAAGGGCGTCGCGGATGGCCTGGAGGTCCGAGGGCTCGGAGTGGATTTCCCAGTTCTCGCCGCTGTCCTTCACTTCCTCAGCGCCAGCTTCCAGGACAGCCATCAGGATGTCGTCTTCGCTGAGGCCGTTCTTCGGCAGGACCACAACACCCTTGCGGGCAAAGAGGTAACTGACCGAACCGGGGTCGGCAATGGTGCCGCCGTTGCGCGAAATGGCAAGGCGGACTTCCGAAGCTGCCCGGTTCTTGTTGTCCGTCAGACATTCGATCAGCAGAGCAGAGCCCTGCGGACCGCGTGCTTCGTACATGATTTCCGTGTAGTCGACTACCTCACCAGTGAGGCCGGCACCACGCTTAATGGCGCGGTCAATGTTGTCGTTGGGTACCGAGGTCTTCTTTGCCTTGGTGACCGCCAATTCCAGGCCGGGGTTGCCGGCGAGGTCCGGACCTCCCATTCGGGCAGCAACTTCAATGTTCTTGATCAGTTTTGCGAACGACTTTGCACGCCTGCCATCAATAATGGCTTTCTTATGCTTGGTGGTCGCCCATTTGGAGTGGCCTGACATGCTTTACGCTTCTCCTCTGATCATTCGAATAAAGAGTTCATGCACGCGCTTCTCCCCAGTCACTTCCGGATGGAAAGAGGTGGCCAGCAGGTGGCCGGAGCGCACTGCAACAATTCTAGCCACTCCGTGCAAAGCAGCTGTGTGGCTGGCGTGGTCGGGATCAACCTGCGCCAGGATTTCGACGTCCGGACCTACCCGTTCCACCCAGGGACCGCGGATGAAGACAGCGTGAACGGGATCCACGCCGGACTCCCCGGCGCTGAAGTCCAGGCCCTTGAAATCGAGATCCGTTTCGAAGGATTCACGCTGGCGCCCAAAAGCGTTCCGGCGCACAGTGATGTCCAGGCCGCCGAAAGTCTGCTGGGGATTTCCGTTAAGGTCCTTGGCGGGATCGGCGATCTCATCGGCCAGCAGGATCATTCCGGCGCAGGAGCCGTACACGGGAAGCCCGTCTGCGATGCGCTTTTGAATCGGATCGCGCAGTTCGAAAATCCGTGACAGTTTGTCGATGGTGGTGGATTCGCCGCCGGGGATGATCAGGCCGTCAACATCGTCCAGCTCGGACGGACGGCGGATGCCCACGCCGGCGGCTCCAGCGGCCTCCACAGCGTGGATGTGCTCGCGGAAGTCGCCCTGGAGTGCCAGAACGCCGATCCTGAGTCCTGAACCCACGCGCGATGAAGCGTCGGAAAGGGGGTTGGTCATTGATCCATCATAGTGCGCTGCGCCTGCCGCGGCGTCTTCTGCGACCACCGGGGAGTCCCGTCAGTCCGGGTTCCATGCCATGACTGGGATATATTACAGAGCATGCTTTCCTTCAGCGTCCCCCTCGGCAAGCTGGTCCGCACACTGTCCCGGCTTCGGGGCGGAGGATCAGCTTTTCCCGGCCTGGTGGTTGAGAAAATCGACCCCGGCTTCATGCAGCGAACGCTGGCCTCACTCCCCCACGGCGTGGCCGTGGTCAGTGGCACCAACGGCAAGACCACCACCACCAAGATGGTGGTGGAACTCCTCGAAAGCCAAGGCCTGAAGGTCTTCACCAACCGTTCCGGCAGCAACTTCACCCGTGGCGTGGCCGCCTCCCTCCTCGGCGAAGTTGACTGGCGCGGACGGCTCGATGCCGACATCGCCATCCTGGAACTCGACGAAGCGCATGCCGTGCATTTCGTCAACAAGGTTGAGCCCCGGTTCAGCCTCCTGCTCAATGTCCTGCGTGACCAATTGGACCGCTTTGGCGAAATCGATAAGACTGCCCGCTTACTGGAGCACATCGCCTCCAGAACCACGGATACTGTGATCCTGAACCGTGAAGATCCCCGCGTGGCCCGGATCGCGAAGGTCCTTCACGACGTTGATGCACTTCACCACCCCGCCGTTCGGTACTTCGGCCTCGATGAATCGCTGCGCAGCACTTTCCCGAACGACGACGAAATGCGAACCACCGGCTCCGGCCCGTCGCCGTCGGGAACTCCGGTGGCCGCTGCGGAAGGCGAGCCGGTAGAACTGCCGGACGCCGACGTCGTGCTCCGCCGGGTGGGCGCGCAGGACGCCGATTTCGAGTTCGACGGCGAAACCGTCAGTACCGCGATGAAGTTGCGTGGGGTCTACAACATCTTCAACGCTGCTGCCGCCTTGTCGCTGGCGCGCGCGGTCCTCGGCACCGGCCCCGTGGACACTCCCAAACTTGTCAAAGCCCTGGGTGAAGTAGCTCCCGCCTTTGGCCGCGGCGAAAGCCTCACCGTGGATGGTCAACCCCTGGAACTTGTCCTGGTGAAAAACCCCAGTGGATTCCGGCTCGGGCTCAAGTCCTTCCCTGCCGGTGGGTACGCCACCATGATTGCCATCAATGACAACTACGCGGACGGCAGGGACATGTCCTGGCTTTGGGACGTGGAGTTCGAGTCATTGCGCGAGGATGGCGTGGAAGTCCTCACGGGCGTCCGCGCCTACGACATGGCGCTGCGGCTGCAGTACGACGAAGTGCCCTTCGGCGTGGTGGAACCGGACGTCACCGCCGCTCTGCGCACCTTCATCAACGGCTCCCGCGGCAAACCCAAACGAATTTTCTGCACGTACACCTCCATGCTCGCGATCCGTCGCGAACTCGCCAAAATCACCATAGTTGAGGTGGTCTCATGACCTCGGAAGTACAGCCAACGCCGCAGACACAGCCCGAATCGCCACAGCCCGGGAAGGGGACCCTCCGCGTCCTCCAGCTCTACCCCCGCGAGATGAACATTTATGGCGACTGGGGCAACGCCCTGGTCCTCCAGCAGCGCATCAAGTGGCACGGCTACACACCGGAGCTGCTGGAGTACAACGTGGGTGACGAATTTCCCGAGGACATTGACATTGTGGTCGGTGGAGGCGGACAGGACAGCGGACAGCTTGTCATCCAGGACGACCTGCAGGCACGGGCGGAGCACCTCCGGGAACTGGCTGATGGCGGTGCCCCCATGCTGGTGATCTGCGGCCTCTACCAGCTTTTCGGCAAGTTCTTCAAAACCAGCGCTGGACCGATCATTCCCGGAATCGGCATCCTCGACGTCGAAACCCACGGCACGGATGAGCGGCTTATTGGAAACGTGATCATGAAGTCCACCGAGTTCGGCGACATTCTGGGCTACGAAAACCACAGCGGACAGACCACCTTGGGTCCCGGCGTCGAACCTCTTGGGACCGTCACCAAAGGTGCCGGTAACAACAGCAAGGACGGGCACGAAGGTGCGCGCTACAACAATGTGGTGGCCAGTTACCTGCATGGCTCATTGCTGCCGAAGAACCCCGCGATAGCCGACTTCCTCATCCGAACGGCGGCCGAGCGCAAGTACGGCACCTTCATACCGGGCAAGCCCGACGACGACTACGCCCGCCTCGCGCGCGAACACGCCGCCCGCCGGCCGCGGTAGGCGCTACTTCTCCTTGGTGATCAGCAGTTCATGCGCGCCTGCCGTCGCGGCGCCCATGGACTCAACCACTTCTTTGGTTCGTTGGTAAGTGGCAGCGTCGGCTGCCGGTGATGCGCAGACTCCTTGTGGAGCGTCGCTGGCCACTGAGCACCATCGGTAGGGATCGCGGACAATCACCGACGGTGCCCATGCAAGGTCCGAAGCGGTCCACGCACCCGCGGCGTTCTGGCTGAACTGGGCCCTCACCAGCAGCCCTTCGTTATTGAGTACGTACCAGGGCGACAGCTCGGTGACACCGTTGCCCAGTCCGTACACAATCCACGTGCCCTTGTAGTTTTCGATCGGCAGCACAGAGTGTGTGTGGTGCCCGTAGATCATGGTGAACTGCCCGCTGTCCACCAACGCGTGCGCAACGTCCTGCTGCTGGGCATTGGCTTCGCTGGCATATTCGTCGCCTGCGTGCATTACTCCCAGGACGATGTCCGCTCCCAACGCCTTGGCTTGCGTTGCCTTGGCGATCATGGCTGCGGGATCAAGCTCGTCCACCAGCCACGGGTACTCGGGGATCTGGCCGTTGTGGCCGTAGGTACCGATGATGACTGCCACCTTGGCAGCCTCCGTTTGGAGCATCAGGATTTCCTTGGACTCCGCTTCGGTCCGGTAGGAGCCTGTGTGCTTGAGTCCGGCTGCGTCCAGGGCATCGAGTGTCCGCAGAAGCCCGTCGGTCCCTCGGTCAATGGTGTGGTTGCTGGCCGTGGTGCAGGCCTGGTAGCCAACCTCCTTGGAGGCGGTGATGATCTGCGGCGGGACGTTGAAGGACGGATAGGCCGAGAAGGGCCCTTCGGGCGTCGCCACCGGTGTTTCCTGATGACAGATGGCGAGGTCGCTGTTGCGGATATAGCGCCGCTGTCCTTCAAGGAGGGGCACGAATGTGTACCCGGGAAGGCCGGCCGCCGCGGCGTCGGCCCTTGCCTGTTGCCATAACTGGGTGTGGACCAGCATGTCGCCGGTCACGGTGATGGAGGTGCAACGAAGTGCGGGGCACGCTGGGCCTTTGCCGGGAGTGGGGTTAGGCGCCGGAGTGCGGGTTGGCTTTGGGGACTCCGACGCGGGAGCAGAGGCCGCCGCGCTGCGGTCCTGGTTATCAGTCTCGGCAATGACGCCACAGGCGCCCAGTGACAATGCAGCCAACGCGGTGATTGTCACGAGCATGGCCCGTGAACGACGGATCCGTTCTGCCGCAGATGTGATGTTCCCCATGGTTTTCATCCTACGGCGGATGAGCTGCACGCCCGGGCGTGCCGCTCTTGAGGACACGATTCTTACGTGAAAGAGTCACTTCATGACCAATCCCCTCCTGAGCCCCAGCCCCCTGCCGTATGGACTTCCGGCGTTCGCCAGCCTCACCCCTGGGCACTACGCCGAAGCTGTCGATGCCGGTTTGGCCAGCCACCTGCAGGACATCCAAGCCATCACGGACAACCCCGAACCGGCAACCTTCCAGAATACGGCCGTGGCCATGGAACGCTCCGGGCTCCTTCTGGACAGGGCTGCTGCAGCGTTTTTCACTGTGGTTTCGGCCGATGCCTCCGATGACATCAAGGCCCTGGAGACCGGGTTGTCACCCAAGTTCTCAGCGCACCAGGACGCCGTGTACATGAACCGTGCCCTGTATGAACGGTTCGCCGCTATCGACGTCTCCGATCTCGACCCGGAATCCTCCCGGTTGGTCGAAGAATACCTGAAGGAGTTCCGGCAGTCCGGGATCCAGCTTGATGCCCCTGGACAACAACGCCTGCGGGATGTCAACGCAGAACTCTCGCGGTTGGGAACCGAATTCGGCCAGCGGGTCAAGGACGGCATGAAGTCCGCTGCGCTCCTGCTCGACGACGCCGGAGACCTGGCCGGGCTGCCGGCCGAAGACGTCACGGGGGCCAGCGAGGCAGCAAAAGCGGCAGGGCACGACGGCAAGTACCTGCTGACACTCATCCAGCCCAGCAACCAGCCCGCTATCGCGTCGCTGGAGAACCGGGCCATCCGGCGTCGTTTGTATGAAGCATCCCTGGCACGCGGCATCAGCGGTGGGGACATGGACGTCCGGGACCTCGTGTCTGCTACTGTCCGGCTGCGCGCGGAGAAGGCACGCCTTCTGGGTTTCACGAATTATGCCGAGCTTGTAGTGGACCAACAGACCGCACCACATTTCGGCGATGTGGAGGCCATGCTTGGCCGGCTGGCCCCTGCCGCGGTCCGGAACGCGCAATCCGAGGCCGAGGCCTTGGCCGCTTCCGCCGGGCATGACCTGGAGCCATGGGACTGGGCCTACTACTCCGCCAGGGTCCGTAAGGAGAAGTTCGAAGTTGACGAGCAAGCGCTGCGCCCCTATTTCAGTTTGGAAAGTGTCCTCTCAGACGGCGTCTTCCATGCTGCCACCCAGTTGTACGGCATCACCTTCCGCGAGCGGTCCGACCTTAATGGCTACCACCCGGACGTGCGCATCTGGGAAGTGCGTGACGAGGACGGGCACGGAATCGGACTGTTCCTGGGCGACTACTACACCCGTGCTTCAAAGCGTGGTGGCGCGTGGATGAATTCCCTGGTGGAACAGTCCAGCCTGCTGGGAACAAAGCCGGTGGTGATCAACAACCTCAACATCACCAAACCTGCTCCCGGCGAGCCCACGTTGTTGACCCTCGACGAGGTCCGCACCGTATTCCATGAGTTCGGCCATGCACTGCACGGGCTGTTTTCCGAGGTCACTTACCCGCGCTTCTCCGGCACATCCGTTCCCCGGGACTTTGTGGAGTACCCGTCGCAGGTCAACGAAATGTGGATCATGTGGCCCGAAGTCCTGGCCAACTACGCCCGTCATTACTCCACCGGGGAACCCCTCCCCCAGGCCACCGTGGACAAACTCAATGACTCACTGCTGTGGGGCGAAGGATTCGCCACCACCGAGTACCTTGCAGCTGCCCTGTTGGACCTGGCCTGGCACGTGCTGGCTGAGGCGGACGTTCCAGAGGACGTCATTGCGTTCGAAGCCAAGGCCCTTGCCGGGGCCGGCGTTGCCCATCCGCTGATTCCACCGCGGTACCGGACCGGCTACTTCCAGCACATCTTTGCCGGCGCGGGCTACGCAGCCGGCTACTACTCCTACATTTGGAGCGAAGTACTGGATGCGGACACTGTGGAATGGTTCAAGGAGAACGGCGGCCTGACACGGGCCAACGGCGCCCATTTCCGATCCGAACTCCTCTCGCGGGGCAACAGCCGTGATCCCCTGGAGTCCTTCCGGGCGTTCCGGGGCCGCGACGCAGAACTGGAACCCCTCCTGAAACGACGGGGACTGGAATAGAAACGACGGCGGCCGGTCACCTCGGAAGGTGACCGGCCGCCGCCGTACGGTTAACTCTTACCAGCCGCGTTCTGCGAGGCGGTGGGGCTGGGGAATGTCGTCGACGTTGATGCCCACCATGGCTTCGCCCAGGCCGCGGGAGACCTTGGCGATGACATCCGGATCGTCGTGGAACGTGGTGGCCTTTACGACGGCGGCGGCGCGCTCTGCCGGGTTGCCCGACTTGAAGATACCGGAACCAACGAACACACCGTCGGCGCCGAGCTGCATCATCATCGCAGCATCAGCCGGGGTAGCGATGCCACCAGCGGTGAACAGCACCACGGGCAGCTTGCCGGTGGCGGCAACTTCCTTGACCAGCTCGTACGGGGCCTGCAATTCCTTGGCCGCAACGTACAGCTCGTCCTCGGGAAGGGCGGCGAGCTTGGCGATCTCGGAACGGATCTTGCGCATGTGCCCGGTGGCGTTGGAAACATCACCGGTACCGGCTTCGCCCTTGGAACGGATCATCGCCGCGCCCTCGTTGATGCGGCGCAATGCCTCACCGAGGTTGGTGGCACCACAGACGAAGGGGACGGTGAAGTTCCACTTGTCGATGTGGTTGATGTAGTCCGCCGGGGTCAGGACCTCGGACTCGTCGATGTAGTCAACACCGAGGGACTGCAGGACCTGGGCTTCGACGAAGTGGCCGATGCGGGCCTTGGCCATGACCGGGATGGACACGGCGGCGATGATGGCATCGATCATGTCGGGATCGGACATGCGGGACACGCCGCCCTGGGCGCGGATATCGGCCGGGACACGTTCGAGCGCCATGACGGCGACGGCACCGGCATCCTCGGCGATGCGGGCCTGCTCGACGTTAACGACGTCCATGATGACGCCGCCCTTGAGCATCTCAGCCATGCCCCGCTTAACGCGGCTGCTGCCCGTGACGCTGTTCGCGGACGAACCGGCTTCGTTGCTTACATCTGGTGTAGACACAAAAACCCCTATGGGTAGATAAACGACCTATTTGCCGGAGGCACGCGCAGCCACACGACCGCAATCAGAGCACACCGGGTTTTCAGGTCAAGGTGACCAAGTACTAGTAATAGTAGTCGCACGTTCCATGGTGGGAGTACATTCATTACCGCTCCGACGGGCAACAAAGGACGCCGTGGTAGGACAGGTGCACAACCCGCGGGGGACGAGTTTGGTCGTATGCCAGTTCCCTGCGGACAGGCGGCTTGTTAGCCGCTAGCCCGCAGCAGTACCGTCGGCCTCGGCCATGGCCTGCCGGTGCACGGTGGACATCCGCTGGATGATGGTGACAACGCTGGCCAGCGCCAGCAGGATCAAGGTCCCGAACAGCACCACGGGCGGAAGCCCCAATCCGGTCAGGCCGGTGATGAGCAGAACGGACGCCAAACGCTCGGCCCGCTCAGCGATGCCAACGCTGGCCTGATATCCCAAGGACTCCGCCTTTGCCCTGGCATAGGAGACAACCATGCCAAGGACAAGGCAGACGACGGCGGCAGTTCCGATCGCGGGATCCTCGCCATGGGTGAAGAACCAGATGGTGATGCCGGCAAAGATCGCGCCATCAGCCAGACGGTCCAGGGTGGAATCCAGGAAATTGCCCCAGCCGCCACTCCTGCCTTGGAGCCGCGCCATGATGCCATCAACGACGTCGGAGAAGGCGAAGAACGCCACCACTACAGAGCCCCACCACAGGTGGCCGAGCGGATACAGCACCAAGCCGCCCAGGATCACGCCCGCCGTACCTGCCATGGTCACTGCGTCAGGGGAAACCCCGATCTTGAGGAGCCAACGGGCAAGGGGTGTGAAAAGTGATGTGAAAAAGCCGCGCGCATGCCTATTCAGCATTCGACTCCCCCCGGCCAGGCTTCGGCCACGAGCTTGCGGACTTCGTCCAATGTCTGCGTGATGGCCTTGGTCTGGGCGATGATCGGGAAGAAGTTGCCATCCCCGCCCCAGCGTGGGACTACGTGCTGGTGAAGATGCGCGGCGATTCCTGCGCCACCGGTAACGCCCTGGTTCATGCCCAGGTTGAAGCCGCTGGGGTTGGATACTTTCCTCAAGACCCTCATGGCGGTCTGTGTGAGTTCGGCGAATTCGGCAGTCTCTTCCACAGTGATGTCCGTGTAATCGGGCACGTGGCGGTAGGGACAAATCAACAGGTGCCCCGGGTTGTACGGGAAAAGGTTGAGGACCACATAGCAGGTCCTCCCCCGGTACACGATCAGGGATTCCTCGTCCGAGCGCGCGGGTCCCACACAGAACGGGCAGTCGTCCTTGTTCTTGAATTGATCCTGCCCGCCCTTGATGTAGGCCATGCGGTGCGGAGTCCACAGGCGCTGAAATGCGTCCGGCACGCCCGCCAGTCCGAAATCATCGGTTACGTCGGCGTCGTCCGGAATCCCAGCTGCCGCGCCTGTGTTCTCCTGCACCGTCTCTGCGTCCGTTCCGTCAGCTCTCGCGGTTCTTGACGGCGTCCACAATCCTGCGGACCGCCTCGGCCACGGGCACGCCGTTGTCCTGGCTGCCGTCACGGAAGCGGAATGAAACTGCGCCCGCCTCGGCATCCTCACCTCCGGCAATCAGGACGAAGGGAATCTTGTCCTTGCTGGCCGTGCGGATCTTCTTGGGGAAGCGGTCCGAGGAAATGTCCACTTCGGCCCGGATGCCGGCAGCCTTGAGCTGGCCCACGACGTCGAACATGTAGTCGTTGAATGCCTCGGCCACCGGAATGCCCACCACCTGGACGGGAGCGAGCCAGGCCGGGAAAGCGCCGGCGTAGTGCTCGGTGAGGACGCCCATGAAGCGTTCCACGGATCCGAACAGTGCGCGGTGGATCATGACGGGCCGCTGGCGGGTTCCGTCCGCAGCCTGGTACTCGAGCTCGAAACGCTCGGGCAGGTTGAAGTCCAGCTGGATGGTGGACATCTGCCAGGTCCTGCCGAGGGCATCCTTCGCCTGGACGGAGATCTTGGGACCGTAGAAGGCAGCTCCACCCGGATCCGGCACCAGTTCCAAACCTGAGGCAGCGGCAACCTCGGACAACGTGCGGGTGGCTTCCTCCCAGGCAGCGTCGTCACCAACGAACTTTTCTTCGTTCTTGGTGGATAGCTCCAAATAGAAGTCATCCAGGCCGTAGTCCTTGAGGAGGCCCAGGACAAAGTTCAGCGTAGTTGTGAGCTCGTCCTTCATCTGCTCGCGGGTGCAGTAGATGTGGGCATCGTCCTGTGTCATGCCACGGACGCGCGTCAGGCCGTGCACAACGCCGGACTTTTCGTAGCGGTACACCGATCCAAATTCGAACAGGCGCAGCGGAAGTTCGCGGTAGGACCGGCCGCGGGAGCGGAAGATCAGGTTGTGCATGGGGCAGTTCATCGGCTTCAGGTAGTAATCCTGGGCCGGCTTGCGCACGGTGCCGTCTTCGTTGAATTCGGCGTCCACCTGCATGGCCGGGAACATACCGTCCTTGTACCAGTCAAGGTGTCCGGAGACCTCGTAAAGGTGACCCTTGGTGATGTGCGGTGTGTAGACGAACTCGTAGCCGGCATCCACGTGGCGCTGGCGGGAGTAGTCCTCCATGGCCTTGCGGATGATGCCGCCCTTGGGGTGGAACACCGGAAGGCCGGATCCCAGCTCGTCCGGGAAGGAGAAGAGGTCAAGTTCCACGCCAAGCTTGCGGTGGTCGCGCCGTTCGGCTTCGGCAATCCGCTCCTGGTAGGCCTTGAGGGCTTCCTTGGTGGGCCAGGCGGTTCCGTAGATGCGCTGGAGCTGCTGGTTGTTCTGGTTGCCCAGCCAGTAGGCCGCCGAAGAACGCGTCAGAGCGAAGGCATTGGAGATGATTTTGGTGTTCTGCAGGTGGGGACCGCGGCAAAGGTCGCACCAGATGCTCTCGCCACTCTTACGGTCCACATTGTCGTAAATGGTGATGTCGCCGGCGCCGACCTCAACGTTGACGCCTTCCGCGGCGTCGGTTGCGTCGTTCTTCTTGCCCAACAGCTCCAGTTTGTAGGGCTCGTTGGCCATCGCTTGGCGGGCTTCTTCTTCAGTGACCACGCGGCGGACGAACTTCTGGTTCTGGTTGATGATCTTCTGCATCATCTTTTCCAGGGTCCGCAGGTCCTCCGGGGTGAACGGCTCAGCGACGTCGAAGTCGAAGTAGAAGCCGTCAGTGATGTACGGGCCGATGCCGAGCTTGGCGTCGGGGCGCAACTGCTGCACTGCCTGTGCCATAACGTGGGCGGTGGAGTGGCGGAGGACGTTGAGTCCATCAGGGGAATCGATGGTGACGCCTTCGACGTCTGCGCCTTCAGTGAGGACCTGGTCAAGGTCCTTCAAAACGCCATTGACACGGGCTACAACGACGTCGCGGCGCTCGAAGAAGAGTTCCGCGCCGGTCGTCCCTTCCGTCACCTTGGTCTCTTCGCCATCGACGATGAGGGTGATCTGTTGGGCATCTGACACGGGTGTCTCCTATTCATGGTTAAGGCTTCATAGCTTGTGGCGTACGGGGACCACAGCCAGCCACCGTCAATCGTATCTGCTTCCGCGGGGGCGGCCAAAGCAGCGCGCCGACGCCTGAAGCAGCCGTCCATCAGCTTCCCAAACCAGTGATGGCAAGGTTCCTGGAGATGCCATGAAGAGCACCTCGATGGGTGTATTCATCCGGTGGATCGCCCCCGGCAGGCAGGAGCTCGGTAAAGGGCAATGTTTCAGGCCGGCTCAGGTCCCAGGCTTTGGTGGCGCTGAGGCTGATGCCTTTGGGACCTGTCCGCCTGGTGGTTCCACGGATCAGCAGCAACCGTGTCCCAAACAGCAGGGGCCCGGATTCTTCCTGGGCCTCATGGAAGAAGACAGAATCCACGCAGCCAGTGCCGTCATCGATGCTGATGAAGACCACGCGCCTACCGCCGCGCATTGGCGGGGTCTGGGTTGCGATCCTTACCCCTGCCACCAACACTTCTGTGCCATTGCGGAGACCGAGGAGCTGATCCGCGGTAGTGACACCCAGCTTGTCCAACAAGGGCCGGTGGCTGTCCATGAGGTGCTCGCTGACATCGACGGCCATCAAGTCAAGCTCTGCCCTGACGTTGTCCACCATGGAGGGTTCAGGAAGTTCAGGTGCCAGGTTCCTTAGCTCAACATCACCCAAGGCAAAGGACAACTGCCCCTCAATAACGTCGATGGCTTTTTTGGTGGGACTGCTTTGGAGTGCCTGCAGGTGTTGCACAAGGTCTGCCCGGTTGGCTTTTCCACCGGAGTCTTGATGGAGGGCATCAAATGCGCCAAGTTGGGCAAGCCTCTTGATGTTGGGCTTGCTCACCCTCGCACGGGCCCGCAGGTCTGCCAGGGAATCGTAGGGCTGGCCTGACACAATCCTTTTCAGCTCAGCCCCTGACAGCCCATAAATTCCCGTTAGGCTCAGGCGGATGCCAAGTTTGCCTTGATGGGGACCTTGCTGGATCTTCTCCACACGGTATTCTGCATGGCTGCGGTTGATGTCCAAGGGGAGGATGGGGATACCCAGCCTGCGTGCTTCGGCTACCAGGAGTCGCTTGGGATACATCCCGGGATCGTGTTCCCACAACCCTGCAAGGAAGGCCTCGGGATGATGGGTCTTGAGCCAAGCCGACTGGTAGGTGGGCACGGCAAAGGCAGCACCGTGTGCTTTGCAAAAGCCAAAACTGCCGAAGGCCTTCAGGGTTCCCCAGACCTTGTCTACCACCTCGGGCGGGTAATTCCTGATGGCTTCCCGGCGGAAGTAGCTCTCCACTCCAGGCTCATGTACTTCATCTCCCAGAGCCCTGCGGAATTCATCCGCCCTTGCCAGTCCGCATCCGGTCATGACATCAAACGTCTTCAGGATCTGCTCATGAAACACGGTGACCCCATGGGTTTCCTGCAAAACCGGCTTCAGGTCCGGATGAGGATAGATCTCCGGAGCAAACCCGTGCCTGTGCTCAAGGAAGGGCCGCACCATATCTGATTTCATGGGCCCGGGCCTGAAGAGCGATATATCGATGATGAGGTCGTTGAATTCCCGGGGTGCCATCTTTCCAATGAGCTCCCGCTGTCCCGGGGACTCAATCTGGAAACAACCCAGCGTGTGGGTGCTGCGGATCAACTCATAGGTGGGTTCGTCGTCGAAGGGGACAGCATTGAGATCGATCCTGCCATCGTCGGCAATATAGTCCGGACCTGTTCCTCCAGGTTCCACAGGATGACGTCCGGCGGCCACTACTTCAGCTTTGGAGGGATGAAGGCGAATGACTTCCCGGACAGCAAAAGCCATGGCACTTTGCATTCGCACGCCCAGGACATCGAGCTTGAGCATTCCCATGGGATCCATATCGTGTTTGTCGAACTGGCTCATGGGCAATCCCAATCCGCTGGGCTGCACAGGGGTGCGGTCCAGGAGGGTCGCATCTCCCAAAATCACTCCACACGGATGCATGGAGATATGCCGTGGCAAGCGGTCCAACCTTTCGGTAAGGTCCACCAAGAGATCCAGTTGCTGGTTTTCTTCCAGGCCTCCTTGCTCAACCCGGCCTGCAAAGGAGCGTAGTTCCGGTTTCTCAACCAGTGCTTCACGGAATTTGCGGGCTGAAAATCTCCACAACTGTTTGGCAATTTCACCGATCTCGCCATCATCCATTCCCAGCGCCAGGCCTGCGTCCCGGACAGCTCCCCTTGCCCTGTATCCGTTCTGCATGCTCATGAGGGTGACGCGCTCGGCTCCGAAGCGGTCAAAAATCTTTCGATAGACGTTGTGCCTTTCTGCGCTTTCAACATCTAAATCAATGTCGGGCAGGGTGGACCGGCGGCCTGACAGGAATCGTTCAAAGATGAGGTCGTGACGGATCGGGTCCACCTGGCTGATATCGATCAGGTAGTTCACCAGGCTGGACGCACCGGATCCCCTAGCAGCAACCCTGACGCCCATATCAAGGATCATCCTGGATACCTCGGCAACGGTGAGGAAGTAGGGGGCAAAACCCAGCCGGGCGATGATGCCGAGTTCATGCTCCAACCGCGAGCGCAGCTGCTTTTCTGCTTGTCCGGCGATGCCCGGGAACCTTCTGGTAATACCGGACTGGCAGCGCTGGGTGAGTTCCACCATGGGGTCGCAGTCGATGCCGATGATGGAGGCTTCGGGAACCACGGGTTTCTTCCACCCCATGTCCAGAATGGGGTTGATGCGGCATTTGTCAGCGAGCGCTTCGGTGTTGGCGAGCAGTTTGTGGAGGTCCGCTTTTCCTTGCCCTGCCGCGGCCATGATTTCTTTGCCGAGTTGGTGCATGTGGTGTGCGTTTTTCAGCCAGCCTTGGCCTGTTGGTTGGAGCATGGGCGCTGCCGAGAGTTCGGGGAGGGATTTGAGGGTGCGGGCTGAGTCCAGGACGTCCGCGGTGGCTGCGCCGTCCTGGGCACAGTAGCGCACGGCGTTGCTGAGGACGGCTGGGATGTTGTATTCGAGTGCGAGCTTGAGCATGCGCACGGCGTGTGCGGTGCTGAGCGGTTCTCCAGGGGCGCTGAGGTGGGTGACTACTTCGGTGACGATGGTGCCGGGCGGCATTGCGTCGATCCATTGTTTGAAGAGTGTTCTTGGCCGGAGGTATTTTCTGCCTCCCATGGCCTGACCCACATCTGAGTCCGGTCCGATCATGACTGTCAGCACGGGTTTGAGGGTGTGGGGGTCAAGTGTCCTTGAGGCCAGTTCGCCACGGGTGACTGCGGCGGGGATCGCTCCCCCGGCCTTGCCTGAGGTGCGTGCGTGGGCGTCGGAAATGAGGCGGCAGAGCGCCCGGTAGCCGGCGCCGTTGTTGTTTCCGTGGGCGAGGACGACGACGCGGCCCGCGACCTGGGTGCGGTGGTCGCCGTCGTCATCGAATACAGCCAGGTCCACACCGACGATGGGATCGATACCGGCGTCCATGCAGGCTTTGAGGTGTTTGATGGTGCCGTACAGACCGTCGCGGTCCGTGCAGGCGAGCGCCGTGGCGCCGTCTGCTGCGGCTGTTTTGGCGAGTTCGTCGGGCCAGGAGACGCCATAGTGCGCACTGAAGGCCGTGGAGACGTGCAAGTGGGTGAAGCTCAAGGGTTCACGCTGCTTCGTCAGGCTCTACGGCCTGTGCCGGCGCAGCGTCGTGGATGCGAAGGAGCCGCCATCGTCCGCTGCTGACATGGCGGACAAGGTCAAGGGTGATGGGGTCTGCAGTTGGGGCAACTGCATCCAGGGGGTGGAGTTGGACGCGCCATATTTCGTGGTCCACCAGTCCTGCTCCGGTACCCAGGGGGGCGCGGCTTTCTTCCAGCCACCATTGGCGTCGCTCGTACCACCGGACGGGGTCGTTGGAGACTGTGTAGTGCGTCCCTTTCCAGTGGACGGTGCGTGGCTGGCCTGTTTCCGTGCAGCCGACCTCCACGGACTCGCTGAACAGCCCCATATCCTCACCTCGTTTGCGCCGGATTTTATATTCGAATGTATGTTCGAATAAATCCAGTTTACGCCGGGGTCGGGACAAAACCTACTTCGAAGTTCCTGCCTTCCCCTTGGACCGGGGTACCCGCTTGCCTGCCTGCTTCAGCAGGGCATCACGCCAGGGCTGCATTCCCTGGGCGAGGGCTATGCTGCCCATCATTGACGATGCCAGGCGAAGTTGCTGGGTCCGCAGTATCCGCTTTCTGCCATAGGTGGCGAGTGCTGCATCCCTGGGCATTTCATTGAGGAGCTTGCCCAGGGTCACGGCATCGATCAACGCTTCGCAGGCGCCCCGGCCCAGGTTGGGTGTCATGGCGTGGGCGGCATCCCCAAGCAACACCACGTTGCCCCGCGCATAACGCCCCAGGGCTGGCGTGGTCCAAATCCGCTGGGCCAGGGAGTTGTCCGGCGACGCCAAGGAAAGAACCTTCCTTACCGCAGGCGAGTAGTGGCCATACCGGTTCCGTGTCAGTTCAAGAGCCTGGGCAACGTCCACTTTCTCCGGGCCGAGGTCTGAACGGAAGGAGGCGTACCAGTTGGTTCCGCTCCCGGTGGGTGCCAATCCAAAAATCTCTCCGTGTCCCCAGTACTCGCCAATGTCTTCGGTGGACGGAGTTGCTGGAATGACTCCACGGACAGCGAGGAACGGCGTGGGCCTGGCGGCGCTGCGCGATCCCCAGGAAGCCTGCCGGACCACACTGTTGACCCCATCCGCCCCCACAGTCAGCCATGCGTCACCCGGGAGTCGGTCCACGCGCCCAGTTACCCGGCGGACGGCTTCCGGGACGGCAGAGTCCAGCAGCCTCAACAATTCCGGCCGTGACACCCCAAGGAGCCCCTCCCCTTCCATGGACAGCATGGGCTCACCTGAGGGGCTGCGAAGCGCTCCGGCTTTGATGATGGCTCCCCTGCTCCGGGCGGCTCCCAAAATTCCCAGCTCGGACAAGGCCCCCTGGGCTTCCCTCCACATGGCCAGGGTCGTTCCTACTGTGGGCAGTTCCGGCCGTTGCTCGTACACCGTGACATCGAACCGGCCGGTGTCCAGCCGGCCCGCGAGCGCCAGGCCGGCAATTCCGCCGCCGATGATGTCCACTTTTTCCATGGCCACACTGTACTACTACATTTGTAGTGGCGATAGGGTTTGAGGCTAGACTTTCGCCATGCCGGACCGTCGAACAGAACTTGCCGACGCCGCCCTCGCCGTCGTGGCGGCGAAAGGCCTCAAAGGACTTACCCACCGGGCTGTCGACGCCCAAGCCGGCGTGGCCGTCGGAACCACCTCGAACTATTTCCGCAACCGCGCCGCACTGGTCAGTGCCGCCGTCGACCGCGTCGAAGAGCGGGACACCCTCCTGCTCCAGCAGGACGGATGGGAGACGCCGACGTCGGTGGCGGCCTTGGCGGACCAACTCACGGGCGCCCTCATGGGACTGGCTCTGGAAAATGCAGACCTCACCCGTGCGAGGTTCGCGTTTGCCCTGGACCAGCCCGAGGTCGTAGCGGCCGGCCACGAGCGGATGCTCGCCGGGCTGACCCACATTCTGGGCTTTCTGAAGGTGCCCGACGCCAGGGCACGGGCCGAGTCGGTGGCCGACTACGGAGATGGCCTTGCCATGCACCTTCTGACCGCCCGCAAAGGCCAGGATATTGACAGGGCAACTGTGGCACGGAACATCCAGCGCCTGCTGGAAGGATGAAAGTCAAGGGGTGGACGGCAGCGGGTCCACAGAGCAGGATTGTGGCATGAGTACCAATGACGCACTCCTGAAGCAGGTCAACATCACGGCATCGGACGACAACCTGGTGGCAAGGTTTGAAATCGATGGGAACATACCAGGCTCCGGCGCTTACGTCGTGGGCCTTGTTGCTGCCAGTGAGGATTACTCCTCACAGCGTAGGCTCGGCATCGAATTCATGAATGGAGAGGCTATCTCCTTCTACTCCTTCAACCACTCCCTGAGCGCCGAGGAAAACTACGACATCAAGGGCGTAGAGCACTCCGGCAACGTCATCACCGGAAACTTCCCGATGTCGGCCATCCACGGGCTCAGCAAAGGCCATGTGATGACGGGCTTCAGCGAAGCGGACGGCCGGGACTTCCAATCCGGGGTCCCGGTAACAGAAGCACTCTGACGTCAGAAGAGGCCTTCCACCGGCTCAATGAGCTCCGGTGAATTATTGCGGACGTTTCCCACGGCACTGCCCACAGGATCCAACGTCCACCCGGAGGCGGCGTCGTGCGCCTTGGAACGGACCATCTCCACCAGCCCCGCAGCATCCTTCTCCCGCGGATCCAACCAGGCTTCCATGGTCTCCGTGTCCATGGGCAGCGGAACCCGGTCGTGAAGGGCAGTGAGCTCGTCAAACACCGAAGCACTGCGACGCGTCCGGGCAGATTCGGCGGTTGGGGTGTCCGCCGTCAGGATGGACATGGACAGCAGCCAGCGACCGGGATCATCATCAGCTGCCGACTGGTCCCGCCACCATTCATACAACCCGGCAAAGACCAGGCCCTGGCCATCCCCCGGGTGTACGTAATAGGGCTGCTTGTTCTTCCCCTCACCCTTTTTCCACTCGTAGTAGCCATCGGCCGGAACTGCGCACCGCCGGGCAACAGCAGCCTTCTTGAAGGAAGGCTTTTCCAAAAGGGTCTCGCTGCGGGCATTGATCAACCGGGCGCCACCCTTGGGATCCTTGGCCCACGATGGCACCAGGCCCCACTTGGCAACGTGGAGCTGCCGCTTCAGGTTGTCATCGACAAGCCGCTCCAACACGATCGGAACAGCGTCGGTGGGTGCCACATTCCACGACTTTTCCAGGGCGATCTCGTTCTCCAGCTCGGCGTCGAAATCGGCAAGCAGATCCCCCACCGCACGGGCCATTACATAACGTCCACACATGCCAACAGTCTGCCCTTTCCTCCCACATCGCACCAGCGCATGCGCGTGACGTAACCCGGCTTCCCGGCCGTACGGGAATTATCAGGGGGCAGGTTACCGTTGATAACAACGAATTACCCGTGCAAACCACCACTACTGAGGAGAGCTCTGTGGACTTCACTCCCGACTCCGGCACCATCACCATGTTCTCGACCACTTGGTGCGGTTACTGCAACCGCCTGAAGAAGCAGCTGGACGCCAAGGGCATCGGCTACACCGAGATCAACATCGAAGAAGTGGATGGCACTGCCGAACTCGTCGAGCAGCTCAATGGAGGCAACCGCACCGTCCCCACCGTCCTCTTCCCCGACGGCACCGCGGCTACCAACCCCTCCGCTTCGGAGGTTGAGAAGCGCCTGGTCGCCGCATAACCGCCGGCTCCACGCCTAAGCGCTCCAGGGCCCGCACGGAACAATCCACACGCTGTCTGCCACCTGTGATAGACAGATTGGGAATCCGTTGCGGGCCCTGCTGCATTTAAGGGCCCGCTCTCCGCGAGCCCGAAAGGAACATCTCCATGGTCCACGCAGTCAAAGGTGTCGTCGTCCGCTCCAAAGGCGCACCCGCAACCCTGGAAACCATCCTGGTTCCCGAGCCCGGTCCCGGCGAAGCACTGGTGGACATCCTCACCAGCGGCGTCTGCCACACCGACCTCCACTACAAACTCGGTGGCATCAGCGACGACTTCCCGTTCCTCCTGGGCCACGAAGCCACCGGCGTGGTCAGCGCAGTGGGCCCCGACGTCACCGACGTAGCCCCCGGCGACCGCGTGGTCCTCAACTGGCGTGCAGTCTGCGGCAACTGCCGGGCCTGCAACCGCGGGCAGGCCCAGTACTGCTTCAACACCCACAACGCCACCCAGAAAATGACCCTCGAAGACGGCACGGAACTCTCACCCGCCTTGGGCATCGGTGCGTTCATTGAAAAAACCCTGGTCGCTGCCGGTCAATGCACCAAGGTAGACCCCGACGCCGATGCCGCCGCCGTTGGGCTGCTCGGCTGCGGCGTCATGGCAGGTTTGGGCGCGGCGCTCAACACCGGCGGCGTCAAGCGCGGCGACTCGGTTGCCGTCATTGGCTGCGGCGGAGTGGGCGTAGCTGCCATTGCAGGTGCCGCGCTCGCAGGCGCCACCACCATCATCGCCGTCGACATCGACGCAAAGAAGCTCGAGCGGGCAAAGGACCTCGGCGCAACCCACACAGTGGATTCCTCCAACAGCGACCCCGTCGAGGAAATCCGCGCCCTGACGGGTGGTTTCGGCGCAGACGTGGTGATTGACGCCGTCGGACGTCCCGAGACCTACAAGCAGGCCTTCTACGCCCGCGACCTCGCAGGAACCGTCGTCCTGGTAGGCGTCCCCACGCCGGAGATGACCCTGGAACTGCCCTTGCTGGACGTCTTCGGCCGCGGCGGTTCACTCAAATCATCGTGGTACGGTGACTGCCTTCCCTCCCGGGACTTCCCCATGCTGGTGGACCTCTACAAGCAGGGCAAGCTGGACCTCGATGCCTTCGTCACCGAACGCATCAGCATCGACCAAGTGGAAGAAGCATTCGACAAAATGCACCACGGCGCCGTCCTCCGATCGGTGGTTGAACTATGAGCACCCTCACCATTGACCACGTGGTCACATCAGGCACGTTCTCGCTCGACGGCGGCACCTGGGACGTCGACAACAACGTTTGGATCGTCGGGGACGACTCCGAATGCCTCGTCATCGACCCCGCCCACAACCCTGACGCCATCCTGCAGGCAGTCAACGGCCGCACCGTCAAAGCCATCCTGCTGACCCACGGCCACGACGACCACATCCGCTCAGCCGGTGAATTCGCGGATCTCACCAAAGCACCCATCCATTTGCACCAGGACGACTGGATGCTGTGGCGGGCAGTGTTCCCGGACGTCGACCCCGATGCCGCAATTGCGGACGGCGACCAGTTCACCGTTGCCGGAGCCAACTTGAAGGCCATCCACACGCCCGGACACTCGCCGGGATCCGTTTCCTTCCACTTGCCCGGCGAAGGGACACTCTTCAGCGGAGACACGCTCTTCCAGGGCGGCCCCGGTGCAACGGGACGCTCCTACAGCGACTTCCCCACCATCATCGACTCCATCCGGACCAAACTGCTCAGCTTGCCGGAAGAGACGGTGGTTCGCACCGGGCACGGGGACTCCACCACCATCGGAGCGGAAAAGCCGCATCTGGACGAGTGGATCGCCCGGGGCCACTGACCTAAGGCGAGTCAGCCTCCGGGGCCTGGAAAGCAGGGGCTCGCGTCCCTATCCCACCAGGCTCCGGAAGTCGCCGTCGACGACGTCCGCGTACCCGCGGTAGGCCTCGATGACTGCATCCTCCACGGTCTGGACATCCAGGTGGGGCAGAAGGTCATTGGCGGCGCCCGCGGTAGCAGGATCCCAGTCAAGGCCCAACGCGGCGTAGCTGGCCGTCAAAACGTCACGGATGGGCTTGGAGTTTTCCACCACAATCACGGAGCTGAAGAGCCACCCACCGGAGACCACCCGCTGTGCAGTGCCGATCAGTTTGATGCTGTGAGCGGGAAAATCAGGGTCCTCGCCGTGGACGCTGAATTCACCAGGGCAGTACTCCCCGGGGATCTCGCCGACCGCGGCGTGGACACCAACGCTGCGAAGCGCGCCGGCCAACAACTCACCAAACTCCGAAAACCTTGCCTTCGCGCGCACGATCGCGTCCGGATGCGGCTCAATGTGGTCAATGACCAACGTCCCCTGATGATAGGCAGCCGCGCGTCCGCCGGCTTTCCGGATCAGGGGTTCGAACCCCAGCTCCCTGCAGGCTTCCTCCGCCGCGGGAAAGCCAGGGAGGTTCGCGTCCCTTTGTCCGAACGCCACAGTTGGCTGCGGACGGTACAGGCGAAGCGAAGGGCCCAACTGCCCGCTGCGGGCGCGCTGCAACAGCTCCAAAGCAAAATCCAGGTCCTGTGCCGCACCCATGGATTCCAGCTGGCGGTAAGCGGTGAGCTGCGCCGCGGGTGCTTCGGCCCGCATCAGCTCTTCCTCAACGTCAGGATCTGTTCGGCCCTGCCGAACGGCCCATTGATGTCGTGCAGCACCGTGGACGTCAGGCCGATGCCGTCCGCTCCGAACGAGACTTTGTTGTCCAGGCCCAGCCATTCACCGGACGGCGCCCGGTACATGTGTACCTGGAGGTCAACATTGGGAAAAATGTAGCTGTTTTCGCCGGGAGGGACCCTGGCTGCGATGCCGTTGGCGGTATCCACCAGACCCATCAACCGTGCAAGATCCGAGCTGTCGTCATGGTCGGTCAGAGGAAGCGGGGTGCGGATCCACACCTTGCCTGATCCAGGCCGGTGGCCCTCCGCCAAGCGCATTTCCAAGGAACGGATATAGCCGCCAGGCCACACACTTGCACCCTCCCACGGCTTGCATTCGTCGGGGGCCGGCATGGGCTCGTCCTCAACTGCGGCTACCGCGCTGGTGTCGCTGGTCACCATGCGCCATGCAGCGGCACGGATGGCTACACGGCCTCCAGCGGAGAGCTCGGCTTGGATGAGCTCAATGGTCCGGCCCGGCCGCAGCGTTGAGGTGGTGACCTGGAACTCGCCGCCGGGAATCAGCCCCAGGATTTCATAACTGATCCGCGCCATACGGACATCGTCCCGGGGCTCATGCCTTACAAGGGCGTCGGCCATGATGCCCGACGCCGGGGCCATATGTTGCTCATGCGGATTCCACGCACCTTGGGCATGGATGGTGGACCTGTAACGGCCCTGACCCAACGATTCGTAGTAGAAATCGCCATCCGCCAGTTCCGGTAATGCAGTAGTCAACCCAAGCCTTTCGCCGATCCAGCAGTAGAACTCAGACCACTGTATCCGCTGATTTGGCCGCAGAACGACGCTTGCGGGCCACCACTACCCAGACGATGACGGCGGCCAATGCCGCAACCCCCAGCCCGGCTCCCACAGGCGATGCCGCCGCAACCACAAGCCAGGCTTCCAAGGCTGCCAGCCCGATGGTGGCATACAGCAACGCCCACATGAGCGAACCGGCAATTGCTGCGGGCAGGTATCTGCGAAGCGGCATGCGGGCAGCACCTGCTGCAAGGTTGATGGCCGTCTGCAGGCCAATGGTCAGGAAGGAAAGTACGACGGCGTACGGCCCCCACCGCTGGATGAGGACTTGCGCGCGGGCTGCTTTGGGACGCTCCAGGGATCTACCGAAACGGGTGTGGGCGAACCCGGCCACGGCACCGCGTCCTATCCAGTACGTGACGTTGACGCGGATCATGACAATAGCGAAGAGCGCCGCGATGGCGACGCCGAAGGGCAAACTCATGATCTGATCCACTCGACTTAGGCTACCCTAAGCAACGTCGCATTATGGATTCGGTCGACCGGACCGGGCGCAGTGAACCCTAGGATGAGTCCATGGATCTCCGCGATGCCGCCCAAGAGCTGTACGCCGTGCCGCCCAAAGACTTCACCGCTGAACGAACCGCCTTGGCCCGCAAAGCCAAGGATGATGGAGAAAAGGACCTGGCCAAGGAGATCGGCGGCCTGCCCAAACCCGCCGCCGGTGCCTGGGCCATCAACATGCTGTCCGTTCACAAGCCTGAGGTAATTGACGGCGTCGTGCGTTTTGGCGTTGCTCTCAGAACCGCCCAGGAGGACGGAGACGCAGAAGCGTTTCGTGAGCTCGGACAGCAGCGGCAGGGGCAGCTGACATCGGCCGTGCATGCCGCAAAGGAACTTGCCACCGAGCTGGGGACGCCCCTCAGTGCCGCGGCAGCAGCCGACGTGGAACAAACGCTCCGGGCCGCCATGGCCGACGCTGGCGCGGCCGCCGCCGTCGGCACAGGCCGGCTGGTGCGGGGACTCAGCGGCAGCGGCTTTGAGGCAGTGGACCTCACAGATGCGGTGGCTGCGGCCGCACCCGGGGACCTTGTTGTCCCCGAACAGGAGGTCGCATCGAAACCGGCAGCAAAGAAGGAACCCGCGTCCCGTACCAAAGAGTCACCCCCTCCCCAAGCCGCGGCGCCCGGGAAAAAGCCGCCGCAGGAAGAAGCCACCTCGCTGGCGGATCGCCGGGCAGCCAAGCAACGGGCAGCGTTGAAGGACGCGCAAAAAGATTTCGACGCCGCAGACCAGGAAGCCGCGGAGGCCGAAGCAAAGGCATCCTCAGCCTGGGATGTCGTCAACGAACTCTCGGCCCGTCGAACACGCCTCAAGTCCGAGATTGAGGATGCCAAAAAGCGCCTGTCCTCGCTCGAAGCAGAACTTATTGGCCTGACCAGGGACGCTGAAGCTGCGGAATCCCTGAAGAAACGTTCCGTCAGGGAGGCTACCCAAAAACGACGCGCTGCAGACCAAGCCCTGCGGCGCGTGGACCGGCTGGGCTAGTTCTCTTTCTTACCGACCGAATTTTCCAGGGGACGGGTGGCGGGCCCCTCCAAGTACTGGCCCTCTGGTGTGAAGCGGGAGCCGTGCAGCGGACAATCCCAGGACTTCTCGGCATCGTTCCAGCTCAGGAGGCCGCCCAGGTGCGTGCACGTGGCGGAGACCTTGCAGACTTTCCCTTCCACAGTGGACACGGCCGCTGGCTCACCCTTGTACAACCCCACGACGCCTGTCCCCTCCGGTGGGCGGGTCTCGTCGGTGATCTCGGGGTTTTTCCTGACCTTGGCTTTGTCCTCGATCATCCGGCGGGCAACGTCCGTATTGTGCCGGACACCCTCAACCGCGCCTTTCGGCGAGGTGACACGATGATGGATGACGGTGGCCCAATCAGACTGGCCTCCCAGAATGTCCGAGGTGATGGACAGTGCTGCCGCCACCCCGTTGCTCATCCCCCATTTGTTATAGCCCGTGCCGAAGAAAATCCGTCCCTGTCCGCGGGGAAGTTTGCCAAAGAAGGGCATGAGATTGGTGGCCCGGTAGTCCTGGGCAGACCAGGTGTGGGTGACTTCAGCGCCAGGGTAATGCTTTGTTGCCCATCCGAGCAGGTCATCCAGGTGCGACTGCGGCGACGCGGCCCGGCCACCCGCATGCCCGTAGCCGCCCACCAGGAGCAATTCGCCCTCGGGAGTGGGCTGAGTGCGTTGGGACCGGGTGGGTGAATCGATGGACAGATACATGCTTTGAGGTATGTCTCCCGGTACCTTCAGCGCCGCTGCATAGGACCGGTTGGGCTCAAGCTTGGCAAAGTACAGGCCACGATCCAGGATCGGAGTCCCTGTAGCCAGCACCACGGTGTCCGCTGTGAAGGTACCCTTCTGCGTGGAGACTTCCAAGGGCTGCTCCGAACTTACGTTCCGGACCTGCAGATCCTCGACGATCATGCCGCCATGCCTGCGAAGGTCCCTTGCAAGGGTTTCCAGCACGTCCATTGGGTTGATCTGGATCTGGTTTTCGAGCTCCAGCGCTTCCACTACGGGGAACGGCAGGCCGGCATCACGGCTGAAGTGGACGTTCAAACCTGCGTCCCGTGAAACTGCTGCCTCTTTGCGAAGCCGCTGGCCGCCGTCGTCCGTGGTTGCGAACGTCACCGCAGTGCGGCGCTGGAACGGAGTGCCCTGCTGCTCCATGTACTGCGTCAGCCAGGCTTGGCCGGACTTGTTGGCCTCCACGTAGGCCTGCACCACTTTCAGGGGGTACTGGCCACGCAAAGCGGACAGTACACCGCCTTGCAAGAGGCTCAGTTTCCCTGTGGTGTTGCCGGTGGTCACGGCACCCAGCGTTCTGGCCTCGAAAACCACCACACGCTGGCCTGACCGTGACAACAGCAACGCTGCAACCATTCCGGTGAGGCCGGCGCCCACCACTATGGTGTCGAAGTGCTTTTCCTCCGGGATTTGGTCGGAGGTGATGCGCGTTTCCCGGTCCAACCAGAGCGATTTCATCGATCAACCTGCCTCTCGCCTCTTCGGCATGTGGTGAGGGAAACGCTAGGCGGGTCGCTGGTGCTTATCAAGGGGTGGCGGTGCCTGCCGCCAATGCCGCAGCGTGCCGAAGCTCGGGGTCCGGATCTCCAGCCCAACGCTCCAGGACGCGTTCGGCACGTTCCTTGGCGAGTCCCTCCAGCCGTGCCACCAACGGCCTCACAACGTCTGAGGCCAGGGGATCCACCAACTCCCGGGTCCCGGCTTGCCTGATGAAACCTTCAATACGGGTCAGGTCAGTGTTGACCAGGATGCCTGCTTTGGTCTGCAGCAGAACCACTGCGGCGAGACGCCGTTCGAAGACAGGCTCCGCGTAGAGCTCCGAACTCAAGGCGGTGACGTCGTCATGGTCCAGGTTCTTGTACCGCTTCAGCGTATCCCTCACCGTTCCCCGCACGGCACCCACGGACGCGCCATACACCTTCAGGGCCCCACCCAGACGTTCACTGGCTTCAGCAGCTTTCTCCCAGGTGGATTCCATCTGCAGGGTGTGGTCCACGAATTCACCGGCTTCACTCACCTGCCTATTTTGTCAGGGCCTCCCCCTAGCGTGACAACAACAGCAACCGACAGGAGCACCATGCCGTCCCAAGAGCTCGCCACCGAAGCATCATTTCCGGGTGTCCCGGCCGCTTCGTCCATGCCCGACTGGTACCCCACCTTGCTCAACACTGTGGCGAAGGAAGTCCGCGTGGGCAGGACCCGGGCCATGGCAGCGGCCAACAGCGAGTTGTTGAATTCCTACTGGAGCATCGGCCGGCAGCTCGCCGAACGTGAATCCGAGCAGGGCTGGGGCGCCAAAGTGGTCACTCGTTTGGCTGCCGACATCAGGACCCGCTTCCCGGAAGCGAAAGGCTTCTCCCCCAGAAACCTCCGGTACATGAAGAGCTTCGCCCAGGCTTGGCCCGACTTCCCAATGTTGCAAGAGCCGCTTGCAACATTGCCCTGGTACCACCAGATCGCACTGCTGGAAAAACTCGACGACGCCGCCACGCGGCTCTGGTACGCAGCGGCAGCTGCCCAGCACGGCTGGTCCCGCAACGTGTTGACGCATCAGATTTCAACCCGCTTGCACGAGCGCTCGGGGCAGGCCATCACCAACTTTGCCTCCACGATGGTCCCCGCAGATTCGGACCTGGCGCAGCAGGCGACCAAGGATCCCTACGTCTTCGACTTTCTGTCCATGAGTGATCGGCACACCGAACGGGACCTGGAGCTGCAGTTGGTGAAACATGTGGAGAAATTCCTGTTGGAGCTGGGCCAAGGGTTCGCTTTTGTAGGTGAGCAGGTGCGCTTGGAGATCGCCGGCGACGAGTTCTTCGCGGACCTCCTCTTCTACCACCTGAAGCTGCGCTGCTACATGGTGATCGAACTCAAGGCCGTGAAGTTCGAACCCGGGTTCCTCGGGCAGCTGGGGATGTACATGGCAGCAGTGGACGACCTCATGGCGCACCCGGACGACAAGCCAACTATCGGATTACTGCTGTGCAAGGAGAAAAACAGCGTGGTGGCCGAGTACGCATTGCGTGGGTTCAACGCTCCCGTGGGCATTGCGGAGTGGAAGACATCCCTCGCGGACTCACTCCCCGACGAGTTGGTGGCCAGCCTGCCGAGCATCGAGACGTTGGAGGCCGAGCTGGCAAGTGAAGCTGCGCGGTTGCAGGGGTAGGTTCCCGTGTGCCGGGGCCTAGACGTTGTCCTTGAACCAGGCCAGGGTGTCGTTCCATGCTGCTGTAGCTTGGGCCTCCACGTAGCGCTCACCGGTGTCGTTGTGGAAGGCGTGATCCACGCCGGAGTATACCTTGAGTTGGTGCTTGACCGTCGTGGCGTCCAAGGCTTCCTGGAGTTGGGGCATAGCGCCGGTGATGCGTGCGTCGTTCTCGGCATAGACGCCAAAGACTGCCGGCTTGATGGCGGAGACTTTGGCCAGGTCAGGTGCTGGACCGTAGAACGCTGAGGTGGCTTTTAGACCTTGGATCTCGGTGCTCGCCTGCCACGTGATGCCGCCGCCGAAGCAGAAGCCAATCATGGCGATGCGGCCCTCTTCGACGAAGTCCTGGCCGTTGAGGTAATCGAAGGCAGCTTTGAAGTCGCCCACGTGGCGTGCGGCGCCCGCCTGCGTCAGGGCTCCCGGAACGGCGTCGGGATCCATGGTCGCCGTTCCGCCTTCCCTGCTGAGGAGGTCCAGAGCCAGCGCCACGTAGCCTTCCTTGGCGAAGCGACGGGCAACGTCCTGGATATGCGGGGTGAGGCCGCGGTTTTCGTGGCAGATCAATACGGCGGGACCAGGTTGGCCGCCCTCGGGCCTTGCGAGGTAACCGCTGATTTCGGTCCCGTTGGAGTCGAACTTCACGGTGGCCGATGCCAGACCTGCCGCGCCCTCCGGAACGGACAGTGGGCTCTTGGCATTGGGGACGGCGGTGGTGGCTGGCCCTTGAGATCCTGCCATGGTTGTTGGCGATGGCGTGGGCATCGGATCCGTGGTTCGCGGTACCTCCTCAGGCGTGCAGCCCACCAAGGTCATGGCCGCCGCAGCCGCCGTCATGCTTCCCATAATGAAAGCCACCCGCCGGGTGAAGGTCTTGTGCGACATGTCGCCAGACCGGTAGTCATCGTAGAACTCTTCGATCAAGTACTTTTCGAACTTCTCCAGCTGCACCATGGCGAACCTCCCGACGATGATGATGATCTTCCCCTGATGTAAAGACGCGGACAAGGCTGGGATGGTTCAGAGCCGCCTGACCGAAAGCGCCTAATAATGTCGGTACCCCCTGCGAGAGTAGGGACATGAAGCAGATCCGGGACGGGCAAGTGAGGGCGGCGGTCTCTGCTGTGCCTCTTCCAGCTCTGTCCCGGGTGCTGGCTCAGGCCGGCAGTTCAGTTCAGCCCAGCACTGTCAGCGGTGACCTGATCGGTCAGTTGCGGGTGTTGGAGGAGATGAAGTCGGCCATCTCCGGTTTGCAGGCGCAGATTGCTGTGGCGTTTGATCTGGCGCAGCGGGCTGAACAGGCCGAGGCCGGAGTCCCTGCGGCGGAGCGTGGCAAGGGTGTCGGTGCGCAAGTGGCGTTGGCGCGGCGGGAATCACCGAACCGGGGCTCGAGGTTGTTGGGCCTTGCCAAGGCCCTGGCCACGGAGATGCCACACACGCTGGCGGCGTTGAACAAGGGCCTGTTGAACGAGTGGCGGGCCACACTGCTCGTAAAGGAAACAGCCTGCCTCAGTGTTGAGGACCGGGCCGCCGTGGATGAGGAACTCGCTCCCGATGCCGGGACTTTCGAGGGTTTCGGTGACCGGGCCCTGGTCGCTGCCGTGAAAGCGGCCGCGTACCGGCGTGACCCACGGTCCGTGGCGCAGCGGGCCAGCCACGCCGCGAGCGAACGGACCGTGAGTCTGCGCCCGGCACCGGACACCATGACGTACCTGACCGCGCTGCTCCCGGTCGCCCAAGGGGTGGCGGTGTATGCGGCGTTGACCCGGTCCGCTGATGCTGCCCGTTCCAGTGGTGATCCCCGGGGCCGTGGCCAGGTCATGGCCGACACCCTGGTCGAACGTGTCACCGGCACCCGGGCCGGGTTTACGGGCATCAACCTGGACCTCGTCATGACCGACCGCACCCTCTTTCAGGGAGACAGCGAACCGGCCAGGCTGCAGGGCTACGGCATCGTCCCCGCGGAATGGGCCAGAACCCTGATCGGCGCAGAAGAGACACACGGCCGGGCCGGGACAAACGCCGCGATAGGGCCGGGTCAGGACTTCGCGGTCTGGGTCCGGCGGCTCTACACCGCGCCCGGCAGCGGGGAACTGCTGGCCATGGACTCCAAAGCCCGGCTCTTCCCACACCGACACCGGCGATTCATCCAAACCCGGGACCATACCTGCCGCACCCCGTACTGCGACGCGCCCATCCGGCACATCGACCACATCGTGCCCTGGCACTCCGGCGGAACCACCACCCTGGACAACGCCGCAGGGCTCTGCGAAGCATGCAACCACACCAAGGAAAACCCCGGCTGGAACGCCACACCCCTGCCCGCAGAAACCCACACCCTGCACATCAGCACACCCACCGGACACACCTACCACTCCAAAGCCCCACCACTCCCCGGACACCGACCCTCCAGAACATGATCCAGACACAAGAAAGGCGGACAGCGATTGCTCGCTGCCCGCCCTCAATAAAAACAACTGCTGCTTAGAACTCCCAGTCCTCATCCTCCGTGTTGACAGCCTTGCCAATCACGTAGGAGGAGCCCGAGCCGGAGAAGAAGTCGTGGTTCTCATCGGCGTTCGGGGACAGAGCCGACAGGATGGCCGGGTTCACGTCGGTAACGGACGCCGGGAACATCGCCTCGTAGCCGAGGTTCATGAGCGCCTTGTTGGCGTTGTAATGCAGGAACTTCTTGACGTCTTCGGCCAGGCCGACTCCGTCATAGAGGTCGTGGGTGTACTGGACTTCGTTTTCGTACAGCTCAAAGAGCAGCTCGAACGTGTAGTCCTTGATTTCCTGCTTGCGTGCCTCGGAAACCTTCTCCAAGCCCTTCTGGAACTTGTAGCCGATGTAGTAACCGTGCACGGCCTCGTCACGGATGATGAGGCGGATGAGGTCGGCCGTGTTCGTGAGCTTGGCGCGCGAGGACCAGTACATGGGCAGGTAGAAGCCCGAGTAGAACAGGAAGCTCTCCAGCAGCGTGGAGGCAACCTTGCGCTTCAGGGGATCGTCGCCCTGGTAGTAATCCATGACGATCTGCGCCTTCTTCTGCAGGTTCTCGTTTTCGAGTGACCAGCGGAAAGCGTCGTCAATCTCCTTGGTGGAACACAGGGTGGAGAAGATGGACGAGTAGGACTTGGCGTGCACCGACTCCATGAAGGCGATGTTCGTGTAAACGGCTTCTTCGTGCGGGGTGATCGCATCCGGGATCAGCGAAACGGCGCCAACTGTGCCCTGGATGGTGTCCAGGAGCGTGAGGCCGGTGAAAACGCGCATGGTGAGCTGCTGCTCATCCGGCGTCAAGGTGTGCCACGACTGGACGTCGTTGGACAGCGGCACCTTTTCCGGGAGCCAGAAGTTGTTGACCAGACGGTTCCAGACTTCCACGTCCTTGTCGTCCTGGATCTTGTTCCAGTTGATGGCCTCGACGTGTGTCAGCAGCTTGACCTTTTCGGTCATTTCATCCCCTTAAAGCGATGGTTTTCTTGAGATAAGCCTACGACGGCGGGTGGAAACCCGCCGTCGTACTCTTTAGTTTTAAGTGCAGCCGGGGCCGCAACTAATCAACCGATAAAGGCTGATTACAGCATGCAGCTGACGCAACCTTCCACCTCAGTGCCCTCCAGCGCGAGCTGGCGGAGACGGATGTAGTAGAGGGTCTTGATGCCCTTGCGCCATGCGTAGATCTGGGCCTTGTTGATGTCACGCGTGGTGGCGGTGTCCTTGAAGAACAGCGTCAGGGACAGGCCTTGATCCACGTGCTGCGTGGCAGCGGCGTAGGTGTCGATGATCTTCTCGTAGCCGATTTCGTAGGCGTCCTGGTAGTACTCCAGGTTGTCGTTGGTCAGGTACGGAGCCGGGTAGTAGACGCGGCCGATCTTGCCTTCCTTGCGGATTTCGATCTTGGCGGCCACCGGGTGGATCGACGACGTGGAGTTGTTGATGTAGCTGATGGAACCGGTAGGCGGTACGGCCTGGAGATTCTGGTTGTAGATACCGTGCTCCATGACCGAGGCCTTCAGCTCGCGCCAGTCATCCTGCGTGGGGATGTGGTGGCCGGCGAAGAGCTCGGAGACGCGTTCCGTTGCCGGGACCCATTCCTGCTCGGTGTACTTGTCGAAGAATTCACCCGAAGCATAGGTGGACTTCTCGAAGCCGCCGAACTTCTGGCCGGTCTCGATGGCAAGACGGTTGGAAGCGCGCAGAGCGTGGAACAGCACCGTGTAGAAGTAGATGTTGGTGAAGTCCAGGCCCTCTTCGGAACCGTAGTGGACGTGCTCGCGGGCAAGGTAACCGTGAAGGTTCATCTGGCCAAGGCCGATAGCGTGGCTCTGGGCGTTGCCCTGTGCGATGGACGGCACCGAGTTGATGTAGGACATGTCGGACACAGCGCTGAGGGCGCGGATGGACGTCTCAATGGAACGACCAAAGTCCGGCGAATCCATGGTCTTGGCGATGTTCATGGAACCGAGGTTGCATGAAATGTCCTTGCCCACGGTCTCGTAGCTGAGGTCTTCGGCGTAGATGGACGGCGAGGAAACCTGGAGGATCTCCGAGCAGAGGTTGCTCATGGTGATCTTGCCGTCGATCGGGTTGGCCCGGTTCACGGTGTCCTCGAACATGATGTACGGGTAGCCGGACTCGAACTGGATCTCCGCGAGGGTCTGGAAGAACTCCCGGGCAGAGATCTTGGTCTTCTTGATCCGGGAATCGTCAACCATCTCGTAGTACTTCTCGGTCACCGAAATATCGGAGAACGGGACACCGTAGACCTTCTCGACGTCGTACGGGGAGAAGAGGTACATGTCCTCGTTCTTCTTGGCGAGTTCGAACGTGATGTCCGGAACCACAACACCCAAGGAGAGCGTCTTGATACGGATCTTCTCGTCGGCGTTCTCACGCTTGGTGTCCAGGAAGCGGTGGATGTCCGGGTGGTGGGCGTGCAGGTACACGGCACCTGCACCCTGGCGGGCACCGAGCTGGTTGGCGTAGGAGAAGCTGTCTTCGAGGAGCTTCATCACGGGGATGACGCCGGAGGACTGGTTTTCGATCTGCTTGATCGGAGCACCGTGTTCACGGATGTTGGTGAGAGAGAGCGCTACACCGCCGCCACGCTTGGAGAGCTGGAGCGCGGAGTTGATGGCGCGGGCGATCGACTCCATGTTGTCTTCGATGCGGAGCAGGAAGCAGGAGACGAGCTCGCCGCGCTGTGCCTTGCCGGCATTGAGGAACGTAGGCGTAGCCGGCTGGAAGCGGCCGTCAATGATCTCATCGACGAGGCGGTTGGCCAGGTCTTCGTCGCCGCGTGCCAAGTGAAGGGCAACCATGCAGACGCGGTCTTCGTAGCGCTCCAGGAAACGCTTGCCGTCGAAAGTCTTCAGCGTGTAGGACGTGTAGAACTTGAAGGCACCAAGGAAGGTTTCGAAGCGGAACTTCTTCTTGTACGCGCGGTTGAAGAGGTCGCGGATGAAGTTCATCGTGTACTGGTCAAGAGTTTCGCGCTCGTAGTACTGGTTCTTCACCAGGTAATCGAGCTTCTCTTCCAGATCGTGGAAGAACACCGTGTTGTTGTTCACGTGCTGCAGGAAGTACTGGTGCGCAGCCTCACGGTCGGCTTCGAACTGGATCTCGCCGTTGGGGCCATACAGGTTCAGCATGGCGTTGAGCTCGTGATAACCCAAGCCCTTGAAAGCCTCAGGCAGCGGCTTCTTGACCGTGTCCACAGCGCCCCCGGTTACTTCTGTTTCTGCGACAGTTGTGTCCAAAACTTTTCCAGCCCTTCGTTGACCCGCTGAACGTCTTCCGGCGTTCCCATGAGTTCAAATTTGTAAAGATGCGGCACTTTGCACTTGACGGAGATGATGTCTCCCGCCGCGCAGTAGTTGTCCGCGAAATTGGTGTTCCCTGCTCCGATAACACCGCGGATCAGTTCCCTGTTCCTGGAATCGTTGAGAAATCTGATGACTTGCTTCGGCACGGAACCTTCGCCGTTTGTTCCGCCGTAAGTGGGCAGTACAAGGACGAAGGGTTCGAGGGCTCGAAGCGGAGCATCCTGGGCGTATAGCGGGATGCGCGCCGCATCCGTACCCAATTTTTCGACGAATCGTTTGGTGTTCTCGGAGATCGAGGAAAAGTAGATGAGGTGACTCCTCGTGGTCACAGCTTCCGCAGCATCGCGTACGGGTGCCGCTGCCAGCGGTGCCATGGGAGTCACCTCGACTACATAGGAATTCTTAGTGTGCTGTGGTGGCGAAGTTTGAATGAAACTTAGGCCACGGAGGAAACGGCCTGGGCCAGTTCCTCGATCTTGTCCGGGCGGAAACCAGACCAGTGGTCCTGCTCGGTTACGACGACCGGAGCCTGCATGTAGCCCAGTGCCTTGAGGCGCTCGAGGGCCTCGGCATCCTGGGAGATGTCGACACTCTGGTAGGCAATGCCCTTCTTGTCGAGTGCCCGGTAGGTTGCGTTGCACTGAACACAGGCCGGCTTGGTGTAAACCGTTACGGTCATGATCCCTGTCCCCTTAGTTGAAGTCTGTCGCTCTTCGTATCTGGCGGGCTCAACCGGAACTAGCTACTGAATCCGATACCGGCCCGCGGGCTGCCGTGACAGCCAACACGCTCTGATTTTGTCTTGTGCTGGTTTCCCGCTCAATCCGTAAATCGATACTACATGTAGTGCAAGCGTCGAACTGGAACCCCAAGATGATGTATTACAAGTATGTCATTCAATCCACCGCTCGTCCACAGGCGAGGGCCCTCAAAATGTCCGTGATTCCGCCAAATTGAGAGATGTCATCCACACCCTGTGGACTACTTAGCCACATTTAATCTCCAGCGTGTCGCCCGGATACGGCGTGTCGTGACACTTTGAAAATGTGGCGTGGCGAACAGCTAAAATCTGCTGATGGTCAATCTCCTCCACCTCCGGACGCTGATGGAAGTAACCCGCTTGGGTTCCTTCGCTGCTGCCGCCGCCCAGCTTGGCTACACAGCCTCGGCAGTCTCCCAACAGATGGCAGCGCTGGAACGCGATACCGGCGTCGAGCTTTTCCAACGGTCGGCGCGGAGCGTTGTCCCCACGGAAGCTGCCGTGACCATGACCCGGCACGCATCGAAGGTACTGACAGACGTCGAAGCCCTCATGGCTGCCGCTTCACGAACCAACGACTCCCCCGCGCAGGAACTGAGGCTTGGCATCTTCCCCAGCCTTGCCACCTACGTGTTGCCGGAAATCCTCCGGAACGATCGGTGGAACGGGCTGGGCATTGAGCTCCGCGTCTCCGTGGCGGAGCCCGCCCAAACCATCCAGGGACTGCGCAGCGGCGGCGAACTGGACGTGGCGCTGGTCTACCAGGTGGGTCAGTCCGGACTGGCCTGGCCACACTCCCTGGAACGGCAGTGGATCGGAGACGACGACTTCAGGGTGGTGCTGCCGGCATCCTGGAAAATCCGGGAGGACGCCGAGATAGAAGCCGCTCACCTGTCCGACATGCCGTGGATCGTCCACCACCCCGGCACCAGCGACGCCCTGGTGATCGAGCGCCTGTTCGCCAGCTGCAACCTCCATCCACGGGTGGTGGCGTACAGCGACGACTTCCACGCCAGCTTGGAGATGACCGCCGCCGGCCTGGGTGCCTCGCTGGTACCCGAACTGGCGCTCCGGAACCGGCCATCCGGCGTCGTGGTCCTTGACGTCCCGGACATTCGGCTGGCGCGCAACGTCTTCGCATTGCTCATCAACGAAAAGCGGACGGCGCAAGTGCAGTTGTTCACACAACTGCTGGCCGACACCCTCCGGGAGACGTCGGGTAAGAGCGGACTTCACCCCTTGAAAACCGCGCCTGTCAAGGCCCCGCAACGGCGCCGGTGAAATATCCCCAAGTGCTGGAACCCGCCGGTTGATGGGGTTAGATTGATCACATGGGCAAGGTAGCGAGCAAACATTTTGGGGAGATCGAGCTCAACCACGGGCGTGAACATTGCTTCGTCGCAAGACACGAACTCGCCGGCAACCAGTTGGAGCTGGACCTCAATGTCACCGCGCACGACCACTTCGATGAGGCCGCCATGCGCAAGGTGGACTACAGGTTGCGCTTCCTGCCCGAACTCGTGGACCAGGTCAGGGAAATGATTGCCGAAGAGCTTGACCAGGACGGCACCAATCCCCAGCAATTCCTGCATTTCCATAGCTCACAGCTCAAGGACGAGCAGCTGGAATCGGTCTTCGGCGTCCGGGACAAGGGCCAACTAACCAATGATGTATTCCTGAAGGCCCTCAAGCTCGGCCACGTGGCCATCTACCCCGGACAGCCAGAGCGGTATTTTGTGCTGGACTTCACCCTCGGATCTCATTTCACGGACGAACTCCTGGTGGTCGCAGCCGACGAAGACGGCGTGGTGGATGACGAAATCCTCTGGGAGTAGCCAGCAACGCTTAACAGCGAACGACGGCGGCCGGTCACCTTATGGTGGCCGGCCGCCGTCGCGGTTGTCCGATGTGAGTCCAAGGATTCGTGAACTTTGTTCACCCATAGGTTCACCATGGCCTGTCAACGTGAGGGCCATCGTCAGGACTGCGCAGGTATTCTCCGCGTTCCTGCCCCTCCGAGCGTTCCCGTTGGGCTCGTTGCGCGCTCTCCTCCAATTGTTTGAGCTGTTCCTGTGGAGGCGTGGACGGGGATTCCCCGGAAGGCTGCTGCGCCGTGCCGCTTTGCGTCTTTCCTTCGGCGATTTTGTTCGTGAGCCGGTCCTCCGCCGCGTCAAGGGCTGCGCCCTCCCCTGCGGCGTTGGCGGGACCAACAGCATGGCATTGCGGCGGTGATGCTTCGGCGACAGCAAGTCCTTCCGCAAGCAGCCGGGCCGCAGCGTCACCGTCCCCTGCCGCGTCCCCCAATTTCTCGATGCTCAGGACAAGGTTGACCCGGACTTTGCACTCGTCATCACCTGGGCCGAGCCGCAAAGCCGTCTCGAACTCTTCCCGTGCAGCGGCGAAGTCACCGGCCAGCACCCGGGCGTCCCCGGAGGCGAACGACGCCTTGTGCGGCTCCACGAAGTTGGCTACATGGAGCCAGGAGGCAGCCCGGGCAACGTCATTTTCCTGACCGGCTGCGTAGGACTCCGCGGCTGCACCACCCAGGACGCCCACACCCAGGAGTTTCGCGGCAACTGCGAGCGCCAGCAGGGCCGCCGGCGCGGACCACAGCGTAAGGCGGAGTCGCCGTCGTCGTACGTCGTGGGTCATGGGGTGCGCTCCTTTGCTGCTGCAGGCCGGAGGTTCAGGAGTGCGGCGAGGTGGCGCAGTGGTTCGTGCAATGCCAGCAGGAAGGCAGCCAGGGCGAGGAGCCAGTAGAGCTCAATTCGTCCGGGGGTGTCCGCGTCGCTGATAGTGAGGACACCTGGCTTGGCTTTTGCAAGCATGTCCGACGGCGGCTCTGTCCCGGTCCGGTGTGCGTAGGGGAGGCGGAGTTGCTCGGCGATAGCGCGGAGTTGGTCTTCGTCGATGCGTGAAACGGCGTCCTGCGTGGTGTCGGAGCTGCGGTCCTTGAGGTAGCCGGCGTCGGCATCCGGGGTTTCCTTCATGCGTCCTCCCTGAGGGGTGCCGTATCCGAGGACTGCTCCCCCGGCTACGTTGGCGGCGTCCATGGCCGCTGGCCGCTCGGCGCTGGTGTTCTCGCCATCGCCGGCGTAGAAGACCAGAGCAGGCCTGCCCGGGTGTTGCTCCTTGGCCGCGGCAAGCCGGTCTTTGAGGAGCTGTGCCGCACCAGTGACGCTGCTTCCCTTGGCGTATCGGGCGTTTTGGGGTTGGAGCGTGGTCATGGCAGTCTGCAGCGCGGTGGCGTCGCGGGTGAGGGGCATTCGGACGGTGGCCTGGTTGTCGAACGTGATCAGGGAGAATTTGGCACCGGCGAGCTCCTTGGCTATCGCCATGACATCACGTTGGGCCCCCGTCAGGCGGGTACTGGAGCCGTTGTAGTCTTCGGCTGCCATGCTGGTGCTGGTGTCCACCACGAAGAAGACGTCCATCTCCGCGGTGGCGGTGTTGGCCTGTCCACCGGGCCAACCTGGCCGGAGCGCGGCAAGGAGCAGAAGCACGACGGCGGCGCCCCGCAACGCTGCCGGCCTCGCGTTCCGTTTCAGGGCCAGCACGGTGAACATCAGCATGGCGGCGAAGGCCAGGACCAACAGGGGCCATGGAAAGACCGGTGCGAAGGTCATGGTTCCAGCCTCCATCCGAGCACCAGCATGCCCGTTCCGGCAAGCAGGGCGATCCCGAGCGGCCAGGCGGGAGCATCGGCTACTACCGACTGAGGAGCTGCCCGGTAGCTGGTGGCTTCTGTTTCCTGCACTTTCCCCACAATGCCCGGCACGGCCTCAGCGCCGTCCACGGTGAAGTAGGCGCCCTGGGTACCCTCAGCGGCAGCCCTGAGTTGGGCACCGGGTTCATCAGGTTGGTTGCCGTAGTCCATGTCGCTGGGGTTCAGGGCATAGACCTTTACGTTTTTGTCGACTGCCAGTGCTGCTGCTTCCTGCAGGCTGAAGATCGGCTCGCCGGAGAGGAAATTGTCAGTGGCCAGCACCACGGACCGCGAGCGCTGGGCATCGGTGGCGCCTGCGTCATCGGGAAAGCTCTGCACGCAGGACGCCAGGCCGTCGCCGATCAGCGAGGAGCCTGCGCCGTTCCACGTGCCGTCGAAGAAGGATCCTGCCCCGCTGTCCAAGGCTTCCTTGGCTTCGGCGAGCTGTTCGGCGGCGTAGTCGTAGTCGTCCGTGAGGGGAAAGAGTTGCACGCTGCTGCTGTCGAAGATGACCATGCCGATCCTCTCGCCGTCGAATTCCTTGGCGAGTTCCTGGAACACGGTGGCTATGGCGGCATCGGTGCTGGTCATGGATCCGGACACGTCCAGGCAGAGCACGATGTCCCTGTTCCGGATTTCCGGTTGCTCCGTGGCGCGCAGGACGGGCCGGGCGGCAGCTGTAGCGGTGGCGGCGAGGAATACGACACCCAGCGCCACTGACACCATCAGCCGCAGCCGGTACCTGCGTAGTGCGTGCTGGTACTCCGGCAGGTCGGTCAGGCGGTCTCCGTGCGCGACGGGCCGGGTCCGTGGAGGACGACGACGGCGGTACAGCCAGGCGCTGATGGCCACCGCTGCTGCGGCAAGGGGAAGGATCCACCAGTAGCTCAGTTCCATCCGATCACCACCTGTCGCGCAGTCTCTGCTGAGTGCCCCACGGGGTGGATTGGCACACGGGAGAATTCGTTGGGGTAGATGCCCGCGATTCCTTCAGCAAGTTCCTCGAGACCTTGGCGGCGGAGATCTTCCAGCGTCATGGACGTGACGGGTAGCCCCGTGGCTGCCCCGGCGAACTCCCGCACGAGGAAGCTAAGTCTTTGGTGGGCGTCGCGCACTGGTATCCGTCCGGCGTCGGCGTCTTCTGCTGTGGCGGTGATGGCCGCGAGGCACGCAGAACGCAGGGCGTCCAGGTCCTGCTGTGGCGGTCCTTGTCCGGCTGGTGGTCTCCGGCGAATGGGCCGGAAGATCCAGGCATACCAAGCACCCACCACCACCACTATCAGCAGGCCGGCCCAGAACCATTGCGGCTGATACTGCAGTGGCGCGTAGAAGCCGGCATCATCCTGCACGATTGCCACCTCCACCGGAACCCCTGGCAGTTGGCCCACCCGAACGGTGCTTCTCAAGGAGTGCAAAGACGGCAGGCAGGACGTCCGCACTGCCTGAGGTTTGTTCCTCGGCTATGCCCAATCGGCGGAAGATGGAGCTGCGACGTTCTCCGCGTTCCACCATGGCAGCTTCATAGGCTGCCTGGATCTTGCTGTCGGCGGCCAGCAGCGCGGGGATTCCCTGCCCGGTGCCCACATCCGTACTGTTCGTGGCACCTTTGTCTGCCACCGGTGTGAGGTTCGCGTCCCGCACGGTCAGCCACAGGACTTCGTGCCTGGCCCGAAGCCTGCGCATCAGCCCCTCAGTACGGGCATCGGGCATGAACTCGTCCGTCACGGCAACCACGAGCAGGCGTCCCTTCAAGTATCTCAGGACGTAGTCGAGTTGCTCCGCGAGGGAACTGGGCGGCCCGTCCAGGACAACGCCCGCATCGACCTCCTGCAGCAAGCGTTCCAGGTGCTCCTCGCCGCTGCGGGGAGGTACATACCGGGTTGTGGTCTCGTTCCCGTGCAGGAGGCCGACGTCGTCACCGTGGCGACACGCCAGATACCCCAGCACTCCGGCTGCCTGCACAGCGATGTCCTTCTTGGATTCACCAGACAAAGCCTGGGCAGCCATGGTCCGTCCGGTATCCACCAGCAACAGCACCGAGTGACGGCGAACCGCCACATACCGCTTGACCAGGGGCGATCCGTGCCGTGCGGTGGCTTTCCAATCAATATCCCTGACTTCATCTCCAGGAACGTAGGCCCGCAGTTCATCAAAGTCCAGGCTGCGGCCTGTGAAAACGGAGCCGTATTCACCGTCGAGCAGGGTCAGTGTCCTCCGGTGGGCGAAGATGAACATCTTCGACTTAACCCGGCGAAGCAGGCTGGGCACGCGTAGTCCCCGCTACGGTGTCTGGACAGACGCCACGACGGCATCAATGACAGTTTCCACCGGGACGCCTTCAACCACAGCATCGAACCCGAGAATGATGCGGTGCCGCAGGATCCGGTGGGCGAGGTTTTTGACGTCCTCGGGAATGACGTGGTCTCGGCCGTTCAGCAAGGCCAGGGCCCTGGCTGCCTGGCTGAAGGCAATGCTGGCCCTGGGGCTGGCGCCGAACTCCACCAGGTTGGCGAGCTTGGGCTCCAGATATTGGGAAGCATTGCGGGTGACGTAGGCAAGGCCCACGATGTACCTGACGATCGCGGGGTCGATGTAGACCCGTCGCACGAGTTCCTGGACCTGGACAACAGCGTCCAGTGAGGCAGCAGCCGGCGGCTTCTGGTCGGCATCGAACACACCGGCGTCAATCCGGCGGATGACTTCGGCTTCCTCGGCCGGACTCGGGTAGTCCAGGACATCCTTGAGCATGAAACGGTCCATTTGGGCCTCGGGGAGCCGGTACGTCCCTTCCTGCTCAATCGGGTTCTGTGTAGCCAGCACCAGGAACGGCTGCGGCAAAGGGTAGGACTCGCCACCGATGGACGTCTGCCGTTCCTGCATGGCCTCGAGCATGGCACTCTGGGTCTTCGCGCTGGATCTGTTGATCTCATCCAGGAGCACGATGTTGGCGTGGACCGGGCCCAGCTGCGTGATGAAGGTTCCTTTGGCAGCATCGAATATCTGCGTGCCGGCGATGTCACTGGGCAACAGGTCCGGAGTGCACTGGATCCGGCGGAACTCCGCACTGACCGATTCCGCGATTGCCTGGGCCGCCGTGGTCTTGGCAAGGCCCGGCACACTTTCAAGCAGCACGTGGCCGCCCGTCAACAAGCCGATGACCAACGTCTCGCGGAGCCTGGACTGGCCCACCACTTTGTTCTCGAAACTCCGGATGATGCTGCCCACGAGTTGTTGGGCACGGGCCATGTCCGGTGCGTCGATGCCGGCCGTGGCTGTGGTCTGTTGCACTCGTGGTCCCCTCGCTGGCGTCTGACGTCTCCCGGCAGGCAGCCGGCAACAAAGCCGGGATCAGTGCTTCCGCCTGCATGGGCCACTCTATCGAAGCCTGCCCTGTCCAGGGCCGCAATGGGGACCCCTCCCCATGCAGCCCTCCGAGGTCTATCCTTTTGCCATGCATCAGCTACCAGCCGCCTATCAGAAGTACCTCGCCGCCCAGGACCAGCACGTCATCGACGCCGTTCGGCCCGTCCTCCTGCAATCAGCCGCCGACGAACGCCACGGGGTCCGGATCACCTACAACACAGGCTCTACCGGACATCAGGCCCACCTGGACGAGTCCATACCGTACGGCGAGATCATCGAGGACATCGACTGAGCGCCGCTAACCCTTCATAGCCCCAGACAGGGCAAAAGAGTTCCCCATGCCCCGGGACACCAACGCGTAGAGCAGCAGCACCGGGACCGAGTACAGGATGGAAAACGCTGCCAACTGGCCGTAAGCGACCGCTCCGTGCTGACCGAAGAAACTGAAGATGGACACCGCCGCCGGTTGCTTGCCCGGTGACAACAACAGGATGAAGGGAACAAAGAAGTTTCCCCACGCCTGGATGAAGACAAAGATGAACACCACGCCCAGCCCCGGCCTCATCAGCGGCAGGACGATGGTACGCAGCGCCGCCATGGCTGACGCCCCGTCCATCCAGGCCGCCTCCTCCAGTTCCAAAGGAACCGAGTCCATGAAGTTCTTGGTCATCCAGATCGCCATGGGCAAAGTAGTGGTCGCCATGAAGAAAATAGTGGCTGCCATGGAATCCAACAGGTGCAATTGGACGAACAACCCATACACGGGCACCATAATGGCCGTCACCGGCAGCGAGGTGCCGAACAGCACCGTATACATGAACGGCTTGTTGAACCGGGACTGATATCTGGACAACGGATAAGCGGCCAACACAGCAGCAAGAAGGTTCACCACAGCCGTACCGGCAGACAACCACAAGCTGTTGGCCAACGGCTGAAACAGCAGCTCAGGAGTCAGCACCGCACTGAAGTTGGCGGTCGACGGCGCCGATGGCACCTTGGTCTGGTATCCGGCCTGGGGATCGACGGCGGCCAGCAGCAACCACAATAAAGGCGCCACAAAGCAGACACCGATCACGGCCAAGGCGATATCCGCACCCAACCTGGCCCTGGAACGGGCGGTGCCGCCCGTCGTCGTGCCTGGTGCCTTCTGCCGCGCTCGCAGTCCCTTGGTGGTCACGGGCGACGCTCCCTCAGGAGCCGAACGTAGAGCGCACCGAACACCATGCCCAGCAGGATCAGGACCGACGCCACCGCCGTTCCATAGCCGATGTCACCAAACTTGAACGCCTCCTGGTACGCCAGGACCGGCAAAGTGGTGCTGGCGTTGGCAGGACCGCCCGCTGTCATCACCCAGATGAGGGTGAAAACGGCCAGCGTCTGCAGCGTAATCAACATCAGGTTGGTGGTGATACTGCTCCGGATCAGAGGCAGGGTAATGAAAGTGAGCCTTTGCCACCCCCGGGCGCCGTCCATGAGCGCAGCCTCGGAAATGTCCCGGGGTACGTCTGCCAAAGCCGCCCGGTACACCAGCATGGAAAAAGCGGTGCCGCGCCAGGTATTGGCCAGGATGATTGCCACAAGGGGGAACGAATACAGCCAGTCCACGCCGTCGACACCTACTATGCCGGCCAGTTGGTTCAGAGTTCCTTCCCGGTTGAAGTAGGCATAGGCGGCAAACGCAGCCACAATTTCCGGGAGGACCCAGGCCGCAACAACTGCCGTACCCACCACGGAAGAGACCACCTTCCGTGAACGCGTCATCAGCAGCGCAATCAGCAGGCCCAGCACATTCTGCCCCAACACCGCCGACGCCGCGACAAAGACCACGGTCAGCCAGGCCGACAGCGGAAACGAGTCATCGCTGAACATCCGGGCGTAGTTGTCGGCGCCCACCCACTGCGGGTCCTGCGCCGCTCTGCCCGTCAACGACGCATTGGTGAAGGACGCATAAAAGGACCAAGCCACCGGGGCCACGAGGAAAAGCAGGAGCAACAGAATCGACGGAACTACCGGCAGGAGCCGCAGGACGCGGCGGATGGTCATTTCTCCAGGACCTTGTCCTCACCCACAAGCTTCCGGACGGTGGCATCGTATTCTGCCGCGGCATCCTCGGGGCTTTGCTTGCCCGTTATTACTGACTCCGTGGCCACTTGGACTGCAGTGGAAATCTTCGGATAGTCAGCAGTGGCGGGCCGGTAATGCGTTACGGCCACCAGGTCCGAAACATCCTTGACGAACGGGTTGGCTGCCAAATAATCCGCTTCCGTGGCGACATCGGTCCGGACGGCAATCTGCGAATTGTTGATGTCGTACGCCAACGCGTTCTTCTTGTTCAGAGCAGTGGTGAGGAACTGGAAGGCAAGGTCAGGGTTCTTGCTCTTCGCACCCACCGCAAGCGTCCAGCCGCCGGACATACTGACACCTCCGGGCTCCTGGCCATTCCTGGTGGGGAACATCGCGACGCCCATGTCCTGCTCATATCCTGCCCACTCGTACGCCCCACCCTTTTGCCAGAACGACGGCGTGTAGGAACCTTCCACGGTGGCCGCCAGTTTGCCTTGCGGGAACCACTCGCCAAAGACTTTCTTCCAGACGTTGGCATCCAAGGCCTCGGCGGGGCTCACTGCGAGTTTTTCGTCGTAGAGGGTCTTCAAGAACGCCAGTGAGTCAGTAAATCCCTGGGACCCGACTACCCACTTCCTGGCGTTCTCGTCATACAAGGTGCTGTCTGTCCCGTAGAGGAGTTCATAGAAGCCCTGCATGACTGTGCCCTCGCCGGTCCCCTTGCCTGCGTACATGTTGAAGGCGATCACGTTGGGATCGGATGCCTTCACGGCGCGGGCCGTGGTCAGGATGTCATCCCAGGTCTTTGGCTGCCAGGGCAAGGAAATGCCCGCCTTTTGAAGGACTGTCTTGTTGTACCAAATGGCTCTGGTGTCCGTACCGAGCGGCACCGCATAAATACTGCCGTCATCTGCCCGGCCGGCCGCTTTGGCTGCTTCATTGAACAGGGACCAGTCGTCCCACTTCTCAAGGTAGCCATCAAGCTTAAGGAGGTACCCGGCGTCGACGTCCGAACGGACCTTGAAGGTGTCCTCGTAGAAGACATCCGGTGCCGTTTCCGCGGAACGCTGGGCCAGGGCAAGCTTGGTTCCGTAGTCGTCGTCGTTGGCTTGGATGGGCTGAAGCTCAACGGCAACCCCGGAGTTGGCTGCCTCGAACTCATTCTTGGCGTCCTGCATGACTGCGTCGAGGGCAGTAAAGGCATCCGTCTTCTGATAGACGATCTTCAGCGTCTTGTTCCCGGCCGCGTCAGGCGCAGGCGAACAGGAGCTGGCTGCCACAAGGACGGCGGTGGCTGAAGCGATGGCGGCAAACTTCCGCGCCACGTGTTTGATACCGGCTAACTTCATCGGGCGGCCCATGGTGCTCCAATCCGTCAAACGTCGTGCTGATTCAGCCTTCCAGAAGGAGCCGCTGGGCCCGCGGTGCCAGCATGTGCTCCAGGACGAGACATGCTGCACCGATGGCGCCCACGTCCTCGCCCACTCCCGTGCCTACAACTTCCAGGTCATGGATCATGCGGGCGGCATTGTTCCTGTCCAGCAGTTCCGGAACCCGCTCCAGGAAGTAGGGCGACATACGGCCCCAGAAGGGTCCACCGAAAACCACGCGCTCCACATCCAGGGTATTGGTCACTACGGACACGGCACGAGCCACAAGGGTGGCCGATTTGTCCAGAATGGCAATGGCTTTTTGGTTCCCGGCGTCGGCTTGGTCGCACAGCGCTGCAAAACGTTCCTGGACCTCGGGGCCGTCTGCCCCCTCACGGTGACCGTCCAGGACACCGGCTGCTTCGGCTTCGGCCACCAAGACCTGAGGGATGCAGGAGGACTTAACGCATCCGTGCAGTCCGCAATCGCACAAAGGTCCGGAAGGATCAACCACGATGTGGCCGATTTCGCCGGCGTTGCCGGAGGTTCCACGCACTACTTCATCGTTGAGCACGATTCCGCAACCGATGCCGGTACCCATGTACATAAAAACAAAGCTGCCGGCGCCGCTCGCGCCTCCGGCCCAGGTCTCAGCAACAGCTGCACTGGTGACGTCCTTGTCAACCAGGGTCTCCAGCCCGGTGGCTTCGCTCAGGGCCTCGCGGATACGCACCCGATTCCACCTGGTCAGCAGGGGCGGCTCCACTACAGAGCCTTCATCCAGGTCAATCGGTCCAGGGACGGCAACGCCAAGACCAGCGATCTTGGATGCGTCCACGCCCGATTCTTCGACCAGGACCTTGATTTGCGCGGCGATGCTGGTGATCACGCCGGCGGGGTCCCCGCCAGGGGTGGACATCCGGGAATGCCTGACGACGTCGCCCAACAGGTCAAGGACCACGAAAGTGATGACGGCCGGGTCCAGATGGACACCGACGGCGTACATCCCAGCCGGGTTCAACCGAAGGATGGTCCGCGGCTTGCCCGGCCCCGATCCTTCCTTGCCGGCTTCGACGATCAGCTTTTGATCCAGCAGGCGCCGGGAAATATTGGAAATGGTTTGGGGGGAAAGTCCAACAATCTGTGCCAGCTCCACGCGGCTGAGTCCCTGCGCTGACCGCCGGATCGCCTCCAGAATGACGGTCAGATTGAAGTCCCCCATACGGGGTAGATTCGTTCCGCGCCTCGGTGTCGGCTGCCGGATCTCAGTCACTGATGCCCCTCGTCATTCGGAAAAACTTGGTCGGGTTTAGTCTCTGTCTGCATCGTACGATACCCACAGCCCCACAGGTACGAGCACACGCTGGCGACGAAGTCAGGGGTTGGTAACGATGCCACTGAATTGTATGTGACAGCTTCCTGCACCGGCCCTTGATGACGGTGACCTCAGGATTTGAGGCTGCGTGTCACCGTGAATTTGGGGTTGCGGCCTTCCTCCGACGTAGGTCCAATAAGCCGTTCCAGCGCACCCCGGTACTGCAAGTGACTGTTGTAGACGGTCCACAACTCCCCACCTGGCGCCAGCACACGTCCGGCGGCCTGGAACATCTTCAGCGCAGCGCCTGCATGGACACTTGCCCCTACATGAAACGGCGGGTTCAGCAGGATGAGGTCCGCGCTGCCGGGTGCAAGCGTGGACATCGCGTCATCATGAAGGACGGCCACCCGATCCCCCACACCATTGGCCGCCGCCGTACCCCGGGCCGAGGCAACAGCAGCAGCGGATTGGTCCGTTGCCACCACGTTCGCCTCCTCATGGCGCCGTGCATACATGGTGGCCAGGATCCCCGTGCCACATCCCAGGTCCACCACGCGGCGGGCAGCCGGCATCCGGTCCAGGAAGGTCAGCAGGTAACGCGTCCCAATATCCAGGCGGGCTCCGGAGAAGACTGCGCCATGAGCGCAAACCGTGATTCCCAACTCCTGCAATGGTTCCACAACGGGGAATGGTGGTGTGTCCGGAACCGGTTGGGGATCCCGGGCAATGAGCACCCTGGATTTCTGGCGGGCGAGTTGTGGTTGGACAGTGGAGAAGTACTTCTCCAGGACTGAATTCATCCCGGTGGACATATGTTTGACACGGCCGCCTGCCAACACCACCGTATCCGGCGCTGCGAACCGCGCAACGGCGTCGGCGGTTTCCTCCAACTCAGCGAGCGACTTCGGCAATTGAACCAGTACCAGCCCTGCATTGCCGAGCAATTCCGGGCCTAAACCGTGCTGCGTGAAACGGCCCTCGAGACCTGCTGCAGCTGCGTTGCGCTCCAACGCGAGCCGCCCCGTGACAAGGTCTTGGTGAACACGGACATGCCCGACGCCGAGTCCCACCAGCGCACCCAGCGTCAGGGCACCGTAACGGTCGCCAATGACGACAACCCCGGTTTCCTGGCCTACCATTTCTGCCGCTGTCTCCAGCAGAATCCGGTCAGTGGCGTCGTAGGCCTGCAAATTCTCCGCTTCGACGTCCGGGAGCCTGCTCAAGGAGCCAAACAGGGTTTCCAGTTCCAATGCCGTCACGATGGAGGTTCTCACTTTCGTTGCGTTTTTGACTCGACTTTGCCAGTGCTTGGGAGGAACCTGAAAGTGCAGCACCTAAACACCTGGCTGTCCCGTCAGTTTGGTTGAACCATCACAGAGGCGGCCGGCACACGTCGCGGTGACAAGGGAGCCAGGCACCGGGACCATCCATCATCCGGCTCCCCCTCCCCTGCGAGAAGCCATGAGTGTCAATGTTGTCACGAACCTTGAAGTAAAGTCCCACAACTCTCCCGACGAAACGCGCCGCCCGGATAAGACCGTTCTGGACCTCGTCACCGTAGGAGAATACACAATCGGCCGTATGACCTTTGAGCCCGGTTGGACCTGGGCTGACTGCATCAAACCTGTGGTGGGCACCGACTCCTGCCAGTTGAGCCACGTCGGATTCTGCGTTTCCGGCAAGTTGGACGTTGAAACCGACGACGGCGGCCAGATCAGTATCTCTGCCGGCGACTCCTACACGATCCCGCCGGGCCACAATGCCCACGTTGTAGGCGACGAACCGTTCCAAGGTGTCGAGTTCGTCAGCGGCGCCGAGTTCGCCCGCCCCCCTGGATAAGGAGACCGGGTTTCAGTACATGCAAAAAGACCCCGCTCAAGTGAGCGGGGTCTTTTTCCGAAGTGGAGCTGAGGGGACTCGAACCCCTGACCCCCTGCATGCCATGCAGGTGCGCTACCAGCTGCGCCACAGCCCCGGATTTGTTGATTTTCCGGTGAAGTTTTTCTCTTCCCGTCGAAGCAACTCGTCAATACTAACCACAATCCATCGAGAAGCGAAATCGGCCAACCGTGAACTGCGTCACCCCCGGGCCGCGCCTTATCAATGAAACCCGGCAGCCGAGGCGCGCTGGACGAATCCACCGCGCCTCCCCCCAAACCGGCTGCCTGGGAGCGTGCTGTCATCCAGCTCCGCCCCCATGAAGTCTAAGATCGATACCTCCAGAAACAAAACCGTCCAGTCGGTTTATTTGACTGACCCGGCCGCGCCCGGTGATAGCGTTATGGGTTCCGGAGGTGCCACTGCCAGCATCCCCTGCCAGATCATCCGACCCCACCACATCGCTCGAAAGGTCAGCCACTACCGATGCAGCAACGTGCGCAGGACACCCGGCTGGCAGTCATTGAAGGCGCAGCGCGCGTCTTCGCTGAGATTGGGTACGGAAACGCCAGCCTGGCTGACATCACCAAGCGCGCGGGCGTGACCAAGGGCGCCCTCTATTTCCATTTCACGTCCAAGCGGGAGCTTGCCCTGGCGGTCATCGACGAACAACACGCCTTGGTCCAGTCGGCGGGCTCGGAGATCGCCGGCTCCAACAACACTGCGCTGGAAAAAATCATCAGCCTCTGCAGAATGTTCGGGCAGCAGCTCTTGGATGAACCGATAGTCCAAGGTGGTATCCGGCTCACCTTTGAAGCCTCCGCATTCCAAGCTGACGTTTCCGCCCCGTATCAGGACTGGATCAACACCACCCACCAGTTATTGGCTCAAGCCCAGACGGAGGGGGATGTCCGCGCCGATCTGGATGCCGCTGCCTTTGCCCGATACCTGATTGCATCCTTCACCGGAGTCCAGATGGTTTCCGAGGTTCTCACCGCGCGCGCCGACGTTATGGCCAGGATCGAACAAATGTGGGAATTCATGCTGCCAACCCTGACATCAGGCGCAAGCACCCAGCCGCAGGTTCCATGACCCGCTGATCACCCAACTGCGTGAGCCCGGTACAGCCAGCTGGATCAATTGACTCCGGGTACAAGAAAGGTCCTGCTTTCCTTGACGAAAGCAGGACCCTTGATGGTGGAGCTGAGGGGACTCGAACCCCTGACCCCCTGCATGCCATGCAGGTGCGCTACCAGCTGCGCCACAGCCCCATATTCTTGCTGCTTCACGTTCAGCATTTCAGCCATCCGCGCCGAAGCAACTCAAATATCTTAGAACAGCATTTCCGAAAATTCCAAATCGGGCATATTCGGTTGCCGTAGCTTCTAGTGCTCTGAGTCCTCCGCGGAAACAGCCTTGGCGGAGGCATCGTCACCGAGCTCCAGATCCACCACAGGGCAGTCCTTCCAGAGGCGCTCCAGAGCATAGAACACGCGATCTTCTGCGTGCTGGACGTGGATTACGATGTCCGCATAATCCAGCAAGACCCAACGGCCTTCGGAGCGGCCCTCACGACGCACGGGACGGAGATCCTGCTTGAGCAGTTCTTCCTCGATGCCATCGACGATTGCGTTAACCTGGCGCTCAGTGGGAGCAGACGCGATAAGGAAGATGTCAGTAAGCGCCAAGCGCTCGCTCACATCAAGCGCAACAATGTCTTCGGCGAGCTTATCGGCCGCTGCACGCGCTGCGTGACGGGCGAGGGTGATGGATTGTTCATGTGCAGACACGGGGACTCCTTGTTGTGGCCGGTGGCCTTGGTTTGGCGTTTGCCGGGATAAAGCGGAACTAGCCGCTGGTGATCATGATGATGCCGACGATGAGCGCAACCAGGCCCATGGCCAAAACACCGTATTGCAGGAGCCTGTTGCGCTGAGCCCGTGCCAGTCCTGCAGTATTGACGTCCAACGGATCAAGTCCGTAAGCCGTACTGGCAGAAACGGGCGGGCGCTGCGTCTCTTCGCTGCGCTCCACAGGTGCAGCAGGCTTCTTCCTGGCGGACCTGGCTACAGCTTCCGCCCGGGCAAGAACTCCTGCGCGGCCTCGGGATCCTGGCTTCTTGACCTGCGACGGGTCATCCAGAGTTGGACCTGCCGAGGTGATCAACGGTACGAACGTGGTACTGGGACGCTTCATGACCGGACGCTCAACACCAGGAACCTTGACGAACTCCAAAGGAGTCACCATGGCCAGGTTGTTGGCCGTGGAAGGGCCTGACGTGGCCGCCGGAGACTTTGCCTGCTCGACCTTGCCCTGCTCAGCCTTGTTCTGCTCGGCAAGCTTCTGCTTGGCTGCAGCTCGTTTGTTCAACACCGCCGCACGTTCGGCAAGGGCAATCTGCTCCGCCAACACCGCTGGATCAACAGCCAACGGATCCTGCTCGGCGATGTGTTCCAGCTTGGACGTCTGGTTCTGAACCTGCGCCGCGATCAACTCACGGACTGCAAGGGCCTGCTCAACGGACATTCCGGACTCCGTGGCGGCATCCGGAGCTTTGTCCTTGGGCGTGGTCTTCTCTGCGGGAGTTTCGTTGCCGTCCCCGGCTGTGGCAACCTCGGGCTTTGCCATGCCGGGCTTGGTGGTCGCGGACTTCGTAGCGTCGGCGTTTCCGGCGCCATCAGTTGGAGCACCCGGCTTTGCAGCTTCCTGCGCGGAACCCGGCACTGGAACGATCGGGTTCATTGACGTGGCAACTTCGGCCTGGAGCTGCTGAAGCCGCAGCTGGCGCCGCGTGGGAGGCCCACCTCCGGAGAGCTGTTCTTCCTTGTCCGCGAGTTCCTTGATGGTCCGCAGGGCTGCACGGTCACGTGCCCGGACCTGCGAGGATCGCTCTTGCGCGGCGGTTCCTACAGCATCCACCGGACCATCAGCGGCACGGCGGTTACGGGCAGCGGGGCGGTCAGACCCAGCCGGACGGTCAGCACCAGCAGCGGCACTTGTGGTGGGGGCCTTGGAATCCACGCCGGCTTTTGCCGGCACCTTTGGCTCCGCGGCAGGTTTCGGCTGCGCCGTCGGTTCCGCGGTGGCTTCTGGTTGCGCGTCCGGCTGCGCAGTGGCATCAGGGTGCGCAGTGGCATTCGGCTGCGCAGTGGCATCCGGCTGCGCGGCGGCTCCCGACTGTTCTTCCCGGGCGCGGCGAAGCTCACGCCTGCTGCGGATGGGTCGCTGTTCCTGGCTGCTCATTCAAAACTCATTCAGTACGTGCTTGGTCGTCTGATCCGGAAAGTGCGGGCGTCAGCTCCCCTGCCACGGGCTGGGGCGCGTACAGACCATATTTTGCGATGTATTGCACCACTCCGTCCGGCACCAGGTACCAGACGGGATTGCCTGCGCCCACGCGGATCCGGCAATCCGTGGAGGAGATCGCCATAGCCGGAACTTCGAGCAAGCTGACGTCATCAGTCCGTCCGAGGTCGTTCAGTTCATGTCCGGGACGGGTCACCCCGACGAAGTGCGCCAACGACCACAACTCGTCCACATCTTTCCAGGACAGGATCTGGGCCAAGGCGTCCGCACCGGTGATGAAGAACAGGTCCGCGTCAGGACGCTGGGCCCGCAAATCACGCAGGGTGTCTATGGTGAACGTTGGGCCGGGACGGTCAACGTCAACCCGGCTGACAGTGAACCGTGGGTTGGATGCCGTGGCAATCACTGTCATCAGGTACCGGTGCTCCGGCTCGCTGACAAGTTTGTGCGACTTCTGCCACGGCTGTCCCGTCGGCACGAAAACCACTTCGTCGAGTCCGAACTTGGCTGCGACTTCACTGGCAGCCACAAGGTGGCCGTGATGGATTGGATCAAATGTTCCACCCATCACGCCCAGCCGAAGCCTGCGCCCCGACTCCCCACGTGGTGTTGCGGCAATAATGTTAGTGGCCCTGCCCGTGGGTGTGCTTGTTCGGGTGCTGGCGGTGCGGATCAGCGTGCTCTTCAACAGCCTCGTGGCGGTTGCCCAGGTTGGTGTAGGACAGGGTGACGAACAGGAGGACCAGCATCAGGGCAAACATCACGATGCCGAAGACCCACGGCTCTGCCCACAGGGGTGCGAGTTCCTCGTGGCCGCCGCCTTCAGTTTGGGCGGCAATGGACGTGGCGATCTGCTGAAACAGCATCTTCTCCCCTAGTTGGTTCTCAAATGTTTGCACGGCGGGGCATCCCGACGTTCCGGACTTCTGTTCTATGTTACAGCGTTGCTAGCTGCGGACTTGGCCTTCACCCTGGACGATCCACTTGGTGGTGGTCAACTCCGTGAGGCCCATGGGACCCCGGGCGTGCAGCTTTTGTGTCGAAATGCCCACCTCGGCGCCGAGGCCCAGTTCACCGCCGTCGGTAAAGCGCGTGGAGGCATTGACGATCACGGCAGCGGAATCAACCTCTGCGATGAACTTCTCGGCATTGGCAAGGTTGTTGGTGAGGATCGCTTCAGTGTGTCCCGTGGTCCACGTGCGAATGTGGTTGACGGCCTCATCCAGGCTGTCCACCATGGCCACTGCAAGATCCAGGTCCATGTATTCGGTGGCCCAATCGTCGTCGTCAGCGGGAACGGTTTCGACGTCCCTGCCCAAGGCAGCGGCGATCCTCTCGTCCACATGGAGCGTCACCCCTTGTGACCGCAATGCCTTGGCAACAGCAGGAAGCACCGTTGAGCCCGAGTGCACCAGCAGGGTCTCAACTGTGTTGCAGACGCTGGGACGCTGTGTTTTGGCATTGAGGAGGATCTCCACAGCCATTTCTTCATTCGCGGACTCGTCGATGAAGATGTGGACGTTGCCTTCGCCGGTCTCAATAACGGGTACGGCAGAGTTAGTGACCACCGTCTGGATGAGGTCCCGCCCGCCCCGCGGAATGAGGACGTCCACGCGCCCGCGGGCACGCATCAGCACGTTGGCACCTTCGCGGCCGTACTGGTCCACGGTCTGGACAGCATCGGCCGGCAGGCCCACCGAATCCAGTGCTTCCCGAAGGATCCGCACCAAAGCCTCATTGGTGTTCGCCGCAGCGGACCCGCCACGAAGAATCACGGCGTTGCCGCTCTTGAGGGCCAAGCCGGCGATATCAACGGTCACGTTCGGGCGGGCCTCATAAATGGCGGCCACAACGCCCATGGGTACGTTGACCTGGCGCAGGCGCAGGCCGTTGGGGAGCGTCTGTCCGCGGACTACGTTGCCTACGGGATCCGGCAGGCCTGCCAGATTCTCCAGGGCCGCAACCAAGCCATCGATCCGGGCAGGAGTCAGCGTGAGGCGGTCCAGGAGCGCTGCGGACGTGCCATTGGCGCGGCCTGCGGCAACGTCCTTGGCGTTGGCCTCCAAAACATGCTTCCGGTTCTCCACCAAGGCTGTTCCAATGGCACGGAGCGCACGATCCTTCCAGGCACGGTTCGCCTGGCCCATCCGGCGGGCAGCCTTGCGGGAACGGTCGGCAATGGCATGAACGGCGGCCTGGACATCCTCCGGGGAGAGCGGAACGCCGCCTGCCACAGGGTTCTCCGGCGTTTGTCCGGCAACACCGGAAACGTCGGAGATCACAGGGGCATCAGGGGTCAGCGCTTCAGTCATGCTCCAAGTTTAGATGAGCGGGGCGTCCGCAGGAGCACCAGATCATCAACATGAACAACTTCGCGGTCGTAACCCCGGCCCATCGCCTGGCCGAGCTCCTGGGTAGTGCGGCCCAGCATGCGCGGAAGTTCCTCCGAAGAGTAGTTCACCAGCCCACGCGCCAGCACGGTTCCGTCATGGGCAACCATCTCCACGGGATCGCCGGCTTCGAAATCACCGCTGACCTCCGAAATGCCCGCGGGAAGGAGTGACCTGTGCCGTTCGCGGACTGCTTTAACAGCACCGTCGTCGAGCATTAAGCGTCCCTGAACCGTCGCCAGGTGCGCCAGCCACAGGAGGCGCACCGGCTTGCGGTTGCCATTGACGGAGAACCAAGTCCCCACGTCCTCCCCCGCCAAGGCGGCCGCGGCATTGGCCGTTGACGTCACCAAAGCGTGGATACCCGAGCCGGCAGCGATCGACGCCGCCTCGACCTTGGTCATCATTCCACCGGTTCCGACGCCGGCCTTACCGGCCTTACCGATGGTGACGTCCTCAAGGTCCTGAGGACCCTGAACCAACGGAATACGCTTGGCACCCTGGGACGGCGGACCGTCATAGAGGGCATCGACGTCGGACAGCAGTACCAGCGCATCCGCGCGGACCAGGTGGGCTACCAAAGCGGCCAGCCGGTCGTTGTCACCGAAGCGGATCTCGTGCGTGGCCACGGTGTCGTTCTCGTTGACCACTGGCACCACGCCAAGGTTGAGCAGGCGGTCCAACGCCCTGAAAGCGTTGGTGTGCTGCGTGCGGCGCATGAGGTCATCCGCGGTCAGCAGCACTTGGCTGACGGTGACGCCGTGGGCACTGAATGCCTGTGTGTAGCGGGCCATCAGCAATCCTTGGCCTACACTGGCGGCAGCCTGTTGCGTTGCCAGGTCCTTGGGTCGCTTGGCCAGTCCCAAAGGTGCCAGGCCCGCAGCGATGGCCCCCGAAGAGACCAGAATGATCTCGGTGCCGGCGTTGCGCTTGTCCGCCAGGGCGTCCACCAGTCCCGCAAGGGATTTCTCGGAGATACCGCCCTTGATGCTGGTCAAGGAAGAGGACCCCACCTTGACCACAATCCGCTTGGCGGTGGCGAGGGCCTGGCGTTCAAGGCCTTCGGCCGTGGCCGGAACGTCGACGGTCCTAGTCGTCATCACCGGCGTCCAGGGTGCTCTCCCTCACGGTCTGTGCGCGGCGGCCGCTGACGGATTCGGTCCAGATGCCGGCCTTGCGTTCTGCTTCAAGCTCGGCACGGGCGGCGGCCTTGGCTTCGCGGCGCTCAATCTGCTCATCGCGCTTCTGCGAACGTGTAGGACGGTCGCCAATGTCCGCAACGCGGATGTCGGTACCGCGGGGGGTTGCCAGGAGTTCGGCGCCGGCCATCATGGTGGGCTCCCAGTCGAACACCACGCCGTCGTCTTCACCGATGACCACGGTGTCGCCAGGCTTGGCGCCAACCTTGAAGAGCTCAGTTTCCACGCCCAGCTTAGCCAGACGGTCGGCAAGATAGCCGATGGCTTCCTCGTTGGTGAAGTCGGTCTGCTTGACCCAGCGCACAGGCTTTTCGCCCAGAACACGGAACAGCGGCTCGAGGTTCTTTTCTTCGCGGCGGATCTTGAAACCGGACTCGTTGACCGCACGGGGCCGCAGAACCGGCGGTGCAACCTTGGGGGGTGCGATTGCCACGGCATCGCGCGCTGCCTTGACGATCTCCGCCATGGCAAATCCGAGCTGGCGCAGGCCCTCGTGGCTGGTTGCCGAGACTTCGAACACGCGGTAACCCCGCGCTTCCAGGTCGGGACGAACGAACTCAGCCATGTCCTTGCCATCGGGCAGGTCAACCTTATTGAGGACAACCAGCTTGGGGCGCTCGTTCAGGGGAACAACTTCGCCGTCAACACCGGCGTAACTCATGTCAACCGCGTACTTCTCCAGCTCGGCCTCAATGATGGCGAGATCGGACAGGGGATCCCGGTCCGACTCCAGGGTTCCGCAGTCAAGGACGTGCACCAATGCCGCGCATCGTTCAACGTGCCGCAGGAAGTTGTGCCCGAGTCCCTTGCCTTCGCTGGCACCCTCGATCAAACCGGGGACATCGGCAATGGTGAAACGGACTTCTCCCGCCTGGACCACGCCCAGGTTGGGAATGAGGGTGGTGAACGGGTAATCGGCGATCTTCGGCCGGGCAGCAGACATGGCTGCGATCAGGCTGGACTTGCCGGCAGAGGGGAAGCCGACCAACGCGATGTCCGCAATGGACTTCAGTTCCAGGACGATGTCGCTGGATTCGCCTTCGATGCCCAACAGGGCAAAGCCCGGCGCTCGGCGCTTCTGGGAGGAAAGGGAAGCATTGCCCAGGCCGCCTTGGCCGCCGGCAGCTGCGACGTATTCAGTACCCTCACCCACGAGGTCTGCCAGGACTTCGCCGTCCTTGGTCTTGACGACGGTGCCGTCGGGGACCGGAAGAATCAGGGTCTCGCCGTTCTTGCCACCGCGCCAGTCGCCCATGCCCGGGCCACCATTGGTGGCGTGGCGGTGGGGTGCATGGTGGTAGTCCAGCAGCGTGGTGGTCTGGGCGGACACCCGGAGGATGACATCGCCGCCATTGCCGCCGTTGCCGCCGTCGGGGCCACCGAGGGGCTTGAACTTCTCCCGCTTTACAGAGACACAGCCGTGGCCGCCGGTTCCGCCGGATACGTGCAGGACTACCCGGTCTACAAAGCTCGCCACGTGGATCTCCTCAGTTGCTGTCTTACTTACAGCGTTTGTTGCTGTTGCCAGCGCTGTTGCAAAACCAGTGCGCTAAAGCGCCCTAGTCGATTGTAATGCGGTTAAAAGAACGGTGGAGCGGGCCGTTTGGCCCGCTCCACCGGTTCAGAACTTGTTGTTACTCTGCAGCTGCAGCAGCAACGATGTTCACTACGCGACGTCCGCGGCGAGTACCAAACTCAACCGAGCCGGCCTGCAGGGCGAACAGGGTGTCGTCGCCACCGCGACCAACGCCTGCACCGGGGTGGAAGTGCGTGCCACGCTGGCGAACGATGATTTCGCCTGCGGAGACTACCTGACCGCCGAAGCGCTTGACGCCCAGGTACTGTGCGTTGGAGTCACGACCGTTGCGAGTGGAACTCGCGCCTTTTTTGTGTGCCATGTGAAATGCCTGCCTCTAAATTTCTGGGGAAACTGAAAAACCTGAACAGCGGGTAACGAAAGTTACGCGATGCTGGTGATCTTGATCTTGGTCAGTTCCTGACGGTGACCCTGACGCTTCCGGTAGCCGGTCTTGTTCTTGAACTTCTGGATGACGATCTTCGGACCACGGAGGTCTTCGAGGATCTCAGCCGTCACCTTGACGTTGGCCAGTTCCGCAGCTGCGGAGGTGACCTTATCGCCGTCAACCAGGAGCAAGGCGGGCAGCTCAAGCGTGCTGCCGGCTCCACCGGGGACGCGGTTAAGCGTTACGTAGTCTCCAACGGAAACTTTTTCTTGGCGGCCGCCTGCGCGGACAATCGCGTACACCACTTGGGTACTCACTTCTCTCGACGTTTATAACTAAATTTGCGTGCGGAACCTGGAACCGAAATCAGGCTTGGTTCGCGCTGTGCCTCAACGCCGTGGACTTCTGATCGAAGTCCGCGAGTCATCCCTTGAACAATTCCAAGGGGCATAACCCAAGTGTTGGCGTAAGCACCGAAGATCAAGATTACGCTAGTTTGACCCTCGGCTGCAAATGAGGCCGGGTCCGGAGGCTACCACGTGACTTGCATCACCAGTTGTAACGGACTCTCCCGGCACCGTGCCCATACAGCCTACAGGGTTTGGGGCGATTAACGTGATTTGACCCGCGACGCGCTGGGGCGGTTTGAAACCCGGAGATAAAAAGCCCGGGCAGGAACGGTCAGGCGAACAGCCGGGGTGCGTCAAAGAACGCAGTTTCGTAGCGGCAGGACTGGGCAAAAGCCTCCACCATTGATGCCCGCTCCCCCTCGGAAGCTGCCGCTGCAGCGGCGTCCGTGAAATTGATCGCATTCTTGGTGGCTGCAGCAAACTCTTCATCGGCGTAAGTCCTGAGCCAGTCCGCGTAGGGATGCGCCGCCGGGGATCCCGCCTTCACGAACGATGCATGGAGCCGCTGGCCCACCTCTGCGTAGAGCCAGTAGCACGGCAGGATGGCCGCCAGCACCACGGAGTAGCTGCCGGTGGCCGAGGATGCCAGCAGGTGGTCCACGTAGGACTTCGTGACGGGTCCGGTCACCGAGGATGCCTCTCGGGTGCTGAGCCAGTTCCTGTGCAGTTCCGATTCGACCTCAAGGCACTGCTGTGACGCTTTGGCCCAGAACAGTTGCTCCTCCTCCGTGGGGGCAAGGGCGCCCGCACGCGCCAGGACCCTGGAATACCCGTTGAGGTAGAGGGCGTCCTGCGCGAGGTAGTAATTGAACGCAGCCTCCGGGAGGTCGCCCGATTGCAGGCCGTCAATAAAGCTGAGCTTGTAGATTGCCTCGAGCTCCGGAGCAGCTTCCTTCCACAGCGCCGCGGCAAATTGCCCCGGCCTCAGGACCTGATGGTGGTGGAAATGGTGGACCGGCCCGTTTCCCTGGCCTACGTCGAGGCTGTCCGAATGCAGCAGCGCCTGAAGCAACCACGGCTTGACTTCGCGCAGGGAAGCTTCCCAATCGCCGGTGCGGGCCTGGACCGTGGCCAGAGCCGACGACAACGAACAGCCCGTGCCGTGGCTGTTCTTCGTTTCCATGCGGGGTCCGGCTACCTCGATGACGTCCTGCCGCAGGAGGCCGCTGGTGTTAACCAGGGCATCCGGGCATTCCGCCCCTGCCAGGTGTCCGCCCTTCACCAGGACCGTGGTGCCGCACTCAGCAGCCAGTCGCTTGCCCTGGTTCAACGCCGAATCCCAGTCAGCAGCTTCAGGCTCCCCCAACAGCATGGCAAGCTCCGGGAGGTTCGGGGTAATAAGGTCCGCCAACGGCAGCAGAGCGCGCAGGGCCTGCTCGGCAGACCCTCGCAGGAGGCGGTCGCCGCTGGTGGCCACCATCACCGGGTCAAGGACCACGACGCCGGGACGCACCGACTCAAGCCAGCTGCGGACCTCATCGATCACCGCAGCGTCACCCAGCATGCCGATCTTGACGGCATCGATGGCGATGTCCGTGCTGATGGATTCCAACTGCTGTCGCAGGAACTCCACCGGAGGAACATGGACAGCACTGACGCCCAGCGTGTTTTGGGCCGTCAACGCGGTGATCGCCGACATGCCGTAGCCGCCCTGCGCCGCAATGCTCTTCAGGTCAGCCTGGATACCGGCACCGCCGGAGGGGTCCGAGCCCGCGATACTCAGTACCCGGGGCGTTTCCCGGCCGCAAACAGCCAGAGGGTACACAGAAGAATACGACGATGACGTCATGGGGACATCCCTTCGCCGGTGCTAACCGGACAGGTTCAACGGGTCTGGATCTCAGCCGGGCCCTATGCCCGGCACCCCGTGTCAATCCCCAGCGTAGCCGGGAAGCAGCACGGCCCGGGAACTGCACTCCGCAGAAGACCGGTTATGACCGCTGTGAGCAGACAGCAAAGGGCCCCGCAGTACCCGCCTGTGGCGGTTACTGCGGGGCCCTTGCGGATCGGGTCCTAGAGCTCCGAAGCGGGAACACCAACCCCAAGGATGATGGGTTCCTCGGACGCTGCCTTCTTGGCAGGCTCCGCCGGTGCTTTGGCCTGGTGTGCAGTTCCACGCGCTGCGGTAGCAGTTACCTCGTGGTGCTCAACGCTGGTCTCGTTGGCTGCACCCTGGGCGCGGCTCGCACTGCGGTTGCGGCGCCCCCGGCGGGACTTCGACGCCGAAGCAGCTTCAGGGTCCTCGTCCACGGGCCCCGCCACGGCGGCTGCAGGTGCAGCGGCTGCCTTGGAAGGAACCACGGTTTCGGGCTTCGCCTCGGGTGCTGCGCCAAGGTGGGAGAACGCTTCGGCCAGGAGATCCAGGCTCATGGCAGGCTTGGCGGCAGGCGGTTCCTCGTGGTGTTCCCCGAAAGGCAAGGCCACTTCTTCGCCGCCGAATCGCAGAACCGGTGTGGACCGTGTGTCACGCACCGATGCTTCCCGGTCTGATTCGGGGTCGGCGTGCTCTCCGGCCTCCGGCTGTGATGCGGCAGGCGCCTGGTGCTGGCCGGCCGCCCGTGCCTGCTCTTCTGCACGGTGAACTTCGTCATCGTGGAGGTGGGCAGCGTGGGCGGCAGCAGCGATCGTCGCCAGCGCAGCGCGGGTTGCCTCTGCCTTGGCCTGCTTGGCAGGATCCTGCGGCTCGGAAGCCGCGGGAGGTGCGGCAGGGGCGGAAGCAGTGCTGTGGACCTGCGCGGGAGCCTCGGCGACAGCCTGTCCCCCGCCCTTGCCACGGCGGCGCTTGCGTTCTGTTCGGGCTGTGGGTTGTTGCGCCTCAGTGTGGGGGCGGTGGTGCTCGGCAGCCACAACGTTGGCGCGACGGTGCTCCACCGGTTCATCGTGGGTGACCACGCCGCGGCCTGCACAGTGCTCGCACTGCTCACCGAAGACCTCAAGGAGGCCGGTACCCATGCGCTTGCGGGTCATCTGGACAAGGCCCAGTGACGTCACTTCAGCCACTTGGTGCTTGGTGCGGTCGCGGCCAAGGCACTCAACCATACGGCGGAGGACGAGGTCGCGGTTGGACTCAAGGACCATGTCGATGAAGTCGATGACAATGATGCCGCCGATGTCACGCAGGCGAAGCTGGCGAACTACTTCCTCAGCAGCTTCGAGGTTGTTCTTGGTGACGGTTTCTTCAAGGTTTCCACCGCTGCCGGTGAACTTACCGGTGTTGACGTCCACCACGGTCATGGCTTCGGTGCGGTCGATGACCAGCGAACCACCGGATGGGAGGAAGACCTTGCGTTCCAGTGCCTTGTGGATCTGCTCGTCAATGCGCCAGGCACCGAAGATGTCCTGGTCCTTGGTCCACTTCTCGAGGCGGCCCACAAGGTCGGGGGCAACGTAGGTTACGTAAGCCTCAATGGTGTCCCAGGCGTCGTCGCCGGAAACGATCAGTTTGGAGAAGTCTTCATTGAAGACGTCACGGACCACCTTGATGGTCAGATCGGGTTCGCCGTAGAGCAGTTCCGGTGCCAGGACCTTGGTGGAGGAGGCCTGGCCTTCGATGCCTTCCCACTGGGCGCGCAGGCGGTTGATGTCATGCGTCAGTTCTTCTTCCGACGCACCTTCAGCAGCCGTGCGGACAATGACGCCGGCGTTTTCCGGCAAACGGTCCTTCAGGATGCGCTTGAGGCGGTTGCGTTCGACGTCGGGCAGCTTGCGTGAAATGCCGGTCATGGAACCACCGGGCACGTACACCAGGTAGCGGCCGGGCAGGGAGATCTGGCTTGTCAGGCGGGCACCCTTGTGGCCTACAGGGTCCTTGGTGACCTGGACCAGAACGGAATCGCCGGACTTCAGCGCATTCTCGATCCGGCGCGGCTGGCCCTCGAGGTTGACCGCGTCCCAGTTCACTTCACCGGCGTACAACACGGCGTTGCGGCCGCGTCCGATATCCACGAAGGCAGCTTCCATGGACGGCAGGACGTTCTGGACCTTGCCCAGGTAAACGTTGCCGATCAGGGAGTCCTGCTGGGTCTTGGAGACAAAATGCTCGGCAAGCACGCCATCTTCCAGGACGCCGATCTGAATTCTGTCGTCGCGCTGGCGGACAATCATCTGGCGGTCCACTGATTCGCGGCGGGCCAGGAATTCGGCCTCGGTGATGACCTGGCGGCGGCGTCCGGTCTCGCGGGATTCACGGCGGCGCTGCTTCTTGGCCTCAAGCCTGGTGGAGCCCTTGACGCTGGTCACGCGATTCGAGGGAGCAGTTTCCGTGATGGGGCGGGGAGCGCGGACGCGGGTGACTGTGTTGGGCGGATCGTCGTCCGAGCCGCCGGTCAGTTCAAGGTCCTGGTCGCCACGGCGGCGACGACGACGGCGACGCGAGGTCACCCCTTCGTCGGAGGCTTCAGCAGCGGGAGTTTCCTCATCGTCAGACTCGGCGCCCTCTCCGGCTTCACTTTCTTCGCGTTCGGTCCCGCGGCGGCCACGGCGGCCACGGCTACGGCGGCGGCGACGACTGCCGGCATCTTCCAGCTCATCCTCGGCACCGGCTTCAGCTTCTTCCCCAGAATCCTCTTCCTTCTCCTCCACCGCGACAACGCGGGGAACAGTGGTGAGGTCCGGAGCCTGGAAGATCATGGACGTGATGGACACGGGCTCCAGGAAGAGCGAAGCAGAGCCTGCAGCGGCGGCTTCCTCCTCTTCGGGGGTTGCCTCAACAGGAGCCGCATCAACGGTATCTGCTTGAGCAGCAGGCGACGCCTGCGGGGAGGCGGCGTCCGGCGTCGTGGTTTCAACAGTGGTTTCCGCAGCAACAGGTGCTTCGTCGGCGGCAGGCGCCTCCGCTTCAACCTTGGGCTTGGCAGTACGACGACGGCGGACCGGCTTTTCGGGGGCAGGCACGGCGACGGCTTCGGGCTGGGTCTCTACAGCGGCTTCCGGCGCGGCAGCGACGTCCTCACCCAAACCGGGCAGTGGCTCAGCGGGTTCTGCTTTCTTGCGTGAGCGGGTACGTCGTACCGGCGCAACGGGGGCCTCCGTTGCCTCAGGGGCCTCCGTCGATTCAACGACAGGCGCTGCTGCGGCCTGTGCCTCGGCGTCAGCTGCAACTTTGGGCGCAGCCTTGCGCCGGGTCCGGGTGGCTTTCTTTGGCGCTTCCGCAGTTTCCGCGGGAGCTGCCTCATCATTAACGGCTACAACCTGGTCATTATCCATATGTGGCAACACTCCTGCCCCAGCGACACCGCCACATCCGGCGCCCAGTGGGGCAAATATTGTCAAAACCCGCAGGCGTTGACAGAAGTCGGTAGTATGCTCTCCGGTTCGCACCATCATTGGGGTGCGGCAGCCCTGGAAAGCCGGCGCCCTTGTTCTGAAACCCGTTGTTCTGCTGCCACAACCAGGTGCCGTCCATTGTCATGGCGGGCCCACCAAGGATCACGTGATCCAGGCATGCCCAGCTCATACTGGCGGTCTTGGGAACAAAGTCACCGGACCGGATTCCGAATGTGGATCGGGCTCCGGCCATGTTCATTCTCTCACACCTGTTCACCTTCCCACGGTAGGCCGCTGTGTCGCAGCTCCGGGGAACAGGCGTCAACCGGAAGCTTGGGGGCACCGTCCAGCCTCCGGAGTTACAATCCTCCCAAGAGCCCATACCGGCGTGGCCGGACCGTACATTGAAAAGGACCAGATCCGCGATGCCGAGCACAGCCAGGGGAAACCTGGCCAACCAATCCACCAACTCCGTGGAGGATTTCTCCACGCAGGCAGGTCCCCACCAGGATCCACTCCCCCGGACTGTCCGTGACAAACCCTTTGCCTGGCTGCTGCTGGTCACCGGTGTGATCGGATGGGTGGCATCCGGAGCCTTGGTATTGGAGAAGCTTGAAGTACTCAAGGACCCCAACCACGTAACCGTCTGCGATGTGAATCCCTGGGTTTCCTGCGGGGCGGTCATGCAGACACCGCAGAGTTCCGTGTTCGGGTTCCCCAACATGTTCATCGGCATCGTGGCCTTTGCCGTCATCATCACCACGGCGATGGGTATCCTCGCGGGGGCCAAGTTCTCACGAGGATACTGGCTGGGCCTCCAGGCAGGCGTTACCCTTGGCTTCGCGTTCGTTGTCTGGCTGTGGTCGCAGGCCCTCTACGCCATCCACGTACTCTGCCCGTTCTGCATGGTGGTGTGGGCTGCCATGATCCCGTTGTTCGTGTGGGTAACCATCCGCAATGTCACCCACGGAGTCATCAAGGCGCCACCGGCCTTGGCAAAGCTGCTGGGCGAATCCGGCTGGATCATTGTGGCGCTCCTGTACGTTGCCGTCGCCGCTACCATCTTCTTCTCGTTCATTCACATCTTCGTGGGGTCCTCCGCTTAGGAAAACCTCCCGCGGGATGACAGAAAAGGCCAATGTTCGTGATGAACATTGGCCTTTTCCATAGTTTCGGTGATGCGTGACTAGCCCGCGAACCAGATCTTGATTTCGCGCTCAGCCGAGTCAACGGAATCCGAGCCGTGGACGAGGTTCTGCTGGACTGCCAGGCCCCAGTCGCGGCCGAAGTCACCACGAATGGTGCCCGGTGCTGCCGTGGTGGGATCCGTGGTTCCAGCCAGCGAACGGAAGCCCTCAATGACACGGTGGCCCTCGAAGACCGCCGCGATGACCGGTCCGCTCAGCATGAATTCAACCAGTGGCTCGTAGAACGGCTTGCCCACGTGCTCCTCATAGTGCTGCTCCAGCAGCTCGCGGGATGCGTTGACCTTCTTCAGTTCCGCCAGGGTGTAACCCTTGGCTTCGATCCGGGCGAGGATGGTTCCGCCCAGGTTGCGGGCGACGCCGTCGGGCTTGACCAGGACGAGGGTCCGTTCAATGCTCACAGTTGCTCCAATGTGGTTGGTCGGTGGTTTTCCCAGCCAGTTTACGGGGTTTGCGGGTCTGCTTCGTCACCGTGGGCAGCATCCCATTCGGCCTGTTCACGGTCCCGCTGGGCTACTTCACGGTCAATCCTCATGCCGGCCCTGATCCCGTACCACCAGCAGATGGCGAACAGGATGCCCACAATGAACATTGTTGGCTCTGCAAAGCCCGTCAGGATCAGCACCAGCTGCAGCGCCCAGCCAACGGCGATCCCCCAAGGCTTGGACAACACAGCGCAGGCGAGGACCAGCACCACACTCAGGGCGATGCCCACGCCCAGGATGATGCCGGGGGCCACCTCCCCGCGCCTCAACCCGAAGACCGCCAGCGTGCCGAAGAACGCGACGAAGGCTTCGAGGAGGAGCACGGTGGATGCGAACATCACTTTGGTGGAGCGGCGCTTCTTGGGCATGCCGGGGCGCCATTCACGCTGCGCCTTGGTCATTTTTGCCATGCTTAGGCACCGGCCTTTCCGAGCAGGATCCTGGCCTCGGCCACCACGGTGATGGAGCCGGTCACCAGGACGCCGCCTGCGAGGTCGTCGTTGGATTCCGCACGCTCCACGGCCCATTCAAGGGCGTCATCGAGCTTCTCCGCAATGTGGATGTTGTCCTCGCCGAAGCCAAGGTCGACGGCGAGTTCGGCCAGTTCCGCTGCGGGAACGGCACGCGCCGAGTTGGATTGCGTGAAGCAGAATTCTCCGGCAAGTCCACCGAGGGAATCCCTGAGGGTCTTCAGGATTTCCTCCGCGTCTTTCTCGCGCAGGACTCCTACCACCACTACGAGCTTGCTGAAACTGAAGGCCTCCTGGATGGCCTCAGCTGAGACGCGGATGCCATCCGGATTGTGCGCAGCGTCAACCACTACGGTAGGCGCCGTGCGGACAACCTCCAGCCGCCCTGGGGACGTCACGTTGCCGAACGCTTCCGTCAGCACCTCTGCATCGAGTTCCTTCTCTCCCCCGCCGAAGAAGGCTTCCAGTGCTGCAACGGCGACGGCAGCATTTTCAGCCTGGTGGGCCCCATGGAGCGGAAGCAGCAGGTCCTCATAGCGGCCGGCCAATCCCTGGATGGTGAGCACCTGGCCACCCACGGCCACTGCGCGGGACTCAACGCCAAATTCAACGCCCTCGAACCGGAACGGCACGTCCACTTCGCGGGCTTTCTCCAACAGGACCTGCGCGGCGTCCACCGGCTGGGCGGCGCTGACCAGGAACCCGCCGGGTTTGATGATGCCGGCCTTCTCATAAGCGATGTCCTCGGTGGTGTCGCCCAGGAGATCCGTGTGGTCCAAAGAGATCGGCGTGATGACCGAGACTTGACCGTCGCCCACGTTGGTGGCGTCGGTGATGCCACCCAACCCGACTTCGATCACGGCAACATCAACCGGCTGGTCCGCGAACACAGCAAAGCCCAAGATTGTGAGGCACTCAAAGTAGGTCAGCCGGGGCTGGTTGTCGGCCTCGAGCTCGCTGTCCACGATTTCCAGGTAGGGGCGGATTTCGTCCCAGATGCGCACGAACGTCGCGTCGGGCACGGGCTCGCCGTCGATGCTGATGCGCTCGGTGACCTTGGACAAGTGCGGGCTGGTATAGCGGCCCGTGCTCAGTCCGCGGGCACGGAGTCCGGCCTCGATCATGCGGGCCGTTGACGTTTTGCCGTTGGTACCGGTGATGTGAATGATCGGGTACGCCTTGTTCGGCTCCCCCAGTACATCCATGGCACGGAACAAGGGGGCCAGGCGCGGTTCCATCTTGTTTTCCGGAGCACGGCCCAGAAGTTCGGCGTAGACGCTTTCTACTGAGAATTCGTCAGTCATGGTCAGGCTCCTGCCTTGGTGACCGTGACCTGCGGTTCGTCGACGCCGGCCAGCAGAACCTCCAGCTCAAGGGTCAGCGTTTCTGTCTTGACGAGCTCCGCATTGGCTTTCAGGGCGTCAACGACATCCTGTGCGGCCTCCACAGACGTCCGGATGCGGTCGCTCACGTTGAGTCCAGCGTCCTTGCGGGCTTGCTGGATGGCGCGGACCATGTCCCGGGCCAGCCCTTCTGCCGCAAGCTCCGGGGTGACCTCGGTGTTGAGGACCACAAAGCCACCGCCAGGAAGTACCGCTACTGCCGCACTGCCGCCATCGGCGGCTTCCGCAACCACAGTCTCCAGCGTGTACTCGTGCGGTTCGAGCTCGAGGCCACCGGCAACCACAACACCGGCATCATTGACAGACCAATCTCCGGACTTGGATCCCTTGATGGCCTGTTGGACGTTCTTGCCCAGGCGAGGTCCGGCAGCGCGGGCGTTGACCACCAGCTTCTGCTCGATGCCGAATTCCTCAGGCGAGGCAGTTGCCGCGTCCAACAGGCGGACGGACCGGAGGTTCAGTTCATCGGCGACGACGGCGGCAAAGCCTTCCAGCGCGTCTGCTCCAGGTGCCACAACAGTCAGTTCCTGCAGCGGCAGGCGGACGCGCAGGTTGGCTCCCTTGCGCAAGCTGGAACCAGTGGAGCAGATCTGCTGCACACGGTCCATGGCCTCCACCAGCCCGGCGTTGGCAGGGAACAAGGACGCGTCCGGCCAGTCAGCCAGGTGTACGGAGCGGCCACCCGTGAGACCACGCCAGATCTCCTCGGAGACCAGCGGCAACAACGATGCCGACACCCGGCACACGGCTTCCAACGCAGTGTAGAGCGCGTCAAAGGCGTCAACATTCTCGTCGAAGAAGCGCTGGCGGCTGCGCCGGACGTACCAGTTGGTGAGCATGTCCAGGTAGCTGCGCAGTTGATCGCAGGCACCCGAGATGTCGTAGCTGTCCAGGCTTGACGTGATGTTCCGGACCAAGTCTCCGGTGTTGGCCAGGAGGTATTGGTCCAGCGTGTCGGCGTAGCCGTCGTAGCGCAGCTTCGCCTCGTAACCGGACCCCCCGTTCGATGCGTTGGTGTACAGCGTGAAGAAGCTGTAGACGTTCCACAGCGGCAGGATGACCTGACGGACGCCATCGCGGATACCTTGCTCGGTCACCACGAGGTTCCCACCGCGAAGGATGGGGCTGGACATGAGGAACCAGCGCATGGCGTCGGAACCGTCGCGGTCCAGGACCTCGGACACGTCCGGGTAGTTGCGCAGGCTCTTGGACATTTTCTGGCCGTCGGAGCCCAGTACGATGCCGTGACTGATCACATTGCGGAATGCCGGGCGATCAAACAGAGCGGTGGACAGGATGTGCAGCATGTAGAACCAGCCGCGCGTCTGTCCGATGTACTCCACAATGAAGTCCGCCGGGTTGTGGGTGTCAAACCACTCTTCGTTTTGGAACGGGTAGTGCACCTGTCCGTACGGCATGGAGCCGGAGTCGAACCAGACGTCCAGGACGTCCTCGACGCGGCGCATGGTGGATTGACCTGTGGGGTCGTCCGGGTTGGGGCGGGTCAGTTCATCGATGAACGGACGGTGCAGGTCCACTTGGCCTTCGTTGTTGACCGGGAGGCGGCCGAAGTCGGCTTCCAGTTCCGCCAGCGAACCGTAGACGTCGGTGCGCGGGTACTCGGGATCATCCGACTGCCAAACGGGGATGGGTGAGCCCCAGTAGCGGTTGCGGCTGATGGACCAGTCGCGGGCGTTGTCCAGCCACTTGCCGAACTGGCCGTCCTTGACGTTGCCCGGGATCCAGTTGATCTCCTGGTTCAGCTCGGACATGCGGTCTTTGAACTTGGTGACCTCCACGTACCAGGATGACACTGCGCGGTAGATCAGGGGGTTCCGGCAACGCCAGCAGTGCGGGTAGCTGTGCTCGTAGCTTGCCTGGCGGACCAACCGGCCATCGGCGCGGAGCACCTGGGTGATGGGCTTGTTGGCGTCGAAAACCTGCAGGCCAACGATCGAGGCCAGCTCGCCATGGGCAAACAGCGGCAGGAACTTGGCGCCTTCATCCACGGAGAGGACCACAGGGATACCGGCGTCTTCACAGACCTTCTGGTCATCCTCACCATAGGCCGGAGCCTGGTGGACGATGCCCGTACCGTCGGTGGTGGTGACGTAGTCCGCCACCAGGAATCGCCAGGCATTCTGCGTCCCGTACTTCTCAGTATCCGCAAAGTCGTTCCACAGCGGCTCATACTCAAGGCCTGCCAGCTCGGCGCCTGTGTGGGTGGAGACAACGGCGGCAGTTGCGGCAGCGACGCCGTCGGCACCGTCACCGTACCCCAGGTCCTTGGCGTAGGAGCCCACAAGGTCAGCAGCGAGCAGGAAGCTGCCGGTGACCGGCGCCTCAGCGGAGGCCGCCTTCACGCCGTTGGGTCCTGCGGGCAGGACGGCGTAGGAGATGTCAGGCCCGACGGCGAGCGCCAGGTTGGTGGGCAGCGTCCAGGGCGTGGTGGTCCAGGCAAGCGCCTGCACACCTTCAAGAGCCTTGGAGAGTTCGGACTCTCCTGCCTTGATGGGGAACGTCACAGTGACAGTCTGGTCCTGGCGGTTCTTGTAGACGTCGTCGTCCATGCGGAGTTCGTGGTTGGACAGCGGCGTCTCGTCCTTCCAGCAGTAAGGGAGGACGCGGTAACCGTTGTAGGTCAGGCCCTTCTCGTGCAGCTGCTTGAAAGCCCAGAGCACCGACTCCATGTACTCGACATTGAGGGTCTTGTAGTCGTTGTCGAAATCCACCCAGCGGGCCTGGCGGGTGACGTAGGCCTTCCACTCATTGGCGTACTTCATGACGGAGGCGCGGCAGGCGTCGTTGAATTTGTCGATGCCCATGGCTTCGATCTGGGTCTTGTCCGTCATACCCAGTTGCTTCATGGCTTCGAGCTCTGCGGGGAGCCCGTGGGTGTCCCAACCGAAGCGGCGTTCCACGCGCTTGCCGCGCTGGGTCTGGTAGCGGCCCACGAGGTCCTTGGCGTAGCCGGTCAGCAGGTGGCCGTAGTGGGGCAGGCCGTTGGCGAAAGGAGGGCCATCGTAGAAGACGAATTCGTTGCTTCCGGCTGTCCCACCGGGAAGGTCGCTGTCGCGCTGGTCGATGCTGGCTTGGAAGGTGCCATCTTCATCCCAGTATTTGAGGATGCGCTCTTCGATTTCCGGGAACTTCACGGAAGCGGACACGCCGTGCGTGCCGGACGAAGACGCTGAGGCCTTGGGGTAGTGGGTCATCTCATATCCTGTGATAGCTGGTTGACTGTCAGGATGCGAGGACGGCTTCTGTGCTGCCTGTCGGCTGCGCAGGTACCGCGGTACCACCTCACTTACCGGAACGGATATTCCGGCCTCTCATTACTGCTGTGACGGGCTTACCCGTCCGGTTCTACTGGGCGCCTGCCACCTTTGCAGGTGGTCAGAGCTGTTCTTCCGGAAGCTCACCGGTGATGGCCGGGTCAAAGCTGCTCCCCCAAGTCTAGCGGCAGCCTGGCGCCTCCCTCTACCCGGAGTTCATCCCATGGATGGAGTCCGGTGGCGCTGCTGATACATAGACTCATCCCCATGATGCTTCCCGCTCCTGCACTTCAGGAAAGCCGCCCCCGGCAGTCCGCGTCCATCGCGTGGTCGGTACTGGGCCTGGTGGTGTCGCTGCCGGTAGCGGGGCTGTCGATTTTCCGTGCCATCCCTGCTGAATGGCCCCTCGTTGTGGTGCAGTTGCTGTCCTTCACACCCTGGATGGTGCTGCCCGCGGCGCTTGCGCTGGTGCTTGCTGTGGTGGGGCGGCGGTGGTGGGTCATCCTCACGACGGCGGCGCTGTTGGCGGTTCAACTCTTCTGGCTGTTCCCTTTGGACAGCGGAAAAGCGGAAGCACTGCCGGCAGGGACGGCCACGGCTTTGCTGAAGGTGATGAGCCTCAACTCCGAGTATGGCGAGGCGGACGCGGCGACCATTGTGAGGCTGGTCCGCGAGAACGGTGTCCAGTTGCTGACGATCCAGGAACACACCCAACGGCTTGAAGACGCCCTCAGCTCAGCGGGCCTGGAGCACGTGCTGCCGAATCTCCTCAGCCAACCCAATGACGACGCGTCCGGCGGCGCGGTGTACTCCGTGTTCCCGCTGGAGGCCGTGGGGCTGCTCCCTGACACCCCGTTCCGGATGGACGTGACCCGGGTACAGGTCACGGATGCCGGTGCTGGTTCCACGGCGGCGCTGAACCTCACCAACGTCCATACCCTTCCACCGGTTGATGAGCGGATCGGGCAGTGGCGCAGCGATCTGGACAAGCTGTCCCGGCAGGCTTCCCGGCCCGGGAACCATCTGTTGGTGGGCGACTACAACGCAACGTACGATCACGCCGAGTTCCGTTCGTTGCTCGATAACGCCTTGGGTGGTCAGCAAACGGGCACGAAGCTCGTTGACGTCGGCATTGCTTCCGGTGGGCGGTTCTCCCCGACGTGGCCCATGGAGGGACAGCCGCTGCCGGGCATTGTCATCGACCACATGGTCACCTCGCCCCGGATCAGCAACAGCGGCTATGCGGTCCTCCACGTTCCGGGCACCGACCACGCCGCCATCCTGGCAACGCTCAGCATTCCGGCCGGTTAACTTTCCCTGCGGATCAGCTTGTGGTTGGCTGCCTGTGCCACAGGACGAACGACGATCTCGTCGAGGTTGATGTGATGCGGCAAGGAGACGGCGTACTTCACGACGTCCGCCACGTCCGCGGCCGTCAGGGGTTTCTCGACGCCGGCATACACCTTCGCGGCCGCGTCCTTGTCGCCCAGCCGGTTGAGGGCGAACTCCTCCGTTTGCACCAGTCCCGGAGCCACCTCGATGACCCGGATGTTGTTGCCCACCTCTTCCAGGCGCAAGGCGTTGGTCATGGCGTGCTGGGCAAACTTGGCGGCGTTGTAGCCGGCACCGCCCTCATACGCCGACAGGCCGGCAGTGGAGGTCAGGTTCAGGACCGTACCTTCGCCGTGGTCCCGCAACATGGGCAGGAACGCCCGGGTGATCTTCATGGTCCCCAACACGTTGACCTGGTACATCCATTCCCAATCCCCGGTGTCGGCGTTGGCGATGGTGTCCGCGCCACGTGCACCGCCGGCGATGTTGATGAGGGTGTCAGCACCTCCGGACGTGGTCACGGCCTCCAGCAAGGCGGCGACGTCGTCGTCGTTGGTGATGTCAGCAGGGAACGGCACAGCGCCGGTCTCAGCACCCAGGGCCTCGAGCCTGTCGGCCCTGCGCGCCACCGCGAATACCGTCCAACCCGAGGAAGCCAGGGCCCTCACGGTGGCTTCACCGATGCCGGTGCTTGCACCGGTCACCACGGCCGTCCTGTTTGTGCCGGAATTCTGTCCTGAGGGGGTGCTGTGCGCTGCCGAAGTCATGGCACCACCTTATCCGGGGGTGCGCAGTCATTCCCCGGCGGGCTGTAACGCCAGGCCATGAAACAATTGATCCATGGCTGAATCAACGCAGGGTACAGACACGCCCGCCACCAACCCCATCAACGTTCCCGACAAGCCGGCCCTTGAAGGCCTTGAGGCTGCCTTGACGCAGCGCTGGCTGGCTGAAGGAACCTATAAGTTCAACCCGGACACCACCCGGGAGCAGGTCTACTCGATCGACACTCCCCCGCCCACGGCATCCGGCTCGCTCCACGTGGGCCACATGTTCTCCTTTACCCAGACTGACGTCCAGGCCCGGTACATGCGAATGACCGGGAAAAACGTCTTCTACCCCATGGGCTGGGACGACAACGGCTTGCCCACCGAGCGCCGCGTCCAGAACTACTACGGTGTGCGCTGCGATCCGGCCATCCCCTATCAGGCCGACTACACGCCGCCCGCGCAGCCGGCCAAGAACCAGCGCGACTTCGACGTCGTCTCGCGCCGGAACTTCATCGAACTGTGTGAGGAACTCGCCGTTGAGGACGAGAAGGTCTTCGAGAACCTGTTCCAGACCCTCGGCCTGTCCGTGGACTGGGACCTGACGTACCGCACTATTGACGACACTTCACGTGCGGTCTCCCAGCGCGCCTTTCTCACCAACCTCTCTGCCGGTGACGCCTACATGGCCGAAGCTCCCACGCTTTGGGATGTGACGTTCCGCACGGCTGTTGCACAGGCCGAACTTGAGGACCGCGAAGTTGCCGGCGCGTACTACCGCTACCCGTTCTTCACTGAAGACGGCGAGAAGATCTTCATCGAGACCACCCGCCCGGAACTGCTGGCTGCCTGCGCGGCCCTGGTGGCAAACCCCGACGACGAACGGTACCAGCCGCTGTTTGGCAAGACCGTGAAGTCCCCGCTGTTCGACGTCGAGCTTGAGGTCAAGGCCCACCCCCTCGCCAAGGCGGATAAGGGCTCCGGCATTGCCATGGTGTGTACTTTCGGCGACCTCACCGACGTCACCTGGTGGCGCGAACTGCAGTTGCCCACGCGTGCCATCATGGGCCGCGACGGCCGCATCATTGCCGACATCCCGGAATGGATCACCACCGAGGCAGGCAAGGAAGCCTACGCTGCGATCGCGGGCAAGACCGCTTTTTCCGCCAAGGAAGCCGTAGTTGAACTGCTCAAGGCAGCGGACCTGCTGGACGGCGAACCGAAGAAGATCACCCACCCGGTGAACTTCTTCGAAAAAGGCGACAAGCCCCTCGAGGTTGTCACGTCACGTCAGTGGTACATCCGCAACGGTGGCCGCGATGAGGAACGCCGCGAACGCCTGATCGGTCGAGGCCAGGAAATCACCTTCCACCCGGCCTTTATGCGCTCCCGCTACGAGAACTGGATCGCCGGCCTGAACGGTGACTGGCTGGTTTCCCGCCAGCGCTTCTTTGGCGTGCCCATCCCCGTCTGGTACCCGCTGGATGCCCAAGGCAACCCGGATTACGACAACCCCATCCTGCCCTCGGACGACATGCTGCCCGTGGATCCCGCTGCGGACGCTGCTCCCGGCTTCGACGAAGCGCAGCGTGACCAAGCCAATGGCTTCACAGGTGACGCCGACGTCCTGGATACCTGGGCCACGTCCTCTCTCACCCCGCAGATTGTGGGCGGCTGGAGCCGTGACGAGGACCTGTTCTCCAAGGTCTACCCCTTCGACCTCCGTCCGCAGGGCCACGACATCATCCGCACCTGGCTGTTCTCGTCGGCTGTCCGCGCTGATGCCCTGCAGAAGAATGCCCCGTGGAAGCATGCGGCCATCTCCGGCTGGATCCTGGACCCGGACCGCAAGAAGATGTCCAAGTCCAAGGGCAACGTTGTGGTGCCCACGGATGTGCTCAACGAGTACGGTTCCGACGCCGTCCGTTACTGGGCGGCCTCGGCCAAGCTTGGCGCAGACACTGCCTACGAAATAGCGCAGATGAAGATCGGCCGTCGCCTGGCCATCAAGCTGCTGAACGCCTCCAAGTTCGTGCTCAACCTTGGTGCCACCGAGGACTCCGTGGTCTCCGGTGACCTCTCTGTGCTGACCAACCCGCTGGACCGTGCGCTGCTCGCGCAACTGTCCGACGTCGTTGCCCAGTCCACCAAGGCGTTTGAGAACTACGACTACGCCCGCGCACTCCAGATCACCGAATCCTTCTTCTGGCAGTTCACGGACGATTACGTAGAGCTCATCAAGGACCGCGCCTATGGTGCCGCCGGCGAGACTGAGCAGGCCTCGGTCCTTGCTGCGCTGGCGACAACGCTGGACTCGCTCCTGCGTCTCTTCGCACCGTTCCTGCCCTTCGCCACCGAAGAGGTCTGGGGCTGGTGGCGCGCAGGGTCCGTCCACCGTGCAGAGTGGCCCGCCGCCTTGGAAATCACCGACGGCGACACCACCATGCTTGGCACAGTGGGCATTGCTCTCAGCGGTATCCGCAAAGCGAAGTCCGAGGCAAAGGTCAAGCAGCGCACAGAGGTGGTCTCTGCCTCGATCACGGCCTCGGAGGTTCTGGTGGCCCAACTGAAGGCCGGCCTGGGCGACTTGAAGGCAGCCGCCAACGCACAGGAAATCACGCTCCAGTCCGGTGAAGGCGAACTGACCGTCAGCGACGTTGTCCTGGCGCCTGCCGAGGAGACGTCCGCGTCCCAGTCGTAGTCCCGGAAGTCACTGCGCCCATTGATTCAGGGCAAAGGGGAAGCCCCATCAGCGTTTTGCCGTTGGTGGGGCTTCGACTTTTCGGCTGTCTGGTGATGTCTTGACAGTCTGGCGGAATCCTAGGAATTTCAGGTCTTCCTACCTCATCACTGGTAGCCTGCTTCCAACTTTGCCAAAGGCTGCGTTGGTTGCAATCACTGAATCTTTGGTTTCCGTGTCCCTCTTCTTTCGAAGTGGGTAAGAACCATTGTTGTCCCGCTGAATGCAATGCACAAGACCCTTGGAAGAACTACAAACCTGTAGTTCTCCTGCGCTCCGGGGGCTACCTGTGGCAGAGTATTGAGCATGCCGGAACTCCCCGAAGTGCACGGCCTGTGCATGTATCTGGACACCCAACTCAGTGGAGCCGTGCTCAACGAGGTCCGCATCAACTCCTTCTCCGCACTGAAGACTGCTGATCCTCCGTACAGCGTCCTGGAAGGCAGAACCGTTCAGGGTGTACAACGCCTCGGTAAGTTCGTGTGCGTTGATGTTGACGGCCTGTACTTTGTCTTCCATCTGGCCAAGGCCGGTTGGGTCCGCTACACCGAGCACCCTTCGTCTGCCGGACTGCGGATGGGCAAAAGCAACATCTCTGCAAGGCTCCTGCTGCACCGTCCTGCCGACGAAGCCCACATCGGCGTGGACCTCACGGAAGCCGGAACCAAGAAAAGCCTGGCCATCTATGTGGTGCGGGATCCCCAGGACGTGCCGGGAATCGCCACCTTGGGACCGGAGCCCCTCAGCCCCGACTTCGACCTTGCCGCGTTGGCGTCGATCCTTGGATCCAGTTCCCAACAGATCAAGGGCTTGCTTCGGAGCCAGGGCGTCATTGCCGGCATAGGAAACGCGTACAGTGACGAAATCCTGCACGCAGCAAAAATCTCTCCTTTCGCCAGCGCCAAGTCCCTGGACCAGGCCACAGTGGCGCGGCTCTACGAGGCCATGCAGGAGATCCTGGTGGGAGCTGTCAACGCAGCGGCAGGCAAGCCGTCCAGCGAACTCAAGGACACCAAACGCAGCAACTTCCGAGTGCACGCGCGGACCGGCCTTCCCTGTCCGGTATGCGGGGACGTAGTAAGGGAGGTGTCCTTTGCGGACACCTCCCTGCAATACTGTGCCACCTGCCAGACCAACGGAAAGATCCTTGCTGACCGACGGACATCCCGGTTCCTGAAGTAACCTGCTGGTTGAGGTTGGGAAGCCTCTTGGGTTCGGGAAACTAGTTGAATTCGGGGCTTTCGCTGCGGCTGCGCTTCAACTCGAAGAAGTGCGGGTAGCCGGCCAAGGTCACCGTGGCGTCCCAGATCTTACCGGCTTCTTCACCGCGGGGAATACGGGTCAGTACGGGACCGAAGAAAGCAGTCCCATTGAAGGCAACTACGGGAGTTCCAACATCCTGGCCTACCAATGAGATCCCCGCCTCGTGGCTCGAGCGCAGTTGGGCATCATACTCCTCCGAGTCAGCGAAGCGTGCCAGATCAGCCGGCAGGCCTACCTCGGCAAGGGCCTTCTGGATGACCGATGCCCGGTCCTTGTTGCCCTCGTGGTGGATCTGCTCTCCCATGGCGTCATACAGCGGCTTGACGTAGTTCGCGCCGTGAAGTTCCTGGGCGGCGATGATCACGCGGACAGGACCCCAGCTGTCATCCATCATTGCCCGGTAGTCGGCAGGAAGGTCCCGGCCCTCGTTGAGGACGGAGAGGCTCATCACGTGCCATTCAGTCTGGATGCCACGTACCTCCTCAACCTCACCAATCCAGCGCGACGTGATCCAGGCAAACGGGCAAACAGGATCAAACCAAAAATCGGCTTTGTTGACGGTCTGTTCGGGCGTGGACTTTTCGGGCATAGGGAACTCCTCGGAAAAGGTGGGATACGTGTGGTGGCAAGCGGTCCAACGGAACCGCTCCTTGCCTAGGCCAACAGGCTGCTAGGCCGACTTATTCCGGCGCTTGGCCACCACGTCGTGGGCAATCATGGTGGGCTGGGCTTTCTTCAAAACAACATCAGCTGTGATGACCACCGTGGCTATGTCGTCCCTGCTGGGGAGATCGAACATGACGGGCAGCAACACTTCTTCCATGATGGCCCGGAGCCCACGGGCACCAGTGCCGCGTTCGAGCGCTTGATCCGCGATGGAGTCCAGGGCGTCGTCTTCGAACTGCAAATCCACGCCGTCCAGCTGGAACATCTTCTGGTACTGCTTCACCAGCGCGTTCTTGGGGGTGGACAGAATCTGGATGAGGGCGGGCCGGTCCAGGTTGGAGACAGTGGTGATCACCGGGAGCCGCCCAATGAATTCCGGAATGAGGCCGAACTTCAGCAGGTCCTCCGGCATCACTTCACCGTAGCTGTCCACGTTGTCCCGGGCCTCGTTCAGGGGTGAACCAAAGCCGATGCCCTTACGCCCGGACCGTGAGCCAATAATGTCCTCAAGGCCCGCAAAAGCGCCGGCTACGATGAAGAGCACGTTGGTGGTGTCGATCTGGATGAATTCCTGGTGCGGATGTTTGCGGCCGCCCTGAGGGGGCACGGATGCCACGGTTCCCTCAAGAATCTTCAAGAGCGCCTGCTGCACACCTTCACCGGATACGTCACGGGTGATTGATGGATTCTCACTCTTACGCGAGATTTTATCGATCTCGTCAATGTAGATGATGCCTTGCTCGGCCTTCTTGACGTCATAGTCCGCGGCCTGGATGAGCTTAAGCAGGATGTTCTCCACATCCTCGCCCACGTAGCCGGCCTCCGTCAGTGCAGTCGCATCCGCTACGGCAAAGGGAACATTGAGTCGACGGGCCAAGGTCTGGGCGAGATAGGTCTTGCCACAGCCGGTGGGGCCGATCAGGAGGATGTTGGACTTTGCGATCTCCACGTCCTCGTGATGCGATCCCTCGCCGAGGCTGCCGGTCTTGGGTGCATGGCCGGCCTGGATCCGCTTGTAGTGGTTGTAGACAGCCACTGCCAGCGACCGCTTGGCCGGTTCCTGGCCAATGACGTATTCCTGCAGGAAGTCGAAAATCTCACGGGGCTTGGGCAGTTCGAAACTGCCGAGATCGGAAACTTCAGCGAGTTCCTCTTCAATGATCTCGTTGCACAGCTCGATGCATTCATCGCAGATGTAGACACCGGGCCCGGCTATCAGCTTCCGTACCTGCTTTTGGCTCTTTCCGCAGAAAGAACACTTCAGCAGATCCGTGCTCTCGCCAATCCGAGCCATGTGGGAATCCCTTCGTTGCATGCGGGTGATGCGGCTCCGCGCCGTACTCAAGTGTGCGGCCAAGCCGCGGTTGGCACCACCGTGACAAGATCCACTCTAGGTCACAATGAGCTGCTTGGGTGGAAACAGAACGCCGGTGCGGTCCATATTTCGTGAACCGCACCGGCGTCGAATTCCGTGTGCTACCGGGTGATTGCCTGCGGCTTGATCTTCCGGGAGTCAAGAACCTGATCGATCAGGCCGTAGCTCAAGGCATCAGCAGCCGTGAGGATCTTGTCACGCTCGATGTCGTTGTTCACCTGCTCGGACGTGCGGCCGGAGTGGTGTGCCAGCGTGTCCTCAAGCCAGGTACGCATGCGCATGACTTCCGCAGCCTGGATTTCGAGGTCCGAGGCCTGGCCACCCTGGCCACCGGAGAGAGCCGGCTGGTGGATCAGGACACGTGCGTTCGGGAGTGCCAGTCGCTTGCCCGGGGTACCGGCAGCGAGCAGGACTGCAGCTGCACTGGCAGCCTGGCCCAGGCATACCGTCTGGATTTCCGGACGGATGTACTGCATGGTGTCGTAGATGGCCGTCATGGCAGTGAACGAACCACCTGGCGAGTTGATGTACAAGGTGATGTCGCGGTCCGGGTCGGTTGACTCAAGGACCAGCAACTGGGCCATGATGTCATCGGCGGAGGCGTCGTCAACCTGGACACCGAGGAAGATGATGCGGTCCTCGAACAGCTTGGTGTACGGGTCCTGGCGCTTGAAGCCGTAAGGCGTGCGCTCCTCGAACTGGGGCAGGACGTAACGGCTGGACGGGAGATTACCGGCAGACCATCCGAAGTTGTAATTCATGTTCTTTACTCCTGGGGTTTCAGTGGTTCTTTGTGCCGGTTAGTTTTCGGAGTTCGGCTCTGCGCCCGACTGGTTGGCCGTTCCGCCACCACCGGCAACAGAACCGGCGTGCGCCGAGATCTTGTCGAAGAAGCCATATTCCAACGCCTCGGCGGCAGTGAACCACTTGTCGCGGTCATTGTCCTTGAGGATGGTCTCTACGGACTGACCGGTCTGCTCAGCCGTGAGTTCCGCCATGACCTTCTTCATGTGCAGGATCAGTTCAGCCTGGATCTTGATGTCCGAGGCCGTGCCGCCGATGCCGCCGGAAGGCTGGTGCATCAGGATGCGGGCGTTGGGCGTGGCGTAACGCTTGCCCTTGGTGCCGGACGACAGGAGGAACTGGCCCATCGAGGCAGCCAAACCCGTGGCGACGGTGACGACGTCGTTCGGAATGAACTGCATGGTGTCGTAGATGGCCATGCCGGCCGTCACGGACCCACCCGGGGAGTTGATGTACAAGTAGATGTCCTTCTCCGGGTCTTCGGCCGAGAGGAGGAGGAGCTGGGAGCAGATGGCATTGGCATTCTCGTCACGGACTTCAGAGCCGAGCCAGATAATGCGCTCTTTCAGCAGGCGGTTGTAGATGTAGTTGTCCTGGGCTGCGGGATCGACAGTTGCCATCCGGGGAGCCTCTGATTGCTGTGACATAAGTACTTACCTCTCGCTGGTGCCAGTGACCTCACTGAACTTCACTACTTGGACACTAACCGTTTTCCGCGGTGATTTGTTCGCCGGAATCGCGCTGTTCGCTGACGGCGCACGTCTGCGTTCAGCACCAATGTTCAGCCTTAAAAGCAAACCGGCCCCGGATCAGAAGATCCGGGGCCGGTTGAAGTCGTTGACTAGAACTTCACTGCTGCGGGGTCGTCGCTTGCTGCAGCGTCGGCCTCGTCGGTTGCCTCGACTGCGGCGGCCTCTTCGGCTGCTGCTTCACCGGCAGGACGAACGAAGTCGGTGAGGTCAACCTTGTTGCCCTCGGAGTCGACAACCTCTGCCTGGCCGAGCACAACTGCCAGCGCCTTGCGGCGTCGGACCTCGGAAACCATCATGGGGACCTGGCCGCTCTGATCAATGATCTGGGCGAACTGGTTGGGGTCCATGCCGTACTGGCTTGCGGTGGTGACGATGTAGTCGATCAGCTCGTTCTGGCTGACATCCACTTCTTCCTTGTCCGCGATGGCGTCAAGGATGATCTCGTTCTGGAACGCACGCTCGGTGTTGGCCTTGACCTCGGCGCGGTGTTCCTCGGTGTCGTGGTCACCTTCGCCGTGGGCGTTCTCCGGGTTGAAGTGCGCTTCGATCTGCTCTTCGACCACGGAATCCGGAACCGGAACCTCAACGAGCTCAACGAGCTTGTCCAGGACCTTGTCGCGTGCCTCAACGCCCTGCTCCACAACCTTGGAGTCGGAAGCCTGCTTGGCGAGGTCCTCACGGAGCTCGGCAAGGGTGTCGAACTCGGAGGCAAGCTGTGCAAAGTCATCGTTGGCCTCGGGGAGCTCGCGCTCCTTGACGGCCTTGACAACAACCTTCACCTGGGCAGACTCGCCGGCGTGGTCGCCGCCCACCAGCGTGGTGTCGAAGATTGCCTCTTCGTCGGCTGAAAGGCCGGTCACGGCTTCATCGAGGCCTTCAAGCATGGTGCCCGCGCCAACCTGGTAGGAAAGGCCTGCCGCGGAATCGATCTCTTTGCCGTCAATGGTGGCGGTGATGTCGATGGTCAGGAAGTCATCGTTCTTGGCGGGGCGCTCAACGGACTTCAGCGTGCCGAAACGGCCACGCAGTTCGTCAAGGGACTTCTCGACGTCAGCTTCGGAGGATTCAGCGGCAGCCACCTCGACCTTGATGCCGGCGTAGTCCGGCAGCTCGATCTCGGGGCGGACATCGATTTCCACCTGGAACTTGAGTTCACCATCGGTGGAGGTGGGGTCGGGAACCTCGGTGATTTCAACCTCGGGACGGCTCAGGGGGCGAACGCCCGTTTCCTGAACTGCAGCCTGGTACCAGCCATTGAGGCCATCGTTGATGGCCGTCTCCAGGACGTAGCCGCGGCCAACGCGCTGGTCGATCAGCTTGGTGGGAACTTTGCCCTTGCGGAATCCGGGAACCTGGATCTGCGAAGCAACGGTCTTGTACGCGGCATCGATGCTCGGCTTCAGTTCCTCAAAGGGAACCTCAACGTTGAGCTTGACCCGCGTTGCGGTGAGGTTCTCGACAGCGCTCTTCACAGTCTAAGTACTCCTGATTTTGTGGGTATGGGGTTCTGTCGCGTCCCTGAGGCGGACACAAACACAGAGTCGGGGTGACAGGATTTGAACCTGCGACTTCCTGCTCCCAAAGCAGGCGCTCTAGCCAAGCTGAGCTACACCCCGAACGCACAGGACAGTCTACGGGCAAGCGAGCCAGGAATGCACATTTGACACCGCCGCCGGAATTAGGTTTAGTTGTACCCGGCTTGAACAGCCACCGGGAAGATGTCCTGAAAGAAGGAGATCCGTCCTGGGGACGTAGCTTAATGGTAAAGCCTCAGTCTTCCAAACTGATTACGCGGGTTCGATTCCCGTCGTCCCCTCCAAGGGAAAACGCCCCGATCCTCGGATCGGGGCGTTTTTTGTTGCTGCTACACCTGGCAGCCCGGACACCAATACAGCTTGCGCGCACCGATTTCCGTCATGCCCACCGGCGTCCCGCAGGCCCGGCAGGGCATGCCGTCCCGCTTGTAGACAAAGTGGGCGTCGGCGTCGGGCGCTACGACACCGCCACCACTCCACAGCGCGGAAGGCGTCGTAACAATCCGTCCGTCACGAACACCGTCGGACATGGTGGCCACGGTGTCGTCCCACAGACGCCCTGCCGTTTCCTCGTCAAGGGAGCTGCCCGGCGTCCAGGGATCGACGGCTTGCCGGAACAGCACTTCCGCTCGATAAATATTGCCCACGCCGGCCAAGACGGACTGATCCATCAGCAACAGGGCCACCGCCGTTTTCCGGCGGCGCAGGCGGCGGATGAATTCCCCTCGGTCGCCGGGGTGGTTGTGCAACGGGTCCGGACCCAACCGTTCCATGACGACGGCAACTTCCGCCGCCGTAATGGCGGCACATGTCGTGGCGCCACGGAGGTCGGCCCAGCCATGGTCTGAAACGAGTCGGACACGGACGGCGCCCACCGGTGCAGGCGGGCCTGTGTACTCCGTTTCACCTAACGCCACTTCGTCCTGTGCCGGCCCTGTTTCCCGCTCACCGATGCGTCGTGGCGCACCGATGCTGGAGGCACCCTTGAAGGAACTGTCCCCGCCGAAGTTCCACGCACCGTACAGGCCCAGATGGACGTGAAGGAAGAGATCGTGGTCAAACCTGAGGAACAACTGCTTCCCGTGGGCCCTCGACTCAACCATGGTGTGCCCGCTCAGCACCTGCGCGCCGTGGGTGAACCGACCCTGCGGGCTGGAAACGGCCAGGCGGCGGCCGCCAAAAACATCCTGGAATTGGCGGGCCAACCTATGGACCGAATGTCCTTCAGGCACTACTCGACGATTTCGCCGGTGGTTTCGTACACCGCGATTTTTCCGATCCGGCGGACATGGCGTTCATCGTTGCTGAACGGTTCCTCAAGGAAGGCTTCAATGAGCTCGGTAGCTTCTTCAACCGAGTGCTGGCGGCCTCCAACAGCGACGACGTTGGCGTCGTTGTGCTCCCGGGCCAGCTTTGCGGTGGAAAGGTTCCAGGCGAGCGCAGCGCGGACACCCCTGACCTTGTTGGCGGCAATTTGCTCACCATTTCCCGAACCACCCAAGACGATTCCCAGGGCGTGGATGCCGGCTTCCTGATCCGCCACGACAGCAACGCCGGCGTTGATGCAGAAAGAGGGGTAGTCGTCCAGGGCGTCGTACTCCTTGGGTCCGTGATCCACCACTTCATAGCCCTTGGCCGTGAGGTGGCTGACCAGGTGGGCACTCAGTTCCATGCCGGCATGGTCAGTAGCGATGTGGACGCGGGGTGTAGTCACAGGAAGTCCGTTCTTTCTGGCGCGCGGGGACGGCGTCTGGCCGGGGCGCGGCGGTGAGGGATGCGCTACCTAGGGTACCGCTACCGGGGTTGTTGGGACGGTCCATCATCCCGGGCCCGGTGGGCCGCCCGGTTGAGTATCCCGGCCAGCTTGTCAGCTGAGGCCTGCGAGCCGGCACTGAGAGCCACCCGTCCCCCGTTAAGTTTCCTTACGACGACGGCAGGCCCGCTGCTGACAAGCATTGCCGTGGCGTCATCGTGATGCCGCCAACCCCACCCCCCATAATCAGCCGCTTTGACGTCCGCTGGAGCCGCCCCGGCGATCTCGACGGCGGGGACGGTCAAGACGCGCACGATGCCACCGGCAAACACCTGCAGGCCTCCCCTGTCCGCCCGCACGCGGGCAAACAGGAAGCCGGCGCCTACCAAAGCAGCCACGGCCACCAAGGCGCCGAGCCAAGGGACGGCGACCGCAATCAAGGCCGCCGGAAAAACGGCGGAGACAATGATCATGATGAAAACCGAGCTCCGGGCATGCACCCACAGGCGAAGCGTGTCGCGGGCCAGGTCCGGGTCCGCGAGCAGGGTCAGTTCCTCTTGGAGGGCAACGTCGTCCTCGCGGGTCCAGCGCGGGTCCGGCTTGAAGGCGAACATCATCACGACGCCCAGGGCCACCGCGGCGCCACTGCCCGTGGCCAGCACGATCGGGTCCACATGGGACTCGCGCGCGTCCCCCAGCCCGGACTGTCCCACCAGTCCGGCTGCCACCACCGTGGTGATGAAAAGGCTCACTGTCAGTCCCAGGCCCATCATGACGCGCCTCATGACAACAGGCCTGGTGATGGACACCGCCTGGAGGAATACAGCCCATCCGCAACAGGTGATGAGGGCTGCGCCGCCGGTCACATAGGCGCCGAACGGCGCGAACGAGCTGCCGCCGTCGGCGTTCCACATCACGGCAACGGGGTTGGGAAGATCGTTGCGCAGCATTTGGGCGCACACCACGAATCCGACGGCGAGGAGCAAAGGAAAGGCAACCGCAAACCTCAGTGCGCGGAAGTCGAGAGTGTCCCGGAACGATCCCATAATCCAACGCTACTCCGTGGGGCGACACTGTGGTGTTCCCTCCTTGCCTTCGGGCCGTGGAGTGAAAGAATGGCTTCACACCAGCATCCGGCCTCGAGTGGCCGGGCATCCCAAAATCTTCCGGAGGCACCACTTGCCAGGCCTGAACCTCACGCGCGACGAAGCCGCGATCCGCGCCCGACTGCTCAATGTCGAGTCGTACAACGTCACTCTGGACCTGACCAAAGGCCCTGAGGTCTTCGGTTCCACCACGGTGGTGAAGTTCTCCGCGGCCCCGGGATCCACCACCTTCATTGATGCCATCACCCAGGCCGTCCACAGCGTGACCTTGAACGGAACCGATCTGGACCCCGCGGAAGTTTCGGACGGTATCCGTATCCACCTCCCGGACCTCGCCGCCGACAACGAGCTGGTGGTGGTCGCCGACGCTCCCTACATGAACACGGGCGAGGGACTGCACCGTTTCGTTGACCCCGTGGACGGCGAGGTGTACCTCTACACGCAGTTCGAGGTTCCGGACTCCCGGCGTATGTTCGCCGTCTTTGAGCAGCCCGACCTGAAAGCAACCTTCACTTTTAACGTCACAGCGCCGTCGCATTGGGATGTCATCTCCAACTCCCCCACGCCGGTTCCCGTTGAAGCTCCTGCCGGAGAAGACGGCGGCGCCCGGTCCGTGTGGGCATTCGCGCCTACTCCCCGCCTGTCCTCGTACGTCACTGCGTTGATCGCCGGACCGTATCAGTCGGTCCGTTCCGAAGTCACCAGCGCCGACGGGCGGGTTGTGCCGCTGGGAGTCTTTGCCCGCAAGTCGCTGATGCAGTACCTCGATGCGGACAACATCTTCACCCTGACCCGTCAAGGATTTGAGTTCTTCGAAGCACAGTTCGGCTGCCCCTACCCGTTTGAAAAGTACGATCAGTTGTTCGTCCCCGAGTTCAACGCCGGGGCCATGGAAAACGCCGGCGCCGTGACCATCCTGGAAGGCTACGTATTCCGTGGAAAGGTCACCGGCGCCCAGGTCGAACGGCGTGCCATCACCGTGCTGCACGAACTGGCCCACATGTGGTTCGGGGACCTGGTGACCATGCGGTGGTGGAACGATCTCTGGCTCAACGAGTCCTTCGCCGAATACATGTCGCACCTGGCCGCTGTGGAAAACACGGAATTCGACCGCGCCTGGACCACTTTCGCCTCGGTGGAGAAGTCCTGGGCGTACAAGCAGGACCAACTGCCCACCACCCACCCGATCTTCGCGGAAATCAACAACCTCGAAGACGTGGAGGTGAACTTCGATGGCATCACCTATGCCAAGGGGGCTTCCGTGCTCCGGCAGTTGGTGGCCTGGGTAGGTCCGGAGCAGTTCATGGCCGGCGTCCGCAGCTACTTCGCCAAGCACGCCTGGAAGAACACTGAGCTCACCGATCTCCTGGTGGAGCTTGAGGCGGCCAGCGGCCGCGACCTGGATGGGTGGGGCAAGCTCTGGCTTGAAACTTCAGGCGTCAACACCCTTGCTCCCGAGGTCAGCGTTGACGCTGACGGCATCATCACCGGATTCGCGATTCTGCAGACCGCGATCGACGAACAGCCAACCCTCCGTCCGCACCGCCTCGCGGTTGGATTCTACTCGCTCTCCGGTGACGGCAAGCTGGAACGCTCCCACCGGGAGGAGCTTGATGTCGATGGCCCCCGCACGGAGGTCCCTGCCTTGATGGGCAAGGCACGTCCGGACCTGATCCTGCTCAATGACGACGACCTCGCCTATGCCAAGGTCCGCCTCGACCCGCACTCCCTTGCCACCGCCACGGCCCACCTGAAGGACTTCTCAGCCAGCCTGCCGCGCACCTTGGTATGGGGCTCGGCCTGGGATGCGGCGCGCGACGGCGAAACCCCCGCCCGTGGTTACGTGGACCTGGTCCTGGCCAACATTGCCCATGAAACGGATTCCTCGGTCATTCTGGTCCAACTTCGCCAGCTGGCCACCACCTTGACCTATTACGTGGCCGCCGAACACAAAGCCGAGGTCACCATCGCGGCCGCAGAAAAGCTGTGGGAGCTTGCATCCTCGGTGGAAGCGGGCTCGGATGCCCAGCTGCAGTTCGCCAAGTCCTTTGCCCAACTCGCGCGCGGCGGGGGCCAGCTGGACCGCATCCAGGCGCTGCTGGACGGAGCCGAAACGCTGGAAGGCCTCACGGTGGACCAGGACATGCGCTGGGAGCTCCTGACCGCACTGGTGGCCGGTGGGCGCCAAGGCCAGGAACGCATCGACGCCGAACTTGCCCGCGACAACACCTCCAACGGTCAAAATGCAGCCGCCCAAGCAAAGGCTGCCATCCCCACTGCTGAAGCCAAAGCTGCAGCGTGGGACGCGATCGTTGTCACCGGAGAACTCTCCAACGCGCTGCAGGCGTCAGCCGTGGCCGGGTTTATGCGGGTCCCCACCACTGACTTGCTGGAGCCCTACGCCGAAAAGTACTTTGACGCCGTGCCTGGAATCGTCAAGGAGCGCACTCACGCCCTGGCGCAGCAGATCGTGGTGGGACTCTACCCCGCGCAGCTCACGACGCAGGCAACGGTGGACCGTACGGACGAGTTCCTGGCGGCGCTTCCGGAGGACAGCGCGGCCCTTCGCCGGATGATGCTGGAGAACCGTGACGGCGTGGCCCGCGCCCTCCGCGCACGGGCTGCCGACGTCTAGGCCCGCACCTGACGAGGTCACTGCGGACAGTCGATGCCTGCTGGCTAGACTGTCCGCATGGGCCTCAACGAACACCATTACGCTCTGACAGTCCGCTGGACCGGAAACCTGGGTGAGGGCACGGCCGGCTACCGGGCCTATTCACGGGACCACGACGTGGAGATCCCGGGTCTGCCCACCCTTCAGGGCTCCGCTGATCCCACCTTCCATGGGGACCGTTCACGCTACAACCCGGAGCAGCTGCTGCTCGCTGCCCTCTCGCAGTGCCACATGCTGTCTTTTCTCCATGTGGCCGTCAAGCACGGGGTGGTGGTCACCGGCTACGAGGACAATGCCGAGGGCCTGATGAAGCTCAACCGGGACGGCAGCGGTCAATTCGAAAGCGTCACGCTCAAACCCCACGTCACCATTGCCGATGCCAGCCATTCCGAGTTGATGCCCCAACTGCACCACGAAGCCAACCAGGTCTGCTTCATCGCCCGCAGCGTCAACTTCCCCGTCCTCCACGAACCACGCACGACGCCGGCAGCGGCCTAGGTCTGTTGGGCCCGCCATAGTGCCACGAGACGTCGTTCGGTTTCGCGGCTGAGCCCGGCTTTGCGTTCCCTGTCCAATCCCCGGCTCCTTTCATCCTCGAGCGTGGCCGCCAACGTCTCCTGCCAGGGCCGCAGGACCATTCCGCGCTCACGTGCAGCTTTGTTGGACCGGGCCTGGAAGCCATCATGGTCCGCCGGCAACCACAACGGAAGCGAGTCCGGTCCTGCCCAGTAGTCGACGCCGTGCTCAAGGAGCCACCCTTCGCCAGCCCGGACAACGTCCTGCACCGCTCCATCCCCGGTTCCGGTTCCAGCCGCCTGCCGGGACTCGGCCAGGTAGTCCTCAAAGCGCACGACGTCTCCCAGCGCGTTGTAGGTACCGGTCAGTCCTCCACCGGCGGATTGCAGGATCCAGGCGGCAAGATCCCGGACGTCAATGATCTGTGTTGCGGCATCCGGGATGTCAGGAACCAGCACCGGGTCAGTGTCAGCAGCGAATCGGGCGGGCCAGTATCCGTACCTGTCAGTGACGTCCCCCGGGCCACTGATGAGACCCGCCCGCACGATGTGTGCCTTCTCCCCCACCACAGCCAGAGTCATCTGCTCAATAGCCGATTTGGATTCGCCGTAAGTCTCCGGGGTACCTGCCTGTCCCGCCGGCAGCGGCTCAAGCAGCTCCGCGCCCTCATCCGCGCAGGGTATCGAATGGTCTGCATAAACAGAGCAACTCGACACAAACGTCCAGTGAGCGGCGGCGGCTCCCAGCACGTCCAACGCCTCGCCTGCCTGCACGGGATCCCGCGATACCTCCACCACCGCGTCCCATCCGCCGTCGAGTTCAGCATAGGCCGCCGCGCCCAAGTCGCGGTCCCCCCTGACCCAGGTGGCGCCGTCGGGCGGGGTCATTGAGGTGCCACGGGCAAAGCAGGTGACGTCATGTCCGGCGGCAACAGCCTGCCGGGCGGTTTCTGCGGACAGGAAGGCGGTACCGCCAAGGACCAGGATGCGCATACCGTCACGCTACGGCGCTAGGGTTGTAGGTGGACAGAGTGTTCCGCGCCCGGCGAACACGGGCCGACGACAAGGAGAAATTCACCCTTGACCTCCATCCCCCTGGCAGAAATTGTCACTTTGGAACCCGAAAAGATCGACCTCGTTTCAATCCTCATCACCGTAGGCGTGGGCCTGGGTGTGTGGATCGTGGCGCGGTTCGTCATCTTGCGCATCACCCGGCGGGTTTCCGCCGGAAGTTCCTTCTTCAAGAAAGCGCACTTCAAGTGGGTGCAACCAGCCATCCGCGCGCTCGACCACGAGCGCCGCTCACAGCGCGCCGAGACAATCGGCACCTTGCTGACGAGCCTGGTGAGCGTTGTGGTGGTGGTGATCGTGATCATCTACGTCCTCAAGTACATGAACGTCGACGTCGCGCCGCTGCTGACCAGCGTGGGCATCCTGGGTGTCGCCATCGGCTTTGGCGCCCAGCAACTGATCCGTGATTTCCTCGCCGGAATCTTCATCACCATCGAAGACCAATACGGAATCGGCGATGTCATTGTCACCAGCGAAGTGATTGGTACCGTTGAATCCGTGGGCCTGCGCATCACCCGGGTCCGCGCTGAAGACGGAGCCATCTGGTATCTGCGCAACGGCGAGATCCTCCGCGTGGGCAACCGCTCGCAGGGTGACTACGTCCCACTGGAAACACCGGACACCACCATTGAGCCCGGCGCTGCAGCAACTGCGCCCGTCACAGCAGGCGCACCCCGCGTCACCAAAGCCGAGGAGAAGTCCAATGAGTAGCACAGCAGGCGGGCAACCCCCGGCACCCCAAACAGGCCCCCGACGCCAGCTGATGCAGAATGATCCCTTCAGCCAGCCCGCCTACACGGACAGTTTTTACGCCGCAGTGGGCGGTCACGAGACATTCGTCAAGCTCATCGACGTCTTCTACGACGGCGTTGCCACGGATCCCTTGCTTCGGCCCATGTACCCGGAGGAGGACCTGGGGCCGGCCAAGAGGCGCTTCCTGATGTTCCTGGAACAATACTGGGGCGGCCCCACCACCTATGGCGAAGAACGCGGCCATCCCCGGCTCCGCATGCGCCACATGCCGTTCCGGGTAACCCCCGAGGCCAAGGACCGCTGGCTGTTCCATATGCGCACGGCGGTGGACTCCCTGGAGCTCTCCCCTCTGCATGAGGGCACGTTGTGGGACTACATGGAACGGGCTGCGCTGACCATGGTTAACAGTCCTTCGTCCGGAGCCTGACCTTTAGAAGCCGAGTCCCAGGCCTGCGCCTGTGCGCACCAGCACATGTCCGCGGGGGCCGCTCAAACGGAACCAGCGGCCATTGCGGAAGACCTTCTGCTCGGCGTCGCCCAGGAAGCCCAGAGCGAAAGCAGCGAAGGCCGCGCCGGCAGGAAGGTTGCCGGCGTCTGGAAGCTCACGACCCCATACTGCTGCCCTGGCGCTGTTGACCACCGCCGCACCCGCCAAAGCCGGAATGACACCGGCCACCTCGGCTATGCCGGCCTCGGCAGCCGACCTGAGGTCGGCGTCGAGTATTGATCCCTGCGCTTCCCACCCGGAGCGCGGCGCCCCAACGCCGGCCCAGGACTCGGAAACGGTCGACGGCGGAATGGGCAGCTCCACGTCGTCAGCACCCGAGCGGGCCAACCGGTCCATAACGGACGCAAGCGTCACCGTCACATCGGCCTGGGCCGGCTCAGCCAGGGCCATGGTCCGCAGGCCGAGGATGGTGGGAGTGGACTCGCCCAGGATGCGCGGCCGCAGGACGCACACGTATGCGGCCAGGACACTGCCCGCGGCCTGGAGGCGGATGGCGCCGTCGTCGATGCTCTTTGCCCGCGTCACAAAGGTTTTCAAGTCAGCGAGGTCACGGGGATCGGCGAAGCGGAAGGACTGGGTCAAGACGTCTGTCACATCATCGACTCTACCGGCATGTCCCCGGTTGAGAGGGGTCGGGGCGGCGTCTAAAGTCGAACCATGACTGAGACGAATGCTGGCCTTGAAGTGGAAGCACCCGCAGAAGACCCCATGGATGTGCTGATCGGCCTGCTGGACCTTGGTGACTTTGACGGAGCCCGGACCAACGAGGACATCTTCCTGGGCCCATCGCAGAAACAGCCGAGGCACAGGGTCTTTGGAGGCCAGGTTTTGGCGCAGTCGATGATGGCAGGCATGCGAACAGTGGAACCGGACAGGGTGGCACACTCCATGCACGGCTACTTCCTGCGGCCGGGGGACGCCAACAAGCCCATCACTTTCGGCGTTGAGAGGTTGCGGGACGGGCGTTCGTTCTCCGCCCGGCGCGTTCACGCGTACCAGGACGGCGTGCCGATTCTCTCGATGATCGCGTCCTTCCAGGTGGAGGACACCGGCCTGGACCACCAGGCAACCATGCCCGAAGGCATCCCCGACCCGGAATCCCTGCCCAGCACTGCGGAGCTGTTGTCGCAGTACGACCACCCGATGGCGCGGCACATGTCATCGGAACGTCCGTTCGACGTCCGCCACATTGACCCGGCGCTCTATGTTTCCCCGCCCACCCAGCACGTGGCAAGCAACGCCGTGTGGATGAAAACCATGGGACCGTTGCCCGATGATCCCAACCTGCACCGCGCGGCCTTGGCCTATGCCAGCGACTACACGCTGCTTGAACCTATTCTCCGCGCCCATGGCCTCGCATGGATGACGCCGGGAATGAGCGTCGCCAGCCTCGACCACGCCATGTGGTGGCACCGCCCGGTACGGGTGGACGAGTGGATGCTCTACGTCCAGGAGTCCCCCAGCGCCCAAGGCGCGCGCGGACTCGCCACGGGCCGCATCTTCAACCGCGACGGACTGCATGTTGCCACCGTTGCCCAAGAGGGTATGGTGCGGATCCCGTAGGCTTTCGAGGCGCCGTGTGACGGCGGGAAGTTAAAGCAGAAAGGCCGGTCCCTTGCGGGACCGGCCTTTCTGTGTGTACCTGGAATTCCTAGTCGCGGGTCAGGCGGCGGTGCGTGACGCGGTGCGGCTTGGCGGCATCGGGGCCAAGGCGCTCCACCTTGTTCTCTTCGTAGGAGTCGAAGTTTCCCTCGAACCAGTACCACTTGGACGGGTTCTCGTCGTCGCCTTCGTAGGCGAGGATGTGGGTCGCTACCCGGTCGAGGAACCAGCGATCGTGCGAAACCACCACTGCGCAACCAGGGAACTCGAGAAGGGCGTTTTCAAGGCTGCTCAGGGTTTCGACGTCGAGGTCGTTGGTAGGTTCGTCAAGCAGCAACAAGTTGCCACCTTGCTTGAGCGTCAAGGCAAGGTTGAGGCGGTTGCGCTCACCACCGGAGAGGACACCGGCCTTCTTCTGCTGGTCCGGGCCCTTGAAGCCGAACGCCGACACGTAGGCACGCGAAGGCATTTCGACCTGACCGACCTGGAGGAAGTCGTGGCCTTCCGAGACAACTTCCCAGAGGGATTTGTTCGGATCGATACCGCCACGGGACTGGTCCACGTAGGAGATCTTCACGGACTCGCCGATCTTGAGCTCACCATCGTCCAAAGGCTCCATGCCGACGATCGTCTTGAACAGCGTGGACTTACCCACGCCGTTGGGTCCGATGACGCCAACGATGCCGTTGCGGGGCAGCGAGAAGGAGAGGCCATCGATCAGGACGCGGTCGTCGAAGCCCTTCTTCAGGTTCTTGGCCTCGATGACCAGGGAACCCAGGCGCGGTCCCGGCGGGATCTGGATCTCTTCGAAGTCCAGCTTGCGCGTGCGGTCGGCCTCTGCAGCCATTTCTTCGTAGCGGGCAAGACGGGCCTTGGACTTGGTCTGGCGGCCCTTGGCGTTGGAGCGCACCCACTCAAGTTCTTCGGTAAGGCGCTTGGACAGCTTGGCGTCCTTTTTGCCCTGGACCTCCAAACGGGCCTTCTTCTTCTCCAGGTAGGTGGAGTAGTTGCCTTCGTATGGGTAGAGGTGGCCGCGGTCAACTTCTGCGATCCACTCTGCCACATGATCCAGGAAGTAACGGTCGTGGGTCACGGCAAGGACAGCACCGGGATACTGGGAGAGATGCTGTTCGAGCCACAGCACGCTCTCGGCGTCCAAGTGGTTGGTGGGCTCATCGAGGAGCAGCAGGTCAGGCTTCTGGAGGAGCAGCTTGCACAGGGCCACGCGGCGGCGCTCACCACCGGAGAGGACAGTGACGTCGGAATCGGCCGGCGGGCAACGCAAGGCGTCCATAGCCTGTTCCAGCTGGGAATCGATATCCCAGGCATCGGCAGCGTCAATGGCTTCCTGCAACTTGCCCATTTCATCCAGGAGCGTCTCGTAATCCGCGTCCGGGTTGGCCATTTCTTCGGAGATCTCGTTGAAACGCTGGATCTTGCCGTAGATCTCGCCTACACCTTCCTGGACATTGCCCAGGACAGTCTTTTCCTCGTTCAGCGGCGGTTCCTGCAGGAGGATGCCCACGGTGTAGCCGGGGCTCAGGCGGGCCTCGCCGTTCGAAGGGGTGTCCAGTCCGGCCATGATCTTCAGGATGGTGGACTTACCAGCACCGTTCGGTCCCACGACGCCGATCTTCGCGCCAGGGTAGAACGACATGCTGACATCGTCCAGAATAAGTTTGTCGCCAACGGCTTTGCGAGCCTTGGTCATCGTGTAAATGAATTCCGCCATGCCCTTAAATCTAATGGCTCGGCCTGCTTAACTCACATTCGCGCCCCGAAGAGCCGCTAGCGGGCGTCTCCCACGAAGCATTTACCGGTAGCCAGCACGGGCAGTACGGTCACCAGGACACCACCGTCACGGATTTGCCCCACGACGCAGCTCCCTCCGGTCAAAGCGGCTGCCTCCAGGGCATCGACGTCAAGGCCCGTGGGCGTACGGCTGACAGACACTTCCACGTTGGCCTTCGGAATCCCGGCCGATACCAAGGCCGATCGGAGTGCTTCCTGGTCCGGCTTGGGGTTGCCGGCCACGAGGTTTTTCAACGTGGTTTCGACGGTTGCCGAGGTGGCGGCCACGGCAGGATCCACCGGAGCTGTGGCTTGGGCAGAGGTGGAGGGGGCCGGGACGGTCCCTGGTTGCGCCGTGGACCCCGTGCTTGAAGTGCAACCAGTCAGCGCAATTGTTACCGCTACCGTCAGCGACAATGCTGCACCGCGGATTTTCGCTGCCCCCGTTGACTTGCCACCCGGCGTCGTTCCCCTGCTCATCACTTAGACATTGTGCCATTCACACGGGGTGTTCACCGGCAGGGTTCGGCTGAAGGGATTTTGGTAACCCGGCCGAGGAATGGCGCGAACCACCATGAGCGGAAGGCCTGTGATGCCGTTGCATCGAAGTTCTTGAAGCGAGGCGATAAAGGAACATCCCCCTTGGAAGCTTGTCCAAGGGGGATGCGGTGGTGCCCCAGGAGGGAATCGAACCCCCGACCGGCGGATTAGAAGATGCTGTTTTTTGTCGTTTGTGGTGATCCGCTATTGACCGCGTGTTTGCGGGGATTTCGAACGTTTGACCAGTGTGTGGTCCTCGTCCTTTGGCGTTGGTTTTCGTCGTTTCAGGTGGGTAAGCGGTGGGCAGGCTGGACCTAGACTCACAGCAGCGCTCCGGACTATGGCGAATTCCCACCATTGGCGCCACAGCGGGTGGCGCCCTCGGCAGGGGATAGTCCGCAGGGTTTCTCCTGTTTGTTCTTCGCACCGCAGATCGTCTTGCCGTTCACGATCTGGCCGGGTGCGAATCTCGGATCGCTGGCCGTCGTTACTAGTCCCTCCTGGGTCCACATCTACGACAGAGGAAAAGGTCTGCCACGTTTCTTTATAACGATTTGAAAGCGTGCGGTAGGGAAAATAGCGGAAAGCCTCCGGGCTTCCCTTACCGCGTCGTTGCTGGGAAGCGGAGGGATTCCCACTCTTTCCCTACGTTTGAACGGCTAGAACAAGGCGCGCAGGTGGCGTGCGGACCGAATCCGATTGTCACCAAGACCCTTGGGTTTTTCAGGCGTAGGCTTGTTGCTACCAAGTTAAAAACAAGCGGGCCACCACCCTCATTACCGCCAAGCAATCGAGGTGGAGCCCGCTGTGATGAAGAAACCTAACCTAGGTTGGGCCTTCACCTCATGGTAGGCATTTTCCATAGTGTATGGCAATCGTCTACCGTGCGATGCTGGCCATCTCTGGGCGGTCTCGGGAAGAGGAACCGTGGGTAAGCCACACCTCAATTGCACGTGTTCACGCAACTGCCGGACTGCCTGGCGTTATCGGATCGCCATGAAAGTTCTGGATGTCTTCGGTAGGTCAGTCCCTGTCCTTGGTTCGGCTGTCACTTTCGCGTGGATACTCATGTTGCGATGACAGGCGGGTGGGGCGGCCTTTCATTGGTTACCCCGTTCCTGCTGACTACTTCCACCCTTTAATGGCTTCGATCACGAATGGGGTGATGACAGCCAACGCGGCCAGGATCATTGACGATAGGGCGATCCAGAAGTTTTTTCGTGCGGTGCCTTTGGCTTCCTTGTCCCGGGCGGCGGCCTTTTCTGCCTCTTCTCGCATTGTCGTGAGCATGCCGTTGAGAACTTTTGCGGTCAGTTGGATGTTCTCCCGGTTCTGCTCTTCGCGTTCGTACTCTTCCTGCTTGGCTTCGGCGATACTTTCCATTGCTTCTTCAAAGTCCGCACTGAGTGCCGCCGCCCGGTCGGCTTGGTCGGAGATGTTGAGCTGAAAGCCGCGGGGCAAGAATGGTTCGTTGTTCATGGATTCATCTTGCCGCACGCCGGCGTTCTGTCGGCCCTGTTTGACAAGCTGGAGTTAGGCAGAGGCCGAAGGGCGGCCGGAGCCTGAAGGGATATCTCATGAGCAGGGAAGATGAAATTGTGTACCTGAGCCTAAAAATTGGCCCGTACACCTATCAGGTGGTGAACCAGGACCTCAGCCTCAAGGAGTGGATGATCCGGAAGGTTTGGGATGGGGGCTCGGATGAACTTGGCCCGCTTGTTAAAGAAAACGGACCAGATCCAAGCTACTTCACGAATCCCTTAGGCCGGTCGGTCGATGGAACGATCATGTGGCACACCATGGAGGATGCAGTCAGGTTTGCTGCGAGGGGCTTCAGGTAGGACCCGCTTCCCCTTCGCATCCGGAGTTGGCGGCCCCGGGCCGCCCACGGGCAGGCAGACTGACCATGGGCGGCATCAAGCTTCAGGTCTACACCACGTGATACTCCGCTTCGCCCGCGAGGGCAGCCACACGTTCCATTAGGGCCCCAGTCTCCTTGGGCGGGAAGGCTGTCGCTGCCGGCTCGGCTAATTGGCCGGGCGGGTCGGCCTGAACGGTGCGATTGTGATATCGCATACGGCTGACCTCGATTGCTCCGAAGTTTGATAGCGCCTCGCGCAGTGACGGTAGCTTCCATTCCGGGAAGGAGTGTCCCAGGAACACACTCGTCAGTGCGTCGCTGATGTCGATGTACTCCGGAAGCGTGGATTGGTTCATAAGCGCGAAGCGGTACTCGTACTCCGAGCTCCAGTCTGCGTGCTTGGTCAGGAATATGCGCTTCTGGAAAACCTCGGCATAGTGCCTTGCTACCGCGTCCGTACCGTACTTGTGGAGGTGTCGGGTGTCGATTTGATCCAAGAACGGCGCATACTTCCCTGCCCAATAGGTGATAGGGCCAGCGACTCGGAGCGCGTCTGGACCGCCAACCTTCTCGAAGGCTGCGGCGAGCTTCTCAAGGTTGAAGCCCAGGCAGATGCCAGCGTGGCCGCCGCCGTAATGCGCCCACGATGAGAGGTGACGCCATCCGCGGCGTTCCCCTTCAAATCGAGGCAGGTTCACGCCCCAATCTCTGGTGAGGCAGAGCACCTTGGAGTGGAGCCGTATGTGCCTGTCGAGCTCCTCCGTGGCTGCCTGTGCGGTGTCACCGTCAAATTGTTCCCCGTCCACGAGGGTAAAGCCCGTGTAGATAGGCTCGCTCTCCCATGGATCGTTGGTGGAATGCATAGGTGACAGGCGCAGGGTGCGCGATGTCAGGATGTTGGTGATGGCCACGTCAGCTGACGTGTAGTGGAAAACCTCTCCGGTTGGGGGTTCTTCCGAAAGTTGTGGTGGCAAGAAAGTCATGGCATCAAACTATCTAGTTTTGCGAAGCTGCCGTGCATTTAAATTTAGATGCACCGTCTGTTGATGGGGGGTGGCGTTGCAGTGCTCGTTGTGGTGGCCTCCGCATGCGGGGCAGTCCCGCTGGCTCAAAAAACGCCGCGGCAGGCCGTCCAAGCACCCAAGCTCCGATCTTCGATGACTGATTAGGCCTTCAGTGCGAGGAGTGGCGTAACAGTCATGGAGTCGCGCCAGTTTCCGTTTTGTGTTCGAGTTGTGAGCTGTTGCCATTCAATAGAACCGGACTGCAAGAGAGCGAGCCGTTCCCTCCCCATGATTTGGATCTGCGACTCTTCCGTGAGGTTGTCGAACCATTCGCGAGCGTCTGGGAAAGCGTCCTCTGGTTCCGAGATACCTTTGAAACCGAGTTGAGCCCAGGACTTGGCTACTGGCACCCGGGCGCAGCGGCCTTGGTGGTGATCAATGGGTCCCGGCTCGGAGGCTGCGTGCATGGTTCCGTGGTTCACGAGGCAGCTAGGACAGGTCCGTGCCGACAGTGCCGCGTGCCACCGCCATCCCTCGAGGATGTCAGTGTTGGCTTGGTCTGAGAGCTGGGATCCGACTCGGTGCACGTCCAGGACTTCCGTTCTCGCGATCATCATTGCGCGAGTGAGGCCACCATTGAATCGCCCCTCGGCACGTTTTACGATTCGCTGACCTGTCTTCCTCGGGTTTTCCCCGAGAGCAATACCCCGTATCAGCTCGGCCTTTATCGACTTGATTACGGCTGCGGGCAGTGGCCGAGTGTCCTTGTGGATGCGCTCGAGGGTGCGGGCGACCATGGCGTCAATTGGCGCGGCCGCGGTGTGATCTGTGACCACGCTGATATGGGCGGCTGGAATTTGGGACTTGATCATGGCGGTCTGAGCGGCCCGCCCTTCCCTGGCGATGGCCGCCAAGTCCCCGCCGACTGTCTCGCCAATGTTGTCTGCTAGCTCCTCGAGCCTCTGCGTCGCCAGTTCCAACGTGGCCGCTAGGCGCTTACTCTTGGCAACGTCACGGCGCGGTACGTAACCATCTTTGGCGTTCAATGCCAGTTCTAGGACCGCGGCTTCCAGCTCAGGGCCGATCTCGTCCCAGACCCCTACCCACGCGGCCACCAATGCATTTAGGTGATTGTCCGAAATCCTAAGAAGTGCCCTTTTGGCATCGTCAGAGAGCTGCAGCGTTTCAGGAGTAATGGCCATACGGCAAGACTCGCGCATGCGCCATAATTACCGCTTCCGGCCTTCCGGTTCTGGCAGATTGGTTCAAGGGCACATACCGCTGACCCTTTGCGCCGAGTCTACGAAAGTTGAGCCAAGTGGATAGCGATGTGCCAGTCCCTTCCGCAAACAGTGGCGCTCCGCCCGCGATGACATCGGGTTCCAGTGGGTCACCCCCACACGTTCCGCAAATCGGTAGGTACGCTCTTGGCCAACGCCGAGGGCATGGCCTCCGCATCTGCCCAGCTTGGTCACTCGAGCGAGCAGATTACCAGCCGTCACTACGTGCAAAAGACCCATGAGGCGCCGGACATGACGGAGCTACTGCAGGCATTTGGAAATCAGATGGAGGTTGGACAGTGAATACCACTGTGGGATTTCTCGATCCCGATGATGAGTTCCGGCGTGAAATGCAGGCAGCCTTGGCTCCGGCCATGGAGGCGATGCGTGCCCATATCCAGGCTGCCGCCAGTATTCAGGCGATGCAGGCGGAAGTTGCAAAGGCCATGGCCCCAGCGCTGGCTGCGATCCAAGAGTCACTCATTCCCACCCTTACTGCGTTTGCGGCTGCAGCCACAGCCGCGAATTTAGCGACACAGCTTCCCGACTTGTCGGTGCTCGCCCACTTCGGGGAGTTGGTAGCCAATGGAGAGATCGACCCGGAGTTCGTGCAAGCGGCCCACAACGCGGTCGATGGCGTAAAGGGTTACCGCGAGGAAATCGCAGACTTCTCCGTGCGGTCTACTCTCGCGCAGGTCTTCGACGCGAAAGTCATTGCCGACGGCGTTTACATTTTTGTCTTCATCGCTTGGCTTGTGGGTTCACTGTGGGTTGCAGGTCTGAGCGCTGAAGCGAAGGCGATCAGTGACGCGGTGGGGCTGAGTAGTGCAGCAGGGTCCCACATTGTTGCCAAGGAAGTCACTTCCAAGACCATGAGAATCGTGATCAAGAAGCGCAACACGCGCCGCCGCTGATGAAAGCGGTGGGTAAGCGGTGGATTAGAGTCTCGAGAGCTTATGGGAAATGAGGCTCTGACCTGCGTTTATGCAGGTCAGAGCCTCTCTTTCTGTGCCCCAGGAGGGAATCGAACCCCCGACCGGCGGATTAGAAGGCCGCTGCTCTATCCCCTGAGCTACTGGGGCGCACTGACGCCGTCACCACCATGGGCGGCTGGCGCCACAAAGAGTTTACAGTGCCATCGGCGGGTAGCCCGCCATCTCATCACCAGCGGCCTCCATTCCTCCACAAGGGCCCGTTCGCCAGGGTTATGCACATAGGCCCCCGCGGCACTGCCTTCGACGGCTTCACTGGATGAAGCTGAAAGAGCCGGACAGGCACTCCCTACATCCAGAAGGACCACCAATGAATGACATCATCACCGTCCGGGGCTTCGTGGCCTCGGAGGTTAAGAGTTCAACAACCACACGGGGAACGGCTACAGCATCGTTCCGCCTGGGAACCACAGAGCGCCGCTATGACCGGGCGAGCAACACGTGGGTTGACGGCAACACCAATTGGTATACGGTGCAATCGTTCCGATACCTTGCCGGACACGTTGGGTGCAGCGTCAAAAAGGGGCAGCGTGTGCTGGTCATGGGAAGGCTCCGGTTGAGGCAATGGGAACATGAAGGCCGCGTCTACCATGTAGCGGAAATCGACGCCGAATCCGTGGGACACGACCTCATGTGGGGCTCCGCCAACTTCACCCGCATGAACGGCACCTCTGCTCCAGCGGACTCCGCCGCCGCAGACACTGCGCCCTCGGACGAGGCTCTGTCCAGCCCCGCCCCGGGTGGCCCCGGGAGCAGCGGCGAGTGGGACACTGAGGATGCCGAACAAGCTCCTCCGGAGGAAGAGTCAGTAGCAGCCGGGATGGATGATCCCGATGGAACCGGGCCATTGATGGTGAACACCTCGACAGGAGAGCTGGTGGGTGCTGGCGCTTGAACCTTGAGCCTGGTGCCCGTAACCCGCCATTCCAGCCGCGACGGTGAGGCCTATTCTGGGTCCATGGCACAGCACGAGGATGCACTCAGGCTAGAAACGGCACCTGCGTCGTGGGCAGCAGTTGAGGAACTGTTTGGGACCAAGGGCGAACCATCCCGGTGCTGGTGCCGGTGGTTCGTCCTTGCCGGCAAGGATTGGGACACCACGTCTCCGGATGATCGAAAGGAAATGCTGAAGTCAGCTTTCAGCAATGAACCTGCACCGGGGGTCATGGCCTTCAGGAACGGTGATCCAGTGGGTTGGTGCGCTGTTGAGCCCCGGGCAACCTACGGGCGGCTGAAACGGTCACCAGTGCTGAGGGCAATACCATCGGCCACAACGGACGACACCGCGCTTTGGGCCATCAGCTGTTTCGTCGTGGCACCACGTCATCGCCGCACCGGGGTGTCGGCCGCGCTCCTGGCCGCCGCCGTAAGCCATGCGTTCACCAACGGTGCTGAGGTCGTGGAGGCCTATCCCGTCGACACAGGGCTCAGGACCAAGGCAACCTCAGCGGAGCTTTACCACGGCACTCTGTCGCTTTTCCTGGCTGCCGGATTCGGCCCGGTCTCCGAATCCGTGCCAGGCCGGCCCGTGGTGAGGCTGACCAAGGGCCAGGCGGCGCCCTGAGACCGTGCCTGATTCAGAGCGTGCCTGATTCAAAGCGTGGCCTGATTCAGAGCGTGCCTGATTCAAAGCGTGGCCTGTTATGCGGCAGTGCCGGAATCAAGGGAGGGTCAGGATCATCGGGCCGTCCGCCGTGATGGCAACCGTGTGCTCGCTGTGGGCTGCTCTACGTCCGTTCGCCGAACGCAGGGTCCATTCGTCCTCATCATGGTAGTAATCGTCTTTGCCCCCCAGAATCAACATGGGCTCGATGGCGATGACCAGGCCCTCCTCCAGCTTCATGCCCCGCCCCGGACGCCCGATGTTGGGAACGGGAGGTTCGGCATGCATGGTCCGGCCGATGCCATGTCCGCCGTGATCGGCCAACAGGCCGTAACCTGCGCGTTTGGCTTCACCACCTATGGCGTAGGCAAGATCCCCCATTTTGTTGCCCACGCGCGCTGCTTCTATTCCCCGCGCCAGTGCGGCATCCGTCGCATTTATGAGTTCCTGGTCCAAGGGATCGCCCTCCCCGACAATGAAGCTGATGGCGGCGTCTCCGCACCATCCCTCCAGGAAAGCACCGCAGTCAACGCTCAGCAGATCGCCGTCTTCAAGGGCATAGCCGTTAGGGATACCGTGCACCACGGCATCATTGACACTGGCGCAGATCACGCCGGGAAACGGCACGGACGCCCAGCGGGGATGATAGTCGAGGAAGGCGGGCCTGGCGCCGGCGTCGGACATCACTGCCGCCGCGACGTCGTCAAGCTCCTTCAGGGAAACTCCCACGGCAGCGTGCTTCTTGACGGCCTTCAAAGCATTGGCCACCACCCTGCCGGCCTCACGCATCAACGTAATCTGCTCGGGAGTTTTCAGCATTGACATCAAAGGTCCTCCGTTGCTGGGCGTGCCCTCAGGGGCTGGTTGTGCGGCCAACTGCGGCCACGTTGCCCACTCTACGACTCCCCGGCTATGCCTGCGAGGGTCTCCGGGCAATGGCAGGAGACCCTCCGCCATACATCGGTCCTACATTGGACGCATGACCAAGGAACTGGTGGACTCGATCCGCTCCTCACTCCGCTCGTCCGGGGACGCTGAACGGGCGCTTGGTGCCCAGAAGTACATGAAGTCGGCCATGCCCTCACTCGGGGTCAGGGTTCCCGAGGTGCGGAGCATCGTCAAAGCAGCAGCAAGAGAGTTTCCTGTCTCATCCCCTGACGAGTTGCGGGAGGCGGTTCTCCTGTTGTGGCGCGATGCCGAGGCACGCGAAGAGCGGTACGCAGCCATTGACCTGACGGGCCAGCGGATGGTGAAGGAAGACCTGGACATGCTGCCCGTGTACGAGGAAATTATCCGGACAGGAGCCTGGTGGGACCTGGTGGATGGAGTTTCGCCCCGGATATGCGCACTGTTGCTTGCGCATAAGCCGACGATGACCCCCTTGCTGCTTCGCTGGGCCGAGGACAACGACCTGTGGATCCGCCGGGCTGCAATTACTGCCCAGCTGGGGGCGAAGTCCATGACCGATCACGGCTTGCTGGCTGCAGTCATCGAACCCAATTTGCACAGCAGGGAGTTTTTCATCCGCAAGGCCATCGGCTGGGCGCTGCGCGAATACAGCAAATCAGATCCCGAATGGGTCCGGAATTTTGCCGCAGATAACGCGTCATCGCTGAGTCCTTTGTCCCTTCGTGAGGGGACACGGCTTTTGTCGTCGAGCTGATGCGGCTCAGATGATCGGACGGAGGCCTGGCTCGTCGTGTTTCCGGAACAGGCTCTTGGTTTTAGGGTCCACAAAGATCAGGTACACGGCGAAGAGCAAGGCAATGATGGCCGCTGCATTCCGCGCCAACGTCAAAGCCAGGCCCAGGTCTTCGCTCTGGAGGTACGGGAAGACGTCCAGCTGGTCCGAGATCGCGTAGACCATGAAGAAGGAGACCACGAAATAGACGGCCTTGACCTGCCAGTCATTGCGGATACCGGTCACGGCAAAGAGCGGAATCAGCCAGACCACGTACCAGGACTGGATCATCGGAGCCAGAATGACGATAGCTGCAAACGCCAGAGTGAGACGGCGCATCAGGCGGTCGTAGTCACCGCGGAAGACCTGCCAGGCGATGGCGCCCACCATGAGCACCTTGCCGGCGTCGTAAACCCACTTGGCCATGCCCCAGCCATCCAGTCCAAAGACATTGAAGATGGACGCCACCACCAAGCCGATCAGGCCGATGGGGGCGTACCAGATCCAAACACTGCCCGGAGCTGACAGGCCATTGATCCAGCCAAATCCGAAGCCATTAACCATGCTCATGGCATACAGCAATCCGAAGCTCAGCCCGGCGGTCAAGAACCAGAAGGCGAACTTCCGTGGCCAGGAAGCCCCCTTGCCGGCCCACAAGAGCCCAATAAAGGGAAGGAACACCACCGTAATGGGCTTAACGGAGATGGAGAGGGTGACCAGCACCAAGCCCAGGATCACGCGACGTGTTGCGCAGTAGTAGAGTCCCGCAAGGGCCAGCCCGATCATCAGGGCGTCGTTGTGGACACTGGCAATGAAGTTGGTGAGGAAGAGCGGATTTGCGGCTGTCAGCCACAGTGCCCGGTGCGGATTCACTCCGTGAAGTTCCGCCAGCTTGGGTACGTAGATGATGCAGAGGACGATTCCCACAAGGGCAACCAGCCGGAACAACATGATGCTTGCTTCAGGTTGGACATTGGTCACCCAGACGACGAACTGCTCGATCCACAGGAACAATTGCCCGTACGGCACCGGCGCTTCGGTCCACATCTTGTCCGCACCCAATTGGAAGTAATTGGGCAGCGCGGAAATCCCATTCTCGTAGGGATTGATGCCTTCGACCATCAGACGGCCCTGACCGATGTACGCGTAAACGTCCCTGCTGAAGAGGGGAACGGTGAACATCATGGGCAATCCCCACGCAGCCACGGCCTGAAGCGTTGCCTTCCGCGCCTCCAGCCCCCAGACCCGGACGCGTTGACCCAAGCGCAGCCAGGCCCGGACCAGCAGCATTCCACCGACGGCCAGCAGGACAATCGACAGGGCGACTCCAACACCTTCGGTGCGCATCCAGATGAAGAGTGGCAACCTCCGAAGTTCGGAGACCGGAGCCAGCCAGCCCACGCCCAGGGACCCGAAGACCATGAACATGGAGCCGATGAAACCGGCAATCAGCGGCGAACGGGCATTATCAACCTCGCTGGCCGCAGCATCTGCCGTCGGCGCTGCTGTCCCTGCCTTCTGGGCGGCGGGTACTGGCACCGTCATGTGGTCGTCATCCAATCGTTCGCCCGGTACATTCGGGAGAAATTCTGCGTCTTTGGGACTTTCCACGGCAGGAAGAAAAAGACACTGCCGCGCTCAAAAATCGTACCATCAGAGCACTTCGAAGCGGCTGAAGGATAGGCTGGGCGCGTGCCTATTACTAATGAACGCATCGTCTGGATCGACTGCGAAATGACCGGCCTGGACCTGAATAACGACGCCCTAATCGAGGTTGCGGCGCTGGTGACGGATTCCGAGCTCAACATCCTCGGCGACGGCGTCGACGTCGTCATCAAGCCGGACGATGCTGCCCTGGAACAAATGAATGATTTTGTGCGGGACATGCATACCCGGTCAAAGCTCCTCGACGAACTCCCCCATGGGAAGACCATGGCCGAGGCCGAAGCCGAGGTACTTGAATACATCGAGAAGTGGGTTCCGGACCCCCGTAAAGCGCCTTTGGGCGGCAACTCCGTGGGAACAGACCGCATGTTCCTGGCCAGGGACATGCCAAACATCGTGGAGCACCTCCACTACCGCGTGATCGATGTCAGCACCATCAAGGAACTCTCGCGGCGTTGGTTCCCGCGCGCCTACTTCCAGTCGCCTGCCAAGCACGGCGGGCACCGCGCCCTCGGCGACATCAAGGACTCCATCGACGAACTTCGCTACTACCGCCAGGCCGTCTTCGTGCCCGCGCCCGGACCGGACACGGCCACGGCACAGCGCATCTCCAGGGACGTCATGGCCACTGCGGAGACCTTGGGCTCCACAGAAACTGTGTGATCTGCACCATTTTTCAAGGTTTTTTCGCCAAAACCGGCAAAAGTGGACTTTGCACCCCTAAACAGCAGGTAAGCTATTTGTCGTTGCCTTGAAGGAAAGCCGGTCAAACGGTTCAGCCCCAAAAGGCACATGGTGGGCTTAGCTCAGTTGGCAGAGCGCCTGGTTGTGGTCCAGGAGGTCGCGGGTTCAACCCCCGTAGCTCACCCCACCGAGATTGGCTGCAGAGCCGGTTTCCACAAAGGCCGCACCGGTTATCCGGTGCGGCCTTTGCTTTTAACCCTGAAGCGGACCTGCGCCGCTACGGACTTCAGCGATCAACAAAGGAAGAACTGACATGACCGTCCTGCCAGTCACCATTTGGGGCGAACCTGTTTTGCATCGCCGGGCCAGCGAAGTGGAGGTTTTCGACGACCAACTCCGCGTGCTGATCGCGGATATGTTCGAGACCAACGACGCCGCCAACGGGGTAGGGCTCGCAGCCCCTCAGATCGGTGTGGGCAAGCGCATTTTCGTCTACAAGTACGCCAACGACGACGACGTTCCGGAACAGGGCGTGCTGGTCAACCCGGTACTCACCCTCTCCAAAGTCTCGGGAGCTCTCCCGGACCCTGACGAGCATGTTGAGGGTTGCTTGTCCTTCCCGGGAGAGTACTACCCGTTGCAGCGTGCTGAATGGACGCGCGTCCAGGGCTTCGACGGTGACGGCAACCCTGTGGACTTTGAAGCGACCGGCTGGTTTGCCCGGATTCTGCAGCACGAGTTCGACCACCTGGACGGCAAGCTGTACGTTAACCGGCTGGTGGACAGGTACGCAAAGAAGGCCCTCAAGCAAGCGAAGAAGCACGGCTGGGGCGTGCCCGGCCTGACGTGGATGCCCGGCGTCGATCCCGATCCTTTTGGACACTGAGCCATGACCCCGACCCCGCACACTGGACTCTTCGAACTCCTGGACATCAGCGGTGACGACGCGGAGGAGTGCACCGCCCTTCTCGCAACTCCGCCCGGCGAAGCGGTGCTGCGCGCCATGGCTGCCATGGACGAGCGGCTGGGTTCCTTTCCACTGGACAGCATCCAGGAAGACAACCCCGACGAATCGGTCTGGATCGAAGCACTGCTCCGCTTCTCCCCCACCGTCCACGCTTATCACCTGAAGCTCGGTATCATTCCCGAAGTCTCTGCGGCATCGCTGGCTGACATGGGACTGCAGCTCAGGATCAACCGGCGGGTCCATGGCCGGTTCGGCCTCGATACCTGGGGCTGGATGACCTTGCACATGGCAGGGAACCTGTTCAGGCTGGGCCGCCTGCAGTTCCATCTGGTCCGCAGCCCGGAGGAAACCGCTCAAGCCGGTACCCCCGCGGCTGACGGTCACTGGGTACTCGGCGTCCACATTCCAGAAGATGGCGGGCTGTCCCCCGCCTCGGTGGATGCCAGCTTGTCCGAGGCCCGCCTGTTCTTCCCCCGATACTTCCCTGATAAGCCAGCAGCCGTTGCCACGTGCGATTCGTGGATGCTGGACCCCTATCTTGCTGACCACCTGCCTGAGAGCAACATTGCCTCGTTTGCCCGGCGCTTCACGCTGGACCGTTGTTCTGAAGCCCCTACCGACGCCGTGTATTTCACCTTCCGGCAGCGCGGGCTCCAGGACCTGGACAAGCTTCCCCGGGAGACGTCACTTCAGCGGGTGGTCTTGGAGAGAATCGACGACGGCGGCACCTGGCAGTTGGGGCACGGTCACCTCGAGCTGTAGATGGTCTGTTGCTCCGGACAGGAGGAGAGGACGCCCTTCATGGCGTCCTTTTCCGCCTGTGTTACCCAGAGCTTGTACGCGGCCTTCACGGAAATTTGCCGGGCGACGTAGTGGCAGCGGAAGTTCTTGTTGGCCGGCAGCCACGTCGCAGCGTCACCCGCCCCTTTCTTGACGTTCGCAGGACCGTCGGCCGCAATCAGGTTCAAAGGATCGTTGGCGAAAGTCTGCCGCTGCTGAACGGTCAGCTGTTGTGCCCCTTTTTGCCATGCGTCCGCCAAGGCAACCACATGGTCGATTTGGACGGCCGCACTTGTTTCCTGCCCCCGCCTGAAAACCACCTGTGCCCCGGTGTAGGGTTCGTGGAAACTGCCACCGGCCACCTTGCAGGAAGATCCTTCTGTGAACTCGACAGCGGAAAGGTCACGCCGGAGGATGTCGTTCCTGGTGTCGCACCCGTTACGGTCGGCATCGGCCCAGGCCTGTCCGAAGGCCGCCCGGTCATAGTCTGATTTGGGGGCCCTGCCCTTGACCGGCAGCCGGTCCAAGGCATCGGCGGCCTTCTCGGCAGTCACCGCGGCGGCGCCGCGCACGGGTTTCATCCAGAGGGAGTTGTAAACGGGCGCTTCGCTGGGTCCTGCTACCCATGGATCTGCTGCGGAGAATTGGCCCGCGGTGAAAAACCAGGAAAGCGCCGCCACGATGGTTGCGGCAGCCAAGGCGAGAATCGTCCATGCTTGCCGGGATCTGCGGCGGGCGCGTTTGTAGGCAGACCAGGTGATACTCAAGGGACTCCGTCCAGTGGGGGCAGGCATGTCCTACGAGCGTAGGACAAGGCCCCGACAGAAAGAGCCGGTATCCACAGTGTGTAGGAGAAGTCACACCGTGGGGGCGGATCTCCGGGTTTATTGCTCGCGCAGCACGCGTTGGAGGTCCTCGGTTGCCAGCGCGAGGAGTGCCCGCAGTTGCTCCACCCGTTGGTCCGGGACGTCGCCGGAGGCGTTGGCCGCAACAGCCTGATCCAGGAGTTTTTGGGCTTGTTTGTGATTGGCTCGGGCTACGTCCAGTGCGTGTTCCAGTGCTGTTTCGTGCTCCAAAGTTGATTCATTTTCCATGAACCCATTTTGGTCAGGTTTCCCGGCTGATACCAGTGATTCAGCCGGGAAACCCGCGAATACTTACGGCTACTAGGCGCCGGCCGTTTCCAGAACGGCGATGGGAGCCACGACGTCGCGGGCAGGGAACGACGGCGGGTTGACGCCGGCCATTTCCTCCATGACACGGACAACCTGGCATGAGTAACCGAACTCGTTGTCGTACCAAACGTAAAGTACGAGGTTCTTGTCATTGGAGATCGTTGCCAGGCCGTCGACGATGCCTGCACGGCGCGAGCCGACGAAGTCCGTTGAGACAACATCGGGAGAATCGATGTAGTCGATCTGCTTCCGAAGATCGGAGTGCAAGGACATTTCGCGAAGGAAGTCGTTGACTTCGTCCCGGGTGGTGCCCTTTTCCAGGTTCAGGTTGAGGATGGCCATGGAAACATCCGGCGTGGGAACGCGGATGGCATTGCCGGTCAACTTGCCCTGAAGTTCCGGCAGAGCCTTGGCCACGGCCTTGGCGGCACCGGTTTCGGTGATGACCATGTTCAGCGCAGCGGAACGTCCGCGGCGATCGCCCTTGTGGAAGTTGTCAATAAGGTTCTGGTCGTTCGTGAACGAGTGCACTGTTTCCACGTGGCCGTGGATGATGCCGAACTTGTCATTGATGGCCTTGAGCACCGGTGTAATGGCGTTGGTGGTGCAGGAAGCAGCAGTGACGATCTTGTCATCGTCCGAGATGTCCTTGTGGTTGATGCCGTGGACGATGTTCTTGAGGTCGCCCTTGCCCGGAGCTGTGAGCAGGACGCGGGCAGCACCCTTGCTTTGCAGGTGCTGGGAGAGGCCCTCAGCGTCGCGCCAGCGGCCCGTGTTGTCGACTACCAGGGCGTCCTTGATTCCGTAGGCGGTGTAGTCCACCGTGGCGGGGTTGTCCGAGTAGATGACCTGGACCTGCACGCCGTTGGCAGTGATGGTGTTGGCTTCCTCGTCAACGCGGATGGTGCCCTCGAAGGAGCCGTGCACGGAGTCGCGGCGCAGCAGGCTCGCGCGCTTCACAAGATCATTCTCGGCGCCCTTGCGCACTACGATCGCACGGAGTCGAAGGCCGTGTCCGCCGCCGGCCTTTTCGATGAGGATGCGGGCCAGGAGACGGCCGATCCGGCCGAAGCCGTAAAGCACGACGTCGGTGCTGGTCCGGTCGTCAGCGCCGCGCTTGCCCACGATCTCGGCAAGTTCAGCGCGCAAGTACTCGTCCAGGGAGGCGCCATTGCCTTCTGCCCGGAACTTTTCGGTCAGGCGCGCGATGTCAATGGCTGCTGCGCCGAGTTCCAGCTCCGACAGGGCGTTCAGCAAGGGTGCGGTCTCTTCGAGCAGGAGCTCGTGGTTGCTCATCCGGCGGGCAAATCGGTGCGCCTTGAGGATGTTCATGGTGGACTTGTTGATCAGGCTGCGGCCATGGATGCTGGTGACCACGTTGTTTTCCCGGTACAGCCGGCCGATCACCGGAATCATGGCCTCGGCGAGAGCCTCCCGGCCCATCCACTTATCAAGACAAGAATCTGACGTCTGGCTCACAGAACTACCTTCCTTGGGTCAACCACATACGTCCTCGTATGCAGATGGCAGCGGCCGCCCGGAGTAGTCCTGCGGCACATGCGCCGGCGGGCTTCGGTCCACCCACAGCGCCTTGAACGAGAGCAAAGAAAATCCGCCGGCTGCGAACGCAGTCCCGGCGGCAGAACATCTACGTTCAGTAACCATTCTAGGGCGGAAGGAGGGGGCGTAGGCCGCCCAGGGGCGTGAAATCACTCACACGGCGCGTTTACGCGAGTCATAAATGGATGGGTCGACCGATACGCCGGGTTCTGTCATCCCCTACCGTTACCGGAAAGGGAGTGGCGGCCATCCATCTACGAACGCCGTTGCCGACGCCCTCCAGCAGCCTACCCGGACACTCGGGCGAGCAGCCCTCAAACGTGTCCTGTCTGGCCTTGCTCCGGGTGGGGTTTACCTAGCCTCCCCGGTCACCCAGGGAGCTGGTGGTCTCTTACACCACCGTTTCACCCTTACCTGCTGCTCCGCGATGAAAAACATCACGCAGCGCAGGCGGTCTGTTCTCTGTGGCACTGGCCTGCGGGTTACCCCGAGTGGGCGTTACCCACCACCCTGCTCTACGGAGCCCGGACGTTCCTCGAGCCACTTTCGTGACGCGCGACCGCCTGGTCGACCCATCCGCCGTCCAGTCTACCGGCGTTGGGACCGGCCAAAGTCCGGCGGTAATATCGACGGGTGCTGATTCTGCTGCCGCCTTCCGAAGGCAAGACCCCTGCCCCCAAAGGTCCCGTCATCGAGTGGGAGTCGCTGAGCTTTCCGGAGCTGAATCCTTACCGGGCAAAAGTGCTCGAGGCTTTGGGCACAGTGAGCGCACACGAGGACGCACTTTCCCTCCTGGGCGTCGGCGCCTCGTTGCGGGACGACGTCGAACGTAATACCCGGCTCCATACCGAACCGGCAGCCCCTGCGCACCAGGTGTATTCGGGCGTGCTTTACGACGCCCTGGGCTATAATAGCATGACGCCAACCCAGCGCCGTAAGGCCACTGAATCCATTCTGGTGGTGTCCGCCCTCTGGGGCGCCATCGGCTTTGGCGACCATGTGCCTGCCTACCGGCTGTCCATGGGAACGGCACTGCCCGACGTCGGACGCCTCGCCTCGTTCTGGAAGCCGCAGCTTAACGCCGCCCTCGCCTCACGTGCCGACGGCGAACTCATGGTGGATTGCCGCTCCAGCACCTATGCCGCTGCTTGGGCTCCCCCAGCCGCGCAGACGGTCAACGTCAACGTCTTCAATGAAGCCAACGGCAAGCGCACAGTGGTGAGCCACTTCGCCAAGCACACCCGCGGAGAATTGGCGCGGCACTTGATCACCCGGCGTGGCAAGGCGCCGGCAACCCCGGATCAACTCCTGAAGGCTGCCGGCGAAGTCTGGACGGCAGAACTCGTTGAGGGCACTTCCCGCAAGCCCCACGCGCTCAACATCATCCTGTCCAGCTGAGTTCGGGCCGGCTAGCTGAGGCCCTGTCAGTTCCAGTCTGCCGAACGGACCAAGATAACGCCTGAGTCCGGGCAGAACACGATGTCATCTTCCGCGGCGGCTTTGACTTCGGCGAGGTCTCCCGGGCTGAGCATCATGCCGGATCCCTCGGATTTGCCGTGGAACAGCCGGGCAGCGCCCACTCCCCTCTTGGCAATGGTCTTCTCGTATACGGCCAGGAGGCCGGCATCCAAAGCCTCCGCAAAAGCCGCGCGCTGGCCCCGCACCACCGTCTCTTCAGCAGCGATCTCTGCGATCGCCTCATCGAGTTCTGCCCGGATGCTGCCGAAGGATCCCTGGATGTCATCGACGATCACCTGCTGGGCAGCCTGGCGTTCGCGCAACGTATCCAAGCGTTCCAGGATCTCGAGCTCGACGTCTTCAAGGTCAGAGCGGCGCTTGTTCAGTGAGGCAATGTCGCTTTGGAGCGCCACCAGATCCTTGGACAGGCCGGTGCCGCTGTTGAGCCGGGTCTCGTCACGCTCAATGCGGGTGGCCACCTGCTCCACGTCGGCTTCCGCCCGGCGAAGTTCGGCCTCGGCGTCATGGACGGCAACTTTGGCTGCCCCCAGTTCGCCGTTGGCCACGTTCAGCGCATCCGTGAGGTCCGTGATCCGGGGATCCGTCTCCAGGACTTTCCGACGGCCGGCCAGCGACTTCAGCTTGGCATCCAGTCCCTGCAGTTCAAGCAATTTCAGTTGTTCTGCCGGTGCTGCTTTCGCCACGCTTACCTCCGCTTATCGATGCCGGGCCTGGAGATCAGTTCCGGCCGGACCGGCCCCATCCTGTTGAGACCGTCCGTATCCTTCTAGACTCTAGTCCCCGCCGGGAGTGAGTATGAAGTCCCAGGGATCGCTGTTGGTGCTGCTGACACGGATCTCGACGTCGTAGCCTTGGTCTGCGAGCACGTTGCCCAGCGCTTCTGCGGCGGCAGGGAGCCACAGCCACTCGCTGGCAAAGTGTGAAACGTCGATCAAATATGGCCGGCCATTGCTTGCACCCTCACGGGCTTCGGAGGCCGGGTGGTGGCGCATGTCAGCGGTCACGTATACGTCGGCATGGCTGGCACGAACGGCGTCGAACAAGCTGTCGCCGGCGCCCCCGCAGACGGCAACCCGCCGCACCAGCCCGTCCTTGTCACCGGCCACGCGGACGCCGCCGGCCACTGCAGGCAGCATTTCAAAGACCCTCGCCGCGAAATCACCGAGCGTGATGAGTTCCGGAAGGTCACCCACGCGGCCGATGCCCTCTTCAGGCAAGCCGTTGGCAGCCGGAGTCAGCGGCTCCACGTTTTCCAGTCCAAAGGCGTCAGCCAGGACGTCCGAGACTCCCCCGACTGCGGAGTCGCCGTTGGTGTGGACGGTCAGAAGGCCCGTTCCGGCCTCGATCAACCGGTGGACCGCCAAGCCCTTGGCAGAGGTGGCGGCCACGGAGTTCACCCCTTTAAGGAGCAGAGGGTGGTGGGTGATCAGCAGTCCGGCGCCCCACTCAATGGCTTCGTCGATGACAGCCAACGTGGGGTCTACTGCGAAGAGGACCTTGGTCACGGGGACGTTGGGGCGTCCCACCACCAAGCCAACTTCGTCCCAGTCCTCGGCCAGTGACTCGGGCCAGAGTTCTTCAACAGCAAGCAACACCTGGCCAAGCGTGGGGTCTCCGCCGGCGTCAACTGTTTCGTCCTCTTCAACTGCTTGGTCATCATCGACCGAATCCGCATCAGAAATACCGGTGTTTACTGCTTCCATGCTCCTATTCTTCCCTACTTCTTCCCTTCCACGGCGGATGAGGCAGTTCCGCCACCCGCAGGCCTGCCGGGTGCCGTAATTCTCCCGTAAGGTGAAGCGGGAATCATCAAGCCCTCCGATCCATTGAAGAGAACATGAAAACTTTCGTACTTGGCGGTGGCTGCTTTTGGTGCCTGGACGCCGTTTACCAGAAAACCCGCGGTGTCAGCTCAGTTGTTTCGGGCTACACGGGCGGCCACGTCCGCAATCCCGACTACTACCAGGTCTGCTCAGGAACCACGGGCCATGCCGAAGTGGTGGCCGTAACCTTCGATGAAACCGTGGTCCCCGAAGAGGTCATTCTGGACATGTTCTTTGCCCTGCATGACCCCACCACGCTGAACCGGCAAGGCTATGACGTCGGTACCCAGTACAGGTCTTCGATGTTCTACACCACCACGGAAGAAAAAGTGCTGTTCGAGGAAGCCATCGAGCGTGCCCAGGCGCTCTGGTCGGATCCGATTGTGACGGAAGTCAGCCGCCTGCCTGAGTTCCACGAGGCCGAGGAAGTCCACCAGAATTACTACGCCAAATTCCCCTATCAGGGTTACTGCCAGGTGATTATTAACCCGAAGCTGGCCAAGGCCCGGAAATATTACTCTGCATGGCTTACTGCTTAGCGGTGTTTCGATCCGGCTGGTTAGGCTGACCTCAGCATTCCCTCTTCAGAGATAGGCGAAATTTTCATGGCTAGGATCTACGACGACGTCACGCAGCTGGTCGGCCGCACACCGCTGGTCCGCTTGAACCGGCTTACCGAAGGCCTTGACGCCACGGTTGCCGTCAAGCTTGAGTTCTACAACCCGGCCAACAGCGTCAAGGACCGCATCGGTGTGGCCATCATTGACGCTGCCGAGAAGTCCGGCGCTTTGAAGCCCGGCGGAACCATCGTCGAAGGCACCTCCGGCAACACCGGCATCGCACTGGCCCTGGTGGGCGCAGCCCGCGGCTACAAGGTCATCCTGACCATGCCGGAGACCATGTCCACCGAGCGCCGCGTCATGCTGCGCGCCTACGGTGCCGAAATCGTTCTCACGCCCGGATCCGAAGGCATGCGCGGCGCGGTGGAGAAGGCCCAGGAAATCGTCGCCAACACCGAGAACTCCATTTGGGCGCAGCAGTTCGCCAATGAGGCCAACCCGGCAATCCACCGCACCACCACTGCCGAGGAAGTCTGGGAAGACACCGACGGTGAAGTGGACATCTTTGTTGCAGGCGTGGGCACCGGCGGCACCATCACCGGCGTCGGGCAGGTCCTCAAGGAACGCAAGCCGGGCGTACAGATCGTGGCTATCGAACCCAAGGACTCCGCGATCCTGAACGGTGGCGCTCCGGGTCCCCACAAGATCCAGGGAATCGGCGCCAACTTTGTTCCCGAAATCCTGGACACCAACATCTACGACGAAGTCCTGGACGCCACGCTGGAAGATTCCGTCCGTGTTGCCCGTGAACTCGGCGCCCGTGAAGGCATCCTCGGTGGCATCTCCTCCGGTGCCATCGTGTGGGGTGCCCTCGAACTGGCCAAGCGCCCCGAGAACGCCGGCAAGTTGATTGTCGCTGTTGTCTGCGACTTTGGAGAGCGTTACATCTCCACTGTGCTGTTCGACGACATCCGCGGCTGAGACAACGCCTGCAAACCTTCACTTCCTGTAGAAAGGTCTTTGTGAGCTTCTTCGCAAGGCTTAAGGAAGACCTCGACGCCGCCCGGTCACACGACCCGGCGGCTCGAGGCTCTTTCGAGAACTTTTTCGCATATTCCGGCCTGCACGCCATCTGGGCCCACCGAGTGACGCACCGGCTGTGGCAGAATCCGGCGCTCCGTTTTCCGGCGCGCCTGATCTCCCAACTGGCAAGGTTCCTGACGGGCATCGAGATCCATCCTGGTGCCACCATTGGCCGCCGGTTCTTCATCGACCACGGGATGGGTGTGGTGATCGGAGAAACCGCCGAAATCGGCGAGGACGTGATGATCTATCACGGCGTAACACTTGGCGGCCGTTCGCTGGCCAAAGTCAAGCGGCACCCCACCATCGGCGACCGCGTCACCATCGGCGCAGGCGCAAAAGTCCTGGGTCCCATCACTATCGGTGCCGGCAGCGCAATCGGTGCCAACGCCGTGGTGGTCAAGGACGCGCCACCGGAGTCCATCATCACGGGCATACCTGCCACCTGGCGGCACCGTGACGCGAGGTCCGAAACCAAGCCCGCCGTGGATCCCGCGGAGTACTACATCGAATACCGGATCTAGCCCGCCAGCCTTCTGTAGAAATTCCAGAAGACAGCATCGAACGCACGGTCCGGAAGAATCCTTCGCATCGCCAGGACGCTCCAGGCTCCCCTGCCCACCGGGTAGCGGGTCCTGGGGCGTTTTGCCGTTGCGGCCCGAACGATGGCGTTGGCAACAACCCGTGCCGGAGTCGACAACACGTGGCCCTCTCCCGATGTAGACGCCAAAGCAGCAGCCACAACATGAGCCTGCTGCTGATAAGGCCCGTCGCCGGACGTAGCCAGCAGGCTCTCCCCGGCAATGGTGCCCCATTCACTGTTGGTCCCTGACGGTTCGATGATTACGACGTCGATGCCGTGCGGCTTCAGTTCCAGGCGCAGGGCGTCGCTCATGCCTTCGACGGCGAATTTGGTTCCGTGGTACCAGGCGCCCAATGGCTCGTAGATTTTTCCGCCTATGGACGTGACATTGATGATCCTGCCGGAGCCGGCGGCACGCATCCCTGGGATCACCAGCTGGGTCATCCTGGCCAGGCCCATGACGTTGACCTCGAATTGGCGCCTGCCCTCGGCCAACGGCACTTCCTCGAGGGATCCGTAGGAGCCATAGCCAGCATTGTTCACCAGCACATCGATGTGTCCGTGGGCCGCTTCCACCAGCGCCACCGCCGATGCCATGGATTCCTCCGAGGTGACATCCAAGGACATGACTGTAATGCCGTGGGGTTTCAGTGGCTCCATCTTCTCCACGCGGCGCGCGCCGGCGTAGACCGTGAATCCGGCCGCACTCAGGGCGATGGCTGTGTCAAAGCCAATTCCTGTGGAGGCCCCGGTGACCACCGCAATACGGGATGCCATGGCGGTTCTCCTTCTTTCGCGTACGGCAAAGGCCGGCCCTCCCCAGCTTAACGGGGATGGACCGGCCTTTGACGGGACGGTGATGCTAGTGGGTGTCGACCGCCGAGATCTCGGACTTGTCTTCGCCCCACAGTGTGTGGAACGTACCCTCGGTGTCCACACGGCCGTAGGTGTGTGCTCCGAAGAGGTCGCGCTGGCCCTGGATCAGGGCAGCGGCAACGCGCTTGCGGCGCAGGCCGTCGTAGTAGGCCAGCGAGGAGGAGAACACCGGTACCGGGATGCCCAACTGGACTGCGGTGGCCACGACGCGGCGCCACGCCGGGAGTGCCTCGGCGATGGCCTTGGTGAACGCCGGCGCGAACAGCAGGTTGGCGGGCTTCTCTTCCGCGGCATATGCCTTGGTGATGTCCTTGAGCAGTTCTGCACGGATGATGCAGCCTGCACGCCAGAGCGAAGCGATCTCATCCAGCTTGAGGTCCCAGCCGTACTCCTTGGCTGCTGAGGTCAGCATGTCCAGGCCCTGGGCATAGGAGACCAGCTTGGAGGCGTACAGTGCCTGGCGGACGTCCTCGACGAAGGTCTCGGGGATTTCCACGGAGGCTTCTTCGCCGGCGAGCAGTTCCTGGCCAAGCTTGCGCTGCTCGGTCTGGGAGGACAGTGCGCGGGCGAAAACGGACTCGGCGATGCCGGAGACCGGGGAGCCGAGTTCCAGGGCGGAGATGACCGTCCAGCGGCCCGTGCCCTTCTGGCCTGCGGCATCGACGACGACGTCCACGAACGGCTTGCCCGTCTTGGCGTCAACGTGCCCCAGGACTTCAGCGGAAATTTCGATCAGGAAGGAGGACAGATCGCCCTTGTTCCATTCTGCGAAGATCTTGGACTGCTCGGCGGGCTCGATGCCTGCACCGGAACGGAGGAGGTCGAATGCTTCACCGATGACCTGCATGTCGGCGTATTCAATGCCGTTGTGGACCATCTTGACGAAGTGGCCGGCACCGTCGGTGCCGATCCAGGCGCAGCAGGGTTCGCCGTCGACCTTGGCGGAAATCTTCTCCAGCAGCGGGCCGAGGGCGTCGTAGGACTCGCGGGAGCCGCCGGGCATGATGGATGGGCCGTTAAGGGCGCCTTCTTCGCCACCGGATACACCGACGCCGACAAAGTGGAGATCCTTCTTTGCCAGCGCGGCCTCGCGGCGGCGGGTGTCCTCGTAGTGCGAGTTGCCGGCGTCGATGATGATGTCACCGGCTTCAAGCAGCGGTTCGAGCTGTTCGATCACGTTGTCAACAGGAGCACCTGCCTTGACCATAATGAGGACGCGACGGGGCTTTTCGAGGGAATCGACGAGTTCCTGCAGCGTTTCCGTGCGGATGAAGTCGCCATCCGTGCCGTGCTTTTCGAGCAGGGCGTCAGTCTTTTCCACGGAGCGGTTGTGGAGAGCCACGGTGAAGCCGTTGCGGGCGAGGTTGCGGGCCAGGTTGGCGCCCATCACCGCAAGGCCGGTGACACCGATGTGTGCTGACATCAAAACTCCAATTCGTTCGTGTACAAACAGTCCTGCCGTGCCCCCCTGGGGGCACACAGGAAGCGATTTCAAAACCAGGGGCTGTAATAAACCATACGTATTAAAACCTAGGGCGGGAAAGCGGTGCCCACGTTATGGAAGCTCCCCGCGTCATAAACAGTCTATGATGAGCGCCCGGATCCACCCGTGCATGCGACGCCGGGTCCTGCACGCAGGCGACCCGTGCGCCACTATGCTTACCTCTATGTCGACCAGCCTCCACCACCGCGCCGTTGAGCATTTGGGAACCCGGATTGTGGGTGGCGCCCTGCCAACCGGACATGTGATGTTGGCGGAGCACTTGGAAGACGAACTCAAAGTGTCCCGCTCGGTAGTACGGGAAGCTGTGCGCGTCCTGCAGTCGCTGGGCCTCGTGGAGACCATCAAGCGGGTGGGCATTCGGGTCCTTCCTGCGCACCGGTGGAATCCTTTCGATCCCTTGGTGATTCGTTGGCGGCTGGCAGGCGAAGGGCGTGGCGCCCAGTTGCGGTCTCTCGCAGAGCTGCGTTCCGCCGTCGAGCCCGTTGCTGCAGAACTTGCCGCAGTCAATGCACCGGAAAGCCTCCGCCAAGAGCTGGTGGGTATTTCTTTGGCCATGAAGGAAGCCGGCGACGCCGGCGACATGGCCAGGTTCCTGGACCTTGACATCCGTTTCCACGCCCTGGTGCTGTCCGGCTCGGGCAACGAAATGTTCGCCAACCTCATTGGCCAGGTCACCGAGACACTCACCGGACGTACGGTGCACGGACTTATGCCTGAACACCCCCAGAAGCAGGCATTGCAGTGGCACATGGACGTCGCCCACGCGATCGACGCCGGAGACGGTTCCCTGGCGCGGGACGCGGCGGCAAAGATCATGCGGCAGACCATAGCGGAGCTGGCACCCAGCTGGGATGACCAGCCCCGCGTCTTCGTGCCTGTGTCCAAAAACTAGCCGGCAGTTATCCGAAGTTCAGCAGGACCTTGCCGGATTCGGCGGAGTTCCTGGCTACCTCAAAGGCTTCCAGTCCGTGGGCGAGGTCGAATTCGTGCGTCACCACGGGGTCCACGAACAGCGACCCATCGGCTAAAGCAGTAATTACGTCGTCTATTTCGTCATTGAAGCGGAACGAGCCGAGCAGTTCCAACTCGCGGGTGATGGCCAGAGAGATGAACACCGGTTGCGGTCCTGACGGCAGCAGGCCAACCATCACTACCTTGCCGCCGCGCGTGGCTCCCTTGATGGCCGAGGCCAGTCCGTAGTGGCTTCCCGAGGACTCAATAACGACGTCGGCATCCACTGCCGCTATGGCCTCCGCTTCATCGCCCTTGAGGACTTCATCCGCGCCAACAGCGCCGGCGATTTCCAGCGGCTTGTCATGCATGTCGACAGCGACGATCCTGGCCGCGCCGGCACGCTTGAGGACTGCGACGGCAAGGGCGCCGATCGGGCCACTGCCGATCACCAGGGCCGTCTTCCCCTTGACGTCGCCCGCGCGGGCCACTGCGTGCCATGCAACACTGGCCGGTTCGACGAGCGCAGCGGTGCGAAGGTCCAGGTTTTCCGGCAGCGGGCGGAGCATCCTGGAGGGCAGGTTGGCGTAGCGGCTGAACGCGCCGTCCGTATGCGGATGCCGGGCAGCACTGCCCAAGTACGTGCAGCCAGGGGAGAGGTTCGGCCGGTCTTCCGGATACCTGGCGTCCCCAGGGGCCGGGGTCGCTGGATGGACGGCCACCGGCGTTCCCACGCCAGGGCCGGAACCATCGGCGGCCTGCTGGACCACCACTCCCACAATCTCGTGCCCGAGGACCATGGGTTCTTTGAGGATCGACTCCCCTGCCGCACCATGCAACCAGTAATGAAGGTCTGAACCGCAGATCCCGCCGTAGGCAATCTCCACGATCGCTTCCCCGGTAGCCGGTGCGGTCAACGGGATGTCTTCGATCCGGAGATCGCCCTTTCCATGGGCAACCACAGCGGGCCCGAAAGCCGGAAGAGTGATGTTCATCAGACCACCACCGTCATTCCGCCGTCGACGAAGATCGTCTGGCCGTTGACGAAGTTGGACGCTTGGGAGGCAAGCCACACCACGGGTCCGGCAAGATCGGCCACCGTCCCCCACCGGTTGGCCGGTGTGCGGCCCAGTATCCAGGAGTTGAAGTCGGAATCATCCACCAGGTTCTGCGTCATTTCCGTGTGGATGTACCCCGGCGCGATGCCGTTGATCTGCAAACCTGACGCGGCCCACTCAGCAGTCATGGCGCGGGTCAGGTTCCGGAGGCCGCCCTTGGCAGCCACATACGGTGCGATGGTTGGCCGGGCAAGGTCCGTCTGGACCGAACAGATATTGATGATCTTCCCTTGTCCCCGGGGGATCATGTGCCGTGCAGCTTCCCTGCCTACCAGGAATGCACTGGTCAGGTCCGTGGTGATCACCCGGTCCCAGTCCTTGACGTCCAAATCCAGCATGGGAACGCGGTGCTGTATCCCGGCGTTGTTCACCAGGATCTCCAGTGGGCCAACGTTCTCCTCCACCCAGGCAACTCCCGCAGCAGCGGACGCAGCGTCCGTAACGTCGAAGGCGCGGCTGTGCACCCGGGCCGCCGGATAATCCACCGCCATGGCTTGATGGGCCGCTTCAAGCCGCTCCGGATTGATGCCATTGAGCACAACCGTAGCGCCGGCATCGGCCAGGCCCCTGGCCAACGCGTTACCAATCCCCCTGCTCGAACCAGTGACCAAGGCAACCCGCCCTGTCAGATCAAAAAGTCCACTCATCTTTTGTTCTTCATTCCTTCTGTGGTTGCGCCGGTTCAGTTGGTGTTCGCCGACGCTGCGTGCGCCCGGCTCAGGTTTGCGATGGTTTGGCGGACCACGGCGAGGTCCTGGTCGCCGAGGCCCTGGCGTTTGAGTTCTGCGTAGAGTTCAATCGCGGCTGCAGCCATGGGAACGGCGGAACCAACGGCTTCCGCGCTGGACACCACGAAGCCAAGGTCCTTGTGCATGAACTTGGCCGGACCGGTAGGTGCGTAGTCCTTGGCGGCCAGTCGTGGACCAACGATGTCCAGAACCCGGCTTCCCGCCAGCCCGCCGGACAGGACGTCAAAGAGGGCTCCCACTTCCATACCGGACCGTTCGGCGAGTTCGGCGGCTTCGGCGAGCGCCGCCGTCGTGGTTCCGACAATCAGTTGGTTGCACGCCTTGGCGAGGGACCCTGCTCCCAGTGGTCCCATCCGACGAACGGTGGTCCCCATGGCGCCCAGCAGTGGTTGCAGCGTTTGGAAACCGGATTCGGTGGCTCCAACCATGATGGCCAGTGTCCCGTTTTGCGCACCGGCTGTGCCTCCACTGACCGGCGCGTCCATCACCACGGCGTTGCCACTGCTTGCCTCATGGACTGTCGTACCGAACTGCTGTACCGCTGTTGGCGAGACACTGCTCATAATCACGACGGCGGTGCCGGGCTTTGGCGGTTGGTTCCGCCATGAGCCAAGCAGGTCCTCGGCGGCTCCTTCAATGAACGGCAGGTCAGGGAGCATGAAGATGATGGCGTCCTCGTCACGGAGTTCCGCGACGCTTGCTGCGCGACGAACGCCGGTCAGCCTTTCGAAGGCTGCATCGGATCGGTTCCAGCCCGTGACGGACCAGCCGGCTTTGGCGATGTTGGCGGCCATGGGTGCGCCCATGAGTCCCAGGCCCACGAAGCCCACTCGTTGACTGATCATGGAAGGTAACACCTCACTTCTTTGTGGTCATCTTCAGAAATTCTGTTCAATATCCTAGCCGCCATTCAGTATGATGAACACCATGACGACTGATGAACTTACCATCGCCATCGCTGTGCCGCTCGAAGCAGAGCACGTAGAGCTGATCCGCGCTGTAGATCCTTCCGTAACAGTTCTCTACGAACCCGATCTGCTGCCCCCCGAGCGGTTTCCTGCCGATCACGCAGGCGATCCCGACTTCAAGCGCACGCCCGAGCAGGAGGAGCGCTATTGGTCCCTGCTGAACCGGGCGCAGGTTCTCTACGGCTTCCCCAATGAAAGCCCCGCCGGGCTGGCACGCGTTGCTGCCAGCAACCCCCACCTGCAGTGGATCCACGCCATGGCCGCCGGCGCAGGCGGAGCAGTTAAAGCCTCAGGCCTGGACACCGAGACCCTGCAGAAGTTCCGCGTCACCACATCCGCAGGCGTCCACGCGCTACCGCTGGCAGAGTTCTGCGCGTTCGGCATCCTCAACGGATTCAAGCGCAGCGCAGAGATGGCACAAGACCAAGCCACCAAGTTCTGGCCCGGGCTCCGCACCCCCACCAAATTGGCCAACGGCTCCAAGGTGGTCATTGCCGGGCTCGGTGAGATCGGCACGGAGACGGCACGCATCGCACGCGCCCTGGGCATGAAGGTCAGCGGAACCAAGCGCAATGTCGAAGCCATCGATGGGATTGATGAGGTCACCGGCAACGACGGACTCCCCGGACTGCTGGCAGGCGCCGACGCAGTGGTCAACACCCTCCCCGGCACTCCTTACACGGAGAAGCTGTTCAACAGGGACATTTTCGCTGCCATGAAACCCGGCACAGTCTTCGTCAATGTGGGCCGCGGAACAGTGGTGGACGAGGACGCATTGCTCGAAGCACTCGACAACGGTCAGGTCTCCTACGCTTGCCTTGATGTCTTCGCCGTGGAGCCGCTCCCCCAGGACAGCCCCCTGTGGAGCCATCCCCGGGTACTGGTGTCTCCGCACACCTCCGCCCTGAGCTCTGCGGAGAACCGCCTCATCGCCGAACGGTTCTGCAGCAACCTCCGCACGTTCCTGGCCGGCGGGGAACTGCCCCACCTGGTGGATCCCGTCCACTTCTACTAGGCCCCACAGCCACCCGCGGCGGCTGTGGGCTTCAGACATACATTCCTGCAATGGGCACGGCCAAGGGCAACCATGGCCGTGCCTATTGTCGTACCGGCTGAGGTAGCATCGCCCCATGGCAGCCTCGGAGAGTCTTCAACGCTTCACCGTGCGCCTGTTTCCGGACTACGGGGACACGGCGCTCTGGCTTGACGGTCCCATCGACTACTCCCTCACGAGGCTGCCTGGAGGCCTGGTGCATGAGCTCCGGGACTGGGAACAGTTCTACTACGAGTCTCTGACACGCGATTTCACCTGGAAGTCAGCGGAGACTGCTGCCAGATACTCCGCTGAAGGTCATCGCCTGGCCCAGCGAGTGGCGGACGAACTCGGCGACGGTTATGAAGTTGAGTTCTGGCCCTCTGAAGAAAATGCCCGGCCGCACCGGTTTTGCGGCACCAGAGCCCCCAACCCGCAGGTAGTTGCTGCCTTCGATGCCCTTGCAGCTGCGGCACACGCAGAAAAGGAGAGAATCGCACGTTCTTTGGCCTACGCCCCACCCGGAACAGGCACCGGATGGTTCGCAACCTCTCCCCTGTCAGGCAGCGTTTTCAGGCCGATGCAGGCAGAACAGGAATAGTTCGGCAAGCGCCAGTTCCCTACAAAACAGCGTGGCACCCTCCGTGTGGAGGGTGCCACGCTGTGTTTGTGGTGCCGGGACGCTACTTGGCGTCTTCGGTGCTGACGAGATCGCGGCCCGCCGTCTCCGGAGTGAAGAAGGTGGTGACGAAGGAGATCAGCGCCAGGACCAGGGAGTAGATGGCCAGCACCCACCACGAGTGGTTGGTGGCCGCCAGCATGAGCGCACCCAGCAGGGGTGCGAGTCCGCCGGCCAGGACGGCTGAGATTTCCCGGCTCATGGCCACACCGGTAAAGCGGTACTGGGAGCCGAACAGCTCCGGCAGCAGCGGGCACTGGGGGCCCAGCATCGACTGGACGCCGATGGCGATGCCCACGGACATGACAACCCACACCAGAGTGACGTTGCCCAGGGTGACCAGGTAGAAGGCAGGAACCGCAATGATGGCTTGGAACAGGGCCCCGTAGCGGTACACCGGAACGCGGCCGAACCTATCGGACAGCGCGCCGAACGTCACCACCAGGACCGCAGCGAACCCAGCGGCGATCAGCAAGCCCACCGGACCGATCGAGTTGTTTCCGGCAAAGACGCCTGCCGGCATGCTCATGAACGACACCAGCAGGGCCGAGTAGATCGATGAATTGCCGTTTTCGCCCATACGGAGCCCGATGCCCAGGAGCACATTCTTCTTGGAGTGCTTCCACAGCGCACTGATGGGGTTCTTGACCACATTCTTGTGCTTCTCCAACTCCTGGAAGGCAGGCGTTTCCTTGAGCTTGAGGCGAATGAAGATGGCCACCGCGATCAGGATGAAGCTGGCCAGGAAGGGCACCCGCCACAGCCAGCCCTGCAGGACGGCCTTGTCAGCCATGGCAATCAAAGCAAAGGTTCCCGCGCCGAGGAGGGTACCCAGTTGGATGCCCACGAAAGGCAATGATGCGAAGAAACCACGACGACGGCGCGGAGCTACTTCGGAAATCAACGTAGTGGCGCCGGCCTGTTCTGCGCCTGCGCCAAGGCCCTGGATGATCCGCAAGGTCACCAGCAGGACAGCCCCGAGCATTCCGGCCTGCTCGAAGGTCGGAAGCAACCCAATAGCGAAGCTTGCCGTACCCATCAAGGCAATGGTTAGGATCAAGACCATCTTGCGGCCAAACCTGTCGCCGATGTAGCCAAAGATCAACCCGCCGAAGGGCCGCGCCGCGAATCCAACGCCATAGGTGGCGAAGGAGGCGATCAGAGCACCCTCCGGGCCCAGGGGGGAAAAGAACAATGGGCCAAAGATCAGCGCGGAAGCCAATCCGTAAATGTAGAAATCGTAGTACTCCAAGGCTGAGCCTACGGAGCTGGCCAAGGTAGCCCTGCGCAGCTGTTCCGGCTCAACAACAGCATCGTCAGCATCAGCTGCGAGCCGTTCATTAGTACGAGTTATCACAAGCACTCCCTCAAAATCACCCCAGGCCCCCGTTGGCCCGGCGAGATAGTGATGGCATCACCGCCAAGATCACTATGATGAACAGCGTACAGCTTGTTGAACTCGCTGCCAAGGTTGTAATCAGATTTATTTATTGCGTCCCAGGGAGATAAGGGATTAGCCCATCGGGTTACCCAGTGATCGCGCCAACTCCTTGAGTTCCTTGACCATCAAGGCGCCCTGCTCCTCGGAGTAGGTGGCCTTCAGCGCAGTCACCGAAAGTCCCAAACTGGGACCGTGGGCTCCATGCGTAGGGACGGGCACAGCGAGGCAGACCACACCCACCGTCGACTCCTCATCTTCGAAAGCGAACCCCTGCTTCCGGATGGCAGCTATTTGGGACTTGAGTTCCTCTGCGGTGCGAAGTGAGTTGGCAGTCATGACCGGCAGTTCCATGCCGTCAGGGAACATCGATTCAATGTCGTGATCATGCAGTTGCGCCAGCAGGGCTTTGCCAACGCTGCAAAGGGAGACGGGCATCTTGTCGCCAATATTGGAGGTCAGCCTCACCGCAGGATGCCCCTCATAGCGGGCCAGGTAGATGACGTGGTCGCCGTCGAGCATGGCGATGCGCACCGTCTCACCCGAAAGGGTAGGCGCCTGCTCGCAGTATTTGTAGAACTCCTGGACCTCGTCGAGCCGGCTCAGGTAGGCGGCGCCCAGCTCCACCAGTTTCCGCCCCAAGGCAAAGTCCGCGCCCTGCCTGGTAATGAGGCGGGCTTCCTCAAGCGCCAGCAAGAGATTGGACGTGGACGATTTGGGGATGCCAAGTTCGCGGGAAAGATCACTCAGCGTCAGCCGACCCGACGGAGATCCTGCAAGCGCCTCAAGAACCGCTGCTGCGCGGGTCACGGCAGGGGCAGGCGACGAAGCACCCAGCCCCTCGGAACGGGTGGTGCGGGAATCGGCCATGATTCTCCTTCGTCAGAACTCTCTCATCGCGTTCATTCAGCTGAACACTTCCCATCATAGTGTGTCGCCCTGCTGCCACCATGAGGCAAGACCCAACCGGTTCTTGGACACGTTCCTGCCGTTTGGCATGCTCAGCTTTCCAAACCGAAAAGTTCTCTGTATATTCATTTTCGAGCTCTCCACCGCGGCATCCCCCAATAGTCGCGGTGGAGAGCTCATCCATTTCCCGGGAAACCTAGGCCGCGGCCACTTCTTCGCCCCTGAGGCACCAACCTCCTCCGGCACCGTCCCGCATCAGCTCCCACGTAGCAATGCCGGACCGGAGATTGCTTCCCAAGCGAACCTGAACCTGCCAGATCTCCACATCAACGCGGCCTTGCCCCCTCGGCATTCGCCGTGACTGCTCCCACCATGGGACGCGCTCAAACCAACGCACAGGCTCGACCACGATCCGCCATTCCCGATTGCCCCTCACCACCACCGCGGGCGTGCCCTGCGTGCTGCTGCGGATGTATACGTGCTCCATGGAGAAAATCCTAGAAGCCGGCCCTGACATTAAAGGGTTGTGGAGAACGTGGCCTTCGCGCGAAAAAACCCCGCCACTGCCAGCCAAAGGCTAGGAGTGACGGGGTTTCCATCGGTGGGTCCTACCGGGATCGAACCGATGACATCCACGGTGTAAACGTGGCGCTCTACCAGCTGAGCTAAAGACCCATTGTGCGGTTTCAGTGCCTCAGCGCTTCAACCAACGAACAACGACTCTACATGATCAATCGGGAGAAACACCAATCGGCGGATTCGCGCTTGTAAGATCCGGCAAATTCCGTGCCAAATAGTCCAAGGCGCCGCTGACTCCGAGCTCGAGTTTCAGGGTGGCATAGCTGTCACCCCGGGTAGCTCCCCGATTGATGATGACTACCGGCTTTTCGGCCTTGGCAGCGTGGCGCACGAAGCGCAGCCCGCTCTGCACCGTCAGCGACGAGCCTGCTACGAGGAGTGCCTCCGCTTGATCAACCATGGCGTAGGCGCGCTCAACGCGGTCCTTGGGAACGTTTTCGCCGAAATAGACGAAGTCGGGCTTAAGTATCCCTCCGCACCTGGGACACACCGCCATGATGAACGAGGTGATGAGCTCCGGATCCTCAACCGTTGCATCAGCATCCGGAGCCATTTCCACGAGCCCGGACTCCAGGGCGGCTTCAAGGAACCCTGGATTGATCTCCTCAAGGATCGCTGCAATGAGCCGCCTGCTGAATATATGGCGGTTCTCCAGACAGACCACCTGGTCAAAGCGCCCGTGCAAATCCACCACATTGACGCTGCCGGCGTCCTCGTGGAGCCTGTCGACGTTCTGAGTGATGAGGCCGGACAGGAGGCCCCTGCGCTCCATCAGCGCGACCGCGGCGTGTCCGGCGTTGGGGTCGGCATGCCTCAAGTGGGACCACCCAAGATGATTCCGGGCCCAATAGCGTCTGCGGTTGGCCTCGCTGCCGATGAACTCCTGGAAGGTCATGGGATTCCGGGGTGCAGAACCTGGCCCTCGATAATCCGGAATACCGGAGTCGGTGCTGAGCCCGGCGCCCGTCAGCACCGCCAGACGCTTTCCACCCATGGCCTCTACAGCCTTCCTGACTGACAGAAGCTCATCGGGATCAAGCTGCGCCGCCGGCGCAGGAGCCATGCTGGCAAAACCAGTCATTCCCACGCCGGGCCGGCCGGCACTCATGCTTGCTGCTGATCGAGCGCCGTGAGCGCGAGGCGGTATTCAGCCAAGTCCCTCGCTTGTCCACGTGGATTGACGACAACGTACCGGATGATCCCCGCGGCGTCGATGATGAACGTTCCCCGCAGAGCCATACCACTGACGTCGTCGAAAACCCCATAGGACCTTGCCACCGCCCCATGGGGCCAAAAATCAGCCAGGAGGTCAAATCCATAGCTTTCCTGGTGGGCGTAAGCGCGCAGGGTGAATTTACTGTCCACGGAGACGGCAAGTACCACGGCGTTCGAATCCTCGAACGCCGAAATGTTGTCACGAATCTCACAGAGTTCACCGGTGCAGATCCCGGAGAACGCGAAGGGGTAGAACACCACAACTACGTTGCGGCCCCGGTAATCCGACAGGCGGACAGGCTCGCCAAACTGGTTTACGAGCTCAAAGTCCGGCGCAGTTTGGCCCGGCTGCGGTACAACCGCAGGCGCCGGCGCCAGTCGGACATCGGTCACTTGTTCTTCTTCGGCACCAGTCGGGTGGCGCTCCAGTCTTTCGACACCCCGGCAGAGGTGGTGAGGTGCAACCCGGACGTGGGGGCCGCATCCTGGATATCAGCCGGAGAAACATAGTTGTCACGGCCTGACTTAGGGGTCATCACCCAGACAACTCCGCCTTCCTTCAGCGTGGTGAGCGAATCCATGAGGGCATCAACAAGATCGCCGTCGCCATCCCGCCACCAAAAGACAACGGCATCTACTACGTCGTGGTCGTCTTCATCCAACAGCTCAGAGCCCGTCACATCTTCAACGTCATCACGCAAGTCGAAGTCGACGTCGTCGTCGTAGCCGCGCTCCTGAATCAGATCCCCATCTTTGAAACCCATTCGTTCCGCCACATTTACCGATGTGGCGGCGTCGGCCTCGCTCACGTTTCCTCCTTTTGAAGTGACTTCCATTACTAACAGCCAACACCCTTTGGGCGTGTGCTTCAAGCCATTGTCCCTGCCACGGGCCACATTCCGCATTCCCCGGGGTGTTTCGGGGCTGTGACACTCACGTGCTTTCCGTCACGCAGGCCGGCGGGGTGTGACATACAACGCCCTTCAGGGCCCACGGCTACGCATCCCAGCGCAGTGAAAGCTAGAGTGGCCATGAGCGCTCTGGCTGCAGGGCGATCGCCCCGCAGAATTCTACTGGGCAGCCAAGCGCTCACAAGACCTGCCCGGCGCATCCGACCGGGCTGTTGAAACCGAAATGTCGCACACGACGCGTTCACGACGGGCAGTTACCCTGCCAGACCTGAGGCGCCGATGCATGCGCCTAAAGGAAGGTTGGACGTGGCTGCAGGAGAAGAGACCTCACACATCCTCAGCGGGTTGACTGCCCAGCTGCCTGATCGTGATCCGGAAGAGACCGCGGAGTGGATTGAGTCCCTTGATGCGTTGATCGCGGAGCAGGGTACCGAGCGTGCCCAGTACATTATGCGTTCGTTGCTTCAGCGTGCCGGCGCGAGGTCGGTGGGTGTGCCGATGGTGACGACCACTGATTATGTGAACACGATCCCGGTGGACCAGGAAGCGCCGTTCCCGGGGAACGAGGAGTTCGAGCGCCGGTATCGTGCGTACATGCGGTGGAATGCCGCGGTCATGGTCCACCGTGCGCAGCGTTCCGATATTGGTGTGGGCGGGCATATTTCCACCTATGCCGGTGCTGCGACGTTGTATGAGGTGGGGTTCAACCACTTCTTCCGTGGCAAGGACCATCCCTCCGGCGGGGACCAGGTGTTCTTCCAGGGCCATGCTTCCCCTGGCATGTACGCCCGGGCGTTCATGGAAGGCCGTCTGACCGAGGAGGATTTGGACGGGTTCCGTCAGGAGAAGTCCAAGGCCGGCCATGCGTTGTCTTCGTACCCGCACCCGCGCCTGATGCCGGATTTCTGGGAGTTCCCGACCGTGTCGATGGGTATCGGCCCGATGAACGCGATCTACCAGGCCCAGTCCAACCGGTACCTGCAGAACCGTGGCATCAAAGACACCTCGGACCAGCAGGTCTGGGCGTTCCTCGGTGACGGGGAAATGGACGAGCCCGAGTCCCGTGGTTTGTTGCAGCTCGCCGCGAACGAGAACCTGGACAACCTGAACTTCGTGATCAACTGCAACCTCCAGCGCCTGGACGGACCGGTCCGCGGCAACGGCAAAATCATGCAGGAACTCGAAGCGTTCTTCCGCGGTGCGGGCTGGAACGTGATCAAGGTCGTTTGGGGCCGGGAATGGGATTCCCTGCTGGAAGCAGACCAGGACGGGGCGTTGGTGAAAATCATGAACGAAACCCCCGATGGTGACTACCAAACCTACAAAGCCGAGTCCGGCGGGTTCGTGAGGGAACACTTCTTCGGCAAATCCCCGCAGACCAAGGACATGGTCGCGGATTTGGACGACGAACAGATCTGGGGCCTCAAACGCGGCGGCCACGACTACCGCAAGGTCTACGCCGCGTACAAGGCCGCGACCGAGTTCAAGGGCAAACCCACCGTGATCCTGGCCAAAACGGTCAAGGGCTACGGACTGGGCCCGCACTTCGAAGGCCGCAACGCCACCCACCAGATGAAGAAACTGACCATGGAAGACCTCAAAGCCTTCCGTGACCACCTCCGCATCCCCATCAGCGATGACCAACTCGACGCTGACCTCTACCGGCCCCCGTACTACCACCCCGGCATGGACGCCCCCGAAATCAAGTACCTCATGGAACGCCGGGCCGAGCTCGGCGGGTTCGTCCCCGAACGCCGCCGCAAACACACCGAGGTCACCTTGCCCGACGCGAAGTCCTACGACGTAGCCAAACGCGGATCCGGGAAACAACAAGCCGCCACCACCATGGCCTTCGTCCGTTTGCTCAAGGACCTGATGCGGGACAAGAACTTCGGCGCCCGGTTCGTGCCCGTCGTCCCGGACGAATCCCGGACCTTCGGGATGGACGCGTTCTTCCCGACCGCGAAAATCTACAACCCCAAAGGCCAGAACTACCTCTCCGTGGACCGCGACCTCGTCCTGGCCTACAAAGAATCCCCCGCCGGACAACTGATCCACCCCGGCATCAACGAAGCCGGCGCCGTCGCAGCCTTCACCGCCGCCGGGACCGCCTACGCCACCCACGGCGAACCCCTGGTCCCGATCTACGTGTTCTACTCCATGTTCGGCTTCCAACGCACCGGCGACTCCTTCTGGGCCGCAGCGGACCAAATGACCCGCGGCTTCATCATCGGCGCCACCGCAGGACGGACCACCCTCACCGGCGAAGGACTCCAACACGCCGACGGACACTCCCCCCTCCTGGCCTCCACCAACCCCGCCGTGAAAACCTACGACCCCGCCTACGGCTACGAGATCGGCCACATCATCCGCCACGGCCTCGAAGAAATGTACGGCGAGGCCTCCGAGGACCACAACGTGATGTACTACCTCACCGTCTACAACGAGCCCATCACCCAACCCGCGGAACCAGAAAACCTGGACATCAACGGACTCCTCAAAGGCATCTACCACCTCGCCGAAGCCCCCACCGCGGACAGCACCAACACAGCGAACCGCCCCACCGCGAACATCCTCGCCTCCGGCGTGTCCGTGCCCTGGGCCCTCGAAGCCCAACGGATCCTCGCCGAAGACTGGAACGTCGCCGCCGAAGTCTGGTCCGTGACCTCCTGGAACGAACTCCGACGCGACGGACTCGCCGCCGAAGAACACGCCTTCCTCAACCCCGGCCAACCCGCCCGCACCCCGTTCATCACCGAACAACTCGCCGGCCACACCGGACCCGTCATCGCCGTCACCGACTACATGAAAGCCGTCCCCGACCAAATCCGCCAATTCATCCCCAACGACTTCGCCGCCCTCGGAGCAGACGGCTTCGGCTTCTCCGACACCCGCCAAGCCGCACGCCGCTACTTCAAAAACGACACCCACTCCATCGTCGCCAAAACCCTCCAACTCCTTGCCGCCAAGGGAGAAGTTGAAGAAGGTGCCTTGGAGAAGGCCATCGAGAAGTACCGGCTCCTGGATGTGAACGCCGGCACCACCGGCGGAGCAGGCGGAGACGCCTAACAACCGCAGGAAAACCCTCGGACGCAGTCCGGTACCAGGGGCCACTCCAGCACCCAACGAAACGGCGGCTTCCACCGAAAGGTGGCGGCCGCCGTCGTGGTTTAACCGTGGGGGAAGAGTCTCCAGTGCATGTGAGCAGCAACAACACAACTTGTAGCCTTCTCACAAATGGAGCTTGCCCGGGATGGGCCGTATGCTCGTTCCATGGCAGAGCCGAGCAAAACCACCACCAAGCGCAAGGCAGCAACCCAGGCATTGTCGCCTGAAAAGGCCGAAACTCTGCGTCAACTCCGTGCCAATGTGGGCCAACTGTCCACCAGCACCATGCGCCAACTCGAGAAGTCCCTGCCCTGGTACAGCCGTTTGAGCTCCGATGAGCGCTCGGCGCTGGGGCTCGTGGCACAGAACGGCATCGCGGCATTCGTGACCTGGTACGAACGGCCGAGCTCACCGTCATGGATTCTCACGGACGTGTTCGGCAACGCCCCCACGGAACTGACCCGATCCATCAGCCTCCAAAAAGCCCTGCAGCTGATCCGCATCGTCGTGGAGGTGGTGGAAGACCAGGTACCGGTGATCGCGCCGGAATCGGACCAGCCCTCACTTCGCGAAGCGGTCCTCCGGTATTCGCGGGAAGTGGCCTTCGCGGCTGCGGACGTCTACGCCCGGGCCGCCGAGTCCCGCGGCTCCTGGGATACCCGCCTGGAAGCACTGATTGTGGATGCCATCCTTCGCGGTGAGAACACGGATGCTTTGCGGTCCCGGATCGCAGCCCTTGGCTGGAAAGCCCAGGAGCGCTTCACGGTGATGGTGGGGAATTCGCCGTCGGAACCAAGCGCCAGCTATGTCAGCGAGCTCCGCCGGACTGCCGGGCGTTTCGCCGAGGACGCCCTGGTGGGAATCCAAGGTGACCGGCTCATCCTGATCCTTGGTGGTGTCCAGGACCGCGACACCGCATACCTCAAACTCAGCGAACTTTTTGCGCCGGGCGCAGTGGTCTACGGGCCCGAGGCCGGGTCTTTGTTGGAGGCCAGCAGCTCGGCCCAGGCAGCATTCGCTGGTCTCACTGCCGCCCGCGCATGGCCTTCCGCTCCACGTCCAGTTGCCGCCGACGACCTGCTTCCGGAGCGTGTTGTCTCCGGTGATGACGCCGCCCGCAGGTCCTTGATCAAGAACATCTACCGGCCGCTGCTTGCCGCCTCCAACGGGTTGGTGGAGACTCTGGGAACCTACCTGGAGCTGGGGCATTCACTGGAAGCAACGGCACGCGAACTGTTCGTCCATGCCAACACAGTGCGCTACCGTTTGAAGCGTGTCTGCGACGTAACGGGCTGGGATCCGCTCCTCCCAAGGGAAGCTTTCGTCCTCCAAACCGCCCTGGTGGTAGGCCGGCTTTCAGCGCAACCGAAAGCCGCTCCCGAACGTCATACGTCGCGTTCACAGAACTGAACCGTTGTAGACTTCCTACAAACTGACCCAGTGAGCTTGGTGTACCAAAACACCAGTGGATCACGTGGCAATTTGGAAAGCTGGATACGTGCTTGCAATCGTCTGCCCTGGACAGGGCTCCCAGACCCCCGGATTTTTGGCCCCTTGGCTGGAACTCCCCTCCGTCGAAGGCCAACTGGCCAACCTGAGCGAGATCGCAGGCATTGACCTCAAGGCCCACGGCACCACCTCCGATGAAGAAACCATCAAGGACACTGCAGTGGCCCAGCCGCTGATTGTCGCGGCAGGGCTGGTAGCTGCTTCGTCTTTGTTCGACGTCGAGCTCAGTACCCTCCCCGTGATCCTCGCCGGCCACTCCGTAGGCGAGATCACGGCTTCTGCCTTGGCCGGCGTCCTCACGGAAGCTGAAGCCATGACCTTCGTCCGGGAACGCGCCAACAGCATGGCCGCTGCTGCCGCTGTCACCCCTACCGGCATGAGTGCTGTGGTGGGCGGCGATCCCGCTGAGGTACTGGCAGCCATCGAAGCCGCCGGAGCAACGCCCGCGAACGTCAACGGTGCCGGACAGACAGTCGCAGCGGGCACCTTCGACCAGCTCAAGGCCTTGGCAGAAAATCCGCCGGCTAAAGCGCGCGTGATCCCCCTCAAGGTTGCAGGAGCATTCCACACCTCCCATATGGCTCCGGCCGTCAGCGCGCTCGAGTCCCTCAAACCGTCGCTTTCACCCCAGAGCCCGGCCGTTCCTTTGCTGTCCAACTACGACGGCAAGGAAGTCACTGCCGGACCTGCCGCCGTCGACAGCCTGATCGCCCAAGTGTCCCGTCCCGTCCGCTGGGACAAATGCATGGAAACGCTCGTCAGCCGCGGTGTCACCGGCGTGATCGAACTGGCCCCAGCCGGCACCCTCGCAGGATTGGCCAAGCGCGGCATGCCCGGTGTCAAGACCGTCGCTGTCAAAACCCCGGATGACCTGTCCGCGGCTCTCGCTCTCTTCGCAGAATTGGAGGGACAGGCATGAGCACTCCCGTGTTGAACAAGGCAGTTGTCAACGAGAACGCCCGTATCCTCGGCATCGGCGCCTACCGCCCCGATGTCATTGTCACCAACGACGACGTATGCCAGTGGATCGACTCCTCCGACGAATGGATCCGCCAGCGAACCGGCATCATCACCCGTCACCGCGCCGCTGCTGACATCAGCGTCATCGACATGGCTGAAGGCGCCGCACGCGAAGCGTTGCAGCACGCAGGAATCGACGCGTTCCAACTGGGCGCCGTCATCGTGTCCACCGTGACGCACCCTTACGCCACGCCGTCGGCTGCCGCTGCGCTCACCGAACGTTTGGGCGCGACGCCGGCACCCGCCTTCGATATCTCGGCCGCCTGTGCCGGGTACTGCTATGGCGTGGCCCAGGCCGATGCCCTGGTTCGTTCCGGCGCAGCCCAATACGTCCTGGTGGTTGGCGCGGAGAAGCTTTCCGACGTCATCGACAACCACGAACGCACCATCTCGTTCCTCCTCGGCGACGGCGCAGGCGCTGTGGTGGTTGGCCCGTCCGACACTCCTGGCATCGGCCCCTCCGTCTGGGGCTCAGACGGCAGCAAGTGGGACGCTATCGGCATGACCCACTCCCTTGAGGACGTCAAGAAGCTGGGCGAATCCGCCCGGCACTCCGATGAAATCGACGATCCCGCCATTCTTTCGGCAACCCAGGATGTTTGGCCCACCCTGCGGCAGGACGGTCAGACCGTGTTCCGCTGGGCCGTCTGGGAAATGGCCAAGGTTGCCCAGCAGGCTCTGGATGCCGCCGGCATTGAAGCAAGCGACCTCGCTGCCTTCGTTCCGCACCAGGCAAACATGCGGATCATCGACGAGATGGTCAAGAAGCTGAAGCTTCCCGAATCCGTTGTCATCGGCCGCGACATCGCCCAAGCGGGCAATACCTCCGCAGCGTCGATCCCGCTGGCAACGCACCGCCTGCTTCAGGAGAACCCTGAGCTGAGCGGCGGCCTGGCCCTGCAGATCGGGTTCGGCGCCGGACTGGTCTTCGGCGCCCAGGTAGTGGTCCTGCCGTAGACCGGGACTCGTCCCGGCTACCACCAGCCAACTGAATACGACTTACAAACCCAAACCGTAAACCGCGGTTTGCCCCCTTTCCGGCAGTAGCCGGTACAACAAGAAAAGGAGCCAACAATGGCTAGCAACGAAGAAATCCTGGCCGGCCTGGCTGAAATCGTCAACGAAGAGACGGGCCTCGCCACCGAAGCCGTAGAGCTGGACAAGTCTTTCACCGAGGACCTGGACATCGACTCCATCTCCATGATGACCATCGTTGTCAACGCTGAAGAGAAGTTCGGCGTTCGCATCCCGGACGAAGAGGTCAAGAACCTCAAGACCGTCGGCGACGCCGTCAGCTTCATCGCCAACGCACAGGCCTAGTCCTGACACCAGCTGTGCCGGGCCGGGATTAACGTCCCTGCGCCCGGCACAGCCGCAATACCACCCAAAGATTTTTTTGCCTCCCCTTGTGAACGCTGCAGGAGGGATGGCTGATCCGACAGAGAGTGATCGCATGGCACGCAAAGTAGTCATAACCGGTCTGGGGGCCACCACTCCCATCGGCGGCGACGTACCCACAATGTGGAAGAACGCGCTGAAAGGGGTCTCCGGCGCCCGCACGCTCGAAGACGAGTGGGTGGCCAAATACGACCTCCCCGTTCACTTTGCTGCCCGGTGCTCGACGCCGGCACTTGAAGTTCTGAGCCGCGTCGAGGCCAAGCGCATGGACCCATCCACGCAGTTTGGTGTCATCGCCGCACGTGAAGCGTGGTCCGACTCCGGTATCGAAGAGATCGACCACGACCGTCTCGCGGTAGCCTTCGCCACCGGAATCGGCGGCGTCTGGACCCTGCTGGACGCTTGGGACACGCTCAGGGACAAGGGTCCCCGCCGGGTCCTGCCCATGACCGTTCCCATGCTCATGCCCAACGGTGTGGCCGCAGCGGTCAGCCTTGACCTCGGCGCCCGCGCTGGAGCGCACACCCCGGTTTCGGCATGTGCGTCCGGCACCGAAGCACTCCACCTGGGCCTGGACCTGATCCGCTCCGGCAAAGCAGACGTCGTAGTATGCGGTGGCGCTGAAGCTGCCATCCACCCGATGCCGTTGGCCGCGTTCTCCTCCATGCAGGCATTGTCCCGCCGCAACGACGAGCCGGAGCGCGCCTCCCGCCCGTACGACACCGACCGGGACGGTTTCGTCATGGGTGAAGGTGCCGGCGCACTGGTCCTCGAAGCCGAGGAACACGCCATTGCCCGCGGCGCCCGCATCTATGCAGAACTGGCCGGAACGTCCGTCACAGCGGATGCCTACCACATCACCGCACCGGACCCCGAAGGCCTTGGTGCGACCCGGGCACTGAAGGCGGCAATGTTTGATGGCCGCATCCAGGCCGAAGACGTGGTGCACGTCAACGCACATGCCACCTCGACTCCTGTCGGCGACAAGCCCGAGTACACGGCGCTGCGCGCTGCTCTGGGGACCCACGTAGACAACGTGGCGGTCTCTGCCACCAAGTCGCAGATGGGCCACCTCCTGGGCGCTTCAGGGGCCGTTGAGGCTGTCTTGACAGTACTGGCGGTCTACGAGCGCAAGGCCCCAGTGACCATCAACCTCGAAAACCAGGATCCCGAGATCCCCCTCGACGTTGTGACCTCCGTCCGCGACCTGCCATCCGGTGACATCGTGGCGCTGAGCAACTCCTTCGGCTTCGGAGGACACAACGCCGTCATAGCGGTCAGGAACGTCTGACCGGACTCGGAGCACGCTCCTTTATCGACGTTTGGTTGAAACGTGAGAAGGGCCCCACCATCAGGTGGGGCCCTTCTCATTGCTATGGAAGACGCTTCTCGTCGGATTTAGTTGGATGAGGTCGGCGGACTCTGTGCGCTGAGCCTACCTGGTGCTGCCCTGCTAACCGACTTGGTGCAGCCAGCGAACCGGTGCGCCCTCTGCTGCATGCCGGAAGGGTTCGAGTTCCTCGTCCCACGCCTCACCCAGCGCCAGGGACAACTCATGGTAGACAGCCGAGGGGTCGCCTGCACCTGATTCGTAGGCGTAACGGATGCGGTCCTCGGTGACCATGATGTTGCCATGGACATCCGTGACGGCATGGAAAATTCCGAGCTCCGGGGTATGGGACCATCGGGCTCCGTCCACTCCCTGGCTCGGTTCTTCGGTGACCTCGTAACGCAGATGCGCCCAACCCCGAAGGGCTGATGCCAACTGCGCACCCGTGCCGGGCGTTCCCGTCCACGACAACTCGGCCCGGAACATTCCGGGCGCAGCAGGTTGAGGGGTCCACTCAAGATCGGTCCGCTTGTCCACGACCGATCCGATGGCCCACTCGACGTGCGGGCAAAGTGCCGTAGGGGCCGAGTGCACAAACAGGACACCGCGGGTTGTTGCAACAGACATTCCATCCTCCATAGCTGTAGGTACGTCTTCCCCAACGACCTCTGCTTGGATGTTTGCTGTTGCTGCCGGATGCCATGAATTACGTGGGCCCTGACAGGCTATTCAGTTATGTGAAGTGCTACTGACGATCTTGGCACAAAGATAACCCTCAACTGTGAATTGAAGGTTTCCCCGTGGTGCTCTTATTTTGCCGTACGGCGCGGCTTTCCGCCAGTGCGGCTCATGGGCGGGCCTGCTCAGGCCCTGGGGTGCGCCTGCTGGTAGCTTTTCCTCAGCCGGTCCACGGACACATGGGTATAAATCTGCGTGGTCGCCAGGCTGCTGTGTCCCAGAATTTCCTGGACGGCGCGCAAGTCCGCTCCGCCGTCCAAAAGGTGGGTTGCCGCGCTGTGCCTGAGCGCATGCGGTCCCGTGGCCGACGTATCGCCCAAGGCTTGCAGCAGCCCGCTGACCACGGCCCGGATCTGGCGTGGATCAACCCGGTTGCCCCGTACGCCCAAAAAGAGGGCCGGCCCGCTGCTGGCGGTGACCACTGCAGGACGTCCCCTACGAAGCCAGTCATCGACTGCCACAGCTGCCGGGACTCCATACGGAACAGTTCGCTCCTTGTTTCCCTTGCCCAGAACCCGGAGAGTCCGACGGTCCGGGTCGAGGTCATCAATATCCAGGCCGGCAAGTTCTCCGACGCGAACTCCGGTGGCGTACAGGAGTTCCACCATGGCCCGGTTGCGAACAGCCATGGGGCCCCCTTCTGCGGCTGCCGTATTCAGGTCATCCACCATCCGGGTAACCTGCTGCTGCTGAAGGACTCCTGGCAGGGATTTGTCCCGTTTGGGAGCCTGCAGGCGGATCGCCGGGTCAGTGGCAATAAGCTCTTCCCTCAGGGCCCAGGCGGTGAAAGACCTGGCCGTGGCAGCCCGGCGGGCCAGGGTGGCCCGGGCCATGCCCGCTTCACTTTGCGCACCCAGCCAGCGGCGCAGGGAACCCAGCTCGAGCTGGCCGAGCTCTTCGATACCTTCCTGCACGGCAAAACCGAGGAGGCTCTCCACGTCTGCAAGATAAGCACGCACAGTGTGCGCCGACCTCGCCCGTTCACCCTCCAGGTAGCGGCGAAAACCAGCAAGGGCGCTGAGCATCGATGATGGCAGTGATTGTCCGTTCACACGTCCCACTGTGCCAGCATCCGGCACCGACAGGACGGATCAACATGTTTCCAATCCTGGTCAGGTATTTTTGGCCCGTTTCCAGGCGCCTCGTTCCGAGCTGGCCAATCCCATGAGTCCCAGTCGTCCAAGGCCTGCCCGCACAGCATCCGGGCTCAGGCCTGCCACCACAGTCAGCTTTTCCACTGAACTGGTGGAACGGAGGGGCAGGGCATCCAAAAGAATGAGATCTTCCAGCGACAAACCATCGTGTACTGACACGTCGGCGCTTTTTTCCTCACTGGTGAATTCGCCGACTGCTCCGGCCAGTTCGGCGATCTCACCCACGTCAGTGACGCACACAGCTCCTCCATCCCGCAGCAGGCGGTGGCAGCCTGCCGAGTTGGCGCTGTGAATGGATCCCGGCACGGTGGCGACAACCCTGCCGATCGATTCAGCATGATGAGCAGTATTGAGGGCACCTGAACGCCAACGAGCCTCTACCACGACGGTGACGGACGCCAGGGCTGCAATGAGCCTGTTCCGCTGCAGGAACCGGTAGCGGGTAGGTGCGGACCCAGGCGGCACCTCCGAGATGACAGCACCTTGGGTGGCAACAGCCCGGAGCAGGTCCTCGTTGCCGGAGGGGTAGAAGCGGTCCACACCGCCGGCCATCACGGCAATGGTGGGCAGCCCGGCTCCCCCGCCGCTGAGCGCCCCACGGTGAGCATGGGCATCAATGCCATAGGCGCCTCCGGAGACCACCGTGTAGCCACGCTGCGCCAAGCCAAACGCGAAGTCTCCCGTAACGGACGCGCCGTAGCTCGTACTGTCCCTGGATCCGACCAAGGCAATGGTTCGCCCCAAGGGCGGCAGCGGCTGTTCCTGGCCCCGCCACCAGAGACAGAGCGGTTCCTGGAGTCCAAGGTCCTCCAGTTGCTCCGGCCATAATTCATCCCCGGGAATGATGAAGCGCCCACCCAGCCGACGCATGGTTTCAAGGTCACGCTCCGGTGCCAGGTCACTAACGCGCGGCGCCCATCTCCGGAGACTGGCCGGGAGCCCTACCCACGTGGACGGTCCCCCTGCCTCAACCAGCAGGGCGGTAATCTCCTGCTCCACAGTGGGACCTGCCGCCAGTTCCCCGGTCGCCACACCCAGGGCATCAACCGCCCCGAGAGCCCGTACCAAGGCGAGCCCAACGGAGTCCTGCGGCTCCATAAGCCGGGCAAGTGCTGCCCGCGCAATCCGTTCTTTGTCCTGCATCCCCGCTGTTGCCACTGGATTGGTTCCCTTCGATTCACGGTCTGTCATGGCGCACCCGCCGCTTGTCGCAGACTGAGCGCTTGGCCGATGTGGTCAACGTCCGGTGTCCCGCTGTGTCCCAGGTCGGCGAGCGTCCATGCCAACCGAAGGACGCGATCGTAACCGCGGGCAGTCAATGTGCCGCGTTCCAATGCGGTGTCCAGGATCCGGGTGGTCCCCGACGCCAGCCGCAGTTCGCCTCGCAAGGTGCGTCCTGGAACTTGGGAGTTCGTTTCAAGCCCCAATTGCCGCAACCGATCCAACTGGGCTTCCCTCGCCGCCAATACCCGGGTCGCTACAGTGCCTGTGTCCTCTTCCCGTCCTGCTTGACCGAAATCCGCCAGGGAGACCCGTTCAACCTGGAGCTGGATGTCTACCCTGTCCAGCAGCGGACCCGACATCCTCCCGAAGTACCGCCGCCGCATCATGGCAGTACAGGTGCAGTCCATGCCCTTGCCTGACGCCTTCCCGCACGGGCAAGGGTTTGCCGCAAGGACGAGTTGGAAACGGGCTGGGTACGCCGCCGTTCCTGCGGAGCGGTGAATGACGAGCTCCCCACTCTCCAGCGGTTGCCGGAGCGCATCGAGCACACGGCGTTCATATTCCGGGGCTTCGTCCAGGAACAGCACGCCGCGATGCGCCCGAGATGCAGCACCCGGGCGCGGAAGTCCGGATCCACCGCCAATGATGGCCGCAGCTGTGGCACTGTGATGAGGATTCTCGAAAGGCGGCCTACGGATCAGCCGCACTGCCGAGGATTGTACGGCGGCCAACGAATGGATGGCCGTCACCTCCATCGCAGCGTTATCTGCCAAATCCGGGAGCAGTCCGGGCAGACGCTCCGCCAGCATCGTTTTTCCAGCACCCGGCGGCCCTGTCAGCAGCATGTGGTGGCCGCCGGCGGCGGCGACTTCAAGCGCCCTGCGCGCCTCGCCTTGGCCCGACACATCGCAGAGGTCCGGCACCAAGGCATGGTCGCCGCCGCCGTCGTCGTCAGGGACGCAGCCGTCCCCGGGGTCGTAGTCGAGGGCCAACTCCTTGGGGTCGGCCCCGAAGTCGAACGCGAGCCTGGCGAGCGTCTTGTACCCGCGGACGTTTGCCCCCGGTACCAAGGAAGCCTCCACGGCGTTTGAGTCAGCTACCACGACGTCGGGATAGCCAGCCTGAACGGCCGCCATCACCGCCGGCAGGATGCCCCGGACCGGCCGCAACCGGCCGTCCAAACCAAGTTCCGCGATGAATACCGTCCCGTCGATGGAACGGACGTCGTTGGCGGCACACAGAACCGCCATGGTAATCGCCAGGTCGAAGCCGGAGCCCCGTTTTGGGAGCGACGCCGGTATCAGGTTGGCCGTAATTTTTCGCCGGCTCAGGGGTATCCCGGAGTTTTGGGCAGCCGAGCGGATTCGCTCCTTGGCTTCGTTCAGAGCAGCGTCCGGCAGGCCCAGAATGACAAAGTTCGGAAGTGTCTGGCCTATATCGGCTTCAACCTCCACGATGTAGCCGTTGAGGCCCACCAAGGCAACGCAGTAGCTGCGCCCCACTCCCATTCAGCCCACACCCCGCAGGTGGTCAAGCTCCGGCTCGCCCACGCCGTCGTCGATGACCGACACGACGTCCACGCGCCTCCGGAGTGCCTTCAGCTCGTGTTCCCGGCACCACGATGAAGCCAATCGGTGGAGGCGGGCCAACTTGGCAGTCCCCACAGCTTCAAAAGGATGCCCATAGTCAAGGCTTCGTCGGGTTTTGACTTCAGCCACCACAAGGGTGTCTCCGTCGATCGCGACGATGTCGATTTCACCGTCTGCGCATCGCCAATTACGATCGACGATCCGCATCCCCTGGCTTTCCAGAAAACCGGCCGCCAAGGCCTCGCCGCTCCTGCCCAGCAGGTCTTTTGGTCTCATGACCATCACCTCCGCTTACCAGCTTTCCGGCTGGCGGCGGTGGGCGGCAGGGGCTCACGGGGCTATGTGGGTAAACCTTCCCGGATCACTGCTGTGGAGGAAGAGTCAGATGCTAGTTTCCAAGATCGCCCAAGTCCCCGAGCCCGCCATCCTTGGGCAGGGACAGGTCTTCACTGCGGGGCAGCTCTTCGACATTGACGTCCTTGAACGTGATCACGCGGACGTTCTTCACGAAACGGGCTGAACGGTAAACATCCCATACCCAGGCATCCTGGAGGGTCAGGTCGAAGTAGACTTCACCGTCCGCGCTGCGTGCCTGCAGATCAACATGATTGGCCAGGTAGAACCGTCGTTCAGTTTCCACGACGTAGCTGAACAGACCGACAACATCCCTGTACTCGCGGTAGAGCTGCAGCTCCATGTCGGTTTCATAGTTCTCAAGGTCCTCGGCACTCATAGTTCCATCTTGCACTATCTGCCGCGCGGCATGCGCCAACCGGAGCATGACCCCAGGCCACAGCAGGGCAGCAGCACTGTGCGGTGTGCCGTCAGCCGGCGTCAGGCCCCGTAAGGTTCCAACTGGTCCGGTGGTAGGCGCTGGGCCCTTGGAGCCGGATCACGTCCCTGTGGGCGGAGGTGGCATATCCCTTGTTCTCGTTCCACCCGTAGGCAGGGACCTCCGAATGGAGATCCACCATGATGCGGTCACGTGCCACTTTGGCCAGGACACTGGCGGCTGCAACGCTGAGGCAGCTCATGTCTGCTTTGACCCGGGTATGTACGGGAGCCTCGCACCAAGGTCCCGGCGCGGGCTCGTCAAAGAGGGACGCCTGAACATCCGGGGAGAGCCAGTTGTGGCTGCCATCCAGGAGGACGACGTCTGGCGTGGTTCCGCCGGCCAGGATCTCCAGCCACGCACGCGTCCCTGCCAGGCGCAAGGCTGCAATAATGCCAATGTCATCAATTTCCCTGGACGAGGCGTGTCCTACGGCGGAAGCAACAGCCCATTCGCGGACCAAGGGTTCCAGCCTGTCACGGTCCTCAGGCTTGAGAAGTTTGCTGTCCCGCACATCGGCCAACAAGCCATGATCCTCTAGGTTGACCACGGCAATCCCGACACTGACGGGTCCAGCCAGGGCGCCACGACCCACCTCATCCACACCGGCCAGCAACCGCACGCCGGGCGCCAGGAAGGACCGCTCCACGTCAAGGGTGGGGAAACCCACAGGGCTCTTGGCCTTGGTGGCGGGCTTGGCGCTCTTCTTGGTCTTGGCCGGGACTTTGACCTGCGTCTTGCCCTTGGGGCCGGCAGCCGTTGTTGCCATTATTTTGCCGGGGTGCTTTCGGGGACATCGCGGAAGACGTCCGGAAAGTTGTCGAGGTAGGTCCAGCGACTGACGGGCCAGGCTATGACAGTGGCCCTGCCCTCAATGTCTTCAATGTTGATGAAGCCGCCGTTGCTCTCCTGGTGGGCCCGTGAGTCCGCCGAATGATTGCGGTTATCGCCCATCACCCACACCTTGCCCTCCGGAACCACAATGTCGAAGGCATTCGGCTGCGGTATCTCGGCCGGGTTGATGTACGTCTCATCCAACGGCACACCATTAATACTGACACGCCCTTGGGCATCGCAGCAGGAAACCCGGTCCCCGGGAAGCCCAATGACACGCTTGACGAGGTGCTGCTCATTGTCGTCGGCAGCCAACCCCACAAACTCCAGCGCGTCCCCCACCCAGTCCATGGGGCCGGCAGGCTCTTTGGCTACCGGCGTCAGCCAGTTCTGGGAGTCCTTGAACACCACAACATCTCCACGTTGCAGGGCGAAAGGTTCAGGGACCAGGAGGTTGATGAAGATGCGGTCGTTGACGTCGAGGGTGCTTTCCATGGACTCCGACGGAATGTAGAACGCCCGGAAAAGGAAAGTCTTCAGCAGGAAGGACAGCACCAGCGCGATGGCCACCACGGTCACAATCTCTTTGACCCAGACCAGGACAGGGTTCTTGCGGGGCTTCTCCACTGCGTGGGCGCCGCCCGTCGATTCACGGGCGGCTGTCTTGCCGTTGCCGGGGGCAGCAGCTGCGTTGCCGGAACCACCTGACGCGTCGTCGGGTTGGCGCGATTCATCCACCCCGGCGGCAGGTGCCGTTCCGTCCGAGACCCGGGCGTCGTCGTCGTACCGCTCGGGATTCTCTGGAGCCTTGTCCGGCATCTACTGTCCGTTCTTCGATGTTTCGGCCTGCGTAGAGCGAGGCATCTCTGCAAATCTATCAAGTGGCCAGATGATCTGGACCGGCCGTCCTATCACCCGTTCCACAGGAACCATACCGCCGCCCGGCGCACCCAGCAGTCCCCGGGAGTCTGCGGAGCGGGAGCGGTGGTCACCCATCAGCCACAGGCGGCCCTCGGGTACCATGACGTCGAATTTCTGCTTGCTGGGTGCATCCCCTGGATACACATAGGGTTCCTCAACCGGCTGGCCGTTGACTGTGAGGTGGCCACTGGGATCGCAGCACTGGACGCGGTCCCCTGCGACGCCGATGACCCGCTTGACATAGGTGGTGTCGCTGCCGGTCAGTCCAAACCACTGGCTTGCAGCCGAGACGGCGTCAACAAAAGGGCCTTGTCCGCTGCTCAGCGGCGCGAACGAGCCACGGCCGTCGAAGACCACGATGTCACCGCGGCGGATCGGCTCGGAAGTAAAGGCCGTCCGTGACACCAGGATCCTGTCCCCTGCCCCGAGGAGCGGTTCCATGGATTCGGATGGGATGTAGTAAACGTCCAGCCACAAGGACCGGACCAGTCCGCTGATGGCCACGGCGAGGACCAGTGCAAGGAAAACAAAACGCCAGCCCTGTTTCCGGGGCTGGCGTTCTGATGTGTCCATGACTCGTATCCCTGTTGCGTTGCGGATTGCTCCGGAACAACCGGGCACGAATCCTGGACCCGTTACATAAGTCGCAGGACTTACTTGGCGAAGTCGCGCTTTTCCTTGATCTTCGCAGCCTTACCGCGCAGTGCGCGCATGTAGTAAAGCTTGGCGCGGCGGACGTCACCCTTGGTGACGACCTCGATCTTCTCGATGATCGGGGAGTGTACCGGGAAGGTACGCTCTACGCCGACACCGAAGGAAACCTTGCGCACGGTGAAGGTTTCGCGAACGCCGTCACCCTGGCGGCCCAGGACGAAGCCCTGGAAGACCTGGACACGGGAGTTCTTGCCTTCAATGATGTTGACGTGAACCTTGAGGGTGTCACCCGCGCGGAACTCAGGAACATCGTTACGCAGCGAGGCTGCATCTACGCTATCGAGGATATGCATTAATCCACTCCTGGTGAACGCCACAGGTCATTCACTTTGGGTTACGGCAGACAAGCCCGGGGCACGAAGGGCCGCCGGAAATCTCCGCCGAAGTTTCTTAGTGTCCGGCTCCGCCACTGATTGGCGCGGCCGGGTTGTCCGACTGTTGGCTGAACTCCCCCTGTGGCAGGTGTCAGCCCAGTAGACACAAGGGTTAATTCTGCCATATGCGCTGCCATCGGGCCAACTGTCACGACTATTGAACTTTCGACGGCGGCAGCGGACCTCAGATTGCGGCGTCGCCGCCAGGGCGGGGACGCAAGCGACCGTCGACGACGTCGTACCCGAGGTCAGACAGGGCGTTGCGGTCAGCGCGGCTCAAGGCACCGGCGTCGAACGTTTCCAAAAGGTCCGGACGCCGCTCTGCGGTCCGCCGGAATTGCTCGTGGCGCCGCCATTGGGCGATTTTTCCATGGTTGCCGCTCAGCAGGACAGCAGGGACGTCATGGTCGCGCCACGCGGACGGCTTGGTGTAGACGGGGTACTCCAGGAGGCCGTCCGAATGGGACTCTTCCACCAGTGACTCAGGGTTTCCCACCACGCCGGGAAGGAGCCGGCCGATGGCTTCGACCATGGCCAGCACCGCGACTTCGCCGCCATTGAGCACGTAATCACCGAGGCTGACGGGCCGGACAGTGAAGTGGTCCCGCGCCCAGTCGATGACCCGTTCGTCGATGCCTTCATACCGCCCACAGGCGAAGACAAGCTGCTGCTCCTCGGCGAGCTCATAGGCGAGGGCCTGGTTGAACCGCTCCCCTGCCGGCGACGGAACAATCAGTACCGGCTTGGAACCTTCAGGAGCACCGGCCACTGATTCAAGGGCCTGTGCCCACGGTTCCGGCTTCATCACCATCCCGGCGCCACCACCATAGGGTGTATCGTCCACAGTTCTGTGCTTGTCCGTGGTGAACGCGCGCAAATCGTGGACGTTGAGTTCCAGCAGGCCATCCTGGCGGGCTTTTCCTATGAGGGAGAGCTCCAGCGGTGCAAGGTACTCCGGGAAGATGCTGACAACGTCAATCCTCATTCAGGCTTCATCCCCCGTGCCGTCCTCGGGCTCCCCGGATGAGTCGTCGTTGACTTCAAAGAGCCCGGCCGGCGGGGTGATCAGGATGTACCCGTCCTCAACATTGACTTCGGGAACGATCTCCTCGACGAAGGGAACCAGGATTTCCTTGCCATCGTCCGTCTTGACCATCAGCAGGTCCTGGACGGGCATGGTGTTGAGGGCGGCCACCTTGCCAACCACCTGCGAACCAACACGCGCCTCGAGGCCGACCAACTCGTGCTCGTACCAGCCTTCGTCGTCGTCTTCGTCGTCAAGTTCTTCGGTCTCGATGAAGAGCTTCGCACCACGGATGACTTCCGCTTCGTTGCGGTCGGCGATCTCCTCGAAGCCCAGCAGCAGAATGTCCTTGTTCCACCGGGCACTGCGGATGGTCAACGGGCCAGCCGATGCCGGTTCCACAATGAACTCGGTTCCTGCGACGAATCGCTCGGAAGGGGCGTCGGTGAGCACCTGGACGGTCACCTCGCCGCGGATGCCATGGGGTTTGCCGATCCGGGCCACCTGGAGCTGCATGGGTTCCTCTGAATTCTTGTGTACCGCGCCGCCGGGCAGCCACGGTGATGAAAGGGTGGATAAAGCAATCCGGCCCCTCCACCATATTCGGTGAAGGGGCCGGACCTAAGACAAGCAGTGCTGAGCGCGTTACCGGCGGCGGTCGGTGTCGACGACGTCGACCCTGACCTGCTCGCCACCTGCCAAGGCTGCAACCACTGTGCGCAAAGCGCGTGCGGTGCGTCCTTGACGGCCGATCACCCGTCCGAGGTCCTCCTGGTGAACGCGCACCTCAAGGGATTCCCCGCGGCGGTTGTTCTTGGCACTGACCTTGACATCCTCAGGGCTGTCAACGATCCCACGGACCAAGTGTTCGAGCGCTTCTGCCAGCAACTTACTCAGCCTCGGTGGTCTCTGCTTCAGCCTCGGCCGGAGCTTCTGCTTCGTCCTTCTTGGCCTTCTTGGTGATGGCTTCCGGAATGATGACGGAACCCTTCTCCGGTGCTACGAAGGCTTCCTTCGGAGCTTTGGTCTTCAGGGTGCCTTCCTGGCCCGGGAGGCCCTTGAACTTCTGCCAGTCACCGGTGATCTTGAGGATCGCAGCAACCTGCTCGGTCGGCTGGGCGCCAACGGAAAGCCAGTACTGGGCGCGCTCGGAAGCGACCTCGATGTACGACGGCTCTTCGGTGGGGTGGTACTTGCCGATTTCTTCAATGGCACGGCCATCGCGCTTGGCGCGGGCATCCATGACGACAATGCGGTAGTACGGTGCGCGCATCTTACCGAAGCGCTTAAGGCGAATCTTTACGGCCACTTTTGTGGTCACTCCTGTTTCTGAAACGAGGTGAACCCGACGTTCTGCACCCGTGGGGCGGGCCATACTGGACGGTTCGAAGGACAAGATACGAGCACGGAGAGAGGGGCCGCACCGATCGAGTACCTGTCTATTGTGCCAGATGCCCGGAGCAAATACGACTTACGCCACCTGGGCCCGTGTGTTGTTGCTCACCCGCGGGGGTGCAAGGTGCGCCCATGCCCGGGCGGAAGTGCTATTCGGACCAGACGTAGAGCCCGGCGCGCTCCACCTTTTCAACATCGGTTGCCAAGGCAGCCAACTGCTGGACGTACTGGCGGGATTGGGCAGCGTCGAAGGGCATATCGTCCTGCGCAGCCCAGGCTGCGGCAACGTCATCGAGGACATTTGCCTCGCCTTCGCTCTCGTACGTCAACAGCTCGGCCAAGGCCCGCACCATGGCTTCGGGGACACCCAGAAGCGCATCGCTGGTGACATCAACCAGGGCAAGTTCGTAGTCAGCACCGGCTGCGTGGACCGCCTGGCCGGCAAGGTCACCCAGCTGCTCCACTTCGAAATCGGTAATGCCGTCAATCCTGACGGCGGGGCCGGTGACATCCGCGCCCTTATCCAGGGCCGCTGCCCTCTTGAGTGCTTCATCGTGGGTGGCTACAAAAATTTCGGCAAAGCCCATGGAAAGTACTCTCATTCCTTCGTGCTGACGGGGCGGCGGCACAAAACCCGGTTGGATCCGTGCCGTCACTGCCCAGCCTAATGCAGGAGTGGGCGGCGCAACGGGAGTGTGCCGGCGCAGCAGGAGTGGCGCTGCTTAGCGGACGGCAACCCGCAGTTTGTTCCGCCACGGATCCTCGAACCGGAGTTCGGCGCCGGTGTGGTGGTTCTGCACTCCTGCGATCTTCAAGCGATCCGCAAGCGCCGCTACGTCGTCGGCGTCGGGGACCTCAATGAGCACTTCCCCCAGGCCCAGCGTGTCCTTGCGGGGCCCGGCGCCACGGCTGTTCCACACGTTCATGGCCATGTGGTGGTGGTAGCCGCCGGCGGAAACGAACAACGCCTGGCCATGCCAGCCCGCCGTCCGCTCAAAGCCCAGGGTTTCCACGTAGAAGTGTTGGGCAGTTCCGACGTCACCGACTTGCAGGTGGACGTGTCCAATTCCGGCCGCTGCCTCGCGCTGCCCTGTCACCGCGGCTTCACTCAGGTGCTGCTCGAGGAATCGCTGCGGAGGCAAGGCAACATTGTCCATCACCACATTCCTGCCATCCCACTGCCAGAGTTCACGCGGCTTGTCGTAGTAGAGCTCAATGCCATTGCCTTCAGGATCGGTAAAGTAGAACGCTTCGCTGACCAGATGGTCGGCACTGCCCGCGAAAGCTCGGGGCTCGTACTCGGCGGCGGTAGCAATGGTGGCGGCCAATGAAGGCTGGTCGTGGAACAGAATGGCCGTGTGAAACAGGCCAGCCTCCCCACGGCCTGGAATCTGGAGACCGGACGCCGGGGCAAGATGCACCACGGGCTTTCCGAGCCGCCCCAGGTAGAGCCCGCCATCCTGCTCGGCCACCACGTCAAGGCCAAGGGCACGCTGATAGTAGTCGCTCATGACAGCCATGTTGCCGACCTTGAGCATGACGGTGCCCATGGTCAGTTCGGCAGGCAGAAGATCCTGGCTGAGTGGTGTGGTCATGTGACGCTCCCGGGTTCGAGGTGCCCCTCATCAGCACCTTTCTACTTCTCTAAATTACTTGAAGCTTCAATTTATTCCTAACGGACCAGTGAACCGCGCAGCACGATGTGTTTGAGGCTGGAAACAGTTTCCAGCTCGATCCTGGGATCCTCGGAGCACAACACGACGTCGGCACCCGCCCCTTCGCTGATGCCCTCGGCCCCCAGCCACTCCCGGGCACGCCACGCCGCGGCGTCCAGGACCGCGGCCGGCGGCAGGCCGGCGTCGTGCAGTTCCTTCATTTCGTCTGCGATCCTGCCGTGCTTGATCACGCTGCCGGCGTCCGTGCCCGCATAGATGGCCACGCCTGACTCAAAGGCCTCCAACACCCGCTCGCGCCGCCGCTCCCAAAGCCGCACCATGTGGTCCGCATAGTCAGGAAACTTTGGGGCAGCCTGGGCAGCAATGTCCGGGAAAGTCGCGATGTTGACCAAGGTGGGAACGATCGGCACGGACTGCTCCACCAAGCGCGGAATGTGTCGCGGCAGCAGGCCCGTGGCATGTTCGATGCAGTCGATGCCTGCATCGAGCATGTCGTCCACTGTGTCCTCGGCAAAGCAGTGGGCCGTCACCCGGGCACCTTCATCGTGGGCGGCAGCGATGGCATCCTTGACGATTTTGGCGGGGAAAGAGGCAGCGAGGTCACCCACGCCACGGTCGATCCAGTCCCCCACCAACTTGACCCACCCGTCTCCATCCCGCGCTTCCTTCCGGACGGTCTCCACGAGTTGGCCGGGTTCGACTTCATGCCCCAAACCGCGGAGGTACCGCCGGCTCCGGGCAATGTGCCTACCTGCCCGGATCAACCGGGGAACGTCCGCACGTTGCTGGACCCAACGGGTGTCACTTGGTGATCCGGCATCCCGGATCAGCAGAGTCCCGGCGTCGAGGTCAGCGTGGGCCTGCGCAAGGGTGGTCCGCTCGTCAACGGCGCCACCCACACCCAAACCGATGTGGCAGTGGGCATCAACGAAACCCGGGAGGACCCAGCCATCCAACACCAGGTCCGGTGTGGCCGTGGGGCGTTCGAACGTCAGGACTCCGTCAACAGACCACATCCCTTGGCGCTCTTCGTCCGCCGAGACAAGGACAGATCCGCTGAATTCGATGATGGTGGCCATATCAAAAGCCTAGTCCGCAGCGGCGTCCTGGACGCTGGTTCGTTCATGTGACTGGGTGCCCGTTGTGAGCTGTGGTAGCTTCGTCTACGACCACACGGGGGCCCCTGCAGGGGCTGAGATCGGACTGATGCAGTCTGCGACCGTTGAACCTGTCCGGGTAATGCCGGCGAAGGAAGTGAGTAATCCTTTGAGCACCACAAAAACACAGCACAGCCCTGCCCAAAACCCGTCCGGCTCAAGCGCAAGGACGCCGGAATCTGTGACCCAGTCGCTGACATCCCATTCATTGGCCTACCTGGAGGACCCGGACCACGGGATCCGGGTGCCCGTCACCGAGATCGCCTTGGAACCGTCTCCCAACGGCACAGCCAACCCGGCGTTCCAGGTGTACCGCACTGCGGGCCCCGGCAGTGATCCCGTTGTGGGGCTTGAGCCTTTCCGCGCTCCATGGATCGAAGCCCGCGGTGACACCGTGGCTTACCGCGGACGGGAGCGAAACCTGCTGGACGACGGCAAGTCAGCGGTGCGGCGCGGGGAAGCATCAGCAGAGTGGAAGGGCACCCAACCGGTGCCCCGCCGCGCCGTCGAAGGTAAAACCGTCACGCAGATGCACTATGCCAAGCAGGGCACGGTGACTCCCGAGATGCAGTTCGTCGCGTTGCGGGAAAACTGTGACGTTGAGCTGGTCCGCAGCGAAGTTGCCGCAGGACGGGCGATCATTCCGAACAACATCAACCACCCCGAGTCAGAACCGATGATCATCGGCAAAGCCTTCCTGGTGAAAATTAACGCCAACATCGGCAACTCAGCAGTGACGAGCTCCATCGCGGAAGAGGTGGACAAGCTGCAGTGGGCCACTCAATGGGGTGCCGATACCGTCATGGATCTCTCCACTGGGGACGACATCCACACCACCCGGGAGTGGATCATCCGCAACTCCCCGGTCCCGATCGGGACGGTCCCCATCTACCAGGCGCTGGAGAAAGTCAACGGCGAGGCGAACAAGCTGACGTGGGAGATTTTCCGGGACACTGTGATCGAGCAATGTGAGCAGGGCGTGGACTACATGACCATCCACGCCGGCGTGCTCCTGCGCTATGTGCCGTTGACCGCCAACCGGGTCACGGGAATTGTCTCCCGTGGCGGGTCGATCATGGCGGGTTGGTGCCTGGCGCACCACCAGGAGAACTTCCTCTACACGCACTTTGACGAGCTCTGCGAAATCTTCGCCCAGTACGACGTCGCCTTCTCCCTGGGCGACGGCCTGCGCCCGGGTGCAACCGCCGATGCCAATGACGCAGCCCAGTTCGCCGAATTGGATACCCTCGCCGAGCTGACACAGCGGGCGTGGGAGTTCGATGTGCAGGTGATGGTGGAAGGACCTGGCCACGTGCCGTTCCACCTGGTCCGGGAAAATGTGGAACGCCAGCAGGAACTGTGCAAGGGAGCCCCTTTCTACACCCTTGGGCCCTTGGTCACGGATGTGGCTCCTGGTTATGACCACATCACCTCAGCCATCGGCGCCACCGAGATTGCCAGGTACGGCACCGCCATGCTGTGTTACGTGACCCCCAAGGAACATTTGGGCCTTCCCAATAAGGACGACGTCAAGACCGGTGTCATCACGTACAAGATCGCAGCCCACGCCGCCGACCTCGCCAAGGGCCATCCCGGGGCCCACGAGCGGGACGATGCCTTGTCCAAGGCCAGATTCGAGTTCCGTTGGCGTGACCAGTTTGCCCTCTCCCTGGACCCCGTCACAGCAGAAGCCTTCCACGACGAAACGCTGCCGGCGGAACCGGCCAAGACCGCCCATTTCTGTTCCATGTGCGGCCCCAAGTTCTGTTCGATGCGCATCAGCCAGGACATCCGTGACGAATACGGATCAGAAGAGGCGCAGACAGCCATTGCGGAAATGTACAGCGGCATGCGCGGAAAGAGCCAGGAATTCCTGGCATCTGGCGGAAAGGTCTATTTGCCGGAACTGCAGGTACCCGGCAGCCCGGACACATTTGAGGCCGGCTCAGGAAGCCTGAACTGACATGGCCCGTCCGACGTCACCAACAAACGATCGGATGATGTGATCCCCGTCCACTGAATCCTGGGGCCGGTGCCCTCCCGCAGCAGCACGGCGGAGGGCTCCGGTTTCCTGGAGGTAACCGGCAATTTCCTCATACAGGGGTTCCCAGCCACCCGTGAGGACCAACGTGGGGACACCGGGCACGATGTGCAGCGGGGCCTCCCAAGGCGGGGCCTGGAGCCTGAGCCTGCGGGCTGAACGGCGCGCTTCGGGAGTATTCAGTCCCCCCGTTTCGGCAGAAAACGCCCGGCGGTAGTACTCACGTTGGTAGTCGGCGTCGTTGAGCTGGCTCCGTACATCGAACAGGGGTTCCATAAGGGCCCGATGGGAGGCTGTGGCCGGAAGCTCGGCTGTCAGGGACAAACAAGCAGGCTCAACCAAGCTCAGCGAGTGCACCAGGTCCGGACGTTCTATGGCAGCCAGCATGGCGGAGATGGCACCTTGCTCGTGCGCTACGACGTGGCCGCCACCCGTATCCGCCAGGGCATTGATGACAATGGCAACGTCCGCGGCAACGCTCGATCCCACGGGTTCTGCTGCAACGTCAAAGCCATGCCGGCGCAGGAACAGTGCGTCATAAGCGAGGGCCATGCCGTGCTGTTTCGGCCATGCCGCAGCACCAAAGCTGCCCAGGCCGTGAACGAAGACTACGCGCTGCTTATGCATTGGTTCAGCCTATTCCACGGCCCTGACATCCCAACTGCGACGCGGTGGGGATGTCAGCCGCGGCCTATTTGCCGAGGAACTTATCGAAGCCCTTGGGAAGGTTGAGCGATGAGGGATCGAACTCTGCCGCGCCTTGGCCGAAAGCGGCACCCGACGGTGCTGCCGAGGCTGCGTTAGCCCGCTTGGCTTCGGCATCGCGCAGTTCCTGTGCTGCTTTGGCAGGGTTGCCTGAACGCGCCTTCTTCTTGGGCGCATTCTTGCCGCTCTTGCGGCCTCCGCCGGGGCCACCAAGGCCAGGCATCCCGGGCATCCCCGGCATGCCGCCGCCCTGCGCAAGTTTCTTCATCATCTTCTGGGCCTGGGCGAAGCGCTCCAGCAGGCCATTGACCTCGGACACGTGGACGCCTGAACCCTTGGCGATACGGGCGCGGCGTGAGCCGTTGATGATCTTGGGGGCGACGCGTTCGTGCGGCGTCATGGACCGGACGATTGCTTCGACGCGGTCGATCTCCTTTTCATCGAAGTTCTCCAGCTGCTGACGGATGTTTTGCGCCCCCGGCATCATCATGAGCATCTTCTTCATGGAGCCCATGTTGCGGATCTGCTGCATCTGGGCGAGGAAGTCGTCCAGGGTGAAGTCTTCCTGGTCGGCGAACTTCTTCGCCATCCGGGCGGCTTCGTCCTTATCCCAGGCCTTCTCAGCCTGTTCGATCAGGGTAAGGACGTCACCCATGTCAAGGATGCGGGAAGCCATGCGGTCCGGGTGGAAAAGCTCGAAGTCGTCCAGGCCTTCACCGGTGGAGGCGAACATCACCGGCTTGCCGGTCACGGACGCTACCGACAGCGCGGCACCACCGCGGGCGTCGCCGTCGAGCTTGGACAGCACGATGCCCGTGAAGTTGACGCCTTCATCAAACGCCATCGCCGTGTTGACGGCGTCCTGGCCGATCATGGAATCGATCACGAAGAGGACTTCGTTGGGGATGATGGCCTGACGGATCCGGCGGGCCTGGTCCATCATCTCGGCGTCGACACCAAGACGGCCGGCGGTATCGACGATGACAACGTCGTGGAGCTTCTGGCGCGCTTCCTCGACGCCTGCCTTCGCGACGGCTACGGGGTCGCCGGCAGGGTGCTCGAGCTCGGAGGTGGCACCAGGGTGCGGAGCGAACACCGGGACGCCGGCGCGCTGGCCCACCACTTGGAGCTGTGTCACGGCGTTGGGGCGCTGAAGATCGCAAGCAACCAGCATGGGGCTGTGGCCCTGGGCCTTCAGCCACTTGGACAGCTTGCCGGCAAGGGTGGTCTTACCTGCACCCTGGAGACCGGCGAGCATGATGATGGTGGGGCCAGTCTTGGCCAGGCGGATCCGGCGTGTCTCGCCACCGAGGATCTCCACGAGTTCCTCGTTGACGATCTTGACGATCTGCTGGCTCGGGTTCAACGCACCCGAAACCTCGGCACCCAAGGCACGTTCGCGCACGCGGCCGGTGAACTCACGGACCACTGATACTGCAACATCCGCGTCCAGCAGGGCGCGGCGGATCTCCCGGACTGTGGCATCAACATCAGCCTCGGTGAGGCGGCCCTTGCCACGAAGGTTCTTGAAGGTTGCTGTCAACCGGTCAGAGAGTGAATTGAACACGCGCCGTGCACTTCTTTCGATGGTCTGCGAATGGCGGCCAATGCGGCACACCAGAGTCTTGACGATTGCCCCCAGCAAACATGTCTCAACCCAACAAATCTGAATCGACTAGGGGACTCGACTATCTAGGGTACCAAGTCGCACCTGCAAGATGGCATGCTGGCACAGTGACCAGTAAAACAACTGTAAAAACGTTGCTCATCCTCGGCGCGTCCGGGGACCTGACAGGAAGGCTCCTGCTGCCCGGACTCGCCGGACTGCTGGCTTCCGGCAGGGCTCCCGGATTACGGCTGGCAGGTGCAGGCTCGGACCCCTGGTCTCCGGAACAATGGCGGGAGCGGGTTGCGGGCGCGTTCAACGCGGCCTCGGGCACGGCTGATGATGCCGGCCGTGCGGCACTGGCAAAAGTCGCTGACACCACCGAGTACCACCAGCTTGATGTCACAGCGGACGGTCCCCTGGCGGACCTCCTGGCCACCTTGCAGGGACCCGTCGCCATCTATTTCGCTTTGCCTCCCCACGTCAGCCAGAAGGCCTGCGAGGTACTTCACAGCGATCAGGTGCCTGCCGGGACCCGTTTGGTGATGGAGAAGCCTTTCGGCTCAGGCACCGAATCCGCCCACGAGCTGAACAAGACGCTCGCGGCCCTGGTCCCCGAAGACCACATCCACCGCGTGGACCACTTCCTGGGCAAAGCCACGGTGTTGAACATCCTGGGCCTTCGATTCGCCAACCGGTTCCTGGAGCCCGTGTGGAACCGCGAACACATCGAAAAAGTGGAAATCGTCTTTGACGAGGATTTGGCCCTTGAGGGACGCGCACGCTACTACGACACTGCCGGTGCCCTCCGGGATATGATCCAGAGCCACCTCCTGCACATCATGGCTTTCCTGGCGATCGACGCGCCGGCAACCATCGAGGAGCGGGACCTGCGCGACGCCGTGGCAACCGTTCTGCGTGCCAGCAGCATCAAGGCTCCGTTCAAGGAGTCCACACGGCGGGCACGGTACACCGCAGGAACCCTCGGGGAACGGACGGTGCCGGATTACGCAGCGGAGGACGGTGTTGATCCGGCCCGCAATACCGAAACCCTGGCCGAGGTCCGGGTGGAGATCGACAACTGGCGCTGGAAGGGGGTGCCGTTCATCCTGCGCTCCGGCAAGGCCATGGGACGCCGACGCAAGGAAGCCGTCATTACCTTCCGCCCGGTCCCCCACCTTCCCAAAGGATTCTCCGGCGTGGACTCCCCCAACCAGTTGCGCATCGGCTTCGGTCCGGACGTGCTCCAGCTTGACGTTGATGTGAACGGCCCCGGCGACATCTTCACCCTGGACCGCGCCAGCCTGGTGACCCAGCTCAGCGCAGCCGGAATGCTGCCCTATGGAGAGGTGCTCGAAGGCATCATCAGCGGCGATCCCCTCCTGTCCGTCCGCGGCGATACGGCCGAGGACTGCTGGCGGATCATCGAGCCGGTGCTTCGCGCCTGGGAGAGCGGCGACGTCCCCTTGGAAGAGTACGACGCCGGCAGCGCGGGGCCGGCGGACTGGCCCACCGGCGTCGTGGACTAAAGACAGGCAGCGGCCTAAGACAGCAGGCTTCATGTCCTCCCACACGCGAAAGCGGGCCGGGTACCTTGACTGGTACCCGGCCCGCCTTTTGGGTGCAGGACTTAGATTGCTGCCGAGCCGCGCTCCCCGGTCCTTACCCGGACTGCTTCGTAGACATCCACGGTCCACACCTTGCCGTCACCGGCGCGTCCGGTGTTGGAGCTGGCGATGAGGACATCCAGGATGTCGTCGGCCTGCTCATCCGTGGCGAGGACCTCAATGCGGATCTTCGGCAGCAAATCCACGTTGTACTCAGCTCCGCGATACACCTCGGTGTAGCCGCGCTGGCGGCCGTAGCCGCTGGCCGCGCTGACCGTCAGGCCCTGGACCCCGTAGGATTCGAGGCCTTCCCGGACTGCTTCAAGCTTTTCGGGGCGGACGATCGCTGTAATGAGCTTCATGCCTGGACACTCTCCTTGCCTTCTGCGGGGGTCTTGGCTGCGGCGGTTTCGGACTTTCCAGTCATGGCGTTGTGCAGCGGCTGGAAGCTGCCGCCGTGGCCGTTGACTCCGAATTCGTAGGCCGTCTCAGCGTGGAGGCTGAGGTCGACGCCAACGTTCTCCTGTTCCGTGGAAACCCTGAAGCCCATGGTCTTGTGGATGGCGAAGGCGATGATGGCCGTCATGATGGCCGAGAACGCGATGGCGATGCCGGCCGCTGCGAGCTGGGCCCACATCTGGGTCATGCCGCCGCCGTAGAAGAGGCCGCCACCTACGCCGTCGGCGGGAAGGGCGATGAAGCCCAGCGCCACGGTGCCGATGATGCCGGAGACGAGGTGGACGCCTACAACATCCAGCGAGTCATCGAAGCCCCAGCGGAACTTGAGGCCGACGGCCAGGGCGGAAGCCACACCGGCAACGACACCAAGCCCAAGGGCCCCGACCGGGCTGACGTTGGCACATGCCGGGGTGATGGCTACGAGGCCGGCAACCACGCCGGATGCTGCGCCCAGCGACGTCGGGTGACCGTCGCGGATACGTTCGGTGATGAGCCAGCCGATCATGGCCGCTGCGGGAGCTGCCAGAGTGTTGATCCAGATCAGGCCACCCTGCTCTGCTGTTGTTGCTGCACCGCCGTTGAAGCCGAACCAGCCAAACCAGAGGATTGCTGCACCGAGCATGACGAACGGGATATTGTGCGGGCGGTGGTTCGGGTCCTTGCCGAAGCCGCGGCGGTTGCCGATGATGAGGACCAGGACGAGCGCCGCCACACCGGCGTTGATGTGCACCACGGTGCCGCCGGCGAAGTCGATGGCCGGGCCGAGGGCCTTGCCGATTGCGCCTTCGGGACCGAACAGGCCGCCACCCCAGACCATGTAGGCCAGCGGGCAGTAGACCAGGGTCACCCATACCGGAACGAAGATGCTCCAGGCGCCGAACTTGGCGCGGTCAGCGATCGCGCCGCTGATCAGTGCAACAGTGATGATGGCGAAGGTGGCTGCGTAGCCAACCTTGATGAGCCCATCAGGGGTATTGATGCCTTCGAGGCCGAAGGTGGCAAACGGGTTGCCCACGATCTCCATGAAGCCCTCGCCGGAGCTCATTGAGGCGCCCCACAGCACCCAGACGACGCCCACGATGCCGATGGAGATAAAGCTCATCATCATCATGTTCAAGGCTGCCTTGGCGCGTGTCATGCCGCCGTAGAAAAATGCCAGACCAGGTGTCATGAACAGCACAAGCGCCGCCGCCACCATGACCCATACGTGACCTGCGGTAAGTTCCATGGTGCACGTTCCTCTCTTGCTAGATCTGCGGTTCAACCGCTGTCCTGACGCCGTTTGCGTCCTGCTTAAGAGTTTTGTGCCGCCGTGTTTCACCTGCTCGGGTTTTATATTGCGCGCTGGTTACAACAACCTCCCCAACGTAAATGGTGCATATCTCCGGTGTTACGGATATGTTTCAGGCGTCGGACTTCTCTGGAAATCCCCGGTTTTTGACCATCCGGCCCACCACGGCCCCACATCACCTGAAGGACCCGCCCCGTATGACGCAGCCGCCCAGATCCGTCAAAGCTCCAAGGATCCGGCAGGACAAAGCCCCGTTGCCCCGCGACATTAAGGTGATGTTGGCTGCAGCGTTCCTGATCGCCTTGGGGTTCGGGCTGGTGGCGCCCGTCTTGCCGCAATTCGCCACCACCTTCGACGTTGGCGCCACGGCTGCCGCTGTGATCGTCAGCATCTTCGCCTTCATGCGCCTGGTGTTTGCTCCGGCAGGCGGTGCCCTGATCGGACGCTTTGGAGAACGGAACGTCTACGTCTCAGGCCTGCTGATCGTGGCAGTGTCCACGGCGGCGTGCGCGTTTGCCCAGGATTACTGGCAACTGCTGATCTTCCGTGGCCTCGGAGGAGCCGGCTCCGTCATGTTTACCGTGGCCGCGATGGGACTGCTTATCCGCCTCGCACCCCCTGAACGACGAGGGCGGGTCTCCGGCGCGTATGCCTCAGCCTTCCTGATCGGCAGCGTCCTGGGGCCGGTAGTAGGAGGTCTGCTGGCAGGTTTCGGCCTCCGGGTACCTTTCCTGGCGTACGCAGGAGCGCTCCTGGTGGCGGCGCTGGTGGTCCGGACCATGCTGAGCGGTGAGGGCAACGCCGCAGAAGATGCTGAGCCGGCACCGGCCATGACCCTGAAGGAAGCTCTGTCCGATTCCGCTTACCGTGCCGCGGTGTTCTCGAGTTTCGGTAATGGCTGGGTGACGTTCGGTGTCCGCATGGCTACTATTCCACTGTTCGCGGTGGCTGTCCTGCAGTCCAAACCTGAGACGGCAGCCTGGGCCTTGGCCATCTTTGCGGTGGGCAACGCCTTGGCGTTGACCTTCTCCGGGCGTTTGGCCGATGCCTGGGGACGGAAGCCCCTGCTGATCCCCGGACTGCTCATCACGGGCGCGGCCACCGGCGTTATCGGCCTCACCACGGACCTGACCGGATTCCTTGTCGCTTCTGCGGTGGCTGGGTTCGGATCCGGCTTGTTGGGCCCGGCCCAACAAGCCGCCGTCGCTGATGTCATTGGCAGGGGACGCTCCGGAGGCAAGGTGCTCGCGGTCTTCCAAATGGCTGCGGACACGGGTGCCATCATCGGACCGGTTGTGGCGGGCCTCCTGGCCGACCAGCTGGGCTATGGCTGGGCGTTTGGCATCACAGGTGGCGTTCTGCTCCTCACGGCAGCAGGTTGGTTACTGGCCCGGGAACCCCTTAAACCCAAAAACTGACGGGCAGCCTTGGTGCGCCCTGAGTCCTCAGGGCGCACCAAGCTGCCAGCCAGTTGAGTGCGGAGGGTTTGGACCCGCGCTAGTTGAGCAGTGCGTCCACGAAGCTCTCGGCGTCGAACGGTGCGAGGTCGTCGGGGCCTTCGCCCAAGCCAATGAGCTTGACCGGCACGCCCAGCGACTTCTGGATGGCCACAACGATTCCGCCCTTTGCGGTTCCGTCCAGCTTGGTCAGCACGATGCCGGTGATATTGACCACCTCGGCGAAAACGCGGGCCTGGTTGAGGCCGTTCTGCCCGGTAGTGGCGTCCAGCACCAGCAGGACCTCGTCCACTTCAGCCAGCTTCTCGATGACGCGCTTGACCTTGCCGAGTTCGTCCATCAGGCCGGTCTTGTTCTGCAGTCGTCCAGCGGTATCCACCATGACAACATCGACCTCCTGGTCGATGCCGGCTTTCACGGCCTCGTAAGCCACCGAGGCGGGGTCGGCGCCGTCGATGTCCGACCTGACGGTGGGGACACCTACACGCTGTCCCCACGTGGCCAACTGCTCGGCAGCAGCTGCGCGGAAAGTATCAGCGGCCCCCAGCAGGACGTCCTTGTCTTCGGCAACCAGGACGCGTGCCAGCTTGCCCACCGTGGTGGTCTTGCCCACGCCGTTCACACCAACAACAAGCACGACGGCGGGACGGTCACCCTTGCGCTCGACGTTCAACGAGCGGTCCATGGAGGGATCCACCAGCTTGATGAGTTCCTCGCGGAGCATCGCCTTGACGTCCTCGGGGCTGCGGGTGCCCAAGACCTTCACGCGCTCACGCAGTGCATCAACCAGCTGCATGGTGGGTTCGGTGCCGAGGTCGGCCAGGAGGAGGGTTTCCTCCACCTCGTCCCACACGTCTTCGTCGATCTTGTCGCCGGACAGCAGAGCCAGGAGGCCCTTGCCCAGGATGCTGTTGGACTTGACCAAGCGGGCGCGCAGGCGGGTCAGGCGGCCTTCAACCGGCGCAGGAGTGTCGATGGCAATGGTTTCGAGCCCGGCGGCATCATCGGGCACATCCGCGCCCTCGACGGTTCCGTCAAAGGTGGGAGCCGGGGCCTTCACCGCGTCCGGGCGCTCTTCCACCAAGGTTCCGCCGCCCGCTGCCGGCGACTGCAGGGGGTCGTTCGCATCCCGGGTTCCGGGGTATTTCGCTCCGGACTTCCGGGCCTTCAGGAGTACCGGCACGAGTCCGCCGACCACCACGAGGGCAGCGAGAATGGACAGAATTATGGGTAGGAAATCGTTCACTCCCCTACCTTCTCATAAAGCTACGCCCCGGCACCGAGCCTCTGGCTGATGACGGTGGAGACGCCATCGCCCCTCATCGTCACCCCATAGAGGGCGTCTGCCACTTCCATGGTCCGCTTCTGGTGGGTGATCACAATCAACTGGCTGGACTCGCGCAGTTCCTCAAAAATGGTGATGAGCCGGCCCAGGTTGGTGTCGTCCAGTGCCGCTTCCACTTCGTCCATGACATAAAAGGGCGACGGGCGGGCTTTGAAAATTGCCACCAACAGTGCCACTGCCGTGAGGGACCGTTCACCACCGGAGAGCAGGGACAGCCGTTTGATCTTCTTGCCCGCGGGCCGTGCCTCCACTTCGATTCCCGTGTTCAGCATGTCGCCGGGATCCGTGAGTACCAGCTTTCCCTCACCGCCGGGGAAAAGCCTGGCAAAGACGTGGTCGAACTGGGCGGAGGTGTCGGCGAAGGCCTCAGTGAAGACCTGCTGGACCCGGGCGTCCACTTCTTTGATGATGTCCAACAGGTCTTTGCGGCTGGATTTGAGGTCTTCGAGCTGCGAGCTGAGGAACTGATGCCGTTCTTCCAGTGCGGCAAACTCCTCCAGAGCCAGGGGGTTCACTTTGCCCAAGGCAGCCAGCTCCCGCTCAGCCTTTCTGAGTCTTTTCTCCTGCTCAGCCCTGACGAACGGAATGCCGTCCACTATTGCCTGGCCATGCTCATCAACGGGTGTCCGGAGCTCTGCCCACTTGTCGGCAGTGGCTCCGGCGGGCACCGGAACAGGCAGCCCGGGTCCATAGTCTGCCACGAGTTGTTCGCCGGACAGGCCGAGTTCCTCTATGGAACGTGTCTCCAAGGCCTCGATACGCAGGCGCTGCTGGGTCCGCGCCATCTCGTCCCGATGCACGGAGTCCGTCAGTTCGGCCAACTCCTTCGCCAAGGCCTCATTGCCGGTCCGGACCAGCGTCAGCTCCGTCTCCAGCCGTTCCCGGGTCTGCTCTGCGAGGTCGCGCTCCCAGCCGGCAGCCTCCACCGAGACATCGATGAACCGCAGGGCCTGTTCCACCGCTGAAGCTACTGCTGCCGCACGCTGCGCCTGGGCTCGGCGGCGCTGGGCCCTACGGGCCGCCTCTTCACGGGCGCGCCGTTCCGTTGCGGCTGCCCGCTCAAGCGACGCGGCCCGGTTGCTGATCGCCCCCAGTTGCTCTTCTGCCGTCCTGAGGGCCAGGCGGGCTTCTGTTTCGAAGGAACGGGCCATCCTGGCTTGCGCGGCCAGTTCGTCGCGCTGATCCGTGGATGGTTCCTCGTCCGGGGCCTCCTGGGCGGCGGCGAGGCGTTCCGCGGCGACTTCAAGATCCAGTTGGGCTTCAGCGATGTTGGCTTCGGCCTTGGCCATGGAGGCGGCCAGCCTGTCGCTTTCGCCCACGGCACTGCGAAGGACGGAATTGAGGTGGCCCAGGCGCTCCGCCACTGCAGCCAGTCGGGCATCGGACTCGTGCAGGCGTTCCAGCGCGGCGTCCGCACGGTCCTGCGCTTCAGCGCGGCGGGACTGGGCGCCTGCCAGGGCAAAACGGCCCCGCTCCAAGCGGGCAGTGACCTCCTGGAGGCGGGCACCGGCGTCGTCCACTGCTGCCTGGACTTCCAACAGCGACGGCGCTGTGGCCGAACCGCCGGTGACGGTCAGGGACGTGAAGACGTCACCTTCCCTCGTCACCGCCTTCAGGTCCGGTTGTTCGGAAATGAAGGCCGCCGCGGCGTCAAGATCGTCGACGACGGCGGTCCCCGCCAGAAGGGCCAACACGCCTTCCGCTGCGGGATCGGAAATTTTCACGACGTCGGACGCCCAGCGGCCGCCGTGCGGAAGCGGCACGTCGGCTGGAGTATCTCCGTCAGCGGCGGAACCACCGGCGAGAACCAGGGCTGCCCGCCCGGCGTCGGCGTCTTTCAGGGATCTGAGGGCTGCTGCTGCACTTGCAGCATCTGCAACGACCAAGGCGTCCGAGGCGCTCCCCAATGCTGCGGCGACGGCTGCCTCGAAACCGGGCTCAATGGCCACCAACGCAGCCAGCGGTCCGAGAACGCCCTCGGCCGTCAGGAGGCTGCCGGAGCCATCCTTCCGGTTGAGTCCCAGTTGCAGGGCATCCCTGCGCGCTGTCAGGGCATCCCTCTCGCGGACAGCTTCCCGTTCCGCGGCTTTCAGTTCCTCAATTTCGGCAAGGACAGCATCCAGGACATCGTTCGCATTTTCGTAGTCGGCATCCAAGCTCTCCTCGCCGTCCTCAACGCCGGCCACCTGGGATTCAAGCGCCGTGAACTCGCTCTGGGCCTTGCGGCGACGTTCTTCGCCGGATGCGAGGGATTCCCTGAGCCGGCCACGTTCAGCTTCGGCGGCTTCGGCCCTGGACCTGGCGGCCGCCACTTGGCCTGCAAGCCTGGCGAGCCCTTCCCTGCGGTCGGCAGCGGCGCGCAACATGGCCGTGAGCCGCTTGTCTTCGGCGGCCGCCAGCGATTCAGCAGCGTCCTTGGCCACCGTGGCTTCAAGAAGTGCGGCTTGCTTCGCCAGGATGTCATGCTGCAGGGCGGACTCTTCCTCGCGGACCCGGGCGGCCTGGCGTTCCAGCTGCTCCGGGTCCCGTCCTGTATCCGCCGCGGCCTCAGAGGAACCCAGAAGCCGGCGACGCTCAGAAGCAAGGGATCCAAGAGAACGCAACCTCTCCCGGCCGGCAGAGAGCTGGTACCAATGATCACGCGCGGCGTTGAGCTTCGGGGTTGATTCGGCGGCCTGCTGTTCCAAGGCAGCCTGGCGCCGACGTCCGGTCCCCAGTTCCGCCTCCACCACCTGGCGTCGTTCCTTCAACGCCGCTTCGTCAGCAACATCCTGTTCAAGACTTGTAGTGAGCTGCACCAGGTCATCGGCCAGGAGGCGGGCCCTGGCATCCCTGACATCGAACTGGACCGTCTGGGCACGGCGGGCGATTTCCGCCTGCTTGCCCAAAGGAGTCAATTGACGCCGGATTTCCGCGGTAAGGTCGCCGAGCCGTGCCAGGTTGGCCTGCATGGCTTCGAGTTTGCGGACGGTCTTTTCCTTGCGGCGGCGATGCTTGAGGATTCCTGCTGCCTCTTCAATGAAACCCCGCCGGTCTTCCGGTGTGGCGTGCAGGACCCTGTCCAGTTGGCCCTGGCCCACAATGACGTGCATTTCGCGACCCAGGCCTGAATCGGAGAGGAGTTCCTGGATGTCCAGAAGCCTGCAGGGTGCGCCGTTGATGGCGTATTCGGAGCCGCCGGTCCGGAAGAGTGTCCGGGAGATGGTGACTTCGCTGTAGTCGATGGGGAGCGCGTTGTCCGCGTTGTCTATGGTGAGGGAGACATGCGCACGGCCCAGGGGCGGCCGGCCGGACGTGCCGGCGAAGATGACATCCTCCATCTTGCCGCCGCGAAGTGTTTTTGCACCCTGCTCCCCCATCACCCATGCCAAGGCATCAACCACGTTGGATTTACCCGACCCGTTGGGACCGACGACAGCAGTGACGCCGGGCTCAAAGTCGAACGTCGTAGCCGACGCGAACGACTTGAATCCTCGGACAGTCAAACTTTTCAGGTGCAAGGCGCTTCGGTTCTCCTGGGTGGCCGTTGTATCCCCTAAATCTACTGCCGTTTGAGCGAAATCCATGGATCTGTTGCCGGAACGCCTTGTGATCGGCCGGACACACCCCTACACTCCTGCCAAGGGCTACTTGGCCTGTTCGTTCCGGTGATCCGGCTGCAGCATGAACTTTGGTTCTGCCACTGCCGGATCCGGTCCCGATCTTCGGAACGTCGAGCCAAGTGCACAATGCCCCATGTTCCATAACTGAAGATCTTGGTTTGACCCTGGCTGGGGAGCGGCAAGCAGGGCCCGTGTATGAAATCGCGGACCCGCATATGCATTTTCGGCGCGCCACCCCCAGGAGTTCTGATGCCCGGTACTTCAGCCAACCGACCCCAGCGAGTCCTCAAGGGTTTCCTCGTGCCCTTGGTGATCGCCACGGTGGCGGCCCTCTTGCCCCTTACTGCGCCAGCGGCGGTGGCTGCGGGTCCTTGCGACCCTGTAGTGAACCTCGTGGCCTGTGAGAATTCCAAAACCGGCAGTCCGCCGTCGGAGTGGGACATCAATGGTGCCGGCGACGACAGCATCCAGGGCTTCTCCACCGAGATCAGTGTCAATGCCGGCCAACCCATCCGATTCAAGGTGGATACCAACGCATCGAGCTACACCATCGGGATTTACCGGACGGGCTGGTATGCGGGCAATGGCGCCCGCAAGATCGCTGACGTGACGCCATCAGTGTTTCGCCAGACCCAACCCGCATGCCGCAGCGACGTCACCACGGAGCTGTACGACTGCGGCACGTGGGCAGTATCGGCGACGTGGCAGGTCCCGGCCACCGCTGTCTCAGGGGTCTACATCGCGCTCCTCCGGCGTCCGGACACGGGTGCGAAGAGCCACATCACGTTCATCGTCCGCAATGACGGCAACCGCTCCGCCGTCGTGTTCCAGACCGCTGATCAGACATGGCAGGCCTACAACACCTACGGCGGCTCTGACTTCTACCAGGGCGCCGCGAACGGACGGTCCTACAAAGTCAGCTACAACCGGCCCATGGCAACCAGGGATGGCCCTGGCGGAAGGGACTTCTACTTTTCCAACGAATACCCCATGGTGCGTTTCCTGGAACAGAACGGTTATGACGTCAGCTATATCAGCGGCCTGGATACGCACCGCAACGGCGCCGAGCTGTTGAACCACAAGGTGTTCCTCTCGGTCGGCCACGACGAATATTGGTCGGGCCCCCAACGGGCCAACGTCACTGCCGCCAGGGACGCCGGCGTCAATCTCCAGTTCCTGTCGGGCAACGAAATGTACTGGCGCACCAGGTTTGAGCCTTCAACTGTTGACAGTGCCGCCAACCGTACCCTGACTTGCTACAAGGAAACCTGGGGAAACGCCAAGATCGACCCCAGCACGGAGTGGACAGGCACATGGCGTGACCCGCGCTTCGCTTCCCAAGCCAACGGCGGAGGCCTGCCCGAAAATGCCGTAACCGGGACAATCTATATGTCCAATCACTCGGACCTGCCGGTGACCGTCAAAGCGGACGAGGGCAAGACTAGGCTATGGCGGAACACCACCTTGGCATCGATGCCCGCAGGTTCCTCGACAGCACTTGCACCCCACACCGTCGGCTACGAATCCAATGAGGACCTGGACAACGGGTTCCGGCCTGCGGGACTCATCAGGCTCTCCACCACCGTGGGAAACGTACCGGAATATCTGCAGGACTTCGGCAACACCGTAGCTCCCGGCACCACCACCCACAACGTAACCCTTTACCGCGCCGCCAGTGGCGCGTTGGTCTTTTCAGCAGGCAGCGTCCAGTGGACCTGGGGCCTGGACCAGGAGCACGACGGCGACGGCGCACCCGCCGATGCCCGCATGCGGCAGGCGCAGGTCAACATCCTCGCCGACATGGGTGCGCAACCCGCCACTCGCGCGGCAGGATTGGTTGCCGCGGTCGCCAGCACCGATACCACCAAGCCCACCGCCGCCATCTCCGCACCAGCCAACGGGGCTACCGTGGCGCACGGCAGCTCCGTCACCGTGACGGGCACTGCCACGGATGTGGGTGGCGTTGTGGCCGGCGTCGAAGTGTCCACCGACGGTGGAACCACCTGGCACCCCGCCACGGGAAAGCAGAGCTGGACCTATACGTACATCCAGAAGGGCCTCGCTACGGCCACCATCCAGGCGCGGGCCATCGACGACAGCGCCAACATCGGTGCCGCCGTCACCAGGAATCTGTCCCTCAGCGGACCGTACAGCGTTTTCGGCCAAACAGTACCTGCCGTCAAAGACTCAGGTGACGGTGGAGCCTACGAAATGGGTCTACGGTTCACCCCCTCTGTAGACGGCTTCATCACCGGCGTCCGCTTCTACAAGAGCACCGCCAACACCGGCACGCACACCGGCTCGTTGTGGAGCGCGACCGGCGAGCGCCTGGCGACGACCACGTTCACCAATGAAACTGCGTCCGGCTGGCAAACTGCCCTGTTCAGCCAGGCCGTGCCTGTTGCGGCCGGCCAGAAATATACGGTGTCTTATTGGGCACCTAATGGCCACTACGCCACCAAGGACCATCAATGGGCGAGTTTCGGTTCCACCGACGCGCCTTTGAAGGTTGCGGGTGGTTTCGGCGCTGAACCGGCGGGCGTCTACAGCACCTCGCCAGGATTCCCCACCACCAGCTTCAACGGTGGCAACTACTTCGCGGACGCGCTCTTCAGCACGGTAGACAGCTCCCCCATGACCGTCTCGGGCCACACGCCCATTCCGTCGTCGTCGAGCGTGTCCGTGAATACCAAAGTAAGTGCCGTCTTCTCCAAGCCGGTCACTGCGGCAAGCGTCCAGCTGACGTTGCAGTCGCCGTCGGGACCTGTGGCAGGCACTACGGCGTACGACGCCGCAACGCGGCGGGCCACTTTCACGCCGTCGAGCGCTCTGGCGTTCAGCACCCAATTCACGGCGACGTTGTCCGGCACCGATTCAATCGGCGGTCAGGTCACGGCCGGTGGCACCTGGTCCTTCACCACTGCAGCCACGATGCCTGTTCCGGGCGCCTGCCCCTGCAGCCTCTTCGATGACTCCGTCACACCCGGCATCGCCGAGCTGCGTGAAGGCGTGCCGGTGACCCTCGGAGTGAGGTTCTCCAGTGTTTCCGCGGGTGAGGTATTGGGTATCCGCTTCTACAAGTCCGCTGGTAACACAGGTGCCCACAACGGAGCCTTGTACACAGCCGCAGGACAGCAGTTGGCCACGGTGGCATTCACCAACGAAAGTGCCTCAGGATGGCAGACCGCCATGTTCAGCCAGCCTGTCCAGATGGCCGCGAACACAGAGTACATCGTGTCCTACAAGTCGCTGACCGGTACCTACTCGGCCACCACCAACGGCTTCGGGTCAGGGCTCAGTGTTGGTCCGTTGCGGGCGGCATCGGATGCCGGGGCGTACACCTACAGCGGCGACTTTGCCGCCTCGCGATCGACCACCAGCTACTTGGTGGACGTCGTGGTGACGGTACCGAATCCGCCATTCACGGTCGGCTCACACTCGCCCCTGCCAAACGCTTCGAGTGTTCCACTGAACACCGCAGTCAGTGCCGTGCTGTCCGAGGCTGCGGTGGCGTCCAGCGTCAGCATGGCAGTCAAGGTGACGGGTGGCGCCGCAGTTGCCGGCGCGACGACCTATGACTCAGCTACCCGTAAAGTCACGTTCACCCCCACCGCTGCCTTGACCGCAGGGACCTCCTACACGGCCACCGTGACGGCAACGTCCGTCTCCGGGCAACCGATGTCTGCTGGTGGAACGTGGACCTTCACCACAGTTCCAGCACCGCGTACTCCCGGCGTCTGCCCGTGCACGCTGTACCAGGACACAGTGACACCTGCAACACCCAACGCCGATGACGGAGTTTCGTTGTCGCTCGGCGTCAGGTTCGCCAGCGACACTGCGGGCCAGATCACCGGAGTGCGCTTCTACAAGGCGGCCGGCAACACGGGAACCCACACTGGTTCGCTCTACACGGCCACGGGACAACTCCTGGCCACGGTCACCTTCACCAATGAGTCGAGTACCGGCTGGCAAACGGCAACATTCAGCCAACCGGTGACCATTACGGCCGATACTGAGTACGTGGCGGCGTACAAGGCCCCCACCGGCAAGTACTCCTATACCGCCGGCGGATTCGGTGAAGGGTTCACCAGCGGGCCACTGCGTACGGCGGCTGACTCGGGAGCTTTCGGATACAACAGTGACTTCCCGGGTTCCTCCTCTACCGCCAGTTACCTGGTGGATGTGGTGTTCGCCACCGCCGCGCAGCCCCTGACGATCTCCGAACAGGTACCGGCTCCCGGGGCCACGGGCATTCCAACGGATGTGAAGCCTTCCATCACTTTCTCCTCCGCCATCCGCCCGGGGGCGTCGTTCACCCTGACAGCGAACGGCAACCCGGCAGCCGGTACAGCTGCCCTCTCTGCGGACAGCCGGACCGTCACGTTCACCCCCACCGCGGCGCTGCCCAACAGCACCGTGATCTCGGCCAGCGTCAGTAATGTCGTCTCCCAACAGGGGCAGTCGTTCCCGACTACCAACTGGCAATTCACCACTGCGGCGCCCACCGTCCAGGTGTCCACGATCTTTGGATCGCTGACGCCCCAGATAGTTTCCGCATCCGACTTCATGCCTGTGGAACTTGGTACTGCTTTCAGTGTTTCGCAGGCAGGGAACGTAACGGGCATACGTTTCTACAAGGGGGCTGGCAACACCGGAACCCACGTGGGTTCGTTGTGGAACTCGGCAGGTTCGCGCCTGGCGCAGGTGACCTTCACCAATGAGACCGCCACGGGCTGGCAAACTGCCACCCTCTCCGCACCAGTCGCGTTGGTGACAGGCCAAACCTACGTGGTGTCCTACAGGGCACCCAATGGCCGCTACTCCTACACCTCAGGGTTCTTCAACCAGACCTACACCAGCGGGGTGTTCACCGCCAGTGGCCCGAACAACGGCCGCTACCGGTATGGATCCGGTGGCGTCATGCCGGCCAACTCCTGGAACGCGACCAACTACTTTGTCGATGTGGTGTACTCCTTCACCACCCCGGCGCAGCAGCAGGCTGCACCCGCTCCGTCGCCCACAGCTACTCAGACGGCCTCGCCCACACCGTCACCCACGGCAACGGCGACGGCTACTGCTTCCCCGGGCCCCTCGCCCAGTCCGACTCCCAGTCCAACCCAGTCGGGTGGGTTGCTCTGCGGGCTGCTGGGTACATGCTGAGGGTCTGCTGACACACCGCTTCCGCTGGCGCCCGACCCCTGAACTCCGGGTCGGGCGACAGCGGAGCTTTGCCAGGGGCACTTTCACGGCCGCTTCCCTTAGCGCGTCCTCTTCAGCGGGCTCGTTGTGGCGGGAGCACCTGCATCATGGCCCCTCACCGCGGCTGCTTCAGCGGACGACGCTTGGCGACCACGCGTGGGCGATGAACAGGCTGGGCTGCGAGCCCGGTTCGGTGCCAAGCTGCCAAATGTTGCTGTCGCCCTCCACTGCATCATCTGCCAAGCCATAGAGCAGTGTCCGGTCATCCAGCCATTCGATCTGGTCATCCACGCTACGCTTTTCCGCAAGAACCGTTTCCCGACCTGACGCTAGGTCAAGGACGGCGACCTTCCAATGGGCCACCAGCCCTCCGCCGTCGTTCTTCTTATAAGCGATCCGAGTACCGTCAGGAGAAATCGACGGGCACTCCACATGGTCGTGAATGGCGGTGAGGGTTTTCGCGGACAGGCTCCCCCGGACCAGCCAGACACGGCCCGACGACGCCGCTGTGGCGTAGAAGACATCACTCTGTCCTGGCGCGAAGGTCACTCCCCAGATGTTCCTGTCCGTGGCAACCAGGCGCTCACCGTTAACCATCAACGCGAAGTCCTCAAGGTTTCCGGACGTACCCCCGGGCAAACTGATTTCAGTGGCTGTGGAAAATCCCGAAGCAGCGTAGGAGTGACCCGTGACAAAGACGGTAGTAGCGATCATGGAGCCGTCAGCGCTGACCCGGGTCCTGCTCGGAATGCCCGGGAGGGGCCATGAACGCTGGATCTGCCAGTCGCGGTTCATGACTGCTGCTTCGAAGGCGGTCACCAGCCCGCGGTTCGTCTTCAAGCACACTACAGTTTCGGCCGTTCCATGGACGCGGTCGCACTCTTGTTCACTCACCGCCCGCGTACCGCCCGGAGCGGACAGGGGCACAGTTGCCGCGTTGCCATAGCCCTGGCCCGACGCCGTGTTCCGGAAAAGGACAAAAGGGGCAGCCGGAAGCGGCTGGCCAGCAGTGATACCTACGGACGAAGCCGCGGTCCTGCTCTCTTCGAACCGCTGGTAGGCGCCCACCGCATAGATTCCGGCCGCTGCCAACACGAGTGCTGTCACGGCGAGGAGAACACCCCACCGCGCCTTGCTGCCGGTCAGTGTCCCACTCATGCCCCGCTGCCCGCGTCCTGTTGTGCGGCTGGCCCGGCACTTCGCAGGATCACGGTGACAGCCACCACTGCACAGGCCAGGAGTCCGCTGGCCACCACCATCGCCGTCGACGCTCCCACGGCATACCAGAGCACGCCAAAGCCCGCGGAGGCGGTCATCCGGCTCAACGCCACCACCGTTTGGGCTGAAGCAATTCCTGTAGCAAGCTTCCCCGCCGGCGTGAGTTGGCTGGCCAAGGCGGCCAGGACGCCATCGGTTGCGGCGTAAAACGCTCCCAGGAGGACCAGGCACCCCACAGTGCCCCACAATCCACCGAAAGGCGCCGCAGCGAGAAGGTATGTTGCCAGCAAGGCGATATGCCCGCCCACAAAAACCGGAATTTTGCCCACCCTGTCAGCCAGCCGCCCCAGCGGAATTGCGAGGGCAAGGAACACCACATTGGTCCCGACGAACAACAACGGGAACCACTGGACGGCGAACGAGTCCCTGGCCTGCAGAACCAGGTAGATGAAGCCATCTCCGATGGTCACCACACCCAGAAGGCCTGCGGCGATCAGCAGCTTGCCCAGCCCTGGTTCCTTCAAATGGCTCCACGAAAAGGCAAAGAGCCGCCGGTCCTCCCGTCCCTCAGTGCTCTTCAGGCCGTGGGCGCGGATATCCGGCACAACCAGTGCCAGGACGGCGACTCCGATCACCGCGAAGGCAAGAGACACCACAAAGACGGTGCTGAATCCGTTGGGAATCATCAACAGGACAAGGAAAGCGATCAACGGCCCGGCCGCAGCCCCTATATTGTCCAGCATTCTGTGAACGCCAAAGGACCGCGCCAAATGTTCTGGCTGGGCGGAGACCGAGATCAGTGCGTCCCTTGGTGCAGTGCGAATTCCCTTGCCGATTCTGTCGCCGGTCACAATGGCCGCAATCGCCCAGAAACCACCGGCAAAGAGGAAACCGATTCTGGCAAGCATGGAAAGGCCATAACCGGCCAGCGCTATCCGTTTGGGGTGCCCGCTGCGGTCGGCTGCCCACCCGGCCGCAATCCTGACGATGGCACTGGCGCCTTGGTTGATGCCGTCGATGAAGCCAAACGCGATAGTGGACAGCCCTAAAAACCCCGTCACGTACAAGGGAAGGATTGCCGTGACCGACTCGGAAGAAACGTCCGTCACCATGCTCACGATGCCCAACCAGAGGATGACCGGGGACAAACGGAACGGCACCTCCGCCGCCAGTGCCGTTGCGTTGTTCCGTGACTTGTCCCGTTTACCGCCGCTGTGGTCTGAAAGCGAAATGTACATCGATTCCCTACTCCGCCCTCGTGTGCAGGCTGCCCAGCAGCTGGAAGCGCGAGTTGCCGGTTCCCGTGGTGGCCACTGAAACCGTTACCGTGTCAGCGCCCCGCACAAAGCGTGCCGCTACCGCACCGTCCGGGGCCGGCGCGTCCTCGGTCCAAAAGCCGTGTGACACCAACGATTGGCGGAAGAAGTCCAGGACCTCAGCCCTCGGCTTGGCAACAATGCCATCCGCTGCCAGCTGGAGGATGTCACCGGACGTGGAAACCGAGGTGGACCCAATCGTGGTCCCGGCCGGCAGCGACAGGACGCCGTCGGGCCAGCCGTCCACCAGCTCGCCCGACGCACTGCCGGGCTCCGGAAGTGCACCAGTGATGAGCGGCGCCGGCGCGGAAGGTTCAGGTAAACCTGTTGGCGTGGCAGTGACGGGAGGCAGAACTTCGAGGGGCTTGGCCGCAGATGGCCCGGCATTGCCTTCTGCTCCGCTTGTCCCGTTGCCGCTGCCCTCGGTAGCTGTGCCCCCGGTTGCGCTGTTCGCAGCGTCAGGAGCCGGACTGCCGGATGTCGGCGCGGTCGCGCCGGTGGAACCGGCGCCCGCGGCAGGGGTGGAACTGGACGACGGCGGAGCTTGCGCGGACGTGGCTCCCTGCCTGGCCATCTGGTCGAACACTACGGCCACGGCGGCAATGAGCACAGCAAGGCAGATACCTGCTATGACCAGCCGCCGCGCCATCATGGCGTACCCGGACCGGATGGGCCGCGGAAGCGGCAGTTTGATCCTGCATCAAGAACGGCTGCGGGTAGAAGTGACGCCACCCGGATTGAGGTGGCGTTGATCCTTGCGATGGCGATTCGAAGCGCCAAGCTGTTCATGGGGACAGTCTGCCATTGTGATCCGGATTCCGGAACAGTTTTGGCCCTACCAACGTCCGTTCCGTGGCCGGGGTTGGCATACGGGACACGTATAGGAGGAACGGTTCATGAACTGTTCCCTTTTCATGACACTGTGAAGGCCGATCGCCTCGCACCGGCTGCACAGTTCGCCGGCACGCCCGTACGCATTGAGGGACCGTGCAAAGTAGCCGGAGTCGCCGTTGACGTTCACGTAGAGGGAGTCGAAGCTGGTTCCGCCAGCGGCCAATGCGGCGTTCATGACGTCCTTGACCGCTTCAACCAGTTTCCCGGCATCCGCACGGCGCATGGTGTCCGTAGCCCTGGCGTAGTGGAGGCGGGCGCGCCATAAGGCTTCGTCCGCGTAGATATTGCCGATGCCGGAGATGACTGACTGATCCAGCAGCGCCCTCTTGATACCGGTCTTCCGGCTCTTGATCCTTCGGTAGAACGCGTCGAAGGAAAAATAGGGATCCAAGGGATCCCGGGCAATGTGGGCGGCTTCCGCCGCGATCTCCGGCAGTGGTGTTTCGCCCAAGCCTCCGGGGCCGCCGTCCGGCGTCGGTACCAAGGACGTCACGAACAGTCCGCCGAAAATTCTTTGGTCCACGAACCGCAGCTGTTCCGGCATGCCGTCCGCCGGGCTGAGCTTGATCCTGACTTTGAGGTGTTTTTCATCCGGAACATCCGGGTCCTGCATCAGCAGTTGGCCGCTCATTCCCAGATGGGCCATCAGAGCCACCGCAGGGAGGCTTTCAGCTGCACCTGGGTCGGTGTGGGGCAAGCCCGGCATGGCAAGGGGCATCCAGAGGAATTTGCCTCTCCGCACCACATCCAGCACCGTGGCGTGTTCCAGGTTCCCGATGAAGTCCTCCGCTCCGAGGGCATGCCGTCGGATGGACCGCGGATCAAGGACATCGACGCCGGTCACGGAACGGCCGCGGACCCAGCGCGCCAGGCCGCGGCGTACTACCTCTACTTCGGGAAGCTCAGGCATCGGGGCTCAGGCGGATGCAGGACCGGCAGCAGTCGGATCCAGGGCAGTCAAAGCACGCCAGGCGTCGGCGGCGGCTTCCTGTTCCGCTTCCTTCTTGGAATGACCCGAGCCCCGTCCGTAGGGGGTTCCGCCGATGTTCAGCACGGCTTCAAAAGTACGGGCATGGTCAGGTCCGGAACCTTCCACGGCATAGTGGATGGCGCCCAGCTGCCGGCTGGCAGTCAGTTCCTGGATGCTGGTCTTCCAGTCAGTTCCAGCACCAAGGGCTCCGGCGTCTTTCAGGAGCGGACCCACCAGCCGCATCACTAATTGGCGGGCAGTCTCCATGTCGTTGGACAGATAGGTGGCGCCAATCAAGGCTTCCATGGTGTCGGCCAGAATGGAGGCCTTGTTCTTACCGTCAGTCAGCTTCTCGCCTTGCCCGAGGTAGATGAACTCGCCAACGCCAATTGCCCGGCCGATCCCGGCCAAGGCGCGCGTACTGACGACGGCGGAGCGGCGTTTTGCAAGTTCGCCTTCAGGCAGGGTGGGGTTCTCACGGTACAGAGAGTCAGTAACCGAGAATCCCAGGATGGAGTCGCCGAGGAACTCGAGGCGCTCGTTGGTGGGAATCCCGCCGTTCTCATACGCGTATGAGCGATGTGTCAGAGCAAGACGAAGCGTCTCGGTGTCAATCGAGACACCGAGACGCTTCAGAAGCTCTTCAGTTGAAGACATCCTTAGTCAGCCTGTACGGCAGATTAGGCGTCTGCGACCTTGCGGCCCTTGTATTCAAGGAACAGCGCGGTGCCGGCAGAGTCAGTAACGACCTTTGCCTGGTGCGGCAGGCTGTAGGTAACCTGACCGTTTTCGATGGTCTTGACCAAGTTGGGGGCAGTTGCCTTCCACTGGGCACGGCGGGCGCGTGTATTTGCGCGAGACATTTTCCGCTTGGGAACAGCCACGGCTATCTCATTTCTCTCTTAGACGAACACTTACTAATCGGTTTGCCGGTCAGTCTTAGCCAGATCAGCTAGGGCAGCCCAGCGAGGGTCAATGACCTCGTGGTGGTGCCCCGGCTCGTCTTCCAGGCGCGCTCCGCATTCGGAGCACAGACCCTGGCAGTCTTCCCGGCACACCGGCTGGAACGGCAGCATAGTGACAACTGCGTCCCGCAACACCGGCTCAAGATCGATCAGATCGTACTCGACTCGACGTTGCTCTTCATCGTCTTCTCCGCCCGAAAGCTCTACGCCTTCATAGAAGAAAAGTTCTTGCACATTGACTTCAAGGTCATACGCAAGGGGATCCAGGCATCGGCCACACTCGCCGGTTACATCGACGATTACGGTGCCGGATACCAGAATTCCTTCGTGTACGGCCTCAAGGCGAAGATCCAACTCGATATCCGAGCCTTCCTTCACGCCAATGAGCGCCACACCAAGGTCACTTGGCGCAGGTACATGCTCGTTGAGTGTCCGCATGGTCCCTGGACTGCGTCCAAGGTCCTTGACTACCAGCGCCAAGGGCGAACTTGCATCTCGCTTAATGAGAACTCCTGTAGAACATATGACCGACGTACCATCTTAGCCTGATCACGCTTGAGGACTCAAACTGACGCCGGGCGCGCATAAATGCGCGGTGGTTTCAGCTTGGGGCACTCCGCATAAGGGCGCGAGGTACCCATCAAGCCTACCCCTTGCGCGGGTGTTCCGTTGCAGGCTCGCCAGCGAGGAGACGTTTCAGTACTGACTTGGGCACGAAATCCGAGATGTCCCCTCCCAAAACGTTCACCTCTTTGATGAGTGTCGAAGACAAGTGAACATAGTGCGCTTCAGCAGGAAGGAACACAGTTTCCACACCGGCCAGTTGACGGTTCATGGTGGCCATGGGCAGTTCGTAGTCGAAATCGGACGATGAGCGGAGGCCCTTGACGATGGCCGATACGCCCCGGTGGCGGCAGTACTCAGCCAACAGTCCTTCGCCCATGGGCTCCACGATGATTCCGCGAAGGGACGCCAGCGTTTCGCGTGCCATTTCCATGCGGTCTTCCAGGCTGAACCTGTACTTTTTGGCGTAGTTGGTGGACACGGCCACAATGACTTCGTCAAAGAGGCCGGCCGCCCGGGCAATGACTTCGAGATGTCCGTTGTGGATAGGGTCAAAGGATCCAGGGCATACCGCTCGTCTCATGAGACGAACCTACCCCATAGCTTCGCCGGGATACCATGGCAGACATGGCATCCGCAGGCAGCAGCCCCTCCCTCGACACGAGCGCCGGCACCACCCCCGGTACCAGAACAGCACCTTGGCAGCGGGCCGCAACCGGAGCCAATCTACTCTCACCCGAAGGAGGGCTGGGAGTGACTATCTTCGAGGAGATGACCACACTTGCTCTCTCCACTGGAGCCATCAACCTTGGCCAGGGTTTTCCTGACGAAGACGGCCCCGATGAAATCAAAGCAGCAGCCCAAACCGCCATAGCCTCCGGGGCCAACCAATACGCACCCGGCAAAGGCCTTCCCGTTCTAAGGGAAGCGATCACGGCACACCAACAGCGGTTTTACGGCTTGGCCCCTGACCCTGACACCGAGGTCCTTGTCACCACCGGAGCAACGGAGGCGATCGCGGCAACACTGCTCGCCTTCACCCAGCCAGGTGATGAAGTCCTGACCTTCGAGCCCTTCTACGACTCCTACGGTGCCATCATTGGCATGGCAGGTGCCACGCACGTCACCGCTCCCCTGCTGGCACCGGACTTCCTCCCGGACCTCTCGGCCCTTGAAGGCGTCTTCAGTCACCGGACCCGCATTGTCCTCCTCAATAATCCGCACAACCCGACGGGCGCTGTCTTCCCCCACCATGTCCTGGCGAAGATCGTGGAACTGGCTGCCAGATACGATGCCATCATTGTCAGCGACGAAGTCTACGAGCATTTGACCTTTGGCGTGGACCACATCCCCATCACTTCCCTCCCAGGAGCAGCGGACCGGACCCTCACCGTATCCTCGGCCGGCAAGACCTTTTCCTTTACCGGCTGGAAAATCGGCTGGCTCAGCGGTCCTGAACATTTGGTTTCTGCTGTGCGCACAGTGAAACAGTTCCTGACCTACAGTTCGGGGACACCCTTTCAGGGAGCCATTGCAGTCGGCCTCGGCCTTCCCGACGGGTTCTACACCGGCATTGCCAGTACGCTCCAGCACAAACGCGACATCCTGGCAGAAGGGCTGCGTGCGGCAGGGTTCGGGGTATACATCCCCAGCGGCACCTACTTCATCAATGTGGACACCGCCCCCTTGGGTATCCGCGATTCCGTGGACCTTGCGCGGCGCCTGCCGGGACTGGTGGGAGTGGCCGCAATCCCGGTTCCTGTCTTCTGCCATCCAGAGGGGGCAGCGCGCACCCGCAGCCTGCTGCGCTTCGCTTTCTGCAAAAAGACATCCGTCCTGGAAGAAGCAGCCGAACGCCTCGCCTCGCTCAAGGACCGGCTCTGAATACCACCGGCTCCGGACACCACGTCGCCTCGCGCTACCTCCGGACCACGGGGCAGCACGCCACCATTGACGCGGATACCCTCATTGAGGGCAGCTTCATCCTCAGCATCGGCGGGGCCGAGCAATCGCACGTCAACCTCGCGGATCCGCGGGAGATATTTTATGAGTACCTGCGCAGGATCGGTCATGTAGTGGATTTGGCTGCGGCGCCCGGGGCACCCATCCGCGCACTGCATCTGGGTGCAGGGGCGTTGACCCTTGCCCGCTACATCCAGGCCACCCGCCCTGGTTCGGCACAGTATGCCGTTGAACTGGAACGCGAACTCCTGGACTTCGTGCTCCACAAACTGCCCATGCCCAACGGCACCACGCTGACTACCCACATTGGCGACGCGCGCGACGCGTTGGCGGAGCTTGACGCCGCGGTGACATTCGACGTCGTGATTCTTGATATCTTCTCCGGACCAGAGGCCCCGGCACACATCGCATGCAGGGAATTCTACGAGGAAGCTGCCGCACGGCTGGGTCCTGACGGGGTCTTGATCGTCAACGTGGGAGACGAACCCGCCCTGACCTTGGTGCGGAGCCAGGTGACGGCCCTGCGTGAGGCCATGCAGGATGTTGCCGCCGTCGCAGAAACCGGCATGTTTGAGGGCCGTTACCCCGGCAACATCATTCTTGTGGGCACACGCAGACGGTGGACGCCGGAGTGGACGGTGGAGTTGCTGGCCCGCGGCCCGCATCCTGCCGCTGTGCTCACCGGGATGGACCTGGACCGGATTGCCGGCTGAGATCCCGGCCCCGAGCCGCCAGGCTCGCCCGAGCCGCCAGGCCGGCCCGACCCGCTAGGCCGGTTCGGCGAACCATAGCTTGGTTTCGCCGTACTTCTTGTCGGCGAAGCACTCCATGGTCTCAGGCCACGCCGGTTCCGGGCTCCGCGAACTTCGCTCGACAACCACCACGGCGCCCTCATCCAAGTGCGGCGCGAGTTTTGCCAACACCTCGCTCAAGGCCGGTTCGTCCAAGGGGTACGGCGGATCGAGGAAGACCAAATCCCACAACCCGCCCGCATGTGCCCGTTCCAGGAACGATTCCACCTTGGAACGGTGGACCGAGACCTTCTTGCCGCCCAGGAGCTGGTTCACCAAGTCCGCATTGCGCTGGCAGACGTCGCTCGCCTTGGCGTCGAACTCCACCAGGTCCACGCTGCGGGCACCCCGGCTGGCGCTCTCAATGCCCAGGGCTCCCGAACCAGCGTAAAGGTCAAGGACACGGGCATCGGCGATGACCGCCAAGGATTCCAAGCGGGAAAAGAGAGCTTCCTTGACTCGGTCGGTCGTAGGCCGCGTGGCGGTTCCGGGGACGCTGGCCAGCGAGTTCCCGCCACCGACTCCCGCAATGATCCGGCTCACAGGAATGCTCCCGGTGCTGACGCGCCTTGCGGACCGCCACTCCTTGGTTTTCTAACCGCGCTCAAGGAACGCCTCCTTTTCAGGGTTCAAGTATTCGTCGATGGCTGCGGCAAGCCCCGGCTGGTGCTGGAGGGTGGGGTCCTCTGCAACAAAGCCTTGGGCGTCGGTGCGTGCGCGGGCAATGATGTCCTCATGCTCCAGGACACGGAGCAGCTTCAGCGTGGAGCGCCCACCGGATTGCGAAGCTCCCAGGATGTCGCCTTCGCGGCGGAGCTTCAAGTCTTCCTGCGACAGTTCAAAACCGTCTGTGGTTGATGCAACCGCCTCAAGCCGCCGGCGACTCGGATGCCCGGGTTCCAAGGTGGTCACCAGCAGGCAAGTGCCAGGTAAGCCGCCACGTCCTACACGCCCGCGAAGCTGGTGAAGTTGGGAAATTCCGAAGCGGTCCGCGTCCAGGATCACCATCAGGGTGGCGTTGTGGACATCCACGCCCACCTCAATGACGGTGGTGGAAACGAGCACTTTGACCTGGTTGGCGGCAAAGGATGCCATGGTCTCGGACTTCAGTTGCGGGTCCTGCCGACCGTGGAGCGGTGCCACAGGGACACCGGCCAAGGCCGGTTCCTGCAGAAGGCTCTCGACGACGGCTGTCACCGATGCGAGCTCCCGCGCTGATCCTTCCTCCGCGAGCTCGGCGTCGCTGGGTTCGACCTCTCCCGGACTGAAATCGCCGTCGTCGTCCGTTCCAATCTTGGGGCACACCACGTACACCTGGTGGCCCGACTCAACCTCTTCACGCGACCGTTTCCAAATACGATCCACCCAGCCGGGGTTCTCCACCAGTCCCACCACATGCGTGGTGATAGGGGCCCTGCCAGCGGGAAGCTCATCCAGGATGGAGGTCTCAAGGTCTCCGAAAACCGTCATCGCCACCGTGCGGGGAATGGGCGTTGCCGTCATGACTAGCAAGTGGGGCGGCCGCTGCGCTTTGGCCCGAAGGGCGTCCCGTTGCTCTACGCCGAAACGGTGTTGCTCGTCCACCACAATCAAGCCGAGGTCCTGGAAGCTGGTCTTGTCACTCAGCAAGGCGTGGGTGCCAATAACGATTCCGGCATTGCCCGAGGCTGCGTCCAACATGGCCTGTTTGCGTGCCGCCGTCGGCATGGAGCCCGTCAGCAGCGTCACGTGGACGGACTCCTGCGTCGGGTCCCCGCCAAGCATCCCCGCCCCACCGAAGACATCGTCTCGTGCCAACGATCCCAACGTCCGGCGGATCGAGTGGAAGTGCTGTGCCGCCAACACTTCCGTGGGTGCCAACAGCGCAGCCTGGCCGCCGGCATCCACCACCTGCAACATGGCCCTGAGGGCAACAACGGTTTTTCCGGAACCCACTTCGCCTTGCAACAGCCGGTTCATCGGCGCATCCCGCGCCAGTTCTTCAGCAAGCGTCTTTCCGACGGCGGACTGGCCGGCAGTCAGCGTAAAGGGCAGGTTCCGGTCAAAGCTGCTGAGCAATCCGTCGGCGCGGGGCCTGCGTGCGGTGGCTTCCTCGGCTGCAAGTTGGGCGCGCCGGCGCGCGAGGGCCGTCTGCAGGACCAATGCTTCCTGGTACCGGAACCGCTCCTGCGCCCGTTGCCAGTCCTTGGCGGTCTCCGGCGAATGGATCAAGCGGTAGGCCTCAGCCACGCTGAGCAGCCCGTCCCTGCGAACGATGCTCGCCGGAAGGGGGTCTTCCAAGGCGTCAAGGTCCATTGTCTGGAGCAAGGCCGTAATCACTTTGTGGATGGACCAACTGGTCAGCTTGGCCGTTGCCGGGTAAACCGGGATGGGCATCGCGGCAAGCTTTTCGGGGTCCATGGAACCTTCGGCTTCCGGGTCCTCATCCAGCAGCAGGAAGTCGGGGTTGGTCAGGCCAAGTGAGCCACCATAGCGGGTGACCTTGCCGGAGAACATGGCCCGCCGGCCTGCCTGAAGTTCCGCTTTGGCCCTGAAACCGTTGAAGAAGCTGACTTTCAACGTGCCCGGAGCGCCGCTTCCACCGGCTTCGTCCGTCACCACAACATCAGTGATGGAGCCGCGGCGGGCCCGCATCTGGCGCGTACTGTTGGACAGAACCCGGGCAATCAGGGTGACTTCCTCATCCAGCGGAAGGTTGCTGATGGGGGTCAGCTCGCCACGGCTGAGATACCTGCGCGGGAAATAGTTCAGCAAGGCACCCGTGGATTTGAGTCCCAGGTGCTTGTCGATGACTGCCGCGGACCGCTTGCCGATTCTGCGCTCGAGGGGTAGTTCCAGCTCAGTCATCATGCCGTGGCTGGCCTGTAATGCTGGGTTCCTGTGATGTTGGAACCTGTCCATCCCCGCTGGGCAGTGCCAATTGGCTGACGGCGATGTCCGTGGGCTCGCCCAGTGACCGAATCAGGGCCACTGCCGGCTCGGGATCTGGAACGTGAACGTGCACCCTCCACCGATAGCTTGCTTCAACCGTGGATTCCTCGTCCTCATCATCCTGGCTCCGGGCACCGCCAACCTGGCTCATGATGACCGAATCACCCATCTCATCCAGACGCTGCCTCAGGATGGCTGCATTCAAGGGGGAAAGGTTGATGGTGCACATGACTTCCACGCCGTCGTCGGCCGGCATCCGCTCATGGATGTGGGGGTCCTGCAGCTTATAGCCGTGAAGCCCGTCCAGGAGTTCGTCCTGGAGTTCTTCGCCCAGGACTGCAGAACGCAGGCAGTCCAAAATCAGCAGCATGCCAACACCCCCGGCGTCCACCACGTGGGCTTCCTGAAGTTGTGCGAGCTCGCCTTCGGTTCGGACAACTGCCTGGTAGGCGGCTTCCACGGTGGCGTCAAGAGCGAGGGCAAGGGCGTGGTTGCTGTCGTCGGAGTTTTGGGAAGCATCCACGGCCTGCGCAGCGTCCGAAGCAGCTTCCAGGACCGACAGCATGGTTCCGGCTACCGGCTCACTCAATGCGGACCATGCCCGGATCTGTGCCCTGTTCAGCGCTGTGGCGAGCAACGGTGCACTCAGCCGCGATTTACCGCCCAACGGTTCAGCAGCGGCACAGAGGAAGACAGCGAACAGCGTGCCCGAATTCCCCCGTGCCTGCTCCATGGCGGCTTGGCCGGCGCGCGACAAGACTGCGCCGACGTCGTTACCCGTTTCGGTGCTGTCCGGGGCTGCCCCGTCAAGGGCGGACACTGCTGCGCGAACCGTGAGGTACAGGTTGGTGCCGGTATCGCCGTCGGCCACGGGGAAGATGTTGATCGCATTAAGGCGATCACTGTGGTTGCCGAGGACCACCTCCGCCTTGCCGAGCCAACGTTTCATGGCGTGCGCATTCGCGGCGATCTTAGTCTGCAAAGTGATCCCATCCAACGGTGTCAGCAGCTTGCCCGGCGATCCGGACGCCGCTGCCTGGCGGCTCGACAACGGCTTGAACTGAGCCTATCGCAGTGAACCCCCGCGGCAGCTGAATTCCTGCTGGGAAGGTGGCAAGCAATCCGTGGTCCTCTCCCCCGCCCAGAACCCAGGGCATCGGGTCGCGGCCCAGGAGTACTGCAGCCGGTTCCAGAGGCAGTGCCTGGGTCTTCAAGGCCACGGGATCAAAATCCAGGGCAACATTGCTGGCTGCAGCGAGCCTGCTCCCGTCCCGTAGCAGGCCGTCCGAAATATCCATCATGGCCGTTGCACCGGCGCGTGCCGCCAAGGGTCCTGCTGCCAAAGGAGGCTGGGGACGGCATTGGATCTCCACCAAACCCCGCTGTTCTGTGTCCAGGCTGCCCATGGGAAAATTGCTTTCCAACAGTGCCCAACCGGCTGCGGCCCTGCCCAAGGTCCCTGCAACAGCCACGACGTCCCCGGGTTTGGCTCCGGACCGCAGCACAGGCGCCACGCCACCGAGGGTTCCGACGACGGCCACCGTCACCGCCAGCTCGCGGCCCCTTCCGAGGTCTCCGCCGGCAACAGAACAATCAGGGGCGCCCAGGCCATTGATTGCGGCAGTGAGGCCATCGGCGAATGACTCGACCCATTCGACGGGGGTGTCCGGCGGCATGGTCAGGCTCACGACAAGGGAGGTGGCGCTGCCGCCCATGGCATTGATGTCGCTCAGGTTTTGCGCCGCAGCCTTCCAGCCGACGTCATATCCGGTGGTCCGGTATCCGTTGTTCCACTCCAACCTGAAGTCCTGGTCCTGGGTCTGGGTGTCTATGGAAATGAGGGCACGGCCATCCGGTGCAGCGATCAGGGCGGCATCATCTCCCGGTCCCAGCAGGATGCCGGGGCTGTGGTTCAGGCGCGGAAAGATCCTGGCAAGGAGCTCGGATTCCGAAAGGTCTTGGACGGTTATTTGTTCTGCGGGCACGGCTCTACGCTATCGCGATCCACTGACACAATAGTGCCGTGCACGTGTTGCCAAGCACGTGGGTGAATGTGACCGGGGTTACGTGGATCTGCCCGGCAGCCCTCGCGGGATAGGCTGGATGGATGCACCGAAAGACCCTCCGCCGGACAGCCCTGGCCGTATCCACAGCCGCTGTGGCCGTCCTTGCTTTGTCGGCTTGTTCCCCTGCCGTTGACGTCACGGCCGCCACCGACGCCGCCAATCCTGCCTGCGCCCCGATGATGGTTGCCCTACCCGACCGGATCGGCGACGCCGCACTCCGCAAGACCAACAGCCAGGCCACGGCAGCGTGGGGCGATCCGTCCCAGGTCATCCTCCGGTGCGGTGTAAATGTTCCCGGACCCACCACAGACCGCTGCGTGAGCGTCAATGACATCGATTGGGTCATCAAAGAAGGCGATCCCGTGTACACCCTCACCACGTTTGGCCGCGAACCGGCCACCGAGATCCTGATTGATCCGGTCAAATTGGAAGCAGCGAACATCAGCTCCGCAACCGTGCTCACTGAACTCGCGGCCGCGGTGGGCAAGATCAAGGCAACCGGCAAGTGCGTGGGCCAGGAAGACCTGCAGAACCTGCCGGCCGGCAAGTAGTACCGGCCGGACACGGTCAGCAGGCCACGGGTCAGCGCAGGCCGGTCTTACGGGTCAGCGCCAGATGAATCAGTTCGTCGATCAGCTCGCCATAGGCCAGACCTGACGCCGCCCACATTTGCGGGTACATGCTCTTGGGCGTGAAACCCGGCATAGTGTTGATCTCATTGATGATCAGCTCGCCGGCAGGGGTATAGAAAAAGTCCACGCGGCTGAGGCCTTCGGCTCCCACAGCATCAAAAGCCACAGCGGCCAGTTCGCGCACGCGGCTGATGGCTTCGTCCGGCATGTCGGCCGGGCAGCTCAGAGCGGCCGCACCGTCTTCGACGTACTTGGCAGCGAAGTCATAGAACTGGTGCTCCCCCGCTGCCACCGCAATTTCACCGGGCATGGACGTTCGGGGCGCGTCGGTGCCCCGCCCCTGGAGGACGGCACATTCAATCTCGCGTCCCACAATCCCGGCCTCGATCACCAGCTTCAGGTCATGCCGGCGGGCTTCTTCGATGGCGGCGTCCAGGCCCTCCAGGGAATCCACTTTCGAGATTCCCATGGACGAACCGGCGCGGGCAGGCTTGACGAATACGGGGAACCCGAGCTTGTCGACGCGCTTCCGGACAGCCTCGGCGTCGGTCAGCCACTGGCGGTCCGTCACTGCAATGTACGGCCCAACGCTCAACCCCGCGGACTCGAACACCACTTTCATGTAGTGCTTGTCCATCCCCACTGCGGAGGCCAGAACTCCGGCGCCAACGTAACGTGTGTCGGAGAGTTCCAGGAGGCCCTGGATGGTTCCGTCCTCGCCCCACGGCCCGTGAAGCAGCGGGAACACTACGTCCACGGAGCCCAGCTCCTGTGGCACGGCATTGGGCTGGGTCACGATCAGCTGGTGCTCACCGCCCACTTCGGCCAACGTCACAGTCTTTCCCGACGGCGCCACCTCAGGAAGCGCTGCGGAACTCAAGGACCACTGACTGGTGTCACCCGAGGCCAGGACCCACTGTCCTGATTTGGCGATGCCAATGGGAATGACCTCGTACTTGCTCTTATCGATGGCCCCCATGACGCCCGCCGCGGTGACGCAGCTAACGGCATGTTCGCTGGAGCGCCCGCCAAAGAGAACCGCTACGCGGGGGCGGCCGGTCGCAGGGGTGGAGTGATCTGTCACCATCAGTAGTCGCCTTCGGACTTCAGTGCCCGGGCCAGCAAACGTGGTCCCAGGTCATCAACGGACATTCTGCCTTCAAGCACCGCTACCACGGCTGCCGTAATGGGCATTTCAACGTTCAACTTGCCGGCAAGCTCGTGCACCGCAGGGCCGGACTTGATGCCTTCGGCGGTCTGCGTCATCTGTTCTGCGACCTGTTCCAGGCTGAGTCCTTCTCCGAGCAACCGGCCGGCAGTGTGATTGCGCGACAACGCCGATGAACAGGTAGCCACAAGGTCGCCCAAGCCGGCCAGGCCGGCCATAGTGTGGGCTTCACCGCCGAGCGCCAGGGCGAGGCGGGAGGTCTCTGCGAGTCCCCGGGTGATCACCGAAGCCTTGGTGTTGTCGCCCATCTGCCGGCCTTCGCAGATGCCCACGGCAAGGGCAATGACGTTCTTGACGATTCCGCCGATCTCAACACCAACAACGTCCGTACTGGTGTACGGACGGAAGTACGGCGCGGTGCAGGACAACGCGATCGCTGCGGCGGTATCAGCGTCGCTGCAGGCAACCACGGACGCAGTCGGTTGCTCCCTGGCGATTTCCATCGCCAGGTTGGGACCGGAAACCACTGCTACACGGGACGCGGTAAGCCCCAGTTCCTGCGCAATGACCTCGCTCATCCGCGCATCAGTCCCCAACTCCAGACCCTTCATCAGGGACACCACCACGGCATCGGGGGCCAGCAATGGCTTCCACTCGCCCAGTTGCGGACGCAAGGATTGGGCCGGAACGGCGAGGATCACCAGCGTGGCGTCCTTCAGCACCTCCGCCACGTCCGTGGACGCAGTGATGGTCGCGGGAAGCTCAATGTCTTTCAGGTACTGGGCATTGCGATGCAGCGAATTGATCTGCTCCACCACTTCGGGACGGCGGCCCCAGATCCGGATGCTGCGTTCAGCGCCGGCAGCCTCAGCGGCGTCTGCGAGGATTTTGGCAAACGTGGTGCCCCACGATCCGGCACCCAAAACCGCCACGATGTCCGGTGCGTGGACGTGGCTCTGGAGAATGGTCACTTACCGTCCTCCGGTTCCGGCGCCTCGGAGGATCCGCGCTCAACGAAACGTCCGTGCTTTGACTGTTTGTGAACAGCCGGATCCCAGCGTTCGGCGGGAGCGGGCTCGTTGCGCAGTGTGGACAGCAGAGCGGTGATGGCGTCCATGATGACCTCGGTTGCCTCAGTCAGCGTGGCGCGGTCCATGGGCCGGTCCGCGAAGGCACTGAGGTCCACCGGTTTCCCGACAAGGACCCGAACCGTTTTGCGCGGGAAAAGGTGGAACCGCTTGGCATAGCGCGGGAGGACATCCTGCGCACCCCAGTGCGCCATGGGCACGACGGGCGCACCGGTCTGCAGGGCAAGCCGGGCGGCCCCTGTATGCCCTTTCATGGGCCAAAGGTCGGGATCGCGGGTCAGGGTGCCTTCGGGATAGATAATGATGGCACCGCCGGCATCCACCACCTCTTTGGCGACCTGCAGCGAGTGGTTCGCTCCCGCCGTCGAGCGTTCAACGGGTATCTGTTTGGTGGCGTTCAGCAAGGCCCCGAGCACGGGCACCTTGAAGAGGCCCTTCTTCGCCAGGAAGTGCGGCGGACGCTGCTGGTTGTAGACCAGGTGCCCGATCACGATGGGGTCGATCTCGGTGCAGTGGTTTGGCGCCGCAATGAAACCGCCGGACGGAAGGTTCTCGACACCTTCCCACTTTTTGGCCATCAGGAGGTTCATCAATGGGCGTGCGATGCCCGCCAGCAGCACGAACGTGGCACGGCTCTTGGCCGATTCCTTCAAGGGATCCCCCGCTACTTGGTGGTGGTGATATCGAAGTCTGCGCCCAGGCCGGCCAACTTCTCGGTAAAGCGCTCGTAACCGCGGTTGATGATGTCGATGCCCGTCACCCTGGAGGTACCAGTGGCTGCCAGCGCCGCGATGAGGTGGCTGAAGCCGCCTCGAAGGTCCGGGATGTCGATGTCGGTACCCCGGAGCGGGGTTGGTCCTGAGATGACGGCGGAGTGAAGGAAGTTCCGCTGTCCGAACCGGCACGGGACACTGCCCAGACACTCGCGATGCACCTGGATGTTCGCGCCCATCCGGGCCAACGCATCGGTGAACCCGAACCGGTTTTCGTAGACGGTCTCGTGGACGATCGACACGCCTTCTGCCTGTGTCAGGGCCACGACCAGGGGCTGCTGCCAGTCCGTCATGAAACCGGGGTGGACATCCGTTTCCAGGACCAACGGGGACAGCTTTCCGCCCTGGTGGTAGAAGCGGATGCCGTCGTCGCCGATGTCCATACCGCCACCCACTTTGCGGTAGGTGTTCAGGAAGGTCATCATGTCCCGCTGCGACGCGCTTTCAACGAAGATGTCGCCCCTGGTCACCAACGCAGCGGACGCCCAGGACGCGGACTCGTTGCGGTCCGGGAGAGCACGGTGGTTGTACCCGCGGAGATCCCTGACGCCTTCAATCCTGATGGTGCGGTCAGTCTGGACGCTGATAATGGCGCCCATCTTCTGCAGGACAGCAATGAGGTCGATGATCTCGGGCTCAGTTGCGGCACCGATGAGTTCAGTGATGCCTTCAGCCCGCGTTGCGCTCAGCAGCACCTGCTCCGTGGCACCAACCGATGGATACGGAAGGGAGATCTTGGCGCCATGGAGGCCGTGCGGTGCGGAGATGTGGATACCGCCCGGGCGCTTTTCCACTACTGCACCAAACTGGCGAAGCACGTTCAGGTGGTAATCGATGGGCCTGTCGCCAATTTTGCAGCCACCCAGGTCAGGGATGAAGGCCTCGCCAATGGCATGGATCAGGGGCCCGCACAGCAGGATGGGAATACGGGAATCCCCGGCGTGGGCGTCAATGGCGGTACTGGACGCAGTCTTTGCATCCTTGGGGTCAAGGGTAAGGTCACCCGTGACCGGATCCTTCACTACTGTCACGCCGTGCAACTGCAGCAGGCTGGTAACAACCTCTACGTCCTTGATTTCCGGCACGTTCCTCAGCACCGATGGTTCGCTGCCCAGCAACGCCGCCACCATGGCCTTGGGCACCAGGTTCTTGGCACCGCGAACGGTCACTCGTCCTGTTAAGGGGACGCCACCGCGGATTGTCAGAACACTACTCATCTATACCGGTTTCCTCACGACTACTCGCCCCCCAAACTTACAAAGGCTCCAGCTAAGCATAGAAGCTCGCGTTACCGAACCGAAATGGACGCACCCGGCGCCGCGAGCTTCAGCCATCAGTTGAACGTTGACGAAAAAGGACCGGCAGGCACTCCCACAGGGTGCCCACCGGTCCTTAATCTGCAGCTTGCGGCCTCAAACGGCGGCGCTATCCAGCTTGAACCTTCGCAGGAAGCGTCTTGGGCTTGAAGGAAGGACGCGTGGCCTCGTAGGCGGTGATGTCTTCTTCATGCTGAAGTGTCAGGCCGATGTCATCGAGGCCTTCCAGGAGGCGCCAGCGGGTGTAGTCGTCAATGTCGAACGGAGCCACGATGTTGCCGCACTCCACGGTCTTGCTGACAAGGTCAACCTTGACTTCGGTGCCCGGAGCGTTCTCCAGCACTTTCCAGATGAGCTCAATGTCATCCTGCGCGACCTGCGCGGCGAGCAGGCCCTGTTTGCCGGAGTTTCCCCGGAAGATATCGGCAAAGCGGGAAGACAGTACGGCTTTGAAACCGTAATCCTTCAGCGCCCAGACGGCGTGCTCGCGGGATGAACCCGTGCCGAAGTCCGGCCCGGCCACCAGGACCGAACCGGCATTGAACGGGGCTTGGTTGAGGATAAAGGAATCATCCTTGCGCCAGGCGGCGAAGAGTGCGTCTTCGAAGCCTGTCCGCGTGATGCGCTTGAGGTAGACAGCAGGGATGATCTGGTCGGTGTCCACGTTGCTTTGGCGCAGCGGCACGCCGATGCCGGTGTGGGTAGTGAATGCTTCCATGGTGATCCTCCTAGACTGCGGTTCCGGTCAGGCTGCCTGCCGGGACGGACTCCAGGTCCGACGGCGAGCTCAGCGTGCCGCGCACAGCCGTGGCTGCGGCAACGACGGGTGAGACCAAGTGCGTGCGGCCTCCCTTGCCCTGGCGGCCTTCAAAGTTGCGGTTTGACGTCGACGCGCAGCGCTCCCCCGGCTCCAACTGGTCCGGGTTCATGCCCAGGCACATGGAGCAGCCGGCGAAGCGCCATTCAGCCCCGAATTCCTTGAAGACCTTGTCCAGTCCCTCGGCTTCGGCCTCCAGCCGGACACGGGCCGATCCGGGGACCACCAGCATACGGACGTTGGGATCCTTCTCACGGCCGCGGATGATGTCGGCGGCAACGCGGAGGTCCTCAATCCGGGAGTTCGTGCAGGATCCCAGGAAGACCGTGTCCACACGGATGTCCTTCATGGGCGTGCCGGCTTCCAGGCCCATGTACTGGAGCGCCCGCTCGGCTGCGGCCTTGGCGTTCTCATCACCGAAGTCCTCCGGAGAGGGCACTTTCGCCGAGAGGGAAACGCCCTGGCCGGGATTGGTACCCCACGTCACGAACGGCTCCAGGGTGTCCGCGTCCAGGTCCACCTCAACGTCAAAGACGGCGTCGGCGTCGGTGTGGAGCGTGTTCCAATACTCGACCGCGGCGTCCCAGTCAGCACCTTCTGGTGCGTGCGGGCGGCCCTGCATGTAGTCGTAGGTGGTCTGGTCCGGGGCCACCATGCCTGCGCGTGCGCCTGCCTCGATGGACATGTTGCAGATGGTCATGCGGGCGTCCATGGACAGGGCGCGAATGGCCGAGCCGCGGTATTCCAGGACGTATCCCTGCCCGCCGCCTGTGCCGATCTTGGCAATGACCGCGAGGATGATGTCCTTGGCCGTCACGCCGGGACGCAAGGTGCCTTCGACGTTGATTGCCATGGTCTTGAACGGCTTCAGGGACAGCGTCTGCGTTGCCATGACGTGCTCAACCTCGGACGTACCAATACCCATGGCCAACGCGCCGAAGGCCCCGTGGGTTGAGGTGTGGGAATCGCCGCAGACCACTGTCATGCCCGGCTGGGTCAGGCCCAGTTGCGGGCCGACCACGTGCACGATCCCCTGTTCCTTGTCTCCCAGGGAGTGCAGGCGGACCCCGAATTCTTTGCAGTTGGCACGCAGGGTTTCAATCTGGGTGCGGCTGGTGAGGTCGGCTATAGGCTTGTCGATGTCCAGCGTGGGGGTGTTGTGGTCCTCCGTGGCAATGGTGAGGTCAACGCGGCGCAGCTGCCGGCCGGCCAAACGCAGGCCTTCAAAGGCCTGCGGTGAGGTCACTTCATGTACCAGGTGAAGGTCGATGAAGAGAAGATCGGGCTGGGCGTTGGCTCCTTCGCCTTCACCTTTGCGCACTACGTGCGCGTCCCAGACTTTCTCGGCCAGTGTCTTTCCCACGGCCTTGCTCCCTTCACTGCGTTGGCTTGTTGCGTTGTTCTTGATCCACTGAAGCAGCATCGCTGCGAAATAGGCCAGCGAAAGAACTTGCATCTCAGATATTGAGACGGCAATATCATTACATGGACAATTCTAGTGGAGTCGGTGTCATTGATAAAGCGGCCCAGGTACTCGATGCCCTCGAGGCCGGGCCCACGACACTCGCCCAACTTGTAGCGGCTACGGGCCTTGCCCGGCCTACGGTTCACCGCCTCGCGCTGGCGCTGGTCCACCACCGGCTGGTGAGCCGCGACATCCAGGGACGCTTTGTCCTGGGCAGCAGGCTCGTGGAGTTGGCCTCCGCTGCAGGCGAAGACCGGCTGATCGCTTCTGCGGGACCGGTCCTGATCCAGTTGCGCGACGCGACCGGTGAAAGTGCCCAGATTTTCCGCAGGCAGGGCGATTGGCGCGTCTGCGTCGCATCAGCCGAACGCCCCATCGGCCTGCGCGACACCATCCCGGTCGGCACCCAGCTGTCCATGAAGGCCGGCTCCGCCGCCCAGGTCCTGCTGGCGTGGGAGGACCACGACCGCCTTCTTGAAGGGCTGCAAAACGCCCGCTTTACGCCCACCGTGCTGGCAGGAGTACGACGCCGGGGCTGGGGTCAGAGCCTCGGCGAACGCGAGCCCGGGGTCGCGTCGGTCTCTGCCCCCGTTCGTGGACCGTCCGGCCGGGTCATTGCGGCCGTGTCGATTTCGGGTCCCATTGAGCGGCTTACCCGCCAGCCGGGCCGCCTGCACGCCGAAGTAGTCTGCAACGCCGCCCGGGTGCTGACGGAAGCCTTGCGAAAGAACAACGATTAGGCCCGGCATGGACAACTACGCCGTCTTCCTCCGCGGCATCAATGTTGGTGGCATCAACATCAAGATGGCCGACCTCAAGGCTGCACTCCAGGACTACCCGTTCGCCAAGGTCAAAACCCTCCTGGCCAGTGGAAACGTCGTGCTGCAGAGCGAGCTCAAGGCTCATGAGGTCAAGACGCAGTTCGAGCAGTGCCTGCGGAAGACCTTCGGCTACGACGCCTGGGTAGTGGTCCTCACAGCAGCAAGGGTGGCCGACCTCGTGGAGGCCTGCCCCTACCCGGCTGATGACAAAACCACCCACAGCTACATCACCCTGGCCTCCGATACTGCGATGCTTGATGAACTCTTTGAAGCAGGTGCTGCCCTGGACGGCGTGGAGCAGGTACGGCTGGGCCCTGAAGCGTCAGCGTGGCTGGCACCCGCCGGCGGCACCCTGGACAGCCCGTTCAGCAAACTCTCCGCCAAAGCCCGCTACAAAGCCGGCACCACCACCAGGAACCTGCGCACCCTCATCAAAGTCCGGGATGCGGCCGCGGCCCTCTAAGCTGCACTCCTTCACTTGGAGCGGGCCGCCTTCAGCGCGGCGTTGAACGCTTTCAAGCGCGTAATTTCCACCTCAACAGGCTCCACGATCCTCTGTTCGGCAACTGATGCCACCGCGGACTTCAAGCGTTTCGCTGCCCCCGACGCCCTGATGCGCGCAGCCCAGCCTCCAAGAATCCTTCCAGTTATGGCAAGGACGATCCCCAGCCCAACTCCCCCGGCGACCATGAGGGTAGGCCACGGCCACCCTTCCGTTCGGGGAACCTCGGGCACCGGCATTTGGAAGTAACCGAGAGCGGCCAACACCCCCAGCCACCCCAGGCCCCCAACGGCCAGGACAAGCGCCAGCCATTGGAGGGTGTTGAACAACGCCCACCACAGTGGCCGCTGCGTGGCCTTCAGGTCAGTACCGGCGATGGCTTGATCCAAGGCATCGGGCAACTGCTCCCGGCCGTCCCTAGCCACGGCGCGGATTGTTGCCCGCCATGGTCCCGGTGCCCCGGCGGATGCGTCGTCCGCAAAATCCCGGACCGCAGCATCGGTGCGCGCCCGCTCCGGAGCACCGGCGGGCGGCAACGATGTCCGGCTGAGTTCGGGCCTGGTGTCCTCCCGCCGCAGGTTCAGCCTCCGCAAGGGATCCGGACGGAAGCGCAGCAGCCAGCGCGTCACGGGCCATCCGGTCCTGCGGGCCGACTCCCTCTTGAAGGACCGCTGGACTGCGTCCACCACCACCGGCACGTTGGCCGCCGTCGCCAGTTCAGACGCAAGCCGCGCCTTGGCGCCTGCAGTGATGCCGCGGGCTTCACCGTCGCCGGACGCCTCGGCGAGTTCCGCGCCGGCTTTGACGACGTCGGCCGCCAGCCTCCGCGTTGTTGCCTCGCGTTGGACCACGACGTTCCTGATGGCAGCACGGACGGCAGGGACGCCGTCGCCGGTTAAAGCTGAGGCACCCACCACGCGGACTGTCCCCAGCCCGTCACGCTCCAGGATGCCCTCCAGCGATTGCATCACAGCAGAAGCATCCGCTGCGTTGAGCCTGTCCACCTGGTTCAGCACCACCAGGGTGACGGCGCCGTGGGAGGCCATGGGCCGAAGGAAGTCATTATGCACGGCGGCATCAGCGTACTTTTGCGGGTCCAGGACCCAGACGAGGACATCCACCATGCCAACCATGCGCTGGGCGATCTCGCGGTTTTCCACCCTGGTGGAGTCGAAGTCCGGCAGGTCAAGGAGGACCAGGCCCGTGTCTGCGTCGGCCAGCCCCGGGACAGGTGGCAACGTATGCCGTTCCTTGACGTCCAGCCAGTCGAGCAACGGGCCGCTGCCGTCCTCACCCCAAATTCCCGCCAGGGGCGCTGAAGTCGTGGGGCGTCGTGCTGTCGCGGTGGCGAGCCCGCTGCCGGACACTGCGTTGAACAATGAAGACTTACCGCTGCCCGTGGCCCCGAAAAAACCCACCACGGTGTGGCCGGCCGACAATGAACGCCTGGAGGTGGCACGCTCCAGGACGTCGTAGACAGATTGCAGGTTGTCGTCCGGAAGCACGCCTTCAGCGAGTTCACGGGCCGTATTCAGCGCCTCGAGCCGCCGCTGCAGTTGGGATGCCTCGCGCACCTGGCCGTGGCGGCTCATGCGGCCCCCGCCAGGCGGCGGAGGATCTTGGCGTGCTGGGCCAGCTGGTTCCCTGAGCTTGGATGTGCCGCTTCAAGGCGGTCGAGGAAACGCAGCCGTTCATCGTCCAGCAGCCGTTGGCACTGCGTATGCAGGTCATCCCGCGCCTGCTGCGCCAGGCGACGCACGGCGTCCTCGCCGAATACGGCTTCCAACAGCTTCTGGCCGACTACCGCCGTGCCGCCGGCGATGCCAATCTCCAGCCCGCTCAAGCCTGCGGTCATGGAGAACACCACCACCATGAGCGCAGCGCCCAGGCCGTTGACGCCAAAGGACAACCAACGGGCCTGGGTCCGTTTCCCCTGCCCCTGGGTGCGGATCATCTCCATCAGGCCTTCCTGCCAGGTCCGAATGGCAGCGGCAGATTTCGCGTCGAAACCCTCGCTGGTCCCTGAAAGATCATCGGAGCCAAGGAGGTGGCGGCCCGCAGCGTCAGCACGCCAGCGCCGGTCCACGTTTTCTGCTGCAGTGGCGGCCTCGTCCAGGATTACTGCCTGCAGCCCGGTCTCGATGGCGGTCTCCACCTTCACCGCGGGAGCCGGCTCTCCGCGGAAGAAAGCGCCCACACGGTCCCGCATACGCCCGATGTTTTGCTCCAATGCCCGGAAGAATTCTCCAGTGCCCACAAAGTCCTGCCATCGCGCCAGTACCTCTCCGCGGAGCAGTGCACCGTCCTTGGTGGCCGCAAGAATGCGGGAAAGGGCCAGCTCATACTCCTGGACGCAGGTGGTGTGGAGTTCGTGCGCAGCAGCATCCTGGGCTGATGCCGCTGCGGCGATGCCCTCCAAGCGGACGCTGACGGCTTTGACAGCTCCATTAAGAGTCCGCCGTGCGACGTCCGCCCTTCCAGCTGCGTTCGCTGCCAAGGCACCCAGCCATTGGCGCAGAGCTGACACCGATTCCTCCGGCAGCATTCCCAGCCCGTCCAAGGCACTTTCAGGAACGACGAAAAGCTCCGCCCCACTGAGCCCCTGCCGGTCCAGCATGGCTTTAAGGTCAGTCCTGACTTCTTCTTCCGCGGCCGGGGGCACGCGGTCCAACACCACGGCTACGGTGATGTCACGAGAGGCCGCATCCAGGAGCAGCCGCCAGGGGACGGCGTCGGCGTAGCGGTTGGCCGTGGTGACGAATACCCAGAGGTCCGCGGCCGCAAGCAACTGTCCAGCGAGCCTGCGGTTGTCATCTGAGATCGAGTCGACGTCCGGCGCGTCCAGGAGGGCTATGCCCTGCGGCACGGCGTCATGGCCCACCAACACCAATGATGTGATCGCGTGGGCGTCCGGCGCGGCACCTGCCTGGTTGGCAGGCCTCGGATTTGTTGACACGGTCCCTCGGATGCGGTCCAAACTGGGAAGTATCCTGTGGCCTTCAAACCATCCGGCGTCGTTGGGGTGGTGCAGGAGGATGGGTTGGCGTGTGGTGGGCCTGATGGCGCCTGCCCTGGTTACCGGATAACCCACCAGCGCGTTGACCAGCGTGGACTTCCCCGCGCCTGTGGAACCACCAACGACGGCCAACAGCGGCGCATCCAGGCTGCGGTAACGGGGAATGATGTAGTCGTCGAGTTGTGCGAGGGAATCGCGGATCCATTGACGGGCTTCCGGGGCCTCCGGCACGGCCAGGGGAAGGGTGGTGGCCGCAAGCTCCGCGCGGGCAGCTTCCAAGGCCTCGACGGCGGCTGCCGCACCTTGAGGTACGGGGGTTCGCCGGATAGCTGCCGGGTCTTCGTTTGCGGTCACAGCATCATCATGCCAGCCCGACCCACGTCCCGGGCGCCCGGCAGGCGTTATGGGCACAACGAAGGCAAAAAGAAATCCCCCGGAACCGTAGTTCCGGGGGATTCAGTGGTGACCCCAGCGGGATTCGAACCCGCGTTACCGCCGTGAGAGGGCGGCGTACTAGGCCGCTATACGATGGGGCCTTGCACTTTTGTCGCCGTTTCCGGCGATCAAGCTGAATGAGTATTTCATACTTTCAGCTCCGTTCCAAATCGCTTCAGCGACTTGGAGGTTCCAAATTTCCGGCGTATTCACGCGGATTTTCAGAGCTGGGATACCAGGACTCGAACCTAGAATGACGGTACCAGAAACCGTAGTGTTGCCAATTACACCATATCCCAAAGTGACTTTCGGACCGGAGTTCATCGCTTCGGTTTCCCTCAGCTTTTCCCTCCGTGCCCCTCAGCACGAGTAATGACTCTACCGGAGTCTTGCCACCTGCACAAATCGGGAAGGCGTTACCTGCATCACATGATTCGCGCCGCTGGATGCGTACCCTCAACGGCGCTTGGGACGGTGGCAAGCAAGCGTGTCAGGGAGTCCACTTGGCGTCCGGTGAATTCCTCCACAACTTCTCCGGTCCTGTTGAGCCACACGCCGATCAACCCTGCCGCCGTGGCGCCATCAGCGTCGAGCAGCCTGTTATCCCCCACGTAGAGCGTCTCGCCCGCCGCCGTGCCCAGGAGGCGCACGCCCTCGAGGTAAATGGCAGGATCCGGTTTGGGCACGCCAACAGTATCTGTGCCCACCAAAACCTTGATCCTGGAAAGACCTGCACCGTCCAACTTGGCGCGCTGGTAATCGTGCACGTTATTGCTCACCGCTCCATAGGGAATGCCCGCGGCGTCGAGTGCATCCAGTACCTCTCCGACGTCGTCGAAGGCCCTCACGTATGCCGTCTGGCGCTGGTGGTACTCCGAGACCCAGGCCTGGGACTCGTCGCCCTCACCAAGTTCCACACCGAAGTGACCCAACGCAGCCCTGCCGCGAAGCAGCCGTTGTTCATTGAACGTCAGCTCGCCGGCCAGGTAACGGTCATAGAAGTGCGTGGTCTCGTGCGTAAAAATGCGGCCGAACTTCACCCACCCGGCCTGGTCCAGGCCGGGCAGGAGATGTTCGCTGACGTCACGCAAGGCTGTGGTCATGGCGTACTCAAGGTCCACCAGGGTGTCATCGATGTCGAAGAGGACACCGCGGATAGTGCCGAAGGAGCTTGCGATTGCCATGACTGAAGCCGCCCTTAGCCGCGGAAAGCGCGAACGCGGGCCAGGGATGAATCCTTACCAAGGATCACCATGGATTCGAACAGCGGCGGAGAGATGCGGCGGCCGGAGATGGCCGTGCGCACAGGCCCGAAGGCGGCCCGGGGCTTGATGCCCAAGTCCTCCACAAGAGCCTGCTTCAGCGCCGTCTGGATGTTCTCAGCCGTCCACTCCTCGATGGGCTCCAGCGCTGCCAGGGCGGCGTCGAGGACCTCGTCCAGGTTGGCAGGGAGTCCCTTCCGGGCGTCATCTGCTACGTCAATGGCGTCGTCGGCCTTGAACAGGAACGCCAGCATCTCAGGAGCCTCACCGAGGAGGGTGATGCGTTCCTGCACCAGCGGGGCGGCCTCGGCAAGAATCTCTTCCTGCCGCGGTGTGAGGATCTCCCCTACCAACCCGGCAGCACGGAGGTAAGGGGCCAAACGCTCTTTGAAGTCTTCCGGCGCCAGCAGACGGACGTGCGTTCCGTTGATGGCCTCGGCCTTCTTGATATCGAAGCGGGCCGGGTTGCCCAGGACATCGTGGATGTCGAAGTTGGCCACGAGCTGTTCCACGGTGAAGATGTCCTCATCTGCGCTCAGCGACCAGCCAAGCAGGGACAGGTAGTTGAGCAGGCCCTCGGGGATGAAGCCACGCTCGCGGTGCAGGAACAAGCTGGACTCGGGGTCACGCTTCGAGAGCTTCTTGTTGCCCTGGCCCATGACGTACGGCAGGTGGCCGAACTCCGGCATGTACTCGGCAACACCGATGGCGTAGAGCGCACGGTACAGTGCGATCTGGCGCGGGGTGGAGCTCAGCAGGTCCTCGCCGCGCAGGACGTGGGTGATCCCCATCAGTGCGTCATCCACCGGGTTCACCAGGGTGTACAGCGGGGCGCCATTGGCACGGACAACTGCAAAGTCGGGAACGGAACCGGCCTTGAACGTGATCTCGCCGCGGACGAGGTCGTTGAAGGTCAGGTCCTCGTCCGGCATGCGGAGACGCAGGACAGCCTCGCGGCCTTCGGCCTTGAACTGTGCCAGCTGTTCCTCGGTCAAGTGACGGTCAAATCCGTCATAGCCGAGCTTCGGGTCGCGGCCTGCGGCTTTGTGGCGGGCCTCGATCTCATCCGGCGTGGAGTAGGACTCATAGACGTGTCCCCCGGCCTTAAGCTTGGCGATGACGTCCTGGTAGATGTCGCCGCGCTGGGACTGGCGGTACGGCTCGTGCGGGCCGCCGACCTCTACGCCCTCGTCCCAGTTGATCCCGAGCCACTTGAGGGCATCCAGCAACTGGTGGTAGCTCTCCTCGCTGTCACGGGCAGAGTCGGTATCCTCGATGCGGAAGATCAGTTTGCCGCCAGTGTGGCGCGCATACGCCCAGTTGAACAGGGCGGTGCGGATCAGGCCAACGTGCGGCGTTCCCGTCGGCGACGGGCAGAAACGGACGCGGACCGGAGTCTCGGCGTTGACGGCAGGGATGGCGCTGGAGGCAGCGTTCGACGCAGAAGCAGTAGTCATAGTGGTTCCAACTTTACCGCTTGGCGCCGCCCCGGTTTCCCGGCTGGAAGCGCCCGACGGCGGCACTGACCGTTCGTGCGAAAGGTCAGTGCCGCCGTCGAACCTGGCTTTTTGAAGTTTCGCTGGGAGCCTAGCGGCGAACCACCGGGTTGGACAGGCGTCCGATGCCTTCGATCTCCACCTCAAAACGGTCGCCCTCGCTGACCAGGCCGACGCCTGCCGGGGTACCGGTCATGATGACGTCGCCCGGAAGGAGCGTGAAGGCGTGGGAAACGATCGAGACGAGTTCGCGGACGCCGCGGATCATCTGGCTGGTGCTGCCGTCCTGGCGGAGTTCACCATTCAGCCGTCCCTGAATGGACAGGTCTTCGTGGTCGAGCTCGGTTTCGATCCACGGGCCCAGCGGCGCGGAGGTGTCGAAGCCCTTGGCACGGGCCCACTGGAGGTCCGTCTTCTGGACATCGCGGGCGGTGAGGTCGTTGCCGCAGGTGTAGCCGAAAATGACGTCGTCCGCGCGATCCTCCGGGACGTCCTTGCAGATGCGGCCGATGACCACGCACAGCTCGGCTTCGAAGGAGACCTCCTCCGAGAACTCAGGGAGGATGATGGGGTCGTTCGGGCCGATCACCGAGGTGTTGGGCTTCAGGAACAACAAGGGCTGCTGGGGAACTTCGTTGCCGAGCTCCGCTGCGTGCTCGGCGAAATTCCGGCCGACGCCAATCACTTTGCTGCGGGGAATGATGGGCGCTAGGAGCCGCACGTCCTCGAGCTTGTGCTTCACATGTGTACGTTCGACGCCGTTGAAGAACGGGTCGCCGTTAATGACAGTGATTTCCTCACTGCCGGGCTCGCCTTCAACAACGCCGTAAAGGGGATCAGAATCAACTACAAACCGGGCGATACGCATGGGCTCAAGCCTACAGTCCGGGCTTAGCTCCGGAGGTAATCAAGTTGCGCTGCCACGGAAGTCTCCGCCGCCCACCTGACGGAAGGGTCGACGTCGGGATAGACGGCGTCGGTGACGGCGGATATCGAGGCGTCCGGCCCCAGGTTTTTCAGGGCCGCCCTGATCTGGTCAAGGCGCTGTTCCCGGTGGTCCCGGTACTCCCGGCATTTCTCGTCCAAAGCAGGGAGTACCGGGCCATGGGCAGGCAGGAGGATTGCGGGACCGAGGGCTTCCAACCTGTCCAGGCTTGCGAGATAGTCCCCCAACCGGCCATCCGGGTAGTCCAAAACAGTGGTGCCGCGCCCCAGGATGGTGTCCCCGGTAAGGACGGAGCCGACCGGCCCGTCGCCCGGGAGATGGAAGCAGACCGAGTCGGAAGTGTGGCCCGGCGTTGCAACGACGCGGATTTCAACGCCGCCTGCCGTGAGGACCTCGCCGTCCGTGAGTGGCTCGCCTCCGTGACAATGCTCCGCAGAGGCAGCCCGGACCGGAGCCCCTGTCAGCTGATGGAAGCGGGCCGAGGCCTCAGTGTGGTCCGCATGGCGGTGGGTGATCAGCACCACATCTACGGTGCCCGCCGCTGCGAGTACGGCCAGATGCCGTTCGTCGGCCGGTCCCGGGTCCACCACAGCCACATGGCCGGAGCCCGGCGCGCCAATGATGTACGAGTTGGTGCCGTCCAGACTCATGGGGCCGGGGTTGGGGGCCAACCGGAAGCGGGTTAGGTCGCTGCTGCGACGCAGGGAAGAGCTGCCGTCGCTTTGAGAATTATCTGCAGCCGCCATTGATTCTGAAGTCACTCTCCCATCTTGGCACCTCCGCCGATCCTCTCTCACATCCCACGCCCTTCCCGCCGATCCTCTCTCACATCCCACGCCCTTCCCGCCGATCCTCTCTCACAGAGTCTCAAGAGTGGATCGATTCGAAGAGACAACACAGCAGCAGGCCTCAACCCGTGAGCGAGCGCCACCCCAAACCCTTGGAACGTGATAGAGCGTCCACCTCAAACCCTTGGAACGTGATAGAGCGTCCACCTCAAACCCCAGGAACCTGATAGAGCGTCCACCTCAAACCCTAGGAACCTGCTAGAGCGTCCACCTCAAACCCCAGGGAAGTGAGCGGGCGTCCGGGAAGCAGAACGGCGGCCCTTCCGCTTGATAACCAAGTGAAGGGCCGCCGTCGTGCGGTGGCGTTTCGGGACGTCCGGAGGCTACACCAGGCGGGTCAGCCAGCCGTGGGTGTCCTCGACGGTTCCGGTCTGGATGCCCAGAAGCTGCTGGCGGATAGCCATGGTGGTGTCGCCGGCCTTTGCGTCCTCGGAGCCGATGAACTCCGTGGCGTCCTTGAGCACACCGATTGGTGTGATCACGGCTGCCGTACCGCAAGCGAAGACCTCGGTGATCTCGCCGGAGGCCACGCCGTCGCGCCATTCGTCCAGGGTGATCTTACGCTCGGTGACTTCGCGCCCCATGTCCTTGGCCACCTGGATGACGGACATCCGGGTGACGCCTTCAAGGATGGTGCCGCTGAGGGCAGGAGTGACGAGCGAACCGTCCTTCATGACGAAGAAGACATTCATGCCGCCGAGTTCTTCCACGGCGTCGTCGTTGAAGTGGTCCAGGAACAGTACCTGCTTGCACCCGTTCGCTTCGGCTTCCTGCTGCGCGATCAGGGAGGCTGCGTAGTTGCCGCCGCACTTCGCAGCACCGGTACCGCCACGGCCGGCACGGGCATATTCACGGGAGATCCAGATGGAAACGGGCTTGAGTTCGCCGCCGAAGTAGTTGCCGGCAGGGGAAGCAATGACGCGGAAGGACACTTCGCGGGCAGCCCGGACACCGAGGAACGCCTCCGTCGCGATCATGAACGGACGCAGGTACAGCGCTTCACCGTCGCCGGACGGAACCCATTCCTTGTCGGCCTGCACGAGTTCGCGGATAGCTCCCAGGAAGTACTCCTCGGGCAGCTCCGGGAGGGCGAGGCGACGCGCGGACTTGTTCAAGCGCGCAGCGTTGGCTTCGGGGCGGAAGGTCCAGACGGAACCGTCAGCGTGACGGTAGGCCTTCAGGCCCTCAAAGATTTCCTGGCCGTAGTGCAGGACCGCGGCCGAAGGGTCCAGGGAGATGGGTCCGTAGGGCTCAATCCGGGCATTCTGCCAACCGCCATTGCCATCGGCGTCGACTTTGTAGTCGACGACGGCGGTGTGGTCGGTGAAGTAGTCGCCGAAGCCTGGGTTCGCCAGGACGGCTGCACGCTCCTCAGCAGACTTCGGGGTTTCCGAAAGCTGCTGGCTGAATTCGACGCCATGGGCAGTCTGAGTCATGTTTCCTCCACAGTCAGCTACCTGGCAGGGCGAACCGGGCCCCCAAAAAGGGTGTGGTTCAGCGATGGACCAGGGAAGCAGGTAAATAATTCAAGACAAGCTTACGCCTGCGTAATGGGCCTAAAGTGCGGCCGCGATGGCATCGCCGATGGCAGCTGTGCTGCGCGGCGCGCCGGTGCGGCTTTCGACGTCGGCGACGACTGCCGCCTCAATCTTTCGGGCCGCCGTGGTGTAGCCAAGGTGGTCCAGGAGGAGCACTGCGGAGAGGATGGCCGCGGTGGGATCGGCTTTTTGTTGTCCGGCGATATCCGGAGCGGAGCCGTGGACGGGCTCGAACATGGACGGCGCGGTGCGGTCCATGTTGATGTTGCCCGATGCCGCCAGGCCGATGCCGCCGGTCACGGCAGCAGCGAGGTCGGTGAGGATGTCGCCGAAGAGGTTGTCGGTGACGATGACATCGAAGCGGGAAGGGTCGGTCACCATGAAGATGGTGGCAGCATCGATGTGCAGATAATCGTGGGTGACGTCAGGGAATTCCTGGGCCACTGCTTCGACGGTGCGCTTCCACAAGTGCCCGGCGAAAACCAGCACGTTGTGCTTGTGGACGAGCGTGACGTGCTTGCGCGGACGATCGTTCGCACGACGGAAGGCATCGCGGACAACGCGCTCCACGCCGTGGGCGGTGTTGAGGGAAACCTCGGTGGCTACCTCGTGGGGCGTACCTCCGCGCAGGGTGCCGCCGTTGCCAACGTAAGGGCCCTCGGTCCCCTCGCGCACCACGATGAAATCGATGGCGCCGGGGTTGGCCAGGGGGCTGCCGACGGTTCCGTACAGTCGCGAGGGCCGCAGGTTCACGTAGTGGTCCAGGCTGAAGCGGAGCTTGAGCAGCATTTCGCGCTCGATGATGCCGGACGGGATGCGGGTATCGCCCGGGGCCGCACCGACTGCCCCGAAGAGGATGGCATCGCGGGTGCGGAGGTCGGCCAGGACCTCGTCCGGGAGGGTCTCGCCGGTCTCAAGCCAGTGCTGGGCACCGAGCTTGTAGTTGGTCAGTTCGAGGGCAACGCCTTCGGCGGCGACAGCCTTTTCGAGGACCTTGATGGCTTCGGCGATGACCTCAGGGCCAATGCCGTCGCCAGGGATGACAGCGAGATTGATGGACGTTGCACTCATAGCTCTATCTAGCCAAGCAATCCACATGCTGGTCAAAATCGTCTCATTCTGCGAACACTGATGTCCGGAAAGAGTCAGACCGCGGCATGACGCCCTCCGCGATAACAAGCGCATAGAGTCTAAGCGTGGATAGAAGGCACGCAGTATATGAATGGTTCCGGATCAACCGCTTCATCGTGGACCTCACGGCAACGTGCCTGCTGATCCTCCTCTTTGGCCCGGTGTACCTGATCGCTGACCGTCCGTGGCTCTCACTCTTATCCTGCAGCCTCCTGCTCCCCCTGGCTTGGCGGCGCACCCGACCTGCCATGGCTGCCGGCGCGGTGGTCATCGTATGCCTGATTCAATGGGCGGTGGGCGCCGAACCCGTGGCGGGGCAAATCGCCGTTCCCTTGATCATCTACGCGACAGCGGCTTATGGGCCTGCGTGGGCCAGCCGCAGTGTCCTGATTGCAGGCCTCGCCGGCGGCGTCATGCTGACCACCCGGCTGTTCTCGACCACTGTGGAATCGGGAATCATGGGCCTTACCATCGGCACGCTGTACACCGTCCTGATCTGGATGCTGGTGCTGGTGAGCTGGACCCTTGGCGACCTCACACGCGTACGCAGGCTCCAACTTCAGGCCCTGGAAGACCGAACGCGGCGCCTCGAGGTGGAACATGTGCAGGAACGTAAGCTGGCCGCCGCGGACGAGCGCTCCCACATTGCCCGGGAAATGCACGACATCGTGGCGCACTCCTTGTCCGTGATCATCACCCAGGCCGATGGAGCCCGATATGCTGCTGCCGCGAAACCTGAACTCGCTACGGAAGCGCTGGCTACCATTGCCGCCACGGGCAGGGACTCCTTGGGCGAGATGCGCAGGCTGCTGGGTGTCCTTCGCTCCGACGACGACTCCCCTACCCGCCCGCAACCGCGGCTCTCGGACCTGGATGAACTCCTCCTCGGGTTCCGTGCCGCCACCCTCCAGGTGGCTTTTGAACAGAGCGGCGTCCCCCGCCGCGCACTTCCGGCCGGAGCGGAGCTCACGGCGTATCGCATCATCCAGGAAGCCCTCACCAATGTCATGAAGCACGCGGGACCGAAGGCGGCCGCGGGCGTCACCCTGACGTGGCAGGCCCGGGGCCTGCAGCTGGACATCGTCGACGACGGCCGGGGCGCCGCCGCTGATCCGCCGGCACCCGGCGGCGGCAACGGCTTGCTGGGCATGGGTGAGAGGGTCTCCCTCTACGATGGTTCTTTGACCGCAGGCCCTAAGCAGGGCGGCGGTTTCCGTGTGTCCGCTTTCATCCCGTATTCGGAGGCCTAAGCCATGCCAGAACTTCCTGCGCCCATCAGGGTGGCACTCGTCGACGACCAACAGTTGGTCCGTTCGGGTTTTGGCATGCTGATCAATTCGCAGCCGGACCTCGAAGTCGTGGCTGAGGCAGGCAATGGGATCGAGGCTGTCCAGGCCCTGTCGGCTACCGCCGCCGACGTGGTCCTGATGGATGTCCGCATGCCCGGGATGGACGGCATAGAAGCGACCCGACGCATCTTGGAACAGGCGGCGGCACAACCCTCCGGTTCGCAGCGTGCGGAGATCAAGATCGTGGTGCTGACCACCTTCGACCTGGATGAGTATGCACTGGCCGCCATCCAGGCCGGGGCCAGCGGGTTCCTCCTGAAGGACGCTCCGCCCGAAGAGCTCCTCGAGGCCATCCGCACCGTGTACCGTGGGGACGCGGTGATAGCTCCCTCCACTACCCGGCGTTTGCTGGACCATGTGGCACCGTTGCTGAGGACACAGACGCCTGAGCAGACCGAGCATGCTGCCGCCGTCGAACGCCTGACAGCCCGCGAGCGCGAAGTGTTCCAACTGATCGCCCAAGGACAGTCGAATCCCGAGATCGCAGCAGGGCTGTTTCTCTCCGAGGCCACGGTGAAAACCCATGTGGGGCACATCCTTGCCAAGTTGGGTGCCCGTGACCGGGTGCAGGTGGTGGTCATCGCCTATGAGACCGGAGTTGTAGCCCCCGGCTCCTAGCACCTCAGACCACGGTATGAGGGCACCCACCGGACAATGGGCCCTTGGCCCGATCCTGACGGGGTGCAGCAAAACATAGCGTGAAACCATGACAACCTTCACGCCTCTCTCCCACCCGTCAGGAACCGATCGACCCACAGGGTCCGATGAGGCCCACGCCCGACCCGCCGTCGAGGCCCACGAGCTGACCAAGAGCTACGGCCGCGCCGATACCACCGTGACCGCGCTGAACAAGGTGTCGGTGAGCTTTGACGCCGGAAAGTTCACGGCCATCATGGGTCCCTCAGGTTCCGGGAAGTCCACCTTGATGCACTGCCTGGCCGGCCTCGATACAGCGGACTCCGGCCGCATCATCCTGGGGGGCACCGAACTGACCGGCCTCAACGACCGTCAGCTCACCGCGCTCCGCCGGGAGAGGATCGGCTTCGTTTTTCAGGCGTTCAACCTGGTGCCTACGTTGACGGCCGAGCAGAACATCACGCTTCCGCTCGCTTTGGCGGGGACCACCGCCGACGCCGGGTGGCTGGATACCGTTGTCAGCACCCTTGGTTTGAAGGATCGCCTGAAGCACCGCCCCCATGAGCTTTCCGGCGGCCAGCAACAGCGCGTAGCAGTAGCCCGCGCCCTGTTGACCCGTCCCGACGTCGTTTTTGGCGATGAGCCTACGGGCAACCTGGACTCCAAAGCCGGCGGCGAAGTGCTGGCGTTACTCCGCCGGAGCAGCCAGGAGATGGGCCAGACCATCATCATGGTCACCCATGATCCCGTGGCCGCCAGTTATGCCGACCGCGTTGTCCTGATGAGCGACGGCGGCTTGGTGGGCGAAATCCACGATCCCACCGCGGACTCCGTCCTGGCAGCCCTCGGCAAGCTGGGAGCCTGAGCATGCTGCGTGTTGCCGTTTCCCAACTGACGACGCACTTCCGGCGGTTTATCGCCATCGGCCTCGCCGTCACGTTGTCCGTGATGTTCCTCTCCGCCACGCTGATGGTGGGTGCGAGCACGAATGCTTCCTTGGGGGCCAGCATCGGTGAGGCGTACCGAAACGCTGACCTTGTTGCCACATCCAAGAACGGTGAAGCATTCACCCCGGCCGCTGTGGAGGCTGCCGTCTCCTCCCCGGCAGTGGAGGAAAGCTACGCGGAGCGTTCCACGTACGTCACGTTCGAGGCCGGCGGCGGAGAGCAGTATGGCCGCCTGCGGAATGCGGCGCCCGCAGCCTTGGAAGGTGCCGTGCTTTCTTCCGGGTCCATGCCTTCGAAGGCCTCTGAGGCTGTGATCGACGTCAAGACAGCCGGGCATCTGGGCCTCAGCGTTGGCAGCACGCTTGAGCTGCACGGGGCGGGACCTGTCAAGAATGCCAAGGTGACCATCACCGGCCTGATCCAAGCCACCAATGATCCTTTCTCATCATCGGCAGCGCAGTTGGTGGCGTCCGAATCGGTCCTGAACGCGGTCCAGGACGCGGGTTCCGGTTTTACCGGAGTGCAGTTCTCGCTCAAGGCCGGCGAGGACGTGGCCGCCGCCAAGGAGTACATCACCCATCGCATGGTAGCTGCGGGAGCTACCGGGCCTGTGCTGGAAACGGCCCAGGAGAAGGTGACCTCCACTGTTGCCATGCTGAGCGCTGGGCAGGACCAGCTGACCATCGTACTGCTCGCGTTCGCCGGCGTGGCCATCCTTGTCTCCACTTTGGTGGTGGCCAACACCTTCTCTGTACTTGTGGCACAACGGACCAGGGAGTTGGCGCTCCTGCGCTGCCTCGGTGCCGGGCGGGCACAAATCCGTGGGTCCGTCATGCTCGAAGCCCTGGTGGTCGGTTTCCTTTCCTCTGTGGTGGGCGTCCTGGCGGCCACGGGCTTGATGACCGGGCTGATTGCCTGGGCCAAGTCCCAGCCTGAGCAGGCCTTCGCGACGCTGGCTGTACCGCCGTCGGCCATTATCGCCGGCCTGGTGGCAGGAACGTTGTTGACCGTGGTCGCGGCGTTGGTTCCCGCCAAGGCGGCTACCGCCGTCGCGCCCCTGGCCGCCTTGCGGCCCAGCGATGACGCGTCCGTCCGAAACAAGCGCGGCAAGGTACGCCTTGTGCTGGGCTTGTTGGCCCTGCTGGGCGGAGCAGCAGCGCTGGTGTACGGCAGCGTCAACGTATCGCTGGGCGTTGCGCTGCTGGGCGGAGCCGCCTCCTTCGTGGGTATTCTCCTGTGCTCCACGCTGTTCATCCCCACGGTGGTTGCCCTGGCCGGCAGGCTCGCCGCACCCGCGGGAGTGCCGGGCAAGCTCGCGGCCGTGAACGCCACGCGCAACCCTGCCCGCACCTCTGCGACCGCGGCCGCGCTGCTCATCGGCGTCACGTTGGTATCGCTCATGATGACGGGTGCGGCCACATCCCGGCAGGCATTCAACGACACCCTGGCCGAGAACTACCCTGTGGACCTTTCAGCACAGACTGCCGTGGATGGTTCAGTCGACCACCGGCAGGCCATGGCGAGGATCAAGGCGCTCGACGGCGTCAGCGCTGCGGTCATGCTGCAGCCGTTAGGAACACTGGGCGATTCCGGCGCACCGGACAGCGGCATGACGATCTACGGCCTTTCCGCCGCAGATGCAGCGTCTGTGCTGCGCGATAACAACCTGAAGCCGGGCCCGGGCATGGTTTACCTTCCAGAAGACTCTCCAGAGGGTGCTGCGACCATCTCGACGGCGGAGGGCACGGTTTCGCTCGACGCCAAGGTGCTGCGGACCCGCCACGTCCCGGCGTTTGTGGAAAGCTCCAGCATCGCTGCGTCCCCGCTGCCGGAAACGGCATCCATGGTGTGGGTGAAGCTGGACGATTCCGTCTCAACGGACCGGGTGCAGGCTCTCCAGAAAGACATCGCGGCAGCATTGGGGGTGCAGGAGCGAACCGTCAGTGGGGCCGCGATCGAGCGGGTGACGTTCAACAGCATCATCGATGTGCTCTTGTTGGTTGTCACCGGTCTGCTTGGTATCGCCGTGGTGATTGCGCTGATCGGCGTGGCGAACACCTTGTCCCTCTCGGTCCTTGAGCGGACCAGGGAGAACTCCCTCCTCAGGGCCCTTGGCCTCACTCGGGGCCAACTGCGCGGAATGCTGGCCATCGAAGCCGTGCTCGTCGCCGGCGTGGCCGCCATCATGGGCGCAGGCATGGGGATCGTCTACGGATGGCTGGGGGCGCAGGCAACACTGGGAGGCGTAGCCAGCGTTGTTCCTGCCGTGCCGTGGATGCAACTGGCCGCAGTCTTCGGGGTGGCCGTGGTGGCCGGACTGCTGGCCTCGGTGATCCCTGCCCGGCGCGCCGCACGCCTCTCCCCCGTCGAGGGTCTGGCCACCGCCTAAGGCAGCAACGCTCTCTCACATCATCACGCCAAACGAGAATCGCTCTCTCACTTCCCGCGGTCATACTGTCGGAAAGTGAGAGAGCGATTGCTCTTCATGGATGGTATGTGAGAGAGGGTCCTAAGCTTCGGCGGGCTCTTCGAAGCGGGGGAAGATCGGGGCTGGAGCCGGCAACTGCGTGCCTGCAACGATCGGCGTGGCGAGCGCGGCGAACTGCCTCGCCTCGCCTTCGGCCTGGCCCAGCACTTCAAGCAGCTTGGCGGACGACGACGGCATGACCGGCTGGGCGAGGATCGCTACGATCCTTACTACCTCCAAAGTGACATACAAAACCGTGTTCATACGCGCGATGTCGGTCTTCCGCAGCACCCAAGGGGCCTGGTCGGCAAAGTAAGCGTTGGTATCGCCCAATACGGTCCAGATGGCTTCCAGCGCGCGGCTGAATTCCTGCTTGTCGAAGGCTGAGCGGGCTGTTTCCAGCAACTCCCCTGCCTGCGTCAGCAAGGCAGTGTCCTCCGACGTGAACTCTCCGGGCACCGGGACCTTGCCTTCACAGTTCTTCGCCACCATGGACAACGAACGCTGGGCAAGGTTTCCGAAGTTGTTGGCGAGGTCCGAGTTCATGCGGCCCACGATCGCTTCGTGGTTGTAGTTGCCGTCCGCACCGAACGGAACTTCGCGGAGGAAGAAGTACCGGCACTGGTCCAAACCGTACTGCGCCACAAAGTCCTGCGGCGCGACGACGTTGCCCAGGGACTTGGACATCTTCACGCCATTGTTGGTGAGGAAGCCGTGGATCATGACGCGCTGTGGCAGCTCAAGCCCGGCGCTCATGAGGAACGCAGGCCAGTAGATCGCGTGGAAACGCGAAATATCCTTGCCGATGACGTGGACGTCGGCAGGCCAGAACTTCTTGAAGGATTCCGACTCGACGTCCGGGTAGCCAACGCCGGTGAGGTAGTTGGTCAGGGCATCAACCCAGACGTACATGACGTGCTTCTCATCGCCGGGAACAGGAACACCCCAATCAAAGGTGGTGCGGCTGATGGACAGATCCTCGAGACCACGCTTGACGAAGCTGATGACCTCGTTGAAGCGGGACTGCGGAGCGCCGAACTCAGGCTGCGCCTCATAAAGGGCAAGGAGCTTTTCCTGGTAGCTGGAAAGCCGGAAGAAGTAGCTTTCCTCCGCGGTCCAGCTAACCAGCGTGTCCGTCTCCTTGGAGTAACGGAGACCGTCCTCTTTCACCACGGTGTCGTCTTCGACGTAGTATGCCTCGTCACGGACGGAGTACCAGCCCTCGTATTTGGACAGGTAGATGTCGCCGTTGGCTTCCATCTTCTTCCAGATGGCCTGCGAGGCGGCGTAGTGGTCCTGGTCGGTGGTGCGGATGAAGCGGTCATGGGAGATGCCCAGGTCCTGGCTCATCTGCTTGAACGCAGCCGAGTTGCGGTCGGCGAGTTGCTTGGCAGTGATGCCTTCCTTCTCGGCAGACTGCTGCATCTTGAGTCCGTGCTCGTCCGTTCCGGTCATGAAGAACACTTCATGACCGTCAAGGCGCTTGAAGCGCGCCATGGCATCAGTTGCAATGACCTCGTAGGCGTGGCCGATGTGCGGCACGCCGTTGGGGTAGCTGATTGCGGTGGTGATGTAGAACGGGGATTTCTCTGGAGACGTCACTCTAAGAAGTTACCTTTTTTTGGGATGAAATAGCTTAGTTAAGTTCGGTCAGCGTATCGCTGAGCCGCACCAGCTCGTGGTCATGGGAGGCCACCAGGACAGCGATGCCATCGCTCGTGGTGTCCTTCAGGATCCCGATAATGCGGTTGGCTGCTGCCCGGTCCAGGCTGGCCGTGGGTTCATCCACTACCAGCACACGGGTGCCCAGGATCAGCGCGCGGGCGATGGCGACGCGCTGGCGCTCACCGCCGGAGAGCTGCGCGGGACGGTGCCGCATGCGGCGACCCAGGCCCACCAGGTCCAGGAGGTCCTTGGCCATTTCCGTCCGCTGTTCCACTTCGCCATCGGGCACCGCGGGAAGCAGGACGTTCTCCAGGGCGCTCATGCCGTCGATCAGGGCGCCGCCCTGGTCCACATAGCCGATGAGCGCGCGGCGGCGGTCAGCAATTTCGTCATCGCCCATGGTGTCCAGCGGCACGCCCTCCCAAAAGACCTTGCCCGACGTCGGGAGCGTCAGTCCGGCGCTCACGGTCAAGATGCTGGTCTTGCCGGAGCCGCTTCGGCCGGCGATGCAGTGCATCTCACCGGCGTGCAGGGTGAGGTTGAAGTCGTCAACGACGTCCACTTCCTCGGCGCCGCCCTTGTCGCCGCCGTAGTGGATGGTCACGCGGCTCAATTCCAAGGGGGTTGCGTGGTCGGAGGCCTTCACGATCGTGTTGGCGCGGGTCTGCAGCGACTCTTCCGTGGATTCCGGGGTGGCCGCCAGCTCGGGGTTGAGTTTGTCAGTCATTTGACTACTTTCGTTGCAATCGGAATCCAGCAAATTACGGCCAGCAGTCCGGCCAGACCGGCCCACAGGGCCGCGTAGGGAGCCAGCAGCAGTCCCAGCCCCAAGGCGCCAAGGACGCCCAAGGGAAGAGCCACTGTGCCTACAAGTGCGTTCTCGAAGAAGCGGACCTGGCCCAGCATGTCCGGGTTCCAGCCCATGGCCTTCAAGGTACCGAGGTACTCCCGCTTGGCATGGAGTTCAAAGCGCCCGGTCACAAGGGTCAGCAGCAAGCCCACCACGACTCCAAAGACCGCCAGGATGACGCTCGGCAAGGCGATGCTTGCAGCTGCCAGGCCACTCAAAGCACTGGCACCGGCTGCGCGGGGGATGTCAATCAGCAGGGCGATCAGGGCACCCACTGCAGCGCCGAACACACCTACTGCCACGGCAAGGGAGATGGAGTTGAACCGGTTGGTGGTGAGCTGCCGGTTGGCGAACGTCAACGGGGAATCGACCGTTACCAGGCGGTCATCGTGCTGCGGTTCCTGGTCGATCACTACACGGTGACGCAGCTGCTGGGCTGCCAGCAGCGCGGCTCCGCTGTAGATGATGAGCATGGTCACGGAAACGATGACGGTGGCAATATTCCAGCTGAGCAGGCTCAGGACGAGACCGGCCGCAGCAAGGGCCGCAGCTCCCACCGCAAACTCTTCAAGGACCCAGGACCGGATGCGTTTCTGCGTCCAGCCCATCGCCCTGAGAATGCCTGCTTCGCTCCGGCGTTGGCGGATGTAGCTGACCGTCGAGGCGCCTGTCAGGAGAGTTGCGCCCAAGAGCGTCAGGAAGAGCAAGGTGATGTTGGTACCGGTCAGCGAACCGGAGACGGCATCGGCCGCATCCTGGCGGACCCAGGACTGCTGGACGGTGCCCAACGGTGATTCCTTGCCGGCGTCGTCCTTGCTGTAGCCGGGAACAAAGATATTGGCATCTTCGCGCGCGGAACCTGCAACGACTGTGGCTTCAAGGCCGAGCCCGCGAATCTGCGTGGCCAGCTTCTCAACCTCGGGCTGGGCCGTTTTCCAGTTGCCGGCGGCCGAGGCCTTGACCCGGACGGCGTCAATAACGTCGGCGTTGGTGTCGTAGCCACGGGCTGCGGCTAGACCGTAGTAATCGGTGATGGCACCGGCGGACTGGCTGACCAGGCCCGTAGCGCTCAACGAAGGCTTCAGTTCCGTGCCTTCGACATCCTTGCCCTCAGCGTCCTTGGTGAGCGTCATCGGCGTGGGATCGTAGCCGCCCAGAGGCAGCTTGTTGACGTCCCCGGCTGCTGACTGGACGTCGGCGGGGTCAAACGTGCCGTACACCATGGGCAGCGGCGCGGCCGGCTTCTTGCCTGTTTCCAGGTCCTCGCGGTAGGAGCGCTCATCGACTGGTTTGCGCTGCGTCTGGTCCACGGCGGCACCGAAGGAGGACTTCTCAGGCAGGCGGTTGACCGTCACCCAGTCCCCCGGCGTCGCGCTCTTGTCCGAAGCGCCGTTGGAAGCTTCGTCGCCGTCCTTGTACTTGGGGGCTGCTGCAAACGCCGCGCTCCAGGTGGCGGGGTTGTACAGGCCTTGGCTGAAGGAAGCCGTGCTTCCGAGCAGCTTGCTGTGATCTGTTGAACCCGGCCATTCGAGGGCGAACGGCGACTTGGACACGAAGGGGAGGTAATCCTTGTCCAGGCTCCGCGTCACCGTGCCGACCTCATTGACTACCTTGCCACTGGCATCCAGTTCCTCGATTTTCACCGAGTACTGCAGGTCAAGGGAGGTGCCGGAGCGGACAATCAGCGGGATGGCCTGGGAATCGTCAGTCAGCAAACCGTCACGCTTGGCCTGCTGGTACTGGGTCATCAGCGGCGCCCAGTACTTGAGCTTGACGCCCAGAAAGTCAGGACCTTCTTCCAACTGGTCCATGCTGAGGCCTGTGGTGAAAAGGCTTTCGAAGTGGCGTCCGATTGCTCCTGCGTCACGCGCATCGGCCGGCGGAGCCTTCTCAAGGGGTGCCAGGAAGTCGCCTGCGGATCCCAACAGCGCCCTTTCGGCGGCGGGGTCCACCGCGACGACGGACTCGGTCACCTCAGGGGCCAGGGGCAGCGCCACCGAGAGGTTGAAAAGATTGTGCTCGGAGCCAAGTGCGGGAGCCGGGAATTTGATGCCGGTCTCGCCTTCGGGTCCGACGATCCTGACGTTGGAGCCGCCCGCAGCCTGCTCCTGGATCAAGCGGCCCTTGCCCAAGGTGCCCTCTGCGCTGGTCTTGAAGAGCGTCTGCTGGTTCACACCGTCAGAACTCGTGGCAGAGGCAGTCAGGCGGTACTTCTTGGGGGTATCGGACAACACCGATTCCGCAGCGGGCCATTTGCTGGAATCCATCGCCGAAGGATCTCCCGCGGTCACGGCTCCGGCCAGGCCGGCGTTGTACCCGAGGTAGTCCATGGCATTGAGGCGGGGAGCCTCCAGGTTCTGCGAAACGCGCGAAACCAGGCTGATGGGGGCGGCCACAGCCGTTTGGCCCATGGTGCGGATCTTCTCCAGCTGCTCAAAGCTGATGCCGCCTTGGCCGTTGGCGATTTCCGGCTGGATCAAAGCACCGCCGTCGCCATCTTGGGCCTGGTCCGGCTTGGCCTGGACCAGGATGTCGTAGAGTCCCCGCGAGTTCTCATCCACTGTCCGGTTCAAAGCAGCCTGTGACTGGCTTTGGACGAGGACGGACAAGCACATTGCGACGATCAAAATGGCCGCGGTCAGCAGCAGCACACGGCTTCTGATGAACCTTTGGACGGCGTTCATTGGGCTCCCTGAGACCTTGATTGCGGGCGCGCACACAGAGACCGGAATTCCTCAAAAGACACAAGGGAATACCGGGCTTTAGGTGCAAAAGTTGTGGCCGGCCTGCTGCCGGGTCCGAATCCCGGACCCAGCCATTGTAAGCAGACCGGCCACGCCTGCGTGCCAAAGGTGTGTCGCCGGCACGCGAACTCAGCTGATGGAAATCAGTTGCAGCCCTAGTCCTCCAGATCCACTTCCCGGACCATGTCGGCCCCGATGCCGGCCTTGATGGCCTCCAGGACCTGCTGCGGAACAGAGCTGTCGATGGTCAGGAGCGCAAGAACCTGGCCGCCTTCAGTCTGGCGGGCCACCTGCATCCCGCCGATGTTGATGTTGTTCATGCCCAGAATGTGTCCGATGGTGCCAATGACGCCGGGACGGTCTGCATAGGCCACCACAACCAAGTGCTCGCTGATGGGGATTTCGACGTCGTACCCGTTGACACCCACGAGCTTCTCCACCTGCTTGGGCCCCGTGAGGGTACCGGCTACGGAGATCTGGGAACCATCGCTGAGGGCACCGCGGATGGTCAGGACGTTGCGGTAGTCCTCAGCATCCGGGGTGGTGATGAGGCGGGTGTTGATTCCGCGCTGTTCGGCGATCACAGGAGCATTCACGTAGGAGACCTGCTCGGTCACCACATCGGCGAAAACGCCCTTCAGTGCGGCAAGTTCGAGCACCTTGACGTCCAGGGCGGCAATTTCGCCCGCCACTTCCACATCGATCTGGGTGAGGGAAGCGTGGGTCAGCGCAGTGAAGATCCGGCCCAGCTTTTCGATCAGCGGGATGCCTGGGCGGACATCCGGAGCGATGACGCCGCCGGCGACGTTGACAGCGTCAGGCACCAGCTCGCCGGCAAGTGCCAGGCGAACAGACTTGGCCACCGAGACGCCGGCTTTCTCCTGTGCTTCGTCAGTGGAAGCACCCAGGTGCGGGGTCACAATGACGTTGTCGAACTCGAAGAACGGCAGGTCCGTGCTGGGCTCCTTGACGAAGACGTCCACACCGGCGCCGGCGATCTGGCCTTCCTTCAGGGCAACATGGAGTGCTTCCTCGTCCACCAGGCCGCCACGGGCTACGTTGACCACGTAGGCCGTTTCCTTCATCTTGCGGAAGGCGTCGGCTCCGAGCATGCCCACCGTTTCCGGCGTCTTGGGCATGTGGATGGTGATGAAGTCGGAATTCTCCAAAAGTTCATCCAAGGTGACCAGCTTGACGCCCAGCTGGGCAGCGCGGGCTGAAGTGATATAGGGGTCGTACGCAAGGATCTGGGTATCGAAACCCTGGAGGCGCGCTGCAACCAAAGCACCGATTCGGCCCAGGCCGATGATGCCGATCTTCTTCTCGAAGAGTTCAATTCCCGTGTACTTGGAGCGCTTCCACTCACCGTTCTTCAGCGCAGAGCTGGCCTGCGGAATGTGGCGGGCCAAGCTGAGGATGTGCCCTACCGTGAGCTCGGCGGCGGAGACGATGTTGGACGTCGGGGCGTTGACCACCATGACGCCTGCCTGTGTGGCGGCCTTGATGTCCACGTTGTCCAGCCCAACACCCGCGCGGGCGATGACTTTCAAGTTCTTCGCGGCGGCAATGGCTTCGGCATCCACCTGGGTAGCCGAGCGAACCAAAATGGCGTCAACGTCAACGATTGCGGACAGCAGCTGGGAACGGTCTGCGCCGTCGGTCTGGCGGATTTCGAAGTCCGGGCCCAGAGCCTCGACTGTGGCGGGCGAAAGTTCCTCGGCGAGGAGGACGACGGGTTTGCTGGCTGACACGGGGAGGCACCTTACTTTGGACAACTTTGGGACAGGACTGGACAAGGAGCGGATGCGTGGCCCGGGGCACGGCGCCGGGACCAGCCCAGAATATCGAATCCGGGCAGGGATTCCGGTGCCGGAGGGGGATGTTACGGCCGGGCCGGTAGCCGTTGTGAACAAGTTCACAGCCAAGGAGGCTGCTGAAAACGGGAGCAAAATGCCGGTGATACGGCAACGCCCGCCCGGCTTTGTCCACCGGGCGGGCGCGTCGTTATGGCGGAGGCCGTCAGGCCGGCGCCGAAGGATCAGCGGGCTGCAGAACCTTCAACGTAGTCAGCGTCCTGCTGCTGCCAGGAGAAGAGGGAGCGCAGTTCGCGGCCGACCTCTTCGATGGGGTGCTGCTCAGCCTTGGCACGCAGTTCCTTGAACTCGGTGCCACCGTTGTCCTGGTCATCGATGAAGCGCTTGGCGAAAGCACCGCTCTGGATGTCGGCGAGGACAGCCTTCATGTTTTCCTTCACCTCGGGGGTGATGACGCGCGGGCCGGAGACGTAGTCGCCGTACTCTGCGGTATCGGAAACGCTCCAGCGCTGCTTGGCGATGCCGCCTTCCCACATGAGGTCGACAATGAGCTTGAGCTCGTGGAGAACCTCGAAGTAGGCGATCTGCGGCTGGTAGCCGGCTTCGGTGAGGGTTTCGAAGCCGTACTGGACCAGCTGCGAGACACCGCCGCAAAGGACGGACTGCTCGCCGAAGAGATCGGTTTCGGTCTCTTCGGTGAAGGTGGTCTTGATAACGCCGGCGCGGGTTCCGCCGATGGCCTTGGCGTAGGACTTCGCCAGGTCCCATGCAGAACCGGAGGCGTCCTGTTCGACGGCGATGATGTCCGGGATACCGCGCCCGGCTTCGAATTCGCGGCGAACCGTGTGGCCCGGAGCCTTCGGGGCGATCAGGATGACGTCAACGCCGGCCGGAGCTTCGATGTAACCAAAACGGATGTTGAAGCCGTGGGCGAAGGCCAGGGCCTTGCCTTCGGTCAGCTTGTCCTTGATGGAGTCGTTGTAGATGGCGCGCTGGTGCTGGTCCGGAGCCAGGATCATGATGACGTCTGCCCATTCGGCGGCGTCGGCAACGTTCTTGACCGTGAAGCCTGCGTCTTCTGCCTTGGCGGCCGACTTGGAGCCGTCCTTCAGCGCGATAACAACCTCGACGCCGGAATCGCGGAGGTTCAGGGCGTGGGCGTGGCCCTGCGAGCCGTAGCCAACGATGGCTACCTTACGGCCCTGGATGATCGACAGGTCTGCGTCGTCGTCGTAGAACATTTCAGTCACTTGCGTAACTCCTCTTGAGTGGTTTCTTAGATAGTGATTGTGGTGCTGCGGTACTGGACGTTCTGCTCACGCGGAGCGGAGCGCCCTGTCACTCATGGAGCGGGATCCCCGTCCAACGGCCAAGGTGCCGGACTGCACGATTTCACGGATGCCGAACGGCTCGAGCACTGAAAGCAGTGCAGCGAGCTTCTCGGGGGTACCGGTTGCCTCGATCACCAACGAGTCTGTGGACACGTCGACGACGGCGGCACGGAACAAGTCTGCAGCTTGGGTAACCTGCAGGCGTGTCGCGGCATCCGCACGTACCTTGACCAGGATGTGGTCGCGTTGTACGGAAGATTCGGAAGTCAGCTCCACAATCTTGATCACGTTGACCAATTTGTTGAGCTGCTTGGTGACCTGCTCAATGAGGTCGCCGTCGGCGTCGACGACAACCGTCATGCGGGACATGCCGGGAACCTCGGTGGGTCCCACAGCCAGGGAATTGATGTTGAATGCACGCCGGGCAAAGAGGCTGGCCACGCGGGTCAGCACGCCGGGCTTGTCTTCTACCAGAACGGACAGTGTGTGGCGGGTCATGCCTAGTCCTCCTCTTCCCATTCCGGGGTCATGTTGCGGGCAACCTGGATCTGGTCATTGCTGACGCCCGAAGGCACCATGGGCCACACCATCGAGTTGGGGCTGACGACGAAGTCGATAACCACTGGACGGTCATTGATCTCGAGTGCCTTCTGGATGGTGGCGTCGATGTCTTCGTCACGCTCACACCGCAGTGCTGCACAACCGTAGGCATCAGCCAGTTTCACGAAGTCCGGGATCCGGACGGTGTCGTGGCCTGTGTTCAGGTCCGTGTTGGAGTAGCGGCCCTCGTAGAACAGCGTCTGCCATTGGCGGACCATGCCCAGCGAGGAGTTGTTGATGATGGCCACCTTGATGGGGATGTTGTTGATGGCGCAGGTAGCCAGTTCCTGATTGGTCATCTGGAAGCAGCCGTCACCGTCGATGGCCCAGACCACGCGGTCCGGCTCACCAACCTTGGCACCCATTGCTGCCGGAACCGAGTATCCCATGGTTCCTGCTCCACCGGAGTTCAGCCAGGCGTGGGGCCGTTCGTACTTGATGAACTGGGCGGCCCACATCTGGTGCTGGCCGACGCCGGCAACATAGACGCCCTCGGGACCGGTGAGCTCGCCGATGCGCTTGATCACGCGCTGGGGTGCGGTGAGCCCGTCTTCCGGCTCGGTCCAGCCCAGCGGGTACGTGTCGCGCAGGTTTCCAAGGAAAGCCCACCATGAATCCAGGTCCGGGGTGCCGCTTAGTTCAAACTGCGTCTTCACGGCTTCGGTGAGTTCGGGGATGATCTCCTTGACCGAGCCAACGATCGGGACGTCCGCGGTGCGGTTCTTGGAGATTTCCGCGGGGTCGATATCAGCGTGGATGACCTTGGCAAACGGGGCGAAGGTCTTCAGCACGCCGGTAACGCGGTCATCGAACCGGGCTCCCAGGGTGATCAGGAGGTCGGCCTGCTGGAGGGCAGTCACGGCGGAGACTGAACCGTGCATGCCGGGCATGCCAACATGCTGGGGATGCGAATCAGGGAAGGCGCCGCGCGCCATCAGTGTGGTGACCACGGGAGCGCCGGTAGCCAGCGCCAGTTCCATGAGCTCAGCCGAGGCGTGGCCCTTGACTACGCCGCCGCCCACGTACAGGACCGGCTTGCTGGCAGCAGCGATCAGCTTGGCAGCTTCGCGGACCTGCTTATTGTGACCCCGCACCACGGGGCGGTATCCCGGCAGATCCACCTTGGGCGGCCAGGAGAAGGTCATCTGGCCCACCTGGGCGTCCTTGGCGATGTCCACCAGGACGGGTCCCGGGCGGCCCGTGGACGCGAGGTGGAATGCCTCTGCCATGACGTGCGGGATGTCATTGGGGTCGGTCACCAGGAACGAGTGCTTGGTGATGGGCATCGTGATACCCACGATGTCCGCTTCCTGGAAGGCATCGGTGCCGATGACTCCGCTGGACACCTGGCCGGTGATGGCCACCATCGGCACGGAGTCCATGTGGGCGTCCATGATGGCGGTAACGAGGTTGGTGGCACCGGGGCCGGAGGTGGCGATGCAAACGCCAACCCGTCCGGTAACCATGGCGTAGCCTTGCGCGGCGTGGCCGGCTCCCTGTTCGTGACGGACCAGGATGTGATTCATGCTGGAGGCCATCAAGGGGTCGTAGGTGGGCAGGATCGCGCCACCGGGCAAACCGAAAATATCGTCCACGCCGAGTTCTTCGAGCGAACGGACAATTGCTTGCGAGCCGGACATCACCGTTGGGGGTACAACGGTGTTCGGCCCAAGTACAGGAGAGAGAGGTGCAGCAGCGTCGACGACGACGGACTCAGCCGTACGGTCGACCTTTTCCGGAGCTTTGTAGGCTCCAGCGGACTTTGCAGCCATCAGCGAGGGGCTGATCGGCGATCCTTTGCTCATCGGACTCTTCCTTAGTGGATCTTCAATAGATGGGTCTTGCTCGGGGAATAAAAAAACCCCTCAGCCTTCCGGCTCTTCGAGGGGTTTGCGCGTGACGGTTCGTTACCAGTCGGGCTAAGCCACGCGCTTGGTAAGGACGACGACGCCGACGGTAACGAATGTGATCATGCGTTCAGTGTTCCCTCAAAGTGAGATACGTGTCAATTGACCACAATCGTATCTCACTATTTGGACAGCCATGTCCGCCTGCCGGACTCCGCCCTTAGGGCGGGCGGAGTCCGGAGCAGGAATTACCCGCAGTACGCCCCCGTGGAGGCACTGTGGACAAGCTTGGCGTATTTGGCCAGCACACCCTTGGTGAACTTGGCCGGCAGGGGCTCCCAGCCCTCCTTGCGGGCCTCGAGCTCGGCCTCGTCCACCAAGAGATCGAACGAGCGCGCGGCGATGTCCACACGGATGCGGTCCCCGTCCTTCACGAAGGCGATGGGACCGCCGTCGACCGCTTCTGGCGCAACGTGGCCAATGCACAATCCGGTGGTGCCGCCCGAGAAACGGCCATCGGTAAGCAGGAGCACATCCTTGCCCAGCCCTGCGCCCTTGATGGCTCCGGTGATCGCCAGCATCTCGCGCATGCCCGGGCCGCCCTTGGGGCCTTCGTAGCGGATCACCACGACGTCGCCCTTATTGATTTCGCCGTTGTCCAACGCGCTGAGGGCCCCCTGTTCACGCTCGAAGACACGCGCAGTGCCTTCAAAGACGTCCGCATCGAAGCCGGCGCTCTTCACAACGGCGCCTTCGGGCGCCATGGAACCGTGGAGGATGGTGATGCCACCGGTCTTGTGGATTGGATTGTCCAAGGCGCGGAGGATCTTGCCATCAAGGTCCGGCGGGTTGATCGAGGCGAGGTTTTCGGCGAGTGTCTTGCCGGTCACGGTGAGGCAGTCACCGTGCAGCAGTCCGGCGTCGAGCAGTGCCTTCATGATGACGGGCACGCCGCCGATCTTGTCCACGTCAGTCATGACGTAGCGGCCAAAGGGCTTCAGGTCGCCGAGGTGCGGAATCTTGTCACCGATGCGGTTGAAGTCATCGAGCGTCAGCTCAACTTCTGCCTCGCGGGCAATGGCCAGCAAGTGCAGGACGGCATTGGTGGAACCACCGAAAGCCATAGTGACGGCAATGGCGTTTTCGAAGGCCTTCTTGGTCATGATGTCGCGGGCCGTGATTCCCAGGCGCAGCAGGTTGACCACCGCTTCGCCGGACTTGCGGGCGAAGTCATCACGACGGCGGTCTGCCGACGGCGGGGCGGCTGAGCCCGGCAGCGACATTCCCAGGGCTTCGCCGATGCAGGCCATGGTGTTGGCCGTGTACATGCCGCCACAGGCGCCTTCGCCGGGGCAGATGGCTTTTTCGATGCGGGTGAGGTCTTCCATGCTCATCTTGCCTGCGGCGCAGGCACCCACGGCTTCGAAGGCGTCAATGAGGGTGACTTCCTTTTCCGAGCCGTCCTCGAGCTTGACCCATCCGGGCATGATGGAGCCGGCGTAAAGGAAGACGGAGGCGAGGTCCAGGCGGGCAGCGGCCATGAGCATCCCGGGAAGGGATTTGTCGCAACCAGCCAGCAGGACCGAACCGTCAATACGCTCGGCCTGCATCACGGTTTCCACAGAGTCGGCAATGACCTCGCGGGAAACGAGCGAGAAGTGCATGCCTTCGTGCCCCATGGAGATGCCGTCCGAAACGGAAATCGTGCCGAACTGCATGGGAAAGCCACCGCCGGCGTGGACGCCTTCTTTGGCGCCTTGTGCAAGGCGGTTGAGGGAGAGGTTGCAGGGCGTGATTTCGTTCCATGAACTGGCGACACCAATTTGCGGCTTGGCGAAATCGTCGTCTCCCATGCCAACCGCACGGAACATCCCACGGGCGGGTGCAGCGTGGATGCCATCGGTGACCACCCGGCTGCGGGGCTTGATGTCCGGCGTGATGTCTGTCGCAATCTCGGTGTCACTCATGAGCAAAGTCTATGGGTACCTCGCTGCCGCCGCCGCTGTTCCATGCCGGGTTAAGCAGGATCGACCAAATATTGCAGGGCAAACAAGGTTTCCCGGCAGCCCGGTATTGCGGTCCCGGGGTTACGTACCCGGAGGGGAGTCCCGAAGCTCCTTGGCGATTTCCGCGGCTTCACTCCTGAGCATGTCAAGGACGATCGCGATGGTTCCCCGGGCGGCTACCTCCTGGCGGGAAAGTGCCACGATGCTCCTGCTGGCCTTCACCTCCGTGAGTGGCCGCAGCACCAGGCCCCGTCTGGCACTGGCCCGGGCCGTGTACCGCGGGAGGAGGCAGATCCCATGGCCCGCACCCACCAGTGCCTCCAGCACCCGCAGGTCCGGATACCGCTGGCCACGGTTGGCTTGTCGGCCCGCATGGAGCTCGATTTGGCGAAGGACAGTGTCAAAGGGAAATCCCTCCGGTACACCGATCCAGGGGTAGTCAACAACATCGCTGGGACTTAACCTCGCCTTGGCTGCCAGCGGGTGGCCCGCAGGCACAGCGACGTCGAGGGCTTCTTCGAGCAGCGGAACCACCGTCAGGCCCTGCCGGGCAAATACTTCCGGGCCGTCCACGCTGTGGGCAAGGACAATGTCGTAGTCGGCCACCAAGGGCGCGAAGTGCGCGGTTCCCGGATCCTCGAAATGTGCGTCGAAAGTCAGCCCCTCTACAGAGGACACCCGATGCAGCATCCCTGGCAGCAGCATTTCTGCCGCGCTGGGGAAGAACGCTGCGGACACGCGGGTCTGCCATCCCTTCCTGTAGGTGTCGATCGTGGACTCAGCCCGCGCCATGGCTGTGGCGATGTCGGCAGCCGCGGCCGCCATGGCGTATCCCGCTTCGGTGAGCTGCACACCCCTGCCGACCTTTTCCACCAGCACAACACCAATTTCCGCCTGCAACGTCTTCAGTTGCTGCGAGACTGCCGACGCCGTGACATTCATCGCCTCAGCCGTGGCACCCACACTTTGACGGTCTGCCAACTCGCGCAGAATCTGCAGTCTTTTCACGTCCATTCAGCCAGACTAGGCGAACCGAAGGAATTCCATTCCCCATGATTTTGCAGCACCCGCGATTTTCCTCAGCAGACTGATCACATTCCATGGAACAGCAGGTCAAAGGCTGGACAGCCCATTAGCAGGCACGTAACGTCAGGAACACCACGAACTGCACCCCTGTGAGCAGAAGGGCATCCACATGGACTGGATAATTTGGGTCATTGTCATTGTGTTGGCCATTGCCATTGTTTGGTGGCTTATGAACCGCAACAAAGCACGTAATTCGTCCTCAACCCACGCTCCCGCCGCAATGGAGCCCGCCAACGCCACAACCCTGCCGGATGCGGCCGCAGCAACAGCCGGGGTGGCAGGCCTGGCCGGCGTCACCAACCTGGGTAAGGCGGCCGCCGAGGGCAGCGGCACCTCCGGCGACGAATCCCCCCGGGATCCGGCAAGGGAACCAGCAGGGCAACCCGCCCGGGAATCTGTGGACGAGTCCATCGCTGATGAACCGGCCGACCTCAAAGCCCGCAGGGACCAGGAGGCTGACGACGAGTCGTTGGCCGGGGACATAAAGGCTGGGCCAGCCGCACGTAAGGGTGACGAATCACTCGTGCAACCCGCCCGGGAACCAGTGGCAGCCCCATCTCCCGACCCCGCGCCGTCTCCCACCCCCGGCCTCACAGTGGAGGAGCCCGTTGTTGCCGCTCCCGTGGTGGAGGAACCGGTGGTTGAGGAACCCGTGGTGGCCCAGCCGACAGTCGACACCGACGCCGCTGTGTACTCGGCTGACACGGGGCACACAGCTGACACGGCACACACAGCCGATCCTGGCGACGTTGACGACTGGGATGCGGGTGCTTCGGAGCCCGCAGGCAAGGATGCTGCAGACAAGGCCGAGTGGGAATCGACATGGACCGACTCATCAGGGGCTCCAGTCCACCACCACGAGTACACGGACGCGCACTCCCCCACCCTCCCGGGCGCCGAGTCTGCAGCGGCAGAGGACCCCACAACCTCCGGGCACCTTGCCGCCGAGCACCCCTACGGAACCGGCTCCTCCAGCATTGCGGGAGACGCCTATCCCGTCAAAGCCAACGCGGCGGCCATGACGTACCACGACGAAGACACTGCGGACTATGACGACGTTGCCGCTGACGTGTGGTTTGAATCGGCCGCGCATGCAGAGGCCGCGGGGTTCAGGCCACCAAGGCGCAACAGGCACTGACCCGGCAAGCCACCACTTGACCGGTAACTACGGACCTCGGTAACGGACGCTGGCATGGGCACGCACTCACCGGAACGGCGAAGACTGCTGATGTTTGCCGCCGCGTTCGCGACAATCCTGGTGATGACAGGCTGCACGGGCAGCCCGTCATCCCCGGGAACCGCGGTAACGCCGAACCCCACCACCACGGCCCCAGTGCCTTCCAGCCCCGGCAGCAGCGAAAGGCCAGCAGGAGGTCAAGGGACAGCCGGCAGCCGGCAGGCTCCCGAGATCACTGAAAAGCTCGACGTCGGGTTGCAGCTGCCGTGGTCGGTGGTGTTCCTGCCGGATGGAACCGCAGTGGTATCAGAGCGCGACTCCGCCCAGGTCAAAGCCATCAGTGATGGCAGGTCCACCACCGTAGGCGAGGTTGCCGGCGTCGTCCCTGGAGGCGAAGGCGGCCTCCTGGGCCTCGCAGTGTCTCCGACGTTCCAGAACGACCGCTGGCTCTATGCCTATTTCACGTCCGCCAGCGACAACCGCATTGCAAGGATGAAGCTGGGCGAAGACAGCAGGGGGACGTTGTCGCTGGGCGAACCCGACGTAATTTTTTCGGGAATTTCGAAGGCTTCAACCCACAACGGGGGGCGAATCCGCTTTGGCCCCGACGGGTTCCTCTACGTGGGCACGGGAGACTCGCAACGCCGGGATCAGCCGCAGGACACCAATGCCTTGGGTGGCAAGATCCTGCGCATCACCCCCGAGGGACGGCCGGCACCCGGAAATCCCTTCGGCGACAATCCCGTCTTCAGCTACGGACACCGCAACGTCCAGGGTTTGGCATGGGACAGCGAGGGAAGGTTGTGGGCCAGCGAGTTCGGCCCGGACGTGGATGACGAGTTGAACCTGATCACGCCGGGCGGCAATTACGGGTGGCCCACAGTCACCGGCGCACCGGGAAGGAACGGCCTGATCGATGCAAAGGTCGTGTGGCCTTCGACATCCGAAGCTTCTCCGAGCGGCCTGGAGATCGTCGGCGACGTGGCGTACACAGGCGCCCTTCGCGGTCAACGGCTGTGGACGGTACCGCTCGACGGCGAGTCAGCCGGAGAACCTGTGGCCTATTTCACAGAACAGCACGGGCGGCTGAGGGATGTCGCCCGCGCCCCGGACGGCACTTTATGGCTGGTCAGCAACAACAGAAACCCCGACTTTGCGCTGATTCTGCGGGTCGCGTCGTAGGGTCAGTGATGGGGCATGGGCCGATTTCACAGTTGGGCGGATGTCGTGTAGAGTTACATGTCGTTGCGGAGATCGCCGGGGAAAGAAAAGCTCCCGGTTTGGTCGAATTCAACAGCTGCACCTCTAGCTCAACTGGCAGAGCAATTGACTCTTAATCAATGGGTTCCGGGTTCGAGTCCCGGGGGGTGCACCAAGAAAGGCCTTGGAGTGAATTTCACTCCAAGGCCTTTTTCATTTCCGCAGGGCTTTGGAATCATCTCTTCATGGCATGCATCACTCCGGGGTCATGATGGTTTTGAAGTGTCGAAATCTGGTGTAGAGTTATTTGTCGTTGCGGAGCTCAACGAGGAATACGAATTCCCCTGAGAGCACGAAACAACAGCTGCACCTCTAGCTCAACTGGCAGAGCAATTGACTCTTAATCAATGGGTTCCGGGTTCGAGTCCCGGGGGGTGCACCAATAACAAAGGCTCCGGATCGTGAAAACGATCCGGAGCCTTTTATGTTTCCGATCCACGGCGTTCCGGGACGGAACGCCGTGGATCGGGCCCTGGGGTAGGTCAGCTTTGCGCGACGTCGGTGGCTTCGTCGCTGGGTTCCGGCTCAGGAGCCGGTAAACCAGCGAGCCCCCGGACGACAATCCTCAGTTCCTCCCGCAATCGTGCGGTATCAACGGCAACGGGCGCCAAGACGTCCTGCTCAAGCTTCACTGCTTCTGCGAGAGCTGCACTGCCGGCCTCTGTCAGGGTCACCACATGGCTCCTGCGGTCGGAGTCGCTGCGCTGGCGCGCGATGTGCCCGTGCAGCTCCAACCGCGCAAGAGTAGTACCCATTGTCTGGGCCTTGACCCGTGCGACTTCGGCCAACGCCGCCTGCGTAATTGCGCCTTTGGCGGCAAGCACTTGCATGGCAATGACCCCGGCGTGGGTAAGGCCGATGGACTTCAATTTTTCGTTCCACGAGATTTCCACCAGGCGCGCAGCTGTCGAAAGCAATCGGGTGGTGGGCCATCTCTCCATATCTGGCATGCCGACAGTATATGCGCGGACGGGGAGCCAGCGCGGCTCCTCCCCACTAAACTGGGAAATCGCGATCCCCAGCAAGGAGCATATTGTGGCAGAACGACTTATCCCGGGCGACGTTGCCCCCCACTTCACACTTCCCGACGAAACCGGCAAAAGCGTCAGCTTGTCGGACTTCCAAGGGCGCAAAACCATCGTGTACTTCTACCCTGCAGCCTCCACCCCGGGGTGCACCAAGGAAGCATGTGACTTCCGTGACACCCTGGCCTCTCTCCAGGCTGCAGGCTACGACGTCGTTGGCGTCTCCCCCGATCCCGTCAAGGCACTGGCCAAGTTTGCAGCCGAAGAACAGCTGACGTTCCCGCTGCTCTCGGACGAGGACCATGCAGTGGCTGACGCTTACGCGGCCTGGGGCGAGAAGAAGAACTATGGCAAGACCTACATGGGATTGATCCGGTCCACCATTGTGGTGGACCCCGAGGGGAAAGTGTCCCTGGCGCAATACAACGTCCGCGCAACCGGGCACGTTGCCAAGCTTCGCCGGGACCTCAAGCTGGACAAGTAGCGGGTACACTGGAGGCCGATGGCGGGCCGCCCCAGGGCACCGGCCATCAGCCAGCGCGAGTGGTGAAATTGGCAGACACGCAGGATTTAGGTTCCTGTGCCTTCGGGCGTGGGGGTTCAAGTCCCCCCTTGCGCACAGCATTGAAACACACAGTGGCCATAGGCCACCCGGAATACCCCCGGTTGCAGAACTCTGCAGCACGGGGGTGTTTTTTCCTCAAGCAGCGGGGATGGCTTCCTGAAAATGTGCTGGGAAGTGCACTCAGGACGTTCAACTAGACTGGAATGCGGTCTGGCCGAAGCCGGCCACAGCACTTCCAACCGGCTTGAGGGGACAAGAGTGGCAAGCAGCAAAATGCGGCGCCTGACCGTACAGTTCGGAGCTGCCGTAGCGGTTTTGGGGCTGGCAGCGTGCACGGGAACACCGGGCCCGGCACCGTCTTCGTCCTCCAGCAGTACCGCTCCGGTGGAGCCCACCGCCACCTTCAACTTCGGCACAGCATCCATGCCGCTGGGACTCGATCCCGCCATGACCGCGGATTCCGAGTCCTACCGTGTCACTCGGCAGGTCCTCGAAGGCCTGGTCGGCGTGGATGGCGCCACCGGTGAGACAACTCCACTTCTGGCTACGGAGTGGAAAGACAGCAACAACGGGCTCAGCTACGATTTCACGCTCCGCTCCGAGGTAACCTTCCACGACGGCACTCCACTGGACGCTGCCGCTGTCTGCGCAAACTTCAATCGCTGGTTCACCTTTCCCGCTGAACTCCGGAAACAAGCACCCGGCATTTCGTTCCAAGGGGTGTTCAAGGCCTATTCCGATGAGCCGGTGTTCTCCATCTTCAAGGACTGCAAAGTGGTCTCGGCCAACGACGTCCAGATCAACCTGACGCGGCCCTTCACCGGTTTCCTGCAGGCGCTGACCCTCCCTGCTTTTGCCATCTCCTCGCCCACCGCCCTTGAAGCGCAAAAGGCGAATGTGCTGAACCAGACCTTGAACGGCCAGGCCGTGTCCGCCTATGCCAGCCACCCCGTAGGCACGGGCCCCTATGAGTTCAGCGCTTGGGATGAGAACAGACTCACGCTCTCCACGTACAAGGGGTACTGGGGCAACAGGGGCCAAATAGCCACCATCAATTTCATCCCCTTCGATCGCGCCGAAACGCGGCAGCAGGCCCTCCTGGACGGGAAGATCGACGCCTACGACCTCGTAACACCCGGAACCTTTGACCAACTGGTCAAGAAGGGTGTCCAGATCATCCAGCGCGACCCGTTCTCCGTGATGTACCTCGGGATCAACCAAGCCGTGGCGCCCTTGGAGAAGCTCGAAGTCCGCCAGGCCATCGAAATGGCAGTAGACAAGGAAACGCTGATCCGGCGGTTCTTCATCGACAACACTGCACAGGCCTCACAGTTCGTGCCGCCCAAGCTCAGTGGGTTCAACAACAACGCCCCGTCCCTCGGGTACAACCCGGAGAAGGCCAAGGAACTTCTGGAAAAGGCGGGCTACAAGGGTGAGGAAATCAAGTTCTACTACCCGCTGAACGCCACCCGCGCCTACATGCCCACTCCCGAGAAGATCTATGCCGAAATCAGCCGCCAACTGGTTGCTGTTGGCTTCAACATCAAGCCAGTGCCGGTGGACTGGGAGGGTGGCTACCTGCAACGGGTCCAGTCGGCGGGAGATCGTGGACTGCACCTTCTGGGCTGGAACGGCTCCTACGCCGACGCCGATAACTTCCTGGGGCCGCTCTTCGGCGAAACACGGCCAGAGTTCGGCTATGCGGATTCGGAAGTCTTCCACAAGATCGAGCGGGCACGCGCCATGCCCGACGGAGACGACCGCAACGCCCAGTACCAGGCCATCAACGCAGAGATCGCGGCCTCGGTACCGGCAGTGCCGATCGCCTTCCCCATCTCCGCTTTGGCGTTGTCCAACAAGGTGGAAAGCTACCCGGCTTCACCGGTCCTCAACGAAGTTTTCACGAACGTCCGCTTAAAGCCTTGACGTTCGCCCGCAATTTCAGTATTGGGTCTTCGCGGGGATATTCTGTGACAGCCAGTGCCGCCGCTAACGGAGATTGATCGTGACCTTCATTTCCAAGACTCAACATGCCGACGTCGTCCTTATTGGCGGCGGAATCATGAGTGCCACCCTTGGTGCGTTCATCAAGCAACTCGAACCCACCTGGACCATCTCCCTGTTCGAACGACTCGACGAAGCGGGGCTTGAGAGCTCCGGACCGTGGAACAACGCCGGCACCGGGCATGCCGCGCTGTGTGAGCTTAACTACTCCCCCGCAGCCAAAGACGGCTCCGTGGACCCTTCCAAGGCCCTCCACATCAACGAGCAGTTCCAACTGTCACGTCAGTTCTGGTCCCACCTGGTGGACACCAAAGTCATTGGATCCCCCAAGGGCTTCATCAACACCGTCCCGCACATGAGCTTCGTCATTGGCGACGACCACGCGAACTTCCTCAAGACCCGGTACGAGGCACTCAAGCCCAATACGCTGTTCCGCAGCATGGAATACACCGAGGACCAGGACCAGATCGCACAATGGGCTCCCCTGATCGTCAAGGGACGGGACCGCAAGCAGCGCGTGGCCGCTACCCGCGCAGCTGAAGGCACCGACGTCGACTTCGGCGCCCTGACGCGTGAGCTCACAACCTACCTGCAGGACAGTGGTGCCGAGGTCAACTACGGGCACGACGTCACCAACATCAGCCGCGCATCCGGTGGTGGATGGGACCTGTCCATCAAGCACCCCAAGTCCGGCGAGCACGGCCGCATCCACGCGAAGTTTGTCTTCGTGGGAGCCGGCGGCGGTGCCCTCCACCTGCTTCAGGCCTCCGGTATTCCTGAGAGCAAGGGCTACGGCGGTTTCCCCGTTTCCGGCCAGTTTTTCCGCTGCACCGACGACGCCATCACGTCACAGCACAGCGCCAAGGTTTACGGCCAGGCATCCGTGGGCGCGCCGCCCATGTCCGTCCCGCACTTGGATACGCGCTACGTGGACGGCAAGCGTTCCCTCCTGTTCGGCCCGTACGCCGGTTTCTCCACCAACTTCCTGAAGACCTCCAGCTACCTGGATCTTCCGCTGTCCATCCGACCCGGAAACATCATTCCCATGTTGGCTGTGGCCAAGGACAACATGGACCTCACCGCGTACCTCATCAAAGAGGTTGCCAAGCGGCACGAGGCCAAGGTTGAGGCTCTGCGTGAGTACTACCCCGAGGCATCCGGTGGCAACTGGGAACTGATTACCGCTGGCCAGCGTGTACAAATCATCAAGAAGCACCCTCAGAAGGGTGGCGTCCTGCAGTTCGGCACCGAGGTCATTGCCTCCCGCGATGGTTCCATTGGCGCGCTGCTGGGTGCCTCGCCGGGCGCTTCAACGGCGGTACCGATCATGATCGAGCTGCTGCAGAAGTCCTTCCCCAAGAACTTCAAGGGCTGGCAGTCCAGGCTCAAGGACATGATGCCGGGCTATGGCGTCAAGCTCAACGAGAACCCTGAGCTCGCTGCCGAACTGGAAGCAAGCACCGCGCGGTCGCTGCAGCTTGACGTGGCCAACGCCGTCCAAAGCTAGGCCATACCCGGGGCTGCGGCCGGTTCCCGTCAGACGAATCGTTACGTAGACCCTGGGAGTCAATGCAATGTTCCGCCTGGCCAAGCTTTCTCTGGGAAACCGGGCCCTGATCGCGCTGATCACCGTCTTTGCGGCGGTGTTCGGCGTGATCACCATGGGATCCCTGAAGCAGGAACTCATTCCGTCCATCGAGTTCCCGCAGATCACTGTGGTGACCTCCATGCCCGGGGCTTCCCCGGAGGTCGTGGACAAGCAATTGAGCCAGCCCCTGGAAACAGCACTGAACAGTGTTGAGGGACTGGAGTCCACCACGTCGACCTCCCGCAATGGTGTATCGCAGATCACCATGGTATTCACCTACGGGTCCAACCTTGACCGGGCACGGAACCAGATCGACCGGGCCATCTCCAACGCCAAGCGGGTGCTGCCCGCCGACGTCGAGCCCCAGTCCATTGCCGGGAACATCAGCGATTTCCCCATCGTCTACTTGGCCGTATCCTCGGACAAGCCCCTCAGTGAACTCAATGCCGACCTCTTGCGGCTAAGCGTTCCCCGGCTCCAGAAAATCGACGGCGTCCGCGGCGCCGATGTGACGGGCGGGGCCAGCCAGCACATCCAGATCCAGCCCCGTCCGGCAGACCTGGCCAGCAGCGGTGCATCCATCCAGGCCATCAGTAATGCCCTGAAGAACAACGGAACCTTGGTCCCCGTCGGCACCATCGAGGACCAAGGCAAGACGTTGTCCCTCCAGCTGGGCAGTCCCGTGGATTCCCTGGACATCATTAAGGGACTTCCCCTGACAGGGGCAAAGAATGCTGCCACCATCGGGGCAGTGGCCGACGTCAGCATCGAGGACGACGCCGCTACCTCCATCACGCGCACCAATGGCAAGCCGACGCTGGCACTGTCCGTCACCAAAAAGCCCGAGGGCGATACTGTGGCGATCTCGCATGCCGTGCGCGATGCGATCGGACCCATGCAGGACGAACTGGGCAACAACGCCACCTTCACGCCGGTCTTCGATCAGGCCCCGTTCATCGAGAAGTCCATCAAGGACCTCACCACCGAAGGCCTTCTTGGACTGGGCTTCGCTGTGGCCGTCATCCTGGTATTCCTGATGTCCGTGCGGTCCACCCTGGTGACCGCCGTCTCCATACCGCTGTCCCTTTTGATCACCTTCATTGGCATCTACGCCACCGGCTACTCACTGAACATCCTCACTTTGGGCGCACTGACCATTGCGATCGGACGTGTGGTGGATGACTCCATCGTGGTGATCGAGAACATCAAGCGACACCTCAGCTACGGCGAACACAAGCTCACCGCCATCCTGACTTCCATCCGTGAAGTCGCCGGAGCCATCACGGCCTCCACACTGACCACCGTGGCCGTCTTCCTGCCCATCGCCTTTGTAGGTGACCTCGCTGGAGAGCTGTTCCGGCCGTTCGCCCTCACAGTGACCATCGCGCTGTTGTCGTCATTGTTGGTTTCGCTCACGATCGTTCCGGTACTGGCCTACTGGTTCCTCGCGTCCCCGGCAAAGGGCGCTGATGCGGCGGCCTCCACCCAGGAGGCGGCAAAGAAGGCCCGGGACGCCGAGCAAAAGAGCAGGCTCCAGCGCGGTTACCTTCCGCTCCTCGCGAAAACACAAAAGCACCCGGTCATCACGCTGTCGGCCGCGGCTTTGGTGCTCGTGGCGACCGTTGCCGTTTCACCGCTTCTGGCCACCGACCTGCTGGGCCGTTCCGGCGAGAACAGCATGACCGTACGCCAGGTCCTGCCCGCCGGGACAAGCCTGCAGGCCACCAGCGATGAAGCCGCCAAAATCGAAGACGCCCTGAAGGGCATCAACGGCATCAAGGACGTGCAGGTCACCTCCGGAAATGCGCAGACAGGCTTCGCTGCCCTGACATCAACCGGTTCGTCCAACTCGACGTTCACCATTGTCACCGACGAGAAAGTGAACCAGGCCAAGCTCCAGGATGAGGTTAGATCACAACTTGAAGGTGCCGCGGGGAAGGTTACCGTCGGGTCCCAGCAAGGCGGCTTCGGTACGTCCTCCACAGTGGACATCACCATCCGGGCGGCTAACTCCGCCGACCTCCAGACTGCCAGCGACGCCATGGTAAAGGCCATGGACGGGGTGCCGGGCAGTTCCGAGGTAGCTACCAACCTCGCGTCCAAGCAATCGGTGGTCCAAGTCCGCGTTGACCGCGCGAAAGCCGTTGCAGCCGGCTTGACGGAGGAACAGGTAGGGGCCTTCCTGGCCACCACCGTCAGCCCCATCCCTGCCGGTACCGTCCGGATCGATACCAACGACTACCCGGTACAGATCGGTGAGGGCACACGCTTCACCAGCATCGCTTCAGTCCGGGCACTCCAGCTCCCCACAGCACGCGGCGGGGTGGCGTTGGAATCCATTGCCGCAGTCGAGCAGGTTGATACTCCTGTCTCCATCACCAGCAGCAACGGGCAACGAACCGCGCGGGTGACCGTGACGCCGTCAGGTTCCAACCTGGGCAGCGTGAGCACCGCCGTTCAGGAGCGCCTGGCATCAGTGGAACTTCCGGCCGGGGTCACCGCCACCATCGGCGGTGCCACAACCCAGCAGGCCGAGTCTTTCCGGCAGTTGGGCCTGGCACTGCTGGCGGCCATCGCGATCGTTTACGTCATCATGGTGGCCGCATTCAAGTCACTCATCCAACCGCTGATCCTGCTGGTGTCGGTTCCTTTCGCCGCCACGGGCGCCGTCGGCTTGCTGTTGGTGACCGGTGTTCCGCTGGGCTTGCCTTCGCTGATCGGCATGCTGATGCTGGTGGGCATCGTGGTGACCAACGCAATCGTCCTGATCGACCTCATCAACCAGTACCGCAAGCCCCACGATGGCAGCCCGGGCATGAACGTGGCAGACGCCATCACGCACGGTGCCCGCCAGCGCCTCCGCCCCATCCTGATGACGGCATTGGCCACGGTGTTCGCACTGACGCCCATGGCCTTGGGACTCACGGGCGGCGGCGGGTTCATTTCACAGCCCCTGGCCATTGTGGTGATCGGCGGGCTGGTCTCCTCCACGGCCTTGACGCTGGTGCTGGTCCCGGTACTTTACAAGCTGGTGGAGGGACGCCGGGAGAAGAAGGACCTGCTGAACGCCCTGCAGGACAAGCCGACGCCGACCGGAAGCGGCTCGTCGGACGAATTCCAGGATTGGACCACGGGCATGATTCCCAGGGTCAAGGGCCGCCGCGCAGCCCACCATCCCGGCGAATAGCAGCCACCGCCAACAGACTTACCTTGCAGGGCAGGGCCGGGAACAATTCCCGGCCCTGCCCTGTTACAGGTACCGATACATGCAAATGCATCTAGTTTGAGGTACACTGTTGAAAGAGCCCGGGACCACGGGCAGGGAGAAAGGCACATCATGCAGATCGGCGTATTCAGCGTCAGCGACATCACCACTGACCCCACCACGGGCCACACGCCCACGGAAAACGAACGCATCAAGGCGTCCGTTGCCATCGCCAAAAAGGTCGAAGAAATCGGTATGGATGTCTACGCCCTGGGCGAGCACCACAACCGGCCGTTCTTCTCCTCCTCCCCCACCACCACACTGGCTTACATCGCCGCGCAGACCGAGCGCATCACGCTCTCCACTGCAACCACGCTCATCACCACCAATGATCCGGTGAAGATTGCCGAAGACTTCGCCATGCTTCAGCACCTCTCCGACGGCCGCGTGGACCTGGTCCTCGGCCGTGGCAACACGGCGCCGGTCTACCCCTGGTTCGGCAAGAACATCCAGGACGGCGTCGAACTCGCGATCGAAAACTACAGCCTGCTCCGCAAACTGTGGGATGAGGACACCGTCAATTGGTCCGGCAAGTTCCGCACGCCGCTGCAGAACTTCACCTCCACTCCTCGACCGCTCGACGGCGTGGCTCCGTTCGTGTGGCACGGTTCCATCCGTACGCCGCAGATCGCAGAGGTTGCTGCGTACTTTGGCGATGGCTTCTTTGCCAACAACATCTTCTGGCCCAAGGAGCATTACCAGCAGCTGATCGGCCTCTACCGCGAGCGTTACGAGCACTATGGACACGGCAAGGCAGATCAGGCGATTGTGGGCCTCGGCGGGCAATTCTTCATGAGGAAGAACTCCCAGGACGCTGTCAAGGAATTCCGCCCGTACTTCGACAATGCGCCGGTCTACGGCCACGGACCGTCGCTGGAGGACTTCACCTCCCAGACGCCATTGACCGTAGGAAGCCCCCAGGAAGTCATTGAAAAGACCCTGACCTTCCGCGAGGCCTTTGGGGACTACCAGCGCCAGCTGTTCCTGATCGACCACGCCGGCCTTCCCCTGAAGACTGTCCTGGAGCAGTTGGACCTCTTCGGCGAGGAAGTCCTTCCCGTCCTGCGCAAGGAATATGCTGCCATGAAGCCGGCACACGTGCCGGATGCTCCGACGCACGCATCCCGCGTTGCCGCAGCATTGGAAGAAAAAGTCAGCGAATCCGCAACTGCCGGTGCCGCGGGGCAGGACGCCTGATGTCCGGTCCAACGGGGGCTGCGTCCTCCGCCGTTCGCCTCGCCGCCGAAACCTGGGAGTCGTTGTTCCGCTCCCAGGTGGCGGTGATGCGGAAGCTTCAGTCAGGACCGGCGTTCAAAACCCTTCCAGTCAAGGAATACGACGTTCTTTTTACGCTCTCCAAGTGCCCGTCGGGGCAGCTCAGGCTCAACGAAATCAACGACAAAGTGCTGTTGAGCCAGTCGAGCCTGAGCCGCTTGGTGGACCGTCTTGAGAAGCGCGGCTTGGTGGAGCGGACGGCAGCCCCCGACGACGGCCGCGGAGTGTTGCTCTCACTCACCGAAGCGGGCAGCGAACTTCAAAAAACGATCGGGCGGGAACACGTGCGGGACATCGCCCACTTGGTGGGACCGGCCCTCACCCCCGAAGAACAGCGCGAACTCCTTCGTCTAGCGGAAAAACTCCGTGCGTCCGTGGCGGGACACTAACGAAGGCTGACGGGCTCCCGGAGATCCTCTACCGGGAGCTCGCCATTGACCGAGGCACTGACTTTGAGGGTCTTCAGTGTCAGGCTGCCACCCACAGTGGAGAGGAACGCCGTATCCGAGGAATCCCGGCCTGCCGTGATCCTCAGCATGGATTCACGGGGGGCCAGGCCCGTGGGGTCGATAATGTACCAAGCGCCGTCAATGTACGCTTCGGCCACGGCATGGAAATCCATGGGACTCAACCCGGGGGCGTACACAGCTGCGAGCCGGGCAGGTACATCCTTGGCCCTCAACAAGGCGATGGCCAGGTGGGCGAAATCGCGGCACACCCCCTTGCGGTGCAGCAACGTTTCCACGGCACCATCGGTACCCCGTGACGAACCGCTGACGTAGCGGAGTTCCGCGTTGACCCAGTTGCGGACCGCCTGGAGCAGTTCGGCTCCTTGCAGCGAGCCAAACTCGGCGTAGGAGGTGGGCAGCAGCCTGTCAGACTCCGCATACCTGCTGGGCCTGACGTAGCGGATCAACTCCATGGGAGTAGACGTTTCAGGGATGCCAAAGCCGTGAACAGTGGCGCGGTACTCCACCATCACTTCACTGGGCTCGGTGAACTCAAGGTAATGGAATCGGCCACCGTGGTGGTCGCTGAGTTCGGCGAAGGGAAGCTCGTCACCGGCGGAGGTGATGGACAGGGTTTCCGTCACTGAGTCGTAACCGGAATTCCGGGCCACGGCTATTGCCATGGCTACTTTGGTGCTGGCTGCGGTCTTGAAAACGAGCGTGGCAGCAACGTTGCGTTCCATTGATCTCCGGGATATGTTGCGGCGGGCAGTCCCCAACGGCGCCGTATGTGTGAAGCAGCCAATCGCGGGACTATTGATTGACCTTCAGAGACAGTAGCATCCGCTGGACATTGGCGAATTCAGAACCGTGGACCGCGTACTTCGCGGCCAGGTCCAGAGTGTCGAAGGATTTGGCCGGCGCCACCTTCTCATCGGCAGCAAACGCGTGAAGGGCGGGGACGTCACCAAACGAATAGTCGCCCTTTCCCGCCGGTCCCAACACCCGGTTCCGGAGTTCGCACGACTGCCCGTCAGCCCCCGCCACCATGTTGGTGATGCCGTAGGAACCGAAAAACTTGTAGCCCTGGATCACCCGGAAAACGACCCGCGGGTCAATGGTGTCCGGACCATCCGAATGGGGGACGTCCAAGGGGACGCTGCTGATCACCACATACGGCCGCCCCTGGCCGGCCGGGCAATCCACCGGAGTGGATGGAGGCAGGCCTGTCTGGAGGGTGGCAACATAGCTGCCCCCACCGTCCTTGACTTCCACCTTCACTGCTCCCGCCAAAGAACCCGCATCCGGAGTTACCGACTGGACAATCCAATCCCTGGGCAGATCGAAGCTGACAGTCTTGGCCGGATCCGAATACGTCTTCCATGACAGCGCTGTTGCTGCCCCACTGGGACTGGGACTGGCGCCGGCCGGATCAGGCGAGGCTGCCGTCCCTCCGGAACCAGGCGTTGCGGAAGGTGGGTTGCCCGCCGTGCCGGGTTCCGCCGTCGAACTGTCTGTTGGCGCGCCTGTACCCGACTCCGGACTGTTGGGCTTCGACGTCGCCGTAGAAGAGACCTGGGGTCCCTTGTTTTCAGCTGAACAAGCGGAAGCTGCGGCGAGCACCGACCCTGCCAGCACCAAGGCAGCGAGCTTCACCGGAACACACTCCAGGTTCATGATGCCCTTCATGACCACAGCCTATCGGCGGCGATACCGCGACACGCACAGGACTAGGCTGAGGGTATGGCTCCCGATCACCAGGACTATTTCGAGGACGACATCCCCACCATGTCAGCGGTTGATATTGCTGACTGGCGCTTGCGGACATTCGCGCTGTACGACAAAGTGCGTCAACTGGCGGCCACCAACCCGTTCGACGCCCACGTTTTCTGGCGCCAGGAGCGGGACCTGATGTTCGCCACCCATCCAGCATCAGCGCTGACTGCGGAGATGAAGGCTTCATTCTCAGGACTCCGCACAGCGGGCTACGACCCCGCCTTCCGCAAATACGCGGTACTCTCTCCCCACGGCTCCGGGCAGGAAATGAATGTTGAGACGGGCACCGATGGCGTGGTGCCGTTCGTCCGCATCGGTACTTTCGAGCTGACCGGCCTGGGCTCGTTGGCGGTGTGGCGGCTCCGGAGCTACGGCGGCGGGATCTTTGTCCCGTTCCGCGACGCAACAGCTGGGAAGGACGGCGGAAGCTACGGGGCGGGCCGCTACCTGCTGGACACGGTCAAGGGCTCCTTCCACGGGACAAGAAATTCGTCCGGAGAACAGGAGTTCATCCTCGATTTCAATTTCGCCTACAACCCCTCCTGCGCCTACAACGAAGCTTGGGCGTGCCCCTTGGCCGGGCCGGACAACCGCCTGGCCACGGAAGTTCCCGTGGGCGAACTGTACGTGGGCTAACCAAACGTTCCTCCCGCGCCAGCAGCTGCGAGCGCCGCGACGGCCGCCAGTATGGTCAGCGGTGCCACGATCAGGCCGTACACGGCGTAGCCCTTCCATGTGATCAGCACATTCATCCGCATCAGCCGGTCATGCCACAGCAGGGTGGCCAACGAAGCCCACGGCGTGATCAAGGGACCTGCGTTCACACCCACCAGCAGCGCGGCCATCCGCTCCGGACTTCCCGCCAGGGGCTCAGCCACAAGATATGCCGGCAGGTTGTTGGCCAGGTTGGCGCCAAGGGCGCCCGTCATGGCCAGCCTGAGCAGCTCAATGAACCCGCTTCCCTGGCCTGCCACCTGTCCCAGCAGCACTGAGGCACCGAGGTATTGGGTAGCCTCCACCACCAGGAAGAGGCCACAGGTGAACAGCAACAACGACCACGGAACCAGCGTCACTGTGAGGACTTTGGGTCGTCGAAAGGCAAACACCCCGGCAAGGATCAGGGCTGCCGCTGTGGCCGGAATCCAGATGGCAACACCGGACACCAACGCGGGCAAAAGCAACACCAGGACTGCTGCGCTGACCACCAGCAGGAGTCTGTCCGCTACAGGAGCCGCCGGTGGGACCTGGGCTGGACGTGCAGCATCGAGGGCATAGGTCTTGCGAAGGTCGCGCCGGAATACCACAGCGATGAAGGCCAGGGGAACCAGTATTGCCGCCAACGATGGCGCCCACATCAGCTGGGCAAACCGTATCGGACTGATGTTGCCAAGATGGTGCTGGGCCAACAGGTTGGTCAGGTTGGAAATCGGGAGCAAAAGACTTGCCGTATTCGCCAACCACACCGTTGTCAGGGCGGAGGGCAGGACTGGGAGACCCGTTTGTCGGGCCACCGTGACCACCACCGGCGTCAAGAGCACCGCCGTCGTATCCAGCGACAGGAAAACGGTGCTCAAAATCGCGAACAACGCCAACAGCAGCCAGAGGAGGACACCGCTGCCGCGGCCCCACCGACGCAGCCGCCGCGCGATCCATTGGAAGGTGCCGGCTTCGCTGACGAGCTCTGTCACCACGGTCATTGCGACGACGAATCCCAGGATAGGCGCCACCCGGTCCACCAGGACCGCTACATCCTGCCATGGCAGGACGCCCGTGGCCACGGTGACACCGCCTGCCACAAGGAGAACCAGTCCGATGATCGCCAGCCGCATGAGTCGGATTCTAAGCCCGGTGGCTGGGTTTGCCGCCCAGGTTCCTCCGGGGAACGGCCCAGGCAACAGCACGTCACCGTACCGTAAGCTATGAAGCCCCCGCTCCGATGACGTGAAGCCTAGCCTTGAGCTATGAACCGATGGCGGAGTTTCATACGGGACCACAGGACCCTTGCTGCGGTGGTCGGAGTGCTGATCCTGTCAGTGGTGGTGGTAGCGGCTGCGCTCTTCCAACCGTGGCGGCTGTTCACCAGCAGCAGCGTCAATGAGGCGCTGCCGGTGGTGGGTTTGTCCACGGGTCAACCGTCGGCTGGCGGGACGGCGAGCGCGCCGCCAAGCCAGGCCGTGCCAAGCCAGGTACCACCCAGCAGCCCGGCAGTGGTGGGCGGCGGCACTTTCCAATCCCAGGAACATCAAACCACCGGCACGGCGCAGCTGTTGATGCTCCCCGACGGCAGCCATCTGCTCCGTCTCGAGAATTTGGCAAGCAGTGACGGACCTGATGTCAAGGTCTGGCTCAGCAGCCAGGAGGCCGGCGGAGACTGGTTCAAATACCGCTCGGGACGCTATGTGGACCTTGGCCCCATCAAGGCCACGCACGGCAACCAAAACTATGTTGTTCCGGCCGGCACCGACATCACGGGGATGACGTCCGTGGTGCTTTGGTGCGATCGGTTCAGTGTTGCTTTCGGATCGGCCCCGCTCGCCTGAGGCGTTGCGGGGCCTGCCCTGCGCGCCAAGACTCTGCCACAGGACGTAAAGCGGGCCCCACAACGCGAGGCATCAGGCAGGGAGGACGTAGGATGTCATCATGACCATGCCTGCCCCCCGCCGCATCGCCCGTGTCCGCCCCACCCCCGTTCCGACCGTCGCCGGCCAACCCTTGGCTCGCCAGTACCCCGACGAGCACTTCTTTGTGGCCAACGACGCCCCGGATTTCACTTCGGTGGAAGGCACCAGGTGGACTGTGGTGGAGTCCCCTTTCCCGGCGTCGAGGGCCAATGCCAACAGCCCTGCCAGGAAAGGGTGGGAGCTGGGCGCCGTGGTGAGCCAGGATGCTTTTACTTTCCTCGCGCCTTCAGTGCCTGTGAACGTCTTTGGCATGGCACACAACACCGGGCAGCCGGGACGTGACCTGCCGCCCCAGGCTTTCCACAAGGCGGCATCGAGCGTGATCGGCCCGGGGGAAGCCATCCAGCTGGACTCCGGCGTGGGCTACGTCGACCCGGAAGCGGAACTGACGGTCGTCGTCGGGCGCCCTGCGCGGGGCTTGACGCTGGAAACAGCCCGGTCAGCGATTCTTGGCTACACCATCGGCAACGACGTATCGGCACGGGACCTGCAAAAGACCGACGAGCTCTGGATCAGTGCCAAGAGCCAGGACACGTTTACGCCGGCGGGGCCTTGGATGGTCACCGATCTTGACGACTCGAACCTGGAGATCGGGATCGTGCACAACGGCAATGAACTCAAGACCGCCAGTTCTGCTGACCTGGGCTGGAAGGTGGACGAGATCCTGGTCTACCTGAGCTCGTTCATGACCCTCCAGCCCGGCGACCTGGTGCTGACAGGGTTCCCCGCAGAGTGCGCCCGCATTCAACCCGGCGACACTGTGGTGTGCCGGATTGAAGGAATCGGCGAGCTTCGGAACCCCGTCACCAGCGCATCCTGGGAGGACCAGCCCGCGTGATGTGTCAGGCTTAAGCCATGGAGACAGCTGCGGACGCCACTGAGCTGCGCCCGTCTCCCCCACAGCAACCACCCCGCACACGGCACCGCGGAGTCCTCAGATACCCCGTCGTGCGGCAACTGGCCCGCTTCACCGGAGTCGGAGTGGTGTGCACGGCAAGCTCGCTGGCCATTTACGCGTTGTTGCGTCCATGGATTGACCCTCAGCTGGCCAACGCCGTGGCACTGATTGTGACGTCCCTGATGAATACTGCGCTGAACCGCCGGCTCACGTTCAAGATCACGGGAAAGAACAAACGCACCCGGGACCACCTCAGTGGCGTCATAGTGATCGCCATTGCCTTGGTCATCACGGGAGGCAGCCTGGGCGTCCTGCACCTCATCAGGCCGGAAGCCACAGTCACCGAAGAATTGTGGACTACTACGTTGTCCGGCTTCGTGGCCACAGCGGTTCGGTTTACCCTGCTGAGGCACTGGATTTTCCGGCGCGCCCGGCACGTGTAACCCGTCGTACTGCGGCAACCGGCCACAGTGCAGCTATCCCGCTTGCGGGGATGCCAGGTTCCGGACGCGTCCGACGGCGGTTTCCACGGCGTCGGCGGCCTGCTCCAGTTCTGTTTCGGTGACAGTCGAGGTGAAGCTGAAGCGCACGGCCGTCTGTGCCGTTTCAGGTGCGATGCCCAGGGCCACCAAGACAGGTGACGGAGCATCGGATCCCGCAGCGCAGGCCGAGCCGCTGGAACACACTACGCCAAGGCGCTCAAGCTCCAGCAACACCGATTCTCCACTGGTGCCCGGGAAACAGAAGGACGCCACCGATGGCAACCGCTGCAGCCGGTGGCCAGTGACCACAGTGCCCGCGACACCAGCCCGGATCCGTTCAATGAACTGATCCCTCAAGCCTGAGACTCGAGCGGACTGCTCTGGTTGCTCCGCGCTGGCCAACGACAACGCGGTGGCCAATGCCACGGCGCCAGCCACGTTCTCCGTCCCCGAGCGCTTACCCCGTTCCTGGCCCCCACCGTGAACCAAGGGCTCCACCCGGAGCCGCCCTTTGGTGAAGAGCACACCGGATCCTTTGGGGGCACCAAGTTTGTGTCCGGACATGCTCAGGGCATCCACCCCGAGCGCCTTGACGTCCAAGGTCAACCACCCGGCAGCCTGGACGGCATCGGTGTGGAAGGGGACGCCGTGTTCCCGCGCCACTGCTGCCAGGGCTGGAATCGGCTGGACTGTTCCGATCTCGTTGTTCGCGTACATGATGCTGACCAATGCCGTTTCCGGCCGCACCACGGCCCTCAGCCCCTCAACCGACACCAGGCCCTCAGCGTCCACCGGCAGCACATCCACGATGAAGCCGTGTACCCGCTCCAAGTACCTCGCCGATTCCTCCACTGCAGGATGTTCGATCGCGCTGATGACCACCCTGTTCAGTGTCGGATCAGCCGACCGCCGGGCCAGCGCGATGCCTTTGACGGCCAGGTTGTCTGCCTCAGTGCCTCCGGAAGTGAAAGTGACCTCCCCCGCACGGCAATTGAGGATCTTCGCGACGCCGGCACGCGCCCCGGCGAGCGCTGCTGCTGCCGCTTCACCCAGGGTGTGGTGGCTGGAGGGGTTGCCGAACTCACCGCTCAAGTACGGCCACATGGCCTCAAGTGCCTCGCGGCGTACGGGGGTGGTGGCTGCGGCGTCGAGGAAGATCATGGGACCGTCAGGCTGTCTCTAGGACAACGTCGAGGCCGAGATCGAGGGCGCTCACGCTGTGGGTCAGGCCCCCAATGGAGATCACGTCCACGCCGGCCGCGGCTATTTCGGTGACGGTGGTGACATTGACGTTGCCGCTGGCTTCCACCATGGCCCTGCCGTCCACCTGCTTGACCCCGGCCCTGAGTTCCTCGATGGAGAAGTTGTCCAGCATGATGGTGTCCACGCCGGCCGCCAGCACGGGTTCGATCTGCTCAGCGCGGTCCACTTCAACTTCGAAGTGCGTGGTGTGGCCCAGCTGGGCTTTGGCAGCAACCAACAGCTCAGTGAGCTTGGTGGAGTCGCCGCCGGTCATGACGGCCAGGTGGTTGTCCTTGGCCAGCACGGCATCGGACAGGCTGTAGCGGTGGTTCGCTCCCCCACCACAGCGCACAGCGTAGCGTTCAAGGACCCTCAGGCCGGGCGTGGTCTTACGGGTGTCCGTAATCCTGGCGCGGGTACCTTCCACGAGCCGGACAAATTCGGCGGTCTTCGTAGCAATGGCACTCATCCGCTGCACCAGGTTGAGCCCAACGCGTTCAGCGAGGAGCACGGAGCGGGCGCTGCCGCTGACCCGCGCAAGGTGCGTGCCGGCGTCGAACGCTTCACCATCGGCGAGCAGCAGTTCCACCTCGGTATCAGGGTCCACAAGCTTCATGGCATCGCGGAACACGGTACCGCCGCTGAAGACACCGGGAACCCGCGCGTTCAGCACGGCGGTTGCCCGGGCGTCAGCGGGGATCAGCAACTGGGAGGTAATGTCCCCGCTGGGTGCGTCCTCCGCGAATGCCCGCTCCAGGATGTCCCGGACAGGGGCTGCGGGGAGGGTCAGGTTAGTCATGGACGAGGCTCACTTTCCGGCTCATGGTGTAACGCTTGTCAAAATCGTCGACGGCGGCTGGTTCCCCCACGCTGTCGCTGCGGTAATGCGCCCCCAAGGACTCCCGCCGTTCCCGGGCCGCCCGCACGAGCAACTGGGCAGCCAGCAGAAGGTTGGAGTCCTCATGTTCCCGGACATCGAAGGAATCAGGAACATCCAAGGGCAGAACCTCACCCTCCCAAGACCCAAGAGTTTCCGCGGCCGCAGCCAACAACTGACCATCACGCAACACGCCAGCTTTGGCTGTCATGAGGAGCCGCAGCGCGTGGCGTGAGAACCCACTGGTGGAGGCAGGGTGGGCGAGCGGATGACCCTCCAACAATTCCAGCGGCGCCGGAGGCCTCGACAGCGCCGTTGTCGCGTGAGCGCCCGAACCGGCCGCCGAGCTTGCGAGGCGATCGCCGGTTCGAGGCGCGAGCGCAGGCGCCAGGGGGCCTGCGGTGCCGTCAGGCGACTCAACAGAGAGAAAAACGTCAACAGCCCGCCGCCCAAACACCAGCCCCTCAAGCAGGGAGTTACTTGCCAAGCGATTGGCCCCTTGCACACCGGTACAAGCCACTTCGCCTGCAGCCAAGAGCCCAGGAACAGAGGTGCGGCCGTAGAGGTCGGTCACCACGCCACCCATCCAGTAGTGGGCCGCCGGCGCCACGGGGACCAGTTCCCGGGTCCAGTCGACGCCTGCTTGGCGGGTCCTCTTGCTGAGGGTGGGGAAGCGCTTGGCCAGGAAGCCGCTGCCCCTCTGCTCTTCGATCACGGTGGCGTCGAGGAACACATGGCCGTTGGGATCGCCGAGTTTTGCCAGGTGCAGGGCGATGCTGCGGGAGACGACGTCCCGGGGTGCGAGTTCGGCGTCCGGGTGGTAGCCGGGCATGAACCGGTGACCCTGGGCGTCCACGAGGACGGCACCTTCCCCGCGGACGGTTTCGGAAATCAGCAGGGGGTCGTTGTTGCCTTCCACCTCCCGGGCTTCGGCCGGAAGGACCATGCAGGTGGGGTGGAACTGGAAGAATTCAAGGTCGGCTACGGCCGCGCCGACGCGCCAGGCGAGCGCCAGTCCATCCGCTGTGGCGACGGAGGGGTTGGTGGTCTGGGCGAAAAGTTGTCCGGCGCCCCCGGTGGCCAGCAACACGGAGTCGCCATGGACGCCGAGGTGGCGCCCTTCGTGGAGGAAATTGGCCCCCACCACACGGCCACCATGCTGTCCGCCCAGCGAGAGCGACGTGACGTGGGCGTGCCCGATGACCTGGATTTTGCCGGCTGCCTGAAAGTCCAGGACAGTGCGGATCAGTGCGGCCGCCACCCCGGCGCCGGTGGCATCGCCGCCGGCGTGCAGGATCCGTGGAGCGGAGTGGGCGGCTTCAAGACCCAAGGCGGGGTCGCCGTCGTCGTCAAGGTCGAACTCGACGCCGAACCGCCCCAGCCCGGCGATGTCCAGCCGCGCCTCGGTGCACAACACCCGCACTGCCTCTTCATTGCAGTGCCCAGCACCGGCTGTGAGGGTATCGGCAATGTGGGCGGCAACAGTGTCTCCGGGAGCAGGCTCGTCCAGCACAGCCGAGATGCCACCTTGGGCGTAGTAGGTGTTGCTGTCCGCAAGGGCTCCCTTGGTCAGCAACACCACTTCCGCCCCGGCTTCCGCGGCCAGCAGGGCTGAGTACAGTCCTGCGATGCCGCTTCCGACGACGATCAGCCGCTGGGGCCCGGGGCCGCGAGCAAGGCTCTCTGTAGTCATGTGGGGCTCGATTCGGCTAGTCCGTTGGGGTATGCCCGGCCATTAGGCAGGCTTGGCTGCCAGCATGCGCTCCAGCGCAATCTTGGCGTTGTCCTGCACGGAGTCGTCCACGGTAATGCGGTTGACCACTCGTCCTTCCACCAGCTCCTCAAGGACCCAGGCGAGGTAGCCCGGGTGGATGCGGTACATGGTGGAGCACGGGCAGATGACCGGATCCAGGCAGAAGATGGTGTGCTGCGGGTTTTCCGCAGCGAGCCGGTTCACCATGTTGATCTCGGTGCCGATGGCGAAAGTGGTGGGTTCCGTGGCAGCTGCTATGGCCTTCTTGATGAAGTCCGTGGATCCGGCGGAGTCGGCTGCGTCCACTACCTCCATAGGGCATTCGGGGTGGACGATCACGTTGACGCCGGGGAAGTCCTGGCGGGCTTTTTCGATCTGGCCCACGTTGAAGCGCTTGTGGACCGAGCAGAAGCCATGCCACAGGATCACCCTGGAGTCGAGCAGTTGCTGTTCATCGTTGCCGCCCAGTTCCTTACGCGGGTTCCACATGGGCATCTGTTCCAGCGGGACTCCGAGCGCCTTGGCAGTGTTGCGGCCCAGGTGCTGGTCGGGGAAGAACAGGACGCGCTGACCACGCTCGAAGGCCCATTCAAGGACCACCTTGGCGTTGGAGGAGGTGCAGACGATGCCACCGTTGCGGCCACAGAAAGCCTTCAGCGCAGCAGAAGAGTTCATGTAGGTGACGGGGATGACCGGCACGCGGCCTGATGCGTCCGGCTCGGTGCCGAAGATCTCCTCCAGCTGTTCCCAGCACTCCTCCACGGAGTCTTCGTCCGCCATATCGGCCATGGAGCAACCCGCTGCGAGGTTGGGCAGGATGACAGCTTGCTCCGGCGTGGAAAGGATGTCGGCGGTTTCCGCCATGAAGTGCACGCCGCAGAAGATGATGGCTTCGGCGTCCGGCCTGGTGAGGGCCGCATTGGCAAGCTGGAAGGAATCGCCGACGAAGTCGGCATACTGAATGACCTCATCGCGCTGGTAGAAGTGCCCCAGGATGACGGCGCGGTCCCCGAGTGTTGCCTTGGCGGCCCGAATCCGGGCGTCCAGTTCGGCGTCGGAGGCTTTTTTGTACTCCTCCGGCAACTGGCCCTGGCGTGGCGTGGCCTTGGGGGCGACGTCGCTGCTGGAGGCACCGGGCCCATACGCGGGCTCGCCGGCGAGGGCTTCGGCAAGGTCGTATTCCCATGGGCCCCTGGCCAAGGCCGGGCTGCACGTGGACCCTGCGCGGGAAAGTCCCTTCTCGGCTTCCTCGCGAGTGATCAGCTGGACGGCAGTGTTGACGCTGCTCATGGTGTACTCCTGTTATCTGGCCCGAGGCCGGGCGTGCCGGTGAAGCGGTAGAGGCGGGGTGGGCGGTGTTTGCCGCCTTGAAGGTATTCACCGGTTTCTTCGATTTCCGGTGTTGCCTTGACGTGTCGGCGGAAGTTTGCGGGATCGAGCTGACGGTCCAGAACGGCCTCATAGACTTCGCGGACCTGGGCGAGGGTGAAGAATTCGCCCAGCAGGTGGTAGGCGATGGACCCATAGGCCATCTTGTTGCGGAGCCGCCATAAGGCGTAGTCCACGATTGCGTTGTGATCGAAGGCGAGTTCACCGAGCCGGTCGGCCCGGAACCACCGCACATTCTCTGACTCGTCGGCCAAAGCAGCTTCGGTGGGTTGCACCAAAGCCCAGTACACGATGGAGACAACACGCTGGGTGGGCGACCTGTGAAGACCACCGAAAGCGTAAAGCTGCTCAAGGTACTGCGGGGTCAGCCCAGTGGTCTCACGGAGGTTTCGCGACGCCGCGTCCTGGAGGGACTCGTCGTGGGCCAACGGGCCGCCCGGGAGGGCCCACATGTCCTTGCAGGGCTCGCGGATGCGCCGGACCAACGGCAGCCACAGCGTAGGGCGGCCGGACTTCTCGCTGGGGCGAAGGGCGAAAATCACCGTAGAAATAGCCAACGACGGCGGTGCAAGCCGCCTTTCGGCGACGTTCGCTGAGTTGGTGTTCACGGCGTTCACCTCGCTTCATCGCCGCCTGGAGCGCTCCACCAGTAACTTGGAGAACTAGTTAAAGTCATGTTGACTAGAACTAATGGTACGACTCAACAGGCGCTTGGCAAAATGCCTGACGTCACACTGTCTTGGCTGCGGCCTCCATCAGCGGCAGGGTGCGGCCCTGGATGTGACTGTTGAGCACGATGACCGACGAACACCGGACCACCGACTTTGTGGCGATCATGGCATCAAGGACGCGCTGCATGTCCGGGTTGGAACGTGCCGCAATCCGCACCATGAGGTCCGAGTTCCCCGTGACGGTATGGACCTCGATGATCTCGGGAATGGCGCTCAGGCTTTCAATGATGGCGTCGTGGCCGATCTCCTGTGTGATGGTGACCGAACAGAACGCCACCACCGGAAAACCAAAATTGGCCGGGTCGGGCTGCGGTACCCACGAGCCGATGACCCCGTTCTCAATCATTCGATCAATCCGGGACTGCACGGTAGCCCTGGCAACCCTGAGCACGCGGGAGGCCTCCAGCACGGAAGATCGCGGTGAATCCGTGAAGAAACGTACAATTTTTGCATCAAGCGCATCGACCAGCATCAAAGTTCCTGTCCCCGGGGATCCATACCCATCACATCGCCACAGCAAAAAGTGATGTATCTTACAAACTGCGAGAATTATTCCACGGCTCTTGCTGCGTCGTCGACGCCCGCGTGCCAAGCCCATGAGGCCCACACGCCAAACCAGCATGCAATCCATAGAAGGTAGACACGTATGACAACGAAGTCCATCGCGGCTCCTGCCCCAACATCCGGCCTCGGCCATTCGCTCAAACCGCGCCAGCTCACCATGATGGGGCTCGGCAGTGCGATCGGAGCAGGCCTCTTCCTCGGCTCGGGCGCCGGGGTCCAAGCTGCAGGTCCGGCCGTGCTCATTTCCTACCTCGTCGCCGGCACGCTGATCATCCTGGTCATGTGGGCCCTCGGTGAGATGGCGGCTGCCAACCCCAACAGCGGCGCGTTCTCCGTGTACGCAGAGAAGGCCATGGGCAAGACCGCCGGCGGAACCATCGGCTGGCTGTGGTGGCTCCAACTGGTGGTGGTCATTGCCGCAGAAGCCATCGGCGCGGCCGGACTGTTGTTCTCGATCTGGCCCGTGATTCCCGTATGGATCCTCGCCCTGGTGTTCATGGTGGTCTTCACCGGCATCAACCTCGTGGGCGTCCGCAACTTCGGTGAGTTCGAGTTTTGGTTTGCCATCCTCAAGGTCGCCGCTATCGTCATCTTCCTGCTGATCGGCGCAGCGCTGCTCTTCGGATGGCTGCCGAACGTCCCCTCCCCCGGGCTCTCGACCTTCGGTGACTTTGCCCCCAACGGCATCGGTGGCATTGCTGCAGCACTGTTCGTCGTGATCTTCGCCTTCGGCGGAACCGAAATCGTCAGCGTTGCTGCCGCCGAAACCGAGAACCCCGCCCACAGCGTGGGCAAAGCCATTCGCACCGTGGTCTGGCGCATCCTGGTCTTCTACATTGGCTCCGTCTTTGTCATCGCAGCTGTTCTCCCGGTCGGTTCGGACGGACTGAAGTCTCCGTTCGCCGGAGTCCTGGACCTGGCCGGCATCCCGGGCGCCGGCGCTGCCATCACCCTGGTGGCCGTCGTCGCCTTGCTCTCTGCACTGAACGCCAACCTTTACGGCGCTTCCCGGATGATCTTCTCCCTCTCCGAACGCGGGGAAGCTCCCCGGTTCCTGTCCCGCCTGAGCGCTTCCAAGGTTCCGGTCGCCGCCGTCGGAATTTCCGTCGCTTTCGGCTTCATCGCAACAGTCCTGGAACTGCTGTTCCCCGAGAAAATCCTGCCCGCACTGCTGAACCTCGTGGGTTCGACCTGCCTGGTGGTCTGGGGCACCGCCTTGGTGTCGCAGCTCATCCTGCGCCGCAGGGCTGACAGGGAAGGCACAGAACTGCCGCTGCGCATGAAGGGCTTCCCCGTACTCACCATCATTGGCCTCATCCTGCTGGGCATCATCCTGGTGGTGGGCTTCGCCAACCCGGAAAGTGCCGGACAACTGATCGGAACGTTCATCCTGATCCTGGTCATCGCCGCCGGCTGCTTCATCAACGCCAAGTCCAAGGCCGCCAAGCAGCCCACACTCGTGGAGTAAACCGACTGTTCATCACTATCAAGAAGCCCTGCACAGTTTGTACTATGCAGGGCTTCTTTATGTGCCCAAATTGTGCAAAGTGTTTCCTATCAGCTGTGCTGTTTGCGCACAGCTCTACTGGGTGACTAGGGTCACAGCATGACGACCAAATCTGTGCTGGCCGCCGTCGATGACGACGCGGCCCCGCTCACCCACCATCAACTCCGTGAGCTGTACACGCTGATGGCAGCAGTCCGGCACCTGGACACCTCAGCCGTGGCCTGGCAGCGCCAAGGCATCATTCCCGGTTATGCCCCCGGGCTCGGCCAGGAAGCCGCGCAGGTAGGCAGCGGCTACGCCGTGGACCGGACCCGCGATTTTGTGTTCCCCACCTACCGCGAAATGGGTGTAGCCCGGGCCATGGGCCTGGACATGGTGGGCTACATGGCCACCCACAAAGCCACCTGGCATGGCGGCATGTACAACCCCTTGGAGTCCAGGTTCGCTCCCATCCAGGCTGTCGTGGCAGGCTCCGTCCTGCACGCTGTGGGATGGGCGCACGGCCAAACCCTCGCCGGCAACGCCGAGGGTGACCTGGGTGTCGCCATGACGTACTTCGGCGACGGCGCCTCCTCACAGGGTGACGTCCACGAAGCCATGAACTTCGCCGCCGTCATGAAGGCACCCGTAGTGTTTTTCATCCAGAACAACGGCTGGGCCATCTCAGTCCCCACGGAACGCCAGGTGGCCGGCGGCTCCGTCGCGGCGCGCGCGGCCGGATACGGCATTCCGTCCCTGCAGGTGGACGGCAACGACGTGGTGGCTGTCTTCGAAGCGACCCGTTCTGCCTTCGCGCACTGCCGGGCAGGAAACGGCCCCGTGGTGATTGAAGCCATGACCTACCGGCGCGGCCCTCATTCCACCGCTGATGACCCGGGACGGTACCGCACGCTGGAGGAAGAACGCCTGGATGCCGGCGAAGATCCGCTGGAGCGGTTCAAACAGCGGCTGCTCACGGACGGCGTGGCCGACGAGGCCTTCTTCGCGGACGCGCAGCGATTGGCCGCAGAAGAAGAAGAGGCCGTCCGGGCGGGCATAGCGGACCTGGGTCCAAGGCCCGGCGCCGAAATGTTCAGCCTGGTCTTCCAGGAACCAACGCCAGCCCTTCAATCCCAGGCCACCGCGTGGCGCGAGGAGTCAGAACATGCCTGAGACCATCACCGATCTGCGACTAAAAGACAACAGCACGGAAACGGCTGCAGCCGGCGTACAGCAAGTGTCCATGCAGCAGGCGCTCAACCGTGCACTGGATGAGATCCTGGCCGAGAACCCCAAGGCCGTCATCTTTGGCGAGGACTGCGGACGGTTGGGCGGCGTGTTCCGCATCACCGATGGGCTGCAGGCCAAGCACGGCGAGGCACGCGTCTTCGACACTCCCTTGGCTGAGTCCGGCATCCTGGGCATGTCGGTTGGCCTCGCCATGGCCGGCTTCCACCCCATCCCCGAGGTCCAGTTCGATGGCTTCGCCTACCCGGCCATCAACCAGATCGTGTGCCAGATCGCCCGGATGAACTACCGGAGCCGTGGGACCCTGCCGATGCCCATCACGCTGCGCGTCCCCAGCTTCGGTGGCATCCGCGCACCCGAGCACCATGGTGAAAGCCTGGAAGCCCTGTTCGCCCATGTACCCGGCCTCAAGGTGGTCTCCCCTTCCACCCCGCACGACGCGTACCACCTGCTCAAGTACGCTGCCACGCGTCCGGACCCGGTGATCTTCATGGAGCCGAAATCCCGTTACTGGCAAAAAGGGCCTTTGGACGTCACCAATCCCACCCCAGGCACAGCAGCGCACGTCGACGGCGGCCTCACCGGCGCCCGCGTGGCCAGGGAGGGCCGGCACCTGACACTCATAGCGTGGGGTGCCATGGTTTCGCGGTGCCTGCAGGTTGCTGAACTGGCAGCAGAGGACGGCATCGACGTCGAGGTCCTGGACCTGCGCTGGTTGAAACCGATTGACGCCGAAGCATTGGCGCGGTCCGTCGGAAAGACGCGGCGCGCCGTCGTCGTTCATGAAGCGCCACTGACTTCCGGCCTCGGCGCAGAAGTTGCCCAGCTCATCACGCAGAGCTGTTTCGCAACACTCAAGGCGCCGGTGGAACGGGTCACCGGCTTCGATGTCCCCTACCCCTCCGGCGACCTCGAAGACGAATACATTCCGAACATTGACCGCATCCTCTTTGGGATCCAACGCGTACTGGAGTACCGCCGTGGCTGAAATTTCCTTCCCGCTTCCCGATTTGGGCGAAGGCCTCATCGAAGCGACCGTGCTGGACTGGCTGGTGGAACCGGGCCAGCAGGTGGAACGCAACCAGCCCATCGTGGAGCTGGAAACCACCAAGTCCGCCCTCGAATTGCCCAGCCCACAGGCGGGTAAAGTGGTGCGTATTCACGGTGCGCCAGGTGACACGATCAACGTTGGCGAACCGCTGATCGTGTTCGAGGTCCCGGACGACACCGCCGGGATCGTGGGCACTGTTCCGAAGGACGAAGCACCCAAGCGCCGGGTCCGCCTGAGCGCCGTACTCGATGAGGACTGACACCATGACCGGCAGGCACACCGTGGAACAGCAGCGGCACACAGTGGAGGGCACCGATCCCGGACTGTTCGTCGAAGTCCATGAGCCGGCTGCCGATGCCGGGCTGCGGCCTGTCCTGTTGATCCACGGTTTCTCCTCGTCCAGCAAACTCAACTGGCAGGACAGCGGCTGGATCACCACGCTCCAGGACGCCGGCCGCCGGGTCATCACCGTGGACTTGCCGGGCCATGGGCGGAGCCACTCCCCCGAGGACCTGGACTCCTACACGCCCAGCCGCATCCGCGCGGATCTCCTCCAAATCGTCACCGACGCCGGAGCGCGGCCGTTGCGCGATGGCGACCCTTCAACGGGACTGGATGTGATCGGATACTCGCTGGGCTCGCGGCTTGCGTGGGAATTCGGAGCCACCCAGCCAGACCTGGTGCACAGGATCGTCCTGGGCGGACCAAGCTCCGCCGATCCCTTGGCAGCTTTCGACCTCGTTGCCGCACAACGCTACCTGGCCGACGGCACACCCATCGAGGACTCCTCCACGGCCGGACTGTTGAAGATGGCGCAGATGCTGCCCAGCAACAACCTGTTCGCCATGTTGTCCCTCATTGAGGCCATCAAGGGAGAACCTTTCGATCCCGCCGAGGCTGCCCCGAACATGCCCCTGTTGCTGGTTGCCGGCGAGAGGGACGAGCGCGCGGCGAGCATGCCGGAACTGGCCTCCATTGCCGGCAAGCGTGGCGGCATGGTGGAAACCTTGGTCATTCCCGGACGGACGCATACGAATGTCATCACCAGCCGGGCCTTCAAGGACGCTGCGCTGGAGTTCCTTGGCGTCTAGTGCTGCAGCCCGCGGCGGCTGGTCCGGCTGACAGCAGTCAGCGGGCCAGCCGCTCCGCGTTAAGGCTCATGCGCTCCAGTACGCTGAGGGCCATTGCGTACTCGTCAATGCCAATCCCCATGGACAGGTCCTGCCGCGCTGCTTCCACCAACCGCTGGGCTTCGTGGTATTTTTCCCGTCCCCGGTCACTCAGGACCAGCCGGTCATCGACCATGGTGATCATCCCCCGACCAACCAGTGCCGCGAGTTCCCTCTCCCGCATCCGGATATCGTTACCCCACAACGGGTGCAGGGATTCCTCCAGTTGGTCCGGAAGCATGGCGCCCTCGGACAGGACACTGAGGGTCTGCCATTGACGGCGGCTGAGCTTAATCCTGGCCAGGATGCTGTCCAGTTGGGCTTCCAGCGCGGCATCCAGCCTCTTGATCCAATATCCGATGGGCTTGTTCACAAGCCCATGCTTTCAGCGGAGACCCTGCCGGGCAAGGTCTGGACGGTAGGCTTGGAACTGCAACGGATTTCGTGGAAGTGGAGCAGATGGGCATGCGTTTCAAGGACCGCGCGGAAGCCGGTCGACGCCTGGCTGAAGCCCTCCCCCAGCTAAGGGAGCAGCCGGACACCATCGTGTTGGGCCTTGCCCGCGGTGGAGTTCCCGTGGCCGCAGCAGCAGCAGCAGAGCTGTACCTGCCTTTCGGCGCTGTCCTGGTACGCAAGCTCGGCATCCCGGGCCGCGACGAAACCGCCTTCGGTGCCTTGGCCTGGTCGCAGGGGGATGTCCTCCGTATCGTCAACAAACCGTTGAGGGAACTCATCCTCACCCACGGAATCTCCCAGTCCGCGCTTGATGCTGTGGAAGCCCATGAACGCGCCGAGCTTCTCCGGCGGGCGCAGGAATACCCTGGCACTGGCCACGACCTTCGCGGAAAGACTGTGGTCCTGGCCGATGACGGACTCGCCACAGGTGCAACCATGCGGGCGGCTGTGGAAGCGGTTCGTTCTGCAGGGGCGCGCACTGTCATAGCCGCAGTGCCGGTTGCATCGCTGGAGGCCTCTACGTCGTTGGCGCGGGTGTGTGACGCGGTGATAGTCCTTCACACGCCCGGTAAATTCCATGCTGTCGGCGCTTTCTATGAGCGGTTCGAACAACTCTCCGACCCTGATGTGGTGGGCCAGTTGGCAGGTGCTGCCGCTGGCGGCCGCAAGTAGCCGGCGTCGCACCTCACGCAAAAGCGGGTGCGGTCCGCTATGGACCGCACCCGCTTTTTCTTGTTGCAGCTTCTAGTGGTGAACGCTGTAACCCAGCGGCCGTCCACGGGTTTCCTTGGCGAGGATCACGCCAATTGCAGAGATGACGCACAGAACCATGATGTAGATGCCCACCGAGCCGGACCATTTGGTGGTGTCCAGGAGTGCCTGGGCGATAAGCGGGGCAAAGGCACCACCCAGGATGGCCCCCAGTGCGTATCCAATGGAGATTCCGGAGTAGCGGACCTGGGCCGGGAACATTTCTGCGTACATGGCGGACATCGGACCGTAGGACAGTCCCAAGCCGATGGTCAGGACGAACAAAGCGGTTCCGTAGAGCACGATGTCCTTGGAATCGATCAGCACGAACATGGGGATCATCCAGGCAAAGACCAAACCATAACCGATCAAGAACGTCTTGACGCGTCCGATCTTGTCCGACAACCAACCGCCCACCATGGTGAAGATCAGCCAGCCGAACGAGGCGATGGTGGTGGCAAGCAGGACCTGCGGAGTGGGCATCTTCAATGTACGCGTGGCGTAGGAGATGAAGAAGGCGATCAGCAGATACCCGGCGGCATTGTTGGCGATGAAGATCAACGCAGCAAGGAGAACTTCCTTTTTGTTCTTGCGGAAGAGTTCGCCCAAGGGCGCCTTGCTTTCGGCCTTGCGCTGGGCGATTTCCTTGAAGACAGGGCTTTCACCCACGGCCCGGCGGATGAGGTAGCCCACCACAATCAGGACCACCGACAACAGGAATGGCACGCGCCATCCCCATGAGGCGAAATCTTCCTTGGACATTCCCGACTGGAGCAGGAACAACAGGCCGGTGGCCAGGATCATGCCGATGGGAACACCGATCTGTGGGTAGGCGCCGAAGAGCCCGCGCTTCTTGAGCGGCGCATGCTCCACAGCCATGAGTGCAGCACCGCCCCACTCACCACCGGCGGAGAACCCTTGGACTACGCGCAAGGTAATCAGCAGGATGGGAGCCCAGACGCCGATGGTTGCGTAGGTGGGCAGCATGCCGATCAGCGCAGTAGCTGCACCCATCATGACCAGCGTCATGACCAGGACGGCCTTGCGGCCCATCCTGTCGCCGAGGTGCCCGGCAACGAAAGCCCCCAGGGGACGGAAGAGGAAGCTGATGCCGATCGTGGCGAAGGACAAAAGCTGGGCGACTCCCGGGTTGGACTTCTCCAAAGGAGAGAGGAACAGCGGCGCCAGAAGGGTCGCCGTGAGCTGGGCGAAGATAAAGAAGTCGTACCACTCAATGGTGGTGCCCACCAGTGTCCCGGCCAGAACCCGGCGCTCTTCGCGCTTGCTGCTGGGTCCTGACGGAGAGTCGACAGTGGAAGTTGCGGTCATTGGAACTCCATGGGGGTGAGGGTGACTGGTCGGTGCTTGACTTGCATTAACCGACAGAACGGTCAGTTAGGAAAGAATACTACAGTCTGTGACCCAAAGCACAGCCCCCTGGAAGTTCGCGCCAACATAGGATGGGTCGCATGAATCCCCGCAGCGATGTCCACCCTCCAACGGAAGCGGCGATACCAGCTCCGCCGTCTCAAACCCTCTCCCGGGGAATCCGCGCCCTCGAGATCCTCGCTGCGGCAGACAAGCCGCTCAGTATTGCCGAACTCACCGAAGCTCTGGGCGTTCACCGCTCCGTGGCCTACAGAATCCTCCGGACGCTGGAAGACCATTCCCTGCTGGTACGCGACGACTCAGGACGGCTGCAGCCCGGACCCGGATTGGCCGTCCTGGCCAGCGGCGTCTCACGGAACCTTCAAACCGCGGCACTGCCCGAACTGACCCAACTCGCCAACGCCTTTCACATGACAGCCTTCGTCGCCGTATGGGACCACCAGGAATGCGTCACCCTGGTCACCGTTGAGCCACGACACTCAGGCGCTGCGCTCGCCCAACACCCCGGAAGCCGCCATCCGGTCAGCACAGGAGCTCCCGGAATAGCCATCCAATCCACCATGACCGAGGAACGCTGGCAGCAAGTCGGCTCAGGGAACCCCTACCGCCCCGAAGCCCATGAGGCGCGCCGACTCGGCTACGCCACCAGCCATGACGAGGTCATCGCCGGCCTGTCCTCCATCGCCGCCCCCATCCAGGTTCCGGGTGGACGGCCGGCCGCGATCGCCGTCGTCTACATCCGGCTCGATCAGGACGCCGACGCCGTCGGTAAAGCGCTCGCAGCCAGTGCGGCCCGGATAGAAAGCCAGCTGGCCTGAACTTTTCCCCAGGGCTGAACCTTTCTTTGCAGGTCAAGTGACGTGCCCCACAGCACAAGACGATGGCCGCGACGAAGCGAATACTCGAAAGAAGGACCGGACACGCCGTCCGGTCCTTCATTCGAGTCCAAGAAGGAACCCATGAGCCTGAATCTCCTCGACACCTCCAACTGGCTGCCACTGGACGGACTGGCCCCCGGCTTCGACGCCTACAAGGCACCCACAGTGCAGGACCTGGCAGGAAAACAGTTCTCCGTCCGCAATGACGGCGGCCCCATGACGTTCAGCTTCGACGACGAAGAGGTCCAATGGGCTGCGGCCGGCCACTCAGGAACCGCCCCTTATGAGGCCTTCCTCGTAGCCGAGGGCCTGTTCTACGCCCAATGGCAGAGTCAGGACGCTCCCGATCTCGCCGTTTCCCTGGTCCTGGACCTGCTGCATGGCAGGGCGCTCTACATTGGCGCCGCACTCGGCAGGGCAACAGCCTCCAGCGTCGCCGTCCACCACGATTTCCGCCCAGGAACGCTCGACGGTCACGACACCACGGGGGCGGCAATCTCAGAAAGCAACGCCCTCATTGGTCGCCGCGTTGAATGGGCGTACAGCGAATCCCACGCTTATGAGCACATCTACCTCAGCCCCACTTGGTACACATGGCAGTGCCTGGCCGGACCGGAGCGCGGATTGGCAGACACGGATTCCAACACCGTGCTACAGATCCGCCCGGGAATTTTTGTGTTCACCTGGCGCGAGAAAGTCATACCGTGCGGCTCGGTCACCATCGCCGACCACCGCGATCCCCACGCCATCAGGTCCCACGGCAGCCTCTTCGGGTGGGACGAGGCAGGCACGGAACCCGTGCACTTCACCTTCGGCGCCCGCGGACGCCTGATCAGCATCAGCCGCCACAGCCCGGAACTCGACCCTGCTGCGGAGATGTAGCCCACCGGAACAGAACATCAACGGAAGACACGGAAGCCCCGGCGAGAGGAACACTCGCCGGGGCTTCCGTAAGTTTCGCCGGGATTCAGTCCTCGGCGCCGTGGCCAATCCGGGCGTACAGTGCCGGCTGCGAGCGCCGCAGGCGCAAGCCCCAGATGACACCAACAACTCCGGGCAGCAACACCAGCATCGGAAGGACAAACGTAGCGGCCGTGGACTCGGCCTGTCCCAGCAAGACGTTGAAGTTGGTCATGATGAGCACGAAGACGATGGACAGAAGCACGAACCCCAGCCCAGGAGCGATCACCCTGACCCACAAGCTTGCCCCGTGCTGCTGCCGGCGGAAGAAGCCGATCACAGCCACCGACACTACGGTCATCAGCAGGACGAGGCCCATCGCGCCGCTGTTGGTGAGCCAGGTGAACATGGTCAAGACGGGGTACAGCCCGCCCAGTTCGGACCCGGCGCCGGCAATGGCGAAAGCGATGGTCACGACGACGGCAATCACCGTCTGCGCCAGCGAACCGGCGAAGGGCGCCCCGCTTTCTGTCCGCACCTTGGCCAGCACCGGCGGCAGGACACGCTCGCGGCCGAGGGAGAAGAAATAGCGGGCTACTGCGTTGTGGAAGCTGACGAGTGCTGCGAAGAGGCTGGTCACGAAGAGGACCTGGGCGATGTCGCTGAGCAGTACGCCTCCGTTGGCACCAAGGAACGCGAACATCATGTCCGGCCCGCTGGCCGCCGCTGATTCGACCACAGCAGAGGGGCCGGCGCCCACGGTCATGGCCCAGGCTGATACGGCGTAGAACACTGCGATGATTCCCACGGCTGCGAACGTCGCCCTGGCAACGGTGCGCTTGGGGTCCTTGGATTCCTCACCGTAAATGGCAGCGGACTCGAAGCCCATGAAGGCAGCGATACCGAAGGACAGGACTGCTCCGATCCCGGGAACGAACAGGCTTTCGGGGCTGAACGTTGCTGCACTTATGCCTTCGGGGGCCACAGCAAGGCTGATGACGTCATACACAATGACCACCAGGAACTCCAAGGCCACCAAAACGCCCAGCACCTTGGCGGACAGGTCTACCCGGTTGACTCCCAGCCACCCAACAATGGCGATGCAGACCAGCACAGGGACCCACCAGGGAGCACTGATGCCAAGCCGCGCAGACAGGAGCGAGGACACGGTGAAACCGAACAAGCCATAGATACCCACTTGCATGAGGTTGTAAGCCATGAGGGCCATCAGTGATGCTCCCACGCCGGCCGGCCTTGAGATGCCCTGCGCAATGTAGGCGTAGAACGCCCCTGCGTTGGTGACGTACCGGCTCATGGCGGCATACCCCACAGCGAAAAGCGCCAAAATTCCACCCAGAATCAGGAAGGACAGTGGCACCCCGGTGACACCGGTGACCGCGAAAGTGGTGGTGACGCCGCCTGCGAGCACGGTCAGCGGCGCCGAGGCCGCGATGATCATGAAAGTTACTGCTGGTACGCCGAGCCGCCTTTTGGTGCCTACGGCTCCGGCCGCCCTGCCCTTGACGGGGTTGTCCACGCTCATAGTGTGCTCCTGCCTCGGTGCCGCGGGAGAATGCGCGGCACGGTGTCTGTCATTCCGCAATCTTCCACCGCAGAAGCATGGCGTGACTTGTCTCACACGGCAGGGTGTTTGTCGGTCCACGCATGCACGGTCCCGGCCTGGTCCCCGGTGTAGAATCGTGGGCAAGCTCACGTCCGCCCAACCGACATTCCCGCCCCAGTGGCAGCGGCGCCGCGGGCCACTGAAAGGGAGTTTGATGACCGTCGCGGCTGATACGGGCCCCGCAACCGTGGAAACCATCGTGGCGGAGTCGTTCCAGGAGTGGAGCAAGGCAATCTCCACCTCATTCGTGCCCTTGTTGGCAACGGGTCCCACCAATTCGTCCTTCCAAGGCTCAGCCTTCCACGGCACTATGCGTGCACGCGTGCTGGGGCAGATCTCCGTGGTGGAGGTTACCGCCGGACCCCACACCGTCCAGCGCACACCCGAGCTGATTGCCAGGTCCACGGGCCGCTTCTTCAAACTCAGCATCCAGCTCGCTGGATCGGGCCGCCTGGTTCAGGACGAACGCGAGGCCGTGCTGCACCCTGGTGATCTCTCCATTTATGACACCTCCCGCCCTTATCAATTGACGTTCGACGACGACTTCCGCACCTTGGTGCTGATGTTCCCGCACGTTTTGCTGGACCTGCCGGCCGAGGCCATGGGCCATGTCACTGCCTTGCGCATTCCGGGCGATGAGGGCCTAGGCCAACTCATCAGCCCCTTCCTGGTAAGACTGGCCGACAACCTTGAAGCCCTGTCGGGCACCAATGGTCTCCGGCTGGTGCATAACGCGCTGGACCTCGTGACCACACTCTTCAATGGCGAGCTAGACCAGCTGATCGAGACCGGACGGGATCCGCATCTGCTGCTGCTGGGGCGTATCCACGACTACATCGAGGCGAACCTCGGTGATCCCGAACTCTCCCCCGGAACCATTGCCGCTGCCCATTACATCTCGACCCGGCACTTGCACGATCTCTTCCAGGAAATCGGTACCACCGTGGCCTCTTCCATCCGGCAACGGCGGCTCGAACGGTGCCGGCGCGACCTGAGGGACCCTGTGCTGACCGGATCGCCCCGTCACCGCCATTGCAGCACGGTGGGGGTTTACCGACGCCGCCCATTTCAGCCGCATCTTCCGGGCAGCCTTCGGGAACTCCCCCACCGGCTACCGCAACGAGGCCGTGTAGCAACTACGACTGAGGCCGGCGCTTCATCACCAGGGACGTCACAACGCCCAGCAGCAGCAGGCCAGCCGCGGCGGCCATGGAAACGACGAAGGCTGCACCCGGCCCCTGCGTCTCGGCCAGTTGCCCAGCCAGGTACGCGCCCAGTGCCGTACCAGCGACAATTCCGCTGGCGAGGGCTGTCATGACCGTTGCCATACGGCCGGCCGGTGCCACGACGCCGCCAATGCTGAAGACCGTGACCATCACAGGCCCCACCGGAATACCCAAAATCAGCAAGACAAAGACCATCGGCCAAATACCGCCGGGCAAGAGCAGCAAAAGCGACAAGGCCGACATCGCCAGCGCGGCCGCAACCCAGCGGGAGGCCAGGCTGAACCGCTGTGGCCAGAACGCGACCGACAACGCAGCCACCGCAGAGCTCAAGCCCATCACCGCGTAGAGGATCCCCGCGATTTCGGCGGTGGCGTACTGGGCAGAGAAAGCACTCAACGCATTTTGCGTCGCCCCAAAGAAGGTACCCATGCAGACCATTGCCAGCACAGGTACGGCAACCACAGCACCGGCCCAACGATTGCGGCGCTGCGGACCAGCCTGCGCGGGCTGCTCCTCGGAAGGCACGACGCCGGAAGCCGCCTTGCGAGGCGCTGGAACCACAGCATGCTGGCTGGGGTGGACGGCGAAAGCCGGCACCAACGTGATGGTCATGACCGCAGCCAGGGCAAGCGGCAACCATGGGGCCACCATGCTGGCCAGGACACCCACCAGCGCCGGGCCAAGGACAAAGGTGACCTCGTCCGCGGTGCCCTCGTAGGACAGCGCGGTATCGAGGTCTGCGCGGTTTGCTGCCACGCTCCTGCTGCCGTTGGCTGCCGAGGGGGCAAGGTTCCGGGTAGTCAAAGCCATCCACCGCACCCGGGCCATCGGGCCGACTTGCGGGCAGCTGGCACCGGCAAGGAATGACGCGATGAGGACACCGACAGCGTCGCTTGCGGAACCGTAGGCCGGCGTCAGGTAGGCCGCCGCAAGAAGTCCGGCGACCGCCAAAGCGTTCATGACAGCGGCGACCAGGAGCACGATCCGCTGCCCTGCGCGGTCGGCCAGGGAGCCGAGGACAGGGGCACCCAGGGCCGAACCAATGCCTACAGCTCCGGCAGCCATGCCACCGATGGCGTAGGACTGGCTGACGGCCGTGACGAGGGTGAGGGTTCCGACGGTGAGCATGGCCAGCGGAAGGCGGGCGAAGAGGCCCAAGGGCAGGAACCCGGGCCCTGCAAGTTCCGGGAGCCGCGCAAAACGGCCGGGCAGGCGGGAGGGGCGTGATGGTGCAGAAGACAGAGGCTGGGAAGCCACAGAAGATTTTTCCATTAATCCGGGTTCGCTAAAGGATGCGCATCGTCCCTCCTCCCGATGCGCGCGACCCGGTGTAACGGGTTAAGTCTATCGGATATGTTCCCAGCAGGAACTATGGCCTAGGCAGGAACCAATTCGGCGATTCGCACGGTGGATCCGTGGCGACCCTTTACCACCTGCACCTGGCTGGTGATCCGTTGTTTCATCTCGGCAACATGGCTGACCAAGCCAACTACCCTGCCGCCGTCGCGCAGTCCTTCCAGAGCATCCATCACTTGCTCCAGTGCTTGCTCGTCGAGACTTCCAAAACCCTCGTCGACGAACAGTGTCTCGATGTCCACGCCACCAGCCTCTTGCTGGACAACATCGGCCAGGCCAAGCGCCAGGGACAACGAGGCCATGAAGGATTCGCCACCGGACAAGGTGGAGGTATCCCGGCGCTGGCCGGTCCACTCGTCCACCACTTCCAGCCCCAGCCCCGACTTTGCACCCCGCGCTGCCTTGGCATCCGTATGCTGCAAGGTATAGCGGCCATCACTCATGGCAACGAGCCGCTCGGAGGCGGCGATGGCTACCTGTTCCAGCCGGCCGGCCAAAACGTATGTGTTCAGGCTCATCCGGTAACTGTTATCACCGGATCCCCTCACGGTGTCCGCCAACTCTGCCAGAAGCCGTGCCTTGTTCCGCGGCTCCTTGCCGGCGTCAGCGAGTTCAATGTAGGCCTTCCGAAAACGAGACACAGCTTCGGACGACTTTCCAGCCAGGCCCGCAGCCAGAGCTGCGGCACGGGCCTTGTCCGCAGCATCCGCTGCCAGCAGTTTTACCCCGGCAAGTTCGGTATCCGGCAGCGGAAGCTCGCCAATACTCACTTCCTTGGCTGCCAGAACCAGGTCCTCGCCGGCAAACAGTTCATCGAGGCGGGAAGATTCAGCGTCGAAATCGGCCAGGTCCTTCTCAAGACCTACAACATCGGCGGGCGGCAGGAGTTCACGACGCGCTTCTTCGGCAGATCCGAATCCGGATTCCGGCAGGACCCGGCCGAGAGAGGCGATGGCATCTTCCTGTGCCTGCACGGCACTTTCGACGTTGCGTTCGGCATCAGTTGCTGCCTGCAGCAGTGTGCGCTCGGCGGACAAGGCGTCCAACCTTTCACGCAGGCTCGGAAAGCCGCCCCTCAAACCAGCCAGTTCCTTCTCCAGGTCAGCATGCTGTTCCTCCAGCAGGGACACCTCCGAAGACGCCTGGGCTGCATTGGCCAGGGACCCGGACAGTTCTTCCTCCACGAGGTCGATGCGTTGGGCAAGGGATTGCTGCCGGCTGCGCAGCGTCTCCAAGGACGCTGCTGTCTTGCGGGCCGCAGAGAGAGCCTGCTGGGCATCCGCACGCTTGGACTCAGCCTCAGCCGCATCCGCAGACCCTCCTTGGGCCTTCAGCCCGGCGAGAACCTGGGCCGCCTCGGAGACTTGCCCTGCGAGCTCTCCCACGGCTCTCTCAGTGGCGTCGAAACGCTCCTTCAGCTCTTCCTCTTCCTGGGCAAGGGAGAGGGCTGATCGTACTGCGGCAGCTGGATTCGGGTGGTCTTCGCTGCCACACACCGCACACGGTACGCCGTCTTCCAAGGCCGCAGCCAGTTCCCCAGCTGCATTGGCGAGGCGCAGCTCCCGGATGTCGAGCCACTGCTGGCGGACGTCCTGCGACGCCGACCGTGCTTGGAGATGCTTTCCGGTGATGTCCTCCAGGTCATCGGCGGCAGCCGCATACCGACCCACGATCCCTACCAACTCGGTGGCCGCGGCAGCCTCCCTTTCAAGCTCCGACAGCTTCTCAGCAACGGGTTCCAGGGGCCCGATGTGCGACTCCACTGTGGCAACCTCTTCACGGAGCTTTTCCAACGCGGAGCGCGCCGCTTCCGATGCTGCGGCATGTTCAGCCGACTCGGCGCGTTTGGCCACCATGCGTGTTGCCAATCCGTCCAATCGCTGCTCATCGGGGAGACGAGCCTCCAGCACAGCGCAGCTTGCCTTGACGACCTCCAGGGAAGCGGTGGGGTTCACAGGGTTCACGCCTGCTTCGTCCATTGTCGAGCGAATCCCGGCTGCGAGGGCTGTAGCGGCCTGGAGCTTGCGCGCTGCGGCATCAACGGCTTCCAGTTGGCCGCTGAGCACGGCGGCGCGGCGATGCCGGCTGAGCCTCTCCCTGTTCTCATGTGCACGGGGGGCAGCCAACTCCAGCAGGATCCGCCGCTGCATTGCGGCGCCAAGACGCCCGTGACGCAACGCTTTCTCCTGGGCTTCCTGGAATTTCCCGGCGAGTCGGGCCGCCGCGGACTCCGCTTCCGTGGCCTCGTCCTGACGACGCTGCCAAACGGCAACTACCTCGGCTTCCGCCTCGGCAAGCCATTCCTCGGGCTCTTGTCCTGCCGTGATGGTGGCCGCGGTGCCTGCTGAATCCCCTGGTGCGGCTTGGTGATCGTCCAGTTGTTGACGCTCCGCGGCAACCCTGTCCAGCAGCATGGTCAGTTCCGCCGTATTCTCCTGCACTGCGCCGGCCGCGACGGCAGCTTGCTGGGCGAGGTGGCGTTCGACGGATTCGAAACGTTGCGTGCCGAAGAGTTTCTGCAGGAGTTCCAGGCGGTCGCCTGCCTTGGATCTGAGGAAGGCGGCAAAGTCACCCTGTGGCAGCATAACCACCCTTGTGAATTGCTCCCGGTCCATTCCCAGGACGTCGGAAAGTTCAGCTCCTACCTCGTCATTCCTGGAGGACTTCTCTTCCCAGGTTCCATTCACCCGTTCCCGGAGGAGGGTCTTGGCCTGCTGCGTGGTGAAGCCATTGCGCCCACGGGCACTGGGACGATCCCACGCGGGCGAGCGCGTCACTTCGAAACGACGTCCCCGGGCAGAGAACTCGCACACCACGCGTGGTTCAGCACCGGGCGCCGCGTGATCGCTGCGGAGTCGTTTGCCTTCCTGACGGGCGCCTGGAACGGCCCCGTACAGGGCAAAGCAGATGGCATCCAGGATGCTGGTCTTCCCGGCCCCGGTGGCGCCGTTGAGGAGGAACAGTCCCTGCGCACTGAGTTGGTCGAAGTCGATGTGCTGGGGCGTGGCGAACGGGCCAAACGCTTCGATGTCCAAACGGTGGATTCTCACAGCTCCGCCTCTTCCAACCGGACAGCTTCAAGGGCCTCTTTCAATGCGGCTTCTTCTGCATCTCCGGAACCGCGGCCCCGGACATGTTCCAGGAAGCCGCAGCAAACGTCGAGGTCATCTTCGGCCTCGGCGAGCCGGCTGCTGTAGCTCGTCCCGGCCCGGGACTCACCGCCTTCGGGGTCGAAGGCAAGGACCAGTGTGTCGGGGAAGCGGCTGCGCACCCTGTCCATCGCCTGGGCAGGCCGCACGGCATCCGTCAACGTGATCTGGCAGTAAGCACCTTCCGCCCAGGCATGTTCCCCGGATGCCAGCAGTTCCTCCAGCGGGCCGCGCAGCATGGCCAGTGGTTTAGGCGACCCCCACAGGACCTCTTCGACTCCGACGGCGCCGCCTGGGCCGATGTCCACGAGCCAGGCACCCTTATGGTGCTTGGCTTCGGAGAAGGAATAGGCCAGCGGCGAGCCGGAGTAGCGGACGTTGGGAGCCAGCTCCTGGCGCCCGTGGAGGTGGCCCAATGCGGTGTAGGCGAAGTCCTCGAAGAGATCCAACGGTACGGCTCCCAGTCCACCGATACTGAGGTCTCTCTCACTGTCCGAGGAAATGCCTCCGCTGGCGAAAGTGTGCGCAAGGACTACTGGGTAAACAGGTCCGGCTTCCCGACGGTGCCCGACATCGCGCCGAATCCGTTCCACAGCCGCCAAAGTGACGTCGAAGTGGTTGGCGGTATCGACGCCCATGCGCTCGGCCACCAGCCGGGGCTCAAGATAGGGAATGCCGTAGATGGCGACATCCCCATGGCTGCGGTCCGATCCCAGCGGGAAAACCACAGGTTCGTCCAGGTCCTCCACCCGGGTCCGTAAGTGCACTCCCCCGCGCTCCAACAGCCGGGAGGCAAAGCCCAGCCGGATGGCGGAGTCGTGGTTGCCGCTGGTCAAGACAACGGCGGCGCCTGCCTGGGTGATCCGGACAAGCGCATCATCGAGGAGTTTCACCACGTCCAAACCCGGCAAAGCGCGGTCATACACGTCGCCGGCTATCAGGACGACGTCAACGGACCTGGCTTCGACAACCGATACCAACTGGTCCACGAAATCGCGCTGGGCTTCGAGCATGCCTACGCCGTGAAATGATCGGCCAAGGTGCCAATCCGAAGTGTGAAGTAACCGCATATTCCCAAGTTAACCGGGTGTACCGACAATAAAGCGCAGGCAAGCCGACCGCCGTCGATCCTGTCTGGTTGCTAGCCCTTTTTGCCGTCGAAGAAGTCGCGGGCGTCATCGTCGGCGGCCGCAGCAGGTGCTGGTGCAGGGTTGACGGTGTCCTTCTTCGCAGAAGCCTGCTGCTCCTTGGCGCCACTGGTTCCGGCGCCGACCTCAGTGAGGTCGTGATCGGCGTCGAAGGCAGCATTGACGTCGTCATCATGGGCGGCCTGGAAGTCCGCCGACCCGGCACCGTTGCCTTCCGCAAGACCCTGGAAGCCACGGAAGACCAGCCCGGCCAGCGCAGCGCCCAACAGCGGTGCCACCCAGAAGAGCCACAGTCCTTCGATGGCCCAGGAAGAGCTGAAGAATGCCTGTGCCGTTGCCCGCGCAGGGTTGAAGGGAAGGTTGCCCAGAACCTGGCCGAACTGAAGCAGCACAACCATGGCCAGGCCCACAGCGAAGGGAGCCAGGGCGGGAACCGCCCTGCGGCCGGCCGTCGCCCCCAGGAAGACTGCAACGAGCAGGGCAGCACCAAGGATTTCAACCATCAGGACACCAGCCATCTGCGTTTGGGCTGCAGCATGTTCACCGTAGCCCGGCGCCACAACGTCAAAGGCCGCGCGGGCGTCCTTCAGCACGGGGACTGTGGTAACCACAAAGTAGATCAGCGCGGCACCAACAACGCTGCCGATGAGCTGCGCCGTCAGGTAGGCCACGGCGGCTACTGCCCGGATCCGACCGGCAATCAGGTTGCCCAGGGTGATGGCCGGGTTGAAGTGCCCACCGGACACATGCCCGAACGCCAGCATGGCCACTGTCACGGTGAGCCCGGCGGCGAGGGCCACGGGTACGGGCGCCCCGCTGGGGTTGGAGAAAATCCCGACACCCACCGCCACGACCACAATGAACATCGATCCCAAAGCTTCAGCCGACAACCGGGCAGTGAGCCCCGGCTGGTGTTCGGGTGTGGCCTGTACAGGAGAGGTCATGTCGAAGGTGTCCTTACGGTTGATCTGGATGCTGGCCTTGCTGGCCCCGCAGCGTGCTGCAGGCTCTGATGTACTGCTGACGACTGCCCGGAGCGTCAAGGGCGTTGGCAAGCCTGGCCGGAAGCCGATGGCCCTTGAGCATTGTCCCAGCCGAGTCTGGGCAGTTGCTGAATCCCGCCTCCGAGCTTATCCGCCCAAGGCTATGGCCGCGATCGCCGTACCGCCAAGGCCCATCACGGCCACGGTGCTGACCAGTACCAGCCGCGCGGAAGCAGCGTTGGTTCCGGCCTGGAGCTGGCGTGAGCGAACCCACACCGCCGAGGCCAGGACGATGGTGGCGGCGGCCGCCACGAGGGCGCAGATGCCTTGGTAGTCAAGTCCCGGGAGCCCGGCGGCGGCGCTGGCGGTGGATGGCTCGGACGTCAGCCAACTCCGCCAAATGAACAGGTCAACGACCACCAACGAAATCAAGGTCCTGCGCCAGGCCAGGGTTGTTCGCTCCGGTTGGAGACCGGGATCGCGGACTTCCACACTCACAAGATGTCCTTATTCACCGGGCAACCAGGATCAGCACCGCGAAGGCGAAGGCTGCCAAAGCCACCACGATGGTCATGAACATCATCACGCGGGAGAACGGAAGGGCTTGGTCGTTGCGCATTGCCGCTTCCATCTGCCCCCACCTGCGGTAGGACAAGGCGGCCAAACCCGCTCCAACCAGCGCCAGCAAGACGCAGAGGACCAGTCGAACGGGGGTCGGCGCGATGTTGGGAGCCAACTGGTCAACAGCCACCGCCCCGGCAAGCAGGGCCAGGGAGGTGCGGATCCACGCAAGGAAGGTACGTTCGTTGGCAAGCGAGAACCTATAATCAGGTGTCTTGCCGGTCCGTCGCCAAGCAGGTTCACGCACGCAGTCTCTCCAGGGTTTCATCGGTGCCGGGCAGCTTCCCCACCATACCAGCGGGCGTTCGCGGGCACGGTAAGTTACTGGCATGAGTGTTGAACCTTCTTCCCCTGTTGCGCCATCCTTCGAATCCCGTGTCCACGGCTCACTTTTGGGTGGAGCACTGGGCGATTCCCTTGGTTACGCCGTGGAGTTCGATTCCATCGCAGCGATCCGCGCGCACTATGGTGCTGCCGGGCTGACCGGGTTTGGCCAGCTCGGGGACGCGAGCCACTTTTCAGACGACACCCAGATGACGCTGTACACCGTTGACGGTCTGGTGGAAGCTCTCGAATGGGCGAACGACGGTGTGGCAGCTGACGAGATCGCCTGCCTGTGGCTCGCCTACCTGCGGTGGCTCAAAACCCAGGACGTCGCTGTCGCCTCTTCCGCCCCTGTACCCCAGCCCCGGTGGATCGACGCCCAGGAAGTGCTCCGGCACCGCAGGGCACCGGGAAACGCGTGCCTGAGCGGCCTGGCAACCGGTCAGATGGGCACGGTCGCTCGCCCGGTCAATCCCGACTCCAAGGGATGCGGTACGGTGATGCGCTCGGCTCCCTTCGGACTGATTCCGCACATCTCACGGGAGGCCGTCTACAAGCTGAGCTCCGATGCCGCGTCCCTGACGCATGGGCACCCTTCGGCCCGCCTCAGTGCGGCGGCTTTCAGTTTGCTGATCCATCACATCGTGGCCGGACACGACGTCCGCAGCGCTGCCAACGAGGCACTCGCCTACGTGAACGGTGTTCCCACCAAGGCCCCGGAACTCGGCGAAAGGCTGGAAGCCGCCTTGCAGTTGTCTCAGCAGTCCAACGCCCTGAGCCCTGAAGACCTGACCGCAGCGCTCGGCGAGGGCTGGATCGCAGAGGAGGCACTCGCCGTCGGGCTCTACTCCGTTTTGGCCACGAGCGGCAGTTCGCCGGCGGACCATTTCCGCAACGCGATCGCAGTTGCCATCAACCACAGCGGCGACAGTGACTCCACTGGATCCATCGCCGGCAACATCCTGGGTGCCTTCTACGGTGAAGAATGCCTCCCAGGCGCCTGGCTTGAGGCTTTGGAAGCACCCGAGGTCATCCGCGGCATGGCGGGAAGGCTCCTCGCCGTCACCACTGGCTGACGGGTACTACGTGGTGCTGCGCAGCGTGATGTTGTTGCAGGCCTCGCAAATTTCGGCCGGAATGAGGCCACGGCGCTGCAGTAAGCCGAAGATCGCGCAGCCGAGGCAAAATCCGACGAACGCTTCCAAGGACGCCGCTACGATCAGAAGCGCCAGAAGGAGCCACGCGGCCGGCTCGTAGCCGATGAAGAAGAGAACGACGGCGGCACTCGACAAAGCGGCACCGATGCCTTGCGCGAAACGCTTGGGCGGACCGGCCACCAGCTTGGCGTGTCCGATCCGTGGTGCCAGAACCTTGACAGACAGCAGCGCCAACGGAGAGATCCGGGGACCAAACAGGACGCGGAGCCAGAAGCCGGCGGCAATAATCACCAAACCCCAGCCCCAGCCGGTCAGCAGGGTTGCGACGGCCAGGACCACTACCAACCCGGCCGTGATGCGGGCGGCGTATTCGTTCACGGGGTTGGGAAACGCGAAAACGGCCCGCCAAGCAACCGCAGGGCGCGCAGGACGATCATGAACATCGGCTTGCTGGCGAACCGGTGCTGGAGGAAGTGCGGGCTTGGCCATGCCCCAAGGCTAGGAGCGCATCTCCCCCAGCGGGAAGCATTGTTGCGCAGTATGACCCTTTGCGGGTCAGGCACCGCCCACCATTTGCAGGAACTCGCCCTCGGACACAACCTCGATCTGCTGGCCTTTGGCATGCAGTTCCAGGACCCGCTTGGCTTTGCCAGTGAGTCGTCCGGCGCGAAGGTCGCCTGCCACAAAGCCATCGCCAACTATAAGCACGGTGGTCCTTGCCGTCACCCGGCTTTCGGGGCGTGCTCCCATGTCCGCGGCCCGCGATTTGGCTTCCGGCCGCGTGATCGCGAGATCACCCGTGAAAACCACTGTCTGCCCGAACAAAGGATGCCCCGGCTCCGCGGCGGGATTGGGCAGGGGGTTGGGCCCTTCCTCAGGCCAGGCCGACCATCCACTGGGGCCGCCAACGGCTCGTTCCAGGGCACCCTCTGCCGCACCTCGCGTTGTGGCCGCGAGCGCGGAGAGGGTCGCTTTGGAAAGGCCCTGCGCTGGGTCGAACGCCGGCTGCTGGGGGAGGTTAAGACCCAGGGAAAGGTAGAGCTCGGCGATGCTGTTGGCGTTGTTCCGCCGGGCGATGTCCACCAGGATACCGGCGCAGGCCCGGGCGTCCTCGGCGGCATCGTGATGGTTGACCAGGGGCACGCCGGCCTCCTCCGCGGCATACGGTAAGGAGTTTGACACCAGCGAGTAGCAGCGCCGGGACAGCATCACCGTGCAGACGTAGTCATATGCCGGTCCGGCCAGGCCTGATACTTCAAGACCGGAACGTATGACCCCGAGGTCGAAGGCTGCGTTGTGCGCGGCCAGGACGTCGCCACCTATGAAGGCGCCGATTTCCGGGAAGAGTTCACCGAACCGCGGGCGGCCGGCAACGTCCTCGGCGCGGATGCCGTGGATGCGGGTGTTGTGGAACTCGAAGTGGTCGTGGTTCTCCGGTGGGCGCATCAGCCAGGACGCTTCCTCCACTACAACCCCGCCACGGACTTTGCTGAGGCCTACCGAACAGGGCGATCCCCGGAAGCCGTTGGCTGTTTCAAAGTCGATCGCCGTAAAGTCCAATGCCACTGGACAAGGTTACAGCCGAAAAAGGCCGCCCTTTCCGATTTCCGCGGTGGGGCGGCCCTTCCGGCCTGCATTGTGGTCAACGCTACATTCGGTGCCTACGGAGTGGCCCTGCGCAGGGTTGTGTAGGAACCTGCCGCGAGGACGACGCACAGGAGCGCAGCCCATCCGCTGATGGTGAGCGGCGTCTGCTGGGCGAACCAGTTTCCTATCACTCCCCACCACTGAAGCAAGGTGGACAAGGCGGCTATACCAATCAGGACCAGCCCGGTTCCGAGGGTTGAGATCAAGGTCCCGGTTGTCCCCCAGCGCTTGAAGATGGTGGCGAACCAGAATCCGATGATGAACATGAACATCATCACTATGAAGAAGAACGCTGCGGTGGAGTACCACGGCCCGTCCGTAACCCACGGGATCTTGAAGAAGTATCCGTACACACCCCAACCGTTGGTGGCCGCTTCAATGACGCCGCCCAGAAGGTACAGCCCCGTCATCCCGAGGGCAATGAGGGAAAAGAGCCCCAACGTTCCCAGGTAGAAGGCCTTGCGGCTGATGCTCAGGCCCTGGGAGAAGGGGAACACCAAGGTCATGCTTTGGATCCCCAGGACCAGGAAGTACCACAGGGGGGCCTGGCTTCCCCCGCCGTACTTGCCTTCCTGGACCGGGATCAGGGCAAAGATGGCCAGCGACATCAGGAAGGAGGCCGCAAGGATCGTCAGCGGCCAGCCGATATACGTCCACTTATTGATCAGCTGCATCCGGGCAACTGCTGCTGTCCTGCTCATCGCCTTGCCTCCATCGTATTATCGGCGAAGTCTGCACTGCCTGTTCCTGTTGCTCCCGCCCCGGCCATGGTCTTGCGGACCACCAGTTGCTGCAGGGAAACGGGCGACAGTTCCAGGCCCAACTCCTGCGCTTCGGTTCGCTCGCGGCTGCTGAGGGCCTCATCCACCGTCACGGAAGCCAGGGACCCCAGCGTCTCGCGGTGCAGGATCCTGCGGCCGGCCAAAAATGCGTCCACCTTGTCCGCTGATCCCGAAACGGTGACGGCCGAACCACGGATCTCGTCGGCATCTGCGTCCATGATGATCCGGCCCCGGTCGATGACCACCACATGCTCCAGCAGGTTGGCCACCTCGTCGATCAGGTGGGAGGACAGGATGATGGTGCGCGGGTGCTCTGCGTAGTCCTCCACCAGGCGGTCGTAGAACAACTGGCGGGCGACGGCGTCGAGCCCCAGGTATGGCTCGTCGAAGAACGTCAGTTCCGCGCGCGAGGCCAGGCCTATGATGACGCCGACGGCGGACAACTGACCCCGCGAGAGCTTCTTGATCCGACGCTTGACGGGAAGTTGGAAGTCCCCGGCCAACCGGTCGGCGAAGTCCTGGTCCCAGTTCTTGTAAAACAGGGCTGCGGATCGGAAGGCGTGCTGGGGCTGGAAGTCATCCGGATATTTCTGTGACTCCCGGATGAAACAGAGCCGGGACAGCACGGCATCGTTCTCATAAGCGCTGGCCCCAAAGACCAGCGCTTCGCCTGAGGTCGCGAAAGCCTGGGCGGTGAGGATGGACATCAATGTGGTCTTGCCCGCGCCGTTGCGTCCGAGCAATCCGTAGATGCGGTTTGCGGAGAGTCGGAGGTTGACGTTGTCCAGCGCGTTGAGGTCTTTGTAGTGCTTGATCAGGTTACGGGCCTCGACGATGGTGTCGTTCACAGGGCCGCGCTCCTTTCCTTGTCTGTCCCGGATTCCGGGGCAAGCCCGGAGCTGCGTTCAATCATGGTGTTCAGCTGCTCCGCCGAAATGCCCAACTTCCGGGCTTCCAGCACCAGCGGCTTGACGTACTGCTCCACAAACTCTTCGGTGCGGCGCGCGATCAACTGGGCGCGGGCTCCCGTGGCAACAAACATCCCTATCCCCCTGCGTTTGTAGAGAATTCCTGAATCCACCAGCACATTGACACCCTTGGCAGCGGTAGCCGGGTTGATGCGATGGAAAGCGGCAAACTCATTAGTGGAGGGCACCTGGGATTCCTCGGCCATGGTGCCGTCCACGATTCCGTTCTCGATGAGTTCGGCGATTTGCAGGAAGATCGGCTTGGTGTCATCGATCACGAGCACCTCCGCCTCACTGGTTCATTACTCATGTAACTAACCATACAAGCAGCGAAGCAAGAGTCAAGGGTTCTCCCCCCGAAAATCACGACGACGGCCGTCAAGTAGGCTTGATGGGTGATCTTTTCTGCGATAAACGACCTTGCCGTATCCACTTTCGGGGGCGCGGGACCGGTTCAGCCCTCCATGGCTTCGTTCCTGCCGGACTGGTTGAACCCCGACGTGTTCCTCCGCGACTCACCGCTGGGACCGTGGGTGGTCCTCCTGGTCTGCGCCATTGTTTTTGCAGAAACAGGCCTCCTGGTGGGCTTCTTCCTGCCGGGTGATTCGATGCTGTTCACGGCGGGACTGCTGGTCTCCACCGGCGCCATCGAATTCAACCTGTGGGCCATGTGCGGCATGATCATCGTGGCTGCCATCATTGGCAACCAGACCGGCTATCTCATTGGATCGAAGGCCGGCCCGGCCATCTTCAACAAGCCGGATTCACGGCTTTTCAAGAAGGAAAATGTGGAGAGCGCCCATGCGTTCTTCGAAAAGCACGGTGGCAAGGCGCTGATCCTCGCGCGCTTCGTTCCCATCATCCGCACTTTCGTGCCGGTGATCGTGGGCGTTGCACAGATGGATAAGCGCAAGTTCTTCCTCTTCAACGTCATCGGTGCCGTCCTCTGGGGCGGCGGCGTTACACTGCTCGGCGCATGGCTTGGCCAGTTCGAGTGGGTCGGAAACAACATCGACATCATCTTCATTGTCATTGTCTTGGTCTCGGTCATCCCGATCTTCATTGAAATCGGGCGTGGATTCGTGGCCAAGCGCAAGGCGGCAGCAGCAGGCACCGACCCCGTGGAAGAGTTCATCGAGGAACACGAGGGCGGCAAGCACGGCGAGCACTGAGGCTCACCGCTCAAGTACTGCAAAAGGCACCCCGCATCGCGGGGTGCCTTTTGCGTCAGGAAAACACTAGTTTGAGCCGGACTCGGACAACGCCTCCACAATTGCGGGAAGCAAAGCACGGAATGCCTGTCCGCGGTGGCTGATGGCGTTCTTCTCCCCAGAGCTCAGCTCGGCACAGCTGCGGTCCATCCCGGCCGGCTGCAGTACGGGGTCGTAGCCGAAGCCGCCTTCGCCGCGGGGTTCACGAAGGAGCGTGCCCTCCAGCTGGCCATACTCCACGGTCTCGCGGGCGATGCCATCGGGACCCGGCACAGCCAAAGCGGCAGCACAGACGAAGGCCGCTCCCCTGAACGAATCAGGAACATCGGAGAGCTGGGCCAGCAGCAGGTTCAGGTTGGCGGCATCGTCCCCGTGGGTTCCGGACCATCGGGCCGAGAAGATACCGGGAGCGCCGCCCAGGACATCAACAGCCAGCCCGGAATCATCGGCAATGGCTATCAGACCTGTCGCCTCAGCCACGGCCCGGGCCTTGAGGAGTGAGTTCTCGGCAAACGTGACGCCGGTTTCCGCAACATCCGGGGCACCAGCCGCAGCAGCGTCCACCACCTGGGTATCGACGTCGAGCCCTGGAACCTGGCCCCTCAGCAGTTCGCGGAGTTCCTTCAGCTTGCCCTTGTTGTGGGTTGCCAGGACAAGCCGGGGCTCCGCCGAGGACCCTGTGGCGCTCACGGGGCCTCAGCCAGGGTTTCGCGCTGGATGGCGGACAGTTGCGTGGTGCCCAGCAAGGCGAGGTCAAGCAATGCGTTGAGCTCGTCGCGATCGAAGGGGGCACCTTCAGCCGTACCCTGGACTTCAACGAACTTCCCTGATCCGGTGACCACCACGTTCATGTCGGTCTCAGCGCGGACGTCCTCCACATAGGGCAGGTCAAGCATGGGAACGCCGTCGATGATCCCCACGGACACAGCTGCAATAGTGTCCACCAGCGGCTCGGCGTTGCGGGCGATGAGCTTGTTCTCGCGGGCGAAACGTATGGCTTCTGCGAGGGCAACGTAGGCGCCGGTGATCGCAGCGGTGCGGGTTCCACCGTCGGCCTGCAGGACGTCACAGTCCAGGACGATCGTGTTTTCGCCGAGCGCCTTGGTGTCAATGATGGAGCGAAGGGAACGGCCGATCAGGCGTGAAATCTCATGGGTGCGTCCGCCGATCTTGCCCTTGACGGACTCACGGTCCGAGCGGGTGTTCGTGGCACGGGGAAGCATGGCGTACTCTGCGGTGACCCAGCCGCGGCCTTCACCCTTGAGCCAACGCGGCACGCCCTCCGTCAGCGAAGCTGTGCACAGGACCCGGGTGTTGCCGAACTCGATCAGTGCCGAACCTTCGGCCTGCTTGGACCAGCCGCGGGTGATGCTGATGGGACGCAGTTGGTCAGGTGTCCGGCCATCGGCGCGGATGACGGGTGTGGCTGTAGCTTCAGAAGTCATGGTTCAAGCTTAGCCAAGCCGGGGACACCTCCCGACGCCGCTCACGTGCTAGATCGTGTAGTGGACTCCAGCGACGGCGACGGCCACGTCACCGGCAAACACGGGTTTTGCTTCGGACAGCACTTTGGTTTGGGACGTCCACACGGGAATGTGGGTGAGAAGCAGCCTCTTGGCGGCCGCGTTGGTTGCTGCCTCGCCTGCCCGCTTGCCGGTGAGGTGGACGTCCTTGATGTCGTCGTCCCGGCCTTCCTCGAACGCTGCTTCACACAGGAACAGATCCGAGCCTTGGGCAGCATCTTCCAGCCCCTGGCACGAGTCGGTGTCACCGGAGTACGTCAGGATTTTGGTCACGGAGACGCCGTCCTTGCCAGGTTCGGTGGCCGTCACGCGCAACGCGTACGCCTCTTCCACCGGATGGTTGACGGCATACGGTGTCACCGTGAAAGGACCCACAGTGACAGGCCGGCGCTCGGCCCAGTGAGTGAAGTCGAATTCCTCATGCATGCCGGGATCCAGGTCCAGGCCATATGCCGTAGCCATCCGGTCCGCCGTAGCAGCAGGCCCCCACACCGGCAACCGGTCCCGTCCCCATCCGCCGGGCTTCCACCGGACAGCTACGTGGAGTCCGCAAAGGTCCATGCAATGGTCCGGATGAAGGTGGGTGAGGAATATCGCGTCGATGTCCTCAAGGTCGGTGTACCGCTGGATCGCTCCCAGTGCTCCACTGCCGAGGTCCATGACGATCTTCCACTCGCGTTCGCCGTCGTGCGCCGTCACCAAATAGCACGACGCCGGCGAGCCGGGGCCGGGGAAGGAACCAGTGCAGCCCACGATGGTCAGCTTCACAGTCCACGCCCCAGGGGTGTGCTTGCAGTGCCGTTAAGGGCGCGGTCCGGTTGTACGAAATACGAGCGACGGGACAACCCTGTCCCTGACCGTGCGGCTTCCAGCATCTCGGGCGTGATGCGGGCCAGGCTGCCTGTGGGGTACTGCGCCGCTACATGGTCCACATGCTTCACGGAGAGCACTTCCGGCCCCAGGAAACGCCGGGCCAATGTCTCGAATTGGGCGGCATCCCCGGTGGCAATGAACTCGTGGCTCGGCGTGGTGGACTCCGTGCGCTGGATGCCATGGGTAGCCAAGGCGCGATAAACGTCCTTGGCGGTCTCCTCGGCGCTGGAGACCAAGGTGACGTCCTCACCCATCACATAGGAGATGACACCGGTCAGCAGCGGGTAGTGGGTACATCCCAGAACCACGGTGTCCACGCCGGCGTCCTTGAGCGGTTCCAAGTATTCGTTGGCGGCGGCGAGCAGGTCAGGGCCGGTGGTGATCCCGGCCTCCACAAAGTTCACGAACGCCGGGCATGCCACTGAAGTGATGGTGAGGTCCGGGGCTGCAGCAAAAGTGTCCTCGTAGGCACGCGATCCCACGGTGGCCGAGGTTCCGATGACACCGATCCGGCCTGAACGCGTAGCCGAGACAGCCCGCCGTACTGCAGGCTGGATCACCTCGATGACCGGAATGCCATAGCGGGCCGTGTAGCGTTCCCGCGCGTCCCGCAGCACCGCCGCCGATGCTGAATTGCACGCGATGGTCAGCAACTTCACCCCCGAGTCCACCAATTCATCCATGACGCCCAGGGCGTTGGCACGCACCTCGGCGATGGGAAGTGGACCATAGGGTCCGTTGGCCGTGTCACCGACGTAAAGGATCGATTCATTGGGGAGCTGATCGATGATGGACCGCGCGACGGTCAACCCGCCCACTCCGGAGTCGAAAATGCCGATCGGGCGCGTCCCGACAAGTTCCCCCGTAGTGATGGGGGCGTCACTGCCCAGGGCGCCGTTTGGTGAACCCGATGCTGAAGTCATAATTATTCGAGAATAAGGCTTCCCTTGGTGTGCGGCCATTACCTGTGGCCTCCGCCTCGTGTCTGATGTGTCACAAGGCGGGAGCAAGGCCCGGCCGTCCGGATCAGGATTTCGCCTGCCTTGCGGCCATCATGGCCTGCACCAGGGACTCCTGCAGCCACGTAGTGAAGTTGTAGACCAAGGCCAAGTAGCTCTCTACGTCCTCGGCCTGGCTCCAGTCCTGCATGCTGTGGATGTGTTCCGCGTCCGCTTCGTCCCGAATGTCCAGGCGTTCGGCCAGGACCAGGCGGACATCGTTCAACGCCATGGACCATCGGGTGGCGTCTTCCGGGGTCAGGACCAGCTCGTCTCTGTCCAGCCCCATGGCCGCGGCCCTGAGGGCGCCGATCTTGTTCTCCCGCACAGAGCGTTCGGTGAGTTGCCGGAACTCCAGCGAGCCGCCGTCGTCGTCCTTCATGACGTTGGGCAGAAGCCGCAGCAGGGCGCGGTCGCTGGGCTGTTTGACGTCCATGTCCAGCCCGATAAGTGCCGCCAACGGGTCTTCGTTCTGGCGTACGTCCTGCTCCAGCATGGAAATGACGTCGTCCAGCAATCCGCGCAGGAGGTCCCGCTCGGCGGGCTCGAGGAATCCGGTGATGCCCTTGAGCCCGTACTTGAATGCCTTAGCCACGCTGTCGGCCGCCCTTTCCGGGTGTTTCGTTGCCGCTCGCAGCCTTCTCCACCGTGGCCCACAGACCAAAACCGTGCATGGCCACCGCGTGCTGCTCCACTTGTTCCTTGCTGCCGTGGGCCACGATGGACCGGCCCTTCTTGTGGACCTCCATCATGAGCTTGTGGGCTTTGGACTCGGAATAGCCGAAGTAACTCTGGAAAACAAAGCTCACGTAGCTCATCAGATTCACGGGATCATTCCAGATCACAAGGTTCCACGGGATATCAGGGGCTGTCAGGACATCGGTGGCGGACTGCTCTGCAGCTTTGGTCCGCTCATCAATGTCCGTGCCATACGCAACGCTAGGGCTCATCTGTCCATTCTATGGCGGCTCGCACTAGAGTGAATTCGTGAGTAGAGCCACGTCCTGGGATCATCCCGCAACTTCCTTGTACACAGACCACTACGAACTGACGATGCTTCAGGCCGCTTTGCATTCAGGCGCCGCGCATCGCCGTTCAGTCTTCGAAGCCTTCGCCCGGCGGCTGCCGGACGGGCGGCGCTATGGCGTGGTGGGCGGCACCGGCCGCCTGCTGGAGGGGATCGCCGACTTCCGCTTCGGCGACGCCGAGCTCGCATTCCTTGAGCAAAACAAGGTGGTCAACCAGGAAACCCTGGACTATCTGGCCGACTACAAGTTCAGCGGCGACATCTGGGGTTACGCCGAAGGTGACGCCTACTTCCCCAACTCCCCCATCCTGATCGTGGAATCCACCTTCGCAGAAGCCTGCATCCTGGAGACCTACATCCTGTCCGTCCTCAACCACGACAGCGCCATTGCATCCGCCGCTTCACGCATGACCTCGGCTGCGGGCACCCGCCCGTGCATCGAGATGGGCTCCCGGCGGACCCAGGAGGAATCGGCGACGGCGGCCGCCCGCGCCGCTGTGATAGCCGGCTTCGCCAGCACCTCCAACCTGGAGGCCGGACGACGCTACGGCATCAAGACCGTGGGCACCGCGGCGCACTCCTTCACCCTCCTGCACGACACCGAGCGGGAGGCCTTCGAAGCGCAGATTGCGGCTTTCGGCCCCGGGACCTCATTGTTGGTGGACACCTACGACGTCGAGGCAGCGGTCCGCACTGCGGTGGAACTCGCCGGCGACAAACTCGGCGCCGTGCGCCTGGACTCGGGTGACCTGATTGCACAGGCCCAGTGGGTACGGCAGTTGCTCGATGACCTCGGCAACGTCAACACCAGGATCGTGGTGACTTCGGACCTCGACGAGTTCGCCATAGCCGCACTGCAGTCCGCCCCAGTGGACTCCTACGGCGTCGGCACCTCGTTGGTGACAGGCTCCGGCGCCCCCACGGCCAGCATGGTCTACAAGCTGGTGAGCCGCACCAACGATTCCGGTGATTTCATCTCCGTGGCCAAGGCCGCCAAGAACAAAACCAGCGTGGGCGGACGTAAATACGCCCTCCGCAAGCTCAATGAGCGAGGCCGCGCCACCCAGGAGGTCGTGGGCATCGGACACCGCCCCGAAGACGACGGCAACGACCGCGTGCTGCTTCACCAATTTGTCAAGAACGGCGAGGTATTGCCGGGGTGGACCGGCCCGGAGGGCGTCATTCGTGCCAAGGAACAGCACGCGGCCACCATGGCCGAACTGCCCGCCGTCGTAAACCGCCTCCAGCGCGGCGAGGCCGCCATCCCCACCGTCTACGAGGAGAACTGATGTCCCGCGCCCTGATCATCGTCGATGTCCAGAACGACTTCTGCGAGGGCGGCACGCTGGCCGTCGAAGGCGGTGCCGCCGTCGCCGGAGCCATCACCGAATACGTGGACGCCAACCAGCAGCACTTCGACCACATCGTGGCCACCCAGGATTGGCATATTGAACCGGGAGACCACTTCTCCGATGACCCCGACATGGTGGAGTCCTGGCCTCCGCACTGCCGCGCCCGGACCAAAGGTGCGGAGCTTCACGAAGACCTGGACCCCGAGTACATCCAGGCCTATTTCCGCAAAGGGCAATACACGGCGGCCTACTCCGGCTTTGAAGGTGTCCTCGCCCCCGAAGACGACGTTCCTACCGGGGACCTGAAAGCCGGGGCAGCCGTTGCCGAAGTCCTCGACGAGGATGCCATCGGCCTCGATGACTGGCTGCAAAGCCACGACGTCGAAGACGTGGTGGTGGTGGGCCTCGCCACCGATTACTGCGTCAAGTCAACAGCGCTCGATGCTGTGCAGGCCGGCTACAACACCACCGTCATCGCCGGGCTTACCGCCGGAATAGCCGACGACCTCACCGAGGCGCTGGACGAAATGGAAGCAGCCGGCGTCGACGTCGAACGCGACTGAAACTGACCTGACAGCCTGACAGCAGAAAGCCAGGGGGCGCCGCAACCGCGGCGCCCCCTGGCTTTTCTGCAGATGATGGTCCGCCTATTTCCTGCCGATGAACCAATCCTGGAGCTTGCGCAGGCGGGCCTGCAGCTGCTCCTCATTGGCCTGCGCCACCGCCGGGCCACCACACACCTCACGAAGTTTGGTGTGCACTACTCCGTGCGGGGTCCCGGTACGGGCAGCCCACGCAGCGACGTTCTTGGCCAGCTCGTTCCGGAGATCCATGAGCATCCGGTGGTCAGGCACAGCGGGTGCAGCCGCAGCCGCCAGAGGTGACTGGCGTTTCTTACGCGACTGCTGATCGTGCTGGCGTTGACGCAGAAGTGTTCCCACTTGCTCGGCGTCGAGGAGCCCGGGAATACCCAGGAAGTCCAATTCATCATCGGAACCGATATCCGCTCCCGTGCCGAACTCGCCGCCATCGAAGAGGACGCGGTCAAACGACGCTTGGGAGTCCAGTGCTTCGAACTTGCCCTTGGTGAGCTCGTCTGATGCTTTGTCCTCACGGTTGGCCTCGGCCATGAGGTTCTCTTCGGGATTGAAGAGACCGTCCTCGTCCTTCTCCGGGCGGTCCAAAGCGTGATCACGCTCTGCCTCCATGGTGTTGGCGAGGATCATCAGCGGCGGCACGGACGGAAGGAAAACCGACGCCGTCTCGCCCCTCTTGCGGGCACGCACAAAACGTCCCACGGCCTGCGCGAAGAACAACGGCGTGGAGGTGGAGGTGGCGTAGACGCCGACCGACAGGCGCGGGACGTCAACGCCTTCGGACACCATGCGGACGGCCACCATCCAGCGCTGTTCTCCTGCGGAGAATTCCTCGATCTTGCTGGAGGCTTTGGAGTCATCCGAGAGAATCACCGTGGGCGACTGACCCGTGATTTTCTTGAGTTGGCCCGCGTAGGCCCGTGCGTCGTCGTGGTCCGTCGCGATGACCAGGCCGCCGGCGTCCGGCACCGTCCGCCTGACTTCGCTGAGGCGTTTGTCAGCAGCAGCCAGGACGGCGGGGATCCATTCACCGGTAGGGTTCAACGCCGTGCGCCATGCCTGCGACGTGATGTCCTTGGTGACCGCCGCTTCACCCAGCGAGGCCGCCATTTCGTCGCCGGCACTGGTGCGCCACCGCATCTGGCCCGAGTAGGCCATGAAGAGCACGGGGCGGACCACGTGATCCCGCAGGGCATTGCCGTAGCCGTAGGTGTAATCGGCCTTGGAACGCCGGATGCCGTCCCTGTCCTCAGCGTATTCAACAAACGGAATGGGTGAGGTATCCGAGCGGAACGGAGTACCTGTCAGTGACAGGCGCCTTGCGGCCGGATCAAATGCCTCACGGAGGCCGTCGCCCCAAGAGAGCGCTTCACCGCCGTGGTGGATTTCGTCCAGGATCACCAACGTGCGCGCCGCTTCAGTCTTGGCCCGATGCAGCATGGGCTTGCTCGCCACTTGCGCGTACGTGACGGCCACGCCAACGAAACCGCGACCGTGCTGGCCGTCGGAGTTCTTGAAGTTGGGATCGATCGCAATGCCCACCTTGGCGGCGGCATCAGCCCACTGCCGCTTCAAATGGTCCGTCGGGGCAACGATTGTGATCCGGTTGACCACGCCGCTGTCCAGCAGTGTGGTGGCAATGCGCAACGCGAAGGTGGTCTTACCGGCACCGGGCGTCGCCACGGCGAGGAAGTCCTTGGGGTTCCGGGTCATGTAGAGGTCAAGGGCCTCCTGCTGCCAGGCACGGAGCTTGGGCGCAGTTCCCCAGGCGGCCCGTTCCGGGTACGCCGGAGGAAGGGATGGACCGCCGAAAAGTGTTTCTGTCATGCTGGCTCCCCCGGCCTGATGGCAAAGACCATTACCTCCAGCCCGGCGGGAACGCCGGGCTGGAGGACACGGTAACGATCAGAAGGGACCTGTGTTCGCTTCCCACCCACTACTTGGAGTTGCCCGGGCCGCCGTTTTTTCCACCGTCGTTGCCGGGGCGGAGACCTTCATAGATTTCCTTGCACTCCGGGCAGACCGGGAACTTCTGGGGGTCCCGTCCGGGCGTCCAAACCTTGCCGCACAAGGCAATGACCGGCTCGCCGGTCAACGCCGACTCCATGATCTTTTCCTTGCGGACATAGTGGGAAAAACGCTCGCGGTCGCCGGGTTCCACTTCCTGGCGCGTTTCCTCGCGCTCAATGGTGGCAGTGGACGTTCCGGCTCCGGAAAGCTCGCGCATGGGGTCGTTTTCGAATGGATCCGGAGGAAGCGTAGTCATGCCAAACATCTTACCGTCTAGATCCCCTGCCACTCCGGCTTGTTGTCGTACGTGTGCCGATAGTAATCAGCCAACTTCAACGATGACGCGGCAGCCTCATCCACCAGGATTGTTGCGTGGGGGTGCATCTGGAGGATGGACGCGGCACAAATCGCGGCCACGGGTCCTTCCACGAAATCACGCACCGCCTGTGCCTTTTGGGCACCGGTTGCGACCAGCACCACATGCCGGGCATCCATAATGGTCCCCAGCCCCTGGGTCACTACGTGGTGGGGAACATCATCGATGCTGTCGAAGAAGCGGGCGTTGTCCTTCCGGGTCTGCTCAATCAGTGTTTTGATCCGGGTCCGGGAGGCCAAGGATGATCCCGGCTCGTTGAAACCGATGTGACCGTCGGTGCCAACGCCCAGGATCTGGAGGTCCACACCCCCAACGGCCTTGATGGCATCCTCGTAGTCCTGGCAGGCTGCCTCCAGATCTTTGGCGGCACCGTCCGGACCGTGCACGTTCTCCGGCTTGATGTTCACCCGGTTGGTGAATTCGCGCCGGATCACCTCGCGATAGGACTCGGGGTGTCCGGCCTCGAGGCCAACATACTCGTCCAACGCGAACCCGTGAGCCTGGCTGAAGTCCAGCCCTCCGGCATCGTAGCGGCGCGCGAGTTCGTCATAGACAGGCAGCGGTGAGGACCCAGTAGCCAGGCCCAGCACAGCATTCGGCTTACGACGGACCAATGCTTCAATGGCATCGGCTGCAAGCGCACCGATCTGCTTGGTGCCAGGGAGAATGACAACTTCCATCGTCACGGCCTTTCTTGGTAAGGGACTTTGAGCTATCTGACAGAGACGTTATCCCATGTCCCATCTATGGGCATGGTTGTTACGCGGCTAACGGTTCACACTGAGCTGCGCGAACATTTCCGGACCCCGCGCGTCCAACCATTTTCCACCGAGTCGGATGCCCACGATGAAAAGGATGACACCCAGAACAGGACCTGCCACCAAATTGATCCAGCCAGCCTCCGGCCCGCCGGTGAAAGCCTGGACTGCCACCAGCGCAAGTTCCGGAACCAGCAGGAGGGCCAGAAGGCCCATCCCCACCGCTTGGACGGCCAAAGTCTGGGCAACGTTTCCCGGCGGCTTCTTGAACGGGCTGTCGCCCGGCAAGGGAACGGCAATGTTGTAGCGGGCCGAAATGACTGAAGAAAGCCCCAGTCCGGTGAAGAGAGTCCCGAGGGACAATCCCAGGAGGTTGGGCAGCCACTGCCAATCCCCCGTCACGAAGAGCGGCCCCACAGTGAAGAGCAGAACTATCGGAAGCGATATGGCCAGACAGGCCAAAGCCCGCCCCAGCCTGTCGTCGACTCCCCTGACGCCCGACGCGAGGTGGAGGGCAAAAGCAGTGTTGTCGTAAGAGACATCAGCGCAGATGGACCATGCCATAACGAAAGCGGTCAGCGGACCCAGAATCATGAGCAAGCCATAGCTGCCGCTCTGTACGCCGCCGAAGTAGAACAACACAGGAAACATGGGAACAATCACCAGGGAAGCCGCATACCTCGGATCCTTCAACCAGTAGATCAGCGCCCTGGCAGCAACCGCGCCCGCCGGCGTCCCCGGGAGCAGGCCGAACAAGCCCAGCTTTCCGCCCTTCCTTGCAGTGCCTCCCGAGTATGCCGGCGTCACCAGCGCACGCTTCAGGAGCACATGCCAGCAAAGGAGGAGCACGGCAATGGTGGCCGCCGCGATCAGGAACTTCAGTCCAGCCGCAGCGGGATTACCAGAGTCGATCTCGCCGCCAAGGGACCAGGCCGCACCCAGGGGCGTCCACGACACCGTTCGGGCGAGCACCGGAAGGTAGTCGGCGCTCCCGCGGACACCATCCACCAAGCCCACCATCATGGGGCCCAACAGGATTAAGGGGATGAAGACAATGATGCTGCTGACGTCCTTGAAACGCCTCGAAGCCGCCAGGCCGGCTGTCGCCGTCGTGACCACTTTGGACAGCACGATGCACGTCAGCGCACCGAGGACGGCCCCCAGCAAGGCGCCGGTGACCGCCGGAACACTGCGCCACCAGGTTCCGACGGTTCCCAGAGCAGCAATCAAGGTAGCCAGGCCGGGAATGCCGATGAAGCCCGCAAGGGCAAGGCCCGTCAACAGTTGTTTGGAAGGTATGGCGAAGGTGGTGAACCGCGCGGGGTCCAGGGTCATGTCCGCCGCCGAAGCAACAAGCGGGATGATGGCCCACCCAAGGATTGTCGCCGCTCCACCCAATACCACTACGGTGTGGGCGATCTCCGGATCAGCCAACCGCAGTGCTATGAGGCCTCCAACCAGGAGGACCAGCAATCCCAACGCATACAGGAGCCCCAGGGCCATGCCCACCAGCTGCCACGGGCTGCGCTTGAACCCATTAAGGAGCAGGCGCCACTTGAGGCTTAGAAGGTGCGCAACCATTCCAGGCCCTCCGTCCGGTGTCCGCCGCCCACCAACTGGACGAAGCGTTCCTCCAACGTCGAGCCATCGCGGACCTCGTCCACGGAGCCCGCTGCCAGAACTCGTCCACCAGCCACCACTGCAACGTGGCTGCACATGCGCTGCACGAGGTCCATCACATGGCTGGAAACAATAACCGTACCTCCGGAGGCGACGTATCCCTCCAGGATGCCGCGGATGTTGGCAGCCGACACAGGGTCCACCGACTCAAACGGCTCGTCAAGGACAAGGAGACGCGGTGCATGGATGAGAGCGGAGGCCAAGGCGATCTTCTTGGTCATGCCGGCGGAGTAATCCACCACCAACGAACCGGCGTCGGCTTCAAGGTCAAGGGCCGCCAGCAACTCAGGAACCCGTGCACCAACAACGTCGCGGTCCATGCCGCGAAGGAGACCGGAATACGTCACCAGTTGCTCGCCCGTCAGCCTGTCAAAAAGGCGCACACCATCAGGCAGGACCCCCATGAGCTTCTTGGCCTCCAACGGGCGGGCCCATACGTCGACCCCATGGATCAAGGCTGTGCCAAAATCCGGCCTCAGCAGACCGGTGGCCATGGACAACGTGGTGGTCTTGCCTGCACCGTTGGGACCGACCATCCCGTAAAAGGATCCGGCAGGTACTTCCAGGCTGACGCCATCCACGGCGATCTTGTCGCCGAAGCGCTTGGCCAGGCCACGGATGGACAAAGCAGCCCGGGGCGCTGAAGCATTAGGCGCGCCGGAGGCCTGGGTTGCGGGGGTCTGTCCAGGGACCTGTGGCGGTGCGGGGAATTGTGGAGTCGGGGCATCCTGAGGTGGAGCGGACGTGGGCGTGGGTTCATGGCGTGGTTCCGTCATGTGACCAGCCTAACCTCGTCGCAGCGGAGCCGGATCCGGTTCTAGAAGCCGTGGCGGGGTACGGCCCGCTGGTATTGCGGAACCCAGGGAATGTCATGGCCGAGTTCGTACGCAGCCCTCAGCCACCAATGGGGATCGCGCAGGGCCGCCCGTGCCATGAACACGGCATCCGCCCTGCCGTTGGCAACGATGTCCTCGGCCTGTGCAGCACTGGTGAGGAGCCCCACCGCACCAGTGGGGACACCGGCGTCGCGCCTTATCTGTTCGGCGAACCCGGCCTGGTAGCCAGGCACGGCCCTGATTTTCTGGTGCGCCACAGCGCCGCCGGAAGAGACATCCACGAGGTCGACGCCGCGACCGGCAGCAGCGCGCGCCAGGCGGACTGATGCCTCAACGTCCACTCCCCCGTCAGCCCAATCGGTAGCGGAGATCCTCAACAGGAGCGGCATGGAGTCCGGGATGACGTCGCGGACCGCGTCCACCACAGTGAGCATGAGCTTGTTCCGCCCCTCCTCGTTTCCACCCCACCTGTCCGTCCGGGTGTTGATGAGGGGGCTTTGGAACTGGTGCAACAGATATCCGTGGGCGCCGTGGATCTCCACGGTGTCGAAACCGGCAGCAACGGCCCGTGAGGCCGCGGCGGCAAAGTCGTCCACCACGGCAAGGATGTCCTCTTCGCTCATGGCAGCAGGCGCGGCATAACCGTCAAACGGCTGGGTGGCAGGTCCAACGGTGCCCCACCCGCCGTCGGACGACGGCACGGAACCTGACTGATGAGCGAACGGCCAGTACGTCGAAGCCTTGCGCCCTGCATGGGCCAGCTGCGCGCCGATCCGGCACTCCACTGCGCCATGCCGGTGGACAAAATCGACAATGCGTTCCCAGCCCGCAGCCTGCTCATCGGAGTAAAGTCCGGCGTCCAACGGGCTGATCCTGCCCACAGCGTTCACCGCCGCGGCCTCACTCATGATCAAGGCGGCTCCACCTGCGGCGAAAGAACCGAGGTGCATCAAATGCCAGTCGTTGGGGACGCCTTCTCCGGTCCCGGGATGACAGCTGTACTGGCACATGGGCGAGACCCATCCCCGGTGCGGGATGGTCAGTGAACGCAGCTGCAGCGGGGAAAACAGCGCGGAAGGCACTAGAAAAGAACCCTCGCGAGTCCCTGACGGGCCTTGGCTACCCTCTCGTCCGATGTTCCGACGACCTCGAAAAGCTCGAGGAGCCGTACGCGCGCGGTCTCGCGTTCAGGACCGAAATTCCTGCCGATGAACGTAATGATGCGGCTGAAGGCGTCCTCGATGTGTCCCCCGGAAACGTCAAGGTCTGCAACGCCCAACTGGGCGTCCAGGTTGTCCGGTTCCCGGGCGGCAAGGTCACGGAGGCTCTCTGCCTCCGGAGCGGAAAGGTTCTCCAACCGGGCCATGAGTTCAACCTGGGCAAGTCCGGCTTTGGCGTCAGCGTCGGCTGGCTGTTCAAGGAGGGCTTGCTTGTAGGACGCAGCTGCTCCGGCGTAGTCACCGGCCTCGATCGCGTCGATGGCGGCCTGGTGCAGGGGCGGGAGGGGCTCAGGCCCGGCGTCTTCACCCTGGGCTGCGGCGTCCCCGATGCTACCGGTGACCCCGTTGGCGGCAGCTACCTTGAGGAGTTCGTCCACCAGGTCCTTGATCTGCGCGTCATCGGCAGGACCTTGGAAAAGAGGAACCGGCTGGCCTTTCACCACGGCCACCGCCGTGGGGACAGCCTGCACCTGGAAAGCCTGGGCCAGCTGCGGGAAGGCGTCGACGTCGGCCGCGGCAAGAACCAACCGCCCGGCGTAACTCGCCACCACGCGCTCAGCGGAGTCAAGGACTGCGGGTGATTCCGGTGCATAGCGCGACCAGAGAAGGAAGAGAACAGGAACCTGCGCAGACAGCTGCACCAGATCCTGGAAGTTTGTTTCGGTGGCATCCACGCGAAGGGGTGCCCTGCCGGCGCCACCATTGGTTTCATCACCGTTGGGGGTGCCGCCGTCGCGCGCAGCACCGTCCGCGGAAGCGGAGGCTGGCGGCGCGGGAGGTGCGGCCGGGCGGCGCAGTGACGAGAGGTCAACGGCGCCGCGAAGGTTGAGCTGGCTGGCAGCGGCTGGAGTGGGTCGGTATCCGGGCGAACTCATACCATCCACTCTAGCCGCTGCCCTGCAGCGGAATTGCCTATTTGAAGCTTGCCCCTACCAAGCCACGGGTGGCAGCTACGAGCTTCATGGGGTCAGCAGATCCTGCCGGCGGAATGTACACCGCCACGGACTCGGCGAAGTTCAGCACCATGCCGGTAGTAGTCTCCTTACCCCCGGCAAAGACGGCGGAATCGTCTTCAAGCAGGAGTTTGTCTCCTGCCGCCTTGGGCGTGCCCTCGAAGGCGAAGTCCAGGCGACCCACCACCAGCGCACCGCCGTCGGCAGTGCGCAGCACTACGGTCTGGTTGGGCACGGGTGTGTGGGTGAACTTGAATTTGGCGCTGGTCCCGTTCTTCACGGTGTCTGTCTGGTAGGCAAGGGCACCGGCGATGTACGGGGACGCCTGGCCGTCGGCCAGCTTGCTCCGGTTCGGGGAATCAGGCGTGGTCAGCATTTCAGCCAGAATGCCCAAGGCCTCGTTGCCGCTGTACGCCAAGCCGGTCTTGTCGGCGGCAGGCACAGGTTCGGTTCCTTCACGGGGAACCGGGAACGACGGGAAGTTGGTGCCCGGCTGGAGCGGGGCACTGCCCCAGAGCTTGTAGTTTTCGCGCGGCGAGAGCTGAACCAGCGTCAGGACCTGCGGCACAACGTTGCCCTCGCCCTGGGTCAGGGCAAAGACTGTACGCGGCCACTCGCGCTTGGTGCTGATGACACTGCTCTGGAGCTTGGTGGCCCGGACGGGCATACGGGCTTCGTAAGCCGACACAGCGGTGCGGACCTTGTAGTTCTGCGTACGGATCTGCAGTTCCATCTTGTCAACGCGGGGAGCCAGCTTGGCTGCATCCTTGGCAGCGTCAGCAGCATCAACCGTGCTGGCAACCTGTTCCAGGATCCGCTGCAACTGGGATTCCAGCAGCACGGGGGTGCCGCCTTCACCTTCGGCAGGAGCTGCGGCAGAAGAGGTGGGGGTCGCCTCAGGCGTGGTGGTTGCCTGGGCGGCGACAGCCGTGCCGCCTACCATGACCGCGGCCAAAGCGGCAGCAATGGCGGTCACCCGGAGCGCAGGGCCCTCGGTCTCCGGACCACGACGACGGCCGGCGTCACCTGACGTCGACTGGACGGGCAGCGTGGTAGTCTCCCCGCCATCATGCGGCTCGTCGTCCTGGCCGTCCTTGCGGCGGTTGGACAGGGCTTTGGCGATGAAGGGCAAAGCCGCTCCCACCAGGATGATGATGATGCCCAGTACGATCAGCGGCACGGCCCAAGGGGTGGTGGCGTTGTTCGGGAAGGTCATGGAAATCGACGACGGCGCAGGCTGGGTTCCGTCTGCGGCTACCAGCAGGGACCACTCGCCATCAGCAGGAGGGTTCCAGGTGTAGTCCAGCTCTCCGCTGGCGTCTTCGGTGCTGACCCACAGATCGGATCCCGCCGGGGAGGGGGCCGTTGCTTCGCCGTCCACCGAGGAGGCTTCCAATGACTTCTGGTCTGCTGACACGCCGGTCAGCGTGGTGTGGGCAGTCCCACCCACCCAGGCTTCAACGTCGTCCGGACGTCCGGTGGCGACCATGAAATTGCCTTCGCCCTGGATCTTGATCTTCACTGGCCCCTCATGAAGGGCAATCAACTTGGGGTCGATCACCGTCAACGGGGCAGCTTTGGTATCGCTGGGAACCGAGGCGGTTACGGTCTCGGAGGGGGCCCAGAAAGTCAGCTGGCCAATGCCGGCCAGCATCGTCAGCAGGCCCAGCAGCACCAGCAAGGCTGCAGTCTTCAAACGCACAGGATCACCTATCATCAGCGGTCGTTGAACTTCAAGGGTAACCGTTTTGTTATCAGAGAGTCAGATCGGGGTGATCTCCCCAACATCGGGAAAACCCCGCCATCGCGCCGCCCCCGCGGCATTCCGAGCTCCTGATAGTGTGGCGATGATCATGATAAACGGGCCTTTCAGCGCCTGAATCAGCCCTTTACCACTAATGAAAAGGCAGCAAAACCGCGTGAAAGACCACTTGGAGCCCCGTCCCACCGATGAGCCCGGGTCAAGTGCGGTGGATGCTTCCTCGGACGGCACCGCCGCAACGGTTCCGGTCCGCACCGGACGCCTCGCCGCCCTCGGGCGCAGGTTGAAGCAGCCCATTCCCGGAGCCCGCAACCGCGTACGGTTCGAAATGCCCCCCGAAGACGAAACAGATGAGGGGGCAGGCAGCCTCCGGCCCGAGGACGACCACGGCTTCGGAGCCCCGGGGCCTCGGATGTCATCCCAGCATCCCCTCTATGTGGGCTTCATGGGGACCGCCGGCGTCGGCATTGCCCTTGCAGTCTTCTACATCGCCAGCAACACCACCCAGCTCATCCTGTGGATCGTCGCCGCACTCTTCATAGCTCTGGGCCTGGACCCCGTAGTCCGCTGGCTGGAGTCCCGAAGGGTCCCCCGGCCCGCCGGCATCCTGATCTCCGTTTCAGCCCTCGTCCTGGCCGTGGCAGGGTTCTTCGCAACCCTGATCCCCACCATCGTTGAACAGGTTTCGGAAATCGTTCGCCAGGCCCCCGAATGGATCCGGGGCTTCCTCGACTCGGACTTCTTCCGCAACGCCGACAGCCAGTTCGGCGTCCGTGACCGGATCACCACCGAGCTGGATAAATTCGTCAAGGATCCCGAGGCCATGGGCGGCATCTTCGGCGGCGTGGTCGGCTTCGGCTCCACTGTTGCCAACGGCCTGTTCGGCTCGCTGATCGTGCTGGTCCTGAGCCTCTACTTCCTGGCGGCCCTGCCGTCCATGAAGAAGTGGGCCTACCGCCTCGCTCCCCGGTCCCGCCGACCCCGTGTTGAAGCTCTTTCAGAGGCGATCACCGATTCCGTGGGCAACTACGTGATCGGCCAGGCCTGCGTTGCTCTCCTGAATGCGATCTTCGCTTTCATTGTGATGACCATCCTGGGCATCCCCTTCAGCGTCCTGCTTGCCTTTGTGGTGGCCCTGCTCGCCTTCATTCCGCTGGTGGGCGGCATGATCGCCGCCGTGGTGGTCATCCTGGTAGCCCTCACCGCCGGGTGGCAGACCGCCGTTGTCTACGCGATCGCCTACTTCGCCTATCTGCAGTTCGAGGCGTACTTCATCTCGCCACGCATCATGCAACGTGCCGTGGCCGTTCCGGGCGCCGTGGCTGTGATCTCGGTGATCGCTGGTGGCAGCCTGCTCGGCGTCCTGGGCGCGCTGATCGCCATTCCCACGGCGGCCGCCATCATGCTGCTCATCAAGGAAGTGTTCATCATCCGCCAAGACCGGCACTGACCTCGTCCCCTGCCTGGTTCTTGTACAGATAATGCCCCCCAACCGCGAGGTTGGGGGGCATTATCCGTACAAGAACTCTTCGCTGCGGCGAACGGCCTACCCGTTCGCTACCGGACTACCCGTTCGCTACCGACCCCGCCCACTCGCGGGGCAGTCCGTCAACGCCGGCACCTGCGGGAGTGACGTCGTCGACGATTTCATTCAAGACCCGCGCCGCGTACTTCTCGCCCACCCACAGGTGCTTGGCGCCATCGACGCCGACAATCCGGGCCTGCGGCACCAAGCTGAACCGCTGTGCTGCTTCGGCAGGCTGCAGGTAGTCATCGTGCTCCGGTACCAGGACCGTGAGCGGCTTGCCGGAGACGGCCCACTCCTTGAGGTGGACATCGGTGGCGCGGTGCAAGGGCGGGGAAAGCAGCACTGCACCTTCGATCTCCGGGGCCACCGGCTCCACAGCGCCATACATCAAGGCAAGTTCGGTGCCGAAGGACCAACCGACGAGCCAACGGTTAGGCAATCCCCGCTCGACAGCAAAGCGAACTGCCGCTTCTACGTCGTAACGCTCTCCGATACCTTCTTCGAAGTGGCCATCGCTGGTACCGCGCGGCGACTGGGTGCCGCGCGTGTTGAACCTGAGCACAGCCACACCGGCCAGCGCCGGGAGCCTGTAGGAGGCCTTCCGGTAGACGTGGGAATCCATGAACCCACCGTGCGTGGGCAGCGGGTGGAGGGTAATCAACGTCGCGGTGACCTCCCCTGATTCCGGCAACGCCAGCTCGCCCAGCAGCACCTTGCCGTCCTCAGTGGTGAACTCCACATTCTCGCGGCGGGCGGGAAGGACCGTGGAAGCGCGGATCTCCGAGGGGACAGCCTGCGGGGTAAACACGAACGAGGCGGGGTCGAAAGTCATGGTTCCCAGCCTAGCGAATCAGCGGTAGCGGTACGTCCTGCCCGTCCAACAATTGGTGTGCCAGTGCCTGCGTTCGGCCAACCCGGCCGCTTGCCCGAACAGGTGGCTGTCGGACCACACCACCAGATGCGCGATGCCGGGAACGATGGCCGTGGAGCATCCGGGGCAGATGTACTGCTTCTCCGCTTTTTTGGCTGTCATGGTCCGGACCATCCAGTCACCATCCGGAGCACTTTCCCGCCGGGCAATTCCACCCCGTGCCCTTTCAAGGTCAAGCTCAGGTACCGGCTCGGCCCATTTGCCGCCGGCATTGCCGGAGCGTGTGCTGGACGCGTTGCGACGAGGGCGGTTGGAGCGGGGCATGCTTCCATTCTGCCCCAGCCACACTGTTGCAGATGCTGAGACGGTAATGTGGGGCGGGTGCGACTCGTCATAGCCCGTTGTTCTGTTGATTACGTTGGCCGCCTCAAGGCCCACCTCCCCCTCGCCACCCGGCTTCTGCTGGTCAAGGCCGACGGCTCGGTATTGGTGCACTCGGACGGCGGCTCCTACAAGCCGCTGAACTGGATGAGCCCGCCAGCCACACTCCGGGTGACCACGCCGGAGGAGACGGACGTGGAGGAAGGCGTAGTGGAACAGTGGACTGTCCAGTCTGCCAAGACCGATGACCGCCTGATCATCAACATCTACGAGCAACTGCATGACACCTCGCACGAGCTCGGTACCGACCCCGGCCTGATCAAGGATGGGGTGGAAGCGGATCTTCAGCGGCTCCTTGCGGAGCAGATCGAGACCCTCGGGACCGGCTTCTCCCTGATCCGACGCGAATACTTCACCGCAATTGGTCCGGTAGACATCCTGGCCCGGGATGCCGACGGCGCTACAGTGGCCGTTGAACTCAAACGCCGCGGCGACATTGACGGCGTCGAACAGCTGACACGGTACCTTGAGCTGCTCAACCGCGATCCCCTCCTGGCACCAGTGCGCGGCATCTTCGCCGCGCAACAGATTAAGCCCCAGGCAAAGGTCCTGGCCAACGATCGCGGGATCGCCTGCGTGACGCTGGATTATGACGCCATGCGGGGCGTGGATGACAGCGAGTCCCGGCTCTTCTAGCACTTCCCCGGGCTCATGTGCCGCAGGCCACTAGAATCGACATCATGACTGCCGCAGATCATTTGTCCACTTCTTCCGCGCCAAGCCACCAGATCATCAAAGGCACGATTGTCAGTGACGGCGAGGTGGTGGAGGACGGCCTTGTTGCCATCGAAGGCGACAGAATCGCCTACGCCGGAGCTGCGGGTGGCTTTGATCCGGAATCATTTGAAGGTTTCCGGAGCGCTGTCCGTTTGGGAGTCCCCAGCGGCAGCTACCTGATTCCCGGACTGGTGGATGTTCACTGCCACGGTGGCAATGGCGGCGACTTCCCTGGCGGTGAAGAGGCATCGGCGCGCAAAGCCGTCGACTTCCTGCACCGTTCGGGAACAACAACGTTCCTGGCCAGCATGGTGACCGCTCCCCCCGAGGACCTCCTCCGTGGCATCCAGCTGTATGTAAAGCTCGCGGATGAAGGCCTCGTAGCCGGAATCCACCTTGAAGGCCCGTTCCTGTCCCATGCCCGCTGCGGAGCCCAGAACCCGGACTACTTGCTGGAACCGGACCTGGACCTCATGGAGGAGCTCGTTGGCGCTGCCGCCGGCAAGCTGGCCACCATGACCTATGCCCCCGAGCTTCCTGGCGCGGCCGCGCTGGTGGACCTGATGACCTCCCACGGCGTCACTCCTTCGCTGGGCCACACAGATTGCGATGACGCCACGGCAACGGCGTCACTGGCCGCCGCCCGTGAAGGGCTGGAATCAGCAGGGTTCGACGGCGTCAGCTCACTTCCCACCGTGACCCACCTTTTTAATGGGATGCCTCCACTGCACCACCGCGCGCCGGGTCCCGTTGCTGCCTGCCTGCGGATGGCGCAGGAAGGAAAGGCTGTGGTGGAGCTCATCGCCGACGGCACACATCTGGATCCCAGCACGGTAGCCACTGTCTTCCAACTTGTAGGAGCTGCCAATATTGTCCTGGTGACGGACTCCATGGCCGCCGCAGGGCTTTCGGACGGCAGCTACATGCTGGGCCCCTCCCCTGTGACCGTCAGTGATGGTGTCGCCACGCTCGATGCCACGGGGTCAATCGCAGGCGGCACCGCCACCCTCCTGGAGGTTGTCCGCAAAACCGTAGCTGCCGGCGTCGATCTTCCCGACGCCATTTGTTCCGCGACGGCGGTACCTGCGGCTGTCCTTGGACTTTCCGACGAAATAGGCGGACTGCGCCGTGGCCTGCGTGCCGACATCGTTGTTACTAACGAAGATCTTGAACTCACTGGCGTGATGCGCAACGGCCAGTGGCTGTCACAGCGCTAATTGAATGAGCCGCGTTACCTTCTTTTTACCGAAAATTTTCCAGAATTGCCCAAAAGACCGTTGACCTCCGGCAGGGCACATGAAAGTGTTGTAGCAGTCTTTGTGTAGGTGGTTTTCATGCTCGCAAGACGAGTTGCGAGCGTGAAGCTCCTGCGAATCCAACCGGCATCCCCGGACGGAATCCAAGATCTTCTCGCGGAGTAACAAAGCCGGTACGAGGTGTATCGGACTGAAGTTCCATAATGAGGAGAAATACATGGCACTGGGAACCGTCAAGTGGTTCAACGCTGAAAAGGGCTTCGGCTTTATCACCCCGGATGACTCGGATGGGGACGTTTTTGTTCACTACTCTGAGATCCAGACCGGTGGCTTCAAGACCCTCGATGAGAACCAGCGCGTTCAGTTCGAGATCGGTCAGGGCGCCAAGGGCCCCCAGGCAACCGGCGTTACCGTCGTCTAGCCTTACCTGCTGAATTCTGCTGGTTGCAGATTCAACAAACACATTGACCCCGGCTTTCGCGTCGGGGTCAATGTGTTTAAGGGGCCAATAATGTCTGATATTTCGACAACATCTGTTACTAACCATGAAGAAAGACGAACTGGCCCCGGTGAATGGGGTTGACTATTCAAGCAACGAGGGTCCGGAGCAGCCGGGCTGAATGCCGTACCGACAATCCGGGCAGATAGGCGCGGCTTAGTGCCCGCCCCATTGCCGGAAGGTGCAACGGGTCTTGGTAATACATGTACAACGTTCGGTACTCGGGCTGGAACCTCGACTTAAAAGAAGCCAATGACCTGAATCCATAAACCGGTTCCAGTGCCTGCCCGACGGCATCCAGAATTCCCGCCAGGCCCTCAGCCTGCTGTTCGATCTCGCCCTTCTCCCTGGCCAAGGGAGAACCTGACAATGAGATGACCTCTACGGAGCCACGCAGGTGCAGGATGGCCGAGGCAACCAGGAATTCCATGACTCCCGGGAAGGTGTCCCCGCGTCGCCTCATGAAGTCCAACGTCCAACTGACAACCTGGCCCTCCTCGTAGACCGGAAGCCAACTGGTGACCCCGTAGACGAACCCCGCCTCATCAACGGCAACGCAGCACAGCACGTCGTCGTCCTCCAACTCGTCCAAGCCGCCCAGAGTGAAGCCCATCTCCGGAATTTTCTTCTGGGCCGCCCACTCCTCCGAGACCTCAGTGACTTGGGCGCGCACGGCGTGCGATAGCTCCGAGTAGCGGCCCCAGCTGGCTGTTATCCCCAGTTTTTTGGCACGGTTCAGCGATGTCCTGACGTTCTGCCACTCCTTACCCCGGAATTCCAGGTCCCTGATCCGCAGGCGGGTTTCCTGGGCAACAGCCACCCGACGGAAACCCCGCGCTTGAAGCATGGGCCACAGCTCATCCGTGCAGGAGTAGAAGCACGGTATCAACGCCTGCTGGGTGCAGAACTCGAGGAAGCCCCTGGCCGTTTCCAGACGATATCGGGCAGACCCAAACGGGCCAGCCAACGTCAAGGCCACGTGACCATGGTGCTGGTAGGCCACTCCCCCAGTGCCGTCAACGTTGAACCAATACTTGTTGGGTTCCCAGAGCGCCATCCAAGACAATGAGTCACCCCCGGATTTGACCAGGGTACGGGCTCTCTGGCGGGCCTGGTGGTCGAGTCCGCCGGAATGGTGTCCACGGATGAGCAGGATCCATACGCCCACCAGCGCCACCAACCAGAACACCGTTCCGGAATACGAGAAGAGGAACACCTCCACGACATCACGTTCGGCGAAGACCTTTCGGTAGACGCCCGGCAGTGGAACGGGAAGATACTGCCTGGCCAATTCTGCAGCCAACCCCAGCAAGCCGCCGTCGCGGTCCATGCCGCCGGACGCAAACCACACCGCGGTGTAAGCGAGGCTAAGGCCCGCCCCGGTCAGGCCTACCAACCAGAAGATTCTGCGCCGGAGTCGATCCGACGACACCACCCGGAAGTGGCCACGGTAGACAAAAAGCAGCACAGCCAGCACCAGCGGCACCAAGACGAGCGGTATCAGGTGCACCACTGCCGAGTTCAGCATGGGGATGTGGGGACGCCCCTGCAGCCTGGGCATGCCGGCAAAGAGGCTAAGGTAAATCGTTGACAACGCCACCACTACCAGTTGGACCCCGATCGCGATCCCCAAGGCCAGCCGGCGTCCACGTCTCATGCCATCGGCACAAATGAGCAGCAGGACAACGGGTACCACTGCCAGCGCCAAACCGAACGGGCCCGTGTAACCTTGGCGCCCCACCTCCAAACAGGCAACATCAATGGTTCCCCCGCAGTTGCTTTCCAACTGGCTGAGAGTGGGCAAAGGATTCAGGATGACGTCCCGCAGCAATGCGAGGGGACCGGACGGACTCTTCGCTGCAGCAGTAACGATGGGACCCACCGCGAAGATTGCCATCGTCAAGGACAGAAGGTTCCGTACTTCCCTGCCCGTCGAGCGGTGCAGATGGAGATGTCCCTGGCTGCTTTGCATCCACCACCCTGCGGCCAATCCGATCAGGGCCCCCAGGAAACCCACCACCGTCTCAGCGTGCCCAACGTAGAGAACCAGGAGCAAGGAAACCGAAAGGGCCACCGTGCGCAGGCGCCGTTGCCACAGCGTAGGGAGCAGGGCGCTGGCTGCCAACGCAGTAGCCATCGCTGCCCCGTAGGGCCCAATCAGCCGGCTATCCACCATTCGCGACAGCCAGCCGTCATCTGAGTACTGCGCCACTTGGGTGACCAGGAGGAATGCCGACACGCACGCGAACTGGGCGCCCAAGAAGACACAAGCAGTCTTGAGTGACCCCAGGTGCCGCTCGGCAAGGCCCAGAAGGAACACGATCATCAGGATCGCTGTGGCATAAGCCAAGGGATTGGTGGTGAAGAACAGCGACGTCCAAATGGACCACCATTCTCCAGACCGCAGACCATCAAGTGATACGCCGGCGAAAGCAAGCCACGGCTCCGGCGGACCGGACAGGAAACTGTCCGAAACCACGGACAACAACACAAACAAGCCCAGTACCAGCAGGGTAATCGGCGTGGCCCGCACGTGCCTGCCCGCCTGCAGCACGGCCGGCTTGATCACACCCTTGAGGGCACGGCTCACCGGGACAGCTCCCAGCGGTCGGCAAGGAAACCCAAGGCTCCGGGCATTCCCCGGACAACAGCGTCCCAAGAGTGTCCTGCGTGCGGGATGGTATGTTCTTCTGCTGCGAAGCCTGCGCGCCGGGCAGCGTCAGCGAGCTCATGCATGTAGTCGGTGAATTCGTGGTCAGTTTCGCCGGCCGTGAAGTAGGCAGCGCTTCCCGCATAAGTGCGTTGCTGCATCAAGGCCAAAGGCGTCCTCGACTCGAAAGCCGCTGTGTCGCCGTCGAACGAGTCCTGAATGGTCTTGTTTCGATCCTTGGCCAATGCAGGTTCCCGTTCCGCCGCGAACGCCAGCACGGTGGGGAAGAGCTCCGGGTGGGCTGTGCCCATCTGCATGGCGCATGTTCCCCCAAACGAGAAACCGCCCACGGCCCACAGCCGGGGGTCATCCGAGACGTCCAGCGTGGAGGTGATCCAGGCCGGAACATCCCTGGAGAGATATGTGTCCGCAGGGGCAATCATGCTGTCCATGCACATGGTGTTGGCGCCGCTTGAGCCGTTCGGATCCACCACCACCGTCACCGGAGCCACTCCGTGGTGGGCTTCGGCGAAGCGGTCGAGTTGGGAGCGGAGCTGGCCGCCCGTCAACCAGTCGGCCGGGCCACCGGGCTGTCCTGAGAAGAGCACCAGCACAGGCAGTTTGGGGCGGGGTTCGGTTTGATATGCGGGGGGAAGATAAATGTACGCTTCCCGTGCAGTGAAACCGGAAGTGGTGCCGGGGACGTCGGCCTTGCGCAGAATTCCGTGCGCCGGCATGGCCGCGGGGGCTTTCCACTCCGGGAGGGCGGGGCCGGGCTTACTACTGTCCGGACTCCGTTGAAGGCCGGCCTCCAGCGGCTGAATGCGGGCCACTGCAGTACCCAGCAAATCTCCTACCGAGTTGTTGAGCCCGAAGTAGAGATTCACTTGGACAGCACTCAGAAGGACGACTCCCAGCATCGCCAGGACGCTGAGGGAGCGGCCTTTAACGGAGTTGCGTGGAAGGCGGGCCGCGCAGAGAAGGACAGCTGCAACAGCCGGCACAGACCATGCCAGCGTCTCAAAGGGCAGGTTCTCTGAAAAAGTGGCCATGAGATCCACCAGGATCCAGTGGATCAACGCCACGATGCCGGCAGAAACGGCGAGAGAGCCCACAACGACCAGGGGCCAGGAACGTCGTCGTCGCCAGAGCAGGTACATTCCACCGGCAGCACCGCAAGCAATGCTGAACCAGAGGAACGGACCACCAACCAGGCTGACGTCGGAAAGAAAATCCATAACGCCTAGCGCCAGGTACCGACGCCGATGACCGGACCGGCCTCCAACCAGGAGGACAACCCTGCGTAAGCGTCGAAATTCATGGCGAGCATGAACTTTTGGCCTTCGTACTGCAATTCAACAACCACAACGCCGGGCTGCACCCTGACGAGTTCATCTTCCGTGGGTTGGCGGCGGCCCAGCAGTTCGAGCGAACTGCGCGTAAATCTGTGCTTGGGGATCACGCTCAAGGACATCAAGCGGAACCACTCCAGCTCATTGTCCTGATAACGACAAACCCCCATCTGCCAGCTGTTTCCAGCCGTGCAAATGGAGGCGTCTACCGTGCCCAGGGCACGCCGCAGGTTGAAGCGGCGCACCCCGAACAGGCACAGTGAAATGATCAGCAACGTAAACGCTGTTGCCAGGGCGATGAACGGAATAAGGGAATCGTCCATCAAGGTCGTGCTATCGGATCCCCGCTGTAGCCGCTTCGCCCAATTTGGCGTTGTCAGCAACAATGACCACGCGATCGTTGTCAACGGAGAAGAATCCGCCGTCGACCACTACCGCAATACGGTCACCGGAAACCGGCTGGATTGCCAGCTCGCCCTCAGCCAGGATGGCCAGAAGGGGCGAGTGGCCCGGTAGGATTCCGATTTCACCATCGCTGGTGCGGGCCTTCACCATCTTGGCCGCGCCGGACCACACGAAGTGGTCCGCTGCGACAATCTCAACCTCGAGCTCAGCCATACTACTTGGTCTGTTCCTGGATCTTGGCCCACTGACGCTCGACGTCATCCAGGCCACCGACGTTGAAGAACGCCTGCTCTGCAATGTGGTCCAGCTCGCCGTCGCAGATGGCCGTGAAGCCTTCCACGGTGTCCTTGATGGACACGGTGGAACCCTCGACGCCGGTGAACTGCTTGGCGGTGTAGGTGTTCTGGGAGAGGAACTGCTGGATGCGACGTGCACGCGACACGACGATCTTGTCCTCTTCAGACAGTTCGTCAACACCAAGGATGGCGATGATGTCCTGAAGTTCCTTGTTCTTCTGCAGGATCTGCTTAACACGGACAGCCGTGTTGTAGTGGTCCTTGCCGATGTACTGGGGATCCAGGATGCGGGAAGTCGACGTCAGCGGGTCAACGGCCGGGTACAGACCACGGGATGCGATTTCACGGGAAAGTTCCGTGGTTGCGTCGAGGTGTGCGAAGGTCGTGGCCGGGGCCGGGTCGGTGTAGTCATCAGCCGGCACGTAGATGGCCTGCATCGACGTGATGGAGTGACCCTTGGTGGAGGTGATGCGCTCCTGGAGGAGGCCCATCTCGTCAGCAAGGTTGGGCTGGTAGCCCACAGCGGACGGCATACGGCCGAGCAGCGTGGAAACTTCCGAGCCTGCCTGGGTGAAGCGGAAGATGTTGTCGATGAAGAGCAACACGTCCTGGTTCTGGACATCGCGGAAGTACTCCGCCATGGTCAGGGCCGACAGGGCCACGCGCAGACGCGTTCCCGGCGGCTCATCCATCTGGCCGAACACAAGAGCGGTGTCCTTGAGGACGCCTGCCTCTTCCATTTCAACCCAGAGGTCGTTACCTTCACGGGTACGCTCGCCGACGCCGGCGAATACGGAAGTACCACCGAAGTTGCGGGCAACACGGGTGATCATTTCCTGGATCAGAACGGTCTTGCCAACACCGGCGCCACCGAACAGGCCGATCTTTCCACCCTTGATGTACGGAGTGAGAAGGTCGATGACCTTGATACCGGTCTCGAGCATCTCCGTGGAGCCCTCGAGGGATGCGAAGGCCGGAGCCTTGCGGTGGATCGGCCAGTAGGCGTCAGCCTTGATCTCGGACTCTTCGACGTCCAACGGCTTGCCGAGAACGTTGAAGATGTGGCCCTTGACGCCGTCGCCGACGGGCACCGAGATCGGAGCGCCGGAGTCCTGCACGGTGGTGCCGCGGACAAGTCCGTCGGTTGCCTGCAGGGAGATGGCGCGGACGAGGTTGTCACCCAGGTGCTGGGAGGTCTCGAACGTGATGGTCTTCGTCTGGCCGTTGAGAGTGATCTCAGTGGTCAGAGCGTTGTAAATCGAGGGGATTGCGTCAGCCGGGAATTCGACGTCGACAACCGGACCAATAACACGGGCAATGCGGCCGGTGGCACCGGCCGTTGCTACGTGTTCGGTAGCAGTGGCAGTCATCTCTCTCACTTCACTCAGTAGATGGCGTGGGGTTAAGTTTATCTGTTTGTTGCAGGTGCGGCTTGGAACCGAATCCGGTGCAGGCTAAGACGCGAGGGCGTCGGCGCCGGCAACGATTTCGGAAAGCTCCTGCGTAATCTCGGCCTGACGGGCCGTGTTGCGAAGGCGCGTGTACTTCTTGATCAAATCCGTAGCGTTGTCACCGGCCGACTTCATGGCACGCTGGCGGGCTGCGAGCTCGGAAGCAGCGGCCTGCAGCATGGCTGCGAAGATGCGGGACTCGATGTAACGCGGAAGCAGTGCGTCAAGCACCTGCTCTGTTTCCGGTTCAAACTCGTACAACGGCAACAGCTCGGATTCCGAGGTTGCTTCCTCTTCGACGACCTCCAGCGGAAGCAAACGGATAACCGTAGGCTCCTGCGTCACCATCGACTTGAAGCGGGTGTAGACGACGTGGATCTCATCCACGCCACCCTCTTCGAAGTCAGTGGAGAAGTCTTCGAGAAGTGCAGCTCCGACTTCCTGTGCTGTTTCGAATTCCGGCGCGTCCGTGCCACCGGTCCATACGCGGGCGTATGGCCGGTTGCGGAAATCGAAGTACGCCTGCGCCTTGCGGCCAACCAGGTACGCCTTGACTTCCTTGCCTTCTGCGTGAAGAAGCTCGGTGAGACCTTCAGCCTGCTTGAGCACGCTCGCGGAGTACGATCCTGCAAGGCCACGGTCCGATGTAATAATCAGGACTGCGGCACGACGGATCTGCTCCGGCTCGGTGGTCAGCGGGTGGTCGATTTCGCTCTGAGTTGCGACAGCAGAAACGGCGCGGGTAATCGCGTTCGCGTAGGGCAGTGAAGCTGCTACGCGGGCGCGGGCCTTACCGATGCGCGAGGTAGCGATCAGTTCCATCGCCTTGAAGATCTTGCGCATCGACGTCGTCGAGCTGATCTTCTGACGGTAGACCCGAATCTGGGCTCCCATACTTATCCTTTCCTAAGTTCCCGATGTGCTGCCCTGCCGGGGCCCTTGCGGACCCCGGCAGGGCAGGTGATCGGAACTAGCGCTTCTGCTTGACGATCTTTTCCTGGTCGACGTCGCCGCCGGAGATCGCTGCGTGCTCTTCGTGGCCGGCGCCAACCAGGTGGTTGTCGCCTTCTCCGAAGAAGCCCTTCTTGAAGGAAACGATCGCTTCCTCCAAGGCTGCAGCGGTGTCGTCATCCAGGACGTTGGTCTGCGCCAGCGTGGTCAGGATGGAGGACTTGTGCGTGAGGTGCTCCAGGAACTCGGACTCGAAGCGGCTGATGTCCTCAACCGGAACGTCGTCCAGATGACCCTTGGTGCCGGCCCAGATGGAAACAACCTGGTTCTCAACCGGGAACGGTGAGTACTGGCCCTGCTTCAGCAGTTCCATCAGGCGTGCACCACGGGTCAGCTGCTGACGCGATGCAGCATCCAGGTCCGAGGCGAACATGGCGAATGCCTGCATGTCGCGGTACTGGGCCAGGTCCAGCTTCAAGGTACCGGAGACCTTCTTCATGGACTTGACCTGTGCAGCGCCACCAACGCGGGAGACGGACACACCGACGTCAACAGCGGGGCGCTGGTTGGCGTTGAAGAGGTCCGACTGGAGGAAGATCTGGCCATCGGTGATGGAGATCACGTTGGTCGGGATGTACGCGGAGACGTCGTTTGCCTTGGTCTCGACGATCGGAAGACCGGTCATCGAACCTGCACCGAGCTCGTCGGAGAGCTTGGCACAACGCTCCAGCAGGCGGGAGTGCAAGTAGAACACGTCACCCGGGTATGCTTCGCGTCCCGGCGGACGGCGCAGCAGAAGGGACACGGCGCGGTAGGCTTCGGCCTGCTTGGACAGGTCATCGAAGATCACCAGAACGTGCTTGCCGCCGTACATCCAGTGCTGGCCGATGGCCGAACCTGCATACGGTGCCAGGTACTTGAAGCCAGCGGGGTCAGATGCCGGGGAGGCCACGATGGTGGTGTACTCCAGTGCGCCGTGGTCCTCAAGGGTCTGGCGGACGGCTGCGATGGTGGAAGCCTTCTGGCCAACACCAACGTAAACGCAGCGAACCTGCTTGGTGACATCTCCCGAAGCCCAGTTGGCCTTCTGGTTGATGATGGTGTCCACGGCGATGGCCGTCTTACCGGTCTGGCGGTCACCAATGATCAGCTGACGCTGGCCACGGCCGATCGGGATCATGGCGTCGATAGCCTTGAGGCCGGTCTGCATCGGTTCGTGAACCGACTTGCGTTCGGTAACGCCCGGAGCCTGGAGTTCCAGTGCGCGGGTGCCTTCGGCCTTGATTTCGCCAAGGTCATCAATCGGCTGGCCCAGCGGGTCGACAACGCGACCCAGGAAGGCGTCGCCAACCGGAACGGACAGAATCTCACCGGTGCGGTGAACTTCCTGGCCTTCTTCAATACCGGTGAAGTCACCGAGGATAATGACACCGATCTCGCGGACGTCAAGGTTCTGGGCCAGGCCCAGCGTGCCATCTTCGAAGCGAAGCAGCTCGTTCGCCATGACCGAGGGAAGACCCTCAACACGGGCGATGCCGTCACTTGCGGTGGTCACACGACCAACCTCTACGCGCTCTGCGTTACCGGGTTCGTAGGACGCCGCGAACTCGTTCAACGCATTACGGACGTCGTCGGCGTTGATGGTCAATTCGGCCATCTGCAGTCCCTGCTCTCCTGTTTTCGTGATCATCGTTGCTCACGATGACCGGGTTTTATATCAGTTAAGTTGTGCTTTGTCTTCGCTAGCCAGCAAGCTGACGGCGGAGTTCGCTGAGGCGGGCAACTACCGAAGCGTCGAGCACTTCGTCACCCACCTGGACACGGATTCCACCGATCAGTGCGGGGTCAACATTGACGTTGACCTTCAGTTCGCGGCCGTACAGGGCATCCAGCCCGGCCTGCAGACGGCTGGCCTGCGTTTCCGTCAACGGACGGGTAACGCTGACAGTTGCAATCCAGCGCTGCTGGCGCTTGGCGGCAAGCTTTGCGAAAGAATCGACGAGCTTGCTCGGCTTGACGCCGCGCGGCTGCGTCACTGCCTGGCTGATGAGAACCTTGGCTTCCTCGCTGCTGCCAGGAACAAGCTTCTCGGCCAGTGCAATCTTCGCCGCGGGCGACGCCTGCGGCTCAGACAGAGCACGTTGTACTTCGTGGCTGGAGGCGACGGCCTGATTGAAAGCAAACAGATCGTTTTCCAGCTCTTCCAGCCCCGTGATACCGGAGGCAGAAACGGCCGACTTGTTTTCAGCTACGGCAATGACCACCGTGGCGGCAAGCGTCTCGAGTGCATCGCCGATATCGCGAGCCGATGCCCAGCGTGAGCTGGCCAGTCCGCCCGCAATTTCAGCAGCATCAGCGGAGACTTTTCCGCCAACCAGCTGCTTGACCAGCGCCGACTTTTCGTCTCCATTACGGGACGGGTCAGTCAGGGCGCGGCGCAAGCCAGCCGAGCTGTCCACCGTTCCCAGGATTCCGAAGAGGTCCTTAGCCAACTGCAGCGAGGCAAAGGGAAGCTTGGCTTCCAACTGCGCCAGCGCTGTGGTCAGCGATTCGCTCGATATACCTGCCATTACTTAGCTGCACCTGCGCTCTGGGTCTCCAGATCTGCAAGGAAGCGGTCCACAACGCGTGCGGCGCGCTGATCGTCAGTGAGTGACTCACCAACAATGCGGCCGGCCAGCGTGGTGGCCAGGGTGCCAACCTCGGAACGAAGCGAGACAACAGCTGCCTGGCGCTCCGATTCGATGGCAGCGTGTGCCTGCTCGGTGATCCGTGCGGACTCCGCAGCTGCTTTGGCCTTCAGGTCCGCGAGGATCTGGGCGCCTTCGGCGCGTGCTTCTTCGCGGATGCGGTTGGCCTCGGCGCGGGCGTCGGTGAGCTGCTGCTTGTACTCTTCAAGAGCTGCAGAAGCTTCCGCCTGGGCCGCTTCGGCCTTTGCAATGCCACCTTCAATTGCTTCGGCGCGCTCTGCGAAGGTCTTCTCGAACATCGGGACAATGAACTTGACCACGATGTACAGGAGGACAGCAAAGCCGACGAGGACGACACCCATTTCCCAAACATTGGGAACGAGAGGGTTGGTCTCGCCTTCAGTGGCGGCTGAGATGATCAGCTGATTCATATTTCACCCGTCCTATCTACTCGGTTGCGGAATTCGCTTGGTTCTGAAGCCGAAGACTAGAGAACGAAGGCGAAAACGAGGCCGAGGATGGCGAGAGCTTCGGTCAGTGCCAGACCAAGGAACGCGATCGGCTGCAGCACACGCTGAGCTTCCGGCTGACGAGCAACACCGTTGATGTAAGCCGCGAATACGAGACCCACACCGATACCACCGCCGATTGCGGACAGACCGTAACCTACGAGGTTGAGATTGCCTTCCATTTTTTTCCTTTCAAGATGCCACCCATGTGGCAGGTTGTTTGGTTTACTTCAATCCCCACAAGGGGAAGTTTTGGAGCCTAGTGGCTGTCGGCGTGCAGGGCGCCTTCAATGTAGATCGCGGTCAACAGCGTGAACACGTAGGCCTGCAGGGCCATGATCAGTGCTTCGAGCATGTACATGGCGATGGCGCCGACCAGTACCAGGACGGAGGTGCCCTTGAGGAGGACGTTCTCCTGCATGACCAGGTACTCGATGCCGGAGCCGGCGAGCATCACGATCAGGTGGCCGGCCAGCATGGTCGCGAACAAACGGAGGCTGTGCGTGACGGGGCGGACCAGGAAGTTGGAGATGATTTCGATCGGAACAACGATCGGCAGGATGTACCAGGGCACGCCCGAAGGAACGGTCGCGAGCTTGAAGTACTTCAGGCCGTTCTTCTTGATGCCGATGATGATCCAGGTGAAGTACACGATGCCTGCGAGGACATAGGCTCCACCAACGTGCGAGAAGCTGGGGAGCTGGATGACCGGAATGGCACCGTAGATGTTGTTCACCAGAATGAAGAAGAACAAGCTGAACAGCAGCGGGACGTATTTGATAAAGTCCTTGCCGCCGATGATGTCCTTGGCAATGCTGTTCCGGACGAAGCCGTAAGCCATCTCGCCTGCGAACTGCAGCTTGCCGGGAACCAGCTGCTGCTTACGTGCAGCGAGGATGAAGAATGTAGCGATAATGACGACCGAAAGGATCACCAGCAGCATCTGCTTGGAGAATCCGTCGTGCGCACCCCAAGGCAGGATTGCCGGCAGGTGCATTTCGTCGATTCCGGGTGGGGTGAAGGACCCCGAATCCTGGGCGGGGAGCGCAAGCGCGATCAACGCGTTTCCTCTCTGCTGTGTCCATCATTGGGCATTGGTTGGAATCCGGAAGCGTTGGACGCATCCACAATCCATGTGAAATTATTTGGCATTACTGTCCCCGTCCGTGGACGGACCGCTGTCTGCGTTGCTCTCGCCAGCAGAGGAGCTTTGCCTGGTGAGGCCGTGCATATGGGAAAGATAGAACCCTCCTGCGGCTCCCAGCAGAGCGCCAAGGAGCACAATCCAGCGGGTCCCCCACAGATTATCCAGACCCCAGCCTATCAAACTCCAGACAATGATCCCGCCAATGATGTAGCTGAAGACGGCGATGCCGGCGTTGTATCCGCCGTCGTTTCCGGCTTCTGCGGCTTCATTGGCTTTTCCACGTTGCTGGGCTGGTGCGGCCGGGCGTGAATATCGCTTACGCGGAGACATCCGGGCCACCCTTCTTCTCTTCAACAGGATCGTTGTAGATCTGGAAGCGGGCCTTGCTGAAACCGTAGATTTCCGCAGCTTGCCAGACCACCACGGTGACCACGGCCCCGATGATGAACCAGCGGTCATTCAGCCAGTCCGGCGCGCCGATCACGAACAGCACAACGGCAAATCCGACAACCTTGATGAAATATGAGGCAACAAAGAGTCCCACTGCACCGGAGGGGTTGTTCCGGCCGACGAAGTGGCCGATGAGAAGGCTGATGCTGAAAAAGAGCATGACCACGGCAGCACCGAACGCTACTGAAAGCGCTCCTTGTCCGCCATCCATGAAGGCCGCGATGATGCAGGTGACCACAACTGCGGCCACTGCTGCTGCAGCGCTAAGAGAGAGCAGCCGGAGCCAGAGATTCGATGTCTCACTGGAAACTCCAACACCACGTTTACCGGACGGGCGTCCGGTTTCGGCGTTGGATGTCATGGGGATACCAATCCTCGTGGCACAGGTGCCATATTCTCAAAGTGGGGTTACGGGCGAGTGACTGTCCGCAGAAAGAATTCTACATGAGATAGAACTGTGACGATAACCAGCCGCCACAACTACTCCCCCGGTCGCGTCGAGTTCCGGGTGAAGTAGGGCCACGCAGTCACGGCGGCCATGACGAGAGCCGCGACCACAACCACGATGAGCACAATCTGCCATGGGAAGACGGCGAAAGCGACGCCACCGAACGCCAGGATGCACGTCCAGACATAGAGCATGACGACGGCGGCACGGTGCGAGTAGCCGAGGTCCACCAGCTTATGGTGGAGGTGTCCGCGGTCAGCCGACCATGGCGACTGACCCCTCGCAGTCCTGCGGACCACGGCCATCCCCAGATCCAGGAGGGGCAGGGACAGAACCGCAAAGGGCAGCAAAATTGGAACGATCGTGGGGATGCCGTTGGCACGGTCATAAAGGCCCGAGCCGATCTGTCCCGTGGCTACGACACCGGCTGACGCCATGAGCAGGCCGATGAGCATGGCCCCCGAGTCACCCATGAAGATTTTTGCCGGGAACCAGTTGTGCGGCAGGAACCCGATGCAACTACCCACGAGGATGGCCATCAGGAGTGTGGCAAGGTCTGAGTTGTCGGTGGACGGATTGTTCCTGTGGACCCAATAAGCCGTGAGGAAGAAGGCGCCGCCACCAATGATGGCCACTCCCGCTGCCAAACCGTCCAGTCCGTCAATGAAGTTGACGGCGTTCATGGTGGTGACAATGAGTCCCGCCGTAAGCACAATCTGAAGGATCTCAGACTCGAGGAATATCGGCTCCGGGATGAAGGGCACCACCGACATCCGGACGCCCCACAGTGCCACGATGAGAGCGGCAGCGCCCTGGCCCAGCAGCTTGATCCACCATCGGATGTCCAGGATGTCATCTGCCACCCCCACGGCGACGATCACCACAGCACCGGCCAGGATCCCCCAGGGCGCATCGTTGTGCCTGAAAATGTCCTTCACGAAGAATGAGTTGCTGGCAACTACCAGGGCGACGAAGAAACCCGCAAAGATGCCCAGCCCGCCGAGCTTGGAAATCAGGGCAGAGTGCATGTCGCGGCTGCGGATGGGACGGTACAGGCGCAGTTTGTTTCCGGCCACGCGGGCACCCCACGTTCCCGCGTAGGACACCACGGCAGCCGTGAGTGCCATCAGCAGATACATGATCATGATGCGGCTCCCGGGAGCAGCCCGCCCACTGTTCCGGAAATGGCAATGTACTGACGCTGCCGACGCGTCGGGTGAAAGCCGGTGGTTTCCGGGCACCTTGAGGTGTGGAATTCTGTGTGTGGATAAATGGAACTACTCCGTCGCCATGCCTGCACCGGCTGTGCCGAATGTTGCGGGATTTCTGTGGACTCTAGTCACGATACTAATGCCAATGGACGTGACCACCCTGTGACGCAGCCGCAAGACCCACGCCTGTTTGACCGGGTTTTAGCTGCGCCGCTGTCAGCTGGCAGGCTCTTGGACGTTCCGCAACGCATAGATTCCCTCAAGCACCTGCGCATTGGAACGCGGTGCTTTGAGGCTGTGGCGCAGGCCCTTGAGAAGCCCGCCCAGCAGTACTTTGCGGTTGGGCGATGCAGCAATGGTGCGGGTCCAGTTGCGCAACGACGCACCGGTGAAAAGTACCTTTTCCCACGGCGCCAAGGCACTGGAACGGGTGTAGACCCACAGCTTGTTCCGAACCTCGTAGTAGAAGCGCGGTCCGGGGTCAGCACCGGCGTCACCAAAGACCTTGGTGTGGTGATTGGCCACCGATGCTTCCGTGGTCAGTGCTGTTCCCCTGCGCGAAACCCTGGCGGTGTACTCAAGGTCGTCGTTCCAGATGAAATAGTCCGCGATGGGAAGGCCGTATTTCCTGATTTCTTCGGCTCGGATCAGGACTGACACGAAGGAAGCGCTGCGGATCTGGGTGGCACCCACACGCGCAGCAGCATTGCGTGCGTTTTCGCTGGCACCCATCCGGGGCCGCATGCGGTTCATGGGGTGCTCACGGCCATCGGTCCAGACAACGCGGCTGGCGATGAAGGCCGGCGTATCTCCTGTTTCCTGCTGATACGCCGTGGAAACATCCAGTGCTTCGGCAAGCGCGCCTGGTTGCGGCTCGGTGTCGTCGTCCATGATCCAGACGTGGTCCGCACCGTGATCCAGCAGGGCGCGTTCCATGCCGACCACAAATCCACCTGCACCGCCCACATTGGCGGTGAGCGTGACGATGTCCGTAGCCAGCGGCCCTTCATACTCCCGCAAGTACTCTGCGGTCCCATCAGTGGAAGCGTTGTCCACCACGACGACGGCGTCCGGAACCCGGGTGCCGGCTGCGATGCCCGCCAGTGTGGTCTGGAGGAGTTCACGCCGGTTATAAGTCACCACGACGGCGACCACAACAGCTTGGGACGTCATTTACTTGCCTTTGGTCTTGGGTGATTGAAACGGCGCCGGACCAGCAGGCCGGCAAGCTTCCACGGCTCAATGAAAACTCTGTAGGCAACCCGGCCCGGGTGGAGGACCAGACGCCAGGCCCATTCGAGCCCCAGGCGCCCCAGCCAGCGCGGTGCCAGTTTCTGGATACCGGCAACCTGCTCGATCGCGCCTCCAACGGCGCAGTAGGCGGCCGGCGGCAGTTCCCCCAGCCTGCGATGCAGGACATGCTCCTGGAGCGGCATCCCCAGACCCAACAGCACCAGTTGCGGCCGGAACGTGTTCAGCCAGCCCACTACGGCGTCTTCAAGGGCGTCATCCCAACCTTCGCCGGGCATGCCGTCCACCGTGGCGCCGGGAATGATGGACCGCAGGCGGGCCACCGCTTCGGTATTGGCCTCCCTGCCGGCTCCGACCACTGCGACCCGCTGCAATCCGGGAACCTTGCCGAGTTCAGGGATCCAGTCCATGGAACCCAGACGGTACGCCATGGCCCCTTCACCCAAGGGCAGACCTTGCCGCTTCCGGGAAACTCCCCACAGCAACGTGGCGGGGGCTCCATCCAGAAGGACTATGGAGCTTGCTTCGTACAGGGCGCGGACATCCGGACATGAATGAAAAAGCGTGATGCTGTGCAGGTTGTGGCCGAGCACAGTGCTTGTGGTCCCGGCAGCAATCAGCCCGCCCACGGCGTCAATGAGTTCATGGACGCGCAACGGAGTAGCGTCGACGTCGAGGACGGGGACGCGCTGGCGGTCCGGAATCATTCGGACTTGGCTTCTCGTGGGGCCGGCGGCTCCACATGGTCGTCAGGTACCGATTGCTCATCAGGCGTGGCTTCGACGTCGACGACGGCGGCCTCGGTCACCTCAACCGGCGCGTCATCCGCCGTGGGGGTCGCCGCGACAGCAACTGCCTCTTCAGGTTCTTCAACAGCGGCGGGAACAGACTCGCCAAAGCCGAGGAGGGTCGGAACGATCGCACGGAGGCTTTCCAAGGAGATGGCTCCTTGGCGCACTACCCGGAACGGGGTGGCAGTTGCGTCCACGATCGTGGACGGCAGCGCGGCAGTACCTTCCACGGGCCGGAATCCGCCCTCAAGGTACACCTCTACGGATTCGGCCAGTTGCATGCGCGCTTCCGCAGCGGTCTGGGCTGCTTCCTGGCCGGTGCGGTTGGCCGATGATACGGCCAGCGGGCCCGTGAGGCCGAGGAGTTCCAAGGCAATCTGGTCATCGGGCATACGCAGGGCAACGGTGCCCTTTGTCTCGCCCAAATCCCAGTCCAACGACGGCTGGGCATGGAGGATCAGGGTCAGTCCACCGGGCCAAAATGCCTGCGCCAGCGCGCGGGCATCGGCCGGTACGTCCGTGGCCAGGCCATCAAGGGCGTTGATCCGGGGAATCAGCACCGGAGGCGGCATCTGCCGGCTGCGTCCCTTGGAAGCCAGCAACATCGTCACAGCCAGGGGCGAAAAGGCATCCGCGGCAATGCCGTACACAGTGTCCGTCGGCAGCACGATGCACTTCTTTTCGCTGATGGCACGCTGGGCGTGCTGAAGTCCTTCGGCACGCTGGTCATCGGAAGTGCAGTTGTAGGTTGTGGTCACAGCGCTATTCTTTCACTCATCAGGGTCAGTGCTTGCCAGCACCGCGCTGGTGGCACGTTCCTTGCCGTTCAGGTCACAATGCGTGGTGACGTTGTTCCAACGTCCGGAGCGTCGCAGCATCCCGGCGATCCAGCCGGCCTGGACTTCGGCGTGTTCCATTACGAAGTAGCCGCCGGGCTTCAGGAGCCGGGCCGCGGAGGCCGCTGCCGCCGTCGGGAGTTCCATGCCGTCCGCTCCCCCACCGTACAGTGCCTCGGGAGGATCGTGGAGCGCGACTTCAGGTTCTGTGGGTATCGCCTCAGCCGGGATATACGGCGGGTTGGAGACGACGACGTCGAAGGTTCCGTTATGTTCGGGAAGCGCGTCCCTAAGGTCGCCCTGGATGAGGGTGACGCCCAGCGGCTCCAGGTTTTTCGCAGCCCAGGCATGCGCGAAAGTACTGTATTCCACGGCGTGGACGTCAGAGCCCGGTACTTCGTGGGCGATCGAGCCGGCGATCGCACCGGATCCGGTGCCAAGATCCACCACTTTGGGGTTCGGGATTCCTGCCACGTGGTCAATCACCAACTGGACTACCGATTCCGTTTCCGGCCGGGGTATGAAGACACCCGGACCCACACGCAACTCCAAGTACCGGAAATAGGCGACGCCGGTGATGTGCTGCAGGGGAACGCGGCCGGCCCGCTCCTGCACCAGTTCCCCATAACCATCAGGTGCGGGAGCATCGCCCAACAGCATGGCCCGCAAGCGTCCCAGCCCCACACCCAGCAGGTGTTCGGCCAGCAACTCCGCGTCCACGCGCGGCGAGGGGACACCGGCGTCGGTGAGAACGGCAGTAGCCTCGCGAACCGCGTCCGCGAGGCTCTGGCCTGGGTAAAACGTCATGGATCTACTCTGCTGTTGATATGCGGCAGGGTGCTATTCGCCGATGGCATCCAGGCGTGCTTGCTCGTCCGCCTCAATGGCCGACTGGATCACGGGCTCCAAGTCGCCGTTCATGACGGCGTCAAGGTTGTACGCCTTGTACCCTGTGCGGTGGTCCGCAATGCGGTTTTCAGGGAAGTTGTACGTGCGGATGCGCTCCGAACGGTCCATAGTGCGGATCTGTGACTTCCGCTGCTCCGAGTTGGCGGCGTCGATCTGTTCCTGCTGGTGGGCCAGGAGGCGGGCGCGGAGAACCCGCATGCCGGCTTCGCGGTTCTGCAGCTGGGACTTCTCGTTCTGCATGGCCACCACGATGCCCGTGGGCAAGTGGGTGATGCGCACAGCGGAGTCGGTGGTGTTCACGGACTGTCCACCCGGACCAGAGGAACGGTAAACGTCGATCTTGAGATCGTTCTGGTTGATCTCAAGCTCTTCGGGCTCATCCACTTCAGGGAGTACCAGCACGCCGGCAGCCGAGGTGTGGATGCGGCCCTGGGATTCGGTCACGGGCACGCGCTGCACACGGTGCACCCCACCTTCGAATTTCAACCGCGCGAAGACTCCCTGCGCAGGATCGTTCGAGTTGCCCTTGATGGCCACGGCAACGTCCTTGTAGCCACCAAGATCGGATTCGGTGGCCGAAATCATTTCGGTCTTCCATCCCCGCGACTCGGCGTAGCGCATGTACATTCGCAGAAGGTCACCGGCGAACAAGGCAGCTTCGTCACCACCTTCGCCACCCTTGACTTCAAGGATGACGTTGCGGGCATCGTCAGGATCACGAGGGATCAGCAGACGGCGCAGGCGCTCCTGCGCCGCGGGAATCTGCTCCTCCAACTGCACAACCTCGGCAGCGAATTCAGGATCCTCATCAGCCATCTCTTTGGCCGCTTCCAGATCATCATTGAGCCCGCGCCACTTGTTGTACGCCTCCACAATGCCCTGGAGCTGGGCAGACCGCCGCCCCAACTTCCGGGCCGCGGACTGATCGGCATAAACAGCAGGATCACTCAACTGCGCCTGAATAGCAGTGTGCTCATCAAGCAATCCCTGTACGGACTCAAACATTTTCAAACCTCTTTCGACTTCTACAAGTCTAATAACTGCACCGTGGGGTCACGCACAGCCCATCTGGGGCCCGCTGGGCCGTTTCTGACCTCACGTGGTGTCGGGCCAAGGATTCCTTAAACAAAGACCGCTCAAAATATGCCGGCCACGGAGTGGCTTCGGCCTGCCGGAGCCGGGTAGCTTCCGATCGTAGATCGGAAGCTACCCGGCGTAGGGGCGGGGCCGGCATATTTTGAGCGGTTAGAGCACAGCTATTTGTCGTTGTCGGACTTCGCTCCGAGTGTCGTCTTCTGAACCTGCATGAGGAACTCGACGTTGCTCTGCGTCTCCCGGATCTTGTTGGTCAGCAGCTCAAGGCTCTGCTGCTGCTCCAGGCCGGAAAGGACGCGGCGCAGCTTCCACATGATCTTGACTTCTTCAGGCGAGAGGAGGTTCTCTTCGCGGCGTGTGCCGGACGCGTTGACGTCCACGGCCGGGAAGATGCGCTTGTCTGCCAGCTGGCGGGACAGGCGGAGCTCCATGTTGCCGGTGCCCTTGAACTCTTCGAAGATGACTTCATCCATCTTGGAGCCGGTCTCCACGAGGGCCGTTGCCAGGATGGTCAGCGAACCGCCGTTTTCGATGTTGCGTGCAGCACCGAAGAAGCGCTTGGGCGGGTACAGGGCTGCGGAGTCCACACCACCGGACAGGATACGGCCGGAGGCCGGTGCTGCCAGGTTGTAGGCGCGGCCCAGGCGGGTCATGGAGTCCAGGAGGACTACAACGTCCATACCCATTTCCACGAGGCGCTTGGCGCGTTCGATGGAAAGTTCGGCAACCGTGGTGTGATCGTCGGCGGGACGGTCGAAGGTTGAGGCAATGACCTCACCCTTGACGGTGCGCTGCATGTCCGTAACTTCTTCGGGACGTTCGTCAACCAGCACCATCATGAGGTGGACCTCAGGGTTGTTGGTGGTGATTGCATTCGCGATGGACTGCAGGATGAGCGTCTTGCCGGCCTTCGGCGGCGACACGATCAGGCCACGCTGGCCCTTGCCGATCGGGGCCACGAGGTCAATGACACGCGGGCCGATCTTCTTGGGATCAGTCTCAAGGCGGAGGCGCTCGGACGGGTACAGCGGTACGAGCTTGGCGAACTCGACGCGGTCCTTGAGCTCTTCCGGAGTCTTGCCGTTGACGGATGTGACGCGAACCAACGCGTTGAACTTCTGTCGGGCCGACTGCTGGCTGCGGTCTTCGCCGTCACGCGGTGCACGGATGGCGCCGACAACGGCGTCGCCCTTGCGGAGGTTGTACTTCTTGACCTGTGCCAGGGAGACGTAAACGTCGTTCGCCCCGGGGAGGTAGCCGGACGTACGGATGAACGCGTAGTTCTCCAGGACGTCCAGAATGCCGGCTACGGGAAGCAGGACGTCATCCTCGGTGACCTCGACGTCGTCGACGTCCGGTCCCTGGGCGCGGCCGCGACGACGTTCGTTGCGGTCGCGGAAGCGGTCGCTGCGGGTGTTTCCGTCACGGCTGTCCTGACCTCCCCGACGGTCGCTGCGGTCGTTCTGGTCGTTGCGGTCACGACGGTTGCGGCGGTTGCGGCGGTTGCCGGTGTCATCGCCATCGTTGGTGTCTTCACGGCGGCCGCGGGTGTTGTCACGGCGTTCGCGCTGCTCGCCCGAATCCGACTGTTCACGCTGCTCACGCTGTTCGTTGCGGTCGGCGCGCTGCTCACGCTGCTCGGTGCGGTCGGCACGCTGCTCACGCTGTTCCGTGCGGTCAGCACGCTGCTCCGTGCGGTCAGCGCGCTGCTCACGCTGCTCGGCCGCGGGGGCTTCTGCCGCTTCAGCAGGTGCTGCAGCAGCTTCGCCACGGCGGCGGTTGCGGGTGCGCGGCTGGCGACGCTCGGTACCGGACTCAGCCGCTTCAGATGCTGCCGGTGCTTCAGCAACCGGCGCAACTGCGGTTTCAGCGGGCGCAGCAGCGGCCTCAACAGCAGCTACTACACCATCACTGGTGGCGCGGCGGCTACGGCCACGGCCTCGACCGCGGGGGGCTTCCTGGGCCGGAGCCTCGGAGGCAGCATCGGCAACAGCACCGTTTTCGGCAGCCTTAACCTTGGTCTCCCCTGCAGCCTTGGCATCCACGGCCGGAGCTTCCTTGGCCACAGCAGTGGTTCCCTTTGCCGGGGCACTGGCCTTGGCGGGTGCCTTGGTAGTGGAGGTGCCGGCGCGATGGGCGGAAATGGCGGTCACCAGATCCCCCTTACGCATACGCGATCCCCCGGAGATGCCCAACTGGCTCGCGAGAGCCTGAAGCTGGGCGAGCTTAAGGCCTGCAAGGCCGCTGCTCTTGGTGGTTGCTGCTGTTGACGACTCAGCAGCAGAAGATGTTGTGTCCACAGCTGAAGCCAGCTCAGTGGTTTCTGTCACGAAGGATCCTTCCCCCTCGACGGCGTCCAGAGCGAGAGCTGGACGCGATGATTTGTTCTGGGCTGCAGTTCAGATCTGCAGCCGGTGATTTGGGCCGTGCCTGATGGATTGTGGCCAACAGGGCCGGATACTGATCGTCATCACTGGATCCGGTTGCCCGGACTGCCGGCTGTAGGTTCAGGGAACAGAGAGATCTCGGCACCTGAGACTGGCCGGAAAGAGACGACACCACCAACGTTGGCACAGTTGACGAAAGGTACGGCGAAACACCGAGATCCGAAATCAGGGAACTGCCCGCGGCTTTACCGGCGGTGCACTTCCACTCTAGCACCTTGAACGTCCACAGCCAGTGTCATCACACGCCAGCCAATGTCTGGTGTGTTGGACGCCGTGTAGGACTCAATGAAATCCGCAACAGTGGAGGCTTCACGTTCCCCGTTGGCCAGCACCATCACAGTGGGGCCCGCACCGGAAACAACGGCCGCGTGGCCTGCGGCCCGAAGCGCCGCGATGAGGTCGGCGCTGGGAAGCATAGCCTGTGCACGGTAGCTCTGGTGGAGGTAGTCCTCGGTAGCAGGCAACAGGAAGGCTGGCTGCGCCGTGAGGGCGTGGATCAGCAGGGCGGCGCGTCCGGAATTCATGGCCGCCGCATGATGGCCCACGGAGGCAGGGAGCAAACCGCGTGCCGTCTCCGTGGACAACTCAAAGTCGGGGACGGCGACTACCGGAATGACTGAAGGCGCAACGTCTGCCCTGGTACTGCTGTACTGCTCGCTGTCCTGCCAGGACAGCGCCAGTCCGCCGAAAATGGCGGGTGCGACGTTGTCCGGGTGGCCCTCCATCTCGCTGGTCAGCTGCAGGATCCAATCGCGATCCTTCCGCGATTCCTCCGGTACCAAGGCATTGGCTGCGGTCACCGCTGCCACCACGGCAGAAGCTGAGGATCCGAGGCCACGTCCGTGCGGATTGACGTTGTCCGCAGTAATTTTCAGCCCGGAGTGCTGGTAGCCAAGGCGATCCAGCGCAAGATCAATGGCGCGCACCACGAGGTGGCTGGAATCCCGGGGAAGGGTTTCGGCCCCTTCACCGGAGAGCTCAAACTCGAGCTCTCCGGTGCTGAGGGTTTCCACCGTCAAGGTGTCGTAAATCGACAAGGCCAAGCCGAGGCTGTCGTAGCCGGGGCCCAGGTTGGCGCTTGTACCGGGGACCTTGACGGTCAGCCGCTGGCCTGCCGCGACGAGCGCACGATCAGTCGCGGTGGGCTGCGTTGATTCCACTCTTACTTTTCTTCCAGTCCCAGTTCTGCGGCAACGGTGACGACGTCGTTCGGCACCTTGACGGGTTGAACATCACTGCCATCGTCAGTGCGGAGGGCCCACTGCGGGTCCTTGAGTCCGTGACCGGTAACCGTGATGACGATGGTCTTCCCGGAGGGAACCTCGCCTGCAGCGTGCTTCTTGATGAGGCCTGCGACGCCGGCAGCGGAGCCGGGTTCCACGAAGACGCCCTCCTTGGCGGACAGCCAGCGGTGGGCAGCCAGGATCTCATCATCCGTAACGGCCTCAATCAGGCCACCGGATTCGTCGCGGGCGGCAACAGCGGTGTCCCAGGACGCCGGGTTGCCGATGCGGATGGCAGTCGCGATGGTGTCCGGCTCAGTGATCGGGTGTCCGGCAACAAATGGCGCCGCCCCTGCAGCCTGGAAGCCCCACATGATGGGCGTCTTGGTGGCGACAGCCGCCAAGGTCCCGTTGGCGGTCTCGAAGGGCGCGGAATATTCCTTGTAGCCCTTCCAGTAGGCGCTGATGTTGCCGGCATTACCGACAGGCAGAACATGGATGTCAGGAGCATCGCCGAGTGAGTCGACGATTTCGAAGGCACCGGTCTTCTGGCCCTGGATACGGGCGGGGTTGACGGAGTTCACCAGGAACACCGGGTAGGACTCACCCAGTTTGCGGGCAATGTCCAGGCAGTTGTCGAAGTTGCCGTCAACCTGCAGCAAGGTGGCGCCGTGCGCGATCGCCTGGCTCAATTTGCCCATGGAGATCTTGCCTTCGGGAACCAAAACGGCACACTTCAGCCCGGCCGCAGTGGCGTAGGCAGCTGCCGAGGCAGAGGTGTTACCGGTGGACGCACAGACCACTGCCTTGGCCCCGGCTTCAACTGCTGCCGTCATGGCCATGGTCATGCCACGGTCCTTGAAGGAACCCGTGGGGTTCATGCCTTCAACCTTCAGGTACACCTCTGAACCGGTGAGCTCGGAGAGCTGCCGTGCATGGACCAGGGGCGTGCCGCCCTCGCCGAGGGTAATGACCTTGGTGGCTTCCGTTACGGGCAAACGATCAGCGTATTCGCGGATTACTCCGCGCCATTGGTGAGCCACTTAGACCCCTTCTACCCGCAGTACGGATGTCACAGAATTGATGACGTCCAGGCCCTTGACGGCCTCGACGGTTGCTGCGAGTGCAGCTTCGGATGCACGGTGCGTCACGATCTTCAGCTCAGCCGATTCAACGTTCGACTCTGCGTCGCGGTGGATCGTCTGCCGCATGATCTCGATGGAGACACCGTTTTCCGCAAAGATGTGCGCAATCCGCGCCAATACGCCGGCTTGGTCAGCTACGTCCAATCCGATGTAGTAGCTGGTGTTGGATGCGTCGATGGCCAGCGCCGGGACGTGCCCCGTGGTGGTTTCCGTGCGGCCCGGGCCACCAAGGACCAGGCGCCGCGCTGCGGAGACGAGGTCACCAAGTACGGCAGAGGCGGTAGGAGTTCCGCCTGCACCCTGCCCGTAGAACATCAGTTCGCCGGCGTTCTCCGCCTCGATGAAGACTGCGTTGAAGGCGCCGCGGACGGCGGCCAACGGGTGTTCCCGCGGCAGCAGTGTGGGGTGGACCCGCACTGAGATGCCGCCGCCGTTTTCTGCTGAGTCGATCTTCTCGGCAATCGCCAAGAGCTTGATGACGAATCCGGCTTCCTTGGCAGAGGCGATGTCCGCCGCGCTGACCTTGGTGATGCCTTCGCAGTAGACATCGTCCAGGGAAAAGCGTGTGTGGAAGGACAGGGAGGCCAGAATGGCTGCCTTCGCCGCGGCGTCGTGTCCTTCGATGTCGGCAGTGGGATCCGCTTCGGCGTATCCGAGCCGCTGGGCTTCGGCCAGTGCGTCAGAGAACTGGGCACCGGTGGTGTCCATCTGGTCAAGGATGAAGTTGGTGGTGCCGTTGACGATGCCCAGGACCCTGGTGATGCGATCGCCGGACAGGCTGTCGCGGATGGGGCGCAGGATGGGGATGGCACCTGCTACCGCGGCTTCGTAAGACAACTGGACACCGGCTTTGTCAGCCTCTTCGTACAGGGTGGGGCCGTCCTGCGCGAGCAGGGCCTTGTTGCCGGTGACAACACATGCGCCGTTCTGGATGGCCGTAAGGATCAACGAACGTGCTGGCTCAATGCCTCCCATGAGTTCGATGACCAGGTCTGCATCCTTGACCAGGGTGTCGGCATCCGTGGTGAAAAGTTCACGCGGCAGTTCGACGTCACGCGGGGCATCGATGGTGCGTACGGCGATGCCCGAAAGTTCGAGGCGGGCGCCGCTGCGGGCGGCCAGGGCGTCGGCGTCGTCAATCAGAATCCGCGCGACCTGGGCCCCAACGTTGCCACAGCCCAGCAGGGCCACCTTCAAGGTTCGCACTTCAGACATTCGCCACTCCCATGTCGCGGTTCAAGAGATCTTCTTCGGTTTCCCCGCGGACAATCAGCCGGGCAGCTCCGTCGCGTACAGCGACAACGCCAGGCCGTGCCAGGTAGTTGTAGTTGCTGGAGAGGGCCCAGCAGTAGGCGCCGGTACCCGGTACTGCGAGCAAATCACCGGCTGCCACATCCGCGGGCAGATATACATCTCTAACAACTATGTCGCCGCTCTCGCAATGTTTGCCCACTACGCGGGACAGCTGGGGAGCCGCAGAGGAGTCACGGGAAGCCAGAATCGCCGAATAATCCGCGTCGTACAGCACCGGACGGGCGTTATCGCTCATGCCGCCGTCCACTGACACATAACGGCGTGGATACGTAACGTTCTTTTGACCGTCCTCACCATCAGGGGCGTCAACCCGCACGGTTTTGAGGGTGCCTACTTCATAAAGCGTGAACGTGGTGCTGCCTACGATCGCCCGTCCGGGTTCGATGGAGATGCGCGGCGGCGTGATGTCCAACCTGGCGCATGTGGAACGCACGACGGCGGCCATCGCCTCCGCGATCTCGGCCGGTGGGCGGGGTGTGTCCACCGGGGTGTACGCGATGCCATAGCCACCCCCGAGGTCCAGTTCCGGCAGGACAATGGAGTACTTGGTCTGCATGGCCGCGAGGAAACCCAGAAGCTTCTCCGCAGCGACGGCAAAACCATCCGGCTCAAAGATCTGCGAGCCGATGTGGCAGTGCAGGCCGAGCAGTTCGACGCTTGAGTAGGAGGTGGCTGCTGCCACAGCTTCCTCGGCTGCCGAAAGACCAGCTTCCTCGGTGGAGTCTTCCGCCATGGAGAGGCCAAATTTCTGGTCCTCGTGTGCGGTGGCGATGAACTCGTGGGTATGCGCGTGCACACCAGGTGTCAGGCGCAGCATGACCTTGGCAACTTCGCCGCGGCCGGAAGCTATTTTGGCAACCCGCTCGAGTTCATCGAGGCTGTCCACCACGATCCTGCCCAGCTTCATGTCCAGGGCGCGGTTGATCTCCGCGTCCGACTTGTTGTTGCCATGCAACCCCAGATTGGAGCCGTCAATTCCCGCACGTGCAGCGACAGCTAGTTCGCCGCCGGAACAGGTATCCAGGCGCAGGCCCTCTTCTGCTACCCAGCTTGCCACGGCGGTGCACAGGAAGGACTTCCCTGCGTAGTAGACGTCCACTCCCCCGCAAATATCGGCGAAGGCGGCGTCGAAGGCATCCTTGAATGCCCTTGCACGGGAGCGGAAGTCCGATTCGCTCATGACAAACAGTGGAGTTCCGAACTGTTCCTTGAGCTCACTGACGGAAAAACCGTCAACTGTGACTTCACCGGCGTCGTTCTTTCCAACTCCGGCGGCCCACAGGGGTTCCTGCAGTGCGTTGAGGTCCTCAGGTACGGCCAACCATTCGGGAGCGAGCGGAGAAGCGTGATCAGCTGCTGTGTTCATTGCCCTACATCCGTTCCGGCGCCGAAACGCCCAGCAGTTCGAGTCCGTTGGCAAGTACCTGGCTGGTGGCGTCATTGAGCCACAGGCGCGTGCGGTTCACATCAAGGACGGGATCGTCACCCTGCGGCGACACCCGGCAGGCGTCATACCAGCGGTGGTAGGCCCCGGCAATGACTTCAAGGTGGCGGGCCACACGGTGCGGCTCGCGCAGCTCAGCAGCCTTGGCCACGATGGACGGGTAGCTGCCCAGATAGGACAGCAGCTCGTTTTCCGTGGCGTGGTCCAGGAGCGATGCGTCGAATGCATCCACTCCATCAACCTGGCGTTCTACACCGGCTTCGGCAGCGTTGCGTGCCGTGCCGCGGGACCGCGCGTGGGCATACTGCACGTAAAATACCGGGTTCTCGTTGCTGTGCTTCTTCAGCAACTCCGGATCCAGCGTCAGCGGCGAGTCGGCCGGGAAACGGGCCAGGGAGTAGCGCACGGCATCCTTGCCCAGCCAGGAAATGAGGTCCTTGAGCTCAATGATGTTGCCCGCACGCTTGGACAGCTTTGCGCCGTTTACCGAGACCAGTTGGCCGATGAGAACCTCGATGTTGGCCTCGGGATCATCGCCCGCGCAGGCCGCAATGGCCTTCAGACGGTTGATGTAGCCGTGATGGTCGGCGCCGAGCAGGTAGATCTTCTCAGTGAAACCACGGTCCTTCTTGGAAAGGTAGTAGGCAGCGTCCGCGGCGAAGTAGGTCGGTTCGCCATTGGCGCGGATCATCACGCGGTCTTTGTCGTCACCGAAGTCGGTGGTGCGCAGCCACACGGCACCACCGTCGTCAAAGACGTGGCCCTGCTCGCGAAGGCGGGCAACAGCGGATTCGATCGCACCGGCGTCGTGCAGTTCCTTCTCCGAGAAGAAGACGTCGAACTCCACGCCGAAGTCCGCCAGGGTCGTTTTGATGTCCGCCATCTGTGCCTCATAGGCAGCCGAACGGATCACAGGGAGGGCGGCCTCGTCCGTCAGTTCCCGGATGCCGGGGTGGGCCTTCAGGACTTCGTCGCCGAGCTCTCGGATGTATTCACCCGGATAGCCGCCCTCAGGGACGCCGCGGCCGTGCAGCCGGGAAAGGACAGAGTTGGCAAAGACATTCATCTGCGAGCCGGCGTCGTTGATGTAGTACTCAGCGGTGACGTTTGCACCGGAGGCGCGCAGGACCCTGGCGATCGCATCGCCCAAGGCTGCCCAACGGGTGTGCCCAATGTGCAACGGTCCTGTGGGGTTCGCGGACACGAATTCCATGTTGACCACGCGTCCCGCGAGCGCCTGGTTGGTGCCGTAGCTGGATCCGGCCTCAACGATGGCCTTTGCCAGGGCACCGGCGGTGGCGGCGTCCACTGTGATGTTCAGGAAGCCGGGACCGGCTATTTCCACCCCTGTGACACCGGGGATGCCCTGGAGGTGGTTGCTGAGGATCCCGGCAAATTCGCGCGGATTCATCCCGGCCTGCTTGGAGAGTTGCAGCGCGATGTTGGTGGCCCAGTCTCCATGATCCCGGTTCTTTGGTCGCTCCACTCGCACGGAATCGGGCACGGCAGATTCCGTCAAGGTAATTTCGCCGGTAGAGACGGCGTCCTTAAGGCAGGCGGATATGGCAGCAGAGAGTTCTTCGGGAGTCACGCATCTAGCCTACCGGGGGCCCGCAAAGTCGCGGAATTGAGGGTCGCTTATGTGGACAATGTGGACACAGCCAACGCACAGGAACGTATATCGGGCGCCACAGACTGAACCATTACGCTGAATTCAACGTTGTGAAGACGTAGGAGGTGGCCTCGTCCGTCATCCCGCGAGTACCAATCCCATGACCATTTCTTGTCCAGTTGAAACGAGCAGAACCATGACTACGCCACTCCGCAAGAGCATTTACTCCGGAATTGCCGGCCTTTCACTCATTGGTGCCGTGGCGGGCTGCGCGCCGTCTGCGCAGTCCCCGTCCGCTGAATCCACGCCGGCTGCCGAGAATGGCGGCCAGGCCAGCACGTCCAGCCCCACCTCTTCCTCTACCGCGTCCGGCTCCACTGCCGCGGGCGCTTCGGTATACAAGGACGGAACCTACAGCGCCGACGGCACGTACACCTCGCCCAATGGCCAGGAGACCGTGGGCGTGGAATTGACGCTTGCCGGTGACAGGGTGTCCGCGGTCAACATCACCACGCACCCTTCGAACCCCAACACCAAGAAGTTCCAAGGCGAGTTCGCCAGCGGCATTTCGGCGCAGATTGTTGGCAAGAACATCGACGAACTCAATGTCTCCAAGGTGGCTGGTTCCTCCTTGACGTCCGGCGGGTTCAACGATGCCGTGAAGCAGATCAAGTCCCAGGCCAAGTAGCACCATGCCGCACGCGGACTGGAGCTCCTTCAGTTTTGACGGCATCGGGACGCGGTGGGAGATTTCGACGCCGGAGGCGCTGGCACCCGCGGTGCGGCACCAACTGCTGGAAACAGTCGGTGACTATGACGCGACGTATTCGCGGTTCAGGCCGGACTCCCTGGTGTCAGGCCTGTCCCGCGAACCCGGCAGGATTACCTTGCCCGGGCATGCCGTAGCCCTCCATGAGGTCTACGCCGCCCTGTATCGGCTCAGCGGGGGCGCCATGACCCCCCTCATCGGCAGCAGTCTGGAAAGGCTTGGCTACGATCCGGGTTACACGTTGGCCCCCTCCGGAGATCCCCTGGCCCCGCCACGCTGGGAAGACGTCCTTGAGTGGACGGATACGGCACTGACCGTCACCGAAGCAGTGGTCCTGGACATTGGGGCTGCGGGGAAGGGGCAGTTGGTGGACCTGCTGGGCGGGATCCTGCAGTCAACCGGCCATTCTGAATTCCTGGTGGATGGGAGCGGCGACATGCTCCATGCGGGCACCCACCCTGTGATGGTCGCCTTGGAACATCCCTATAATCCCGGCCAGGCCATAGGCACTGTTGAGCTCCATAATTCAGCCCTCTGCGCTTCGGCTTCCAACCGGCGCGCCTGGGGCGATGGCCTGCACCACGTCCTGGACGGGACTACAGGCCGGCCCATCCACACCATGGTGGCTACCTGGACCATGGCTGCGAGCGCATTGGTGGCGGATGCGTTGGCCACTGCCTTGTTCATGCTTGAACCGGCCCAGTTGCAGGAGGAGTTCTATTTCTCCTGGCTCAGGGTGTCCTCCAGTGGTGCCGCCACATTTTCGCACCGTTTCGAGGGGAGACTGTTCACATGATTGCCGCTAAGTCCCGCGTAGACACCTGGTTGGGCCGCTTCACGATGTACCGCTTGATTCTGTGGGTGCTGGGTGCGCTCGTGGCCTACAGCATGCTCCTCAACATTCTGGGCTGGCTGACGTTCGGCCTCCCCGAGATGCTGGTGCATCTGGCGCTCTGCCTGACGGTAACGTACGCGTCCAACCGACTGCTGGCGTTGATCTTCCGCCTCCAGCCGCACACGGAGTCCTCCCTGATTACGGGATTGCTGCTCTATTTCCTGTTCTGGCCCGCCTTCGGAGTCACTGACATGACAGGCGTGGCCCTGGCCTGCGTGGTGGCCAGCGTCTCCAAATATGCGCTGGCCTTCCGTGGGCGTCACATCTTTAATCCGGCCGCGGCCGGGGCGTTCGTCACTGGCCTGACCGGGTTGAACATCGCCACGTGGTGGGCTGCGACCCCGGCAATGCTGTGGCTCCTGGTTCCCGGCGTGCTGGTTGTGCTGTACCGCACGCGAAAAATGTTGATGGCGACGGTCTTCCTGGTGGTGGCTGCCGGCATCATCACCGTGGAGCTCCTGAGCCGCAGCATGAGCTTCGGACAGGCACTGTGGCAGTCCTTGGCGCAGAGGCCTCTGCTGTTTTTCGTGGGCTTCATGCTCTCGGAGCCGCTCACCCTCCCTCCCCGCCGATGGCAGCAGTTGGCGCTTGCCGGTGTGGTGGGTGTTGTGTTTGCGGTTCCATATAACTTCGGCTTTGTTGCCAACTCCCCCGAACTCGCTTTGTTGCTGGGCAACCTCCTGGCCTTCTTCCTGGGCCAGCGTGGCGGGGTGGAACTGACGTTCAAAGGTTCGCGTGCCCTGACCCCGGGCAGCACGGAGTTCAGGTTTGAGCCACAGCGCCCGGTGCGGTTTGCTGCAGGCCAGTACATGGAGCTCAACCTGCCGCACCGGGCTTCCGACGGCAAGGGCCGCCGGCGGGTCTTCAGTATCACCAGTGCCCCGGGCGCCCCGGAAGTGACCTTTGGAGTTGGCACGGCCGAGCCGCTGTCCACGGCAAAGAAGGCGTTGCTGGCTTTGAAACCCGGCGACAAACTCTCTGCCACGGCCGTAGGCGGGGACTTTGTTCTACCGCACGACGCCGGCAAACCGGTCCTGCTGATCGCTGCAGGAATCGGCATTACGCCGTTCCTCTCGCACCTGTCCGCTGACGCCGCGCCCCGCGACACCGTGGTGATGTACCTCGCCAAAGGTCGCGATGAGTTGGCCGGCGTGGAGCAGCTGGAAGCCTCCGGGGCCAGGGTGATCGCCAGGCTGGCGGACGGTTCCGCTCCCCCGGCGTTCATGGTCGACGCCGGTGCCGCCAGAATCGACGCGGAACGCCTCAAGGAGTTGGTCCCCGACATTGCCGATCGCGAAGTTTTCGTTTCCGGCTCACCAGCAAGCGTTGATTCGCTGCGTGCCGCTGCCCGCACTGCAGGGGCGCGCCGTATCCACGTCGATTCGTTCGCCGGGTACTGATGCGAAGGGCCGGTCCGGTGGTCCAAGGCGGGGATTGCCGCCGGTGGGTCGGGTTTTCATTTGCGGCGCAGTGACTGCTAAGCTCTAGGACGTCCCACCGGCAACGGAGGGAACCCTGGATGCCCTCGTAGCTCAGGGGATAGAGCGTCTGCCTCCGGAGCAGAAGGCCGTAGGTTCGAATCCTATCGAGGGCACAACGAATACCCCGCCAGTGAACTGGCGGGGTATTTTTGTGTTCCGGTGCCGGCTATCAGTTCGGGGCTTGCCGGACGTTCACCGCGATATTGTCGGAGGCTGCTTTTAGGCTGAATCCAGTTGGTCTTTCCGATAGCCAAAGGGGTTTGCCGTGATGTGTTCGATCGTTCCTCCGTACATGCTTCGCAGGATTGCCGCCCAGAGCGAGCCACGGCTGCGGGCCGTGGCCAGGGCAGCAAAGGAGTCGCTGCTGCACATCAAAGACCTGCAGGCCATCCGCACAGCGCCCATCCCTGCGGCGCCGCCCAGTGCCCGCCAGGCAAAGCCGGGCCCGCCCAAGCGGACCATTTTCGATGCCGAATCCACGGAGACCTTGCCCGGCCGTGTTGTCCGTAAGGAAGGCGCCGGGCCTGTCGGGGACATGGCGGCGGATGAGGCCTACGACGGCCTTGGCAGCACACACCGCCTGTATGGGGAAATCTTCGGCAGGGACTCCATCGATGATGCGGGCCTCGCCCTCGATGCCACTGTCCACTACGGAAAGCTCTACGACAACGCCTTTTGGGACGGATCGCAAATGGTCTTTGGCGATGGCGACGGCCAGATCTTCCAACGCTTCACCAAGTCCGTCAGTGTCATCGGCCACGAACTCGCCCACGGGGTGACCCAATACACGGCCAATCTTGCCTACCGGAACCAGGCCGGTGCACTCAACGAGTCCATGTCTGACGTCTTCGGTGTCCTCGTGGAGCAGTACCTGAAGCAGGAGACTGCGTCGAAAGCCAGCTGGCTCATCGGTGAGGGTCTCTTCACGGACCAGGTCCAAGGCGCTGCCCTGCGCTCCATGAAGGCGCCGGGCACCGCTTACGACGACGACGTCCTCGGCAAGGATCCCCAGCCGGACTCCATGGACACATACGTGCGCACCAGCGCGGACAACGGTGGGGTGCACATCAACTCCGGCATCCCCAACAAGGCTTTCTACGTCGTGGCCTCGGAACTCGGTGGCAATGCGTGGGAGGCGCCCGGCCAGATTTGGTACGGTACATTGACCAGCGGCTCCCTCCCCGCGACCTGCACCTTTGGAAAGTTCGCGAAGACCACCGTGGCCACCGCCGGGGAACTTTTCGGATCCGGTTCCGCGGAGCATGACGCCGTCCTCAAGGCGTGGGAGACTGTGAAGGTCAAGGTTTAGTCGGTCGGCGGACCGGACAGCTTGGTGCGGTCCCGCTGGCTGGCTGACGAGGAAAAGTCGAACGAGAAGCAGCCGGCCATGAAGATCACCGTCCAACGCAGTGGGGGAATTGCAGCGATGACGCGCGTCTGGAGCGTGGACGCAGTCTCCCCCGATGACAAGGAACGGTGGGTTCCCATGGTTGAGGCTTGCCCATGGGAGGAAGCCAAGAGCCAGTCACGGGCGGCCAACCAACCGGACAGGTTCATGTACTCCATCAGGGCAGGCCAACGCCGGGCCACCCTCCCGGACCGCGCCGTCACCGGGCCTTGGCAGGAACTGGTGGAATGTGCCAAAGCCGAGGGCTCTGAGTCCCGCGGCCGCCTGGGAGGCAGACGCTGACAGCCAAGGGCGTAGAACGCAGCGCGTCCCTAAATAGCCTCCGCCAACTGCCCACGGAAAGCACGGCGATAACTCTGCGGGCTGGTATCCAGCACCTTGGTGAAATGGTGGCGGAGCAGCACAGAATGTCCGAACCCCGCTTCCCTGGCAATTTCGTCGATGTTCAGCTCTGTGGTCTCCAGGAGTTCCTGGGCCCTGAGCACCCGCTGCGAGTTCAGCCAGGCAGCCGGAGTAGTTCCCGTCTCTGCCCTGAAGCGGCGGGCGAAGGTCCTCGGTGACATGTGGAGGCGGGCCGCCAACTCGTTCACGCTGTGTTCCTCGTCGAGGTGCTCAACCATCCACCGGAGGAGTTCCTCCATGGGCGCGGATCCGCATCGCGGCATGGGCCGGTCAATGAACTGGGCCTGGCCGCCATCGCGGTGCGGCGGAACCACCATGTCCCGGGCAATGGCGGCAGCTACGTTGGCTCCCAACTCGACCCGAACCAAGTGGAGGCAGGCGTCGATGCCGGCCGCCGTGCCTGCGCTGGTGATGATGGTTCCATCCTGCACATAAAGGACGTTCTCGTCCACGATGGCCCCGGGGTATCGGCTGGACAGATCCTGTGAATAGTGCCAATGCGTGGTGCACCGACGCCCTTCCAGCAATCCAGCACGGGCCAGGGCGTAGGCCCCGGAGCAGATGGACATCACCCATGCGCCCCGTGCGTGGGCTGCCCGCAGAGCGTCCAGGACCGATTCGGGGACGTCCAGGTCCCGGCCGAAAGGCGCCATGATGACGAGGTCCGCATCGGCGGCTGCTTCCAAGCCCAGGTTGACGTGGAGGGACAGCCCGGACTTCATGCGGATATCCCCTGGCTCCGGCGCGCATACCCGGAAGTCGAAGGCCGGAACTCCGACGCCCCGATCCGATCTGTCAATGCCGAAAACTTCGAAAGCCGTGCCAAATTCGAAGATCGAGAAGTCGGGAACAACGATCACCGCCACTGATTTCAACATATCTCCAGTGTGGCAGAAAATTATCTAAATGGGGCATTTCTGCCACTGTTTCTTGACCTTCCACAGGAGCAGGCTGGAGGCATGGAAATCTTCGGAATCATCCTCTTCATAGTCCTCATCACCGCCGTCGCGGCCACTGTTTCAGCCTTGCTGAAGGATGGCCGCGGCCATAACCCGCCCATCCAGTCCAAGGAGCCCTGGAGCGCTTTCGACGCTCCCAGCACCCCGTACTGGAACCCCCGCATCTACTAGGACATGCAGGCTCACTGCACACCTTCGTCAAAACCAACCCCACCAGCCAAAGCCGGCAACCCACATTGTCCACCCGACGCCCGCCCGTTCACGGAATTTTGCGCAGATTCCCCGAACGGCGGGCGTCTTTCTGCCTGCCACAGGTAGTGGAACTGTCGTCCGTGCCGAAGCGACATGGACTAGATTCACTTGCATGATCCAAACCTCTGCCCGCCTCCTCCAGCTGTTGTCACTGTTGCAGGTGCGCCGGGAATGGACAGGTCCGGCCCTGGCGGACCGCATGGGCGTCACCGAACGGACCGTGCGCCGCGATGTCGACAAGCTCCGTAACCTGGGATACCCCATCCATGCGTCCCCGGGGATCGCAGGCGGTTACCAACTGGGGGCCGGTGCGCAGCTGCCGCCCCTGCTGCTGGACGACAACGAAGCCCTGGCAGTTGCACTGGGGTTGAACTCCGTAGCTGCGGGACCCGTCGCCGGCATTGGCGAGGCCTCCGTTCGTGCCCTGGCAAAACTGGAACAAGTATTGCCTTCCCGGCTGCGCCCGAAGTTCGCCATGCTGAAAGCAGCAGTCACCACCCTTCCCAGCAACGCGGCCACGGTTGACCCGCAACAGCTGACGGTGGTTTCAGCCGCGATATCGGACAGGCGCCAGATCTCTTTTGACTACGTCAAGTCCGACGGCGAATCGGCACGCCGCCTCGTGGAACCCTACCGGCTGGTGGACACCGGCCGCCGTTGGTACCTGGTCGCCTGGGATGTGGAACGGGACGACTGGCGGACCTTCCGCGCGGATCGTTTTGCTTCCCTGCCGTCCGAACGCAAAAAGTACCTGCCCCGCCCCTTGCCTGCCGAAGACCTTGCAGCCTACGTGCAGCAGTCCATCACCCGTTCCCCCTACAGGTTCGACGTCGTGGTGCGGCTCCGCGCGCCGCTCGCGGAGGTGGCCGCCGTCGTCAGTTCACAGTACGCGACGCTGGCCGCTGACGGTCCGGCAGCAACCATCCTCCGTTCCGGGTGGGACAACCTTGCTGCACCGGCCGCTTACCTTGCCGCACTGGACATGGACTTCGAGATCCTGGAACCGGAGGAGTTCAGGTCATTCGCCCGCCATCTCTCCCACCGGCTCACCGCGGCGGCGGGGACTGTGACGGACACAGCGGACGGGGAACCGCGGCCACAGTAGACTGGCAGCAGCCATGACACTTCATATTTCCTACCCCGCTGAGCTGCCCGTATCCGAGCGCCGCGAGGATCTGATGGCGGCCATTGCCGCAAACCAGGTGACCATCATCGCCGGCGAGACCGGTTCCGGTAAGACCACCCAGATCCCCAAGATGTGCCTCGAACTTGGCCTTGGAGACAAGGGCCTGATCGGGCATACCCAGCCGCGCCGCCTGGCAGCCCGTACTGTCGCAGAACGCATTGCCTCGGAACTGGACGTTGAGATCGGCCAGGAGGTGGGCTTCCAGGTCCGCTTCACCGGTGAGGTCAGTGCGTCAACCAAGATCAAGCTGATGACCGACGGCATCCTCCTCGCGGAGATCCAAAGGGACAAGCTGCTGCGCAAATACAGCACCATCATCATCGACGAAGCCCATGAGCGCAGCCTCAACATCGACTTCATCCTGGGTTACATCAAGCGCATCCTCCCCCAGCGCCCGGACCTCAAGATCATCATCACCTCGGCCACCATCGATCCCCAGCGCTTTGCCAAGCACTTCGGGAGTGAGGAAGCCCCAGCGCCCATCATTGAAGTTTCCGGCCGGACGTATCCGGTGGAGATCCGCTACCGGCCGCTGTCCCAGCCTGCCGGTGGGGATGAGGACACCTCTGACGATGAACTCGAAGAAGACCGGGATCCCCTGGATGCGGTGTGCGACGCAGTGGACGAGCTCGCCAAGGAAGCTCCCGGCGACATCCTGATCTTCTTCTCCGGTGAACGCGAAATCCGCGACGCCGCCGAGGCCATCAACGGCCGCATCCAGAGCAACCGCCGCCTCGCCGGGACCGAAGTACTGCCGCTTTTTGCGCGGCTGAGCCTGCAGGAGCAGCACCGGGTCTTCAATCCGGGGGGCAAACGGCGCATCATCCTGGCTACCAACGTTGCTGAGACGTCGCTGACCGTCCCGGGCATCAAGTACGTGATCGACACCGGCACCGCACGTATTTCGCGCTACTCCCACCGGACCAAAGTCCAGCGCCTGCCGATCGAGCGCGTCTCCCAGGCGTCGGCCAACCAACGCTCAGGCCGTTGCGGGCGCGTGTCCGAAGGCATCGCCATCCGTTTGTACTCAGAGGAGGACTTTGAGTCGCGTCCGCTGTTTACGGACCCGGAAATCCTTCGAACCAACCTCGCCGCGGTCATCCTCCAGATGACCGCCATGGGCGTTGCCCGCAGTCCCAAGGACGTGGAGAACTTCCCCTTTGTGGAGCCACCGGATTCCAGGGCAATCAACGACGGCGTGACGCTCCTGCGCGAACTCGGTGCGTTGAGTTCGCCCAAGTCAGGAGACGCAGGAGCGGGTGGCCGCGGCGGCAGCGGCCTCACCGCCGTGGGACAGAAACTGGCCCAACTGCCCGTTGATCCCCGGCTTGGCCGCATGATCGTTGAGGCAGGCAAGCGTGGCTGCGTCCGCGAAGTCATGATTCTGGCCGCTGCGCTCACCATCCAGGACCCCCGCGAAAGGCCGACGGACAAGCAGCAGCTGGCCTCGGAAAAGCACGCACGCTTCCGCGATGAGATCTCGGATTTTACGGGCTTCCTCAACCTGTGGAACTACATCCAGGAAAAGCAACGCGAGCTGTCCTCCACCCAGTTCCGCAAGCTCTGCCGCAACGAGTTCATCAACTATCTGCGGGTCCGCGAGTGGCAGGACCTCTTCACCCAGCTCCGGCAGCTGGCCAAGCCACTGGGCATCGCGCTGGACAACAAGCGTGAAGCCGATCCTGTGGGCAACTACGAGGGCATCCACATCAGCCTGCTCTCGGGGTTGCTGAGCCACATTGGGCTCCTCGATGAGCGCAAGCGCGAATACGCCGGTGCGCGTGGCAGCCGCTTCGCCATCTTCCCCGGTTCGGCCTTGTTCAAGAAGTCTCCGGCTTTTGTCATGGCAGCGGAACTGGTGGAAACCAGCAGACTGTGGGCCAGGGTCGCCGCCAAGTTCGATCCCCTGTGGGCTGAACAGGTAGCTCCCGACCTGGTGAAGCGGTCCTACAGCGAACCTCACTGGTCCTCACGGCAAGGCGCCGTCATGGCCCACGAGAAGGTCACCCTTTACGGTGTCCCGATCATTCCCAACCGCAGGGTCAACTACGGACGGGTTGATCCGGAGCTCTCCCGCGAACTGTTTATCCGGCACGCGCTGGTGGAGGGCGAGTGGAAGACCCATCACAAGTTCTTCCACCGCAACCGTGCCCTGCTCCAGGAAATCGAAGAGCTCGAGACCCGCATGCGGCGCCGCGACATCCTGGTGGACGACCAAACGCTCTTCGAGTTCTACGACGCACGCGTGGGCAAGGAAGTGGTCTCCGAGAGGCACTTTGATAAGTGGTGGAAGGACGCCCGTCAGGCCGATCCCACGCTGTTGGACTTCGACCAATCCCTGCTGATGAGCGAAGATGCAGATGGCTTGGACGACTCCGCCTATCCGAAGACCTGGGTGCACAAGGGCTTCGAGCTCCCCTTGAGCTACGAGTTCCATCCCGTGGCGCCAGGGTCGGCGCCCAACCCATCGGACGGCGTCACTGCCGAGGTTCCCGTGTTGTTCCTCAACCAGCTGGACGACGCCCCGTTCCGTTGGCAGATTCCGGGCCAGCGGGTAGAGCTTGTCACTGCCCTGATCAAGTCGCTGCCCAAACAGGTGCGGAAGAACTTCGTCCCGGCCCCGGATGTGGCCCGGCAGGCAACCGCGGCACTGGAAACGGACTTCGACCCCGCAACCGATGAGCTGGAGCCTTCCTTGGAACTGGTGCTCCGCCGGCTCCGCGGACACGTCATACCGCCCGGTTCCTGGAACTGGAACGCCGTACCGCCGCACCTGCGCGTGAGTTTCAAGGTGGTGGACAGCAAGGGCAAAATCCTGGACGAAGGCAAGGACCTCGCTGAACTCCAGGAAAAGCTTGCCCCCGCCACTCGCCGCGCCATCGCCGAATCGCTCGGCGCCACCCCAGCCACCACGGCACCGGCCAAGGCCGGTAAGGGAGCGGGAGCCTCTGGCCTGGCGAACGGTCAAGGGGCTGCGGCCAAGGCTTCGTCCACCGGCAATCCCGACGGCGTAGTAGCCGAACGCAGCGGAATCACTGAGTGGGACTTCGGCACCGTGGAACGGCAGGTAACACGTACCGTCAAGGGCCACGCCGTCACCGGCTTCCCGGCGGTGGTCGATGAAGGCAAGTCCGTGGCCCTTCGGGTCTTCCAGACCAAGGCCGAACAGGAGGCCGCCATGCGTGGCGGCGTCATCAGGCTTCTGGCACTGCGGATTCCGCCTCCTGACCGCTACGTGCTGGAGCATCTCAGCAATATGGAAAAGCTGACCTTCAGCCAGAATCCGCACGGATCTGTCAGTGCCCTGATCGCGGACTGCGCCCTGGCCGCCATCGACAAACTGACGCCCCAGGACCTGCCGTGGGACAGGAAGTCCTTCGATGCGTTGTATGAAGTAGTCCGTGCGGAACTGATCGACACCGTGTTTACGGTGACTGCCGTCGTCGAACGCGTTCTGGCAAGTACGCGGCGCATCCAAAAGGCGCTGAAGTCCAACGCCAGCCTGCCGCTGATCAGCGCCCTCAACGACATGAAGTCCCAGCTGGAGCAGTTGGTCTTTCCTGGCTTTGTGGCACAGACGGGCTACGCACAGCTCAGCCAGTTGCCGCGATACTTGCAGGCGATCGAAAAGCGGCTCGAAAAGCTCCCCGGCAACGTGCAGCGGGACAGCTTGAACATGGCGATCGTGCAAGCGCTGGAGGATGACTATGACGATGCGGTGTCCGCCCTTCTGCCCGGACGACGCGCAGGCACTGAGTTAACCCGGGTGCGCTGGATGATCGAAGAACTGCGGGTCAGCCTCTTCGCCGTAGAACTCGGAACCGCCTACTCCGTCTCGGAGAAACGCATCCGTACGGTGCTGAACCAGGCGCTCGCCCCGGCCTAGCATCGGTCAAAAACCCGGCGGCGCTGATTCAGCACCGCCGGGTTAACTTTGTCGAAGGTCTCAGTCCTGCGGGACGGCATCCCCATGCCCGGCCGAACGCAAGGCAGCACGAAGCTTCACGGCCGTGGCATCCATGATGGCGGGATCCGGATTGTGGTCCACGTTGTGGATCTCGAAGTCTGCAGTGGAATAAGCCGGCCACACGTGGACATGCAAGTGGTCCACCTCAAAGCCTTCCATCAGAACGCCTACTCTTTTGGCGTCAAACAGGTCCTCCTGGACCTTTCCGATGCTTTGCGCAACATCCATGACCTTGGCCAGCAGCTCGGGACGCGCGTGGGTCCATGAATCAACTTCTTCACGCGGCACCACCAGCGTGTGCCCTTGCGTCAGCGGTGCAATAGTCAGGAAAGCCACCACTTCGGCGTCCTTCCAGACGAAGCGGCCCGGAATCTCCCCGTTGATGATCTTGGTGAACAGTGTGCTCATGCGTCTGCCCTTTCGGATGGGTCCTGGAGTGTTGAGGTGTCCAGCACGAAACGGTACTTCACATCACCGGCCACCATGCGGTCGTAGGCCTCGTTCAGCTGGTCGGCCCGTACCATTTCGATGTCGCTGGCAACACCGTGTTCCGCACAGAAGTCCAGCATTTCCTGAGTTTCCTCGATGCCGCCAATCAACGAGCCGGCATAGGCGAGCCGGCGACGGATGAGCAGTCCGGGGCTGACCGGCGGCATCTCATCCGCGGGAAGGCCCAGCTGGAAGAGCGCCCCGTCCAGGCGAAGCGTGCGGAAGTAGGGGTTGAGATCGTGCGGTGCAGCAACAGTGTCAATAATGACGTCGATGCTCCTGTTGGCCGCTTCCATGGCATCGGCATCCTTGGACAGGACCACGTGGTCGGCGCCCAGCTCCCGGGCAGCGTCAAACTTGGATTCAGAGGTGGTAAAAACTGTCACTTCCGCCCCCATGGCCTTGGCAATCTTCACGGCCATATGTCCCAGGCCACCCAAGCCCACCACGCCCACGGCGTCGCCTTCTTCCACATCGAAATACCGCAGCGGAGAGTATGTGGTGATCCCGGCACACAGCAAAGGGGCTGCCGCTGCCGGATCAAGGGCTTCGGGAACACGCAGCACGAAGCGACGGTCCACCACTACCGACGTCGAGTAGCCGCCTTGGGTGATGGCGTCACCGTGCCGGGGGTCTGCGGCCCCATAGGTACCGATGTTGCCCCGCTCGCAGTATTGCTCCAGGCCGTCAAGGCAGCTCTCGCATTCACGGCAGGAGTCCACCAGACAGCCGACGCCGACGTAGTCGCCCGGCGTGAATTCCTTCACGGCGGAGCCCACGCGGGTTACCCGGCCAACAATTTCATGGCCTGGAACCAGTGGGTATGGAGGAACCCGCCATTCACCGCGCGTCGCATGGACGTCGGAGTGGCACAGTCCGCAAAACTCAATCCCAATCTCTACGTCATCTGCGGTGGGTGCCCGCCTCGCAAGGGTCAGGGGCACCAAGCCGCTGTCCGGGGACGTGGCACCGTACGCAGCAGCCAGGGTGGTGCTTCCGGTGTCACCGGTGTCCAGGGTGATGGGTTTGGCAAGGGGCGGGGGAACGGGGCGTCCTGGAGTCATGCTCCGACGCTACTCCCGGCAGCTGTGCTTCTGCCACTCGGCCCCACGCCGTCCCCGGAGCCTTCCTTCAACGGCTCACTGCCCACGGCCACCGGGTTGCCGGGGTTGTTGGACCACTGCGAGAAGGATCCCGGGTACAGGGCGGCTTTGTATCCGGCGATGTGCAGTGCCGCGATTTCATGGCTCGCTGTGACGCCGGATCCGCAATAGACCGCCACAGGGGACGAGCCATCCACGCCCAATGCTTCGAAACGACGGCGGAGCTCTTGGGCCGGCAGGAATGTTCCGTCGGGTGCGAGGTTCCCTGTGGTGGGGGCGCTCACGGCGCCGGGGATGTGCCCTGCCCGCGGATCAATCGGCTCTACTTCGCCCCGGTAGCGCTCCCCCGCCCGGGCATCGAGCAGGACTCCGCCCTGGTGCCACTGCGCGGCTTCGGCTTCGTTGATGACCGGCAGGCGTCCTTCGCCGAGGGAAACACTTCCGGCCACGGGCCTTGCCTCACCTGTCTCCTCCGGGTGACCGCCGGCGCGCCAGGCGGCGAGGCCGCCGTCGAGCAGGTAGACAGATTCCAAGCCCGCATTTCGCAGCATCCACCAAACGCGGGCCGCGGCCATGCTTCCGCTGTTGTCGTAAGCAACCACGGTATCGCCGTCGTTGATGCCCCATTGCCGCGCCGCATCCTGGAACCGTTCGGTCGATGGCAACGGATGCCGGCCACGGCCTGGCTGCGCATGGTCGGCAAGCTCTGTGGGGAGGTCCACGAACACGGCGCCGGGCAGGTGCCCGGCCAGGTACTCGCTGTGCCCGTCCGTCCGGCCGAGCACCCAGCGGACATCGAGAAGCACGGTCCGCTCCCCTGAATCGAGGCGATTGCGCAGTTCGGGGGGACTTATCAGCGTGGACATCTTTTCTCCTTCATTCCTGCGGCACGGGCTCCGTTGCTGCCGGCGCCCGATTTCCAGCCTAGGCTTATCCGGTGAGCAATTCGTGCATTCAGGACAGGGCATGGGCCAGCGAGGCCATCCGCAAAATCGAGGCCGAGAACAACCGATCAGCGGATACGCACCTTTATGCAGTCCCCCTCCCGGACCATTGGGGCGTCCAGCTGTACCTGAAGGACGAATCGACGCACCGCTCCGGCAGCCTCAAGCACCGCCTTGCCCGGTCCTTGTTCCTCTACGGATTGGTCAACGGCTGGATCACCGAGGGCACCACCATTGTTGAGGCCTCGAGCGGCAGCACGGCAGTCTCCGAGGCCTATTTTGCCCGGCTCATCGGACTGCCGTTCATCGCCGTGATGACCAAAACCACCAGCCCGGAAAAGATCGCCCTCATCGAGGAATTCGGCGGTGCGTGCCTGCTGGTGGACCACGCCTCCGAGGTGTACGCGGTGGCCGAAGAGACCGCGAAAACCTCCGGCGGCTACTACATGGACCAATTCACGCACGCAGAACGCGCCACGGACTGGCGCGGCAACAACAACATCGCCGAGTCGATTTTCGACCAACTCGCGCTTGAGGAACACCCCGTCCCGGAGTGGATCGTCGTGGGAGCGGGCACCGGCGGTACCAGCGCCACCATAGGCCGCTATCTTCGGTACAACCGCTACTCCACCCGCCTCGCCGTGGTGGACCCGGAAAACTCGGCCTTCTACCCCGCATGGCGCGACGGAGACGCCGCCACGGCAACGGGCCAGCCATCCAGGATCGAAGGCATTGGCCGGCCACGATCCGAGCCGAGTTTCGTGCCCGCGGTTATCGACCACATGATCCAAGTGCCGGACGCCGCCTCGGTGGCAGCCATGCGCCACCTCCGGAAACTCACGGGCCTGCATGCCGGTCCCTCCACGGGGACCAACCTGTGGGGCGTGTGGCAGTTGGTGGCCGGGATGGTCGCCGAAGGCAGACGGGGCAGCATCGTGTCGCTGATGTGTGACGGCGGGGACCGCTACGCGGGCAGCTACTACGACGCCGGATGGCTTGCGGCGAAGGGACTGGACCCCGCACCGCACGAGGCAGTACTGGAGCGGTTCCACCGCACAGGGGTGTGGACCGGCTAGACCTCTACAGAGTCGCGTGGGGCAAGACGCCGGTAGCTGGTCCCGTAGCGGGCACCGATACGGGTCACGTGGCCTTCAACAATGCCCCGCCCCAGTTCGTTAAGCAGGGCGTCGTGCACCGGGAACGCCCGGGGAGCACGGACCGAGATGACAAAATCGACAACCTCCCCCACCTTGGACCATGGAGCATGGATGGGCACCAGGAGGGTCTTGACGTCAATTCCGTCCGGGACCACGAAAGAGTCCCCAGGGTGAAACACGTTGTCATCGATCAGGTACCCTATGTTGGCCACCACCGGGATCTGGGCGTGGATCACTGCATGCTGGCCGCCGAACGTGCGCACGCTGAACCCTGCGGCGTCGAAACCGGAGTCCGGCTCAGCCGTGTGGACGCGGACTGCGACGTCGGATTCCTCACGCAGGGCTGCGGCAACCCCGGCTGGAGCATGGACCTCAAGCCCTGCGTTGCTCCGGAGCGCGGACACCAGGGCGGGCCGGTCAAAATGGTCATTGTGCTCGTGCGTAATAAGGACGGCGTGGGCGCCGGTCAACGCTTCCCCGGACTCGGAGAAGGTCCCGGGATCGATGACTAGAACGTTCCCGTCCTTCTCCAACCGGACACAGGCGTGGGTGTATTTGGTGAGCAACATGACCAAAGCCTAGGACCACCGGCTGAGAGTTTCCAAGCCTGCCCTGCTGGTAAAATTGGGGTTTGCCAGCATCCCCAGGGAAGTGAGTCCTTCAATGCCACACGGCACCAATTCCGCCACGACCGGCCCCTCGGCGCCGGCCACCAGCGGCGTCAAGGAGCAGCGCGTTACCAAGCAGCGCTTGGCCGTCAGCGCCGCACTGGACGAATTGGATGACTTCGTCAGCACCCAGGAGCTGTACCGCCTGCTGCAAAACAAGGGCATTTCAGTGTCCCTGGCCACCGCATACCGCATCCTTCAGTCGTTGGCCGACGACGGACTCATTGATGTCCTCCGCAACGGTGAAGGCGAAGCGGTTTACCGACGCTGCAACGTCACCGGCCACCACCACCACCTGCTGTGCCGCAACTGCGGCAAGGCAGTTGAAGTGGAGGCACCCGCCGTCGAGACCTGGGCAGCACGGACGGCTGCGGAACATGGCTTTACTGAAGTGGCCCACACCGTGGAAATCTTCGGCCTGTGCCCTGAGTGCACTGCCAAGAAGGCAGCCGGGACTCTCTAGAGGGCGCCTGCCGGCTGGTCCCGCGACACCCGTCCGTTGAGGCCCCTGTTGGCCCTGACCCGTCCGATCACCCTGCACACCACGTAGATCAGGAACGACAGCGTGGTGACGTACGGGCTGATGGGAATCCGGCTGCCGAGTGCCAGCAGGATTCCGCCAACGGTAGCCGTCATCGCGAAAACCACGCTCAGCACTACCACCAACCTGGGTGAGGTGGTCACCCGAAGCGCAGCTGCTGCCGGCGTAATCAGCAACGCGAGGACCAGCAGGGCGCCAACGATCTGGATGGACAGCGCCACACTGACACCCAGCAGCACCATGAAGCCAATGGCCAGGCCGCGAACCGGAACCCCCCTGGCTTCCGCCATTTCAGGGTCTACGCTGGCAAAGCTCAGCGGCCGCCAGATTGCCGCCAAGGCGATCATCACCACCACTGCAGTTCCTGCAAGAACCTGCAGCTGCACGGTGTCCACGGAAACAATCTGACCGGTGAGCAGTCCGAACTTGTTGGCCGCGCGGCCCTCATAAAGGGCCAGGAAAAGGATGCCCAGCCCCAGGCCGAACGGCATGATGACACCGATGATCGAGTTCTTGTCCCGCGCCCGGACGCCCATGAAGCCCAGCAGCACAGCGGCCGCCACTGAGCCGACCAAGGAGCCAAAGATGATGTCCGCACCGATCAGCAAGGCAAACGCAGCTCCGGCGAAGGACAGTTCCGAAATACCGTGGACAGCGAAAGCCAGGTCCCGCTTCATCACGAACGTGCCCACCAACCCGCCCAGCAGACCCAGTACGGCTCCAGCCCAAATGGAGTTCTGGACGAGGACCAGCAACTCGCCGTAGTTCTCGAAGTTGAAAATGGTCTGCAGAATCGTGTCGAGGTCCATCTAGAACTCCTCCCCGGCGGTTGCATGGGCATCGTCATGGAAGTGCGTGGTTGCGTCAGGGAGACCGACGACGACGATCCTTCCGTTGGCGTGGATGACCTCCACATGGCTGTTGTACAGCTCCGAAAGGACTTCCGTGGTCATGACTTCCTGGGGCGTTCCCACACGGAACTGGCCGCCGGCAAGGTAGAGGACCCGGTCAACATAGTCGATCACCGGGTTGATCTCGTGGGTCACGAAAACCACTGCACTGTTCCGCTCGTGGCATTGCTTGTTGATCAGCGAGCTGACGCCCTGCTGGTGGTGCAGATCCAGGGAAAGGAGCGGCTCGTCGCACAGCAGCACCTGCGGCTCCGTGGCCAGTGCTTGTGCCACCCTGAGCCGTTGCTGCTCACCCCCGGAGAGTTGCCCCACGGGCACCTTCGCATAGTCGGAAGCCCCCACCAGCTCGAGTAATTCATCTATCCTCGGGTTGACCTTACCGGCCGAGAACCGCATGCCCCACCTGTGCCCGTCGATTCCCAAGCCCACCAGGTCCCGTGCGCGCAAGGGTGTGTCTGGAGCAAACGACTTTTGCTGCGGGATGTAGCCGATCCGCTTGCTGCCTCGTTCCACCGGATGGCCGCCCAGGGAGACAGTCCCTGAATGCAGTTCCTGCAGCCCAAGGAGTACCTTCAGGAAGCTGGTCTTGCCGCTGCCGTTGGGACCCAGCACAGCGAAGAACTCGCCGGGATTGATGTCGAGGTCGAGATCCCGCCAGAGCGCCCTCTTGCCGAACTGAAGGCTCGCTCCGCGGAGGCTCACTACCGGTGTCAAAAGTTGTCCTCGATCCATGCGTCGCTGGGAACGCAGTCAGTGGTGCCGCTGGTATTCGCGGCCGTGCTGGTGGCAGGCAAAAGGCCCCGCAGCCATCCTGAATATCTTAGGACGTTGGCAGGGCCCTTCACCGCATAGCGGGTGTCGGGAAATGCTACTTCTTGAGTGCGGAGGAGACCGATTCCACGTTGTCGGACATCCACTGGAGGTAATCCTTGCCATCAGGCAGCGTCTCGGTGAAGTTCACCACTGGCACGCCCGCAGCTTCCGCGGCCCGCTTGACGGATTCAGTCTGCGGTCCTTCGGTCTGCTCGTTGTACGCCAGGAACCGCACGGATTTGGCAGAGACCAGGTCCGTGGTTTCCTTCAATACCGCGGCCGGGACATCTGTTTCCTCTTCAATGGCAGCGCTGTAAGCCTCCGGAGTCTTGTTTTCCAGGCCGGCAGCTTCAAGGAGGTACAGGGGCACGGGCTCGGTGACAGCTACCGGCGCATGGTCGTTTGCGGCCTTGACGGCGTCGAGTTTTCCGGTGAGGTCGGCGAGTTTGGTTTTGAAGGCTTCGGCATTGGCTGTGAAGGTCGCGGCCGATCCCGCATCCAGGCTGCCGAGCTTGGCAGCAACTGCATCGGCGAGCTTGCCCATGGTGTCCAAGCTGTACCAGACGTGCTCATTGAACTCGCCGTGGTTGTGGGTGTGGCCTTCTTCGCTGTGGGATTCCCCGCTGTGGGCTTCTTCTTCCGGGGCGAGCCCGGAGATTTCCACGGCGCTGATCATGTTTTCATGGCCGACTTTGGTCTCATCAGCAATTTTGTGGAGGAACTCGTCATAGCCTCCGCCGTTCTCCACCACGAGCTTGGCCTTGGAGATGACCAGCTTGTCCTGGGCACTTGCCTCATAGGAGTGCGGGTCCTGGCTGGTCTTGGTGATGATGGCGTTCACGTTGACTTTGTCCCCGCCAATGGCCTTCACAACATCCCCGTAGACATTCGTCGAGGTGACTACTTCAATGGCACCTGGCGACGATGAATCGCTTGCCCCTGCTGTCCCCGCGCAGGAAGAGAGAAACAGGGCGGCAAGGGCTGCGGAAGCGGCCATGGACAGGCGGGCGGCGGAACGACGCACGAGAACCTCGGATCTACTCAAAATGAGAATCAAACACAATTACTGGCAGATTCAAGTGTAACTCTAAATGGGAATGATTCCTATTTAGAGCCGGCCGGCGCCGATCGGGGTGCGATCGGCGCCGGCCTTTTCCGTGGTGCTACTTGACCTGTTGATCTCCATAGCGGCGGATACCGGTCGCCTGGGTGGCGTCGCGGATCTCACCAACCAACTGTTCAATGACGTCCTCCAGGAAGAGGACACCCTGGGTCTCTCCGTCGGCGCCGATGACACGGGCCAGGTGCGATCCCGTCCGCTGCATGACGGACATGGCCTGCTCGATTTCGTCGTCCGGCGCAAGGTTTGCAAAAGAACGGATGCGCCCCTCGGCGATGGGATGCCGCCGGCCCTCGTCCGGGATGGACAGGATGTCCTTCACGTGCAGGTATCCGGCGAGTTCGCCGTCGTCGTCCACCATGGGGAAACGGGAGAATCCCGTGCGGCTGACCGCCTTTTCCAGGTCCACCGGAGTAGAGGCAGTCTTAAGCACCACCAATTTGTCCAAGGGAACCATGATGTGCGAAGCCGTATGTTCCGAGAACTCCAGTGCGCCGCTCAACAAGCCAGTTTCGTCGTCCACCAAACCATGGCGTGTGGACTCCTGGACGATCGACTGCACTTCCTCCAGGGTGAACGAGGAGGACACCTCGTCCTTAGGCTCAATCTTCATCAGCCGCAGGATGTGGTTGGCCAGCCAGTTCAGGGTCCAGATGATGGGGTTCACCAGGCGTGCAATGAACATCAACGGCGGGGCCAACAACAGTGCCGCCTTGTCGGCTACGGAAACCGAGATGTTCTTCGGAACCATCTCGCCGAAAGTGACATGCAGGAACGTGACGAACAGCAAGGCGATCGCAAAGGCGATGATGTCCGCCAGTTCAACCGGAACGCCCACCAGCTCAAGGGGCTCGGCCAACAAGTGGTGGATGGCCGGTTCGGCAACCTGAAGGATCAACAGGGAACAGACGGTGATGCCCAGTTGTGCACAGGCAAGCATCAACGACACGTTTTCCATGGCGCGCAGTGTTGTCTGCGCGCGCTTTGATCCGGCTTCGGCCAAGGGCTCGATCTGGCTGCGGCGTGCAGACATGACGGCAAACTCGGCACCGACGAAGAAGGCGTTGCCGATCAGGAGAACAACGAGCCAGACAATTCCTACCCAGTCGCTCATACGGCCCCCGCTTCATGACGCGGATTCTCTGCGCTCTCCGGAGTGGACTCATCCGACTCAACATGATGGAAACAGATCCGGTCTATCCTTCGGCCATCCATCCTGGTCACCGTGAGCGTCCCGCCGCCCGTGTCCACGACGTCTCCCGTCCTGGCAATACGACCAAGCTGGCTCATGACATAGCCGCCCACAGTCTCATACGCGGACTCGTCGGGCACTGTGAGGTTGGGTATCTGCTCGGAAACCTCATCCGGCCGCAAGAGCCCCGGGAAGTACCAGTCGCCGGACGCGCTCTGCAGCACTCCGGGGCGGACCTTATCGTGCTCGTCAGCGACCTCACCGACGATCTCTTCCACCAGGTCTTCCAGGGTGGTGATTCCTGCGGTTCCGCCGTACTCGTCCAGTACGACGGCCAACTGCAGGTTACCCTCGCGCAATTCGGACAGCAGTGCATCCAGGTGGATGGTTTCGGGAACCTGCAGGACATCGGTCATGATCGCACCGGCCTCAAGCTTGGCCCGGCGCTCTGCCGGGACAGCCACGGCTTTCTTGACGTGCACCACGCCGCGGATATCGTCCGTGGAATCACCAATAACAGGGAAACGTGAATATCCGGTGCGCCGTGCGGCGTCGAGGATGTCGGACACAGGCTGGTCGGCGTCGATGGTTTCCATGCGGATGCGCGGTGTCATGACATCTGCCGCCGTACGCCCGGAGAAGTTCAGGGTGCGGGCAACAAAGTTGGCGGTCCCGGCGTCCAAAGTCCCCAGCTCAGCGGAGCGCCTCACCAAGGAGGCCAGCTCTGCGGGGGTCCTTGCCCCGGAGATCTCTTCCTTGGCCTCAAGGCCGAACAGATTCAGCACCTTGTTCGAGAACCCGTTAAGAACCACGATGGCCGGCTTGAAAACGGCCGTGAACATCAGCTGCGGGCGGGCAAGGCGCTTACCCAAAGGGAACGCAAGGGCGATGGCCATGTTCTTGGGAACCAGTTCGCCGATCAGCATCGACAAGAGGGTGGCGACAGCCATCGCCAGGATCAAGGCCACTGAATGTGCTGCCTCCGGACCAAGCCCCAGGGACGCAAGCGGACCCCCAAGAAGTTGCCCCAAGGAAGGTTCCATGACGAAGCCGGTCAGCAGCGTGGTCAGGGTGATCCCGAGCTGGCAACTGGAAAGCTGCGTGGACAGCGATTTGAGGCACTTCAGCAGCGGCGCAGCACCATGATCGCCGTTATCAACCGCACGCTGAACGCTGGCTTGGTCCAACGCAACCAGGGAAAACTCAACTGCTACAAAGAAGCCGGTACCCAGGATCAAGGCAAAGCCGGCGAGGAGAAGAATCCATTCCACTTAGCGCATCACTCCATGAGTGGGCGCGTGCAGTGGGGAGGGCGCCTTCAGCGGGGGGATTCGCCCCGGCGGAGGCTGGTCGGGTCCCACGGACGCATGGTCCGGAGAACCACCGGCTGTGGGCGCCGGCGCGTGATGGGCATCTGAACGGGTATTGCCGGCTCGACGGGCACGCTGTGCGGAGTTGCCAGATTGGCTCCCCCGACAGTTCCCAGGCCGGCACCTAGATTTACTGTCCATAAGACTTTCAGTCTACAGTCCAGCCGCCGGGCACCTCCAACAGCAGGCCTGGCTCCGCGACAAAAAAGGAGTGTCACCCTACTAAGTCAGCCGCAACATGATTTAGGTCACCACTATTGGCAGTTAACCAACGATCCTAACTAGACTGTCAGGGGTCTGAGTTCGCGGGACCCGGACCCTGTCCCATCGTTGCGGAAAAGCAACTTTGGCCAGCGGGAAAACAACACTCATGGAAGAGGCGTATTTCAAGTGCCAGAGCAGCCCAGCCACCGTCTACCAGAGGAATTTGGCGGAAACGAGTGGCTCGTTGACGAACTGTACGAGCGGTACCAACAGGACAAGAATTCGGTCGACACCAAGTGGTGGCCGCTCTTTGAATCCTTTGCTTCTGCTGACGGCACTTCTTCCAACGGAAACTCCGCAGCTCCTTCAGCTGCCAATCCACCCACCCAAGTACTTCCCGTGGTAGCCCCGGCTGCAGCGGCTCCGGCACCGGCGCCGGCCGCTCCTGCCGCTGCCGCGGAACCGGCTGCACCGGCGGCACCCGCCCCGGCGAAAAAAGCACCGGCCACCGTTGCCCGGGACGGAGCAAAGAAGCCCGCAGCCGGAACCACGGCACAGCCCATTCCTGCCCAGCTGCCCAAGAGCACCAAGGCGCCTACGGCACCTGAGGAAGATGTCGTTTCCGTCCTCCGGGGTCCGGCCAAGGCCATCGCCACCAACATGGTGACAAGCCTTGAAGTACCTACCGCCACGAGTGTCCGCGCAGTTCCCGCCAAGCTGCTCATTGACAACCGGGTGGTCATCAACTCCAACCTTGCCCGTGCCCGCGGTGGCAAGGTCTCCTTTACGCATCTCATCGGCTACGCCGTTGTCCGGGCGTTGTCCCAGTTCCCGTCGATGAACGTCTACTACGACGAAATCGACGGCAAGCCCAGTGCTGTGCAGCCCGCACACGTCAACTTCGGCATCGCCATTGACATGCCCAAGCCCGATGGCACCCGCCTCCTGATGGTTCCCAACATCAAGAAGGCCGAGACCATGGACTTCGCTGAGTTCTGGCACACCTATGAGGACCTGATCAAGCGCGCCCGTAACGGCAAGCTGACGGCAGACGACCACGCCGGCACCACGGTCTCCTTGACCAACCCCGGTGGCATCGGCACCGTGCACTCCGTGCCACGCCTCTCCAAGGGCCAGGCCGCCATCATCGGCGTCGGTGCCCTTGACTACCCCGCGGAGTTCCAGGGCGCCAGCGAGAAGATCATCGCCCAGAACGCCATCAGCAAGATCCTCACGCTGACGTCCACCTATGACCACCGTGTCATCCAGGGCGCCGGCAGCGGCGAGTTCCTCAAGCTTGTCCACCAGCTCCTGCTCGGTGCGCAGAACTTCTATGACGAGATCTTTGAAGCCCTGCGTATTCCCTACGAACCCGTCCGCTGGAGCCCGGACCTCCAGGTGGATCCTGCCGACGAGATCAACAAGGTTGCCCGCATCCAGCAGCTGATCCACTCCTACCGCGTCCGCGGTCACCTGATGGCGGACACCGATCCCCTGGAGTACGTCCAGCGCAAGCACCCGGACCTTGACGTCCTCACCTACGGCCTCACGCTGTGGGACCTGGACCGCGAATGGCCTACCGGCGGGTTCGGCGGCAAGCCGCAGCTCAAGTTCCGCGACATCCTCGGGGTCCTGCGTGACGCCTACTGCCGCACCACGGGCATCGAGTACATGCACATCCAGGAACCTGCAGAACGCAAGTGGTTCCAGGACCAGCTGGAGCACCCCTACTCCAAGCCGAGCCGTGAAGAGCAGCTGCGCATCGTTTCCAAGCTCAACGCAGCAGAAGCTTTCGAAACGTTCCTGCAGACCAAGTTCGTTGGTCAGAAGCGCTTCTCCCTGGAGGGTGGCGAGTCGCTGATTCCGTTGCTCGACGCCGTGATCTCGGACGCTGCCGACGACGGCCTGGACGAGGTTGCCATCGGCATGGCCCACCGCGGCCGCCTCAACGTGCTGACCAACATCGCCGGCAAGACCTACGCACAGGTCTTCCGCGAATTCGAAGGCACCCAGGACCCCCGCTCCGTGCAGGGCTCCGGTGACGTCAAGTACCACCTCGGTACGGAAGGCACCTTCACCTCGGACAACGGCAAGCAGACCAAGGTCTACCTCGCCGCCAACCCGTCCCACCTCGAAGCTGTGGACTCCGTCCTCGAAGGCATTGTCCGCGCCAAGCAGGACAGGCTGGATCAGGGCGAGTCGTTCCCCGTCCTGCCCATCATGGTCCACGGTGACGCCGCATTCGCCGGCCAGGGTGTTGTGGCTGAAACCCTCAACCTCTCGCAGCTGCGTGGTTACCGCACCGGCGGCACCATCCACGTGATCGTCAACAACCAGGTTGGCTTCACCACGGCGCCGTCGTCATCGCGCTCGTCCACGTACTCCACGGACGTTGCCAAGATGATCCAGGCACCGGTCTTCCACGTGAACGGCGACGACCCCGAGGCCGTGGTGCGTGTTGCCCAACTGGCCTACGAGTTCCGTCAGCGTTTCCACAAGGACGTTGTCATCGACATGGTCTGCTACCGCCGTCGCGGCCACAACGAGGGCGACGACCCCTCGATGACGCAGCCGCTCATGTACAACCTGATCGAAGCCAAGCGCTCCGTCCGCAAGCTGTACACCGAGTCGCTCATCGGCCGTGGTGATATCACCGAGGAAGAAGCAGAGCAGTTGCTCCGCGACTACCAGGAGCGCCTGGAGCGTGTCTTCGCTGAGACACACGCAGCGCAGACCTCGCCGATTCCGATCATCACGGCGGATTCCGCAGCTGTCTCGGACATCGAGCGTCCCATCGCCCAGCAGGCCGACTTCGGGACCAACTCCCCGGCGTCCACCGCCATTTCCGCTGAAACCCTTGCCCGCATCGGCAAGGCCCACCTGGAAATTCCGGATGGCTTCACGGTCCACTCCAAGCTGAAGCAGCTGCTGGAGAAGCGTGAGCAGATGTCCCGTGAAGGCGGCATCGACTGGGGCTTCGGCGAGATTGCGGCCTTTGGCTCGCTGATCATGGAGGGCGTGCCGGTCCGGCTGGCCGGACAGGACTCCCGCCGCGGTACGTTCGTGCAGCGTCACGCCGTCTTCCACGACCGCGCCAACGGCAACGAGTGGCTGCCGCTGGGCAACCTTTCCGATGACCAGGCCAAGCTGTGGATCTACGACTCCCTGCTGTCCGAATACGCAGCCATGGGCTTCGAATACGGCTACTCGGTGGAGCGCCCTGATGCCCTGGTCCTGTGGGAAGCGCAGTTCGGTGACTTCGTCAACGGCGCCCAGACCATCATTGACGAGTTCATTTCCTCGGCTGAACAGAAGTGGGGCCAGCGCTCATCGCTGGTGCTCATGCTTCCGCATGGATATGAAGGCCAGGGTCCGGACCACTCCTCTGCACGCATTGAGCGTTTCCTGCAGATGTGCGCCGAGGACAACATGATCGTGGCCAACCCCACCACCGCTGCCTCGCACTTCCACCTGTTGCGTCGCCAGGCCTACAGCCGTCCGCGCAAGCCGTTGATCATCTTCACGCCGAAGCAGCTGCTCCGCCTCAAGGGCGCCGCATCCGCCGTCGAAGACTTCACCACGGGTGGCTTCCGGCCGGTCATTGCCGATCCCGAGGTTCAGCCGGCCAACGTGGACCGCGTCATCCTGGTCTCGGGCAGGTTGTACTACGACCTCCTGTCCAACCGGCAGAAGTCCGGCGATACCTCCACTGCCATCATCCGCGTTGAGCAGCTTTACCCGCTGCCCAAGGCTGAGATTGATGCAGAATTGGCCAAGTACCCGAACGCCGACATCGTTTGGGCACAGGACGAACCTGCCAACCAGGGTCCGTGGCCGTTCATGGGCCTGAACCTGGCACCGGACCTGGACCGCAAGCTCCGCTTGGTCTCGCGTCCGGCCTCTGCCTCCACGGCTGCCGGTTCCATGAAGCGCCACGCCGCTGAGCAGGATGCCCTGATCAAGCAGGCGTTCGAACGCAAGTAGAGCGAAACTGCCCGGTCTGAGGAGTGAATGCGCCCCTCAGGCCGGGCAGTTCTGTTTAATGGAACAGGTATCCGGTTCCGGAACCGGCCGATGATCCGGCAAACCGTGCAAGGACCGTAACGAGTGTGAAGAGGTAACCGTGGAAGACAGGAAGCTGCGTATCGCAGCTGTAGGAGATGAACTGCTCGCGGGCCTGGGGGATCCCCGCGCCTTGGGCTGGCTCGGACGAGTGCTGGCCCGAACGCCCCAGGACGCCGTCGTAGTGGAGAGTTTCCCGCTCCCCTGCCCCATGGAAGGCACTGAGGGCTTGGCCGCCCGGTGGCAGGATGAAGCCGGAAGGCGCTTCAGCGACACCCACGAGAACCGCCTGGTGATCGGACTTTCGGGCCGCGACCTCGAGTTCGGCCTGTCCACGGCGCGCAGTCGATTGAACCTGGCCAACATCCTCGACGGAGCCTCGCACAGCAGCGTGGAGGTCTTCGTGGTGGGACCCCCGCCTACGCTGGACCCGGCACGAAACAAACGGCTCGCGGAACTCAACACAGCTTTCGCCGATGTCACCACGCGGCGCAACCACCACTACGTTGACACGTTCTCTCCCTTGCTCAATCATGAGCAGTGGAGGACGGACCTTGCAGCCAATGGGGGAACACCGGGCCAGGCCGGCTACGGATTGATTGCGTGGCTCGTCCTGCACCGCGGCTGGTTCCAATGGCTTAACATCGCTCAACCGGAGTAGCCACGACAGCAGACCATTGCCTCCAGGCTATTCGCGATATATCGTGATTTTATCAAACGCGATATATCGCAATTTGGAGGGATTATGTCTGAGGAACTATGGACCGTCACCGGCCCTCAAACCATTGATGTGGAAGATGTCCGCTCTCTGAAACTGGGAATCGTCAAGGGCCGCTTTGACGTTATGACCCACGACCAGCCTTCTGTCCGCATTGAAATCAGCGAAATCACCGGCGACCCCCTCACGGTAACGCTCGTGGACGGCCGTTTGGAAGTCCGCCACCAACTGCAAGGGCCGCAAGGGTGGTTTCGCAACCTGATGGGCACCGTCAACAACACCAGTACCAACTCAGTGGTTGTCGGCATCGCCCTTCCGCCCGGTGTGGATGTCGAGGCGGGAACGGTCAGCGGCGACGGCCTGGTATCCGGGATCAGCGGCCGGACACGCCTGAACACCGTCTCAGGCTCCGTTATGGCAGATGGAACCAGGGGCGAGTTGCACGTGAACACCGTCAGCGGCGAGGTCATCGTCAGGAACCACGACGGCGTTCTGACCGCCAAGAGCGTCTCAGGCGAAGTGACCGCTTCGGGCAAGTTCAAGAACGTCCGGGCCAGCACTGTCAGCGGTGACCTCAGCTTCGATCTCCAGGACTATACCAACGACCTCGGGGCGAACTCCGTCTCCGGCGACCTGACCATCAGGCTTCCCCACGACGTCGGCCTGGACATTGTGGCCAAGTCAGCCAGCGGAACCGTAGTGATCGACGACCAGATGTATGCCCAACCCGGCAGCAACGTGCACACGATTGTAGGCCCGGACGAAAAGCTCATGCTGGTGCGCACCAACACGGTCTCCGGCAAGACCTACATCATGCACGGGTCAGCACCGGCACAGGACAACAACCACCCGATCCCCGGGGAAGCGGGCCTCTGATGCCTCCCGTCTTTGCACACGGAGCCCTGCGCCTGTACCTGTTGGCGTTGCTCGAAGCAGGCCCCAAGCACGGCTATGAATTGATCAAGGCCTTGGGCGACCGGTTTGGCGGGACGTACTCCCCCAGCGCAGGGACCATCTATCCGCGCCTGGGCAAGCTGGAGGAAGAGGGCTTGGTAGCCACCGAGACCGAGGGCCGCCGCACCAAATACTTCATCACCGACGCGGGCCTCGCCGAACTTGATGGCCGCAGGGACGAGTTGGCCGACGTCGAAAACACCATTTCCGCCTCCGTCAGGCGGCTCGCCGACAACTTGCGCGAAGATATCCGGACCAATATGCGGGGCCTGCGGGCGGACCTTGCGGCCACTGCTGAAGCGGCCCGCACCACCGCAACCTCACCACCTTTCCGGAGCCGGCCCGGCGGCTACACCCCTGAGGGCCAGCGCCTGGTGAAGGAAGCCGAGCTCATGGTCCAGTCGTTCAGGGACGATATCCGGGTGGAGCTGCGCCTGCACGGTGCCTCACAACCGCTGACGCCTTTGGCACTGGAAACAGTGCGTACGGTACTGGACCAGGCGCGCATCTCGATCAGGAACTCGCTGCGCAATTGACGTGGAGTTGGCTTCTGCCGGCGCAACAACGTTCCCGGTTCGCGACCCGGCACCCGGATGTGCGAAACTGGAGGGCAGCTCTATTGAGTATCAATCATTGAAGGAGGCCAGCTATGAGCAAGCGTGCACGTAAGCGTCGTGACCGTAAGCGCGGCGGCGCGAACCACGGCAAGCGTCCCAACACCTAAGCCAGCGGCTTAGTGTCACAGGCTTAAGAGCGAGGGCCCCGGAAACCATGCGGTTTCCGGGGCCCTTGGCGTTTGCGTCCGCTGGGATCAGGCTTCTACCGGCTTGATGGAGTGAATCCTGTCCAGAATCGAGTTCTTAAGGTTCTCCGGGGCTGACTCGGTGCACGACCGTTTGACCATGGTACGGATGAGGCACTCGAGGTCATACTGCTCGGAGCACTCCTCACAGGTGTCCAGGTGCTGCTTGATCTCAGTGAGGTCCTCGCGGGTCAACGCGCCGTCGAGGTATTCGTAGATCCGCTGCATTCGCGTATCGTCGCAATCGCCCAATCCCTGGCAGTCGCTCATTTCTCTTTCTCCTGATTGTTGCTTCCGGCCGCGGCCTGGTCTTCGGTGTGGGCCCTGAAGCCCCGTTCGGTGGCGTAGTCCGCCAGCATGTCCCGCAGCATCTTCCTGCCGCGGTGCAACCGTGACATGACCGTGCCGATGGGAGTGTTCATAATTTCAGATATCTGCTTGTACGCGTAGCCCTCGACGTCCGCGAAGTAGACAGCCAGCCGGAATTCCTCCGGGATGGATTGCAATGCGTTCTTGACGTCGGAGTCCGGCAAGTGGTCCAGCGCCTCAGTTTCCGCGGACCTCAACCCCGCAGAAGTATGCGACTCAGCCTTGGCCAACTGCCAGTCCTCGATCGTGTCCGAGTTGGACTGCAGCGGCTCACGCTGCCGCTTCCGGTAGAGGTTGATATAGGTGTTGGTCAGGATGCGGTACAGCCACGCTTTGAGGTTGGTCCCTGGCTTGTACTGGTGGAAAGCCGAAAATGCCTTGGTATAGGCCTCCTGAACCAGATCCTCCGCATCCGAAGGGTTTCGTGCCATCCTCATGGCTGCCGAATACAACTGGTCCACATACTGCATGGCGTCGCGCTCGAAACGCGCACGCCGCTGCTCGGGAGTCTCCGAAGCGACATCGACGTCGGGTGCGGCCACTGCGTCTTCCGCGCCGGCCGCCTGGTACATGGCCGCTGCGGCCGGTTCCGTGGTGCTCATCGTTGCCAAGTCTACTGTCAGCTGCGGGGAATCCGGCTGTGTGCCGTACCCGCGCTCCGGTAGAACCACACGGTCCTTAACCAAAGTCAAAAAATCAACTCCGTTCACCAAGGCGGCAACACCGTGCCGCAGTCCGGTCTCCACCGCACCACTAGTTCACAACGGCCGCCGGTGGGTAAATATTCCGCAAAGGTGCAAGACTAGAGCAGACTGCACCCCTTGAACACAAGACCCATTGACATAGTGTGGCAAGCCATCCAGGAGGCAAGACATGTCTGTTATCCGTTTTCTCGCGCGGCCCATGCTCGCGTCCAGCTTCGTCGTCGCAGGCCTTGACAAGCTCAGGAACGCAGACGATACCGCCAAGCAGCTCTCGCCCGTCCTTCGACGGGCCTCGGAATCGCTGCCCTTCAAAGCCGATGAGAAGACCCTCGCGCGCGTCCTTGGAGGCGCCCAGTTGGGGGCCGGCGCATTGCTCGGGCTTGGGAAGCTCACCCGTTTTGCCGCAACGGTGCTGGCTGTCACATCGGCGTTGAACTCCTACGTCGAATGGCGATCAGCGGATATCAGCACCAAGGAAGGGCGGAGCGCACGCAAGGCCCAGTTGCTGAAGAATATTTCCCTGACAGGCGGGGTCCTTCTTGCCTCGGTTGATACCGAGGGACGCCCCAGCATTGCCTGGCGCGCGGAGCACTTGGCTGCCGACGCCAAAAAGGTGACGGGCAAGCAGATCAAGCGGGCAGACAAAGCAGTACGCAAGGCCGTAGACAACGCAGTTGGAGCATAAGGAAGCATGACGGGGACCACCGCCGCAAATACCGGACCAAGCAAAGCCGCTGCGCTGCCTCTCTGGCCGGCGCCCTACGCCAAAGGGCCCGTGGATGCCACGGTGACGGTACCTGGTTCAAAGTCGTTGACCAACCGGTTCCTGGTGTTGGCGGCTTTGGCGGATGGTCCCTCACGGCTGCGGGCTCCGCTGCATTCCCGTGATTCCGCACTCATGATCCAGGCTTTGCGGCAGTTGGGGGCCACGGTCACGGAGGTTCCCGGCGACGGCGACTACGGCCCTGACCTTGAGATCACCCCGATGGATCCCGCCGCCCCAAGCGCCGGGACAGCCATTGACTGCGGCCTCGCCGGCACGGTCATGCGGTTCGTACCTCCGCTGGCGGCCCTGCGCAAGGGAACTACCGTCTTCGACGGCGACCCCCACGCCCGCAACAGGCCGATGGGCACCATCATCGAGGCGTTGACCGCCCTCGGCGTTTCCGTGGCAGCCGAAGGCGGCAGGACGCCGTCGGCCCTTCCCTTCATGGTGGACGGCACCGGCGAAGTCCGGGGCGGCCACTTAGTGATCGATGCCAGCGCGTCATCGCAGTTTGTGTCCGCCCTGCTGTTGGTCGGCGCCCGTTTTACCGATGGCCTCCACTTGGAGCACGTCGGCAAGCCTGTACCCAGCCTGGACCACATCACCATGACCGTGGAGGTCCTCCGCAGCGTGGGCGTCACCGTGGATGACTCCGTACCCAACCACTGGCGGGTCTCCCCCGGGCCCATCCACGCCTTTGACCAGAGGATCGAGCAGGACCTTTCCAACGCCGGCCCCTTCCTGGCCGCAGCCTTGGCAACACAGGGCACAGTACGGGTCACCAATTGGCCGGAAGGCACCACCCAGGTTGGCGATATGTGGCGGACCATCCTGGCCACCATGGGAGCCAGCGTCACTATGGAGGACGGAACCCTCTCCGTGACCGGCGGACCGGTCATCAAGGGCGCCGACTTCGACGAAACCAGCGAACTCGCGCCCACCGTTGCCGCCTTGTGCGCTCTGGCTGCCGGCCCCTCGCGGTTGACGGGGATTGCCCATCTCCGTGGCCATGAAACGGACCGGCTTGCGGCACTCGTTGCTGAAATCAACTCCCTGGGCGGTGACGCCGAAGAGACCGCCGATGGCCTCATCATCCGCCCCGCGGCTCTGCACGCCGGAGTGGTCCACAGCTATGCCGACCACCGCATGGCCACTGCCGGCGCCATCCTGGGCCTCGCCGTGGAAGGCGTCCAAGTGGAAGACATCGCCACCACGTCCAAGACCATGCCGGAGTTCCCGGAAATCTGGGCCCGAATGGTGGGGACCATCTCCAGCACGGATGGGGCACAAAACTGACCATGGGCCGCGATGCACGCTCCTGGGACGAATCCGACGTCCGGATCCGACCCAACAAAAAAGGGTCCAGGCCACGGACCAAGGACAGGCCCAGCCATGACGACGCCGTTATCGGGCGGATCATCACCGTTGACCGCGGACGGTACAGGGCGATTGTGGACGAGGATTCCGCGAACGCACGCGTCGTCATCGCTGCGCGCGCCCGCGAACTGCGGCGTAACCCGGTAGTACCCGGGGACTTCGTCGCTTTAGTGGGGGACGTCTCCGGTTCGCCGGACACGCTGGCGCGGCTGGTCCGGGTGGAAGAACGACGAACCCTCCTGCGACGCAGCGCGGACGACACCGACCCCATCGAACGCGTAGTGGTGGCCAACGCCCACCAGTTGGTCATTGTTGTTGCAGCCGCCAACCCTGAACCGCGCACCGGATTCATCGACCGCGCCTTGGTGGCAGCCTACGACGCCGGCATTGAGCCGTTGCTGCTCATCACCAAGGCGGACGTCAAGGATCCGGCAGAATTGCTTGCCAACTACCTCAGCCTGGACTTCCCCGTCATCATCAGCCGCACGGCGGACTCCGAAGCAGGCGGCATCGACGCCCGCTCCGATGACGGCCTGTCCGCACGGTTGGACCGCGACGCCGTAGCCCAGTTGCGCTCCCACCTCGGCGGCAAGGTCACCGTGATGCTCGGCCACTCGGGCGTGGGCAAGTCCACCATGGTCAATGCGCTGACAGGGGCGGAGAGGGCCACCGGCGGCGTTAACGCCGTGACAGGCCGTGGCCGGCATACGTCCTCCTCCGCTTTGGCCCTGAAACTCGCCGACGCCCCGGCCGGCAGTTGGATCATCGATACCCCGGGCATCCGGTCCTTTGGCCTGGCCCATGTGGACCCTGACCGGATTCTGCATTCCTTCCCGGATCTTGAACCAGGAACCGAAGCCTGTGAGCGGGGATGCAAGCACGACGCCACGGCCATCAACTGCGGCCTGGATCCGTGGGTGAACAACGGCCATGCAGGACCTTCAGGAGCAGCACGGTTGGCCTCGTTGCGCCGGTTGCTCGGTGCCGACCCCCGGATGGAAGCAAAAGAGACCAAGGAACTGGGCACCGTCAACTGATCGTTGCGGCTTCACGTCCCCGCTGCAGCGAACGTTTCAGGATAGTTTGGTGGCATGACCCATCCCGTTTCCACCTACAACGATGACCTGCGCCTTGCCCACGTCCTCGCTGACTCAGTCGATGCCCAGACCATGGACCGCTTCAAGGCCCTGGACCTGAAGATCGAAACCAAGCCAGACCTCACACCTGTCACTGACGCCGACAAAGCAGCGGAGGAAGCCATCCGGGGTCAGCTCTCCCGGTCCCGCCCCCGGGATGCTGTCCTTGGCGAGGAGTTTGGCAGCAGCGGACACGGCTCACGGCGTTGGATCATTGATCCCATCGACGGGACCAAGAACTTTGTCCGGGGCGTACCGGTGTGGGCAACATTGATCGCATTGGTTGATGAGGGTGAACCCGTGGTTGGCGTCGTCAGTGCACCCGCCTTGGGAAAACGCTGGTGGGCTGCCAAGGACATGGGCGCCTACATGGGCCGGTCCCTTGCCGCGGCCACCCGTTTGAAGGTCTCCAACGTTTCCCGCCTGTCCGATGCCTCCTTGTCCTACTCAAGCCTGTCCGGGTGGAAGGACCGCGGAAACCTGGATGAGTTCCTGGGGCTCACAGAGGATGTATGGCGAACCCGGGCCTACGGCGATTTTTGGTCATACTGCCTGGTGGCCGAGGGTGCAGTGGACATCGCGTGCGAGCCTGAGCTGAACCTGTACGACATGGCAGCCCTCGTCCCGATCGTTACGGAGGCCGGTGGCCGTTTCACCTCCCTGGAAGGCGACGACGGTCCGTTCGGCGGCAACGCGCTGGCCACCAACTCCATCCTTCACTCGGAAGTCCTCAAGCGGCTCAACCCGGGCCTGGACGACCTGCTCTAGGCAGGTTCGTTTCAGGGCACGCACGCTGCTTTTCACCGAATATTCGAAGGCGGAAGCCTCCTTTTGGAGGCGTCCGCCGTTTTTTCTTCGCCAGATCGGCGATTTACAACCCGGCGTAACAAAGTGCTTAACAAAGCGAAGCGACTTTGGAGGGGCCACTGGAGGTGCCCTAACCTTTTTTACAGGTCACGAGTGCCAGCGCTAAACCCCGGTTTGCTGGCCGGCAACCCTCCATTCGCGGCGGGGTGCCCCGGGTGACGACCCGGCCGGTCCGGAACGGATGCGGCAAGCGCGGATCCCCCTCCGGGGATCCCTCTTGAGTGAGGTCCCATGAGCACAGTTACGTTCGACTCAAACATCATCCCGGCTTTCGCCGGTGAAACCCCGTCTCAGGCAGCTCCCGCTGCACGGCCACTCGCCGCCGTCACTGGCGCTGAGCTGCAGGCACCGCTGATCCAGGGCGGCCACGTCCGCTATGCGAATCTGGACTACGGCGCATCGGCTCCGGCCCTGACCATCGTCTCGGCCTACCTCAACGAGGTCCTTCCTTACTACGCCAGCGTTCACCGCGGCGCGGGCTTTGCGTCCCAGATCAGCACCTCGGTCTATGAGAATTCGCGCAGTATTGTCCGTGAGTTCGTCGGCGGGCGTCCCGACGATTCCGTGATTTTCACGCGAAACACCACAGACTCCCTGAATCTCCTGGCAGGCTGCCTTCCGCAGATTGACGGCCGTTTCTCCGGGGAAGTCGTTTATCTGGACATCGAACACCACGCCAACCTTCTTCCTTGGCAGGGTGTCCCGCACCGCAGCGTCGTAGCGGCCTCCACGTTGACCGCCACGGTGGACAAGCTCCGCGATGAATTGGCCCAAGGCGGGGTCAGCCTGCTCGCCGTCACTGGCGCCTCCAACGTGACAGGTGAAATCCTGCCGATCGCAGAACTCGCTGCACTGGCGCACGAATACGGTGCCAGGATCGTCGTGGATGCCGCCCAATTGGCACCCCACCGCCGGATCAACATCACGGAGGACGACGTTGACTACGTGGTGTTCTCCGGTCACAAGCTGTATGCCCCCTTCGGCGCAGGCGTCGTAGTGGGCCGCCCGGACTGGCTCGACGCCGGGATCCCCCACCTGGCTGGTGGCGGCGCCGTCCGTGAAGCCCGCCTCGACTCGGTGAGCTGGGCAACGGGCCCTGCCCGCCACGAAGGCGGCTCCCCCAATGTCCTGGGTGCCGCAACCCTCGCCCGGGCCACCCAGGTCCTCGCCGGGCTGGACCAGGAGGCGTGGCACGCCCATGAAGCCGCCATCCGCAGGTACCTGGTGGATGGCTTGGAGGCCATCGACGGCGTGACCGTGCACCAGATCTTCACTGACTCAGATGACACCATCGGTGTGGTCAACTTCTCCGTGGAAGGATTCGACGCCGGACTGGTGGCGGCGTATCTGGCCGCCGAGCACGGAGTTGGCCTCCGGGATGGACGCTTCTGCGCCCACCCACTGCTCAAGCGACTCGGACTTCCCTCAGGCTCCTTGCGTGCCAGCTTTGGCGTCGGCTCCCGGTTGGAGGACGCCACGAGGCTGCTCGCAGGCATCGAGGGGCTTAAGCGCAACGGGTTGGGCTGGGACTATGTGGTGGACGAGGGCCGCTGGGTACCTGCCAACGACCACCGGACCTACCCGGAATGGGCGCCCAACACGCCCGGCACTGCAGGCGCTGCTCCTTGCACTGTTGACTAAACGCGCTTTACCGCGGCTGCGGTAAATTCGTAGGGTATCTTTTGGCGACCCTGTGAAGGAGTTTTTGGTGGCATTGCCCTCTCCGGCCGCCTCCAGCGGACGGCCCGGCGTTCCCGGACCCGCCGGACCGCATGGTCCCAAGCTCCACGCTGACCGTCGGAACGAGTTCGGCCAGAGCTTCCAGGACGGTGGCGAGCACTACGATCGAGTGCGGCCCGGTTATCCCCGGGAGTCCGTCGAATGGCTTGTTCCCCAGGGGGCCACGACTGCTGCGGATCTCGGAGCGGGTACTGGCAAGTTCACGGCCCTCCTCGTGGAGCGCGGACTGGACGTTGCCGCCGTCGACCCTTCCACCGACATGCTGGAGCAGCTGCGCAAGTCCCAGCCGCACGTCACCGCGCTGGAGGGAACAGCTGAAGCAACAGGACTGACGGACTCAGCATTCGACGTCGTCAGTGTTGCCCAGGCCTGGCATTGGTGCGACCCACTGGCCGCGAGCACCGAGATAGCCCGTATCCTCCGGCCGCACGGGACCTTGGGACTGGTCTGGAACCAGCTGGATACCGACGTGCCCTGGGTTCATCGGCTCTCGCGCATCATGCATGCCGGAGACGTCCACAAGCCAGGGTTCCGTCCACTGATCGGCCCGGAATTTTCCGGCGCGGAAAGCCACTTCACCCGCTGGTCGGATGCCTTGACGCCCGAAGACATCATGGAGCTGACCAAGTCGCGGAGCTATTATCTCCGCGCCAACGACGCCACCAGGGCGAAAGTCATGGGCAACCTGGAGTGGTACCTCTACGAGCATCTGGGGCACGCACCGGGAGACAGCGTTCCACTGCCGTACGTGACGCAGACCTGGCGGGCGTTCAAGGTGCGCGCTGCGCGGCCACGGTAGGCTTGAGGTGTGAAGACCAGTACGCCCTCCTCCTCGATTGAGGACTACGTCAAGGTCATCTACTCGTACACAGAGTGGCAAGACAAGCCGATAACGTCCTCCCAGCTTGCCCAGCGCCTGGGTGTGGCTAATTCCTCCGTGTCTGAAATGGTCCGCAAGCTCAAGGACCAGGGACTGGTGGACCACCAGCCCTACAGCGCCATTCGCCTGACACCGGCGGGCATGCGCCTGGCATTGGCCATGGTGCGCCGGCATCGCCTCATTGAGACCTATCTGGTGGAAGAACTCGGGTACAGCTGGGATGAGGTCCACGACGAAGCTGAGATGCTGGAGCATGCAGTGTCGGATACCTTCATCGAGCGCATGTCCGACAAACTTGGCCACCCCGTCAGGGACCCGCACGGTGATCCGATCCCTTCGGCGGATGGCTCCGTTGAACTGCCGCACGCCTACCGCATGATTGAACTGGACCAAGGCCACTCCGGGCGTATCACCAGGATCAGCGACGAAAACCCGGATCTCCTCAGATACCTGGCAGCGGAAGAGATCACCCTCGACGCCCCGGTTGAAGTGGTCGGCCGCAAACCTTTCGGCGGAGCACTGGTGGTGCGGATTGGGAGCGGCACCTCAGGCCGCGAGTTCGATCTCGCCGACGAAGTCACGTCCGCACTCTGGGTCCAGAGCGCTGAAGCCCACGAGGGCTGCGTCCTTCCCGCCCGCTGACCCAACCCCGGCCGGAGCTCAGCCGGGATGCCCGGCCGCCCCGCCGTCGTCGGACGCTGCATCAGGTTGCCCGTCAGCGGCAATCGCCGCCCCCTTGGGCGGATTTCTTATCCCGACGGCGGAAGCTACTGCCCCGGTCAGGAACAGTGCGGCTGTGACCAACAGGGCGTTGTACAAACCATCGCGGCTGAAGATCGGCCCCACGATCAGTCCCGCGAAGGCAATGGTGATCAAGCCGGCAATGCGGGCAACGGCGTTGTTGACCGCCGAACCAATTCCCGCCTCCTCGGGCGGGACAGCACCAAGAATGGCGGCTGTCAGGGGCGCCACCAAGGTAGCCAATCCCACTCCGAAAACAATCTGGCCCGGCAGTACCTGTGTCCAATAATTCAACGGCTCCTGGACCGACAACGACATCAGGAAGCCCACACCACACAGCAGCGGACCCACGGTCATGAACCATCGGGGCCCGTACTTCCCTGCCAAGCCACCAAAATACGAGGCACACAGCATGAGGATGACGGTGCCAGGCAGCAGGGCGATGCCCGCCATAGTGGCAGCCATCCCCCCAACTTGCTGAAGATAGATGCCCAAAACAAAGAACCCCAGGGAAATTCCACCGTAAATGGCCAGCGTTGCCAGGTTGCCCCACCCAAAGTTGCGGATCGCGAAGAGCCTGAGTGGCAGCATGGGCTCGGCAGTCCTTGCCTCATGGAGCAGGAAAAGCACCATGGCTGCGATGCCGGCCACCAGAGGCAACCACACCTGCACGCTCCCCCAGCCCATGCGGCTCTGTTCGATGAACGCAAACACAGGGCCACCGAGGCCCACCATGGCCAGGACGGCTCCGAGGTAGTCAATATGTTTGCTCTTGTCCCTCGCGGCGTCGGATGCCCGGAGACCTGCGAGCATGGGCCAAATGGCAACGGCGGGAATGACATTGATGAAGAAGATGACCCGCCAGGAAAGCAGGTCCACCGCCATGCCGCCAATCACCGGACCCACGATGGCCGCAGCGCTGGTCCAGCCGGACCACTGGCCGATTGCTTTGGATTGGGCCGGACCGGTGAACGACGTAATAATCATGGCCAGCGAACTGGGGACCAGGAGGGCCCCTGCAATACCCTGCAGTGCCCGCGACACCACCAGGACTTCGCCGGACCACGCCAGCCCACACAAGACCGAGGTCACCGCGAAACCCGCCAGGCCCCATTCGAGGATTCGCGCCCTGCCGAAATGGTCGGACAACGAGCCGGCCACCAGGATCAACGCACCCAAGGTCAGCAGGTACGCGTCTACTACCCATTGTTGGATGACCAGGCCGCCACCGAGCTCCCTGCCGATGGCAGGCAGTGCGAGATTGACCACAAAACCATCGAGGATGGCGATGAACGACGCCACGATCGCCACCACCAGCACGCGTTTCTGTAGCGGAGTACTCGGCAGAAGCGCGGCAGCGTCAGTCATGAGCACAGCCTACGCCCGTGAAGTCCCGTATCGTTGAGTGGTGATCAGCAGACGTGATGCCGCATTGGCCCTTGATATTTCGATGGAAATGGCACAGCGCCACGGTATTCCGTCCAGGCTTTCCGAAGCCGAACTCCGCGACATGCAAGACAATCCCCCCGCTTGGTTGGTGCAGTCGCGCGCCAACCGTACCGGCAAACGCCCCGTCTGGGTCCATCTGACCTGTGCCGTGTGCGGCTATTCCGAGGCCATTAGGCCCAAAAAGTGGTGGCCGGACTTTTCCTTCGTCTATTGCGGTACCCACCGGAGCAGTGACCTTCCCAAGCTCTTCCTCGGGGAAGTACGCAGCGAATACGAGGGGGTCGGCAGCCGCTTCGTGGGCGTCGTCGATGTTCCGGAGAGCAAGGCCTAGCCTCCGTTCACGGCTGGACCATCTCGGAGGGCACCGCAAGAATCTGCACTGGTTTCCCCTCCCGCAGCACGGTCAGGGGGAAGGGTTGGCCAATGGCCTCTTCGAACAACAACTTCTGCAGGCTCTCGGCACTGGACACAGCCCGTCCCTGGGCGCGGAGCACGATGTCCCCGGGTTGAAGTCCGGACAGCTCCGCTGGAGACTGTGGAATCACCTCTACCACCCGCAAGCCTTCCTTCTGCCCCGTCCGTACAACGGCACTTGCATCCAGGGGAATTGGCGTGCTCACCAAGCCCAAATACGCACGGTGCACCCGGCCATCCCTCAGCAGGGACGCGATAATGCGCTGAGTGGTGGTGTTGATGGGCACGGCCAAACCCAGGCCCAATCCTGCTACCGCGGTGTTGATGCCCACGATGCGGCCGCGAGTATCGGCCAAGGCTCCGCCGGAATTCCCCGGATTCAGGGCAGCGTCGGTTTGGATCACATCCTCGATGACCCGCTGGTGTTCGCCCGCCCTGACGGGAATGGACCTGCCCAACCCACTGACGACGCCCGCAGTCACCGAGCCGGCCAGACCCAGCGGGTTTCCCACGGCGATCACCAACTGGCCCACCTTCAGGATTTCGGCATTGCCCAGCACTGCCGGAGGCGGCGTGGACTTCACGCCACGGACCACGGCGAGATCGGATAAAGGATCCGCGCCCACCAACTCCACGTCCGTGTGTCTCCCGTCGGCGAACACAGCCCGGCCGGACCGGATACCAGCCACTACATGGGCGTTCGTCAGCATGTATCCATCGCCGGTGAAGACCACGGCCGAGCCACTGCCCTTGCGGATCTGGCCCCTCCGGCCGGTGCTGGTCATCTCGATGGCGGCGACGTGGGGTGTCACAGATTCCGCAACCCGGACCACGATCTTCGAGTACGCATCCATGGCCTGCTCGTCGTCGTCAGGGACTTGCAGTTCGAAGTCCGGTTCAGTGCTCATCACATGCCTCCTGCCACCGCTCCGCCGTGGTTCGGCGCTTATCCAGTTCAACCGCCGGCCCTTGGCTGATAGTCCTGCGGACAGTACGCCGTGGGTGAACGTGGAAGTGTCCTGCCTTGGTGCGTTCGGGCATGGAAAAACCCCCGGATCACGATGATCCGAGGGCTTTCCGTGGGTGGAGATGGGGGGAATTGAACCCCCGTCCGATGTCGTTTTGTCAGGGCTTCTCCGGGCGCAGTTCGCGTCGGATTTTCTCGGCCCCAGCCATCCTGCGAACAGGTGGCTGATCCGGGCCCAGTCATCTAAAAGTCCCGTTTACCTCAATGACGAAGGCAAACAGCAGTGGCTATCTAAATGACGCCAGGAACCGGGGCGATAGCAACCCCGGGCTGACGGACTGTCTTACTGCTTAGGCAGCGAGAGCGAAGTCAGTGCGCTTAGATTCGGCACTTATTGGTTTGCAGACAGCGTTTACGAGATAATTCTGCATCCTCGGCCCGCTTCACCTGTCGCGACTAACATCGTCGAAACCGATCATCCCCGTATTTTGTTACCAAACCCGACTGGAACATCGACCTTGTCGAATTCCCTTCGGACTACTCATCATAACGCATGCATCCGGTGGAACATTCCACGGGCGCGGTGGGCGTGGCGCTACCGGCGGTTGCGCTCCCGCAACTCACGCAGCGATTCGCGCTTGTCCTGCTGCTCACGCAGCGTTTGGCGCTTGTCGTAATCCTTTTTGCCTCGGGCAATGGCGATTTCCACCTTGGCGCGGCCATCCAGGAAGTACAACTGGAGCGGCACCACGGTGAAGCCGGACTCGCGGATCTTCTGCGAGATTTTGTCCAGTTCATCGCGATGAAGCAAGAGCTTACGACGCCGGCGCGCGGCGTGGTTGGTCCAGCTCCCTTGGTGATACTCAGGGATATGGATACCTTCCATCCACAACTCGTCGTTGTAGAAGGTGCAGAAGCCGTCCACCATGGAGGCATGGCCTTCACGAAGGGACTTCACTTCTGTTCCCATGAGGGCGATGCCGGCCTCATAGGTGTCCAGGACATGGTAGTTATGCCGGGCCTTCCGATTGGTGGCCACTACCTTACGGCCACTTTCCTTGGGCACGGTAGAACTCCTTGTTAGATGCGGATTTCAACTAGTGTACGCCAGTGCCGGGGGCCTCCCGAGCACTCCCCACACACTAGAGGAGGTTCATGGGATCCACAGCGGAACCGTTCAACCACGTTTCGAAGTGCGCATGGCAACCGGTCGAGTTACCGGTGCTTCCCGAGTAGGCGATCAGTTGGCCGGCAGAAACGCGTTGGCCGTTCGACACCACAATGCTGCTGTTGTGGTAGTAGATGGTGGTCAGCGAATTGCCCTGGACTACGCCATGGGACAGCTTCACACGCCATCCACCGCCGTCGGCTGAGTTCCATCCTGAGTTGAAGACCTCGCCTGCAGCCGCCGCGTAGACCGGAGTGCCACATGCCGCGCCAAAGTCGATGCCGGTGTGCATGTAGCCACCCGTACCGTAGAAGTCGATGGTACCCGGGGGCGTTGCGCGCCAGCCGAATCCGGAGGTGATGGGAACATAACTGGCAAAGGGGTGACGCAGTCCGAAGGCGGACGGCGATCCTGCTGCCGGTGGAACGTACGGCTGCTCTGGTGGGGCCGGACGGCCTTGGGCCGCTGCTGCGGCTGCGGCCGCTGCGGCAGCCTCTTCAGCAAGACGGCGCTGCTCCGCTTCCCAGGCTTCCCTGAGTTTCCGGTCGCGCTCTACGATTTCAGCGGCCACGGTGTTCTGCTCAGCCTTGACGCGGGCCAGATTGGCTTCGATACCCGGTTTGGCAGCCTGAAGCTGCCCATTCAGGCGCGTGGTGTCTTCAATGAGCTTGTCGACTTCGGCTTTCTTGTTCGCAGCCTCGTCCCTTGCCGATTTCTCCCGGTCAAGCGCAGCGTCTGCTTTTGCTTTGAGATCTTGGATCTCTTCTTCGACGGCTACCAGCCGTGCCTGGGAATTCACGTTCGTGGCGTTCTGCTGGGTCAGCTTGGTCATGGCGGCGTTCTGGCTGCGCATGGCCTGGTCAGCCAAGTCCATGGACTCGGTCAGGTTGCCGGACTCACTGGACCCGAACAGAAGGGCGATGTTGGTGGGAACACCACCGGACTTGTAAGCCTGGGAGGCGATCTGACCGATCAGTTTCTTGGTATCAGTGATCTTCTGTTTATCACTTTCCAACTGCTCGGTGATCTTGGCCTTGTTTTGCTGGGCAAGTTCAACCCTGGCCGCCAGAGCTTCAACTTCCTTGACCGCACTCGCCACCCGGCCCTGCGCCTCAAGCAGCGCCTGCTGGGCTCCGGGAAGGCGGCCCTGGTAGATCACCAGGTCGCCGGCAGCCTTGGCGATGTTGGCATCGACAAACTCCAGGGATGCCTGAACCCTGGCGGCTTCAGCTTCAAGTGCGGCCTGCTGGTCTTCAAGGTTGTCGGCCTGGGCAGCGGGCGCGCCCGACAGGAGGCTGACAGCCAGACCCACAGCAAGCACGGCACCCATGATCCGAGCATTGCCCGACGCAAAGCGCCGGCGCAGGGAGATCGGGTCCAACGCGGTCATCAGGAGTCCTTTTCGGTTGTCAGCATGAAGGGTGATCGGGCTTGGGCGGTCATCGCTAGACCTTCAAATACTTGCGGAGGGTCAAAAGCGAGGATATCCCAGCCAAACCCGCACCCAAGGCAATCAGCACGGGCGCGATCACCAGCACCTGGGTGGAGGAAATAAAGGGGGTGTTGAGGAACTGTGTCGACAGCTCACCATTAAGCCAGAAGTGCGCCATCAACCAGAGCGTGACCGAGGCTAGGACTGCCCCCACAACGGCAGCGATAACACCCTCCAGGATGAACGGGAGTTGGATGACCGTTTTGGATGCTCCAACGAGCCGCATGATCCCGGTTTCCCGGCGTCGGCTGAAGGCAGAAAGCCGGATGGTGGTGGTAATGAGAAGCACTGCGCAGAAGATCATGACCACGGCTACGCCCATCGCAGCAACCGACGCACCGTTCATCCAGGAGAAGATGCGCTCCAAAACCTGCCGCTGGTCGCTGACCGTCTCGACTCCCGGCTGGGAGGAGAACGTCTCGCTGATGATCTGGTACTTTTCCGGGTTCTTCATGTTGATCCGGAAGGAAGCCGGCAGCTGGTCCTCGGACACCGAATCCACAATCGGTGAATTGGAGAACTGTTCCTTAAAGTGCGTGTAAGCCTCAGCCTGGGATTCGAACTGGAAATCGTTGATGTATTGCTTGACCGCCGGCGACTCAAGCATGGCCTGCAGGTTTTCCTGCTGCTCCTGGGTGGCCGGACCCGAAGCGCAGCCCACCGCCGTCGAACCGTCGTTGCAAAGGAAGACCGCCACCTGGACTTTGTCGTACCAGTAGCCCTTCATCTGGTTGATCTGCATCTGCAGCATGCCGGCCGCACCGACGAATGTCAGGGAAACGAACGTTACCAGGACCACTGAAATGACCATGGAAAGGTTCCGGCGCAAGCCACTGCCGATTTCCCCCAGGATGAACAGGAGCCTCACAGCTGCGCCCCCTGTGCACGGTTGAGTTCCTCGCCGCTGGCATCCCGCAGGCGGCGCGATTCGCCAACCACCGGAATCATCGAGGTGTAGAGCGCCTTGGCTTCGTCCCGAATAACCTTGCCGTTCTTGAGCTCCACCACCCGGCGGCGCATTTCATTGACGATGTCGTCGTCGTGGGTTGCCATGACTACTGTGGTGCCGTTCTGGTTGATCTTGTCCAGGACTCCCATGATTCCCATCGAGGTGATGGGGTCCAGGTTGCCGGTCGGTTCGTCAGCCAGCAGGATGCCGGGACGGTTTACGACGGCGCGGGCGATGGCCACACGTTGCTGCTCGCCACCTGAAAGTTCGTGGGGCATGCGCCGCTCCTTGCCCTCCAGGCCAACAGTCTTCAGGACCTCAGGAACGGTTTCGCGGATTATTGAACGGCTCTTGCCAATCACCTGCATCGCGAAGGCAACGTTGGCGAAGACATTCTTCTGCGGGAGCAGGCGGAAGTCCTGGAACACCACGCCGATGCCGCGACGAAGCTTGGGTACACGCCAGCTCGAAATGTTGGCAACGTTCTGCCCGGCAACATACACAGACCCGGACGAGGCTTTGTCTTCCTTCAGGATCAAGCGAAGAAAAGTGGACTTGCCTGAGCCCGAAGCACCTACGAGGAAGGTGAATTCGCCGCGGTTGATCTCAAGGCTGACAGAGTCGAGCGCCGGTCGGGCATTCTGCTCGTAGACCTTGGTGACATTCTCAAATCTGATCATGGCCCTTTAGAACCCCGCCGGACATGACATAGTCGCCCAGTCCAACAGCCGGAGCGCGGGCTTTCGATGGGGGAAGTGAGAGCACCGGCCACTCGACTATACGCACGGGCAGCCCGGATTTACCGGGCTTTGGAGGGTGTGTCGCGGAATCCAGAGCGTTGGCGCGAACCGGACTCCGCCCTTCTCCGTCCTAGCCGGCTGCCGCGTTGCGGTTGCCTGTACGCCAACGGATGCCGGCGTCAATGAAGTCATCGATGTCGCCGTCCAGGACTGCTGAGGTGTTGCCTACTTCATGTTCCGTTCGCAGATCTTTGACCATCTGGTACGGGTTGAGGACGTAGGAGCGCATCTGGTCACCCCAGGACGCCTTGACGTCTCCGGCCAAGGCCTTCTTTTCCGCGTCCTCCTGTTCCTTCTTGACCAGCAGCAATCGGGACTGAAGCACGCGCATGGCAGCGGCACGGTTCTGAAGCTGTGACTTTTCGTTCTGCATCGAGACCACAATGCCCGTGGGGATGTGAGTCAACCGCACTGCCGAGTCGGTGGTGTTGACCGACTGGCCTCCGGGCCCCGAGGAACGGAAGACGTCAACACGAATTTCGTTATCCGGAATTTCGATGGAGTCCGTCTGTTCGATCAACGGAATAACTTCCACTGCCGCAAAGGACGTCTGTCGGCGGCCTTGGTTGTCGAAGGGGCTGATGCGGACCAACCGGTGTGTTCCTGCTTCGACGCTCAACGTGCCGAACGCGTACGGCGCCTTGACCTCAAAGGTGGCGGATTTCAGTCCCGCCTCCTCGGCATAGGACGTATCCATCACGGTGGTGGGGTACCCGTGGCGTTCTGCCCAGCGCAGGTACATCCGCATCAGCATCTCGGCGAAATCTGCCGCGTCAACTCCACCGGCACCCGCACGGATGGTAACCACCGCTTCGCGTTCGTCGTACTCGCCTGCCAACAGCGTGGTGATTTCGAGTTCCGCCAGAGCCTTGCGAATGGACGCCAACTCCTTGGCAGCCTCCGCCATGGAGTCTTCGTCGCCCTCGTCCTGGCCGAGTTCCACCAGGACTTCAAGGTCGTCGATCCGGGAGTCCAGCTTGGAAAGACGCTCAACTTCGGACTGCCGGTGTGACAACCGCGAAGTTATCACCTGGGCAGAAGCCGGGTCATCCCAAAGGTCCGGGGCTCCGGCTTGCTCGCTCAGTTCAGCGATCTCAGCCTTTAGTGCATCAACATCGGTAACGTTCTCGATGGAGCTGTAAGTTGCGCGAAGTGCGCGGATTTCTGCGGGAAAATCTATCTCAGCCATGGTCCTCCCAGCGTACGCTATCCGTCACGCTCCCCCGACGGCTCCGTTCTTTCCTGCCGGACCATGACCCGGACCGTTACTGCGTTAAAGATGAGCGGGCTACCGATCGAGCCTCAACCAGGATCCCGTCCGGCAGGAGGAAGCTGATGACCGGAGGATGGGCCACAGCGGTAAGGACCACTACGGCTGTGCCGCCGGGCTCGCTGCCAGTGCCGGCCGCCAGGGCAAGGCGGTCATGATGGGAAGAGGCGCCAGTGCCGGAGAGGTAGGAGGCTGCCCCGGACCGCACGCGCTCATCCACCAACGACGGTTCAGGGCGGCTCCCGGCCCCTATATCCCCCACCATGAAGGAGTCGGCAGCGGCAAGCGCTGCTCCGTCCGCCAGCGACAACAGTTTCTTGTGCTCCAAATAGACCGCCGAGACGGCCATGACCACTGTTGCCAGAAGGAGCGCAAGCACAACGAAGCCAATAATGAGAACGGCGATCTCGCCGTCTTCGCGGGTTTTTCCGTTGAGCAGCGTCGTCACAGGAAGCGCCCCACTGCTTGAGTGGCCGATGCACTCAACCTGGCGGCACTCATGCCCACTGTGTCTCCAAAGGGCATCAGGGGCAAGGGAACATCGAGGGTGACCGTCACCGTCACCTTTGCTCCAGCCGACAGACAGTCCGCTCTGTCACACGACACCTCAACCCTGGCGTTGTCCGGGGTATGCCCGTAGTCCCCCAGGGCAAGGAAGACTGCCCGTTCCGCCGCCGCCCCGGCATCGGCAAGCTCATCCCGCGCCACAAACACCTTCGCGGCTTGGTCGGCGGCCCCGACCACCGCAAAAGACCCCCCTTGGATCTGTCCCACCGTCACCACGAAATAGACCACGGGGACCATGAGCAGTACAGCCAGGAACGTAAATTCCACTACGGCACTTCCCTGTTCGCCCCCAAGCGCCCCCGCGCCTGGCCCGAACCTCCTGGCGGGCACCCCGACTCGATCCCCGGCGGGCACCCCAAAGGAACCGTCAGCGGGCACCCCGGCCGGCCCGGCAGAGAGGCATAGTGCCTGGTGCATCCTTTGCCTGAAGGCTTTGAGCAGGTTCAGGCGTGGCTCAGTGTGCTGCATGACCCTTCACCTCCAGCAAGCCACGGGGACCAACCAGCCCGACAACCGGCAAGGGCGCCGTCACCGTCACCTCCAAGGTGCGGGCTCCGTCCACCATGACGTCGCTGCAAACGATGTCCCCGGAAAAGTCACTGTTCAAGGCGGAGCGAATCAACTCCGCGGTCCGTGCCCGTGCATCTGCCGGTGTCCGATCCGCCAAGGCCCCGTAACGCGCACCGGAGGCCGCGGCATCAATCAGGGTGTTGCGGACGTGCAACACCAAGGTGAGCTGGATGATCGCCATGAAGAACAGCGTCAACAGCGCGCCGACCAAAACAAAGTCGACAACGGCGGACCCGCACTCATCGGAGGCGTTCCGCCGTTGCTTTATCCGAAGCCCTGGAACAACGGCGGTGTCCGGCCGCACTCCTACTGGCCCACTTTCTCAATCGCCTGATCGAACAAGCCCTCCAAAGCAGGAGCAGCCAGGGCAAGAAGGCCAGCGACCAGGACAGCCGACATCAGAGTAATCATGACCCAGCCAGGCACATCCCCTCGATCCCGGTCCTCGGCACAGGACAGTCCCCTGAACGCGACCGCCATAACCCACGAGCTGCTGACGACGCTCAGGAAGGAGGTGGCGGACAGTCTTCTTGTAATGCGGTTCATTGTTCTCCCCAGGATGAATGGATCGGCGGACGGATATGGCGTGAAGTGATGCGGTGGATTCGGTGGACCGTGCTGCATCCATGGACTGGACTGCCTCGACGGATAAAACCTGGGCGTTCTTGACGGCTGGCTTACAGGCTGATTTCCAGCGCAGCCATGGCCGGGAAGGCAGCGAAGACGACTGTCAGCGGGAGCACCCCGAAAACGAGGGGAACCATCATGGCAATTTCTTTCCTGCCTGCGGACTCCATGAGCTCGCGTTTTGCGGCGTCGCGGACGTCCGCGGCCTGCGCCCGGAGGACATCGGCCAAGGGCGTCCCCCGTTCCACCGCGACCACCAGCCCGTCAAAAAACCTGACCAAGGGCGGCAGCTCCGACCTCATGGAGAACGCGTGGAGTGCCTCCGAAAGTGACTTGCCGGACCTGGCATCAGCGAGGACCAGACCAAACTCTGCAGAAAGTTCCCCACTGGAACTGCGGCTTACCCTGTCCATGGCGCCCATGGCGCTCTCGCCTGCAGCAACGGCGAGCGCCATCAACTCCGCGAGACTGGGAAATTCGGACAGCATCGCCGATTCCCGCTTTTTGATCCGTTGTCCCAGAACATAGTCACGGAGCAAGTACCCCCCTGCTGCACCAGTGACGACACAAACAACAAGGAAAGCCGGGCTGAACTGCCCTGCGGCGGCGCTTATCACGACGACAAGTACCGCCACTACGAAACCTGCGCCGGCCCACAGGAGCTGCTCGGCCCGGAAGTCCAGGGTGGATTTGGAAGAGCCAGCACGCGCCAACCTCTTTCCCAGCGCCGCAGACCCGATATTGAACCGGGACATATACGTGATGGCGTCACCAATGATGGGACGCACTATCCTCTCCAGCGGGCCGAACGGTGTGAGGTTATAGGTTGGTGTGCGCAGGAGCCGGGATTCCAGGTTCCGTGATCTCAACTGGGCCTCTATACGGTCCGAAAAGGTGTTTCCGCGCATGAAGGGGAGCCGCACCAGGATCAGCCAGCAACCCGCCCCTAGAAGCAGCCCGTAGAGCACGGCGAACGCGGTGGTAGTGGTCATCGAAGCACCCGCTGATCCTCAGGCAACGCCCCAACCCGCAGCATCACGGAGTAGCTGACAACGGATACCAGCAGCCCACCGAGCAAGACCATGGCTCCTGTGGCCGAGTTGTAGGCCAGCATCGCTTCAGGCCGGCTGGCCATGACAACCAGGACCACCCAAGGCGCCGCTACCGCAAGCCGTGCTGCATTGATGGTCCATGACTGTCGGGCTTCAAGCTCACTTCGCGTGCGCGCGCTGTCTCTCAGGAACTCGGAAAGAGTGCCAAGCATCCGGCCGAGATCCGAACCACCAACCTCGCGGGTCATTCTGAGTGCCTCGATAATACGATCCGCCACAGGATCGGCCAGCCGTGCCTTCAGCCTGTTCAGGGCAGCCTCAAACTGTCCGCCGGATCTGTAGTCCGCCCCAAAGTCCAGGAACAGCATGCGAAGTTCTTCCGGTCCCTTGTACCCCAATTGGATCAGCGCTTCCGGCAGGGCGAGACCGGCACGTATGGCTGAGCGTAAGTGGTCCACGATGTCCGGCCACAGGAGTCGAAGTGCGGCCCGACGTTTGCGTGCCCGCCAACGGACCGCTGCGAAAGGAACCCACGAAGCAAAGAGGGAAAAGCAGGCTGCAACCGGAGGCGATCCCGTGACGACGTAGAACACCAGCAAGGCGAAGAGACCGAAGCCTGCGCACGTGAGAAGAAGACCTCCACCCGTGACTTTCTCGATTCCGGCTGAGGTGAGCAGCAGCTCAAGGCGCCCGGGGCCTGTCTCCTTCACTTCTACCTGCGGTTGTACCCACGAGGACCACCAGATGAGGAACACCCCAAGGCCGCAGAGGATGCCAAGAAGGGGCGCCATCAGTTCAGCTCCAATAGGGCGGCGACGTCGAATCCTGCCCGGGCGAACTTCTCCGCGGCAGGCATGGAGTTGGCCCGTGGCAGCAGTTGCGCGCCGACCATGCCGAACACACCCGAGGATTCGATGATTCCGTTTTCGACCCTCCGTCCAAGGGAGAGGATCTCAGTCACCTGCCTCCTGCCCTTGGAGTGGCGGCTGCAGTGCACCACGAGGTCGATGCAGGATGCGACTGTGGGCACTACGAAAGCACTGGAAATATTTGCTCCTGCCAGAAGCGGGAGCGTGCAAATCTTGGTCACTGCGTCGTGTGCGGAATTCGCATGGACGGTGCACATGCCTGGCAAGCCGGAGTTAAGCGCAATCAGCATGTCGAGGCTCTCCGCTTCACGAACCTCCCCCACGACCAGCCTGTCCGGGCGCATCCTCAAGGCTTCCTTGACCAACCGCCGCAGCGGAATTTCGCCTCCTCCTTCCAGGTTGGGTTGCCGGCACTGAAGTCCCACGACGTCGCGCAGCGGGAGTTGCAGTTCGAAGATCTCTTCCACCGTAATGACACGTTCACGGGAACCAATGTGTGCGGCAAGGCAGTTCAACATTGTGGTCTTCCCGGCCTGGGTGGCACCCGATACGAGGATATTGAGACCGCTGGCCACAGCTGCTCCAAGGAACCGGGCCGCCTGCGGCGTAAGGCTTCCCAGCTCGACCAAATGCTCCAGGCGGCTTGCCCGGGCAATGAACTTCCGAATGTTGACGGCCCAGTGCTTCCGGGTGATGTCCGGGATGGCGACGTGCAACCGCGAACCATCAGGAAGGGCGGCATCGACGAACGGCGATGAAAGATCCAGCCTGCGCCCCGAACTCTTGAGCATTCGTTCTACAAGGTCCCTGACCTGCTGCTCGGTAAGGCTGATGCCCGTCAGTTCCGATTCACCGTTGCGGGCAACATAGATTTCGTGCGGTGCATTGATCCAGACCTCTTCAATCGCGGCATCGTCCAGGAGTGGCTGCAATGGCCCGAAGCCTGCCACCGCATCGAAGATGTGCCGCCGGGCAGTCTCAAGGTGGCCGAGGGAAGGCAGGGGGCCCAAAAGCGCACGTTCGTCGTAGTCGTTCACTGCCGCTTCCACCAGAAGCCTGACATCCGAAGCCTGCTCGAGGGGATCCAATCCTCTGCGCCGGATGAGCTCCCTGACTTCTCCCTCGACGATCCTTACAGCATCCACTTCTTCCCCCACCGCCCACGAAGTTTGATAAACGAGAGGAACATCTCGCCTCATTCACGCTAAGGGAGCCCCCACACCCCTTCAACCCAGAGGAGCGGGCATGTGGATAACTGTGGATCAGCAGTCACGTCAGCAACCCAAATCCCACTAGTCACTCCAGTTTCAGGATGTTATGGTAAAGCCCGTTAGGAGCTGGCCTTTGGTCTCATGCGCAAGCGCCCGCCCCGGAGCTTGGCCGCAAGCCACCCCATGCGCCGCTGAGCCGCGGTACAGGGCCGGATATAAAGATGAAAAGACGTTCAAGTGACCCGTCCCGCCGGACTCCGCTGGCCCGGGTCGGCCTGGCGCTGACGATCGCCCTGGCAGCGGGCAGTTGCCTTGGATCTCCCGCCTGGGCGGAAACGACCGGACCACGCCCAGCTCCTCTACCGGAGACCCAGTCAGCAACCCCAGTGCCGGAACCAGCAGGTACCGGTGCCCCGGCACCATCCCCCGGCAGCTCGACTCCCGCGGAGACCCAGGTGCCCGGGCAGCAGCAGCCGTTGCCCGCCGTCGGGCCTTCACCTGCAACAGTGCCGCTGCCGGCAGCCGGGTCAACGAACGATTCCCAAGCGCAGCCGCCCTCAACGATGGCCATGCCCGGCAACGCCCCGAACGCTGAAGCGATGAAGGCGGCTATGCTGGCAGCCATCCCGGCGGGCGGCGCAGAAATGGGCCAACGGTCTCCCCGGGTGCTGGCAGCCAAGCAGGGCAAAGACGCTTCGGGAGCGTCGGGGTCACGGGCAGTAGGAGGCACAGTCAACGCCGCCGTCCCCTTGGCCGCCGATCCGGGCCATTGGCGGCCCACTATCGGCATTGCAGGACAGGATGTCAGTGCCCACCAAGGAAACGTGAACTGGCAAAGCCAGTGGAACCAAGGATCCCGTTGGGCGTACGTCAAGGCATCCGAAGGCAATTACTACCTCAACGAGAACTACACACAGCAGTACAACGGATCCCGCAATGTGGGCATGGTGCGGGGTGCCTATCACTTCGCCATCCCCAACTGGTCATCAGGTGCTGATCAAGCACGGTACTTCGTAGCGAACGGTGGTGGCTGGACGGCTGACGGGTACACCCTCCCGCCGGTCCTGGACATCGAATACAACCCCTATGCCGGGCGAACCATCAACGGGTTCTACTTCGGGAACACCTGCTATGACATGTCCAAGGCGCAGTTGGGGCAATGGGCAGCTGACTTTGGGAACACCGTAAAGGCCCTGACCGGCCGCTTCCCGGTCATCTACAGCACCACCGATTGGTGGAACACCTGCGTTGGCAACACGACGTTCGGCAGCTATCCACTCTGGATTGCTTCCTATTGGAACAATCCCACCAACTCACCCGGCTCCATGCCGGTGAGTTGGGGCAACTACACCATGTGGCAGTACAGCAGCACCGGCCCCTTCGAAGGCGATTCAAACATCTTCAACGGCAGCTACGACCAGCTGCGGACCTTTGCCCGCGGGGTTTCATATCCTTCCAATCCGTCCATTAAGTCAGCCGCAGACATCCTGACCACCAGCGCGGCAGGACGTTTGGACGCTTTCCCGGCGAATGGGGCCGGCAGAATCACCGGCCCTGTGGCCATCGGCTCGGGATGGTCCGGCGCGAAGGCGCTCTACGTGGTGGACTGGAACCAGGACGGAGTCCAGGACATCCTCTCCCAGTGGTCCGACGGGACGCTGAAGGTCTTCCGGGGAGCTCCCGGGGGTTCTTTCTACGCGCCCATCCAAGTGGGTTCCGGCTGGCAGGAAATGTCCCTGACCGTAGGCTGGTGGAACGTCAAGGATGCCTATCCCGGAGTGATCGGCCAGGACTATCGGGGGAACCTGTACAGATACTCGAACAGTGGTGGCGGCGGACTCGGGAACGGTGTCCTGATAGGAACCGGGTTCAGCGGACACCAACTGAACCAGATCGACTTCGACGGCGACGGCAACCAGGACATTGTCACACGCACAACGGACGGCACCCTGCGGCTTTTCCGCTCCAACGGTGTGGGCAGCTTCATCAGCGAGCCGGGTCGGGTCATTGGTTCGGGCTGGGGTGGCATGACGGCAGTGAGCTCAGCAATCAACTTCAATGGAGCGGACTCGCAGGGACTCCACGCCTGGGCCTCGAACGGAGACCTCTACTATTACCCCGCCGGTTCCGGATCGTGGGGTAACCGCAGCCTTATCGGCGTGGGGTGGAACGATGCAAGCCTCATCAGCGGTGCAGCACTGGACGTGGAGTCCACCCTTGGGATTGACCAAGAGGACATCGTGGCAGTCCGCCCCGATGCCAATCTCTACCGCTACCCGGGAACCGGCACCACTGCATTGTTGCCCGAAGACCTCATTGGCACTGGCTGGGCGGGGTTGAAGGCGGGCTTCGTCACGGACTGGAACGGCGACGGCGCCTTGGACATCGTGGCGCAGTGGTCCGACGGGCGCTTGAACGTCTATCCCGGCAGGAACGGCAGCGGCTTTGGAGCCGCGATCTCACTGGGGAGCAACTGGAAAGACTGGACGCTGAGTGTCGGCACGTGGAAGAAAGCTGACGCACATCCCGGAATTGTGGGATATGACGCCACGGGCCGGTTGTACTACTTCAACAATCCCACCGGAAGAACCGTTTCCACCGGTGTATCCATTGGCGTCGGCTGGACGGGCCTGGAGATCACACAGGTGGACTTCGACAAGGATTCCAATGCCGACCTCCTCGTCAAAACGGGCACCGGCGATCTCAAGCTGTACCGATCCAACGGGTCCGGCAACTTTATCCAGGAATCCGCCGGCGTTGTGGGCACGGGCTGGAATGTAATGTCAGATTTTGCAGCGATCCGTGGTTTCGCAGGTGCCGGTTCGCTGGGCATCATCGGGAAGACCACCGTCGGGGACCTGCGATACTACCCCGTGGGCGCCAACAGGTCGTGGGGAACACCAACCAAGATTGGTACGGGCTGGAGCAACCTGACAATTCTGGCACCGGCTGCCAGGTAGCGGCCGGGCTCATAAAGTGATGGCGGGCCTGCCCAAGGATTCCTCGGGCGGGCCCGCCAACTTTCGCATACTTTAGGCAAGCAAGGCATTCATCGCATTGACAAGCGTCGTCTCCACACCATTGGTACCCGCTTTGAAATGGGCCAAATGTCCATACACCGTCATTGAGCCACCGGCAATTCCCGGGAAATCAGGCTCCCATCCACCCTCATAGCTGCCCAGCGGCATGAACGGTGGAAAGAATTCATTGCTTGGGATATAGCAGCATGATTCATTTGCATAACCTCCAACAATAATTCCGTTGTTCCCGCCATTCCTGCTCCGGAAGTAGGCTGCGTACCCGCTGACGAGCTCCCCACCAATCATGGCAATTTTTAATTGCGGGCTTCCGTTGAATTTCCATACCTGGAAGGGTGACGGCACAGCCGTTTCAATACTGTTGCTGTCGATCCGCCCGATCATGACCTGCGCATGGCGCTGGTACCACTGGGGTTGGCCGTTGGGGTTGGCGAGCCGGGCTACATAGGAAGCGCGGACTGCGGCCAGGTTTCCTGCTGTTGGGGTTATATCCAGCGGCAACTGGACCTCCTGGTACCGCGTGACCATGGGGCCGCTCAGCGCACGCCCGGCCGATTGCATGTTTGAGTGCACCGTGGCACCCAACGCGTCCCCGTGCTGATCCCTGAGTTGCCAACTGCGGACTCCACCCGGGTCCTGGTCACCGGCCGGCCCCTGAACGAACATTGCAAAACAATTCGGGTTCCGGTTCTCAATATAATTGCAGGCACCTGCGGCGAAATCACCATCAAAAAGTGTCCGAAGCCCAGCACTGATGGGGTGGCATCCATAGCTGAAAATCACTGCAGCCGGCGTACCATTGCCCCGCCTGGCCACCAGAATCGGCACGGCAGTCTCGGTGTATGGCAACCCAACCCGGTTGGCGGAAAAATTCTGGGTCGAAACTTTATAGTCGAAAGTCACCGCCGTTTCATCCGCATCCAGCGCTTCCTGGGCAAGGTTGACTATGGTGTCTTCAAGATCGGCACTGTAGGAACGCACCAAACCCAGGTCCGCGAGCCCATACGCCATGAAGGGGTGAAGGGTATCAATCAATGCGGGTCCATTATGCGTATGGGTTGCCTGGATCAGGATGTCGCTGCTGGACCACGAGGTAAGGTCAATGATCCTGTCACGGATCCTTTGATGCATGGCCCGCGGCAAAGCCAGGACGTCCAGGCTGATAATGATGTGGGGGTGGGCGTCTTCCCAGATAAGAATCGCCCGTGCATACAACGGCTCAAACGGTGAGCTGCTGGTGGCCTCGCGTCCACCGTCAGTCGAACCATATCCGGCCATGTAGGGATTGGTGCTCAGCGACGGCGTTATGTCAGCGCTTGCAGTTCCAATTCTGAACGCCATAAAAGATCACTCCTTGATTGTGCGCAACGGGTGATCTTTGTTTTCTCTGCAACAAAGTCCGTTTCCCGGATACGCTGAACAGCCAATACGTGAGACCACTTTCATTAGACCATGTGATCCCGCAATTTTGTGTGGTTGGAAGGGATGGATATCGGCCTCTATAAGTGGCGTCCCGGCCTTGTAAATCCTGCCGGGGGCCACCCATATTCAGCTTTGCAGGGGTACTGCCGTCTTCAGCCACCTGGTGAGCTGGGCAGCCTGCGGAGCCAACGGAGCCAGCGTCAAAGCGCCCTTGACTACGGGTATGCCGTACGCGGCGAGTGAAGCTGCAAGTGTCCTGTGATCCGTGCGTGTGCAGGCCCTGATAATGAGCAGGCACAAAGCGGAGTCCTGTCCAGGAGCCGCCCCGGCCGCAACAGCCGCGTTGACGGCTGCCCGTTCTTCCGGAGTCAGGAGGTGCGGGCCGTTTCCGACGTAGACCACTTGGCAGTCAGTGACGTGCATGTACCGGGTGGAAGCCCAGACTTCCTCGAGGCTCGAAAATTTGCCAATGAGGCTGCCATCTGCCGCTGTACACGTGAACTGGTACCGGATCAGAGGTTCCGGACGCTCAATGGGGACCTTGTCGTCGCTCGCGATAACCGGTGCCATATCGAGTGCGGCTGGTTGGGAAGTATCTACTTTGGTTCCTGAACAACCGGCCAGGGCAAGACCTGCCACACCGAGTTGAAGAACACTGCGCCTGCGCATGTTCACCGAGGGATCCCCACTTCATTCGGATGCTCCCCAGCTCCGCATGCATTGGTTATTCGCCCCAAGCCGTTTCCGGCTGCGTCTTAGTACATCTTCCCCCAAATTCCGCATTTGTCACTAGTAAACTTCTGGCCCGGCTTCAGTTCCACTGCGTTACCCGCCTCTGCAAGGCCACCGTTGGCAACAACGGAGCCGTCCTGGCTCGTGATGGACCATGCGCAACCGCCCGTCTCGCCGGCCGGTTTAATCAACTGCCATCGCCCCGGCTCTTGGTTCTCGCCCGCCACGTGGGTCCCATCTCCCACCCTGGCGCCCCCTGCCCAAGCGGCAATGATCTTTCCCTGTGGAGCGTCCGGACAGAATTCCGCCGCTGCCACCAACGTCCCCCTACTTGCTTCGGCAAATCCGCCTGGCCCGGTTTCATCACTGATCCTTGTGCAGAGGCGAAGGATATCCAGCATGGTTTCCAGCCCGTCATCAGCTGCCACGCCTTGCGGCGCAGCTGTCGAAATGGCTTCAGCTTCCCGGGGCGTGGGCTCAAACTGCCCGTCCCCCTCGAACGTGACGCCACACGAATCCATGCGGGTGTAATTGGTGGCAGCCCAAACCTCCGCCAAGCTCGACAATTGGACTTCGGGCGATGCGTCAAGGCTCGTGCAGAGGTAGGAAAAGCGGCCCGGTTCGTCGTCGCCCGCTGCCGGGGCAACGCCGCTCGGTTCGCTGCTTCCCGGAGCAGTTTCGCTGCTTCCCGGAGCGGACGACGGCGGCTGGCCGGGCCCGGCGGTGGCGCTGGCATTGCTGGTCGCCGGCGAACCGGTTCCAGCGGGTGGCTCGGACGACGGCACAGTGCAGGCGGCCAGCGCTATCACTATCGGCACCGCCATCAGGAACAGTCTGCGCATTGTGACCTCCACCTCAATCGTGCGGTGCAGCCGTTGTGCGGTCAAGACGGACGGCTCGCGGGGCCCAAGGTGGACCTCTTCCGGACTTTGGTAGTGACAAATGTGAAAATTGGTGGAAGATGGACGTAGACGCAGCCGGAAACGGCGTGGGGCGAATAACCAATGCATGCGGAGCTGGGGAGCATCCGAATGAAGTGGGGATCCCTCGGTGGACACGCGCAAACGCAGTGTTCTTCAGCTTGGTTTGGCATGTCTTGCCTTCGCCGGTCGCTCAAGAACCTTTTCCAAAACTCCCCGTCACCTTGCATCCCGCAGGGCGGCCGGCAGTCGGCAACACCACAAACTCACGGCAGTCCTGGCCACAGCCAGCCTCGCAACGGCGGCACTTACCGGTGTGCTGACTGCAGGCCCGGCTTTTGCTGATCAGGCACGTCAAACCGTGGCTACCGGTCTCACCAAAGCTGCCGGCACCGTTGTAGACCCGGACGGACGCTTATGGGTTTCCGATGCACGCGCAGGATTCTGCCGCATAACAGAGGCGTCCGGCGCCACCGCCGGTAGCCTCGAAACCAGCACTTGCCTGGGCGGGACGCTGCCCGGTCACGACAGCGGTCCGGCCTTGGCCGGTACACCCGCCATGATCGATCCGTCGCCTGCCAGCCACGGCGATGGTGATGAAATCGCCTTCATTCCGGATGCCGCCGTCGGAAGTTCCGACGTCGTACGCGCGCTCTGGAACCCTGATGGTGGCGTCTTCGAATACGACGGCGCGCTGACCATCTTCGACGGGGACCTGCGCCCGAACGCCGTCAGCGACGGCCCGGACGGCAATATCTACCTGTCGTTCGCCAACGCGCGGTCGATCGTCAAGATCGTGAATCCTACGGCACTGCACCCGAGCATCGAGTCCATCGCGTCCGTCAATTCCAGTTCCCTCAGCCTTGCGGCGACGCACCGCAACAGCGCGGGCAACGTCGTGGTGTACGTTGCCGAAACCTCTGGCCTGACAGTCTTTACCGCCCCCGACGACGGCGTCCTGACCAACTATGTCCCAGCACCCCTCTATAACGTCGGCAAGCCGACGGCCATCTACTATGACTGGCAGTCGCCCCTGGTCCTCTACACAGGAACCGGCGGCGGAACCACCACAGCCGACGTCGGCAAGGACACCATCACCCGCATCGATCTGAGCACGGACACGGTCAACAACCAGTGGGCCCTCGGCTTCAGCAAGGTCGGCGGCCTGGCCATGCGTGACGGCAAACTCCTGGTGATGGAAGATCCGGGACAACTGGATCCTGCCAAACCCGCTGAGCGAGGAAGGCTGCTCACCTTGGGTGGTGTTGTTCCCTCCATCGTCAGCGGTCCGACTGCGGCCAACGGAACCCAGGCAGCAAACCCGGCGTTCACCAACGACTCCACGCCAACCTTCACTGTCGCCTCTACGCCTCCGGGCGGGGCCCTTGAATGCAGTCTTCAACTAAGCACAGCGACGCCGGTTTGGCAGGTATGTACCGGCGGAACCTTTACACCGTCAACTGCTCTGGCCAACGGCGCCTACACGTTCTCGGTGAGGGCCGCACCAACAGGCCTTCCTGTTTCACGGGCCTTCACGGTCGATGTCACCGCACCCGCCGCTCCGGTCATTACCTCACCCACGGCCGGTGCAACCGTCAACGGCTCGCCTGTCCTGGGTGTCACCTCCGACCCTGATTCGGCCCTGTCCTGCTCGGTGGATTCCACCACGACGTACACAGCCTGCACCAACGGCCAGGTGCTCACCTTGGCAACTGCAGGTCAGCACGTGCTGCGCGTCAGGGCCACGGACATGGCCGGCAACGTCAGCCCGGTGGCGTCGGTGACAGTCACCGCCGACCTGACTCCACCACAGGTCTCCATCAGTTCGCCGGCAGAGGGAGCGACGGTGGGCATCTCGCCGTCGTTCACCTTCGCGTCAACGGCCACGGATATTGCGGGGTTCCGGTGCAAGCTCGGCTCCAACGCCTACACTGCATGCACCTCGCCCAAGCCTTACACCAACGTTCCCAGTGGTCCCGTCACCTTCACGGTGGAAGCAAGGGACAACGCTGGAAACACGTCCACTGCCAGCAGGAATGTGACGGTGTTTGCTGCGGACACAGCACCACCAGTGGTTTCCGTGGACCCGGCTGGAGGCACCTATGGAGCCGGGAAGTCCATCACATTGTCGGCCAACGAAGCAGCCACCATCTACGTCACCAAGGATGGCACAGTGCCTACGACGTCGAGTCCCGTGTACTCGGGCCCGATTCCGTTGACGTCGCTGACCCTGAAGTACTTCGCGCGGGACACTGCAGGAAATTCCTCGGCTGTGGCCACGCAGACGTACATACTCGACAACACCGCTCCAACCCTGACCGTGGCACCAGCAGCCGGAGGATATGCCTCGGGACAACTTGTCACCATGTCCTCGAGCGAACCGGGCAACATCTTCTACACTACCGATGGCACCACCCCTGCCACGGCCGCCTCGGGAAGCACCAAGGCCTACACAGCGCCCTTTGCCCTCACGGGCAACACCACCGTGAAGGCCCTTGCTGTTGACGCCTATGGAAACGCCTCTGCGGTGACCACACGGGCCTACACCGTACTGGATACGACACCTCCCGTGGTTACGGTGACCCCGCCTGCGGGCAGCTATCCCGCCAACCAGCAGATCACGCTGGCGGCGAATGAGGTTGGTGCGAGTATCTACTTCACCACCAATGGCACGAATCCGACCGCTACAGCCGCCAACAAGTACTCCACGGCCATCACCCTCACAGCAGCGATGACTCTGAAGTACTTTGCAGTGGACACATCCAACAACAGTTCGGCAATCGTCACCCAGGCCTACACCGTGACAGCGCCACCGGCGAACACCTGGAAGGACTACACCGGAGATGCAAAGAACGACGTCGTGGCGCGCGACAACGCCGGCACGCTCTGGCTGTACCCGGGGAATGGAGCCGGAGGTTGGTTGGCCCAACGCTCGCTCGGCACCGGGTGGAACTCGTTGAATGCCATTGTCCCCACCAAGGACTTCAACGGGGACGGACGCAGCGACGTCCTGGCCAGGGATACCAACGGCGTCCTGTGGCTCTACCCTGGAAATGGATCAGGAGGCCTCCAGACCCGCGTTCAAGCAGGCACAGGCTGGTCCGGCATGACGCTGATCCTGGCGCCGGGCGACTTCAACGGCGACGGGAAGGCAGACGTCCTCGCGAGGGACACCGCCGGAATACTGTGGCTCTACCGGGGGAACGGCACTGGCGGCTTCGCCTCAAGCGCCCAGGTGGGTACCGGGTGGAACTCCATGAATGCCATCCTCAGTACCGGGGACTTCAACGGCGACAGCAAGACCGATGTCCTTGCCCGGGACACGTCAGGCATTCTCTGGCTCTACCCCGGCAACGGTACCGGAGGCTGGCTTAGCCGGGTCCAGGTGGGAAGCGGATGGAGTGGCATGACCGCCATCCTCGGGCCGGGCGACTTCAACGGCGACGGCAAAAATGACGTCCTCGCCCGTGATGCCGGCGGCAACTTGTTCCTGTATCCCGGCAACGGGACTTCTGGATGGCTCTCCCGGAGCCAGGTCGGCTGGGGCTGGGGAGGATTCACGTCCCTGCCGTAGGAAGGCAAAACAGGGAGGGGCCCGGACGCCAACGCGTCCGGGCCCCTCCCCTGTTTCAACGAATGCCTAGGTACGTTCCTTCATGGGATGCATAGTGGGCCTGTTGGGGCTCGCCTGGATATCCAATTGCAGGGATACCAGCAGCATCTGGACGCCCAGCACAAAGGGAACCACAGCGAGCATCACCGAACCCGCCGTCGGCGAACCCACGCTTGCGGCAAGTACCCAGATTCCGGCCACGAGGCCCATGACGATCAAGGCAATGCCTGCGATCAGCAGGAGGGCAACAGCGGAGAAGGACCACACCATGTACTTCCACCACACACGGCGCCAGAAGCCGCCAAAGAGCATGGCAAGAAGTTCAGGAATGACCTTGCGGAGCTTGATGCTGGAGACCTCGTTGCCGTAAACAGCTGGAATCGGCACATCAACGATCGGAACGTCAAGAATGTTGAGGTGGATCAGGAGGTCGTTTTCGAAGCTGTAGCGCGCCGCCACCTTGTTCATGGGAAGACGGCGGAGGACCTCCGTGCGAATGGCGGTGTAGCCGTTCTGCGGATCGAAGATGTGCCAGTAACCGGAAGCGAGCTTCGTCATGAAGGACAACACGATGTTGCCGAAAATCCTGTAGCCGGGCATGCCCGCGAATGACTCACCCGAAAAGAAACGGTTGGCCTTGGCGAATCCGTAGCCATCGACCACCGGATCAAGAAGCTGCGGCAGGTAGTCGGGATCCATCTGGGCATCGCCAGCCATGACCACGTTGATGTCGGCGCCCAGTTCCATCGCGGCTTTGTGGGCCGTGAGGACTGCGCCTCCCACGCCTTGGTTGACTTCATGGCGAATCAAGGTGACCCGGCCGTCGTCGGCCCGACGTGCTGCCCCCGACGTGTCGTCCGGGCTGCAGTCATCAACAATGACAATGTCATCAACAAAATCAGGCATCGTTTCGATGACCTGTGCGATGTGGTTTTCTTCTTTGTAGGCCGGTACTACCGCGGCAATTCGAACGCCTCGATACATCGATTATCCTTCGCTGCTGTTTGGTGTGAGTTTCTGTGTTGGCGCGTCGGTGCCCGACTGGCCATCTGACTGTTCGCTGCCGCTGGTCGGTTGCTTCTTTTGCGGGAAGACCCAGTGCTTGTAAATGAAGTAGTTCCACCCCATGGTCACAATGGTCGCAACCACCTTGCCTATCACGTAGCCGGCGCCGATGAACTGGAAAAGCTCAACGATGCCCATCACGGCAAGCGTGTTGAAAACCAGGAGCCCTGAGTAACGAAGTACGCCGCCCAAGGCTGTTCCACCGCCGTTGAACGCAAAATGCCGCTGCAGGAAATAGTTGAAGAAGAAGCTGCCCCAGAAGCCCGCACCGGTCGCCAGCCACAGCGGCCAGCCGAAGACCTGGAAGCACAGGGCCAGCAGCCCCAGATCCAAGAGGAAGCTCAGGCCGCCGATCAGCAGGAATTTGAACAAACTGGACGCCAGGAACTTGGAGATGAATGCCTTCATGATCAGCAGATCCTTCCTAGCGGTGCTATTCCATCAGGGTTCCGGTTCTCAAGGATTCCCGATACGCCGTCGAGCTGGAGCCGGTCCTTCGCTGCGGCGTCGAATGCTTCCTTACCGCCAGGCAGCTGCGACCAATCAATCTTGTACAACGCAGCATTACCTTCACGCACTACCAGCTGAAGATACGGAATCGAGTCAGGCTGCGTCAGCCCGGCCTTGGGTTCGTCCCACGCCCGGATCCTGCCATCAGCAATGTAGACCCATTCGATACCCAGTTCAGCAGCTGCGTCGCGGACCTCGGAGTCGGTGGCAAGCTCGGGGAGCTTTTGGAGAACCAGCAACTGGCGGTTGGTCGGAAGGATCTCGAAGTGGCGGATCATCGGCATCCGGTTACCCAGCGCGTACATCCAGACTGACCCGTCGCAGGAATCGTTCAGAACCGTGGCATCCTCTGGCACATACTGATCGATTTTGCTGAGGAGTCCAACCTCGGATGCACTCAACGTAGCCCCATCCACCTTGGTATTGATGTTGATGCGTTGGGCGTTTTGCTTGAAGTACGGAATGGCCGCAATACCACTGACAAGGAGTACCGCTGCCGCGGCAACTGCGGTCACCACGTGGCTGGGCCTGCGCCCGGCTTTGATTCCGTCCGTAGTGGAGTTGGCCGAGCGGCTGCGTACCTTCGCCACCAGCCAGGCGATGGCTTCAGCCAACTGCGCCACTCCCAAACCCGCAAGGGGCACAAGGAGCATCACCAAGATTCCGAAGATACGCCACTGGTCGTCGTAGAACGGTGCCGTCAGAGTCATGAAGCGTGGGTTGTCGGTACCCATGGTGTAGACCGAGAGGAAGGCGAAAGCGAGGACCGGTCCGAAGTACCACCACATGCGGATCCTGAGGACCACGGCCAGGCAGCCAAGGGCCACAAGGGCCGTCAGGATCGGCATTGCCATTGAACCGTGGTTCAGGAAAATGATGTTCTGGATAGCGCCGTTGCGGTCAGTGTCCGCGGCCCAAACCTGTTTGGAGACGCGCTCGGATTCCTTCAGCATCTGGGCGATGATCGGCCACCCGAGAACGACTGCCAGAGCACCGGAGACCGCAAGGTAGACCGTGATGCCGAGGATCCTGCCCTTGCGGCGGATCAGGGCGGAAAGGAACCAGAAGATCAGAACGGGCAGGACGACGAAGGCCAGTGAGGGATGGACTGCTATGAGTCCGACTGCGCCAAAAGCGATGCCGGGGATCCAGAACTTCTGCCGCTCCAGGGCCCCCTTCACTGCCAGCAGGGCGAACGGCCCAACCAGCAGCATTCCGGCAAAGAAAGGAATCAGCGGGCCACGCCACAGGAGGTCGTAAGGGTAGACCGTGAACCAACCGGCAACGGCCGCCGCGGCCGCCAGAGCAATCGGGCGGCGGGTGACCAGCATGGTCAAGGCCATGGTGCTCAACGGCAGTTGAACTGCCATCATCACCAGGACAAAGACGTTCAGAAACACCGGGATGCTGACACTGCTCATCGGCCAGAACAGCGACAACACTGCGTGGAAGGCAATCGGGTAGCTCCGGATGGGAGCCTCAGGAATGGTGGTGTCGTAATAGGCAAAGTTGCCTGCGATACTCGGATCCCACTCGTGGTTCACGGAGATCAGTCGGATCATGTTGGCGTGCCAGGGAATGTCCCAGTCCTGGTTGATGCCTTGGAGACCTTCGGTGCCCACGATCCAAGAGACAGCGGCAACCGCACCGCCAGCAACCAAACCGGCCAGGAGGATCCACCACGATCCCTTAAAAAGCTGCTTGCCAAAGACAGACGGCTGGTCAACGGATCCGAACTTATCCGGGAAATAGCGCCGCAGAGTCAGGCGCAGGGCAAACAGGAGCGCACAAAGTACCAGCAGGACGGCAGTCACCGGGAGCAACTGCCAGCTGAGACCCAGCGCATTTCCCATGACGCCGATGACAGTCAGGACGCCCATTCCGAGCAAGGGCGCTACAACGGGCAGGAGAACCCGGCGGACGCCCAACGCTTCTCCCAGGATCCAACCCGGGCCCCACCACAACACAACGATCAGGAGTACACACAACAGCAGCGGGCCGATACCCATTCCTACGATCGCCTTTCTTAGATGCTTCCACCAGCCATCCGTTGACAGACGACTCTTTGCAATTGGATGCGGGTTAGTTGCGTTCCCGCAGCCACGCCACAGCTTGGTCAGCCGGACCCTCGAACTGGACCGTGCCCGAAGACAACACCACTCCCCGGTCGCAGATCCGCGAAATCATGTCGAGGTCGTGACTGACCACCACCAAAGTGCGGCCTTCATCAGAGAGCTGCTTGATCTTGGCCAGGCACTTCCTCTGGAAAGGCTCGTCGCCCACGGCAAGGATTTCGTCAACGAGGAAAATATCCGGTTGGGTATGGACAGCTACCGCAAACGCAAGCCTGAGGAACATACCCGAGGAATAAAACTTGACCTCGGTGTCAATGAACTGTTCGATCTCGGAGAAGGCAACGATGTCGTCGAACTTTTCCTGGATCTCCTGCTCCGTCATCCCCAGGATGGCTGCATTGAGGTAGACGTTTTCACGACCTGATAGATCCGGGTGAAAGCCTGCTCCCACCTCGATCAGGCCCGCGACCCGGCCCTTGGTGCGAACGGTCCCTTGGTCGGGCAGGATGACACCCGAGATCAGCTTCAGAAGCGTGGACTTGCCGGAGCCGTTGAAGCCCAACAATGCCACGGTCTCCCCCGGCTGGATCTCAAAACTGACGTCGTGCAGGGCGTCGAATTTCTTGGTGAGATCCCCTTTTCGCCCCTTGGCGAGCCACACCAGCGTTTCCTTCATGGAGTGCGAGTGGCGGAGGTTGAAAGTTTTCTTCAGGCCCTTGACGATTACTGCTGCACCCATTTAGACCTCCTGCGCAAAGTGGCCCTCGAGCCGTCGGAAGACGATCTGGCCAATAACAAGGAACAGTGCCGCCATGCCCAACCCGATGAAGCCGGTCACCAGGAGGTGCGGAGGCAATTCGACAGGCTGATTGACTGTTGGGTACCAAAACGCCCAGTGAAACAGTTCCACCGCAACGGTAATGGGGTTGAGCTGGTAGATCGTCAATACCCAAGGCGCAGCCAGGCGGCGGATCATGGTCCAGTCGTACAAGACCGGCGAAGTCCATGTCACGATCATCATCAGCATGTCCACGATGTTCTCGGCATCCCGGAAGAACACATTGATGGCACCGGCCAACAGGCCAAGGCCTGTTGCCGTAACGGCCACAATGACAAAACCAAGAAGGGCACCGAAGAGCTGCATGATGTCCGGATGCCACCCGCTCAGAAGTGCTGCAGCCAGCAGGACAATCAATTGCGGCAGGAAGTGGACCGCAGCCACCCATACGGATGCCACTGGGAACAGCTCACGCGGAAGGTAGATCTTCTTTACCAGCGCAGCATTCGAGACGATGGATCGGGTGGCATTCGAAAATGCCTCCGAGAAGAAGTTGATGACAATGACACCGGAGAACATGTAAAGCGCGTAGTTGGGAATTTGATCCCCAACCCGCAACACGATGCCCAAGGCAAAAAACAGGACCACATACTGGACCAGCGGCTTAACGTAGGACCACGCCAAACCCAGGACCGAGCCACGGTAGCGGACCCGGAGTTCCTTGCGGACAATCAGCTTAAGGAGGTACCGCCGGCGGTAGACGTCCAACAACCCGGCGCCCACCCCCGGAACAGCATACGTATCAGTGGAGTTCGACATCGCTACTTGCTGGGCTCCGACGCTTCAAAGGTTTCCCGCCAGGAGTCCATCGAAGTGATCTCTGGAAGGGCTTCCTGATACTGGGTCCGCAGGGTTTCCCAGTTCGAGAAGAGCTGGGCGTGGAGTTTTGCTGATTCCACCACAAGCTGGCGCGCCAGCTTGGGGTCGCGCAAGTGCCAGGAAGCTCCTGTGCCATCTGCATTGGAGACGACTGCACTGTCCAAGTGCGCAAGGCTCCACCATTTGCCATCCTGGTGCGCCACCTGTGCCTCGGGGTTCTCCTTGGCGGAGTCGCGCACGGGGGCAAGGGTTTGCTTCAGGACGGTCTTCACGGCCCAAGGAAGCAGACCAAGTGCACCGGGCTGCTTGTATGACTGCGGCTTCTTGGGGGGACGCTTCCGGAAGACCTCCGGGAAGGCCCCGGGATCCGTCTTCACCTGGGAGTCCTGGAATTCCTCGCGCATTGCACGGAGCTTGGGCATGGTGGTGGGCAGCTGCTGGTGCAGGTTACCCGGCCCCGCAAGGACATCCCTGAGGGCCATGATCCGCGCCTGCTCGGGGTAGTACTGCATGGACACCAAGTGCTTGACATCCGTGTTCAGGCTTTCGCGCAGGATGCGTCCGCCCTTGGGGAACGGCGAGTGCAGGAGCGTGGCGATAAGCCGGTTGCGCTCATGGTAGTAGGCCTGCCAGTCAACAGAGTCGTCCTTGTCGGCCCAGGAGACGTGCCATACAGCCGCCCCGGGAAGAGTGACAGTCGGGAATCCGGCCGCACGGGCGCGAAGTGAATACTCCGCGTCATCCCACTTGATGAAGACGGGAAGGGAAAGTCCAATGCTTTCCACCACGGTCTTCGGGATAAGGCACATCCACCAACCGTTGTAGTCAGCATCCCAGCGCCTGTGCAGCTGAGGGGTGGACCGCAAGCCCGCAGAAGAGAAGTCGTGGTTGCCGAGGCCTTCCACCGGACCCCAAAGGAAGCGGTAGAAGTTGACGACCTCCGAGTAGGCATGCAGGACCGACTTGTTGTACATGTCGAACATGTGCCCGCCGACAATGGTTGGCTTGCGGCAGAGGTCAGCGAACGCCACTGCCCGCATGACGCCCTCCGTCTCAAGCTCAATGTCGTCGTCCAGCAGCATCACGTAGTCGCTCTTATCGGAAACGACCATCTCGTACATGTTGCGGGCGAAGCCGCCTGAACCGCCCAGGTTGCCCTGGTTGATGACGCGGAGCTGGTCACCCATCGACTCTGCGACTGCGTCGAATCCGGCTTCGTCGGCGACCTTTTTGTTGCCTTGGTCCACAATGATCAGCTCGGCGAGGATCTCCCTCAGGCCGGCGTCGGCATCAATCGACTTGATGGTTTCAAGGCAGTAGTCAGCGCGGTTGAACGTCGTAACACCGAGCGTGACGCGGCCCTGGGGGCGGCCTTCATCCGGGACTGCCCAGTGGGCGCTCTTCAGCGTCATTCCGTCGCCACCGGCAATGAGGTCGAACCAGTACCAGCCACCGTCGCCGAACGGCGCCAGGGTCAACTCAAAGTCGTTGCTGGCTGCGCCTTCCACGAGAATGGAATCAACTCGCTGCGAGGCACCACGGGCGTTGGAACGGTAGACAATGACTGTTCCTTCGCCCTCAGTCTCAAGATGCAGGACTGTCTTCGTGGCAACGGTCCACTTCCGCCAGTAGCTGGCAGGAAAAGCATTGAAATAGGAACCGAAGGAAAGCCGCTCACCACGGCGAACCTGCACGGAACCGCGGTCCAGGATGTCCTCCGGGTGCAGCTTCCGTGTCATGCCAACAGCCTGCACGACGGCGCCGCTGTCGCCGTCGTCCTTTTTCACCTTGCTGGTGTCCGGGTCGACATACAGCGGAAGAGTGTCGAGGTCGCGGTTAGCGGGGAAAACCACACGCTGAACGATTCGCAGGCTTTCTTTGGACGGTGCCAGGTCATCCGTGGTGGTCATCGCCGTCATCTGACTTTCGTTCGTAGTAGCCGTCATGCGTCCACTCCCCCGCTTTCAAGCTTGGCGCCGCCAGTGAAGTGCGGCTTGATCTTGTTATCGAACATGGACAAGGCGGAGCCAATGGCCATATGCATGTCGAGGTACTTGTAGGTTCCCAAACGCCCGCCGAAGAGGACGGACTTCTCGCCCCGGGCGAGGTCGCGGTATGCGAGCAGTTTCTGGCGGTCGTCAGAGGTGTTGACCGGGTAGTACGGCTCGTCGCCCTTTTCCGCAAAGCGCGAGAACTCACGCATGATGACCGTTGCGTCCTTGGTGTAGTCACGCTCAGGGTGGAAGTGCCGGAATTCGTGGATGCGCGTGTAGGCGGCATCGGCGTCCGGGTAGTTCATCACGGAACAGCCCTGGAAGTCCTCAATGGGAAGTACTTCTTCTTCAAGGTCGATGGTGCGCCACGACAGGTCGCCTTCGGCGTAGTCGAAGTAGCGGTCCACCGGGCCGGTGTAGATGACCGGCACCTGGCCCAGAACAGAAGACCTGCCGAACTCGCCGTCGTCGAAGAAGTCCGTATTCAGGACAACCTCGACGTTGGGGTGATCGGCCATACGCTCGATCCAGGCTGTGTAGCCGTCAACCGGAAGACCCTCGTAAGTGTCATTGAAGTACCGGTTGTCGTAGTTGTAGCGCACAGGGAGCCGGGAAATAATCTCGGCCGGCAGGTCCTTGGGATCCGTCTGCCACTGCTTGCCTGTGTAGTGCTTGATGAACGCCTCGTACAGCGGGCGGCCAATCAGCTGGATGCCTTTGTCATTGAGGTTCTGCGGATCGGTCCCGGCCAATTCACCGGCCTGTTCCGCGATGAGGGCCTTCGCTTCGGTCGGGCTCATAGCCGAACGGAAGAACTGGTTGATGGTGCCCAGGTTGATGGGCATCGGGTAAACCTCGCCCTTGTGGCTGGTGTACACCTTGTGCTGGTAGCTCGTGAACTTGGTGAAGCGGTTCACATATTCCCAAACGCGTTCATTCGACGTGTGGAAGAGGTGAGCACCGTAGCGGTGGACCTCGATTCCCGTCTGCGCTTCGTTCTCGCTGTAGGCGTTTCCTCCAATATGGTGGCGGCGATCAAGCACCGCGACCTTCAGCCCCAACTCGGTAGCGGCGCGTTCTGCAATGGTCAGGCCAAAGAAACCCGAGCCGACGACGACGAGATCAGCGTTCACAAACTCTCCTGTGTATTGGCGTGCGGGCACAGAAATGCCCACGTCTACTGGTCAAGGCTACCCGACATGACGCGGGTTCCCGTATCCGGGGCGGTGCACGGCGGTGAGGTGCCACGCCAGGAAACGGCAAGGGGAGGTTGGCCCGCGGCCAACCTCCCCTTGGTGCCTTGCTTGATCTGAAGTGCTCAGAGAGTGATGACTGAGCCGGATTTCGCGGATTCCAAAACAGCCTCCGCGACCCTCAGTGTCTCGAGCCCTTCCGCCATGGTGACAATGTTCAACGACTTTCCGAGAACTGCATCACGGAAGGCCTCGTGCTCCATTTTGAGGGGTTCACGCTTCGCCAAGGCAAAGCGTGTCGATGAACCCTCCGAAACACCGCGGAACGCCGCCACGGAATCCCAGTCCGTTTGGAACGTACCGTTCTCCACGAATGTTAGGTCCGCGGAAATGGTGTCGGCAATGAACGCGCCACGTTCACCAAGAACCACGGTGGTGCGTTCCTTCATGGGCGACAACCAGTTGACAATGTGGTTCGTCACAACGCCACTCTTAAGGTGACCGATGGCCGTCACCATATCTTCATGCTCGCGGCCACTGCGCGATGTGGTGTGGGCAACGACGTTGACGAAGTTGCTCTGGGCCAGCCAGGCTGTGAGGTCGATGTCATGGGTGGCCAGGTCCTTGACCACCCCGACATCGGCGATACGGGCCGGGAAAGGCCCCTGCCGCCTCGTGCTGATCTGGTAGACATCGCCCAGATCACCGTTCTCCAACCGGTCCCGCAGGCTCTGCAGCGAGGGATTGAACCGTTCAATGTGCCCGACGGCACCGATGAGCCCCTTGGATTCAAAGGCTTCCGCGATGCGTCGTCCCGACTCGGAATCGTTCGCGATCGGCTTCTCTACGAGGCAGTGGACACCTGCCTCTGCGAGCTGCAGCGCCACTTCCTCGTGCAGGATGGTGGGCACTGCTGCCACAGCCATGTCAATGCCCTGTGCGATGAGTTCCTCAACGGTGTTGAAAACCGTCAGGCCGTCGGCGACGTTGTGGGGGTCGCCGAAGGAATCGGCAACAGCAACAAGGTCAACACCTTCAAGTTCACGAATGACACGGGCGTGGTGACGCCCCATCATTCCCAGTCCAATGAGGCCTGCGCGCAGATTCGCCACTAGCTACCCGCCTTGGCGACAGCGTTGACGGCGGCAACAATCCGGTCAAGGTCATCCTGGCTCAATGACGGGTGCACCGGAAGGGAGAGCACGCTTGCTGCCGCCTCTTCGGTGACGGGGAGGTCATCCGAGGTCTGGAAAGGCGCAAGACGGTGGTTGGGAATCGGGTAGTAGACCCCGCAGCCAACGTTGTATTCCTCGCGCAGTGCCTTGGCAAAACCGTCACGGTCCTCAGCGATGCGGATCGTGTACTGGTGGTAAACGTGTTCGTAACCTTCAGCGACCTTAGGCGTGACAACGCCTTCGATGTTCGCGTCAAAGAAGGCAGCATTTTCCTGGCGGGTCTTGGTCCAACCGTTGACCTTGGTCAGCTGGACGCGGCCGATGGCGGCATGGATGTTGGTCATACGGCAGTTGAAGCCAACCAGTTCGTTCTCGTACTGGCGTTCCATGCCCTGGTTGCGGAGCAACCGGAGGCGGCGCTCCACGTCGGCCAGACCGGTGCTGACCATGCCACCCTCACCCGACGTCATGTTCTTGGTGGGGTAAAGGCTGAACATGGCGAAGTCGCCGAACGTGCCGACCTTGCGTCCGTTAACTGCTGCGCCATGGGCCTGGGCAGCGTCCTCGAAGACCTTGACGCCGTGCTTTGAAGCAAGCGCGCCAATTGCGTCGACGTTGAATGGGTGTCCGTAAAGGTGCACAGGCATGATGGCCGCTGTACGGTCTGTGATTTTTGCTTCGACCGAAGCCGGGTCCAGCGTGTAGTGGTCGGGATCAACGTCAGCGAAAACCGGGGTGGCACCAGTCAGTGCCACCGAGTTGGCCGTCGCCGCGAAAGTAAACGACGGAACGATGACCTCGTCTCCAGCGCCGATGCCGGCAGCCAGCAGGCCCAGGTGAAGACCCGAGGTGCCGGAGTTGACGGCGACGGCGGCCCTGCCATCGAGGAGGACCTGGGAGAATTCCTCCTCGAAAGAGGCTACCTCCGCACCCTGGGCGAGTTGGCCGGAAGCCAACACGGCATCAACGGCCTTGCGCTCTTCATCGCCGATGATGGGTTTGGCCGGGGGAATGAATTCGGGGCTCATGCCTCTACCTCTCGAAGGGTCTCGTTCTGTTCAACATACGTTGCGCCGGTTTCCGGACACACCCAGTTCTCTCCGCTGCGCTGCAGCGGGAAACCGGCTTTGCCGACCCACCCGTGACGCTTGGCCGGAACTCCGACCATCAGGGCAAAATCCGGGACATCTTTAGCCACGACCGCGCCGGCGGCAACTGTGGCCCACCGTCCAATGGTCACGGGAGCAACGCACACGGCACGGGCACCGATTGATGCGCCTTCGCGAATGGTGACGCCAACGGGCTCCCAATCGTGAGCGCTCTTCAAGCTGCCGTCTGGGCCGACAGCACGGGGGTAGGTGTCGTTGGTCAGCACAACAGCCGGGCCAATGAACACACCGGCTTCAAGTTCCGCGGGCTCGTAAACAAGTGCGTAGTTCTGGACTTTGCAGTTGTCCCCCATCTTTACCCCGGTGCCGATATAGGCACCTCGTCCCACGATGCAATTGACGCCTAACTCGGCCTGCTCGCGGACTTGGGCAAGATGCCAAATCTTTGATCCATCACCAATTACCGCCTTGTCTGAAACATCGGCGCTCTCCGCAACCACTATCACCGGTGAAGGTCCTTCCTCATTGAGCACACGCGACAACGAGATTCATCTTAGCTGAGACACCATGCCGCGGCGTCAAGGGCTCCGTGAAGATCGCCCGGGTTTGTCCACATACGCCTTATCCGAGGCTGCAGTACGGCGTGAAGGCCTCTAGCGTCAAGGGCAGCGGCCTATCTCTGTTTGGGCAGGCGCGTGACTGATCACGGGAAGACGGAAAACCATGACTTTGGAATGCACGTTGGTGAGGGGCCCGGCGGCCGCGGAGCTCTCGGCTCCGGAGGAATTGACCATCCGGGTCCCTCCAGGCACCCCCGGAGCCCAACTTCAGTCGATTCTTGGGGAGGAGCGCGGGACTGGTCGATTGGCAGTGGATGGAAGGGATATAGCCGACCTGACGGTCGGCCGGCCTCCACTGGTGTCGGGTGCAATACTCGTCGACGGCCCCGCACCGCACCACGCCTCCGAGCCAGCGTCCCTGCCGCTCATGCTGCTTGCTCATTCTGGCCCCAGCGCCGGAGCTGTCTTCCGTATTCATCGCGGCCGCTTCCGGATAGGCCGCGGAGCCACGGAGATTTCCGTGCCGGATCCAGGCATGTCCAGGGAGCACGCCGTGCTGGATGTTTCCAGTACTGCACTGACCCTGAGTGGCGTCGCAGCCGTCAACCCGGTCCTCGTGGATGGACGCCCGTCGCGGCGCACGTCCGTGACGTCGGAATCAACCATCCTGTGCGGCAACAGCGTGTTCTCTGTCTCCACGGAGAGAGGTCGCCTCCCCGAAATTTCCAACGATGCCGGACGGTCCGTGGAGGAACCACTTGAGGTGCCGCATGCCGGACGGCAGGGAAGCCGCACGGCGATCATCCTGGCCGCCGGGCTGCCGTTGATCGCAGGCGTTGGACTGGCCATTGCCACAGGAATGTGGATGTATCTGGGATTCACCGCCATCTCCGCGGTCAGTCTCCTGATCCCGTTCATCACCGGACGGAAGAGCCGCCGGGAATGTGGATTGGCTGTGGCCCGCGCTGCTCAGGAGGATCTCGGCCGCCGGCAACGTTGCTCTCCCTCCGCGGCGGAACTGGTGCTGGCTGTCTGCGGCACGGCCGCCCTGCAGGTTCAGGACGAAGCACGAGGCCAAGCCGGTTCATCGTTGTCCCCATCGCCCACAAATACCCACGGGAAAACCGTAGGCGCAGATTCCGGCAGCTGGATCCGGCTGGGCACAGCCAATGCACAGGCAAACATCCGGTTGGTACCTGACGATCCGATGTTCAGCGCACCAGACATCGGATCAGCCGCAGTGACATTGGACCCTGGACTTCCTACGGTGGCACTTGACGGACCTCCTGACCACGTTGATTCCCTGCTCCGATTCATGCTGATGCAGATGGCCGGCTACCCCCGGGCTGCGGAGTCACCGGTCATTATCGTTGGGACGGTCGGAAGGCTGCCCCTAAGCGCCAGGTTCCTCGCGAAGGTAACTCTTACGACCCAGCACGAGGTGGCCCTCACTGCCATGCAGCAACTAAGCGGCAGCGCCCATGGAAGGCTGGTCATCATCGATGAACCGGCAGGTTGGGACAAGGGCGCGTTGTCGTCTCTCCTGGTTGCCGGACGCCGGAACGGGTGGCAAGTGGTCCATTGCGGCCCATCTGCTGATCACCCCGACCCCTTTGTCGAGCTTTCCACGTCAGGGACCACCGGGACACTGACCGTGGCCGGCGAGCGCCGGTCATTCGTCCCAGACCTCGTCCCAATCAGCGTTTTCGATACGTTCTGCCGCACTATTGCTTCGCGGGTCCACCAGGAACGTGTCGACGCGCGGCAGCCCGTTCCTGAGCAGTGCACATTGGCTACCTTTCTTCCCTTCGGAACCCGAAGAGTTCTTCTTCGCTGGGAAGACACTGCACGATTGCCTGGACTAAGGGCAGTGTTGGGCCAGGGACGTCAGGGACCCATGACTTTTGACTTTAAGCGCGACGGACCACACCTTCTGGTGGCGGGTACCACGGGCTCAGGAAAATCCGAGCTCCTGAGGACCCTCGTCGCTTCCATGGCGTTGACGTACTCCCCCGATCACACAACATTCCTCTTTGTCGATTTTAAAGGCGGCTCAGGATTACGGCCGCTCGCCGGCTTGCCTCACTGCGTAGGCCTCTTGACCGATCTGGGTGGGCGTCAGTTGGATCGCGCACTTGCTTCGCTCCGGGGAGAAATCAGGTACCGCGAGGAATTGTTCGCTGCGGCTGACGTCACGGACCTGGACCAATACCACCTTGCTGCGTCGAGCACGTGTCATGCTGTTCCGCATTTGATTTTGGTCATCGACGAGTTCCGCATGCTGATTGACGAAGCTCCCGGCGCCCTCCGCGAGCTCATGCGGGTCGCCACCATCGGCCGGTCCCTTGGTGTCCATCTGGTGATGGCAACCCAGAGGCCTCAAGGAGCATTGACCGCCGACATCCGGGCGAACGTCGCGTCGAGTATCGCCCTTCGAGTTCAGTCAGAGGCGGAGTCCGTGGATATCATCAATTCGAAGGTGGCCGCCTCCATCAGGGCAGACACTCCGGGAAGGGCCTACCTGGTCCGGGCCTCAGGCAAGCCGGAAGAATTCCAGGCCGCGTCCCTCTCGGTTTCCCGCGATGCCAGAGCTTCCGATGGCCCTGTTGATGGATCTCCTCAGCTGGTCCACTCAGCCTCCCAGATACTCAACAACGGCGCACGCCATGAGGTCCTACCGTCCCGGCCCTTGGCCGGACATCGGGATGCCCTCCCGGATGCCGGTGTCGGACGGCTTGTTTTGGCTGTCCAGGACGCCTGGCGCCGCCAAGGGAGTTCACTCCCGCGACATCCCGTGGCGGCACCCCTGCCGTCCGCGATTGCGTGGAGTGGTGGACTTTCCCTGGCGGATGCCTCTTATGTTCCCGAAACTGCTGAAGCAGTGCCATGGTGTGTTGGGCCGCTGGCGTTGGTTGACAGACCCACACGGCAGGTTGTGGAGCCTTTGCAATGGTTGCCGGCCGAGCACGGACATCTGGCCATGATCGGAAGTGCTTCGAGCGGCATGCACGCCTGCTTCAGGGCAGTCTCGGCCATGCTGGCCATGCAAGGACCCCAGCCTTATCCCTTTGTTCTGGATGCGGCGGGAATAATGGCCGACCTCGTTGGCCAGGAACGGGTAGGTGCGCTCGTCGGTCTGCACCAACTGCCGCTTGCAGCGCGTGTGCTACAGCGTCTTGTCGAGGAAATGGACTGTCGACGCACCAGCAGCGACGCCGGGAGGACCGCCAAGCCTCTGACTTTGATCATCACGGGGTGGTGCTCATGGGCCACCGCCTTCCGGGCCGGGACCTCAGCCTGGGCAGAGAGCCTCCTGCAGGACATTGTGAGGGACGGCCGTCCTCTCGGCATCACGGTGATGATTTGTGGCGAGCGGGAATTGGTCAGTTCACGTTTCTTTGCCGCGATACAAAACCGGGCTTATTTTCCGTCGGGCTCCACGGAGGAAGCCCGGTTTCACTGGCCCCGTCTTCCAGAGGTGGAGCCAATTCCAGGGCGCGCCGTCGCCACGGGCAACTTCGTCGACGGAGATACAGTGGTTACCCAGTTTCGCGAGGCTCCCGACGAGGGGCACTGGCCGTTCGCCCCTCCCCCACAAGGGAAACCGCCCTTCCGTCTGCGGCCGCTTCCCGATCGCCTGGACGAACAGGAATTTCGTGTTGGGCTCAAGTCCTCGTCTGCCCTGTTGATGACTGCCGGGCAGGAATCGGGGAACGCTCTATGGATCGGCGTTGGAGGGGACGAAGCGATGCCCGTTTCCCTGCCTCTCCGGCTGCACGGTGTCAGCATCATCCTCGGCGGCCATCGATCAGGGAAGAGCACGGCTTTGGCATCACTCCGTCGCCTGAATCCTTCAGTTGCCTGGGTTGTTCCGGCACTTGGAACATCCGCGGACTCTTTCCGGGCCTCGGCCACACAAGAAAACTTTGAGCTGGACCCGGAGAGCGTCGTGTTGGTGGACGACGCGGACTCTCTTGACACCCAAGGGCGCCAAGCCCTCACTGCTTTGGTGGGTAAAGTCCGAGGCATCGTGATGACAGCCACTCCCGGGCCCGCACTGACGCAACAACTGCCACTGGCCCGGCAAGTCCAGACCTTCCGAATGGGTGTGGTCCTGGCGCCGGGATCGCCACACGATGGCGAACTCCTGGGAGTACGGCTGGAAACAGACCGCCCAGCCCGCCCAGGGCGTGGCTATGTGGTGGACGGAGGAGAAGTGCAGCCGTTTCAAGCAGTCCTCACAACGGACTTCCCACCCATTGCCACCCATTGTTCCCCCACGGAGGCGGGCTAGAGGACTCCAGAGGTACCGCCTGTGCGCGACACGTAGGCAATCACGTCCCTATGGAAAAGAAAGACAATGGCCGCAACGGCCGGGATGATCATAGCCAGGCCCGGCAGAACCAGCCCACCGGTCATAGTGGGGAAGCCGATGGTGAGAACAAACAACTGGGCCACCAATGCAGCGGCCCGGGTCCATCGGTATCCACGGAACAAGTAATGGCCCACCGCGAACAACCACACCGAGAAGGCAAGGAGCAGCCCCAGTGTAAAAACGGCTCCCCAAAAAGTCAGGACAGGGGCGCCAGTCAGCAATTCGTACGCGTACCAGGCGGCGGCGCCCATGAGCGCGAGGGCTTCCAACAGGACAACAGCAGAAATCACTGCCACACCCCTTGGCCGGCGGCTGCCGGTCGGGCCGCTCTTTTCTTGGTGCGCCTGCGCATCGGAATCTTCTCCCGGCTCCGGTCCGGAGGCGGGTTGGGCAGGGTTTACGGGAGGTCTTGACACACTGGCACACTACCGGACATAGTCATCTAGCAGTGAGGGCACTGGCGGCTGATGTGATGCATCGCTCACAGATTCCGGGCATTTCGACCACTAACACCCCTTGTTTACAAGGCGTTAACATGAAACGCTTGACTCAGACGACCAAGGGGGCCCATGCGGGCCCCTTTCCTTTGGAGCCTCTCGTGAATGTTTTCACAAAAGGCCCTATCTAGTTCTCACGAATGGAGTGACTGATCAGCATGGATTGGCGTAATCGCGCAGCCTGCCTCGACAAGGACCCGGAGCTCTTCTTCCCAGTCGGCAACACGGGACCAGCACTTCTGCAAATCGAGGAAGCCAAAAGCGTCTGCCGCCGCTGCCCCGTAGTGGACACCTGCCTGCAGTGGGCGCTGGAGTCCGGACAAGACGCCGGCGTTTGGGGCGGTATGAGTGAAGACGAGCGTCGGGCTCTCAAGCGTCGCGCTGCCCGCGCGCGCCGCGCTTCCTAGACCTCAAAAAAAATATGGAAGGCCGAGGACCATTGGTCCGCGGCCTTCCTTATTTAAGCATGGCTGTCGGCGCACTCCCCAGCGTCACTGGGGAGCGCGCCGACCCCTTAAGTGCGGGCCAAATTCAACACGATCTCGACGGCGGTTCCCCCACCGTCGCGAGGGCTCCACTGGATTGATCCACCGAGTTCGCTCGTCACCAGTGTGCGCACAATCTGTAAGCCCAAGCCTTCGGTGTATTGACCGTCCGGCAGACCAACGCCGTCGTCGGCAATGGTCACGGTCAAAAATTCGTCATTTCCGTCTCCATCAGCCCGATCAGCCAAGAGCCATACCGTTCCTGTGCGCCCTTCAAGACCGTGCTCCACGGCATTGGTGACCAACTCGTTAATAACCAGGGCCAAAGGAGTCGCGAAGTCGCTGGGCAACTCGCCAAACATCCCTGAACGTTCCGTTCGTACTTGCTGGGACGGAGATGCCACCTCGGCAGACAACCGGAACTGCCGTCCGATCAACTCATCAAAATCAACGCTCTGCGTCAGCCCCTGGGACAGGGTTTCGTGGACAAGTGCGATGGTGGCCACGCGCCGCATCGCTTGCTCCAAGCCCTGCTTCGCTTCGTCACTGACCATACGGCGGGATTGCATTCGCAGCAGTGCTGCCACAGTCTGAAGATTGTTTTTCACCCGGTGATGGATTTCCCGGATGGTGGCATCTTTGGTGACGAGTTCCATCTCCCTGCGCCGCAGTTCCGAGACATCGCGGCACAGGACGAGGGCACCGAAACGGTGTTGCTCGTCGCGCAAAGGAATGGCCCGGAGGGAAAGGCTGACGCCACGCGACTCAATCTCACTGCGCCAAGGCATCCGACCAGTGACAACCAAGGGCAGTGTCTCATCCACCATCCGGCGGTCTTTGAGGAGCCCGGCAGTCACTTCCGCCAAGGACCGACCCTCCAGCGATTCAACTTCCCCGAGTCGCCTGAAGGCTGACACCCCGTTGGGGCTCGCGTACTGCACGATGCCTTCGGCGTCCAGCCTGATGAGTCCATCCCCCACACGTGGCGCCCCACGGCGGGATCCAGTGGGCGAAGCGAAGTCGGGCCACAGTCCCAGAGTTCCCATGCGCAGAAGGTCATAGGCACACTGACGATACGTCAACTCCAGCCTTGAGGGCATCCGGGAGCTGGAGAGATCCATGTGGGATGTCACTACGGCCAGCGTCCTGCCGTTTCGCACCATGGGAACAGCTTCGACACGCAGTGCCATCTCGCTGCTCCAGCTCGTTTCGCTGGAACGTTCGATCGCGCGGCTGTTCCATGCCTTTTCCACCAGCGGGCGAAGATCGGAACGAATGCCCTCCCCCACGAAGTCCGCGTGAAACACCGTATGTGATGTCGACGGACGGACGTGGGCGAGGGCAATGTAACCGAACTCCGGGTGCGGGAACCACAATGCGAGGTCCGCGAATGCCAAGTCGGCGACCATCTGCCAGTCACCGACGAGGAGGTGCAGCCATTCGGCATCTCCAGGCCCGAAATCAGCGTGTTCCCTGATGGGGTCTGTAAAGATTGCCACTGCACCTCCATTTGCAACGCCGGGATTCCCCTAGCGTCGAACGATTGACCTCAAGAGCCTTAATGCTACCGACAGTGAAGCCATGTCGTCGGCTTCGAGCGCGTTGACCTCGTCAAACATGGTCTTGGCCCGGCCCAGTTGCTCGGCATTCTGTCCTTCCCACGCCTTCAGGCGATCTTCAGCCGAGGTGCCGGCCTCCGTCGACTCAAGGACCGACGTTGTCATATCCGCGACCGTTGAGTACAGGTCATCACGAAGGGCGGCCCTGGCCAACGCCTGCCAGCGGTCATCACGCGGCAGGGAACTGATCCGTTCCAGCAGCGAATCGACATGGAAGCGGTTGAACACGGTGTAGTAGACGTGAGCCACGTCTTCGACACTGCCGCCACCGGTCTGGGCAATCCGCGCGATATCCAACAGCGCGTAACTCTCGAACAACTCCGCCCACCTGTGGGCAAGGTGTTCGGGCAAGTCCCAGCCACGTGCCTTCTCAAGCCACCCTGAGATGCGGGTTTTGTCCTCGCCCCGGAGGTAGTCCAGCAGCTTGGCCCGCAACGGGGCCATCATCGGCTTGAACGATTCCACCACGGTTGAGATCGGTTGGGATGCGATCCCTTGCCCAAGAACCCATCGCACAGCCCTGTCCAGCAGACGGCGGATGTCCAGGTGGACTTCACTCCAGTGTTCTGTCGGGAAGGAGGCTGGGAGCGCGTTCAACTCCGCCACCATGGGATCGAGGTCGTAAATTTCGCGCAGCGCCACAAATGCCTTGGCAACTGCTACCTCATTTGCCGATGTTTCTTCGATGGCCCGGAAGGCGAACGTGATACCACCCAGGTTGATGATGTCGTTGGCCACGACGGTGGCGATGATTTCGCGGCGCAGCGGGTGGGTGTCCAGCTCGGCGTCGAACTTCTCGCGCAATTGCTTCGGGAAGTAGTTACGGATGGTGTCCGCAAACCAGGGATCGTCAGCAAGGTTGCTGTCCCGCAGTGCTGCACCGAGTTCGATCTTGGCGTAGGCCGCCAGAACTGCCAGTTCCGGGGACGTCAAACCTTGGCCCTGCTCCAACCTTGAACGAAGTGTCTCCGTGGTGGGCAAGGCTTCGAGATCACGCTTGAGATCGGCGGACTTCTCCAACCAGTCCATCAGCCGCTCGTAGCTTGGACTCCACTCGGCAACCCGGGTCCGGTCATTCAGCAGCAGGATATTTTGGTCGATGTTGTCCTGAAGGACGAGTCGCCCCACCTCATCGGTCATATCTGCCAGGAAAGCAGCCCGTTCATCGGCCTCAAGCTTGCCGGCGGCCACCATTCGATCCACAAAAATCTTGATGTTCACTTCATGGTCGGAGCAGTCCACCCCGGCTGAGTTGTCGATGGCATCCGTATTGAGGATGACTCCTTGCAGTGCGGCTTCAATACGCCCACGCTGCGTCAATCCCAGGTTTCCACCTTCTCCCACAACCTTGACCCGCAGGTCGCGCCCATCCACACGGATGGCGTCGTTGGCTTTGTCGCCAACGGCCGCGTGGGTCTCCGTGCTGGCCTTGACGTAGGTGCCGATGCCGCCGTTATAGAGGAGATCAGCGGGCGCCAGCAAGATCGCGCGAAGCAGCTCCGGCGGGCTCAGCTGCGTGGTGCCTTCGGGGAGGCCCAGTGCTTTTCGGACCTGGTCAGAGACGGGGATGGTCTTCGCATGGCGCGCGTAGACGCCTCCACCTTCACTGATCAGTGACCGGTCATAGTCATCCCAGGAAGACCGGGGCAGTTCAAATAGCCGCTGCCGTTCCGCGAAGGATGCCGCGGCGTCGGGTGTGGGATCAAGGAAGATATGGCGATGGTCGAATGCGGCCAGCAGACGGATGTGCCGGGACAGCAGCATCCCATTGCCGAAGACGTCGCCGGACATGTCGCCGACGCCAACTACCGTGAACTCTTCGGTCTGGGTATCCAGATCGAGTTCACTGAAGTGCCTCTTGACTGATTCCCACGCCCCGCGTGCCGTAATACCCATGGCCTTGTGGTCGTAGCCCACCGACCCGCCGGAGGCAAAGGCATCGCCCAACCAGAATCCGTACTCGGCCGCGAGTCCGTTGGCCGTGTCGGAGAAGGTGGCGGTTCCCTTGTCGGCTGCCACCACCAGGTAGGAATCATCGCCATCGTGGCGAACAACGTCCGACGGCGGGACAAGCCTTTCGCCGTCCGCTGACGTCACGAGGTTGTCGGTGATGTCCAGCAAACCCCGGATGAAGGTCTTGTAGCTCTCAATACCTTCGGCCATCCATGCTGCCCGGTCAACTGCCGGGTTGGGCAGCTTCTTCGCGAAGAACCCACCCTTGGCACCCGTAGGAACGATCACGGCGTTCTTGACTGTCTGGGCCTTCACCAAGCCCAGGATTTCCGTGCGGAAGTCTTCCCGCCGGTCCGACCAGCGGAGACCGCCGCGGGCTACCTTCCCAAAGCGCAGATGCACGCCCTCAACCCTGGGTGAGTAAACCCAGATCTCGTACATGGGGCGGGGGAAGGGCAATCCGTCGATCGACGTTGGATCCAGCTTGAAGCTGAGGTATTCCTTGTTTTGGAAGTAGTTGGTCCGCAGGGTGGACTCAATCAGGTTCACGAAGGTACGCAGCACGCGGTCAGCGTCCAGTGTTGCCACCTGTTCAATGGACTCGGCGAGGGCTACCCGTGCTGCAGCCTGGCGTTCCGGCCGAAGATCCTCCGGAACACTGGGGTCGAAGCGCGCAGAGAAGAGTGCGTTAAGTCCGCGGGCAACGTCGGGGTTGCCCAGAAGAGTGTCCGCGATGAAACCGAACGAATTGGTGTTGCCCATTTGCCGCATGTATTTGGCGTAGGCACGGAGGACCACAACTTGGCGCCAGTGCATGCCCTCACGCAGCACCAGCCGGTCAAAGTTGTCCGACTCGACGGATCCTGTGACGGCTGCTCCAAAGGAATCGCCCAGAAGTTCCCCCGTAGCGAGCGGATCGACGCCGGCGGGGTATTTAAGCCCGAGGTCGTAGAGGAAGAAGTCGCGGTGATCTGCGGTTTCGATCTCGAAGGGACGTTCATCCAGAACTTCAAGACCAAGATTGTGGAAGTAAGGGAGGATCTGGCTCAGGCTCTTGGGCTCCATGAGGTAGAGCTTGACGCGGGCGTCCTCCTCCAGAGCTTCTCCGGCACCTTCTGGAAGATACACGTGAACCCCAGGTTTGACATGCCTGGTTGCTTCACCGGCTCGCTCGGCCTGTGCCCCATACTTTTCGAAGCGTTCGATGTCCTCCAAGGCGTCTTCAACTTCATAGTCCACCCGGTAGCCTGCGGGGAATGCCTCTGCCCACAGGGCAGACAGCACATCGGCACTTTCTGCCGGGCGGTGCTCACGGAGGACCTCGGCGACTCCTTCGCTCCAGGAGCGGGACGCCCTCATCAGCCGGTGTTCTAGCTCAGCAACATTGACTTCCGCCAGCTCAGCGGTGCGTGGGAGGCGGATCCTGAAGAAGACACGTGCCAAGGCAGACTCAGTGATCCGCGCCTCGTAGTCGATGCTCTCGGCCTGGAACGTTTCCCGGAGTTCCTGTTCGATCCGAAGGCGAACGCTGGTGGTGTAACGATCACGGGGCAGGTACACCACCGCAGACATGAAGCGACCATAAATGTCAGGCCGGAGGAACAACTTTGTACGGCGACGTTCCTGCAACCGCTGGATACCCGTGGCAGTAGCAGCCAGGTCCGGAATCTCGATCTGGAACAGTTCGTCTCGCGGGTACGTCTCGAGGATACCCAGGAGGTCCTTGCCGGAGTGGGAGTCAATAGGGAACCCAGCGTTCCGCAGGACGGCGTCCACCTTGTCCCGGACAATAGGGATGTTGCGCACAGAACCGGTGTAGGCACTTGTTGCAAAAAGCCCGATGAATCGCCGTTCCCCATTGACGTTGCCCTGGGCGTCGAAGCTCTTGACGCCGATGTAGTCGAGGTAGGCAGGCCGGTGGACAGTCGATCGGGAATTGGCTTTGGTGATTACCAGTGCCCGCTTTTCCCGGGCGCGCTTCCGCCCGGCGTCCGTAAGGTGCTGGACCTGACGCGTGGTGTCCCCTGCGCGCAGAAGCCCAAGACCGCTGTCTTCACGCAGTTGAAGGACGTCCTCGCCGTCCTGGTCTACGAGGTCGTACTCGCGGTATCCGAGGAAGGTGAAGTTGCCGTTGTCCAGCCAGCGCAGAAGATCCTGTGCCTGCCGGAGTTCGGCGATCTGCTCGGGGTGGGATATTCCCCCAAGGGCTTCTGCCAGTTCCAGTGCTTTGCTGCGCATCTTGGGCCAGTCCTCGACTGCTGCCCTGACATCGCCGAGGACACGGTGCAGTCCTTCGATCAGTTCTGCACGGGCGTCGTCGTTGACACGGTCAATCTCCACCGCAATCCACGACTCCATGTGCGACGAGTTGTCGCCGTCGCCCAGGAGGTGCGCCACGCTTGGCAGGGCCGCAGTATCACCGCTGGAGATCCCGACGTTGGAAGGAACCCGGGAGATGTTACGGAGCTCCCCGGATACGCGGTCGCGGGTGATCACAAACAAGGGGTGCATGACAAGCCGGATCGCGCAGTTCTGGCGAACGAGTTCTGCATTTACCGAGTCCACGAGGAACGGCATATCGTCCGTGACGATGTACACGACGCTTCGGTCCGCTTCACCGGCGATTTCGACGACGGCGTTCCCCGGCGTCCGGGACTGCGCGACTTTCTTGTGATTCGTTGCCCGCGAGATCAGCAGCTCAGGCGAATACGCACGGGCATCCTCCTCTGCGAGGTGTTCATAGTAGTCACCGAAGAACCCTTCACGGACAACTGCTGCATCGGACCGATCCTCCACGCTGGATCCTGACGACATCTACAAACGCCTCCATCACATGTTGATTGCTGCGACTCTGCAGCCCACATTTTGAGCCTAGCGCTTAAGCAAGCGGACGGCTCTGGTACTTCGGCCAAAGGAATTTCGTTTTTGCTGGACAGGCGCACAGACCAAGTCTGCTATCGCGATCCGCAGCGCAGATTCAGGCGAAGTTTCAAGGAGGACCGAGCCGGAGAGCAAAGCGGCGTCGCAGGCCACTGGATCTGCCGGGAGGTAGGCATCAATCGCCATGCCGGGCCCGTACCGGTCCCAGGCTTCCGCCAGTTGCTGCTTGGGTGCGTGCCCAACGGCCGATCTCTTCACCTTGTTCAGCACCACACGGAGGGATGCTTGTGGAACGGCTGCTTGAAGGTCCGCCAGGCCCCGGACCAGCCTCGGTACTCCGATTGCGTCGGCTGCTCCCACCGCGAACACAACGTCAGCCATTTCCAAACTCCTGAGAGTGGCTGCGTTCCGCCGCGGGGCCATGGTGTCAAAGCTCAGTTCCTCATCTGATTCGAGGCAGAATCCGGTATCAACCACCACAACATCAGATACATGTTTGGCTCGTTCAAGGACCTGCGACAGCGCAGCTGCCCTCAGTTCCGTCCATCGATCCGCGCGTGTCGTCCCAGTCAGCACCCGAAAGGAGCCCTCTTTGGTGTAGACCGGGGTCGCCACGGCCTTCAAAGCACTGGGGTCGAGCATCCCCTGGTCCGCAAGCCTGCAGGCCTGGGCCAGTCCTGCGGCTTCGTCCAACAACCCCAGCACAGCAGAAACACTGGCACCATAACTGTCAGCATCGACGAGGATGACGGATTTACCCTCTGCTGCCAATTCGGCAGCGATGTTGACCGCCAGCAATGTCCTGCCGGGTGACCCTATGGGACCCCACACAGCAAATACCAGGCCTGAACCCTCCGGGGAGTCCTCCACAGTTTCCGGAGCGGGCATCAAAAGTGGTCCGCCTCCCGCATCAGCGAAACCTGCGTCCTGGCCCGCGCCCAGGCGGCCGCGCGCGTGCTCACGACCCACAGCCTCTGATATTTTTTCCGCGAGTGCAGACGGTTCTATTCCGGAAGCCGCCACAACGACTCCGATGGAGTCCAATCGCCGTACTTCGGCCGGGTCATCCGTCAGGGCCACGATCGTAACTCCAACAGCGCCAAGCCGATCCACCAAAGTCGTGGTCAATTCCTCGCAGCCCTCGGCGACGACGGCAGCCATGGCAAGGCCGCTTTGGCAGGCAGCCATCAGCTCAGCAAGCTCTGAACAACGGCGAACCACCGTTACCGGACCATGCAGGCCCTCCAGCCCGCCCACTACGGCCTCCTGGGCAGGACCCACAGTGACTACTGGAATACTCATGGGTTGAGGCCCGCAGGGTTCCACACGACGGAGATACTGGCCTTGTTTGCTTGAGCCCCCAACAATTTGGGCATCTGCTCATCCGTCACAAGAACCAGCACTTGAGTGGTCTTCGATGCCCCCAAGGCAGCGGCGCCTGAGACCACCTGGGCGATCTCCGCACCGGGCAGAAGCAGTTGCGGCTCATCGAAGGCTCTGCTCGCACCGGGCAAGGCAACCCAAACATCCACGCGCGCTCCCCCGACCGCCTGGGCAGGAAGTTCCCCTTCCACGGAAATAGCCACCGGCTTCCTGTTCAGGGCATCAGCTTTTCCCAGGCTTTCCTTTGGAACGAGCTGGTTTTTCGCCACCCGCTGCAGGGCTACCCGACCCTCAGGCAAGCCACCCTCCACAGTGACGTACCCGGACTCGACATCATCCAGGCGCACACTGACAATTGAGAGGTCGGCCACGGCGACCACCTGGCCGACTGCGATGTCTTCGCGTGCAGTGTAGACCTGCGTAGTCCTGTCAGCCGATCCAACCAAGGCGATGACGCCGGCAATGGACACAAGCACCAGCAGAATGCCGATGAGAAGCCGCGGGTCCTTCCACGATGGCTTCTTCAGTCTTGCTGCAGCGACCACTGTAACTTGAGCCATGTTTCTGCTACCCCCCGATGAGCTAAAGGCATGGTCGATGGACCCGCCCCCTCATTCTTACCGGCCGTTTCTGCGGGACAAAAGCCATCGACCTCAAAGGGGTCGAAACTGTGGATAAACACACCAAAGGGGAGCCAACGGTGGCAAAATGGTGCCATGCCCCGATTCCTGACTCTGGCGGATGTCGCCGAACAACTCCAAATCAACTCACCACAGGCCTACGCCTTGGTGCGAAGCGGCGAGTTGAAAGCCATTCAGGTAGGAGGGCGTGGACAATGGCGCATCGAGGAGACGATGCTTGAGCAGTACATCCAGGAGCGCTACGCAGAAGCAAGCCGCATGATCCAGGAAGCAAAAACCAAGGCGAACCAGCCCTAGGGGCTGCCCCGGAGGGATTATTCTCCGCCTGCCGAACAAAGGGCTGCAACAGCACTGAACGGGACGGTCATGACTGACGCCACGTTGCCAGCCCGCCGCACTTCACCGTCGCGGACCACAGCAATATCGAAGTGGTCCCTTCCGACCCTGTCGATGACGCCGTTGACCTTGGCGCCGCCTCCGGCCCGCGTGCTCAAATGAACAACCACGGCGGACCTGTCCCTGGCCAATGCCCGCAGGACTGAGGCGATCCCCGGCAACTGCCGGACCGTGGACACAGGCTTAAGGGCCAGCCTCCCCAGGCCTTGGAAGGTAAGCACAGCAGCCAAGGGCACCAGCCATTGCCGCGAGCCCTCGGACAACACCAGCCACCCGGCACCCACGCGGCCCAGCACTCCGTGAATAATGTTGCCGTCAGCGAGGAAAAGCTTGAGCCCGGAGCCGGCTGCACCACGGAGGCGATCACCCAGTTCGATCCCCGCAAGCTCCATCCTGGCCCGCTCGGTGATCTCCGATTCCGCCTCCAGGGCACGCTCGGCAGAAAATTGTGCTTCCAAGTCGTCAAAGAGAGAGTCCCATCTCATGTAAGCAGGCTAGGCTGCAACATGTAGGCAGGGCGAATAATGCGTGATCCGGCACCCGAATTGGACAGGAAGCCCGGGACGTGCCCACAATAGGCCTAAAGATGTCAAAACGCATCAAAATGCATCAAACGAAGCTTTGGGGGCTTTGAATGGGAAGAACGTTACGGGGCGACGCCTGCCTCGCTGCAACGATTCTGGGGCTGGGGATACTGCTCGTCCAGGTGGGTGGCATGCTCCTTGCCCAGTGGCGGTCAGCCGATCACCATCATCAGAACTTCTCATTTGAGGACCTCCTCGGTATTGTCGCGAACGGCGCCGGCATAGCGCTGGTGGCATGGTGGGTCCTTTCCTTACTGCTTGCCGTCTTCGCGTCGCTGTTGCATCGGAGCGGGCGGGAGAGAGGGGCCAACACCCTTGCCAAGTTCAGCCCTGCCTTTATGCTGCGGCTTGCTGTAGCAGTGGTGAGTGTGAATCTCCTGGGCGTCACCATGGCGCAAGCATCGCCTCCACCCGCCCCCGGCTGGGCACCGACATCTGCGGGTGTGGAAACCTCTCCCCACCCGGAGTGGACCCCGGAGCCCGCTGCCGGGCCTGTGTCTTCATCACAGACGTCCATGGCCGACACCACAACAGGTAGGGGCGATCCGCGCTGGAAGCCTCAAGCACCCGCACCTGAACCTGGGCTTCTAAGTCGCCCTTCGTCCAGGCAAGAGATCTCCCATGGCGACGCCGGCGTCGTCGTGAAGGCAGGAGACTCCCTGTGGTCGCTTGCAGCATCGCGGCTTGGTCCCTTTGCCACGGACGTGGAGGTCGCGCTGATGTGGCCTAAGTGGTATGCCGCAAACCTCACCGTCATCGGCGGCGACCCTTCAGTGTTGACTCCTGGTCAGGTCTTGCGGCCACCCGCACCTGACTGACAGTACGGGTCACCCGACCCTCCGATTTGTCGGCCCACTCAGGGGCCGTATCACCGCACCAAACCAAGTTCAGCGTCATCCCAGCAGAAGCCACCAGAACAGAGTGTCCCCACGCTCCTGTTCATGTAGTGAATGCCTGAGGTGTATGACCATGACCGTTGCGACTGCAAGCCGGCCCGCGGGCCGACAGAGCACCCAACGAACATTGTCCGGCTACGGTTCGAGCGGTTCGGACATCGATGTTCGGCTGGTTGCGCGCAGTATTGCGCAGGCAGCTTTGGAAGTCCTGGCCGGAACGCGTGCTGTGAGCCAGCTTTCCCGTTCCCTCGACCCTGACTGCTATGTCGCTCTTCAACATAGGGCGGCCCTCACCCGCAAGCACGCCGCCAGAGTCCGGGGGAACCTGCAACCCCACCGCAGCCCCATGGTCCGCTCCGTTCGAGCCTGCTCCATCTCCGAGGACATTTGCGAGGCAAGCATTGTGGTTGCGGAAGAACTCAGGTGCCGGGCTGTCGCCATGAGGTTGGAACGCTTGGACGGCGTGTGGCGGGTTACGGCCCTGGAGATCGGCTAGACCTGGCGAATCCATCTGCACACAACAAAAAGGGTGGACTCCGGACTTTTAGTCCGGAGTCCACCCTTTTGAGTTACAGATATTCGTGCCTGGCAGACCACTGAAATGGCTATCGGCCCGCCGTACGGTGTTGGGTCAGCGACGCTTCTTTTTAGCCGGCTTACGCTGCTCCTGGGCCGCTGCCTTCGCTGGGTTGCCGGATCGACCGGAAGCGCGGCCTTCGATGCGTGTTTGGGTAGCACCATCTTCGCCAGGGGCCGTGTACTGCAACTGGGCCGGCTTTTCCGGTGCCTGCAGACCCGCCGCCCGGATCTGGGGTTCATGATGTTCGGTATGCGCCCCAGCGGCGGTATCGTCGGCCACAACAACGTCTTCGGCGGGTGTTACCTCCACCTCCAGGTTGTAGAGGAAGCCGATGCTCTCTTCACGGATGGCTTCCATCATGCTCTGGAACATCACAAAACCCTCGCGCTGGTACTCCACCAGGGGATCGCGCTGGGCCATCGCCCGGAGACCAATACCCTCCTTGAGGTAATCCATCTCATAGAGATGTTCCTGCCATTTCCGCCCCAGAACAGAAAGCACAACACGACGTTCGAGCTCGCGCATGCTCTCAGAGCCAATGGCCTCCTCGCGGGCCTGGTACACCAGCCGGGCATCCGAGAGGATCTCCTCTTTCAGGAACTCGGCAGTGACGCGTGACTTTCCGCCGGCTTCCTCAATGATTTCATCGGGCGTCACGGTTGCCGGGTACAACGTCTTCAGATTGGCCCAGAGCTGGTTGAAGTCCCAATCGTCGCCCGTTCCCTCTGCAGTGGCAGCCTCGATGAGGGCGTTGATGGTGTCTTCAAGGAAGTACTGGACCTTCTCGTGAAGGTCGTCGCCTTCAAGGATGCGACGGCGGTCGCCATAGATCGCTTCACGCTGCCGGTTAAGGACGTCGTCGTACTTGAGAACGTTCTTACGCTGTTCGGCGTTGCGCCCTTCCACCTGGCCCTGCGCCGACGCGATGGCGCGGGAGACGAGCTTGGATTCAAGGGCAACATCATCCGGGACCGAACTGTTCATGAGACGTTCGGCCGCACCTGAGTTGAACAACCTCATGAGGTCGTCCGTCAGCGACAGGTAGAAGCGCGATTCGCCCGGGTCACCCTGGCGCCCTGAACGGCCTCGCAACTGGTTGTCGATCCGGCGGGACTCGTGTCGCTCGGTACCCAGGACGTATAGCCCGCCAAGGTCCAAGACCTCTTCGTGTTCATCTTTGACCGCCTGCTTGGCTGCCGAAAGGGCCTCGGGCCAAGCGGCCTCGTACTCTTCCGAGTTCTCCTCGGGATCGAGCCCTCGCTTTGCCAGCTCTGCAATGGCGGTGAACTCGGCGTTTCCGCCAAGCATGATGTCAGTACCACGACCGGCCATGTTGGTGGCAACAGTGACGGCACCTTTTCGTCCGGCCTGCGCCACGATGGACGCTTCACGTGCGTGGTTCTTGGCGTTCAGTACTTCGTGCCGGATACCTTCCTTGGCCAGCAGCTTGGAGAGATACTCGCTCTTCTCAACGCTGGTGGTGCCGACCAGCACAGGTTGGCCCTTCTCGTGCCTTTCGGCGATGTCCTGGACCACGGCGTCGAACTTCACGACTTCGTTCTTGTAGACAAGGTCCGGCTGGTCGATGCGCTGCATGTCACGGTTGGTGGGGATCGGGACGACACCCAGCTTGTAGGTGCTCATGAACTCCGCGGCCTCAGTCTCGGCCGTGCCGGTCATGCCGGCAAGCTTCGAGTACATGCGGAAGTAGTTCTGCAAGGTCACGGTGGCGAGAGTCTGGTTCTCCGCCTTGATCTCGACATTTTCCTTGGCCTCAATGGCCTGGTGCATGCCTTCGTTGTAGCGGCGGCCGGCCAGGATACGGCCAGTGTGTTCGTCAACAATCAGCACCTCGCCGTCGAGGATGACGTAATCCTTGTCCCGCTTGAACAGTTCCTTCGCCTTAATGGCGTTGTTGAGGAAGCCGATCAAAGGCGTGTTGGCGGATTCGTAGAGGTTTTGGATTCCGAGGTAGTCCTCCACCTTTTCGATACCGGCTTCGAGAACGCCTACCGTGCGCTTCTTTTCATCCACCTCGTAGTCGACTTCGGGCTGCAGGCGGAGCACGACTTTGGCGAATTCGCTGTACCAGCGGTTCGTGTCGCCTTGGGCAGGACCGGAAATGATGAGCGGCGTACGGGCTTCATCGATCAGGATGGAGTCGACCTCATCCACGATCGCGAAATTGTGGCCGCGCTGAACCAGTTCGCTGCCATCCCAGGCCATGTTGTCGCGCAGGTAGTCGAAGCCGAACTCGTTGTTGGTTCCGTAGGTGATGTCCGCAGCGTACTGCTGTCGGCGGACCGCAGGATCCTGATTCGAAAGAATGCAACCGCTGGTAAGTCCCAGGAACCTGTAAACCCGGCCCATCAGCTCGGACTGGTATTCGGCGAGGTAGTCGTTGACGGTGACGACGTGGACACCCTTGCCCGCCAGCGCGTTCAGGTACGCGGGGGCAGTAGCTACGAGGGTCTTACCCTCACCGGTTTTCATTTCTGCGATGTTGCCCAGGTGGAGTGCGGCACCGCCCATCAGCTGGACATCGAAATGGCGCATGCCCAAGGTGCGGGAGGAGGCTTCCCGGACAGCGGCGAATGCTTCCGGGAGGAGAGCTTCCAGAGTCTCGCCGTCCTGGTGACGGGACCGGAGATGGTCCGTCTCCTCACGGAGTTCGGCGTCCGTGAAGGACTTGAAGGAGTCTTCCAGGGCATTGATGGAATCGGCATAGTTCCGCAATTGCTTGAGTGTCTTTTTGTCACCCGTGCGGAGAAGTTTTTCGATTAGTGATGCCACGTGAAATTGCTCCCAGTCTCATGCTGCCGAATTCTGGCTGTTTCAGTCTACGGGAGAGACCAGCGCCACGTGGCCGCGTTCCCCTCTGAGCGGACTGTCCGCATGCAGCGGCCCGCCCCGGCCATCAGCGCGGTCCGCGACAGCCTGGGTAAGAACGCCGGCGAGGTCCCCCACGGGCCACACCACTACCTCCTGCAGCCTGAGCCAGGCGCACATGAGTTCCAGTTCGGCAGCAAGCTCGACGGCGGTATCCGCCGGAGCGCCAACCTCCGCGAACGCCGAACGCACCAGGAGCTGGCCGGACGCACGGTCAGCCTTCAAGTCCACTCTTGCCACGACACCATCCCTGAGGAGGAATGGGAGAACGTAGTAGCCGAACTTACGCTTGGCCGCGGGGGTGTAGATCTCAATCCGGTAGTGGAAGCCGAACAGTTCCTCAAGACGCCGTCGCTCAAAGACCAGCGAGTCGAACGGGCTCAGCAGTGCGCGCCCGACGGCCCTGCGTGGAATCCTGGCATTGACGTGTTTGTAGGTTTCCCTGTCCCAACCACGCACAGAGACCGGATGGAGGCGCCCTGCACGGACCAATCGCTGGACCGAGTCCGCTCCGGCTTTCAGGGGCGTACGGAAGTAGTCGGAAAAGCAGCGTACAGTGCCGATGCCATGTGCCTGGGCGGCCGCGTCCATCAGGCGGTCGAGCGCTTCTTCGGGAGTGCCCCCGGGCTGTGCCATGGCAGGAACAACCTTGGAGGTCAGGGTGTACTTGCGTTCGAATTGCTGTGTGCGTGAGGCGGCAGAAATCCGTCCCTGTTCAAACAGATGTTCAAGGACCCGCTTAACGATGTTCCAATTCCATCCCCAGTTGCCACGGTCAGCTTCCTCATTGTGTCCGAGCTCGGCCGTCAGTTCGGAGGCCGTCATGGGTCGTCCGGCTGTGAGTGCAGCAAGAATACGGCCTTCCATGTCCTGACGGACAAGGGGCTCAAGGTTGTGGGCGCCCACCCAGCCCCGCTTTTGCCACACCAGGAGGTCATGAAAGTGCTCCGGGCGGATAAAGCTTGCCTCGTGTGCCCAGTACTCCATCATCCTGCGGGGTTTCCGCCCGGCCATGGCATGGAGGATGCGGGGGTCGTAGTCACCCAGACGGGAGAAGAACGGCAGGTAGTGGCTTCGTGCCACCACGTTCACGGAGTCGATTTGGACAAGCTGGAGTTGGGCAAAGGTCCGGCCCACCGCCCGTGATGTCACGGGGCCGGCGGGCCGGGTCTTTGCCAATCCTTGAGCTGCCAATGCGATCCGCCGTGCCTGTGACAGGCTCAGCGAAGCGGTCATGGAAGTCCCTTCATGCAGGAAAAGTGGGCCTACTTGGCGGTGGACGCCTCATCATCGGAACGGTAAGCGTGGATCTTCTCTTCCACAGCCTCCTCGCCCGGTTCGCAGGTGGAGTCGAGGGTGATTACTCCGTAGGTCCAGCCATTGCGCCTGTAGACAACCGACGGCGCGTTGGTTTCCTTGTCCAGGAAAAGGTAGAAGTTGTGGCCAACGAGTTCCATATTGTCCACAGCGTCATCCAGTGTCAGGGAAGCTGCGGGGAAGACTTTCCGGCGGATCAGGACGGGTGAATCGCCTGCCGGAATATCGTTCTCGATCTCATAAGGAGAACGCTCGTCTGCGGTGGGAACGGATTCCTGGTGGTTGCTCGCCTCGACGTAGAGTGGTTCGCTCGCGCTGGCTGGCTCGAGTGTTGCGGTGGCCTCCCGCACGGCTTTCGGCGTGTGGCGTCCGTGGTGCACCTTTTTCCGGTCTTTCGCACGGCGAAGCCTCTCAAGAAGCTTGTTGTACGCGAGATCGAAGGCAGCGAATTTGTCAGCGGCTGTCGCCTCGGCACGGATGACGGGGCCGCGGCCCAGGACTGTCACTTCTACGGTGAGCTGGCCTGGCGTCTGGCGCGGGTTGGTTTCCTTGGAAACCTTTGCGTCGACTCGCTGGACCTTATCCCCCAGCGATTCAATCTTTGAGATTTTCTCGCCGGCGTATTCGCGAAAGCGGTCAGAAACTGTGAGATTTCGTCCGCTGATCATGAACTCCATGGTGCCCTCCAAATAACTCAGGTGACACGACAACGACGCTGGTGGGGGCTAGTCTGACGGACAGTCGAGCCCCTTTCCGAGCCGCTATCGACAGGTACATCTGTTCTTGGTACCCACAACCGACGTTAGTTCATCGCCACGCGTTATTCATCCTTTAGTCACTTATTTTTTGATTGAGTCTTAAGGACTTAACAGGGATCGCGCCTTGCACTGTTGAAAGCATAGGCTGGTGGCCTCGTGGCCGCGAGGACAACAGCCCCGCAGACCACTCCCCCCGCGGTTTCCACCGCCCTCATCGCTTCTGCAAGGGTGGCCCCGGTAGTGAGGACATCGTCCACGAGAATGCATCTCCTGCCACTGATCTCTTTGCGAAATCGGCTTCTCACGCGCATGGATCCACGGACCCTGCTGGCCCGCGCACCTCGTCCCAGTCCTTTTTGCCCTGCGCCGGAGCCCCCTGTCCCCTTACCGGCGAGAGAATCGGCGGCCCGGGCAAGCAGGGTCTTGATGGAATCCCTGCTGATGTAGGCTGCCGGCGAACCGCGCCTCTTCTCAAGCGCGTCAAAGCTTGGGCATTCCGGCACCATGCCCCGCATCCGCAGGCAGAAAAGCAACAGGTGCAGCGGACTGAATCCCCGCATTCGGTACGCCCGGCCGCTGGTAGGAATTGGTACAAGGCATAATCCGGATTTGCCTCCGATGGCCCGTTCGACCGCTTTGCCCAGACATGGCGCCAAGACCCCGGCCAAGCGCCACTGGCCGAAGCGTTTGAAGGACAGGAGGCACTGTGCCAGCTCATCACGGTATGGGCCCGCGGCCACCACCCCGATCCTCGCTGTGCCATCCGTCTCCACCAATGCGGGCGATTCCCGTTCTGCGCGGAAGGGTTGGCTGCAGAGTTGGCGGACGTGCTTGGCGCAGCCGCCACATAACACGGTGTCCTCCGCTGAACAGCAGACACAATCCACCGGGACCAGCAGTCCCAGCAGATCGACAGCCGTACCCTGGAGCACCACCAGCAACCGGCCGAGCCCCCGTCGGTCCGGACCACGACGACGGGCCCGTACGGGATCCACCGGGTGGAGGTCCGGGTCGCGTACCCGCAGAGGCGGCCGCCCGCGTGTCCCGATATTGGGTTCGGGAGCAGCACCCTGGTCAGAGCCTCTCCCGACGACGGCGCCTGCCCCAACGACAGAGTCAGTCCCAGTCCCAATGCCTGGCGCTGTCCCCGTATCTGCTCTGATCATGTTGCAAGCCTGCGCGGACGCAGGCCAGGCCGGAAGCCACGTTGCACCCTATGTGGACATCCGGCACGATTTGACGGCAGCCTATCCGGGGAATGCGGGTTCCGTGGGCCCTTTGAGTTGGAGCTCCCATCCGTTCCCGACCCGTTGGAACACCCCGGCCTCGGACTGCCCATAAATCTGCTCGGAGCCGTTCCCGGCACTGAGACTGGTCAGGCCGTCCCAAGGGGCCAATTGCTGCGGCTCGCCCGATTCGAGCGAAAGCAGCTCAGGAACCACGGTTCCTGTCGCCGATCCGGACATCACAGCCACTGTGGAACTGTTGACCCAGACTCCCTGGTCAGCGGATCCGGTGCTGACCAATGTGATGGGCGATGTGAGGTCCTTGGGCACGCCGTCGGCATTCCGGACTATTCCGGTGATCTGCACCGTTGACTTTCCGTTTGCTGCAGAAATGACCAGCGCCCTGGTCCCTTCCCTGGAAACCCTGAAGTCCTTCACGGTCCGCCCGGACAGCCAGGCAGGGGTGATGGTGACATTGGGAACGGCCATGCCAGGTGCAATGCCCGTCGGTTTGAAGGCCACCACTTCGGCAGCCCCGTTGGCGCCCGGCCCTGCGGTCCATACCCAGTCGTGTGGGCTGAATGATGGCCCCGTGAGCGTGCTCCTGGTAGTCAGCTGGCGCGCGGGCTGCCCGGGTTCGATTGCGTACAGAGTTGTCTTGTCACCATTGAGGAACGCGGCCGTTTGGGACACGGGGGACTCAGCCGGCGAGTGGGGACCCAATCCGGACACGGGTTGTATGTCCGGAAGCGGAGTCATCCGGTTGTTCTCATACCGCACCAAGTCGCCGTTGCTCACGGCAATCTGGCGTGCCGGAACGCTCTTGTCCACTACGGGAGGCAACACGGTGCCGTTGTCCTCAACCCGTACCAGGTCCTGATCCGCCCGCAGTTGGACGTTGATGACATCGGGCTGGTCACGGAAAGTCAATGCCAATTGGTTCTGCATCCTTTGGCGGTCCTCCGCCGAGGCATCAAACAGTTCTTTGGCAGAGAGGTCCACCTGTGCAGATCCGGACACGACCGGAACGGATTCCCGTGCGAGTTTCATGCCGGAAGGAAAGGCGCTGACAACTGCCCCCCGGAGGTACGGAGCAGGGCCGGCCAGCACGGCAGAAGTCATGGACTTGACCGTGTTCTTCTTGATGAACCAACGGTAGTCGGGCACGGCGTAGGTAAATGTGGGGTCGTAGAAGTAGATGGGGAAGGCCCCATAAATCACCTTGAACGTCTCTTCCGGTATGGCCGTCCCGTCGGGCACCTTGGAAATCCGCCATTGGCCTTCCACCTGCTCAAGAGTCAGCGGAATGGTCTCCTTGGTACCCGGCGGGAATTGCGTTGCCACGCCATCGGCATCCACCGAATAGGCGAGGTCCAATTCGTAGAGGTACTCGTTCTCCCCCGCTGCCTTGACTACCTGCGCCTCGCGAAAAACGATGGCTCGCTTGTCTGGTTTCCAGGTGACGGACTGTGCCTGCGTCAGGTACTGGCGGGCAACAGGGTAATCGTCCTCATAACCGCTGCCTGCCATGTAGAAGTCCTCGATCACAGTCTCCGGACTCGAACCCGCGCGCGGGGCCGCCGGAAAGAAGACCGGCGCATTGGGATTGCCTGCTCCCTCATCCTTGCTCTTGCCTACAGGACCGGACCGTGGAATCTGCGCACAGGAAGCCAGCAACACCATCAGCACCGCCAGCACTGCCACAACCGCCCGTGAACGCCGGAGACTTACCATGTTCAGTCCCCCTCCCCGAATGAGCCGTCATCAGCCGCAGCTTTTCCTGCAGCGGAGTGGGACGATTGCGGGGCACTTCCGGACTCTGTACCCAGGATGAGCATGTGCCGCTCACTTGCGGTGCCGGGGAATTCGATGTCAGCAGGTTCAAGCTGAAGCGGTGATTTCACGATGGTGCCACCTTGGCGAAGGGGCAGGGTCAACCGGAAATTGGAACCGGCCCCCTTGCGCCCCCAAGCCTGAAGCCAGCCGTTGTGCAGTTTGGTGTCCTCGGCGGCGATGGAGAGGCCCAAGCCGCTGCCGCCGGTGGTCCGGGCGCGTGCAGGATCTGCACGCCAGAATCGGTCGAAAACCCTCGCAGCCTCTGCCTGGGTCATTCCGATGCCGTGGTCCCTCACGGAGACTGCCACAGCGTCGTGGTTGGCCGCCACGGATATGTGAATCGGTTTGCCTTCTCCATGTTCCAGGGCGTTGAGCAGCAAATTACGGAGGATCCGGTCAATCCTCCGGGAGTCCATTTCCACCACGATGCTCTTTTGCCGGGCGTTCAGCCTAACCTCTGAGCCGTACTCTGCGGCGACAGGCGCGGCGCCGTCCATGACGTGGGAGATGACTTGGAAAATGTCCTGGGGTTCTGCATCCAAAACAGCTGCCCCGGCGTCGAAGCGGGAAATCTCCAGCAGGTCGGAAAGCAACGACTGAAAGCGCTCAACCTGGTGGTAAAGCAGCTCAGCAGACCGTTTGTTCATGGGGTCAAAGTCGTCACGGGCGTCGAAGAGGACCTCGGCAGCCATTCGGACAGTGGTGAGCGGCGTCCGCAGTTCATGCGAGACATCGGAGACAAACCGCTGCTGCATCTGCGACAAAGTGGCCAGTTGGGTGATCTGCTCTTGGAGGCTGGCAGCCATATGGTTGAACGAGGCGCCCAATCTCGCGACCTCGTCCTCGCCCTTGACCACCATGCGCTCCTGGAGCTGTCCTGCCGCAAGCTTTTCGGAGACCACGGCGGCGTGGCTGACAGGACTGACCACATTGCGTGTGACGTACCAGGCGATCGCCCCGATCATGAGGACCAGCGCTGCCCCGCCTGCCCAGAGGACGTTCTGGATTTCGTCCAACGTCTGCTGGGCGGTATTGAGGTCGTAGATGAGGTACAGCTCATAGGACGTGCCATTGAACGTCACCATGTTTCCGACCGCTATGCCGGGGCGGTCCTCATTACCGACGGGGAACTGGGTGGAGGCCCAGAACTGCTGCTTGCCGCCTTCCTGGACGGCCTTCCGCAACTCCGGCGGGATAACCCGGACCGTCAGTTGATCGGATGCACGTGACTCGACCCAGCGGTTGCGGGGCTTGGTCTGTTCAGGTTTCGCTTCAAAGACGTAGCGGCGTTGGATGACCGAACCGCGACCTTCAACGGCGGTCAAGGTGTCGTAAACCAGGGTGATGACGCTGGACTGATCGGTGACCTGCGCGCCGTCGAACGTGTCTTGAACCTGCTTGACGTTGTAGCGCGACTCGGATTCCGCTTGGGCCAGACGTTCCTGGAAAAGGTTGTTCGCGATCTGGTTGGACAGGTAGGCGCCCACGATTGCGAAGGATGTCACCGCCAGCAGCAAGGTGGTGAGGACTGTCCGGAACTCCAGTGAGCGCCGCCAGCGCCGGAGCACTGAGCGCCAGAGGTAGCGAATTCCCGGCCTGATCTGCCGGATGCCGAGGGATACCAGCCGGGAAACCCGAAGAACCAGGATGAGTCCGCGCCGCGTCCAGATCCTCGCCCGGGTAATAATCCACGGCAGGGTCCGCATGCTCCGTACCGGTGGCCCGGAGGACGCCGTTTGCTCCGGGGAGCGTGAGGCGGACTCCCCACCGGACGGATCGGGGGACGGGGCAAGCGCCGGTTCGGAGGTCGTTGACTCAGCCGGTGTCATCTGGTGGACACCGGCCCCGTCCTGCCCCTGAGTATCAGGGCCCTCTCCTGCCGCGCCGGTCTTGCCGACCGGGGACTCAGGAACCTGCTTTATATCCGACACCACGCACCGTCAAAACGACCTCGGGCGCCTCCGGGTCGCGTTCAATCTTGGAGCGCAGACGCTGGACGTGGACATTGACCAACCGCGTGTCCGCGGCATGGCGGTAGCCCCAAACCTGCTCAAGGAGGAGTTCGCGGGTAAAGACCTGCCAAGGCTTCCGCGCCAGTGCCACCAGGAGATCGAACTCCAGGGGAGTCAGGGAAATCCGCTCGCCGCCGCGGGTGACCAAGTGGCCGGCGACGTCGATGGTCACGTCGGCAATGCGCAGGGTTTCGGGGGCCTTCTGATCACCCGGGCGGAGCCGCGCACGAACACGCGCCACAAGCTCGGCGGGCTTAAAGGGCTTGGGCACGTAATCGTCGGCACCGGATTCAAGCCCTCGGACCACGTCGGAAGTATCGGACTTTGCCGTGAGCATAACGATGGGGACGTCGGACTCGCCGCGGATTTGCCGGCACACCTCGATGCCGTCGGAGCCCGGCAGCATGAGGTCCAGGAGCACCAAGTCCGGCTTGGAAGAACGGAAGACCTCCAGGGCCTGGCCGCCATCTGCGCAGAACACCGGCTCGAAGCCATCATTGCGCAAGACGATGCCAATCATCTCTGCGAGCGCTTCGTCGTCGTCAACTACCAGAATGCGTGCCTTCATAGTTATATATTCCCTTATCACCAAGTCTTTGTCCCGTTGGGCACGGCGCACGGCATGGCGCCCCAAGGGCAACTTCCACCGTACTGCACAACAGTGGCGGCCCATCTGCCATGGCTGGCCGGGCGTCAGGCTATGAGGGACGACGGCGGGACTATAGGCTGGGTGCCAAGGTCCGTATGGGGGACGTCGGATGCCGGCGCGCCGGGTCTTATGGGGAGGATATCGTGTCACAGCCAGAGCATGGCCACCATCCATCGCCGGGCAATCAGCCCGGGTGGGGCAACCAGCCGCAGTGGGGCAACCAGCCGCAGTGGGGCGGTCCCCCGGCATGGGCAGCTCCCCAGAGCGGTGGACCATATGGCCAGGGTCAACCGGCACCCGGTTGGCCACCGGTGCCTCCTTATGGACAACCCCTCTACGTCGCTCCCCCCAAGCCGGGCATAATTCCCTTGCGTCCACTGCAATTCGGCGAGATCCTGGATGGTTCGTTCCAGACAATCCGTCGCAATGCCGCTTCCATGTTTGGATCAGCACTGATCGTACAAGCACTCGGTGCGGTGTTCATCGGGATCGTCACAGTGGGCATGTTCCAGCTGTCAATGTCCTTTGAATCCGTCAGCACTGAGGCGGAATTCACCGAAGCCATGGGTCCCTTCCTGGCCATCATGGCCGGCACTTTGGGTGTCTCGGTCCTGATCGGTTTCCTTGGTTCGGTCCTTCAAGGTGTCCTGGTGGTGCCGGTGGCGCGCTCGGTCCTCAACCGGCGCACAGGCTTCAAGCAGATGTGGAAACTTGCCGGCCGAAAGATCTGGCCGCTGCTGGGCGTTGCACTCCTGCTGACACTCGGCGGGCTTTTGGCAGCAACTGCGGTGGTGGGGATTGCGGTGCTGTTGTTCACTGCCATGGGTCCCGGAGCCCTGCTCCTTGTCTTGCCTCTGGGCCTTGGATCGGTAGTGGCCTTCGTGTGGATCGGACTGAAGGTGATGCTGGCGCCCGCCGCGATCGTGGTTGAGCGGACAGGTGTCTTCGGCGGACTTCTCAGGTCCTGGCAGCTGACCAGGAACAACTGGTGGCGGATCTTCGGGATCACCCTTGTGGTCGCCATCATGGTGGGCGTCATCGCCCAGATTGTCCAGATCCCGGCTTCCCTGGCAGCGGCGGCCATTGGCGAGGTGGTTACTCCCCACCCGGACGCTGAGTCGGTTGCTTCCACCCTGGTGATCACCACTGTGATTTCTTCAGCGATCGGCGCTCTGGTGGGGTCCGTGACGTTCGCTTTCCAAGCCTCGGTGTTCGCCTTGATCTATATGGATCTGCGGATGCGCCGGGATGGTTTGGACGTTGAGCTGATGCGACTGATGGAAACCGGCGCCGATCCTGATGGCGTGCCGGGCGGCCCGCCAGCCCAAGCCGGAAACCCGGCGCAACCCGCAAACCCGGCGCAACCCGGATACCCGTCGGCCCCCCTCCAAAATCCGCCGACCCAGCCCCAAGCCCCCATGTGGCCACCGAACGGCGGGCAGTTCCCGTCTGCGCCTCCGTCCGGGCCACGGCCGCCGGCATGACCCTGAGGCTGTTGGATGCATCCACCACCGTGGCTGCCATGGAACCGCCCGTAACGCCGGACCGCGAGGAAGGTCGGCGCTGGGCGGCCGAAGAACTCTCCAAACCCCAATATCCGGACGCCCAACCTCCTTGGCTGGAGCAGTTGTGGCGCGATTTCCTCGACTGGTTGTCGTCTCTGGATGGCGACGGCATGGGCCAGGGACCAGACCTTGCTGTTCCACTGATGATCGCTGTGGCGATTGCGATCATCATCGCTGCGGTTGTTGTGGTCCGGCCCAGGTTGAATGCTCGCCGAAAAGCCGCTGCAGTGGACATCTATGGGGATGACGACAGTGTGGATTCGGAAGGCTACCGGAGGCGTGCGGCAACCGCGGCCGACCACGGCAACTGGCCGGCCGCCGTCGTCGACCAGTTCCGGGCGCTGGTCCGTTCCGCGGAGGAGCGTGACATCATTGACCCGCGCGCCGGGCGGACAGCTGACGAAGCGGCAGGCCAGCTTGGACAGGTGTTCGGCGCCGCGCAGTTCCGGCTGGATGCAGCCGCCCGCCTTTTTGACGCTGTGCGCTATGGCGAGCAGGGTGCAACAGCGACTGACTACGAGGATGTTCGCGGACTCGATGCCGACCTGCTGGAGATGAAGCCAGACTTTTCCGGACAGGCACACACCGGATTCGCGATGCCGAAATGACCACATCCATGGCGAAGGACACCATGGTCCAAGGCGAAGCCGCTGCCCTCCAGCAGCCCGCCGGCAAAGGTTTTCGCGTCTGGTTCCGGAAACATCTGGCATGGATCCTCATTGGCGCACTCTTGGCCGGCTTAGTGACCTACTTGGTCGTCTCGAGTGTCTCGGGCGCCAAGGATCCGCGGCCGCTGTCCTCCCGGAATCCGGCCCCGGATGGCGCCATGGCCTTGGCCGAAATACTGGGGCGCCACGGCGTGGCAGTGACAGCTACGGACACCCTGGCGGAGACCATGGATGCCTTGGCCGACCGGGATAACGCCACGGTCCTCCTCTACGACCCCCGCGGCTTCCTCGACCGGGCACAGTTGGAAGGCATCACCGATGCCGCGGACCACGTGGTGCTGGTCAGTCCGCGCCTCAGGACCCTCAACGCACTGGAGCAGGACTTCAGGCCCGGCGGCGTGGTTCCTGAATCAGCGAAGAGTCTCGAACCCCGCTGCGACCAGGACGATGCCGCAGCGGCGGGCACGGTCTCGGCCCAGGGCTTCATCTATTCAGGACCCGTAGTTTGCTACCCAGCCGCGGGGACGGCCTCGGGTCTCTATGCGGCATCCGGCGACGGCCGGGTGGTGGTCCTTGGCAGTACGGATGTGGTTGACAACCAGCACCTCGCCTCAGAGGGCAACGCAGCCCTCGCGCTCCGCACCTTGGGCAAGGATCAAAACCTTGTCTGGTACTTGCCCGGAGTTGGTGACCTCAGCGCGACGGATTCAACACCTACCCTGAACGAGTTGGCGCCCCGGTGGTTGGCGTTTGTGGGGCCGTGGCTGGGAATCGTGGCGCTCCTGGCCATCGTTTGGCGGGGTCGACGCCTTGGCCCGCTGGTTTTTGAGCCGCTTCCCGTTGTGGTGAAGGCTGCTGAGACCGCAGAAGGCAGGGCGCGTCTCTATCAGGACTCACGGGCAGTGGGGCGCGCGGCCGAGAACCTCCGGGCGGGCACGTTGGCCCGCTTGGCGCGGCACTTCAACCTCGGGGCGGATGCCACCCCGGAGGCAATTGTGGACGCCTCAGCCAGACATGTGGAGCGGCCCGCTTCAGAAGTCAGGTCGGTGCTGCTCGATATCCGGCCGGAGAACGAAGGACAACTGGTGCAATGGGCACAACAGATCGAACGAATCGAACAGGAGGCGACCGCCCGATGAGCAGCCAGCCGAACAGCTACACAGACAGCAACAGCCAACCCACCGGTGGTGTCCCGCCCCAGCAGGATGTCCGCCACCAGGATGTGCCCCACCAGGGCTTGCCGCAGCAGGCTGTGCCGCAAGGAGGCGATCCCTCAGGGAACGGGCACCGCTCTGCGCCGGAGGACCCCGCCCGGCAGTCGCTGCTGAACGTCCGCGCCGAAGTGGGCAAAGCCGTAGTAGGCCAGGATCCTACCGTCACCGGTATGCTCATTGCGCTGCTCTGCGGGGGCCACGTCCTCTTGGAGGGTGTCCCAGGCGTGGCCAAGACCCTGTTGGTGAGGGCGTTGTCCACGGCTTTGAGCCTGGATACCAAACGTGTCCAGTTCACCCCCGACCTCATGCCGGGTGACGTCACAGGATCGTTGGTCTATGATTCCCACACGTCGGAGTTCACGTTCCGTGAAGGCCCCGTCTTCACCAACATCATGCTCGCGGATGAAATCAACCGCACCCCTCCGAAGACCCAGGCGTCCCTCTTGGAAGCCATGGAAGAGCGTCAGGTTTCCGTGGATGGCGTCTCCCGTCCGCTACCGAGCCCGTTCATCGTGGCGGCGACGCAGAACCCAGTGGAGTATGAAGGCACATATCCCCTCCCCGAGGCTCAACTTGACCGGTTCCTCCTCAAACTGACCATGCCTTTGCCCGGAAGGGCCGAGGAAATCGAGGTCATCCGGCGCCACGCAAGCGGCTTCGATCCGAGGAACCTTGCCGCAGCCGGTGTGCGTCCGGTGGCCGGCGCCGCTGAGCTTTCCGCCGCCCAGGCCGCAGTAGCCCACGTAGCAGTGGCCCCGGAAATCCTGGCGTACATCGTTGACGTTGTCCGTGCCACCAGGTCCGCGCCGTCCTTCCACCTCGGGGTCTCCCCCCGTGGTGCCACAGCGCTGCTCAATACGTCCAAGGCCTGGGCCTGGTTGTCCGGCCGGACTTTTGTCACCCCGGACGACGTCAAGGCTTTGTCTTTGCCATGCCTGCGGCACCGCGTTGGCCTTCGACCGGAAGCCCAGATGGACGGCATCCAGGTGGATGATGTCCTCGGCAGCATCCTGGCGTCCGTTCCGGTGCCGCGGTGAGTTCGGGCTTGCAGGTGGGTTCGGGCTTGCAGGTGGGTTCGGGCGCACGGATGACTTCCGACGCGGGCCTGACCGAGGCGGCCTGAATGGCCATTACGGGTCGATTCGTGGTCGTTGCCTTGGCCGGCCTCATTCCGCTGGTGCTGTTTCCGACTTGGAGCACAGTCCTGTTCGTTACCGTGGGTTTGTTGCTGTTGCTGGTCCTTGACCTGCTCCTGGCTGCGTCACCGGCACGTCTCGGCTTGGAGCGCCAGCACCCGGGAAACGTGACGCTGCAGGGCCAGGTGGAGACTGTGGTGACAGTTGCCAACCCCACCCGGCGGACGCTGCGGGCGAAAGTCAGGGATGCATGGCAGCCTTCTGCCGGCGCCATCGACAATGTTCAATCCGTGGTTGTCCCCCCGGGCGAGCGGCGACGCATGAGGGTGGCCTTGGTTCCCCGGCGCCGCGGTGACCTGGACAGCCCTCATGTCACCATCAGGTCCCAAGGGCCACTCGGCCTGGCAGCCAGGCAGCGCACGCGTGTGCTTCCCGGACATCTGAGGGTCCTGCCCCCTTTCCACTCCAAGCGCCATCTGCCGTCCAAGCTCCGAAAGCTCCGGGAACTGGACGGCAGGGCCGCCGTACAGATCCGTGGAGCCGGAACGGAATTCGATTCCCTTCGCGATTACGTGCGGGGTGATGACGTCCGCTCCATCGACTGGCGGGCTACAGCGCGCCGCACCTCCGTGGTGGTGCGCACCTGGCGCCCCGAACGCGACAGGCGTGTGGTCATTGTCCTGGATACATCCCGCACCGCTGCCGCCCGAATCGAGGACGAACCCCGCCTCGATACCGGCATTGAAGCGGCGTTGCTCCTTTCCGTGCTGGCCGAACGCGGAGGGGACCGCGTTGACTTCCTCGCGTACGACCGCAGGTTGCGTGCCAGGGTCGAGTCGGCATCCAAAAGCAACTTGCTGGGCCAGCTGGTCCAGGCCATGGCCCCGTTGGAGGCAGAACTGATCGAGCTGGACTGGCAGCAGATTCCTGGACAGGTGAGGGCGGTCTCGGCGCACCGATCGCTGGTGGTGCTGTTGACAGCGCTCGACGGCGGCGCCCCCGAAGAGGGCCTCCTCCCCACGGTGGCGCAATTGTCCCGCCAACATGTGGTGGTGGTGGCATCGGTCAGGGATCCCCTGCTCGCGGCCATGAAGGAGGAAAGGACTACGGCAAGCCAGGTATTCCGGGCCGCGGCGGCTGAGCGCGCCCTGTTGGAACGTGCTGCGGTCACGGCCCAGCTCCGGCAGCTGGGCGCCGAAGTGGTGGATGCCGAACCACTTGACGTCCCACCCCTGCTTGCTGACACCTATATCCGGCTCAAAGCGGCTGGCAGACTCTAGTTCCCACCTCCAGAAAGGATTGCCATGAATGCGCCCATTTACCAGCTGGCACTCGGCGATGACTTCACCAAGCTGGCTCCCGAGCTTCAGGATTACTTTTCGCTGTCAGCAGGTTCCGGATTCTACGGGATAGGCGAAGGCGTCTTTGATGTGGTGGGCTGCCGGCAAAAATGGTTGCGGCCCCTGCTTGCCCTCACGGGCAGTGAGGAAGCATTCTTTCCTGAATACGGCGAAGGCATCCGGTTCCGGATCGAGAACCACGCTCATGTGGATCCCTTTGGACGCCCAGCCCTTACAGCACGGCGGGAGATCTACTTCCCCTCAAAGACGCGGCTGTTCCACGATACGACGAGTGCCATAGTGTCCGGTCCCGGACAGGGCAGCAACAAGCAGCGGGCCCGCCTGGTGGACCACGTGGGACGGTATCGGCGGCTGGTGACGGATCTGGATGTCAGCGTCACCGCCGAGGGCAGGCTTCGTGGTGTTTCCAAAGCGAGCCGACTGCTTCTGGGGCCTTTGCGGATTCCATTGCCGGCTGCCTTGGACGCACGTGCTTACGCCGAGCAATGGTGGGACAGCTCCGAGGGCAAACACCGTATCCAGGTCAAGGTCATCCAGCCGCAGATTGGGTTGGTACTGGTCTATGCCGGACGCTTCGATTACCGGTTGGCTCCGTATCTGCCGGGAGCCGCCCCTGGTACGACCCTCCCGCGCTACGCAGAACCGGAGCGCTGGCAACAGCGGATCTGACGGGCCGCCCAGCGCCGGGCGGCCCCTCAGGCCTCTGCCAAGTGATGCCCGTCAGCCTTGCGCCATTTGGTCCAGTCCGTCGGCCACTTGGGTGAGTTTCGTCAATACGTCCATGGCCGCCGAAGGCGTGTAACCGGCAAGTCCCGTGGACGGGGTGACGCGCAGTCCAGCCAGGCCCGCTGCGGGCAGGCCAAGCTGGCGCCACGGCTTCCAGATACTCTCCACGATGTCCGAAGTCCGCGGCAGCTGGGCCTGCGGATCGTGGGTGGGCAGCGCACCGGCCCAAACACGCTTGCCGCTTTCCACGGCGGCGGCCAGCTGTTCCCACTGGCGCATGGTCAGCGCCCTCAGGGGGACGGCCAGGCCGTCTGCTCCAGCAGCCAGAATCCGTTCGATCGGCGCTTCGATCTCCGGCACGGACACCACGGCCTCGACGACGCCAGCCGCCTTAAGTGCCTCGATCACCAACCGCCAGGCCCCTGTGACCTCTTCACCGGAAACCGACCGCAGCGTTCTGTAACCGCTTGCAGTGGGGATGGTCCCGGCCATGACAGAGGCGATGTCCGGCTCGTCCACCTGGACCACAATGCCAGCGCCCGGCACTGCTCCGGAGACCCGGCGGATGTGCTCTCCCACGCCGGCGGCCAGGGACTCAGCAATGTCGCGGCGGGCGCCGTAGTCAAGCAGCGCGCGTTCTCCATTGTGCAGGTACAGATTGGCAGCAAGTGTCAGGGGACCCAATATCCGGATCTTGAACTCAGACGCGGAGACGTCCTCGGCTCCGGCTACGTCGGCCAGGATATTGATGTCCGTGGACAGTGCAGATCGTGCACGCTGGGCGTCCTTCCCGGGCCGGTCCACAAGCCGCCACCCGTGTGGCTGGACGTCGAGGGCCAGGTCCAGCAGCAGGGAGCCCGAACGGCCCACGGCGTCCGAGCCTACTCCGCGGTCCGGAAGTTCGGGCAGGAATGGAAGGTGGGGGTCACCGAGCTCGCCGCGGATGATCCGGCTTGCCTCGGCGGGATCGGTGCCTGGCCACGGCCCCAGAGCAGTTGCGCTGGCGCGCAGGTCATTCACTGACGCCATGGATCAAGCCTGCCGGCTGGAAATCTGGTGATCCTCGGCAATTGCCTCGTGGTGGCGGATCACTTCGCTGATGATGAAGTTCAGGAATTTCTCTGCGAACGCTGGATCCAGGTGGGCATCTTCGGCGAGACGGCGGAGGCGGGCAATCTGTGCCGACTCCCGGCCCGGGTCTCCGGCTGGAAGCTTGTGCGTTGCTTTGAGGATGCCTACCTTTTGGGTGGCTTTGAAACGCTCAGCGAGCAGGAAGACAAGGGTGGCGTCGATGTTGTCGATGCTGGACCGGATGGACAGCAACTCATCCATGACGGCGCGGTCCACTTGGCCGGCCAGGGAACTCGCTGCCGGGTTGAAGGAATCGGCGTCATCGGGAAGGGCATTGTTCTGCTCGGTCATGCACCCCAGTCTATGGTGCTTGCCGGTAGCGCCGCGGGTGTTACCTTCCCGTCCGGACACCAGGAAAGGCACGCCCCTGGCCACGGAACGTGCCTTTCCTTCCTTCCGGAATTCAGTTGCCTGGCCTAGCCGCCCAGCAGCGCCCGGTGGGCTTCCCGCCGTCGTGCTTGTTCGTCCGGGTCCGGCACCGGCAGGGACGCGATGAGCCTCTTGGTGTAATCGTGCTGCGGTGATCCCATCACGTGGTTGCCGATCCCCTGTTCCACCAGTTGGCCCTTGTAGAGCACGCCGACCCAGTGCGACAACATATCCACGACGGCGAGGTCGTGGCTGATGAAGAGCGCCGCAAAGCCGAACTGCTCCTGGATGTCCTTGAACAGGTCCAGGACTTTCGCCTGCACCGAAACGTCCAGGGCGGAAGTCGGTTCGTCGGCGATCAGGAGACGCGGGTTCAGCGCCAGCGACCTCGCCAGGGAAGCGCGCTGCCGCTGTCCGCCGGACAGCTCGTGCGGATAGCGTTGCGCGTACGACGCCGGCAGCTGGACTGACTCGAGCAGCTCGCCGACCTTTTTCCTCGCCTCAGCCGCGCTCGGTTTGGTGTGGATCATCAAGGGCTCGGCGACGCACTCACCGATGGTGAGATGTGGGTTGAACGAGGCAGCCGGGTCCTGGAAGACGAAGCCGATCTCTTTTCGGAGAGGGCGGAAGGAGCGTTCCTTGAAGTCCAGCATCTCGTAGCCAAGTACCTTCAAGCTGCCACCCGTCACGCGGTTCAGGCCCGCAATGGCCCGGCCGATGGTGGACTTGCCGGAACCGGATTCGCCTACCAGGCCAAAGACCTCGTTCTCCGAGACCGTAAAGCTGACGTTGTCCACTGCCTTGAATCCATGCCTGCCGAAACGGCCGGGATACTCGATGGTGAGGTTCTTCGCCTCCACCAGGACCTTGCCGTCCTGATGAAGCCGGGCCCGGGCACCTTCGGAGGCTGAATGGCGTCCCAGATGCGGAACGGCGGCCAGCAGCTTCTTGGTGTAGTCCTCCCGGGGTTCCGCAAAGAGGACCCTGGAAGGGGCCTCCTCCACTACGTCTCCCTGGTACATGACCACGACCCGGTCCGCCAGGTCGGCCACCACGCCCATGTTGTGGGTGATCAGGACAATCGAGGTGCCATAGTTGTCCCGCAACTCCCGGAGGAGTTGCAGGATTTCCGCCTGCACGGTGACGTCCAGGGCAGTGGTCGGCTCGTCGGCCACGATCAGGCCCGGGTTCAGGGCAAGGGCGGCCGCGATGACAACACGTTGTTTCTGGCCGCCGGAGAACTGATGCGGATAATAGTTGACCCGTGTTTCAGGGTCCGGGATGCCCACCTTGCGCAAGGCCTCGGTGGCCCGCTGTTTGGCCTCCTTGGCCGTGACGTGTTTACCGTCCGTCGCGTGTGCCCGGATGCCTTCGGCGATCTGCCAGCCGACAGTAAAGACCGGATTCAACGCGGTGGACGGCTCCTGGAACACCATGGCCACATCGCGGCCACGGATCTTGCGAAGCGTGGATTTGCTGACGCTGATTACATTGTTGCCGTTGATCAACACAGCCCCGGAACTGATGGCCGTTTCAGGAAGCAGGCCCAGTATGGTCTTAGCGGTCACGGTCTTGCCGGATCCCGACTCCCCCACGATCGCAACTACCTCGCCGGCTTTCACGTCAAGGCTGACATCCTTGACGGCGTGGACGTCCCCACCGTCGGTGGCGAAGGTGACCTGGAGCCGGTCGATGGTGAGGACGGGCTGGCCGCTGCCGGCCTGGTCCGAAACGTGTCCAAGGTTGGTTGTCATGGCTTACCTGTTTCTGCCGGCGCAGACGCCGCTGTTGGTGCTGCGGGGGTTGCCGGGGTTGGTGCTGCCGGCGTCCCGCCCGCACGCTTGCGTCCACGGATCCGGGGGTCGTTGAGGTCGTTAATGCTTTCGCCAACCAACGTCAGGCCCAAGACGGTGAGCACAATGGCGATGCCCGGGAAGACACCGGTCCACCAAATCCCGGACGAGGTATCAGCCAGCGCCTTATTCAGGTCAAACCCCCATTCAGCAGCAGAGGTTGGTTCAATGCCGAAGCCCAGGAAGCCCAGCCCCGCGAGGGTGAGGATCGCCTCGGATGCGTTGAGGGTGAACATGAGCGGCAGGGTCCGCGTGGCGTTCTTGAAGATGTGACGCCCGATGATGCGCATGCTGGAAGCTCCCAGCACCTTGGCCGACTCGACGAACGGTTCAGCTTTCAGACGGATGGTCTCAGCCCGGATCACCCTGAAGTATTGCGGCACGAAGACCACCGTGATGGAGAAAGCGCAGGAGAAGATGCCACCCCAGAAGCTGGACTGGCCCCGGCTGATGACGATCGAGATGACGATGGCAAGGAGCAAGGTGGGGAACGCATAGATGGCATCTGCCACCACCACCAGGATCCGGTCCAGCCAGCCGCCGAAGTAGCCGCTGAGCAAGCCCAGGGCAACGCCGAGGAAAATCGACATGGCGACTGACACAACAATGACTGTGACAGCGGTCTGGGATCCCCAGACAACACGGGACAGGACGTCATAGCCGCTGACGGTGGTCCCGAGCAGGTGCTTGGCTCCTGGAGCTTCCTGGGTGGGGAAGGAACCGGAAGCATCGCTGAGCTGCGAGTAGCCGTAGGGGGCAAGCAGTGGCGCGAAGATACTGGTGAAGATCAGTAGTCCGGTCAGGACGAGGCCCACTATCAACATGCCGCGTTGGAGGCCAACGCTCTTCTTGTAATGGGACACGACGGGCAGCCTGGAGAAGAACGGCTGCTTGGGTGCGGTCAGTGCAGGAATGCTCATGGTCAGTACCTCACTCGGGGGTCAATGAGCGCGGCAATGATGTCCACGATGAAGTTGGTGACGGCCACAATGATGGCCAACAGCACAACTATTCCCTGGACGGCCACAAAGTCGCGGGCATTGAGGTACTGCACCAACTGGTACCCCAGCCCCTTCCATTCAAAGGTGGTTTCCGTCAGGATGGCGCCGCCCAGCATGAGGGCAATCTGCAGGCCCATCACGGTAATGATGGGAATCAACGCCGGCTTGTAAGCGTGCTTGGTCACCAACCGGAACTCGCTGACACCCCTGGAACGCCCGGCCTCGACGTAGTCCTTACCCAGTGTGCCGATGACGTTGGTGCGTACCAGGCGCAGGAAGACGCCTGCGGTGAGCAGGCCGAGGGCAAGGGCAGGGAGGACCGCATGGGAAGCGATGTCGCCCAGGGCCGTGAAGTTGCCGCTGCGGAGCGCGTCCAGCCAGTAGATACCTGATGGTGCGGCCAGGCCGCTCATGGTCAATTCCGTTCGGGTGGAGGCACGGCCTGCCACCGGGAACCATCCGAGCCACACTGAGAACGTGAGCTTGAGGAGCAGGCCTGCGAAAAAGACCGGCGTGGCATAACAAAGGATCGCAAAGAACCTCAGCAGCGCATCCGGAGTCTTATCCCGGTGCTGGGCCGCGATAAGACCGAGGGGGATACCCACCAGGAGCGCCACGATCAATGCGTTGATGGAAAGTTCAAGGGTGGCTGCCCCGAAAGTGGTCAATACTTCCACCACGGGACGCCGGTCCGTAATGGTGGTGCCGAAATTGCCCGTGAGGAGTTGGCCGATGTATTCGAAGTACTGGATCAGAATGGGGCGGTCGTAGCCGGCATCGTGGATGCGCTGGGCCAGGACATCCGGAGGAAGCCGGCCACCTTGTGATGCCGTGATGGGATCTCCAATGACCCTCATCAGGAAGAACACCAGTGTCACGAGGATGAAGACAGTGGGGATGATCAGGAAGAACCGGATCACGATGTACCTGCCCAGCCCTCCCCCGGCTTTCGACTTGCTCTTCGGAGCGACGATCCCGGGATCGGCCTCGGGTACTTCAATAAGTGTTGTCATTATTACCTGTATTTCCTGCCCGTGGATTGCGCGGGATTGGCTCATGCGTGCCGGCCAAGGTGGTGGTCAGCAAAGGAGGCGGGACACCGGATCAGTGTCCCGCCTGCCTTCTGGTCTCAGTGGTGCAGTTACTTGGAAATGACACCCAGACGGAACTTGAAGGACGGATCCAGCGTCTTGTCGACGCCGTTCACGCCACTTCCGACCACAGCCACCTGTGCACCCTGGAGCAGGGGCAGCGTGGAAATGTCCTTGGCGAGCGCATTCTGGACTTCCTTGATGGTCGACTCGCGGCTGGTCTTGTCCGCATCAGTGAGCTGCTTGCTGATCAGTTCGTTCACCGTGGCGTTGTTGTAGTGGTTCTTCAGGAAGCCACCCTCAGGGAAGAACGGCGTCAGGTAGTTATCGGCATCGCTGAAGTCCGGGAACCAGCCGAATTGGAACAACGGGTATTCATCGGCACGGCTGGCCTTGCTGTAGGTGACCCACTCGGTGGACTGCAGGTTCACTGTGAAGAGGCCGGACTTCTCCAACTGCTCCTTGACCATGGCGTACTCGTCACCTGAGGATCCGCCGTAGTGGTCCGGGTTGTACTGGAGGTTCAGGGCCACGGGTTCGGTGATCCCGGCATCGGCCAGGACTTTCTTGGCCTTGTCCAGGCTGGGCTTGCCGGCATCACCATAAGCGTCCTTGAACGACTCGTTGGCACCGAGGAATCCACTCGGAACGTTGGAGTACAACGGCAGGTAGGTGCCCTTGTAAACCTGGTCGGCAATGGCCTGGCGGTCAACGAGGTTGGCCACGGCCTGGCGTACTGCGAGCGCCTTGGCCGGGTCCGCCCCCGCAGCCTTGGTTCCGTACGGCATGGTGTCGAAGTTGAACGTGATGTAGCGGATTTCGCCACCCGGGCCCGTGAGTACCTTGACCTTGGAGTCCTTGCGGAGATCGTCGATGTCCGTCGCGCTCAGGCTGCGGAAGGCAACGTCAATGGCTCCCTGTTGGATTTCCAGCTTCAGGTTGGTGGGGCTTGCGTAGTACTTGATGGTGGCTGCGTCGTTTGCGGGCTTGCCCAGGACGCCTTGGTAGTCGGCGAAGGCCTTGAAACTGACGAGCTCATTCTTCTTGTAGCTGTCAATGGTGTACTGGCCGTGGAACGCGTTGGCCTTGATGATCTCGTCGTCAGAAAGCACTTTGTCCGCCGGGAAGACTTCGTCGTCGACGATCGGCGCGGCAGGGCTGCTGAGGATCTGGCTGAACGTTTGGTCGTTGGCGTTCTTGAGCTTGAACACCACGGTGGTGGCGTCGGGCGCCGTGACGCTCTCGATGTTGGTCAGCAACGACGCCGGACCAGCGGGGTCATTGATCGCCACCTGGCGGTCAAACGAGAACTTGACGTCCTTGGAGTCCAAGGTGTGGCCATTGGCCCACTTCAATCCGGACTTGAGCTTGACCGTGTACTCGGACGGCGTCGTGAACGACGACGATTCCGCGAGGTCGGGCACGGGTTCCGCGCCGCCGGGCTTGGAATTCAAGAGGAAGGAATAGATCTGGTTCATCACCATGAACGAACCGTTGTCATAGGATCCAGCGGGGTCCAGTGACGTGACCTTGTCTGTGGTGCCGTAGGCGATGGGGCCTGCAGCAGCCGGTGCGGACGATGAGCCGCCGCCGGAGGGTCCCGTGCATGCCGTCAGGGCGAGCGCGGAAATGCCCGCCAGCGCGATAGCGCCGTGCAGGGCCTTCTTATTCAGTGCCATCTGATGAACCTTCTGTTCGATGGATTCGGCGCGCCGCCGTGGGATATTTGTGACGGCGCACACTCTTAGTGCCTCGATTCAACCAGACTTCGCAGGCCGCGAACCGTCATTTTAGTGATTTGAGACACAAAATTTACTTTCCAGTAGCTTTCTTCGAACGCCTCCCGGCCATTGCTCCGACGGATGCGCCGGAATATCGTAGGTTCCGAGTCCCCACTCACTGAAAGACCGCCCGAAGGACACGCACATGAGCAAGGCAGCACTTTGTGTAGGGATCAACAAGTTCAAATTTCTGCCCCAGGCCAGCTGGCTCAACGGCTGCGTCAACGATGCCGAAGACCTCGCAGCGATGCTCGAAAAAAACTATGGCTTCGAAGGTTCCAACATCACTGTCCTGCGGGACGCCAAAGCGGTGAAAAAGTCAGTCATGGCTGCTCTCAATGCCTTGGTGGACGCTGCCGTGGCGGGTACCGTGACCCACATTGTGTTCACCTTTTCAAGCCATGGAACCCAAGTGCCGGACACCAGCGGCGATGAAAGCGACCGCTTGGATGAGGCCTTTGCGTGCTACGACATCAACAACTCCGGTGATCGCTGGGATCCCGGCACGGTGATCACCGACGACGAACTCGCATCCTTGTTTGCCCGGCTGCCGAAGGGAGTCCTGATGGATGTTGTGCTTGATACCTGCCACAGCGGAACGGGCCTGAAGTCATTGGACCTCCTCCCCGGACGCCGTCCCCGTTTCCTGCCGGCGCCCAGCCCCCGGGCAGCCATCGCCAATGAATCCAAGGACACCCGCAGCTTGCGGGACATGGTCAAGGCGGCCAAGCTCTCCGCACCGGTTCTGATGGCAGCCTGCCGCTCAGACCAGACTGCAGCCGACGCCTTCATAGAGGGCCGGTACAACGGCGCCTTTACCTACAACTTTGTGAAGGCCCTCATGGGTGACGGTACCGTGGCGCGGGCCGACATCCTGAAGCAGGTCAGCAAGGGCCTCAAGTCCGGCGGCTTCGATCAGATCGCCCAACTGGAAGGCTCGACGGCGGCACGCAGGGCCGCGTGGGGCGCCTGACTTGGGTGCCTGGGGAAGTCCGCCGGCTGCCGAAAGCTTAGTCCCCGGTGCCATGGAACTTGTCCCGGACCCCCGATGAGGCGGCCTCCTCAGCGTCGTGGTGCTGGTCCGAACCGAACATCTGCCCTTGGCGTTCCCTGTCCATCACTGGTTTGAGGGCCGCATACACCAGCCGGCCACCGGCGTCGAAACGCAACAGCCCTCCCCCGCGGATGTCCACGAAGTCCCTCCGGGTTTTCAACCCGAGGCGGACGTATGCTTCCCGCCGGCTCATCCGGACCGTCTGGATGAACGAGGCTCCTATCTCGGAAATAATGAATCCATCCGGGGACACACGCTCAGAGGTACGTACGCGCGTGGAACTGAGGGGTGTACGCCGCTCAAGCCGCGCCGCCTCCAGGAGTCGGGGATTTTCCCAGACAAAGCGCTGCACCTCCTGGGGGTCGGAGCCGAGGGCCGAAAGCCTGATGGGGTAGCGGAGGCCCTGGTAGTTGTCCACGCCGCTGATGTTGTTCAAGGAGACCCGACGTATTCCGATGGCGGAGAACTCGTTTTGGATCGCCTCGCGGTATCCGTGATTGTCTTCGGGAACCATGTCGAGGTCGGCTGCAATGATGCCGCGGAGGAGATCCCGCCACGAGACGTCCACAGGTGGCATGTAGGAGAGTCCGCGGATCACCATCCGCAGGACCCGGGTGGCCACAATCGAGCCTGATTCGGCTTTCTGTTGCAGACCTTGGCTGTCCCCGAACCGCGCGTTCCGCTCCGACCACAGACGTTGGACGGCCCGGAGCACCGCCCCCACCACCACGGCACCCCGTGCATGCGGCTCCAGCAGTGACTGCCAACCTTCGGGCACAGCGCCAACGAAGGGCTCGCGCAGTGGCCCGCGGGCGAAGAGGTCACGCGCAAAATCAAAAAGGGAACGCATCAGGATGGCATCATCAACTGCTTGCCCGGCCTCAAACCCACCGCCGGCCGCTTCAAGCTGCCGCGCCACCACGTCGCGGGAAGAAAAGACGGAAAGGATGGCCACGATGTCGGCCAAGGCCTCGTGCATGGCCAGCTGCTCCGTGGTGGCCATGTGGTCGGCCCACGCCGGCCGGAACCCGTCCAGGATGGCATGTGTCACTTCGTGGGCGACGATGTCCCGGTAGAGGGCTGTGGGGACTTTGTATCCCATCCGATCCACCGAACCGAAGCGGATGATGTTGGTTCCCCGTTCGTAGCCGGTGTCAGTGGCAGTGATCAGATCCCGCGCTTTGAGAACCACACGCCCTTCCGGGTTCCAGGGCATGCGCCTGCCGAGCGTCGTTTCGAAGATATCCAAGGTACTCATGGCCACACCGTAGACGTGCTGTGCCAGGAAACGTGTGTCATCCAGGAGTTCACGCAAACCCGCTGCCGGAGGTTCCGAGATCAGCTGCCAGGGATCACCTTGCTGCGTCAGCGTCACCGGGGACACAGTGGTTCCACGCCACTTCCTGATATGGACGGCGTAGCGGTGGCCGGTGGGACCACGCCTGAGGCGTTCAACCGGGATACGGACCTGTGCCGTCAGTGGAGGTGCTCCCGGGGCGCCGATAGGCCCCTCGGCCAGGACCGTCACCGAGACCATCTGCCCGGCTTTGATGTCCCCCGGGCTCTTTTTTGGATATGCCACAGTCATCGCCGTCCCGAATGCGGACCCCAAACACCGCAGCGGAAGCGCTGCTTAGCCCAGTATGGAGGCGCCCCATGGCGGAGGCAATGGGTGTGGCGGGCTAGAGCTCCTAGAGGGCCACGCGCTGAAGGGAACGGGCGGCATCGATGGTTGCCTGCCCCAAAACCCGGCTGCCCTGGTAAAGGACAACTGTTTGCCCAGGAGCCACACCACGGAGCGGATCGGTCAAGGTGACAACGAGTTCGGCCCGCTGAACCCCTGAATCGTCGACAACGGTTTCCACGTGTGCTTTCGCCGGAACGGGATCCCCGTGCGCCCGTACCTGGGCATGGCAGTCGAACTCCGCACCCGTCGCAACTTCGGCGATGGGCAAGCCTGCCCACGAAACCTTGATTCCACGGATCTCGTCGATGGCAAGCAAAGCTTCGGGTCCCACCACCACTTTGTTTTCCTTGGGACGGATCTCCAGGACAAACCGGGGCTTGCCATCAGCGGCCGGAGTTCCCAGCTTCAATCCGCGGCGCTGTCCCACTGTGAAGGCGTTGGCACCAGGATGTTCGCCTACTTTGACCCCGGTCTCGTCAACGATGTCGCCGGTGGTCATGTCAATCTTTTCGGCCAGCCAGCCACGGGTGTCGCCGTCGGAGATGAAGCAGATGTCGTGGCTGTCCGGCTTGTTGGCCACGGACAGGCCCCGCCGCTCAGCTTCCGCGCGCACTTCTGCCTTGGACGGCGTGTCCGCCAGCGGGAACATGGAGTGCTTAAGCTGCTCATGGGTCAGGACACCCAGGACGTAGCTCTGGTCCTTGGCCCAATCCGCCGCGCGGTGGAGTTCCCGGTTGCCGTCGGCGTCTTCGATCACCTTGGCGTAGTGCCCGGTGCATACGGCGTCGAAGCCCAGCGCAATGGCCTTCTCCAGCAGGGCAGCAAACTTGATGCGTTCGTTGCAGCGCATGCACGGGTTTGGCGTCCGCCCTGCAGCATATTCGTCAATGAAGTCCTGGACGACGTCTTCCTTGAAGCGCTCCGAGAAATCCCACACGTAGTAAGGGATCCCCAGGACGTCGCAGGCACGCCAGGCGTCACGGGAGTCCTCGATGGTGCAGCATCCCCGGCTTCCGGTGCGCAGGGTGCCGGGCATGCGCGACAACGCGAGGTGGACTCCGACGACGTCGTGTCCTGCCTCGACGGCGCGGGCGGCGGCCACGGCAGAGTCAACTCCGCCGCTCATTGCTGCAAGTACTCGCATGCTGGCTTTCTGTGTTGGGGGCTGTGGCAACTGTTCCGGCTCAGACCAGCCGGCGTGCCCGTCCATTCTAGCTTGCAATACCACGACTGCACTAAATTCCTTGGCCCCTCCCCACCAAGGCCACCGTTACAAGGACGTTGGCGATCCCTGCCGCGCCACTGTTGCAGCCGTCTGGATGCTGGACTCGTGGCCTGCCATTCCTGCCTGCCGCGCCCGTGAGCATGCCTCGGGAAGAGCCTTCAGCAGCGCATCCACATCCGCTTCCGTAGAGCTGTGGCCCAGAGTGAAGCGCTGGGCGCCGCGGGCAGTATCCTCGTCGAGGCCCATGGCCAACAGCACGTGCGACGGGCGCGGGACTCCTGCCGTGCAGGCAGAGCCAGTAGACGATTCAACGCCTGCCAGGTCCAGGAGGAAGAGGAGCGAATCGCCTTCACACCCCGGGAACGTGAAATGGGCATTGCCCGGCAGCCGCCGCTCTCCCGCGGCACCCCGCAGCACTGCGTCGGGCACGGCAGCGCCGACGCCATCGATCAGACGGTCGCGCAACGCGCTGAGCCGTTCCCGCTCTTCCGCGAGATTCCCAGTGACTGCTTCAGCCGCGGCGGCGAAGGCAGCAATGGCCGGGGTGTCCAGGGTTCCCGAGCGGACATCACGTTCCTGGCCGCCACCGTGCTGTACCGGTGTCAATTTCACAGCCCTCCCCAGGAAGAGCGCGCCAACGCCCACTGGGCCGCCCAGCTTGTGCCCCGACACCGACATCGCGGCTAGGCCGCTTGCCCGGAAATCCACGGGGACCGAACCGAAGGCCTGCACAGCGTCGGAGTGGACCGGGATTCCATGGGGCTTTGCGAGGTCAACGATCTCCGCGACTGGTTGGATGGTGCCCACTTCATTGTTGGCCCACATGACAGTGACGAGCGCAATGGATCCGGGATCCCGCTCGATCTCCCGTTGAAGGACCTCGAGCCGCACGGTGCCGGACTCATCGACAGGTAGCCACACAACGTCCGCACCTTCATGCCGCTCGAGCCACTCCACAGTGTCAAGGACCGCATGATGTTCGACGGCGGAGCACAAGACCCGCGTCCGGCGGGGGTCCTCGTCCCGGCGGGCCCAGAACAAGCCCTTGACGGCCAAGTTGTCTGCTTCGGTTCCTCCCGAGGTGAAAATGACCTCCGAAGGATGGGCGCCAGCTGCTGCGGCCAACATTTCACGGGCATCCTCGACGGCGCGCCGGGCGCGTCGACCCGCTCCGTGCAGCGAGGACGGATTGCCGGTTCGCGCCAACTCCCGCGTCATGACGGCGAGCGCTTCTGCCGACAGGGGCGTGGTGGCAGCGTGATCGAGGTATACAGGCACCTTGCCATTCTACCGATGGGACCTGGGACGCAGTGGTCTCTTCCGCGGCCACGACCGTGCAAGACAGGCAGCAACCTGGCGGGACCCAGCTTAACCTGGCGGGACCACCACAAGCTGGGCCGCCGCTTCAGCACGCGCCTTGTCCAAGGAACCGTCATCCGGGCAAGCCACCGAAATATACACCGACGACGCCGGAACACTGAACAACCGGGCCATCACTACAGCGGCGTTCCCGCCCGTTGCGGCTGACGATTCCAAAGCAAGGAACTCCACGTTGTGCTGCGGCTCATCCGAGTCCTGTCCCCACCGCAGCGACACCGGCTTCAGGCTTTCCACCGCAATGCCGGGATCAAGGTAACGGAAGAGTTCCTTGGTGGAGGCTGCGTCATCATCCGCGACGGTCAAGGGACCCTGGTTGACGCTGACGCGGGCTGCCAGGGTGCAGCCATCAGTCTTCCGATACCGGACTTCGCCTTGGAGGCCGGAATGCACCACAGTCCACCCCGGAACTTCTTCCAGCCGCGTAGATACCGTCACCGGATCCCCCGGAGCCAACGTGTTCCCAGCTCCCAACGGCAAGTCCTTCGCCGCAACCGCTGCCGCATCATGCCCGGGCGTGATGCGCGGCGTTGCCAGCGTGGACTCCGACGGCGACGGTTTCGGCGCCGCTGGATCCGGAACGTTAACGGTGCAGCCCGCCATCACGGCGCCAGCGGCTGCCAAGGCAGCAATCCCAGCCACCCGTCGTCGAACGTTTCGCGCCACCATCGCTCCTTATCCCCCTGCCATGCCGGAGGGCATGGCATCTGCCGCGATCGAGTCTAGCCGTCAGGCCCGCCTAGGCGAGGACCCGTAGAGCACCTGGAACAATATCGACCTCCACAGGCAACGCGCCGATGCGTTCGCCGTCCGCATATGCCACCACACCCTTCGCGTCCAACCGCACCTTCCGGACACGCCTGGTCTCCACAGCGGGGTGGCTGACGTGCCTGCCGGCAAATACTTTGGGGAAGACTGCGAGGAATCGGAGCCGTGACAATGGTTTGACCACAAAGAGGTCCAAGAAGCCGTCATCGGGCGAAGCCTCGGGGGTGATCCGCATGCCGCCGCCGATGTACTGCCCGTTAGCCACCGAAATCAGCAACGCCGGCTGGCGCCAGGTCACGTCATCGGCAGTCACCGTATAGTCGATCCGTCGGAACGAACCCAGCTCCATGAGCATCGCCAGGTTGTAGCGGCTCTTTCCGCGCGGCCACCGCCACGAGTTGGCCCGTTCGTTGACTGCGGCATCGAACCCGGCCGAGAGAACCCCGGCAAAATAGACGGTCCGGCCATCCGCAGCGACCCGTCCGGCATCGATGGTCCGCCCGCCTGAAACCATTGCGGCCAGGATCCGGCGGCAGGCAGCGGGTGTGTCATGCAGCGGCAAACCCAGGAGCCGGGCAACATCGTTACCTGTCCCGCTGGGAACAATACCCAGGGCAACGTCCCCTCCGGTAAGCGCGTTGACCCCCAGATGGACCATGCCGTCGCCTCCCACCACCACCAGGGCGTCTACTGCAGGGCCGGAAAGGGTTCGGGCTACAAGCCGCTGCAGGGCGTCGTAACTATCCGCTTCGAGCACGACGACGTCCCGTCCGGCGGCGCGGAACTGCGCTGCAGCGTGGTCCCCGGCATTGCGGGTCCGGCCAAAGGACGCCGCAGGATTTATCGCCACGGCGATCGTCCCCGCCTTGCTGGAGGGGTTTATGGCTGCCGGTGGGGTCACAGCGTGAATTATGCCAGTCGGGAACCACACGCCCCGATACCAACGTTCACATAGTGGCTGGATAAACTGGCCACTACCGCGCCTCCCTGGAGCGCACCACCTTGAGAGAAGGGCCCGTGCTTGGCCGAGGGCAGCAGTTCGCACTATCAGGTTCTCCGTGTGTCCGTCACAGCTACGGACAAGGAGATCAAGGTCGCCTACCGCAAGGCTGCCCGAAAGGCGCACCCAGACCATGGCGGAGAAGCAGAGATGTTCCGGCGCGTGACTCTCGCCTACGAAACCCTGATCGACCCGCAGCGAAGGGCTGAGTACGATCGCAGGTACGCCAGCGGCTCCCCGGGCCGCGGCCAGCCGCAGCCCGGGGACTACACGGGCGCCACGGCGCCGGGGCCTTTCGCCACAGGCAGCGTCAGGCGACCCCAGGCCCAGCGCAACACCGCCGGTGATCCCCCTGTCTACGTCCCGGCCTTCGACGATCCCCATGAAGTGCCGCTCATTTCTGCTGCGGACGCAGCACAGCAGGTCCATGGGTTACCGCGCAAGCGCGGCATCTTTGGTGCCGAAGCGCGGATTCAACGGGAAATGCGTACCGTCCAGCTCATCAGCAGGCAGGTCCTGCCTGCCATTCCTGCGGCCCGGCTCATCAATGGTCTTCGCTCGCCGTCGGACAACAACCACATCGACCACGCTGTCCTGTCCGGATACCGGCTGGCACTGGTGGGTTCCATGCTCCTTCCCAAGGGTGCCTACGCTTGGGATGGCCACTCACTGCGGCACGGTGGCCGATCCGTCGCTCCCCCACAGCTTGTCCATATTGTCCGGCATATGCAGGACATCTTCCCCGAACTCAACGTCACAGGATGGGTTGTCCTGCACAGTCCCGATGGCAACCTGCACGAACCGGTGATCGACCAGTATGGCAAGGGCCAGTCCAGCAACAGTGCCGTGGAAGTAGTCAACGCGGCAGGGCTGGTCAGGGGCCTGAAGCAGTTCCTGGGCTCGGGGCCGGCGCCCAACACCGTGGTGGTTCCGGTTCTGGCGCGGCTGCTGCGCGGGATGCACTAGGCGATCGTGCCGCGGGAGGCTGGTTTGGGCTGGCTAAGATGGAACAGTGTTCCGCATCCTCTTCCACACCCCTGAAATCCCGGGCAACACGGGCAACGCCATCCGCCTGGCCGCCATCACGGGAGCCGAGCTCCATTTGGTGGAGCCCCTCGGCTTCGACTTTTCCGATGCCAAGCTTCGTCGCGCCGGCCTGGATTACCACGACCTTGCGGTGGTCACCGTCCATAAGGACATCGACGCCGCGTGGGAGGCACTGCACCCCGAACGCGTCTTCGCGTACACGTCCGACGGCGAAACATCCTATACGGATATCAGCTACCGTGAGGGCGACGTCCTGATGTTCGGGCCGGAGTCGGTTGGCCTGCCGGACTGGCTGAAACAGGACCCGCACGTCACGGCTCGAGTCCGCCTGCCCATGAAGCCCTCAATCCGTTCGCTCAACTTGGCCAACGCTGCCTCCATCGCTGTGTTCGAGGCCTGGCGCCAGAACGGGTTCGCAGGCGCCAAGGTGTAGCCCATCCAAGCGCGCCACGGCACCGAATACCTTATGCAGGCACAGTTCCTGCATCAGGACATTCGTTGAGGGAGTATTCGTGAGCGCGCTGCAGACCAGGGTGACAACGGTAGTCCGCTGTGCCGCCACGCCCGCAACACCATATGGCCGTGCTGCCGGTTTCAAACGGGACGACATATGCTGGACAGTAATGGACATCCCCAACAACCCCGGCCCCCCGGTCTTCGAGGACACAGGCACTGCAACTGACTTGAATACGCAGTTGACTGCCTTGCTCGAGCTCGTGGCTGCCGGTGATCAGCCGGCTTTTGCCGAGTTCTACCGCCTGACCTCACGGCGCGTGTTTGGCATGGCCAAGCGCGTCCTGATCGACCCGGACCTGAGCGAGGATGCCACCCAGGAAGTTTTCCTCCAGGTGTGGCAGGGCGCAAGCAAATTCGATCGCGCGGCCGGAACCCCGCTGGCGTGGCTTATGACCATCGCCCATCGCCGCGCCATCGACCGCGTCCGTGCCGTGCAGGCCGCCACCGACCGCGAGGCCAGATACGGCGCAGCGAGCCAGGACCCCGATCGGGACCTGGTGGCAGAGGAAGCCGACACCAACCTCGAAGCTGAAGCAGTCAGCCGATGCCTCGGCACGTTGACAGACACCCAGCGCGAATCCGTCCGCCTTGCTTACTACGGCGGCCTGACGTACCGGGAAGTCGCCGAGCACCTGGGCGCCGCCGTCCCCACCATCAAGTCCCGCATCCGTGACGGTTTGCTGCGCCTCAAGACCTGCTTGGGGGTGGCTTGATATGACTGAGAACACCAGTGGAGGCTTTATCCGCAGAATGTTTGCCAATGACATCGCTACCGACCTCGCCGAGGGACGCGTCCTCGAGCTGGCTGAGATCTATGCCTTGGACGCCGTCAGTGACGATGAACGGGCCATGATCGATGACTACGTCAAGGATGCTCCCGAAGGTCCCGAATTCCTGGAGCGGGTCCGCGAAGCCCGCGAGACCCTCGCAGTCAGCTTTGCCCCGGAGGAAGCGCCACCAGCCAGGCTCTTCGATAACATCATGGAACGCATCACCACGGATGCTGCCGCCCAAGCGCCTTCTGAGCCAGTGGCGCCGCCTGCCCTGCGTCCCGCCGTCGACGACCTCGCGGCCGCCAGGGCCAAGCGCGAGGAACGCCAGCGCACCGGTGGCGCACGCAGATGGATCATCGGTGCGGCCGCAGCGGCCGTGATCGCGCTTGGAGGCATCGGTGTGGGCGCCTACGTCTCGGTGCAGAACGACCCCGTAAACCAGGTGCTGCAGGCACAGGATGTCCAGCAGAAGTCCGCGCCCGTTCCCGGCGGCGGTACGGCAACCATCTCCGCGTCCTCGGCCAAGGACTCCTTCGTGGTTCTGATGGATGGCGTTGCACCCGCCCCGGAGGGCAAGGTCTACCAGCTGTGGACCCTGCCCAAGGACGGCTCCGCCCCGGTGCCACAAGGCACCATGGACGCCCAAACACTCTCCAAGCCAGCCGTTGTCAAGGGACTGTCCTCAGCTTCGTCCGTTGCCATCACCGTGGAACCCACGGGCGGATCAAGCGCCCCCACCACAGACCCTGTCCTGGTGGTCGCGTTGAGCGCCTGACCCTGAACGGGAATTAACACACGACGGCGGCCGTCCCACCATGGGGACGGCCGCCGTCGAGCTTTATGGAGTCGCTTTCGCAGCTATAGCACGAGCGACAGAAGCATCACGAAGCCGAAGCCGACCACGGAAATCAGTGTCTCCATGACGGACCAGGTCTTGAACGTCTGCCCAACGGTGAGCCCGAACAGTTCTTTGACCAACCAGAATCCGGCGTCGTTGACGTGGGACAGGAACAGCGAGCCTGCCCCGATGGCCAGGGCCAGCAAGGCCGCGTGCGTCGGGCTCAGGCTGCTGGCAAGGGGTGCCACGATGCCGGCGGCCGTTACAGTGGCAACCGTCGCAGACCCTGTGGCGAGGCGGAGCGCCACAGCAACGATGAAGCCGAGGACCAAGACCGACATATTGGCGCCCTCCGCCCATTTCTTGACGGAGTCCCCCACGCCGGCGCCGATCAAGGTCTGCTTGAAACCGCCACCGGCACCGACAATGAGGAGGATCGCCGCGATGGGACCCAGGCTCTCGCCGAGCTTGGCCGTGATCCTGCTGCCAGTGAAGCCCACGGCGTAGCCGAAGGTAACTATGGCCAGCAGCACGGCCAGTGTCATGGCCACCAAAGGCTGGCCCACAAAGTCAAAGAAGATCCGAATGGCAGGTGCCGTCTCAGGGTTCGGCCAGATGATGCCGCCCAAAGCCTTCAGCAGCATCAGCACCACCGGGAAGATGATGGTCAGCAGCGTTACCAGGAACGATGGCTGGCGCTTGACCTCACTCAGGTCAGCCGCGTGCTGGGTGTCGATGCCACCGGCTACGGCCGGCGCGTCAACAGGCACCCACCGCGCTGCGAGTCGGGAGAAGAGCGGACCACAGATGATGACGGTGGGAATCGCCACGAGGATGCCAAGACCGAGTGTTGTTCCCAGCTCGGCCTTAACGGCGCTGATGGCAATCAGCGGCCCCGGGTGCGGCGGTACCAGTCCGTGCAGTACGGACAAGCCGGCCAGCGCAGGGATGGCGATGCGCATCAGCTTCATCTTGGACCGCTGGGTGACCAGGACGATCACCGGAAGCAGCAGCACGAGTCCGATTTCGAAGAACATGGGCAAGCCAATGATCACGGCTACCAGGGTGATCATCCAGACCAGCTTGTTGCCGCTGGCTTTGGCCAACAAGGTGTCCACCACACGGTTGGCGCCACCGGAATCGGCCAGCAGCTTGCCGAGCATGGCTCCGAGCGCGATCAGCAGCCCGACTTCCTTGAGGACACTGCCAACCCCGTCTTCGAAGTTGGTGATGACCTTGCCCAGTTCTACTCCGGAGGCCAGGCCCACGAAGGCAGATCCCAGGACAAGCGCCAGGAACGGGTGGAGCTTCAATTTCGCGATCAGTACGACGATCAGCGCAATGCCCAGTGCAGCGACCACAAGGAGTTGGGTGTCGTGCCCGCTCCATTCCTGCACTTGCATCGCGGTATCCAGGACCTTCACGAGACGGTCGATTCGGTACTGGCACCAGCAGGCCGAAGACCCAGCCGGTCAATGACCTCGTCGGCTTCTTCGGCCGGCGATGCGGAGACGCACAGCGAGATGTGGTTCTCGTCTTCCGTCGGCTCCTCCAGGGCGTCGAATTGGGATTCAAGGAGCGACGGCGGCATGAAGTGTCCATGCCTGGACGCAAGGCGATCAGAGATCTTGTCTTTGCTGCCCTGCAGGAAGACGAACACTACGCCTTCTCCGCGGAGAACATCACGATACTTTTTCTTCAGCGCCGAGCACGTGATAATGGCCGGCGTTCCAGCCTCCACGTGTTCCCGGATCCAGTCCGAAATGATACCCAGCCACGGCCAGCGGTCCTCATCACTGAGGGCTTGACCAGCCTGCATTTTTGCCACGTTCGCTGCGGGATGAAGGTCGTCGCCCTCGGCCAGGTCCCATCCCAATTTGCCGGCCAGAACGCCGGCTACGGTCGATTTCCCGGAACCGGAGACTCCCATAATCACCAGTACGGGTTGTTGCGCAGTCTTCGCCATCAAAGTCTGCCTTCCTCGAATAAATATGATTTAACCGAGATCAAGCATATGACACGGGTAACACCACGGCAACGTCAGAAGCCGGCGATGGTGCTCGATCCGTTGACTGACACCACGTGGAAGCCCTCAGCGCTGGTCCCGGCAGGCAGCCCGGCACGTTCTCCATTGGCCAGCATCAAGTCCCTGACAACACGCTCCATGCCGTCAATATCGGGATGCTGGCTGGCATGGACGCGGATGGCTTCCAGCTTGGCATCGACCTGGCTTGAGACATCCACAAAGTGGTTCTCCCGGGCCTCCGGACTGGAAATAAACCACAACCACGGCAACTTGTACGCGCCCAGGCCGGCCTCGGCCAGTTCCGGGTAGGCAAAGGGATTCTCCACCGCGGGATAAACAGCCCGGGTGACGGCCTCGCCGGCCGCGAGGTGGTCCGGATGGCTCTTCTGGAGCCGATCCCAGTTACGTTCCGGGTGCATGGTCAGCACGATGTCCGGTCGGATTTCCCGGATCAGTTTCACCACCTGCTTGATGACGCTATGCGTCGGTTCAAGATAGCCATCACGCTCGTGCAGATAGTGGATGTCGCTGACGCCCACCAGTGCGGCTGCCTGCTTCTGCTCCTCCGCGCGGAGCTCGATGATCCGTTCCCTGTCCACCGGATCAAAGCCTCCGGCGTCGCCGTCAGTCATGATGCAGTAGCTGACCTCGACGCCGGCCGCCGTCCATGCCGCAATGGTGCCGGCGGCCCCGAAGTCGATGTCGTCAGGATGGGCAGTAAAACAAAGCACCCGCTCAACGCGCTCCAAGGAGGCGTCGAACGGGCTCTTTGCTGACGAAACGCCAGGAGACAAAGGGATCAGCCTTTCCGCTTCTTGATCTCGGCTGTAGCCTGCGGGAGAACCTTGAAGAGGTCGCCGATGATGCCGTAGTCGGCAATTTCGAAGACCGGCGATTCTGCGTCCTTGTTGATGGCCACAATGACCTTGGAGGTCTGCATGCCGGCCTTCTGCTGGATGGCTCCGGAGATGCCTGCCGAGATGTACAGCTGGGGCGAAACCGTGACACCGGTCTGGCCCACCTGGGCATCGTGCGCGATCCAGCCGGCGTCGGTAGCAGCGCGGGATGCACCCACTGCAGCACCCAATGCATCTGCAAGATCTTCCACCGGACCGAAGTCGCCGTCAACGCCGCGGCCGCCGGCCACGACGATCCGGGCTTCGCTGAGGTCCGGACGGCCACTGACCGGTTTTTCGGACCGCGCCGCGATGCGTGCAGAGTTCGCCAAGGCGTCCGCCGGGACATCAACCGTGACAGATGCGGGAATTCCCGCTGCGCCGGCCGGTGCAGGCTCAACGTTGTTGGCCTTGACCGAAAGAACCGTCACCGAAGTGGTGGCCTTCGCCGTGGTGTTGTAAGAGCCTGCGAGAACCGACTTATGCGCGGTGCCGTCAGCCTCCACGCCCACAACGTCGGTGATAACGCCGGCGTTGAGCTTGATACCAAGCCTGCCCGCGATTTCCTTGCCCTCCGGCGAGTTGTCCAGGAGAACTGCTGTTGCTCCCGAAGCGTGCACTGCAGCGGCAAGGTAAGCGGCCTTCGGGCCCACCAGGTAGTTGTCGAGGTCGTCCGCCGACGGCTGGTAAACGGTGGCGACGCCATAGGCACCCAAGGTGGCGGCGACGTCGTCGTGCAGCTCACCGGAGAACGCGACGGCGGTCTCGCCCAGCGAACGGGCGATGGTCAGGAGTTCCAGGCTGCTCTTCTTAAGAGCTGCTCCCGGGTTATCAATGAAAACAAGTGCATTTGCCATGGTTGCGATCCCCTTTAGAGCAGCTTCTGTGCGGCGAGGAAGTCGACCAGCTTGATGCCGGCGTCGCCGTCGTCGGTGATGATGGTGCCGGCTGTCCGCGGCGGGCGGGCCTCCGCAGACTCCACCACGGTCCAGGAGCCAGCCAAGCCCACCTGCGAGGCGTCCACACCGATGTCGGCAAGCGACAGGGAGGCAATTTTCTTCTTCTTGGCCGCAAGGATGCCCTTGAAGTTGGGATAGCGCGGCTCGTTGATCTGGTCTGTCACCGAAACAACGGCAGGAAGCTGCGCTTCAACGGTCTCAGAGAAGGCGCCGGCATCACGGCGGGCCGTGACCTGGCTGCCGGCAACGTCCAGGCTGGAAGCAAAGGTGACCTGCGGGAACTGCAAGCGCTCGGCCAGCTGGGCCGGGATCAGCGACGTCTCACCATCAGTGGATGCCATGCCGGTCAGGACCAGGTCCACTGGGCGGCCGTCTGCCGAAAGGTAGCGGATGGCGGCCGCGAGGGCCAGTGAGGTGGCCGCGGCATCCGATCCGGCCAAAGCGTCATCGCTCAGGTGCACGCCCGAGTACGCACCGATCTGGAGCGACTTCTTCACCGCGTTAACGGCGCCGGACGGACCCATGCTCAAGGCGATGACCTCATTGCCGGCCTTCGGTCCGCCGCGTTCCTCGGCCAGCTGCAGGGCTGCCTCAAGTGCGTACTCATCCAGCTCGGACAAGATGCTCTCGTCACGGTCGGTTGTGTTGCCAGGTCCGGTGATGTGCCGGTCGAACTGCGCGTCCGGGACGTGCTTGACCAGAACGACAATCTTCAATGTCTCTTCCACTGTCTTCGAAGCAGCCTTCCATGCTTGTGGACGGCCAACCGCAGCAGCGTGGCCGTGAATAGCCCAGCGCGTGGGCTCGTCCTAGCTAAGCATATTGCCCGCAGAAAACCACTCCCAGCGTTAACCCCTGTTTCAGATTCCTTTGGCCGACGTTGTCGTGTGGGTGTCGGGAACGCCACGACGGCGGGCGCCACCCGTCAGGTGACGCCCGTCGTCGTACGCTGTTCCTGCCGCCTATTGCTGGGCGGCGTCGAGGGTGACCTCGACCTCCTGGGACTGTCCACCTCGCTGAATGGTGACCTTGACCTTGGCACCGGCCGGCTGCTCGCGCACAGCGGCGGTCAGCTGGTTCGGGTCGCTGACCGTGTAATCTCCGAACTTGGTCACGACGTCGCCAACCTTGATACCGGCCTTCGCTGCGGCCGAACCAGTGGTCACCGCGGCGACCTCTGCACCCACGGAGAACCCGGAATCGCTGCCCGTAGACGACTTGGAGCGAACCGACACGCCGAACTGTCCGTGACTGGCCTTGCCGGACTCGATGATTTCCTGGGCCACGCGCTTGGCGTGATTGATCGGCACGCTGAAGCCAACGCCGATGTTGCCGGTGGAGGAATCGGAGGTTCCGCTGCCCGCGGAGGCGATGGCAACGTTGACACCAATGACTTCACCCTTGTTGTTCACAAGCGCACCACCGGAGTTGCCCGGGTTGATGGCAGCATCAGTCTGGATGACATTGATGGCAATGGATCCTTCATTGGCCGAGCGCTGGCTCTGGCCGCCGTTGGGAGGCGCGAACTGGAAGCCCTCGTCGTCGCCTTGGCTCTCGTCAGGCGTTCCCTCCGGCACAGCCGACGAAGCGACACTGATGGTCCGGTTGAGCGTAGAGACAATGCCATCCGTCACCGTACCGGTGAGGCCCAGCGGCGAACCGATGGCGACGGCGGTGTCCCCCACGTTGATCTTGGACGAGTCACCGAGTGTTGCCGGAACCAGCCCGGAAGCGTCGCTGACTTTGATCACGGCGAGGTCTGACAACGGGTCAGTGCCCACCACGGTGGCCTTGAGAACCTTGCCGTCGTTGGTCCGTACCTCAATTGCTGCGTTGGCCGTTGCGCCATCGAGCGTCACGACGTGTGTGTTCGTCAGGATGTGGCCCTGGTCATCAAGGATGATGCCGGAACCTGTTCCGCCCTCGTTGCCGCTGGTCGCCTTAATGGTAACGACACTGGGTGAGGCCTTGGCGGCCGCTGCGGTGATGACGTTGACGTCATCCTTGTTGTTCACGATGACAGTGCTCGACTGTCCGCTGCTTGACGCTGCCGGGGCCGGTTGGTCCCACAGCACGTTGCTTCCGGCCACGACGCCGCCACCGATCAAGCCCGCCGCCAGCATGCTTGCCACGAGGGTGCCGACGCCGAACGCCGGCTTGCGCTTGGTGGCGCCATTGGCGTTGGCGGGAGCGTGCGGCATTCCAGGACCATGCTGGCCCTGAGGGCTGGCTCCTCCGCCGTAGAACGGCTGGTGCTGGGGGTAGCTGGGGCGGTGGGCCGGGTCCTGCTGTGGCACGCCGTAGTACTGCGGCTGCTGCGTGTTGGCGTTGGGCTGGGCGGACGGCTGGGCCGGGGCCGCGTGCTGGCTGGCGTGCTGCCCTCCGTGCTGTGCGGTGTACTGCTGGGGTGTGTGCTGGGCCGGGGCCGCGTGCTGGCTGGCGTGCGGCGCCGGGGCGCTCTCCTGGCCGGGCTGAGCCTGTCCGGGCTGGCGCTCCTGACCTGGTTGGGACTCCGGGGCGGCATTCGACTTGAAGGCCGGCAGCGGCGTAGTGGGCTGTGCAGAGTTCTCCGCACCTGCCCCTTGTCCTGACGTCCAGGCAGGCTGCTGCTGGGTTGCGGTGGCATCACTGTGGCCGCTGGTGGTGTCCCGCGGCTCTGATGGCTCGCGATCCTCCGGTGCTGTGCCCTGCGCTGGGTTCTCCGTCATGGGTCTTCCTTTCGTCCTCGTCTCCAACAACTATGGACCCTGTAACTGGATCAAAAGCGGACGTTCGCTGGGAGCTTCCTGAAAGGCCCTCACCGCCTCTCGGAACTCCTGCTGGATTACTCTCAACGGCTGGACAATCCAGCTCAATTCTATATTTCGCTGGTGGCATATTCACTCCTGTGGACGGGCCATGGGGTGCACCATAGAATCAAGAGGAATTGCCACAGCGACCTGCGGCTTTACACCATGCGTGGGGGCGCTGAGCATTCTGTGACGATTGGTACGCCTTGTTCCAGTCGCAGACGTGCTGAAGGGTTGCACATGCGGTCAATAGTTAAACGCGTACTCGCCGTGATCGGCCTGGCTGGAATGTTGGCCTTCCCGGCCACAGCTGCCTGGGCCGAAAGTCCGGTGACGCTCGATCCCACAACCAAGATTGTGGACTCGGCCGGCGTTCTCGGCGGAGACAAAGCCAAGGTCCAAGAGGCCATCCAGAAGCTGGGTACAGACCACGCCATGACGCTGCACGCTGTGTTCGTCAAGCGCTTTGAGAATCCTACGGACCGGGTTGCATGGGCTGCCGAGGTCGCAGAAAAAGCGCAGCTCGGGCCCAACGCCCTTGTTCTCGCCGTCGCAACCGAAACGCGTCAGTACCAGCTGAGCAAACCCAGCAACAGCAAGATCACCAATGCCCAGCGGGACACGATTACCAGTAAGGCAATCGACCCGCAGTTGCGTGCAGGCAATTATGCCCAGGCTGCCATCGACGCAGCTGCCGCAATCGGAGATGCCGCTGGTGGCGGCAGCGGAACAGTGCCAAACGGTAACGCGGGAGTCGGCGTGCTCGTCGGGGTGGGCGTTGTAGCGGCTGGCGGCGCTGGTACGTACCTCTACCTGCGGAACCGACGCAAGAAGGGCGGCACCAAGGCCGTCAGCGCCAGCTATGGACCGCAAGGTGAACAGCTTGATCCGCTCGCCGGATTGAGTATCCCGGAACTGCGGCAGAAGAGCGGCTCGCTGTTGATCGAGGCGGATGACGCCATCAAGTCCAGTGAGCAGGAACTCGGATTTGCCCAGGCACAGTACGGGGACTCCGCCATCGGCAACTTCACCAAGGCTTTGGAAGAAGCCAAGGCCCACATGACGGAGTCCTTCAAACTCCAGCAGCAACTGGATGACCACATCCCTGACACCGAAGAACAGCAGCGGAGCTGGCTCGGGGAGATCATCCGCCGGTCGGAAGCAGCGCTGGCTTCACTGCGTGATCAGAAAGCTGATTTCGACTCCTTGCGGGAGCTCGAGAAAAACGCCCCCCAGGCCCTTGCAGCGGTGTCCGCAGGAGCCAAGGACGCGGACTCGAGAATCGCCAGCGCCGAGCAATCGCTTGAGGGGTTGCGCGCCAAATACGCCGAGTCGGCGTTGACCCAGGTCTCCGACAACATCCTGCAGGCTAAAGAGCGTCTTGCGTTCGTGCAGAATGCCGTCACCGCAGCACAGGAGAAGTTGTCCGCCGGTGAGAGCAGCCTTGCGGCCGTGGCTGTTCGTGCTGCCGAGGAAAGCCTGCACCAGACCACCGTGTTGATCGATGCCATCTCCAAGACGGCCGGAAGCCTCGATGAGGCCCGCGCTTCACTGGAAGGCGCGGTGGCTGAAACCAGCCAGGACCTTGCCCAAGCCCGGGCCATGATCCTATCCGGCGAACATCCGGAACTTGCCGGCCCTGTGGCTGGTGTGGAAGCCGCACTTGCGCAGGTCAAAACGGAGATTCAGGGCGGAAAAATCGACCCCATTGCCACCCTTGGCCGCGTGGAGTCCGCCCATCAGGCACTGGACCAGTCCCTCTCCGGGATTCGTAACCAGCAGGAGCAGGCCCGCCGCGCACAAGCATCGTTGCAGCAGACCATCATGGCTGCCCAGGCCCAGATCAGCGCGACGTCCGATTACATTACGGCCCGTCGCGGTGGCGTGGGTACGGAGGCACGGACCCGGTTGGCCGAAGCTCAGCGCAACCTCGACTACGCCCTGTCCATTTCGCGCAATGACCCCGTAACAGCTCTGACCTACGCACAGCAGGCCCATTCACTCGCTGCCCAGGCTGCCCAGCTCGCACAGTCCGACGTAGACCAGTTTGGCTACGCAGACCAGGGGCAAGGATACGGACGCGGTGGCATGTTCGGTGGCGGTGGCGGCGGCGGCCTCGGCGGCGCCATCCTCGGCGGCATTCTCATCAACTCCATCCTCAACGGCGGCGGAGGCGGCTGGGGCGGCGGGAATGACGGCGGAGGCGACGGCGGCATCTTCGGTGGCGGCGGCGATTCCGGTGGTGGATTCGACGGCGGCGGCTGGGGCGGCGACGGCGGCGGTGGAGGCGACTTCTAGCCCGACAGACTAGGTGGGGTCCATGCCCCGCATAGAAGCGGTACAACAACTGATCACTGATTTCAGTGGCACCACTGAGCAGGACGAAAGGCAACACCATGGTTAAGCAGTCCATTTTCGGTCGGATCTCACAGCTCGCCAAGGCAAACATCAATGCTTTGCTGGACCAGGCTGAGGACCCGCAGAAGATGCTGGACCAAATGGTCCGCGACTACACGAACAACATTGCCGAGGCCGAATCAGCCGTGGCCCAGACCATCGGTAATCTCCGGATGTTGCAGGCGGACTACAACGAGGACATCAAGAACGCCCAGGACTGGGGCAACAAGGCCCTTGCGGCATCCCGGAAGGCCGACGAGTACCGCGCCGCCGGCGACACCGTGGATGCCCAGAAGTTCGACAACCTTGCCAAGGTGGCCATCCAGCGCCAGATGACCGCGGAGTCCGAGGCCAAGGCAGCTGAGCCGAGCATCGCATCCCAGACTGAGGTAGTGGACAAGCTCAAGACCGGGCTCGACCAGATGAAGGGCAAGCTGAACCAGCTCACTGCCAAGCGCAACGAACTTGTGGCACGCTCCAAGACCGCAGCCGCGCAGTCCCAGGTACACGATGCCCTCAAGAGCATTGACATCATGGATCCCACCAGCGAGGTAGGCCGCTTCGAAGAGAAGATCCGCCGCGAAGAGGCCAAGGTCCTGGGCCAGCAGGAGCTCGCCAGCTCCAGCCTCGACGCCCAGTTCAACCAGCTGGAAGACCTTGGAGAGCAGACGGAGATCGAGGCTCGCCTTGCAGCATTGAAGTCCGGCGGTTCCAAGCCGGCCATCGGCGCCGGTGCTGCCGCTACAACTGGCTCCACCGTCGACGAAGCTGACTTCGACAAGCTCTAGCTCGCATCGGGCACGTGCCCGTGATGTACCGCTGAACCAAGCCAATGGGCCGGATCCTCCAAAGGATCCGGCCCATTTTCTCTGATGGCATTTACCTAACCCGCCGCAGTTTGAACCACGGAATCCTGCCCAGGGCTTACGTCGGTAGCCACTTCAGCACGGATCTCGAACCCTTTCGGGTGGAAGTAGGTCACCGTGCATTCCAGCACCTCGCCGTGTGGGCCCAACGTGGTCCGCTCCAGTCGGGGCACCATGGGGAAGCCACGGACGTTGAGCGCGTCTGCGAGGTGCTCCGGGGGCTCATGCATGGTCACGGTGATTTCCGCCCGCTGGAGCGGCTTCAGTGTCCTGTCCTGAATAACCTGATAGATGGAATTTCGTTCGGCATCCGCAAGGCTGATATGGCGCCCGATGTGCGAAGGGATGAAGATCTCCGCAATGGCATACGGCCAGCCGGCACTTGAATACGATCGGCGGATCACCAGGACAAGGTTGTCATCAGAAACCAGCTTTGCCGGCACTGACTTGTCCTTTTCCATCCATTTGTATTCGATAAGACCTTTGACGGTCTTCATCCCCGCCGCCGTGAACGTCTCCATGAAAGGAGCCAGGCGGTTCAGCATTTTTACCGGGCGTTGGGCCATTACGAACGTTCCCTTGCCCTGCCTGCGAACCAACAGTCCTTTGACCACGAGCGTTTCTATCGCCTTCCGGACTGTGGTGCGGCTGATGCCGTACTCGTCCATCAGGGACTCTTCCGTAGGTATCCGGGATCCTGGCTCCAGCCGGCTGACTTGGTCCACCAAAACGTCAGCCACCTGCTGGTAGACAGCAACGGGACCGTCCCTCTGAAGGACTTCACGGGTGAGGCCCGGCTTGACGTCTTCATTGACCATTGGGTCCGTCCCATCCCCTTTCCTGCCTCAGCAAATCCGGATCTGATGCTAGCACCCGTCATCACGCACTTCGCTTAAACAAAAGATCCGGATCAGTAAAAACTGATCCGGATCTTTTCTCCAGTTGCGGGGACAGGATTTGAACCTGTGACCTCTGGGTTATGAGCCCAGCGAGCTACCGAACTGCTCCACCCCGCGTCGCAAGATCAACTCTACCGCACCCTTCAGGGTGCTTCTGACCATATGGCGGCAATGGTGCCGCAGATCACTTCCGCGCCTTAGGGCTCCAGTCGATCTGCGTTGACCACCGCTACCCCTCCCAGAGGACACGTCGGCACAGTGGATTTCACAGGATTCCGGGGAAACAAAAGATCCGGATCAGTAAGTACTGATCCGGATCCTTTCTCCAGTTGCGGGGACAGGATTTGAACCTGTGACCTCTGGGTTATGAGCCCAGCGAGCTACCGAACTGCTCCACCCCGCGTCGCAAGAACAACATTACCGTCCGGTGAATGGGAGACCAAATCCAGGCTGCGTGATGTGCGTCTCCCCAAACTGAAAGGGCCGGTGACCGCTCCGAAAGGAGCGGGCACCGGCCCATATCAGTCGCCTTTTTCGCCAGGCCTAGCTGCTCGGAGAAGGCGACGGTGTGGCACTGGGGCTGGCTTCTGGTGTTGCCGAAGGAGTCGCCGTGGCGCCCAGACGGGTTTCCGCATCCAGGGCCTTCTTCAGTGCCTCGGACAGCTTGGTCTGCTGGGCGCCGTAAGCGGCAAAGTCGCCCTTCGCCAAGGCGGCCTGGCCGTCCGCGATCGCCTTATTGGCCTCGTCCAGCGCTGCCTTGAGGTCAGCCTTGGCATCAGTGGGACCAGCCGGCGGCGGCGTGGTGCCCGGAGGTGAGGTGGGCGTTTGGCCGTTGTTGTCGGCATCGCCGGCGGTAGCGCCGGAGTTGCCACCGAACAGTTGGTCCAAGGCCTCGTCCAAGGTTGGCGCAAAGCCGATCTTGTCACCGAACGCCACCAGCACGCGCTGCAACGTCGGGTAGGACGTCTCACCGGTGGACTTCAGGTAGACGGGCTGCACGTACAGCAAACCGCCACCCACGGGCAGCGTCAACAGGTTGCCGTTCAGAACGTCCGAGGCTCCCTGCCGCAGGAGGTTCAGCGCCTGTGACACGGTGGGATCGGAGTTGAACTTGTTCTGTGCCTGGCCGGGCCCAGGGACTTGGGTATCGGTAGGGAGCTCCAGGAGCCGCAGTTTTCCATAGCTCTCCCCCTTGACGCCCTTGACGTTTCCGGCATCAGAGTCCGCAGCAAGGAAGCCGTACAGGATGTTCCTCGCGCTGCCGTTGACCGTCTGTGGAATAAAGGACGATGTCAGCTGGAAGGCAGGCTTCTCCTGGTCAGGCATCTGCAGCGACATGTAGAACGGCGGCTGCTTGACGGCTTCGGAAACAGTGGGATCGTTCGGAACGCTCCAAGCATCATTGTTCTGGTAGAAGCTGTCCGGATCCGTCACGTGGTACCGGCCGAGAAGCTCACGCTGGACCTTGAAGAGATCCTCCGGGTACCGAACGTGGCTCATGAGGTCGCCCGACATCTCCGAGTAGGGCTTGATAACGGTCGGGAAGACCTTCTGCCAAGCCTTCAGGATGGGGTCCTGATCATCCCATGCATAGAGGTTTACTGAACCGTCGTAGGCATCCACAGTGGCCTTGACCGAGTTGCGGATGTAGTTGACCGAGCTGTTCGGCAAGGCAACCGTGCGGCCAGCGCTGGTCTGCGAGTCGGCAGTGGCGTTCTGCAACTGCTGCGGCTGCGAATACGGGAAGTACTGGCTGGTGGTGTAACCGTCAACAATCCACTTCACTCGACCATCGACAACGGCCGGGTACGCATTGCCGTCAACAGTCAGGTACGGGGCGAGCTTCTCGACACGTTCACGGGGATTGCGTTCGTACAGGATCTGGGACTCAGCGTTGACACCATCGGAAAGCAACAGGTCCGAAGACTGGAACTTGATGGAGTAGAGGATCCGGTTGAGCCAGTTTCCAACGTTGGGACCGCCATTGCCGCTGAAGGTGTACTGGGTCTCTCCCCCGCCTTCCCTGCCTGCTGGCCGGTCCTGCTCACGGTTCGGCGCACCATCAGGCGCTCCCACGATGGAGTACTCGGGAGAGTTCTCGCCAAAGTAGATGCGGGGCTCGTAGGTGGTGTCATTGCCGAGGACACCATTTGACGGAATGCCGGACTGCAGGAACTCCGGCTTTCCATCAGCGGTGAACTTGTTGCCCTTGGCAGCCACAACACCGTAACCGTGCGTGTAGACAATGTGCCTGTTGACCCACGTCTGCTGGTTGGCGCTCAGGCCATCCGGGTTCAGCTCGCGAACTGCGATGACTGTGTCCTGAACCTTGCCGTCAACCATGTAGCGGTCAACATTCAAGGTCTGGGGGAACTGGTAATACGGGCGATACTGTTCCAGCTGCGCGAACGCTGAAGAAATGAGGTTCGGGTCCAGAAGGCGGATGTTCGCAGTGGTTTGCGCATCTGCAGCGAGCGCCCCAGTCGTGGCTGTGGTGGTGGCGTTGTAGGCCGAGACATCAATCTGGTCCAGGCCATACGCGGCCCGGGTCATCTTGATGTTTCGGTCTATGAATTCCTTCTCCAACGTGTTTTCCGAGGGACGTACTTGGAACTGCTGGATAACCCACGGATAGACACCGCCGGCCAGGATGGCTGTAATGACCAACATGGCGGTACCGATGACCGGCAGGCGCCAGCGTCCGATGACCGCGGCGATGATGAACAGAATGGCCACAAGTCCCGCGGCAACCGCGAGGATCGCTTTGGTGGGAACTACCGCATTGACATCCGTGTACAGTGCACCGGCCCAGCGGCCGGAATTGCTCTGCACCGTGGTGTAACGGTCCAACCAAAAGTTGACACCCAGCAGGATCAGGAAAAGTGCACCGGTCACAGCGATGTGGATCTGGGCTGCGCGGCTGGTGAAAATACCGCGCTCCATCAGGCGGATGCTGCCGTAAAGGTAGTGGGTCAGGATTCCGGCGACACCGGCCACTACGGCGATGCTGATCAGGAAGCCCGTGACGAAGCCCAGGAAGGGAAGCGACATCAGGTAGAAGCTGATGTCGAGGTTGAACAGCGGATCTGTCTGCCCGAATGGCTCCTGGTTGAAGAACAGCAAGGCCTTCTGCCACTGGCTGGCCGCCGCGCTGCCGGCAAACAGGCCAAACAGGATGGGCAGGCCGATCATGACAACCCGGCGTACAGGCTCAAGCTGGGCCTGGTAGCGGTTGAGGTTATCCCGCGACTCGGCATCCGGGGCATAAACGGGGCGGGAGCGGTACGCGATCCTGATGGCGAAGAACACAGCAGCGAACATCATGGCGAAACCGATCAGGAACGTGATGATCCTGGCCAGGTTTTCGCGTATGTACACTTCGAAGAAACCAAGCTGCTGGTACCAGAGGACGTCGGTCCACACATTGGCGAAGAAAATGAACCCGACGACGGCCACTGCCACGACAATGAGCGTCGGCGTCAGGGCACCTCGTCTCAGCGGTGATCTTCCGGGCGGGTTGGAGCTGGCGGGACGGGACAAACTCTGTACCTCATTGGTGTCAGTGAACAGTCGGTATGCGAGTGGTTGACATTCTCTGCCGCTGGGATATGGCGGAGGCCGTCATATATGCCACGAGTGGCGGTGGAGCTAAGTTCCACCGCCAGTCTAGTTGTTTGTGCAGGTGGGAAGGCCCGTCGTGTCGTCTCCCGAACCGAGCCGTTCCACAGCGGCGGTGGCATCGGCCAGGGTTTCGACCTTGACCACCTGCAAACCATCGGGAACATGGCCCACGACGTCAGCACAATTGGCGGCCGGAGCCAGGAACATGGTGGCCCCCTGCTGCCGTGCTCCGATCATCTTCTGGGCTATCCCACCGATGGGACCCACGGCGCCATCGGCTGTGATGGTTCCGGTGCCGGCGACGTGTTTGCCGCCAGTCAGGTCTCCCGGGGCGAGGTTGTCGATGATTCCCAAGGCAAACATCATTCCGGCGCTTGGTCCACCCACGTTCTCCAAGGAAATACTGACATCGAACGGGAATGTGAAGTCACTGGCCAGGAGCACACCCAGGACATAGCGGTCGGCCGAATTCCTGGTGGGCGTAATGGTTTCCGTCACCAGAGCCCCCTTCCGCTCGACCACCACCTCGGCCGGCGCCCCTGCACCAGCAGCCAACTCGGCCTGGATCACGCTCATGGACGTAATGGCTTTGCCGTTGATGGACTTCAGGAGGTCGCCCTCCTGGATTTTCCCGGCTGAGGGTGAAGCTTCCGAGAGTCCGGCGACATTCAGCCGTTGCTCAAACGGGATATCCAGCTCCCGCAATGCGGCGGCGAACGCATTCTCCTGGGAGGTCTCCATGGCGATCTCACCCTCTTGAACCGTTTGTTCAGCGGTGGTGCCCTTGGGGTAGATCAGTTCCTCGGGATAAATAGCTTTGGAACTGTCCAACCAAGCACGGAACACGTCAAAGATAGTGGCCGGGCTCTTTGGACCGCCGGTCATGACCACGGTGGTGAGATCCAGGTTGCCATTGGCGGGAAAGGATTCGCGTCCGGAGATCTTGATAACGGGTTTATCGCCGTCTTTGCCCAAAGTGTTGAACGTAGGCCCCGCTGACTCAATCACGTAAGGAACCGGCAGGGCGGCAGCGCCAATGCCGAGTCCCAGTGCCAAAAGGCCTGAGATCACCATGATCATGTACCTGGTGTCGCGGGGCGGTGCCGAAGGCACTGAGGAGGGATCGGCGTCGGACGTTTGACGCGGATCCAATGAGCCCTCGGGGCTGGGCGAAGTTAGCATTGAGGCCTCTCTATGCCGGCATTGCGTGACCGGTTACATGGCTGTTGCCACCGAAGACGGCAGCTGCACATACCAAACATCAACACTACGCGGTCCGGCGTTGGCGGGCTGCTTTGCCTACAGCGAACGACGCCGCATCCGGGCAGACAGCGCTACGGCCGCGGGGTACGGTGAAAGAGATCACCAGCCAGTTCGACGATCGGCGGCACCATGACATCCAACCCCAACAACCCGTCCAACGACGACGACACTCCCAAGGATCCGTTGGCAGAAATGCTGCAGAACCTGATGGGCGGCCAGGGCATGGGCAACATCGATCCCGCCGAGCTTGCCAAGGCAGCCGGCCTGCCCAACGATCCCCAACTGCTCCAGCAGATGTTTGCGCAAGTCCAGGCCATGATGAGCTCCACCTCCGAGGGCCCCGTGAACTGGCAGCTTGCCCATGAGAATGCGCGACGGGTTGCAGCGGCAAGCACCGATCCCTCAGTGAACGCCGTGCAGGCCCGTGAGATCGACGAAGCCCTCAGGCTTGCGGAACTCTGGCTGGACCCCGTGACCGATCTTTCAGCAACCGGCCTGATCGGCCGCGCGTGGTCGCGGGCAGAGTGGGTGGAGGCGACTCTCGGTACGTGGAAGCGCCTGACCGAACCCGTTGCCAACAGCGTCGCCAACGCCCTGTCCACTGCCCTCACCCAGCAAATGCCCGAGGAAATGAAGTCCATGATGGGCGGTGCCTCGTCGATGCTGCAGAACATGGGTGGCGCAATCTTCGGCATGCAGCTGGGGCAGGCCATCGGTGCGCTCTCGGCCGAGGTTGTCAGCTCCACCGACATCGGTGTTCCTCTGGCTGACCTGGAAATGGCGCTGTTGCCAGCCAACGTCGCCAAATTCGGTGAAGGCCTCAGCCTCCCGGAGAACGACGTCCGTCTGTTCCTTGCCGTCCGTGAAGCGGCGCACGCCAGGCTTTTCGTCCAGGTTCCGTGGTTGCGTGGCCACCTTCTGGGCGCCATTGAGGCTTACGCCCGAGGGATCCACATAGATATGTCCCGTATTGAAGACCTCGCCCGCGACCTTGATCCCAGCAACCCTGAGGGAATCCAGGAAGCGCTCTCGCAGGGTGTATTCACCCCGGAACGGACCCCGGTGCAGACGGCCGCCCTGGAGAAGCTCGAAACCGCCCTCGCCTTGGTTGAAGGCTGGGTGGACGAGCTCACCGCGGAGGCCACGGACAAGGTCCTTCCTTCTGCCACCGCCCTCCGCGAGACCGTACGTCGTCGTCGCGCCACGGGTGGCCCGGCCGAACACGCGTTCTCATCCCTTGTTGGCCTGGAGCTGCGTCCCCGCAGGCTCAGGGAGGCCGCCACGCTGTGGGCAACGCTGAAGGAAGAACGCGGCATTGCCGGCCGTGACGCTATCTGGCACCACCCGGATCTGCTGCCCACCGGTGAAGACCTGGACGATCCCAAGGGCTTCTCCGAACGCCGCCGTTTGGCCGAAGCCAGCGACAGCGAAGTTGACGATGCCCTGCAGAAGCTGCTCAGCGGCGGCTATGACACCAACGAGGCCGGGGATGCTGATGCCCCGGATGCCCCGGAAAAGGGCGATGCTGCGGGGAAGACCCCTGACAAGGAAACCGAAGAAGATGACACGGACACTGAGGGCCCGGTTAAGTAGGCGAGCCCCCGGGAGCTTTACGTAGCAACGGCCGCCACCTACCTGGTGGCCGTTGCTGCGTTAAGCCCCTGAATCCGGTGCCGGGTTCGAATCCGGCGGAAGACCCCTTGAGGTGGCAAAGGCAACACCTTCCAGAAAGGCCTTTGCGCGCTGCGTCTCAGGATACGACTCCACCAGCTTCCAGAAGTCGGCGTTGTGCCCCGCCACCAGCAAGTGCGCAAGCTCGTGCACCAGAACGTAGTCGATAACCCACTGCGGCATGGACTGAAGCTTGTTGGAAAGCCTGATGGTGCCGTCCGCCGGAGTGGCAGAACCCCATCGCGAATTCTGGTTGCTGACCCAACGAACGGATGTCGGGACGGCCCGCCCGCCCAAATAGGTCCGCGAAAGATGCGCGGCATGCTCCGCGAGGACTTCGTCTGTCGCCGGGCGGCGACTGCCCTGGCCTGACCGTCGCTCGCCCTGCTTCTTCAGCTTGGCCAGCATGCGGTGGACCCACTCCCGTTCCTGGGATTTGGTGAAGCTGGCCGGGATGGCAACAACGGCTTTGCCATCCTCCCAAAAAGCAGCGACCGTCCTGCGCCGCCTGGCTGATCGGCGCACGACCACGGGAGCGCCGTCGTCGGTGACCAGGGGAACGTCAGCATCCGCAGCCGATCGGCGCACCATCAGAGCTCGGTGCTCTCGGTCAGGACCGCCAGGACCGCTTCGCCGTAGCGTTCGAGTTTGGACGGCCCAATTCCTGCCAAACCGGCCAACTCCTCCAATGACGATGGCTTGGCCTCGGCGATGGCAGTGAGAGTTGCATCAGTGAAAACAACATAGGCAGGGACATCGGCGGACTTCGCTTCATCCTTGCGCCATTGCCTGAGCGCATCAAAGGTTTGTTCCTCATAGGACGGCGGGCACTGGTTGCAACGTCCCACCTTACGTTCGGCACCGCTGGCGAGCATGGTTCCGCACACCCTGCACGACGCCGGTGCGGCGGCTTTCCGGCGAGTGGGACCTGTCTTGCTGCGGGCGTTTGCGGACGCCACTGAGTTGGGGCGAAGTCCGTCAAGGAACCTCGATGGCTTGCGGTTGGCACGGCCGCCCGGTGTGCGGGCCGTTGACCAGGACAAGTTCAGATGTTCCCGTGCCCGGGTTATACCGACGTAGAGCAGTCGTCGCTCCTCATCAACGTCTTCCGGGGTGTCTGCGAAGGAGATGGGCATTAGTCCTTCGCTCAGGCCCACCAGGAACACGGCATCCCATTCCAGTCCCTTGGCGGCGTGAAGAGAAGCAAGGGTGACCCCTTGGACGGTGGGTGCGTGCTGGGCTACCGAGCGTTCCTGGAGTTCGTTGACGAATTCGGCCAGCGTGAAAGCCTCGCCACGGCTGACGGCCAGTTCATCTGCCAAAGCGACCAATGCTGCCAAGGATTCCCATCGTTCACGGAGCGCACCCCCGTTGTGCGGCGCGGCGTCGGTATAACCGAGCGACGCGACGATGTCCCGAACGATCTGCCCCAGCGGCTCCTGCGGCCCCTCGGCGACGGCCCGGGTTGCGGCGCGCAGTTGGAGGATGGCATCGCGGACTTCCTTGCGTGCGAAGAATCGCTCTCCGCCACGAAGCTGGTATCCGATGCCGGCTGAAGCGAGTGCTTGTTCATACGCTTCGGACTGGCCGTTTGTGCGGAACAGAATCGCGATCTCGCTGGCCTTGATTCCGGTATCAAGCAGTTCCTGGATCCGGCCGGCCACCACTGCAGCCTCAGCCTCGTCATCCGGGCATTCCATGAAGCGCGGTTCGGGACCGGCCGGCCTCTGGGCCACAAGTTTAAGCGGCGGCGCCCAGGCAGCATCCGCGACGGGCCCACCACTTCGCCGGGACCCGAGGAGGTCGTTGGCCAACTTCACCACTTGCGGGGTGGACCGGTAGTCGCGGATCAGCTTAACGACAGTAGCGTCCGGGAATTGCGCTTTGAACCCCAACAGGTGCTTGGGTGAGGCACCCGTGAAGGAGTAGATAGTCTGGCTGGCATCGCCCACCACGCATAACTCGTTCCGGCCTCCGAGCCACAGGTCCAGGAGTCGCTGTTGCAGCGGGGAGACGTCCTGGTATTCGTCCACTACGAAGTGGCGGTACTGTTCCCGGACCGTTGCCGCCACTTTTGGATCCTCTTGGAGGATACCTACTGTGATCAGGAGGACGTCTTCGAAGTCGATGACGTTCCGGTCAGTCTTGATGTCCTCGTATGCCTGGAAAACCCTGGATACCGCCGTCAGGTCAAAACCGCCGGGCGTTCCGCGGTCCTGGGCGTTTTCAAGGTAGTTGGCGGGAGTGAGCATGGACACTTTGGCCCACTCGATTTCTGCGGCCAGATCCCTGATGGTTGCGCGGTCGGTGCTGAGCCGAAGCCTGCGGGAAGCCTCCGCGATCATATTGGCCTTGTGGTCCAACAGATTCGGCAACGTACCGCCGATGGCCTGGGGCCAGAAGAACTGCAACTGCCTCAGGGCGGCTGCGTGGAACGTGCGGGCTTGGACATTCGCCACACCAAGGTCCCGAAGCCTGCTGCGCATCTCCGCAGCGGCACGCGCTGTAAAAGTTACGGCGAGCAACCGCTGCGGACTGTAAACGCCGGAGTGGACCCCGTACGCGATGCGGTGGGTGATGGCACGCGTCTTACCTGTGCCCGCTCCCGCGAGAACGCACAGGGGCCCCGTCAAGGTACTTGCTACTTCGCGCTGTTCTTCATCCAAGCCACCGAGGATGCGTTCCTCCAGTGAACCACCGGCGTCGAAAACGTCTTCGGTCACGGCTGGAGGTCTTCGATAATGCCGCCATACCAATGTTCAATCAGTGAACGCGCAATGGAGAGGCGCGAGGAAATGGTGATCTCTCCGCTGGAAACGGCTGCCTGCAGCTCTTCACGGCTGAACCAGCGCGCCCTGGTGACTTCAATGCCATCCGGCCGGGCCACCGAGTCTTCAGTGGTGGCGGTGAAGCCCAGCATCAGCGATGCGGGAAATGGCCAGGACTGTGAACCGAGGTATTGGCATGCCGACACGCGCACACCTACTTCTTCCCCGATTTCCCGGACAACCGCCTGCTCCAGCGATTCTCCAGGTTCCACGAAGCCCGCGAGCGTCGAGTAATTCCTGGCGTCTGTGGGGCCCCCACCGCCTAGGAGAAGGCGGCCGTCCGGACCCACTACCGTGACAATAATCGCGGGATCCGTCCGGGGGTAATGCTCTGAATTGTCCTTGGGGCACCGACGTACCCATCCGCCGGCCTCGATGTCCGTGGGATGGCCACATTGCGGGCAGTGCGTGTGCGTCGCGTGCCAGTTGGAGATTGCGCTGGCCTCGATGAACAGCGCAGTATCGCTGGCGTCCAATCGCCCGGCGACTTCCCTGAAACCCGCCCATTGGGCATCCGCGGGCACCGTAGCGGTGCCCGGCACCGGTGGTTCCGCCACCGTGAACAACAGGACAGGCGTTCCTTCAGGCAACGAAGACGATTCCAATGTGATGCCCAGGTAAACAGCCGCGGTGGAACCGGGATTTGCTCCCTTGAGGGCATTCCACAGGGACGTGGCGTCCCCGAACCACAGTCCATCAGCGGTCACGAGTGCCTTGCGCTGGGAAATAACCATGGCTTGGGCCGTGCCGGAAGCCAGGAGGTCCTCCACCATGCCGGGCTTAACCCGGACCCCGGAGCCACGATCCACCATGGCAGGGCGCACTGGAAGAACGGTCTCCATCAGGTGGTTGGCCAGCGCCGGTGACTCCGTATAGCTCATGTATCTACCGTACTGATTCGTACCGACAAATAACATTTGGGAGGGTCCCCCCTTGTGGATGCACCCCGCCGGGCGTCCATCGCCTGCAAAAATGCCCTGTTTTACGGCGGATCTGAAGACTCGCCGCACTGCATCATGGCCACAGGCCCCACTCAATCTACCGTTGAGAAGGTGAGAAGAACACCGCTCGAACTGGCCGCTATAGCAACCGCGGCGGTGCCTGGCCTGGCGCCGACGGCTACAGCCTTTTCCCCCGACGACGACGCCGACTTCGACTCGGCGTTGCTGCTCGACGCGGATGGCAAACGCTGGCGCGTCCGTTCACCGCGCCATCCGGAGGCCAGCACCCGGCTGGAAACCGAATTCATGGTGCTGCGCGCCTTCGCTCCGTCCATTCGCGCAGAGTTGCCCTTCCACGTGCCAACCATTGCCGGCACTGTGCGCCAGGGCGACCTCACCACTTTTGTCTACACCCACCTGCACGGTGCGATGCTCTCCATTGACGAGCTATCTGCCGGCAGTCCCGCCCTTGCCAGGGAGATCGGCTCAGCGCTGGCTGCCATCCATGACCTCCCGTTGACCTTGGTGACCAACGCGGACCTGCCCAGCTACTCTGCCAACGAGTTCCGGCAGCGGAAGCTCAATGAACTGGACCAGGCGGCAACCACTGGCAAGATTCCTGCCACCCTGCTCCGGCGCTGGGAGCACGCCCTGGAAGACGTTGCACTGTGGCGGTTCAATACCTCGGTGGTCCACGGTGACCTCCACGAAGACAACCTCATGGTGCAGGATGACTCCGTGACTGCCCTGACGGGGTGGACCGATCTCCGGATTGGTGATCCCGCCGACGACTTCGCATGGCTGGTGGCATCGAACGAAGCGTCGTTCGTTGAGGCCGTCCTGAACCACTACACCCAGGCACGCCGTGAGAAGCCCGACGTTCATTTGCTCCGGCGGGCAGCTTTGTTGGCCGAATTCGCCTTGGCCCAGTACCTGGTCAAGGCTATGGCTGCCGGGCACCAGAGCATGACGGCGGAGGCAGAGTCAATGCTTCAGACACTCTCCGCTGACATTGACGAGCAAGCGCGGCGTGACGAAGAAGCAGCGCAGGCCGCCGAGAATGAGGCCGCTGAAATCCTGGCTGCCGATGCGCAGGCTGCCGCCACTTCAGCAGGCCAAAACCCTCCCGTCAGTGTCGTAGCGATTCCCAACGCCGAACCAACGGTTACGGTGGCAGCCATCCCCGGGACGTCTGCCACGTCCCCGGAGCGGTCTCTGGAGTCGGCGCAGGCGGGAACAACTGCCCCGGGATCAACTGCCGACGCAGAGGAAACGGAGAAGCCCGTCCAGGCCGGGGGCGGCGATTCCAACGGCACCAACGATCCGGACGACACATCCACTGCCGCCATCAGCGTGGTCAAGGTGACGCCGCTCCATACAGCAAACCGGTCCTAGCACCAATTGGCCCCAGCACCGGTCGGCCCTAGCGTCCTTGGCCGCCGGCTTCCAACGCCTTGGCAACGATTTGTTCCAGTTCGTCGGCGGTTCCCAGATCGTGTGGCCGGACCACTGAGTCATCCGCCACGTAATAGAACGCCGCGCTGACCTCTTCCAGGGGCACACCCTTGAGCCTGGCCCAGGCCAACCGGTAAACGGCCAACTGCACGGCACGTGTTGCCAACTGTTGACCCGCTGGTCGTCGGCCGGTTTTCCAGTCGATCAACTGCCAGCGGCCGTCCGCGTCGCGGAAGACGGCATCGATGCGTCCCCGGACTACGACGTCGCCAATCCGTGTCTCCACCGGCACCTCGACGAAGGCAGGCGCGCGTTGGGCCCACTCGGACTTTTTGAACGCCGCCACCATCTCGTCCAAGCCGTATGCCTCGTCGATGTGCGAATCCGAGCCCGGAGCCTCATCGAGGTCAAGCATGCCCGTCGTCCCGAAGTACTCTTCAACCCACGCATGGAAGGCCGTGCCTTTACGCGCCGAAATACCCGGTTCGCGTGGCACCGGCCTGCGGAGCTGCGCAAGCACAGCAGCCGGGTCCGCGCCAAGATCCACGAAGAGTGAGGCAGAGATGTGGCTCGGGAGGTGGACATCCTGGGTGGTCTTGCGTTGCTGTTGACGGTCAAGGAGCAGGTCCGCCTCCTGGGCCCATTTCGCCGCCGGGCCCGTGAGCTCAGGAGCCGGAGTTTGGTACGGTGCGCCGGCGAGGAACGCGCGGACGTTGGCCGCCGCCTGGTCCATGGCTAGCCTGCGTCCGGGAGCCAGCCTAAGACGGGCGCCAGTCCTGGGATCAGACGGACCTTCCAGGGGGTCGTAGGGGAACCCGGCAACTTCAAGGGTGGTGGTCAGTGGGCTTTCCTCCGGGAGTGTTTCCTCAGCCACGGATTCGGGATGAACCACCGCTGAGCCTGTCCGGCCTGCAGGCAACCCAGTACCGTCGCCTGTGGCAACACCCGGAACTCCAGCAAGAGGCGCCAAGTCGGAGAGAAAGGCGGACATACCGGCCATTCCGGAGCGCGAACCGTTCCAGGCAGCACTGGACGCCCATAAGACGAACTTTGCCCGGGTGTAGGCCACATAGGCCAGCCGCCGCTCCTCGGCCTCACCGTGATGCTGGACCTCGGCCTTGAAAACCTTCTCCGCGTCCAGCCACCCCTTTTGGTCTGGCTGGTCCAGGTCCCACTGGGGAAGGTCGGCGCGGTCGCCACGCAACGGCCAAGGCAGCGCCGCAGCCCCACTGCTCCATCGTGAATCCCTGGTGCTGGGGAATGATCCGGCATTGAGGCCAGGGACGAAGACGACATCCCACTCCAGCCCCTTCGAGGCGTGAACCGTCAGCAACTGCACAGCTTCCCGGTTGGTCTCCACAGGGGCCAGATCCAATCCGCCTTCTTCGGAGGCCGCTGCCTCCAACCACGACAAGAAGGCCAGCAGATCAATCCGTTGGGACGTCTGCAGGAATCCGGCCGCGGCATCCTGGAACGCATCAAGGTTCCGGCGGGCCTGGTGGATGCTGATTCCAGGCTTGGCGGCCACCTCGATATCCAGGAGCATGGCGCGTTCAACCTCACCAAGGAGCGTGGTGAGATCATCCCCGATGTAGCTCCGGAGGGAACGAAGTTCCGAGGCAAGGCGGGTCAGTCGTTCCAGGGCAGCGGGACTAAGGGTGCGACCATGCCCCGACGTCCAGCCGGGCTTGGGTAGGAAATCAAGGGCCTCCACCAGGCTGGAGGCATCGGTAATGTCACTTTCAACCACCACTGCGGCCGGTTCCTCGTTGTCATCCATGGGTTCGGAAGCGGTGCCCGGATTTGCCCGGCGGCGAGCCAGGAAACGCGACCAGTCGTTGAACGCCATCAAGTCTGCCGGGCCAATACGCCATCGCGCCCCGGCCAGCAGCCTCATCAGGGCATCGGAACGCCCGGGATCAGCCAACACCCGCAAGGTGGCCACCAGATCCACGATTTCCGGGGTGTCCAACAGGCCGCCAAGACCCACGATCTCGTAGGCGATTCCCTGCAGCTCGAATTCCCGGCGGAGGCATTCCATCTGCGCCCGCCTCCGGCACAGGACAGCCATGGTCGGTTTGACCGGCGTCCCGTCCTTCTCTTCCTCGAAGACTGTCCGTTTGTAGCGCCGGATATCACGGGCAATGACTGCAGCTTCGTCCTCATCGGTGCTGAAACGACCGACTACCACACTTCCGTCCACGGCGGCCGGGCTCGGGGCCAGCGCCGGGACTGAGACATTGCCGGCTGTATCCCTGCCCCCTGCCGGGCCGTCCATGGCCGCAGTCTTGTTCAACGGCGCGGCAATGGTGTTGGCTGCCTCAAGGATGTTCCTGCCGTTCCGCCAAGCGGTGGTCAGGTATGAGGTCGGAGCCACTGAATACGTCTCTGCGCCGCCTATGGTGTCCGTGTGCCGGACAGGGAACTCCTGGACAAAATGGAAGAGCTGCCCGGCAGAGGCACCCCTGAATCCATAAATCGACTGGTTGGGGTCCCCTACGGCTGTCACTGCGTGACCTTGCCCGAAGAGGCGGGAGAAGAGCACCAACTGGGCATGGGAGGTGTCCTGGAATTCGTCCAGGAGTACCACCTTGTACCGTGCCCGCTCCGTGGACGCTGCGAGCGGGATGTCGCTGGCGATCCGGGCAGCAAGGGCCACGAGGTCCCCAAAATCAAGGACTCCGCGTTGCCGCTTCGCTTCCTGGTAGCGCACCACCATGTCTGCCACGCTGGCGCGGGTCCGGAGCATGGCTGCCAATGATGCTGCTGCCTGGGTGGGGTTTTTGCTGGCACCAGCTACATAGGGAAGCTGCTCGAACGTCTCCACGCGCTCCAGCACCCAGTTGCGTACTGAACCCGGGTCCTGAAGGTGCTCGGCGCACTCCCCCGCCAACTGTATGACGGCGTTGACCAACGTGGACTTGGCCGCCGTGAAATGCTCGTAGTCGCCGTCGTAGGCCTCTACTACTTCGCTGGCCAGCTGCCAGGACTGTGCCCCACCCAGCAGGACGACATCGCGCTCAATGCCCAGCCGGAGCCCATAATCGGTCACAATGCCACTTGCATAGGAGTGGTAGGTGGAAACCTTGGGTTCGAGGTCGTCAGCCCCCAGGAGCCCTTCGGGGAACCCAATGCTGCCGTCATCCTCTGCCGCGATGCGCTGGAGGGTGGCCAGTTTGCTTCGGATCCGGCTGGCCAGTTCGCCGGCAGCTTTACGCGTGAACGTCACGCCAAGCACTTCCTCCGGACGGACCCACCCATTGGCAACGAGCCACACCACCCTGTCCGCCATGGTGGCTGTCTTGCCGGAGCCAGCCCCGGCGATCACCAGCCGGGGTGACAGTGAAGAGGCAATGATGTCCGACTGTTCGGCAGTGGGCAGGTTCTTCTCGCCAAGGATGCCGGCCAGCTCAGACGGAGAGAACCGGGGTTCGGGAACATGTATGCCGTCACGGGTGCCGGGCAGGGCGCCGGCAAATCCGTCCAGGAGCTCTGTTGTCATTCGGTGACCTGCTTTCCTCTGGCGCACAACGGGCAAACATCCGGGAGGCGGCACCCGTGGCCGCCATGCCCGCTCTTGCCGGGATCGTGCCGTGCTTCGAATGAGGCTCCTGCCATGAGCGCAGCAGCGTCGTTGACCAGCTCCTCCGCCCAGTTCACTGAAGGATCCAGGGGATCCTGCTGCTGCACTGCCGGCGTCTTCGTCTTGGTTCCAAGGTGGGCCAGCACCGCGCCGCCAGGTGCGAAACCACCAGCACCGGTGCGGGACCCGGCGTCGAGCGTTTCTTCGCCGGTTCCAGCGTCCCGGAAGGCACCTTTGAGCACCGCCGCCTGGTAAGCACCCAATTGCGGGTGCCTGGCAACTTCGGCCTTGCCCGGTTGACGCTTGCCGGTCTTGAGGTCCACCACCACAAGCCGGCCTTGCGAATCAACCTCCAGGCGGTCCACCTGGCCCCGGAGCACTGCCTGCCGGGTGGCAACCGCTTCGGGATCTGCCGGATCCGAGGCATCGAGGCTGACATCGGGAAGCTCTACTTCGAAGTCGTGCTCTACGGCCAGCAGGCTCCTTCCCTCGCTGCGCATAATGAGGATGTACTGGGCCAATTTGCGCACCATCTGTTCTGCGCGTTGGAAATCGAGCTTCCCTTCCCAGTTATCCTTCATGCCCAAGGTTGGCCACCGGCGGACGAGTTCAGCCACATATTCTGACCCCGAGGCCTCGGGCAGTTCCTGGGCAATGCTGTGGACCAACGTGCCAAGGCTTCGCGCAAAATCAGTGGCGGCCTCACCACCAGCGGCTTGGACGAACCAGTCCAGCGGTGACTTATGGACAGCTTCAACTTTGGAAGGTGAGACGGAGACTGTTCCCCCCGGAGGGACAACAGGCCCGCTGGAACTCAGCGGTGCCAAACCCCACCATGTGTCCGGGTGGGCCCCCGGAACGGGTGGATCCGTGCTGGCAAGCCGGGCCAGTATCCGCGCTGCTTCCAGCCCTGTGGCGGCAACGTTGGCGGCGTCGGCAACGGACTCCTCCGACTGCGCGTGCTGCCTCAGCTCCGCGACAAGCGCCCTGAGTGTCATGGGGCGGTCCACGGGAGTGTAGTCGCGTTTGTACTGCCCGGACTCCAATGGTGCTACGTAGTCCAAGAACGCCGAGGGCTGGTCGTCTTCAGAGGAGACGGCCGTGCAGATCAAGACTTCACGAGCCCGGGAAACCGCCGTTGAAAAGCTCCTGAGTTCGTCGTACCGAATATCGCGGAGTTTGCTCAGTGGTCCCCGCCGCACGGCGTAGTCCACTCCATGCTCCACGGCGTCGGCGTAGACGGTGCTGCCAAGCAATTCACCACGCAGGCGCGTATTCGGCCAGACGCCTTCCTGGAGTCCGGCGACTATCACCACTGGCCATTCCCGTCCCGCTGCGCTGGCGGGCGTCATGATCTCCACGCACGCCTCAAGCTGGGCACGTGCCGCAAGAGTGTCCATGGGAAGTTCCTGGTTCAACAGATAGTCCAGGAACTGCTCGGGACCGGATCCGGGTAATTGGTCCACGAAGCGTTCGGCCGTATGGAACAGGGCCATCATGGCGTCGAGGTCGCGATCCGCACGTGCGCCGGCGTTGCCACCCTCCAGCGCCATTTCCGCCCAGCGCGACGACAAACCGGTGGCCTGCCACAAAGCCCACAAGACTGACTCCGCATTGGCACCGGGCTCGGCAGCGGCCGTGGCACCCGCCGCGATCATGCGGGCAAGACGGCGGGCGGCGCTGCCTTCAATGCCCAATGACGCCAGCGCTCCTGGTTCAAGCAGCGCTTCCACCAGGAGGGCATCGCTGGACCTGCCGCCTCCACCCAGGAGTTCCTCGCGCCTGAGTGACTGCCTAAGCCTGCGCAATTCGATGGCAGTGGCTCCGCCGACGCGGGATGTCAACAGCGAAACAGCCATCTCCGGCGTCAACTTGGCCGGGTCCAGGACAACCGCGAAGGCCTCCAGAAGAGGACGCACAGCTACTTCGTCCCGGACGGCCGAGTCTGCCACTGGAACCCGCACCGGTATTCCCTGGCCACTAAGGTAGCGCTGCATCTGTGAAATTTGTCCACCGTTCCGCACGATCACGGCGATGTCACTGAACTCCCGGTTCTCCCTCAGTTGGGCTTCCAGAATCCGCTGGGCTACGTAACGCAGCTCATGCACAGCGGATGGCAGCACATGCCCTTCCACCCTGCCATCACGGGAAGGCGGCTCACCTGCATTGTCCGGACCTGGCAGTTGCTCAAGCCGCCTGGCCAGCTGACCGCCGGAACGCTGTGAAATACGTGCCGCGACGCGCGTCCAGGCCTCTGCTACCACGGGGAGGTGCCGGTGGGTGAACCACAAAGGACGTTCAGTGACCGCGCCCTGGGTGCCTCCCAGCAGCGAAGGCAACTCGGCCACAAGGTCAGGACGGGCACCGCGGAAGCCCTGCACTACGGTATCCGGGGAGTAGGTGACCACGACGTCCTTGCCCTCCGATATATCGGCGAGGAGTTCAAAAATCGCAGGATTGGATTCCTGGGCGTCGTCCACGAGGATCAGCTGAAGGCGTTCACGTTCCGCGGCCAGGAATGCCGGCGAATCCTGGAAGATCTGGCGCGCCGTAGTGATGATTCCTGCGGGGTCAAAAGCCTCGGGCATGCGGAGGTCCAGAACGTCCCGGTATTCGCTGTACAACTCGGCTGCGGCCATCCAATCGGGACGACCGCATTCGTAGGCGAGACCCACCAAATCCTCTGCGGTACGGCCGGACTCAATGATGCGGTCGAACAACTGGCGGATCTCGTGGCGGAAGCCCCGGGTGGGAAGGGCAGCACTGAGATCCTCCGGCCAGGGCAGCTGGAAACCCGGCCGCGCATGGCCTTCAAGGAGTTCTTTGATGATGAGGTCCTGCTCCGGACCTGAGAGGAGCTTTGGGGGCCTGGCCAGGGGTATGACGCCTTCGGCCTTCGCCCGCCGAATGACGTCGAAGGCGTACGACGCCCAGGTGCGCGCCGGCGTCGTACTGAGACTGCGGTCCAGCCGTCCGGTGAAGGTGTCGCGCAAAGCTGCGGCGGCGTGGCGCCCCGGGGCGAGTATGAGGATCTGCTCCGAATTCAGCCCGTCTTCACGGACGCGGCGCACTGCGGATTCCACAAGCACTGTTGACTTGCCCGTGCCCGGACCTCCGGGCACAAGCACGGGGCCGCTCCCCTGCCGGAGGGAAACAACCGCCTGTTGGTCCGGGGACAAGACAGGTGCCGCATAGTGGGTCTCGCGCGGAGGCAGCAGGCGAAGAGCGGCCGGTGATTGGCGGGTTCTGGCGGGAGTGGCGGTCACACAGTCATTTCATCATCGGGCACCGACAATTTATGGAGTTGACGCTCCAACTGGTCAGAGATCACATCAAGTTGATCGAAGTCGGCGTCCGAAGGCGCCCATCGCGCCGTGGTCAGGTCAACCCGCCAACGGCCTTCCCCGGTCCTGAGGAAGGCCTCGTAGGCGCCATGCAGCGGCGTGGCTTCCTGCAGGTAATGCTTCAAGGCATCGACCTCGTGGCCGGGAGGCGCTTCCCCGCTGGCCCGAAGGACACGCCACCAAGCCACGGAGCTTCCGTAGTGGCTCATGACTGCGCCGACCTGACGCGGTCCGCCGGCACCCAGGAGCTCTGCCACGTCGCCGTAGGAGACCGCCGATCCCGACGGCACGAGGTCCACCACCGCAAGAACCGCCGTCACATACTCCATCCGCATGTGTTCAGGGTAACGGCAGGAGTGTCGCGCCCAAAGACTGTCGGACCCAGCCGGTAACTTGAAATCATGAGCTCCTGGAACACCCTCTCCCGTGCCGCATTCGACCTCGAGACCACCGGGAAGAACTCGCGGTCGGCACGGATAGTCACGGCTTCGATCACCGTTGTGGATGCCCACGGAGAGCTCATTGCCGAACACGAATGGCTGGCGGATCCGGGCGTTGAGATTCCCCTCGAGGCCAGTGAAGTGCATGGCGTGACCACCGAGAGGGCCCGCGCGGAAGGCCGCCCCGCAGCGGAGGTTACGCGTGAGGTTGCTGCGGTTCTCCAGGAACTTTTCGACGCCGGCACTCCCGTCATCGCTTTCAACGCCAGTTACGACTTCACGGTACTGGCGGCCGAGTCCGCGCGTTATGGCGTACCGCAACTGAGCCGGTTCCCGGTGCTGGACCCCTACGTGATGAACAAGCAAGTGGACCGCTACCGCAAGGGCAAGCGCACCCTTACTGCCCTGTGCGAGGAATACGGCGTGGACCTGACCAACGCGCACACCTCTGCCGCGGATGCACTTGCCACTCTCCGTGTCCTGGACGCGATGGCCGGCAAGTTCCCCAAGCTGCACATGCCGGCAACCACCCTCCACCAACTGCAAGTAGACTGGGCGGCATCGCAGGCCGCCGATTTCCAGCAGTATTTGCGGCGCAGCAAACCCACTGCGGTCATTGAGGGCGAGTGGCCGGTTCTGCCGCCCGAGGACGCCAGCCGCGGCGGTTTCTAAGCCGGGGAGATCCCTTCGAGGCTTCGCCCTGCGACGCATGTCACATGATTCTCGGGAACCCGCGTTTTAGCCTCAGTTGCGCGCGGATTCCACGAGCCAGAGCAGCGTCGGAATAGTACGGCGGTCGATGATGCCCGGGTGGGAACAATATTCGGCGTAATCGAGTGTGAGCCACCATTTCTTCGATTCACTATGCTCCGGTGGGCTGGTGACATAATTAAGTTTGGCGGGTTGAAGTCTGCTAAGGCAGCAAACCTTCTTTCGGTTGCCACATTCCCCGCCCACCGTGAATCGTCTCCGTGACCCGATGAAAGTGATTTCTTTATGAAATTCAAAGCCCCTAAGTGGCTGTCTGTTGCCCCCGTGGCCGCAGCCCTGGTGATTTCCCTGGCAGCATGCGGCGGTGGAACTTCCGAGCCCAGCGGTTCGCCCACCGATGCACTGGCCGGCAGCGACCAGAAATCGCTCGACACGTTCACGACGGCTGAGGTGACGCCGCTGGACAAGATCGACAAGTCCAAGCTGGGCCTCATCACCGACGGCACCCTGCGGGTGGGCACCCTCTCCGACGCCCCGCCGAACATCTTCATTGACCCTTCGGGCAAGTTCACCGGCTACGACAATGAGCTCTTGCGCGCCATTGGCGACAAGCTGGGCCTCAAGGTTGAGTTCGCCTCCACTGACTTCTCAGCACTCCTGTCCCAGGTAGGCAACAAGCAGTTCGACGTCGGATCCTCCTCGATCTCCACCACGGACGCCCGCCGCAAGACGGTCGGTTTCACCAACGGCTACGACTTCGGCTACATGGCCATCGTCACCAAGAGCGACTCCAAGGTCACCGGCTTCGCCGACGTCAAGGAAGGCCTCCGCATCGGCGTTGTCCAGGGCACCGTCCAGGATGACTACATGACGAACACGCTCAAGATCGAGCCGGTCCGCTTCCCTGACTACAACACGGTCTACGGCAACGTGAAGAACGGCCAGATCGATGCTTGGGTTGCTCCTTCCCAGCAGGCAGAGGGCCAGGTCAAGGAAGGCGACAACACCAAGATCGCCGAGAAGGTTGTCAACACCCAGAACTTCACGGCCTACGCCGTGAACAAGGACAACCAGCCTCTGATCGACGCCTTGAACTCGGGCCTGGATGCTGTCATCGCTGACGGCACGTGGGCCAAGCTCACGGCCGAGTGGTACAAGGACCGTCCGACTGCTGCCGAGCAGACCCCCCAGGGCTGGAAGCCGGGCAGCAAGGCCGTCCAGCTCCCCGCCAAGTAACCAGGGCGTTCCATGGATATCCTCAATCAACTGGCCGAGACCTTCTTTGACTGGGAGGCAATGGGCGAAGTCCTCCCCAAGATGTTCGCCGTCGGCCTGCCCAATACCATTGTCCTGGCCGTCGTCTCAGGCATCATCGGGACCGCGCTGGGGATGCTGCTCGCCCTGATGGGGATTTCCCGGAACGCAGCAGCACGGTGGGTAGCCCGCATTTACACGGATATTCTCCGCGGGCTTCCTCCGGTGCTGACCATTCTGGTGATCGGGTTCGGTTTCGGCCCCATCATTCGTGAACTGACGGGCTCCACCAGCCCGTACCCCATGGCCATCGCGGCGTTGTCCTTGATGTCCGGCGCGTACATCGGCGAGATCTTCCGTTCCGGCATCCAGAGCGTGGACAAGGGACAACTCGAAGCGACCCGCGCCCTCGGGTTCAGTTACGGCTCATCCATGCGCCTCGTAGTGGTGCCCCAGGGAATCCGCAGGGTCCTTCCTGCCTTGGTCAACCAGTTCATCGCATTGATCAAAGAATCCTCGTTGGTGTTCATGCTGGGTCTTCTTGCCACAGAGCGTGAGATCTTCCAGATCGGCAAGGATGCCGCCGCCAACAGCGGCAACCTTTCCCCGTATGTCGCTGCAGCCATCTTCTACCTCGCGCTGACCATCCCGCTCACGCACTTCGTGAACTGGATTGATGCCCGCATGCGCTCCGGCCGGCCGGAGAAGAAGGAACCGGACGAGGCAGCAGCAGTGGTAGGAAAGGGAGCCCAGGCATGAGTGAATTCGCTTCAGGAACGTTAACGGCGAAGAACATCCATTTGTCCTTCGGCAGCAACCACGTGTTGCGGGGCATTGACCTGCACGTCGAGAAGGGCACAACGGCCTCCGTGATCGGCCCCTCGGGCTCGGGCAAGTCAACGCTCCTGCGCGTAATGAACCGGCTCATCGAGCCGGACCAGGGGGACATCCTGCTGGATGGACGCTCTGTCCTCAAGGACAACCCGGACGAATTGCGGCGCCGCATTGGCATGGTCTTCCAGCAGTTCAACCTTTTCCCCCACAAGACGGTGGCGGAGAACATTTCGCTGGCCCTGCGCAAGCTCCGTGGCATGTCCAAGGAACAGGCCCGCGATGAAGCACTGGCCCAGTTGGACCTGGTGGGCTTGAAGCACAAGGCAGACGCGCGGCCAGCCAACCTCTCAGGTGGACAGCAGCAACGTGTAGCGATTGCCCGCGCGCTGGCCATGAAGCCCGAGGTCATGTTCTTCGATGAAGCCACCTCCGCACTGGACCCGGAGCTCGTCAAGGGCGTCCTTGCCCTGATGACGGATCTGGCCCAAGGCGGCATGACCATGGTGGTGGTGACCCACGAGATGGGCTTCTCCCGCAATGTCTCCGACGTAGTGACCTTTATGGACGCTGGTGTAGTGGTGGAGTCCGGCCCCCCGGAGCAGCTTTTCACCAATCCGCAAACGGAACGCCTGCAGGGCTTCCTTTCGGATGTCCTTTAGCCAAGACAACCACAAGTCTTGAGAACCCCGCCTTCGTTTCGAAGGCGGGGTTCTTTGCTGTGATCATTACCCTGCTTTGACCCGCAGCACTGTCAGGGCGGCAGCATCCACCTTGGCGCGGAAGGAGGCATCTGCTGTGGCTTTCTTCACCACGGCCTGGTGCATGGCAGGAATGCTCGCAGGATCTGCACACACCAGCATGGTTCCACCGGCCGCGAAGAAGTTCAGGGCGCGGTCCGCATCGGACCAGGCGCCCAATTGCGCGGCACTGCAGAGGTCGTCGGATAGGACAATCCCCGTGAAGCCGGCGTCTGAACGCAGCATCGTCTCCATCACCGTAGGCGAGAAGGGTGCGATGTTCGAGGGGTCAATCTTGTCGTAGTAGGCATTCGATACCATGACCCACTGCGTGCCTGATGCGATGGCAGCGTGGAACGGTTCCAGGGCGGGATCGTTCCGGGTGGTGGAGGTATCCCTGACATCGCTGGTGACATCCGTGTTGGGGACTACCCTGCCCAGGCCGGGGAAGTGCTTCACTACAGGGGCGACGCCCGCGTCCTTCATGCCATCGGCAAAGGCATTGCCCAGGGTCGACACTGTGCCCGGTGCATAGCCGTACTCACGTTGGAAGTGGCCAATCGGAGCATTGGACGGCGCAAACTCCGGGCTGGTGACTGTGTCCAGCACGGGCGCAAGATTGACGTTGACGCCGGCGCTTCGCAGCTCCTTGCCCCAGGTTGCAGCATCGGCGCGGAGCTTTGACTCCCCTGCCCCTGCCTGCACCAACGCTGTGGGAATTGTTGAGAACCCCGGACCCGAAAGAACCTGGACATACCCGCCCTCCTGGTCGGTCGCTACGAAGAGGGGCAAACCGCCGGTGGTGGCGGTGGAAACCGTTCCCGTCAACGACGACACGACGGCAGCGGTGGCAGCACTGCCTGCCTTGCTGCGCCCGCTCAAGTAGACGTTGCCCGCGTGGTATTCCTTCAACGCCTGCATGGTTCCTGGCTCGGCGCCGGTGGCCTTGGCCGCCACCATGAACAGTTGGCCTACCCTTTGTTCAAGACTGAGCGCCGCCAACTGTTGCTCCGCGGCCGTAGGAGCGCTGGTGGCAGGCGCAGCGGAAGGCGGAGGCACCGTGGATGGCTTTGTTGGCGCCGCTGATGTGGTGGCTGGCTGCGGAGTGCCCGGCGGTGAAGAGGCAGAAGCCGACGGCGTCGCTTCCGTTGCGGGTGGGACGGTGCCTCCGCTGCCGCTTGAGCAGCCGGACGCCATGGCGACCAAAGCTCCAGCCGTCGCGATGCTTACACCGAAGGATGCAATTGTCTGGGTCTTGCGCATGGTAAACCGTTAGTTCGTTGGGGGTGGGTTTCCACCTACGAGCCTACCCCTTGCGGACACAGCAATGCCCCGGGCAAGTGCCTTCCGCACCAGCCCGGGGCATCAGCAGGGTCAGGCCGTGGCGCCGGCAGCAGCCTGTGCAGCTGCGGGAAGCGCCTCGAAAATACGGTTCATTGCTGCGTCGTCATGGGCAGCAGACAGGAACCATGCCTCGAAGACGGACGGCGGCAGGTAAACGCCCGAGTCCAGCATGGAGTGGAAGAACGGTGCGTAGCGGAAGCTCTCCTGAGCCTGCGCGTCGTCGTAATTGTGCACGCCGTGGGCCGAGGTACCAAAGGCGACCGAGAACAGGTTCCCTGCCCGCTGGATGGAGTGGTCAACGCCTGCAGCATCCAGCGCTGACGAAAGTGCCGCGGAGAGTTCCAGCGAGCGGGCATCAACGTAGGCGTAGACCTCCGGTGTTGCATGGGTCAGCGTGGCTACGCCGGCCGCCATGGCCACGGGGTTTCCGGACAGCGTGCCGGCCTGGTAGACCGGGCCAACGGGAGCAAGGTAGTCCATGACGTCGGCACGGCCGCCGAGTGCCGCCGTCGGCATTCCGCCGCCGATGACTTTGCCGAAGGTGAGCAGGTCAGGCGCCCACCCTTCCTGGCGGCCTGTCAGGCCCCAGTAGCCGGAGTAGCCAGTGCGGAACCCGGTCAGGACTTCATCCACGATCAGGAGGGCCCCATGCTCCTTGGTGATGCGTGACAGCCCTGCGTTGAACCCCTCTCCCGGTGTGACAACGCCCATGTTGGCGGGAGCCGCTTCCGTGATCACTGCGGCAATGTTGTTACCGTGCGTGGCGAAGGCAGCCTCAACTGCGGCGAGATCGTTGTAAGGCAGGACCAAGGTTTCAGCTGCTGTTGCCTCGGTGACGCCGGCCGAGCCTGGAAGGGCCAGGGTGGCAACACCGGAACCTGCGGCGGCCAGCAAACCGTCCAAGTGGCCGTGGTAGCAGCCAGCGAACTTGATGACCAGGTTGCGGCCGGTGAAGCCACGGGCGAGGCGTACGGCGGTCATGGTCGCCTCGGTGCCGGTGGACACCATGCGCAGGCGCTCAACGGCGGATACGCGGTCCTTGACGATCTCGGCCAGGTTGGCCTCATCCGGAGTGGAAGCACCGAAGGACAGGCCGCGGTCCACGGCGGCGTGCACGGCGTCGAGTACGGCAGGGTGGGCATGGCCCAGCAGCGCAGGGCCCCAGGAGCAGACAAGGTCCACGTACTCCTTGCCGTCGGCGTCCGTGAGGTAGGCGCCCTTGGCCGAAACCATGAACTTCGGGTTGCCACCGACGGATCCAAAGGCACGGACCGGGGAGTTCACGCCACCAGGCATGAGGGACCGGGCGCGGTCGAAGAGCTGATCGGACACAGGGGTGTTGGAAGTCATGGTTCCTATTCTTTCAGTGATTCAGGAGCAGCCGGTCTGTGATTCAGGAGCAGCCGGTCTGTGATTCAGGGGCAGCCGGTCTGCGTCGTGTGCGCCTATTCGGAAGCAAGCAGCCGGGCAACCCGCGGGGCCACCTCGGTGCCATAGAGCTCAATGCAACGCATCATGGATTGGTGGGGCAGGGTCCCGTTGCTGTACTTCAGGTCGAAGCGGTCCACACCCAGGGTGCGTTTGAGGAGGACGATCTTCTGCGCAACGGTTTCCGGCGAACCCACGTAGAGGGCGCCTTCGGGGCCGCACATGGCCTCGAATTCACCGCGGTTTCCAGGACCCCAGCCGCGCTCAGCGCCGATCCTGTTGCGCTGGTCCAGCCAATGCGGGAAGAGCTCCTCCCGGGCGTCCTCATCCGTATCGGCAATGAAGCCCGGCGAGTGCGTTGCGATCTGGCGCATCGGGTGTCCGTACTTCGCCATCGCATCGCGGTAGAGGTTCACCAGCGGGGCAAAGCGGCGGGGTTCTCCCCCGATGATGGCGAAAATGATCGGGTAGCCGTATTCGGCACAGCGCAGCACGGACTCGGGTGTTCCGCCTACGCCAATCCAGGCCGGCAGCAAATGGTGCTGCAATTTCGGGTACACCTGGAGTCCATTGACATTGGGCCGGGTACGGCCCTCCCAGTGGACCGGCTTCTGGGCACGAACCTTGTCGAAGAGCTCCAGCTTCTCCTCGAAAAGGACCTCGTAGTCAGCCAGGTCGAGGCCGAAGAGCGGGAAGGATTCAATGAACGAGCCCCGGCCCAGCATCACTTCAGCCCTGCCGTTGGACAGCGCATCCACAGTGGAGAAGCGCTGGAAAACTCGAATGGGATCATCCGAGCTCAGCACCGTAACAGCCGAGCCGAGACGAATCCGGGATGTCACTGCGGCGGCGGCTGCAAGGAAGACCTCGGGTGCGGAGACTGCGAAGTCCCGGCGATGGTGTTCCCCTACCCCGAAGGCATGGATCCCGACGGCATCGGCCAACTTCGCTTCTTCGAGCAACTCGCGGAGGACGCGGGCATGTTCTTTGGGGTTCCCGTCAGCGTCGACGCCGGCATCGCCAAAAGTGTTCAGCCCCAGAAGGATGTGGTTGGCAGCTACCGGCGCGGCGGGGTCGGACGGCCCGCCGCGATCCGGGGAGGCGCCGGGGTCGGAGGGAACGGATGTCATCAGGACTCCTTCAGCCAGCCTGCCAGTTCGGAGGCCCAATAGGTCAGCACGGTATCGGCTCCGGCACGCTTGATTCCCAGGACGGATTCGGTGATGGCACCGCGCCTGTCGATCCAGCCGTTGGCCGCAGCAGCTTCGATCATGGCGTACTCGCCGGAGATTTGGTAGGCCGAGACAGGTACCGGGCTCATGGCTGCGACGTCGGCCAGGATATCCAGGTAGCTCATGGCCGGCTTTACCATCACCATGTCGGCACCCTCTTCAAGGTCCAGTTCCACCTCCAGGATGGCTTCCCGGCGGTTTGCTGCGTCCATCTGGTAGGTCCGACGATCGCCCTTGAGCTGGGAATCGACTGCTTCACGGAACGGGCCGTAGAACGCCGACGCATACTTGGCTGCGTAGGCAAGGACCGCGGTGTTCTTGTGGCCGGATTCCTCCAACGCCTGACGAATGACAGCGATCTGGCCATCCATCATGCCTGAGGGTCCCAGTACGTGGGCCCCCGCATCGGCCTGGGCTACAGCCATCTGTCCGTAGATCTCCAGGGTGGCGTCGTTGTCCACATAGCCATCGGCATCGAGGACCCCGCAGTGGCCATGGTCCGTGAACTCGTCCAGGCAAACGTCGCCCATGATGACCAAGTCATCCCCCACCTCAGCCTTGACGTCGCGGATGGCCTTGTTCAGGACGCCTTCCGGGTCGAGTGAGGCCGTGCCCTGCGCATCGCGCACGGAGGGGACGCCAAACAGCATGATGCCGCCCACTCCAAGCTCCACAGCTTCGGATGCAGCGCGCTTCAGGGAATCAGTGGTGTGCTGGACCACACCCGGCATGGAGCTGATGGGGCTCGGTTCGGTGAGGCCCTCCCGGATGAACGCCGGGAGGATCAGGTCTGCAGGTGCCAGCCGGTTCTCTGCGGTGAGCCTGCGCATGGCGGGAGTGGTGCGCAGACGGCGGGGACGATGGTTTGGAAAGCTCATTGCGGGTTCCCTTCGTTGGCGAAAACAGATTCCAAGGCGGCCACAATGCCGTCCGGGGTTGGTTCTTTGGCTGTGGCGGCCACGGTGAGGCCAAGACGCGAGGCCTCACCCGCCGTCGGACGCCCGATGGCAATCAAGTGGCACCTGCCCAGCGGCGGCAAGGTTTGGGCGATGCGGCGTGCGGCGCTGGGCGAAGCAGCCACCACGGCGTCCACAGTGCCTGCCTTGAGGCCGGCCCGTGCTTCTTCCGGGCTGAGCATTGGCAGCACGCTGTCCTCGGAAACCTCGACGGCGGGCGGCAGTTCCGCCGTCAGGCGACGTCCCGTCCCGGCCGGGTAGTCCACGGTGTGGTAGGCAACCACGGAGGTCACGTCAGCACCTTTTGACGCCAGGCCTTCCCGAAGGCCGGGTGCCGCGATATCTGCTTGGGGCAGGAGCACCCGGGCCGGCGCGGGCTCCCACAGTTCCACCAGGCCGTCAGCAGACTGACGCTCCGTCGGCGCCAGGTGGACGGAGAGGCCAATGGATTCCAAGACCCGCAACGAGGACGGCCCGATGGTCGCCACCCGGGTGGCTGCCGGAACCAGGGCTGCCGGGGTTGTGCCCCGCTCTGCAGCCTTCTCAAGAAGGACTCGGGCACTGGTGATGCTGCTGATCACCAACCAATCGAATTCACCGGCAGCCAGGCGGTCGAGGGAATCGTCCAGGGGTGCCTGGTCTTTTGCCCGTTCAAAATCAATCAGGGGCAGCACCAAGGGTGCGGCGCCGAGGCTGGTCAGCAACGACGCCAGCGGCTTGGCACGGTCGGCGCTCCTGGTGATCAAGATGCGCCGACCGGTTAGCCCTCGTGGATCATGCGGTTCAGGACGCGGCAAGGTCCGCGATCTCCGCGGCACCGGCAGCGAGCAACAACTCAGCCACCTCGATGCCGAGCAACGTGGCGCCGACTTCCGTGAGGCCATCGGTGGCTTTTTTCTCACGAACGGTCTTGGTGCCATCCACAGCGCAGACCACTGCCTCCAGGTGCAGCATGCTGCCCTTGCGGAAGGCGTAGGCACCCACCGGAGCAGCGCAGCCGGCTTCGAGCCTGGCCAACACGGCACGCTCGGCTGTCACCGCCAGCCGGGTGTCGTCGTCGTTTAATGCCGCCAAGGCCTGGGCCAGCACGCCGTTTGAACCCGCGGTGGACCCTGGCTGGCGCGGAGCATCCCCAGTTCGGCATTCGATGGCCAACGCACCTTGCCCGGGTGCGGGCAACATGACGTTGGTTTCGAAGAACTCACTGACGGTGTCCAGCCGGTCCATTCGTTCCAATCCAGCGGCGGCCAACACCACTGCGTCGAGGTCGCAGGACTTACCCGGCACAACCTCATCCGTGATGTTGCCCGGGAGGCCGGGAACCCGGCCGAGGCGGGTATCGACGTTGCCGCGGATGTCCAAGACCTCGATATCGGGCCGGGCTGCCCGGAGTTGGGCAGCGCGGCGTGGTGAGCCTGTACCTACTTTGGCACCGCCCGGCAGCTCAGAGAGCGTCATCCCGTCCCGTGCGCAGAGAACATCACGGACATCCACCCGCTTGGGTGTTGCAGCGATGCTCAGGCCAAGGGCTGCGCCGGTGGGCAGGTCCTTGAGGGAGTGCACCGCGACATCGCACGTGTCAGCCAGCAGCGCGTCACGCAAGGCGGCGACGAACACACCTGTTCCGCCCATCTGGGAAAGGGAACCGGTTTTGACGTCGCCCTCGGTCTTGATGTGAACCAGCTCTACCGGGAAGCCGCCAACCGCGGACAACTTGTCCGCCGTCTGCTGCGTCTGCGTCAGCGCCAGCTTGCTGGCCCTGGTGCCGATGCGAACGGTCACTTGGCAGCCTCCGCAGCCGGGTAGGCGTCGTGGCCGATGCCCACCGTGGTGCCAACTTCTGAAATAGCGGGCTTCGCTCCACGGAAGTTCTCGCAGCAGTTGGGGCGGCAAACGTCGTACCACGGTCCGAGGTCCGTGACGTGGGGGCGCTCGGCGATGTTGTTCTCCACCGTGCGTTCGCAGATCAGGTCCACCAGGCCGGACACGAACGCCGCGTGCGTACCCGGGGTGGGAACACGGGTTGCTTCAATGCCCAGGTTCTTGCAGGTTTCCAGGGCTTCGGTGTCGAGGTCCCAGGCAACTTCCATGTGATCGCTGACGAAGCCGAGGGGAACAATGACAACGCCGCGGACGCCATCGGGGGCGATTTCCTCAAGGTGGTCGTTGATGTCCGGCTCAAGCCACGGGATGTGCGGGGCGCCGGACCGGGACTGGTACACCAAGTCCCAGGCGACGTGGGGGGCCACGACATCCATGATGGCCTTGGCATTGGCCAGGTGCTGCGCAGCATAAGCCGAACCTTCGGCGAATTCGCGGGGCTCGTCCTCCGACCTGCCAGCGGCTTCGGCATCCCGCGTAGGGATGGAGTGCGTAGCGAACAATACGCGGATCTTTGAATCGGGATCTGACTCACCGGCAGCGGCAAGCTTGCCACGGATCTCTTCCAAGCCCGCAGACGTACCCTCCAGGAAGGGCTGGACGACGCCGGGGTGGTCGAAGTACTGGCGGATCTTGTCCACCTGGAGCTTGCCGTCCAATCCTGTTTCCGTCAGTGCAACGCCGATGTCTTCGCGGTACTGGCGGCAGCTGGAGTAACAGGAGTAGATGCTGGTGGTGAGCATCAGGAGCCGGCGATGTCCGGCGTCGTAAGCGTCCTGGAGTACAGGAGCGATGTAAGGATCCCAGTTGCGGTTACCCCAAAGGACCGGCAGTTCGATGTCGCGGCGGGCCAGCTCGGCCTCAATGGCGGCCTTCAGCTCACGGTTCTGCTGGTTGATGGGGCTGATGCCGCCGAAGGCGCGGTAGTGGTGGGATACCTCTTCCAGTCGCTCATCCGGGATGCCACGGCCACGGGTGACGTTGCGCAGGAACGGGATGACGTCATCCTGCCCTTCAGGTCCGCCAAAGGAAGCGAGCAGCACGGCATCATAGTGCTTGGCTTCCTGGCGCCCACGCTCAGTGACGGCGTTCGTTGCGGTGGAGACAGCGGGGCTGGTCATGCGAGAACCTCGGCAATCTCGGCAGCCGTGACCCGGCGGCCGGTGTAGAAGGGGATTTCTTCGCGAACATGGTGGCGGGCTTCGGTGGCCCGCAGGTGGCGCATCAGGTCCACCAGGTCCACCAGTTCAGGTGCTTCGAGGCCAAGGATCCATTCCCAGTCACCCAGCGCGAAGGAGGACACAGTATTGGAGATGACCTGCGGGAATTCGCGTCCCAGCAGGCCGTGGTCGCGGAGCATCTTGCCGCGTTCGTCCGTCGGAAGCAGGTACCACTCGTAGGAGCGGACGAACGGGTAGACGCAGAGCCAGGTGCTCGGTTCAACGCCGCGGGCGTATGCCGGCACGTGGCTCTTGGAGAACTCGGCTTCGCGGTGCACGCCCATGGCAGACCAAACGATGTCGGTGCCGGCGAAAAGCTTGCTGCGGCGGATGGAGCGGACGGCGGCCTGCAGGTCCTCCGGCTTGGGCCCGTGGAGCCACACCATGATGTCCGCATCCGAGCGCATCGCCGAGACGTCGTAGCTGCCGCGGAGGATTACTCCACCCTCAGCGAGCTTCTCCGCAAGGGCGTCGAATTCCTGGGCAGCATCGCCGCTGCGCAGGACGTCGGCCGATCGCTTGAAGACCGTCCACAGCGTGTAGAACTGTTCTTCGGTTTCAGCAGTTTTAGTGACAGATTCGGCAGAAGTGTGGCTCATGGTTCAAGTTTGCCCCGTGCCAGCCCCTAAGTCGAAACGGATCAGTTCTACAACACGTAGAAGTGATGCAAATCACAGTTTTGAGGCATTCTCGGCTACGGCTGCGGCGAGCTGTGTCCGGGTGTCGGCCACCACGGCAGCCAGGCCATTCCCCGCCAACCAGCCTCCAACCACCGTCAAACCGGAGGCCGCGGCACACACAGCGCGCACGTGCCCGACCCGCTGTTTATGACCGACGGCGGCGAACGGCAAGGCTCCGGCCCACCGCACCACATCCCAATCCACGATGTCCGCCCGGGAGACCGGCACCGTCAACAACGCGGAGGCATCCATCAGCGCCGCGGCAAGGAGTGCCTCATCATCCAGGATGATGTCCGCTCCCCCGGCAGCTTCTTCACGCCGGCCATAGGACAGGCGCAGGACATGCGTCCCCGGCCCGGCTTCGCCCGCCAACCAGTCCCATTTGGCTGTCGCGTGGGTCAACGCCTTCGCCTTGATTCCGGGAGTTTGTGGTGCCACCAAAATTCCGGTCCCGCGGGGCCTGCTGTCAAGCTCGGGAAGGTCCACCACCATGGTCACGAGGCTTACCAGCGGTCCGGGTGCCGGACGCAAACCGGACAGTTCCGGCAAGGACTGCTCAAGAAGCCCGACGGCGGCCGGGCCGTCGAGCGCAACCACCAACCGGCCGGCGTCGTACGTGGAACCTCCGGCGGTGACCCGCCAGCCGTCCGGGGTCTTGGCCACTGCGTCGGCGCGCTTTCCGGTCATCAGCCCGACGCCGCGTCCGCGCAGGTCCGCCACGAGCGCAGTCACCAGCGAATGCATGCCACCTTGCAAACCGGCGACGGCGGATCCAGCCTTGGCCGGGCCGGATGCGGAGCCAGCGGCGGCCCTGCGCTGGGCCGCCACAGCGGCGGCCAGTGAGCCATGCTGACGAATGCCCGCCCGCAGGCCTGGCGCAACCATGTCCACATCCAGAAGACCGGGGTCGGCCGAATGGACACCGCCCACCACCGGGGAAACCAGCCGGTCAAGGACCCTCTTGCCCATACGGCTCCGCACAAGCGCGGAAACACTGGTGACCTCCGAGGACGTACCAAAGGCCGCCGGAAGCCAGGTGTCCAACGAGGCACGGATGGCTCCGGCGAGTCCCAAGGAACGGCGGACTTCCGGATCCCAGGGATTGGCGGGGATGCCCAGGATTCCCGTTTTGGGTAGTTCCTGCGGCCCGTCGGGTAATTGCACCCAGGCACCTCCGGGGTGCGGGGAAACGATTTTGTCCGCCAGGCCCAGCTCTCCGGCGAGATTGGCAACAGCCGGCGACCGGGTGGCAAACGATTCCGCCCCACTGTCAAGCTGCAGCCCGGCAACGACATGGCTTCCCACGCAGCCGCCCCAGGCGTCGCCCGCTTCCAGGATGGTGACGGCAAAGCCGCCCATGGCAAGTTCACGGGCAGCAATCAGGCCTGAGACGCCGCCGCCCACCACAACGGCGGACGGCCTGTCGGCCGGTGGCTTTGGCGTTGGGTGTCCCCCGCGCATCGGCACTACTCCGAAGGGATGGAGTGGATGAGTTCCACGACGCGGGTCAGGACGGTGGGATCCGTTTCCGGAGGCACTCCGTGGCCCAGGTTCAGCACATGGCCCGGCGCTTGGGCTCCGGCCGCAATGACCTCACGGACATGGGCTTCAAGGACCTCCCACGGAGCGGAGAGAAGTGCGGGATCGATGTTTCCCTGCAGCGGAACGGTGCCACCCAAGCGGCGGTTGGCCTCATCCAAGGGGAGTCGGTAGTCCACGCCCACCACGTCCACTCCGACGTCGCGCATCGCGACCAGGAGCTCGGACGTCCCCGTGCCGAAATGAATCAACGGAGCACCCAGGCCACGGACATGATCCAGCGCCCGGGCGGACGCCGGCGCGACGTACTTGGTGTAATCAGCCAGGCCCAGTGAGCCTGCCCACGAGTCGAAGAGCTGCGCAGCCGAAGCACCCGCTTCGAGCTGGGCCTGGAGGAACATTCCGGAGGTGTCGGCGGCCCAGTTGGCCAGTGCCGCCCAGGTTTCAGGATCTGCGTGCATCATGGTCCGGGGTCCGAGGTGGTCCCGGGACGGCTTGCCTTCAACCATGTAGGCCGCCAAAGTGAAGGGGGCGCCGGCGAACCCAATAAGCGGGGTTTTCCCGAGTTCAGCAACAGTCAGGCGGACGGCTTCGCGGATGGGTTCCAGCGCCTCCCACGTCAGCGTGGGCAGGGCCGCTACATCAGCGGCGGTGCGGACAGGTTTGTCCAGGACCGGTCCAACACCGGGGACGATGTCCACGCCCACACCGGCCAGCTTCAGCGGAATCACGATGTCGGAGAAGAAAATGGCCGCATCAACATCATGGCGGCGAACCGGCTGGAGGGTGATTTCCGCCGCAAGTTCCGGCCGCAGGCAGGAGTCCAGCATCGCCACGCCTTCGCGTACCTTCAGGTACTCGGGCAGGGAACGGCCTGCTTGACGCATGAACCACACTGGCCTGCGGGACGGCGTGCCGCCGCGGTAGGCGGTAATCAATGGCGAGTCCGAGGTCCGGCCGTCCTTCAGCGGGTGGTTGGCGTCGAGGGTTCCCGCCGGGGCGTTGGAGGCCGTACTCTTGGATGCTGCCGAGCTAGAAGTCATGCCTTCGATTGTGCCGAAAATCCGGTGCAAAAGATAACGACAAGCTGTCACGTTGAGCGCCTCCCGGGCCTTTGTGGCGGCGATCACTCCCCTGCGTGTGGATCGCCACGGTGCCATATTGTTCTACCGGGCTACGAAAAAGCTATGATTGGGGTGCTGTGGTTCTTTTCTCATTGGTGGCTACACACGCCGACATCGACCTCGAAACTGTCGCTCAGTTGAGCAACGGTTCCTCTGAGCTTGCCTCGGCAGCCCTGACGGACTCCCCGGTGGTTTCCGGTGCCGTGGTCCTGGCGACGTGCAACCGCTATGAGGTTTACGGCGAAACGGCCAACGGGGCGGACCTCGAAGCAGCGCGCTCCGCCCTCGTTTCCCAGATCAGTGAACTGAGCGGCCTGAACGAGCAACTCGTCTCCCGTTCCTTTGCTACCCACACCGGCCCTGACGTCACCCGCCACCTCTTTGCCGTGAGCGCCGGGCTGGACTCCGCCGTCGTGGGCGAACGCGAAATCGCCGGGCAGGTCCGCCGGGCACTGATTACAGCCCAGCAGGAAGGCACCGCGAGCTCCGGCCTCGTCCGGCTTTTCCAGGCGGCTTCCAAGACCGCCAAGGATGTTGGCGCGCAAACCGCCCTCGGTTCCCGGGGCCTCTCGATCGTGTCCGTCGCCTTGGACCTCGCAACCGACCTTGCCGAGAACGATGACTGGTCCACCAAGAAGGTCGTGGTCTTCGGTACCGGGGCATACGCAGGCGCCACGATGTCCCTTCTCCGGGAACGCGGCTGTACTGATATCTCCGTCTACTCGTCGTCCGGCCGCGCCGAAGGTTTCGTCGCCACCCGCGGTGGGACAGCGCTCGACGCCGACACTCTCCCAGCCGCTGTTGCCACAGCTGACGTCATGATCGGCTGCAGCGGATCGGACAACCGTGTGGAGGCCGCAGACCTCGCCCGTGTCCGTGCACAGTCGGGCAAGCCGTTGATCGCCATCGACCTTGCCCTCACCCATGATTTCGATCCCGCCGTGGGCGAACTCGACGGCGTTGAGCTCTTGACGCTTGAGTCCGTTCGGCTCGCCGCACCCCAGGAACAAGCAGAGTCGCTGTCCCAGGCAAGTGCAATTGTCACCGGCGCTGCCGCGTCCTTTGAATCCGAACGCGAAGCGCGTTCCGTGGACACGGCCATCGTGGCGCTTCGCCGCCACACCATGAACGTCCTGGACGCCGAGATGGAAAAGGTCCGCGCCCGTCACGGTTGCACGGCCGCCGCCGAAGAAGTGGAGTTCGCACTCCGCCGCATGGTCAAGCAGCTCCTCCACATCCCCACAGTCCGTGCACGCGAACTTGCCGCCAACGGACAGCAGGATGACTACGTCGCAGCCCTCGAGGCACTCTACGGAATCCAGGTGGAACAGCCCCAGGCTGCAACCCCGGCCGCCGAATGCCCCGTGGACCACCAGCAGCTCCGCTCAGAGAGCGCCTGAGCAGACGGGGCCGTGCCCTCGAGCCCCAGGCATCCGCTCATGTGGGACTGCCAGGCACGGCTGGGGGCGAAAAACGACCTAGTAAACGGGTTTCGCCGGCTCGACGTCGCGCACCCAGGCGAGGATACCGCCGTCGAGGTGGCTGACCCGCGTGTAACCCGCTTTCCGCGCAGCCTCCAACACAGCAGCCGAGCGCGTGCCGGCCTTGCAGTGGAAAACGATGTCCTTGTCCTGGGGCAACTCCACCCACGCTTCACCCGAGAGAATACGGCCCTGCGGGATGAGGACTGAACCGTCAATACTGACGATGCTGTGCTCCCCCGATTCCCGGACATCCACCAAGTCGAAGTCCCGCTCCCCCGCCTCCCGCTCTGCGAGCATCGCTGCAAGGTCCTTCGCGGACACAGTGTGTTCCTGGTCGGTTGCTGCCAAAGGCGTCACACCGCAGAAAGCTTCGTAGTCCGTCAGCTCCGTGATGGGTTCGGCTTCCGGGTCCTTGGATACCCTGATCTCGCGCCAGCTGCCGCCAAGTGCGTCAAAGAGCGCTACCCGTCCCAGCAGTGAACGCCCGACGCCGGTGATCAGCTTCACGGCTTCGGTCACCATGAGCGAACCAACCGCTGCGCATAACATGCCGAACACTCCGCCCTCGCCGCAGGAAGGCACCGAACCGGCGGGAGGAGCTTCAGGGTAGAGGTCCCGGTAAGTGGGTCCGTGCTCGGCCCAAAACACGCTGACCTGGCCGTCGAAGCGGAAGATGGAGCCCCAGACATAGGGCTTGCCGAGGATGGCGGCGGCGTCGTTGACCAGGTAACGCGTGGCGAAGTTGTCCGCGCCATCGAGGATGAGGTCGTACTGCGCAAACAACTCCAAGGCGTTGGATGAGTCCAGCCGGATGTCGTGCAGGACGACGTTGACCAGCGGATTAAGTTCGTTGATGGCGTTGCGGGCCGACTCGATCTTGGGGATGCCCACGTCCTTCACGCCATGGATGACCTGGCGTTGCAGGTTGCTGAGGTCCACTACGTCGTCGTCAACGATTCCGAGTGTGCCAACGCCGGCCGCAGCCAAGTACAACAATGCCGGAGAACCAAGTCCGCCGGCGCCTATGACCAGCACTTTGGCATTCTTAAGCCTGCGTTGGCCCAAGGCACCGATTTCGGGAATGATGAGATGCCGGGAGTATCGCTCCACTTCGGCCGGCGTGAGTTCGGCGGCCGGTTCAACAAGGGGCGGCAGGACAGCGGGCGCAGCAGGGCGGGCAGCAACAATTGAGGCCATACCCCAATGTATGCCTGCCGATGCCGCCCGGTCATATTACCCACCGGTAGAGTGGTCATAACTGCAAAGGAAAGGCGGCAGACTGTGGCTGACGGCACAAGGGCACACGATGGGGCACCGGCCAAGCAGGAACGGGCTGTTTCAACGCGTTCACCAAGGTTGCCGCGCGACGAGCGCCGGGCGCAGTTGCTGAATGCGGCGTTGGAAGTTTTTGTCTCCAACGGATTCCATGGTGCCGCCATGGACGAGATCGCCGAGGCTGCCCACGTGAGCAAGCCGGTGCTGTACCAGCACTTTCCGTCCAAGCGTGAGCTCTACATGGCCCTCTTGGACAGCCACCTGGCCGCGCTGACTGAACTGATGCTCAGCGCTTTGAACTCCACCTCGGACAACAAGGAACGCGTGAAGGCCGTGATGCGGGCCTACTACCGGTTCATCGCTGATGACGACCAAGCCCACCGTCTCGTCTTCGAATCTGACCTCATCAACGATCCCGATGTAAGTTCCCGTTTGGAGACGTTCAACAAAACATTCGCTGATGCGGTGGCCCATGTTATTGCCGAGGACACCAAGTTGCCTCCCTTGGAGGCGCAGCTCCTGGGCCGTGGTCTGGCCGGAATGGCGCAGGTCAGCGCACGCTACTGGCTTGAAACGGACGGAAACCTTGACCTCGATGTGGCCAGTGATCTGATCTATCGTTTAGCTTGGCGCGGAATCAGTCGATTCCCCAAAGAGTCCTAGGCTACAAATAGAGGACTGACTTAATACTTGATTGGCTTGGAGGCCTTGCTGTGGAAGTAAAGATCGGCATTCAGAACGTTGGCCGTGAAATCGTGCTCGAATCCGCTTTGGATGCGGACGCGGTGGCCAAGATCGTGGCAGAGGCCGTGTCCAAGGGCTCGGAATTGCGCCTGACCGATGAAAAGGGCCGCCAGATCATTGTTCCCGGCAGCGTCCTGGGCTACGTGGAGATCGGCGCAGAGGAAGTCCGCCGCGTCGGCTTCGGTGCCCTCTAGGCCCTCCACATAACGCAGTCCGCAAAGGAGTCTTCATGCTTTCACTCGTCGTGGTGGTTCTGGCCACCATAGCCACCGGTTTCATCGTGTGGGCCAACGACAAGAGGCACGGCAAGTACGGCATCGCTTTGCCGGCCGGTGTTTCGGTGGCTGTGGGCACCCTGGGCTGGATTGCGTTCATCAGTGCCGGCCTGGGCTACCAGCCCGGGGCAACCTGGATTCCCTGGGTCTTGCCGATCGTCCTGGGAACTGCCGCCGCCGCAGCGGTGGTGGTCTTCCTGGGCCGAACCCGCACCCGGCACGATACTGCGGCGCTCACCAAGGCGCTCAAGCTCTAGCAGCAACAAGAACACACGACAGTGACCGCCGCCCTCGGGCGGCGGTCACTGTCGTTTAACGCCTTGTCGCAATGGTTCGGGGTCAGCTGGTTCAGGGTTCCGGATACCGCTCCGGCTGGGCGATTGCACCCAGCGCCGCTGCGGCTTCACTCACGGAAGCAGCAGCGGTGATGTCGCGTTGGGTGACTTCTCCGCCTGCGTCGTGGGACAGGTACCGCAGGTGGACCTTGTTGTAGCGCCATTCCAGATCCGGATGGTGGTTTTGGTGTTCGGCGATCTGTCCGATCGCTGCAATGAGGGCCAGCGCTTCGGCCGCCGTCGGAGTTTTATAGACGGTTACCAGGCCGCCCTGGTACTTCCAGTCGCGTAGCTCCCGGAGGGCATCGTCGACATCCGCCTGGGTCAGATGGTCATGGTTCCCTGCCACTGCTGCTCCTTCTCCCGAAGACCCGGCGGACACTTAGAGGAACTCTGCCCGGCCCTCCATGGCCGACGACGCCAAAGCGTGCTCACGCCGCGGAATCCGTCCTGCCTGCTTGGCCAGCCTACCGGCGATCACGGCGTGCTTGAAGGCCTCACCCATTTGCACCGGGTTCTGCGCCCGGGTGACAGCGGTGGCCAGAAGCACGGCGTCGCAGCCCAATTCCATGGCGAGGGCAGCATCGGAGGCGGTTCCTATTCCGGCATCGAGCACCACGGGTACTGAGGCCCGGGACACGATGAGTTCAATGTTGTGCGGGTTCAGGATCCCCAGACCGGTTCCGATCGGCGAGCCCAGGGGCATCACTGCGGTGGCACCCAGGTTTTCGAGGCGCAGTGCCAGGACGGGATCATCGTTGGTATAGGCGAAGACCTTGAATCCACGGTTCACCAGCTGTTCCGTTGCCTCGACGAGTTCCACTGCGTCTGGAAGGAGCGTGTGTTCATCGGCGATGACTTCCAGCTTCACCCAGTCGGTTTCCAGTGCCTCGCGTGCCAGTTCAGCGGTCATCACGGCGTCTCTGGCAGTAAAGCAACCGGCGGTGTTGGGCAGCACCCGGATTCCGTGGTCCACCAGGAGTTGGAAGAGGGATCCTGTTTCAGCGGGTGAGTAGCGCCTCATGGCTACTGTGGTGAGCTCTGTCCCGGACGCCAGGAGCGCAGCGCCCAGACCGTCCAGGCTCGGGGCACCTCCCGTCCCCATGATCAGGCGGGATCCGAAGTGGACGCCGTCGATCACCAGGGCGTCAGTAATGACCTCTGTGTTTGCTGTCGTCATGAAGTCAGCCTCCTTGGACTGCGGTAACAAGTTCGAGTTCATCCCCGTCGGCGAGCGCCGTTGCGGACCATTGGCTGCGTGGCACCACCTCGGAATTGCGGGCGACGGCGACGCCCAGCTTGCCACCGTCGGCTGCCTGTCCGCGGTGGTCCAGAGCGCGGCCGGTGACGGCCGTGACCAGGGTGCTGACTGAAGCATCCTCCGGCACGGCGTGATCGGATCCGTTGAGTTTGATGTTCATGTTGTTTCCTTGCTGGGAGCGTGTGCCGGCGTAAGCGCCAGCGCTGTGGATGAAGTGGCCGCGAAGCGGTCCGGGGAAAATGATGCCCACCGGGGGTCCGACGTGCCGTTGATCAGCCCGCCCACGATCCGTGCGGCCGCGGGCGTCAGGAGGACACCATGCCGGAAGAATCCTGTGGCGATCACCAGACCATCAACATCCCCCCGGGGGCCAACGACCCGTCCAAGCAGCGGTGCGTTGTCCGGAGTGCCGGGGCGGGCCCGGGCCGTTGCTTCGAGCAGCTCAAGTTCCGCCACTGCGGGGACCAGGGCCTGGGCGTCCCGCAATAACTGGTAGACGCCCCCGGCTGAGACCGCGTTGGACGCTGCCGACAGTCCGTCCTCGCGCTGGGTGGCCCCGATGACTACAGTGCCGTCGTCCCGGGGCACGATGTAGACGGGCACTCCACGGACCATCCCACGGACGGTGGAGGTGAGCAGGGGCCGGAGGTGTTCAGGCACCCGAAGCCTGAGGATGTCGCCATATACCGGCCGCAGGGGAAGGCTGAGCCCGTCGGGGAGCCCTTCCAGGTCTGCCGCACCCAGTCCGTTGGCGACCACCGTTTCGGTGGAGTGGACAGCGGCGCCGGACTCGAGTTCCACTCCTGAGACCCGCCCTCCGTCCCAGAGCAAGCGGCGCGCCGTGGAAGTCATGGCAAACCCATCGTCGGCGCCCGAAACCCACGTGTAGTCGCTGGCCGCGTGGCGTGCCAGTCCCGAGAGCAGGCATGCCGCCAGCTTGCGGGGATCGACCTGATGGTCGGCGGGAACGTCGAAGGCACTGGAAATTTGGGGGCTGAGGAGGGGTTCGCGATCCCGGGCGTCGCGCAGGGACAACGGCTCGACCCCCAGGCCCGCAGCAAGCTGTACCGCACGGAGGTCTGCCAGTGCCCTGCGGTCCGCGGCATCGGCACCCACGGCAAGTGTCGGCGTCGTGCGGTATCCGGTGTCTTCCCCTCCGCGGGGCAGGCTTGCCGCGAAAGACGGCCACAGCCGGGACGATTCGAGCATCAACTCCAGGAGATCTTCCTCCTGGTAGTGAAATTCGCTCACGGGGGCAAGCATTCCGGCGGCAGCAAACGTAGCCCCCGAAGCCGGTGCGGGGTCGATCACCACCACGGAGCGGCCAAGTCGCCGCGCTTCGCGGGCGATGCCCAGCCCGATGACGCCGCCGCCAATGACGGCCACGTCGGCCTGGAGCGGGGTTTGGCGGGGAACTGCCATTGCGCGTTTCCTTCCCTACGCCGGTACTAGCCGGATCAGGTCAAGCGGTCGGCTCTTAAGCCCTCTCAGCCGGACAGTCATATGACGAACGTCGCGGCTCCCGCAGTACGTGCCCAGTTTAGAGGAACTACTCTGGGTTCCATGACCCAGACTGATGCCCTCGCCACCGCCCGCTTGTATCTGTGCACCGATGCGCGGAAACGGCAAGGCGATTTTGAAGACTTTGTGGACGCCGCGTTCGAGGGCGGCGTGGACATCATCCAGCTGCGCGACAAGACCCTCGAAGCTGCCGAGGAATTGGAGTTGCTGGCGGTCCTGCAGGGAGTTGCGCAACGTCATGGACGGCTGTGGGCTGTCAACGATCGAGCCGACGTTGCCAGTGTTTCCGGGGCTCCGGTGTTCCACATCGGGCAAAAGGACCTCCCGTTGAAGGTGGCCCGGACATTGCTTCCGGAGTCCGTCACGATCGGTCTTTCCACCCACTCCCCCGAGCAGGTGAATGCCGCCATCGCGGCATCACCGGGACAGGGGGGCCTGGACTATTTCTGTGTAGGACCCGTCTGGGCGACACCCACCAAACCCGGCCGCGAAGCCGTGGGACTGGACCTGGTCACATATGCCGCAGAAGCGAGCAAGCGTGCAGTCGAGACCACCGACGGCGCCGTGAACCTGCCATGGTTCGCCATCGGAGGGATCGATCTCAGCAACGTAGAGCAGGTGCGGGCCGCAGGAGCCACCCGGATCGTCGTGGTCCGCGCCATCACCGAGGCTTCGGATCCGACGACGGCAGCCAAGTCGCTGCTGGAGGCGCTGGACGCAGCCTGAGCCTGGCCGTTGGAGCCTTTCAGGCATAAGCCCGGTCATACCGCTAGGCAGTGAGGCCCAGCGCCGTCATCCGGCGGGCATGACGCCCGGCGAGCTCGCCTGTCAGTCTTTTAATTGCGGCGCGGGCATCGCCACCACTTTTTAGTGCCGGCCCCAACTGTGGGTGCTCAGTCCCTACCCTCTGCGCCTGTGTCAGCGCTTCCCCCACCAGCCGGCGGCCCCACAACGCCAGCCGTGAGGCCAGTCGTGGGTCATCGGCCAAGGCCCGCCGCAGCAGGACACGAAGTACCTCGGTTGCCTGGTCGGGGGAGGCAACCCGGTCCACGAACTGCTGCGTTGTTCCATCGAGGAAAGTGGCGACAGCCCGGTAGAAGTCCGAGGAAACGGTGTCGATGACGTAAGCCTTCATCACGGATTCGAACCAGTCCCCGGGCTTGGTGCGTTCATGGAAGTGGTCAAAGGAACGCTGGAACGGCAGCATGGCTTCCTCCGGATCGAGGCCCATTTCAGCGAGCCGATCGCTCAGCAGCGCGAAGTTTCCGTACGCACCGACGGCAATTTTTGCCAGCACTGAACGGTCATGGAGTGAGGGGGCGTATCGGGAATCGAACGAAAGCCGGCCGAAAGCCGACAACTCGCCGTAGGCCATGGCGCCCAGGAGTTCCGCGGCGAGTTGTCCGGCAGAAGGTGCGACGTCCGTCGAAATGCCCATAATCCAAGACTATCCCCGGCTCTCCACACCCCGCCCGCGGAGATTGCCTTCAGCAGCGTTGGTCCCACTAGGCTGACTGGAAGTGAGTTGACTGTCTGGCGTGCCCGCAGGCCGCGTGTCCTCCTCCTCGCACCCACTCCCCCGAAGGATGATCAATGACTAATCCGAGCTACCCGCCCGCGCCCCACAACAGGAACGGTGCCCCACCAGTTCCCCCTGCACCCGGTGCTTTCGACGCCCAGTACCAAGGCGGACCCCAGACGTACCAGTCCGGCCCGGATTCCAGCCCTTATGGTGTTCCCGGCACGGGTACTCCGGCCAAGTCCTTCATGGTCACGTGGATCCTCTCCTTGCTCCTTGGTGGCCTCGGTGTTGACCGCTTTTACTTGGGAAAGATCGGGACCGGCATTGCCAAACTGCTCACTGCGGGCGGACTCGGCATCTGGTCCATCGTGGACCTCATCATCACGCTGACCGGCAACGCACGTGATAAGGAAGGCCGCCCGCTGCAGGGTTATCCGGAAAACAAGAAGAAGGCCTGGATCATCACGCTCGTTGTCTGGCTCGCCGGCCTGGTTGTTGGGATCGTGTCCACGGTGTTGTCTTTGACGCTGGTGGCTGCCGCGGTCCAGGGACAGGCCACGCCTGTCCCTGCCGCACCGTCAGCTTCACAGGAGGCCACTGCCCCTTCCCAAGGCACTGCCACCGATGGCAACGCTTTCGAGGTCACGGTGTCCGAGGGCAACACCGTTAAGGTCACCGTCCTTAACTCCGGATACGCTACCGAAATCCCGGAGATGGCTTACATGAAGCCGCTCAACGGCGGGTTCCTCCTGCTGGAGGTTTCCTGGGAGACCATCGCCGGATCCAGCTTCGCCGCGCCCAGCAACTTCGATGCCTTCGATGCTGACGGCAACGAGGGCGACCGGATCTTCCTTGACAACGGTCTGGGCGGTCTCGTCTCCGGCGATGTCGCAGCCGGAGACGTACAGCAGGGCGTCATCGCCTTCGACATCAAGAATGGTCCCACCACAGTGGTGATCAACAATGACTTCGGAGACAAGGCAGCCACCTTCACTTTGACACCGGCAAGCTAACCGCCTGTTTGGTCAGAACCAGCTTTACCGAAAGCCCGTTGCCCCTTGGGGCAGCGGGCTTTTGCGTGCGGCTGCCAAGACTATCCGCCGGTTTCGGGCTACCCTGATTTTCGTGTCACATCATCGGATAGCACCCAACGTCGACGATTCGTCGGACCAGCTCGCTGAAGCACTTGCGGCCTTGAGGACGGAACTGGAACTCCCCACCGCGTACCCTGCCGAGGCAGTACAAGAGGCAGAGCGGGCCGTGGAAAACCTCAGGCTGCCGGATCAGGACCTGCGGGAGATCCCCTTCGTCACCATTGATCCCGCTACCTCGACTGACTTGGACCAGGCCCTGTTCATTGAACGTTCCGGAGACGGCTACAAGGTCCTCTACGCCATCGCCGACGTGCCGTCCTTTGTGGCTCCCGGAGGAGCCTTGGATGCCGAGACCCGGCTACGCGGACAAACGTTCTATGCACCTGACGGCCGGATCCCACTGCACCCCGAGGTCATCAGTGAAAACGCCGGAAGCCTGCTGGCCGAACAGGACTGCAGTGCCTTTGTGTGGAACTTCGAACTCGGCGCTGATGCAGAGGTCATGTCCGTGACCGTTGCCCGGGCTGCTGTCCGCAGCCGGGCCAAGCTGAGCTACAAAGGCGCCCAACAGCAGATCGACGACGGCACCGCCCCGCCTGTTCTTCAGCTCCTCAAGGAAGTGGGACTGAAGCGCGTCGAGCTGGAACGGTTGCGCGGCGGCGCAAGCCTCAACATGCCGGAACAGGAAATCGTCCAGGCGACCGACGGCGGCGGGTACAGGATCGTTGCAGCCCCGTCTTTGCCGGTGGAAGACTGGAACGCACAGATCTCTCTGATGACCGGAATGGCTGCCGCACAACTGATGCTGGAAGGCAAAGTTGGCATCCTCCGCACGATGCCCGCCCCGGACGAACGCTCACTGCAGCATTTCAAGCGGCAAACCACTGCGCTGGGCAAACCGTGGGATGGCCAGGTCAGCTACGGCGAGTACTTGCGCACCTTGGATGCGTCCGACCCCCAACAGCTGGCCATCCTGCACTCGGCCGGGACGCTGTTCAGGGGCGCCGGTTACACGCCCTTCGACGGCGAGGTGCCTGACACAGTGATCCAAGCGGCCATCGGGGCTCCCTATGCCCACACCACAGCACCGCTGCGACGCCTGATTGACAGATTCGTCCTGGTCATCTGCGAGGCCCTCAGTAACCACAAGGACATTCCGCGGTGGGCCCGTGACGCACTGCCCTCGTTGCCGGAGATCATGGCAGCCTCGGACCAAGTGGCCGGTCGGCTTGAGCGTGCGGCTCTGGACACGGTGGAAGCAGCACTGGTAGCCAACCACGTGGGCCAGGAGTTCGATGCCGTGGTGATTTCAGGGTCCAAGCCTGCCAATGGAAACAGCAACGGCAACCGAGGCAATGGCAATAAAGCCAACGGAAACGGGAGCGGTCCGTATGGGGTCGTCCAGATCGCGGAACCGGCCGTCACCGCACGCTGCGACGGCGAATTGGAGTCCGGAACCAAAGTGCGGGTACGCCTTGTCACGGCGGATATTGCCAGCCGGGAAATCAGGTTCGAGCTGCAGCACTGACCCCGGTGAACCCATGATCCGGGCTTTATGGCTCCCAGAGGATAGACTGGGCCTGTAGTAATGGATGCCCGGTCGTTGATTCAGTTAATTTTTGAAGTCAACAAGCCCGCCCCTACGCGATCTTGAGATGTACCAACTGGTCACCAGTGCCAGTACTTAGATAGCCCGCGATCGGCTTCCACTGGATATGCTTGCGCGCCAGTTCGTGCTCCGGTACGGCTTCGCCGCCCCCGTTGAGCACGCAGCGCCAATGCCTAAATGAATAAGGAAACTCCCTGTGAGTGAATTGCACACCCATGAAGTCCTGACCGACCCCACCGGAACCGAAATTCTTGAACCCGAGGAAACGATCGTCTCGGATGAAAAGCCCCACGAGATCGAAGAAAAGTCCTTCGCCGACTACAACGTCCGCGCTGACATTGTTGAGTCCTTGGCCGATGCCGGGATCACGCACCCCTTCCCCATCCAGGCGATGACCCTGCCAGTGGCCCTGAGCGGCCACGACATCATCGGCCAGGCCAAGACGGGTACCGGTAAGACGTTGGGCTTTGGCATTCCTGCGCTCCAGCGTGTAGCCGGCCGCGACGATGCCGGCTATGAGAAGCTTGCCGTCCCGGGTGCACCCCAGGCCTTGGTGATCGTTCCCACGCGTGAACTCGCGGTGCAGGTTGCCAACGACCTCCAGACCGCGTCACGCAAGCGCAACGCCCGCATCGCCACCATTTATGGTGGCCGCGCTTACGAGCCCCAGGTCGATGCCCTGCAGAAGGGCGTCGAGATCGTGGTCGGTACCCCCGGGCGTCTGATCGACCTTTACAAGCAGAAGCACCTGAGCTTGAAGAACGTCAAGATGGTGATCCTTGATGAGGCTGACGAAATGCTGGACCTCGGCTTCCTTCCGGACGTTGAGACCCTGATCGCCGGCACCCCCGCCGTTCGGCAGACGCTGCTCTTCTCCGCGACGATGCCCGGCCCGGTGATCGCGATGGCACGCCGTTACATGACGCAGCCCACCCACATCCGTGCTGCGGATCCGGACGACGAAGGCCTGACCAAGCGCGACATCCGTCAGCTGATCTACCGTGCGCACAGCATGGACAAGTCTGAAGTAGTGGCCCGCATCCTCCAGGCTCGCGGCCGCGGACGGACCATTATCTTCACCAAGACCAAGCGCACTGCTGCCAAGGTTGCCGAGGAACTCGTCGACCGCGGTTTTGCCGCTGCCGCCATCCACGGAGACCTCGGCCAGGGTGCCCGCGAGCAGGCTCTCCGTGCTTTCCGCAACAACAAGGTCGATGTCCTGGTGGCCACTGACGTTGCCGCCCGCGGCATCGACGTTGATGACGTCACGCACGTGATCAACTACCAGTGTGTTGAAGACGAAAAGATCTACCTGCACCGCGTTGGGCGTACCGGCCGCGCGGGTAACAAGGGCACCGCTGTCACGTTCGTCGACTGGGACGATATGCCGCGCTGGGGCCTGATCAACAAGGCTCTCGGACTGAGCGTTCCGGAACCGGTGGAGACGTACTCGTCCTCGCCGCACTTGTACGCGGATCTCGACATCCCCGAGGGCACCAAGGGCAGGTTGCCCCGCAACAAGCGGGTCCTCGCCGGCGTCGACGCGGAGGTCCTTGAGGATCTCGGCGAGACCGGCAAGAAGAACGCACGTTCCGGTTCAGGCCGCGATGGCGGTCGAGACAGCGGACGGGGTCGCGACGGCGGACGAGACAGCGGCCGCGGACGGCAAGCCAAATCCAACGACTCGGACTCCAGCGAATCCAAGGGCGACGGCGGCCGCAACCGTACGCGCCGCCATCGTACCTCCGACACCGAAGCAGCCCCGGCTGCCGGTGCGTCGGAAACCCGCACTGCCACTGCCGACAACGCAGACAAGCCTGCCCGGACGCGTCGTACCCGCACGCGCCGCCGCAACGGCGAAGTGGTTTCCGGTGAGACCGCAGCTGCCCAGTCCGGCAGCACCGAGGGCTAAAACCCTCAATGACTAAAACTGTTTGGGCGCCGGACGGCGGCAATGTGGTGGTGCACGCGGACAACGCGGAATTCCTCCCTACGCTGCCGGACGGCGCCTTCACACTCATTTACGTCGACCCGCCCTTCAACACAGGCCGGGTACAGCGCCGCCAGGAAACCCGCATGGTCCGGAACGCGGACGGCGACGGCGATCGCGTCGGTTTCAAGGGACGTTCCTACGACACCATCAAGGGTGCCCTTCACAGCTACGACGACGCCTTCAGCGATTACTGGTCCTTCCTGGAGCCCAAACTCGTCGAGGCGTGGCGGCTCTTGTCAGACGACGGCACCCTGTACCTGCACCTCGATTACCGGGAGGTGCACTACGCCAAAGTGATGCTGGACGCCATCTTCGGCAGGGAGTGTTTCCTCAACGAGATCATCTGGGCCTACGACTACGGCGCGCGCGCCAAGAACCGCTGGCCCACCAAGCACGACAACATTCTGGTGTATGTAAAGAACCCCACCAAGTACCACTTCGACAACGCAGAGGTGGACCGGGAACCGTACATGGCCCCCGGCCTGGTGACTCCTGCCAAGCGCGAGCTCGGCAAGCTGCCCACTGATGTTTGGTGGCACACCATCGTTTCCCCTACCGGCCGTGAGAAGACCGGCTACCCTACCCAGAAACCCGAAGGCCTGGTCCGGAGGATCGTTTCCGCATCCAGCCGCGAAGGTGACTGGTGCCTCGATTTCTTTGCCGGATCAGGGACCCTCGGAGCCGTTGCAGCGAAGCTCGGCCGCAACTTTGTGTGTGTCGACCAGAACGAACAGGCCATCGAGGTCATGCGGAAACGGCTGGGCAGCAAGGCTGTGTTCCACCAGATCCAGCCAACCGGCCTTTAGCCCGCAATGCCAAAGCGTGCTCAGGCGACGCCCTTCACGAAGGCCGTCACGGAGTCCGCGATCATCTGCACGGCAATGGCCGACAGAAGCAGGCCGGCAATCCGGGTGACAAGCTCGACGCCGTTTTCACCCAGCACGCGCTGCACGACGCCCGCGAAGCGCATCGCCAGGTACAACGAGCCCAGTACCACGGCAATGCCCAGCCCCACAGCCAAATACTCTGACAGTTGGCTGGACTGCTGAACGAAGACCATCACGGCAACGATCGCACCAGGTCCAGCCATGAGTGGCGTCCCCAAAGGAACAAACGCCACATTTTTGTACTTGGCCGCATTTTCCTCGCCGCTGGTGGAACCGGTCAGCAGCTGCAGGGCAATGAGCACCAGCAGCAGGCCACCCGCGCCCTGCAAGGCCGCCAGCGAGATATGCATGTAATTGAGGATTGACTGGCCGAAGATGGCGAACACCACAATGACGCCGGTGGCCACCAGCAGTGCTTGGAAAGCGGAGCGGTTCCGGTCCCTCGCCGTCATCTGGGCCGTCAAGGACATAAAGATCGGGACGGTACCCGGTGGGTCCATAATCACGAACAAGGTGACGATCACCGAGGCGAGCAGCTGCAAATCCACTAAAGGACCCCTCTCAACGAACCACCGTGCTGCCTGTTGCCATCTCCTCAATCCGGGCCAACACCGCGGGCGAGGTGGTGTTCTCACCCAACAGGTTCGGTTTCCCCGCTCCGTGGTAATCGGAAGATCCAGTGATGAGCAGGCCATGCTCTGCAGCCAACATGCGCAGGAAGTCGCGCCCCTCCTCGGGGTTGTCACGATGTTCAACCTCAAGGCCCATCAGGCCGGCATCAATCATCTCCCGGTAGGTCCGCTCCCCCACGATGCGTCCTCTCGACGACGCCACGGGATGGGCGAATACGGGAACGCCGCCTGCGGCACGGACAAGCTCGACGGCGACCGCCGGGTTGGGTGCGTAGTGCTGAACGAAGTATCGCGAGTGTGAGGTGAGGATGGAAGTGAAGGCCTCCGAACGGTCGGCCACTACGCCGGCAGCGACCAAGGCATCCGCAATGTGGGGACGCCCCACGGTGGCGCCCGGAGCTACGTGATGAATGACGTCGTCCCAGGTCAAGGGGTAGTCCTCGGACAACAGGGTGACCATATGCTCCGCACGGGTAAGGCGGGCATCCTTGGACTTGGTGATTTCCTCCAACAGACCCGCATGGGCGGGGTCATGCAGGTAGCTCAGCAAGTGGACACTGATGCCCTGTTCCGTCCGGCAGGAGATCTCCATTCCCGGAACAAAGGCGATGCCATGGTCGCGGGCGGCTGCTGCGGCCGGATCCCAGCCATCCGTGGAGTCATGGTCGGTCAGCGCCACCGCATCCAAGCCTGCCGCCACAGCGGAAATGATCACCCCGGCGGGTGTCTCGGTTCCGTCGGAAACATTGGAGTGCGCATGCAGGTCTATCCTCACTTTCCCAGCCTAGGGGATGCGGGCGGGCTTGGCGGGTTGCGCCGTTGGCCTCCTCAACGAACTGGTGGGACGATGTAACGGTGAACGATGCCGAAAACACCCAAAACTCGTCCTCCCAGCCGCTGCAGGAGCGTGTCAACAACCGCTCGCAACGGCCCACATCCGATGCCTTCAAGGCATTCATGGCCAGCAACTGGGCGCCCGCCCCGCAGGTGACCCCTGCGCGTGACGCCGTCGCAGACCACGCCGCCCGCCGCCGTCGTACTATTTCAGAACAGTTCAAAGGCGAACGTCTGGTCATCCCGGCAGGTCCTTTGAAGGTCCGGTCCAACGACTGCGACTACCGTTTCCGCCCGCACTCGGGATTCGCCCACCTCACCGGTTTGGGTTTGGACCACGAGCCTGACGCCGTCCTCATCCTGGAGCCGGTGGCTGAAGGAAAGGGCGACGACGGCGGTCACCATACCGCCACGCTGTACTTCCGCCCCTTGGCCGGCCGCGATACCGAACAGTTTTATGCGGACTCCCGCGCAGGCGAGTTCTGGATCGGCGCCCGCCCCACCCTGGCCGAGTTCGAAGCCCGGCTTGGCCTGCCCACCGCGCACATCTCCGAACTGGAAATGGCCATCACCAAGAACGTGGGTGCACCCGAAATCGGCGGCATTTCCATTCGTTTGGTCCGCAAGGTGGACGAGAACATCGACGCCCTGGTGGACACCGCCCGGTACAACACTGCCAAAGATCCCGAAACGCTTGACCTCGGTGAACTGGATGCCTTGGATGAAAAGCTCAGCGAAGCACTCTCCGAACTGCGCCTGATCAAGGACGAGTGGGAAATCGATCAGATGAAGATCGCCGTCGCTGCAACCGTGGAGGGGTTCGCCGACGTCGTCCGTGCCCTCCCCCGCGCCCTGACACACAACCGCGGTGAGCGTGTTGTGGAAGGTGCTTTCTTTGCCCGCGCCCGTGAGGAAGGCAACGAGCTCGGCTATGACACCATTGCAGCGTCCGGCAACAACGCCACGGTCCTCCACTGGAACCGCAACTCCGGCACCGTCAACGCCGGCGAACTCCTGCTCCTGGATGCCGGGGTGGAAGCCGATTCCCTGTACACCGCAGATGTCACCCGCACCCTGCCTGCCACCGGAACGTTCACCGATGTCCAGCGCAAGATCTACGAAGCCGTGCTGGACGCCGCCGACGCCGGATTCGCAGCAGCCCAGCCGGGCGTGAAGTTCCGCGACATCCATACGGCCGCCACCACGGTCCTGGCCGAGCGCCTCGCTGAGTGGGGCCTGTTGCCCGTTTCCGTGGAAGAGGCCATCAGCCCCGAAGGCCAGCAGCACCGCCGTTGGATGCCGCACGGTACCAGCCACCACCTTGGCCTTGACGTCCACGACTGCGCCCAAGCCAAGCGCGAGCTCTACCTCGATGGGATCCTCACCGAGGGCATGGTGTTCACCATCGAACCGGGCCTCTACTTCAAGAACGAGGACCTTGCCATTCCGGAGGAGTACCGCGGGATCGGCGTCCGGATCGAAGACGACATCCTCATGACCGCAGACGGCCCCGTGAACCTCAGCGCCGCTTTGCCGCGCAAGGCAGAGGACGTCGAGTCATGGATGGCCGGCATCTACCAGGACGCGCAGGGCTAAGCGGCTCCGCTGTCAACCACGACCACAGCAAAAAGGGAAGGCCACCGGGGATCCGGTGGCCTTCCCTTTTTGCTGGTCAGCTGAAATCACTCGCAGGGAGCCTACTGCTTGGACGAACCCTCGGAGCCGGGCTGTTGTCCGTCCTCCTGCGGCGCGTTCTGCGGTGCGTTCTGGCCATCGGTGACGCGAACGCCGTACTGCGGACGGCCGTCAGGGAGGTCCGGGTAGCGAACGGCCGCCGGTGCCGGCTGGGGAGCAGGCGCCGGGTTTCCGGCGGGCGCGTTCTGGCCCTCCGGAACGCCCGCGGTGGATTCGGGTCCGCGCTGGCCATAGGGGTCGTTCCAGGTGGAAGGCCGCTCAGGCGCCTGGCCGGGCTGGTGAAGCGGGGCGTTCTGTGGGTTGTAGTTGGCGGGCTGCGCCGTGGCTGCCTGCGACGGGTTCATGGGAAGTTGCTGGAGCAGCCGGCGGGCTTCGTGGGCAGCTTCAACGGCAACAATGACGTCATAGTTGGTGGCCACCACCTGGCTGGTGGAGGTGAAGTCACGCTTTCCGCGTTGGGTGGCGTACGTGACGATCCCGAACAGCATGAAAAACGCAGCACCCATCAGCACTGAAGTGATGATGGAGAACGGCCCACCTGCCGGTGTGAAGAAGGAGAGCATCACGCCGACAAAGAGGCCAAACCACATGCCGCTCAAAGCACCGGACAATGCCACCCTCGGATAACTCAGCCGGCCAGTCACCCGCTCTACCATCTTGAGGTCGTTGCCCACGATCGACACAAGCTGCACAGGGAACTGCTGGTCCGCGAGGTAATCCACCGCCTTTTGGGCATCCAAATACGAGGTGTATGAGCCCACCGTGTCACCTTGCGGGACGCTGCGGGCTTCCTCAACGGCTTTGGGGGCACCAAAAATGTTAGACATAGCCCCATTGTGTCTCATGGACATGTGAACAGGCTGGAATTCAGCTAAAAGAGAGCAGACTCGGTAGCCTGTAAACATGAGCACACATCCTTCACGCGTCTTTGTCGCGCGCCTGCTCGGTTTGGACGTCTTCGACCCCTTGGGCGATCGTCTGGGCCGGTTGCGCGACGTCGTGGTGCTCTCCCGCGGGACCCGCGGGGCGCCGCACGTGGTGGGCATCGTGGTGGAGGTGCCGGGGAAAAAGCGTGTCTTTGTCCCCATGACCCGGATTACGTCCATTGACCAGACGCAGATTATTTGCACCGGCCTGGTTAATTTGCGCCGCTTCGAGCAGCGGGGCGCCGAAACGCTGGTGGTTGCCGAGATGTTCGACCGCCGTGTGACCCTTGCCGACGGCAGCGGCGATGCCACCATCGAGGACATCGCCATGGACCAGCACCGGTCCAAGGACTGGTTTGTCAGCAAGCTGTTCGTCCGCCGTGGACACTCACTCTCACCGTTTGGCAGGCTCCGCCGCAACGAGACGTTGATCATCGATTGGGCCGACGCCCAAACCGGCGCCCACAATGAGCCCCAGGCTGCCACCCAGTTCGTTGCCACGCACGAAGACCTTAAACCCGCCGACTTTGCCGAAGCCCTTCAGGAGATGAGCGATAAGCGGCGTTTTGAAGTGGCCAGCGAGCTCCAGGATGAGCGTTTGGCAGACGTCCTCCAGGAACTGCCGGAGGATGACCAGGTGGAGATTCTCTCCGCCCTCGACGTGGAGAGGGCCGCAGACGTCCTCGAAGAGATGGACCCTGATGACGCCGCCGACCTCCTCGCCGAGCTTCCCTCGGCCCAGGCGGAAGAGTTGCTGCAACTCATGGAACCCCAGGAAGCCGAAGACGTCCGACGCCTCCTGGAGTACGACGAAGACACCGCCGGCGGCCTCATGACTCCAGTCCCGGTCATCCTGCCCCCGGAAGCAACCGTGGCCGAAGCGTTGGCCCACGTCCGCCGCGAGGAGCTCTCCCCCGCCCTGGCATCATCAATCTTCATCGCGCGGCCTCCCTTGGAGACACCCACGGGGCGTTTCCTGGGGGTCGTGCACATCCAGCAGCTCCTGCGTTTCCCGCCGCCCGAACCGCTGGGCAACCTCGTTGACAAGAATCTTGAACCCCTTTCGGACCAAGCCCACATCAGCGAAGTCGCCCGGACTCTTGCCACGTACAACCTTAATTCCCTTCCAGTCGTAGACGACGACGGCCGCCTTGTGGGGGCGGTGACTGTTGATGACGTGCTGGATCACCTGTTGCCGGATGACTGGCGCGCCCACGAGGACGACGCCCCTATAAGGAAACTTGGAGGCCGCATTGGCTGATAACAACGCCGCACGATCCCCCAAGTCGGCAGGACGCGCAACCAGCAGCCTCGACACCCCACTGAGTGGCCGGCAACGGATCCTGCCAAAGTTCTCTCCCAACCCGGATGCTTTCGGCAACGCAACCGAAGGCTTCGCGCGGTTTATGGGCACGCCGACGTTCCTCGTCTACATGACGGTGTTCTGTGTGTTCTGGCTTGCGTGGAACTCTTTCGCCCCCACGGACTGGCAATTCGACCGCATGGAGCTGGGCTTCACCCTGCTGACGCTGATGTTGTCTCTCCAAGCCTCGTATGCGGCACCACTCCTGCTGCTGGCCCAGAACCGGCAGGATGACCGGGACCGTGTCTCACTCCAGCAGGACCGCCAGCGTGCCGAACGCAATCTCTCCGACACCGAGTACCTGACACGGGAGCTGGCGTCTCTCCGCATCGCCCTGCGTGAGGTAGCCACCCGTGATTATGTCCGGACTGAACTCCGGAGCCTCCTGGAGGACATCATCGATGCCCAGGAAGAGCTCCGCGAAAGCGAATCCGCCGCGGACGGCACTGAGTCTCCTGGCGAGAAGGTCAAGGAGAAGCTGAAGGAGAAACGCGACAAGTCCCGTAGCCCCCGCACACAGCAGATACCCAAGGTCCGCCAGCCGCGGGCCACAGGACCGCAGCACTCCACTGCAAAACCGTCGCCTGAAACCCCTGAAAGCCGAGCCTGACCCTATGAGCACCGCATCTGCCGAGGCGCTGCATGCTGCCCTGGCTACAGTCATCGATCCCGAACTCCGCCGCCCCATCACGGAGCTCGGAATGGTGGAATCGGTGTCTTGCGACGACGCCGGCACAGTCCGTGTCGCCGTCCTTTTGACTATTGCCGGCTGCCCCCTTCGCGAAACCATCACTCAGGACGCCTCTGCGGCTTTGTCGCAGGTGGAGGGCGTCACGTCCGTGGACGTGGAGCTGAAAGTCATGTCCCCGGCACAGCGTGAAGCGCTCAAGGAACAGCTCCGCGGTCCAGGCGGCCAGCGCGGCATACCCTTCACCAAGCCGGGCTCCCTGACCAAGGTCTACGCCGTAGCCAGCGGAAAAGGCGGTGTGGGGAAGTCCTCGGTCACCGTCAATTTGGCCTGCGCATTGGCCGCGCAGGGTCTTCGGGTAGGCATCGTTGATGCCGATGTCCACGGCTTCTCAGTGCCCGCTTTGATGGGTATCACCCAAAAGCCCACCCAGGTGGATGACATGATCCTGCCGCCGGTGGCCTACGGCGTGAAGGTCATCTCCATTGGCATGTTCGTAGCAGGCAACCAGCCGGTAGCCTGGCGCGGTCCCATGCTGCACAGGGCCTTGGAACAATTCCTCACGGACGTCTATTTTGGCGACCTCGATGCCCTGTTCCTCGATCTGCCACCCGGCACAGGCGACATCGCCATTTCCGTGGCCCAGCTGCTCCCCAATGCCGAGATTTTGGTGGTAACCACGCCGCAAGCTGCTGCCGCGGACGTCGCCGAGCGCGCTGGAACGATCGCCACCCAGACGGGCCAGAAAGTGGCCGGCGTCATCGAGAACATGTCATTCCTGGAAATGCCCGACGGCGGCAGGATGGAATTATTCGGAAGTGGCGGCGGCGCTATCCTGGCCGGGCGGCTGAGCGCTGCCGTTGGCAGCGAGGTTCCTTTGTTGGGCCAGATTCCCTTGGATATCCGGCTGCGGGAAGGCGGTGACGCCGGGAAACCCGTGGTCCTGGCTGCCCCCGAAACTGCGGCCGCGAAGGCTATGCAGGACGTGGCCTCGGCTTTGGCCTCACGACCCCGCGGACTGTCAGGCCTGTCACTGGGGATCGAACCGCGCTGACGCTTAGCGCTTGCGGGCGCGGCACTATCAATCGGGTCAGGTGGCTTCGGAATCGAAGGGGGCAGCTTCGCCCTCAGCCAGCCGCTCGATGACCCGGGCGGGGGCCTTTGGCTTGGTCTCCACCGATGCAGCCGCAGCAGCAGCTGTTGCGGCAACGGCAGGTGCTCCAGCGCTCACGGGCTTGGTCTCATCATCCAGCAGTGCATCCTTGATGATGCGCCGGGGATCATATTGCCGGGGATCATATTTCTTCCAGTCGACGTCATCGATATCGATGCCGACTTCTTCCTTGATCTGCTCCCGGGCACCCGACGCCATCCGGCGGACTTCCTTGACCAGGTTGGCAAGCTTTTGAGTGTATTCGGGCAAACGGCTGGGACCGATGACGAGTACGCCGATAATCAGAAGGAGTACGAACTCCGGGCCGTTGATTCCAAGCACGCTACGAAGATTACCTTGTCTGTGGTGCCGCTCATAAACCGGCGGGTCGGAGAAGGGTCTGGAGCCCGCGCAGCAGCCTCGCGTACCAGGCTTCGGCCCCTTCGCTGGGCTGATCAGCCGCCATGGATTCGCCTGCCCGGACGATTTCAGGTACCGCGTCATCCGCAGTGTCTGCGGGAAGGTCCGAAGCATAACTGATCACTGCAGCGGGCATGGTGTACACGGCCTTCCACGGGCTCCCCTGCGTGACAGAAAGCCGTGCCGACGTCGTTGGTCCCTGGGCCGGCTGGTCAGCCGGCAGATGCTCCTCCACAATGATGGCGTAGTGGCCGTTGCTTTCCAGCCTCATTTCCACCGCCGGGTGCCCGTTGTGCATAGTGCCGTGGGCCGAGACCACGGTGAAGCCCATTCCCGCCAACTCAGGGCACGCCCACCCTTCTTCCCGCAGAGCGTCCAGCTGGGCAGAGCTCAAGCTGACAGTGCTGCCGGCCCGGAATACAGGTCCCGCCATGCTTTCCACCGGGTTCCCTGTCCACGCTCCGGCAAGGGCGCCGACGTCGCTGGTTCCGGCACGGACCTGCGGGATGTCGTCACCGGCCACCACGTACGCCGACACCCCCAGGGCACCGGCGCTGACAGCCAAGGTGCCGGCTGCGACGCCCGCGACGCGAAGTCCCCGGCGGAGGCCGTTGGAGGAAGTCCGGGCGGCAAATTCCTGGCCCGTCTCGTTGGCAAGGCGCTCAGTATGCTGGATCAGCCGTGCGGCAAGGTCCTGGCTGGCTTCGGGCACTGAAGCACCCCGAAGACGTTCCAGGTACTGCCGTTCCCGGCGAAGGGCGTTACTGCAATCGGCGCATACCTGAACATGGTCCGGGTTGCGGGTATGGCGCAGGGCAGCCAGTTTGCGCCGGGACAACAGTCCCGGACGACGAGGATGTCGAGGCATCGACGTCCTAAAGGATGCTTGCGATGCGCGGCATCTTCAGGCGCGGCTTGCGGGCCTCGGCCGGACGGGGATCGCGGTGGGCGAGTTTCTCCCGCAGCATGGTCCTGCCACGGTGGATACGGGACCTGACGGTTCCCAACTTGACGCCCAGCGCCTCTGCAACCTCGTCATAGGAAAGGCCTTCGAGATCGCACAGCACGACGGCGGCGCGGAAGTCCGGCGGCAGTTCTTCCAATGCACGCTGGACATCCAGGTCAAGGTTGTTGTGTTCGAAGCTCTGCTCCGGACCGGGCTCGCGGCCGGGCAGGCGGGACTCGGCATCCTCAGCCAGGGCATCGAAACGGATCCTGCTCTTGCGCCGGGCCTGGTCCAGGAACAGGTTGGTGGTAATGCGGTGCAACCAGCCGTCCAATGTTCCCGGCTTGAAATTCTCCAACGACCGGAACACCCGGACAAAGACCTCCTGGGTGAGGTCCTCGGCGTCGAACTTGTTGCCTGTCAGGCGATAGGCGAGGCGATATACCTTGGCGGAGTGGTTGGCCACCACTTCCTCCCAGCTGGGCATGACCCAGTCGGCAACGCCGTCAATGCTTTCCGATGTTTGGACTGGCGCAGCATGCAATGCCGGCATCGTCCACTCCCCTCAAACTGTGGTTCACCGAATCCTTCGGCGCCGGCCACCTCATGGATGATCGGACCATTATCATCCCAAGGTTGTCTGGGAATTTCCTGACTGGGGCAGGTTTTTCCCGCAGGGCTGAAGAGGGGGCTGGACACAGCTGCAGGACGGCTGCCCAACAGCGGGTTTGCGCGTGCTTACACAGTAGTCTTGGTACAAACACCCCTACCCGCGGAAAGCGAAACCCTTCATGAGTGCCGACAAGTCAAGCAGCTGGTCCTATGCAGAAGATCTGCCTGCTGAGGATGACGTCTTGTTGCGCGCCAGGGAGCGGTCTTTCGAGCTGGGAGTCACACCCATCAGCCCCGGTGTGGGCGCGGTGCTCACGGTCCTCGCTGCCGCCTCCAAGGCACAGACAGTGGTCGAAGTTGGCTCGGGAGCCGGAGTGTCCGGCGTCTGCCTGCTCCGCGGACTGAGCCCCCAGGCAGTCCTGACCACCATCGACGTTGACGTTGAACACCTCAAAGCGGCCAGGGAAGCGTTCCTGGAATCCGGCAGCCCTGCCAACCGCACCCGTACCATTTCAGGGCGTGCGGCCGACGTCTTGCCGCGATTGACGGACTCGGCCTATGACCTCGTCTTTATCGACGCCGACAAGCCCAACTTCCCCAAGTACGTGGAACAGGCCATCCGCCTCCTCAAGTCCGGCGGCACGCTGGTGATCAACGACGCCCTGGACAAGGACCGGGTGGCCAACCCGGCCGCACGCGATTCCACCACTGTGGTGCTCCGCCAGATCGGCAAGGCAATCCGCGACGACGATCGGCTGGCGTCGGCGATGCTGCCCACCGGTGATGGACTGCTGGTGGCCGTCAAGAGGTAGGGCGCAAGCCTTCCTTAAACCAAAAAGCAGGGCCCCGGCTCAGCCGGGCCCTGCTTGGTAAATCTATCCAGTCACGCCTACGAGGCATTCCTTGAGGTTCTCCGCCTCAGCGGCGTTGAGCTCGACCACAAGCCGTCCCCCGCCTTCGAGCGGCACACGCATGATCAGGCTGCGTCCCTCTTTGGTCACTTCCATCGGGCCGTCGCCAGTACGTGGTTTCATCGCCGCCATTAGGAAAATCCCCTCCATTTGTCCCAAGTCACGCCCAACCCGGCCGGGCTGGATCCGCGTCGCAATTGCAGCCGGCGGCAACGCTTGGGAGGCCGCCTTGGCCGGGCACTTTTAGGTGCTTTATCCTTGCTCTTGGTCCATTATCCCGTACTTAACCGTCCGTAGCGAATCAGCACGCCATTTGTCCGGCCTTTGTACATATTGCCATTCCCGGCAAAGCTGCACGTCAGGGCGGATAGTCGCCTCCCCCGGGCAGCTGGGCCCACGCCCACAGCCATACCACCCAGACAATCTGGAGCAGGATGAACATGGCCACCACGGTTCCCCGGTACGCCTTGGATTTGGACAGCAGGGCTGCACCGAGCGCCAGCGGAAACAGCGGCAGGAGCATACGGAAGGTGCTGGTTTGCGGGTGCAGGAAAACCAGCAGATAGCCCATGTAACAGGCACACCACAGCCGCAACTCCATTCCAATTGCCCGGACCGGCCTGGACATCATCACCAGCACAAACACTCCGGTGAAAACGAAGGGAGCCAGCACTCCCAGCACCGGCCCGAACAACATCCGGCCAGTATCAAACCAGGGCTTGAAGGGAACAAGGTCGTGACCACGCCACGCCGTTTCAGTACGGGTGTAGGCCGCCGGATCCCCTGTCACGGCCCAGGCAATGGCAGGCCATGCCAAGGCCGCAAGACCCGTGGCGAACACGAGGACTGCCAGTGATACCAGGCTGCGCGTCGACGTCGGGTCCGTTGCCTTGCCGGCATGTCCAGCAGTGCCAACCGCCGGCAGCGCCATAGGTGCCTCCCGGAACCGTTGCCACAACCGCCACAGGAACAGCAGCCCCAGCATGGCGGCAAACGGCACGCCGGTGGGCCTGGACAGGCACATCAGGAGCACCACGGGAATGGCCGTAAAGTAGTGGCGCCTGACCACAAGGAGCATTGACGATGCCAGAAGCAGCAGGTTCAGCGATTCGGCATAGGGGACCTGCAGGATGGGAGACACAGGGAACGTGGAAACGAAAATGACGCCCCACATGGCGGTACGCCGGCCCGCGAACTCCCGGAAGAGCAGGTAAATGACCAGCGCCGCACCGAGGCCCGCCAGCATTGCAATGGCCGTGAGGGCGGGCAAAGTCCCCATCCCGGTGATGGCGGACAAGCCCCGGCCCAGGAAGGGAAACAGTGCGTAGAAGGCCCAGGCATTCTCCTTGACGACGCCGTTGGCGTCCACGGGGAGCTCTGCAGGATAGCCCTTGTCCGCCGCCTCCTGGTACCAGCGCCCGTCCCAAATGGTGATGAAGTTCCAGTAATCCGGCGCCGGCGGAAACCACGGGTTGGTGCCTTGGTGGATGGCTGCGGCCATGAAGATACACGCGCTGACGAGCCTGGCCACCACGAAGAGCAATGAAACCTGGAGCCACCATGGCCACACCGACATCCGTGCGGCCAGGGCTGAGGCAGAGTTCGAAATCCGTTCCGTGGGCCCTTGCCCGGCCTTGCTCCCGGTCTGTGGACTCACGGCTTGATCCGGCCGGGTTCGCCGTCCTCAAGTCGCGGCTGCGCCTGCGCGCTGAGCCGTTCGATCTCCTGGTCTTTGGCATGCAACTGGTCCCGAAGGTCATCAAGGACCTGGTCAACCTGGTCCATGCGGTATCCCCTCAACCCCAAGGCGAAACGCAGGGAATCGACGTCGGACGGCTTGGCCTTGGACGGCAGCACCACCGGAGGCAGGCCGGCTACGGGGTCGTCAAGGCCAGCGCCGATCGAGCGTCCCCGGACCATCCCGGCTCCGAGGTACAACACAGCGCCGATGAGGACAATCGCGAGAAACACCAGGAAAAAGCTCACAGGTCCATCGTGCCAGAAACTGCCGGCTATTCCGGGCGCTGGTTGCCGTTGGGAGTGGGAGGGAGCGGCGCCCCGTGCAAAACGCGGTGAACGGCGTCCGCGGGGTCATCCACCAGTTGGATCAGGTCAAGGTCCTTTTCGGACACCATTCCCTCCGCCACCAGGGTCTCCCGGATCCACTCAATCATGGGCCCCCAGAACCTGACCCCCAGAAGCACGATGGGGAACGATGTCACCTTGCGGGTCTGGACCAACACCATGGCTTCGAACAGCTCATCGAGAGTCCCGAGGCCGCCGGGCAGGACGACGAAGCCCTGCGCGTACTTGACGAACATGGTTTTACGGGCGAAGAAATACCGGAAGTTGATGCCCAGGTCCACCCACTGGTTGAGTCCTTGCTCGAACGGCAGTTCGATGCCCAGGCCTACGGAGACCCCGTTGCCTTCCACGGCACCTTTGTTGGCCGCTTCCATGGAACCGGGACCTCCACCGGTGATCACTGCGACGCCGGCTTCGGCGAGCTTGCGTCCGACGTCCACGGCCATTTCGTAGTACTCGGTCCCAGGCTTTGTCCGTGCGGAACCGAACACGCTGACGGCCGGGCCCAGGTCAGCGAGCGCTCCGAAGCCCTCCACGAATTCGCTCTGAATCCTCAGGACACGCCAGGGATCAGTGTGGATGAACTGTCCGGCGCCACTCGTATCCAGCAAATGTTGGTCAGACATCCCCGTATCCGCTTGTTTACGGCGAAGCTCCAAGGAGCCCTTGTGCTTGGCCGGCGCGATCTCCGAGGGCAGGGGAACATGACTGGCCCTGACCTGGCCGTTGGCATCCGGGTGGGGTACTGGGTGCTGGCTGATGCTCATTGCCCAAGGCTAGCGCTTACAGCTGCCTGCTCCGTCGCTGCGACCCGGTTCTTGCATTGCAGTCTGGTATATCGCTGTGGGGCAGGTTTCTGTTCAGTCACGATCTTGGGGAAGTTGCCGTGACCGTGGTCATATTTGCTTCTTTGTTCGCTAGATTCGTCGTATGACTACTCAAGCGTCCGGCGATGCCCTCGTCTCCCTGAATGGCGTCAACAAGCATTACGGTCAACTGCACGTCCTCAAGGACATCAACCTTCAGGTCAAGAAGGGTGAGGTGGTAGTGGTAATCGGCCCCTCAGGTTCCGGTAAGTCCACACTCTGCCGTGCCATCAACCGTTTGGAAACCATCGACGACGGTGACATCGCCATCGACGGGAAGAAGCTTCCCGAAGAAGGCAAGGACCTCGCACACCTGCGTGCCGACGTCGGAATGGTCTTCCAGTCCTTCAACCTGTTCGCCCACAAGACGATTCTTGAGAACGTCACGTTGGGTCCCATCAAGGTCAAGGGTGTGGCCAAGGGCACGGCCGACAAGGAAGCCATGGCTCTCCTTGAGCGCGTTGGCGTTGGGCACCAGGCTCCCAAGCTTCCTGCCCAGCTCTCCGGTGGCCAGCAACAGCGTGTTGCCATCGCACGTGCTCTCGCCATGAAGCCTAAGGTCATGTTGTTCGACGAGCCGACGTCCGCGTTGGACCCCGAAATGATCAACGAAGTCCTTGACGTCATGATCCAGTTGGCAAAAGAAGGCATGACCATGATCGTGGTCACCCACGAGATGGGCTTTGCCCGCAAGGCTGCCGATCGTGTGGTGTTCATGGCTGACGGCCAGATTGTGGAAGACGCTACTCCCGAGGAATTCTTCACCAACCCGAAGAGCACCCGAGCCAAGGACTTCCTGTCCAAGCTTTTGACCCACTAGCTCTTGACCGCCCGCACCCAGGCCGTTAGAGACCGCACCCAGGCCGTAAGACGGCCAATCTATGAAAGGAATGTCATGAAGGCTTTCATTACCCGGAGGAAATCACTCCTGGTGGCCGCTTCCGCAGCCCTCGCCCTGTCGCTGAGCGCATGTGGCGGCGGCACCACCACCACTCCCCCGGTTGCTTCGGCGACCTTCGAGGCCGGCACCACCATGGAGAAGCTGAACAAGGCCCAGAAGATCACCATCGGCACCAAGTTTGACCAGCCGCTGTTCGGCCAGAAGGGCCTGGATGGCAAGCCTGTCGGTTTCGACGTCGAAATGGGCAAGGCGATCGCTGCCAAGCTGGGTATTCCCGCTGACAAGATCGAATGGGTAGAGACTGTCTCCCAGAACCGCGAATCGTTCATCGAGCAGGGCCGCGTTGACTTGGTCATCGCCACCTACACCATCAACGATGCCCGGAAGGAAAAGGTTGCCTTCGCCGGACCTTACTACGAAGCGGGCCAGGCACTCCTGGTGAACAAGGACGACACCTCCATCACCAAGCCTGAAGATGTCGCCGGCAAGAAGGTCTGCTCCGTCACGGGCTCCACCCCGGCAAAGACCATCGCCGAAAAGTACAACGCCGAGGTTGTTCCGGCTGCCACGTACACCGCTTGCCTGGAGCCGCTGCGCAACAAGCAGGTTGTTGCAGTAACCACGGACAACGTGATCCTCGCCGGTTACGTGGACAAGGAACCGGATGCCTTCAAGCTCGCTTCGGATGAGACCTTCACCAAGGAGCCTTACGGCATCGGCCTGAAGAAGGACGACACCGTTTTCCGCAACTGGATCAACGACCAGCTCGAGGCATTCCAGAAGGACGGCGACTACAAGAAGGCTTGGGAAGCCACTGCAGGCAAGGTCATCAAGACCACTCCTGAACTTCCTGCGATCAACCGCTACTAGTCGGGATCCGTTGACTGCCGCCGCCCAACCGGACGGCGGCAGTTGACGACTCCAGGACCCTGTTCCCTGATTAGCTGCAGCCAAAGGAAGCCATGGACGCCGTCATAGCAAGCCTCCCCGAATACTGGGACGGATTTCTCCGGACCCTTTATCTTTCCGTCATTTCAGGAATCATTGCCCTCGTTGTCGGCACACTCCTGGCGGCCATGAGGGTCTCCCCCGTGGCTGCACTCCGCGGTTTCAGCATGTTCTATGTTGAAGTCGCGCGTAACACCCCGTTGACCATCATTTTCTTCTTCGCAGCCATCGTTCTCCCCCGGCTGGGCGTCAAGTTCGAGCAATTCGAAGTGGCCGCCATCATCGCGCTGAGCAGCTACACGGCAGCCTTCATCGCCGAAGCAGTCCGTTCCGGTGTCAACAGCGTGCCCGTGGGCCAAGCAGAAGCTGCCCGGAGCATCGGCATGACCTTTACCCAGGTCCTGGGCTTCATTGTCCTTCCCCAGGCCGTCCGTACCGTCGTCCCCCCGTTGATCAACATCCTGATCGCCTTGGTCAAAAACTCTTCGGTGGCCGGCGCGTTCTTCGTCCTCGAGCTTTTCGGTTACGGCCGCCAGCTCTCCAACGACTACGGTGACCAAGTCCTGTGGATCCTGCTCGGGGTGGCCTTCTTCTACCTCCTGATCACGGTGCCCTTGGGCCTTCTGGCGCACTTTGTTGAACGAAAGGTGGCGATTGCCCGATGACCTCGGTCCTGTACGACGTCCCCGGGCCCAAGGCCCGCCTCTACTCGCTCCTGGGATCCGCAGCCGGAATCCTGATCATCCTTGGTGTCCTTGCCATCGCCGTCACCACGCTGGCACAGCAGGGCATCTTCGATGCAGACCGCTGGGAAATCTTCTACGGTCCCCTGGCCCCGGATGTCTGGAGCCTGATCGGCCAAGGCATCCTCTCGACGCTGGCGGCAGCCGCGGTCGCGGCAATCATCGCCTTCCCTCTGGGCATTGCTCTCTGCCTGCTGAGGATCTCCCTGATCGCCTGGATCCGCATCCCCACCCAGGTGGTCCTTGAGTTCCTCCGCGGCATGCCCGTGGTCCTCATGATGTTGTTTGTCCTGCTGGTCTTCGCCACGGGACAGTTCCAGGCCGTCGTCGTGGGCCTGGTCCTCTACAACGCCGCCATCTTTGCCGAAATCCTCCGTGCGGGCATCCAGTCGCTGCCCAAGGGTCAACGCGAGGCCGGACTGGCCATTGGCCTGCGGAGCTTCCAGTCGCGGATGTCCATCGAGTTCCCGCAAGCTGTCCGCCGGATGCTGCCATCGCTGGTCGCCCAGCTGGTGGTCCTGCTCAAGGACACCTCGCTTGGCTACATCGTGGGCTATGAGGAACTGCTGCGGAAGATCCAGATCATGGCCGACTTCCTGGGTCCGGACTTCCTGTTCCCGGCCTTCTTCGTCGGCGCGGCCATCTACATCCTGATCAACCTGACCGTGTCACGGATTGCGATCATGATTGAGCGCCGCGGTTCCAAGAAGGCCGCCGGCGGCGTGGCTCCGCCCAGTCTCCGGACCGGGCTCGTGGTGGGCGGTAACGACCCCATCGCCAAGGATTCCATCGAAGGCCCCAACAAGGCGTAGTCCTGCACCAACTCAAAGAAGGTCCGCAGCCACCAGGCTGCGGACCTTCTTTATGCTGCGGGGAAGCTCCTAAACTACGGCGCCAGCCACGTCCTGAGTGCCCGCAGGCACTCACGGATGGCATCGGCGTCGACGTGTTCGTTGTCCTTATGTGCCAGCAGCGGGTCGCCGGGTCCGAAGTTCACCGCCGGGATTCCCAGCTCGCTGAAACGCGCGACGTCGGTCCAGCCGTATTTGGGTTTGGGCTCGGCACCGACTGCGGCCACGAAGGATGCGGCCGCGGGATGGTTCAGACCGGGCCTGGCGCCGGCAGCAGCGTCGGTGCGGACGACGTCGAATCCTTCCAGGAGTTCCCGGACATGGGCCTCGGCCTGGTCCGGCGACTTGTCCGGGGCGAAGCGGTAGTTGATCTCCACCACGCACCGGTCCGGGATGACGTTGCCGGCTGTCCCGCCGTTGATCTTTACTGCGTTCAGGCTCTCGCGGTAATCGAGGCCGTCCACGTTGATGGTCTGCGGCTCGTAGGCGGCGAGCCGCGCCAGAATGGGGGCAGCACCGTGGATGGCATTGATGCCCATCCAGGCGCGGGCTGAGTGCGCCGTTTCGCCGATGGTAGTGGCCTCAAAACGGCTGGTCCCGTTGCATCCACCTTCCACCGTGCCGTGGGTCGGCTCAAGCAGGATGGCGAAGTCGCCCTGCAGCAGGTCACCGTGGTTGCGGACCAACCTGCCCAAGCCGCTCTTCACGGCTTCGACTTCCTCGTGGTCGTAGAAAACGAAGGTGACATCCTTGTCCGGTTCCCGGCCGTCGTCGAACATGGTCGCCGCGAGCGCCAGCTGCACAGCGACGCCACCCTTCATGTCCGTCGTCCCACGGCCGTACAGCACACCTTCGCCCGGAACGCCGGATTCCCACGTGGCTGGAACGGTGCCCAGCGAACCCTCCACGGTGGGCAGGGGCACGGTGTCCAGATGTCCTGCCAGGATGACCCGTTCGGGACGGCCAAGCTCGGTCCGGGCAATGATGGCGTCGCCGTCGCGGACCACCGTATAGGCGGGTATGGCCCGCAAGGCGGACTCGACGGCGTCGGCGAGCTCGGTCTCATTGCCGGACACGCTGTTGAAGTCGATGATCGCGGCGGTCAGCAGGGCAACGTCCTGGCGCAGGTCGAGGAGGGCGGGGGCTGGATTCAGGGTCACCCGTCCAGCCTAATGCCCGCAAATGCGACCTTTATGGCATGAGACGGGTTTTAACCGACCTCCGGGTGCTGGATACACTTGCCCCATGACTGAAACTGCTTCCTCTGCTGTGCCCACCGACGCGCCCGCCAACCTCCGATCAGCCTACGGATTCGGCCTCGCCACCATCGCTACCTCGGCTTCCGGGGAAGCAACCGTGCTGGATGTCTGGTACCCGGCTCCCGCATTGGGCGTTGCCGCCGAGACCCTGCGCGACGTTGAGAACGCCGATCCCGCGCTCACTGCACTGGCCAACGACGGCAAGGACGCCGACCGCGGTACGGAACAGAAAGTGGTTTTCGCCCAGATCGACCTCGACGCCGCCCCGGCAGACACCGCCGACGCGTACCTCCGCCTGCACCTCCTCTCGCACCGCCTGGTCAAGCCGAACAGCATCAACCTGGACGGCGTCTTCGGCAAGCTTCCCAACGTGGTGTGGACCAACTTCGGTCCGGCAGCCGTGGACGGCTTCGAACTGACCCGCGCCCGTCTTCGCAAGCGCGGCAACGTTGTGGTTTACGGCGTGGACAAGTTCCCGCGGATGGTTGACTACGTTGTCCCCACCGGTGTGCGCATTGCCGACGCCGACCGCGTCCGCTTGGGTGCACACCTGGCAGAAGGCACCACCGTGATGCACGAGGGCTTCGTGAACTTCAACGCCGGCACCCTGGGCACTTCCATGGTGGAAGGCCGTATCTCTGCCGGCGTCGTGGCCGGTGACGGCACTGATGTTGGCGGTGGAGCGTCCATCATGGGAACGCTCTCCGGTGGCGGCAAGGAAAAGATCGCCCTGGGCGAGCGTGTCCTCCTCGGTGCCAACTCCGGCGTTGGCATCAGCATCGGTGATGACTCCGTGGTGGAGGCCGGGCTGTACGTCACCGCCGGTACCCGCGTCCGCGTTCCGGGTCCCAAGGACGAGAACGGCGAGGACACCAGCAAGATCATCAAGGCCGTGGAGCTCTCCGGGGTCCCCAACCTGCTGTTCCGCCGCAACTCCACCACGGGCGGCGTGGAAGTTCTTCCGCGCAAGGGCCAGACGGTGGAGCTCAACGAGGCCCTTCACGCCAACTAGCAGGAGGACATCCGTGCGCCGGTTCCGCCGCGCCATCGTTGCGGTGCTGGCTTTGGCCCTCGTAGCAGGTGCCATCTACGCGATCGTTGCTGTGCTGCAGCGCTCCGAGACCTTGGTCACGGAGCGCTGCGTCGCAGTCGTCGGCTCTGAAAGCCACGAGCTCGCCACGGACCAGGCAGCGAATGCTTCCCTCATCACCGCCATTTCCGTCCAGCGTGGGCTGCCTCCCCGGGCTGCGAGCATTGCCCTCGCCACAGCCATGCAGGAATCCCGGATGCGGAACATCAACTACGGCGACGACGCCGGTCCCGACTCCCGCGGGCTTTTCCAGCAGCGGCCCTCGCAGGGCTGGGGCACTGAGGCTCAAGTCATGGACCCCGTCTATGCCGCCAATGCGTTCTTTGACGGCTTGGTCAAAGTCCCCGGCTACGAGTCAATGGAGATCACCCAGGCCGCCCAAGCGGTCCAACGATCGGCCTTCCCCCGCGCCTACGCGCAGCACGAAGGCATGGGCAGGGCCTTCGCTTCTGCACTTACAGGACATTCCGAGGCGGCGCTGAACTGCGAACTGCGCATGCCCGAAGCGGCCGGTGACCCTGCCGCCGTCGTCGATGAACTCACGACGGCGTTCGGCACCCAAGCGGCCACCGTTCAGGGGCGCTCGGTGCAGCTGGACATCACGGGGACGCAGGCATGGGCCGTCGCCCACTGGGCCGTGGCGAACGCCAAGACGCTGTCCATCACCCAGGTGGATGTGGGCGGCCGGGCCTGGAACCGGGAGAAGCGTGACGGATGGCAGGCCTCACCGGCTCCCTCCGGAGCGGTCACCATCACTGTCTCAGCCCCTGCCACCTGAGTTTTCTCAGGCGAGGATCTCCACCACCGGCTGGACGTAGCTCCGGAAGACGTCGGGCTCGGCCAACAGCCTGTGGCTCATAATCATCGTGCTGGGTTCCAGATACCACGCACGTGGTTCGTTCAAGGGGAGCTCAATGATGGTCAATTCGAAGTCGCGGGAACTGCGCCCGACTTCCAGCAGCCTGTCTTCCACCATCTCGTTGAGGACCTGGGTCACACCGTTGGCCTCACGGGCAGCTTCGAGGTCGGCGTACTCGTCGATCCTGTCAGTGGCCCATCCCAAAGCCGAGCCGAAGTGGGCCTGCAGGACACGTTGAAGTGCCGGCGAGTTGCCGAAGGCCTTAAAGCTGGGTGGCGCCAGTTCCGAGGCGGGCTTGGGGTAGGACTTCACCAGGCTTTCCCACCAGGCTTCCCACTCGGTCTTGAGGGCGTGGATACCCCCGACGTCGGAGGTCAGGTGGCTGTGGTCGGCATGCCGGACTTTGGGGGCTGCGTGGGACAGGCTGGGTTTGCCGGCACCATCCAGTCCGGCGACGTCCCGCAGGTACAGGGCGATGAGCATCGGCCCGGACGTGTCCATGGTGATGCGCCATCCCGGGCCGCCTGACTCGTGCATCCGAATTCCTCCCTTGGCAGGTTCCCGACATCTCCCAGTCTATTCCCGTTGGGTCTGGACGGTAGGGGCGTGGGGCATTTGCCTTGTGGCGGCACTGGTTGCCGGAGAAGCCCTTAGTGGGCAGCGGGCATCCCGGCCAGGGATCCCAGATGGGCGGTGAGGACGTCGCTGCACATCTCGGCCGTCATCCATTCGGGCTGCAACAGCGCGTGCATGCACAAGCCGTCCATGGTTGCCAGGAGCCGCTCCGCCTCCGTGACGAGGGTTTGTTGGGCCTCGGCTCCCCCGGGGCTCAGGTGCATGATCAAACGCCCGACGACGGCCGCTACAGTGCGGTGGCTGCGCCCGGCTTCGGCTGCGAGGACGGGCTTGATACGGGCTGCGTGCCTGAACGCCATCCATACGCACGCATCCACCGCGAGTTCCTCGTCCAGAGGCAGGAATTGGCCCAGTAGGTTCAATACTGCAGCTTGCTGTTCCGGACTGCCCGGCGCCTCTTGCTCGACAGCTGCCATTGATGATTCAAGCCGCCCCGCGATCCGGTCAATCACAGCACCAAAGGAAAACACCAGGAGGTCGTCGCTGCTGGCAAAATAGTGCCGGACAGAGCCCACTGCCAGTCCGGCCTCATCCGCTACTTCCCTGAGCGATGCCCGTTCCAAGCCATCGCTGGCAATGATCCGGAACACAGCTTGGACAACTTCCTGGCGCCGGGCTTCGGCATCAACAATTTTGGGCACCAGTAGTTTTTAGCACGAACGTGCTTCAACACCACTCAACACAGAGCGGCGTGGCTCCAATTTCCGCTAGCGTAGAGACCATGAAAATTCTTGTCACGGGTGGCACCGGCTACATCGGTTCCCACACCGTTTTGTCCCTTCAGGAAGCCGGCCACGACGTCGTCGTGCTTGATAACCTCGTGAACTCCAGCGAGGAATCCCTCCGCCGGGTTTCGGAGCTTACCGGCAAGACCGCGGCGTTCCACAAGGTTGACCTGGTGGATGAGCCCGCAGTTGAGGCCGTGTTCGACCAGCACCAGATCGACGCCGTGATCCACTTCGCTGGCTTGAAGGCAGTAGGAGAGTCCGTCCAGGAGCCCCTCGCCTACTACTACAACAACATCGTTGGCACCCTGAACCTGCTCCGCGCCATGGACAAGCACAATGTGCGCTCCATCGTCTTCAGCTCTTCAGCCACGGTGTACGGCGAGCACAACCCCATTCCGTACATCGAGAAGATGGAAATCGGTGCCAACAACCCGTACGGCCGCACCAAGGAACAGATCGAGGACATCCTCTCGGACCTGGGCAACGCGGACGACCGCTGGCATATCGCACTGCTGCGCTATTTCAACCCTGTGGGCGCACACCCGTCAGGCCGCATCGGCGAGGACCCCCAGGGGATTCCCAACAACCTCGTGCCGTTCATCGCCCAGGTGGCCGTGGGACGCCGCGAGAAGCTCATGGTCTTCGGCGGGGACTATGACACCCCCGACGGCACGGCACAGCGCGACTACATCCACGTGGTGGACCTGGCCGACGGCCACGTAGCAGCCCTGAACTATATCGCTGGGCGCCCGGGCGTCCGGCGCTGGAACCTTGGCTCCGGCCGCGGCTCCTCAGTACTGGAAGTGCTGCGCTCCTTTGAGAAGGCCGTCGGCCAGCCGATTCCGTACGAGATCACTGGCCGCCGTGCCGGCGACCTCCCCGCATTCTGGGCCGACGCTTCCTCCGCCCTGGCCGACCTCGGCTGGTCCACCACCAAGAACGTGGACCAAATGTGCGAGGACCACTGGCGCTGGCAGAAGAACAACCCCTACGGGTACAACGCCGCCGAGCCTGCCGCAGCCGGCAACGCCCAGGCGTCCGGCGCTTAGGCGACCAACCGCTGAGGCGACCCACCGCGGAGGCGACCAACGCCTCGGTAACCAACGCCTCGGTAACCAACGACGGCGGCCGCCCACCTCGCGCGAGGTGGGCGGCCGCCGTCGTTATTGACGATATTGCCGTATCAGTTGGCCGGGTAGTTACGCTCCGGCTCCCCTGTGTAGAGCTGCCGCGGGCGGCCGATCTTGGTCTGGGGGTCGTTGATCATTTCGCGCCACTGGGCAATCCAGCCCGGGAGGCGTCCGATGGCGAACAGAACGGTGAACATCTTCTCCGGGAAACCCATGGCCTTGTAGATGAGGCCGGTGTAGAAGTCAACGTTCGGGTAGAGCTTGCGCTGGATGAAGTAGTCATCAGCCAGGGCCTTCTCTTCGAGGCGCATGGCGATGTCCAGCAGTTCGTCGTTGCCGCCGAGCTTGCCGAGAACTTCGTGGGCCGTTGCCTTGATGATCTTGGCGCGGGGATCGTAGTTCTTGTAGACACGGTGTCCGAAGCCCATGAGGCGGACGCCGTCTTCCTTGTTCTTGACCTTCTCCATGTAGTCCTCGGGCTTGATGCCGTCGGCCTGGATCTGGCGGAGCATCTTCAGCACGGCCTCGTTGGCGCCACCGTGGGCAGGGCCGAAGAGGGCGTTGATGCCTGCGGACACGGAAGCGAAGAGGTTCGCGTTGGACGAACCCACCAGGCGAACGGTGGACGTGGAACAGTTCTGTTCGTGATCCGCGTGCAGGATGAGCAGGAGGTCCAGTGCCTTGACCACTACCGGATCCATTTCGTACTGCTCGGCGGGAAGGCCGAAGCTCAGTCGAAGGAAGTTCTCCACCAGGTTCATGGAGTTGTCCGGGTAGAGCATCGGCTGGCCGATGGACTTCTTGTGGGCGTAAGCGGCGATGACAGGCAGCTTGGCCATGAGGCGGATGGTGGAAACTTCCACGTGCTCCGCGTTGAACGGATCCAGCGAGTCCTGGTAGAACGTGGACAGCGCCGAAACAGCAGAGGAGAGCACCGGCATGGGGTGGGCGTCGCGCGGGAACCCACCGAAGAAGCCCTTGAGCTCTTCGTGCAGGAGCGTGTGGCGCCGGATCTTCTGATCGAATTCTTCCAACTCCGTGGGGGTGGGAAGGTTGCCGTAGATCAGCAGGTAGGAAACTTCGAGGAAGCTCGAGTGCTGCGCGAGCTGCTCAATCGGGTAACCGCGGTAGCGCAGGATGCCTGCGTCGCCGTCGATGTAGGTAATGGCCGAGGTGGTGGCCGCTGTGTTCATGAAGCCGGGGTCATAGGCAACGGCGCCCGTCTGCTTCAGCAGCTTGGAAACGTCGTAGCCTTCGTTTCCTTCTACAACCTGGATGCGCGGCAGTTCGAGTTCGCCGCCGGCATGGCGCAGTGTTGCGCTGGTGGTCTCAGTCATGGAGTCCCCTTCATGAGGCCTTTGGGCCTCTATCGAACGCTTGTCCAACCAACTTCTGGTGCCGCCGCCTTCGGCCCTACTGTTGCAGGGCTCCAACGGCCGAAGTGCTTTCTTAGAGAAGGCCACCATTGATAGTCAGTTAAAAAGCTACCGCCAGTAACCTCCCGGAACTAATCCGTACCGTCCGGTTACTGGCGGAATGACGCTGTTAGTGGTGCAAGTCACAGCATTGTTATGAGGCTGTGGCAAGCCGCTCAACTGCAGCGTCGATGCGTTCGTCGCTGCCGGTGAGGGCTACGCGGATGAAACCGTTGCCGGCATCCCCGTAGAAGACGCCGGGACCCACCACAATTCCGAGGTCGGCGAAGCGTGCCACCGTGTCCCAGGTGGCTTCGCCTGCCGTGGACCACAGGTACAGCCCGGCCTTGGATTGGTGGATCTGCAGTCCGAACTTCTCCAGCGCCGGAACCATCTTTTCGCGCCGGCCGCGGTAGAGGTCCTTCTGTGTCAACACGTGGCCGGCATCACCCAAAGCAACGCGCATCGCTTCCTGCACGGGGTAGGGCACGATCATGCCCGCATGCTTCCGGCTGTTGACCAGATTGGCCATGATGGCGGAGTCTCCGGCCACGAATGCGGCACGGTAGCCGGCCAGGTTGGACTGTTTGCTCAACGAGTACACGCACAGCAGTCCGTCGGTGGAACCGCCGGTAACGCGGGGATCCAGGATGCTGGGGACAGCTTCTCCCCCGCGTTGGGCATCCCATTCGCCCCAGCCCAGCTCGGCATAACATTCGTCCGAGGCCACCACGGCGCCGAGCTCGCGGGCCTGGCCTACGATCCTGCGGAGCGACTCCACATCGCGAACGCTGCCTGTGGGATTACCCGGCGAGTTGATCCAGATCAACCGGACTTTGGCGCGGGTGGCCGGATCAAGTTCGTCCAGGTCATCAGCAGCAACAGCTGTGGCCCCTGCCAATGAGGCGCCGATGTCATACGTCGGGTAGGCAACGGTAGGCCGCACCACGACGTCCCCGGCGCTGAGGCCGAGCAAGAAGGGCAACCAAGCGACAAGCTCCTTGGAACCCACCGTCGGCATGACGTCCCTGGGGTCAAGGCCGGGCACGCCGCGTCGGCTGGCGAACCAATCCACCACAGCCTGCCGCAGGGCCTCGGTTCCATGAACCGTGGGATAGCCGTGGGCATCCGCCGCGGCCGACAGGGCGTCGCGGATCAGTCCTGGAGTCGGATCCACCGGCGTTCCGATGGAAAGATTCACTGCGCCACCGGGATGCTTCGCCGCCGTGGCAACATACGGTGCCATGGCCTCCCAGGGGTAGTCAGGCAGGTTCAGGCCGAAAGCCGGTGCCGCGGAAATCAAAGAAACTACCGCCCTTAGTGGTCTTGGTTCTGCGGGGGCAGTGCGGAGATGAACGGGTGATCCTTACCCGTGTTGCCGATCTTGGCCGCTCCGCCCGGGGAACCGAGGTCATCGAAGAACTCAACGTTGGCCTTGTAGTAGTCGGCCCATTCCTCCGGGGTGTCATCCTCGTAGTAAATGGCCTCAACCGGGCACACAGGTTCACAGGCGCCACAGTCGACACATTCATCGGGGTGGATATAGAGGGAACGCTCACCTTCGTAAATGCAGTCGACAGGGCACTCTTCAATACATGCCTTGTCCTTGACATCCACACACGGCTGCGCGATTACGTACGTCACGTCCCAGACCTCTCCACGGTTTGTCCCGGCGATGGCCGGGGTAATACGGCCGGCATCATGCCGGGCACTCAACTTCCGAGCCTATTATCCAACAGTGCAATGACGCCAACCTAGCCCGCGTCTTAGTATGAAACGGTGACTCCCCCGCATTTGCCGCCCAGAGAATTCCTACTCACCGCAGAGCCAGGCATCCGGGTGGTGGTCCGCTACAGGATTGACGACGGCCTGACAGACGCTCTCGGCTACCTCCTGGACACCAGCGACAACAGTTGCACTGTACGGACCCGCACGTCCGACGTCGAAATTCCCTTGGCGATGGTCATCGCGGCGAAAGAGGTTCCACCGCCACCGCCGCGGCGGCAGGCCGTCCGGCGCGCAGGCGGCTCGCTGCCACCAGCATGACCAGAGTGACTGCAGCGATGCCGAAGACCCACACGTTGCCGGCCGCGTCGCCCAGGACCAACTGCTTGGCGGCTCCGGCTGATGAGAAGACGCCGACGGCGGCATAGGTCACCACGCCCGCTACCGCCGTCGGGATGATCGAGCGAGACCACGCTGCAAGCCACAGCTGCACTGAGGCCAACAGCAACAGTGCCGCCGCAACGCCCCACGGAACCTCGACGCCGGCCACCGGCCCTGCTTGGCGGTGCAGGGCCGTCCCTGCTGCAGCAACGAAAAGAGCCGCCAGCACGGCCGCAGCAATGCCACGAACCGTACCGGCGGCTCCTCTCTTCATTCAGCTGTTCCTGACTGTTTCAGTCAGTGCAGGCTAGGACTTGGCGCGGGCGCGGTTGGCCTTGGCGCGCTCGTTGGAGTCCAGGATGACCTTGCGGATACGGATGGCATCCGGGGTTACCTCGACGCACTCGTCTTCGCGGGCGAATTCGAGAGACTCTTCGAGGGTGAGATCGCGCGGCGGCGTCAGGTTTTCGAAGGTGTCGGAGGAAGCGGCACGCATGTTGGTGAGCTTCTTTTCCTTGGTGATGTTGACGTCCATGTCATCAGCGCGGGAGTTCTCGCCAACAATCATGCCTTCGTAAACCTCGGAGGTGGGCTTCACGAAGAAGGAACCGCGCTCCTGCAGGTTGATCATGGCAAAGGGGGTCACAACGCCGGCGCGGTCGGCGATCATCGAACCGTTGGTACGGTATTCGATCGGTCCGGCCCACGGCTCGTAGCCTTCGGAGATGGAGGCAGCGATACCGGCGCCACGGGTGTCCGTCAGGAACCGGGTACGGAAACCAATCAGGCCACGCGCAGGGACGATGAACTCCATGCGGCACCAGCCGGTGCCGTGGTTGGCCATGTTGGTCATGCGGCCCTTGCGGGCAGCCATGAGCTGGGTGACGGCACCAAGGTATTCCTCGGGCACATCGATGGTCATGTGTTCCATCGGCTCGTGCAGCTTGCCGTCGATGGTCTTGGTGACAACCTGTGGCTTGCCCACGGTCAGCTCAAAGCCTTCGCGACGCATCTGCTCAACCAGGATGGCCAGCGCGAGCTCGCCACGGCCCTGGACTTCCCAGGCGTCGGGACGCTCGGTGGGTAGGACCTTGATGGAGACGTTACCGATCAGTTCCTTGTCCAGGCGATCCTTCACCTGGCGGGCCGTGACCTTGGCGCCCTTGACCTTGCCGGCCAGCGGCGAGGTGTTGATACCGATCGTCATGGAGATCGCGGGATCATCCACAGTGATCAGCGGCAGCGGCTGCGGGTTCTCGGCATCGGTGAGGGTTTCACCAATGGTGATTTCCTCGATACCGGCCACTGCGACGATTTCGCCCGGGCCTGCGGATTCGGCAGGAACACGCGTGAGAGCCTTGGTGGCGAGCAGTTCGGTGATCTTGACGTTCTTGAGCTCACCGTTGGCGCGTGCCCAGGCAACGGTCTGGCCCTTGCGGAGGGTTCCGTTGTAGATGCGGAGCAGGGCGAGGCGGCCAAGGAACGGCGAAGCGTCCAAGTTGGTCACGTGTGCCTGCAGCACGCCGTCCGGGTTGTAGGTCGGAGCCGGGATGTGCTCAATGATGGTCTTGAAGAGAGGCTCGAGGTCCTCGTTCTCCGGGGCCGAGCCGTTGGCCGGCTGGTCCAGTGACGCACGGCCAACCTTGGCGGCGGCGTAGACGACGGGAACTTCGAGGACCTTGTCCAGGTCCAGGTCCGGTACTTCGTCGGCGAGGTCCGAAGCGAGGCCCAGGAGCAGGTCCATGGACTCGTGGACAACTTCGTCGATGCGGGCGTCGGGACGGTCGGTCTTGTTGACCAGGAGGATGACCGGCAGGTGCGCAGCAAGGGCCTTGCGGAGCACGAAGCGGGTCTGGGGCAGCGGGCCTTCGGAGGAGTCGACCAGAAGGACGACACCGTCAACCATGGACAGACCGCGTTCTACCTCGCCACCGAAGTCGGCGTGGCCGGGGGTGTCGATGACGTTGATGGTGATGGTCTCGCCGTTGGACGACGGGCCGTTGTAGGCAACCGTGGTGTTCTTCGCGAGGATGGTGATGCCCTTTTCGCGCTCCAGGTCACCGGAGTCCATGACACGGTCCTCAACCTCACCATGGGAAGCGAAGGAGTTGGTCTGCTTGAGCATGGCGTCGACCAGCGTGGTCTTGCCGTGGTCAACGTGTGCGACGATCGCGACGTTGCGCAGATCGCTCCGCGACGCAGTGTTGGTGATGGTTTCAGACATGCGTTAATGACTCGTTTCAGTGGTGAAGTCAGCTGTTTGTATCCGCGCGCATACCTGATCGACTTGATCGGAACACACAGCGAAAAGACCCCGGGACACAGGGCACCTGCATCCAGTCTAAACGCAGTTGCATTTCCCAGCCTAAAAAGCAAGCCATTCGCCGCCTGAATGTGGCCCGGCTCACATCGTGTCACGCTTTAACAACCGCTACTCCAGATGCTGGATTTTCCTGGCTTCGTGCCCCATGATTGCTGCAGAACCAGTGCCACACGGAGAACCATCGATGCGACAATCTTCGGCCGCGTTCCGCTTGCTCGCACCATTGATCGCCGTCGGCGTTCTGGCAGTAGGCTGCGGACCCAGCCCAGCTACCCCTGTTTCCACCCCCACGCGCTCCGCCGCGCCCGGGCCCGCCCAAACGGCTGCAGCTCCGCCGCTGAGGACGGCCCCGACTCCCAGCGCCCTGGACCTGCCGGTTGGTTCCCTCTTCAAGAACCCGGCGAACAACCGCAATGAACTGGTGCTGGCCGATGTACGCCACACGGCTGTCCTGATCGGTGATTCCCAGGCCATGCCCAAAGACTCCTGGCCCCAGCAGGGCATCGCTGCCCTGGGATACAAGTTGCACGTGGTGGGCATGGGTGGCACCGGCTTCGTGGCCGCCAACGGCAAGACAGGCAACTACATCGATGCGTTGCAGCGTGGAGACTGGATACTCCCCTACGGAGATCCGCCCCTGATTGTGGTGCAAGGCGGCGGCAACGATGCCTCGCAGAAGGCTACGGATGCGCAGATCACCAGCAATGCCGAGCGTCTGCTCGCGGCCCTGAAGAAGCGCTACCCCGGGGCCACCGTGGCCATGATCGGAACCTTGGCACGCGGCGCTGACCACGGAGGCGGCCGCCGTACCGAAGTGGATGCGCTGCTGGGACGCGTTGCCGCGAAGCACGGTGTTCCCTTCGTCAGCACTGGCGACTGGCTCACCCGTTTCAACGCAGTTGGCGATCTCCAGGACGGCGTGCATCTCAAGCCGTCCGGGCACGTCAAGCTTGGCGCCGTCCTGGCCCGCGAACTCACAGCCCTGGGCCTCACGGCCCGCCCGGACAGCATCGCCGCGGTGCCGTAGCGGTTCCGTAGCGGGCACGTTAAACAGCGAGAGCCGGTGGTTTCCTTTCGGGAACCACCGGCTCTTCTGCTATCCAGCGATCAAACGTTCGACGCCGGTCAGGCCACCGCGGGCGGCAGCAGGAGCGACCCACCCGGGATGGCGTCCAGGAGTGCCTGGGTGTACGCCTCACGGGGGTTGTCGAAGACGTCGTCAGTACTGCCCGTCTCCACCAGCTTGCCCTTTTCCATGACGCAGACGTGGTCCGCAATCTGGCGTACAACGGCGAGGTCGTGGGTAATGAACAGGTAGGTCAAGCCAAGGTTGTCCTGAAGGTCTGCCAGCAGGTTCAGGACCTGTGCTTGCACCAGGACGTCAAGCGCAGACACAGCCTCATCGCAAATGATGACTTCTGGGTCCAACGCCAGAGCACGCGCAATGGCGATACGCTGCCGTTGGCCGCCTGAGAGCTCGTTAGGGTACCTCTGCATCATGGACTGTGGCAAAGCCACCTGGTCCAACAACTCGCGGACCTTCTTCTCGCGGCTGGCTGCATTCCCGATCTTGTGCACTCGCAGCGGCTCTTCGATGGTCCTGAAGATGTTGTACATGGGGTCCAGGGATCCGTACGGATCCTGGAAGATGGGCTGCACGCGGCGACGGAACTTGAAGAGCTCCTTGCCTTTCAACCCCGCAGTATCCACGCCGTCGAAGATGATCTGGCCCTCAGTGGGCTTCTCAAGCTGGAGAACCATCTTGGCAACAGTGGACTTGCCCGAGCCGGACTCGCCCACGATCGCCGTCGTGGTCCCACGCTTGACGCTGAAGCTGACATCGTCAACAGCAGCGAAATCGGACGTCTGCCCCAGTCCCTGACGCAGTTTGTAGATCTTGCGCAGGTTCTTGATCTGGAGGACCTCGTCCTGGACCCGGCTTTGTGCGGCAGCTACGGGCGCCAAAAGATCGCCGGCTTCCACACCCTGCTCCTTGGCCACCTGGATACGACGCGATGCCAGGGACGGCGCCGATTCGACCAGGCGACGGGTGTAGGGGTGCTGGGGGTTGCGGAGCAGTTCCAGCGAGGGACCGGCCTCCACCACGTTGCCCTGGTACATGACGATCACTTTGTCAGCACGTTCGGCGGCAAGGCCGAGGTCGTGCGTGATCAGCAACACCGAGGTGCCGAGTTCAGTGGTCATGGTGTCCAAGTGGTCCAGGATCCTGCGTTGCACCGTGACATCCAAGGCCGACGTCGGTTCATCGGCAATGAGGAGCTTGGGTTGGCAGCTCAGGCCGATGGCGATCAGCGCACGCTGGCGCATGCCGCCGGAGAACTCATGCGGATATTGCTTGGCACGCCGTGCAGCGTCGGGGAGTCCGGCTTCCGCAAGGACGCGGGCAACGTCCTCAGGACCGTCCGGGCGGCCATTGGCCTTCAGGGTTTCCCGAACCTGGTAACCGATCTTCCAGACCGGGTTCAGGTTGGACATGGGGTCCTGGGGAACCATGCCGATATGGCTGCCGCGGAGCTCGATCATGCGCTTTTCCGACGCGTGGGCGATGTCTTCGCCGTCGAGCAGGATCTGGCCTGCGGAGACTCGGCCGTTGTTGGGCAAGAGGCCGATGGCGGCCAGCGCCGTCGTCGACTTTCCGGAGCCCGACTCCCCCACAATGGCGACCGTTTCGCCCGGCATGATGGTCAAGTGGGCGTTCTTTACCGCCTTGACCTCACCGGAACCGGTCTTGAAAGTGATGGCCAGGTCCTTGATCTCCAGGATGGGCCGTACTGATGCCGTGGCTTCATCAATTCTGATGTTCGCAGAAGTCATGTTCGCCTCCTTAGCGCTGACGGCTCTTGGGATCAAGAGCATCGCGGACGGCGTCGCCAAGCATGATGAAGCTCAGGACGGTGATGGACAGGGCGGCTGCCGGGTAGAGCAGGATTCCCGGGTTGGTGCGGATGGATGCGTTGGCCGCGGAAATGTCGTTACCCCACGACATCACGCTCCCGGGCAACCCGACACCAAGGAAGGACAACGTGGCTTCCAAGACGATGAAAACGCCCAATTCCAACGTGGCCAGCACAATCACGGGCGCCAAGGCATTCGGAAGGGCGTGCTTCACCAAGGCGCCGAATTTGGACACGCCCAGTGACCGGGCCGCCGTAACGAAGTCCGCGTTACGGACCTCAATGACGGCACCTCTGGTGATACGCGCCATTTGGGGCCAGGCAAGCAGGGATATTGTCAGGACCACTGTCCAGACGCTCCTGTTCTCACGGAACAACGGCAGCTGCGTAATGACCAAGGCGCCCAGGATGATCGGCAACGCGAAGAAGATATCGCCGAGTCGTGCAAGGACGGAGTCCAGCCAGCCACCGTAGTAACCGGCCAGCGCACCGAGGGTGACGCCGATGATGACAACGGCAAGTACGGACAGGACACCCACAGACAGGGAAGCCTGCGTACCGTGGATCACGCGGGAATAGACGTCGCAACCCTGCAGGGTGAAGCCCAGAGGGTGGCCGGCAGTGGGTGCGCCCTCGGAGTTGGCCAACTGGCAGTCATTGTTGGGTTCGACGCTGGTGAACAGCCCCGGGAACACGGCAACGATCACAAGAAGAAGGATCAACAGCGAGGAGACGATGAACATGGGCCGACGGCGAAGCTTGCGCCACGCATCTGCCCAAAGGCTCAGGGGCGCCTGATCTGTCTTGACAGCGTCAGTGGCCAGAAGCGGTGTCTCCTCGACGGGAGCCACAAAGTGTTCATTATTACTGGTCATAGCGGATCCTCGGGTCAAGCCAGGCGTACAGGAGGTCAACCAAGAGGTTGGTGATAACAAAAACCAGGACCAGGACACTCACAATGGCAACGATGGTGGGGCCTTCGCTGCGCTGGATGGCCTGGAAGAGTTTGTTACCCACTCCGGGGACGTTGAAGATACCTTCGGTAACGATGGCGCCGCCCATGAGCCCGCCAAGGTTGGCACCCAGGTAGGTGACCACCGGGATCAACGAGTTCCTGAGGATGTGGGCCATGACGACGCGGGGCCGGGACAAGCCCTTGGCTGTCGCTGTGCGGACATAGTCCGCGTTCATGTTCTCGCTGACAGAGGCGCGGGTCAGCCGGAGGACATAGGCGAAGGAGACGAGCCCCAGCACAATTGCCGGAAGAATCAGGTTGCCCCAGTCGGCGTTGGCGCCCACGGTAGGTTTGGCCCAGCCAAGCTGGACACCAAACACCAGCTGGAAGACGAAGCCCAAAACGAAGGTGGGAACTGCGATCACCAGGAGCGAAACGACCAGAACGGTGGAGTCGAAGAGCTTGCCCTTCTTCAGCCCGGCGAAAACACCGAAGGCGATGCCGAACACGGCCTGGATAATGAGGGCTTCGATGGCGAGCATTGCCGTCACAGGGAACGCCCTGGCCAGGGAGTCAGCGATGGGCTGCTGGGTGAAGTCAACGCCGAGGTTGAATGTAAACAAGTTTTTGATGAAGAGCCCGTACTGAACCCAGAACGGCTGGTCCAGGTTGTACTGGGCCCGCAGGGCGTCGATGACGCTCTGCGGCGGCTGACGATCTCCGAAGAGGGCGGCAATCGGGTCGCCGGGTAGTGCGAAGACCATGTAGTAGACGAGGAGCGTGGTCCCCAGGAATACCGGGATGACCTGGAGGAGTCTACGGAAAATGAAGCGAACCATGGGTCACCCCTCTCCGGTGGTGGGGCATTGGTGTGTCATGTGTGCCTTCCTGCCAAGCAAGCAAGGGGGGCCCGGCACGTTGGCCGGACCCCCTTTGCCCTAAGGCAAGTTCAGATCCTGGAGACTACTTGGCCTCGATGTCGAAGTAGCGGACGCCGCCATTCCAGCCGGTTTCAGCTGACACAACGTTGTTGCTCCATACGATCGGGGTCGCCCGGTACCACAGGGGCAAGCCCGGGAGTTCCTTGAACAGGATCTCCTGTGCCTCGTTGAACTTCTTGTTGGCATCTTCAGGCGTCTTGGCAGCCAGGCCTTCCTTGAGGAGCTTGTCGAACTCAGCGTTCGAGTACTTCTCGTAGTTGGACGAGGCGTTGGTTGCCCATACCGGTCCGAGGAAGTTGTAGAGCGACGGGTAGTCACCCTGCCAGCCAGCGCGGGTCAGGCCCGGGAGGGACTGCGACTTGCGGAGGTCCAGAACTTCAGCGAACTTAGCGAACGGCTGGATTTCAGCCTCGATGCCGAGGTTGTTCTTGAAACCGTTGGCAACGGCGTCGATCCATTCCTTGTTGCCACCGTCAGTGTTGGAGGCGATCAGGAGCGGCTTGGAACCGTCGTACGGCTTGATCTTCTCGGCCTCAGCCCAGAGATCCTTGGCCTTCTGCGCGTCGAACTTCAGGACGTCGCTGCCGGGAATGGCGTCGTTGTAGCCGTCGAGCACGGGAGCCGTGAACTCGGTGGCCGGGGTACGCGTGCCGTTGAAGATGACCTTGGTGATCTCTTCACGGTTGATGGCGTGGGACAGTGCCTGGCGACGCAGGAGGCCGGCTTCACCCTGGAAGTTCGGGTTGTAGCCCGGGATGTTCAGGGTGGCGTTGTTGGCGTTCGGGCGCGTGGAGTTACGGTCCGGGAAGTCCGTGGTGTAGGTCTTCAACGCGTTCGACGGAACAACGTCCGTGATGTCGAGGTTGTCGGCCTGGAGATCCGTGTATGCGGGGCCCGGATCGGTGTAGAACTTGAAGGTCACGCCACCGTTCTTGGCAGCACGCGGGCCGGTGTAGTCAGGGTTCTTGACCAGGGAGATGGACTGGTCGTGTACCCAGGCACCTTCCTTCTCGAACTTGTACGGGCCGTTGCCGATGGGGTTCTCGCCGAACTTCTTCGGGTCCTTCAGAGCCTCGGAAGGCAGCGGGTAGAAGGCGGAGTAACCGAGGCGCAGCGACCAGTCAGCCTCAGGCTGGCCGAGCTTGACCGTGATGGTCTGGTCGTCAGTGGCAGCCAGGCCGGACATGGTCTGGGCCGTCGGTGCCGGCGTGGAGGTCTTCTTGCCATCGGCGCCGGTGGTCTCGGTGACTGCACTGACGTCGGCGTAGCCCTCGATGGACTCGAAGAAGAAGCCATTGTTCTGGAGGTTGGTGCTCAGCGCGGCGAAGTTCCAGGAATCAACGAACGTCTTGGCCGTGATGGCTTCACCGTTGGTGAACTTGGCGCCGGACTTGACCTTGATGGTCCAGTTCTGCGAGTCGGTTGTCTCAATCGACTCCGCCAGAGCGTTGACGGGCTTGCCGTCCGAGTCGTAGGCGCGAAGGCCTTCGAACAGCAGCTCGACGACGCGGCCACCGTACACCTCGTTGGTGTTGGCCGGAAGCAGCGGGTTCTGCGGTTCGTTGCTGTATGCGGAAATGACCTTGTTCGGGTCAGCTGCGGCAGAGCTGTTTGTGCTGGTGCCGCCACCGCCGCCGCAACCGGTCACTGCGAGGGCGATGATCGCCGCTACGCCTAGAGCTTTGGAAGTGCGCGAGAAACGCATTCCGCCTCCTATGAGTCGTGGAGTTGAGCAGGAGAAATTCGTGATTTCCCCCAGGCACAGGCACAGTTTCCTACTGTGACGTTGCCTACATGTGTGTGTAAGCCTACCCACATTGCGTCCGGATGTTGGGACATGCTGGCCAAACTGTAACCGTTCCGCAACCTACACATGCCTAAATTGGCGGGAATTTCAAGTCAAACACTACTCGGTGGTAGCATTCGCTGTCTGACAGCAGGACAGGACGATTTTTGGGCAAAAAAGGACCCCGGTTCTGTCGAACCAGGGCCCTTCCGAAATTCTGCGGCGTGCGCAACGACTTAGACGTTGAAGCGGAACTCCACCACGTCGCCGTCGGCCATCACGTATTCTTTGCCTTCGATCCGTACCTTGCCGCGGGACTTTGCCTCCGCCATGGAACCGGCGTCGATGAGGTCGTCGAAGGAGACAACCTCGGCCTTGATGAAGCCACGCTGGAAGTCGGAGTGGATCACACCTGCGGCCTGGGGAGCGGTGTCACCCTGGCGGATGGTCCACGCACGGGTTTCCTTGGGGCCGGCCGTCAGGTATGTCTGCAGGCCAAGGGTGTGGAAACCAACGCGGGCCAACTGGTCGAGGCCGGACTCGCTCTGGCCGTTCATTTCCAGCATCTCGCGGGCTTCTTCCTCGTCGAGTTCCACGAGGTCGGACTCAAGCTTTGCGTCCAGGAAGACTGCATCTGCGGGGGCAACCATCGCCCGCAGTTCTTCTTGCTTTGCCGGGTCGCCAAGAATGCCCTCATCCGCGTTGAAGACATAGATGAAAGGCTTGGCGGTGAGAAGTCCGAGCTCCTTGAGGTGCCCCATCTCCAGCTTGTCGCTCTTGATCGAGGAGAAGATGGTGTCGCCGCGTTCCAACACTGCCTGGGCCGCTTTGATGGCCGCCAGCTCGGCAGCTTCGCGCTTCTTGATCTTGACTTCTTTTTCGATACGCGGGATGGCGTTTTCGATGGTCTGAAGGTCGGCCAGGATCAGCTCGGTGTTGATGGTCTCCATGTCTGAGCGCGGATCAACTTTGCCGTCGACGTGGATGACATCAGGGTCATCGAACACGCGGACTACCTGGGCGATGGCCTCTGCCTCGCGGATATTGGCGAGGAACTTGTTGCCAAGTCCTTCGCCCTCCGAGGCGCCCTTCACGATACCGGCTATATCCACGAAGGACACGGGTGCTGGCAGCAGTTTCTGCGAACCGAAGATCTCGGCCAGCTTCGCCAGACGCGGATCCGGCAGGTTGACCACACCGACGTTGGGCTCGATCGTCGCGAACGGATAGTTCGCTGCGAGCACCTGATTACGGGTCAGTGCGTTGAAAAGGGTTGATTTGCCGACGTTGGGCAGTCCGACGATGCCAATAGTAAGAGCCACGAGCATTGATTCTACCCGCTGGAACCTTGCCAGTGCTTGTTCGTCCCTGTGTCAGCCGCCCCGGGCGGTCCCTTCACTAAAACTGTCGTACCCCTGTGACAGGGTTGCCTCATGGATGGATTTGGATTGGTTTTGGCCCTGCTCATGCTGTTGATCGGCGCCGCCGTGGGCCTGGCGGCAGGCTACGTCGTCTTTCGACGCCGGGGCGCCGGCTTGGAAGAAGACTTCGACGCCGTATCGGCGCGCCTCTCGGAGGTGACCGCACAGCTGGCAGCGGCCGACGCCGAACGGCGCCTTTTGTTCACACAGAACCGGGAGTTGACGGCTTCGAGGAACGGAGATGGCAGTGTCCTGCGCGCGCTCGCTCCTGTGGCTGAGAAACTCACCGCGGTACAGCAGCAGGTATCGCTTCTGGAGCGTGACCGGGTAGAGCAATACGGCCAGCTTGCCCAGCAACTGCAGGATGCCCGGTTGTCCGACGAGCAGCTCCTGCGGTCCACACACGCCCTGGCCTCGGCCCTGCGCTCCAACAGCGCCCGCGGCCAATGGGGTGAAGTGCAGCTCCGCAGGGTGGTGGAGGCGTCCGGGATGCTGAGGCACGTGGACTTCCATGAGCAGGTGCATTCAGGCCGGACCGAGAACACACTTCGCCCGGACCTCGTAGTCCAATTGCCAGGTGGCAAGCAATTGGTGGTGGACGCCAAGGTCCCGCTCGCCTCCTACCTCTCCGCCCAGGAACAATTGCACGGAGACGGTTCCTTTGGGGAATCGGTGGCACCTGCCAGCAACCATGATTCAAAGACCTTGCTGTCCCAGCACGCCAAAGCGCTGAAGTCCCACATCGATGCCTTGGCGGGCAAGAAGTACTGGGACATTCCGGGGAACTCCCCCGAGCTGGTGATCTGTTTCCTCCCGGCTGAGTCCATCCTGGCATCTGCCCTGGAAGCTGACCCGGGCCTTCTTGAGTATGCCCTGTCAAGGAACGTCGTGCTGGCCTCGCCCGGGACCCTGCTGGCGGTCCTCAAGTCGGTGGCCTTCACGTGGCGTCAGGATGTGCTCACGGACAGCGCCCACGAACTGTTCGAGCTCGCCAAGCAGCTGTACGAGCGCATGGGTACTTTGGGTGAAAATGTCGGCAAGCTGGGCAGTTCCCTGAAGACGTCCGTGGACCGCTACAACGCGATGGTGGGCACGTTGGAAGCCCGGGTCCTGCCGACCGCGCGCAAGCTCAACACCATGGACGATGCCGGCCTTGCGGCGCCGATGTCCGTTGAGGTTGTCCCCCGCGCTTTGGCAGCTCCTGAGCTTCTGGCTGAGGAGGACGAAGAGTCCGCGGCATAGCGAAACCGGCCCGCAGCACCGCTTCCCCTGTGGAAGCCGATGGCTGCGGGCCGGTTTCTTTGAGTTCGTAGTGTGGAGCGAGGGGCGTTAGGACGTTGCCCGGTTCCCGCGGCCGCCGAGTGCACGCGTCACATCGCCGGCTTTCTTCAACGTGGCCCTCAGCTCCTTGGGAAGTGAGAAGAGGAGATCTTCCTCCGCCGTCACGATTTCCTGCACTTCGCCGTAGCCGTAGTCAGCCAGCAGCCGCAGGACATCCTTGACGAGTACTTCAGGGACAGAGGCACCCGAGGTCACACCGACCGTGGCGACGCCCTCGAACCAGGCTTCGTCCACTTCGTTGGCGAAGTCCACGCGGTATGAGCTCTTGGCGCCGTACTCCAAGGCAACCTCAACCAGGCGCACGGAGTTGGACGAGTTCGCTGAACCCACCACGATCACGAGGTCAGCTTGGGGAGCAATCTTCTTGATGGCCACCTGGCGGTTGGTGGTGGCATAGCAAATATCGTCGCTGGGCGGGTCCTGGAGGGTCGGGAACCGGTCCTTGAGGAGACGGACCGTCTCCATGGTTTCGTCCACGCTCAGCGTCGTTTGGGAGAGCCAGATGGTCTTCTCGGGGTCGCGCACGGTGACCTTGTCCACCTCGTGCGGGCCGTTGATGATCTGGATGTGATCCGGTGCTTCACCGGCTGTTCCTTCGACTTCCTCGTGGCCTTCGTGGCCGATCAGGAGGATGTCGTAGTCATCCTTGGCGAAGCGCACAGCCTCCTTGTGAACTTTAGTGACCAGCGGGCAGGTGGCGTCGATGGTACGGAGACCGCGGTCTTCAGCAGACTGGACCACAGCCGGAGATACACCGTGCGCGGAGAAAATGACCAAGGCGCCCTCGGGGACCTCATCTGTTTCCTCGACGAAAATGGCTCCCTGTTCCTCAAGGGAGCTGACCACATGGACGTTGTGCACGATCTGTTTGCGGACGTAGACCGGAGGCCCATAGTGCTCAAGGGCTTTTTCTACAGCAATGACTGCCCTGTCCACTCCGGCGCAATAGCCGCGCGGCGCCGCCAGCAGAACCTTCTTGGGACCCGTGACGGGTGCCGCTGCCTGTACCTCTTCCGGAGATCGCCGTCTGCGCGGCACCGTGGGCATAGGAATGGAAACTGCTGTGCTGGTCATGTCTCCATGCTACCGGCCCGGCCTTTAACTTCGGGCCGAACGTGACCCTCGTCGCCCTGAGACCACTCCCGCTATGACGCCCACCACCAGGACGGCCCCGGACACCAACGCTGCGATCCATACCCACTGGCCAAAACCGTTGCGGGCCGTGGTGAGGAACTCGTTCTTGAACAGTTCTGCCACGCCGTTGGCGCTGGCAAGGCTTCCGACCATTCCACCAGCGAGGTCTGCTCCCGCCGTCCAGAGGGCTGCCAGCGCCAATCCCCCCAGCCCAAGGAAGACCAAAGCCAGCGACCGTCGTCGTGCCGCCGCCAATGCCAGAAGGGCAGACACCAGCGCCCCGGCAGCGGCTATCCACCACAGCGGCGCGAAGGCTGCCACGCGTTCCACGAGTTGCCGGTGCGAAGGCTCCCCCAGAGAGACAAGGCTCTCCGCGGGGACATTGAGCCTGATCCGCGTAGCCTCGGCAAAATGATCACGGATCAGCCGCACAAGGGGCCCTATGTCCAACACGAGTGCTGTGGACGCCGCCGATTCTTCCGCCCGGGCGACCGTCCCAAAGTTCAGCCTGTGGCTGTTCCGTACGGTTTCCTCCCAGGCTTGCGGATAGTCACTCCACGACTGCATGCCCGTGGCCGCGTTCCGGAGCGCGTCGGCCGCCAGGGATTGGATGGGGCCGGGCAGATCCACGGAGGACTCAAAGGTGCCCACTGCGGCCTTAGCCAAACGGTTCTGGAATTCGGGATCGCTGCCCAGCGAGCCGGCGATCCGAACGAATCCCTCTTCTTTGACAATGTTCTGGTCCACCCACGCCGCAGGAACAGCGACGGCTGTGAGCAGAAGGGCGAGGATCACTCCCAGTGCTGAAACAAAAGTACGCAACGTCGTCCTCGGGGTCGTGGGCTGTGCCACCATCCTAGGTCTGTCCACATGAGAGGAAAAATGTCGGGGTCGGCATGGAAGCTATGGATAGAGTTGGAAGGCGGCCGGCAACCAAGACCGCATCCCGGAGCGAGGACACATCATGCAGCAGCAATCACGGAGACTGGAACAGGCACGGACCGCCCATGTCCGCTGAAGCGACTCCGGAATCAACACTGCCCGGGACGGCGGCCGAAACCAGCCCCGATAACCCCTGGCCGCTCCAACTGCTGTCCCGCAAGCTGAAAGCCCACATCGAGCGTGCGCCGGCGGCGTGGATCGAAGGCCAGGTTATTGAGCTGAACCGCCGGGGCGGCAACGCCTTCCTGACACTGCGTGATGTTGACGCCGAGATTTCCCTGCCGGCGTCGGTGTGGTCCACGGTGTTGGACCGTCAAAAAATACCCCTTGAACGCGGATCCCGCGTGGTTGCCCTGGTCAAGGCGGATTTCTGGGTCAAAACAGGGCGCCTGAACATGTCCGTCAAGGACATCCGTCCGGTGGGCCTCGGTGACCTGCTGGCGCGGATTGAACGGCTGAGGCAAGCCCTCGCGGCCGAAGGCCTGTTCGCTGACTCCCGGAAACGCAAGCTGCCGCTGCTCCCCCACCGCATCGGCCTCATCACCGGCCGGGACTCGGACGCCAAGAAAGACGTCCTGCGTAATGCTGCGTTGCGCTGGCCGGCGGTTGAGTTCGACGTCCACGAAGTCGCTGTCCAAGGCAACACCGCTGTCTCTCAGATCATCGCAGCATTGAAGAAGCTCGACGCAGACCCTCAGGTAGACGTCATTGTCATGGCACGCGGAGGTGGGGCGTTGGAAGACCTCCTCCCGTTCAGCAACGAGGACCTCATCCGCGCGGTATCTGCCGCCACCACTCCGGTTGTCAGTGCGATCGGGCACGAAGCCGACCGACCCATCCTTGACGACGTGGCGGACCTTCGCGCGTCAACGCCCACCGATGCCGCCAAGCGGATAGTTCCTGACGTAGCCGAGGAACTGGCCATGGTCCGTCAGGCCAGGGACCACCTCCGCAGAAGCATCGGCAGGATGGTGGACCGGGAGACGGACCGCCTCCATGCCTTGAAGTCACGGCCGGTCCTGGCGACGCCGGCTTCCATGGTGGACGCCCGGGCGGATGACATCCATCGGCTGCAACGGCGCTCCCATTCGGCAGTCAACACGGCCGTCGTCCGGGCCCTGGATCAGGTCCACCACTTGCGCGCACAGGTCAGGGCCCTGTCTCCGCAAAAAACACTGGACCGCGGCTACGCCGTGGTCCAGATTGTTGGTGAGGACCAGGCCGGGCACACAGTAGTGAGCAGTCCAGAGGAAGCCCCCGACGGAACCGCACTGGCGATTCGAGTAGCCGAAGGTCGCTTCAGGGCAGTTTCCACGGGCCAAGGACACATAGTGGACCGTTGATGAACCGGTCACCATCATCATCACCGAACACAAAGGACATCATGACCGAGAACAACTCATCCGCAGCTTCACCGGAATCCCTCGACTCGTTGAGCTACGAGGAAGCCCGGGAGCAACTCATGGGCGTCGTCAGCCGCTTGGAGGCAGGGGGTGCCAGCCTGGAAGAATCCTTGGCCCTGTGGGAACGGGGCGAAGCACTGGCCAAACGCTGCGAGGACTGGCTGGAGGGCGCCCGCAAACGCCTGGCTACCGCCCGGGACGCAAGCAACGACGCCGGTGCTGCCGCGCAGTAACGCCCAAGCAGGACAGCATCGAGCAGCCCAGGGTGCGGATTCCTAGGAAGCCACCACCAAAGCGCGTTCCGCAGCGACGTCGAACTCGGCCTTGGGCCAGTCCAACTGGAGGCCTTCAAGGGCATCCAGCAGCAGCTGTTGCACTGCGATGCGCGCGTACCACTTCTTGTTCGCCGGAACCACGTGCCAGGGTGCTGTATCTGTTGACGTTTTCTCGAAAGCAACACCGTAGGCGTCCATATAGTCGTCCCAGAACGCACGTTCGGCAAGGTCGCCGCTGCTGTACTTCCAGTGTTTGCTGGGATCGTCCAAGCGGGCGACAAGCCGTTCTTTCTGCTCGTCCTTGCTGATATTGAGCATGACTTTGACGATGGTGGTGCCCTGGTCTGCGAGGCGGGCTTCGAAGTCGTTAATGGCTGCGTAACGGCGTTCCAACTCCGAATCGTCCGCCCAACCATGCACGCGATGGATCAGGACGTCCTCGTAGTGTGAGCGGTCAAAAACCCCCACCATTCCGGCTGCGGGAGATTGTTTCTCGATCCGCCACAGGAAGTCGTGCGACTTTTCCTCGTCCGTGGGCGCCTTGAACGCCGACACTTGAACGCCTTGCACGTCCATGGCACCCACCACATGGCTGACAATGCCACCCTTGCCGGCGGTATCCATCGCCTGCAGGATCAGCAGGAGCCTCTTGGGGCTGCCAAAACGGCCTTGGGCAAAGAGCTTCTCCTGCAGTTCTGCCATCTGTGCGTCCTGGGCTTCCAGCAACGCCTTGCCGTCAGCTTTTGCGCCGGGATACCCGGGGGTTGAGTCCGGGTCCACGCCGGCCAGCGTGAACCCGGGCCCGACCCTCAATACCTCAGCGGGACTCTTGGCAAATTCAACTGCAACAGCCATGGGGTGTGCCTTTCCGCAGGGCCGCGCCCTCATGGAACGACCATGGACCTCAGGCTAGTTGCCCGGGTACCTCGACAGGAAGTCCGCCATGCGGCCAATGGCCTCTTCAATGTCTTTGACGTTGGGCAGGGTGACCATCCGGAAGTGGTCCGGGCGCACCCAGTTAAAAGCCCGGCCGTGGGAAACCAGGATTTTCTGTTCCTTCAACAAATCGAGGACAAACTTTTCGTCGTCCCGGATGTGGTAGACCTCGGGGTCCAGTTTCGGGAACAAGTACAGTGCGCCCCTGGCCTGCTGGGTGCTGACACCGGGAATGGCGTTCAACAGGTCGTAGGCCTTGTTTCGCTGTTCCAGGAGCCTGCCGCCGGGCAGGATGAGGTCGTTGATGCTCTGGTATCCACCGAGGGCTGTTTGGATGGCATGTTGCGCGGGAACGTTGGCACACAAACGCATGTTGGCCAGGAGGTTGATGCCTTCGAGATAGTCGGCGGCGTCCTTCTTGGGCCCCGAGATAGCCATCCAACCGGCGCGGTATCCACAGACCCGGTAGGCCTTGGACAGGCCACTGAACGTCAGGCACAGGACGTCGTCACCGGTGAGCCCGGCGAGGTTGGTGTGGACGGCGTCCTCGTAGAGGATTTTCTCGTAGATCTCATCGGCAAAGAGCACCAGGCCGTGTTTCTCGGCGAGAGCAACGATTTTCTTGAGCGTTTCTTCCGGGTACACCGCGCCGGTGGGATTGTTGGGGTTGATGACCACAATCCCCTTGGTGCGCGGAGTGATCTTGGCTTCCATGTCCTCAAGATCGGGCTGCCAGCCGGAATCCTCGTCGCAGAGGTAATGCACGGGTCGCCCGCCGGCCAAAGCAACAGAAGCAGTCCACAGCGGATAGTCCGGTGTGGGAATCAAGACCTCATCGCCGTCTTCCAGGAGCGCCATGAGGGACATGGTGATGAGCTCGCTGACGCCGTTGCCAAGGTAGATGTCATCAACGTGGATGTTCTGGATGCCACGGGTCTGGTAGTACTGCGATACAGCGGTTCGTGCCGAGAAAATCCCGCGCGAATCGCTGTAACCCTGGGCGTTGGGCAGGTGGCGGATCATGTCCACCAAAATGGCGTCGGGCGCTTCAAAACCGAAGGGAGCCGGGTTTCCGATATTCAGTTTGAGGATCCTGTGACCCTCTGCCTCCATCTGTTGGGCGGCCTGAAGAATCGGTCCACGGATGTCGTAAAGGACATTATGAAGCTTGGTGGACTGCTTGAATTTCGCCATCCCTCAAATATGCCACACGGGTGATGGACTTCAGCTGAGACTTAACTCACAGAAACGACGACGGCGGTGACGGTCCCGCGTGGGGCCGTCACCGCCGTCGTACGCAGCTCTGGTCAGGCGTTACTTAACGATGCCCTTGTCCTTCAGCCAGGCGGCTGCTGCGTCCTTGGGTGCCTGCTTCTGGTCGCCGCTGACCGCACGGTTCAGGTTGATGAGGTCATCCGTGGTCAGGATCTTGGAGACGTTGTTGAGCGCTTCCTTGGCCTTGTCCGTCATCTTGGCCTCCTTGACCAGCGGAAGTACCTGCTGGGCCTTGAAGTTGTTCTTCGGGTCTTCCAGGACCACGAGGTCGTTATCTGCGATGGACGGCGTAGTGGTGTAAATGTCCGCTACCTGCACCTTGTCCTCCAGCAGAGCCTGGAGCGTCAGGTTGCCGCCGCCGTCGCTGAAGGGCTGGAGGCCTTTGAGCTCGCAGTTGTAGTTGGCCTTCAGGCCCGGGAAGCCGTAGGCCCGCGTCTCAAACGTGGCCGGAGCTGCCATGGTGAAGTCCTTGCAGACCTTGGCCAGGTCCTCGATGGATTTCAGCTGGTACTTCTCCGCAGTCGCTTTGGTGACCACCATGGCGTCCTTGGACTCGGCCTTTGCCGGTTCCAAAACCGCGAGGCCATCCGGAAGCTTGCCCGGGAGCGCTTTGTAGACGTCCTCCGCGGAAACTTCCTTGGCTTCGGTGTCCACGTAGGACAGGAGGTTGCCGGAGTAGTCCGGGACGAGGTCGATGGAGCCGTCCTGGACTGCCTTGAAGTAGATTTCGCGCGAACCGATGTTCGGCTTGGAGGTGGCGGTCAGACCCGCGGCGTTGAGCGCGCCAACGTAGATCTCGGCAATGACCTGGCTCTCGGGGAAGTCGGCCGAACCGACAACCAGCGAGCCACTGGCAGCGGATCCGCTGGGTGCCGAGGTGGACGGCGTGGCCAAGGGGCTTCCGCCACACGCGCTCAACGCGAGGGCCACACCAAGTCCGGCTGCGAGGCCGCCGAGACCACGGCGTGTAAGGGTCATGGGGACGGGGTTCTTCATGGTGTACCTCCTTGAACGGCAGCCCCGGCGGGAGCTGTGGCTGTGGGATCGTCGGACGCCTTCTGGCGGCCGCTTGAGTCGAGGGTCAGGCCTGGTGAGATGACGAGCCGCTGTACCCCGGCCAGGATCAGGTCTACGGCGATGGCGAGCCCGGCAATGAGCAGGGAACCACCCAGCATCCGGGGGAAATCCTGCAGGACGAGGCCGTCAAACAGGTAGCGCCCCAGTCCGCCCAGAGGCAGGTAGGCCACCACCGAGACGGTGGCGATGACTTGCAGGACCGCGGTGCGGATGCCACCAAACATCACCTGCAGTCCGTTGGGGACTTCCACCCGGAAGAGGATCTGAAGTTCGGTCATGCCCATGGCGCGGGCAGCATCTACCACGGTGGAATCGACGCTGGAGATCCCGGCGTACGTACCGGCCAGCAATGGCGGCACCGTGAGAATGACCAGAGCCCAGACGGGCGGCATCAAGCCGCTGCCTGCGAGCAAGGCGAACAGCACCAGCAAACCAAGGGTCGGGAGTGCACGCAGCGCACCGGCGACGGCGACCGCAACCACCCTGCCACGGCCGGTGTGCCCGATGTAAAGACCAATGGGTACGGCGATGGCCGCGGCGATCAGGAGAACGAGTCCGCTGTATTGCAGGTGTTCCATCAAGCGGGTGGGGATGCCACCGCTTCCGGTCCAGTTCTTGGGGCTCGTCAGCCAGGCGATGGTCTCGGCGAAGATGTTCATGCAGAGGCCCCCGGGCCCGGGCGAAGAGCAGCGTGTGGAGTGGCCGGCCCGGACTTGGGTTCGGTGAGAAGCGCAGTTCCGTCCTGCCGTGGAGTCTTCCCGCCGGCGGCACGGGTCCACGGAGTCAGGAGCCGCTCAAGAACCACCAGGACAGCGTCCATCAGCAAAGCCAGGATAAGAATGGCGATGATTCCAACCACCACAACGGTAATGAAGGTACGCTGCAGGCCGTCAGTGAACAGAACTCCGAGGTTTCCCACCCCAAGGAGTGCGGCGACGCTGACCAACGAGATGTTGCTGACCGACACCACGCGCAAGCCTGCGAACAACACCGGCAAGGACAAGGGCAGGTCAACCTGGAAGAAACGGGCCAGGGGCTTGAACCCCATGGCAACGGCAGCATTGCGGAGGTCGTCGTCCACGGAATCGAACGCATCAATGGCCGCGCGGACCAGCAGCGCCACCGCATAAATGGTCAGCGCCACCACGACGTTCAGCGGATCCAGGATCCTGGTGCCAAGGATGGTGGGGAGAATGATGAAAAGTGCCAGCGAAGGAATGGTGTACAGCAAAGAGGTAGCGGTGGTCACTATCGACCTGAGCGTGCTGTTGCGCCTGGCGAGCTGGGCCAGCGGGATGGAAATCAGCAGGCCCAGGATCATGGGAATGATGGCGAGCACCATGTGCTGGCCAGCCAATCCCAGGACCATGCCACTGTTGTCGAGGAACCACTCCATCAGGTGGCGTCCTCCCTGTGGTGGCGGACTTCTTCGATGAGTGCCAGGACTTCCGGCGCCTTCAAGACTCCGGCCACGCGGCCGTCGTCGTCTACTGCCACGCCAAGACCCGACGGCGACGACAACGCCGCGTCCAGGGCGCGGCGCAGGGTGTCTCCCTTGCGGAACAGCGATCCGCCCGGGATCAAACCTGCACCGTCGCGCGGCGAGGACCATCCCAACGGGCGGGAGTCGGCGTCGACCACCAAGGCCCACTCCCCCGATGCCCGGCCCGCATGATGACCGTCGGAAGGACTGACCATGGCGACAGGGTGCAGGGTCACTGCGTCAGCTGCGGTGAAAGCCAGGTGCCTGAATCCGCGGTCGCGTCCCACGAAGGAGGCCACGAAATCGTTGGCCGGTGCCCTCAGGATTTCTTCCGGCGCAGCATACTGGGCCAGTTTCCCTCCAACGGCGAAGACCGCAACCTTATCGCCAAGAACCGTTGCTTCGTCGATGTCGTGCGTGACGAAAACAATGGTCTTGGCCAGTTCACGCTGGAGGCGCAGGAGTTCCTGTTGCAGTTCGTCACGGACCACCGGATCCACCGCGCTGAAGGGTTCATCCATCAGCAGGACGGGCGGATCAGCAGCGAGCGCCCGGGCCACCCCGACGCGCTGCTGCTGACCACCTGAGAGTTGCGACGGATACCGCTTGCCGAGGGCCGAAGCCAATCCGACGACGTCCAGGAGTTCCACTGCGCGCTTCCGCGCATCCGCTTTGGAAACACCGTTGAGGCGCGGGACGGTGGCGATGTTGTCCAGGACGGAGCGGTGCGGCAGGAGGCCGGACGACTGCATGACGTAGCCCATGGAGCGGCGGAGCTCAGGCGCAGGAACCTGTGAAACGTCCCTGCCCGCCACAGTGATGGTCCCGCTGGTGGGCTCCACCATCCGGTTGATCATGCGCAGGGATGTGGTCTTGCCGCAGCCCGAAGGCCCAACGAACACCGTGATGGAGCCTTTATCGATGGACATACTGAGGGCGTCCACCGCCGGCTGCCCGCCCTGGTATTGCTTGGTGACGCTCTGGAACTCAATCATGGCTTCGGCCATACCCGGGCTTACCTATCTGTGGTCGAGAACATCGGCAGAGCCACACGATCATATGCACTCTTATTACTTGGCTGCAAAGCAATCTTCACCCAGCCTAGCCAGCACCACGGGCGATGTCAGCGCCGCCACGTTTTCCGTAATGAATCGGCAATGTTCAGCGTTTCCGTCGCTTGTTGCCTTTCCCGGCCCGCTCCTCAGCTTGGTCGTGCCTGTACCGTTCCGCCGCGCGTTGGCCCCTTTCGGCCGACACCACCTTTTGATGCCACTCACGCTGGTAGGCGCGGCGGGCAGCGGCGTCATGTTTCCTGGCCAGGGCAGCCAGCTCACGTTGCAGTTTCAGGTAGCTTGCCCACCGCCGGGGATCGAGTGTTTCTTCCGCGAGCGCCTCCTGGACCGCACATCCCGGCTCGGCCTGGTGGGCGCAGTCCGCGAACCGGCACTCGGCGAAGAGTTCTTCAAGGTCGCCGAACATCTCCTCCATCCCCTCGTCTGCGTCGAACAGGCCGAACCCGCGGACCCCGGGGGTGTCCATCAGCACAGCACCATCGGCCAACGGCACCAGCTCCCGGGACGTGGTGGTGTGCTTACCTTTGCCGTCACCGGCCCGCACCTCTCCTGTCTGTTGGACCTCACGTCCGGCGAGCGCGTTGATCAGGGTTGATTTCCCTGCCCCGGAGGGCCCCAGGAAAACCAGGGTGGCCCCTGCGGGGATGTGCTGCCTGAGTTCGTCCAGCCCGTCGCCTTGCTCCGCCGAGGTAGTCACGACATCCACACCGGCTGCCTGCAGGATGACCTCCCCCACGACGTCGTCCGCCAACCGGGCAAGATCGGCTTTGGTGATGACCACCAGTGGCGTGGCGCCGGAATCCCAAGCGGCAACCAAGGTCCGTTCCAAGCGGTTGTGGGTCAGAGGGCGGTCCACCGGAACCACTACGGCGACGATGTCGATGTTGCTGCCCAGGATCTGCTCCTCGGAAGAGGCTTCGAAGGCACGCTTGCGGCTCAGCGCCGAACGACGCGGCAAAACCTCGACGACGGCGGGCTCACCCGCTGCGTTGTGGCCGAGCCACACCCAGTCTCCGGTAGCCGGCACCAGCCCGTGGGATGGATAGGGCAGGTGGAGCAGGCCGTCGTCCGAAGCGACCAGCACCCGGTTCCTGTCCAAGCGGACCACGCGGCCCGGTCTGGCGTTTTGTTGGAGGTGGGAAGAGGCGTTGGCGCGGAAAAATCCGGCAGTTTCCTCGGTGAAGCCGTAGTCGACGGGACCACGAAGGTGCAGGGTGGAACTGCTTAAGGGGTTGCTTGAAGAAGCGAAAGTGTTCAATGGAAGCCTCTGCTGAGGCCCGGCCACCTAGCTCTGGCAGGCTGATGCCGGGACAGGAATGATGGGCTGATGACGGCGCACCGCAACTGGGAGCGGGGCGCGCAAGATCGCTGCAATCATCAAATCCACCCCCTCGGCATCCTGGCCGGCAACTGAATAGCCGACAACGTTGTACAGCGTAACCAAGCAACCGGGGATTTGGCTAGGCCTTGCGGCAAACTGATTTAGCTGGGTTTCCCGTCTGCCGGGCGCTCCCTGTAGAGGCGCAGCGCAGTGTCGACCAAGGAGACCCGGTTGAGTTTGGGTATGTCTTCAAGGGCGATCCAGGCAGCATGGGTGGTGCTTCCATCCACCTCGTGGGTCAATTCGCCGCCTACCACCGTGGCCTCGTAGACCAGCCGCAGTGCTTGGAAGTCCTTCACCGAACCATCCGGGCGGATATCGCCGGGCCAGTGGCCGACGTCGATCCCCAGCATGCCATCGATACGCGCTTCGTAGCCGGTTTCCTCGAAAACTTCCCGCTTGCAGCCGTCAACGGGGTGTTCGGCAAGATCCAGGCCTCCGCCTGGCAGCGTCCACCCTTCCTTTCCGTCCTGCTTCCAATAGGCCAGCAGGATTTTCCCGTCCCGGACAATAACGGCGTAAGCGGCTGGGCGGGTATCGAACTGCAGGGTCATGGAGCCAGCATAATTCCTTGGACCAGATCCCCTTAGGGAAGTTCGGCCGCCGCGATGGGCCCGGCTTCGACGGGGCCCAGATCAGGTATTTCGCGAAGTTCGACGACGGTCCCCGGCTTCCCAAGCTCCAGCACCTTGATGCTGTTTTTGCCGGGCCTCAGCAACGGAGCGGGCGCGTAGAGGGTCACTTGTGGCCCCTTCTCCCAGTACCTGCCGAGCAGGAAGCCGTTGAGCCAGACGAAGCCCTTCCCGGAATCAGGCAGGGCGAGGTAGGTGTCGGCCGGTTCGCCAATCTCGAAGTCGGCTCCGGCCAGTCCTTCCAGGTCTTCCTGCTTCCAGTCGGCCAGGGGCACCGGTGTCTGCGTCCAATGGAACGTGTACCGCTGGTTGATGAGGACACCGCCCAGGATGCCTTTGCCGCGGCCTGTCAATGGGCCGTAGTTGATGCGGCCCAGGTTCTCCACGAGGATCTCCAGCTTGGCGGGAACTCCGGTGCCGGTGACGACGAGCCCCTCAGCACCGGTGACATCGTCGAGCACACCGACGAAGTCACCGTCTACCCACACGTAGGCGCGGTCGTTCAGTCCGGTAATCTTTAGCCGGCTCTCGGTGGGATCGCCGGTTCGTCCGGGCAGGATGGCTTCGGCAGCGTAGAGGACCATCCCGGCGTCGAGTCCAAGCTGCTCGAAGCTCAGCGGCTTGACGCTGCTGACGGCTCCGCTTGCTTTCCTGACCAGACCGAGCAGCGCCGGCCCCTCGGATAGGGTCAGGGACCGGGCCGGAAGTACCGGGGCGTCGGCCAGCAACTCCGCAGGGAGTTCCGGCAGCTCTTGAATGCCTTGGGCGCGGAAGAATTCCCGGCGGAAGGCGTGGAACTTGGGTGTCAGGGCGCCGTTCTCTGCGATGGGCGCGTCGGAATCGTAGCTGGTGACCGTGGGCTGGAGCATGGTGCCATCGTGGTTGCTGCCGGAGGTCAGCCCAAAGTTGGTCCCGCCGTGGGCCATATAGGCGCAGAGCGAACCGCCCAGGTCCAGCATCTTGCGTGCTTCCCGTGCGGCATCATCAGCGTCTCGTCGGTGGTGCAGTTCGCCCCAGTGGTCGAACCAGCCGCCCCAGAACTCAACATTAAAAAACGGCTCGCCGGGCCGGCGTCGCTGCCACGTCGCTACGGCTTCGTCGCCCCGGCTTCCCAACGTAGCAGTCGCCCACGTTCCTTCGATCGAACCGCCGTCGAGGAAGTAGTCGTTGCCGCCGTCGGCTGTGAAGAGCATCTCCGTGATGCCGCGCTCTTCCAGGACGCGCCGGTTCCAACGGATGTACTCGTGGTCGTCGCCGTAGCTGCCGTATTCGTTCTCGATCTGCACGGCGACCACGGGCCCGCCTGCTGATGCTTGACGCGATGCGACGACCGGCAGGAGGTGGTCGAACCACTCCTCAACGGCCGCCGTGAAGACCGGATCCATGCATCGCAGGCCAATGCCGGGGATACCGGTCAGCCAGGCGGGAAAGCCGCCGTTGTCCCACTCGGCACAAATGTAGGGACCGGGGCGGACGATGACGTCCAGTCCCTCTTCCGAAGCGAGGTCGATGAACCTCCCGAGGTCACGCCATCCGCTGAAGTCGGGGGCCCGATCGCGCTTAGGCTGGTGGAAGTTCCAGGCGACGTAGGTGTCGACGGTATTGGCGCCCATCGCCTTCAGCCGACGCAGACGGTCCTGCCAGAGATCCGGATGGATCCGAAAGTAGTGGATGGCTCCGGCGAGGATACGATACGGTTCACCCGAACGGTAAAGGATGGCGTCGTGGTAGCTCAAAAGGGCGTTGTTCACACGGAACAGATTAGCTCAATTTCCAACATTTATGCACAGGTGATGAACACATGACCAATCTTGATACTTCTCCGGCTCAGGAAGTCTGCCCGGCCGCCCACGAAGGTCAAGGGCCTTGCGTTCAGTTGTGGCCCGAACGCGAAGTCCCCCTAGGCGGTGTCCGGGCCATGAACGTCCTCCGGACGCTGCCCCAGCGTGGCCTGCCCACCGTGGGAGCGTGGTGTTTCCTGGATAGTTTCGGTCCGGACAGAGTGGCCATGAGCGTCCTCCCCCACCCGCACTGCGGACTCCAAACAGTGACGTGGCCACTCGAAGGAGCCGTCCGGCACCGTGACAGCGTGGGCAGCGATGTGGTGGTCCGGCCGGGCGAGCTGAACATCATGACAGCAGGCCACGGCATCTCACACTCCGAATTCTCCGTGCTCCCCGCGACCACCGGTACGGGATCGAGCCCCGTAGTGGAAGAACTCCCGGTGTCGCGGGGCCTGCAATTGTGGGTCGCACTGCCCGACGAACACCGCCACCGCGCGCCATCCTTCGAACAGGTCCGGGACCTGCCGGTAGCCGTGGGCGAAGGCTTCACCGCCACCGTCATGGTGGGCGAATTTGCCGGCCACCGCTCCCCTGCCACCATGTTCAGCCCGATTGTTGGGGTTGACATCACGGGCACGGGCTCCCTGGACCTCCCTTTGCGACCGGACTTCGAGCACGCCGTGTTGGTCCTGGACGGTCACCTGGTGATTGACGGTCAGGACATTGAGGCCGGGCCCCTGGCTTACCTCGGTGCCGGCAGGACCAGCCTTGCTGTGGAAGCAGAGCCGGACACGCGCTTCATGCTCCTTGGCGGCGAGCCGTTCGGCGAAGACCTGCTGATGTGGTGGAACTTTGTGGGGCGGACCCACGAAGAAGTGGAAAAGGCCCGCGAGGAATGGGAGGCGGAGGGATTGCTCGACGACGCTGCTGCCGCCGCCTCACGCTTCGGCTTCGTCCAAGGCCACGGCCCCGACGCCGGGCCGGAAGCAGGCCGCATACCCGCTCCACCGCTCCCCGGAGTCAAGCTGCGCCCGAGAACCCGGGGCTGAGTTTTTGTACAGCTGATGCCCTCGCTGAGACGTTCCAGGGACGTCAGCTGTACAAAATCCCCCGCTAGGACCGCTGCTCGGCCACCAATCGCGGTACGCCAAACACCGGATCCTGTTGCAGGATGCGGACGTCCACAATCCCGTCCTCTGCCAGTTTGGCCTTGAAGGCCTCCTGCAGCCGGGGGACGTTCATGCCAAGTCCGCTTCCGAGGATTACCGGACCATCCATTCCCAGCTGGCGAACGGCTTGCCGGGCGAGGTCAGCGAGGTCCCTGCCGGCCTGTTCCACCATCGCTTGGCTGATGTCGTCTCCGGCGTCGGCGGCTTCAACAACCAGCTTCGCCTGCTGTGCCCAATAGCGGCGGCCGGTGTCCGGTGAGTGGAACATGGCAATCAGCTTTCCCGGTTCATCCACTCCGCAGGAGTCCAGCAGCGCACGGCTGAGCGCATCCGGCTCCAAGCCTTGGTTCATTCGCCTCAGACTGTGTCGGACGGCTTCACGCCCCAGCCAATAGCCGCTTCCTTCGTCGCCCAGAAGGTAGCCCCAGCCACCCGCCCGGGCCTCTTCCCCGGCGTCATTCTTTCCCCACGCAGCTGAGCCCGTACCGGCAATGACGGCAACGCCCGCACTCGCGCCGCCGGCCGCCAACAGCAGGCGGGAATCATGAACCACGGTGATGTGGGCCCCGGGCGCATGGGGGGCGATCAGGTCCGCGAGCGCCTGCGCGTCTTCCTCAGTGTCGATCCCGCCGGCGCCTGCATAGACTTCGTCAATTTCACCGCCACCGATTTTGCCGAACAGTTCGGCGAGGTTCGCTGCTGCCTGTTCCCTGCTGACGTTTTGCACGTTGGAACTTCCGGCGCTTTCATCACGGACCGGCGCGCCATTTTGGAACCGTACGCCACGGGTCTTGGTGCCGCCGATATCGAGCCCGATGACCGTTCCACTCAAGGCCTCCGATGGGGCAGGGGAATGCTGGGCAGAGTCAAGATTGTTCACCGTGAAAGACTAGCTTGGAGCGCCCGGAGGAGAAACTGTCAATGCCACATCCCCTGTTCAACACACCGTTTATTGCTGCCCCCATGGCGGGCGGAACCTCCACACCGGATTTGGCTCGGGCCGTTCACGAGGGTGGTGGTCTGGGTTTCCTCGCTGCCGGCTACAAGAGCGCCGAGGCCATGTGCGCCGAGATCGCAGCGGCCAGGTCCCTCGGCATTCCCTTCGGCATGAACGTCTTTGTACCCGACCCACGCCAGCTCCCTCCCGGCCCGGAGGCAGTGGAAAGGCTTGAGGCCTACCGGGCAGAGCTTGAGCCTGAGGCCGCCCGGTACGGCGTGGCCTTGCCTCCCTTGCGCCTTGATGACGACGACGCCTGGCAGGACAAAATCGACGCCCTCCTCGCGGACCCGGTGGAGTTCGTCAGCTTCGCCTTCGGTCTTCCTGGCAAACAGGTGGTGACCGCGCTCCAAAAGGCCGGAACGACCGTCATTTCCAGCGTGACCAGCGTCGCTGAGGCCTTGGCTGCCGCCGAAGAGGGTCCGGACGCCCTCGCCGTCCAGCACACTTCCGCGGGCGGACACACGGCTGCCTTCCTGCCGGGCACTCCGGAAACAGCGGGAGCCCCGGGAGCCGGAACCCCGGCAGCCCGGACGACGGCGGAACTGGTCGCCCAGGTGCGTGCCGCCGTCGGAGTTCCCCTGATCGCGGCAGGGGCCGTCATGGACGGCCGCGGCCTACGGGAGGTGCTGGCGGCTGGGGCGTCAGCGGCCCAAATCGGGACCGCCCTGGTTCGGACTGACGAGAGCGGTGCCCGGCAGGCGCACAAGGATGCCTTGGGCGACCACGTGTTCACACAAACCGCCATGACCCGGGCCTTCACCGGGCGCATGGCCCGAGCCCTGGTCAACGATTTCGTCCGCGACCATCAGGACGCACCGGAGGGCTACCCTGCCATCCATCACCTCACGGCACCGGTCAGGGCGGCCTCCTCCGCGGCCGGCGATCCGCAGCGGCTCAACCTCTGGGCAGGGACGGGTTGGCAACGGGCCCGGGAAGGGTCAGCGAAGGATGTGGTCAGGGAGTTCCTGAGCGGGCTCTGACGAGTTCCGCGAGCAACTCTCCGCCCTCGGCGACCACCAGTTCACGGAAGAGCCGCACAGCGTCCGGTTCGAAGCTTCTCTCCCGCCAGGCGAGGCCGATCTGCCGAAACGCCAGGTCGGATTCGATGGCCACTTCAACCAGTCCAAGTTCGGCTTTGGGCAGGAACTGTCCCGTGCCTGAACCGGGACCGGCGGGCGGAAGGATGCTGAACCCCAGTCCGGCCGAAACCAGCCCGCGGGCCGAGGTGGATTCCTGGACTTCAAAGGCGATCCGCGGGCGGAAGCCCGCCTCCCGCAGGAGTGCCTCGCCGAGTGCCCGCAGGCCAACTCCGGCTGGAAGCGTGATGTAGGGGTCGTGGCGCAGCTCTGAAAGGTGCACGCTGGCCCGCGCGGCAAGGGGGTGCCGATAGTGCAGGACCACCCTGAGTGGCTCCCGGTAGAGCGGAAGGGAACGGATGCCTTTGCCTTCGGGCGCAATGGGTGCGGTCAGTGCGAAGTCCATCTCGCCGCTGGCCAACTGCTGCAGGCAATCGTCGCGGGGGCCTTGCCAGAGTTCGAACACCGCATAGGGGTGGAGCCCGCGGAACGCGCTGATGAGCAGTGGAAGCGTCGCCTCTCCGAACGTGTGTTGGAAGGACACACCGATCCGGCCCCGCACCACGTCAGACTCGTGCCTGACCCTGTCCAGGCCGGCCTGGAAACTCTCCAGCGCTGCTTCGATGTAGGGCAGAAGTGTTCTGGCCTCGGGGGTGAGCCGGATGCCGCGGCCGTCGCGGATCAGCAGGTCCGCTCCTACGATTGCACTGGCCCTGGCCACTGCACGGCTCACTGTCGACTGTGGAACGCCCAGGATCTCCGCTGTTTCGGTCATGTGTTCCGTGCGGCCAAGTTCCGCCAGGACAGGCAGGAGCGGAAGAAGCTGAATGAGCTGGTGGTGGTCCGGCTCCATGGTGTTCTCCCTTCCGCCTTCCGCAGCAGCCCGCCGCCAAGGTGCCGGTCCCGGATTCATGCTGTGATGCATCAATTATAGGCAACCCATGCATTGGAAAGCTGAGTCTCTGGCGCCCTACCCTTGCCGGGTGACCAACACCATTGCCAGCGGCAGCACAGAAACGTGGGACGGCCATGCCAGGGGTTCCCGCGGATACAGCCGGATTCTCGCAGCGCTGGCTCTTGCCGGAGTTGCAACCTTTGCCCAGCTGTACTCGACACAGGCTGTCCTGCCCCTCATGGCCCACGACCTCAAGATCACTGCAGCCGAGGCCGCACTCAGCATTTCCCTTGCCACCGCAGGTCTTGCCATCACCGTGCTGCCGTGGTCGTTCGTGGCGGACAGGATCGGCCGCGTGCGCGCCATGGCCATTGGCATCGCCGTGGCAACGCTGCTGGGGCTGCTGGTTCCCCTGGCGCCCACCGTGCCGATGTTGATGACGCTGCGCACGTTGGAAGGCATGGCTTTGGGCGGCATCCCCGCCATTGCCATCGCGTACCTCAACGAGGAGGTGACCAAGGTCCACACGGCGTTGGCGGCCGGGACCTATGTAGCCGGAACTACGTTGGGCGGCTTGGCCGGGCGCCTGGTGGCCGGCCCAGTGGGCGAGCTCTGGGGCTGGCGTGCCGCGACCCTTGCCGTCTCCTTGCTGGCCACTGTGTCCGCTGTCTTGTTCCTGGTCCTCGTGCCCAGGCAGCGACGCTTTAGTCCAGCCCCGGCGCTGGGATTCCGGGGTGCACTCAAGACGTTGAAAGGCCACTCGAGCAATCCCAAACTGGTGTCTTTGTACCTTCAGGCCTTCCTGCTCATGGGTGGCTTCGTAGCGGTTTACAACTACCTGGGGTTTCGACTGCACGCAGATCCGTTCCGGCTCCCTGCAACTGTAGTGAGCCTGATCTTCCTTGCGTATCTGTCCGGCACTGTCAGCTCACGGTGGGCCGCTGGACTGACCACGAGGTTTGGCAGGCGCAACGTCCTGGTGGCCGGAATTGCCATCATGTCCGCGGGGCTGGCGCTGACCTTGGTGGAGAACCTGGCAGCCACCCTCGCCGGGCTGGTGATTTTCACAGGCGGCTTCTTCGCCGCCCACAGTGTTGGTTCAGGCTGGACGGGGGCCATCGCCACGACGGGCAGGGCGCAGGCGGCATCCCTGTACAACCTGTCCTACTACCTGGGCTCCAGCGTGATCGGCTGGGCCGGCGGCCTGGCCTTCCAGGCGTTTGGCTGGCCGGCCTTGGCGTTGAGCGTCATCGTCCTTTCGTGCACGACGGCGGCAGTCACCTTGATAGTGCACCGCACACCAAACCAAGCCCGCTGATTTCCAGCCGCCTGCCCCTAGAATCAGAGGCATGACACAGGTCACGAAAAGCCGGGAACTGTCGTCACCGGAGCGTTTGCAGGCGTTTACGGATGCCGTGGTGGCGATTGCTTTGACGTTGTTGATCCTCCCGCTGATGGAGAGCGTGGGTGAGCTTGCAGACCACAACGGCACCACGGCCGAATGGTTGGCCGAAGAACAGTACGCATTGCTCGGATTCGTGCTGAGCTTTGTCCTCATTGCCGTGTTCTGGGTGCACCACCACAAGCTCTTCCGCAGCGTCAAGCACGTTGACCCGGGCCTGCTGTGGCTGACTGTGGCCTGGATGTTCACCATCGTGGTGATGCCGGTCGCCACATCCCTCTCCACCCAGATGCCCTCCGACTGGGCCCAACCGCTGATCTACATCGGCACCCTGTTTGCCACCAGCCTCATGCTCCTCCTGGCCCGCGCGTACTTGCGGTCACACCCCGACCTCCACACCATGGGAGATGCGGAATCGGCGTCAGGAATTCGAGCGAGTGGCATCATTTCCGGGCTCTTCCTGGCAGCCCTGGTTCTGGCCGTAGCCATTCCGGGTGCAGGCAACTGGCCCCTGCTCCTGATGCTGCTCAGTGAGCCACTCCAACGGCTGGATCGGCGACGGGCCCGCCGCGCACGGGTAAAGCAATAGTCACCTGAAGAATTCACCGATTAGGATGGATGGAAGGCAATTTCAGGAGGATCCGTGAGCAACCCCACGAAGAATGTTCGGTCAGGCACGGGCAGCGCTGAGCCGCTGGACGCGATTGATGAACGAATCCTCGCCGCGTTGGTGGATGACGCCCGGATCTCGAACAAGCAATTGGCAGAGCTTGTGGGGATCGCCCCCTCCACGGCCCTCATGCGGACCAGGGCTCTTTCCGAACGCGGAATCATCGAAGGCTTTGAGGCCGTGTTGAGCCTGCCGGCCATCGGCCGCTCCGTCCAAGCCCTCATCGCCGTCCGTCTCCGCGCCCACGACCGCGATCAGATCGACCGTTTTACGGCCCGCGTTCCCAAGCTTCCGGCGGTGATCTCCACTTTCCACACCACCGGTTCCGTTGACTACTTGCTGCACATCGCCGTCGCCAATACCGATGACCTCCGCAACTGGCTCCTGGACAACCTCGCCACGGATCCCGTAGTGGGCCACACGGAAACCACCATGGTCTTCCAGCACATCCCGGGCAATCGCGGACCGCTGCCGGAGTAGAACGACCAGGCGGCGCAGGTCAGGAACGCACTGCGCTCCGCAGCGAGATTGCCGCCAGCGTCAGCGCCGCAACGCCGCACAGGGCCGTGAAACCCACGACGGCGGCCTGGAGCCCCAGTGCCGAGACAGCCAGTCCCAGCCCGATCACCGGAACGGCACTACCCAGGTACGTGATGACGTAGACGGTACTGATGACCTGGGCGTGGCGGGAAGCCTCAACCTTTCCGGCAACTTCGTTGAAGACCTGCCGGAAAGCAATGCCTTGACCCATGCCCGCCGTGACGCTCGCAGCCACCAGCAACCACGGGCTTGACCATGCGGCCGCAGCGCCCACCAGGACAACCGAGACCCCCAGGACCGCCAACGCCACGGGCACAACCCAACGGCCACGGGTACCCAAAAGCTGGCTCAGCGCCGAGGCGCCCAACGTGACTCCTGCCAGCAAGCCGATCAGCGGCCGCGAATCTGCATGGACCACACCGGCGAAGTACCCCGGCGCCAATGACAGGCAGAAGCCGAACACTGCGAAGCTCAGGAACCCGGTGGCAGCTGCCATCCAGAAGGCTCCGCGGGCATCACGGGAGATGGAAGGCTTCCGTGGCGCCAGGACCTTGAGGGGTTTCGGGCCCTCCGCCGGAGCGATGGCAGGCCTGGCTTTGAGGAGCCACAGGGGAATAAGGGCAGCTATCAGCACCGCCGAATGGACGTAGTACGGGGTGCGCGTGGGGTCCGGCAAAAGTGACAGGAGGCCACCGATTGCGGGGCCTGCCGCCACACCACCTGCCGAGGAGAGCAAAGTGAATCGGGAGGCCCACTCAGGCCGCTGGGGCAACAGTTCACGCAAGGCAGCTGAGCTGGCTCCGGTCGCCAGCCCCACTGCCACTCCCTGGAGTGCCCTCCCCATGGACAAGGCAACCAGTGTGTCCGCGTTTGCAAAAATCACACCACCCACCAAACCGACCAGGACAGCCAACACCAACGCCGCACGACGCCCGATGTGGTCCGACCAATGTCCTGCCACCATGAGGACACCCACCAGTGCAAGGACGTAGCTGGAGAAAGCAACTGTCACGTCCAGCGATGTCATACCAAGCCTGGCCTGCAGCAAGGGATACAACGGAGTGGCCAGGTTGGCGCCTACCAGCAGCGTAAAGATGACGACGCCGGTCAACACCAACCTGGCGGTGGTGGAGGCATCCCATCCCCAGCGGTCGGCGGTAACCGGACGCATGCGGAGTTCGCTCAAGACAGTCATTTCCATGCCTTCGGGCTCGGTGGCCGGGCTGATTGGTTCCTTGTGGGAAGCGCAGTCCGACTAAGTATTGGTGGCAACAGAATGCAGCAGGATTGATCTGAACATGCTGCAATAGTTTGAGAATTGAGCAAAAGACTCAAACTCGAATGACCCAAGTGAGCTGGAGTGACCATTTGAACACCCTCGACCCTATGGACCTGAAGATCCTCCTGGAACTCATCAAGGATCCCCGGATCCAGATCGCCGAGTTGAGCGACACCTTGGGTATTGCACGCAACACTGCCCAGAGCCGGGTCAAGCGCCTCCTCCGGTCCGGGGTGCTGCACGCCGCCGGACGGGAGGTAGACCTCGAAAAGGTGGGGTACGACGTCGTCGCTTTCGTGACGATCGAAGTCACCCACCGCGAACTCGACGGCGTCATTGGTGCGCTGCGCTTGATCCCCCAGGTCCTGGAGGTCCACGAAATTTCCGGCCGGGGCGATCTCTGGTGCCGGGTAGTGGCAACCGACACCCACAACCTGCAGTCGGCACTGCGATCGGTCCTCCGCACCAAAGGCGTGATCCGGACGGAAACGGTGTTGGCCCTGCATACTCACATCCCGTACCGGACTGAACCACTGATCGAAAGGATGTCTGCCGCGCCAACACGGCCAAGGCTTGAGAGTCAGAGCCCCGGGTCACAGGCCCGAACCGACTAGGATTTCAGGAATGGATTGGCTCTCACACATCTCCCAGATCAACTGGTTCGCTGTACTTCTGGCCTTCGTTTCAAGCATGGTCATCGGCTTCGTCTGGTACATGCCGGCCGCCTTCGGACGCAGGTGGATGAAAGCGATCAACAAAACCGAAGACGACCTCAAGAATATTGAGGGCGGCGCCGGCATCTGGGTTCCCATGATGGTGGCCGCAGCGCTGACCAGCATTCTCCTGGCGGTCCTCATCAGCGCGCTGGAACTCAACACTTTTTGGGCCGGCGGATTCTTCGCGCTGATCCTGTCCTTGGTGATCCGCGCCGGCGGCCACGTCATCCACAACGGCTTCGCGGGGCGCCCCTCCGCGGTGACCGTCATCGATTCCGGCCACGACATCGCGGCCATGACCATTGCGGGCGCCATCATCGGAGCCATGCAGTAGCGTTCAACCAGTGACAATCATTGATAACGCCGTATACGTAGACGGCGTCCGCACAGCAACCCCGCACAGCCTCGAGCAGACGTTTGAGACCTTGGCGGAACACGGCGGCATGGCCTGGATCGGCTTGTACCGGCCCACGAAGGACGAGATGGCGGCCGTCGCCCAGGAATTCGGCCTCCACGAGCTCGCCGTGGAGGACGCCGTCTCGGCACATCAGCGGCCCAAGCTTGAGCGCTACGACCACAACCTGTTTACTGTCCTCCGCCCAGCCAGGTACCTCGATGAAACCGAGACAGTGGAGTTCGGCGAGCTGCACATCTTCACCGGACCAAACTTTGTGGTGACCATCCGGCACGCTGAGACCGGTGGGGTGGCCCGGGTCCGCCACCGGCTGGAGACACGACCGGACCTTCTCTGCCATGGGCCCGAAGCCGTGCTCTACGCTCTCCTGGACCAAGTGGTGGATGACTACGCGCCGGTAGTGGCAGGTCTTGAGAACGACATCGATGAGATTGAAGACCAGCTCTTCAGCGGCGACAGCACCGTGTCGCGCCGCATCTACGAGCTCGCCCGTGAAGTGATCCAGTTCCAACGGGCCATCCAGCCCCTCCCGGACATGATGGCCCTGCTGGAAAAGGGCTTCGAAAAATATGGCGTGGACATTGAGTTGCAGCGCTCCCTGCGCGACGTCGAGGACCATGTCCAGCGCGTCATTTCCCGCGTGAACTCCTTCCGGGATCTGTTGCAGAACGCGCTGACCCTGGATGGCACCCTGACGGCCAACCGCCAGAACGAAGCCAGCGCCGCGCAGAACGAGCAAGTCAAAAAGATCTCCTCCTGGGCTGCCATCCTCTTTGCCCCCTCCTTCGTGGCCGGCGTGTATGGGATGAATTTTGACCATATGCCGGAGCTGCATTGGGACTTTGGCTACCCCCTGGCGGTGGGGCTCATGTTCGGTGCAGCCCTGCTCATGTACGTCATTTTCAAGCGCAAAGGCTGGCTGTGACGCCACTGTCGAGGCCTGCTCCCCGCACTGCGCGGGACACTGTCCGCGCTTTGCTGGCGGGGATGGAGCACGACGCCGGACGGGCGGGTTTTGCGCTTGAGCCAAGTCAGCGACAGGCGGCCGAGCGGTTGGCGGCCTTCGGCGCCCAACTGACGGGCCGTCGTCGTCCGCTTTCCCGCAAGGCGCCGCGGAGCCTGTACTTCCACGGACCGGTGGGCCGCGGCAAGACATGGCTGATGGACAGCTTCTACGGACAGCTTGACGCCCGGAAACGCCGTGTCCACTTCCACGACTTCTTCCGCAGGCTCCATGCGGGAACCCACGTCTTTGAGGCCAACAGCGGAACTGCCATTGAGCAGTCCGTGGATGCATTGCTGGATGGCATCGACGTGCTGTTCTTCGACGAATTCCATGTCCATGACGTTGGCGATGGCATGTTCATTGCCCGGTTGTTGCGGTCTGCTGCGCAGCGCCGTATCCCCCTGGTGGTGACCTCGAACTACGCCCCGGACGACCTCCTGCCCAATCCCCTGTGGCACGACCATTTCCTGCCCACCATCGAGGCCATCAAAGAGATGATGGACATCGTGGAGATCGAGGGGCCCACGGATTTCCGCCGTTTTCCCGCCGCTGGAACTGCCCCTGCCGAAGGGTTTGCCGCGTTCCGCTCAGGTCGGATCGTCTCTCCCGGCACGCCCGCACAACTGGGGCGCCTCGGTCTCTTCCGGCCAGCACCATCCCAAGGCCGCGTTTTGCAACCGACAACCCAGCCGATTGTGGTCAGGAACTCCGACCCCGATGTGCTCTGGGTCGGTTTCGAGGAGCTCTGCGGTGGGCTCACCTCAACAGCGGACTTCCTGGTGTTGGCGGAGACCTATAAAACGTGGGTGATCGACGACGTTCCCTCCCCTGCAGGAAACGATTCGGCATCCGCACCCTCATGGCAGCGGTTCAGCAATGTGGTGGACGTGCTGCACGACCAGGACATCACGCTGTTCCTGATCGGCGAGGGACCGATGGAATGGGACATCGACGCATCCGGCAGTGATCTTTCGGTTTTGCCGGTGGATCTGGCGCGGATAGCGAGTCGTTTGTCCCTCTTGGGACGGTCAGAGCACCACGATGGCGTGGACAGTGCTGTCCACAGTGAAGAGGCCGCCGGAAGCTAAGCTTCCGACGGCCACAGCATGGTAAGGGTCCGGCCTTAGATGACACCGCCGGCTGCGGACGGTGCACTGGCATCGTCGCCGCCATCGCCGACCGTTTCGCGGGCGACGTAGTTCTCGATGTCGAAGAGGTTCTCAGCCCGTTCCGTGATGTTGAGCAGCGTGGTCATGGAAGCAACTTCCTCAACCTGCTCCTTCAGGAACCACAGCATGAACTGCTCGCCCAAAGCATCTCCCTCTGCACGGGCAACGCGGAACATCTCTTCGATGTTGCGTGTGACTTCCTTTTCCTGCTCCAACGCCAACGCGATGGGCTCCTTGGCGTTGGAAAAGTTGTTGCGAACAGGGGCGATGCCCGGGATCTCAACGTGCACATTGCGGTCCAGCATGTACTGGACCATCATCATGGCGTGGTTTCGCTCCTCGAGCGACTGACGGTAGAAGTGCCGGGCGAGCTGAGGCAAGTCTTCGCCATCAAAGTACACAGCCACTGCGATGTATTGCTGGGAGGCTGCAAACTCATTCGCAACCTGGGCGGACAACAGCTCATTGAAAGTCTTCTTAGCCATGGCTCGATCCTACAGGCGGACAATACCGGTTCCGGTGGTGAGATTCGCCACTGCTCAGGGCAGCAGCAGACTGATCCACACACCCGCAGCGGCCGCCACGACGCTGACTGCCATGGTCCCCAAGCCGTTGATGACCGCCAATGCTGTACGCCCGCTTTGAACGAGCCGGATGGTCTCAAGGCTGGCGGTGCTGAAGGTGGTGTAGCCGCCCAGGAAGCCCGTACCGAGGATGAGCAACAAGGACTCCGGTGCCTGGCCACGCATGACCAGGCCCGCCAGGAAACCCAGCAACAGGGAGCCCGAGACATTGATGATGACGGTCCCCCATGGTAAGGCAGTCTTCAGGCGTGCACGGACGAACCCGTCCACCACAAACCGCACTGCCGCACCCAGCCCACCGGCCAGTGCAAGAAGGATGACTGTCACGAGCGTCGTCCGGCTGCCCGCCGGTGATGCCAGGCGCCCAGCCAAATTCCAGCGGTGGCAGCGGCGGCCCCGCCCATTAAGCTCGCAGCGAGGTACCCCGCAGCGGCTGGAGCAGCTCCAGCTGTGAACAGGTGCACCGCGTCCAGGGCCAGCGTGCTGTAGGTGGTGTAGGCGCCCAGGAAACCCGTGCCCAAGGCGAGCCGCAGGACCCGGCGATTGCCGACGTCGGGCCCCCGGCGTGAAAGTCCCTCCAACAGCGCGCCCAACACCAGAGCACCCGAAAGGTTGATGACCAAGGTGGGAAGCGGCCACGCGCCGGGCGCTGGGATGACCAGCCCCAAACCGTACCGTGAGAGTGCTCCGAACACCCCGCCGGCTGCCACGATCGCGATGAAACCCCAATGGAGGTGGACGGGGTTATTGGCCTCAGTCGTCGTCATCGTCAGTGGGGACCCTGGGATTGACGGGGACAACGAGCACCGGCCGGGCCTGGCGGTGGAACAGGTGCCGCGCCACCGAGCCTGCCGTCAGTTCTTTCAATGCAGCAGCCAGTTTGTGCTCCCGGGTACCCACCACGATCATGGAGGCTCCAATGTCCTCAGCCTCACGGGCCAAAGCGCGGGCGGGTTCCCCGGCCAGATGGACCAGCGACCATTCAACGCCGTTGCCGTCCAAGTGGTCATGAAGGGTTTGCACCAGTGATTCGGGGATCCTGTGAAGATCCGCATCAATGCCGTCCGGATCGATCGGCGCTGCCGGCCCTCCGGTGCTGCCGTCCACCGGGTACACCGTGACGTCTGCATAGGCGCACACCAGCGGCAGCCGGGCACTGGCCGCCACAGTCGCTGCTTGTTGGAGGACCACTGGATGCTGCCCCGGCATGACGCCTACCAGGATGGGGCCGGCCGCACTGGTGGAAGCCTCGGAACGCGGGGCGGGAGTCTCTGTCACAAGGAAAGTCTACGGCGCGGTACTGGAGCCCGCGGTTGTTCTCAGGACAGTCGCCGGCCCGACCACAGGCCGTAGAGCAACGGGACCACTGAGCTGATCATCAGCACATTGCCCAGTCCGGGATCGTCCGTCCGCAGAACGGCTCCGGCGATCAGGAGAGCGCCGAAGATCAGCGCCGCCACTGCACGCCGCGCCGTCAGGATGAGACTCGCCATCTGCCGCTCCAGGCGCCGGTTGCCCACTTGGAGGGATCCTTCTTCCAGTCTCGAGACCAGCCCGTCCAGCCTCTTGGGCAGGCGAAGGGCGATGGCGGCGGCTTCGAGAGTTTGGGACGCGACATCGTTGATCAGGTTGCCGCGCTCGTCCCGCAGAAGTTGGGCCGCATATGGTTCCACCGAGTCCCACAGGTTGAAGCGGGCATCCAGAGAGCTGCACACACCCGACGTCAGGGACATGGCCCTGATAATGAGCAGGAAATTCTCGGGTAATTGGAAGGGCAGTGAGCGGATCACGCTGCCGAATTCAGTGCCGAATTCACGGAACTCCCGTGGGTCAACATCGCGAAGCTCGGCGAAGCCCATGCCACCGAAACGCGCAAAGAGCTGCGTCATCGCCCGCTCAAGCTCTGCGGTATCGGCTGACTGCATCAGCACCCCTACATCGCTGATGGCGGTGACCAGTCCTTTGCCGTCACGAGAGGCAGCGGCGATCAGGAGCTTCCGTAGGCCGCTTCGCGTCTCCACGGGAACCTCGCCCATCATTCCGAAGTCTATGAAGGTCAGTTTCCACGGATGTTCACTGGAAGGATCATTGGCCGGAGTAACGAAGATATTGCCGGGATGGGGATCGGCGTGGAAGAAACCCTTGGTGAACAACTGGTCAAACATCACCGAGGCGAAGACCGGTGCCACTTCGGTGGGGTCTATGCCGGCCAGGCGAAGCGAGTCCGCGTCCGTAATCTTGATGGCCGTAACGTCTTCGAGGGTGAGCACGCGGCGGGTGGTCCGCTCCCACACCACGGCCGGAACGGTCACCCGGGCGTCATCGGCGAAGTCAGCAGCAAACCGCTCTGAATTGGCCGCTTCATTCAAGTAGTCGATTTCCTCGAGGCTGGTCTGCGCGAATTCCTTGATCAGCGCAAGAACGTCTGCACGGTTCGAAACGAGGCGGATGCGGCTGAGCCAGCCTCCCACTTTCCGCAAGGCAGCGAGGTCGACGTCTACTATTTCGGCGATGCCAGGCCGCTGCACCTTGAACACGACACTGCTGAGACCGGTGTCCTCGGCGTTACCGGAGAGCAGTTTCGCCCGGTGTGCTTGTCCCAGTGAAGCTGCCGCGATGGGAGTCTCCTCGACCGAAGCAAACACTGCCTCCAGGGGAGCCCCAAGTTCGGCCTCAGCCAAGGCCCGGATGGCGTGAAAAGGGACAGGCGGAACTTCGTCCTGCAGCCCCTCCAGCTCCGAGGTTATTTCCGGCGGCAGCACATCGAGCCGGGACGACATGAACTGGCCCACCTTGATCATCAGCCCGCCGAGCTCCACCGCGAGGCCATGAAAACGCCGGGCGAAGCGCCGCATTCTGTTGGCGAGGTTCCGTTCAGTCAGCCTGCGCAGGCCCACTCTGGGCAGGAACAGCTCGAACCACCAGGTCACCGCCAAATGCCATGCGGCGAATCGCAGGATTCGACGATAACGGGCACGGGGGTTCCCAGCTCCCCTCAGGGAATCAGCCCGTTCGCGCCGAATCGACGTCACCCCTTCAGTCCTGGGCGAGGATCGAGTACAGGCGGCGGCGTGCCTCCTCAAGCACCGTTACAGCCTCCTGCACTTGCTTGGGTGTCCCGGTACGGCCGACCTGCGCCGCAGCCTGCGCCAGGTCCACACCGGCCTTGGGCAGTGCAGCGAAACCCGGGCTCGATGACGTTCCCAGGGAATCCCATGGCGCTGACGTTTCGGAACCAGCCACGTCCTCCCGGCCCGCTTCGGTCAGGGAGTAGATTTTGCGCCCGTTGGACTCCTCGGCACTGACGAAACCTTCGTCCGCCAACAGCTGCAGGGTGGGATAGACGGAGCCGGCACTCGGCTTCCAACTACCGCCGCTGCGCTCTTCGATTTCATGAATGATCTGGTAGCCGTGCATGGGACGCTCAGCAAGCAGGGCAAGGATCGCCGATCGCAGCTCGCCCCGGCCCGCACGGGTTCCGGAGCGCTTTTCGAACCGGGAACGGAACTCCTCAACGGCTTGCCACATGCCGTCCAGGTTGTTGCCCATGAATCCGTTTGCAGGGAATGAATTGTGCATCAAGCTCACCTCAATCAGTCGCGAACGATACTAAACGATAGTTAACGATATACCTTCACGCGGCTTGGGAACAACGGAGGGATGGCCGGTTCATGCTGGCGGGTATGGCTGCGCTGACAAACGACGGAAAGGAGATGAGGTGTTTGGCCATCGAGTTCCTTCGTCGCAGGATGGGCTATGCCCACCATCCTCGTCGATGACTCCACTCCGCGGAAAGACCCTTTAGCGCAGGGCCGGACAGCACTTCTGGGTGATGCCGTCCGGCCCCAGCCGCGGAACCTTGGGGCAGCCCCGGCGAACGAGGGGGATCATTGGCCGTTGCGTGGGATCCGCTGGGTTCAGTAAAGATGAGTCGGGGTTCAGGCACACGAGTAGTTGGTACTCGTCTTTACTTGTGCTTGAAAGATCCACTACTTGCCGGGCACGATAGCTGGCGGGCTTTCTGCTGTGTGGAGCTAAGGAGATTCGAACTCCTGACCTCTTCGATGCGAACGAAGCGCTCTACCAACTGAGCTATAGCCCCTGGACCAGACCGTAACCGTCCGGCCAGTGTCCCTAGGCTACAAACTTTCGCGGCGCTTTTCCAACCACGACACGAACGTCTCCACGCCATCCTTTTGCCCGGGGATCAGGTTGTTGCCGGATCGCAGGAATGCACCCATCGCCCCAGGCAACGGCACCTCCACAATCGTTCCCCGCGCGCCGGTAACCGCCTTCCATGACTCCGCCATCTGCCGCATGGTGAGCACTTCCGGACCACCCACCGTACGCAGGCGGTGACGTTCAGGAGAGGCGCTCTCCATGGCAGCGTCCAGCAGTGCCCGTGCAACGTCAACTGGCGAGATGGTCTGGAATCTTGTGCGCTTGAAGACAGGAATGAGGCGCACTTTGGCCCCGGCAGCGAAGATCATTGCCACCAATCCGTGAAACTGTGTTGCGCGAACCACCACGGTCTCAAGCGGAGAAGCAGAGTACTTCCGCTCTTTCCCAACCTTAGAGACGTAATACGAATAACTGCTGAGGTCGCAGTTAATGATGGACAACGCCACCGCCCGGCCGACCCCGGCACGGTGAGCCGAGGCAAGAAGGCGGGCACCGCCGTCGGCGAATTCTCGTTGGGCTTTGCCGAACTGAGCTTCAAGGCAGTCAATCACGACGTCGACGCCCTCCAGTGCGCCCGCCAGCCCTTCTCCTGTGGTGACGTCGCCCGCAACGTAGGTGGCGCCGTCGTGACGCTTCTCCGAGCCGGGAGGCGGCACGTGGCGTGACAAAGAGGTCACCTCATGACCCGCATCCAGAGCAAGCCGGACAACCTCGCGACCCACCTGGCCGGTACCGCCTGCTACGCAGATACTGGCCATGCGTGGCTAGGCGCGGCGGCGCTGCAGGACGTCGTCCAGGTTACTGAGCGCGCTCTGCCCCTTGGCGGAGACGGCAGCAGATGCCTCGGCCTGCTCAGCACCTTGCTTCAGGACGGGCTTGCCCACGGGTTTGGGAGCCTCAGGGAGGTCCAGCGGCTCGGGGGCCGGCCTTGAAGCCTTGGCGGCTTCAACATACGTGGGCTTGGGAACTGCAACAGGCTCCCAGCTGGCACCTTTGGAATCGGTTGCTTGCGCTGATGTGTCTCCTGCGGCAACGGCAACCGCCAAAGCAGCCTGGCGAAGCTCAACAGCGGACAAGCGCGCAGCTTCACGGCTGGTGGCTTCGGCGTCGAAAACCGTGGTTTCCTTCGCTTCCACTGCTGGTTCCTTGGGCAAGTAGCGTGCGGGCGTCGGGATGGGCGCTGCCTGCGCCGCACGGCGTGCCCGGCGTTCGCGAAGATCCCTGAGAGCGAGCTTCCGCAAGGTGACGACGGCGAGCACCGCACCGATGAAGGACACCAGCGGCAACCAGAATGACCCGACGCCAAAGGTGAGGAGGATGCCCGAAACGGCCGCCGTCACCAGCAAGGCAAGGCCTGCCAAGGCCAAAGTGAGCCGGGCATAGCGGATGGTGAATGGAGTGGTGGGCGCTTTCCGCACGGACGACTCAGCCGCGCGGGATTCCTGGGGCGACGCCGGTGCTTTGCTGTGCATGGTCTCCATCGGTTTCTCCTGCTGAGGTGCCAAAATCAGTACCACCCCTGCCTGCGGTTCGTCTGGTTCGTCGTCGATTGCCCCTGCTGGAACAGCGGCCGTTTGGACTTGTTGGCGCCTGTTCCGGAGAACGTAGGGCGCCACCCAGACCATCCACAGCGCAACAGTGACCACGAGTATCACTGAGCTGCTGAGAGGGAAGTCCACATTCAAAACCGTAGAAGCAAATCACCGGGCGCGGCGGCATTGCGGCCGGTGTGTCGTCGTCGAGTCCTCAAATGACTGGATATACGGACAAAATGGCCTATGACCTGCCCATTTATCCTCTGAGCCACCGACGCAGCAGACCCTCAGGAACCTCGTCCGATGTCAGGGCAAAGGACCGGTGGTCAGCCCATTCGCCGTTGATGTGCAGGTACCGTTCCCGATACCCCTCATCCCGGAATCCAAGCTTCTCCACCACCCTCAGGCTGGGGGCGTTTTCGGGCCTGATGTTGATCTCCATGCGGTGAAGGCCCAACACCTTGAAGCAGTGGTCCGTTGCCATGGCCACCGCCGTCGGAGCAATACCGTGCCCGGCCCGCTCCTTATCCACCCAGTACCCCAACGTGGCCATCATGGCCGATCCCCAAATGATGGAGGAAACGGTCAACTGCCCGACGATGAGAGGCTCACGGAATCCAGGGGTCCGCTCGACAATGAGGAAAGGCAATGCCGTGGACTGTCGGGCTTGGTTGTTCAGCGAGGCCACCATCTGCCGATAACTGGGCAGGCGCCCACCCGGTGCCGGGTTGGACGCCTCCCAGGGAGCAAGCCATTCGCTGTTCCGCGAACGGACTTCAGACCACTCCCGCTTGTCGCGGTATCGGATGGGGCGAAGAAGCAGGTCTCCGCTTTCCAGCGTCACCGGCCAGATCGCAGAACCGTACATCCTGAGGTTACTTGGGAAGCGAAGCAGTGAAGGTCGGCAGCCACTCACGCAGTTCAGGACCGAGGTCCTCGCGTTCGCAGGCCAACTCGATGCAGGCCTTGAGGTAGCTGAGTTTGTCACCGGTGTCGTAGCGACGGCCCCGGAAAACAACGCCGTACACGCCGTAGCCTTCACCTTCGCCGGCTGCCAGCACCTCGAGGGCGTCGGTCAGCTGGATCTCGCCACCACGGCCCGGCTCGGTCTTTTCGAGAACATCGAACACTGCCGGATGCAGCACGTAGCGCCCGATCACGGCAAGGTTGGACGGCGCTTCTTCCGGAGAAGGCTTTTCCACCAGCTGCTTAATGCGGACGTAGCCGTCTTCACCGATCTCCTCGACGTCGGCGCAACCATAGGCACTGATCTTGGAGGGCTCCACCTCGATCAGGGCAACCACGGAACCGCCGGTCTTTTGCTGGACGGCGATCATGTCGCTCAGGAGGTTATCCCGGGCATCGATCAGGTCATCGCCGAGGAGTACGGCAAAAGGCTCGTGCCCGACGTGCTGCTTCGCACGAAGGACAGCGTGGCCCAGGCCGTTGGGGTCGCCTTGGCGAACGTAGTGGATGTCACCGAGGTTGGTGGCGGATTGGATGGCCTCAAGCTTGGCGGTATCGCCCTTTTCGGCCAGCGTCGCTTCCAGCGCCGGCACACGGTCGAAATGATCCTCCAGGGCGCGCTTGCTGCGCCCAGTGATCATCAGGACGTCGTGCAGGCCAACCTTGACCGCTTCTTCGACGACGTACTGGATGGCTGGCTTGTCAACCACGGGCAGCATTTCCTTCGGCATCGCCTTTGTTGCAGGCAGGAAACGGGTACCAAGACCCGCTGCGGGGATGACGGCCTTACGGACAGCATTGTTATCGAGAGTCACCGGACTAATGTAACGGAAGGAATACATCATCGGCTAAACCCTCGCCGCGCCGGGACAACATTTCTGTGGACTGAACCGCAGCTTTTGTCGCCGGACCGGCATCAGACGAACCTCACGATCGGACATCCATGGCATCGAAGGAAGACATCCGCAGCAGCCGCCGGCTCCAAAGGCGCGCCCTCTCCCCCGAACAGATCGCTGCTGCCGGTGCGTCGATCGCGCAGCATGGAACGGAATGGGCGGCTGCAGCTTCCTCCGGCACGGCGGCCACTTTTGCCGTCTATGTAGGTGTCGCGTTTGAGCCACCCACCATGCCACTCATCCATTCCCTGCACGAGGCCGGACACAGGATCCTCCTTCCCGTGTGCGAGCCCGGCCGGCAGCTGAGCTGGGTCTATTGGACCCCGTCGACAGTTTTCGTCCGTTCCTCCTACGCCCCTATCGACGAACCTGAGGGCGAACGCATGGAAAGCCAGGTGGTGGCCGGCGCGGCGGGGATCTTCATGCCAGCCACGGCAGTGGACAGGGATGGCAACCGGATCGGCCAGGGCGGCGGTTACTACGACCGGCTCCTCCATGGGCTCGACGATTCCGGCCAGCGGCCGCCCACCATTGCGGTGGTGTACGACGCCGACCTGTTGCCTTCAGGTTCAATTCCCGCCGAAGCATTCGACCGCCCCGTGCGGGAAGTGCTGACTCCCTCCGGGGTGGTCCATCTCGACGAGAGAGCCCCGTGAGGTCCCGCACATCCACTGGCGCATGCACTGTAGACCGATGATAGAATTGGCACTCAGGCCCTGCGACTGCTAATGCGAAGCGAAATCTCCGCCGTTGCTGCACAGGACCTGACCTTTGTCCTGAAGGAGGAACTCAGTGCCCACATACGCATACGCCTGCAAAGACTGTGACCATGCCTTTGACATCGTCCAGTCCTTCTCTGACAGCTCCCTGACGGAGTGCCCCGAGTGCAAGGGCGCCCTTCGCAAGAAGTTCAACAGCGTCGGTGTCGTCTTCAAGGGCTCTGGTTTCTACCGGACTGATTCCCGTGATGCCAAGGGCAGCACTGTTTCAGCCGCACCCGCCGCCGCGCCGTCCGCTCCCGCAGCCGCCCCGGCACCGGCAGCTGCAGCAAGCTAACTTCCCCACTTTTCCACATAGCGCTTCAGGCCGCTGTTATCCGGCCTGTCCGGCTGGCTAACGTGGCGGCATGCCACAACAGTCTCGAAGCGCCCTCCTTGCCCGCGCCCGGCGTTCAGCGTCGCCTGCCGGCCCTTGGCCCCCGGACCCGTTTGGTGCGGGAGGGCAGTCGTCCCGGCCCCGCAAAAATGCCACAAGCTTTCACCGGCAGCTGAATTATTCAGCCCGCCAAGGCAGAAGGCAAAGGATCGGCTCCTGGATCGCCCGCAACCGCCGTCTCACTGTTGCCCTCCTGCTGTGCCTGGCCGCCGGCATCGCCGTCCAACAGCTGACTCCGGCTTCGGAGCTGCGAATCAGTGTCATGGTGGCCGCCCGTGACCTCCCCACGGGAACCACTCTCACAGAAGCCGATTTCACCCGGGTGGGAGTGCCCCAGGACCTCGCCGTCACCGGAGCCCTCTCAGATGGCGGGGACCTCACAGGCAGACAGTTGGCCGCTCCCTTGAGCCGGGGGCAGATCCCCACTGAGTCCAGCCTCCTGGGTCCCGGGCTTCTCACTGGATCACCCGTGGGCACCGCAGCCGTTCCCCTGCGGATGGCCGACCCGTCGTCCATCCAGCTCCTCTCCCCCGGCCAGTTGGTCACGGTGGTCCTCACGGCAGCCGGATCCTATGACGAATCCAGGGAAACACAAGTACTCGCCGGTCCCGTCCCCGTGCTCTGGACCTCAGCCCACGGGGGCAAGGCAGGCGAATGGCTGGGCACCAGCGACACCGAAGGCTTGGTGGTGGTTGCTGCGGATCCACAGCAAGCAGAAAAGCTTGCCGGCGCATCAACGCACGGCAAGCTTTTCTTTGTTTTGGTCAACCCGTGATGGGTGGTTCAGATGGCGGTGGACGGTTAGCCCCAGTGCGGCGGCTTTTGTTCCTTAAGCCACTGCTCATGGTCGTAACCGGACTCATCGCCCCAGCGCCGGGGATCGTCTTCCGCTGCTTTGGTGGGCAGAATGCCACTCACGCCTGGTTTGGCTGCGGCGGCCGTGGCGTCCGCAGTTTCTTCAGTGGTGTCGGCGCCTGGCGCGGAGGATTCGGTCTCGGATCCGCCTTCAGGACCAGTTGCTTCTTCCATCAGTGGTACTTCTTTCCCGTTCTCTGCTTCGCTGTCTGCATCATCGGCAGCGTCGTCAATCTGGTCTGGTGCCTGCCGTGCCGGACTTGGAGCGAACGTTTGCTGCCCCTTGTCCACACTCAATTGTTCAACGTCCATGTCCAGGAAGCCATGCTCAGGCGACGTCGACCGCGGAATGTGATTCTCCAGCCCAAGGTAGGAGCCGATGCGATCCGCGCAGGACGAAGGATCAGTGAAGACCTCAATGGTCCACAGGGACATGTAGCGCCATCCCATGCGCTCCAGCAGCTGCGGACGCAGCCGGCTGCGTTCCCGGACGCTCATCCGCCGGTAGCGTTCAGTGCCATCGGATTCGATCGCGACAGGTGTGGGGATTTCTGCTCCCTCCCGGCCGATCGTGTGGACGGGATCCGCCGCAGCTGCGATATCCAGAACGCCGTCGTAGAGATGCCAGACCCGGGCTCCACGGGCCCGCAGGCGTTCTCCAAGGTCAGCAACCAAGGGATCCTCACCGAGCGCCTGCTCACTGGCAACAGCACGGGACGCGGGTGTACCGAGGTTGCTGTTTCCCGAGAGTTCCCGGTCCAGCAGCTCGTAGAAGTCCACTGCACCATGAGCCAGCCGATCGAGGTCAAGGTCCTCGGGACGGAAGCAGCTCAGGACGTGCATGGAACGCCGTGCTCGGGTCATGGCCAAAGCGAAACGGTTCCGGCCACCCTCAGCGGACAGCGGACCGAACGAATGGAGTGCCCGGCCATGTGGTGTGCGGCCGTAGCCAAGCGAGAAGATCACGTGGTCCCGTACCAGGCCTTGGGCCCGCTCCAGATCCACCACACGGAAGGACTCGGGACCGGCGCCAAAGAACGTGGACAGCAGGGGGTGGTTGGGCAGTTGAAGCCTGATGGCCTCGCCGATGCGGGCAGCATGGCGCAAGCTGGCAGTTACCACCGCCAGGGACGTGCGGGGACGCAGCCTTGCGTGTTCGAACACAAGGTCCACCACGCGATTGACCTCGGCAGTGACGGACTCGACGCCCTCATGGTCAGCACCCGGAAGCCCGGTGCCATCGGGGATGTACTCCACCAGGATGGAACGGTCCAGTCCCGTGACAGAGTTGCCGTCGGGCAGGCGGCGCAGGCCACCGTCGTAGTAATTCTTGCTCAGCTGAAGGATCAAGTCCTCGTCTACGGCGCGGTAGACCCAGTTCAGTTGCCAGGTCGGAAGGACCCTGGCCAGCGCCTTGAAGGCGCTGTCAACATTCTCGTGGCTGGCAACACCGGCTACAGGCGGTTCCACAGCAACGCTGAAGGTCCGTGCATGCGCAATCTTCGCATCACCGAAGGCCACCACCTGCTTCGCCCGGGCGATGGCAGGAAGTACGGCCTGCAGCGAGGTGGACTCGGCGTCGATGACCACCACGGCGTCAAACTTTTGCTCGGCCGGGAGGACACCAGTCAAGAGGTAGGGGCTGACAGACCAAACGGGCACCAGGAGTGGCACAAGCTCAGGCGCCTGGGCGCTCAGCGCCGGCAAAGTAACCCGGCCATCCTTCAGCAAGGCCCGCAGCAGTTCCGCCTGCCGGGGGTGCTCAAGCAGGCCTTGGCGCCATTTCTGTGCCAACTGCCACCGGAGACGGGCAGCACCACTGGCGATGTGGGCCTGGTCAGCAAGCCGGTATTCGGCTTCCAGGCGGCGCAGCGAATCGCCATCGGACATCGCCAGGTAGTCGTCGCCGCTGATCATGGCTTCCAAAGCGGATTGCCACCAGGCCAGATCCAATTCGGCGGCCACGGAGCCGGCAGGAACCTCGCGGGCAGCCAGGTCGGACAGCAACTCACCAAGGCCGTGCTCGCGCATTTCCTCGATCAGGAGGGTGCGTTCGGGAAGTGTCTCCAGTGTTGCCGTGTCAGCAACAAGCCGTTCCAGCCGCTCCATCAGTTCCAAGTACGGTGTCCCGTGCAGGGAACCACCAGCGCTGGTGTGCTTGAGGGCAGCACCGAGGCGGTGCAGCTCACCATCCAACTCCCGGTACAACGCACCAAGATCGGCGAGCCCGGAAGGCACTGCCGGGTGGCGCTGGGTGGTGGCGTATCCGGCCCACAGAGCCCGCTGCTCCTGAACCAAGACGAGGGAGCTGTGGAGGTCGGCGATGTGGACTCCGGGCCGCACATATTCCTTGGCTACACGGCGCAGGCGGGAACGCTGCATGGAAGGCATCTCCAAGTTGCGCTCACGGCGCCAGGCGGAACTGGCAGTCGCGGAAATGAGGTCGTGCACGGGCCTGTCAAAGATGTCCGGGGTGAACTTATCCAGGCTCTCCCGGACGGCGATGAGCAGTTCGAGCTGCGCACCCCACTCGGTGAAGGTGTCCCCCAGCCGGATTTCAGCGTGATCGGACACCTGCTTCATCCGGTCCCGCAGGACGGGAAGCTTCTCCTCGGCCAGACGGGCGAGGTGTTGGGCTTCCTCGGTCTCCTTGCGCGTCACCAGTCGCGCTCCATACCAAGGGCTGGAAGTGGACGCCCTGCTGAAGCTGCCAAGCTCCGCAGCCCGGCGCAGACGGCCGGCCAGTTCTTCACGGTCCTTGATGTTGTCCAGGACGCTGCGCTTCAGTCGGACCGTAGTGGAAGGCGCGGGGTGGATGGACGTAAGCTCTGCCAGCGACTGCATGGCCTGGTACGGCGAGCAACCCCACCGCTCACGGACGTTGTGCAGCGAGGCTACATGGTCCATTAAGGCGTGGCGGTGTCCGGTGAGCGTCTGGTGCAAGTTGCCCAGTTGAGGCTCAAGCGCTTTTTCGTTGCGCATGATGGCGCGGACCAGCTGGCCTTTGAGCTGCTGCGGCGTGGTCCCGTTACCCGGGCGGAACAGCATGGAGTCGAGGCCGAGCGATTCCAAGTGGGCGGAAAGTCCCGCCAGGCTGGACTGCCTGTCCCCAACCACCAGTACGGATTTGCCTTCGCTGACCAGCGCACCGATCGCGTTGATGGCCGTTTGCGTCTGTCCGCTTCCCGGCGGGGTGCTCACTACCAGGGAATCTCCGGCCCGGACGGCATCCACCACGTACTGCTGGTCCGTGTCGGCGTCCAGCAGGAGGAGCTCATCTGCCGGATCTCGCAGGTCAAGGCTCGGGAACCGGCCCGCCTTAATGGGCTCAGGCTCAATGTCACCACCGTTTGCCGCAACAGCAAGCGCTGCCACGGTGGGGTTGTTCATGTTGATCCAGGGATCATCAAGGTTTCCCGAGAGGTCAGCCAGGGTGGTGACCAGCAAGTTGAAATCCACCTCGGCGCCGTGAATCGGCTGGACGAGTGTGGCCAGGCGGTCAAGTACCGGCTGGGGATCGAACCGGGCCGTGTTGTAGGCCATGCGCGCCACGGCGTTGACGTCAAAGACTATGCCGTGGACTGACTTGAGGTGGCGCACCAGGGCAGGGTTCATGCGTGCCTGCTCGGTGAGCTGGAGTTCAAAGTCGTCTTCACCCGGCCTGATGGTCAGGATGATGGAAGCGAGCATCACAGGGGCCGACACACGCTGCGGTTTTCCGCCCACGGCAGAGGTCCACACCACGGTGCCCGCAGACAAATATCCGGCTTCAATGCCGCGATCATTGCTCAGCTCAAAGATCTTGGACCTGATGTTGCGGGCGGCACGGGCCGCCACCAAGTATTGCTGCCGGTCCCGGATCAACGTGGACAGACGGGTTCTGCGACCTGCCAGCAACTGCGCCAACCCCGAGGGGTGTGCGTTGCTCAAATCGATGGCGCCTTCGGGCGTCTTGACGAAACGCAGCATCGTGTCCGCCCCGGTGACGGGTTTAAGACCAGACAGCCATTTGCGGAGCTCTTCGGAGCCCTCTTCCTGGCCTTGACCTAATGACACAACTTCTGCCTTCTTTTCTGTACTAGCTTTAGACGCCTTGGACCATACCGGCATACCTTCGAGGGTAGCGGGAATACCTTGGCAGTCCGCTCCGCAACGCTGTTCCGACGCGAAATTCGCCGTCATTTCACAGGTGCCTGCCGATTTCAAAGGCCGCGGCACCCGGTGGGTTCAAGCACAGTGGCCGGCCTCCCAGAGGAAGCCGGCCACTCAGAATGCTATTCCCACTCGATGGTTCCCGGTGGCTTGCTGGTGACATCCAGCACCACGCGGTTCACGCCGTCGACCTCATTGGTGATGCGGTTGGAGATCCGGGCAAGGAGGTCGTAAGGCAGTCGCGACCAGTCCGCCGTCATGGCGTCTTCGGAGGACACCGGACGCAGCACGATCGGGTGGCCGTAGGTACGGCCATCACCCTGGACACCAACGCTTCGGACATCGGCCAGGAGGACTACCGGCATCTGCCAGACGTCGTTGTCCAAGCCGGCAGCCGTGAGCTCCGCACGGGCAATGGCATCCGCCTTGCGCAGCAGGTCCAGTCGTTCCTTGGTCACTTCGCCCACGATGCGGATTCCCAAACCGGGGCCAGGGAACGGCTGGCGGCCGACGATTTCCTGCGGCAGCCCAAGCTGGGCGCCGACTGCGCGTACTTCGTCCTTGAACAGTGCCCGCAGCGGCTCAACCAGCTCGAACTGCAGGTCCTCGGGAAGCCCGCCCACGTTGTGGTGGCTCTTGATGTTGGCAGCACCTTCGCCGCCACCGGATTCGACGACGTCCGGGTACAGAGTTCCCTGAACCAGGAACTTGATCTTCTCGCCTTCGGCAGCAGCCTGGGCGATGATGGCCCGCTCCGCTTCCTCGAAGGCACGAATGAATTCGCGGCCAATGATCTTGCGCTTGGTTTCGGGATCGCTGACCCCGGCCAATGCTGACTGGAAGCGTTCCTGCTCATTGGCTACGTAGAGGTTGACGCCCGTGGCTGCCACGAAGTCGCGCTCAACCTGTTCGGCTTCGCCTTCACGCAGGAGTCCGTGGTCGACGAAGACACAGGTCAATTGGTCGCCAACGGCGCGCTGGACCAAAGCCGCAGCAACAGCGGAATCAACGCCGCCGGAGAGGCCACAGATAACCTTGGAGTCCCCGATCTGCTGACGGATCCGGTCCACCTGCTCTTCGAGGATATTGCCCGTAGTCCAGTTGGGGCTCAGGCCCGCACCCTTGAACAGGAAGTTCTCCAGGACGTGCTGGCCGTGAACTGAATGCTTGACTTCGGGGTGCCACTGGACACCGTAGAGGCGCTTCTCGTCGTTGGCGAAGGCAGCCACCGGCGCACCAGCCGTGGAGGCGAGGACTTCGAAGCCCTCAGGGGCCTCGTGAACGGAGTCACCGTGGCTCATCCAGGTGTTCTGCGAGGAGGGGACGCCGTCCAGGATGGACCGGGCATCGCCTACGACAAGGGCTTCAGTAGCGCCGTACTCGCGGAGACCCGTCTGGGCCACCTTACCGCCCAACGCGTTGGCCATCGCCTGGAAGCCGTAGCAAATGCCAAATACAGGCACCCCGGCTTCGAAGAGATCAGCGCCGACGCTCGGGGCTCCCTCTGCGTACACGCTGGAGGGTCCTCCGGAGAGGATGATGGCTGCCGGGTTCTTGGCCAGAAGCTGCTCGGTGGTGAAGGTGTGCGGAACAATTTCCGAATACACATTCGCTTCGCGGACGCGGCGGGCAATCAGCTGCGCGTACTGGGCACCGTAGTCAACAACCAGCACCGGCTTCTGGGAAGTTTGGGGTGCGGTGGGAGTAGTCACCAGACAAGACTACTTTGCCGGGCCGCCCCGGTGCACGTTGACGAGGGCGGCCAGAGGCCAAAAAGGCCGCGTCGTTAGGCATCTCACAGTGCGTCAGGTCGCGTAGCCCGCAGCGGGACACTGTGGGCGGTCCTAGTAGCGCTTGGACGCCTGCGGGTTGGCTGCCAGTTCCGCTTCAACCTGCGCGTGGAATTTCTTCTCCACGATGAAGGACAGCAACGGAATGACCCCACCCAGGGCCAGGAGGACCATCTTGGAGAACGGCCAGCGCATGAGGGACCACAAGCGGAAGTTGGAGACCAGGTACACCACGTACATCCAACCGTGCACGATCAGTACCGACGTGGAGATGTTGAACCCGCCGATCACGCCTTTGGGCTCGGACTCAGCGAAACCAAATCCGAAGGGCTGGCCGGTGACGGCGTTCGTGCCGCCGGCGAAGAGCGAGACTCCAAACCCATAGCGGGCGATCAGTTCCGCACACAGCAGGAGCAGCATGGCGCCGGTCAGGTACGCCATGACTTTGTAGAACTTCAACGCCGAACGGATCTGGGCTTCCGTTCCGCCGAACCGGCGCTTCTTGGGCTTGGATCCGGATTGCTCTGGCTGGATGGCCGGTTTTGGCTCAATCATTGCTGCACCTTTTGTTCTGGCTCTGGGTTTGTAGTTTCGTGGGCATCCACGGGATTGGCAGGCTCCGCCTCGTGGTCATCCCCGTATTCGTCGTCCTCGTCCTCTTCGAGGTCGCGCCGGTAGTCGTCCTTGACCAGACGCCACCAGATGAAGATCGAGAACCCGGCGAAGACCACCCATTCCACTGCGTAGAAGAGGTTCAGCCAGTTGATCTGCTCTGCAGGCGGCTGGGGCGGGATGTTGAGGGCCTTGACGTCATCGCCAAGGGGAATGGCCACGCCGTCGGAAACCTCCGACGTCGCGGCGACAAAACCCGGGTAGCTGGACACTTCCCACAGGTTGATGAGCTCCGCGGCAGACACAGCGGACGCACGGCCTGGACCGGCGTCGACGTTTGGAACGGGCGCTTCAGAAGGAATAAGGCGACCAGTCAAGGTGATGGTGCCCGACGGCGGCGGGCCGGCCTGGTCGGCATCTGCCACCCAGCCGCGTGCCACGGGGATCCACGTCTGGGGCGAGGCAGCAACACCGTTCAGCGTCGGAGCGTCGTTGACAGCGAAAGCCGAGACTATCCAGAAGCCTTTTTGATTGTTGTACAGGCGACCCTCTACAAGAACCTGCTTGCCGGGATCATAGGCCCCGGTGGCGGTGACCATCTGGTCAGAGACCGAACCCGGGAAGAACTGGCCGGGTTTGAGGACGTCCACCAGCGGTTTGACTTCTTCGATGCTGGACGGCGCCGGGGGCTCGTGCTGGGCGGACCGGCTGAGCTGCCACTGGCTGAGCAGCACAAACACCCCGGATAACAGAAGCGCAAAGACCAGTCCTGCGATCCAGCGGGGTTTCAACGCGGTTTTCAACACCCCTTAACCGTACTTCGTCCGGCTGTAGAACAACGAAACGGCTGAGGCCTGCCCCGCCCTCTAGTGATCGAAGAACACCAAGCTGGAGTTGATGAGTTCAGAGATGACCTCGGGATCGTGGGCCCGCCGGAGGGACTCACGGAAAGACTCCTTGGACAATGAACGGGCCAGGGTAGCCAAAACCTCAAGGTGGTCGGAGAAGGAACTGGCAGGAGTGGCGATGAGGAGGATCAACGTCGCCGGGCCGTCGGTTGCCCCGAAGTCCAGGGCGTGGCCGAACTTGGTCACACCCACCGCGATGGAAATCCTGTCCACGTATTCACTGCGCGCATGCGGGAGGCCGATGCCGCCCGGAAGTCCCGTAGCCAACTGGTGCTCACGGGAGTGCACCTGCTCCAGGAATCCTTCAAGGTTGCTGATCCTGCCGGCAGCGTGGAGCTTATGGGCCAGTTGGGCAGCGGCGTCGATCTTGTCCTCGGCGACGAGTTCAAGGATGACGGTGTCCGGGGTGGTCAGTTCCGCGTCATACCGGTCAAGTGGTTCAGCCAAGTCGTGTTCCCTCCAGTGTGGCCTTCCGGCCGCATTTTCCTGAGCCGGTCAGCGAAGGGGAACGATGTCATCCACTCCCATGCGCGCGGCATCTGCCGATTCATCGTCAGGCTGCTGCTGACTGAGCCGTTCAGCTTCCACGCGTGCCAGGTAGTGCTTGATCTCGCTTTCGCGCTGAGTCTCGCTCCAGCCAAGGATTTCTCCCATCAGCTTAGCCACTACGGGGAGGGCTGCCACACCCCGGTCCCACGATTCGATCGAGATCCGGGTCCGACGCGTCAAAACGTCGTGGACATGGCGGGCTCCCTCGTGGGTTGTCGCGTAGACGACTTCCGCGGCGAGGTAGTCATCGGCTCCGGGCAGTGGTTGCCCCAGTTCCGGTCGCTTGGAGATCAGTTCCAGCACTTCGGGGGTCATGGACCCGTAGCGGTTCAGCAGGTGCTCAACCCGGGCGACGTGGACCCCGGCTTCTTCAGCAGAACGCCCGCGGCGGTTCCAGGCAGCCTTGAAACCTTCGGCTCCCAGGAGCGGAATGGTCTCGGTGCAGCTGGAGGGAACACGCTCGTCCATGGCCCTGGTGGCCTCATCCACGGCGTCCTTGGCCATGACCCGGTAAGTGGTGTATTTCCCCCCGGCCACCACCACAAGCCCGGGAACGGGATGTGCCACCACGTGCTCGCGGGAGAGCTTGGCCGTGGAGTCGTTCTCACCGGCCAGCAAGGGCCGGAGGCCGGCATAGACGCCTTCCACATCCTCACGGGTCAGGGGACGCTTGAGGACCTTGTTTACGTGCTCCAGGACGTAATCGATGTCCTTGCTGGAAGCGGCCGGATGCGCCTTGTCCAGCGTCCAGTCGGTGTCTGTGGTGCCGATGATCCAGTGGCGGCCCCAAGGGATCACAAAAAGCACCGATTTTTCCGTGCGGAGGATCAGGCCCACTGTCGATTGGAAGCGGTCACGCGGCACCACCAAGTGAATGCCTTTGGAGGCGCGGACCTTGAGTTGGCCGCGATCCGTCACCATGGCCTGCGTTTCGTCCGTCCAGACTCCCGTTGCATTGACCACTTGCTTGGCCCGGACTTCGAAAACGCTGCCGTCTTCCTGGTTCTCAAGCTTTGCCCCCACCACGCGTTCACCCTCGCGAAGGAAGTCCACCACCCGAAGCCGGTTGGCGGCATGGGCGCCGTAATGGGCCGCGGTCCTGACCACGTTGACCACCAGACGGGCATCATCCACTTGTGCGTCGTAGTAGCGGATGGACCCCACGAACGCGTCATCCTTCAGGCTGGGAGCCGCGCGCAGGGTTCCGCGCTTGAAAAGGTGCTTGTGCATGGGAACGCCGCGGCTGTGCCCGGAGGTCAGGCCCAACGTGTCGTAAAGCATGATTCCGGCACCAACGTAGGGACGTTCCCAGAACCTGCGCGTCAGTGGATACAGGAAGGGCACAGGGCGGACCAGGTGGGGAGCGATCTGCTGGATCAGCAGTCCCCGTTCCTGCAGAGCCTCCTGGACGAGGCCGAAATCAAGCATTTCCAGGTATCGAAGACCTCCGTGGATGAGCTTGGAGGACCTGGATGAGGTGCCGGACGCCCAGTCCCGGGCCTCCACAATGGCTACGGTAAGGCCGCGGGTCACGGCATCAAGGGCAGCTCCGGCCCCCACCACGCCGCCACCAACAATCAGGATGTCGAGCTCTTTGCCAGGTTCGGCAGTGGCTTTCAGGACTTCGATCGATGCGGCACGGGCTTCCGGGCTCAAGGCTCCCGGAGAACCGGCATGTGGACCGCCTGCGACATTGCTCATCGGACCCCTCCTCAAACGCAACAGCTGGTAGTCCCCTACCCTACTTGCTGCCCGCCGCATTGGGCAGGGCAATGGCAGGCAGCCATGACGCGGGAATTGCCCCAAACGAAGAAAGCCCCTGTTGCGCCGACAGGAATCGGCGGCTAACAGGGGCTTTCAGGGCAGTTGTCAGTTGCCTGCGTAAGGCGACACAACGACGTCGACCCGCTGGAACTCCTTGAGGTCCGAGTAGCCGGTGGTTGCCATGGACCGGCGCAGGGCACCGATGAGGTTGGAGGTGCCATCGGTGTGGTGGCCGGGTCCGAAGAGGACTTCCTCCAGTGGACCGACAGTTCCCACGTTGACGCGGTCGCCACGGGGTGATTCCAGGTGGTGTGCTTCCGGACCCCAGTGCCAGCCACGGCCGGGTGCCTCTTCCGCGCGGGCCAGGGCACTACCGAGCATGACGGCGTCGGCGCCCATGGCGATGGCCTTGACGATGTCGCCCGAGCTGCCCATGCCGCCGTCGGCAATGACGTGGACGTACCGGCCGCCCGACTCGTCCATGTAGTCGCGGCGCGCCGCGGCGACGTCGGAAATCGCCGAGGCCATGGGCGAATGGATACCCAGGGCACGGCGGGTGGTGGTGGTCGCGCCGCCGCCGAAGCCCACCAGGACGCCAGCCGCGCCAGTGCGCATGAGGTGCAGGGCAGGAGTGTACCCGGCTGCGCCACCAACGATCACGGGGACGTCGAGTTCATAGATGAATTGCTTGAGGTTCAGCGGTTCGTGGTTCTTGGACACATGCTCAGCTGAGACCGTGGTTCCACGGATCACAAAAATGTCGACGCCGGCAGCCACCACTGTCTTGTAGTGTTCCTGGGTGCGCTGCGGGGTCAGGGAGCCGGCCACAGTGACGCCCGCGGCACGGATTTCCGCGAGGCGGGAACTGATGAGTTCCGGCTGGATGGGTGCTTGGTACAGGTCCTGCATGCGGCGGGTAACGGCAGTGCTGCTGGTCTCATTGGCCAGGGCGGCAATTTCGTCGAGCACCTTCTGTGGGTCCTCATAACGGGTCCATAGACCTTCGAGGTCCAGGACACCGAGACCACCGAGCCGACCAAAAGCAATTGCCGTGTCAGGGGACATCACGGAGTCCATGGGGGCAGCGATCACCGGGGTGTCGAACTTATAGGCGTCGATCTGCCAAGAGACAGAGACGTCCTTCGGGTCGCGCGTCCGGCGGTTCGGGACGATCGCGATGTCATCCAGGGAGTAGGCACGACGCCCACGCTTGCCACGGCCAATCTCAATCTCATAAGTCACGGCTCTTACTTTACTGGACCCCTCCCGGAACCCCGATTCGACACAAATAAGTGAACACTTCAGACAATGCACGATAGGACCCGAGGATGGCTCACATGATCGTGCCACTTCGTAAACTGGACGCAGAACCGCTAAGAGAAGGCACAAATGACCGCCCTGACCGAAGAATTCCAAGGCATACCGAACGCCGGACATGAGCTCATTGCCCTCGGCTCCCCTGTCCGCGCAGGCCTGGAGCTGTACACAAGGTGAGCTACCAGACAGGCCCCGCGCCTCTCCCCCACGCCGCCCGGCCCCTCGACTATTGGCTATCGACCGAACTCGCCGCAATAACGCCGGCCGGTGCGCGCTCCCGGCTTCGGGAGATCGCTGATGCGCGAGGTTCCTCCATGGGCGCTTGGGCCGCCGGCATTGGCATGGGCGCAGTCCTCATCCTCCTGGGTGTCATCCTCGCCATCCGGTGGGGCACGCTGGTGCCGGTTCCTTCCCTCGGCCTTCCTGGAGCGGCAATCACCGTACTCTGCTGCGTCTTCTACGCACGGGCGCGCGACCGGTTGCCGCGAACAAGCCGGTTGATCGTCAATCGTGGGCCCGGGAGCTTGCGTAGTGCACTTTCCTTCGTGGGATTCATCCTGCTCGTCTTCATAGGACTGTTTGCCCTCACGGCGAAACCAACGGCCTGGGAGGATCCAGCCCTCCTGCAGACGCTGGTCACCGTTCTTGCATTCCTCGTCTGCCTTCTGGTGGCCGCGATCATCGTCCCGGCAACCATTGTGGGCCGTTCCAGTGAATCGCTTCGCAGCAAGGCTGCGAATGATCCTCGCTTCAGGGCGCTCCTGGAACAGGACCTCGCCACCTGGCGTGACCCCTATGGCGAGGCCGGATACGGTCCGCTCTAAGTCTCAGGGTGTGTTCTGGCTGGTTTCGTCCGCGGAGAGCTGGGATTCGAACATCCGGAAGTAGCGACCCCTCAATGCCACCAATTCCTTGTGGGTCCCCTGCTCCGCGATCCGGCCGTCTTCCAGCATGTACACGATGTCTGCCTTCTCTATGGTGGCAAGGCGGTGGCTGATGGCGATGATGGTACTGCTCCTGTCAGCGAAGAGCCGCGTGAAGATGCGGTGCTCGGCCAAAGCGTCAATGGCCGAGGTGGGTTCATCCATGACCATGAACGAGGCGTCGCGATAGAAGTTGCGTGCCATGGCCAAACGCTGCCATTGGCCCCCGGACAGGCCGCTGCCCTTGCGTCCGCGAGGGTCCTCCATCCAGTTGCTCACATGGTTTTCCAACCCATTGGGCAGTTTGTTGATGAACTCCATGGCTTCTGCGTCCGAGGCTGCCCGCCGGATACGGTCGTCATCGCGTGGCTGGTCCACGTCGCCGAGGTAGATGTTCTCCGCGGCAGTCGCGAACTCGTACTTCAGGAACTCCTGGCTCAGCACGGCCAGGTGCCGGTGCCAGCTGGTGACATCGATCCCGGCAAGGTCCACGCCGTCCAGCAGCACTTGGCCAGAATCGGGACGATACAAGCCCGCCAGGATACGGATCAGCGTGGACTTTCCTGCCCCGTTCTCGCCAACGATCGCAATGTGCTGGCCAGCCTGGATAGTCATGGAGATACCCTTGATGACTTCGATGTCGCTTCCGGTATAGCTGAACCGGATGTCCCGCAGCTCCACCGTTCCGGGCGAGGAAACGAGGGGCTTTTCGTTGCCACTGGGAACTGGCAGGGCCATGAACAGCTCATAGTCCTTGAGGTTGGCGAGGTCCTCGTCAATGGAGCTCAGCGAAGATACGAGGCTGTTGGCCGTGGACAGCGCCCGGCTGACGATCTGCTGCACGTAGAGGAACTGACCCACGGGTTGTGCCCTGGCGATGATCTGACCAACGACCCAAATCAAGGACACCACCTCGGCGCCGTACTGCAGTGAGTCGGCAGCCAGCTGTTTGGGAATGTACCGCTTCTGGAAATCCAGGCGCCGCCGCTCGTCAGCATCCCGGAGCCGTGACCGGAGGTCCATGAGGTAACCCACGATTCCGTAAAGACGCATCTCGGCAATATGTTGGGGCCTCAGGAGGTTCTGTTCAATCATTCGGCGTTGGCGGCGCGAATCCACTTGGGTGTTCCAATGCGCGATTTGCTCGCGGGACAGTTTGAACTGCAGGTACACACTGGGCACGATCGCCACCAGGACAATGACGGCGATCCACCAACTGACCAGGACCAACGCCCCGATGGCGAGGATCACAGAGACCAACTGGGTGAAGATTGCGGCAATCCTGTCCAGGACCCGGGCGTAGCTATCCGAGAACCGCTTCGCACGGTCGTAAAGGTCCACCGTTTCTTTGTCGTCATAACGCCAGAACTCCAGCGCCAGGAATCGCTGGTACATCATGTCGCCCACAATCGCTCCCACCTTGAAGCTCATGAGCTGTTGGATGTAGCGGTCAATACTGCTGAAGGCACCCCAGAACAACCCCAGCGCGGCGGTGATGATGACGTACAGGATTGCCTGCGGACCGGCGTTCGGATCTCCCGCATACCCGGCCGCCAAGGCGGTGGTTGTCAGGGCAGCAAAGTAGGTGGTGACCAGCGGAAGCGTGGCAGAGATCAGCGAGCCAAGCACCTTCATGATCACCGCGACGGGCGAAGCTTTGAAACTCACCTTCAGGACCTGCCCGACGGCGCGTGCGTACGGCCGCAGCGCCAACTTTCGGGGCGGCGTCTTGCCCGGTTGGGCTGGGTTCAGCCGGATGGATTCCGGATGCCGCGGTTGCGCGGGCTTTTCAGACATGACCCCAGCCTATTCTCACGGGCCGACATTTCTGCCCGGGCGGTTAAACAGCTGTTCCCCGCGGAGGTGCCTCCGCGGGGAACAGCTGTTAAGACAGGTGATGGATCAGCGTGAACCGTAGTTGGGTGCTTCCACCGTCATCTGGATGTCATGGGGGTGCGACTCCTTCAGGCCTGCCGGCGTGATCCGGACAAACTTGCCGCGAGCTTTCAGCTCGGGGATGGTGGGAGCGCCCGTGTAGAACATGGTCTGGCGGAGGCCGCCCACCAACTGGTAGGCCACTGAAGCCAACGGCCCGCGGAAGGCCACCCGGCCTTCGATGCCTTCAGGGATGAGCTTGTCATCGCCGGAGACGTCAGCCTGGAAGTAGCGGTCCTTGGAGTAGGACGTGTTCTTGCCACGGGACTGCATGGCGCCCAGGGAACCCATGCCGCGGTAGCTCTTGAACTGCTTGCCGTTGACGAAGATGAGATCGCCCGGGGATTCCTCGCAGCCAGCCAGCAGGGAACCGAGCATCACGGTGTCGGCACCGGCAACCAGTGCCTTGCCGATATCGCCCGAGTACTGCAGGCCGCCGTCGGCAATCAGCGGAACGCCTGCCGGGATGGCGGCCTTGGCGGATTCGTAGATGGCGGTGATCTGCGGAACACCGACACCGGCAACAACGCGGGTGGTGCAGATGGAGCCCGGGCCCACGCCTACCTTGATGCCGTCGGCGCCGGCGTCGATCAATGCCTGGGCACCTTCGCGGGTGGCAGCCTGACCGCCGATGATGTCCACGTGGGCAGCAATCGGGTCCGATTTGAGGCGGCGGATCATGTCCAACACACCTTGGGAGTGGCCGTTGGCGGTGTCCACGAACAGCGCATCCACACCGGCGTCGATCAACTTCATGGCGCGTTCCCAGCCATCGCCAAAGAAGCCGATGGCGGCACCCACGCGGAGGCGGCCTTCGTCGTCCTTGGTGGCCAACGGGTACTGCTCCGCCTTGGTGAAGTCCTTGGTGGTGATGAGGCCCTTGAGGCGTCCCTGCTCGTCAACGAGGGGAAGCTTCTCGATCTTGTTGGTAGCCAACTTGTGCGAGGCTTCTTCGCGGCTGATGCCCACATGCCCGGTGATGAGCGGCATTTTGGTCATGGTGTCGCTGACGCTGCGCAGCGGGAATTCTGATTCCGGAATGAAGCGGGTGTCGCGGTTGGTCACGATGCCCAGCAGGCGCCCGTCGGTGTCCACTACGGGAAGGCCGGAAACGCGGTAGCGGGAACACAGCTCGTCGAGTTCTTCCAGCGTGGCCTGGGGGCCGATGGTCAGCGGGTTGGTGATCATGCCCGATTCGCTGCGCTTGACGCGGTCCACGTGCTCGGCCTGGTCGTCGATGGACAGGTTGCGGTGGACAACGCCCAAACCGCCCTGACGTGCCATGGCGATGGCCATGCGGGACTCAGTCACAGTGTCCATCGCTGCAGACAGCAGCGGGGTCTGCACGGAGATCCGCTTGGAGATACGGGAAGATGTGTCGGCGTCGGACGGGATGACGTCCGTGTGGCCCGGGAGCAACAGGACGTCGTCGTACGTCAGGCCAATAAAGCCAAAGGGATTGTGTTCGGGCTGGGTCATGAGTGTGCGCCTCTTACCTGGGTTCTGGGGGCTTAACTGGTAGGGGTTGCAACTGATGACCAGCCCGTCATTACGGGACTGGCCTGTGCAGAAGGTATTGGATAAATACTAGAACCTCCGCGCCGATCGCCATATTCCGCGACGCCCCAGTGTGAGCAAGAGCACTGGACTTAGTCGCCGGACCACCCGGTGGCAGCAAGGAGCCGCTCCTCGAACATGGGGATCATGCTCTGCACGTAGGTTTTAGTGAGGTGGTTATCGTCCTTATAGACGTAGACATTGCCCACCACTGCCGGACAAGTGCCCTGTTCGCAGATGAAGTCGCTCATATCCATCAGGTAGAGCCTGTCCACTTTGCCCACATAGTCGTCCAACGGCGACGACGCGGCCAGGGACTCTTCCAGCGGGGCGTTGCAGTCCGGCGAATCAGGACCCTTTTTCTGCACGCACTCCGGCATGTTGATGCTGAAGCGGGGGTTGTCTCGGACGCCCACAACGTCGATGCCTGCATCGGTGAAGGGCTGGATGCCTTCAAGGTAGCCAGGGACTTCGGTCTCAAAGGGCGCTGTGGCATGGGTCAACGACGCTACCGTGAACACAGCATCCGGTTGGTGTTCCATGACGTAGGCGGCGCTTGCCTTGTTGAACTCGTTGCATTCGTCGGACCGTTCAGGGGACTCGGCGCCGAACCGGCAACTGCCTTTCAGGAGCGTCACCACTTCCCACCCGTGCTGCTTGGCGATGGGGCCCAGTGCAGCCATGTACTGCTGGGCGTGTGAATCACCAAGCACCACGATCTCCTTGGTCACTTCCTCGGGTTCATCGTTTTGGAGGCAGCCCTCCAGCAAAGGGTCCGTGGGCACGTTGTCCCCACTGCACAGACCGTCAATGTCTGCCCATTCGTCCTTCATCGCTGCCGGCGCCGGGATGATCATCGCTTCCTGGGTGGGTTCCCCCATGAACTCCGGGGACAATGCGGCTGCCCCCGGGGTCAGCTCCTTGGGCTGGCCGGCGATCGCCGCGCTTTCGGAAGCGATGGCACCCTGCCAGGCAGTAACGGGGATCGCCAGCAGCGCACCGCAGGCGGCAATCACGACGGCGGCACGCCAAGACCGCACGTCGGGCCACTTCCAGCGGCGCATGGGGACCTCCACGTATTTGGTGGTGGCAACGGCCAGCACCATGGAGAAGGCCATGATCCCCAGCCCTTGCAGGAGGTTGGGCGTGGTGGTCCCGGAGACCAACAGGAAGAACACCAGGACCGGCCAGTGCCACAGGTAAAGGGCGTAGGAGTTATCCCCCACCAGGACCAGCGGCCGCGAGCTCAGGATACGGTCCACGCCGAAACGGCTGGTGCTCTGCCCGGCGATGATGACCGCCGATGCGGCGAGCGTTGGCCAGAGCGCGATGAACCCGGGGAAGGAGCGGTCCACGGTGAGGACCAGACCGCAAGCGAGCATCGCGGTAATACCGGCCCACCCTAGGAAGACGCGGAGCCGGCGTTGGGGCTTCAAGTACGGAAGAGCGAGGGCGAGCAACGAGCCCAATGCGAACTCCCAGAGGCGGGCACGGGTGTCAAAGTACGCCACTGCCTGGTTGTTGGTGGTCTGCTCGATGGAGTACATCAGTGATGCCACGAAGACGGCCCCGAAGGCCCCGACGAGGAGCGTCCGGTGGGCTATGGCCTTCCGGTCCGGGAAGAGCTTGGCCAACTGCGGCTGGATCATGGCAACAGCGGCAAAGACCAAGGGCCACAGGATGAACACCTGGCCCTGGACGGACAACGACCAAAAATGCTGGAGGGGGCTCGCTCCCGAGTGGTCCTGGGCGTAGTAATCCACAGCGGTGTCCGCCAGCTGCCAGTTCTGTCGGTAGAGCAGCGATGCCCAGGCCTCAGCCAGGACATCCGGCCAACGGCTCTGCGGGATGAAGGCCCAAGTGGCGGTCAGGACCCCCAACAGGACCACGACGACGGCGGGCAGCAGCCGCTTGAAAACGTGCAGCCAGTGCCGCAGGAGCCTCAGTGGCTTCCCGTTCTCGAGTTTGAGTGTGAAGGACAAGGTCAGCAGGAAAGCCGAAATGAGCAGGAAGACGTCAACACCGCCGGAGACCCGGCCAAGCCAAATATGGTAGGCGGCCACCATCAGCACAGCCAAGGCGCGCAAACCCTGGACCTCCGGGCGGAAGCCGGGCTTCGCCGTCGTGCGTTTCTCCTGAACAGGTGCCGTCACCGCAGTTGGAGCGTCCATCATCGCTGCCACCCGGTCGCGGCAAACCACCTTTCCTCAAACATCTCAGCCATGCTGGTCACGTACGTCCTGGACAGGTGGTTGTCATCCAAATACACGAACACGTTTCCCACCACGCTGGGGCAGGTGATGCCGTCGCAGAGGAGGTCGGTCATGTCCAGGAAGGCTGCGTTGCCAAACGTTCCCTGCACGGCTGCGAAGGGGCTCTCCGCGGCCAGGACCTCGGGTTGGTCGGACCTGCAATCGGCGCTGTCCACGCCTTTGGACAACGCACATTCGGTGACGTTGTAATCAAAGCGGGGGTTGTCGCGGATGGCCACCACCTCGATTCCGAGGTCATTGAAGTTGGTCACCGTCTGCTCAAAGCCGTACACCAATTGCTCGTCCGGTGACGACGGGGACGCCATTGTTCCCACCATGAAAACAGTGTCAGGCGCCTTCTCCGCTGCGTAGCGGAAAGCGGCGGCGTTGAAATCATTGCAACCGGCATCGGCATCCGGGTTCTCCGGCATGAAATGGCATCCGCCCAGCAAGAGGGCAGTCACCTTCCAGTGTTCAGCCTCGGCAAGGGGGCCAAGCGCGGCCAGCCACTGCTGGGAGTGGGAGTCGCCCAACACCAGGATCTCCCTGTCGGCGTCCTCCGCCACGCCATTCTGTTGGCACTTGTCCCGCAGTTGCTTGTCCTCCGGCTTGCCATCGCCCTCGCACGGACCCGACAGCGTTGCCCAATCTTCCGGAAGTTGCTCGGCGGTGGGCAGCGTCTTGGCGCCATCGCTGACCAGATCCACGTAACCGGGGACCAGAGCGTGGGCACCGGGGTTGTCGTTGAACGCTTGGGCCTGAGCGGCTTTGAGGTCCATGTCCTGCTTGTACTGGAACCCCAAGAGTGGCGTGCACGCCACGGCGAGGCAGGCCGCGATGGCGATGGCCGAACGGCGGCGCTTGACCTCGGGCCACTTCCATTCCCGGAACGGCTTCTCCACATACTTGGTGGTCAGGAATGCCAGCACCAGCGACAGGGCGATGATGACGGTTCCAGACAGCCAGCCAGCATGATCCTTGCCGCTCCATGCCAGGGCGATCACCAGGATGGGCCAGTGCCACAAGTAAAGGGCATAGGAGTTGTCGCCCAGCCGGACCAGGAACTTTGAACTCAGGATCCTGTCCACGCCCAAACGGCTCCCGGTTTGGCCGGCGGCAATCACGGCAACAGCAGCCAGAGTGGGCCACAGGGCAACAAAACCGGGGAATGCCGTCTGTACCTGCAGCAGGATGCCGCAGCTGAGCATGGCGGCCACGCCGATCCATCCCATGATGACCCGGACTGGCTTGGAGAAATTCAAACCCGGAAGAATCAGCGCCAGCAATGTGCCCAGGGCGAATTCCCACAGGCGCGCAAACGTATCGAAGTAGGCCACAGCCTGGTTGGTGGCCGTGAAAATGATGGAGTAGGTGAGGGAGAGGACAAAAATAATCGCAAAAACATACGCGAGAGTTGCCCGGTACCTCAAACTGAATCGGCGGCAAAGAACTGCGACGGTGGCGAAAATGACCGGCCACAGGATGAACACCTGGCCCTGGATGGAGAGGGACCAGAAGTGCTGGAGCGGACTGGCGAGACTGTGGTCGGTTGCATAGTAATTCACAGCCAGGCCCTGCAGGAGCCAGTTTTCGAAGTAGAACAGCGAGGCCCACGCCTGGTGGACCACCTCCACCCACCGGGTGGGCGGAAGGAAGGCAAACGTCGCCGCGAGCGTGGCCAGAAGAACCACCACCACGGCGGGAAGCAGCCGCCGGAACAGGTGCAGCCAGTGACGCACAAGGTCCATGGGCCGGCCCTGTTTATAACGGCCGGTGAACTGCAGCGTCATCAGGAAGGCGGAGATCAGGAGGAACACATCCACGCCGCCGGAAACCCGTCCGATCCAGATGTGGTAGCTGACCACCATCAGGACGGCCAGTGACCTGAGGCCTTGGATCTCGGGGCGGAATTTCGACTTTGCAACGGGTCCGGAAGACCGCCTGCCGGCGCGGGCAGGGGCTGGGATCGTTGGCATAGTCACGTTAGGCAGTTCCTCAAAAGCTGTGGCACAAAGCATCAATCATACGCGGTTCAGCGGCCCCACCCCAGTCGGGACCATCTCGTGGACCGTCTTCCGAAGGTCAATTAGCCCAGCTCCAGCTATGCATTTTCCCAGTCCTGCCTGTGCGTGGCCTGTGCCCGAATCACAGCCAAGCGCACGTGATGCAACTACGCTGGAGCCGGGTCGGAGGAAGGAAATCCATGATCGTGCAGCTGCGCCTTTGCGTGCCAACGGAGTTGTCCGAGGCCGTCGTGAAATGTTGCACCGATAACACCGGAGCCGCCGAGGTGGCCGTCCACAAAGATGCTTCCGTGGTGCCACCTGGCGACGTGATCACCGTTCAGCTGGCCCGGGAATCCGCGGAAGAACTGATCGAGCGGCTTCATGGGCTCAAGGTTCCGGACCTGGGCTCCATCTCCATATCGTCGCCGGACCTCGTCCTGTCCAAACGCGCTGACGACGCTGAGGCAGCCGCCCCCGGAGAATCGGCCGACGCCGTCATTTGGGACGAGGTTTCCAGGCAAACCGGCGAGGACTCGAAACTGACGTGGAGCTTCCTGGCATTCTTGGTCATAGCGGCCCAGTTGGCGGCGATCGGCATTGTGACCGATTCAACGATCGCGATTGTGGGCGCAATGGTGGTGGGACCCGAGTTCGGACCGCTCGCTGCGTTGGCCGTGGGGCTGGTGGAACGTAAGTGGCGATTGGTACGTGCCTCGATGCTCGCCCTGGGTGTCGGTTTTCCCCTCGCGATGCTGGTCACGGCCGTTGCAGCCTGGCTCTCAGTGCCCCTCGGATTGTTTCCCGAGGACACACTGGATCGGGGATCAGCCGTGGAGTTCATCTACCATCCGGGTCCCTACTCGCTGATCGTGGCCGCACTCGCTGGAGCGGCGGGAATGCTGTCCATGATCAGCGACCGGTCCTCAGCTCTGGTGGGTGTGTTTATTTCCGTCACGACTGTTCCGGCTGCAGGATACGTCGCCGTTGCGGCGGTTCTGGGTGAATACAGCAAGGCGGCCGGATCAGCGATGCAGCTGGCACTCAACCTGGTGGGCATAGTGTCAGCTGCGGCTGCGGTCTTGGTGTTCTACCGGCTCGTCGGCATGCGGGTCTCCTTGGCCCGGCGACCGTCGGGCTCCGGACGCCGCTCCGTTGCCAACCGGCGGGCCAGGTAGCGGGCGTCCCGACAGACTCCGGGAAGTGTTGCCGAGGCTGCCGCGAAGAGGAATTCCTGACCGATGAAGAACACGCCGGGAACGTCCTCGGCCACTCCCCTGGTTTGCCTCGGCTCTCCCTGTTCATCAAAGACCGGCAGTTTCACCCACGAGTACTCCTCCTGATACCCCGTGCACCAAATAACGTTCGTGGCCTCCACCTTTGTCCCGTCTTCCAGGACCGGCAAGCCTTCCGAAACCCCTGCCAGCCTTGGAACCAGCTGCACACCCGCTGCGGCCAGGTCCTTGGTCTTGGTCCGGATCAGCGGCGCCGCCATGGATTTGAAGCCCGGGGCGGCCTTGCGTCCGATCGGTGTGTTGAGCGTTAGGACCCGGACGCCCAGGAACTTCACTATTGGCAGGGCGAAACGTGCTGCGGTACGGCCGTGCTTCATGGGCATTTCGCCGCTTGGCTTCCCTGCAAGAACGGTGGAATGCGACCCTGAAACGTCAAGGGCGATCTCCGCCCCCGAGTTTCCGAGACCTACCACCAGCACTGTTCCGTCCCTCAACTGCCCTGGGTTCTTGTAGGCCTGGGAATGCAGCTGGACTACGTCCGGATCAAGCTCTCCTGCGAAAGCGGGCCGTTTCGGAAGATGGTGTCCGCCGGTCGCAATCACCACGTTGCGCGTGCGCCAGAGCCGGTCCCCTGCCGCGACAACAAACCCCCCATCCTCGGAGCTGATTTCCTCCACATGGACATGGGACACGAAGGGGAGGTCAAAACGACGCACATACTCCTCCAGATAGTCAGCCAGTTGATCTTTGGTGGGAAAGGCAAGACGGTCTCCTGGGAAAGGCCAACCCGGAAGCCCGTCATATTTGGCGGGTGTGAACAGCTTGAGCGAGTCCCAGCGTTGACGCCAGGCATCCCCTGGCCTTCCGTGCTGATCCAGAATGAGGAAGTCACGGCCTTCCTTGGCCAACCAGTATGCGAGCGCGAGCCCGGCCTGGCCACCTCCCACGATGACGGTGTCTACCTCTTGAAGTTGGTTCGATGTCATGATGCGCTCCTTTCGTGTTGCAGTGGATCCTTTGTTGTTTGGTCCAACTTGTTGTTTGGTCCAACCGGTCAATGCACCTCAGACGGCCTGGCCTCGGGCGTCTTCCGGTACCGCAGGCACCACGCGAGCATCAGTGCGGATGCCACCACATAGAAGGCGTGCAGAAGCCATACAGGGCCGGCCGGAAGATCAAAGACATAGAACGAGTGCACGGCATTGGCGATGTTGGTCAGGGCAATGTTCCCCAGGCTGTAGGACGCCACATCCTTTGTTCGGACCGCCTTGAGAAGCATGGGCAGCATGCTGGCGGCGAAGAGCACGGTTGAAACGGTGCCGGCAAGCAGTGGAATGTTCATAGGGCCAAGCTATGAGCCCAGCCCCTCCCGTCGCGTCGGCAGAATGACGCATTCGATTCCACACGGTATGGGTATTTCTGCGCAGCAGGTGACAGAGGGTCCTGTGGAACGGTGCGGGAGGTGATGGGGGTTCAGTGGATCAGGCCATGCTCGAAGGCGTAGCCCGTGGCGGCGGTCCTGGACGGCACAGCAAGTTTGGACAGGATGTTGCTGACATGCCTGGCCACGGTCTTTTCGCTGAGATACAGCTCCCTGGCGATGGTACGGTTCGCGTGGCCACTGGCAACGAGCTGCAAGACTTCCAGCTCACGGCTGGTCAGCGGAGAACTGTTCTGACGTTTCTCGCCCGTGAGCTCCAAAACATGGGCCACTGCAGGCGCCGCTCCGAGATCGGCGAACTCATCTTTGGCAGCTTCAAACTCCATGGCAGCCGAGTCCGGATCTCCCAGCTGCGAGCAAGCACGCCCCGCCAGGACCCTGCAACTGGCCGCGCCGTACGGAGCCTCCAGGCTGTACCAAAGACGCCACGCCTTTCTCGCCACTGACAGGGAAGCGTGCGGTTTGCCCTCGGCAAGCAGCACAGTGGCTTCCGCCTGGCCAGCGAGCGCCTGCTCGAGGGGCATGCCGCCGCCTTCCGGGGACCCGAACTCGTCTGCGGCGGCCCGAGCCGCCTTGACGTCTCCGGCAGCAAGTTCGACGTCGACGACGGCGGGGAGGAGTCGACGGCGGTTGGCTGGGTCAGAAAGGGAAAGGGCACGGCGAAGCATGGACTGGGCTTGTGGTTCTTTGCCCTGCCCGGCCAGGACGAGTGCCAGCCCTGGCAGGGCCTCGAATCCGGTCTCAGCGGCCTTGGCATAAGCTGCCATGGCTTCATCGTCACGGCCGGTCAGGCGAAACAGCTCGCCCTGGAGGTACCACGCGCCCCAGACTGCTTCCGGGTCGCCATGGCGGGAACGGTCCTGGGCGATCCGGAGTGCGGCCGTGGCATCCTCCCAGGCACCGTGCAGGATGAACAGTTCGGCCCTGTGCGACTGGCACTGCCCGCTGAACATGACCATGTCCGGTTGCTGTCCGCACCACCGGGCAAGTGCAGCTGTCCACTCGTGGGCACGCTTGACGTCCAAGGTCAGGCGACAGCTTCCGATGACTGCGCAGTAGATAATGCCGGACGGAATGGGCGACACTTCGCCGGCGGTCACGGAAACCATGACGTTGTCCAGGAACTCCAGGCCCTCATCGGGAAAACCCAACGCGATCCGTGCTGTACCTACGCCCAGCTGGCCCAAGGCCGTCAGGTCCCGGTCGTGGAAGCGCTGCCCCACAGCCAAGGCACGGCCAAAAAGCTCGTTGCCGGCTTCCGGGTTTCCCCCATACAGCGCGCCCAGCGCCGATGGGATCAAAAGGTAGCCCTCCGCTTCGGTGGGGTCATCCATCCCATCCACCAACTGCTTGGCCCTGGATAACCAGCCGGAACCACGTGCGGGTTCCCCGAGGTTCATAAGGTACAGGACCAGCCACGCAGCACAGCGGGCCGCTCCGGCAATGTCCCCCATGGTCACGTACTCGTCATGTGCCCGCGTCAGATAGGCCACACCTTCCGATTCCTTGCCCAGGAGCATGGCAACCGAGGCAACAAGCTCGATGTCCTGGGGAGGCAGGCCGCCTTCGGTATCCGCCCGGGCGAGGCAGTCCAAGGCATCGCTCCAGCGATGCTCGAAGAACGCCGAGCGTCCGAGATCCAAGGTTGTGGCCGGCATAGTCGTTACTCATCCCGCGACCGGGAACAGCCCGGTTGGCGCACCCAAGCCGCCGTATAAGCGTCAGGTTACTGCCGTCGTCGAACGCTCACAATAGCTGGAGAAGGCGTGCCTGCCGGCAGCCTCCAAGACGCACGAAGCCCCGGCCACGCGAACGTGACCGGAGCTCCAGTGAAACAGGCTGCTAGTGGCTGTGGCCTGCGTGTGCGTCTTCTTCCTCAGCCGGCTTCTCGGCAACCAGGGTCTCGGTGGTGAGAACCAGGGCAGCGATGGAAGCGGCGTTGCGGAGAGCCGAACGGGTGACCTTGACGGGGTCGATCACGCCAGCGGCGATCAGGTCCTCGTACTCGCCGGACTTGGCGTTGAAGCCGTGGTTGGCTTCCAGCTCGGACACCTTGGCAACAACAACGAAACCGTCGAAGCCGGCGTTCTGGGCGATCCAACGCAGCGGCTGAACCAGGGCGCGGCGGACGATGCCTACAGCAGCAGCTGCGTCACCTTCCAGCGCCTTGACGGCCGGGGACTCGTCCAGTGCCTTGAGTGCGTGGATGAGGGCGGAACCGCCACCGGAAACGATGCCTTCTTCGAGGGCTGCACGCGTGGAGGAAACGGCGTCCTCAATACGGTGCTTCTTTTCCTTCAGCTCAACCTCGGTGGCTGCGCCAACCTTGATCACGCCGATGCCGCCGGCCAGCTTGGCCAGGCGTTCCTGCAGCTTTTCCTTGTCCCAGTCGGAGTCCGTCCGGGTGAGCTCCGCGCGCAGCTGGGCAACGCGGTCAGCCACGTCCTCAGCCGTGCCGGCGCCGTCAACGATGGTGGTGTTGTCCTTGGTCACCGTGATGCGGCGTGCGGTACCGAGTACCTCAAGGCCAACGGTGTCCAGGCTCAGGCCAAGGTCCGGGGAAACAACCTGGGCGCCCGTGAGCGTGGCGATGTCCTGGAGCATGGCCTTGCGGCGGTCGCCGAAGCCCGGAGCCTTGACGGCAACAACGTTGAGGGTGCCGCGGATGCGGTTGACGATCAGCGTCGAGAGGGCTTCGCCTTCGATGTCTTCGGCGATGATGAAGAGCGGCTTGTTGGCCTGCAGTGCCTTCTCCAACAGCGGCAGGAAGTCCTGCAGCGATGAGATCTTGCCCTGGTTGATCAGGATGAGGGCGTCCTCGAGGACGGCTTCCTGGCGCTCTGCGTCGGTGACGAAGTACGGGGACAGGTAGCCCTTGTCGAACTGCATGCCTTCGGTGAGGACCAGCTCGGTCTGGGTGGTGGAGGACTCTTCAATGGTGATGACACCGTCCTTGCCCACCTTGCCGAACGCTTCGGCGAGGAGCTCGCCGACTTCGTCGCTCTGCGCGGAGATGGCTGCGACGCTGGCAACCTGGGTGCCTTCAACTTCGCGGGCGTTCTCCAGGAGGCGGGCTGCGACGGCTTCAACTGAAACCTCGATGCCGCGCTTGATCTCGCCCGGAGCGGCGCCGGCGGCAACGTTGCGCAGACCCTCCTTGACCAAAGCCTGTGCCAGCACGGTGGCCGTGGTGGTGCCGTCGCCTGCGACGTCGTTGGTCTTGGTGGCTACTTCCTTGGCCAGCTGGGCGCCAAGGTTCTCGTAGGGGTCGTCAAGCTCAACTTCACGCGCGATGGTGACGCCATCGTTGGTGATCGTGGGAGCGCCCCACTTCTTGTCCAGCACGACGTTGCGGCCGCGCGGGCCAAGCGTCACCTTGACAGTGTTGGCGAGCTTGTCGATACCGGCCTCAAGAGACCGGCGGGCAGCATCGTTAAAAGCAAGCTGCTTTGCCATGGTTGTGTCCTTTCAAGACAGAAAACCCGCACCGCTGACGGTCGGAAATGATTTCCAACGCGACGGCGGTGCGGGGCTCCGGGAAGTTACTTTACGACGATCGCAAGGACGTCGCGGGCGGACAGAACGAGGTACTCGTTGCCGCCGGTCTTGACTTCGGTTCCACCGTACTTGGAGTAGATGACGACGTCGCCAACAGCTACGTCAACCGGTACGCGGTTGCCGTTGTCATCGAAACGGCCGGGGCCGATTGCAACAACTTCGCCTTCCTGCGGCTTTTCCTGTGCGGAGTCCGGAATAACCAGGCCGGAAGCCGTGGTCTGCTCTGCTTCGAGCGGGCGAACAACAATACGATCCTCAAGAGGCTTAATCGAGACCGACACTCGGACTCTCCTTTTCATGAGCTGATTCATGGACTAAGAACTAGGGTGCCGGAGCGTACATCCGCCGTCGCGGTGCCGGAAGACGCTTGGCATTTATTAGCACCCTCCGGGGGAGAGTGCTAACTAGACTCTATGTAAATCGTTAGCACTCGGTCAAGGTGAGTGCCAGCATTTCGTCATGGGTGAACGCAGGTCACCGTCCCGTGAGGTCATCCAGGTCATAGTCCTGGCCGTCGTCATCCTCGTCCAGCGGGGCATTGCCGCGGTTCAGGTACAGGAGCACAGCGGCCGCAACAGCAACGACGCCGGAAATCACCAAGGTGATCATCCCACCGGTGCGGGCGCCGCTGTAGAGCTCGCGGATGTCCCGTGCTTCGTCGGTAGCATCATTGACGCTCTTGCCGGCGACGGAATAGGTGGCCGCGTTGAAGGAATCCAACGCGAAGATGATGATCAGCAAGCCGATGCAGACCACAGCGATCACGGCCCCCGCTATGAGGGCGGGTCGCGCGAGCTTCATCATGGTGGAGGGTTGCGGGGCTGCGGTGTCTTCCATGAAAACAACCCTATCCGGCTGATTCGCCCGTCACGTTGTCAAGTGCCGCGCCGTTAGGCTTGATTCCATGCCTCACGCACCGCAGGAACAGATCGCACCCTTGCTGACCACTGAAGGATGGGAACTCCTGGCCTCCTTGAGGCCCTACCGCGAGGCCGACGCTTTCAGCACCAACGCGGATCTCCGCAAAGCCGGCCACTCCGCCGAATTGGTGGCCGCAGTCCTGACGCAATCACGGTTGCGTACCCGAGCCGAGGCAAAGTTCGGCGAGTTCGCCCGGCAGATGCTGTTCACCCAAGCAGGCTTGGAGCAGGCCACACGGTTGAACGTCGCAGCCCGGCATGCCGAACGCTTCGCCAAGGCCGGCATTTCCCACGTGGCCGACCTCGGATGTGGCCTCGGCGCCGATTCCATGGCGATGGCGTCCATGGACATCTCAGTGACAGCCGTTGAAATGGATGAAACCACCGCTGCCTGCGCCACCATCAACCTCATCCCGTTCCCGCACGCCACCGTGGTGCACTCGGATGCCACGTCCGTGGAGCTGGACGGGATCGACGGCGTGTGGCTGGATCCTGCACGACGCACCACGTCCACGTCGGGGACCAAGCGGATTTGGGACCCTGAGGCTTTCTCTCCGCCCTTGTCCTTCGTGGAGAAGCTGGCAGCCACCGGACGTGCCATTGGCGTCAAAATGGGGCCCGGCATCCCCCATGATTCCGTACCCTCAGGCTGTGAGGCCCAATGGGTCTCGGTGGGCGGGGACGTCACCGAAGTGACCCTGTGGTTCAACGGCGTAGCCCGCCCCGGCGTGCGGCGGGCGGCCCTGGTCATCGGCAGCCAGGGCGCCGCTGAAATCACCAGCGGCGAAGACTTCGACGCAGGTCCCGCAGCCGCCGTCGGGCCTGTTGAAGGTTTCTTATACGAACCGGACGGCGCAGTCATCCGCGCAGGCCTGGTAGCCGACATCGCCGAAAGGCTGGGCGGGCACCTGGTGGATGAGCACATCGCCTACATCTGCGCGCCAGAACTGCACGACACTCCGTTTGCCCGGGCCTACAAGGTGCTTGAGGTGATGCCCTACAACGTCAAGGCCTTGAAGACGTGGGTAAAGGCCAACGGCATCACCGTGCTGGACATCAAGAAGCGCGGCACGGCCGTGACTCCCGAGGAGCTGCGCAAGCAATTGCTTCCCGCCAAACCATCAAAGGGCAAGGACGCAAAAACAGCCACCCTGGTCCTCACCAGGATCGGTGAGGAAAGAGTGGCTGTTGTGGTGGAGCCGGTGACCGGCTAACACCTCATCGACGGGAGAACTCCGAGGCTTCGCGGACCTGCCCGGCACTGGGGCGCACACCCGTGTACAGCACAAATTGTTCTTCGGCCTGGATGGCGATGACCTCGGCACCGGTGATGACCTTCTTGCCGGAGTTCCTGGCGGCGGTGATGAGCGGCGTCTCAGAAGGCAGCGCTACGACGTCGAAGACCACCTGGGCAGCGGCGACCGTGGCGTCGTCGAAGGACTGCGCGGTCTCATCCGCACCCGCCATCCCCAGCGGGGTGACGTTGATGATCAGGTCCGCTGTTGAGCCGTTGACGTCGTCCTGCCACCCGAATCCGTAGAGATCCGCGAGTGCTCGTCCAGTGGTTTCATTGCGCGCCACGATAGTCACGGCGGTGAACCCTGCGTCCCGGAGCGCTGCGGCAACTGCTTTTGCCATGCCTCCGGCACCCCTGAGAAGGACAGTGTGGCTGCTGGGAACCTGGTGGTCCTTCAGGAGCCGGGCAATGGCGATGTAGTCCGTGTTGTAAGCAGTGAGGACGCCGTCGTTGTTCACGATGGTGTTCACCGAATCGATGGCTTTGGCTGAAGGGTCCATCACGTCAACCAGCGGGATCACAGCTTCCTTGTACGGCATGGACACCGCGGCACCCCGGATGGGGAGGCCGCGGATGCCCGCTACCGCGAGGGTGATGTCAGTGGGCGCGAATGCCTTGTAAACAAAGTTCAGGCCGAGCAGATCGTAGAGATAGTTGTGGAACCTGGTCCCGATATTGCTGGGCCGGGCCGCAAGCGAAATGCACAGGGACATGTCTTTGTTCAGGATTGGCATTCCCCCATTAAACGCCCTGTTGGTAGAGCCGTGTATTCATTGCACCTTTTACCCTGCCGCGGGTTAGCCCTGGCGCGCCTTCATCCTGGGGTTGTTCTTGTTGATGACGAAGGTACGCCCCCGCCTGCGCACGATCTGGGCGCCGGGGATCTTCTTGAGGGCACGCAGTGAATTCCTGACCTTCATGGTGTTTCTCCTTTGATGTGGGTGTGGGTCTTCGATTTAGAGGGCGTCGCTGAGTTCCAGGGGGTCGTCCCAGACGCCGGAGTCCAGCGTCATTTCGGCCTCCGTCAGTTGGCAGCCATCCAGGAGCTCGCGGATTTCCGTGGGGTCGATGTCCTCTGAGCGTCCGGTGATGGCAAGCACGGTGCCGCGGTCGCCGTGGTGTGGGTGCCAGTCCAGGAACGCGTCGACGTCGGCGCCGGCCTTTGCGGTTGCCTCGCCAGGGCCGGACCCTGCAGAGTCGGCCAGCCAGTTCCCGGTACTTTCGAGCCAGACCCTGGGGCCAATACCCTGGACGGCGATCCGCCGCGTGGGCGCGGAGGCGATCCATAGGCGGCCGCGCAGCCAGTGCGTACCGATGGCCAGCTGTGGCAGGGCATCCCGGAAGCGTCCGGGGTGAAGGGGACGGCCCGCTTTATGCAGCACGGTCCGGAAGGGACCAGGTGTTTCACTCAGGGGCACACGCACGACGCCGGGCCGGTTACGTGCCGCTGCTTCAGCATCGTCGAAGCAACCCGGCCGGAATTCCCCGGCCGAGCCGACGGCATTGGCATGGGGCGCCAACTGGCCCAGCAGTTCCAAGCCGACCAGCCACGCCTCCGATCCTTCCCGCGGATCCCCGGTCAATACCGCTCCCAGACCCGGGGAAACCATCACGGTGTCCACCTGGCCGAACTCACCAATCAGGAATTCGCCACTGGTGCGCTCATCCTGGGGCATGGAGGTGAACCCGGATTCGAACAGGGTGTGTCGGTCCCAGATGTGGTCATCCAAATCCGCCGGGTCCATGGCCAGCACCGCATTGTCCATGACAGCCGGCTGGCTGAGTCCACGGCGAAGTTCTGCGACGGCCATGCCTGCGGCAACTCCCGGCGGGAGGCCCAGGACCACGTGGTCGAAGCCGCAGGCGGCGAGGCGTTCCGCCGTCGGGACTACGTCAAGCCGGACGGTGCAGCTGAGGCAACCATGCTCCAGGACCGTGGTTTCGCGTTCGAACAGCTGACCGCCCCGATAGACGCGTCGAAGGACCAACGAACCGTCCAGGAGATCGTGGAGGACAACCACGGAGTTCTCATGGGTTCGGCCGAGCCTTGCGGCGGCTGCCTCCCGGCATTGGCTGTCCAGGGAACTGACGACTGTGAGGTGCATGGCTCGAGTCTAATGCGAATAGTTCTCATTAGCAAATGACGGCATGCTGCGACGTCGGTTCCTGTCGATATCACCGGTGTTCCTGCTGCATTAGACTTGATCCGACCGCTGGCGGCCCCGCAGCGGGGAACCGTGCCCGGCTGACACAACACAAGGCCGGAAAGTACAAATTGAGGGGACTACTTGCAGATTGATTTTGCGCCATCCAGGCAATCGACACTGGGTGTGGAATGGGAGTTGGCGCTCGTCAATGCACGTACCGGGGAACTGGTATCGGTGGCGAACGATGTCCTGAAAGGCGTCGCCGCCAACCACCCGGACCTCAATGAGGACGACGAACACCCCCACATCAAGCGCGAGCTGCTCCTCAACACCGTTGAACTTGTCACCGGCATTTGCGAGACCGTCAAGGACGCCAAAGAGGACCTTGGCCGTTCCCTCGCCGCGGTGCGCGAAGTCACCGATCCCATGGGCGTTGAAGTGTTCTGCGCAGGCAGCCACCCCTTCAGCCCTCCCCTGCTCCAGCCCGTCACGGACAAAGAGCGCTACGCCAAACTTATTGAGCGGACCCAATGGTGGGGACGCCAAATGGTCATCTACGGCGTCCACGTCCACGTAGGCATTGACCGCCGGGACAAAGTCCTCCCCATCCTCGACGGCCTGGTCAACTACTTCCCGCACTTCCAGGCATTGTCCGCCTCCAGCCCTTACTGGGCAGGGGAAGAAACCGGGTACGCCTCCCAGCGTGCCCTCATGTTCCAGCAACTCCCTACCGCCGGGCTGCCCTTCCAGTTCGAAACCTGGGAGGCGTACGAGTCCTACGTCCAGGACATGTTCACCACCGGAGTCATCGACTCAACGTCAGAGATCCGCTGGGACATCCGCCCCGTCTCAAACCTGGGCACCATCGAAATGCGCATCTGTGATGGCTTGGCCACACTTGAAGAAGTAGGCGCCATTGCTGCGCTGACCCAGTGCCTCGTGGACGAGTTCTCCTCCATCCTGGACGCCGGCGGGAGCATCCCCACCATGCCACCATGGCATGTGCAGGAGAACAAGTGGCGTGCCGCGCGGTATGGCATGGAAGCCATCATCATCCTCGACGCCGAGGGCAACGAACAACTGGTCACCGAACACCTTGCAGAAACCGTTGCGCGGCTTGAACCTGTGGCAGAAAAGCTGGGTTGCTCCGAGGAACTGGCAGACGTCCTGAAGATCATCGAACGTGGAGCCAGCTACCAGCGCCAACGGCGTGTTGCTGCCGAGCACAACGGGGACCTGCAGGCAGTGGTCATGGACCTCGTTCAGCAAATGCGCAAGGGACCGGACGCCTCGTAGTTGGAGACTGTGCCTGCTTGGGCGCGAACCTAGGCAGGCACAGAAACCGTAGTTACCGGCATGGAGGAATCCGGCGCAAACGCTATTCCGCTCGGTCCAACTCCGGCCATGATCAGTTGGGCACCGAGGGCCGCCACCATGGCACCGTTGTCCGTGCAAAGGTCCAGCGGCGGAACGTGAAGCGTGATCCCGGCCGACGCACAGCGTTGCCCGGTCAGTTCCCGAAGCCGTGAGTTGGCTGCAACTCCCCCACCCAGCAACACATCGGTGATGCCGTGCTCTTTGCAGGCCAGGACCGCCTTGGAGCTGATCACGTCCACCACGGCTTCCTGGAACGCGGCTGCGATATCCGCCACGGGCACTTCCTCGCCACGGGCCTCGAACTGTTCAACGCACCGGGCCACCGCCGTTTTCAGGCCGCTGAAAGACCAGTCATAGCGGTGCGGGCCCTTCTCCTCCGCCGTACCCATGTATTTGGGCTGTGAGAGGCCGCGCGGGAAACGGATGGATTTGGGATTGCCTTGGCGTGCCAGTTTGTCGATGGCAGGTCCACCCGGGTAGCCGAGGCCAAGGATGCGGGCCACCTTGTCATAGGCTTCACCCGCGGCGTCGTCGATGGTTGAGCCCAGCAACTCAACGTCATCGGTGATGCTCCGGATCCGCAGGATTTCCGTGTGCCCACCCGATACCAGCAGGGCTCCGAGATTTTCAGGCAACGTTCCGGCACCCAGTCCGGCGGCAGCACCGGCGTCGTGCTTGCCATCCGGTGATGTCCGCGCATCCAGCAGCCCCACGCCAACGTGCGCCACCAAGTGGTTAATGGCATACAGCGGCTTACCCGTGGCAACGGCCAAGGCCTTCGCCGCACAGACGCCCACCATGAGCGCGCCGGCGAGGCCGGGTCCCGACGTGACGGCAATGGCATCAATGTCGTCCAACGTGACACCAGCCTCATGCAGGGACTCCTGCAAGGTGGGGACAAACGCGTCCAGGTGCGCACGCGAAGCGATCTCCGGGATGACGCCACCAAAACGTACATGCTCTTCCATGGACGAGGACACCGTGTTGGTGAGCAGGGTGGTGCCCCGCACGATCCCTACGCCGGTCTCGTCGCACGAGGACTCAATGCCGAGCACCAATGGTTGCTGGGGCTGTTCCGGATGAGCGCCGCTCACGCTGTGTCTCCTTCGTGGGGTTTGTTCAGTTCAAGACGCATGATCAGTGCATCCGTGCCGTCCCGGTAGTAGCGGGGTCGGACGTGGATCTGCTCGAAGCCGAACCTCACATAGAGTTGCTGGGCCCGGGGGTTGTCTGCCCGGACCTCCAACAGGACGTCCGCCGCCCGGCGCCGCCGGGCTTCGTCGATGAGTTCGGTCAAGACGGCGGAGCCGATGCCCTTGCCTTCAAACTCAGGCACGACGGCGATCGTCTGGACGTCCGCGATCGGCTCGATGCACATCAACCCTGCATAAGCCACGATCTCTCCGGCGACCTCAGCCACCACATAACGGCGGGTCTCGGGCTGCGCCAATTCATCGAAGAACATCTGCAACGGCCAGGCGTCCACGGGGAACAACCGGCGCTCCAGGGTCTCTACGGCCGGGATATCAGCTTCCGTCATGTCGCGCAGGGAAACCCCTGCGAGCTCCAGCTTGGGTGACAATTTCACAGTCCGCCTCCCCTCACAGCGCACGCTTCCGGGGCCCGGGAACCTGCGCGTCGGATTCCCGCAGGTACAGCGGAGTGGAGTCCAGCAGCGCCTGCCCGGCAGTGAGCCTGGCCAAGGCTAACTGGCCCAGCGATGCTGCGTCAGGTTGAGTCTGGGCAAAGTCCTCGTTGGCCTTCAGGACCTCGGCGTACAAACCTGCGCCGGCGCCGAACACCGGCAAATCCGGAAGCCCGGATGCGAAACCCACATGCGGCCCGTCAACAAGCTCCGGCAGTTGGCCGTCTGCCAAGGTATAGCGCGCCCAGTAAACCTCCTTGCGCCTGGCGTCGGTGGCCACCAGGAATTCAGGAGCAGCGGACGTGGACTCGGCCACCTCAAGGGCGATCGCGTCCAGGCTCATCAGGCCATACAGGGGCTTGTTCCAGACGAAGGCCAAGGTTCGGGCGGTCGCAATGCCGGACCGCAGGCCCGTGAACGGGCCCGGTCCCACTCCGGTGACGATTGCATCGATATCGGCACCCGTGACGCCCGCTCCGGCCAGGAGCTTTTCGATCCCGGGAGCCAGGACTTCGGCATGGCTGCGGGTGTCCTCAGTCGCGAAGGAATCCACCACGCTTTCCATGGCGTCGTCGGAAATCAGTGCGGCACTGGCCACCGCGGAGGTGTCTATGGCCAGGATCAGCATCAGTTGCCTTTCTCTGGTGCCGGGGTTTCAAGAAGCCGTGGAGCTTCGGCCCAGCGCGGACCGTATCCACGGAAAACCAGGGTGCGGGGTTCGTCGTCGTCATCGGTATCGAAGTCCATGACCTCACCGGCTGCTGCGGTGGCGGTTGCCGGGCTTTCCCCACCAACTGACCTGTGCAGGTCAACCTCCAGGCGGCTGTCCGAGAGGTGCTCCACCCGGTCCCTGCCCCATTCCACCACGGTCACCGCGGTGTCCATGGTGTTTTCCAGATCGATGTCGTCGATCTCCGCGGCCGATTCCAGCCGGTAGGCATCCACATGGACCAGATCCGGGCCGCCGGGCCTGGGGCCATCGGCCAGATTGGGGTGGATCCGGACCAAAACGAACGTGGGGGAAATGATGCCGGCCCGGACGCCAAGGCCTTCGCCCAGCCCCTGGGTGAACGTCGTCTTTCCCGCACCCAGTTCGCCGGTCAGGACCAAGAGATCTCCGGCCTCAAGCACCCCGCCCACGGCTGCTGCGAGCGCATGCGTCCGCTCCGCCGTCGTGACCGTCAACGTGCGCTCCCATTGGGGTTCACTCACAGTGCTGCCGCCTCTGTCGCATGGCCGGCAGCCTTGTGGGCCTCTGCCTGCGCACTTACCTCGTTGAGGTAAGTGCGTGGCACGCGCGGGCTGATGCGGGTAACAATTTCATAGTTGTTGGTCCCCGCGGCCGCGGCCCAATCGTCAGCCGTGGGACCGCCGTTTGCACCGTCTCCGAGCATGACGGCTTCCGCGCCCTTGAAAGAGGCTGCCTCTTCGGGCGTCAGTGCTCCGAGGTCGATGACCATCTGGTCCATCGCGATCCTGCCCACTACGGGGTAGTTGGTGCCGTTGACGCGGACCGGGCCGCCGGTGGCAATGCGCGGGACACCGTCGGCGTAGCCCAACGGCACCAGGCCCAGCGTGCTTTCCCCGCTGGTCCGGTAGTTGAGGCCGTAGGAGACGCCCTGGCCCTCAGGTACCTTCTTGCAGTTGGACAGCAGTGTCCGGACCGTCATGGCAGGATGCAGGCCAAGCTCGGCGGAGGTTGCCCCTTCGAAGGGCGAGAGTCCGTAGATGCCAAGGCCCACACGCACAAGATCGAAGTGCGAGTCCGGGCGGGACAGCGTGGCGGGGGTGTTGGCGATGTGCCGGACTTCCATGTCCACTCCGGCGTCCTCGGCCATGGCGATTGCCTCACGGAAGACGGCCAGTTGCTCATCGGTTTCCGGCCTGTGCGGCTCGTCAGCCACAGCGAGGTGCGAGAAGATACCCACCACACGCAGCAGGCCTTGATCCTGGTACTCCATGGCCTGGCCAACCAGTTGGTCCCAATCGGCGATGGGGCAGCCGTTACGTCCCAGGCCGGTGTCCACCTTGAGGTGGACGCGTGCGGGCCGTTCCTGTTCGCGGGCTGCGGCGACCACGGCGTCCAACTCCCAGCCGGAAATTCCGACGTCGATGCCGGCGGCTACTGCCGCTTGGAAGTTGCTTTCACGGGTGTGCAGCCAGGCGAGCAGGGGGGCATCCACTCCGGCGGCGCGCAAGGCCAGCGCCTCGGAGATATGCGCGACACCGAGCCAGGCGGCACCGGCGTCGAGTGCTGCACGTGCCACTTGGACGGCTCCGTGACCGTAAGCATCCGCCTTCACTACGGCCATGACCGTAGCAGGGGACGCAATGGCGACGAACTGACGTACGTTGTGCCGCACGGCTTCGAGGTCAATCACGGCGGAGCGTTCCAGCACCGCCGACTTTGTTATGGAGGCTTTCGACCCGATACCGATATCTGCAGCTGCTTCGTAAGTCACCCTAGAGATTCTAGTGGTGCCGGTGAATTCGGGTTAACTGCCGGCCAGCCGGTTCCCTGCTGCGCGTCGGGATTGCGCGTCATTACTGCGCGTCCGACAAATGCGCGATCGTCGCCCGTGCGCGGCGCTGGGCTTCCGCCGGGATGTCCTTGACGATAGGTTCCAGGAACGCGAAACGCCGAAGCCACTGGCTGGATTGGCGTTCCTTCCGCGCATTGGCCCGCTGCCACCAGTCGGCGATGTCTCCCCACCCGGGGGCGGCCAGGGAACCGCCTACTTCCTGGACGGCCAGGGAGGCACAGAGGTTCGCGAACCGGAGCCGGTCCCCCAACCTCCACCCCGCCAGGCACCCCACAATGAAGGCCGCCCCAAAACAATCTCCCGCACCGGTGGGATCGTAGGCGGACACCGGAAGGGAAGGCACCCATTCTTCTTCGCCGGTCTCGGAGTCCACCGCCACGGCACCCTGTGGGCCGAGCGTCACCACGGCAACGGGGACCCGGTCTGCCAGGGCGTACAGCGCCGCCCAAGGGTCCGCCTTACCGGTGAAGGCCATGGCTTCGGGCGCGTTGGGCAGGAATGCATGGAAGTTCTCCAAAAGATCCAGGCGCCGTTCGGACCACTCCCCCGTGGGATCCCAGCCCACGACGCCAAAAAGCCTGGTGCCCGCTTCCTTCGCCGCCAGCATCCACGGTTCCAGTTCCTCACCCAGGTCAGCGACGGCTGCGAGCGCCTTGGGCGGTTGTCCTATCAGCTCGGAGGAACTCACGGGGGCGGGGTGCCCGTGGGTGACCATGGACCGGTCCTGGTTGACGCAGAGCGACACGGTAACGGGTGAGTGCCAGCCCGGTATCTTTCTGGACAGCGAGAGGTCCACGTGTTCCTGGCTTTCAAGGATCTGCCAGTTGTAGTCGCCGTAGCCGTCGTCCCCAAAGGTCGCGGCGAGGTTGGTGCGCAGGCCCAGGCGCGCAGCGGCGATGGCCTGGTTGGCTACCCCGCCAGGGCAGCTTCCCATGCCTTCGCTCCAGATCTCCGTGCCGGGCTCAGGCGAGTGCGGAAGACCCGTGAAGATGATGTCCTGGAAGACGGTTCCGGTCAGGAGGAGGTCGCACTGCTGGTCCGTAGGGGACCTTAGGGAGGCAAGGGGATCAAACCGTCGCTGGGGCATAGCGTCCATGCACCGCAGACTACGCTGCACCGTAGTGGGCTGCATAGATGTTGAGGCCTGCATAGACTCGGGTCATGCGGCTCATGATCGCCGGTGGTGGCGGCTTCCGGGTACCCCTTGTCTACCGGGCTTTATGCGCGGGCCCGTTCGCCGGGCTGGTGGACGAGTTGGTGCTGTACGACGTCGACGCCGGACGGCTCGCAGCCATCGAGGCCGTGATTGGGGACATGCCCCCGGCGGGCGGTTCCACTCCCGTCGTCGTGGTGTCCACGGACCTGCGGGAGGCCCTCACTGGGGCGGACATGGTCTTTGCTGCCATCCGGCCCGGTGGCACCGCCGGCAGGATCGCCGACGAACGCGTGGCCTTGGACCTCGGTCTGCTTGGCCAGGAAACCACAGGCGCCGGCGGCATCTCCTATGCCCTGCGTTCGATCCCCCGCATGCTGGAACTGGCCGAGGCGATGCGACGCCACTGCCCCGAGGCATGGCTTATCAATTTCACCAACCCCGCCGGCATGGTCACCGAAGCACTGGAGCCAGTGCTGGGGCGCAAAGTAATCGGTATCTGCGATTCCGCCGGTGGCCTGGTCCACCGGGCGGCGCGGGCTGTTGGCGCGCCGCTCACAGAAGGAACGCTCGACGGCGTGGGCTACTTCGGCCTGAACCACCTCGGTTGGCTGTATCGGCTGGCACCCGGCGGGCAGGATCTGCTGCCGGGCCTGCTTTCCGACCATGCGGCCCTTGAGTCCATGGAAGAGGGCAGGCTGTTTGGGCAGCACACCCTGCTGCAGCTTGGCTGCCTGCCCAACGAATACCTTTACTACTACTACCAAACGGCGCAGGCTACCGACGCCATCCGCCGGCAGCAGGAAACGCGTGGAGCGTCGATACACCACCAGCAGAGTGCCCTGTATCCAGCCCTGGCAAAGGCCCCACACGCCTTTGAGCTGTGGGACGGCGCCCGCCGGGCCCGCGAGGAAGGTTACCTGGCCGAGGCCCGTACGCATGGAGAGCAACGGGACGAGTCTGATCTCGCAGGCGGCGGCTATGAGCGCGTGGCGTTGTCCGTGATGCGGGCACTGTCCGGCGGCGGTTCTGCCCAGCTGATTTTGAACGTGCCCAACGCGCCGGTGCTGCCGTCAGGCGCCCTGGCCACACCGGAGGTGGCCGTGCCCGGGCTGCCGCCGGACGCCGTCGTCGAGGTTCCCTGCGAGGTAACGCCCGACGGCGCGTTGCCGCTTGCGCAAGCACGGCCCGGCGGGCAGTTCCTCACGCTGATGCAGCACGTCAAGGAGGTGGAAAGACTGACCATCCGCGCCGTGGCCCATGGAGAGCGCAGCGCTGCCGTGGGTGCCTTCGCGGCGCATCCCTTGATCGGATCGGCGGAGCTGGGCGAACTACTCCTCACCGGGTACGAGGCAGCCTTTCCCGAACTGGCGCAGTTGTGGGGCCCTAGAGCTTCCGATACATGACGTGCAGGCCGACGTACCCGATCTCCGGGTGGTCAAAGGCCTCCGGGACCGTAGCGAGGATCCGGAAGCCCATGGACTGCCACAGCCACACTGCCCGGACGTTGCTCTCCACCACGGCGTTGTACTGCATGGCGTAGAAGCCCGCCGCCTTGGCCTCACTCAGCGAATAGGCGCAGAGGGCGCGGGCGATGCCCTGGCCTGAGTTGTTGGCCCCCACCATGTACCCGGCGTTGGCAATGTGGTTGCCGCCACCGGCTTGGTTGGCGTGGAACTCTCCTGTTCCCAGGATCTGGCCCGTGTCCTTGCCCACGGCCACGAACGTCTGGCCGGGAGCGTCCTTGGTCCACTTGTTCCTGGCCGCTTCCTCGGAGGTGTCGCGATCCCAGGTGAAGGTCTCGCCGGCCCGGATTACCGGCTCCAGGATGGCCCAGATACCGGGCCAGTCTTCAGGGGTGGCTTTGCGGATGTCGAAAGTCTGTTCTTGGCTCACAGCGGCCACGCTAGCAGCCTTGTCCAGAACACCGGGTTGCCGTGGGGTGGCTTTGATCAGCAGGAGTAGTGTTTTCTGCAGGGCAAAGGCGTGTTGGCTGTTTGCTGTTTGCTGTGAGTGTCAGGAGGAATGCGGTGCCGTTGATCCGTCGTGTGGCGTTCCTGTCCTTGCACACCTCCCCCATGGAGCAGCCGGGTGCCGGTGATGCCGGTGGAATGAACGTCTACGTCCGGGCGTTGGCCATGGCACTCGCGGAGTCCGGGGTGGAGGTGGAGATCTTTACCCGTTCCACCAAAGCGGGCCAAGCCGCCGTCGAGCATCCAGGTCCCGGCGTCTGCGTCCACAACGTCATGGCCGGGCCGCGCCGGAAACTGCCCAAAGAAGAATTGCCTGCCCTCCTGCATCAGATGGTGGAAGAAATCGACAGGATCCGGGGAAGCCAACTTCACGGCCGCTACGATGCCATCCATTCGCACTACTGGGTTTCCGGGGTGGCAGGGCTTGAGTTGGCCCAGCTTTGGGGTGTTCCGCTGGTCCACACCATGCACACCATGGCCAAGGTCAAAAACCTGGTCCTCGAATCCGGCGAACGCCCCGAGCCCCGGCGCCGCGAGGAGGGTGAGCAGCGGATTGTGGATGGCGCAGCCCGGCTGGTGGCCAACACTCCTGCCGAGGCCGAAGAACTGGTGTCACACTACGGTGCCGATCTTGACCGGATCGACGTCGCGCCGCCGGGCGTGGACCTCAAAGTGTTCACACCGTCTTTCCGGCGGAAGTCGCGATCCTTGCGGGGTGTCAGGCCGGACAGTTTCCATATCCTCTTCGCCGGCCGCATCCAGCGGCTCAAGGGCCCCCAGGTGTTCGTCAAAGCCGCGGGAATCCTGCGTAAGCGCAGGCCGGACATTGACCTTGAGATGACCATTCTGGGATCTCTTAGCGGGGCCAAGGATTTCAACCTTCAACACATCATCGAAGACGCCGGACTGGCCGACGTCGTCACTCATCGGCCGCCTGTCGTGGCGCCGGAGCTGGCCAGTTGGTTCCGTTCAGCAGACGTCGTTGTCATGCCCTCGTTCAGCGAATCCTTCGGTTTGGTGGCCTTGGAAGCACAGGCGTGCGGTACACCTGTGGTGGCCACCAATGTGGGTGGCCTGTCCCGCGCAATTTCCGACGGGCGCACGGGCATGCTGGTGGACGGGCACGACCCCTCCGACTGGGCAGACGCCCTGGAAGACCTCTACGATGACGTCCAGACCCGGGAAGACATGGGCCGGTTGGCGGCCACCCATGCCGAATCCTTCGGATGGCAACGGACGGCAGCCATCACCTTGGAAAGCTACCGCGAATCAGTAGGTGGCCTGCTGGTTCCCCGGCGCTGAGCCTTCGCCGGATCCCCCGCCGGGACTGATAGATTGTCGCGCACAGCGAACCAACGCCTGCAGCACCAACCCCGCTGCGGGGACACCCAGCCGAAGGACAACGATGTCTGAGAACAAGGTCATGTCTGATCTTGAAATTGCCCGCAACGCCACCATCCTGCCCATTGTGGACATCGCCCAACGCGCGGGCATCACAGTGGATGCCCTTGAGTTGTATGGGCCCTATAAGGCCAAGATCAATCCAGCCAAGCTGGTCCTCCCGGCACGCACAGTACCTGGCAAGGTGGTCCTGGTGTCTGCCATGTCCCCCACCCCGGCGGGTGAAGGGAAGTCCACCACCACCGTGGGGCTCGCAGACTCGCTGGCACGCGCGGGACACAAAGTGATGATCGCCCTGCGCGAGCCATCCTTGGGTCCCATCCTGGGCATGAAGGGCGGAGCCACTGGCGGTGGTTACTCGCAGGTGTTGCCGATGGATGACATCAACCTGCACTTCACCGGCGACTTCCATGCGATCACTTCCGCCAACAACGCCCTCATGGCACTGGTGGACAACCATATTTTCCAAGGCAACGAACTCGGTATCGATCCCCGCCGCATGACCTTCAAACGCGTGCTGGACATGAACGACCGTGCCCTGCGGGAAGTAGTCATCGGCCTCGGCGGGCCTGTGCAGGGCGTGCCCCGGCAGGATGGCTTCGACATCACTGTCGCGTCCGAAATCATGGCGGTCTTCTGCCTGGCCACGGACTTGGACGATCTCCGCTCGCGGCTGGGTCGGATCACCTTCGGCTACACCTACGATCGCGCGCCGGTCACCGTTGCCGACCTCGGCGTTGAGGGTGCCCTGACCATGCTGTTGAAGGACGCCATCAAGCCCAACCTCGTCCAGACCATCGCCGGGACACCGGCTTTGGTCCATGGTGGCCCGTTCGCGAACATCGCCCACGGCTGCAACTCGTTGATCGCCACCAGCACGGCCATGCAACTCGCAGACATCGTGGTCACCGAAGCGGGATTCGGAGCAGACCTCGGCGCCGAAAAGTACATGGACATCAAGGCGAGAATCGCCGCGGTGGCGCCATCCGCCGTCGTGGTGGTTGCGACCATCAGGGCCCTCAAGATGCAGGGCGGGGTCCCCAAGGACCAACTCAGCCGACCGAACGTCGAAGCCGTGGCCGCCGGGGTGGAGAACCTCCGGAGACACGTCCGGAACGTCGCCAAGTTCGGCATCTCCCCCATTGTCTCCATCAACAAGTTCGGCACGGACACCCCCGAGGAACTGGAGTGGCTGCTCGCCTGGTGCGCCGCGGAAGGTGTTGAAGCCGCCGTCGCCGATGTCTGGGGCCGGGGCGGCGGAGGCGACGGCGGTGACGACCTCGCTGCCAAGGTCGCAGCTGCGCTTGACGCGCCCTCCGATTTCCACCACCTCTACCCGCTGGAAATCCCTGTGGAGAACAAGATCAGGACCATCGTGCAGGAGATCTACGGGGCCGACGGCGTCGAGTTCTCGGTTCCCGCCCTGAAACGCCTCGCGGAGATCGAAAAGAACGGTTGGTCCGACTTCCCCGTCTGCATGGCCAAGACACAGTATTCCTTCACGGACGATGCCTCCCGGCTGGGGGCGCCCAAGGGATTCACCGTGCACGTCCGCGAGCTGATCCCCAAGACCGGCGCCGGGTTCATTGTCGCGTTGACCGGCGCTGTCATGACCATGCCCGGACTGCCCAAGGAGCCGGCCGCGATGCGCATGGACGTGGACGTCGAAGGACAACCCACCGGCCTCTTCTAACGTTCTCTCACATCCCACGCCCTTCCGACCAACGCTCTCTCACATCCCACGCCCTCCCAACCAACGCTCTCTCACATCCCACGCCCTTCCGGCCAACGCTCTCTCACATCCCGCGCCCTTCCGGCCAGCGCTCTCTCACTCTTTTGAGAAAAGTGAGCGAGCGTCCGCACCAAACCCGAGGGATGTGAGCGAGCATCCACCCGAAACCCGAGGGATGTGAGAGAAGGTTCGGAGAATGGCAAACGCCCCCGTATCGGATACGGGGGCGTTTGGTGTGACAGAGGTGTTTAGCGCTCGATGTCGCCGCGGATGAAAGCCTCAACCTTCTCGCGGGCGAGGTCGTCGTTGAACTGCTCCGGCGGGGACTTCATGAAGTAGCTGGAAGCAGACAGCAGCGGGCCGCCGATGCCGCGGTCCAGGCCGATCTTGGCGGCACGGATGGCGTCGATGATGACACCTGCGGAGTTCGGGGAATCCCAAACCTCGAGCTTGTATTCGAGGGACACCGGGGCATCACCGAAGTTGCGGCCTTCGAGGCGGACGAAGGCCCACTTGCGGTCATCGAGCCAGGCAACGTAGTCGGACGGCCCAATGTGGACGTCATCGGCGTGCAGCTCGGCCTCAACATTGGAGGTCACAGCCTGGGTCTTGGAGATCTTCTTGGATTCGAGACGATCGCGCTCCAGCATGTTCTTGAAGTCCATGTTGCCACCGACATTCAGCTGGTACGTGCGGTCCAGCGTAACGCCGCGGTCTTCGAAGAGCTTGGCCATGACACGGTGCGTGATGGTGGCACCGATCTGGCTCTTGATGTCATCGCCCACGATCGGGACACCGGCCTCAGTGAACTTGTCAGCCCACTCCTTGGTTCCGGCGATGAAGACCGGGAGTGCGTTCACGAACGCAACACCGGCGTCGATGGCGCACTGGGCGTAGAACTTTGCAGCCTGGTCCGAACCGACGGGCAGGTAGCAAACCATGACGTCAGCCTTGGCCTCGCGCAGCGCTGCGACGATGTCCACGGTTTCGTCCGGTGCCTCAACAATAGTCTCGCGGTAGTACTTGCCCAGGCCGTCCAGGGTGTGGCCGCGCTGGACGGTGACACCAGTGGCGGGGACGTCGGCGATCTTGATGGTGTTATTTTCGCTGGCGCCGATGGCGTCGGCCAGGTCCAGTCCAACCTTCTTGCTGTCGACGTCGAAAGCAGCAACGAACTGGACGTCGTTGACGTGGTACTGGCCGAACTCGACGTGCATCAGACCCGGGATCGTGGCCTTGGGGTCAGCGTCGCGATAGTACTGAACACCTTGGACCAGCGATGCGGCGCAGTTACCTACGCCGACAATGGCAACACGAATCGGATGTGAAGACACGGAACTCCTTTTGAGAACTAAACCTCATGTGCCAGGCGCAGCCCTGACTGAGTCCAGGGCACGACTGATTGGCACGGCGCCATTCGGCGCACTCTTGCATTGTAACCAACACAGCAGGGGCCGGCTTTGTTCCCGGCCGGCCCCTGCTGTTTTATGGCGAAACTTCCGAGGCTACTTCTGGGCCCACCGGTTGATGTCCGACTCCACAGCGAACTCGTCGATCGCCGTCAGCTCATCAGTGGTGAACTTCAGGTTGTTGATGGCACTGAGCGTGTCCTCCAACTGGGCCACGCTTGAGGCACCCACCAATGCGGAGGTCACCGGCGAGCCCTTCGGCTGGTCGCGCAGGATCCAGGCGATGGCCATCTGGGCCAGCGTCTGCCCGCGACCTTCGGCGATGGCGTTCAATCCCCGGACCCGGTCCAGCTTCTCCTCGGTCAGCTGTGCTTCGGACAGGAACCGCTCCTTGGCGGCCCGTGAATCGGCCGGTACGCCGTTGAGGTAGCGGTTGGTGAGCATTCCTTGGGCGAGGGGCGAGAACGCGATGGAACCGGCGCCTACTTGGTCCAGTGCCTCGTAGAGATTGGGCGTGCCGTTCTCCGTCCAGCGGTTCAGCATGGAGTAGCTGGGCTGGTGGATGAGCAGCGGGGTTCCGAGCTCCTTGAGGATCCGGGCAGCTTCAAGGGTCTGCTCCGGGGTGTAGGAGGAGATGCCGGCGTAGAGCGCCTTGCCTGATCGGACAGCGTAGTCCAAGGCACCCATTGTTTCTTCCAGCGGAGTCTCGGGGTCGGGACGGTGGCTGTAGAAAATATCCACATAGTCCAGGCCCATGCGCTCCAGCGACTGGTCCAGGCTGGAAATCAGGTATTTGCGGGATCCCCACTCGCCGTACGGGCCGGGCCACATGTAGTAACCGGCTTTGGTGGAGATGACCAGTTCGTCACGGTACGGCTTGAAATCATCCTTCAGGTGGCGCCCGAAGTTGGTCTCGGCTGAGCCATCCGGCGGTCCGTAATTGTTGGCGAGGTCGAAGTGGTTGACACCGAGATCGAAGGCGCGGCGCAGGATGGCACGCTGTTCGTCAAAACGTTTGTCATCGCCGAAGTTGTGCCAGAGTCCCAAGGAGATGGCGGGGAGCTTGAGTCCACTGCGTCCGACGCGGCGGTAGGGCATGGTTTCGTAGCGGTTTTCCGCGGCCGAATAAGTCATACGTACCATCCTGCCACTGCACAATCCAGGGTGACGGCGGTGTCCGCCATGTGGGCGCCGTCACCCCGGATTGTGTATGGCTTAGTTGACGCGCACGACGGCGGCGCTCCCGCCGGGAAGCGTCAGTGTTCCCTCATCGAGGACTGCTTCATGGTCGGTGGCCAACAATATGGAGCCGCTGAGGGGTGTCCCGAGTGCCTCGTCACCGAAGTTGCACACCACCCGGACAGTGCCGCGGGAGATCTGCAGCCAGTGTTCGTCGTCGTCGTATTCCACCACTGTGCTGCCGAAGCCACCGTCCACCAACTCGGGGGTGTTTCGGCGCAGCTGTGCTAAATCCTTGTACAGCTGGAGCAGGCGTGCATGGTTTCCCTCGCCGGCTTCTTCCCACTTGAGTTTGGACCGGAGGAAGGTTTCCGGGTCCTGTGGGTCCGGCACCACCGCGGGGTCCCACCCCATGCGTTCGAACTCCTTGATGCGGCCCTCTGCGGTAGCCTTCCCGAGCTCGGGCTCCGGATGGGAGGTGAAGAACTGCCACGGCGTAGACGCACCGAATTCCTCGCCCATGAAGAGCATGGGCGTAAATGGAGATGTCATGGTCAGCACAGCACCGATGGCCAGCTTCCCATAGGACAGCGACGCGGTGAGGCGGTCACCGATGGCGCGGTTGCCGATTTGGTCGTGGTTCTGGAGGCAGACAACCAAAGCTGACGGGTGCGCCAGATCCCTGCGGATGGGCCGGCCGTGGTGCCGTCCGCGGAAGCTGGAGTAACTGCCATCGTGAAGGAATCCATGCTCCAGCACCTTGGCCAGGACCGCCAGTGAATCGAAGTCCGCGTAGTAGCCGGTGGTTTCCCCGCTCAGGTTGACGTGAACGGCGTGGTGGAAATCGTCGCTCCACTGCCCATCAAGTCCGTAGCCGTTGTCCTTGCGTGGATATATGAGGCGCGGGTTGTTCAAGTCCGACTCAGCGATCAAAGTCCGGGGAATTCCCGTCTCGGCCTCGATCTGATCGCCCAGAGCCCCGAACTCCTCCAGAATGTGGACGGCCCGTTCGTCACGCAGCGCGTGGACGGCATCGAGGCGGAGACCGTCCACATGGTAGTCACGGAGCCACATCGCCGCGTTCTCCAGGATGTAGCGCCGGACGTCGTCTGAGCCTGGGCCATCCAGGTTGACGGAGTCACCCCACGTATTTCCCTCCCCTGATTTCAGGTAGGGGCCGAACTTGGGCAGGTAGTTTCCGCTGGGTCCAAGGTGGTTGTAGACGACATCCTGGATGACGCCCAAGCCGGCAGCATGCGCGGCGTCCACGAATCGCTGGTACGCCGCCGGGCCGCCGTAGGGCTCATGGACGGCGTACCAAAGCACTCCGTCGTAGCCCCAATTGTGGACACCGTTGAAACCGTTGACCGGAAGCAACTCGATGAAGTCCACGCCAAGGTCCACCAAGTAGTCCAGCTTGGCAGCGGCGGCATCCAGCGTTCCTTCCGGTGTAAAGGTACCCAGGTGAAGTTCATAGATGACGGCTCCCTTGAGCAGCCGTCCCTTCCAAGCCGAGTCCTGCCACTCATGGATGGAGGGATCGAACGTGGCGGACAACTCGTGCACTCCGTCCGGCTGCCTCCGCGAGCGCGGATCAGGGAACGGACCCTCTCCGTCCACGATGTACCCGTACGGTACACCGTCACTTTCCTGGCCAGCCACATCAGCCGGCGCCCGCCACCAGCCCGGGGCGGCGGCGTCGTGGTGTTCCATGGGGTACTCACGTCCATCGGCAACAAGCCGGACCGAGTCGGCGTTCGGCGCCCAGACGTCGTAGCGGTTTTTTCCAGCAGCGTGCTCCAGCATCATGCTCCCTTATGCGTGTTCAAGCGTGCGTTGCAGTGATGGTTTGCGGTGGTGGGGATCAGTCCGTAGGCACCAGCAGTGCCACGGGGTACTGCTCCAACAACGTGGCCAAGTGGACAGTGCCGGCACTGTATGTCTGTCCGGTGAGTTCGTCCCGGGCGTTGACGGACAATTCGATGATTGTGTCCCGCCAGCCGCCTTCCCGCGCAAGCCGCTTGGGCAGTCGGGTGGCAACGGTGAGGGCACCGCGCCGATCAGCTCCGCGGTCGAAGGCCACTACGTGATCTGCGGCCGCACCTTGTGCGACCACCGGCAGGTATCCGCCGAAGAGCTCAGGCCGATCGCGCCGCAACCGCAGCGCACGGGACACTACCAGCAGCTTGGCTGCCTCATCGGTGAACAGTGGCGCAGCGCCGTTGTCCAGCTCCGCCAAGGCAGTCATACGGGCCTGGAAGTCAACGGGCCGCCTGTTGTCAGGATCAGTCAGGGAGCCGTCGCGGAATTCCGTGCCCTGGTAGACGTCAGGAACCCCGGGCATGGTCAGCTGGACCAACTTGGCCGACAACGAGTTGGACGTCCCGTACGGTTCGAGCTCAGCGACAAAGTTGGCCAGCGCCGCTGCAACCTCCGGCACATCAAAGACAGAGTCGACGGCGGCAGCCAAGTGGCGCTCGAAGTCCTGGTTAGGGTCGGTCCAATTTGTCGAGTTACCGGCCTCGCGCGCCGCCTTCAGGGCATACGACTGAAGACGTCCGCGGTCTGCCGGCCACGCACCAACAATTGACTGCCACACCAGCGCGGCCAACGGGCCGTCCGGAATCGGGGCCAACTCCTGCACTGTCCCCAAGAAGAGTTCCCACTCCGGGACGGCCTCGGAAATGACCGATATACGCGCCCGGGCGTCCTCGCTTCGCTTGGTGTCATGGGTGCTCAGCGTGGTCATGGACAACGGCAGGACCTGCTGGCGGCGGGCCATGCGCTCATGGAAGACCCCGCTGGACACGGCGAATTCGGTGGGATCGGCCCCTACCTCGGTGAGGGTACCCAGACGGGTGTAGCGGAAGAAGGCTGTGTCCTCCACACCCTTGGCCATCACCATGCCGGAGGTCTGCTGGAAACGCCGGGCCAAGGCGCCGGTGGAATCGAGCAGCAGCGGCGTCAGGTCTTCCAATACCGCCTTGAGGTCTGCACGGTTTTCCGCGGCATGGCGGATGGATTCCACCAGGACGTCCTGACCGTACGGGAGGTAGGTGCGGTAGATCGGGAAGCAGCAAATGACTTCCGCGATGGCATCGGCCACCTTGTCCGCCGGCAAGTCCATGGAAGGAGGCACCAGGCGTGCGAGCCTCAGAATCTCTGACCGCAGGATGCCATCCGCAATACGGCGCTTGGTCCCGTGGATCATCTCCTCGTAGTCCGCCGGGGCATCCGCATCCCGAAGCCTGGCGTCGAGGGAATCGAGGGATTCCTCCGCTGCGGGGTCCACGAAAAGCCGGTCCACGTCAGCGAGGGCGTCATAACCGGTGGTGCCTTCGCAGTCGAAGGTGTCCGGCAACTGCTCCCCCGGCTCCAGGATTTTCTCGACAAGCAGGTACGCGCCGCCCGTTGCTTCCCGCAGCCTGGCCAGATAGCCCTCGGGATCCGCCAGGCCGTCCGGATGGTCGATCCTGAGCCCATCCACCAGTTCCTCACGGAACCACCGGACGATCTCTTCATGGGACTCGTCGAAGACCCATGGGATCTCCACCCGGACACCAGCGAGGGTATTCACAGCGAAGAACCGGCGGTAGTTCAGTTCGGCGTCGGCCCTGCGCCAGCCGATGAGCTGATAGTGCTGCCGGGCGTGGACGTCCTGGGGGCTGTCACCAGGGGCAAAGGTGCCCTCGGCCAAGGGAAAACGGTGATCGTAATAGTGCAGTTCACTGTCCACCACAGTGAGTTGCTCCAGGTCCTCATCGCTACCCAGGACCGGAATACGGATTTTCCCGCCACCGAAATCCCAATCGACGTCGAAGGCCTCGGCGTACTTGGACCCGGGTCCTTCCTTCAGGAGCTGCCACCACCAGGCATTCTGCCCGGCCGAGGCTACGCCCATGTGGTTGGGCACAATGTCGGCCAAAATGCCCAAGCCCTGTTCCCGGGCCGCCTTTGAAAGTGCAGCGAGCCCCTCGGGACCACCGCGTGAGGGATCCACGGTGGAGGGATCGGTGACGTCATAGCCGTGATCCGATCCCTCCTCCGCGGTCAGGATGGGCGAGAGATAGACCCAGTCCACCCCGAGGGTCCGCAGGTAGCCCGTGAGCTCCGCCGCGTCCTGAAGTGTCAGTCCTGGCCGGATCTGGAGCCGGTACGTCGAGACGGGAGTCCTCATGAATCCGCCTTCTTCGTTGCTCCGGACTCCTCGCCGGCCGGGGCGTCTCCCTTGTAGTCGAAGGGCAGCGACGTCACAGCAGGAGCCGTCATGGACGCCGTTTCCGGAGTGCTCGTCTGGGTCAGCGCAGCCAGTGATGCTGCCACGGAGTGGTCAGGCTCTATCTCGGGAGTGCTGTGCGCACGCAGTACTACCAGGGACTTGGCACCGACCATGAGGATCTGGTCCGGCTTGACGACACCCGCCTCGGCACCTTCTCCGGCGGTGTCGATCATGACATCCCATGCCGGTGCGTATTCATCCGAGGGAATCCGGAAGCCTACCTCGTCCTGATCCGCGTTGAAGTAGAGCAGGAAGTTGACGTCGGTAATGCGCCGTCCTTGGTTATCACGGCCATGAATGCCATCGCCGTTCAGGAAAACACCAACGGAGCGTCCCAGCGCTTCATCCCAATCCGAGGGACTCATGGTGCTCGCGTCAGCGTCCAACCATACGATGTCCGGCAGACGTTCGCCTTCGCCTCGGAGCACCGGGCGTCCATCAAAGAACCGGCTTCGTCGAAGGCTGGGGTGCTTGGCACGCAGTGCGCACACGGCAGCGGTGAACTCGATGAGCGGCTGGTCCACGTTCTCCCAGTTGATCCACGTCAGTTCAGAGTCCTGGCAGTAGCCGTTGTTGTTGCCGCGCTGTGTCCTGCCGAGCTCGTCGCCGTGGAGCAGCATGGGTACACCTTGCGAGAGGAACAGCGTGGCGATGAAGTTGCGCTGTTGGCGCGCCCTCAGGCCCAGGACTGTGGGGTCCTCGGTGGGTCCTTCGGTGCCGCAGTTCCACGAGCGGTTGTGGGATTCGCCGTCGTTGTTGTCTTCGCCATTGGCCTCATTATGTTTTTCGTTATAGGAAACGAGGTCGGCCAGGGTGAAGCCATCGTGGGCCGTGACGAAGTTGATCGATGCCACCGGACGGCGGCCCGAGTGCTCATAAAGATCTGCGGAGCCGGTCAACCGGGACGCGAATTCACCCAAGGTGGACGGTTCCCCGCGCCAGAAGTCGCGGACAGTATCGCGGTACTGGCCGTTCCATTCGGTCCACTGCGGCGGGAAGTTACCCACCTGGTAGCCGCCGGGACCAACGTCCCACGGCTCGGCGATGAGCTTCACCTGGGAAACCACCGGATCCTGCTGGATGAGTTCGAAGAAGGTTGAAAGCTTGTCGACGTCGTAGAACTCGCGGGCCAGCGTGGACGCGAGGTCGAACCGGAAACCGTCCACGTGCATCTCGGTCACCCAGTACCGCAGGGAGTCCATGAGCAGTTGAAGGGAGTGCGGGCTCCGGACATTCAGCGAGTTTCCCGTGCCGGTGTAGTCCATGTAGTACTTCTGGTCGTCTTCCACCAGGCGGTAGTACGCGGAGTTGTCAATCCCCTTGAAGGACAACGTGGGTCCCAGGTGGTTGCCCTCTGCCGTGTGGTTGTACACCACGTCCAGGATGACTTCGATGCCCGCCGTGTGCAGGGCACGCACCATGGCCTTGAAGTCCTGGACCTGCTGGCCGGTATCGCCCTTGGAGCTGTAGCTGTTGTGGGGCGCAAAGAAACCAATGGTGTTGTAGCCCCAGTAGTTGTTCAGGCCCTTGTCCTGCAGAATGCCGTCGTTGACGAACTGGTGCACCGGCATCAGTTCAATGGCGGTGATTCCCAGTTTCTGCAGGTGCGAGATGACCGCAGGGTGGGCCACCCCGGCATAAGTACCACGCTGTTCTTCGGGTACCTCCGGGTGCATCTGCGTCAAGCCCTTAACGTGGGCCTCGTAAATGACCGACTTGTGGTACGGAATCCGCAGAAGCTTGTCTCCGTCCCAGTCAAAGAACGGGTTGATGACGACGCCCAGCATCATGTGCGGTGCGGAGTCCTCATCATTGCGGGAGTCCGGGTCCCCCAGGTTGTACGAGAACAGCGCCGGGTCCCAGTCGATCTGCCGGTGGATGGCCTTGGCGTAAGGATCCAGCAGCAACTTGTTGGGGTTGAAGCGCTGACCGGCGTCGGGGTCGTATGGCCCGTGCACACGGTAACCGTACTTTTGCCCCGGCTGAACCTGCGGAAGGTAGCAGTGCCATACGTAACCATCCACCTCGGTGACTTCCACGCGGACTTCCCCGCCGTCGTCGTCAAAGAGGCACAACTCTACTCTTTCGGCCTTCTCGCTGAACAGCGCGAAGTTGGTGCCGGTGCCGTCAAAGGTGGCACCCAGCGGATAAGCCGATCCAGGCCAGACTTCCATGCGTTCTCCTCTTGATGATGCGAACAACTGCTGCAAGCCTACTCATGACCCATGACACGGACAGTAACCTTAGGGTCTTGGACGGTCGCATTCCGCGTTGAGCGAACCGATGACGCCTGGTACCGCTGCCATGATCGCCGACGCTGTAATGGGGCCGCCGGCCAATTCCGCGGACGCTGCCGTTCCCGCGCGTCCATGGACGCTCGCCGCAACAGCCGCCACAGCAGCCCAGCGGTCGGCAACGTCCAGTCCCAAGCCGGCATAGGCGCCGTCGTCGTCCTTGATCGTTTCCGCGCTCTGCGCCAGCAACGCGCCCAGCACTCCCCCCAGGACATCCCCGCTTCCCGCAGTCGCCATCCACGCGGTGCCCTCGGATTGGCTGAAAACAACGCCCGACGGCGACGCCACCAGTGTGGTGGCTCCCTTCAGGAGCACGGTGGCGCCCGTTTGTTCGGCGGCCTGCCGTGCGAAATGCAACGGACGCGACTCCACGTCATCACGGGTCACAGCTACCTCCCCCGTGGAGGGAAGGGAGTCCAGAAGCGTAGCCAGTTCTCCAGCGTGTGGCGTCAGTATCCAATGGGGCGGACAGCGCTCCGGAAGGAGGCTGAGTGCACCAGCATCCACCACCACCGGCACATCGGCGGCCAAGGCAGCCGCAGCAGCGTCCCTCGCGCGCTCCAGCTGCTCTTCCCCAGCAACGCCCGAGCCCAGCAACCACGCCTGGACGCGGCCGGGTTCATCGGGTTCCCAGAGGGCTTCGGGGGTTTGGGCGAGCACCAACTGTCCCACCGTTTGGGGCCCGGCGTAGCGCACCATCCCCGCTCCTGCGAGGGCTGCGGCATGAACACCCAGAACAGCAGCACCGGGGAACCGAACCGAACCGGCTACGACGCCCAGGACACCCCGGGAGTATTTGTGTGCCCGGCGGCCAGGATGGGGCAGTACTGCCCCTACATCCTGGGAGGTGAGGCGGCGGAGCTCCGGCTGCTGGGACGTTAGCGATCCTTCGATGCCGATCTCCACCACGTGCACCCGCCCGGCACTGCCCTCACCGGGATCGGTCATCAGCCCTGCCTTCACGCCTCCAAAGGTGACTGTGACATCTGCTTCCAGCACCGGCCAGTGAACTTCGCCGCTGTTGGCGTCCAGGCCGCTGGGGAGATCACAGGCCACTACCAACCGTGGACGCAGTTCCTGGAGGCACGCAACCAGTTCCGCTGAAGGGCCACGCAGGCCCCCACGCGCACCCGTCCCGAGCAGGGCATCGATGACCACATCGCCGGCGGCGCACAGGACCGCGAGTTCTTCAGCATTCCCGGGTTCGAGGTACAAGGTCCTCCCGTTGGCTGCGGCAAAAGCAGCCAACGCCTCCGGGTGTACTTCAGCCGAGGCGAGTACCGCCGTCGTTCGCATCCCCCGGCGGGCCAGCAGGGCCGCGGCGAAGAGACCGTCCCCGCCGTTGTTGCCCTGGCCTGTCAGGACAGTCACGCTGGCACCCGCCAGGCTGCGCCGGGTTTTGACCTCGCGCACCACGGCTTGGGCCAGCCCGAACGCTGCCCGTTGCATAAGAACAGCGCCCTCACCGGCGTCAAGGAGCGGTTGTTCCGCATCCCTGATCTGTTGTCCGGTGAAGGCGCTGATCATTGCTGTTGAGAGTCCGTCTAGCCCTCGGCGAGGACAGTCGCCGTAGCGATGCCGCCGTCGTGGCTCATGGACAGGTGCCAGCGCTTGACGCCCTTGGCCTCGGCCACTGCCAGCACAGTTCCCTTGACCTGGACTGTAGGACCGTTCTCATCGAGACCGATCCAGCAGTCCTGCCAGTTCATGCCCGCGGGAGCACCCAAGACCTTGGCCACGGCTTCCTTGGCCGCAAAACGTGCGGCCAAGGAGCGGGTGTTGAGTTCCCGTTCGGCAGGAACAAACAGGCGGTCCCGGAGTCCGGGCGTCCGTTCCAGCTGCCGGCCGAACCGTTCGATGTCTACGACGTCTACGCCAATGCCAACAATCATGGCGTTATTCTACGGTCACGCTCTTGGCGAGGTTACGCGGCTGATCCACGTCATAGCCCTTGGCTCCGGCCAGTTCAGCAGCGAAGATCTGCAGCGGAACGGTAGTGAGCAACGGCATCAGCAGCGTGGGCGTTTCAGGTACGTAGAACACATGCTCTGCATAGTCCTTGACCGACTCGTCGCCTTCTTCAGCGATCACCAGGGTACGGGCACCACGTGCACGGACTTCCTGGATGTTGCTGACCACCTTGGAGTGCAGGGAGTCGCGGCCGCGCGGAGACGGCACCACAACGAAGACCGGCTGGCCGTCGTCGATCAGGGCGATCGGACCGTGCTTGAGCTCACCGGCGGCGAAGCCTTCAGCGTGGATGTACGCGATTTCCTTGAGCTTCAAAGCACCTTCGAGGGCAACCGGGTAGCCGACGTGGCGGCCCAGGAACAGCACGGACTTTTCGTCCTTCATGCTGCGGGCGAGCTCGCGCAGGGGGCCTGCGTTGTCCAGGATTTTCTGGATCTTGGCCGGGATCTTGTTGAGGTCCGCGAGGACGTCCTTGATCTGGCCGGAGAAGATGTTGCCGCGCAGCTGAGCCAGGTAAAGGCCCAGCAGGTAGGCGGCAGTAATCTGCGCCAGGAATGCCTTGGTGGAGGCCACCGCGATTTCCGGACCGGCGTGCGTGTAGAGCACGGCGTCGGATTCGCGCGGGATGGTGGAACCGTTGGTATTGCAGATTGAGATCGTCTTGGCACCCTGTTCACGGGCGTAGCGGACGGCCATCAGCGTGTCCATGGTCTCACCGGACTGGCTGATGGAAACCACCAGCGTGTTGGAGTCGACGATCGGATCGCGGTAGCGGAACTCGTGGGCGAGCTCCACCTCCGTGGGGATGCGGCACCAGTTCTCGATTGCGTACTTGGCAACCAGGCCGGCGTACGCCGCGGTGCCGCAAGCGAGCACGATGATCTTGTCAACCTGCTTGAGGAGCTCCGGATCGATGCGGACCTCGTCCAGGGTCAGCTTGCCATCAAGATCCGAGCGGCCCAGGAGGGTCTGCGCAACGGCGTCAGGCTGGTCGTGGATTTCCTTCTCCATGAAGGAGTTGAAGCCACCCTTTTCGGCAGATGCCGGGTCCCAGTCAACGTGGTATTCCTTGCCTTCGGCGGGAGCGCCGAAGAAGTCGGTGATCTCCACGGAGTCCGCGGTGATGGTGACGATCTGGTCCTGGCCCAGTTCCACGGCACGACGGGTGTAGTCGATGAAGCCGGAGACGTCGGAGCCAAGGAAGTTCTCGCCTTCGCCCAGGCCAACCACCAGCGGGGAGTTGCGGCGGGCAGCTACGACGACGTCGGGCTGGTCTGCGTGGACTGCAAGAAGGGTGAAAGCACCTTCGAGTCGCTGGCAGGCCAGGCGCATCGCTTCGGTGAGGTTTCCGCCGTCGCCGTTGAGCTGGGTGCGGAAGATGTCGCCAACCAGCGCGGCGGCAACCTCGGTGTCGGTTTCGGACTCGAAGGTAACGCCCTTGGCCAGCAGTTCCTGCTTGAGCTCTGCGAAGTTCTCGATGATGCCGTTGTGAATAAGTGCAAGGCGGCCGCCGTCAGAGAGGTGCGGGTGCGCGTTGCGGTCGGTCGGTCCGCCGTGGGTGGCCCAACGGGTATGGCCGATGCCGGTCAGGGATTCAGGTACTGGATTTGCTTCCAGTTCACTGATCAGGTTGCTCAGTTTGCCGGACTTTTTACGGGACGAGATTGCCCCGTCAGCCACCACTGCGACGCCTGCAGAGTCATAGCCGCGGTACTCAAGACGACGCAGCCCTTCCACGACGACGTCAAGGGCGCTGTGACCAGCTGCCTTGCGAGACGAATTGCCAACATAGCCTACGATTCCACACATGGGTACAAGCCTAACGGCTAGCGCAAACAACTGACGTGGGACATCCCAGCTCTTCCCCTTGCCGCTATGATGTCCAGCCCCCACAATTCACCCTCCCGTCGTCGCGCATTTCCTGATCCGCCGCGTGGAGGGCAGAATCATGAGCGTGACTTTGCAACGCACCGAAGCTAATGGCGACGGCGCTTCCCCGTTTGTAGAGCTGGACCGTCAAACGTGGTCCAGGCTTGCAGCGCAGATGGAGCAGCCCCTCAACGAAGAGGACATCTTCCGTCTCCGCGGCCTCGGCGACCCCTTGGACATGAAGGAAGTCAGGGAGGTCTACCTCCCACTTTCACGGCTTCTGCACCTCTATGTAGAGGCTTCCCACCAGCTTCATGCAGCAACAACCACCTTCCTGGGCGAACAAACCCAGCGCACTCCGTTCGTGATTGGCGTCGCCGGTTCAGTGGCAGTCGGCAAGTCCACCATCGCCCGCGTGCTCCGGGAAATGCTCCGGCGATGGCCCGGAACCCCCAACGTGGAACTCATCACCACCGATGGCTTCCTCTATCCCTTGGCCGAGCTGAAGCGCCGGCACCTTCTTGAACGCAAGGGTTTTCCCGAGTCCTATGACCGGCGGGGGCTCCTCCGCTTTGTGTCGGAAGTCAAAGGCGGCGCCGAGGAAGTCCGCGCACCCTGGTATTCCCACGTAACGTACGACATCGTGCCGGGCAAGGAAGTGGTGGTCCGGCGTCCCGACGTCCTGATCGTGGAAGGGCTCAACGTCCTCGCCCCCGCCCGCCCCCGGATGGACGGAAAACAAGGACTGGCCGTCAGCGACTTCTTCGATTTCTCCATCTACGTGGACGCCAAAACCTCCTACATCGAGGAATGGTACGTGGACCGTTTCCGCAAACTGCGCACCACCGCCTTTGCGCAGCCGGAATCCTACTTCCACCGCTACGCCACACTGTCCGACGACGACGCCGAATCCACCGCCCGCGGCATTTGGAAGCGCATCAACGAACCCAACCTTGAAGAAAACGTGCTGCCCACCCGTGGGCGCGCCCAGCTGGTTCTCACCAAGGACGCCGACCACTCCATACGCCGCATGCTGCTGAGGAAGGTCTAAGGTGGCCGATCTCCAGCCGCTGCCCAGCCGGCGCGCTTTTGCAGGTTTGATCGCCGCTGGCGCTGGAATGGCAGCGTTGTCCGCGTGCACGCCGGAAGCTGCCGCACCCTCCCCCGCCGCCGCAACCGCCGCCAGTGGGGCTGCTGCGCCTTCTACGGCCCCTTCCAGCTCCCCGGCCATGGATCCGGCAACGGTCGCGCCTGAGACGGCCGCGCCGTCGCCCAGCGCCACGCCTTCCAGTGCCGCGCCCTCCAGCGCCGTTACATCGCAGCATTCGCTGTCGGACCCCGCCAGCCCCTGGGTCATCGTCAACAAACACCGCCCCCTCAACCCCCAGGACTTCGTCCCAACCGATCTGGTACAGCCGAACATCCGCCTCGCCGTCAGCGGCGAAGCCGCCCTGCTGAACAGCACGACGGCGGCTGCCGCAGAAAAGATGTTCGGTGCTGCTGCGACGGAAGGCGTCGTTATGGCGTTGGCATCGGGCTACCGCTCCTACTCGACCCAAGTGGCCACGTACGGCGGCTATGTCGCCAGCACGGGCCAAGCCGCAGCCGACCGCGCCTCGGCCCGCCCGGGACACTCCGAACACCAAACAGGTTGGTCCTTCGACATTGCCGACGGTGGTGGGGCCTGCAGCTTCCAGCCATGTTTTGCTGAGCAACCGGCAGCGGTGTGGGCGAAGGCCAACGCACATAAGTTCGGTTTCGTGGTCCGCTATCCATGGATGTTCCACGACATCACCGGGTACTTTTACGAGTCATGGCACCTGCGTTACATCGGGGTGGAGGCAGCAACTGACATGGTCACGCGGGGCATCGTGACGCTCGAAGAGTATTTCGGCCTCGAAGCGGCCCCGGATTACCTTTAGTCCTTAAATGGCTTCGGCCCGCTCCCCTGCCAGGCAGAGGTGCGGGCCGAAGCTCGTTCTGGCTTCTTTAGACAGCCATCTCGCTGGAAGCGCCGAGGCGTTCCTTAACTACTGCAGCAAGACTGTTGCAGATGCGCTCAGCCGTTTCCATGTCAGCGGCTTCCACCATGACGCGGACCAGAGCTTCAGTGCCCGACGGGCGGAGCAGCACGCGGCCGGTTTCGCCCAGTTCGAGTTCGGCTGCAGCAACAGCGGCCGCCACACCTTCGTCGGTACCGGCGCGGGCCTTGTCCACGCCCTTGACGTTGATCATCAGCTGCGGGAGCTTGGTCATCGCGGTGGAGAGTTCCTTGAGGCTGCGGCCTGTCAGTGCAACCTGCGCTGCAAGCTGCAGGCCGGTCAGGACACCGTCACCTGTGGTGGCGTAATCGGAGAAGATCACGTGGCCGGACTGTTCGCCGCCCAGGTTGTAGCCGCCGTTGCGCATTTCTTCGAGGACGTAACGGTCGCCGACGCCGGTTTCGCGGATGGTGATACCGGCACTCTTGAGTGCGATCTTGAGGCCGAGGTTGCTCATGACGGTGGCCACGAGGATGCTGTCCTTGAGCTTTCCAGCCTCGTTGAGGGCCAGTGCAAGGATGGCCATGATCTGGTCGCCATCCACTTCATTGCCCTCGTGGTCCACAGCGAGGCAACGGTCGGCGTCGCCGTCATGGGCTACGCCAAGGTCGGCGCCATGCTGGAGAACTGCTTCCTTCAGCGGGCCCAGATGGGTGGAGCCTACGCCCTCATTGATGTTCAGGCCGTCCGGCTCAGCGCCGATCACTACGACGTCCGCGCCGGCGTCCTTGAACACCTGGGGTGAACAACCGCTCGCAGCACCGTGGGCGCAATCAAGGACCACCTTCAGGCCGTCAAGGCGCTTGGGAAGCGTTCCCAGCAGGTGCACGATGTATCGGTCCTCAGCGTCGGAGAAACGCTGGATGCGTCCGACGTCGGCTCCCACCGGGCGCTGCGGCTCTTTGCCGAGCTGTGCCTCGATGGCGTCTTCGACGTGGTCCGGGAGCTTCTGGCCGCCGCGGGCAAAGAACTTGATGCCGTTGTCCGGCGCGGGGTTGTGGGAGGCCGACAGCATCACGCCGAAATCGGCGTCGAGATCTGCCACCAGGTAAGCGGCCGCAGGGGTGGGAAGAACACCGGCGTCATAGACGTCGATTCCGGAGCTGGAAAGCCCGGCTTCCACGGCGGCGGCGAGGAACTCGCCACTCGCTCTGGGGTCCCTGGCGACGACGGCGCGCGGCCGCTTGCCGTTGGTTGTGCGGTCATGGCCGAGTACGACGGCGGCGGCCTGGGCAAGCTGCATAGCCAGCTCGGCGGTGAGCAATCCGTTCGCGAGACCGCGCACGCCATCTGTTCCAAATAATCTAGACATCGGCTCAAGTTTAGACGACGCCGGGACACCATCAGTTCAGGAGCGTGTCGGAGCGTCACATGCGCGCCGTGCGACGCCCGTGTTTAACGGCGAAAGCCCGCCCCGCCGAAGTGGCGGAACGGGCTTTCGATGCCCCAATGCAGGGGCGAAGCGAATTAACGCTTGGAGTACTGCTGAGCCTTGCGTGCCTTCTTGAGACCAGCCTTCTTACGCTCGATGACGCGGGCGTCACGGCGCAGGTAACCGGCCTTCTTGAGGGTGGCGCGGTTGTTGTCGACGTCGATCTCGTTCAGCGAGCGAGCAACACCGAGACGCAGTGCACCGGCCTGGCCGGAGATGCCACCGCCGTGGATACGGGCGATGACGTCGTAAGCGCCTTCGAGATCAAGGATCTTGAAGGGCTCGTTGACATCCTGCTGGTGCAGCTTGTTCGGGAAGTAGTTGTCCAGCGTGCGGCCGTTGATGGTCCACTTGCCGGAACCCGGTACAACGCGAACGCGCGCAACGGCTTCCTTGCGGCGGCCAACAGCTGCGCCGGCAACGGTCAGTGCCGGGCGTTCCTTCTTGGGCGCATCTTCACCAGATGTGCTTTCAGAGGTGTAGCTGGTGAGGGTTTCCTCAGCCTCGACGGCTTCGGCGGTCAGTTCTTCGTTCTGAGCCACGGTTCTCCTTGTAATAAAAAGTTTAGTTGGTGGCCAGGACTACTGGGCGACCTGGGTGATTTCGAAAGTCTTCGGCTGCTGAGCGGCGTGGGGGTGCTCGGGGCCTGCGTAGACCTTGAGCTTGCCCAGCTGCTGAGCGGCGAGGGAGTTCTTGGGGAGCATGCCCTTGATGGCCTTCTCAACAGCGCGAACCGGGTTGGATTCCAACAGCTCGGCGTAGTTGACGGAGGTCAGGCCGCCCGGGTAACCGGAGTGGCGGTATGCGCGCTTCTGCTCCAGCTTGGCGCCGGTGAGGGCAACCTTTTCAGCGTTGATGATGATGACGAAGTCGCCCATGTCCATGTGGGACGCAAAGGTCGGCTTGTGCTTTCCGCGCAGCAGTGTTGCGGTCTGGCTGGCAAGACGACCAAGGACAACGTCGGTGGCGTCAATGACGTGCCACTGGCGGTTGATATCGCCGGGCTTCGGGGTGTACGTACGCACGGTTTTGCCTCGTTCTTGTTCTGGCGTTCATGTTTTAGGCGACACGCAATAAGGCGTGTACCTACTATGTATGCGCTACCGGAGCAGAGGTGAGGGCTCTATGTACCAGTCATCCCAGAATCTCGAAATGCCTCAGGAGTTGGCGATCCTGCAACTGGATCCCCCGTAAGGCATGTGTCATCGAGATAGGACACGCACAACGACTCTAAACAATACCTTCAACGGGCCGCCCGGGTCAAAATGGGGTAATCGCCCTTGGGGGTTGGGCACTGATTGAGGGAGAGCACATGACCGACGGGCCAGCCTTTCCACTCATTATCGCCCTCGCGGGCCTCCTCCTGAGCCCTGCTGCAGAGTGGCTCATCTCAGTGCGGCTGCCGCGGCTCGGCGGACCCCCTTCCCCGAGGGTCCGGATCACGACGGCGGCTCTCACCTCGCTGCTGTTTGGCTTGCTCGCGTGGCGGTTTGGCCCTTCTTTGGACCTGCCGGCATTTCTTTTGTTGGCTCTTTTCGGCGTACAGCTCTCCCGCATTGATTTCACCCTGCATTTGCTGCCCAACCCCTTGGTATTGCTTTTGCTAGGGGGTGGCCTGCTGCTTTTGCTGGCTCCTGCAGCCTTCGCGCCAGGCTGGCCAGACCTCGTCCGGGCCCTCGCAGGAGGGGCGATCCTGTTCGCCGGCTACCTGATTCTGGGACTTATTTCGCCAGGGAGCCTTGGAATGGGCGATGTGAAGCTTGCGGCACCCGTTGGAATGTACTTGGGGTACTTGGGTTGGGGGCAAGTACTCTACGGCGGTCTGCTGGGTTTCGTGGTGGGCGGGGTGCTGACGGTACTGATGTTGCGCCTGAGATCAGCGGAAAAGCCCATAGAGACGGCTCACGGACCCGCCATGTTCGCTGCGGCCCTCGGCGTCATCTTGGTACTCCAGTAGCGCCCTTCATGTGAGTCTTTCACGACTCCCCTTTAGTGCGATTTTCATAAGGCTACTGTCAAAACCAAGTAGTCCCTGACCTTACGTGCGCCTGAAACTGAGTACTCCCCCCACCCCCTACGGGTGCCCACGTGCCGGCCTTATCAGGAATTCGAGTACAACTACGCATTGTTCAGCCGACTGTCCAGGGTGAATTCTTATCTCATCGAATTCCGAACCGCTAAAGGATACATGGGGGTAGTTCGGGAAACGTATAAATGCAAATTCCGATAATTTGCTGGACCTATAAAACAACCTGTTCATTCATTCTGGGAAGGACTCTCCAATGTCTACTCTTATGTTCACCATCACCTCGTACATCGCCGGCGTCAAGGACCGCTTCACCAAAGAAGAGAAGGGCGCGACGATGGTTGAATACGGCATCATGGTCGCCGCCATCGCAGTCGTCGTCGGTGCTGCAGCCTTCGCACTCGGTGTGCGGGTCGATGGCCTCTTCGACGGCATCAACCTCGGTGGCGCACCAGCTGCCTAACTCCTGGTTCCGCGGTTGGTCGTGGCGGCTATTTAGCCACCACGACCAACCAACCGCTTTAAAAGCAACATTCTGTTGGTATCTGGGACCGGGAGACGGATGTGAAATCCAAAACGAATGAGCGTGGCGCCGCGGCCGTAGAAATGGCCATCATTCTGCCACTCTTACTGCTAATCCTGTTCGGAATCATGGAGTTTGGGCGTGCCTACAACGTCCAGGTTTCCCTGACTCAAGCTGCGCGTGAAGGAGCCCGCCACGCAGCGGTGCACTACCAGGACGGCACTCTGGACGTATCGGGCGCAGCGCTGGCTGCCGCGCCGGCACTCGACGGCCTGGGGGTCACCGTCTCGGACAACGCTTCGAGCTGTGCGCCCGGAGCCAACGTGGAAGTCACCACCAGCGTTTCCCTGCAGTCGTTGACTGGTTTTCTGGATGCCGGCTTCTTCGGTGGCTCCGGAATCTTCCCCATCAACATGTCAGGAGTCGGGGTGATGAGATGCGGCGGCTAACTAAACTCCTCAAGCGTGGTCACGTCGCTGAGGCGCGTTCCAACGACGAACGCGGCGCCACGACGGTCGTCGTCGCTGGCCTCATGGTGGTCCTCCTTGGATTTGCCGCATTAGCGGTGGATGTCGGAGCGATGTACGCAGAGAAGGCCCAGCTACAGAACGGCGCCGATGCTGCAGCACTGGCTATAGCGACAGACTGCGCTAACGGTAATTGCGGGAATAGCTCAGCCACCGGCGACTCGTTCGCCAACAACAATGCCAATGACGCGTCAAGTGGCGCGGCAGTTTCGTTCCCCTCTACAAACACGGTGCGGGTAGTCACCAACGCCCGGGACGCCGAAACCGGCGCCAACAGTTTTAGTCTCTTCTTCGCCCAGGCACTGGGTAATGAGACGGCTCAGATCGGCGCAGTTGCCGAAGCTTCCTGGGGAGCCCCATCGTCTGCCACAACATTGCCTTGGACGGTGAGCGAATGCGTCTTCAAGAAGTATCTTTCGCCAGCCCAGCTCGCGTCCCTTAATTCGACGGGGAATTTCACAGGAGATCCGACACCAACGCACCTGCTGTTGCGCTACGACACCAACGCACCAACCGTGCCGGGGTGTGCGGTGCAAAACGGCTACCAACCTGGTGGCTTTGGTTGGCTCGTCACCGATTCCGGTTGTTCCACCGACATCGATCTGGACGCGACTGTCAATGGACAAACCGGTAATCACTTCCCTAACGCTGCCGCCTGCGACGCCGCCCTTTCCACCATCATGGACGAGCCTGCACTGATACCACTCTTCAAGACAGCCACGGGCAATGGCAGCAATGCGAAATACACCTTGGTTGGTTTTGCAGCATTCCAAGTCACCGGATACAAGTTCAGCGGCTCTGGGGCCGTGCTGGACCCCCTGGCACCAAGCTGCACGGGAAACTGCCGTGGACTCCAGGGGTTTTTCTCACGCTTTGTGTCCCTCGAAGAGGGCATGCAAGTTACCGGAGGCATTCCTAATTATGGGGCTTCGGTCGTCTTGCTCACCGAGTAGTTACTCACAGGGTCGCTGCTCTCGAACTCACGAAACTCAAAGGAGTAGAAAGTGAAAACACGCCTACTGGGAGGCATTGCAGCACTGCTTTTGGCAGTCATCGGCACGGTTTTGCTGGTTACCTATGTTCAGGGAGCCGACAAGCGTGCGCAGCAAGGGCTTGATCCCGTAAACGTCCTTGTGGTTAAGGAACGCATTCCCGCCGGCACCAAGGCTGAAGAAATCCAGTCCAAGGTCAAGGTCGAAACCCTGCCGCAGTCGGCAGTGGCACCCGGCACCATCAACGCGCTGAGCGACCAAAAAGGAAAAGTCACCTCGGCCGATCTCCAGCCAGGCGAACAGTTGCTGGGGGTAAAACTGGTCAGCCCCAAAGAGCTGGCTCCGGGTACTGTTCCTGTTCCTGACGGTTTGCAGGAAGCAACGTTCGTTCTTGCCCCGGAGCGCATGCTGGGTGGCCGGATCGAAGCTGGAGACACCGTAACAGTCTTTGCCTCCTTCAAGCTGGACGAGGCCGTACCCGCGGGAGCCAACCTGCCGGCCGCGCTGACCGGCTGGAAGGATTTTACGGAACTCCTGTATCACGACGTCCTGGTGACTGCTGTCCAGCAGGCCGCACCGGACGCAGAAAAGTCTGCCGGAGCGGAGAAGGGCGTCGCCCTCCCCAATGGGTCGGCATACGTCACTGTAGCCCTGAGCGACGCGAACGCTGCCGAGATGGTTTTCGGCGCCGAGTTCGGCACGCTGTGGCTGTCCAAGCAGACCGATAAGACGGTCAAGAGCGATCCTCCAACCACTACTTTCGGAGGGCTGGTCCAATGAGCCGCTTTGTAGCCATCACCGCAGTCCGTGACTTTGAAGGCCGCATACGCCAAGCCATCACAGGGGCCTTGCACGGCGACCTTCAAACGCTGCCACCTACAGTGCTGCAAGCAGGCACAGACGAGCTGTTCAAGCAACTGACCGGCGCTCCACCCGAGGTCTTGATTCTCGGCCCCGGGGTGAATCCGGATGACGCCTTCAAGCTGGCCACCGTCATTGATCTTCAGTTCCCGGAAATCAGCTTGCTGATGGTAGCGGAACCAAGCACCGACATCGTCCTCAAGGCCATGCACGCAGGCGTCCGTGACGTGGTTGCTCCTGAAGCTGATGTCAACGAACTCCGGGTACTCCTCGAGCGCGCATGTCTGGCTGCCGCGAGCAGGCGACGCGGAATGCAGCCCGCAGAGTCCGGCCAGGAGAGGGGACGGGTCATTGCCGTCATGTCCCCGAAGGGCGGCGTGGGCAAGACAACAGTAGCTACCAACCTAGCCATCGGGTTGGGGTCGCTTGCACCGATGAGTGTAGTCATTGTGGACCTCGATCTGCAGTTCGGGGATGTCGCTTCCGGCCTGATGCTTGAACCGGAACACTCCATCACCGAGGCGGTTCACGGATCGGCGGCCCAAGACTCCATGGTCCTCAAGGCGTTTCTGACCGTCCACCCAGCCGGAATCTACGCACTCTGCGCGCCACAGAAACCCTCCGATTCGGACTACATCACCGCCGAGCACGTAACACGACTCCTCAACCAACTGGCGACAGAGTTCAAGTACGTAGTCGTGGACACTGCACCGGGTCTTGGCGAACATTGCCTGGCAACCTTGGAGTTGGCCACCGACGGCGTCTGGGTCTGTGGAATGGACGTGCCGAGCATTCGGGGACTTCGAAAGTGCTTCAGCGTCTTGAAGGAGCTTCAGCTGCTGCCGCAGGGCAGGCACACAGTGTTGAACTTTGCTGACCGAAAAAGCGGGCTCTCCGTCCAGGATGTGGAAGCCACCATAGGAGTTCCTATCGACACTGTGATCCCACGCTCCCGGTCACTCCCCTACTCAACCAACCGGGGAATTCCAGTTCTTCAAGGAACGGCGCGGGATTCAGCCATCAAGGGACTAAGGAAGTTGGTTCAGCGATTCGATCCACGGCTGGAATCGACTCCGCAGAACAAGCTCCACCGGAGGGTGGTGGTGTCATGAAACTGTCCGAAAGGCTTTCGAAGAACAACCCGCTGGCTGTGGTTGGACCATCTGATTCAGAGCCTGAGAATGCGGCAACTGGCGTCGACCGGAATACCGCCGCCTCAAGTGCAGCACTCTTTGGCGGAGCGCCCCTTACTCCCGCAGTGGACGCACTGGCCGGCCTCAAACAACGTGCTGCTTCAGCCCTGTTTGAGCGCATCGGAAACCGCATAGGTGACCCCTCTTCATCGGAAGAGGACCTGCGGTCATTTGCGGTCGATGAACTTTCGGCCGTCATTGACGACGAGCAAGTGCCGTTGACCCCCGAGGAACGCCGACGGCTCATCCGGGAGATTTCAGACGAAGTCATGGGTTTCGGACCGCTGCAGCGCTTGCTTGAAGACCCATCGATCACCGAAGTGATGGTCAACCGATATGACCAGATCTACGTGGAGCGTCATGGGCATCTGGCATTGACGGAGCTCACGTTCAGTTCCGACGATCATCTGAGGAAGGTCATCGAACGGATCGTTTCGAAGGTCGGACGCCGCATTGACGAGTCTTCGCCACTTGTGGATGCCCGACTGGAAGACGGCTCGCGTGTCAACGCCATCATTCCTCCGTTAGCGGTCAACGGCCCCTCCCTCACCATCAGGAAATTCAGCCACGTTCCACTGACGGTCAGGAATCTCATTGAGTGGGGCTCCATGAGCCAGGAGATGGCTGAATTACTGAGCGCCTGCGTAAGGGCACGCTTGAACGTCATCGTTTCGGGCGGTACAGGCACAGGAAAGACGACATTGCTGAACGTTTTGTCTTCCTTTATCCCGGAGTCCGACCGAATCGTCACCATTGAAGACGCAGTGGAGCTACAACTTCAACAGCGTCATGTCGTCAGGCTGGAAAGCCGCCCACCCAATATTGAGGGAAAGGGCGCCATCACTATCCGTGACCTGGTCCGTAACTCGCTTCGCATGCGGCCGGATCGGATCATCGTCGGCGAGGTCCGTGGCGGTGAATCCTTGGACATGCTGCAGGCGATGAACACCGGCCACGATGGCTCCCTGTCCACGGTGCACGCCAACTCTCCCAGGGACGCGATTGCACGATTGGAAACGCTGGTATTGATGGCTGGGATGGATCTTCCGCTTCGCGCAATTCGGGAGCAGGTCTCCTCAGCTGTTGATCTCATCGTTCAAGTAACGCGTTTGCGTGATGGCAGCCGACGAGTCACGCATGTGACTGAAGTCCAGGGCATGGAAGGAGACGTCGTCACCCTGCAAGACGCCTTTTTGTTCGACTACTCGGCAGGCCTGGACGCTCAAGGACGCTTCCTGGGCAAGGCAATTCCAACGGGGATCCGACCTCGCTTCCTCGACAGGTTTGCGGAACTTGGCATCCAAGTATCGCCAGTGACCTTTGGAGTCGTTCCGCAACCGATCGGAAGGCGGTAGCAATGGACTCTCCAGCACCCTTCGTCATCGCCATTGGTCTTTGCCTGGCGGCCATCATCATCTTGTTCGTTTTTGTCCTGAAGCCTCGCAACGGAAGCATCCCCATCGAGCGTCGTCGCTTGCAGGCTTCACATGACAGTTCAGCCGTGGGGCGGTTCTCCGGGACAGCCGTGCAGTTCATGGACACCGCGCTCGGCCGCTCGGGAGGTCCCTTCAACCGGGAAGTCCTTTACCAGGCCGGAGTCAAACAGGCGCCGGCCGACTTCACCGTCATGGTTCTCGCCAGCGCTATAGTCGCGGCAGTCGTCGGCACACTCCTCTTGAACATCTTTATCGGGATCCTGTTGGCGCTTGCGGCACCTTTTCTGACGAAAATGGTGCTGGTCACACGGACCCAGAAACGTCGTGCCAAATTTGAGTTACAGCTCACGGACACCATCCAGATGTTGATAGGTGGACTACGCGTTGGGCACAGCATCATGAGGTCCTTGGAAGCTGCAGCCCAGGAGGCCCAAGCTCCTACATCAGAGGAGCTGGGCCGCATCGTCAATGAAGTAAGGATCGGCAAGGACGCACGGCAAGCCATCGAAGACTGCGCAATCCGCATGGACAGTGAAGACTTCCGTTGGATTGGCCAAGCCATTCAGATCAACCGGGAAGTAGGCGGCGACCTGGCCGAAGTGCTGGAGCAGGTCGCCGGTACCATCCGGGAGCGCAGCGAAATCAAGGGCCATGTGCGTGCTCTTAGCGCTGAGGGCAAGATGTCGGCGGTGGTTCTGATGATTCTTCCCGCAGCGGTCGGAATCTTCATGTCGGCGTTGAACCCCGGCTACATGAAACTCTTTGCCGAACACCCAGTCGGGATTGCGCTGGTAGTGGTAAGCGCGATCCTGTTCGTCGTCGGCGGCTTCTGGATGAGCCGCACAGTAAAGATCAAGTTCTAGGAGGACCGAATGACTCCCATGGTGTGGCTCATCATCGCCCTCATCGTGCTGCCCCTCGCGTACTTCGCTTGGTCTCTCATCAGCATCGACCGTAAAGGCATCGTTGCCATTCAGACCAACCTTGGTTCGGGCTTTGCCCAAGGAGCCGGCGTGAACATACAACGCCCACCACTCCTGCTGGGCGTCGCCCGGAAGCTAACCCCGGGCAGTTACGAAGCCAAAATGGATCACTGGCTCGCCCTCGCCGGCCGCCCGATCTCGATGCCGTTACCCAAGCTCATAGCCCTGAAACCTGCCCTTGCGCTGGCTGGCGCACTCGGAGGAGTGCTTCTGTTTTTTCTCAGCCCTGTACCAGGAATGGCGGTGCTGGGGCTCTTCGTGGCCATATTCCTGTATTTCCTTCCTGACCTCTTGGTCTACAACACGGGGCTGAAGCGACAGGAAGCAATAAAGCTGGAACTCCCCAACACCCTCGATCAGATGCTGATCTCTGTCGAGGCCGGCCTTGGATTCGAGTCAGCCATGGAAAGGGCGGCGATGCAAGGATCCGGCCCGCTGCCCCAGGAGCTCATGCGCACGTTACAGGACATCCAAGTGGGACGTCCCCGGCAGGAGTCCTATGAGGCTTTGGCCGAAAGGTGCGCTGTTCCGGACGTTCGCAGTTTCGTCCTCGCGGTCATCCAAGCCGATAAGTACGGCATCGGCATTGCCAACGTGCTGCGGGCTCAAGCCAAGCAAGCACGCGTGAAGCGCCGGCAGAATGCAGAAGAGAAGGCGATGAAGCTTCCCGTCAAGGTGCTCTTCCCCTTGCTGTTCTGCATCTTCCCGGTGCTGTTCATAGTCCTTCTGGGTCCCGCAGCCATCAAGATCATCCAGGCGTTCAGCTGATCTTGATCCTCGGGAAATAGACCGGCACTTCGCGGATCCCAGACCACGGAGTGCCACAACGGCCCCCTTCCGGTACCCAGAGCCGGGAGGGGGTCCTCCAACGTTCCGGGAAGCCGCCAAAACAAGAAGAGAACTACGCCCGCCGCGCCCGCGTCAGCTCAGCCCGGGCCAGCATCTCGGCATCCGAAGGATAAGAAACTTCCTCCAGCACCAAGGGATGCGGTGCAGCGAGCACGGATTTGGCATCGCGCTTCCTCTCCAGAAGGCGCGAGTGCAGCCAGCCCGGAGCCTCCAACTTCTCCCCCACCCGCAGCGCAGAGCCCACCAAGGACCGCACCATGTTGTGGCAGAAAGCGTCGGCCTGAACGGTGGCCACAATGACACCGTCGCTGTCGCGGGTAAAGGAGAACTTCTGGAGTTCCCGGATGGTGGTGGCGCCTTCGCGCGGCTTGCAGTACGAGCGGAAATCCTGGAGTCCCAGCAGCGCCACGGCCCCGGAGTTCATGAGCGAAACATCCAACGGCGCTTTGTGCCACAGCGTGATTCCCCGCAGCAGGGGGTCCCACCGTTCGGGACCGTCGGCAATGCGGTAACTGTACCTGCGCCACAACGCTGAAAAGCGGGCGTCGAAGCCTTCAGGCGCCAGACCGGCGTCGTGCACTTCCACAGCACCGGTGAGGTCGCCGAGGATCCGGCTCAAAGCTCCGCGGAGGCGCCGCAACAGCGCGACGGCGGGATCGAGTTCGTGCCCACGCGGCAGTGACAGCCACTCGGCTTCGGTCAGGTCCAGGTGAACCACCTGGCCGCGTGCGTGGACTCCCGCGTCAGTCCTGCCGGCCACCGTCACGCGGACAGGTCGTTGCAGCAGGAGCGCCAGCGCTTCCTCCACGGAGCCCTGGACAGTACGAAGCCCGGGCTGCAGGGCCCATCCATTGAAGGGTGCGCCGTCGTAAGAGAGATCAAGCCTTACACGCAAAAACCCGCCGCCCCCCAAAACGGGGGCAGCGGGTTTTCGTTCGTTCATAGACTTAAGTCTACTGCGAAGAATTCAGTGAATTACTTCTTGTCCTCAGCGGCCGGAGCCTCTTCGGTTTCAGCGGCTTCAGCTTCAGCAGCGTCGGCTTCAGCGGCCGGAGCCTCTTCCGTCTCAGCAGCTTCTGCTTCTACAGCTTCGGTCTCAACGACCTCTTCCTCAGCAGCCGGAGCAGCCTTGGCAGCGGCAGCGGTTGCTTCAGCAACAACGGCCTGCTTCGGGGAGACCGGCTCAAGAACGAGCTCGATGACAGCCATGGGAGCGTTGTCGCCCTTACGGTTGCCGATCTTGGTGATGCGGGTGTAGCCACCATCGCGGTTGGCAACGGCGCCGGCGATGTCGGTGAACAGCTCGTGGACAACGCCCTTGTCGCTGATCAGGCCGAGAACGCGGCGGCGGGAAGCGAGGTCGCCACGCTTGGCGAAGGTGACCAGACGCTCTGCGTACGGCTTAAGGCGCTTGGCCTTGGTGACCGTGGTGGTGATGCGCTTGTGCTCAAACAGAGCAGCTGCCAGGTTCGCGAGCATCAGGCGCTCGTGAGCCGGGCCGCCTCCGAGGCGCGGACCCTTAGTGGGGGTAGGCATAGTTATTTCTCCTGTTATGTAAGCCGTTCAGGTCCATTGCTGGACCCAGCGGCCAAGATCTGCTGTTTAGAGCTCGTCGTCGCTGAACGCGGCGTCGTCCTCTTCGATGGCTGCGGCGCGGGCTGCGAGATCGAAACCGGGAGGGGAGTCCTTGAGGGACAGACCCAGTTCCACGAGCTTTGCCTTGACCTCGTCAATGGACTTCGCACCGAAGTTACGAATGTCCATCAGGTCAGCCTCGGAGCGGGCAACGAGTTCACCCACGGTGTGGATGCCCTCACGCTTGAGGCAGTTGTAGGAACGGACGGTGAGGTCCAGATCCTCGATCGGCAGAGCCATGTCAGCTGCCAGGGCAGCGTCCGTCGGCGACGGGCCAATCTCGATACCTTCAGCTGCGGTGTTCAGCTCACGAGCCAGACCGAACAGTTCCACCAAGGTGGTGCCTGCGGAAGCAACAGCGTCGCGCGGAGCGATTGCCTGCTTGGTCTCGACGTCGACAATGAGCTTGTCGAAGTCGGTGCGCTGCTCAACACGGGTAGCTTCCACGCGGAAAGTTACCTTCATGACCGGCGAGTAGATCGAGTCAACCGGAATACGGCCAATCTCGGAGTCGCCGGACTTGTTCTGAGCTGCCGAAACGTAGCCACGGCCGCGCTCGATGGTCAGTTCGAGTTCGAACTTGCCCTTCGAGTTCAGAGTGGCAATGTGCAGATCCGGGTTGTGGAATTCGACGCCGGCCGGCGGAGCGATGTCCGCGGCGGTGACGACTCCGGGGCCCTGCTTGCGCAGGTACGCAACAACCGGCTCATCGTGCTCGGAGGAAACCGAAAGGTTCTTGATGTTCAGGATGATCTCGGTGACATCTTCCTTGACACCCGGAACCGTGGTGAACTCGTGCAGCACGCCATCGATCCGGATGCTGGTTACAGCGGCACCGGGGATGGAGGAGAGCAGGGTACGGCGGAGGGAGTTTCCGAGGGTGTAGCCGAAGCCCGGCTCCAGCGGTTCAATGATGAAACGGGAGCGGTTCTCGGATACAACTTCTTCAGACAGGGTGGGGCGCTGTGCAATGAGCACTTAGGTTTCCTTTCGGCGAGCATCCGCTATATGACGCAACACAGGTGGTGGAAATCGGCTTCGGTTTCCAGCCTGACCAGCCGGGCCATGCTTATGAAGGGTCGAAACTCTCCACAGCAGGCCCGGCCAGTCAGGCAGGGAAGACCTAATTAGACGCGGCGGCGCTTCGGCGGGCGGCAACCGTTGTGGGCGCTGGGGGTGACGTCCTGGATGGAGCCAACCTCGAGGCCAGCGGCCTGAAGCGAACGGATTGCGGTTTCGCGTCCGGATCCCGGGCCCTTGACGAATACGTCAACCTTGCGCAGACCGTGCTCCTGAGCGCGCTTTGCGGCGGCTTCAGCAGCCATCTGGGCGGCGAAGGGAGTGGACTTACGGGAGCCCTTGAAGCCAACCTCACCGGCGGAAGCCCATGAGATGACAGCACCGTTCGGGTCCGTGATGGACACGATGGTGTTGTTAAAGGTGCTCTTGATGTGCGCCTGGCCAAGCGCAATATTCTTCTTATCCTTGCGACGCGGCTTACGAACCGCTCCACGAGTCTTCGGGGGCATTGTTTCTCCTACAGAAAGTTATCGGGGGAAAACCGGATCAATCCCGAGGGATTAACGTCCGGCCTTCTTCTTGCCGGCGACGGTGCGCTTCGGGCCCTTACGGGTACGAGCGTTGGTCTTCGTACGCTGTCCGCGTACGGGCAGGCCCTTGCGGTGGCGCAGGCCTTCGTAGCTGCCGATCTCTACCTTGCGGCGGATGTCAGCGGCTACCTCGCGGCGAAGGTCACCCTCAACCTTGTAGTTGCCTTCAATGTAGTCACGCAGCTGAACCAGTTCGGCGTCAGTCAGGTCCTTGACGCGAACGTCGGCGCTGATGCCAGTGGCAGCCAGGGTTTCGTGTGCACGGGTCTTGCCCACGCCGTAGATGTAAGTAAGCGCAATTTCCAACCGCTTTTCGCGGGGAATGTCTACGCCAGCGAGACGAGCCATAGTGGCGGTACTCCTTGAATAAACCGGAGGTCGTAGGCAGTACACCCACACGTTCCGTGTGGCCCCAGCCTCCGACCGGGGGTTCGCTGACCAGGCTCTATACTGCAGTCCTGGCACAGCTTGTGCTGCCTTTATTTACTTGCGTGGGCTAGCAACCCAGGTTTGCCCTTGCGGGCGCTGATTCCCGGAAGGGGAATTAGCCCTGGCGCTGCTTGTGGCGCGGGTTCTCGCAGATCACCATGACCCGGCCGTTACGGCGGATCACTTTGCACTTGTCGCAGATCTGCTTGACGCTCGGCTTGACCTTCATGGCGTTCCTTTGCGTGTTTTGCAGTTGATCTGCTGGAGCGGCTTAGGCACTATTGCCTGGCCGCCCAGCAATTTACTTGTAGCGGTAGACGATACGACCACGTGTGAGGTCGTATGGGCTCAGCTCAACCACTACCCGGTCCTCGGGGAGGATTCGAATGTAGTGCTGTCGCATCTTCCCAGAGATGTGTGCGAGAACGACGTGCTTGTTGGTGAGCTCAACGCGAAACATCGCATTGGGCAGCGCCTCAGTCACAACGCCCTCGATCTCAATGACCCCGTCCTTCTTGGCCATATCCTCCGCTAACTGTTGTTTGCCGCTGTCCTTCAGTTAGGCACCGAAGATCCAGCGGACGTTTTTTGTTTGCTTGGCTCTCTTGAACCACGACACTAAAAAGGGCGTGGCTGCACAGACAACCAACAAATAACTCTACGCCAATCAGGCCGGAAAGTTAAATCCGTCCATGGTAGCGCAAGGGTCCCCCGCCGTCACTCCCCTGCGGGCCTGAAAGCCGGGAATTCACCTGCCGCCGTCGAGACACTTTCCGCAGCCCCGACGCCGTCGAGTATCGCGAGCCGAACGGCTTCCGCCGCGGCACTTTGAAGCGTTATCAGCGACACTTGCCGCGCCTGTTCAGTACTGCGATCCAGCACGACGGCGCCGGTCGCCAAAGCGAACACGGTGTCACCGTCCGCAAGGGTGTGCGACGGATCCAAGGCCCGGGCCAACCCCGCATGCCCGGCATTGGCAGTCCGCCTGCATTCGGCAACATCAAGGGCAGCATTCGTAGCGATCACCACCAACGTCGTGTTGAGCCCCTGCGGTGGAACTCCCGGATCGGCAGAGGCTTGCGGCCCTGTCGCGCTGAACACCGGCGAACCAAGCGCATTAACTACCGCAAGGGCCCCCACAATCACGCCGCCGTCGAGGGTGATGGACGACGTTCCGATGCCACCTTTGTACTGCCCGCGCGCAACAACGGCACCCGTCCCCGCACCCACGTTTCCACGTTCGACGACAGCATGGTCACCTGAGGCGAACGCTGCAGCGGCTGCCTGGTATCCCATGTCGGCGCCGGGTCGAGCTTTCACGTCACCGCCCCGCCCGAGGTCGAAGATGGCGGCCGCAGGCACAATCGGCACCACAGTTCCGGGAACAGCGAAGCCCCTCCCCTGTTCTTCGCACCACAACTGGGCCCCGCCAGCCGAGGCCAACCCAAAAGCGCTGCCCCCGGTCAGCACCACGGCATCCACAGTGGATACCAGCGTGGTGGGATCCAGTGCGTCGGTCTCATGAGTCCCAGGACCTCCACCGCGAACATCCACAGACCCCACGGTCCCCACGGGAGGAAGAACAACAGTCACCCCGGACAGCCACCCCTCCCCCACCCTCTGCACATGCCCAACCCGTATGCCGGCAACATCGGTGATCGAATTCATGGCTCCATTCTCCACCTGCACGAAGGCGGACTCAGCGAATTGACTGGCACCCGGCAGCGCGCGTCTAAGGGAGGAACGACCGAGCGCGCAGAGGGTGGCAGCCAATTGGCTGCCACCGATGAAGGGCAAAGTGGGAGCCCGGCCTCGAATACGAACAAGCGAGTAACGCCGAGTAAACGGGTTGGGAAGTGTCAGACAACTATCGCTACGGACCGCGTATTCGGCCCATTCAGCCGCTGTGCGTGTGGTGAGCTAGGCCTGTCTTCGCCGCCCCGTTCCGGGAGTTGGCTGCCCCACGTTCGCCAAAAAACGTTAGTGACCCATGACTACCCGACAGATTCACAGCAGCACCGCGCCTGCAGGCAGGCCGGACTCCACGCCGCCGGTTCCGCCCGTCGATGCCGCCCAGCACCCTCCGGTAAGAAGGGGCTGGTCTGGCCGCAGCCGCAAGGACTTCATGGTTTTCCTTGCCATGGCTTTGCCGAACCTGGTGTTGATCGGCACGTTCACGTATTGGCCCCTGATCAACAACATCTATTACTCCACGCTGGATTGGACGCTGGGTTCGGCGTCGGCCACGGTGGTGGGGCTGCAGAACTATGTCACCTTCTTCACCAGCGAGGATGCGTCCAAGGTTCTGGGGACCACAGCCGTCTTTACGTTGGTGACGGTGGGTGGGTCGATGGTTCTCGGGTTGCTGGTTGCCCTGGCGTTGAACTCGAAGGTCCGTGGAACCACCTTTGCGAGGTCCGCGGTGTTTGCCCCTTACGTGCTGTCCGGGGTGGGCGTCGGCCTGGTGTGGCTGTTCATCTTCGATCCCGGCTACGGCGTGCTGGCGTGGATTCTTCGGGGAATGGGGCAGCAGAGCCCACAGTGGATCAACGATCCCCAGTTGTCGCTGGTGATGGTCATCATCGTCTACATCTGGAAGAACCTGGGCTATTGCGCCGTGGTGTACCTCGCCGGGTTGCAGTCCCTTCCCCGCGACGTCATGGAAGCTGCAGCGCTTGATGGGGCAAACAGCGTGCGGAGGTTCTTCAACATCTCCATGCCGCTTCTTTCCCCCACTACGTTCTTCCTCTTGATCACCACCATGCTCAGCTCTTTGCAGGCCTTCGACCTCATCCGCATCATGACTCCGCTGGGCAACGGCACCAGCACGTTGATTTATGAGGCGTATCTGCAGGCATTCGGCGCCTATAACCGGGCCGGGTATTCCGCCGCGATCTCGGTGATCCTCTTCGCCATCCTGCTGATCATCACGGTCCTCCAACTGCGGTTCGTTGAGCGAAAGGTCCACTACTCATGAGCGCACCGTTACCAGCCGCCGTCGTGCCTTCCCCACAGGACGCACAGCAGGGCAACCGGCAAGAGTCGCAGCAACCGCAACGGCCGCGTCCCTTCTCCAGCGCCAACCTGCTCCAGACTGTCGCAACCGGGTACGTCCCGTTGATCATTGCCACACTGGTGGTGTTCCTGCCCCTGCTGTGGATGCTGTTGAGCTCTTTCAAGCAGCCGGGCGAGATCGTCACCATGGATTTGAAGATCCTGCCGGAGTCCCTGAACCTGGAAAATTACGCCACGGCGATGACCACCGTCCCGTTTGCGCAGTTCTTCGCCAACAGCCTGATCGTGACCGTCATCGGCTCATCCATCAAGGTCGTCCTGGCCATCCTGACTGCCTACGCCCTCGTGTTCGTGCGATTCCCGTTCAAGAACGTGATCTTCGTGCTGATTCTGGTAGCCCTCATGGTCCCGGCCCAAGTGTCCATCCTGCCCAACTACATCCTCATTGCAGGAATGGGCGGGAAGAACACGTTGTGGGGCATCATCCTCCCCGGCCTCGGCACAGCGTTTGGGACGTTCCTGCTGCGCCAGCACTTCCTGACGCTGCCGCCATCGATCCTCGAAGCGGCCGAAATCGATGGTGCCGGCCACTGGCGGCGCTTGTGGCAGATCATTGTGCCGGTCTCGGTCCCGTCCATCGCCACTGTGGCGTTGGTGACCGTGGTCAGTGAATGGAACGACTACATCTGGCCGCTCATTATCACGGACCGCCCCGAAACCATGACGCTGCCCGTGGGCCTGACGTTGCTGCAGAACTCGGAAGGCAATGGGGCAGGCTGGGGAATCCTCATGGCCGGCGCCGTTCTGGTGATCGTCCCCATCCTGCTGGTGTTCGCAGCACTCCAGCGCTACATCGTGGCCGGCCTGACCCAAGGAAGCGTCACCGGCTGATTTTCTCCCTCCGCACCATTCGCATCGAAATACCCTAGTGAAGTTATTGAGAGGAAGCACCATGCGTACCAACCTTGACCGCCGACATTTCCTGGGCCTGGCCGGACTGGGCGCCGGAGCCGCGGCACTGGCCGCCTGTGGCGGACCTTCGACGGCGGGCACGGCAGACGCCGTCGAGACCGCAGCGATCGATTTCAGCGGCGTGAAGCCGGCTGGCTCCATCGACTTCTGGACCAACCACCCAGGCAAGTCGCAGGACGTGGAGAAGGCGATCATTGAGAAGTTCCACGCCAAGTTCCCGGACATCAAAGTCAACCTCGTCACGGCCGGGGCCAACTACGAGGAGATCGCCCAGAAGTTCCAGACCTCGCAGGCAGCCAAGACGGGTCTACCGGCGCTGGTTGTCCTCTCTGATGTGTGGTGGTTCCGCTACTTCTCCAATGGCAGCATCATCCCCATCGATGGACTGGTGAAGCAGCTGGACATCAAGATCGACGACTTCCAGAAGTCGCTGATGGACGACTACAAGTACGACGACAAGCAGTGGGCGCTCCCCTACGGCCGGTCCACCCCGCTGTTCTACTACAACAAGGACCATTTCAAGGCGGCGGGCCTCCCTGATCGCGCACCGGCCACGTGGCAGGAATTCGCGGAGTGGGCCCCGAAGCTTAAGGCCACGTCCGGCGCACAGTATGCCTACATCTACCCGGCCCTTGCCGGCTACGCGGGCTGGACCTTGCAAAACAACCTGTGGGGCTGGGGCGGCAGCTGGTCCAAGGACTGGGACATCACGTGTGATTCCACCGAGTCAGTCGCTGCATTGCAGTGGGCGCAGGATTCCATTTACAAGGACGGCTGGGCGGGCGTTTCGTCCAAGGAAGCCGCAGACGACTTCGCCGCGGGCATCACCTCGTCCACCATTTCCTCCACTGGTTCCTTGCTGGGCGTCCTGAAGGCAGCCAAGTTCAACGTTGGCGTCGGTTTCCTTCCGGGCGGGCCCGAAGTGCCCAGCGGGGTCTGCCCCACGGGCGGTGCCGGTCTCGGCATCCCGAGCGGCATCACCAAGGAGGAACAGCTTGCTGCGGCCACGTTCCTGAAGTTCATGACCGAACCGGAGAACACCGCCGCTTTCTCCGCTGCCACCGGGTACATGCCCACGCGTCTCTCGGCCGACATGTCCGCTGTCCTCGCCGCGACACCGCAAATCAAGACCGCCATGGACCAGCTCGCCGTGACCAAGGTCCAGGACAACGCACGCGTGTTCCTGCCGGGTGCGGACCAGGAGATGGCCAAGGCCGCTGCAAAGATCCTCACGCAGCAGGGCGACGTCCAGGCAACCATGACCGAGCTTAAGAAGACGCTCGAGGGCATTTACACCAAGGATGTGAAGCCGAAGCTGAAGGCTTGATTTCTCCTCCAGGCATGAAGAGAGCCGGGCTGCTTCAGCAGCCCGGCTCTTGTGCTCCGGGGCGTACGGCCCGGGTCTTACGGGATTGGTACAGGCACGACGCCGAGCGGCGCCAACTGCTCGGCGCCTCCATCCGGGGCGGACAGGACCCAGATGCCCTTTTCGTGGACGGCGACAGAATGCTCCCACTGGCAGGAACGCTTGCCGTCGGTGGTGACAACGGTCCAGTCGTCGTCGAGGGTGGCGGTTTCGATGCCCCCGCGCACCAGCATGGGTTCGATGGCCAGGCACAGGCCTGGGCGGATCTTCGGTCCGCGGTGGCCGGTCCGGTAGTTCAGGACATCCGGGGCCATGTGCATTTCGGAGCCAATGCCGTGCCCTACGTAGTCTTCCAGGATGCCCAAGGGCTTGCCGTGGACGGAGGAGACGTAGTCATCGATCGCGTTGCCGATGTCTCCGACGAATTTTCCGTTGGCAAGGGCGGCGATGCCACGCCACATGGCAGCCTCAGTGACGTCGGAGAGCCGCTGGTCTTCGGGATCCGCCGTACCCACGATGACCGTCCGCGCAGAGTCTGAATGCCAGCCGTCCACGATGCAGCCGCCGTCGATGGAAATAATGTCACCCTCATTGAGGACCTTGGTCCCGGGGATGCCATGGACCACTTCTTCGTTGACGGAGGTGCAAATTGTGGCGGGGAAGCCGTGGTAGCCGAGGAAGTTGGACTTGGCACCTGCGTCGCTGAGGACCGCGGCAAAAACATCGTCCAGGTCTTTGGTGGTGACGCCCGGCTTGGCCGCCGCAACTGCAGCATCAAGTGCACGGCTCAGGACAAGCCCGGCCTCCTGCATCTTGCGCATCTGCTCGTTGGTCTTGTATTCAATGCGGGGCTGACCGAACGCCATGTTCTCCTCTGGAAAGTTTGCTGACGGAGCCGATCAGGCTCCGTGCTTGAACCATTTTCCCGCATCCGAGACTGTGGTCGAAATTGGCTCGATTCCCAGCTCGTGCCGGAGGCGTTCCAAGGAGTAGGTTCGCTCCCTCCCGAGTTGGCTCACCGCGTAACGTGTGAGCCGCGGATTCCGGCCGCTCGCCCGTGAAACCGCCTCCGAAATGCCGGCTAAAGCCATGGCCGCGGGCTCGGGAAGGTACCTGATGTCCACGCCGTGGAATCCAGAGGAGTCCAGCACCTGGCGCAGCACTCCACCCAATTCAACAGGCTCAGCGTCCCCCACGTTGACGGCGCCCCGGATTTCGGAGCGGCAGGCGGCAAGGGTTGCTTGCACCAGATTGTCCACGTGCGTCAATTGATGTTTCACCTGGGCATGTCCGACACTCAGCAAATGGCCTCGCCTGATGTTGCTGATCAGACGTGGCAGCAGCGTCCGGTCCCCCGGCCCGTAGACACCGTGCGGACGCAGTGCCACGGCATTGCCATGGCGACGGGCTTCGACGTCGGCGAGCGCCTTGCTGCGTCCGTAGGCACTCAGGTGGCGTGTGGCTACCTCATCCTCGGCCCGGTTGACACATGATTCCCACCACGGGTACACGCTGGAACTGGAGATGTGGACCAGGCGGGTGCCGGCGAAGGCCTCGGCCACGGCACGGGTGCCCAGGACGTTGGCCCGGTGGAAGAGGGCAGACGGACCCCAATCGGCAACGTGTGCTGCCGCGTGCACCACAGCGTCAACGCCGGGAAGCCGCCCTGGGGGAAGCCCGGTCAGATCCCAGTAATTCAGGCCGGGTCCGTGCTGTCTCGCGAAGCGGACTACCTCCCATCCCTGGGCCTCCGCAGCTGCGGCCACGGCTCCCCCGATGAACCCAGTGGCGCCGGTGACTGCAATCTTCACCGTGTTCCCGCTGCGTCTAAGTCTGCCTCTGGCTGGGTGCGTGACGCGAACTCCTGCCGCAATGCTGCACGGTCAGGTTTCCGGTGCCGGCCACCGGACGGGATGGACTCCAGGACTTCAATGTGGTCCGGGAGCGCGGATTCGTCGATGAGCCGTGGGAGGTCTCGGGCAAGCCGCGACTTCATCAGGGCTGCACTTTCGCCAGCCGCAGCGACGACGGCCAGCCACACCGACTCGTCTCCGACGTCATCCGGAACGCCTACCATCACTGCTTGCCGGACCCCGGGGATCCCAGCAATGACCGGCTCGTAGAGTGCCGGGTAGATGTTGGTCTTCCCTCGGATGATCATGTCCTTCTTACGCCCGATCATCACCAGCCTGGGCGCCCCGGCGCTGCCGTGGTCCAGCCGGACGAGGTCCCCCGTCGCGTGCTCCACCATCGGGTCTTCGCCCAGGTAGCCGTGGCACACATTGGGACCCCGGACCAACAGTTCGTGGTCTTCAGCCACCCGGATTCCGACGGCGGGCAGCGGCTCCCCCAGGAAGTCACCTTCGCCTGTGCCGTCGGGGGCCGTTACTTCAGCCTCTGCACCTGACGCGAAGGCCAATTTCTCGTGTCCGTCGGCAATGGCGATTGGAAGCGCTTCGGTCATGCCATAGATCAGTTTGAACTCGATGCCCGGAAGCAGTTGCATGGCCCGTTTCAGAAATGGCGCCAGGATCGGCGCCGCCCCAAGCATGACTGTCCTCAGCGATGCCGGCAGCCTGACCGTTCCTTCCTCGATCGAGTCCAGGATGGGCGCCAACTGCGACGGCACAAGGAAAAGGTGGGTGGCGCCGTCGTACGCTGTTTTTTGGCCGGCCACAGGCCCAAGTTCGCCCGCAAGCCGGAGAGGATCGATGTGGGCGGAGAATCCGTACGCCGGCATGGTCCAGTGCGCACCGGCAATGAGCGCGGGCAGGCCCATCATGAGTTGCTCCGAGTGGACCCTGTCGCCTTCCCTGAAGGTGCAGCGCGTGGTGAGTTGTCCAAAACCCGCGGCGAGCGATCCCCGGGTGTGGATCACGCCTTTGGGAGCACCGGTAGTCCCCGATGTGAAGATGATGACGGCTTCCTGCGAGGACGCATTCACGGCGTCGCCGCCAATTTTGCCATCCCCCGTTGCCATCCGCGTCGACGCCAGGGCCCTCACCGGCGACGCGCCCCGTGGCACACCAGGCAACCACGGTCCCGCGTAGTAGTGGCGGACCTCCATGGCGCCATAGTCGGGGAGAAGCAGGCCCCGCCTCCGTGCAAGGGGACGGAAAGGGCTCTTGGCGCTCAACGCGTACAGGAGCGACTCCGAGGCTGCCCACTGCGGCGACGCGAGCCCTGCACGATCCCGAAAGAGGGAAGGACCGATTCCCGGGTCAATAAACACCACCGAGCCACCCGCCCGCACAGCGCCCAAGGCCAGGACAAACGCCGCAGGGCTGGGACGTACGGAGAACAACATGCGCTCCCCCAAGCCGAATCCGTCCTTCTGGAGGCTGAGCGCCGTCGCCTCGATCCCGTCCACCAGCTCACGGTAGGTGATGGTCCGTCCGGGTTTCACTGCCTCCGCACCACGCACGCCCCTGATGCGGCGTGCTTTGCCTGGGGCTGTGATCGCCGGGTGTTGCGGGAACCGTTCCGCTGCTGCATATACGGCGGCGATCAGGTCGGCAGTGCCCGCTGACTGCTCAACTGTCTCCTCAGACATTCGCCAGTTCCAGACTCTTGTATCCCGGAATGAGAACACCTCTGCTGACACGGCGGCTCCGGATGGTCCAGGGTTGCTGAAGATACCGGTCCAGCAGTACGTCCAAGGCTGCGTTGATCTCGGCCATGGCCAACGGCATGCCGATACAGAAGTGTGCTCCCGCGCCGAACCACAGCTGGCGCGCTTGCGGGGGTATGGCCTCTGCCGGGTCAAAGCCGCGGAGGCTCTTGGCAGCGTGGACGGTGGATAGCAGTATCCTGTCGCCGGCCCGGACCTCCGTCCCTCCAATGACCCCGGGTGCCACTGCATCCCGGATCATCATGGGCGATGGCACTGTGAAGCGAAGGGCCTCATTGATCACGGCAGGAACGGTTGAGCGCTGGTTGGCCAGTTCCTCAACCCGTCCGCTGTCCGTAAGGAGCGCCACCAACCGCGGAAGGAATGAGACCAGCGTTTCGGTGCCCACCATGACGAAAGCACTGATGATGCCCATCGCTTCTTCCTCGCTCATGCCGAGTTCCCGGAGCCTCCCGGGAAATGTCCCGGGGTCACTCTCCCGGTAGGCCACCCTGGCCGGTCCTGCCAGGATTCCGACGGCGGAACGCCCCTTCGCGATTTGCCGCGCCGTCAGGGAGGGACGCCCCAAGCGGACAAGCGAGGAAATGGAAGAGCCCAGGTTGAAGAGTTCCTTGTTGGGTAGCCTGCCCGGCGCGTCGTCGGGCACTCCCAGCAACCGGGAGATCACTCCCCCTGCCAGGTCCTTCACGCATTCCACCACGTCCACCGAACGTCCCGCGTCCAGTTCCTTGGCGATTCGTGACTCAAAGGCGGATGCCGCCGGCTCCACTATCCCGGCCACCGATCGCGGCGTGAACAGATCACCGAGGCGTTGCCGCAATTTCTTGTGGTCTTCGCCATCCATGTTCACCAAGGCTTTGGGGCCCACCACGGGAGTCCAGAGGGCGCCTGAACCCGAGCGGCCATTCTTGACAAATCTCTGCTGGTCCATGAGGACCTCACGAACCAAGCCGGCTTCACTGACCAGCACCCCCAACCCTGGCAGCTTGACCACCGGACGGAGGCTGCCCAAACCTCGAATCATCGGATACAGCAGAGGGTGGGCGCCCAGGTGGATGCGTCGTTCCCATTGCTCGGCCGTGGCCACGTCCGCCATCACCGGATATCCACGTGCTCGGGACGGTACCGGTGGTCTGCGTACCACGCCAGCGTGTTCTTCAAGCCCCAGGCCTTGACGCGGCGTGAGGAGCCGAATACCACAACATCCCGCCGCAGGGCGTAGTTCCGGGTCAGCTTTCTGACCCGGTTGGACAGTGCCCTGTCCTCATGGAGGTCTTCGATGCTGGAGCGGGGGAATCCGCCGGACCGGTGGTACATATCTGCGGTGATGGCCATGTTGCAGCCCGGGAGCATTTGGTACGGCCCCAGGTACCCCTCGCCCTTATTGCCGGGACGGATACGACCAAAGAATGAGGCCACCTCCACCGCGAGCAACATCATCCGCCGTTCACCGGCGCTGATTCCCTCATCAAGCCTCGGATTAAGCTGGCCAGCGATCAGTTCCAGCCCGTCATCGAAGGCGGCCATGATCCTGGCAGTCCAGTCCGGAGCTGCAAGGCAATCGGAATCGGTGCGGGCCAACCATACTGCGCCGTGCTCCACACCGAAGCGCATGCCCGTATCCGCCGCTGCCCCAGTACCCTTCTGCTTTTCGGTCAGCAGCCGGATGTCCATTCCGGGATGTTCCGCGGCGAACTCAGCCACGATGCCACGGCTGTTATCAGCGGATCCGTTGTCTACCACAACAACCGTGAAATCCTTGTGCTCTTGGGCCGCCAAGGACAGCAGTGTCTGACGTACCAGTTTCTCCTCGTTCAGCATCGGAACAGCGATACACAGCGGCCTGGTGGGAGCGCTGCTCGCCAGCCCTGGGCTTACAGGCTCCGGCCGTGCGTTCATGGCCGTCACAGCCGCACCACTGCCATGCCCAGGCTGACGCCGCCGGCCAATCCCACCAACGCGACGAGGTCACCTGGTCCACACCGTCCGCTGTCCATGGCGAGTTTCAGTTGCAGCGGCAGGCTGACTGACGCCAGGTTGCCGAAATCCTCCACGGAAGGGACCAGCAACTCACTGGGAACACCGGCACGCTCAGCGAAGATCGCCCGGTACGGAGCACTGACTTGATGAACACACACCACTGCGAAGTCCGTCCATGACAGGTCAAGCCGCTCGAGCGTCTGGTCAAGAATCTCAGAACCAAGATCCAGGAACGCGTCCTTCAGCTTTTCACCGTCCATGCTGAAATAGCTGGCTTCCGGATCGCGGGGAAACGCGGAACCTCCCGCTGAGAGCGTACCCACAGACCAGTGGCTGCTCCGCGCCGTGAAGGCCATGGACAGGATTCCGGCCGCCCCTTCGGGACCTGGCGGCTCCCGGTCTGCCGCCTCAAGCAAAACTGCGGCACCGCCGTCGCTCATGGTGTACCCGGGAAAACTGGACGCAAAAGTCTCAAAGTCCGGAACCTTCCACCGAACTGCCCTCGACGGCGATTCACCGGTGGCCACCAGCACGCGGGCATAGCGTCCCGCAGCGATCAGGGAGTCCCCCACTTCGACGCCGTTGAGGAAACTGTTGCAGGCGTTCTTGACGTCCATGACCGGACATGCGAGCCCCAACTTTGCCGCAACCATATGTCCGGTGGCCGGCTCCACCATGTCCTGGCTGGCCGAAGCAAAGATCAAGAGGTCTACTTCCGGAGCCTGCAGTCCACACTCAGCCATAACCTTGGCCGCAGCGTTGGCCGCCAGGTCCGACGCTTGTTCGGTTTCAGCCATGACACTGCGGGAACGGATTCCCGTGACGCGACCGATCAGGCCCTGAGGGACCCGGAACCCCGGACTGTGCTCAGCAATACGGCGCTCGACGGCGGCCGTGTCCAGCCGGGCGGGTGGCAGGTAGACCTCGAGCCCCGAAATCCGGCTGTGCCCAGATAAAGCAGTGTGCATGCGGTTCCCCCAACAGTCTGCCGCGAAACGAAAAATGGGTGTGTCCCGCACCAATGGTACGGGACACACCCTTCGCTCCAGAGCCGCGCGAACCGGCTATGTGGAAAACAAGCTAGACGGCCTTGGCCGACTCAATCGCGGTGAGGACACGATCGGTAACTTCATCGATACCGCCAATGCCATCAACCTGCGTGAGGATTCCACGCTCGGCGTACTTGGCCACAACGGCTTCGGTTTGCTCGTGGTACAGATCAAGACGGTGACGGATCACGGTCTCGTTGTCATCGGAACGTCCGGTCTCTTTGGCACGGCCAAGGAGACGGGTCACCAGTTCTTCGTCATCGGCGGTCAGCTGGAGCACGACGTCGAGCTCCTGCTGGCCTTCGGCGAGGATCTGGTCCAGGTAATCAACCTGGGCCGTGGTACGCGGGTAGCCGTCCAGGAGGAAGCCGTTCTCCACGTCGCTCTGGCTCAAGCGGTCCCGAACCATGTCGTTCGTAACGCTGTCCGGAACGAAGTCGCCTGCGTCCATGTACTTCTTGGCTTCAATGCCCAAGGGTGTTTCGCCCTTGACGTTGGCACGGAAGATATCGCCAGTGGAAATGGCGACTACGCCGAGGCGCTCGGAAATCCGTTCAGCCTGCGTACCCTTGCCCGAACCGGGAGGTCCAATGATCAGCATTCTCGTCATCGCAAAAGCCCTTCGTAGTGACGTTGTTGTAGCTGCGCATCAATCTGCTTGACGGTTTCCAGGCCGACACCCACCATGATCAGGATTGAGGTGCCACCGAACGGGAAGTTCTGGTTGGCATTGATCAGGACGAGTGCAACCAGCGGAATCAACGCCACGAAGCCCAGGTAGAGGGCTCCAGGCAGGGTGATCCTGGAAAGCACGTACTGCAGGTAGTCCGCGGTCGGTTTACCCGCCCGGATGCCCGGAATGAACCCGCCGTACTTCTTCATGTTGTCCGACACTTCTTCAGGGTTGAAGGTGATGGCCACGTAGAAGTACGTAAAGAACACGATCATGGCGAAATAGAGCGCCATGTAGATGGGGTGGTCGCCACGGGTGAGGTTGTTGTTGATCCACTCAACCCACGGGGCCATCTGCTCCCCTGGCGCCGGCTGGTTGAACTGCGAAATCAGCCCGGGCAGGTAGAGCATGGAGGACGCGAAGATGACAGGCACGACGCCGGCCATGTTCACCTTGATGGGAATGTAGGTGCTGGTACCGCCCACTGTGCGGCGGCCGATCATGCGCTTCGCATACTGGACCGGAACACGGCGTTGGGACTGCTCCACGAAAACAACCAAGGCCACAGTCAGCAAACCGACAGCCAGCACGGTGAAGAAGGTGCCGGGACCCTTGCTCTCCCAGATGGCACCCAGCGAACCCGGGAAGCTTGCAGCGATGGAGGTGAAGATGAGCAGCGACATACCGTTGCCCACACCCTTCTCCGTCACCAGCTCGCCCATCCACATGATGAGGCCGGTACCGGCCGTCAACGTGATGATGATGAGGATGGTGGTCATGATGCTCTCATCGGGGATGATGGGCAGGTTGCAGCCCGGGAGCAGTTGACCGGACCGGGCCAGGGACACCAGAGTGGTGGCGTTCAGCAGGCCGAGGGCGATAGTGAGGTACCGGGTGTACTGGGTCAACTTTGACTGTCCCGAGGAACCCTCTTCGTAGAGCTGCTGGAACCGGGGAATGACCACCCGGAGCAGCTGCACGATGATGCTCGCCGTGATGTAGGGCATGATGCCCAAGGCAAAGACTGAGACCTGCAGCAACGCGCCGCCGCTGAACAAGTTAACCAGCTGGTAGATGCCCTGCGAGGTGTCACCGGTGTTCAAGCATTGCTGGACATTCTGGTAGTTCACACCAGGCGAGGGGATAAAAGCTCCCAAGCGGAAGATTGTGATGATTCCCAGCGTGAACAACAACTTGCGTCGCAAATCAGGCGTCCGAAACGCCCGGCCGAATGCGCTTAGCAAGCGTCCTCCTGAGTAGAAAGTACAAGGATGTGATCGGGCTCAATGAAACCCAACAACCGAGTCTAACTGCTTGTGACGCCGTCGTAATAATCGAGAGTCCTCAACCACGAAAAAAATCCCGGTACACAGGGCCGAAGCCCCGCGTACCGGGATCCTTTTTTACAACGGGCATCTGCCCCACTGGCTCTTAGAGAGCAGTGGTGCTTCCGCCTGCTGCAGCAATCTTTTCCGTAGCACTGGCGGAGAATGCGTGGGCCGTAACATCAACCTTGACGGTGATGTCGCCGGTGCCAAGCACCTTCACGGGCTGGTTCTTGCGAACGGCACCCTTCTCAACCAGGGACTCAACGGTGACAGCGCCACCTTCCGGGAACAGCTCGTTGAGCTTTTCCAGGTTGACAACCTGGAACTCAACCCGGAACGGGTTCTTGAAGCCGCGCAGCTTCGGCAGGCGCATGTGCAGCGGCAGCTGGCCGCCGGCAAAGCCAGCCTTTACCTGGTAGCGGGCCTTCGTACCCTTGGTACCGCGACCAGCGGTCTTACCCTTGGAGCCTTCACCACGACCAACACGGGTCTTGGCGGTCTTGGCACCCGGGGCGGGACGCAGGTGGTGGACCTTCAGAGCGTTCTGCTTCTCAGCAGTCTCTGCGGCGGTCTTGTTCTCTGCCATTACTTCGCCTCCTCTACATTCACGAGGTGCGGAACCGTGTTCAGCATTCCAACGGTCACGGCATCAGCGGAGCGGACAACAGTGTGTCCGATGCGCTTGAGGCCGAGGGACCGAAGGGTGGCGATCTGGTTCTGCTTGGCGCCAATGACGCCCTTGATCTGGGTGATTTCCAACTTGGCGTCGGAGGGAGTCAGGTTCTTAGCCATGACTAAACACCTGCCTTCTGGTTCTGGAGCGCGCGCACCAGAGCAGCAGGAGCAACCTCGTCCAGCGGCAGGCCACGGCGGGCAGCCACGGAAGCGGGCTCTTCGAGCTGCTTCAGAGCGGCAACGGTCGCGTGAACGATGTTGATCGCGTTGGAAGAACCGAGCGACTTGGAGAGGATGTCGTGGATGCCCACGCACTCCAATACCGCGCGGACCGGGCCACCGGCGATAACACCGGTACCGGCGGAAGCCGGACGCAGCAGGACTACGCCTGCAGCAGCCTCACCCTGCACACGGTGCGGGATGGTGCTGCCAACGCGGGGTACGCGGAAGAAGGACTTCTTGGCCTCTTCAACGCCCTTGGCGATAGCAGCGGGAACTTCCTTGGCCTTGCCGTAGCCGACGCCGACCATACCGTTGCCGTCACCGACGACGACGAGAGCGGTGAAGCTGAAGCGACGACCACCCTTGACGACCTTGGCAACGCGGTTGATGGTGACAACGCGCTCTACGAACTGGCTCTTCTCAGCCTCACGACCGCCGTCGCGGCCACCACGGCCACCACGGTCGCCGCGGCCCTGGCCACGGTCGCCGCGCTCGCCACGACGTCCGCCGCGGCGGTCATCGGCAGCGGGTGCGGTCTCAGTTGCTTCAGCAGCTACAGCTTCAGTCACCTGAATGTCCTTTTCGTTATTTTCAACGGTCACAGTGCCAGCCCACCTTCGCGAGCACCGTCAGCGACGGCGGCGATGCGGCCGTGGTACTTGTTACCGCCACGGTCGAAGACAACAGCCTCGACGCCTGCAGCCTTGGCGCGCTCTGCAACGAGCTCGCCGACGCGCTTGGCCTTGGCAGTCTTGTCTCCGTCGAATGCGCGAAGGTCAGCTTCCAGGGTGGAAGCGTAAGCCACGGTTACACCCTTGCTGTCATCGACAACCTGGACGAATACGTGACGTGCCGAACGGTTGACGACCAGACGAGGACGTACAGCCGTACCGGTGATGCGCTTGCGGATACGAAGCTGGCGACGGCTGCGTGCAGCAGACTTGCTCTTGTTCGTACGCTTCTTATTAATTGCGATGGCCATGGTTTACTTACCAGCCTTTCCGACCTTGCGGCGGATGACTTCGCCGGCGTAACGGACACCCTTGCCCTTGTAGGGGTCAGGCTTGCGCAGCTTGCGAATGTTGGCAGCAACCTCGCCGACCTGCTGCTTGTTGATACCCGAAACAGAGAGCTTGGTCGGACCCTCTACTACGAAGGTGATGCCTTCGGGTGCAGAGACGTTAACCGGGTGGCTGTAGCCCAGAGCGAACTCCAGGTCAGAACCCTTGGCCTGAACGCGGTAACCAGTACCAACGATTTCAAGCTTCTTCTCGTAGCCCTCGGTAACGCCCTGAATCATGTTGGCGATCAGGGTGCGGGTCAGGCCGTGCAGCGAACGCGAGTTGCGCTCGTCGTTCGGGCGGGTGACCGTCAGGGTGTTCTCTTCCTGGGTAACCTCGATCGGGCTGGCCACAGTGTGGCTCAGCTCGCCTTTGGCACCTTTGACGTTGATGACGGAGCCATCAAGCTTGACCTCAACTCCGGCAGGAACGGTGATGGGGAGACGTCCAATACGTGACATTATTCTCTTCCTTTCCCGTTACCAGACGTACGCGAGGACTTCGCCGCCCACGCCCTTCTTGCCGGCCTGCTTGTCAGTCAGGAGGCCGGAAGAGGTGGACAGGATTGCGACACCCAGGCCACCCAGCACGTGCGGCAGGTTGGTGGACTTCGCGTAAACGCGGAGACCCGGCTTGGAGATGCGGCGGACGCCAGCGATGGAACGCTCGCGGTTCGGACCGAACTTAAGGTCGATGGTCAGCTTCTTGCCAACCTCGGCGTCTTCTTCCTTCCAGCCGGCAATGTAGCCTTCTGCCTTCAGGATGTCAGCAACGCGTGCCTTCAGTTTGCTGTACGGCATGGACACGGTGTCGTGGTATGCCGAGTTTGCATTGCGCAGACGCGTGAGCATGTCTGCGACAGGATCTGTCATAGTCATTTGGGCTATAGCCCTTCCTCGTACCGGTTTCCGCTGCGCCGGCTCTCAAGAGCCTGCGAAGACGGACCTGTCACGTAGTTAGTTTTCGGTCTTGAACGGGAAACCAAGCGCCTTGAGCAGCGCGCGGCCTTCGTCATCGGTCTTGGCGGTGGTGACGACCGTGATGTCCATACCGCGAACGCGGTCGATGGAGTCCTGGTCGATCTCGTGGAACATAACCTGCTCGGTCAGACCGAAGGTGTAGTTGCCGTTGCCATCGAACTGCTTGCCGTTGAGGCCGCGGAAGTCACGGATACGCGGCAGAGCCAGCGAAACCAGACGATCCACGAATTCCCACATGCGGTCCCCACGCAGAGTTGCGTGTGCACCGATCGGCATGCCTTCGCGCAGCTTGAACTGTGCGATTGACTTGCGGGCCTTGGTTACCTGCGGCTTCTGGCCGGTGATCAGGGTGAGGTCGCGGACAGCGCCGTCGATCAGCTTGGAGTCCTTGGCGGCATCTCCAACACCCATGTTCACTACAACCTTGACCAGGCGGGGAACCTGGTTGACGTTCGCGTAGCTGAATTCCTCCTGCAGGGACTTCTTGATGGTCTCTGCATACTTGGTCTTCAGACGCGGAACGATCTTCACTGGAGTCTCGAGTGTCTCACTCATCAGATGTCCTTCCCGGTGGCCTTGGACACGCGGATACGGACGGTCTTGGTAGCGCCATCCTTCTCAACGGTGTCGAGACGGAAACCAACACGGGTCGGCTTCTTGGTCGACGGGTCAACCAGAGCAACGTTGGAAACGTGGATCGGGGCCTCAACGACCTCAATGCCACCGGTCTTGGTGCCGCGCTGCGACTGACCGACCTTGGTGTGCTTGGTGACGCGGTTGATTCCCTCTACCAGCACGCGGTTGGTGTCCGGGAATACGCGCAGAACCTTGCCCTGCTTGCCGCGGTCTCCGCCGCGTTCCTGCTTGGCGCCGGTGATGACCTGAACGAGGTCACCCTTCTTGATCTTAGCCATGGACTAAAGCACCTCCGGGGCCAGCGAAACGATCTTCATGAACTTCTTGTCGCGAAGTTCACGACCAACCGGGCCGAAGATACGGGTACCGCGGGGGTCACCGTCATTCTTCAGGATCACAGCTGCGTTTTCGTCAAACTTGATGTAGGAACCATCCGCACGGCGGCGTTCCTTCTTGGTACGAACGATGACAGCCTTGACGACGTCACCCTTCTTTACGTTGCCGCCAGGGATAGCGTCCTTGACGGTAGCGACGATCACGTCGCCAATGCCTGCGTAGCGACGACCAGATCCACCGAGAACGCGAATGGTAAGGATTTCCTTAGCACCCGTGTTGTCGGCGACCTTGAGTCGCGACTCCTGCTGAATCAATTTCTACTCCTTGCGTCGCGCCGGTTCTCAGACCGAAATCATGCATACGGAATGAGCCTTGCGGAACGGTTGATCGGGGTGTCTCTTGACCTGCCTGGATTTTGCCAGTACAGGCCTAAACGCCCGTGCCACAAGCATCAGCTTCCCTTGCAGAAAACTCTGCGCGGGGCAGTATGCAGCGGCACGATTGTTTACGAGGTAGTTGACGGCGCACAAGTGGCGCCATACAAACTCAATATCCTAGCACGTTTATGGCCTGAAGCCGAACCGGCCGGAGATGCGGAAAGGCCCGCGCTCCCTGGGGAACACGGGCCTTTCCAGTGAATCACTGCCAGGCATGCCCGGCGTCGGATTTACTTGGCCTTTTCGAGGATCTCCACCAGACGCCACCGCTTGGTAGCGGACAGCGGGCGGGTCTCAGAGATGAGAACGAGGTCGCCGATGCCGGCGGTGTTCTCTTCGTCGTGAGCCTTGATCTTCGAGGTGCGGCGAATAACCTTGCCGTACAGAGCGTGCTTCACGCGGTCTTCAACCTGAACAACGATGGTCTTTTCCATCTTGTCAGAGACAACGTAGCCGCGACGCGTCTTACGGTAACCGCGCTGTTCAGCGCTGGCTGCTGCTTCCGTCACAGTTTCCTTCTCGCTCACTTGGCGTCCTCTCCAGCTTCAACCTCGGCCTTTTCAGCCTTGGCAGCCTTCTTGGACTTCTTTTCTTCCTTGGCTTCCACAACCGGTGCGGCAACCTCGGCACGAATGCCCAGCTCGCGCTCACGGAGAACGGTGTAGATGCGTGCGATGTCCTTCTTTACCGCACGCAGGCGACCGTGGTTCTCCAGCTGTCCGGTGGCGGACTGGAAACGCAGGTTGAACAGCTCTTCCTTGGACTTGCGGAGTTCTTCAACGAGACGCTCGTTGTCGAAACCGTCCAGCTGTGCGGGTGCGAGATCCTTCGACCCTACTGCCATTTCTATTCACCACCTTCGCGACGCACAATGCGTGCCTTCAACGGGAGCTTGTGGATTGCCAGGCGCAGGGCCTCGCGAGCTACCTCTTCATTGACACCGGAGAGTTCGAAGAGAACCCGGCCCGGCTTGACGTTTGCGACCCACCATTCCGGAGAACCCTTACCGGAACCCATACGGGTTTCAGCAGGCTTCTTCGTCAGCGGACGGTCCGGGTAGATGTTGATCCAGACCTTGCCGCCACGCTTGATGTGGCGGGTCATCGCAATACGAGCGGACTCGATCTGACGGTTGGTAACGTATGCCGGGCTCAGGGCCTGGATACCGTACTCACCGAAGCTGACCTTGGTGCCGCCCGTAGCAGCGCCGGAACGACCCGGGTGGTGCTGCTTACGGTGCTTTACTCGACGTGGGATAAGCATTTAAGCCTGTCCTCCTTCTGCTGCGGGAGCAGCAGCTTCAGCGGCCGGTGCTTCAACGGCAGCGGGTGCTGCCTCAGCTGCCGGACGGTCGTTACGACGACGGCGGTCGCCACCCGGGCGGCCCGGACGGTCTCCTGCACGGCCACGGGACGGAGCAGCAGCTGCCTGCTGAGCCAGTTCCTTGGCAGTTACGTCACCCTTGTAGATCCAAACCTTCACACCGATGCGGCCGAAGGTGGTCTTGGCTTCGTAGAAGCCGTAGTCGATGTTCGCGCGGAGGGTGTGCAGGGGCACACGGCCTTCGCGGTAGAACTCCGAGCGGGACATTTCTGCGCCACCCAGACGGCCCGAGCAAGCAACACGGATGCCCTTGGCACCCGCACGCTGTGCGGACTGCATTGCCTTCTTCATCGCACGGCGGAAAGCCACGCGGGAAGTCAGCTGCTCAGCGATGCCCTGGGCAACAAGCTGTGCTTCCATCTCGGGGTTCTTGACCTCGAGGATGTTCAGCTGAACCTGCTTGCCGGTGAGCTTCTCGAGCTCGCCGCGGATGCGGTCTGCTTCAGCGCCGCGGCGGCCGATGACGATACCCGGGCGTGCCGTGTGGATGTCCACGCGGACACGGTCACGGGTGCGCTCGATCTCGACCTTGGCGATGCCGGCGCGCTCCATGCCGGTGGACATGAGCTGACGGATCTTGATGTCCTCGCGGACGAAGTCCTTGTAGCGCTGTCCGGGCTTGGTGCTGTCAGCGAACCAGTGCGAAACGTGGTCGGTGGTGATGCCGAGTCGGAACCCGTGCGGGTTTACTTTCTGTCCCACTTAGCGAGCCTCCTCTTTCTCCGGGGTTGCGACAACCAGCGTGATGTGGCTGGTCCGCTTCCTAATGCGGTAGGCGCGGCCCTGGGCACGCGGCTGGAACCGCTTCATGGTCGGGCCTTCATCAACAAATGCTTCGGTGATGAAGAGGTCGCTGTCGTCGAATGCAACGCCGTCACGGTCCGCGAGGACACGTGCGTTGGCCATTGCCGACTGAAGTACCTTGAATACCGGCTCCGAAGCTGCCTGGGGGGCAAACTTCAGAATTGCCAGAGCCTCATTCGCTTGCTTACCACGAACAAGGTTGACGACGCGCCGGGCCTTCATAGGCGTTACGCGGATGTGACGCGCAATAGCCTTGGCTTCCATTGCTTTCCTTCTCTCGTCTAAGACGTAAAGTCAGGCGCCTAGCGGCGCTTGCCCTTACGGTCGTCCTTAACATGGCCGCGGAATGTCCGCGTGGGAGCGAATTCGCCGAGCTTGTGCCCGACCATCGACTCTGTGACAAACACCGGGATGTGCTTGCGTCCGTCGTGTACGGCGATCGTGTGCCCGAGCATGTCGGGGATGATCATCGAACGGCGGGACCAGGTCTTGATGACGTTCTTGGTGCCCTTATCGTTTTCCCGTGCGACCTTCACAAAGAGGTGCTGGTCAACGAAAGGACCTTTTTTCAGGCTGCGTGGCATGTGTCCAGGCTCCTATCGCTTGTTCTTGCCAGTACGGCGGCGACGAACAATAAGCTTGTCGCTCTCTTTGTTCGGACGGCGGGTACGGCCCTCGGGCTTGCCGTTCGGGTTAACCGGGTGACGTCCACCGGAAGTCTTACCTTCACCACCACCGTGCGGGTGGTCAACCGGGTTCATGGCTACACCACGGACGGTCGGGCGAACGCCCTTCCAGCGCATGCGGCCGGCCTTGCCCCAGTTGATGTTCGACTGCTCGGCGTTGCCCACCTCGCCGACGGTTGCGCGGCAGCGCACGTCAACGTTGCGGATTTCACCGGAGGGCAGACGCAGCTGGGCGAAACGGCCTTCCTTGGCAACGAGCTGTACCGAAGCACCTGCGGAACGAGCCATCTTGGCGCCGCCACCCGGACGCAGTTCAACTGCGTGGATTACGGTACCAACCGGGATGTTGCGCAGCGGCAGGTTGTTGCCCGGCTTGATGTCAGCGTCGGGACCAGCCTCGACGAAGTCACCCTGGGACAGCTTGTTCGGAGCGATGATGTAACGCTTGGTGCCATCAACGTAGTGCAGGAGTGCGATGCGAGCCGTGCGGTTCGGGTCGTACTCGATTTCGGCAACGCGGGCGTTGACGCCGTCCTTGTCGTGACGACGGAAGTCGATCAGACGGTACTGGCGCTTGTGCCCACCACCCTTGTGACGGGTGGTGATCTTACCGGAGTTGTTACGGCCGCCAGTCTTGTGCAGCGGACGCAGCAACGACTTTTCCGGAGTCGATCGCGTGATTTCAGCAAAGTCGGCTACGCTCGAGCCACGACGGCCCGGGGTAGTCGGCTTGTATTTACGGATTCCCATAATTTATTTCCTCGTTAAAGTGGTCTCCGCTACGCGAGCGGACCGCCGAAGATGTCGATTGTGCCTTCTTTGAGGGTGACAATTGCACGCTTGGTGCTCTTGCGCTGACCCCAGCCGAATTTGGTGCGCTTGCGCTTACCGGCACGGTTGATGGTGTTGATCGAGTCAACCTTGACCGAGAAGATCTTCTCGACGGCCAATTTGATCTCGGTCTTGTTCGAGCGAGGGTCCACCAGGAAGGTGTACTTGCCTTCGTCGATCAGACCGTAGCTCTTTTCCGAAACGACGGGTGCAAGCACGACGTCGCGCGGGTCCTTGATGGTGGTTACGCTCACTTGGAGGCCTCCTCGTTCTTTGCCTTGTCAGCGACGAACGCCTCGAAAGCAGCCTTGGTGAAGACCACGTCGTCGGAGATAAGCACGTCGTAGGTGTTCAGCTGGTCTGCGTACAGAACGTGAACATCCTGGAGGTTGCGCACGGAAAGTGCAGCAACATCGTTGGCGCGCTCGATTACGACGAGCAGGTTCTTGCGCTCAGTGACGGAGCGCAGCGAAGCCAGTGCGTCCTTGGCGGACGGCTTGGTGCCGGCTACCAGTTCAGCGATGACGTGGATGCGGCCGTTGCGGGCGCGGTCAGACAGGGCGCCGCGGAGTGCAGCAGCCTTCATCTTCTTGGGGGTGCGCTGGCTGTAGTCACGAGGGGTCGGACCGTGGACAACGCCACCGCCGGTCATGTGAGGAGCACGGATTGAACCCTGACGGGCGCGGCCGGTGCCCTTCTGCTTGAACGGCTTGCGACCTGCACCGGAAACCTCGGCGCGGGTCTTCGTCTTGTGGGTACCCTGGCGTGCAGCAGCGAGCTGTGCGACGACGACCTGGTGCAGCAGCGGCACGTTGGTCTGGACGTCGAAGATCTCTGCAGGCAGGTCTACCTTGACAGTGCTAGTCATTGAACTAGGCTCCCTTCACGGCGGTGCGTACGAGTACGACCTGGCCGCGGGCGCCGGGGACGGCACCCTTGATAAGGAGCAGCGACTTCTCAACGTCAACAGCGTGAACCGTGAGGTTCAGCGTGGTGTGACGTTCGGCGCCCATGCGGCCGGCCATTTTCAGGCCCTTGAAGACGCGGCTCGGGGTGGATGCGCCACCGATGGAGCCAGGCTTACGGTGGTTCTTGTGGGCACCGTGGGAAGCGCCAACGCCGTGGAAGCCGTGACGCTTCATAACACCGGCGAAGCCCTTACCCTTTGAGGTGCCGACGACGTCGATCTTCTGGCCGGCTTCGAAGATCTCAACAGAGAGCTCCTGGCCCAGCTCGTAGGATGCGGCGTCTGCGGTACGCAGTTCGACTACATGGCGGCGAGGGGTGACGCCAGCCTTTTCAAAGTGACCAGCCAGCGGCTTGGTGACCTTGCGGGGATCGATCTGGCCGTAGCCGATCTGTACGGCGACGTAGCCATCTACCTCTGCGTTGCGCAGCTGGGTGATGACGTTGGAGTCAGCCTGGACAACAGTTACCGGGATGAGCTTGTTGTTCTCGTCCCAGACCTGGGTCATGCCGAGCTTCGTGCCCAGCAGGCCCTTTACGTTACGGGTTGCGGTCATAGTCTCTCAGCACCTCCCTAGAGCTTGATTTCGATGTTCACGTCTGCAGGCAGATCGAGACGCATAAGCGAGTCGACGGCCTTCGGCGTGGGGTCGATGATGTCGATCAGACGCTTGTGAGTACGCATTTCGAAGTGCTCACGGCTGTCCTTGTACTTGTGAGGAGAGCGAATTACGCAGTAAACGTTCTTCTCCGTGGGCAGCGGCACCGGGCCGACTACCGTTGCGCCTGCGCGCGTGACCGTCTCAACGATCTTCCGCGCTGAAACATCAATGACCTCGTGGTCATATGACTTCAGCCGGATGCGGATTTTTTGTCCCGCCATGTCGCCTGACTCTCTTTCAGCTAGTGCTGCTCTAGTTAGGGCTGCTCTGTTTACTTACCTGTTGATGTGGCCGCCGAAGCGTTTGAGGATTTACCACCACACGCCGCACAAGCTGAATCCGGATATTCCGGGTTCCTCAACCTGCCGGCGCACCGACCCCCGCGGTCGGGCGTGTCGCGATTTCCACGCAGACTCGACCGCATTCCATGGGGTTCAGGGTTATGTTTGGTCTTCCACTTGGACCCTGACACCCGGCATTATCCGGATCGGGACACGAAGAAGCGCTTGAACAACTCATCCAGTATGGCGGAAATATGAGGCAAAGGCCAATCGACGGTATAAGGGCCCCTGCAGGACCATTGCCCGGGCGCCTGCACCTGAGGAAGATGGGTGCATGACCGTCCAGGATTCAGGCTCAGTGGAAGATCTTGCCGCGCGCCTGCGTCCGGGTTTCACCCTGGGGGTGGCGTCTGCGGCTTTCCAGATTGAAGGATCACTGACCGCTGATGGCCGTGGTCCGTCGGGCTGGGATGCCTTCGCGGAAAAGCCAGGAGCAATAGTCGACGGCGACTCCCCCACTGTAGCGTGCGACCATTACAACCGCGCCGATGAAGACATCGCGTTGATGCAGGAGCTTGGCGTGGACTCCTACCGCTTCTCGCTGTCCTGGCCGCGGATCCAACCCGGCGGCAAGGGCTCCATCAATCAACGCGGTCTGGACTTCTATGATCGCCTCATCGACAAACTCCTGGCCGCAGGCATCTCCCCCATGGCTACCCTGTTCCACTGGGATACCCCATTGGAACTGGAGCATGCAGGCGGGTGGATGAACCGCGACACTGCCGAGCGCTTTGCTGTCTATTGCGCCGCCGCTGCAGACCGCTTCGGTGACCGTGTTGATCACTGGGTCACCATGAACGAACCCGTGTCAGTCACCGTGCAGGGGTACTCCTTGGGAGTGCACGCCCCGGGCCGGCAACTGCTTTTCGATTCCCTGCCTGCCGCACATCATCAATTACTGGGACACGGAATGGCCGTCCGGGCCCTGCGGAACGCCGGCGTCAAAGGGCAGATCGGGGTGTCCAACATGCACTGCCCCGTCGAGTCTGCCAGCAACAGTCTGGGCGACCGGCTGATGACGCAGGCGCTGGACCTGATCCTCAACCGCATCTATGCCGATGCGATACTGCTAGGCCAATACCCCAAGCCACCCTGGCCCATGAAGCCGTGGTTCCGCTCACTCGGCACCATCCACGACGGCGATCTTGAACTGATCAGCCAACCTTTGGACTTCTACGGGCTCAACTACTACTACCCCGTGAAGGTGGCAGCAGGACCCGGGCCTGCGGAGATCCCCACCGGAAAGTCACCGGAGATGAGCGAAGTTCCCTTCCACCTGGCCGCCTACCAGGAGTATGAAACCACAGGGTTCGGCTGGCCCGTTGCACCGGAGTACCTGGCGCTGCTGCTGCGTCAAATGAAGGACCGGTACGGGGACGCTCTTCCCCCGGTGTACATCACCGAAGGCGGGGCAAGTTTTCCGGAGCCGCCCCACGTTGACGGCCCCGTTCAGGACACCAACCGCATTTCCTACCTGGCTGAGCACCTCGGCCACGCCCTGACAGCGACAGGTCCGGGCGGTATTGCCGAGGATGTGGATCTGCGCGGCTACTACGTCTGGACGCTGCTGGACAATTTCGAATGGGCGGCTGGCTACTCACAGCGTTTCGGATTGGTCCATGTGGACTTCCACACCCAGGAACGGACTCCCAAGGAGTCCTATTACTGGTTGCGTGCACTGGAGCGGGCCCGCTCCCAAGAACCGTAGGCCGCCTGACTAGCCCAGTCCTGCTAAAACGACGGGTTACTTGTTCTTGTTGGCACGCCTGATGCGCTTTGCGCGTTCAATCTCGCTCCGGAAGTTCTTGCGGCCCCACAGCACGCCCCCACCGATGGCGGCAATGACTGCCAGGAAAATCAGGAATTCCATACTGCGCTCCTCTTCGTAGACTGCCAGATTATCGGATTCCGTCCCTGTCCTGTCCCCACGGGGCATTACCGGGCGAAGCATTGCCCGGGTAGACACCGTCGGGGTGAGCACTGTCGGGTGAAGCATCGCCCCGGTTGAAGCCGTCGGTACTGGCGGCGCCCGGCGCAAAATTCTGCGGCGGAACACCACCGGGCGCAAAGTTCTGCGGCGGAACACCACCCGGCGGCTGCGGCTTCCGGTTCAGGCGCCACACTGCCAGGACAATCAACGCCAGGGCAACCAGCGCCAGCATGGCGAACGCGTACGAGCGCAACGCCCACATGACACTGAGGGCAACGCCCACGGCACCCCACCACACCATGGCCCGTTCGGCCAGCAGCAACCCGGCGACCAGAAGCACCGCGTGGCCCACCAGCACATACAACTGCTGCGGGGCTGTTCCGCCAAAGATGGTCCCCAAGGATGTCAAAGACAGGGCGCCCGCGGCAAGGACCAGCCGAAGCAGACCTTCGCTCCGCTGCTTTCTCATGTAGCGCAGCCCTGCTAAAACAGCCCCGGCCAGGACGTACCACTGCACGGTCCAGAACCAGTCCGGCCCAGTGTCTCCCACGAACAGCACCGCACGCTGGAGGGCGGCTAAAGACGCCAGCGCCGCAATTTCTCCAGCAAGCCACTTGCCGTACGGTATCTCAACAACTACCAGCGCACCGGTCGCGACCACCAGGAAAAAACCGACCCATGATGTCTCATCGCTGATCAAACCAATGGCGGCCGACGACGCGAGCGCCACGGCTGCTGTTCCCGTCAGGGCGTTTCGCCTCAGCGGTTCCCCGCTGATTGCTGCTCCTCCGAGCCGCTTCACGGCGTAAAGAAGCACTGCTGTTCCAACACCACCCACCAGCCATGGTGCGTAGTCGCTCCATACTCCCGGCGCCATGTCCCTCAGCAAACCTTCGACGGCGGGAACGGCACCAACCAGCATGGACGGCGCGGCGCCGAGGTAGAGGGCGGGCAAGTGCTCAACGTGCGAGGCAGCGAACAGCACGGACGCAAGGACCAGCACTGCCAGCCCAGCCAGGGCGTAGGACACGGCAAGGGTCAACAGACCACCGGTGACGACGAACGCCACTGCAGCAATGAACCAGAACCAGCGCTCCGCAACGTGGCCGGCGGCACCTTGTCCGGGACGGACCGTGGCACGCACAACCCGGACAACGACGAGCACGGCTGCGAGCCCCAGGAGCACCACCGGCACCTGGGCCCTGTCCAGCATTGGCTGGTACAACCAGGTGCCCGACGGGAACGTCAAGGACGGACCGGAAGCAATCACGCCCCCGACCACGGCAGGGATACCGAAGTATTGGATTCCCTGGATTCCCAGAAGACGCCAAGCGATCACAGCGGAGGCCGCGCAGAGTCCCAACTCGACAAGGACCACCCAACGGCCGCCGCCGTTGTAGGTCCCTGCCAGCAGGTAAGCCGCGGGCAGAAGGAGCTGGGCAGCCAGAGTACCCCACACCATGGCCTGCTGGAAGGCGATGTCCACCCCACGGCTTCTCTGGATCCAGGTCACGGCATGCTGCAGCACGAGGACCACAGCCAAGGTCATGGAGACGGTGGTGGTCGACCCGGAAAGATCCCCCACCAGCACGCCAATGAAGGCCAAAGACAAAACACGGAGTCCCAGCATGTAGGCGCCCCGTACTAAACGGCCCTTTGCCGCTGCCACCATGAAGCCGCTGTAGGCCGCGAAGAGTCCCAGCAGGATCTCAACATCCCGCACACTTCCGAGCCGTAGAGCCAGAAGCAACACCAATGCCGCCGGCGCGAAAAGCCATGCTGCCGAATGCCGGCGCAGGACTACGCCGCAGAGAATTGCCGCAAGTGCCGTCGCGATTGCTGCAACCCCAGGCTGCCAGCCTCCGCGCAGGAATTGCTCCCCTGAGGCCATGGAAACCGTCAGGACGGTGGCGGCTCCCGCCATCACGGTCACCACCGCTCCGGCGTCGACCACGGATGCACGGGGGAAGCGCCTGCGGCTGCTTTGCCGCAGGGGAAGGACCAGCTGCAGGGCCCCCGCTGCAGCTACGACCAAGGCCACCGTGGGTAGCTCGCCAGCCACGCTGAAGCTGAAGCCATGCCGTTTCGCGTCAAAGTAGGCAGAACCGGCCAGGACGGTACCTGCAGCCCGAGCAAGCCACCAATAGGACTGGCGGTGGGAGGAAACAGGCATTCGCATGGCGGTCGCGGCGAAGTAGGCAACTGCTACCAGGAGGACCACGTTACCCAGCGCCAGCGACACCGTGGCCGATGCCACCACGCCTGCAACGACGGCCGTAGCCGGGGCCAGGACCTCGCCCAGGGTAGGACGCCAGGACCCGACGACGGCCTTGCTTTGCCGGGTGGGCGGGAACATCAAAGCACCCGAGGCTGCACCTGCGAACAACACCAACAGCACCGCGGTCCCTACGAGGGGATGACCCACAGCTCGGTCCACAGACGGCAGGACGAGCAAGCCCGCTACTGCGAGTCCACCGAATCCAGCAAGGGTCGCCTGCGGAACCAAAAGGTGGACTCCAGCACGTTCAAGCCAGGCGCTGACCAGTTGCTGCACTCCAGCCGCAGCCACAAGTGCTACCAAGGAAAGGGCAATCCTGTCCGGGCTTTCGGCAAAGACGCCGGCAGCCGCGGTAGGCGCTGCCACGGTCACGGCAAGTCGTGCTGCAAGCACCAATGGCTGACGGAAGGAAGCCGGATGAGCAGCCGCCCGCACTGACCAGTACAGGGCGGCAGACGCCAGGAGCGCCGACACCGGCCACGCGCCCAAGAGACCCATGAACGGCAGGGACACCGCGAGAACGACGCCGGGCGCGAACTCGGTGCCGTGGCCCAACTTCCAGCCCACCACCATGGCGGTCACCATGGTGACGCTGAGTGGAACGTAGGCGGGCAAGTCGTAAGCCCCGAGGGCCAAAACCGCTGTCAGGATGGCTGCTGTCGCCAATTGAAGGCCCAGGCAGGACAAGGCGTCGTACCACCAGTGCCGCAGCTTCAGCCCCTTACCCCCGAGCGCAACTCCCAGGGACTGGACTCCACAGCAAATGACTGCCGCAAGCATCACTGCACTGACGTCCGAGGTGGCGTCCCACACCACTCCCAGCAACGCCAACGTCAGTGTTGCGCGCGCTCCGTAGGCGTGCTGCAGTCTGTACCGGGCCTGTGGAATGAAGGCCATTACGGCGAAGTACATGCCGCACATCAGCATGACCAGCGGGTACTCACCCTTGGCCAGGAGGTGAGGTGTGACCGTGACCGCAAGCGCCACCAAGGGCACTACATAGGGATGGAGCACCATCAGCGGACGGACATAAAGCGGTGGCAACCACCGCGGACGAATCAGCGCACCCAGGGTCAGGACGATGGCGACTCCGATCAGCGCAGTGAAGTACCAGACCAAAGCGCCGCCCAGCACGGAAACTCCGGACCACGCGGTAGAGACAACGAAGCTCAGGGAAAGGAAGGCCAGGACCTTGTTGTCCAGGCGAACCGCGGTGTACGCATATACAGCTGTTCCCAGCAGTGAGGTGACCAGCCACGCGGCCGGACCGTTGGGCAGCACAAAGTTGTACATGGCAAGGCCCGTCACGGGAATGAGCGCCAAACCCGTGCCGACGAAGGCGACCGCGGCTGGACGCAACCGCGGCATTTTGGCATGGATGACCAAACCGGCAACGTAGAACAGGGTGGTGATGAAGCAGATACCTGCAAAGCGGAAAAGTGCAGGAAGGCTTGTCCCCACAAAGAGGGCACCCGCGGCGACCAAGAGAAGACTGGCTACATAGAGCGTGACGTTGATGTTTTGTTGGTCGCGTTTGGCCTTACGGGCCGCGGCTGCCTCGGGAGTTTCCCGATGTATCGGTACCTGCTGGCCCGCTGCCCACTGCGGCTGTGTGGCCATAACGGGACGCTGCGGGACTGCGGGAGGTTGAACGCCCGACGGCGGCTTGGGGGCCTGCGCTGGGAAGGGCGCCGCCACGTGCGTCGATGGATGCACTGAGTGCGCGGGGGCCTGCGCTGGGAAGGGCGCCGCCACGTGCGTCGGTGGATGCAGTGGTGCTGATGCAGGCATCACGGCGGCCCCGGCCCCGTAGGTTATCGGAGCCGAATCGGCTGGTTGAGGGGGCGTCGACACCTCTGCAGCGTGGATCTTGGCCTCGGCGTCGCGCCAGCCGGCCATGTGGCCTGCCAGATAGCCTGCCTGGTAGGCGCGGTGCTCAGCGATGCCTGTGGCGGCAGCGGTCCCCGCGGCATCTTTCCGGCCCCGGCCTCGACCGATGGCACTGCTCACCCCCGCTGTCACAGCAAGGAGTATCAGTACTAGCAGGACTTCCATGGCTACTCCTTGATGTCACGGGAATCTGGCATTTCGCCGACGTTTATTCCAATCGATAGAGTAACTGTACCAAAAAGAACCCCACCGCCGAAACGGTGGGGTTCTTCTTGAATGACTACCGGTTTAGCCGGAAGGTCACCGATCTACAAGTAGTGACTACTTGATGATGCTGGTGACACGTCCCGAACCAACGGTGCGGCCGCCTTCGCGGATAGCGAAGCCGAGGCCCTCTTCCATAGCGATCGGCTGGATGAGCGCAACGGTCATCTCAGTGTTGTCGCCAGGCATAACCATTTCCGTGCCTTCCGGCAGGGTGATAACGCCGGTTACGTCCGTGGTACGGAAGTAGAACTGCGGGCGGTAGTTGGAGTAGAACGGGTTGTGACGTCCGCCTTCGTCCTTGGACAGGATGTAGACGTTGGCTTCGAAGTCGGTGTGCGGGGTGATTGAACCCGGCTTGACGACAACCTGGCCACGCTCGACATCGTCGCGCTTCAGACCGCGGAGCAGGAGGCCACAGTTCTCGCCGGCCCATGCTTCGTCGAGCTGCTTGTGGAACATCTCGATACCGGTAACCGTGGTCTTCTGGATCGGGCGGATGCCAACGATCTCGACCTCGGAGTTGATGGCGAGGGTTCCACGCTCGGCGCGGCCCGTAACAACGGTGCCACGACCGGTGATCGTGAAGACGTCTTCGATCGGCATCAGGAACGGCTTGTCGCGGTCACGTACGGGGTCCGGAACGGACTCGTCGACTGCTGCCATCAGGTCCTGGACGGACTTGACCCAAACCGGGTCGCCTTCCAGAGCCTTGAGGCCGGAAACGCGAACAACCGGAGCCTCATCGCCATCGAAGCCCTGCGAGCTCAGGAGCTCACGAACTTCCATTTCGACGAGGTCGAGGAGTTCTTCGTCATCAACCATGTCGGACTTGTTCAGTGCGACCAGCAGGTAGGGAACGCCAACCTGGCGGGCGAGCAGAACGTGCTCACGGGTCTGAGCCATCGGACCATCGGTTGCAGCAACCACGAGGATTGCGCCGTCCATCTGGGCAGCACCGGTGATCATGTTCTTGATGTAGTCAGCGTGACCCGGGGCGTCTACGTGTGCGTAGTGGCGCTTCTCGGTCTGGTACTCCACGTGGGAGATGTTGATGGTAATACCGCGCTGGCGCTCTTCCGGAGCAGAGTCAATCGACGCGAAGTCGCGCTGCTCGTTGAGATCCGGGTACTGGTCGTACAGCACCTTGGAAATGGCGGCAGTCAATGTCGTCTTACCGTGGTCAACGTGACCAATGGTGCCGATGTTGACGTGCGGCTTAGTCCGCTCGAACTTTGCCTTTGCCACAGGTTCCTCCTAGAACGATTTCAAGTGAAGTGCTCCTCGGCCGCGCTTTTCGCGGCAGAAACTTTAGCAAGTCTACTTGGGGGCTTGGTTTTGGTGAAATTGCAGATTCAGGAACCAATAATAGTTCCTCGAGCCTGTTTGCGCAGGGACCGGGCCGCGGCTCTCGCCGCAGCCCCGCCTCATGCGCTTAGATGCCTTCCCGATACCGGAATTGCATCCGTTACCGGGAGATTACTCGCCGCGGGTTTTCTGGATGATCTCGTCGGCAACTGCCTTCGGGACCTCCGCGTAGCTGTTGAACGTCATGGAGTACACAGCGCGACCCTGGGTCTTGGACCGGAGGTCACCGATGTAGCCGAACATGCCGGACAGCGGAACGTGTGCACGGATAACCTTCACACCTGCTGCGTCTTCCATGGACTGCATCTGGCCGCGGCGGGCGTTCAGGTCACCGATAACATCACCCATGTATTCCTCAGGTGTGCGGACCTCAACATCCATCAACGGTTCAAGCAGAACAGGGTTCGCCTTGCGTGCAGCTTCCTTGAAAGCCATACGTCCGGCGATCTTGAACGCCATTTCCGAGGAGTCAACATCGTGGGACGCGCCATCAATAAGCGTGGCCTTGATGCCGACAACCGGGTAACCAGCCAGGACGCCGTCGTTCAGTGCATCCTGGATACCAGCGTCAACGGACGGGATGTATTCACGCGGAACGCGGCCACCAGTGACCTTGTTCTCGAATGCGTACAGCTCGCCGGAAGCGGTGTCCATGGGCTCGATCGCGATCTGGATCTTTGCGAACTGACCCGAACCACCGGTCTGCTTCTTGTGCGTGTAGTCATGACGCTCGACTGCGCGCTTGATGGTTTCGCGGTAAGCAACCTGCGGCTTGCCAACGTTTGCTTCAACCTTGAATTCGCGGCGCATGCGGTCCACCAGGATGTCCAGGTGGAGCTCGCCCATGCCGGCGATGATGGTCTGGCCCGTGTCTTCGTTGAGGGAAACCTGGAAGGTCGGGTCCTCAGCGGAGAGCTTCTGGATGGCCGTGGAGAGCTTCTCCTGGTCACCCTTGGTGTTGGGCTCGATGGCAACCGAGATCACGGGCTCCGGGAAGCTCATGGACTCGAGGACGATCTGGTTGTTGGCATCGCACAGGGTGTCACCCGTGGTGGTGTCCTTCAGACCGATGGCTGCGTAGATGTGGCCGGCGGTAGCGCCCTCAACGGGCATTTCCTTGTTGGCGTGCATCTGGAACAGCTTGCCGATACGTTCCTTCTTGCCCTTGGTGGAGTTGACCACCTGGGCGCCTGCCTCAACGTGACCGGAGTACACGCGGACGAAGGTCAGCTGACCGAAGAACGGGTGCGCAGCAATCTTGAAGGCGAGGGCCGAGAACGGCTCGTCAGCAGAGGGCTTGCGGGTGAGTTCCTTCTCTTCGTCGCGAGGATCGTGACCGATCATCGGGGGGACGTCGAGCGGGTTCGGCAGGAAGTCAACAACAGCGTCAAGCATCGGCTGGACACCGCGGTTCTTGAAGGCAGAACCACAGAACACCGGGTAGAGCTCGGAGTTGATGGTCATCTTGCGGATGCCGGCCTTCAGTTCCTCAAGGGTGAGTTCTTCACCTTCGAGGTACTTCTCCATGAGTTCTTCGGAAGCCTCGGCAACAGTCTCTACGAGCTGTGCACGGTACTCTTCAGCCTTGGCCTGGAGGTCCGCCGGGATTTCCTGCACTTCGTAGGAAGCGCCCATGGTGACGTCACCCTTTGCGTCGCCAGGCCAAACCAGGGCGCGCATTTCGAGGAGGTCAACAACACCGATGAAGTCGTTCTCAGCACCGATGGGCAGCTGCATAACCAGCGGCTTGGCACCAAGGCGGGAGATGATGGTGTCTACGGTGAAGTAGAAGTCAGCGCCCAGCTTGTCCATCTTGTTGACGAAGCAGATACGCGGAACGTTGTACTTGTCAGCCTGGCGCCAAACAGTCTCGGACTGCGGCTCCACGCCTTCCTTGCCGTCGAACACTGCAACTGCACCGTCGAGGACGCGCAAGGAGCGCTCAACCTCAACCGTGAAGTCCACGTGGCCCGGGGTGTCGATGATGTTGATCTGGTTCTTGTCCCAGAAGCAAGTCACGGCGGCAGACGTGATGGTGATGCCGCGTTCCTTTTCCTGTTCCATCCAGTCAGTCGTCGAAGCGCCGTCGTGCGTCTCGCCGATCTTGTGGTTCACACCCGTGTAGAACAGGATGCGCTCGGTAGTGGTGGTCTTGCCGGCATCGATGTGGGCCATGATGCCGATATTGCGGACCTTATTAAGGTCGGTAAGCACGTCCTGTGCCACGGGGTCTCCCTTTCGGATGGACTACACGTTCGCCGCCGGCTCAGTGAGCCGGCGGCGTCCGGAAAGTTTTTACCAGCGGTAGTGTGCGAAGGCCTTGTTGGACTCGGCCATCTTGTGGGTGTCTTCGCGACGCTTCACAGCGGCACCAAGACCATTGGAGGCATCCAGGATTTCGTTCTGGAGGCGCTCGGTCATGGTCTTCTCGCGGCGGGCCTTGGAGTAGCCCACGAGCCAACGCAGAGCGAGGGCAGTGGAGCGACCCGGCTTGACCTCAACCGGAACCTGGTAGGTAGCGCCACCAACACGGCGTGAACGTACCTCGAGCGAAGGCTTGACGTTGTCCATGGCCTTCTTGAGAGCGGCAACGGGGTCGCCGCCGGACTTGGCACGTGCACCTTCAAGTGCACCGTAAACGATGCGCTCTGCGGTGGACTTCTTGCCGTCGACCAGAACCTTGTTGATCAGCTGAGTGACCAACGGGGAGCCGTAAACGGGATCGGAAACTAGCGGCCGCTTCGGGGCCGGACCCTTGCGAGGCATATTACTTCTTCTCCATCTTTGCGCCGTAACGGCTGCGAGCCTGCTTGCGGTTCTTGACACCCTGGGTGTCGAGTGCGCCGCGGACGATCTTGTAGCGGACACCCGGAAGGTCCTTCACACGACCACCACGGACGAGCACGATGGAGTGCTCCTGGAGGTTGTGGCCAACACCGGGGATGTAGGCGGTTACTTCTACGCCACCGTTGAGACGCACACGTGCCACCTTACGGAGAGCCGAGTTCGGCTTCTTGGGGGTGGTGGTGTAAACGCGGGTGCAAACACCGCGGCGCATCGGGCTGCCCTTCAGCGCGGGAGCCTTGGTCTTGGAGACCTTCGGCGTGCGGCCCTTGCGGACCAGCTGGTTAATCGTAGGCACTTTCGTGTTCTCCGTTGTTTGATCTCTGCCCCCACACACAGGCGCCAGCCTGGGTAAACGTGGGAACTTTGGCGTTGCTCGTGCAGCCGGCCGAAACTCCGGTAGGCGTGCAAAAGTGCGGCATTCGTTGCGCATGTTGCCCGCAACCCGGAAACAGGCTCCACCCAGCACCATGAGAACAAAACCAAAATGATGCTGCGGCGGCCTTCATCCACTGCCACACAGAACAATTACCAAAAGTCTAGCACGGCTTGATCTAGGGCCTTAATCGGGTGTATGGAGGACGACGGCGCAACCCGTCTGCCGCCGTCGTCCTCCACTCCCCCGGCTGACCGCGCGAAAGCTGCCGCCGTTAACAGGTCCGGCCCCGCACTCATGGAGTACGGGGCCGGACTTTTACCGCGTCAACTCAACGTTGACGGCTGGCGAACAACGGATCAGCGGAAGTCGTTACCGAGGTCGTAGTCATCCAGCGGGATGGCGTGGAACTCGGGAGCTCCGTCGCCGCCCAGTGCGTCATAGGAGAAGTCGGTAAAAGCGCTGGGGCCCGTGAACAGGCTTGCCTTTGCTTCTTCCGTCGGCTCCACAGTGACCTCTGTGTAGCGGGGCAGGCCCGTACCAGCCGGGATGAGCTTACCGATGATGACGTTTTCCTTGAGGCCGAGCAGAGGATCGCTCTTGCCTTCCATGGCCGCCTGCGTCAGGACGCGGGTGGTTTCCTGGAAGGAAGCTGCCGACAGCCAGGACTCGGTAGCCAAGGAAGCCTTGGTGATACCCATGAGTTCCGGACGACCCGAAGCCGGGGACTTGCCCTCGGACACGACGCGGCGGTTCTCGTCCTCGAAGCGGGCGCGCTCTGCAAGCTCACCGGGGAGCAGGTCGGAGTCGCCGGATTCGATGACGGTCACGCGACGCAGCATCTGGCGGACGATAACCTCGACGTGCTTGTCGTGGATACCGATACCCTGGCTGCGGTAAACGCCCTGTACTTCGTCCACGAGGAACTTCTGTGCAGCACGCGGACCCATGATGCGCAGAACCTGCTTCGGGTCCACCGGACCGTTGATCAGCTTCTGGCCGACGCTGACGTGCTCGCCATCTTCGATGAGGAGACGTGAACGGCGCAGTACCGGGTAGGCAATCTCTTCGGAACCATCGTCCGGAGTGATGACCAAGCGCATCTGGCGCTCGGACTCTTCAATGGTGATGCGGCCGGCTGCTTCAGCAATCGGTGCGACACCCTTCGGAGTACGGGCTTCGAAGAGCTCCTGGATACGGGGCAGACCCTGGGTGATGTCGTCGCCACCGCCGGCGGAAACAGCACCACCGGTGTGGAACGTACGCATGGTCAGCTGGGTACCGGGCTCACCGATGGACTGTGCGGCAATAATGCCCACGGCCTCGCCGATGTCAACGGTCTTGCCAGTGGCCAATGAACGACCGTAGCAAAGAGCACAGGTGCCGACCTTGGACTCACAGGTGAGTACGGAGCGGACCTTGACCTCGGTGATGCCTGCAGCCAGCAGCTGGTCGATAACGACGTCGCCGCAGTCGGTGCCGCCGGCAGCCAGGACGTTGCCCTGGGCATCGACGACGTCGACAGCCAGCGTACGTGCGTAGGCGCTGTTCTCGACGTTCTCGTCCAGGACGAGCTCACCGTTGGAATCCGGCACGGCGATCGGGGTAACCAGACCGCGTTCGGTACCACAGTCCTCTTCGCGGACGATGACGTCCTGCGAAACGTCCACCAGACGACGGGTCAGGTAACCCGAGTTGGCGGTACGGAGAGCGGTATCGGCCAGACCCTTACGGGCACCGTGCGTGGCGATGAAGTATTCCAGAACCGACAGGCCCTCGCGGTAGGAGGACTTGATCGGGCGAGGAATGATCTCACCCTTCGGGTTGGCCACAAGACCACGGATACCCGCGATCTGGCGGACCTGCATCCAGTTACCACGTGCACCGGAGGACACCATGCGGTTGATGGTGTTCATCGGAGACAGGCTGTCGCGCATCGCCTGGGCGATTTCGTTGGTTGCCTTGTTCCAGATTTCGATCAGTTCCTGGCGACGCTCGTCGTCGTCGATCAGGCCCTTGTCGTACTGGCCCTGGATCTTGGCAGCCATGGCCTCGTAACCGGCCAGGATGGCAGGCTTGGAGGTAGGCACCTCGATGTCGGAGATGGCAACCGTGACACCCGAACGGGTAGCCCAGTAGAAGCCGGCGTCCTTCAGGTTGTCCAGCGTTGCAGCCGTGACAACCTTCGGGTAGCGCTCTGCGAGGTCGTTGACGATCCGGGACAGTTCGCCCTTGTCGGCAACAGCCTCTACCCAGGGGTAGTCCTCAGGCAGCGTCTGGTTGAAGATGACCTGGCCCAGGGAGGTTTCAACGAGAGCCGGCTGACCGGGCTCCCAACCTTCCGGAGCTTCCCACCCTGCGTAAGGCACAAAGTCATCCAGGCGGATCTTGACCTGGGAATTCAGGTGCAGATCACGGGCGTCGTACGCCATGATGGCTTCCGAAACCGAGGAGAAGATGCGGCCTTCGCCGGCAGAACCGACGCGCTTGGTGGTCAGGTGGTACAGACCGATGATCATATCCTGCGAAGGCAGGGTCACCGGACGGCCATCGGACGGCTTCAGGATGTTGTTCGAGGACAGCATCAGGATGCGGGCTTCGGCCTGGGCTTCCGGGCTCAGCGGCAGGTGGACTGCCATCTGGTCGCCGTCGAAGTCAGCGTTGAAGGCGCCACAAACCAGCGGGTGAAGCTGGATTGCCTTGCCTTCCACAAGCTGCGGTTCGAAGGCCTGGATGCCGAGGCGGTGCAGGGTAGGTGCACGGTTGAGCAGCACCGGGTGTTCGGTGATGATCTCTTCCAGCACGTCCCAGACCTGCGGACGGTAACGCTCAACCATGCGCTTTGCCGACTTGATGTTCTGGGCGTGGTTGAGGTCAACCAGGCGCTTCATCACGAACGGCTTGAAGAGCTCCAGGGCCATCTGCTTGGGCAGACCACACTGGTGCAGCTTCAGCTGCGGGCCGACAACGATGACCGAACGGCCGGAGTAGTCAACGCGCTTGCCGAGGAGGTTCTGGCGGAAACGACCCTGCTTGCCCTTGAGCATGTCGCTCAGGGACTTCAGCGGACGGTTGCCCGGACCCGTGACGGGACGGCCACGACGACCGTTGTCGAAGAGGCTGTCAACGGCTTCCTGAAGCATGCGCTTCTCGTTGTTGACGATGATCTCCGGAGCACCGAGGTCAAGCAGTCGCTTGAGTCGGTTGTTGCGGTTGATCACACGTCGGTAGAGGTCGTTGAGGTCGGAGGTCGCGAAGCGGCCACCGTCCAACTGGACCATCGGGCGCAGTTCCGGCGGGATCACCGGGACGGCGTCGAGAACCATGCCGAGCGGGCTGTTGTTGGTGGTCAGGAATGCGTTGACAACCTTCAGTCGCTTCAGGGCACGCGTCTTGCGCTGGCCCTTGCCGTTCTGGATGGTGTCGCGCAGCGACTCAGCCTCAGCCTGCATGTCGAAGGTCTCAAGACGCTTCTTGATGGCTTCGGCACCCATGGAGCCTTCGAAGTACAGACCGTAACGGTCGCGCAGTTCGCGGTACAGGCCTTCGTCACCTTCAAGGTCAGCGACCTTGAGGTTCTTGAAGCGGTCCCAGACCTGCTCGAGGCGCTCGATGTCGGCGTCGGCACGCTTGCGGACGTTCGCCATCTGGCGGTCTGCGGAGTCGCGGGCCTTCTTTTTATCGGCAGCCTTGGCGCCTTCACCTTCAAGACGGGCAAGCTCGTCTTCAAGGTCGCGGGCGATCGTGGCGATGTCGCTGTCGCGGTTGTCCACCATCTGCTTCTTCTCGAGGTCGTGCTCAACCTGGAGGTTCGGCAGTTCGGCGTGACGGCTTTCGGTGTCAACGCTGGTGATCATGTAGGCAGCGAAGTAAATGACCTTCTCGAGGTCCTTCGGTGCCAGGTCCAGAAGGTAGCCCAAGCGCGAGGGAACGCCCTTGAAGTACCAGATGTGCGTTACAGGCGCGGCCAGCTCGATGTGGCCCATGCGCTCACGACGCACCTTGGCGCGGGTGACTTCAACGCCACAACGCTCGCAAATGATGCCCTTGAAGCGGACGCGCTTGTACTTGCCGCAGTAGCATTCCCAGTCGCGGGACGGGCCGAAGATCTTCTCGCAGAAGAGGCCGTCCTTCTCGGGCTTGAGCGTGCGGTAGTTGATGGTTTCCGGCTTCTTGACCTCACCGTAAGACCATCCGCGGATGTCTTCCGCGGTGGCGAGGCCGATCTGCATGAGGCCGAAGGAGGATTCGCTGGACATAGGGTCCCTGTTCTCTCTTGTTCTCTAAATTCTGAAGTCTTGGTTACGGGAAGAGGGAGCTGTTCCGACGGACAGTTGTTGAGGCTGCCCGCCGGAACAGCTGCTAGACCTCTTCTACGGAACTGGGCTCTGCACGAGACAGATCGATGCCCAGTTCTTCCGCAGCCGTGAAGACTGCGTCATCAGAGTCACGCATTTCGATCGTGGTTCCGTCCGTGGAAAGAACTTCCACGTTCAGGCACAACGACTGCATTTCCTTGATCAAGACCTTGAAGGACTCGGGAACGCCAGGCTCAGGGATGTTCTCGCCCTTGACGATGGCTTCGTAGACCTTCACACGACCATGGATGTCATCCGACTTGATCGTGAGGAGTTCCTGAAGCGTGTAGGCAGCACCGTAAGCTTCGAGCGCCCAGACTTCCATTTCACCGAAGCGCTGGCCACCGAACTGAGCCTTACCACCCAGCGGCTGCTGCGTGATCATGGAGTACGGGCCGGTGGAACGCGCGTGGATCTTGTCGTCCACCAGGTGGTGGAGCTTCAGGATGTACATGTAACCGACGGAGATCGGGTCCGGGAACGGCTCGCCGGAGCGGCCGTCGAACAGACGGGTCTTGCCGGAGGAATCGATCAGGCGGTCGCCGTCGCGGGTCACGTTGGTGGAGTCAAGCAGACCAGTGATTTCTTCTTCACGGGCGCCATCGAACACCGGGGTGGCAACGGTGGTCTGGCCGGTTTCACGGGGCAGGTTGGGCAGGTTCTTGACCCACTCCGGCTCGCCTTCGATCTTCCAACCGGTCTTGGCGACCCAACCGAGGTGGGTTTCCAGGACCTGTCCAACGTTCATTCGACCCGGAACACCAAGCGGGTTCAGGACGATGTCCACCGGGGTACCGTCTGCAAGGAAGGGCATGTCCTCGATCGGGAGGATCTTGGAGATAACACCCTTGTTGCCGTGACGGCCGGCGAGCTTGTCGCCGTCGGTGATCTTACGCTTGGCTGCTACGTAGACGCGGACCAGCTGGTTCACGCCCGGGGGCAGTTCGTCGTCGTTGTCGCGGTCGAAGACGCGCACGCCGATGACCGTACCGGACTCGCCGTGGGGCACCTTCAGGGAGGTGTCGCGGACTTCGCGGGACTTCTCACCGAAGATGGCGCGGAGAAGGCGCTCTTCCGGGGTCAGTTCGGTTTCACCCTTAGGGGTGACCTTTCCAACCAGGATGTCGCCGGCTTCAACCTCGGCACCAATGTGGATGATGCCACGCTCGTCCAGGCCTGCAAGGACTTCCTCGGACACGTTGGGGATGTCACGCGTGATTTCCTCGGCACCAAGCTTGGTGTCGCGGGCATCAATTTCGTGCTCCTCGATGTGGATGGAGGAAAGGACATCCTCAGCAACAATGCGCTGCGACAGGATGATGGCGTCCTCGAAGTTGTGGCCTTCCCATGACATGAATGCCACGAGCAGGTTCTTACCGAGGGCCAATTCACCCTGGTCCGTTGCGGGACCGTCAGCGATGATGCCGCCAACTTCCAGGCGCTGGCCTTCGTTGACCAGGACACGGTGGTTGTAGCAGTTGCCCTGGTTGGAACGGGCGAACTTGTTGATGCGGTAGTTGGTCTCAGTACCGTCGTCGTTGATCATGACAACCAGTTCGGCGGAGACTTCGGTGACCACACCTGCCTTCTTCGCGATGACAACATCACCGGCGTCGACGGCTGCTGCGCGCTCCATGCCGGTGCCCACGAAAGGAGCCTCGGAACGGACCAGCGGCACGGCCTGGCGCTGCATGTTGGCACCCATGAGTGCACGGTTTGCATCGTCATGCTCGAGGAACGGAATCAGGGCAGTTGCCACGGACACCATCTGGCGCGGGGAAACGTCCATGAACTGAACGTCAGCGGCGGGAACCAGAACAGGCTCGCCTCCACCACCACGGGCACGAACAAGGACGGTCTCTTCAGAGAACTTCTTGTCAGCATCCAGCGGAGCGTTGGCCTGTGCAATCAGGACCTCGGCTTCGTCATCGGCAGTCAGGTACTGGACCTCGTCGGATACGACGCCTTCGGAGACCAGGCGGTACGGCGTCTCAATGAAGCCGAACGGGTTGATGCGGCCGTAGGATGCCAGCGAACCGATCAGACCAATGTTCGGGCCTTCAGGGGTTTCGATGGGGCACATACGTCCGTAGTGGGACGGGTGAACGTCTCGGACTTCCATGCCTGCACGGTCACGGGACAGACCACCCGGGCCAAGTGCCGACAGGCGGCGCTTGTGGGTCAGACCCGACAGCGGGTTGTTCTGGTCCATGAACTGCGACAGCTGGGAAGTTCCGAAGAACTCCTTGATGGCTGCAACAACGGGACGGATGTTGATCAGCGTCTGCGGCGTGATGGCCTCGACGTCCTGTGTGGTCATGCGTTCGCGGACGACGCGTTCCATACGGGACAGACCAGTGCGGACCTGGTTCTCGATCAATTCGCCCACGGCGCGGATGCGACGGTTGCCGAAGTGGTCGATGTCGTCGACGTCGACGCGAAGCTCGTGGTCTTCGCCGTCGCGCTTGCCCATGAGGGTCTTCTCGCCGGCGTGGAGCGCGACGAGGAACTTGATCATGGCAACGATGTCTTCAACGTGCAGGACCGAGGCTTCCTTGTCACCAAGGGAGCGGTCGATGCCGAGCTTGCGGTTGATCTTGTAACGGCCAACCTTCGCAAGATCGTAGCGCTTGGCGTTGAAGTACAGGTTGTCCAGCAGGGACTGGGCAGCCTCGACTGTGGGCGGCTCGCCCGGACGCAGCTTGCGGTAGATGTCCAGAAGCGCGTCTTCGCGGGTCTCGGTGGCGTCCTTCTCCAGCGTTGCACGCATGGAGTCGTACTGGCCGAACTCTTCCAGGATCTGGCCTTCGGTCCAGCCGAGGGCCTTCAGGAGAACCGTGACCGACTGCTTGCGCTTGCGGTCGAGGCGAACGCCGACCTGGTCGCGCTTGTCGATTTCGAGTTCGAACCATGCACCACGGGACGGGATGATCTTCGCAGTGAAGATGTCCTTGTCACTGGTCTTGTCGGCGGTGCGCTCGAAGTAGGCGCCCGGCGAACGGACCAACTGGGAGACAACAACACGCTCGGTGCCGTTGACGACGAACGTTCCCTTTTCAGTCATGAGGGGGAAGTCGCCCATGAACACGGTCTGCTGCTTGATTTCGCCCGTGTTGTTGTTCATGAACTCGGCCTTGACGTACAACGGTGCCGAGTAAGTGGCGTCACGGTCTTTGCATTCGGCCATGGTGTACTTCGGGTCAGCGAACTCCGGCTCGGAGAAGCTCAGGGACATGGTGCCCTGGAAGTCCTCGATGGGGGAGATCTCTTCGAAGATGTCGGCAAGTCCGGAGGTGGTGGCGACGCTGAGGTCGCCCTCCTCGACAGCCTTCGCTACCCGCGCCTGCCAGCGTTCGTTTCCGACGAGCCAGTCAAAGCTGTCCGTCTGCAGGGCGAGAAGATTCGGAACATCAAGCGGTTCATGAATCTTTGCGAATGAGAGGCGGCGGGTGGCACCATCGGTGCTTGCCGTGTTAGCGGTTTCGTTATTAGAGGTGCTCGAGGCGACCAAGAGGGATCCTTCCACAGACCTTCAGGCGTTTTCAGATCTCCCCCGTTTGCATCCCGCAGAGTGCTCCGCAGGATACTTATTCCGGTTCCGCTATATGACCCGGACCCAGTCCACTCATTGGCTATGCACGTTAAGGAACGGCACGTCAATGGCGCAGCTGAGAGGTAAAGCCCACCGCTATATGAAGGCTGAAGGTTAACAGGGAAGACGCAAATATCTACGATACGGCAAAGCAGCCTTTCTGTCTACCCCAGATCGTCCGTGATTGCAAGCACCGTTGCTGCAGGCACCTAAGCGGCGCGCGCCACAGGCATCCACCAGCCGCGCAACCGAAGCTTCAGCAGGCATCCACCGCGAACGAGCTCCTGCAAAAGAGATGGAATGCAGCGGAAGGCACAACCGTTGAAAGGGTAGGCTGGCGCACGCCCCGCGATAGCCTTGCACCACCACTCCCGGATCGGAAGAGAGACCATGACCAACTCCGCTGACGACAATGACGTTGTCATCCTTGCCGCTTCCCGTACCCCACAGGGTCGACTCAACGGCCAGCTGGCGGGCTTCACCGCCGTCGACCTTGGTGCACATGCCATCACCGCTGCCCTGGCCGCCAGCGGCGTGAAAGCCGAACAAGTGGACGCCGTGATCATGGGGCAGGTGCTCCAGGCCGGAGCGGGCCAGAACCCGGCCCGTCAGAGCGCTATTGCAGCGGGCGTTGGCTGGAATATTCCAGCCCTGACCATCAACAAGGTATGCCTCTCCGGGCTCACTGCCGTCATTGATGCCGCGCGGATGATCCGCAGCGGTGACGCCACCGTAGTGGTGGCCGGCGGCCAGGAATCCATGACCCGGGCACCGCACCTCCTTCCCGGCTCCCGGCAGGGCTGGACCTACGGTGCAATCCAGGCCTTGGACGCAGCGGCCCACGACGGACTCACGGACGCCTTCGACGGACAGTCCATGGGTTTGTCCACAGAAACCAAGAACCTCACCCTTGGCATTGACCGCAAGGCACAGGACGAGGTTGCTGCTGCCTCCCACCAGCGTGCCGCTGCCGCCATCGCGGACGGAACGTTCGACGTCGAAATTGCTCCGGTGAAAGTCAAGCAGCGCAAGGGCGATCCTCTGGTCCTCAGCACGGATGAAGGCGTCCGCCCCAACACGACAGTGGAAACCCTGGCGCCGCTCAAGGCCGCGTTTGCTACCGACGGCACCATTACGGCAGGAAACTCCTCTCCACTGTCCGACGGCGCCTCCGCGCTGGTACTGACCAGCCGCCGTTTCGCCGAAGACAACGGCCTGGAATACCTGGCCGTTGTGGGGAAGCCCGGCCAGGTTGCCGGCCCGGACAACTCACTGCATTCCCAGCCTTCCAACGCCATTGCCCAAGCGCTGAAACGGGCCGGCTGGACGGCAGAGGACCTGGACTTCATTGAAATCAATGAAGCGTTCGGCTCCGTGGCGGTCCAATCCCTCAAGGACCTGCGTTATCCGCTGGAGAAGTGCAATATCCATGGCGGCGCCATTGCCCTGGGCCACCCCATCGGGGCGTCCGGCGCACGCCTCGCGCTGCATGCAGCCCACGAACTCAAACGCCGGGGTATGGGTAAAGCCGCAGTGTCGCTGTGCGGCGGTGGCGGCCAGGGTGAAGCCCTTCTCCTGTACCGCGACTAATACGATCTTCGAACGAGGACTGATGGGAAACGTTGTGAATGAACCTGTGACGGACGGCGCTGAGAGGTTCCTGTCCGATGCCGCCGCGCGCGGACTGGACGTTGACGTCGTCGAGCGTCCCGCAGCGCGCAGCCTCGAAGAAGCTGCCGGAATCCTGGGCATCAGCCCTGCGGATATTGTGAAGTCATTGGTGGTCAAACACCGGGATGGCAGCTTCCTGTTCGCACTGATTCCCGGGGACCGCCAGATCTCGTGGCCGAAACTGCGGGCACTGGTGGGTGTCAACAAGCTCTCGCTCCCCCACGCCGACGTCGCTCTGGCCGCCACAGGATACGAGCGGGGAACCATCACGCCCTTGGGCAGCACCACGGCCTGGCCCGTGTACGCCGACGCCACCATCAGCGGGCGTCGCATCTCCATGGGCGCAGGTGCGCACGGCCGGAGCGCTTTCGTGGACGCGGACGCCCTCACCGCCGCACTGGGCGCAGTAGTGGCGGACATCAGCGAACCCAACTAGCTCGCAATTGAGCGCGTTTTGAGCCGTCAAAACGCGCTCAACTGCCACCTGCTTGGGTGCGGTTAAACGCAGGAAGCCCCGCCCGGTTCCTTTGTCGGAACGGGCGGGGCTTCCACAAGCAAGACGAGTTACTTGAGGGTAACCGTTGCGCCAGCTTCTTCGAGCTGAGCCTTTGCCTTCTCGGCAGCTTCCTTGGTGGCGCCTTCGAGAACAGCCTTCGGTGCGCTGTCAACCAGGTCCTTGGCTTCCTTGAGGCCGAGGGAGGTGATGGCGCGAACTTCCTTGATCACTGCGATCTTCTTGTCGCCAGCAGCTTCGAGAACGACGTCGAATTCAGTCTTCTCTTCAGCAGCTTCAGCAGCACCGCCGGCAGCGGGGCCGGCAACTGCAACAGCAGCAGCCGTAACTTCGAAGGTCTCTTCGAAGAGCTTGACGAACTCGGAGAGCTCGATGATGGTCAGTTCCTTGAAAGCTTCAATGAGCTCTTCGTTGCTGAGCTTCGCCATGGTGGCGTCCTTCCATTAGTTGGTGCAGATGCGGACCAGGCCGCTCCATGCACCGGAGTTTGATTGGGGGGAGAACTTAGTTCTCTTCGGTTGCAGCTTCAGCGGCTTCGGCCGGAGCCGCAACCTCTTCAGCAGCAGCCTCAACAGCAGCCTCTTCAGCCGGAGCTTCTTCAGCGGCCGGTGCAGATGCGCCGCCCTCTTCTTCAAGCTTGAGGCGCAGGGCGTCGATGATACGAGCAGCAGCGGATGCGGGAGCCTTGAGGACACCAGCAACGCGTGCAAGCTGCAGTTCGCGGGACTCGAGGGCTGCCAGTGCGGCAACTCCTGCTGCGTCCAATGCCTTGCCTTCGAAGACGCCGGTCTTGATAACCAGCTGCTTGTTGGCCTTGGCAAAGTCCGTCAGGCTCTTGGCAGCAGCAACAGCGTCACCCTTGATGAAGGCGATTGCAGTAGGGCCGGCGAGCTGATCGTTGAATGCTTCAACTCCAGCTTCCTTGGCTGCAATGGCACTCAGGGTGTTCTTGACGACCGAGAACTTGGTGTCCTGGCCGAGCGCAACACGCAGTTCCTTGAGCTGTGCAACAGTGAGCCCGCGGTATTCGGTCAGGACAGCCGCGTTCGATTCCTTGAAATCGTTGGTGATCTCTGCAACTGCGGAGATCTTGCTAGGCGTTGTCATAACCCTCCTTCCGGGGAATAAAGCCGGTCTTCCGGGTCCCCGCTCACGAGAGCTAAAACTAAAAACGCCCCGCGCAGATGCACGGGGCTTGGCTCAACACAGACTGAATCCGTGGAGACTTGCTTCGTTCACCTGCGCCGGCCGCCCTATGTTCAGGGTCCTTCGTCAAGGAATTCACTTTAGCCTCAAGGGCGTAGCTGCAGAATTGAGCTTCGCTCGAAAGAGTGGATTCCCATCAACCGACGGTCTTTGGTATTTCAAGGTTACGGGAGAGTGTTCCCCAAACCAAATCGACGGCGGTACTAGTCCGACGACGTCGTGTCCTTGCCCCGTCCGGGAAGTTCCTTCTGCCAGAGTCCGGTGACGCCCGCCGTCGTAAATCCCAATTGCTTGTTCACTGTGAGGAGGTAGCGGTTCTCGGGCGCGTTCCACGTGTAGATCACCCGGGCATCAGGGAACTGCTCGCTGAGCCGTTCCATGTTGGCCACCTTGATCAGCAGGCCCAGCTTGTTGCCCCGGTGTTCCTGGAGGACCAAGGTGTCGTCTTGGAAAACCACGTCCTGGCGGTGCGCCAGGACGCTGATGGTGGTCAGGCCCACCAAGCGTCCGCTTTCGCTATGCTCGACGGCGGTGACCACCGTGCGTCGTCCCTGCGCCAGGGCGGCGTCTTCTGTTTCACGCAGGACGACGGGATCGAACACCATGCCGCTTGCCTCGACCTCGGGGGCATCTTCTTCCCCCTCATCGCGGACCACCTCGCCGGCAGCATTTTCCAACTCCGCCACGGCTTCAAGCCACGGTTCAGGGCAGCGGTCCGTCCAGTGGTGCAGGACATAGCGGCCGCCATTGGCTTCCTCGGCCTCCACCTGCAGGTCGCCCACCAGTTTGGAGTCGAGGGGCAGGACGCAGGAGCTGAACTGCTCAATGTGCTGCAGGGTGTAGCCGGCACGTTTGGCAAAATCCACTTCCCTGCTGCTCACGGGAATAAAGCCCGCACCGCTTCCAGGGATCAGCTGGTCCTCGGGGACCTCAGTCAGTGATGTTGCAGGATGGTTGGTGTCCACCAGGATCATGGTCCTGCCCTCTGCCCGCGCCAGTTGTTCGGCGGCTTCAAGCAATTGCCGTCCGACGCCCTGGCTTTGATACTCAGGCAGGATATCCAAGGTGAATTCGGCCAGGTCCATGTTGTCGGCCAGGGGCAAGGCAATATCCACGGTGCCCACAATGGCGCCATCGACCTTGGCCACCAGGATGATCTGGCGCTCATAGGGATCGGAGAACTCCAGCAGCTTCTCCAGGGGTGTGTAGGCGAGGTCGTCGCTCCCCCAGGTCTCCATGCGTACCCGTCGGCCTACTTCCACAGCGTCCAGGAAATCAGCGGCGTCGGGGCTGTCCAGGGTGTCAGGCACCCACAGCTGCTCGACGTGAACGGTCTTTGCCTCGTCTACAGTCATCCCAGCCGTTTCTGCCATTCGCCTTCAAAGCCGGAGGGCTTGAATCCCAGGGCGTTATTTATGGCCAGCATATGCCGGTTTTCATTGGCGTTCCATGTCATCACCGACGTGGCGTCTGGCCAGAGGTCCCTTGCGCGACGAAGATTGGCGATCTTGACCAGCATCCCCAAGCGGTGGCCACGGTGTCCAGGGGCCACCAACGTGTCCTCCTGGTAGATCACTGCAGGCAGGGCTGCGCGATGTGTCAGGACTGTGTAGGCAGCCAGCTCACCAGTGGCGTCGTGCCGGGCAACCGCCACCACCGGGTCAACACCGCCCGCCCTCCAGGCGGATTCTTCCTGGCGTACCCGGGCGGCATCCCAATCTTCACCCTCCCAGCCCAACCCGGCGATGGGCACTTCCGTGCTCATGAGGCTTTTGAGTCGCGCGAAGACGTCCACCAGATGGTCCGGGCAACGGTCCTGCCAGGCGATGACGCTGTACCCGGCAGCCCGCTGCACAGCCTCAGCCTCGAGCTCCCGCAGAATCTCCTCCCCGACGGGGAAGGGCAGCGTGCTGTTTGTTTCAACCTGTTCCAGCGAGTACCCATGATGGAGGGCGAAAAGGGTGGATGCGGAATCCAGCGGCACACCGCCGGTGCCGGACTTGGCCTCCAGCAACCGGGCCCGTTCCGTGGCCGGCCCGAGTGGCTCCTCGCAGTACCCGTCAAGGGAGATGCGGCCTCTTCCGCGTGCCAGTTCCTCCACAACGCCAAGGATGGCGGATCCAAACCCGCGCCGCCGGAAAGGTGCGGCGACGATGACGTCCACGCCCGCCGTCGTCGTGTTTTCCCTCAGTGGCAGTGTCAGCGTTCCCCGTCCCACCACGGCACCATCGAGATAGGCCAGGAACGCCTGCCGCTCCTCGTACTCACTCCCCCGCCAAAAGACAGCTGCTTCAGCCAACGTGGGACAACGGTCCCGGTTGCCCCAGAGCTCCAGCTGGTGGGAAATGTCCAGCCCATGGAACGCATTGAATTCCGACTCATCGTCACCAGGCTGCGCAGGCACGGGGATCCGTTCTACGGACAGCCCGCCAGGGATGGAAGGGTTCGACGACGACACGCACCACAGCCTACGGCGCACCACTGCCGGTGAACAGGGAACAAGGCAAAAAAGGACCGCCCGGCATAGCCGGACGGTCCTTTATCAGAGCCAGTGCTCGCGAAGCTTACGCGTCGGTGAGAACCTTGGTGACGTTCGGGTCAACGGTGATGCCCGGACCGAACGTGGTGGCAACGGTAGCCTTCTGGATGTAGCGGCCCTTGGAAGCGGACGGCTTCAAGCGAAGCACCTCTTCCAGTGCAGCTGCGTAGTTCTCGGCCAGCTTGTTGGCGTCGAAGGAAACCTTGCCGATGATGAAGTGCAGGTTCGAGTGCTTGTCGACGCGGAAGTCGATCTTGCCACCCTTGATGTCGTTGACAGCCTTGGTGACATCCGGGGTAACCGTACCGGTCTTCGGGTTCGGCATGAGGTTACGCGGGCCGAGGACCTTACCGAGGCGGCCAACCTTGCCCATGAGGTCAGGGGTTGCCACTGCGGCGTCGAAATCGGTCCAGCCGGCTGCGATCTTTTCGATCAGGTCATCGGAACCAACGAAGTCGGCGCCGGCAGCGATTGCTGCTTCAGCCTTGTCGCCGGTTGCGAAAACGAGGACGCGGGCGGTCTTACCGGTGCCGTGCGGCAGGTTGACGGTGCCACGAACCATCTGGTCGGCCTTACGCGGGTCAACGCCCAAACGGAAAGCTACCTCAACGGTTGCGTCGAACTTGGAAGGGTTGGTGTCCTTCGCGAGGGTGATGGCTTCGATCGGGGCGTAGACCTTGTCTGCCTCGATCTTGGCTACGGCTGCCTCATATGCTTTGCTGCGCTTTGCCATGCTGCTGTTTCTCCTTGTGCAGTTGTGGTCTGCGGACCGCGCTGGGCCCTGCCACAGTCGTGGATCCGGCAAGGATCCTGCGACATTTCAAATGTTTCAGATGCCGGTTGCCCGGCGGGTGAAGGCCGCAATGGCCTTCGAAGACTACTAGCCTTCTACGGTGATACCCATGGAGCGGGCGGTGCCGGCGATGATCAGGGCAGCAGCCTTGATGTCGTTGGCGTTGAGGTCTTCCATCTTGGTGGAAGCAATTTCCTCGACCTGTGCCTGGGTCAGCTTGGCAACCTTGACGGTGTGCGGGGTAGCTGAACCCTTGGCGACGCCTGCAGCCTTCTTGATGAGCTCTGCAGCCGGCGGGGTCTTGGTGATGAAGGTGAAGGAACGGTCTTCGTAGACCGTGATTTCCACCGGGATAACGTTTCCGCGCTGGGATTCCGTTGCAGCGTTGTACGCCTTGCAGAATTCCATGATGTTGACACCGTGCTGGCCAAGCGCAGGACCGATCGGCGGGGCCGGGTTAGCGGCACCTGCCTGGATCTGCAGCTTGATGAGGCCGGTGACCTTCTTCTTGGGAGCCAATGTAGGGTCCTTCTCTCAATAGCTTCCTGGGGCACAGGAGCGCGTCCCAGGTTTTTGGCCGCCATGGCGAGGCGGCCGGCCGCTCCCGAACTGCTAAGCAGGCAGGACTGGAGCGAAATTTTGGAATCAGCTAGATCTTGGTGACCTGGTTGAATGCGAGCGTCACCGGGGTTTCGCGCTCGAAGATCGAGACCAGGACCACCAGGGTCTGGGACTCGGGCTTGATCTCGGAGATCGTTGCCGGAAGGGTCTCGAACGGGCCCTCCTTGACGATGACCGACTCGCCGACCTCGAAGTCGACGGCCACGGGAGCCTGGTTCTGCTTGTTGACCGGCTTGCCCTGCTCTGCCTGCTCTTCCTCGAAGACCGGGGCGAGCATGGAGAAGACCTCGTCAAGGCGCAGCGGCACGGGGTTGTGGGCGTTGCCCACGAAGCCGGTGACGCCAGGGGTGTGGCGAACGGCGCCCCAGGAGGCGTCGGTCAGGTCCATGCGGACCAGGACGTAGCCGGGAATGCGAACGCGGTTGATGACCTTGCGCTGCGCGTTCTTGATCTCGACGACCTCTTCCATGGGGACCTGGATTTCGAAGATGTAATCTTCCATGTCCAGGGTCTGGATGCGGGTCTCAAGGTTTGCCTTCACGCGGTTTTCGTAACCTGCGTAGGAGTGGATGACGTACCAGTCACCTTCCTGGCGGCGCAGCTTGCCCTTGAATTCTTCGGCCGGATCGGCCGGAGCTGCAGCAGCGGCGGCTGCCAGGTCGTCGCCGTCGGACTCTTCCGAAGCGTCGTCCTCGTCTGCAACATCGCCGGACGCGTCATCAGATTCGGCGTCGACGTCAGCTTCGAAGTCCTCTTCGGAATCATCGGCGTCGGCAGATTCGGGCGCAGCAGAATCAACCTCGGACTCTTCCGCAGCCTCAACTGCAGCGCCCTCAGTTTCTTCCAGCTCAGTCTCGTTTACCTCGAGCTCCTGCTCAGACACTTGGTCTCCTGCTTCCTCATTGCCTAACATGCCTATTTAAATGGCTCAATTCCGCAAACCCCGCAAAACTCCTGAATTACCGAGGAATTTCACACAGTTTGCGGACAGATCCGCTTAGCGGTCCGTAGCCCCTGACCCACCGAAGACCCAGCTGACTCCCGTGCCGAAGGCCAGGTCCAGAAGGGTGACGATGAGCATCATGATGGCCACGAACACCAGCACCACGAGCGTGTAATTGATCAGTTCCTTGCGGGTGGGAGCAACGACCTTCTTCAGTTCACCAATGACCTGGCGGACGAAGAGAGCAATACGGGCGAAGAAGCCACGATCGGCTTTCTTGGCGGGACGGCCCTTCGAGCTGCTGGCAGCTGTTTCGGTCACCTGGTCCTCACTCACCTTGCAAAGTCGTTGACCCGACTCTGATCAGAGCCATGGTTGCTGCGCTTGCCCCGGCGTTTCCGCCGGGACAGCTTGCGCAGGGCAGACAGGACTCGAACCTGCAACCTGCGGTTTTGGAGACCGCTGCGCTACCAATTGCGCCACTACCCTATGGATCGAATCCATGTTTCAGGCCGCACTTCAGCCTGAGGTGCTTTTCAACACCGGTGAACCAGTCTACGCAAGAATTTCGCGATAGTCGAACCGGCCCGTTTCCGGTCCCCCCAGCCCTAAAAACCCTGTGATCAGCATTATCAGTCACAAAGCCCGGCAGGCACGCGGGAGGTCCGCAGAACAGCATAAGGTAGTTTACGTCGAATCCCATCATCCAGCCCACGAGCTGCCTGCGAAGAACGGTACATAGATGTCTGCCGGAACAACTACCGCCCGCATTTCACAGCGAATCTCCGCCATTGCCGAGTCCGCCACCCTTGCCGTTGATGCCAAGGCCAAGGCACTGAAGGCCGCAGGCCGTCCCGTGATCGGTTTCGGTGCCGGGGAACCCGATTTCCCCACCCCGGATTACATTGTCCAGGCCGCCATTGAAGCTGCGGGCCAGCCGAAGTACCACCGCTACTCCCCCGCCGGCGGCCTCCCTGAGCTGAAGAAGGCCATCGCAGAGAAGACCCTGCGGGACTCCGGCTACCAGGTTGACCCCTCCCAGGTACTGGTGACCAACGGCGGCAAGCAGGCGGTCTACAACACCTTCGCTACATTGGTGGATCCGGGCGACGAGGTCATCATTCCCACCCCGTTCTGGACCACCTACCCGGAAGCCATCCGCCTCGCCGGCGGCGTTCCCGTTGAGGTCTTCGCCGGTCCGGAACAGGGATACCTGGTGACCGTCGAGCAGCTGGAAGCAGCCGTGACGGACCGGACCAAGATCCTGCTGTTCGTTTCCCCGTCCAACCCCACCGGTGCCGTGTACAGCCCGGAGCAGGTTGCGGAGATCGGCAAATGGGCCGCGTCCAAGGGCTTGTGGGTTGTCACGGACGAAATCTACGAGCACCTGACCTATGACGGTGTGGAGTTCACCTCCATCGCCACTGCCGCTCCGGAACTGGGCGACAAAGTTGTCATCCTCAACGGTGTGGCCAAGACCTATGCCATGACCGGATGGCGCGTTGGCTGGATGATTGGCCCGGCCGACGTCATCAAGGCAGCCACCAACCTGCAGTCGCACGCGACGTCCAACGTCTCCAACATCATGCAGGTGGCCGCCGCCGCTGCCCTCACGGGTCCGCTGACCGCCGTCGACGAAATGAAGGTAGCCTTCGACCGCCGCCGCAAAGCGATCGTCGCCGGACTCAACGCGATTGACGGCGTTGAATGCCCGACGCCGACCGGCGCCTTCTACGTGTACGCGGACGTCCGTGGGCTGCTGGGTAAGGAATTTGAGACTTCGAACGGTCCCGTCCGTCCTTCCGCCTCTGCTGAACTCGCCACCCTCATCCTCGACGAGGTTGAGGTAGCCGTGGTTCCGGGTGAAGCGTTCGGACCCTCCGGCTACGTCCGCCTGTCCTACGCTTTGGGCGACGAAGACCTCGCCGAGGGTGTCCGCCGCATTCAGGAATTCCTGGGCAAGGCCAAGTAAGCAACCAGCCAACGCAAACGCTCTTCCACCATCGGTAGGTGGGAGAGCGTTTTCGTTTAAGGCGCGGGATCTGAGAGAGCGATCGGGAAAACCCGACGGGAAGTGAACGGGCGTTAGAGGAGGCGGCGCTCGGCCGCCCACTTGGTGAGCTCGTGGCGGCTGGAGAGCTGCAGCTTCCTCAGGACGGCCGAAACATGGGTTTCCACGGTCTTGATGGAAATGAAGAGTTCCTTGGCGACCTCCTTGTAGCTGTATCCCCGCGCGATGAGCCTCATGACTTCGAGTTCGCGCGCAGAAAGCTTGTCCAGTTCGTCGTCTGCGATATCCGCCGGAGCAGTACCGAACGCATCCAGCACAAAGCCCGCAAGCCGCGGTGAGAAGACTGCGTCGCCATCGGCCACCCTGATCACGGCATCGGAAATCTCTCTGCCGGAGATGGTCTTGGTGACATACCCGCGGGCACCGGCGCGGATGACGGAAACCACGTCCTCGGCTGCGTCCGAAACACTGAGCGCCAGGAAGCTGGTGGTTCCCAGCAACGCGGCCGATCCGGCAATGACCTCACGGCCGCCACCGCCCAGTCCGCCGGGAAGGTGAACGTCCAGGAGCACCACCTCGGGGCGGGCTTCGGCAATGACGGCGATGGCCTGCTCCACCGTTCCGGCTTCGCCCACGACGTCCATGCGGGCATCGAGATCGGCCTTCAGCCCGGACCGGAAGATGGTGTGGTCATCCACGATCACCACCCGCACCGTGCGTCCTGGACCATTCTGGGGGTTGGTGCTCATTGCTTCGCTTCTCCATTCCGGGCTTCACTGTTCCGGGCTTCACTGTTCCGTTGTTCGCCCGCGTCGCCGTTGGCGGACGGCAGGGTCAGCCGGACTTCCGTTCCGTCGCTGCTGCTGTTGATGGTCGCTGTGCCACCGTGCCGCTTCATCCGGCCAATGATCGATTCCTTGACGCCCAGCCTGTCGTCCGGAACAGCTTCCGGATCGAAGCCGGGACCGCGGTCCTTGACGAAGATTTCCGTAGTGCCCGCAGTACTCTCCACGTACACGGACACCGCTCCGCCGCCATGCCGCGCGGCGTTGAGCATCGCTTCACGGGCTGCCTGCACCATGGCCTCGTGCCGCTCCGTCATGTCGGTATCGCCCACCGCCACCACTTCTACCGCATGGCCTTGGGAGTCTTCAACCTCCGCTGCGACAGCCTTGATGCGCTCGGCCAGGAGCCCTGATTCCTTGGCTGCATCACTGAAAAGCCAGGCCCGGAGTTCGCGTTCCTGTGCCCTGGCAAGCCGTACGACGTCCTGCTCCGACCCCGCCCTGCGCTGGATCAGCGCCAAGGTCTGCAGCACGGAATCGTGCAGATGGGCGGCAATCTCGGCGCGTTCTGTCTCCCGGATGCGTCCTGCCCGTTCGGTTTCCAGGTCCTTCCAAAACTTGAGTCCCCAGGGCAGCAGAACCAGGGCAACCCCACCCAGGACGGCCACGGACGCCAGCAGCGCCAGCCAGGTCTGTTCCCACGATCCCGAGCCGGACACCATGACCAGGACGCCCGCCACCACCAGCGCCAGGCCGGCTGCCAGCCGGACCCAGCCCCCGGCTTGATCGGCTTTCGTCTTGTCCACCAGGCCGGCCCTGCGCGTTTCGTCGAGCTGCATCCAGGCGATAGCCGCACCGCCCAGGATGGCAGCAGCCGGTATGAGGGTCCCCAGGGGAACGTCGACGCCGAACTGGCGGGCAATCAGGATGGCGGCCACCAGGAGCAGGGCCGCGCCGAGAAGGATTTCCTTGCCATATTGGATACGCCGTGAGGAGAACCAGGATGCCAAGCCGCCCCCACCGCCGCTGCCCGCCCAGTCCCACGGGGCGGTGGGACTGCCAAACCCTGCAGGTTCAGCAGCGGGAACCTGACCACGGCCCGGGGCGTCGCTGCCGCCCGGGACCGGATGGCCAGCAGCTGCCCCGGGAAACGGCCCGCCCACCGGGACGGAACCAAGGACAGGGGGTGCGCCGGCCGCCGATGGTGGGCATCCGGCGTCGTACGTTTTCGATGCCTGGTGACTTCCAGCGCCTGGTGTGAATCCGGCAGGCGTGGTTCCGCCACTGGGCGGCAGGCTTACGGCAGGAGCAATGGGCGACGCCGGACGGCGGGCATTGCGCTTAGCGCTCTCATCCGCCGTGGGAACCATGGTCCACAGCCACGCGTAGAAAGCCACGCCGGCGCCGCCGGCGAAACACGCCAGGATCATGCCAAGCCGGACGAACTTGACCGGCCAGCCCAAGTGATCTGCCAGCCCACTGCAGACGCCGGCAATCATGCGGTCGCTGCTGCGAACCAGCACGGGGCGTTGTACAGCGGTAGTCATGTACCAATCCAAACACGGATAAGGGTGACCCGGACTGGAAACCAGCGTAGTTCGGGGGTCCCTCAGGGGTCATTCAGGGTATCCCCCAGTAGAGGGAAGGACGGGCGGGGCGGCAGGATCGAAGTATGAACGCGAACAGCATCAATCCAGAGGAACCCGGAACGCCAGGCACTGCCGGCACCTCCGGCGCACAGCAAGGACCCACCGCCGGCACTTCCGCGGGAACTGGTCCGGACAATGGCAACTACCCGCCGGCCGGCGCCGCTCCGGCCGTTTCCCAGGAGAACTTCTTCGACTGGATCCGCAACCAAGGCATCCGCCGCGGACCGGACCGCTGGATTGGCGGCGTCGCAAGCGGCGTGGCCCACCGCTTCGGCATCGATCCGCTGATTGTGCGGGGCATCTTCATTGTCCTGGCGCTCTTCGCCGGCGTTGGGGTGCTGCTTTACGGCATTGCCTGGGCCCTCCTGCCGGAGCCCGATGGCCGCATCCACGTCCAGGAAGCAGCTGCCGGCCGCTGGTCCGGAGGCATGACCGGCGCGTTGATCACCACGATCATCGGACTCCCGAGCCTGGGCCGGGGATTCTGGGGTTGGGGCTGGGACGGATTGCCTGGCCTGTTCTGGACGCTGTTCTGGATGGGTGGCATCTTCTACCTCATCTACTTCCTGGTCCAACGCAACAAAGCTTCGAAGGGAACTCCGCCCATGGGTCAGCAGAACTATTCCGCAGCACCCGGGAAGACCTCCGCGTACGGAACCCCCGCACCGGGGACGCCAGTGGCCCACGGGCCGTCAACCGCTTACGGGCCGTCTGCCGCGTATGGGACTTCGACCGCGGGCAACACGGGCGTCCCTGTCTACGGCGTCGGCCAGCACGGCACAAACCTCCATGGTCACAGCGCCGGCGCCGTACCGCCATCGGGCCCGTACACGCCGTCGGGTCCTTACAGCCCGTCCAATCCGTCCGGCCCCCGTCCGCCGCAGGGCCCCATTCCCCCGCAGGACTGGCAGCCCCAGCCCGCCGCCCCCAAGCGTAAGGGACCCGGGGCTGCGATCGTGGCAGTCTCTGCCGGAGCTGCGTTGCTGGCCGGCGGTACGTTGAAAGCGCTCGACGCCGGGAACGTCATTGAGTTGGGCAACTCCGCCAACGCCGTGGTGTGGGCCACCGGTGCCGCAGTCCTGGGCCTGGGCATCCTGGTCGCGGGGCTCCGCGGCCGGACCTCAGGGTTCCTTGGTTTCCTTGCAGTGGCTGCCCTCATCATCGCCGGGATCTTCAACGTGGTCCCCAGGGACGGAGACCGTTTCACTTTCCACGACGTGAACTGGGCACCCACATCCCTGGAGCAAGCGCGGCAAGGGATCGACGTCACCGGCGCCCAAGGGGTGGTGGACCTGACCGACATCACCATGAATCCCCCGCTGATCTCCGAAGTCCTGATCCCCGTTGATGCGACCGCCAGCAACGTGACGGTCATCATTCCCGACGACGTGCCTGTGGAAGTCAGGGCGGACATGACCTTCGGCAACCTCAACGAACGCGGCTCGGACCGCGGCGGCCGGCTCCAGGACGAGCGGACCCTGTACAACACCGGGAAGCCCGGAGCCAACCTCGTGGTGGAAATCGACGGCACGTTCAGCAACGTGACCATCCAGGAAGGAAACTGACATGAGCACCAACGAGCCCGGCAAGGCCAACGAAGCCCAGCCCACAGTGCCCCTGCCCAAAGAAACCAACCCCACCGAGGCCCTGCCCAAGCCACGGCTCCAGGAAATCCCGCTGACGCCACCGCTGGAGCGCAGCTTCCAGGTGGAGCACGCGGACGACGACGAGCCCCGGCAAGCCCGGATCGGCACCGTGGTGTGGGGGTTGATCGTGATAGCCCTGGCGGCCTTGATCGTCATCTCAACGCTCGGTTGGGTCACACTGAACGGCACGTACGTCATGATAGGCCTGATGATCGGTGCAGGAGCGGCCTTGGTAGTGGGAGGACTCCTCTCCGCCCGCAAAGGTTCCAAAAAAGTGACCACTACGAAGTGACAAAGCAACCACAACAGGGAAGTCTGTAGCCATGGACAAGTTCTTCAGCATCGTCAGGGGCTTCGGCCTGAAGCGTGGACCGCAACGCTGGTTGGGCGGGATCTGCGGAGGAATCGCGGCCAAGCTCAGGGTGGACGTGGCATACGTCCGGGTGGCATTCCTGCTCTTCTGCCTGCTGCCGGGACCCGCGTTCGTGATCTATATCCTTGGCTGGCTGATCCTGCCGGACCAGAACAACAAGATCGCCCTCGAATCGTTCATCAGCCAGCGTTCCCGGTAAGTCCCGGTCACAAAGCACACGAAGCGTCCCGCCACCAGGCGGGGCGCTTCCTTTGTTTTCAGACACGTTTCCAATACCGCACGGCCGGGTTCAAAAGTAACCGTTTGTGTCCCACCCCACATGCGCGTCTACAATCATGGGGAGCTCAGCGTGGCGCTCTGCACGTATTCCTCCAAGCCATGAGTGAGCAAACATGAAAATTGGCATTCTGACCAGCGGTGGCGACTGCCCCGGCCTCAACGCAGTGATCCGGGGAGCCGTCCTCAAGGGCATCGCCATCCACGGCCAGGAATTTGTAGGCTTCCGTGACGGCTGGCGTGGTGTTGTGGAAGGTGATGTCATTGACATCCCCCGCACCATGGTCCGCGGTATCGCCAAGCAGGGTGGCACCATCCTGGGCACATCCCGCACCAACCCGTTTGAAAACGGCGGTGGCCCGGACGTCATCAAAGCCCACATGGAACGCCTGGGCATTGACGCGATCATCGCCATCGGCGGCGAGGGAACCCTGGCAGCGGCCAAGCGCCTCACCGATGCAGGCCTGAAAATCGTCGGCGTCCCCAAGACCGTGGACAACGACCTCGATGCCACCGACTACACCTTCGGCTTCGATACCGCAGTCCAGATCGCCACGGAGGCCATTGATCGCCTCCGGACCACCGGGGAGTCCCACCACCGGTGCATGATCGCCGAAGTCATGGGCCGCCATGTCGGCTGGATCGCCCTGCACGCCGGCATGGCCGCCGGCGCCCATGCCATCCTGATCCCCGAGCAGAAGGTCAGCATCGAGGAGATCACTGAGTGGGTCCAGGAAGCCCACGATCGTGGCCGCGCGCCCCTGGTAGTGGTTGCCGAAGGCTTCGTTCCGGAACATATGGAGTCCCCCCACTCCGAGCGCGGGCTGGACACCTTTGGCCGTCCCCGCCTCGGCGGCATCGCGGACCAGCTGGCCCCCGAGATCGAGGCCCGCACGGGCATTGAAACCCGCGCCACGATCCTCGGCCACATTCAGCGCGGTGGCGTCCCCACCGCCTACGACCGCGTTCTGGCAACCCGCCTGGGCATGGCCGCCATCGACTCCGTAGTGGACGGACGATGGGGCACCATGGTGGCCCTCAAGGGAACGGACATCTCCCACGTAGGCTTCGAGGAAGCCCTGGGCAAGCTCAAGACCGTACCGCAGCACCGCTACGACGAAGCGTCTGTGCTTTTCGGCTAGTCGGCTAGGCTGAATCCATGACTCTTGAGCCCACGTCCGCTGCCATTATCCAGCTGGCGTGGGCTCGCCATTTGGGGCTCGACGACGACGCTTTCGCCACCGCCGCAGCCCGGCTCACCAACTCGACAACGGACCCCGGCGACCCCGCACACCGCATCACCCGCGTGGATGAATCAGCCCGGGCAGTTGTCTTCCTCAGGCTCTTCGGAGTTTCCGCAATGGTGGGGCCGCAATGGGCCTTGGACGCCGCCGTCGGACTTCCTGATACAGAGCTCGCCCAACACGTGACCCTGCTGACCCTGACCCGGTCCCATGGAGGGCACGGGCTGGGATCAACGGCCCTGTTCTTCGCTGACGATTTGCCGCTGCAGCAACCTTCCGACGACCTCACAGTCTCCCGGGGCAACCCGGAGGCCATCAGCCTTGAAGGGCAGTGCCCTCCGGACGATGTCAATGAGGTGGGGCTGCAGGGCCTGGAACACCGGTTCACCATCATGCACCCTGACGAGGCACCGCCCACCCCGGTGGCCTGCGGTGCCTACTCCGAATGGGAAGGCATCCTGGCCAACATGGGCGTTCTGGTGGCGCCTCCGTGGCGTCGCCGCGGCTTGGGAACCCTGGCGGCGTCCATCGCAGCCCACGAAGCCTTGGCGTCCGGGCTGACCCTCCAGTGGAAAGCCGATGTCAGCAACACCGGAGCGCTCGCGATGGCCCGCAGCCTTGGCTTTGCCACGGGCGGGCTCCACGCGAGCGTGCTGCTCGGCTGATTCCCAAGATTTTGTCCACCTGATGCCCTTGAGGAGTCTTCTTCAGGGCATCAGGTGGACAAGACCCTAGGTGTTGAGATCAGCCTTGGCAGTTTCCGGCGCGGATGCGGACCTGCCGCCCCAACCCTTTACTGACTTCGGCTTCCCAAAGAACAGCGCCACCACCGCGCCCAGCAGGATCGCGCAGGCTGGCAGCAGGATGGACTGGCTCATCGCCGTCGAGAATCCTGCATGAAGGGCGTCCGGCAGTACGCCGCCCATTGACGCTTCGCCCACGGGAGCACCGGCCGGGGCTGCGGGCAATTCCGCGGAGAGCCGCGACTGGATCAGGGCAGCAATGGCCGCTGAACCCAGGACAGCACCGATTTGGCGGGTGGTGTTGAAGACACCGGAGCCTGCACCGGCCTGCCGCGGTTCCAGGTTGCGGGTGGTGGCGTTGGACACCGGTCCCCAGATGAAGGCGTTGGCAACACCTTGCAGCGCGCTGGGCAACAGGAACATCCAGATGGGAGTGTCCGGTCCCAGCAGGGCAGCGGTCCAGAAGAGGGCTCCTGCCATGCAGAGCAGGCCAAACGAGGCAAAGTATCGAGGATTCGCCCGGTCAATGAGCTTGCCTACGAACGGCGCCAGGGCACCGGAAATAACGGCCATGGGGATCATGAGCAGCGCCGACTGGGTGGGCGTCAATCCGCGGACCGTCTGGTAGTAGAAGATGGTGGGCAGCGGGAACGCCGTCACCGTGAAACCGACGGCCATGATGGTGGTGTTGCCCAGGGAGAAGTTGCGGTCCTTGAACAGGCCAAGTGGCAGCAGCGGTTCCCCGCCCCGGCGTTCAAGGAGCCATTGCCAGAGCACAAAGAGAACCAGGACCACCAGTCCGGTGATGATCAGCCCCCAAACGGTGACGAATCCGGTGACCGTTCCCCACTTGTAGGTCTGGCCTTCCTGGATGCCAAAGACCAGCAGGAACATGCCGACGGCGGACAGCACCACGCCGAGGATGTCGAACGAGTGCGTGTGGGTGGTCAGTTTCGGTACGAAACGCATCACCAGGATGAAGGCCACGATCCCAATGGGGACGTTGACGAAGAAGATCCATTCCCAACCCAGGCTGTCCACCAGCACGCCGCCAAGAATAGGGCCAACCAGCACGGCCATGCCGGCGGTAGCTCCCCACAGCCCCATGGCCGCACCGCGGCGGTCCGGCGGGAAGATGCGGGTGATGACGGCCATGGTCTGGGGTGTCATCATGGCTGCACCCAGGCCTTGGAGGACACGGGCGGCGATCAACATGGTGACGTCACCGGAGAGACCGCACCACAACGACGCAAGGGTGAAGACCACCAGGCCTATCAGGTAAAGGTTCTTCGGTCCGAACCGGTCCCCCAGCCTCCCGGTGATGAGCAGGGGCACTGCGTACGCCAGCAGATAGGCGCTGGTGACCCAGATGACGGCATTGATGTCCGTGTTGAGGCCCTCCATGATCCGCGGATTCGCGACCGACACGATGGTGGTGTCGATGAGGATCATGAAGAAGCCCACCACGAGTGACCACAGCGCGGGCCACGGCTTAGCTACGTTTTCCAAGGGATTCCTTTGGCTTGTGTGAAGTGTCTGATGGAGCCGGCAGGGGTTCGTCCCAGGGCAGGTGCCCGTTGCCCAACTCCTCGAGGAGGCCGCGGATCCACGCGATCTCCGTTCGGCGCATTGCTTGTTGATACGTGATGTCAATCCAGTACTTGCGGGCAAGTCCCTTGGCCGTCACCGTGGCCTCCGCCCGGACCAGGAAGTCGAGATCGGCAGTGAGTGCTACCACCCGTTCTTCCAGCAGCTCCGCCACCGTGCTGGACGGGAGGTGATGCGCTTCGGCGATGGCATGCGGAAAGAGTGGGTACTCGTTGACCGGGGTTGACAGCATGGCTTGGAGCCGGGCTTCCAGGGCGTCGTGTCCGGCGTCAGTGATCCGGTACGTGGTCCGCTCAGGACGGTTGCCCTCCCGTTCCGTGCCTGTTGCCTCGACCAGCCCGCTTTCCTCCAGACGGCCAACGGCGTGATAAAGCGTCCCTGGCCTGACCTTGACCAGGCGGTCCTCGTGCCGCGCCATCAGCACTTGATACATCTCGTAGGGATGCATAGGTTGTTCCGCCAGGAGCGCCAGAGACGCGACACCCAAGGGGGTCAGCTCAGCAGCTTTGGGCATGCCAAACCTCTTTCCGAAAGTAATATTCCACCACAACTATTCCACGTGGAATATAGGGGCGCAAATAAGCCCGACCGCTGTGGGCGGTCGGGCTTGGATGCTGGAGGACTCAGCCCAGGAGGGCCTGGATCTCCGTCCGCGCAAACATGGTTGCAGCATCACGCGCGGAGGGGGTTCCGGCGTCGGGGTCTGCTCCTGCATCCAACAGCGCCCGGGCGACGGCCGTGTAGCCCTTGAACACCGCCCCGGCAAGGGGCGTCTGGCCGCGGTCGTTGGCGGCGTTGACGTCCGCGCCGTGATGGAGGATCACCTGCACGGCTTCCTCGTGCCCGTGGTAGGCCGCAAGCATCAGCAGCGAGTCACCGGCAGCGTTGGTCAGGGTTGCGGGAGCGCCCGCATTCAAGTAGCTCCGAAGCACGTCGGTGTCGCCTTCACGGGCAGCATCAAACAATGCATGGGCAAGGGCCAACGTTTCGTCGTCGACACCTGCGTCGTGGCCGGCAGGGCCTGTGGGCTGGCTCATCGGTGGGGTCCCTTCAGGAATCCGGTCTGGCGCCCGACAACCTGGCCGGCGTCGGGGGCGACGATCACTTCCTGGGCGGCAATGTACGGCTCCTCGCCATCCATCACCGTCAGGGACTCCTCTGCCGAAACGGAACGCTTGATCACGGCCAAAGCCACGGGTCCCATTTCGAAGTGCTGCGCCACCGATGTCAGAGTACCCACCTTGCGCTCCCCGGCAAATACAACACTTCCCACAGCCGGCAACGTGTGCTGCGAACCGTCCAACTGCAGGAACACGAGGCGGCGCGGCGGATGGCCCAGGTTGTGGACGCGGGCGATGGTCTCCTGCCCCTTGTAGCAGCCCTTGTTCAGATGGACCGAGGTCCTCAGGAGATCCAGTTCGTGGGGAATCGTCTTTTCGTCGGTCTCGGCACCCAGGCGCGGCCTCCATGCCGCGACCCGCAGGGCGTCCGCAGCCATCGCTCCAGCCAGGGGAAGGCCCTCAACCGTCTGCTCAAGCTCCGCCGCGGGGACGAGGTATTCGAACCACGGCCGCTCGAGCCCAGGGTGCGACTCCTCCGGGACAATGCTGTACGCATAGCCGCCCGGGCTGACATGCGGCCAGGGATCTTCCCACACCAGGCGGGACGAGAACTGCTCCACGGGCTTGGTGGCGCCAAGAACTGCCCACTGCTCCGAAGCGTCCTCAATCTCCACCCGAAGCATGAACTTCATCTTGTTCAGCCACTCGGCCAGAGGCGCAGCCTCTGCGGCCTCCACGATCAGCCAAGTGGTCTCGCCGTCGTCGATAACCCTGGCATCAAACTCGATGCGGCCTTGGACGCTGAGCAGCAGCAGTTCTCTGGCGACGCCAGGCTGGAGGTTGGTGAGCTGCTGCGAGGACAGCGTATTGAGCCAGCTGAGCCGGTCCGGTCCGGACACGGTCACCACACCCCGGTGCGACAGATCGACGACGGCGGTGCCGGCTGCCAAGGCACGCTGCTCACGCAGCGGCTCGCCATAGTGGGCAGCGACGCCGGCGTCCAGGCCGGTGTCCTCGACGGCGCCAGGGCGCGACAACAGAGGGCTCGTGTAAGTCATATGTAGTAGAAGTCCTTGCAGCTCAGCAGTATTCCGGGGGTGGCGATATTTCAGGTCAGCGGTATTCAGGATTTTCGAAGTCGAACCGGGTACCCGCTTTCCATTCCTCCGGCAGGTTGCCGTAAGCCGGGATACCCCCGGCATCCCTGAGGATTTTGGCCATGTGGAGCAGGTTCCAGGTCATGAACGTGGTGTTCCTGTTAGTAAAATCACTCTCAGGACCACCCGATCCTTCGTCCAGATAGCTGGGACCGGGACCCACGGGACCGATCCATCCGGCGTCCGCCTGGGGTGGGATGGTGAAGCCGATGTGCTGGAGGCTGTACAGCACATTCATGGAACAGTGCTTGATGCCGTCCTCGTTGCCCGTGATGAGGCAACCGCCCACCTTGGGATAAAACGCCCATTGGCCGTTGCTGTTCAACTCGCCGGAGTGGGCATACAGCCGCTCGATGAGTTTCTTGGTTTGGGAGGAATTGTCACCCAACCAGATGGGGCCGGCCACTACCACGATGTCGGCCTCGCGGACATCAGGGTAGATCCCGGGCCACTCGTCCGTTGTCCAGCCATGCTGGCGCATATCGGGATAGACGCCGCTGGCAATGTCATGGTCAACGGTCCGGACAAGCTTGGTCGTGACACCCTGCTTCTCCATGATGTCCCGGCTGATCTTGATCAGCCCGTCAGTGTTGCTGGGTTGCGGTGAAGGCTTCAGCGTGCCATTGAAGAAGACGGCCTTGAGGCCCTCGTAGCCTTCGGGCTTGAGGTGGGTGTTCACTTTCTGCTCCTTCTGCTGGCTGCTTGCTGGAACGTCCGGTGAAGCCCCGGGTCAGGACACCTTGTGCAGGAATGCCGAGGCGTGGGCTTCGAGTGCTTTGCCGCTGGCAGCAACATCCCACCGCCACAGGAGGTTCCCGTCCACCAGGCCGAAGATCCGGGTGGCTGCGGTGTATTCCTTGGAGTGGCTCCCACGCATCACCATGTCGGTGCTCAGCTGGATCTGGGGTCCCTTGATCTGACCGTAGTAAAGCTCGGTGATGCCACCGGGGTGCGCAATCGACACCGAGATGTCGAAGCCACCGTCTTTGTTGCGGCGCTCTTCCACATCGTCGGCGGTCTTGAGAACCGGGACGATGTCCGCAGGAATCAGGCCGGGTCCGCCGTCGCCTTCCTGGAGCTTCCGCTCCAAGGCCCAGAACCCGGTTTCGACAGTCAACGGACGCAACTTTGCGCCGTCGTCGTCACTGAGCCAGGTCTCGGCCCTGTACTGCAGGTAGGGCAAGCCATTATGGGTGAAGGAAACGTGCTGGACGAAATGCTCGGAATCCTCGTCACCGCTGCCGAGCCGGCCGCGTCCTTCCCACTCACCAATGAGCCAGGAAAGGGGGACGAGTTCAGGCGTCAGATCAGTAGGGATCTCAATAGGCACAACGACTACCTCTGTTGGAGAGCAGGACCGGAAAGTTTACTTCTGGCCCTTGAAAAGGCGGTAAACGACAAAACCTGCGAACCATGCCATGGCAACGCTGGCCAGGCCAAGGAGGACGAGGAAGAAGATTTCAAATGCGAGTACAGACATGATGCCATCCTAACCGTTAGTAGATGAGTAGTTTGTCTATGAAGTACACCAAGGCCCCCACCGCCCAGACGGGGGCAACTCCCATTCCCACGGCTGCCGGAATGTTCAGGCGGCCGCGCCGAAGGGTGGTCATCCGCCGGAAGGACACGAGGACGGAGCCAACCACCACGCCAACCAACGCCGCGGGAAGTACTGCAATATCAGAGAATACAAGACCGGCGAGGGGACCCATGAGTCCGGCCATGACGACACCAAGCGGAGCCACGATACGGTCAGGCCACCGGATGATTCCCACCATCAGGGCCACTGCCGCGCTCAGGCCGGCCACCAGGACCATTTCCTTCACTCCGTTGAACCGTGCGCCGGCAATCCACCCTGCGCCCAGGCAATTCAAGAGCACGCCGGCACAGCATCCGAGTGTTGATTCCAGGCGCTGCGCCTGCCCCGTTCCGCGGACAAGCTGGACAACGAAGACCGCCATCACGCCTACGGCAATGAAGGCCGGCGTTCCTTCCAGGAATCCAGGAGCCGGAAGGTAGGCTGCGGTCACTGCCGATCCCGCACCGGCCAACCCGATCACCGCCGCCAGGGTTTTCTTGGCAGGGACACCAAGAAAATGCGGCCAGCCAATCCCCACGGCCGCGGAGGCAGCAATGCCGACGCCCACCATGGCTTCCCGGGAAACGAAGGTGCTGGCCACGATGGCTGTGAGCGCCACGAGTCCAAATACCCCGATGCTCCAAGACTTCACTGTGTGCCGACCTCAATCCGATGCGCCTTACGACCTCTCGACAATCCTGCCTTATGCCGGCCCAATATGTCGTAATTCCGGTGTCCGCCCGTCACGAATCCATGTGTCGCAGGGCACTGATGGGTATACTCAGACTTCAACGGTGCACTGTATTGGCCTTGATCCCGTTACAACGGGCAGAGGCTGCCAATGCGCTGTGACCGGCCGGGAATCTCCGGTTTCGACGCCCGATGATGCGCGTACAGCCCATTGGAGGAACTATGTCGCACATCCTGCTCCTGACGAACAGCACCGGCTCATCGGTGGACATTTTGCCTGCCTTGGAGTTGCTGAACCACCGCGTACACATTCTCCCGGCAGAACCCACGGCCCTGCTTGAAACCGATCCCACGGACATCGTTTTCCTTGATGCCCGCAAGGATCTGGTGGGGGCCCGCTCCTTGACCCAACTGCTGAAAGCCACCGGGCTCAGCGCTCCGCTCATGCTCATCCTCACGGAGGGCGGCATGGCTGCCGTCTCCTCGGCCTGGGCAGTGGATGACATTGTGCTGGACTCCGCCGGACCGGCCGAGGTGGAAGCCCGTATCCGCCTCGCCATGGCAAGGGCGGTTCCCGGCGAAGAGGAAACCCAAACGGAGATCCGTGCTGCCGGCGTCGTGATTGACGAAGCGAGTTATACCGCCCGGGTCAGCGGCCAGCCCCTGAACCTGACGTTCAAGGAATTTGAACTCCTGAAGTACCTGGCGCAGCACCCGGGACGGGTATTCACGCGCCAACAACTGCTGACCGAGGTCTGGGGCTATGACTACTACGGAGGCACCCGCACCGTGGACGTCCACATCCGGCGGCTCCGCGCCAAGCTCGGAGTGGATCACGAGAACCTGATCAGCACGGTCCGCAACGTGGGCTACCGGCTCACGCTGGTGCGACTCCCGGATGACGAACTCTCGGAGGCCTGAGCGGCCCCGGCACGATCCCCAAAACCTGACGACACATAAAAGAGGCCGGAATCCCTGCGGATTCCGGCCTCTTTCATCTTCTTGGTGGAGGACATACGGGTCGAACGTATCGAGGCCACCCCACTGGTGGATCCCCCCTGCGCTGGCTTAAGAAGCTGACTTACTGTGCCTCAAAGCCGAACGAGATAACGAGACTACCCCCGTTCCAGCGGGACTTCAAATCACGGGGCTTGCCCCGGACGTATAGCCTTGCATCATGAGTCACGCGCACCCGGAAAACTGGCCCGTCCTGATCATCGCCGGCGCCTTGGACCCCGATCTCCTCAGGGACGTCAAGACCCTCGCCACCGCAGCCGGGGAGTCCGACGGGAACCCGCCTTTTTCGGAGCAGACGCTGGTGATGCTGCGGGGCGTCGATTCCGGAGACCACTCGGTCTTGTCCTTGGCTCTTTACGCACCGGACGAAGATTCCGATCCGGCCACGGCTGAAGACCTGGCGGGAATCGCCGTCGTCGTTGAGGCGCCCGACTCAAGCGGCGTGCTGGAGCTGGCCGTCCACCCGAGCTATCGCAACCAGGGTGTGGCCGGAAGGCTGCTGGGCGCCCTGCAGGACAAGCGGAGCCTCGACGGACTCAGCGCATGGTCGCATGGGAACCACGAGGCCGCCGCCGAGCTCGCCACCCGTTTCGGATACGGACCGGTCCGTGAGCTGTGGAAGATGCGGCTCATGTCCTCTGCGTCAGCACTGCCCGACGCCGGCCTCCCGGACGGGGTCTCCCTCCGCGCCTTCGTTCCAGGCCAGGATGAGCAAGCGTGGCTGGCAGCCAACCGCGCTGCGTTCTCCCACCACCCTGAGCAGGGATCGATGACCCTGGCGGACCTCGAAGCCCGGAAGGCTGAGGACTGGTTCGATCCCGCAGGGTTCCTCCTGGCCGTCAACACCGACGGGGAGCTCCTGGGTTTCCACTGGACCAAGGTCCATCCCCGGCAGGGTCCGCACCCGGCCATCGGCGAGGTGTATGTGGTGGGCGTTACTCCAGCGGCGCAAGGGCTGGGGCTGGGCAAGGCCCTGACGGTCGCTGGAATCAAGCACCTCCAGGAAAAAGGACTGCATGCAGTCATGCTGTACGTGGACGCCGACAACCAGGCAGCGGTAGCCCTATATCAGAAACTCGGTTTCGTTCGCTGGGACACCGATGTGATGTATGGACCTTTAACCAAAAGTTAACCCGGCGTGATTGCCGGACGGAATGCCGGTGACATCTATGATTCGGGCAGCCCAATTGCTTGTAATGTGGGAGGAAACCCCGTCCTGAGCTTAGGAGAACCCCATGCAGCCGGACCCCGTCGGCACCGCCGGATCCACCTCGAAGGGTGCAACCTTGCCCCCACGCTTCGGATCCTCGGAAGTGCCGGCCTCGCGTGCCACCCAGGACCGCATCGATATTCCGGAATTCGCACCGAGCCTGGAGCCGGAAGGCGACATCTCTCCGGACCGTTTCCTGGACCGCGAGCTGAGCTGGCTGGCCTTCAACTCCCGTGTGCTGGAACTCGCCGAAGATCCTGAACTTTTCCTGCTGGAACGTGTCAGTTTCCTGTCGATTTTTGCCTCGAACCTGGACGAGTTCTTCATGGTCCGCGTTGCCGGCCTCAAGAGGCGTATCGCCACGGGCCTGGCTGTGCCCTCCCCGGCCGGGCTGAGCCCCATTGAGGTGCTGGAACAGATCAGCGAAGAGGCCCACAGGCTTCAGGAGCGTCACGCAAGGGTCTTCGCTGAGCAGATCCGACCTGCACTGGCTTACGAGCACATCCACATCATGCACTGGCATGAACTGGATGAGGATGCCCGCCACCGGATCAGCATCATGTTCCAGGAGAAGGTCTTCCCCATCCTGACACCGCTTGCTGTGGACCCAGCGCACCCCTTCCCCTACATCTCCGGCCTCTCCCTCAACCTTGCCGTGATCGTCAGCAACCCGATCAGCGACAAAGAGCTTTTCGCACGCGTCAAGGTACCGGACCAGCTTCCCCGCCTCATTTCCGTGGACGGACCGCGTGCAGGCGCCATTCCGGGCCGCGTAGCCCGGTTCATCGCGCTCGAAGAGGTCATTGCCGTCCACCTGGATAAGCTTTTCCCCGGCATGGAAGTCCTGGAGCACCACACCTTCCGTGTCACCCGCAATGAGGACCTGGAAGTTGAAGAGGACGACGCCGAGAACCTCCTGCAGGCCTTGGAGAAGGAACTGCTGCGTCGCCGCTTCGGCCCGCCGGTACGGCTGGAAGTCACCACGGACATCAACCCGAACATCAAGGCCCTGCTGATCCGTGAACTCGGGGTTGAAGAGTCCGAGGTCTACTCCGTTCCCGCACCGTTGGATCTCCGCGGACTGTCAGCCATCAGCGCCATTGACCGCGCGGATCTGCACTACCCCAAGCATGTCCCGCACACGTCCCGCTACCTTAACGAGTCCGAGACCTCGAAGGCCGCCAATGTCTTCGCCGCGATGCGCCGCAGGGACATCCTGCTCCACCACCCCTATGACTCGTTCTCCACCTCGGTCCAGGCTTTCCTGGAACAAGCGGCCGCGGATCCCAAGGTGCAGGCCATCAAACAGACCCTTTACCGGACGTCTGGTGACTCCCCCATCGTTGACGCCCTCATCGATGCCGCCGAGGCAGGCAAACAAGTCCTGGCCCTTGTTGAAATCAAAGCCCGCTTTGATGAGCAGGCCAACATATCGTGGGCGCGCAAGCTGGAACAGGCGGGCGTTCACGTGGTGTATGGCATCGTGGGCCTGAAAACCCATTGCAAGTTGTCCCTGGTGGTTCGACAGGAAGTGGACGGCCTCCGCCGCTACTGCCACATCGGCACCGGCAACTACCACCCCCGCACGGCCCGCTACTACGAAGACCTTGGCCTTCTGACGGCCAATGAACAAGTGGGCGAGGACTTGTCCAAACTGTTCAACCAGCTCTCCGGCTACGCGCCGAAGTCCACGTTCAAAAGGTTGCTCGTTGCGCCGCGGTCCGTGCGGGCCGGCTTGATGGACAGGATTGAAACCGAAATCCGCAACGCCCAGGCCGGCGTGCCCGGATTGGTACAGATCAAGGTCAACTCGATGGTGGACGAAGCCATCATCGATGCCCTCTACCGGGCCTCACAGGCCGGTGTGAAGGTTGACGTCGTGGTGCGCGGCATCTGCTCCCTGCGCCCTGGCGTGCCGGGACTCAGCGAGAACATCAGGGTCCGTTCCGTCCTGGGTCGCTTCCTTGAACACTCACGCGTCTTTGCTTTTGGCAACGGTGGCGATCCCGTGGTGTACATCGGCTCCGCCGACATGATGCACCGCAACCTGGACCGCCGCGTAGAGGCGCTGGTGCAGCTGGCCAGCAAGGAAGATACAGCTACTGTCATGGACCTGCTGCGTCGCTATGTTGATGACGGGACTGCCAGCTGGCACCTGGACGATCACGGACACTGGACCAGGCACCACTTGGACCAGGACGGCAAGCCATTGCTGGACATGCAATCCTGGCTCCTGGCCTCCCGTTCGCGCCAGCGGGCATCGGCACGGCGGTAGAGGAACCACTTGAACAGCGATACCCCCGTGGCGGATCAGACTGACCACCCCGGCGAGTCGGTGGCTGTTGTAGCAGCCGGCGCCATTCCGTGGCGGATCAACAAGGGTGCCCTTGAGGTTCTCCTCATCCACCGGCCTCGGTACGACGATTGGTCCTGGCCTAAAGGAAAGCTCGACGCCGGCGAAACAGTTCCTGAGTGCGCAGCACGTGAAGTGTGGGAAGAGATTGGCCTCCAGGCTCCCCTGGGCATACCGCTTCCCGCCATTCACTACCATGTGTCTGCGGGTTTGAAGGTGGTCCGGTACTGGGCTGTCCGGGTCAACGGAGCCCAACTCAGGCCCGACGGCAAGGAAGTGGACAGCGTCATGTGGTGCAGCCCTGACAGGGCGGCCGCATTCCTGAGCAACCCCACCGATACGGAGCCGCTCGAATACCTCGAGAAAGCGCACATCCGCGGTGAGCTGGACACCTGGCCACTGGTGCTGATCCGCCATGCCAAGGCCAAGCCCCGGTCCTCCTGGACCAAGGCTGAGGGCGACCGTCCGTTGGCAGCGACGGGCCAGCGGCAGGCAGTTGCCGTTCAACGCCTCCTGGAGGTTTGGAAGCCGCAGCGGGTGGTCACCAGCCCTTGGGCACGGTGTGTTGCCACGATCGCCCCTTATGCCAAAGCCAGCGGGGCCAAGGTGAAACTGGTGGAGGCACTCACGGAGCACAGCCACCACCGCTCCCCCAAGAAGACTGCTGCAGCGGTGGAGGCCTTGTTCGACAAACAGGTTCCGATCGCCGTCTGCACTCACCGCCCTGCGCTTCCTACTGCCTTGAAACAGCTGGGACAACACATGTCGCACGGCTTGAAAGCCCTCCTGCCGGAATCAGACCCATACCTGACACCAGGCGAAGTGATTGTCTGCCAGGTGGCGCGTGGATCTGAGCGGAAGATTGTTTCCGTGGAACAGGTCAAGCCTTTCGACGACTAGGACCACACGATTCCGGAGCTTGACCCCATGTCTTTTGTATCAAATACTTAGTACATTGATACAAAAGACATGGGGGTCTTGTCCGTGTATGTAAACCTGCCGCCTTTACTTTTCCTTGGGCCTGCAGTCGGCGCCGTGATCGTTTATCTTTTCCTTCGCCTGCAGGTGTGGTCCAAGCCCGATGCCCAATCCGTTGCCTCGCATGGACTATGGGTGGGAATCATCGGGTGGATGGCCAGTTCCCTGCAAGGAGCCATGAACGCGGGGATCCTGCGCGTCAATCCCGTCGGGGCAAGCGCACCTTCCACTCCCGAGCAGATCGCCGGCGCACTCGGCTGGCCCATTCTCGCCTGCCTCGCCGTCCATGCGTTGGGTCAACTGAGCTACCCCGCGCCCAAGGCACCCAGTAGGTACGCAGAACTGACCGTCCGCAGGATCAGGGACTTCCTCCCCCGCAAACTCGCGTGGACCACCGCCTCGATCTTCGCCTACGCAGCCGTGGTCATCGCCTGGGTGGCTGCGCTGCCTGAGCACATCCCGGTGCTCCCGACTCCCCCGGACCTTTCCAGTCCCCCGGACCAGACACCGCCCAACGGCTACATAGGGCAGGGACAAGAAGGCAGGATCCCCGGTGTGGAACTGGCCATCTGGCTGGGCGGGGCGCTGTTGCTTCTTGCCGTCGGAACGTGGCTGATACTCCTCCTCATCGCCCGCCGCCGTCAGCTGGAAACACTCGACAGCGACGATAACCGGGTCCTCCGCATCATCGCCACCAACCGCTTGCTCAGGACGGTCGCGACCATCGCCGCAGGGCTGGCAGCCATCGCTGGAAACTTTGCGGCCCAACCAGCCCCCGGCGCCATATGGCAGTCGTCCTGGTTCAACGCCCTTGGCCTGTTCAACATGGTGGTGCTCCTGATGATGTGGTGGTGGCGGGTTCCTGAACTGCCGTCGCTGCTCAAGGCGGCCAAGAGCACCAGTGCCGCTACGCTTCGCGCTGATCCCCGTACCCACCGGGCAGCCCGGCTCAGCATCTCCATCGGTGCGGTACTGGGGGTCGTGGGCGGGCTTGCTCTGGTGGCCGGCTACGCGGTGATCATGTTGCCTGCGCAAACACCTGCACCGTGGGCATTTCCTTTGCTGACGGGAACAGTGGCCGTACTCCTCCTGGCAGCCATCGCAGCAGGCGATCTCCTGACCGCTCGGAACTACGGAACATCCGACGCTCCAAACCACTGGCCGCGGCAACCCGTCTCCCGGGGTCTGCTCTCGTTTGCCATTGGCAGCGCCCTGGTACTGGGTGTGGCGATCGCATTCGCCGTGGCCGGTGAAGTGCGCCCGTTCGGTCCCAAGACCTGGCCTGCCGCCGTTCTCGTCACCATACTGGTGGCGCTGGCCGGCGCCGCAGCCATCCTTGCCGTGCGCCGCCGTCGTGGCATCCCGGAAGGCGAAAGCGGCGCTGGACTGGACGCTGCGTTGAGGGCCATCAGCATGTATCGAATAGTAAGGACGCTGGCCGCGTACTGCCTGGGGCAAGCGTCCGCGCTGCTGATCGGTACCGGCAACCTTTGGTATGACGTATTCCCCTCCGCTGCAAGCCCGGATCCGATCGGTCCCAGCCCACTCCCCATCATTGGCATAGCGCTCGCCGTCATCGCGGTCCTTGTCTCCGTGACACCAGTGCGGAGCCTGTTCCGCACCATTCCACGGGGACGGGTCGCAAAACAGGGAGAACACGCACAATGACCGCAGGGATCACGGTGGACCTTTCGGATCCTGTTCCTCCGTACGAGCAGATCCGCCGGCAACTCAGCTCCCTGATCGCAGTGGGAGTCCTGGAGCCCGGGAGTCGCTTGCCCACAGTCCGCAGCCTGGCCTCCGACCTCGGCATCGCGGTGGGCACCGTGGCGCGCGCCTATAAGGAGCTTGAGCAGGCCGGACTGATTGAATCACGACGGCGCAACGGGACTGTCGTTGTCGGCCCGCCACCGGCGCCCCACGGCACGGTCCGGGCTGACGCTGCGGTGATGGCCGCCGTCGACGGTTTGATCCGGACGGCTCGCGACGCAGGCATTCGTGACGACACTCTCATAGATCTGGTGAGAGGCCGGCTGGCAAGTAAGCTGGACTCGTGAGCATCCCCACCCCTTATGAAGACCTTCTGCGTGACGTCATGGCGAACGGCACGCACAAGTCGGACCGCACCGGAACCGGAACGCGCAGCGTTTTTGGCCGTCAACTGAGGTTCGATCTCGCCGGGAGCTTCCCGCTCATCACCACCAAGCGGGTCCACTTCAAGTCCGTTGCCGTGGAACTTCTCTGGTTCCTGCGCGGTGACTCGAACGTGAAGTGGATGCAGGACCAAGGCGTCTCCATCTGGGATGAGTGGGCTGACGCTGATGGCGAACTCGGCCCGGTGTACGGGGTGCAGTGGCGCAGCTGGCCAACCCCCGACGGCGGGCACATTGACCAGATGTCCGAGCTCATGACCAACCTTGCCGCCAACCCGGACTCCCGCCGCCACATCGTGTCCGCGTGGAACGTTTCCGAGCTCAAGGACATGGCCCTGCCGCCCTGCCACGCGTTCTTCCAGTTCTACGTGGCGGACGGCAAACTGTCTTGCCAGCTGTACCAACGCTCAGCGGACACATTCCTCGGAGTGCCGTTCAACATTGCCTCCTACGCGCTGCTGACCCGGATGGTGGCGCAGCAACTGGACCTGGAACCGGGCGAATTCGTCTGGACCGGCGGTGACGTCCACGTCTACGACAACCACGTGGACCAGGTTGCCGAGCAGCTCAGCCGTGAGTCCTTCGAATACCCGCAGCTCAAGATCCTCCGGAAGCCGGACTCGATCTTCGACTACACCCTGGACGACTTCGAGATTGTGGACTACCGCCACCACCCCACTATCAAGGCGCCGATCGCGGTATGAGCACCCCTTCTTCCGAGACTCCTTCCCCGCTGCCCGGCGTCGTCTTCACCCAGGAAACCGCGGCCCGCATGACGGGTATCGGCCTGGTATGGGCCCAGACCAAGTCCGGCGTGATCGGCAAGGACGGCTCCATGCCATGGCACTTGCCTGAAGACCTGAAGCACTTCAGCAAACTCACCTCGGGCCACCCCGTCATCATGGGCCGCAAGACCTGGTTGTCGTTCCCGGAAAAGTACCGCCCGCTCCCGGGCCGCACCAACATCGTGGTGACCCGTAACGCCGAGTGGGCTTCAACGCCCGAAGCCGAGGGCGCCGTCGTGGTTTCATCCCTTGACGCCGCCCTGCTGGAATCGCAATTCGCTCCAGGCGGCCAAAAAGTGTGGATCATTGGCGGCGGCGAGATCTTTGAGCAGTCCATGGGCATCGCCAACCTGGCGGTCATCACCATCATCGATGCGGATCTGGAGGGCGACACCTACGCTCCAGAGCTTGGCCCCGACTGGACCTTCGACACAGTGGCGCCGCCCGAGGGCTGGCTCACCGCCAACAACGGCACAAACTACCGGTTCACCACGTGGCGCCGGACCGAAAGCTAGGAGCCCAGGATATGCAGGCAATACTGAAGAAACCTGAAACCCTCTTCGTGCTGGGCTACATGCTCCTGCCACTCTTCGCCCTGATTTCCGCCATCGTGGGATTGACCATGATCCTGGGCGGCAACCGGATTGCCGGAATCATTGTGCTGATCGTTGTCACGCAGGTATTCACTTTTGGTGCCTTCTTCGCCCTGCGCAAGCGCAAGGCCGTCCTGCTGCACGAGCCCGACGCCGGCAGCTAGCCCGCGCGGTCGGCGTGCGGGCCGCTGTGGCGAGTGGCGTCGTCGTACGTTCCGGTGGTGACGTAACCAACAGCGGCTCTGCGCCCCGAAAGTTTAGACTGGGTGAATGACTACAGCAGCTAATCCGTCCGTTGGACTGGTCGGTTGGCGTGGCATGGTCGGTTCCGTCCTGATGCAGCGCATGCAGGACGAGAACGACTTCGCCAACATCAACCCGGTATTTTTCTCCACCTCGAACGCAGGAGGTGCCGCCCCGTCCTTCGCTGATGGGGCCGGCAAGCTCGAGGATGCGTTCGATATTGAGACGCTTGCCAAGCTGCCGATTATTGTCACCGCCCAGGGCGGAGACTACACCAAGCAGGTCCACGGCGAACTCCGCAGCCGCGGCTGGGACGGCCTCTGGATCGACGCCGCTTCCACCTTGCGCATGAATGACGATTCCATCATCGTGCTGGACCCCATCAACCGTGACGTCATCGACGCCGGCCTGTCCGGCGGCGTGAAGGACTTCATCGGCGGCAACTGCACGGTTTCCTGCATGCTTATGGGCCTCGGAGGCCTGTTCAAGAACAACCTGGTCGAATGGGGCACCTCCATGACCTACCAGGCCGCCTCCGGAGGCGGTGCACGCCACATGCGTGAACTCCTCAACCAGTTCGGCACCCTCAATAATGAGGTCCGCAGCGAACTGGATGATCCTGCGTCGGCCATTCTCGAAATCGACCACAAGGTCCTCGCCGCACAGCGCACCGGCGTTGACGCCACCCAGTTCGGCGTACCGCTGGCAGGGTCCCTGATCCCTTGGATCGATGCCGACCTCGGCAACGGCCAGTCCAAGGAAGAATGGAAAGCCGGAGTAGAGACCAACAAGATCCTCGGCACCGGAAACGGCACCGCCGGCAAGGACCACATCGCCATGGACGGCCTGTGCATCCGCATCGGCGCCATGCGTTCACACTCCCAGGCCCTCACGCTCAAGCTGCGCGAAGACCTGTCCGTAACCGAAATCGAGAACCTCCTGGCCAAGGACAACGAGTGGGCCAAGGTTGTTCCCAACACCAAGGAAGCCTCCATGGCGGACCTGACCCCCGTGGCAGCATCCGGCACGCTGGACATTCCCGTGGGCCGTATCCGGAAGCTTGAAATGGGTCCGGAATACATCAGCGCCTTCACCGTGGGCGACCAGCTCCTATGGGGTGCAGCCGAGCCGCTGCGCCGCATGCTCAACATCGTGACGGGCAAGCTCTAGGCTTCACGCACCGGTTTGTTGACAACCCGCTGTTCCGCTGCTGCCCAGCAACGGAACAGCGGGTTTTCCGCGTCGTAGGGTGTGTTCAGCCGGCGGGATCGGCCAACATCCTTCAGCCGGCCATGAACTTCAGATACGCCCTCCCCTGAGCCTCGAAGGAACGGCCAGCGGCTGTCCCCAACTCCCCCGCGAACGGCTCCGGCACCACGCCCACAGACTTCCCGCTCACGGTTCTGGCCCACGTTCCCACCACTTCCCCGCCGGAGACGATGATGCGCTTGAAAACCCCGTTCTTGCCCGGTACTACCCGTTCGGCGTACTCGGGCGCGAGGACCAGGCTCCGATCCTGGTAACCGAGCAGGTACTCATCGAAGCCGGGAAGAGCCAGCAACGAGCGTGAGCCGGGGACGCCGTCGTCGAGCATTGCCGCCGTCTCAGGCGACAACCAATAACTGGTGCCGTCCAGCGGCACCTCAACCAGCCGGTCATGCAAGGTAGTAAGAGCCGCACGCGCCTCAGTGAGCGGCACTTGGCTCCACCACGAAAAATCCTTGATGGTGGCCGGGCCGTGGCTCCTGAGATAGCGGAACAGCAGCTCCGCGATGCCCTCCTCACGGCCAAGGTCCCGGGACTCAGGTATCCACTCCTCAAATGGCACAAACAGTTGCTGCACCCCAGCCTTTCCGCTGAATGCCGCCATCGGCCCCTGCACCAGCCAAGCGCGCTGGCACAAGCTCCCCAGCAAGTGGATCCCGCGCTGTGCTGTGGTGGTCTGGCCGGCTTCCTCAAACGCCTGGAACAGCTGCTCCCGGGTTGCGCCGTGTGCGCCCTCCGTTGTCTTCAGCACCTCCGTGGTTTTAACCGCGATGTCCCGGCAATGGCTGATGTCGTCCTGGGTGATGCCGAGTTCACGGTGCCGGCCGGCCACAGTGGACATGAGGCGGTCACTGGTGATGCCTAAAATCCACCGGAGATCCTCGGGGGCCAGGAGGTGCAACGTCCCGCGCATAGGCCAGGAACGGACCACGGTCCCGGCGTCGAGGGCAGCCCTGACGTCCGAGGCCCGGGTGCCGGGCACGCGCTGCCCCACAGCCCACAGCGCGTGGCCAAGGTCCTGGGCCTGCATGGCCGTCATCCAACGAACCGCATCAGCAACCGAGGGAAAGCCCCCAGCCAACAGGCCTTGGCTTGCGAGCCGCAAACGGCCCATGACGCGCGGACTGGGATTCTTGTGGGCTGCAGGCATGCTTCATCCTAAAAGGGCCGGCATGCACAGGGAACCTTGCCGCGCCTCCCAGCCCTCACCCAGCAGCGGATCCTAGGATGGATTCATGCTTTTTGGAGATCTTGCCCCGTTTGTGCGGCCGATGAGCCGGTGGTTGGCTACCGCCGGCTGGTTCTGCACTCTGGTGGGACTTGGCGCCGGGCTGATCGTTGCCGTGGGAACGGGCGTCAGCCTCTCCCCGTCAATGCGGGCCATCCAGACAGCCAGCCTCGTAGCAACCGCCGCCGCCGCGCTCCTCATCGGAACCGCCGCGGCAAGCCAGCCCGTTTCCGACCGCAACGACGACGCTCCTGAACCCTGGTTCTACCCGGCGGCCGCAGCACAGGTCCGCAGCTTCCTCGTTGGAGCCATCGTCATGCTCCTGGGCTTGGTGGGCTTCGCCGCTGCAAGCCTGTACATGCCCAGCGGGCCATCGCCGCAGAGTATCGCGTTCAGCCAGATCTTCCTGCTGGGCTCGGTCAGTTGTGGGCTGACATTCCTGTTGCTCAACAAGATCCTGCCGATTGCCGAGCGGCGAACACGCTAGGTTTCCGTCCCGGCGCTACACCGAGGAGACCCTCCGGATACCCCCGAGAGCTCACCCCTCGCGAGCTGTGCGTGCCTTAGAACGAAAGGCCGATCAGCAGCGGTTCCGGGTGCAGTTCAATGCCAAAACGTTCGACGACGCCGGCCCTCACCTCGCGGGCGATGGCCACCATATCCGCGGCCGATGCTGTCCCCCGGTTGGTGATGGCGAGGGTGTGTTTGGTCGACAGGGAGGCCCTGCCGCCTGAGACACTCGATTCCTCCAGCCCAAAGCCCTTGCCGAACCCGGCGTGGTCGATCAACCAGGCAGCGGAAAGCTTGATGAGTCCGTCGTCGCCCGCGGGATACTTGGGCGCGTTCTCCGGCAACTCTGCAGCGCGTTTCGCCTCCACGATCGGGTTGGTGAAAAAGGAACCTGTGGAGTACGTGTCCCGGTCTTCCGCATCCAGGACCATGCCCTTGGAAGCGCGGAGCCGGAGGACTTCCCTCCGGACATCGTTGGAGTAGGCGCGCTTGCCTGCCTCCACGCCCAGCACCCGGGCCAACTCGGCGTAACGGATGGGGGCGCTCATCCGTCCCAGCGGCAACTGAAACTCCACTGTCAGCACCACGTACCGGGGCGAGCCCTCAACCGTGGTCTGTTTCAGGATGGAGTCGCGGTAACCGAATTTGAGCTCGGAATTGGTAAAGGTCTGAACTGCGTTGCGTTCACGATCCCAGGTCCGCACGGCGGCGATTGTTTGTGAAACGTCTGAGCCGTAGGCGCCCACATTTTGCACGGGCGTAGCTCCTGTGGCACCGGGAATTCCGGAGAGCGCTTCCAGCCCGGACCAGGCGTGCAGGACGGAGTGTTCCACCAGCGCATCCCAATTGTGTCCGGCCTGTACCACCACCGACACACCGCCACAGCTGTCCTCGGAGTTCACGGTGAAGCCCTGGGAAGCGATCTTCAGCACAGTCCCCGGGTAGCCTTCGTCCGAGACCAGAAGGTTGGACCCGCCTCCGATAATCAGGAGTTTCTGGCCCGCAGCGTCAGCCGAACGGACGGCGTCGATAATCTCTGCCTCAGTACGGGCCTCAACGTAGTTGCCCGCGGGGCCGCCGACGGCGGCAGTGGTCAGTTCGGAAAGCAGTGTTTGGGTCACCCATTAAGCCTAACGGGCTTCGTTGGGCTGGACGGACTTGGCCTTCTGCTGCCCGGAGAGCGGGGCCAGGAAGAAACTGACCACCAGGAGCACCAAGGGCGCCAACAAAGAGTGCAGGATGCCGAAGTGTTCGGCCAACAGGCCCAACAGTGGCGGCCCGCAAAGGAAAGCCCCGTAGCCGATGGTGGAGACTACCGAAACCCGTGCAGCGGCGTGGACGGGGTCATCGGCGGCGGCTGACATCCCCACCGGGAAACCGAGCGATGCGCCGAGGCCCCAGATAGCCAATGCAACGAAGGCCAGCCACGGAACCGGCGAAAAGACAAAGAGCGCAAGACCCACGACGGCGGTCGCTGAGCACCAGCGCATCACCACCACACGTCCAAACCGGTCGAGGATGGACGTGCCGGCGAATCGGCCGATGGTCATGAAGGTGACGAACAGGCCATAACCCACTGCACCCGCGGCATCGGACTGCCCGTGGCCGTCGGCAAGCGCCAGCGCCACCCAGTCCCCCGCAGCTCCCTCGGCCAATGCCAGCCCGAGGACCAGGACACCGATCAGGAGGGTTCGACGGTCGCGCCAGGCAAGGGCCACGAGCCGCTTGTTGTCGAGTGGGGCAACGGCCTTGCCTGGTTTGGGCTGCGTCTCCTGGGACCCTGTGATGATGGGCAGTGGACCGGTGGAGGGGTCCTGGAAAGTGTCCGTTTCATCGGGCCGGTACGTGTGTGTAGCAGCAGCTGTCTTTTCCGCACGGAACCAGAAGCCGGCAGTCACTACGGACGTAGTAACTACGACGCCTGAGATCAGGAAGTGCCAGAAGACCGGCATGTGCACCGCAGCAGCCCAGGCACCAAAACCGGCGGCTGCTACCGTGCCGAGACTGAATGCCCCATGAAGGTGCGGCATGATGTGCCGGTCCAAGGCGCGTTCCAGCGCAGCTCCCTCAACATTTGAGGCGGTGTTCCAACTCGCCGTGCCCAGACCGAGCACCACCAGGCCCGTTGCCACCACCAGCGGACTCGCCGCGACGGAAGCGCCGAATCCCACGGTGACCAAGCCGGCGCCCACCATGCAACTGCCGATCCTCGTAGTGAGTTTGGGCCCCAGCCTGAGCACGATCAGTCCCGAGGCCGAGATGGAAATGAAGGAGGCCACGGTCATGCACATCAGCAGAAGGCCAATGCCGCCCGGCGTGAGGTCCAGTCCGTCGCGGATGGCGGGCAGGCGGGACACCCAGGTGGCAAAAGCGATGCCGCTGGCCGCGTAGGAAGCAAGAACAGCGGCGCGCCACCGCGACATTTCAGTCGGGGTGGCGCGTCGCGGAGAAGCCTTCAGTGGGTTCAAGAGACCTTCACGACCGCCTGCGATTTCATGAGGACCTTCAGTCCTGCTGCCACAACGGTGAGGTCAACGCGGGCGGTGCGGGCATCGGCGTCGAGCGCTCCCACAACACCGGTGACGTCGATGACGGCGCCGGCCTCATCGGTTCCTGTTGTATCGGTGACCAGCACCGGCTTGGTGAAGCGGGTCTGGTAATCGACGACGGCGGCCGGGTCGCCCGCCCAGTCGCTCACCAACTGCACGGCGGCACCCATGGTGAACATCCCATGCGCGATAACGCCCGGCAACTCAACAGAGGTTGCGAATGCTTCGTTCCAGTGGATGGGGTTGAAGTCCCCGGAGGCACCTGCGTACTTGACCAGGTCCTGGCGGGTGACCTCGATGCTGCGGGTGCCGATTTCCTGGCCGACCGTCAGTTGTTCGAATGTGGGGCTCATGGTTACTGTCCCTCTCCGCGGACCAGGATGGATGAGGTGGTGGTGGCGACTTTTTCGCCTGCCACGGTGGAAATCTCGGAGCGGGTGGTGATCATGGCTCCCCCGCCCATGGCACGGACGCCGTCCACATGAAGTTCGGCTACCAATTGGTCACCTGCAACGATGGCCCGGTGGTGCGTGAACCGCTGGTCAGCGTGGACCACCCGGGAGAAGTCGATCCCCGATTCCGGGTCCTCCACCAGCTGGGCATCAGCACGCTGGGCAACGATGATGGCAAATGTTGGCGGCGCTACGAGGTCGCTGTGCCCCAAGGCCTTGGCGGCCTCCACATCGAAATGTGCGGGGTTGTTGGCTTTCACAGCCTTGGCAAACTCGCGGATCTTTTCGCGGCCGACGTCATATACCTCTGCGGCAGGGTAGCTTCGGCCCTGCAGGTCCGGATTGATACTCATGGTCCAACCCTATCGGGCCGCGGCGTAGGGAACGGTGCCGTTTATTTCTTGTAGCCCTTACGGATTTTCTGGCCCCGGACCACGAGCCCGCCCACATGGAGGAGCAGCCCCACACCAATGACCGGCAACGATGCCATGGCGAGGCCCTGGTTGCCCGAAGTGTTTCCCACAATGGACAGGATGAGTCCCACAGCAATGAGCCCCATGGCACTGAAAACCAGGGCTTTGTAGGCAGTGGAGGCGTTGGCCCAGAATTCGTCTAGCACCGTCCAAGTCTACCGGGGCGTGCGTGGGACTAGAAAAGGGAGTCCTGCAGCGCCGGGATTTCTGTGAGGTGCGGGCCGAACTCGATCTTGCGGCCCTTCAGCGCGCCCAGGTCTGCCACAAAGCTGCCCTCCACCTCTGCCCCCGACGCGTCGGGAAGACCTGCCAAGGCGATGGCCCCGGACAGTGCGTGGACCCGCAGACCGTGCCCGCCGGAGTCGAACGTTACCGGGTAAGGGTGGCGGCGTCCTTCGCCGGCGCCATCACAAAGCCGGTCCGCCAGCGCGGGCCGGTCCCACTCTTCCTCCACAACGGAACAGCCTGTCATCCCGAGCCCGCCCAGCATCCCGCGCACCCGCCCGGCGTGCTGACGGTTCAACGCCAAGAGTTCGACGCCGGCACGCGGCTCCACGAGGCCTGCCACCTTGGAGGCCGAACGGACTTGTTGGACGAGGCCGAGCTCGCGGGTGACCATGTCCTCGAGAATGCGAACAACACGGCCATCCTCGGCATGGGCCACGTAGGAAGCGTGCACGGCCCCCTGCTCGGCCAGCCTGTTCCATTTGCGCTGCGCAGAGGCCGTGCCCACTTTGGTGGCACCGTTCGCAAAAGTTGCCACGTAGAGCCAGTGTGGCTGCATCAGATAGGCCCGCAGGCCGGTGGGAACGGAGGTGCCGCGATGAAAGTCGTGCATGAGCCGGGAATCATCGCGGGCAAAGCAGGCCCCACATTGTTTGCCGCGCTCCGCCGGGGCACTGCTGCGGCAGGGAACATGCGTGCGGTCCCCCGGACCGTGGACCTTGGTATGGCCCAGGCACCACAGACCGGGGATAACGCGCAGGCCCAGGGCTGAGCCCCGGCCCAACGCAACATCACTGAACTCCCCGTCCGGCGCGAACAACCTCAATGCCGGCGAAGTGGAGTCCCAAACGACTCCGTGAACCAGCATGCTTACAGGGAAGGCTGGACTCCGAAGGCCACGGCAAGCTTCATGATCTTCTCGGCGCGGCCCAAACGCGGGAGGTCCGAACCGTCGCGGATGACGCGGCCGTTGGCTTCGAAGTCGTTCATGAAGTCGGTGGCCCAGGCGACGTCGGACGGCGTGGGGCTGATGACCTCATTGATCACGGTGGTCTGATCGATGGCCAGGCACAGCTTGCCGGTCATGCCCATGGTCACGGTGATGCCGGTCTGCTCGCGCAGGATGGGGTGGTTGGTGCCGACGGTAGGGCCGTCGATGGGGCCCGGCAGGTTACCCACGCGGCTGGCGACAACCAGTTTGGCGCGCGGGTAGGCCATGGCTTCCGGGGTAGCCGCCATGCCGGTGTCGCGGCGGAAATCGCCGGAGCCAAAAGCAAGGCGGAAGGCACCCTGGGCACGGGCAATATGGTTGGCTTCCTCGATGCCGAGGGCGGACTCAACCAGCGCGACCACGGGAGTCTTGCCGTCCATGCGGTGGTAGGACTCGGTGACCTGGTCAGCGGATTCGGTCTTGGCCAGCATCACGCCCAGCAGACCAGGGGTGCCGCGGAGACCGGCGAGGTCGTCGGCCCAGAACGGGCTGGTGGCGTCATTGATGCGGACCCACGCCTGGCCACCGGCGGTCAGCCAGTTAACGACGTTCTCGCGTGCTTGGTCCTTCTGGGAAGGATCCACGGCGTCTTCGATATCCAGGATGATGGCGTCTGCCCGTGAACCCGCAGATTCGTCAAAGAGCTCCGTTTTCATGGCGTTCACAAGGAGCCAGGAACGGGCGATATCAGCGGGAATGTTGCGGGTAGGCCGAATGGACTCGGCGGCGATGCTAGACGTCATGTATCTACCGTATCCGCCCGGCGGCTCACAGGGCGAAGAAATACGGCCGGTTGTGAGGATCAATACGAACTAAACCCCATATGACTGTGGGGTCCAACAGTATGAAGGTCCGACGGCGGTACGCGCCAGTCATGCCAGGCCCGCCAGTCGCTGTTGTTCATGAGGCTCAACGCGGCGACTTGTGTCCCCCCGTTGCCGGGAATTGCCCAGGATTTCGTCGCGTGTCGGGCTGTTTCGCAGCGTTTCCAGGCGTTACCCCGGCACTTCCCAGCCGCCGTCGAAATGGGCTTTCATCGTTCCCAAGCCGTTGCACAGCTTCCAAGCTCCCTCTTAAGCCGGCCCACCCAACACATCACCACTCATCGAAAGTAGCTCCCATGAAACTGCATCTGCCCCTGCTGAGCGTCGCGGCCGCCGTCGTACTAGCGCTGACGGTGAGCGGCTGCGGCGGCGCTGCCGAAGCCGGTCAAGCCAACCAGGCAGGCACCGAGGTCAAGGAACTCCGGTACCAAGGCTCGGCGAACAACGTGACTTTTCCTGAACTGGCTGCAGACCTCGGATATCTGGGCGACCTGAAGCTGAACTGGGTTGGCAACACAACCAGTGGTCCGCAGGACATCCAGTCTGCGGCGACCAACCAGACCGACTTCGGCGGCGCGTTCTCCGGAGCGGTGGTCAAACTCATTGAGGCCGGCGCGCCAGTCAAAGGCGTGACCAACTACTACGGCTCCGACGAGAAGACCTTCAGCGGCTATTACGTGAAGGCCGACAGCACCATCAAGGAACCGCGGGACCTGATCGGCAAGAAGATCGCTGTCAACACGCTGGGCGCCCATCACGAAGCCGTCATCAACACCTGGCTGACCAAGAACGGCCTCAGCCAGGACGAGATCAAGCAGGTCCAGTTGGTCCCGCTGGCACCGAACGACACCGAAGAAGCGATTCGTCGTGGGCAGGTGGACGCCGGAACGCTTGGCGGCGTCCTGCAGGACAGGGCCATCGAAGCCGGAGGACTGCGCTCCCTGTTCAGCGACGTGGAACTGTTCGGTACCTTCGCAGGCGGACAGATCGTGCTCCGGAACGACTTCATCGCGAAGAACCCGAACACGACCCGCACCTTCACCACAGGTGTTGCCAAAGCGATCAAGTGGGCTGCCGAAACCCCTCGCGACGAGGTCATTGCCCGCTTCACCAAGATCATCGATGGCCGCGGACGCAATGAGAGCACCGCAAACCTGAAGTTCTGGAAGAGCCCCGGGGTCCCGGACGCAGGGGTGATCAAGGACGAGGACTTCACCCGCTGGGAGGACTGGCTCAACGCATCGGGAATCGTCAAGGACAAGCTCACGCCGTCCAAGTACTACACGAACGAGTTCAACGAGCTCGCCGCGAAGAAGGGATAGCCATGACCGCGAAAATCAGCCTGCGGAACGTCACCAAGGAATTCACGGTCCGGGCCACCAAGACAACCAGCGCTACCCGGCTCACCGCCATCGATTCCCTCAGCCTGGATGTCCGGGACGGCGAGTTCCTCACCTTGGTAGGCCCCAGTGGTTCGGGCAAGACCACGCTGCTGGACTTGCTGGCCGGACTCTCGACGCCGACGTCCGGTGAAGTCCTGGTGGATGGCAAGGCCGTCACCGGTCCCGGCAAGGACCGCGCCGTGGTGTTCCAGCAGTACGCGTTGTTCCCTTGGCGGACAGCGTCGGCCAACGTCTCCATTGGACTTGAAGGAGTGGGCCCGGACGGCAGGAAGCTGAACCGCCGCGAGCGGGCAGCGAAGGCCAGCGAATACCTGGCACTCGTAGGCTTGGCGGGTTTCGAGGACCGCTATCCGCATGAGCTCTCCGGCGGCATGAAGCAGCGCGTGGCCATCGCCCGGAGCCTGGCTTACGAGCCGGACGTCTTGCTGATGGACGAGCCGTTCGCCGCTTTGGACGCCCAGACCCGTGAGCAGTTGCAGGATGAACTCCTCAGGATCTGGAAAGCCACGGGCAAGACCATCGTCTTCATCACCCACGGCATTGACGAGGCCGTATACCTCGGCGAGCGCGTCGCCGTCCTGAGCGCGCGCCCGGGCCGGCTCAAGGAAATCGTGGACATCAATATTCCCGACCGCGACGGCGACGGGGACATCCGCTCCCATCCCGCCTTTGTGGAGCACCGACACCAGGTCTGGACGCTCCTGCACGATGAAGTCCGCCGCGCCCAGGACGCCGGCCACCGCAAGATCCTGCCGGACGGCAGCGCACCGGACGAACCCGCAACCATCACCAAGGAAAGGAGCGCGGCCTGATGACCACCACGCTCATTCATACAGAAGCCGCGCCCACGGCGGGCACCGCGACAAACCCAGCTGCCGCCGTCGAGCGTTCACCGCAGGATGCTGCAAAAGGCACGACGCCGGCAGCCGGCAAAGTGCGACGGGTCGCCGCCGCGGCCGGTTCAGTTCTCTGGAAGTCCACGGCCGTCCTGGCGTTCCTGGCACTGTGGGAGCTCGGGCCGACGTACTTGGCCAGCCCCTCCACAAGGGTGTTCCTGCCACCGCTGCACGAAGTACTCCTGGCGTGGGGCAAGCTGTTCGAGGCCGGCACCATCCAAGGCCACATTGCTGCCAGCCTCACCCGGTCCGTGGCAGGCTTCGGCGCCGCACTGGTGGCAGGTGTCTCGCTGGGATTGCTCATCGCCTGGTACGGGCGGTTGAACTCGGTCCTGAACCCCCTGCTGGAGTTGTTCCGCAACACTGCCGCGCTGGCCTTGCTGCCCGTGTTTACGCTGCTGCTGGGTATTGGCGAGGAATCGAAGATCAGCATCGTTGCTTACGCTGCGTTCTTCCCGGTCCTCCTCAACACCATTGCCGGAGTGAAGACCGTGGACCCGCTGCTGATCAGGGCGGCGCGCTCGTTGGGGCTCAACAGCTTCCGGCTCTTCCAGAAAGTCATTCTCCCGTCCGCCGTGCCCACCATTTTCACGGGTATCCGCATGGCCGGCACCGCATCAATCCTGGTGCTGATCGCCGCGGAAATGGTGGGAGCCAAAGCCGGCCTGGGTTATCTGATCGTGAACGCGCAGAGCAGCTTCCTGATCCCGGACATGTACGCCGGCATTCTTACGGTGTCCTTGTTGGGGCTCGGCGTGAACTTCCTCCTGGTAGCCCTTGAACGGCACTTCTCCCGCTGGCGCACCGCTGTTGGTGCCGACGCTTCCTGACCCACCCACGCGGTACCCGCCGCAACCCATCACCACAGGATCCACCACAACCAGTAAGGAAACAGATCATGACCGTCATTACCGAAACCAAACTCGAATTCGCCAAGCTGGGCTCCCGCATCGGCGCCGAAATCCGCGGGCTGGACATCAGCGGAGATCTCAGCGAGGACACCGTGGCCCAGATCAGGGCAGCCCTCAACGAGCACAAGGCGTTGGTTTTCCGCGAGGCCAACATCCTCACCGACGAAGCCCAGGTGAGGTTCGCTTCGCACTTTGGACCACTGACCAAGGCGCACCCCACGGTTGCTTCCGTAGATGGTGAAGAGAACGTCCTTCCCGTCGACAGCGAGAACGGCTCTGCCAACAACTGGCACACGGACGTCACGTTTGTGGTCAACCCGCCTCAGGCGTCCACGCTGCGCAGCATCGACCTTCCGGCTTACGGTGGCGAGACGTTGATCGCGTCCTCGGCCGGCGCCTACCAGGATCTCCCGGAGGAGCTGCGCACGTTCGCGGACAACCTGTGGGCCATCCACACCAATGACTACGACTACTCGGTACCCAAGAACCTTGAGCACTCCAATGCGGAAGAGCGTCGCAAGGAGTTCACCCGCTTGAAGTTCGAGACCGCCCACCCCGTTGTTCGGGTGCACCCTTTGACCGGCGAGCGCGGATTGTTCATTGGGGGCTTCGCGCAGCGGCTGAGGATCGTGGGCTTGTCCAACACCGAATCCAAGGACATCATCCGTCTGCTGCAGGCGTACGTGACGCGTCCGGAGAACGTGGTCCGGGTGAACTGGGAGCCAAACCAGGTAGTCCTGTTCGACAACCGCATCACCCAGCACTACGCCCCGGACAACTACGATGGCCAGCCGCGCAAGCTCAACCGCGTCACCATTGCCGGCGACATTCCCGTCAGCATCGACGGAAAGCCCAGCCAGGCCATCCAGGGTGACTCAAGCACCTACTCGGTAGTGGCCCCGATCAGCCACACACCGTAGGCGCACTCCATGTGTTGCTGTTCCCACCCAGCTGAGTCGCAGTACAGCGCGTTTTGAGGCCTCATAACGCGCACAACTGCGACTCAGTTGGGTTAAAACGGGTTTAGGGGATGTTGTTTCCCCGGGCCGCCACCCACAGTCCATACCACTGGGCACGGGTCATCTCCTCCGCGACAGCTGCCGCGTCGGCGCATGCCACAATCCGGGCGGGACGGGTGGTTCCCACTACCGGAGAAATCCTGGCCGGGTGCTTCATCAGCCAACCCAGCAACACTGATTCCGGCGTAGTGTTCTTCTCCCCTGCCAACTGTTCCAGCATCTCCGCTACTGCCAACTCGGCCGGTGAGAGCTCCTCAGGCTTCGCTCCGGTGTAACGCCCTTGCGCCAGGGACCCATAGGCCTGCAGTTCAATCCCGTGTCTCATGCAGTGTTCCAGGGTCCCGTGCGGAAAGCTGTACCCCACCCCCTCCGCATGGTTGACCAGCACACCGCTCTCCAGCCAGTCCCGGCGAAGCAGGCTCATTTCCAATTGGTCCGCCACAAGGGGCGTCTCCAACTGGTCCTGAAGGAACGCGATCTGGGCTCCGGACATGTTGGACACACCCAGTTGCCGCACCTTGCCTTCCGCCGTCAACTCTCCGACGGCGGCCGCCACCTCACGCGGGTCCATCAGCGGATCGGGGCGGTGCAGCAGCAGCACGTCCACATAGTCGGTCTGAAGCCGCTTCAGGCTCCCGTTGACCCGTTCGAGGATCGCTTCCCGGCTGAGGTCGTAATGCGTCGCCAACCCACGCTCCCCCAGCCTGATACCGCACTTGGTTTGCAGCTGGATCTTTTCACGCAGGCCCCGCGAACGGGCAAGGACTTCACCGAAGACGGCCTCGGACTTTCCGTTGCGGTAAATGTCAGCATGATCGAAAAGCTCAATCCCGATGCCCACGGCGGCGTCGACCACCGCGGCGGCCTGATCGATCTCAGCTGCGCCATAGGACGTTCCGTCCCACGGGCCACCGAGTCCCATGCAGCCATAGATGAGGCGTCCCCGCCCGTTCGCATTCGTCATAACTTCCGTCTTCTGCCGCAGCGCTACGCGTTGCTGACTACCCAGGCAGTGGTGTCGGAGGGCAGTTTGCCGTTCTCCAGCGGACCGCTGGCGACCACCACGTCACCTTCAGGCAGCTCAACAGGCTCGCCGCCAAAGTTCGTGACGGTATGCCAGCCACCCGGGCGGTTGAAGTGCAGCACGTCCTGGTTTCGGGTTTCCACCCACTCAAGTTCCTCAGCCGTCTGGAGTTCTCTGCGCAGGCCCAACGCCTTGCGGTAGAGCTCCAGCGTGGAACCGTCCACGCCGTCCTGGGTGGATACTGCGTAATCCTTGAACCACTCCGGCTGGGGAAGGTGCGCCTTGCCCGCGCCGAAGCCAAACGACGGACCTTCCGCCGTCCACGGCAACGGCACCCGGCATCCGTCGCGCCCGATCTCCACGCCCGGGTTGCGGAAGAAGGACGGGTCCTGGCGTTCCGAGTCAGGGATTTCCGAGACTTCACGCAAACCGAGCTCTTCACCCTGGTAAAGGTAGGCCGAGCCCGGAAGCGCGAGCAGCAACAGCGTGGCGGCGCGGGCACGACGCAAGCCAAGTTCGACGTCGAGCTCTTCAGCCGGTGCGCCGGCCAGCAGCCAGCCCTTGCCATCCTGGCCCTTGGGCTTGCCGCCGGTGATGTCCTGGGCCGCATTGGTTCCCTGCGCAACGGAGCCGCCCTTGGGCAGGCCGTACCGCGTGGCGTGGCGGACGACGTCGTGGTTGGAGAAGACCCACGTGGACGAAGCACCTGATTCCTTGGCTGCCACGAGGTTGTCCGTGATGATTTTCCGGAAGGATGCAGCGTCGAAGTCGGACTGCAGGAGATCGAAATTGAACGCCTGGCCCAGTCCTTCGGGGCTTGCATAGCGGGCACGGCGGGACTCGTGGACCCAGGCCTCGGCGACAGCCGTACGGGGCGGGTTGTACTCATTGAAGAGCTTGCGCCATTCCGCGTACACCTCGTGGACTTCATCGCGGTCCCAGAACGGGTGGGAACCATCGGTGAAGCCATCAGTTCCGTGGGCCTTGGCTTCGAGGTCGGCCTTCATGGGCAACGGCTCGGACAGATCCTTGGCCATACCGTGGGCTACATCGATCCTGAAACCATCAACGCCGCGGTCCGACCAGAAACGCAGGGTTTTCAGGAAGTCCTCACGGATCTCCGGGTTCTCCCAGTTGAAGTCCGGCTGCTCCTTGGCAAAAATGTGCAGGTACCACTGGCCGGGAGTGCCATCCGGCTCGGTGATGCGATCCCAGATGGGGCCGCCAAAGACGGAGTCCCAGTCCGACGGCGGCAGCTCGCCGTTCTCGCCCCGGCCGTCACGGAAGATGTAGCGCTCGCGGGCAGCGGAGCCCTTGGGTGAAGCCAAGGCCTCCTTGAACCACTCATGGCGGTCGGAGGAATGGTTGGGGACGATGTCCGCCACGATCTTGATGCCGGCGGCGTGCAGGGCCTCAACCATCTCGTCAAAGTCCTCAAGCGTACCCAGCTTCGGATCCACATTGCGGTAGTCATCTACGTCGTAGCCGCCGTCAGCGAGCGCTGAAGGGTAGAAGGGGCTCAGCCAGACGGCGTCGATTCCCAGTTCCTTAAGGTAGGGAACTTTGGCGGTGATGCCCTTGATGTCGCCCAGTCCGTCGCCGTTGGCGTCGTGGAAGCTGCGGGGATAGATCTGGTAGACAGCCGCCTGGCGCCACCAGTTGGGGTCGGCCATGCGGTCTACATAGGTATGGTGTGCCTGAGTGGCGGAGGTGCTCACGAAACTCCTTTGATTTAGTATCTAAATTTATATCCCGGACCAGTATGAAACGGCCGGACACCGCAGGTCAACAGGCCTAGCCCTTTACGGCCCCCTGGGTAACCCCTGCCATGACCCACCGCTGCGTGAACAGGTAGGCAATTATCGCCGGGGCCATTGCCATCAGGTAGGACGCGAAGGACACGTGGTAGTTGTTGCTGAACTGGGTCTGGAACAGGTTTTGCCGCACTGGGAGTGTCTGCAGGGACGGATCGGAGATGATCAGCGACGGCATCATGAAGTCATTCCACGCATAAAGGAAGGCGAAGATTCCCACGGTGGCGCTCATTGGAGCGAGAAGCGGGAAGATCAGCTTCCAAAAGGTCTGCCAGGTGGTAGCGCCGTCGATCCTTGCACTCTCCTCCAACTCCATCGGGATGGACCGGAGAAATGCGGTGAACAGAAGGACGCTGAAACTCAGCTGGAACATGGTGGCCAGCAGGATCACACCGAACGGATTGTCCAGGCCCAACCGGCCCGTGAGCTGGATCTGCGGCAGCGCCACCACGGGGAACGGAATGAACATTGCCCCCAGCAAGTAGAAGAACGAATACCGGAAGAGCCGGCGCTCCCAGTTTCGAACGATCGCATAAGAAGCAAAGGCCGCCAGGATGATGGTGGCCACCACCGTCCCGGCAGTCACCAGCAAGGACATCGCGGCGCCCACAGGGAAGTTTGTCAGCGTCCAGGCCTGGACGAAGCCGTCAAAACTGAAGGGAGCCGGGAAGGAGAAGGCGTTGCCATCCACCGCCCGCCCCTGGGTCTTCAGCGCCATGGAGATTGTGACGTACAGCGGCAGGAGCACGGTGACAGCGCACAGGATGAGGATGGTGGTTGCCGGCCAGTTGACGCGTTCGACGGCGGACTCGGACCGGCGTCGGCTCTTTCCGGTGGGCTGGGTGGTGGGCTCGGTGATGGCGAGGGTGGCTTGATTGGTCATCAGAGTGCATTCCGTCCGCGAGTCAGCGAAAGCTGTACGAGAGAGATAACAATGGCCACTACGAAGAAGATCGTGGCGTTGGCCATCTGGTAGGCGTAGTCGCCGCCGTTGAAGCCCGAGATGACGGTCATCGCGATGCTTCGGGTTGAGGTGCCCGGGCCACCGTTGGTCAGGCCAACAATGATGTCGTAGGCGTTCAGGAAGCCTTTGAACCCCAGGATGATGTTGATGACCACGTAGCCCGATACCAGCGGAAGCGTGATCTTGACCAACTGCTGGAACTTGCTGGCTCCATCGATTTCCGCAGCTTCATAGACGTCCCCCGGCACGGCCACCAGTCCTGCGATGTAGATCAGCAGTGCACCCGGCACAGCCTGCCAGGCAGTGACCAGCACAATGGCTACCCAGGCGAGGTCCGGGTTTGCCAGCAGGCTGTTCTCCAGCCAGGGAATCCCGGCAGCGGCGCCAAGGGAGGGCAGCGAGTTGGAGAACAGGAAGTTGAAGACGTAGGCGATGATGATGCCCGAGACCACCATGGGGATGACAAAAATGGTCCGCAGCGCCGATTTCATCCTGATGCGCGAGGTCAGCCCGACGGCCAGGAGGAACGCCACCACGTTGACGGCGATCACGGTGACGATGGAGAACCCGAACGTGAACAGGTAGCTCTGCAGGATGGCGGGGTCGGTGAAGATGGCAACGTAGTTGGTCAGGCCGACAAATTCCCAGTCACCGATTCCGATCGAGTTGGTGAAACTGAAGAAGATGCCGATGATTCCCGGAATGGTGATGGCCAACGTGAAGAGGATGAGGCTGGGGACGAGGAAAAAGTAGAAGATCGGCTCGACCCGGCGCGTGCTGCCCTGCCGCTGACGGCCCTGCTTGGCCGAAACCTGCTTCCGGCCGTCCTGCCCGGACGTAGTGGGGGTGGTGATGATGGACATGATGTTGACTCCCTGCTTCGGCGCTACTGGCGGAAAGCCAGCCGCGCCCAGTCTGCGTCGAGGGTGCTAAGGGTGGAGGTGGGGCTGGCGCCGAAAACGAGGGCCTGCGTGTAGTTCATGATCGGGATGGTTTTTGGTACCAGCACTGAAGGACCCTGGTAGACCTGGGATTGCTCGTAGTACCGCACCATTCCTTCAATCCGGGGATCGGGAGCCGCAGCTGAATCCTTGGTGGGAGTGAAGCCCAACTGGGATTTGTTGTAGGCATCGATCACTTCGGGCCGGTAAAGGTACTCGAGGAAGTCCTTTGCGGCCTCCTTGTGTTTGGAGGCCTCAGGGATCCAGGCGGCCAGGTCCACGTTCACCCGGACACGCAGGTCCTGGGGGTCGTCGGTCATGGGCAGCGGGAAGGTTCCAAGTTTCAGGTCAGGGGCCGTCTTCGCGATCTCGCTGAAGGCCCACGGACCCTGCAGGTACATGGCGGCCTTGCCCTGGGAAAACGCCAGGTTGCCGTCGCCGTAGGCCCGGCTGGCTGCATCCTTGTTCACGTACTTCGAGGCCAGTTCCAGCATCTTGCCAACAGGCTTTTCAAAGTCCTTCTGGAAGGACACTGCAGATCTCGGCCCCACGTTGGTGCCTTCGGCGGAAAGCTTGTCAAAAAAGTCCAGCGTGTCCACCTGGCCGCCCACGGAGTAGTCGAACCAGCCCTGGGCGATGGTCCAGTCGTCCTTCCACGTGGCGTAGAACGGCGTCACTCCAGCGGCTTTGAGTTGATCGCATGCTGCGGTCAGCTCACTCCAGGTGGTGGGCACCTTGATGTTGTTGGCCGCGAAGATTTCCTTGTTGTAGATGACCGAGGAGGCCATGATCGAGTAGGGCAGCGCGCTGGTGCGGTCCGGGTAGGTCCCGTACTGGTCCATCAACGGCTGGAGATCTTCGCGGATCCTTGACGCCGCTGCCGTACCGGAGAGATCACTCAAGGCCCCCCGCTGGACAAAGCGTGAGGTTTCCATGTTGTAGTTCGCCAAGGCGATGTCCGGCGGATTTCCCCGGACGAAGCTCGCGGACACCACATCCACCCCCGAGGTGTCCAGGACAACCTCGGTGTCGTTCTGGGAGGCGTTGTAGTCGGCAACGAGCTTGGTCATGAAGCCAATGGCTTCGCGCTTGCTGAACGTGAAGCGGATGGTTTCCTTGCCCGATTCCCCTGTGCAACCGGAGAGGAGACCGGCCAGCAGGGCCAGTCCGAGGCTCATCGCCGCAAGGCGCTTCTTACGCGTAGGTTTCACAGACTCCGTGGTCCTTTCGTCGTGCGGACCGCTGTGGCCGCCGTGCCCGGGGTGGTCGCTGCTGACCATCCCGAGTTTAGATAGGAGATAAATTTATGACCTATCGCTAGTTTGAGTGACGTGCGCCACAGCGTCAAGCTTTTAACGGAAGCGCGTCACAATCTAAATTTATGTACTAAATTTAGAGAGATCGTTCTATCGCTCCCGATAGACGCCCAAGAGTTTGGAGTACCCCATGCTGAGCGGGACTGCACCGTCAACCCAACTGGTACGCCGGGTCAACGCCAGCGCAATGCTCAAAGCCATGCGCGGCGCCGGTGTCCTCACCGGAACCGAGTTGATGGACTCCACCGGGCTCTCGCGCGCCACCGTCATATCGATCTGCGATGAACTGGTCCGGCTCGGTTGGCTCCAGGAGTTGGAGAACCAACGGGGTACCGGGGACTACGTCAAGGGACGCCCGGCCCGCCGCTTCGTTTTCGACGATGACGCGGCCAGCGTCATCGGCATCGACATCGGCGCCACCAAGATCACGGCAATCGTGGCCAACATGGCAGGGGCATCGCTGTCCAGGGTCACCATGCCTTTCCGCACCTTCAACCTCCCTGCCGATGAACGCGCCGACGTGCTGGACCGCATTGCCGCAGACGCCCTGAAACAGGCAGGAGTCACTGCGGATTCAGTGCTGGCGGTCGCCGTGGGGGTTGCCGCACCGGTCAGCCGCGACGGCGAAGTCCTCACCGTCCAGGAATTCTGGAGGTCCTTCGACGTCCGCAGGATCGTCGCTGAGCGGCACGGCTGGCATGTCCTCCTGGAAAATGACGCCAACCTGGCCGCCTTGGCAGAACGGTGGCAGGGCACCGCGCAAGGAGTGGACAACTTTGTGGTGATGTTGGCCGGTGACCGCCTGGGCTCGGGCATCCTTGAATCCGGACGCCTGCTCCGCGGCCAGCTCGGAGGCTTCGGTGAACTGGGCTATCTGGACACCGTGGAAGGCGTGGGAGACACCTACGGAATTGCCCACTACGCTGCCCGATGGGGCCGCGAAGCCATGGAAGCCAGCACCACTACCTCGCTGCACACTCTCTGTGGCAGCGATCCTGAATCCTTGAGCGCCGAAATGGTCTTCGAAGCCGCAGCAGAGGGCGATGACGCCGCACGAACCGTGCTGGACCGCCTGTCTGAACGCATGGCCCGGGTCATCGGTTCAGTCAGTACGTTGGTCAACCCGGACCTGGTGGTCATAGCCGGGGCCGTGGCGGCCTCGGCCCACGCACTGATTCCGGGCATTGAAGAGAAGATGACGGAGTTCACCTTCACTCCCCCGCGCCTGGCAACCTCACCCTTGGGCGATGGGATCGTGTCCCTCGGCGCGATCCGGCATGCACTGGATTATGTCGAGGAACATGCCCTGGACCTTTACCCCGCGTCGCTGCCGAAACACGAGGCTGCCGGCTGACCGCTTCTTGCCGCTCGGCCCGGCAGGCGGCCAGTCCGGAATTCGGCTAGTCCGGCATCGACATGGTGCGCAGGTCCAGTTGCCTCAGCACGCGATCTGCGACTTCCGGATCAGTACCCAGCTCGTTCCGGGCCGCCACCACTTCCTGCCGTGCAGCATCCAACGCGATGGTCTGCACCGCGATCGACAACTCCCGTCCGCGCTTGCGCTTTTCAGCGACCGACTCGTTCTGCAGGGTGCCATCGAGCAACTCCGCATGCAGTCTGCGCATCTTTTCCTTGACCAGCGCCACCTTCTCCGCCGGGAGTTCCTTCATCAGGTCGTGGTCCTTCAAGGCGGCGACCGCAGCCGACTGGGCGCGCTTGGCGAGGACCTTGGCGGCATCCTGCTCGTGAGAACCATCTTCGGTGGCCTTCAGCACCCGCATGAGCCATGGCAAGGTGAGGCCGGGAAGCACCAGGGTTGCCAGGAGGACGGCGCAGGCAATCACCAGGATCTCGTGCCGGGCCGGGAAGTCACTGCCATCCGGCAGGGTCAAGGGAAGCGCCAGCGCCAACGCCAACGTAGCCAGGCCGCGCATGCCACACCACGTCAGGATCAGCACTTCCTTGGGTGAGGTGGGCTGCAGGAGGTTCCTGCGCCTCCGGGCCGTCAGGGCAAGCAGGCCCAGCCACAAGAACCGGACGACGAACACCAGGATGCAGATAACCACAGCCATGCCGATCATCCCGAAGATCGCAGTCCCCTCGTCCCGGATAACGTGTCGGATTTCCAGCCCCACCAGGCCGAACGCCAGGCCTGTGGCAAGCAACTCCACCACATCCCAGAACGCCGTCCGCGTAATGCGTTCAGCGGCATCCTGCGGCCGCGTATGGCGCTGCAACTCCAAGGCGGTGACGACGACGGCCACCACACCTGATGCGTGCAACTCTTCCGCGAGAATGTAGGCGGCGAACGGAACCACCAAGGTGACGGCACTGCGGGCCACCATGGACGTGACCAACGTGGTGATGAACTTGGTCAGCCAACCCATGGCGATGCCGATCACCACAGCCAGCGCGGCTCCGATGATGAACTGCGGAATGACCTCCGGGCCCACTTCCTTCCCGGACACGGTGGCCGCCACGGCAGCCTGGAAGATGACGATGGCAGCAGCGTCGTTGAAAAGCCCTTCGCTTTGCAGGACCGTGATGAGGCGGCGCGGCATGTGGACGCGGCCGGCTACCGACTCAACGGCAACGGGATCCGGCGGGGCCACCATGGCACCCAAAGCGATGGCCGCCGGGATTCCGATGCCCGGGATCATCAGCCAGGCAGCACCGGCCACTACAGCCGTTGACACCACCACCAGAGCTACGGCCAGGAGCAGGAGCGTCCGCCACCGCACCCTGAAGACGGCCCACGAGCTCTTCTGGGCGGTGGCGAACAGGAGCGGCGGAAGGAAGATCGGCAGGATCAGCTCAGGCGAAATTTCAAACTCAGGGAAGCCCGGGATGAAGGTCAACGCCACAGCCAGCAGCAGCATCAGGACCGGGTACGGAAGCCGGAGCCGGTCCCCCAGGCCCACTGCCACCACCGTAGCCAGCAGCAACCCGACAATGAGCGCCAACTGATCCATGTTCCTGCTTCCCCAGACGTTGTAAGGCCCTCCCCGGACAAAGCCGAAAAAGTTCCCTACCAACATATCCCGGGAGTGCAGACGGTCCACGCGGAGTGACGGTCCACGCCTCCGATTCCGGGTCAGTCCTCCGTGAGCGCGTCCACCACGTCCGCGGTGCCATCCTTGAACGCAATGGTCCGGTGGATGGTGCCGGGCAGTTCCAGGACGGCGGCCGTCACCAACGCAACGTTGGCCCGCGACGTCTGTGTTCCGCTGCCGGGGTTCTCGGGCTGGGTCTGGATCAAGCCCGTTGCAGGCTCGTCGGTCAAGGTTCCCGGGCCCAGGATGGTCCAATCGAGGTCGGTGGCACGCAGGTAGTCGTCCGCAGCAGCCTTGGCCTCCGCGTAGGCGAAGAATGGATTGTCAGCTGGCACCCCATGGTCCTTCGCCGCGCCGATGTAGGACACCATGACATACCGCTTGACGCCGGCCTGTGCGGCGGCGTCCATCGATCGGATGGCGGCGTCGCGGTCCACGGCATAGGTCCGGTCCGGGTTGCCCCCGCCGGCCCCTGCGGACCAGACCACGGCGTCGTGGCCGTCGAGCGCCTGGGCGAGTTCCGCCGTCGTCGAGTTTTCCACATCAAGCACCTGCGCTTTTGCGCCGGTTTCCGTGACATCTGCCACATGATCGGGATTTCGGATGAAAGACGTGACGTCGTGACCTTCGCCACTGAGGATGCGGGACAGATGCAGGGCCACTTTCCCGTGGCCGCCAATGATTGCGATTCGACTCATGGACCCATTCTGTCCCACGGAACGAAAAAAGACCCCGCAGGCGAATGCTGCGGGGTCTTGCTCTGTAGCGGTGGGGAGGCTCGATCTCCCGACCTCACGATTATGAGTCGTGCGCTCTAACCAACTGAGCTACACCGCCACGAATGAGAAAAACCTGTGTCAAGCCGGTCAAAACCGCCTTGACACAGGCCCTCATTCAGAGCCCCCCACCGGAATCGATCCGGTGACCTCGTTCTTACCAAGAACGCGCTCTACCACTGAGCTAGGGGGGCAACGAGTAAATACTCTACCGGACGTTTTCAGAAGCTACAAATCGGCGAAAGCACGCGGAAAACAGGCGTCGACACAATTTGCGAAGACGCGGCTTCCTTGATCTATTTTCGCCCTCTTCGTCTGCCCGAATCAGGGCAGACGAAGGACCTGTCCGGGGTAGATCCGGTCTGGATTGGGCACAGTATCGGCGTTGGTCGCGATCAAAGCACCGAGATCCACTCCGAACTGTGCGGCGATGCCGCTCATGGTGTCTCCCTGCTCCACCACCACCTCCGTGACGCGCGGGGCCACAGGTCCCTGCTGTCCTGCCCCGACAGCGGCCTCAGAGGCCGCCTCCTGCGCCTGCAGCCGGACCTCGGGGGCATCGGGTTCCAGCCCTTCCTGACGGGCCTCCTGGGCTGCTGCGGCGTCCGCGGCTGCCTGTTGTTGGGCCGCCTGGGCTGCGGCGGCCTCTGCGGCGTCCCGGTCAGCTGCTGAAACCCCGACGGCGGCAGCATCCTCCGCGGCCTGGCTTCCGGCTGATGGGGCTGCTGGAGCGGTGGCCTCGGCGGGAGCTGCGTCGCGGGCAGCGGACCCTGCATCATCCCTGTGATCCTTGTCGCCGTGCAGTAATTGATCGCCGCGCCCCTTGTCACCCAGGCCCAGGTTCTTCTTCACGTTGTCCAGCAATCCCATGGAGCACCCTCCTGCGTTCTGCTTGCGTTCTGGTTGCGTTCTGCTTGCGTTCTCCCGTGCCTCGATCGTACGGCCGGCCGGGGCCTCAGGGAACCCGTGCCCCTATGGGACGCCAGGGAGCGGGATCGGGGGCGATGGAGCATCGACGTTAAATGCCGCAGGGGGCCGGCTCGAAAGCCGACCCCCTGACGGGAATAACTGAGTGTCCAGCATGTGGTGGTGTTTACCACCAGGAAGTGTTTACCACTTGCCCTTGCGGTTGAAGTCGCGGTTTGCGCCTTCGCCACCGGTGCGGGGCTTGCGGGCGCCGTCACCATGACCGCCGAAGCGTGAGCCGCTGGCCTGGCCGCGATCGCGGTCGCCGTAGCTGCCTGCAGTGCGCTCGGAACGGTCGCTGTAGGAGCGGCCGCCACGGTCAGCGGAGGTACGCTCGCCGTCGGACTTGCGGAAGTCCTTCTTGAAGCCACCATTGCCCTTGAAGTTGCCGCCACCACGGTTCTCGCGGTCGCCATAGCCACCACGTCCACCGGCGCCACCACCGGAGTAGCTGCCGCGGTCGCCACTGGGCTTGCGGCCGTTGTCCAGTTCGAGGTGGATCAGTTCGCCACCGATGCGGGTGCGGGACAGAGCGCGCAACTGATCCGCGCTCAGGTCTGCCGGAAGCTCCACGAGGGAGTGGTCCGAGCGGATGTCGATGCCACCGATCTGTGCGGAGGAAATGCCACCTTCGTTGGCAATGGCGCCAACGATGGAGCCCGGCATGACACGCTGACGGCGTCCGACGGCGATCCGGTAGGTAGCGTTGCCCTCGGTGAGTGCGCGGGTCGGGCCACGCGAGCCGAAGCCGTCCTTGGAGCGCTCGCGCTTCTGGTACTCAGGAGCGGCAGGCAGTTCCTTGACCAGCAACGGCTGTCCACCCTGGGCCATGACGGCCAAGGCTGCAGCGATCTCGGAAGCCGGAACGTTGTGCTCTTCCTCGTAGGAGGAGATGAGGTCGCGGAACGCTGCAACATCCTCGGACGCAAGGGTCTCGGTGATGCGCTCGGCGAACTTGCCCAGGCGCAGCGTGTTCACGGTCTCGGCGGTGGGCAGGTGCATCTGCTCCACCGGCTGGCGCGTTGCCTTTTCGATGGAACGCAGCAGGTACTTCTCGCGCGGCGTCATGAACAGGATCGCGTCGCCGGAACGGCCTGCACGGCCCGTACGGCCAATGCGGTGCACGTAGGACTCGGTGTCATGCGGGATGTCGTAGTTGATGACGTGGCTGATGCGCTCCACGTCAAGGCCACGGGCAGCGACGTCGGTAGCAACGAGGATGTCGATGCGGCCTTCCTTCAGCGCGTCCACAGTGCGTTCGCGCTGCTGCTGCGGGATGTCGCCGTTGATGGCGGCAGCCTGGAAGCCGCGGGACTTCAGCTTGTCGGCGAGGTCCTCGGTAGCCATCTTGGTGCGCACGAAGGCAATAACGCCGTCGAACTCTTCAACCTCGAGGATGCGGGTCAGTGCGTCCAGCTTGTGCGGGCCCATGACCTGGAGGTAACGCTGCTTGGTGTTGGCGCCGGTGGTGGTCTTGGACTTCACCGAGATTTCAGCCGGGTTGTTCAGGTACTGCTTGGACATGCGGCGGATCTGGCCCGGCATGGTGGCAGAGAACAGCGCAACCTGGCGGGTTTCCGGAGTCTGCTGGAAGATCTGCTCAACGTCATCGGCAAAGCCCATGCGCAGCATTTCGTCAGCTTCGTCCAGCACCAGGTACTGGAGCTCGGACAGGTCCAGGGAACCCTTGGCGATGTGGTCGATCACGCGGCCGGGGGTACCGACAACAACCTGGGCGCCACGGCGCAGTCCGGCGAGCTGCGGGCCGTAAGCCGAGCCACCGTAGACCGGGAGGACCGTGAAGTCGTCAATGTGCTTGGCGTAGGAGGTGAAAGCCTCGGCAACCTGGAGGGCCAATTCACGCGTCGGGGCCAGGACCAGTGCCTGGGTCTTGCGTGAGGGACCGTTGAGGTCGTGGAGTTCTGCCAGGCGGGACAGGGCGGGAACAGCGAAAGCTGCGGTCTTGCCGGTACCGGTCTGGGCGAGGCCAACGACGTCGCGGCCTTCGAGGAGCAGCGGGATGGTGGCTGCCTGGATGGGTGACGGCTTCTCGTAGCCGACATCCTGCAGCGCGGCCAGAACGCGGCCGTCGATGCCAAGATCGACGAAGCGTACGCCTTCTTCTTCCGCTTCTTCTGCCTTGGGGGCAGGAGCTTCGGTTTCTTCTGCCTTGGGAGCAGGAGCTTCGGTGAAGGTGGGGGCTGCAGACTCGGCTGCAGCGTTCTCGACGGGGGCAGCGGCAGCAGCCGGTGCTTCAGCTTCGGCGGGCGCGGTGGTCTCTGCTGCAACAGCGGACTCAGCGGACTCAGTGGTCTGGGCGTCGAAGTTTTCGTTGAGATTTTCGGTCATAGGGGGAAATTCCTCATCCATAGGGTAGTCGGCGCGGCCCGGTTGGGCTTGGCCGCAGTACTCGTCGCGAAGGCAGGCAAAGTGCCCTGCTCTCGCAAGAAGTCCGGCGCTATCGCAATCCCATGGCAGGACTTCCCGCTGCATCTCTTGGCTGCTATCCCAGCAGTCTGTACAGCGTTTTCTTTAGCCGGCTCTCCCTATGAAAATGCCCGCACACAATTGCGGGCCCCAACACTTACCAGTCCTGCCTCAAGAATTGGGCAGGATAAAGGGATTTCCGGAGTGGGGGATATTTCAAGTGTAGGGCACGGGGTGGCCTCACCGCGACTTAAGCCGCGAGGAAGGGCGGTGAGCTTGTTCACACCCTTGCTGTCAGCGCCGCTTCGCAACTACTGAAGGCCGTGACGGCGCAGGACTTTGTCGAACGTGGAGTGGTAGTCGTCCTGGAGCCGGATCTCCCCGTCGGCCTGCGCATCGAGCAACGCCTGGACAAGGTCCGGCGTCGGCTCGCTGAACCACTGGCCCACCGTGATGCCATGCTTCGGGACGAACGTCCGGTGAATATGGTCGCCTGCGGACAAGGTCCCTGTCTTGATCACCCGGAGGTACGTGCCCACACGTCCGGCCTGCGTGAACCGCTTCACCCACTGCGGCTCGTCCAGAACCCGCTGGAACGTAGCGCAAGGAACCCGCGGGGACGTCACTTCGACCTCCACTTCCAGGCCGATCCGCCACCGTTCCCCGATGACGGCACCGGTGGTTTCGATGCCGGCCACCCGCAGGTTCTCGCCGAAGAGACCGGCCGGCACCTCCCGTTGAAGCTCGCCCGCCCAGTAATCGGCATCCGCCTGCGAATAGGCGTACAGCGCTTGGTCTTCTCCACCATGGTCGATGCGGTTCGCCTGCACATCCCCGTGGACGCCCAGTTTATGAACCTTGACGGGTCCTTCGACGGGGCGCTTGTCCAAGGCTGTGACTCCCACACTGCCGGAGTCAGGCAACAGCTGGTGGACACGGCAGACGGCCAGGAGGGAAGCAGTGTTCATGGGATCAGTCTACGGACGGTCCGGGGCGGGGTTAAGGATCAAAACGGTAGCCCATGCCCGCTTCCGTGTGCAGATGGCGGGGCTCTGCCGGATCCCGCTCCAACTTCCGGCGCAGCTGGGCGATGTACACGCGCAGGTATTGGGTTTCCTTGGCGTAGGCCTGCCCCCAGACCTGGGTGAGGATCTGCTGCTGGCTCACCAGCTTCCCCTTATTACGGACCAGCAGCTCCAGGATGTTCCACTCCGTAGGCGTCAGCCTGACCTCAGCCCCGTCCTTCACGATTCTCTTGCCGGCCAGGTCCACCATGAAGTCGGTGGTGGCCAGGGTTGGTTCCTCATGCCCGGTGACCACACGGCGCGAGGCGACCCGAAGCCGGGCAAGCAGCTCATCCAAACCGAAGGGCTTGGTCACGTAGTCGTCCGCACCGGCGTCGAGCGCCTCCACCTTGTCCTCCGACGCGTGCCGGGCAGAGAGCACAATAATGGGCATGCTGCTCCAGCCGCGGATCCGGCGGATGATCTCCACGCCATCCATATCCGGCAGCCCGAGGTCCAGCACCACGATCTCCACAGGCTGCTTGGCAACGGCCTGAAGGGCATCGGCACCGTTGCCTACCGACAACGCCTGGTAGCCATGGGCCTGAAGCGTGACCTGCATGGCGCGGGCGATCCGGGCCTCGTCCTCGACGATAAGTACCAGCGTCATTGCGCGCCACCAGTCCACAGCGGCAAAGTGACCACCATGGTCAAGCCACCACCCGGCGTCGGCTCCGCAGCGAGTCTCCCGCCCATGGCCTCGCAGAACCCCTTGGCCACTGCGAGGCCCAGCCCGATCCCGCCGCCGGCAGTGTGTCCGGGCGCCGGCGAATCACCGAAGCGCTGGAACGGCTGGAACATGGTGAGGACTTCCTCACTGCCCACTCCCCTGCCATGATCGACAATCCGCAGTTCGCCGGCAGGCCGGTCACCCAAGGTGATGCCGGCACCAGCCCGTGCTGTCAGGACCACATCCGATTCCGGTGCGTACTTCACGGCGTTCTCAACGATATTGGCCACCACGCGCTCCAGCATGCCGGCATCGGCCTGCACCGGGGGAAGGTTGGGTGGCAGTTCGTTGCGGAGGCGCTCAGGCGGAAGACCTCGCAGGGCCTGCGGCAGTACCTCAGCCCAGCCGATCCCGGTCAGCAGCGGATTGACCGCGTCTGCGGTGATTCGGGACATGTCCAGGAGATTATCCACCAAGTGATCCAGGCGGTCCGCATAGTCCTCGATGGTCTCCAGCAGTTCCCGCTCCACCTCTGGAGGAAAACTCACGTCCTCCTGGCGCAGGCTGCTGACAGCCAGCTTGATACCGGCCAACGGCGTCCTCAGGTCATGCGACACGGCGCGCAGAATGGATGTCCGCATCTTGTTGCCCTCGGACAGCCGGACGTTGTCCCGCCGGCTCTTCACCAACTGTTGCCGCTCGCGCACGGCCACCACAAAGGCTCCGAAGGCGGCCAGCAGCCGCTGGCGCTGCGGTGTCAGGGGTCCGCCGCGCAGCAGCAGCGTGTACTGGGGATCGACGACGGCGGCATGGTCGGCGGCGGCATGGGTCACCGGCGGATTGGGGCCGGCGCTCGCCAGGACCTGCGATGCGGGAGCCGCTCCGGGCGTGGCTGCCGCGCCCGGGGGTGCGGAGCCCAACAACGTCACTGCTTCCATGCCAAGGTTGCTCCGGACCTTCTCAAGGAAGGTCTCCAGGCTTCCATCCGAACTCAGGATCCGAAGAGCCAACTCGCTCAGGGCAGTGGCTTCGGCTTCGGATCGTGCTGCTTCCTGGGCCCGCCTGCTGGCCAGGCCCACCGCGAGCGCCACCCCGCAGGCCACTGCCAGGAACACCACCAAGGTGAACAGCGTGGTGGGGTCGGCAATGGAAAGCGAGCCAACCGGATCGGCCGAGAAGTAGTTCAGCAGGAAGCTGCCCAAAACTGCGGCCACCACTGCAGGCCACAACCCGCCGATCGCGGCGACCGCAACCGCCACGGCCAACTGCAGCAGCATGATCATGGCGAAGTTACGGAAGTTCAGTAACGTCACCAAGAGTTCTACGGCGGGCGGCAGCATGAGTGCCAGCACCAAACCTGTCACCACACGCCCCCGGCCGATGCCTCGAACCGGCGGGAGCCGGAGCAGCACGCCGTCGTCGCCGTTGCTGTAGGTCTCAGGTGCCGCCATGGCTACATCCTTACACGCTTCCTGCGGTGGGGAGTTCTCCCCATTTACCGGCGTCATCCGTGCCTGCACGGCGCGCAAGGACTAGGCTTGCTCTGAGCATTCCGGTCCGGTGTACCGCCGGACACTTCAACGGTCTATCCAGGGGGATATACATGGGCCCGAAAGACAGCCCTGACGCAGCCGGCAACAACGGCAGCAGCAGGGACAACAACAGCGACTTCGGAGCGGGCAACAATCCGCCCAAGCCCCCACCTTGGCAGGTGCCCAAGCCAGAACTCCACCCTGAGCTGTTCACTCCTGTTCAGGAGAACCCGCAACAGGACAAACCGACGCGGAAGAGCAGGAGAGCACCTGCAGGCGCTGCTCCCAGCGCGACCGGAGCTCCTCAACCGGGGCAGCCCCTCCCCGTGGTGGATCCGTTCGCCAAGGAACGCGAACGCGGCGAGGCCGAGGCAGCGAAGAAGAAGAAGCGGTCGCAGCGCCGCACCGTCGTCGTCGGCCTTGGCGTGACAGCACTGTTGGCTGGAACCATTACCGCGATCGTTGCCAGCAACGAGCAGGAAGCTGACTACGCCCAGGTCTGTTTCAATGAGGAAACCGGCGAGCGTGTTGACGACAACGAGTGCAACAACAGCAGCTCGGCCGGCCGTAGCTCCGGTGTCTACGCCTGGTACTTCTACTCCCGCGGCGCCAGCGTGCCTGCTGTGGGGCAAAACCGCAACGCCTACCCGAGCTACACCAAGAACGTCCCAACAGGAGCCAAGTCCTCCACGGGCTACAGCACCAAGGGCGGAACGGTCAGCCGCGGCGGCTTTGGCAGCAGCTCCAAAAGCGGCGGAAGCTCGGGAGGCTAGGCGTGCGTCGACTGCCCTCCGAGCCCAGGCCGGACTGGAAGCAAAAGATCGAAGAACAGGGCCTGGTTTTTTCGACCACCACCATGCCCGACGGCCGCAAAATCGAATACTGGAACGAATCGGCGTATTACGAATTCACCGTGGACGAGGTGGAGACCCTCGAGAAAACCGCGGAAGAAATGCACATCATGTGCCTGGAGGCCGCCAAGTACCTGGCCACCGGCGCCATGGGCGACCTCGGCATTGGGCAGCAAGCCCTGGAGTTGGCAGGCGAGTCACTGCTGGCCGCGGATGTGGACGTCTATGGCCGTTTCGACTTCATCTATGACGGCAAGGGCGGCCCCGCCAAGATGTTGGAGTACAACGCCGATACCCCTACCGGGCTGATCGAAGCCTCCGTGGCCCAATGGTTCTGGCTCCAGGACGTCTTCCCGGAAAAAGACCAGTGGAACGGAATCCATGAGGCCCTGATCCGGCAGTGGAAGAAGCTGCAGTTCCGCACCGGCATGAGCACGCTCCACGTAGCCCATTCCGAAGCGGAGGAATCCGGCGAGGACTGGATGACGGCGGCCTACATGCGGGATGTCGCAAGCCAGGGTGGCTGGACCACCATCGGCATCAATATGTCCGACATCGGCTGGGACCCCAACCTGAACCGGTTCGTGGACCTGGACAACTTCATGATCAGCACCATGTTCAAGTTGTATCCATGGGAGCTGATGATGAAGGAGCCGTTCGGGCAGCGCCTTCTGCAGCGCGCCCACAATCCGCGCTGGGTTGAGCCGGCGTGGAAAATGCTGCTGTCCAACAAAGCACTGCTGGCGGCCCTGTGGCATCTGTACCCCCACCACGAAAACCTGCTGCCGGCCTACCTCGGCGATCCCGGCCCACTCAAGGAATGGGTGGCCAAACCGCTGCATGGACGCGAAGGCGACAACATCCGCATCCACGCCCCCGGCATTGAGATCCAGCAGCCAGGCGGCTATGGCCGTGAAGGCTGGTGCTTCCAGCAATACCACTCCCTGCCCGACTTCGATGGCAACCATCCTGTCCTGGGTCTGTGGGTAGTGGATGGCGAATCCGTCGGTTGCGGCATCCGGGAATCGGACGGCCCCATCACGGACTACTTCTGCCGTTTTGTCCCCAATACCATTGACGCCCCGGCGCCCATCGCGCCCCCTGCTACTTCCTACGGAGCTGCACTATGAGCACTGAAACCTCGACGCCGGGTGGCGGCTCAGCGGGCGGCGACCCCACCGCCGTCGTGCCCTCAAAAGGCCTTCACGCCGGGATCCTTGACCTTGGCGACTCCGTCATGCTGGGCCTGGCATCCACCGCGCCCGTCTATTCGCTGGCGGCCACGCTGGGGCTCATTGTTGCCGTCAACGGAAACTACACGCCGCTGATCCTGATCCTCGGCTTCCTCCCGGTCCTGTTCATTGCCTACGCCTTCCGTGAGCTGAACAGCGCCATGCCGGACTGCGGCACCACGTTCTTCTGGGCCCGCAAAGCCTTCGGCCCGTGGGCCGGCTGGCTGGGCGGTTGGGGCGTGGCCCTCGCCGGAATCGTGGTTTTGGCCAACCTGGCGCAGATTGCCGGCAAGTACCTTTGGCTCCTGATCGGCGATGGTTCCCTGGCCGACAACAAGTGGCTGGTGACGGCCACCGGCGTGTTGTTCATCGTATTCATGACATATGTGAACCATCGCGGCATCCGGCTGGGCGAGCACGTCCAACGCACCCTGACCTATATCCAGTACATCTCATTGGGTATCTTCGCGGTGGCCATTGTCTTCCGCATTGCCGGCGGAGCGCCTGAAGGACAGGCGTTCGACTTTGAATGGTTCAACCCGGCCGGCGCATTTGCCGACCCCGGCGCAGTGGTCCATGGTGTGCTGCTGGCGTTGTTCATCTACTGGGGCTGGGACACGTGCCTGGCCCTCAACGAGGAAACCGAAAACCCTGCCAAGACCCCCGGCCGAGGGGCCGTCATCTCAGCCTCCGTGCTGGTGGCGATCTACGTTTCCGTTGCACTGCTGGTGATGATGTACGCCACGATCGGTACTGACGGCATCGGCCTGGGCAATGAGGCCAACCAGGATGACGTCTTCCTGGCCATGAAAGACGTAGTGCTGGGTCCCTGGGGCTGGCTGATCATCGTGGCTGTGCTGGCGTCCGTCCTGTCTTCCACACAAACCACCATCCTGCCCACCGCGCGCGGAACACTGTCCATGGGCGTGCACGGTGCGCTCCCCGCCCGGTTCGGCAAGGTCCATGAGCGCTTCATGACCCCGGGCTTCTCCACCCAGGTCATGGGTGCGGTGGCCGTGGTGTACTACGTAGCCATGAGTTTCCTCAGCGAAAACCTGCTGTCCGATTCCATCAGCGCCATCAGCTTGTTCATCGCGTTCTACTACGCCCTGACCGGCTTCTCCTGTGTGTGGTTCTTCCGCTCCACGCTGAAGGATTCTGCCCGCAACCTGTGGTTCCGGGGCATCCTGCCACTCCTCGGAGCGTTGTCCCTGACGGCGGCTTTCTTCATCTCGGCAGTGCAGATGTGGGACCCGTCGTACGGGGACACGCAGATCTTCGGCATCGGCGGGGCATTTGTCAGCGGCGTACTGCTGCTGGCCCTTGGTGTTGTGCTGGCCATCGTGTGCCGCTTCGCACCGTCCACCCGCGGCTACTTCACCGGTGAGCGGCCCGAGGCCGGAGTGGTTCGCGGCGAATAGTCTTGGCGCACCTTCCCGGTTAGTCCTCCAGAAAGGAACGCAGGCTCAGCGTTGCCTTGCGGCCCATTGACGCAGGCGGGTCGGCACATCCGGAACGTCCTCAATGCGGACTGAGTGACGCCGGAGGGCAACGAACCAGCAGACGAGGATGGCCACGGCACAGAAAACACCTGCACTGGACGCCATAATCCATAAACCAGGCGTCTGGACATTCAAGTCAGGCGAACCCAGGGCGGTGCCGATGGTCTTGGGCGAGAAAAAGAACACCAGTGTTGAAACAGCCAGCACGGCACTCATCACTACCCGTTGGGCCTGGTAACGGGCCGGTGTTTCCTTGATGGTCCAGGCGAACGCCGGCAGGATGACGGCCATCCAGACCCAGTGGTGGGACCACGAAACCGGGCTGATGAGCAGCATGGCAAGTGCCGTCGTCGAAAGGGCAATAACGCGTGCACCTTGGTCACTGGCCGCCTTGATGAGCAAAGCCGCCAGGACCACGGTGGCCACGCTCAAGACGATCCAGGGCAGGGTTACGGCGTCGTGCGGGACGCCGAAGTGCAGGAGGGCGCCCTTGATGGAGAGGTTGTCCACGTAGCCGGCGCCGCCGATTCTGGACGTATCGGGGAGGATTTCCAACCAGAATTGCAAGGACTCCGCAGGCCTCAACAACCAGCCAAGCAGCACCGTGCCGGCAAAGCCGATGGACATGTTCGCCAGCCCACGCCAGTCCTTGCGCATCAGGAAGTACAGGCCAAACACCAAAGGCGTCAGCTTGATGCCGGCCGCAACACCCACCAGGAAGCCTGCGCCCCGGAAGCCCCGCCGCTTGGACAGACCGCCAGGAGGTCGATGACCATCAGGCCCATGAGGATGATGTTGATCTGCCCGAACGCCAGCGTTTCGCGCCACGGCCCCAGGAACAGGACTCCGAGGAACAACGCGGCGGCTATCCAGCAGTTCTTCTTGGACGACAGCGCACTCCGAAGATCTGGCTTCGATGACCAGTACCGGACGATGGTGACAGACACCCAGGCCGCCACGGCGACGCCTGCAACGTTGAACAACATGAGCGCCGATGATTGTGGCAATCGGGCCAACACACCAAACACGAGGGCCGCGAACGGCGGGTACGTAAAGGGGAGCTGCGGGCCGCCGGCGGAAGCGACAGTGGGGCCGTACAGGTCCGACGGCGACGTCCCGGACTGGTTCAGGATGCTTCCGCCGAACCAGTAGACGCTGAAGTCCAGGCCTTGCTTGGCCCAGTCGGCGAGCATCATCCATACCGGAACCGCCACCACGGCCAGCGGCAGCAGGCGAAGGAGCACCGAGGATGGTTGTACCGGTGTACGCGGTGGTGCGGCCGCCGCCTCGGCCCTTAAATCGACGTCAGGCAGTGCCATGCAAAATCCCCCAAGTTAACCAAATCGCAGAGGGGACGTGTGCGACCCCCGCCTCCATACTACTGAAGGGGATTCCCCGGCCGGCGGGCTGCATGGTCCCGGCCGGCGGGCCAGCCACCTAGGATGCTGGAATGAGCGATTCAACGACGAACACCTCCGACGTCCTGGCCCTCGACTCCCTGCTGACGGTGGAGGAGCTGGCTCTCCGCGACAAAGTCCGTGATTTCACGGCCCAACGGATCCGTCCCGCCATCGCACGCTGGTATGAGGACGCTCATTTCCCGAGGGAGATCGCCCCCGAGCTGGGCGAGCTCGGGGTTCTGGGGATGCATCTTGAGGGGTACGGCTGTCCCGGCAGGTCCGCCGTCGAGTATGGTTTGGCAGCCATGGAATTGGAGGCCGGAGACTCCGGGATCCGCACGTTCGTCTCGGTGCAGGGTTCCCTCGCCATGACGGCGATCCACCGCTGGGGCTCCGAGGCGCAGAAGGAGCAGTGGCTTCCGCGGATGGCGGCCGGCGAGTTGATCGGATGCTTCGCGCTAACGGAACCCAGCGCGGGTTCGGATCCATCATCCATGACCACGTTCGCCCGTGAAACTGCTGATGGCTGGGTCCTGGATGGCGCCAAACGCTGGATCGGGCTCGCGTCCATTGCGGATGTCATGGTGGTGTGGGCCAACACGGAGGATGGAATCCGGGGCTTCCTTGTACCCGCCGGAACAGCCGGGGTAACGGCGACGCCGATCGAGCCGAAGCTCTCCATGCGTGCCTCAGTTCAGTGCGATGTAACGTTCGACGACGTGCGGCTGGGTCCTGAGGCCATCCTCCCGGGCGCCGCTGGACTTCGCGGACCGTTCACGTGCCTGAACGAGGCGCGTTACGGCATCGTATGGGGGGCCATGGGGGCTGCCCGCGACTCGTACGAAGCTGCCCTGGAGTACGCAGGCACCAGGCTCCAATTCGGCCACCCCTTGGCCGGTTACCAATTGACCCAGGAGAAACTGGTGAACATGCTGGTGGAGATCCAGAAGGGCACCATGCTTGCCCTTCACCTGGGCCGTTTGAAGGACACCGGCCATCTTAGGCCCCAGCAGATTTCCTTGGGCAAGCTGAACAACGTCCGCGAGGCCATCAAGATCGCCCGGGAAGCCCGCACCATCCTGGGCGGGAACGGCGTCACCCTGGACTATTCACCCCTGCGGCATGCCAACAACCTTGAATCCGTGCGGACCTACGAGGGCACGGATGAGGTCCACACGCTGATCCTGGGCCAGCACATCACGGGCATCGGGGCCTTCCGCGGCTAACTCACCCAAGTAAGTCGCAGTTGGGTCAGGGCTCGGGGAGGACCACCAGCGTGAAATAGCCGCGCAGGCCCTTCACCACGTCCACCTCGTCGGGGGCCAGCAGCCATTGCGTCTGCAGCCCGTCCCACAGGGCAACCAGGGACGTGGCAGCCAATTCAGGGTCCACGCCGGGCCTGAGCCTGCCTTCGGCTGCCAGCTCGGCGAAGCGCAGCGCGTAGCTCTTACGCAGCCGTTCGAAGCGTTCGGTGAAGTACACCCGCCCGGGGTGCGAGTCGGTGACGGATTCCGCACACAGAACGATGTACAGCTCTACCACGCCCGGAATGTTCTCGTTGAAGAGCGCCGTCCGGATGACCGAGTCAACCAGGCCTTCTTCCATGTCGTCCGGAAAGGCGTCGCCGGTGATCTCGTCGCGCCGCTCCAGGACTGCCATCAGGAGATCCCGCTTGGATGGGAAATAGTGCAGCAGGCTGGTTTGGCTCATCCCCACCCGGTCAGCAACATCCTGCAGCGATCCGCCACGGTACCCGTGGGCAGCAAACACCTCGTGGGCAGCATCCAGGATGGTCCGGCGGCGTTCCTCGGATTTCGCGTAGGGGCCCCGCCTCGCTGCGCGGCCCACGTCCTTTGTGGTCATGGCTAGCCAGTGTACATGCGCGTTACAGCCTTCATATGAAATTCGAGTGGCTACTCGAATTTTCTGTTACCGTGGTCACACTTGCCTCGGCGGGACCCACAAATCCCAGAGCGCGGCATCGTCAACCTGACACGAAGAGGTGAAGGCTTATGACCCGATTCACGCGAAGACAACTCCTGGGCGCTGGCCTGGGAACAGCAGCCATGGGCTTGCTGACCGGGTGCGCAACTCCAGGAATGCAGTCCGTTAACGCTGCCCCCACCATTCCCGCCGCAGGAGAGCCCGTGCGGCTGACCTACTGGGCTTGGCTCAAGGACTTCCAAAACGTTGCAGACGTCTGGAATGCTGCCCACCCCACCATCCAAGTGGACGTGGTGTGGATTCCGGGCGGCAACTCCGGCGGGTATCAAAAGCTCTACTCGGCCTTGGCAGCAGGAGGCGGGCCGGACCTGGCACAGGTCGAATTCCGGTCCATCCCGGAGTTCATGCTGGTGAATGGACTGGTGGACCTCTCGCGCTACGGCGCCAACGACCACGCCCACCTGTACGATCCCACCCTGTGGAAGCAGGTCAGTTACACCGGAGGCGTCTACGGTATCCCCCAGGACGCGGGCCCCATGGGCATGTTCTACCAGCCGGCCATCCTGGACAAAGTGGGGGGCAGCATCCCGAAAACCTGGGACGAATGGGCCGCCCTGGCCGCCGAACTTCGCTCCGTGGACAGCTACCTGGACTGCTTCCCCATCAGCGACGCCTCTCCGTTTGCCTCTTTCGCCGGCCAGGCCGGTGCGCAGTGGCTGCGCCCGGAGGAGGATGGCTGGGTCATCAACATGACCGACGACGCCACGCTGAACACCGCGCGTTTCTTCGACAAAGCGATCGACGACGACCTCGTGACCACAGCGTACGGCTCCTTCTCCCCCGGCTGGTTTGCGGCTGCCGGCCGGGGTGGGATTGCCTCGACCATCACCGGCAGCTGGGGCGATGCCCTGGTTCAGGGTGTCAGCGGTTCCGAAGGAAAGTGGCGCGCCGCAGCGATGCCCACGTGGGGTGACACGGGCTTCGGTTCGAGCTACCTTGGCGGTTCCACGGCCGCAGTCCTTGCCAACAGCAAGCACCCTCAGGAAGCACTCGAGTTCGCGGTGTGGCTGACCACGTCCACAGAGGGTATCGACGCCCAAATCAAACACAGTGGCATCGGCTGGTCACCCAACCCCGATTTCATTGGCACGGCCCGCCAACAGCCGTCGGCGTTCTTCGGCGGCCAGCGATACAACCAGGAAGTCTTCGTCCCGGCCACCGAACAGCAGAACCCGGACTGGTCCTGGTGGCCGGTGACCCAACAGTCCTTCAACATCCTCAGCGACGGTTTCCGCAAGAAGGCCTTCGGGACGTCGCTGGTGGATTCCATCGCCGCTTCGGAGCAGCAAATCATCACCGTTTTCAAGAACAAGGGCCTCACCATCCGGAAGGAAACGGCATGACGACCACCCGCACCGCACCCCCAGTGCGCCGCCCCGCCGCCCCTGGCCGCTCCGTCAAACAGGCCGGCAAGCGGAACGGCGCTGCCGCACGCGCCCCCTGGCTGCTGCTTGCACCCTTCCTTGCCCTCTTTGTCCTCACGTTCCTGCTGCCCATAGTGGTGGCCATCATGTCCAGCTTCACCAAAGTGACCCGCAGCGGACTGTTCGGCGAGGCCGGCGTGAGGAGTGAGTTCGCCGGTTTCAGCAACTACGCCCAGGCCTTGGCCGACGGTAGCTTCGTGGCGTCCATCGGCAGGATGCTGCTGTTCGGCGTCGTCCAGGTGCCCGTCATGATCGTCCTGTGCACGGTGCTGGCGCTCATGCTCGAATCAGCCTCGGCAAAGTGGCCGGGCTTCTTCCGCGCCGCCTACTTCCTGCCCTATGGCGTTCCCGGCGTCATCGCCACCATCCTGTGGTCTTTCCTCTACGTTCCCGGCCTGAGCCCCCTGTTCGACGCCGCGAAGATGGTGGGCCTCACCCCCGATTTCCTTGGCGCCAACAGCGTGCTCTGGTCCATCGCGAACATCGTCACGTGGAGCTACACGGGCTACAACATGTTGATCATCGTGGCGCAGCTCAAAGCCATCCCGGTGGAACTCTATGAAGCAGCCAAGGTAGACGGTGCTTCCACCTGGCGCGTGGCCAGGAGCATCCAACTGCCCCTTATTCGTCCGGCCCTGATGCTCACCACGGTGTTTTCCATCATCGGAACCCTTCAGCTCTTCGCCGAAGCACAGGTCCTTAAGACGGTCGCTCCCGCCATCGACAGCCAATACACGCCCAACCTCAGCGCCTACACCACGGCCTTCGCGTACAACGACTACAACGTCGCCGCAGCCCAGTCGGTCATCATCGCCGTGGCCGCATTCGCCCTTTCCTTCGCCTTCCTCGCACTGACGAACAGGAAGTCCTCATGACCGGCACAGCAACCAAACAACCCACAGCCCCGGTCCGCAGCACACCACCCGCGGGCCCGGACCGATCCGCCGGACGACGACGCTCGTCCACCATCATTGTCACCGCCCTCTTGGTGGTGGTTGCCCTGTACTTCCTGATTCCCGTGTACTGGGTTGTCGTGGCCTCCACCAAGTCCACGGCCGATCTCTTCTCCACCAACGGATTCTGGTTCGCCCCGACATTCTCCCTGTGGGAAAACATCGGCCGTGTGCTCAGCTACGACAACGGCATTTTTGGCCGGTGGTTCCTGAACTCCGCGATCTACGCGGGCGTCGGCGCCCTCCTGGCCACGTACTTTGCCGCAGCCGGAGGCTATGCCTTGGCCAAGTACCAGTTCCGTGGCCGGAACCTGGTGTTCGGCACGATCCTGGGCGGTGTACTGGTTCCCGGCACGGCCACCGCCCTGCCGCTCTTCCTGCTGTTCAGCCAGATGGGCCTTGCGAACACCTACTGGAGCGTCCTGCTGCCATCGCTGGTATCCCCCTTCGGCCTGTTCCTTTGCAGGATCTATGCACAGGCCACCGTGGACACCTCGCTGATTGAGGCCGCCAGGATCGACGGCGCCGGTGAGCTCCGCATCTTCCACACCATTGGGCTGAAGGTGCTGACGCCGGCACTGGTCACCGTGTTCCTGTTCCAGTTGGTAGGCATTTGGAACAACTACTTCCTGCCCCTGGTCATGCTGTCCGACTCGGAGCTCTACCCCATCACGCTCGGCCTCAACAACTGGCTGAGCCAGGTTGACCGTTTGCCCGAATTCTACGAACTGACCACCGGTGGAGTACTGCTCTCCATCATTCCGCTCAGCATCGCCATGGTTGTCCTGCAGCGCTTCTGGCGTGGCGGGCTGACAGAAGGAGCCGTTAAGTAATGACCCCGTCACCCGACGTCAACTACATCACCGATACCGGACCCGGTACCGGCAAGAGAGTCCCGGCCCGGTCCTGGCTCCACACTGACGCCCCCACGCTGTCCCTCAACGGCCAGTGGCGGTTCCGGCTTCTTCCCGGCGCACCCGGTACGCCGGGTGGACGTGGAGTCCTTCCTCCCGATGAGGACATCGAAGCCATTGCCGATGAAGCGTTGGACGACTCCAGCTGGGACACCATCCCGGTTCCGGCCCACTGGGTCTTGGAGGGTGAGGGCCGCTACGGGCGCCCCATCTACACCAACGTCCAGTTCCCCTTCCCTGCCAATGCGCCGCACGTCCCGGATGAGAACCCTACGGGCGACTACCGCCGTACATTCGAACTCCCGGCACACTGGAACGACGCCGGGAGGACAGTGCTGAGGTTCGACGGCGTCGAGTCCCGCTACAAGGTCTGGCTCAACGGCGTCGAAATCGGCGTTGGCACGGGCAGCCGGCTGGCGCAGGAATTCGATGTGACCGAGGCACTCCGCCCGGCACGCAACGTGATGGCTGTCCGAGTCCATCAATGGTCGGCCTCGAGTTATGTGGAGGACCAGGACCAGTGGTGGATGCCCGGCATCTTCCGCGACGTGACGCTCCAGGCCCGCCCGAAGAAGGGCATCGACGACGTCTGGTTGCGGACGTCCTACACCGCCGGCTCAGGCGTTATTGACCCGGAAATCACCGCGGACAACGCCGCCTACCCGGTTCGGCTGTCAGTTCCGGAACTGGACGTCGACGTCGTCTGGGACTCCCCTGCCGACGTCGGCCCGGTGGCGATCACCGACGTCGAACCCTGGTCCGCGGAGGTTCCGCGCCTCTACAACGCCACCGTGGCAAGTGAAGGCGAGACCATATCGCTGCGCCTGGGTTTCCGTACCGTGGAGATCAAGGGTGACCAGTTCCTGGTGAACGGCCGGCGCGTGGTGTTCCACGGAGTCAACCGGCACGAGACGCACCCGGACCGCGGCAGGGTCTTCGATGAGGACTTCGCCCGGTCCGACCTTGCCCTGATGAAGCAGTTCAACGTCAACGCGATCCGGACCAGCCACTACCCGCCACACCCGCGCTTGCTGGACATCGCGGATGAGATGGGTTTCTGGGTGATCCTCGAATGCGATCTGGAGACCCACGGCTTTGAACGGCACGGCTGGGTGGGCAACCCCAGCGACGACCCCGCGTGGCGCGAAGCCTACGTAGACCGGATGGAACGCACGGTGGAGCGGGACAAGAACCACCCCTCAATCGTCATGTGGTCCCTCGGCAACGAATCCGGCACGGGCTCCAACCTGGCGGCAATGTCGGCGTGGACCCATGCCCGGGACAGCGGCCGGCCTGTCCACTACGAAGGCGATTACACCGGCGCTTACACCGACGTCTACTCACGGATGTACTCCTCCGTTCCCGAAACTGAAGCGATTGGCCGCGACGATTCCGGCTCGCTCCTGCTGGGTTGCTCCGCGGCGGAGTCCGCCCGGCAGCGGAGCAAGCCGTTCATCCTGTGCGAATACGTGCACGCGATGGGCAACGGTCCGGGCGCGATCGACCAGTATGAGGATCTGGTGGACCGTTTCCCCCGCCTGCATGGCGGCTTCGTCTGGGAATGGCGGGATCACGGCATCCGCACCACGACGGCCGAGGGCACGGAGTTTTTCGCCTATGGTGGCGATTTCGGCGAGGTTGTGCACGACGCCAACTTCGTGATGGACGGCATGGTGCTCTCCGACTCCACGCCCAGCCCTGGCCTCTTCGAGTACAAGCAGATCGTCTCTCCCCTGCGCTTGGGCTTCTCCACGGAAGCGTCCGACGGCAGCACGCGCCGTTACGTCTCCGTCGCCAATTTGCGGCACACGGCGGACGCGTCCGACGTCGTCCTGCGCTGGCGTACCGAAGTGGACGGTGTACTTGTTGATTCCGGAGAGCTCGACGTCGTCACTTCAGCGGGCGGGCCACTCGCCGCCGGCGACACCGCACTGATCGGGCTGCCGGAGTTCACCACCCTTGAGGCCGGAGCCGGCGAGCACTGGCTGACGGCGGAGGTTGTCCTCCGCAAGGACACCTCGTGGGCTGAAGCCGGCCATGTGATCTCTGTGGCGCAGCTCGAACTGACCGAAGCCCGTCCGCGTCTCAGCGCCCCGCGCCCTGCAACATCCTCCCAACGTGCGGCTGACGTTGCCAAGGGAACACTTTCGTTGGGTCCTGCCACCTTTGCCGACGGCCGCTTGGTCTCCCTCGCCGGATTGCCGGTCTCCGGACCGCGGCTGGAGTTATGGCGCGCACCTACGGACAACGACGCCGGTGCGGGCCGTGGCAGCTACGACCACGCCGATCCGTGGCTCAACAACGGCAACGGCACCCCTGCCCCGTCCATGGAAGAGGTGTGGCGGGCTGCAGGCCTGGACCGGCTCACAGCCCGCGTGGAAAAAATTTCTGCCGCCGAATCCGGGGTTGTGGTCCAAACCCGCTACGCCGCTGCAGATGCTGCCCAATGGGTGTCCGTAGAGGAAAACTGGCAGCTCTCCGGTGGCGAACTGTTCCTGCGTGTGGACATCGTCCCAAGCACTGGCTGGGACATCATCTGGCCAAGGATAGGAGTCCGATTCGACCTGCCCGGGTCCGTGGACCAAGCGTCGTGGTTCGGCGCCGGACCACGGGAATCCTACCCGGACAGCATGCACGCCACGCTGGTGGGACGGTACGGAGCAGGCATCGATGACCTCACGGTGCCGTACGCCAAGCCCCAGGAATCGGGACATCGCAGTGCTATACGCTCGCTTGACCTGCAGCAGGCCGGGCAACCCTGGCTGACGCTCGATGCCGCCCCGGACTCCCGTGGCCGCTTGCCCGGGTTTACTCTCTCCCGGCACACAGCGCAGGAGATCTCAGCAGCTGGTCACCCGCACGAGTTGCCGGCAAGCAAGGGCAGCTTCCTCTACCTCGATGCTGCCCAGCACGGCCTCGGATCCAGGGCGTGCGGGCCGGACGTTTGGCCGGAGTACGCGTTGCGCCCCGAAGCGCGGACGCTGACGTTCCGGATCACTGACGCAGGCCAGCCGAGCTAGACGGAGCGTTGTGGGGCCCCTCTGCGTCCTTCCCGGTGGGGATGGCACGCAGAGCGGGCCCCACAACCTTCAGGAACCGCAGCGTCAAGCAACCTGCACGGGCTCTTTCTTCACGGCGTCCTTCCGGATGGTGGCACTGATGACCGCAGCCACGGTGCACATGGCAGCCGCACCCAGCCATGCATAGTTGTAATGACCTGTGGCGTCCCGGATGAATCCTGCCAGCAGTGCTGCCACTGCGGCTCCGAGCTGGTGGGCAGCAAACACCCAGCCGAAGACCACGGAGCCGTCGGCGCCGAAAACTGAGCGGCAGATGGCTGCGGTGGGAGGCACGGTGGCAACCCAGTCGAGCCCGTAGACCACCACGAAAATGATCATGCTCGGCTCCACGGTCGAGCCCAGCAGCAAAGGCAGCACCAGCAACCCGATTCCCCGGAATTGGTAATACACCGCCAGCAGCACCTTGGGGTTGAATCGGTCGGTCAGCCAGCCGGAAGCAATGGTCCCCACAATGTCAAAAATCCCGACGACGGCCAACAAGCCAGCCGCTGTGGTCTCGGGCATGCCGTGATCGTGGGCCGACGGAATGAAGTGCGTGCCGATCAATCCATTGGTGGTTGCTCCGCAGATCGCGAAGCCCGCCGCCAAGGCCCAAAAGGTGCGGACTTTGCTGGCCCGTTTGAGGACCTGCAAGGCACGGACAGCCGCGTTCGCGGAATCCTTCGTCGCCGTCGTAGTTGCTCCGGCGTCGGCTGTTTGAGGGTCAGCTTCGTGTGCACGAGGCTCCCGCGTCACGGGTTCCTCGGCGCCGTACGGCAGGACCCCGACGTCGGCGGGTGAGTTCCGCAACCAGCGCAGCACCAGCGGCACCACGGCGAGCGCACCGGCGGCGATGAGGAGCGAGGCCCCGCGCCACCCCGGGTTCTGGGCGAGGGCGGCGATGAAGGGGAGGAACACCAGCTGCCCGGCGGCACTCCCGGCGGTCAGTATCCCGATCACCAGTCCACGGCTCTTGGCGAACCACGTGTTGGCGATGGTGGCCGCGAACACGAGGGCCATGGAGCCTGTGCCGAGGCCGATCAGCACACCCCAGGTCAGCAGGATCTGCCAGGACTGGTTCACGAACACGGTGAGGGCCGACCCCAAACCGATGAGGCACAGCGCCAGCGAGGTTACTTTGCGGATGCCGAAGCGTTCCATGAGCGCTGCCGCGAATGGCGCCGTCAGGCCAAACAGGACCAGGTTGATGCTGACGGCCAGCGACAACACTGTGGTTGACCAGCCGAACTCCTCCTGTAACGGAACCATGAGCACGCCGGGTGCCGCACGGAATCCTGCTGCCCCTACCAACGCCAGGAAGGCCACCGCTGCCACGATCCAGGCGGGGTGGATCCGGCGTCGCCTGCCGGTGGGAGCACCCGCTGGTTTGTCCTGGTCTGTCTTTTCGGGCGGGGTCATGCGGGGATCTCCGTTTCAGGGGATGGGGGCAGGCGGGTTTCCGGCGCGACGGCCAGTGGCAGCGGATGCTCGCTGCGCGTCAAGCTGTGCCAGCTGGTGTTGGCGGCAGTCAGCGCGGTGCCGCAGTGAGTGCAGGTATCGGCTGAGGATGTTGACTGACCGCAGTCGGTGTGGACCACCTTCATGTGGGACACCTCGTTGGGTGCGTCCAGGTTCTTTTCGGCCCATATGATGATGGCGTTCAGGACGGGGAGCGCGTCTTCGCCTCTGGCGGTGAGGACGTATTCCTGCCGGGTGCGCGTGCCGTCGTGATAGGGGCGCCGGTCCAGCAGACCCGACTCAACCAGCCAGCCAAGCCGTTTGCTCAGGACGTTGTCCGCAACCTCCAATCGTTGCTTAATGGCTTCGTACCGGCCGTTGCCGAAGAAGATTTCGCGGAGGACCAGGCTTCCCCAAGGGTCGCCAAGGACATCGAGCCCGCGGGCCAGGCTGCACGTGCGGGCGGACCAGTCGGAGCGAAGAGGCATGGGGACAAAGTAGCTGACTTTTCTCAAGAAAGCTACGGTGTATCGCCTTCGTGACGCGCAACCAAGTAGTGCACGCCGGAAAGACGAGTATCCGCATCCGGTTCATATCGGCCCGGGAGTTCCTACAATCGAAAGTGTCTGGGGATTCCTGAATATCCGTTCCGGCTTTCACAGCGGATCCACTCCCGCTTGGAGTTCCCATGACTCTGCAGGGCGAACCAGAACCGCACACAACGCCGCCGACGGGCACACTGCTCCGGTTCCACCGGGCAGGGCCGCGCAGTACCGTCAAGGCCTTGGTGCTGGCCGGCGCCATGATTGCAGCCATCGCCATGACGCCGCCGCTCTCCGGTCAAAGCGCTGCTCCGGCAACGCGCCCGGAGTTAACGCGCCCGGGATCCTCCATGGCTCTCGAGGCAGCATCGTTTGAGCGGCAAGTCGCACCCGCCGTCGTGAGCCCACCGGCGGAACGTGCCACGCCCAAGGAAGCACCTCCTGCCCCGGCACCTCCACCACCCGCCGCGCCCCCTGCTCCCGCACCCGCGCCCCCTGCTCCCGTACCCGAGCCACCCGCCGCACCCGAGCCACCCGCCGTCTTGATTCCACCAACGGAATATGTCCCACCCGTCAGCGAACCGGTCCCAGCACCCGCCAAGCTGGCCGCCCGGACCATCTACATTGCCGGATCGGGCGGCCAGGAGCTGGTGGACGCGTGCATCGGCCCGGTCCACTACACCCCGACCGATGCCTTCGCGGTGTTCATCACCGAGCACGACTACTGCGGCGGATGGGACCGATTCTCCGGCATCGGCGTGGGCCAAACGGTCACATTGGCCGGTTATGGAACCTACACGGCGCACGCGCGTGGACAGGTCCCACTGGGCGGGACAACCAGTGACGTCTCAGCAGTTTTCGGCGGCTTTCCCAAGGCTGTGCTGCAGACCTGCATCCCGGGAACCAACCAGATGCTGGTGATCGCCCTCAACTAGGGTGGGGCGGCTGCCGTGTGATCTGCGCGACACACCCCGCCGGTTTGCCCCTGTTTCACCCGAGGTTCATCCGGGCTGCTTAGGCTTACCCGGTCATCTCTGACCACGAAAGGCACTCCTGAATGTCCTCGAACTCCCCTGAAATGGTTAATCGTTCAACCGAAGCACAAGGATTCTCCCGCCGCGGCTTCCTCGGCACGGCAGCTGCAGCGACGGCGCTGGCAGCCACGGGATCCCTGCTGCCACCCTCGGTGCAGGCCGCCATGGCCAAGCCGGTCCCGCCGGGAAACCTGCAGTCCATCAAGCACGTGATCGTGTTGATGCAGGAGAACCGCTCCTTTGACCACTACTTCGGCTCGCTGCGCGGCGTCCGTGGCTATGGGGATAAATCCATAGCCCGACTGCGCAGCGGCACGTCGATGTTCGAGCAGCCACGCGCAACCGGCGAAACCGTCCTCCCCTTCTCTTTGCGCAAGGCCGCTGAACTGGCAGGCAGGCCCGGCTCCGACATCCAGTACCTGGGCGACCTCGACCACTCCTTCGCCGGCACCACCACGGCGTGGAACAACGGCTGGTGCGACAAGTGGATTCCGGCCAAGAGTGCCTCCACCATGACGTTCTACGAGCGTGCGGACATCCCGCTGCAGTACGAGCTCGCGGACACCTTCACCATCTGCGACGCCTACCACTGCTCCGTCAACGGCTCCACGAACCCCAACCGCAACTACCTGTGGAGCGGCACAACAGGCACCGAGCCGGGCAGCACCGCGCGTGCGGTGACGAACGCCGCCTACGGTTATGCCCACGGTGGTTACGACTGGACCACGTACCCCGAGCGTCTGGAACAGTCCGGCGTCTCGTGGAAGATCTACCAGGACTGGGACAACTTCACGGACAACGCCGTGGAGTACTTCCAGACCTTCAAGGCGATCGGCCGGAAGATGCTCAGCTCCGTGGAAGGCAACCTGCGCACCACCGAGGAGTTCTACGACAAGCTGGCAGGCAAGTCTGCCGCCGAACAGGACCGCCTTCTCGCCCAGCTGGAGCAGGGCCGCGCAGCTCTCACAGAGGCTGAAAGGTCGCTCTTCGACAAGGCCATGTGGCGCGGGCGTCCCGATACTCTCCTGGAACGCCTCAGTGCAGACATCACCGGAGGAACATTGCCGCAGGTCAGCTGGCTGGTTCCGTCAGCCGCCGATTCCGAACACCCGGGAGCATCCACTCCTGTAGGCAGCGCCAACTTCGTCTACCGACTCCTGGACACCGTGGCCAGCAACCCTGACACGTGGGACAGCACCGCGATCTTCCTGAACTTCGACGAGAACGACGGCTACTTCGACCACGTCCCGCCTCCTGTCCAGCCACGCCCGGCGTCAGGCGAATCCACTGAATGGACCACAGCGAGGCCCATCGGACTTGGCCCCCGCGTGCCCATGACCGTCGTCTCACCCTGGACCGTGGGCGGTTACGTTAGCTCCGAGGTCTTCGATCACACCTCGGTGCTCCGCTTCCTGGAGCGCTGGACGGGTGTGGAGGAGCCGAACATCTCGCCGTGGCGCCGCGAGGTCTGCGGCGACCTGACCGGCGTCTTCAACTTCGCCAGCCCGGGCACGCCGCCCGCCCTTGAGCACCCGGGCGCGGTACCTGCCAAAATCAGCCGCTGGCGCCCGAATCCTCCGACGGTCCAGATAGCGCCCCTTCAGGAAACCGGAACCCGCCCTGCCCGGCCACTTCCTTACCGGCCGAAGGTTTCGGCAGCGGTCCAGTCCGGAAAGGTCACCTTGGCACTGGGCAACAGCGGCTCCCGTTCCACGCACTTCACTGTCTACGGCTATGCAGGCGAGGTCACGGAGCCGAGGCACATCGACGTCCTCGGCACCCGGAACCTCGAGCTCCCCGTGGCCGCCGGCACCTTTGATGTCATCGTCACCGGCCCCAACCGCTACCAATACGAACTGAAAGGCACGACGGCGGGCGCGGCGTCCGGCGTCGACGTCGCGTTGGCTGGCCGCCGCGGCAAGAAAGCGGTGGAACTGGAACTGCGCAACAACGGCACCGCGACCGTGACCTTGGCGCTGGAATCACTGCAGTACACCGAAAACGCCGACACCGTGAAGCTCAAGCCGGGGCACACGAAGAAGATCGGCTGGGAAACACTGGGAGGTTGGTACGACATCCAGGTGACGTCAGCTGACGATGCGACGTTCCGGCGACGCCTGACCGGCCGTGAGGAAGACGGCCAGGAAGGCATTTCGGGCTAGGTCCGGCCAGCGGATCCCGCGCCCGGGCGCCTCACTCGCCGTTGAGCGGTGAGGAAAGCGAACGCGCGCGGGATTCGAGGGCATCCGTCCGGGATGGACGGTACGCCAGGGCCCAATACACAAGCATGGCAATGGCACACACCACGCCCAGGCTGGAAATGATGAGCTGCCATTGGGTCTGCGGGTCCTTGCCCCACTCGGCCGCCCCAGCCCAGACGGCCAGGTTCTTGGGCGTCATGTAGAAAGCGATGGTGGAGCACACCACGATGACCCAGCCCGCCGTGCGCATCCGTCCGCTGCGGGAAGGAACCCGGTGCATCGCAAAAGCCATGCTGGGCAGGGCCACTGCAACCCACACCCAGTGGTGGGACCACGACACCGGGCTGATCAGCAGCATCAGGATGGCTGTGGCCGATACTGCGATGAAATTCTCGTCAGCGTCCAGGGCCCATTTGATGATGAGTCCAGCCAACACCACCGTGGCCAAGGAGAGGACCAGCCACACCACGTTGGTGATGGATGAATCCGGCATGCCGAAGTGCAGCAGCATCCCCTTCAGGGAGAGGTTGTCCACATACGCCGGTCCACCGATCCGGCCGGTGTCCGGCAGGATCCTGGTCCAGAAGGCAAGCGACGCCTGTGGCAAAACAGCCCAGGCCAGTGCGATCGAGCCGAAGAAGCCCACGGCCATCCACGCCAGGGCCTTGAAGTCACGGCGCACCAGGAAGTACAGGCCGAAGGCGAGCGGAGTGAGCTTCACTCCCGCGGCCATGCCGATCAGCAGGCCGGCGGGCCAGCGGAGGGCACCGGCCCTGGCCTTGGTGTAGAGCAGGAAATCAACCAGGATCACCCCCATCAGGATGATGTTGATCTGCCCGAAAACGAACGTGTCACGCCACGGTCCCAGGAGGAGGATGGCTCCCGTACCCACCAGGGCCGTGGTCCTGAAGCGGTAGTCTGCGAACGCTGCCCGCCACATCGACAGGCCGAAGTAGTGCCTTGCAAGCCAGGCAGCCACCACGGCGGCACCCACCAGCGCAGCAAGGATGAAGACCATGCTGCCCGCGAAGAAGCCCATGGCCGCCAACCCGGTAAAGAGCAGCGCAGCGAAGGGCGGATACGTGAACGGCAAGCCTTCCCGCACCGCGTAGAGGTCGCCACCCTCGAGGACCTTGCCCCCGCCGTAGTAGTAGACCTCGAAGTCGTTGAGGAACGGTTCGTAGTCCGTATACAGGAACCACACGGCGACCATGAGGGTCAGCGCGCCGGCCACCGTGAGGATCCAGCCGCGTTTGGTGGTGGAAACCACTGGTTGTGAAACCGGGTGTGAAGGAGAAGCCACAGTGTCAGCCGTTACTGATCTTGGCAAAGGCCTGCTCAAGGTCGGCGATCAGGTCCTCGGCTTCCTCGATCCCGCAGGAAAGGCGCAGGAGGTTGACCGGAACCGCCAGTTCGGTGCCCTTCACGGAGGCGTGGGTCATCTCCGACGGATAGTTCATCAGGGACTCGATGCCACCCAGGGATTCCGCCAGCGTGAACACCGAGGTGGATTCGGCGACGGTGCGTGCCGCTGCCTCGCCACCCTTGAACTGAACGGAGACCATGCCGCCGAACTTCTTCATCTGCTTCGCTGCAAGCTCGTGTCCGGGGTGGTCAGGGAGGCCGGGGTAGAGCACCGCTTCCACCTCGGGACGCTGCAGCAGCCACTCAGCCACTGCCTGTCCGTTGTCACTGTGACGGTCCATGCGAACGCCCAGTGTCTTCAGTCCGCGGGTTGTGAGGAAAGCATCCATGGGACCGGAAACCGCACCGACCGCGAACTGGATGAAGCCGATCTTCTCTGCCAACTCATCGTCCTTGACCACAATCGCGCCACCCACGACGTCGGAGTGGCCGCCGATGTACTTGGTGGTGGAGTGGACCACCACGTCAGCACCCAGGGCAAGCGGGGTCTGCAAGTAGGGAGACGCGAAGGTGTTGTCCACCACCAGGAGGGCACCGGCGTCGTGCGCTACGGCGGCGAGGGCTTCAATGTCGGTGATCTTCATCATCGGGTTGGATGGCGTCTCCACCCAGACGATCCTGGTGTTGTTCGCTGCGACAGCTGCTGCCACGGCGTCGAGGTCCGACATGTCCACGGGGGTGTTGCCAATGCCCCAGTCGCCCAAGACGCGGTTGATCAGGCGGTAGGTGCCGCCGTAAGCGTCGTTACCCAGGACGATGTGGTCACCGGGGCGGGCGATCGCACGGATCAATGAGTCCTCGGCAGCCAGGCCCGAGCCGAAGGAAAACGCTGCGGTACCCCCTTCGAGGGCGGCCAACTGCTCCTGAAGGGCGTCGCGGGTCGGGTTGCCGCCGCGTCCGTACTCGTACCCGGACCGCAGGTTGCCGATGCCGTCCTGGGCATAGGTGGAGCTGAAGTGCAGCGGCGGCACCACAGCACCGGTCCGGGGTTCGAAGGCCTGTCCGGCGTGGACGGCGCGGGTGTTGAACCCGGCGTTGTTGGTGGCAGACATGGAAGCTCCTCTTGGGTCGTTGGACGATTGGATGGGCGCCGGGGTTGGACCGGCGCCGGCGCCTAGTTGCTCAGGTACGCCAGAAGGTCGTGGCGCGTCAGGATACCTACCGGGGCGCCTGCGAAGGTCACCATGACGGTATCGACGTCGGACAGCAGCTCACGCGCGGCTGAAATGGTCTCCAGTGAGCCGATAACGGGCAGCCGTTCCCCCATGTGTTCGGAGATCTTGTCCGACAGCTTCGCTTCGCCACGGAACAGTTTGCTGGTGAGGCTTCGCTCGTCCACAGCTCCCACGACCTCGCCCATGACTACGGGTGGTTCCTGTGAGAGGACCGGGATGTGGGAGACACCGAATTCGTTCATGATGTTGATGACATCGCGGACGGTCTCGTTGGGGTGGATGTGGACCAGGTCCGGCATTTCGCCCGTCTTGGACTTGAGGACCTCCCCCACGGAGGACTCTTCGCCGCCGGAGAGGAAGCCGTAAGAGCGCATCCACTGGTCGTTGAAGATCTTGGCCAGATAGCCGCGGCCGGAATCCGGGAGGATGACCACCACGACAGCTGACTCATCCAGGTCCTTGGCAGCCTGCAGTGCAGCCACCACGGCCATACCGGACGAGCCGCCCACCAGGAGGCCCTCTTCGCGGGCAAGGCGGCGGGTCATGGAGAAAGAGTCGGCATCGGAGACTGCAAGGACGGCATCCGGAACGGAGGGATCGTAGTTTCCGGGCCACATGTCCTCGCCTACGCCCTCCACGAAGTAGGGCCGGCCGGTGCCGCCTGAGTACACCGAACCTTCCGGGTCCGCGCCGATGATCTTGACCTGGCCGCCGTCGGACTCTGCACGGTCCGCGGAGACTTCCTTGAGGAAGCGGCCTGTGCCGGTGATGGTGCCGCCTGTTCCGGCGCCGATGACCACGTGCGTGACCCGGCCGTCGGTGTCCTGCCAGATTTCCGGGCCAGTGGACTCGTAATGGCTGCCGGGGGCGGCGGGGTTGGAGAACTGGTCCGGCTTGAAGGCGCCAGGGATCTCGCTGACGAGGCGGTCGGAAACGCCGTAATAACTTTGCGGGCTGTCAGGGGCCACGGACGTGGGCGTGACAACTACTTCGGCGCCGTACGCCTGCAGGACGGCACGCTTGTCCTCGCCCACCTTGTCCGGCACAACGAAGATGCACTTGTAGCCCTTTTGCTGGGCTACAAGTGCCAATCCCACCCCGGTGTTGCCCGACGTCGGCTCTACGATGGTTCCGCCCGGTTGGAGCCGGCCGTCTTTTTCCGCATCCTCGATCATCTTCACGGCGATCCGGTCTTTGATGGATCCGCCGGGATTAACGTATTCGAGCTTCACCAGGACGGTGGCTTTGATGCCCTCGGTGACGTGGTTGAGCTTGATGAGCGGGGTATTGCCGATGAGGTCCAACACGGACTGGGCGTACTTCATAGGTACAAAGTTACCGCCTGCCAGGTGCCGGGCTTGCTTCGGCCCCCTGGCTACGTGCCGGCGGAGGTGTCGGTCTGCCACACACCCAGGACGTTGCCCTCGGTGTCCTTGAAGTAGGCATACCAGCCCATGGTGGGGACGGCGTCCTTGGCCTGGACCACGCTGCCACCAGCAGACTCCACCTGAGCCAGCGCTGCATCAATGTTGTCCACGTCGATGGTGAGCACAGGTGTCTTCAGCGCGTCCGTCCGCGGGAACAGTGCCCCGTTGATGGCTCCGGGCTCCTTCGGCGTACCGGTCTGTTCGTCGGAGGGTGCCGTGATGGCTATGGTGTAGTCCATCCCTTGCATAGGGCTGAGGTTCCAGCCGAAGGCGCTTTCATAGAAGGTGTTGGCACGGTCTTTGTCGTCCGTGGGAATCTCGAAGTGCACTATTGCGGCCACGATTCGCGCTCCTTGTACCTGGGATGTGGCGCGGCCCACCCACGCCACATCAGGGAGTCTAGACCCGGGCGGCCGCCGTCGTAAGGGGTCCAGCCAGATGATTGTCAGCCGGACGTGGGACCATGAAAACATGACCATCGCAGACGCCCCGCCCGTTGTTGCGGCCGCGGCAGACGCAGCCGTGAGGTGGCATCCGGGCGGTGCCTTCCGTCTGGACCAGACCATGTTTCCGCTGATGCGCGGCAACGCTGATCCGTCTTTCGCCGCCCACGCCAACGGTTTCTGGATGGCCTTCACCGCAGCGTCGGGCCCGGTCACTATGAGGCTTTCCGCAGGCGGGGTGGGCCCTGACACGTTTGTGGACGCCCAGGCTTGGGGACCCGGTGCCCGGGACGCCATTGCTGGAGTGCCGCGCTTGCTGGGCGCCCATGATGATTGGTCCGCCTTCGACGAGCCCGCTTTCCATGCCACGCTCCCACGGCTTGTCACAGAAGCACGACGCCGGAACCTGGCTCTGCGGCTGCCCTCCACCGGGCGGGTGGTTGACTCCCTGGTGCCCACCATTTTGGAGCAAAAGGTCACCACCTTGGAGGCACGTCGCGGGTACCGGTACTTGATGTATCGCTACGGAACATCTGCCCCGGGCAGGGCCCCCGCAGGTCTGCTGGTTCCTCCCACCGCCGGGGAATGGCTGGCCATCCCGTCGTGGGAGTGGCACAAAGCCGGGGTTGGACCACAGCGCTCGGCGACGGTGATGCGGGCGCTGCAGTCCGCCGCAGCGCTTGAACGGCTGGCAGGCCTGGACTCAGCGCAGGCGAGCGCCAGGATGCAAACCATCCCTGGGATCGGCATCTGGACCGCATCCGAGGTGGTCCAACGGACGCATGGCTGCCCCGACTCGATTTCCGTGGGGGACTACCACCTGGCCTCGTACGTGGGCTACGCACTGACGGGCCAAAAGACGGATGACGCCGGCATGCTGGAACTGCTCGAACCGTGGCGCGGGCAGAGGCAGCGGCTGGTCAGAATGCTCTATTTGAGTGGCTTCCGCAAACCCACTTTCGGTCCACGGATGACCGTTCAGGATCATCGCCGGCACTGACTTTTCATTGCGGACGGGAGCTGTCCGCAGAGCCGTGGACTGGCCGAAGGTACGGGTATAGCGTGGCGTCTACGAGCCATCACCAGCCCTCCCTGGAGCCACCGTGATCCACACGAAAAAACTCACCAAAACGTTCACCGTGAAAAAGGAAACCGTAGAGGCCGTCAAGGGCGTGGACATTGATGTGGGTCCCGGCGAACTGGTCGCTTTCCTTGGCCCCAACGGAGCCGGTAAATCCACCACGCTGCGCATGCTCACCACCCTGCTGAAGCCCACCTCCGGGTCAGCCACCGTGGCCGGCGTAGACGTCGCCAAGGACCCCGCAGGCGTTCGTGCCCGGATCGGCTACATCGGCCAGGGCAACGGCGGCGGCCACAGCTACCGCGTGATCGACGAACTCATTATGCAGGGCCGCTTCTACGGTATGAACACCACCGATGCCAAGGCCCGCGCCGAAACCCTCATGGCCTCCCTGGACTTGGCCGACCTCGCCAAACGAACAGTCATCAAGCTCTCGGGCGGACAACGCCGCCGCATGGACGTGGCGTTGGGATTGATGCACTCCCCCGGGTTGCTGTTCCTCGATGAGCCGTCCACCGGGATGGACCCACAAAACCGAGCCAATCTGTGGGAGCACATCATGCGGATGCGCGAGGAACACGGGACCACCATCGTGCTCACCACGCATTACATGGACGAGGCCGATTCGATGTCCGAGCGCGTGATCGTGATCGACCACGGCACCATCATCGCGGACGATACCGCATCCCGGCTCAAGGCGAACCTGGCCGGAGACCTGATGGCCGTGGAAGTTGCGGCCGGTTCCGCGTCAGAAGTCCGCGGCCTGTTGGGCCGGGCCGCCGCCGAGGGCGACATCCAGGAAAATGCGTACGACGGCGTGGTCCGTTTCCGTCTTCGGCTGGCCCACGGTTCCCGGCTGGCGCCCGGGTTGTTGAAGGACATGCACGACGCCGGCGCTCCCGCCCAGTCGCTGGAATTGAAACCACCGACGCTGGACGACGTTTTTCTGGAACTCACTGGCCGCAGCCTGCGGGAAGGAGCTGAAGTCTGATGATTGAACAAGCCGTGGCGCCGGGAGTTGCCGTGCAAAAGCGAGGTGCCGGAAGCATTGTGACGGACACCTGGTTCGTGTTCTGGCGGGAGATGCTATTGCCCCTGCGGGATCCGTTTTCGTTGATTTTTTCCCTTATCCAACCGCTGGTGTTCCTGGGTCTCTTCGGTCCGCTCCTGGGTGCGGCGGTGGGCGCTCCGGCTTTCGGCGGCCAGTCCACCCTCCAGTGGTTCCTGCCGGGCGTGGTGGTGATGATCGCCTTGTTCGGTACATCCATGACCGGGTCCAACCTGCAGTATGAGCTGATGACCGGCTCTTATGAGCGGATCCTGGCCACGCCATTGTCCCGGTCCTCGCTCATGATTGGCCGGGCCCTGAAGGAGTGGGCCCCCTTGGTGGTGCAGGGCTTGCTGATCTCCGTGGTGTGCATCCCGTTCGGCTTCGTGTTCCACCCCATGCACGTCCTGCTGGGGCTGGTGATCCTGGGCATTTTCGGCATCGGACTCGGCGCGTTGTCCTACGCTTTGGCTTTGGTTTCGCAGAACAAGGAATGGATCTTCTGGGGCGTCCAGCAAACCCTGCTCTTCCCGCTCATGATCCTGTCCGGGATCATGTTGCCCATCGAGGCGGGCCCGGGGTGGATGAAGGTGGCCAGCCTGTTCAACCCCTTGACCTACCTCGTCAATGCCGAACGCGAACTCTTCTCCGGGACCATTGGGATGGACACGCTCTGGGGCCTCGTAGCCGCTGTGGCAACTGCCGGCGTCGGACTTGCCGTGGGAATCCGGACCATCAGTCGGAACACCAACTAGGTGTACTTCCGCCCATGGGCGGAAGCGTCAGCGCCTTTTACAGCTGCAGGCGGTTCACTGCTTCCTGCCGCATGTCCACCTTCCGAACTTTGCCGGAAACCGTCATGGGGAAGCTGTCGCGTACATCCACATAGCGGGGAATCTTGTAGTGCGCCAGCTTCCCACGGCAGTACTCGGCCAAGTCCCCGGCAGTCAGGGCCGCAGCCCCGGGTTTGAGGATGATGCACGCCATGAGTTCCTCACCGTATTTGTCATCCGGAACGCCGATCACCTGCACGTCCTGGATGGAGGGATGCAAGTACAGGAATTCCTCGATTTCACGCGGGTAGATGTTCTCGCCACCGCGGATCACCATGTCCTTGATGCGGCCTTCGATCACCACGTACCCCTCTTCATCCATGCGGGCGAGGTCGCCTGTGTGCATCCATCCTTCGGCGTCGATCGCTTCCGCAGTTTTGTCCGGCTGACCCCAATAGCCGCTCATGACCGCATAGCCCCGGGTGCACAGCTCACCGATCACGCCCCGCTCCACCACCTCTGCCGAGCCGGCGTCCACAATGCGGCTCTCCAGGTGCGGCATGGTCCGACCCACCGTGCTGGTCCGGTGTTCGAGGGTGTCCCCGGCGCGGGTCATGGTGGACACAGGCGAGGTCTCAGTCATGCCGTAGCAAATGGCAACATCCACCATGTGCATCTCTTCGATGACCCTGCGCATCACTTCCATGGGACACAGCGAGCCGGCCATCACGCCGGTCCGCAGCGTCGAGAGATCGTAGGAGCCAAAGTCCTCCAAAGCCAGTTCCGCAATGAACATGGTGGGCACCCCGTACAGGGACGTCCCGCCGAAGTCCTGCACCGCTTCCAACGCCGCCGACGGATTGAATCCGCGGCTGGGGATGATGGTGGCCGCACCGAAGCTGAGTGCATTCAGGTTCCCGATCACCATGCCGAAGCAATGGTAGAACGGCACCGGAATCACCACGCGGTCGCGTTCGGTGTAGTTCAGGAGCCGGCCGATGGAGTGTCCGTTGTTGAGGATGTTGTGGTGCGTCAGCGTCGCGCCCTTGGGAAAGCCCGTGGTGCCCGAGGTGTACTGCAGGTTGATGGCGTCGTGTGGGTCAAGTTCGGCCATCCGGTCCTGAACCGCGGAAGGCCCGACGCCGTCAGCCCGGGCCAGGAGTTGGGCGTACGTCAGTTCGTGGTTGGCTTCCGGTTCGCCCCCGGCCAACTCCTGCAAAGGGTTTCCCGGGAGGAAGACGATCTCCCGGAGTTCCGGACAGCTTCCGGCCGCATTCCTGGCCATGCCCACATAGTCGCTGTTCTTGTCCGAAGGCGCAGCCACCAGCATCCGCATGCCATTCTGCTGCACCACGAACTCCAGTTCGTGGCTCCTGTAAGCGGGGTTGACGTTGACCAGCACCGCACCGATCTTGGCCGTTGCGTACTGCAGGATGGTCCACTCGGCGCAGTTGGGGCTCCAGATACCGATCCGTTCGCCCTTGGCCACACCCAGAGCGAGCAGTGCGCGGGCGAGGCGATTGACGTCGTCGTTCAGTTTTTCATAGCTCCAGCGGCGGGCCTCCCCGCCCGGCATCGCGGCCGCTTCAATCAGGGCGTCCCGCAAGGGGTATTGTGCGGCGATGCGCTCAAAATTGGCGCCGATGGTCTCTTCGAGCAGCGGGACGTCAGTGTCTCCGGCAGTGTAGGACAACATGACGGAACGCTACCAAGGGACGGGGCGCAACAGAACCGTAACCACCTCCAAGGGGGCCGTGTCCTGCCGGTAGGGTTGGAACCATGAGTGCACCCATTGACCTGCAGGCCACGTTCATCCCCAACGACGGCGAATTCTTCCGCGTGAAGCTCGCCCTGGAAATCGCCATCGACGAGGTCGTGAACGAGCCCGGCTGCATCCGCTATGAACTGACCGAGGCCACCGAGGAAAAGCTCGTCCTCACGGAGCGCTGGGAATCCGAGGAACTCCTCGAGAAGCACTCCAAGGGCATCGCTGTCCAGGACCTGAACGAGTCCCTCAGCGCCTTGCTGGCTGAGCCCGTCAAGCTCGAACGGCTCTGATCGCCGCAATACAGCGAAAACGCCTTAGAGCCTCGAGGTCGCCGGAGATTTCCGGCGACCTCGGTGCGTTTCCAGCGGTTTCAGTGTTTCAAACCGCCGCTCGTTCTTAGTTTTCCTGCGCCTCGGCACGCGCCTTGGCAACGTGGGCGTGGACCTCTTCCATGTCCAGGCCCTTCACGGCTTCAATGACCTGCTCAAGCTGCTGGCCGTTGAGGGCACCGGGCTGCGAGAAGACCAGGACCTTCTCGCGGAAAGCCATGAGTGTGGGGATGGACGTGATTCCCGCTTCGGCGGCCAGTTGCTGTTCGGCCTCGGTGTCCACCTTCGCGAAAACGACGTCGGCGTGCTTGTCCGAAGCTGCCCCGTACGTGGGCGCGAACTGGCGGCACGGGCCGCACCATGCAGCCCAGAAATCCACCAGGACAATGTCGTTGTCCTCGATGGTCGATGCGAACTGTTCTCCAGTGATGTCAACTGTAGCCATGGTTCCACGGTACGCGACCCTGCCCGCTAAGTCCCGTGGAGGGGCGCCCTGTTCGCTTCCCGCGTTACCGGGAATAAAGCACGGTTTCCCTTACTTGCCCAACACGTGCTTCAGCGCGGACGCATACAGCGGCGCCACCTTGTTGTGGCCGGTCTGGTTCATGTGGGTGTCGTCGAGGTAGTCGCCGGCCGCTCCCGCAATGGTCGCCGTACCGGCCATGGAAATCCGCGGCCAACCGCGAAGTGCAGCTTCGCGGGTCACGAGGCCATCCACCCACCGGCGCTGGACGTGGTTGGAGTCGTACCGTGACAGCACGCCGTTGACCAGTATGGTGCTGCGGGGGTACTTGCGCCGGAGCTCGTCCCATAGCCGGTTGGCTTGGGACAGGATGGCTGCATCCGTGGCGCCGATCCTGGCGTCGTTGCCGCCCAAAGTTACCACTACCAGCCCGGGGCTGCCCTGCGGCAGGAGGATCCGGTCCTGCGCCAGCGCATCAGTCGCTGAGCCACCCCCGACGGCGGGACTTCCGGAAACGTAGCCGAGCCCGCCAATGCTGCGGACCACCTGGCGTGGGTACCCTGCGCCGCGGGCACCCTGCTCGCCCCAGGAATCCAGGTCCAGTTGGGAGTCACCCAGGAACACCACAGTGGATGCGTCAACGGCCTCGGCCGAATAGAGCTCTTCCGTGGCGTCGCTCCAGATGGTTTCCAGCTTCTGGAAGGCCACATGGGTTCCGCGTCCGTCCATCCAGGTGTCGCGGACGGGCCAGCCGAACTCACCCGGGTTGGCGGACCACACTTTATAGGTGGGGTGTCCAACGATACGCGCCCCGGTGGACGGCCCCCACACCAGCCAGCCGTTGACGAACTGTTGCACGAGTCCGCCGGCACGCGGAAGCTTGTCCGTGAGAGGAAGCCCCAACTGTCCGGCCGCTCCGCCCAGCGAGTTGTATCGGTTGTGGACATCGCCGTGGGTGGTGGAATGCGCCCCCGTCGCCGCGGACCAGTAGACCGTGCCGCCCTGGAAGAGTTGGTAGACAAAGGTGTTTTGCCGGACTTCCTCACCGACCGGATATCCGAGGGCGCCATTTTGGCCTCCTGTGGAAGACCAGTAGCTCCGGATGGCACCGGTCAATGCGCGGGCACCGGTGGCTGGTGACCAGATGATTGTTCCGCGCTGGTACTGCTGGGAGGAGCCGCCATTCTTCAGGCCCAGGGCTTCATCCGTGGCGGGGTACCCCAGCTCGCCTTCTTCCATGCCGGCTTTCCGCCATCGTTCACGGATGGCCCCCATGGACGGGTGTGCCCCGGTGGCCGGCGACCACACCACAAAGCCTCGTTCGAAAGCCTGCCAGGCGCCGCCGTCGCGCAGTCCCGTACTTTCCCCGGTAACCGGATAGCCCAGGTAACCGGTTTCAAAGCCGGCACGTCCCCAGGCCAGATGGATGGATCCGCTGGTCCGCTGCGCACCCGTTCCCGGCGAGTACGTGATGGCGCCACGTTCATAGGTCTGCTTGGACCCTCCGTTGCGCAGCCCAGTGGTGGTGTCTGTCTTTGGATAGCCGTGAAATCCGGAAGGGCCGCCCGCAGCCCACCACGATGTACGGACCGGTCCGTTGACCACCACGCGCGCCCCGGTACGCGCGGACCAGGCGATGTCACCGCCGGCAAACCGTTGCACGCAACCGCTGGTGCTCCCGCTGCCGGAACATTCCTCGGTACTGGTGGGGCGGAGCAGCACGCTTCGTGCCCACGCGCTGGTGTTGTACAGGTTGCCAATCGCACCAGTAAGGGGCGGCGTCGAGGTCTCCACCGGAACAGCCAGCGGGACTGAGGCTTGGACGGAAGTGCTGAGGGCGGGAGCGGCTTGCGCGGGAAGTGCCGCACCCAGCACACCAGGAAGCAGCAGCCCCATGGCTACCGCGCCAAGAAACCAACCCCGCGCCGGCCCCACGGCCGTCTTGTTAAAGCCCACTTCGCCAACCCCCACCTGCTGCCCCATCAATAACACTGAGGCAAGTATCTGCGACGCCGGCACACTCAACACCGGCGACCCAACCAATGGTGTCACATCGTTATGACCCTGCCACTTGATGGACATTGAACAGGTGTTTAGTGTTTGAAACATGCGTTCAAGCGCAGAGGATCTCACCACCCGGGCCCGCATCCGCGACGCCGCCATCGACCTGTTCGGCCGGGATGGATTCGCCCGCGCCACGGTCCGGGCCGTCGCCTCGCTGGCCGGGGTCAGCCCAGGCCTGGTCATCCACCATTTCGGCAGCAAAGAAAACCTCCGCGCTGCCTGCGACCAGCATGTCCTCGCCCAAACAGCCAGCCAGGGCCGCGAGAAGACCCACCCGGGATCAACACGCCAACTGATCCAGGACTACCTCAACCACCCGGAACAATACGCCCAGGAGATCGCCTACATCCGCCAATCACTGAGTGACGAGTCCGATGCCGGCGATGCCTTCTTTGATGCTGTCGTGAGGCAAACAGAAAACATCATCAACGCCGGAATCGCGGCAGGAACCATCCGGAAGTTCGACGACGTCCGGTCCACCGCCGTCGTGATTGCCTCCAACAGCCTGTCCATCCTCATGCTGGGCAGGCATCTCTCAAGGACGCTGGGCGAATTCACTCCGGAGCCCCACGGAATCGGACCCGGGTTGCTGCGGCAGCTCACGCTGCCCGCCCTGGAGATCTACACCCACGGTTTTTATACCGATTCGCGGTTCCTTGAGGCGGCCCGCGACGCTTTGCAGCAAGACACCATCAACCACTGAAGGGAGCATGCCCCGTGACCCAGGCAATCGTCGTCGAGGGGTTGCGCAAGAAGTTCGGTCACCGCGAGGTCCTCCACGGACTGGATTTTGCGGTGGAGGCCGGGACGGTGTTCGGCGTCATCGGGCCCAACGGCGCCGGCAAGACCACCACCATGCGCTGCCTGTTGGACATCATCCGGCCCAGCGCAGGTTCCATCTCGGTTCTCGGACAGAATCCCCGCCGCGCGGGTACCTCCCTTCGCCGAAGGATCGGCTACCTGCCCGGCGAGCTCCACTTGGAGAACCGCACCACAGGCCGCCGCACGTTGGAGCACTTTGCCGCCATCAGCGGCCCTGTGGACCCCCACCACGTCAACGACCTCGCTGACCGCCTGAACCTGGACCTGAGCCGCCAAACCCGGAAACTCTCCAAAGGCAACAAACAGAAGCTGGGGTTGCTGCAGGCCTTCCAGCACCAACCCGAACTCCTGGTGCTGGACGAACCAACCAGCGGCCTGGACCCCTTGGTCCAGCAGGTTTTTCATGCCATGGTCCGCGAGGCAGTGGCCGAAGGCGCCACGGTGTTCCTCAGCTCCCATGTCCTCAGTGAAGTCCAACAAGCAGCCGACGCCGTCGCCATCCTCCGCGACGGCGAAATCGTCACCGTGTCCACGGTGGAGGCCCTGCGGATGGCGGCCGTCCGGCAACTCCGGTTCAACAGCACCGGTACCGCAGCGAACGACGTCGGGGCGCTGCTGGCCCGGGTGCCGGGCATCGCCAACGTCGCGGTGCGGGAACTCCCCGCCGACGGCCACGCTGCCGGGACAGTGGTGGCAACGGCGACGCTTTCCGGGCACGTCCGGCCCCTGGTCCAGGCATTGGCGCGACTGGACCTGACGGACCTTGTCCTGGAAGAACCGGACCTCGAAGAGGCCGTTCTGACCTTGTACACCGGCGGCGCTGGCAGCGAACCAGCTGCTGACACGGGCGGTGCCGGTTCGGCTGACTCTCATCGTCGTGCGGAAGGAGCCCACCGTGCCTAGGATCCTGCCCCTCTTCACCAAGGCCCTGACCGACTCCTGGCGTTCCACGCTGGCTTGGGCGTTGGGCCTGGCGGCGGCCTGCATGCTGTACCTGCCGCTCTACCCCTCGATCGGCGGCAGCGCGCAGATGCAGGACCTGATCAACGCGCTTCCCGCCGAGATGACCAAAGCCCTGAACTACGATCAGATCGCATCGGGCCCCGGCTACACACAAGCCACCTTATTCGGCCTGATTGGCTTCCTGCTGACCTCCATGGCCTCCATTGGCTGGGGAGCGGCGGCGGTGGGAGGAGACGAAGAATCGGGGCTGTTGGAGCTGACCCTCGCCCACAGCGTGACCCGCGTGCAGGTGGTGCTGGAACGCGCCCTCGCCATCCTGGTTCGGATCGCGTTCCTTTCCGTCCTCGTCTTCCTGATGGTGCTGGGACTGAACGGGCCTGCGCAACTGGGCATCGACGTCGGACATCTCGCCGGAGCGGTGCTGCTGTTCGCCGCACTTGCCCTTCTCAGCGGAACAGCGGCGCTCTTCGCCGGTGCGCTCAGCGGCAGGAAGGTGTACGGGATCGCTGCGGGCGCCGCCGTCGCTGTCCTCGGATATGTGTTCAACGCAGTGGGACGGCAAAGTCCGGACGTCGAATGGTTGCTGAACCTTTCGCCATACCACTGGGCGTATGGCAATTCCCCGGTAGCCAACGGCGCTGATTGGGGAGCGGCCGCAGGCCTATTCGGTATCTCGGCGGTACTTATTGTCCTGGGAGCAGTGGCGCTGCGGCACCGTGATGTGGGTGTCTAGCTCCAGACGTGCGGGGCGGGGCGACGTGCTCCGGGGAGCGCATTGTTCTCGCGCCACTCATGGATCCATTCGGGCAACTCGAGGCCTGCCGGAGGCGCACCGAACTCCGCGATGATTTCTTCCTGGGTGACGGGCTTGCCCTTTGCCACCAGTCGTGTGGCAATGTGCGCACGGGCGTAGATTTCACCGTCCACCACCATCCGCTGTTCAAAGTAGATGGCTTTGGTATCCAGGCCGATGATGCGGGTCTCAATGGTGTAGCGCTGCCACAGTTGCAGGGACTTGCGGAAAGCGATGGTTTCGCCGGCAGCCACCGGAGTCCACCCCTTCTTGCGCATCTTGGCCCAAATGCCACTGCGGACCATGAGGTCGAAGCGGCCAAGGTCCATCAGCGAAAAGTACATGCCGTTGTTGACGTGCAAGGCAATGTCGATGTCCGTCGGCAGCACTTTCAGGGGAAGGGAGGACTCCTCCCAGACACCCAGGGGCGAGCGCTTGGAGGAAGTGAAAAGCAGCATGAGGGTGCGAAGAAGCAGATGCATGCCCACAATGTTACCCGCGGGTAACTTCCGGCGGAAGGCGTGGACCGCATGATGGACAGGCCGGTAGTCCATGACCTGCTTTATGTCCAACGTTTGCACTAACGTTTACCGCTGGTTCATCAAAGCCATGCAGAATATCTGAAACTCATCTGATGAATGACCATACAAGGGGGACCCTTTGAGCACGCTGCAAACCACCAGGCCACAGGGCCAGGTCTGGCCCGAACTTTCACGCCACCAGAACGTTGTCCTCCAGGACGCCCGCGGCAACCGCATTGAGGGAACCATCGACGGCATGACCGAGGACCGCAGCACGCTGTGGATCCAGCTCAAAGGCGGCCTCGGCAGGCAGTTGATCCACCACCTCGACGGATACTGGCTGGAGACGCCCGCTGCCTGAGGCGTCCGGTGCAGGCTCATCCTGCAGGGGCTCGTCCGATAGTCCCGTCCGGGCTGAGGTGCCTGCGGTGGCTAGTATTCCCCTATGACACAAGCGCGATACCGGGACCTGGTGGAATGGCCCCTCATGGCCACGGCACTGATTTTCCTCACTGCCTATGCCTGGCAGGTCATCGGCCGGGTGGACGGTGCCGCGGCAGTGCCGTTCGAGATTGTCCTCTGGATTACCTGGGGCATCTTCGCGCTGGACTACTTCGTCAACCTGTGGCTTGCCGAAGACAGGATGCGGTGGTTCCTCTGGAACCTGCACGAACTCCTGATTGTGGTGCTCCCCTTCTTCCGGCCCTTGCGGCTGCTGCGGTTGGTCACTTTGCTCTCCGTTCTCCAGCGCACCGTGGGCGAAACTTTGCGCGGGCGGGTTGCCACCTACGTGGCAGGAGCGGCCGCGATGCTCATCCTCATCGGCGCACTGGCCGTACTGGATGTCGAGCAGAACGACCCCGCCGCCAAGATCCTCAACTTCGGTGACGCTGCCTGGTGGGCCGTCACCACCATCACCACCGTGGGCTACGGAGACCTGTATCCCGTGACCCCCATTGGAAGGATCGTGGCCGCGGCCCTCATGATGAGCGGCATCGCGGTGCTGGGTATTGTCACAGCATCCATCGCTTCCTGGCTGGTTCAACGGATTGAGGAGAACGCGGAGGGCGTGGCAGCGGCAGCCGAAGAGAAGGCGGTCGCCGCCGAGGAACCCGTTCGCGCGGAGATGGCTGACCTGGTGACCGAGATCGCAGCCCTGCGGATGGAGATCGCCGAACTCCGGGAAGCCACGGCGGTCCGGCAAACCACGGAATTCGGGCGGGAGCGCGAGGTCTAGGCGCGGCGTCCCGCGCGAACACGTACCGTCACCACCTACTTTGACAGCCCGGATGCCATGACACGCACTGGGTTACCGCGAGTCGCCGGGTACGTGCGATCAAAGCAGGTGGTGGCGGCACGGCCAAACCTGTGCTCGTTGGATCCCATGCCGCGCAAGGTCGAGCAAGGCGGCCAACAGCCCGATCCCCCGGCAGGGATCCGGCGGCGGGAACTCACTGGACACACAAAAAAATCCCCGGAACCAGTGGTTCCGGGGATTTTCCTTGGTGGCAGATGAGGGATTCGAACCCCCGTAGGCGTTGCCAGCTGATTTACAGTCAGCCCCCTTTGGCCGCTCGGGTAATCTGCCGAACTTCAAAAGAAGATCACTTCCGGAGACCGTTTGTTTTAGATCCGGTAACCGAAGGCAGAGACAACCTTACAGAACTTTCTGCGAAGAATCTAATCGGGGGAAAACGCCCGGTATGTGGCGGTATGTCAGGCTTCCCCGAGGATCCGGCCGGCGAGTTTCGCTTCGAACTTCTCGGCCTGCTCGGCGGTGATCTGGTTGAGCTGCACAGCCCGCAGCAGGTCAGCGTGCACTCCGTCCATGCGTGCTGTGGCATCGGGTACCGGGCTCAGGACGATCGACGCTGCCACAGCCGCGGCCGCAACAGCACTGGCTGCGGCAACTGCTGCCGTGCCAAGGGAGCCAGCCGCTGCAGTAGCGGATTTACTGATGGACTGGACGGCCTTGCTGCTCATGCTGATCCTCCACTATGCGTTCTTCCAACTGGTACAACTCTCAACCCGCAGCCTCAGTTCCAACCTTGCATGTGCTGTGAGCGAACTGTGAATGCGCTCCACCGCCCCAAGCAGCACCTTCCGTACTAGGCTGGATGCCAGACCAACCCGCCCTCACAGGGCCCCCAACCTAAGGAGAGTCATGGCAGGCGAATCCACATTCGACGTCGTCAGCAAGGTAGACAAGCAAGAGGTCGCCAACGCGCTGAACCAGTCCCAGAAGGAAATCGCGCAGCGATATGATTTCAAGGGTGTTGGCGCGGAGATCGACTTCAGCGGCGAGAAGATCCTCATGAAGGCCAATTCCGAGGACCGGGTCCTTGCTGTCCTGGATGTTTTCCAGTCCAAGCTGATCAAGCGCGGCATCTCGCTGAAGTCCCTGGACCAGGGCGAGCCCTTCCCCTCCGGCAAGGAATTCCGCCTGGAGTGCACCATCAAGGAGGGCATTGCCCAGGACATCGCCAAGAAGATCAACAAGATCATCCGCGATGAAGCCCCCAAGTCCGTCAAGTCCCAGATCCAGGGCGACGAACTCCGCGTGACCTCCAAGTCCCGTGACGACCTTCAGGAAACCATGAACATCCTGAAGAAGTTCGAAGAGGCCGACCTGCAGTTCGTGAACTTCCGCAGCTAGTCGCACACCGTTCGAAAAGCCGGGATGCAGGCCCACCAAGGGGTCCGCATCCCGGCTTTTTGCTGCCCGGGAATACGGACAACACCAAGACCACGGGCGCTACGGATGGTCCCATCCAGGTCAGTTCGGCAAGGTGGCTTCATCGGCGAGGGGCTGTTCGCGTAGTCCGGGCGGACTGGTTCATGGTGGACCTAGGAAAGCCGGCGGCCGGCCATCTGTTCCAAGCGGCTGATCCGTTCATTCATCGGCGGGTGGGTGGAGAACATGCGGCGCATGCCGCCGCCCCGGAACGGGTTGGCAATCATCAAGTGCGACGCGTTGACGAGCTTCTGGTCCTGCGGGAGCGGCAGCTGGGTGACGCCGGACTCGATCTTGCGCAGGGCTGAGGCGAGTGCCAGCGGATCGCCGGTGAGCTCGGCACCGTCCTCATCGGCGTCGTACTCCCGCGTGCGGGAGATGGCCATCTGGATGAGCGAAGCCGCGAACGGAGCCAGCAACGCCATGGCGATGGTGGCCAGCGGGTTGGCGTTGCGCCGGTCCCCGCTGCCGAAGATCAGCAGCATCTGCCCCACGGACGTAATGACTCCGGCCACTGCAGCAGCCACCGACGAGGTCAGGATGTCGCGGTTGTACACGTGCATCAGTTCATGCCCCAGCACTCCCCGGAGTTCCCGGGCATCCAGGAGGTGCAGGATCCCTTCGGTGCAGCACACGGCGGCGTTCTTGGGGTTGCGGCCGGTGGCAAAGGCGTTGGGGGTCATGGTGGGCGACAGGTAGATCCGCGGCATTGGCTTGTTGGCCCTGACGGAGAGCTCCCGAACGATCTGGTACAGATGAGGAGCCTGGGACTCAGTGACCGGGTAGGCAGCCATGGACCGGATGGCGATCTTGTCGCTGTTCCAGTATCCGTAGGCGGTGGTGCCGACGCCGATCAACGCCATGATCCAGATGGGCGTGGTGCTGCGCGTTCCCGCTGCGATGAGGGCGCCCAAACCCAACAACACCGCCCACAGCACGCCGAACAGTGCCGCCGTCTTGAGTCCATTGTTGTGTTTGTGCACGGTGGTTCTTGCCTCTTCCTTCGGCTCCAGCAGGGGTTCTGTACGGATTAACGCCGACGCCGGTCGTCATGTTCCGATCCCAGCCTACGGCGGCGGCGTGGACGGCAGTGCTAGGGCACCGGATGTTTGGCGTCGTAGGCAACGAACCCGGGCTGAAGCCGCGAAGCCAGCCACGCCAGGACGATGCAGAGGAGTCCACCTATCAGCAACACTCCGCCTTCGCTGAGGAACTGTGTGACACCTCCGGCCAGCATGTCCCCCACCCTCGGTCCCCCCGCCACCACCACGATGAACACGCCCTGCAGCCGGCCGCGCAGATGATCCGGGGTGGCCGACTGGAGGATGGTGGTGCGGAAGACGGCGCTGACGGAGTCTGAAATACCGGCAAGGGCACAGCACAGGGCTGCCGGAATCAGCCACGGCGTAACTCCATCGCGTCCCGAGTCCCCCGCCAGCAGTACCACCAGCCCGAAGCCCGCAATGGAAGCTCCCCAACCCACCACGGACCACACGACAGCGCTGCCCTGCCGCCGCACACGGCCCAGTGGCCCGGAAAACAGGCCGGCGAGGAAAGCACCCACAGCCGTGGACGCAAGCAGCACACCCACCGTGGTTTCACCTCCGCCGATCATGACCGCACCGATGGCCGGCATGAGGGCACGGGGTTGGGCGCAGATCATGGCGATGAGGTCGATGATGAAGGTCATGCGGACGTTGGGGCGGGTACCGAGGAAGCGGAACCCTTCCACCACTGATCGCAGCCCCGGTCGCACAGCGTCCTTGGACGGCGGCAAGGGCGGGAGCTTGAAGAGGCCCCAGAGGGCGAACGTGAAGCTGATGACATCGATCGTGTAGGTCCAGCCGAAGCCGATGGTGGCCACCAGAACGCCTGCCAGGAGTGGTCCGGCAGTCATGGACAGGCCGAACGTCAGCATGCTCAGGGCGTTGGCTGCAGGGAGCAGGTCCTTACGGACCAGCAACGGAATGATGGCGCTGCGGGCGGGGCCGTTGATGCCTTGCGCTCCACTTTGGATGGCCACCAGTGCGTAGAGTATCCAGATGTTGCCGATCTCCAGCCATGCCTGCAAGGCAAGCCCCGCAGTGGTCGCCCAGAGCACAAGGGAGGCGATGATGGCCACTTTGCGGCGGTCATAGGCGTCCGAGATGGACCCGCCGTAGAGTCCGGCGATCACCAACGGGACCAGCGCGAAGATGCCCAGCAGTCCCACGTAGAAGCTCTGCTGGGTGAGCCGGTAGACCTCCAGGCTGACCGCCACCAACGTCAGTTGGGTACCGATGGCAGCCACCGATGCGCCCAGCCAGAGCCGCCGGAAAGCCGGGCTCTCCTTCAAGGGGGTGATGTCTGCCAGTAGTTTCGCCACCGTCCTACCTTAACGACCGTTGCGGCGGCTGCCCCGCACCCTCCCGCCTGCGGGCACCGCTTGGTAGGCTCACCCGGGGGAAGGAGTTGACATGGTCACATCGCGACGATTGCTGTACCGTTCGGCTTTTTGGGAGATCGCCAGGCCACGTCACCCCCTTACTGCCGGGCATGTCGTCATCCGGTTGTCGGATCCCGCAACAGAGTTTGCACACCCCTCGGCCACGGACTGGCTTTTCTGCCACGGCCTGGTCCGTGCCGCCTTGGCCGACGTCCTTGGTGCCACCCGCTGCGCCATCATGTTTGCTTACCAATGGCATCCCCTGGGTTCAGCCATTGGAGAGTCTGTAGCGGAATCGTCAACGCCGACATTCCACCTCTTCAGCCGGTGGGAAGGAGAAACCACGACGCCGGGACACCAGCTTTTGCTTCCGGCGCACCGACGGGTTGGCGAGACGGACCACGATCTGGAAGCCACAGATGCTGCCCTGCGCGAGGGGCTCAGGCTGGCCGTACCGGAAACCATGGTGGGCTCCGACGCTACGGTGCGTGCCGGCGTCGAGCCTCTTTCAGGGCCGGAACCGCTGGTCCGGGCTGTGGACGCGGGTCCCCGCCATACGATCCTCGAACCCGTCAGGAACGTGGCGGCCATCAGCGAGGTCAGGCCGGTCGAGTTACTGGCGATGGGTGCAGCCCTGACCGCACTCCCCCGGGCTGGCGGCTTCAGCGGTGTCAGTTGCGTGGCCCTGGAAGGAGCGGGCACAAGTGCCCCTGTTCGGGTCCATGCGGTCCGCAGATCGGCAGCCGAAGACCACAATCCCCTGGAAGATCTGTTCAATTCACCGGAAGTTAGCCTTGCCTTATTGTGAACTCCTCAAAATAAGTGTTTCAATGAATGCATGACAGATCACACAGCCGAGCAAGCAGAATGGGCAGCTGCCCTGCATGCCCACGGCCGGCGTGTGACCAAACAGCGGCTGGCAGTGCTCGCCGCGGTCCAGCACCATCCGCACTCTCCGGCTGAAGGCATCCTTGCCGCTGCCCGCAAAGAGCTTCCTGAACTGACGGCGCAGTCCGTTTACGTGGTGCTCAGCGACCTAACGGACCTGCAGATGTTGCGACGCTTTGAGCCTCCGCACTCTCCGGCCCTTTACGAGACCCGGGTGGGCGACAACCACCACCACGCCGTCTGCATCAGTTGCGGCAAAGTGGAGGACGTCGATTGCGCCGTGGGACACGCACCGTGCCTCACCCCGCACTGGGATGAGAACTCCAAGCCCATGACCATCCAGATCGCAGACGTCCTGTACCAGGGCATCTGCCAGGACTGCCAGTCCAAACAACAGCTTCCCGTAACTTCCGTAACTCAGAAATAAGAAAAAGGAGAACAATGACTGCCATTTCAACTACCCAGTCAGGTGCCCCCGTTACCTCCGACGCGCACTCCAAGTCCGTCGGCGCTGACGGTGCCATCATCCTCACCGACCACTACCTGGTGGAAAAGCTTGCACAGTTCAACCGCGAGCGGGTCCCGGAGCGTGTAGTGCACGCCAAGGGTGGCGGCGCATTCGGTACGTTCAAGACCACCTCGGACGTTTCGGCCTACACCAAGGCAGCCTTCCTCCAGCCGGGCGTCGAGACGGACATGCTGATCCGTTTCTCCTCCGTCGCCGGCGAGAACGGTTCTCCCGATACCTGGCGTGACCCCCGCGGTTTCGCCGTGAAGTTCTACACCTCCGAGGGCAACTACGACCTCGTTGGCAACAACACCCCCGTCTTCTTCATCCGCGACGGCATCAAGTTCCCTGACTTCATCCACTCCCAGAAGCGCCTCCCGGGCAGCCACCTGCGTGACGCTGACATGCAGTGGGACTTCTGGACCCTCTCCCCCGAGTCCGCCCACCAGGTCACCTGGCTCATGGGCGACCGCGGCCTCCCGGCCTCCTGGCGTGAAATGCAGGGCTACGGCTCGCACACCTACCAGTGGATCAACGCCGCCGGCGAGCGTTTCTGGGTCAAGTACCACTTCAAGTCCAACCAGGGCGTCAAGACCATCACCGGCGACCAGGCTGAGCAGCTTGCCGGCTCGGATGCAGACTTCTACATCCGCGACCTCCAGGAAAACATCGACGCCGGCAACTTCCCCTCCTGGGAACTGCACGTCCAGGTCATGCCGTACGAGGACGCCAAGACGTACCGCTTCAACCCGTTCGACCTCACCAAGGTCTGGCCGCACTCGGACTACCCGCTGATCCACGTGGGCACCATGGAGCTGAACAAGAACCCGGAAAACTACTTCGCGCAGATCGAGCAGGCCACCTTCGCGCCGTCGAACTTCGTACCGGGCATTGCCGCTTCCCCGGACAAGATGCTGCAGGCCCGCATCTTCTCCTACGCAGACGCACACCGTTACCGCGTGGGCACCAACCACGCACAGATCCCGGTGAACCAGCCCAAGAACCAGGTCAACAACTACAGCCAGGACGGCCAGGGGCGTTACCTGTTCAACTCTCCGTCCACCCCGGTGTACGCACCGAACTCCGTTGGTGGCCCGGCTGCTGTTGAGCCTACGTCGCCCGCCGGTGGCTGGGAGAACGACGGCGAGCTCACCCTCTCCGCCCACACCCTGCACGCCGAGGACGACGACTTCGGCCAGGCCGGTACCCTGTACCGCGAGGTCTACGACGACGCTGCCAAGGCCCGCCTCCTGGACACCATCACCGGTGCTGTTGGCGGCGTGAAGAACGCTGACATCAAGGAACGCGCCATCCAGTACTGGACCAACGTTGACTCCGATCTTGGCGCCAAGCTCCGCGCCAACCTCGGTGCAGGTCAGACCGAGTCCGACGCCGAAGCAGCCAACAAGCTCTAAGCGTCTTCGCTCTCCAGCATTTCCTGGAACACCCCGTCGCGGATCTTCTCCGCGGCGGGGTGTTCTTTTTGTTTTTCCACATAGCCTTCTTTGGCTATGGCTGGGCGGGTATCGCCGTCCCTAGGATCCTTCTATGACCACATTCGAAGGCATCCCTACTGCCGCATTCCGTTTCTACGCCGAGCTTGAAGAGAACAACAACCGTGAGTGGTGGCTTGAACACAAAACCACGTACGACGCCGAGGTCAAGGAGCCGCTGACAGCTCTCCTTTCAGAGTTGGAGCCGCAGTTCGGGCCAGCCAAGATCTTTCGTCCCAACCGCGATATCCGGTTCTCCCAGGACAAGTCTCCGTACAAGACAGCGCAAGGGGCCTTTGCAGCTACTCAGGAAGGTGTTGGCTTCTACGTCCAGATCAGCGCCGATGGCCTGCTGATCGGCGGGGGCTACCACTCGCACACTCCGGCGCAGCTGGCCCGTTTCCGGGCGGCAGTGGATGCTCCTGACAGTGGGTTGGAACTGCAGGAGATCGTCGGTGCTGTGGCCGCCGCCGGCTTCGCCATCGAAGGCGAGAAGCTGAAGACTGTCCCGCGGGGATTCGACAAGGATCATCCGCGCGGAGAGCTCCTCAAGCACAAGTCGTTGTCGGCCGGCGTTGAGGTTGGCCAACCGGAGTGGCTCTCCACTCCCGCAGCCCGTAACGAGATTGCTGCCCGGTGGGAAGTCCTGAGGCCGCTGGTGGAATGGGTCGGCGTTCACGCGGCGCCGTAATGGCGCTGGTGTTGGCGGGAACGCGCAAAAGCGCCCGGAAACCGATGGTTCCCGGGCGCTTCATGGAGCGACTTCTAGAGCTAATGAGTGCAGCTGTCTGACATGCTGCCGCGATTGGTTTAGACCTTCGTGTAGCTGTCTTCGTCCTCGTCGCCGTCGACCTGGTGGCTTCCGGGAGCACCGTTCACGGAGGCCTTGGCCGCAGCGAACTTCTCATTGAGCCGTGAGTGGCGCTGGCCGTAGGAGAAGTAGATGACCATGCCAATGACCAGCCAGATCGCGAAGAAGATCCAGGTTTCCACAGCCAGGTTTGTCATCAGGTAAAGGCAGAGGATTGCTGAGACCCACGGCAGGACCTTGCCGAACGGAACGCGGAAGGCGGGCTTGAGGTCCGGGCGCTTCTTGCGCAGCACCAGGATGCCCAGGCTCACCATCACGAACGCAGACAGCGTTCCGATGTTGATCATTTCCTCGAGCAGGTCCACCTTCGTTACGCCTGCCACCAGGGCTACGGCCGCACCGCAGATGATCTGCAAACGGGCCGGCGTGGAACGCTTTTCGCTGGTTTTGGACAGCGAACGTGGCAGGAGTCCGTCGCGGCTCATTGCCAAGACCACGCGGGACAGGCCCATCAGCAGCACCATGATCACGGTGGTCAAGCCCACCAGGGAACCGAAGGCGATGATCTTGGCAGCATCAGTGTTGCCCACGGCTTCGAAAGCTGTGGTCAGGGTGGGGTTCTTCACCTCGGCCAATTGTGTGTAGGAAACCATGCCAGTCAGCGCAAGGGAGACCAAGATGTACAGCAGCGTCACTACGGCAAGGCCACCGAAGATGCCCCGGGGAAGGGTCTTCTGCGGGTTCTTGACCTCTTCTGCGGAGGTTGCCACTACGTCGAAGCCGATGAAGGCGAAGAAGACCAAGGCTGCGCCGGCGAAGACGCCCAGGGTTCCATACTGGGCCGGAGCGGCGCCCGTGAGGAAGCCGAAGAAGGACTGCTTCATAACATCGGCAGCGCCGGAGTCGGTGGGCTCGGAGGCTGGAATGAAGGGGGTGTAGTTGGAGAACTTCACGTAGCTGAAACCAACCACGATCACGAACAGCACCACTGCAATCTTGATCAACGTAAAGACGTTGCCGACGCGGGCGGACAGCTTTGTCCCCAGCACCAGCAGCACGGTGAAGATCGCAACAATGAGGAACGCACCCCAGTAGAGGTCAACGCCGGCTACCTGGATTGACGGTGGCATCTCCACGCCCATCAAGCCAAAGACCGTACTGAGGTAGATGCCCCAGTACTTGGCGATCACGGCTGCGGCGGTGAAGAGTTCAAGGATGAGGTTCCAGCCAATGATCCACGCAAGGACTTCGCCCATGGTGGCGTACGTGAAGACGTAGGCGGAGCCTGCCACGGGGATCGCCGTGGCGAACTCGGCGTAGCACATGATGGCCAAAGCACAGGTGACAGCTGCAATGGCAAAGCTAATGGTGACGGCGGGGCCGGCAAAGTTGGCAGCGGCCTTGGCGCCGACGGAGAAGATACCGGCGCCGACAGCAACGGCGACGCCCATGATCATGAGGTCCCAGGTGCTCAGGCTGCGCCTGAGCTTGCGACCGGGTTCGTCGGCATCGGCGATCGACTGCTCGATTGACTTGGTCCTGAAAATGTTCATAAAAATGCCACATTCTGGATGGGAGTGGTATAGGACTCATCAAGAATAGTGTCCGGCCAATGGACGGCCATATTTATCCCAGATAGTGAGACGCCTACGCAATTCCCGTGACAGGTGTGGCTGGTGTGATGAAGGCACGTAGCGTCGATCACACCAGCCAGCCACCCTAAATGCTGGGCACGTCCCAGTCCATGAGGGTTGAACGGATCAGGAACCGCTTCCCTTCGGGAGACTCAACGGAGAACCCACTCCCCCGGCCCGGAACCACATCTACGGTGAGGTGGGTGTGGGACCAGTAGTTGAACTGTTCCTTGGACATCCAAAACTCGAGAGGCTGGGGCTCGCCGCCGATTCCAATGTCGAACCTGCCAAGGAGGATGTCGGAGTCGCCGGTCAGGAACTCCCCCGCCGGGTAGCACATGGGGGCGGAGCCGTCGCAGCAGCCGCCCGACTGATGGAACATGAGAGGCCCATGCTGGTCCCAAAGCTTACGGAGCAGTTCCACGGACACCGCAGTGAGCGCCACCCGGGAGAAGTCCTCCCCGGGCAGCGTCACCGCGGCTTCCAAGCCGTTGGGATTCATCAGAACTTCAGCACCACACGGCCGTCGATCTTGGCGTGCTTCATCTCGTCAAAGACCGCGTTGACCTCGGAGAGCTCCCGGGTAGAGACCGTTGGCTTGATCTTTCCCTGGGCGTAGAATTCCAGCGCCTCTTCAAGATCCTGGCGCGTGCCCACGATCGAGCCGCGGACGGTCAGGCCCTTGAGGACGATCTCGAAGATGGGCGCCGGGAAGTCTCCTGGTGGCAACCCGTTGAAGACGATCGTTCCGCCACGACGAGCCATACCGATCGCTTGTCCAAAGGCCGACGGGTGCACAGCCGTCACCAGGACTCCGTGGCAACCGCCGGTTTCCCGCTGAATGACTTCCGCCGGGTCCTCGTGGAGGGCGTTGACCGTCAGTTCGGCGCCGTGCTCGCGGGCCAGAGCCAGCTTGTCGTCGGCAATGTCCACGGCAACCACGCGAAGCCCCATGGCCACCGCGTACTGAACCGCGATGTGGCCCAGTCCGCCGATCCCGGAAATAGTGACCCATTGTCCCGGCCTGGCTTCCGTCATCTTGAGGCCCTTGTAGACCGTGACGCCGGCGCACAGTACGGGCGCCACTTCCACGGGGTCCGAGCCCTCCGGAATCCGAGCGGCAAAGCGTGTGTCTACCAGCATGTACTCACCGAACGAGCCATCCACGCTGTAGCCACCGTTCTGCTGGGACTCGCACAGGGTTTCCCACCCGGTCCGGCAGTACTGGCAGTCACCGCAGGCAGACCAGAGCCAGGCATTACCCACCAGGTCGCCGACAGCAACATCCGTGACACCCTCGCCGAGGGCCACTACTTCTCCCACACCTTCATGGCCCGGGATAAACGGTGGCGTCGGCTTGACCGGCCAGTCGCCTTCGGCGGCGTGCAGGTCGGTGTGACATACCCCCGAGGTGATGAGGCGGACCAGCGCCTGGCCGGGACCCGGCGTCGGCCTTTCCACTTCCTTGATCTCGAGGTCGGTACCGAACTTGGTGACGACTGCAGCTTGCATGGTGGTCATTGACGATCTCCTTTGATCGGTAGACAAGACGGTTTAGAAGAAGCCGAGCTTGTTCTCGTTGTAGCTGACCAGGAGGTTCTTGGTCTGCTGGTAGTGGTCCAGCATCATGGCGTGGTTCTCACGGCCAATACCTGAGGACTTGTAGCCGCCGAACGCAGCCCCTGCCGGGTAGGCGTGGTAGTTGTTGACCCACACGCGGCCGGCCTGGATTTCCCGGCCTGCGCGGTAGGCGACGTTTCCATTGCGCGACCAGACTCCGGCACCCAATCCGTAGAGGGTGTCGTTGGCGATGCCGATGGCGTCGTTGTAGTCGCTGAACTTGGTGACGGACACCACCGGGCCGAAGATCTCCTCCTGGAAGATCCGCATCCGGTTGTGGCCTTCGAAAATGGTGGGCTGCACGTAGTAGCCGCCTGCCAGGTCACCCGAAAGCTCCGCCCGGGCACCACCGGTGAGCACCTTGGCGCCCTCCTGCTTTCCAATGTCGATGTAGGACAGGATCTTCTCCAGTTGGTCGTTGGAGGCCTGGGCTCCAACCTGGGTGTCGGTGTCCAGCGGGTTGCCCTGGATGATCTTGCTGGTCCTGGCCGTGACGTCGGCCATGAAGGAGTCGTAGATGCCTTCCTGGACCAGGGCGCGGGATGGGCAGGTGCAGACTTCGCCTTGGTTGAAGGCAAAGAGCGTGAACCCTTCCTGGGCCTTGTCGTAGAAGGCATCGTTCTGGTCGGCGACGTCATCGAAGAAGATGTTCGGGCTCTTGCCGCCCAGTTCCAGCGTGACCGGAATGAGGTTGTTCGACGCGTACTGGCTGATCAAACGGCCAGTGGTGGTCTCACCCGTAAAAGCGATCTTGCGGATCCGGGAGCTGGAAGCCAGCGGCTTTCCGGCCTCAACACCGAAGCCGTTCACGACGTTCACCACGCCGGCCGGAAGGAGGTCTCCGATGAGTTCCATGAGGACCAGGATGGACGTCGGCGTCTGCTCGGCGGGCTTGAGCACCACGGCGTTGCCGGCGGCGAGCGCGGGTGCCAGCTTCCAGACCGCCATGAGGATGGGGAAGTTCCAAGGGATGATCTGGCCAACAACGCCCAGCGGCTCCTTGAAGTGGTAAGCCGTGGTGTCCTCGTCCAGCTGGGACAGGTGGCCTTCCTGCGCCCGGACGGCGGAGGCGAAGTAGCGGAAGTGGTCCGCTGCCAACGGGATGTCGGCGTTAAGGGTCTCGCGGACTGGTTTGCCGTTGTCCCAGGTCTCAGCAACTGCGAGGAGCTCCACGTTCTCGTCAATGCGGTCGGCGATCTTGTTCAGGATGGCTGCTCGCTCGGTGGCGGAGGTCTTGCCCCATGAGGGTGCAACCTTGTGGGCGGCGTCCAGCGCCAGCTCGATGTCCTCGGCGGTACCGCGGGCAACTTCGCAGAAGGCCTTGCCCGTAATCGGTGTGATGTTCTCGAAGTAGGCGCCCTTGACCGGGGCAACCCATTCGCCGCCGATCCAATTTTCGTAGCGGTCCTTGAACGTGACCTTCGAACCCTCGGCACCCGGCTGTGCGTAAACAGTCATTGCTAGCTCCTTTGCTGCGAATCACGGTGGCTGTCGCCATTGATCCGAGCCTAGGAGTCGGGAGGTTGCAGCTACGTTGCAACCATGTGAGTCAGCTCACGCTTTGAGTTCCGTTTCGATCCGCTCAAGATCCGCGACGACGGCGGCCCGCTTGGGCGAGCGCGGCGGCAGCAGCTTCAGCACCGCAAGGCGGAGGTCGACGTCGTACTTCGCCTCGGGCAGCTCAGCGTACTTCAGGAGCGAATCAACGCTGCCGTCGCTGAGCAGCGCCTCACGCAGCAGATGCGAAACCCGCTCACGCAACTGCACGACGCCGGGCGCCTCCGAGCGTGGCAGGACCGCACCTTTGTAGATTTCCAGGGCAATGCGGTGGGCGCCACGCTGCAAGCAGTTGAGCACCTGGCCGGAGTCGGGAAGCAACTCCACGGGGAGCCGGTATGGACGCGATTCAGGAACCGCGTCCGGGCTAAGCTCCTGCATCACTTTGCGGAGGCGCACCATCTCGGCCCGCAACGTGGCCGAGTAGCCGTCTCCGGGGTACAACTGGGCGCAGAGGTCCTCAGCGCTGAGCCCGTCAGGATGGCTGCCCAGGATGGCCAGGATTTCACTGTGCCGCGCGGAAAGGGACACGGTCCGGCCGTCGATGCTGAGAAGGGCCTGGTCGCGGCCCAACAGTTGCAGGCTGTTGCGGTACAGGGCATGGCCGGAGGTGGCGGCTGCGCTCCGGCGTCGTGGTTTCTCGCGGACGGCCGCGGCCAACTTCAGGCGTTCGATCCGCAACTGGGCCTGCGCAGCGGCGACCGTGGCCTCCACCAAGGAGAGGGTGTGCGCGGCGACGGCGGTTTCGGTGCCCGTGATATCTACGACGCCCAGCACGGCACCGGAATCGGGGTCGTGGAAGGGAACCGCGGTGCAACTCCACGGGTGGACGGAGCGTTTGAAGTGTTCAGCACCGGAGATCTGGATGCTTCGGTCCAGGGCCAGAGCCGTGCCGGGTGCGCTGGTGCCCACGGAAGCCTCGGACCAGTCGGCGCCGGCCACGAACATCATGCTTTCAGCGCGGTGCTGCATCACCGGGTCGCCATCCACCCACAGGAGCCGGCCGACGTCGTCGCCCACCGCCACCAACAGGCCGCTGTCATGGCTGGGTTGGACCAGCAGCTTCTTGATCACGGGCATGATGGTGGCCAGCGGATGCTGCCGGCGGTATTCCTCCAGCTCGTCCTGGTCCATCGCGAGGGGAGCTTCTGCGACGTCGGGGTTGGCTTGCAGGCTGGCCGAACGCTGCCAGGACTCGCGCACCAAGCGGCGAAGGCCTGAGATGTCCTGGGTGGCTGCCGTGGTTCCGGGACGGAGGGAGTCCAAGCGCTCGTGGCCCATCAAGGCACGCTTCTGCACCAGCGCCGCGGCCTCGCTGCCTGGAACAGGCGGATGGATTGGATTCCTCATCGAACTCCCTGGTAGTCCGCACTAACGGTGCTCTGCACGTGTGGTGGGCGGGACAGTACGGTGAAGTCTAGTTCGGGGAAGGGAGAATGTCAGCCGCGGGAGATACGGATCATTTCCTCGCGCGGAACAACCTTGATGCGCTCACGGACCAGGCCGTTGCCTTCGCTGTCGGGCCCTCCCCCGGAAGTCCACGCGGCACCCAGCGCAGCCTCGTGGGCATCGAGCCGGTTCCAGCCCTCCCAGGTGGTGTACTCGATCCCGCGCTCCTCAAGGAGATCGATAATCGCCTGCGGATCCGGGTTTTCGGCCGGGGGCAGGTTGAGCCTGTCTTCCAGAAGGAAGCCAATGGTCTCCAAGGCATCACCCTTGGTGTGGCCGATCAGTCCAACCGGTCCGCGCTTGATCCAGCCTGTGGCATAGATTCCAGGTACGGGCTCGCCGTCGGCACCCAGGACGCGACCGCCGTCGTTCGGTATGACGCCGCGGCGGGCATCGTACTCCAGCTCCTCCAGAGGGGAACCGTGATATCCGATGGCACGGTAGACGGACTGCACCGGGTACTCGATGAATTCACCCGTTCCCTTGACGTTGCCCGTTCCATCCAGCTGCATGCGCTCGAATTTGATCCCCGAGACCTTGCCGGGAGTTTCCGGCGAGTCCAGGATTTCCACCGGGCTGTGCAGGAAGTGCAGGTGCAGGCGTCGGGAGGAGGGCTGCTCGGATTCGGTGTGCTCTTCCACCAGCCAATTGGTCATGGTGTTGACCATGGTCTTGATCTGGTTGTTGGACTTGATGGCTTCATCCGAGGCCGCGTCAAACTCGAAGTCCTCCGGGTACAGGACAATGTCCACGTCCTTGCAGTGGGACAGTTCGCGCAGTTCCAAAGGGGTGAATTTCACCTGTGCAGGGCCACGTCGGCCGAAGACGTGGACATCGGTGACCGGAGACTTCTTCAGCCCGGCGAAGACGTTGTCCGGGATCTCCGTGACCAGCAATTCCTCCGGGTGCTTGACCAGCATCCGGGCCACGTCCAAAGCGACGTTGCCGTTGCCGATAACCGCGATCTCTTTGGCGTCAAGGGGCCAGTCCCGGGGAACGTCCGGGTGTCCGTCGTACCAGGAAACGAAGTCCGCGCCGCCGAAGGAGCCCTCCAGCTCGACCCCCGGGATGTTCAGGTCCGCATCCTTGATGGCGCCCGTGGAGAAAATCACGGCATCGTAGAAAGCCCGGAAATCGTGGAGCGTCAGGTCCCTGCCGTAGGTCACGTTTCCCAGGAACCGGATATCACCGCGGTCCAGGACCTTGTGCAACGCGTTCACGATGCCCTTGATGCGCGGATGATCGGGAGCCACGCCGTAGCGGATCAGCCCGTAGGGCGCCGGGTACGCCTCGAAAAGGTCAATGCTGACCTCCACATCGCCGTCCTTGACCTCGTTGGATTTGGTCAGGATGTCCGCGGCATAAACACCTGCGGGACCTGCGCCGACAATGGCAACGCGAAGTGGACGTTGGGGGGTGGTTGCGGCTGAGTTGGACACCGTTAGCCCTTCCGAAGCAGTGAGCCACGCCGTTGTTGGGGCGCGCAGATTCCAATTCTAGATGTCCACCCCACGCCCGGCCGCTTATATGGCAGGAGTCACGGAAATTCACCAAGATTGCGGAATATTGCGTGCCTAGGTGGTGTTGCCGACAATGTGTCGACTCCGGATCAGATAGCTGCCAGCTCTCCCACTACAAGTCAGCCCACGACGACGACAGCCGGGGGCGGCGGGCAAAGTACCGGCGGCGTCGGCAAACTTGGCAAGGGTTCCGGCAAGCCAGTACGCAGCGAGTCGACGGCGGGCATCCTCTTCGGTATAGGCGCCTACGGCCTGTGGGGCCTTCTTCCTCTGTACTTCTTCGTCCTGATGCCGGCCAGCGCCATCGAGATCGTGGCCAACCGGATCGTCTGGTCCCTGCTCTTCTGTGCACTGCTCATCACCATCACGCGGGCATGGCGGGTTTTCGGTGCCGCGGTGAAGGACCGTAGCGTGTTCGGCCCCTTGGCCCTTGCAGCGGGCCTGATCGCCATCAACTGGCTCACCTACACTTTCGGGGTCACCACCGGCCACGCCGTTGAGACGTCACTGGGCTATTTCATCAATCCCTTGGTCTCAGTCCTCCTGGGTGTCTTTGTTCTCAAGGAAAAGCTGCGTCCCCTGCAGTGGGCAGCGGTGGGTATCGGCTTCGTTGCAGTGGGAGTCCTGACCTTTTCCTACGGCCAACTCCCGTGGATCGCCCTGATCCTGGCCTTCAGCTTCGGCCTGTACGGTTTCGTCAAAAAGCGTGTGGGACCTAAGGTGGACGCCCTCACCAGCCTGAGCGTTGAGACAGTCGTCCTGGCTCCATTCGCGGCCATCACCATGGTGGTCCTGGGTGTGACAGGCGCTGAAACACTCACCACCATGGGCGCCGGCCACTTCTGGTTGCTGGTGGCTTCCGGTGTGATCACGGCCGTGCCGCTGCTCTTCTTCGGTGCTTCAGCCCGCCGTTTGCCCATGACCACCATCGGCCTGCTGCAATACTTTGCCCCGGTCCTCCAGTTCGTCGTGGCCCTGACGGTGTTCAACGAAACCATGACCACGGCCCGCTGGATCGGCTTCTGTGTGGTGTGGCTGGCCCTGATCCTGCTCACCATCGACATGCTCCGCACCACCCGAAAGAACTCGGTGCTGAAGAAAAAGGCCCGACTGGCTGCCGCGTAAGCGCGAGGACAGTCCGCCAAATCGCGGGAATCCTGCCAACTCGCCGGAAGTTTCCCGGCGAACTGGCACGGTTCCCGCGAACTCGCTTTTTGGCCACATCACGGGCTGTGCAGTTCTGTTCATTTCTGTTGAGAGAGCCGGGACTCGGACATAAGGTTGCGGAAACTTTCCCCACCACGTCCACCTCTCGCCTTCAACGCCTGGTCGCCCTCTTAGCTGCTTGTCGTGGCCCTTCCCATCGCTGGGGAGACCGCCGTCGCATATCTGTTGGGTGGGGTGGCGTTCCGGGCCGCAGCCTTGAACGGAGCAGTTTTGAACTTCAACGGACCCACTATGAGCCGCCGGACCCTTTTCCAAACCGCAGGGGCAGCCGCCCTCGCGGGTGCACTTCTTTCCCACGCCGGACCGTCTTTTGCGGCCTCCGATCCAGGGTTGCAGGAGCTCATCAACCGCAGGCGCCTGGTGCTGACAGGTGGCCGAAACGCAGCAGACATCCCCGAACTCGCTGCCCAGCTTGAAGGAATGGGCAAGACCGCCGAAAAGTGGTGGACGTCCATGGACAAGACCGCTGCACGAACGTCGCTGTGGAGCGACATCCCTTTGACCGGGATCGGACAGTCCGCCGCAGCTACCGGCAACATGGGCCTGCACTTCAACCGGCTCTACGACATGGCACTTGGATACGCGGTCCAGGGCAACCCCTACGCAGGGAACCCTGAGCTGGCCGCAGACATTGTTGCCGGGCTTCAACTTCTCAGCAGCACTGCGTACAAGCCGTCCATCAAAGCAGCAGGGAACTGGTGGTTCTGGGAGATTGGCGTCCCCCGCAAGACCGTGGACATCCTGACGCTGCTTCATGCGGAAGTCCCGGAAGCCTTGCGGACATCCCTGCTGGCAGCCGTCCGCTGGTTCGCCCCCAACCCCAACTGGCGCGGCCGTGCTACATCCCTGGCAGAAACCGGCGCCAACCGGGTGGACAAGTCACTGGCCTGCTCCATGCGGGGCATACTGGACAACAGGGCGGACGAGATCACGCTGGGCCGGGACGCCCTGAGCGATACCGTGCGCGGCGGGACCAACAGCGTCTTTACCTACGTGACCAGTGGTGACGGCTTCTACGCTGATGGTTCCTACGTTCAGCACTCCTACCTCCCCTACGCAGGAACATACGGAGTGGTGGCCTTGGCAGGGATCGCCGAGATCATCGCAATGTTGGGAGGCAGCACCTGGGCAATCAACGACCCCAAACGTTCCGTACTCTTGGACGCCGTGGAGGACACCTACGCCCCGTTCGTGTGGGACGGCCGCATCATGGACACCATCCGGGGGCGTGCGGTCTCCCGTCAGCGCGAACCCGACTACGTCAGCGGGTTCGGACTCATCTCTGCGGTCCTGTTGCTGGCACCGGGTTGCGACGAGCCCTACCGTTCACGATTCCTGGCTCTGGCCAAGGGCTGGTTGGAACGCTGCGCGGACCAGAAACTCGTGGGGCATCCGACGCAGAGCCTGGCAAAGTCCTTGCTGTCCCTGGGCGTCCTCTCCGATTCCGCCGTAGTCGCTGTCCCGGCGCCCGTCTACAGCCGCATGTTCGCCGACCAGGACCGACTGGTCCATCACCGCCCCCAGTGGGGCTGCACGGTGAACCTCTCTTCCAAGAGGATCGGCCGCTACGAATGGGGCAACAGCGAGAACAACCTCGGCTGGTACCAGGGTGATGGCATGACCTTCCTGTACACGCGAACCGATCCGTCCCAGTTCAGCGCTGACTTCTGGCCCACCGTGGACCCCTATGCCCTGCCCGGGACCACCGTCAATGACCAGGTCCGGGCGAGCGGTGCAGGGGGAGCAGGGACCGGGATCCCCCGCGCCTTCCAAGCCTTCGCCGGCGGCCTCACAGTAGAGGGCCGTTGGGGTGTGATCGGCATGGACCACCTCAACCACAACAAGACGCTTTCCGGCCGGAAGTCGTGGTTCTTCCTGGATGACGCGGTGGTCTGCCTCGGCGCGGGCATCACCGGCACGGGAGGTACGGCAGTCATGACCACTGTGGAGAACAGGTCCTTCCCCGCAGGTTCAGTGCCGGCTGTGAGGACCGATTCCCGAAATCGTCGGATGGGCGCCGGTGATACACCCGTTGTCGTGGAGCGTTCCGTGCACCTCGAAGGACACGGAGGTTACGTGTTCCTCGACGCACCCGGCGTTTCGGGAACACCCGAGGTTGCCGTCGTCAGCCGGACGGGAAGCTGGTTCGATGTCAATTCAGGGGCAGACACCGGCGGCACCACCGATCCCGTCTCCCGGGATTATGTGACCATCACTCACCGCCATGGCAAAGACCCGGTGGCGTCCGGCTACGCGTATATGGTCCTGCCGGCAGCAGGCCACTCCACCACGTTCTCCCAGTCCGCAAGCCCCGACGTGAAGGTCCTGGCCAACTCTGCCGGGGTCCAGATGGTGGAAGTGGCCAAGGACAAGCTGGTCATGGCCAACTTCTTCGCCGCAGGTTCCGCCGGCGGATACACAGCCTCCGGGCCGTGCACGGTGGCCGCGATGCAGTCCGGGGACAAGCTCACTTTGTCCGTGGCAGACCCGTCCCGGACGCAATCTTCAGTACGGATCACTCTCGATGACTCGGCGAGGTCCACGCTGGTGGATGCCGATGCCGGGGTGTCCCTGGTGAGCGCCAATCCGCTGGTCATCGAGGTCCAACTCGACGGACACGGCCACCAGAAAAACCTGACGCTGGGCAGGTAGGCGCGATCCGCCGTCGAGCGTTCAGTGTTCCCAGCGCCGAGATCGCGGGAACGGTGCGAGAACCCCCGGGAAGCTCCGGCGAACACGACGCGCTCCCGCGATCTCGGCGCAGAGACACAAAAGGAGGGCCGGGAAATCCCGGCCCTCCTCCTGTCTACAGTGTGAAGACTTAAGCGTGTGCCTTGATGGCTGCGGCGAGGACCTCGAGGCCGTCGATGAGCAGCTCGTCGCTGATGACCAGCGGCGGGAGCAGACGGATCACGTTGCCGTAGGTACCACAGGTCAGGATGATGACACCTTCCTTGAGGCAAGCGGCAGCAACGGCCTTGGTGAGCTCAGCGTTCGGTTCCTTGGAGCCGGGCTGAACGAGCTCGATGGCCAGCATGGCGCCACGGCCACGGATGTCGCCCACCACGGAAACTTCTTCCGCCAGCTCGCGGAGCTTGCCCAGGGCGAGCTCTTCGATGTGGCGGGCGCGGCCGTTGAGGTCGTGCTGTTCCATGGTGTCGATGGCTGCCAGTGCTGCTGCGCAAGCAACCGGGTTGCCGCCGTAGGTGCCGCCGAGGCCGCCCGGGTGGACGGCGTCGAGCAGGTCGGCGCGGCCGGTGATCGCGGACAGCGGGAGGCCGCCGGCGATGCCCTTGGCCATGGTGATGATGTCCGGGACAACACCTTCGTGGTCAACGGCGAACCATTCGCCCGTGCGGCAGAAGCCGGACTGAACCTCGTCGGCGATGAAGACGATGCCCTTTTCCTTGGCCCATGCAGACAGTGCCGGCAGGAAGCCTTCGGCCGGAACGATGAAGCCGCCCTCGCCCTGAATGGGTTCGATGATGATCGCGGCAACCTGGTCGCCACCGATCTGCTTCTCGATCATGGTGATGGCGCGCTTGGCGGCCTCAGCACCCGTGATCTCCGGGTTCTCTTCACGGAAGGGGTAGCTCATGGGCATGCGGTAGACCTCGGGCGCGAACGGGCCGAAGTTGGTCTTGTACGGCATGGCCTTGGCGGTGAGTGCCATGGTCAGGTTGGTGCGGCCGTGGTACGCGTGGTCGAAAGCTACGACGGCGTCGCGGCCGGTGGCCAGGCGTGCAACCTTGACGGCGTTCTCCACGGCTTCAGCGCCGGAGTTGAACAGCACGGTGCGCTTGGCGTGGTCGCCCGGGGTGAGGCGGTTGAGCTGCTCGGCAACTGCAACGTAGCCCTCGTACGGGGTCACCATGAAGCAGGTGTGCGTGAAGTGCGCGGCAGCTTCCTGGACAGCGGCAACGACGGCGGGGTCGGACGCGCCGACGCTGGTCACGGCGATGCCGGAGCCGAGGTCGATGAAGGAGTTGCCGTCGACGTCGCGGATGATGCCGCCGTCGGCGTCTTCAACGTAGACGGGGACGCCCGAGGCGACGCCGGCAGCTACGACGGCGGAGCGACGCTCTGCCAGTGCCTGCGACTTGGGGCCGGGGAAGGCGCCGTTGATGTTGCGCTTCTGTTCGATGCGGTACGAGAGTTCGTTCGCGGTGGTGGTCATGTGGTGGTTGCCTTTCTGGGAAATTCGTACGGGTGGGGCGAACGCGCTACGCGTCGAGTGCACTCATCACGTGCTTGATGCGCGTGTAGTCCTCAACGCCGTACATGGAGAGGTCCTTGCCGTAGCCGGACTGCTTGAAGCCACCGTGCGGCATCTCTGCCGTCAGGAGGATGTGGGTGTTGATCCAGACCGCACCGAAGTCCAGGTCGCGGCTCATGCGCATGGCCGTACCGTGGTCGGTGGTCCAGACGCTGGACGCCAGGGCGTATTCGACGTCGTTGGCCAGCTCGAGTGCTTCGGCTTCAGTGCTGAACTTCTGCACGGTGATGACCGGACCGAAGGTTTCCTTCTGCACGATGTCGTCGGTCTGCTTGGCCCCGGAGATGATGGTGGGCTCGAAGAAGAAGCCCTTCTCGCCTGCCCGGTGGCCACCGGTTTCGATCTTGCAGTTGGCCGGGAGGTGCTCCACTACGGAGGTGACGGCGTTGAAGTGGTTCACATTGTTGAGCGGGCCGAAGTAGTTGTCCTCGTCGTTCTGCGAACCGGTGTGCAGCGTCTTGGTGTGTTCCACCATGGCTGCCACGACGTCGTCGTGAACGGAGTCCTCCACCAGCACGCGGGTGATGGCGGTGCAATCCTGGCCGGCGTTGAAGAACGCGAACTCGGCAATGGCCGCGGCGCTCTTCTTGATGTCGGCGTCCTTGAAGACGATGGCCGGAGCCTTGCCGCCAAGTTCCAGGTGTGCCCGCTTGAGGCCCTTGGCTGCGCCGCTTGCCACGGCGATGCCTGCACGGACGGAACCGGTGATGGAGACCAGGCCGGGGACCTTGTGGTCCACCATCATGGCGCCGGTTTCACCGGTGCCGAGGACGACGTTGAGGACGCCGGCCGGGAAGATCTCACCGGCGAGGCGTGCCAGTACCAGGGTGGATTCCGGAGTGGTGTCGGAGGGCTTGAGGACAACGGTGTTGCCGGCAGCCAGGGCGGGGCCGATCTTCCAGATGGCCATGAGGAACGGGTAGTTCCACGGAGCAACCTGGGCTACGACGCCGATCGGTTCGCGGCGTACGTAGGAGGTGTGGCCCTCGAAGTACTCGCCTGCCGACTTGCCTTCCATGATGCGTGCAGCGCCAGCGAAGAAGCGGAGCTGGTCTGCACCTGCGGCGACCTCTTCGGAGGCGATCAAGGAACGCACCTGTCCGGTGTTGCGGTGCTGGGCCTCAACGAGTTCGTCGCTGTTGGCCTCCACGGCGTCGGCAAGCTTGAGCAGCATAAGCTGGCGCTGGCCGGGGGTAACGTGCTTCCAGGTCTTGAACGCGTCGGCCGCTGCGGTCATGGCGGCATCGACGTCGGCCTGCACCGAAATCGGCGACTTGGCAACGATTTCCCCATTGGTGGGGTTCACGATGTCCAGAAGACCCGTACCTGCCGGCGTAACGAATTCGCCGTTGATGAAGTTCTGCAAGGTTTGAACCACGGTGTGCAACCTCTTTCGGTGTCTGGGCATGGGTTTTAGCTGATCAGAGCCTATGCCAGGGAGGGGGTGCAAGGAATAGTCAGCTGCACACACAACAACCCCCGGCTTAGTGCGCTTGACCAGCCCCGGGTTACGCTTTTAAGCATGGCAATGTCCCTCGCTTCCCTCGTCGCTGTCCCCTCCCTGAAACTCCGCCAAGCCGGCCTCGCCGAGACAACGTGGAACCAGGACATCAGCTGGGTTGCCGTGACGGAATTGGAGGACCCACAGCGCTTCCTCAGCGGCGGGGAACTGGTCCTCACCACGGGGTTGCGCCTCAAGAGCGCTGCCGACCAGCGGCGCTTTGTCCGTCAGGTCCAGCGCGCAGGCGCCGTGGGCATCGGTTTCGGCATCGGCCTCACGCACGAGGCCGTTCCGGAAGCCCTCATTGCCGAAGCCAACCGCTGGGGCCTCCCGCTCGTGCAGGTGCCCTACGAAATCCCCTTCATCGCCATCGGAAAGCTCGTAGCGGAGTCGCACTCGGCGGACCACTATTCCAATTTGGAACGACTCCTGGCCGGACACCAGATCCTGGCCCGCTCGCTCCTCACCGGCGGCGGCCTGAACGAACTCCTCAAACAGCTGGGAAGTATGCTCCGCACTGAGGTTGTGCTCACCCAGTTCAGCGCGCAGCTCTACAACAGCGTGGCCGGGAAGCCGGCCCCGACGGCGGATGGCTGGGCGTCGTATCCGATTCCCACCGGCCGCAGGGACGCCTGCACACTTTGGCTCAGGCAGCCCTTTGTGGACTCCGGAATCGTCAGCTACGCGCAGAACCTCATCAGCGTTGAGCTCAATAACATGGTCAAGCAGCGCCAGTCCCAACGGGCCATGGCCGGGCAGGTTCTGGACGATGTTATCCACGGCACCCTGGAAACCATCGAGGCCGCCCGCCGCTTGGCCGGCGTTGGCATCAACAGCACCAGGAAGAACGTCGTCCTTGTTGCCGAATCCACCGCACACCACAAGCAACTGGTCAGCATTTCGCTGCCCCAAGCGCTTGAAGCGGGCGTCAGCGCCGTCGTCGGCAAGGACCTGGTCACGGTGGTCAGCGATGACGGCAGTTCCGCCACGGCTTTGGCCAAGAGCCTCAGCGATCATCTTCAGGAGGCCGGAATCCATGCCGTGATCGGCATCGGCGGCGCCTACACCAAGCCGAACGGTTTGCGCTGGAGCTACTTTGAGGCGCGCGACGCCGTGGCGCACGGCTTGCCGGTCAACGAGCCGGAACGCCTCAGCCTGACATCCCTGTTGCTGGCCAGCGAGGACGTTCCTCTCGCGGACATGGCCAGCGAGTCCCTCACACCACTGCGGAAGTTCGACGCCGCCCACGGGGCCGAACTGGTGGCCACACTGGAAAGCTATCTGAACCACAACGGGTCAGTGGCTGCAGTGGCGGAAGCCCTGACGTTGCACCGGAATACAGTGCGGTACCGCCTTGCACAGATCACCGAATTGACGGGCTACGACCCCTCCCAAACGCCGGACCGTGTGCAGCTGTGGCTGGCCTTGGCGGTGCAGCGTTTGGGCTCGCGCAACCCGCGCTGAAACGCCTCCCGCGACCATATGCGGAGAGCTTCGCCACATAACTCTAGACATTAGACGTCAAACGTCTAACCTTTAGGTATGGCCGCGACGACTCCTCTTACCCCCAGCACTGGAAACATCCCTACTGTTAGCCCTGCCCAGGTGACGCCCGGGCTTTCGGCAAGCCCGGCAGTCCCCAAGACGCGCGTCGTCGCCGTCGTCGGCATTATTGCCGTGGTGCTCATCGGCCTGAACCTGCGGGCCGGCATCACCAGCGCCGCAGCCCTGTTCCACGAACTGCAGCAGGTCCTGGGGTATGGGGCCTTGGTGGCTTCCATCCTGCCTTCCATTCCGCTTTTGTGCTTCGCCGTCGCGGGCATGGGAACGTCCTGGCTGACTCGGCGGGTCGGCGTCGAGAAAGCCATCGCCATTGCTTTAGCGCTGCTGGCCGGCGGATTGCTGGTGCGTGGCGTTCCGGTGACGGGCGCCCTCCTCGGTGGCACCGTCCTGGCCATGTCCGGACTGGCAGTATGCAACGTGGCCATGCCGTCATTCATCCGCGAGCACTACTCCGAGCGCACCTCCATGATGACCGGCCTTTATACCTTCACCATGTCCGGTGGCGCCACCTTCGCCGCAGTCGTCAGCGTTCCCTTGGCGCAGGAACTCGGGTCACCCTCCATGGGTCTGGCTGCCTGGGGCCTGCTGGGTGTCGCAGCCCTCCTCGGCTTCCTGCCGATAGTCCTGCACACCCACCGGAACACCACCAAGACTGATCGGCCGCGGGTCTCCATGTGGCCGCTGCTCCGCACCCGGCTGGGCATCCTGATTACCGCGATCTTCACCTTCCAGGCTTTCCTGGCATACGCAGTGATGAGCTGGTTCGCCTACATCCTGACCTCCCAAGGCCTCAGCGCCTCTGAGAGCGGCCTGCAGTTCGGCGTGATGCAGTTGGTCTCCGTGGCCGCCGGCATGATCCTGCTCGCCTTCGGCTCCCGGCCCGGCATGCTCCGCCCCGCCCTCTACCTGGCCAGCAGCTCCACTTTGCTGGCGATTGCCGCCATGATTTGGCTGCCGACGTCACTGGCGGTTGTTCCGGCGGTGCTGTTCGGTTTTGGTTTGGGCATCTTCCCGCTGGTCCTGGTCATCATCAGCCGCAGCGGACGGTCGACTGCGGAAACCACCGCACTGTCCACCATCGCCCAATCGCTGGGATACTTGATTGCGGCAATCGGCCCGTTTGGCATGGGCCTGCTCCACAGCGCCACCGGCGGCTGGGTGCTGCCCCTGGGCCTGCTGTCCATCGTGGCCGTGGCGCTCATGGTTACCTGCCACATGCTCACCAGCAAGCGCACTGCCACCAAGACCGGACCGAGGACTGCATGACCCTGACCCCTTCGCATCGCCCGGCCCTGGCCGAGGAGATCACCGCCAAGCTGCGGGACATGATCAAGTCCGGTGAATGGCCACTTCAGGAGCGCATCCCTGCTGAGCCTGAGCTGATGTCCACCTTGGGTGTTTCGCGGGGAACCCTGCGCGAAGCCATCAAGGCACTGGCCCACTCGGGCATGCTGGAGGTTCGTCGCGGGGACGGCACCTACGTCCGGGCGAACAGCGAGATGTCAGGCGCAGCCCAGCGCATGTACCTGGAGCACACACAGGAACACATAGTGGAAGTCCGGCTCGGCCTGGATACGCAGGCAGCACGCCTGGCCACCAAGCACGCCACCGCAGAGGATTTGGCCGAAATGCGCCGACTCCTCGCGCTCCGCCATGACGCCTGGCAGGCCGAGGACTACCCCACGTGGGCCAGCGCCGACTGGGAATTCCACGAACGGGTTGCCTTGGCATCAGGTAATCCTTTGCTGCACCAGCTGTATGTTTCGTTTGGCGGGGTGTTCCACAATGACCTCCTCCGGCAGCAGCGCAAAGGCGGTTTCAACGGCATCCCCCGCGAAGGCCATGACGAGCTGGTAGACGCCTTGGAAGCCCACGATCCCGATGCCGCCGTGCAGAGCGTGTACCGAAACCTGGACTACTGCTCGGATCAGGCGCCGCGTTAGCTCAGCAACGGTTTTACGGAGTCGTTTCGACCCCTGCCCCTGCGGCGTCCTTGAACCTGGCGTTGATCAGCACCACCTTCCGACCGGCCCGGTCCAGCAGGCTGGCGGCAACACTCGCCCTGTAACCCGTGGCGCAGTGTACCCAGATCCGGGCATCCGGTAACTCCGTGATCCTGCCGAGCAGATCGTAGACAGGAATATTGCGCGCTCCCCTGACATGCGAGACCTTGAATTCTTCCGGCCGGCGGACGTCCAAAACCATGTCTTCCGGCTCCCGGCTTTTCAGCAACGCAGTCCAGTCCCCGTGCGGGTAGCCCACCTGTGGAGACCCGGGCGCCAACGCACCCAGATCCAAGGGCTTGGCGTGAAGCCCGACGGCGGCATCCGGACTGTCGATGCCGATCCTCGCCAGGTCCCGGATCGCCTTTTCAACCTCTTCCACCGGGCCCAGCAACGTGAGCGGCTGGTTCCACGGGATCACCCAGCCAAGGTAGCTGGTGAAGTTGTCGCCCGTCCCATACTCGAAGCTCACGCTGCCGTGAAGATGACTGTCCGCGAAGGCCACGCGATGACGCAGATCCACCACCCACTCCCCTGCCCGCAAGCGACGGCTCAGTTCCTCAGGATCAACTGAGTCCGGAACGTCAAGGGTTGCCGGGCCAACACCGGCGGCATTGAGCGGGCTCATGTGGGCGTAGTACGCAGGGTAGGCCGTGATGTTCTCCAACAATTCCGAGACGAAATGGTCTTCATTGGGATCCGTCAAGGCGTGGTTGGACTTGGCCTGCTCGCCGATCGTTGATGATTCCTGGTGGCTCGCGGGGCCGATGGAACAGAACGATCCGAAGCCGTGGGTCGGGTAGAGCGCCGCATCAGGATCCGCAGAGTCCACCAATCGGCGGACCGACGAGTACTGGTCGTGGGCCAGCTTCGCGGTGTCGTCCCGCGAGACCAGGTCCGTCCGCCCCACCGAACCGTAGAGCAAGCTGCCGCCGGAAAACACGGCCTCCCGGCCGGCGTCGTGCGTGTCATCCCGGACCACGTACGAGAGGTGCGTGTGGGTGTGACCCGGCGTGGCCACCACTGTTACCGAGAGCCGGCCAACATGGAGAACCTGGCCGTCGGTAACGGGGACACGGGCGAATGAAACCTCATCGGCAGCGTTCACCAGATAGTCAGCGCTGTGCTTCCCGGCAAGAACCAGGCCGCCTGTGACGTAGTCGTTGTGGAGGTGGGTTTCCGCTACGTGCGTGATCCGGACGCCGGCCGCCAAGGCTGCGGCTTCAACCCGGTCAATGTCCCGTTGAGGGTCAATGACCAACGCCACAGTGCCGTCATGCACGAGGTAGCTGCGGTCCCCCAGTTGGGGAGTTTCGATGACGACGACGTCCATGGTTCAGGGTACCGCTGAAGGTTGACCCCTTTAAAAGCAGCGGCGGGGCCACACACGTGAAGTGCGTGACCCCGCCTGCCATTACAGAAGCTAGACCTGTGCGGCTACGCCATCACGGGAGATGTTGACCATGTCCTCACGCGGCACAACCTTGATGCGCTCACGCTTGACCTCCACACCGTGGGAGGTGCCAGCCTCGGTTGCTGCTGCACCGAGCGCGAGCTCGTGGGCGTCCAGAGCCAGCCAGCCTTCCCAGCTGGTGAACTTCACGCCGCGGGAGTCAAGGAGTTCCACCACTGCGTCAGCGGCGGGGACCTCGGCAACCGGCAGGTTCTCGCGGTCTTCCAGGAGGTAGGTGACGGTTTCGAGGGCATCGCCCTTGGTGTGGCCGATGAGGCCGACCGGCCCGCGCTTGATCCAGCCCGTCGCGTAGAGGCCCGGAACGTGCTGGCCGTCGGCGTCCAGGACGCGACCGCCGTCGTTGGTGACAACACCCTTCTTGTGGTCGAATTCGACGTCCGGCAGGGCCGAACCGAAGTAGCCGATGGCCCGGTACACGGCCTGGACCGGGTAGTCGATGAACTCGCCGGTGCCGCGGGCGTTGCCCGTGCCATCCAGTTCAGTGCGTTCGAACTTGATTCCCGCAACCTTGCCCGGGGTTTCGGCGGAGTCCACGATCTCCACCGGGTTGTGCAGGAAGTGCAGGTGCAGGCGACGGGAAGCCTTGAGCTCGGAGAGGTCCTCGGGCTGCTCGGCGATCCAGTTGGTCAGCGTGCCAACCATGGTCTTGATCTGGTTGTTCGTCTGGACCTGGCGGTCGGACTCTTCGTCGAATTCGAAGTCCTCGGCGTAGAGGATGATGTCCACGTCCTTGGAGTGCGAGAGTTCGCGCAGTTCCAGCGGGGTGAACTTCACCTGGGCGGGACCGCGGCGGCCGAAGACGTGCACGTCCGTGACGGGCGAGCTCTTCAGGCCGGCGTAAACGTTGTCCGGGATTTCCGTGACCAGCAGGTCATCGGCGTGCTTGGACAGGACGCGGGCCACGTCCAGGGCCACGTTGCCGTTGCCCAGAACGGCGATTTCCTTGGCCTCGAGCGGCCATTCACGGGGAACGTCCGGGTGTCCATCGAACCAGGAGACGAAGTCGGCGCCGCCGAAGGAGCCCTCGAGTTCGATGCCCGGGATGTTCAGGTCCGCGTCCTTGATGGCGCCAGTGGCGAAGATGATGGCGTCGTAGTGCTTACGAAGGTCCTCGATGGAGATGTCCGTGCCGTAGTCGACGTTGCCGAAGAAGCGGATGTCGCCGCGGTCCAGGACCTTGTGCAGGGCGTTGACAATGCCCTTGATGCGGGGGTGGTCCGGGGCAACGCCGTAGCGGATCAGGCCGTACGGTGCCGGGTAGCGGTCGAAGAGGTCGATGCTGACGGTGAGTTCGCCGCTCTTGACGGCTTCGCTTTTGGTCAGGATGTCAGCTGCGTACACGCCGGCCGGGCCGGAGCCGATGACGGCGACGCGAAGCGGACGGTCCGCAGAACCTACGGGGGTGCTAATTGACACGGCTGTGTTCCTTCTTCTTCTCAGTTACTGCGGACGCGGGGACGGTTGGGAGTAATAGTGCTGTAGTCAGCGGTCTTGAAGTGCTGCGGTGCAAAGGGGCTGACACGGACAACATCGCCGATCACGATGACCGCTGGATTGGCCACGCCCACGGCTTCTGCCTGGTCCGCGATGGTCCCCAAGGTGCCAATGGTGACGCGCTGTTCCGGCAAATACCCGTTCTCTACGATACCTACTGGTGTGTCCAAAGGCAGACCCGAGCCTGCCAGCGCAGCCGCGGAATCACGCAATTGCGCTACTCCCATGAGCAACACCACAGTGTGATCGGGGCGTGCGGGGACTTCGGACAGCTCTTCATGGCCGGTCACCACGCTAAAGCCCTTGGCCAAGCCGCGGTGCGTCACGGGAATACCCGCAGCGGCCGGAACCGAGATTGCCGACGTCACGCCGGACACCACTTCAACCTCGACGCCGTTCTGCCGGCAGAATTCTGCTTCCTCGCCACCACGCCCCAAGACATAGGGGTCGCCGCCTTTGAGGCGGACCACGCGGTTACCCTGGAGGGCTTCGTCCACAAGGATCCGGTTGATCTCCAGTTGCGGAACCGGGTGGTGGCCGGGCGTCTTGCCTACCTCGATGACGCGGACGTCCGGGGCAAGTTCTTTCAGCAGCTCCCGCGGGCCAAGTCGGTCTGCAACCACGACGTCGGCCTGGCCAAGCAGGCGCCGACCGCGGACGGTGATGAGTCCCGAGTCGCCCGGACCGCCACCTACCAAAGCGACGGATCCGGCGGGCGTCTTGCCAGCGGCGTCCGGCTTACGGTGGCGTCGCAGCGGCAGGTCACCTGTTTCCAGGGCAGTGGCAACAGCATTGCGGAGAGCCATGGCACGGCGTGGGTCTCCCCCGGCGTTGATGGCGATCTTGACGTCGTCCACCACGGCGACGGCGGGTGTCCATGCGGCTGACGCTTCGTGGTCCGAGGCATTGACGCACCAGAGGCGCTGCGCCTCGGCGTCGGCCGATACCTGGGTGTCCACAGCGGCGGTGCCAGTGGCTGTCTGGACGAACCAGACGCCGTCGAGGTCTGACGTGCGGTACTCGCGCTGTTCCAGGTTGAGCAGCCCGGAAGCGGCGAGTCCGTGGAGGTTTTCGGTGGCAACGGGCGCGACGACGGTAACTTTCGCACCGGCGTCGAGCAGCCCTTTGGCGCGACGCTCCGCGACGGGGCCGCCGCCCACCACCAGCACCGGGCGGCCAAGCAGCCGCAGCGCGGTGGGGTAAATGTCCTGTATTGCCATGAAAAAACTGTAGGGCGGCCCCGTAACATGCTTCAAAGGCTCGGAAACACCCGGTAACGCTGGGTAATCCAACGTCACATAATTCCCGGCCTAGTTCGGGGAAACCCTGTCTTTAAGCGTCAGGTAGTGGGCCCGCTGCTCCTTGCCCAGATGCTCGATCGCGTAACGTAACGCCGTCCGAGGCATGGTGGCGGCGTGCTCGTCCAGGAACGCCAGCAGGCGTTCGCGGCTGCTGCGCCCTGCGTCGCGGACCCAGCCGCCTACTGCTTTGTGGATGAGGTCTTCTTTGTCATGCAGCAGGATCTCTGCGATGGCGAAGGTGTCGTCCAGTTGGCCTTCACGAATGAATGCCGACGTCGCGACGATGGACGTCCGGCGCTCCCACATATCCTCCGAGCGCGCCAGTTCATACAACGGATCCCGTGGCTTATCCATGAGCCAGCCACCCACCACGTTTCCCGCGCCCAGGTCCACGAGGTCCCAATTGTTGATGCGATCGTGGCGGCGCAAGTACATCTCGTAGAGGTTGCGGCGCCGCTGTTCCGTGGTCTTCTTTTTCTGCGTTTGGAGTGCCATGATCTTCACGGCTCCAGCCCTGGCCTCGTGGATGTCCTGCTCCAGGAGCTTCTCGATCTCCTCCGGTGGCATGGCTGCAAATTCCTTGGCCAGTGTGAAAACCTCGCCCATGCGGACGCCCAGGAAGAAGTCGCCCTCGGCATAGTTACCCTTGCCGGTCTTGAAATAGCGCTGGTATTTGGCCTGCTCGACGTCGGACTGCCGGGCTTGGAGCCGCGCGAGGAACTCGACGGCGGTGGGCTCGGTTCCCGGCGCCAACGCCGCTTTGGGTGCCTTCCCTGCCTTGGGGGTCATCCCTCCATCATGCGCCTAAAACACCGACCAGCCAGTACGTGTGGTGAATTCGTCCAGCGCTGCGACACCAGCCACCGAATTCCCGGACCTTCCCAGACCGGGGCTCCACACGCTGATGGAGCACTTGTTCGGAACCACGGCCACGATGCCGCCGCCCACGCCGCTCTTGCCCGGAAGGCCCACGCGGTACGCGAATTCGCCCGCGGCGTCGTACGTTCCACACGTGAGCATGACGGCGTTGATCCTCTTGGTCTGCGCCGGTGACAACAGCAGTGTCCCGTCTGCGCCCAGGCCGTTGGAGGCGAGGAACCGGGTTGCGAGCGCAAGGTCTTCGCACGTCATGGCCACTGCGCATTGCTTCGCATAAGAGTCCAGGACATCCTCCACAGGGTTCTCCAGGTTGCCGCAGCTTGCCAGGAAGTGGGCCAAGGAAGCATTGCGGTGGCTGTTGGCCAGTTCCGAGCCAGCCACGTGGTGATCGGTATCGATGCTGTCCTTGCTGGTCTCCTGGCGCATCAAATCCCGCACGGCGTGGGCGGCGTTTCCTGTCAGGCTCAGGAGCCGGTCCGTCACAACTATTGCACCGGCGTTGATGAACGGATTTCGGGGAATGCCGTCTTCGCTTTCCAACTGGACCAATGAATTGAAGGGGTTGCCCGACGGCTCCCGGAACACCCGTTTCCAAATGCTGTCCCCGTCGAAGGCCAGCACCAAGGCGAGCGCAAAGACCTTGGAGATGCTTTGGATGGAAAACTCCACGTGGGCGTCTCCGGCTGAATACACTTCGCCGTCACGGGTGGCCACCGAAATGCCGAATTGTTGGGCATCCACGGCCCCAAGCTGGGGGATGTAGTCAGCCACGTTTCCCTGGCCGACATGCGGCTGCACGGCCCCGACGATGTCGTCGAGGAGATTCTGGATATCCATGGTTTCTAGACCTTGGTCCCTGCGTAGGTCCAGAGCCTGATCTGGAGGTGTGCCAGCAGGCGTTCATCTGCGGAGTGCAGGTCCAGGCCAGCCACCTCGCAGGCGCGGCGGAGCCTGTAATGAACGGTGTTGCGGTGGACAGCCAATTCCTCGGCGCACCGGTTCACGTCGCCAAAGAACTCCAGATAAGTCAGGAGGGTCAGCGCGAATTCCGGATAACGGCTGCACAGCCGGGTAATTCCTGCATGACGCAGGGTGGTCCGCGATTCCAGCAGCTCCAACAATTCCCTGGTCAGGACTGTTGTTTCCACGTCGCTGTACGAGGCCACGCGCACGTCCGGTGTTGCTTCCATGACTTTGAGGACGCTGCGCACGTGATCAAGGGTGGCGTGCAGGGCGTCAAGGCGCGGAACGATGGGACCAACTGCTGCCTGCACCTGGAAATGAAGGTGGGTGGTGGCATCACGAACTATGGTGTTGACCAGCCGGTTGATGGCGGGGAGGGATTTCAGTGGATCCACGTCGGGCAGGATGATGGCCGTTTCCATTCCGAGGGCCCCTACCACCGCGCCTGGCCGGTAGGCTGCTGCATGGATTGATGCCACCTTGGAGAGCTCTCCCCTGCGGAGCTGAAGCCCCGCCGCGCTCTGGCTCAGCCCGCCCGCCGAGATCAGCACTAAAGCCGCTGGTTTCGACGGATCGATGCCTGCCGATTGGGCCTGCGAATGGACTTGGGCGGTGCCACTGAGCAGGCTGGACACCCGGTCCTCGCGCATCGACTGGGACTGCTCATTGCGGTGGCGTACCAACTCGATGGCGGCGTGCCGGGCCGCACCCACCATGATGCGGTCTGTGTTGGCCGCCAAGGGTTCAGCACCTTCCTGCAACCAGATGTATCCCATGACACGGCTGCCCGCGTGGATGCCGATTGCCACACGTTCACGAAGACCCGCATCAAGGTTGGCTTCCACATGGACAGGCGCTTCAGTGGCCTGCAGGTGCTTATAGACCCCTGATTCCTTCAGGAGTTTTTGGTACTTTTCAGGGCCACGCCTCGCCAGGATGGACAGCCGGCGGAGCTCGTCAACGTCATTGGATGCCGGGGAGTACGCAAGCACCCTGTTGCCCGGATCTTCGATCACCACGTGGCCATTGGTCAGCGTGGCCGTGGTTTGGGCGATCGCGAACAAGTCGCGGTGAACTGACGTGGGGGTTTCGCCTGGCACATCGTTCTCACGGACCCGGTCCAACGCGATGCTCTCGAACTTATCCCAGCGGAGCCCCGGGGCAACAGCCACCAGTCCAATGCCGGTCGGTTGGAGCAACTCTGCTGCGGCTTCCAACTCGCGTTCACTGCCCTTGACAGCAACTGCTGTGGGGCGGCCCACCATGATGCGGCGGAGTGCAGGGAGCGCCGCACGCCCGCGAACACCGATCAACATGACCAGGGCGCCTGGGCGGATCTCGTCGTCGTCTTCAGCATCAACAATGACAGTTTCGCGAACGGTTCTGTTGTCCTCTGCCGGGGCCAGCAGCAACCGGGCGTTGCCGACACCCAGGTCTTCCATGACGTCGCTCAATACGGTGACGACTCCGTCGTCGTCAATTTCCAGGGCTTTCAACGAAGCTATCGCTTCCTCTCCACATCAGTTTCTTCAGCAGTACGCTTCCTCGCCATTGAGGGGCTCCGCCGGTACATGTGCGCAGGCACGCACAGCGAGAAACATTACCGGCCCTTCAGAACACCAGTGTTGTCCCCCCGGCACAAGAGCCGGGCCCTGAATTTGGTTCGCCAGCCAATTTGTTGGTGACGGCAGCGACCTAGAGTTGGTGACTGTCCCACACACCACAAAGACTGACTGCAGCGCGGCCAATTTCAGGCACAACTGCGAGGCAGCCAGCCCCACGTTGTGGAGTATTGAGCCACCCTGTGGTGGCAACGGAGTCAAAGGAGACCCCCGAAGTGATACCCACCCCTGCGTCCACACAAACCCTTCCCTCCCCGATAGACCTGGCTGCCAGTCCGTCGTCGAACGCTTTCGCCCAAGAGGAAACCGGCTACCGGAAAACCCTTAAGCCCCGGCAGATCCAGATGATCGCCATCGGAGGTGCGATCGGTACCGGGCTCTTCATGGGCGCCGGAGGCCGCCTCAACGGGTCCGGGCCTGCGTTGGTCCTCGTTTATGCCGTCTGCGGATTCTTCGCGTTCCTGATCCTGCGGGCACTGGGCGAGTTGGTGCTGTACCGCCCCACCTCCGGCTCGTTCGTTTCCTATGCCCGCGAGTTCTACGGCGAGAAAATGGCCTACACCGCGGGCTGGCTCTACTTCCTGAACTGGGCCATGACCTCCATAGTGGACGTCACCGCGGTTGCCCTGTACGTGAAGTTCTGGGGCCAATATTGGGCACCCATCAACGACATCCCGCAGTGGTTGATCGCGTTGATCGCTTTGGTAGTGGTGCTCTCCCTGAACCTGGTGTCCGTGAAGATCTTTGGCGAGATGGAGTTCTGGTTCGCCATGATCAAGGTGGGCGCCTTAGTGACGTTCCTCGTGGTGGGAATCTGCTTCATTGTTTTCGGCGGCCGGACGGATGTTGGCGTTCCGGGCTTCAACGTCATCGCTGAGAACGGCGGCATGTTCCCCATGGGCTCCGTGGCGCCGCTCCTGGCCATCAGCGGCGTGGTATTCGCCTACGCCGCCGTGGAACTCGTGGGCACTGCAGCCGGCGAAACCGCCAACCCCCACAAGGTGATGCCCAAGGCCGTGAACACCGTAGTAATCCGCATCGGGGTGTTCTACGTGGGCTCCGTCCTGCTGCTCTCGCTCCTGCTTCCCTTCACGTCCTACAAAGCCGGCGAGTCCCCCTTTGTCACCTTCTTCTCCCACCTCGGCGATCCGCAGGCCGGAGCCATCTCCGCGTCCGTGATGAACTTCGTGGTCCTCACCGCCGCGCTCTCCAGCCTCAACGCCGGTCTCTATTCCACTGGCCGCATCCTCCGGTCCATGGCTGTGAACGGCTCGGCTCCGCAATTCACCGGACGGATCAGCGCGTCCGGAGTGCCCTACGGTGGCATCCTCCTGACAGCGGTCATCACCCTGGTGGGCGTTGGATTGAACGCCGTTGTCCCCTCGCAGGTCTTTGAGATCGTGCTGGAAATCTCTGCCGTGGGAATCATCGGCGGCTGGGCCACCATCATGCTCTGTCACATCAAACTCCAGCACTGGGTTCGCAGCGGCAAGGTGGTACGCCCGGCCTTCCGGCTGTTCGGAGCTCCTTTTACCTCCTACCTCACGCTCGGGTTCCTGGCCTTTGTCCTGGTCACGATGGGGTTCTCGGAAACAGGTCGCTGGGTGCTGGCCTCGTTGCTGGTGTTGGCTCCGCTGCTGATCGCCGGCTGGTACGCGTATCGCGGCCGCATCCGCACAGCCCTGATGTCCTAGACCCCTTTTCGGTTTGAAAGTGAAACACATGAGCACCCCTTCCCCGTCCCCCAAAATCGGCACCCCCAGCAGGGCCTGGCGGTCCCGAGCCGATGCGTGGGAGTTTTTGGGATACGCCCTCAGGCAGCTCGCTTCGGCCCGACACCAGGAGTCTGGTTTGCTGTCCCAGATCGACCGGACTTTTGCCCTCCTGGCGGCGGTGGAACCCTATTGGGCCGAGCCTGGAGTCAACGCCGTGGCCCAGTTGCGCCAGTTAATCGACGACGGCGAACCCCAGGCCGCGCTCCAGCTTCTGGGCGGTTTGTCCCACCTCCCGCTCGCCTCTGCCGGGGAAACAGCTGCGGTGCCGCGCGCTGAGCTCCCGGACGAGGAAGCTGTTGACCAGCCCGAGCCGGCGGAGCGGCCACGCTTTGAGGTCCTGGTGGTGGACACCATGGATCCCGAAGAAGCCGAGGCGCTCAAGAACACCATGGCTGCGCAGCGCCGTCCTTCGGATGCGTTCACGTACACGGTCAACGTGGTTCCCAGCTATGAGGATGCGTTGGTGGCCATCATGCTGAACCCCGATATCCAGTCCGTTGTTCTTCGCCCGGGCTTTTCCCTCCGCAGCACCCATCTGTTGGGCAGCGACCTCCAGCGGTTCCTGGCCCGGCACACCTCGGCTGACTTGCAGGACTCGCGACCCATCAGACGGATCCTTGCGCTGGCCGATGCAATTTCCGGGCTGCGGCCGGAACTGGACGTCTACTTGGTGGCAGGGGTTTCCATCGAGTCCCTGGCGGGATCCCTCACCAGGAAGTTCCGGCGGATTTTCCGGCGACAGGATCATCTGGACCTGCATCTGTCACTGCTGTCCGGGGTGGCCGAACGCTACGAAACACCGTTCTTCACGGCGCTGCAGGACTACAGCCGCCGCCCGGCCAGCGTCTTCCACGCCCTGCCGATTTCCCGGGGTGCGTCTGTAGGAACGTCACCGTGGATCCGGGACATGGCCGATTTCTACGGGACAAACCTCCTGTTGGCCGAAACGTCCGCCACCTCAGGCGGTCTGGACTCTTTGCTGGATCCGCACGGGTCCATCAAACGCGCACAGGAACTCGCCGCCCGGGCCTTTGGGGCGCAACGAACCTACTTTGTCACCAACGGCACATCCACGGCCAACAAGATCGTGCACCAGTCCCTGCTTGCCCCGGGCGATGTTGTGCTGGTGGACCGCAACTGCCACAAATCGCACCACTACGCCTTTATGCTTGCCGGTGCCCGTGTGTCCTACTTGGATGCCTATCCCCTGGACAAGTACGCGTTTTATGGTGCTGTCCCTCTGGCCAGCCTGAAGCGCAGGCTCCTGCAGTACCGGCGGGCGGGCCGGCTTCGCGAGGTGAAAATGGTGACCCTCACCAACTGCACGTTTGACGGCGTTGTGTACGACGTCGAAAGGGTCATGGAGGAATGCCTGGCCATCAAACCGGATCTGGTTTTCCTGTGGGACGAGGCGTGGTTTGCCTTCGCCCGCTCCCATCCGGTGTACCGCCGTCGAACCGGCATGGCGGCAGCAGCCGCCCTGGAAGCTTCCTTCAGCGATCCTGCCTACGCCACCCGGTACGCGGAACAGGCCGCCGCCCTTCATGACCCGGTCACCGGCGAACCCGTTGATGACGAAGCCTGGCTCAACACCAGGCTGATTCCGGATCCTGCCAAGGCACGCCTCCGGGTCTACGCAACGCAGTCAACCCACAAAACGTTGACCTCGTTGCGGCAGGGTTCCATGATCCACGTGTATGACCAAGACTTCGCCGACTCCAACCGGGAGTCCTTCCGCGAGGCGTACATGACCCACACGTCCACCTCCCCCAACTACCAAATTCTGGCTTCCCTGGACATTGGCAGACGACAGGTGGAACTGGAAGGTTTCGGCCTGGTGCAACGGCAATCCGACCTTGCCGTATCCGTGGCCCAGGCCGTGGCCCGGCATCCCCTGCTGAAGAAGTACTTCCGTGTGCTGACCTCGCGGGACCTCATCGGTCCGCGCTATAGGGAAACCGGCTCCAGCATGCCGCTGCGGGATGGGCTGTCGGAGCTGGAGGACGCCTGGCAGCGGGACGAGTTCGTCATCGATCCCAGCCGCCTGACGCTGGACATCAGCAAGACAGGGATCGACGGCGACACTTTCCGCCACAGCTACCTCATGGACGATCACGGCATTCAGGTGAACAAGACGTCACGGAACACTGTGCTGTTCATGACCAACATCGGCACTTCCCGGAGCTCCGTGGCGTACCTGATCGAGGTCCTAGTGAAACTCGCTGAAGGTTTTGAGAACCCGCATCCTTCAGCGCGGCAGCGGTCACTTCCCGCCTCGTCCGACGCTCCCCGCCCGACTCCCCCGCTCCCGGATTTCAGCACCTTTGCCGCGCGCTTCCGTGTGGATGATTCCTGCGAGGACGGTGATATCCGGGCCGCCTACTTTGAGAGTTACAAGCCCGATTCCACGGTGTACTTGTCCGCGCCTGAGGTGGCTGCGGCGGTGGCCAAGGGACAGGAGGTGGTCTCGGCAGGATTCGTTACGCCGTATCCGCCCGGATTCCCCATCCTGGTCCCCGGGCAGGTGATCACCCGGCAAACCCTCGAATTCATGGCCGCCTTGGATACGCGTGAAATCCATGGGTTCGATCACGAACGGGGGTACCGGGTGTTCGCGGAGCCTGCTTCTTCTTCTGTTCTCGAGTTGGTGGCGGTGGCGTCCTAGACTTTCGCGGAAGCCGCAGGCTGAGTCATGGCTTGGCGCTCCAACCGAAAGCAGGGGCGACGTGCTTGGCGACGTTGCCCAGCAGCTTGGCGTTGTAGTCGACGCCAAGCTGGTTGGGCACTGTGAGCAGGACCGTGTCGGCTGCTTGCACTGCTGCGTCCTTCGCCAGTTCGTCCGCCAGTTGATCCGGCTCGCCGATGTAGCTTTTCCCGAAGCGGGACAAGGCGCCGTCGAGAATTCCCACCTGGTCCTGGCTGTCCGCTTGGGCGCGCAGACCGAAGTAGTGGTTGTCGACATCGTCCACGATGGGGATCACGCTGCGGCTGACGGAGATCCTCGGTTCAAAGTCGTGCCCTGCGGCGGCCCAGGCTTCGCGGAACATCCGGATCTGCTCTGCCTGTAACTCATCGAAAGGCACTCCCGTGTCCTCAGTGAGGAGGGTTGAGCTCATGAGGTTCATGCCTTGCTCTGCTGCCCACACGGCCGTCTTGCGGGTTCCGGCGCCCCACCAGATCCGCTGCGGGAGGCCGGGTGACTGGGGTTGGATGGGCAGCAGACCTGTGGCCCCGCCGGCGTAATGGGGGTCCGCTTCGGCCACCCCGTGCCCGGCGATGGCTTTGCGGAACAATGCAGTGTGGCGGCGGGCCATGTCGCTACCGTCCTCACCGTCCTCGGGGACGTAGCCGAAGTTCGCAGCTCCGTTCCGTGCGGGTTCGGGTGAACCACGGCTTACTCCGAGCTGCAACCGCCCATCACTGATGAGGTCCGTGGCTGCTGCTTCCTCGGCCATGTAGAGGCTGTTTTCGTATCTCATGTCGATCACGCCGGTGCCCATTTCGATCCGGCTGGTCCGTGCCGCAATAGCGCTCAGCAGTGGAAAGGGCGATGCTTGCTGCCGGGCGAAGTGGTGAACTCGGAAGAAGGCCCCGTCGATGCCCAGTTCCTCAGCGGCCACAGCGAGTTCGATGCCCTGTTTCAGGGCGTCCCCAGCCGTTGGCACGAGGGAACCCGGGACACGGGCCCAGTGACCGAAGGAGAGGAAACCGATCCGTTTGTTGTGCATGTTCGGGACAACTACGCGGGGGCCCGGAGAATTCCACGGACCCCTCGCCCACTGTTCAGCGCTTTCCGACAGTGATCCAGAGTCCGTCGAGCGCATTAGGTATAGTGAAGCCGTCGGTGGTTTATCTATTTGATGGAGTAAAATGAATTTCGACAAGGGGGTTGCCGATCGTTTGATCGGTGCATGTCGAGACGCAGCGCGTACGCTGCAGGATCAGCGCGGCGGACGGGAATCGATCTCAACGGCTGCCCTCACGGAATTCCGGGGCGTGTTCGCAGACTGTTTCCGGGAAAACGTTGCCGCTGAAAGGGCGGCCCGCTCGGAGCTGGTCCACATGTTGGAAGATGTTGCCCGGCAGGTCCACGAAGCGAAGAGCGCGGCGGAGGTTGAGCAGCGTCGCTTGGATGACGTGACGGAGTGGGCGCTTGCCTCCGGTTGGGCGCGTGCTGGCGGAGGTTTCGCAGTGGATGTGGGGCCGCGCCCGTCGATGGAGGAGACTGACCGTCCGGTGGTGAGCGTGGACACTGTGCGGCAGGGGTTGCGTGTCTGGGCGAGCGGAAGCACTGCTGGGGCAAGTTCCGCTGATCCGGACACCTTGGAATCCGCAGTGTCAACCTTCAGGATCCAGGACAGCTCAGACCGAGGCGCGGCCAACAGAGTCAGTGCAGCATGTCCGAGTTCGAGGACAAGTGCTCCTGGGTGCACTCTAATCTCGACGCTGTCCGTGGCGGGCTGCGACGGTTCTTGGAAGACAACCATCAGGACGCGACCCGGCTTTCCGACATCGCGTCGACGTTCCGCGCTGCCGGTGGCAGCGGAGACGTCGGCCAGGTAACGGTATCGAACGGCCTTCTGGTGCTTGCCACGGTGCCGATGTCCTTATCGGGTGTGGCTCTGCTGAGCTACCTGTCCACTGCGACGGAGGCTGACGTGAAGGCGTTGGCCACAATGCCCGGATGGCAGCAGACCCTGCAAGGCTTGGACCCTTCGAAGATCGGGACTTGGTGGGCGGGCATGAACACAGGAGCCCACCCTGCAGCGAACGAGTCCGGGTTCACGCAGGTGCAGGAGCTGCTGCTGGCTGCGGCTCCGGCCATGTTCGGCGCTTTGGACGGGATGCCCGCACTGGCCCGGGTCCGGGCCAACCAGTTGAACGCGCCAAGCCTGCTCCGTGCGGCGGAGAAAGACCTGGAAACAGCCAAGAAGTTGTCGGGGATCGGGCAAGCCCACCACGACCCGAACCGGACAAAAATGCTGCAAAATGAGGTGGCATACCTGAAGCAGGTGGAAGCCGGGGACGTACGGCTTTACCTCTATGACCGGGACCAGTCCCGGATTGTGCAAATGATCGGCACCCCGGGCCCCGACACACGGCACGTGATCACCTACGTCCCGGGGACGTTCACCGGAATGAACATCTTCTACGAAGGCGGGGTACAGCAGGTCTCGAAGTATCTCAATGACAACCTGTCAGGGACGGTGGCCTTCGTCTATAAGGATGGGCGGTTCCCCGGAGAGGCGGACACCGCAGGAGGTCCCAACCTGGGGAGAATCGGTGAGGCGAACGATGAGAAACTCGCACGCACGTCCGGGCAGCAACTGGCAGGTTTCGAGACCGGGATGCGCACTGACCCCTACCTGAACGGTGCCGAACAAACCGCCATCGGGCACAGCTGGGGCCTGGCGAACGTCACCAGCTCCGAAGTCGCCGGAGCCCGATACGACAAGGTGGTCTCCCTCGCCGGGGCCGGCATGCTCCCGGACTGGAAACCACAGCCAACCACGGAATACTCGAACCTGTACTACTATGATCTGCTCGTCCATGGTCAGGGAATTCCCAACCCCATCACCAATAAAGGGGTGGTGTGGGATGGAAATAACCCCATTCATCGGGATGAGTTCGAACAGCACTATTACCGCGGCCCCGACGACGACAAAATCAACGGTGCGATCAACACCCTCGAAGAAGGGAACATCCTCATGGAAAACCACAACCTCATCGCCTCAAACAGCAAGGACAACCGGAGGGTTTTGGATGAAGTGTCTGAGGTGTTGAAACGATGAAAATTTCCAACTTTGCAGCCTACATCGCCGCGATCGTGACCATTGGTGGCGTCTCAAGCTGCGCAACTTCGGACATTCCAAGAGAGGAACATAACGTGGTTACGCAAGTGAGGTGGCAGGAAGCTAAAGCAAGCACGGAAAAGGAAGCGCTGGAGATCGCGGCCTTGATCCCAAAGGACAAGATTACTTCCATAGTCCAGAAAGAGACGGGCGTTCTCCTATCCTGCAGCAATACCGAACACAACTGGAACGGTTCGACTTCGATCACGCTGACTCAGGGAAGCGAAGCTGAATCTGTCGTGAAAGAACTTGAGACGGCTGCTCGGGCACACTACACGGATCATCGTTTTGAGGTCTCAAGCGACCGGACCATACAAGGCACCTTTCGTGTTGAGATAAGCGATCCGGCCACCTCGGAAATGTATCTCATCAGGGAGGACGATCCCGGCGTCATTCGCATTGCATCAGGTTCGCCTTGCTTCACTTTGCCCGAGGGCATCTACCCGGGTGGGGATTTCTAGATCCTCATGAGCAACCAGAACCTCATCGCCTCCACAAGCGAAGACAAGCAAGCAAGTACTCAAAGACATGCTTGGAATTGTGGCTAGATGAGGGCACGTCGCGGTGCCATGGCGTTGTGGCTGGTGGCAGGTTCGATCGGGCTCGCCGCTTGTGCTGGAAACCCCAACACGGGTTCAATCCAGTCGACCGTGCCAACGCCTGCTAAAACACAAGAGGAACCGATGAAAGCTGAACTAACCTGGCAGGAAGCTAAAGCCCACGCACAAGCCATACAACTGGAGATCGTCGCGCTGATCCCAAAAGATGCTGTCATCTCGATTGATCAGAAGAAGAAGGGCGTGCTTCTGTCCTGCGACAAGACGCAGCACAACTGGAATGCTTCAACCACGGTCACGGTAGCTGAAGGAACCAAAATCCAGTCGGTTGTGAAGGACATCGAAGCCCACTACCGTGCGAATGGCTTAAATGTGTCCGTAGATAGAAATGTAAACGAAAACTATCGAATCCAAATCGACCCGCCTGCTCCAGGGGAGAGTTACATCGTCTCCGAAGGATTGTCTCCAAACGAAATCCGTATTGCATCAGGATCTGAGTGCTTCACCTTGCCCGAGGGCATCTACCCGGGTGGGGATTTTTAGGTCCTCATGAACAACCGTAACCTCATCTCCTCTAATAGCGAGGACAACGAACAGGCGCTCATGGACATGCTGGGAAGTGCGATTCGATGAGGGTTCGGAGCGGCGCCATGGCGTTGATGCTGGTCGTTTCAATCGGGCTTGCCGGTTGCGCCGGGCCACCCACCGGGAGTTCGACGGAGTCGACTGTGCCAACTGCGGCCAAAACACAGGAGGCAACGATGAATGCTGAGCTGACATGGCAGCAAGCGAAAGCTCATACACAAGCAATGGAACTGGAGATCGCCGCCCTGATCCCAAAAGAAGCTGTTATCTCGATCGATCAGAAGAAGAAGGGCGTGCTCTTGTCCTGCAACAAGACCCAGCACAGCTGGAATGGTTCAACGACAATCACGGTCACCGGAAAAACCAAAATCGAGCCGATCCTGAAAGAAGTCGAAACCCACTATCAAATTGGACAATACGAAGTCGGGAACAGGCTTGATATCAGAGGATCCTACGAAGTCCAAGTAAGCCCTCACAACACAAGCGATGAAAACTATATTGTCGCCGAAGGGTTAGCCCCACATCAGATTCGCATTGATTCCGGTTCGCCGTGCTTCACATTGCCCGAGGGCATATATCCCGGTGGAGATTTCTAAAACCGGAGTTCATGGGGATGGTTGGGGTTGTCATGTTGCCTGCACATTCGTCAGACAGCCCGGCGATAATGCATCGCCACCGCTCCGTTACTGAGCGGCTCGGCTGAGATCAGCTCAAGATGCCGGGTGCTGGGCAGTCCGCCTTGGTAAAGGGTGGGTCCGTGGCCTGTGATCATGGGGTGGATGAGGAATTTGTAGTCGTCGATCAGGCCCAATCGGTCCAACTCTGTTGCTAGTTTCCCGCTGCCAACAAGCACCCCTTTGGGAGTCCTGTCCTTAAGCTCCTGAACGGCCGTACCCAGTTGGCCAACCAGCCGATGACTGTTGGTCCAGGGGAAGTCGCTCCGCGTTGTGGAAACGACGTACTTGGCTTTTCCCTCCAACGTGATCGCCCACTCGCGTAGGGCTGGCGGCGCTTCTACTTCGCCACGGGCAACCAAGGGCCAGTAAACCTCCATCATTTCGTAGGTAGTCCGGCCCCAGAGCATTGCGCCGCTCTGATCCAGGAGACGCGTGAAGTGGGCGTGCGTCTCGTCGTCGGCGATGCCCTCCTGATGGTCCACGCAACCATCGAGCGTGACGTTGATGCTGAACGTTAGAAGGCCCATTCGACGATTCTAGGCCTCGAATCGCAATAGCGCACCGGAAATCGGAGGAATGCATAGGGCCAGGAGTGCCAACAATAACGCACCCCTCTCAGATACCCTATGGGGGTATACTGTCACCACTGGAAGTGGACGAAGGTGGTGAAGCATCATGAGCAAGCAGCTGTCCCCTCAAGCTCTTGCCGCCTCCCTCGTGCGGGCGTTGCTTCTACTTCTGGTAACGGCCGTCATTGCAGGCATATTCGGAATGCACATCATCAGCGGTCCGCATGGGGCAGGGGGAACGCATGCGTCTCATGCGGCATCACCTGTAGTGAGCACCTCCTCATCCCACCACGCGCACGGCCCTTCCCATGAGGTGAGCGGTGCCTCGGCTGGCGACGATCACGGCACGGAATTTGGAAGCTGCTCCTGCACTCAGGCTGCCGGTTGCATCCCATCCCTCACAACAGCTTCCCTGAGCGCTCCCCCACCCGGCACGACAGGCGAAGTCACCCCTGCATCGTGGGAACTGCCCACCATTCTTCCGTCCTGGTCCTACCAACCCCACGGTCCTACACCCGGGCAACTCTGCATCAGCCGTACGTGAGCACTGGATGGTCCGGTAACAGCCGGGACCGCACATCCATTCACCATCTGCTGACTACCGGGCGGCTGACTATCACCGCCGCCCGAAATGCAAAGGACTTTTACTCATGAACAGAACTCACTTCACTGTGACCGGAGCGGCTCTCGCAACTCTGCTTGCCCTGGCTGGTTGCGCTTCCAACCCCGGCTCCGGTTCCATGCCGGGCATGGACCATGGAAGTTCCGGCACCTCCATCAGCCCCTCTGCGAACAGCAGCGACGCCGGGCACAACGCCGCAGACACCATGTTCGCCCAGATGATGATCCCCCATCACTCCCAAGCGGTGGAGATGTCCGACGTCATGCTGGCAAAGGCTGACATCCCGGCCTCGATTACCAACTTGGCCGTGAAGATCAAAGACGCGCAGGCACCCGAAATAGAGAAGATGACGGGCTGGCTGAACAGCTGGAACGTGCCTGTCATGGGATCCTCGGGGCATGGCGGCCACGGCATGGACGGCATGCTGAGCGAGGCGGACCTGCAGAAGCTCAGGGATGCCCAAGGGGTGGAAGCCGCCAGGCTCTTCCTGACGCAGATGATCGCGCATCACGAAGGTGCTGTGACCATGGCCAAAACCGAGATAGCCCAGGGCAAGAACCCGGAGGCTGTCCAGCTAGGCAAGGACATCGTCACGGCGCAGGAAGCAGAGATTCGGGAAATGCGGGATCTGCTGACCGGACTCTAACCTCACCGTCTGGTGACGCAAGGGCTCGACGGCGGGAGGTCGCCGTCGAGCCTTTGCGCGCCGTCCGGAAGTCGACTGTTATGCAGCGGCCGACGCGAAGTGCCGAGCGCCTAAAGCGTGTCTGGATCAACAATTGTCGTCGGGTAAGGCTTGCCCGGCCTGAGAGGGGAGATACTGACGATCTTCCAGCCTTCCCCGGATTTTGCCAGTTCAACTTTTTGGTCGTAGACGTAGCCTTCGCTGGGGCCTTGCACGCCGTGCACCGGACCGTGTTCCAGCTGTGTCTGCTCCGAAATCTCTATGTTGGCGCCGGCATCGGTGATGGTGAATTTCTTGACGGTGATCTCCGAGCCGCTGTCCGTCAAAAGGACGCCATGGGGAGCAATCGCGTCCCTGCGTTGGTGGAGCTGTCCGTACTCCAGCTCAATACGATCGACTGCGTCCGGCACAAAATCCTTGCCGATGTCTTCCTTGGCGGAAGAGAAGCCACTGACCACTTGATGGTTCCTGCGGTCGATCGCCCGCTCAATGAGGGCCTGGACAGCGGCCTTCGCTTCCGCATCCGGCTGCGGGGCTGGCGCTGCACACGACGTCACGGCAAGCAATGCAACTACCGCAACCATCGTGATTCTTTGCTGCCTGGTCATGACCTGCCACCCTTCACACGACTCCCGGGAATCGCCTCCCCCACATGCAAAGGCTGGTGGCAACGTAGCATTTCGTCCGGGTCGAAACCAGAACCGGTTAGCGGCTGCTGCCCGCCAGCAAACCCCGGCGCTGCAGCAGTCGCTTCTCGATCGGCCCGAACACCAGGAGCTCGATCAGGATGCCTACGAACAGGATCAGCAGGATCGCGGACATCACAATGGTCATATCGGAGAGCAGTCGACCCTGATCCAGCAGTGAGCCCAGCCCGAAGCCGATGGTTCCGCCCACTGCGATGATTTCGGCGGCCATGAGGGAGCGCCAGGAGAAAGCCCAGCCCTGCTTCAGCCCACCGATGTACCCGGGAAGCGCGGCGGGCAGGACAATCTGCAAGGCCATCTGGAGCCGGTTCGCGCCAAGGACTGTGCCCACGCTGCGGTACTGCGGCGGGATCTGGTCCACACCGGAGATGAGCCCGTTGATGATGGACGGAATAGCGCCCATGAACACCACGAAGTAGACGGTGGCGTCGGTCAGGCCGAACCAGATGATCGCAGCGGGAACCCATGCCACGGACGGCAAAACCTGCAACCCGGAGATCAGAGGCCCGAACGCACGGCGCAAGGGAGCTACCTGAGCCAGGATCAACCCCACGGGAGTAGCGATGACCACGGAGATCAGGAAGCCGATCACACCACGCTGCAGCGAAGTCCACACCGCTTCCTGGACTTTGCCTTCGCCCCACATCGTCACGAATTGGGTGAGGACGTCAAGGGGCCCGGGAACGAGGTCGCGCCGTTTGAATCCAAGGGAGACATAGAACTGCCACGCGAGGATAAGCACCACAAGTGCAGCGACGGGCAGCAGCACGCGCTTCCATTCGATGCCGGCCTTGCGCCCACTGTCGGACTGGAGGTTGTCCAGACCGGCTTCGAGGTCCCTGAGTTCCGAGGCGTTGCCCTTCAGCGACGGCGAAGTGATGTGCTCTTTGGAATCTGTCACGGGAAGGGTCCGCTCTTCGGTGGTGATGGGGTTACTTGGCATGGCGGCGGATCTCCTCGCGAAGACGGCGGGTAATGACACCGGTCAGCTCCCCGGCACGGCCAGCATCGGTACGGTGTTCCTCGGTGACATCCCATTCGGCCACCACACGGCCGGGACGTGAGGACAGCAGCAGCACGCGCTGACCCAGTCGAACAGCTTCGCGCACGTTATGGGTGACGAACACGATGGTCCGGCCCGTTTCCTTCCAGATCCGCTCAAGCTCGTCGTGCAGAAGATCGCGGGTGATCGCATCAAGGGCTGCAAACGGCTCGTCCATCAGCAGCAACTGCCGGTCCTGGGCCAGTGAACGGGCCAACGCAACGCGCTGCCTCATGCCGCCGGACAATTCGTGCGGGCGCTTGTCGCCGGCGCCACCAAGGTGGACCAGTTCCAACAGTTCGGTAGCGCGTTCGCGCCGGCTCGCCTTGGTGCTGGACTTGTCAGCCAGCTGCAACGCCAACTCAATGTTGCCGCGTGCCGTCAGCCACGGGAACAGGGCCGCGTCCTGGAACATGAAGGCAGCGCCGTCGCTGGGTACTTCAAGAGCGCCCGACGTCGGCGGTTCCAGTCCCGCCATGATGTTCAGCAAGGTGGACTTACCGCAGCCGGACGCACCGAGGAGGGCGACGAACTCGCCTTGAGCGATGGTGGCGTTGACGTCGTCCAGCACCGGGGCGCCGTCGCCGAAGCGCTTGCCCAGGTTCTCGAGTACGACTGGCATGGTCCCGTCCTTCGTGTTGATTGGTAAAGCTGATGCGGCCAAAAGCCGGCCCGCTTCCCCCGTGTGAACCGCAAGGGGAAGCGGACCAGCCCGTTACTGCTTAGTCCTGGCCAAGACCTGCGGCTGAGGTCTTCTTGCCTTCAACCTCGTTCAAGGTGCGGAGATCGAAGATGCCGTTGATGTCGGCCTGCTGGGTTGTCCCGGCTTTGACACCGTCTTCCAGCAGCTTGTTGTACGTTCCGGCCAAGGGGTCTGTAGTGAACTTGATGTTCTGGAGCGCGCGTTCAATCACGTTGGCCGGCAGCGGCTTGCCTGCCGTGTCCTTCAGGACCGCGTTGATGGTGGTCGCCTTCTCCTCAGCGGAGGCGGAGTTGAGCCAGTTCACGGATTCAACGTGGCCCTTCAGGAGAGCCTTCACGGTTTCCGGGTGTTCCGCGGCGAACTTCTTGTTCACGATCAAGATGGTGGTGGTGAAGTCACCGTTTTCCCACAGGTCCTTCTCATCAACCAGCACCTTCGCCCCGGCTTCGAGCACCAGGCGGGAGGCCCACGGCTCAGGCAACCACGCGCCGTCGAGCTTTCCGTCCTGGAAGAGCTTCAGCGACTGGGCGTTTTCGGTCGGGTTGATGTTGACGTCGCCGCTGCCATCGGTGTTGGTCTTGAAACCTTGATCGCCCAGCCAGGCGCGAAGGGCCACGTCCTGGGTTCCACCGAGCTGTGGGGAGCTGAGGATCTTGCCCTTAAGGTCGGCCGCGGAGTTGATCTCCGGCTTGACCACCAGCTGGGCGCCGCCCGATGCTGCGCCGGCGATGATGCTGATGGACTCGCCCTTGCTCTTGACGAAGGAGTTGATGGCCGGGTTCGGGCCGATGTACGTGGCGTCGATGGCGCCGGCGTTGAGGGCTTCGATGGCGGCGGGGCCGGCGTTGAAGACCTGGGTGCTGAGCTTGGTGTCGCCGAGTTCCTTGGCGATCAGGCCCTTGCTGGTGCCTACCAGCGCCGGGCCGTGGGTGACGTTGCTGAAGTAGCCGAGCTTGAGCTCAGCCGCGGGCGTCGTGGTGGGAGCGGGGGCGGCCTGGTTGTTCTGCGAAACAGCGGAAGCAACTGCGGCGCCTGCACCGATCAGCAGCACCAGGCCGACGGCCAGGGCGATCTCCACAGTGCGGCGGCGCTTGGGCTTGGGTGCGGTCTCACCGGCGACGATGCGGGTGGTGCCGGAATCGGGTTTCTGTGACTCGGGGGTGTTCGACATGAGGGTGGGTCCTTATGAATGTGGGATGCGAAGTGGGGGCGAAGATCAGGCCCCGTGACATCGCCCGTCGAGGGCAAGCAAGGACCATTCCGGAGAGGTCATGCCTTCACAGTAGGGACTGTCATATTTCGGCTTCAATCCCGTAGAAATCAAGGTTCACGCAGGTTCACGTGGCGTCATATTCGCCGCGAGGGCTTCAATGTCGCGCGGAGTTGTGCGGCAGCAGCCACCTATGAGATGGGCGCCCCGGTCCTGCCAAACGGCTGCGTTTCCAGCCAAGGTTCCGGTGCCCTGAACGCCCTCCGACGGACCCCACGTTTTGGTCACGGCATCGTACGTTTCACCGGAATTCGGGTAAGCCACCAGCGGCTTGTCGGAGGTCTCTTGCAGAGTACCCAGCGCGTCCGTCACCAGTTCCAGCGGCACACAATTAACTCCGACGGCGGCCACCCGCGGTTCCGCGCTGAGCAGCGCCGCGACGTCCGCAAGGGGCGTTCCGTCACTGATGTGGCCGCTGTCCCGCAGCGTGAACGTAAACCAGGATTCGACGTCGAACTCTGCCACGAGCGCCAACAGCGCCTCCGCTTCGGCGAACGACGGCAGCGTCTCGCACGCCAGGAAATCAGCCCCGGCTTCCACCAGCGCCGCAATACGCGGGCGGTGGAAATCCCGGAATTCCGCGGCAGAAAGCGTGTAATCACCGCGGTACTCGGAGCCATCGGCAAGGTAGGCGCCGTAGGGGCCCACGGATCCAGCAACCAGAAGCGGCCCTCTCGCGGAACCTTCCGCCAAAGTTTCCCGACGTGCTTCATCGGCCAGCCGGACGCTCAACGCCACCAACTCCAATGACTCCTCCACGGACAACCCGCGCCGCGCAAAACCCTGCGGAGTGGCCTGATAGCTGGCCGTGATGGCCACGGAGGCGCCGGCGTTGAAGTAGTCGCGGTGGACCTGCTTGATTAGGTGCGGCTGCTCCAGGAGAACCTTGGCGGACCATAACGAATCCTCCAGGTCGCAGCCGTGGGCCTCCAATTCCGTGGCTAACGCACCGTCCAGGACCAAGTCCTTGCCGGCGTTGAGGAGAGTGCTGAGCGTGGTGTTCTGTGGCATGGGTCCTTCCCCAAAAAGAAAACCGCAGCTTGTCCGAAATTCCCGCCGTACAACGTGAGGAGTCGCGAACAAGCTGCGGTTTTGTGACTACGTGTGACCCTAGATGACGTAACGTTCGTCTTCGTGGTCGCCCGGGTGGTCCTTCACCAAACCGGCGGCAAGGGTGTTGCCGTCGATGGGGTCGATCACCAGGAAAGCGCCAGTGCGGCGGTGGTGCAGGTAGTTCTCCAACGGCAACGGAGCAGAGAGCCGGAGCTGTGCGTGTCCGATGTCGTTAAGTTCCAGGTTGGTCGCCGGCTCAACGTTGAACGTGGCGAGGTCCAGCTTGCCGGTGACGTTCCGGACCAGTGCCTGGACCGTGCGCGTACCGTGCTTCACCAGGACCTTCTGGCCCTCACGGAGCGGCTTCGGCGAGAGCCAAGCCAACGACGCATACAGGTCTGCAGTGCTTTCGCGGACCGTACCGGCAGCGGCGATGGTGTCGCCACGGGCGATGTCGATCTCGTCAGCCAGGCGAACAGCCACCGACTGCGGTGCTGCGGCCTCGTCCAACGACTGGCCGGCGAAGTCGATGCCGATCACCGTGGTGGTGCGCGGTTCGTGGCCCGGGCTGATGACACTCACTTCGTCGCCAACCTTGACCGACCCCTCGGTGATCTGGCCGGCGTAGGCACGGTAATCGCGGTACGCCTCCACATCGAGCCCGGCAGCAACAGCATCCGGAGCCAAGGCACCCTGCGGACGGATCACCAGCTGAACAGGAAAGCGGAAGCTCTCCAGTTCGGCCTCGAGCTCGTCAGCGGCCGGGAGGGTTTCAAGGACCTCCAACAGCGCAGGACCGGTGTACCAAGGGGTGCGCTCGGAGCGGTCCACCACGTTATCGCCATCAAGGGCGGACACAGGAACCACCAGCAAGTCAGCAACACCATCGGAACCCAGTCCGAGCTCGCGGGCAACCTTCTGCACATCGGTCTCGATGTCGCGGAACACCTGCTCGCTGAACTCCACCAGGTCAATCTTGTTCACGGCCACAATCACGTGGGCAACGCGCAGCAGCTGCAGAACGGACAGGTGACGACGGGTCTGCTCCAGCACACCCTTGCGGGCGTCAATCAGTACGACGACGGCATCCGCAGTGGACGCGCCGGTCACCGTGTTCTTGGTGTACTGAACGTGGCCGGGGCAGTCCGCCAGGATGAAGCTGCGGCGATCGGTGGCGAAGTAGCGGTAAGCGACATCGATGGTGATGCCCTGCTCGCGCTCAGCACGCAGGCCGTCGGTCAGGAGGGCGAGGTCGATCCCGCCCTTTTCGCCTCCGAAGCCACGGTCCGCAGAGGTGCGGGCAACGGCGTCGAGCGTGTCAGCAAGAATCGCCTTGGAATCGTGAAGGAGGCGACCCACCAGAGTGGACTTGCCGTCGTCCACCGAGCCGGCAGTGGCGAAACGGAAGAGTGTTGTGGGCAAGGCTGTTTCCAACCCGGCTGCCAGTGTTTCGGTGCTCATTTAGAAGTAGCCGTCCTTCTTGCGGTCTTCCATGGCTGCCTCGGAGATGCGGTCATCTGCTCGGGTGGCGCCACGTTCGGTCAGGGTGGAGGCAGCGACTTCAACAACGACGTCGGCCACGGTGCGCGCATCGGATTCCACAGCACCTGTGCAGGACATGTCCCCCACCGTGCGGTAGCGCACCAGTTTGGTGATGACTTCCTCGTTGGGCAGCGGCTGGGAGACTTCGCCCACCGCGCGCCACATGCCGTCGCGGGCGAAGACTTCGCGCTCGTGGGCGTAGTAGAGGCTGGGGAGCTCGATGTTCTCGCGCTCGATGTAGCGCCAGATGTCCAGCTCGGTCCAGTTGCTGATGGGGAACGCACGGACGTGCTGGCCCACCGTGTGGCGGCCGTTGTACAGGTTCCACAGTTCAGGACGCTGGTTGCGCGGATCCCACTGGCCGAATTCGTCGCGGAGGCTCAGGATGCGCTCCTTGGCGCGGGCCTTGTCCTCGTCGCGACGGCCGCCGCCGAACACGGCGTCGAACTTGTTGCGCTGGATCGCGTCCAACAGCGGAACGGTCTGCAGCGGGTTGCGGGTGCCATCGGCACGCTCAGCCAGTTCGCCGCGGTCTATGAACTCCTGGACCGAGCCCACCACAAGCTTCAGGCCAAGACGCTCAACAGTGCGGTCCCGGAAGTCGATGACCTCCGGGAAGTTGTGGCCTGTGTCCACGTGCAGGACCGGGAAGGGAACCTTGCCCGGCCAGAACGCCTTCGTGGCCAGGTGCAGCATGACCACGGAGTCCTTGCCGCCGGAGAACAGCAGCGCAGGCTTCTCGAACTCGGCGACGACCTCACGGATGATGTGAATGGCTTCGGACTCGAGGGTGTCCAGGCTGCTCAAACGCTCGGCTGAGGGTCCGCCGTGCCCGCTTCGCGATGCCCGCCACGCCGCGGCGGACCCCTCAGCCTCGCTCTGCAACTGGTTCAACTCGAGGTCCTCGCTGGTTGTTTGGGTGCTCATGTGTGTAGTCCGCATTCTGTCTTGTCGGAACCTGCCCAGCGGCCGGCGCGGGGGTCTTCACCCGGGGCAACCTGACGGGTGCAGGGCTGGCAGCCGATGGACGGGTAGCCCTGGCTCAGGAGGGGGTTGACGGGAAGGATGTTGTCCTCGGAGTACTCGATCAGCTGATCGAAGGTCCAGTCGACCATCGGGTTCACCTTGACCAGGCCGAAGCCCTCATCCCAGGTGACAACCGGTGTGTTGGTACGTGTGGGGCCCTCGTCGCGACGGACACCGGTGAACCACACCTCGTAGCCGGCCAGTGAGCGGCGCAGCGGCTGGACCTTGCGGAGGGCGCAACACTGGGCAGGGTCGCGGGCGAACAGGTCCTTGCCGAGCAGTCGGTCCTGCTGTTCCACGGTGGTTTCCGGGAGGACGTCCACCACGTTGACGCGCAGATTCGCGGCAACTTCGTTACGGGTGTCGTACGTTTCCTTGAAGTGGTAGCCGGTCTCCAGGAACAAGACGTCGACGCCGGGAAGCTGGTCCGCGACCAAAGCCGGAAGGACGGCGTCGGCCATGGAGCAGGCCACCGTGACGGTGGGCAGCTCAAAGTTGCGGGCCACCCAGGCGATGGCTTCGGTGGCGGAGGCGTTCCAGCCGAGCTCGGCGGCCCCGGCCTCAGCAAGTGCCTTGAGCTCTTCATGGGAACGCAGTGCCGGCCGGGCTGCCGCAGCGGCGAGGTTGGTGATGGTGACGGGATCTGTCATTGGAGATCTCCTTCATCGGCGGAGTGTGCCCACTCAGCGAAGGTCTGGCCCTCGGCGCCAACGGCGACGAACTTACGGACCACACGCTCCACGTAGTCGGGCAAGTCTTCCACGGTGACCTTGAGGCCGCGGACCGTACGTCCCAGACCGGCTTCCTCGCGCTCATTGTTGGCCAACCCGCCACCGAGGTGGACCTGGAAACCCGGGGTGGGGTCGCCGTCGGGCGTTGGCAGCATCATGCCCTTCAGGCCGATATCGGCCGTCTGGATGCGTGCGCAGGAGTTGGGGCAGCCATTGATGTGGAGGGACAGTGCCGACGGCAGCTGCTTGGTCTCCACGAGGTCGGCCAGGCGGCGTTCCAACTCGGCGATGGCCGTAGCGGCCGTGACCTTGGTTTCCACGATGGCCAGCTTGCAGAATTCAATGCCTGTGCAGGCAATGGTGCCGCGGCGGAACACGGACGGCCGGGCGGAGAGGCCCAGGGTGTCGAGTTCGGCGATCAGGGGTTCCACCTGGTCCTTGGCGACGTCCAGGATGACAAGCTTCTGGTGCGGCGTAGTGCGCAGGCGGTAGCTGCCGTGCTTCTCCAGAGTGTCAGCCAACTGAACCAAGGCCTCGCCGGAGGTGCGGCCCACAGTCGGGGTGACGCCGATGAAGAACTTGCCGTCCTTCTGCTCGTGGACGCCGATGTGGTCACCCGGAGCGGTGGGCTTGGGAGCGGCGGGGCCGTCCGGAAGCTTGAAGCCGAGGTATTCGTCTTCCAGGATCTGGCGGAACTTGGCCGGACCCCAGTCGTTCATGAGGAACTTCAGTCGGGCCTTGGTACGCATGCGGCGGTAACCGTAGTCGCGGAAGATGCTGGTGACGCCCAGCCACACTTCAGCGGCGACGTCGGCCGAGACGAACACACCGAGGCGTTCGGCCAGGCGGGGGTTGGTGGAGAGGCCGCCGCCAACCCAGAGGTCGTAGCCGGCGCCGAGTTCGGGGTGGACAACTCCCACCAAAGCGAAGTCGTTGATCTCGTGCACCACGTCCTGGGACGGGTGGCCCGTGATGGCGGTCTTGTATTTGCGCGGCAGGTTGGCCAGCTCGGGGTCGCCGATGAAGCGTTCGGCGAGCTCGTGGATCAGCGGCGTGGGGTCGATGATCTCGTCTTTGGCGATGCCCGCAACCGGGGAACCAAGAATAACGCGGGGAACGTCGCCGCAAGCCTCGGTGGTGGACAGCCCGATGCCCTCGAGGCGGCGCCAGATCTCCGGCACGTCTTCAACGCGGATCCAGTGCAGCTGGATGTTCTGGCGGTCTGTCAGGTCGGCAGAGCCGCGGGCGAAGTCCACGGAAATCTGTCCGATGACGCGCAGCTGTTCGGTGGTCAGCGCACCGCCGTCGATGCGCACGCGGAGCATGAAGTACTTGTCTTCGAGCTCGTGCGGCTCAAGCGTTGCCGTCTTGCCGCCGTCGATCCCGGGCTTGCGCTGGGTGTAGAGGCCCCACCAACGGAAGCGGCCGTGAAGGTCCGTTCCGTCGATCGAATCGAAGCCCTCTTTGGAGTAGACAGACTCGATGCGCTCACGGACGTTCAGTCCGTTGTCTTCCTGCTTCCAGGTTTCGTTGGCGTTCAGTGGCGCGGTGCCGTCAACCTTCCACTGGCCGTGGGGCTTGGCGGCAGGGCGGGTGCGCGCCGGACGCGAGGGAACTGCGGTGTCCGAGGACGCACCGGCTACAGCTGTATCTGTCATACATCGACTGTAGGTCTGGCCAGATTTCGCCAGCAAAGGTCCGGAAATGCTAAGTCACCTAGGGAAACATTTCGTCACGAACACGCCAGCGGCCTTGTCCGGAGGGCCTGTTTTGTGCAGGTCGATTTGGCCCCTTTTCCGCGTGAATAAAGGTTAGGAGAGCCTTTCCAACACTGCGTCGTACCGTTCCAGCGCGATCTCCGCGAGCACCTTTGACGGCAGCAACGGAGCCGCGACAACGTCCGCGCCGGCCTTCGCCAACTGATCGTGGAAATAGCCTGTCGCCAGCAGGTACGAGGCAATGAAAACCCTGCCTGCTGGTCCGCTCGGTCCGCTCGGCTCGGCGGCGAGTTCGGCACGCAAGGAGGCGACGCCGTCGGGCACTGTTGGCTGGGCGCTGGCACCATAGGCCACCCGCACCTTGTTCGGCAGCAGCTCGGCGAGCAGTCGCGCCTGCTCTTCCGAATCAACCGAACCGTCCGGAAGGGACGATCCCGCGGCAGCCAGCAGGACGCCGTCGTGCTCCTGCAGCCCCGCCGCGCGCAAGTGTGTGGCCAACAACTCAGCGAGCCGCGGGTCCGGACCCAACGGCCGGGCGGCCACTACCTCCGGGCGGGTCTTGATGGCCTTGGGCACGTCCACCTTGATGTGGAAGCCGGTGGACAGCAAAAGCGGGACGACGACGGCGGCAGTCCCCTCGGGCAGGCCCTCCACCACGCCGCCCAGCTCGGGTTCCTGGACGTCGACGTACGCCTCCACCACGCGCAACCCGGGACGGAGGGCTTCAATTTCCGCCATCACGCGACGGATGGCCGCCTGCCCTTCGGCGTTCCGGGTTCCGTGGGCGCAAGCGATCAAAACGGGGCTGTTCATGGGAGCTAGCGTAACGTTGAGCCAGCATCTATTGAGAGTCGTATCCAGAAAGAACCCGTCCACTTGATTTCCATCGACATCGTCCTCCTTTGGCTTGACCTGGTTGGCGTGTTCTTCTTCGCGGTCTCGGGATCCCTGCTGGCCGCCCGCAAACAGTTCGACATCGTTGGCTCCGTGCTCCTCGGCTCCATTGTTGCCCTTGGCGGCGGCGTGATCCGCGACATCGTCATCAACGTCGGTCCCCCGATTGCCTTCACAAATCCCGCCTACCTGGCTCCCCCGCTGCTCGCTGCGATGCTGGTCTACTTCCTGTTCTCCTCGGTCCAGCGTTTCACGTCCCTGTTAACACTGTTCGACGCCGGTGGGCTGGCTCTGTTCTGCATCACCGGAACGCTGAAGGCCCTGACTGCCGGAATGAACCCCGTGGCCGCGATCCTGCTCGGTGTCACCACCGCGGTGGGCGGAGGCCTGCTGCGCGACATTACGGCGAACGAAATTCCTACGCTGTTTAACGCCCGCGATCTCTATGCGCTTCCGGCGTTTGTGGGGGCAGGCCTCACCACCCTCCTCTGGCATCTGGGTACGTTCACTGGGCTCCATGCGTGCGTTGTGGCAGCGGTTGTTTTCGCCTTCCGCGTGACGGCCTGGCGACGCAGCTGGCACGTACCCCTGGCCGTTCGTGGCTGGCACCGCCCCGGCGCCGGCCCGGGCGCAATTTCGGGTGCCCGGGATTAGCTAGGATAAGTACATGACTGACATGTTCCTCGAGAAGTTCCGCGCGCTGGTCCCAAAGTATCTCGAGGATGAATGGCAGGAAGAAGACGGCCTCACGCCCGACGAACTGGACGACGCCCTCTCCGATCACACGTTCACCATCCCGCTGGTCCTGCGCGAGTTCTACCTCGCAATCGGTGGCTGCGAGGACCTCATGGAGGCGTACCACTACTTCTGGGACCCCGAGGAACTCGAAGTCGATGACGAAGGTTTCCTCATGTTCCTTGAGGATGAAGACGAGCAGTTCACTTGGGGCTTCCGTACCGCCGACCTCAGCATCCCCGATCCCATTGTCTGGCGCCGCAACAACGCCCGCGGTCAGTGGAAGAGCGAGGAAGGCACGTTCTCCGAGTTCGTGTTCGACATGTTCGAGTGGGCCTTCAACGACGACGAAGACTGATTCCCCTGGGGCCTCCGTGGCTTCCTGACCCTGTTAGAACGACTTTCAGCCCCTATGTACCCCCTATTGGTTGCATAGGGGCTGTTCTGTGTTCAAGGAAGGTCAGGACGCCACGGAGTTTGAGGTTAAAAGGAATGGCCCCGGTTCGTTGCAACGTTACGAGTCATACGCTGCACCGAACCGGGACCACAATCTCCGTTCGCATCAGACCCACCGGAGGCATTTAGTGGATCCGTGAATAGCTTATGACAACTCTGTCACATATGCAACTTCCTGGGTCAATGTATTTTTTCGCATCCCGTGATCGATTTACAGCAACGTTGAGTTATCCACATAACGACGAAATGCCTATCCCGGACCCCGGCAAGCACGGCAACCATGGCCAGATGGACCTCGTCGAATTCCTCCGTCTCCGACACGGAGTCGCCCGCACACTCGACCTGCAACGAGCTGGATTCACTGAGCGAAAGCTGGCTGCCGCGATCGAGTCCGGGCTGGCCACCAGGTTGAAACGCGGCGTCTACGCTGCCAAGGGGGCAGACCCGGACGTCGTTGCAGCCTTTCGACTGAATGCCAGACTGACGTGCATCTCGGCAGCGAGGTTCTACGGACTGTGGCTGCTTCATAAGCCGCCAGACCTCCATCTCAGCTGCGGCAACGGTGTTCCCGCTCCGGCAATCATTGATCACACCTCCTGCGCCCATCCCCGGCACCCTTATCTTCCGGTTGCTGGTGTGGCCGATGTGCTGCTGCATGCTTTGAGGTGCCGGCCTGAGCTCGAGTCACTGGTCTTGGTTCAGAGTGCCGTAAGTCAGGCCCTGCTGGGCCCTGACTTTCTCAGGTCAAGACTTCCCGGGAACCGGAATGGACGGGCCCGGCAGATACTCGATCTGGTCTTGCCTAGGGCAGACTCCTTACTGGAAGTCTTGGCGCACACCCACTTTCGGCGGGCCGGTCTCCTGGTCCGCATGCATGTTCAGTTGCCCGGCGTCGGCGAAGTCGACTGCCTTATCAACGGTTCCCTGGTCATCGAACTCGACGGCGGCACTCACTTGGAAGGCAGGCAGGTGAAGAAGGACCAGTACCGGAACAATGCGAGCATGCGAGGCGGCTTCCTTGTCCTTCGCTATTACTACTCCGATGTCGTTCACCATCCGGAAAAGATGGTGGCTGAGGTGCTTGAAGTCCTGAACAACAGGGAAGCCGGGCGTTTCGGACCGTCACGCTGGACGCCAAAGTGGGTAGCGGCGTCGTGATGTTAGCGGAAAGTGTGGCGTCCTGACCCTCTTTGGGACCACAACAGCCGCTATGCAACCCAATGAGGGTGCATAGCGGCCGTCGTGTGCTCAAACAAGGTCAGGAACCAACGCAAAACTAGCTGCTGCGGTCCACCACGGCATGCGCGAAGTTGGTCAGCGAGGCCTTCACCACTCCCTCAGGCAGCGGGGCCAGGGCGGCGACGGCTTCCGCGGACCACTGGCGGGCGATCTTCCAGGACTCGTTGGTCACCGGGTGCTCGCGCAGGCCGGCCACGGCCTCAGCCAGGGCGGCGTCGGAGGAAAGGTCGCCGTCGATCAATTCCAGGAGAGCAGTGGCCGAGGCATCTCCTGCAGCGGCGTCGCGGCGCAGCAGCAGCACAGGCAACGTGGGCACGCCTTCGCGTAGGTCGGTGCCCGGGGACTTGCCGGACTTGACCTTCACGCCGGTGACATCGATGACGTCGTCGGCGAGCTGGAAGGCAACGCCCACCTTCTCGCCATACTCAACCAGCAGGTTCTCGTAGGCTTCATCGGCGCCGGCAAAGATCGCACCGAGCTGCCCGGATGCGGCCACCAAGGACCCGGTCTTGTCCGCGATGACGGACAGGTAGTGGTCCACGGGATCTTCGTCTTCGCGCGGGCCCACGGTTTCATGGAGCTGGCCGAGGCAAAGGCGTTCGAAGGTTCGTGCCTGGATGCCCAAAGCGCGGGAGCCGAGCTCGGACACCAAAATGGAAGCACGGGCGAAAATCAGGTCACCGGTGAGGATGGCCACCGAGTTGCCCCACACTTCATGGGCCGTGGGAGCGCCGCGGCGGAAGGGAGCGGAGTCCATCACGTCGTCGTGGTAGAGCGTGGCGAGGTGCGTAAGCTCCACAACTACCGCAGCTTGGACAACCTCGGGACGTGAAGCATCGCCGAGGTGGGCACACAGCAGGGTGAGCAGGGGGCGGATCCGCTTGCCACCGGCTTCAACCAGGTGACGCGACGTTGCATCAGCCAGGGGGTCGGAGTTGGAGATGGCTTCGCGGAGCTTCTTCTCCACCCGGGCGAGGTTGGTGGTGATGGCAGGACCCAGCTCCGGATCTCCGGCAATAGCGGCAAAACCGGCGGGCAGTTGGAGTCCCGTTGCGATCGCGGTGGTGTTGGGAGCAGGCTCAACAGCCTGCGGCAAGCCGTGCCCGGCATGAGTCCAGCTGTGTTCGGCAGAGTTCGTCACGGGTTAACCCTAACTAGTTGGTGCGGAAACCGCGGTGTCGGAGCCTGCCGGCGTCAGGGCACGGGCAGAGGAAGTGTTGGACGTGGCCGGAACCAGCATCTCGAGGACCCGGATGACACGGTCTTCGAAGCCCTTCGCGGCGGGGTCGGTGAGGTTGGCGAGCATCCGGACCACAAAGCGCATCAGCACAGGAATCGGCATCCCGGTTCGCAGGGCGAGCTTCATCACGGCAGGCTTGCCGATCAGGAATGCGAAGGCCCGACCCAGCGTGAAGTGCGATCCCCACTGGTCCCGCACGTAGTCCGCGTACCGCGAGAGGTGCGCGTCGGCGTCGTGCGTTGACCAACCGGCTGAAGCCGAACGCGCGGCACCGTCGATCAGGAACTCTGCCGCGAACCGCGCGGACTCCATGGCGTAGGAGATGCCTTCGCCGTTGAACGGGGACACCATGCCACCGGCGTCGCCCAGCAGGAGCAGCCCGGGTGAGTAATGCGGGGTGCGGTTGAAGCCCATGGGCAGCGCGGCGCCGCGGATCTCCCCCACCTGGTTTTCAGGTGTGAAGCCCCATTCCGTGGGCATGCCGGCGGTCCATTCGCGCAGGACCTGCTTGTAGTCGAGCTTGCCGAACTCCTTGGAGGAGTTCAGGATGCCCAGGCCCACGTTGGAGGTGCCGTCGCCAACACCAAAGACCCAGCCGTAGCCGGGCAGCGGCTTGCCGGATTTGCCGGGAAGTTCCAGCCAGCCTTCCATCCAGTCGTCGTCATGGCGGGGGGACGTGAAGTAGGTACGTACGGCGACGCCCAGCGGACGGTCGTCGCGCTTATGCATCCCCAGCGACACGGCGGTTCGCGTCGAGTTGCCATCTGCGGCGAGGACGACGTCGGCATGGAAGTCGCGCGTTTCACCCGTCTTGCGTCCGGACTCGTCAAGGATGGACGCCCGTGCGCCGATGACGCGACCGTCGTCGGCGGTCAAAGCGGAGGTAACGCTGTGGCGTTCAAGAACGACGGCGCCAGCGGCCTCGGCGTGCCGGGCCAACGATTCATCGAAGCCAAGACGCGTGCGGATCAGGCCATACGTGGGAAAGTCGGAAACCTCGGGCCAAGGCAGTTCAATGGTGCGCCCGCCGGCGATGAGGCGGAGGCCCTTGTTCCGGCGCCACCCGTCCTCCACAGCGTGGGACAGCCCAAGCTTTTGGATCTCGCGGACGGCGCGCGGGGTGAGGCCATCGCCGCACACTTTCTCACGCGGGAAAGAGGTCTTTTCCAGCACCGTGACGTCGATGCCCGCCTGGGCGAGGTAATACGCGGCGGTGGACCCGGCCGGGCCCGCGCCAACAATCAGTACTTTCACGTCGTCCTAAATCAGCAGGCGGTACGGGGTCAGCCGGCCTGTTGGCGCGGCTTGATCTGGCGGCGAAGCTTGGCCACGGGAACACTTTCGCGGTGCTCGGCGGGCTTCTGTGCACGGTGCACGGCGACGATGCCGCCGCTGAGGTTGCGGTAAGTAATGTCGGTCCAGCCGGCGTCGCTGAGCCACTGCGCCAAGTGGTCCTGGTCCGGCCAGGCACGGATGGACTCGGCGAGGTACACGTAGGCGTCCGGGTTGGAGGAAACCTTGGTGGCGATGGCCGGGAGGGCGCGCATCAGGTACTCGGTGTAGAGGTTGCGCCACAGCGGCACTACGGGGTGCGAGAACTCGGCAATGACCAGGCGGCCGCCGGGCTTGGTGACGCGCAGCATTTCCTCGAGGGCCTTGCGCGGTTCAACGACGTTGCGCAGGCCGAAGGAGATGGTGGAAGCATCGAAGCTGTTGTCCGCGAACGGCAGGTTGGTGGCGTCACCGGCGATGAAGTCGATATCCGGGCGACGGCGCTTGCCGACCTTGAGCATGCCCAGGGAGAAGTCGCAGGCCACAACGTCCACGCCTGCGTCTGCGTACGGTTCGCTGGAGGTGCCGGTGCCGGCAGCGAGGTCCAGGACCTTCTGGCCAACCTTCACATCCACGGCATCAACCACGATCCGGCGCCAACGCCGTGTCTGCCCCATGGACAGGACATCATTCACGACGTCGTATTTTGGGGCGACATCATCAAACATCGTCGCAACTTCGTCCGGACGCTTTTCCAAGGATGCTCGGTTCACCCTGTAATTGTCTCAGACATTCAGCCGACTTTGCTGCGCTGTAGAAGTCGGCTCAGATTCTGGTTGTCCTCGGGAGTACTGTTGTTCCATCATGACGAGCACGCTCCGCACCTTGACAGTCCCCCTCGATGTTGAATCATCCTCCGGGGGGCTGCCGTCGTTTCTGGTGCGGGACGACGTTCTTTGCTGGTCCCGCCGCGAGGCTGGACTGGTGGGCTACGGCGAGCTGACCCGCTTCAATGCCACCGGGCCCGAGCGTTTCCTTGAGGCCGATATCTGGTGGCGGCACCTCATTCTTGAGGCCGAAATCACTGATCACGTGGAGCTTCCCGGCACAGGCCCGGTGGCTTTCGGCTCGTTCGCCTTCTCCAAGACCTCCCCGCACGTGTCCCGTTTGATCCTCCCGGAGCTGGTGGTGGGGATCCGCGATGGCCGCGCCTGGGCAACCCAATTAACGTTCGACGACGCCGCCCTCACCGAAGCGGGCGTCCTCGCCTCCGTGCACCGCTGGCTGACTGAACCGGAACCGAACGGTGAGGATCCAGCGGCAGGAGGGTCCGGCGTCGCGCCCTCAACTGAGGTGATTGCCGCAGACGGTTCCGCCGGCCACCTCAGCCATGGTTCCCTCAGCGAGGCTGCGTGGATGCAGGCAGTGTCCAACGGCGTGGAGGAGATCCGCGCCGGGAAACTGGAGAAGCTGGTGTTGGCGCGCGACGTCGTCGCGAACCTTCCGGAGGGCGTCAACGCTGCGGAGATACTTCGCCAGCTCGCCGCAAGGTACCGCGAGTGCTGGACGTACGGCGTGGACGGTCTGGTGGGCGCAACGCCAGAGATGCTGATTCAGGTGGAGGGCCGCACCGCACAGGCCCGTGTGCTGGCCGGAACCCTGGATCGACGTGACGCTGACGGCATGGACGGCTCCCCCATGGAATATGCGGAGCGTGTCCTGGCTGGATCCGAGAAGCAGCGGCATGAGCACGAAATTGCGATCGATTCGCTGACGCGACAGTTGGCTCCCTTCTCGGAAGCGATGAACTCGCACAGCGAACCTTTCATTCTTGAGTTGCCCAACGTTTGGCACCTGGCCTCCGACGTGAAAGCAGAGTTGGCGGACATCGAGGGGCACGTGCCCACGTGTTTGGCCCTGATCAATGCCCTGCATCCCACAGCGGCAGTGTGCGGAACCCCGACGCTGGTGGCTGGCGCGTTGATCCGCAAACTCGAACACCTGGACCGGGGCCCGTACGCCGGGCCGGTCGGTTGGCTCGACGCCGCCGGCAACGGCGAATGGGGTATAGCGCTTCGCGGCGCGGTGATCGAGGACGCCAACACGGTGCGCCTGTACGCAGGGTGCGGCATCGTCGAGGGCTCCCAGCCGGAAGCTGAACTGGCGGAAACATGGGCGAAATTCCGGCCGATGCTTGAGGCGCTGGGTATCCGCCGCTGAATCTGGGATTCCAGACAGATCCCTCTCGGACATGGTTGATAAGTGCGTAGACTTGTTATCCAATAGTGAAACTTCGTTTCCTGTGATGCACATCTCACGTTCGGCGCTACACTAAAACCGACTCAGTTCAGCATCCACCGCAACAAAAGGTAAACAACATGCAGATCTCCCGTTCGGTTCTGTCCGGCACCAAGATTGCCGCTGTGCTCGCAGCCGGCGCACTGGCCCTCACCGCCTGCGGTGGCTCGTCCACCCCGGCTGCCACGGACGCCTCCGGCCTCAAGCTCATCAACGCCGGCAAGCTCACTGTGTGCTCGGACGTTCCTTACGAGCCCTTCGAATTCCAGAAGGACGGCAAGATCGTCGGCTTCGACATGGACATCGCAGCCGAGCTCGCCAAGGACGTCAAGGCCGAACTCAACGTGGTGGACAGCTCCTTCGAAGCAATCGAGACCGGCACCGCCCTGACCGGTTGCGACGTGTCCATCTCCTCGATCTCCATCACCGACGTCCGCAAAAACGTCATGGATTTCTCCACCCCTTACCTGGATGACGATCTGACCCTCGTGGCCACCTCGTCCTCCGGCATCAGCAACATCGACGGCGCCAAGGGCAAGAAGGTAGGCGTCCAGCAGGCCACCACCGGTGCCCAGTACGCCAAGGACAAGGGAATCGACGCACAGCAGTTCGAGGATTCCGGCCTCCTGGTCCAGGCCCTCAAGGCCGGCACCATCGACGCCGCAATCGGCAACCAGTCCGTCCTGGGCTACGCCATCAAGGACGACTCCAACCTCAAGCGCGTTGAAGACTACGCAACGGGCGAGAAGCTGGGCATCTCCATCAAGAAGGGCAACACCGCTATGACGGACGCCGTGAACGCCACGCTGAAGCGCATCACCGACGACGGCTCCCTCAAGAAGTTCGAGACCACCTGGTTCGGCGAAGCCACCAAGTAGTCCGAGCCCAGGCTCCCCCAGATCCACGCAGGCGGGCCCCGAAACGACACGTTGTTTCGGGGCCCCACCTGCGCAACATGAATGTGAGAACCCCATGGCAATGACTGCACGTCAACGAGCCAAAGTCAGTTTGTACGTCCAGGCCGGAATCTTCGTCGTGGCCGTGGCCGCAGTGATCCTCGCTGTGGACTGGAAGACGATTGGCACCAGCGTCTTCAACTTCTCCAAAATCGGGCCGATGTTCCCGGACATCTTCCTGGTGGGCCTCAAAAACACCCTGATTTACACGTTCCTCGGATTCGTGGTGGGCTTGTCCGGCGGCCTTCTGCTGGCCCTGATGAAGCTCTCGTCCTTCCCGCTGTACCGCTGGCTCGCAACGGGATATATCGAGTTCTTCCGGGGTGTTCCCGCACTGCTGGTCTTCATCGCCTTCGGCTACGGCGTTCCACTGGCCTTCGGAATCCAATGGGACGTGAACATCATCGTGATGGTCTCGCTGGGTATGGTGGCAGCGGCGTACATCGCTGAAACCCTCCGCGCAGGCCTCCAGGCCGTACCCAAGGGTCAAATGGAAGCAGCCCGTTCCCTGGGCATGCCGCAGTGGCGGGCCATGGTTTCGATCGTCATCCCGCAGGCTTTCAAGATCGTCCTGCCGCCGCTCACCAACGAGATTATCCTTCTCACCAAGGACTCCTCGCTGATCTACGTCCTGGGTCTCACAGCGTCCCAGTACGAGCTCACCAAGTTCGGGCGCGACGGCATCTCCAGCCTCGGAGCCGGCCTGACGCCGCTGCTCGTGGCCGGCGCCTTCTACTTGGTCATCACCATCCCCTTGAGCCTCCTGGCACGGAAGTTCGAAAGCCGCTCCGCGCGGACGAAGCGATAGGCAGGACAGTCATGAATAACTCCACTGGGAGCACGTCCGGCGTTCGCGCTGCGGGCGTCGACATCAAAGACCTGCGCAAGTCCTACGGCAGCAACGAGGTCCTCAAAGGGATCTCCCTGACCGTTGAACCTGGTCAGGTAGTTTGCTTGATCGGGCCCTCGGGCTCCGGCAAGTCCACCCTCCTTCGCTGCGTTAACCTGCTCGAGCAGCCCAACGCCGGCACCATCAACGTGGGCAAGTTCGAGGCCACCGACCCCGACGTGGACCTCAACAAGATGCGCCAAAGCGTTGGAATGGTGTTCCAGCACTTCAACCTGTTCCCGCATCTCAGCGTCCTGGACAACTGCACCATCTCGCAGACCAAGGTCCTCAAGCGTTCCAAGTCCGAGGCCTCGGACGTAGCGCGCCACAACCTGGAGCGCGTTGGCCTGGGACACCTCGCCGACCGCTTCCCGGACCAGCTCTCCGGTGGCCAGCAGCAGCGCGTAGCTATTGCCCGCGCGCTGTCCATGGACCCGCAGCTCATGCTTTTCGATGAGCCCACCTCTGCCCTCGACCCCGAAACCGTGGGCGATGTCCTGGCCGTCATGCGCAAGCTGGCACAGGAAGGCATGACCATGCTGGTGGTGACCCACGAGATGGGCTTTGCGCGGGAAGTGGCCGACCGCGTGGTCTTCATGGATGCCGGTGTTGTGGTCGAAGAAGGGCCGGCGGAAAACGTCATCAGCGCCCCCACCCAGCCCCGCACCAAGGAATTCCTGCGCCGCGTCCTGGATCCTACGCACATTGGTGTGGAGGAAGCCTAGCTCCTTCGCTTTGCTCCGCCGACGGGCGGGCGGCACTCCTTTTGTGGGTGTTGCCCGCCCGTTTTGCGTTGGGTAGGGCGCGGACGGGTTTAGCCATCCCGGGCCGGGCTTAGCCGGCTGTCAGGACCTGGCCCACAGCAGCCGAAATGGCCTCCTTGATCCGGGCATGGAGCGCCCGCAGGCCCGTCCGGTCCACGCTCACCTCCACAATGGTGCGTCCCTTGAGCGGCGCCTTGAGCGCCGAGGCAAGTTCCGCCGTCGTACTTACCGCTTGATGTCCGACGCCGTAGGCCGCCGCGAGTGCCGCGATGTCCACTGAGTGCGGGGTGCCAAACAAGCGTTCGACGGCGGTGCCGTAGGCACCTGAGTCCTCCACGGCGCCGTGCTCAAGGAGGCTGAAGATCGCCCCGCCGGAGTCGTTGAGCACCACGATGCGCAGGTCCGGCACAGGTTCACCGTGGCCGAGGAGCAGTCCCCCGGCGTCGTGGAGGAAGGTGACATCGCCCAGGAGGACCGTGGTTTCGCGTCCGCTGCCCAAGGCAATGCCTGTGGCTGTGGCGATGGTGCCGTCGATGCCGGCGAGGCCGCGGTTGGCGTAAACACTGGCAACCGGTTCGGTGTGGGGCTGTCCGGCGAGGTCGACGTCGCGGATGCCGTTGGAGGACCCGAGCACCAGCTGCCCGCGGGAATGCTCCCAAACCGTGGCGCCGACGGATGGGCCGCTGGCAAGGGTCTCCCCCGCGAGCACTCCATCCAAGCCGTGTTGGGCGGCAGCGCCGGCGAGGAGCCAGGAATCCAACCATTCGGTTGACCCGCGGCCGGCGAATTCTGCTAGCTCAAGAAGGGTTTCGATGGGCACTTCGCGGCGACGGCCGGCTTCGTACCAAGCAACAGGAACGGGCTGGTAGATGGCTGTCTCTACTGATTCGCGTGCCAGCAAGGCGGCCACGGGACGGGACAGAGTGGCGCGGCCAAACAAGACCACACGTTCGATCGGAGATGCTGATTGGGGCCCGAAGTGCTCCAGCAACACCCGGTACGGTCCCACTGCATTCGGGCCAAAGCGTGCATTGGACGACGGCTCGGCGAGCAATGGCAAGCCATGGGCGCGGGCGAAGGCCTCCGCCACAGGGCCAGCGTCGTGACCTGCGAGGACCACGGTGCGTCGCTCAGCGAGTTCTCTGGATGCTTCCGGGAGAACCAGTGCCTGGGGTCCGGCGTCGTAATGAAACACGCCATGTCCCCCAGCCGTCGGAAGCGCGTCACCGTCGGCTGGCACCAAGGGGTCGCGGAAGGCAAGGTTCACTTGGACGGGGCCGGGCGGGGTGTCTTCGAGGGCACCGGTTGCTGCGTACAGAGCCGTGGCAACGGCTTTTTGGGGATGGTCGCCGGCGGGAACGTCGACGGCGAATCTCACGTGATCGCCGAAGAGGTCCAGTTGGGTGGTGGTCTGGTTCGCCCCGGTTCCATGGAGTTCTTCCGGGCGGTCCGCGGAAATGACCACCACGGGAACCGCGGAATGATTGGCTTCCATGACGGCCGGCAGGAGGTTGCCAACAGCCGTGCCGGACGTGGTTACCACGGCAACAGGGGCCTCGGTGGAAAGTGCCAGGCCGAGCGCGGTGAATCCGGCGTCGCGTTCATCGATGCGCACGTGCAGCCGGACGCGGCCCGAAGCTTCTGCTTCCGCGAGCGCGTAGGCCATGGGTGCGGAACGTGAACCGGGCGCTACCACCACGTGCCGCACACCGCCGTCGAGCAGTGCCGTAACGGCGATCCGGGCGGCACCAATGGATGTCAGAGAGTCCTGGGAAGTCACCGTTCCAGTCTATTGGCGCAGGCGAGCCCTCAATGTTCTCTCACATCCCGGCCCACATCGGACATCCCTCTCTCACATCCCGGCCCACATCGGACATCCCTCTCTCACATCCCGGCCCACATCGGACATCCCTCTCTCACTAGGGTGTCGCCGTTGTTCCGCACCTCGGGCGCTACCAGTCGTGGCGCAAGCCGCCAGAACGCGGGAGGTGATAGAGCGTCCGGCTCAAACACGCGGGAAGTGATAGAGCGTCCGGTCCAAGCACGCGGGAGGTGATAGAGCGTCCGGCCCAAGCACGCGGGAGGTGAGAGAGCGTCCGGCCCAAACACGCGGGAGGTGATAGACCGTCGGGGAATACAAAGTGCTCCCCCACCCGGCAACCCGGGCGGGAGAGCACTCATCATGCTGAAGGTAGAGAAGCCTACTTACGGAAGACCTGCACCACCGAGGGGCGGGGAGCCCGCGCTGCACCCGCAGCGGGCGTAGCTCCGGCTGGGACGTAGTCCGGGAAGAAGGAGTTCTGCGCCGCGAACGAGCCATCTTCACCTGGGTGCTGGACGGCAACGAACACTGTGCGCTCTTCGTCGTGGATGATCGGACCACAGGTTTCAGCGTCGCGGGGAACGGCAAGGAACTGCTCAACCTTGCCGCGCTCCGGTCCCTCAAGGGTGACCTTGAACAGGCCGTCGGCGTAGCCAATGGTGCCGGGGGCGCCGTCAGTGGAGATCCAGAGGTTGCCCACGGAGTCGAAGGCTACGTTGTCCGGGCAGGAGATCGGCGAGACCTTGTCCGCCGGGAAGCCTGAGAAGTACGTGGAGGTGTTCTTGGCGGGGTCACCGGCCACCAGCAGGAGGTTCCAATTGAACTTGGTGCCTGTCTGCTCGCGGCCCTCGGTAATTTCCACGACGTGGCCGTCACGGTTGAGGGTGCGCGGGTTGACCTCGGTAGCGCCTTCCTTGCCCGGCTTGCCGCGGTCCGTGTTGTTGGTGCAAGCCACGTAGACCTTGCCGGTACGCGGGTTGGGCTCAACATCTTCGCAACGGTCCATCTTGGTAGGCCCAACCTTGTCGGCGGCCAGGCGGGTGTAGACCAGGACCTCCGGAACGGTCATGCCGGGAACTGCGGAGGTGCCGTTGACTACCAGGGGCAGCCATTCGCCGGTGCCGTCGAAAGCGCCATCGGCGGGAAGCTTGCCGGTGCCGTCGATGTCGGCAGGCGAATCGCCCGTGAACTTGGCAACGTAGAGGTCACCTTCGGAGAGCAGGTTCATATTGTTCTTGCGGGCCTCGCGGGAGTCCCCGGCCTGGTACTTGCCCTTGGAGACGAACTTGTAGAGGTAGTCGAAGCGCTCGTCGTCGCCCATGTACGCCACTACCTTGCCGGACGGGGCAACAATGACGTTGGCGCCTTCGTGCTTGAAACGGCCCATGGCGGAGTGCTTCTTGGGAGTGGAGGTGGGGTCGAACGGGTCAACTTCAACAATCCAGCCGAAGCGGTTGGTCTCATTGGCGTAGCCCGGGTTGCGGGTGTCGAAGCGCGGCTCGTCGAGTTCCCACTGGCGGGTGGTCGGCTTCGCCGAAATTCCATAGCGCTTGTCGCCATCGCTGGTCCCCGGGGCAGCGAAGTAACCGTTGAAGTTTTCTTCGCCGGAGAGGATGGTTCCCCAGGGGGTGGTTCCACCGGCGCAGTTGCCCAGCGTGCCCTTGATCCAGCGGCCTGCCGGGTCATCGATCGTCTTGACCAGGTTGGTACCGGCCGCGGCGCCCGTCAGTTCGTAGACGGTGTCCGTGAGGAAGCGACGGTTCAGGGGTGCTCCCTGGACGTAGTTCCACGGCTTGTTCTTGTTCTTGCGCTCGAGCTCCACCAAGGCAAGGCCATGCCCGGCGCGTCCGATGGCACGTGCCTCTTTGGGGTCGAAACCCTCGGGCAGCATGATGTTCTCGTTGGTGTACTCATGGTTGCTGAAGAGCACGGCACGGCGGTCCTTGGAACCCGGGATAGGCAGGATGTCCGTGTAGTCGTTGTTGTACCCGAACTGGCGGGCCTGGGCTGCGGCAGTCTGCGCGTTGAGGTCGAAGGCAGGCGAGTCGGCAAAGAGGGGGTCGCCCCAGCGGATGACAGGCTTCCAGTCGAAGCCCTCGGGCACGGTGAAGGCGTCCACCGCTGCGTCTACCGGCTTGATGGCAGTGAACTTGAGCTTGGACTTGTCGAAGCCCTTCTTCGCGGCATCGGAGAGTCCGTTTCCAGGGTCGGCTACGGCGGTCTCCCCACCGGTCACGGCACCACCGAGCACGATGGCGAGCGCTCCTGCGGCACCGAGGCCCAGGGCGGCACGGCGGGACATGGCTGTAGAAGCAATGTCGCGGAAGTAGCCGTTGGCGCTGGTGTTGCAGACATCGCCAGAGCAGGCGTTGTCGCACTTCAAAGCACAGGTAACCGCGCTTCGCTTGCCCTTGGTGTGGCCGAGCATGGGGAGCAGCGGAAACGTGCGTCCGGTGGTTTCAGACATGGGGAAGACCTTCCAGAGATGTACGAGGTTCCCGCTGAGCCTTTCAGCGGAAACCGAATCTGAGAGGTCTCTCCGGTTAAGAAACGGTGAACAAAGGATGCTGGTTTCCCGCCAGGACTGCATGCACCCTGCGAAGCCGGTCAAGCCACCAGTCCCTGCGTTCCCCCGAGGCCGCGTACTCCTCCAGCAGCCCGGGGTCTGCGACAGCCTCGCGGACGTGGATGGCGCCGTCGTCGGCCACCAAGGGGTCCAGCGAAACGTCGGAGGCAAACAGCGAAACGGTGCCAAGTCCGCATGCGTAGGGAAGTGAGGGCAACGCGGCTGCGAGCGCGAGTCCGGCGCGGATGCCCACAGAGGTATCCAGCGCGGAACTGACGACGGCGGGCAGCCCGGCTTGCTCCACGATGTCCAGCGCCCGCCGGACTCCCCCGAGTGGAGCGACCTTGACCACAAGGAGGTCCGCGGCGCCTGCTCTGGCTACCCGAAGGGGATCGTCTTCCTTGCGTACGCTCTCGTCCGCAGCGATGAGGACCGGCGTCCCAGCGTCAGTGAGCCTGCGGCGGACCTCGGCCAGACCCTCAATGGTGGGTACTGGCTGCTCGGCGTACTCAAGGCCGACAGCCGAGAGCCTGCCCAGCGCTTTCACTGCCTGCTCTACGTCCCATCCCCCATTGGCATCCACGCGGAGGGCGGCCTCCGGCAAAGCTTCACGTACTGCGTTTACCCGTGCAACGTCGTCATTCAACGACTGCCCACGCTCGGCAACTTTGATCTTGACCGCGTCCACCCGCCCGAAGCGCCCCAGCACGTCCGGGACGCGTTCTGCAGAAACGGCGGGAACCGTCGCGTTGACCGGGATGGTGTCCCTGAGCTGAGGGGGAAACCCAAGCCAGCCGGCTTCGAGGGCGGCCGCCAGCCAGCGGGAGGATTCGTCGTCGTCGTATTCGGGGAACGGACAGAACTCGCCCCAGCCCATGGGACCGCGCAAGACGAGCGTCTCGCGCTCCATGATGCCGCGGAACTTCACGCGCATGGGGAGTGAGACCACATGGGCCGAATCGAGAAGTTCTTCGAGTGGGGGAAGCGCAGGCATAGTGCCACTGTACCGGCGGCCTGCCGGCTCGATCGCCGGTCAATCCGGCTATGTGGACAAGCTAACCGGACCAGTAGTTCCGGACCCTGCCCAAGGCATCCCCCAGCTGGACGCCGGACAATTCGAGGGAGCTTTCCGGTAGTCCCAAGGCCTCCCACCTGGCTACCAGCGTTGTGTCCCCTTCCAGCGGCAACGGCCACAACCAGTAGCGGCCGGCGAACTGGACGTAGTCGCCGTTATTACTCCCTCCGCCTCCACCCAAGGTGGTCAGCACAGGCCCAGTGACGTCGTCGGTGTCTTGGAATGCCGCCGGTCCGTGGAGGGCAGCGACAGCCTTGCGTCCGTCTGCAAAGGAGACGCCTAATTGCAGCCCCGTCCTGGTGTCCAGGCTGGAGCGCGGATGGTTGTACGACTCTTCCACGATCTCCCGCCATTCCTGATCGGATTCATCCATGCGTCGAACAGACCACACCAAGTCCAGCAGGCAACCCGTGGAGTAAACCTCCACCAGTTTCAGGGCCACCACCATCCGCGGACTGGTGTGGAGAAAACCGCCGGGAACCACTCCTGGCAGTTCGTCCGACGGCGGCCCGGCCCACCCCGGCCTGAGCGGTTGTGGTTGACGCGCCTGTTCGGGAGGCTCCGGAAGGTCGTCGAAGAAGCTCATAAACCACTCTTACACCACCTCACAGGCGCTGGGGAGAGGTGTGTGGCAACCGAGAGACGGCAATCGCGATATTCTCGGAATACGACTCAATGTGGGGGAGATATGACTCAATCAACGCCCGGTTCCACGACGCCTCCCGGCTGGTACCCGGACCCTTCGGACCCCCGGTTGGTCCGCTGGTGGGACGGCCGCGCCTGGACAGCCCACCAGGCTCCCCGGCAGGCTCCGCAGCAGGTGCAGTACGCACCGGTTTTCAAGGCTCCGCGTACCCAGATCAGCGAGCAAACACCGGTCTACAACCCTTTCATTTGGGCCATCACGTTGCTGCCCTTGGTCTCGGTATTGTTCATGCTCACCTGGCAGCCGGAGTTCCGCGTCATCACCACGCGCCAGGGCGTCACCACCCTTGACCCCTTCTCGATCTACACGCCGGGATACTTCCTGCTGATGGCATCGAGCCTGGTGATCTACGGCCTTTCGGTGTTCTTCGCGTACCTGGACTATCAGCGGTTGGCGAGGTCCGGCGTCGTACGTCCCTTCCACTGGGCCTGGACGTTCCTGAACTCGGCGGTCTATGTCATTGGCCGTTCCGTCATCGTCAATAAAGTGGCGCCCAAGCGCGGGCTGTTGCCGGTGTGGATCACCATCGCCGTCTTTGTGATCAGCATGGTGGTGGCCGGCATTTGGACGTCCAACATGATGCAGACCATGATGTCGTCCTTCGGTTCGTCCCTCACCACGTAGCGCCAAAGGGAAACCTCACACGCGTTAGGTAGACTGCTGTCAACGACCGGAAGGACTCTCCGCCATGAATCGCAAGGCCACTGCCCTGGATGTCGCCAAACGTGCGGGCGTGTCCAGAAGCGCGGTCTCGCTGGTTCTGAACGGCCGGGGCGATGGGAATGTGGCCAAGGAGAGCCAGGACCGGATCCGGGCGGCGGCGCTGGAGCTGAACTACTCCCCCAACGCGATCGCACTCAGCCTGCGAAATCAGCGTTCACGGGTAATTGGCATCCTGTCCGATGAAGTGGTGGTCAGCCCGTTCGACGGCAACATCATCGGTGGCGCGGATGACATCGCCCGCAGCCGCGGCTTTGTCACAGTTGTCATGGACACCGAGCGGGACAGCGCCCGGGATGCCGGCGCGATCGAGACCCTCCTGGACCGGCAAGTGGATGGGCTCATGTACGTCACTGTGGGCTTGAAACCGATCGACGTGCCGCAGGGCATGCTCCGCGTACCGTCCGTGCTGGCCAACTGCTACGACGCCCTCCCCCAGCCGCAGCTGCACCACGTTATCCCCGATGAGGTCACCGGCGGCCGCGAAGCTGCCGAGCACCTGCTGCAGCTGGGTCACCGGGACATCGCACTGCTGGCAGGATATGAGGACTCACCGGCCGCGCCACTCCGCGTTCAGGGGTACCGGGATGCGCACACGGCGGCCAACGTTCCTCTACGGAGCGACCGGATCTTCATGGCCGGATGGGATATTGATGCCGGCTACCACGGCGCAATGAAACTGCTCGACGGAGTGTCCCCGGCTGAACGTCCGACGGCCATTATGTGCGCGAACGACCGGCTGGCCGTCGGGGTGATGCTTGCGGCTGCACGGCTTGGGCTCAGCGTCCCCGATGACCTGTCCGTGATGGGCTACGACGACGAAACCCGGATCGCGGACACCATGGTCCCGTCACTCACCACCATGGCGTTGCCGCTGCGGGAAATCGGCCGCGCCGCCATGACCACGCTGCTGAACGCCATCGAGGGAACCAACACCACAGGAAAGGGGACCACCGTGGAAACGATGGTCCCCTGCCGCCTCGTCATCCGGGAATCGACCGGCCCCGCGCCCACGCGCTGATTCCTCACGTTGCGAGGCCCACTCTGCACCCCTCGACACCCCCATAACGTGCAGAACAGGCCCCTCAACCAGCGCACGACGCCGGCCTGCCGCCTATGCGGGGAGGCTCAACTCCCACACGTCGGCAGTCGCACCGTTGGGCAAGGTGAGCTGCCATTCCTCCCCCGGGGCCGGGTAGGCCCGAAGGGTGGTGGCGACGGAACCGGCACGGTATACCTCCACGAGGGAAGCGTCGACGAAGATCCGGAGCTCCTCCCCCGCAGCAAGGGAACCCGCGTAGACCACCTGGGCATCGGCACCTGCACCAAGCACCAGCTCCACGGAACCGGAAGAACCACCCCGAACCAGTACCTCGGCAAACGCAGGCACAGCAACGGAGCCGGCAGCACTTTCAGCCACAGCAGCACCCCGGTACGCCTCAATCTCAGGCGCAGGAGTGACAGTCAGTGCCCCGTCAACCACGGACAAAACGCGGGGGTGCGTCAGGACACCCGCCCACCCGGCGTCGTCGATTTCTTCCTGGGTGCGGCCACGGCGGCCATCGCGTCCGGGACCCTCGTTGGCCCACCCCCACAACAGCGCCGCAGGAGCAGGAACAGCAGCAGCAGCAGACCCGGCAGAATAGGCCAACTGCACAATCTGCGGTGCGTAGAAGTCGCGGCCGAGATCCGCCTTGCCACCCGAGGCAGGAGCAAACACGGGCAACCCCGTGACAGGATCCGCAGACAGGGAGCCGGTCAGGTATCCCACCCCGTTGGCGTGCTCGTGGTCGTCGCCGGAGAGCCATAGGGAGAACATCATGACCCACGTGGAGCCACCGGAAGAGAGAGGCACCTCCACCAGTTGCGGGCATTCCCAAATTTCAGCCGGCGTATGCACAGCGGCCACAGGATCAGCAGAGGTCAGCCAGATGCCTTGGTACTCCCAGACGTCAAGGGAGTCCACTGTGTACAGCAGCAAAGCGGCGCGGCCGTCGGAGAGCCCTGCACCCTGCATGGCGTAACGGGCACCGTTGAAGCGGAAGATGAAGGGGTCGCGGACGGCGGTCACCAACGGATCCTCAGGCATGGACGCAGCCACGTGCCCGTCTTGCTCCCACGTCACCAGATCAGCGGAACCGCGGGCGATCACCACTTGCGAGTGCCCGCCGTGGTCCTTGATCCCGGAGTAGGCGGCGGTGGGCACGCCATCGTCCGAGGTCACAACGCCCGTCCAGCAACCGGCGGAGTCGGGCCCGCCCGCCTGGGGAGAAAGCGCCACAGGGTGCTCTTCCCAACGCACCAAATCACCAGAGCTCACGTGCCCCCAGTTGATCTGCGAATGCCGCGCGGACGAGGGGTTGTACTGGAAGAACACGTGGTACCGGCCGTTGATGAAGCTGATGCCGTTGGGATCGTTGATCCAACCCTGCGCCGGACGAGGGTGGAAGCGCGGGAAGGCGGGATCCGGGTGTGTCGCCGCCATGGAAAGAGAGGAAGAGAGTGCAAGGTCCGTCAACGGAACCCCTTTCAAAAGAGGGTGTGAATTATTTGCCCGTGCCCGCGGTGAGTCCGTCCTGCAGCGCGCGCTGGCCGAACATGAACACCACCAGCGCGGGAATCATGGAGAGGACAACGCCGGCCAGGACCACGGAGATGCTTCCGGTGCCGAGGTTGCCTTGAAGGGAGACCAATCCCAGCGGGAGGGTGAAGTTCTGCTCGGAGATGGTCATGATGAGGGGCCTGAAGAACTCGTTCCAGTGGAAGTTGAACGCCAGAATGCCCACGATCGCCAGGCCCGGCATGGCCAGCGGCGCATACACGGAGCGGAAGGTCCGCCACGGCGAGGCGCCGTCGATCGCGGCCGCTTCAGCGAGCTCACCCGGCAGCCCCATGAAGTACTGGCGCATCAGGAAGGTACCGAACGCCGTCGGAATGGCCGGAATGATCAGCGCGAGCAGCGTGTCCGAGAGGCCCACGCCACGGATCAGCATGAAAACGGGCACGATCGTCACCTGCGCCGGAACCATCATGGTGGCCAGCACGATCGAGAACAGGGCACCCCGCCCCCGGAACTTCAGGTGCGCAAACGCGTAGCCTGCCAGTGCGGCGGTGATCATCTGCCCCACCGCGATCAAACCGGTCACCAGGGCACTGTTCACTACCAGCGCCACGATGTTGAGCTGTTTGAACACTTGCTCGTAGGAGGTCAGGTCCGGATTCAGGGGCAGGAAGGTGGGCGGCAGCTGGAAGGATTCCGACGGCGGTCGCAGCGAGGTGGACAGCGTCCACAGCACCGGCCCCAGGACAAAGACGGACGCGATCAGCAAGACAACGACGCGGATGGCCACTGACCAGTCGCGCTTCTTCCGCTTCACTACAGGCGCCGTGGTGGTGACACGTTCTTGAATGGTAGTCATGGCGGGCCTTACTGGTAGAAGACGAATCGTTTGCTGAGCCGGAATTGCGCGGCGGTGATGGCCATGATGATGAGCGTCAGGATCACGCCGATCGCCGATGCCTCGCCGAACTCAAGGCGCTGGAATGCGGACTCGAAGATCACCATCACGGCTGTACGCGTCGAGTCGCCGGGCCCGCCGCGGGTGAGGACATAAGGCTGGTCGAACACCTGCAGCGCGTTGATGATCGCCATGACGGAAGCCACCAGGGTGGTGGGACTGAGCAGCGGCAGGGTGACGAACCAGTGCTTGCGCCAACCCGTCGCACCGTCAATCGACGCGGCCTCGTACGTCTCCACCGGAATGGAGGCCAGGCCACCGATGAACAGGAGGAATGAGAACCCGAAGTTTTGCCACACGTACACAAGAATTACGACGGCGGCAGACCCGGTCGGCGTCGTCAGCCACGGGACCGCTGGGATGCCCACGATGGACAGCAACCAGTTCACCACGCCGAATTGCTCGTTGAAGAGGTAGCGCATGAAGATCGATACCGAGGCCGCGGACAGGATCAGCGGGAAAAAGAAGGCGGAGCGGAAGAACACCCTGAGCCAGGCCGGGAGCTTCTCCTGCACCATTATCGCCAGGCCCAGCGCCAGTCCAAGTTGGAGGGCCACTGCCACCACAACGAACACGATGGTGTTCAGGAACGAGACCCGGACGGTGGGGTCCTGGACTACCTCGGCGAAGTTATCGAAACCCACGAACGTCGGCGCTGAGATGATGTCCCAGCGGAAGAAGGCGAGCGCAATGGAAGCGACGATCGGCAGGAGGGTAAAGATGCCCATGCCCACGATGGTTGGGGCCAGGAAGGCCCACGGCAGCCAGCGTTGTTGGACGCGGCCGCGCTTGGAGATTTGTCCGTTCTTATGGGCGGCCTGGCGACGACCCGGCTCGCTCCCCGTGCCTGTAGGAGTACTGGTGGCGGTGCTCATGGCTGCCTCCTCAGGGCAATTTCGAGGTCACGCTGCATGGAGCTCAGGGCGTCTTTGAGTTGGCGCTCGTCCCCACTGACAGCCAGGCTGACGTTTTTCATGAGGGCGGTTTCGACGGCGGCCTGCTGGGGTGGCGCTGGAATGGGCCCTGTGGTGGGGAACTTGTCCAGGGTGTCGTAGAAGACCTTCCAGTTCCGTGGACCTGTTCCTGCGTAAAGCTGTTCGTTGACCATGGAGCGCCGGGCGGGTGTGGTGTTCGGTGTGGGGAAGACGATCTGCATGGCTTCGCGGCTGGAGCTGAACTTCACCCATTCCCAGGCGGCATCCTTGTCCTTGGCGGTCTTCATGATCGCGTACCCGGCTGTGCCGAACTGGTGCCGTTGGGTGCGCCATTTGGGGAAGAACTGAACGTCGAAGTCGTTTTCGGTCATCCCCGCCTCGTGGAGGCCTTGGACCCAGTAGCCGCCCGCCGGCGTCGTACCTATCCTGTTGGAGGCGAAGAGGCCGATCAGAGCGCTGCCGCCGCCTTCCTCCGGCCGGACACCCAGCCCGTCCTTGACCAGTCCGCGGAGGTAGTCGAAGGATTCGAAGACCCGGGGATCGTCGGCGTTGGGTTCCAGCCACTGGTAGCCGCCGGAGCGGAGGCTCCGCGAGGGATCGTTGGCGTAGAAGCCGTCCCACAGCCACTCGCCGCCCGGGGACTTGGTCTCCTTGAGGAAGCTGGTGTCGTTGGCGTAGAGCCACGGCACCACACCGCCGAAGAGGCGGTTGGTCCAGTAGTACGGCGTGAAGTCCTTGGGATTTGCCTTCTTCATGGCAGCGAGGGTGCTGCGGAAGTCGGTGTGCGTCCAGTTGTCGGAGGGCCGTTCCAGTCCCGCTTTAGTGAGCGCAGTGGTGTTGTAGTACATGTTGGCGGCATTCCAGTCGATGGGGAGCTGGAACAGGCTGCCTTTGTACATGAATGCTTCCACCAGGCTGGGGTGGACGTCCTCGAAGTACTCCTTCATGTGGTCCGCGTCCCGGCGAAGGTAGTCATCCAGCGGATGGGCCAGCTTTTCTGCAAAGAGCTGCGCGCCTTCCGTGGCCACGTACACCACGTCCGGCGGGGTGCCTGCTGCCACCATGGTGAGGATCTTGGTAAAGAAGTCCTTCCAGTCGACAGCTTGGATCGCCTGGACCTTGACCTTGATATCAGGGTGGACTTTCGCAAAGGCATCGATGACCTTTTGACGGGCTGCGGCGTCGGCCGCGGTGCCCATGATGGCGATGCTGAGGCTGTTGTCTCCCCGGCCGGGGATGTCCGTCCCGGTCAAGCGCGGCCACGACGCCGCGGTTACTCCAACAATCCCGGCGCCGAGGGCTGTGAGGGCACTTCTGCGTGTGAATTGACGCAAAGCCCCATTGGTTCCCGACATGTAGATTTCCTTCCCTAACACGTGTTAGGAAGCCTAAACCTGTCACCTAACACGTGTCAACCGTCACAGGAATGTTGCAGGGATCTCACTTTGCCGCGCCACGCTAAGGCCGAACTCACACCGGCCTTCCAGAGAACTGTGGCACCCTAGACAGAATGAGTTCCCAGCAATTCCGCACCAGCGGGAGGTCGAGCAAACGGCCGCTTCAACAGCGCGACGCAGGCATCGGAACAGGATTCCTTTTCATCCTGGCCACCATCGCCAGCGTGGTGGGCCTGGCCGCAACGTACTACTTCTTTGTGCGCACCACCATGGGCCAGTTCATCGACGAATCAGCGCTTGTTGAAGCCACCGTGCTGGGCGGAACAGCCGGGAGGGCCTCTACGGAGTTCCTGGACATGCTGCCCATGCTGTCGCTCGCGATCGCCGCCATCATGGTGCTCTTCGTAACCATCGCCCGGCGCCGCTGGAAAGCCGCCGGCATCGCCGTGGCCGCCTGCATCGCCGCCAATGCAGCCACGCAGATCCTCAAGTTCCTCATCCCGGACCGGCCCGACCGCGGCGTCCAAACCCTGGAATTGAACTCACTTCCCTCCGGGCACACCACCCTTGCCGCCTCCGCTGCCGCCGCCGTGTTCCTCATGGTGTCGCCACGCTGGCGACCGCTGGCCGGGTTCCTGGGCAGCACCTTCGCCGTAGCCACCGGCGTTTCCACGCTCATCAACCAGTGGCATCGCCCAGCCGACGTCGTAGCGGCCTTCCTGGTAGTCGGTGCCGTCATGCTCCCCGCGGGGTGGCTCATCCTCCGGACAGGGACCAGCTGGAACGTGTGGAAGGGTTACGGCGAGCACTGGGCGGCATCCCGGCTGTGGGTATGGCTCACGGTAACCGCGCTGGTGGTGGCCGGCGTTGTCGCGGCCTACTCACTACTGCAGGTCATGCCCGGCCTGAGCACCGACAGCACCATCGACTACTTCTGGGCCGGCACGGCCTTCATTGTGATCGCCGGCTATCTGTCAGCACTGGGCGGCACGTGGCTCTTCGGACTGGCTGCGCGGAAGAACTAGACGCTCCAAACGCACGACGGCGGCGCACCCTTCCGCGCCGATCGCACCAGTGCTTACGGCGGCGATTCGCGCAAAACGGCGCGCCGCCGGGTGGCGACAGGGCTGCTAGTCCTCCGGACCCACTGAATCGAAGAACCTGGGGTCCTCCGCGGCCACATTCCCCCGAAGGTGCGCCTGTTCCCGGATGAAGAGTTGGTCATCCGCAGTGAGCAAAGTGCCGCCGTGGATGTCCACGGCCCCGTCCTCGCCGGTTTCGTCATTGAAGATGGCAGTCATGGTTCGGGGCACAATCATGCTTCCCGGATTGTCGATGAGCCATTGTTGCGTGTCCGGAGAAAGCTGACTCCAAAATTCCCTGATGTGCATAGTGATCAGCGCTGCCGTTCATTGTTGGGGTGGATTTGTGGGACCTGAATGCGCTGCGCAATCTCTCTGGATACTGGGGCGGGTCCTCCTTCTTCAGGCTACGCCCCGTCGGGTCATTCCTGACCCAAATGCCAAGACCTTTCTGAACAAGACGTCGACGTAACCCCGTTCAGTGGGTTACAGTTAATCCACTCGTTGGATAAACAAGGCAACTTCCCAGGAGCACCCATGTCTTCCACCCTCAGTCCCCGCCCGGCCCCCGCCACGGCATCGACTCTCTCCCTCCCGGCGTCCCGCGATCTCGTGGTCGATTTCATTCGCGTCGCCTGCATGTTTGCCGTGGTGGCCGTCCACCTGCTCATGATGGGCATCAGCGTGGACTCCTCCGGCATCGGGGTGGGGAATCCCCTGACGTCCTTGAGCTGGTTCGCGCAGGGTACGTGGTTCGGCCAGGTCATGCCGCTCTTCTTCGTGGTGGGCGGCTTCGCGTCGCTTACCTCGTGGCGGAGCCTCCAACGCAAAGGCGGAGACGCCGGCGACTACCTCCGGAACCGCGTGCTCCGACTGGTACGTCCCACGGTCGCCCTCTACGCCTTCCTCACCATTGCGCTCTGGAGTGCGACGGCGGCCGGCGTCCCGGGCGACCTTCTTACCGTTATCGCTGCGGGCGCCGGAGTTCAGTTGTGGTTCCTGGCTGCATACCTGATCTGCCAGGCGATGGTTCCCACCATGGCCAAGCTCCACGGCCTGGCACCGTACCGGACCGTCGCAGCGCTGGCCGCTGGCGCCGTCGTCGTTGATGTTGTTCGCCTGGGCTTGGAGCACAACCCGTGGGGTTTCGACTCAAATCCGATCGGGCTGCTGAACATGGTGTTCGTGTGGGGGTTGCTGCAGCAGCTTGGCTTTTTCTACGCCGATGGCTTCTTTGACCGGTTTGCCCGCTGGAAACTGGCCCTGGCCGCGGTTGCTTGCTATGGAGCGCTGGTCCCGCTGACGGGCGCCGGTCCCTACCCCGTGGATATGCTGACGAGCCAGAACCCGCCCATGTTCCCGCTGGTGTTGGTGGGCTTGGCGCACATTCTGCTGGTGAAGGCGGTATACCCGGTGCTGCAGTGGTGCGTGCAGGTGGGCTGGGTGCAGAAGGTGATGTTCGTGGTGGGCAGCCGGGCCATGACCATCTACCTGTGGCACCTGCCGTTGATCATTGCCTTGTTCGGGATCGCACTGGTCCTGCGACTGCCGTTCCCTGAGCCCGCCAGCACCGAGTGGTGGCTGAGCCGTCCCCTGTTCTACGTTGCAGCGTGGGCGCTGGTGTTGCTGGTCTCTACGCCGCTGGTCCGCTTGGAACTTGCCGGCACCGCGCTGGCTCCCGGTGCTTCAAGACCGTCCATGTGGCGTATCGCTCTTGGCACTGTGCTGGCGATCATCCCGCCCTTCGTGGTGATGAGGCAGGCCCTTGATGTCACCAATGCGACGTGGGGTTTGGTCCTGTTGGTGATCGCCGTGGCACTTGTTACGGGCAAGGTCCCGGACCGGGCGTGGAAGACGCCGCGGCTGATGGGGCGGACAGAAGCCTGACCGGCTCAATAAAGCAAGCCTTCACCAGCGGGCTCCCGCGGGGTAGATTCTGCGCTACCGCACCCGGCCACCCAATTACCGGGTCACCACAGGGAGATGCAGGACATGCATACAAAGCACAAACCACGCATTGAAAAACGAACCTCTGCCCTTGCAGCAGGAGTGGCGACCATCGCGATTCTTGCCGTAGCAATAACTCCACCCGCCCTGGCTGCCAAAGGGACGGACAGTCAGGCCCTTCGGGACGCCGTCACTGCGGACGCAATCGTCAGCCACCTCGAGGAACTCCAAGCGATCGCTGAGGCCAATGGCGGCACGCGATCTGCCGGTACTGCGGGCCATGTGGCCTCGGCGGAGTACATCGAGGATCAGCTTGAAGCCGCAGGATTCGTGACACAGCGCCAGTACTTCGAATACCTCAAGTTCAACCTGACGGGTGAATCTTTTGAGCGCCTTACGCCAACCCCAAGGACATACACCGAGGACGATTTTGCTGCGATGTCGTACTCCGGCTTCGGCGAGGTTACGGGGAATGTGACCCCGGTGGACATCAATCTCACAGGCGACCGTGCCTCAACCAGTGGTTGCGAGGCTATCGACTTCACCGGATTTGTAGCCGGAAGTATCGCACTCATTCAGCGTGGCACTTGTCCTTTCAACACCAAGGCCGTGAACGCCCAATCTGCGGGGGCAGCAGGCGTGATCATCTTCAACCAGGGCGACGCCGATGATCGGCTGGGCAGGGTGGATGGAACCCTAGGCGCCCCCACAGCTGACAACCCGGAAGTGACCGTCCCAACGGTAGGTGCAAGCTTTGCGGTCGGTGAGGAACTGGCCGGTCTCACGGGTGCTACGGTGCGCATCGTGGTTGAGGGCAATACCCAGCCGATCGAAACCTTCAACGTCCTGGCAGATACGGCCGGGCGCGCAGACCGCACCGTGGTGGTGGGTGCGCACCTCGATTCCGTCGCTGAGGGTCCCGGCATCAATGACAACGGCTCCGGATCCGGTGCCATCCTTGAGACGGCCTTGCAGTTTGCGGCACTTGGAATTTCTCCGGAAAACCGCGTGCGGTTTGCCTGGTGGAGCGGCGAGGAAGATGGCCTGATTGGCTCCGACTACTACGTGGCCCAATTGAGTAAGAGTGACGTCAAGAACCATGCACTCAACCTCAACTTCGACATGGTGGCTTCACCCAACCCGGTCAGGTTCGTCTACGACGGTGATGGCAAACCACTCGGAACCGCGGGGCCCAACGGTTCAGCCTTGATCGAGAAGGTGTTCCTGGACTACTTCGCCTCTCAAGGTCTGGCTACGGAGCCCACAGAGTTCGACGGCCGCTCGGACTACTTCGGGTTCATCGAAAACGGCATTCCGGCCGGTGGCCTTTTCACTGGTGCTGAGGAGATCAAGACCGCGGAGCAGGCGGCCATTTACGGCGGCACGGCAGGCGTTGCCTACGACCCCTGCTACCACCAGGCCTGCGACGACATCACCAACATTGACACTGCGGTCCTGGAACAGATGGCCGACGCCATTGCCCACTCCACGCTGGTTTTCGCGGAAACCCAGTCCGCGGTGAACGGCACCGCGAAAGGCACGGGCAACCTGAAGCTCGAATTCAAGGGCAACCAGGCAGTCCGCTAGTAGTTCTGTTTAAATGCGACAACGGCCGCCGGGCAATCCCTCACGGGGCTGTCCTGCGGCCGTTGGTGTCGTTGCGTTGGAGAGCAGGCCTATATGTCGGAAGCAGCCTTTGCTGGAGCTGTATCCAACACACGCCGTTTCACGTCCTGACGGGTCGTCTCTGCTTGGAATCCAGAGGCAGTGAGTCCCGCCCGCCAGTCCCCGCGACACTTCGCCAGTTCTTCGAAGCACGCCCTGATCAGTTCCTTGGGCGGGGGGATGTGGCCATCACCAGTGTCGGGTCCCCACCGGTCCATCAGCATGAAGAGGTTGTCCGAGTCACCAACAACATCAACAAATGGCAGCTGGTGCTTCTGGATATGGAACCAGTCCTTGGCGTTCTGAATAAGAGCCACTGTGTGACTGAAGCCCGCCGAATACGCCGGAATAAGGTTATGAGCCACGCTGGCCGGTAATTCGGACATATCCTTGCCGTCCATCTCCCAGGCGTAAGTCATGTAGCGCTCCACCGCCCCAGGGTAGAAACGGGAAATGGATGTCTGCGGATTGACAGCAAGCGCCAGCGATGTTGGGAAGAACCTCGACAAAGCAAGGCTGGCGTATCCGCCGGCTGAACTGCCGAAGAACACCAGGTTGTAACCTCCGGTCTCCCTCACAATGCGTCTAACAACGTCCGCCAGGGTCTCCTGAAGGTCGGGCTGCTCTTTTGAGCCCGCATACCAAGCCAGGTTGAAGTCCGTTGATTTGCGGAGGCTGGGATCTGAGATAAAAATGCGGTTGACAGGTAGCCCGGCGGTGACTCCTTGCCCCAGGAACCACGGGAGTCGGACGTCTTTGTCGGCCGCTCCGTGGAAGCACACCAAGGTGGTATCGGAATCGGCGGGGACGTTCAGTATCTCAAGCGGCAAGCCCTGGTGCTGGATCTCGATCAGCCCTGCAGGAACCTCTTCAGCGGAAAGGAATGAGTGAAGGTCCGAGAAGCTGGATGGCGTCGGGGTATCGACAACTAGGTTTTCAGACACCACGGTAGTCTAGCCGCGGAGGTCGGAGACCCCAGAATCCCGGAACATGACCAGCACACCTCAGTAATTCCGCCGGTGCTTCAATCTGGGAATTGCGACGGCGAACACTACTGCCGCTGCGAAGCCCAGTACGCCTGTGGCCCAGATCCCTGCGGACAGCGAGATGGCGGCCGTGAGCCCGGAAAGCAGCACCGGTCCCCCGGTTCCGCCCGAGTCAGCAATGAAGCGCCAGATGCCCAGAAAGTGGCTCCTGCCGTTGTCCGGCGAGAAGTCGGCACCTAGCGTCATAATGAGTCCTGAACTAATGCCGTTGCCGAACCCGATCAGCAGCGCGACCAAAAGCAACGGCACAAACCCGGCAGTGAACGGAATCAGGATCAAGGCCGATCCCATGATCACCGTGGACGGGATGGCCACCCATTGCCGGCCTTTCCTGTCCATGAGCTTTCCGGCAGGGTAGAACACCAGCATGTCGATTGCGCCGGACAGGCCGAACAACAGCGACGCATGGGTAGCGTCGAGTCCCAGGTGATCAGCCCACAACGGTATGACCACCTGTCGCGAGGCACGCAAGGCACTCAACAGCAGAATCCCGAACCCAACGGTCAGGAACACGCCCGCATGGGAGGAAGCGACGCTCCGCAGCGTGGACGCTGGAGGGCGAGGGGCGCCGTCGGACATCTCCGGAGCCACTAAATCTGGGATGGTGAGCGACAAAGCCGCAGCAGCCATCATGCCCGCAAAGCCCACCCAATACGCGCCGCTGATGCCCGCGAACTGCATGACGCCGGCCCCAACGAAGGGGCCGATGAAGAGACCGATCCTGGTCACGCCGCCCAATGTGGACAGTGCCCGTGCGCGATAGAGAACCGGGACCGCTTCGGTGAGGAATTTCTGCCGGGCAAGGTTGAAGACGCTGGCTGACATGCCAACGAGCGTCATCGAGACCGCCAGCAGCCATAGGCCGTGCTCGATTTGCGGTGCGAACGCCGCCGCACCCAGCGCTATTGCGCCCAAGGCACCGGCCCCGACGATCGACCATCGTTCGCCGAACTTCTCCGTGATGATCGACGCCGGAATGTTGAAGATCCAGGAACCCAGTCCAATCAGCGTCACTATCAGCGCGGAAACTGCCACGGACGCCCCGAGGTCACGCGCCGAGAGCGCGATGACCGGCAGGACCGCCCCTTCACCAATACAGAACAGCAACGCGGGCCCGAAGGCCGGCAAAGCAACGCTGCGAAGGCTGAACGTTTGGTTTGTCTGGGTCTTGGTCATCCCTTTCATCCTAGGACTGCGATTACCGAGGTCAGGGGCAGCATTACGTTGTGCAATGCCCACCCGTGGACCAGTGCGCTCCGCAGTCCGTTGCGGCCCCTGGGTCCGGAGCCGCAACGAACTACCTGCCGAGCGGGATTGCGCGCCGAGGACTACCGGCGGTTGACTGCGTCCTTCCGGCGGCTACCTACTGCCAAGAGGAGACCCATGAGGAGCATGGCGCCCGCCCAGAAAACGACGGTGCCGTTCAGGCCGGTATTGGCCAGTGCGTTTGAGCTCCCGACGGCGGTAGAGGCTGCCGCCGTGATCGCGCCCTGGGTTGAACCAACCGGAACAATCGTGGCGGCTTGGGTGCCGACACCTGCCGTATCGATACCGGTGTTACCGCCGGGGACCAGTCCGCCACCAGCAGGCGGGTTCACGGTAGGAGGGTTCACCACCGGAGGCGTAACAACCGGAGGGTTCACCACCGGAGGCGTAACAACCGGAGGATTCACCACCGGAGGCGTAACAACCGGAGGATTCACCACCGGAAGCGTAACAACGGGTGGCGTGACAGTGCCCACCGATCCGCCGCCGACCCCCACCGAGGTGGAGCCGACGCGTACAGGAGCCGTAATCGGAACGATCACCTGGGTGCCTGAGAGGAGTCCATCATTGCCGGAAGTGGTGCTGCCACCCGTGGTACCAGCAGGACCACCCCCGCCGCTGGTTCCGGTGTTCGTAGCTGATGAGTCACCCAACACACCGGCCGAGGTAGAGCCCACGTTCACCGGAGCCGTAATCGGCGCTACGACCTGAGTGCCAGAGCCGATGCCATCCGAACCATTCGTCGAGGCACCCGACGAGGTCCCACTAGGAGCAGCTGGAGCAACAGGCGCGGCCGAACCGGACGAAGCCGCAGAGTCCCCAGCTACACCCACAGCAGTGGCTCCGATGTTAACAGGGACCGATATCGGAGCCACTACCTGAGCGCCGGATGCGATTGACTCTCCCCCCGACGTTGTTGCCTGCGCCGGCGCAGGAGCCGGTGCAGGAGCTGGAACTGATGCTGCGGGCGTGGTGGTGGCTGATGAATCCCCCAAAACACCGGCCGACGTCGAACCCACGGTGATAGGCACCGTCACCGGCGCTACCACTTGGGTTCCCGAGGCGATGCCGCCGGAACCGCTGGTCCCGGCCGCCGGCGTCGAACCTGTTGCCGCTGCTGGTGCGGCAGGTGTGGCTGGGCTCGCCACAGTGGAGCCCCCCAGCAGACCCACTGACGACGAGCCCAGGTTCATGGGCACCGTGACCGGGGCGACTACTTGCGTCCCGGAGCCGATGCTGCTGGAACCATTGGTGGTGGCGGCAGGCGCATGGCCCGAACCTCCAGCAGCTCCCGGCGCGGACGCCGTAGCTGCTGAATCCCCCAACAGTCCCAGTGATGTGGCGCCCGTGGAAATCGGCGCTGTTAATGGCGCTATGACCTGCGTTCCGGAAAGGATTCCATCCTTGCCGGAAGTGGTGTCCGCGGCATTGGCCGCGGTTGCGCTGAGGACAATCATGCCCCCGGCAAAGCACGTGCCGATGAGGCACTTGCGTAAGGTCCTGTTCATGGTGATCTTCTCCTGAAAGTCTTGTTCCCGTAGGCGTCCGTTGACGGATCGCCTGCATTGCCGTCGGCTGCGTCTTGTTGCGCAGTGGGGCTGGGGAACTAGTCAGGAGAGGAGCCGGGATCGAATGAAACCGGCTTTGGATGTTGTTGATCGCTGACCGGCTCCAGGTCAGTGAGGGAATCTGCGGGAATGATCAATGCACCGTGCAGGAATGCCGCTGCGGGGCTCGGGGGCCCGTTCTGGGAGTTACCCGAGCCGGTGCCCGCGAGTCCGGCCGGCACTGATTCGGGGCCGGCAGGGAGGTCTGCGGGTTCCGCAGGCTCCTGGGCTGACCCAACTCCGACGGCTTGTTCTGAGCTTGCAGAACCCAGCACACGGGATATGGACAGCACCGGCGACGCCGTGGTGGCGGTACCCGGAGCATTGGCACGGGTGGCTGGCACGGTTCCTGCCGCTGCAGGTACCTTGACTTCATTTTCGGTCGCAGCCGCCCCCGGCTGTGAACTTACGACGCCGGAACCCGGCAGAGTGCCAACGCCCGGTGCTGCGTCTCCTCCCGGCGCTGCTGGAGGTGAGGTTCCCACGCCTCCAGGCAGAGGTGGCAGAACCGGCGCGGTGACCGATCCGACAGGGGGCAGACCCTTGTCAACGACGTCATCAACCACGTCGACGATCGGCTGAACAATCGGGTTGGTCACGTCGGTGACTGGTTCCAGGGCCACAGGTTTCAGCGCTTCGTTGACGAGAGGAACCATTGTCGTGACCGCACGGTCAACGGTTCCGGTTACCGGCGCGACCACCGTGTCCACAACAGTTGCGGCGGTGTCCGCCGGAACCACAAGGTTGACGACTGGGACGTTCTCCCCAAGTGCGTCGACAGATCCCGAAACTTGCTCCACGATGGGTGTCACCACCGGAACTGGAACGGAGATTGGTTTCGCGGGCACGACCGTTTTGACCGGTGCGGGCAGCGGCACGTTGGGAAAAGGGAGGCTGACTGCAGGGGCTGTCGTCTGTGGAACCGCAGCCTTTGCAATGGAACCGACGGCGTCAGCAGCCGCTGTGGTCGTCGCACCTATCATCCTGGTTGCTTGGTTGGAGGTGCTGCTTACCGACCCGGTCGCCGAGGGCACAGTTGAGGAGACGGTGGACGTTACTTCACCAAGAAGTGAGCGATTATCAGTGGCTCCTGTATCGGCACTGGCGCCTGTTGCGGATAGAGCCATCCAAAGTGCCGTTCCGGCTCCAGCGATCATGACTGAGCGGAGAATGTTGGTAGCACGCGGGAAGACGCGTGTGCCCTTCATCTCGACACCCCCAGGTAGTCGCGAACCGAACGGTCGCCTTCATCCTAGGACTGGAGTTACCCAATAGTCCATGGTTGGGAGTCAACAAGGTGACAAATTCGTAAGGAACCTTGTTACGAAGGGTAGAACCCGGTCTTTTCAGGCCCGAAGTCCGGCGTGGCCAGCGACGCACGACCCTGGGCATTCGTTTCCTGAAGCCTCTTGATGAACCAACGGGACTGCTCAGGGCCGTAGGGAAGGACCGGAATCGCTTTGGTCGCGTCCGAGGGCATGTCACGAATGGACTGTGTGGCCTGCCGGACTGCCGTACCCATGGTGTCTGCCATGGTCTTCACGAACTCGTCACTGGCAGGTTTCCCGTGACCTGGAACCAGGAATTCATAGCGGTGGCGTAAAGCGGAGATGTGCCGCAAGGCATCGGCCCACTCTTCCGGATACGAGTCCTCGAATGACGGATGCGCGCCCTGCTCCACCAAATCGCCAACATACAGCGTGGTGCTGGTGCCCACCAGGAGGTCGCCATCAGTGTGGGCCCTTCCAAGATAGAAGAGCGTGGCAGTGATCCCACCGAGGTCCACCAACACGGGCTGTTCATGGACCAACGCGTTCGGAACAACGATGTCAACGGCGTCACCCTCCCCCGCTGCCATCTCAGGTTCGTTGGTAGCGACGAAGCGCCGCTGGTTGTCGGCGTCTTTCTCGATAGCCGCCGCACAGTTGGCATGCGCCCAAAACTCCGTGACGCCGTCGTCCGCGAAGACGGCGTTGCCGAAGTAGTGGTCGTAGTGGGCATGGGTGTTCACAACCACCAGTGGAAGCTGGGTCTTCTCGCGCACTGCTGCGAGGATCTCACGGCCTTGGCGGGGGCCACAGCCGGTGTCGATGACCATAGCGAGTTCGGAGCCCACTACGAGCCCGGTGTTCAGTAAGGACCCCTCGGTTTCCAGGACGTAGTTGTTGGGACCGAGTTCTAGCCAAGCTGACAATTGATTCTCCGTTTACAGTGCAATCCGGCGATGTTCAGGCCTCTACTCTACCCACGGAAAGCTGGGAGGGCGCGGAACCCGGACTATCGCGGCGCACTGATTTACGTGCAGTGCCTCAGAGGATGGCAGTCATGATGTTCCAGCCGGATCCTACCTGGGTGGCATAGATCCAGCCGCCCGAACCGTTGCCGCCGTAGAGAACCAGGTCGCCGTTGCTGGCGCGACCCAAGAGGTCTACGGTGCCGTCCCCGTTGAAGTCGCCCGGAGATTCGATGGCGGTCATGATGTTCCAGCCTTGACCGATCTGGCCAGCCGGGAGCCAGCCACCGGAACCATTGCCCGGGTAGAGCAGGAGTGCTCCGGAGCCGTTGCGGGCCACGACATCGGCTTTGCCGTCTCCGTTGAAGTCACCCACGCCCTCAATGGCGGTCATGACGTTCCAGCCCTGACCGATCTGACGGGCAGGAAGCCAACCACCGGAACCATTACCCGGGTACAGCCACAGGACACCGGCGGAGTCGCGGGCAATCACATCGGTCTTGTAGTCCCCATTAAAATCACCGGGAGCTTCAATGGCAGTCATCACGTTCCAGCCCGAGCCGATTTGGCGGGCAGCAAGCCAACCACCGGAACCATTACCCGGGTACAGCCACAACCGGCCGCTGGAATCGCGTGCCAGAACGTCGGCATTGCCGTCGCCGTCGAAGTCACCGGGAGCCTCGATGGCCGTCATGCCATTCCAGCCCGAACCGATTTGGCGGGCAGCAAGCCAACCGCGGTAGCCGTTGCCTGCGTACAGCCACAACCGCCCGCTGGAGTCGCGGGCCAGGACGTCGCTGCGGGAGTCGCCGTCGAAATCGGTGATCTTCCTCCTGTTGACCGGGGCCGTCCCGCCGTACGTGGCGAGTGCCTTGTTGGCGTCAATAAGGCCGGCACCACAACCAGCCGGGCACCCGGCCGGAAGAGGCCTCGAGGTTGCTTTCAATTGCTGCTCCACCTGGGCCGGTGTGACGCCGCTGCCCTCGGCCGAGATCAGCAACGCCGCCAGCCCAGCCACCTGAGGTGCCGCCATGGAGGTTCCCTGCATCCAGGCGTAGGCAGATCCGGCGCTGGTGGTTTTTCCGAAGTTGAAGGTAGACAGGATTCCGTTCTTGGCTGCCTGGCTCATGTCGCCGCCAGGGGCTGTGACGTCCACTGCGCTGCCATAGTTTGAGTACTGCGCCCGGGCACCGGAGGCGTTGCTGGCGGCCACCGTGATGACGTTTTCGCAGTTGGCCGGGCTTGCATCGGCAGCAGGCCGGTTGGAGTTTCCTGCCGACACCACAACCGCGGCACCGGCGTTGCGGGCGAAGTTAATGGCGTTTTGGTAGGTAGCCGAGCAGGGCTTGATACCGCCGAGGCTGAGGTTGATCACGCGGGCCGGATTGGGGTTGACCGGCGCACCGGTAACGGTTCCGCCAGCGGCCCAGATGATGGATTCAGCGATGTCAGAGGTGTAGCCGCCGCAGTAGCTCATCGCCCGGACGGGAAGGATCTTGGCATTCGGAGCTACGCCGGTGACGCCTTGCCCGTTGTTGGCAACCGCTGCGATGATCCCGGCCACATGGGTGCCGTGCCACGACGAGTTTTGAGCGGGGCTTCCAACCTCGCACACGCCAGCCGGCTCCCAGTCACCTTGATCGGTGGGGTCCGGATCGCGGCCGTCGCCGTCCCGGGCATCCTCGGCGTAGGAGATCATGTCATAACCGGGCAGGACGTTCGCGTCCAAATCCTCGTGCCGGGTGATCCCGCTGTCCACCACGGCAACAACAACGTTCTCGCCCTTGACGTAGTCCCAGGCTCCCGCCGCATTGATGCCGGCAGGACCCTTCAGGTTCCACTGATCCGGGAAGCCGGGGTCAGTGGCATCCGCGGTGGCGTGCATGATGTCATCCGGCTCTGCGTAGGCAATGGCTGGATCGGTGCGCAGCGTTTTGACGAAAAGCGCGGACTCCGCAGCGGAAAGTGGCTTATCGAGCTTGATGACATGCCCGCCCGCGGCGTTCTGGCGGGAAGCCTCGGCCACAGCACCGAGCGAGCTGGCCGCTTTGCCGGCAACATCGCGCACTGCTTTGTCGGCAGACTGGGCCGTGGCGTCCTTCACCCCCACAATGAACTGATCTGTGGGCGATTCGGGGGCAGGCTTCAGCACCTGCGGCCCAGCGGGAACAATATCCAGGGTGTCTGCTGCGGCCGGCTGGACGGCCAGGCCACCGCCGATCAGAAGAGTAGTGAGTGCCAGACCTGCAGCTCTCAGGGACCGGATTCGGGAGTCATTAACCATCAGGGGCATCCTTGGGACGTCGCGACCAACCCTGAGCGGCTGATTGCGGGCAACTGGAGACCACCAGTTGACCCCCAAGGAATTGTAAGCTGACTCCCGGCTTTAAATGGTACGAATCGCGGTTTGTGACTGTTGCGGCGAAGCGAGGTCCATAAGGCCAAAGCTTCAGACCCGGCCCTTGACGATGGCGGCGATCAGTTCTTTGCTGCAGCCCACGGCAGCAGCCAAGGCACTGTAGGACCAGCGATCCGGGTCTTCCTGGCGGGCGCGGCGAATGAATGCATCCCGCTGCTGCCGATGCCTTTCCGCGAGCGCAAGGGCATCGGCAGCGCGGCGGTGATGCTCGCGGGCCTGTTGAATGCTTGAGTCAGATGACACGGGCCGAAAAGTCGCTCAACAATGTGGGCAGCGATGCGTCGAAGCCGGCAATGTCCAGCATGCCGGGATCGGAAGGATCGGCGATGCTGAAGTCTGTGGACGTCAAGCCGACCACAGCCAGTCGTGCATCCATCCCGGACCAATCCCGGTACCTGCGCAGGGCCTCATGTGGGTGAATGCGTCCTGCCCAGGTCTCGTTGTCGGTGTAGATAACGAAGGTGTCCACCTGGATCTTGTTGGCCATGGCCCACAACATCGGGAGGGCACAGTCGGTACCGCCGAACGGCAGCCCTGAGATCGTGTTGAGAACGTCGTCCAGCCTCTGCCGGGACGAAATTGTCAGCGGTGAGATCCCATCCAGAGGCACATTGCGCTGGAACAGACCCTTTTTCACATTGCTCGAGTTGGACGTAAAGCCGAGTGTTGTGGTCTTCGGTTCCGTTGCAGCTGTCACCAAAGCCATCGCCGCCGAGACTTCCCGGGCTGTAATTGGCAAACCCGAGACGGGCATGGTCATTGAGCCTGATACGTCCAGGGCAAGCAACGTCCGCTTGTTGGCAGGCGTTACGGTAGCAAAGGAAGCGTAGAAGGCAGCGTCAAGGGCATCAACTACCTGTCCCACCGGTTCCCACGATGACTTTCCGCGTGCAGAGGAGCCAGAAGCGTAGGTGCGGGCAGCCACCAGCACATTGACTGGGTGGACCCGGGCGTTACGCAGCCTGGTGCTATCAGTGAGCTGGCGAGAGACGGCGTCGAGCGTTTCGGACATCGGCGTCAGGAGGCCAAGACGTGTCAGCCGGGGCAGCTGCCGCATCAGTGCCGTCTGCGGGATGCCGTTGTCCAGAAGCTTGGTCCATACAGCCGGTTCCCGCAGGGCAGCGTTCGGCAACATCTCCCATGACAACTGCTTGTAGTCTTCCAGGAGGGCAACCCATTCGGCGGGCGTCGAGGCAGCCTGAGCCTTCTCGAACCCCTCAATGATCTGCGGGCCATCAGTGCCCCGGCCGCAGATCCATTCGAAGAGCTGCTTCCGGCCAGCTTCTGTCGTAGAGGGGTGCGCGAGACGTAGAAGGTCCCTATGCGTCCAGCCGCCGCGCTGCCTGTACTTCACAGCCTGGTAGGCAACCTCGTCCACCGGCTTGGCGACGTACCAGTCAGCAACTGCGCGGCGCAGACCCCGTCCCCACCCCCTGAACTGCTCCACATATCCGGCGAAGAGGAACAAGTGGGTTCCGGTACGGGCCACCTTGGACAGAGCCGCCAACGCGAGCTGCCGGCCATCCGGATCACCCAGAGCCGTGGCAGCTGCCAGGCAGAAGAGTGCCGGGTTGTTCCGCGGTGCGCGCCCGGCCGTGGAGATCGAGACAACCTCGTCCACAAGTTCGGCAGTCCTCTCGCGAGCCCATCCGAGAACGACGTCGGCGTTTTCCACCGTCAGGGCGTGCTCGGAACCGTAGTACGTGCCGCCGTCGGTGCCAAGTACCAGAAAGCGACGCAGGCGCTCCGAGGGCGCAACTGTGAAGGCATGACCGCCGGCGCTGTTGGGAACCTGGCGTGAATCAGAGGGCTGCGACTGGGGCGTGGCCCGTAGGTTAATTGCGCTTAGTGCATCGGCCACAGTAATCCTCCCATGAGTGAAAGTGGCGGCGGGCATGTTTATGAGTCCCGGGATGCCCAGCGCTCTACCCATCTGAGCTACCGGAGCGTACTCCGGGCGGGATTCGAACCCGCGACCTTTGGGTCCTATACAGAGGTAACCGAGTCTCTCCGGCCCGCCGCCACTTTCAGTTTCGTGTGAGTGGACGTGTTGAATAACCGTCGGATCTCTTACAGCCCTGACAAATCAAAGCAGCAAGGGCAGGGATCGAACCTGCAAACCAGTTAACCGACAATTTTCCGGCCCACCCACTATGAAGAGTGTAATACATTACACCCCTGCGTGGAAGGGGTTAAAGGGAGTGCGTTAGAACGCACGGAAGGCACTACCCAATGCGCTCAAACACCATCGTCGCCTGGATGCGGTCGCCCCCGCCGATCACGCCCTTGCTCCCGCTGCTGGCAGTGGTGATGGTGTGGAGCCGGTACCCCTTTGCGGCTTGATCGTTGATGGCCTTTTCCAGAGAGGGAAGGTTCCCCGAACCGGCGCCCCACATTTTCTCTTTCAGGATCACTTGAAGAACGACGTACTGCTGCATTGCACCACTTCCTTCTGTTGCCGGACGGTTGCGTGCAAGGCTACTCGACGCCGGCGGGGAACCCATGGGATTCAGCTCAGTTCACGCAGTCCAGCGGTCATGTCACCACCAGCGTCGCCAGTGTTGACGGTACCTTTTGGCTCGAACAGCAGTGCCTGAACCTCGTTTTCAGCCTTGGGGCAGTGCTCGGTTCCTCTGGGGACCACGTAGATGTCATTCGGCCCTAGCTCCACATCGCCGTCGCGGAGTTGAATGGTGAGATTGCCACTGATGACCATGAACAGTTCATCGGTATCAGGGTGGGTGTGCCACACAAACTCGCCCTGGATCTTCACCACTTTCACGTCATAGTCATTGATACTGATCAGCCGGTGCGGCTGCCAATGCTCCGAGATCGAATTAAGGGCGGCATTGATGTTGCGAACGGAATCGGTCATGTTAGTCAGCTCTTTCTTTTGATGTCATCATTCGGGCGTCGGGCGTTTCACGCATGCATTCGTGCGCCCTTGACGATCCGATCAACAACGTTTCGGGGTCCGCGGAGGGCTATTCCCACGAGATCGAGATCCGGGGCAGCGACGGCCGCCACGGCCGCGCGATTGGCCTCATCGTGGCCCGTGGCAAAGAGGTCACGGGTATACACGGCGATGGGAATTTCACGGGAAGTCGCCCGCTCCCGAGCCGCTGCCAGAAGTTTCCGACCGGCAGTAAGAACCAGGACGGGTTGGCGAAGCATAGGAAGGTAGCTGTTGCCGTCCCGGTCCTGGTAGTGCTCCCCCGTCAGACCGGGGGCACTGGTGGCAATGGCACTCATCAGGAAGGCTGTCACGTTGAGCTCTTGCCACGGCAAAAGATCGCCGCGAAGGACCACCACCACTTTTGTCTCGAAGCGGCCGGTTGCGGGGTAAGTGGAATCAGTAACTGTTGAGGAGTTTTCCTGCATGTTTCCCAGCATGGCCGCCAACAGAAGTGGTCGTCTTGTACATTTCTTGCATGGGGAACTCGGTGCAGGCATGGCATCCCGCTGTGCCATATGTGCGCGAGGTGCTGCATGCAACGTTCGAGGATCACAGCTACCCATCCCACACCCATGAGGACTGGACTGTGCTTCTGATCGACAAAGGCGCAGTGACTTACGACCTTGGTCGCACTGAGCATCAGGCAGTTCCCGCCTCAATCACCTTGCTGCCCCCGCACGTCCCGCACGACGGTCGCTCCGCCGTCGGAGGTGAATCGTTCCGTAAACGAGTCCTTTACCTGAGCGAAGACTGGCTGCCTGCCAAGGCAACGGAGGCGGCAGTGGCGCAACCATTACTACTGGATCCGCAGACGGTGGCAACCGTGACCGGCATCCATACGGCGCTTACCTTGCCGGCGGATGCGATGGAGGCCGAATGCGGCGTTCTGGCTCTCCGCGAATCCGTGCGTTCACACTTGGGAACGCCTTCATCGCCGGCACGGGACGCTCCCTTGGCCCGCCAGCTGCGCGAGATGCTGGATGACCGTCTGTTTGAGTCCTTCACCATCGCCGAAGCAGCCAAAATACTGGGGGCCCACCCGAGCCACCTGGTGCGGGCCTTCTCCAAGGCTTATGGCATCGCCCCCTACCGCTATGTCACGGGGCGCCGCGTGGACCGCGCCCGACGCCTGCTTCTCGACGGCCGCCCGGCGTCAGAAGCGGCGGTAGAGGCGGGTTTTCATGATCAGTCTCATCTGACCCGGCATTTCCGGCGTGTTCTGGGAACAACGCCAGGCGCATTCACCGTCTGATTGTCACCGACCAGGAGCGCGGAAGGGATCGGCGTCGGGCGATACTTGACTCTGACACTGTGGAAGGCGAGAGAACTGAGTCATGTTATCCATCGGAGCTTTCGCGCAGATCGGTCAGGTGACCCATCGGATGCTGCGGCATTGGGACACCGCGGGTTTGCTCGTACCAGCCCACGTTGACGAGTTCAGCGGTTACCGATCCTATGACCCCTCCCAGCTTGAGCGCCTGCATCGAATCGTTGCACTGCGCCAGCTCGGCTTCGGCCTTAACGACATCTCGTCGATTCTTGACCAGGGCGCCGAGGCCGATCGCATCGCAGCTCTGTTGCGAATTCGCCGCGCAGAGGTCGAGCAGGAACACCGGATCGCTGCTGGCCGCCTCGTCGACGTGCAACGGCGGCTTCATCTCATCGAGAAAGAGAACCACATGTCCCAGATCGAGATTATCGAGAAGTCTCTGCCCGCTGTCCGCCTCGCAGTCCGCCGCGCGGTCGTAGCAGACCAACCTGAGGTCGCAAGTGTCGTGGGTCCCTCCTTTGACGCCGTTGCCCAGGTCATCGGCGATGAGCGTGGAACTCTAGAGACGCCAGTCGCGCTGTACGAGACGATTGAAGACGGCCTGCAAATCATCGCCGGTTACGCCTACACGGGACCCGCCCGCGACGGCATCGAGATCATTGAGCTACCCGGTGTTGAAAATGCCGTCTGCGGCGTCCATCTAGGCTCCATGGAACACATTGCAGAAAGCTGGCAGGCGCTCCACGCTGAGATCTTCGCTCGAGGGCTGGTTCATTCAGGGCCGTGCCGGGAACTTTACGTCCGAGCAGTTACAGAGGACCAGTCCGACTGGGTGACCGAGCTGCAGCAGCCTGTTCGTCGCCGCTGAAACGTTCCCGGGTTCGTACGACGGCGCCTGAAGAATTAGGTTTCCGGGGCGCTCCCAGGCCATTGCCCGCCGCCCCAGCGTTCAAGCGCGACGATCGCCTCGCGCAAGGCGAGCCCTTTATCGGTCAGCGCGTAGGCCCGGGTGTTGTGCCGGAGTGGCAGGCGGGAAAGTACGCCGGCGGCCTCAAGCTCGCGCAGGCGCGTCGCAAGCATATTGGTCGGCACTCCCAGCTCGCGCTGCAGATCGCCGTAACGCTGTGGTCCGTCGAGCAGCCGCTCCACGATAAGCAGTGCCCACCGTGCTCCGACGACGTCGAGGGCCGCGGCGAGGTTGCTCACGCTGTCGGATCGGCGTCCGGCTTCATCCAAAACGGGGAATAGTGGTAGCCGTCGGGGTCATCGAACTGGCGCTGGTACATGAAGGGGTAGTCATCGGTGTCACCGATCCGTCCGCCGGCGGCTCCTGCGCGCTCAATGAGTTCGTCCACCGCTTCACGACTGCCGAGGTCGAATGAGACCGTAACTTTCGAGGGGGTGTCGGGTCCCCCGACCAGTTCCTCGGCCCCGCCGACGCTCGCGTACATCTCGCGACTGCCGAGCATGACGTACTGCTCAGGCGCGATCGCAAAGCATGACACGTTGTGATCGGACATCTCAGTGTTGAGGGTCCAGCCAAGGGCGCTATAGAAAGCTGTCGCTCGCTCGACGTTCTCAACCGGGCAGGTGATAAAAAGGCTCATGGGGCAAATACTTGCAAAATGCAAGTGCGGCGTCAAGACCCGGGTAAAGCGAACCTGACACGGCAGGTGCACTCCCTACCGAACCCGCCGGTGAACCGCGAACCGGACAGCCATCAATGCAGCAGGGTTTGGATCTTCTTCAGATTTGCAAGCCATGCCACATAGTCCTCGTCGTCTTCACCGAGTTCCGCCCACACATCGTGCCCATCAGCCTCGGGGTCCTCGATGATGTCCTGGATGGCATTCGCAGCGCTCAGCTTCAGAGCCGGGGGCGGAGTAGGCCTGCCAGCAGCCCACTCGGCCACATGAGGATGAACCTCTATGTCGCTGTTGCCACTCAGGAGGGCCAATACAGCACCGGCGGCAACGATGCTCTCCGTGGAACCAACCGCAAGTGTTTCCTGAATGAAGGGAAAGACCTCCGGCGCTTCCTTCAGATCACCAAACCAATCGAGGGCATCGTCATTGCCGAAACTTCCCGTTGACCAAGCACCCATTCCGAACTCCTCTCGTTGTGTATTCATCATGTCTGAAACGTCCGCCGAAGGAGGTTTTTGGTTGAGCTTCATTCCACGCCACTGCTTCTGCAAGAAGAATTGGGCTCGCCGGGCCCTAGGCATAGGTTCAGCGTCCACCCACCCAGCGGGCAACCCGGAATGGGAGGCCCGCCTGTGGTCGGATACCGAGGAACTGCCCGGCAGGTGAGAGAGCATCCCGCCCAAACCCGATGGATCTGATAGAGCGACTCGCTCAAGCCCGAGGGATGTGCGTCGACTACTTACATGTCCGCGAGCGCTCCACCCGGGTTCTCGATGGCGTCAGCAACGTACCGGAGGAAGCCGGCCGCGGTTTCGCCGTCGCATACGCGGTGGTCGAAAACCAAGGTCAGTTCGGTGACCTTCCGGACGGCCAAGTCACCGTTGACTACCCAGGGCTTGTCGATGATGCGACCCACACCCAGCATGGCAACCTCGGGGTAGTTGATGATCGCAGCCGAGCCATCCACGCCGAACACGCCGTAGTTGTTCAGTGTGAAAGTGCCGGAGCCCAGTTCGGTTGGGGTCGCCTTCCCGTCGCGTGCGACGGCGGTGAGTCGACGGATCTCTGCGTCCAGTTCACGGGCACTCAACTCGTGAGCGTTCCGCACGGAAGGAACTACAAGGCCCCGGTCCGTCTGCGCGGCGAAGCCGAGGTTGATGCCTTCGAAGCCAACGATCTCCTGTGAGCCGTCCGAAGCAGTTTCAAAGCGCGTGTTCAGGACCGGGTACTTTTTTAACCCAGCCGTGACAAAACGGGCTATAAAAGCCAGTAGGCCCGGAGTGTCGTGCGGTGCGCGCTTTTTGAGCTCGGCCCGCATCTCCAGCAACGCGGTGGCGTCCACGTCCACCCACACGGTCGCTTCCGGAATCTCCGAGCGGCTGCGGGTCATGTTCGCGGCAACCGCCTTGCGGACACCACGAACCGGCGTCCGCGCCGAGACGGCCAAACCCGTGCGGCTGTCAACGGCTCCCGCATCAGCAGGAGCGGCAACGGGAGCGGCCACCGGAGCGGGAGCAGAAGGAGCATCAACGGAAGGCGCCGTAATAGCAGCCTCCACATCCCTGCGCATAATCAGCCCGCTGGCACCTGAACCTTCGATTGCGTCGAGGGAGACACCATGGTCGCGCGCCATTTTGCGGACGAGCGGAGAGATGACAGCACTGAGCTTGCCAGGGATGCGCGTCCCCGCCACAGCCGGCTCCATCACAGGCGCAGCAACAGGCTCAGCCACCGAAACAGAAGAAGTGACGCCGACACTCGCCTTCCGCGGGCGGGTCCGGCCACCGGTAGCTCCCCCGGGCGTACCATACCCAATCAGCACGTTGCCCGAGCCGGCCTTCTCCTCGGTCCGGTACGTCTCGGCAGCAGCTTCCACAGCGGGCGAAACATCAAGGCCCGAGGACACCGGGGAAGGATCCACGGAACCGGTCGGAACAGGAGCCGCGGCAGCGGGCGCAGCCCCCACGGAACCAACGCGGGCGATCGAGATCAGCGGCTTGCCGACGTCGAGCGTTTGACCGGCCTCACCGTGCAGCTCGGCAACCGTGCCGGCGTAAGGCGAGGGCACCTCAACCATGGACTTGGCGGTCTCAACCTCGGCGATGGGCTGGTCAACCACAATCTCGTCGCCCACGGCAACGAGCCAGTTCACCAGTTCGGCCTCGGTGAGGCCCTCCCCAAGGTCGGGCAGTTTGAAGACCTGCATATCTGAGCTCATGGTCAGTCCTCCCATTGAAGGTCGTCGACTGCGTCGAGGATGCGGTCGACGCTTGGCAGGTAGTAGTGCTCCAGCTTGGGAGACGGGAACGGGACGTCGAAGCCGGTCACTCGCAGGATCGGGGCGGCGAGGTAGTGGAACGCTCGCTCCTGGACGCGGGCCACGATCTCAGAGGACACGGACGCGAATCCATGGGCTTCGGCGATCACGACGGCGCGTCCCGTCTTGCGTACAGACGCGCAGACGGTCTCGTCGTCGAAAGGGACGAGGGTACGGACGTCGATGACCTCAAGGGAACGGCCTTCCTCAGCAGCGGCCGCGGCTGCGGCGAGCGCAGTGGGAACCGACGGACCGTACGCGATGAGCGTTGCATCCGTACCGGGACGAGCGACAGCCGCGCGGCCCTCGGTGGAGGTGCCGGCGTCGTGCTCTGCCCGCAAGGCGCCCAAGTCCACCTGGTCCTTGGACCAGTAGAGCTTCTTGGGCTCCATGAACATCACGGGGTCATCGGAGTCGATGGCTTCGCGGAGCATGCGGTAGCCATCGGCCACTGTGGCGGGCGTGTAGACCTTCAGGCCTGCGGTGTGGGCGTAGTAGGACTCGGAGGAGTCGCAGTGGTGCTCCACTCCCCCGATGCCGCCGGCGTACGGAACGCGGATGACCATGGGCATTTTGAGCTTGCCCTTGGTGCGGTTGTGCATTTTGGCGACGTGGCTGACGATCTGCTCGAAGGCCGGGTAGGCGAAGGCGTCGAACTGCATTTCAATGACGGGCCGCATGCCGTTGATGGCCATGCCCACCGCCATACCGACGATGCCTGACTCAGCCAACGGGGTGTCGAAGCAGCGTTGTTCGCCGAATTCGGCCATGAGGCCGTCAGTGATGCGGAAGACGCCGCCCAGCATTCCGACGTCTTCGCCGAATACCAGGACCGAGGGGTCGGCGCGCATGGCGTCGGCCATCGCGGTGTTCAGTGCCTTGGCCATGGTGAGGCTCTGCGGGCCGGTGGCTTCTGCAGTGGCCGCGGCGGAAGCGGCGGCGCTGGCGGTGGCGGCGCTGACGTTAGCGGTGGTGGTGCCTGTGGCAGCAGTGGTGACGGTCATTTTGCGCTCTCCTCTCGTGCGAGTTCGCTGGCGAGCAGTTCGGACTGTTCTTTCAGCTGCGGCGTTTGCTTGTCGAAGACGTACTTGAATAGGTCCAGCGGCTGGACCGGGACGTCCTCACCAAGGCCTTCGCGGAGCAGGGTTGCGACGGCTTCGGCATGCACGGCGATCCTGTTGCTGGCCTCGTCGTCGAGGAGGCCCTTGTCAGTGAGGTAGGACTTCATTCGGGCCAGCGGGTCCTTGGCCTGCCATTCGGCGACCTCGCTGTCCGGGCGATAACGCGTGGCGTCGTCGGCGTTGGTGTGGGCCTGCATGCGGTACGTGTGGGCCTCAATCAACAGCGGGCCGGATCCCTCGCGGGCCAGCTTCACTGCGCGGTCCATGACTGCGAGCAGCGCGACGAGGTCGTTGCCGTCAACGCGCTCACCGGCCATGCCATAGCCCACAGCTTTGTGAGCCAGGGACGGCGCCACGGACTGGTGGCTGAGCGGTACGGAGATGGCGTACTTGTTGTTCTGCACGAAGAAGATGACGGGCAGGTGGAAGACGGCGGCGAAGTTCAGGGCCTCGTGGAAGTCGCCTTCGCTGGTAGCTCCGTCGCCGCACATGGCCATGACTACCGTGTCTTCACCGCGGAGCTTGGCAGCATGCGCGACGCCGACGGCGTGCAGCAGCTGTGTGGTCAGCGGCGTGCACTGAATGCCCACGTTGTGCTCTTTGGGGTCGTACCCGCCGTGCCAATCGCCGCGGAAGATGGTCATCACCTCAACGGGGTCCACCCCGCGGGTCATGACGGCGACGGCGTCACGGTAAGTGGGGAACAGCCAGTCGCCGTCGCTGAGGCACATGGCAGCTGCAACCTGGCAGGCCTCCTGGCCGTGGCTTGAGGGGTAGACGGCCATGCGGCCCTGACGGACCAGCGCCGAGTTCTGGTCGTTGACGCGACGTCCGACGACGAGTTGCTCGTAAGCGGCCATCAGTTCCGCATCGCTGGGGGTGGGGTACTCGTGGCCGGGCTCGGTGCCTTGCTCGTCATGGGAGCGGAGGGTGCCGTCCGGGTTCACCATTTGGATCTGGTGCCGGGCGGGGAGCATGTAGTCCTCAACGCTGATGCCGAATTTTGTTCGAACGTCAGCGGCGTGGTCCTCTACAGCCGTTTCCGGCGCAGAGTGGTCTGCGTGGATCGTCATTGGTCCGTCCTTCTCTAGCCACTATGTGCTTCCAGTATGTTCCCGAGCCTTGTTTCGTATCCAGCTTTCCGCTGAATCATGGAAGCCCTTTCCTGGAATGGGTATTCTGAAAGACGAATTGCAATTGTGAGCTGGGTAACGTACCCGTGCTGTAGACGAATTGGAGAGCCAGTGAGCGAGGCCGAGGCGGAGCAGACCGCCGTACCACTGGACAGTGTGGACCGGGACATCATCCGGGAGCTGACCACCGACGGGCGCATGTCCGTCACCCAAGTGGCCGAGAACGTGCACATCAGCCGCGCCCACGCCTATACAAGGATCGCCCGCCTCACGGGCGAAGGTGTGTTGACCAAGTTCACGGCCCTGGTGGATCCCATCAAAGCCGGCCTTCGGTCATCGGCCTACGTGACGTTGAAAGTTCAGCAGCACTCGTGGCGCGAACTCAAGGAACAGCTGCGCGCGATCCCGGAGATCCACCACATCGCCCTGGTAGGCGGGGACTTTGACGTCATTCTTTTGGTCCGGGCAACGGACAACATCCACCTTCGGCGTGTGATCTTCGACCAGTTACAGTCCATGGACGGAGTGCAGGATACCCAGACTTTCCTTGTTTTCGAGGATGTTGATACGCGGTAGTCGGATTGGGTGGCCTTTTTCTGGGAGAACCACACATTTCCGAACCTTAGACTGTCCCCGTGCCCCTCAAAATTGCCCCCGCCACACGCGCCATTGGCGTCTTCGTGGGGGCATGTCTGCTGGCAGCGGTTCTTTGGTTGATCGCCGCGTTTCAGTTCTTCTACGACCCTCCGCAGGCAACCCCTCACCGTACTGATGCGATCGTTGTTCTGGGCGGCATGAGCAAGGAACGGTTGCCTGTGGCTCAGAAATTGCAGAAGAAACTGGATATACCTGTCCTCGTGGTCTCGACGACTGGCCTGGCGGGCAACGTGGAGGGCGATGCGCTGTGCGACGAGGATCAAGACGATCCTGACCTGGTGTGCTTCCGCCCCTCACCGCTGAATACGAGGGGCGAGGCCGAAGCTCTTCGCGACTTGATTGCAGACCATGGTTGGAAGTCCGTGACGGTGGTGACGTCGGAGTATCACGTGATGCGCGCCGGCACCCTCATTGAGCAATGTACTTCCGCAGAGGTGCAGATGGTTGGTTCCCAGCCTGACCTCTCAGCGGGAGCTTGGCTGGACCGGTTTGTGGTGGAAAGCGGCGGCTTGATGGATACGTGGATGCGACCGGAGTGCTCGAGTAGTTGGAGCCGGCTCCACGGACTTGGCCGGTATGACAAAACTAGTAACGCCATATCGATCGCCGTCGGCTTCGAAGTCAAAGCACTTCATAGGTTTTGCAAACTTTTTGGCTACATGAAGGTTCCGGTCAAGCTATTGAGTTTTCGGGATCCAGCGCGCCATCCTTTTGCCATAGGTCCAAGGTCTCACCCTACGAGCCCAAGGATCCTCCGTGGCCACTTTTAGAGCAGAGCCGACACCTTTTCCTCCCCGCAGGTCCCGTCACCTTATAGCCGGCCTTATGGCAGCGGTCGTTCTGGTGCTCGGTATCCTTCACGGGTCCCCGGCACAAGCTGCAACTTCTCCTGTTTATCCCATCAGCGGTTACTTCATCTATGGCAGCACCAGTGACGCAAACAATTTGAAGAAACTGACAGACATTAAATCAGTGGGTGGTGACACCGTCATCACCTTCGGTTCGCTGCTCAAGCCTGCAACGCTGTCAACCATCCCGGCTGGGTGCACAATATCAGGCGTCAACTGTGCGAAGGCCGCTGCCTCCGGGGTCAGCGTGAATCGCTACTTCACCTATTCGGACAACAGCTCATGGGGATCGCCGGCCGTGCTGTGCGGGCGTGACAAAACAGTCACCAATGGCACCACGAAATACACCATCCTGTTGCTACCCGTTCAAGGAAGCGGTTGCACTTCATCCACCAATACCTATGACGTAGTTGTGATAACGGGTGGCCAGTCTTCAATTTCCATTTCGCTGGGGAATACGGCCACCAGCTTGGGTATGAAGTACTACGCTGGACTGCCTTCGCCGGTCAAGAGAACCGACATAACGTACTTGCCCGATCTCTCCTACCAAGCCACGTTTTCACTTTTCACTGCGCGATTCCTGCTCTATCAAGAGAAAGTAAACGACGTTCCAGGCTTGGCAGGTTTCTACCACCACACGGAGATGCCGCTCAGCAATGGGGCGGTCTGGGATGCGGTCCTGACGGTTTACGAAATCCAGAACTCGAGGATCGCCCAGTACCAGCCAACTCGCTCAGCAATTGTCAGCCCCTATATCGACTCGCGTAGCGCCTTCTCCGGCAGAGTCACAGTTGATCAGGCACGGCAAGCAGTTGAAAACATTGCCAACACCGCCAATGGCGTTGATCTGGCGATCGCGGTCCAAGATGGCATGGGCACCGGCAAGGGTGCTTCATTCTTCGGAAGCGAATCCGGAAACAGCGTGGATCAGTATGCGGCCGCGATAGTGGGCAGCGGAACATGGGGCGGTAAGTACTTGGCACCAACTCGTGATTACTTCGTAGCTCTGGCTGAAGGGGTTGAAGGTACCGGGGCGGAGCTTTGGGCGAACTTGGAAGGTATGGCGCCAGCTACATCGCAGAATCCTTGCAACAACAGCCTGCGCGGTCAGACAACAAAGTCCAGAATTAACAAACAACTCCAGCAGCTGGGCAACACCCCGGGAAAGGTGATTTCCTTCATGTGGGATCCGTACTTCACATGTAGTGGGACGTACGCCCCGATGCTGGACCGGCTCAAAACCAGCAGCACCACTCCGGTGATCACCGACTCCATTTTTTACGGAAACGGCGACGTCCTGGTCACCGGTCACAACTTGAGTGGTGGGACGGTACAGGTCAAATGGACCGATGCTTACGGGAGGGTGTTCGACAAGACCGTAACAGCAACCAACTACAACTCGTCATACGGGAAGCAACTCGGCATCAACCCACTTCTTGAGTCGGTAACGGCAAGGCTCGGCAGTACTTCCCTGGGTTCGGGTAAGAACTACTTCATCAATGTGACCAACGGAGCGGGAGCGAAGAACGACGCCCTCTATTCCGATCGCGGTTGAGCAACTCACGATGGCGGTCGCCCGCTCCGGCGAGGCGACCGCCATCGTCATGTCGCGTTACTAGTCCTTCCCTTGGACGGTGCTCCCCAAGCGGTCGGATATGTCACTCGAGTCCCCAAATGCAAGAATTGACTGTAACCCCGTCTCGTTTCAACGCATCTGAGGAGTGATGAAGTGACGAAACCTGTTTCCCGAACAGCTGCCCTTTCGCCATCACCGCGCCACATGCGGCGACGCCGTTTCAGGGGTGACGTTCCATCGACGCTCCTGCCTGGCCATCAGCCCGCTAAGCCGACGGCAGCGCGCCCCCGGCCCGCGGCTGTCAACCGACCGACATCTTCGCCGAAGCCAGCGGTCGAGGCGTTTCAAGAAAAGACCACTGAGCATCCCTCGGCTTCTTCCGGGGACAACAGTCTTCGGCGCAAGCGCTTGATTGCCCTCGCGGTTGTGACGCTCGTCTCCTTGAGCATTCCGATTCTGGCCCTGACCTTGATGTTTGGCCGCTAAGCAATATATTGCGTCGTACGTAATTAAAGACCTCGAGGGACGGTGCGATAGCATCGGCTGGTCAGCCACTGCCTTTCTCGGGGGAATCCATGCCCATCGTCATGCCAATTTTCGGGACACGTCCGGAAGCCATCAAAATGGCTCCGATCGTCACCGCCTTTCAAGAGTCTGCAGACTTCGAGTGCGTAGTGACCGTCACCGGTCAGCACCGTGAGATGCTGGACCAAGTCAACGAGTTGTTTGAAATTGTCCCGGACCACGATCTGAACATCCTGCAGCAACGGCAGTCGTTGTCCGCCATCATGACCCGCACGATTGATGGCTTGGACAAGCTGTTCGCAGCCAATAAGCCCGACGCAGTCATTGTCCAGGGTGACACGACGACGTCCACGGCCGGCGCCATCGCTGCCTTCTACCACGGGATTCCTGTGGTGCACGTAGAGGCCGGACTCCGAAGTGGCGACCTTTTCTCGCCCTTCCCGGAAGAAGCAAACCGCAAAATTACAAGCCAGATCTCCAGTCTCCACTTGGCCCCGACGAGTGTCAGCCGCGCCAATCTACTGGCCGAAGGGATCTCCGAAGACGATATCGTCGTCACTGGCAATTCAGTCATTGATGCACTCTTAACCACTGTGGATAAGCACATCCCATTCTCCGATCCGCAACTGGAAGAGCTCGCTGCCAGCGGCCGTCGGATCCTTCTGGTAACCACGCACCGCCGTGAGAACCAGGGCGACGCCATGCGCGGTGTTGGACGCGCTTTGGCCCGCATTGCCGAGGCAGAGCCGGAACTCGTGATTGTGCTGCCCGCCCATAAGAACCCTGTCGTTCGCGAAGCGGTCCTGCCCGCTCTGGAAGGCAAAGAGAACGTCATCGTCACTGAGCCCCTGGCCTACGGCGAATTCACCCGTATGCTCTCGCTGGCTCACATTGTTCTTACAGATTCCGGTGGAGTGCAGGAAGAGGCACCCAGTCTCGGCAAACCGGTACTGGTCATGCGCGATAACACAGAGCGGCCGGAAGCGGTTGACGCAGGAACAGTGACGCTTATCGGCACAGACGAAGAGAAGATCGTCAAGGAAGTCGACCGACTCCTGAACCAGCAGGACGCATTCGATGCAATGGCAAACGCCGTGAACCCCTACGGTGACGGCAAGGCTGCCGAGCGGACGGTTGCAGCTGTGGCCCAGCTCCTCGGGATCGGCTCACGCATTCCCGAATTCGTCAGCTGATTTTGTAGCTGCCCTGGCTGGACTGTCCAGCCAGGGCAGCTGCCTATCCGTTGAGGGTAGGAACTCTTGCCTCCTGCGGCCATTTCGCACTGTCCCGTTCTTCACGTGACAAGCGCTCATGGCGGCGCTCACCTAAGATAATGCTCGAATGTTGCCGTTCAGGGGCAGATGGCCCGAATACGGCGTTAGGAATCGCATGACCACCCACACAGTAGATCTCGACGTCGTTCATCGCCAGACGTTCGGAGAGATGTTCAGGAAGAGGTCAACGGACCGCGCACTCGCTGACGAAATCATCGGCGGTAAACTCAGCGTGCGTCCGCACCCCGCGTGGAGTTTCCAAGGCATCATCGACTGGAAGGCAGATCCGTTTGGGCAACGGAACTGGCGGGCGCAACTTCACATGCTTCGCTGGCTGGAACCGGTCCGCCGGGTAGCCATTGACGGAGACCAGGAAGCACGGGAATTTTGGCTCCAAACGTGCAAATCATGGATTGAAGCCAACCCTCAGTCCGACCCGAAGGAGAAGGACCAGCAGGGCAATTTCGTCAGCTATGCATGGGCCGACATGGTGGAAGCCCTGCGTGCCATGGTCCTCACTTTTGGTCTCCCGCTGGTTCAGGAAGAAGATCAATGGCTGGTCGAGTCCATTCATGCACACGGGTTGTGGCTTGCAGACTCCAAACATCTCGGTCATTCAAATCATGCCCTGCACCAGCATCAGGCTCTATTCGTCATCGGCTCAGCCTTGGGCAAAGAGGAATGGACCGATCTGGCAATTCAACGCCTTACCAGCTTGTTCGAGGAAAACTATGACGAACAAGGGGTAAACGTCGAAGGGGCCATCGGCTACCACAAAAACAACCTTGTGTGGTGGGAAGAGGCATTCAAACGTCTGGATGTGGAAGGCGTGCCCCGTCCCGCTTCAGCCGATAGGCTGAATCTCGCCTACCTGGAGCTAGCCCATGCCACTAAACCCGACGGCACCTTCGAACTGATTGGTGATACTGAAGCCACTACTCCGGGAGCGTTGTCGTCCCCCGAATTGGATTACGTGAAGTCGGAAGGTTCTACGGGACAACCGCCCGCCGAGCTCACAAAGATTTATCAGAAGGGGTATGTCTTCGGGCGCAGCGGCTGGGGCGATCACGAACGTGATTTCAAGAAGGAAACCTTCTATTCCCTGTCCTTCGGCAAGGCCAACCGCGTACATGGTCACCAGGATGGCGCTTCGCTGACCCTTCATTCAAACGGCCATCCATGGTTGGTTGACGCCGGTAAGTACGCGTACAAAAAAGACGCCATGCGCGACTACTGCTTGTCCCGGCTTGGACACAACGTCGTACAAGTCGAGGACAGGGTATACAACCCCAAGTCCGAAGTGGCCCTTATCCGGTCATTCACCAGCGATGAAGTTGACGATTTCACCTTCGCGGATTCCGGGTACAAGGGCGTCGAACTGAAGAGGCGTGTTGTCTACTGCCGTGGTGGCGAGTTCTTACTCGTCGTAGACAACGTATTCAGTGCCGACGAGGTCTCCGCCAGACAGCGGTGGCATCTTGACACGGACACCGCGGTAGAGGACATCCCGGGCGGCCTGCGACTGGATCGCGATGGTGCGTCCTCCTTCCTCCTTTGGAAGGGCAACGCGCCTGCCATCTCAATTGCGAAGGGTTCAGAAGAACCCTTCGACGGCTGGATGTCCAGGAAATGGATGGAGAAATTGCCGACCCAGGTTGTCTCCGCGACACAGAGCGGACGGCGCTTCCGGTTCATCACCATCATTGCCGCGCCACAATCGGGCAACTTCTCTGTCAAGAAAATGGATGCCACCGGCGGACGAATAGCGTTGAGTGCGCTCTCCGGGCGTTACCAGTTCAACCTGACCGTGGAAGAGGATCGCGTTTCGGTCACCCTCGGCGAGGAAGGAACAATTTCCTCCGAATTGGACGACGTGAGGTCAGCCTGGCTTAAGACCATGGACCTTTGCCGCGCCGCAGGTGTCTTGTGGTCGGCGCCCAAACCAGATGACGGCCTGTTCACAACGAGGTACTGGGGCAGTTTGAAGGCATGGGTCGCCCAACAGGACAACACCCGAAGTGCGCGGCTGGAAGCTTTGAGCATTCTTCTCAACCTTCTTCTCGACGCCAACGATGACTCGAGCGACGATCAAGGCCTGCGTACGGGCATCGTGGATCTCCTGGGGAACGACCTCACTGAGGAAATCGAGCTAACCAGCAACGCTCTGGGCGTGATGCGGGAACCGCTGATTGCCTGGGCCGGCGTTGATCTTCGTTCGAAGACTTATGGCCGAAAGATCCAGACCATCAGCTCTCCGAGTGAGATCGGTTTCGAGGAAGGCGAGAAGTCCAAGATTCACTCCGCCAACTTGGGAGGCTTGGTTCTGCCTTTCGCGGTAGGACATGGGCCCTCTGATCTCTTATCCGTCAGGTTCCACGGCGCGATCAATAGAACCAAGACGACGTTGCCTTTCTTCCAGGGACTGACTTCCGAGCTCATGGAAGGGGGAAACCATGCCGTCTTCCAGGATCCATCACTGGACCTCAATAAGAACATGACCCTCTCTTGGTACCTCGGAGACGGCAGCATCAATGTCCATCGGTTCATGGCCGAGTGCATCCGCAAGCTTCAGCTCGAAACGAATGCTACGCGTATTCTTCTGTCGGGCAGCTCGGGCGGCGGATTCACTGCCCTTCAAGTTGCCTCCTACCTCCCCGACTCCGTGGCACTGGTCTTCAACCCCCAAACCGATGTAAAGGAATACTTCCGGACAAGCGCAGATGTGGCTCTATCCACCTGTTTGAAGTCTGATGTCGATGTGGAAGAAGCACGCGCCTTCAGGCTTTCCACGTCCGTGGTCGAAACGTATGCGATGCTGGAAGACCTCCCCCGTATCCTCTACGTCCAGAACACAGGCGATACCCACCACGTCACAAAACACCGTAACCCGTTCCGTTCAATGCTGGAGTCCGAACACAGCAACCACAAAGATCGGATCGAATTCGTTGATGTTGATTGGGGCCCTGGGCACGTGGCCGCTAAAGCCGAGCTTTATGCCCATTACCGCTCCGCCGCTTTGCAGCACTTTCCGACAAGTGCCAGTTCATTAATCAACTGATGCAGCACTTTTGCACCGACCAGATTTCGTTGACTTAGGAAACACGTTGCATATTAACAGAAGACTCAGTTCTGACAGGACCATTGGCCTTTCCGCGGTTGCGGGTTTTGCCTTCATTTTCTTTGGGACGTTGCTGGCTCTCCTGCCGCAGGCGGCTTCGACGGCAAGCGCGGTGGTCATCATCGCTTTGTTTGTGGTAGCTATTGTCGCCTTCAGCGTAGCCACCACCGGCTTGATAGGGAGGCTGAAGGAGAACCGCCGCTTGCAGCGCGAGTCACAGGCTTCAATTAAGAAGTACCTGCTGACTCTGCAACGGCAGTTGACGGATCTGGGAGAAACCCAGAGCGCCTCCACAGCACAGCTAGCCGACCTGCAGGAAGCCCACAACGCCTCCACAGCACAGTTGTCAGATGAGGTCCGAAACGCAACTAGGACACTCCCCGTGCCCGCGCCTGAGCTTGAGGCCGAGCACGGGCGCTTGCTGCAGCTCGTCGAGGACCTTAAGTCCGAACACGCAGACAAGGCCCGAGAGGCCGAGGAGCGATATCTAGAACGGCAGTTCGATCTTGTGGCGCTTGACGGTAGGAACTGGCACTCTTTCTCCGGTTCCGAGGTCAAAAAACTTGCTGAGACGCAGTTCAACGCCAAGCCCTTGGCGGTCTACGAGATGCTCGAAGCCCATTCGATCTTTGAAAAGATCAATATGACGTCATTGCGTGGCCTAGCGAGTGAGCTGCGCAAGCTCGGATACACAGCCAAAAGCCAGCACGTCCTTCGGGTAGTACTTAGCCGGAAACACAACGAGAAATTGGCCAGTGCAGTCGCTTTACGCGATGAAGAAGTCAAAATCTTCTCCGGTGCCTTCAAGCCTGAGCCCCAAGGACCATACGAGCACTTCACTCCCAAGCCCAACTGCATTCTGCACGTAGTGGGCAAAGTTCTCCCGACTACACAATCGGGATATACGCTACGTACGCACTATACGGCCTTAGCCCAGATCCAGTCCGGGTTGGAAGTACACGTGTGCAATCAGGTAGGCGATGCGGTGAACGCCGACGCAGCCGCGCAGATGGACGTTGACGGTGTCACCTACCATCTCCCGACGGGACCCATCCGACTGAACACTCCCCTGACTACCTGGCTGAGCGCCAACGTCGAGGAACTCGCGAGAGTGGTTGCAGAGGTACGTCCTGCTGTCCTCCATGCCCACTCTGACTTCTTCAATGCCCTCTCCGCAAGGGCTGTTGGTGACTACTTCGAGATTCCTGTGATTTACGAAAGCCGTGGCTTCTGGGAAGAATCCTGGCTTTCCCGGATGGCCCAAGCCAGCGGTATCGAAGACATCGAGGCATTCAGTAGTCGCTGGGGCGTCCCTGACACCTATGCATGGCGCCGGGAACGCGAGCGTGATTGCAGGGAAGCAGCGGACCATGTGTTCACCCTCGCAGAGGTCATGAAACGCCGAATTACGGCCGAGGGGTGCCCGGAGGAGAAGACCTCTGTAGTGCCGAACGCTGTCAGCGGCGACCAGTTCCCGGTTCAAACGCGAAACGCCGAGTTGGCTGGCAGGTTAGGCATACAGGGCGACGAGATCGTCATCGGGTACATTTCATCCCTGGTCGAATATGAGGGCGTACCGGTACTTATCGATGCGTTCCGACAGTTGCGTGAACGCCTGAGCGTTCCTGTCCGGCTCCTGGTGGTAGGCGATGGACCAGTCCTGGACTCCCTTAAGGCCACAGCTGCGTCGCTCGGACTTCACGACGCTCTCTTCACGGGGCGCGTACCCCACGAGGACATCCTGGGCTATTACGGGCTCATCGACATTTTCGTTGTCCCACGCACGGCAGCAGCTGTATGCCAGCTCGTCACGCCGCTGAAACCCTTTGAAGCCTTCGCAACGGGACGAACGATTGTTATGTCTGACGTCGACGCGCTCAAGGAAATTGCAGAGGCAAGCGGCTCGGCTGCTCTGTTCCAGGCCGGAAACAGTGACTCACTCGCGGACGTTCTATCCGACCTTGTTTCAAGCCCTGAGACGAGGAGCAAGATGGCGGCAGCCGGCGCGGCTTGGGTACGTGGAAGTCGCTCATGGGAAGCCAACGCGGCTGTCTATAACAACCAGTATGCGAATCTGGCGGCGAATGCAATCCGCGTCTGAATTGCTGTTCCAGCAATTAACGGACGCTGATATTGAAGCGCTTCGGGAATGGGTCGCTTCAAGTCACCGCCCCGATCTTTCGGACGCAGTTTGGTTCGACAGCCTAATCAGTGATTCCGATTCGGATGTCATTAACAACGGCTGGAAGGCCGGAGACTACGATCGGCTGGATCTTTCGCTGCCACTCGCCTGGGATAGTCTCTGCGCGGACGACAGAAGCTGGGGTTCCCAGCTTCACGGCTGGAAATTCATGGACAGGCCAATCCAGGAGTTTATCCGTACTGGCGAAAAGACCTACCTTCAATGGTGCTTGGATCGTGCAGTCTCCTGGTCGGAGAGGTATTCTGGCCAGGAGACAGACAATGCGATCGTCTGGTACAACATGGCTCTCGGCCAGCGCGCCCTTCGCCTCGCTGGCCTCATTTATCTGGGGGCAAAAAACGGCATAACTATCCAGGAACTGCGGTCCCTGCTCAGTGCTGTAGACAGGCACAGGCTTGAATTCGCTCTCGAAAGCTCGTTCAATCCACGCACTAACCATGGCTATTTTGTGGCCATCGGTCAGACAGTACTGGGCGCAGCTCTTGAAGCTGTGCCAGAGTTGAGCGGGCTGGCTGAGGAGGGCCGCAGACGGCTGGCTGTCATGATCCGAACACAGTTTCTTCCGGACGGCGGCCACAGCGAGCACTCCCCCGAATACCATCGGATGCTGATGCAATCTTTCCAGATTGCGGTGGACAACGGCCTCATCGAAGATTCCGAACTGACGGGCCGCCTCCGCAAGGCCGCGGACTTGCTGGGCTGGATGATCCAGCCCAATGGTTCGCTGGTCCCGTTGGGGGATACTCCGTACGTCAAAATGATAGACGGTAGTCATCCGCTGACTCTGAGCCCTGAAACCAACTTTCTGATGTCGGGAGGTTCATTCGGTCAGGCGTGCCCAACAGAACTGGGAGTATTTCCGGACTCTGGCTACGCCTTTGTCCGTTCACCCCAGCCACAAGGAGAAGCAGGACAGTCAACTTCGTCTTACCTCGCTTTTACAGCGGCCTTCCACGGCAGAGCGCACAAACACGCGGACGATCTCAATTTCGTCTGGTATGACCGGGGGCAGGAGATATTGGTCGAAGGCGGCCGTTACGGGTACGGTGCACAATTGCCCGTCGATTCGCCCCTTCGCGCGGACGGCTTCTACTATGCCGATCCCTTCCGTCGGTTCGTCGAATCTACGATGGCTCATAATACGGTGACCGCCAACGGAAGGAACCACGACCGGCGTCGAACCCCTCAAGGCTCTGGTCTTGGGCTGTGTGAGCAGGTGGGCGACGTGTTCGTCCTGAACGGCCGTATGGACCACGGAGGATGGACCCACCGTCGGAAGGTTGAGTTGAAGCCCGGCATTGGTCTCACCGTCACAGATGATGTTCAATCCACGGATGCCGTCAAGCGGGATTACCAGGTTTGGTTCAATCTCTCTGGGGCATTGACATTAAATGCCTCCCCTGCTGCCGGGCTTTCTTGGTCTCCAGCCGGTGGAGTGTGGCATCTGACGTTGAGGACGGAACCGGGCACTTCGGTCCAAGGCCCAGTACGTGAATCCGACAACCCTCTCCGGGGCTGGCGATCAGTCGAGGACGGAACCCGCGAGGGCGTTTGGTCCATCTGTTTGGAAGCCAGGAAAACCCGCCACCACGTGTTCAGGACCAGATTTAGCTTCGACAACGATGACTAGGCGAGCAGCAGAACCGCCTTTGAGTGAGACAAATGGGCGCTCTTGGCTCGTGAGTGGCACTCAGTAGCGCCATGAGAGAGACAGCCCCTACGACTCTCTGGCTTCAAACCGCCCCTCCATGCCAGGCGTGGGATATCCAGCCATTCAAGGACCCTCATACGCGGGTAGAGCCATGGCGGTGTGCTTAGTCAATGCTTGGTTTATCAGGCGCCGTTAGCATCAGAAGACCGTATTGTGACGGGTGATTCCCGACGGAACAAGGGGCAGGTCTGTTCCAGCCGGTAACGTTGGTCCTTGGTAACATCGACCTAACAACTGGGGAACTTATGGGCTCATCTACCGACTATGTGACCAATGAATACGAGGTTGGTTTGCCGGCGCTCCGTATGGAACGCAAAGCCATCTGGGATTACTACCGCATAGAATTTCTGCCCAACGGATACCCTGGTCGCCGGACTGATGGTGTGCTCATGGCGCACCCCATCTATGGCCCTTACGTCATCACTGACTACCTGATCCAGTATGGACTCACCGAGGATCCCATTTTCCTCGAAGCTGCCATTCGGGTCGCTGACATCTCTGTAGCCATGATGGAGCCCTTGCACGACGGCTTGGTATTTAATTATGACGAGGAACGGGCCAAGGTCTCCAGCAAGAAGGGCACCTGGTACAGCGGCCTCACGCAGTCCCGTTACGTAGACGTCCTCAGTAAGCTCCTCGCCTACCCGGGTACAGATCGGTTCCGCGGACCACTGAAGGCTGTTCTGACCAGCTTGACCATCCCTGTAGAGGACGGCGGCGTGGCGCGCTACACCAGCGACGGTGGACTGATTATCGAAGAGTACCCGGCGACCTTCCCGAACTGCACACTGAACGGATGGACCACTGCGACGTGCATCCTGTTGGACGTGGCGCGGGCCACGAACGATGAGGGCGATTGGGAAGTCTTCCACAAATCCGTTAAGGGCATGGAAAGCGTCATTGGCCTCTACGACGTCCCTGAGCTCGCCAACTCCCGTTACAAACTCGAAGGCGACGCCACGTTCCAGCTCACGGCTGCGGGCTCCGACCTGGAAGTGACGGACTGCCAAGTGGTTGTCCCATCAGCCGGCGTCTTTGCTGCGAACGTCGACGGCGACCAAGCGGGGGAAGCTCTCAAGGCCGGCCCCTTGGCCATTCGCGACGGTAAGTTGGGGCGCGTCAAGGTTCGTTTGAGTAGGTTCTCGTGGCCTTCGCCCAACAGGCTATTGCTGAAGGTCACGGCCGAACGTGCAGGGCAAGTCAAAGTGGCTATTGGCGAGACGACGTACAACCCGTTCGGGAGCGTGCCGAAGGTGACCGGTCAGAAGCACCTTCAAGAGTTCGATCTCCTACCCGGTGAAAACCTTCTTGAGATTGCGGTGCCCTGGATTGCTGCGGAGATGGTTGCACACCCCACCAATTTTTCCAAGAAGCTCACTGGGCGACAGTTCAACGTCTACCACTTCATTCACATTGATACGCTCACCAAGATCGTGGAGCAGTCTGGCAGCGAGATTCTGGGTTATTACCTCGATAAATGGCGGCATGCTCCGTCTCTTTGGGCTGAACACCCGGCATACCAAGATGAACGCTTGATGTTGGAGCGCTTCGACATGCACAAACACAAGTAGCCACAACCGACACAGATGCCCCCATCATTAGAGCGCGTGGGGGCATTTGTGTCGCCGCCCTTAGGGCGGCTTTGCAAGGTTCCCTGTGAGACGGACTCCCTCCTGTGTCAAATGATCTCTACGCATTCAACAAGAGTCAGGAGCTAGGAGCGCCGATCATGCCGACTTCCCGGCGCCACGATCCTGCCACCTCGATTCTCACTTCGCCTGACCACCGTGTCATCGGTTCTTAGGTCCTCGCCTTTGGGCAGCCACGCCTCATGGCCTAAGCCGCTGCCGAGTCCGGTCCCCGTCCTGTGCTGTGAAACCAGGTCCCGCGCCACACTCACCTGCTTTCCGTAAGGCTCTGGGGGTGACGCTCAATCGGCGCAGTTTGGGCCAACCGGAGACTGCTCGGGCACGCCAACGGCACACTCTCAGACTGGACCCGGGCAACGCGCACCACTGGCGATGCCACCGGGAAACTACAAGCCGCCTGGTTGGTCAAAGAGCAGCTTCGGGAGCTCTTGGCCACCGGATCACTTACCGATACGGAGGACGGCCTGCAGGTTCTGGTCGAACAGGCCTCTAGACCGGAAACGAACAGGCTTGGGCGCCATACCGCGATCAAGCACAGCACCAGGACCGGAAGAGGAATCACCAAACGCCCGGAACTACCAAACGCTTGTCCTACAGCGAACTGCCGCCGGGATGTCCCCAGGCCGAAAACGTTCGCCGCGAACCGCGACAGCCGCTTAGGCAGGGTGGAGCGCCGTAGTGTCGCCTTCCATAATCGCCAATACCTCAGGATCTTCCCAGGTTATGGGTGCGTAAATCTCCCCCAACTGCTGGATCAACTCAACGCATTCGGCAACGTCGGCCTCGGGTACGCGCTTGAGTTTATGGATAAACCAGTGCTTCATGAAAGTCTGGGCACGTCCCGCTTTGTACTCCGGCATCAGTCCGACTTCTTCAAGCCAGGCGGCGCGAGCCTTCTCCAAGGGAAAATACTTTTGGTAGAACCGTGGACCGAGGGTATTCACCACGGAGTTCTCCACCGCACCGTAGTAGATGTGGATCGGCACTTCGAGGACGTCGATCCTACGGGCGTAATGTACCAACTGCTGGAAGAAGAACGAATCCTGTCCAAGCGCTCCAACAGGCTGCTCAAGATGAAGATTCTTCAACCACGAGGAATTGAGCACAGCAGCCTGGATGCTCATCGGATAGAAGTCCAGGCGACTGAGAAGACTGTCCGGAACACCGTCACCGTCCACGGGCGAGCTGTCCAAATTGCGGCCAAGTTTTCGAGAGTTATGGAAAGTTTTTATTCCGTCCGAGTATCTCAGCATGTCACCCAAGGCCATGTCCAAGGACTCATCAACAGCGAGCTGCACCAACTTTGCATAACCGTCGTTGATTGCTTCGTTGTCAGGATCCAAATAAGTCACCCAAGGTGCTGTTGCGAGTTCCAGCCCCTTATTTCGTGGCCTGGACGCGCTACCCGAGCCAGTGCCCCCGAACTTGAAAACAATAACCTGGCTGTACCGCTCCGCCAGTTCGTCAAGTATTTGATGAGTGCGCAGATCCGTAGAGCCATCGTCGACCAGGATGATCTCCATCTGGGCAAAAAGTGACGAGCGTTCGAGGGACCTGATGCACTTATTTAGAAGGAAGGAGCCGTTGTTATGAACAGGCACTATGACGGAAAGAAGTGCTTCGAAGGGTGCCTGGGCTGACTCCACTAGTGACAAGGACTCTGTACGCATGCCGATACCGAGAGGATCCAGTACGTAGCCATTGCCTTGAACGCGACCACCTTGGCGATACGCTTCACCGGCAGCAGAGTCGAGCCAGAGGGCACCCGCGGAAGGTTCAGGCAAGGTGGAAAAGGACTCATGCTCGGGCATGGGGCCCGTGTCCGTACCGGCATTCGGCAGCGACTTCGTGACGAAATCAACATCAGCATACTTGAACGCGTTGACCAGATCCTCAACGTATGTGGGAGCGTATCTGAACCGATCCGAAATGGGTACGGCGATGTCGAACTCTTTGTAACGTCGGCGCAACTGTTCCGGGCTCACGGTTTCGACTCCCCTGACAGTCTGCTCTTGCACAGCGCGCTGAAGTTCGTCGGAGGGTGCCTCCATGACTGCACACACCCTCGCCGATGGAGCCCCCGCTGACAGGCCTGCAGCCTGCAATATCTCTGCCATGCGATCGTGGGCAAGGTGGTCCGTGTAGGCCCTCCTGAGGCCTTCCATTTGGACCTCGTAGAGGTTGACCTGGGACATTCCATCCAAAACATCACGGACATCAGACGTAGTCTGCGCCGTCAGCACGTTAGGGAACCTATTATTGACGCCCACGTTGTAGTTCGACAGCACCATCGACCCCATGGCCTGAAGTTCAACAACCCGGTTAGCGTACATCGAAGCACTGGATATAACGGAGTTCAGATTGATATTGAAGTCGGATATCCGCTGGAGCTTCATCAGCAGATCATGTTCGACAGTGGGTACCACATGCTGGAGGTATTCCTCCGGAAAAAAGTAGCGGCTGTTTTCCAGCGACCAATTGCGGTCAATGATCACGAGGTTCCGTGACGATTCGAGGACGCCGTCGAAGATGGCTTTCGCCCCCGACCGGCGTGCGGGATAACGCTGTGTGTGCCATGAGCCAGCGAACAACACATCCGGGAGACGATGCCTGCGTGAGTACACAGGTGAGTGATGATAGGGATTTACCCCAAAGCTCAACACGCCAATGGATGCCGCATCCGGGCAATCCCGGGTGTAGTCGGGGACGCTTTCTGCAGCACAAGTGAAAACATGGTCGGCAGCCCTGGCAATGCTAAGGAATTGGCTGTAGTTGGGGGGATCCTCTTTGGAATAGAAGGCAACCGGCGTCCCTTTGGCTCTGAAGTATGGGACCACTTCTTCAAGAAGAAACTTCCTCTTCTTTGACTCCGGGGTTGCAAGCCCTTTCCATTCACCGCCAAGTCCACGCCATGTACTCGCTATGAGCAACAGCCCGGCATCAGCAGCTACGTCCTGAAAATTTGCCGGTGTGACGTAGCTCAGGCGGGCGGTTGAGTCGAAGCTCTTGTAAAGAAACTCGTCGGCAATAATGGCGACGTCAACGGGATGGGCCCTGAGGCTTCTCGAACCCAAGGTTTCGGGAATATCCTGCAGGATAGGACGAAGATCCTCAATGTAGCCCTCGATGTGTGACGCATTCCGCCGGGCCAGGTACTTCCGTTTTGTGTTCGACGGCAAAACAGGCTCGCCGGCGAGTACTGAGTCCACATAGTACTTTGAGGTGTAATAACCCTGCCGTGAGTCCGAGGCAGCTTGGCAGTATTCGAGTTCTTCCAAACGCTTCTTAGACCGCCAGAGGCGGTTCTCCGCGTCGCCCATCAGGCTTTCCCCCGTCCTTGGCGCCTGCGTAGACGCCAGTACTTCAGTTGCAGCGCACCGAGCGCCGAATTGGACAATGCTGCTAGTTTCTTGTCGCGCTCGGCCAGTTCCCTCTGGCTGGCAGCATACTTTTCACGGTACATGTCCAGTTTAAGGCGGGTCGTGAACAGTTCCTGGCTGAACTTCCGCCTTTCGGCTACCACAGAGGCCATATCCACTTCCCGCTGGTATGCGTCGCGCAATTCAGCCTGGAGTTTTTCGATCTGGACATTGTGGGCAAGCGCCGCACGGCTAATGCCCTGCCGAATATGCTCGACGTCCCCTTTGTTGCGGTCCATGAAGTAGTGGATCCTCCTCTGTGGTAACCGAAATGCCGTTAGTTGACGGCGTGGGCCACGGTGGCAGTCACTTCGGCGTTGGCATCCGGTCCCCAGATGCCGCGGGAGTCAATGACTGTCTTGCCTGCATATGCTGCCGGGGAGATGGACTTGAATTCGTCGTGGTCCACCAAAACCACAATGACATCAGCTTTGGAGATGGCTTCTTCCGTGCTCACAAGCTCCACATTGGAGCGGTCCCGAAGGGCAGCGGGAAGTGCTTCGACGTGCGGCTCCACGACCAGGAGACTTGCCGTCGGAAGCTGCTCAGCCAGTTCAGCTGTGATGCCAATGGACGGTGACTCGCGCAGGTCATCGATGTTCGCCTTGAATGCCAGACCGAGTGTGGCGATGACGGGTGCGGCTCCGACTGCCTCAGCAGCCTTGCGCGCCTTCGCCACGACCCATTCCGGCTTGGAGTCGTTGGTAATGCGGGCCTGGCGGATGAGTTGAGCTTCCTCCGGAGCGGCGGCCACAATGAACCACGGGTCCACAGCGATGCAGTGACCCCCAACACCGGGACCTGGCTGCAGGATGTTAACCCTCGGGTGGTGGTTGGCCAACCGGATCAATTCCCACACGTCGATACCCAGCTTGTCGCTGATGATGGAGAGTTCATTTGCGAAAGCAATGTTCACATCGCGGTACGAGTTCTCAACGAGCTTCGCCATTTCAGCCGTCACATCATCCGTGACCAGAATCTCCCCTTGGCAGAACACTGCGTAGAGGTCTTTTGCCAGTTCCGCGGCTGCGGGCGTAATGCCACCCACAATGCGGTCATTGGTGACGAGTTCGATCATTACGCGGCCGGGCAGAACTCGCTCAGGGCAATGAGCAAAATGAATAACCGGCGCACCATTGGCACCGTCAAGCGAGAGGTCAGGCCTCAAAGCGAGTATGTAATCGGCCATGTGCCGCGTGGCGCGTGGGGGTGAAGTGGATTCGAGAATAACGAGTTCGTCGCCTTTGAGCTGAGGCGCGATTCCGCGGGCAGCTGCCTCAATGTAGCTCAAGTCTGCAGAGTGGTCGTCGCGGAACGGTGTGGGTACAGCCACGATGTAGGCCTCGGCAGACGGAGTTTCCGTTGTCGCCTTGAGGTGTCCTTGGCTCACAGCACCGGCCACGTGGACACCCAGATCGGGTTCCACGAACGGGACCTCGCCTCGATTTACTGCATCAACCGTGTTTTGGTTCACGTCGATGCCTACGACGTTGATCCCGTTGGTCGCGAGGATAGCGGCAGTCGGAAGCCCGATATATCCAAGGCCAACAACGGCTACTGTTTTGATGTTCGTCATTTACTTCCCCTTTTTAGTTAAACAGTGATGTGTTCTTTGGGATCTCCAAAGAACGTGATTTCGCCGGACGCGGCCAGTTCTTCATCTGAGACATCCCAAGTATGACCGTCGCCCTGCCGGATCTGGCAGAAGTTGAATCTGTCGGCAGAATAGATGAAGCCACCCGCCGTGGTGACGGCTTTTAGGAAGCCTGTATCTTCTCCACGATTAACAGCTTCAAAAGGATTGGATTCAAAGACTTCACGTCGTGCCGTGATAGTCGGTCCAACCACAAAGCGGGTTAGACGATGTTCCATATGGGCGATACGGAGCGCCGTCGCCTTGGTCGACACGAAGTGCATGTAGTGCGCTTGCTTACCCACCACGTCTGCCTTCGAGTAATCAAGTGCATGCAGGAGGTCCACAAGATATTGCGGACCATAGTAGTCGTCGTCATCCATCTTTGTGAGAACTTCACTCGAAGACGCGGCGACACACTGGTTCAGGCATTCACCCAGCGTCAAGTCTCTGGACGCAGTCAGAAGCTTGAAGCGCTGAACCCCGTGCTTTGCGGCCAAATCCTCGACATGGTCCATGGGTACTTCGAATCCGTGCGTTAGAAGGACCAACTCAACATCAACGTCCGATTGACTACCGATAGTCGCGAACACATGCTCCAGCTGATGTGGTCGAATGGTCGGCACGAGAGCACTGACTGTTGGCAGAGCAACACGACGCACACGCTCCGGGAGAACAGCTGCGATTATCGTTTCCGCGCGGTGGGCATACGTGTGCTCGCTCCAGATTCGTCGTTGGCCCCTATGAACCACTCGATCATTGAGTTCGGGGCTGCGGGCCAACATTCTGATCTGATGTTCACCCTGCTCTTGTGACCCCGCTACAAAAACCTCATCTGGCTCAAAGAAGTGACCGATAGCCGCGCTCGGCGTTGAGACTATCGGTGTCCCCGAAGCGGTGATCTCAAAAATCCTTCGCGCGCACATGCTGGGAGAACCGACCACGGAATTAACATTGAGAAATACCTTGTACGCCCTGTACGCAGTGAGCATTTTTGCGTAGTCCAGGCTACCAACTACGTTCTCGTTGAACGGTACTGGAAACTGGTAGCTGGAATCGCCACCTAGTTGGCGCGAAAATATGTCCAACCTTGGCCCTGACTTAGACGACGCGTCCCTTGCCGCACTGAGGAGTAGATCCATCTGCTGCCGGCGTTCAGGGTACTTATGAGCAAAGTACATTCCGGCGAAGGCCACTCCTCTTGAATGGCGACCCTCTCCAATGCGAACCGGATTATGGATTGCAGGCTGCGCAGCAAACGGCAGCGGAGCTATGCGGTCATGGCCCAAGTCCCTTTGATAGGACGGAATACGGTCTGAATCACTCGTGAAGACCATGTCGAACTCACGAGCTGCAGGGAGGAAGTCCTCGTAGTGAGGTGGATCCTCCTTATTCCAAAAGACTGTAGGAATCTGCCGCGCCCGGCACCACGCCATCAATTCCAAGAACTCCGGCTTTGGTCCGGATGTGCCCATGAGCTGGTACTTCCAAGAGCCTTGGTTGCCGCTCCAGGCAGACTCTACGAACAGGAAATCGATGGACGTTTCCGCCAACTGCTCCTGCCACGAGTCTTTGCGAAGGTGCAACAAGTTCCATTCAAAGGAGTAAGCAGCACTTGAAAAATCATCCAGAATCACGCCGACTCTAAGATCCTGGCGTCGCGGATCACGATCAGGTACGCGATAGGGCCCAAAGGCTGCAAGATTAGCAGGCCCCGAACCAGAAGAACCAGGTCGCGTCTTTCGTTTGCCTCGTGGACTGTTAATTCGCTTCTCGACTTTTTGTCTCCTGCGCCACTCCAAGAGCTGGTTCAGTCCTCCCTGTCGGTAATGCCAGGCAGCTTTGCGAATGTCCTCGATTACTAGCATGTCAGCGTCCTTCCATCCGACGCCCGCTGGCTCGCTCGAGCACACGTGTAGCCACAAGGTTTGCGCGGGCTTCATCCTTGATACCTGCGGCTGTGAGGTTGTTCCCACGGGAAAGGTTGGATGAGAAGTCTTTGTAAGTAGCTGTCACGTCTTCAGCAGGCCCGTCCATGATGAGTTCGCCCTTATCAAGCCAGATCACCCTGCTGCACATGTCCCGGATGGTGTCCAGGCCATGACTGACGATGAAGACGCAACCCGCTTGGGCCCGCAGCTCATCCATGCGTGCTTTACTCCGGTTGTTGAACTGCGCGTCTCCAGTATTCAGCGCCTCATCGACCAGGAGGATTTCCGGATTGACAGATGCTGCAATGGCAAAGCGTAGTCGGGACGCCATGCCCGAGGAGTACGTTTTCATCGGAAGGAAGATGGCGGAATCCAGACCTGAGACTTCGACGATACTGTCGAAACGAACATCGATCTGCTCCCTGGTCATACCCATAGCGAGGCAGCCCAGAACAACGTTTTGATCGCCGGAAAGTTCAGGGACCAGTGCGGCATTGACGCCAAGGAGAACGGGGGTGCTTGAAGCGTAAACAGCACCGTGGGTCGGCGCCACCTGGCCGCTGATCAACTTCATCATTGTGCTTTTTCCAGAACCATTACGGCCGATGATGCCGACAGACTCGCCCCTTTCCACGACCAAAGAGATCTCTTTGAGCGCAGAAACAGTGACCAAGTTCGGCCGCTCCAGCAGGCTTGTAATTCTTCCCCTGATTCCCCGTCGGCTGGACGTGCTGCGTCCGTCAGAAGATGGCACCCGATAGGTCATCCGGACCTTGTCTATGACTACGCAGGGAGGACCATCCAAAAATGCAGTTGAATCAATCGCGCCCATAAGTCTCCTCCCCTTGCCAGAAGAATACGAAGCCAACCAAGAGTGCCCCCAGCGCGACGACTCCCAGAGTTGCCCATGACTCCCAAGACGGCACACGATCGTAAAGGACGCTGCTGCGAACGATATCAATGACGTTGAAGAGCGGATTGAACTTCATCACGGCGAGAATCGTCGGATCGGACACGAACCGTTCGTAGGAGTAGAAGACAGCCGAACCGTACATCCAGGCACGGATAACGAAGGGAAGTAGATGGGTGATGTCGTGAACCTTCGAGATGACTCGTGCAAGTATCAGTCCGATTCCGAGATTAAAGATCCCCTGGAGAATCACGGCCGGAATGGTCAGAAGCCACAACAGGCTGACTTTCTCGGCGGGCGGCACCAGAACTATGAGGAGGAGCATGCCCAAAATCAAGGGAACAGCTGAAAGCATCTCACGCATGTTGGCACCCAAAGGCAGTGCTGCCCGTGGAAAATTGAATGCTTGCACAACAGATTTACCGTTGCGAATCGATCGCGCACCTGACGTGATCGCGCCTGAGCTGAACTGGAAAAGGAAGACTCCAACAACCAGATAACCGACAAAATTATCGATGCCATGGCTGGTCTGCAGCAGCAGGCCGAACACGAAGTAGTAGGTCAACCCATTGAAGACGGGGTTCAGCAGAAGCCACGCGCTACCTAGCCGGTCTTTCCGCGTTCCACTCTGAACCCGAGCCCGGGCGTCGTAGAAAATAAACTGGCGGTAATCCCAGAGCTGGACCAGATAATCCAGAAACCCCGGACGGGACCCGACCCGGGAGAGCTTCCTGATATCCACCGACAACGGCTGTATTGCCGCCGGCGGTGGAAGCTTAGCTTTCTTTGCCGACACTAAATGGGTCTCCTTGATCGATTCGAAAACACTGTGTCGCAAGCCCACCCAACTGAACCAGAACGCCGTCGTAGGTGCACGAAAGCGCTGCACGCGTTGCCAACCTGTCCGCTGACATCAGTTGCCCCTCAATGTTTCGTAAGCCTTGCCATATAGATCTGCGTTTGCTTTCCATGTCCGCGTGGCCAGGACTTCCTGACGGCCGGCAGCCCCCAAACGGAGTCGCAGACCTTCGTCGTCGAGCAATTCGAACAGTGCATCAGCCAAAGCGTCAGGCTTCTGCGCTGTCACCAAGCGGCCGTTTACCCCGTCATGCACGATCTCCCGTAAGGCATCAAGATCACTTGACACCACAGGTCTCCCCGAGGCCAAGGCCTCGACCGGCTTCAACGGCGTGACCGCCCTCGTTACGGCGAGATCCTTCCGAGGCACGACGAATACATCCAGAGCTTGGTGGAAGAGATGCGCTTGGGCGGCCGGCACCCGTCCTGCGAAATGAGTTCGTTCCGATAAACCGAGTCGCCGGACCTGATCCTGAAGAGCAGGAGCAGCCGCCCCATCTCCAACGACGAGCAACTTCAACTTTGACAGCCGAGGTGCAAGCAGCGCAAATGCTGAGACGAGATCATCGATGCCCTCGTAATCCACAAGACTGCTGACGGTTCCTACATAAAGCCCCGCCGGATCCAGTCCCAAGGCAAGACGGGCCGCTCTATGCTCCAGGGGTTCCCTCAAGTAGGACCCACCCACTGCGTTGGGGCAGATGAGCACCTTGTTGGCCGGGACTCCCGACGCAACGATATTGCTCTTCATGGCCTCACCCAGAGTTACCACCAAGTCAGCGCTGCGCATGACGTCGGCCTCGCGCTCCATAAACAACTGATAGCGCTCGCTGCGCCGTGCATCGTCGCCGCGGGTTGATGCCCAAGTGTCGGCAAGCTGCCCACGAACCTCGTAAACCCAGGGTAAGTCCAAAGCGTTTGCTACTTCGCGTGCAACCACGCCGTTGACAAAGTGAGTAGTCGTATGAAGAACGGAAGGCTTGAAACTCCGGGCTACTTTGAGAAGTTCATCGGCCTGCTGCTGTAAGCGACCATCCATGGACTTGGCCATGTGGCTTGGAAGTAAGCGAGTGTAGTGGACTCCATCCACCACGTCATCCTTCCGCGCCGTGAGTGCACCGATCTGTACCGGATAGCCCAGACGGGTGACGGCTAACGTCTCCCAACCGGAGTCTTGTTGCGACGTGAGGATCGAATGGGTCCGCCGAGCATAACCACTGGCCGTATGGGGTACGGAATTCGTCAAGAGGTGCATGACGCGCCGAGGCTTTGGCTCGAAGCTGATTCTCGGCAATACGGGGCGCCATCCCCCGAAGACTTTGAGCTCTGATTCGAGTCGTGCTCGCTGCCTGGCCATACCTGCGGGCTGACCTGTCAAAGCCTCTACAGCCCCGGACATGTCGCCGTCGTACCACTTGCGTCGCGCCGAAGTCGCAGGACGTTGACGTGCGCCCTCGGCTTGATACAAGAAGATGTCCGCCCATTCAAGCTGTCCCGCGGCAAGTGCAATTTCGCTTGCCCTCCGAGCTTGGCCGGCTGTGATTCTCTGAGCCGAAGTGCTTTCGAACCGCTTCACCAATCCGCCAATGTCACCAGCAGCGAGGCTTGCGAGCAAAAATAGCGGTTTGGACGATCTTGGTGCTGCTTTTGTGACCATGGTGGCAGCGGGCCCAACCACGGATGAAGGCAGCCGCCTAAGTATCAAAAGCACCAGCATGAAGGGTGCCTCCGTCAGGTGTTCAACAACGGTGCTTGCTGCCAACTTGAAGTTGGTCATGACGCGAATCATGTGGATTCCCGCCGTTCTGAAGCCTGCGTAGTCTTGGCTGCTACTTTTGCGATCTCCTGCATATATTGAAGGGCAAGATGTGCATAGTCCGCATGCTCACTTACCCACTCACGACCACTTTTGCCTGCTGCGAGCCTTTGTCGGTCTTGGGAAAGCTCGCGCCACAGTTGAGCAACAGCTTCAGGATTGGCCTGCACCACGTCACCCGCCTGGGCTTCGCGGATGATTCGCTCAGCCTCGCCTCGGACGATTGCGGTCACATGCCTGCCGATCGCCAGAACCTCGTAGGTCTTCGATGGAACGGTGGTCTCAAATGACTTCCAGTCATCGCGGAGCGAGACGATACAAGTGTCCGTTTCCCGGTACTTTTCAAGAACAGCCGGGCCATGAAGCGATGGGTAAAAAGTCACCGGAGCGTTCAGTTCCCGAGCGAGCTTGACCAATTGAGGCCTGGTTGTACCTTGGCCGACCAGTGTCAGATGAAAACCATCTCCCAACAACGCGCTGGCTCGGATGAGAATGTCCAGCTTCTGGCTCTTGCCGTGGTTGCCAAGGTAGAGAGCCCGGAACTCCATACGATCAAGAGCGGGGGGCTCCAGGAATGGGACTGTATGGAGATCCAGTCCATTACTGACCGTGGCTACATGCTTGATGCCCCGCGCGCGAAGCGTGTCAGCAAATCCTTCTGTCACTGTAACCACCAGGTCAGCCCGTTGCTGCAAGAACTCCACAGCATGCTCCACAAGACTCTTGACGCTGCCCTGGACGATACGAGCGTCACGTGCCAGGTCCGGCCATGCATCCCGCATCTCGACGATGAAAGGGACTCCCCTGAGCTTGGAGAGAACGTACCCGGTCGCCAACGTAGGAAGGCTCGGAGCCGTGGCGAGAATGGCGTCGGGTTTCTTGCCTCCCAGGCCCACGGGAACGGACATAACGGCAGAGAACAGCTGATCCATGAATCGGGCAACGGACGATGTGCCCATGTGCCTCAGATAGGGGACCCGTCGGATGGTTTCACCATGAGGACCTCGCTGATGCGAAAAAGCGAGTCCGGCTTGCCTGCGGGGCAGATTGCGCCGGCCGTTTGGATAATGGGCCACAGGCGCAACAACGTCCACGTCCCAGCCAGCTTTACGGAATTCACGAGCGAGGGAGGCCCACCTGCGTTGGGGTGGGCTATGTTCTGGCCAATAAGAGTGTGTGAGGAGCATGAGGCGCATCGGTGATGCAGGATTTTCCGCAGCCTGTTCCCCGGTGAGGGAGTAACCCATGGGCTACTTGCCGTTAAGACGGGGGCGAGGGCTCCCCTTGGAACGCAGAGCCCGGAAGTATGCAACGCCCAGCAGAATCAGCACGAGGACGGTAACCCCTTGGACAAGGGGGTTATTCTCAGCAACGGGTGCCAAGGCAACCTTTAGCGGACCCGCAATATCGGCGCTGGCAACGGGTGGCGCCGCTGATTTGGTTGGCAATGCAGTGGGCGTTGGAGATTGTGTGGACTCCGAAGGGGCCGTCGTCGTTTCCTCAGGAACCAAAGGTTGATCAACGTAGCCCTGAACCTCGCCTTCCGCGGGCAGGTTTGGCAAAAGCGTCTCTTGGGTGGGAGCGGTGGGAACAACTGCCTCAACAGCTGGCGGGGCCACAGGCTCGGTGACCGGAGGAGCAACGGGTGCCGGCTCAACAGCCGGAGGAGCTGGTTCCGGCGTTTTCTCCGGCTCCAAAGGAGGGGGGGGCGGAGACGGCTCCAAAATCGGAGGCACTACGACCGGTGGCACCACTGGTGGGGTGGGAGTTGCGGTTTCAGTAGGTTGCCCAGTTTCACTGCCTGGTCCCGGCTCCAGCTCGGTGGCGACAGCGGGCTGAATGCCTATGAACCCGATGCTGGCCAGCAGAAAGACCACGAGCACGGCTTGAACACGTTTGATTCCAGTGCCCAACTTTCCCCCCGTTGTATGTGTTTCAGAACGCTTTCGGCGATCTATTTATCGCAACCACCTGAGACATGACGGCGCGCGGACGTTCCCCTCCGCGGAGGGGCGACCCGGATTAGTTTATCGTATGGACTAGACCCATCCCCTCAGCCGCAGAGATCCGCCGGGAGCCCGCCCGCCGGGGCGGGATAATGCCCTCTCTTGGTAGAGTCGTCTCTGCTGATGTCGATTCAGAGGAATACATGAAGCCCGCTAACCTCTCCCGACAATCATCGCCGCAGAGGCCATCCCCCAAAGGAATAAGGCGATGGGCCGTCGCCATGCTCGCGGCCCTCCTTGTCGTCGTGTGCGTGGTCTTCGCTCCCTGGGACAATAACGCCGGAACACCCAACACTGCCGTAACACCCAACGCCCCCGCTTCGCCGCCCACCCATCCCATCAGCGGTTACTTCATCACCGCCAATACCGAGTCATCCGCCAACAGGGACAAGATGGCAGATATCAAGGCCTTGGGTGGAGATACAGCGATCACTTTTGGCACCCTTCTGAGGCCGGCCACGGAGGAGTCCCTTCCTACCGACTGCGTTGTGCAAGGTATGGCCTGCGGCAAATTCGTCAGCACCTCCTTAAGTGTTCATCGATACTTCACCTATTCCGACGGAAGCCACTGGGGGGAGTCTGTCTGGAAGTGTCCCAATGACCGGACTGTCTCATCCGCCGGCAAGTCATACACCATATTGGTGCTGCCCACAGAGGGCCGCGGCTGCACCTCCCCCGACGGAACCTATGACGTGGTGATAGTGGGGGGCAGCAAAGAGTCTGCCGAAGATCCAGCCGCCGCGTTGTCGTCGGCGGCAACGGAGTTGGACATGAAGTTCTATGCGGGTCTGCCTGCACCAGTCAAGCGGACCGACGTGGACTACCTTCCCGATCTGTCCTACATGAATACCCTTGACCTTTTCACGGAGCGGTTCTTGGAATACCAGGCAGCCAATAATGATGTTCCAGGGCTTGCCGGCTTTTACCATCACTTCGAGATGCCGATTAGCTCCAATCAATTCTTCGACCCTGTTTTGTCTCTCTACAAGATGCAAAACATGGCAATTGAGCGCGTACTTCCAACCCGTTCAGCGGTCATTAGTCCATATATCGAGTCCAGATCGGCGGCGTCCAACGTCAGCCCTCAAGATGCCCGGCTCGGGATACGCCGGATCGCCCAGACCTCGGGTGGCCTCGCACTGAACATCGCCATCCAAGATGGCATGGGAACTGGAAAGGGCGCAGCCTACATGCCCAGCGAGGGGGACGGGCCCGTGGATACTTTCGCCGCAACCATCGTCGGCAACGGGACATGGGGCGAGAAGTACGTGGCACCCAATCGGGACTACTTCCAAGCCGCGGCGGATGGCATCACCGGGACAGGTGCCGTTTTGTGGGCCAACTTGGAAGGCATGGCCCCCTCTACTAAGACCAACACGTGCGGCAACAGCCTTCGTGGGCAAACCACTTTGGAAAGAATGGATCGCCAGCTTCAACAGATGGCTCAGGCTGAAAAGATAGTTTCATTCATGTGGGATCCCTACTTCACGTGCAAAGGCACCGGCACGCCGCTCAAGGAGCAATTGCAGTCGGGGCATACGTCGCCCATCGTGACCGACGCTAAAGTCGACGCTGACGCAGGCATAATAACCGTCGTCGGATTCAATCTCTCCGGCGGACAAGTGAAAGTGTCCTGGACCACTAGTGACGGCGCTTCCCATGAGCTGGACTCAAACCCTTCGAGCACGGCGGAAAAAGGCGGTGAGGACGGCAGCTCTAATCCAAGACTTGAATCGATCGTCATCAGTCTCGATGGATCAACGCTGCCCCCTGGAACCCCGTACCTGGTGAACGTCACCAGCCGGCAGGACTCCGGCCAAAAAGTGGAGTTTGCGGACGGCGTATTTTCGCCTTGATAGAATCGTCACTGCTGATGCCAACATCAAGGAACACATGACGCTCCCGAACGATACCGAAACTCCCACCTCAGAGTCCCGTCCCAGACGGCAGAAAAGCGGCAAGAAAACTGTACGGAACGTACTCCTTGGCTTTGCAGCCGCCGTGCTCGTCGCGGGTCTGATTGGGGGTGGCTACCTTTACAACCTTGCTCAGACGTTCAATTCGGGCACCACCAAGATCGAGACGGCCTTCCCTGAAGAGTCGACTCGGCCTCAGAAGACCGAGCCCGTGAATGGCACCGCCGCAATGAACATCCTTGTGATGGGTAGTGACACTCGCGGGTCTGCGGAGCTCGACATTGATACTCAGGCTTCCACCGACCAGCGCGCTGACACGTTGATGCTCGTGCACATCCCGGCAGACCGCAAGAACGTGTACGCAGTATCACTCATGCGTGACCTTTGGGTGGATATTCCGGGGAAGGGGGAGTCAAAGATCAACTCTGCCTTGGCTCTTGGGGGCGTGCCACTGATGGTCCAGACTGTTGAGTCCCTATTCCAACAGCGCATTGATCATGTCGCAATGGTCGATTTTGAAGGCTTCAAGGGTCTTACTGATGCTCTGGGCGGAGTCGAAGTAGATGTAAAGATCCCCTTTGCACCGGCGAAGGGCCCCATGAAGGGTCACTACTACGAAGCCGGAAAGCAAACGCTTAATGGTGATGAGGCACTGGCTTTTGTCCGTGAACGTATGTCATTCAGCGATGGCGACTACCAGCGAGTGCGGAACCAGCAGGCATACATGAAAGCAATCATTAGCAAGACGATCGCGCGGGAAACTCTGACCAACCCTGTGACCGTCAACAGCATGGTTAGCGCTGTGACTCCTTTCATCAGCGTCGACAAGAGCTTCGACGCTGCCGCCATCGGGAGCCTCGCCGTTGGTATGAAGGATCTGCGAGCAAATGACACAGTGATGTTCACCTTGCCCACTCTCGGCACGGGCACCTCAGCTGACGGCCAGTCGATTGTTGTCGCCGATACAGCAGCCATCTCGGACATCGCAGAAGCCCTTTCCAAGGACCAGTTAGGCGCCTATGTCACGGCCCATGCTCTGGAAAAAGGAAACTAGTCCCGGACTCGGGATTATGTCTTGATGAGCTTTTGCCCCTGTATGCGCATGTCATTCGCATACAGGGGCTTTCTCATGGCCTCGCAAGCGTCTAAGAGGTTGCGCCATCTTTGCAGAAACCGTTGGCTCGGATTGCTTCTACAACTCCGGCCGCCTCGGTATCCGCTATGGGATCGTCAGCACGGTTGAAATGCTTGACCACAGTAGCCACCAGCGCTTTGTCGCTGCCGCCTTGAAGGATGGCGGCGCAGACATAGCGGGAATTGGTTGCGATCTCTTCCTGTGTGAATTTCGGAGCCACTGGAGAAATGCGCTTCAAGAGGTCAGCGCTCTGTTCTTCCGTCACCTTGGGGACTGCTGGTTTGGACTCCGTAGTCGTAGGCTGGGGCTCGGACTGGCTCGGGGCGGAGCACCCAGCCAGGGCGAGTGTGATCAGGGCAGCGGAGAGTGCGCGTCTCATAACTGTGGAATTCTCCTGGGGGTAGCAGTACAGGTCGTGGGCACTTGGCCCGCAGACGACACTATCCGATGCGGCGCCACGGACCCACTTGTCACCCGTGCTTTAGGGGCGCCCAGCTCTTGTTGTGACCCTAACTCGTCAGCGAGGCCGGTTGTCGCGCAAGCTTTAGTTCCCACCAAAAAGTCCCGCCAACTTGACGTTGGCGGGACTCCGTGGGTTTGTGGAAATTTGAGATCTACGAGGGTTAGGCTCCGACGCTTGAGTTGGAGTAACCGATTTGAATTTTGGACCCTGTAGGAAGCGTACCAAGCGCTTGGCTAAGGACGATCTCGACCATTGTGACAATTATAGTGGTCGATGACTTGCTGACCTTATGTAAGGTGACTTGGCCTAGACCTGGTACTTGAATGACTGTGTTCGGGGCAACCGATGCGTTGATTGCCGGCAGTCCAGCAATCCTGAGATTCGTAAATGTCGACGTGTCGGTCAGCTTAACTGCGCCCCCACCCGGAGCACGGCTTGCACTGGTTTCTGCCTTGATAGCGTCAACTTGTATGACGCCGCTAAGGACATTGACTCCTCCGATGGTATTGACCACGGTGCTCTTCGCCTCAGGAGTCAGAACGCCCGTAGCTGTCGTCACGGAAGCTCCAGCCGAAACCGCGCCTGGGATGTTGACTGCGGCCACATTCGCCGTCGTCGTTCCTCCCGCGCATTTAACGGACGCCAGTGCAGTGGGGCCGGACCCAATGAGACCGGATGCCAGGGTAGCCCTTGTGCCATAACCTGTCCCTGCGAGATAACCGGTCTGCGGTGGCGTCAACTTGACGTTGCTGACTCCGAGGCGGATGTCTGTACCAACCTTTAGACCAAGTAGCCCTGCTTTCAGAATTTCCACCCGCAATGCCGTGGTGGAGACTTGGTAGGTGGTGCCAACCAAGCGCTTCTCTTGGCCGTTCAGTGTAACTTTTCCTACCGAACCCAGAAGCGGCACTTTGAGGTCAATAACGGTATTGGCTGCCGGATTGGCGTTTACAGCGATGCCCAACACTTTAAGGTCGGCGATAGTTGTTTGATTTGTCCCGGCAAAAGCACCGGCGGTGTTCTTCTCTGCGGTGCTTTCGGAGGTTATGGCACCCGCGGTAATGAGACCACCGAGCAGGTTCGCCCCGGCTACGGTCGACTTCCCCTCAATGCGTTTACTTGTTGTGGTGAGCACTGTCTTGACAGTCGTGTTTGCATTGCCGACAGTTCCAATGGCGGGGACGTTAAGCCCGCTGACGTTGTTGGAGGCCGTCTTACCCGTAGCACCCGTGCAGGCAATGCTCGCGCTGGCAGTTGGACCGGAAGTCAGTGTCTTGTCCGTGTTGAAAATGTATGACCCGTATGCGGACCCCGCAAATCCAGTAGTGATTTGTGCCGGCGTAATGCTTGTAGTGGCAAAGGCCGAAGATGTGGCGCCGCCCGTAAGCGCAAGCGCAAGAGCGCCCGCCAAAGCGACCATAGAACGTTTCATGTAATGCCCCCAGTAGTAGAACACGATGCTGCGATGGTGATCACACCGTAACGTCCAAGGTGCCTACTGGCAATAGACCGAAAAGCCAAGAAGATTTCATACTTGGAATTTATAATTCCCGCATATTTGTTGCGACCTTTTCAACACAATCTCTCATGGTCGCCCCTTCCCCTATCTCTGGCCCTGTCACCCGTCGGGTTCCTAGGGCTTTACGCCGCCCACCCCCACGCCACTCGTTCGTCATCGGTAGTATTCACCCGCGATGGCATGCGGGCTATAGAATGCCCGTAAAGACGCGCTTCAGCGTCACGACTTCCGGGGGATTCTTTGAGTAGTGTTTTAGCTGGTTCGCGCCCGTGCCGACCGGTGGGTATACGACGACGGCATAGAGTCTCCGGGTTCGGCACCGCCGCTTTGACCTTGGCACTGGCGTTGGGAACGGCTGCCGCACCGGCAACGGCTGACGTTGTCAAGGATGCTGTCCTGGTGGGTGAACAGCCTTCCAATATAGCCGTAAATTCGGTAACCGACACAGCCTATGTGTCGACTTTTGGCGGCATTTACAGCATCGGCGGGGGTGGCACGGCGAATGTGTATCAGCCCGATATCTTGTCGTCGCGCATCGCTGTAAACTCAGCGACGAACAAGATCTACGTCAGCGATTCCAGTTCGGTCGCAGTAGTTGACGGCGTGACCCACGCAGCCACCACCGTCTCAGTTGGCGCTAATGCAGACGTCATTGCGGTAAACGAAAAGACCAATAAGGTCTATGTCAGCACTGCAAATGGCCTCAAGATCATCGATGGCGCTACAAACGTGGCCTCTCCGGTCCTGAACTCCGCCGGTGCGCAAGACATTGCAGTTAATACCGCCACCAACAAGGTCTACGCTCTTTCCGCCGGGACTGTGAAAGTCATCGACGCCAGCGGAAAGATCACGTCAACTGTGTCCGTGGGTGCGGGCGGGATCGGCGCTATAGCGATCAATCCGTCAAAGAACAAAATCTACGTCACGACGACACCAAAGTATGGATCCAGCGTCAAGGTCATCGACGGTGCCACTGACAAGATCACTGGATCCATGGCATCCGAAGGCCCGCTCGGAACTTTGGCGGTGAACCCCGCCACCGACAAGATCTACGTCGAATCTGGTACCTGGAACAGCGACGGATCCATCAAGGTGATCGACGGCGCCACCCTGACGGAAACTGCGCACATAGTCACGGCCACCCGGGTTCGCAGCATCGTGGTAAACCCGTCCAACAACAAGATCTACGCCACCATGACTGGCCGTGGAACCACCATCATTGATGGCCGAAACAACACCAGCCGAGCGCTTTATACGGGCCAGGAACCCGACGCTGCAGTCGTGAACACGTCCAACAACAAGGTTTACGTGGTCAACTCCGAGAGTGATTCTGTGGGCGTAATTGACGGAAATGCGGAACAGCCCGTAAAGAACGACTTCAATGGAGATCTCAAGGCCGACATCTTGGCCAGAGATGCTGCGGGGGTGCTCTGGCTCTACCCCGGCGATGGCTCCGGCGGCTGGCTGCCGCGCCTCCAGGTGGGACAGGGCTGGAACGTCATGAACGCCCTCGTGGCTCCCGGCGACTTCAACGGAGACGGCAATGCCGATGTCTTGGCTCGTGACGGAGGCGGAGTGTTGTGGCTCTACCCAGGCAACGGCTCTGGCAGCTGGCTCGCTCGTGTACAGGTCGGCAGCGGCTGGGAAGGCATGAGCGCAATTGAGGCAATTGACTTTCATGGTGACGGATTCGCTGATGTCGTAGCTCGTGCCCGCGATGGCGCGCTCTGGGTATATCGCGGCGATGGCAAGGGCGGTTGGTTGCCCCGGATGTGGGCCGGTTCCGGCTGGACCGGAATGTCCGAGATTACTGGCGTAGCTGACTTCAACGGTGATGGGGTCTCTGATCTCGTAGCCCGCGACGGCGCCGGAACTCTGTTTCTCTATCCGCCTAACGGCTATGGAAGCTGGCTCCCAAAGCAGACCATTGGACAGGGTTGGAACAGCATGAATTCACTTGTTGGTCCCGGCGACTTCAACGGCGACGGCAGGGCCGATATTCTCGCCCGCAACGCTGCAGGCGAGCTGTGGCTCTATGCGGGCAACGGCGGAGCATCGTGGCCCACCTCGAGCAAAGTGGGCTCAGGCTGGAACGGCATGACCGCCATTCTCTGAATCACACTATTTGAATGACAACCAACGGCCGCCCCTGATCGAATCGGGGTTGGCCGTTGGTCTATCCGCTATAGAATCCGACTACCGACGCTGTTGAGCGTCACTATCAATGGGGGATCTTATGTCTGTTGCTTTGGATGAAACGCGCCCGTCAAAGAATTTAAATCAACGACGACGGCTAGCTGCGTCTACGTCTGTGGCCGCCGGTTTGGCGCTGGTGTTGTCGCTGGGAATGACGGCGGGGCCGGCCTCGGCTGACATTGTTGGGGATGATTTCCACATTGAGGGTGAGGCCGCATCCATCGCGGTAAATTCCACAACTGACACAGCGTACATACGGTCAGATGGCGCCGTGCTCAGGGTCAAAGACCGCGGCTCGAGTCAGGTGAAGTGGGTGGGTGACTCGCCTGGGGTGTTGGCCGTCAACTCGGCGACGAACAGACTCTACGTCGCAAGTTCTGACGCATCGATGATGGAGAGAAATGCCCTTGTAGTGATCGATGAAGGGACTCAGGAATCCACCCTAATTCCGTTCGATTCATACGTCGGTGATATTGCTGTGAACGAGAAGTCCAATAGGGTCTACGTCAGCACAGCGGCGGGGATCACCGTCGTAGATGGAGCCACCAATACCCCGACTCTCGTGGCGGGTTCCGCAGGTTTTGGCAAGATCGCTGTCAATCCAGTCTCAAACAAGACATACGTTCTCTTCAGCGGTGGCGTACGTGTCATTGATGCATCTGGAAAAATCACCTCAACTCTGAACGTCGACGGAATTGACGTCCTTAACTGGGCAGTGAATCCGGTGAAAAATAAGATCTACATCACAACCAAGACGATATCCGGTTCCAGCCTCATAGTGATCGATGGCGTCAGCGACACCATCACCGCCACGTTATCTTGGGACGGCCCCCTGGAGAGCTGGGCCCTGAATCCGGCGACAGACAAGCTCTACATCGGTTCGGCTGCTGCATCCAATACTGGATCCGTCCGTATTGTCGATGGGACCACTATGAGGGAGACAGCAAAAATCCCCACGCCTACGCGGGTGAAGAAAATCGTGGTGAACCCGACGAATAACAAAATCTATGTTTCGATGGCCGACCGAGGTACCACAGTCATTGACGGTCGGAACAACGGCACAACGACGCTGAGGATTTCGCCGTGGCTCATGGCTGCCGTAAACCCGTCCAACAACAAGGTCTACACGGTGGTCAATAACCACATATCCGTCATTGATGGGAATACACAACCGCCCGTCAAGAACGACTACAACGGAGATCGCACGGCGGACGTCATCGCCAGGGACTCGGCGGGATTGCTGTGGCTCTACCCCGGCGACGGTTCAGGTGGGTGGCTTCCCCGTCAGCAGGTAGGACAAGGTTGGAACATCATGACAGCCATCGTCGCGCCCGGAGATTTCAATGGTGACGGTAATGCAGATGTTTTGGCCCGCGATGGAAGCGGACTGCTTTGGCTCTACCCGGGTAACGGCTCGAGTGGTTGGCTTTCACGCGTCCAGGTCGGAAGTGGATGGGAGAGCATGACGGCAATTGAGGGCATCGGACAGTTTAACGACGACGAGTTCGTCGATATCGTTGCGCGTTCCAGCGAAGGCTGGCTATTTGTCTATCGCGGCGACGGGAACGGCGGTTGGCTGCCTCGCTATTATGCAGGTTTTGGCTGGAACGGTATGTCCGAAATTACAGGCGTAGGAGACTTCAACATGGACAGTACTCCTGACCTTGTTGCTCGCGACGCGGCCGGCGCACTCCAGCTTTATCGCAACGGAAGTGGTTGGCTCCCGACGCAGCAGATCGGCCAGGGCTGGAACGTCATGAATTCATTGGTTGGGCCCGGTGACTTCAACGGCGACGGTAAGGCCGACATCCTGGCACGCAACGCGGCCGGCGAGCTGTGGCTCTACGCAGGTAGTGGGGGCGCAGCCTGGCCTACGGCCACAAAGGTGGGCACCGGCTGGAACGTCATGACGGCCATCCTCTAACGCACTCAGCCATCAGAGGTAAAGGGCGGCTGGCCCCTGAACGATCAGGACCAGCCGTCCCTCCCACCACCCAGAAACTCCCGCACATCCCGCGCTACCCGCTCGGGGCACTCCCACAGCACCAGGTGACCGGTCTCCTCATAGATCTTTAGACTCGATCCCGGAATGCGGCTGGCTAGGGTCTCCTGATGATGCCGAGGAACCAGATGGTCGTGGGCGCCCCAGAGAATCAAGGCAGGTGCCGAAATGGTGCCTGTTTCCGTTGGCGGCACCGCTTCGTAATAGCCGCGCAGCGACTCCTTCCAAATGGACGCCGGCATGGCCAAACCGTCCTGCACCCGGTCTTCAATGTAGGAAGCAGGCACGGTGTGCAACAGCCGGTACCAAGACAGAGACCCGCGCACCCACTCCTCTGAAATCGGATCAGTCAGCGAATCCATTTCGGCGGCGAACGCCGGCTTCCCGTGGAGGCTCAACGGCGCCCCGACCAGAATCAGAGATGCCAGCAGTTCCGGATGCATCACGGCTAATTGTTGGGCAACGTATCCCCCGCTGGAAGAACCCACCACATGGGCACGGACAAGGCCCATGGCATCAAACAGAGCCACCACGTCCTCGGCCACCTCCACCAGCGAATAGCCGTCGGGAGGTTTCTCGGCAAGACCATGTCCACGAAGATCCGGGGCCACAACAACTGCATCCGGAACCGAGGCAATCAGCCGCTCGAAACTGCGCCAGGACTCGCTCCAGGCGTGCAATAAGACTAAGGGCGTGCCGCCGTCGTCGACTGCTTGTTCAAGGCGACCTTGTACGAAACAGGGGACGCTGATACCCGTGCGCAAGGCGACAGTCCTGACCTCGGACTCCATAGGGCCAGCGTACGCTCAGAGCCCTCGCGGGACGAGGGCAAGGGCACCCGGCGAACTACCAGCCAGCGAGGCTATGGTTGTTGAGTCCCGCCTGATCCCCCATCAGGCGGGACACTTTCGTTTCAGCCCGCCGGCCTACTTTGCGCGGGTGGCGGCCCACTGCCGAAACCCATCAGCGATCTCCGCAGCGTGAGTGTGATGCAGGTAGTGCTCTCCCGGGAGCGGCACCACGGTGCCATCGTTGACGCTCGAGGCCTGCCTCTGATGCAACCCCAGCCACTCCGGTGTCTTCGTATTTTCCGACACCACGAACAGCAGCAGGGGCAACTCCTTTGCGAAGCCGGTCCCCAGTGCGTGCTCGAAGTTGGTGCGGATGTGGGTCATCTCGTTCAGATATGTGGAGGAAAGGGAGTTCCGCTGCGTCAGCATCTGAATCTGCTCGCGTGCCTGAATTGAGTAGGCGTCGCCATACCCGTCGCTGGCTGCGGACACCAGGCGGAGAAGCCCCAGGCTCTTCGCAGCGGACAGGAGACCGGTGGGGAACTGGGTGTCCATGCCGGGTTGCCCGGGAACGCTCGAGTCAATGCCGACGAACGCCGTCACCTCCTCCGGATAGCTGGCGGCATACTCAATGCCGTAGATCCCGGCGATGGAGTGCCCCATCAGGATGTACCGGTCAACGTTGAGCGTCTCAAGTGCCGAGTGGACCTCCGAAACAATATTTTCAGTGGTTCTCTCCCGCTCCGTTCCATCACTCAAGCCGTACCCAAACGGTTCCACCACAATCACCCGGTGGTCCTGGGCGAGGTTATCCACCAACGGTTGAAAGTCGAGGAAAGGAGAAGACGTACCAAATCCCGGCAACAGGACAATGTCCTCCCCCTCGCCGTTGACCACCACATTCATCAAGCCGCCTGCGACTTCCACCTTCTGCCCATACGACTCAACACGGTGGCTTTCCGATTCAGCCGCCACCACGTTCACCACGGTTGTAGTGGCCAAACCCACCGCCAGCACGGCACCTACTGCGGTGACCGACACGAGCATTTTCCTTACAGACCTCTTCAAACCTGCCTCTCCCAAGGCGCACGATGCGCCCATGCCTTCAGCCTCGTCCTTAGCGGGACTCCGCGCGTCACCCCTGAGTAGTCACCTGTGTACCGCGTTGGTGGTACAGGCGAATCGTCCTCAGGATGAAACGTCCACGGACGCTGCCTCGCAATACTGGGAGGGTGCCGCCACATCGCCCTCCCGGAGTCACCACGCACCTGAGCGACGTCATCGTGGTCGCTGCCGTTGTGCTCTTTGCCGTCCTGCCGTTTCCCGACCACGTCTTCCGGGCACGCGGAGCACTGCTCTTGATATCGCTCTTGCCGGCCGTGGCGATGCCGTTCCGTCGTCATTGGCCGCTGGCAACGCTCGGGATCAGCCTTGCCTGCAGCGTGATCGTCGCAGTTGCAGGCGTGCTGGCACCCAGCACTCTGATTGCCGCTGTGATCGCGGCCTATTCCGTGACAAGCAGGACCCGCCGCGTCACTGGGACTGTTGCTGTGGCTCTGGCCGCGCTCCTCGTGTTCCTCGTCAGCGCACTCCCGCTGGGCGACTTCTTTGACTCCCGAGCGCTGCAGTTCGTCGCCTTCATCGTTCTGGCCGGAGCCATGGGCGACGCCGCCAGATCGCGGCGTGAGTACATCGCCGCCGTGACGGAACGGGCCGAACGCGCTGAGCGCGGCAAAGATGAAGAAGCACGACGGCGGGTGGCTGAGGAACGCGTCCGCATCGCCAGGGACCTCCACGACGTTGTGGCCCACCAAATCTCGGTCATCAGCCTGAGCGCCGGCGTCGCATCCTCCTCCCTCGCAACCCGGCCCGAACGGGCACAGGAGGCGCTGACCACCATCCGCAGTGCGTCGCGCACAGTACTTGCGGACATCGGGTCGCTGATGTCTTTGCTGCGCACGGAGGACGCAGACCATGGGCGTGACTTCCACCCCCAAGCAGGGTTGGCACAGCTCGACGAGCTCATGGCACGCTTCGATCAGGCGGGACTCAAGGTGGAACTGCATCAGGAGCCAGGCATCCCGGCACTCTCACCCGCCAGTGACCACGCTGCGTACCTCGCTTTGCAGGAGGGAGTCACCAACGCACACAAACACGGAGCAGGCGGGCAAACCCCGTCGTCATTTGCTCCAGCGAAGGCGACATTATCCTGACAGTCACCAATCGGCTCCGTGCGGGGGATGCGGGAACTGTGGCCAGCGGACATGGGCTGCGTGGGCTGCGCGAACGGATTGCCGCCGTACGGGGCACAGTGGAAACAGCAAGTGTCAACGGCGAATTCCGACTCGTGGTGACGGTGCCGTCAAGCGTGAAGGGAGCACTCCGATGATCAGCGTCTTGGTAGTGGACGACCAGCCCCTGGTACGCCAGGCCGTGCGCGACATTCTGTCCGACAGCGGCGGGATCCAGGTGGTACGCGAGGCCTCGAATGGCAGGGAAGCTGTCCGCGCCGCCGCCGAAGCAGCCGCCGACGTCGTTGTCATGGATATTCGGATGCCGGAAATGGACGGCATAGCAGCCACCTCGGAGATCATCGCGGGTCCATCCGCCCGGACGCCGCGGGTGCTCATCCTCACCACCTTTGAGGAGGACGAATACATCGTGGCCGCCCTCCGTGCCGGTGCGAGTGGATTCATTGGAAAAGGAGCGGAGCCGGAGGACATCGTGCGCGCCGTGCGAACCATCCATTCAGGTGAATCGCTGCTCTCCCCCATTGCGACGCGGGCACTCATTGAACGATTCGTGGAGCCCCTTCCACTGGCATCTGTATGGGAAGACAGGAGCCTCTCACGCTTGACCGAGCGGGAGCGGGAGGTGCTGGTTCTGGTGGCCCGGGGACTGACGAACCAGGAGATCGCAGCCAGCTTGGTCATTTCCCCGCATACGGCAAAAACGCACGTCAACCGGATCATGACCAAAGTGGATGCCCGGGACCGGGCCCACCTGGTGATCCTGGCTTACGAATCGGGTCTGGTTTCCGCAGGGTTGTGATCAGCGCAGACAAAAGACCAGGCGGCCAGCCGCCGTCGACGCTTGGCTCTTCAACCTCTTTGGCACTAGTCGCGGCGAGGAACCGGCTGCGGCGGGACGGCAGGGTCCGACGCCGGTATACAGAACCTCAGTCCGTCGCCCCAAAATCCGTTGTTGGTGCAGTACAGGGGCACCTCTTCGTTGACGACACGAAGCGTGGGATTCCGCATGCGTTTGGACACACTGAAGGTTAGTTCCACTGTGCCGTCAGGAGACTTGCAGCTGTAAGCGCCGTTCCACGGGCTCAAGTCTTCGCAGGTGTTAAGTCCCCTCGATACGCCGTCCCGGTCCACGTACTCCCAGGTCCTGTCCGTCTTCTCGCCCACCTGAATGACGGAGTTTGGAACGGACCGGGCATAGTCACGGGTAAATGACCGCTCGTCGCAGCCCGCGGCTGTGAGCGTGAGCAACGCAAGCAGGGCGAAGCCTACTTTTGTTTCACGACGCATTCCGGTGTCCCCCATCAGCTGAACTCTGCAAAGCCTATCCATATGCTGGCCTGAAGAGCGCCTCGCCCGTGCGCGGGGTCAGAACCACTTGGGCACGGGGGCGTCACAGCCCCTCTGGAACCGTCACTGATTTAGTAAGGTTACTTATCTTCCAGTACTATCTGTTCCCATGAACAGCCCGGCAAAGCCCCAGACGTCAAAACTCAAGCAGTCGATTACCGGCCCGCTGCTTTTCCTCTTTATCCTCGGCGACGTTTTGGGCGCGGGCATCTACGCCTTGGTGGGGAAGGTTGCGGGCGAAGTGGGAGGTGCTGTCTGGATTCCCCTGGCGCTGGCTCTGTTCCTGGCCATGCTCACCGCCGCCTCCTACGCGGAGCTCGTGACGAAGTACCCGAAGGCCGGCGGGGCGGCAGTCTTTGCTGAGCGGGCTTTCAAAGTCCCCCTGGTTTCGTTCCTGGTGGGCTTCAGCATGTTGGCTGCCGGAGTGACCAGCGCGGCCGGTTTGAGCCTCGCCTTCGCCGGGGATTACCTCAAGCCACTGCTGGACGTCCCCGTCACTCCCACAGCACTGGTGTTCCTGCTGCTGATCGGACTCCTGAACGCACGCGGGGTCAAGGAATCCGTGAGGGCAAACGTGGTCATGACTGTCATCGAGGTATCAGGCCTGGTGTTGGTGATCGTCTTGGTGGGCTTGATGTTCGGCCGCGGAGACGGCGATGCTTCCCGCGTTCTTGAGTTCAACCCCGCGGTGTCCCCCGGAGCAGGAATCCTCGCTGCATCCCTGCTGGCGTACTACTCGTTCGTGGGCTTTGAAACCTCTGCCAACGTTGCCGAAGAGGTCCGGGACGTCCACCGCGTCTACCCCAAAGCACTGTTCGGGGCGTTGTTGACCGCCGGAGCCATCTACATTCTCATCGGTTTGGCCTCATCCATTGCCTTGTCGCCCAGTGATCTGAGCAGTTCTTCGGGTCCCCTGCTGCAAGTTGTCCAAGCCACTGGTTTTGGAGTTCCGGACTGGCTCTTCGGCCTGGTCGCCCTCATTGCCGTAGCCAACGGCGCCTTGCTGACAATGATCATGGCCAGTCGCTTGGCCTTTGGAATGGCGGAACAATCATTGCTTCCCACAGGCTTGGGGAAGGTCCTCCCCCAACGGCGTACCCCGTGGGTAGCCATTCTGGTGACCACGTTGGCGGCAATGGTACTGACCGCCACCGGCGACCTCGGCTCCCTCGCCGAAACGGTGGTCCTGCTTCTCCTGTTCGTCTTCATCAGCACCAACGTGGCCGTTCTGGTGCTGCGCAAAGACAAGGTGGAACACCAGCACTTCCGCGTCCCAGTGGTTATTCCATGCCTGGCATTGGCCTCCTGCGTCCTCCTTCTGTTCCAGCAAGGCCCGGAAATCTGGTTGCGCGCAGGCATCCTCTTGGTAATCGGGCTCGTCCTCTTTTTCGTTACGCGCTGGATTCAGGGGCGCCAACGGACAGGCCTGCCCGCGGCCAACGAACGTCCCGAGGCACAATTTGCAGAGTCCAAGAAGGGCAAGGAGGCTGGAAGCCCATAGGCTGTGGAACTGTACTTGCCACAACCTCGAGGAGCCTAGTGAACATCGACATCCCCTGGAACCGCGGCGAGTGGACCAACCAGCCGGCCGCCGTCGTCGAGCAGGCAGGTGACCTGCTGGTGACTGCAGCCGAAAGCAGCGACGCTTGGCGCGTCACGTCCTACGGATTTATCCACGACACAGAGCACGCGCTGCTTGCCCCTTTTCCCCAGGACAGCGCCATGGAGGTTGAGTTCACCGCCGCGTTCTCCCAGCAGTTCGACCAAGCTGGCATCTTCGTCCGTGTCAGCGCCGAGCACTGGATCAAGGCGGGCGTCGAATTCGCCGACGGCGCCGCTCAGCTGGGTGCGGTGGTTACGGACCGCTTCTCTGACTGGTCCTTGGCACCGGTCCCGGAATGGAACGGCGGGCGGGTCCGCATGAGGGTCAGCCGTTCGGGCGATGCCCTGACCATTCGGGCGGCTTCAGCCGACAACGAACTCCAGTTGGTCCGGGTGGTGCCGTTGGCGCCGGACGTGGTGGCCGTCGCCGGGCCTTTCACCTGCGCACCAACGCGCGCAGGGTTGACCGTACCCTTTCACTCCTGGCGGGCTACGCCAGCGGACAGCCAACTCCACTGATGCCAACAGAGCGGAACGAGGTTGCGGGTCCCGTCGTTCATGAGATTATGGAGTTTCCTGCGGCCTGCCATTGAACAGTGCTGCAACTCAGTTGGCTCCAAAACAAGCCTGTGGGGGGCACATGACTGTGGAAGATACTGCGAGTCTCTGGCGTACTGACCCTACGACGTTCCGCGACGTGGCGATCAACCGCCAATCGGTGGAAGCTGCGTTGGCTGGTGAATGTCCACCGGTGGAGCGCGTCCGGTACTTGGCGCTGTTGGGCCGGGACACTGAAGCCCTCGACGAAGGCTTCAAGCTGCTGCCCCACACGTCTGACCGCCGCGAGCTGTTGTTGATACTTGCGCAGGTCAATCAACGCCAGTACCGCTGGCACGACGCAGCCGTACTCCACGAAAAGGCGCTACGAACGGTCCAGTCGCCGGAAGAAGAGGCCTACGTTCGTCACCACATCGGCCGACGTCTTTTCGACGAAGCCCGTTTCCGGGCCGCTGCCGATGAGTTTCAGTGGGCAGCGGACCTCTACCGGGTCGCCGGCCAGCCTGAACTTGCCGAAGACAACCGCCAAGCCATGCGGCACGCCCTGCAGGTACACGGTGCCGAGCGAGCCGTGGGACGTTCTGCGTTCGACCTCTCCTAAACCAACGGCGAGTCCCACCGACGCACTCTTACTGCAATGCAGCCCTGACCCACAGCCAGCTTTAGCCCCGGCCTGATGTAATCTAGTAAGGAAGCTGACTATTCTGGAGAGCCTGGGGGCCTGAATGCCTGACATGGACCGATGGCCAACCAGCCGGCTGCTGTCCACGGCGGCACGACTGGTGGAGCTGGCCTGGAACGATGAGCTGCGGCCTCTGGGGTTGACCTATCCGGCAGTATTGACGCTTGAAGCCGTAGCGACGGCAGGGCCCATCGCCCCCGGGAAACTTGCCCAAAGCGTCCGCGTTCAAGCGCAAACCATGGGACCGCTGCTGTCCAGGCTGGAATCCCGGGGCTATATCCACCGACAGCCCAATCGCTTCGACCGCCGCAGCCAACTGGTATCGATTACCGATCTGGGGTTGGCGCTGCTGGATCAATCCCACCATTTGGAGAACAATGTGCTGTCCGCCATCATGATGGACTCGGGGAATCTGCGCGAAGAGTTACTGGCAATCGTTCGCCACCCCAACTTCAGCTGAGAGTTAGGCAGTCCCACGTAGACGGAAGTCATCCATCAGGGCAGTATGGAGTTATCCGCTGATGAAGCCCGGCGTCCCAAGGAGAAAACTCTCTCTCCACCACCACACCGGGCCGGCCGCATTATTGGTGACACCCGGGCGAACCAAAAGGACACCATGAGTGATCTTCGAATCGGCGACACCCTTCCAATAGATCTCCTGAGCTTCAGGGCCACAGAATGCCTGGTATCAACACGTGCTCCAGAAGCAGAGGACGTCTGCATCCTTGATGCAGGGCATACCGGGCAACATCTCGCGGCAGGCGCAGACATGGTGGTTCGAGCCGCCTGGAGCTAGCCCCTAGGTGCCGCAGAAGGTTCGGTAGGGTCCGAAGCTCTCCGGCGCCGGCAGCTCGTACTCTTCCAGGCCGGGACGTTCGGTCCAAGGGTCGGAGACGGCTGTAAGCAAGCGCTCTACCGGTCCCATCTCTCCCTCAGTTGCGGCAGCGAGCGCCTCCTCCACCAAGTGGTTGCGTGGAATATAGACAGGGTTGATGCTGTCCATGGCATCGGCGTCCGGCGTGAGTGCACGCCAACGCTCCAGCCATGCGTCAAACGCTGCCAGGTCAAGAACGGTCCCGCGGGCGGGCTCAACCTGCCCTCGGGCCGCTTTGCCGAGGTTGCGGAAAAACGAGGTGTAATCCGCGCGCGCCTCCTGGACCAGCTCCAGCAGATCATCCACCAAGGGTGAGGCAACGTCGTCGTCAATGTTCTCCGGCAGCCCAAGCTTGGCTTTCATGCCGTTGAACCAGGCAGCGCTGTACTGCTGGCGGAACCCGTTAAGCGCCTCGACGGCGAGGGCCACTGCCTGCTCCTCATCCTCGTGGATGAGCGGCGCGATCGACTCGGCGAAACGGGCCAGGTTCCACTCCGCCACAACAGGCTGGCTACGGTAGGCGTAGCGTCCCATCTCATCAATGGAGCTGTACACGGCTCCCGGATCAAAGCCTTCCAAAAAGGCGCACGGACCATAATCGATGGTTTCGCCGGACACTGTCATGTTGTCCGTGTTCATGACCCCATGCACAAACCCGACCAGCATCCACTGCGCCACAAGGGTCGCCTGGACTGAAATGACGCCCCTGAGGAGGCCAAGGTAGCGGTTGCTTTCACCGTCCGCCGACGGGTGGTGGCGCTCGATCGCATGGTCAGCAAGCCGGCGAAGCAAATCCAGGTCATCCGTGGCTCTGGCATATTGGAAACTGCCCACCCGCAAGTGGCTGCTGGCCACCCGCGTCAGAACCGCCCCCGGAAGGAGCGTCTCACGCTGAACCTGACGCCCTGTCCCGACGACGGCAAGGCTCCTGGTGGTGGGAATGCGCAAGGCATGCATCGCCTCACTGAGGATGTATTCCCGCAGCATCGGACCAACGGCCGCCCGGCCGTCCCCATTCCGTGCGAAAGGCGTGCGCCCCGATCCCTTCAGGTGGAGATCGCGGAGTTTCCCGTCAGCTCCGGCAACCTCGCCGAGCAGGAGCGCCCGCCCATCGCCAAGACGCGGTGAATACCAACCGAACTGGTGGCCCGAGTAGGCCTGTGCCACCGGAGTTGCTTCTTCCGAGAGCGCATTACCGATCAACAGCCCAATACCCTCGGGGCTGCGGAGGAACGCAGGATCAAGACCCAGCTCGACGGCGAGTGGCTCGTTGAGTGCCAAAAGCTGCGGTTCGGGAGCCGCCTCCGCCCGCCAGGGAACAGCGAGCTCGGGGAAGTCCCGGGCGAAGTGCCCCTCGAAAGCGATGGTGGAACGCGCTATGTCACTCATCACTCAAGGATATAGATGCTGCTGCCGGCGCGAAATGACGGTACGGTCCGGCTAGCATGTGAACCACTGCCTGTGGCAGGAGATCCATTGGGGGCGGTTTCCGCCAAAAGGTGAGGTAATACGTGGGTTCATTTGCGCAAGTGCGCCGTTTTTCAGCTTCAAGGCGTTGGGCCGTAGGGTGCGCACCGGCATCTTTGCTCGGGTTCCTGGGCGCTATGGTCCTCTTATTCAGCGGTACTTTCTCCCTACCGTGGACGGAACCCCTACTCCTCATTCTGTCCCGATTCGTCGGCCCGCTCGCGGGGACGTTGTCCGGCGTCGTGCTGTTGCGTCTTGCCGGACGGCTGACTCCTCGTGCCGCGTTGTTCACAGCGGTCGCCGCGGTGCCGGCATGGGCCCTGGCACTGACCGCAGCGGCAAGTTGGTCCGTGGGCTTCGACCAAGCTGATGCGGGCCAACGCCTCAGCTGGTTTGGATCATCAAGCTTGCTGTTCATGATCCTGGGCTGGGTTGCCGGGACAGTGTGCCTTGCGGTTCCGTTGACCGCCCTGCTGGCAAGCCGACGTTCGCTTCCCATCCGCATAATGCAAGCCGTTCTGCTGGCTGCACCAGCCGCGCTCATACTCGGAGCCCTCACGATGATGCCCCCGATGCTGGGTGTTTTGGGCGCGGCGGTGCTTCTCATTGCAGCGTGCGGCAGGGGCGGCCCGTACCTCCGCCGGCCACGACACCTTCACCATCGATCCCCCTCACCGTGGTCGCACCTAACCGCCGCGGTGTGGGCGCAGCGGCGCTGGCGTTGCTCGTGATGGGTTTGGCGTGCGCCGTCTTCGCTGTCACGGGAAGTACTTGGGCGCACGGGGTCACCAACTCCACCCATGCCATGAACCTCGGCTTGGCCTACGGCGCTTTCGCCGCTATCCCCTTGCTGGTTCTTGCCGGTGGCGTGCTTGCTCCGCGTCTCGGTCCCACTACGCCGTGGGCTGCCCTTCTCTCTTCTGCAGCCATGGCCGTTGAGGGGTTCGCGCAACTCCTTGGGGCGGGGCACCCATCGCAGTGGCCCGCCACTCTGGTTGCAGCATTGCTCATGGGTTTCGCCATTGCGCTCCCGCTGGGACGCTTGGTCATTGGCGGCCGTTTTACCCGCATCGCCGTGGTCACCTTGATGGGGCTGGCCGCTTCCACAGTCGGCATCCCACTGGTAGCGATGTCCGCTTTCCTCGCCCCGGTTGGCTCGGCCCTCCTGCTCATCTGGGCCTGGAGGTCCGGAAACGCGCGGCAACCTGACGCGGGCAACGTCAGTGCATGAAACCGCTGCCGTCCCAGTCGCGATCATATTTACCGCACCTGGTGCAGCGCCTGTAACGCCCGCTGCCATCCTCTGCTGACTCCACATGCCAGTGGTGGTGGAGGTTCAGTTTGCACATCATCTTCTGGAGCATGGCCATCTCCGTTCGAAGCACGCTCGGACTGCACTGCGCATTCAGTGCGTGTCCTCAAAGTTTAAGCCGCTGATGCCTGCGGCGGCAGTACTCGTTGTGGGTCAGCCCCGCATCGGTCCATCGAACGAAGCGCTGTTGCTGCCCTGCGGCACCATGACATGCACCGCGTTCCGCTGAACACTGAATTCGGTGGGAGTTACCGCTGCGATTTCGCCGTCGAGGTTCACGGACATGGGCGGCTCCGTGACCAAACGGACCTTTCGGGTCGCCAGGTGGTGGACCCGATCGTGATCAATAAAGCTGCCATCCTTGAGTAACCGTGCAATCTTGACGTGCTCTTTAAGCGGTGCCGCCAGGATCGCGTAGACATCCAGAGTGTGATCGTCGATCCCCGCCATCGGAGCAACCATGTTCCCGCCGCCGTAGTGCTTGCCGTTGCCCACTGCCACCTGAAGCACGTGGTCGAGGTCCATCGGCTCGTGATCGCCGTCCGGGAATTCCAGGCGAGCCCGGAAAGGTCGGTGCCGTGTGTAAGCCCGGATGGTCGCGATGCCGTAAGCCAAAGGCCCCATGTGCCGCTTCAGGCGAGGACTAAGAGCTTCCGTGACACCCACCGACAGCCCCACCGACGCTACGTTGAGGAACGGTTCGCCATTGGCCCGTCCAAGGTCAATGTCCACCACCTTTCCATCCGCGATAACGGCGCAGGCCTCAGCAAGCCCACTCGGTATCTCAAGCGTTCGGGCCAGATCATTGGCCGTACCCAATGGAAGGACACCGAGTATGACGTCCGTCCCGGCAAGGAGTCCGGCAGCAGAGGTCACGGTGCCGTCACCACCACCCACAACCACCAGGTCATGTCCTTCTGAAATCACTTGGCGCAGGGCATCGAACAATCCCGCGCCCGAGGTCACCGGATGCACGGAACGGACTGGCACGCCGGACTTCTTCATTGCGTCCACGGCCAGTTGGCTCGCTGCAGCCCCGCGACGTGATGCCGCATTAATCACCACGGCCGCTGAGCGCACTTGTTGAGGAGCCATCATGTGACCAATGCTAGGCCGAACTACCTTGGAAGAACCTGCGGCTACCCCTTGAAAACCGGCGCCCGCTTCTCCTGGAACGCCCGGAAGCCCTCCGCGTAGTCGTCGGTCTTGCACAGCCGTGCCTGCTCGGCGTTTTCCTCGGTCATTGAAGCCCAGAGGCCCAGGCGCTGATCGCGGATGTGGGCCACGAGTTCCTTCGACGCATTGAAAGCTTCAGTGGCGCCGACGGCCACCCGCGCAACAATCTCCCGCGTCTCGTCCAGCAAAACATCGGCTGGCATGGCACGGCTGAACATCCCCTGCGCCACGGCTTCGGCCCCGGAGATGAGATCGGCCGTGTAGATCAGGTCCAGCGTGCGGTGCATGCCCAGGCGCTCGGTGAAGTACCAGTGCCCGCCCGAGTCCAACGTGGCCCCCAGCTTGGCAAAGGGTGAGCCGAACTTGGCATTCTCCGCCACGTACACGACGTCAGTGGCCAGCAACAGCCCCAACCCAACGCCCAGGCAAGCACCATGTGCGGCTGCAAACGTGGGTGCCGGGAAGGCCGCCATCTTCTTCAACAGCGGTTCCACGAGGCCGCCGAGGTAAGCCTGTGCGTCATCGGTTTCGGGCGTAACGGCAGCAATGTCACGGCCGGCGCAGAAGGCACGGCCCTCGCCGCGAAGGAGCAGGGCCCGCACCTCACCACGTGAGGCAGCGGCAGCAGCGTCGTCGTACGCCTTATCCAGGCCGGCCAGCGCGTCCTCGTTAAGCGAGTTCAGCTTTTCGGGGGCATTGAGGACAATTTCGGCAATGCCGTTGGCAATGGAGAGCTCGATCATGGGACTCCTTAGACGTCGAAGTCGACGGTAACTTCTTCGCTGGTGGGGTGGGACTGGCAGGTGAGGACGTAGCCCCTATCCAGCTCGTCCTGTTCAAGGGCGTAGTTCTCATCCATGGTCACCGTACCGGTGATCAGCTTGGCGCGGCAGGTGCCGCAGACACCACCGGCGCATGCGAACGGAACGTCCGGGCGAACACGCAAAGCGGCGTTGAGGATGGATTCGCGGGCATGGGTGGGACTGGCGACGTCGCCGGTCAGACCATCCAGGGTGAAGGTGATTTTGTACGTATCCTGCGACTCGTCCTCCACAACGGGGCGGCCGGCGTTGCCCTCGGGGCGGTCCGGACGGCCAGTGGTGAACAGCTCGAAGCGAACGTGCTCGGGCTCGACGCCACGGGCAGCCAAGGTGTCGCGGCACAGCTGAACGAGCTCGAACGGCCCGCACAGGAACCACTCGTCCACATCCTCGGCGCGGATGGCACTGCTGAGCAGCGCCTGCAGCTTCTCGGAATCAATGCGTCCGGTCATCAGCGGCGCAATGCGTTGCTCGCGCGACAGCACGTGGTGCAGCGCCAGGCGTGATGGGTACTTGTCCTTCAGGTCTGCCAGCTCCTCCAGGAACATGACGTCCATGGCAGCCTTATTGGCGTAAACCAGGTCAAACGTTGTTTCAGGATTGGCCGCAAGCAGCGTGCGCGCAATCGCGATGACCGGGGTAATCCCGGAGCCAGCGGCGATCGCCACGAAGTTGCCCGGCTCCCCTGCCAGCTCCTCCGGGTGGTTCATGGAGTTCATGACGTTGTGCTGAACGGCCGAGCCGTCCTTGCCGTGCCGCGAAATGAAAGCCCCCTGCGGGCTCATGACGTCCAGGACGTCACCGGCCTTCAGCTCGGCATTGGCCCACGTGGAGAAGACGCCGCCGAGGTCTTTCTTGATGGCTACGCGGATCTCGCTGCTGCCGTCCTCGAAGCTGCGCGGCTCTGCGCAAATCGAGTAGCTGCGGCGGACCTCGTGCGGCTCACCGTTCTCATCCGGCAGTGAGGTGCGCAAGGCCACGTACTGACCGGGAAGGTAGTCGTATTGCCCGGCCAGCTCGGCGGGCACACCGAACGAGACTTCAATGGCATCGTCCGTGAGGCGCCGGACTTCCGAGACGGTCAGGTTATGGAAAGACGCACGACGGCGGCTGGCTGTCTGGGTTTCGGTGGTCATGGAGTTCCTTAGAGGACTTTGAAGTAGTCGAACGGTTCCTTGCAGTCCTGGCAGACAAACAGCGCCTTACAGGATGTGGAACCAAAGCGGGTGAGTTCCTTGGTGTTCAACGACGAACACTGCGGGCATTTCACGGCCAGGCTCAGGCGGACAGGACCGGAATGGCCACCCGCGGCAGCCATACCGCTGGGCGGGGCAATCCCGTATTCCTCCAGCTTGGCCTTGCCGGAATCTGTCATCCAGTCAGTGGTCCACGCCGGGGACAACACCAGGTTGATGCGCACGCTCGCGTAGCCCTCCTTCTCGAAGGCTGTCCGCAGGTCGTCGCCAATGGCGTCCATCGCCGGGCAGCCCGAGTACGTGGGCGTGATGGTGACCTCGACGGCGCTACCCGACGTGCCGCCGTCGTGCTGGTCTGTTGTTTCGGCCGCCTGGACAACCCGGACGCCGCGCAGGATCCCCAAGTCCTCAATGGTGAGGACAGGGATCTCCGGATCGCAGACCGTGGATGCTATGTCCCAGGCCCGCTGTTCAGCGGTTTTTGACTGCGTCCCTGACAGGGCGGTCATGCCGGTCACCAACTCGCGCCCGGGTGTTCGCGGGCCAGGACCTGCATTTCAGCGAGGATGTAGCCCAGGAACTCGGAGTGCTTGCCACGGCGACCGCCGCCCAGGGCCTGCGGGACGCCGGGAATGTCCAGCTCCGCTTCGGCCATGATCCCGCCAGTGAGGCGATCGAACCCAGCACGGAGGGTGGAGGGCTGAACGGTAACGCCGGCCTCGGCCAGTCGGGTGGTCAGCTCGTCGTCTTCGAAGAGTTCGTCCACGTAAGGCCACACAAGCTTGAAGCCCTGGATGATGCGTGCGCGGGACTCATCTGTGCCGCCGGCAAGGCGAAGCACCCACTGCGCGCTGTGATCGCGGTGGTAATCCACTTCCTTCACGGCCTTCGCGGAGATGGCTGCGAGGGTGGGATCGCTAGATGCCGCAAGCGCCGTGTAGAGCTCGTACTGGTAGTAGCTCACAATGAACTGCCGGGCGATGGTGACTGCGAAGTCGCCGTTGGGCTGCTCAAAGAGGTGCGCGGAACGGAACTCGTGCTCGCGGCGGAAGTACGCCAGATCGTCCTCGGACTTGCCCCACGCGGCGCCGGCATAGGTCAGGAAAGAGCGTGCGTGGCCCAACTGGTCAAGCGCAATATTGCCCAGCGCAATGTCTTCCTCGAGCTCAGGGGCACGGGAAATCCAGTGGCCCAGACGCTGGGCGAGGATCAGGCCGTCGTCGCCGATGCGCAGAGCGAACTCTGCCACATCCTCGGTGGGCTTGACCTGTCCCCGGCTGATCTCGAGCGCGATGTCCTCCGGGCGCAGTGCGTTGCCCGGCGTGATGCGGGTGGCGCTGGCCGAACCGTCGCCGGAGGCACCGGCACCGTGGACGCCGACGGAAATGTCGCCGTGGCCGTCGATGGCGAAGTCAGTGTCTTTTGTATTCACAGGTGCTTCACGCCTTCGCTCTTGGTGTAATACGTTGCGTGGCGGTAATCCTTGCCCTGCGGGGACTCGAAGAACGAGCCCTTGGAGTCAGGGTCGCTGGAGGAAATCGCCTCGGCCGGAACAACCCAGATGGAGACGCCTTCGTTGCGGCGGGTATAGAGATCGCGGGCGTTCCGGAGCGCCATGGCCGCATCCGGTGCGTGCAGGGAACCGGCATGCACGTGGGACAGGCCGCGGCTGGACCGCACGAAAACCTCCCACAGTGACCACGGCGTTTCTTCTGCGGCGCCACGCGGGGTGACGGCCGGGCCTGAGGCGGGTGCCGGCGTCGTGCTTTCAGCGTTGGTGGCCGCAACCTTGGGGGCCTCGCGGGCGATTTCGCTGGCGGCGCTGGCCGGTGCTTCCGGGTTACCGTGGGGGCTCATGCTGCGTGTTCCTTCTGTGCTTGCTTACGGGCGTAGGCCACCGCGGCTTCGCGAACCCAGGCACCGTTTTCGTGGGCCTCTCGACGGCGCTCGACGCGCTGCGAGTTGCAGGGACCGCGGCCGGCAAGGACTTCCTTGAACTCGTTCCAGTCCAAAGGTCCGTGCTCCCACTTCTTGGTTTCTTCGTTGAAACGGATGTCCTTGTCGGGCAAGGTCAGGCCCAGGACCCGGACCTGCTCCACCATCATGCCGACAAACCGGCTGCGCAACTCGTCATTGCTGAAGCGCTTGATGTTCCACGCCATGGACTGCTTCGAGTTGGGTGAATCGTCATCCGGTGGGCCGAACATCATCAGCGACGGCGCGTACCAGCGGTTCACTGCGTCCTGGGCCATCTGCTTCTGCGCAGGCGTACCGTTGGCAAGCTCCAGCAGGATCTCGAAACCCTGGCGCTGGTGGAACGATTCTTCCTTGCAGATGCGCACCATTGCGCGACCGTAAGGACCGTAGGAGGCGCGGCACAGAGGAACCTGGTTGCAGATGGCAGCACCATCAACAAGCCATCCGATGGCTCCCATGTCCGCCCAGGAAATCGTGGGGTAGTTAAAGATGGACGAGTACCGTGCCTTGCCGGCAATCAGGTCTTCCATCATCTGGTCCCGGGACTGGCCCAGGGTCTCGGCGGCCGAGTACAGGTACAGGCCGTGGCCGGCCTCGTCCTGGACCTTGGCCATGAGGATGGACTTGCGCTTCAGGCTTGGTGCCCTGGTGATCCAGTTGGCTTCCGGCTGCATGCCGATGATTTCCGAGTGTGCGTGCTGCGAAATCTGGCGCAGCAAAGTCTTGCGGTAAGCCGCCGGCATCCAGTCGCGAGGTTCAATGCGCGAGTCCTCCGAAATGATGCGATCAAAATACGCCTGTCCGGCTGCCTCCCGCTCCTGCTCTTCCGGGGACAGCTCAGCGGGCACTGACTGCAGATTCTGCGATGCCATGGTTGCTCCTAATAAATTACCGACCGTTCGTTCAGAATATGCGGAGCGGGCGTTTTCAGTCAAGGTCCGGGTTCCTTTACCTCCACCTCACTTTCCGTTCACGGGTGCTGACAAGAGTGGACTGCATGACTCACCTCACACGCCGCACCCTCGTCAAGACATCCCTCACCGGCATCGCCCTGGCCGGCCTTTCCACCAACGCGGCTCCCGCCACCGCCGCACCATCCGCTGTACCGCTGGTCCGCAAGCGGCTGACGCTCCCTACCGGCATTGCAACGGGCGACGTCACCACCGATTCCGCCGTCCTCTGGTCCCGCGCATCAGGCCCGGGCCGGCTGACGGCCCTGCTGCAGGCAGTGGACAAGTCCGGCGAAATCCTGCGCGGCCGCTACGGTTTCAGCCGCACCATCCGCGGCCCCCTCGCCACCGAAGCCAGCGACTTCACGGCCAAAATCCACGCCACAGGGCTCCCCGCCGGCACCCGATTCGCGCTGGAGCTGAACTTCGAGAACGAGAACGGAGCCGGCGAAGCAGTGCGCGGCACGTTCAGCACAGCGCCCGGAAAGCACGACGACGGCGCGAAAGACGAGCGCGGAGGCGGCAGGCCGTCGTCGTCCTCGCAGTCCTTCGTCTGGACAGGCGATACCGCCGGCCAAGGCTGGGGCATCAACGAGGACCTCGGCGGGATGCGCGGCTACAAGGCCATGCATGCCACCGGCCCGGACTTTTTCATCCACTCGGGGGACACCATCTACGCCGATGGCCCCATCGCCGCCACGGTCACGGAAAAGGACGGCCAAGTGTGGCGGAACATCGTCACCGAGGAAGTCGCCAAGGTAGCCGAGACCCTCAATGAGTACCGCGGCCGCCACCGGTACAACTCCCTTGATGCCAACATGCGCGCCATGTTCGCCGACGTCCCCGTGATTGCACAGTGGGACGATCACGAAACCACCAACAACTGGTACCCCGGTGAAATCCTGGACGACCCCCGCTACACCGAACGGAACGTCAATGTCCTCGCCGCCAGGGGCCGCCAGGCTTGGCAGGAGAACATGCCGATCGCCGATGCAGCGGCGCTTTGGCGCCCAGGAAAGGTCGACGATGCCGGGCAGTACCAGCCGGCGCGCATCTACCGGAAGATTTCGCGCGGACCGCAACTGGACATCTTCTGCCTGGACATGCGGACCTTCAAATCGCCCAACACCGACGGCAAGGAACCCTACGCCACCAACATCCTGGGCCAGGAGCAAGTGGACTGGCTGATCAAAGAAGTCCGGAAATCCAAGGCGACCTGGAAAGTGATCGCCGCAGACCTGCCACTGGGCATCATCGTGCCCGACGGCGCCGTGAACCAGGAAAGCCTGGCCAACCGGGATCACGGCGCTCCCCTGGGCCGCGAACTGGAGATCGCCGGCGTGCTTTCAGCGTTCAAGAAGTACGGGGTCAAGAACACGGTATGGCTGACCGCTGACGTGCACTACTGCGCGGCGCACCACTACTCCCCGGAGCGGGCCTCCTTTACGGACTTCGACCCGTTCTGGGAGTTCGTGGCCGGGCCGATCAACGCAGGCTCATTCGGCCCGAGCGAAATGGACGGGACCTTCGGGCCCGAGGTGTTGTTCGCCAAGGCAGGGCGCTTCCCGGGCGAGTCACCGCGCAATGGCGAGAACCAGTACTTCGGCCATGTGGACCTGGCGGCCGACGGCTTGTTTACTGTGAGCCTCCGTAACGCCAACGGTGCGGTTCTGTATTCAAAGGCACTTACTCCGGAGCGCTGAGCAGGGAATCTTCCTTGGCGGAGCCCCGGTCGAATTTCCCGTGACCGGGGCTCACCTCGCATTATGCTCATCCAATACCGCAATTGGATGAGAGCCAGCAGCGGGCTTAACTGTGCCAAAACTTTTTGAGCTCAAGCCGCTTGTTTTCCGGTTGATAGAATCAACGTTGCTGATGCCGACACCGAGGAACACATGACACTCCCAACAGATACCGACAATTCACCTGAAGCCTCCCCTTCCGGACGTCGAAAGAGTGGCAAGAAAACCGGACGAAACGTACTCCTCGGCTTCGCCGCCGCGGTACTGGTGGTCGGCCTGGTGGCCGGAGCTTACATATTCAATCTGGCCCAGACCTTCAATTCCGGGACCACCAAGATCGATGTCGCATTTCCGGACGAGTCCACCCGACCCCAAAAATCCGAACCCATTAACGGTACAGCTGCGATGAATATCCTCGTCATGGGCAGCGACACCCGGGGCTCCTCCGAGGTAGACGTGGAAACCGACGCTTCCACCGATCAACGCGCTGACACCTTGATGCTGGTGCACATCCCTGCTGATCGAAAGAACGTCTACGCCGTGTCCCTGATGCGGGATCTTTGGGTTGATATTCCAGGGAAGGGCGAATCCAAAATCAACGCGGCCCTTGCCTACGGCGGCGTCCCACTGATGGTTCAGACAGTGGAATCCCTCTTTCAGCAACGCATCGACCACGTGGCCATGGTGGACTTCGAAGGCTTCAAGGGCCTCACAGACGCCCTCGGCGGAGTGGAAATCGACGTCAAGATTCCCTTCTCACCCAACTCCGGCCCCATGAAGGGCCATGTCTATGAAGCCGGCCCACAGACATTCAATGGCGATGAAGCACTCGCCTTTGTCCGCGAACGGAAGTCCTTCAGCGACGGGGACTACCAGCGGGTGCGGAACCAGCAGGCCTACCTCAAAGCGATCATCAGCAAGACCATAGCCAGGGAGACCCTGACCAACCCGATCACGATCAACAACATGGTCTCCTCAGTGTCACCCTTCATCAGCGTGGACAAGAGCCTGGATGCGGCCGCAATCGGAAGCCTTGCCCTGGGAATGAAAGACATCCGGGCCTCCGACACCGTGATGTTCACCCTCCCGACGCTGGGAACGGGCACCTCTGCCGATGGTCAATCCATTGTTGTAGCGGACACCACCGCAATCTCTGACATCGCATCAGCGCTGGCCAAGGACCAGTTGGGCCAGTACGTGACGGCGCACGGCCTCGAAAAGGGCAACTGACCAGTCGGGATTCACCGCCATCGACGCAAAAAGTACCATTGATTGCGCAATATGGACTTTATCAGCAGCCTTTGAATGCGCGATTATTATTATTTTCTGCGCGCAATAGACCTTCCCAGCAACCTTGCAATTCATGGCTTGAGGTAAATCACGCAGTGGGCATCTGCCGCAATTTGAGATGCATCTAAAGTCCCTTTACGATTACTTTGAAACGTCAAGTCACACCGCCTGGTGTTACGACGCATTCAACTTTGTTCGCTCCGCAGGGGGCGTTGGGGGCATGGCTATGGGGGCTGGTTCGTGAATAAAACTGTTGTGTTGTGGTGCGGGGTATCACGGATCACCACAAGGAAACTCCGCGCTGCCACTCTGTTCTTGAGCTGACCGCAATGACTGCCTTTGTTTCTGCCTCCCGCGACGTCGCTTTCGCTGCGGGCTCTACATGGTTGCGCACCCAAAGCATCAAGATGCGATTCCTTGATCTTGCCTGCGTTGTCATAGCTGTAGGTGGAGCCCATCTGCTGCGGTTCGGCACCGAAGATGTGACCGTTGCCGGCGGAGACGCGGAGCTGTCGTACTCGACGCTCTCCGTTGTCCTCATTCTCACGTGGACTGCCGCGTTGGAGTTCGGCGGCACGAGGGACCGCAAAGTCCTCGGCACCGGAACTGACGAGTATAAGCGGGTCGCCGTATCATCACTGTGGCTCTTCGGATGCCTGGCAGTCGTCTCCTACGTCTTCCAACTCCAGACGGCACGGGGATACGTTTCAGTGGCTCTCCCCCTTGGCGTCGTGCTGCTCCTTTTGGTCCGGTTCGCCCAACGGCGGACCCTGCACCGAAGCCGGCTTGAGGGCCGGAATCTTCACAAAGTGCTCCTGATCGGTGCGTCCAACAACGTCAATCACTTGTCAGACAAGCTGAATCAGCACATAGTGTCCGGGTACAAACCCGTTGCAGCCCTCCTCACCGAACCAGGGTCGACGGCCAGAACAAATTTGCCCGTCCTTGGCTCCTCTCCCAGCGTGGACATGGTCCTCGACTCCATCGGTGAGTCCGGAGCAGACACAGTGGCGGTCTGCGGCGGGGCACACTTGGACCCTGCCTTCCTGCGGCAGCTGGGGTGGGCACTCTCCGCCCGCGACATCGGCATGATCGTAGCCCCTGCACTCACTGACATCTCTGGTCCCAGGATCCACATGCAGCCGGTAGCGGGGCTACCACTGATCCATGTCACAACACCGAAGCTCAGTGGCATGAAGGCGTTCGCAAAACGGGCTTTGGACGTTTGCCTTTCCTCCTTGTTGCTCCTGCTGCTCTCCGTGCCGATGCTGGTGATAGCCATCCTGGTCAAACTGGACAGCCCCGGGTCTGCCTTCTTCTTCCAAGAGCGGATCGGCAAAGGCGGCCAGTCCTTCAAAATGATCAAGTTCCGCTCGATGCGCAACAATGCTGAGACCTTGCTGGAGGCTTTCCAAGCCCAAAGCCAGGACAGCGTCATCTTCTTCAAGATGAAAGACGATCCCCGGGTCACCCGTTTGGGTGCATGGATTCGGCGATACTCCATCGACGAGCTGCCACAACTCCTCAACGTGCTCAACGGAACCATGAGCCTTGTTGGCCCGCGCCCACAGGTGGCCCGCGAGGTGGAAATGTATGACTTCGCCTCCGTCAGGCGACTCTTGGTCAAGCCGGGCATGACCGGACTGTGGCAGGTGAGCGGCCGCAACGATCTTTCACTGGAAGAGTCCATCCGCCTGGATCTTTACTACGTTGAAAACTGGTCCTTGGCCCAGGACATCGTCATCCTCTTCCGGACGGCCAAGGCCGTGGTTGGGAAAGACGGAGCCTACTGACCCCGTGTTTCCATCAACGGTTGCTTCGACTCGACGTCGTCAGCCGCCAGAAGGGCGAAGAATGTCCAGATCGGCAAGAACGTCCATGACGACTGTGTGGAGACACCAAGGGCTGTGAAGACAGCCAGCATGCCCAGCAAGGATGCATTCCTGAAGTTTCGCCACAGAAGGACCAGAATAAGGAGTCCAAAGGCGATAAGAGCGACGTAGCCAAGTTCAGCCGCTACGTGGGCGTAGGCATTCTCCGCAATGGGACGCGTCTGGTCCGTGGAGTAAATCCACGGCAACTGACGGCCGCTGACATATTGATCGAAATAGGCGCCATAGCGTCCAGGACCCACTCCAAAAATGGGATTGTCGGAACTCATATCAAAGGAAATCTGGGATTTCACTCCGCGCAGGTTCAATGACGTTGTGGCGTATTGGTAGTCCGGAGCAAATTCGGTAAAACCGATCTTTGCCAACTGCCTGCCAAGGGTGGTCCTCAGGCTGTCAGAAAAAAGCAGCGCCAAAACCCCAACCAGTGCCGTCGCGATCAAGGGAACCAGCACCTTGGAAAACTTGAGGATGACTATCATCGCAATTCCAACAGCAAGTCCTGCATAAGCCGTGGTCGATTGCGAATACAGAATTGACAGGGCCGCAACCACCGCAGCCAGGTAGCTTCTGTTGTACAGGGCCACCAAAATTGCTGCCCCGGCGAAGAAGCCCAGGTGTTGCCCCTCCAGGAAGGGTCCTGAACGAAGAGTCTCCACCGTGTCATCGACGCCCAGTGTCCGGAAGCCAAGGGTGCCGATCAGTTGGGTGTTTCCGGACAGGGCTGAGGCCCACTGCATCAGGACTGCCGATCCGCAGAGCCAGATCGATGCGACGATTGCCCGCACAGTCCTTTGTCGATCCACACGCCGGAGGACAGACCAGTAGCACAGCGCCAGAAGAGCGTATCCGCTGTACAGAAGGAGATCGGTTTCGTAGCCCCTGTCATAGCCAACCGATCTGAGGCCACCGCTGCCGGGGGTGAAATTGACCAAGGCAGAGAAGACGGTCGCAATGGCAAGGACAGCCACGGCCACACTGGCGAGGTCCCGTTTTCTCCTCATGGATCTCCGGCCAAGCACATACGTGGCGATGCCCATGATCCCGAAAATTTCACTGATCTTGAGGGGGAAACCCACCGGCACGGTCAGCGCATACTGGAACGGCATGAAGACAACGCTGAGCAGCATGAAGCGCTGGAACCACGGCCCTGTGGTCGGTATCTCCCCAAGAGTCTCCGGCTTGGACCTCAGCACTGGTGGCTTTTCCGGTGAGGCGTCCGTGCCCTTCGCCGCGATGTTCGTGCTCACAGCGCCCGCACCGTAACTGATCTGATTCCGCATACAATCGCCCCTGAATTCCTTCGGCCCCCATGACCGATCATTCGCCCTGCATTCCCGCAAACTTCACTCGTTCAACACCCTCTCCTACCAGCGGAAGAGCTTCGCAATCCGCCGGAACCTGGCGCCGACGAGACTTGGTGTGGAACGTCCCGCCCGGCCGTCGGAAGCTGCCAGGACCTCAGCCTGGGGCCATACCGCACGCCTGATGAAAAGCAGGCGTTCTTCGGCTGGAAGGGAGCGGAAGATCATCCAGTAGGCCCGCCACCAGCCTTTGCTTTCCCGCCATTTCCAGTTCAGGGGAACTTCGTGATCAACCCGAAGATGGGCCGTTGGGAAGGCAAGCCGCAGGGCGGGCTCGAGGACGGCTGAAGCCTTCACGCTGTTGGCAAACTGCAGCACCTTTTCTCCCCCGAGCCTCAGCGTTTCAGCGTGCTCTCCAGCTCCCACCGCCGTTTTCCCATGCCTTGCTTCCGGCCGGAGATCGTGGAGGGCGAAGATGACTGCGTGTGCCGGGAGGTCGGGCGTCAGCATCGGTACCCCCGCGAACAGCGTGGCTTGAGAGCTTTCCCTCACCCTGCCGAAAACGGCAGCATCGTCTTCCGCGCATCCAGGAATGTGGCGATGCACGTCCAGCTCACAGCCCCACGACCCAGGTTCAAGGGCCACCGAATGGTTGAAGGAGAGCCCGGACCACTGGTCCGTCCTTCCGTTCCAACCCCATGCTTCGAGTGCGGAGCAAAGAACCTCAAGATGTGCGGGATCGGCCCAAACATCCACGTCACCGGAATGCTCCCTTTCCCGCAAACCTTGGCGGTGGAGCATTGGCCCCTTAATGGATATGGCGTCAACTCCATGGTCGCGGGCCACGCTGGCAACCAACGCGTAGACCATCTCATGGACGGGCGAGGACATCCACGGCACCCTGAGTTCGAGTATCCGTGCCGGATGTGACGGGTCCTCGGATGCGATGCCCGCCGCCGCGAACTCCCGGACCAAGGCCTGCTCAGCATCATCGAGGCCAGTGTCAGGCACCGGACCATCCATAAGCTTCCGCCAGAGGACGGCCGGCACGTCGGCCAAACCTATGGGTTCCGACGGCATTGTTGGCAAAAGCATCAGTTCAACGTCCGTCTGATTCTCGTGCCAGCCACGGAGGTCCAGTGCGCCATAGGCGATTGCTACCCAGCTCGTCATTCGCCGCCCTCCCCTGGGACCGTGTGAACGGCGTGGAACAGCTCGAGATTCCCGCACGCATCTGTAATTTTCAGTCCTGATAAATCTACCGCAATTAAAACTGCCGGATTAATCAGGACGCTTACAGTAAACAATCCGCACAAACCCGAATATGCCCGGGCATCGGTTATCCTTGACTTTGGTCGAACACCAGACGGGCTCCGTTGTTGGTACCTCCCTCACATCAGATTTAGGGTGAGGCACTGCCACGGGCCGGGAGTCTACATCTGATGCGCCGATGAATGGGGGAGCGTGGCAATCTTGGAATTTTGGCATGGGCTTTATTACCAGCCGTGCAATGGACAAATCGACTCGGCGTTCACGCAAGCAGGTGCCGGTTGGTAGCCGCTGATTCCAGTCGGATTCTTCATGTGGTTGACCGCATCGATGGCGGGGTGCCAAAAGCTGTCCGGAGCTACATTGAAAACAGCCCCAAGGAGTTCATCCACCTGGTTTTGTCGCCTTTTCAGAAAGGGCAGCCCGCCCCTGTGTGGCAGGGCTTGGCCGTTGAGCACCACGATCTGGGGCCAGGGCTCTTCAAACGCATTGCCACGGTTGGTACCACCGTCGACCTGCTGATGCCCCAGGTGGTCCACGCGCACTCCAGCTTCCCCGGCCTCTACACCCGCGCGCGGCGCATAGCGGCACCGGTGGTCTACGAACCTCACTGCTTCAAGCATGACGACCCAAACACTTCTCCAGTGAAGCGGGCACTCTTTCGAGGTGCCGAGAGATTCCTCGCACCAAGGACCTGGAAATTCGGGACACTGTCTTCCCACGAAGAGAACCTGGTGCGTGCGCTTAGCCCGTCAGCTACCTGCGTCCCCATCCCAAACCTGCCCACAGTCGCCTCCCGCTCAGCCGGGCATGGGCCCCTGACCAGTCAGGCCGTACCGGTGATCTCCATGGTGGGAAGAATCGCCCGGCAGAAGGACCCTGTGTTCTTCAGCGATGTTGCCGCTGCTCTGCGGAGCAAGGTGCCAGCCGTGCGCTTTCAGTGGATTGGGGATGGCGATCCGGAACTGCGAAGAGGCCTTGAACAGGCCGGAATCCAAGTCACCGGCTGGCTCGACAACCACGGAGTGGCCGAATCCCTCGCTTCCAGCAGCGTCTACGTTCATTCCGCCGCGTATGAAGGCTTCCCCCTCAGCATCCTCGATGCCGCTGCCCAGGGCGTTCCCATTGCTGCCCGCAGCATCAGCGCCCTCGGAGACTCCGGCTTGCTGCAAGCAGATGATGCCGACGGAGTGGCCGGTCTTGTCGCCGCCATCCTCAGCGATGCCGGGACAAGAGAGCTTGCGCTGGCGGCGAACCGTTCCCTGCTGGCCCGCATGAATCGTTCGACCCTGCACACTGCTCTTCGTGACCTCTATGACCTGAAAGGGCCTGATCGTTGAACCGACTCAAGCAAGTGTCGTTCCCGTCCCGGATTCTCTCCCGCCACGTTGGCGGAAACACCACCTATGCACGGGAGATCGCCAAAGGCCTTGAGCTGAGGGGCGTCGAGATCAGCCAACTTCGCTCATCGAAACGTGCGGCACTCACCGCCCTCATGGAGACATGGCAAGGTCTTACGGTGCCCGCGAAACCTGGCTTTGTATTGCACTACAGCGCTGACACTGGCCCGCTGCTGCCCACCCGCGCTCCCTCGGTGGTGACCGTGCACGGTGTTGCGAGCCGCTGGATCACCACGGCGAGATCGGCCCGGCAGGAAATGATCTGGCGAACCCGGGTCCAGCGGGCCATTCAATCAACGGATGCGGTCATCACTGTCTCCAAGTCCAGTGCAGACGATGTTTCCGAGGTGTTCGGCATGGACCCGGCCCTTATTACGACGATTCCCCACGGCATCGACACTGAATACTTTGCGCAGCCACGGGCTCTTAGCGACCGGCTTCAGCACCTTCGCTCCACTCCCTACGTGCTTTACCTCGGAAACATTGAACCCCGGAAAAACCTGATTGAACTTGTACGTGCGTTCTCGCTGCCCCAACTTAAGGATCTTGGCGCAAAATTGGTGATCGCGGGAAAACCCGCGTGGAACGCGGCTGAGACCATGACCGCGATTGAGTCTGCTGGAATCGAGCATCTGGGTTTCGTTGATGACGACGAGCGGGTGGCACTCATGCAGCATGCAGCCCTCTTCGCCTTCCCCAGCCTTTACGAGGGCTTCGGATTTCCCGTTCTCGAAGCCATGGCCTCCGGAACTCCCGTCATTTGTTCGGACCGCGGCTCCCTCAAGGAGGTGGCAGGTCCGGCCTTCCTGTTCGAAGACACCGATGCCGACTCAATCGCCCGTGGCATTGCAGGGGCTCTCGGCAGTTCCGCAGGAACCGGGCACTCACGGGATGCCGGCTTCGCTTGGGCGAAACGCTTCAGTTGGGATGCCAGCGTGGACGCGCATACCGAGGTCTACGAGCAGGTGTTGCAGCGATGAAAGTCCTCATTCTCCATGGCTACAGTGCTGACAACATCGGCGACGGCATGCTGGTCACCGAAGCAATCGAACTCCTCACCGCGACCTTCCCGGCCGAGGCCATCGATCTCACACTGTTCGCTTCCGATCCTGGGAGTTTTGATCTCCCTGGCGTCTCACTGCGTCGAAGCAAGCCGTCCCTCCGCGGCTATGACCGTGACTACCTCGCGACCCTGCGGAATCTCGACAGCTTCGACCTCATTGTGGGCGTTGGCGGTGGGTACCTGCGCGGCGGAAACTGCGTTGAGCTGGCCAAAGCGCTTCTGGTCCATGGTGTCCAGTTGCGGGCAGCCAGCCGGCATGGAGCAAAAGTTGTCTATCTTCCCCAAAGCATCGGTCCCCTGAGGCTGGGCAGTGCCCCTCGGTTCAGGCGGCACCTGGGCCGGCTCAGCCGGGTCTGGGCCCGCGATGACCGCACGGTCCAGGAGCTTGGGCTGACGTCTGTCGTCCGACGCGTGCCGGACATGGCAGTCCTCCGCGTTCCGGCCCGGACCACACAGCCAGTGGAAGCCACTCCTGTGTACTCGGTACGAAACCTTCGTGGTGGCCTCCCTGCTCCCATCATCGAGCTGGCGGGCTTGGTGGGGTCCTTCGACGGTTAAGTACAGAGTCAAACCGGTGGAAATCAGGACCTCTCCCCCATGCAGAGCCTCAACCCGCGGCGGATCCTCAGCCGCGGGGATTTCCTGAATGGCGCTTCCGCCAAACGGGTGGTGGTTGCCGTGCGCTTGCACGCTGCCCTCATGGCCTTGCAGGCGGGCCACTATGTTATTCATCTGTCGTACGAGCGAAAAGGCTTTGCTGCGTTCGAGGATCTGGGCCTCAAAGAGTACGTCCACAACGCGTTCAGTTTTGATCCGGAGACGGTTCACGCCCACATTGACCGTCTCCTGAACAGTGAGACGGCCCGCGAAGAATACGACGCTGCGGTCAACCGTTCTGCCGCAAGAACGGACGAGGCCTACGAGGCACTGGGGGCAAGCCTTCGGGACGCGGTCTTGGGCGTCACGGCATGACCACTGCTACGGTCACCCGGAGCAACGTGCTCCAACCGCTGGTCATGGTGGCCTCAGGAGCTGTTACGGCCATCGTCCCAGCGGCATTCCAGGCCGTTGCAGCCCGGCTTTTCGCCCTTGAAGGCCAGGCCCAGATAGCACTTGTCCTAAGCATCGGCGCCTTTTGCGCCGGTGTGATCGCCGCGGGTCTGCTCGAGCCACGAATGGCCGATTCCCGTTTGGCCGACAAGACGTACATCCCGGCCTGGGCCACAGCGTTGGGCGTTGCGGGAACACTGGCAATGGTCATTTTCCCCAGCTCAATTGCGGTCCTGGCGTTTGGCCTGCCCTGCGCCATGGTGGCCCTCCAGATAGGGCGAATGCATGCTGCCTATACGGCTGGGTGGAAGATGGAGGCCTTGACTGCTGCCGCGTTGGTCCTGGGTGCGGGCACTTCCTTGGTCCTTGCACAACAAAATTCACCGTGGGCGGTCTCTGTTTTAGCCGCATCCATGGCAGCGGCCATCGTGATCAGGGCCCTGAGGACCCCCTATAAAGCGTCGGGGCGCCCACGTTTGGCCCCAACCGCCTGGATCACCCTTGAAACTGCCATGGTGGCCCTGGTCCCGTTGGGCATTGTGGCCACGGTGTACCTGCTTCAACGGGATGAGGAAGCTGTTGCCCTCAAGGCGACCATCACGGTCCTCGGAGCACTCCAGCCCATCCTCGGGTACATGCGGACGCGGCTGCTCGGAGCGGAATCGAGAAGCCTGACGCTGGGCATGTCCGCCCTCAGCGTCCTGGCCATTGCGCTCATCCTGGTCCTGGAGGTTCTTGGCGTGTTCCAGGCCCTGTTCGGCTCTGCCTGGAACGTGGTGACTCTCGGTGCTCTGTCACTGGCGTGTCTTTGGAAACTGGTCAGCATCCCCGGCACCCTTCCCTTCACCTACCTGCGTCGCGCAGGGATGGTGGGCCAGGTTTTCTGGATCAGGATTGTGTCGTCGTTGTTGTATCTCGCAGTCAGCGTGGCCTTGATCCTCTGGAGCGATTCACTGGCGGTGCTTTTCCTGGGACTCACCATTGTGGAATCGGTGACAGGTGTATTGCTGTACGCGAGATACCGTTCGGTCTCCAAGGCGCTGCAGCAGGCCTGACACGTCGGTCCGGTTGGCAGACGTAGGGTCAGGAATCCAAGGCTCCCCACTTATCGAAGGGGAAGACGAGCCAATCCACACGGCCCGTAATGTCCCCCCGGTGAACAGTTCTGACGCAGTCGGGAGGGGCCGCGGGGTTTCTGCATGCTGAGACGGAATCTTCCGAAACAGAGCGGTGATCCCCCAGCAGCAAATACTGCCCCTCACTGAGGATAAGTGGCGCAAAGCAGCGCGGTGACTCTACCGCCGTCGAGCAGTCAAGAGATCCCGCGTGGAGGGGGAAATCCTGATGAATGTACGGTTCACTGATGGCAACCCCGTTGACCTTGACCGCACCAGCGGCATCACAGCATTCAACGGTGTCACCGGGCACCCCGATGATCCGCTTGACCAAGTACTCGGTGTTGCCAGGGCCAATGCCGGTCAGTTCACCAAACCAGCCCACGCTGGTGCGCAGGAAGCTGCGGTCAGGCGCGGGCCCCCAGCCCGGCGGTTTGCGGAAGACAACCACGTCCCCGCGTTCAGGCACTGAAGCGAAGTACGCAGTCCGGTTTACCAGCACGCGGTCGCCGACGTTGAGGGTCTGCTCCATGGAGCCGGTGGGCACGTGATGGATCTTCACCAGGAAGCCTTGGACGAGTGCCACGAGGATCAAGGCCAGCAGCGCATGGCTCCACGGCGAACGAAGCAATCGACGACGCCGGCTGGCAGCTTTCGCAGTATCGGGACCCATTGTTATGGGGCCGGGGAGCGAACGAGCAGGCCGGCATCCGCGAGAGTTGAAAGAATCCCCACCACTGCTTGTTCGAGCTTCTGCTCAGGTGGAGCACCAAACTGGCGCTCCACCTCCCGTGCAAGCGAAGCAAAATCACGGCCCTCACAGAGCGACTTCCAGACCAGCGGCCCCACTCCATCAAGGACGTGGACAGTTCGGTTGGCGTCCAGGACGGCGGTCAGCCCACCGGCTTCCACGGCGTCCAGCACCGGGGCAGGTAGATATGACTCCGGCGCCAGGGGACTCACCACGCCCGTGGTTTCCCCTGTGGGCAGGACGGCCTCCCACGCCTCAGGCGGCTCCCACGCCATCAGCTCAGGGATGAGGGGCAGGACCTCAAAGGCCTCACTGTAGGTGACCCGCCGAAGCGCGCCGCAACGATCGACGTGCGATGCAATGGTTTGGAGCGGTTTGTCCATGTCGGCCAGATAGCTGATCTCCGGGACGATCTCGACCAGGGCTTCGCATAACCCCAACGTCTCAATCCGGGGCGCACCGGAATAACCATCGCGCCGGGAAACCAGCACCAGCCCGGCAAGGGCAAGGGACGCAGCGGGCAGCTCACCAAGACCCAGGACAGAAGGGGCCAGTTGCTTTTTGTACGCCTCGCCGGGCTGGATGACGGACAGAGGTTTCCGGTAGGGATGCACTGTACCGTCGGCCTCGATGCCTACGGTTTCATCGGTGACGTAGCCATATTTGGCACCGAGGTGCCGGGCCAAGGTGGTCTTGCCCCTCCCGGACGGACCAATGAACGCCAGCACCTGACCGGAGGGGTGCGCGATTCCGGCGGCGTGCAGCATCAACAGGCGGCCGCGTTGCGCCTCGATAGCTGCCAATGTGGTGTGGGTGGAAAGCTCCGCTACGGAACCTGGGAGCCCGTCGTCGTCCGGGAAAGCCCAGAGAAGCTCGGCGACAATATCCTTAACAACCGGGATCGCTTCCTTTTCAGGCATGGCATCGGACCAAGGCCCGTGGAGTTTTTCGAAGCGCACTTCATCAAACTGTTGTCTCGAAAAATCGAATCGAATCCTGACTAAACCGCCCAGCGCATTGACCAGGATCTCATCAGTCTGCATTTCCTCCACCTAAGATCAGCCGGCCATACCAACCGAAAAGGGATTACCGTTGGAGGCCTTCAAATACCCTAATCCGCATTCCCGGAACGCACGAAAACGCGCCAGCCCTTCTGACTGACGCGCATTCGCCTGAAATGTTCTTCGAAAAGGCCCTAGAGGAGACCCGCACCGACGGGAACGGAGATTTCGCTCGTGGCAGTAAGGGTGCGGCCACCAATAACCACGGTGACCGTGACGGGGAATGTTGCCAAAGCGCTGATACCAATTCCAGTGCTGACACCCGCAAGGCCGAAGACGATGGGAAGGTTCAGCGTGCCATTGCTGGGGACGGTGACGGGAACGTTGTTGGTCCACGTCGTAGCCGGGAAGCCGTACTGTCCAATAATGGGGGCCGACTGGTAGACGGCAGTGCGCTGTCCGGCGGTAGTGAGGGTGCCGTCGAAGGAGTACACGCCAAAGCCGCGAGCCCGGCCAACGCTGATGTTGATGCCGGCAGGGCGGGCAACAGACACTGTCACCGCGGCAGTCTCCGTCACGGCACCCGGACCGTTGGTGAAGGTCAGGGTGGTGGGAACGGTGACCAGGGCCGTGGCCGTGAGCGTTCCGCCGCCGTCCAGCAGGGCGAGGGAAAGGAGCGAAGTCGAGGAGGCCGTAAAGGCAAGGCTCAAAGTGTTCACGGACGCTACGGCAGCCGGGGCAGCAACAGCGGCAGCAATGACCGGCACGGACCAGGCGGCACCCTTGACTACGGCGCGGCGGGAGTGCGGCTTGGAAACGGTGACTTCGTCGCTCATTGTTCTTCTCTCAACTCGGAATGAAAACCATCGGTTGGAATCCAGCACATGCCGAGTTCCCCCATCAGGGATAGACATTACCCACGTGTTTTTGCCGGAAAGTCCAGATCTGGCCCTCGCCCGAAGTTTTGTCGCTCAACGGTTCAAGGTCTGCGCGGAACGTCCTCTGTGCCCGCCACAAACGTGAATCTTCACGGCTGGGAAGCGTCAACGCCCCGGCGTTCCCTGAGATCCCGCGGCCCGCAACCATACAGCTCATCCAACGCCCTGCGCAGGGCGGCCGTTGTACCGAATCCGGTCTGCTCGGCAATTTGTTGGACGCTGAGGACGTCATAGCGGGCATCCGTGAGCAGCGTTCGTGCCAACCTGCCACGCTGCCTGCGAATCTCCGCGGCAATGGAGTTTCCCACCTCCGCGAACGCGGCCTGCACCCGCCGCAATGACGACTGGACAGCCTTGGCCACGGCCTCGGGATTAAGCTCCCGGTCAGCGCATCGCTGGGCAATTACCGCCATGGCCTGGTCCCTAAGCACCGACGTCAAGGACGTGGAATCCCAGGAAACTCCACAGTGATCCAGCAGGAGGCTGCCCGTCAGTTCAAGCAGGATCTGCTCGGTGGCGTACAGCTCAATGGCAGAACCGTGCCGGGCAGGCTGATTCAGGATGGCCCCGATGAAGGCCTCAGCAGCAGCATCGAGCCGGGAGCGGACGGGGGTGACGGTTACGCTGTCCAGTGCATGGGGGACGAAAGTCTCCGCCGCGCTTCTCTGGATCCGGATCCGTTTAGCGTCCGCGTCCCCGACGAATGGCGAGGGCAGGCCCCTGCCGCCAGGGACAACAACAACCGATTCGCCGCCCGGGAGGTGCGTCCCTGAGTGGGGATCCCGGATAAGGCCGGACGCGACGAAATAAATGTCCACGGTGTCGTCATGTCCCGTGGCATCGGGGGCAGTGAAATCGCCCGAAAGTGAGCTAATGGTCAGCTCACCAAAAACGCATTCGGCATGCCTCTGAAGACCGTGTTGATCCTGCGCGAAGTACACCGCTCCCATTTGGAGAAAGTCAGTATCCTGCATTTGTCATAAACCCCCCATCCCACCGCGAGGTGGGTATCCCCTTTAGGTCAGCACGTTACGATACTTACAACGCAGTGCAAGAACTGCGTTCTTTTTGTGTCGACGTGTCGACGCCACACAGCATCAGGGGGACCAATTTCATGGAGCTCACGGACTATTGGAAGGTCCTGCGGGCACACTGGATTTCAGTGATTGCCATTACCGTGTTGGGTGGAATAGTCGCATTCGGCTGGACTTTGACCCAGACCAAGGTCTTCAGCGCCGATGCCAGCGGCATCATTTCGGTAGGCGTCAATAAAGATCTTGGTACGGCCATGGCCGGCGAGAGCTACTCCAAGTCCCGCGCAAAGTCCTACTTGGACGTCGCGAAATCCCGGTCCGTGGCGGAAACCGTCATCCAGGACCTCAAGCTCCAAGGCACCACTCCTGAGCAACTGATCAGCCGTATTTCGGCCCAGAACCCGCAGGACACCGCCACCCTCAAATTCTCCGCACAGGCCAGCAGCCCGGAGGATGCCCGCGACCTGGCCGAGGCCTGGGTCCGGGCCGTCGGGGAGCAGGTTGCCGAGCTTGAAAAGGGCAGCAACAGCAGTGAGACGTCCATCGTCAGTTTCCGCTCGCTGGACGCCGCACAGCTCCCCACCACTCCGACATCCCCCAATACCAGGCTCGCGCTGATGATTGGCGTCGTCGCCGGCCTGCTGCTGGCCATCGGGTATGCGCTGCTGAGGAACATCTTCGACCGTCGCGTCCGTTCGGCAGTCCAGCTCGAGGCTGAGACCGGCGTCGCCGTCATCGGAACCATTCCGTTCCACAACAATTTCGACGGCGTCAACCGCCTCGTGTTGTCCCGCGGCGGCAACGATCTTGAGAACAAGAACCACCAGGACTACGCCGTCGCCGAGGCCATCCGCGAACTGCGGACCAACCTCCAGTTCATGGACGTGGACGAGCCTCCCCGCATCATCGTTGTCACCTCTGCCCTCCCGGGTGAAGGAAAGACCACCGTGGTGGCCAACCTTGCCCAAACCATCGCCGCCTCCGGGCAGCGTGTTGTTGTGGTGGACGGCGACCTCCGCCGCCCCACCGTGGCCAAGACGTTCGGGCTGCTGACCAATGTAGGGCTCACAGATGTCCTCATCGGCAGGGCCACCCTCAACGACGTCCTGCAGCCCTGGGGCGAAAGCGGCGACCTCTTTGTGCTCGGCGCCGGCTCTGTACCTCCCAACCCCAGCGAACTTCTGGGGTCCAACGTCATGCGGGCCCTACTTGAGGACATTGCCAAGCACGCGATCGTCCTGGTGGACGCCCCACCGCTGTTGCCCGTCACCGACGCAGCGATCCTCACCGCCCGCACCGACGGAGCCCTGGTAGTCAGCCGCGCAGGCAAGACCACCTACGACCAATTGAAGCGTGCCCTGCAGAACCTCGAACGCGTCAAGGGCAGGCCCCTGGGTCTGATCATCAACGGCGTTTCCCGCAAATCCTCCAAGGGCGAGGACTACGGCTACCAGTACTACACGTACTACAACCGCAAGGACACCGGTGAGGAAGCGGCCAAGGCCAACCACGTTCCCGCCACGGAATCGACTCCCGTGGCCGCGACAGAGCAGGTCCAGCTGACCGACCAGCGCCGTGGCCGCCGCCGCGAAAGTACCAACGCCCTGTGACCCTGACCAACCAAGGTGCCCATCCGCCGTCGTCCATTCTGACCGTCTGCACCGGCAACATCTGCCGGTCGCCGCTGGCCGAGCAACTGATCCGCGCCCAGCTCCATGACAACGGCCTCAGCAGCCTTCAGGTGGTGAGTGCAGGCCTGCATGCTGCGGAAGGGGCGCCCATGGAGCCTCTTCCCGCTGCCCTGTCCAGGGAGTACGGCGGCAACCCGAACGGCTCGGTGGGCCGGCAGATCTCGGCCGGGGTTGTCGAGGCGGCCGGCCTGGTGCTGACCATGACCCGCAAGCAGCGCGACGAATTGGTGAAGAAGTATCCGGGTGCCGCGCAGCGCGCGTTCACCATGGCCGAGTTCGCCCGCGCAGCAGCTAAGGTACCTGCCGGCGAAGGCATGGCAGCTCCGGCCGCCGCCAGCTGGGCATCGGTAACAGGCGCAGTGACGAACACCCCCTTGGCCGGTCTGGTCAGCCGAACGGCAGCCATCCGGTCCACCGCCGAACTCCGCGACGAGGACGATATCCCGGACCCCATCAACGCCAGCGAGGCCGTGCACCGCGACGTTGCCCAGCGCATAGCCGGGCACTGCAAGGACGTCGCCGACATCCTGCGGAAGCACCTCTAAGCAATAGCCGTCGCAAGCCTCTTCATCACCGCGAGGCCCAGCAAGGCGCCCAGGGTGTTCGCCACAACATCCGACAACGCTGTGACCCGCCCCGGAACCACCAGCTGCACCGTTTCGATCAATGCCGACGATCCGACGGCGAGCAGCCCCGCCGCCCACCAGTTCCACAGCGCGGGCCGGAGGAGGCGGAGAAACGCCCCGAACGGGATGAACAGGACAATGTTGGCAGCGAACTCCACGCCCACTGCGGCGGCGCCGATCGGCAGGCCGAGCATCGAAAGCCACCCGGCGATGACCCCCACAAACCCAGTGACGGTGCTGGCTTCACGCGCCGGCAGGAAGACCACCAAGGCCAACGCCACCAGATATGCGCCGAACATGACCTGGATCCAACGACGGGCGACCTTAGGGTAAACCACCAGCAACCTCCTCCAGCGTGTGCGTGCCTGCAGCCATCAACTATAGGGGCGAGCCGCCTCTGCCCTTGATTTGTCAGGATTCCTAGCGGCCTGCTCTGCTCTTTGGGCGTGTTTTCGGCGTATGCTCTCCTCAGCGCAGGCAAGGCGCGTTGTTCGCTTTTGGTGGGGCCACTTTCGAAGGCAGGGGTTCAGTGGCAGGAGTGAAGCACGGGGTTCTTCCGATGCGCTCGTCAGCACGGCACGGTTGGCCGCTTTTTCTAGTGCCCGTGGCGTTGTGTTTGGTGCTGCTGGCCGTCGGACTGGCAAGCGGGACAGGAACGCCCACAGCGCAACTTGCCGGCGACTTGGCGATCCTCCTAGCGTCGCTCACCGCACTGGCCACCCATGCTCTGGCAGCCCGACGACGGAAAGACAACTCCGCGGGCCGCTGGTTCATCGTGGCAGGCCTGGCCGTGTGGAGCGCCGGGCAAATTGTGTGGACCTTCAACGGCATCACCCTGAACCACCAGTACCCCTTCCCGTCCTTCGCGGACATTGGCTTTGTTTGGTACGCACTGCCCACCTCCATTGGCCTGATCCTGCTGCTGAGGGGCCAGGGGCTGCGTCTTCCTCTTCGCCGCACCATCCTGGACGCCGGAGTAGTGGCGAGCTCCACGTTCTTCATTGCGTGGAGCTCTGTACTGGGTCCCTTGGCTGGAGCCACGAACCAGGACGCTTTCGCGCAGATCACGCAGATGGCCTACCCCATCGCGGACGTTTTTATGGTCTCGGTGGTCATTGTGCTGACCATGCGCGCAGCCCGCGGACGCAGATTGCCGTGGCTGAGCATGGGTCTTGGTTTCTGGATCCTCGCCATCACCGACCTGACGTATATGAGTTTCACCCTCCAAGGCATCACAGGTGTCACAGGATCTCCGTTGGCCCTGGGATGGGTGCTCGCCTTCCTTTTGGTGGGACTCAGCCCCCTGCTTCCGGAAGCCGGAAGTACCCGCAAGGACGGGCGGGCCTATGCCGCAGCCCTTGAACTGCTCCCCTACGTGCCCGTGTTCAGTGCAGTGTTCTTCTCCCGCAGCCGACCGATTGGGGCGGATCCCATCCTGCTGGTCACCGGGCTGGTGGTGGTGGTCTTCGTGATCGTGCGGCAGGTGCTGATCGTCGTCGAGAATGTGACACTGACACGGGACCTTGAATCGAAGGTGGCCGAACGGACGGCCCAGCTTGAAGGACTGGGGGCTATCGTCAATTCCTCCGGCGATGCCATCATCGGCGAAACACCCGAGGGCGTTATCACCAGCTGGAACCCCGGGGCGGAGCGAATCTTCGGCTACCCGGCGTCGGAAGCCATCGGCAGGAAAGGCGATTTCTTTGTCCCAGCCCACCTGCTGGAGAAGGAACGGCAAGTTTTGGAATCGACCGCCCGGAGCGGTGAAGTGCAGAACTATGAAACTGAACGCACACGCGGCGACGGCGCCACCATCCCCGTCTCGGTAACCCTGTCCCCCGTCCGCGGCGAGGGCGGCATCAGCGGCGTCGCCACCATCTCCCGCGACATCACCGAGCGCAAGGCTGCCGAAGTGGAACTGCTCGCGGCACGTGAGGCGGCGCTGGAAGCGAGCAGGCTCAAGTCCGAGTTCCTGGCCACCATGAGCCACGAGATCCGCACTCCCCTCAATGCTGTGATCGGGCTGACCTCACTGATGATGGACACGCCGCTCAGCGAGGGCCAGAGGCAGTACGCGCAGGGCGTCAAAGGCGCCGGCGAGGTTTTGCTGACCCTGATCAACGACATCCTGGACTTCTCCAAACTGGAGGCAGGGAAAGTGGACCTGGACGTCAACGCCTTCGACCCCCGGTCTTTGGTGGACGAGGTGGCCGGGTTGGTTGCGGAGGCGGCCCAGGGCAAGAATCTGGAACTCATCTCTTACTGCCACCCCGACGTACCGGCACGCCTGATGGGCGACGCCGGACGCATCCGGCAGATCCTGCTGAACCTGTCCTCCAACGCGGTCAAGTTCACCCCCGCCGGCGAAGTCGAGATCCAGATTTCCATGATAAGCCGGGATGCAGACAACGCCTCCCTGCGGTTCGAAGTCAGGGATACCGGCATTGGAATCAGCGCCGAGGACCATCACCGCTTGTTCGAATCTTTTGCCCAAGCCGACGCTTCCACTACCCGTCGGTACGGAGGCACGGGGCTGGGCCTGGCCATCTCCCGGCGCCTCACCGAAGTCATGGGTGGGAGGATCGGACTGGAAAGCGAGCCGGGAACGGGCAGCAAATTCTGGTTCGTCCTGGACCTTCCCATTGGCCCGGACGCTTCCGACACAGGGACCTTGCCGGCTACGCTCGTCGGCCGCAGGGTCCTGGTGGTGGACGACAATGCCACCAACCGCCTGGTGCTGGAAAAGCAATTGGCCAGTTGGGGCATGCAGCCGGTGGCCGTTGCTGACGCCACCTCCGCCATGGAGGAGTACCGCACAGCCGTGTTAACACAACACCCCTATGACATCGCCGTGGTGGACATGTGCATGCCCGAAACCGACGGCTTGGAACTGGCACGCCAGATCAAGGGCGAGAGTCATGGCTCCGGGTCGCCTGCGATCATCCTGCTGACTTCCACCATGCAGGTGGAAAGGGTGGATCTTGTCAGCGCAGGAATCCGCGAATACCTCACAAAACCCGTGCGAAGCTCAGAGTTCTACAACCGCCTCCTACGCCTGATGGCCACCCGGACCGTAGGATCACCGGCGAAGCCCGTGCAGTTGGATGCAGCTGCGTTGGCGGCACCGGTGCCGCAGCTGGGCAAACTCCTGGTGGCCGAGGACAACGAGGTCAACCAGTTGGTAGCCCGCGGGATGGCCAACAGGCTGGGTTACGACGTAGACATTGTGGACGACGGCGCCAAAGCAGTGACCGCAGCCCTGTCCGGAATGTACGCGGCCGTACTCATGGACTGCCACATGCCCGTGATGGACGGCTTCGACGCCACCCGGGCCATCCGCGCCCGGAATGGCCACGCAGCCCGCATTCCCATCATCGCCATGACTGCAGGGGCACTGGACGAGGACCGCGAGCGCTGCTTCGCCGCCGGCATGGACGACTACCTCAGCAAACCCGTGGACCTCGCCAAGCTCGCCGCTGTACTGACGCGCTGGGTTCCGGAACAAGAGCAAACGTCGACGGCGGTGGGCGGCTCTGTGCCCGACGCTGCGGTGGGCGTCGCGCAGGCGCCGGCGGGCGTCGAACGTATGCCGGCGGCAGCATCGGCGTCGAACGCTGGTGGTGAAGAGGCTGCTGCTCCCGACGCTGTGGTTCTTGACGCTGACCGGCTGCAGATCCTCCGCGAACTTGGGCCGGCAGACGGCCTGGGGCTCTTGCCCGACGCTATCCGGGCTTTCCGGCAGGACGCCCAAACCACCCTGGAAGCACTGCGTACCGCGCTGGGCGCGGGGAGTGCCGCTGCCGTAGAAGCGGCCGCGCACAAACTCGCCGGCGCGGCTTCCAACATCGGAGCAGCCGGCGCCGCTGTCCTGTGCAAGGATCTGGAGCGGCTCGGCCGCGAGGCGGGACCGGACCTGGGTTCAATAGGCATGCCGGTGCTCACGCAATTGCAGGCAGAACTCGAGCAGGTGGACGTTGCCCTCGAACGCACTCTCCAAGGAGCTTCATGAAAGTCCTGATCGCCGACGACGACCAGATCTCCCGGATGATCACCAAGGCCGCCGTCGAGCAGTCCGGCCATGAGTGCATCGTGGCGGAGGACGGCGACTCGGCCTGGCAGCTTTACCAGGAGCACAGCCCCGAAGCCGTAGTCACGGACCTCATGATGCCCGGCCTCAACGGGCTGGACCTCTGCCGCGCCATCCGTGCGTCCGAGGAGGACAGCTACACGTACATCATCCTGGTGACCTCGCACGGTTCCCGAAAGGATGTGCTGGCAGGCATGGAGGCCGGTGCGGACGACTACGTCACCAAGCCCTTGGACCCCTTCAGCCTTCACATCAGGCTCCTGGCTGCCCAGCGGATCACTTCCTTGCACGCAGACCTTGCCCGCTACCGATCGGCACTGACCGAGCAGGCGCGCACTGACCCTCTCACCAAGCTGCACAACCGTCTGAAACTCACGGAGGACCTGGGCCTCCTGCACAGCCTCGACGATCACGATTACTGCCTTGCGATGGTGGACGTGGACAACTTCAAGAGCTATAACGACATCTACGGGCACCAGGCCGGTGATGCCGCGCTGGTGGCGATCGCAACAACCCTTGCCCGCGAAGTCCGGAAAGCCGACGCCGTCTACCGCTTTGGTGGCGAAGAGTTCCTCTTGGTCCTGCAAGACCAGTCCCCTGCCACCGCCGCTTCCGTCATGGAACGTGTCCGGTCCGCGGTCCATGACCTGCGGATCGCGCACTCCGGAGATCCGGACGGTGTCCTTACCATCAGCGCCGGAGTCTCGGCCTTCACGGACGGGCACCGGGCAGGCAGCGAGCAACTCCTCCGGGAAGCAGACCTCGCCCTCTACGCGGCAAAGGCCTCCGGCCGAAACCGGGTGACTCTGGCCGATGCCCTCGCGGGATGATCAGACAGGATGGTAGCTGGGTGACGATGGCCATAAGGCGTGGTCCTCGTCAATAGTCAGCATGTTCCTGTCTGAATGGTGTTGTTCTGGTTGATGTTGCCGGTTCCGGGTGCGATGTAAATATTCCCGGCTGCACACGCCCTGTTGTTCGTGGCTACGACGTTCGTGATCGGGCCGTGGCCGTCAAAGTCGCCGATATGGATAGCGTCGTAGCTGCCGTCGTCGAAGAAAATGTGACCGACTTCGAGGTCGTGGATGTAGTTACCGCTCAGGGTCACCCCGTTGACCGCGCCGGTCCCGTCGTCGTAGTAGCCGGTGCGGATACCGTACGGCGCCCCATAAAACTCGTTATCGGCGATTTTCACGTTGTAGATGGAATGGTTACCGACGGCCAGTTGCATGCTGCTGCCCCGGTGTCCGCCCCGGACTTTGTTCCCAATGTAGTCAATGTCGTGGGTGGTTCCGTTGATGGTATGCGCGACGAGGCCGTCGTCGCCGTCGGTTCCAACGCGTTGGTCGATGATGTTCCTGATGACATCGCCGAACGATGAGTCCAGGACATGGATGCCGTCGAGTTGGTTGTATTTGCCGCTCGTTGCGACGATCGTGGTGCTGTTCTTCACACAGAACTTGGTGGTCCCGACAGCGACGATAGAGTACGTGAAGGGGTTCCTGACGTGCACCCCATCCACGAGGTTGTTGGAGCCGCCCCGGATATCAACGACATACTCGTCCAGACGCCCGCTCATGTTGACACTCGCTGGGAGGGTATTTCCTGAATGGTCCGCTGTGAGGTTCGTGATCGTGGTGTTCGTCGCCCTGTTGGTGGTGACGATGGGATAGCCACCTGACGGCCCCTTTGTGGACAGGAACTTTGGTCCAGCCTTGAGAACCGTGCCGGGGCCCTCGCCCTGAAGTTTGACGTTGTTCGCCATCCGGAGTTTGCCGTTGATGATGTATGTCCCGGCTACGAGTTTGACCACACCGCCGCCAGCTGCCCCTGCTGCGTTGATGCGGTTCTGTATGGCGCTCGTATCGTCCCCCACGTCATTGACGGTGGTGGTGACATTGTAGGCCGCGGTTGCGTTGCTACCCGTCGCTCCGCTCTTCGTGCATACCGCTACCGCACTGGTGGCTGTGGACGTTCCTGAAGCTGAAGGTACCTGGCTGGGGGTGGCTGGCGGCGTGTTCTCAGCGGGAGCAGCGGAGACCCCACCCAATGTGAGTAAAGCGGCTGCGGCTGCAACCACCAAAGCTGACCACCGCCGTCGTAACTGCGCCAAAATGCGGCGTATCGACAGTCCCGAATCAACGTCAACCGTTCTCACTGCAATCCCCCCAAAAAAGTGCCAAGACACTCCGTCCCGCACCGTTCCGCGATGTCATCATGCGGTGTCGCTAGTATGTCCAGGGACAAAGTAAGTTTCCGGTTTCTGTGGAATCTCTCCGTCAGGGAAAAGGGCGTCCGCCTGCGTTGCGTACTGTCTGATCCGTCGGGGTTTGGCATCCAGTCCCGTATCCCAGGTCCACGGAACAAACCCCATTTTCGACAAATGCGGTTGATCCGGAGTTGCCGTCAAGTCATAGGGAAAGTCTGAATACATCACCACGTTGTCCGGGTGCCCCTTACCCACTTCGCGGGTGATCAGATGGTCCACGTGTCTTCCCACTCCTGCGGGGCAGAAGAGCAGCTCGGCTTGGGTTTGCGCCATGAGCCCGGCAACATCGCCCCGGAGTTGGCGGATGAGCGCTTGATCGTCCCTGGCGATCCTGCCCAAGGCGATGTCGAACCGGTAGGTGGCGTAGCGGTGGTTGAGTTCCGGCAGAAGCCGGTCCCAAGCACTGCTTCCCAGCAACGGTGGCTTGCGGCGGCGTCGAAACAGCGCATCAACTTCGCCAAGATGAATGGATTGAACTCCCATGCCAGCCAGTACGGCGCGGTCTTCCGACTGCCTGGCTTGGTAGAGCTTCGCCGCGTCGGGCACGGCACATTGGCGCAGAAAGGACCGTGTGGCCCGCGTGTGCGGTTCCGGCCCTGACTCTGTGAAAAGAGTAGCGACGACGATCTCGCGTCCCTGTGCTTCGGCTTCCATGAGGGCGCCGCAGGACAGCACTGCGTCGTCCAAGTGGGGTGAGAGGAACAGCCAAGGCGCATCCCCTGCCATGGAACGTTCAATTCTGGATTGCAGCGGCATTCAAGCCCTTTCAGCGTGGCGGGCGTTCGTCCGCCGGGTTGGAGGATTCCCTAGTTCTGTGAGTGCGGTGTGGTAGGCCCGTGCTTGCATGTCAGCGAGCGCATCCCAGTTGTAACCGGCGGCGAACTTCCGTCCTTGCGTGGCCACTTCCTCCAGACCGGCCTGCGGGTACCGGCGGGCGATCTCGTCTCCCAGCGCCTGAACGTCGAAGGCGTCAACCACCCATCCTGTACCGGGCGGAATAATCTCCCTCAGGCAAGGGATATCGAACGCAATAACTGGAGTACCCGCTGCCAGTGCGTCAATGGCCACCAAGCCGAACGTCTCGTGCCGGGACGGCACTACCAGAAGCCGGGCATCGCTGAGCGCCTGGAACTTCTTGTCCCCGGACAGCCACCCGAGCATCTGCACGCGCCCGGAAAGACCGGCATCCCGGATGGCTTCGCGCATCCGCTCCTCATCCGGACCAGTGCCGGCGATCAGCAGGTTTGCGTCGACCCTCTTACAGGCGTGCGCCCAGGCTCCCAAGAGGAGATCCAAGCCCTTGTGCCCGTATTCCAGGCGCCCTATGAAGAGGACGTCCTTCCCCAAACGGGGTTCGATATTCCAGACCGCGGGATCCACACCATTGCCGATCACGTCCACATGCAGGTCCGCGTTGAGCTCCTTCAGGCGGTCTCCGATCCCCTGCGAAACCGCAATGAGCCTTCGGTGCTTTCGGACGCCCAGCCGCTCAATCCAATGCAACGGGAGTTTGTACTGCCGCGCCTTCTCCCTGGCATGAAGCCACTGCACAACTCCGATGGTGGGTCGCTTGGTCCACAGAGGGGCGGCCATGGTGGAAAACGGAGCGAAGAAATCCTCGACCACCAACTCAACAGTTGACCGGCGCTTACGTACTTCCACAGGCAGCCAGGCAATGTACGCCAGCAACCTGGCCAAACGGTTGCCGCCCTTGCCGAAGCCGATGGGTACATAGTGCACGCCGTCCTCCACCCGTTCCTGCCAGCCCGGATACCGTGCAGTCAGTACCGTCACACGGAAGCCTTTTGCGGCCAACCGGCTGTTGATCTCATGGGTCCTCACTGAACCCCCGCCCGCTCCGGGCATGCGTGGATCTTCAAAACCTAAATGTAGAACTCTCATTGTTACCGTTCCGTCCCGTAGTCCTTGTGGGGCACCCCAACGTTGGCCGCAGCCGCTGACTCGAGAGCAGACGGATCCACGTACCAAATGGTGGTTTCGCCGTTAGTGGGGCCAAATGTTGTGACCATGGGAGATGCATGGCCCTCTAACCACGCCAGCATGGTGGGGTTGGCGTATCCATAGCCCTGCCGGGTGGGCTTCGATTGGGTAAGGATGTAAGTCGCCCCTTGCTCTTTCATCAGCGGCGCCGACGGCCAAATACCAAACCGGGGATCATGCATATAGGCGAAGTGACCCGTGCTGTTGGTGACGCTGATCCGCGCATCGGCAGGCAGATTGGCCTGCACCCAGTCGTTGGCCCGGACAAAGCCGTTGTCCAGGGTCAGGGCGGTGCGGATTCCCAGCACCACGGTCAACACCACGTAGATCACACTGACGACAGCAAGTGCTTTGCGGCCCTTGGGGTACCTTTCCCGAAGTTCCACCACCACCAGGACCGAACAAATTGCTCCGAACACCATGACGCCGTATCCGTACTGTTCCTCAAACGTGCCGAACACGGCGCTGTAAGCACCGGCAGCACCCAGCGCCAGGCCTCCCAGCCCTACTAGACGCCGCTCGGCATGATGGCTGAAACACAGCAGTAAGCCCACCACCGGGCATAAGCCCAGCAGGATATAGCTGGTACCGAAGTATCCGCTCTGCTCGATAAGCCGGGAAACGATGCTTGGTGATCCTTCGGACGTGAAGCCAGTGGTCTTCTCTACACCGGACATGCGCAGCAGCCCGTTGCTCTTGGCCCACACCCAGCTGGGGAAGTGTCCATGGGCGGCCACGACAATCAGGTAGATCACGTAGGGCACGAAACCGAAGCCTGCTACCACGAGTCCCTGACGCCAGGGGATTGTTTTCTTCCACACCATGGCCGCAAGCACCGGGGCAACTGTGCTGATGAAGAAGAAGTCCTTGCACAGGATGGAGTAGCCAAGCAGTAGGCCGGCTGTTGCCAGCCGCAGAAACGAAAGCATTTTGCTCTTTGGCTGCCGGTGGTCCACCAGAAGCAGCAATCCTGCCAGCCCCGGCACCATGGCCGAGGTCTCCAGGAACGCATGGCTGTTGTTTCTCAGGATGAATGGTTCGAAGGCCAAGAGCACGGCAGCGAGCCAGGCGGCGGTGGGAGCGGACAGCTTGCGCACCAGGAGGAAACCAAGTCCAACGGTCAGGGCACCCATCACGCCGTTGAGCCAGCGTAGTTGGAGCGTCACCTCGATGATTTCGCCGGTGATTCCGAAAATCTTAATGACCCCAGCCTCCAGCAAGAAGTACCCGGGCGGGTGGAGGAAGAACGGCCCGTCAGGCAAGGTTGGGAATTCCCCGGCGCTGACGGATTCACCGAGCCGGACATACAACATCTCGTCCACCCACAGTTCGAAGCCCCGCTCAAGACCAAGCGCGCGGACGCCGAAGGCGCCGGCAACCACCACGATGAATGCGGTCAAGTTGCCCGAAAGCGCCCCAGCGACCCAATTGGGCAGGGGGCTCGTTGCAGGTGCTTGAGGCTTGACCCGGCGGCCGATAGTTTGGCCGTTTGTGCCAGCCTGGCGTCGTCGTCGAATTTTGACGTCGTTTCTGTGCGGCAGCAGCCCCCGTTGATGAGCGAGAACCATGAGGCCGCTGACAGTGGCCAGGGCCAGCCACACCAAGGGCTGGACCCGGGCGGCCACAGCGAGCGCCACTATCAAGGCGCCGGCCAGAACCAGGAACGGGCCGGCTCCCCGGCCGGGGTGTGCCGCAATGAGTACCGGACGTGCCAGGAGAGCCAGCACACCACCGGCCATGACGGCACCCACGGCGGAACCCACAGCCATGCCCGTGACGGCGTTCACCTGCCAGCCAACCCAGAGCCCACCCACCACCAGGAGACACGCACAAGCGAGGCCGATCTGGCATCGGCGGTAGGCCCGCAGAGCTAGGAGAACCGTGGAAAGCACCATGAGGACCGCGTAACCAAGACCGGAAGCAGCCAGCCACGGCAGGAGCCCCAGGGAGCCGTGGTACTTCTGCGGCACGATGCATCCGGCCATCAGTGGTGGAGCTGTGGCGATGATGGCGAAAGCCACCACGGCAAGTTGCCCGAACGACGCGAAGGCAGCACCAAGAACCTGACCCGCGTTGGCACCCGGCGTGCGAAGCAACGGGAAGGCCACCAAAGCGGTTCCGGCTGCCACGTAGACAGGCCCTTTGGCGATGGTGGCAAGCGCCTGGAAACCTGCTGCATCGGCCGATCCGCTGTCCAGGAAGCCGACCACCACGACATCGACACCCACCAGCACGGAGACAACGCCGAGAACGGAGGCGATGTCACTGGTCTCGGCCCATCTCCACTTCTCCAGCACAACCCGCGGGCGCCACCGCAAGTCCCGGTAGAAGGACCACGGCACTATTAACGGCGCCAGGCACCCCACTACGAAACCTAGGACCGCTCCCCCGGCACCCCATGCCATGGCGATCACCACCACGCTGAAGATAAGCCTCAGGAGAACCTCGCCCACAGTGGACAGCGCGTACCAGGTGAAACGGAGCTCACCCTGCAACCAGCCCGCGGGTGCATTCGCCACGAAGATGACAAAGGCCGCCAACGCCACCACTGCGGCCAGGACGGAGTCGGCGAGCGCGAGCGTCACGCTGCCTGAGATCACTGCAGCGGCAACGCCCGCCAGGCAGGACACAAAGACCGAGAAGGCCACGCCATTACGCCGTTCCTCGGAGCCTGCCGGGTGAACGGCAACAACGTGCGACAAGGGAAGCGGGACCAAGGCATTGGCCACGATCCCCACCACCCCCAGGATCATCGCCGCGGCGGCAAACATCGTGTAGTCCGCGGTATCCAGCATGGTGGCCATGAGAAGCGTGCAGGCGTAGCTCATCACGCCTACAACCCCTGCGGACACGGCAAGGAAGCCGCTGCTCGCGGCAATTCCCGGGTCTTTTTCCGAAGCCCTGCGGTGTGACCGGGGTCTTTCCCGCACAGCAAGAGTCATTGTTTTCTGGGATGAATCCATGGATGAACGTCCGTTACTGGCCATCAAGGGCATCGGCGGGAGTGAAGGCGCTCCCGGGGCCGGCCAGCAGAGTGGTGCGTCCGGCCGAACGGAGTTCCGCAGACGTCACGCCGATCTTCTGCATTGCCGCGAAGGCCTCGAACTCGTCACGTCCCTTCATCAGCACAGCGACATGTCCATCATCCGCAACGGCAACCTCATCCGTCCGGTGCAGGATGGACTGAAGATCGGCATCTTCAGGCAACACGAACCGGACCAGGGTGGAAAGGTCAGAGTGGAACGAACGAGGATCCCCGCCGTCGCGCCGTATCTTCTCCTCTTCCAATACGGCTCCAGTGAGCAGTCTGGTGCTGCGGTCCCAGGTGAAGCAGCGGGCCCATTCCCGGCACTCCGCTGAGACCACCGCTTCCGAGTCCGGCTCACTCAAGGCGGTGAGGGCCTCAACCATTGCGGTCCCAAGCTCCTGGGGAGTATCCACCAGCCAACCGGTTCTGCCGTCCACTACGGAGTCCCGGATGCCTGGAACACGCAGGGCCAGGCAGGGCACGCCCCACGCGGCGGCTTCGATCACCGAGCAGCCCCAACCTTCTGACGCCGAGGTGGAAGCAGTCAGCCAAGCCCGGCTCAGCAACCTGTCACGGACCTCATTGGGCTGGTAGCCGTGGAACGTTACTGCGTGGTCCAGGCCGAGGTCCATGGCCAACTGCTGCAACCGGGCCCGCTCCGGGCCGTCCCCCACAATGTCCATCCGCAGCTTTGGAATGCTGCGCACTGCCACGGCAAACTGGCCCATCAGCAGGTCCAGCCTCTTATGCGGCACCAAGCGGCTGACGACGGCGATGGTCGGATGGGGCGCGCGGGCGGCAACCTCCTCCGGAATGTCGATGGTTCCGTTCGGCACCACGTGGACAGGACCGGAGAACCCGAGTTTCCTCAGTTCCAGCCGTGTGGAGGGCGAGACCGCCACAATGGAACGCTGGCCGTACACCGTCTTGGCTCCCGAACTTTCCAGGAACCGGCCCACGGCGGCCAAAGGCGGAGAGAACCTGGTGCGGAACTGTTCCTGGTGGACGTGGTGGATCACCTGGATGATCGGCAGGTTCCGTGGCAGGAACAAGGGCGAAAAGAACGGTATCCCGTTCTGGCAGTCCACCACGGCATCAAATTCGCCCCCGCTCTGCAAAAGCCCGCCGGTCCGCACAAGCCGGAGCGCGGCATGTCCATAAATGGACAGGGCTCCGCCTCCGCGCAGGATGCGGATGCCGTCAATGACATCCTCAGGTGACTGGCCGACGTCGCGCCCTGTAAACCAGGTGACGTGGACGCCGTTCTGCACCCACCTCTTGGAAATCTCGTGCATGTACTGCTCGGCGCCGCCGGCTTGTGAGTGCTGGACGTCGCGCCAGTTGAGGACCAGCACGTGCTTTCCGGCGAGAAGGGTTGGAGAGTTGATGTCAGGAAGGCCGGACATCATGGTGTTGCCCTCTGGAGTTGGATCACCGAGGCAAAGCTGGCCACCCCATCCTGGAAGGGGCGGAACGTTGATGCGGCTCCATCGGTCCATGCCACGGGAAGTTCGATGATGCTGGCGTTGTTGTCCTGCAGGCGCAGCAGAAGCTCAACGTCGAAGGCGAAACCAGTGCTGCGGCACTGAACCATGGCTGCTGTGAGGGCATCGCGTTCGAAGAATTTGAAGCCGCACTGGGTGTCCTGTATGCCCTTGACCTTTGATTTGGTCAGCGCCCGGAAGGCCGTGCCGCCCACCCTTCGTCCGAGGTGTTGGGGCCGGACCAGGGTTGAGCCGGGTGCGTGGCGGGAAGCGATCACCGCTGCTGCACCGTCTGAGAGATGAGCCATGGCCTCGGTGAGGGTTTCCAGCGGCGTGGCGAGGTCGGCGTCGAAAAAGCCCGTGAACCTGGACGTGCCGCTGAGGAGGCCGCGACGGACTGCCGCTCCCTTCCCCTTCCGTGAGCACCCCACCACGGAAATGGGAACTGCGTCCCCCTCTTCCCGGGAGATCCTGCGGACCACTGCGGCGGTCTCATCAACGCTTCCGTTGTCCACCACAACAATCCGCGAAGACCACGGCTGGTTGGCCAGGAAATCGACCGTCTGTTTCAAGGTGTCGGGGATTCTCGCGGCCTCGTTGTAGGCGGGAATGACCACCTCCAGATCCACGCGGGAGCGGCGCAGCGAGTCTGAATGTCGGCGCGCCTGCAGGCTCCCTCTCTTGCCTATGTGCACACTGTGCTGTTGAAGAAGGACCATCTGAACCTCCATATATCCGGGTACGGCACAAAAACGTGCTCGCAATATAAGGAGTGGGGGCACCCCGGAAGTCATGACGCCAATCCAGCCGTAGTGCTCCAAGTCATGGACCACTCTCAATACCGGGAGCGGTGCCGGGCGCTCTGAGCGAAATTGCTGGTTCCTTGTCTGACCCCGTCTATAGAGTGGCCACATGAGCCACACATCTTCCGTCCCTGCCGCTGCTCCGGAACCAACAGCGGTGCCTCCTGTCGCCAAGCGGGTCCCCACACGCCGTGAACACCACGGCGACGTTTTTGTGGACAACTACGAGTGGCTCAGGGACAAGGAATCCGTTGAGGTGGTGGACCTCCTGAAGGCCGAGAACGCCTACCAGGAAGCCGTCACAGCGCACCAGGAACCATTGCGGGAAGCCATGTTCCAAGAGATCAAGGGCCGCACCCAGGAAACGGATCTGTCCGTGCCCAGCCGCAAGGACGGCTGGTGGTACTACAGCCGTTCGGTGGAAGGGAAGGAGTACAGCATCCAGTGCCGCGTCCTGGCCCACAACACCGGGGACCCCGTAGCGGACTGGACGCCCCCGTCCGTGGAGCCCGGCGTGAAAATCGACGGCGAACAGATCCTCCTGGACGGCAACATCGAAGCCGAGGGCCAGCCGTTCTTCAGCGTGGGCGGTGCCGCGGTGACAGTTGACGGCAACCTTTACGCCTATGCCGTGGACAACTCAGGCGACGAACGGTTCACCCTCAGGATCAAGGACCTGCGCACCGGGGAGCTCCTCCCGGACATCATCGAGGGTATTTTCTACGGAGTAGCCTTCTCCCCCGACGGCACGCGCCTCTTCTACACGGTGGTGGATGATTCGTGGCGCCCCTACCAGGTGAAGGCCCACGTCCTGGGTACGCCGGTGGCCGATGATCAGGTTCTCTACCAGGAGGACGACGTCGCCATGTGGCTGGGGTTCGATCTCTCCGCGGACAGACGGCACTTGGTGCTCAGCATCGGCTGCTCGGAGTTCAGCGAGACGCAACTGCTCCGCTTCGACGACTACGACGCCGGCCTCAGCACTGTGATCTCCCGCGACCACCATATTCTGTACGAGGCTGAGCCCTTCCTCCTGGACGGCAGGGAAACACTCCTCCTGACCCACAACAAGGACGCCATCAACTCGATGGTCAGCCTGGTGGACCCCGCTGAGCTGACCAAGCCGCTGGCAGAGCAGGACTGGCGTACCGTCGTCGAACATTCCAACGACGTCCGGGTCAACGGCGCCGGCGTGACATCCACGCACTTGGTGCTCTCCGTTCGTAAGGACACCATCGAACGGGTCCAGGTGCTGCCCTTGGCCGGCCTCGGCACCGAGGCCCAGGGTGCGCCGGTGGAGCCGGCCTTTGACGAAGAGCTCTACACCGCCGGGGTTGCAGGTTCGGACTACGAGGCTCCCGTCATCCGCATGGGCTACACGTCCTACTTCACGCCGTCGCGCGTCTACGACTTCGTCCTCCCCACCGCCGGACTGCCATCCGGCCAGCTGCTCCTCCGCAAGGAAAGCCCCGTCCTGGGCGGCTACACGGCGCAGGACTACGTGGCTACCCGCGAATGGGCAACGGCCGACGACGGCACCCGGGTCCCGCTGTCAGTGCTGCGTCACGCGTCGGTACAGCAGGACGGCACGGGCGCAGGGCTGGTTTACGGCTATGGCTCGTACGAGATGAGCATGGATCCAGGCTTCGGCGTAGCCCGCTTGTCCCTCCTGGACCGCGGCATCGTCATGGTGATCGCCCACATCCGGGGCGGCGGCGAATTGGGCCGCCAATGGTACGAGGACGGCAAGAAGCTCACCAAGAAGAACACCTTCACGGACTTCATCGCGGCCACCGATTGGCTGGCTGGATCGGGGTGGGTTGACCCGTCCCGCATCGCGGCGATGGGTGGATCGGCGGGAGGATTGCTCATGGGAGCAGTCGCCAACATGGCCCCGGAAAAATACGCTGCCGTGGTGGCACAGGTGCCGTTCGTGGATGCGCTGACCACCATCCTGGATCCCGAGCTTCCGCTCTCCGCCCTGGAATGGGAGGAATGGGGAAACCCGATCACGGACCCCGAGGCCTACGCCTACATGAAGTCCTACACTCCGTACGAGAATGTGGGGGCCGTTGCCTACCCCAAGATCGCTGCGGTGACATCCTTCAACGACACCCGGGTGCTGTATGTAGAGCCTGCCAAATGGGTTCAGGCACTGCGCTCCGTGTCCACGGGTTCCGAGCCGATCGTCATGAAGATCGAAATGGACGGCGGACACGGCGGAGCCTCGGGCCGGTACGTCCAGTGGCGTGAGCGGGCCTGGGACTACGCGTTCGTCGCCGACTCCCTTGGAGCCACTGAACTCCTGCCTGGAGCCGGCCTGAAGTAGGAGTTTTTTAGCGCTGGCGGGCCCGGAGGAGTGCGAAGTATCCAGGGATCAGGTCCGGGGTTGACGGGTTGCTCAGCGGGCGCGTCTCGATGCTCGCCGAGCCTTCAACGATAAGGTTCCAGTCCGCCGCCGCGAAGGCCTTGGCCCGTTGTGCCGCCCCGAACCGGCCGGGCATCGGCAGCCCGCGGATGGCCCACTCCAACGGGGCGGGAATGGAACTGCGGGTGGCACCCAGATGGCTGACGTAGTCCACCGGCGTGCCAGGAAAGTTGGTTTCAGTCAGGAACACGCCTCCGCGGGTCCCGACGACGGGCAGCAGGTTCGCAGCCAACGCGGCGCGGCCGCTTCGGTCCAGAACGTGCAGGACACCACGGATGAAGATGTTCGCATCCCCCGTCCAGCCTGCCGCTTCGAGGGCCGTAGCGACAGTCTGCGCTGCGTCCGGTGCCGTCATGTCGCAGACCGCATATGACGCCGTCGTGGTTCCTGCTGACTCCTGCCGTGCCCGCTCAACCGCGTTTGCAGAGTAGTCCAGCCCTAATGCGTGCGGGAAGTGTTTGGCCAGCAGGCGCGTGAAACTGCCGTTGCCGCATCCGACGTCCACCACGGGCAAAGACGGGTCCAACTGAGCCATTTGGGGGAGGTAGCCGTTGAGTTCATGGTCGCTGCCCGAGTCCCACAGGACGTCGCCAGTGGCACCGGTTGAGCGGATATCGCCCCAAAACCGGTCCCAGGCAGTGCGGGGATCCTTGGGCGCAGCGGAAGAGAGCCTGATGAGGCGGGGAATCAGCAGGTACTTCCTGAAAGCGGAGAACATTCTCCAAATATAGGTGGCCCTACGCCTCCACCAGCCACTCCAACGCCTCTGTTTCAGAAGTGAAGAACTTGGTGGGGCACGGAGGCTTCATGATGCCCAGAAAAAAGTTGGCAATGACCCTGTCCACCGGAGATGAGCCCCAGAGCGCGATGCGGTTGGCCTGGCACGGTTTGGCAAACACGGAACGGGCACCCCGGGTGACATCGTCCGTGGTGGCCATGTCAACGATCATGGGATGGCGTTCCTCGCCGCAGAGCTCGTTCACCCGGTCCATGGCCCGCTGGGCGTCAGGTTCCTTGATCCTTGCCCCGCGCGGCCACGTCAGGCGAAGAATGCCTGGTTCTTCGAGCTCCAGCTCGAACGTCACCTGTTGGTGGTCCTGCGGTGTTGCTGGGTGGTCCACAGTGCTCCTTGCGCGGTTGGTGCTGCTGCAGCGGGTTACCTCTGCTGACACCCTCAAGGCTGTCGAATCCACAGGGCAAAGTAAAGGTGTGTCCCAGGACTCATCCAACCCATTTGCCGCGTGGTCACCTTTGGCCGCAGTGCCGCTGATAGGGTGTTGCCACATCATGAAAACACCGTGAATGAACCGTTGGAACGGAAGGGGCTCAGTGGGCGAGACCGTTGCCGGCGTACAGCATGCCCGCTCCGCCGTAGTGGCGGATTCAGACAAGGACCGTTTGGCCGCGACGACGGCCGCCCTTGCCGCCGCGGGATTCAGCGTGTTCCCTGCCGTGGATGCCGCCGCCCTGGCCGCCCATCTACAGCACCAGCGCCCCTCGGTTGCGGTGGCTGAGAGTTCCCTGGCACACGGACTGCGCAGCCCCGGGGTTCCCATGCTCCTGGTCCTTGCCTCCCAGGAATCCCTTGACCTCCGGGAAGTGGAATCCTGGCGCGTAGCGGACTACGTCATCAGCCCCGTGCAATCCGGGGAACTGGTCCACCGGGTTGAAACCCTTATCGGCCGGGCCGCCGAGCGCGCCCGTTCACGCGGCGAAATCGAAGCACTGCGCGAAAGCCTCCGCAATGTCTCCTCGGCGATCCGGGAGACCAATGATCCCCAATTGATCTCAGACCACGTGGTGCGTGGCTTCGGTGAGGCGCTGGACGTGGACCACGTATGGTTTGCTACCTTCCGCGACGAACGTGTTCCCACCATTCGTGCACAGTGGAACCGTCCTGGCCTTCCGCTGCTTCCCGCGAGGCTGGGTGAGAGCGAAAACGCCATTATCGAGGCCGCCAACAGGCTGTGGGCGGATGCGGACGTCCTGGCGGTCGCGGACCACCGCGAAGACCCCGACTCCAGGATCGCCACGGCACTGCGGGAGTGGTCAGGCGAGCTCGACCCTGTGTCCACCGTCCTTCTCCCCGTGGGTGAGGGAGCGACGGCGTTGGGCATCATCCTGCTCTCCACCGTCCGGGAACGGCACGATTGGACCCGCCCCGAGATCGCGCTGATGCAACACGTGGCCGGGAACGTGGCCCACGGACTCATCCAAGGCCACCTCATCAGCGCCCAACAGCGGGTCCTGCACCAGTTGAGGCAACTGGACAAGGCCAAGACCGACTTCCTGGCCACCGTCAACCATGAACTCCGGACACCGCTGACCTCCATCACCGCTTACCTGGACATGATCCAGGACGGATCCGGCGGGCCGGTTCCCGACGGCATCAGGAAGATGCTCGATGTCATCGCCCGGAACTCCAACCGCCTCCGCAGGCTCATCGAGGACATGCTTACCGTGTCCATGCAGGACGGCAGCAACCTGGACCTCAAACCGGTGGATATTGCCAAGCTCCTCCAGGTGGTGGTGGCCACGCTTCGGCCGCTGGCAGAGTCCCGCCACGTTTCGTTGTCTTTTACCGATGGGACTGACGACATCGAGGTTACGGCCGACGAAGCGAAGCTGGAGCAGGTGTTCACCAACATCGTGGCCAACGCCATCAAGTTCACGCCCGAGGGCGGAAGGGTGGGCATCACCAGTTCAGTCTCGGACTCGGAGGGCGGCGGGCTGGCGCTGGTAGAGATCGCAGACAACGGCCTGGGCATTCCCGAGCACGATCTCCCCCACATCTTCACCCGCTTCTACCGGGCCTCCAACGCAACATCCGCCGCGGTCCCCGGCAGTGGGCTCGGACTGGCGATAGCGCACGACATCATCAGCCGCCACATGGGCCGCCTCCTGCTGGATTCCACCTTGGGGTCAGGCACCACGGTATCCGTGGAGTTGCCGGTGGGCGGGCCATAGGCAAGCCCCTGCCCGGCGTGACAGGCGTGTCAACGTGAGGTCCGTACCAGTGCTCTACGGTCACTAATGCTCGACATACTGCGAAACAAAATTGATGCCCCGGGCCGCAGCCCGGGGCATCAATTGACGTTATATGGCCTTGAGAGGCGCTCCCCCAATGTTTAGTTCGGCCACCAACCGATGCTGGTGGTGTTCGTCTTAGTAGTGGTGAAGCTGTTAGGCCACCAACCGATTGCCGTGCTGTCCTGCGTGGGCTCGGCATTAGCCGGGGCAGCGAAACCCGTTACTGCCAGAACCGCCGCCATGAGCAGGGTTGCCGCAAATTTTTTCATCCGCTATGCCCTTTCGTACTGATGCGAATTTGTTGTCTGTGACTTGAATAAAGTCACGGTGCAAACTATACGAGCTTTTCTTCCGCAATGACATGGATAATGGGCACATGCAAAGTCCGCACCTCGCCTCCCACTTCGTTGCCGGTCTCACGGCACGCGCCAAGTGGAAGGAGCGGGATTTCGGCGAGGCCTACCGCCTGGCCGGAGAGGCTGCCGGACTGTCCACCGCGGCCGGAGATGACGAGTCCTGGTGGAACATGCGGTACCTGCAAGCGGAATGCCTCCGGGACCAAGGCCGCATTGAGGAATACCTCAACGTCGCCATGGAGCTCAACAACCACAGCCTGACCGCGTCCTCGCCCGAACTCGGGGCCAAAGCAGGAACCATGGTTGCCGTGGCATTCCAAGGCCTGGGCAGGCTCCCCGAGGCTGCCACCATGGCTGCAGAGGCGGCCAAACTTGCGGCCGGGGACGCCGAGTTGCTGTATGTTCAGATTCTCGCCCAGCGCGCCCTGATCGCGGCATTGGCGGAGAGCCGGCTCCTGAACGATGCCTGGCGCGAATGCCTCGTCCTGGAAACCCTGCTGACCGACGACGTCGACGAAGACACTGCCGGCAAAGGCTATTGGGTGATTGGCAACGTTGCCTTCCTTGCCAATCGTGTTGCCGACGGCGGCCTTTACCACGATCTGGCGGCCGAACGGCTTTCACCGTCCAAGGACGTTGATTTGTGGGCACGCTTCAACAGGGCATCAGCGGAAATGCGCCTTCAGGCAAAACTCAGTGATGCCGCAACCCTCCGCTGCATTGAAAGGGCAGAGCTCGCCACGGATATTGTGGGCGGCTCTGAACGGGACCACTTGGAAATGTCGCTGGTCCGCGCCCACTGGTATTTTCTCAGCGGCGATATGCAACAAGCCACCGCTATCCTTGAACCCCTGTGCGCCCGCTCCTCCATTCTGGCCACGCAAACCTCGGCGGAAGCACATTTCCTCTTGGCCAGGACCTTGCTTGAATCCGATCGACGGCAGGATGCACTGGTGACGTTCGAAAAAGCTGCCATGCTGTTCGAACAGGCTGCATTGCCCGAACGCAGCGCAGCCGTTCGGGAGTACCTTCGAAATAGCGATGAACAACGAGGCGAGCCACACGGGGGGTGAGCATGTCCGAAGGGAAAATGTACTCCGGCGAAGACCCTCGCCTAGGGCTGCTCCTGGACGGAATCGTCAGGTTGGCGGCCGGGGATCTCAACACCAGAATCGACGTCTCCGAGGCGCGTGACGAAATCGATGCCGTGATCATGGGCACCAACCTCCTGGCCGAGGATCTCCAGATCGTTTATGAAGAGCTGGAGCAACGGGTGCGGGCCCGTACCCAGCAGCTCAATGAAGCCCATCTGGCGATGCAGCACATGGCCCTGACCGATCCCCTCACAGGCCTGAACAACCGCTCAGCATTTGCCACGGCACTCAGCGAAGCCCAGTCCAGTGGGGCGCAGAGCGGCCGAAAGGCAGCCATCCTCCTCCTGGACATGGACGGGTTCAAAGCGATCAACGACTCCCTGGGGCACACTATCGGGGACAAGGTCCTGGAGACGGTGGCCAATCGGATCACCGGCGCCGTCCGGGATCAGGACATGGTGGCCCGCATGGGCGGAGACGAATTCGCGGTGCTGATCCCCGACGTGACTCCCGCTATCGCCGCCTCCATCGGCAACCGTATCCTTGCCGCAGTGGTGGGCGTTATGGAAGTTGAGGGCCATCACCTGCGTTGCGGTGCCAGCATGGGCCTCCGGATGGCCGATCCCGGCCACCGCGCGGAGGAACTGATGATGGAAGCAGACATCGCCATGTACGAATCCAAGGCCGACGGACGTGGCAAGCTCAAAGTCTTCGAACCCGCTATGCTGCACGCCAGGCAAATGCGGAACCAACTGGTGGGCGAACTCAAGGAAGCGATATCCGGCTCCCAGCTGGTGCTCTACTATCAGCCGATCATCCGGTTGGATACCCGCGAAATCGAGGGTGTGGAGGCGTTGGTCCGTTGGAACCACCCCACCCGCGGTCTCGTCATGCCGGACGAGTTCATTCCCATTGCAGAGGAAACCGGAATGATTTCCGATCTGGGCGGCTGGGTGCTCCGCACCGCCGTCGGGCAGTTGAAGCAATGGCGCACCGATCCCCTCACGTCGGGCCACAACTTCAGCATGCGCATCAACGTTTCGGCGGCGGATCTGCAGCGGCTGGAGTTCATTGAAGACGTCCGCGAGGCTTTGGCGTCAGCCGGGCTGGACCCGTCGCTCCTGGTCCTGGAACTGACAGAGAGCGCAGTCATTCAAGGTAATGACTTGGACCGCTACACGCTCAACAGCCTGCGCCGACTGGGTGTGGGACTGGAAATCGACGACTTTGGCACCGGCTACTCCTCCATCAGTTACCTCCGCCAGCTTCCAGTGGACACCGTCAAAGTGGACCGGACCCTGCTCTCAGCACTGGGCAGCGACCCCTCGCAACCCGCGCTGCTGGCCGCCGTGCTGCAGTTGATCCGGGCTTGCGGTTTGGCTGCGGTGTGGGAGGGCGTCGAAAGTGCCGACCAAGCCGAGTATCTCCTCAGCATCGGGTGCACCAGCGGCCAAGGGTACTACTTCAGCAGGCCGCTGCCTGAAGAGCAGCTGACCGAGCAGTTGAAGCACCACAAGACGTGGCCCGTCAGTTGATGGTCCGCGTCCATGGATGGTGGCGGGTCCGCCACTCGGAGTCGAGAATCGCGTAGATGTTCTCCGTGGCCCACTGGCCCTTGTAGTGCCAGTTGTCCACCAGCGTCGCTTCCAGGCGCATGCCCAGGCGCTTGGCGATGCCGGCCGATCCTTCATTGAGGGCATCCAACTTGGCGTCAACGCGGTGGAATGAGAGTGTCTCGAACGCAAGCCTCAGCACGGCTTCCGCGGCTTCGGTAGCAATGCCGTGGCCCTGGGCATCAGGATGGAGAATCCAGCCCACCTCTGCCTGCCCTGTCCCCTCAAGCCATTTCAACACCACTTCGCCCATGAGGCCCGGGTGGTCCTTCCTCTCGATGGCCAGGCAAATCCAATCTCCCTCCTGGTTGAACTCGAAGTTGGCGTACCGGCCCAGGACTTCCATGGATTTGGTCCTGGTCAGCTCATTGCGCAGAAGGAACCGGGCAGTTTCGGGAAGCGACTGGTATCCGTGGAAGCGATCGAGGTCCTCGGCTTCGAAGCGGCGCAGAATGAGTCGGTCTGTGGTGATGGGGAGCTCAATTTCGGGCATGTCTCCGAGGCTACTAGGTGCAGGCGAATACTGGTCCAGTCTTGACACGTGGCGCGATCTGGGATTACCTAATGAACATTCGGTAAATAAAGCTGGAGGCAATGACGCATGGTTGAAACAACCCTCTCCGGTGCATCGCACCACATCCTGACGAACGACTACGCGTCAGAATGGATGGGCATCGAGGTCCTCAAGCTCGACGACGGGCACGCCACCATCCGCATGCACCTCCGCCAGGAGATGCTCAACGGATTCGGCATGGCCCACGGCGGAATGATCTTCGCCTTCGGGGACACCGCCTTCGCGCTGGCCTGCAACCCAGCCAACCCCACGCCCAAGCAAGCCGCCAACATCACGGTGGCGTCCGGCGTCGACATCAACTTCATCAAGCCAGCGTTCCAAGGCCAGGTGATCACCGCCGTCGCAAACCGCCGCGCGAGCACCGGCCGAAGCGGCCTGTACGACATCCAGATCTACGCAGCTGCGCCCGACGCCGATTCAGCCCCCGACGCCGGGCATGGTGAACTCATTGCCGAGTTCCGTGGCCGCAGCCGCACCATCTCCAAGAAGTAGGAACCCCATGACGCAGAACACCGTGGCCGCACCCGCAGTTTCCTCCTCAAAAGCAACTGCCCCCGTGCTGGACCGTGAAGAAACCATCTCCCGCGACGAACTCGAGGCCCTGCAGCTCACCCGCCTGAAACACACCGTGGCGTACGCCTACGATCGCGTGCCTCTGTACAAGCGCAAGTTCGACGAAGCCGGCGTGCACCCCTCGGACCTCCGCGAGCTGAGCGACCTGGGGAAGTTCCCCTACACCACCAAGGAAGACCTCCGCCTGGAATACCCGTTCGGCATGTTCGCCGTCCCCCAGGACCAAGTGGCACGCATCCACGCGAGCTCCGGCACCACCGGCCGCCCCACCGTGGTTGGCTACACCAAGCAGGACCTCGCCAACTGGGCAACCTTGGTGGCCCGCTCCTTCCGCGCCTCCGGAGTCCGGCCCGGCATGAAGGTCCACAACGCCTACGGATACGGCCTCTTTACTGGCGGCCTCGGCGCACACGCCGGTGCTGAAGCGCTCGGCTGCACCGTCATCCCCATGTCCGGCGGCCAGACCGAACGCCAGATCCAGCTCATCCAGGACTTCAAACCGGACGCCATCCTTGCCACGCCCACCTACTTGCTGACCATCGCCGACGCCATGGCGCACCAAGGCATCGACCCCACCTCCACGTCACTCAAGTACGCCGTCCTAGGTGCCGAGCCGTGGACCGAAGAAATGCGCCACGAGCTCGAAACCACCATGAACATCAAGGCCTCGGACATCTACGGGCTCTCCGAAGTCATGGGCCCTGGCGTGGCCGGTGAAGCCGTTGAGACCCAGGACGGCTGCCACATCTGGGAGGATCACTTCCGCCCCGAAATCATCGACCCGTTCGATCACTCCACGGTCCTGGGCGACGGCGAACCCGGCGAACTCGTCTTTACTTCCCTGACCAAGGAAGCGCTCCCGATCATCCGGTACCGCACCAAGGACCTCACCCGCCTGCTCCCCGGCACCGCCCGCCCTGCGCACCGCCGCATGGGCCGCATCACCGGCCGCAGCGACGACATGATCATCCTCCGCGGCGTGAACCTGTTCCCATCCCAGATCGAGGAAATCGCACTCCGCATCCCGGAACTCAGCCCGCATTTCCAACTCGAAATCACCCGTCCCGAAGGCAAGCGCATGGATTCGCTCACCATTAAGATCGAGCGCCGCGAGAACGTTTCCACCGATGCAGGCACGACGGCGGCGCACACCTTGCGAGAGCAGATCAAGATCCACATCGGGTCATCTTGCGTAGTGGACGTAGTAGAGCCCGGTTCCCTTGAGCGGTCCAACGGCAAGCTTCGCCGGATCTACGACATGCGCCCCAAGGGCTGACCTTGCTTGAGATCGTGAGAAAATGCCAGCATGCCTACTGAGACCACCACAAAGCGCGGACGGCCCGGTTATGACCAGCAGTCGGTGCTCCGCATCGCCGTCGACGTCTTCAACCGCCACGGGTACGATGCTACGTCCATGGGCATCCTGGCCGAGAACCTCGGGATCTCGAAGTCGGCTATCTACCATCACGTGCCGTCCAAGGGCGATCTGCTGAAGCTCGCCCTGGACCACGCGTTGGGCGGCCTTGAGGCCATCCTCGAGGAGCCTGCTGCTACGTCCGGGCCCGCCGATGCGCGGCTGGAGTTCGTGCTGCGGCAGACCATTGCGGTGCTGGTGGACCGGTTGCCCTTCGTCACGCTTCTCCTGCGACTCCGAGGCAACACGGAGATTGAGCGCGACGCCTTGGAACGCCGCCGCGCGTTCGACCACAAGGTAGCCGAACTCATCTCCGCCGCCCGCGAGGACGGCTCCCTGCGGCAGGACATCGATCCCCGCACCGTGACGCGCCTGCTGTTCGGCACTATCAACTCGATCGTGGAATGGTACAAGCCGGGCGGCTCGCTGTCCCCCGAGAAGCTCGCGGACGACGTCATCACCATGGCCTTCGACGGCCTCCACACGGCCGCCTGACCCTCTCTCACATCCCAAGGGCTTGAGCCGAACCCTCTCTCACATCCCAAGGGCTTGAGCCGAACCCTCTCTCACCTCCCAAGGGCTTGAGCCGAACCCTCTCTCACCTCCCAAGGGCTTGAGCCGAACCCTCTCTCACCTCCCAAGGGCTTGAGCCGAACCCTCTCTCACCTCCCAAGGGCTTGAGCCGAACCCTCTCTCACCTCCCAAGGGCTTTAGCCGAACCCTCTCTCACCTCCCAAGGGCTGATTATGGCAGTTTGAGTGGAGACCGGTTCTGCAGTTTGAATCGGGCCCAGTTCCGGGCCCTTGCTCGGGTGCACCGGGTATCGAGGAGGACGGTCCGTTAGGCATTGGCAGCTGCGGTACCGCCTGACCGGAAAGCCCCGGCGCGGCGGGCGACGAAGCTGGGTCCCTTGAAGGCTGCCCTTGATGCGATGCTGCTCGCTGATCTGGATGCTCCACCAACGCAGCGCCATACCGCGCAAAGGGTTTGACCGTCTGGTTGATGAACACCAGGCGGTCATTTCGTATTCATCGGTTCGTCAACACGTCAAAGCACGCCGGGCCATCATCGCGGTTGAGTCGGGCAATGCGCCGGTGGAACCGTTCGTGCCGCAGGAACACGCTCCGGGTGCGGAGGCGGAGGTGGACTTCGGCGATGTGTGGGTGGATCTGGACGGCGTGCAGACTCGTTGTTACATGTACGCTTTCCGGCTTAGCAACTCTGGAAAGTCCGTTCATGGGATATATCCGACCTGCGCGCAGGAGGCTTTCTTGGAAGGCCATATCGAAGCGTTCAACACTATTGGTGCTGTCTCTGCCCGGCATATCCGGCATGACAACTCACCTCGGCGGTGACCGATTTCATCGAAAAAGTGGTCCCGAAACGGGTTGCCATTCTCACTGGGCTTGGAAGCATCGAAAACGGTTTGAGGAGTCAGACCAGGTCACGAAAAATGGGTTTGGCGACAGGTCACAGTCGACAGGCAGCTTCGTCGGACGGTCTCGTGTCCGCCCACAACCGAAACGTCGAACGCCTTCCCCGTCATGTGGGAAGGCGTTCGATCGGTCGCCGGCACATCAGTTTCCATTTGAGCCTGCGGGACATGAGAGAGCGACCCACCCAAGCCCGCGGGATGTGAGAGAGGGACCCACCCAAACCCGCGGGATGTGAGAGAGGGTTTACTTCTCCACGAGGGTGAGGACGTCGTAGGTGGCCACGATTTCGTCGTTCTGGTTGGTCAGGACAGCGTCCCAAGCAACTTCGCCGTATTCGTCCGTCTCACGCGGAGTGATCTTCTTGGCTGTCAGCGTGACCCGGATCGAATCTCCCGCCGCCACTGGGGTGATGAAGCGCAGGTTCTCGAGCCCATAGTTGGCCAGGACGGGACCCGGAGCAGGCTCCACGAAGAGGCCGGCAGCCCAGCTCAGGAGCAGGTAGCCGTGGGCCACGATGCCGGGGAAGAACGGGTTGGCTTCGGCTGCTTCCTGGTTGGTGTGGGCGTAGAACGTGTCGCCCGTGGAGTTGGCAAACGCAGTAATGTCCTCGAGCGTGACCTCCCGGAGTTCCGAGCGAACAGCGTCGCCGATCCGGAGGGTGGAGAGGTGCTTGCGGAACGGGTGCTCGCCCTCGGTTTCCACCGTGAAGTTGCGGTCGGCGCCCGTGTGCCACTGGCCCGTGACGGCGGTCAGCATGTTCGGGGAGCCCTGGATGGCGGTGCGCTGCATGTGGTGCAGGACGGAACGAATGCCACCGAGTTCCTCGCCACCACCGGCGCGGCCCGGACCGCCGTGAACCAGGTGCGGAACCGGGGATCCGTGACCGGTGGAGGAGCGGGCGTCTTCACGGTTGAGCATGTGGACGCGGCCGTGGTGGGCTGCGATGCCAAGCACCAACTCCTGCGCCACGGAAGGATCGTTGGTGCACACCGAAGCTACCAGCGAACCCGAGCCGCGGGCGGCCAAGCGGACCGCGTCGGCCAGATCCGAGTAACCGAGCACTGAGGAAACCGGGCCGAAGGCCTCGAGCGAGTGGACTTCCTCGGTTTCGGCGTCCGCCCAGCTCAGGAGAACGGGCGACATGAACGCGCCATCCTCCACCACGCCCACGGCGCCGCCCACTGAGGTGACCGACGGCGTATCGAGGGATCCGTACGCAAGCTCGCCGCCGGCGTCGAGCATTGACTGAACTGCCGCGCGGACATCGGCGAGCTGTTCCAGCGACGCCAGCGCACCCATGGTGACGCCCTCGGCGCGGGGATCGCCGACGACGACGCGTTCGTTGATACGGGTGCCGATGGCTGCAGCAACATCAGCCGTGAGCGACTGGGGAACGATGATGCGGCGGATGGCCGTACACTTCTGGCCGGCCTTGACGGTCATTTCGGTGACGACGGCTTTGACGAAGGCGTCGAACTCCGGGGTACCGGGCACAGCGTCCGGGCCAAGGATGGCAGCGTTGAGGGAGTCGGTTTCAGACGTGAAACGGACGCCGCCCTGGACCACGTTCTTGTGGCCCTTGAGCGAGTTGGCAGTAGACGCCGAACCCGTGAAGGACACGAGGTCGCGGTAGTCGAGTTCATCCAGGATGGTCCGGGCCGAACCGGAGATCAACTGAAGGGCACCAGCCGGCAAAATGCCCGATTCGACGATGGCCTTGACCGCAGCGGCGGCGACGTATCCCGTAGGCGTCGCCGGCTTCACGATGGTGGGAACGCCGGCGAGGAAGGCCGGAGCGAACTTCTCCAGCATCCCCCACACAGGGAAGTTGAACGCATTGATCTGCACTGCGACGCCAGGGATGCGGGTGTAGATGTGCTCGCCCGCGAACGAGCCATCCTTGGACAGCACTTCCATGGGACCGTCCACCACGACCTGCGAGTTGGGCAGTTCACGGCGGCCTTTGGAACCGAAGGTGAAGAGCACGCCAATGCCGCCGTCGATGTCGATCATGTTGTCGATCTTGGTGGCGCCGCTCTGCGACGAGGACTCGTACAGCTCCTCACGGCGGCCGTTAAGGTACTGGGCAAGCTCCTTGAGCTTGAGCGCACGCTGGTGGAACGTCAGCTTCCCGAGTTCAGTTTGGCCTGTGGTGCGGGCGAAATTCACGACGGCGGCAAGGTCCAGTCCGTCGGTGCTCACGTTGGCCAGGACTTCACCGGTGCTGGCATCGCGGACCGGGACCTTCCTGGCGTCGGGTGCCGGGGTCCACCAGGCATCCTGAACGTAGCTGGGGACGGTTGCAACGGCTGTGGTTTCCGGGGCGACTGCGGTAGTGGTCATCGTCGACGGGTCCTTCCAAGGCACGTGAAATCGGCACGGTCATTGCTGGCTGGAGCCAACATTACTGACCGGCCGTTCGGTAATATATACAGGGTACATGAATGCCCGGAGGAGTACAGCAGTTATTTTGCGGGACGCCCCTATCCGGGACGTCCCTGCGGGGAGGCTTAGCCCTTGCCGCCCAACTTCTTCGCCAACAACAGCGGCTTCTTGAGGAACTCCCCCACACTGGTCCGGGCAATGACCGTCTGGTTCAGGGCATCCAGCCGCTCCAGAACATGGTCCAGCTTGGCACCTGCCTCGTCGAGGCGACGCTCCTGCGCGCGGATGAGCTCTTCCTGCTCAGCCAGGACGCGGGTCAGGTACAGCATCCCGCCAAGCCCTCCCTGGGCGACGCCATCGCGAAGATGCTCATCGCGGACCAAGGCATCGTAGCGGGCATGTTCGGCGGCCTTTGCGAAAATGCTGTTGCCATCATGTCCCTCGGACTCCGGCCGTTGAGACCAAAACGCGAGCGGTTCGCCGTCGATAAACCCCACGCGCGAGTGGCTGAGGGTGCGCAAGTGGAACTCCCAGTCGCCCACCACGGGGAGGTCCTCGTTGTAGTAGCCCACAGCATCGTGCAGGCTCCGGCGGTACAGGAAGGAAATGGGAACGGCCCGGTTGATCTTCAGCATGTCCGCAAGGGTGATCTGCTGCATACCCGCCCAGAAGAGCTCACGGCGGATCGGCTCAATCCGGTCCCCCACCAGTTCCTCGATGACGATCTCGGTCCGGACCATGACGCCACTTTCGGCTCCATGCGCAGGCTCATCCAGGTAAGCCACGGTGCTCTCCAGGAAGTTCGGGGCCCAGAAGTCATCGTCATCATGGATCACAATGAACTCACCGGATCCGGCTTTGATACCCGCGTTCGACGCCGCTTCCATCCCCACGGACTCGGGATGGTGGAGCGTGGTGATCCGCTCCCGCTCGCCGTCGGCCCGCTGGGACGTGAGGCGATCGACGTCGGCCGGGTTGCCGCCGTCGTTCACAATCACCAACTCGAAGTCCTGGAACGTCTGGGCGAAAATGTCGTCCAAGGCCCGGGCCAGGAAAAGCGGGCGGTTCTTGGTTCGGGTCACGATGGTGACGCGGGCACCAGCATTCATGGCAGGTCCGTTCCGTTCGGCAAGTGTGATCAATCCTGCATGTTAGCAGCGCGCGGAAGCGCAGGGACCAGCTTCGCCCGAACCGCCGCGATCTCCAGCTCAGAGACGCCATTGGCCGCCAGGAAAGCCACCGCGTCGATCGAACCAAGGAAGTCCCGCAGGCCCGCCCGCCGCTGCGCCAACATGGCCTCAAGCTCGTCGTCAGACAGGTACGGATCATGGGCGTGCGGGGCGCCATGCGTTCGATGCCGCTCGTTGATCCCACGGGCGGCGAGCTCGTAGCCACGAACGATGTCCTCGTCACCCATACCCGCCAGCCGCTGCAGCATCAGCGCGATCACCCCGCTGCGGTCCCTGCCCGCCGAACAATGAACCACCACCTTCCCCGGCGAAGAAGCTATTGCTTTGAAAACCGCCGCGATCTTCTCCCCGAAAAGGTGCAAATAGTCACCGTACTGCGCCGGGTCCTTCAGATACGGGCCGAACAACTCATTGAAGTCGCTGTGGTCCGGATCCTCAGTGGGGCAATGGACGACGTCGATACGCGCCTTCACGTCATCCGGCACCTCGGGATCGGTGTCGCGTTGTCGACGCTCCCGGGAGGCGCGGAGATCGATCACGGTGCGGACGCCGTCGTCGTACATCTGCTGCCAACCCGTCTCGGTGACCCATTCGTGCCGGCCCATCCGGTAGACGTCCCCGGCAATTTTCCAGGCGTTGACTGCACCGTCCCAGCGAACGGCTTGGTGAGCTGACGTGGTTCCTTCCATAGGAGCCAGCTAAGCACATTGAGGATAAGTGCGTGAGGGTACCGCCGAGGGATTGGCTCTCGAGGTTGGCAATCACGGTTACTGCCGAAAGCCCACCCCTCGGCGAGGCTGCCCTATCGCTTGACGAGCTTATTCAGCTGCACGGAAGAAAGCATGACTGATGCGTAGGCTTGATGTCCGGCGTCGTTGGGGTGGAAGTTCGCGTCCAACAACGGCTGGGTGAGGTCCAGCACGATCCAGGGGTTGTCCGAGTTCACCGCATGGCCCGTGAACCGTTTGGTGACGTCAACGAACACCGCAGAGGTGCCGCTTTCAGCTACAGCCTTGGCAATAGTGGCGTTGAGAGCGTCCACTGCCTGGTTGACGAGTATCTGGTTGGCTACCGGGACCACGGTGACTCCCCCCACCACGATGTCGCCCTTCGCTGGATCAAAAAGCCGGGGGTACCCCAGGACAACAACGGTGGCGTTCGGCGCAGCCAACTGGATTGACTGGTACGTGGCTTCCAGGGCCGCTTCGACAGTGCCGAGGTTCTGGATGATCCCGGCAACGATGACCGCGCATGTCTGTGTGTCGGGAGTGGAGCAGGCCTGCAACGCGAGCCCGCTTCCAGCATCCAGGGCACCGGCTGTGATGCTCACCAAATCTGTCTCGCTGTTGAGGGCGGTTCCACTCAGTTCCGCGATTTGCTGTGCGACGGGTGTGGAAGTTCCCACCGGCCCAAGAAACGCACCATGGCAAGCAGCATTATCAATAAGGGTTACCCGGGTGGAAGCGTCGACGATATCCACGTATCCGCCGGCGCTTTGCCAGCAGGGAACGGCTGGGAAAGGTCCGGCAAGATCGCCCGCTCCGGTCCCGGCCGTGTACGAGTCCCCGAGGGCTACGTAATCAACCGGAGTCGGCGGTGCGGCGCTGGCCGGACTGACCGTGAAGCCTAAACAAAGTGCCAAAATGGCGAGCCCGCCCGCAAGGGCCGTGTGCCGCCGTCGTAAGTGATGAGTTGCCATGGTGAATCCCCTTTTTTAACCGCTCGATGGGGCTCCGGTTCCGCATTCGCGGAAGTCGCGGCTCGCCCACCAGTCGGCCGCGTACCGGGGCAATGTGTTGGCTAGATTACGCCTGCCGGGCAAGGGGGAAAAGACCTTTCCGGAACAGTCAGCGCTGCTTTGACAACCGGAACTCCAGGCCGTTGCGCACGGCGGGCCATTCGTGCTCGAGGATGGAAAAGGCCACGGTGTCGCGCAGCGCTCCGTCGGCGCTGCGCGAGTGGTTCCGGAGGACGCCGTCCTGCTTGGCGCCGAGCCGGGAAATGGCTTCACGGGACTGGTGGTTCAGCCAATGCGTCCGGAACTCCACGGCCGGGCAGCCCAGTGTCTCAAAGGCGTGCCGCAGGAGCAGCAGCTTGGAATCCGGGTTGGTTCCCGTGCCGTGTGCAGACGCAGCGTTCCACGTCGAACCGATCTCCACGCGAGGGGTCGCGGCGTCGATATTCATGTACGTCGTCATGCCGATGAGCTTGCCGGTGGCGTTGGAGCGCGTGGCGAAAGGCACCATGGAGCCTTTCGCCAACAAATCCAAGCGGCGATCGATTTCACCCGCCATGCCTTCCGGGGACGGGACCGAGGTGTACCAAAGCTTCCAGAGGTCACCGTCGCGGGCTGCATCCACCAGCCCGTCATGGTGTTCCTGGCTCAACGGTTCCAGCGTCACGAATTTTCCGGTCAGGGTGATGGGTTCGATTGAAGTCACCCGGTTAGCCTAACCGTCCGCTGTCGTCAGTCTTTCCAGTCGAAGAAACCCTTGCCCGTCTTACGCCCGAGTTCACCCCGAGCCACTTTGTCGCGGAGGATCTGTGGCGGAGCGAAACGGTCACCCAACGTGGAATGCAGGTATTCGGCGATGCCCAGCCGGACGTCCAGGCCCACAATGTCGGTAGTTTTCAGGGGGCCCGTGGGGTGTTTGTAGCCAAGGACCATGGCGGCATCGATGTCTTCAGCCGATGCCACGCCTTCCTCCACCATGCGCATCGCTTCGAGGGCAATCGCCACACCCAGGCGCGAGGAAGCGAACCCGGGCGCGTCATTCACGACGACGGCGGTCTTGCCGAGTGCCTCAGTCCAGATTTTCGCCGCAACAGCGAGTTCGGGAGACGTCTCCTTGGCCAGCACCACCTCGATGAGGGTGGAGGCCGGGACTGGGTTGAAGAAGTGCAGCCCCACAAAGTTCCCCGGGCGGCGGAGTTCGTTGGCGAGGCCGGTGACGGAGAGCGAGGACGTGTTCGATGCCAGGAAAGCATCAGCGGACAAGTGCTCCTCCACAGCTTTCAGCGCCGACACTTTGAGGTCGTAGTCCTCAGGCACGGCCTCCACCACGAGGCCGCAGTGGATGAAGGATTCGTAGTCCGTGGAGGTGCTGAAACGGGACATCGCCTGGTCGGGGGTTTCGTTCAGGGTCCCGCGGGCAGCAGACTTGGCCACGGCCTCAGCAACGCGGCCTTGCGCTCCGGCCGCTGCCTCGTGATCGCGTTCCACCACAATCACAGTGGCTCCTTTGACGAGGAAGGCATGGGCGATGCCGGCACCCATCCGGCCTCCGCCCAATACTCCTACGACGTGCGGGATGGCGGGAGCTTCGGTCATTTCTGGGTCCTGTCGTTGTTGCCGGAAGTCGGAGCGGAGGTGGCGGATGCGTCCGTGTCTTGCGTAGCCTTCGCCGATTTTTTGTCCAGGAAAGCCTGCATCCGGTCAAACTTGGCTTGGGACTCAAAAAGGATTCCCTGGGCCAGCGTATCGATCAGCGGGTGGGCTTCGGCCGGAGCGTGGAACACGGATTTGGTGATGCGCACCGCCAAGGGATCCTGGCGGCCGATCCGATCGGCCAGTTTGTGCGCAGCGTCCATGAGCTCGGGGGCTTCGTGGATTTCGGTGATGAGGCTGATCCGCAAGGCTTCCTCGGCGCGAAGCACGGCACCAGCCAGAAGGATTTCCTTGGCCTTTGGTTCACCCACGAGTTCCTTGAGCCGCCAGCTGGCACCTGCCGCGGCGAGGATTCCCAGGCCGGTTTCCGGGTTACCAATCCTGACGCTCGGAGTCCCGATGCGGAAGTCCGCCGCATAGGCGAGTTCAGCGCCCCCGCCCAGGCAGTACCCGTCCAAGGCCGCGATGACGGGCATGGGCAGCTTGGCGATCCGGACAAAGATGGTGGAGTTGATCCCCTGCAGGGCGTCGTCACGGCGTCGTTCGCGCAACTGCCCAATGTCGGCGCCGGAAGCGAACACCCCGTCCGTCCCGGCGATGATCAGTACTTTGGGGTTCCGCTCCAGTTCAGCACACACCTGGTGAAGCTCGTCCACCATGGTCTGGTCGATCGCGTTGCGGACCTCGGGACGGTTCAGCAGGACAGTGAGGCGGTCCTCGCGTTCCTCAAGCAGGAGGGTGGTGAAGTCTTCCGGGTTCAGTGCCATTACACGCCTTCCAGCAGCATTGCGGTGCCCTGTCCAACGCCGATGCACATCGTGGCCAACCCCAGCTTCGGTCCGGAAACCGAGGCGAGTTCACGCTCCATGCGGCCCAGCAGCGTGATCGCGATCCGTGAGCCGCTGGAACCGAGAGGGTGCCCCAAACTGATGGCGCCGCCGTCGTTGTTCACAATTTCGGGATCCAGGCCGAGACGGCGCATGCTGGCCAGCGACTGCGTGGCGAAAGCTTCGTTGAGTTCCACCGCGCCCAACTGGTCCACGGTGAGCCCAGTGCGTGCCAGGATCTTTTGCGTGGCCGGGACGGGACCGATGCCCATGATCTCGGGCTCGCAACCCGCTGAAGCACCGTCGACGATACGGGCGCGGGGCACCAATCCGAACTTCTTGATGGCAGCTTCCGACGCGACAATGATGGCCGAGGCGCCGTCGTTGAGCGTGGACGAGTTGCCGGCCGTGACCACGGATCCGCCGGGCACAACGGGTCGCAACCCCGCCAGGACGTCCATGGTGGTGCCTTCGCGGGGTCCTTCGTCGGTGTCCACCACGGTCTCGGACTTCCGGGTCTTGACCGTCACGGGAACAATCTCTTCCTTGAAGCGACCGCCCGCAATGGCTGCCAGTGCGCGCTGGTGTGAACGGACGGCAAAGGCGTCAGCATCCTCACGTGAAATCTTGTCCACACGGCCTACTTCCTCAGCCGTTTCCGGCATGGAATAGGTCATTTTGCCGTCGCGTGAGAGCTCGCCCTTGGTGAAGAGCGGGTTGGCGAAGCGCCAGCCGATGGAGGTGTCGAAGATCTGTCCGGGCTTGGCGAACGCCGTGGTGGGCTTCTCCTGAACCCACGGGGCGCGGCTCATGGATTCGACGCCGCCGGCCACCACGATGTCCGCGGCACCGGATTTGATCATGTGGCTGGCCATGATGATGGCGCTCAGGCCGGAGGCACACAGGCGGTTCACGGTGATGCCGGGAATGTGGAGGGGAAGTCCGGCAAGAATGGTGGCCATACGGGCCACGTTCCGGTTTTCCTCGCCTGCGCCGTTGGCGTTGCCGAGGATCACCTCGTCAATGGAGTCAGGATCGACGCCGGCACGCGCCACTGCTTCCCGGACCACCAGTGCTGCGAGATCGTCCGGGCGAACGGAGGACAGTGCCCCACCGTAGCGACCTACAGGCGTACGTGCGCCGCCAACAAGAAAAGCCTCGACCATGAGAACATCCTTCGCGAAAGTGAAAGGGACCGGCCTGGAATAATATACCGACCGTTCGTTCTATAAAGATTACACGGCCCGACGGGACGGTCAACAGCTGACGTCATTTGTTGACCGGCCCGCACAGGAACCGACGCAGTACCGGAAGCCCGGGATCACACCACCCGGATCCCAAGGTGACCAGCCAGAAGGGGTGCCATGAGGCTGAGTTGGTAGTCATCGATAACAACCCCCGCCAGCCCGGCCAATCCGTTGATGCCACGGAACTCCGAGGTCCGCAGATCAACATCCTTGAGCTTTGCCCCGGTAACGTCCAAGGTGCCGATAGTGCAATTCTTCAGGGCGATCCTGGTGCCTGCGCAGCCACCGAGATCCAACTCGTTGATGATGCAGTCCGAGATCTGAAGGTCCATGAGCTTGGAGCCGCGCAGGTTCACATAGTCCAGCTTGCCGCCGTCGATCCGGACCGAGCGCCAGTTCCCCTCATACAGTTCAGCTGAGCCCCATCGAGGGTTGCTGATTTCCACGTCCTGCCAGGAGCTCCGCGCGGCGGTGAAGACCGGCGCGTACGGCTCGGCCAGAATGCACTCGCGGAACGTTGCACCCCGCAACTGCGCCTCATTGAAGGAGACACCATTCAATTCGCATTCAATGAAGTCGGAGCCACTCAGTTCCTCTCCGTCGGCAGAAACCTTGGTCCACCTGACGCCGTCATACCGTTCGCCACGCTGGAAGTCCGGAGCGTCGTCGTCGCGCAATTCTTCCAAACGGAGCGGTGAAATCTTAGGGGCCGCAACCTTCGCAGCCGCCATCAGAGGGATTCCGCCTTTGCTGCGATCTCCGTCAGGTCCTTGGCGAGGGCCTTGCGCGTCATGCTCATGCCGATTTTCCCGAAGAGCGCCATACCTACCTTGCTGAGGAACGACGGCTTGAGGACCTCGGCGCCGAACGTCAGCGTAAGGTCCGTACCGCCGTCGCGCTCGGACAGGGTGAAGCGCGAGGTGTAGTCAGCGCCGCCCTGATGCGCCTTCACGGTAGTGCTGCGCGGCGGGTCAGCCTGGGAAACCCACATTTCGACGGTTTCCTGCTTGCCCATCATGGTCCTGGTTTCCTTCCAGCGCGTGCCTTCGCCGTACGGACCTTCGCTGAGCAACTGGACGGAGTCGATGCCGGAGAGTGTGCCGGCCGAGCCCGGGATGTCCGAGATAACGGCCCAGACTTTCTCCGGACCTGCCTTAATGTGCTGCGTCAGGGTGGTGGTGTGTTCCATACATCGAGCCTAGACCCGACCCCTGACAGTCCCAACCGAAAAGGCCTACGACGCCGGGCGCCCCTTCAGCACGTTTCGGAGCAGCACCACCGTGAGCCACGTGACCATAGCGCATACACCAACACCCCAGGCGATGTCCGTCACGGCCACCAGTGCCGGGAAGTCCTTGAGGACAGCGAGCGCCGTCAGAGCCCAGGTTGCGTACGTGAAGAACCCAAACAGCGCGCCACCGAGAATCCGCCCGCGCAACGCAATGTCCGCCTTCGCCGGCCGTACCCCGTAGTGCACGATCCCGGCAACGAAGACGAGGTAGAACAGCACAGCTGCGACGGGTTGCGGGCTGGCCGCCAGGAGATGCCCCATCTGGCTCTGATACTGCCGCTGCGCCACGGTGACGATCCATACGACGTCGATCACGGCAAAGATCACCGCGGCCAGGGCGTAAGACAGGAGCCACCTTTTCATGGTGTGGCTCATCCCTGCCGCCGGGTGTCTGTGTAGAGGCTGTCAACGATATGGCGGGCTCGCTCGGTGAAGGCTCCGCGCTTGAGTTTCATGGTGGGTGTCACGATCCCGTTGGCTTCGGTGAGGTCAGTCAGCAGCAAGGCGAACCGGCGAACTTGCTCTGAGCGGGCGATTTTCGCATTGGCGGCACTGACGGCCTGGCCAATCACGGCGAGAAGCCGGACGTCGTCGATTTGGACTGCGCCGCCGTCGTCGGGGATCCGGAGGCCCTTCAGATCGGATATCCCTTCGCGCTCAGCCCATGCGGCCAAGGATTCGGGGTCCAGGAGCACCAGCCCGCCGAGATAGGGTTTCCCCTCCCCCACCATCACGGCATGGGCCACCAGCGGGTCGCCTTCAACGTAGCCTTCCCAAATGGCCGGGGAGATCGTTTTCCCGCCGGCGGTGACAATAACGTCCTTGATCCGGCCCTTCAACGTGAGCCGGCCCAGATGGTCCAGCTCGCCGAGGTCCCCGGTCCGGAAGTAGCCGTCGACGAACGCGTCTGCGTTGTCCGCCTGCCGACGGTAGCCGGCGAAGACGCCCACACCGCGGGCCAGCACTTCACCTTGGTCTGAGAGACGCACGGTGGTACCGGGCATGGGGACGCCCACCGACCCCGAGTTGATGGCGCCCGGCAGGTTCCCCGTCAGGGGGGCTGTGGTTTCCGTCAGCCCGTAACCTTCGATCACGGGCAGCCCGAGGCCGCGGAAGAAGAGGGACAGTTCCGCATCCAGCGCGCCGGCGCCGGAGAGCAGGTAATCGAGCCGCCCGCCCACCAGTTTCCGCAGCCGGCCGTAAAAAAGGCGGTCGAACAGAGCCCGGCGAATGCGGAGGCCTGCAGAGGCACGGACAGTAGGGTCGGCGTCGTGCGCTTCGGCAAACCGGCCCCACTCCACTGCCGTACTTTGCGCCGAAGCCCACACGCGCCCCAGCCGTTTTTGTGTTGCGGCGGCCGCGGCCGATGCCTGGATCTTCTGGAGGACCCGCGGGACCACCACCAAAAACGTGGGCTTCAACGCACCCAGCGCGGGCACCACGTCGCGGGGATCGGAAAGGTGGGCGATCCGCATGCCGTTGGCCAGGCAGATCAGCTGGAGCCCGCGCGCCAGGACATGGGCCATAGGCAGGAAGATGATGGTGTTCCCGCCCTCACGGACCACCTCGGTGTAGGCTCCTGCAACGTTCAGGACCTGCCCCACGAAGTTGCCGTGGGTGATCAGTGCACCCTTAGGCGCGGCCGTGGTGCCCGACGTATAGACAATGGTGGCCACGGTATTGAGGTCTGCCAGCAGGCGACGCTCCTCCACGGCGTGATCCGGGATTCCGGCGCCGCCCTCCACCAGGTCTGCCAGGTCCGCTCCGGGCCTGGCATCGATGGTCCAGATCCCCAAAGCCTCGATTCCAGCATCGTTGAAGCCTTGTTGCAGCAAAGCGGCGTGCTCTGCCGTGCCGCCCACAGCAAGCCTGACATCGGCGTCAGCCAGAATCGCCGTCACCTGCGGTGCCGCCGAGGTTTCATAGACAGGAACCACGACGGCGCCGGCGAACCAGGCGGCCATATCGGCCAGTGCCCATTCGTACCGTGTGGGGGACATGATGGCCAGGGATTCACCTGGCTGGATGCCTGCGGCGATGAAGCCTTTGGCCAGGGCCCGGACTTCTTCGACGAATTGTTCCGTGGTGACCTGCCGCCACGGATCGGTGATGGCAGCACCGGCCGAGCGGACTTCGAAAGCGATATGCCCTGGGCTTGTCCGCACGCGTTCCATGAGCAATTCGGTGGCATTGCGGTGGTTGGCGGCGTCAACCAGCGGCGGGGAGGTGAATTCTCTCAACGGGCACCCTCTGTTGATATCGACTGCAGGTGGTCCTGCATGAGGTTCAGGACGGCGTCGAGGAAGTCCGTGACGAAGGCCTGGCGTTCGGGGGGCAGTGCGTCCAGCTGCTGGCTGGCGGCGGACAGCAATGGCAGCATCAGGTCCTTGACCTTGCCGGCTGCTGCGCTGGTGACGTTGACGCGCACTTGGCGCCGGTCTTCGGTACTGCGCATGCGTTCAACATAACCGTGTGATTCCAAGCGGCTGACCAGCGCAGTGGTGGTGGCCGCCGTCGCGCCCAGTTCCGCGGCAAGAGCTCCGACAGTGACGGGTCCGGAGTCCGCCAGGACGGTCAGCGCCCTGTAGTCAGTGAGGTTGAGGCCCAGCGTTCGGGCAACCTCACGTTCGGTCTCATTCGCGAGGCTGAAGAGACCTTGAAGGGTCCGGGAAGCCGGGCGGCCCAGCCCTCCGGTAGCCTTCTGATGGTTTTGCATGGTTATATAGTAATCAAATTAGATTGAACATCAAACAGGCTAGGTAAACCTCGATGAGACGTTACGGGGAACCACTGCGAAAGGAACCGCGCCGTGAAGGATTCAGACAGGAAGGGCCTGATTGCCCTTCCCGTAGTAGTGCTGCTGGGGGCGCTCGTCGCTTGGGCCGGAAGCCACCATGGGCAAGGCCTCGCCGGCATTCCCCTCTTTACGGCAGCAGTCGCCGCGGCCTTCATCATTCAATGGATCGTCTTCATCCCGTCCTTTAAAGCCCAGACGGAAAGGTTCTTCGACCTCACCGGCTCACTGACCTACGTGGTGATCACGGTGCTCCTGGTGCTGGCCACCCCCGGAATCGATGCACGCTCGCTGCTCCTCGCGGCCATGGTTACCGCGTGGGCCCTTCGCCTGGGCACCTTCCTGTCGCGGCGCATCCACAAAGCCGGCAAGGACGATCGCTTCGACGAGCTCAAGCCCTCGTTCATCCGCTTCCTGAACGTCTGGACCATGCAGGGACTCTGGGTGGTCTTCACCGCGGCGGCGGCATGGGTGGCTATCACCAGCACCAACCGGGTGGCTTTGGACTGGCTGGCCATCCTTGGATTCGTGGTGTGGGCGGCGGGATTCGTCATCGAGATCGTGGCGGACCTGCAGAAGAGCCGGTTCAAGGCCAACCCTGCCAACAAGGGAAAGTTCATCTCCACCGGGCTGTGGTCCAAGTCCAGGCACCCCAATTACTTCGGCGAGATCCTGCTGTGGACCGGGGTAGCCATTATCGCGATTCCGGTGCTCCAAGGCTGGCAGTGGGTTGCGCTGATCTCCCCGATCTTCGTCACCCTCCTGCTCACCAAGGTCAGTGGCATTCCCCTTCTGGAGAAGAAGGCCGACAAGACCTGGGGCGGCGAAGCCGGGTACGAGGCCTACAAGAAGAGCACACCGGTGTTAATCCCCAAGCTCGGCTAGTCCGCAGAGCAGGCCCCACAACACGAAACCCTCCCGTTGTGGGGCCTGCTCTGCACCCTTTGCGCCAGGAATAAGGCGCAAAGCGGGCCTCGCAACGCGAAAACGGCGCGTGCCCCCGGAAGGAGGCACGCGCCGTCGTACGTTTGAAACGCAGGAAACCAGACGAGTCTTAGCTGAAGAGCTCGCTCTTGGGTTCGTTGTTCTTGACCTTCTGCCAGCCGAGCCACAGGACCAGGGCGAAGAACGGGATGGTCGCTAGGGTCCACAGGCCCAGTAGGAACACCTCGCCGGTTTCTTTGTCGGTCATGGAATCGAAACCGATCAGCACGGTGATCGCCAGCAGGGCAATGAGCCCCACCCAGCTGGTCCACGGCGAACCGGGCATCGGCAGGCTGGAGACGTTGCCGCGCTTCTTCCGCAAGGCAATCTGGCTAGCGAAGATGGAGCCCCATGTGAAGATCACACCAATGGACGCGGTGTTCAGCGCGAGGTCGAACGCGTGCGAGCCGCCCAGCCAAATGTTGAGCAGGATGCCCGCAAGGTAGACGCCGCCGATCGCCAGAATAGCTGCGTACGGCACGTGGCGGGTGGACATCTTGGTGAGCCACTGCGGGGCGTGGCCGTTGTTGGCCATGGTGCGGAAGATACGCCCGATCGAGTACAGGCCCGAGTTGCAGGAGGACAACGCGGCGGTGATGACGATCATGTTCATGACATCGCCCATCCAGCCGAGGCCCATCTGGCCGAACACAGTAACGAACGGCGAGGTGCCGGCCACGTACTGGTCGGACGGCAGCAGCATTGCGAGCAGCGTCACCGAACCAACGTAGAAGACCACAATACGGACCACGACGGCGCGGATCGCCTTGGGAACTTCGCGTTCCGGGTTTTCCATCTCACCTGCGGTGATACCAACGAGCTCGATGGCGTTGTAAGCGAAGATCACGGCGTTGAGGACCAGGATCATCACCAGCCCGCCCTTGGGGAACATGCCGCCGTCTTCGTGGAAGAGGTTGGCGACGGACGCGTTGCCGTCGCCCACCTTGGCGTTGGTGACAACCATGAAAGTGCCAACGGCCAGGAAGATCACGATAGCGGCGACCTTGAGGCAGGAAGCCCAGAATTCGAACTCGCCGAACGCCTTGACGCTGAACAGGTTCACGGCCACCAGCAGCACCAGCGCGGCGATGGCGGACAGTTCAATGGGCACGTTCGGGAAGAAGAACTGGAAGTACAGGCCGATCGCGATCAGCTCGGCAATGCCTGTCATGGCCCAGTTGATGAAGTACATCCAACCGGAGAGGAAGGCGCCCTTCTTGCCGAACATTTCGCCGGCGTAGCTCACGAAGGAGCCGGACGTCTGGCGGTACATGATGAGTTCGCCGAGGGCGCGCATCAGCAGGTAAGCGATGACGCCGGCAATGGCGTAGGAGAAGATCAGGGCCGGGCCGGTGGAGGCCAGGCGGCCACCGGCACCCATGAAGAGGCCGACGCCGATAGCGCCACCCATGGCGATCATGGTGACGTGGCGGCGGCTCAGGGTCTTCTGGTATCCCTCGGCGCTGAGGTTGGAGTCCGAGGCTGAAGATGAGGCCTTGGAGCTCTGGAGATCTGTGGGAGTACTTTGCGGCACAGCTGTTCCTTGTGGGTTGGGGTGTTGCTGTAGGTGTCACGCCCATGCCGGAACATAGGCGTCTTTGGCACACAAAATTCGAGCTTTTCCTCTTTGGAGGACCCGAAGTGTGACAAAGAACGCAGAACGCCGAAGCTTCGCGCAACCCGTCTATCTTACGGGATTAACCCGAATGCCCGTGACGCAGGCAACAAGGAGCCATGGACAAGGGCCAAAACCCGCTTGGAAATGGCTGCTGTTCAGCCCAGTTCCAGCACCACATTTCCGGCCTCATCTGCGAAAACCCTGTAGGCGCGCAGGGGGTTGGCGCCCGTCGTGGAGCACCCTGTTTGGAGTTCGAAAGCGTGTTGATGAAGGGGGCACACCACCACCTGCTGGTCGATGGTGCCGTCCGCGATCGGGCCGCCTTTGTGCGGGCAGACACCCGAGACGGCCCGCAGGTTTCCATCCCGCAGGCGGAACACCGCCACCTGCTCCCCGTCGATTCCAAACGCCCGGCCTTCACCGAACGGAATTTGGTCAACAGGACCAAGGACGCGATGGGCCTTCGATCCAGCGGCAGATACTGACCCGGCACTCACTGGCTGCGCGCTCATCGGACCGGCACCTGCGGCAGGACTGTCAAGGGCAGGGAGGTCCGGAACTGGCCGGGCGTCAGCGGATCATCGCGTTCGCTCCAAGGATCCACATAACTGTCCACCGATGTTTGCATGGAAGCATCCAAACGGGCCGCGATCCCCTCGGAATCGTCCAGGATGACGCTGCGGATGTGCTCGATCCCTACGCGCGGCACAAACGCATACGTCCGCTCCAGCCAGTTGGCGTTCTCCCTGTAGTACTGCATGAACCGGCCTGTCAGGAGGGTCACCTCTTCCGAAGTGTCCACTGTCGCGAGGAGATCGCCCTTGCGGATATGGGCGCCCGCGGCTCCGCCGATGTAAATTTCCCAGCGGCCACCTTCCACGGCCACTACTCCCACATCCTTGACCAGGGACTCCGCACAGTTGCGGGGGCAGCCGGAGACGGCGAGTTTCAGCTTGGCCGGCGCTTCAATTCCCTGGAACCTGGACTCCAGCCCGATCCCCAATCCCGTGGAGTCCCCTGTTCCGAACCGGCAATAGTCCTTCCCAACACACGTCTTGACCGTGCGGAAGCTCTTGCCGTAGGCGTACCCGGAGGGCATGTCCAGATCGGCCCAAACCTGTGGAAGCTCTTCCTTGGGCACCCCCAGGAGGTCGATCCTTTGCCCGCCGGTCAGCTTGATCAGGGGAATCTTGTGCTTCTCGGCGACGTCCGCGATCCGCCGGAGCTGCTGCACCGAAGTCACCCCGCCTTTCATCTGCGGGATCACGGAGAATGTGCCGTCGCGCTGGATGTTGGCGTGGACCCGGTCGTTGATGAACCGGGCGTCGCGTTCGTCCACGTAGTCCCCGGCCAGCATAATTTTCATCAACGACGCCAGCCCCATCTTGGATTTGGCATCCTCAGCACTGCCCGGAGCCAAAGCGGCAAAGACCTCTGACACTGAGCGGAGCCCGCGGCCCCGGATCTCCGCCATCAGGGAAGCCTTGTCCAACGGAATTCCGGGAACGTAGTAGGTGGCTGCCAGGTCTTCCTCCACAGCACCGCCGGCGGCCCACTCCACCACTTGGGTCACCATGAGCTTGCACGAGCCGCAGCCCTTCCCGGCCCGGGTAGCGTCGATGGCAGCGGACACCGATGTGCACCCACCGTGGACCGCGGACACCAACGCCCCCTTGGAAACGCCGTTGCAATTGCAGACCTAGGCGCTGTCCGCCAGCTCGGCAACGCTCTCTTCCTCCCCCGGTGACCCGAGGTCGAACATCAGCGAGAGCCGCTCCTGAGGAAGGGGCAGGCCTTGATCAAAAGCCTGGGTCAGGTAGGCCACCTTGCGGCTGTCACCCAGCAGGGTGGCGCCCACCATCTTGTTGTCCCGGATCACGATCGACTTGTACACACCACGGCTGGGTTCCGAGAACACAATGTGCTCGTCGCTGTCCCGTTCCGGGCCATGAAGTCCCATGGAAGCGACGTCGACGCCGGCCACCTTCAGCTTGGTGGCGGTCCTGGACCCCAGATATATCGAGGAGCGGTCCACGCCCGTGACATGGTCGGCCAGCACGGCGGCCTGTTCCCACAAAGGCGCCACCAGCCCGTACACCTCGCCGCGGTGCTGGACGCACTCCCCCACGGCAAAAATCTCCTCTTCGTCCATCACCCGCAGGTGGTCATCCACCACAATTCCGCGCTCCACTGCCAAACCACTGACGACGGCGACATCCACGTTGGGTCTGATGCCTGCGGTGACCACCACCATGTCGCAGTCGAGGTTGGGCTGATCGCGCAGGGCCACCCCGGTGATGCGGTCCGAGCCCAGGATCGCCGTGGTCCGGCTTCCGGTGTGCACCGCGATGCCCAGCGCCTCAACGCTTCTCCGCAGTATTGCACCGCCGTCGGGCCCCATCTGGGCGCTCATCAGATGACTACCCGAGTGGACCACGGCGACGTCCAGGCCATGGGCCTGCAACCCCCGCGCTGCCTCCAGCCCCAGCAATCCGCCGCCGATCACCACCACCTTGCCTTGCTGATCGTGCTGGAGCCCGTGTTGGGCACACTGGATCATCCTTCGGGTGTCGTCCATGGTCCGGAAGGTGAAGACTCCATGCCGCACCGTTCCGCTGGGCGTGTAGATGCCGTCCATGGGTGGCAGGAAGGAACGGCTGCCCGTGGCAATGATCAAGTAGTCGTACTGGACCACGCGGCCATCGGCGGCGAAGACATGCCGGCTGAACTTATCGATCCGATCCACACGGACCCCGGCGTGGAGGGTGATGTTGTTGTCCTGGTACCAAGGCAGGTCATTGAGGAAGATGTCCGCATCGCTTTCCTCACCGGACAGGACGTGGCTGAGCATGATCCGGTTGTAATTCCCGTACGGCTCGTCGCCGAACATGGTGATCTCAAACAGATCCGCACCACCCCTGGCCAGGATTTCCTCCACAGCCCGGCCGCCGGCCATGCCGTTTCCGATCACTACCAGCCGCTTTTTCATCAGTGCTCCACCATGCCCAGATCCACCACCACGGTTCCCCGCACCCCGGCAGGGGCCACGATGAACAGTTCGATCACGGACCCGCCTTCGGTGTCTTCCACCACCCTGAGCGGGATGTGGACATCGCCCTTGGCCCCGATGGGGAAATAGCGGAGGGGAATGCGGTCCCGCATCAACACCACGGTGATCAGTTCAGGGCTGGAATTGCCGCCACGGAAGTACAGCGTCTGGTTGACCACGCCATCCGGAACAAAGTGCGAGAGTTCGGCGTGGATGGGAACCGGTTTATCCAGCCCGGTTCCTTCAAAGTGGTAGATGCCCTGCAGGAAGAGATTCTGGATGATCACGGGAAAAGTCCTTTCGGCCGGTTCCCTTCCCATGGTGCTCCGCCGTTGTTTCGGGACGCTCGATGCCGTGTTTCCACCTGCAGGACAGGGGGTAACGATCCCTTTGCCAACAACTCACCGCAGTGGAAACCGCGTGACGACCACCGCAACGTGGACTAGAGCAATTCGCCGCCCTGCATCCCGTACCGGACCCACGATCCTGCCGATGCGCTCCGCCCGGAGCCGTCAACGCGGGCGCAGTGATCGAACCACTCGCCCAAGGCGCGGTCGTGGCTCACGATCACCAGGGTCCCGGCGAATGAGGCCAACGCTGCCTCCAGTTGTTCCACCAATACTGGTGCCAAATGGTTGGTTGGCTCATCCACAATCATGATTTGGTAGCCGCCCAGGAGCAGCCGGGCCAGGGCGAGGCGGCGTTGCTGCCCCGCGGACAGGCCACCCACGGGCACGTGGAACTCGGCGGGCCGGAAGAGACCCAGGCGAAGCAAGCCTTCCGCGTGTTCATCGATGTTGCCACCCAGCCCAGCGGCGAATGCTGGAAGCAAGCGCAGCCCCGGCCGTGTGGGAACGTCGAGCTCCTGCTGCAGGTAGCCCACCTTGCCGCGGACGCCCACCGACCCCGTGGCCGGTTCCAGGTTCCCCGTCAACACGGACAGCAACGTGGATTTACCGGCTCCGTTGGGCCCGGTGATGAGTACCTTCTGGCCGGTTTCAACCCTAAGATCGGTGGGTTGAAGCCTCCCGGGGACGCTGACGCCGTGGGCTTCCAGCGCAGGTTCGGACATCACGTCGGTCACAGAACCCAGCGGAGCTGCCAGTGTCAGCGGCACCGGTGGGCGGTCCACCGGATTCTCTTCGAGCCGGCGGAGCCGTTCCTGGGCGTTGCGTACCTTGCTGGTGACCGCGCTCTGCCAGGTTCCGGCTTTGAAATCGAAACCCATCTTGTCGTTGTCGCGCTTGCGTCCGTAGCCCATACGGTCGGCCACTGTGGCAGCTTGGAGCCGTTCGGCAGCCATGGCGTCCAGCCATTGATCGTACTCCTGGACCCAACGGGCACGTTCGGCGGCTTTCTCGCGGAGGTAGCCTTCGTAGCCGTTCCCATAGCGGTTAACGGACCTGCGGTCGGCGTCCACTTCGATGATGGTGGTGGCGACTTTACGCAGCAGGACACGGTCGTGCGAGACCACCACTACCGTGCCGCGATGCGCAGTCAACCGGGACTCAAGCCAGGCGGTACCATTCGCGTCCAAGTGGTTGGTGGGCTCGTCCAGGAGCAACGCTTCGGCAGGATCGGCCAGCAAGCATGCCAGCGCCACCCGCTCCTGCTCGCCGCCGGACAAGGAACCAAGCGTTCGACGGCGGTCCAGGCCTCCCAGCCCCAGCTTGTCCAGCGCTGCTTCCACCCGGGATTCGGCAGCGTAGCCCTCGCGGAGTTGATACTCCGTTTGCAGGCTTCCGTAGAGTTCAAGTTCCTCGGTGTCTGCGTCGGCCAGGCCTGATTCGAGGTCCAGGATGTGGGTTTCAAGGGAACGCAGCGACGCCAAGGAAGAGTCGATGGCATCTCCTACGGTCACCGATTCAGAGAATCCATGGGTCTGGGCGAGGTAGCCCACGCGGTAGCCGGGGTTGCCGCCCAGGCCGGCCGCGCCGTCGTCGGGCGTTTCCACACCGGACAGCAGCCGTAGCAGCGTGGACTTCCCCGCGCCGTTTTCCCCGACGATCGCCACATGCTCGCCGTGGTGGATGACGAGGTCAACGTTGTTGAGAAGTTCGCGATCCCCATAGCCGTGGGAAACGCCGGAAAGGTAAAGGTGGTCAGTCAAGAGGAATCCTCGCAAGTCCGCAGTGGGTGGCTAAAGCCGTGTGGGTACTGGGGATGCAGCCGCAGCTAGGGGGCTGCGCTCAAGACTTCATCGCTCCAGCCTGCCCGGCGAACGTGGCGCCGTCAAGCCGGGGCACTTCGGGTGACGCCATGAGGGGACGGAAAACCCTTGGCATGACACCACAATGACGTCATAATGGTGTCATGCAGCTTAACCCATACGTCACTGCGGTCCAGCACCAACTGGACGCCGCCGCCGAGGCCGGAGGCCCAGAAGCACGGGCCCTCAGCGAGCGACTCACCGCCGCAGTGGAGGCCACGGTTCGGTTGGTCCTTCTCGAAGCTCTCTCCGACGCCGCGCGCGAGATCACCCTGGAGCTTGCCCCCGGCTCGGTGGAGGTGAGGCTCCGCGGCCGCGACCCGGAATTCGTGGTCAACAATCCGCCCAGCGGGGACTTCGAGGCAATGATCGAGCAATCAATCCTGGGAACCATGGCCCCGGAGGACTTCGACGGCACCAGCATCTCGCGCACCACGCTCCGGCTTCCGGATCAGCTCAAGCAACACGTTGAGGAGGCCGCAGTCAGGGATGGCGTGTCCGTGAACTCGTGGCTGGTCCGGGCCGTCGCCGAGGCGCTTCACGGCAGCCGCTCGGCCAACAAAGGCAGGCGCCGCGAAACCGGCGAACAGAACTTCACGGGATGGGCGCGCTGATGGCGACCTTCCAGACTCCCCGGCCGATCGCCGTCGTGGTGGACGTCTCCGTCCGCGGCGATATTCGGGTCATGGCCCGCGACCACCCCGAAACCGAGGTGACGGTCCAGCCCCGCAAGGCACAACGAAGCCTGGACGTCAGGATGGCTGAGCAAACCACCGTGGACTACTCGGACGGCCGCTTGCAGGTCAGGCTTCACCCCGCATTCCGCCACAGCTGGTTCAGCGACGGGGGTGCAGTGGAGATCGCCGTGGAGGTTCCCCTGGGCAGCAGCCTGGAGTTGAAGACCGCCATGGGAGACCTCCGCTGTGAGGGCGAATTCAGCACCGCCGACCTGAAGACCGACTTGGGCCACATCCGCATCGACCATTGCGGCGAGCTCCGAGCCCACACCGACATGGGTGACGTCACCGTGGAACGCGCGGCAGGACGGTCCAGGATCAAGACCGGCTCGGGCAAAATCCGCGTCCGTCACATCGACGGGGCTGCCACCGTCAAGAACGGCAACGGCAACACCTACATCTCGCACGTTTCCGGCGAGCTCAGCATCAGCGCCGCCAACGGCGACGTCTCCTTGGAACGGGCAGGCCTCTCCACCACAGTCAAAACGTCCAACGGTGACATCACGGTAGGGGAAGTGGCCGCGGGCGCCCTCACGGTGCAGACGGCAGCGGGTGCGCTGTCCATCGGCGTGCGGGAGGGCACTGCGGCCTGGCTTGACCTCAAGACCAAATATGGACGGGTACGCAACGCACTCGACGTCACCCATGGACCTGGCCAATCCACGGACACAGTGGAGATCCGTGCCCGCAACGCCTATGGCGACATCACAGTAACGCGTTCACCCGCAAGAACGCACGCCTGACCTACACCGTAGCGACAGCCCGCTTCCGACGAACTTTCGCCAGACGAGTCCCTATCAGCCCCTGCCGCGGACTGAAAAGATACACGAACGCGAACACCACGCCTTGGGTGAGCACCACCATGGCCCCCGATGCTGTGTCCAGGTAATAGCTGAGGTAGATGCCGGCCACGGAACACACCACGGAGATCACCGGTGCAATAACCAGCATCCGCGAGAACCGGTCCGTCAGCAGGTAGGCGGTGGCGCCCGGGATGATCAGCATGGCGACCACCAACACCACGCCCACCGTCTGCAGGGCTACAACCGAGGTCAGTGCCAGCAAACCCAACAACAGCGCGCCAAGCCTGCGGGGCGAGAGGCCGATCGCGTGCGCATGCGTGGGGTCGAAGGCGTACAGCGTGAGATCGCGGCGTTTGAGGATCAGGATGGCGAAGGCCACCACGCCCAGCACCACCACCTGGATGAGGTCGGGGATACTGACGCCCAGCAGGTTGCCGAAGATGATGTGGTTCAGGTCGGTTTGGCTTGGAGTCACCGAGATCAGGACCAGGCCCAGGGCAAACAGCGATGTGAAGACGATGCCGATCGCAGCGTCTTCCTTTACCCGGCTCGTGTTGCGGACCACCCCGATCAATGTCACCGCGATCAGCGCGAACACCAACGCACCCACCGCGAACGGCGCACCCACGATGTACGCGAGGACGACGCCGGGAAGCACCGCGTGGGAGACGGCGTCGCCCATGAGGGACCAGCCGATCAGGACGAGCCAGCAACTCAGCACCGCACAGACCACCGCAGCGATGGCCGTGGTTGCGAGCGCCCGAACCATGAAGTCGTAGCTCAGGGGTTCCAGGAGGAATTCCACGGTTCAGCCCCTGTTCATGACGTCGAGGCCGAAGGCCATGGCCAGGTTCTCGGGCTGGAGCACGGTGTCCGGACTTCCGTGCATGAGCACCTTGCGCATCAGCAGCACGGCTTCGTCGCAGAGCTGGGGCAAGGCGTGGAGGTCGTGGGTGGAAATCAGGATGGTGGCGCCGTCTTCCGCCAACTCACGGAGGAGCCGGGTGATGGTGGCCTCGGACCGTTTGTCCACGCCCGCGAATGGCTCATCCAGCAGCATCATGGTGGCGCCCTGCGCGATGCCACGGGCCACGAAGGCCCTCTTCTTCTGTCCTCCGGACAGCTGACCGATCTGCCTGTCGGCGAACTCGCTCAGCTCCACCCGTTCCAAGGCGTGCTCGACGGCGTCCCGGTCGGCTTTGCGGGGCCGGCGCGTGAATCCCAAGTGCCCGTAGCGGCCCATCATCACCACGTCCCGGACGGACAGGGGAAAGGCCCAGTCCACGTCTTCGCTTTGGGGGACGTAGCCGATCCCGGCGTCCTTACGCATCTTCGCGGGTGGCTCTCCGTTGATGAGTACCCGGCCGGAATCGGGTTTCACCATGCCCATGATGACTTTGAACAGGGTGGATTTGCCCGAGCCATTCATCCCTACCAAGCCGCAGATCCGGGAATGCTCCAGGGTCAGGGACGCAGAGTCCAGGGCCAGGACCTCACCATAGTGGACCGTGACGTTCTCTACAGCGATTGCGGGGGTGCTCATGACGTTCCTCCTATGAGTGCCGTGGTGATGACTTTGGCGTCGTGGCGGATGAGGTCAAGGTAGGTAGGAACCGGTCCGTCAGCTTCGGACAGGGAATCCACATACAAGGTCCCACCGAACTCGGCGTCAGTGGCACCCACCACCTGCTGCATGGGGGCGTCCGACACCGTGGATTCACAGAAAACGGCAGGTACCTGGTTTTGCTTCACGAACTCGATGGCCCGGGTGATCTGCTGCGGTGTGGCCTGCTGCTCTGCGTTGACTGCCCAGATATAGACCTCTTTGAGGCCGGCGTCGCGGGCCAGGTAGGAGAAGGCGCCTTCGCAGGTGACCAAGGCCCTCTGCTTCTCCGAGAGAACGGAAAGCTTGGACACCATCTCGTCCTGCACGCTCTGCAACTGGGCGTTGTAGGCCTTGGCGTTGGCTTCGAACTCTGAAGCATGGGATGGATCCAGCTTCGCAAAGGCCTTGGCCATGTTGTTGGCGTAGATCTGTACGTTCTTGGGCGACATCCAGGCGTGCGGGTTGGGTTTGCCCTGATAGGAGTCCTCGGCGATGGGCATGACCTCGACGCCGTCGCTCACCACAGCGTGCGGCACGTCCAGGTCTTCCACGAACTGGGCAAACCAGGCTTCGAGGTTGAGCCCGTTGTCCAGGATCAGGTCCGCTTGGGCTGCTTTGCGGATGTCGCCGGGCGTGGGCTCGTAGCCGTGGATTTCGGCCCCGGCTTTGGTGATGGACTCGACCCGGAGTTTATCCCCGGCCACGTTCTTGGCGACGTCGGCCAATACAGTGAATGTTGTCAGCACCACGGGTTTGTCATCACCTCCCGCGGAGGAATTCCCGCCACAGGCGGAGATCCCCAAGGCGAGGGCGATGACGGTCAGGGCAGCAGCGAAACGGCGGACATCTTTGGCGCGCCGAAACGAAAAGTTAGGCATACCGAAAAGTGTAGCCAAGCAAGGGCCACCCGGCAAAGCTAGGCTGGTCACATGGGCACTCTTTCCACCAAGGCATCTTTGTACAGATTCTCTGCCCTTGACGCCGCCGCAGTGGCCGCCTACCTCACCTTTACCGCCTACTTCACGTTCGCGGGTGAATCCGTGGAACGGCTGATGCTGCAGCTCTTTCCCGAGCCAGCCACCGCATCCTACGCCGTTAATGCGCTCTTCTATGCCGGTGTCGGAATATTCGCGGTGGCCTCAGCCTGGCGGGTGATAGGCAGGGACCTCAAGATCCTTGGCACCCGCCCATGGTTCACCCTGGGCATGGTCCCCTTGGCGATCGTGGTGATGCTCATTCTCACGGCACTGCTGGTGGCGGCCTTCGGCACAGCACAAAGCTCAGAGAACCAACTGGGCATCCAAGGTCTCCTGCAGCAGGTGCCCGCATGGCTCATGGTGCCCCTGCTGGTGCTGCTGGGCCCCTTTGTTGAAGAGTATCTGTTCCGGCATTTGCTGATCGGCAAATTGTCGCGGTACCTGAACATCTGGATCTGCTGCGTGATCTCCGTGGTGGTCTTTGCCTCCATCCACGTAGTGGGCCGCGAAGGACTGGTGCTGTCCGCGTTGGCACCGTATCTGGGCATGGCCGTGGTCCTCGTAGCGGTTTATGTCTGGACGGGAAAGAACCTGATGTTCTCCTATTTTGTCCACGCCGCCAAGAACCTCATGGCCGTTGTCCTGATCTACGCCATCCCGTCCGAGCTTCTTCCAAGCTAGAAGCTGGCCCGCCCAGCAAAAAAACGGGCCTGCCCCAGCTACGACACGCTCTTCCCCGTCAGCACCACCCGGTGGCTGCCTGAGGTCCGTCCTGTGATGTAGACCTTCACGCCGTAGCTGGCGTTCGAGCCTCCTGGATATCGGTAAGCCTCCCCCGGGTTGTACACAGGCGGGCTGTCCGGGTCTGCTGCGTTGCCGGGGCCAAATTCGATCACGTCATTCCCCACGCGGTAGGCACCCGTCCCGGAGGTCAGTTGGAAGGTCCCGGACCCAGTACCAGCCTCCTCCACCCCGCTGAGCTGCCCACCCGCGCGGAAGGTCAGCTCCAGGGCGTACGAGGTTTCGGCACCGTCGAAGTCCAGCTCCAGTTCCACCGTTCCGTCCGCAGGATTCGGTGTGACCGTGATGGACGTTGCCAAGCGGTGCTCCACGATGGGCCGGTTGTCGAAGTCCATGGAGGCGCTGAAGCGTCCTTCGTGGACCAAAGGATAGATGCCGTCGGAACGCTGCACATCCACCGGCAGCGGAAGGTAGAAGTTGGCGCTCAGCTCATCGTGGAGGCGGACCGCGGGACCATCAACGGCGGCGCTCCGGCTGCGGAACGGCCCCAGGTCGAAGAAGCTCCGCGAGAGCCGCACATCCGTCAGGACCGCCTCGCCGTGACTGAAGCGCAGGAAGGTGGGATTGGTGGCAAGTCCGGAGCTGATGCCGGACGAGACGTCGTCACACCCGCCAAAGACCGTGGCCACGCTCCGGCCACCGCGGAATCGATGGATTCCACAGCTGACCAAGCCGGCATGCCCGGGAGCCATCGCTGCCGGCAGGCTTTCCCACGCCTCCACGGCCGGAAGCTTGGCGGCCAACCACGCATCCAGCCGAACCCTGGCCAGGGCCTTGGCCGGTTCCAGCAGCTGGAATTGCTCTAACCAGGCCGCAGCAGCTGCGAAGTCGCCGTTCCGGTCCTGATTGGCCAACCGGCGGTACAGCAGCTGGAAAGCTTCGCCGTCGAACCTGTTCCATTGGTCCTGCCTGCGCGAGAACAGGGACTCGGCACTGCCATCGCTGCCGAACCACGGGAGGAACGCCGTCAGGTTGGCCCGGACATGGTCAAGGAGTTCGGGCCGGCCGGCATGGTCGGCGATCGCCAGCAGGGACGGATTGGTCACTGCGGTGGCATAGAGGGGGCTCCTTTCGGAGTACATTCCATCCGGCAGTTGGTCGATCCCCTCGGCAAGCCACTGACCGATGCGCTGCTGGATGTCCGGACGCGGATTGCCCTCCGTTTCGTGCAGTGCGTGAAGACGGGCCAGCGCGGCACACAGCTCCCAACGGTGGTTGGGGGTGTGAACGCCGCCGCTGACCAGGGCGTCAGTGATACGCCCGACGACGGCGCGAAGCCGGCTGACGGTCCCGGCCAAGCCATCTTTCGGGGATCCCAGGATGTCCAAGGCCATGCAGGCGTCATTAATGGTGAAGGCAGAGTCCGGCGGCGAACTGAGGTTGGTGCCGTCGAACAAACCGGTCGGCCCTTGCAGGTACTCCAGCCTGGCCACACAGTCCGCCATGAGCCCGGGCAGCCTGGACGAACCGACGTGAACGGATCCGGGTTGGGTGTAGACGGTGGCCAAAGCCAGCAACCTGCCCATGGCGGGGCGGTGCGCCAAAGCCGCCACGCCGCCGTCGGACTCTTCCAGGAGCGTGTCCACTTGGCGGTCGGCCGCCTCGATCAGTTTGTCGAGGAACGCTGTATCCACCGCAACTGACGCTGTTTGGTGATTCACTCCGGGCCCCTAGTCCTTCAGTCCTGCGCTGACGTCAGCGTTGAGTACGTATTTCTGGAAGACCGCGAACACCAACACCAGCGGGAGGATGGAGATCACGGAAGCGCCCAGCAGCACGGGCCAGTCGATGTTTTCCGCGCCCACAATGCTGCGAAGTGCCACCTGCAGGGTGTACCACTTGGGGTCGTTCAGCACGATCAGTGGCCAGATGTAGTCGTTCCAACGCCACTGGAAAGAGAAAATGGCCAGCGTGAACAGGATGGGCTTGGACAGCGGGAGCATGATCCGGAAGAAGATGGCCAGTTCGCTGGCGCCATCGATCCTGGCCGAATGCAGGAGGTCGTCCGGGACCGTCAGGAAGAACTGACGGAACATAAACACACCTGTGGCTGTCAGCACGGAGGGCACAATGATGCCCGCCAGGGAGTTATACAGGCCGAGGTCACGGATCACCGAGAACGTGGGGTTCAGGATCACTTCGGTGGGCAGCATGGTGGTAGCCAGGATGCACACGAAGAACAATCGTGTTCCCTTGTTGTTGTACTTGGCCAGCGCATAACCAGTGCACGCGCTGAAGAACACCGTGAGGACTGTGGTGACCAGCGAAACCGTGGCCGTGTTCAGGAAGTACTGCGCAAAATCCACCCGCTCCCAGGCATCCACAAACCCCTGGAACGTCCACTCCCGCGGAATCATGGACAGCGGATAGCTGAAAAGTTCACTCCCGGGCTTGAACGAGCTCAGGAGGAACCACAGCAACGGCAGCGCGTAGATGGCCACGATGACCCAGAGCACGGCCGTCAGCGGAGCGGACAGGTTCTTCCGCCTGGCACGGGCCTCACGGGTCTTGTCCGCGGGTTTGGCCCCTGCAGCAGGAGGCAGTTTGGTAGCTGTTGCCATGGTTCAGCCCTTCTTCTTGTTGAAGCGCAGCTGGATGAGCGCTATAGCCAACAGGACCACCATCAGCACCATGGAGGCGGCGCTCGCGTAGCCCACCTTGGATTGTTCGAAGCCGGTCTTGTAGATGTACTGGACGATCAACGTGTTCTCTGTTCCCGGTCCGCCGTTGGTGAGCGCCTGGATCATGGCGAACTCCTTCATCGCATGGATGGTGGAGAGCAGGATGACCATGAACGACGTCGGCGCGATGCCGGGCAGGATCACATGCCGGAACCGTTGCCAGGCGTTGGCGCCATCCAGTTCGGCCGCCTCCAGGAGTGCCTCAGGGATGTTCTTCAGCGCCGCGATGAACAGCAGCATGTTGAAGGCCGTACCGCCCCAGGCCGAGGCGAAAATGACCACCATCAACGCAAGGTTGCCGTTGCTGGACCACGGCACCGGGCCGCCACCCAACGTGGTGATGACGAAGTTGACGAAGCCGAAGTCCTGGCCGAACATCCATTTCCAGATGACGCCCACCACGATCGGCGAGATCAGCCACGGCAGGAAAATGATCACCTTGGCCGCTGTCCTCCCCCGCGTGGCTTTGCTGACCAGCAGCGAGGCGATACCCAGGGATGAGACGTATACCAACGGCACCGAAAGAACCGTGTACAGGAACGTCCGGGTCAGCGCCGCGTAGAAGGTGCTATCAGCGAAGAGCTTTTGGAAGTTCGCCAGGCCGATGAAGTTCAGCTTGCCCACACCGCGGTAATCCGTGAACGAATAGATCAGCCCCAGGGCGCCTGGCCACACAAAGAACACCAGGAACAACGCCACGTTGACGCCGATGAGGATCAGTGGCGCGATGACATAGCGGTTGCGCCGCCGTTGCTGGGACTTGCTGCGCACGGCCGGTGAGCCGGGCTGTTCCGGCCGCACCGCCGGGCTGAGCGTTGAATTGGCCATGGCCTAGGCGCCGTTGTAGAGCTTCACGATGTTCTCCACCGTGGTCTTGGCATCCTGGCTGCCGCCCAACATCTTCACGGTTTCCTCCCTCAAGGGGTCCCCGGAGAAGGGGGTCTCGGCATAGGCCTCGGCCACGACACGTTTGATGGCGTTATCGCCCTTGGCCTGGTTCCCGGCAATCTGCTGCTGGTAGAGCTCAAAGGAGGCCTGCTGGTACGGATACTCCACCTTGAGGCTTTCCTTGACCGGCAGGTAGCCGCCGAGCTTGGCGAACTCGGTGTAGTTGGCGTCGTCGTAGAACCAGTCGATGAACTTTTTGGCTTCTTCGTCCGCGCCCGTGTCCTTGAAGGCCACCATGAAACCGCCACCGAGGTTGGTGGCGTTGACTTCCTTCTTGGGCAGCGGCACGGACAGCCACTCAAAGTCCTTGATGTTCTTATTGAAGTCGGCCACCTGCCAGCTGCCGGAGTAGTAGGCAGCTACCTGCCCGCTCTTGAACATGGCGTTGCCGTCTTCGCCGCTGAGCCACACTGATTTGGGCATCGTGGCGTCATCGTTAATTTTTTGGAAGTACTCCAAGGTCTCTACGGCCTTGTCATCCGCGGCGTACTTATCGCCGTTCTTCGCAAAGGCGTCGCTGCCGAACTCGTACATCATGGCGCGCAGGCGGTGGCCTGAACGGTCCATCACCATGCCGTACTTGGCACCGGCCTTCTCGCGGACCTGGTTCACGGCTGCTACGAACTCGTCCCAGGTCCAGCTGTTTCCGATAGCGGTGGGGTAGGCCACTCCGGCTTTGTCGAAGAGGCTCTTGTTCACAAACAAGCCCACTGCGGTGAGGTCTGACGGGATGGCCGGGAGCGTTCCGTCAGGGGCCGTCTGCAGGAACTTCCCATCGATGTTCCGCGCCTTGGCGATGTCGCTGAGATCCTGGAGTTGGTTGACCCAAAGGGGGTCCAGGCCCGTCACCCGCGCCAGCGCCGGAAGATCATTGGCCGTTGCCGCATTCTTGAGCTTGGTAGTGATGTCCGCGGTGGGGACGTCCACTACCTCGATGGTGATGCCGGTGGCTTCCTTGTATTTCGCGGCGGCCGCGGCGAAAGCGCCGCCCTGGTTGGTGTCCCCGGAAAGGACCAACTGGAGGGTCTTGGCGCCACCCTCAGCGGAGGTGCCGCCACCACTACAGGCAGAAAGTCCGACGGCAAGGGCGGAGAGGCCAAATGCCGTCATTCCGAATTGCCGGCGGCTGATGCTGGAGATGCGTGTCTGCTCTGACAATGCTTCTGTCCTTTTCTCACGGGGCTGCCAGTCCACGGAGGCCTGGCTGCGGAAGTAGGACGTGGCGCGGGGGCCACGCTGCCTTGGTAGGAAAAGCCTTTCCTGCACCCACTGTGATCTATGTCATGACAATATGTCAAGAAAACGTATGCACATCTCCAACGTTGGAGAAGACCACAAGGCCGTGACTTGCCGACCTTTTGGAACCCGGACCAAACATGACCGCAAAGGCCTACCAGCTACCCGGCGTCGGGAATAGCGTGGAGGCCATGACATTGAACATCCAGGTAGTAGTCGATTGCCAGAAGCCGCATGACCTCGCCGACTGGTGGGCCGAGACCCTCGAGTGGAGCGTGGAACCACAGGACGAGGCGTTCATCCGATCGATGATCGAGCAGGGCTACGCCACCGAGGACCAGACCATCACGCACAACGGCAAGCTGGTCTGGGCCGAAGGCTGCGCGATCGTGCCTGCCGAGGACACGGACCCCAAGGCCGGCCGGCGCATCCTGTTCCAGACCGATGCCACCCAAAAGACCGTCAAGAACCGCGTGCACTGGGATGTCCGCCTGGACGGCCGGGACAAGGATGAGGTGCGGAAACAATTGGAGGCCCGCGGAGCAAAACACCTCTGGACCGCCAGCCAGGGACCCCACGAGTGGCACACCATGGCCGACCCCGAGGGCAACGAGTTCTGCATCAGCTAAGGCCATTACTAGACTCGGACTGTGAACAACCAACTCCCTGCCAAGGTTTCCGACGTCTTTGACCCCTCACGCTGGCGCACTGTTTCCGGCTTTGATCACTTCAAGGACATGACCTACCACCGGCAGGTGGAGCGTTCCGCGGACGGCACAGTCAAGGACCTTCCCACGGTCCGGATCGCGTTCAACCGCCCCGAAGTCCGCAACGCCTTCCGGCCGGGAACGGTGGACGAGCTTTACCGCGCCATGGATCACGCGCGCATGACCCCTGACGTGGCCACGGTGCTGCTCACTGGCAACGGTCCATCGGAAAAGGACGGCGGGCACTCGTTCTGCTCGGGTGGGGACCAAAGGATCCGTGGGCGGGACGGTTACAGATACCAGGTAGAAGGCGCTGCGGGTGATTCCGCTGAATTTATCGACCCCGCCCGTGCCGGCCGGCTCCACATTCTGGAAGTACAGCGACTCATGCGGACCATGCCCAAGGTGGTCATCGCCGTCGTGAATGGATGGGCGGCGGGCGGCGGCCACTCACTGCACGTGGTCAGCGACCTCACCATCGCTTCCCGCGAGCACGGCAAGTTCAAGCAGACGGACGCCACAGTGGGAAGTTTCGACGCCGGATACGGCTCTGCGCTGCTGGCCCGCCAAATCGGGCAGAAAGCGGCGCGCGAGATCTTCTTCCTTGCCCGCGAATATTCGGCCGACGACATGGTTCGCATGGGTGCGGTCAATGAGGCGGTGGACCACGCCCGCCTGGAGGAAGTAGCCCTGGAGTACGCCGCGGACATCGCCCGCCAGTCCCCGCAGGCCATCCGCATGCTCAAATTTGCGTTCAACCTGGCCGATGACGGCCTGGCAGGACAGCAGGTTTTCGCCGGCGAAGCCACCCGCCTCGCCTACATGACGGACGAGGCCGTGGAGGGGAAGGAAGCGTTCCTCCAGAAACGCGACCCCGACTGGTCCAGCTTCCCCTACTACTTCTAGGACTCACCCTGTGGACATCGATCCCGTTCTCAAAGCACTGATGGCTGCCCTCCATGGCGAGGGCCCCGCCGTCGAAATCATCACTGGCGACCACGGCGAGCCGCAGGCGATCCCGGTGGAGACCGGCGTCGAGGATGCCGCGGTGGTGGTCCGCACTTCCGGTTCCACGGGCACGCCCAAGGCAACAATCCTGACCATCGACGCCCTCGCGGCCTCGTCCGTGTCCACTGCCATGGCCCTGCGCGGTGAGGGCCAGTGGTTGCTCGCGCTCCCGCTGCAGTATGTGGCCGGAGTGCAGGTTTTGGTCCGGTCGCTGTACGCAGGCACTCGGCCGTGGGTCATGGACTTGTCTGACGGCTTCACGCCCGAGGCCTTCACCGCGGCGGCCGAGGAACTCACGGACAAGATCCGCTTCACCTCACTGGTTCCCACGCAGCTGCAGCGGCTCCTGGACTCCCCCGCGCCCGAAACCCTGGCCGTGCTGCGCCGCTTCAACGCGATCCTGCTGGGTGGCGCTCCTGCGTCACCGGATCTCCTTGCCTCCGCCCATGCGGAGGGGCTCAAGGTGGTCACCACCTACGGCTCCGCCGAGACCTGCGGCGGGTGCGTGTACGACGGCCAGCCGCTGGACGGCGTCGAGGTCCGCATTGGCGAGGGCGGGCTGGAAGGCCGCATCCTGCTCGGTGGCGACACCGTGGCCGCCGGCTACCTTGACGCCGCCCGCGCGTCGAAGGCTGCCTTCTTTGAGGAGGACGGCGTTCGCTGGTACGTCACTGGCGATCTCGGCGAATTGGACGACGACGGCAAGCTCACCGTCCTGGGCCGGGCGGACGATGTCATCATCACCGGCGGCGTCAAAGCCTCCGCCGCCTACATTCAGGGCGAGCTGGAAAAGCTCGACGGCGTCACTGCGGCTTTCGTCACCGGTGTCCCGTCGCGCGAGTGGGGCCAAGCCGTGGCAGCTTTCGTAGCAGTGACCGATCCCAGCCCCGAAGGCATCAAGGGCTTCACGTCCCGGCGCGAGGCTGCGCTGGGAGTCCTGGCTCCGAAAACAGTGTTCGCTGACAAGGAACTGCCCATGCTGCCCAACGGGAAACCGGACCGACTGGCCATGATTGAACGGCTTTCCGAACTGCATCAGGGACAATAGACACGTTCTTCCTCCCGAAACTGACTCAAGATCAACCGCGAAATACACGAGGTACTACACGTGGCGACAGCTGCACAATGGATCCAAGGAGCCCGGCTCCGCACACTGCCCGCGGCCATCGCGCCCGTCCTGATTGGTTCGGCAGCGGCGTACGAGCTCCAGGCATTCCGGCTGCCGAACGCGATCCTGGCTGCGCTCGTGGCGCTCCTACTCCAAATCGGCGTGAACTACGCCAATGATTACTCCGATGGCATCCGCGGCACCGACGAGGACCGGGTAGGTCCCCTGCGTCTTGTCGGCTCCGGTGCTGCGCTGCCGGAGCAAGTGAAGTGGGCCGCGTTCGGGCTGTTCGGCGCCGCGATGATTTGCGGCCTGATCCTGGTGATCATCACCCAAACGTGGTGGCTGATCCTGGTGGGTATCGGCTGCGTCCTGGCAGCCTGGGGCTATACGGGCGGTAAGAATCCCTACGGCTACATGGGCTTGGGCGATGTCTTCGTGTTCGTGTTCTTCGGGCTCGTGGCCACGCTCGGCACCACCTACACCCAGGCCGGACAAGTCAGCCTGGCCGCCGTGATCGGTGCGATTGGTACAGGCCTCATCGCCTGCGCCCTGTTGATGGCAAACAATGTCAGGGACATTCCCACTGATACGGCCGCCGGAAAGCGGACCCTGGCAGTGCGTCTTGGCGACCGGCACGCCCGTGAAAGCTACGTGTTGATGCTGGCCGTCGCCATCCTGCTGGTCATCGTGCTGGCGCCCACCAAGCCGTGGATGCTGATCGTCCTGCTGCTGATCCCCGCGTGCTTGATGCCGGCCTGGCTGATGGTCAATGGGAAAAAGCGCAAGAGCCTCATTCCCGTGCTCAAGCAGACCGGCATGATCAACCTCGGGTACAGCCTGCTGTTCTCGCTGGGCTTGATCCTGAGCCGCGGCTTCTAAGTTCAGATACAGCCAACGCCCCCAGGAATCCTTCCTGGGGGCGTTGGCTGTACAAAGACTTTTTACAAGGAGCCCGGGCGTTTGTCGTTGTTGACAGCGATATCCGGGTTTTTCTCTACCAAGCGGTCTTCGACCGTGGCGTCCTCAACTTCGCCGGCAGTGCGGATGGGCTTGGCCCGCCCGGAGAAACGTTCGCGCATGGCTGCAGTGGCGGCGTCGCGCTGTTTCTGGAAGAAGAGGTAGCTGATGGCGAACGCGATCAGCCCGGCGAAGATGACCGCCAGGATCCAGCCAACCCCCAAAAAGGCGAAGAGGACGAACAACGGCACGAACAGCGCCAGGCGAATGAGGGAATACTTCAGGAAAGCCACCATCCAAGTTTAGCGGGCCGGATGGTTGCACTCTGATCACAGCCGGTAGAGGACGTCCAGTGATGGGCTTCCGGCGACTAGACTTGGTGCATGCTCCGGGTTGTAGGCGTCGTCATTGTTCTGGTCATCTTCGTCTATGCCCTGGTGGACGTCATCCGCACGGACAGCCACCAGACACGCGGTATTTCCAAACCCGCGTGGATCATCGTGATGATTGTCCTGCCGCTCCTGGGTGCCATCCTCTGGTTCATCTTCGGCCGGCCCTATGGCAAGCCCACGGCAAAGCCGGTCCGCCGCTATCCCACTGCTCCGGACGATGACCCCGAATTCCTCCGTAATCTGGAAACCCGCCGTCGCAACCAGGCCGAGGATGACCGCCTGAAGAAGCTCAAGGCGGACCTTGAAGCCAAGGAACGCGAGCTTGGCGACAAACCCTCCGACGGTTCCGGTGAGGCAACAGGCAACGGCTTCAAACCCGGCGATACCAAGCGCACGGAGCCGGACCCCCATGACACCGACGAGCTGAAGTAGGCAAACATGGCCCAGCAAGCTGATGGTTCACGGCAGTTACCTTCCACCACACCATCAGTCATTGGGCCAACAGCGCGCCCCGCACCACCACCCCGTCCGGGCATGTCCCTGTCAGTGCCGCCTCCCATTGCCTCGGCCATCGTGCCACCGGGCACCGCACGGCTCTCCCGCTCCCTCTGGATTGCCAGCTTTGTGGCGGGAATCGCCGTCGTCGTTTTCGGTTTCCTCGGCCGTGACGCCCACTTTGAGCGTCTGAAAGGCGTCATCGGAGGCATGGTTCCCGACGGTGACGCCCAAGCTGTCGAGGGATCCACCGCCGTCGTGTTCCTGGGCAGCCTCGCCATGATCGCGCTGGTGGTGGCCATGGAAGCCGTCCTGCTGATGGTGCTTTTCAAACGCCGTGTCTGGGCACGGTGGACCTTGGCGCCCTTGGTCCTCCTGCACGCGGTGGTCACAGTGATCACCGCAGACTTCGTGGTGGCTCCCGGCGCGGACGGCGTCTTGCCCACGGTTTTACTGGCGTCCCAGTTCATCCTTGCCGCGGCGGGGCTGATCCTGCTGTTTTTCCCCTCAACTACTGTCTGGCTCCTGAGCGAAAAATTCAGCGAACGACTCAGCGAACGGCCGGCATAGAGGCCAACATCCCTTCGCAACTCCGCATGACCACACGGCACGCCTCCAGTGCCGACGGCTCGGTCAACGGATTTTCCGCGATCAGCCGCCAACGGCTCAAACATCTCCGGGCAGCCTCGCTGATCTGCCTGGGATCCGCCTCCGGGTTCACGCCCAACCTCAACGAGGCAGTGCTGCCGCGGCCACCCACCAGCCGTTCCGCTTCAGCTTCCTGCTCCTCATCCAGTCCCACGCCACCGGTCCGCAACGCGGCGAGGAGCTTGAGCTCCCGGAACTCATGAGCGCCAGCCTGGAGCCGTTCCAACGCCGCTTCCAGCGGCGCCGTCCGCTCCCTGGGAACCCCGCGGACCAATGATTCCAAACCCACGACGACGGCACGCGCCTTGAGTGCGTCGGCACGGTTCTGGAAGAGATAGCTGATGGCGTCCAGCAAAGTGCCCAGCCCGCTTCGACGTGCCAGTTCATGGGCCAGTTCGGTGGGATCAGCAGTCCCGCCCCGGATCAGGGCAACACCCAGCCGAATCCCAAACAGGCCAAACCTTTGCACGAGCGATGCTTTGGTGGCCGGGCGGAGGCCTTGCGGAGCCTCGAAACGGACAAAACGGTCTGCGGACAGCATCATTCGTTCCCGCTGGCTCCGGTCCATGTGCGCCAGCATTGCCATGGCCTCATAGTCCGCCTGGCGCATGGTCCGTGAACTTTGTGCCAGCAGCCCGGCCACGGGCACCACACCCAAGGCCAAGGGTCTAAGGTTCTGGTCCCGGCTGTATCTGTCGGCGATGACCGCTGCCGAAATCAGGGAGTCAATCCTTCCGGCGCCGATCTCGTCGGCCCGGGACAAGACAGCCAAGGCATTGACAGTACCGGATCGTCCGGCGGCGGTGTCCTTGAAGGATTCGAGGAACCGGACATCGGAGGCATGCAGGTGCCGCAGGAGATAGATGACGGCGTCCGCTGCCGTAGGTTCGTCTTCCGGCAGCAGGAAAGCCGCCGATCTCCCGGAAATATCCTCGGACATCGAGGCGATGCCGGGAGTATCGATCAACGTGAGATTGCGCAGGCCGGCTGATGGCCAGTCCACCACCAGACGCTCCACATCCCCGGCCGGGATATCGCCCAAGGACAAGACCAATCGGCCGTCTTCGCGGGTCACGGGGAGGTTTTGAGGTCCGCCCCGGAACGGGTAAACCGTGATTTTCGGAGTGTGTCCGTACTGGTACCACGTGACCACACGGGTGCATTCACCGGCGTCGGTGGGCGCGATTTCCTCGCCAATGATCGCGTTGAGGAGTGTTGATTTCCCGGCCTTGACCATCCCGGCCACCGCGATGCGCAACGGCCCTTCCAGCCGGCTGTCCAATTCGTCCACCACCGTGAGCGCAGCGGCGTCATCGCGGAAGACTTCCCGTGCGTGCCGGAGCAGGTCCGCGGCTCCGGCCATTCCCGGTTCCATTAGCCGGCCGGGACGGTTGAGGGTTTGGGTTGGTTTTCCATGGAGGGAGCTTCAAGCAGCTGCTGCGCTTCCCTGGCCATCGTGTCCACTGCTTTGAGATGGCCCCGGATTTCCTTGATCCGCAGGTCCCGTTCCACTGCGTAGGTTGCGGCAGCTTTTTGGGCAGCCGCCACGGATTCAGCCAGGGAGCGGTGGTGCTCCTCGGCGATCTCCGTGAAGTGGTCCCGTGTGGCCCGTTGGACCAGCCGCAGCCTGTCCCTCAGCTGTTTTCCGACTTGGAACACAACATCGTCCACGTGTTTCCTTACCAGGATCTTGGCTTCGGCTTGCCGCTGCTTGAGCCGGGCCTCTTTGTCTTCCCGGAAGGCTTTCCGTCCCAGCAGGAGGCCGGCGCCGACGGAGAGCGGGTTGATGAGGGCCATCCCAAAGATGCCAGTGAGGAGGCCGAACATCAGCACGCCGCCATAGGATCCACGCATTCCGATCAGCACTTTTTGCAGGGGTCCGAGACGCCCGTTGTCCATCTCCTGGATGTCAGCAACGGGGTCCAGCACGCCGCCCGTATCGGCCACCTTCAACGCCGGCAGGGCTACCTCGTCCTCGGAAAAGTGGTCCGCCACCTGGGTGGCCAGCCACTGGGCCCGTTCGCTGGTCCAGACGAAGGTATCCGAGACCGCAGCAGCGGTGCTCTGCTCCAGCCACTGGGTGAACTGCTCCCAGGCGGGGCCGGGGTCCCCCTGGTCAATGGCGGTTTCCGCTTCGCGCTGGATCCGGCGCAACCTGTCCTTCAGGTCGTACTCCATGTCTGCGATGAGGTCCCCGATGCCATCGTTGAGGGTGATCTGCCAGCGCGCCGACCGTTTGCGCAGCGAGTCCGCGTCCTCCTTGGCCGCATTGAGGCCGGCGATCATCTGCGGCGTGCCCTCGGGATTCTCCAGGGCACCAAGCTCCGATTGCAGGGCGAGCCTCAGGTTTTCCGTCACGGACAAGAGATCATGGCCAACGGATCGACGTTGAATTCTGGCGGCCTCCCCCACAATGTTGTGCCTCAGGTGGTGGATCAGCTCAGGAAACCCTGATTCGGCGTTCAGTTCCGTGTCCTGCAGACGCGCCGCCTGGAGACGAAGCTCCGAAGAGACCGGGAACAGGGGTATGTCCGGCCCCACCTCGGCAAGGTGTTTCCGGTCGAGGTCCTCGATTTGCCGCCAGCTCGGATAGAGGTCGGTCTTGGACAGTACGCACACCACGTTGGGGCTGATGCGCATGGCTTGGCGCAGGAACCGCATTTCCGGTTCGGTGTATTCCTGGGACGCATCGGAGACAAACACCATGGCATGCGCTGACGGAAGGGCCGTCAGTGTGGTCAGCGTGTGCGTTGACCCCAGCCCACCCACCCCGGGCGAATCCACTATTGTCAGTCCACCCGCCAGCAGTTTCCTCGGCAAGACAACCTCAGCCGCCACGATGTTCTTCGCGTTGCCGGGATTGCCTTTTTCGGAGACGTAGTCAGCCAGGTGGTCCAACTGCACGGGCTGGCGTTCCAGCGTTCGTTCGTGGCCGTCGCTGTCGAGCTCCGTACGAGTGCCTTCCAGCGTGCCACCCTCCGCAGCGGGAACCAGGACAACGGCCGACGCCGGTTCCCCCTGCCGGACCACCGTCGGCACAGTGGTGGCAATGTCGTCATCCACAGGGCAGACGGGCGCATTCACCAAAGCATTGATCAGTTGGCTCTTGCCTTGCTTGAACTCGCCCACCACGATCACGCGAACGCTGGGATCCTGAAGGCGGTTGTGGGTGTTTTCCAGGCGTCGCCGAAGGTCGTTCCGCTCCCCCACCAGCGCCATGCCCTGCTCCACCAATGTGGTCATCCGTACTGTTTCCGCCATGGTGTGTCCTTTGTTCTGCCTGTTCCGGTGCTGCTGTCCGGAGGGGCCACGAAGTGCCCGACAGGCGTCCATCCGCCTGCCGGGCACTGCTGGGGGTGCTCTGCGCCGCAGCTTCCGCTACGCCGTGTGGACCTCTTTGCCGCTAGTCGATCTCAACGTCGTTCTTGGCGATGACGTTCGAATGGTCAATGTCGTTGTATTCGACGTCAACTTCGTTGTCCTCGATGTTGGTGTAGCTCGACTTATCAACTTCGAGCTCGTTGTCCTGGATCACCGTGGAGTCGTAGTTGACCTGGACGTCCTCCACGTCGATTTCCTTGGAGTTGTCGATCTCCAACTCGTTGTCCTGGATCACCGTGGAATCGTAGTTGACCTGGACGTCCTCCAGTTCCACGTTGGTGGAGTGATCGTTGGTGTATTCCAGCTCCACCTCGTTGTCCTTGATGATGGTGGAGTTCTCGATGTTCGTGTACTCCACGTCCACGTCGCCGACTTCCAACTCGTTCTCCGTGTTGTAGGAGTCCTTGTTGAACGAATCCGTGTTGTGGATGTTGGTGTGGGAGTTGTCGGTGTGGGAGGAGTTGTCCTCATTGAAGGAGTCCTCGATGTCCACGTCGACATCAACGTCGGTGTTGTAGGAGTCCTTGGTCACCGAGTTGTCCGAATTGTCGTTGAACGAATCCTTGACCTCGATGTCCGTGTTGCCCACCTCGACGTCGCCAGGGCCCGACTCATTGATGGTCAGCGAATTATCTGTTGAGTGGTCATCGGTGGAGGTGGTGTTGCCGGAGTCCTTCACGTCGTCGCCGGCGGCAATGGCACCGTCGCCCGAGGCGATGACAGCGTCCTGGTTGAAGAGCTGCGTGACATCGCCGTCAGCCCAGATGTTTTGGTTCACCGACTGATCGGTGATCGTATCGCGGTCATCGATAGTGGTGGTGTAGGAGTAGTTGTTCACCACGTGGACCAGTTGTTGAACGGCGTGGGCGTGGTCATCGTGGTCGTCGTGTCCGCCCCAGCCGCCACCGCCACCGCCGTGGCCGTGATCGTCGTCGTCATCATGGCCACCCCAGCCACCGCCACCGCCGCCACCGCCGTGGCCGTGATCGTCGTCGTCATCATGGCCACCCCAGCCACCGCCGCCACCGCCACCGCCGTGGCCGTGATCGTCGTCGTCATCATGGCCACCCCAGCCACCGCCGCCACCGCCACCGCCGTGGCCGTGATCGTCGTCGTCATCATGGCCACCCCAGCCGGCGCCGCCGCCAGTGGAGGCATGGTTGCCGCCGGTGTTGTATTCGCGGTCGAACGACGAACGGGCGTTGATCGGTGCGTAGTCCAGGACCACCGGGCGAACAGCATCGACGTCGGCCGAGGAAACGTCACGGAGGCCGGCTGCGGCCAGGGCAGCCTCGGGGTCGCGGACAAAGTCCTCGGCTGCATCGGGATCGTTGAACAGGCTCATCAGGAACTGCACGAGCTGTTGTGCGAGTGTAGGCATTGGAATGCTCCCTCAAATTCTGTGGTGGGTGGTAAATGGCCCGGCGCCTTTGCCGGGCTCCCCTTCAACGTATGGCCGTGGTGAGGGACCGGGCATCGGGGGTGGTCCCCCTACCGCTTGCCCCAGCGTTAGGGGGTAGCGGGGTTTTCCGTTAGGGGGTGGAGGGGGTTGCCGCTCACGGAGGCGGGTACCCCTCCCCCAAGGCAAGGCGCAGGCGGACCAGGAGGTCCGATCGGTTGTCGGCCCCCAAGCGCCTGCGCATGCGTGCCACGTGGTGTTCGGCAGTGCGTGGCGAGATGTAGATGGCTTCACCGATCTCCCGGTACGTCTTGCCTTCAAGAAGAAGCCGAGCCACTTCGCGTTCCCTGGCGCTCAGCCCGGACGGATCCCCCGCACCCGGGCTGGTGCCGTCCGGTGCAGGGGTACCCGCACCACCATGGTGCGGCACCTCCACCCGATCGTGGCCCGCCCCGGCCGGAGCGCCCTGGGGATGGATGTCCCTGGCGCAGGCCAGCAGGCGCACCAGGTCGCGCCGTTCCTCCGCGTGCGCGGCGGCATGGCCCGCCAATCGCGCCCCTTCCCAAGGCATCCCGACGGCGGCCAACCCGCGGGCCGCCGCTTCGACGTCCGACGCTTCAAACCGGCCGGCCAACACCGAAACCCAGGCTTTGCCACCCACGGCAAGAACGGACGCCAGGTGGCTGTGTTCCGAAGCCCGAACCAGCGCGGCAGCGTGCGGCGCAAGCTCAGCGGGGCTTTCGCTCAGCAGTGCGGCCTGCACTGCCGCCCAGTGCAGCGGCACTGACCACAGTGGCGGGTTCCCCAACCTTTGTAAGAGCTCCCAGGCGCCGTCCACATAGTGCGAGACCCGACGTGTCTCGCGCAGCCGTGCAGCAGAAACCATCAGCTCACCCCAGGGCAGGAGACTGTAGAGATCCACAGCTACGTGCATCATGGCTTCCCGGGCCCGGTCCCACGCCAACACCAGCGCGTGCACGTCGCTGCCACGCCGTGCGAGCCCCACCTCCAGCGCTGACAGCAGCAGCTCGTCGCGGGGTGCCAAGGACCAATGGTTTGCCTTGACTGCCTCGTTGATGGCCAATCGGGCCTCGTCAGAGTTGTCCTGCTGCATGGCAGTCCAGGCCTGCAGGAGGAACAACCGGGGTCGGGCAGCATCCCCGCCCTGGCCCGCGGCCAACGCCGCCCTGAGCACAGTGTCTGCTACAACCGGTTCCCCACTGTGGAGTGCGCAGAGGGCCGCCAGGGCCCCCGGGGTCTCCGGCAATGGAATCGCTGCGCCAGAGGCGTTCATCATGTCCGAGGCCCTGATGAGCTCCGGCAGGGCCAATTGAGGGTTGGGGCCAAGGGTCTGCCGCAGGCCCTCCTGGGTGAGCGTCAAAGCCACCGCCAGCAGCGTTGGCGAACCGGACGGCACGGCGGCAGCCATGATCTCTTCAGCCAGCACGGCATTTCCGGCGCCGATCATAGCCACTGCGGCCAGCGGGGCAGACCCCTGCAACCTGTCCGGCCCCAGCCAGCTGTACGTGTCAGCACTCCGGGACAACATTCCCCGCTGTGCCCACACGGCGGCGGCCACGTCCACCCCCAGGCGAAGGTGGGGAGGTTCGGGCAAAGCGAGCAGCCTGTCAACGATCCTGCCAGCTTCGTCCAGATCCCCGGTGGCGGCCAAGGCCTGGGCACGCTTCGCGGCAATGTGGAGCTCCTTGTTCCCGGCAAGAAGCGCTTCGGCATAGAGATCCACGGCCAGACGCGGATCCGAGTCCAGGACGCTGTTTGCCACCACTTCGAGTTCTGCGGCAACGCGGGCATCCTGCATCCCACTTCTGGCGAGGTCGCGGGCCAGGTCTCCAAAGGGACGGCCTTCGGCCAGGACCTTGTCCACGAGCTCACGCTGCAGCGCCCGGATGTGGGAGGGCGGGGTTCCATGCAGCAAGGCATGCTGGACCGTCCCCACTACGGACCCGTCGGCCAGCAGCAAGCCCGCATCCATGGCTGCAGTGATGATGGAGTCCAGGCCATCATGGCCTTCAAGGCCACGCGGCAGGGGTGAAGGCAGCGTGAACCCCACGGATAGGGCGAGGAGCAGCTCGCGGACTTTCGCGGAATCTCCGGAAAGCTCCGGGACAGGGTGTGGCGCTGCCTCCTGAAGGGCGGCAGGTTCCTTGAACGGGTGATCGTCCGGCCCGGGTGGAAGGTGCCCGGGCTTAGGGTCATGTCCCGTCATGGGCTACACCGCCGGAAGCTTCGCTGGATCCGGAATGGTGCCCGTTTCCGAGGGCTCGGGTAAGGGATCAGCCGTGACAGGCGGGGGTACCGGTTCCGGCGTTGGCTCGGGTGACGGCGGTGGGGGGTCTTGCGTGAGCGTCGGTTCAGGCTGCGGCACTGTTGGCTCGGGCGACGGTGGAGGTGGCGGTGGCGTGACAGGATCAGCCGGGGTTGTAGGTGGAGTTGTGGGTTCGATGACCGGTGGCGGCGTGGTGGGGGGTGTTGCAGGGGGCGGTGTAGGCCCACCGGCGGCGCCACCAGAAGGCGCCGGTGTGGGTGTGCTGGGAGCCGGGGTGGTGCCTGGAGCAGCGGCGGTTCCCGTGCCCGGCGCCGCAGGAGTGGCGGTGGCGGTTCCACCGGATGAGGTGCCCGGGGACGTGCCGGTGGCAGGTCCTGCACCGGGTCCCGCAGCGGCCCCAGATCCAGTTCCGGCATTCGTTGTTCCGGTCCGGGCCGGGCTCTTCCCCATCCCATTCCCTGCCTTGGTAACCCCGGCCCTGGCGCTGGCTTCAAGTCCACCCGCCGGCTTGCCCACCGTCGGGGTTTCCCCGTTCTTCCCGCCACCGGCAACACTGCCTTGGCCCCCGGAAACCTGAGGACCGCTGTCGCGCATGACATCAGCGGCCTGGTTCCCCAACACGGTTGCCAGCAATCCACTGCCTTCGGGACTCTGGGCCGCCGTCGCCGTCGCGATGGTCAAGGCGGCCGCCGCTGCAGCCGCGGCCGCAGCCATCCGGACACGCGGCCGGGGAGCCTGCCCGCCCTGCTTTGCGGACGCTGCTGTGCGGACGCCCAGGGCTGGGGGCCGGCTGGCGGTATGCGGGCGCCCCAGCGCGCCGATCGCCACCACGTCGTCAGCCGCTGCCCCGACAGCGGCCGCAGCCGCCGCGTCCACGGCCTCTTCGGCCCTTGAGCGCAAACCAGCCACCGCTGCCCCCAGGCAGATGGATGACTTGGGATCGGCGTCGACGGCGATGGGCCGGCCAAGTTCCACCGAAATCATCTGGGCCACGAGGGGAATGCGCGATGACCCACCGATGAGCAGCACGGCGCTCAGATCCTGAGAGTCCACGTTGACGCTCTGCAAGCTTCGTTCCAGTGCTTCCACGGTTTCCCGGAGGGGCTCCTCGATGAGCGCTTCGAATTCGGCGCGGACCAACCGCACAGACTGCTGTGTTCCCGGCAGGGAAACTGCCACACTGGATTCGCTGTCCAGGGACAGCGCTTCCTTGGCCTCACGGCATTCCCTCCGCAGCCTCGAAAGGGCTGCGAGGGTGTCCGGCGCCTCCGGATCCACGTCCCCGGATGCCTTGACGTGGCCCATCACGTGCCGCAGGACGGCGGCGTCGAAGTCTGCGCCGCCAAGGGTTTCAATACCGTCGGGACGTCCCAGCAACTCAAAGTCCCCGGCTCCGGCTTTGCGCAGGATGGCAGTGTCGAACGTACCTCCGCCGAGGTCGTACACAGCGATGATGCTGCCATCTTCCACCCGCGTTTGGGAGGCGTAGTGCAGGGCCGCTGCTTCCGGCTCACTGATCAGGGTGATGTCATGGAGGCCCGCCGCGTTGAGCGCTGCGAGAACCACCGAGGTCCGGTGCTGGCCCCAGGCAGCGGGGTGCGTCATGATGATCGACGACGGCGCCGTCCCCTCCCGCTCCCCGGCCCTGTCCACCACCCACCGAGCCATTGTGGCGTACACATCCTCCGGGGCCAGCCAGCCCTCGCCGACAGCGAGGGGAACGGAATCCCCGATCCGACGCTTGAACTCACGCACCATATGGTGGGGATCGTCCAGGCCCCGGCGTTCGGCGGCTTCGCCTACCAGCACTCGGCCGTCGTCGGTATAGAACAACACCGATGGCACGGCGTTGCCATGTAATCCCAACGGGAGGATTTCCGGTGTAGGGGTTGGACCTTGGTCAGGCTTAACCAGGGCTGCTGCGGTAAAACTCGTCCCGACGTCAATGGCGAGAACATAGTTCATAGCTACCTCAAAAGAACACGGCGCGTCGCTAGCGGGCTGCATCACAAGCGGGTTCTGAACAAGGTAGCACCTGCTTTGGACAGGCAAAAGGCTTGTTTAGTGCACCGTTTTGTTGTTTCTTGAGGGACGGGCCCGAGCCAGGGACAACGCCCCTGCTCAGGCCCGCATTGGCGCCGAGGCCCCGATTTTAGAGCCCGGAGTAGGAATGCAGGCCGTTGAAGACCGTGTTCACCAGCGTGAAGTTGATGATGACGCAGGCGTAGCCAACAATCGACAACCAGGCTGCGCGTGTTCCCGTCCAGCCACGGGTGGCCCGAGCGTGCAGGTAGCCGGCATAGACCACCCAGATCACAAAGGTCCACACTTCCTTGGGGTCCCAGCCCCAGAAGCGCCCCCAGGCCTTTTCGGCCCAGATGGCGCCGAACATGAGGGTAAACGTCCAGCCGATGAAGGCGATGGCATTGATGCGGTAGGAGAGATTCTCCAAGCTCAGCGCGTTGGGGACCAGGCGCATGAAGCCCAGCTTGTCCGGACGGCCCGCAGCAAGGCTCTTCTGGCGGTACGACTGCAGCAACTGCAGCACGGACATGGCGAACGTCAGCGTGAACAACGCTGAAGAGAGCACTGCGATGGAGACGTGGATGATCAGCCAATAGCTCTGCAGTGCCGGAACCAGGTGACCCACCGGGGTCCAGAAAGCAGCAGATGCGGCCACCAGCATGATGATAGCCAGCCCGATCACAAAGGTGCCCAGGAAGCGCAGATCCCGGCGGATGAGGACGATCAGGAAGACAGCTACCGCAACGAAGGCGCCGGTGGTGAGGAACTCGTACATGTTGCCCCACGGCACACGGCCCGCACCGAAGGCTCGGGTCACTACACCCGCGCCGTGGATGAGGACACCCAATACCGTCAGGGCCACGGCCACACGGGCAGGTGCGCGGCGTTCGCCGGCGTATTTCATGTCGCCGGCGGCGGTGCCGCCCTCAAAGGTGAGGCCCGACGTCGGACGCTCAGCGCGGCCTGCCGGCCCACCGGCGTCGGGACCTCCCAAGCCTCCCGCGACGCGGCCGGCAGCAACCGTGACCTTCTCGCCGGCAGTGCTGGCCGCAGCCTTCAGGTCCACGGCCCGGAGCATCTTGCTGCTCTTGGCCAGGTCCCAGGCAAAGGCGATGAACGCCACGGTGTACGTGCCGGCGGCCAACAGCATGAACAGCTCGCTGTACTGGCCCAGGGTTTCGTTGATGACGGGCATTACTGGTCCTTCGAGGTTGAGGAAGATCCTGCTGTAGTTGTTGCGGTGTCCTGCGTCTGTGGGATGTTCCATTCCCGGGCAAAGATCTCGCGGAGTGCCGCGGCTTCGCCGGCCAGGCGGTGATCTTCACCGCGGGCCAGCAGGCCGTACTCCACCATGGTGCGGCCGTCGGCGTGGGTTCCGGTGCGGACCCAGACACGGCGCCGGTTGATATAGAGGGACATGACCAGGCCACCGACTGCGAGGAAGCCGAAGATCAGTGCGTAGAGCTGTCCGGGGTTGTGGTAGATGTCCACGCCGATGTACTTCTTCACGCCGTCGAACGTGATGCTGCCCTTGCCTTCGGGCAGGTTGACGGTTGCGCCCGGGGTCAGGGTGATGCCGCCCGCCGCGAGGTCGCGGGCATTGAGCGGTTTCAAGTCCTTGACGTCCAGTTCGAACACGTTCTGGGGCACGCCCTTGTCCAGGCCGAGGTCTCCGTAGAAGGAATTCAGGCTCAACTGGGGGTTGAAGAGTTCCGGGGAAGCGCTGAACGAGGTGCCGTCTTCGGTGACGAACGCCGTGGGAAGGAAGAAGCCCACAAAGCCAAGCTGTTCCGGCTTCGCGTCGGGGACCTTGATGACCACCGACGAGTAGTAGTTGTCTCCCTGGACCTTGGCCGTGACGGGACCCTGGAAGGAAACATTGCCTTCGCCGTCCCGGACGGTGACCAGGGGCGCGTAGCCGTTGCCGGTCAGGTAGAGGCTGGTACCACCGAGGGAAACGGGGTCGTTGACCTTGAGGGTTTCCTTCTTGACCGGTGAATCCGGTCCTTCCTTGGTGGATACCACGGCCGTGTAATCGATCGGCTGGCCTGCTTTGCCCGGGGATTCACGGTCGAACTTGGCTTCGAACTTGTCCAATTGGACCGAATACGGCTGCAGCGCGCTGCTCTGGAAGTTGGTGCCCGGAGTGAACTGATCGTAGCCCACCAGGGTGTTGACGAACGTGTCACCCTCCACCAGGATGCGCTGGCCGCTGTACCCGTACAGGCCGCCGATGGCCACGGACACCAGGACGCCGATCAGCGAGGTGTGGAAGACCAGGTTGCCCACTTCCTTCAGGAAGCCGCGCTCGGCACCCAAGGACGGCAGGGCGCCGTCGACGTCCCTGACCTCCACGCGGTAGCCGCGCTTCTTCAGCAGCCCGGCGGCATCGTTGATGGCCTTCGACGCCGGGATCCCGGCGTTGGCGGGTACCGCCAAAGTACCGTACTCGGGCAGGCGCGAAAGGCGCTTGGGAGTGCGGGGCGGCTGGGACTTCATGGCCTTGTAATGGGCAATGGCGCGGGGGGTGACGCAGCCGATCAGCGAGATAAAGAGCAGGATGTAGATGGCCGAGAACCAGGCCGAGGAGTAGACGTCGAACATCTGAATGGCGTCCAGGATCTCACCGTAGGACGGGTTGTCCTTGATGTACTGCGTGACCACCGAAGGGTTCGCCGGCCGCTGCGGGAACAGGGAACCAGGCACCGCTCCGACGGCGAGAAGGAGCAGCAGGAACAACGCTGTGCGCATGCTGGTCAGCTGGGTCCAAGCCCACCGGAGCATGCCCTTGAAACCGAGGGCAGGAAGTGCGGCCTCGGACTTGGCCTGCTGGAGTTTTCCTTCCGCTGCGCTGGTGGTTTCAGCGGACGGTGACTTCTTTGTGGCTTTCACGGACTCGCTCATCAGATTGGCAACTTCACATCGTTTTGGAACCAGTACTGCAACTCGGTCACCCAGGTTCCCCACACACCGGTGGCCATCAGGATGCCGAGCAAAATCAGGATGCCTCCGCCAATCCGCTGGATGGCCAGACGGTGCTTGCGGAAAAAGGACATGACTCCCATGCCCCGGCGGACAGCCAGCGCAATCAGGAGGAACGGGATACCCAGCCCAAGGCTATAGACGAACGCCAGGAGCGCGCCCTTGGCTGCCGAGGAACCACCGGACAGGCTCAGCAACTGTACCGCGGAGTACGTCGGACCAATACAGGGCGCCCAGCCCAGGCCAAAGGTCAATCCCAGGAGCGGTGCTCCCCAGAGGCCGGCGGGCGGTTTGGCATGGATCTTCGCGTCGCGCTGCAACCAGCCGAAGCCACCCATGAACACCACGCCCATGATGATCACCAGGATGCCCAGCAACTGCGTAATCCAGGCGTTCTGCGGGCCGGTCAGCAACGTGCCCAACTGCCCGAAGGCGCCGCCCAAAAGAACAAAGATCACCGAGAAGCCCAGGACGAACAGGCCGATTCCGGCCAGCATGCGGCCACGCCGCTGCTTTTGGAGATCGACGCCGGTCAGTCCCGTGACGTAGCCAAGGTAACCGGGGACCAGTGGCAGCACGCACGGCGAGAGGAAGGAGACCAGCCCAGCCAGCAACGCCACCGGCACAGCCAGCAGCAGCGATCCACTGAGGATCGTCTCGGCGAAGGGACTGTTCATGGGTGCTACTCCGCCACTGCGGAGGTGATGAGGGCCTTCAGGGTGCTCTTCTCGATCTCGCCGAGCACGCGGGAGGCAACCTTGCCATCCTTGTCCAGGACCAATGTTGTGGGCACCGCACCCGGCGGAACGATGCCGGACACGGACAGGAGAACAGCCCCGTCCTTGTCGTTGAAGCTCGGGTAGGTGATGTTGAAGGTTTTGTCGAAGGCCTCAGCGGTGGCTTGCTCGTCGCGCAGGTTGACGCCGAAGAACTGGACGCCCTGGTCCTTGAAGTCCTGGTGCAGGGCTTCAAGCTGGGGCGCCTCGATGCGGCAAGGTGCGCAGGCAGCAAACCAGAAGTTCAAGACCGTGACTTTGCCCTTGAGGTCCTCGGGCTTTACCGTCTCCCCGTTAAAGAGGGTGCCCTTGAGCGCCACTGGGGCGGCACGGTCCGCCTTCGCGAACTCTGTCACCGAACCATCGCCGGCTACGTAGTTCTTGTTGTCGCCTGCCTTGGCTTGCTTGGCGAGGGAATCTTCCTGGGCACACGCGGACAGGCCCATGGTCAGTCCCGCGAGGAGGACGCCACCGGCAGTCAGTACACCGCGACGTGAGAGGTTGTTGTCCATGCTTCTATGCCCCCGGGGTGCTCGCCGCGCCGGGGAGCAGGACGGCAGCAGGTTCGGTGTACTCAACGCGCACGATCTTGCCGTTCGCGTCCAATGTCAGGGACGTCAGGGAAGTGAGCGTGCATTCGCGCTTGCGGGGATCGTGTGCCAGCCGCCGTCCTTCAGCCGTCAAACGGGTTGACCAGATGGGGAGCTGATGGCTCACGAGGATGGCTTCGGCACCGTCGCCACCCAACTCAACCGCCTTGGCACGGGCGTCTTCAACGGCGGCCAGAACCCGGGCCGCCTGCTCTTTGTACGGCTCGCCCCAGGATGGCCGCAGCGGATTGCGGAAGTACAGCCAGTGCTTGGGCTTCAGGAATTCACTCTTGGTGGGGTGGAGCCCCTCAAAGTGGTTCTCGGCCTCGATAATCCGGGGCTCGGTGGTGATTTCCAGGTTCAGGGCCTCTGCAGTGGGCATGGCCGTTTCCTGGGCGCGGGTCAGCGGTGAGGCGACCAAGTGGACGATCTTGGCCCCCTGGCCGACACGTGCCACAAAGTGGTCGGCCAGCATACGGGCCATCTCCCGGCCACGCTCGGAGAGGTGGAATTCCGGCAGGCGACCATACAGGACGCCGTCGGGATTATGGACCTCGCCATGGCGAAGCAGGTGGACAGTTGCTTGGGGCATGTTTACCAGTTTCTCAAAGAAGCGGGGCGATCCGAAATCTTCTACCGCTAGTAGAACTCAAAGTTTTTCCGAAATGTTCCCCGGAGTTGGAATAAAAGATGCATATGCATGTTTATACTGGACACGAAGCTCGGTTGACGCTTCAAGCAATGAGCTCGACCCGGCAAGCACGCAGTAACAACCAATCGATATAGGAGCAACACCATGATGACTCTCCCCGCTTCCGTCACCACCGGCACCTGGACCCTCGACGCTTCCCACAGCGAGATCGGCTTCACTGTCCGCCACGCAGGCATCAGCAAGGTACGCGGCCAGTTCAAGGACGCTTCAGCCACCCTCGAAGTTGGCGAAACCCTGGCCGACTCCAAGGTCACCGCCACCATCCAGACCGCCAGCTTCGACTCCGGCGACGTCAACCGCGATGGCCACGTCAAGGGCGAAGACTTCTTCGACGTGGAGAAGTTCCCGGAGATCACGTTCGTGTCCCGTCACGTCAAGGCCAACGGCAACAGCTTCGACCTCGTGGGCGATCTCACAATCAAGGGCGTGACCAAGGAAGTATCCATCGAAACAGAATTCAACGGTGTCGCAGTGGATCCCTTCGGCAACACCCGCGCCGGCGTTTCCGGCGAAACCACCATCAGCCGCAAGGACTTCGGCCTCACCTGGAATGCCGTTCTCGAAGCCGGTGGCGTGTTGGTCAGCGACAAGGTTGTCATCAACCTGGAACTCGCTTTCATCGCACCGGCCGCCGCATAGGCCCTCTCTCCAGACGCGGATTCACCCCAACGGCGCCACCCACAGTCCCCGGCTGTGTGGGGGCGCCGTTTCGCATATCCTGAAGTCACCCCGCAATTGTTCGGCAAACAGCCTGTATTTACCTGCGAGTTGGCTCCGAAGTTCCTATGCAACCTTCAACCTGCGGTCTACAGTGATGCCATGAGTACCCCAGACGAAGCACCACAGCCACAGCAGCCCGGCTCCCAGCCTCCGCAGCCCGGCAATGTTCCTCCTGCGGGTTACCAGCCTCCGCAGGGCTACCAGCCACCCCAGGGTTACCAGCCGCCGTCGCAACCGGGACAATATTCACAGCCCGGCCCACCGCAGCCCGGCCCACCGCAGCCTGGCCCTGGACAGCCAGCCCAGGGGCAGCCTGGTTTCCACTTCGAAATGCCCACTGACGGGCCCCGCAACTTCAACGACGTCATGCCCCAGGGCGGATTCTCGGGAATGTTCAAGACCCAGGGCCTCCCCACCGAGCTGAAGGTTTCATACTTCATCTGGGTGATCTCCGGACTCCTTGGCCTGCTGTTCGGGCTGATCGGATTCTTCGCGATCATTGCCCTCTTCGCTTTCGCCCCTGGCGTTGCAGCCATCCTGCTGATCATCCTCATCCTCACCCTGGCGGTGGCAGCGGCACAGGTAGTCCTTGCGATGAAGATGAAGGAAGGCAAAGAGTGGGCCCGCCTCGCCCTCACCATCGTGGCCGGCATCTCCTTGCTCCTCACCATTTTCAGTGCGGCCAGTGCCGGCGGCTCCAGCACGGGCCTTGGCAGCAACTGGTTCGGCTTCCTCGTCAGCGCCGTAGCCGTAGTCCTGATGTGGCTTCCGAATTCCCAACTTTGGTTCAAGGCAGTCAAGGGCCACGCTTAGCGCTGACGCAACTGCCGTCGTCGTGCCTTATCGGCGCCAATACAGGCTGAAGGCCGCGGTAAATCCTGTCGGATTGCCGCGGCTTTCATCATGAAGGCGTAAGCCAACATGATGATTTTTGCCGTGAGCCGGAAATACCTGCGTGGGATCACCTGCAGGGTCAGACCCGGGAGGTACGGTGGAAGCAGAACCACGCTGGGGGCAGGGTCATTTTGCTGATCCCGGCGGCCGCACCAGCAGTCGAACAAGCAAAGGAATGCCATGAGCAACCCTCCCTACCCGCCGTCAAACCCGGGCGATGCCAACCAGCCCGAGCAGCCGGGCACCCAGCCCGCCGCTCCGCAGTACGGCCAGCAAAGCCCCGCCGCTCCGCAGTACGGCCAGCAAAGCCCCGCCGCTCCGCAGTATGGCCAGCAGAGCCCCGCCGCGCCGCAGTACGGCCAGCAGTCATCCCCGTACGGCCAGGCTCCCGGCGCTCCGCAGTACGGACAGGACACCAACTGGCCCAGCCAGCAGCCCGGTCCCACCGCTGTGCCGCCCATGGTTAACTACGCCTTCTGGATGATCGTTGCCGCCGGCATTCTTTCCGCTATCAGCTCGCTTCTGTTGGCCACCACTGGTGCTGATGCCTTCATCAGCGCCATGAACCAGCAGGCAAGCCAGCAGGGTACGGACCTCCCCGAAGGGTCCATGGAAGGCATGCGCGGTGTGATCGGCGTCAGCGCCGTCGTAGGCGCTGTTCTGGCCCTCGGTCTCTACGCCTTGGTCGCTTTCCCCGTCCGCAAGGGCAAGAACTGGGCACGGATCCTGGGCACCGTCTTCGCCGCCATCTCCGTCCTGGGCCTCACCGGCCTGTTCCAGTTCGGTGCCACCTACGGCATCCTGCAGCTCATCGTGATCCTGCTGGGAGTCGCGGCGATCGTCATGCTGTACCTGCCGGCGTCGGCCCCGTACTTCCGCAAGGCGCAGCCCTTCGGCAACCCGTACCAGAACCCGTACGGCCGCTAAACACCCAGAGTTCCAGACGCTTCAAACGCGGGCGCGGACCCGGCGAAGGCTAAACAGCCTGGCCCGGTGTCTGCGCCCGTTGTGCGTGGTACGCCAAAATCTGGAGTTCCGTGGCCATGTCCACCTTGCGGAGGTTCACGTGCGGAGGAACCTGCAACAGCACCGGCGCGAAGCTGAGGATGCTCCGGATCCCGGCGGCAATCACGCGGTCGCATACAGCCTGCGCTACGGTGGCGGGCAGGGCCAGCACCACCATGTTGGTGTGGGTCCGTTCAAGGACCCGCTCAAGCTCCGCGGAGTCGCTGACGCGAAGCCACCCTACTTCGTTGCCGATCACCATGGGGTCGGCGTCGAAGATGGCTACAACGTCGAAACCGCGGGACTCAAAGCCGCCATACCGGGCCAGGGCCTTGCCGAGGTTACCGGCGCCCACAATGGCAACTTTCCAGTCATGGGTCAGACCCAGGGCGGCGGCAATGTGGCGGCTCAAGTACTGGACTTCATAGCCGACACCGCGCGTCCCATACGAGCCCACATAGGAAAGATCCTTGCGCAGGGTGGACGAGCTGACACCTGAGGCTTCCGCCAATGCTTCGGACGAAACCCGCTCCACGCCTTCAGCCAACAGGGAGTTGAGCGCGCGCAAATAGAGCGTCATCCGGGCCACGGCCGCGGGCGGGATCTGCTTTGTGGCAGGTTCGTTGTCCCCGGTTGCAGCCTCCGGGGACGGTTCCAGCGCAGTCACGGTATTCTCCATTGCGTCGCTTTGTTGTTCCACTCTATGACCCCCGGGCGGACTCAACAAAAGCCATTACCAACGGGTAACCCCTCAGCCCTCCAGGACCTTCTTCAGGGTGCGGGTGAGACGTTCCTCGTCAATCTTCCAAAAATCGCGCTGGACGCCGTCCACCAGCACCACGGGAATCTCTTCCGCGAAGCGCTCCTGCAGTTGGGGGTCGTCGTCGATCAGCTGCTCCTTCCACTGCACGCCAAGACTTTTAGTGACACGCTCGACGGCGGCACGCGCCGCGGTGCACAGGTGGCAGTCAGCTTTGGTGAGGAGAACGACGTCGGGAATAGCCATATCTCAAAGGTACCGGCCAACCCTCTCTCACATCCCACGCCCTACCGGCCAACCCTCTCTCACATCCCGAGCCCTACCGGCCAACCCTCTCTCACATCCCGAGCCCTTCTGTGACGCCACCGTGCGCCCTCGAACGCGGACCGCGGCGATTGACTAGACTCAAGGCATGCCCGAGGAGAAGAACGCCGCCGTGGTCGCAGATGCCTTGGTGCAGAAGCCCATAGTGCAGAAGGACAACGTGCAGAAGCGCACGGGCGAGGCCGCCTTCTTCGACGTCGACAACACCTTGATGAAGGGCGCCAGCCTCTTCCATGTGGCCCGCAAGATGTACGAACGCAAGGCCTTCACATTGTCGCAAGCGGCCGGATTCGCCTGGAAGCAGTTCAAATTCGTCATGCGCGGCGAGAACATGGAAGACGTCCACTCGGTCCGCGACTCCGCGCTTACCCTTGCTGCCGGCATCACTGTGGATGACATCAAGGCCCTGGGTGAAGAGGTCTACGACGAAATGATCGAGTCGCGGATCTGGCCGGGGACCAAGGCCCTCGCGGAACAGCATCTCAGGGTTGGACGAAAGGTCTGGCTCGTCACGGCTACACCCATCGAGGTGGCCACGGTCATTTCCACCAGGCTCGGACTCACCGGCGCCCTTGGCACCGTGGGTGAAGTGGAAGGTGGCATGTACACAGGGAAACTTGTGGGCGACATCCTGCACGGACCGGCGAAGGCAGTCGCAGTTCAGCTCGTCGCCGATCGTGAGGGCCTGGATCTGGATCATTGCTGGGCGTACAGCGATTCCGCCAACGACATACCTTTGCTCACCATGGTGGGTCATCCCGTGGTGATCAACCCGGACGCCAGGTTGCGCCGGCACGCCCGCGAGAACAACTGGCCGGTGTACGACTTCCGTTCCGGTCGCCGCGCAGCAACGCTTGGGCTCAAGGCCGCCACGGTTGGCGGAGCGGTCTACGGCCTGTGGCGGGGTTTCTCAAGGTTCCGCGGCCCCCGCCTCTGACCCTCTCTCACATCCCTCGGGCTTGACCCGAACCCTCTCTCACATCCCTCGGGCTTGACCCGAACCCTCTCTCACATCCCTCGGGCTTGACCCGAACCCTCTCTCACATCCCACGATGGCCTCAACGAGCCTGTGGATAACTTACGATGACTCAAGCGTTTCTGGGCGAGAATGCCAGATATGCAGAACGCCAGGCCCCTTCCGCCCCGACTGACCAACGCACCATTCACCATTGACGAGGCCGAGGCCGCAGGCCTGAAGCAATCGCACCTCTGGAATCGTGTAGGAATAGATGGGGTCAGCCGGGGCCTTTACCGTCCATCGGATTGGGATTTTGAGCTATCGGCGGCTGCAAGGTCACTGTCAGCCGCAAGTCCAGGGGCCTGGATATCCCATGTAACGGCTGCGAGGCTACATGGCGTGTGCCTTCCACCGTGGCTGTCTGATTCCAATGAATTGCATCTCAGCAAGCCGAGGCATCTCCCGTCCGTCCGCCGCAAAGGCGTAATCGGACACACGGTAGTGGCCTCCGCCGACGAGATCGAGAATGTCCAGGGCATCCGGATCAGCACTCGGTCGCGTACCTGGTTGGATCTTGCAAGACGCCTTCCGCTCGCCGACCTGGTCTGCATGGGTGACGAGCTCATTCGCAGACCCAGGCCGGACTTCGAAGCACGCGATAAACCGTTCACCACGCTGGAGGCACTTCGCGGGCTGGTGGGCAGGCACCGCAATCTACAGGGCGTCGTCAGGGCACGAGAAGCAATGGAGCTCATGCGTATTGGCTCCGACTCCGCGCCCGAGTCACTGCTCCGCTTGGCAATGATGGACGCCGGTATCCCCGAACCGGAGTTGCAGGTGCTACTCCGCCCGAACGATCCGTTTTCGCCGTCCGCGGACTTGGGCTTCCGTGGCCGGCGGGTAGCAATACAGTACGACGGCGGCCATCACCTTGGGCGCGAACAGATATTTAGCGATCGGCGACGCGACAAGGCGTTCGAAGCAGCAGGCTGGACGGTCCTGAAATTCGGAAAGGATGACTTGGCGGACAACTTTTCGTCAGCAACGCAGAAGATCAAGAGCGCTCTTGGATCAGCATGGCGGGACCCCGCGGTCAGTTCGGGTTTCTCCCGAGGGACCTGAGAGAGGAACCCCACCAAACCCGAGTGATGTGAGAGAGGAACCCCCCCAAACCCGAGGGATGTGAGAGAGGAACCCCACCAAACCCGAGGGATGTGAGAGAGCGTCGGGGACGCAAAAATGCCCGCCACCTCGAGAGGCAACGGGCATTCACGCTTGGTGAAGTATCTCTACTTCTTATTGCGGCGCTGGTGGCGAGTCTTGCGAAGCAGCTTGCGGTGCTTCTTCTTGGCCATACGCTTGCGGCGCTTCTTAATAACTGAACCCACGAAAGTTCCTTACAAACTAGAAGTTCCTGTCTGTTGGAACAGATCCGCGGAAGCAGACAAGTACAACTGACAGATTCTTACATTGACGTAAAACGTTCCTTAACAGAGTACCGCTTCAAAGGGGCACCCTGTGACCACGGTCCGCGGGACGGACCCCGGCAGCCTCAGGCGGTCTCGGATTGTCCGTCCACCACGGCACCCTTGAGGTACTGGGCAACGGCCTCTTCAGGAACCCGGAAGGAACGCCCGAACCGTACGGCGGGCATTTCCCCTGAGTGGACCAGGCGATACACGGTCATTTTGGAAACACGCAGGACGTCGGCCACTTCGGCCACCGTCATGAAACGCGCATTCGAGAAGTTAGTCTCTGCGGACATTTCCCATATTCCTTTGCTCTCAGCCGGTTAGGACACCCCCAGTAGAACGGTGTGCCGATGCTGAGCCATCCAACAACCATGTGCTAGATACTCTAGAGGCTGATGGGGCCAATGTGAAAGCCTTTCCCGTAAGTGGGATGCCGCTCCCCCGGCCGAGCAAGACCATAACGGGGACTCGCTGCGGGCATGCCGAACTTACGGCATGATGCGCAGCGAAGCCACGAAACGAATCTACTCCGCAACCACCGCGCGGCGTTTCCGGGCCGAGGCAGCGAGCTGCTCCAGCACGGAAGCCGTAACGTCCCATTCCATGCAGGCATCGGTGACGCTCTGGCCGTAAACGAGTTCCTGCTCCCCCGCAAGCTGCTTGGCGGTGTCCAGGTTCTGGGCTCCGCCCACCAGGAAGCTCTCCAGCATGACGCCGGCGATCGGCGAGGTCTCCCCGGCTTCGAGCTGCGCACCGATTTCCAAGGCAACCTCAGCCTGGCGGTGGTGGCTCTTGCCGCTGTTGGCGTGGCTGGCGTCCACGATCAGGCGCGGGTTCAGGCCCTTGGCAGCGAGCTTGGAGGAAGCAGCCGCGACATCATCCTGGGAGTAGTTGGGTCCCTTGCGTCCGCCGCGCAGGATCACGTGGGTGTCAGGGTTGCCTGAGGTGGCTACGAGAGCCGCCCGACCGTCGTCGTCGATTCCCAGGAAGGCCTGCTCGGCGGCAGAAGCGCCGCAAGCGTCGATGGCCACCTGGAGGTCGCCGTCGGTGCCGTTCTTGAAGCCGATGGGCATGGACAGTCCGGAGGCGAGTTGGCGGTGGATCTGGCTTTCGGTGGTGCGGGCACCGATCGCGCCCCAGGAAACGAGGTCAGCCATGTATTGCGGGCTGATCGGTTCGAGGAACTCGGTGGCCGTGGGCAGGCCGAGGGCGGTGACCTGCTTCAGGAACCCACGGGCCGCGCGCAGTCCGGCGGCGATGTCGTGGCTGCCGTCCAGGTGGGGATCGTTGATGAGGCCCTTCCAGCCAACGGTGGTGCGCGGCTTTTCGAAGTAGGTCCGCATGACGATCAGCAGGTCTTCCTTGTGCTTCTCCGCCTGGCTCACCAAACGGCGGGCGTATTCGAGGCCGGCCTTGGGATCGTGGATGGAGCACGGCCCGACGATCACCAGCAGCCGGTCGTCCACGCCGTCCATGATGGCGCGGACCTGGTCACGGCCACGGTCGACGACGGCAGCTGAGCGGGCGTCCAGCGGCAGCTCTGCGATGAGGTCCTGGGGTGCCGGCAGCGGCTCGAAGCGGGCGACCCGCAGGTTGGACGTGGAAGGATGCGCGGCATCAGGGGAGTCGAGCGATTCGGTGGGTTCTGCAGCGATGCTTGTCATGTCTGGATCCTGTTCCGGGATGCGGAGCGGGCCCCTTTTCAGAACCCGCCGGATATGGCGAAGGGCAGAGAATGATCTCTGCCCTGTTGGCTCTGAAGGAAAGTTGGATGCGTGTCAGTTAGACGCGGGCCCCTCCAGAGCCAACGAAAAATACGCATACCAACGGTTTGTCATAGCCACACCATAACCGCGGTTCTTCACACCGGGCAAATCGCGTCCGCCATCATGACAAATGTTTGCGCAGGAACTGCAACTGCTTGATCCAGTGGTGTTCCTGCCCGCCCTCATGGTTGTTGAAGCGGTAGACCTCGATGTCCTTTACGGGCACACCCTCGGGCGCACCGCCGGGCGCAGCCGAGGAGCCGGTGCCGTAGCTGTTGTAGCTCGCGAAAACGGTGGACGGAGGGCAGATGTCGTCCATCTGCGCAGCGGAGAACAGTGCAGGAACGGTGGCGGCACGGCCTAGGTGGACGCCGTCGAAATAGTTCAGGACGGCCAGCGTTGGCTCATACTTTTCGCGGTGCCGGCCCAGGAATCCCGCGATCTCCGGATAGGGCCCGCGGGGGGTGATGTCAATGGCGCGGGGGAAGTCCTGCAGGAACGGGACGTCGGGCAGCGCGGCGATGACGCCGTCGAGCCTTCCAGCCGTCAGCCCAGCGGCAGCAACAGTAATGCCGCCACCCTGGCTGACGCCTGTCAGGACTACCTTGGAGGGGTCGACGGCGGGATGGCTCTGCGCCGCTTCTACCGCACGGAACGCGTCCACGTACACCCGCCGGAAGTAGTAGTTGTCCTGGTGGTCGGCGCCCCTGGTCATGAGCCCGGCATAGTTGTTTCCGCCAGCGGACGGATGCGGATCCGGGGTGTCGCCCGAGACGCCGCCGTAGCCCTGCCCGCGGGTGTCCATGATGAAGTGTGCGTAGCCTGCTTGGGCCCACTTGGTGTTCTGGTTGACCAGTCCGCGGCCACCGGAGTAGCCGATGTACTCCACCACCACGGGAAGTTGCTGGCCCGGCTGGCGGTGTGACGGCAGGTGCAGCCAGCCTTTGATGCGGTCTCCCCCGAAGCCGGCATAGGACACGTCGAAGGTGTCAATCACTGCGAGGTAGTTGTCCACGGGTTCGAACACAGCGTCAAGAGGCAAAGCCCTGGCCTCGGTGATGGTGCGGTCCCAAAAGGCATCGAAATCGGCTGGCGGGACCACGCTTGAGGTGTAGTCGCGGAGCTGCTCAAGGGAAAGGTCAAAGAGGGGCATGTGGACATCCTACGTCATGGTTTCGTGTGCGCTGTCACAGGGCGCCAGGGCTGCAACTGGGTAATGGAGAGGTTCCGGTAGGCGGCTCTCAGGGGTGCCATCTGGCGAATTCCGAAGTACCCGCCCCTGAGGGGTGCGCCCGTGGGATCGGTCCATTCAAAGAGCAACAGCTGGTTGATGGAGAAGGCTACCCGGGGGCCGTCCTTGATCACTTCCATGCGATAAAACCCATCGGCATCCGCGGCAGGTGGAAGCGGGTCGGCTCCCTGCGCCACGAGCTCGAAGCCCGCGCTCTTGCGCAGATTGCAGGTTCGGAACGCGCGCTCGGAAGCGTGCTTGTGCCGGAAGTAGGAGACGTGGAGGGCGTCCATGTCTCCCGAATGGTATTGCGGATAGAAGCCTGTGCGGGGAGCCAAAGCGGGAGAGAACAGATCTTCGCCTCTGTGGCCGGCGGCTGCGAAGAACACCATGGCGAGGCCTGGCTCCTCCAACGGGAGGAACTCCCACGAGATCCTCACGTGATCAGGAAGTTTCTCCGGGCACCAGAGCGTCCAATGAGCGTGGTCTCCGTACTCCTCCGCATCGAGGGAGCCCGACAGAACCAGAGCGCTGGTGCCGTCGCCGCCCGAGCCCGGGCCGTCGTCGTGCGCCACCTCCTGCGTTCCGAACTGAACCGGCCCCTCCGCCACCCAATCAGCCACATCCGCAGGACCGCGCAGCGGGTTGGAGTGAATCATGCACGTGCGCCCGCGTTGAGGGTTGCCGACAGGCCGTAGCCGAGGGATTCCAGCTGCTCCGCCACGAAGGAAGCGATCCGCCGGGCGCCCTTCTCATGGAAGTGAGTGTTGTCCTCAAGGCCGCCCGCCCAGTGTGCGTGCTCGCCCGGAGCAAAGTGGAAGAAGAGCTCCTTGGAACCTTCCTCTCCCAACTCCTGGTAGAGGGAACGCGTCCACTGGTTGAGGTCGATGACGTCCAGGCCGAGCTCGAGGCCAAGCTCCCGGACCACCACGGGGTAGTCCCCCAGAGTGACCTCCAGCTGTCCGTCCAAAAAATGCCTGCGTTCCACCGAGGTGCACAGGATGGGAATGCCACCCTTGCTGCGGACCTCGGCCACCATGCGCTTGAGGTTGTCCGCATAGCCCGTGCGCGCGGCCAGGTGTTCACGTTTCTGGTCGTTGTGCCCGAACTGGATGAGGACCAGGTCGCCCTGGACGGTCTGGTTGATGAGCTGGTACCAGAGGCCTTCCTCGCGGAACGACTCCGTGGTGGCACCGCCCTTGGCGTAGTTGTGAACGGCAGCCCACCAGTACGTCTCGGGCGCAAGATGGGCGCCCCAGCCACTCATGGGGTACTCGAAGCTGGGGCAGGCGGCGACGGTGGAGTCGCCCGCGAGGAGGATTTTCATGGATGTCCTTTCAGATGATGCAGCGGCAATACGCGGCCGCCTTGCTGCAGCGGCGCCTAGCCCTTGACCGAACCGATCAGCATGCCCTTGGCAAAATGCTTCTGCAGGAAGGGGTAGAAGATCAGGATGGGCAGGGTGGCCACCACTATCACCGCGAACTTGATGCCCTGTTCCGGCGGAATATAGGAGGGATCCACATTGCCGGTACCCAGGAGGTCCGAGGCTGCCGTGACCTGGCGCAGATACATCTGCAGGGTCCACATGTTGTTATCGCTCAGGTAGAGCAAGGGTGACATGAAGTCGTTCCAGATTCCCACCGCGTAGAACAGCGCGAACGTAGCCAACACCGGCTTGGACAACGGCAGCAGGATCCGCCAGAGGATGCCAATTTCCGTGGCACCGTCCATTTTGGCGGATTCTTCCAGCTCCTGGGGGAGTTCCTGGAAGAAGTTCTTGATGATGATCAGACTGAACGGGTTGATGGCCGCGGGCAGGATCAGCGCCCAGTAGCTGTTCAGCAAGCCCAGGTCCTTGACCAGCAGGAACGTGGGAATCATGCCGCCGGAGAACACCATGGCGAAGACCACCAGGGACATGATCAGCTTCCGGCCCCGCAGGTTTTTCTTCGCCAAGGGGTATGCCATGGTGACAGTCAGGATGAGCTGGATCAAGGTGCCGACCAGCGTCACCAGGACGGTGGTGATGAGAGCCCGTGTGAAGGCGGGTGTGGAGAAGATGTATTCGTAGGCGCCCAGCGTGAATTGCTCGGGCCAGACGAAGAAGGCCCGCCGGGTGATCTCGGCCTCGTTGGCGAAGGACCCGGCGATCACGTAGACGAACGGCAGCAGGGTGATGATGCCTACCAGGCTCAGGAAGACGTAGTTTGCGGCATCAAAAACCCGTCCGCCGCGGGTGTTGTGGATCTTCATTAGAACAGTCCGCTCTGGTTGAACCGCTTGGACAGCCAGTTGGTGCCAAAGATCAGCACGATTCCCACGAGGGACTTGAACAGCCCGACGGCGGTGCTGTAGCTGTAGGCGCCTTGGGTGATGCCCACGAAGTAGACGTAGGTATCGAAGACGTCGGCCACGCTGCGGTTAAGTGCGTTGGTCATGAGGTAGATCTGCTCAAAGCCGGTGTTGAGCATCTGCCCGATGGCCAGGATGAGCATCACAATGATGGTGGAGCGGATGCCCGGCAATGTGATGTGCCAGACGCGACGGAACCTGCCGGCGCCGTCGATAATTGCTGCCTCATACTGGTCCTGGTCCACCGTGGCCAGCGCGGCGAGGAAGATGATGGTGCCCCAGCCGGTGTTCTTCCAGATTTCCTGGAGAACGATCAAGGGCCGGAACCAGTGGGGATCGGACAGGATGTCCACGTTGGTCCCGAACAAACCGTTCACGAACTGGAACAACGGTCCGATGTCCAAGGCGAAGAGCAGGAAGCTCAGCGACGCCACGATGGTCCAGGACAGGAAATGCGGGATGTAGACGAGCGTCTGGACGGTGCGTTTGAGCACCGATAGACGGACCTCGTTGAGGAGCAACGCCAGGATGATGGTGAGCGGGAACGCGATGCCCAGGTTCAGGAACGCCAGGATCAGCGTATTGCCCAGCAGCCGTGGAAAGTCCGGGTTCGAGAAGAAGTCCGTGAAGTGGGTGACACCCACCCAAGGGCTGCCATTGACGCCAAGGAACGGAACGTAGTCCTTGAAAGCGATGGACACGCCGTACATGGGCCCGTACCTGAAGATCGCGAAGTACAGGACTCCAGGCAGCAACAGCAGATACAGCCACTTGTAGTGCGCGAAGTGGACGGCGAACCCGCGCCGCCGCACCGGGGCGGGCGGCTTGGTGGCCGCCCGCTCCGAGGCCTTGGCTTCCATAACCGGGGTTGTCACTTCTTGTTTTCCTGCCAGAGTTTATTAATTTCTTCCTTGACCTTGTCACCGCCGCTGGTGTTCCACAGCTTGATGGCGTCCTTCAGGCCCTGCTCGTCGGTCTGCCCGGCGAGGTACTTGATACGGGCGTCCGCCACGATGTTGTCCAACTGCGCGCCCTTGGCAACGTAGGTGGGCGAGACGAAGGCAGCTGCCGGGTTGTACACGGCGCTCTTGAGGTCCTCTGCCATGACGGCGACGCGGTCATCGAAGACCTTCTGCTCGTACTCGGAGGCCTGCTTGACCGGGTAGAAATTGTTACCCGTGACGTTGGTGCCAAGCTGGGCGAAGCTCTTGATGTCAGTGTTGACCACCTTGCCCTCAGGGGTTTCAGGCTTGATGGTGGCAGCCAGGCCCTCTTCGAGGGTGAAGTTCACGCCCTCGATGCCATTGTTCATGAGAACGGCAACGTCCTTGCTGTTCAACTTGTCCAGGAAGCTGAGGACGTTCTTCAGGTCAGCCTCGGTCTTGACGCTGGACTTGGGAATGGCCAGGAAGCCGGAGTAACCGTCGGTGGGGTGGGCGTGCAGTTCGCCGTCCGGTCCCTTGAGGCTGCCCACGAAGCCCACTTTGTTTTCAAAGTCGTTCGGGTTGGCCTGCTTGAAGAGGTTAATCAGCACGCTGACGCGGGAGTCAACGTCCACGATGATGCCGCCCTTGCCGTTGAAGAACGGTTCGTTCCACTTGGTGCCGTCGAACGTGGCGAAATCGGGGTTGATGAGTTTCTCGTCCACCATCTTCTTGATGAAGCGGTTGGCTTCGAGGAATTCGTCGGTTTCGAAGCTGGGGACCAGCTTGCCGTCCCGCTCGGTCCAGCGGTTTCCGGCGCCGTACCAGGTCTCGATCAGGTCATAGGGGCTGTTGGTTCCCAGCGCGCCCCATTTGGGGATGGTGATCCCGTAGGTGTCGTTCTGGCCATTGCCGTCCGGATCCTGTTCGGTGAACGCCTTGGCTACTTTGTAGAGGTCTTCGGTGGTCTCGGGCGCCTTCAGACCCAGCTTGTCCAGCCAATCCTGACGGAACATGACCGCTGCACGGATCGGGTTGCGGCCGCGGTAAACGCCGTAGACCTTGCCGTTGACGCTGGCATTCTGCTGGACCTCCGGGAAGGTGGTCTTCAGGTTCGGATAGTCGTTGAGCTTGTCCGTGAGGTCCCAGAAGGCGCCCGCTTCGGCGTTCTTCACGAAGCCCGGCGTTTTGCCCTGCACCACCAGGACATGCGGAATCTCCGAAGATGCCAGCGTGATGTTCATCTTGTCTTCGTAGGACGCGTTGGGCGTCCACGTGATGTTGACGTCCTTGCCCGTGAGTTCCTCAAGCTTCTTCTGTACGGCGCCATCGGCTGTTGGCGGCTGCGCCTCCAGGAACGGCGCCATGATCTTGACGGAGGAAAGGTCCGACGCCGGCGCTTCGCCACCACAGGCGGTCAGCGCCAGGGCTGCGGAAACGACGACGGCGGCGGCCAGCGTGTGTTTTCTACGGATCATTTTCTTACCTGCTCCACTTCATCGGGGTTGGTGTCTTTCGACTCTTGGTATGACGGCACACCCGGGAATCTTTTGAGGGTCCACATGTGCTGGCCACGTGCATCTTGATACGTTTCATTAGTACTCGCGCCGGAGACATTCGGGACGAGTTCGCTGCTTCCTTGGACATCGAGGGAACGGTGAAGGACCGGGGGCCCGCTCAATGCGGGGCGGGCGCGGGTGGGTTCAGACAAGGCTGGCCTCCGTACTGTGGGTCGTGGTGGAAACAGGGCCGCCGCCAGTGGCTGACATCGCCTCATCGTTGGCCGTGAAGAAGCGGTCACAGAGCCACCCCGTGACATAAAGCCATGCGCCAACGCCGAAGAACGGAATCAGCCCCGGAACCGACCGGCATACGAACAGGGCGGCCGCTGTGACGAACAAGAGAATCACAGTTCCCGCCAGATGGCGCATCGCAAAGCGTGAGGACATCAGGAAGTACTGCGGAATGGAAAGCTCGTAGCGGGCGAACATGGGGAACAGGTAGCAGACTGTGCCGGCGGCAAACAGGGCCGCCATGAGGATTCCAGCGGAAGCGATCTGCGAGCCAAAGTCCCAGCCTGCAGAGAAGTAGCCCCAGTTCAGGGTCAGGGCAATGCCCACCGCAATCAGGGGCAAGCCCAAGGCGTTGCCCTTGCCGAAGTTGCTGAAGTACTCCTTCGCGAAGCGCCGCATCAACGGCGCGGCATCTCCCCGTACCTTGTTGCGGACCAGGACGTGGGCCGCAGCGGTGCTGGGGCCGATTCCCAGGACAACTCCACCGAGGACAGTGAAGGCAATCCACAACACATTCAGGCAAGCTATCCAGACGAGTGTGTCGAAGAGCGTGTACGCACGGAATCCAAATCCACCCGAGGCCATGGCGCTCCCCCTTTCTCCATCGTTGCAGAACAGGCCCGCGTGACCATGGATGGCGATTGCTGAGGAGTCTCATAGCAGCCGCTGCAGCCGGTCAGTTGGGGTCGGCCCATGTGGGCCGCATCACTAAGCAAACGCTTTCCCGTCAACTTAGACGCTGGGCAAGGGTGGAGTCAAGATCATTCTTGAATCGTTACATTAGCTGTGAAACCGCGCTACACTGGGCGGGAGTCGGAATTGGGAAAGCGCTTGCTGGGTATAGCCTGAACCCGCCGGATACTTACATGAACACCCTGACGACGGCGTCACCGCCTTCGTTGCAGCGCCAGCCGAGGAGAGCCATGGACACCCCTTCCATCGAGTCCATCACCAGCCCGCGCGGGGCCGCACCGTCGCCCGCGCCGGTACCCGCACCCCGTACCGCTCCCGCCAGGATTGCCCTGGTAGGAGTCCACGGCTTCGGAGCACACCACCTCCACAACCTTCATAGGCTGAGCGCGCAGGGAGCGGTGGAACTCGTTGCCGTGGCGGACCCCAATCCCCCGTCCGCCGGCGCGTTGCCCGGGACAACTGCTGTCCATGCCACCCTCGATGACCTGCTGGCCGGCGATCACCACCCGGAGGTGATCATCGTGGCTACTCCGATCCAGACCCACGCCCCGTTGGCTTTGTCCGTCCTCGCATCCCATTCCCACCTCTACCTGGAAAAGCCCCCGGTAGCCTCCATGACGGACTTCCGCCGGCTCAAGGAGGCCGCAACCGCAGCCGGACGCAGCGTACAGATCGGTTTCCAGAGCCTGGGTTCCCATGCATTGGCCGCTTTGGAGCAGCTGGCCAACGGCGAAGCCACGAAGGAACTTCCCGGCATCGGCACGCTCAAGGGCATCTCCGCTACCGGCCGCTGGGTCCGCGACCGCGCCTACTACAAGCGCTCGCGCTGGGCGGGCAAACGCAGCCTCGACGGAGTGGACGTGGTGGACGGCGTCGCCACCAACCCATTGGCCCACGCGATTGCCACTGCCCTCCGCATCGCCGGAGCCCGCCAGGCAGAAGACCTGGCATCGGTGGACACGGACCTCTATCGCGCCAACGACATTGAAGCGGACGATACCTCCGTGATCCGCATGAAGACCGTCAACGGACTGCCCATCACCTGCGCCCTCACGTTGTGCGCCACCGAATCCGTGGAACCGTACGTCACGCTTCACGGCACCGAGGGAACAGCGGTGTTCCATTACACCGAAGACCGTGTCACGGTCCGCACCGAAGCAGCTGAAACCACCCATGTCTTCGGGCGGGACGATCTGACCGAGAACCTGCTCCAGCACCTGAGCCAGGGCACCGCCTTGCTCAGCCCCTTGGATCACAGTGGCGCTTTCATGCGCGTCCTGGAAGCCATCCGGACAGCCGCGGCTCCTGCCGTGATTCCCCAGGAATTCCTGACCTGGGTGGGATCCGGCGATCAAGCCCATGCAGTGATCCCCCGCATTGAGGACATCCTGGAACGGGCCACCTTGTCCCATGCAACGTTCTCCGAACTCGGCCTGCCGTGGGCGCGACCAGCCGCGGCGGGCTCCGAGGCTCTCTTCGCCCCCGCTGCGGATTCTGAGGGTGCCGGTGATGGAGATCCCAAGGAAGAAGCTCCTACTGCCATCTTCCGCAATGGAAGCGGGCTCAACACGGCGTTGTCGCCGCGGCCTTACCTTCATCCGGTGACCACCCGCGGCGGCATCGTGGTGACAGACCACCTTGCTTCGGACCACGTGTGGCATCTCGGCGCCGGATTCGCGCTGCAGGACGTCAACGGCAGCAACTTCTGGGGTGGACGCAGTTATCGCCGGTCCGCAGGAAAATACGTGGATCTGAACGACCACGGCAGAATCGAGGTCGCCGCAATCACCCAGGGCCCGGAGCACTCCACAGCGGACCTCCACTGGCTGGCCGCCGACGGCGGCTTGCTCCTGGAGGAACGTCGCTCGTTCCGTCGTTCGCTCATCACCCCACGAACGTGGCGGCTGGACATCACAACGGAACTCACCGCCGTCGTGGATGCCTTGCTGGGTAGTCCTGGCTCGCACGGTGCCGCGGGAAGTGGCTACGGCGGCTTCTTCTGGAGGCTTCCTGCCAATGCCTCTCCGCGTGTGTTCTCCTCCACAGCCGAGGGCGAACCCGCCGTACATGGTGCAGTGACGCCGTGGCTGGCGTGGACCGGAGAGTTCGACGGCGGCCCTGCCACTCTGGTGTTTGGCGCACCTTCCGAGTCCCCGGACCCATGGTTCGTGCGATGCAGCGGCTACCCGGCCGTGGGTTCGGCGCTGGCGTGGGACTCCGCCGTGGAGTTGGCTGCGGGCGAAGCACTGACCCGTTCCATCGCGGTGTGGATCAGTGACGGAATACTCGGCACCCCTGACATCGAGGACTTGGTGTCGGCTCGATGATGTCCAACGCCCCGGCATCACCACTCCTCGCGACGAGCCTCACGGTGGAGGGCCGGACGCATTGCCTGATGGCCCCGGCACGGCCCAGGTTCGCCTGGCTGCTGGATGCCGGTCCTTCCGCAGACACACGGCAATCGTTCCAAGCCGCGTACCGAATCCGGGTGATGGACCGCGGCGGAACAAAGGTGTGGGATTCGGGCACTGTGGTCACAGACCAGCAGCACCACCAGTCCTCCACAAGCCCCGAAAACAGCCCCAACCTCAGCCCTGACAGTGACTACCAGTGGACCGTCCAGGTCACGGACTCCACCGGTGCTGTGGGTGAGCCGGGCGCTCCGGCATGTTTCAGCACAGGGCTCGCCGAATCGGGAACCAGCGGTTGGAACGCCGAGTGGATCCATCGTGCCCCAGGAGGCCGCGCGCCACTGGAAATGGTGGAAGGGTTGCTGCGTGTGAGCGGCTCGCCACATCTTCCCTGGCCTGTATCAGCCAGCGGCAGCACGGTGATCACCGCCCGCTTCCGCTTGCGTCTTGGTACTGCCGGGATTCTCCTCCGCAGCGAAGGACCCGGAACCGGGCTGCTGCTGGAAATGAAACCCAACAGTACAGCCGTCCTCCGGCAGGCTCCCGCCTGGGAGATCGGCGCCATGGCTGCGCCCGCCACGGAGGCACTGGCTGAAACCCCGGACTTTGGGGCAACCGCTGTTTCACGGGCGGGTGCCACTCCCCACGACGGCTGGCAGGACCTGGTGGTCACCGACGACGGGCAGCGCATCACCGTCACCATTGACGGCGCCACGGCCTTGGACTCGGACGTTGAAAACACCGGGGGCACGGGCATCGCCTTCCACCAAGGACCACGGAGCCAGGCCGAATACCTCTCCCTTGATGTCCGGAGTGACGGGAAGACCCTCCTCAGCAGCGACTTCACCGCCCCTGGCTCCCTGGCAGGCTGGACCACCACCAGTCCCCTCCGCCAGCCCGACGAATGGACCCTTGCCAAGGCAACCTGCAACCTCAAGCGTCCTGTGGTCCGTGCCCGCCTCTATGCTGCAGCGAGCCACCATGCCGCGTTCACCCTCAACGGCACTCCTTGCCTGGAGACCACCAACTTCGGCTACCCGGGCGAACACTTCTACAACGCCGCCGACGTCACGGACACACTGCAGTCGAGCGGCAGCGCCACCCTGACCGCCGTCGCGCATTGGTACGGTCCGGGCCAGGGCCGGGCGGCCGGCCGCCCGGGTGTGCTGGCCCAACTGACGGTGGAGTACGACGACGGCACGCGCGACGTGTTCGGATCAGGGCCGGGGTGGCTGGTCGCCGAGGGGCCCTACCGCCAGAGCGGGTACCGCAACGATGAAGGCGACCCGGTTGAGCACTTCGATGCGACTGCGTGGCCGGCCCCGGAAGGCTGGCACCCGGCGCTCTCGCTCGGGGTCCACCCAGTCCCCGATTTCCCGGCCCTCAGCCCCAACCACGCAAGCGTCGCTCGGAACCATGCCCCTGCCGTCGCCATTTTCACGGCCGCGGACGGCACACCGGTGGCGGACTTCGGCGCAGTGATCCCCGGGCGCCCGGTTGTGGAGTTCCTCCGGGGCCGGCACGGGCGGACCGTGATGCTCCGTGCCGGGTACAACCTGCAGTCCGATGGCCGTGTGGACCCGGGAAAGACTCCCAGCCAAAACACGGACATGGCGTTCCCTTACACACAAAAGGACGGCCCGCAGCGCTACGAGGCAGCGGTGCATCTAGGGTTCCGCTACCTCGAATTTCCCGGTGTGGGCATCGAGGACCTCGGTGCGGTGGGCGCGACGGTCATCCATGCCGAACACCCGGCCGAAGGCAGCTTCCACAGCTCCGACGCCACGCTGAACCGGGTCTTCACGCTCCTTCGCGACTCTGCGTTGCTGGGTGTGCAGGAACAGTTCGTGGACACGCCCACCCGCGAAAAGGGCCAATTCCTGGGCGACGCCGTGAACATCTCCTACGCCACCATGGCGTTGTTCGGTGAGCGTCATTTCACGGCCAAAGCTCTTCGCGAATTCGCGGGATCTGCCAGGCGCTACTGGGATTCGCCCGATCAGCGGGGCCGCTACAACGCGGTGTATCCCAACGGCGACGGCAAGCGCGACATCCCCGACTTCTCGCTCATGATGCCCGAATGGGTGGAGGACTACCACCGGCTCAGTGGGGATGACGCCCTGGTCCAGGAACTCCTCCCCTGCCTCCAGGACACGGCCGGTTACGTGCTCCGGCACATCCCCGCCAGTGGTCCCACCGCCGGGTTGGTCACCGAGCTTGGCGGCGGCGCGGGTCCGTACCTCCACGGCATCGTGGACTGGCCGGCACCGGGCCGCTTCGGCTACGACATGGACTGCGCGGCGCGCACCACGGTGAACGCCCAAGCCTGGTCAGTGCTCGACGCCGTCAGCCGGCTCTGCGGGTCTGCAGGCCTTACACCCGAGGCCGCCCGGTACAGGAAAGCTGCGGATGGGTTGGCCGGGCACATCAACACCCGGCTTCGCTTGGACGGCGTGATGGTGGATGGTTTGTACGCCGACGGCCGGCCGAGCCTGAATGCCTCACAGCATGCGACGTCGTACCCTTTATCGCTGGGCATAACCCCGACCGTACACGCGGCCAAGGACGCCGAACGCATCGCCGGAATGGGCATGCGGCAAGGCCCCATGACGGTGCACCGGCTGTTCCGGGCGTTGCTTTCGCAGGGGCGCGTGGACGCTGTCCTGGATCTCCTGACGGAGCCAGGCCGGCCCGGCTGGGCACGATTGCTGGAAGCCGGCGGGTCCTTCACCTGGGAGGCCTGGGAACTCGACGAGGGCAGCGACTACAGCCAGTCCCACGCTTGGTCTGCCTCCGTAATCCGGGAGATCCTGGAGTACCTCCTCGGTGTCCGGGTGACAGCGCCGGGAGCGTCCGCCGTCGTGATCCAACCGCCGGTGTGCCGTCTGGAAGGTGCCGCGGGCAGCGTGCCCACGCAGCGCGGAGCGGTTGCCGTTTCCTGGCAACGGACGGCCGACGGCATGGAACTGGAGTGCAGCATTCCCGCAGGCGTAACGGCCCAGGTGGTCCTTCCCGACCGTACAGTTTCGGCCGGGCCCGGCACGTGGACCTTTGGCCCACGAGACGGGGTCTGACGTGGGCTAACCCAGCGCGCTCTTGGCTTCGTCCATGGCCTTCTTGGCAGCTTCTGCGGGTGACATCCGGTTGAAGTGCACTTCCAGTCCGTAACGGCCAAAAGCCTCGACGGCGGAACTGGAACCTGCCGGAGGTACCGGCACTGCGTCTCCCAACTCGGAGGAGATCTCGTCAATGAACTTTGCCGTGGCTGCGTCTTCCGGTGTCAGCTTGGGCAGGACTGCGGCGCGGACTTCCGAGTTGCCCGGGATACCGCGGTCAGCGAGGGCAACTTCGCCGGCCTCCACATTGTTGGCCAGGAAATCGATGAACTTCTGCACCTCGGCCGGGTGCTTGGTGCGGGAACTCGCCGACCAGAACTGCGAGGACTTGTAGAACTGCTTGGCACTCGCGGCGCTGCCGTCCGTGCTCGGTGGACGGTGGATATCCAAGGGCTGGCCGGACGCTTTGGTCAGGGCGCTCAGCTGGTTGGACCAGTACCAGGCAAGCCCGAACCTGTTGGTAGCCAGGCCCTGCTGGTCCACGGAAGCGGTGGCGTCCTCGGTCATCACCGAGGCGGGCGGCACGGCCTTGGAATCGCGGAGTTCGGCCTGGTATTCGTACCAGCCCGTCAGGTCGCCCTCGTCAAAGCCGAACTTGCCGTCAGAGGTAAAGAGCGACTTGCCGTGCTGACGGAACCAGAGATTCATGGGAGCGTCGCCGCTGACGGCTCCGGAACCATAGACGCCGCTCTTGCTGCCTTCGGTGATGGCGGCCGCCGTCTTGTTGTATTCGTCCCAGGTCCAGGTCTTGTCATCGGGCAACGTGACACCGCTGGCCGACAGGAGCGATGGGTTGGCCAGAACTACCTGGGCGTTCACGCCGGCAGTGACGGCATACTGCTTGCCTTCAACCTTGCCTGCGTCTGCAACGGCAGCATCGAACTTGCCCAGGTCTACGTCCTGCAGTTCCAGGAGGGCGCCGCGCTCGGCGTACTCGCCCAGGTAAGCGGCATCCATTTGAATGATGTCCGGGGCGTCCTGCGAGGCAACCTGCGTAGCGAGCTTGTCCCAGTAGCCGGACCAGTCGCCGTATTCGCCCTTGACCTTGATGGTGGGATTCCGGGCCTCGAAAGCGTCAATAAGTTTTTGGGTCATCTTGTGGCGGACGTCCGAGCCCCACCAGCTGAAGCGCAGGGTGACTGTGCCATCGGGGGCGGACTGCGGCGAGCTCCCGCAGCCTGTCATGGTGATGGCTATAACGGCCGTGGCTGCTGCAGCTTTGAGCGCGAACTTCTTTGTTGCACGGATCGACATCTGGGGTCCTTGTCTTGGCAGGGGAATCTTGCAGATGCACGTCGGAGAAAACGCTTTCTCAGCCTAGGTGTGCTCTACGTCACCCGTCAAGGAACTTTTGTGTGTTGATCTCAAACGTTCACAAATCCGCTCATCGCGGGGAACGGGCTCATCGCCGGCGTCGTGAGCAGCTCCACAGCACGAAACCAATCACAGCGGCCGAGGCCATACCCAACGCACCGGTCACTACCAATCCGGTACGGACGCCAAAATCCTCCGTCAGCCACCCCGCCAGCAATCCACCCAGCGCGTGCCCACCCAGAAGCAACGGGAAGTAGAGGGCCAGGACCCTGCCACGAACGCTGGCGCCAGCCTCCAACTGGACGGCGGTAGCTGCGCTTGTGAGGAACAGCAGCGTCATGAAGCCCACCACAATGAGCATCACCACAAACGATTCCTGTGTAGGCATCACGGCGGCCAGCAGTTGCGTCAGGCCGAACAGCCCGGCACTGGCCACAATGCCCTTGCGGCCAAAGCGCTTGATCCGGGTGGCCACCAACGCACCCGCCAAGGCCCCCAGGGCGCTGACTGTGTTGAAGAGGCCGAAACCAGCAGGACCGCTGTGCCACACCTGGTCCGCGAAGGCCGCCAGGACCACGGGTCCGTTCATGCCGAAAGCGCCCAGCAAACCTGCCAGCAGCATGGTCAGGAGTAACGGCGGACGCTCCCGGACAAAGCGGAAACCTGCCAGGATCCGGCCCCGCCGCGGCTCGTGCCCACCGATCTCGGGTGAGTGGTGGAGCTCGCCTGGCCGGATGGACACGATCATCACCAGGACGGCCATTCCCAAGCCGGCATTGGCAGCGAACGCCGCGGCCGGACCTGCCTGGGCAATGACCACGCCGGCAAGTGCGGGTCCAACCATGGCACCCAGTTGGCTAACGGCGCTGTTCAGGCCGATGGCTGCGGGGAGTCCGGTATCGCCCACCACCTCGTTGACGAACACCTGCCGCGCTGGTCCGTCGATGGCACTGGTGATGCCCAAGGCGATGCAGGAGGCGTAGACCACCCAGACGTCGGTACCACCGGTGGCGTTCCAGACGGCCAGCCCGGCAGCCAGCAAGACGGCGACGGACTGGCAGGCAAGGAGGATGCGTCGTTTGGGGAAGAGATCCACCAGCACACCACTGATGGGCCCCACCACCAGCATGGGAAGGAACTGCAACGCCACGGCCAGGCCCACCGCCGCCGGGCTCCCCGTGAGCTGGAGAACCAGCCAGTCCTGCGCCAGCCTTTGCATCCACACTCCGCCGCTTCCCACCAGGGAGAGTGCCACGAAGATCCTGTAATTGTGGTGGCGCAGCGGGTAGTGCCAGGTCTCTGTGGAGCGTGTCCGTGGGGCGGATGCTTCGTTTGTCGTGGTGGATTTGGGGCGCAGTGGGAACGGGCGCGGCGACACGGGGTGGACTGCTCGATTCAGCGGGTTGGGTGGTTAACTTCGGTGTGAGCGGATCTTGATGGCTGCTGCTGCCAGGACCAGGGTCCCGGGAACGATCACGAACAACGCCTGCAACATCCAGACAAAGACGACCGTCATGAAGAGGGCGGCGAGCAACAGCAAGGAACCGCTCCAGTCACGCACCGAGTCATCTTTGGCGCTGGAGTAGGCAGCGGCCCAGCGTTGCCGGCCCGGTACTTCAGCAGGCTGCAGGCCTGCATCGCCGTCCCAGTTCACGCCACCGCTCCAGTTGGCCGCGGTGCGGAGCAGGAGAACCGCCCCGGCCGCGGCCAGTATCAGCGTGGCCGGAAGAATAACGGCGCGGCCAGGAAGTTGACCCACCAGGGCGAGCAACAGGTTCAGGACAATCACGACGGCGGCTGCCGCCGTCGTGATGCCAAACTTCCAACTGCCGGGAAGCGCGCGACGGAAATTGCCCCACAAGCTGCGGAGGGAATCGTCCCTGCCGCTGAGGTGCCTTTCCAGGTGCGCGACGCCGGCCGCGTAAGCAGCCGGCGCCGTCACCAAGGGGACGGACAAGAGGAGCACGATGACCCCCGCCAGGATGGTCTCGGCGAAGAGGGCAAAGCGGTTGACCGGAATTCCCGGCTTCCCCGATGACGTGCCAGTGGCATTCATAGTGCTCATTCTTCAGTATTCTCTTCCGTGTCCGTCAGCCTTTAAGGCCTTGTGTTGATACGCCTTCTACGATGTAGCGCTGGAAGACGAGGAAGAAGACCAGGACCGGGAGGAGCGCCAGGACGGACATGGCGATCATGGCCCCGTAGTCCGAGGACTGGGTCTGGTCCACAAAGAGCCGCAGCGCCAGCGGCAGCGGGTATTTTTCGGGGGTGTTCAGGTAGAGCAGCGGGCCCAGGAAGTCGTTCCAGCTCCAGATGAAGGAGAAGATAGAGGTGGAGATCAGGGCCGGTTTCATCAGCGGAAGCATGATGGATCCGAAGATGCGGACGTGTCCGGCGCCGTCGATGCGTGCCGCCTCATCCAGTTCGGCCGGGAGCCCGCGCATGAACTGGACCATGAGGAAGACGAAGAACGCGTCGGCGGCGAGGAACTTGCCGATCAGCAGCGGCACGTAGGTGTCCACCAGGCCAAGCTGCTGGAACACGATGTACTGCGGGATGATCACCACGTGGAAGGGCAGCAGCAAGGTAGCGATCATCATGCCGAAGAACAGTCCGCGGCCGGGGAAGTTGATCCGGGCGAACGCGTAGGCGGAGATGGACGCCGAGAGCACGGTACCCACCACTGCGCCAACGGCCAGGATCAGGGAATTGGTGAAGAACGTCAGGGTGGAGACCCCACCTATGCCTTCCATGGCCGTGACGAAGTTATCGAAGCTGAAGTTGGCTGACCACAACGCGTTGTTGGCGCCGCCGATCTCGGAGTTCGGCTTGAAGGACGCGGAGATCATCCACAGTGCCGGGTAGAGGACCATCGCCACCAAGGCCAAGGCAACGACGTGGAAGATGGTGCTCTTGATCCGCTTGACCGTGGTGGACTCGGACTTCGGGTTGTAGACCGGTGCCGTTGAGGGCTTCGTGGGTGCGGGCTGGGTGGGGGTTGCCATGGTTGTCACTTTGCATCACCGCTGTAGTGGACCCAGGACTTGGAGGTCTTGAAGAAGATCAGCGTGATGATGCCGACCACGATCACCAGGAGCCAGGCCATGGCCGAGGCGTAGCCCATCCGGAAATCGGAGAAACCGCGCAAGTACAGGTAGAGGGTGTAGAAGAGGGTGGAGCCTGCCGGGCCGCCTTCACCGTTGGAGATGATGTAGGCCGAGGCGAAGATCTGGAACGCGTGGATGGTTTCCATGAGCAGGTTGAAGAAGATCACCGGGGAAAGCATGGGCCAGGTGATGTTCATGAACTTCCGTACCGGGCCGGCACCGTCCATCGACGCTGCCTCATACAGGTCCGTGGGGATTTGCTTCAGGCCGGCCAGGAAGATCACCATGGGGGCGCCAAACTGCCAGACGGTCAGCAGGATCATCATGCCCATGGTCATGTTGGGGTTACCCACCCAACCGCCGAGGTTGATCCCGAAAAAGGACAAGCCCTGGTCCACTGGGCCGGAATCGCCGAACATGGCCTTCCAGACGATCGCGATGGATACCGAAGCACCGATCAGTGACGGCGCATAGAACGCGGACCGGTAGAAACTCTGGCCCTTGCGTTTGCTGTTGAGCAGCATCGCGATCGCCAACGCCGCCGCGAGCTTGAGTGGGGTTCCGAAGACCACATATTGCATGGTCACGCCCACCGACTGCAGGAACCGTTCGTCCTGGAAGAGGGTGACGTAGTTATCGAAACCGATCCACTTGGGGGCATCGAAGAGGTTGTAGTTGGTGAAGGACAGGTACAGCGAGGAAATCATCGGACCCACGGTCAGGGCGATGAATCCCAGCAGCCAGGGCAACAGGAAGGTGTAACCGGCGCGGGTGTCCGCCCCACGCCGCCGCGATTTGCGTGGCGGCGTGGGAGCGGAGCCGGCACGCCTGCTCAGGGTTGGGCTTTGCGTCACGAGAATAGTCCGTCAGTTGTGAAGGCCGGATCAGACACAGAAGGTCTGCTTAGGCGTTCTGCTTGATAAGGTCTTCGGCTTCCTTGAACCACGCATCAGCTGCGCCGTCCACGGTCAACTTGCCGTAGTTCAGGTCCTGCGTGACCCGCTTGAACGTGGACTCAAGGGTGCCGAAACCAACAATGGGCGGCTCCGGGGCATCCTTGAGGTACTTCTCGATGGACTTCTCGTAGTCCACCACCAGCTTGTCCGTGCCTTCGAACGTGGTGCCATCGCGCTGGGTCTTCGACGCCGGGACACCGCGGGAGGTCTTGAAGATCTGGCCCACCTCCGGATCGTTGACCATGAAGTCGATGAAGCGGGCAGCGGCGTCCTTGTTCTTGGTTTTCGCGCTGGCCACCATCAACATGGAGGGCTTGAGGAACAGGCCCAGGTTGTCGGGGTCGTCCGACGGAACAGGAACGAGCTTGAGTTCCTTCGCGCCACTGTCCGCGAGGTAGCCGGCCATGAAGTTGTCCCACGTGACTTCCGTTGCCGTGACGTTGGAGCCGAACGGGGACTTGGGCAGCAACTGGGTTGCCTTGTCCTCGCCCACAATCGCCGCGGTGCCGCGCAGGTCACCGGTCAGGTTCCACCACTTCTTCAGATCATCCTTGGAGAAGCCGAGCTTGCCGTCCTCGGTGAACGCCTGGATGTTGTTCTGGCGCAACCAGATGTTGAAGTTCCACCAAATTCCGGTGTAGTCGGTGCCGCCAAACAGGGTGCCGTTGCCCTTGGCGCCGACCTCGGCCAGGAAGGCGTTGAACTCTTTGTAGTTCCAGGATCCATCCGGCTCCGCGATGCCCAGGGAAGCGAGCTTGGCGGGATCGTAGTAGACCGCGAAAGCGTTGGTGCTGGTGGGGATGCCGTAGGTCTTGCCGCGGATCTGGCCCGAGGGAAGGAGGGACTTGTCGAATGCGTCCGTGTTGATCTTTACCGTGCCCAAGTCAAGGAGCTGGTTCCGCTGGCCGTAATCACGCAGGTAGGACAGGTCCCACTGCATCACGTCGGGCAAGCCGCCGCCGGCAGCTTCGGTTGCGCGCTTCTGCCAGTAGCCGGCGAAGTCGGAGAAATTGCCGTTGACCTTGACGTCCGGGTTCTTGGACTCGAACAGGGCAATGGCCTTGCGGGTACGTTCTGCACGGTCATCGTTGCCCCACCACGTGTACGTGATGGTCACGGGGTTCTCCGCCGAGCCAGTCTGGGCCGGCGATGAGGACTGGCCGCACGCGGCCAGGAACGCGGCAGATGCAGTGCCGAGAGCCACCGTACCCAGGAATTTCCTTCTATCGATCATGAGAGCCTCCTTGCTCAGTTGGTGCAAGCTTGTCGAGTTCTCTACAACGTGGCAGTGATCTCGCTTACACTCGTTCTGAATCGATACAATATCCCTAATTGCGAATCTGGGCAAGCGTTTTCCAAAGAACCTGTTTGCCGGTGATTTCATCGGTACGCTGCTCTTATACGCACCAGCGACAGCAGAGACCCAAACCGCCACCATGACGAAGGAGTCCCCTTGACCTCCCCCGAAAACACCGGCAGTCCATCTGTCTGGAACAGCATCAACGGCCTCGCCTACGGTGGCGACTACAACCCTGAGCAGTGGCCCATGGACATCCGGCTTGAAGACGTCGAGCTGATGAAGGAAGCCGACGTGAACTTCCTGAGCGTCGCCATCTTCTCCTGGGGCCTTCTGGAACCTACCGAAGGCAACTACGATTTCGGCTGGCTGGACGATGTCCTGGACAACCTCCATGGAGCCGGGATCAAGGTGGCGCTCGCCACCGCCACCGCTTCTCCCCCGGCCTGGCTTGCCCGCAAGTACCCCGAGATCCTGCCTGTCACCTCGGAAGGAGTGCGGCTGGAACGTGGCTCCCGACGCCACTACACGCCGTCGTCGGCTGTCTACCGCAAGTACGCCACCGCCATCACGCGGGTTATCGCTGAGCGGTATAAGGACCACCCCGCCCTGGCGCTGTGGCACGTGGACAACGAACTAGGCTGCCACGTTGGCGAGTTCCACGGCGAAGAAGACGCCGCTGCTTTCCGGGCTTGGCTGGAACGCCGCTACGGCTCCATCGAGGCCCTGAACGAGGCGTGGGGAACAGCGTTCTGGTCCCAGCACTACGCTTCCTTCGAGGACATCATCCCGCCGGGCGCAGCACCCACAACGCTCAACCCGGGCCAGCAACTGGACTTTGCCCGCTTCAACTCGTGGGTGTTCATGGACTACTACCGCGAACTGCTGGCCGTGCTCCGCCAGGTCACCCCGGCCATCCCGGCCACCACCAACTTCATGGTTTCCAGCGCCACCAAAACCCTGGACTACTTTGACTGGTCCAAGGACATGGACGTAATTGCCAACGACCATTACCTGGTGGCCGCGGACCCGGAGCGCGAAATCGAGCTTGCGTTCAGCGCAGACCTCACCCGTGGCGTAGCAGGCGGCCAGCCATGGATCCTCATGGAACACTCGACGTCGGCGGTGAACTGGCAGCCGCACAACCAGCCCAAGATGCCCGGCGAAATGCTCCGCAACTCACTCGCGCACGTGGCGCGAGGTGCCGATGCCGTGATGTTCTTCCAGTGGCGGCAAAGCAAGGCCGGCTCGGAGAAATTCCACTCGGCCATGGTCCCCCACGGTGGCCGCGACACCCAGGTGTGGCGCAACGTGGTGGACCTTGGCGAGGCACTGGCCAAGCTGGAACCCGTCAAAGGTTCGCGGGTGGAATCCCGAGTGGCGATCGTGTTCGATTACGAGGCCTGGTGGGCGTCGGAGCTGGACTCGCACCCCAACAATTCCCTGAAATACCTCGATACGATGCGGGCGTTCCACCGCTCCCTGTTCCTCCGCGGAATCACTGCGGACTTCGTCCACCCTTCAGCGGACCTCGCAGGCTACGACCTCATCCTCGTCTGCACCTTGTACTCCGTGACGGACCAGGCCGCTGCCTCGATTTCCTCCGCCGCGGAACGTGGCGCCACGGTCCTCATCAGTTACTTCAGCGGCATCGTCGATGAGCGCGACCACGTCCGTTTGGGCGGCTACCCCGGCGCTTTCCGTGACTTGCTGGGCATCCGCAGCGAGGAATTCCACCCGCTGTTCCCCGGCACCACGGTCACGTTGAACGATGGAACTGCTGGCTCTGTGTGGAGCGAGCACGTACACGTTGCCGGGTCCGCCGGCGCTTCGGCGGAGGTCCTGGCGACCTTCACCGACTACCCGCTCGACGGCGTCCCGGCACTGACGCGCCGATCCGTCGGAACCGGTTCGGCCTGGTACCTCGCCACACTCCCGGATGCCGCCGGCATCGATGCCCTGACCGCTCGCCTGGTGGACGAAGCGGGGGTGACGGCCGCGGCCGAGGCGACTGCCGGCGTCGAACTTTCCCGCCGGCGCGCCGACGACGGCCGCAGCTTCCTGTTCGCCATCAACCACAGCCGGGAAGACGTCACGGTCAAGGCCGACGGCGCCGAACTGCTCAGCGGATTGCGCTTCGCCGGCGTCGTCCCCGCCGGAGCCGTGGCCGTCATCGCGGAAAACTGACCCAAAAGCAGGTGGCGCGCACGAAAAAACCGCGCCCCGGCCGGATCACGAATGATCCGTCCGGGGCGCGGTTGTTTTCTGAGGAAAGCTAGCTGATGGCGGACTTCATTTCATCCACAGCCTTCTTGCCGGCCTCTTCAGTGGAGAGCCTGTTGAACAGGACCTCCGAGGTGTAGCGTTTGATGATTTCCTGGATGGCGCCTGCACCCTTCGGCGGTGCTGCCGGGGCGTCGCCAAGTTCCCCCTTGATCCCGTCGATGAAGCTGACAACCTTGACGTCGGCCTTGGCCAGCTTGGGGGCGATGGCCTCACGGACCTCGGAGTTCGGGTACACGCCGCGGTCTGCCAGCAGTGCCTCGCCGGCCTTGACGTTGTTGGTCAGGAAGTCGATGAACTTGGCAGTCTCTTCCGGGTGCTTGGTGCGCGATGATGCGGACCAGAACTGGGAAGCCTTGTACCAGAGCTTGGCGTCTTCCGCCTTGCCCGTTTTGGACGGGAAACGCAGGATCTGGAGTTCGCCGCCGGCAGCCTTCTCGAGTGCGGGGAGCTGGTTGGACCACCAGAAAGCCAGGCCGTTTTTGCCGGTAGCCAGGCCACTCTGGTCCAGCGGAGCGGCTTCGGCTTCAACAACCTCAGATGCCGACGGAACTGCCTTCTTCTCGCTGAGTTCCTTCAGGAAGCCCCACCATTCGGCGATGGCCGAAGGCTCAAAACCCAGCTTGCCGTCCTCCGTGTAGAGGGACTTGCCGTTCTGGCGGAGCCATACTCCGAGGGAAGCTTCATCCGTGCCGTAAGCGGCGGCGCCGTAGGTGCCCTTGGGCGACTTTGCGGTGACCTCGGCGGCAACGCGCTCGAAGTCCTCCCAGGTCCAGGTCTTGTCGTCCGGAATGGCGACGCCCGCTGCCTGGAAGACTGCCGGGTTGGCCAGGATAGTCGCGGCGTTGATGCCTGCAGCGATGCCGGTCAGGCCCTTCTCGCCCTTGCCGGCTTCCAGCGCGGCTTCATCGAGCTTGGAGGTATCGATCTGGTACTTGGAGAGGTCCAACAGGGCACCGCGGGTGGAGTACTCGGTGATGTACTTCTCGTCCATCTGGATGATGTCGGGAGCATCGTTGGCTGCCACCTGGGTGGCCAGCTTGTCCCAGTAGCCGCTCCAGTCGCCGTACTCGGGCTTGATCTTGATGTTGGGGTTCTCCGCTTCGAAGGCTGCGATGGCCGCCTGGGTTACCTGGGCCCGCTTGTCACCGCCCCACCAAGCGAAGCGCAGCTCCACCTTGCCGTCGGCGCTCTTGGCGTCCGATCCTCCGCCGCCGCCGCAAGCGGTGAGGGCGAGGACGGCTGCTGCGGTGGCTGCGACCAGCGCTGAGGCGCGAACTCTGCGCTTCCTGCGCTGGGCCGTGGGGGCCTGGGCTGTGGGAGCCGAAGGTGTTGCCCCTGCTCCGGGGGCGACTGCCTCACCTTTGGGATGTACCGGCACTGTTGTCTCCGATCTTCATTGATCCTGATGCGATTGGGAAAGCGTTTTCTTGCTGAGAATTATGATACAAGTCACAATCTTGTATTACAAGATGCAAACTTGTCTTAGTTGTTGAAGGGCGCGACGGCGGTACGCACCGCTGTAGACCCCTGACCCGGGCGGCACCCACCACAAGGGGGCGGCAACCGCCGCCCCCTCCAGGCGCTGCTCCCGGCCTATTTGATGCCGGTGGTGGCGATGCCCTTGATGAGGAACCGCTGGCCGAACAGGAAGACGAGGAACACGGGGAGCAGGGACACTATGGACATCGCGAAGAGCGATCCCCAACTGGTGGCCGACTGCGAGTCAACGAAAGCCCTGAGGGCCACAGGTACGGTAAACATGTCCGGGTCCGTCAGGTAGATGAGGGCTCCGAAGAAGTCGTTCCACGTCCAGATGAACGTAAAGATGGTGGTGGTGGCCAGGGCCGGGACCATCAGTGGCAGGATCACGCGGAGGAAGATCCTGGGGTGGCCGGCGCCGTCGATGCGCGCTGCTTCGTCGAGGTCCTTCGGAATACCGCGGATGAACTGGACCATAAGGAACACGAAGAACGCGTCCGTAGCCAGGAGCTTGGGCACGATCAGCGGCCAGAAGGTGTTCACCCAGCCGATCTGCGAGAAGAGGATGTACTGGGGCACAATCACCACGTGGAACGGGAGCATGATGGTCAGCAGCATGATGCCGAAGAAGATCTTCTTGCCGCTGAACTGCAGCCGGGCGAAAGCGTACGCCGCCATGGAGCAGGAGATCAGGTTGCCCAGGATGGAACCCAGGACCACGATTGCCGAGTTGACCATGTAGTGCCCGAACGGGTGCGTCAGCGCGGACCAGCCATCGGTGTAGTTGCTCATTTCCAGGTTTTCCAGCCAGAGGCCGGGTTCGCGGAAAATCAGATCGTTGGGCCGCAAGGAGGAGACCACCATCCACAGCAGCGGGTAGATCATCACACCACCCACGACGATCAGGATGGCGTGCTTGATCAGGCCTTTGATGCGGGCGCTGCGGCTGAAGGCGAGGCTGCCACGGGATTCGCGGCGGCGCGGGCTTTTTCCGGGCTTGCCGGCTTTGGCGTCGTCGGATGAAGCTGCGGGGAGGGTCTGGAGTTTAGTCATCGTAGAACACCCAATACTTTGAAGCGATGAAGTTGATGGCAGTAAAGACACCGATGATGACCAGCAAGAACCAGGCCATCGCTGAGGCGTAACCCATATCGAACTGGCCGAAGCCCTTTTGGTACAGGTAAAGGGTGAAGAACATGGTGGAGTCGGACGGGCCGCCGTTGCCGCCGGAGACGATGAACGCCTGGGTGAACGACTGGAACGAACCGATGATCTGCAGCACCAGGTTGAAGAAGATGATGGGGCTCAGCATCGGCAGGGTGATCCGCCAGAACTTCTGCAACGTGGTGGCACCATCAACTTCGGCCGCCTCGTAATACATCACGGGGATCTGTCGCAGGCCGGCCAGGAAGATGATCATGGGGCTGCCGAAGGTCCAGACGTGCAGCAGGATGATGGAGCCGAGGGCGGTGTTGGGGTCGGAGATCCAACCGGGGCCTTGGATGCCTGCCATCGCCAGGACCTGGTTGACCAGGCCGGTGGTGCCGAAGATCTGCTTCCACAGGATGGCAACGGCAACGGAGCCGCCCAGCAGGGAGGGCAAGTAGAAGATGGACCGGTAGAACGGAAGCCCGCGGAGACCTTTGTCCAGGACCAGTGCAATGATCAGCGCCACCGCCAACTGCAGCGGAACACCCACCAGCACGTACGTAAAGGTCACACCCAGCGAGTTGTGAAGCCGGGCATCGCCGAACATGCGGACGAAGTTATCCAGGCCCACCCATTCAGGCGGCTGCAGAAGGTTGTAGTCCGTGAAGGACAGGTACAACGACATCAACATGGGGCCAACAGTGATGGCCACCAAACCCACCAACCACGGCGAAAGGAAGATGTACGCGGCCTTGTTGTCGCGGCCGTTCGCCTTCTTCTCCTCCTTGGTCATGGGGCCCTTGCGGCGGGTCATCGTTGAGAGTTCGCCTATGGCGCTCATCGCTTCCCCCTCGCCGGCCCGCGAACGCCTTGCGGCGTCCCCGTGTGCAGTACAGCGGCCATGTGGTCTCCTTTGGTCATCGTGGCCATCCACGGACTTCGAGTCTGGTTGGTGCTTGCCTTCCGGGACGCCGACGCTCCGGCCCTTCCCCTTGAAGGACCGGGGTGCAACTCCCGGGCTTCAGCGGCTCCGTACCAAAGTAAACGTTTTCTTGACCCATGTACAGCCTTTTGCTAATTTTTGAGAAAGCGTTTTCTGACGAAGCCGCCCCATCCGATTTCCCCCACGCTGAAGAGGTCCGGCGTGCGCCCCCGCACACCTTGATGCATCGAAAAGGCAGGACATCATTGTTCCCCACCGACTGCCACTGCCATGAGCGCGGCTGACATGGAAGATACGCCCGTCCGCCCCAGCGCATTGACGCGCTACGAAGACTGGCCGGACTACGCCGTCCGCCATCGCTTCAACGCGGCTTCTCCGGCCGCCCAGGAACTGGCCGACACACTTGGCGTCCCTTCCGTAACACCGGACCTTGAGTACACGGTGCACTCCGAGACAGTGCACGACGACGTCACCACCTCCCACTTGTCATGGCAGTTGGGCTTTGGGCCGAGGACAGCGGCTTGGTTCGTCCGGCCCGCCGGGGAAACCGGCCCCCTGCCCGGCGTACTCGCCCTGCACTGCCATGGCGGAGTCAAGGCCTACGGCGCGGAACGGCTCGTGGCCCTTCCGGATAACTCCCTCCCGGCCGAGGTGCGAACGAAACTCTATGATGGCCGTGCTCTCGCCACCTGGATGGCGCAGCAGGGCTTCGCAGTGCTGGCCCACGACACTTTCATGTGGGGAAGCCGGGGCTTTGGCCTTGACACCCTGCCTTGGCGGACCGCCACCGCCGTTAACGGGCAGCGGGCACTCTGGCGGGAGTCCGGCGTCGAACCTTCCGCAGCGGAACAATACAACGCAGCCGCAGCCGCCCACGAGGAAACCGTGTCCAAAGCCGCAACGCTGCTCGGCAGCAGTATCGTCGGAACCGTGGCGCATGACGACCTTGCCGCGCTGGGCATCCTCGCGGCGCTCCCAGGGGTGGATCCCGGACGACTCGGCTGCCTCGGATTCTCCGGCGGAGGCGGGCGTGCCATGGTGCTCGCTGCCTTGAGTCCCCTGATCCGCAGCTATGTGGTGACGTGCATGATGACCACCTTTGGCTCGCTGCTGCCGGCGTACCTGGATGCCCACTCGTGGTTGCTGCACTCCCCCGGTCTAGCCAGGCTGGGTGACTGGCCGGACCTGGCCACGCGCTCCACCGCCAAGATCCTGGTCCAATACGGCATGGCTGACCAGCTTTTCCCTGAACAAGGAATGCGCGATGCCCACCAACACCTGGTGGAGAACCTTCCCTCCCGGTACACCGGCAGTCTTTGGCAGGAACCCCATGTCTTCACCCAGGCCATGCAGGACGAGGCCGCGGCCTTCCTTGCCGCCGCCCTGAAACCGACCCCCTCCGGCAGTTCCCCCGCACCTGACCCCACTAGGACAGCCTCATGACCCAGCCCCTGACAGTCTCCGCTGCGGAGGTTCACTCCCGGCTCCCCCGTGTCGCACTGGTGGGTGTCCACGGTTTCGGCGAACGGCACCTCGACAACCTGGATCGGCTGGCTGCTGCCGGTGCATTGGACCTGGTGGCCGTCGCCGATCCGCGTCCTCCCGCCGACGGAAAACTTGGCCCCCGAGTTGAGGTCTTCCCTTCCCTCGATGCGCTGTTGGCGGCGGGAGTCGAGCCGGATGTCGTGATCATTTCCACGCCGATCCAAACGCATGCGCCCCTGGCCATGGCTGCACTCGAGGCCGGCGCCGACGTGTACCTGGAAAAGCCCCCGGTGGCTTCCAGGGAGCAGTACCAAGAAGTCATGGCAGCGGCCGCGAGCGCCGGCCGCTTGGTGCAGGTGGGGTTCCAAAGCCTTGGCTCCGAAGCCCTTCCCGCCATTGAAGAACTGGTGGCGGCGGGGGAAATTGGTGAGGTCCGGGGCCTCAGCGCAACAGGTTTGTGGCTGAGGACCCAGTCCTACTTCAAGCGTTCCCGCTGGGCCGGCAAGCGCAGCCTGAACGGGACAGACGTGGTGGACGGCGTGGTCACCAACGCCCTGGCACACGCTGTGGCGACGGGGCTGCGGCTTGCCGGGGCACGAACGGTCTCCGACGTTGCCTCTGTGGAGACGGACCTCTACCGGGCCAATGACACCGAGAGCGACGACACTTCAGTGGTGAGGGTCCGAACCACCAGCCGCCCTGGATTGCCGGGAGGACCCGTACTGATGCGAGGCCCTGTGCTGACGTGTGCCCTGACGTTGTGCGCACCGGTGCAGTCGGCGCCCGCAGTCACCATCTACGGCACGTTGGGGCAGCTGACGCTCTTCTATACAGAGGACCGGGTTGAGATCACCACACCCCATGGTGTCCGGAGCGAGACCTTCGGACGGACCGACCTGCTGGAGAACCTGCTGTCCGCCAGCAGCGAGGAGGATCTCCTCAGCCCCCTCAGTAGCGTCGGCGCGTATGTGTCGGTGCTCGAGGCGATCCGCACGGCAGAGGCTCCCCGGCTGATCCACCCGGACTACGTCACGTGGGAAGGCGAGGGCGACGACGCCCACCCCGTGGTGCGCGGCATCGAATCGTTGATTCGCCGGGCAGCGTTGGGGCAAGCCACCTTTGCTGAGCTCGGAGCGCCGTGGACGGAATCCGCTGCCGGCTCTGGGGCCGTCCCGTCAAACCTGGCCGAATTCCGCGTCAATGACACGCCCGTCGCAATGCTCCAGGACGGAAACAGCATCCGCCCCACGTCGTCACCCCGTCCTTACCTGCACCCCGTTCGAACACTTGCGGGGACCGTGGTGACGGATCACGTCCCGGAAGACCACGTGTGGCATCTGGGCGCGGGCGTCGCCATCCAGGACGTGGACGGCATCAACTTCTGGGGCGGGCGCACCTACACCAGGGACGCCGGCGCCTACGTCTGGCTGAACGACCACGGCCGTATCGTCACAGACTCCGCGGACCACGCTGAAGGACATCGGCGCGAACAGTTGAGCTGGCTCGGTCCAGACGGATCACCAATACTCCGCGAACAGCGCGAATGGCGCTGGGCCGCCTTCGGGCTTTCAGCGTGGAAACTGACGCTCGACTTCACGCTGGAACCCGCCACGGGACGTCCGGTGCAGCTGGGCAGCCCGGGTTCCAACGGGCGGCCACAGGGTGGTTATGGAGGCTTCTTCTGGCGGCTGCCGAAAGTCAGCGATGCCACCATCTGGACCCCCGATTCGCGCGGCGAGGACGCTGTTCACGGCACCACGGCGCCGTGGTTGGCATGGTCGGGAACCTTCGACGCCGGAACGGCCAGCGCCGCGCGCGTCACCGGCGACCCTGGACTGGGGCACCCGGCAACGCTGGTGTTCCTTGCCTCACCGCAGGCACCGGACCCGTGGTTCGTGCGGCACTCGGGCTATCCCGGCGTCGGACTTTCCTTGGCCTGGGACGCCCCGGTGACCACCGCGCCCGGCAACCCGGTCCACCGGACGGTCACCGTGCTCGTCACGGACGGCTTCCTGGCAACACAAGACATTGAACAACTCATCTCACCTTTGGGGGAACCGGCATGACCACGCCCACTCAATCCACGCCGCCGTTCACCGGCCAGGCACCAACACCGGCATCGACGCCGGCGGGCGCCATAGCCCGCACGGCACCCGGCAACGCCGCAGACCGCGCAGTGAAGCGCCGGCGTGTGCTGGATATCCTGGACGCCGCAGGCCGCGACTCGCTCCTTCTGACGACCAACACAGCGCTCACCTGGTACCTGGATGGGAGCCGTGTCCACATCAGCCTGGCCGGCGACCCCATCGCAGCCCTCCTGGTGGACCGCGACGGCGACCACCTGGTGACGTTCAACAACGAGGCCGGGCGCATCGCTGCCGAGGAATTGCCCGACGGCGTCAGCCTTCACACCGTGCCGTGGCACGGTCAACTGCATGCGGCGGCGGCTGGCCTTGCCGTTGATGGTGACCCTTTGGTGGAAGCAGCCGTCACCGCAGAACTGCGTGCGGCCCGCCAGGAACTGCTCCCGGCCGAGGCTGCCCGCTATGCCGGGCTGTCCGCTGATGCCGCCGCTGCCATGACGGACGTCCTCACCGCGGCAACCCCGGAGACTACGGAGTTCCAGCTCGTCTCGGACCTGGCCGCGCGGATTGTGGCGGCGGGCGCCGAACCGTTGGTCCTGCTCTGCAACGGTGCTTCCCGCAGCGACTTCCGCCATCCGCTGGCTACGCACTCCCCCATTGGACGGCGCGCCATGGCGGTGGTGTGCGCCCGCCGGAATGGCTTGGTTGCCAACGTGACCCGGTGGGTAGCGTTCGACGCCGGTACGCCCCAGGAGCTCGACGCCGAGGCCCGGATTGCCGCCGTGGAGGCCGACATCTTCCGTGCCACGGTCCCCGGAGCCCGGCTCAATGGGATCTTCGCCGAGATCAAGCTGGCTTACGCGCGGCATGGCTTCGGCGAAGATCAGTGGACGCTGCATCACCAGGGCGGGCCGGCCGGTTATGCAGGCCGCGATCCCCGGGTCACTGCAGAGGCCACGGATACGGTGGTGCTCAACCAACCCTTCACGTGGAACCCGTCCGGGCCCGGCGTAAAGATCGAGGACACTGTCCTGCTCACAGATTCCGGCGTGCGCGTCCTGACCACCGACGACCGGTGGCCGACCACCGACGTGGACGGCCGCCGTCGTCCGCTGACGCTGCGCCCGTAACGCCTGACACCTCACACGAAAGGGGCGGGATCACCGGTGTGGTGATCCCGCCCCTTTCGTCTCCCGTGACCCAAGTGGTGGTTTAGCTGAGCGTCAGCACGCCGTCCACACGCCGGGGGATGCCCAGGGGGTTGGCGTCGCGCAGGGCCGGGTGCAGGACGGTCTCCGGAGCATCCTGGTATGCCACCGGACGCTGGAAGCGGCGTACAGCGGTAGCCCCTACGGAAGTGAACAGCGATGTGGTGGCCGGGTACGGGCCGCCGTGCTGCTGGGCCCAGTTCACGGCAACACCTGTGGGCCAGCCGTCGAACAGGACCCTGCCAGCCAAACCGCTGAGCTGCTCCACAAGTGCGGAGACGTCTTCACCCGGTTCCGCGTGCACCGTGCCCGTGAGGCTGCCCGGAACCTTGGCCAGGGCCGCGGACAGTTCCTCCTGGTTGGCGTACTCGATAAGCAGCGTGGTGGGGCCGAAGCACTCCTCCAAAAGCTCGTCGGGGCGCTCCAGCACGTTGGCTGCACTGGTGGAGAACACCACTGGTGCGGCGCCGTCGGCCAGGCTGTCCTGCTGCACGGTGCCACTGACCACGGCGACACCCGGCTGGTCTGCGACGTTACGGAGTCCGTCCGGGTAGGCCTCGGCGATGCGCTCGGTGAGCATGGCAGCGGTGGGCTTGTCCTTGCTGGCCTCGGCCAGGTGCGAGGCGAAGTCAGTACCGGCCGGGATGAACACGAGTCCCGGCTTGGTGCAGAACTGGCCCGCGCCCATCGTGAATGAACCGGCAAGGCCTGCGGCGAGCTGCCGGCCACGCTCGGCCAAGGCCTCCGCAGTGATGACCACGGGGTTCAGGCTGCCGAGCTCACCGTAGAACGGGATCGGCTCCGGACGGGAGGCCGCGAGATCAAACAGTGCGCGCCCGCCGGGAATGGAGCCGGTGAAGCCAACGGCTTTGATGGCGGGGTCCTGGACCAAGGCGGTGCCCGCCTCGCGGCCACTGACCAGGGCGAAGATGCCTTCCGGCGCGCCGGCCTTGGCCAGGGCATCGGTGACGATCTCGGCGGTCCGCTCGGAGAGACGGATGTGGCCCGAGTGCGCCTTGACGACCACCGGGCAACCCACTGCCAGTGCCGACGCGGTGTCTCCACCGGCCACGGAGAAAGCGAACGGGAAGTTCGACGCCGAGAACACAGCTACCGGACCGATCGGACGCAGGATGCGGCGCAGGTCGGGCTTCGGCGGTGTGGAGGCCGGGTCGGCGTGGTCGATCACGGCTTCGAGGTAGGACCCCTCGGTGATGACCTTGGCAAACAGCCTCAGCTGGCCACTGGTCCTGGCCACCTCCCCGGTGAGCCGGACGGTGCCCAGGCTCGTCTCGGAATCGGCGATGGCCACCAGTTCGGTGACGTTGGCGTCCAGGGCGTCGGCGACGGCGGTCAGCCAGGCCGCGCGCTCGGCATCGGTTGCTGCTGCGGTCACCTTTGCTGCTGCCGTGGCTGCGGCGGTGATGGCTGTCAGGTCAAGAGTTGCTGTACTCAATGCGGTTTCCTTTACTCTCAGGGGCGGCGGTCTCAGATGCGGCGCTCTCAGATGCGGGCAGCGGCGGTGCGGGCGCTCCGGCGAAGTCAAAGCCCAGTCCGGGGCGGCCTGTGCTGCTCAGTGTGCTCTGGCCCTTGCTGTTGTTGATCCGTACCGGCGAAGGCCCGGCCAGTATTCCGAGTTGTTCGAAGGACGCGTCTTCCACGTCCTCCACGCTTACGGTTTCGGCAAGGGTGAGCGCCAGCTGCCCGGAGAGCTCCGGAAGCAGGTGCGGCGCCACCCTGATGCTGTTGGCCCGGGCCAGCTCAACGATCCTGCGGAACGGCGTAATGCCGCCCACCCGGACGATGTTGGGCTGGATGATGTCCACGGCTTCGGCTTGGATGAAGTCGCGGAAACGGTAGATGGTGTGGACGTTTTCCCCCAAGGCAATGGGTACCGGAGAGTGCTTGCGCAAACGCCGGTAAGCCCAGAGATCGTCGGCCCGGATCGGTTCTTCCAGCCATTCCAGTCCGTACTCCCCCAAGACGTCCAAAGCACGGAAGGTATGGGCCAGGTCCCAACGCTGGTTGGCGTCAATCATGAGCAACCGGTCCGGGCCGATGACCTGCCGGACAGCGGCAACGCGTTCAGCATCTTCACGGAGTTCGGGCTTGCCCACCTTGATCTTCACGGCGTGATGCCCGGCAGCGACCCATCGCTGCGCCTGCTCCACGAGCTGCTCCAGGGTGTAATGGAGGTTCACTCCGGAGCCATAAACCTCCACCGATTCCCGGCGTTGGCCCAACAGTCCTGTGACCGAGGTGCCCGCCTGCCGTGCTTTCAGGTCCCACAGGGCCAGGTCCACGCCGGCCATCGCGATGGTGGTGAGGCCTCCCCCACCGGCCTCATGCAGCCGCTGCCAGAGTTGGTCCCACACCATCTCCGGGTTGGCTTCGAGGCCAAGGATGAACGCTGCAATGTCGTAATCCAAGAGGGCTTTGACCGCCTGGGGACCAATGGTGGGTGTCCATGAGAAACCGTGGCCCCTGCCGCCGTCGTCCGTGGTCAGCTCTGTAACGATCACATGGTTCTCGGGTGCCTCGGCGCCCCAGCTGCGCAGCAGCGGAACCGTGATCAGCCGGGTGGTGAGGCCCGTGATGCGGGCCGTCATCAGCTGCCGGCCAGCTCGTGGCCCTTGGCCAGGATGGACTTGAGCTCCAGCAATTGCTCTTCCCTGGGGTCCACCAGCGGAGGACGGACCGGGCCAACAGGCAGCCCGGCCAGGCGCAGGCCTGCTTTGATGAGGGAAACGCCAAAGCCCGGGGTCTGGTCGCGGAGCCGGACCAGCGGGGCGTAGAAGCCTTCGAGCAGAGCATGGCGGCGCTCTTCATCACCGGAGACGTAGGCGTCGTAGTAGGCCTTGGCGATTTCGGGGGCCATCGCGAACGCTGCCGAGGAGTAGAGCGGAATGCCGAGGCCACGGTAGGCACCCTGGGTCAGCTCTGCGGTCAGCAGGCCGTTGAACAGGGCGAAGTCGGTGCGGCCGCTGGCGTTGATCGCGGAGACGATTTCCTGGGCCAGGCCGACGTCGCCGATTCCGTCCTTGAAGCCAACAACCTTCGGGTTGGCGGTGAGGTGCGTGATGGCCTCGGCGGTGAACTTGGCCGTACCGCGGTGGTACACGATCACGGGCAGGCTGCTCGCGGCGGCGATCGCCTCGACGTAGGCCACTACACCGTCCGTGGGACCTGTGACGAGGTAGGGCGGGAGCACCAGGAGGGCATCCGCGCCGGCTTCCTCGGCCACTTTGGCTGCCGCGATGGCGTGACCCAACGGTCCACCGGCACCGGAGACCACGGGAACTGCTCCAGCAACAGCCTCGACGGCGGCGGTCACCACGGTGCGGATCTCATCGATGGACAGGGCATGGAATTCGCCAGTGCCGCAGGCGGGGAAGACACCGCCGGGACCGAACGGCAGGCGGGAGGTGATGTGCTCCTTCAGCAACGCCACATCTACGGTGCCGTCTTCAGCAAAGGGAGTGACGGGGAAGAACAGTACGCCGTCGAATTTCATGGGGTCTCCTTGGTTGCTCCCGCCGGGACCAGTCCGGCGTGGTTCTCGTCATTGAGTGCTGCGGGGTTGAGTGCTGCGGCGTTCTGGTGGTCAGACGCAGTGTCCGCGCCTTCGTACGGCGGGGTGAGTTCGGTGCGCCACGAACGCTTGGGTTCCCAGCCGAGGAGCTCGCGGGCTTTGTCGATGGAGAACGCCGGGCTGGTGCCGGTCAGGTGTTCAGTGAGCGGTCCGCTGCCAGGCAGGAATCGCGGGAACAATTCCGCCAGGGGCGCGGTAGCCAAGGCATCCTTGGCGCCAACAAAGAAGACCTGGCCGTTGGGGATGCTGTCCATCTTCTGCAAAAGCACGTCCAGGAAGTCAGCCACATCCCGTGCGTCCACATAGTTGAACAAGGCCGGTGCGGACAATGCGGGATCGTCCAGGCGCTGCCGGATGGTGTGCCCCTGTTGCGTCAGGGCGCCTTCCCATTCCTCCGGGGACAGGACGTAGCACGGGCGGAATGCCGCGTACCGGATCTTGTCGCCCTGTGCTGCGGCGAACATCTGCACGGTCTGCTCGGCGATCAGCTTGGACAACGCGTAGGCGTTCCACGGCTTGGGCGGTGTCTGCTCGTCCAGAGGGAACGACGGCGGCAGCCACCCTGCCGGTGAGCCATAACCCAGGGCGGTGGGGCTGGACGCCGTCACGATCTTCGGGACGCCCGCTTCGGTAGCGGCACTGACCACCGCGTAGGCGAGACGGGTGTTCGTGCTGAAAATGACGTCCTCGGGTGCGCTGAAAGGTACGGCAATAGCAGCGAGGTGGATGACGGCGTCGGGCGCTGTTTCGCGGATGAGCCGCTCCGCTTCCCCCGGTGCCAAAAGATCAGCGGTGTACTGCTCGGCTCCGGCGGGCAGTTGCTCCGCGGGGATGGCGTCCCGGTCCACCGAGATCACCTTGTGGCCGGCGTCTGCCAGTCCAGCCACAACGCTGCGTCCCAGGCGGCCGGAACCTCCGGTAACGAAAATCCTGCTCATGGTCTTGTCCTTGATTGGTAGTGAACCGGTCAGGCCTGGCTGCGGCTGAGGTCGGCGCCGAGTCCCAGTTCGCTGATACGAACGGGCTGGCCGGTGTCCAGGGACTGGTTGCCGGCAATGCCCACCGACACGGAACGGAGTCCGTCGATGTAGCCGGACGGACGGCCCAGTGGATCAATGCCGGGACCATTGAAAAGGTCCGAGAGCAGCAGGTTGTCGCCGCCGCCGTGGCCGCCCTCACCGTTGACGATCGGAACTTCGTAGGCAGCTTCCCAGTGGCGCTGGACCACCAGGCGCTCACCGTTGCGGCGTACGGCATCCTCTTCCTCGATGGGAGTGGCGCTCGGGTCCACCACGGTCTTCTTGTCGGTGCTGGACTCGACGGCGGCGCGTTCCACCACTTCGAGTTCAGCCCGGCCTTCGGTGCCGTTGACGGTGACGCGGTAGCCTTCCCACGGGCTGTGGGCGTTAAGCGAGTAGCTCAGCGTCGGGCCGCCCTGGTAGTCCACCACGAGGGCCAGGTTGTCCTCGATGGTGATGCCCTCGGTGAAGACGTCCTGGTCACGGATGTAGCCGTCGAACTTTTCGTTGTCGTAGTACAGGGCCTTCAGGCGCTCGTCGTCGCGCATGTCCAGGCGGAAGGGATCGTGCTCAAGGCCATCTACGGTGCCGCGCTCCGGACGTGCTCCCAAGCCGCGCTCTGCTGCGTTTTTGTCGCCGTAAAAGCGCAGGCCACCGGAGGCAAAAACGCGCTCCGGAACATCGTTGATCCACCAGTTAACAAGGTCGAAGTGGTGGGAGGCCTTGTGGATGAGCAGGCCGCCGGAGTTTTTCTTTTCACGGTGCCAGCGGCGGAAGTAGTCCGCGCCGTGAACGGTGTCCAGGACCCAGCTGAAGTCGATGGAGGTGACCTTGCCGATCACGCCGTTCTTGATGACTTCCTTCAGTGCCGTGTTGCGCGGCGAGTAGCGGTAGTTGAACGTCACCACCACGTTCTTGCCGGTCTTCGCCACCGCTTCCGTAATACGGCGGCATCCGTCAACGTCAATCGTCAGCGGCTTTTCAACCACGACGTCGGCACCCGCCTCGAGCGCCTCAACGATGTAGTCCGCGTGGGTGTAGTCGGGCGTCGTGACGATGACGCGCTCGATGTCGTTGGACTGGATGAAGCTGGTGAGCTGGCCCGGCTCAAAGGATGCAACGGGTTCTGTTCCGCCAAGCTCCTTGATGAGCTCCTGGTAGAAGTCCACCCGGCCCGGGTTGACGTCGGAGAGCGCAATAAGTTCCGCAACGTCCGAGTGCTGCCCATAGATGGCCCGGATATACATTTCCGAGCGGCCACCGGTGCCGATGAGGGCGATGCGTGTCCGGTGGTGGCCTTCAGTCCGGGCAGTGGGTGCGGCCGTTTCGGTCTGGGTCTCGGCTGAGTCGACGGTGACCATGTTTGCCATGAGGGATGCCCCTTTCAAAAGGCAGGAGTGAACCGCTTGACGGCCCGGCTTCGTATGGGAAGAATCATGAGAAAGCGTTTTCTCAGAGCGTTATAAGCTTTGTATCAAGACTCTGGTGGTCACGTCAACCACTGCTCCAACGACGGCGCATTCGGGAGACGACCAATGGGAAGGGGCCACATGGCACGCAGGAACACCAACAGGCGCGTCGGGATAGCTGATGTCGCGGAGAAGGCCGGCGTCTCTCACGCCACCGTTTCACGCGTCATGAACGGTAACGCCGCAGTGGATCCCGGAATCGCGGCGCGGGTTCGGACAGCCGCAGCGGAATTGAAGTACCAGCCCAACCCGGTGGGGCGCAGCCTTGCACTGGGAAAGACGGACACCATCGGCATCGTGGTTCCGGATCTGGCCAACCCCACCTTCCAGGCCATCCTCCGCGGACTCAGTATCGCCGCCGCACAGGATGGTTACCGCGTCCTGATTGCCGACTCCTCCGAAGTCACCAGCGAGGAAGCCATCCTGGCCGGCGAAGCCCGGCGCCGCTGCGATGGCGTGGTCCTTTGCGCACCCCGCATGGCCGACGCCGAACTTGAAGAGCTGGCGCCCACCCTGCACCCACTGGTGCTCATCAACCGCACCACCATCGCCACCAACACTCCGAGCCTGAGCGTTGACTACGGGCAGGGCATCCAGGAACTGGCGCAGCATCTGGTCTCCCTGGGACACCGCCGCCTCGTGTTCCTGTCCGGCCCCGAGCACAGCGCTTCCAACCGCCAACGCCTGGTGGGCCTGGACCAGTTCCGCGCCGAGCATCCGGAGATCGAACTGCAGATGCTCCACGGTGGATCCAACTTCGATTCCGGCCATGAGTCCACGGAGGCCATCATTGCCAGTGGTGCCACCGGAATCCTGGCATTCAACGACCTCGTCGCCATGGGGCTGCTCAGCGGCCTGCATGAGCGCGGGGTGCGGGTTCCGGAGGACATCTCCGTGACAGGCTTCGATGACATCCCCTTCGCCAAATACACCACTCCCCCGCTGACCACTGCTGCCGTGCCCATCAACGAGCTCGGAAGCCTCGCTTGGCGGAGAATGCGCGAACAGATCCAGCAAGCCGGCGAAGCCACCACCCAGGCACAGGACGAGTTCTCGCCCAGGGTGGAAATCCGCAAGAGCACCGCAGCGCCCGCACTCAAGCCCGCAAGCTGACACTTAGTGCCCATGTCACGCGCGGACATTGGCCTTGAGTGTCACCTGGATGAGGAATTTGCGCCCACTCCGGCTTCTTTGTAGAAACCCTGGATGTGGGCGGCCACCAGCTCGGCCGCCTTGCCGCCGTCGTGATTGTTCACAGCGTTAAGGATGGCGCGGTGCTCGGCCCGGAGCCTTGCGGACGTCGCGTTCCAGTCGGGAAGGTTGCCGGTCAGCTCACCTGCATAGTTCTCGATCGCGCCCCGGAGCGAGGCCATCATGGCGCTGACCACGGCATTGCCGGCAGCCTGCGCGAGCGCCACATGGAAGCGGGCGTCCAAGGCAAGGAATGTATCGATGTCCGGGGCAGCGTCCATCTGGTCCAGCAGCTCCGCGGCCTCCTCCAGCTCCGGCACCCCCACCTGAGCCCGTTCAGCCGCCCACGATTCCAGCAGGACGCGGGTCTCCACGATGTCCGCCACGGGAAGATGGCGCGTGGCCACGTGCAGCCGGAGGGTGGAACCCAGCGCGGAGCCCGGCTCGGCGATGACCACGGTCCCGGCATCCTTTCCGGACCCCACGCCGGCACGGACCACGCCCATCGCCTCGAGGATGCGGACTGCCTCGCGCACGGAGGTCCGGGAAACCTTCAATTGCTCGGCCATGGCGCGTTCACCCGGAAGCCTGCCGCCGAGGGCAAGGTCTCCATCGGACAGCTGCTTCTCGATCCATTGCAGGACCAACTCGTGGGTACGCATAACGGAATACTAGTTGATGTGGTCCAACCACATGGATTACAGTGTGGTTAGACCACAGTGGTAAGACCACAGAATTCAAGGGAGAACCGCATGACCGACACCCTCGATCCCAAAATCACGGCCGCGCCCGCCAACGCCGGGAGCGACGAAAACGTGACACGTCCGCCCCAGCCGCGTTCCGCCGTCGTGCTTCCGCCGGCACTGAAGCGCCGCGTCCCCAAGGTTTCCGACCTGGCTCCGCTCATGCAGTTCAAGAAGCCCGAATTCAGCAAGACTGCCCGACTCAAGCGCGCCAGCACCATTTGGGAACTGCGGGACATCGCCAAGCGCCGCACCCCGCAGGCGCCCTTCGACTACACCGACGGTGCCGCCGAAGAAGAGATCACCCTCCGCCGCGCCCGCCAGGCCTTCCAGGACATCGAGTTCCGTCCCGGCATACTGCGCGATGTCTCCAGGATCGATCTCCGCACCGACATCCTGGGCAAGGAATCACGCCTGCCGTTCGGCATCGCTCCCACAGGATTCACGCGCATGATGCAGTCCGAGGGCGAGTACGCCGGCTCGCAGGCCGCTGAAGCCGCAGGTATTCCCTACACCCTGTCCACCATGGGCACTGCGTCCATCGAAGACGTTGCCACGGCTGCACCGAACGGCCGCAACTGGTTCCAGCTGTACTTGTGGACGGACCGCGACCGCTCCCTGGAACTGATCGAACGCGCAGCGAAAGCCGGCAACGACACCCTCATGGTCACCGTGGACACTGCGGTTGCCGGCGCCCGCCTTCGCGATGTCCGCAACGGCATGACCATCCCGCCGGCGCTGACCATCAAAACCGTCCTGGATGCGTCCTACCGCCCGGCCTGGTGGTTCAACTTCCTCACGCACGAGCCCCTGACCTTCGCTTCGCTTTCGCGTTACACCGGCACCGTGGCAGACCTCATCAATTCGATGTTCGACCCCACCCTGACCTATGAGGACCTGGACTGGCTCCGCGAAACCTGGAAGGGCAAGCTGGTGGTCAAGGGCATCCAGACCGTGGAAGACGCCCGCAAGGTAGTGGACCACGGCGCGGATGGCATCATCCTGTCCAACCACGGCGGCCGCCAATTGGACCGCGCACCCATCCCGTTCCACCTGCTGCCGGAGGTCACCACGGCATTGAAGGCTGACAACAGCAAGGCCGCAGTCATGCTGGACACAGGCATCATGAGCGGCGCGGACATCGTGGCAGCCCTCGCCCTGGGCGCGGACTTTGCCCTGATCGGCCGCGCATACCTTTACGGTCTCATGGCCGGTGGACGCGAAGGCGTGGACCGCACCATCCAGATCCTGGAGAAGGACATGACCCGGACCATGGCGCTGCTGGGCGTCAGCAAGGTAGCGGACCTGAACCCGGACCACGTGCGGCTGCTCCAGCGCTGACCGCACCCATGTAAGTAACAGCAACTGTCGCAATGAGCGTTCATTGCGACAGTTGCTGTTACTCAGTTGGGTAAGGGGGCTAGATCAGGCCCTGGGCCAGCATTGCGTCGGCCACCTTGACGAAGCCGCCGATGTTGGCGCCCACCACGTAGTTCCCGGGCGCACCGTATTCATCAGCGGTGGCAGCGCAACGGTCGTGGATGCCCACCATGATCTCGGTGAGGCGCTGCTCGGTGTGCTCGAAGGACCATGAATCGCGGCTGGCATTCTGCTGCATCTCCAAGGCTGACGTCGCCACACCACCGGCATTGGCGGCCTTGCCCGGCCCGAAGAGGATCCCGGCTTCCTGGAACACGGATACCGCGGACCGCGTGGAGGGCATGTTGGCACCTTCGGCAACCGCGATCAGACCGTTGCTGACCAGCTTGGCGGCAGCATCGCCGTCGAGCTCGTTCTGGGTGGCGCACGGCAACGCTACGGTGCCGTTGACGTCCCACACCGAACCGCCGACAACATGGCTGGCCCCATTACGGCGCGCGGCGTACTCCGTGAGGCGGCCGCGCTCCACTTCCTTGATCCGGCTCAGAAGCGCGACGTCGATCCCCGCCTCGTCCACGATGTAACCGGCCGAATCCGAACAGGCCACTACGGTGGCGCCGAGGGACTGGGCCTTGGCGATCGCATGGATGGCCACATTGCCGGAACCGGAGACCACTACGCGCTGACCGTCGAAGGACTGGCCGCGGGTCTTGAGCATCTCCTGGGCGAAGATCACCGTTCCGTAACCGGTGGCCTCGGGGCGAACGAGGGAACCGCCCCAAGAGATGCCCTTACCCGTCAGGACGCCGGATTCGTAGCGGTTGGTGATCCGCTTGTACTGGCCGAAGAGGTAGCCGATCTCGCGACCGCCCACACCGATGTCGCCGGCGGGAACGTCGGTGTATTCACCGATATGCCGGTACAGCTCGGTCATGAAGGACTGGCAGAAGCGCATGATTTCGGCATCGGAACGTCCACGCGGGTCGAAGTCCGAGCCGCCCTTGCCGCCACCAATGGGCATGCCGGTGAGTGCATTCTTGAAGATCTGCTCAAAGCCGAGGAACTTCACGATTCCCAGGTACACCGAGGGGTGGAAGCGGAGCCCGCCCTTGTAGGGACCGAGCGCGGAGTTGAACTCCACCCGGAAGCCGCGGTTCACGTGGACGCGGCCGGCGTCGTCGGTCCACGGGACGCGGAAGATGATCTGGCGCTCCGGCTCGCAAAGACGCTCCAGGACGGCGCCCTCAAGGAATTCAGGATGGCGATCGTGCACGGGGCCGAGGCTTTCGAAGACCTCAGTGACGGCCTGGTGGAATTCCTTCTCCCCCGGGTTCCGTGCCAACACGGTGTCGCGGACAGCTTCGAGCCTTGAATCCATGCGTGTTCCTATCCTCAGTGCGCCGACCCGCGGCGAGACGATCAGTCCCGCTCATGGTTGCATCGAGGGAGATGGGATCTCCATCCGGAGCCAATGTGACCCTCACCGCTGAGTTAACACAACTGTAGAAAATCGTTGAAAACACAAGGAAACGCAAGGTAAACAAAAACTCACAATGTGACGAGGATCACGTTAAGTAGGGCTGCGCTACCGCTTACGCCCGAACTTGGGAAGGTTGGGCAGGTTCGGAAGGTTGGCCAGGAGGTCAGCAGCCTTAGTGGCAGCGCGGCCTACGGTGCGGCCGATTTGCTGGGGAACGGTGTCGTCGGAGGCGGGGTCAAGGGAGACGGGCGTTCCACTCGCGTGGACCTTGACGGCCTGGCCAATGGCGTCGGCGCGGTTGGGGACTGACGCGACGGCGGCTTCGGCGGGAGCCACAGCGGCGGGCACGTCCGTGGCGGCAGCCGCTGAAGTCGCCTCAGCAGGCACGACGACGGCGGGAGCCGGGGTTCCGACGTCGAACGTTACAAGCCAGCTCGCGACGCCGGCAAGCGGCTTGGGATTCAGGGCATAGAAGCGCTTCTGGCCTTGCGCGCGCATGCTGACCAGATCAGCCTCGCGGAGCACCTTCAGATGCTTGGAGATCGTGGGCTGGCTTGCAGCCAGTTCTTCCACCAGTTCGCCTACTGCTTTATCCCCAGAGCGGAGGGAGACCAGGATGTCGCGTCTGGTTGCCTCAGCTATGACGGCAAATACGTCGTCAGTCACCATGCCTCCCACCCTAGCGACATATACGCCAATTGGCATCCCTGTTTCCTGCCGCGACGGGTACCAAGTCGTTGACCCATTGGTGGGCCGATGCTACAACGGAGACACGGTCCGTCCGGGCTCCCAGGCCCCGGCCGCCACAAGCACGGGGTGCATGGCCATGACTGAATTCTTCCGGCGTCGCATCTTTGACATCATTGCCGGCGTGTTCCTCGCCTTGTTTGTCCTCGTATGGACCACTGTCCTGGTGCGGGTGGGGACATGGGTGCCCACCGGAACGGCCGAATCTCCGGAGTTGAACGGCGCCTTGGTGACCGCCGCGGGAGTCCTGGCAACGTCGCTGAGTTCACTCACGGCGTCGGCCCTTGGCTTCACCATTTCCGAGGTCAAACGTGACAATGCCGACGCCGGAGCTCCCAGCCCGTTGGTCAGCCCGGCCGACGTGGCCACGAGGCTTTCCGGGCGGGTGATCTTCGCGATCATGGTTTACATGACCATGGGCATGCTGGTCCTGGTGCTGTGGCTCTTCAAGGGGCAGGCCTCCACGGACCTCATTGGCGCGTTCGCGCTCTCGCTGCTCGGGTGGCTGGTAGGGGCCGCCGGGGTGGTTTTCCAGACGGAGAGGACCGGGCTGTAGCTTTCTGGAGCCAAACGTCAGTCGAACCAGGGGTCCAGGCCGTACAGGGGGAAGATTTCCTTGCGTGTGGCAATGATGGTCCGGTCCACCTCGTCCGCGGGGTCGTAGCCCACCTCCCAGGATCGCCACCACACGTCCACGTCGTCGCCCATGGACTCCGGAGCCCACACGCCGTAGGTTTCGCGCACATAGGTCCGCCAAGCTTCGGGCACCGGAGTGCTGAGCGGCACTGGGCGTTGCGTCACCATCCCGATCAGGTGGCTCCATGCGCGCGGCACAACACCGGTGACGTCGTAGCCGCCACCGCCCGTAGCGATCCAACGGTTGTCGCAATAGCGGGCGGCAAGGCTTGCGACGGCGGACGCCGCCTCACGCTGTCCGTCGATGCTGAGGGTCAGGTGGGTCAGGGGATCGTCCCGATGGGAATCGCAGCCGTGTTGGCTCACGATCACCTCGGGCTGGAAGGCACCCACGAGCTGCGGGACCACGGCATGGAAGGCCCGCAACCAGGCCGCGTCCCCCGTGAAAGTGGGCAGCGCTACATTGACCGCGGTCCCAGGGGCGTCCGGGCCACCGGTTTCGTTGGCAAAGCCGGTGCCGGGGAAGAGCGAAAGGCCTGTTTCATGGAGGCTGATGGTCATGACGCGGGGATCGTTCCAGAAGATACTCTGGGTCCCATCGCCGTGGTGCGCATCGACGTCGATGCAGACGATCCTTTGCACCCCGCCGTCGAGCAGCCTTTGGATGGCCAGCGCGACGTCGTTGTAGACGCAAAAACCGCTGGCCCGCTCGCGTGCAGCATGGTGCATCCCGCCGCTGAAGTTCACGGCGCGGACGGCCCGACCCGACAGGATGGTGTCAGCGGCCAGCAGCGACCCACCGGCAAGGCGGGCACTGGCCTCATGCATCCCGGCGAACGCGGGATCGTCCTCCGTGCCCAGTCCACGGCCCTCCTCCGGAGTGGACGGATCCTCGCTGACGCGTCGAACGGCCTCAACGTAGCCGGCACTGTGGACCGTTAAGAGTTCGACGTCGGATGCCACAGCGGGTGCCTCGACGGCCACATGCTGGTGTCCGAACAGGCCCAGGGACTCGGCCAGCCGCGCTGTCAGTTCCAGCCGCTGCGGTGCCATGGGGTGGCCGGGGCCAAAATTGTAGGCAGTCATGGCTGGGTCCCACACCACCGTCGTTGGCAGTGCGGAGCGCGTAATGCTGGAAGCCGTTGTCCCAAGCCTGGAGTTCATCCAGAACAGGCTACCTGAGCCTGACGGGCCCTACTGCCCGGTTACGCCGCGGGAATAGTGGTTTACTACTCAGGAAAGCTTGTTCAACCGAGAAAGAGCGCCATGTCTCAAAGCCAGTCGCGGTCCACGAGCCCGGCCAACTGGCAAACCAACCAGCAGGAGCGGGAAGGTCTCTGGATCTTTACCCGCGTGCGCGACTTCATCGACAACATTGCCAACACGTCACCGGCCCGCTTGGCGTTGACCGTCTTCGCTGTAGTGATCCTGGTCTTCACCGGCCTGCTGTCCTTGCCCGCTGCTTCTGCGGCAGGCACTGTCACGCCCCTGCACCAGTCCATGTTCACGGCGGTCTCCGCCGTCTGCGTCACCGGGTTGACAGTGGTTTCCACGGCCACGCACTGGACCTTCTTCGGCCAGTTGGTGATCCTGATCGGTATTTTCGTAGGTGGTCTGGGCACCTTGACCCTGGCCTCGCTGTTGGCTCTCATGGTCAGCAAGCGGCTGGGCGTGCGCGGCAAGCTGATCGCCCAGGAAGCCATGAACAACGCAGGCCGGCTCGGTGAAGTGGGTACCCTGCTCCGGATCGTCATCGTGACCTCAGTGGTGATCGAGGCCGCCTTGGCCATCGTCCTGATTCCCCGCTTCATGGTGCTCGGTGAGAGCTTCTGGCAATCCGTGTGGCACGGCGTCTTTTATTCGATTTCCGCGTTCAACAACGCCGGATTCACGCCGCACTCCGATGGCATCGTCCCGTACGAGACCGATTTGTGGATCCTCATCCCGCTGATGTTGGGAGTGTTCCTGGGCAGCCTGGGCTTCCCTGTGGTGATGGTGCTCCAGCAGAACGGGCTCAATTGGAAAAAGTGGAACCTCCACACCAAGCTCACCATCCAGGTCTCGTTCATCCTGCTGGCCGCGGGCACGGTCCTGTGGGGCCTGATGGAGTGGGACAACGTGCGGACCATCGGCACCATGGACCTTGGCGACAAGATCACCCATTCGCTGTTCGCGTCCGTGATGACGCGGTCGGGCGGCTTCAACCTGGTGGACCAGAACCACATGGAATCCACCACCATGCTCCTCACCGACGCCCTGATGTTCGCTGGCGGCGGCTCGGCGTCCACGGCCGGCGGCATCAAGGTGACCACCATCGCCGTCATGTTCCTGGCCATCATGGCCGAAGCCCGCGGCGACGCCGACGTGAAAGTCTATGGCCGCACCATCCCCCAAGGCACCATGCGCGTGGCCATCTCGGTGATCGTTGCCGGCGCCACCCTGGTATCAGTGGCCGCGTTCCTGCTGCTCTCCATCAGCGGAGCGTCGTTGGACCGGGTACTCTTCGAATCCATTTCCGCCTTCGCCACCGTGGGACTGAGCACCAACCTCAGCGCCGAGCTGCCGCCGTCGGGCGTTTATGTCCTCACCGCTTTGATGTTTGCCGGCCGCGTCGGCACCGTAACCCTTGCCGCCGGTCTGGCCCTGCGCCAGCGCAGCCAGCTTTACCACTATCCGGAAGAGAGGCCAATCATTGGCTAGTACCACGGGGGCTGCCAACCGCCCCGCACACAACGCACCAGTGCTGGTCATTGGCCTCGGCCGGTTCGGATCCGCCACCGCTGAGCAGCTGGTCAAGCAGGGCCGTGAAGTCCTGGCCATCGAGCGAGATCGCACCCTGGTCCAAAAGTGGGCGCCCGTGCTCACGCACGTGGTGGAGGCCGACGCCACCAACATCGACGCCCTGCGCCAGCTCGGCGCCCAGGAATTCAGCTCAGCCGTAGTAGGCGTAGGCACGTCCATCGAGTCCTCGGTGCTCATCACCGTGAACCTGGTGGACCTCGGCATCCAGCATCTGTGGGTCAAAGCCATCACGCCCTCGCACGGCAAGATCCTCACCCGCATCGGCGCCAACCACGTGATCTACCCCGAGGCCGACGCCGGGGTCCGTGCAGCGCACCTGGTGTCCGGACGCATGCTGGACTTCATCGAGTTCGACGACGACTACGCGATCGTCAAGATGTACCCGCCCAAGGAAACCGTGGGCTTCACCCTGGAGGAATCCAAGGTCCGTTCCAAGTACGGAGTGACCATTGTCGGCGTGAAAACCCCGGGCGAGGACTTCACCTACGCCCGGCCGGAAACCAAAGTGTCCGGCCACGATATGTTGATCGTGTCCGGACACGTGGACCTGCTGGAGCGCTTCGCAGCCCGCCCGTAGTATTCAGCCCAGCTGCTTGGTGATTTCTGCTGCGCGGGCGGCAGCGGCGCGGGCGCCGTCGGCGATGATCCTGGGCATGCCGCCGTCGTCGAAGGCCATGATGGCCCGCTCGGTGGTTCCCTTCGGGCTGGTGACGGCGACGCGAAGTGCGGTGGGATCCGCTCCCGGTTCGGCCAGCATGAACCCGGCGCCTGCCACGGTTTCGCGGGCCAGCATGACGGACAGCTCCTGGTCCAGTCCGAGCTCGACGCCGGCCGCAGCCATGGCCTCGGCCAGATAGAACGCGTAGGCCGGGCCGGAACCGCTGATGGCGGACAGCGCGTCCACCTGTTCTTCGGGAATCTCCACCACAGTGCCGGCACCGGCCAGCGCCGTCTTGGCTTTTTCGAGCTGCTCAGGCGTGCAATGGGTTCCCGGCGAGACAGAGATGACACCGCGGCCCAGCCTTGAAGGCGTGTTGGGCATGGTCCGGATCACCGGCTGGCCGTCAGGCAGCGCTGCTTCGAGCTGGGCGATGGAAACCGCTGCGGCGACGCTGACAACAATCGTGTCCTTCGCCAGGGCCGGGCTGATCTCGCGAGCCAGGTCCAGGATGCCCACCGGCTTGACGCCCAGGATGACCATGCCGGAGCCCTTGGTGGCCAGCTTGTTGTTGTCCGGCTCCTCTTCGCCCGCGATGGCCATGACGCCATGGCGCTGGGCGAGTTCATCGGCCCGCTCAGCCCGGCGGACGGTGGCGACAATGTCTGACGGGTCCGTCCCTGCGGCGAGCAGGCCTCCCAGGATTGCTTCGTTCATGGATCCACAGCCAAGGAATGCGATTCGGTTGCTCATGGCTCCATCATGGCAGTTGGCCTTGGACGGGGTCTAACGGATTCCAGATTCCCAGCTTGCTCACAAGGTTATTGCAGGCAGCACTCATGGTTGGTCCGTAACTTAGTAGTTACCTCATTGAGGGTGCGAGTGATGAGGCGGGCATGGGGATGTCCGCCACAAGCACCGGTGGCCGGGCGGGTTTTCCCCCATTTCCCGATTCGGCCGCCGGTGCTTTCGCTTTTAACCGCTGATACGGCTGCGGTCGTCCCGCAGCCATCCGCCTGACACACCCTTGGAGGGCGCGTCAGGCGGACAGACTAAGGATCAGCGCTCGACGCCGTTAGTTGTCTACGCTGCGCAGCAGCGGAACGCTCAGGTGCTGCCGCGCGAAGCGCAGGGTTTCCGCCAGCATTTCCTCACGCTCCCCCGCTACCTTCGCCTTGCGGGTGGAAATCTCTGCCACCACCACGCCGTCGAAACCCGTGGATGCCAAATGCTGGAGGGCGTCCGCGCACTGCTGCGTACCGGTCCCGGGCACCAGGTGCTCATCCTTGCCCGAACCCGAGCCGTCAGTAAGGTGCACGTGCCGGAGCTTGCTGCCCAGTGCCTTGATAGCTTCCAAACTGTTGGCCCCGGCAGTGGCCGCGTGCGAGAAGTCCCACGTGACGTCGTCGTAATCCTGGCCGAGTGGATCCCAGTGCGGCAGGTACGCCACCGCTTCCCGTCCGCGGACACGCCACGGGTACATGTTCTCCACGGCGATATGCACCTGGTACATGGCCGCGATCTCCCGGACGCCTTCCACGAAATTCTCTGCGTAGTTGGACTGCCAGCGGAACGGCGGGTGGACTACTACGGTGTCGCAACCAACGTCCGCGGCCATCTGGCACGACTTCTCGATCTTGTTCCACGCAGTGCCCCACACCTGTTGCGTCAGCAGCAAGGTGGGCGCGTGAATGGAGACGATCTCCTGGTGGTAACGGTGGCTCAACTGGATAAGGGCGTCCGGGTTCTGGCTCACCGCGTTGTTGGTGACCATCACCTCCACGCCCTCGTACCCCAGGTCCTGCGCCACGGCAAAAGCGTCGTGGACGCTCAAGGGGTAGACGGACGCGCTGGACAGCGCTACGGGGATCTGGCGGTCATTCACTTCAGGTTCGACGTCGTTGCTCATCTCAGGAGGCCAGCCCGCCTGCCACGGGGGCTGGGATTGGTGCAGGGGACGGGGTGTTTACGGGGACAGGAAATTCCTTGATTCCGGGGTGGGGCTCGTTCTTTTCCACCGTTTTGGCACCGTCCTTGGCTGCTTTCTTTTTGGACTTGTCCTTCTTCCGCTTGCCCACATGTGGAGCCGGGTCGAGGGCCTCTTCGAACACCAACTGGTCCAGTCGCCGCAGGATCAGGCCCTCCCGCAGCGCCCATGGACAAATTTCCATGGTGGGGAACTCAAAGAGCTCCAGCGCAGCCTCGGCCACCAGTGCGCCTGCCAACAGTTGACGGGCACGGGCATCCGAGACACCCGGGAGGTACAGCCTGTCCTCCACCGTCATGGCGGAAATGCGCTGGGCCCAAAGGCCGAGGTCCGCTGCGTGGAGTTCGCGCTTCACGTATGGTCCAGCTGCACTGGGAGCGGCACCGGCGATGCGGGCCAGCGAGCGGAAGGTCTTGGAGGTGCCCGCGACCAGGTTCGCGCGTCCCAGCTCGTGGAAATTGCGGACCACAGGCTTCAGGGTGGAACGGATGTAGCGACGCAGTTCCTTGACGCTCTTGGCTGTTGGCGGATCATCGTGGAGCCAGTCCCGCGTCAGGCGGCTGGCACCCAGGGGAACGGAGGTGGCGAACTCAGGGAGTTCGTCCGTTCCGTAGGCCATCTCAAACGAGCCGCCCCCGATGTCCAGGTCCAGGATGGGCCCTGCGCCCCAACCATACCAACGGCGTACAGCGAAGAAGGTCATGGAGGCTTCTTCACTGCCCGTGAGTTCCTGGAGGGTCACCGTGGTTTCGTGTTTCACCCTGGCCAGGACCTCCGGGCCGTTGGTGGCCTCACGGATGGCGGACGTACAGAACGCCAGGAGGTCCTCCGCTTTGTGGCTGGCCGCGAACTCCCAGGCTTCCAGCACAAACTCGATGAGCTCATGCTGGCCGGCGTCATTGATGTTGCCGTCACCGTCAAGGTATTGCACCAAGGACAGAGGACGTTTATGGGATGCGAAAGCCACCGGACGCGCGCCCGGATGAGCATCCACAAGCAGCAGATGGACGGTGTTGGAACCGATGTCTAGAACGCCAAGACGCATTCTGCCATTATTCACCGATTCGAAGCCCGTGAAGCAACTTGGCGACGACGTTTCGTCGACGGAAGAGTGGCCGGATGGTTGGTCCGCCCTATTCCGTGGGCTCCCCTGCTTCGTCAGCGCGCTTGAAGTCGCGGCGGATGTTGGCGATGCCTTCGGGATCAATTTCGAAGCCGAACTCGCTGCCCGGGTTGATGACCATGCCCAGTTCATCACCGATGTTGCCGAGGATCGCCGAGCCCATGGTGCCCAGGACGTGCGGGGCTGCTTCGAGGAAGCGCTCATCGACGCGGCTCGGGTGGCTGAAGACTGCCAGGACGGGCTGGCCGTCGGCGTTGGAGAGCACCAGCGGCTCCACCGACGAGTCCGGGCCGTCCACGGCTTCGGAGCTGACCAGGTAAACCTCGTTGTTGAGGAAAGCGAGGATGACATCCACCGGGTTGGCGTCCGGCTGCTCGGCCGAGGCGAGCTTCGCCTCGAGGTCGTTCAAGGGTTCGTTGTCCGGTGAAACAGTCTGTTCAGTCATGGTTCTACTCGACCACGATGCCGGCCGGGACGCAATTCGCGCATGCTGTCCCGGCCTTCGCTGAAGCTACTTCTTGGCTGCGGTCTTCCTGGCGGGCGCTTTGCGGGTGGTGGTCCGCTTGACCGGGCCCTTGGCCCTTTTTTCAGCCAAAAGTTCGACGGCGCGTTCCCGGGTCAGTTCCTCCAGCGAGGTGGTGCGCGGGACCGTGATGTTGGTGATGCCGTCTGTGATGTACGGGCCGAACCGGCCTTCCTTCACCACGATGTTCTTTTCCGAAACAGGGTCCGGGCCGAACTCGGCAAGCGGCGGTACAGCCGCACGGGCTCCCCGCTGCTTGGGCTGTGAATAGATCTCCAGTGCCTGTTCCAAAGTAATCGTGAAGATTTCCTCTTCCGAACCGATGGAGCGGGAATCCGTGCCCTTCTTCAGGTACGGACCAAAGCGGCCGTTCTGCACCGTGATGGGATTGCCGTCAGCATCCTCACCGAGTACCCGCGGAAGGCTCATGAGCTGCAGCGCCTCGTCAAGGGTAACCGTGTCCACGGTCATGGACTTGAACAGCGATCCTGTACGCGGCTTGGCCTTGACTGGCTTCTTGGGCGGCTTCGGCTTGCCGTTCTTGTAGTACTCAACCGGCTGGTTTGCCAGCTGTTCCTCGGTCATTTCCGGGATGATCTCGGTGACGTATGCCCCGTAACGGCCGTTCTTGGCCACCACAGTGTGCCCGGTGTGGGGATCAGTGCCCAGGACGCGTTCCTCCGGGGCGGCAGTCTCCATCAACTCAATGGCTTTGGCTGCCGTGAGTTCATCCGGGGCAAGTTCCTCGGGGACGTTGGCCCGGGAGGACTCAACTACCTCGCCGGTCTTCTGGTCGATGGTGGGGATCGAGCTTTCCAGGTAGGGCCCGAACTTGCCTACGCGGAGTGTGATGCCGTCAGCGATGGGCACGGAGTTGATCTCGCGGGCGTCGATTTCGCCGAGGTTGTTGACGATGCTCAGCAGGCCCGGATCGGCGTCTTCACCGTAGTAGAAGTGCTTGAGCCAGGCAGCGCCTGCGGCCTGGCCATTGGCGATCTTGTCCAGGTCGCCTTCCATGTCCGCGGTGAACTCGTAGTCCACGTAGTCCGTGAAGTGCTGTTCCAGCAAACGGATCACCGAGAAAGCGATCCAGCTCGGAACCAGGGCGGAACCCTGTTTCCGGACATAACCGCGGTCCTGGATGGTGGAAATCGTGGAGGCATAAGTGGACGGACGGCCGATGCCCCGCTTTTCCAGTTCAGCAGTCAGCGATGCTTCTGTGTACCGCGGCGGTGGCGACGTTTCGTGTCCCACAGCCTGGATTTCCGATGCTTTAAGGGAGTCGCCCTTGGCAACATTGGGCAAGCGACGGGCTTCGTCCGACTCGTCGTCGCCCCGGCTCTCGTCCTTGCCTTCTTCATAGGCGGCCAGGAAGCCGGGGAAGGTGATGACGGTACCGGAAGCCGAGAATTCGGCGTCGCGTCCGTCTGCCGCCACCGCACCGAGGCGGATGGTGGCGGTGGAGCCCTTGGCGTCGGCCATCTGCGAGGCGACGGTGCGTTTCCAGATGAGCTCGTACAACCGGAACTCATCGCCGCTCAGCTGCTTGGCAACCTGTGCCGGGGTGCGGAAAGAGTCTCCTGCGGGACGGATGGCCTCGTGCGCTTCCTGGGCGTTGGCTGCCTTGTTGGCGTACACGCGGGGGCTCTGGGGCACGTACTCAGGGCCGTAGAGCTCGGCGGCCTGGCGGCGGGATGCCGTGAGGGCTTCATCGCTCAACGCCGACGAGTCGGTACGCATATACGTGATGTAGCCGTTTTCATACAGGCGTTGGGCTACCTGCATGGTGCTCTTGGAGGAGAAGCGCAGCTTGCGGCCGGCTTCCTGCTGGAGCGTCGACGTGGTGAACGGTGCGGCCGGACGGCGGGTGTACGGCTTGGTATCTACGGAGCGTACGCGGAATTCGGCGTTTTCCAGGCCCGCGGCCAAGGACGTGGCCAGTTCCTCGTTGAGGTGCACCACTGTGGAGGAGGTGAGCTGGCCGTTGTCATTGAAGTCACGGCCACTGGCAACCTTGGAACCGTCCACAGCAGCAAGCTTGGCCTTGAAGGAACCGGAGTCAGCACCGAACTGGCCGGTGAGGTCCCAGTAGGAGGCTGCCCGGAAGGCCATGCGTTCACGTTCGCGGTCCACCACCATGCGGGTCACCACGGACTGCACACGGCCGGCCGAAAGCCCGCGGGCAACCTTGCGCCACAGGACAGGAGAGATCTCGTAGCCATACAGGCGGTCGAGGATGCGGCGGGTTTCCTGGGCATCCACCAAAGCGGTGTCCACATCGCGCAGGTTGTCCATGGCGCGGTGGATGGCTTCCTTGGTGATTTCGCCAAAGGTCATGCGATAGACGGGAACTTTGGGCTTCAGGACCTCCAGGAGGTGCCACGCGATGGCCTCGCCTTCGCGGTCCCCATCGGTTGCGAGGTAGAGAGCATCAGCGTCTTTCAGCTGGGCCTTGAGCTCGGCAACCTTTTTCTTCTTGTCCGGGGAGACAACGTAGTACGGCTTGAAGTCGTTTTCGATGTCGACGGCGAACTTGCCCAGCGAGGTCTTCTTCAGTTCTGCAGGGAGATCAGACGGCTGCGGGAGGTCCCGGATGTGGCCGATGGAAGCCTCGACGATGAAGCCTTCGCCAAGGTACTTGGCGATGGTCTTACTCTTGGCGGGAGACTCCACGATCACGAGTTTCTTGCCGGTTTTTGCCTTGCTGGGCACGGTGCTCCTACAGAAAAAATGTGTAATTGGGCTGGTGCCCATATTGGCCTAGTTCACCATAGTTTGCAGAATCCTGCGTTTTGGTACGGAAACCAGGGCGGTCATTCGGTGACCAGGCCGGAGGGTTATTGCCCGGGCGCCACGCGGTCATCCGGGATCATTGACCACAAGGTTGCCACACGTTCGGCACCTTCCGGAATCTGCGTGGGATCCTCGAGTTCGTACTCCCTCACGACCTCGCGGATTCTGTCCGCCAGTTCCTTCCGTTGCGGGTTGGTGAGATAAAGCAGGTTGCTGGAGAGGACCACCGATACCGGCTCGTCTCCCCCTTCACCACGCTGGCGGCGCTCCCCCCGGGCTTTGGCGAAGGCAGAAGCGCGTCGACGGAACGCATCGAGCTCCAGGTCAACCACGGCAATCTCTGGGCTGGCGACACTGCCTCCCGAGATGGTGAAGTCTGTTCCGGCAGCCTTCCAACGCCGCTCGCGTGCATCACCGGCATTTTCGGCCGGTGCCACGATTCCCCATTTCTGGAGGGCGCGGAGATGGTAGCTCATGGCGCTGGGGGTCAGGCCGGTCCGGGCAGCGAGTTCGGTTGCTGTGTGGCTCACCTGGGTGGCGTAAAGCTCAGAGATGACCTCGATGCGGGCAGCGTGCGCCAAGGCGCGGATAGCCTTGGGATCGGTGATCTCAACCGTCTTCTCGGCCCGCTTCCGCCGCGGAACGTCGCCTGACGTTTGGGATGTCTCGTTGTTCGCAATCACTTGATCAGTGTAGTCAGGGTCACTTGCGGGACCATCGGAGTTCATCGCCGGCGGCGTCGCGTCGTTGCTCATTCGCTGGTCTGCGTCGGGTCCGGAAGCAGGAAACCTTCAAGGACGAGGTTGGTGACATCCCTGTACAGGCCCTCCGTGAAAGCATCCTCGTCAAAGTCCTCGTCGCCTCCCAACAACGAGACCAGGGCCGCCACGATCTGGCGGACCGACAACTCTCCGTCGCAGGCAGAGGCGAACCCTGCAAGCTCCGTGCTGAGCAGGTTGGTCCTGCGGAGGCCTGCACCCTGCCTCAGGAGAATGACACCAGGATGGGCAGCTCCGGGTCGCTGGTGGCGTTCTTCGGTTACGTCCTCCGCGACTACCAGATGCGCGTCGGCCACCGGGGTGGCGGCTACCCAATCGGCCCGTTCCACGGCCGCGCCCAGATGCGGCCCGATGGGTTGTTCGATGGGATAGGTGATCTCTTCGAAGCGGCTGATGGTGGACCGGTGTCCTGGCACAGGGCGGCGCAGCCAGATCATGCCGAAGCCCACCCCTTCCACGTTCCTGGAGGCGAAGTCGTCCAGGTATGCGGCGTACGACTCCTTGTACTGCTCACGGTCACGGTTCTGGGAGGCATCCTGCAGCCAGGTCTCGGCGTACTGTTCCGGATCCACTTGCTCGCGCTGGATGAACCACACGTCAAGACCCGAGTCCTTGAGCCATGCATTGGGACGGTCCTTCCAGTCCGACCCCTCGGTAACCTCCCAGTTGCCCAGCATTTGTGCGGTGCCGCCGGGTTCCAGGACGCTGGCGAGTGATTGCACCAACGAAGCCACGATCCCGTCACCCGGAAGTCCGCCGTCGCGGTAGGTGAACTGGTCCGACGACAATTCCCCGCCCGTCCTGGGTGTGATCACGAAGGGAGGGTTGGACACCACCAAGCCGAACTGTTCACCCTCCACAGGGTCCAGGAGCGATCCCAGGCGAAGGCTTACGCGGCTCTCCAAGTTCTGGGGATCCAGGTCAAGCTCCGCCGCGTTCAGCAGCAGATTGAACCGGGTAAATGCCAGTGCCCTTGGGGAGATGTCCGTAGCTGTAACGTGCTCGCAATGGTGCAGCAGGTGGAAAGTCTGGATCCCGCAGCCAGTCCCCAGGTCCAGGGCGCGTTTGGTGTGTTGCCTGAAAGTGGTTTGGACCAGCGTTGTGGAGGCGCGGCCAATGCCCAGGACATGGTCATGACGCAGGACTCCCGCCTGTTGGTGGGCTGCGAGGTCACTGGCGACCCAGAGTTCGGCGCCACCGCTGCCGTCTGCATTCGCATCCCAACCGTACGGTCGCAGGTCTACCGTGACCCGGACGACCTCGCCATCCACGGCGGCCAAGCCGAGCTCCACGAGTCCTTGGGTACGGATTCCGGGCAGGGCGGAGTCAACGTCGGCCACGGACTGTGGGACGGCCAGAAGCCAGAGACGGACAATCACAGCCAGCGACCGGACCGCGGGATCGTGCGAGTCTTTCAACCGCTCGGTGGCCAGGAGCGCAGGAACCACTTGGTCCCTGCCAAGGGCTGCTGACGCCGACTCCCCCAGCAGGGCAGCCACGCCATCCACGGTGTAGGAGAGGGCGCGAAGGTCCCGGGCAAGCACCTGGAGCAGTGCGGGTTGGTCGCTTCGGGGAGCATCGTCAGTGTTGCCGGCGGTAAACAAGAATGCAGTGTCAGTCACCCTGCAAGTGTAGGGGCGGCCTCCCGGGCCGGGTGGTCCCCTACCGGGCTATGTGGACAAAGGACGCCGCTGGAACCCGGTAGCGTGGAATCATGCTCAACTTCTCCTCCACAAGGCGCCGCGCGGGCCTTGGTGCCCTGGCCGCTGGCGTCCTGCTGGGGGTCGCCGCCTGCCAGGCGCCGGTCAACATCGCAGATGCAGACGTTCCCGCTTGGAAGGAAAAGGTCCTCCCGGCAGCAAGCGGCGCGGTCTTGGAGGACTCCGGCAAGATCCTCAACCGGGACCCCTTGGTCAAGGAATCGCCCAGCGTGTCCGCCGGGACCTATACGCTCACCATGGCGTGCGACGGCGGCGGCAAGGCCTACTTCGCCGTCTCCTTGAGCGGAAACAAAATCGCCGATGCGGCTGCAGCATGCAACGGCAGCCTCGATGTGGTGAAAATCAAAGTGCCTGCTGCCGGCCCCCTCAACATCTCGACCAGCAGCGTCGATGCCCCACTGATCTACGCTTATCACCTGGCTCCGACGGCAGGCTAGAAGCCCCCGGATTCTTCCTCCAACAAGCCTTCAGACAGCGGCCGCCCGGGCGTAAAGTCAGTGCATGGGCAGCAAGGCAGCTTGCTCGGTGATGTCTCAGCGGCTGGCGAGGGCCGCCGTCGTGCTTCTCGTTGTCCTGAGCGGGGGCGTAGCCGGTTGCGAATACACCTATGAGGACGGCGGCAGGCCGGAGGCCACCGCCACCTCCACTGCAGGAAACGTCGCCCTTCCACCCGATCCGGCGCTGGAAGACACCGTCAGCGGCGATGCCCTGGAAGAATGGGCAAAGGCTGCGCTGCCTGAGTCGCAAGGTCAGTCGTTCTACTCCAGCAGCGGCTATCTGAACCCCGGTGAGTCCAAGTCCGAGCAAACAGTGCAGCTGCCCGGAGGAACATACGCCGTGACGCTGGCATGCCGTGGCACCCGCCGGGTCACGTTCGCCGTGACGCTGAACGATGTGGCTCTGGTGGACCTGACGTTGGGGTGCGCCAACGCGCGGGTCAGCGTTGTCCAACTGGACAAGGACGCCATCCTGTCCATCACCGTCGGGTCCAGGTCCGATGCCAATTTCGCCTACCGTGTGAGCAGGCTTTGAGACCGTGCTAAGCGGCTTCGCAGCCTCCGGGGCAGCGCAGCGTTTCCGGGCTTGAGGCGCATTCGGCACAGTACAGGGTCAGAGTGCGGCAACTGAGGTTGGAGCAATTCTCGAACTTGTTGGTGGGGGCAGCGCAGCGGACGCATTCGCCGATGGTTTTGGCGTCCTCGCTGAACTCGACATGCATGCGCTTGTCGAAGACATAAAGGGAACCTTCCCAGAGCCCTTTGTCCTTGAACGTTTCTCCGTAGCGGACAATCCCGCCATCCAACTGGTAGACCTCTTTGAAGCCCCTGTTGACCATCAGGCTGGATAGGACTTCGCAGCGGATTCCACCGGTGCAATAGGTGACGACCGGTTTGTCCTTTAGGTCGTCGTACTTGCCCGAATCCAGTTCCTTGATGAAGTCGTGCGTGGTGTCCACGTCCGGAACGATCGCATCCTTGAACTTGCCGATCTGTGCCTCGAACGCGTTGCGGCCGTCAAAGAACACCACGTCCTCGCCACTGGACTTCCTTGCCTCCACCAGCGCGTGGAGTTCCTCCGGCTGGAGGTGCTTGCCGCCGCCCACCACGCCGTTGTCATCAACTTTGAGTTCCCCGGGAGCACCGAACGACACGATTTCATCGCGGACCTTGACGCTGAGGCGCGGGAAATCTGCGGCACTTCCCTCCGACCATTTGAAGTCGATCCCATGGAAGCCCTTATATTCACGCGTGGTCTTCACGTACTGCTTCATGTTGTTCAGCTCGCCGCCCACCGTGGCATTGATGCCGTCCTTCGATATGAGGATCCGACCGGTGAGGCCCAGTTTTTCGCAGAGGGCACGCTGCCACAGACGCACGGCGTCGGGGTCGGCGATCGGGGTAAAGCCATAGAAGAGGACGATTCGGTTCAAAGCCACTATTCAAGGGTACTTGGTGCAGTAAAATCGCCGACCGGCCACGCTTCAGGCCCGTCCGGCACCGCGCCGGCCGATAGGAGAAGTCACAATTCCATAAGCAAGCATTCCGGGGCTGATCCGGCTCTGTTGCTTCATGATGCGCTGGCATACTCTCTCTACATGAGTCCAGACGCCTTGGTTGAAGACATTGCGCACCTTTTGGAAGTCTGGGTAGCCGGCTGGTCCGGCTGCCGCGGCTATGAGTCACGCCAAGAAGGCCGCTTCCCTGCTGCGCTTCGCGCCGACAAGACCGGTGACTGGGAGTATTTTGCCCACGATCCCTCGGACGAAGAGTTCACCGCCCTTGCGGCCAAGACCGCAGAAGCCCCCACCCGGATCCTGACGGTCCTCACCAACGACGTCCAACGGTACAAGTACCTGGCTGAACAGCACGGGCTGACCGTGACGTCCGCATCGCAAACCATGATGATCGTGGACATGGAAACCCAGGATTCCGAGGATCCGTGGCTGCCCGACGACGACCTTGAACTCGCTACCTCCGAATCCAACGGAGTCCACTACGCCGTGGTCCATTCCGGCGAGCAGGTGGCCGCCAGCGGACGGGTCTTCGTAGTGGACGGTACTGCAGTCTTCGACAAAATCGTCACCGAACCGGACTTCCAGCGCCGTGGGCTGGGAAGCTTTATCATGAAGGCCCTCGCCGCCCAGGCGTTCTCGCATGATGTGGAGAACGGGCTTTTGCTGGCATCCCTAGACGGCCAGAAGCTCTACTCCCATCTTGGCTGGGACGTGGTGTGCCACGTTCTCATGATGTCCGCCAGCGGCACCGAAGGATCGGACCTTTCAGGAGCGTAGCTTCTGCTTCCGACGGCTGGTTGAGCCAAGTTCGACGGCGACGCCCTCGGGTGCCGCCGTCGGCGTGCCCGCACAGTGACAGAATGATTCGGTGGCTGCACCTCATTCATTGATCTCCCTGCTGGGCCGGACGCCGGACCCTGAGCAGTTGCGCCATGTCCATACCATTCCCGCCAGGAAGGCCGTCAACGAGCCATGGCCGGGCTGGGTCCACCCCGACGTCGTGGGGGCATACGAGGCCTTGGGGATCCGCGAACCGTACCGGCACCAGGTCCAGGCCGCCGACCTCGCCCACTCCGGACAGCACGTGGTCATCGCCACTGGAACGGCATCCGGAAAGTCGCTCGCCTACCAACTGCCGGCTTTGGACGCGATACACCGTTCCGAGTTGCGAGTCCTGGCCGACCCCGGGAAGATCCACGACGACGGTGCCGTCACCCTGTACTTGTCCCCCACCAAGGCACTGGCGGCCGACCAGCTCGCGGCGATCCGCTCGCTGAAGCTGCCCACTGTAAGGCCAGAGACCTACGACGGTGACACCGACGTTGCGTCGCGCCGTTGGATCCGTGATCACGCGAACTTCATCCTGGCCAACCCGGACATGCTGCACTTCGGAATCCTGCCCAACCACACCTGGTGGGCAAAGTTCTTCCGTCGGCTGCGCTACGTGATTGTGGACGAGGCCCACAGCTACCGCGGTGTCTTCGGCTCCCATGTGGCCAACCTGATGCGGCGCCTCCGGCGGATCTGCGCCTACTACGGTGCAGGAAACACGTTCCCCGAGCCGGTGTTCATTGCCGCGTCTGCCACTGCCTCCGACCCCGGCGTTTCTTTTGGCCGGCTCATCGGCGCCCCTGTCAGGGAGGTTTCCGAGGACTGCTCGCCCCACGGTTCCACCACAGTTGCCTTTTGGGAGCCGGCGCTCACGGACGTCAAGGGTGAGAACGGGGCCAAACAGCGGCGGACCGCCGTAGCCGAAACAGCAGACATTCTGGCAAACCTCGTGTCCTCGCGCGTGCGCACCATCGCATTCATCAAGTCGCGCCGCGGAGCCGAGTCCATTGCCTCCATCACCAAAAGACTCCTCGACGAGGTGGACCCCAGCCTGCCGGGGCGGGTCGCTGCCTATAGATCCGGGTACCTGCCCGAAGAGCGCCGGGCCTTGGAGCAAGCCCTGAGGTCCGGTCAGTTGCTGGGCGTTTCCAGTACCTCGGCCTTGGAACTGGGCATCGATATTTCGGGGCTGGATGCGGTGCTGGTGGCTGGATGGCCGGGCACCCGGGCTTCGCTTTTCCAACAGATTGGCAGGGCCGGGCGGGCAGGACAGGATGCCATCGCCGCTTTCGTGGCCAGCGACGACCCCTTGGACACATACCTGGTGAACCATCCCGAGGCCATCTTTGACGTCTGTGTGGAAGCCACCGTCTTTGATCCCGGCAATCCGTACGTGCTTGGTCCCCATTTGTGTGCCGCGGCCGCTGAGTTGCCGATCGGGCCGGGCGAGCTCGATCTGTTTGGCCCCACCTCCGAGGGGCTGCTGGACCGTCTTGTGGTCCAGGGATACCTCCGCAAACGGCCTGCTGGTTGGTTCTGGACCCATCCGGAGAGTGCTGCCGGAATGGTGAATCTCCGGGCGGACGGAGGCGGTCCGGTGAGTATCGTTGATGCCGAAACAGGATCGCTCCTGGGGACCATGGATTCGCCGCAAACCCACTATCAGGCCCACACGGGTGCGATCTACGTCCACCAAGGTGAGAGCTACCTGGTGGAGGACCTCAACGAGGCCGACCATTGCGTGATGGTGCGCCGGGTCAACCCCGACTTCTACACCACGGCGCGCGACGTGACCCAGATTGAGGTCCTCGAAACGTCGCGCTCTGTCCAGTGGGGCGACATCACCGTGCATTTTGGCGACGTCAAAGTGACTACACAAGTTGTCTCCTTCCAACGCAAGGCCTTGATTTCCAACGAGATCCTCGGTGAAGAACCCTTGGAATTGGGCGCCCGTGACCTGTTTACCAAGGCCGTCTGGTTTGTAGTGGATAACCGCTCTCTTCATGGGGCAGGTCTGGTGGAAGCAGAGTTCCCGGGGGCACTTCATGCGGCAGAACACGCTGCCATTGGGCTCCTTCCCTTGGTTGCCTCCAGTGACCGATGGGACATTGGCGGCGTCTCCACTGCCCTCCATGCCGACACCGGTGTGCCCACGATTTTCGTCTACGACGGACATCCAGGTGGCGCCGGGTTCGCTGAGCGGGGCTTTGAAAAGGCCAAGATCTGGTTGACTGCAACCAAAGAAGCCATCCAGGCCTGTGAGTGTGACAGCGGCTGCCCGTCCTGCGTCCAGTCCCCCAAATGCGGCAACAAGAACAACCCGCTGGACAAGGCAGCCGCCATCACGCTGCTGGGTGTGTTGCTGAAGGACGCCATCTAGGCCCACCATAGGTTGACCCTGCGACCACGGACGCCTACGGAGGTGGCCCTGCCCGCGCCCGTCCCCTAGCGACTCCCCAGTCGAAAGGATGAGCCAACTCGGTAGCCACGTCAGCTACGTTCCCTCCGGTTACGGTGCAGGATGTGACTGTTGCATCGTGCCGCGCCGCTACTTCGGAGGCCACCGCGCACGGTTCACCTGAAGTGAGGCCCCTGGCAGCATCGGCGGCGGCGAGCGCAGACAGGTCCGCAGCGGACGCAGCCCTGGACGCCATCACCCCTGCCTGGGCCAAGACCAGGACGCCCACGAGCAAGGCCATCACCACTGCACCCAGTGTCAGCGCGAGAACTGTTCCCGCCCCGCGCTCAGGAGGGACAACAGGTAGTGAAAGCGGGTTCATGGGATGCCTGCCCCTGAACCAGCTGGTTCGGCACCAGCCCCCGAACCCGTTGACTCTGCGCGGGCGGAGGCCGACGCTGTCAACGTCCAGGGGATCAGCGATCCCACGGCTCCGCCTACCCGGGCCGAGGCTGTCACCGTGAGCCACCCGGAGTCCTCGGTGACAGAGGAACTGACGGCGTCACCGGCAAGCCGCCTCACAATTCCTTCCACGGCACCACCTGTCTCGCCCCGCGCGGAGGCCCGGGCTCCTGCCGTAGCAGCTTCCTCCAGCCGCAGTTGTGTGATCCCCGCAGCACCGCCTGCCAGCAGGAAGGCCAAGAGCAAGACCACGGCCGGCAAGGCAACGGCGAACTCCGCAGTCACGGCGCCCGACTCCTCCCCTCCCTCCTTCCGGCTGGATGATGGTCCGGCCTTCTGGCCGGACCTTGGTCCGGCACAGGCGGCAGATGACCTCCCGCCGGCAGGCAGTACGTGCGTCATGGCAAGGACAGGGCCGTGCGAATCAAGTTGAGCAGGAAGCCGCGGACTTCTTCGCTCCGGAGGAGGACCACCAATAGCCCTGCGAGCCCCACTGCGGCGAGGGTAGCGATGGCATACTCGGCCGTGGCCATACCGCTCTCCGAGCCAGGAAGCATTTCCCGTGTCCGGAAACGTTCATGGCTCCTCCACAGGCTCCTCCGATGATGCCGCCCTGGTCGCCTCCGCAGTGTGCCCTGATCCCGGATTTCCCCTGGGTCCCGCAGGGCCAGCGCACCGTGTGACGTGGTGAGCTGAAGGTCCGCACCAGTGGCCCGGAAGCCCGCGTCTCCGAAGCCGGAATCCGTGAATTCTTCGAGTTCAAACTGCTCGATTCCAAAGGTCCTCATTCCTTGCTTCCCGCTAACGGCGGCTCGATCCATCGAGGCTCGATCCTGGCCAGCAGCACGGCGGCCCTGGCGGCGGCCGGATTCGGCCCTGAAGAGTGTTCTCACTGTGGGTTCCTTTCAAGAAAAGCCAGCGGGTCCGCCGACTGATTCGACTCTTCCGTGGCTCGGTGCTGCCCGTAAGAAGGGGAATCCTCCAAGTGGATAACCCCTCACGATCAGCAGGATGTGGAGGGAAAGTGGGCGCTATTCGCAGCCCACTCTGTGCCGATCATCATGTCTGTGCCGACCTTCGTGGACAGGTCATCCGACGGGAAGCATGGCGATCAAGACAGGCACGATCCCCAGGCAGATGAAGGCCGGCAGTGAGCAAAGGCCCAGAGGTACTACCAGTTTCACGCCCAAGGCAGCGGCTCGCTTCTCCGCAGCCCGGAACTGTTCGCGCCGTTCCCTGGCCGCTTGTGCGTAGAGGATCGATGCCGAGGGGGCGCCGGTTAGGGCTGCGAAAGCCAGTGCATCCTTGAGACGGACCACCTCGGGCGCGTGCTGGGTGTGGGTCCGCCACGCCGTCTCCCAATCCGCGCCGATGGCCAGCGCGGCCACAACTGGCCTGAGCGACCGCTTGATGGGTGGTGATGCACACGCGGAGATGAGTTCCAGTGCCCTCCCGATTCCAGCTCCGGCGTCGAGCATTGACGCCACCAGTTCCAGCATCATCGCGGTGTCTCGGAGACCGTCGGACGGACCTTTCGGATCAGGAGGATCCGTTGGGGCTGGCCCTTCCCCGGCAGCATTCCGCGTTCGGAGGTCCAGAGTACCGGCCGGACCACGGCGGGAGGAGCGCGTCAGTGACGTGGCGTCGGCATTCCGGATCAACACGCGCGTCCTGGCTCGCGTCGGCCCGGTGAACCACACGAAAGCCGCCAAACCCAGGACGACGATGATCACCAGCACCAGCGCCCCGGGCATCACACACTCCCGGCTGCGGAGGCCACCAGCCGTGAGGACCACACGCGGCCGGCCACCGTTAGGAGGAGACCGGTTGCGAATGTGGCAACTCCCATGACGTTGTCCAGCAGGATTCCCAACGGCTCCACGCCCAACGCCATCCCCAGCACCAGCCCGAACACCGGAAGCCAGGACAACAGCTTGACTGTGGCTTTTGGTCCGGCGAGCGCGGTTTGCCGTGCGGCCTCTGCGTCTTCTTCGGCTTCCAACTGGGCGGCAAAACGGGTAAGGAGGTCAGCAAGCGGGCAACCGCTGGTTTCTGCCACCTCCAAGCACGCCGCCAGTTCCATCCAGACACGTCGTTCAGAGCTTCCACGCCGGGGATATATCCGGGCGGCAGTATCCCGGATGGCTTCAGCCGCAGAATTTCCCAAGCTGGATGCTGCCCTGGCTGCGGCCACAACCAGCAGCGACTCCTGGCTGAGTGCGGCAGTCGCCGGTTCTGTCTCTGTGTCCGGGCCGCCATCTTTGATCAACCGTGAGCCATGGACCATCCAGAGTTCCTCCCACAGCCGGGACGTTCCCCGCCCACCACGCAGCAAGGCCGCCAACTGTTGTACCAGCACCACAAGCGGCAAGGGCTCAGTTCGCTTTCGCCGCCAGCGGTGACGAAAGCTCACACCCGAACGGGCACGGAGGGCGGCACCAGTCCCTCCTCCAGGCTCTCCCAAACTTTTCCGTACACGTCGGCCATCAACACAACGGCCCCGGAAGTGCTGCCAGGCCGCGAGTCCTGCAACCAGGACGAACGCGCCGATCATAGTGCGTCCACTGACCGTGTCTCAGCTGATGTACCCGGCGCCCCACCAAAGCCGGACCAGTCGAAACCGGCGGGCAACGCCGGACCGAGCCGTCGGGCAAGGGCAGGCCACGCGGGCCCACACGTCATTCCTGTCGGATGCCAGCGGAGGGCGGAGACCACCTTCTGGCCTTCGGAAGTGTCAGTCAGCACCCCTATGGAAGCCACCTTCCGTCCAGTGGAGGTCCGGTCCACGTGAATGACGACGTCCAAGGCACTGGAAACCTGCAGCCGAACGGCCTCAGCGTTCAACCCCGCCAGCGCACCGAGGGCCACCAGCCGCGCAGGCACGGCCTCTGCCGCGTTGGCGTGGATGGTCCCGCCGCCGCCTGTATGCCCGGTGTTGAGGGCCGTCAGCAGTTCACGGACTTCAGCCCCGCGGCATTCTCCGACGATCAGCCGGTCCGGCCGCATGCGCAGTGCCTGGCGGACCAGTTCGCCCAGATCCAGCGCACCACCGCCCTCGAGGTTTCCGTGCCGGGATTCAAGCGTCACTACGTGGGGATGGACGGGGTTGAGTTCGGCGGCATCCTCGATCAGGACCAACCGCTCTGTCGGGTGGCTCAAGCCGAGCAGGGCGGACAGCAGGGTGGTCTTTCCCGAGCCAGTAGCGCCGCTGATCAGGAAACTCAGTCTTTGGCTCATGATTGCCCTCAGAACCCATTCACCTTGCTCGGAAAACATGCCGCCTTCCCTCAACTCCGGCAGGGTGAACACTTTCTCACGGCGTATGCGGATGGACAGAAGGGTTCCGGTAGTGGATATCGGCGAGAGGACCGCGTGCACCCGATAGCCGCCGTTCAGGCGCACGTCTACACAGGGCGACCCATCATCCAACCGACGGCCACCGGCCGAAACCAGGCGGGAGGCCAGGGACCTGATCTGTTGCTCGGTGTCGAAGTGCACCGATGACCTTTCCAGCCCCTGTCCACGGTCCAGCCAGACGGAGTTGGGGCCGTTGACAAAAATGTCTGTCACCGCCGGATCCTGGGCCAACTGTTGGAGTGGGCCCAGCCCGTTCAGCTCGGCGTTGATGGACTCGGCGGCTTCCAAGGCGCCGGCAGTGCCGAGCAGCCTGCCACTTGCCTGAACCGCCGCTGCCACTGTGGACGGCGTGACTGGTCCGTTGCCGGCCAGCACAGACTCCCGCACGGTTTCAAGGAGCAGGGAATCAAGTTTCCGGCCCTGCCTGCGTCGCGTTCCCTCGAACGGGTTCACTGGATACCACCGTCGAATCCCAGGACAGACAAGGCGAAACGGTTGACCGGCCTGCGTCGACCGAATTCAAGGATGCGTCCCACTTCGGTACCGGCTGCCACGCCCCTCACCTCGGGGAGGACGCCCAACAGTGGCAGTCCCAGTGACTCGGCCATGAGGCCGGCATCCACGGAGGAAGCACTGCTGCCACGGACCACCAACCCTGCGTCGATGGGCGGGAGCTCGTTCAAGATGCGCCCTGCCGCTACTGCGGATTTGAGGTGGGCCTTGGCGAGCAGGACCATTCTGTCGCAGTCCCACGCAAGGTTCCGCACTCCTTCTCCGCTCCGCCCTATGTCCACAAGGATGAGTTCAAAGCTGCGGCGTGCGGCGTCCATCACCGCGGCTACTGCACGCGTGTCCGGGCTGTGGATCGCGTCCCGTGTCCCGGGCCACGACAAGTAAGCGAAACCTCCCGCGAAGGGCAAGGAATCCCGGAACTGCGCGGGATCTATGCTGCCGCGGGTTTCGGAGAAGTCGGGCCACCGGAGTCCGGGGATGTCCTCGGCTGTAACAGCCAGTTCAAGGCCGCCGCCCCAAGGATCGCCGTCGATGAGCATAGTGCTTACTCCGTGATCGGCGGCCGCTTGGGCCAGCCAGATGGCCGTAGTGGTTGCCCCCGCGCCACCACTGCCGCCGATGATACCCATGACCATGCCCCCGGGGTCGGGTGACCCGGACATGCTGAGGTGTTCAGCCAGCCAAGCCGCAGCCTCGGGAAGAACGGCAACCCGTTCGGCCCCCAGGGCAGCGGCCAGCTCCCAAAGTCCGTCCCCGTCGGAAGCCCTGCCAAGCAACACTGTGGGCGAGCGACGCCGAGGGGGCAACTCCCGGACATCGCTGCCCACCAATACAACATCGGCACTGTCCCAACCCTGAACACCTTCGGTCACATCGGTGGCTGTCGCGAGGCTTCCACCAGCGGCTGCAACAATCCGTTTGGCTTCTTCCTGCAGGTAGGGGTCTGCGGAGACGAGCAATATGCCGGCAGTCTCGTGGGGGACCCAGGTTCCGTCCATATCCGGATCAAGTTGCTGGTTGTTGTTGGGTTGCCTATGCCGGCGATCTCGCTTGCTCATGGATCCACCATGGTGGACCTGGCGGAACACCATAAGGGGCTGAAGCCCGTATGTGCACAACGTGCAATGGAACCACCTGGCCTGACACCGACTGTGGAGGAACAGTGCCACGGCATCACCGCACACAGGGCAGAATGGAGACCATGTATTTGCTGCTTGCCGCCCACCCGGAAGGCGCAGCCATACAAAGGATCTCTCCCACCGGAAAAGCCACGGCTGACGCACGCGTCGTCACCCGCGGTGAGCTTCCCGGCGTCGTGCGTGAATTCGAAGCCCAGCGGCCGCGCTGGGTGTGGCATCGCGCCACGGACTGGTATCCGGAACTGCTGGCGCACGGCGTGGAGCTGGAGCGATGCCACGACCTGGCGCTGAGCGGGGCAATCCTGGCACACTCGGAGTTCACGGCACACACGGACTACGCGCGGCACGCGGTCAAGCTCACCCAGGATGATGACACCGGGCCGCCACGCGCCCTCCAGCCCCCGCCGCCTCCAGCGGACCAAGGCGCCCTGTTCGAGGACCTGTCGCCGTCCAACCCCAAAGCAGGGCTGGCCGAACTCAGGGAGGAGTTCTCAGCCCAACAGCATGCTGTCGCCCAGGTCACCACGGACGAGCAGCGAAAGCAACGCCTCCAACTTCTGCTCGCCGCCGAATCAGCCTGCGCCATCATCGCTGTTGAGATGCAACACGCCGGTGTCCCGTGGCGCGAAGAGCTGCATCAACAGATCCTCGCCGATGTTCTGGGGCCCAGGCCGCCCATGGGACACCGGCCTCCGGCCCTTGAAGCACTCTGCGCAGAACTCCGGCACATTCTCAACTCCCCCACCTTGAATCCGGACTCGCCGCAGGACCTCATGCGCACCCTGCACCGGAACGGGATCGAGGTGAAGAGCACGCGCCAATGGGAACTCCAGGAATCGAAGCACCCGGCCATCCAGCCCTTGCTTGCCTACAAGAAACTCTCCCGCCTCCACACGGCCAACGGCTGGGCATGGCTGGATGCGTGGGTGCGGGATGGACGGTTCCACCCCGAATACGTCGTGGGCGGCGTGGTGTCCGGCCGCTGGGCCTCGCGGGGCGGCGGAGCCTTGCAGATCCCGCGCAATATCCGCGGCGCGGTCCATGCCAATCCCGGCCACAAGCTCATCGTCGCGGATGCTTCGCAACTGGAACCCCGCGTCTTGGTTGCATTGGCCCAGGACACGAAAATGGCCGAGGCCGCCCGCGACAAGGATCTCTACGCCGGCATCGCCGCGCAGGGTTTCGGCGGTGACCGGGCGAAGGCCAAGATCGCACTGCTGGGTGCTATCTACGGTGCCACCACCGGTGAATCGGGCAGGCTTATGCCCCAGCTGACGCGCACCTATCCGCGTGCCGTCGGGTTCGTGGAGCAGGCGGCCCGCGAGGGCGAAGGCGGCAGAACGGTGACAACACGGCTCGGCCGAAGCAGTCCACCGCCGTCGGCAGGCTGGCTGCGAAGCCAGCAATCCACCACTGCGGAAGAACAGCGCCGCGCGGATAACCTGGCCCGCTCCCGTGGCCGGTTCACCCGCAACTTCGTAGTCCAGGGCTCGGCTGCTGAATGGGCGGCATGCTGGCTCGCTGAATTACGACGGCGGCTGCGGGCCATGCGTGCCGAAGGCTCACCTTCCGGGGAGCTGGTCTTCTTCCTGCACGACGAAGTGATGGTTCACGCCCCGGACGACGCGGTGGAAGCCTGTATCCAAGCCATCGAAGAGGCAGCCGCCGCGGCCAAGGAGCTCATGTTCGGACGTATTCCGGTCGAATTCCCGGTGAGTGTCGCCGTCGTCGAATCCTACGACAAGGCGAAGTAGCCGCACAGTACCCACAACCTCGTGGACTATCCAGTCATATGAGGCCCAATGACCGGTACCGCCAAGTAACTTTTGTTCTCCCTCGGTTCTGGCTACTTTCACTATGTGGATACATCGCTGGTCCACGTATGTGTGCAAGGAAGCATAAGGGGGAGCATCAATGGCTGGCAGGTTTGAAATTCTGAAGGACAACGACGAAACATACCGGTTCCGCCTGACCGCGGCCGACGGAACCGTCGTGGCCGAATCACCGACGTTCAGACACCTCGAGGGCGTCATTGCAGGCATCAACGCTGTCCGCGAAAATGCTGCGACCGGACTGGTAGTGGACCGTTCGGCAACGGCCCGCAAGGCCGCCTGACAGCGAACCAGCGCTGTCATTTTCAAGAGTCGTCCGCACTCGATCCCGCGGATTTCCGGCGGCAGTGCAGATGAGTGTGACATGAGAATGTCAGGGGTCCCCTGGCAGTCAGGCATCGGCAATGTCCCTGGCATCAGATAGAGAGCGTGCTATCCGGTCGAGCTTGGTCATTCACGAGCGTATCGCCGGCCGGCAGGCTGCCATTGCTTCGCGGAGGCCCAGGCGCACCCTGTTCGTTCCCGTCAGTCCGTGATCGACGAAGATCTGCTTTCCTCAACGCCAGGGTAAGGAGGGGGTTTCGTTGGGCGGTCAGGTCCTGCTCGTTCGTCGAGACCCGGGCATAGCCGATCTTCATTCGCGTCATAGAACGTGGTTGCAGTAGTCCCCCTGTCACCGTGCATTTCATCGTGCATTTCATCGTGCGGGTCATACGTACATGGCCTTGGCTAGCAAGCGCGCGGAACATGACGGCGGGATTCCCAGGCACGGAGATCGACCGGCTTCCGGGCGTGCGTGCGACGGCTCCTCCCAAAAGGTTCGAGAAAACCCTTGTCACCCTTTTGCTAGATTGCTAGCATCCTAGCCATGGCCGATAAAGCTCAATTTAACGTCTACCTGCCGCCACAGCTGGTCCGGCAGGTAAAGCACGCCGCTATCGAGCGGGGGTTGTCGCTGTCATCGTTCGTGGAAGAGGCGCTGACCGCGGCTCTAAACAAGGAAGGCTCAAGTAAATGAAAGTCACTCCCATTCGTTTCGTGCGGGACATCGAGCTCGCCAATAGGTTCTATTCCGCACTCGGATTGCTCGAAAATGCCACTGCGACAAGTGGAACTTGGGCGGACATGCGTGGGACCGGGGGCCAGTTGGGACTTCACATTGCTGAAACTGCGACGACTCAGGCAGACGGTGGAGCCGTGGCGTTGCAATTCACGAGCGATGAAAAGCTCGAGCTCACCGTGAATCGGCTCCGAGATGCCGGGTACCCACCATCTGACATCATGGATGAGACCTTTGGCCGATACTTCACCGTCGAGGACCCCGACGGATACCTTATCCAGGTTAACGAGTTGGACGAAGAGTTCAGTACCCTCAGCTACGAGACGCGAGAGTCCACCGCCCTTAAGTAGGGAGTGACCACTAGCCGTCACACCAACCCGATGGCTCCACATCCCTCACCGTACGCTGGATGACCCGGTGTCCGGTGAGGGATCGGCGGATTCCAGCGGTCATTGCAACAGGAGATTTTCGATCAGTTCGATCGGTTTCTTGAACTCTAGTCTTTTGCGTGGTCGGTCGTTGAGTTCCTGGGCGACCCAGTCGAGGTCTGCGGCGCTATGGATGCTCAGATCGGTGCCCTTGGGAAAATACTGGCGCAGCAGGCCATTGGTGTTTTCGTTGATGCCGCGCTGCCAGGGCGAGTGAGGGTCACAGAAGTAGATCTCGACGCCGGTGTCGATCTTCACGGTTTTCCAGTCCTGCATCTCGATGCCCTGGTCCCAGGTCAGGGAATGCCGCAGCGACTCGGGGAGCGTCTTGATCTTCGCCGTCAGTGCATCACGCATCTGCTCGGCCTTGTATCCGTCCGGCAGGTACACCAGCATCGTGTAATTGGTGCTCCGCTCGACCAGCGTCCCAATCGCGGACTGATTCCCTTTCCCGATGATGAGATCGCCCTCCCAATGCCCTGGCACGGCTCGGTCCTGAACCTCAGCGGGACGTTCGGAAATATTGATCATTCCAGGGATCCGGTTCTTGCGCTGGCCAGCCTTACGGCAGGGCTGCCTGATAGCCCGCCCGGTGCGCAGACACACGGTCAGATCACGCTTCAGCGCCCCGCGGGACTGGACGTAAAGGGATTGGTAAATCGTCTCGGGTGACACCCTCATCTCCGGCTCATCAGGGAACTCAACCCGGAGTCGTCCTGCGATCTGCTCGGGTGAGTACCTCTTGTTCAGGTCTTCTTCAACCTTCGCACGCAGCACCGTGTTCGTGTGCAGTTTCGCTGGTTTCGGGCGCGAGGCTCGCTCATAGGCCAGTGCGTGCGCTGAGGTTGCCCGGTAGGGCAGCCCTGCCACCGAGTTACGCCGTAACTCCCTCGAAATCGTGGAGGCCGCTCTACTGACCGCCGTTCCGATCTGCCGCAACGATTGTCCCTGGGCGCGCAGTATGGCGATCTCTTCACGCTGGGCGAAAGTCAGGCACCGACCCTTCAGATCACGGCCCCGCCGAGGCCTGACACCACCAGCCTCAAGCAAGACCCTGCGCCCAGTACGCCGGCTCGTATCGATCGGAACAACGGCATCAGTGATGAAATCACCAGCCTGCATCCCGGCCCAAAAAACCTGCAAAAGATCAGGCCTCACATGAATTGAATACCCTGCCATGACAACACCCATCCGCTAAGTGTTGCAATCACCGCAAGAACTCAAGGATCCTTTACCGGGCGCGCTATGAGGCGGCATCTGCGAGGCCCCGCCCATGTTCACGCAAAAGAGCTAAGCGATCATCTGTGATTGCGCGAATCGGCTTGTCTGGGTCCAGCGGACAGAAAAATTCGCCTGTTGAAGTTAGGGCGGCGAAAACACTTCCCGACATGTCCTCGGCCAGAAACAGATACGGAGGGTCTACGAATGGATAACCCGCGCTGCTTATCCAAGCCAGTCTGCAGCCAGCGTCGATAACCGTCTTCAGCGTCGCGTGAACGGCTTCAGTCCACTCTGGCTCATGCGGAAACTCGGAAATTTTTACATCCCACAGCATCACTTCCCAAGACTCGCCGTATAAACGAGTCTCTGCCACTTCAGTTCCGGTAGGCCACCTGTCGAGCGGGAAGGAGCTTCCAAGCCAGCGCCCGGGATCGACGAGCCCATAAACGACAAATCCTCGCTCTTCTTCCTGGCCGTCTTCCGCGTTCCAGATCACAGTCATCGTCACACGCGCAGGGATCATCACGAGCTAGACCCCTATTTCGGGCTGATTCAGGGGAGACGTCATATGGATACACATTTCTCAAATATCGCATTCTTTGAGTGTGGCTACGGCTGTATGACGTCTCAGAACCTCATCGAAGGAACATGACGACAGTTCGCCCAGTGAGCGATCCCGCAACGGGCATGCCCTCGAGTCCGGAGAAGAAGCTGACTCAACGATGAATCACCTCACCAGGGTCGAGCCCCAGCGATAAGACGTCGAATTCGATTTGACTGAGAAAATCTCTGCAGCCGCGCTCAACCTCCGCCCAATCGAGTGGATTGCTGACCACATCGGGGCTGAATACTGACCCCACCACCCAGCCGGACGACCCACGTGTCAGTGAAAACGCCCCCACCTCTTCAAAGGACATCGAGTCAAACATGAAGTCACCTCGGTTCGCCTCGTTGAGCCAGAGAAACAAGCTGCGAGCGAGTTCGACTACGGGAAAGGCTGGCCCTCGATAGAGCAGCGCAGGCCCAACCGAGACAGTGAGATCGGCATCAAGACCGACCAAGTAATCAGCTTGGCTCGTCCCCCCGGTATTGTCAGAGTCTAAGCTCGCGTAGGAAAGTCTCATAGTTGCCATCTCATCACCAACCCTCCATGCTCTGACCATGATTCACTCGCACAGTAGACATCCGAGGATTCAGCGGACAACAATTCCAGACCTTTCTATCGCCCGGGTGAAGGATCCTCTACCGGACGGCTGGAGGAGTGCGCAGACTGCCAAGTCCTAATACTTGGCTCCGGGGACCTTGAAGGCCGCCTTAGCCTCGGCACTGAGGTGCTCGATTTCCTCTACATTTACATAATGATCGCTGATTTCTTGAGAGACGAAGCTCGGTCCATGCCGGCGCACCCTACTCCAGCTGAAGTGACTGCCCTGCGCGTGTGGCATTGCAAATACAAGTCGCTGGAAAGCCTTGCAACTTTTACCAATCTCAAAACGCTTGTCGTTGCAACTTATCCAGACACTGACCTGACTCCTCTGAACAGTCTCAGCCAGCTCGAGTATCTGAGCGTCATGCACATGCCAAAGGTCTCCGATCTAGACCCTCTCGGTCAGCTGCACAAGCTGAAGACAATCAGGCTCAGCACACTCCCCAGTTGGGACTCATCTGGGAAGAAGACGATTGTGCATTCGCTGGTCCCTCTGACTGCGTTGCCGGACCTCGCTCACCTCGAGCTCTTTGGTGTGCTTCCCGAGGACGGCAAACTAAACGTTCTGGAGAACTGTCAGTCTCTGGAATCAATTCGTGTGAGCAAATACAAGAAAAGTGAAATCGAGCGCTTCTACCGATCAACTGACCTGCCCAACTCTTTTGCGCCCCTGCCAGGTGTGGACGCTTGGAGCTGACAAACAGCCAAAGGGCTCTTACGTCCCCTCACGGGCATGGGAATCAATGCACGCTCGAGGATGGCTCTCCGAACGGTTCGGGCGTCCGGTAAAGGATCGGCTTACGTGCGGTGCCCATGGAGTCTGTTGGCGAGCATCTCTATCCATCGTTCTTCGAAGTTACCCTCCGGGCTAGGAAAGCGACGATCAACAGCCCAGGTAGCGCCCATAGCAGCGTAAAGAACGCCTTGCCGAAGTTGAACCCATAGACGAGGAGGGCAAAGACAAACCCAATAGTGAGCCCTAGTATCCAACCGACGACCGATCGCCGGATTTGAGCGCCTTTGTCTGTCACTTCAACTTCCCCCACCTGTAGCCCGGGACCAACTTAGCTGACTGTCAGGCAAGCGCCGCGGGGAGCTTGGTTGCCCACGAAATCGGTACTAAGCGTCCGGTGAAGGATCGGCTTAAGGGCAGGTAGTTTGCGTTTATAGGCGAAGATTCCTTGTATGCACGATTCGATCCTTTCCGCCCAAATGCAGATGGCCACCAGGTTCGGGGCTGTTCCGGCACCACCCTTGAAAGGAATGAAAGTAGGAGTTTCCGAAAGCATACGGTCGTCGCATCTTCTTCCCCTCAATGGTCTAAGGCATCCCGCCGCAACTGGCACCAGTGGCTGGTTCATTTGGCGCGGCGAAGAGCTCGGAACCGTGCCCGACTTCTTCGTTCCCTTGCACGTCGAGCACCTGACGCCCTGGTGCCCAGAAGTCCTTCCCTATCTCGCTTTGCCTCCGGGGTGGCGATTCCTCTTAGCACCCGGCTACGAAGATGTCTGGTTCGACGAGACGTTGTTGAACCCCTGAAAGCTAATGACGCGGCTCAAGCTCCCTTCCGGTTCGCCGTCCGGTGAGGGATCCCTCACCGGACGCACTATCGGGTCCAGGTCAGCTGGAGACCAGATGGCTTGGGCGAACGACGGGAGTGCGGTCGAGCTGGCCTGGGACGAGATAGCTGGGTCAGCAAGCATCCGTTGGGTTAACTGTGACGAACTGAGGCTTGCTCTTGAGCGGGAGACCGCATCGAAGATCTCCGTGCGTGAGGAGTCTGGACGCATAGAGTTCTGAGTGTGGTCCCGCTGTGAGGGACTGGGCGGGCTATTGACCGTTCAGGTCGGCGAGCACGTGACGGTACATGACACGCTTCTGCGGACATAGCGGCAGTCAATCAGCCCTGACTAGTAAGGCTTGCCATCTCCCAGACGAGGAGTTAGCCGGCGGAACGCTCCGTGATTATCACTCGCATGATGCAGCGGGACTTCCGTGAGAGTCTTAATGCCGGGACCCGTGGAATACCCATCGGTATCTTCCCTGCAATGGGATCAGGCCGGACGTGACTGGCGGGAGGCGTGCCGTGGTAAGCAAAGACGAAGTCATCCGTAAGTTGCTCGTATCTGGCCTGGCCGACTGGGTTTCATTGCATAGCGTCGTGTGGTGGGGCACTAGAGGCACAATTACCCAACTTACGAAGCAGGTAGTTCTCGACGTCCTTCACTCCGTTTATTCGGAGGGGCTCATGGTGCCTGGAGAGCTCGGGGAGACGGGTTTTGAGGATTGGGCGCGGCCGTCAGAAATATGGGTGATTCGGTCAGAGATGGCACTTGACGCTCTGGAGTGGCGACCAATGGGTGAGGGCTTTTGGCTGCGTCTAACGCCGCACGGCGAGACCCTCGGGCACCAATATGAAGCCGAAGGAGAGGACCTCTCGGATTAGTAGTGGTTCCTTTGGACAACTTGGTGGCGCAGCCGGGACCGTTCATCAAATTATGCGCCCATAAGCCGAGGTCTTACCGGACGCTTCAAGCGTCCGGTAAGGGATCCCCCATGGTGCACAAAGTCGAAGTGCAACCCACTTCTGACATTCAGTGCAGTCAGCTTCTGAAAATGACAGCTGTTCAGAACCGTCACGCTGCGGGGAGGCCCCTGCTGTCAGAGATCGACTTCGCGGAGTTTTTCCGTGTCCCAGGGAACAGTCCAGCCGAGTTCATCAAAGAGCCCGCTCAGGACCATGCCTGTAAAGCCCCAGACCAGTACGCCGTTCACGGTGAAGCCGGGGCTGGTGTAAGTGCGTCCGAAACGGGAAATGGTGGCCGTGACCCGGTTGACGGGATCCAGGAGGTCGCGCACCGGTACCCTGAATACCTGCGCGGATTCGGCGTAGTCGACTACCCGGACCGGCGACGGCGCGTCCCACCAGCCCAGCACCGGTGTCACACGGAAATTACTGCGGATCAGTCCAAGCTCTGGGATGGTGCCGAGAACGCGGACACCGCTGGCGTCCAGCCCGGTTTCTTCCACGGCTTCCCGCAACGCCGCAGCCACCACCGACTCATCCTCCGGGTCCACCATGCCGCCGGGGAAGGCTACCTGCCCTGGATGGTCGTCGAGGGTGTGTGCCCGCTCCAGCAACAGGACGTCGAGGTCGGCCGGGGCTATGGGGCGCCCGGACTCAGCCGGCACGTCATCCAACACGCCAAAAAGCATGAGTACAGCAGCGGGCCGGTTGGTCTCCGGGATGACGGGAAGCCTCTCCCACAGGGCAGAGTGCTGCTGTTCGCCTGCTTCGAAGCGGGTCACCAGCGCCGACAATTCCTCTAGCGCGGTCACCCGGGCCTCCTTTGCGATTCCATACGGATTTCCGCGGCGCGGTGGGTCTCCGCCAAAAGCTGCTCCAGCAGTGCCTCATTGCCCGGGGCGAGCTCGTACTTCAGGAGCTTGGCTGCTTTGACCGGGTCAGTCTCGCCGTCGCCGTAACTGGGACACAGACTGGCCACCGGACAGGCACCGCACGCAGGCTTCCTGGAATGGCACACCCTGCGGCCGTGGAAGACCACCCGATGCGACAATATGGTCCAATCCTTGGGTTCGAACAGTTCCGCGACGTCGAACTCAATCTTCACGGGATCATCCGAGGCCGTCCATCCGAAGCGCCGTGCCAGTCGTCCGAAGTGCGTGTCCACGGTGATCCCGGGGACTCCAAAGGCATTTCCGAGGACCACGTTGGCCGTCTTCCGACCGACCCCCGGCAAGGTCACCAGATCCTCCAGCCTGCCGGGGACCTCGCCGTCGAACTCATCGACCAGCCGGTTGCTGAGCGCCAGGACGTTACGCGCCTTGGCCCGGAAGAAGCCGGTGGGCTGAAGGATGGTCTCCAGTTCCACGGGATCAGCCTCCGCCATGGCCCGCGCATCCGGGTACCGGGCAAACAGGATCTTGGTGACCTGGTTGACCAGCACATCGGTGGTCTGGGCTGACAGGACCGTGGCCACCACCAGTTCAAACGGGTTGCGGAAATCCAGCTCCGCATGCGCGTACGGATACTTTTCCGCCAGGACCCGGTTGATCTTGCGGGCCCGGCGTTTGAGTGCGAGCAGCGAACCAGCTTCAGCGATGGCCACGGGATCCCTGCTTAGCCGCGTTCGATGTTGCTGAGCTCCCGAAGAACCCCAACCTTGCCGTCGGTGTCCTGCACCAGGAATTCATGGCCCCTGTCCTCCAGTGCGAGTACCCAGCCACCGGGTTCGATGGTGAAGGCAGGAGCCCCCGAGCGTTCGTCGTACGCGGTCCTGGGCTGGGCCACAGCAAACCAGAATGCCTCATAGTGGGGGGAATCGGATTCTTCCGGACGGCTGGCCGGGTCCACGGTGGCACCGATCGAGTCGCTGACTCTCCGGGTGTCGCCGGAAACGATGGGAGTGGCCATGGTGGCAGCCCACGGCTGCTGGGCGGCAGGCTGCTGCGCTGCTGGTTGCGTGCCGTGCTGGGTAGTGGCAGGCTCAGTGGCCGCCGGGGACTCACCAGCTTCCGTCCCTGCCTCAGCACCCTTCTCAACCTCCTGCGCCGGAGTGGGCGCGGAAGACGGAGCGCCGGCCCCGTCCGATGCTGGGCTCGTTGCCGAACCAGCTGCTGAGGGGCTGCCCACGTCTGGCTTACTTTCAGTTGAAGGACGGCCGGCGGAAGACTGGCCTACCGGAGTGCTGCCTGTTGAGGCCACGTCCGCTGAATGCACGACGGCGGGAGCCTCCTTCGCGGCCGACGGTGCGGCTCCGTAGCTGGATGGCGGAGCGAACGGGCTGGAACCAGCGGCACCAGGACCTCCTGCAGCCGCCGTGGAGGCTGCGGGTTCCTTGGGCGCTTTGGGTGCTGCGGGCTTGCGGCTCGGCACAGCGGCTTCGCGGGCAACAACATGGGCCGGCGTTTCGGTGCGGCCCTTAAAATCAGCCGACAGCCACGGAAGGTGCGGAGCAAGGACCGTCGCGGCCAGGAGGCCCACGGAGCCGATCAGGCCCAGCAGGACGCCGCCGTTGAAGGAGTTGGCGATGGTCAGGAAGAAGAGCGGGAAAGCGAATGACGCAGTGACGGAAGCGAACTGGTCAACAGACAGCGAACCTACGCGAACGATGGTTCCCGGCTGCAATCTGCGGGCAACGAAAAGTGCCACCACAACCAACGGCAGAATGATGCCCAGCAGCAGGAAGAACAGGTTTCCAAGGTTCCAGAGGTTGTAACGCTCTCCGAACATGGGCAGCAGGGACGCGACGAACATCAGCAGCGTGGAGCCGAAGACCGTCAGGTCACGGATGGTGAACGGCCCTGCGACGGCGTCGTACTTGGTGGCGCCGTTCTTGGCAGCGTCGTTCTTGGCGGCGTCAGGGTTCCCAGCAGCGTTGCCACCTGGTGTGGTGGCCGTTCCAGCCGTGGTGTCCGGTCCCGTCCGGGGTGAGTCGTGCGGGCCTGGGCTCAGCTGGTTCATCTGTTTCTCCTTCGTACGGCGGCGTCTTGGGCAGTCCGGACAGGTGACCCCCGCAGGATTCCGCGGAAAACCGGCCACGCTCGAGGTGCGTCCCAAGACTTCTTCAGCCTATGCCACCCCACTGACAGGGTTCTAGCTGAAAACGGCCATCCGGCTTCGCCCACAGCAAACTCCAAGGTCCCTTACAGATAGTGACCGGCTTCGGCAGCGCATACTGCGGCGGGAGGGGGGCCGCCGTCGTGCGTCATGTAAACGGTTCCCGGCCGCCGGTGCCGCCATTCGTCGCTAAATTTGCGCCGCTCACTGGCGCGTTTGTGACGACGCACACGTAGGACCTTTCAAAGCGATAGTGTTGATGGCGGACAGCACTCTGCGGACCTTTCGGGGAGACGTTCGACGCCGACGACGGCCCGGGCGGGAACCTCGCGGCAGGTTCCGCGCAGCAAAGATCGATGAATGATGAGGTTCACCATGTCCCAGGACACCACCGGATCCACGGCCACCGCTGCAGCTTCAACTGCTCAGAACGGGGCACACGTCGAGGCGCTTGAAAATCTCCTCCACGAGAACCGCAAGTTCGCGCCTTCCGCAGACTTCGCCGCGAACAGCGTGACAAACGCGGACGCCTATAAAGAGGCAGAAGCGGACCGTCCCGCGTTCTGGGCCAAGCAGGCCCGTGAGCTGTTGACTTGGGACAAGGACTTCACTGAGGCCTTGGATTGGTCCAACCCGCCGTTCGCCAAGTGGTTTGTCGGCGGCGAGATCAACGCAGCGTACAACGCGCTGGACCGCCATGTGGAGAACGGCTTGGGCGACCGTGTCGCCATTTACTTCGAAGGCGAACCCGGGGACACCCGGACCTACACCTATGCACAGCTGACCGAAGAGGTGAAGAAGGCCGCCAACGCCTTTGAGTCCCTCGGCGTGGCCAAGGGCGACCGCGTGGCCGTCTACCTGCCCATGATCCCCGAGGCCGTCATCACGCTCCTCGCCTGCGCCAGGATCGGGGCCGTGCACTCCGTGGTCTTCGGTGGCTTCTCCGCTGACGCGTTGCGCTCCCGCATCGAGGACGCCGAGGCCAAGCTCGTCATCACGGCCGATGGCACCTACCGCCGAGGCAAGCCCAGCGCCCTGAAGCCCGCAGTGGACGAGGCCCTCTCCAAAGAAGGTCACACTGTCCAGAACGTTGTGGTGGTCAAGCGCAACGGCGAGGACGTCAACTGGGTGGAGGGCCGCGACCTCTGGTGGTCCGATACGGTTGATAAAGCCGACACCGAGCACACCGCCGTCGGGCATGACTCCGAGCACCCGCTGTTCATCCTCTACACCTCCGGTACCACCGGAAAGCCCAAGGGCATCCTGCACACCACCGGCGGCTACCTCACCCAGGGCGCCTACACCCACAAGGCTGTATTCGACCTCCACCCGGAAACGGATGTGTACTGGTGCACCGCAGACGTCGGATGGGTTACCGGCCACTCCTACGTCACCTACGCCCCGCTGATCAACGGCGCCACCCAGGTCATGTACGAAGGCACCCCCGATTCCCCTCACCAGGGCCGTTGGTGGGAAATCGTGGAGAAGTACAAGGTCTCCATCCTCTACACCGCGCCCACCGCAATCCGGACGTTCATGAAATGGGGCCGGGACATCCCGGACAAGTACGATCTCTCCTCCATCCGCGTCCTGGGCTCCGTGGGCGAATCCATCAACCCCGAAGCGTGGATGTGGTACCGCGACGTCATCGGTGCCAACGCCGGCAAGAACGGCGAAAAGAAGGAACACCCGGCACCGATCGTGGACACCTGGTGGCAGACCGAAACCGGCGCACAGATGATCGCCCCGCTTCCCGGCGTCACAGCCACCAAACCCGGCTCGGCCCAGGTCCCACTGCCCGGCATCGCCGTAGACGTAGTGGACGAAGCCGGCCAGCCAGTAGCCAACGGTGAAGGCGGCTACTTGGTGGTCCGCGAACCGTGGCCCTCCATGCTGCGCGGCATCTGGGGCGACCCTGAGCGGTTCAAGGACACCTACTGGTCCCGCTTCGAGGCCATGTACTTCGCCGGCGACGGTGCCAAGAAGGACGAGGACGGCGACGTCTGGCTCCTGGGCCGCGTGGACGACGTCATGAACGTCTCCGGCCACCGCCTGTCCACTACGGAGATCGAGTCCGCACTGGTCAGCCACCCGTCCGTGGCTGAAGCAGCCGTGGTGGGTGCCGCTGACGAGACCACCGGACAGGCCGTGGTGGCGTTCGTCATCCTTCGCGGTGACGCCGTGAACAACGGCGACGAAACCGTCCTGGAACTGCGCAACCACGTGGGCAAGGAAATCGGCCCGATCGCCAAGCCCAAGCAGCTGCTGATCGTCCCGGAACTTCCCAAGACCCGCTCCGGCAAGATCGTCCGACGCCTCCTGAAGGACATCGCAGAAGGTCGCGACACCGGTGACGCCACCACCCTGGCAGACCCCGGAATCATGACCCAGATCGCTGATTCGCTCCGCAAGTAAGTAGTGGACGACGGCGCCGCTCGCCTCCGGGGTGAGCGGCGCCGTCGTGCGTTAATGCAGGTGCGTGACGCGTGAGTGAGGACGCCGCGACCCGATGAGCCGCCGGGCGGACGGGCCGCGTCCTAGACTGGAGCCAGACTCAGCCCCCTGTTTTACGAAGTTCCAGAAAGGCCCTGATGCTTCAGGCAGCACGCCACTCCGCCATCATCGACGCCGTCCAGCGTGAGCGCGTGGTCCGGGTCTCTGACCTCGCGCAATTGTTGGGTGTCTCCCCCATGACCGTCCGGCGGGACATCGAAGCACTGGAGGAATCCGGCCGCGTGGAACGTATCCATGGCGGAGCCAAGCTGCCCGGTGATGCAAGCACCCATGAACCGGGCTTTGAGCTGAAGTCCACGCAGCTTACCGCGGAGAAGCATGCCATTGCCGTCGAGGCTGCCTCGATGGTCCAAGAAGGCATGGCGATCGGACTCAGCGCCGGAACCACCACGTGGGCCCTTGCCCAGGAACTGGTCCACGGCCCCCGCATTACTGTGGTCACCAACTCCATCAGGATCGCCGACCTCTTTCATCACGGGTCCTCATCAGGGCCCGCCCGGTTCGGCTCCACAGTGATCCTGATCGGCGGCGAGCGCACACCGTCGGACGCGCTGGTGGGTCCCATTGCCACCTCTTCGCTCAAGCAACTTCACCTGGACGTCCTGTTCCTGGGAGTCCACGGCATGGATGCCCAGGCCGGCTTCACCACCCCGAACCTGCTGGAAGCAGAAACTGACCGGGCCTTCATGACGTCCGCACGGAGCACCGTTGTGTTGGCCGACCACAGCAAGTGGGGCGTGGTGGGCATCGCTTCGATCGCCCAGTTGGAAGAGGCCGACGAGCTGATCACCGATTCGCTGCTGGGCGAGGACGCCCGACGCGTGCTGGCCGAGAATGTGGCCAAGTTGAGGATAGCCGGAGTCTAACCCAGCCACCTGCGTCTCATACCCCGGGTGGAGGCGTGGCCGCAGAGTTCAGCCGCGGGACTGACGCCGGCTGAGGCACCCTTCGGGGAAGCTGGATTTATGAACGCCATCCTCCACGCCCAGCAACTCACCAAGCATTACCCCGGCAGCATTGCGCTGGACCACGTCGACTTCACCGCGAACGCCGGCGAATCCATCGCGATCATCGGACCCTCCGGTTCGGGCAAGACCACCCTGCTGCACTGCCTCGCCGGGATTTTGAGGCCCGACGCCGGTTCGATCACCTTAAACATGCCAACGGCACCTTTGCGCCTGGATACTCTGGGCGACGCAGCGTTGTCCCGCCTGCGCAGGGAAGAGTTCGGCTTCGTGTTCCAGCAGGGCATGCTCCTGCCGGAACTGACCGCCGTGGAGAACGTTGCCCTGGCGCTGATGCTCAACGGCACAGACCGCGCAACCTCCGAGTCCCGTGCCGCCGAATGGCTTGCAGCATTGGGCCTGGCCGGCATGGAGCAGCGCCGCTTGGGCGAGCTGTCCGGCGGACAGGTCCAGCGTGTAGCCATCGCACGGGCACAGGTCACGGGCGCCCGGGTTGTCTTTGCGGATGAGCCCACCGGTGCCTTGGACTCGACCACCTCCAATGAAGTCCTGGACGTCCTGCTTCGCTCGGTCGCAGCCAACGGGCGCACGTTGCTGGTGGTCACCCACGATCCCAACGTGGCAGCCCGATGCCAGCGCGTGGTGGAGTTGCGCGACGGCAGGATCGTGGCGGACAGCGGCAGGCCGGTTGCCCCCGCGGCACCGTCCACCAACAGCTTCAAGGGTGCCTTCAATGTCTAGCCTCTCCATGGCCCTCAGGCTCACCCCGTACCTTGCTCGGAGCAACGGCAGCAGCCTCCGCGAAACAGGCCTCCGCGACGCCGGCCTGCCGGTCCTCGCTTTCGGAACCGTCACGGCCCTACTGCTCACTGTTGCCGGCGGCTCGCAGGTTTTCTGGTCCTGGTCCGACGACATCGCAGGCACTTACCAAGCGCTCGCCGTCGTCGCCATGGTCTTGCTCATCATCCCGCTCCTGACGCTGGGCGCCTCGGCCGCGCGACTGGCCGCCCGCCGTCGTGATGACCGCTTGGCTTCCTTGCGCCTGCTGGGCGCCAACAGCGCCACCGTGGTGTGGATGACCGTCATCGAGTCCACAGTGCTCGCGGCGGTGGGAGCGCTGGCGGGCGCGGGACTATACGCGTGCGTTGCACCGTTCCTCGGCCTGATCCAGTTCCGCGGCCAAGCCATAGGCGGCCACGCGTGGCTGTCTGTGCCTTCCATCCTCGGCTGCATCCTGGCCGTCTGCGTGCTGGCCGCGGCGAGCGCCGCCCTTGGACTGCGGAAAGTCGTGGTCACCCCGTTGGGCGTCAGGACCAGGCAAACGGCCGACGGCGCGCATTGGGTTCGCGGACTCATCGCCGCTGTCGTGGTGGTGGTCGGAGTCATCGCGATGGGGATGCTCAGCAGCTTTGGTGCGTTCATCGTCATCATCGCGGTGATGGGCGGCTGCTTTGGCTTGGCACTGCTCGCCTTGAACCTCATGGGTCCTTGGATCCTGCGGTTGCGCGCGTCCTCGCAGCTCAAGCGGGCCAAGCGACCCGAGCAGCTGCTGGCCGCCCGGACAGTTCTGGAGAGCCCCAAGGAATCGTGGCGGCAAGTTGGGGGCGTCGCGATGACCAGCTTTGTGGGGGTGTTCGTGGGCGTCGGCATGGCTGTGGCCGACACCATGGGCGGCAGCGCCACGGATGAGACGGCGTTGTTGGTCCGGGACATCAACACCGGGGTAATGATCACCCTGTTGGGTTCATTCCTGATGGTGGCCTGCTCAGCCGGCGTGAACCAGGCGGCAGCAGTTCTTGACCGGGCGTCCACCTTGGTGGCCCTGGACCGGGTGGGCATGCCGCGCAAACTCATGGTGGCTGCGCGGGTCAAAGCCGTCATGTCCCCGCTGTTCCTGGTGGCCGGCATTTCTGCGGCTGCTGCGGCCGCGCTGGTCCTGCCGCTGACGGGCATGGTGTTGTTGACCCAGCCCGTGGTGTTCCTGACCATCGGCGGAGTGTTCGCCGCCGGTTTCCTGCTGGTCCGTCTGGCCGTCGCTGCCGGGACAGCGCAGATCAGCCAGGTGCTGGCTCGCCCGGAGCGTTACGCGAGCATAGACTCCTGACCCGACCGTCCGCCGTCGCAACCTCCCGCGGGCTATTTGCAGCCGCAGGACTGTCGGATGATCAGCTCGGTGGGCAGGATGTGGTGCTGTGGTTCCTCGGCGCGGCCCTTGCCTACCAACGCACGAACGGCGGCTTCGGCCATCAGTTGGACCGGCTGCGCCACCGTAGTCAGTGCGGGCCAACTGTATTCGGAGTCCAACGACCCATCGAAGGACACCAGCGCCATGTCCTCGGGCACCCGGACTCCGGCCTCGTGGAAGGCCCGGAGGATGCCGATGGCCTGCATGTCGTTACTGGCAAAGATCGCAGTGGGCCGGTTGGCCATGGACAGGAATCGCTTGCCCACTTCGTAGCCGCCGGGCCGGGTGAACGGACTGTGCAGCATAGGGCCATCCGGCAGGCCCGCTTCACGCAGCGTGGCCAGCCAGCCAACTTCGCGTCCGTCCAGTTGATTGCCGGTGTTGGTGCCGATGGCCAGGCCGATGTTCGTGTGTCCATGGCCTATCAGGTGCTGGACAGCGGCACGGCCGCCAGCTTCCAAGTCCACGCCAACGCTGGCGAAACCCGGCGGGGATCCTGCGTTGTTCAAGAGGACTGACGGGATTTCCGAGGCCTCCAACTCCGTGACGTCGGGGTCGAACACACAGCTGGCCAGAAACACGCCGTCCACCTGGCGTGCGGCCAGGGTACGGATATTCTTCCGCTCGCGGGTCAGGCTGCCATCCGAGTTGGTGAGAACCATGCCGTAGCCCAAGTCCGATGCCGCTTCTTCCACGGCATGGGCCAGATGCGTGAAGAACGGGTTGGTGTTGTCCGGCACCACAACGCCGATTGTCTCGCTGGAACCGAGCTTCAGTGCCCGCGCCGCAGCGTTGGGCCGGTACCCCAGCACACGGATGGCATCACGCACTTTGGCTTCCGTGGCGGGGGCAACGTTCTTGGGCCCACCGTTCACCACATAACTCACGACGGCGGTACTCACCCCGGCGTACCGGGCCACGTCTTTGCGTGTAACCGGGCCGCGCGGGGTTTGTACTGCTGTTGTTGTCATGAGGTAAATGCTAGCTACTCCACAGGAGCATCACCGAAGTCGCGGATGGGGAGCCGTTCCCCAGCACGAAGTGCGGATTCGTGGGCGACGATCCCGGGGAGGGTGAAGCGGGCCGCCACCCAGGCGTTGACCGGTGGAAGCGTCCGGTTGTTCACCGCCGTCACAAAGTCGTCCACCAGGAATTGGTGGCTGCCTTCGTGCCCGTTGGGTGCACCCAGGAACTCGTCGGGCAAACGGGACTGATCGTGAACCGGCGCAAGGCCTGAGATGAAGGCGTCGCGCAGTTCCGGCGCCACGTCTGCCAGGGAGGGATCATCGGCGGACATGGTCGGTTTGGTTTCCACCTGCTCGGATACGTCCTGCACGGAAGACTTGTCCTGCCACACGGTGGTGGTGGCGAGTTGTTCAAAGCTGGCCTCCGTGCCAAAGAAACGGAAGCGTGATTCCCGGATGTGCGAGGGGTAGCCGACGCGGCGCATCTCATTGGTGCGCATCGCGCCGCCGTCGTTCATTTCGAACAGCGCCGTGGCGTTGGAAAAGTCGTTGGCGAACATGCTGACTTCCTTGTCGAAGACACCGTCGCCGCGCTGGTCCTTCACTCCGATGCAGCTGACACTGACTGCGTGTCCGGGAACAGCGCCAAGGACACCGCCGATTGCGTGGGTCGGGTAGAGCATGGGCGGGTAGCTGGCAGTTTCCTTCCAATGCTCTCCGCCGCTGTACTGGTAGGCCTCGTAGAATCCCAGGTCCATGTCGTGGACGTAGTCGCCCTCAGTGTAGAAGATCCTGCCGAATTTGCCGGCGGCGTGCTGCTGGCGGGCGAACACGGTGGCGGGGTTGTAATAGCTGGTCTCCCCCATCGCATACACAAGCTTGGTCTCCCGTACGGCTTCGATGATCCGGGCGATTTCTTCTTCGGAAATGGCCATCGGCACGGCTGAATAGACGTGCTTTCCAGCGCGCAGGGCACGCTCGACCAAGGGCCCGTGGGTCCACCGCTGCGTGAAGATGGCAACAGCATCGACGTCGGACTCCAACAACTCCTCAAAGCTGCCCTTGACGCCGTCCAGGCCCCAGCGTTCCTGGGCTGCAGCTGCACGTTCGGGGAGTTCATCCACTGCGTAAACCGCACTGACGCCCGGGTGGAGCTTGAACAAGTTCGCGAACTGGCTGCCGAACTGCCCGACACCCACAACACCGATCGAAAACGTCATTGTTTGCCTTTCCTGAAGCTGCAGGCGCAGCTTGCGAAGCGTCCCTTTTTGGGTTCCACATGAGTCTTCCACCGCGATCTACACGAGTCAACAAAAGAAACAGATTCGAACAATTTTCACCAAAATTTGCAGTCATGTCTTGCGCTTGCCAAATCTACTCGTGTAGATTCGCCTCCAGTTGTTACCCACATCACAGTCAGGAAAGGGTCGACGATGACCACGCTAACCAAGCAACCCGGGAAGGCTTCGGGGCGTTCCGGAGACAGCCACGGGCGCAAGCTCCAACCTGCCAAACGCAGCATGACCAGCCGCCTCGGCGACCTGAAAATCGCTCTCTTCTTCATCTTCCCGGCCGTGATCGGCTTCGTAGCTTTCTTCCTGGTCCCCACCATCCGCGGCATTTACCTCAGCTTCACGGAATACAGCATCCTGGGTGAACCCACCTGGATCGGGATCAAGAACTACACCGCGATCTTCGCCGATGAACTGTTCTGGAACGCCATGGGGGTCACCCTCCAGTACGTCGGCCTCAACATCGGATTCCAGACCGTCATTGCCTTGGGTCTGGCCTTGCTGATGCACCGGGTTGCCAAATCCACGTTCGTCCGCGGGGCACTGTTGCTCCCCTTCTTGGTGGCCAACGTCATCGTCGCCCTCCTTTGGTTCTGGATGCTTGACTACCAGCTGGGCATCGTCAATGAAGTCATGAGCTGGGTGGGGCTTCCCCGCGTCGCCTTCTTCGGCAGCGAACAATGGGCCATCCCCACCATCGCGTTCGTGAACGTGTGGCGGCACATGGGCTACACCGCGCTTCTGATTTTCGCCGGGCTGCAATCCATCCCCAACCACCTCTATGAGGTTGCAAACCTCGACGGCGCGTCCCCCACCAGGACATTCTGGAGCGTCACCATGCCGCTGCTCCGCCCCGTGTTGGTGTTGGTGTTGGTAGTCACCGTGATCGGTTCCTTCCAGGTGTTCGACACTGTGGCCGTCACCACCAACGGTGGCCCCGTCAACGCCTCCCGCGTGATCCAGATGTACATCTACCAAAAAGCCTTCGGCGAGTCCGACTTCGGCTACGCCTCCGCCCTGTCCGTGATCCTCTTCGTCATTCTCGCCCTGGTGGCCTTCGTGCAAATGAAGTTCCTCAAGGGCAATGAATCGGACCTGGACTAAGCCGGATGTGGACTAAGGAAACCGCCATGACTACCTCAACCATTTCGCGTAAGAAGCCCCTCGACTGGCGCCGGATCGGCGCGTGGGTGCTGGTCGCCGTCGCCCTCGCCATCACCATCGCACCGTTCCTGTGGATGCTGCGGACGGCATTGTCGAGCAACAGCGCGCTGGCCTCCAACGCCGGAAACCTCCTGCCGGCCGATTTCAGCTGGGGCGCGTTCAAACGCGTACTTGGCCTGCAAACCACCGAAGAAGCGATAGCCGACGGCGGCTCCGGTGCGGCCATCAACTTCTGGCTTTACCTGCGCAACTCCATCATCTTCGCCACCATCACCACGGCCGGCCAGGTGTTCTTCAGCGCGATGGCCGCCTACGCCTTCGCACGGTTGCGTTGGCCAGGCCGGAACAAAGTGTTCGCCATTTTCCTGACCACCATGATGGTTCCCCCGATCTTCACTGCCCTGCCCAACTTCCTGATGATCAAGAACCTCGGGCTGCTGAACACCATGGCCGGAATGTCCCTGCCGTTCCTGTTCATGACGCCCTTCGCCATCTTCTTCCTGCGGCAGTTCTTCCTGAGCATGTCCCGCGAGGTGGAGGAAGCGGCAATGCTCGACGGCGCCAAGCACCTGCGCATTTTCTTCCAGATTGTGCTTCCCAACGCCGCCGCCCCCATCGCCACCCTGGCGCTGCTGACCTTCATCGGTCAATGGAACGAATACTTCTGGCCGCTGCTGGTGGGCCAGGACGAGAACGTCCGCGTGCTCACGGTGGGGCTGAGCGTCTTCAAGTCACAGTCACCGCAAGGCGCCTTGGACTGGTCCGGGCTCATGGCCGGGACCCTCGTGGCTGCGCTGCCGATCTTCCTGCTGTTCATCGCCTTCGGCAAGAAGGTAGTCAACTCCATCGGATTCTCCGGAATCAAGTAACCCCTCTGTAAAACCCCTGAAAGGTTCGCTATGAAGAAAACTCTCGGCGTCGCCGCTGCTGCCGCCGCCATCGCCCTGACCCTGTCCGCCTGTGGCGGTTCCTCCCCTGCTTCCACCGATGCCAAGGGTGAGATCAACTATTGGCTCTGGGACGCCAACCAACTCCCGGCGTACCAGCAATGCGCGGACGATTTCACCAAGGCCAACCCGGACATCAAGGTCAAGATCACCCAGCGCGGGTGGGACGACTACTGGACCACCCTGACCAATGGCTTCGTGGCCGGAACAGCACCTGACGTCTTTACCAACCACCTCTCCAAATACCCCGAGTACGCAGCCAAGAAGCAGTTGCTCTCCCTGGATGAGGCTGTGGAGAAGGACGGCATCAAGCTGGACGCGTACACCAAGGGACTCCCGGAGCTTTGGGTAGGCCAGGATGGCAAGCGCTACGGCCTTCCGAAGGACTGGGACACCGTGGGCCTGTTCTACAACAAGGCCATGACTGACGCCGCCGGAATCACTGCGGAGCAAATGGCTTCGCTTGATTGGAACCCGAAGGATGGCGGCAGCTACGAGAAGACCATTGCGCACCTCACCGTGGACAAGAACGGCAAGCGCGGGGATGAGGCAGGCTTCGACAAGAACAACGTGGCCACCTACGGACTGGGCCTGACGGGCAGCGGGTCTGGCCAGGGCCAAACCGAGTGGAGCTTCCTGACCGCCACCACAGGCTGGACCGCAACGGACAAGAACCCGTGGGGCAGCAAGTTCAACTACGACGACCCCCGCTTCCAGGAGACCATCGCTTGGTGGGCCGGCTTGGTGGACAAGGGGTACATGCCCAAGCTGGAGACCACGGTGGGTGCCAGCATGCCGGACAGCTTCGGCGCTGGAAAGTCCGCGATCAACACCAACGGTGACTGGTTGATCGGCCAGTACCAGACCTACAAGGGCATCGAGACTGCCTTCGCCCCCACCCCCAAGGGCCCCAACGGCGAGCGCGCTTCCATGTTCAACGGCTTGGCCGACTCCATTTGGGCCGGCACCAAGAACCCGGGCGCCAGCATCAAGTGGGTCGAGTACCTTGGCTCCTCCGCTTGCCAAGACGTAGTGGCCAGCAAGGCTGTGGTTTTCCCGGCCCTTACCAGCTCCTCCGAGATTGCCGCCAAGGCCTTCTCTGACAAGGGCACCGACGTCTCAGCCTTCACCACCCATGTCAAGGACGGCACCACGTTCCTCTTTCCCATCGCAGACAAGGCGGCCAAGGTTGACGGCATCATGAAGCCGGCCATGGATGCAGTGCTGTCCGGTAAGAAACCCGCGTCCTCATTGACCGAAGCGAACAACCAGGTCAACAACCTCTTCAAATAGCCCCACCCCGTTCCAATCCCACACCCGTTGTAACCCCACCCGTTGTGTGGCCCGCTCTGCACGCTATTTCCCTCGCGAAGCGTGTAGAGCGGGCCCCGCAACACCCCTCCCGAACCCGAAACTGAAAGTGACCCACCTTTATGCAACCGCTCCACCTCCGTTCCGCAGGTATCAGCCTGGTGATCAGCACCCACCGTGGAGAGGCCGAGATATCCCACTGGGGAGCAGATTTGGGCGACACCCTTCCGGACCTGGCCATCCTCAACGAGCCCATCCCACCGTCCTCGATCGACGCCAACGTCTCCGCCGGCCTCCTCCCCCAGGCTTCCTCGGCGTGGCAGGGCAGGCCCGGACTCCGTGGCCACCGCATCACCGACGGCGTCCCCGGCTTTGATTTCTCCGTTCGCCTGCGCGTGGTGAGCGCGACGACGGACGGCAGCACCGCGGGCGGGTCCACCGCCGTCGTGGTTCAGTCAGATCCCGACGCCGGAATCACCGTCACGTCCAACCTCACCCTGCACCCGGGCGGACTGCTCGAACTGAAGCACACTGTGAGGAACGACGGCACCTCGCCTTACCAGGTGGACGAGTTGGCGACGATGCTCCCGGTGGCGCCGGACGCCGTCGAACTTTTGGATTTGACCGGCCGCTGGTGCCGTGAACGTCACCCGCAGCGCAGGTCCATCCAGCAGGGAACATGGGTCCGCACCGGGCGGCACGGCCGCACAGGACACGACTCTTCACTCCTGCTGGCTGCCGGAACATCCGGCTTCGGCAACAGGCACGGCAAGGTGTGGGCCACGCATTTGGCATGGAGCGGCAACCACGAGGAATTCGCGGACAACGTTGCTGATGGGCGGACCGTAATAGGTGGCTCCGAGCTGCTGGGACCGGCTGAAGTGGTCCTGCAACCCGGTGAAAGTTACACCACCCCTGCCCTGTTCGCGGCGTACTCAGACCGCGGCCTGGATGGCATCAGCGAGGCGTTCTACAGCTGGTTCCGCTCGCGGCCGCACCATGTGGGCGCGCTTTCGGGCAAGCCCCGCCCGGTAGTCCTCAACACCTGGGAAGCGGTCTACTTCGACCACAACCTGGACACCCTGATGGAGCTGGCCGAGTCCGCTGCCGACCTTGGCGTGGAGCGCTTCGTGCTCGACGACGGCTGGTTCCGCGGGCGCCGCGACGACCACGCCGGGCTGGGCGACTGGTACGTGGACGAGACTGTGTGGCCCCACGGGCTGACGCCGTTGATTGACGCCGTGACCTCGCGCGGCATGGAGTTTGGCCTCTGGGTGGAACCGGAAATGATCAACCTCGACTCCGACATCGCCCGGGCGCATCCGGAATGGCTCGTAGGACCCTCTGCCGCTTCCCACAAGGACGGCGGCAGGCTGCCTCTGGAGTGGCGGCAGCAGCACGTGATCGACCTCGTGAATCCGGACGCGTGGCAGTACATTTTCGAGCGCATGGACACTTTGCTGCGCGAGAATGACATCAGCTATCTCAAGTGGGACCAGAACCGGGACCTCGTGGAGCACGGGCATGCAGGCCGGGCCTCCGTTCACGAACAGACCTTGGCTGCGTACCGGCTCTTCGACGCGCTCCGTGCGGCCCACCCGGGGGTGGAGATCGAGAGTTGCTCCTCCGGTGGCGCGCGGGTTGACCTCGGGATCCTTGAGCGTACGGACCGCATCTGGGCTTCGGACTGCAACGACGCCCTGGAACGCCAAACCATCCAACGCTGGACCGGCATGGTGGTTCCGCCGGAGCTGGTGGGTGGGCACATTGGTCCTACGACATCGCACACCACGGGGCGGACGCACGACCTCTCCTTCCGTGCCATCACCGCATTGTTTGGGCACTTCGGCATGGAGTGGGACGTCCGCTCCGTCACCGGGGCGGAGCGTTCGGAGCTCAAGCGTTTCATCGGCCTCTACAAGGAGCACCGCGGCCTCATCCACAGTGGACGAATGGTCCGTGCCGACTTGCCGGACGAATCGCTCATGCTCCACGGCGTTGTTGCGGACGCTGAAGGGCTCGACGCCGGGATTGCGGCAGGTGCCACGGCCGCGCTGTTCGCCGTAGTCAAGACCCGGACGGGGTTGGCCGAGCAGCCCGGACGGGTTGCCATTCCTGGGTTGGACCCTTCGCGTTCATACCGTGTAGAGGCCGTCTTCCCCTCCCCAGGGGACGCCGACTACGGGCACACGTTCATTGAGGCCAAGCCGGCGCCCTGGCTGTACTCCGGGGCCGAAGCCACGGGGCTCTTCCTGGGCGAAGTGGGCCTCCCCATGCCTGTCTTGAACCCTGAGCATGCCATCCTGCTGCGGTTCACGGCCCTCTGACCCTCTCTCACATCCCACGGGCTTCCCGGGAACCCTCTCTCACCTAACGCGGGCTTGAGCCGAACGCTCTTCCACATCCCAAGGGCTTCCCGGGAACCCTCGCTCACCAAAAGCGTGGTTTAGACGGCGTCCGCCAAGTAGTCGATAGCCAGCTTGTAGCCAAGGACTCCTGCGCCCACGATGATTGCGCTGCAAACACCAGACAGGTACGAGTGGTGACGGAACTCTTCGCGCTGGTGGACGTTGGTGATGTGGACTTCGACGGCGGGTAGCTGCACTGCGGCCAGGGCGTCACGAAGTGCGACTGATGTATGCGTGTAGGCGCCGGCGTTGATCACTATCCCGACAGCGGTGCCGCGCGCCGCGTGGATGGCGTCGAGCAGGTCGCCTTCGTGGTTCGACTGCACACAGTCAACAGTGAAGCCATGGGCGGCAGCCGCCGACATGGCGAGTTGCTCGACGTCCGCAAGTGTTGACGTTCCGTACTTCTCTGGCTCGCGGGTGCCAAGAAGGTTGAGGTTGGGTCCATTGATGACAAGGATGGTGCCGCGACCGGCTTCGGTGGCGGGGGTGGCTTCAGTCATGGCTCCCAATCTATAGCGGCCCGGGAACGCAGGGTAAATATGCCCGCTCCATGAGCGGTGGCAGCCCGAAAACACCCACGATGCGGGAGGGCCCCTACTTACGCGTGCATTGACCTGGCGATACGGGGCTGTTGAGTCCCGGGGCCTGCGCTGCCACAGGTGACAGGTCTGCCATGGTGAGGGCAAAGCCGAGGGCGGCATCGGTGGTGGTCTTGGCGAAGATCAGCCCGGCCACCTCGCCCTGCATGGTCAGCAGCGGACCGCCGGAGTTGCCCGGCTGGACGTCACCGGCCAGCTTGTAGACGAGCTCCGGAGAGGGATTGTCGCCGTAGATGTCCGGGACAATGATGGTCGAAATTCCTTGGACGGTTGCGGGCTTCGATTGGAAAGGACCGCCGTGCGGGTACCCGGCAAAGGCCGCAGGGCTGCCTTCGGGCAGGTCAACACTCATCGGCAGTGGGCTGGACTGCAGGCCGTCCACGGCCAGGACTGCGATGTCCCGCTGGGGGTCGAAGTACACCACCCGGCCCGGCAACGCACCGCCGTCGGGAACTTCCACCACCGGCTGCGACACGCCCGCCACAACGTGCGCGTTGGTCACGACGCGCCCGGGCGAGACGACGAATCCGGAACCGGTCTGGTTCTGGCCACATTCAAACGCTGTACCCGCGATCTTGAGGACGGACTCTGCAGCCTGGTTAAGGGCAGGAGTGTCCGTTGAGGCATTGGGGACGGGGACCGGAGTCACGGGGCCGATGCCCTCGATGAGCTTGGGGATGCCGTCGCCGATCACCGTGGACCGCAACTGCGCCATGGTGCTCTTGACGGGCGTTGGAGTGATGGTGTCGATGTAGCGGATCACGCGCGAGCCAGCCAGTTGCTGCGAAACAAAGGGCACACCCAGCGAACTGATGCTGAACGCCAGCATGGACATGACCAGCGCCGCCACCACCACGCTCACCACGCCACCGATCAACCTGTCAACGGCGTGCAGCGGCTTGATCCGCACGGCGTGGCGGATTTTGCGCCCGATCATGGTTCCCAGCCCATGACCCAAAGCAATAAGCACGACGGCGGCACCCACCGTGGCGGTCAGCCTCCAGCCGCTGTCCGTCACCCAGCCACTCACGAGCGGCACGGCAACGAACGCAGCGATGGCGCCGACCACAAATCCTGCAATTCCACCCAGCGTGACCATAAAGCCGTTGCGCAGGCCATAGATCAGGTAGGACAGCAGCATCAAGATCAATGCCAAATCCAATATCGTCAAGCCAAACACCAATGCTCCTCATAGCCGGGTAGCGCCAATTGTAGTTGTGGACCCTGACAACCAACCGTTAGTCACATCACCCGCAGCAGCCACCAAAAGCCGGTTCGGGGCAGCCATTTGCGGTGTTCCGTGGCCGAAATCCGCGTCGTTTCAGCGTTTCACGTGCCAAGTACGTCACAGAAGCCTAAAAATTCTGAAACAATGGCCTGAGCGCCACGACCGAAACTTATATTCAGGAGATTTCATGGACATCGAGGTATTGCGCCGCGCACCCCTCTTCGCCACCCTTGACGACGACGCATTCCGCTTGCTGACGGACGAACTCACCGAGGTGGACCTTTCACGTGGGGCTTCGGTGTTCCGCGAAGGCGACCAGGGTGACCAGCTCTACTTCATCGTTTCCGGCAAGGTGAAGCTCGGCCGCACCTCCCCCGATGGCCGCGAGTCCCTGCTGGCCATCCTCGGCCCGGGCGAGCTCTTCGGCGAAATGGCGTTGTTCGACCCCAGCCCGCGTACCGCCACGGCGACCGCCGTTTCGGAGACCCGCCTGGCCGGCCTCAAGAACGAGAGCCTTAACGCACTGCTCCGCACGCGTCCCGAGGTTTCCGCGCAGCTGCTGCAGGCTCTGGCCCGCCGCCTCCGCCGCACCAACGACTCCCTGTCCGACCTCGTCTTCTCGGACGTTCCGGGCCGGGTTGCCAAGGCCCTGCTGGACCTGGCCGACCGCTTCGGCCGTCCGGCGACCGACGGCGTTCTGGTGGCTCACGAGCTCACGCAGGAAGAACTGGCCCAGTTGGTTGGCGCTTCCCGCGAAACCGTCAACAAGGCACTGGCCGAGTTCGTTCAGCGCGGCTGGCTCCGTCTGGAAGCCCGCGCCGTCGTGATCCTGGACATGCAGCGACTCCGTCAGCGTTCACGCTAAACGCCTCAGCTCAAAAGCCGCCCCGGTCGTAACCGGGGCGGCTTTTTTGGTTGAAAGTGAGAGAGGGTCCGGCTCAAACTCGAGGGACGTGAGAGAGGGGCCGGCTCAAGCCCGCGGGACGTGAGAGAGGAACCCGCTCAAGCCCGAGGGATGTGAGAGAGGATCGAGGGGGGCTAGCGTTCGCGCTGGGGCTCTCCGGCGACGGTACGGGCGGCTTCGACCTCGAGCATCAGGATTCCGCCTTCATCCACGAGCTTCGCCTGGTACACATGCGCTTTGCGTTTGTAGCTCAGGTAGGCGATGCACCCATTGGAGGCGGCCATTTTCTCGAGCATGATTTCGGACCCGGGAACCAAAAGCTGACCCAGGGTGAGGCCCACAGTATTCGGCTGGCCAATCTCATCACCGAGCGCCGGGGTGTCCCTGAGGGCAATCGCTTCGGCGGCCGTAACCCAGCGCCCCCATACGCCTTTGCTTCCCAGGATGCTGGGTTGCTGGTTCACGGGGACCGTTGCGGCAAAGTAACGCGTGTTGAAGCGGGTATGGGCAAAATCCGGGCTGAGCCAATTCACCAAGGGCTTCAACAGATCCGTCCGGAGGGAGAGCCCGCGCTTGGAGAGCATCTCCGTGAAGGACTTTTCCTGGGCCGCCACGGCTTCACGGGCCCGCATCCAATCGACCGTCGAGTTGGCCTCAACAGTGGAGGAAGCATCCGGTCCGGCGAGCAGCACGCCGGTTTCTTCGAAGAGTTCGCGGATGGCGCCCACCACGTGACGGCGGGCGAGTCCGACGTCGTCCGTTCCCATGTGCTCAGCCCACTGCTGCGGCGTGGGGCCTACCCACCCGACGGGATCGTCGTCGGACGCGTCCAGGGAGCCGCCCGGGAACGCGACAACACCCAACGGCGAGGATCCCGGCCTGTAACCAAGCCAGGTCTCCAAACCGGTGGGCGAGTCGCGCAAGAGCACAACGGACGATGCGTAGCGGGCGGCCCTGGGGGTCCGCTCGCCGAGCTCAAGCCAGTTTCGTGCTGCCCCTTCCAGTTCGGGAGGCAGTACAAACAGGCGACGGGCAAGCTGCGGCAATTGGGTGAACCGGTTCCTTAGCTGAATTCAGCGATGAGCTCGACTTCAACAGGAGAGTCGAGCGGCAGGACAGAAACGCCGACGGCGGAGCGTGCGTGCTTGCCCGCGTCGCCAAGGACCTGGCCGAGGAGTTCGGACGCGCCGTTGATGACGCCGGGCTGGCCGGTGAACGTCGGTTCGGAGGAGACGAAGCCGACGACCTTGACGATGCGGGTGATGCGGTCGAGGTCGCCGATGACGCTCTTGACTGCCGCCAGGGCGTTAATGGCGCAGACGGCGGCGTAGCGCTTGGCGTCTTCGGGATCAACGGTGGGTTCGTCGGATGTGCCCAACTCGCCGAGGGAGACCTTGCCCGTAGCTTCGAGTTTGCCGTTAATAAAGGGCAGCTGTCCGGACGTGTAAACGTAGTTGCCGGAGACGATGGCCGGGACGTAGTCCGCAACGGGTGCGGCGACCTCGGGGAGGGTCAAACCGAGCTCGGCCAGGCGCTGCTCGACAGCCGACGTGGGTGCGCCGGATTCCGCGGGAGACGTGGTTTCTGCGGGGGTGGTCATGGTTACTGCTTCTCCCTCTTCAGGTATGCAACAAGGCCTTTGCCATCGGGGCCACCGACGACCTGGACAAGCTCCCAGCCGTCTTCGCCCCACTGGTCCAGGATCTGCTTCGTGGCGTGAATAATGAGCGGAATCGTGGCGTACTCCCATTTGGTCATGACAGAAAGCCTAGCCCTTGACGGTAAAGTGGAAAACATGGTGACTCGCAAGAACCCACTATTCGACACTGCCACCACCCTCGGAAAGATTCTAGGTTTCCTCGGTGTGAGCGCGATTTGTGGCGTCCTGGTGGCGGGCCTTTTGGTCCCCGCAGCCGCCGTTTCGGGCAGTGCTGCCAGTGGTTCAATACAGTTCTTTGACACTCTGCCGGCGGAACTGCAGGTGGATCCGCCCAGCCAGAACACCACGATCCTGGCGAAGGACGGTACGCCGATCGCTTCGATCTACGCGGAGAACCGGACCAAGGTTCCCTTGGATTCGATGAGCCCGTTCATCAAGGACGCTGTCATCGCGATCGAGGACAGCCGTTTCTATGAGCACGGCGGCATCGACACCACGGGCATCATGCGAGCCATCGTCAGCACCGCCCGCGGCAACAAGCAGGGCGCGTCCACCATCACGCAGCAGTACGTGAACAACGTCATCAACGAGTCCCTGGTGGCGTCCGACCGTGAAGAAGACGTCAAGCTCAACGGTGGCGGCAAGGGCGTGGGCGACAAGCTCCGCGAAATGAAGCTCGCCATCGCGTTGGAGAAGAAGTTCTCCAAAGAGCAGATCCTTGAGGGCTACCTCAACATCGTCTTCTTCAACCGTGACGCCTACGGCATTGAAGCCGCCTCCAAGTTCTTCTTCAGCACCACTGCGAAGGACCTGACGCTTCCGCAGGCCGCCCTGTTGGCCGGCCTCGTGAACAGCCCCTCGGCCTTCGATCCCATCGCGAACCCGGACAACGCGCAGAAGCGCCGCGACCTGGTGCTCGCTGCCATGGTGAATCAGGGCAAGATCACGCAGGCCGAGTACGACGAAGCCGTCGCCACCCCGGTCACCACCAAGGTCACCCCGGCCCGTCAGGGTTGCGCTTACGCCACCATGGCGCCTTACTTCTGTGACTACGTCCTGCACCTTCTGTTCAACAACCCGGCGTATGGCGACACCACCGAAGAGCGTGTCAAGCGCGTCCAGCGTGGCGGCCTCACCATCCAGACCACCCTTGATCCGACAGCCCAGACCGTGGCCCAGCAGCAGGTTGATGCCACGGCCGGCGCCAACCCGGATAAGTGGGGCGCGTCCATCACCTCCGTCCAGCCGGGCACGGGCCAGATCGTCAGCATGGCCCAGAACACCGTCTGGCTGCCTCAAGAAGGCAAGTTCGATCAGACCCAGAACTTCAACGTTGACGTCCTGGACGCCAACGGAAATGACCTCAACGGCATCGGTGGCTTCCAGCCCGGTTCAACCATGAAACCCTTCACGTTCGCCCAGTGGCTGAACGAGGGCAAGTCGATGAACCAGAACGTCAACGCGAGCGTGCGAAAGTACGGAGTCAACTTTCCGTGGCGTAACACCTGTCCCACGCCAGTCAACGGTTTCTACGACGCCAACGTCTCAGGAAGCTTCGACCTTCAGAACTCGGACCTCGGTTACTACCGGAACATGACCGTCCTGTACGGCCTCATGAACTCCATCAACACGGCCACGTTTGCCTCCGCCGCCCAGGTGGACCTCTGCGGCATCCAGGGCATCGTGGACGCCACCGGCATCCACGGCGGACTGCCGACGCGCGATGACACAGGCAAGGTCACCGACCCGAACCCCAAGGTCCCGATGACCACACTGTCCAACCTGATCGGCGCCACCCAGACTGCGCCGCTGACCATGGCGGCTGCTTTTGCGACCTTTGCCGCTGACGGCAAGTACTGCGAACCGATCGCCATCACCTCGGTGAAGGACCAGTCAGGCGCTGAACTGCCGGCGCAGTCCTCCAACTGCAAGGACGCCGTGAAGCCCGAGGTTGCCCGTGGCGTGGCCTACGCCATGCAGGAAGTGCTCAACGCAGGATCGGGTTCGCTGATCCGCCCATCGCTTTCTACGAAGGGCAACTTCCCGGTTGCGGCCAAGACGGGTACCAACGACTCCAACGGCTCCACCTGGGTGGTGGGTTACACCACCGGCTTGGCCACAGCCTCTTGGTTCGGTGATCCGCTGGATAACCAGCTGCGCCCGGGCCGCAATCTGACCGTCAACGGCAAGTTCTACCCGGCCATCGACGGTTACATGATCGCCGGTCCGCAGTTCACCAACTACATGTTGTCGGTGGCTCCTGCCTACGGCACCAACCCCTTCCCTGCGCCGCCGTCCAACCTGCTGGGCACGGCGGCCCCGCAGCGCAACACCACGCCTGCGCCGTCCAATCCGAACCCCGCCCCGCCTTCCAATAACGGAAACGGCGGCAACGGAAACAATGGCAATAACGGCAACGGCAACAACGATAAGGACTAAGCGTGTCCTTCCGTGATTCACTGGCAAACCGCGTCCGCACCGTCGGGCGCGGTTTCGCCGTCACTACAGCTCTCGGTGCAACCGCCGGCGCAGCAGCCGCCGCTTATGGCTGGTGGGAGAAGGACCAATTTGAGGTCCGCCAGGAAACCCTGCCAGTCCTCCCCGAAGGTTCAGCACCGTTCCGGATCCTGCACCTCAGTGACATCCACTTCGTGCCGGGCCAGGACAAGAAAGCCCTGTGGCTTGAGTCGTTGGCTGAGCTGAAGCCCGACCTCGTGGTCAATACAGGCGACAACCTGAGCCACGCGAAAGCCATCGATCCCCTGATCCAGGCTCTGCGTCCGCTCTTGGAGTTCCCCGGCGTGTTCGTTCCAGGGTCCAACGACTACTACGCCCCGCGGATCAAGAATCCTGCCGGCTACTTCCGCGGACCGTCGAGGCACAAGAAGGACCCCATCAAGCTCGATTGGCCAAAGCTCCGCTCCGCGTTCGGGATGGGTGGTTGGATCGATCTGACCAACCGCGCCCAGTCGGTGGTCCTGAATGGACTCCGCTTCGATTTCTCCGGAGTGGACGATCCCCACCTCAAACGCGAACGGTACGCCGGTTGGCCCCGCGGAACCGTGAACCAGGATGCGCGCCGCCACCTGAAAGTCGCTGTGATCCACGCTCCGTACCAGCGCGTGCTGGACCACTTCACCGAGGCCGGAGCAGACCTCATCCTCGCCGGCCACACGCACGGCGGCCAGATTTGCATCCCCGGCTACGGCGCTTTGGTCTCCAACTGCGACCTCCCCACGTGGCGCGCCAAAGGCCTCCACGACTGGGAAAGCAAGGAATTCACGACGCCGGTGAACGTCTCCGGTGGCATCGGCACCTCGCGTTTCGCGCCAGTCCGGATCGCCTGCCGCCCTGAAGCAGTGCTGCTCACCCTCACGGCACGCAGCTAAACGCCGAGAGATCATTACGATCCCTAATAACTGGGTCAAACATTTCACCGACTTTGCGTGGTCCTGTGAAACGAATCACGCCATGGCATAGGGTAGTTGCTACGGGAAACTACCTCCGCACCATCTGAAGATCCAGCTGTTGAGAAGCGGGCATGTCCAAGCAAACGTCATTTTTCACCTCCGTCGGCCGGCTGTACCCTCATGTGCGGCCCATCCTCCCCCGCCTGTTCATGGGCCTGATCTGCGCCTTGCTCGCGAGCATTGTTGCGCTGACGATTCCGCAGGTACTGCGTGTCCTCGTCAACAACTCCTTGCAGCCGGGCGGTTCCACGGACGCAGTCTGGATTGCCGCCGTCGTGATCCTTGCGTTGGGCGTGGCTGAAGCGGGTCTGGTGGCATTGCGCCGGCAGTTCGTTATCAACCCGGCCACCACGGTTGAGACCAGGATGCGCGTGACCCTGTACGGCCACCTGCAAGAGCTCACCGTGGCGTTCCACGATCGCTGGGGCTCGGGCCAACTGCTCTCCCGCGCCATGACGGACCTGAGCTTCCTGCGCCGTTGGATGGCGTTCGGCGCCATCATGCTGGTGGTCACGACGCTGACGGTCATCATCGGCGTCGGCGTGATGTTCTCCATGAGCTGGCAGTTGGCGCTGATCTTCCTGGCAGCGGCCGTTCCGATCATGATCAACTCCTTCCGTTTCCGCCGCCGCTTCAGCCTGGTCACCCGCCTCAGCCAGGACCAAGCCGGCGACCTCGCCACCACCGTGGAGGAATCCGTCCACGGCATTCGCGTGCTGAAGGCTTTTGGCAGGAGCCGTGAAGCACTGGAAAATTTCAACGGCCAGGCCGAGGAACTCCGTCAGACCGAGATCGCGAAAGCCAAGCAGCAGGCCGGCTTCACGCTGGTGGTCACGCTGCTCCCGGAACTTGCCCTGGGCGTCGGGCTGGTGGTGGGCATCATGCTCGCTGCCAGTGGCCAGCTGAGCATTGGCTCGTTGGTCGCCTTCTTTGCCACAGCCGCGGTAGTAGCCACTCCCGTGGAATTCTCGGGCATGCTGCTGGCCATGGCTCTGACCGCGAAGACCGCACTGGACCGTCACTTCGAAGTCATGGACACCGAAAACACCATCACCTCGCCGGTTCACGCGAAGGTACCGGAGACCGTGCAGGGCGCCTTGCGCTTTGAGCACGCTGGCTTCGGGTTCGAGGACGGCGGTTCGCTCCTCCACGATCTCACCCTGGATATCCGTCCCGGCGAGACCATGGCCCTGGTGGGTATCACTGGCAGCGGCAAGAGCGCCATGCTCCAGCTGGTCCCCCGCCTCTACGACGTGACCGAGGGCGCTGTGACGATCGACGGCGTGGATGTCCGCGACTACGACATTGACGAGCTTCGCAGGATCGTCGCCGTGGCCTTCGAGGACACCACGCTGTTCTCCAGCTCAGTGCGCGACAACGTCCTCCTGGGAGCTCCCGATCCCAGCGATGCCGCTTTGGACGAGGCCTTGGATGTGGCGCAGGCCCAGTTCGCCTACTCGTTGCCCGATGGCGTGGACACGCTGATCGGTGAAGAGGGATTGAGTTTATCCGGCGGCCAGCGCCAGCGTATTGCCTTGGCGCGGGCCATCGCGGCCAAGCCGAAGGTCCTGGTACTTGATGATCCCCTGTCCGCGTTGGACGTGAACACCGAGGAACGAGTGGAAGCCCGTCTACGGGAGGTTCTCCGCGAGACCACCACTTTGATCGTCGCGCATCGCCCATCCACTGTGGCGTTGGCGGACCGGGTGGCGTTGCTCGAAAACGGCACCATCACCGCCGTCGGGACCCACACGGAACTGTTGGCCGAAAACGACCATTACCGCTACGTCATTGCCAGCCTGGACACCGGTCCCAAAGACCTGGACACCGAACTGGACGAGCTCGAAGAAGCTGAGGAGGCCCGCCGGTGAGTGCCACAACGTTTGGAACCGCCAACGAGGACAACACGCTCCTCACCAAAGCAGACAGCAAAGCCGTACGACGCCGGTCGCTCACCTTGCTTGCCTCGCTCATCCGCCCTGTGCGGTTGCGTTTCTGGCTGACGATCGTGATGGTGGTGGTCTCGCAGCTCACCCGGGTTGCCGGTCCGGCGCTGATCGCCTTTGGCATCGACAACGCCCTCCCGGCGTTGCAGGCGGGTGACAACGGGCCGCTGGTACTTGCGGGTGCCCTGTATTTGGCCGCTGCGATCGCTACCGCCGGCATGACTGCGCTGTACGTGACCTCCACGGCTAGGCTCAGCCAAGCCATGCTCCTGGATCTCCGGCTCCGCGTCTTCCGGCACACCCAGCGGCTGAGCTTGGAATTCCACGAGAAATACACGTCCGGGCGCATCATTGCCCGGCAGACCTCGGACCTTGAAGCACTCCGCGAACTCCTCGATTCCGGTGTCAGTTCCCTGGCGTCCGGCATGCTGTTCATGGTGTTCACCGCTTTTACGATCTTTGCGCTCGACTGGCGCAGTGGACTGATCGTCCTCGGCGCCGGCGTCCCCATGTTCTTCCTGGCCCGCTGGTACCAGAAGCACTCGCAGATCGCGTTCCGTGAATCCCGGGTGGTGTCCGCCCGCTTGATTGTGCACTTCGTGGAGACCATGACCGGCATCCGCGCTGTGAAGGCCTTCCGCAAGGAGCCTGAGAACGCTGAGCGTTACGGCGAGTTGGCTGAGGATTACCGCAAAAACACCGTCCGCTCCATCAACCTGAACGGCATTTTCCAGCCGGGCCTGGTGCTGATCGGCAATGTTTGCGTGGCCGTGGTCCTGCTGTTCGGTGGATTCCGGGTGCTCAGCGGTGACCTCGCGGTCGGTGTGTTGCTCGCATTGATCCTCTCCACCAAACGCTTCTTCCAGCCCGTGGACCAGATGGCCATGTTCTACAACTCCTTCCAGAGCGCCCAGGCCGCACTGGAGAAGGTATCCGGGCTCCTCGAAGAAGTTCCCACGGTCCGCCCACCCAAGAACCCGGTGCCGCTGAAGAGTTCCCGGGGCGAGATCGATTTCAAGGGCGTGGAGTTCGGCTACGGCGACGGCAACCTGGTTGTTCCCAGGATGGATCTGCATATCCCGGCCGGACAGACCATTGCGCTGGTGGGACAGACAGGGGCCGGCAAGTCCACGTTGGCCAAGCTCGTGGCGCGTTTCTACGACGTCACGTCCGGTTCGATCAATCTGGATGGGGTGGATCTCAGGGACTTGTCCACCACCGACCTCCGCCGAGCGGTAGTAATGGTGACCCAGGAAGCATTCCTCTTCAGCGGTTCCGTGGCGGACAACATCGCGTTGGGCCGGCCTGAGGCTTCACGGGCCGAGATCGAGGCTGCTGCAGCCGCTGTGGGAGCCCACGAGTTTATCGTGAGCCTCCCTGAGGGCTACGACACGGACGTCAATAAGCGCGGTGGGCGCGTGTCCTCAGGCCAGCGCCAGCTCATTGGTTTCGCCCGGGCCTTCCTTGCCGCGCCGGCCGTGCTGATCCTTGACGAAGCAACGTCCTCGCTGGACATTCCGTCAGAGCGGATGGTTCAGCAGGGACTCGCCCAGCTCTTGGAAGGCGTGGCCGGCGGGAACTCCGCCCGCACCGCGATCATCATCGCCCACCGGCTCTCCACGGTAGAGACGGCCGACAGGGTTTTGGTGGTCCATGACGGACGCATCGTGGAGGATGGGACGCCAGCAGAATTGATCAGCGGAGGCGGGCGGTTTGCCCAGCTGCACGGGGCCTGGCGGGACTCGTTGGTGTAGCTCCCCTTGGCCGGCCGCTGTGAGGAGCGACACCTACCCTCCGATTTCGCATCACGGGACGTTTCGGCTATTCTTGAACAGTTGCTTTCGCAGCGGATCGGGATGTAGCGCAGCTTGGTAGCGCGCTTCGTTCGGGACGAAGAGGTCGCAGGTTCAAATCCTGTCATCCCGACCAAACAAAGAGGGTCTTCCATCTGGAAGACCCTCTTTTGTGTTTCCCCTGCCTTTACCGATGGGCAAAAGAAAACCCCGGAGCATCGCTCGTCACGCTCCGGGGTTTCTTTTACTACAATTGATTTACATGGGGTCCGGCCAGTTGCCGATGGACATCGGCGTGTACGTGGTGTCCGTTGACTTGGTCGGCGCCGCTACGCGCATAGGATCGGGCCAGTTGCCAATAGCACTGACGGTGCTGGAATCGGCTGCGGGAGCAGCAGAGACCACACCGGGAGCCGCGACTGCGAAAGTCAGTGCGCCCGCCACGGCCACTGAAGCGATGATTTTCTTGAACATGATGTAGTACCCCAATGCGAGTCGGATTCGTTACGGAAATTGCACGGTCCCTGTTGACATACATTGTAAAATGTTTTCCACAGAGACTGTCAAGGTTTTGGTCAAAAGACACCTGTAGGAGGCACCCGTGGGAAACGGATTCGGCGAGAAGCTACGTGCCGAACGGCTCGAACGTGGGTTGACGCAGGCAGAGCTCGGCAAAAACCTGTATTCGCCCAGCTACATTTCGCTGCTGGAAACAGGCCGTCGCGAACCAACGGCTGAGGTCATCGAAGAACTGGCGCGCCGGCTCGAACTCGCGCCCAAAGCCTTGGAAGCGTGGAGCCAACCCGTTTCCGTGAGCGACGCAGAGTACGTCCTCGCCGGACTCTACGCCCGACAAGCCTGGGACCTCCGCGACTACCAACTCGCTGCCAGCCACGCCGCCACCGCCGCGCAGATCGCCCTTGAGGCCAAGAACAACAGCGCCTGGTGGAACATGACGTACATGCAGGCCGAATGCGTCATGAAACAAGGGCAGCTGAAGGAATGCCAGCAAATCGTTGAGCACCTCCTGGAGCACCCTATGGCCACCGAATCCGCCGGCTTGGGAGTGCGCGCCTGGCAGATGCTTGCCGCGGTGTGTCACGGACAAGGTCAGCTGGCCACCGCCGTCGAGCATGCCAAGCAAGCCGTCAAACTCAGCGAACAGCTGCCCAAGGGTTCCACTCTCATCATCGGCGCGCACCGCGCGCTGATTGGTGCACTTGCCGAGAGCGGCAAGCTTGATGAGGCCTGGGAGTATTGCCTGGCCATGATCGAGCACATGGACGAGCACTCCATGTCCCAGCTCGCCGGCGAGGTGGCATGGGTGGTAGGCAACGTGGCCTTCATGCGCCACGACTATGTGGAGGGCATCAAGCACCACGAGCGCGCGGCCAAGCTCCTCTCCCCCGCCAACGACATCGAACTGTGGGCCCGCTTCAACAAAGCCTCCGCAGCGGTCCGCCTATCCTCGGGGATCGTGGAGCCTGAAACCCTTTCCGCCATTGAACGTGCGGAACTCGCGCTGTCCATTGTGGGCGGAAACAAGACGGATCAGCTGGAGGTTGCCTTCATTCGCGCCCGCTGGCTGTACCTGACCGGCGACATTCCGGCCGCCGTCGAAAAGCTCCGCGAAATCCATGCAGACCGCAAGGTCCTGGCCCGCCACACTGCCGGCGAAGTCTCGCTGTTGCTCGGGAAGTCACTGAAAGCCGCCGGCGAAGCCTCTGAGGCCCTCCAGTTCCTGGAAGAGGCCCAGCACGACTTCAGCGCGGCAGGAGCTTCAGACAGGGTCCAGCAGGCAATGGACGCCGTGCTGGAGATCCGACTGGCTGAGCGCCGTGCGGCGAAGGAGCACTCGGAAGCGTAGCCCGCTTCAAAGCATAACTGCCCCGGACCAGACGGTCCGGGGCAGTTTGCGTTAACGCTTAGGCGAACGTACGGCCGGTGAGTTTCTCGTAAGCCTCCACATAGCGGGCGCGGGTGCGCTCTACAACCTCGGCGGGCAGGGCCGGCGGCGGCGTGTCGGAGGACTTGTCCCAGCCGGACTCGGCGGACGTCAGCCAGTCGCGGACGTACTGCTTGTCATAGGAGGGCTGCGACTTGCCCGGCGCGTACGTGGACGCGTCCCAGAAGCGCGAAGAATCCGGGGTGAGGACTTCGTCGCCCAGCGTGATGATGCCAGTGGCCGCATCAATGCCGAACTCCACCTTGGTGTCGGCCAGGATGATGCCCCGTTCGCGGGCGATCTCCTCGGCGCGGGTGTAGATCTTCAACGTCAGCTCGCTGAGGCGTGCGGCGATATCATCGCCCACCATGGCCACAACGTCGTCGTAGGTGATGTTGACGTCGTGTTCGCCCACCTCGGCCTTCGCCGACGGCGTGAACAGCGCCTTGTCCAAGCGGGAGCCGTCCACGAGGCCTTCGGGCAACGGAATCTCGCAGACCGTGCCGGATTCCTTATACTCCACCAGGCCGGAGCCAGTGAGGTAGCCGCGGGCAATGCACTCCACCGGGAACATGTCCAGCTTCTTGCAGATCATGGCCCGGCCCTCGACGGCGGCAGGAACGCCACCGTCAACCGTGGACGCCAGCACATGGTGCTCCACGTCCAACTGGTCGAACCACCACAGGCTCAGCTGCGTCAGGACGCGGCCCTTGTCCGGAATTTCGCTGCTCAGAACATGGTCGTAGGCGCTGATACGGTCGCTGGCCACTACCAGGACGCACTCTTGGCCGATCTTCTCCGTGATGGCTTCATCGGCCGGGATATAGAGGTCGCGGACCTTGCCGGAGTAGACGTGCGTCCAGCCCGGAAGCTCCAGGGTCTCCGTTTCGAACCCGCCGGTGGGGAGTCCTTCAGTCATGCCTAGGCCTGCACTTTCGGGATGGTTCCGGTGGCCGTGTGCGGTACGCGGATTTCACCGCGGGCGGCCTTGCCACCGATGTCCGTGCGGAACTGTGAGCCTTCAAGCTGAACCAGCTCCACGCCGTCGTACGCTTTTTCGCGCGCTTCCACCAGATCGGAACCAAGCGCGACAACCGCAAGGACGCGGCCGCCTGCGGAGACCACCTTGCCTTCATCATCCAGCTTGGTGCCGGCGTGGACCACGTGCACGCCGTCCAGCTCATCAACCTTCTTCAGCCCGCGGATGCGGTCACCCGTCCGGGGTGCGTCCGGGTAGTTTTCGGCGGCTACGACGACGGCGACTGCTGTGTCCTTGGACCAGCGCAGCTCCTCGGCGGTGTCCAGTTCGCCCTTGGCAGCTGCCAGCAGCAGCGCGCCGAGCGGCGTCTTGAGGCGGGCCAGGACAGCCTGCGTCTCGGGATCGCCGAAGCGGACGTTGAACTCGATGACTCGGGTTCCGCGGGAGGTCAGGGCCAGGCCGCAGTAGAGCACGCCGACGAAGGGGGTGCCGCGGCGGGCCATCTCGTCCACGGTGGGCTGGGCCACGCGGTCGATGACTTCCTGGACCAGGCCTTCGGGAGCCCACTCAAGCGGGGTGTACGCACCCATGCCGCCGGTGTTGGGGCCTTCGTCGTTGTCGAAGATGCGCTTGAAATCCTGCGCCGGGGACAGCGGGACAGTGGTGCGGCCGTCGCAGAGGACGAACAAGGAAACCTCGGGGCCGTCAAGGAATTCCTCGATCACCACGGTTCCACCGGCGTCGAAGCAAGCCTGCGCGTGGGCCAAAGCCTCCGCGCGGTCCTTGGTGACCACGACGCCCTTACCTGCGGCAAGGCCGTCGTCCTTGACGACGTGCGGCGCGCCGAACGTGTCCAGGGCGTCAGCAGCTTCCTCGGCGTTGGTGGCCACGCGGGCCATGGCCGTGGGGACGTTGGCTTCGGCCATGATCTGCTTGGCGAAAGCCTTGGAAGCCTCCAACTGGGCAGCTTCCTTGCTGGGACCGAACACCGGAATGCCGGCTTCGCGGACGGCGTCGGACACACCGGCAGCCAGCGGCGCCTCGGGTCCTACCACAACCAGGTCCACGCCGAGCTTGGTGGCGAGGGCAGACACGGCTTCCGGGTTGTTCCCATCAACCGCATGGGTGGGAACGAGTTTGCTGATGCCCGCGTTGCCCGGGGCCGCGTGGACCTCGGAAACGTTGGGATCTTCAAGCAGAGAGCGGACAATGGCGTGTTCGCGGCCGCCTGGGCCAATGACGAGTACCTTCACAGTCCTCAAGGGTACTTTGTGAAGGGCGCGCGGCCTAAGCTGTGTCATTCACCGGACCTTGCTGCGCCCTAGACTTGGCTTATGCCCATGAGTTCGCATGAAACGTTCAGCGTTGAGTCCGCGGTGGAACTGGCAGTGATCGAACGAAGTGGCTTTATAGAGTCCCGGCACATCGGCGCGGCCGTTGTTCTCGCCGGCGACGGCTCGGTGGTCACCCGTCTCGGTGACATCGATGCCCCCATCCTCGCCCGCTCCACTCTCAAGCCCTTCCAGGCCCTGGCCTCCATGCAGTCCGGCGTGCCCCTGCGTGGCGCACAGGTTGCTGTTGCCTGCGGCAGCCACACCGGGTCCCTGGATCACATGGACGTTGTGGAGGGAATGCTCAAAGCGGCTGGAGTGAAAGAAGAGAACCTCCAGTGCCCCACCGCCTGGCCGCAGGACGAGACTGCCCGAAACTGGCTGGTCCGGTCGGAGCGGGGCCAGTCCAAGCTGGCCTTCAACTGCTCCGGCAAGCACGCCGCTTTCCTCTGGGCCTGCACCGAAAACGGCTGGGACCTGCGCAGCTACCTTGAGCCGAACCACCCGCTCCAACAGAGGGTCCGGTCCGTCATTGAGGAATACAGCGGCGAACCCATCTCCCACCTGGGGATCGACGGGTGCGGTGCCCCTGTTGCCGCCATCTCGTTGACCGGCATTGCCCGCGCCTATTCCCGGTTGGCCAAGTCCCCGGGGGATAAATCCTCCAACGCCCGGGCTGCCACCATCGCCACCTCCATGCTGGACTACCCCTGGGCCGTCCAAGGAACGGGCGAGTCCAACACCATCGTCATGGAAGAACTTGAGGTCCTGGCGAAAATCGGCGCCGAGGGCATTCTGGTCCTGGCCACGTCCACCGGCGCAACGGTGGCCGTGAAGATGCTGGACGGGAACCTCCGCGCCACGTCCTTGGTGGGACTCACCCTCTTGGCCGTGAGCGGAGCCGTGGACATTCCGGCCGTCTCCAACGTCCTGGAACGAGTAGTGGAGCCCGTCCTCGGAGGCGGACGCACCGTGGGCAAAATCCGGCTGGGCCACGCCGTCTCGGCCCTGCTCGACTAGTACTTCAGAGGAGAAAACCCATGGCCGTTGCACGACGCCGCGTCAACATTGAGGAAGGCCGCGCCGCGCTGGGAGCCTGGCGGGCCGCCGTCGAATCTTCCGGCACCGTTGGTTCGCCGGGCACCGTTGCCGGGAACCCGCCGTCGCGCTCGTTAATTGCGACGGCGGTCCGCTACTCCCTGGAGGAAGTCACCGCCCGCGCTCCCGGCAATTCGGTGGAGGTCCGCGTGCCGCCGTTCGGCGTCACCCAATGCGTGGAGGGTCCCCGCCACACGCGCGGAACTCCACCGAACGTGATCGAGTGCGACGCCGCCACGTGGCTTTCGTTGGTGACCGGCAGCCTTTCGTGGGCGGACGCGGTTTCAACCCACCGGGTGACCGCGTCCGGCCTGCGCGCGGACCTCTCCGGGCTCCTCCCCCTCTAGGGAGTTTTTCTACAGCCAATGCCCCTAAGACCGTGTCTTAAGGGCGTTGGCTGTATAAAACTCTGGAGTTAGTCCGGGGTGGACGCCTGGCCACTCCGCTTGCTCATTTCGAATTGCGGGATGTCCTCCGCCGCGGGGCCACCGCGGAACTTCGGGGACGGTTCCTGGCCACCGCTGATGCGTTCGAGTTCTTGCTCCTCAAACACCTCTTCCTTGCCGAGCATGATGGCGGAGTCATGGTTGGTGATTTCGCCGTTGAAGGCGCGCAGCATGACGCTGCGGTCAAACTGGCCTTCCCATTTGGCCACCACGAACGTTGCCACGCAGTTGCCCAGCAGGTTCACCACCACGCGCATGGAGTCCATGAGGCGGTCGGCTCCGAGGAGGAGTGCAACACCGGCTACAGGGAAGATGCCCAACGCTGCTGCCGTGGCGGAAAGCGCCAGGAAGGAGGAGCCCGGCACGCCCGCCATGCCCTTGGAGGTCAGGAGCAGCACGCCGAGGGCAGCCAACTGCTGGCCGAGGTCAAGATTATGGCCGAACGCCTGGGCCAGGAACAGCAGCGAGATGGAGAGGTAGATCGCGGCGCCGTCGAGGTTGAAGGAGTAGCCCGTGGGAACTACCAGACCCGTGGTGGCACGCGAGCAGCCGGCATTGGTCAGCTTGGTCATGATGCGCGGCATGACCGCTTCGGTGGAAGCCGTACCGAGCGCCAGCAGGAACTCTTCACGGGTGTATTTGAGGAAGGACCAGAGTGGTACACGGGCGAAGCCCCATGCCACCAGGAACAGCAACGCGATGAAGACAATCGCCGCACCGTAGCAGGCAGCTATCAGGAGGGCGTATGTACTGAGCGTGCCCAGCCCGTACTGGCCGATGATGAACGCCATGGCACCGAACGCGCCGATGGGGGCCACCTTCATGATCCAGGACATGATCTTGAAGATCAGCTCCAGGACGGTCTCCATGAGGCTGATGACCGGCATGCAGCGTTCGCGCCCGATAACCACGATGGCCGCACCGAAGAAGACCGAAAAGAACAGGACCTGGAGCAGGCTGTTGTTGGCGAAGGCGCCAATCACGCTGACGGGAATAACATCCAGGATGAATGCTGCTGCGTCCTTGGGAGGCGCGTTTCCGGTCTTGGCGTTGAGGGCGTCCTGGGACAGCGTGGAGGGGTCGATGTTCAGCCCGGCGCCGGGCTGAACGATGTTTCCCACGATGAGGCCGAAAACCAGGGCAAAGAGGGTGGCGCCGGTGAAGTACAGGAGCGCCTTGACCCCGACCCTTCCGACCGCCTTGACGTCGCCCACTGCCGAGATGCCTGTGACGATCACGAGGAAAATCAGCGGGGCAATGATCATTTTGATGAGTTGAATGAATCCATCACCCAGTGGCCGGAGGGCGGACCCGATGGTCGGCCAAAAATGGCCGATGAGTACACCTGCGACGACGGCGATCAGGATTTGAAAAAAGAGCGACTGGTACAGCCGCTTTTTCTTCTGCGGGGCCGAACTCGCCTTCAGCGCCGCGGGGTCTGGGATCTTCATTGATCTGAACCAATCAGTTTGGGAACAGCCCCACATTTTCGGGGGATATTTTCAATGTAATCCTGCTCACATCATTCCGCAAGGGGGAAATGAGTTTCCATATTATGGAAGTCACATTTGGTTTAGAAGGTCCGCGCCTGCACCTCCACCACCTTCTTTGAGCACGAAAATGCCCGCGACACACCCCCTGTGAGGCGTGTCGCGGGCATACGGCTTTCAAAGTGGGTGGTGGCGGTAAGCGGCCTGGCGGTCGGGGCAGGCTCTTGGGTTAGCCGCGGCCTACGAAGGGCATGCCGGCAGCCGTCACCACCAGGGAACCCACACTGGCTGACGCCGGCATGTTGGCCATCATCAGCACAGCCCGGGCGGCGTCGTCCACGGGGAACATGGGTTCCACTTTGCGGCTCCCGTCTGCCTGCAGCGCGCCGGAGCCGACGCCGATGGTGTCCATGATTTCGGTGCGGGTATTGCCGATGTCGATCTGCCCGCAGGTGATGCCAAACTCCCGGCCATCCAGCTCTATGCTCTTGGTCAACCCCGTCATCGCATGCTTGGTCACCGTATACGCCACAGACCTGGGCCTGGGCGAATGCGCCGAAATGGAGCCGTTGTTGATGATGCGGCCACCCTGGGGCTCTTGGGCCTTCATCGTCCGCACAGCCTCGGCCGCACACAGCATGGAGCCGGTCACGTTGACCCGCAGCGTCGCTTCCCACTCGTCCACACTGATCTCGCCGACGTCTCCGGCCGGCCCAAAGATCCCGGCGTTGTTGAACAGCACATCAACCCGGCCCCAGCGCCGGCGGACCTCCGCGAAAAGATGCGCGACGTCGTCGGGCGCTGTCACGTCGCACGGAACCGCAAGCGCCTCCGGATGGTCGCCGGCGGTCTCCAGCAGTTGCGCCTCACGGCGCCCGGCCAGCGCAACGCGGTAACCCTCGGCGAGCATCAGCCGGGCAACGGCCCGCCCGATCCCCGAACCTGCCCCGGTGACGACGGCGACCCTCGGGTTGGTGGGCGGACTGGAGTCGGTCATGTGGTTGCCTTTCGGGGAAATGAGGGTGGCAGTGTCAGCCCGCGGCTTGGCTTGCGGCTGGCTGGGGTGGCGTTGCTGGGGCTGAGGTTATCGGCCAGCCTATGACAGTCTTCGGACGCGGCGTGGCATAAGTCCTGACCTTGGACGTGGACAGGCCGAGGCGGACCAAGGACTCGGCAATGGTGACCGCCGCCGCCACGCCGTCCACTACGGGGACGCCGGTGCGCTGACGGATCTCCTCATCGAGTCCGGCCATACCGCCACAGCCAAGGACTATCACTTCGGCTTTGTCTTCATGGACTGCCTGCTCGGCCTGGCCCACGATCGCCTCCACAGCACGCTCCGGATACTCCTCGAGTTCCAGGACAGCCATGCCGCTGGCCCTCACAGAAGCACAGCGCGCCTCCAGGCCGGCGAGCTTGAGGCGGTCCTCGATGAGCGGAACCGCACGGTCCAGCGTGGTGACCACCGAATACTTGTGGCCCAGGAACATCGCGGTGCTGGCTGCGGCCTCGGTGATATCGACCACCGGGACATCCAGGAGTTCCTGGAGGCCCTCGCGGCCGTGCTCGCCATAGCCGGCCTGGACGACGGCATCGAAAGGCCCGGGGTAGTTGACCACGGCGTCCATGACAGCGATCGCGGCGAGGTAGCTCTCAAAGTTTCCCTCGCAGGAGTCGGCGCCGAAACGCGGGGTGATGCCGATGATCTCGGTGCCGGGGGCAGCTGCGGCACGGGCCTGGGCTGCGATGGAGTCCGTCATGGACTGGGTGGTGTTGACGTTTGCGACAAGGATGCGCATGGAGTTCCTCTCAACGGCAGCGCCCGTCCCCTGCCGACTGGCTTGGATCCGCTTGCTGGAACTCGTTGTGCCAGTGGGATCCGGGAGGACGGGCGACGCCGTGACGTTCGGTGTGTCAGTGGGTGCTGGCGACGGCGATCGGCTCGCCGGAGACGTCCTCGTGGACCTGCTTCTTGTCCGCGACAGCGAAGTACGTCAAAGCGGCGACGCCGGCTCCGATGAACCAGGCGAACGGTGCAGCTGCTGCCAGCCCGGGAATGAAAGCGATGGCAATGGCAATGCCGGCTGCCGGAAGCATGGCAATGATCGCTTTCGGGTTCACGCCGCGCTTGTAGAAGTAGGCACCCTTGGGATCCTCGGTGTAAAGCTCGGGGACGTTGACCTTGCCGCGGCGGACCAGCCAGTAGTCGGCCATGACGACGCCGAACAGCGGGCCAAGCAGCGCACCGAGGCCACCCAGGAAGTACACGATGACAATCGGATTGTTGTAGAGGTTCCACGGAAGGATGACCAGGCCAATGGTGCCGCTGACCCACGCAGCCTTGCGGAAGTTCAGGTGCCGCGGGAACAGGTTGGTCAGTGCGTAGACCGGAGCCACGAAGTTGGCCATCAGGTTCACCGCGATGGTGAGGATCAGGAGGGCGAGGCAAGCCAGGACCAGCAGGAGGGTATTGGGAATGCTCTCCACAATGTCCGAGGGACTCTCAATGACAGTGCCGTTGATCTTGTACTGACCACCGGCCATCACCACAACGATGGCGCCGAAGAGCAGCATGTTGATGGGGATGCCCCAGAAGTTGCCCTTGACGATCGACTTCTTGGAAGCCGAAGAGCGCGTGAAGTCGCAAAAGTTCAGGACGAAAGTTCCGTAGATGGAAACCCACAGTGCACCACCGGCAAAAATGGTGAGCCACATTTCGGTACCTTCCAGGCCCTTGATGCCGCTCCACTGGATGGCTCCGCCTGCTTCGATGAAGACCCATACCGCGATCGCAGCCATGGTCACCAGGATGATGGGCCCGGCGAAGGCCTCGTACTTTCGGATCATTTCCATGCCGAAGCTGACGATCACCAACTGCACAATCCACAGTGCCACGAAGGAAAACCAGCCCAACGTGGAGAGGCCAAGGATGGAGTTGCTGTCCAGGTCCTTCAGGCCGGGGGCCATGGCCACCAGCATGACGCGGAGGACCACCGAAGCCAGGTAGGTCTGGATGCCGAACCATGCCACGGCAACGGCGCCGCGGACCAGGCTGGCAATTTGTGCTCCGCGGATGCCAAAGCTGATCCGGCTCATGACCGGGAAGGGAACCCCGGTCTTCTCGCCCATGAACCCCGAGAAGTTCAGGAGGGCGAAAAGGAGGATGGCGCCGATTCCGAGGGCCACCAGAATCTGCCAGCCGCCCAGACCAAGGGAGAACAGGCCGATGGCGAAGGCGTAGTTACCCAGGCTGTGGACGTCATTGGCCCAGAGGGTAAAGATGCTGTAGCTGGTCCACTTGCGGCCTTCGGCCTTGGTGGGAGCGAGGTCGATGTTGTAAAGACTGGGGCTGATGGTACGGCCTGATACTTCGGAAGCAATGGCGCAGAGGTCAGTGTTGCCTACGACCGGATGGTTGGGGCCACCTGCGTCTTTGTCTCCCGGAGTCTCAGTGACGCCGACTGATGAAGTCGTCTGCATCGTGGATCTCCACTTCGTACTGATTCCACAATGCGGAATCTAGTTATTGAATAGTGAAAGCACTCTATGACTCAGGTCACGTAACGTCAAGGGTTGCGGGTGTATGCAGGGTCACATTCGGTTGCTTGGGCAAAGCTTTCCCAGTTGACTGATTCGGATACGCAATCCGTGTTGACGCTGCCCATCAGCAGACGTAATCTCGAATTGCAGAATTTTATTCTCACAATACGAAATTCCTTGAGCGCCCCCACAGAGCAAGCGCCCAGACATTCAATGAAGAGAGGTTGGACGTGGCTGCAGGAGAAGAGACCTCACACATCCTCAGCGGGTTGACTGCCCAGCTGCCTGATCGTGATCCGGAAGAGACCGCGGAGTGGATTGAGTCCCTTGATGCGTTGATCGCGGAGCAGGGTACCGAGCGTGCCCAGTACATTATGCGTTCGTTGCTTCAGCGTGCCGGCGCGAGGTCGGTGGGTGTGCCGATGGTGACGACCACTGATTATGTGAACACGATCCCGGTGGACCAGGAAGCGCCGTTCCCGGGGAACGAGGAGTTCGAGCGCCGGTATCGTGCGTACATGCGGTGGAATGCCGCGGTCATGGTCCACCGTGCGCAGCGTTCCGATATTGGTGTGGGCGGGCATATTTCCACCTATGCCGGGGCCGCGACGTTGTATGAGGTGGGGTTCAACCACTTCTTCCGCGGCAAGGACCACCCCTCCGGCGGGGACCAGGTGTTCTTCCAGGGCCATGCTTCCCCTGGCATGTACGCCCGGGCGTTCATGGAAGGCCGTCTGACCGAGGAGGATTTGGACGGGTTCCGTCAGGAGAAGTCCAAGGCCGGCCATGCGTTGTCTTCGTACCCGCACCCGCGCCTGATGCCGGATTTCTGGGAGTTCCCGACCGTGTCGATGGGTATCGGCCCGATGAACGCGATCTACCAGGCCCAGTCCAACCGGTACCTGCAGAACCGTGGCATCAAAGACACCTCGGACCAGCAGGTCTGGGCGTTCCTCGGTGACGGGGAAATGGACGAGCCCGAGTCCCGTGGTTTGCTCCAGCTCGCCGCGAACGAGAACCTGGACAACCTGAACTTCGTGATCAACTGCAACCTCCAGCGCCTGGACGGACCGGTCCGCGGCAACGGCAAAATCATGCAGGAACTCGAAGCGTTCTTCCGCGGTGCGGGCTGGAACGTGATCAAGGTCGTGTGGGGCCGGGAATGGGATTCCCTGCTGGAAGCAGACCAGGACGGGGCGTTGGTGAAAATCATGAACGAAACCCCCGATGGTGACTACCAAACCTACAAAGCCGAGTCCGGCGGGTTCGTGAGGGAACACTTCTTCGGCAAATCCCCGCAGACCAAGGACATGGTCGCGGATTTGGACGACGAACAGATCTGGGGCCTCAAACGCGGCGGCCACGACTACCGCAAGGTCTACGCCGCGTACAAGGCCGCGACCGAGTTCAAGGGCAAACCCACCGTGATCCTGGCCAAAACGGTCAAGGGCTACGGACTGGGCCCGCACTTCGAAGGCCGCAACGCCACCCACCAGATGAAGAAACTGACCATGGAAGACCTCAAAGCCTTCCGTGACCACCTCCGCATCCCCATCAGCGATGACCAACTCGACGCTGACCTCTACCGGCCCCCGTACTACCACCCCGGCATGGACGCCCCCGAAATCAAGTACCTCATGGAACGCCGGGCCGAGCTCGGCGGGTTCGTCCCCGAACGCCGCCGCAAACACACCGAGGTCACCTTGCCCGACGCGAAGTCCTACGACGTAGCCAAACGCGGATCCGGGAAACAACAAGCCGCCACCACCATGGCCTTCGTCCGTTTGCTCAAGGACCTGATGCGGGACAAGAACTTCGGCGCCCGGTTCGTGCCCGTCGTCCCCGACGAATCCCGCACCTTCGGGATGGACGCGTTCTTCCCGACCGCGAAAATCTACAACCCCAAAGGCCAGAACTACCTCTCCGTGGACCGCGACCTCGTCCTGGCCTACAAAGAATCCCCCGCCGGACAACTGATCCACCCCGGCATCAACGAAGCCGGCGCCGTCGCAGCCTTCACCGCCGCCGGCACCGCCTACGCCACCCACGGCGAACCCCTGGTCCCGATCTACGTGTTCTACTCCATGTTCGGCTTCCAACGCACCGGCGACTCCTTCTGGGCCGCAGCCGACCAAATGACCCGCGGCTTCATCATCGGCGCCACCGCAGGACGGACCACCCTCACCGGCGAAGGACTCCAACACGCCGACGGACACTCCCCCCTCCTGGCCTCCACCAACCCCGCCGTGAAAACCTACGACCCCGCCTACGGCTACGAAATCGGCCACATCATCCGCCACGGCCTCGAAGAAATGTACGGCGAGGCCTCCGAGGACCACAACGTGATGTACTACCTCACCGTCTACAACGAGCCCATCACCCAACCCGCGGAACCCGAAAACCTGGACATCAACGGACTCCTCAAAGGCATCTACAAACTCGCAGACGCCCCCACCGCGGACAGCACCAACACAGCGAACCGCCCCACCGCGAACATCCTCGCCTCCGGCGTGTCCGTGCCCTGGGCCCTCGAAGCCCAACGGATCCTCGCCGAAGACTGGAACGTCGCCGCCGAAGTCTGGTCCGTGACCTCCTGGAACGAACTCCGACGCGACGGACTCGCCGCCGAAGAACACGCCTTCCTCAACCCCGGCCAACCCGCCCGCACCCCGTTCATCACCGAACAACTCGCCGGCCACACCGGACCCGTCATCGCCGTCACCGACTACATGAAAGCCGTCCCCGACCAAATCCGCCAATTCATCCCCAACGACTTCGCCTCCCTCGGAGCAGACGGCTTCGGCTTCTCCGACACCCGCCAAGCCGCACGCCGCTACTTCAAAAACGACACCCACTCCATCGTCGCCAAAACCCTGCAGTTGCTGGCGGCGAGGGGCGAAGTCGAGGAGGGCGCGCCGTCGTACGCCATTGACCGTTACAAACTGCTGGACGTGAACGCCGGCACCACCGGCGGCGCAGGCGGCGACGCCTGACAACCCGCACAAAAAAGTTGGCGGCTGTGTTCGTATGGAACACTGCCGCCAACTTTTTTTCGCTGGGTTCTTTGGACCGGACCTAGGTACCCAGGTTCCTTCGGTCCACCACAAAGCCCGTTGCCGCATTTTCGCGGACGGCGTTGATGCCGGCCACCACGGCCTTGAGGTTCGGAAATTGTGGCGACACTGCCACAACCGTGCCGTCCTCGGCGGTGAGCCTGAACCGGAATGAGTTGGATCCTGCTTTGAGAATTTCGAAAGTGCCAGCCATATTTTCTGTTCCTTCACGCGTCGTTGCGTCTACGAGCTGACTGCACAACTCCCCCATCGACAATAATGGCCATTTACGCCGATCAAAAGGCCTACCCGCGGGTAATCTGCAACCGAATTAGGTAGATGTACCAGAAAGCAAGCCAGGAGCTAGAGACCGCATGCACCCCCGCGCGTATCGTGAGGATATGACTGACTCCGGCATGGCCCCCACCACGGGCGTGCTCCTCGCTGCAGGGGCCGGCACCCGCTTGGGGCGCGGCCCGAAGGCGCTGCTCCCATTCCGCGGCCGGACGTTGGTAGAGGTTCTGGCCAACACCCTGTTCGACGGCGGCTGCCGCGAGGTTGTGGTGGTACTCGGCGCCGAAGCCGACCGCGTCAGAAGCGTCACGGATCTGGGCCCCTACGTGGTGGTGGAGAACGAGCAGTGGGGTAAAGGCATGGCGGGCTCTTTCCGCGCCGGAATCGACGCCGCCACCCCTGGCAACAGCATCATGGTGGCGCTGGTGGACCAGCCCGGATTAACTCCGACGGCGGTGAGCAGGCTGCTGGGCAGCCACCGTCCCGGCCGGGTTACCGCGGCCGCGTACCCTGATGAGTCGGGCCACCTGAAGCGCAGGCACCCGGTGATTTTCGACGTCGGACTCCGCGCCGAAGCCGCTGCCGCGGCTCATGGCGACACGGGAGCGCGCTCGTTCCTGAAGGCCCATCCCGGCCTGGTGGACCTGGTGGACTGCAGCGACCTTTGCTCCGGCGAGGACCTGGACACGAAGGACCAGCTGCACTTGCTGGAGATGTAAGTATTGGTACCTGGGTCAAAGGCCCGGGTAACTTTGGACGCATGATCCGCATTGATCTTGACGATCCCGCACGCCCCGATGTCCACCAACTCCTCAGCGAGCACCTGGCCGACATGTTCGCCACGTCGCCCGCTGAGAGCGTGCACGCGCTGGACCACTCGGCGTTGTCACACGAATCCATCACGTTCTGGACGGCACGCGAGGATGGTGTGTTGCTGGGATGCGGTGCGTTGAAGACGCTCTCCGCCGGGCAGGCCGAGATCAAGTCCATGCGCACTGCGGCCAGCGCGCGGGGACGCGGAGTGGCCACCTTGATGCTGGGGCACATCGTGGCCGAAGCCCGCGTGCGAGGGTTCGAGCGCCTGAGCCTGGAAACGGGAACCGAGGATTATTTCGCTCCGGCCCGCCGGTTGTATGCCCGGCACGGTTTCACCGAATGCCCCCCATTCGGGGACTACACCCTGGACCCGAACAGTGTGTTCATGGAGCTCGCCGTCTCACCCAAGTGAGTAACAGCAAACGTCGCACTGAGGGCTCATACCGACGTTTGCTGTTACTCAGTTGGGCTACACGGGCGCAGTGGTGCGGTCGCGGAGGGCCAGGTAGATCTTGTCCCGCGCAATGGGCAGCTCGCCGAAGCGGATCCCCGTTGCGTTGCGGATCGCGTTGGCCAGGGCGGGAGCCACGGGGTTGAACGGGCTCTCGCTCATGGACTTCGCGCCAAGGGGGCCAGTGGAGTCATTGGTAGCGGCGAAGTACACCTCGCTCCGGGGCACGTCAGCGAACGACGGGATGTGGTACTGCCGCAGGATGTCCGTGGTGACCCGTCCGGCGTCGTCCACTTTCACTTCCTCATACAGCACCGCGCCGAGGGCCTGCGCAATGCCGCCCTCGATCTGTCCACGGCATTGCCGCGGATTCACCACAACACCGGCGTCGGCGGCCTGGACACTCTGCAGGATCCTCAGCTCACCGGTTCCCGTATTAACGGCAACCCGGAAGCCATGGACGTTGAACGCGACAGATCGCGGCGTCCCACCCCAGTTGCCGTCGGTGGCGAGCCGAACGCCCTGCAGCCGGGCGGCGTCGACGATTTCCGCCAGCGTCACCGTGCGGTCGCCACACTCGACGGCGCCATCCACCAGCCGGCAATCCGCCAGGGCCGCTCCGGTCAGCGAAGCGGCCACCGTCTGGATCCGGGTGGCGAGTTCCAACGCGGCACCGAGTGTCGCCTTGCCGGCCACCACGGTTCCGGCCGAGCCAAAAGCCCCGGTGTCGTGCTCCACGAGGTCGGTATCGGACTGGCGGACCGTCACCTTGGACGCCGTGGTCGCAAGCGCCGTGGCGGCCAGCTGCGCGTGAACAGTTGTGGTGCCGTTCCCAAATTCGGCAGTACCGACGTCGACGGCGAACCTTCCGTCCGCTTCCAGGCTCACCCGGGTGTGGGCGAAATGGCCGCGCGGCGGGACGGTGTCGATCATGGACAGGGCCGAGCCCTCCCCCACCACCCAGTCCGGTCCGAGGTCGTCCAGTCCGGCGGCGCGGTATCGTTCCTTGCCCCGGTCCAGGGCGTCCCGCACCAAAGCAACACACTGGTCCAGGCCGTAGCTTCCGTAGTGCACGTCTTCTTCCGGCTCGGGGGTGGTGGACAGCATGTGATCACCGGGGCGGACCATATTCTTGAGCCGGAATTCGAGCGGATCCATGCCGATGCCGACAGCCAGCTCATCGATGGCCGACTCGATCGCGAAGATCATCTGGCTCAGCCCATACCCGCGGAAGGCACCGGCGGGGACGGTGTTGGTGTAGACCGCGTGCGCGTCCACTTTCTTGTTCACGCACTTGTAGACGGCCAAGGATTCGCCACAACCGTGGAACATCACTCCCGGCGCATGGTTTCCGTAGGCACCGGTGTTGGTGAGGACGTTCAGTTGAAGCGCGGTGAGGGCACCGTCACGGCTGGCACCCGCTTTGAGGTGAATGGTGAAGGGGTGGCGCGTAGTGGTTGCCGTGAACTGCTCGGTACGGGTGAACTCCAGCTGGACGGGCCTGCGAAGAGCCAAAGCGGCAAGCGCCACCAGGTCCTCGGTGAGGATTTCCTGCTTGCCACCGAATCCGCCGCCAACCCGGCCGGCCACCACCCGGATGGTCTCCGGCGCAAGGTTGAACACCCGGCTCAGCGTCCGTTTTACCAAGAAGGGAACCTGCGTGGAGGAACGGATCATCAAGCGACCCTCCTCATCCAGCCAGGCAATGGAAGCATGCGTTTCCATGGCCACGTGCTGCACCCGTTGGGTTTGGTACGTGTGCTCGTGGATGAAGTCCGCAGCCGCGAACCCATCAGCAACACTCCCAAGTTCGGCATGGACCTCTGCCACCACATTCTGGAGCGGGCGGGAAATGCGGGAGAAGACTCCGTCCTTTTCTCCGTGAATCGCCGGGGCTCCGGGAAGGATGGCTTCCTGCGGAGTGAAGACCGGTTCCAGCAGTTCGTACTCAACAGCCAAGGCGCGGGCGCCGGCCTCTGCCGCCCCAACGGACTCGGCGACGACGGCCGCAACCCGCTGGCCGATGAACCGCACCACGTTATCCAACACACGGGTGTCATCGGGATCGTCGGTGTAATTCTCGTGTTGGGCCGTGGAGAACAGCAGCTGCGGTGCGTCCTCATGCGTGAACACCGCCACGACCCCGGGAACCGCCAGCGCCGGGGCCTTGTTGATGGACACAATCCGGGCATGCGGGTGCGGCGAACGAAGGAGCTTCATGTGCAGCAGGCCCGGAAGTTGCCCGGCCGGGACATCAAGGGTGTAGCGGGCGGTTCCGGTGACCACAGCCTGACCGGCGGGTGCGGGAACGTTGTCGCCGAGCTGACCGGGAGTGGCGGGCACAACCGCGGTGGGAACGGCAGCTGGCGACTGCGCCCCCGAAACGTCAACTCCGGCGTCGTGCTGGTGATCGCCGCCGTGGCCGCAGACCGCGTCCGCGATGGAGCGGTAACCGGTGCAGCGGCATAGGTTGCCTTTGAGGTTGCGCGGCAGGTTGGCGCGTTGCTCGTCGTCGAAGGTGGCCGCGGTCATCATCATTCCGGCAGTACAGAACCCGCACTGGAAACCCTGGGCTTCCAGGAACTGCTCCTGCACTGGATGCAGGCCTTCTGCGCTGCCCAGGCCCTCGATGGTGGTGACTGCTTTGCCCTCGGCACGGACAGCCGGGTAGATGCAGCTGTGGACGGGTGTTCCGTCAACATGGACGGTGCAGGCTCCGCAGTCGCCGCCGTCGCAGCCCTTCTTGACGCCAAAGTTGCCCTCTTCGCGGAGGAACGTGCGGAGGCACTGGCCGGGGCGGGGTGTGGCCTGCGAGGCAGTTCCGTTGATCTCAATTGCCATTCGGGGCCTCCTTCTGCTGGGTGGTGGATGGTGCGGGCTGCGTGGACGGCTGGGGCGAGGTGTTGTGTGGCGGCCAGAAATCGCCGGACACGGTCATGGACTCGCCCAGCAGTTCCGCCCGGATTTCTTCGGCCAGCTTGAACGTCATGTCGCGGCGCCAAGCGGGGAGCCCGTGGACATCGTCGTGGTACAGCGGCCAGGAAATCGAATCGCCGACGGCGTCAGCCAACGTCCCGGCGTCGGGAACCTGCCCGGCAGGGAACCTCAGTTGTACCGGCCTTTTGGTCGAGGCAGTCACAGTGATGACCAAGGCGCCGTCGGGGTCGAGCCGTCCGATCAGCAGCACGCCTGAGCGCCCGAGGTTGCTGAGGGACAAACGCCGGAAGGCAACCCTCGCGGAAAGGGCGCCGGCGGGGAGATGGATACTGCGCAGCAGCTCTCCCGGCGCCAGGTCAGTCTGCATATCCCCTGTAACGACGTCGGCCACCGGAACTTCCCGGCTGGTGCCATCCGCACTGAGGATGGTGGCGATGCCGTCCAGTCCGGCGCACAACGACGTCATGGGCCCTGCCGGGAGGCCGGTGCAAATATTGCCGCCCACCGTGGACATGTTCCAGATCTTGAACGAAGCCACGAACGAGTCGCAGCAAGGGCGGATCAAGGCCAAGCCAGGCCATTCACGGCTGGCTGCTTCGGCAGTTTGCGGCAAGGCGTACAGCTGCGCAACGGTGCAGGTGGCGGCGAGTTCGATGCCCTTGTCCGTCACGGTCACGGCGGGCCAGCCGGCCTGGCCAAGGTCAAGAAGCCGTTTGAGGACGGTGCTTCCGTAGGAGAAAAGGACCGTGCCACCGGCGAGCCAGGCATCGCCGTCGCGCCATTGTGCGGGGTCCGTGGTGGGGACCACGGCCTCGATGGTGTTCATGTCCATGGGTCCTCCTGAGTGAGGTGTTGAGGTGCTGGGTGGATCGGAGCCGGGTGAATCGGGCCAATGCTGTCCTTGAGTGAAGGGAAGCCCGGGGTCTTTCCGGCCGCACTGCCCCCTCGCTCCTGGGCGGCCGCCCCGCGTTCCGCCACGATTTCCGCCGTAATGGATACCGCTACTTCCGCGGGGGTCACGGCGCCAAGGTCCAGTCCGATAGGTGAATGCAGCCGTTCCAAGGACTCCGGCGTCGTGCCGGCCTCGAGCAAAGCGTCGACGCGCTGGCGATGGCTTCTACGTGATCCCATCGCCCCGACGTAGGCCAGGTTGAACCGGAGTGCCGTCTCCAGCAAGGGAATATCAAACTTTGGGTCGTGAGTCAGGACGCACACCACAGTCCGGTTATCGATGCGGCGGGCCGCTGCTTCGGCTTCCAGATAGCGGTGCGGCCAATCAGTGACAACTTGGTCTGCCCCCGCGAAGCGGCTTTGCCGGGCGAAGGCAGGCCGGGCATCGCAGAGGGTGACGTTGTAGCCGAGCAGTTGTCCGGCGGGGAGCAACGCGGCGCCAAAGTCGTTGGCACCAAAGATCAGCATCCGCGCGGCCGGCAAGCGGCTTTCGACGAATAGTGTGATGGGCTCGGGCTGGGTTTCCTCTTCCTGGTGCTCAGCTGCCCACCTGTCCGTGGTGACCCAGCCATCGATGCAGCCCTCCGGCGGGGCGAGCCGGACCAAGCCGGCACGTCCGCCCTGGAGCAGCGGCTCCACCTGCGCGGCGGCCGCGAAGAGTGTGGAGGGATGGTCTCCCACCAGCTTGGCCAGTTCCTCCGATTCCATCGCGCGGAACCTCACAGGATCATGCACGACGACGACACCGCCCGCCGCATCCAGCCTGCGGATCAGCGCCACGGCAGGAGGGGCCACGGAAAGCTGGGCTTCGGAAGGGTGTGCCGTGGTGGACTGGCCTTTTAAGGATGACAGTCCGGAGAAAACCGAAAGTTCAGTGAAAACGGAAAGTTCCGGAGAGCCTGCTCCGAGCGGCTGGATGTGGACTTCCAGTTCTCCTCCACAGGTGAGCCCTGCAGCGAAGGCGTCCTCGGAACTGTAGCCGAACGACTCAAGGCGGGGGCCGCCGTCGCGCATTGCTTCCAGGGCCGCTTCCACCACGGCACCTTCCACGCAGCCTCCGGACAGGCTGCCCAGTATTTCGCCATGTTCGGAGACCATCATGGAGGTCCCCATGGGCCGCGGCACGGAGCCGCCGGTCCCTACGATCGTGGCCACAGCACATCGCTGGCCGGAGACCGCAGGCCGCCAGCTGCCCAGTGAAGGCATCAGATCCAGCATGGCAACACGTCCTTTTTCCAGGTGTCCCGGCCGGGTGGCCCGGCCGGAGCAGTGCGCGATCTTGCCTCATATTCTCATTTCCAGAGGTTGTTGAGGGGAAGTCGCGGCTAAGTCAGTAAGAGTTCAGTCAGTCAGAGTTCATAGGAACGGGGGCAAGGGCTTCATCTCCCTGCCCCCGTTCCTTGACGGAGCGTCGACCGCCCAACCGCCGCCCGCCGTCGTGCCTGTATTAGGAGGACGACGACGGCGGACGCCTATTCGTGCGGTGGGTACCGACGGACCGCCGATCAGAGTGCCGGAATGACCGCCGGCGCGGGGTGCGGCTCCGGGTCAGACGCCCATCAGGGCGTTGATGGGGCCGCGGGCGAAGTAGATGATGAAGCCTGCCGTGACCACCCACATGAGCGGGTGAACTTTCTTGGCCTTACCCGACGCTGCGCTGATCACGGCGAAGGAGATAAATCCGACGCCGATGCCGTTGGCGATCGAGTAGGTCAGCGGCATGGTCACGATGGTCAGGAACGCAGGGAGCGCGATGGAGAACTTGGTGAACTTGATCTCGCGGATCTGCGCCATCATCATTGCACCCACCACCACCAGGGCTGCTGCTGCAACTTCCAGCGGCACCACCGAGGTGAGCGGCGTGAAGAACATCGAACCCAGGAACAACAGGCCGGTGACCACGGAGGCCAAGCCGGTACGGGCACCTTCGCCGATGCCGGCAGCGGAGTCGATGTAGACGGTGTTGGATGAACCGGACGTTGCGCCACCCACCACTGCGCCCATGCCTTCAACAATGAAAGCCGACTTCAGCTTGGGGAAGGTACCGTCCTTGTGTGCCACGCCTGCGCTCTTGGCCAGGCCAGTCATGGTGCCCATGGCGTCGAAGAAATTGGTGAACACCAGGGTGAAGACCAACATGGTGGCCGCCAATCCACCGATCCTGGCGAAGGAGCCGAAGAGATCGAACTGGCCCACCAGGCTAAGGTCCGGGACGGACACCAGCTGGCTGGACAGGATGGGTACGTTGAGGTGCCAGCCGCCGGGGTTGTCGGCGCTGCCTGGACCAATGCGGAACACGGCCTCGGCAACAGCGGCGAGGACAGTGGTGGCGACGATGCCGATCAGCAGGCCGCCTTGGATTTTGCGTGCCACGAGGATGCCCATGGTCAGCAGTCCGATGATGAAGACAAGGGTGGGGATGGAGGTGATGGAGCCGTTGTCGCCGAGCTGAACCGGTGGGCCGCCCGTGGTGGCGCGGACAAAGCCGGAGTCCACAAAGCCGATGAAGGCGATGAACAAGCCGATGCCAACGGTGATGGCTGCCTTGAGCTCCTTGGGAACTGCCTTGAAGATCGCCGTCCGGGCGCCGGTGGCACCGAAGATGACAATCAGGATGCCGTTGATGACCACAAGTCCCATGGCTTCAGGCCACGTGACTTCCTGGATCACCGCGACGGCCAGGAAGGAGTTAATGCCCAGCCCGGCCGCGAGGCCGAAGGGCAGGTTGGCGATGAGACCGAAAACAATGGTCATGACGCCGGCGGTCAGGCCGGTGACGGCTCCAACCTGTGCAGCCGAAAGCCAGCCGCCGGCGACGTCGGTGGGAGCGTTTTCTGCCGAGAAGCCGCCAAGGATCAGCGGGTTCAGGATGACGATGTACGCCATGGTGAAGAACGTGACCAGGCCGCCGCGGAATTCGCGGGCCAGCGTGGATCCACGCTTGGAGATCTGGAAGAACTTGTCCAGGAAGGAGTTCGACACCGGGGGCTTCTTGTTGCCACCTGCCAGGCCGGTTGCCGTGTGCTTTGCCGCTGTGGGCTCTGCGCTGTCTCCCTGGGGAAAGAGCGCAGCCTGCTTTTCAGCTGCTGTCTGCTTTTCAGCGGAATTATCCAGGATTGTCATGTCAGCCACCGGGCCCTAGTAGTCAATCCTGGAATCAAGCGTGTTCCATGTGTTAAACGGCTGGAGGGCCGCCGGAGCCTGGGGGTCGCCCAGTTCCAGCTTGGCTACCGGCATCAGCGCGTCCCGGTTGTCATTCTCGAAGTACTCGTAGAAGACAGCGTCATCGAAGCCGACGGATGCGGCGTCGTGACGGTCTGCGGCAAAGAACACGCGGTCAACGCGTGCCCAGAGTGCGGAGGCCAGGCACATGGGGCATGGCTCGCAGCTGGTGTAGAGGGTTGCTCCGCTGAGATCGAAGGTTCCCAGTTCGCGGCAGGCGTTGCGGATGGCCGTGACTTCTGCGTGGGCGGTGGGATCGTTCGTGGCGGTGACGCGGTTGACGCCTTCGAAGGCTCGTCCGTCCGCGGTGACAATGACGGCGCCGAACGGGCCCCCACTGTTGAGGACATTGGCTGTAGCCAGCTCAATGGATGTGGCCAGGAATTGCTCGGCCGTGACGGTTGTACTCATGTTGCGACTTCCTTAGTGCTGAGGAAGCCAGGTGACCTATGTGGGGGCGCTACAGAGAAGAGCTCCAGTTAGCTTGGTTACCAGGCTTCAGCATGTGCGATGAAGGTTAAGTTGCGCCTGGTAGATAGCTTCCCGAGGTCCGGGTGCCCGCCTTTGGCAGTTAGAGCGTAGCACCAGCTTTGTGAGCCGCGCCATAGTTTTTTGAAAACTTAATTTCGTCATGCGAAATTACTTATTCCACGGTTCTGGTGGCCGAATGTGACCGGGAGCGCCCCACGGACGTTGACCGCCGCCGTCGGGCATTCTACGCTTTTCGGACTGGGCCGCATTCTGACGGTCCGGCACCTGGATCAGCAGACAGGGCCTAACTGAGCTGGAACGCGTACACGCCGACCAGACAAGGAACCTGTCATGACCCCACTTTGGATCAAGAATCCGTTGGGCATTTTCACCGCTAACGACCTCGACGCCGGTGGCGGCCTGGTGGTTTCCGACGGGAAAATCGTAGAGCTGGTGCCTTCGGGCGGGCAGCCTTCATCTCCCGCCGACGTCTTTGATGCCTCCTCCCATGTGGTCCTGCCCGGCCTGATCAACACGCACCACCACTTCTACCAAACGCTCACCCGCGCGTGGGGTCCCGTGGCCAACGCTCCCCTGTTCCCATGGCTCCAGAACCTGTACCCGGTGTGGGCGCGGCTGACGCCCCGGAGCCTTGAGCTTGCCGTACAGGTTGCGCTGGCTGAGCTGCTGCTTTCCGGCTGCACCACCGCTGCCGACCACCACTACCTCTTCCCCGACGGTATGGAAGACGCGATTGACATTGAGGTTGCAGCCGTACGTTCCATGGGCATGCGCGCTACCTTGACCCGCGGGTCCATGACCTTGGGAGAGGACGACGGCGGGCTGCCGCCCAGGACCACGGTCCAGTCACCTGAGGCGATCCTTGCGGACAGCGAACGGCTCATTCGCCAGTATCACGAGACCGGTGACGGAGCCGTTGTGCAGATCGCACTGGCCCCCTGCTCGCCCTTCTCCGTGACCAAGGAAATCATGGCCGAGAGTGCCGCCATGGCCGAACGATTCGATGTCCGGTTGCACACGCATTTAGCCGAGACCATTGATGAAGAAGACTTCTGCCGGTCCATGTTTGGACTGCGGACCGTGGATTACCTGGAGTCCGTGGGTTGGCTGGGCAACCGGACCTGGCTGGGACACGGCATCCACTTCAACGACGAGGAGATCGCCAGGCTGGGAGCCGCAGGCACCGCCGTCGCGCATTGCCCCACCTCCAACATGCGCCTGGCCTCCGGAACCGCGAGGGTCCTGGAACTCGAGGCTGCTGGTGTTCCCGTAGGGCTGGGAGTGGACGGATCGGCGTCGAACGATGCTTCCAACATGATCCTCGAAGCCCGGCAGGCACTGTATTTGCAGCGGCTCCGCTACGGCGCTTCAGTTCCTGTGGAGCGGGCCCTTGGCTGGGCCACCCGTGGATCCGCCGCGGTTCTTGGGCGCTCCGACATTGGGCAACTGGCTCCGGGTTTGCAGGCGGACTTGGCCCTGTTCAAACCCGACTCCTTGCGATTCTCGGGCAGCCACGACCCCGTTGCCGCGTTGCTGCTCTGCGGTGCGGACCGTGCTGACCGGGTGATGGTGGGGGGTGCTTGGCGGGTGGTTGACGGTGCGATTCCGGGGCTGGACGTCGCCGGTCTGATCGCTGAGCACTCGGCGGCGGCACGGAAGTTGGTTGCGGGGTAGTTTCGGTTTCGCTTGCGCGAAATCGCCGGAACGCGTCCATTTCACAGGGAACGTTCCGGCGATTTCGCACTATTCCGGCGATCTCGCTGCCGACCGCCAGTTGTATCAGATCGTGATCTTGTAGATGTGATGTGTGTACTCGTTGGCGAACGAGTCTGTGAACTTTCCGTTCTGGACAGAGATGGTGCGGTTCTCGCCCACAACCTCCACCTGCGTACCGGTGATCCCGGCCGGGAGGGTGAACGTCTTGGAACCTGTACCGCCGTTCAAGCCGATGCCTGCGAAGAGGTAGGCACTTCCATCCTTCGCCTTAAGCATCGTGTCCGTGCCCGCGGCGTCTGCGTCCCACACATAACTCTGCGTGTTGAGTACAGGTGCCAAGGACTGGATACCGGCTAGGGCAGCCTTGATCTTCGCCTTCCTGTCAGCCGGCGCCTGAACCAGTGAGTACGTCCCGAAGCCTGCCTGGCCATTGTTGTTGTGCTGGAAGATACTGATCCCGCGTGCCTCATGGATGATGCCGGACCACATAGCGCCTTCCATCTGCTCCGGTGTGATGGTGCGGTCATTGGAGGCATTCAGGAACGGGCGTGCCGACTCAACAAATATCCAGTTCGGATGGATACCCGGCACCGACTGGAACTTGCGCATCTGGTCAATCTGCCAGCCGTAGGCCGCCGAGGTAGCAGTGTTCGCACCCTCCGGCCATGCCGGCGTCCGGTTCAACTCGTCCTGTAGATCCGCCCGCGTGTACATGTAGTTATCCACGGATGCCGCGTCAACAGCAGACATGAAGTCATCCATGAGCCCCGGCGCCCAATAGGTTCCCAGGATGCCCTTGGAATAGTTGGCGAACGCAAACCTGCCGTCGTTGAAGCCACGGATCTGGGCCACCTTGTTCTTCATCTGCTGAAGGTTCTGCTCATATGTTGAACCGTTGCAGCCGAGCCCCAGCATGTCGCACTCGTCATAGGTGTCCCAGCCAACCACGTTCGGGTTGCTGCCCACTTCAGTCCGGGACCATTCTGTTCCGGCGATGACCAGCATTCCCGTGTTCGTGATGGACGCCATGGTGGAACCGTCATGCTCGGCGTTCTGGTAAACGTTCACGCCAATGTCCTTCAATTGGGTGGCGTGCTCAGGTTTTCCGTAATAGACGCTGACGGGGAACAGATTAGGGTTGTTAAGCTTCGCTGCGCCGGGGAACTTTGCCCAGTACGCAGGGCCGCCATCCCAGGGAACCCGAGCCAGATTGGCGAGGGTGCCGGTGGTTGGAGTTGTGGGGGTTGGGGTGGGCGTCGGGGTGGGGGTTGGGGTGGGCGTCGGGCTAACCGTCGTCGCACTCGGCGAAGGCGTCGGGGACGGGCTTTCGCTCGTCTCCGTCGGCGAAGGCGTCGGCGTCGGGGTCGGGGTCGGGCTTACGGTAGTCGGACTCGGCGATGCTTCCGTGGCGGTTATAGTCGGTGTCGGTGTCGGCGTCGTGCACCCTGCCAGAGCCAACGCGATCACCGCCCCAAGCATTGAGACCTTGAGTTTCATGACAGTGTTCCTTTGGGGTAGCAGCCACAAGCAGGCTGCTGCGTTGCCGGAATCCCCACACCCGGCTCTCGTTGTCACCTGCCGAGGCAGGGATTTTCGGCCGGGGATCGTGACCCGGCACGGCTCGATGACGAGCGTCGGTATTACTCGACATGCTGCGGTGCGACGCGTGCGGACGTAAGGCCGGCGCCATCGAGCGAGCAAACGCAACCCCTCAGTCAGGGTCGCCACGGCCTTCAAGACCCAAGGGGGTGGCCGTCAGCCCAGCTTACGTGAAGCCCCCAGCGCCCCGCCGATTGTTACGCAGATCACATTCCACCATTTCGATGCTTCGCTGCGCATAAGACGGCAGGAGCCGTCGAGTGCGCAGGGATTCGTCTATTCGGCCGCGCGGAGAGTTCGCAGCACGCGCATCTTGAAGTCGCGCTCCTGGAACAGATCCCGCCATTTGATGCGAATGAACCTCCAGCCGAGCTCAGTCAGGGCCTTTTCGCGCTGACGTTCTTGGAAGACAACCTCATCCGTTGGCGCGTAGTCGAAGTACTTGATCCTGCCGTCGAACTCCAAGGCCACCTTCTTGTCGCGCCAGGCTAAGTCCAAACGGTGCCGGCCCTCAACCGTGCGGACTTCCACCTGAAGTTCCGGTGGCTCAATGCGGAGTCGCACCAGAAGTTCCCGACTTAGGGTCTCACCCGGGGACTCAGAGCGGGGATCGGCATTTTCCAAAGCCCGTCGCAGCGAAAGCACTCCGTTTCTGCCGGACAGGAATTCGCACATCTGCGTCAACCTCGCGACATCAGCACCAATTCGGAGGGCCTGGTCCATCAAGACAAGGCTCTGCCGGTAGTCCAACATCAGGCAACAGTCCACCACTGTCCGCTCCAGCGAAGTACACGGCAGCCCGTCCACGAGGACCACCTCGCCCTCCCCAAGCACTCTGGAATGGGCCGCTACATCGCGGCCATGCGAAATCGGCGACGGCGTCTTCTTCTGCGTAATGTGCACGCGGTCGTCAACATCCCACAGGAACAGGCGGTGGAGGCGGGCAGCGAAGGTGTGGCTGTAGACCAAGCCACCGCCCGACGTCGTGAGTGTCCCGTGGGCGTGCGCGGCGATCAGTTGCCGGCTTCGGACCCAAGGTTTTTGCGCCGCCCAGGTCCGCCCACGAATGTAGCAGCCTCGGCGGAGCCTCACCAGAACTCCCCCTCGCACTAGGGCTGCTATGGCACGGGCATTAAATCCCGCCTCATTGAGCTGGCTGGTCCGCCACAAGTCCATGCCGGACGGAAGCTCCCTGGGAGCGGAATTAGTCATGAGCCAAGCTTCGCCACGCCCGCGAGCCCGGGAAAGGCGTGCACCGTCCCATGTGGAAAAGTCCGATTCGATGGCTTGCTGCGGGCTGGATGACTCCTACCGTCTAATCTGCAGCGAAGCATCTGCCTGGAGTCATTCCCGAGTTCCGGACAGACCGGGATCTCCACCGAACCAGAATGCGTCGCGAGGCTAACCCAGCCCGATTCGATGGCTTGCTGCGGGCTAGATGACTCCTACCGTCTAATCTGCAGCGAGGCATCGAAACGGGGGCCACAGCACTCGAATCGGGGGCGGAGCGCACAGAAGGCACACAAAAGCGGGCGACACCTCCCCAGGTATCGCCCGCCTCGTTGGCTCTGTTGCGCAGAGTCCACGCCCCGAAGATGCAGGGTCTCAGGGGCGCTGCCGGCCGAACACCGGGAGTGCGCGCAGCCAACGGGAGAACCCGCCAGCCTTGCGGTCACAGTCGGCCGGAATGTAGAAGTCCGGATCTGTTGCACCGAAGGGCAGGTACAGCTCCTGACCGGGCGCCGGGAATTCCACGACGTTGTTCGTATCCTTCGAGTCCATCTGTTCCTCCTCTTTCTCATGCATGCAGTTTCCGCTCTTCGGAAAACTTTTATTGTTATGTGGAAAGTGTAGGCAGGCGGCAAAGCAAGCGTCAAGACCCCCGAAAAGCCAAACCGAGTTGCCCCGGTCACATTTGGATGGTTCATAACGATCCTTCGGAATCCATATACACAACTCGAAATCATGCGCTACTCTCGAATGAGTTCGTGGCGTAGGTCACGTAACCTGAGAGCAGCAGGCAGGGTCGTAATGAGCTGGCATCAATGGATGTCGGCTCTTTTTTGTTGGGTCGGCTCCACCAGAAACGCGGTGGAAACACGCGCTTAATTTCATTGATGGAACGTAGGTTCCACCTCACAGAAGTTGGGATATGACCATGAGCAACAACATCGTCCTCGGCGAAAACCAGTACGGCAAAGCAGAAGTCCGCGTCGTCAAAGTCACTCGGGATACGGACCGCCACCACATCGAAGACCTGAACGTCACCTCGCAGCTGCGCGGCGACTTCCAGGCCGCGCACCTCGAAGGCGACAACGGCCACGTCGTTGCCACCGACACCCAGAAGAACACCGTCTATGCGTTCGCCCGTGAAGGCATCGGCTCCCCCGAGTCCTTCCTCCTGCGTCTTGCAGACCACTTCACAGGTGGGTTCGACTGGGTCACCGGCGGCCGCTGGGAAGCCGAGGCCTACAGCTGGGATCGCATCCAGGCCCATGGCGAGGGACACGACCACAGCTTCGTCCGCAACGGACAAGAGGTGCGTACCGCCGTCGTCGTCCGTGATGGCGCAACCACGCATCTTATTTCCGGCCTCAAGGACCTGACCGTCCTGAAGACCACGCAGTCCGGCTTTGTCGGCTACCCGCGCGACAAGTACACCACCCTGCCGGAGACCACCGACCGCATCCTGGCCACCGATGTATCCGCCCGCTGGCGCTACAACACCAACCTGGACTTCGCCGGCACGGACTTCAACAAGAGCTACGAGGACATCAAGGCACTCCTGCTGGAAGGCTTCACCGAGAACTACTCCCACGCCCTGCAGCAGACGCTGTTCGACATGGGCAAGAAGGTCCTGGAAGCACACAGCGAAGTGGACGAGATCAAGTTCTCCATGCCCAACAAGCACCACTTCCTGGTTGACCTGAGCCCATTCGGCCTGGACAACCCCAACGAGGTCTTCTTCGCCGCGGATCGCCCGTACGGCCTCATCGAAGCAACCGTCCAGCGCGAGAACATCGCCGCTGCCCCGGTTGCCTGGAGCGGCATCGCCGGCTTCTGCTAAGCCAGCACCTAAACCGCACTAAACCGCACCATCCAAGGGTTTGTGTGCAGGTCCCACCACATGCGCCCCGCAATGGACCTGCACACAAACCCAACCCCAAAACCCAAAGATTTTGTTAGCCAGACACAGTTAGCCAGACGAAGACGTCTGCCATGAACCCAGAAAGTCTGCCATGAACATCAAAAAGAAGTCCCGCCCTGCGAATACCACCTCTTCGCGGAAGCATCAGCCGGAACGCCCCGAGGACAAGCGCCTGTCAATTGGCAGCACCTTCGCTTACGGCTTCCAGCACGTCCTCACCATGTACGGCGGAATCATTGCCCCGCCGCTCATCATCGGTGCAGCTGCCGGCATGAACTCGCAGGACATCGGCCTCCTCATCGCCGCCTGTTTGTTTGTTGGCGGCCTGGCCACCATCCTGCAGACGGTTGGTATTCCGTTCTTCGGCTCGCAGTTGCCGCTGGTCCAGGGCGTGTCCTTCGCCGGTGTTTCCACCATGGTGGCGATCGTCCAAGGCGGCGGCGGGATACAGGCAGTGTTCGGCTCGGTCATCGTGGCATCGCTGATTGGCTTGGCGATCACCCCCCTGTTCTCCAAGATCATCAAATTCTTCCCACCAGTGGTCACGGGCACAGTCATCACCACCATCGGCCTGACGCTGATGCCGGTGGCGGCAAACTGGGCCATGGGCGGCAACGCCAAGTCCGACAACTACGGCAGCATGGCCAACATTGGGCTCGCAGCGGCAACCATGGGCGTCGTCCTTCTCCTGAGCAAGGTTGGCAACGCCGCCATCTCCCGGCTCTCCATCCTGCTGGCCATGGTCATCGGCACCATCATCGCCCTCATTGCAGGCATGGCCGACTTCTCCAAGGTTGGCCAAGGCGACATCGTCGCGTTCCCCACACCGTTCGCTTTCGGCGCGCCGACCTTTGAAGTCGCCGCCATCATCTCCATGCTCATCGTCATCCTGGTCACCCTGACAGAGACCTCGGCCGACATCATCGCAGTGGGCGAGATCGTGGACACCAAGGTGGACTCCCGCCGCATCGGCGACGGCCTCCGCGCAGATATGCTCTCCAGCGCCATCTCCCCGCTGTTCAACTCCTTCACGCAGAGCGCCTTCGCCCAGAACGTGGGACTGGTGGCCATCACGGGCATCAAGAGCCGCTTCGTGGTCAGCGCCGGCGGCCTTATCCTGGTGATCCTCGGCCTCCTGCCGATCCTGGGCCGCGTTGTAGCAGCGGTTCCGACGCCCGTTTTGGGCGGTGCCGGTGTGGTGCTGTTCGGTACGGTGGCCGCCAGCGGTATCCGCACCTTGGCCAAGGTGGAGTACAAGAACAACATGAACCTGATCATCGTCGCGGCATCCATCGGCTTCGGCATGATCCCCATCGCCGCACCGTCCTTCTACGACGCGTTCCCGTCCTGGTTCTCCACGATCTTCCACTCCGGCATCAGCTCGGCAGCCGTCATGGCCATCCTGCTGAACATCCTCTTCAACCACTTCAAAGCCGGCAATTCAGACAACCAGTCGGTGTTCGTCGCCGGTACTGACCGGGTTGTCAGCGAAGAGGACATCAAGTGCCTGAGCGAAGGCGACCGCTTCGAAAACGGCAAGCTCATCGACGCCGACGGCAAGGAAGTCCCGCTCAAGACCTCCAGCGCGTCGGAGCACTAGCTTTCAACCGCGCAAACAACAGCAGGCGGCAGTGTTTCCTTGGGGGACACTGCCGCCTTTTGTCGCCTCGCGCGGAAAGCGGACAGGAACAGAATGTACGACGCCGGAACCCGCCCACGTGGCGCCCTCGCCACCGCAGGCACTCGCTTCCCACGCGGCGCGCCGTAGGATCAGCCCATGACCGAACAGGCTCCTTGCTTCCACTCGTTGGCCTTCCGCAAGATCCCGACGCCGGACTACGCGGACGTCTGCTTGGCCGTCCTTCCCCAAGGGGCCGGCACGGACCCCACGGAATGGGCAGAGCGGCTGTTCGCCGTGGAGTCCATGCCCCGCTGGGTTGCCGGAGCCATGGGTTTGCGGCAGGCACTGGTCCCTTTGATCGGCGTACCCAAGGCCCCGCTGGACACGTTCAGTGTGACGGAGCAGTCCGGGGAAGAAGCCCTGATTTTTGTCCGGGACAAACACCTGGACTTCGCGGCCGCCGTCGGCGTCGATCCGGTGGGCCGACTGATCAGGGTGACCACCGCCGTCGTACTTAAGGGGTGGCGGGGGAAGCTGTACTTCAGCCTCGTGCGGCCGGTGCACCCGATTGTGGTGAACTCCATGTTGAAGAAAGCCACCCGCCCACAACCAACGCCGAGGTAACAAAAGATGGCAATGCTTTGGGAAACATTGCCATCGAATGACACCTCGGCGGGTGAGGGCGGTAAGCCTAGTTCTGGTTCAGCTCCGCGGAGATCGCCATGGCAGCTTCACGCAGCATGGGCACGGCGCGGTCAGCGAAGCTCTGGTCAACGCGGGTGATCGGTCCGGACACGGAGATCGCGGTGGGCGTGGGCGCGTTGGGCACGGCCATGGCGAAGCAACGGACGCCGAGCTCCTGCTCTTCCTCGTCAATGGAGTAGCCACGTTCGCGGATGAGCTTGAGGTCAGCAAGCAGGGAGTCGATGTCGCCGATGCTCTTGGCCGTGGGAGTGGGCATGCCGGTGCGGGCCACGATGCCGCGGACAACCTCGTCGTCCAACTGGGCGAGGATGGCTTTGCCCACGCCGGTATCGTGCGTGTGGGCGCGGCGGCCGACCTCGGTGAACATGCGCATGGAGTGCATGGACGGGACCTGGGCCACGTAGATGACCATGTCCGAATCAAGGACGGCCATGTTGGAGGTCTCGCCGAGGCGTTCCACCAGTGTCTTGAGCTGCGGACGGGCCACAGCGCCGAGTTGCTTGCTGGCGCCTTCACCGAGCCGGATCAGGCGCGGGCCCAAGGCGTAGCGGCGGTTGGGCAGCTGGCGGATGTAGCCCAGGGACACCAGCGTGCGGAGCAGGCGGTGGATGGTGGGCAAGGGCAGGTCGGTGGACGACGAGAGTTCGCTGAGCGTGACGTCGCCGCCCGCGTCCGTGATCAGTTCCAGCAGTTCAAAGACGCGCTCAACGGACTGCACGCCTCCGGAGGCTTTTTCAGCCATTCCCTTGTCTCCCATGACTCAGATTCCGACAACTCTTATCCGCATCGTGAAAAGAATTGCTTAGAACACCCAACATACAGCACAGCGCGCACCTGCGCGATGACACCGAACATGACCAAGCAAGGGGTTGTGTTTCCACTTTGTAGATAATAATATCCATAATACGAAAACATTCAGTTTGGAACGGCGGCCCGGGAACGGGCCTTACAGGAGGAATTTCAATGGCGAATCCGAGCCCCGGAAACTCGATCACCCTGCGCGTCGCCGCACCGTCGAGCTTTACCGCTACCAGCGAACTGGCAGCAGCCGTCGGCGCAGCCGGTGCAGCAATCACCGCCCTGGACGTCACGGAATCCCACCACGAGACGATCGTTGTTGACGTCACCTGCAACACCACCGACGACAACCATGCAGCCCGCGTGAAGGACGCCCTGAACGCCCTCGACGGCGTCACCGTCCAGCACGTCTCGGACCGCACCTTCCTCATGCACCTCGGCGGCAAGCTCGAAGTCGTCCCCAAGGTAGCCCTGCGCAACCGTGACGATCTTTCACGCGCCTACACTCCCGGCGTCGCACGTGTCTGCATGGCCATTGCCGAAGACCCGGGCGCAGCCCGCAACCTGACCGTCAAGCGCAACACCATCGCCGTCCTCACCGACGGCTCGGCCGTGCTGGGCCTGGGCAACATCGGCCCCGCCGCCGCACTTCCCGTGATGGAAGGCAAGGCAGCACTCTTCAAGCAGTTCGCCAACGTTGACGCCTGGCCGGTCTGCCTGGACACCCAGGACACCGAAGAAATCATCATGATCGCCAAGGCCATGGCCCCCGTCTACGGCGGCATCAATCTCGAAGACATCGCCGCACCGCGCTGCTTCGAGATCGAGAACCGCCTCCGCGAAGAACTCGACATCCCCGTCTTCCACGATGACCAGCACGGCACAGCGATCGTCACGCTGGCTGCCCTTGTCAACGCCCTCCGCGTGGTGGACAAGAAGCTCTCCGAGGTCAAGATCGTGGTTTCGGGCGTCGGCGCTGCCGGCTCGGCCATCATCCAGCTCCTCAAGGCCCAGGGCGCGCAGCACATCATCGCCGCCGGCCGCTCCGGCGCCATCCACTCCGGCGAGGAATATGGCGACGAGCACCGCAGCTGGATTGCCGCGAACACCAATGAAGAAGGCTTCTCCGGAACCCTGCACGACGCCCTCAAGGGAGCGGACGTCTTCATCGGCGTCAGTGCCCCGCACGTGATCGGCGAAGAGCAGGTGGCCTCCATGGCCGAGGATGCAATCGTGTTCGCCATGGCCAACCCGACGCCGGAAATCGACCCCGTTGTTGCGTCCAAGCACGCAGCCGTGGTCGCCACCGGCCGCAGCGACTTCCCGAACCAGATCAACAACGTGCTGGCCTTCCCGGGCTTCTTCCGGGGCCTGTTGGACGCCGGTGCATCGGACATTACGCCGAACATGCTGGTGGCCGCAGCCGAGGCCATTGCCAACCGTGTAGCTGACGATGAGCTGAACGCGAGTTACATTATCCCCAGCGTCTTCGATCCCCATGTTGCCGCCGATGTGGCCAGTGCCGTAGCAGCAGCTGCGCATGCCAACGCCGCCAGCGCACTCTAGAAAAAAGGAATCCGCTCACATGGCTATCACAGTCACCGATCCCCGGCCGATCGATCGCGCCGAGGAAATCCTCACTCCCAAGGCACTGGCCTTCGTCGAGGAACTGCACAGGCGCTTCGCCGGCACCCGCAACGACCTCCTTGAAGCCCGTAAAGTCAAGCGCCAGAAGGTTGCCGACACGTCCCGCCTGGACTTCCTCCCGGAGACCCAGGACATCCGCGACGGCGACTGGAAGGTCGCCGAGGCACCGGCAGCCTTGCAGGACCGCCGGGTCGAAATGACCGGCCCGGCAACCCCGGCCAAGATGGCCATCAACGCCCTGAACTCCGGCGCCAAGGTGTGGCTGGCGGACCTCGAAGATGCCAGCACGCCCACGTGGCCCAACGTCATCGACGCCATCCTCAACCTTCGCGACGCCGCCCAGGGAACCCTGAGCTACACCTCGCCGGAAGGCAAGGAATACCGACTTCGCACGGACGCTCCCCTGGCTGTCGTTGTCGCCCGCCCCCGCGGCTGGCACATGGAAGAACGCCACCTGCTGATCGACGGCGAACCCGCCGTGGGTGCGTTGGTGGACTTCGGCCTGCACTTCTTCCACATCGCCAAGCAGCTGCTCCTCAACGGCCACGGCCCGTACTACTACCTGCCCAAGATGGAGAGCCACCTGGAGGCACGCCTCTGGAACGACGTCTTCGTTTTCGCCCAGGATTTCCTCGGCATCCCGCAGGGCAGCGTCCGCGCCACGGTGCTCATCGAAACCATCCCGGCGGCGTTCGAGATGGACGAGATCCTCTACGAACTGCGCGATCACGCCTCGGGCCTGAACGCCGGCCGTTGGGACTACCTCTTCAGCATCATCAAGTACTTCCGTGATGCCGGCGAAGAGTTCGTCCTCCCGGACCGCGCCACCGTTGCCATGACGGCACCGTTCATGCGGGCCTACACCGAACTCCTGGTCAAAACCTGCCACAAGCGCGGCGCCTTCGCCATGGGTGGCATGGCCGCCGTCATCCCCAACCGCAAGCAGCCCGACGTCACCGCCGCAGCCTTCGACAAGGTCCGCGCCGACAAGACCCGCGAAGCAAACGATGGCTTTGACGGTTCCTGGGTGGCCCACCCGGACCTGGTTCCCACGTGCCGCGAAGTGTTCGATTCCGTGCTGGGCGACCGTCCCAACCAGCTGGACAAGCAGCGCCCCGAGGTGAGCGTCACGGCTGAGCAGCTGATCGACGTCGCCTCCGCCGAAGGCCACGTCACCGAAGCCGGCCTGCGGCTGAACCTGTACGTCGCCGTCGCTTACACAGGCGTGTGGATCTCCGGCAGCGGTGCCGTGGCCATCCACAACCTGATGGAAGATGCCGCAACCGCGGAGATCTCCCGCTCGCAGGTCTGGCAGCAGATCCGTAACAAGTCAGTGCTCGCGGACACGGGCAACACCGTGACCCGCGAACTCGTCACCCGGATCCTGGGCGAAGAGACCGAGCGCCTGCGCATCGAATTCGGCGACGAGAACTTCACCAAGTACTACGAGCCGGCGTCGAAGCTGATCGAGGACATCTGTTTGTCCGACGATTACACCGACTTCCTCACCACGCCGGCGTATGAGCTGGTGGGCTGAGATGGGCTCATTCTCTGCATCCGATCTGGCCCACATCGAGTCGCAGCTTGCCGCGACGGACCAGCTGCTCGACCGGAACTACCCTGGCGACGACGGCTCACGACAGCCCATCCACACCGTCTACATCCCGGCTGACCGCTTCACACCAGCTCTCGCAGCTGAGTGGGGCGCCCAGGCCCTCGCGACGGCGGAAGCCCACGGCGGCCTGGAAAAGCTGGGTCAGCTGTTGGGCCAGGAGCCTCACTTGGCTGCTGCTGTTGCCGAACGGGTTGCTGCAAAGCTTTCGGCTGAGCCGATCGAGGACCTGCGTTTGGACTTCGAAGACGGCTACGGCGACCGCGGGGATGAGGCAGAAGACGCCGACGCCGTTGCTGCCGCCAAGGCTGTTGCAGCCGCAGTTGCGGCCGGAACAGCTCCGCCGTTCATCGGCATCCGTTTCAAGTGCTTCGAAGCCCCCACCCGGGCCCGCGGCCTGAAGACCCTGGACCTGTTCGTCTCTACTTTGGCTGAGTCCGGCGAGCTCCCCGCCGGCCTGGTCCTTACCCTGCCCAAGGTCACCACTGTGGCACAGGTCCAGGCCATGGACTTCGCAGTGTCCCGCCTGGAGGAAGTCCACGGGCTTCCCGCCGGACGGCTACGTTTTGAGGTCCAGGTGGAAACACCGCAGCTCATCATCGGCGCAGACGGATCCTCACCTGTCGCCCAGCTCCCCCACGTTGTTCCGGGGCGCATCAGCGCCCTGCACTACGGGACCTACGACTACAGCGCATCATTGGGAATCTCCGCGGAATACCAGTCCATGGAGCACCCGGTGGCCGACTTCGCCAAGGAAGTCATGCAGCTCGCTGTTGCGGGCACGGGCATCCGCCTCTCCGACGGTTCCACCAACATCATCCCCGTGGGCGATGCCGTGGAAGATGCGTGGAAACTGCACGGCCGACTGGTCCGACGTTCCCTGGAAAACGGCTACTACCAGGGGTGGGACCTCCACGCCGCCCAACTGCCCAGCCGCTTCTCGGCGTCGTACGCTTTCTACCGCGAAGGCCTGCCCGCCGCGGCGCTCCGCCTCCGCAACTACGTCGAACGCACCGAAGGCGGCGTCATGGATGAGCCCGCCACCGCCCGCGCGCTTGCCGGCTTCGTCCTCCGCGGCGTCCAGTGCGGCGCAGTGGGGACCGACGAGGTCAAGGCGCTTGCCGGCGTCGAACTTTCACAGCTGACCGCACTGGCGCACCCGCGGCTCGCACAACCAACTTCGCACTGATAGGAGCAATTCGCATGGGCAAGTATTACTACCCGCAGGGCGGTCTGCCGCCGCAGACGCAGCTGACCACGGAACGGGCGATCGTCACCGAGGCGTACACGGTGATCCCCAAGGGCGTGATGACGGACATCGTCACCAGCAACCTGCCGGGTTTCTCCAACACGCGGTCATGGATCATCGCGCGGCCGATCTCCGGTTTCGCCACCACGTTCTCGCAGCTGATCGTGGAGATCGCGCCGGGCGGCGGGGCTCCCAAGGCCGAGTTCGAGGCGGGCGTTGAAGGCGTCATCTTCGTCACCAAGGGCCAGGTGAACCTGACCCTCGACGGCGAACTGCACCACCTCGAAGAGGGTGGCTACGCCTACCTCGCTGCCGGTGCAGAGTGGGGCTTGGAGAACGTTTCCGACGACATCGTGTCCTTCCACTGGATCCGTAAGGCCTACGAGCGGCTCGAAGGGTTCGAAGCCAAGTCCTTCGTCACCAACGAGAAGGACGTGGAGCCCACCTCCATGCCGGACACCGACGACGTCTGGAAGACCACGCGCTTCACGGACTCCAGCGACCTCGCGCACGACATGCAGGTCAACATCGTCACCTTCCAGCCCGGCGGTGTGATCCCCTTCCCGGAGACCCACGTCATGGAGCACGGCCTGTACGTGCTTGAGGGCAAGGCCATGTACCTGCTCAACAACGACTGGGTTGAGGTGGAGGCCGGCGACTTCATGTGGCTGCGCGCGTTCTGCCCCCAGGCTTGCTACGCCGGCGGTCCGGGCGAGTTCCGTTACCTGCTCTACAAGGACATGAACCGCCAGGTGAAGCTCACCTAGTCTGTTGCTTGCTTGCGCCGAGATCGCCGGAACGCTGCCAGTTCGCCTGGAGCTTTCCGGCGATTTCGCGTTTCTGCGGCGAACTCAGCGCTCTGGGTGGCTTCCGCGACGGCCGACGGCGAGTCCCGCCCAGAACGCGAGGACCAACAGGCCAACCCCCGCCACGGCCAAGCCGAGCTGGGTCCCTTTACTCACGAAGGAGCCGTTGTCCCCCACGAACACACTGTCGCTCAGTGGCGCGTAGGCAAACCAGCCAATCTGGTCACTCATGCCGTTCCACGCCACGATCACGCCCACAACCACGGCGATTAACCCCAGCAAAGGCACGACGGCGGCTGCCAGTTTGCGGGCAGGCTGCGGTGTGTTGTGTTCCCCAAGTGTGTTGTGATCCCCCATGCGGCCGAGTCTAGCCCGACCGCCCGCACCCAACTGGGTAACAGCACATGTTCTACTGAGCGCTCAATGGGACGTTTGCTGTTACTCAGTTGGGTTTGCCTGGGCCGCCGGCGATTCGGTACGACTCCTGCAGCAGCTCATCCAACTCGTCCGTGCCGATTCGCTCGAGCCTGATCAGCATGAGTTGCGGGGATTGGTCGTGATGTGGGGTCCAGAAGAAGGTATCCGGATTCATGGCTGCGAGCGCTTCGCGTTCATCGGTTTTGACGGTGCCCACGCCTTCTTCCCAGATGCGGGCCATGAGGGTCTTTGCGAACCAGGCGGGCTGTCCCCAACTGGGACGCTCACTTACACCGGGCATGCCCAGGCAGATGCGCCGGATATCGTCTTCTGTGGCCATGGTTCACTGTGGCACTGGTGCTGCGCAATGGACAAGACATGCCAGGGCACCGCCGCTACGCTGGCCCCATGTTGACTATCGGCAGCACAGTCCTGGGCGTCAATGACATGGCCCGCGCCACCCGGTTCTGGCACCAAGCCCTTGGATACGTCCCACGGGAACCGGGCGATGACACGTGGGTGATCCTGGTACCGGCGTCAGGCACCGGACCCCAACTGGCCCTCATGCTCAGTGAAACACCGGTACAGGATCACCCCCGCACTCACCTTGACCTCTACGCGGATGACCAGGTTGCCGAGGTGGAGCGGCTCATCGGGCTCGGCGCCCAACGAGTTGACTGGGACCTGTACCCCGAGGATCCGGACTTCGTGGTCCTCGCTGACCCGGACGGCAACCGCTTCTGCGTGATCGACAAAAGTCCGCGGTAGCCCCGGCGTCGGGGGTCTATTTGCCCATCCCCAGCGTCAGTCCCTCGGTGAGGCGTCTGCCCAGCCACACGTAGATAACCAGCATGGGCAGCACAACCATCACAAGGCCGGCAAACAGCCCGCCCCAGTCAGCGCCCGAGTAAGTCTGCTGCTGCACGAACGAAATCAGCGCTACCGGGAGCGTGTATTTCTCAGTGGATTGCAGCAGGGTCAAGGCCAGAAGGGTTTCGTTCCAGTGCGAGATGACCTGGAGGATGAAGGCTGTGAGGATGCCTCCCTTGGCCAAGGGCAGGGTGATGCGCCAAAACGTTCCGAAGGCCGTGGTCCCGTCCAGGGCTGCGGCTTCTTCCATCTCCAGGGGGAGGGAACGGAAGAAGGCGGTCAGCAGGAAGACCGTGAAGGGCATGGAAACCCCAATGTAGACGAGGTTCAATCCGATGATGCTGTCCGTGAGATACACCTTGTTCAGCATGACGAAGAGTGGAATCAGAATGACCTGTGCCGGAATACCCAGGCCCAGGATGAAGTAGAGGCTCAGACCGCGGGTCAGCCTGTTGTCCACACGGCTCAGGTAGTAGGCACACGGCGCGGCGATGGCGACCGTCAGGACCGAGGACACCACCGTGGTCAGCAGGCTGTTCCATGTGGCCACCGCGAAGTCTCCCACCGTCCAGGCCCGCACGAAGTTGCCGAAGTCCAGGGACGACGGCACCCCCCAAGGGTCATCAAGAATGGCACGGGTATCCCGAAATGCCTGTGCCACCATCCACACCAGTGCCGCGATGCTGATCGCGACCACCAACCACAGCAGACCCACCCCGATCCCACGGACCACGCTGCGCTCGCCGCGCAACGCGGGACTGACGCCCCGGCGTCCCCGCCTGCGGGTGGTAGCCATGGGTCCCAGCAGTTTGTATTCGCTCATGACATTTCCTTTAGAACTCGACGGCGTCGCGACGCATTGCGCGGCGCAGCAGGACAACCAGGATGGAGATCAGCGCCAGGGACAACACGGCAGAGGCCGTTGCGGCTCCATAGGCCGGCGTTGACTGTCCGGAGAAAGCGTTGACGTAGGTGTAGACGGCGGCCGTCCAGCTCTGGGTTGGCGGCACCCCGGCCCCGGAACTTCCACCGAAGACCCAGACGATCTCGAAGATCTTCACCGACGAGATGGTCCACAGCACGGCACAGGTGCCGAAGACGTCCCAGGTCAGCGGGAGGATGACATACCGCAGCCTCTGGAACGCGGTGGCCCCTGCCAGTGCACAGTCCTCGTAGTAGTAAGGCGGAATACGGTCGACGCCGGCCATCAGGATGGTGGTGAAGTAGCCGGTGGTAGTGCAGACCAGCGTGACCATGATGAGCGGGAAGATGTTGTCCTGCGCCAGCCACTTTGGCGGATCCGTCACACCAAGAGGTGCCAGGATGCTGTTCACCATGCCGCCGGGGTTGAAGATGAAGCCTGCCAGGACGCCGAACACGAGCGCGTTGATGAGGTGCGGGAAGAAGATGACGTTACGGACCACTTTCTTCCCTGCCATGTCCCGGAGGACGAGCGTCATGGCAAAAGCGAGAATGAAGATCGCGGCTCCCACCACGAACAGCAGAAGCAGGGTGTTGCCGAACGATGACAGGAACAGCGGGTCCCGGAAAATCCGGCCGTAATTGTCCAGGCCCACGAATTTCATGGGTCCGGAACCTGCCCACTTGTGGAGGCTGATCCAGACTGCGCCCAGGGCGGGGACGATGAAGAGGACGGTGTACAAGACGAATGCCGGACCCACGAAGGGAATCAGCAGTTTCTTGCGCTGCACGTCAATGGAACTTCCCGGCCGGCGGCCTTGAGCTGATGCCCTTGTGGCCACCGGATTGCGGGAAGCCGGATTCTGCAGTGCCGCTTTCCTGGCGCGTGGCTCCTTCAGACCCACGGACATCAGCCGTTGTCCTTCCAGTACTGGATCTGGGCTTCCTTCATCTTGGCCACGAACTCTGCGGCTGTGGTCTTTCCAAGGAACAGTTCATCGTCCCTGGGGAAGAAGACTTTCTCGGTGTAACCGGGGAACGTCACGCCGTCGTTCTGCAGGTGCGTGGCCGGAGCGGCGTCGATGGCGGCTTTGACGCTTGCGACGGCGGGGTCCACCGGTGCGTCCTGCCTCACCGGCAGCACCTTGGCGTCCGTTCCGAGGGCGTTCTGGTACTTGGCGCCCAGCAGGTACGCCGCAAGTCGCTGGGCAGGAACCTGGTTCTTGGATTTTGCTGGAACAGCGAAACCAATGAAGTCCACGCGGGCACTGGCTGGCTTGCCGCCGATGGCCGGGAACTGGAAGGAGGAATATTCGAAGCCGGGTGCGGCATATGAGCCGGTTTCCGTGGGCGTCCATGAGCCGTTGAGGATCAGTGCCGCATCGCCGTTCGCCCAGAGCTGTTGTTGCGCCGGGAACTTGCTGGCGTTGTAGCCACTGTTGAGGTATCCGCCCTTAACCAGGGTTTCCACCTTTTGGGCTGCTTCAAGGACAGCGGGATCGTCCCACCCTTCACCGGACTTGTCTTCGGCGAGGGCCTTGAAGCTGCCTGCGCCTTTGAGCCGGAGCAGCGCGGTGACGAACCATGTGGAGTTGTAGCCGGCGATGTCACCGTCCGCGGCAATGGGTGCTGTTCCACCGGCCTTCAGCTTGTCCAGGACCTCAATAAATTCATCCCAGGTGGCGGGCGGCGTGGCTTTGAGCTCCGGGTGTTTGGCGGCGTCGAACCAGATGCCGTCGGAGCTGATGCTGTAGGGAACCATCCAGGGCTGTCCGTCTTCTCCCTTGAAGACGCCGTTGCTGGTGAACTTCTCCGGGATCACTGAGCTGACGGTCTTCCCATCCAGCTCGTACGAGTAGACGGACGTCAGGGGGCTGGCCTGCCCGGTTTCGCCGATCACCGGAGCGAGCTTGGCGAGCGTTCCGTCCACCAGGTCCGGGACGTTGTTGGTGTTCAGCGCGGGGACGAGCTTTTCGGTGTTGCTTCGTCCCTGCCATTGGACGCTGACTTTGGCTCCGGTTTCTTTTTCGAAGTCCGCGATGGCAGTGGCGATGACCTTTTGCTGAGGTTCGCCGTCCTTCCACATCGACCAATAGTTGATGGTCTGGCCGGAAATGGACCCGGAAATATCCACGGCTTCGGCGGCCGGGGAGGCATCGGTGGCTCCGCCGCAAGCAGTGGTGGACAAGGCAAGCGCTGCACCCAACAGGGCGGCCAGCGGGCGAAGATGACGGGCTGTTTTGCCCATGGGAATCACCTTTCGAGTGAGGGGGAACCAGCCGGATGCGGTTCAGTGAGACGACTCTCACAGCCCCCGAAAGCAGGATTCAATGAGTATTTTGGAAAGTTTCGATGATGGTTTGGCATCCCCGGCGTACCCCAGGTGAGTCCGGCCCAATTAGGCATTTATTCCTCTTTTCAGGCTGCCCAACAATCGAGGAGACCTGCGCGGTGTTCCGATCAAACGGGCCCGCGCTCCGGCTCCGAGCTAAAGAGGGAAATTGATACGACTTGGGATCATTGGCGCGGGCGCCGTGGCACACTTCCATGCAGCATCCGCAGCGCGGATCAGCAACGTGGAGTTGGCCGCCGTCTGCGACCTGCGGGATGAAGCCGCACAGAGGGTCGCATCGCCATGGGGGGCTTCCGTCTATGGGGACTATCGGGCCATGTTCCGTGAGGCTGGCCTGCACGCGGTCATCATCAATACTCCGCACGCACTGCACCTCGAGATGGTGGTGGCCGCAGCGGACCACGGGTTACACGTGCTGGTGGAAAAGCCCATGGCCACCACGATCGCCGACTGTGATCGCATGATCCGTGCCTGTGATGAGGCCGGAGTGGCCTTGGTGATCGGCCAGATTCAGCATTTCCTTCCGGAGAAGCTGGCGGCGGAGGAGGTGCTGGCCAGCGGAGAACTCGGCCGTGTCCTGATGATCCGCGATTACAGGACTACCGACTACCGTCCCGGGAGCCGTCCGGACTGGTTCTTCAGCGAGGCCATGGCTGGTGGTGGCGCACTCATGAACATCGGCGGCCACTGCCTTGACCGCTCCATCTGGTTTGGTGGCGCCGCAGTTGGATCGTTGAACGCCTCCACCCTCAATCGCTTCGGTGTTCCCGTAGAAACCGACGGTGCCATCGCGCTGACGCTCAGAAACGGAGTCCACGTCAGCATCTCGGTGGTGTCCGATGCTGCCCAACGCGTGGACGAGGTCCTTGTCGTGTGCGAACACGGCACCATTTCCTGCAGCCCACACAACGGAACGTTGGTCCGCAGCAATGGTGCCACCCGCACCGTGTGGGAGCCACAGCCGGAGGATATCCAGCAAGGCTTCTTCCTGCAGTTGCAGGACTTCGTCACAGTACTCGACGGCGGAACACCGAAAGTCAGCGTCGACCACGCCCGCCACATCGTCGAGGTAGTCCTGGCGTCCTACGAGGCAGCCACATCAGGCAACCCCGTGGTTCTCAACGCGTCCCGCGATGCCACGAATACCGCTCGCATCCTGAGCGAAGTCCCCTAGAGAGCGTGGCCGGCTGCGGCTGTGCCATCCCAGTTGGGTGGAATGAACGCCCCCAGGGGATCGTCCAGCACGGACGCAGTCTGGCCTGCGCCGGCTACCGGAAGCCAGCTGCCATCGAGCCCGGGGGCAGCGTGGCGCTGGAACCATTCCTGCAGTTGGGCCCGCATGCCGGCCACCAGCGTTGAATGCGCCGGCAGATCCACCAGATTGAGGCGTTCACCCGGATCAGCCACGAGGTCGTAAAGTTCGTGGGGACCATGAGGAAAGCGGTGCACATACTTCCAGTCCGTGCTGCGAATCATCCGGACCGGTCCGTATTCGTCAAAGACCACGACGGCGCGGTCCCCGGCAGCGGCGGGCGGGCCGCCGCCGTCGGGGTTCCTACCGCCAGCGTCCCCTGCTGGGTCCGGCAGCGCGCGCAACAGCTCCGCGAAGGACTGCCCAGGCCCGCGCTCGAAGGGACGGGAGTCCAGGCCCGCGAGCTCCAGCACGGTGGCAGCTACGTCATAAGCGGACAACAGCTCCGTCAGCACCAGCCCCTGCTGGACCCTGCCCGGGAGCGCGAAGATCGCGGGGACCTTGACGGAGGAATCGTAGACGTTCTGCGGGAACGTCCCGTTGCCCTTGCCCCAAATACCGTGGTGGCCGCAGTTGAAGCCGTTATCACTGCTGAAGACCACAAGGGTGTTGTCCCGGATCCCCAGTTCCTCCAGGCGGCGCAGGATCTGGCCAATCCCGGCGTCCATGGCGCTCACCGCGGCAAAGTACCCCACCAACGCGGCCCGCACGTCCGCCTCGCCGCCGACTGGGACACCCTCCACGGTTGGAGTCCATGGGTGCATTGCCTCCTGCGGGCAACTGACGAACTCGCAGTCGCTGTAGAGTTCCTCGAACCCGGGCGGGTGCTGGCCCTTCCACGGCTTGTGGGGAGCCGTGTAGTTCACGGCAAGGAAGAAGGGTTCGGATTCCTGCGAAGCCTCATCGACGAAGCCCACTGCGTCGCGGGTAATCGCGTCCGTCAAGTATTCGGTGACCAGTTCCCGGTGGCTGGTGCCGCCGTCGAACCTGTACATCACCGAGCTGTCATAGGGACTGCCGCCACCCTCCAGCGCAAACCAGTGGCTGAAGCCTTTCCTCGGAACGTCATTGGCCCCCAGATGCCATTTGCCGGAGAGGCCCAGGCGGTAGCCGGCATCGGCCAGGGCATCCGTGAACAGTGCTTGCCCTTGGAGGTAGTCCACTGCTTCAGGTCCCGTTTCAACGCCGGCCAAGTAGTCGTGGACGCCGTGCCGTGAGGGGATCTCCCCGGTCATCAGGCTGGCGCGCGCTGGTGAGCACACGGGAGAGACGCAGAAGAAGTTCTCCAAGCGCGTCCCACGGGCAGCGAGGGCATCCAGATGTGGGGTGTGGATCTCGGTGTTGCCCGCGCAGCCCAGGGCCCACGCACCTTGGTCGTCGCTGAGGATGAAGAGAATATTTGGCTTCTTGTTGGACACCCTCCATTGCTACGGAAGGCGAAGGCAAGGAATCAATGAGCATTCCCGAATAGCATAAAAATACTCACGAGGGGAGGAAATTACTCCCTGAATACTCTCTAAATTGTGAGGCATGATAAGAGAAATTGTCTGTCCACAGGTGGAGATGGATCATGCCAAAGAGGAAACAGGAACCGCAAGCGGACTCCGGTACCACAGCACTTCGAGACACGGCCAAGGCCAATTTGAAGTTCCAGGACCTGAGTGACGACCTCCGCAGGGACATCATCGCCGGTACGTGGGCGGTGGGGACGAAGCTCCCCACAGAGCAGCAACTGGCAGCAGAGACCGGACTCTCCCTGACCACGGTGCGGCGGGCCTTCGAGGACCTTGTGGGCAAAGGGCTCGTGGTCCGGCGGCAGGGTGCAGGCAGTTTCGTCGCCGCACCCCAGCGTGCGCAGAAGCGCTCCCGTTTTGTCATCGGCGTACTGCTCCCGGACACGCAGCTCTATTACCCGCGCGTCCTCCAAGGGATCGAGGAACATCTCTCCGCCCGCGGTGCAAGCCTGCAGTTGTCCACATACCATTACGACTTCACCCGGGAGAACGCCAGCATCCAGTTCCTCCTGGACGCCGGAGTGGATGGCCTCATCCTGGTGCCAACGCTGACCGGCTTGGCCAACCCCCAGCAGCGCGTTGCCGAGCTCATGGCCTTGCCCGTGCCGGTTGTCCTCCTGGAGCGGAGCCTGGACGACTTGGGGCCAGGCGACCTCACAGAACACGTCTGCTCTGATCACCAAGGCGGAGCGTACGACGCCGTCATGCACCTCCACCGCTTGGGTCACCGAAAGATTGGGCTGCTCACGCGGGCGAACGAGGCCGCTCGCAGCAGCAATCCCACGCAGGCTGCGGTCATCGCAGGGTATACGGCTGCCATCGCGGCGTTGGGGTTGGAGACCGACACGCGCATGGCATTCAGCGCAACGAAGCCGGAGTGGGAAGCCGATCAGGCGGAGCACATGTTCGAGCTGCTGGCAGAAAGTGGCGCCACAGCGGCCTTGGTCTTCGGCGACCGGGAAGCGGCTTTGCTGGAAGGAGCGGCGTCCAGGCACGGGGTTCGGGTGCCGGAGGACCTCGCCCTGGTTTCTTACGACGACGAAATGGCCGACCTCGCCCGAATACCACTCACGGCGGTCTCGCCGGCCAAGCACAGACTGGGCGTCATGGCCGCCGATGTCCTGTTGCGTCGACTGACCGAAGGCGACGCATGTCCGTTGTACCAAATCCGGTTGCGGCCACGCATTGTTGTCCGTGATTCGTGTGGGGCCAGGAAGAGCGGGGTTCCCCAGGTTTCGCGCGCGTTGTGAGGCCCGCTTAGCAGCCGTTCAGGGCGAAATGGGGTGCAGAACGGGCCTCACAACGAAGGTCTAGCGGCTGAGCTTGATGAGCTTTGTCTGGCCGCTGAGCCCGGCGGTGTCCAACGTCAGGGTGGTTTGTCCCGCAGCATTTGTCCCCAGTGTGCCGGCACCCTCCACCACGCTGGACCACGTGCCCTCGGGCAGGGTCAGTGTGAGGCTGGCAGCCTCTTGCGTTGGCTCGCTGAAAGCCAGATTGAGGACGTTGCCGTGCCTCGAGAACACCACACAGGCAGCTCCGGACGCTCCCAAGTCCCCTGCTGTCCCGGGCTTCCAGAACGTGGCTGCCGTGGTCTTCGCGGCTTTGAATTCCACGGATTGCGCTGTGGAATCATTGCGGATCACCCTGTATTTGTTTCCCTGCACCAGTTCTTGGGTCAGGTTCGGCGAGGCTCCTGGCGCCACCACATACGCATAGCTGGCCGGGGCAGATCCGGCGCCGTGGTCTATGTAGAGCGTGGCGAAGTTACGCTGGTGGACCGTGGTACTGCCGTTGACGTTGACCCCAGCCCAACTGCCTGACCGGGTTTCCCGAAGCACGTGAAGTGGAGAATCGTCCAGCATGGCGTAGCCTCCGAAACCCTCCAAATGGACCCAGCGCCCATCGCTCAGTACCTCAGCGCTGCCAGCCGATCCGGCGATGGTGCCTGCCGTCGTCGTGAGTGCATTGCTGCCTTGGTGGAGGTTGCGGTGGTCAACGATGGTTTCCACGCGGGCGCCGGACCCAGTGCTGATGTCCGCGCCGAGGCATACGGTGACATCGCCGCTGACAAACCAGGACTTTCTTGCAGACAAGCCCGTGCGGCCCGGCCCCACCAGATGCTGCCCGACGGCGGCAACCTCGCCCAGCGCTGTGGCGCCGCTCCACTCATTGGCGGGGACCGCAGCGCCCCATTCACCCTCCACCTTGTCCGGCAAGGGCCTGGTGTCCACGGTGGTGCCGGGGAGGCGGTTGTAGTTGGCCGTGGCCCAGAACGCGTCATCATACTGGGCGAGGTCGGACGTGTAGAAGTAGGTCATGCCGGAACCCGTGTGATAGCCGCGGTTGTTCTCTCCATTGCCGCATTCGTACCAGGCAATGCGATTGCTGGACATGGAGAGCGACAATGCCCATCCGGGTCCCCGGTGCATGGTGCGGTCCATCGCCGGGAAGAGCCTGTGGCCTGCCGGTTCTGCTACGGGAGCAACGCCTGTGGCTTGGAGTTCCTTCACCAGTGCCGTCCTGGGCACGCTTGCACTGCCAAGGATTGGGCGGTAGGTATTGCGGGTAATCCAGCCAGCGCATAATCCCCTCCACCGGGCGGCAGTGGCCGGATCCATGGCCCGGGCCAGGAGCAGGATGGCCTCGATGGCCGATGCCCCGAGGTCGTAGCCGGTGTTGGCCTCCCTGCTGATGCTTCTGCCGCGAACAGAATCGGCCATGGCTCCGTTGATCATCACGGGAGCAAACGAACCCTCCACGGCGTCGAAGAAGATGCTGCGCGACGGGTCGGAAACCTCGAATGCCGAGCCTCCCAGCACCGAGAACAGCTTGGACAAACCGGTGAGGAGGACTACACCGTAGGAGCCCGTGTAAGGGGTGGTGCTGTGTTGGATGAACGAACCATCGCGGAAGATTCCATCCCCGCTGGTGACGAACTGCCACACTTGGCTGAGTCCGGCGACTGCATGTTTGAGTTTGGCCGGATCTTCGCCAGCCAGGGACCGGATGATGATTCCCTGGCACAGGTCCACCCTGTTGGCCCCCACGGACGTGATCTTTCCGCGTTTGGGTGGGAACTGCAGCCAGGGGTCGGGCACAAAGTGGTCAATCGCCGCTGAGTAGGCCTGGATTTCGACGGCGGACAGCTCGGCGTGCAGCAGGACCATGGCGTCCGCGAGCGCACGGGGAACGCCGATCTCCCACGACCACCAGTTGCCAACCTCTTCCTTGGCGTCGTTGTAGCAAAGGGTGTTGGCATCAGCAAGCCCGGCTTTGATATCTGCCAGCACTGAGGCATCCCCAAACACTGCCGCCGTGGGTGTCGCCCAGGCAGTGGCGAGCTGGGAAAGGCGCGTATACGTGGTGACCATCTCCGCATCCTTGGCGAAGGACAGATCCGTGAAGACCGATGTCCGCCCGGACGCCCGGTTGAGTTTTGCCAAGGAGTCGGCGGCTTTGGTGTTCACGGCAGCGACCGCTTTGGCGAAGTCCGGATCGCCCGCTTGGATGACATTCCGGCCCGTGATCTGGTCTACCCAGCGGTTTCGCAACGCTGCGAACTCCGCCGCATCCGGTTCGGTTTCAGCCCACGCGTTCCGGGCGAACATCGAGCTGACCATTGCTGCCAGGGACAGGGCACCGGCGCCCTGAAGAAGCGTTCTGCGGGGGAATTGAAGTGACAAGGAGTTGCTCCTAACACTCGTGGCTGGACAGGGTCCGGCGTCTTTCGCCGGGTCCGCCACTGGCTTGGGTTGAAGTCAACGCGATGCCGAAGAGAGGAATAAAGCAGTACCTGGTCACGTCCCCGTCGCTGGAAACGTGCGAGACCGCTGGAACTTTCCGGCGAAGCCACAGTGTTCCAGCGAAGTCGCGGGTCCCGCCTTTCTGTAAAGTGCTCCCCATGGATGACAAAGCGATGTTGCTCGGGTATCTGCGGCTCCGGAGGGCGGACCTGCTCGGCAAGGTGGAGAACCTCAGCGAGTATGACGCCCGCAGGCCCATGACTCCCACAGGAACCAATCTGCTGGGCCTCGTGAAGCACGTGGCCAGCGTGGAGCTCGACTATTTCGGGGTGACATTCGGGCGGCCCAGCGGCAGGGAGATGCCGTGGCTGGCGGAGGACGCCGAACCGGATTCCGATATGTGGGTCCCTGCCACCGAGAGCCGGGAAGAAATCCTGGAGTTGCACCACTTTTCCGCGAAGCACAGCGATGAAACCATCGAGACCCTCCCTTTGGACGCACCGGGCGTGGTGCCGTGGTGGTCGGACGAGAAGAAGAACGTCACGCTCCACCAGATACTGGTTCACATGTGCGTGGAAACCGCCAGGCACGCGGGGCACGCAGACATCATCCGCGAGCTCATCGATGGCTCCGCGGGGCAGAGGCCGGGCGATCCCAACATCCCCGGCCGTAACTCCGAGGAATGGGCAGCCCACCGGTACCGCATCGAAGAAGCAGCCCGGGAGGCAGACCGCCGGCACTGGTGAACCTTCACAGCCACTGCATATGTTGGGCAAACCTCCGGCGTAGCCTCGCTCCGTAGAAACGAGGCATGACTCCTGCAAGCCTCCCCCACAAACTTGATGCGAACTTGAGCCAAACGAAAAGGTTCCTTGATATAGCGGCGCCACGCTGGAATCAGTCGGAACACCAATACCGAGGGGTTTCGGCAACGAATCTCAAGTATGAAAGACATCGATGTGGGGGACGCAATGGAGCAGTCATCAGCACTCAGTGAGGTAGTTGCCGTGAAGGGCATCATCCAGGATCAACACCCCGTGGATTTTTACGCGCTGGGCGTCGCTGGATGCATCGACCGACTCGCCGCGCCGCTCCGACGCACCGGCGTCACCGTGCACTGGCACACCCCGCATCATGGCATCGAGATCTCATCGAAAGCCGCCGCCCTCCTTTATCACGTGGCGCAGGAAACCTTCAGCAACACCCTCAATTACGCCGGCGCCAGCGAGCTCACCGTCCGACTCAACGCCGTCTATCACGGCATCCAGCTGACCATCACGGACGACGGCGCCGGTTTTGAAATCCACGCCTCGCCCAGCGGCCGGCGGCACGGTTTTGGCTTGCTGCTGATGTCCATCGCAGTGCACGACGCCGGCGGGACAGTAGACATCGACTCCGCACTCGGGCGGGGCACCAGCGTCAGGGTCACGCTGCCGCTGGATTGAGTCCGATTTGCGACCTTATTTGGGCTCCCAGCCATTTCCCCACCGCATTGCCGGACGTATTCTGTAGCTACTTTTCAGCCTGACATCCCGACGGAATGGCACGAAAATGGCGCGCAACAAGGGTCCAAAGATCGGTCTCGGCAAGGTCCTCCTGAGGGTCTTCGGTTACTTCCTGGTGAGTATCCTCTGCGGAGTGTTGATCTCCGGGCTGGTGGTCCCCGTGGTGGCCTTCACCAGCACCACCGTGGGCGGGTCGATCGGCTTCTATGAGGACCTGCCGAGCGAGCTGAACGTCGATTCCCCCTCCCTTTCCAGCACCATGGTCTCCGCAGACGGCCAACACATCGCCACGTTCTACGCAGAAAACCGGGTCAAGGTTCCCTTGGAGGAGATGTCGCCGTTCATCCGGGAAGCCATCGTGGCCATCGAAGACAGCCGCTTTTACGATCACGCCGGCGTAGACGCGCAAGGCATCATCCGGGCGTTGAGTTCCAACCTGACAAAAGGGACACGGCAAGGGGCATCCACGCTGACCCAGCAATACGTCACCAACGTGCTCAACGAGTCGCGGCTGTCCGAGGGGCGTCCTGAAGACGTGGTGCTCAGCGGCCAGAAAACCATGGGAGACAAACTCCGTGAGGTCAAACTCGCCCTCGAGCTGGAGAAGCGGTTCAACAAGGAACAGATCCTTGAGGGTTACCTGAACATCGTGTTCTTCAACCGGGACGCCTACGGCATTGAAGCCGCATCGCGATACTTCTTCAGCACCTCCGCGAAGGACCTGACCCTTCCACAGGCCGCGCTCCTTGCCGGCCTGGTCAATGGGCCCAGCATTTACGACCCCACCGTGGACCCGGATGCAGCGTTGAGCCGGCGCAACCTCGTCCTGGACCGGATGCTGGAACAGGGCATGATCACGGCAGTAGACCACGGCGTGGCAGTGGCAACACCCATAGAGCTGAACATCACGCCTTCCCGGCAGGGGTGCGCGGGGGCAGCTATAGCCACCTACTTCTGTGACTACGTCTCCCACCTGATCCTCAACGACGAGACCTATGGTTCCACCGTTAACGAGCGCGAACGCCTGCTCTACCGGGGCGGCCTCACTATCACCACCACCTTGGACAGCAGGCTCCAAGCAGTTGCCCAGGCCCAAGTGGACGCCTCCGCCGGGGACAACCCGGACAAGTGGGGCGCGGCCATGACCACAGTGCAGCCCGGCACCGGAAAGATCCTGTCGATGGCCCAAAACACGGTCTTCGTGCCGCAGGAAGGAAAATACGATACCCAGCTGAACTTCAACGTGGACGCCAAGGACGAGAACGGATACGACCTCAACGGCGCCGGCGGGTTCCAGCCGGGGTCCACCATGAAACCGTTCATTTACGCCGAGTGGCTCAACCAAGGCAAGCACCCCACTGCCGTGGTTGACGCCTCACGCAGGGTCTACCCCGTGGGGTTCCCGTGGCGTTCCAGCTGCGGAAGGGTGTTGGGCGGCTACAGCTCCGCCCAGAAGGCACAGAACCTGGGGGCCGACGACGACCTGCAAAACAACGATCCGGGCTATTACCGCGCCATGCCTATCAACTACGGCCTCTACAACTCCATCAACACGGCCACTTTCGCTACCGCAGCCCAGTTGGACTTCTGCGGCATCCAGAAAATGGTGGATACGGTGGGCCTGCACAGCGGGCTCGACAACGCTCCGGTGAACATGCACCAGATCGGCAATCTGCTGGGCTCCATCGGCGTTGCACCACTGGTCCTGGCGAGCGCCTACGCAACCTTCGCCAATGACGGCACGTACTGCGCACCCATAGCGATTACTGAGATCAGCGATGCCCAGGGCCGCCAGTTCGAAGCCCAAACACCCCAGTGCCGGGAGGCGGTGAAACCGGCGGTGGCCCGTGGCGTTAATGCCGTCCTGCAGGATGTACTCAAGATGGGCTCCGGTGTGTGGATCGAGCCCAAGGTCCACACCAAGGTTCCCGTGGCTGCCAAGACCGGCACGTCCAACAACAACGGGGCCACGTGGGTGGCCGGTTACACCACCTCTCTTTCCACGGCGTCGTTCTTCGGCGATACGACGGCGGGACAGCAGCGGGCCGGGCAGAACGTCACCATCAACGGAAAGTTCTACAAATCCCTGGACGGCTACATGATCGCTGGACCCCAGTGGGCCAACTACATGGTGGAAGCCACTGCCCTTTACCCCAGCGGACCCTTCGCAGCACCTGCTCCCCCACCGGCTCCGGCACCCGTCACCACGGTGCCCGCGGTTCCGCGGTTGACGGGACGGTAGCTGGAGCCCTGCGTTGCCGGCAGTTCCGGGCTAGTGAGAGATCTCCGCGTCAGCGCGCGTGCCGTCGTCCTCGTAGCTGTCCACGCCGGCGAGGTGACGGCCCGCGATGTACCCGAACGTCAGCGCCGGGCCCAGGTTGATGCCGCCCGCCGGGTAATGCCCGCCCATGACGTTGGCTTGGTCGTTGCCGGCGACGTACAGGCCCTCGATGGGGACGCCGTCGTCATTGAGGGCCCTGGACCGGCCATCCGTGTAGACCCCCGCAAACGTGCCGAAGCTGCCCGGCACCACACGCACCGCGTAGAACGGCCCCTTCTCGATGGGCCCCAATGACGGGTTCGGCTGGTTGGTGGGATCGCCGCCGTAGCGGTTGAAAGCCGTCTCGCCGCGTCCGAAGTCGGGATCGACGCCGTCACGGGCGTTGGCGTTGAACCTCGCCACAGTGCGGCGCAACTCTGCGGGGTCGATGCCGCATTTCGTGGCAAGTTCTTCCAGCGTCCGGCCCTTGAGGAGGTATCCGGAACGCAGATAGGGAAACAACGGCACGGGCAGCGGTTTGGCCATTCCGAGCGGGAATTTACGCACAAACCGACTGTCCGCGATCTGCCACGACTCCACGGCCTCCCCTTCCGGGGTCGCTGCGATGAGTGCGTCAACGTAGTCGTAGTAGCCGTTGGCCTCGTTCACGAACCGCTTCCCATCCGAACGGACACCGATGCTGCCGGGCTTGGCTCGGTCCATGATGTGCGGGAACACCCCGGTCCGGCCGTTGCGGTATGGCACCAGCGACACCGGGCACCATGCGGCCGGCGACTTCACGTCCGTCTTGAAGCGCGCACCGACGGATTGGGCCAGGTTGATGCCGTCGCCGGCCGTCTCCCGCGGTGAAAGTGTCCAGTGCTCCCATCCGGTGGGAGTCTTGGGAAACAGCTCCTTGCGACGCTGGACATCGTTGGGGAAACCGCCGGTGGCCAGCACGACGCCGCGGCCAGCGTTGATCTGCAGCGCGCCTTCCGGAGAACGCACGACGGCGCCGGTCACCTTGCCGTCGTCGTCGCTGAGCAACGCTGTGGCAGGGGTAGAGACGCGGATGTCGACGCCCAGGTCATCCGCGGACTTCATAAGCCTGCCGGTGAGCGCTGTGCCGTTGACCAACTGCATGTTGCGGCGGTGGGTCAGCAGGTCCAGGAGGTGGAAGCCGAAACGCCACCCCGCGTGGAAGATCCCTTTGAGGTTGCCCTGTGACGCTGAGAGGAACTTGCTGAGGTCCGGCCCTGCCATGATGCCCATGCCGAGGAAGGACGTCTCGTACAGCTGATGGCGCATCTTGTGACGAAGGGCCGGCTTGATGGTCCGGGCATTAAGGGGTTTGGGCCCTACAGAGCGGTTGCCTTTGCCGGCGCCTGGGAGCTTGCCGTAGATGTCGTTGATCTTGCTGCCCGGAACGAATTGCAGTGACGTCTTTTCCTGGAAGAAGCCCACCATGTGTGGGGCAGCCTCGAGGAAGGCCTCTACGTTCTGCTCCCGATAGTCGTCGCCGAGGACGGCACGGAGATAAGCCCGGAATGTCTCCTTGTCTTCGTTGACGCCCCCGGCTTTCGCCAGTGGGTTACCGGGAGCCCACGCCCAGCCGCCGGACCACGAGGTTGCGCCGCCGCAGACTCCGGACTTTTCCACGACGATGACTTTCAGCCCGTGGTAGGCCGCTGTCACTGCCGCAGCGAGGCCTCCGGCTCCTGAGCCGATGACGAGGACATCGCAGTCAAGGGTGGGGAGGGATGGGGTGTTGTTCACGTGGTGCTCCAGGTAAATACGGGGGTGGTGAGGACTGAGTTGGCTGCTGCCTTCAGCTGTTTGGCCCATGCGAGTTCGCCCATGACGGCCACTCTGCTTCCGGAAGGGGTTTCGACGCTGACGGGGGTGTCGGCGGGGAACGACGCGAGCATGGCTGGAAGGTCGAATTGGCCTTCACCCGGCACACCCCGTTCCGAGCGTGACTCAAGGATCAGTCCTTCCCTGCCGGGCGGCGGGATGGACGGACCGTCGCAGAGCTGGATCATGGGGACCAGGCCCGCGGCGTCTTCGAGTTGGGCCCATGTGCCGCCGAAGCGGTTGACGTGGAGTGCATCCACCACGATCTTGCAGCCTGCCCGGTCCGCGAGTTCAACGGCCTGCGGGATCGAACGGACGGTCTGATATGCGATGGGTTCCAACGTGGGGACGATTCCGTAGGCTTTGCCGTCCTGGGTCATCTGCGCCAGATGATCCCCGAAACGGTCCAGGTCCGGATCCGCACACGCAACTGTCAGCGTGGACGCTCCCAGAGCTTGACCCGCCTCCATCATCCGCAGCCAGGCTTCGCGTTGATCGGCGCCATTCTGCAGGCCGGTTCCGTCCAGAAGCAGGAACTCGATGTCTTCAACGGTGATTCCCGTGTCGGCCATTCGAACCAAGGTTTCGCGAAGCATGGGCGAGCCGGGCTGGAGGTTGTACGGGCGCTCCGTGGGTGTCACGGGACGTACGCGTGCACCGATGAAGTCGAACCCGGCCTCAGCGGCGATGCTTACCAGGTCCGGGGGTGCGGTTCCCACAAGGGAGAGCTGTGCAAGTCCGAGCCGACGCACTGGCGTGCCGAGGGGTAGATTGGCGACGGGGGCAGAGGCACCGGGAGAAGCGGGATCGCCGGTCAGCTGCGAGATCGCCGAAAAGCTACGGCGATCCGGCACGTTTCCAGCGAGCTCGGCACCATCAGTGTCATCACTCGCAGTCAGGGCAGCGGCAATTCGTTGGGCTGCGTCGTAGCCGCTCTTGACCGCGTTGGACACGATGGCTGGCGTCTTATCGACGACCGTTCCGGCCACTGCGACGGGAACGGAAGCGGACAGGCTGAGCCCAGCTTCCCGTTGCTCCAGAGTGAGGGGACCGTCCAAGGGCAGGACCGAACGCGAGACCAGCAGCTCCCCCGGGGCTTCAATCCACTCGTCCTGAACACCCGCCCGGCTGATCCGTACGCGGCTGCCGTCAAACTCCTCGATGGTGCTGGCCAGGAAGATCCGCACTTTCGGGTTGGCTTCAAGGCGCGGCACGGCCAGGATCTTGGCGCGACGTCCGGATTCCGGGGCCAGCGCTTCCTGCGGTCCGACCACCAGCACCGAAGTTCCGAGGGCCGCCAGGGTGTCGGCCACGCTCATGGCCACGGAATCAGCGCCCCAGATGGTCACGGCTTCCGGAAAGACCTCCGCAGAACCGTCCAGGATCTCCGGGTGGGCAGCGAGCCAGTCACGGATATCGGAGACGAGAGGCGAGTCGCCGCCAACAAACCCTGCCTCAGGCCGACGACCACCAGTAGCGATGACAACTGCGTCGGCGCCGAAATCGCGGACCAACCCACCGACGTCGGACGTGTCAGCATGGGTACCCAAGCGGACCTCTACGCCGAGGCGCTCGTTCTCCGAGGCTGACCAGTCGGCGAAACGGTGGAAGTCCGGCGTGGACCTCATACGCTCGGCGAGCGCGAACTGCCCGCCGGGCCGTGCGCCGTCGTCCACCAAGGTCACAAGGGCGCCCGCTTCGGCGAGTTCGCGGGCAGCGGTAAGCCCGGCAGGACCGGCACCCACCACCAGCACTCGCGAGGCGGAGCGGACGGCCGGGGTTGAAACGGGAACACGGGAACGACCCACGGCAGGATTGACCGTGCAGGTGACTTGGCCGAGCCCCAGGTTATCGATGCAGACGTTGCAGGCGATGCACGGCCGGTAGCGTTCGCCGCGCAGCACGCCGCCCACAAAAGCAGGATCCGCGTGGATGGCGCGCGCCAGGCTCACGAAATCGCAGGTGCCGCGTGCGAGGACTTCTTCAATGATTTCCGGGCTGTTGAGTCGTCCGGCCATGCCCAAAGGGAGACCGAACTGGCGGTAGGCCTGGGCGTGGTCGGACAAGATTCCGGGCTTCCACTCCCCCGATTGGACGATCCATTCGCCGGCGTCGTAGCTGCCTGCGGAAAGGTCCAGGAAGTCGAGCTTGTCAAGATGGGCTTTCCCGATGATGGCCACTTGCTGTTCTGCGTTGATGCCATCGGCTGGACCTTCCAGCACGGAAACGCGCATGCCCACGATCGTGTCCGGCACTGCTTCGCGAACGGCATCAATGACCAGGTTCATGAAGAACTCCGGGGCCGCGAACTCGTCCTTACGGTGATTGGAAATGGGCGACATGAATTGGTGGATCAGGTACCCGTGCGCGCCGTGGAGGTTGATGACGTCGAAACCAGCGGCCACCGCGCGCTTCGCCGCAGCAGCATAGGCAGCCACGAGTTCATAACACTCGGCAGCGGTGAGTTCCCGCGGAACCTCGCCACCCGCCGTCGGGCAGGGAACCGGCGACGGCGCGAGGTTCTTGAACCCGGAAACGGCGGACTGCGCGGTGCGGCCACCGTGATTAAGTTCGACGGCGGCCAGCGCACCTTCGGCGTGCAGGGCGTCGGTGAGGCGGCGGAGCCCGGGGATCATGTGGTCCGTGTGCAGGCCGAGTTGGTGCGTGCGGCCCTTGCCGTCGGCGCGGACAAACGTCGCTTCGGTGGTCACCATGCCAAGGCCGGCCTTGGCGCGGGTCACAAGGTAGTCAATGTATTGCTCGGTGATGTGCCCATCCGTGGTGCCGTAATTGCGTTCCATGGGGGCCGACGCGAGGCGGTTGCGGAGTGTCTTGGGGGTGCGGCCGTTGCGGCCCAGGGTCAGCGGCATTCCCGCTGAGGGCGTGGTGGAAACCATGGTCAACGAGCCACCTTTTCACGTCCGCGCAGCTCTGGAATGGCTGCGTGGGTAGGCTGTACTGCGGCGAAGCGGACAGGTTGGCCGGTGCGTGAGGACTCGTAGATTGCCAGCAGGATCCGCAAGGATTTCAGCGCGTCTTTGCCCGTGATGGCCGGTTCGGTGCCGGTTTCCAGCGCCTGCACGAAGTCCTTCACCTGCAGTTTGTGGAACGGGATCAGCTGGCCGTTGATGACGGACAGGTCGACGTTCGGTTCAACGCCTTCAGGATGGACAGGCTCGACGACGATTCGCTCACCCACCGCCCACAGGTCGAGTCGACCATCGCTGCCTTCCGGGAACTCCGTCAGGGAAGCCGAGGCGCCCGTTTCGCCGGTAATGCGGAGCTGGATTCCAAGGTTGGGCGATACCGCGGTGGAGGCCTCCAGCGTTGCCATGGCTCCGGAGGTGAAGGTGATCACCGCCGTTGCGGAATCTTCTACCTCTATGTAATCGCCGTGGCGGTAGGTGTTGACCTTTCCGTAAACCTCGGCCACGTCCCCCAGGTACCACTGGAGGAGGTCGATCTGGTGCACGGCCTGGGACATCAGCACCCCGCCGCCGTCGTTCTCCCACGTGCCACGCCAGGTGTCGCGGTTGTAGTAGTCCGGGTCGCGGTGCAGCATGACCGAGCACTGGGCCATGATCGCCTTGCCCAGCGTGCCATCGTCAATCGCGGTGCGGATCTTCTGCGACGCCGGCCAGAAGCGGCGCTGGAAAAGGACCCCCAGCTGGACTCCGGCGTCTTCACAGGCTGACACCATGCGCTCAGCGGACTCCAGTCTGGTAGCTATGGGTTTCTCGCAGAGAACGTTGATTCCGGCTGCGGCTGCCCTCAGCACCACGTCCTCGTGGGTGGGATGCGGCGTACAGACGGAAACGATGTCCAGGTCCAGGGCGAGGAGCTCGTCCACGCTGGTGACCGCGTTCGGGACTCCCCAGGTCTTGGCTGTTGCTGAGGCCCGGTCCGGATCCACATCGCAGACGCCCACCACCCGGACGTTGTCCAATGCAAGGAAAGCTTCCAGGTGGTTGCGGGAAATGGCGCCGCAACCCGCGATTCCAACGCGGAAGATGCGGGGTGCGGTTGCTGACGAAGTCATCGGGTAATCCAACTTTCGGGGCAAATGAGTCGTTTGCTGTGGTTCTGACGTGGAAGGGACCGCGCCGGGCGGCGGAAGCTGCCGCCCGGCGTCGTGCGTGCTGTTTGCTACTTGAGGGAAGTGCGCGGTTTGCCAAGGTCTTCGAGCGGGACGTTGTACGTTTCCCGGGCCGTCATGATGGCGATGCCCGAAGCCACCAGGCACAGGATGGTGAAGCCCGCTACCGGCCACCACCCGTTCGGTCCGGGCTGGGCCAAGAGGGTTGCGATGGCCGGTGCGAAGCCAGCCAGGATCAAGCCGATCTGGCTGCCGATCGCCATGCCGGAGTAGCGGACTGCTGCGGGGAACATCTCAGGGAAGAACACCGTCCACACGCCGTTCCAGCAGGAGTAGAAGACCGTCATGTTCAGGAAACCGAACAGGAAGATCAGGGCGATGTTCTGCTCGCTGATGGCCCAGAAATAGCCGATGGTGGTCAAAGCGCAGCCAAGGGCACCCACCAGAAGGACCTTCTTGCGGCCAACGCGGTCCGAGATCATGGCCGAGATGGGGATGGTCACCATGGACAGGCCGATGGTCACGGCGTTCACGGTGAGCATGAGGGTGCGGTCGATCCCCACGGCAGGGCCGGTGGCATAGGCCAAGGCGTACACGGTGAAGGTGGTCTGCATGACGGAGAACAGCATCACCACGCCAACGCGCAGGACGTCGCGCCACTGGGTTTTCATGACCGCGACGGCGGGAATGGCCTTGGGCTTGTCATGCTCCACGATTTCCTCGAACACCGGGGGCTCATCCAAGCGGGTCCGGATCCAGTAGGCCACCGCAAGCACTACTACCGAGAGCCAGAACGGCACGCGCCAGCCCCAGCTGAGCAGATGCTCTTCGGGCAGGGCTGCCAAGGGGATAAAGACCACCGTGGACAGCACCATTCCAGAGGCATATCCGGTCATCACGAAGCTGGTGAAGAACGCGCGACGGCCTTCGGGTGAGTGTTCCATGGTGAGGGTCGAGGCACCTGCGGCTTGAGCGCCGGCAGAGAAGCCCTGGGCCAGACGGCCCAGCAGCAACAACGCCGTTGCCCAGTAGCCGATTTGTCCATATGTGGGCAGGAATCCGATGCCGATGGAGGCAACGCCCATGATCACCAGCGTGACCATCAGTGCCTGCTTGCGGCCGATCTTGTCACCGTAGTGGCTCATCACCAATCCGCCGAGTGGCCGGGCAAGGTAGCCCACGCCGAACGTCGCCATCGCTCCGAGCAATGCCACTACGGGGTCGCCGCCGGGGAAGAAGATCTTGGGGAAGATCAGGGCGGCGGCAGTGCCGTAGATGAAGAAGTCGTAGTACTCCAAGGTGGATCCGAGGAAGGAGGCGAGTGCCGCCTTCTTGGGCATTTTGACGTGTTCAACCGGCTCTGTTCCAACCGGTTCTGTTCCAAGCGGCGAGGCCGCATTGTTGGCGTCCGAGGGCGAGTGCTGCTGCACGTGTCCCATACTGTCTCCTCATTGAGTGCCGCGGGAAGTGGCACCGCCATGGTGCCTTGCCCGGCAAAGAATTGGACGAGATACAAACCGCCGGCTGCTGCTTTGTTGTGCAGCCCGCCCGGTAGCCGTTGATAACGACTCCCGTAGCTGTGCTCCAGATCACAGGCGATTGTTCCTCTGGAATCGACTGTAGGACCCAGGTCACACGCAGCGGCACAACTTCCCGTTGAACGGGATACGTCTCTTATCTGACCCGTCAGGGCTCCAGGTGGGACAACCACGGACGGGAGCCATAAGGCCGGCGTTCAGCACCCATGGTCCGGGACAAGCCGCGGCCTGCGGCCACCAGGACCGGGAGTATCAGCCCGGCGTCTTCGTCCACAGAGGGCACGACGACGGAAATGGCACCTATGACGGCTTGGCCCTGGCCAAACACCGGCACGGAATAGGCCGTGTTTTCCTCCACCAGGACACCCACCAAACGGGCATAGCCACGCTCACGGATCTGGGCGAGGTGGCTCCTGATCCTGGCAGGGTCCACCTCCGTTGCCTGCGTGGTCTTCTCCAGCTTTCCTGCCAGGAACCGGTCCTGAACCCAGCCCGGCATGTGCGCCATCATGGCCATTCCCGACGACGTCGTGTGGATGTCCAGACGGCCGGCAACCTCCGCCAGGTTCATGACCGTTCCATGCCGGTCCAGGCGTTCGAGGTAAAGAACACTGTTGGTTTCCACATCCGGAATGGACAGGGCAACGTGTTCCCGCACCGCCGCGTGCACACCTTCCAGGAACGGCAAACCGCGACGTCGGAATTCCTCCAGGGGATTACTGCGGGAGGCCAGTTCCCACATCTTCATTCCGACGCCGAACTCGCCGGCAGCGTTGCGCTCCAGGAGTCCGTTGGCTGCCAGGTCCATGGCCAGGCGATGCACTGTGCTGCGGGACATGCCGGTAATCCGGACCATGTCCTTCAGGGGAAGCCACGGCTGGCCTTTGGAAAACGCGTCCATGATCTTCACGACGCGTTCGATCACGGACTCCCCCGACGCCGAGTTGGCCATGATGCCTCCGTAGTGCTTTTCCGGTCGGCTGCATCGCGGACCGCAAACCCAATATAGCCTTGCACTGAAGCGCGAGAATCCGGGAGGCAACGTGGAACTGCGGCAAATTGAGGCCTTCCTGGCAGTAGCAGAGGAATTGCACTTCGGCAGGGCGGCAGAACGGCTCCGCATGGCACAGTCGCCGTTGAGCCAAACCATCAAGAAGCTCGAAAAGGGCTTGGGCGCACCGCTCTTTGTCCGCAACACCCGGTCCGTCACGCTGACCCCGGCCGGGCATTCCCTGTTGCCGCACGCACGCCGGATCCTGGACGAAGTGGACCTGGCACGCAGGGCTGTCAGCGCCGGAACGGGGACCGTCTATGGCAAAATCGCCATCGGCTTCTCGGGTGCACTGAACCATGCCACGCTTCCCCCACTGACACGGGCCCTGCGCCAGCGCTACCCGCAACTCGACGTGACGCTGCGGGGAGGCTTGCTGACCCAGGAAGCACTTCACCAACTGGGCAACGGTGCACTGGACCTGGCCTTTATCGGCCTACCCATCGACGCTCCGTCGCTGGCCACCCGCTGTATTGCCATTGAGCGCCTGGGGGTTACCCTGCCGGCAGACCACCCCCTTGCCGGACAGGCCTCCGTGGAAATGGCCGAGCTGGCCAATGATCCGTTCATCACCATGCCTGCCGCCCAAGGGTCCACGCTGCGTGAGGTCACCTTCGCGGCGTGTGCTGCCGCCGGTTTCCGCCCCAGGATCGCCCAGGAGGTCTCCGACCCCTACACGGCACTGTCCTTGGTGGCCGGTGGCGTGGGCATCAGCCTGATGCCCGGGTCCATTGAAGGGATCATGCCTGCGGGCATCGTCTTCCTGCCGCTTCAAGGCGACGACGTCCTCCTGTTTTCCGGACTCGCCTGGAACCCTGGCTCCATGTCTCCGGCCGTTCGGGCGGCAATCCAACTGGCTGAGGAGGTGCTGCCAACACCTGGGGACTAGCCCACTATGTGTTTTCTGCACATGGTGAGAGACCAACTAAGTATTGGACAAGAGCTAATGCGTTGCCCAGCATTGAGAAAAGCCCCACTCACTCAATGAAGAGGACACCCTCATGGCCACGTTTGCCGTTACATACGCCTACTCCGACTCGACGTCTGCCGGCCGGGATACAGTCCGGCCCGCTCACGTGGAGTTCCTCAAAGCCCAGTTCGACGGCGGTCGCCTCCTCAAGAGCGGCCCTTTCGGTCCGGAGGAATCACCAGGCGCGCTGCTGATCATCGACGGTGACACCAAAGCCGACGTCGAAGCCCTTATGGACCAGGACCCGTTCCATCAAGCAGGGCTCATTGAGGAACGGACCGTGCGGCAGTGGAACATCTTCTTCGGCGCTGATGCTGCGCAGCCGGCAGCCGCGCAGACCGCCGCGCAGAACTGAGGTCCCCCAGTGCTGTCCGCGATCACCGTCTCCAAAGAGACCATTGCTTTTCGGGATTCTCCTGAGCCCGTCCTTGAACCGGGCCACGCCCTCGTCCGGGTCCACAACGTCACCCTCTGCGGCACCGACCTCCATATCTGGGAGGACGACTATCCCACGGAGCTCCCCCTGGTCCAAGGCCATGAGTTCTCCGGCATCGTGGAGGCCCTCGCGCCTGCGAAGACCGGCACCGGGGGCTCCGGAAGGGACACAGTCCAGGAGATCAGCATCGGCGACCGCGTTGCCGTCAACCCCATCATCTACTGCGGCGAGTGCCGCCCGTGCCTCACCGGCCGGTACAACGTCTGCCAGGACGTGGGCTGCCTGGGCTGCTACTCGGATGGGGCACTGACAGAACTGATCAGCGTCCCGGTGGAGAAGCTGTGCCCCGTTCCCGACGATCTCCCGCTGGACATCGCCGCCATGGGCGAACCCGCATCCATCGCCATGCAGGCCGTCAACCGCGGTCGGCCCGAGCCCGGCGACATCGCGCTGGTATTGGGAAGCGGCCCCATCGGATTGCTGGCCACGCTGTACCTGACGGAGCTTGGAGTCACGGTGATCTGCGCCGATACCGAGCAGCACCGGCTGGATCTTGCGGTCGGGTTCGGCGCCGCGGACACCCTGCTGGTCAGGCCGGGAAGCGACTTCCCGGATGAACACCAAGCACAACGCCTTCACTCCATGACCGACGGGTACGGCCCGCAACTGGTCATCGAAGCCACCGGGGTTCCTTCCTCCTTGGAGAATGCCATCAGGCTGGTTGCCAGCGCCGGCAGGATTGTCCAAGTGGGCATCTCGCCGCGGCAAGCCAACGTCTCCATGAAGGACATCCCCTACAAGGAACTGGATCTCATGGGCAGCCGGATGAGCCTCAACCTCATCCCCGACGGGCTCGCCCTGCTGTCCCGCCACCCCGAACAGGCACGTGCCCTCATGACCCACCGCTTCGCATTTGCGGAGGTGCAGAAGGCGTACCGATTGATGCAGGGACGAACCGGGGAGATCGGCAAAATCGTCATCGAGATGCCTGCGGGAAGCGTCGCATGAGCACCTCAATCGTCACCGCGCCCGAACAACTCAAGGCAAGCTACGACGTCGTGATCATGGGCAGTGGCGCCGCCGGACTGGTGGCCGCCGTCCGTGCTGCCGATGCCGGACTGAGCGTCCTGGTGGTGGAGAAGGCGCCGCTGCTGGGCGGCACCACGGCTGCCGGTGGTGGCGTGATGTGGGCACCGAACAACCACCTCGCCAAGGCTGCCGGGTACGAGGACAGCCATGCCGACGGCGTCGCTTACCTCACGGAGGCAGCCGGCCACGTGATGACGGCCCAGGAAATTGAGTGGTACGTGGCCACTGCGCCGCGGGCTGTGGACTTCCTGAACCGGAACACCAAAGTGTCCATGGTTCCCATTGCCCGCCCGGACTACCACATGGACTGGAAAGGGTCCGCGAACGGTGGCCGCGGCCTGGACAACAACGCTTTTGATCCCCAGGACTACCCCGGCCTTTCGGAGCTGATCCGGCCGTCGTCGTACTTCCCTCTGCTCACCATGACCGAACGCGATGAACTCAACGGCCGCGCCGCTGATCCGTTGCTGCTGGAACGCCGGGCGTCCACCGGGATCCGGACCATGGGCGGCGCCTTGGTCGGGAGCCTGATCGCGAGCGCTGTGGACCGGGGCGTGCACCTTGTGGTGTCCAGTCCGGTGGAGGAATTGTCACCGTCAGGTGCCGGGTGGATGGTGAGTCTCGGCGGCGTTTCTGCCGACGCGACCGTGGCCGCGACCGCCGTCGTGCTTGCCTCTGGTGGGTTCGAATGGAATCCGCGGCTTCGCAGCGCGTTCCTGCCGTATCCGGTGACGCCCATCAGCGCCCCGTCCAACGAGGGCGACGGCTTGGAACTCGGGCTGAAGGCCGGAGCGGCTGTGGAGGACATGACGGCAGTGTGGGGCGTTCCGGTGATTTCGACGGCGGCCCATCAGTACGACGGTCAGCAGTCGGGGCGTATGGGAAACGTGGAGATGACGTTGCCGGGATCCATCACCGTGAACAGCGACGGCAAGCGTTTCGTCAACGAGGCGCTCAACTATCACGACGCCAGCAGGGTCTTCGCCTCGATCAACCCGCATACGGGCAGGCAACAGAACAACCCGGCGTGGTTGGTTTTTGATTCCGCCTATGTGGCCAAATACCCGGTGGCGGGCTCCTCGCCGGGCGAACCCGCAGAGTGGATGGTGTCCGCGCCCAGCCTGGAACTCCTGGCCAAGGAGGTGGGCATCAACCCAGCCGGTCTCAACGCCACAGTTTCCCGGTTCAACGCCGACGCGGTCCTCGGCGTGGACACGGAATTCGGCAGGGGCGCCACTCCCCAGGACCGATTCCTGGGCGATGCCGGGAACACCCCCAATCCTTGCCTGGCGCCCTTACTGGTGGCTCCGTTTTATGCGGTTCCCATCCGGGCAGGCGTACTCGGCACGTCGGGCGGATTGGCTACGGACTTCAGTGGTCGCGTCCTGGACCATCGGCAGCAGCCCATCCCGGGACTTCATGCGGCGGGCAACGTGTCGGCCGGGGTCTTCCGCAACAACTACCCCGGTGGCGGTGCCACCCTTGGTTCCGCGATCACCCGTGCCTTCGCTGTCGGGGAAGATCTCGCGGCCCGGCTGAAGTAGCCGACCCTTGGGGGGACGGAAACGCCCGACGGCGACTACCGCCGTCGGGCGTTTGCGTTGCCAGGCCCGCTCTACACCCAATACCCACGCCAAACCCTGCAGAGCAGGCCCCACAACGGATGGGCTAGCGGGCGTAGAGCTCCGTGAAGTTCCTGAGAACCCGCATGGGCTCCGTCACGGATGATTCAAGGGCGGCGGCGATGAGTTCATCGGCCTCGTGGGGCGGGAAATAGCCTGCGTTCTTGTAGATGTTGATGCGCGTGATGATCCCGTCAGCATCCAGTTCCGGGTGGAATTGTGTGGCGTAGAGGTTGTTTTTGATGCGGAACATGTGCACCGGGCAGGCAGCTGAGCTGGCCAACAGCACCGCATGTCCGGGTAGTTCGCTGCACGCTTCCTTGTGACCCACAAAGGCGTCGAAGGTGCGTGGGACGCCCCGAAGCATGGGGTCACGTTCCCCGTCGGCGGTGAGCGTGATCTCCGTGGGCCCCACAGGCTCGCCAAAGCGGCGGTCAATCGTGGCCCCTTGGTGAACACCCAGGGTCCCGACGCCGTAGCAGGCACCAAGGAACGGGAAGTCCTCGGCCACTATCCGGTCCAGAAGGGATGAGAGTTCCGTCTCAACCCGGATCTGGTCGGAGCTCTTCTCCTCCACAGGATCGCTGGACGTATAGGGGCTGCCGCCAACAATCACCCCGGAATAGTCCGACAGTTCAAGCGCCGGCAAAGGCCCGGATTCCAGCCGGATACGGACCAATTCTTCCGGTTTCAGGCCGCAGTAGCGGAGGTAGGCCTGGTATTCGTCATCGGCTGCTGCGTCTTCGGCGCGGGTGGCCAGCAAAAGGAAGGGCTTCACAGGCCCAGTCTGCGCGAGGAATGCCTGACGAACAAAGTGTGTTGGCCCGAAGGGGGTTTCTGACAGAGACTCCCTTGCATCGCCGTGGCTGCATAACGTTGGTAGGGACCCCTATGACACACCTATGACTCATTTCTGAGGAGCAATCTTTGAAGCAGGACCCTTTGGTCGTCGGCACGCAATCGCCCAAGGCGTCAGTTGCTGCACCGCAACTCCCCAAGAAGATCCCGTGGGGTGGCCTTCTGGTTCTGGCGGCGGCAGGGTTCACGGCTGTGACCACAGAACTCCTTCCCTCAGGCCTGCTTCCCCAAATCAGCCGCGACCTCGGAGTGGACGAGTCGGCGGTGGGTTCGCTGACCGCGGTCTATGCGGCCATCATCGTTTTCACGGCCCTCCCGTTGTCCCGGTTCCTGGCCGGGCGGCTTCCCCGGAAGACCCTGCTCATTGCCACCGTGCTGGCCTTTGCCCTGAGCAACGTGCTCCTCGCTTTCAGCCCCTCCTTGGGTTGGGCGATCGGAGCGAGGCTCCTTGGCGGCATCGCCCACGGCATGTTGTGGTCCAGCATGGCGCCGTATGTGGCCCGCATCGTCCCCGCACATTCCGTGGGCAAGGCCATGGCTGTGGTCTTCAGCGGCAACAGCATCGCGTTGGCCGTCGGTGCTCCCATCGGAACCTTGATGGGATCGCTCATGACCTGGCGCGCCTCGTTCCTGGTCCTGGCCGGAGTTGGTGTGTTGCTGGCTGTCTTGGCTTTTTGGCTGCTCCCCGGCGCCCATGACCAAGCCAGCCAGAAGACCCCATCCCTACGGGCAGCCATGAAACTGCCCGGCGTCATTGCCATCGCCATCGCATGGCCGCTCCTGCTGCTGGCCCACTTCACACTCTTCACCTACGTTGCCCCGTTCCTCCTCGCCTCCGGACTGCCGGAATCCGCTACGAGCCTGTCCCTTTCCGTGGTGGGCATCGCCAGCCTGGTGGGTATCTGGATTGCCGGCATGACAGCGGACTCCCGCCCGCGCACCTCGGTGATTGCCGCCGTCGGACTCTTGACCCTTGCTTTCGCCCTGCTGCCCGCGCTGGGCGGCACCTGGGTGGGCGCGTTTGGACTGATGACGCTCTGGGGCATCGCGTTCGGAGCGGTGGGCATCTACAACCAGGCGGCGATTCTCCGTGCGGGCGGTGAGCACAAGGATGCTGCCAACGGGCTGACTGTGGTAACCATCCAACTGGGGATCGCCATCGGTGCTGTGTACGGAGCCTTCGCCCTCACCACCGTCGGTGCGCACCTGGTGCCCTTGGCCGCCGCGGTTCCCACTGCGGTTGCGCTGGTGATCATCATTGCCAGCCGTCGCGGCGGCTACCCTGCCGGGGGTCGCGAGAAGCGCCGTTAACATTCCCGAAACACACCGGTGACGTGATCTTCACGAACAGTGGATTTCTGTAACTTACCTGCAACTTAGCTCTTCTGAGTCGGAAACATAGCTCACCGAACATTGATCGGGGGGTTGGTGTGGGCCGTGCAACAACGGCCCCGTTTCGGACAAGCTTGAAGGGAACGCAGGTGGAGATCTCTGCGCAACACGTCTGGCTGATGTTGTCATCGGCGATGGTGCTATTCATGACCCCGGGCCTCGGCCTGTTCTACGGCGGCATGACCCGCGCCAAGGCAGCTCTGAACATGATCATGATGAGCTTCATCTCGGCCGGCATCGTTGGTGTTGTCTGGGTCCTGTGGGGCTACTCGATGACCACCGGCGACGGCTTCCTCGGCCTGTTCGGCAACCCCTTCGCACACTTCGGGCTCCAGGACCTGATGGGTTCGCCGGACCTCATCAAGGCAGGCTTCGCTGCTACGTTCGCCATCATTACCGTGGCCCTCATCAGCGGTGCCATCGCCGACCGTGCCAAATTCGGCGCTTGGGCTTTGTTCGTACCGATCTGGGTGACGGTGGTTTACTGCCCGCTTGCTTACATGATCTGGGGCGGTGGCCTCATGAGTGCAGGCGGCGCCCTCACCCAGATCTTCGGCCAGGTCATCGACTTCGCTGGTGGCGCAGTGGTTGAGGTCAGCTCCGGAACCGCCGCTTTCGTCCTCGCACTGATCGTGGGAAAGCGTCACGGATTCGCCAAGGACCCCAACCACCGCCCACATAACGTGCCGTTCATCATGATCGGCGCAGCCATCCTCTGGTTCGGCTGGTTCGGATTCAACGGCGGAGCCGCCGCCACGGTGGAGCAGGCAGGCCTCATCTGGGTCAACACCCTGGTCACCCCGGCCGCGGCCATGCTGAGCTGGCTGGTGGTGGAGAAGATCCGTCACGGTCACCCCACGTCCTTGGGCGCAGCGTCCGGCGTGGTGGCCGGCCTTGTAGCCATCACCCCGTCCTGCGCGAACATCACCCCGCTCGCAGCTCTCGGCCTTGGCTTGGTGGCCGGCGCTGCCTGCGCAGTGTTCGTTGACCTGAAGTACAAGTTTGGCTTCGACGACTCCCTCGACGTTGTGGGCGTGCACTTCGGGGCCGGCGTCATCGGCACGATCTCCCTCGGCTTCATCGCCTTCCCCACCGAGGGGACGGCCGGCGGCCTCTTCTACGGCGGCGGCCCCCAGCAGTTGATCGCGCAGACCGTGGCCGTCTTGGTCACCATGGCGCTCTCGGGCCTGGGCACCCTGGTCATCGGCCGGGCCATCCACAGGACCATCGGCTTCCGTGTTGCCCACGAGCACGAAATCACCGGTGTTGACCTCACCCAGCACGCCGAGTCCGCCTACGAGTTCGGCCTCACCGCTCACGGCCACTTCCGTCAGCAGCAGGCGCACCTGTCTGCTTTGATCAGGCGGAAGCCCGAAGAGGCCAAGGAAGACAGCTTCGCCTAACGGCACCCTCACCAAACAGCGCCCGCCCACCCAAGTAAGTGACAGCAAACGCACCACTGAGGGCTGATTGGGACGTTTGCTGTTACCTAGTTGGGCTAGCCGGAGCCGTTCCAGATCCGCTGCCACCACGTCCGCTTGCCCGGCTGCTCGGGTTCCGGCTCCGGCGGAGCTGCGGCTGACCTGCGTTCCCGCCACTTTTCCAGTTCAGCGTCCACGTCGCGGAGCCTGGTGATCACCGGAGGCCCGCCCTGAAGTTGCCGCCTGGCCTCGATCACTCGTTTGTTGAAGTCCTCAAGAATGTCCCGGACCTGTTTGTCCGTGTACTGCTGGTCCAGCTTGGCGTCGAGCTCGGAGTCCTCGATCCGGAGCAGAATGGCCGGCGGACCGATCCCGCTGAGGCGTTCGCGTTGGATGAGGCCTTTGACCCACCAGTCGGGATCGTAGTGCTCCCCCAGCCCGGGGATTGGTTTTCCGGCGTATTTCAGGTTATCGAACTTGCCTTGGTTCATGGCGTCCCGGATGAGGTACTCGACCCTTGCCGCGTCGTCCACTTTGCGGCGTTTCTCGCGTTCCTCGGCGTCGGCGGCCTCAAGCTCTGCGTCTTCTTCCGCGTTGCCGCCCCATGACCGGACTGCCCGCAGTTCGGCGCCGCGCTCAAGTCTGCGCCTGAAGACGTTATTCTCGGCGTTCACGTCCTGCCACCTCCTCGCACGGCAGCCCTCGCCTGCCGGACATCGTGATTCCAGTATTCCGCACGTTGCCGTGGTTGGGGCACGTACCCCCACCACCTGCTTTGAAACCGCAACGACCCCCGACACGCCGCCAACAGGCGTGTCAGGGGCCGTTCGGTGCCCGAAATGGGTGGTGGTGGTCCGGCGAAAAAACTAGGAACGAACAGCCATGCCCGGATCCAACTGTTCGATACCCTCAGGCGTCACCAGCACAACCCGGGCGGTGCAAATGTCGTAGAACAACCCCGTGGCTTGCACGCTGCCCGAGGCAAGGGCTGGCCCAGTGACGGGGTGGTCCTCCAGCTTCCGGAGCTGCACGGCAATGTTCACCATGCTCAGCTGGTCCAGCCGGCTGTAGCCCTCGGCCTCGGCCGCGCGGGCAACAGGATGGCCGGCGAGCAACGCCGAGTAGCTGGGCCGTGCGTGCTCCAGCCAGGTATCAAAGCCCGTACCCAGGGCAGGGGCAGAACCCTCTGCATCAGCAATGACGGCCTTCATTGCGCCGCAGTTGGAGTGCCCGCAAATAACGATCGAATCCACGGACAGCGCCTTGACCGCAAATGACAGCGTTGAATCAATGGAGGCATCACGGCCATCGCTGCACACCACGTTGCCAATGTTGCGGAGCGTGAGAAGGTCACCCGGTCCGCTGCTGGTAATCAGGTTCGGGTTGACCCGGGAGTCGACGCACGCCACGAAGAGGGTGTCCGGGTTCTGGCTTTCGGTGAGGTCCTGAACCAGGGGGCGGACCTTGTCAGCGTGCCGGCGATGGTATTTGTCGATGCCCAGGAGGATGGACCGCAGCGGCGGCTGCCCGCCGTCGTCGTCCGCTGTTGGACCGTCACCGGGCGGCAGCCAGGACGTGCGCGGCGGCAGCGGGAATTCGCGCGGGTCCTGCCGCTGCGGGGTGTTGTCCTCGGCATCGGTGAAGGCGGTGGTGCCGTGTTCCTCAAGGATTACCGAGGCGCCCGTGCTCCGGTGCTGCTTCTGCCAGGCGACCAACGCTTCGCGAAAGGCGTGGTCCAGGTAGTCTGCGTTGAGCTCCACCACGGCGTCCTGGCCTTCGGGCACTGAGTGGAGGACGCGGTTGAGCCGGGGCAGCGCGAAGAAGCTGCACGATCCGGCGATGACAACGCGCCACGGAAGGGCAGCACCGGCGGGCGCATGGGCATTGATCTGCGCCCGGAGAACCCTCCACAGCACGCAGAGGGCGGCGAGGGCCAGGCCGATGATCACGCCTTCGAGGAGGTTGAGCACCACGACGCACACCAGCGTGACGCTGTAGACCAGGAGCTCGCCGGTACGGAGGCTGGTGCGGATGTCGGCAACCTTGATGAGCTTCGCGCCGATGACCAGCAGCAGGCCAGCCAGCACCGACAGCGGAATCAGTTGGATCAGCCCGGCGAACAGTGCGGAGAAGACGAGGACCCAGACGCCGTGCAGGATGGCGGAGGTGCGGCTTTTCGCGCCGGCTTCAACATTGGTGGCGCTGCGGACAATCACGCCGGTCACCGGAAGTCCGCCGAGCATGCCGGAGACAACGTTCGCGGAGCCTTGGCCCACCAGTTCGCGGTTGAGGTTGGTGCGCGAACCGCCGTGCATTTTGTCGACGGCGACGGCGGACAGGAGCGACTCGATGCTCGCGATCAGAGCCACCGTGATGACGGCCATGGACGCTGCCCGCCAGGTGCCGTCGGGCAGGCTTGGCAACGCGACGGCGTCGAAGATGGAGCCGCTGAAGCTGATGCGCTCAACGCCTGGCGCCACCGCGACGGACAGGGCGGTGACGGCGACGACGGCGGCGAGCGGTCCGGGGATCTTTCGCACCGACGCCGGGAGGAACTTCCAGGCCATCAGGATCGCGACAACAGCAAGACCCAGCAACGCCGAGTGCAGCTCCACGTTGGTGATGGCCGCCGGCAATGCCGTGAGGTTTTCGACGGCGGACCCGGCAGCTTGGCCGCCGAGCAGCACGTGGAGTTGCTGCAGGATGATGGTGATGCCAATGCCCGCGAGCATCGCCTTGACCACCACGGGCGACACTGCCAGCGCGGCCCGGCCAATGCGGCTGACACCCATGAGTAACTGCACGACGCCGGCACCGACTGTAATGGCACACGTCACCGCCCAGCCGAATTCGTCCACAAGACCGGCGACGACGACGGTCAGGCCGGCAGCGGGGCCGCTCACCTGCAGTGGGGAGCCACCCAGGCTGCCTGCGACGATGCCGCCCACGGCTGCGGCGATGAGGCCGGCCATGACAGGAGCTCCGGAGGCGGCGGCGATACCCAGCGAAAGTGGGAGTGCGACGAGGAAGACTACGAGGGACGCGGGAAGGTCCGCGCCAAGGTTGCTGAGGAAGCTTGGCTTGGCTGTACCTTTGCCCGGGTTCTTTCCCGGCGGACTGTGTGAGTCGGCGGGCACGGTGGCGTGTTCGTTGGGCTGCGGCATGGGGTTCCTTGAGTTTGGGAATGCTGACCCTTCCAAGCTACGGAACTTGTCACCGTTAATGACAACAAGATGTGACAAGCGTGACAAAAGCTGTGAAGATGCGCTTCATGTTGGGACCCACGGGAACTTTCGCGGGGGTGGGGATCGTTGGGGCGTTCGCGGGTAAGAGACCTCGGCACGCAACAATGCGGCGCGGATCACAATTCGGCCTCTGCGGGCTGTAGGATTCGCTGGTTGACGCGATAGTCGCGCATTGGATTTTTTGGGGGTTGGGCCGTTGGCTGCTCTGGGTAGATCTTTGTCTTTCAGCAGCGGCGTCGGCCGGGTTGTTGCCGCTGCACTTCTGGCAGTGATCACTGCGCTGACGTTCCTGATGGTACCGGGGGGCCAACAGGCTAAAGCCGATACCCTCATGGATCACATCGTTAACAGCAGCAACCCCAACGACGTAGCCGTCAACGTCACGACCAACAGGACGTACGTCGCCAACCAGTATGGGAAATCCGTGACAGTCATCGACGGTGCCACTTCGGCGTCAACGTCGATCGCCGTGGCAGACTACCCCGAGAGCGTAGCCATCAATGAGAAGACCAACAAGATATACGTCTCTCATTCAGCCAGCTATACCATTACCGTCATTGACGGGGCATCGGAAGCAACGAAAAGAATTTCAACAGTTGGCCAACCGGAAAAAATGGTGGTGAATCAGACCACCAATGAGCTCTACGTCGCCAACGGGGAATCAACAGGCGGCATCTATGTCATCAACGGAGCCAGCTTGGCCGTCACCCAAATTCCAATTTATGGGGACATCAGAAGTCTCGCCATCAATGAGATAAGCAACAAGCTCTATGCCACCGCGTGGGAGAGCAGCAAAGTGGCCATCCTGGATGGGGTCAGTAAAAAAGTCACCCAGCTTGACCTCGGCACCCCGGCACAGTCCGTGGTCCTGAACCCCATTACGAATATGGTCTACTTCAGCTGCCCGGACGCCAAGGGATTTGCCGTACTCAGCGGACAAACCAACCAAATATCCATGATTCCCAACGGGTCGAACGCCCGCCCTGGAGTGATGGCAATCAACCGCCAAACCAACACGGTTTATGCAGCCGACGAAGGCAACCAATATCTGACAGCCCTCGACGCGACAGCAAGGACTCTGGTCAATACGCCGACTGAGCGCACCCATTACCTCAGCATTGCCGTCAACGAGGTCACCAATAAGGTCTACGCCTCAGACTATTACCGGCACCGGGTAACCGTCTTCGACACCAAGGCAAACGTCCTCGGGCACGTACAGGGTTTCGATAATCCCGAGACTCTGGCAATTAACCAAAAGACCAACAAGATCTACGTAGCCGATCGCGGTGGAAGTCGGGTCCGGACCATCGATGGAAGAAACGTCGCCCCCTCATTCACATCGGCCCTCCCTCCCAGCAGCGGTTCTGTGGGGGCTCGATACCACCATGAGATGACGGCGAGCGGCTCCCTGACACCGCAGTTCAAAGTTGCCAGCGGTGCACTGCCCCCAGGCCTGACTCTGGTGTCACAGAATCCAAATGGACTCCTATCCGGCGTGCCCAGCATCCCTGGAACCTTCAGTTTCCGCATATCTGCCAGCAACGGTTACGGCGAGGATGCACTGACCCCAACCATCACGATCACCATCAAGCCGGCTGATATCAGGCACGACTTTACCGACGACAAAAGACCGGACGTCCTGGCCCGTACCAACAGTGGAGACTTGTGGCTTTATCCTGGCAACGGCAGCGACGGCTGGCAGTCGCCATCCAAGGTCGGCCAAGGTTGGAACGTCATGACAGCTCTCGTCTCTCCCGGGGATTTCACGGGTGACGGCAAAGCCGATGTACTGGCCCGTGACACCAGCGGAGTCTTATGGCTATATCCAGGTAACGGCAAGGGTGGCTGGCAAGCCAGGCTGCAAGTAGGCCAAGGCTGGAACGCCATGACCGCCATCACGGGAATTGGTGATCTTGACCTGGATGGAAATGCCGACGTTGCTGCCCGCGACAGCTCCGGACAGCTGTGGCAGTATCGCGGCAACGGCCGGGGCGGCTGGCTAACCCAGGAGTTGGTTGGCAGAGACCTGAATGGCATGAACTTCATCTCCGGCATAGGAGATATCGCGAAGGACGGGACCGAGGATTTGGTGACCCGGGATGCCAACGGGGCGCTATGGAGTTTCAGAGGCTATCCGGGGACTTCCTTTGGCTGGGGCGATCAAATCGGTTGGGGCTGGAATGCCATGACTGCCATAGCCACTCCAGGCGACTTCAACGGCGACGGCAACGTGGATCTCCTGGCCCGCGACTCAGCCGGGACACTCTGGCTCTACCCCGGTAACGGCAAGCAGGGCTGGCTCCCCCGGGTCCAGGTCGGCTCCGGTTGGAACGTCATGAACACCATCATCTAGAGTCCAGAACCACAACACGCAAATCACCAAGAACGACGGCGGCAACCACCCGCCGTCGTTCTCTTGCCCTCCACACGCATAACCTAAGGCTCCTTAGAATAGGCTTGGGATCATGAGCGACTCCGAAGCCCAGCCTGTACGCATCAGTTCCGAGCCCGTCCAGCTCCAAGCCCTCGAGCCGATGCTGGAAAAGGTGCGGGAATCCGTGGGCGATGTCCCTGCTCTGCTTGCCATCGCTACGGAGATCGGGATGACGGCCCCCCAGCCCGGCGAAGGAAATACCGCCAAGCTCTGGGAACTGCTGGCATCGGTCACAGCCGTGGATGTGGCGGCCGGGAGGGTGCTCGAACCACATCTGGATGCCGTGGCTATCCTCGCCCAAGCAGACGTACCCGCTACACCGGATGGTGCATGGGGAGTCTTCGCCGCGGAAGGCCCCGGCCTGAAGCTCGAGGCCAAGCGGGATAATGCCGGGAACTACGTCCTCAACGGGTCCAAACCCTGGTGCTCGCTCGCGGCCCAACTGAATGGTGCAGTGATCACGGCCCACACCGAAGACAACAGCCGGGCCGCATTCGCTGTGAACCTGAAGCACCCCGGAGTGTCCTGCGAAACACCCCAGTGGACCAGCCGGGGTCTCCGGGAAATTCCCAGCGGCACCGTCCACTTCGACCAAGTCCCCGCAACCCCGGTCGGAGGCGAAAGGTGGTACTTCACCCGACCCGGTTTCGCCTGGGGCGGCATGGGCGTTGCCGCGTGCTGGCTCGGCGGAGCAGTTGCCGTGGCCAGGGATTTCAGGAGCGCACTGGCCAAGGGCGCGGAAAATGGCAGGGAGCCGGACCAGATCGCCCTCGCCTCCTTGGGTGAGGTGGACAGGATCATCACGTCCGTCACCGGGTACCTGGCCCAAGCCGCAGAGCAAATCGACGCCGGTGAACTGGACGAGCGCGGCGAAGACCCCACAGACACAAACGGCCCCAGCGCCTGGAGCGAAGCCCTGCGTATCCGCGGAACTGTTGCCGCCGCCGTCGAGCGCGTCCAAACAGTGGTGACGCAGAACCTCGGTCCCGCGCCGCTGGCGTTCAATGAAGCGTATGGAAAGCGCATGGCCGATCTCTCGCTGTACATCCGGCAGCACCACGCCATGCGGGACGACGCCCAGCTGGGCGCGCTGACCCTGAAGGGAGAATGCCAGTGGTGACCTTTTCCCACACTGACACCGGAACGTCGGAGCAGGAATGGGCAGCGTCGGGAGTGGCCGCCCTCCCCGAACTGCCGCTGGATACAGCAGAACTTGCGGCCAGGAAGTTCGTTGTCCTGGCCGCGCACCCGGACGACGAATCACTCGGCGCCGGCGGCTTCCTGGCCAGACTGCACGCAGCCGGCGCGGCAGTCGACATGATCCTGTGCACCGCGGGCGAGGCATCGCATCCAGACTCGCCAACCACGACGCCGGAACAGCTTGCCGCTGTCAGGCTCACGGAGTTCGACACTGCTTTGTCAGGGCTGGCGCCCAGCGCGACGTGGCGGTTCCTGGAACTGCCCGACGGACAGTTGGCTGCCAACGCTGACCGTATTGCTGCGGCAATCAGCGAGAGCATCGCGGGGCGAGCGGCGGAGGAAGTAGTGATCGTGGCTCCCTACCGTGCCGACGGCCATACGGACCACGACACCCTTGGCACGGTCGCCGCGGACCTCGCCACACAAAACGACTACGGGCTCCTGGAATACCCCATTTGGTACTGGTTGTGGGCAGGAACTAAGGACACCACCTGGAATGGTTGGGTCCGCGTGCCCCTGAGCCAGGAAGAACAACAGGCCAAGGCCAAAGCAATGCACGCCCACGCCTCGCAAACAGAGCCACTGTCCGGACAACCGGGCGACGAGACTTTGCTTTCCGGGACATTTCTGGAGCACTTCGAGCGGCCTTGGGAAACGTTCGCCTGGCATCCCTCCACAACTGGGAGCAACAGCGCAGCAGATGCGGAACGCATCTTCGACGAAGTCCATTCAAGGGAAGAGGATCCGTGGAGCTACACCACCAGCTGGTATGAACGCCGCAAGAGGGCGCTGACCCTCGCGGCCCTGCCCGAGGAAAGCTATGAGTCCGGGTTGGAACTGGGCTGTTCCATCGGCACACTCAGCGAGGAGCTGGCCCGGCGTTGCCGGACATTCCTGGGAGTGGACGCCAGCAGCGCAGCCTTGGCCCAGGCAGCGGAGCGTCTCGCGAGCTACCCATCAGCGGAGGTCAGGCACCTCACCATGCCGCATGAGTGGCCTGAGGGCATGTTCGACCTGGTGGTGCTGTCCGAAACGGGCTATTACCTTTCGCGGAAAGAACTCACCGAACTGCTAACAAGAATAAAGGCCTCAACTACGCCTGGCGGAACACTGCTTCTGTGCCATTGGCGGCATCCGATTTCGGGCTGGGAATTGGACGCGGAGTCTGTGCACACCATGACACGCACCCACCTCGGCTGGCCCACGCACGGGCTCTACCAGGAGAAGGACTTCATGCTGGAAGTCCTGGTGGCACCGGATAGCTCACCATGACCCATTCACAGCAGCCAGGAATCAGAAACGTGGCGGTAGTAATACCTGCCCACAACGAGGAACAGCGCCTTGGCCGGGCGCTGACCGGACTGCGCGCCGCACTGGATACCCTTGGACGCGAACGCCCCGGAGTGGGCGCCTCAGTCACCGTGGTCCTGGATAACTGCACGGACGGTTCGGAGGCGATTTCCGCTGCGTTTGGAGCCAAAGATGCCCGCTTTCACGATCTCACCGTGAAGCTCCACAGCACAGGTGCCAGCCGCGATCATGGTGCCAGGGAAGCCCTGAACCGCCTGCAACTCCAGCAGGATGAACACGCGGATGCAACCGTATGGCTCGCCAACACCGACGCCGATTCCACCGTCCCCGGGCACTGGCTGGTGCGGCAGGTCGATCTGGCAAACGCCGGGGCCGATGCCGTCCTCGGCTCGGTGGAGCCGGACCCCAACGATGTGGACCCTGTAGTTCTGGGGCGCTGGCTGGAGTTGCACCCCTTCCGCGAGGACCACCCGCATATCTACGGAGCCAATTTAGGCATCAGGGCCTCGGCCTACCTCGCGGCGGGCGGCTTTCCCTTGCTGCGTTCCCACGAAGACCGGGGTTTGGTGGAGCGGCTTCGTCGGCAAGGTTTCACGGTGACATCTACGGACACCATCCGTGTGGTCACCTCAGGCAGGACACACGCCCGCGCCCCCGAAGGATTCGGTTCCTACCTCCGGGCTCTCGGCGCTGAGCTTCCGGCCCCCGCCAGCGGCTAACCTGCCAGAGCGCCCTCCACCGCCGCTATGGCAGATGCCGTGATCGCTTCCCGATCGCCGGATCCATCAACGGTCACCAAAATCCCGCGCTTCGAGTAAGCCGTCAGAACCGGCTGGGTCTCGTCCCGGTACAGCTCCAGCCGACGCTGGATCACGGCTTCGGTGTCATCGCTGCGACCTTGCTCTTGAGCACGGCGGAGCATCCGGGCCAGCAACTCGCTGTCCGAGGCCGTGAGCGCCAGAACAACTTGCAAGGGCTGTCCCCGACCCGCGAGCATCTCGTCCAAAGCTCCGATCTGGATCACCGTTCGCGGGTAGCCGTCCAACAGAAACCCATCGGCAGCATCGGCTTCTTCCATCCGCTGCTTGAGCATGTCCGTGGTGACGTGGTCCGGCACAAACTCACCCCGGTCCATGAACTCACCGGCTTCAAGGCCGAGATCCGTCTTGTCCCGGACATGGGCGCGGAAAAGATCACCCGTGGAAATGGCGGGTATCCCGAAATGCCGCGCAAGGTGCTCCGCCTGCGTGCCTTTGCCGGAACCGGGAGGGCCCATGATGATCAATCGCGCCATGTAACTGGTCCGTTCGAAAGGCGGCCGGGACTTAAACAATACGCCGACGACGGCGGGAGGCACCCGTCGTCGTCGGCTTCTTTTAGGATGGGTTCAGTTCTCAGGCGTCGGCAAGCACGCCATCGATCTGTTCGATCGCCTCCCGCATTCCTTCTTCCATGCCCATCTCGGCCATCTTCTGCATCTGCTCTTCGGATTCGAAGCTGGAGGTGATGGTCATTCGGGTGCGGTTGTCCACGGGTTCAAGCTTCACTGTGGCGTGGGTGATGCCCAGGTCGTCTACGGGCTCACCGTGCTCGTCGGCGAAACCGTCGTCAAATTCCAGATGATCCGGGGCGTTAATGGCGGTGAACTTCCACCAACCGCGGGCTTTGGTGCCGTCCGGGCCAGTCATGTAATAGGCGGCCTTGCCCCCGGCGGTGAACTCGTGGGTCTCAAAAGTGGCCGGCCACGTGGGCGGACCCCACCAGCGTTCGAGCTGCCGGGGGTCTTCCCAGATCCTCCACACGCGCTTCACGTCGGCATCGAACTCGGCCACGATGGTGAAGCTCAGGGCCTCAACATCCTTGTTTACGCTGACAACAGTCATGGCAGTTCCCTTTCGTCATCTTCAGCGAGTATGTCCGCAATCCGGCTGGCACGTTGCCGCCAGATCATTTCGAAGTGGTCCAACAGGTGCCGGGCTTTCTGCAGTCCCTCATGGTTTCCCCGCACAATTTGCTCCCTCCCACGCTTCTCCTTGGTCACCAGGGAGGCCCGTTCCAAGACCGCAACATGCTTTTGCACGGCCGCGAAACTCATGGCGTACAGCGCAGCCAATCCGGAAACCGAGTACTCCCCCGCCGTCACCCGGGCCACGATGTCCCGGCGGGTTGCGTCGGCGAGGGCCTGGAACAGGCGGTCGAGTTCTACGTCGCCGGAGGGTTTTTTGCTGAGCTGATCTACAACCATTTGGTTGTACGATACGCCCGGAAGGGCCCGATGTCAACGGATGTGATGGCCAAAACACGGCCACCCCTTGCGGCCCTACGCATCGCCCGGGTAAGTTGTTGAAACGTCTCAAAGAAAGCGTTTTCCCGAACACTTAGGTGGAATTGACCATGACTCAGCACGCCCCGATCACGTGGATCGATGGCGAACCGCCCGCCGGACTCAGCGGCGGCACGACGTGGGGAATGCCGTTCCAACGCGGCACCGTGCAGGACGCAGCCGTCCTGGGGGTCCTCGACTCCAGCGGCAGCACCGTCAACGCCCAAACCTGGCCCCTGGCCACCTGGCCCGATGGCTCCCTGAAGTGGGCCGGCATCGCCCTCGGCGCCACGGATCAGCCAGCGGCCGCTTACCGGGTCACCCACTCAACCGAAACGCACGACGGCGGCGCGGCAGCCGTCGTCGAACGCTCACACGGAGTGACGGTCGCCGAAGACGACAACACCATCACTGTATCCACAGGCACACTGGACATGGTCCTGCACCGGAGCGGCAACACCCTGTTCAGCGAGCTTCGCCGCAACAATGAAGTGGTGGCCAAAGACGGTCGCCTCGTGAGCTTGCTGCAGTCAGGACCGGCAGAGGGAATGGGCACCACCACCCGGACTGGTTTCACCGGCCACACCACCAGTGTCACCGTGGAGCAGGCTGGTCCTGTCCGCGCGGTGGTCAAGGTGGAAGGCCTGCACCGCGAAGAAGACGGCGCCCAAGAATGGCTCCCGTTCACCGTCCGCTTCTACTTCTATGCGGGCGCCCGCAGCGTCAGAATGATTCACTCGTTCGTCTGGGACGGCGACGCTGAGCAGGATTTCCTCGCCGGCTTGGGCATCGCGTTCACCGTGCCGCTGGACAGCGAACTGCATGACAGGCACGTCAGGATCGCCGGCGCCGACGGGGGATTCCTGGTGGAGGCCGTGCGCGGGTTGACTGGACTGCGACGGGATCCGGGCGACGAAGTACGCGCCGCGCAGATCGCCGGCCGGCCCACCCCGCCCCTGAGCGAGTGGAGCCCACTGGTCTCCGAACGACTCCACCTCATCCCGGGCTGGAACGACTACACCCTGACGCAACTGACAGCCGACGGCTTTGACCTTCGCAAAAGGACTGCTCCCGGCCACGGCTGGGTGGGTATCTCGGGCGGCACCAGGGCGGCCGGGTTCTGCTCGCTGAGCGATGTCCATGGTGGCTTCGGTGTTGGCATCCGGGACTTCTGGCAGTCGCACCCGGGGCAGCTGGACATCCGGGGGGCAGCCACCGCGGAAGCGAAAGTCACCGCCTGGCTTTACTCCCCCGAAGCCCAGCCGATGGACCTCCGTTTCTATCACGACGGCCTGGGCCAAGACACGTTCGAGGACCAGCTTGAGGGGCTCGAAATCACGTATGAGGACTACGAACCCGGCTTCGGCAAACCCACAGGAATTGCACGCACCCACGAGCTGACGCTGTTCGCCTACGACTCGACCCCCAGCACGGAAAGCCTCGCCGCCGATGCCAAGGCAGCGTCCACTCCCCCGCTGTTGCAGCCCTCACCTGAGTACCTGCACGCGGCAGGGGTCTTCGGGGATTGGTCACCGGTGGATCGCAGCACCCCGGCCCGGGCGGAACTGGAAGACAAGCTGGACTTCCTGTTCGACTTCTATCAAGGCCAGACCGAACAGCGCCGCTGGTACGGATTCTGGAACTACGGCGACGTCATGCACACCTACGACACCGATCGGCATGTGTGGCGCTACGACGTGGGTGGCTACGCGTGGGACAACTCCGAGCTGTCGCCCGACCTTTGGCTTTGGTACATGTACCTCCGGACGGGCCGCGCGGACGTCTTCCGCTACGCAGAGGCCATGACCCGCCACACCGGTGAGGTGGATGTCTACCACCTCGGTCCGTGGCGCGGATTGGGTTCGCGGCACAACGTCCAGCACTGGGGCTGCAGCGCCAAGCAGCTGCGCATCAGTACTCCGGCCTACCGGCGCTTCTACTACTACCTGACCGCCGATGAACGAACCGGCGATCTCCTCACCGAACTGGTGGACAGCGACCAGAACTTCCTCGGCTTGGATCCCGTCCGCAAAGTCAGGCCCGACGCCGATACGTACCGCCCGGACCGCGGCGCCCTGGGCGTGGGGTTGGGTACGGACTGGGGCTCACTCGCCGCCACCTGGCTGACCGATTGGGAGCGTACCGGCAACCCGCGCTCACGGGATCGACTCCTCGGAACCATGGCAGACATCGGCGCCCTGAAGTACGGATTCCTCACAGGCGAAGCGCTGTATGACCTTGATGCCGGGAGGTTCGACGCCGGCCGGGAAGTCATCAGCGTCTCGCACCTGAGTGCCGTGTTCGGTTTGGTGGAAATCTGCAGCGAACTGATCAGCCTGGTTCCGGACAAGGACTTCGAGGAAGCCTGGATGCAGTATTGCCGACTGTTCCTGGCCACTCCGGAAGAGCAGGTCGCGGAGGTAGGGCAACCCTTGGCCGGCATCTACCTCACCCAGGCACACAGCCGGCTCACGGCCTACGCCGCGGCCCGGCTGGGGTCCCCGGAACTCGCGGAGTTGGCGTGGGAGAGCTTTGCCGAGGGCGGGGAGAACCTCAACCATGCCGAGGCCTTCACATTGAAGAAGATCCTGCCCCCGTTCGTGCTTCTGCCGGTCGATGAGGCTCCCACCGTCTCCACCAACGACACCGCCCAGTTCGGCTTGGCCGTCATCCAGAACCTGGCCCTGATCGGTCACCAGCTGCCGGCGGCGGCCGATGCACCTCAGGAGGTCCCGGCGTCGTAATTCCTGCTGCTTCCTGACCTTCTTTGCCGCTGATATGGGTGGCCAGCAACCCCAGAGGGTTGATTCCGCACTCGAGTCGGCCCGAAGAAGGTCAGGAAGCCACAGCCATCAGGAACTGGTGCGCGGATGCATGATCCGCATCTGGTCCCAGGTCCGCTCCGAAGCGGCGATGTTCTGGTTGGAACGCTCGCGGTCCAGGGAGGCAAGCTCGACGGCGATCGCCTGGACCGCAGCCACGGCACCTGTCAGGGATGGGAAAAAGCCTGCGCCTTCAGTGGGCACCACAATCCGGTGATCGGCATGCACCGCTACAGGCGAACCCGCGCTGTCCGTGATGGAAACAATGGGCGTGCCCAGGTTGTGCTGGCCGACATCTCCGAGCACCTGGACTACCTCGTCCAGAATGGCCGGATCATCCACTGACTCCCCTCCTTCAAGCTCTGTATTATCGCTTCAAAAGGCCCGATACTGTAAGTATGCTGATCAATATCGACCTGAGGAGGAGACGTACATCATGACCACGAAAGTAAACAAGACAATCATGGTCAACGTTCCGATCAGTACGGCTTACTGGCAGTGGACGCAGTTTGAGGAATTTCCGCATTTCATGGGCGGAGTAGAACGCGTGACGCGGCTCAGTGAGGACCGCCTCGAATGGGTGGCCGAAATCGCCGGCGTCCATCGTCGCTGGGAAGCCAAAATCGTTCAACAGGACCATAACCGGGCCGTGGCCTGGGCCGCCGTGGAGGGTGCCAAAAACGCCGGCTGGGTTGAGTTCAAGGAAGCTGGTCCCAGCCAGACGTCACTGCACTTGTCCCTGGAGTACGAACCGCATGGCGTTCTGGAGTTCCTGGGGGACAAGCTGCATATCGTTGAAAGGCAGGCTGAGTCAGACTTGAAGAAGTTCAAGGAGTACATCGAAAAGCAGACCCCGGAGACGGGCACGACTGCAGGAACCACCGCGGCACCTGCGGCCGCGTCAGGAACAGCGGCCGCGTCAGGAACAGCGGCAGCGTCAACGCCAATCGTCGATCCTGTCACCCACCCGTTCGACCAGACCAACGGTCTTGCAGACGTTGATGGGGACTCGGACGAGACCGCCGAGAGCGACACCCGCAGCGCTGCGGAACGGACGGAAGGCGAAGGTCAAGGCCCGGGCTTCATTCCGCCGATGGGCGGCCTGCCAGGACAGCGGTAGTGTCCACACAGCAAAAGAATCAGTGCCGCCCGGGTCAACGCGACCCAGGCGGCACTTTTCATTGACAACTGCGGCTAGTTCTTGGTGCCGGTGTAGACAACGGCGGGAATCGCCGGAGCCTGCATGCCCTCGCCAATGAAGAAGCCCGGGTGCGGCGGCTGGTTATAGGCAACATTCTCGCGGGCTACAGCTGTCCGATACACGGTGTCGTGCATCAGGGTCCGCAGCCGCACCTCGGTAGGAGCCGTGGTGGTGTAGATCCGCAGCTCGGTACTGTCAGTGGACGGCCACGCGATCTCTTCCCGCCAGTCGCCAAGGATGTCAGCCTGGATGGACGGGTTGCCCTTGGTGGTGTTGTTGCTGCGGGCACCGTCGGCGGTCAGGAGCCGGTCACTGGTTTCCGCTTCCCAGTTCCACTTGGAGATCGTGGGAACGCCGCGGGACACTGTGGCGTCGTAGTCATGGTCCACGATTTCGCGGAGCAGGTCACCATCCCACCAAGCCAGGAAGTTGGCGGCCGGGATCTTTTCCGCAATCAACTCACCCTTGGCGGACATGAGCTGGCCAACGGGTGAATCCCAGGCAGCAGAACCGCCGATGGCCCACCCTTCGGCGCCTGCATAGCGGGGATCGATGTCGCCTGCCGCCCCACGTCCGGTGTCTTTGATGGCCGGGATGCTCCACAGGACCTCACCGGTTGCGGCATCACGGAAGGTTGCTCCGCGGTTGCCGCTCTGGCTCATGCTTTCGTGGACGGCGAACGTTTCCAGCCCTGGCCTGGACGGATCGAGGTCACTGGTGTGAATGGCATCGCCGTGGCCGAGCTTGGTGTTGTAGAGCGGCTGGCCGTTGTCATCAATGGTCATGGAACCGAAGATGAACTCGTCCTTGCCATCCTGATCGACGTCGGCGACGGACAGGTTGTGGTTACCCTGCCCCTTGTACTGATCGCCGGCCAGGTTGGAATCAAAGGTCCAGCGCTTCACGAGCTTGCCGTTGACGAGGTCGTAGGTGACCAGGACCGTCCGGGTGTAGTAGCCGCGGCTGAACATCATGGAGGGGTGCTCGCCATCAAGGTAGGCCACGCCTGCCAGGAAACGATCCACGCGGTTGCCGTAGTTGTCGCCCCAGCCGGTCACAGCACCGCGCTCGGGCTCGTAGGTCACCGTGTCCAGGATGGTGCCGGTCTCACCCTTGAAGACGGTAAGGAATTCCGGACCGGTCAGGACATATCCAGCGGCGTTGCGGAAATCGGCGTCGGCGTTCCCGATCACTGTCCCTGCCGCATCGCGGGTGCCGTCCGCTGTCTTGAGGGAAACCTCAGCCTTGCCGTCGCCGTCGAAGTCGTAGGCCAGGACCTGCGTGTAGTGCGCGCCTGCCCTGATGTTGCGGCCAAGGTCAATCCGCCACAGCTTGGTGCCATCCAGCTTGTAGGCGTCGACGTAGACATTGCCTGTGTAGCCGGACTGGGAGTTGTCCTTGGCGTTGGACGGTGACCAGGTCTGGATGACCTCGTACTTGCCGTCGCCGTCGAGGTCCGCGACGGTGGCGTCGTTGGCCGAGTACGTGTAAGTCTTGCCGTCCGGCGTAACACCGTCGGCAGGCTTGTCCAGCTTGATGGCCAGATAATTCTGGGCCAGCGGCTTCACGGCTTCAGTCAGCTTGTCCTGGCCCTGTCCGTTGCCAACGGCCTTGATGACGTAGCTCGACTCCGCAGTGCCGCCAGCGTCCACGAACATGGTGGCATTGCGGAGGGGCTCCGGGGTGATGTTGACGCCGTCACGCAGGACCTGGAAACCGATGCTGTCCTTGTCCAGGCCCAACATGCGCCAGCTCAGTGTGACTCCTTGGTCCGTCAGGACGGCCACCGGCGCACGGTCCAGGTTTTCCACTTGGCGCTTCAGCGATGCTGCGTCCTTCGCGGCAGGCACGACGCCGGGAAGGTTGGCTTGCGCTGCCTGCTGGACCTGGGCCGGGGCTGCTTGCGCGATCGGGACTCCAGTCAGCGCGATGGCGGCGGCAGCAAGGGAAGCGGTGGCGGCGATGGGGACTGCTTTCCATGCAAGGCCACGGGAGGAGCTGTAGGAACATTTCGAGGGGTAAGCCAAAGAACATCTCCTTTGATGCTGGGCAGCAGGGGGTCTGCGAGCCGATATTGGAACGTTTCACATACGGAGACAACACCGCCCTGCTTGGTGGACAAGAGGCTGAAGTCTGCGAGAAAACGCTTTCCGCCAACAAGGTTTACCAGCGCTTCAACCGTTCGGTCAAGGGTTTGACAGGAAATGACTGTGAGTGTTTGGTGCTATTTGTTTGGAAATGTCCCTGCCCTTGCCTGTCCGCGGCGCCCTCCTGATACGTCTTTCGCGGCTCGCTTGTGACGGTCCGTTTCGCAGGATTTCGTAGGATTTAGCCCCGTTGAGCGGGGTGACTGTTGGGCTTTGGCCTGTGCCGGTGCGTCCGTAGTGTCGTCCCATGCCGAAGCATTCCGTCACTCCCCTGTCCGTTCTTGACCTGACTCCGGTTTCCGCCGGGCAGACCCCCGGCGACGCCCTGCGCAGCACACTCGCCCTCGCCGGCGTCGCTGAGGCTGCAGGGTACTCGCGGTACTGGCTGGCCGAGCACCACCTCAACACAGGCGTTGCTGGTTCTGCCCCGCACATCCTCGCCGGGTTGGTTGCGTCGGCCACCAAAACCATCCGTGTCGGCACGGCAGCCACCTTGTTGGGAAATTACAGGCCGCTCCAGATTGCGGAGAGCATCGGCACTCTTGCTGCGGTGTTCCCAGACCGTGTGGACCTTGGCTTTGGGCGTTCCGGGCCGCCGAAGTCGCCCAGCGATCCGGCTCCCGGAGTAGTGCCCCCGACTGACACACCAGACGATCGCGTGGTTGACGGTCTGCTGATCCCAGCGCCGCGGCCCATCTTCGGTGCCGTCCTCCCCAGGAAGTTCCGTTTGCAAGGTGAACTGCTGGGCCGCTTCCCGGGAGATACCGACAACTTCGAGAACGACGTCCAGGACATCATCGGGTTCTTCACCGGCGGGTACCGCACCAGGCATGGCGAGGAAGTCACCGCGACGCCGGCCCTCGGGCAGTCGCCACAGTTCTGGATCCACGGTTCAACAGCGGGTCCCAGCGCCCGCCTCGCCGGCAAGTTGGGCCTTCCCTTCGGCGCGAATTATCACGTAGCCCCGGCCGGCGTCCTGGACTCCATTGCCGAATACCGGGCCCACTTTGAACCGTCTGCTTCCCTGCAGGAACCACAGGTGATCGTCTCGGCGGACGTGCTGGTGGCCCCGGACGAACACCAAGCACAGCGCCTCGCCCGCGGCTATGCCCAGTGGGTACACGGTATTCGCAGCGGACAGGGTGCCCTCCCCTACCCCTCCCCGGAGGATGCCTTGGATCTGCCCTTGGATGCTGACGCCAATGACCTTGTCAAAGACCGTGTGGACACCCGGCTGGTGGGCGACCCGCACCAGGTCAGGGACAAGCTGCGCACGCTGCAGCGGACCACAGGCGCCCAGGAACTGCTCATCACCACCATTGCCCATGACCCCGCCGATCGGCAGAGCTCGTACCAGTTGCTCGCCGAGGCCTGGGGTCTCTAGCTTTCCGATTTTCCACCCACCACCAACAAAGGGAGCACCATGTCCATCGAAACCGCCGTACCGGAAAACGACGTGCAGGATACCCAGCTGATCACCGCCCAGGAAGCGGCCAAACTCATCGAAGAAGGCGCGCTGCTGATCGATGTCCGCAGCGAAGGCGGCCGCGCCAGCACCGGAGCCGTCCCCGGTGCCGTGGTGGTCAACCGCGAGCATGTGGAGGAGGACTTCAGCCCGGAGTCCGCCCATCGCCTGGCCCAGCTCAGCGGTACGGACCGGAAGATCGTGGTGTTCTGCGGCTCCGTCAACGGTTCACGTCCCGTCGCGCAGAAGCTCCAGGTCCTCGGCTACGCCAACGCCGTCCACGTGGACGGCGGCTTTCCGGCCCTGCGCGACGCCGGCGTCCCCACCACCGGGCCGACCGCCCCGCCCGTCGAATCGGCGCCGCCCGTCGGATCGGCTCAGGCATCCACCGATTCGGTGGCCTCCGAACGCTGAGTACCTCCCGCCGTCGGACGTTCCGGCGGTTGCACTCCCGCCGTCGTCGCGGCTTCCTTTCCGGAGGTCACGACGACGGCACATGCGTTTCTGCGGTTCCGTGCCTCGCGCTGCCAGTCGAGTCCGCCGGCGAGCAGCGCGAGCCCCAGCAAAACGCAGCACATCACGATGCCCTGGTGGAAGGCGTCCTTGGAGGCTTGGCCGGTGGCCGCTCCGTGCGCCTGAAGGAACATGCCTGCGGCCGCAGCTGAGCACAGGGCCGCCGCGAAACGTTGGCTGAGTTGGTAGAAGCCTGCAGCCACCCCTGCGGCACCTGCGGGCGCATGGGCGAGGGTGAGTGTCTGGTTTGGCGCCACCACAAGGCCTGTTGCCACACCTTGTATAAGTCCGACGGCGGCCACCGCCAGAGCCGCTGTACCGCCGTCGAGCCCTTGCACGAAGAGGTCCTTGGCAATCAGGCAGGCCAGGCTGCCCACCAGTGCGTAGACGATCCCGGCGCGACCGTATCGGGAAAGGAAGCGCCAACTGAAGCTGGACGCCAACAGCATTCCTGCTGCTTGCGGCGCGAGGATCGCTGCGGCCGCCAACGGCGCCATCCCCGCGCCGGAGAGGAAGTAGAAGGCGGTCACGGCCGCCATTCCGGCACCGACGCCAAACTGGCAGAGTGCCACCACTGTGCCCAGTGCATAACCCTTGGATTTCGCCAGCGAGGCACTGAGCAACGGGGTTCGGCCACGCCGGTGGTACAGGATCTCCCAGCCGGCGAAGGCGAGGAGCGCGCCGGCACCGACAGCCAGCGATGTCACAGCAATGGTGCCCGCGCCGTAGATGGTGGGAATGAGTGATGCCACCACCACTCCGCCTAGCAGCAGCGCGCCCAAGATGTCGATGGACGGCTTGGCGTTTCCGGGGTGTTTGCCTGCCGGCCGCGGGAGGAGCCGGAAAGCAAGTGGCACCAGGATCAGCACCAAGGGAACGTTCGCCAGGAACAGGATCCGCCATCCGATCGCGGGGTCGCCCAGTGAGAGGACGAGCCCCCCGATCAGTGGTCCGCACACTGCAGCGGAACCACCCGCGGCGGCGTAGGCGCCCAAGGCCTTCGCGCGGTCGTGTCCGGAATAGATGTCCTGCAGGAGTCCAAGGACCTGCGGGTTCAGGGTGCCGGCGCCGAGTCCTTGGAGGAGCCTGGCGATGATGACCAGCGATGGGTCCGTGGCCAGGCCACCCACCAGGCTGGAGGCCCCGAAAACAGCGATACCCGCAATGAAGAGCGTGCGCCGTCCCACGATGTCGCCCAGTCTGCCCGCGGGAACCAGCGCGACGCCGAACGCCAGGGAGTAGCTAGCCAGGATCCACTGCACCGAACCTGAACCGGCGTGGAGGGACGCAGACATAGCCGGTACCGCCAGCACGAACATTGACTGGTCCAACAGCGTGATGAACCCTGCGCCCAGGCAAAGCCACAGGGCGGAACGTTTAGCGTGGTTTCCGTGGCTTCTCATAGCGTTCCTTCCTGACCTGCTTTGCCGCCTTGGATGCTGAGAAACAACCAAAAAGGTTTGATATTGCTGGTTGTGGCGCTGAAAGTGGGTCAGGAAGGTACGCCCACGACGCGTGCCCGGGCGGCGGCATGGCTTGCCCGGATTTCCTCAGCGGTGCGGCCCTGCTCCCGATGCGCCACTTCCTGCTTCAGCTGTGGAATGACGTGCTGCCCGAACTCAAGGGCATCAGGAACGAAGTCATAACCGCGGAGGCCGAAGATCTCGAATCCGAGGTCGTGGTAGTCCAGGATCGCCTGGGTGACAGTGTCGTAGGAGCCAACCAACGCCGTCGCGCTTCCTCCCCCGCCACCTGCCGCTTTGGCGAGGGCCGTCCACAGCGCGCGGTCGTGGAGGTCCCCGCGCTCGGCCGCGGCGAGGAGTCGCTGGGTGCCGGCGGCCTCGGGCTTCTGGTTGTAATGCCGGACAGGATCAATCACCTCGCCGGCCGACCGCCGCGCCTCGAAGGTACTCAGGATGGCGTGCGCCTTCTCCCACGCCAACTCGTCCGTTGCCGCCACGATGGGTCGGAAGGCAATTTGCCAGCGCAATGGTTCAACCCGTCCCAAGGCAGCGGCCCGCGCAAGGATCTGCTCCTGTTGCGATGCGGCATCGGCAAGGGGTTCGCCGAACAGTGCGTAGATGTCAGCCTCTGCAGCGCCCACCTCCCACGCCGCCTCGGAGGACCCACCGAAGGAAATGCCTGGACGCTTGCCGGCAAAGGGCCCCAAGCCAGAGGCAAAGTTTTCAAATCGGTAATGCTCGCTGTCCCAGCTGAACGAATCTCCCGACCACGCCCGGCGCACAATCTGGATGTACTCCTGCGTTCGGCCATAGCGCGCATCCTTGGCAAGGAAGTCGCCTTCGCGGGCCTGATCCGCCTGGCTGCCGCCGGTGATGAAGTGCACGGTCAACCGGCCTTGCGCAATGTGGTCCAATGTCAGGAAGGATCGCGCTGCGAACGTCGGGTGGGAAACGTTGGGGCGGTGCGCCAAACGAAGCTGGATCCGTTCAGTATTCGCTGCAACCCATGCCGCGTGGACTGAGGGATCCTGCGTGGTGGAGTTGTACGCGAACAGGACGTGGTCCCAATTGTTGTCCTCGTGGATCCTGGCGATCCGGGCCGCGTACTGGGGGTCGAAGAACGGCGTGGTGGCAGGCGACGTCTCCGTGGAGTCGTTGCCGGCACCCATGCCGAGAAATTCGATAGGCATTGTTGTTCTCCTGGGGGAAGAGTCAGCGGCGGAGGATGCGCTGGGCGAGGAAATTGCCCAGTAACTGCGCGGCCTGGACCATGACGATGATGATCAGGACAGTCACGAGCGTGACCTCCCAGTTGAACTGCTGGTAGCCGTACATGATGGCGAAGTTGCCCAAGCCACCGCCGCCGATGTACCCGGCCATGGCGGACATATCCACGATGGCGATGATCATGAACGTGTAGCCCAGGATCAGCGGCGCCAGCGACTCGGGAATCACCACGGACCACAGGATGTGCAAGCGGCTGTCACCAATGGCCCGGGCAGCTTCCACAACACCGGGATCGGAGGCCACCAGGTTCTGCTCCACCACACGTCCGATCACCACACCGGCCATCAGCGCCATGGGCAGGATTGCCGCCGTTGTGCCGATGGTCGTTCCCATGACGATCAGCGTCAGCGGGGCGATGGCCGTGATGAAGATGATGAACGGGATGGGCCGGATGATGTTGACCAGGAAGTTCAGGACCGAGAACACCGCCTTGTTGGCGAACAGGTTTCCCGGCCTGGTGGCGTAGAGCGTGACACCCAGAGCGAGCCCGGCAATGCCGCTGAGCAGCACGGTGATGACCACCATGTAGATGGTCTGTTGGAAGGATTCGCCCAGGACGGGCAGGAGGGTTGTCCAGTCGGTCATGGCTATTCTCCGGCGTTCACGGGGACAGGCAGGTGCGGTACGGCACTGTCTGCGGAGGCCGTCTTTTGCTCGACGGCGGCCGTTTGGCGTTCGACGGCGGTGATCTCGCCTAAGTCGGCGAGCGCGGCGTCAATCGATGCGTCGCTTCCGGTGAGTTCGTACGTCAGTGTCCCGAGGATCTTGTTCTGGATTTCGGTGACTCCGCCGAAGACGACGCTGGAGCCGACACCGTGCCGTTCGAAGGTGGACGCCACCAAAGGTGTGGGCGCAGCCTCGGAGATGCCGATGGAGACGAGCCGGCCCGGATGCGCGGCAGCAAGCCGGGTGACCGTATCTGGTTCCGGTGTGCCGTGCACAGCCGTGGAGACGAAGCGCTGGGTGGAGTCGCTCTGGGGATCGGCGAACACGGAGTACGTCGGCCCGGCTTCCACCACGCGGCCAGATTCCATCATCACCACGGTGTCGCAGATTTCGCGCACGACGTGCATTTCGTGAGTGATCACCACAACGGTGGTTCCGAGTTCCTTGTTGATGCGCCGGAGCAGGCGCAGGACGTCGCGGGTGGTCTCCGGGTCCAGGGCGCTGGTGGCTTCATCGGCGAGCAAAATGTCCGGGGCGTTCGCCAGCGCACGGGCGATGCCCACGCGCTGCTGCTGCCCGCCGGAGAGTCGCCGCGGGTAGGAACCGGCTTTATCTGCGATGCCCACGAACTCCAAGAGTTCGTCCACGCGCGGCTTGATCTTCTCTTTGGGCCAACCAGCCACTTTGAGCGGGTAGGCCACGTTTCCGGAGACAGTGCGGGACTTCAGGAGGTTGAACTGCTGGAAGATCATGCCGATGCCGGCGCGGACCTTGCGCAGCTGGCCTTCGGGAAGCGAGGAAATGTCCTGGCCCTTGACGAACACCTGACCTTCAGTGGGTCGCTCCAGGCCGTTGAGCAGGCGCACCAACGTGGATTTTCCGGCACCGGAGTAGCCAACAATTCCAACCACGGTTCCTTCTTCGATGTCCAGGCTGACGTTGTCGACGGCGCGCACTGGTTCCGTGCGCTGGCCGCGGTTGCTTCCTTGGACCGGGAACAGTTTGCTGACGCCGCGCAGCGAAACGATCGCGCTCACCGGAGCCTCCTTTTGGGGTTGTTTGGGTCCCCATTCCAACAGCGCCACAGCGCTCGCATCGAACCCAATGACCCCCTGTGACCTGCGGTTTCTTTCCTTGACGATGCGCGTCGGAGTGTTGCGAAGGCGTTCGATTCCCACGGGGCCAACTGCCTAGCGTGAGGCAGGGGGAACACCCCGTACCTTCCATTCGCATCAAGACCCTTTGTACGGAGAAGCATCATGAAGAACCGCTTGTTAGTTGCCGCCGTCGGCCTGGTTGCCGCCCTATCGCTATCGGCTTGCGGGGGTGCGTCAAGTGGTTCGTCAACCAGCGCCAACACCAAGGTGGTCATCGGTGTGGACGACGGTGCCGAGGAGCACTGGACCCTCCTGAAGAACAAGCTGAAGGATCAGGGCATCGACCTTGAGGTCAAGAACTTCACCGATGGTGCCCAGATCAACACCGCCACCCAGCAGGGTCAGGTGGACATCAACCTGTTCCAGCACCTGAAGTACCTGTCCCAGTTCAACGTCAACAGCAACGGCACCCTGGTTCCTGTTGGCGCGACGGCCGTGTACCCGCTGGCGTTGTACTCGGAGAAGTTCAAATCCGTGGAGGAACTGCCGGCCGATGCCGAGGTTGCCATCCCCAACAACCCCACCAACCAGGCGCGCGCCCTGCTGAACCTGCAGACCGCAGGACTTCTCCAGCTCAAGGATGGCGGCAACTCGCTGTCCACACCCGCAGAGATCACCTCGAGCAAGATCAAGGTTGTCCCGGTGGACAGCAACCAGACGGTGAACGCGCTCAAGGGAACCACGGATGCCGCAGTCGTCAACAACACGCAGGCCCAGAAAGGCGGACTGGGCGACGAGAAGATCATCTTCAAGGAAGACCTGAATTCGGAATCCCTGGCGCCTTACATCAACGGCTTCGTGGTGAAGGCTGACCGCAAGGACGATCCCACGTGGAAGAAGATCGTCGACGCCTATCACACGCCCGAAGTTGAGGCTTCGGTGACCAAGCTCAACGACGGCAACCTTCAGTTCAAGGCTGACTGGACAGCGGCCAAGCTGCAGGAAGTCCTGACCGCTGAAGAAGAGGCCATCAAGAAGACCAAGTAGCACGCGAGGGGCGGCGGCCCTGCGTCACAGAGCGCCGCCGTCCCTCAACCATTTCCTGACTCCGAACAGCACTGAACAGGCCCATGAACCAGATACTCACCCGTGAACGCCAGCAGATCCACTTCTTCGCCTACCTGGTGGGCACCGGCATCCACTTGGCTTCATGGCGCCACGAAACAGCGTTCCCGAAGGCCAGCATTGACTTTGAACACCAGGTGCGGCTGGCAAGGGTCGCTGAGGACGCCAAGTTCGATGCGATCTTCCTGGGCGACTCCCTGGCGATCGACGAGACGTCCAACCCGGGTATCCTCAACAGGTTCGACCCCATCGGCCTGGTCACGGCCCTTGGCGCGGTCACCAACAGGATCGGCCTCATCGCCACGTCCTCCACGTCTTATGACGAGCCCTACAACTTTGCCCGAGCAGCTCTCACCGCGGACCACATCAGTGGTGGCCGCGTCGGTTGGAACATCGTCACCACCCGGGACCTGACCAACAGCACGGCAGGTAATTTCAGCGCCGATGAGCACTTCGACCACAGCCTGCGGTACCGCCGCGCCGAAGAGTTCGTCGAGGTCACCCAGGGCCTGTGGAATTCCTGGGACCAGGACGCTTTCCTTTACGACAAGGAGGCCGGCAGGTTCTTCGACCGCCACAAACTCAGCCGGCTGGACTACAAGGGCGAGTTCTTCACAGTTGCCGGTCCGCTCAACATCGGGCCCTCCCCACAGCACTCCCCCTTGTTGGCGCAGGCGGGCACCTCGGTTCCGGGGCAGCAGTTGGGGGCACGATTCGCCAACGCCTTGTTTGCCAGCCACGCGGACATTCCCCAGGCGAGAAAATACAGGGACTCGGTCCGTGCCCAGGCAGAGGCATTCGGACGGAATCCAGACGAACTCTACGTCTACCAAGCCATCTCGCCCGTTGTTGCGGAGACCCGCGAGGAAGCCGTGGAACACATCCGCGAGCTGGACAGCCTCATCACCGATCAGCACGTCCTGGACTTCCTGCAGGAATACTTCGCGGGTCAACTCGACTTCACCGGGCTGGGAGCGGACGCCACGGTAGCCCAGTCCGGCATTCCCACCATCGCGCGGCCGCGGACCGATTTCCGCTCCGCCGGGGAACAGATCCATGGACGTGAGGACGAGGTCACGCTCAAGGACCTCTACTCAATACTCACCGGCGACAAACGAAACCACGACTTCATCGGCACCCCGCAGCACGTGGCCGATTCCTTGGAGCGCTGGCACGCCGAAGGCGCCGCCGACGGGTTCAACCTGATGTTCTCCCTCCTCCCCCAGGACTTGGAGCGCTTCACCTCCGGCGTCATCCCGTTGCTGCAGGAGCGCGGACTGGCCCGCACTGAATACACGGGGACCACGCTGAAATCGCACCTCGGACTCGATCCACAGCCGAAAGGACAATCATGACCACCACGCAGACCGTCGCCGCCGACACGTATGTGATCCGCGAGGCGCTTCCGGAAGAGTACGACGCCGTGGGGCGGCTGACGTACGAAGGGTTCGGTCATCATCTCCCAGGCGCGCATCAGCCCGACGAAGAGCGCCTCGGCCTTTTGCTGGATGCTGCGGCCAGGGCCCGCGAAGGTGTGCTGCTGGTTGCGGCAGACGAAGAAACCGGGCGCCTGGTGGGTACTGCCAGCCTCCTGACCTTTGGCTCATACCTCAGCCGGCAGGCAGAAGAAGGCGAGGTGGAACTCAGGTTGCTGGCTGTGCTCCCTGAGGCCCGCCGTACGGGTCTTGGCCAAAAACTCCTCGACGAATCCGCCCGCCTCGCCGCATCCCGTGGTGCCGGGCGCGTGGTGCTGGACACCGCCGTCGACAATGAGACGTCTCAGCGCCTCTACCGGCGCCTGGGCTACGTCCGCCGGCCGGAACGCGAGAAGGAGCGGCCTGCGCCGAAGGTGCAGCTGGTGGTCTACACCCTGGATTTGCCGCCGGCCTAAGGGATCAGTGGAGTCTCCAGTGAAGGGGGTACCAGTGGGGACTCCCTCTGCGGCGGTGGCCGGAATAGCGTTGTCTGTATGACCAGGGACGCTGCACGCCAGTTCCTGCTGTCCCGGACTGGCGGTCCCAGGGCACCGTCGCTTGGCGGGCTTCCGCCACTCAAGGACACCTCCACCACGAAGGACTGATCATGCACACCAGAACACTCGGCCAGGGCCTGAAGGTCTCCGCACTGGGACTAGGGGCCATGGGCATGTCCCAGAGCTACGGTCCCAACCCCGGCAGCAGGGACGCGATGGTCGCCGTGCTGCGCTCGGCCGTCGACGAAGGGGTCACCTTCTTCGACACCGCAGAGGCCTACGGGCCCTACGTCAACGAGGAACTGGTTGGTGAGGCTCTGGAGCCGATCCGCGACCAAGTCGTCATCGCCACCAAGTTCGGTTGGGACATTCGCGACGGCAAGAGCGTCGGCCTCGACAGCCGGCCAGACCAGATTCGCCGCGTCGCAGAGGAATCTCTAAAGCGGCTGCGTACCGATGTGATCGACCTGTTCTACCAGCACCGGGTTGACCCCGCCGTGCCGATCGAGGACGTCGCCGGCACGATCAGCGAACTCATCGCCGAGGGCAAGGTCAAGCACTTCGGCCTCTCGGAGGCCTCCGCGGACACCATCCGTCGTGCTCACGCCGTGCACCCAGTCACTGCTGTCCAGAGCGAATATTCGCTCTGGACGCGCGACCCCGAGGCCGAGGTGCTGCCTGTCCTTGCCGAGCTCGGCATCGGGTTCGTACCGTTCAGCCCGCTGGGCAAGGGGTTCCTCACCGGCACCGTGGACACCTCCACCAGCTTCACCGAGGGGGACATCCGCTCCCGGGTCCCGCGTTTCGAGGCAGGGAATCTCGCGGCCAACCAGGCACTCGTTGACCACGTGAAGACGCTCGCAGCGGCGAAGGGGGCGACGCCCGGGCAGATTGCCCTGGCCTGGCTGCTGATGCAGCAGCCGTGGATCGTGCCGATCCCGGGCACCCGCCGCACCGAGCGCATCCAGGAAAACGTGGCCGCAACGCAGGTCGCGCTTTCCGCCGATGAGCGCGCCGACCTCGACGCGATCGTCCGGAGCATCGGCGTCCACGGTGATCGGTACAACGCCCAGCACATGGGCTACGTCAACGGCTGACCAGGGCGGCAGCGGGTTGGACCGCTGGTGGGAGCTCACTGTCAACGCCGGTTACACAGGGTAATCAAAAACGTGTAATCGGTCACACTTGGTCGGATTCGCTTGTCAACCGTGGTGGGCAACATGAACCATGAATGAGGGAATTCGTTCCCATACAAGCTGAATCAGCAATCCTCACCGACGAGGATGCGGCCCCGGGCGAAGAGGCTTGGGGCTGATACCGGCCTGAGTGAAAGTACTGACAATGACGACACATACTGACTCCATCACGCTGAAAATCTGGGACAAGTCGGCCATCGACCACACCATCGATGCCGCCGTCCAGTCCCTCTCACACCGGGCAGCTGCAGAAAACTGCGGAATCGCAGTCACCCTGAGCGGACCCAAAACCTTCACCGTGAGCCTGAGCCGCTAAGCAGCTCACAGCAAAAGCAAGAGGACGACGCCGGTACTTGCCGGCGTCGTCCTCTTGCGTTTAAGGGCCCCTCCGGAAGCATCCAAAAACGTACAAGTGGTCCTCGAATCCGCTTCGTGACGGCGTTCCTGAACTCCTGAGCAAACCTTGATATTTCCTTGACGCTTTCCCTGCGCATTTCTTGCGTTGGCGTTGGAACTCTAAGTGAGTCAACGCTTCAACGCACGAACGGAGGGATCACAATGCTCACGGAAATCACGGACTACACGGCCGACGCAGACTCACCGGCAACGGCCGCCGCACCCCGCGGGTCCCACCGCGCGGCCGGTGGTGTGGTCACCGTCCTGGTGCCGGCACACAACGAATCCGCCGGCATCACCGAGACCCTCACCTCGTTGAACAACCAGTCCCTCCGCCCGGACCGCATCATTGTGGTGGCGGACAACTGCACCGACGACACCGAGGCTCTCGCGCTTGCCCAGGGCGTCGAGGTGCTGCGGACCGTCGGCAACAAGGACAAGAAGGCCGGAGCCCTGAACTTCGCCCTCAGCGAGCTTCTTCCCGAGGCCGACCCCGAGGACTTGATCCTGGTTCAGGATGCGGACTCCCAGCTCGCCCTCGACTTCATTGAAAACGCCACCAAGAACCTGTTGGCCGACGAACTGCTTGGCGCAGTGGGCGGAGTGTTCAGCGGCGGTCCCGGCGGCGGTTTCGTCGGACACCTGCAGCGCAACGAGTACGCCCGCTATGCCCGCGACGTGAAGCGCCTCCACGGCAAGTGCCTGGTGGTTACCGGAACGGCAGCCCTGTTCCGGGTCAAGACGCTGCGCGACGTGGTCTCAGCCCGGCTGGAAGGCACACTTCCTCCGGGCAACGGCAAGGGCGGCGTCTATGACACCTCGGTTCTGACCGAGGACAACGAACTCTCCTTTGCACTGTTGACCCTCGGCTACCGCATCGCATCTCCTTCCAACTGCACTCTGGTCACCGAGGTCATGCCCACATGGCGTGAACTCTGGGCACAGCGGCTTCGCTGGAAGCGCGGCGCAGTTGAGAACTGTGTGCAGTACGGGTGGACCAAAATCACCAGGCCGTACTGGGGACGCCAATTCCTGTCCATGATCGGTGTGATGGTGACACTGGCCTACTTCAGCTCCATCATCTTCGCCTTCATCACCGGAGCGGGCCTGAACCTCCACCCCTTCTGGATAGCTGTTACCGCAATCTTCGTCCTGGAGCGCATCGTAACCCTGCGTTTCCGGGGCTGGAGGTACATGTTGCTGGCCGCAACCATGTACGAAACCGTCATAGATATGTTCCTCCAGGCCGTTCACGCCAAGGCGTACCTGGATGCAGCACTCAACAGAAAGAAAGTTTGGTAATCGACTCATGTACAACAATCCAGCAGCCCCCCTCGCAGGAGCCACCGCAGCCGGAATGGGCTCAGGAGCACTCGCAGTGACCGGAGCGGGCGATCTCTTCTGGTTCGCACTGGCTGCTTTCGCCATGCTGGCACTCGGCCTCGCCGTCAAGAGGATCGTCCCCGTCAAGGCGCAGAAGAACTAACCAGGCCTGGCAGTCCCGCAGTTGTGTCGCTTACCCCCCAGCGCGACACAACTGCGGGTTTGTCATTTAAATCGCCCCTGATTGTGTAGCTCGGAGATGAGGTGACCGGAGCCGAAACCGCCGAGAACTTGGCCACCGTGGTGTAGCCGGCCTTGGTGCCGGTGACCCTGACCCTCATGGTGTCCGCCTGGTCAGCGCTTACCAGGGTGTAGGTCTTGGCGGTGGCACCGGTGATCGCAATACCCGAGCGGTACCACTGGTACGTCAGCGTGGTTCCGGACGTCCAGGTTCCTGGGTTTGCTGTCAGTGTGGAGCCCACGCTCAGCGTCCCGGTGATGATTGGTGTGGGTGCCACCAGAGTCCCCGCAACCACTGTGGCTGTGGGCGCTGATTCCATGGTGGTCGTTGCGTACCCGGACTTGGTTCCTGTGACCCTCACTGTCAGTTTGGTACCTTGGTCGGCAGCCGCAAGAACACGGGTGGCAGTCGTCGCACCGGAGATCGCCGCACCGTTCCTGTACCACTGATACGCCAGGGCGGTTCCCGTGGTCCAGCTTCCTGGGTTGGCTGTCAGCGTGGAGCCCACAGCTGCCGTGCCGGACACTGTTGGCGCAGGAGCCGTCAACGGAATCCCCGGCACGAAGGAGAAATCACGGATAGTGACCGTTTCAGGACCGACATGGGCAGCATCGCCGCCTCCGCCCCCGGTCACCCACAGGTTGAAGTGGATTTGTTCTTTGGCCGGAAGCGGAACCGTGGATCCTTGCAGGATGGTCTTTTTCAGCAGCGTTCCGCTGTAGCCTTCCCCAGCGAAGGTCTCAAAGGTCAGCTTGCCTGGTTCCCAGACCATTCGATGGGTGAGGATAGGAGCGTTCGTGACGTCGAAGGTGACGGTGTTGTTGCCCTGGCCTGGAGGCTTCGTTGCATCGAACCAGTACCCGTGACCTTGGGTGACAGGCCAGTCTTCACCGTAGGCAGCCCCGCCACCCCAGGCCGATGCCTCACAGAGGTCGATCTCCGTGTATCCCGGTTCCGCTGCGGGATCGTAGGTGAAGAGACAGCCCCACACCACTTCCTTCTGCAGCGCGCTGACGTCCTTCTCCACCGTGGTGCTGTACGTGCCGTAGCCGAAGCCTTCGCGTGTGGACTGGAATTCCGCGCCCTTCGGAGCGGACCCGGTGGGGTTGGAGATGGAGAGTTTCACGTACCCATCAGCATCAGGATTGCTGACGTTGTTGGCATCCCAGCTTGCGTTGTACATGGGCGCCCCACCCCAAAAACGCTTCTGCCAGTTGAACCCTTTCCAAGCAAAGCTGCCCACCGGTCCAGGGTCCTCAGCCATGGGCGTGGTGTCCGCGGCGTGTGAGGGGCTGATACCCGTGAACAGTGATAAACCTACCGCCATGACGACGGCCAAACCCATTACTTTTCTTCCCCCGGTAGGAAGGAGCCTCATTGACGATGCCATAGCTGTGTCCTCCTGCTGATGCGCCCAGAAACGCCTTCGGCAATTGCCGAAAGCCGCAGTCACGTTCCACCCCCGAGGAACGTGCAACTCCTCGATTATCAATGAGCAGGGACGCTGCCGGAAGCGAATTAGGCATTGAATATGACTGTTTCAACATCAATTGGATAACGGGGGTAAAGCCCCGCAGTACTCTGGACAGATCCTTACCTCATAAGACAGCCCGTTACGCAGCACGTCCTTCAGGAAGACACATGCCTATCCGCAGTGCCGGAATTCTTCTCTACCGAACCGTGAGCAGCGGCGAATTGCAGCTGTGGATCGCCCACATGGGCGGTCCTTTTTGGGCGCGAAAGGATCACCACGCCTGGTCCATTCCCAAAGGCGAATTCCCTGAAGATGAAGACCCTTTGGCAGCTGCGAAACGCGAATTCGCAGAGGAAATAGGCTCACCCCCGCCGGCCGCTGGCTACGAGCTGTTGGGCGTTTTCCGGCAGCCCTCAGGAAAGCTCATCACTGCCTTCACGGCAGAAGCCAATGACTTCCAGCCGGAGCAGATCATCAGCAACACCTTTCTCATGGAGTGGCCCAAGGGGTCGGGTGTCATGAAGGATTTCCCGGAGATCGACGACGCCCGCTGGTTCGAAGAATCCGAGGCCCGGACCAAACTCGTCAAAGGGCAACTGCCTATTGTGGACGCGCTGGTCCGGCACCTTGGCGCTAAAACCCTATAGAGCCGACCACCCGCCGTCGGACGCCAAAATGGCGCCGTTGATATTGGTGCCGTCGTCACTCAGGAGGAACGTGATGGACGCAGCCAGTTGGGCTGCCGTGGCGGGGGTTGGAATCGTCGCCTGCATCAAAGGGCCAAGCCGTTCGGCAGCGAGCTGCGATCCCCAGTTGGCCACAATGTTCGTGATGGTGGGGCCAGGAGCCACGGCGTTAAAGCGCAATCCCTTGGGTCCGTACATCACTGCCGAGTTCTTGGTAAGGCCAACCACGGCGTGCTTGGATGCTGTGTAGGCCGCACCGGCAGCAGAACCACGCAGTCCTGCCTCGGACGCGACATTCACTACCGATCCGGTTCCGGCCTCCAGCATGAGTGGCACCACTGCACGGGTCAGGCGCATGAGAGAGGTGACGTTGATGCGGAAGACCCGTTCCCAGAGATCATCGTCCACCTCATGGATGGGGGCGAAGTTGTCCATGATGCCGGCGACATTGGCCAAAGCATCCACCCGCCCGCCGGCGGCTGCCAGAACCGCGGCCACGGTCTCTTCCGTGGAGATGTCGCCAGCTACGGGCACCAGGTCCAGACCGCTGTTTTCCTCCGCCAGGGCCTCCAGGCGGTCCTTGCTGATGTCGGCCGCAATGACCTTGCCGCCTTCTTTGGCGATGCGCAAAGCGGTGGCTTGGCCAATACCCGAGGCCGCTCCCGTGACAATGATGGTCTTACCGGCGAAACGGCCAGAGGTGATGGCCTCCTGCCATGAAGCGTCGTTGCCCATAATGTCCTTCCGATGGTTGCAGAGTGGTCCACCCCAGCTTATGACACTCTGTGTCATTATGTAAGAGTGAATACTGGAGGGATGATTTCGGAAGATGCCAAACCGGCACGCGCCAGCGGTCGCCCCGCCACCATCGACGCCGACGCCGTGGCCGGACTCGCCTTGGACCTGTTCGCCGAGCACGGGTATGAGAACACCTCCATGGAAGACATCGCCCGCGCTGCCGGTATCGGCCGCAAGAGCCTCTACCGTTACTTCGCCAGCAAGGCGGACCTGGTCTGGGGTGGCACCGAACCCGTGGTCGAAGCGTCAACGCTCGCCTTCGGATCGTTCCACCAGCACGGAAAGCCCGACGGCGATGTGCTGGCCGGGCTGCGTGAGGCGGCGGCCGCCGGGGTCGGGGTCATTCCCGATCTGGCCGTGACCCGCGGACGGCTCCGGTTGATCGCCGAGCATGCCGAACTGACCAGCCGCAGCTACGAGTCCCTGGCACCACAGCGCGAAAGGACGCTCGCCTTCCTTGTGGAGAACGGTCTTTCCGACTCCGCGGCACGCTACTTGAGCGCCGCGTACCTTGCCACCACCTTTGAGGCATGGATGCAATGGGCGGCGGGGTCAGATCCGGATCCGATCCCGTACCTTGTGGCAGCGCTCGAGGTGTTGAGGGTTCCTGCGCGTTAGCTGGCCTTTCGGGCGATGAATTGCCGGATCCAGTCAACCGTCTCCGGGTGATCCAGATGAAGGCCGTGTCCCGCTCCGGGTACACGCACCAGTACCGAGCCGCGAATGTGCTCGCGAAGCAGGAGTGCATTGGGCAAGGGAGTCAACGCATCCCTGGTGCCGTGAAGGATCAGGGTGGGGGCTTGGATGGCGTTGAGACTGCTCCAGGCATCATGCTCACGGCTGGCCCTGAAGTGCCGGGCTTTAGCCCACGCCGATGCGCGGGAATTGAAGAATGTGTGGGTCGCTTCGGGATGTGCGCGGACCCACTCAGCGTCGAAGAAGAGCTCTTCCAATCGGGACATGTCCCCGCTGACCAAGGCTTCCAGGGCAGCCTTTTTCGGCTGGGCGCCGGCATCCGGCCAAATGCCACCGCTCGTGGCTGCGAGGATCAGCGTACGAACTTTCTGCGGGTGATCAATGGCCAGCCATTGGCCAATACGCCCGCCCATCGAGTGGCCGTACACATGTGCTGAATCCGCGCCGGCGGCTTTGAGGACCACAGCAGCATCTTCGGCAAGCAGCCTCGTGGTGTAGCGCTCAGCGTCGCCCTTCCCGCTCCGCCCAATCCCGCGGTGATCGAAGCGGATGACACGGTAAGAGCGGGACAGAAGCTCCGCCGTCGGGCCCCAGCCATCCATGGAGGTTGCCTGTCCGGCGATCAACAGCATTGGCTCGCCTTCGCCTTTTGACGCCCAGGCGAGTTCGGTGCCGTCGGCAGCCTCAGCAAAGTTCACCGTGCCACAGTATCCGGGAGGCGGCCAAAGCGCTGCGGCGTGGGCCACAGCGCTTTAATCGGTAGTGAAAATGTCCTCGATGGCGCAGTCGAACGTCCTGGCTATCAGGAACGCCAAGGGCAGCGAGGGGTCAAACTTTTCCCGCTCGATGGAAATGACCGTCTGCCTGGACACCCCCAGGGCAGCAGCGAGGTCAGCTTGTGTCCATCGTCGCCCGGCCCGGCGCTCCGCGATGTTGTTCTTCACTTCAGCGCACGGTGCCGAACGGCAAGGTAGCGCAGGCCGGCATCCAAGGCGCTCAGCGCCACAAGCCCGAGCAAGACCGGGAGTGCTTCGATCTGAAACCGGCCAACCGCCAGGACCACGGCAGCAACGATGGTGGCAACCAGCACGTCGAGGAACGCTCCGGCACCGGCCTGCCGCATCCACTGGAGCTCCACACTCTGCTCGCCATGCTGATCACGGGTGACGGTGTGGCGTGAAACGAAGACCCTGGTTCCGAGAGACATGGCTGGGTAGGCGGCACACAGGGCGCCGATCCCTGCCGCAGGCCAAAAGTCGCCCGGGTTTGACGCTCCCACCAACAGTGCGACCGCAATGGTCAGGATAGCGCCGAGGATGACAGCAAGGACGTAGTGATGGACCGGCGCCCGCCTTGATGTAAAGGAAGCTTTACTCATGAGGGAAGTAAAGCACCCTTTACTTTTAGAGGCAATACTTCCGTCTGGGGATTAGCGTTGAGGGATGACCACCGAGTACAGGTACGACGTCGAGGTGCTTCACCTTTTAGTGTCGCCGGCGCACGCCTACTTTGGCCGTGCCCGGGAGGGCGCCGCCGATGTCATCACCACTGACGCCGACCAAGCGGAACTGGTGACTGGCAAAGGAATTGTTGGCGACAGGTTCTTTGGCAAGGCAGCGCACATGGACGCTGCTGTGACGGTTTTTGCCGTGGAGGCTCTTGAATCGATCGCCGCAGAACTCGGAGCCGGTCCACTCGATCCCCTGCTGACCCGACGGAACGTGATGGTGCGGGGAGTCGAGCTGGCTCCACTGCTTGGCCATGAGTTCACCCTTGAGTCCGGTGGAGATGTGGTGCGGTTGAAGGCCGGCCGCCCAGCCCACCCGTGTGCTTGGATGGACGAAATGCTCGCTCCAGGGGCCCACAAAGCGATGCGGGGGCGCGGCGGCGTCCGATGCCAGGTGATTGCCGGCGGCTTGCTGCATCGAGGGCCGGCTGTCTTGGTCAGTCCGGTGCTCTTGGACCCCAACAAGGCAGGGGACGCCAACGTGCTGAGGCCCTCCAGATTGCCGTGATGCTCGTAGCTTGCCGTGCCCATTAAAGGCAGGAGCCTGTCATTCGCCGTAGCACCCACATAGGGTGATCATGTGGAGACATTGAGCAGCAAGATCCAAGCCATTGCAGGGTTCGCGTTTGCTGAGGTGTTCCGGGCGATCAAAGCAGCGCGACCGCACCGGCCGATCCATCCACAGGGCATCCGCTTGGTCGGAACCTTGGAAAGGGACACCGGTGCTCGCCTGCCGTCCGGCATCCCATGGTTGGACACCGCCGGCACCAGCGAGGTGGAGGCCCGGCTCTCGCGATCAATCGGGCTCCCGTATGCCCTCCCTGACATCATCGGGCTTGCAGTGCGCTTTACAGAGCAGGACAAACTGGCGGACATGCTCCTCGCCACGACTGGACCGACCGGCGTTGGCCGTTTCATTCTCCGGCTTCGACGGGACGCCGCATTGGCCGTTTTTTCGAGCATGATGCCGTACAAGTCAAAGACAGGCCCTGTTCTGATAGCAGCACGAACCATCGACGGGCCAGCCAAGCTACCTATGGAACCCGGCGCTTTCCGTTCGCTCCTTGGTGATGACTCGTGGACGCTGGAACTTCACCATGCCAGCCCGCTTGGCGTCTGGACCAGGTTTGGAACGTTGACGCTCCGTCTCACTGATAATGCCGAGGATACCACCGAAAGATTTGATCCCGTCTTGAACCCGATTCCTACCGCCGGAACGTACGGCTGGACGCGGCGGCTGCGCGAACCTTCCTATGCTGTGGCCCGTCGACGATATTAAGCCATCCCAGAATGCACCGTCGCAATTCGCGTGAACTGATGAGTAGCTACCGTTTTATAGGAAGGGCCTCTGCTAGAAATCCTGACTAGCACGCATTAGGCCCGCTTTGGGCCGATTGTCAAACCGCGACTCCGAAGCCTTATTGGACTCCTATGCCCGCGTCATCCGTTGCCTAAGACACAAACCCAAACTAGTCGCGGCTGGCTAAGCCTATATGTAAAGTAGGGAGATCTGGCACAATCTGCGCCGGAGCATAGACACACCGGAAATAGGCCATGGACTTGCTAACACCAGTTATCAGCGCAGCACTCGGAACCGTATTCAAAAGGGCTTCTGACTCGTTGCTGGATCCACAACATCGTATGGTCGAGAAGCTGGTTCTCGATGAGTATGTTCAAGTCGGCGACTTGAGTCAAGATGAAGATTCACTGCTCCTGACGAGCGCTCAGGAACAGCTGGTCCTGACGACGCTGCGTTCCACTGAGTTTGGACGCTTGATTCAGTCCTATGTTCTGTCGAAAATGACCCTCGACCCAAAGGATCTATCAGACGCCGGACCGGAATTCGTTGCCGCTTTTCAAAGGCTCCTAGAACTCGAATTCAAGGAACAAGTTATAGTGGCCGAGGAAATAGCTACTTGCGTGTGGCCACATATTGATAAGTTTGTCTCCCACATAGGCTCGGATTCACTCTCATCGAACGTCAAAGGGCTTCTAACCGCGAGACGATCCGCAGATGGTGCAGCTGATATCCTCCAAAATTCGTCGCCCTTACCACTTTATGTTAGACAGCTCATTGAAGCAATCGCGAGCGTTGATCGCATTGCCATAGCCCGTAATGCTGCACACGACATACGCAATGAAATTGTGAGCTCATTCGGCATGTTGAACATGGATCATCTACTCGAAGGTGATTTTCGGGTTGATAAGAAGGACGTCTTCATACATCGTACGCTGACTGAACGAGGGGTTCCTGCCGCCGCCATTGAGACATCAAGCCTACCTATCGGGAAGGACGGCGTTGGACGCGTTGTAGTACTTGGTGATCCTGGAGTTGGAAAGACAACGCTGATTAATCATATTGTGGCTGAGATCGCTGCAGATGGCGAAGCTCAAATGGTACCTATTCTAGTAACATGCCGAAACTTCAACCCCGACTCGGCTTTTGAAATGGATCGCTGGGTTTCACGCGATTTCCGCATTGTTCGCAGCTTGAACATTGAGGGACAAGTTGTCAAAGACCTCTTGGCCACAGGACAAGCCGTTGTTTTATTTGATGGCTTAGACGAAGTAATCGACGCTGGTCGACGCAGCCGACTCGTCTCCGAGATCGAAGGCTTTGTCCGAAGATACCCCTTATGCCCGGTATTAGCCACTGCTCGTAGGGTGGGCTATGAACGCATAGCTCTAAAGGAGAATTTTTCAGTTTTCGGATTGCAGGAGTTTAGCGATGCTCAGGTGGCCGAGTACGCGCGTCTCTGGTTTTCAAAGCGGAACGCATCCGAAGTAACACCACGTTTCCTTATGAACTCAGAATCTATTAGGGATATTCGAGCCAATCCGTTGATGCTGTCGCTATTATGCGATGTTTACCGCGCTCGCGGCTACCTCCCCCGAAACAGGTTTGAGGTTTACGGCAACTGTGCGGAGTTACTGTTTACACGTTGGGATTCCATGCGTGAAATTGAGTCCCCACCTGACCACCTTCGTTATGGTGCGAGGCTCTTTGAAGAACTTGCATGGTTATTCCATTCAAGTCAGAATGCTCGATCAGGTGTGGAAGAACGACAATTAGTGCGACTTCTAGCTGAATTCTTCCGACGGAATGCCAGTGTGGATGTAAGTGACGCCACTCCACGTGCCCGTCGATTTTTAGAGTTCTGCGCAGATCGCGCCTGGCTTCTTTCATCACAATACCGAAATGAGTATGATGAGCGCATCTTCAGCTTCACACATCGAACATTTCTTGAATACTATGCCGCCCAAGCCATTGTGAAGAGGTCTGGCGATCTTGCAACTATAGTTGCCGCCATCCGACGCGCTTTTTCGGAAGATCCCGGGTCCGTACTTTGTGATTTGATAGTTCAATACTATGACAGTTCAAAGTATGACGGTGGTGCAGATATTCTTCTTGAATTACTGAGATATCCTGACAATGAAACCGAGCAAGCCGCAGAATCAAGGCTTTCCTTATGTCTTCGCCTGGCGGATGCCATAGCTTTGCCTAGCCATGTTATGGATGTATTGGTTGATTCAGTGCGGAACACTTGGGCAGCGTTGTCCCCCTTGAGCACACAAGACTCCTCATTTGCCTTGTTCTCACTGAATCGCGACGCTCGCGCGAGAATCGTCTTGCGCGCCAAGGAGTGGTATCAGGCACGCCCAGATAAATCCTCGCCTAGGGGCCTAACGAATCTCACATTCCTAGAAGGCATGGTTGAACGCTGGTCGTGGTTTGACGCGGCGGGAATGACAGCCCTTGCGGATGAAGGATGGCGCGAGTCCATCAACGAGCTCGTTGATCTCGGCCATCAACATGAGCCATGGAGTTCCGGGGAAGTGATGACCTACATCCTGCGCCATAATCTAGATTGCGATATCTCTTCCGAATCCATTCCCTACGAATCACTTGTGGCCCTTCATGCTTTCGGAATCGGGGCGCCAGGGCTATTTACGGATTCAATCTTTTCCCCTGCTATCCACCCACGATCTCCCGTTGCATGGCAGGTCCTGCAGGAGCGCTTCGAGGAAGCTCTTAATCGGTCTCGAAAGGTTTCGGCGCGGCTGGCGCGGCGCATTCACCAAGCACTTGACACAGGTGGCTACACCTTTATGGAAAGACCTTCAAGAACTTTGCTTTATTGGTATGCATTCATTTCGTATGAATATTCAGGCGCAGCAGCGGTTTGTGAAGAGGTTGAAGAGCTTAGCTTTGAGAATGCGCTCCTCCCTCAGATCTTTGATCAAAGAAGTGCGGCTGAAGCTCGGAGCAGGCAGGCACCTGCCGACGATGCAGGGATGAAAGCGGTCCTCGACGCCATCAACGACGTCGTTGAGGACCCTAAGGATCGGCGGTGGATCCGTCAATGGGTTCGGGCTAACTCCAGCATGATCGCTTCGTAAGGTGGTTGCTCTCGAGTAGAGGGCACAGAGCTAAGATTCAGGTTCATCTCGTCTGCCTTTGCACATTCCCACGACCTAGCTAGAACTCAGCAGCCGGAGCCGCGAACTGCGCCTCGTACAGCCGGGAGTAAGCCCCACCCGCAGCCAGCAGCTCCGAGTGGGTCCCCTGCTCCACGATCTGCCCGGCTTCCATCACCAGAATGAGGTCGGCGTCGCGGATGGTGGAGAGCCGATGGGCGATCACAAAGCTGGTCCGGTCCGAGCGCAGGGCGTTCATGGCTTTCTGCACCAATACCTCGGTCCGGGTATCCACGGAGCTGGTGGCCTCGTCCAGAATCAGTACGGACGGATGGGACAGGAACGCCCGGGCGATGGTCAGCAGTTGCTTCTCACCAGCCGAAACGTTGCCGCCTTCGTCGTCCAACAAGGTGTCGTAGCCTTCGGGCAGGGACCGCACGAACCGGTCCACATACGTTGCCTGCGCGGCTTCAATAATCTCGTCCTCGGAAGCAGAAGGCCGTCCATAGGCAATGTTGTCGCGGATGGTCCCACCAAAAAGCCACGTGTCCTGGAGGACCATGCCCATCCGCGAGCGCAACTCGTGCCGCGGGATCGAGGCGACATCCACGCCGTCGAGCGTTATCCGTCCTGAGTCCAACTCGTAGAAGCGCATCATCAAGTTCACCAAGGTGGTTTTGCCCGCGCCCGTAGGCCCTACAATCGCGATGCTCTGCCCCGGCTCAGCCACCAAACTGAGGTCCGTGATCAGGGGCTTGTCGGCCGAGTAGCGGAAGGATACGTTCTCGAACACCAGCCGTCCGCGCGCCGGACCGGACTGTGGAACAGGATCAGGTTCGGCTGACTCTTCCTCCTCATCGAGCAGATCGAAAACGCGCTCCGCGGAGGCAACACCGGATTGCAGCATGTTGGCCATGGATCCGAGCTGCGCCAACGGCATGGTGAACTGCCGCGAGTACTGGATGAAGGCTTGGACGTCGCCCAACTGCATGGAACCGGAGGACACCTGCAGGCCGCCCACCACGGCAATCCCCACGTAGACCAGGTTGCCGATGAACGTCATGGCCGGCATGATCAGCCCGCTCACGAACTGCGCCCCGAAGCTCGCCTGGTACAGCTCGCTGTTCTTCGCGCGGAACTTCTCCTGCACCTCGTTCTGCCGTCCGAACACCTTCACCAGTGCATGCCCTGTGTAGCTTTCCTCGATCTGGCCGTTGAGTTCGCCGGTGTTCTTCCACTGCGCCACGAACAGCTTCTGCGAGCGCTTGGCAATCAGGAGCGTTGTTCCGAGGGTCAGCGGGATGGTCACCAGCGCAATCAAAGCAAGCAGCGGCGAGAGCAGGAACATCATCACTAAAACACCCAGCACCGTCAGGAGGGAGGACACCACCTGGCTGATGGATTGTTGGAGGCTTTGGGAGATATTGTCGACGTCGTTGGTCACCCTGCTCAGCAGCTCACCGCGTTGGATGGAGTCGAAATAGCGCAGGGGCAGCCGGTGGATTTTCGCTTCGATCCGCTCGCGGAGTCGGTAAACGGTCCGCTGCACGACGCCGTTGAGAACGTACGCCTGCATCCACCCGAACGCTGAGGCCAGGACATACAGTGCCAGCGCCCACAGCAGCACCGAGGCCAGCGCGCCAAAGTCGATTCCGACGCCGGGAGTGAGGGTCATGGCGCCCAGCATGTCCGCCTTGCTGTCGTCACCTGAGGCGCGCAGCCCTGCGATGACATCGGCTTTGGAAACACCTGCGGGCAACTGTTGGGAGACGACGCCGGCGAAGATCAGGTTGGTGCCTTCGCCGAGCAGCCTGGGTCCGATCACAGACAGCGCAACGCTGACCACGGCGAACACCAGCACCAGGATCAGCCAGAACCGCTCCGGCCTCAGCGTCCCCAGCAAACGCCGGGCTGAGCCAGAGAAGTTGGACGCCTTCTCAGCAGGGATGTTCATCCCCGCGAACGGCCCACCTCGACCAGGACCCATTGCCGGCCTTTGGGGACCGCGCGGCCCGGCTGATACAGCGCTCATGCCGCCTCCTCCGCCGCGAGCTGGGAGGACACGATTTCCTTGTACGTTTCGGACGTTTCCAATAATTCTTCGTGCGTTCCGCGCCCAACGATCCTGCCGTCGTCGAGGACCAGGATCTGGTCCGCGTCGGCGATGCTGGAGACCCGCTGGGCGACGATCACCAGCGTGGCGCCGTTGGTGTGGCGCTTGAGGGCCTGCCGGAGCCGGGCATCGGTGGCGGTGTCCAGGGAGGAGAAGGAATCGTCAAAGATGTAGAGCTCCGGCCGCTTCACCAGGGCCCGGGCGATCGCGAGCCTCTGCCGCTGCCCGCCGGAGACGTTGGTGCCACCCTGAGAGATGGCAGCATCCAGGCCGCCTTCCATGTCCTCCACAAAGTCCCGGGCCTGGGCAACGGAGAGCGCCTGCCACAGCTCCTCCTCGGTGGCATCGGGCTTGCCGTACTGGAGGTTGCTGCGGACCGTCCCGGAGAACAGGTAAGGCCGCTGCGGTACCAGCCCGATGTGGCCCCACAGCAGGTCAGGATGGAGTTCACGGACGTCCACGCCGTCCATCAGAACGGACCCGCTGGTGGCGTCGAAGAGACGTGGCATCAGGTTCACCAGCGTGGTTTTCCCAGCACCCGTGCTGCCGATGATCGCTGTTGTCTGCCCGGCCAAGGCTGTAAACGTGACCCCGCCCAGCACTGGCTGCTCGGCACCCGGGTAGGCGAATCCGACGTCGCGCATTTCCAACTCGCCGCGGCGGATGCCGCCGGTGACGGGGTTCGACGGCGGCTGGACACTTGAGTCGGTCTCCAGCACCTCGCCGATCCGGTCGGCGGAGACGGACGCACGCGGGATCATCACAGCCATGAACGTGGCCATCATGACCGACATAAGAATCTGCATCAGGTAGCTCAGGAACGCAATCAGCGTGCCCACCTGCATGGAACCGTCCTCGATCCTGAAGGACCCGAACCAGATCACTGCAACGGACGAAACATTCATGACCAACATGACCACCGGGAACATGAGTGCCATCAAACGCCCGGCCCGCAGCGCGACGTCAGTGACGTCGTCGTTCGCTTTACCGAATCTGGCGGTTTCCAAGTCTTCGCGGACGAACGCCCGCACCACACGGATACCGGTGAGCTGCTCGCGGAGGACACGGTTCACGGCGTCGATCCGGACCTGCATCTTGCGGAGCAACGGCACCATCCGGGTCACAATCAACCCAACAGCCAGCAACAGCACCGGCACGCTCACTGCGATCAGCCAGGACAGCTGGGCGTCCTGGCGCACGGCCATGATCACTCCGCCAATGCTCAGCATGGGTGCCGCGACCATCAGCGTGCAGGACATCAAGACCAATTGCTGCACCTGTTGGACGTCGTTGGTGGACCGCGTGATCAGCGACGGCGCCCCGAACCTGGTGACCTCCTGCTCAGAGAACTCCCCCACCCTGCTGAAAACCGCGTCGCGGAGGTCACGGCCCATCCCCATGGCAGCCTTCGCGCCGAAGTAGACCGCAACCACGGCACACGCGATCTGCAGGAGGGTGATCAACAGCATCAGCCCGCCCATGCGCAGGATGTAGTCGGTATCCCCGGTGGCGACCCCGTTGTCGATGATGTCGGCGTTCAGCGTCGGAAGGTACAGGGATGCGATGGACTGGGCCAATTGGAAGACGACGACGGCGATCAGCAACCGCTGATGCGGCCGCAGGAAGCGAACAAGTACCTTCCACAGCATGGGATCTCCGAGCCAGGCGATGTGAACCGAAGGCCAGTTTACGTCTGGTTGCTGCGGGCAACTAGAGAAATAGCGCTAAAGTTACCGCTGGTATTGCACTACGTGGGGTTGGCAAACCATGAGCCGGCCAGCGGACTATTTTGGGGGTATGACATATGAAGAAGACCGCAGCATTGGCGCTGGCATTGGTGATCGGCGCAGCGCTGGCAGGATGCTCCGGCGGTGCGTCGGAAGCCACGCAGGCCAAACCCTCTGAAACCGCGGCCTCCAGCCCTGCAACGAACCTCACCACCGTTCCGGACATCGCAGGGAAGCCATTCGCCGATGCCAAAGCTGCATTGGCATCGGCCGGGCTGACCATCTCGATCGTGGGACCTGATGGAACTCCTTGGACCACGCTCGAGCCGGGTCCGCAAGTAGCAGCCGTATCGACGGACCCTTCAGCAGGCTCCGAGACGGACGCCAAGACGATCAAAATGGTTGTCGATACGACTGAAGTGGATCAGCAGATCATGAACGACGCCATCGCTGCAGCTGAGGGTGCCGTGGACTCCGCCAATACTGCGGCCTCGGAAGCAGCAGCTGCGGCTGAAGCGGCTGCCGCTGCGGCCGCTTCAGCCGCAGCGAACTCCGGGAAGTAACCTGCCTGACGGGGTCGTCGTCGTTTCCTAGTCGTTCGCCAGCTGCAGCTTTGCCGCAGCACCGAGCTTGCCCGCGAACAGGAGCGCGGCGTCGGTGAGTTCATTCTCGGCAACACGGCGGGTTCCCTCTACGTCTGCGTTGAGGACGGTGGGTGCGAAGCGAACGTGCGTGGCATCCGCAATGCCCACAAAGCTCAGCCAATCGGCAAAGTAGGTGCTGCCGAAATCGGAGCCGAAAGCCGGCGAAACCCCGGGAGAATAGACCCCGCTGGTGTGGATGGCCAGCGCATGCTTGCCCTCCATGAGCCCGCTGTAGCCCTTTTCGGCATCGAACCCGAAGCTCCACCCGGGCTGGGTGACGATGTCGATCCATTGCTTTAAGGCGTAGGGCACACCGGAGTTCCACAACGGAATGTTGAAGACGTACGCATCGGCCGAGGCGAACTGCTCAAATACGGCGCGGGCGGACTCCCAGGCTGCAACCTGATCCGGAGTCTGGTCCTGGCCGGTGAAGACAGCCATCTTTGCGGCCGCTGCTGTCCGTCCGAAAGCCGGCAACGCGCCGTCGTCGAACAGGTTCAGGGTTTCCAGCTCGAACGTCTCCGAAGCCGCAGCCTGAACCGAGTCAATGAAATGGCGGGCCAACCGCAGCGAGTCGCTGGTGGCGTAACGGGGTGAGGCGTTGATGTGGAGGATGGAGGGCATGCTTTTCCTTTCAGGCAGGGGACCCTTTGGCCCCTCATCGATCCTCACCCGGGGGTGTCACGCAGCGTAAGAACGCACTCTATTGTGCCCAGGGCACCTCCACGTTCCTGCAATGATGAGGTCATGACACTCACGGCTGAACAGAACCGTCGGAAAGCGCAACACCACTACAACGCTTCCTTGGAACTCTGCCCGGCACGCCAATTGCTGGAGGCGATCAGCAGCAAATGGGTGACACTTGTCCTGCTCGCCTTGGAAGAAGGGCCGCAACGCCACAGTGAGCTGCGCCGACTGATCCCGGGGGCGAGCCAGAAAATGCTGACCTCCACACTCCGCTCCCTGGAGCGTGACGGCCTGATTGACCGGGAGGTCACCGCGTCGGTTCCGGTCCGAACCGATTATGAGCTCACTGCACGCGGCCGTTCCCTCCTCCCGATCATCTTCGACATGAAGGAGTGGGCGGAGGACAACATGGACGCCGTGGCGGCGGCGCGTCAACGCCACGACAGGGCCCGTGCCGGCGCACCAACTGAACAGTAGGCTGGAAACGTTCGTGTTGAACCGCATCGAAGGGACTTGAGTTTTGGCTTACATCACCGTCGGAAACGAAAACAGCACTGAGATTGAGCTTTACTACGAGGACCATGGGACCGGCCAGGCTGTGGTTTTGATCCACGGCTACCCGTTGGATGGTTCGTCCTGGGAGAAGCAGACCGCTGCCTTGCTCGAGGCCGGTTATCGCGTCATTACGTACGATCGCCGGGGTTTCGGAAAATCCAGCCAGCCCACTGAAGGCTATGACTACGACACCTTTGCCGCAGACCTCAAGACCGTCCTGGACACCTTGGACCTGAACGACGCCGTCCTGGTGGGCTTCTCCATGGGCACCGGCGAGGTGGCGCGCTACATCAGCACGTATGGCTCGGCCCGTGTTGCCAAGGCAGTCTTCCTCGGTTCGCTGGAACCCTTCCTCTTGAAGACCGATGACAACCCCGACGGCGTGCCGCAGGACGTGTTCGACGGCCTTGCCGCCGCCGTCACCGCAGACCGCTACGCGTTCTTCACCGACTTCTTCAAGAACTTTTACAACACCGATACGTTCCTGGGCACGGACCGGCTCAGCCAGGAAGCCGTGGACGCCAGCTGGAATCTGGCCAGCAAGTCCGGGGCCTTTGCCTCGGTGGCCGCGCAGCCCACATGGCTCACGGATTTCCGGGCCGACATCCCCAAAATCGACGTCCCGGCCCTAATCGTCCACGGCACGGCTGACAACATCTTGCCCATCGACGTCACCGGACGGCGTTTCAAGGACGCACTGTCCAGCGCTGACTACCTGGAAATCGAGGGGGCACCGCACGGCCTGCTCTGGACGCATGGCACCGAAATCAACGACGCGTTGCTGACGTTCCTCAAGAAGTAGGTTCCTATTTCTGGAGCCTGAGCTTCAGCGCCTTCTTGCTGTGACGAAGATATTGCTCTTCCGTTGCGTCGGCGGCACTGCGTTCCATGGCGTGCAGGAGGCCATAAGTAAACGCAGCGCTGCTGATGCCGGGCGCAGAACCCAGCTTCAGCAGCTCCGCGCGGGCCACCACGCTGTCCTGGTGGTCACCGAGGATGGTTTGGATTTTGTGGGCTGCATCCCCCAGCTTCACGGCCCGCTTGCCGTGGACACCTTCAACGGCCGCGGCGGCAAACCGCAGCTTCTTGGCGGCCTTCCGGACTTCGTGAAACGCTGTGTCACGCCGGGGCCCGACGGCGGCAGCCACCGCGGCGTCATGGCGTTTGCCGAGGTGCTTGGCGGCTTTGTTGACGAGCTTCGCCGTGGTTTTCCGGGCCTTCGCCTCCCCTTGCGGCGTTACCGGTGGGGCTTCGATGAACGCCTCGAGTGCGTCCAACAACTTAAAATACCGGGGGCTGTTCAGGCGGTTCTTGACAGCTCCCATTGCGGTGTCCGCCCTGACAGCCATGCGCTGGTCCAGTTCGTCGTGCAGCGGGCCCAGTACGAGGTTCGACGGCAGCTCGTCAAGGTGCGTCCTCAAGCGTGCGTGCAGGACCTCCGTGTCACGGTACCGGCCCAAAGTCTTGGCCAACGACTTCAGCTCGCGCTCAAGTTCCTTCACCGGGGCAGGCTCAAAGAGCTGGCGGTATGAGTGCAAAACCGATCGGACACGGCGGATCACTGACCGCATTTGATGGACTGAGTCATCCCGTCCCAACCGCACGTGGGCATCCTGAAGCAGGAGGTCGGCCTCTTGGTCCTGGAGATAGGTGAGTACCGGGGCCATTGCCGAGCCCTTGTCATAGGCCTGGTTGCGGCCGTTTCCTTTGAGATCCGGCCATGAATCACCCACGGCAGTAGCCAGCTTGGAGGTTCGGTTGCTGGGCTTCGCTCCTGCGTCTGAGAGCTGTCCCACGAGGCTTTCCAGGAGCGCATCGTCGGCGCCGTCCTGCGCGGTCAGCTCGACTTCCCACTCCCGCCACTCCGACCCGCGGGGCTCACCAAGGGAAACCTGGGCCCGTACATAGTCGTCAACGAAGTCGGCCAAACGTTCGCCGCCGTGTCCGTACAGCGCGTAGCTGGTGCGTTCTGTGGTGAGTGTGGCCACTGCGGCCACTGCATGGCCCCGCGTGTAAGCGAGCACGCGATCCATGAGTTCCACCGGGACCGTGTCAGCGGTGCCCAGCGGTGCGTGAATCTCCGTCCGCTTCCCGGGACTAAGGGGCAGTTTGAGGTGCCAGCCGGCGTCGGGTCCACCGGTGCGGCGCCGCAACGTTATTCCGCGGGCAGCCAGGGCGAGGTGGCGGGTATCGAAGTAGATGGCCTCCAGGCTGTAACTTGCCGGTTTACCCACTGCCCCCACCCCGTCGATAGTGTGCAGTTCGGGCAGCGGAGTCGATGCGTCGGCATCGAACTTCCGCTCGGACTCCACGGTGCTGGACACTGCCATGGCTGTCAGGACTCCCTCTGCCGTTGATCTTGCGTACGCCGGAGGGCCGGCCCGTAACGGTGGCCGGCCCTCGTTGGAGCTATCTATTGGTGCTGTATCCAGTGTGAGCCAGTCCCGGGCTTCGCGCTAGGGACGGACTCCGGGCGTCTGCCCCGTATCATCCACATCGCCGCCGGATACCGTGCCGCGCCAGGCCCCGGTTTCATGCCCCTGCGCCTCAATGAACTTCTTGAACTTGTCCAAGTCGGCACCCACGCGCAGTTCATCGACGTGCAGCGCCGATCCCGCCTTTTCCGCGAGGCTTTCGGGCTCCCAATCGATCGCCACGGTCACTCGGGTGCGGGCCTCTGCGAGCGGTTCGAAGCTGACCGTGCCTGCATTGCGGGGTCCATCGACGCTTGCCCAGCTGACAAGCGCGTCCGGGACCTGCTCAATGATTTGGGCGTTGTACTCGCGCTTCACGCCGCCCACGTTCGTCGCGAAATGGAGTGCTGTGTCATCGATCTGTTGCACCGACTCCACACCGTTCATGAACTCCGGGAAGGTCTCGAACTGCGTCCACTGGTTGTAGGCGACAGATACGGGGACATCTACATCGATTGACTTGTTGACCGTAGCCATAAGGTTGCTCCTTCGATCGCGTCTCGGGTGCTCGTGCTGTACTGCTGGTGGCGCGCCAGCCAGCTGGCTGCTTAACCAGTGGCGCGCCTGTCTAAAGCGCGCCAGCCAAAGCTCTTAGCCGGCGTCGAAACTTTCTTCGTCATCGTCGTTGGGCGACTCTTCCTCGGGAAGGTCGTTGCCACTGCCATCCGGCAGGCTGTCATCGTTGCCGTCGGGCACGGTGGACTGCTCGGCGTGGGCCTGCTCTTCGGTTCCTCCGAAGCGGCCGGCTCCGGGCTCGCCTGCACTGTCTGAATCCTCCGGATCCAGGTGGCTGAGGTTCGGCGCGCCGGTACCTTCTCCGAGGCCGGCCTCTTCGATGTCCTCTTCCACGCGGGGCTGTGCCTGGCCTCCGCCGGCTTCCTGCTCTGCCGTAGGAGTGCCGTAGCCTCCCACTTCCTCTTCCGGTGTGGCATTCTGCTTGTCCATATGACCTGTCCTTTCCCTGAGCGGTGGAACGTGTTGATGGAACACTTCGAACCTATAAGGGTACTTAGTGCCATGTCCATGTCGAGACCAAAATAGTCAGTAATCTTAGCAATTTGTTGACAAACGTTGTATGGTGCGGCCTCGCGTCACGTCAGGACGGCTGCGGCACCTCACACCCGCCCTGAGGGTCCAGGCCCGTGTAATTCAGGGGGCCGGCGACGATATTCAGAGCTATGGTTGCAAACTGCGAGCACTGCGCAGGCGGGGCGCTGAAATAACCCCGTTGGCCGGCCGCAATTGCGCCGATGACGAGCCAAACTACAACGATCAGCCCGATGATTGAACCGATGCGCATTTTCTTCCGCCAATCGCTAAACTGACGACTTTTCAGGAATTAGTGGCAACACCCGCAAGGGGTCACCAAGAACGCGGCCGCGGACAGGAAACCTCCCCGCCCGCGGCCGCGCTGCTCCGATCAATCCGTAGGATTGGTTTCGGTGGTCAGACCACGGTTGTCCGTGGTTCCTTCGTCCTTCTCTTCTGCCGGCCCTGGTGGGTTGGCTGACTCGCTGGGGCCAGCATCGACGGCGTCGTCCGGACTTTCCGACGAGGCGTCACCTACAGGTACCTGCCCGCTGGATTCAGGCATCCCCGGATCCCTGGGAATGGGATGGCCGGGGGTGGTGGTTCCATCGCGGACCTGGGCAAAACCGGCAACTTCGCTTGGATCAGTTGTCATACGCGCGACCGGCCACGGCCAAGAACCCAGCCCAGAAGGGCCAGCACCAAGAGGATGATTCCAACCCACAGCAGGAAGCTGAGGGCTTGGTTGAATCCGCCCACGAGGAGCAGGATGATCGCGATTACGCCGGCGATTATTAAAAGTGTGTTCATTGAGCTACGCATCCCTTCAATAAATTTTGTCTATTCAGGAAGGCGTCCGCTGGTACCCCGATAAGGGGCGCCACCCATGCCAACGGGCACCGATCGAAGAAATAGTTCTCCATATCGCTTTAGTACCCTCCGGAATCGGGTTCAAACGAAACCAATACTCCAAAGAAGCACGTCCACAGCATCATGATAGGCGCGCTTTGAGTTGCGGCGAAGTATTTTGACAGGAAACTTAGTAGCCCTTGGCGGAGAACGCCCCCAAAGCCCTGCTGATCTCACGCGCGGTGCCGGTGGCTGCCTCACCATATTCCTGGTATTTGGCGGGGACTATCCTGCTGGAGGGCCCCGAGATGGAGATGGATCCGGCAGCGACACCGCCCGGCCCCAGCAGCGGCACGCCGATGGAAGTGATCCCCGTACTGAGGCCTTGTTCGTTGATGGAGTACCCACGGGCACGTGTGTCCGCGATCATCTCGCGAAGCCGCGTGGGTTCCACCACGGTCTGCGGCGTCAGCGCTTCCAGCGGGCCAGCCAGGTAATCGTCAACGAAGGCCTCGTCAGCAGCCGATAAGTAGGCCATTCCTGTAGAGGAGGCGTGCATCGGCAGGCGCGAACCCAGCGGCAGGAAAGCCCTCAGGACGTGCGGGGTGTCGAGTCGCTCGATGATGAGCATGTAGCCGCGGTCCGGGACCGCCAAGTGAACCGTTTCCGTCGTGTCCAGCTGCAGCGCGTTCAAGGGGCCCATTGCCGCGTCACGGATCACTGATCCGCTGCTGCCACGGCTTGCCACAGCGAAGGCATGGTTGGTCAAAACCCACTTGCCGGCTTGGACCTCGGACTGCGCCACCCAGCCCAGTTCGGCCAACGTCCTGAGCATACGGAGCACGGTGGCCTTGGGCACGTCCACCTCGCGGCTGAGCTCGGACAAGCCTGCGGGCTGGTTGTCCGAGACTGCTTCCAGCACCCTGATGGCCGTGACGACGCTTTGCGTGCTCATGCAACCCTCCCGCTTGACCGACTAACTCCAGTGCCCTACATTACAGGCGACTTCCCAAAATGAACCGATGGTTCATCCAGTGAACCGACGTAGTTTGATTGGAGAACGGGCTTATGGAATTACAGATATTGGCCCTCGCCATCTTTGTAGGCGTCTTCGTCCTGGCCACCCTGCGCAAAGTGCACATTGGAGTGCTCATGTTCGCAGCGGCCGCCGGCGTGGGTGTGTGGATGGCCGGGATGACCATCGAGAAGGTGGTGGCGGGCTTTCCCATCGGAATCCTCGTCCTGCTGGTTGGCGTGACCTATTTCTTTGCGATCGCGCAGGCCAACGGGACCATCGACCGCATCATCGAAATGGCCATCACCAAAGTGGGTGACCGCGCCTTCTTCCTTCCCTTGGCTTTCTTCGCCCTCACCATCGGCATCTCTGCCATGGGCTCACCCCTGGCCGGACTGGTCATGGCACCCATCGGAATGCCCCTGGCCAAGCGGTACGGCATCGACCGCATGCTCATGGGGTTGGCCATCGGATCGGGGCTCAGCGCGGGCGGATTCGCACCCACCAGCCTGTTCGGCATCGTCACCTACGGCACCGCGAGGGCAGCCGGAATCGATCTGGATCCCCTGGTCCTTTTTGGTGTGGCCCTGGGCACCAACATCCTGCTGCTGGGGGCCGCCTACGTGCTCTTCGGCGGTTTCAAGCTGCTCAACACCCGCACGGCTGACGGTTTCGGCACCAACATGCCGCGCTTCAGCGCAAGCCGCCCGACGCCGTCGCACCCTTTTGAACGCGATGGCACCATTGCGCGGGGCAAGAAGGCCGCCGAACAGGCCGTTCAGGTCCTCGACGAACGGGCCCCCGCGCCGCAGCCTTCGCGGCTGGACCGCAACCAGATCATCACCGTGCTCTGCATGGCCGGATTGGTTGCCACCGTCATCCTGATGTCCGTCCTCGGCGCCAGCCCGGACATTGGTGTCCTGTGCTTCGCGTTCGCCTCGGTCCTCACGCTGTGCGACCCACAGTCCGGGAAATCGGCCGTAGCCAAAATCGACTGGTCCACCGTCCTGCTGGTAGGCGGGATCATCACGTTCGTCGGAGTGCTTCAGACCATGGGAGCCGTCGCGTTGCTCGGCGAAGCAGCCGGCGCCGTCGGGACTCCCTTGCTGGCCGCGCTGGTGATCTGCGCTATCGGCGCCCTCATTTCCGCCTTCGCCTCCACCACCGGGATGCTCGCTGCGCTGGTTCCGCTGGCGCTTCCGCTGGTGGCCTCCGGGGACGTCGCCGGATGGGCGGTTATCGCCGCCCTTGCCGTGTGTTCGTCCATTGTTGACGTCTCTCCGTTCTCTACCGTCGGCGCCACGTTCGTGGCCACCGTCGACGCCGATGAACGCCCCCGCATCACCAGGTTCCTCACCCGTTGGGGCTTGTCCATGGTGGTGGCCGGGCCGCTCTTGCTGGTTGGCGCCCTGGTGCTGCCATCCAGCCTCTAAAACCGTCTCAAAGTTAGGACAGCAATCATGCTCAAACCACTCCGCGGAATCACCGTGATCGACCTCAGCCGGGCCCTCGCCGGCCCCTATTGCACCGCACTCCTTGCCGACATGGGCGCCCGGATCATCAAAGTCGAAAGCGTCAATGGTGGCGACACAGCCCGCCAATGGCCGCCGTTCCAGGATGGTCACAGCCTCTATTTCGACTCCGTCAACCGCAACAAAGCCTCCGTGTGCTTGGACTTCTATTCAGTGGAAGGTCGTGAAATTCTCTCCGGTTTGATTGCCGATGCGGATGTCCTGGTGGAAAACTTCAAGCCCGGCACTTTGGAAAAAATGGGCTTCACAGCATCCCGGCTTGAAGAGCTGAACCCGGGGCTCGTGGTTGGATCCGTCACTGGCTTCGGCAACACCGGCCCGCTCAAGGACGACGCCGGACTGGACCAGGTCGTCCAGGGAATGTCAGGGCTGATGTCCGTCACGGGGCCTGGCCCAGGTCCCGGCCCCGGCGAGGCCTACCGGGTCGGCATACCAATCGTGGACATCACTTCCGGGATGGTCTGCGCCTTCGGGATAGTGTCAGCGCTCCTGGGATCCCGAAATGGCGAGCGCCCCGGCCGCGTGTCCACCTCCCTGCTGGAGACGGCCCTGAATCTGTCCGCATTCCAGGGGCAGAAGGCGCTCAGTCTCGGTGAAGCACCCACACCGCAGGGCAACAACCACCCAGTCATCGCCCCCTACGGCATGTTCGCCACGGCCACGGAATCCATCAACATCGCCGTGGGCAGCGACAAACAATGGCGCGCGTTCTGTGGACTGCTCGGGATGCCCACCGCCGTGGAGGATCCCCGTTTCGTCACCGGCGCGGACCGCTCGGCCAACAGGGATCAGTTGACGGAGCTCATTGAAGCTGCCCTATCCGCGAAGCCGGCAGCCGAATGGGTTCCGCTGATCAGCGCGGCCGGGATCCCGTGCGGCCCCATCTACAACTACACCCAGGCACTGGCCTCGGACCAGGTCGCCGCCCTGGGACTCGTCCAGCACAGCAGGCGTCGTGATGGGTCCGAACTCCCCCTGCTCCGCGGCCCGCTCAGCCTGGACGGCGAGGCCAGCGAAATCCTGGCTCCCCCGCCGCTGCTCGGCGAGCACACCGCCCAAATACTCATGGAACGTGGAATGACGCACGACGACGTCACCCGGCTTGAGCGCGAGGGTCGCCTCCTCTGCGTGCCGGCTTCCGTCCTGGTTCCGGAAACTATGGGAGCGCAGCGATGACCGTAGTATCCCCGGCAGACACTGCCCGTCCCGAGGTTTCCCGTGCCGGCGGCATCGCCGTCGCGATATCTGACGGCGTGGCAACGGTGGAAATCTGCAACCTTGCCCAGCGGAATGCCCTGACCCGGGCCATGTGCCTGGAGATCCAGGAACTGATGCCGCAGTTGGACGCCGATCCTGACGTTGCCGTGGTGGTGCTGCGCGGCGCTGGGAACACGTTCTGTGCCGGGGCCGCCATCAGCGAACTCGCTTCCGTCCTGATCGATCTGCAAGAGGACGGTTCCACGGTAGATCACCTCAGCGCCGCAGACTCTGCCATCGCTTCCCTCGCCAAGCCCGCGGTGGCGCTGGTCGATGGCGCCTGCATGGGTGGCGGCTGGCAGATCGCTTCCGCCTGCGACTTCATCATCGCCAACGAACGGGCAGTCATCGGACTGACGCCGGCCAAGATCGGTATCATCTACCCGCGACCGGGCATCGAAAGGCTTGTCCGCCTGGTGGGTCACGCCAACGCCAAGTACATCCTCCTCACCGGACAGACGTTCAGCGCCACTGAAGCCCGCGCGCTCGGCCTGGTGGCCGACGTCGTGCCTTCCGAGTTCTTTGAGGAGAAGTGCGCAGCACTGATCAATACGCTCCGGAGCCGTTCGCAGTTCTCCATGCATTCGATGAAGCGGCTGATGGACTTGACTGACGCCGGTTCCGGCCTGGCGGTCATTGACCAGGAGTGGGCGGAGGCATGGGCGGCGATGCCGGACAGCCCGGACATGGAGATCGGCATCAAAGCGTTCCTGGACCGCGAGCAGCCCCGGTTCACGTGGCGGCCTGTGGGCTGACTCACGCCGCATCACGGCACAAGACGGCACCTCCCTTCGTTGGTAAGGAGACGAGGGGAGGCCTCATGCTCATTGTTCTGACTGGAATTGACGGTTCGGGAAAAACGACGGCGGCCCGCGCCTTGGTCGATTCTGCCCGCGCCGAGGGGCGGAATGCGCTGCTGCTCAGCAACCACGCCGCCCGGCGCCGTATGTCGCTGGTGTCCGAGCGGTTTGGCTGGAAATTGCCACCGCGGCCAGCCGACGTCATTGAAACCGGCGTCAGGTTGTTCAACGTGCTTCTCAACCATGCGCGCGCCCACAAGTTCGACGGCCTGGTGGTGATGGACCGTCACCTGCACTGCCAGCTCGCACTGCGTCAGGCCAATGGTTTAGTCCGCGGCCGGCTGCTTCCGTGGCTGCTGGGAAAGCTCCCAGCGCCGGACCTCTCAGTCCATTTCGACGTCGACCCCCGTCTCGCCCACCAACGGGTCACGGCACGCGGGACTGACAACGAAACACTGGCTGACCTTGAGGCTTTCCGCGCCGCATACCGTTCGCTGCCCGAGTTTGACGACTTTGAGGTGGTGGACGCAGGCGGGAATCCGGAGCAGGTGTTTGCCCAGCTGAACCGGGTGATCGCCGCCGGCGGGGAAGCTGCGGTCCCCCGACCCCACCAAGCCACGGCTTGACTTGCTCCCCGGCTCACGACGGATAGGCTCGCCCCAAGCCAACTACGGCGTTCCTTGGGGGGAATTGATGAGCGTTAAAACCAGACGTAGCCTGCTGATCTTCGTGTTCGGATTCGGAACGTACCTTGTTTTTTTGTCGACGCTGGGGCCACTGCCATCCTTGGCATTGGGTGGTGTTGTGGCCGCCCTCGCCGTTTTTCTTGACCGGTGGATTCGGACGCGGCGGGGAACCCCTGTGACTCAGTCACCCGATAACGCCGCCGAAGCGGGCCAGGGCCGCTCTTGAGTCAGTCCGCTGAACGCACGACGACGGACATCGCCTTTGCAGTCGCCGCCCGCCGGGGTGCCGGTTCGGTGTCGTGGGGAGGAGCCGGGACCGAGTTCCTCTTTTATGAAGCCGCCGGTGGCTTAGTTCGTGAGGGCTATCGGATTCCCCGTTCGCGTGAATTCAACACGGCGAACAACAAGGGTGTCTCGGCCGAGACCCTACAACGTCAGGAAATGGCCTTGGCCCGCTGGGCTTCGGACAGCGGCATCCCCAGCGCCGCCGCCATTGATCTTGTGATGCAGGACGGCTTCCCCGTACTAATTCTGGAAGTCGTAGACGACGACGGTTCCGATCTGGATGGCACGGCACTTGGATCGGTTATCGCCTCTATGCACCGTCTGCCAGTTCCAGGCCTTCCTTTGGTTGCCCAAGCAGGAAAGCCTTGGGATGCCCGGCTCGTTGACCGGCTGGAGGAACGATACACGCGTCTTCGGATCCGCCATTCGCTCCCAAGCCTGCCTCCCTCAGCAACTCTGCAGGCAACACTCGAACGTAACTCCAGCAAGCCTTGCCTCACCCATATGGATCTTCGGCGCCAAAATGTCAGGGTCCACAACGGTCAGCCGCTTGCGATCTTCGACTGGAGCAACGCCCTCGCAGCACCTCCAGAACTGGAAATCGCACGGATCAGTGAGTACTCCGTCATCAGGGAAAATGGCATCGACTATACGGCCTTCCTGAGCGGCTACTCCAAAGGTGGCGGGAGCATCGACGTCGGAAGCCCGTCCTGGCCCATCTACACTCTTGACGCTGCGGTGATGCTCGCGGGAGTCTTCGACACCGTTGCCCCGGATCCTGAAGTGCGCGAGCACTTTCTATCCCGCGCGCGGGCACTGGTGCGTGACCTGTGAACGGGAAATCAACGCTGATTTCAGAGGCCCGGATCAGTCGCGGCTTCCAGAAGGTCATCGCAAGTGTGGTGGGCATGCTGTGCGTCTTCATCATTGTGACCTCCATTCCCAGCGGTGTACTGCTGATCAGCGGAGGGCTGGTGGCGGTCATTGCGCTCCTGACAGTTTCGGTACTCCGCATCAGGGTGACCGTTGAAGCCACGGAGCAGAGCCTGACCGTCAGATGCCGGCCGTTCTATTCGAGGGCGATCCCGCTGGAGGACGTCGTCGATGCCTCCCCGGCGCCGTCCAGTTCAATGACCGAAGGCTTCGGCGTCCGGTACTTGGGCCAGCGAACGTGGGGGCTGCTGGTCGGCGGCCCGGCAATCGTCTTGGAGACCCCCGGCCGCACCTGGCTGATCTCCACGCCGGACCCGGAGTCCACAGCCGCGTCCGTCCTCGCCCACGCCGGCAAGCTGAAGGACATCTAACGGCACGTGGTTTACCACCATCGTGGCAACAGTTTCGATGAACATACACGGTAGAGGGCCAGCTCGAAGAGCACCTCTACATTCAACGTGGACGTGTAGCGTTTAGGGCCCCTTCACCGGGCAATTTTGCGGGCGGGTCTTACGGGAATCCGGGAACCCCTGGAGCTACTGGGATTCGGCTTGGAGCTTCTCAGGAGTGACGAGCGGCCGGTAGAGGACCGGCTTACGGGCGGCGTGATGTGTCGTAGGTGCCCCTGGTGATCGAGGACAATGGCTCTATGTCCCACAATGTTGAGATGCACCGGGAGATGCCTTGGCCGTTTCCGGATGACCGCTTTCCCGAAGGCCTAGGTGCTGTGGTCATGAAGTCGGTCCTTTCCGGCGAGCGACCTGTTCTTCAAGTCCTTCATGATCCAGACAACGGATGGGGCTTTGCTGATGGAGTTGATGACCCAAACACCCCTGGTGGAGCAGTCGCTGCACACATCAACCACTTGACGCGGCTTGACCCGACGCTTGCCGAGATGGCGAAGTTGCCTCCGGGCGCTCTGGCCGATCGTCTGGAAGTCGGGGGCGAGTGGCACATTCGAAGCTTCGCCTGGGACGAAGAACCGGGCATACCAGATTCCCAGGTGCGCAGCCTTGAGGGGGCAAATGGAACTGGAGCTAATTTCGAATACTTGTCACCTGGTGTTCGTGTTGTTCACGATGCTCTGGAGCTTGCGATGGAACCCGAGCTGTGGATTGTTGACCTGCGCGATGGTTCACAGCTGACAGTCATGGCCCACTCCCGCACTGTTGATGGCGACGAGGTGGTCTTTTCCCTGCTCTTTAATGGGAGGCCCAACGTGCTAGTTGAGTCCCTTCGGATCCCTCTAGCCCTTATGCCCGAGAACTACTCGTGAAGGATGAACTACGGTGGCCAAGCTACAGGCAAGCAACCGCGGACTTCCAAAGCCGACGGGGTATGTGTGTGGGAAAGCTTTTGGAAGTGAGCTATGCAGCTGGAATTTGATCCTGAGGTGGTACCCGTAGGGGACGTCAGGCTGACGCTGACGTAGATGAGCTTGAAATTTTTTGGTCGTCTCTGCGGGAGACCCTGGAAGCTCTCGACGAATGGGAGTTCCACACCCGTGTTGGGTTTCAGTCCCAAGAAGTCCGCCGCGTTCAGGCTGAGCTTGCCCGGCTGATGAAGACCCTCCCCTACGTAGCAGAGTAGAAAAACCGGGGAAGTTCCGAACTCGCATATCATGAATCCTGCAATAAGGACTGCGCAATGCCCCCTCGATATGGATGGTGTTGATTCGGTGAAAGTACGCTCCTTGTGGCTGAAGCTGTCTGGTGCCCACGGGGTAGTGTTTGTGCAGGCCAAAGTCGCGTTCGGAGGACCAATGAGTGAGCTGCTTTTCACAGCTGAAGAACTGCCGGAGGGATTCACCTATCCCCGCGGGCTTCTTCGGCTCGTGGAATTGGAACTCTTCGAACTGGAGCCGTGGTGGATACTCACTGGCGATCATCTGCGCGCCCTTCAAGAAGGGATGCGCGGTCGGTACCCAACTCGGCATTTGGTGCTCTTCGCAAAACGTCAAGACAATGATGACTGCGTCTGCTTCGACATGGATACGGGCAAAGTGTCTTTGGTACACGACTGGGCGTCGCCGGGGTGGGAAGCCAGGGGCGAATTCCAAGACTTCAACAAGTGGCTGCACTCCGCGGTCGATGACCTGATCGAGTTTTAGCGAACTGTACCTATATGGGTCCCAGAGACGAGATCAGAGCCCGTGCGATTGGTCTTACGAGATTGAGCAAAGCCGTATCGCGGGCGCTTCGACACGAGCCGTGGCTGTTCGAACTTGAACTAGACGAGCACGGCTGGACCTCCGCAGACAACTTGCTAGAGGCACTGCGCAAGGAAGTTCCGGAGTGGTCTGACCTAACTCTGACTGACCTGCAGATGATGATCGACTCCGCGGCAAAGCCGCGACACGAGATACAGGGTGACCGGATTCGCGCCTTCTATGGGCACAGCACGCAGGGCGCAATTACCTTGGCTGCGGCTACCCCTCCAGCAGAACTTTTTCATGGCACGTCACCTGAAAGTATCGGGTCGATCTTCAGTGGTGGCCTCCAGCCGATGAGCAGACAGTATGTGCACATGTCGGCAGACGCTGAAACCGCAGTGCGAGTCGGAAACCGTAAAAGTAAACATCCAGTGATTCTGACCATCGATACGGTCGCCGCTCTAGCTTCGGACATTGCTTTCTACCGCGGAAGCGGTTCGGTGTGGCTTGCCAAGGATGTTCCTGCTGAGTTCATCCGCATTGATCGGGCTGGCTGAGTGGACTCCCTGCCCAAAGTTCAGGACTGTCTACCAACCGAGCATGACAGCTGCGCCACGTTTCTTCCGTGCTTCCTCGGCTGCTCAACCATCGTCCGGTAAAGGATCCTCTACCGCGCTCCCAGGAAGGTTCTAAGTGCTTCGACGGCAGCAGTCAGCTCCTCGCCGGGATCTAAAACGAACTCACCTTTGGCGGCCCACGGGTCCAGCCGGTCAAAGGCGTCCAGCTCAATGAAGACACGTAAGTATCCGATGTGTTTAGCGGAGAGCCGGAAGTCGTGCTCCAAGGACTTAAATTCTTTGAGGTCATCCCACCCGCGCCAGTTGGTTTCAAGTTCTTCAAAGTAGGAAAGAAGGTGCCGGAAGCCGTCGACGTCGTAGATCTTTTTTTCGGCGTGAAGGCAGTCAAGATCTGCCGTGACCGTGAGGTAAGCGGCTGTTCCGTCAGGGCCTCGATCTTCCTCGTCGACGCGGAGGTGGAGGGTCCCCTTGTGACCGATGACTATTTCACTCATAAGCTGCAGAAAGGCCAGGAACCGTCATAGAGGGATCATAGATGTTTTGTTCCAAATCTCCTTCGAGGTGCCCGGTAAGGGATCCCTTACCGGACATTGAGGCCAAGTGGAGGAACGAAGACACCGCTCTACGAGTTCTAGAGCTGGGACTCGCGAGCTGGGGCGTCGTCGCCGGAGGGGCCACACTGTCGGATGTATCCGCTGGATGCTGGCATCCACATCAGCACGGAACCAGCAATCGACAAGATCAGGACCCCTACTGTGAGAGGCGTCAGGACGAGATTGAAAACTCCTCCGAGTGCCAAAACAGCCAAGATTGAAAGAACTACCCTCGCCCAGCGTTTACCTCTCAGGAGTCCCAATGCTGACCGGACCTGAATAACCGTAAATAGAAGCAGGAACAGACCGCCAACGAGCAGAACAATGACGCTTGCTTCCCGCGTGACAAGAAAGATGACGGGCTGAATGCAAGCCAGGATTGCGCTTGCCAGCCAGAGGTAACTTGATGTTCGAAGAACCTGGGGGACACTGCCTGCTGTCCTATGTGCGACAGGATGGACCATCTTCGAATCCTCAATCTTCAGTAACATGTTGAGACGGCTAGACCGCAAGGTTTCCAGACTACAGGCGAGCGACGATGTGTCCGTCTTCGTTAGGTGGGGCAGTGAGCCACGCAGCGAACAGTTCTTCTTCCTCAGTCTGTAGCGGCGACGTCGTCGGTTCTGTCCAAATGACGGTGCCTCTCCCGCAGACTCGAAGGCCCTCGTACAGTCGTAGTTCCTCGCCTATTCGTATTGTGAACCAGGCGGGTGCTTCCTCGGGAAAAAGCGGAACTATCACGGCGCGGCTGGATTCCCCGGGGCTGATGTTCTGTCTGGAAAATCCGAGCACCGGCGCAGCCGTCTGCTCACCGTCTGCCCAACCCGGAAGACCCCAATTCGGCCGATAGATGAACCGACTTCCGGGAGAGTGACCGCTTGGAAGGGGACTCTGTCGGCCCCCGCTCTTAAAAAGATGCAGGTTGATTCCAAGCGCCAAGGTATTAGTCGGATTCATGGGCACACTGTAGCGCCCAAGGCTTTCCAGCCAGTCAGTCCGGCGACTGGACACGACCGCCCGTAAGCCGATCCTTGGGTTCTTGCGGTGATTGCAACACTTAGCGGATGGGTGTTGTCATGGCGAGGTATTCAATTTATGTAAGACCGGATCTTCTGCAGCTGTTTTGGGCCGGGATGCAGGCTGGTGATTTCATCACTGACGCCGTTGTGCCGATCAATTCGAACAGGCGGACAGGGCGCCGGGTCTTGGCCGAGGCCGGGGGTGTCAGGCCTCGGCGCGGCCGGGATTTGAAGGGCAGATGCCTGACCTTCGCCCAGCGTGAAGAGATCGCGGTACTGCGCGCCCAGGGACACTTGCTGCGCCGGATCGGGGCCGTGATCGACCGGTCTGCCTCGACCGTGTCCAGGGAGCTGCGGCGCAATTCAGTACCAGGGCTGCCCTACCGGGCGACGTCGGCTCACGCGCTGGCGTATGAGCGGGCTTCGCGGCCGAAACCGGCGAAACTGCACACGAACATGGTGTTGCGTGCGAAGGTGGGAGAGGACCTGAAAAAGAAGTACTCGCCTGAGCAGATCGCAGGTCGCCTGCGGGTTGAGTTTCCCGATGAGCCGCAGATGCGGGTGTCACCTGAGACCATTTACCAGTCCCTCTACGTTCAGTCCCGCGGAGCACTGAACCGTGATCTGGCCGCGTGTTTACGCACAGGACGTGCCCTCAGGCAGCCCTGCAGGAAGGCCGGCCAGCGGAAGAACCGGATCCCCGGGATGATCAATATCTCCGAACGTCCCCCAGAGGTTCAGGACCGCGCTGTGCCAGGGCATTGGGAGGGCGACCTCATCATCGGCAAAGGCAACCAATCCGCCATCGGGACCCTCGTGGAGAGAACCACCAACTACACGATGCTCGTTCATCTGCCCGATGGATACAAAGCAGAACAAATGCGAGAGGCCCTGGCAGCGAAGATCAAGACGCTCCCCGAGGCGCTGCGGCATTCCCTGACCTGGGACCAGCGCATCGAAATGCAGGACTGGAAGACCGTGAAAATAGACACCGGCATCGACATCTACTTCTGCGACCCGCACTCACCCTGGCAACGCGGCATCAACGAAAACACCAATGGCCTCTTGCGCCAGTACTTCCCCAAAGGCACCGACCTGAGCATCCACAGCGCCGAAGACCTCGACTGGGTCGCACAGGAACTCAACGACCGGCCACGCAAAAGACTAGAGTTCAGAAATCCGATCGAACTGATCGAAGGACTCCTGTTGCAATAACCGCCTGAATCCGCCGATCCTCTTACGGGCGGCGGCTGTCCTTGAGTCGAGACGCTATCTGCCATCCTTAAAGGCCACACCAGCGCTGAGCGACGGGGACTTTTCTCCGGCATAATGGCGGGATGGGGGAACAAACAGACTCAGATCCACGGTCGCGAGTGAACGTGGAAGCGCAAGCGGAGCCGCCGCGCGCTTGGGTACGACCACAAGACATGCCTGATATCGCCCCGATCAGTCAATTGGCCATCGCGTATCCATTCCTTACCGTTCTGTGGTTCGTCTGCATGATGGCCGCGAGCCCTGGATATGAGTTCCTTGGCACCGTCATTTTCCTGATGATCGGACCCATTTTCGTGATGGGGGCAGGCGTGGCGCTTGGCCTTCCTGTTCGCCTGAACCGCCGGCTGAGCCGGTGGTGGCTGGGAAACTGGCGGGTGTACATTCTCATTGCGGCAGCCGGAGCAGGGCTCCTGATTTCCGGCTTCAATGTACCGGAGCGCCAAGTTGGCGTAATCGACGGAATTCCCTTTGACGTAACCACTCCCCATTCGGGCCTACTCACGGCCGGGTGCTTCGTCCTTACTTTTCTCGCGGTAAACGCGTCGCTGCCCTTTCGTGGGCGTACATAGCTCCGGGCCGCCCGTGAGGCGGTGGTCCACCGAGCGTCCAAGAGCCGCATGGGGATCGGCTTACGGACGTCGCTTCGAGTCGGCCAACAGAGCAATTCCACGACGCCTACACGATCTGAGCGATGATTGTGCCCATGACATCGGATGTTGACTGGACGCACTTCCATAGGGCCTTCGGGGACGACCCCGGCGTGCTCCCTGATGGCGAGGTACTCGGGAGTGCCGAACACGACTGGGATGAAGTGTTAGCGATGCTGCACCGCAGCGGCTGGCGAGTGACAACCAGTGATGGCCATTCACCTCTGCCGCCCAACAGTCACGGTCTTGCCGAATTCGAGAGCTTTGCCGTGTGGCCCGTGGATGGAGTACGCGTCAACTTCTTTCCCGGTCCGGACGCTGTGATATTTGACTTCGACCTCCGGGAACTCGTCAACCAGGCAAGAGTAGACGGCGTAGCCCACCTGATCAGGAAGCTCGGAAGCACGCTTCATCGAGATGTTGTGATTAGAGACGAAGGTTCGAGCGGCGCGCCAGTCGTTCGCTACGCCACTGCAACGGACCAGTTCTTACTGAGTTGAAGGGGCGCCGCCCGGTAGAGGATCGGCTTAAGTGCAGTGGCACAACCGGCTAGGGGCCCGGGCTTGGACCGTTCACTTAATTTGTGAGGCATGATGTTGCCATGCTTGAGATCTTCGGTAGCAGGTTCGACGTCACGGATGGAATCCCCGAGTCTCCGGAGAGCGCGGGGAACAACGTCGCCTACTTATTCGGCCGCTATGGCGGCTGCACCTTCAATGGCGGCCTGTACCGGGTGCATTCAACGGCATCATTTCGCAAGGCGTCGACAATGGTGGCCGAGGTCTACCCGGAGTTCGGTTTTCCACTAATTCCTTTCGGGTTCGATTGGTTGGGCCGACAGTTTGTCCTTGACCTGCGAAGTGGTGACGTTGATCCCGAGATCCTTCTCCTGGAACCGGGAACGGGTGAGGCGCTAGAGGTCCCAAGGAGATTCTCGACCTATCACGACGACGAGTTGGTACGGGATCCGGAACCAAGCCTCTGTGTGAGCTTCTTCAACGAATGGAAGTCTGAGAACCCCGCAGACTTGGCTTTCGATCAGTGCGTCGGCTACAAAATACCTCTTTTTCTAGGCGGCGAAGACGACGTCCACAACCTTGAGGTAAGCGACATGGAAGTCTACTGGTCACTGATGGGCGAGCTCCGTCTCGCTACGATGAATCTCGCTCCTGGCACGCGGATAAGCGGGATCGAAATCGGTGAATGACGCTTCAGCAGGGACTTCGCTAAGCCGAGAGCAATTGCTGACACGCGTCCGGTTAGGGATCCCTTACCGGACGCGTCCGCCACGATTGCATAGGTGGTTGCTACAAGCTCCAGCTCGAATCCATCAGAATTTATGAGGTACGCAGCGTAATGCTCGGACCCGCCAGCGTGCGGGCCGTGTGTTGACTTCCCTTTTAGCTGCATGGGATGGCATGGGCCGCGGGCCATACCGGGTCAATGCCTCCGATGAGATTGAGGACGCCATCGCTCCCATCCCAGTCCAGGGTGTACGAGCCGCGGGCGACCGGTTCATACCCGTCGTCGGTGGTCCACGAGCTCGCGCGCAATCCGATCCAGCCGAACCTGACCGCGTACGCGTCACCCCTGCCAGCGAAGAGGAAAGAAAACTCGCGCGCGACGGCGCGGCAACCGTTGGCCGCAGGAGGATCCAGAACGCGGTAGCTGGCGCCCAGGTCGCTGAACGCACCGCCCAGGCAGATGAGGCACACCGCAGAGGCCACGATGCTGCGCAATAGCCGGACATGCGCTGCAAACGGTGGCACGTCAGTGCCGCGAGCTGCCCGACTGGAGACCATACGAAGCGTCACGGAAGCGACCAGCAGCATGCCGCTGACGGCCCAGAAGGTCAGTACAGTCCCGCCGATGACCAAGAGCATCGCGCCAAGTTGCGCCACGGCCGTCATGGCCGCAAGCGCCAGGCACGCCGTCTCCAGCCGGCGCAGTACCGGAATGTTCAACGAGCTCTGCACTTTTCCCCGGTCCCCATGGGCTGAGAGTCTAGCTGTATCGATCCTCTGCCGCTGACCAGAGGTTAGTCTCACTCCACGACGAAATGACCGTGCCGTCGTCACTGGCTACCGCGCGCCTTCTTGATCCATCCGCCAACCTACCGATGCAAGGAACGGCGCCCGTAAGCCGGTCGATCTCCGGCCGCATCGGACGTGCATCGACGCCCCCGCCGTTGCACCGCTACGGGTGAGGGTGCCCTAAACGCTACACGGTCAGCCGTCCCACTTCCTTGAATATGGAACACGGCGGTTGGGACAACTTCCGTGACATGCCATAGGCGTTACCGGGAGTTGAAGTCCCGCAGTAGGTCCGTGAAGGTTTGCAGATCTTCAGTGGTCCAGTTACTGGTTCGATCAAAGAATGTTGATCCACGCAGATCGAGCGCTTCCACTACGCGACTTTCGCCGTCGCCGGTAAGTGAAACTTTGACGGCACGCCGATCGGTTGGGTCTGGTGCGCTTTCTATAAGGCCCAATGCCTTCATACGCCTCAGGAGATTGCTCGTTGAACTCCGGTCCATGGCGACGGCTTCGGCGAGAGTACTTGGATTCGCGGGCCCGTAAGCGTAAAGCCACCGGGCGAGATGGAATGCGGCCGGTTGCAGGTCGGGGTGGAACGCGGCGGCGGTTCTTTCGGTCAGGGCGCGGGAGGCGCTGAGCAGCGCGTTGATTTCGACGCCAAGCGCAAGCTGGATTTCCCGACGCTCAGGATCGGCAGACGGCGAGGCCTCATTCAACATAGTGGACATTTCCCCATCATATTAGATATGTTTGGCAAATACCCACTATATCTGACCGTCGAGGAGCCCTTGTGTCCATGCCATCGCCTGTTGTCTCATCGTCTCCCCCGACTGATCGGGCGGGGTGGTTTGCGCTTGTAGCGGTCACGCTCGGGGCCCTGATGCCGGGGCTCTCCACGACGATTCTTGCCGTTGCCAACGGTGATGTCGCTAAGGATCTGCAGGTCGGTCTTGCCGACTTGCAGTGGATCACCACCGCCTACCTTCTTGGCCTCACCGGTTCACTCGTGCTGGCTGGCAAGCTGGGCGACAAATTTGGCCGGAGACGGATTTTCCTTGTCGGCATCGCCGGCTTCGGGCTAACGTCCCTATTCATTGGGTTGGTTTCGCCTGTCGTGGTGATCATTGTGCTGCGCGCCGTGCAGGGTATTTTTGGTGGTTTTCTGACGACTAACGCCCTCTCGTTGTTGCGTGCGAATTTTCCTGAGCGCCGCCTTCCGACAGCGATCGGTATTTTCAATTCCGTCCAGGGCTTGTCGGTCGCAGCAGGACCGATTTTAGGCGGTCTCTTGGTCCAAACACTCGGTTGGCGCTGGACAATGTATATCAACGTTCCGATCGCCGTCCTTTGCCTCGTCCTGGGACTGCTGCTGCTCCGCGAAGTTAAGGTCCGCACGACTGCGCGGTTCGACTACTGGGGGACCGTTCTCCTGGTTACGGCACTGACGACCTTGGTCTACGCCCTTATTGATGCGCCAGCAAACGGCTGGACAGCTCCGAGTACGATCGTGCTCTGTGTGATTTCAATCGTGGCCTTCGTCGTCTTTGTCCTTGTAGAGCGCAAAACAGCTGATCCGCTTGTCCCACTTTCTCTTTTCAGCGAACGTTCATTCAGCGCGGGCTCCGTCTTGAGTGTCCTCGCATTCTTCGCGTTGAACGGTGGCTTGTTCCTGGTCTCGCTGTTCTGGCTTCAAATTCAGGACATCCCCGCAACGACGGTTGGCGTGTGGCTCCTTCCCCTGGGCGGCGCCATGTTGGTGTCGGCTGTTTTATCGGGCCGGGTCGTCGCCCAAGTCGGCGATCGCCTTTCGCTGGTAGTCGGTTCACTTCTCCTCGCCATCGGCTTGGTGAGCATGTCGTTCGCGCAGGTCCATGGCGGGTACCTGCAGGTCGCACTGGGCTTGGCCATGGTCGGTCTGGGTCTTGGCCTTCTCGTCACCTCAACCGTGAACGTCACCGTTGGAATTGCGCCCGTTGAACTGGCAGGGGCAGCAGCGGGGGTGCAGCAGACCGCGAGCCGTTTCGGAGCGGCCCTGGGGGTCGCCGTCCTGGGCGGGATCATGGCTGCTTCCACGGCGGCGTCCTTCTCTACCCGCCTTGACCGTTCCGGTCTCCCCGCAGAACTGGTGGCGAACCTGAGGGATTTTGGGGGCACCGCCGTCGCCGGAGGTATAGCACCCATACCGCCCGGATCCTCCCCCGAAACTGGAGCGCTCATAGGACAGCTCACCAACGACTCGTTCCTGGAGGGAATGAACATCACCTTGCTCCTCGCAACCGGTATCTGCGTTCTCGGCGCCGTCGTTGCTCTTCTCGTCCGCCCTCGAATCGCCAGCCGTGACGTCACACCTGCAGGCGCAAACGCGCTCACCACCGGCTAATCCAGCACACGACCGAACGGAACCTAAAGATGCTCCGCCCGAATCCCACACCCACTATCGTTCTGACCGGCGCTACCAGCGGCCTGGGCCGCCTGGCCGCCCTCGACATGGCGGAGACAGGCGCACGGCTGGCAATCACAGCACGGAACGCAGAACGCGCCGAACAAACCCTGGCCGAGATCCAAAAGGCCGCTCCCGGGGCTCAAGTGGATGTCTTCCTTGTTGATCTCACGCGAGTGATCGATGTCTCCCGCGTAGGGAAGGAAATCGCTCAGCGCTATGAACACATCGACGTCCTTATCAACAACGCAGGTATCCACGCATTCGAACAACGCATCACCCCGGAGGGCTTCCCGGAAATGGTTGCGGTGAACTATCTGGCCCCGTGGATTCTCACCCGGGAACTGCTGCCTACGCTTACCGGAACGGTAGGTGCGAGGATCGTCAACGTCGCTTCCGAAGCTTCCCGCCGGCACGGCGTCCTATCCCTGCCCGGCGACCTCACCGACACTGCCCCTTTCACCGCACGCGGGTCCTCTCCGCTGTACGGGAAGAGCAAACTCCTCGACATCATGTTCACACTGGAACTGGCGCGCCGCATCGAGGGCACAGGAGTGACCGCCAACTGTGTAGATCCTGGTTTCAATGTCACCGGCTTGGGACGCGAACTAGGCTTCGCGTCCGCTTTGGAGAAACTTCTCACCCGCCTGCACGTCGGTGACCCATCCCGTGGAGCCGGACTCATCGTCAAACTAGCCACCGACCCCGCGTTCAGCGGTACCAACGGCGGCTACTTCACCGCCAGAAATACCAAACGAATCACTCCCGCACACCCAGCCGGCGACCCCGAATGGGAATCCCGGCTCTGGACCGACACGGAGAAGCTGCTTGGCCTGAGCTGAGTATCAGTGCAGGGTCGTAGCTCGTGGATCTGTTGCCAGACGAGGCGAAGGGAGGCTTGTTCCGTAGTCCGCTCCAACGCAACTGGACGGTGAGGTCTTCCGAGGAGCACAGGATACGTGACTCAAACTCTGATTTGCGGCATTCGCTGATTACCCAGGTGCGACGAGTGCCAGGAAGCACTGTCCCACTGCCTTGGAAGTGGGACACCATTAGTGGGACACTCCCCCATCGCTCAGGAGTTGTCGTTTTCAGAAGCTGACTGCACTGAATGTCAGAAGTCGTCTGCACTGAGAAGTTGTGCCCGATAGAGGATTCGCTTACGGGTAAGTGGGCTGCCCGAGCGGCACTCTTAGTACTTGGAAAGTATGCCGGAGTAGCGCACGTAGACCTTGAGGCCCCCAGCGTCACTAGAGATCCCGGTGCAGGTCTTTCGCAATGTCCAGAGGTTCGTGGGCTCGCATCGCTCTTTTGCCAGCCCCATCTCGGCTGCCAGCGACCGTGATGTATGAGGGGGTCTGACATCTACAGACATTTCCCGCCAACAGCCGCCCGATCCACACCCCGTGGAGATCTTCCCCGCTTCGCTTGGCAGAGGGATAACCTGGAAAGCCGAGTCTGAGGGAACCGCCCCTTCATCTATGGCGGTCCAGAGGATGGAGCCGACCCACGCGATCAGAAAGATCCCAAGAGCGAGCATCGTGAGACGTCCTACGCGCTGACGAGTCATTTCGGGGCAACCATGGATTTCTCTGGTCTCGGAGTTCGCTCAAATTGCTTGCGTATTCTCTTGAAAATGCTCACGCTCATGAGGACGAGCCCAAGGAGCAAGAGGCTAAACCCTAGGAGTATGAGGAAGCCCCCGGCCAGCGTAAGCAGGGTGTAGAAGTCTTCGTCATTGCGATACTCCTGGTGAGCGGCGCGTCCACCAAGCGGAACGGCCAGAACCCACCCAACAAGTCCGAGGATTGCTCCAAAAAGTAAAGACTGAGCTATGGACGTCCGAAGCATTATGTTCCCCCAAATCGAAGATCTCAGACTACACGCCGGACAGACGCCGGCCTTTTCAGGAGCAGGCAAGTGCCCGGTGAGGGATCCCTATCCGGGCGCCATACCGTTCCATACCGGCTGTCTTGTACGGCTTTTGTTCGAAGCGCAGAGGTTGCGCAAGTAAGTCAATCGAAGCTGTGGAGGTACCTGTCTACGTCCGCCCAGATTTCAGCTTCGGTCCTTGGAGGGATGTAGTTGCTGGTGAGCTCGTCCCAAAGCTGCCATAGGGCATACGCTTCCTCGGCGTCTCGGTCGGCATAGTCCACTGCTCGAAGGTATTGAACGGCGTCTCGGACGACTTGCCCCCTGGTTCGCTGGTCAGCTTTCCATGTGGCTAATTCGTATGTCCAGATCTGAGGCCACCGCATTTCAAACGGAATGGCCTGGATCTCTAGGTCCTTCAGGGTTGCCGTCCATAAGTCGCGGATGTCGTTTGGATCCTCGTTGTCGGCGCCGGCAAGCATGCGAAGGTTCGCCGAATCCATGCCATCTGCCAACCACTGGGCGGCAATGTCAGGAAATTCACTGACGTCCAACAGCCCGGAGGTCAACAGGGCCATGGCCTGGGCAGGGGTCGGTTGAAGCTTCATTTGATCAGCCTTACATACGTACCGGATGATTCGAACGCATCACGCGATAGGGTCGCCCGGTTGAGGATCCTCTAGCGAACGCTCTGTTGCTCTCCTCTGAGGGCCTGGGCGTTAGGTCAGCCGCAGCCTAAGGGCAACGGCCACCTCATCGGCGGGCCCACAAAGCTCGGGCGTCGACAGCTGGAAGAGTGCATCCGCCAAGAAATCGCGATCCTCGGGATCTAGTGCAATATCTTCGCGGCCCTGTAGCTCCTCCGCCCATGCGCAAAGATCATCGGCACTAATTTTCCCTGCCCAGAATTCGTCAAGGGCATGGCCGATATCCTGAGCAAAAGCAGTGGCTAGCTCCTCCTGAGAGGACCATTCAAACATTAACAATTGAGCCGACGACTCGCGTAACGGACGACGCAACCGTATGAGGTCATAGAGCGCTTCTCGTCTTTGATCCTGCGACACCACGGAAGTTCCTCCCTCAGTCCACCAGCCGGGGGAACTATCCCAATTGACTGGAAGTCCGTCACGCTACCCAGCGTCCGCCTGGGGATATTCCTCGGGCGGGACCGCCAGACTGTACAAGCGGCCTACCGACCGACCGCTGAGATCGCCGCGAGCCTGCCGTTACGCAGGCCTGAACGTCGAAGCCAATGACTCCTTCATCCTCACCACATCGACGTCACCGGATGTCTGCGCTGCAAGTACTTCGGTGAGCCGTTTCGGCCAAAGTATTTGAACGCCGCGTGTCGTGAACGCTCCCCCGAATAGTGGCCAGTCGGCGTCGATGAAGCACAGCGCGCCATTGATCGGGACATCCTCGACCAGGTCCTTTACGACATCGAGCTGTTTGAGCACGCCATCAACCAATTTCGTGGATTCACGCCCGCCAATGAGAAGCTTTTCGGCGCGTGGCCTAAGGAAGCCACCCTCGATCTTCAGCTCAGGTCGCCCCTTGTACCGTTTGGCATCGATCACCCAGATTCCACCAGAAGTGATGGCGATGTGGTCGATGTTGGCCTTTGAACCCGGGATGCGTCTGTCATGGAGGATAGCCAGGTCCTCGGACGCCAAGGCATTTAGCCGAGCACCCAGCCGTTCTTCACCGGTCGCGCCCCGGTCCCAGGACTTAGTAGACGGCCGCTCATCGGAGAACGCGGCTGCCAGGGGGCCCAAACTTCCCCACTTCCCACGCAACTTTTCCTGGTCTTTGGCCTTGCGGCGCTCATACTCGCGTCGAGCAGAGGAACCCGCCGTCCCGGCTGCAGCTGACACTACGCCCTCGCGATCCGGTTCCAAGCCTGAGGACAGCGCTACCGCAGCCTCGTTGGCACAGACCAAGCAACGGATGGTCTTAGTTTCGGATTCATAAATTGCTTCCGCCCCGGCCGCCATGGAGGTCCTGCACTGCCGACAGACCCCCGCATACCGGAGCCTCATCTGCTTCACGCGGATGAGCTATCCGTCGCTGCTGAGCCAGCGGACGCCGTGTCGTTAAGCGCGGAGGGTCCCCACTGATCATTTTTGGGCAGGGTCTCGTCAATCTCATGCCACCGCTCCCACACCGCTTGGCGGGAAACGCCTAGAGCGGTGGCGATCTCAGCCCAGGACAGGCCGGCCTTGCGTGCGTGCTTCACAGTGGCCAGTTCAGTGTTGTCGCACGTCTGGCGAACCTCTTGTATGGCCCTCAGCGTGGTGGCAACTTCTGCCTTCCAACCCTGTGGGCTCGACCGGGACACACCTGTTAATCGAGGCCCTTTCATCGCCCTATGAACGGTAGGCCCGCCGCTATATCTTGCCATGACGTCATGCTGACCCCACGATGGCGCTCTGTCAAGACACCTTGACAGGAAAGGCCCGTAAGCCGATCGTGTGGCGGCCGCTGGTCAGCGATCCGTTGGCTTGGCGGACGTCGGCGCTGTGGTTGAGGAGCCGTAGGTCAGCGGAGACGGTTGCGTTCAAGCCGGGCTGTTGCGGCCGGGCTGGAGGCGGGTGGGCACGGTTGATTGAGAGCGTTTGCAGAACCCCTTGAAGGTCTTCGCGCCTGAAGCGTAACCTGCACGCAAGAAGCGGAGATTGCAAGATCGGCCTAGGAGCGCGGCATGAATGTGCTGAGCCAGATACTCGCCGGATCCACCAGCCTGGCGCTGATAAGCGTTGGCATCCTGGAGATCTTCTTCCATGGCGATCAACGGTTCCACCGGATCTTCCTGATTAGGCCGGAAGACGTGCGCGCAGTGCGAATGTGGGCGATGAATGTTGGCGCCTACAACATCACCTTCGGCTTGGGCATCGCAGTGGGCCTGTGGCTGGTGAACTTCTCAGGCAATCCCGCCAGCGGGTCGGCCATAGTTATCTTCTGCTGCTCGTGCCACGTCTTCCTTGGTTTCTGGCTGTGGGTCACAGAGAAGCGCCTTCTGGTCAGCGCCATCGGCCAGGCGCTCTTCCCGGCGCTGGCAATCGTCTTCTACGTTCTCTTTCACTAGGGGGTGGTGGTTGGCGAATGCTAGTAGCGGCGTTTTGGTTGCTACGCACCACAGCAGCGCCCGTAGGGGATCGGCTTACGAGCGTTCGACGAGCCAGCTGGGGGTCTGATCGGCAGACCCTGTCACACTTCGCTGGCCTTTGGGCCCGGCCCACCAGCAGGCGTCGGAGGCGTTGAGTGGGGTCAGCGCCCGGCACCCTAGAGGAAGCATGTTTGAATGGATCATCATGGAAGCCGCGAATTTTCCGCTTGGCTCTGAATCCGATCTGCAACACGCGATGGAACAGAATCTAGCTGAGCACGCCAGTCACTTGCACCGTAACCGCCTCGGTGCCTCCGTTACGAAAACAGCCGATCTCCTGATCGCCGATAGCGGCCTGGCCGACGACACCTTCAACATCGTCGCCGCAGCCCAATTCGCTCAGGACACAGCACAAACCCGCACCGCGGAGACGGTCCGAACCCTGGCATCCACCAGCCGCCCGTTCTCCTGGTGGGTAGGCCCGGCCTCTACTCCTGGCAATCTTGCCGAATACCTTGAGAACGCCGGCCTCGAGGCGTCAGAGACAGAGACAGGCATGTGGAAGGGCCTGCACGGCGATCTCCCTGAGACGCGAGTAGAAGACCTGACTATCCGTCAGGTGACAACCCCGGAACAGCTCGCCGATTACGCCGCGATCCTCGCTGCAAACTGGAGCCCGCCAGCAGCCACGGTCCAGCAATTCTTTGCCGAGGCCGCAGACTCGGCCCTCGCCACCGATTGTCCCGCTCGCTACCTGGTCGGGTACATAAACGGTCGCCCCGTCTGTTCGGCCGAAGTGTTCTTGCATTCGAGCGTCGCCGGGATTTACAACATTGCCACGCTTGCCTCCGACCGCCGCCGAGGCTTCGGCGGCGCAATCACCGTGGCCGCACTCGACACCGCGCGCGAAGCCGGATACGAAACCGCAGTATTGCAGGCCTCCGAGGACGGAGAACCCGTGTACCGCCGTCTCGGGTTTAAACCCTGTGGCCACTTCACGGAATACGCCATCAGTCCCTAACTCCGCCTTGCCACCTCATGTCCCCTCATCGGCACAAGAAACCCCTGTCCGTCACAGAGCCTATGGCAGGGATGAATTGGCCCCAGTGGATGATGGTCCATCAGCGGCCCCCGCATCGGCTCGCCTGTGACAGTGCCGAGCGTGGTTTGCTGCCTTTGTAGCTTCCCATCGCCAACCGAGGCATCGGGAACACTTTCCGCAACGCATCAACGGGCTGAACGAGCTCGCTCCTGACTGGGATGACACAGCCGCTTGGGTACCTGAAAGCGTGAGCCAATGAAACTTAGGGCTCGGCACTTCGTGTGATTGATCTGCCGAGGCCTAATCGATGAGTAAGAGGTCTGCGAGAGTGCCCCACCGGCATAGCGGACAGGTGGGACACTCATGCCCTAGCGCTAAAGCAAACCCACGAGCGGCGAGTAGCCTTGGGACAATTAAGCCCATCCGTTTTCATTTAGAAGTAGGCCAAAAATATCTACCGTTCAAAGTGCACGCTAAATAATCGTTCTATAGAGAATCGGCTAGTTTTTACTGGTCAACAAGCGCCAATGTAATACGCAAAGTTGAGGCCGCCCAAGTTCGGGTTCGCATAGAGGAGTGTCTCTCCAGGGGTCACGCACAGGTCGCGTTCGGCATAGTAGTACTGAACTCTGATCTTGACGTTACCTGGACCGCAGTGATTATAGATCGCTTGTTCCCAGGGCGCTACGTTGCCGCCGATATTCGAAGTGACAACACCCTGAAAACCACACACGGCTGCAGATGCCGGCGCGGCGGTGACTACCAGCCCGGTGAGTACCAGCGCTGCCCCAGTCGTTACTGCGGCGGCAATGCGCTTGAAACCGTTGAACTTGCTCATGTGATCTGTCCTTTAGCAGAGACCGACGTAGTAGGCGCCAGTGATCCTGTCGCCCTGGTTCACAAATCCCAACCAGCTGTCACCTGGAGGCACGCATACGTAGCGATTGCCATTGGGTGATTCAGTGACGATCTTTACGTTTGTGGGACCGCAGTGACCGTAGATAGACACGACTTTTTGGCCGCCAAAAGGGTCTAGGGTCTGACCCAGCAGGCTCAGACTAAGGATGGAATTGTAGGAGCGGACTTCTTGTGAGTAACCACACACCGAGGCCTTCGCCTCTTCCGGTGCCACTAGCGAGGCCCCGGCTATACCACCGGAAACGAGAAGCCCCGCGGACAGGATTCCAGCAATCTTTCTAGCTTTCATACATTTCTCCCCATATTGTTTACAAATCTGTCAATTTAGGCTTGATCAACACGATAGAATCTATTCATGGATACTTCAAATAGATCGCCGATAACTCGCCAGAGTCGCAGGCAGAAAGTCCTGGGGCTGGCGTTTTGCGTGTCGATGGTAGGCCTAATCGCTTCCATCTTCCTTACCGGCCGGAACCCGCTTTTTCCCGGGATTTCAGGTCCACTACTGGCACTGTTGTTCTTCCTGGCCGCAGCAGGCAGCGTCATCGGGCTAGCCGTTATCAGATTGCGGCGAACCACGAAGGAGTCTCAGACAAGGGATAAGTGAGAAGCCTTCGCTCCTGCGGAAGTGACGCGCGGCTGTTGCGACGATGGCTGGAACCGCAGCCCTAACCGCCATTGGAGCGATAACTGCCCCAGATCAGTGCCAGCCGCTTTACTCCCTCGGCCGCATCAGCGGCGGGTTCAGCACCGCGCGGGTGGGTTGGCCCGCCGTCGGACGCGCAGCGGGGGCGAGCCTAAACAGCGCAGCCGGCCGACCGGCGTCGCCCGCCGTCATTCGCCCGGTGTCCTCGAGGAAGCCGGGTGTTCCGGTCGCTTTTCGGTGGAAGTTCCGCGGGTCCAGGCGGGTCCCCCACACGGCCTCGTAAACGGCGCGAAGCTGGGCGATGGTGAATTCGTCGCCACAGAAGGCAGCACCCAGCGGCGAGTATTCCAGCTTCGACTTGGCCCGCTCCAAAGCGTCGTCGAGGATGCGCGCATGGTCAAAGGCCAGCTCGAGCCTCCCATCAAGGACCTCCCGCACCGGATACCAAGCCGCCTGTGCAGCGTCGCTGCCCGCCGACAACACCGGAAAGTCGGGCGCGAGCAGCAGGTGCGCGACGGTCAGGACGTCGCCGCGGGGGTCGCGCCCCCTGGGGCCATAACTGCCCAGTTGCTCCAGGTGCCCGGGAAGATGCTCGACGCCGGTCTCCTCCGCCAGTTCCCGACCCGCCGCTCCGAGCAGGTCCTCGCCCGCCAGAACGAAGCCACCCGGGAGGGCCAGCTTTCCTTTGAAGGGCTCGATGAGTCGGGTAATGAGCAGGATATTCAGCTCACCGTTGCGCACAGTAAGGGCGACGACGTCGACCGTCACCGGGAAGCGCTCGGGCGCGAAATGGGATGCGGGCATGTATCAAGCATAGGAAGTTATCGTCATGTTGACAATAAAGCTGAGTACGCCCTAGTGTGTAGTTATCGTCAACTTGACGAGAAAATAGCGAAAGCGAGAACCTCATGGCCACCATCAAGCGCTACCCCTGGCTCAGCCACTTCCTCGGCAGCCCCACCGGCTACGTCGTCCACCTGCAAAAGGGCGCCGTCAAACACCAAGGAGTGGGCCAGGCCTTCTTCTTCCGCCCCGCGAACTCTGTGTTGAGCGAGGTTCCCGTGGACGACCAGGAACTGCCCACCCTTTTCCACGCCATCACCCGCGACCACCAGGACGTCAGTGTTCAGGCCAACGTGACCTACCGCTTCATCGACCCCGTGGCAGTCTCCACCCGGCTCGACTTCGGACTGCAAACCGCGGGCAAGGCGCCGGCTACCGGACGTGAGCAGGTCTCGACGATCATCGGCCAGCTGTGCCAAAGCCACGCGATCGACCAGATCGCCACCACCACCCTCGCCGAGGCGCTCGAACGCGGCGTCAGCCAACTCCGACTGGTCCTCACGGAGGCCCTGCGGGCAGATGCCAGACTGCAATCCACGGGCATCGAAATCCTCGGCGTTCAGGTGCTGGCCGTCCGGCCCGAAGCCGACGTCGAACGCGCCCTGCAGACTCCGGTCCGGGAGCAACTTCAAGCCGAAGCGGACCGCGCTGTGTACGAGAGGCGGGCAGTCGCCGTCGAACGCGAACGCACCATCTCCGAGAACGAGATGGCCAGCCAGATCGAACTCGCCGTACGCCGCGAGAACCTGGTGGCCCAAGAAGGCACGAACGCCCGCCGCGCCGCAGAAGAGAAGGCCGCCGCTGGATTGATTGAGGCGCAGGGTTCTGCTGAACGGCAAGGAATTGGCGCAGCAGCCGAGGCAAACCAAATCCGCCTGGTGGGCGAAGCAGCCGCCGCCCGCGAAGCCGCCACTATGGAGGTTTACCGCAATATGGAACAGGCCACGCTTTTGGCTCTGGCCCTGAAGGACGCTGCCGGAAGCCTGCCGAACATCGGGAACCTGACCATCACTCCGGACCTGCTCAGTGGAGCACTTGCCGGGCTGTTCAAGGAACCGGCCACAACTGAGCTCACCAAGTAAGGATCGTCATGCCCACCCCGCGCATCGTCATCGTCCACCGGCGGACCGAACTCCAGGAACTCCTGGACCGGCACGCCACCCGCGGCCAGGCCGAGTTCTTCCTCAGCACACGAGGCCGCAGCATCCAGGACGTGCAGGACCGGCACGATCACCTCACCGCGGCCTTGGCCACCGTCCGCGCTGCCGTGCCGTCCGACTGGCGGCAGGCCGAAGTGGAACGCGCAGACCTCAGCCGCTTCTTGCTCACGGCGGAAGACATCATCGCCGTGGTGGGGCAGGACGGCCTGGTGGCAAATGTTGCCAAGTACCTGAACGGGCAGCCGGTCATCGGCATCGACCCGGAGCCCGGTGCCAACCCCGGAGTCCTGGTCCGCCACACACCAGCCGCGGCCGCTGCACTCCTGGCCACTGGCGACGTTGGGCGGCTGCACTGCCAGGACCTCACCACAGTGACGGCAACGCTCGACGACGGGCAGCAGCTTTCGGCGCTCAACGAAGTTTTCATCGGGCACGTCTCACACCAGTCGGCAAAGTACACCGTGACGGCGCCCAGTTTCACCCAGCCCGGCGGGCAAACCGAGCGGCAATCGTCGTCGGGCCTTATTGTTTCCACGGGCACCGGCGCCACCGGCTGGTGCGCGTCGATCGCCCTGGATCGTGGCGGACGCGCACTGCCGGCACCCACCGATCCGCGGCTCGCGTGGTTCGTCCGCGAAGCATGGCCCTCCCCCGTCACGGGCGCGTCACTGACCGAAGGCGTACTCGAAGCCGGCGAGGTGCTGCGGATTACCGTGGCATCCGATCAGCTGGTGGTGTTCGGCGACGGCATGGAAGATGACCGGCTGACGGCGTCGTGGGGGCAGGAGATCACGGTGCAGTTGGGGCAGAGGCCGCTGCGACTGGTTGTTTGAACCTTCGGATTTAGTCCACTCGGTGTAGTATTGGCGGTTGGCCCTCCGCCTATAGGCTCGGGCACTCCAGTCAGACTCAAACGAGGAGCCTCGTGAGCCACCCCGAGCAAACTGCACAGCACTCTGTCCCGTCCGGGACGCCATCGAACACGGCCGCCCGGGACGCTCTGTGGGGGTTGTTGATCGGACTCCTCGGCGGCATTCTTGGCTTGGCCCCTTGGTGGATCACCGGAGCCACGCTGCCTCTTCAAAACCTGTGGGCCACGCAAGTAATGCCAGCGCAGATGCCGACAACCCTCCTGCCTCTGAGTCAATATGAGGCGACCACCATCCTGGCGCTCCTCACAGTTGGTGGGGCTGTTGCCGGGCTGGCAGTTCGCATCTGGTCACCCGCCCGCCGTCGACTCGTCACGTGGTGCGCCCTATCCGGAGTCCTCGTGGTTCACGTCGCCGCCACCATCCAGTCATTCGTGGTACTCAGGGAAGGGCTCTTGCCCGGAAGCCTGCCCGGGCTCTACTTCGGAGGTCTTCTGGCCGGCGTCATCGGTTGCGTACTGGCAGCGCTGGTCGCGTTGTTACTTATCGCTTCGTCTTCCACCGTAAAGGCCACCATCGGATTCGGGCTTATGGCCATCCCGGTCACGTCGTGGGCCGTGGTGTGGGTGGTGAGCACGGTGGGCTTCCTCAGCGTTCCCACCGCCGTACCTACTGTTGCCCGATGGGTTCCTGCCGTCCTGGTGGGTTGCGCGCTGGCGTGGTGCGGCCTCCGGCCCGCCCGTCGAGCGGTTGCCTGGATGCTCAACATCCTCTTCCTGTGGCTGCTCCCGGCGCTTTTCACCGCCGTCCAATCCGTCCTCGGCACACGTGTACTGGCAGGAGACATCCCGGCGATGCTCTCGATGGGACGCGATGTACTCGGGCGGGGCCTAGGTCCCGACGGAGCCGCGCTGCCCACGATTCTGCTGGCCTTGGTCATAGGCCTGACGGGTGTTGGCGCCCGGTTCGTTATTGCTCGTCGGAACTCCTTGGCAGCGGGCTAGTTTGCCTGAAAGGTGCGGACCATCCGGATGTCCCTTACGCCGTCTTCGACCTTCACCGCTCCGTCGGCAATGAATCCGTTCTTCCGGTAGAAGGCTTGGGCTCGCGGATTAGGGTCGGCCACCCACAGCACAGCAGGTGCGGAAGGGCTGATCACTGCGTCGAGAAGCGCCGCTCCCACGCCCGAGCCGTGGGACGATGCATACGCGTAAAGGACGTACAACTCCTGCGGCTCCTCAGGAAGATCAGATGAGGGGCCTGACATGGCAATGCCGATCAACCTGTTGTCATGCAAAGCGACGGCGACGTTGTTCTTTTCATAGCGGGGATCAGTCAGCGCTGCGGTCCAGAATTTCTCCCGCCACTCCAGGAGACCGGGATCGTCCAGCTCCGAGTCGCTCATCAAGCCCCGGTAGGTTTCGCGCCACGTATCCACATGCACTTTTGCAATGTCGAGCGCATCCGCAGGCTCGGCACGACGCACGTCAAAGTTGATTGCCATGGCTCTACGGTACCTACTCATCGATTCGGTAACACCACCACCTGAACGTCGTCTTCGTAGAGGACACGTCCTGGCGTTGATGAACGAAGTTCTTCCCATTGCACCCCGTGGCGATCCAACAACGCCAGATAGCCGGGGACCCTGTCCAGTAAATGCACGGCACTCGTCTTGAACCACGCTTGGGCGTGGAGATTGATGGTGCGGTCATAAACTGTGGGATCCATGAGATTCGGGTCAGGGTAGGCGGCGTCGTACCAAGCATTCGCGGTCTGCCACCAACGATGGTCTTCTTCGCTTAGCTTTCCGTCCTTCGCCAGTCCGTTAGCCAGGCCAAAGATCCCGACGTGGATTCCGCGCGTATTCACTTTCGTTGATTGGTACCTGACGAATTCAAGGGCGGCGGCCATCAACCTACTTCCCTCATGACGTTTCCAGGACACTTACAACCCAGACTGAATACCGAGCCTACAAGTCCAGCGAGATTGGGTCTCGCTACCCGGTGTACCGTTGCGTCGACTTAGTGGTTCCAGGTCGACGTAGTGGTTCCAGCCAGAGAGGCTGCTATGACAGCAAAGATTGTAGAGATCATCAGGCACGTTCTGCAGGATGTGAGGTCCAGCGGTCTTGAGGAACCACGCATCGAAGATCTTGCTTGGAACGACGACCCGCAGGCACTCTCGGCGATGATTTACAGCGTCCGCGACTCATCGGGACAAGGTGTGTCGGTCAGGCGTGACCTACCACGGGCCGAGCAGTTGGTATCAGTAGCGGACCAGGTCCAGGAATGGGTTATCGAAGAAAACGGCCCCACCAACAGCAATTGGCCCCAGTGTCCTTGGCATCCCAACAATCACCCCTTGGCCGCTCAACTGGTGGGCGCCCAGGGCGTTTGGGCCTGCCCCGTTCTCCGAACCCCCGCAGCCATCATCGGTGATCTCCGTGTAAAGGGAGCCGACGAATAGGTTCCCTCGAGCCTCGCCTTACCCCCAAACCCACCCGAATGACAACCGTTGTCCCCTTGCAGAGCCACGGGGTAGGGTGACCGGACCGTCCACCCACATCACCGTCTGGAACAACTCTGGGAGGAACCATGACACATGTGAGACGTCAACTGGCTGCTGTGACGGCAGCCTTGGCCCTAACGGCGACGAGCGGGGCGATGGCCAGTCCCGCCTTCGCCGATCCGCGCTCAACCGACAAGAACGCAACGGCCACCGGCTACGGAGGTGCCGTGAGCACCGTGGATCCCGAGGCATCCGCGGCCGCCATTGAAGTACTGAAGAGGGGCGGCAACGCAGCAGATGCCGCGGTCGCAGCTGCAGCCACCCTCGGCGTTACCGAGCCCTACAGCGCCGGCATTGGCGGCGGCGGCTACTTCGTGTTCTACGATGCGAAGACCAAACAAGTGGGCACCATCGACGGCCGTGAAACCGCTCCGGCCGGCATGCCCAACGACGCTTTCATTGACCCTGCCACCAAGCAGCCGTACAAGTTCACGCCGGATCTGGTCACCAGCGGCGTCTCCGTCGGCGTCCCCGGCACTCCTGCCACTTGGGAACGCGCGCTGGAACGCTGGGGAACCCTGGACTTGGGAGAAGCCTTGCAGCCCGCCATCAAGGTGGCCAACCGCGGTTTTGTCGTGGATGAGACATTCCGCCAGCAGACCCTGGACAACAAGGTCCGCTTCGATGCGTTCACTCCAACCCGGGACCTGTTCCTTCCCGGCGGTGACGCTCCCGCCGTCGGAAGTGTCTTCCAGAACCATGACCTCGCCGCGACGTACCGGCTGCTCGCCAAGGAGGGCACCGACGCCTTCTACGGAGGTCCGCTCGCAGAGGAGATCGCCAAGACCGTGCAGGCGCCGCCGAAGACCGCGGAAACCAAGCTTCCCGTCCCGGTGGGGTTCATGACCACCCAGGATCTTGCCAACTACAAGGCGCTGGACCAGGACGCCACCAAAGTGGAGTACCGCGGCTATGACGTCTATGGCATGGCGCCCTCCAGCAGCGGCGGCACCACGGTGGGCGAGGCGCTGAACATCCTGGAAAACTACGACCTTAAGGGCATGAAACCGGCCGATGCCCTGCACCACTACTTCGAGGCCAGCTCCTTGGCCTTCGCGGACCGCGGCGCCTACGTGGGTGATCCCGCCTTCGTGAATGTCCCCACCGGTACTTTGCTGAACGATGTGTTCGCCAAGGAACGCTCCTGCGAAATCGATCCGACGGCGGCCGCTCCCAAGCCTGTCGCCCCCGGCAATATAGAAACGTACGACGGCGCGTGCCCGGCTGCCGTGGCGCCCCTCGCCAAGGAGACGGATACGGAGAACATCTCCACGACGAACCTGACGGTCGCCGACAAGTGGGGCAACGTGGTGGAGTACACGCTGACGATCGAGCAGACCGGTGGTTCGGGAATTGTTGTTCCTGGCCGGGGTTTCCTCCTGAACAATGAGCTGACTGACTTCAGCACGGTCTACGATCCGAAGGATCCCAATCGGATTGAACCGAACAAGAGGCCGCGTTCCTCAATGTCGCCCACCATCATTTTGAAGGACCAGAAGCCGTTCCTGGCACTGGGATCCCCCGGTGGATCGACCATTATCACCACGGTGCTGCAGACCATCCTGAACCGCGTCGACCTGGGGATGACAGTCTCCGATGCCCTTGCTGCGCCACGGGCTGCACCTCGAAATGGAGCGACTGTCAGTTCCGAGCCCGCCTTCATTGACGCCTATGGTCCTGCACTGGAGTCGTTGGGCCATGACCTGGTTCCGGCGGGTGATGCCTTTACGTCGGCGGCGGAGATCGGGGCAGCGACGGCCATCGAATTTGGCAAGGACGGACAGATGACCGCGGCTGCCGAGCCGACCAGGCGCGGTGGTGGTTCGGCGCTAGTGGTAAAACCGGTCAAACCGGGCAGATAACTCCTTTGTTTGAAGCCAGTTGGAAGGCCTCCAACCGTCGCCTGCAAGCCCGCCTCCGAGACGTCCCTCTTGGGTCGCCGACGAGGCGGGCTTCATCCGGCTCGGTCACGACGGGCGGTTGTTCCTGATCTCCCAGCTGTATCTCCACACCATGACCACCGATGCGGCCGACATGATGATTCCGGTGATCATGGACCACGGCGATTGCCCTGGGTTGGAGACGAAGATCGAGACAGCATAGGCGGCGAGCACCAAGGCCAGCAGCAGCCATAACAAGGGTTTGCGATTCATCGTTGTACTCCTTGGGAAGGGGTTGAACAGTCAGGCGAGGTCGCGCTTCAGGAAAACTCCGAAGGCTAGTGCTGTGACAACTACAAGCCAGCCCGCTGCTCCCATAAAAGAGCCCCAAGCCGGTATGTTGACAGCTGATTGGTGTGCCCAGTCGGCGGCGAGGACCGGGAAGAAAGTGGTATCCGGGCCTATCAGCATCTCCGGGAGCAGAAGGGAAAGGGGTACGGCGAACAGGCTCACCAGGTGGTTGCGGATGAGGGAACCTGCAGCGAACCCCCACACCGATCCCATGGCGGCAAGCCCCGCGAAGGCCGGTACAACGGTCAAGCTCACGTGCCACGATTCATCCACCAGTTTCCCGGATAGGACAAAGGTCAGGCCAACTACTGCGCCGCTGATCAGCGCGCCCAATGATGTAGTGGCTGCCCGGCCCAGGAACGCCGGGATCCGCTGAAACAGCAGGACCCGGCGGCTGAAACAACCAGTGCGGTAATCGGCGGTGAAAGCGAAGGAGCCCACCACCGCGGCCGCAGTGAGCGTGAGCGTCAGGCCTGCATCCACCAAAGACTCGTCGAAGCCCTCCATGGACGGACCGGGTCCAAGCGCTGCGGCAACAGAAACCAAGGCCATGAAGCCCAGCACCAACCCAGCGCCAACACCCGACCCCTTCCACAGCCAGGGACGGCGCAGGTCCGAGAGAAAAGCGGACACCACGTCAAAGCTCCTTCCGGCGAAGGGACCACACGGCGCCAAAGCCTGCGAACAGCAGCCATCCCAGAGATACGCAAAACGCCGCACTGGGTTCGAGCAGGCCCTCAAAGGGAACAGAAGCGAGCCCTGCCAAAGCGCCGGACGGAAGCCAACGGGCCACATCCGGGGCGGTCGCGAGCAGCGGCAGTTCGACGGCGAGTGGAATCACCAACGTGAGGATCGTCGTCGCGTAGTAGTGCTGAAAGATCCACCCAAGCGAGCATCCCCAGACAGCAGCGAGAGCCGAGGCCACCAGCACCCCCGGCAACAGTCCCAGCGATTCCGGGGCCACGAGCTGCGAGGCAACATCCGGTGGCAGCGAGAAGACTACGGTTCCGCCCCACACCACGATGCCTGTGACGACGGAGCCGAGTCCCACCATCACCGCGGCAACGTATTTACTCACCAGCACATTCGTCATTCCGGCTGCCACCACGGAGCGGCGGAGCGTCCCGTAATAGGCTTCGCGGGTGACCAGATAGCTTCCTGCGAACGTGGCTACCGGCGCAATACTTGCGGCCAGTGACCAGAAGATCCTGATGTTGTCAGAAACCGACAGACCACCCGAGCTGTCCGGCCATCCAAGGAAGTTGGCCACGAACCACGGCACCAGCGCACTGAACGCCACGATACCCAGACTGGAATATCCGCTGACGTACCTGAGGAGCTCCGATCGGATCCCGTTTGTCACTGCCGCTACAGCGCCACCGGTCATTAGGCACCTGCCAGGATCTTGAAGTACGCAGCTTCAAGGCTGCCCCCGCCAAGAGCTTTGGCTTCCCCGAGGGTTCCGCTGAAAAGGACCTTCTGTTTGAGGATGACAACCTGGTCCGCCACTTGCTCCAATTCCATCAGTTGGTGGCTCGAAACCAGCGCACTGCCACCAGCGGCGGCGAATTCGCGCAAGAAGCGTCGCAGCCATTGAATGCCCCCGGGGTCCAGTCCGTTGGCGGGCTCGTCGAGGACAAGTAACTGGGGATTACCAACCAACGCGGAGGCAATCCCCAGGCGTTGCTTCATGCCCAACGAGTAGTCCCGGACCTTTTTGTTGGCTTCGACCGCCAGATCCACCTGCTCCAGTGCCCGCTCCACGTTGTCGCTGTCTGCTCCGGCGGCGAGCTGGCAGATCTGCAGGTGCCGACGCCCCGTCAGCCCAGGCTCAACGTCCATCCCGTCCAAGTTCACACCCACCCTGCCGGCGGGCCTGCGCAGGGATCGGTAGTCCACACCGAACACAGTTGCGCGGCCGGACGTCGCCTCCACCAGACCTGTGAGGCCGGCGAGCGCGGTACTTTTCCCTGCTCCGTTAGGGCCGATCAGTCCCACCACCTTCCCCGCGGGAACATCGAATGTCAGCCCCTCGACGGCGAAACGTCCGCCCCTCTTCTTGCTGAACTGCTCAAAACTGGCGTGAATTGTCATGGCTGCCCTTTCGTGGAGTCTGCAGTTAGTCCTGCTTGCCATGGCCACAGGGGCGAACTGGTGATGGACTCCCAGAGCCATTCCCCCAAGCTCGTCTCGTGGTGGCTGGCTACTTCGGCCCGCCCGGAGGACGAAAGGTTCGTTCCTGATTCCAAGCGGCCGGAGAAGGCAATCACCGGCAGGGTGTCGCCTGCGAGGGCTACGGGGACCAAGGTGTCCAGCGGTGCCATGGAGTTCGACGGCGGTTGGTCACCGATGGTTGCCCGTCCCAGGTTTTCGTGAAGGATCATTCCCTGCGATTGCAGCGTGACTGCGTCTCCCGGGGATAGTGCCTGGGACGGGCCTTGGACCGGCATTACGATCTTCAGCTGACCACCTTGGTAGGTGTACCCAGCAATGGTCACCGCCCTGACAGGGATGATCGCCAGGAGCACGCCGATGGTCGCCAGCCCCAGCGTCACCACCACGAGCCGACGCCAACTCGGACTCCCCTTGACGGCCGCAGCCTGGAAGAACCGGATTACACCCCTGAGTGCCAAGACAAGCAGCAGGCACAGGACCGCGAGGACCACCAAGTGGCCCACAAAGCCCAGCTGAAGGAAAATCGGCACCAAGCGTTGGTAACCGATCAGCATGAAGGCTATTCCGGCAACAAAACTGGCGAGCCCAAACCATGGAAGCAGGCCGCCGGGGCCCAGTGCGCGTCGGGATCCGAGGACCCGGAAGCTGACGACATCGGCCAAGGCATCCAAGGACTTTTTCCGGAGGTGTGGAATGTCCACCGCAGACATCAGGGCCACATAGCCGTCCAGCTTGATGAAGGGGAACAAGTTGAGCACGGCCACGGCGTAGCAAATGACGCCATAAAGGACAGCGGCATCCTTCACCGATGACTCAGGAAGCAGCGCTTGGCCGGCCAGAACCATGCTTCCCAGAGCAACGTGGACCAAAGGCCCTGCCAAGGCAACCAGGACGCGTTGCTTTCTGGAGCTCAGCCGCCACCCATCCGTCACATCGCAGAAGAACGCAGGCGAAAGATAGAACAGCATGATCCCAAGGCGACGCGGTGTCCCGCCAAAGTACGTGAGTGCCATGCCGTGGCCCAGTTCGTGCAGAAGCGTGGACACGAACATCGCCGCCAAGACGTACAAATAGGCCTCCACCGGCAGTGGTGTAGCCAGGACCCGCCACATGCTGGGCCCCGCAATGAAAGCGCCCACCAATCCGCCGAGAAGAAGAAGCAGGGCCACCCCAGCCATGCCGGGCCGCGCCATGGCCGCCACCATGGATCGGAAGAACTGCAGCAAGGGCGCGGGATTGAACAGGGTGAACTGCACTGTCAGTGGCGGCCTGAACTGGACCCGTCGTACCGCAACGGGCACCGCACCGCCGTCGAATATTCCTGTGTGCGCCAACTGGCCGACGATCCCCGCGACATCCTGGGCTGTCCACGGAGATCCGAGAAGATGCGCCACTTGGGCCGCGTCCTTCTTCCCGTCCACAGCTTTGAGGACGTTCGCGACGTCGGCGGAGACTCTGGCTTTCGGCACACCGTTAATGGCCACGATCCAGGGCCCGGCAGCCGCAAGCGGGGCATCGATGGACCCCGACGGGGAAAGCTGCACGGGCCACTCGACCGCCCGGTCTGCGCGCACTTTGAACCTGCTCATATCAGCGGGTGCGGGGTTGAGATATGGCCGGGCAGAAACAGTCGTTTGGTTTCGTCCATGGTGAGGGGGACTGTGCCGGGGCAGATCGCTTTTCCGGCCACCCAACCCATGTCCTGGATCGCTGCGGGCAGCCTGTGGGTGAGGCTCACCCAGTGCGTTTGGATGTCCCTTCCCGCGAGGTATCGCACCAAGGTTTCAACGTCCGGCGTGGGTTGGATGTCGGGGAGACCCACCGGCTGGAAGGACTGCGCCCACCGAAGCAACCCGTCAATGGGGGCCGGCGTCGTCCAGAAGTCGGCCCGGGAATCGTCATCCGTCACCGCCTCGGGAGACCGCGGACGGGAACGGGTTTGGAACAGCTCCCGGATTTGGAGGCCTTCCTGAAGTGCTCCACGCAACGCGGACACAGGGTGGGCGGCCGCTTTGAGCCCTACCGCACCAAAGTGCGCCTCGTCGGCAATCACGCACATCGCCGTTAACAGAGGGCTGCCCTGCTGAGGGGTGAAAGCCAACAACGGTTCGACGCCGGCAGACCTCGCCGCGTCAAGGAGCAACAGGAAGCTCCGGGTCTCCCGGGTGGACCGCACAGCGTCGGGCAGGGACGCCACATCAAAGCTGAACAAGGGTGTCCGCTGGTGCCATGCGGCCAGGAACGCATCCCGTTCCAGCACTTCCCCGATGCCCGCAATCTGCGCAAAGACCTCCGATGGACCCGATGCTGCACCATTGGGAGACGGATCGAAGAAGCGATCCCACGGATTCGCCTCCATGTGTCCGGGGCAGTAATCCACTACCGGCGCCGGAACATGCGAGGCCTTTCCGGTAAGCAGGTTGGTGGCCCGGTACCAAGGAAATTCGTAGGCGAGCGCTGATGGTCTCCCAAGCGCCGCCGAGATGAAGTCGATCCGCGGGTCCGCACCCCCTGTCCGGACAAGAAGGTGCTCGGAATCCGCGGGCGCGGGAGCCAGCGCAAACCGTTCCACAGCTTCTCCCGCACCCCGGGTGATTGAGTCGCGTTTCCTCACATCAAAAGCGCCGACGGCGGAGGCGAACCCTGCTTGCGATGCCCGCCCATGTGCCAACACACCGGCGGTTCGCCACAGCCCAACCTCGTTGGGCACGTACACCCCCGATTCGGACACCAGGCCCAGCGACGGATCGAGGGTCCGTACAGGATCGATGCTCATACGCCGCACACCCACAACTCAATGTCGTCAAGGCCAGGGGTGCGTGTGGCGATGCGGACCGGCCTGCGTTCCAGGATGGTCAAGCCCTCAGCAGTGATTTCCTCTTCGATGAGGCTGTTGCTGACGAACGCGATGTCGCTGGCGTACGCCGAAGACCGGTACGTGCCGCCCTCACCGAAACTGACGTGGATCATGGTGACGTGGCGGGCACCGTTGGCTGGGTCGCGGCTTTCCGTGGTGATGAGGAATGAGTCCTTGCCCAACGGCGAAACTGTTGTGCCGCCGTCGTTGTCTTCTGACGCATGGTGGCTGTCCGCGTTCAGGACCGTGAGAAGGAAACGACCCTCCGGCGCCAGACAGGCGCGGACCCTGCGGAACAACGCACGCCTGCCAACCGGGTCAAGGAGGGTGATGGAACTGGCACCGAGAACCACGCAGCCGTATCCGTCGCCGAGCTCAAAGCCGGACATGTCAGCCTCCACCATGTCCACCGCCACACTGCGCGGGTTGAAGGCCTGCATTTCCACCTTGGTCTTGAGCAGGGCCAGCATTTCCCGGGAAGAGTCGACCGCGGTCAGCGGACGTCCCAAAGTGAGGAGGGGACGGGTAATCCGTCCAGAACCGGCAGCCAACTCAAGGATGGGCCCCGCGGTTTTGCGCGCCGCGTTAAGGATCTCGGGCAGTTCCGTCAGGTCGTTGGCGGTGACAAGGTCATAGAGGCGGGAACCTGAAACGCTGTACAGATCCTCCGGCGGATCCACATGGCCCAGGATCCGCAGAACGGCGTCGGCGGTCTTATCTTTTGCGGTGTTCATCAGCTCGTGTTCTCCGGGAGGTTGAGAGTGGTCCGGGGATGCACGCGGGTGGGACGGAACGTGGCACCACCCGCGTGCACCGGCTATGTGGCGGCGATTCCGACGACGATGCCGGCGATGATGATGACGTCACCAACCCGGATGTACCACGGCGTATCGTCCGGGGTGTCGAGGTTCTCCAGCTCTTCGATGGACAGCTGGAGCGTCGAGTTTGCGATCATTGGTTCCTCCTTCCTTGTTGTTGTGAATGCTGCAGACGGGCACTAAGTGATGCTGACGGCGATGATGCCGATGGCGACTCCCTGGGAGACCCCGATGAACCAGTTCTGGAAGTCGGGGGTGTCCAGCGACTCGATCTCCTGGATGGAGATGTTGAGCTGTTTTTGCATTCGCGTTCACCTCCCTTCGCTGCTGCTGTGGTGGCGGACAGGCGGGAGATCAGGTGATGGCGACGGCAATTCCTACCAATGCCAGTCCCGCTGAAATGCCCTTGATTCGTTCGTCCCAGTCATCCGGAACGTCCATGGGCTCCAGCTCCTGGATGTGGAGGTCCAGGCTCTTGAGCGTGTTGGTGCTGTTCATGTGTTCACCCCCTCTCCCCTGCCTCTCGTAGATTGCCCGTGGGGCCTGGCAAGATGTGGGGTCCTCCCGCAGCGGCGCTGAGGACGTGCTGGATCTGTGCGGCGTCGATGCCTCGAAGCATCGGAAGCCCGCCGCCCCAGTTGCGGATGCAGGCGTCTGTGGTGCGGACCAGGATTTCCTCGGTGATGGATGGGAGCCCCGTGACGCCCCACTGCCACATCAACTCGTCAATACCCCGCCCAGGATCGGGATCCAGTGAAGGTACCGTTGCCGTCACCATGTTCCAGAGGTGCTTGAGCCGTGTGGAATCGCCCCACCCTGCGGCGCCCTCACCGATTTCCCTCCAGATGGGGCCAATCACCGAGGCCGTCGCCGTCATTTTCCGCGCGCCCGTGACGTAGGAGAGCTCGTTCGCCACGTACCAGTGCTTGGCGCCGTAAGGGTTGCGCCCCATCAGTGCCCAGCCGGTGTGCGTTTCCATGCTCAGGCGGGCGGCGGCCAGCCTCAGCTCCGGAGCATCCTTGGAGGACAGTTGCTGCCCCAGCTGCACTATCCGTTGGATGAGTGCATGGCCGTCGTCGTCGAAGATGCTGTGGTGGCTGCCAATCATGGTCCCGGCCACGCGCAGGAACGCTTCAAGCAGCCCCTCGTAAACCAGCCGTTTGGGCAGGGTGGCGAGGTGTCCGGCGTCGAGCAGTGCAGCGTCACCTGTCAGGTGCCGCGAGACAATCAAACGGCGTCCGACGGCGGTGTCCAGGCACGCTACGGCGCTGACTTCGGCGCCGGTCCCCACGGTGGACGGCATCAGAATGGTCTTGGGACGTTCCTTGGGGTTGGTCACCGGCGGGAGGACCAGGAGGCCTGAGCGTTTGGCATGGCGTTCGGCGAAGATGGCCAGGCTCGGATCCGCAGTGAACAGCGCGGCGAGCTTGACCGCGTCCAGGACTGAGCCTCCGCCGAGCCCCGCAACGGTCTGAAGTCCGTTTTCGCGGATGAAGCTACCCACCGTCCGGACGGTTTCCACGGTCACTGTCGTCGCGTGCAGGTCCAGGACCGGTGCACCGTTGAGTTGGCCGGCCAACAGCTTGTCCCGGTGTCCTCCCAGGTGGCTGTCCACCACCAATCCCGTCCGTCCGCGGGTCAGGCCGCCGATGTACTTGGAGGCCGTGCCGTCGTCGAGAATGACACAGCGGGTCCGCCACATGTGGTCCGCGATCATGCGAAGACCCCATCTTTTTCGGCAGCGGCCAGGCCAGTGCGGATGGCCTGGCGCAGTTCCTCGAAGTTCTCCTCCGTATAGATGAGTGCGGGCAGGAGTTGGATTCGTCCCGGCCCGGCTTGCACGATTGCCCCGGCGTCGTGGATTCGCCGTACTACGGCAAGGACGCCGTTTGGCGACAGGGGTGTTCCGTTGCGGGACAGCATTTTGATGGCCCTCATGCAGCCGCGGCCCGTGGAATTGCCTATGCCTCGCGTGTTTTGCAGGTCCTCGATGAGGTTGCTGAGGCCAGAGGCCACCTGCTTGGTCAGGGTGTTGTGGTCCAGTCTTTTCATCTCGGCGATGGTGCTGATGATCGCCGCGCACGTTGCCGGTGTGCCTGCCTGTGTTTCCCCGTGAACGAAGACGGATTCGTTCTTATCGAAAGCTTCTGTCACCCGCTGTGCGATCAGGAGGGCGGCGCAGGCGCTGGTGCCGTTGGTCAGTCCCTTGGACGTAACGATGACGTCTGGTTGCTGAGGCCACGCGTCGGAGGCGAACCAGCCATCTACTCTCCCGAAGCCGGTGGCTACCTCGTCGGCCACCACGAGAAAGCCGTGCTGGTCCCGGTATTTGATGACCGCTTCGATGAAAGCGTCAGGGACCGCTTCCGCGCCTGATCCAAGGACGGGCTCCATGATGACCGCTGCAATCCTGGAGCCTTCCCTGCGCATGAGCTGCGCCAGTTCCACACCGTCGTCGTCAAAGCTGATGTGCCGGATACTCCGCCGGTCCACTCCGTACACGGCTTGTCCCAGTTCATCGCCGCTCAGGGCCTGGCTTCCATACGTCAGCCCGTGATAACTGCCCTTCAGCCCGACGACAAGTTTCCGTTCAGGCTGCCCGTCCAGGACGAAGTACTGGCGTGCCAGCTTCATCACGGCATCGTTGGCAGCGCCTCCGGAGGTAGAGAAGAGGACGCGGTGGAAGCTGTGGGACGGCAGGTTCACCAAGGCTTTGGAAGCTTCAATGGCCGCGCGGTGAGCCGTGCGAAAGAGCGGAAGGTAGGACGCCTTGTGGAGTTCCTTGGCTACGGCCCCGGCGATGTTCCCGTTTCCGTAGCCCAGGTTGGTGTTCCAGAGCCCGCTCTTGGCGCAGAGGCGTTGCCGTCCGTCGTCGAAGGTGACATGGACTCCGTTGGCACTGACCGCTGTATGGCTTTCCCCTGCGAAGTCGTGCTGGGGGACGAGTGGTACCCAGAGTGGAAGTTGAGTCCTGGGAGTGGGAAGGATCGGCACAACGGTCATCAGCGTGCACCAACAATGTCGATACCGAGTTGCCCAAACCGGTCCAGGACAGCATGGGCGGCTTCCTCGGCGAGCGCAGCTGAAACTTTGATGGCCGGCGCCGCTGCGATGGCAGCCACCCTGACGTCGCGAAGGTTGGAAACGGCTTCGATAATGGCTGCGGCGTCCGGACCGATCTTGAAGAGACGCCCGGTCTGGGCGTCCAGAAGGGTATGGTCATTCCCCCGCTTCAGGATGAAGGGAGCATGCGCTGACGGCAGACCGTCCCTCAGCGCTGCGCCGTAGAGGCTGGCTCCGAATCCCACCAGCCTGGTGGCGGCACGGTCCTCGCGGGCTACGAACTTCCAGGCGTCCAACGCGGCCAGGTAGCGGGCAATCCACGGTTTGGCGGCCAGCGACTCGTAGATGTCCCAGGGGTAGTAGGCCGCGGCAACGGCGGACTCCGGCCTGAGGGCGATGGACCTGATCCGCAGGTCAGCGAGAGCGTCCCCAACCGTGCCGATCTTGGTTCCGTAGGGTCCGCTGAGAACGGATCCACCCCACGTGATGTGGAGCCTGGCCAGAAGGAGATTGTCCTTTGGCGCCCCGCTCAGCAGTCCCCGCTCAGCCAGCACCGCATTGACCTCGGTAAGTTGCTGGACGAAGTGGCCTGTTCTGCAGGCTTCCTCGGCGTCGTCGAAGAAGGCCTGCCAGTCCTCTTTGGTGGTGATCCTGACTACCGTCACACCCACAAGGTTCACGAACGGGATGGCCACATAGTCCTGGATTTCCAGGCTCAGCGTGCCGTCCACCAGGAGTTCTTCTCCTGCGACATCGAAGGATCCCGTGACGGGCACAATGCCCGGGTCCGTGTTGTCCCCGTTGAGGACCAGGATGGTGGAGTCCTCGCCGGCCAGCGTCTTCGCGTAGCCGGTGTGGTCAGGATTCTCGACAAAAATGACGTGGCCCGGGATACGCCCCGGAATGCCGGTGATCCACTGATCCACAGCGGCGGCAATGCTCTGTTGCTGACTCAGCTTCAATGACCCAACCCCCAATAGTTGTGCACTCTTCTCCGGAGCAGTCCCGGCATCATTTCCGGGTGCTCGTTATGAGAAGGACACTATGGGCGGGCCGAAGGGCCACAGGGCGGAAAGCGGAAACTAGGTGGTGAATCGGCCGAAATTAGGGGTTATTTGGGGGCGTCTAGGTGGTGGTTGGGGGTGGCCTAGGTGGTGGAAGAAACAGGGCCGGATCCCAAGAGATGGGGCTCAGTGCCCGGGCATCTCCAGGCAGCCGCCGTCCATAATGCTGCCGCCGGTAGAAATGTCGACCTTGCCGTCGAAAGCCACGTATCCGAAGAGGCATCCGCCTTGCGGCGACGCTGCCCCAAACCGCACACCATTTCCGTTGTCATCCGTCTGCACCGCGTCCGTAAGTCCAACAGAGCCGAACGCTTCCACTACGGCAGTTGCGGTGGTGGGCTCGCTGAGTGATTCAAGTGCCTTTCGAGCGGGTTCAAGATAGGAATTGAGATGTTCCCGCATGTCCGGCGTCAGGACTCTTCGCTGGCGGTACAGCTCGTTCGCCGCCATGGCCGCTTCAGGATCCACCACCACACAGTCCTCCGTCACCACCGGGATTCCCTCCACAGAGCGACACACTTGCGGGGGCGTGCTTGGGGTCGGAGCATCAGTCGGCGCCGTGCTCACCCCTCCCGGAATCGCACAGCTGGTGGTCCCCAGGATGGCTGCCGGGATCAAACAAGACAGAAGTGTTTTGGATAATTTTTTCCCCATCCAAGGACCCTACGGGACTGCCACTGTTCGGACCAGTTAATTCATCCATCGATTTTAGGTTGTCACCAACCAGTCGCGCAGTACCATGCCTTATGGAATCTTTCACCTGGGCAAAAGCCTCCACTGATCACCCCGAGAAAACCAAGGTCGCCGTTCTGCTTCCCGGTTCCGGATATCCAGTGGAGGGCCCGGTCCTCTTCTGGATTGGTGAAATGCTGGGAGCCCTGGGCTGGCATGTTCAGGCTGCCCGGTGGACTCCTGATGATTCGCCCAGTGCTGCCCCTCACGAATTCGCGGCCGCTGCTGCCACGCAGGCTTTTGCTGCCGCCCCCGACGCCGATCAGCGATTGATTGTCGCCAAATCATTTAGCACTTTGTGTATCCCGTGGGCCGAGGAAGCTCGCATCCCCGGCATCTGGCTGACACCACTGCTCACCGATGAGCGGGTCAGAAGCACCATCGGTGCATCGTCAAAGGACGACCTGTTCATCGGAGGTTCGCAGGACAAACTGTGGGACGGCGGTCGTAAATCAGAGAGTGCAGGAACGTTCTTTGAGGTGCCCGGAGCCGACCACTCTTTGCAGATCCCTGGAGATTGGCGCGCCTCCCAACAAGCCCAAGCTGAAGTGTTCACACGGGTTGAGGAGTTTGCCCTCGGGCTGGCCTAAACGCCAATATTCAGCGGGAATAAAAGAGGTTGGGCTGGGCGCTGACGAGCGCCCAGCCCAACCCAGTTTCAAGCTGAACGCCTCTACAGAACCGTGGTCCGAGTCAGCGACAGGTCCTTCGTCTCGCGGAAGAACAAGACCACCACCACGCCGGATACCAGTGCCATGCCCATCAGGTAGAAGGCCGGAGCCAGCGGGGTTCCGAAGCCGGCCACCAGGCCGGTGGCCACGAAGGGCGCAGTTCCACCGAACAGCACGTAGGCCAGGGTGTAGCCAATAGCTGAGCCGGAGGCCCGGACCGAGGAAGGGAACATCTCCACCAGCGCCGGAACGTTGGAGGTTCCGATCACGGCTACCAACGCACCCAGGACGCTCGTTCCAAGGATCGCGAAGCCGAGACCCAGCGGCATGATGGAGAACGCGGGGATGGTCATCACCACGAAGCCAACGCACGCCACCAGCAGCATCTTCTTACGACCAAAGCGGTCGCTCCCACGCGCAGCCAGAGGACAAACTGCCGTGTACACCAGCATGGTGATCACGCTGGTGATCATCGATTCGGCAGAGGAGTAGCCAAGGCTTGAGGTCATGTACGCGATCATGTAGCTGCTCATCAGGTAGTAAGCGATGGCGTTGGTGATGCTGTATCCGAAGAGCGTGAAGATCTGGCGGGAGCACATTCGGATGGCATCACCCAGGGGCCGCTTTGCCACTTCGCCAGTCTTTTCCAAACCGCGGAACACGGGAGTGTCGTCCACCTTGGAGCGGATATACAGGCCAATCAAACCAAGAGGTGCCGCGAGCAGGAACGGAATCCGCCAGCCCCAGGACTGAAGGTCTTCCGTGCTCAAGGTGGCAGTAATGGCGGCACCCAGCAACGCGCCGGCAACCGAGGCCAGCCCAACGGTGGCCGGGATGATGCTGGCGTACGTTGCCCGCTTTCCTTCCGGGGCGTACTCAACAATGAAGGCCGAGGAACCCGTGTATTCGCCGCCCGTTGTGAAGCCCTGCACCGCACGGAACAGGAACAGCAGGATCGGAGCCCACACGCCGATCACCGCGAACGTCGGCAGGATACCGATGCAGAACGTCGCCGCACTCATGATCAGCACACACAGGCCGAGCATCTTGTTACGGCCAATCCGGTCGCCGTAGCGTCCAAAGAAAGCCGCCCCCAGCGGCCTGGCGATGAAGCCGCCGGCGAAGATCGCCCACACGGCCAGAAGTGACGCCGTCGTGGAGTAATCAGGGAAGAAGAGCTTCGCGATGGTGACGGACATGACCGCATAGGCCGCGGAGTCGAACCATTCGACGAAATTTCCGACGGCGGCCGCTGCGGCGACGCGCTTCAGGCTGCGCCGGGGGGAGGACTCGGTGTCAGCGACTTTCTGGGTCATCGTATTCATGATTGTTGTCCTTCGGGGCGGGGAGAGGCTACAACGTGTGGGAGTTCGCGGAGCTGGGCGCGCTGGACTTTGCCGGTGGCAGACTTCGGCAGCGCGGTGACGTATTCAATGAATCGTGGGTAGGCGAAGCGGGAGAAGTTCTCCTTCACATGCGCCACGACGGTTTCGCTCAGTTCCGCTCCCCCAGCGTGACCGGGCATTAGTTCGATCCATGCCTTGATGGACTGGCCGCGTAGCTCGTCAGGCACACCTGTCACAGACACGTCCCTGACGGGATCGAGCTCGCGAATGACTGCCTCCAGCTCATAGGGTCCAACGCGGTATCCGGACGTTTTGATGACGTCGTCGGTCCTCCCCAGGAACCAGAAATAGCCGTCATCGTCCGTGTAGGCCTGGTCCTTGGTGTGGTACCAACCGCCCCCGAATGCAGTGGCGGACGCCTCCGGCATGTTCCAGTATCCCAAGGGAAATTGCGGGTTGGAGCGCGCACGGAGGCAGATCTCGCCGGTCTCGCCGACCGGGACTTCCTGCTCGTTTTCGTCCAGCAACCGGACGTCCCATCCAGGAAGTGGACGGCCCATGGACCCCGGCTTCACTGGCACATCGGGGTAGTTGCCCAGCAGCGGGTAGGACTCGGTGGAACCGTAATAGTCCAGCAGCGTCACCCCGTACTGCGACTCGAACCAGGTGATCAGGTCCGGCGTCAGCGGCTCGTTGGACGAGCAAACCGTCCGCAGGGACAGCGGGAAACGAGTACCGGCGTCGGGCACCTCTTCGCGCATCTTGCGCAGGAACGTCGGATTGACGAGGGCGCTGGTGACGCGGTGGCGGCTCATGCTGTCCAGGAGGGCTGCGGGGTTGAAGCCGCCGCTGGGCCGGAAGACCAAATGCGTGGCACCGAGTCGCAGCGGGCCCATGAGCTTGGCGAGCGACCACGCCCAGTCCCCCGCGCCGTAAAACACGTCGCCGTCACCGATCTGGTGGCAGTACTGGAACTCGTTGTGGCCCAGCAGGGTTCGGTGCGCGTGGACGATTCCTTTGGCCCGGCCGGTGGTGCCCGAAGTGTAGAAGATGAGTGCGGGGTCGTCGGCTGCGGTTTCGACGTCCTGGAACTCTGTGGGTCCCTCTTTGATGGCCGGGCTGTCGATGTCGATGAACGTGCCCTCGTAGTCCTCGAACAGGTGCTTCGCTGACTCCTCGGCGATGATCACCGACGCGCCGCTGTCTTCCAGCCGGAAGCGGATGGGCTCCGCGGCCCAGAGCAGGGACATGGTGACCAGGATGGCACCGGTCCGCAGCACACCGAGGTACGCGGCCGGGGTGTCGGAGCGCTGGGGCAACAAGACGGCGACGCGGTCACCTTTCTTGATGCCGGCCTTTTGCAGCGTGGCCGCGATCTGGCGGGAACGGTCCTGGATTTCGCCCCACCTCACCTCTCGTTGACCTTCGACGGCGGACTCCAGGATGAGTGCCCGCTTGTCCCTTGGGTGGTGGTCGGCGACGTCGACGGCCATGTTGTAGAGCTCCGGAATCTCCCAGCGGTGGCTGTTCCGTAGTTCGATGTAGCGGTCTTGGGTGGCTGTTTTCACTTTGGTGTCCCGTCCCTTCAGCGGCGGCCGGCGAGGAAGCGGGCCATCTCGCGCTGCGGTTCGCCGGTGCCGTATGCCTCGCGGTGAACACGCTTGGCTTCTGCCATCGCGTCGCTGAGGTCGTCGTCTTCCAGGCTGCGCAGGCGGTTCTTGGTCAAGCGGACCGCGCCCGGAGGAAGCAGGCTCAAGCGGGCGGCGAGGTCCTTCGCGTAAGCCAGCACGCCGCCGTCGTCCGCCAAGTAGTTGAGGAGGCCGAGCCGCTGAGCCTCGGCAGCATCCACCAGCTCGCCGGTGAGGACGAATTGGGAGGTCTTGGACTTGCCGAGGATGCTCCACATGGCCCAGATGCCGGTGATGCTGGGGATGCCGGAGAGGACTTCGGGCTGGCCCATGCGGACTTTGGAGTCGCCGACGCGCAGGTCCGCGAGGAGCGAGTACTGGAAACCGGAGCCGGCGGCGACGCCGTTGACCGCGGCGATGGTGATCTGGTCGAGGTTGCGCACGGCGCGGTAGAGGCGGTCGAAGCCGTCGATCCAGGCCTCGGCGGACTCGTGGTCCTCGGGGTTCATGGATGCGGTCTCGGCGAGGTCCTGCCCGGCGCAGAACGCACGGCCGCTGCCGGTGAGGATGACTGTGCGGACCTCGTCGTTGCCTTTGAGGCTTTCCAGGTAGTCGATGAGTTCGTTGCGCATGGCCTCGGTCCAGGCGTTGAGCTTGTCCGGGCGGTTGAGGGTGATGATGGCGGTGGGGCCGGTCTGTTCGAAGAGGACATCCTGGGACATTAGGGAGTTTCCTTTGGTTCGTTGGGGCTTCTTGAATCCCATCTGACCATCGGCGAATGTGACCCGTCTAACATCAATATCTACTCGCCTTGATATCAAACTGATATGGTGCGGCGATGGACCTCCACCATCTCAAGTACTTTGTGGTGCTCTCCGAAGAGCTTCATTTCGGCCGTGCTGCGCAGCGTTTGCACATGGCCCAGCCGCCGCTGTCGCAACGGATCAAGGACCTGGAGAAGGAGCTCGGAGTGCTGCTGTTCCACCGCCGACGCACCGGTGTGGAGCTCTCCGAAGCAGGAGCCTTGCTGTTGGAGCACGCGCGTGGGGTGCTGGATCACGTGGCTATGGCGCAGGAGTCCATGCGTCGGATCCGGCCTGGCGCTTCGGGAATCCTGCAGGTGGCCGTGCCGCCTGATACGAACCCGGTTGCCCTGTCCACGATGGTTTCTACGTTTGCACCGTCTGCGCCTGATGTTCTGTTGAACCTGCACGAGCTCACCACCGTTGAGCAGGTTGAGCGACTGCGCGACGGCGAACTGGACGTTGCCGTGGTGCGTCACCCTTTGAGCAGCGTGGGTTTCGAGTCGGGTGCTTTGTATTCGCGGGCTCTAGGTGTGGTGCTCAATGCTTCGCACCCGCTGGCCGCGCTTGAGTCTGTGCGGCTTGGCGATCTTGCCGGGAGCCCGTTGATCATCTTCCCGCGGCACATGGCGCCAACGTTGTACGACTCGTTCCTTCAAACGTGCCGGGACGCTGGGTACCTGCCTGCGGCGATTGTTCATGCCCGGAACCAACACTTCACGCACGGGTTGATCATGGCCGGCCGCGGGGTGCACTTCAACGAGGAGCCGTGGACGCCGTTGCCTTCGGGGATTGTGTGGCGGCCGCTGGTCGGTGATCCGTTGGCTTGGCGGACATCGGCGCTGTGGTTGAAGAGCCGACGGTCAGCCGAGACGGACGCTTTTGTGGCCGCTGTGGGCGCGGGGCTGGAGGCGGGTGGGCATGGTTGATTGAGAGCGTTTGCAGAACCCCTTGAAGGTCTTGACGCCTGAAGCGTAACCTGCACGCAAGAAGCGGAGATTGCAAGATCGGCCTAGGAGCGCGGCATGAATGTGCTGAGCCAGATACTCGCCGGATCCACCAGCCTGGCGCTGATAAGCGTTGGCATCCTGGAGATCTTCTTCCATGGCGATCAACGGTTCCACCGGATCTTCCTGATTAGGCCGGAAGACGTGCGCGCAGTGCGAATGTGGGCGATGAATGTTGGCGCCTACAACATCACCTTCGGCTTGGGCATCGCAGTGGGCCTGTGGCTGGTGAACTTCTCAGGCAATCCCGCCAGCGGGTCGGCCATAGTTATCTTCTGCTGCTCGTGCCACGTCTTCCTTGGTTTCTGGCTGTGGGTCACAGAGAAGCGCCTTCTGGTCAGCGCCATCGGCCAGGCACTCTTTCCCGCGCTGGTGATTGTTTTCTACGTTCTTCTTCACTAGTGGGGCAGCAGTGAATGACCGACAGGACTTCGATTGAGTTGCTCGACTACGCCGCGGCGATCTGGTCGGCAACACCGTATCCGGCTGCCACCGCCGCTCCGGCTGGACGTGATGACTGGAGGCCCATGGTGCCGACCATCCCGCGGCAGAACAGGTCCGTCGGCAATATGAGGAACAGCGGGCTACGCTTGGCGGGTGCAAATTCGAGCCGTCCTGTTCGATCTAGACAACACTCTGTTCGATCATCCGTCATCCGCCCGTGCCGGTGTGGATGCTTTTCTTCAACATCTTGGAACGGAGGGTTCCAACGAACTTACACGTTGCTGGTTTCAAATCGAGGAAGTCATTTACAACCGGTTCCTCGCGAACGAACTCACATTCCAGGAACAGCGCCGTGAGCGACTCCGCCAGTTCCTCCCGTTAGCCGGGCTTTCAGTTCCCCAAACGAGCGCCCGAATCGATGAGCTATTCAACAAATACCTCGAGAACTACGAGGACGCCTGGATGGCCTTTCCAGACGCGGCGCCGGCATTGAAGAACCTCCGGGCCATCGGCATGCCGGTGGGCATCATCACCAACGGGAACCACGACCAGCAAACGTCCAAGGTCAACAGAATCGGGCTCGAACCCCTCCTCGACCGGGTATTCAGCTCCGAACATATAAACCACGCCAAACCGGCACAAGAGGCGTTCTTACAGCCCTGCAGAAGCATGAATGTGTCGCCGGCGGCGACCCTTTATATCGGAGACAACTACCGAGTCGATGTCGAAGGAGCCCGGAACGCGGGGCTACAAGCCTTACATCTCAACCGCGAAGGCTCGATGCGGGAGGGAACCATCCAAAGCCTTGCGGAATTGCCTCTTCGCCTCGTCGAAGGATCCCTTTAGGTTCGTCGGTTGTATGCGAAAAACCCCACGGAGCACTATTTTGGACTCTCCTTTGCCGACCGAATGTCTCCCCTCGGAACGCGCCCGTTAACCGATCCCTACCGGGTACTCGGCCGAGCATGCGAAATGCTCAAGCGTCGCTCGCTTCGACGAGTAACGGGACATCCCGGGCTGCGCTGGGACGAGGATTCTAGGAGTCGAGTCCAGGCACCGACGCCTTCAAAAGTGTGATCACTTCAGGATCGATTTGGGGCTCCCGGACGAGGCTCACAATCGGTTCGTACCACCGCAATACACAATCGGAATTAAGCCTCCCGAATGCAATCAGGTCTTCGTCCGAAAGGTGATCCCCGTCGATGAGCCGGCGAAGGGAAGCAAGTGACTCTGACGCAAGAATGATCAATTCTGCGTCAACCGGAGCGATCGGCTCGCCGCTAGTCCACGATCGGAGAGGCTCGCCGGGCCTGTAGTTGGAAGATTCCCGGGGCACTTCTGGTGTGCTACTCATTGTGTGCAGCCTACCGGCAGTCGTGCAGGGCAGAACTGAGCTGGAGGCCTATAAGCTATCCGCAGCCATGGACCAAGCGGAGCACCGCCCGCAAGCCGGTCCCCACCGCTCGCTATGAGAGATCCAGCTGCACGCCCTCACAAGCCCGCTGTTCCAGCTACTGGCAATTCCCGTCAGACCCGCCCGCAAGACTGCGGTGTAGGCGCCCTATACCGCTTCATGGTTTTCGCTCCTCTTCCCCGGAATCACGACCTTTTGATTCGCTGTCCACTTCGTACGGGACGACGACGACTTGAACGTCGTCTTCATAAATGACGATGCCGGGATCGGTTGAGTAGAACACGCGGCAGGGGACGTCATGCCGGCGCAGAAGATCGATGTAGAAATCCGTTTTCTCCAACAAGTGAGTGGCCGACACTTTGAACCAAGCCTGTGCGCCCGGGGCTGCGTAGATCGACGCCTCAGGCGTTACGTAAGCCGCGTCGTAAAATTCGTTGGTACTCCGCCAACCGCCCCAATCTTCGGTGCTGAGGCTGCCCTCCTTCGCCAATCGGTTCGCCAGGGCGAAGATCCCAAGGTGTCGCCCTTTCGCATCAGGTGTACTCGATTGGTAGCGCACAAAGCGTTGTTCCATAACGCCTAGCCAACCAGCTGGGTTATCGGGTCACAGGGATTGACGACGCGGCGTCCGTATCAGCCCTTCGTGCTGCCGGACGGGTCGGGTCTCGACTAGCCGCCAGCCAGCCGCCCCTCCGAACGTCGTCGCAGTGACATTAAAGCGAGCGCGTACAACAGGCCGCGGGCCACGCCGAACAACCAAGGGAAAGGCAGGTCGAAGCCTATCCAGAACACTGCTTCCACAGGCAGGAGGGCTAGCCCAAGAGCCAGCCCGGACCTGCGCCCCCTCCATGCCAGCCAAGCCGCCCACGACGCAACCAGCACTGCACCAAGGAACACCATAAGCAGCGCCACGAAGGTCCAGCTTTGCAGGCCGTCCCATGGACCCGCGTACATCGGGAACAGGTCCATGAACATCGGCAGGTACCCGTTCTGTAGGAGGTAGATGCCGACTGGAATAGCCGGGACCCCGAATGCTGCAGCGTAAATCCACGTCAGCACGGCCGCTACACGCGCTTTCCGCATAGGCTTCCTCGTTTCGGCCCGCCCCAAGCATTTCCGGCTGCCAGAGGAGCCGGTTACAACCAGTGTGGAGCAGGGCGTTCCTCGACGGAAGCGGCCAGCGATTTCGATCTTAGGAACACTCCTGGCTCCAAAGGATTCCTACAGATATCAAGTTCTGACCGGTCCACCAGGGCAAAGTCCTGTACGTCCACTGGTTGATGTCGGATTATGGGTTTCAGGGCGCCCAAACTGGCTCGGAGTCGAGGGATAGGAAAAGTGTTCGCATGAAAGAAAGCCGGTCCAGCCGAGCCACGGAGGATATCGCTTTCGCCCAACTTGCCGGCTCATTCACTGCCTATGCTCTTATGCTGTTGGCGTTCCTTGTCCTCCTCATATTCCGACCCAGTGCCTACGACCCGAGTACCTACTGGGCCATGGCACTCATGGCGTTCCTCTTCGTTACCGCATTATTCATCGTTATAGTACGAGGCGTCCGAGGCCTGAAACGCCTCAACGCATCGGTGAAGGAGGACCGCCGACGCAGCGCCGCGGGTCTCATACAAGAGCGGGACGACCCTCAACTACCAGAAACACCGTCCGGCCCCGGGACGGAATAGTTATACCGACGCTCGATCCCCCGGGGTCTGGGCACGTCCATCGAAAGACGGAACCGCCGTCACCATGCTCCTGTTCCTTGCTGGCTCTTCGACGGCAGCCAGCGAGATGAATGGAAGCCCTCCGCGCCTAACCTTCCTCGAACCAGCCCCGCGCAGGATTGGACACCTCAGGCGCCTCACGGAAGACACCAGGCTGCGCAACCCAGCCAACACCGTTCGCGATCACTTTCTGGATCTGCGGCTGGTGGTACACCGGGTATTCCTGGTCGCCGGGGCTGAAGTAGAAGATCCGGCCCTTGCCGCGCGAGAACGTCACGCCGGAGCGGAACACCTCTCCCCCGGTAAACGAACTGATGAAGATCAGGTCATCGGGCTCGGGGATGTCGAACAGTTCGCCGTACATTTCCTGCTGCGGAATCACGATCGGGCTCTCGATACCTGCCGCGATGGGGTGAGACGGCTTGACCGTCCACACGAGCTCACGTTCGCCCCCGTTGCGCCACTTCAGCGAGCAGGTGGTCCCCAGCAACCGGGTAAAGATCTTGGCGAAATGCCCCGAGTGCAGCACCACCAAGCCCATGCCGCCGAGCACGTGGCGCTGCACGCGCTCCACCACCTCATCAGCGACTTCGCCATGCGCAATGTGCCCCCACCACAGCAGCACGTCGGTCTGCTCCAGCACCTCTTCGGAGAGTCCGTGCTCGGGATCGGCCAGCGTCGCCGTCGTGATTTCGGAGTCCGGGTAGAAGCCGCGCAGTCCGGCAGCAATGGCGCCGTGGATCCCGTCGGGGTACATCTCGCCGATGGACGCAGGCTCGTTCCGTGCCTCGTGCACGGCCTCGTTCCATACGACAATCTTCAATTTCGAATCAGACATTTCAGAGCACCACTTCACGTTGTTCGAGGGCGGATTTGTAGCAGGCATCGAGCACCAGGGCACGGCTGAGGGCGAGCGAGCCGTCATGGCTTCCCCATACAGTTTCGCCACCGCGCACGGCGGCGATGAAATCGTCGACGACGGCCTGGTGGGCTCGCCCGGGCTCGGCCACCACTTCGAAGTCGGCGTTTTCGCCGTCCTTCTCGGTGAAGACGTGAACGTCCGCTACCGGGTTCTCGGAGGCGCCGACCGAGCGCAAGTCCGCGCCGCCGTCGGTCCCGTAAACGGTGAAGTCCATCAGGTCCCGCTCGTCGCGGTAGGTGGCCCAGCCCGCTTCCAAGATCAAAGTACCGCCCCCTTCCAGCCGGATGAACGCCGAAGCGAAGTCTTCCACTTCAAACTTATGACTCGAGTTCGAAGCTGTGTAGCGGGCGTTGCCGCCGAGGCCGCGCGGGCCAAGTTCGGAGTGGGTCGACGCGGAAACGGCCAGCACCTTGGGCTCGCCGAGGAGGTGCAGCGAGTAGTCCAGGACGTGCACGCCGATGTCAGCAAGCGGTCCGCCGCCGGCGAGTTCCGGGTTGGTGAACCAGCTGCCCAGCATCGGAATCCCCTGCCTGCGCAGCCAGGATGCCTTGGCGTAGTACGGGCGACCCAGCGTCCCGGCGTCGATCACTTCCTTGAGCGCCTGGATGTCGCCACGGCGGCGGTGGTTGAACGCGACGTCCAGGACACGGCCTGCCTTACGGGCGGCGTCCACCATCTGTTGACCCTCGACGGCGTTGCGCGCCAACGGCTTTTCGCTCAGCACATGCAGTCCACGCTCGAGCGAGGCAATGGCGATCGGTGCGTGCAGGAACGTCGGCACGGCGACGCTGACGGCGTCGAGACCTTCAAGCTCGATCATGTCCTCCCACCGGGCGAACGCGTGGGGAATGCTGTACTCCTCCTTCAGCTGGGCAAGAAGGTCAGCTTCCATCCCCGCGACGGCGACTATTTCGACGCCGTCGATATTGCTGTACGCCTTGAGGTGCTGCTGGCCGGCCCAACCGATGCCCACAACTCCCACCTTGAGGGTTGCGGACGGGGCCTGCTGCTGAATGCTCACGTTATTCCTGTTCTTTCTGGGGTTTCTTAGAGTCTGTGAGGGGTTTGGGGACTTCGTGACGGGGCCTAGCCCTTGACCGCTCCGGCCGTCATGCCGGAAACGATGCGCTTCTGGCACACGAGCACCAGGATCACGAGCGGGACGGTGATGATCACGGACGCGGCGCTGATGGTGCCGAGGGGTTGGTCGAACTCGCTGGTGCCGCTGAAGAACGCAATCGCCACCGGCACTGGACGGGCTTCGGGCGAGGTGGTCAGAGTGACGGCCAGGAGGAATTCGTTCCAGACCGAGATGAACACCAGGATCGCCGTCGTCGCCAAGCCGGGGACCGCCAGCGGCAGGATCACTTTGCGGAAGGCGACAAACGGCGTGGCACCATCCATGTACGCGGATTCCTCGAGTTCACGCGGGATCTCCTTGAAGAAGGACGTCAGCGTGTAGATCGCCAGCGGCAACGCAAACGTCAGCTTCGGAATGATGAGGCCCAGCAGAGTGTCGTACAGCCCGATCTCGCGCCAGATGGAGAACATCGGGGCCGCGATGGCGATGGCCGGGAACGTGGTGACCGAGAGGATCAGCGTCAGGATCATCGCCTTGCGGCGCATCTTCAGCCTGGCCAACGCATAGGCGGCAAAGGACGCGAACACCAAAGCCACCGTTGTAGTCACGACGGCGATAATCACCGAGTTGCGCAAGGCCAGGAGGAACTCGGGGTTCTGGAAGACCACCAGATAGTTCTCAAGCGTCGGCTGGCTCGGGAAGAGCTCGCCTTGGGACAGGCTCGCGCCCTTCTTAAGGGAGGTGTTCACCAGCCAGTAGAACGGGATGAGCGAGAAAGCCATGACGGCCACCACGAACACCCACACCAAGGGGTGCAGTTTCGATTCCCCACGCAAGCGACGCTTCGGCGCCTTGGGGCGCTTGGCGAGTTCCGCCGTCGGGCGTTCTGCAGTCAGTGTGCTCATTGTTCCTCCTTCGCGACGTCGCGGATGTTGCCGCCGGCAAAGCGGACGTAGATGACCGAGACCGCCATGACGGTGAGGAAGGTCAGGATGGACAGCGCCGAGCCTTCGCCCACCAACCGGTTTTCGCGCAGTTGCGTGTAGGCGAGCATGGACATGGATTCGGTGCCGTTCGCACCGCGGGTGAGGACGAACGGCAGGTCGAAGACGCGGAGGGCATCCATGGTGCGGAAGATCGCGGCGAGGACGATCGCCGGGCGCAGGAGCGGCAGGGTGATGTTGACGAAGGTCTGCCATTTGCTGGCGCCGTCGAGTTCCGCGGCCTCGTACGTTTCAGCGGAGATGACTTGCAGGCCGGCCAGGATGATGAGCGCCGCGAAGGGCGTGGTCTTCCAGACGTCGGCCATGACGATCACGGCCATCGCGTAGCCGTGCTCACCGAGCCACACCACGTCGCCGCCCGGCAGCCCCAGCGTGGAGAGGACGTTGGTGACCAGGCCCATGTTGGGCTGGAACATCGTTTGCCAGGTGATGGCGCTGACCACGGTGATGATCGCGTACGGCAGCAGAACCACGGTGCGCAGGACGGCCCGACCCTTGAACGCGAGATTGAGCAGGAGCGCCATGGCCGTACCGAGAACCAATTCTAGGCTGACCGACAGGCCCGCGAAGAGGAACGTCTGGCCGAACGCAGCCCACCACTCCCGGCTTGCGAGGGCGTTGATATAGTTTTCCAGGCCGACAAAGCGGGACAGGCCGGCGGTGCGGACGCTGTACTGGTTCAGCGAGAGCCAGATCGCGTAGCCGATGGGGACCGCCGCAACCAGCGCCATGATGACCAGCGATGGGGCGGTCATGCGGAACGCGAGTTTCCGCTCGGCGCGGTCGCGGCCGCTTGTCTTCGCTGGGCCGCGGCTTGGTGAGATTGTTCTGGTGGCCATAGCTAGAAGCTCGCCTTGGCGGCGGTGATTTCCTCGGCCATCTTCTGCACGGCTTCCTCGGTGGAGGCGGTGCCGGAGAGGACGGCGTAGACGTTCTTGTAGATCGCCTGCGAGATCTGCGGGTAGACCGGCGAGATCGGGCGCGGCTTGGCACCCTTCACTGAGGCGAGGAGTTCCGTGGCGAACGGCATCTTCTCGAGTACCGCCGGGTCAGAGTAGGCAGCTTCGTTGACGGGGGCCTGCGAGTAGTCCATGGCCACGTGCTTCTGCCAGTCCGGGGTGGTGGCGAAGTCGATGAACGCGACAGCTCCGGCCTGGTTGGTGGAGTGGGCCGAGATTGCCAGGTTCCAGCCGCCCAGCACGCCGGAGGCCTTGCCGCCTTCCCATGCCGGCAGCGGCGCGACGCCGAAGCTGGACGCGAGCGGTGTCGCGTTGAGCAGGCGGTACACGTGCGGCCAGTTGCGCTGGTATCCGAAGTCGCCGGACTCGTAGGCGAGGCGGGCCGGGTCCTCGTTGTAGGTGAGGACCGCGCGGTCCGCTGAGCCGTTCTTGAGTCCGTCGCTCATGAAGTTAAGGACGTCGCGGGTTTCCTTGGAGTCGATCTTGACGTCGCCCTGGTCGTTGAGGACTTCTCCGCCTGCGCTGTAGAGCATTTCGAGGAAGTTCACCGTGAGGCCCTCGTACTGCTTGCCCTGGTAGACGTAGCCGTTGCCGGGAGCCTTGGCGGCTTCCGCGTAAAGCTGCTGCCAGGACTCGGGCTTGGCCACCTTGTCCTTCTGGTAGTAGATCAAACCGGCGTTGGTGAAGAACGGCGAGCCCCAGTACTTGTCCTCATACTTGGTGGTTTCCACAGTGGAGGGAATGAGCCGGTCCTTGTTGGCCTCCACCAGCTTGGTTTGGTCCAGCAGCCAGCCTTGGGAGGCGAACTCGGAGGTCCAGATGACGTCCGTGACGAAGAGGTCGCACTCAGTGGACTTGCCTTCGAGCCGCTGCACGATTTGCGTGCGCGCCTCATCCGTGGTGGCACCGATCTCGGTGTACTTGGCCGTGACCTTGCCGTTCGCCTTGGTGAACGCCTCTGCCGTGCCCTTGTAGATGCCGCTCGCGTCCTTGACGCCGCAGATGTTGACCGCGCCGCTGGCATTAGCGCCCGACGCCGGATCGGCAGCTGCCGCTTGCTCGGCACCTTGGGGCGGGGCTCCCCCGCCGCAGGCGCTGAGGAGGAGGGCTGCGGCTATTGCGGCTGATGCGAGGGCTTTTCGTGTTGTGGCTTTGTTCTGGAGCGGTAAAGCAGGTCGGTTCAAGTCCACAAGTGGCTCCTTTGGTGGCTGTGGGTGGGTGCGTTCAGTGCGCGTTTTGGCTGTCCCGCGTGCTGAGAGTGGCTTCTTTGCCGGTGGTTCCTTTGAGCTGTGGAATCGATTCCAAATGTGTTCAAAAGAATAGGCCTGCGGCCGTGGAATCGATTCCAAAGTAGTGTGACAGGGACCACTGAGGGCTGTCAACCCTCTTTATTTCGTGGAGTCTCGTATGACGAGTTCGTGCGGGAGGAAGGTTCTTCCCTTGCGGTGTGCGCCCTCGACTGTCATTCGTTCCAGTAGTTCAGCGAAGGCTACACGGCCCATTTCATAGGCGGGTTGGCGGACTGTGGTCAGCTCCGGGACGCACATTTCTGCTTGGGCAGAGTCATCGAAACCGGCTACGGCGATGTCGTCTGGAACCTTTATGCCTGCGTCAGTGAGTTCCCGGACGCATCCGGCTGCGACCACGTCGGTTCCGCAGAAGACTGCGTCCGGAAGGTCTTTTGTTTCCAGGAGTTTCTTCGTAAGATTTCGGCCGGCGTGAAACCCGAAGTTGCCTTCTCCGAGCAGGATCTTGTCTTCTTCCAAGCCCGCTTCCGCGAGTGCTTGTCGAAAGCCTTCTTCGCGCAGCCTGCCCGAGCGGGCTCCCCTATGGGCGAGCATGGCCAGCTTCTTGGCGCCCGTGTCGATCAGATGTTTGGTGATGTCGTAAGCGGCCCGGCGGTCATCAATGGATACGCCGAAGGCTGCCTCGGCGTCGACGATTTCACAGACCTGGACCACGCTCATTTGCTCGGCGACTGTGTTCACGTCATCGTCCGGCATTGTCGGCGAGAAGATCACCAGACCGTCAACGGATCCGTTGCGCAGCATATCGACTAGTTGCTGTTCGCGATCGAGGTCGCCGTCGGTGGCCGCGATCAGGCTGACGTAACCCGAATCCGCCGCAGCGTCCCCGACACCTCGGAACACTTCACTGATCACGAGCGAGTCCAGGTTCTTGGCGAGTGCCAAAACACGCATGGTCCGGTCTCTTCGGAGATCCCTTGCTGAGGCGAGCGGGCGGTAGCTGAGCTCCTTTATGGCGACGTTGACCTTCTCCTTGGCCGCCGCACTGACAGCCGAACTCCCGTTCAAGACGCGCGACACCGTCCCCACGGACACACCAGCAGTCCTGGCGACGTCCTGAACTGTCGGCCGAGCCATTCGTAGTCCTTCCGCGAGCAGTGACGATGGTCCTCGCCGCCACGTCAGTGCAGTGCCACCGGCGTTCCTCAGCTTAGCTGCTGACGATAGGGGGTGCCGAAGCACCATCTATCGGATTGCAATGATTCCGGGAGACCCGGCCGTCGGCTTGGTTAATCATCCGGTGGCGTAGCGGGCCTTGGGATGTTACTGCAGAGCAGCCGCCTGCGAAGAGGACTAGGCTCAGGGGCTCGTATAGCCAAGGGGCGATTCCATGCATGACAAAGGAGGCCACGGTGACCGGAACCCTGCGTTCACCCTTCTGCCCATAGCATAGGATTGGTTCGTGAACGAGGAAAAGAATCAGGAGCGGGCTTACGCTTTGATCGCCTCGTACCGGGCAGACGGAGACAGATATAGAGACCGCGCTCGGTCGGTAGCAACCCTTCTTGCAACCTTGTCCGGGGCGCTTGCTGCTGGCCTAATCTTCTCCCCCGTGGGTCAGGGGTTTCCGGAGGCGACAAAGTATGCAGGCTACGCTGCGATCCTCGCGCTAGGGATCAGCGTGTGTTTCTTTCTGAGCGGGTCAATGTACAGGCTCCCGAATCAGAAACCGGATGAAAAAGCCGAAGACCCCAAGCCGAGTCTTCGCGACCTAGTCGACGCATCCGAGCGAAACGCCACTTCAGTTGTAGACGCCATCACTTTACGGACACGACTCGGTAGCGGATTTGGCATCGCCGCTCTGTTACTCCTCATGGCAATGGGTCCAATCGCTGCTATCTACCCCACGCCGCCCGTTCCCATCTCCGTTCAGCCCCTTGAGTCACTTGCTGTCCCGACCTGCCCAAATATTCAGGGCAACTTCGACGGAACGGCTTCGGCAAGTGATCTTGCCGGAACGGCTGCTTTGATCCCGGTTAGCGTATCCAGAGAGGTCTGCGGCCATCCTAGCCCGAGCGGGTCCCTCACAATTTACCTCCAGAGAACCAAAATCCTGATTACGACGGCCCGTGGCTAGTGACTCTCAGTAGACTCGTGATCCACTATCGACCCCTCGTTGTCATCGAGGTCGATTGGGAGATCGCCTTGCAGGACGCCGTTGACTCCGTCCAGGCAGACCCCGCTGCTGTCTTCCTGGACTCACAGTTAGAAGAAACTGCCCTACTGCATTTCCTTGCGTACCCTGCGAATGCCCACGGCCAAATCACTACAGGTGACCAGATCGAACATGAACTGGCCAAGATCCAGCCCGACTCCGGAACCCGTATAGTTTTGGTTGCGTGTCAGCCGGTCTTCCCCCCGCTCGCGAACAGTGCAGTGAACGATCTCGCCTCGGTCCAATTAGGAGACATCTCCCGCAAGTATGCTGCGAGAGTCCAAGAGCCCGCCGAACTGCAGACGGAAGCCGAAAAGCACATGCGAATAGCCGTCCGTCAGCTTGGCATACAAACCGTCGCTGGCAACGTCGGCCCAAGCGGGCAAGACGATTTTGACCTACTTGACTATGAAGTAAGGATGCCATGGAGATTCTGAACGGCGGGGCATGGATAGCAGCAGTAGCGGCTCCGTGGGCCGTGGCACCTCACCCGAATTTTTCACAGGACAACGTCGAGGCATCAGGGCTCCTTGCACTTGTAGCCCGCTGCCGCCCCGATGACCTCCAGCGATACTCGGACCTACTCCCCCTCTCAGAGGCTGACTGGGCGGTCAGGCTGATTGATGCAGCCAAGCGCTCTGTAATATTGGGCTCCGTTCGAAGGGGTGCCGATGATCTCTGGACGCTCACACGCAATGAAACCATGCCCGTTGAAGCAGCCGTTGCCGCAGCGATGTTTGCCACCGTCGCCGAAGTCGAACTTGATGAGCGCGCAACCGCACTCCTCCGGTTGGAACCCTTGAAAAAGCGGTTTACTAGCGGCTCCTCGCGAACCTCTGCTCTAGCTGCCGCTCTACTGCACCAGCAGATAGCAGCACGAAAATTTGAGATGCTCGATTACGCAGGCTCACTGGATGAACTAAATTACGTTGAGACTTTCCTGGCCGTTGAAGGTGAATGGAGTCAATTTACTGTCTCACACGGGATTAGTTGGAACTCAGATCTCGTTTCTCAAGATATCTGGGAATCGTTAACCTCCCAAAGTCGAGAACTACGATCCCGAATCGAAGGTTTCAGTGGGGAAACTTGGGTTAAGGTTGTGAAATCCCGTACATCTTGGCCAGACATGCGAGCAGGCTTCGTGTCTGCTTCTCGAGATAGAAAGTACGTTGAAAACGCATTCGAAACTCGAATCGGGTCTCGTAAACTCGGACGCACGTTCAGAAATGAAGATCCAATAATCTCTCCAGCACTTGAGGCACTCTTAACAGCAGAGCTAAGAGGCGATGTTAACGAATTTATGAAGGGTAGAGAGTCACTAGCACAAATACGCATACTCCGAGAAGCAGAGAATACCTCGTCTTCAAGTGCTTGGGAGATCCAGGACGGCCTCAGATTACTCCGTCAAGCCCGTGCGAAGGAAAGCCTCAAGAGAAGCCTGGACTGGATCTCCATGCGAGGACCGGACATCGCATTGTCGAAAGACGCAGAGCTAATTCTTGGACGTTCCAGTTTTCCGTCTGACATTACCGAGTTCGACCTGCTTGTCCTTTCGGCTGCCGCGCCATACTTGGGCACTACTGACCTATCAAAATCGCTAAAGGCCACTACAGACTTTCTCCACCGACTTCGAGAGGCCCCACGGCCGGTCCATGTCGATGAACGTATCCTGTGGTCATCTATGGTGAAGCTGTTACCAGAGACGGATCTCGATGATCTTGTCGCGCGCCGCGCGCTCCTCGCTTTCGCAGACCAAGTGTCGCTTGAGCTGGTTGAGAGCGATCTTGTGAGACTCATTGAGGCAATCAATTGGAGCATAGTCAGCCGCGAAACAATTGACGAATGGCGAGCATGGGGAAAGAGCCACCTTGGACGTGAAGCTCTCGCGTCCATTCCAAGTCGAGCCGTGAATGTGCATCTACCGGCAGATCACGCACGCCAACTCCTTTCGGCAAGCGATTCCGACCTGGCCCTCTACCTTGTGTCAAATTCCCAAGAACTCTTCGATGTAGATTCAGCCGTGATTGCACGCGCCGAACATACCTGCATCAGTGACCTTCAGAAGATAAGGGACTCGGCCAAGCAGGGTATGATCTCTTTCGGGGATACAGACTCGGCAGAACTATCCACCGTATTTGCTCATATTTACGGCAGGCAACGGGTTTGGACGGCAGTTGCGGCGTATCTGTCGGATTCCAGCGTGCCTCGAGAATTAAAAGCTCGTGCATTGACTCGGTTCGCAGAATATGGCAAAGATGGAATTCCGATAGAGGCGGCATCAATTTTGCAATCTAACTGGGAGAACCTAATGGGTTCTGAGGTGCGTGGAATTTTCAGCGAACCCGATGAATCCTCAAAATTTACGGAAGCCATACGTGCTGGATCTGTACTGCACATTATTCCGAAGGACCAATCCCTCGCCGAAGCCACTGAACTTGCCGGAAGTCTATCTCCCGATGAACGGGTCGCCGCGGCGCAGATGATCCCCGACATTGCAAATGCTTACGCTGAATGGGCATGGAGTCAACTACTTCTTCTGCAGTTGTCTCGTGATGTCGACGCTACAGTTCGATCGCACGCCTCTCGCAGCTTGGCTGTTGTGGGAAGCATCTCTACAAACATCACTCCTCTGGTGTCCGCAGCCCTTCTCACGGCCTTGCGCGCAGGCGGTATTAGAGTGCCCCTACTTACTCTCCACGGCTTACAAAAGGCAGCGGCAAGTGGCCAGTGGAACGATTACAGCTCCGAGATCCGCTCGGAAGTTCATAGGGTATCCGCCGAACATCCGGCTAGGATTATCCGACTAGCCGCTTCACATGTCGAGGAACACAAGCACACTGACCTCTGAGCTGGTGCTGAGTGCAGTATGCGAACCTCACGACCAGCTAAAGCTGGCAACTCTATTCTTCCTCCAGCCCAGTAAACAGGGAGCCGATTCCTGACAAAGCGAGCAGCAGCCGCGAATTCTCAGGCTCTCATAACAGCACTTGGAGGAAGGTTGCGTTTGCCGCTGGCTGTCTTGACGAGCCGTGCGGCGCGAGCAGCCTTTTGTCCCTAGCTGACATCGCGGGCCGGTTCTCCTGGGCCGTGAGGTTGTCGCCGGGCTCCGCTCTCTTGCGGGAGTAGGCCCACACGGTCCGCCACGAACTGGAGCGGATGGCCGGGTCCCAGACGGCTCGGCGCGCAGGTCAGGATTGTTCTCCTTCGTGTAGCCGCTTCTGGGTGTGATGGTTTCGAACGGCTGGCCGTCGCTGAACGCGTCGCCGTGCCAACGGAAGTGCGAGGCCAGGCCGGCCGGGGTCTACATCATCCGCGAGCCGACGATAAAGCGCAGGTTCGCCTCGTCCCGTTCGCGAAGGATTGACGTCGAGAGCATTCCGGCGTCGGCCACGACGACCATGTCGACCAGGCTGTGACGGGACTTGAACTGCTTGATGATCAGGAGCATGGTTTCGGTCTCGGCCTTGTTGCCTTCGAAGCAGCCGATCTCCAGCGGGAAACCGCGCCGGTCTATGATCCAGTCGCCGACGATCTGGGGGCGACTCTGCGCTCATCGGAATAGCCGACCTTGCAATCTGCACTGCCGTCGCCCGAGGCCGCCCGCACCCTCCTGATGAACACCACAGCGGTGACACTAGAACAAAACCACTTAGTGCGTGAAAAAGCAGCATTCCGCCAACATCACCGCATATCAGTGCCTCGGCCTACCGCGTAGCCGCGGGCCGTGAGCCAACTCAGGTCCGACGGAGTATCAAGATCATCGGACGCGAAGAGGATCAGGAGAACACAGTGGGGGAATTCATTCAGACGTCGCTCGATCCTGCCGCCAAACAGGCCTAGGCATTATGCAAGCATGGGTGAACGGATGACTTCATTAACCCTTCCGTTTTATATGCCGCATTGATCGTCGATTTCGACAACGTCATCCACATGATCTGTTTCCGTCTCAGGCGCCGATGCCGGGACATCTGGCCAGTTCTGCATATCGTTGAAGCCCTTACACGGCCCAAGGCACCCATCGCAATTCAAATCATGGTGCTGGGCCGCACGGCGAACTCTTGGGTCGTCCCGGGCTGGCCCCAAGTCAACCGAACCCTCGACTATGCGCGCCTGACGATAGCGACGGCGAGCGACTAGCGACACTTCCTCAAAACCCATGTTGCGCGCATGGTGATGGTCAGGAGAGCAAGACCGAGCGCCCACTTTTCCGTTCCGGCGCTGAACTCTTGCAGGTACTTACGCCTGCGTTCACCTGCTGCGAACTCTAGCGGGATGCCAGCCGCCCGCGCCTCCTTCGGAAGATACCGCACAAAGTCCGTGTACCTTGGGGTGGCACCTTCGTCGGCTTCCATCGCCTTTCTCATCGGAACGACGTAGACCTTGTCCGTCTGCACGCGTTCAGGCAATGCGCCGGGGAGCGGTCTCGACTCGTTTTCTATAGTTTCTGCTGCATGCCCGGAGCATACCGGTTGACGTGGTGAGGTTTCGATTGCGGTGATCCTGTTCTCGCCGGGCATGTTGGATCGGACGCAGGAATCGATAGTTCAGCTCCCACAAACCACACCTAAAGAACCGTGCGGTTTTCGAGCCGCTTGAGGCCTTCTTCGGCAGCAACGCGGGTAGTTCCCCTATGAGCCGATTCATAATGGAGACGCGCCGACTCAACATCACCATCCCGTTCCGCTTGGCGCCCCAAGGCAAGGTGAGCTCTACCGACAATTCGGCTGTCGGATGACTTTAGCGCGCGCCTATAGGCCGGCCGCGCCTCATCAAAATGTCCTCGGCTCTCCGCGAGGCTCCCCCATGTGATTGCTGCCAGTCCTGCCGTTCGGCTGTCAGTACCTTCCATTGCACGCATGTAAGCATTTCGTGCCCCTCTAATGTCACCTGAACGTTCCGCCAGAGATCCCAGCGCTATGGCCGCCCGGCCCATGGTCCGATCATCTGGCACATCGAGAGCACGCATATAAGCTCGGCGAGCCTCATCAAGGCTTCCTTGTCTCTCGGCTAGTGCGCCCCAAGCGAGGGCAGCAGCACCAGCCTGGCGAGAGTCCGAGGTATCCATGGCATGCATGTAGGCACGCTGCGCCTCAGAGAAGTCCCCTTCTCTCTCAGCTAGCGCCCCAAGAGCCATCGCTCCCTGCGCCTCCAGACGTGGGTCAGACGAATTGATCGCCCAAATGTATGCTTTTCGAGCCCCAGCAAAATCACCCTCCCTTTCGGCTAACGACCCGAGAGCCATGGCAGCTTGCCCTGACGTTTTCGAGTCCGAAATATGCATAGCCCTCTCATATGACTCGCGGGCAACATCAAAAAACCTCTGTTTTTCGGCAAGGGAACCGAGGGCAATAGCAGCCTGACCCGCCATTCTTGGCTCAGCACTACCCAAAGCCCGACTATAAGCATCACGCGCACCCTCAAAGTCATCCTGCTTTTCCGCAAGAGAGCCCGCAGCAAGAGCCGCTTGCGCCGATACCTTCGGATCGGGCGAATCAACAGCGCGGAGATACCACACTTTGGCTTGAAGAGCCGAACCCAGACCCTGATAGATTCGGCCAAGGTTGAATGCAGCACGAGCAGTCACCGCGACATCGCCCGATTTATACAGCCTTTCATTCTCGGCAATTGCATCTGATGAGTCTGAGGATAAACCCCTAATGATTCTTTCATCAGCGGAGGACAACGTCCGAGAAATGCTCGAGGCTAAAGTTGAAAAATCAAGCAACCTAGCGCTCAACTGGTTTGCAAGACGCTCGATCTCAGCCTGCGTTTCAAGGAGCTTTACTGGAGGAGCCGAATCACCCCAGACGGTTCTCATCATAGCAACGATCCGATGAACTTCATCGTCCACGCGCTTGGATTCAGCCGCTGAAGCTCTGGCTAAAGCCACAAAACCACTTGGATCTAATTCACGTACCATTGTCTACTCCTCCTCAGGAGAGAAACTTAAATCGAAGTTCAATACATAGCGTTTTCGGAATTCGGCAGCATCACCATAAAGTGTGGCCTTTGAATATGCATCGAGAAGATCTTCAGCATATTGGCGAACCCGCTCAGGAAGAGATCGCGATGAGGCCGCTTCCAAGAGTTGCGCCTCAGGGGGAGACAATGGCTGAACTTCCGTGCGACGTAGGATTTCAGCGGCATCTTGAAGGATTCGAGGAGAGCACACTGGGTCCGGACCAGCCTGTTCTTCAGCGTGGCTCTCCAAAGTGAGTTGAAGCATGAAACGCTCGAGAAGAACGGTCTTCTCCTCAGGAGTTTTTTTATTGGCTTCAGGATCAAGCACAATTGTAGTTAACCCCACGGAGCGGTCAAGTCTCTCCAATACAGGGTCCGCATCCAAGCGAACAATGAAGGAGTGAGGCCGTTCCTCAGTTGGCACATCGGACATAAGCTGACCCAGTCTGTGCCACAGTACGCGTATGTTTACGTCACCGAATCCGTAGCCAAGGAAAAGTATGCTCTTACCAAGGAGATCGCTTCGTAGGCGAATATCGAGGGGGTTGCTAAACTCTAGACGGTCAAAAAAGCTTTTTTCGGTCAAGACAAGTGAAGAATCATGCTGCATATCGCCGTGAAATTTCATAACGCGGCGCCGTCCAGCTCGGTCCAGGGCGAGATCGCGAGTGGTTGCCATTCTTGCATATGGGATGCCGAGCTGACGGTACGTTTCCTCAATTAGCTCATCAAAATTTGTTGTATAAACTACTGGAAGATCCAGATTGGAAAGCTCTATGTGGGCTGAAGACAGAAAATTTTGAGGCGGAGCCAACGACGTAGCCATTCTGTGCCGCAATGGCCCAATCTGCTCACCGGCCAAGAGGAACATGTACTCGGCTATGCGGAGGGGGTCACCGTTGCAGGACGACTTAACATCATCAAATTCCAGTTTGGGATCATCCATTCGTGAATAGATGTCTTCAAGTAATCCCAACCACCCGGGCAAGCCAGCAGCTGTCGAAAACCCAGCGCCAATGAATGGCAGAACCTTTTTGGCTTTGAGTGCCCTCATCAAATGGTCACTTAGCACCGGCGACACCCCTTGAACGTTCCACCCGACACATCCTACCGGCACAAGCACCCTTAGAAGGGTAAGGCCTCAGAGCTGGACATCACACTGGTCGCAAGCTCTACATCCGCCCGTCCCGCTATTCGTTATTTAGCCGCCAGGTGCTGTGCTGGGCCCATTTTGCGGGGCCGGTTTTTGCTTGTCGCGTCCGGCGGATGCATCAGATGCAGGGTATTCCTGTTGATATTGTCCGAACTGTCCGGCGGCGATGCCACTTTCGAGCTCTCCGGCTGTGAGCATTCTTGATGTATCGACCTAATAATCACGCGAATGCCTCACCCATCGTGTCCGCGAGACGCCGCCAGACCGCTTCGCGGCCACGGCCCCCTCGTAGTGGCCATCATGCCGCCCACGTGCCCTGGTCAGGGCAACGGCATGGACCCATGCATGAAGCAGCTTTCGAAGAATACCTTCAGAAGTGGTTGTGGTGACGGTAACGAAAATTTGAGAGTCGCGAGTCAGAGCGCCAATGATCACCCGCACGCGTCAAGGCGGCTGACATGGGGAATCCTGGTCTGCTGAGGCTCCCTGACGAGCGCTGCTCAACGCTATCTGAGACCCACCTTCGGACCTCAACGAGATGCCCTCCTAAGCCGAAACACGTGCCTCGCCAGCAGGAGAACCGAGGTTCACGCAAAGATCGGCGGTGAGAGCGTGCGCGTCCCACCGTCGTTCCTCGATACCGGGTTCATCCTCCAGTCAAGCCCGGCCGGTCTAGCCCGGCACGCTTTGGTATCCCAGAGCCATCTCTCCGTACCCACCCCTTGACTCGCACCCCCACCTTCCCTAGACTTTTCATAAAGCAGAATCTAAATTCCACAAAGCGGAAACTGAGGCCAAGCACCAAGGCAGCAGCCAAGCACCCGGAAGATAGATCCAAGCCCCTCCTCGGAAGGACCTACGATGACGTACACAGTGAACTGCTCCATCCTCCTGACGGAGCTGCCCTTGCTCGAGCGCCCCGCCGCCGCGAAGGCAGCCGGTTTTGACGCCGTCGAGTTCTGGTGGCCCTTCGAGACCTCCGTCCCCACCGACGCCCAAGTAAGCGAGTTTGAAACAGCCATCAAGGACGCCGGCGTTCAGCTCACGGGCCTGAACTTCAACGCTGGCAACATGCCTGGCGGCGACCGTGGCCTGGTTTCCTGGAAGGGACGTTGCTCCGAGTTCAAGGACAACATCGACGTCGTGGCCGGCATCGGTGAGCGCCTGGGCTGCAAGGCCTTCAACGCTCTCTACGGCAACCGCCAGGACGAGTTCACCCCTGAAGAGCAGGACGAACTCGCCGCCAAGAACCTCGCCGCAGCAGCAGAAGGCGTCGCCCGCATCGGCGGCACCGTCCTCCTCGAACCAGTCAGCGGCGCACCCAAGTACCCGCTCCTCACCGCCGAAGACGCACTCAAGGTCATCGCCCGCGTCAAGGCAGAATCCGGCGCACAGAACATCAAGCTTCTCGCCGACTTCTACCACCTGGCAGTCAACGGCGACGACGTCGAATCCGTCATCGAGAACCACGCCAAGGACTTCGGCCACATCCAGATCGCCGACAACCCCGGCCGTGGCGCTCCCGGAACCGGCACGCTCCCCCTCGGCGAATGGATCGCCCGCAGCCGCGAACTCGGCTACGACGGCTACATCGGCCTCGAGTACAAGGAACCGCAGGAATCGGCTTTCAGCTGGGCCATCCGCCAGCGCGCCAACGCCAACTAAGCATTCAGCACACCTGAGCTAAAAAGACTTTCAGAAAGAGAACCACAATGAGCAACGTTGCAGTCATCGGACTCGGAATCATGGGCCTCCCTATGGCCATCAACCTCGTCAAGGCCGGCCACACGGTCACCGGTTTCAACCGCAGCCAGGACAAGATCGACAAGCTCGTCTCCGAAGGCGGCCAGGGTGCCACCAGCATCGCGGACGCAGTCAAGGACGCCGACGTCGTCATCACCATGGTCCCGGACTCCCCCGATGTTGAGGGTGTTGTCAGCGGCAAGGACGGCGTCTTCGCCAACGCGAAGAAGGGCACCATCTGGATCGACGCATCCAGCATCCGCCCGGACGTCGCCAAGCGCCTCTCAGAAGACGCCGTAGCAGCAGGCATCCGCCCGCTCGACGCTCCCGTATCCGGTGGCGAACAGGGCGCCATCGACGCCGTCCTGTCCATCATGGTCGGCGGCGAAGCAGCTGACTTCGAGGCAGCACAGGATGTCCTCAACGCAGTGGGCAAGACCATCGTCCACGTCGGCCCGTCCGGCTCCGGCCAGACCGTCAAGGCAGCCAACCAGCTGATCGTGGCAGTCAACATCCAGGTTCTCGGCGAGGCCATCGCCTTCCTCGAGGCTTACGGCGTAGACACCGACGCAGCACTGAAGGTCCTTGGCGGCGGCTTGGCCGGCTCCAAGGTCCTCGACCAGAAGGGTCAGAAGATGCTCGACCGCAACTTCGACCCCGGCTTCCGCCTGGCCCTCCACCACAAGGACCTCGGCATCGTCACCTCCGCAGCCCGCGAAGCCAACGTCGCTGTCCCGCTCGGCGCAGTCGTCGCCCAGCTCGTCGCCGCAACCGTCAACCAGGGCGACGGCGGCCTCGACCACTCGGGCCTCTTCAAGCAGGTCCTCCAGCTCAGCGGCCGCAACTAACCAGCCGCCCAAGGGCACCAAGCAACAAACAGCAGGGAACCCGCCGTCGTACATAAACGACGGCGGCTCCCTCACCACACCCAAAAACACCACAGACTTCGCCCGTCAGGGCAAAAAACAAGGAGTACACCATGGCAAAGATGCGCACCGTTGATGCGGCCGTAGCCATCCTGGAAAAGGAAGGCGCAACCGAAGCTTTCGGTCTGCCCGGCGCAGCGATCAACCCCTTCTACTCAGCAATGCGTGCCCACGGCGGCATCCGCCACACGCTGGCCCGCCACGTTGAAGGCGCCAGCCACATGGCTGACGGCTACAGCCGCGCAGCTGATGGCAACATCGGCATCTGCATCGGCACGTCGGGCCCCGCGGGCACGGACATGATCACCGGACTGTACGCAGCCCAGGCTGATTCCATCCCCATGCTCTGCATCACCGGCCAGGCACCCGTTGCCAAGCTGCACAAGGAAGACTTCCAGGCTGTGGACATCGAGTCCATCGCCAAGCCGTTGACCAAGTTCGCCATGACCATCCTGGAGCCGGGCCAGGTTCCCGGCGCCTTCCAGAAGGCCTTCCAGCTGATGCGTTCGGGTCGTCCGGGCCCGGTTCTGTTGGACCTGCCCATCGACGTTCAGATGGCCGAGATCGAGTTCGACATCGATGCCTACGAGCCCCTGCCCATCGAGAAGCCCAAGGCTTCCCGCAAGCAGCTGGAAAAGGCTTTGGACCTGCTGACCGCATCCCAGCACCCGCTGATCGTTGCCGGTGGCGGCATCATCAACGCCGGCGCTTCGGCCCAGCTGGTTGAGCTGGCCGAGATCCTGAACGTTCCTGTGATCCCCACCCTGATGGGCTGGGGCGCCATCCCGGACGACCACCAGCTGATGGCCGGCATGGTTGGCCTGCAGACCTCGCACCGCTACGGCAACGAGACGTTCCTGCAGAGCGACTTCGTGATCGGCATCGGCAACCGTTGGGCCAACCGCCACACCGGCGGCCTGGACACCTACACGGCTGGCCGTAAGTTCGTGCACATCGACATCGAGCCGACGCAGATCGGTCGCGTTTTCTCGCCGGACTTGGGCATTGCGTCCGACGCCGGTGCGGCGCTGGACGGTCTGTTGGAGCTGGCCCGCGAGCGCCAGGCAGCCAAGACCCTGCCGGACTACTCGGGTTGGGTTGCCGAGTGCCAGGAGCGCAAGGGCTCCCTGCACCGCAAGACCAACTTCGACAACGTGCCCATCAAGCCGCAGCGTGTGTACCAGGAGATGAACAAGGCCTTCGGCCGCGACACCACCTACGTGTCCACCATTGGCCTGTCGCAGATCGCCGGCGCGCAGATGCTGCACGTGTTCGGTGCCCGCAAGTGGATCAACGCAGGCCAGGCCGGCCCGCTGGGTTGGACCGCTCCGGCCGCTCTGGGCGTTGTTCGTGGAACCCCGGACGCCACCGTTGTTGCCCTCTCCGGTGACTACGACTTCCAGTTCATGATCGAGGAACTGGCCGTTGGCGCACAGTTCAACCTCCCGTACATCCATGTTGTGGTGAACAACAGCTACCTGGGCCTGATCCGTCAGAGCCAGCGCGGCTTCAACATGGAGCAGAACGTTTCCCTGGCCTTCGAGAACATCAACTCCCCGGAGACCAACGGCTACGGCGTGGACCACATCAAGGTTGCCGAGGGCTTGGGCGTCAAGGCCATCCGCGTTGAGGACCCCAACGATCTGCCTGCCGCTTTCGACAAGGCCAAGGCACTGATGGGCGAGTTCAAGGTTCCCGTGGTGGTTGAAGTGATCCTGGAAAAGATCACCAACATCTCCATGGGCGTTGAGATCAACGGCGTGAACGAGTTCGAAGAGCTGGCAGAAACCGCGGCGGACGCACCCACCGCGATCCTGACCAAAGCGTAAGTAACAGTAAAAGAAGGGAGGCACCGGAATGCGTGTTGTCATCGCCCCGGACAAATTCAAGGGCTCGCTGTCCGCGCCCGACGTCGCCAAGCACCTGGCAACAGGCCTGCAGGCGGGGTTCGGCCAAGGCATTGAAGCAACACGCATTCCGGTGGCCGACGGCGGCGAAGGAACCATCGACGCCGCCATCGGCTCCGGCTTCACCCGCCGGACCACCACCGTCACCGGCCCGCTCGGCGAGCCAGTGAAAGCCGACTTCGCGGTGCGCGACCAGGAAGCTGTCATCGAGATGGCGGCAGCTTCCGGGCTCGCCCTCCTCCCGGACGGCCCCACGTCCGAGACGGCCAAGACAGCCACCAGCATCGGCACGGGCGAACTCATCCGTGCCGCGCTAGACCTCGGCTGCCGCAAGATCATCCTGGGTGTCGGCGGAAGCGCCAACACCGACGCCGGCGCCGGAGTCCTCCAAGGCCTCGGCGCTGTCTTCCTGGACGAGAACGGCAACGAGCTCCCCGGCGGCGGTGCCGCACTCGCGGACATCGACAGCATCGACTTCTCCAACTTCGACGTCCGCGTCGAGGCAACGGAGTTCGTGTTGGCGTCCGACGTCGACAATCCCCTTTTGGGGGCCAGCGGAGCCCCAGCCATCTTCGGTCCGCAAAAGGGCGCGACACCGGACGACGTTACGGAACTGGATGCTGCAGCAAGCCACTTCGTCGACGTCCTCGCAGCCACAACAGGGCAACATGCCAAGTACGCAGCCAAGGCAGAAGGCGCTGGAGCAGCAGGCGGCGTTGGCTACATTGCCATCGCGGCACTGAAGGCTGCGCGGCGACCGGGTATCGACGTCGTGCTTGAATTCACTGAACTCGAGCGCAGGCTCAAAGGCGCCGACCTGGTGATCACTGGAGAAGGCAGCCTGGACGAGCAAAGCCTGCTCGGCAAGACCCCCATGGGAGTCTCGCGGGCGGCACAAAGGAACGGGGTTCCCGTGATCGCAGTCTGCGGCCGGAGTACCCTGAGCCGGGAACAACTCACGGATGCCGGCTTCCACACGGTCCATGCACTGACCGATCTGGAAAAAGATGTCCAAAAATGTATCGCTGAAGCAGGTCCGTTGCTTGAACAATTAGGTAAGCACATAGGCGTGTACCTGGCGGAACGGACCGAAAACAAGGAGTACCTCAATGTCTGAAGCAATCGGCGCCTATGACCTCGTTATCCGGGGCCAGCGCATCCTGACCACCGCCGGCCTCGCAGCCCGCGAAGTTGGCATCCGCGACGGCGTCATCGTCGCCATCGAACCCCTGGGCAACGGCCTGACGGGCAACGAGGTCATCGAACTCGCAGACGACGAAACCCTGATCCCCGGCCTGGTGGACACCCACGTCCACGTTAACGAGCCCGGCCGCACCGAGTGGGAAGGCTTCGCCTCCGCCACCCGTGCCGCAGCTGCCGGTGGTGTGACCACCATCATCGACATGCCGCTGAACAGCATCCCGCCCACCACCACCGTGGACGGCCTGGAGCAGAAGCGCGTGGTCGCCAAGGACCAGGCTTTCGTGGACGTCGGATTCTGGGGCGGTGCCATCCCGGGCAACAAGAGCGACCTCCGCCCGCTGCACGACGAAGGCGTCTTCGGCTTCAAGTGCTTCCTCCTGCACTCCGGCGTGGACGAGTTCCCGCACCTGGACGCGGACGAGATGGAAGAGGACATGAAGGAACTCAAGTCCTTCGATTCCCTCATGATCGTCCACGCCGAGGACTCCCACGCCATCGACCGCGCCCCGCACCCGGGCGGCGACCACTACGAGACCTTCCTGGCATCCCGCCCCCGCGGCGCCGAGAACAAGGCCATCGCCGAGGTCATCGAACGCGCCCGCTGGACCGGCGCCCGCGCCCACATCCTGCACCTCTCCTCCTCTGACGCACTGCCCATGATCGCCTCGGCAAAGCGCGACGGCGTCAACCTCACCGTTGAGACCTGCCCGCACTACCTGACGCTCATGGCCGAAGAAATCCCCGACGGCGCCACGGCCTACAAGTGCTGCCCGCCCATCCGCGAGGCCTCCAACCGGGAGCTCCTATGGAAGGGCCTGCAGGACGGCACCATCGACTGCATCGTTTCGGACCACTCCCCCTCCACACTGGACCTCAAGGACCTGGAAAACGGCGACTTCGCAGTGGCATGGGGCGGCGTTTCCTCGCTCCAGCTGGGCCTGTCCCTGATCTGGACCGAAGCCCGCCACCGTGGCATCCCGCTGGAACAGGTCGTCTCCTGGATGGCCGAGAAGCCCGCTGCCCTGGCCCGCCTGCACAACAAGGGCCAGCTCGCCCTGGGCTACGACGCCGACTTCTCCATCTTCGCCCCGGACGAGGCCTTCGTTGTGGACGTCACCAAGCTCAAGCACAAGAACCCGATCACGCCGTACGACGGCCGTCCGCTCGCCGGCGTCGTCCGCAAGACCTACCTGCGCGGCACCCCGATCGACGGCCAGAACCCCGGCGGCAAGCTGCTCCGCCGCGGCAACGTTTAGGTCAACCGTCATGGCAGTCAATGCCTACGGGCCGCCGCCGTCGCGGGGAACTGCCGCGCGCCGGAACGGCATGACCGCACACGGCCTGGCGCTCTGGGTCAACCCGGCCGAGGGCGACGAGATCGATCCTGAAGTCTGGGAGCGGGCAGCACGGCTTGTGCTGGCCCGCGCCATGAAACTTGCCCCGGAGGCGGAAGTCCGCATCTGGCCCGCCACCGGGGCACAGCACTCCGGCGTCGGCGACACTTCCTGGGGCGGCACTCCGCAGGAAGCCGCCGACGCCGGTACCAACGGTTCTCTCTCGCTCGCCGATGCCCTCGCGGAGGCGCGTTCGGTCACCCGTTCGGATGCCGCTTCCGACGGCGGCGACCGCACCGAAGCGGGCGGCAGCACCGCCGTCGAGCCCGTAACGTTGGCGAGCCGCCGCAGCCAACTTGCGGTGGACCTCGCCGCTGAAGTAGTGCTGCTGGACGGCGAGCCCGTGGCCTTTACTGGCATGGAATACAAGCTGCTCCGCTACCTCGTGGTGAACTGCTCACGGGCCATCAGTCGTGAAGAATTGCAACGCTTCCTGGAGTCATTTGACCTCCCCGGCGCGGCATTTCGGTCGATCGACGTTTATGTTGGAAGGGTGCGACGGAAGCTCGGCTCCGCCCGCCACACCGTCGCCACCGTCCGTGGTGGCGGCTACCAGTTCGTGCCAGGCCCTTATGCCACAGTGCGCGGACCCGCGGAATACAGCATCTGATTTCGCTGTTCTACTTCATTGACTTCGTTCTTTGAATGATCGCTGTTGTTTGAAATGACCGCCGGTGCACACCGGTTGAATGTAAAGGATCGCCATGACCCAGAAACTCCTCGTCGGAACGCAAGCACCTGATTTCGCGCTTCTCGACGCCGACGGCACCAAGGTCTCGCTGTCCGACTACCGCGGACGCAACGTCATTGTGTACTTCTACCCGAAGGCAGCCACCCCCGGCTGCACCACCGAGGCTTGCGACTTCCGCGACAACCTCGCCAGCCTCCAGGGCAAGGGCTACGACGTCATCGGGATCTCCCCGGACGGCCCAGAGGACCTCGCGAAGTTCACCGGTGAATTCGCCCTGACCTTCCCGCTGCTCTCCGACGAAGACCACAAAGTGGCCCTCGCTTACGGCGCTTGGGGCGAGAAGCTGGTTGACGGCGAAATCGTCGAAGGCCTGGTCCGCTCCACCGTTGTCCTCGACGGCGAAGGCACCGTGAAGCTCACCCAGTACCAGGTTTCTGCGCAGGGCCACGTCCAGGCGCTTAAGGAAGAGCTGGGCGTCTAACCCTCTCTCACCTCCCGCGTGTTTGAGCGCGACGCTCTCTCACCTCCCGCGTGTTTGAGGGCAACCCTCTCTCATATAACTGAACAAAAGATGTAACGCCCGCCCACTTTTGTGAGCGGGCGTTTCATGTGTCGTGACTAAACGTGACAAATACCCAGCAGCATTAGTTAATGGAGCCATGGTCTCTTCCCCACCCGTGCGCCACGCAGTAGTCGTCGAAGATGATGCCGACATCCGCGGACTCCTCGTCCTGGTCCTCGAGCAGCTCGACTTTGTGGTGACCGAAGCACCTGACGGTCTGTCCGGCGTCGAGGCTGTCCGCAATACCAACGCGGAACTTGTGACCCTCGACGTGAATCTCCCGGACATTGACGGCATGGAAGTCTGCCGCCGGCTCCGCGAATTCTCGGACGCCTACATCCTCATGCTCACGGCACGCGCAGACGAGATTGACAGGCTCAACGGCCTGGACATCGGCGCCGACGACTACATCAACAAGCCCTTCAGTCCCAAGGAACTTCAAGCCCGTATCCGCGCGCTGTTCCGCCGGGCCCGCACGCCCGCCGCGCCGGCCGAGGACAGCGGCCAAACGGACGAACTCGAGCGCGCAGCAGTGGTGCAGAAGAGCCTCCTCCCGCGCGAAACAGTCCGCCTCGAAGGATACGACGTCGCTGGCGCCTTCCGCCCCACCCGCAGCGTAGGTGGGGACTTCTACGACTGGTACCAGACCCGCGACGGCATGCACCTGACGTTCGCGGACGCCATGGGCAAGGGCATGGGCGCGGCCTTGATCGCAGCCACCGTCCGTGCGGTGATGCGTTCAGTGGCCGACACTCCGGCCATCGACGCCGCTTTCGCCTCAGCCAGCGCCACCATCACCTCGGACCTGGACCAGTCCGGCTCCTTCGCCACGATGTTCCACGCGCGGCTGGACGCTCCCTCCGGAAGGTTCAGCTACATCGACGCTGGCCACGGACTTGCCCTGCACATTCCGGCGGAGGGGGCAGCGCAGAGGCTTGTATCCGCCGGGCCCCCGGTGGGCATCCTCGACGGTCAGCACTGGCCCGCCGCTGAGCTCCTGCTGGAACCAGGCGACACGCTGGTAATCGTCAGCGACGGCGTACTGGACGCCCACGCATCCCTCGAAGACTTCATCCGGAACGTCGAGAAGGCAGCGCGGAGCGAGGAAACGTCGGACGATGTGTGCGCGGCCTTGCTGGGGTTGGCCCCGGTCGAAACAGCGGAAGACGACGTGACCGCCGTCGTCGTTCGTAGAAAACCTGACGTCCAGCACTAAAGACCACAAAAAGGGGGGATTGTGACACGTTTCTGGACCCGGCTGTTGGTTGTTCTGACAGTCATCTTGGGCGTCAACTATGTGGCCTGGCGTTGGATGGCGTCGCTGAACTGGGACGCATGGTGGATCGCCGTTCCGTTGGTGATCGCTGAGACGTACAGCCTCATCGACGTGATGCTCTTCGGACTGACGGTGTGGAACCTGAAGATCCGCAAGCCCCCACCCCCTGCCCCGGCCGACGCCACCGTGGACGTTTTCATCACCACCTACAACGAGCCGCTGGACCTGGTGATGACCACGGCACTGGCCGCCAAGGACATCCGCTGGCCGCACAGTACCTGGATACTCGACGACGGCGATCGCCCCGAGATGCGCCAACTCGCCGAATCGAACGGGATTGGCTATGTGACGCGTGGCGCGGACTGGACACCGGACATGCCGCGGCACGCCAAAGCCGGCAACCTGAACAACGCGCTGATGGTCACCTCGGGCGAATACCTGCTGATTCTCGACGCCGACCAGATCCCCGAGCCTGACATCCTGGACAAGACGCTGGGCTACTTCAACGATGACCGCGTGGCGTTGGTCCAGACCCCCCAATACTTCATCAACGTCCCCGCCGACGATCCCCTGGGCAGCCAGGCGCCGCTGTTCTACGGTCCCATCCAGCAGGGCAAGGACGGCTGGAACGCGGCGTTCTTCTGCGGCTCAAACGCGATCCTCCGCCGTGAAGCCCTCATGCAGCTCGGCCTGGTGGGCTACGTCAAAGCCACGGAGAAGAGTGTCCGTCGCGCCCTTGCTGCCTCCCGTTCGGCCATCAAGAAGGCACGGCGCTCCGACGAGGCCCGCAACCCCTTGGTGGAGCAGATGCTCAACGAGGTGGAGGCAGCAACCAATACTGCCCAGCAGGAACTCGAAGCACGCGTGTCCCTCAGCGAGATCACGTACCGGGTGCGGCGCAAAGTGGACGAGGCCGTGCGCACCCTCGTGGCTGCCGACTTCTCCGCGCTGCAGGCCGACCTCGAAGAGATCGCCGCGATGGAACTCGCCCACGTCGGCGAGTCCGGTGTGACCACTGTGGCGAGTGACGCCGTCGACCGTATGTCCGGCCGCGACTGGTCACCGTTGGGTGCGCTCGAGTCGGTCCACGCCGTCCTGGACGCCATCTCCGTGGAACGCACCGACGAAGCGCAGCCGATCATGCCACTGGCCACCATCTCAGTCACCGAGGACATGGCCACGGCAATGCGCATCCACTCGCTGGGCTGGAAGAGCGTCTACCACCACGAAATCCTGGCCAACGGATTGGCGCCCGAGGATCTCAAGACCATGCTCACCCAACGGCTCCGCTGGGCACAGGGCACCATGCAGGTCCTCCTTCGCGAGAACCCGTTGGTCCAGCCCAGGCTCTCGTGGGGCCAGCGGCTTATGTACTTCTCCACCATGTGGAGCTACCTCAGCGGCTTCGCGGCCGTGGTGTACTTCGCGGCGCCCATCATTTACCTGACGCTCGGCATCCTCCCGGTGAGCAGCCTCAGCTTCGACTTCTTCATCCGGTTCATCCCGTTCATGGTGGTCAACCAGCTGCTGTTTGTGGTGGCCGGGCACGGCATCCCCACCTGGCGCGGACAGCAGTACAGCCTTGCGTTGTTCCCCACCTGGATCAAGGCATGTACGACGGCGGCCCGGAACGTTTGGTTCGGTCGCCCCCTTGGGTTTGCCGTCACCCCCAAGGCGCGCCAGAGCGGCGGCCCGAGCTGGAGCCTGATCCGTCCGCAGATCATCGTGGCGGTGTTGTTGGCTATTGCGCTGGTGGTCGGGATCGCCCGCCTTTTGACTGGTCTTTCGGAGCCCCTCGGCACGCTGGTGAATGTCGCCTGGGTGGCATTCGACCTGGTGGTCCTGAGCGTGCTGGTCAAGGCAGTTTTGTACAAGGGTTTTGTCCCTGAAGATGTTGGGCCGGAGAGCCCCGAGGAAAGGAATGCAGATGCAGTTCAGCTATGAGGTCAAGGACTCCTACGCGGAAGTGAAGAGCGTGGGTCGCTTGAACATGGTGGCGGCACCCAAGCTCCGCGAAGTAGTGAACGAGGTTGTTGCCAGCGGCTCGAGCCGGGTTGTGGTCAACCTGGCAGAGACGGACTTCATGGACTCATCAGGCCTCGGAGCGCTCATCGGTTGCCTCAAAGCCGCGCGCCAGGCAGGTGGCGACCTCCGCATTGCCGGTGTGCAGCCGCAGGTGAAGATGGTCCTGGAACTGACCAACATGGACCGGGTGCTCACGGCGTACCCCTCAGCCGAGGAGGCGTTCGGCGATGACTGAGGTGATCGCCCACCGAGGGTTCCATGGGCCATCCAATGAGGACGCGATCGAGGCGATCCACAATGAGCTGGACGCTCTCTGGGACGATGCCTCCTTTGTACCCGATATGGATCGGATGACCTTTGCCACCGCAGTCATCGAGGCAGCGGCGAACATCGTGCAGCACGCGGTTCCTGTCGCAGAGAAGCCCGTGGAGATCGACGTGGACATCAGCGTCCGGCCCGCCCGGCTGGTCGCGAGGGTCAGCGCGTACAACGCCCGTGAGCCCTTCGCGAGCGACATGCAGGCGTCCATGCCAGACTCCGAAGCCGAATCCGGCCGCGGGTTGGCACTCATCGAAGCCCTGGTAACCACGGTGACGTTCGAACGCCAGGACGGCACCAACACCTGGGTCCTCACCCGCAACACCTGACCCTCTCTCACCTCCCGCGTGCTTGAGCCGGACCCTCTCTCACCTCCCGCGTGCTTGAGCCGGACCCTCTCTCACCTCCCGCGTGCTTGAGCCGGACCCTCTCTCACCTCCCGCGTGCTTGAGCCGAACCCTCTCTCACCTGTACGGGTTGTTCTGCCCATCGCCCAGAGCAACGCAACGTGAAAACATTCGGTGAGATCCGCCGTCGAACGCTAACTGAAACTGGGGACGAAAATGAACCGCCGCGTGCACCGCAAGCCTTGGGCGCTGGCTGCTGCCCTTACGGTGGCGACTCTTGCTGCGGGATGCAGCGGCACCCCCGACGGACCCACCCGCGAACCCAGCAGCGCGCCGCCAGTTACCGCCGAACCTGCTCCCGTGGCAGAAAGCGTCGCTAAGTACAATGCCCTGACCGCCGACCTTGTTGCGGCCTTGGAGGCAAGGATGCCGGACATCACGTGGTCCGTGGATGACCCTGCACGCCTGAGCCGCATCGACGACGGCAGGTGCATGCTCGCCCCACGGAGCATGAAGAGCAGCGCGGACATCGTGGAACCATCAAGGAGTTTCGAGGACGTCTTTGCTGTGGCGGATCCGGTCCTGAAAGAGCACGGCTTCCCTTCCTTCGACGGCATTGACCCCGTGCCGGGCGGCTGGGTGGTCACGCGCAGCACTGACGCTGCGGGTGCCACGGTGACCATCCGATCGAAGTTCCCGGCCTACCTGGACGTCACTGTTCCGGTGAAATCCGAGAACTGCGATACCAACGAAATACCCGAGGGGGACAAGTGATGCCGGAATTTTACGGTGCTGACATTGAACAATTGCGGGCACTGGCAAAGACGATGTCGCGGCACTCGGAACGGATGACCTCCCTGTCCACGGAGCTGGGTCACCTCATCAGCAATGCGCGGTGGGATGGCCGGGACGCTGCGATGTTCCGGTCTTCGTGGGACTCCCAACACCGCCCCATGCTGAAGAAGATCTCCAGTGAACTGCAGGCCCAGGCCAAGGAGCTGATCCGCAACGCGGATGAGCAGGACAAGTCCAGCTCGGGAGCGTCGGGGTCCTCCGGCTCCGATCATTCCGGGCGGGGAGATTCGAACCCGCCCGGCGACCCCGGCCCGCTGGACCCTGACATGCCCGACGTCGATGTGCCCGGCGACGTCCGCAACGACCCCGACGCCGGCGACCCCAGCGACATCAACCAGGGACAGATCGGCGACTGCTGGCTGTTGGCAGGCATTGGCTCCGTGGCCCAGGTGCTGGAGCGCGAAGGCAAGCTGGACGAGTTCCTTGAGGAGCACATGCGCCCCGTCGGTGATCCCCCGACGCACTGGGTGGTCACCCTCTACGAAGATGGCGAGCCCGTGGAAGTCACTGTGGAGGCCAAGTCAACCGAAGGCGGTGTCCGCGGCGCTGACGGCGAACCCAACTGGCTGTCCATCTACGAGCGCGCAGCAGCTGAGCACCGCGGCGGATCATACGACGACATCGACGGCGGATTCAGCAACGAAGCCATGGAGCTGATGACCGGGCAGTCCGCCGATAAGGACGGCGAACTGAACTTTGATGACATCGAGGACAAGTTCGCCGACGGCCAGGCCATTTCCGTGGGCACCGAAGACGTCAAGGACGACGACTTCGACTGGGTCTGGGAGTCTGACGAAGTCAACCGCACCGACGTCGTGCCCAACCATGCCTACGTTGTGGTTGATGTGAAAACCAACGACGACGGCGAGAAAGTCATCGTCCTGGCCAACCCGTGGGGTCCGTCCGGCGGCTACTTGGAGGACGACGACGACCACAAGTCCGGCACGCTGGAACTGACCGAAGATGAGTACAAGGAAAACTTCGACTCCGTGTACTCCGTGGACGTGAAGTAAGGATGGCCATGGAACAGCTCGTAACAGTCAAACAAGGCATGCAGCCAACCTTCGACGGCGTCAAAGTGGGCGTGGTCAAAATCGGAATCGCCGACGGCGCCCCCGCTATCCAGTTCTGGATCCGCACCGCCGAACAACAGCGCAAGCAGGCCTTCCGCGAAGGGCAATCGGTCACGCTGCCGGGCGCGGGCTTGTTGACCATCACCTCGATTCAGCCCGCCGACGGCAGCACCGCCGCCTCCGCGACGTTAACGTACGACGCCGGTCACGTCACCGATTGAAGGGTCGGGCGCGGGACGTGAGAGAGCGTCCCACCCAACCACGCGGGACGTGAGAGAGCGTCCCACCCAACCACGCGGGACGTGAGAGAGCGTCCCACCCAACCACGCGGGACGTGAGAGAGCGTCCCACCCAACCACGCGGGACGTGAGAGAGCGTCCCACCCAACCACGCGGGACGTGAGAGAGCGTCCCACCCAACCACGCGGGACGTGAGAGAGCGTCCCACCCAACCACGCGGGACGTGAGAGAGCGTCGGGCTAGGCTTTCGCGATCGCTTCCTTCAGCGCCCCCAGCACCAGGGTGACCGAGGCGCTGTTCGCGTTCGGTCCCATCATGCCGATGCGCCACACAGTGTCCGCGAATTCCCCCACACCCGAGCCGATTTCCATACTGAAGTTCTCCAGAAGGTAAGCGCGGACGGCAGCCGAGTTGACGCCGTCGGGCACTTTGACCGTGGTGAGGCTCGGCAACCGGGAGCCCTCGGCGGCGAACAGTTCCAGCCCCATCTCCTGCAGCCCGTTCTGAAGAGCGGCGCCGGCGGCACGGTGCCGGGCCTGCACCACGTCCAACCCCTCGGCGAGGATCCGGTCCAGGGCAGCTTCGAGCCCGGCGATCATGGTGACGGGCGCTGTGTGGTGATACGTCCGGGCTCCACTGGCCGCTCCGACGTAACCACCAAGCAACCCGATGTCGAGGTACCAGGAGCGCGGATCCTTGACCCGGCGTTCGAAAGCGCGGTCGGACAGAGTGAACGGCGACAGTCCCGGCGGAACGCCCAGGCATTTCTGGGTTCCGGCGTATCCGACGTCGATCCCCCAGTCGTCCGCCAACAGTTCCAATCCGCCGATGGAGGTGACGGCGTCGGTGATCAGCAGGGCATCGCCCTTTCCTGCGCCCAGCGCGGCGATGTCGGAAACTACACCGACGGATGTCTCAGCATGGACGGCGGCGATGACTTTCGGATGAGGATGCGCCGAGAGGACACGGTCGGCATCTACGGGCTGGCCCCATTCGTGGTCGACCCGGACCACCGTGGCCCCGCAGCGCCGTGCGACCTCGCACATCCGCGCCCCAAACAGTCCGTTCACAGCGATAACTGCCACGTCGCCGTCGGACACGGTGTTCACGAAAGCCGCTTCCATCCCGCCGGAACCTGTGGCACTCAACGGGAGTGTCCGCGCATTGGAGGTTCCCCAAACAGTACGGAGGCCCTCGCAAGTGTGGTCAAGCCGTTCGATGAACACCGGATCAAGGTGCCCCAGCACGGGATAGGCCAGGGCGGCCATTGCTTCTGGGTAGCAATTGCCCGGGCCGGGACCGAACAGGAACCTGGACGTCAGAATGTCGGGCATGTGCGAACTCCTTCAGCTGGTTGAGGTCATTCTGCCCCAGCGTGCTGTGCGGAGCGAGCCAACCGCGCCTGACCGCTCGATTTGTACGGTATGAGCCGGTCCGTGCCCCAGAGCGCCAACGCGAGCGCAGCAAAAACCGCGCCCAGTACGCTGGCCCCGGCCCAACCCCAGGCATCGTAGACCGGCGCAACAGCTGCCGCGCCCGCTGCGCTTCCCACGGAATAGAACACCATGTAGCTGCCGATAATGCTGCTGGCCGACTCCTCAGCTCCTGCCACGATCAAGGTCTGGCTGCTGACATGAACGGCCTGCACTGCAGCGTCGAGAACGATGATGCCGGCAACGAACCACAACAGCGACCAACCGCCGAGGGACAAAGCCACCCAGGAACCCAGGAGCGCAACGAGGCTCCACGCCGTGACCCGCTGCGCCCACCCACGGTCAGCCGCGGCGCCTGCCCGGGATGCGGCCACCACGCCGATCAGGCCGGCCAACCCAAACAGTCCGATCACGCTCGGCGGCAGATGCCACGCGGGACTGCTGAGCATCAGGGACATACCGCTCCACAGCACCCCGAAGGACGCGAACAGCAGCATGGTGATCAGCGCCCGCGTACGGAATATGCGATCACGTCGCGTCAGGACCACCACCGATGAGACAGCCCGCCAGTACCCCACTTCTCCCCTCTCGGCCCGGTCTTGGGGCAGAGCGCGAAAAACCGCGACGGCGAGGACCGCACCTGCCACCGCAGCGAGAACGTAGACCGACCGCCATCCCCACAGGTCCGTCAGGCCTCCCGCCAGCGTCCGGGCAAGGATGATGCCACTCACGACGCCGGCCGTGACGGTGCCGATGTTTCCGCCCCTTTGGTCGGGGGTGCTGGAGGCTGCGGTGTACGCCACGATGGTCTGAACCACCGACGAGGCCAATCCAAGGAGCAGGAAGCCGCCCAGGAGGGCCGCCTGTGAATCTGCCAGGGCCACCACGGATCCGCCAAGTGCCGTCGCCGCGATGTGAAGGGTAATGAGCACCCGGCGGTTCATGACATCTCCCAAAGGCACCAAGAGAACCAGCCCCAGAAGGTATCCGGCCTGGGATGCGGCCACAATCCAGCCCACCGCGGACGTTGGAATCCCCAGGTCCGTCCCGATGCGCTCGAGCAGGGGCTGCCCGTAATAGATGTTGGACACCATGAATCCGGCCGCCACAGCGAGCAGGAACAACAAGCGACGGCCAAGTCCTCGGTTGGAATCCTTCAGGTGTGTGCTCACAGCGCCTCCGCAGTTGGTTTCATAATGCAACCATGTGACCTTATGGCAGAATGGTTTCATGTTGCAACCAAGTGAAGGTGGATGGACGGACCCTGAATGCCCCATCGCCAGAGCCGTGGACCTGGTGGGCGACAAATGGACCCTGCTCATCATTCGTGACTCGCTGGACGGAAAACGGCGCTTCACCGAATTCGAGAGATCACTGGGCGTGGCTAAGAACATCCTTTCGGACCGGCTCCGCCTCTTGGTGGAGAGAGGCATCCTGACCAGGATTCCCAACGAACGAGGCACCCGAAGCGAATACGAGCTGACGGATGCGGGGCGCGATCTGTTCACCCTGGTCCTCAGCCTCCGGCAATGGGGCGAGCGCAACGCCTTCACCCAGGGAGAGGAACATTCGGTCCTCATCGATCCCGTCTCGGGTCAGCCCGTCCCGGAGCTGCGGCCAACCAGTGAGGGCGGCAAAATGCTTGGCCCGGAGCAGACGCTGCTGGTCAAAGTGGGCCAACCGCTTCCTCACAACGCGACGTAAACGCGACGTAGCGTAACCCTGTCCGCACGGCACTCCCAGGAACCTCCGGGCAGCAACTGCTAAGGTTGCTCACCAATACTGAGGCCGCCACGGATAGGGGACATGAGTGACGACTGAAGGAAAAGAGGCGCCGGAGCAAGGCGTCCGCGGCGAAGTAAGCCAGGACAGGTTCATCGCCGGGCAGGACCTGACCAACTGGAAATCCCCCGCGGGCCGGACACTTGCCCGAGGCGCCGAAAAGGCCACGTCACTGCTGGGGCCCTACGCCGCGCTCATCATCACCTTAATAGTGGGGCTCGCTGCAGCCCTCTCGCTGGCCCTGGTCTTCGGCGAAGTCTACGAGTCCGTGACGGAAGCCGACGGTGTTGCAGGGTTGGACGATCCCGTCCTGGCCGCAGCAAAGAGCATCCGCTCTCCCGCCTTGGACTCAGCCGCCACCGCCTATACGAATATTGGCGGCACCGTGGGCATGCCCATTCTTGCCGTTGGCATCATGATCTTCCTGGCCACCAAGCGGCGATCATGGACACCGGTCATCCTGATGCTTGCTGCCGGGCTGGGCTCACTGGTCATCACCATCTTGGGCAAGCCGATCTTCGGCCGCGCCCGCCCCGACATCGCGGACGCCATTCCTCCCTACGAGCATTCCGCATCCTTCCCCAGCGGCCATTCACTGAACTCCATCGTGATTGCCGGCATCGTGGCCTACCTGATCATCCTGCGGCTCAAGACCTTGCGGGCACGGGTCGTCACCATACTTGTGGCCGGGGTCTTTGCCTTCACCATGGGCCTTAGCCGCGTCTACCTTGGCCACCACTGGCTGACAGATGTGCTGGCAGCCTGGGCTATCGGCGTGGCATGGTTGGCCTTGGTAATCACCGCCCATCGCCTGTACCTGACAGTGCGGACACGGCGCCACAGGACGGTAGTCTCTTGACACCGGGCCGATCACTCGGCTTAACTGAATTACGTATGCTGAAATAACAGTTCCATGATGCGGAAGCTTGAAGCAAAGGCTTCCTCTTGCACCAGCAGGAGTTCCGCATAGCCCACACCATGGATGCCAGCATTTGCACGAGGATGTCACAAGCATGGAGCTTGCAGAATTCAACAGTGTTGACCGGGACGAGGCCATCAGGATCCTGACCCCCTGCCTGGATATCAGCCGCTGGGTGGAGGCCATCGCTGACGCGCGGCCCTTCGCCACCGTCGACGAACTGCTGGGCCACGCCCAGCGCGCCGCCGAACCGTTCACCACCGCCGAGGTGGAGTCAGCCATGGCACACCACCCCCGCATCGGCGAACGCCCCAAGGCCCAGACCACCGAGGCCGCAATGTCGCGTTCGGAACAGGCCGGAGTGGATCCTGGAGACAGTCACACCACTACCGCCCTGGCTGAGGGCAACCGCGCCTACGAGGAAAAGTTCGGCCGGGTCTTCCTGATCCGTGCCGCCGGCCGCAGCGCCCAGGAGATCCTCAGCACCCTTCAGGAACGCATCACCCACACCCCCGAAGAAGAAGACACAATTGTGGCTGGACAGCTGCGGGAGATCGCATTGTTGCGCCTCTCCGGCTTGGTCAGCGAAGGAGTCAACGCATGAGCGTTTCACAAGTAACCACCCACATCCTGGACACAGGTTCCGGCCGCCCGGCGGCGGGTGTCGCCGTCGTACTTTATGTCCGTGAAGGTGACAACTGGACCCTGGTGGCGAAGGGTGAAACCGACGCCGACGGGCGCATCAAGACCCTCGGACCGGAGCGGATTCCGGGCGGCGCTTACCGGCTGAATTTCGCCACCGGCGCCTACTACGAGCGCCTCGGCACTGAGACGTTCTTCCCTGAAGTGGACCTGAACTTCACAGTTTCCGACGCCGGCGAGCACTATCACGTGCCGCTCCTGCTGAGCCCGTTCGCATTCTCGACGTACCGCGGCAGCTGACCCATTCCCGCCGAGTTCCAGTTAATGCCAATGTTCTTCAAGGACATTGGCATTAACTGTCGAATCGGCAGGGAACGGTACGCTTGAAGGCATGGCTTCAGAGGACACTACCCCCAACTCCGCCCGCCGCGAGATCACGGTCCGCCGGGCACCCAAGTTTGTACCCTTCATGATTTTGGGAGCAGTGGTTGGTGCAATCGTGGCCGCCATCATCGCGTACGGCCGCCAAGCCGACCCCGCTTTCGACGCCGGCACAGTGTTCGGCTTCTTCCTCATCGTTTGCGCGGGCGGCGGCGTCATCCTCTTCTCCATCCTTGCCCTGATCCTGGACCGCATCAGCGTCAAGCGCTCACAGCGAGCCGTGGTTGAGCCCGTTCCGGATTCGGTTCCGGACGAAGGACCAGAGAACGACGACGTCCGCTAAGTCGGGCGCCCGGCCCGCCTCTTCGGAGGGGAGCCAAATGTGAGACACACCGCATTTTCGACGGAACACCCCTGTTCTGCGCCCAATCAAAGGGTCACATAGGCTGCGGGGGAACGTACCACGGCCACAACATGAGACAATCGACCAGTGGCACGTGGCGACGGAAAACTTTCTCATGATCTTCTCCCCGGCGAAAAAGGCCCTCAGGACGCTTGTGGCGTCTTTGGGGTTTGGGCTCCCGGTGAAGAAGTAGCAAAACTCACCTATTACGGGCTGTATGCGCTGCAGCACCGCGGACAAGAATCGGCTGGTATAGCTACCAGTGACGGCAAGCGCATTAATGTCTATAAGGACATGGGCCTTGTGTCCCAGGTCTTCGATGAGACAACCCTGAACACCCTTACCGGGCACTTGGCTGTTGGCCACTGCCGGTACTCCACCACCGGTGCAAGCCACTGGGCCAACGCGCAGCCAACCCTCGGTGCGACAGCAACCGGCACGGTTGCCTTGGCCCACAATGGCAACCTGACCAACACCGCTGAGCTCCGGGAAATGATCCTTGAGCGCAACGACGGCCAGCTGACCGGTGAAATGAAGCAGGGCAACACCTCGGACACCGCGCTGGTGACCGCGCTCCTTGAGGGCGAAGAGGGCAAGACCCTGGAGCAGACTGCGCTGGAGCTGCTGCCCAAGATCAAAGGCGGCTTCTGCTTCGTCTTCATGGACGAAGGAACCCTCTACGCAGCCCGCGATACCTACGGCATCCGTCCGCTGTGTCTCGGCCGCCTGGACCGCGGCTGGGTTGTCGCTTCTGAGCAGGCAGGCCTGGCCACTGTTGGTGCGAGCTTTATCCGCGAGATCGAGCCGGGCGAGTTCATTGCCATCGACGAGGACGGCGTCCGTTCGCAGCGCTTCGCCGAGGCAACCCCTGCCGGCTGCGTCTTCGAGTACGTCTACCTCGCCCGTCCGGACGCTGCCATCGCCGGCCGCTCCGTGTACGAGGCACGCGTTGAGATGGGCCGCCAGTTGGCCCGCGAAAACACGCACGAGGCCGACCTCGTCATTCCCGTTCCCGAGTCCGGTACCCCCGCAGCTGTTGGGTACGCCGAACAATCCGGAATCCCCTTTGCCCATGGCTTCGTCAAGAACGCCTACGTGGGCCGCACGTTCATCCAGCCGTCGCAGACCCTGCGCCAGCTGGGTATCCGGCTCAAGCTCAATGCCCTGGAATCCGTGATCCGCGGAAAGCGCATTGTGGTGGTGGACGATTCCATCGTTCGCGGCAACACCCAGCGCGCCATCGTCCGGATGCTCCGGGAAGCCGGTGCCGCCGCGGTGCACGTCAAGATTTCTTCCCCTCCTGTCCAGTGGCCCTGCTTCTACGGCATCGACTTCGCGTCCCGTGCGGAACTGATCGCCAACGGCGCCACCATAGAGGAGATCTCCCAGGCCATCGGCGCTGACTCGCTGGCCTACATCTCCGAGGACGGCATGATCGGCGCTACCCAGCAGCCGCGCGAACGCCTCTGCACGGCCTGTTTCACCGGCAAGTACCCCATCGAGCTGCCGCACGCGGACAAGCTGGGCAAGAACCTGCTGGAACGCACCGACCTGGGCGGCCTGGAACCAGCTGCCCAGTCCGAGTCTGTGGACGATTCCGAGGATCCGGCCGACAAGCCGGGCGCCACGGGTTGCGATCCCGGACCCGACGCCGAATTCGAGAACCTGCTGACCGACGCTGATCGTTTGACCGACGCCGACAAGAAAGAGTCTGTATGAGCTCCGCAACCCCCGCCGCTGGAAGCACCCCGAACACAACAGGCATCACCTACGCTTCTGCTGGTGTCGACGTTGAAGCGGGCGACCGCGCAGTCGAACTCATGAAGGGCGCCATCAAGGCGACACACAACTCTTCGGTGATTGGCGGCGTCGGCGGTTTCGCTGGCCTGTACGACGTCTCCAAACTGCTCACCTACAAGAAGCCGCTGCTGGCCACGTCCACTGACGGTGTTGGCACCAAGGTAGCCATCGCGCAGGCCATGGACATCCACGACACCATCGGTTTCGACCTGGTGGGCATGGTGGTGGACGACATCGTCGTTGTAGGTGCTGAGCCGCTCTACATGACCGACTACATCGCGTGCGGCAAGGTTGTTCCGGAGCGGATCGCAGACATTGTCCGCGGTATTGCTGCTGCCTGCTCCGTTGCCGGCACCGCCCTGGTGGGTGGCGAAACCGCTGAGCACCCGGGCCTCCTGGGTGAGCACGAGTACGACGTCGCAGGTGCCGCAACCGGCATCGTCGAGGCCGACGCCCTCCTCGGCCCGGACCGTGTCCGCGCCGGCGACGTCGTGATCGGTATGGCCTCCTCGGGCCTGCACTCCAACGGCTACTCACTGGTCCGCCGCGTCATCAACCACGCCGGTTGGGCCCTGGACCGCCAGGTTTCCGAGCTCGGGCGCACCCTGGGCGAAGAACTCCTGGAGCCGACCCGCGTTTACGCAGCTGACTGCCTCGACCTTGCCCGCACCTTCCCCGTTACGGGCGGCGCGGCAGTCCACGGCTTCAGCCACGTCACCGGTGGTGGCCTGGCCGCCAACCTGGCCCGCGTCCTCCCGCAGGGCCTCGTGGCCACGGTTGACCGCAACACCTGGGAACTCCCGGCCATCTTCAAGCTGGTCTCCGAGCTCGGCAACGTGCCGTTGGCCGACCTGGAGCGCACGCTGAACCTCGGCGTGGGCATGGTTGCCATTGTTTCCGCCGAAGCAGCAGACGCTGCAGTGGCCCGCCTCAATGACCGCGGCCTTCCGTCCTGGGTCATGGGCACCGTCTCGGCTGACAGCGACTCGATCGACAAGACCGGCCCGGACTACGTCCAGGGCGCCAAGGGCGTCGACGGCGGCGCTGTCCGTTTGGTGAACGCGTACGCCTAAGCGATATATCGCCTCTTAGAGAGAGCGGCCGGGCAGTCTTGGACTACCCGGCCGCTCTCTTGCTCTTCCTAGACCTGGATCAGGCTCAGGATTCCGCCCTGCGGATCCTGGATGGTGGCCAGCGATCCCGCCTCCGGTTTGTCCTCCGGCTCAACGAGGAGCTCTCCCCCGGCTACGACTGCCGCTTCCACGGCTTTGCGCAGGTCCGCTACACCGAAGTAGATCTGCCAACCAGCCTCGTCGCCTTCATCGGCAGGAACGATTCCGGCTACTTCGTCGCCCTTGACCATCAGGGTGCTGTAGCTGCCGCCGTCGTCCTGGGGGTATTCGGTGACCTCATGACCGAAAAGCTGCTGGAAAAACGCGACGGCGGACTGCGGCTCGGGCGTCAACAGTTCAGCCCACGCCAATGCGCCGGGCTCGTTGAACACATGACTTCCCACGTGCGTTCCAGCCTGCCAAACGCCAGTGGTTCCGCCGCCGGGAGGTTCGATGAACGCCAGGACCCCCGTGTCCGCGACAGCCTCGGGACCAAACTGGAGCTTGCCACCTGCGTGAACGGCGTCGTCGGCAATTTCTTCAGTGTCCGTGGCAGCGATATAGATGTTCCACTGGCCATGGGTTCCGGCCGCCTCCTGCATGGGGTTCTGCGGTGCGATCACGGCCACCAGTTGATCCTTGACGAAGGCTTGCGCGTAGCTTCGGCCATCAGGAGTGGGAAGGTCCTTGAAGCTCCACCCGAAGACCTGGTGATAGAAATCCTTGGCCGCGGCCACGTCCCTGGTCTGAAGGTCGGCCCAGCACGGCTCACCGCTGGCGTAACGTTTCCGTGCCGTCATGATTCAAGCCCCGTCATGATGCTGAATGCTGCCCCGGCAGGATCCATGAGGACTGCCATGCGACCTACTCCCGGCACGTCGAAGGCCGGGGCTATGACGTGGCTGCCCAACTCAACGGCCTGCTCCACGGTGGCATCAATGTCCACCACGTTGAAGTAGGTCATCCAGAACGGCGACAACCCCTCAATAGGCAGCTTCAGGGCACCTGCAACCCGTCGTCCCTCCACCAGCAGGCTGGTGTACTCCTGCAGGTCACCGGCAGGTTCAGTTTCGCTGGCGCACCCTGTCACAGCCTCGTAGAACGCTACAGCTTTGGGGACGTCATGTGTTTGCAGCTCATTCCAAATCATGGTGCCCGGTTCATTGACCAGGCCTGATCCCGGGTGATTGCCTGCTTCCCAGAACCCGATCTGGGCTCCGGTGGGATCTGTGGCGAAGAACATACGCCCTGAACCGTTCGGGACGGAGTCGGGAGGGGAAAGCAGGGTTCCTCCAGCCGCTTCCACGCGCTGCGCCGCTTCATCTGCCGAGTCCACCGCCAGGTAATTTGCCCAGTAGGACGGCATCCCTTCCGGAGCATCGGGCATCTGCTGCATCATGCCCGCGACGTAGCGGCCTTTGAGCTTTGCCATGTAATAGGTCATACCGTTCCCGGCGTCCATGGCATCCAGCTCCCATCCGAAGAGGTCGCTGTAGAACTTCCTGGAAACGTCAATATCGTTGGAGGAAAGGTCCACCCAACATGGTGTCCCCTGCTTGTAGCTGTCAGCCTCCGGCATGGCGTTCCTTTCGATGCACTCGAACCTCCAGCCTACGCAAAAAAGGGCCCTCAGGGTACGCCAATGATTGGCGTGCCCTGAGGGCCCTTTTCAAAAGATATACGGCATCCTAAAATGCGCGTTGACCTTGAAGTACGACGGCGGTGCGCTACTCAGTGCCTACGGCACCTGTTGGTTGCGACAGCTATCCGATCCGGCGGGTGTCAACCTCGTCGTCGTCGTCTTCCGCGTACTTATCCTCATAAGCCGAATAGTCCGGCTCCGGGGGATCGTCGGGGAAGTGGCTCTTGACACGACTGGACGGACCCGTGAGCTCCCGCTCAAGTGCCGAATAGTCAGTGTTCGGGGAGTAGTACTTAATATCCCGAGCCTGCTTGGTAGCTTTTGCCTTTTGACGGCCGCGCCCCATGGCGTGACCCCCTTTTGTACTTGGACCGGAGGTGGTCACCTTGGCTATCGGTGAGGCCCCGGAATGTTTGGTCAATTTGTCGTATGTCTAGATTACATGCTTTCAGGAGTGCCTGCGCGCCACCACAGGCCCGCGCGATGGTTCACTCAGGCCAAAACCACGGCCAAACACCTCCCCGGAGGCCAAAAATTGGGTAGAGTCTGCCTCAATGCGGCGTCACAGCAGGAAGGCACACTCCGGAAATGAGCCAGGACAACACTCCACCGCGCGATGGTTCACCACGCGAAGGGGACAAGGATGGGGTGCCGCCCGCGCCCAAAAACCCACCGCATGCAGCTGGTGAGCAGCCACCCCGGGTCCCTGGCGATCAGCCACCCGCGGCGGGTGAGCAGCCACCCACAACCCCGTTGACGCCGCCGTCGGGACTTCAGCCGGATCCTGCACCCGAGCTCGACCCTGATTTCGTGCCCGACCCAGGTTCGCAGCCGGATCCCGCCATGCCGCCCAGCGACGGGCAAGCACCTTCTTACGAGATGCCGTATCCGGGGCAGCAGCCTTATCCGGGGCAACAGCCCGATCCGGGTCAACAACCCTATCCAGGTCAAGAGTCGCCTCCAGAACCCCACGGTGATCCAGTCAAGAGGCAAAGATTGGTCATCGGCGGGATCGTAGTGGGCGTACTCGTACTCATTGGTGTGGTGATCTGGGTACTGCTGAATCTGTTGGGAACCCGGCCCGAAGCCGCTGTCACCACCCCGAGCGCCACGGCTACCCCGGGTCCACTCCCCCGTGACGCCAACTCCAAGGACTTCCAGGTGGGCGACTGCTTCGCCGACTTTGATCCCAACGCCAGCGAGGCACGCGCCGTGGCCTGCGATACCGAACACTCGGCCCAGCTCATTGGGGTGCACGTGTACCCGGGCGACGATTCATTCCCTGGAACCAACGCCCTCCGGGACAAGGGTCGGGAGGTGTGCAAGACCGCGGTGGCCAAGCTCACCGAGGCCGCCGATAACTACGTCTTGCTTCAGCAAAACGTCTACCCGAGCACCACCAGTTGGGATCGGGGCGACCGCCGCGTCGATTGCTTCATCGTGGTGGACTCGGGCAACACCATCAAGGAAGACCTCCTGCAGAAGTAGCCCGCCGGGTGCGCTTGCATCCGGCGGGCTGCTTCAAGCGGACTTTACTTCCTGCGGACCGTAAGGCCCGTTCCTACGGGAGCGCCGCCGTCGGGGCCGGTCAGTGCCTCGAGGCCCTCAACGGTGAGCTCGTCCAGGTCGGCTGCGGTGTCCACCAGCACGGTGTCTCCGTCGCTGATTTCGCCGGCAAGGATCTCCTTGGCCAGACGGTCGCCAATCTCCCGCTGGACGAGCCGGCGAAGGGGTCGGGCACCGTAAGCGGGATCGAACCCGGACATGGCCAGCCATGCACGCGCCCCGTCCGAAACTTCCAGACTCAAGCGGCGATCCCGGAGTCGGTTGCTGAGCTCGGCCACGTGGAGTTCCACGATCCGGGCCAGTTCCTCCACAGACAGCGGATCAAAGAGCACGATCTCGTCCAGGCGGTTCAGGAACTCCGGCTTGAAGGATGCCTGCACCACAGCCATGACAGCCTCGCGCTTGGCCTTGGCGTCCATGGTGGGGTCCACCAGGAACTGGCTTCCGGAGTTGGACGTCAGCACCAGGATGGTGTTGCGGAAGTCCACGGTTCGGCCCTGACCGTCGGTGAGCCGGCCGTCGTCGAGAACCTGCAGGAGGATGTCGAAGACCTCCGGGTGGGCCTTCTCCACCTCGTCCAGCAGCACCACGGAATACGGCCTGCGCCGCACAGCCTCGGTCAGCTGGCCGCCCTCCTCATAGCCCACGTATCCGGGAGGGGCACCCACCAGGCGGGCCACCGAATGCTTCTCGCTGTACTCGGACATGTCGATCCGGATCATGGCGCGTTCGTCGTCAAAGAGGAAGTCTGCCAAAGCCTTGGCCAGCTCCGTCTTACCTACGCCGGTGGGGCCAAGGAACAGGAACGAACCCGTGGGGCGATTGGGATCGCTGATGCCTGCGCGGGCACGGCGCACAGCATCGGACACAGCCTGTACAGCCTTGCTCTGCCCGATCAGGCGCTTGCCAAGCTCCTCTTCCATGTGGAGCAGCTTCTGCGACTCACCTTGCAGCATGCGGCCGGCAGGGATCCCCGTCCAGGCAGAGATCACCTCGGCGATGTCGTCAGCAGTCACGTCTTCGGCGACCATCAACTCGGGCTTTGACTCGCTCCGGGCCGACTCCTCCTCAGCAGCGGCACTCAACTCGCGTTCCAGAGCGGGCAGCTCGCCGTAAAGGATCCGCGACGCCGATTCGAGGTCGCCCTCGCGCTGGGACTTGTCCGCGGCGGAACGCAATTCGTCGATCCTTGCCTTGAGCTCGCCCACCCGGTTGAGTCCGGCCTTCTCGGCTTCCCAGCGCGCATTCAGGGCACTGAGTTCCTCGTTCTTGTCGGCTTTGTCCGCGCGGAGCGCGGCCAGGCGTTCCACCGATGCAGGATCGGTCTCGCCTTGCAGGGCCAGCTCTTCCATGGTCAAACGATCGACGGCGCGGCGGAGCTGGTCGATCTCTTCCGGCGCGGAATCGATCTCCATGCGGAGCCGGGACGCGGCCTCATCCACGAGGTCGATGGCCTTATCAGGGAGCTGCCGGCCCGAGATGTAGCGGTTGGACAGCGTTGCCGCGGCCACCAAAGCAGAGTCGGCGATGGCTACCTTGTGGTGAGCCTCGTAACGTTCCTTCAGGCCGCGGAGAATACCGATGGTGTCCTCGACGCTGGGCTCGCCCACGTAGACCTGCTGGAAACGACGTTCCAGGGCCGGGTCCTTTTCAATGTTCTCGCGGTACTCATCCAAAGTGGTGGCACCGATGAGGCGAAGCTCGCCCCGGGCCAGCATGGGCTTGAGCATGTTGCCCGCATCCATGGCGCTTTCACCCGTTGCACCTGCACCTACCACTGTGTGGATTTCGTCGATGAACGTGACGATCTGGCCGTTGGAGTTCTTGATCTCCTCAAGCACGGCCTTCAGTCGTTCTTCGAACTCGCCGCGGTACTTTGCGCCGGCAACCATGGAGGCCAGGTCCAGCGCGATGAGCGTCTTGCCGCGCAGGCTCTCCGGGACGTCACCGGCCACCATGCGCTGGGCGAGTCCTTCAACCACGGCTGTCTTGCCCACGCCGGGTTCACCGATCAGCACGGGGTTGTTCTTGGTGCGGCGGCTCAGGACCTGAACGACGCGGCGGATCTCGCTGTCACGGCCGATGACGGGGTCCAGTTTGCCGGAGCGCGCCACGGCAGTAAGGTCGGTACCGAATTTCTCCAGCGCTTGGAAGGTGTTTTCCGGGTCCGGCGAGTTGACGTTCCTGTCCCCTCGGACACCCGGCAGGGCGGCGAGCAGCGCCTCATGGGAGGCACCGGCGTCGCGCATCAGCTTTCCGACGGCGTCACTTCCTGCCGAGAGGCCCAACAGAAGATGTTCAGTGGAGACGAAGGAGTCGCCAAGTTTGTCGGCCTCATTCTGGGCAGCCTGGATGGCCTGCATGGATTGGCGCGACAATTGTGCCTGCTGGACAGAACTGCCTGAGGACGACGGCAGCGCTTTGATAGCCGAGCTGGCCTGCACGCTCACGGCATCAGGGTCGGCACCGGTGGCTCGCAGCAGGGCCACTGCAACGCCTTCACGCTGGTCCATCAGCGCCTTCAACAGATGCGCGGGCTCAAGCTGCGGGTTGCCGGCAGTCGAGGCATTCATGGCGGCCGCAGAAAGGGCCTCCTGGCTTTTGGTGGTGAATTTGACGTCCAAAGAGTGCTCCCTTTCTGGAGTGGATCCGATGCTTTCAAAGTTGAGTCTACTACGCTCAACTTTAATTTTCAGACCACTGGGTTCCATGTTTGCCCACGGCGAAACCCGTGTCCAGACAAAACCGTGACTATGTGAATAACAGGCAGCTTCCGCACCCGTAGGCTGGGGCCATGGACACCATTTCAAGCGCGGATGAACTCGAAGAACTCATAGGCCTGCCCCTTGAACGCACGCGGAAAAAAGTGCGTACGTCGCTCAGCGATTTTGACCGCCAATGGTTGGCCGCGAGCCCCTTTTGCGTGGTGTCCACCACGGACGCCCAGGGTCGCGTTGACGCTTCTCCCAAGGGGGATCCCGCAGGATTCATCCACGTCCTGGACCACCAGACCATTGCCATCCCCGAGCGGCCCGGCAACAAGCTGGCCTTCGGTTTCCACAACATCCTGGAGAACCCCAACGTCGGCATTCTGTCCGTAGTCCCCGGCCGGACGGACACCTTGCGGATCAACGGTAAGGCGCAGATTGTCCGGGATGCCGATTTCTTCGATCACATGGTGGTCAAGGGACATCGACCCCGAGCTGCCATTGTGGTAACGGTTGACGAAGTCTTCACGCATTGCGGCAAGGCCTTCATGCGCAGCGGCTTGTGGCAGCCTGAAACCTGGGAACCGGAAGGGCTGCCCAGCATCGCGGTCCTGTCCAAGGCCTACACCCAACCGGAGACACCGCTGGAAGAGCTGGAGTCCTACTACGGACCCTCCTACGCCGAGCGGATGTACCGGGACTGAATTTCACGCCGGGTACAGCGAGACCAGCGCGGACTTGACCACGAACCTCACCTCCATGCCAGGCACCAGGCCCAGATCGGCAGAGGCGGCCGGGGTGATGTCGGCGGAAAGGACCTGCGCAGATTGCCCCGGACTTGCGCGCACCCTGATCTGGTCGCCGTGTGGTTCAAGGTCCGTGATGACCACGGGAAAGGAATTGCGCGGGCTGCCGTGCACCTCACCGGGAAAAACGGAAACGCTCGACGGCGGGAACGCTGCCACGCCTGCCTGGCCGGACTGGGGTGACCAGCCGGGATCGTGCTGGCCGGCGAAAACCCGGCCATCCGGCGTCGTAATCCTGTCCTCGCTGAGGGTGCCGGCAACGAGGTTAAGCCCTGCCAAGCCGGCTGCGAAATGGCTTCTGGGTCTTTCAAGGACCTGGCGAGTAGGGCCTTGCTCGGCGATCCTTCCGTTTTCCACCACGATGACGCGATCGGCAAGCATGTAGGCATCCAGGACGTCGTGCGTAACAATGATGGCTTTGCGGCCCTCAAGAACCCGCTTGAGCACGCGGCGCAGCAAGGGGGCAGCATGGATATCCAGCGCGGCCATGGGCTCGTCAAGGAGGAGGAGTTCCGGGTCGGCTGCCAAAGCGCGGGCCACCGCAACCCGTTGGGCCTGCCCTCCGGACAATTGGGAGGGCTTCCTGTCGGCCAGCGGCGAGGCATCAACCTCCGCCAGCCAGTGCCGGGCAGTTTCCCGCGCGTCCGCCTTCGAAGCCCCCGCACTGCGCGGCCCGAACGCCACGTTGTCCAACGCGTTCAGGTGGGGAAACAGGAGGGCTTCCTGGGCCAGTAGGGCGGTCCCCCTGAGATGCGGTGGGCTCCACAAGCGAGTGTCGCCGTCGAGGTTGAACAACGCCCGTTCGCCGTTTTTCGTTGTGCCCATCGTGGCCGCGCCGGAATCCGGCCGCAGCAGGCCGGCGATCACACCCAACAGCGTCGACTTCCCGGCCCCGTTGGGACCAAGAATGGCAACGGTCTCGCCGTCGTTGAGCCTGAGGGACATCTCGAAATTCCTGGCGCCGAGGCTGGCCTGCACTTGAAAACTCACGATTGGACCTCCACGCGCTTACTGCCCTGCCTGCGGCCGTAGCTGAGCCCCACCACGGCAACCGCCACCGCCACCAGCACCAAGGACAGTGCGACGGCGGCATCGGCGTCGGTCTCCCGCTGCAGATAGATCTCCAACGGCAACGTGCGGGTGACCCCTTCCAGGCTTCCCGCGAAGGTCAGGGTGGCTCCGAATTCACCCAAGCTGCGTGCGAAGGACAACACCGCACCGGACGCGAGCCCCGGCAGGACCAACGGGAGCGTGACCCGGCGGAGAACCGTGGTTGGCCGGGCACCGAGTGTCGCAGCGACGGCTTCGTACTTGTTTCCGGCTGACCGCAGAGCCCCCTCCAGGCTGACCACCAGGAACGGCAGGGCCACAAAAGTCTGGGCCAGGACCACCGCGGTAGTGGAAAATGCAATCTGGATTCCCGCCACCTCCAAGGACTTCCCCAGCAGGCCCTGCCGCCCAAACGTGTACAGCAGCGCGATGCCCCCGACGACGGGCGGCAGCACCAGCGGTAAGAGGACAAACGCCCTCAGCAGACGCTGACCTGGAAAGTCGCCACGCGCCAGCACCAACGCCAAAGGAACACCCAGCCCGATGCAGAGCACCGTGCTTGCGGCCGAGGTTCGCAGGCTCAGGCTCAGTGCTGCGAGCGAGGACTCGGACGTGATGAGTGGGATGAACTGCGGCCAGTTGACCTTGGCCAGCATTGCCACCAATGGCAGGACCACCAGTAATCCTCCGAGAGCGGCCACGGCATAGATCCACCGCGGGATGCCGTTGTACCCGGAGGCGTCTCGTTTCATCAGCGTTCCCGGACCACTACGGCGTGCCGAAGCCGGCGTCGCCCAAAATCTTCTTGCCGGCGTCGCCGGTGACCATGGCAATAAATGCCGCTGCCAACGCCTTGTTCTTGCTGGTGCCCACTGTGGCTATGGGGTAAGTGTTGACGGCTTGGTCTGATTCCGGGAAGGGGATGCCCTTGACCTTGCCCCCGGCCCCCTTGACGTCCGTGACGTAGACCAGGCCTGCATCGGCTTCGCCCGAGGTGACCTTGCCGAGGACATCCGTGACGGACGATTCCTCGCTGACCGGACTCAAGGTGGTTCCGCTCGCTTTCTCAACGGCGTCCGTGGCTGCCCCGCATGGCACCTGGCTCGCGCAGGTGACCACCTTGACTCCGGGTTTGGCCAAGTCGGCAAAGGAAGAGATCGACGCCGGATTGCTGGGTGGGACGGCAATCTCCAGGACGTTGGTGGCGAAGTCGGTCGCCGTACCATCCACGAGTTTGGCCTCGGCAAGCTTGGTCATGTTCTTGGTATCGGCTGAAGCGAACACGTCGGCGGGGGCGCCTTGGGTGATCTGCGTGACCAGGTCGGAGGAGCCGGCGAAACTCAGATTCACCTTGGTGCCCGGGTTCTTGGCTTCGAAGTCATCGGCCAATTGGGTGAAGGTCATTTTCAGTGATGCTGCGGCGAAGACGGTGATCTCCCCGGAGGGCTGCCCCGAGGTTGCAGCGCCGCTGGAGGCCGGACCCGCGGTCCCTGAAGCGCAGCCCGACAGACTGGCAGAAAGGACTCCTGCAAGCAGCAGCGCGCTGAGCGGCTTATGGGTGAGACTCATACGATGCTCTTTCCCTGGGGAGTTTCGATGATGACCGTGGTGGCCTTGACCACGGCGGTGGCCACCGAACCAAGTTCCAGGCCGAGCTCAGTGACGGCTTCACTGCTCATGAGTGACACCACGCGGAAAGGCCCGCATTGAAGCTCCACTTGCGCCATGACCTTGTCGGCGGTGATGCCCGTGACCAGGCCAACGAACCGGTTCCGGGCCGAGCTTCCTGTCCGCGAGGGATCGTTGGGAAGGTGTGATTGCCCGCGGGCAAGCGTTGCGAGTTCAAGTCCGTCCACTGCGAGGCGTCCGGCCGGGTCTTTCTGGGCGGTCAGCGTTCCGTTTTCCGTCCAGCGCCTTACGGTGTCGTCGCTGACACCCAGGAAGCGAGCGGCCTCCGAGATTCGTATTTGCGGCATGGAAAGAGTCTAGTTCCGCATTTGCGGATTCTGCATCAGCATTTCACCGCAAACGAAATGTGACCTCCCCAGGGCCACGGCGCCCCCTTTCCCGCGCGACGCAACCGTAAGCACTGGCGCGCGGGGCGCGAAGTGGTGCGCCGCCGTCGTCGTTCGCCGTTGTGCTCTAGCACCAAAGGACCCGCAGCCGTACCCTGTTCTAGGGAGAGAGTCTTAGGCGCGAAGGAGCGTCCCATGGAATGGATTCGTCCGGACAGCCCCACCTATGACGAGGCCCGGAAACTCTTCAACGCGATGATCGACCGCAGGCCGGCGGTGATCGCCAAATGTTCTGATCCCGGCGAGGTCGCTGAGGCACTCAGATACGCGCACAACCACAATCTGGATGTCGCGGTTCGTTCAGGCGGCCATTCGGTGGCGGGCATGTCCACCAATGATGGCGGGCTGGTGGTCGATGTTCGCCCGATGAAGACCATCAGCGTCAACACAGAGGCGAAAACCGCTACAGCGGGTGCCGGGCTCACGTGGGGCGAGTTCGACCGCGCAACCCAGCAGTACGGCTTGGCAGTGACCGGCGGGCGAGCGTCCACCACGGGTGTCTCCGGCTTCACCTTGGGTGGGGGTTCGGGGTGGCTGGAGCGGTCCTACGGCTTTGCGTGCGACAACCTGCTTTCGGTGGACCTGGTCACAGCGTCCGGAGATCGGGTGACTGCCAGCCCGGGCGAAAATCCCGAGTTGTTTTGGGCACTCCACGGCGGAGGCGGGAACTTCGGAGTGGCAACGTCCCTGACCTTCAAACTGCACGACGTCGGCCCCACCGTGATGGCCGGCCTGATGCTGTTTCCTGGTGAGGATGCCACGGATTTGTCCCGCGCCTACCGCCAACTCGCCCTTGACGCGCCCGACGCCGTAGGGACTGCACTCGTGTACCTCACTGCTCCACCGGAAGAGTTCGTCCCGGAGGACATGGTGGGCAAGCTCGCCGTCGGCATGGCCTACATCCATGCCGGTGATGTTGAGGCGGGCGAGGAACACGCCAAACCGTTCAAGGAACTCGGTCCGAGTGTTGATCTGGTGTCACCCATGGGTTACGCCGACTTCCAGTGCATGATCGATGACCCCCCGGACCACTACAACTACTGGAGCGCGGACTATCACAACGAACTCTCTGACGATGCCCTGGACGTGCTGGTGGACTCTGCCCAACGCCTTCCAGGACCGAATTCCCAGCAGTTGGTGGCACGTTGGGGCGGAGCAGTGGCTGGGCCCGCTGCGGCGAACACACCGCTGCAACACCGCGGCGCAGCATGGGTCAGCCATCCGTTCGGCCTGTCCGAAACAAGGGAGGGCGGTCAAGAGGCCAAAGCGTGGGTGAAGCAATTCAGGCAAGACATCGCTCCCCACACCACGGGAGGAGTGTGGCTGAACTTCATCGGCGACGAAGGCCAGGACCGCATCATGGCTGCTTACGGCGAACAGAACTACCGGCGGCTGTCCAAGGTGAAAGCTCAGTTCGATCCGGACAACGTGTTCCGCGGCAACCAGAACATCCTGCCCGCCGAGCGCTGACATTTCCCTAGGCTCCTTCCCAGTTGCCGTGAACAGTACGGGCAGTGAAGCCCGAATTTCCGGGGCGGCAGCACGGCGGTAGACGTCCCGACGGCCGGCAACTGGGAAGGATCGCTTGGGACTACACTTTGGCAATGGCCGTCTACATCGATCCGCCCTTGTGGCCAGCGCACGGGACCTTTTTTTCGCATCTGGTATCGGATTCATCGCTGGATGAGCTTCATGCTTTCGCAACCGCTGCCGGGGTTCCGGAGAGGGCCTTCGACGGAGACCATTACGACGTTCCCGAACGGCGGTACGACGACCTGGTCCTTGCTGGCGCCATCCCCGTTGAGGCTCGGATCCTGGTCCGTAAACTCATCGCCAGCGGGCTGCGGATTCCTGCGCGGGAACGGAGCAAAGCCTTGACGGTCCCTCTGATGGAGCGATGGAACAGCATCTTTCCCGGCTACGAGGAGTTGGGCCTGGAACTCCTGGAACGGTGGGGCGAGGACGGCCGGAAGTATCACAGCCGCACCCACCTCCTGGCTGTTCTTGAGGCCTTGGACGTTCTCACCGAACCAGCCTTGCCTGCACGGACCGTTTCCTTGGCGGCGTGGTTTCACGACGCCGTTTATGAAGGCGTGGCCGGCCAGGATGAGGAAGAATCAGCCCTGTTGGCCGAGGACCGGCTGACCGCCGCCGGGCTCTCCGCCGTCGACGTGGCCGAAGTGGCGCGGCTGGTCCGGCTCACGTCCTCGCACTCCCCCGAGCCCGGTGACCATGCCGGCGCCCTGCTCTGCGACGCCGATCTCTCCGTCCTCGGTGGCGACGAGCAAGCCTACGCCCGGTATCTGGCGGCCGTCCGCGAAGACTACGCGCACGTCAGCGACGCCGACTTCGCGAAGGGCCGCGCCGCCGTCGTGCGTCATCTTCTGGGACTTGATCCGTTGTTCCATGGCGAACGCGCCAAGGCGCTCTGGCTCGACGCCGCGCGCCGCAACCTCGCCGGCGAACTCGCGTGAGTGGTTCCATCAGCGAACCTGGCGCACCGCAGCGGCAGCTTCCGTACGCAGTCCGGTTTGAGTGGGGGCTCGACGGCGCCCGCGCGGTAGTGCCCGGAGCCGACCTTGCGGTGGTGGTTGACGTTCTCTCTTTCACCACGTGCGTGAGTGTCGCGGTGGACCGCGGGGCCATAGTGTTTCCCTACCCGTTGCGGGATGCGGCGGCGAGCGAGTTCGCGGTCCGTCATGATGCCCTGCTCGCGGGACCCCGGGGTTCTGAAGGCCTGAGCTTGTCGCCGTCCAGCCTCCGCCGGGCCCGCGTGCTGGATCGCGTGGTTCTCCCCTCTCCCAACGGGTCGACCATCAGCCACGAACTTGCTTCATCGGCTCGCCAAGTGGTGGCGGTCTCGCTCAGGAATGCCGCAGCGACGGCCGACTGGGTCCACGCCACCTTGCCCCCAGAGGCCGTGATCGCCGTGATAGCAGCGGGCGAAAAGTGGACGGACGGGGCGTTGCGGCCGGCGTTGGAGGATCAGCTCGGAGCCGGTGCGTTCATCGCCGGGTTGGCAGCGACCGGGCGACGAAGTCTCTCCCCGGAGGCGGCTGCTGCTGCGGCGGCCTTCGACGCCGCCGAGCCCCGGCTGGCCGCCATTCTTCGGGGCTGTTCCAGTGGACGCGAACTGATCGACGCCGGTTTTGCGGACGATGTCAGCATCGCGGCGGAGTTGGACGGCAGTTCCGTGGTGGCCCTGCTTCGGGACGGGGCTTTTCAGGCTGGGTAGGCGTTGATGGTCACTCGCCAGGGTATCGGCGCGCACATGGCCCGAGCTAGCATAGAGGTGTGACCTCCTACCTCCTGAGTTCCGCCCGTGCCGAAATGCCTCTGGCCCGTCCCGATGTTGAACATGTCCTGGCCGTCCGCGGCGCGGGTGGCTACCGTCAGTACCGCATCCCGGCGCTTGCCATCAGCGCGCGGGGCACGGTGTTGGCCGCCTACGACGGCCGCCCTAATCTGGACGACCTGCCCAATCCCATCGATCTACTCCTGCGTCGCAGCTATGACAACGGGGTCACGTGGGAGCCGCAGCAGCTTGTCCGCACGGGTTCCGGGTTGCACGGTTTTGGTGATCCGAGCCTGCTGGTGGACGCCGAAACCGGCCGCATCTTCATGTTCCACGCCGCCGGGACGCACGCGGGCTTCTTCGAGGCCGTGGCGGGTTTGGAGCCGGATGACGACGTGCAGCATGCGGACGTCAGCTTCTCAGACGACGACGGCGACAGCTGGCAGCACCGGCGGCTTACCGGCCAGCTCAAGGGGCGCGGGGTGACAGGCCTTTTCGCTGCGGCAGGACAAGGAATCCAGATGCACGCCGGGCCTTTTGCGGGCAGGTTGGTGCAGCAGTACGTGGTGTTGGTGGACGGTTCCATCATGGCCGCATCTGCGTTCAGCGACGACCACGGCGAAACGTGGGCCTTGGGTGGGCTGATTGGTCCGGGTCCCTCCGGGATCGGGCCCAATGAAAACAAAGTTGTGTGCCTAAACGATGGCCGGCTGCTCCTGCATTCACGGGCAACGCCGTGCCGATTGTCCGCTGTATCCGAGGACGGCGGGCTTTCGTGGAGTCCGTTGCAGGCTGTTTCAGAGTTGCCGGACCCCAGCGACAACGGTTCCTTGGCGCGCTTCGACGGTCTGCCCTGTGTGGCTGCTTTTGCAAGGCCGGAGACCTCATCCTGGCTGCTCGCGAGCAACAACCACGACCCCCATCTGCGTCGCAACACTGTCCTGAGCCTCTCCCCCGACAACGGCGCCACCTGGCCCGCCAAGCTGTTGCTGTGCGGAGGCAGTTCGGCGTATTCGACGGTGACGCGGCTCCCTGACGGGAACATCGGGGTTCTCTATGAACGGCAGGGGTACCGGGAGATCGTGTTCGCGTCGATCCCTGCCGAGCAGCTGACGGAGCAGCTGTCCGCTACTCCGCATCCAGTTTCGGATGCCTCGGAATCCACTGGCTTGGCGTTCGACATGGAGCTCCGGTGCATCACCCCAGGCACGCCCGCCGTGTGGCAGAACGCCGGCGACTTCCACCTGATCCCCTCCAACAGCGACGGCGAATGGGATGTGCAGACCTGGAAGGAAATCGGCCAAGGCTACGCCGGGGACCAGGTTCTTGGCACGCGGGAGGCGCAGGACCTCAACTACGGCCCCATCATCCCAGGCTACAAAGCCGGGGACATCCTCGCCTTCACCGGACGCGTCCGTAACTCAGGCACTAAGCCGGCTGCCGGCGTCGTACTTCTCGGACCGCACCACAACGCCGGTGGGTTCCCGCCTGCGGACCTGCTGCCCGGCGAACACGCCCTCTATTTCACGCCCACATACACCGTCACCGAGGCGGACCTGGAGCGCAGCACCTTGGAACTCGTGTTCACAGCAGAAGCCGACGGCGGAACGGCGCGTTTGGAGCGGGCGTTCCGTTTCGACCTGCGCACCGGCGCCGTGGTGGCTTCCTAGCGGCGGCGCACCTTAGCGGTAGGTGCTGACGAACGGCTGGTTGGTGGGCACGATCTGCTTGCCCAGCGGCATCAGGGACACCGGGATGAGCTTCAGGTTGGCGATGGCCAGCGGGATGCCAATGATGGTGATGGCCATGGCAAACGCGGTGACCACGTGGCCGATCGCGATCCAGATGCCCGCGACGAGCAGCCAGATCACGTTGCCGAGGAGCGCGAACACCCCGGCTCCTCCCGGCTTCTCCACCACCATTTGGCCAAAGGGCCACAGGCAGTAAGCACCGATCCGGAACGAAGCGATGCCCCACGGGATGGTCACGATGAGTACGCAGCAAATGATGCCCGCCGCGAAGTAACCCAAGGCCAGCCAGAACCCACCAAAGACGAGCCAGATGATGTTAAGGAGCGTTTTCATAGTTCCCATTCTCCCCTGTGGGCCTGACAAAAAGCCTAGGGGTCTGCCCTGATTCTTCCCTGACCTGTGGATGTGTTTCTGTGCGGCTCAGGCCAGCAGTTCGTCCAGCTTGTCGAACGAGGTGCTCCAGCCATCGCGGGTCATGTCCACCCACTCCTGGGATTCGAAGGGTCCCTGGGTGACGTTCATGCGGGTACGGCCGTTGAGGTCCTCGAATTCCAGTCGCATCTCCTCGAATTCGTGATCGGCATCCGGAGCAGCTTTGGCTTTCGCGACCAGAAGAGCCGGGGTTTCCAACTCCGTAATCACGGCTTCGATGGGGGCTTCCTGCTCGCCGTCCTCGTCCGACCACACCATGACCACCTGCCAGATGCCTCCCACCCGCGGCTCAACGATGATTTTCTCCCGGGGAGCTTCCACTTCCGCGGGACCGAACCACTGCGCAAGCTTGTCCGGCTCCATCCAGGCGTCGAAAACCTTCTCACGAGGGGAATCAAACTCGCGGCTCATGGTCAGGGTGAAGTGTTCCGTGCTCATTGCTTGACTCCTGGTATCCGTGTGATTCGTTCTCTTGGGAGCGAGTCTAGAGGGTGCCACCGGAAACGTCTCGGGAAGTGAGAGAGCGATCCGTTCAAGCACGCGGGATGTGAGAGAGGGTCAGGCTTTCGCGGCTTCGACGAACGCGCGGATCTTGGCCAGGTCCTTCACACCGCGGGATGACTCGACACCGGAGGACACATCCACACCCCACGCGCCGGCCGCAGTTGCTGCGAAGGCTACGTTGCCCGATTCGAGGCCACCGGCGAGCAGCCACTCGCGGCCGTCGAGCCCTTTGGCACGGACCGATGCGTAGTCCCAAGCCTCTCCCGACCCCGGAACCGCGGCGTCAACCAAGAACACATCCTCGCCCAGGTTTGCGAACTCGTCCTGGGAGGCACCCATGGTGACGGCGCGGATGAGCCGCATCCCGGCGTCGTGCACTGTTTTTACGTCGTCCGCAGTCCGGTGACCGTGGAGCTGAACCCACTCGAGCCCAGCCGCACGGGCCGTGGCAACTGCATCAGCCGCGGATTCCTGCCGGAACACGCCCACTGCACGAACACCCTCCGGAACCAACGGGAGCAAAATGCGCACTTGATCCGGGCTGACTTCTCGCGGGCTGGCCGTGAGCACGAACCCCACGGCGTCAGCACCGGCGTCGACTGCTTCACGGACGGATTCAGGCGTGCTCAATCCGCACACTTTGACGAACATTCCCGTGCCTCCAGCCAAACTCGCAACGTTTTCCACATATGACGTTAGCAAGCCGCATTGCCAACGCAGAAGCGGTGTCCACCACTAGGCTGGTTGGATGGAGATCATCCGCTTTGCCGACATCCATCCTGAACCGTGGCGCAACGGGGGCGGGGTGACGCGTGAACTCGCCAGCCATCCGAAAGCGGCCTCAGCCCAGGACGGCGCATGGGATTGGCGCGTCAGCATCGCCGACGTCTCCGTAGCCGGCGATTTCTCCGTCTTCCCGGGCATGGAGCGCGTGATCACCATCATCGAGGGCGAACTGCTGCTGCTCACGGTGGACGGATCCGAACACCCGCTCGAGAAGTACCGTCCGTTCCGTTTCTCGGGCGAGGCTGCGTCGGGGGCCACCCTTCCGACCGGGAACATCCGGGATCTGAATGTCATTGCCCGGGTGGGAGCCTTCAAGGGCTACACGTCCATCGTGGAGATCTCCAAGAAGCGTGCGCACCCGGTCTTCGAGGGCCAGCTTGCCGTCCTGTTGGAGGGTAAAGCGACCGTTGCGCCCGGCGCGGCTGTGGAGGAACCCGCTGTGGAGGAAGAGTCCGACGGCGACTCCCCGGCAACCAGTGCGGTCGAACCTGTTGAGCTGTCACGGTACGACGCCGTGGTCGGCTCCGATACCCGAAGCCCGGAAATCTCGGGCCGCGGTTTCATCGCCGTGATTTCGATCGACCATGTGGAGGCCCACGCCTGAGGTGGTGACGTTAACCACCAGAAGTGGCCACCCCGCACGTGAGTTGCTAGCCTGAAATGAAGGTTCCGCTCTGGAACCTCCGGACGACGGTTCAGTACCCGGAATGCGACAAGACTGGCCAAAGGAAATGTCATGTCGTGGATAATTCTCATTCTTTCCGGAGCACTCGAGGCCGTCTGGGCCGCAGCGCTCCACCGCTCCAAGGGCTTCCGTAAACCCGTTCCGACCGTCGTCTTCCTGGTGTCCGTCATCGCCAGCATGGCCGGACTCGCCATCGCGATGCAGTCCATCCCCACAGGCACGGCTTATGCGGTGTGGGTTGGCGTCGGCGTCGTATTGACCGCAACGTACGCAATGGCCACCAACGTTGAACGTGCGACGACGGCCCGGCTGCTCCTGCTTGCCGGCATCGGCGCATGTGTGGTCGGCCTGAAGGTAGTGGCATAGCCATGACTGCGAACACGGCCAACACCAAGAACACCGGCAACGGAATCTTCTGGATCATCCTCCTGGCTTCAGCGCTGCTCGAAGCCGTCTGGGCCACCGCTTTGGGCCTGTCCAACGGCTTCACGCAGCTCACGCCAACCGTGGTGTTCATCATTACTGCGGTGTTGAGCATGCTGGGGCTGGGCATCGCGGTAAAGCGAATCCCCCTCGGCACCGCCTACGCGGTGTGGGTGGGCATCGGTGCAGCACTCACTGTCGGCTGGGCCATGATCACGGGCGTGGAGTCTGCGAGCCCGCTGAAGCTGCTCTTCATCGCGGGAATTGTGGGCTGTGCTGCCGGCCTGAAGGCTTTGCCTGCCGATAAGCCTGCAGCCAAAGCCGAGTAGCCAACACTCCGCGGTGGGCGCTGGCCCATTTCGATGGCTTGCTGCGCATTAGACGTCTCCTACCATCGAATGCACAGCAAGCCCCCGAATCGGGCTTCACCGCGAACACGGCCAAGGTCCATGTCAGGGAACCCAGCAGGAATACCCACCGCGTCCACGGAGTTCACGCCAACAAAGGGCCCTCTGGAACACCTACGCGCATAGGAGAAATTCATGACTGCAGTTCAACTCGGCGACGGCCTCAAGGTCAGCCCCCTCGGCTTCGGCGGGATGGCCCTGACCCCGGTCTACGGCGGAATCGATCCTGAAGACGGCCTGCAAACACTGAGGCATGCGGTGGACGCAGGTATCACGTTTATCGACACCGCAGATGTTTACGGTGCCGGCAGCAACGAGGAACTCGTGGGCAGGCTCCTGAAGGAGCGGCGCGACGAAATCCAGGTGGCCACGAAGTTTGGAATTGAGGGCAACCCCGCGGACGGGTACACGGGAGTCCGCGGGGATGCGCCCTACATCAGGCAAGCGGCGGAAGCGAGCCTCCGCCGCCTGGACACTGACGTGATTGACCTCTATTACCTGCACCGCCGAGACCTCCGCGTTCCGATAGTGGAAACCGTGGAGGCTATGGCGGAGCTGGTCCGTGAGGGCAAGGTCCGGCACCTCGGGCTGTCGGAAGTGACAGCCGAGGAACTCAGGCAAGCCAACGCAGTCCATCCCATTGCCGCGGTCCAGAGTGAGTGGTCAATCTGGAGCAGGGATGTTGAACTCAACGTTGTTCCTGCAGCCAAGGAACTTGGCGTGGGGTTCGTGCCGTATTCGCCGCTGGGCCGTGGTTTCCTTACAGGAACCGTCAGCGCGGGCGATCTGGGCGAGAACGATTTCCGCCACAAGATCCCCCGTTTTGGTGGCGAGGCACTTGATGCGAACCAGGCCGTGGTGGCCGCGGTTCGCGAGGTAGCCAGCGGGCTGGATGCAACTCCGGCCCAGGTAGCCCTGGCTTGGCTGTTCGCCCAAGGTCAGCGCCTTGGGATTTCCGTGGTTCCCATCCCCGGCACGCGCAAAACGCACCGGATCGACGAGAACCTGGGGGCACTGTCCCTGCAACTGGGAACAGCACAACTTGAGGTGCTCGACCAGGCCGCGGCCGCCGTCGTGGGTTCACGATCGGCCGACCCCAACTGGGTGTCACAGGGCCGCGAAGCCAACCCGGCAACTGCATAGACTGACACGATGGATTCGCTTATTCACTCATTGCGTGACGTCACCATTCGCAGCATCTCCGTCAGCGAGATGAACAACAACGTGTACCTGTTGACCTCGAAGTCCACGGGTGCGCAGTTGTTGATCGACGCCGCCGACGACCTTCCGGCCATTCAGCAACTGCTCGAGGACAGCGCCGCGGACACGGCCACGAAGCCGAAACTGCTCCGGATTTCCACCACCCACCAGCACTGGGACCACGTCCGGGCGCTGCCGGAGTTGGTCGCCTTTACCGGTGCCAGCACTTCCGCAGGAGCGGACGACGCCGATGCGTTGCCTGTTCCGGTGGATGTCCGGCTTGGTCACGGCGACGTTGAGCGGTTTGACGACATCGAGATCACGGCAATCCACCTGCGTGGACACACCCCTGGCTCGATCGCCTTCGTGTACCAGGATCCGGACGGGCCGGCCCACATTTTCAGTGGGGACTCGTTGTTTCCGGGAGGCGTCGGCAACACGCAGAAAGATCCTGCACGCTTCACTTCACTGTTGAACGACGTGTCGGAACGACTGTTCGACGCCTATCCGGACGATACCCTGGTGCACCCGGGCCATGGATTACCCACGACCCTCGGAGCCGAGCGGCCACACCTTGCGGAGTGGCGCGCCCGAGGCTGGTAACTTGCGAGGCCTGCTCTGCGCACTATTCCTCCTGGAAAGCGCGCAGAGTGGGCCTCACAACGTTGAGCCCTGGAGTTGCGGGGCCTGCTCTGCGCACTATTCCTCCCGGAAAGCGTGCAGAGCGGGCCTCACAACGGGAGGTTAGCGGCCGCGACGCTCGTTGGACGCGGGAGCCGAAGCACGACGCGGGCCGCTGCGTGCCGGACGACCTGCGCCGGAGCCACCGCGGCCGGAGTTGCCGGAGGCACCCGAACCGTAGGATCCACCGGACGCAGCGCCCGTAGCAGAGGACCATACGGCCTTGTTCCCACCGGTACGCGTGGAGGTGGTGGACGCCGTGCGCGGAGCCGAAGCTGAGCGCTGACCCGTAGCCGGACGACCGCTCCTGCCGCTCTGGCCCTGCGAGCCGGGAACGTCGTTGCGGTGAGTGGAAGCTGCCTTGCCGCGACCGCGTGAGCTGCGGGCGACGTCGTCGTTCATTGCTGCCCGACGCTCAGCGCGGTTGACGTCCGTACGAACCGGCTCAGCCGCGACCTTGCCGCGTCCGTTGCGGCCGCCACGGCCACCAGCGGTGGGAGCAGCCTGCGTAGAACGGCGTGCGCGCTTGCGCTGGGCGTTGGCGCCGGTGGACGTGCCTCCACCCTGCGGGGCTTTCGCCGCGAGGAGGGCTGCACGGGTGCGGGGATCAACCTTGTCAGCGATGTCGCCCACGAGCTCGGCAACCAACGGGGAGTTGGCCGTGACGCGCTCGAAGTTGACGTCAACGCCGGCAGCCTTCATGAGCTTCTTGACGTCGCTCTGCTGCTCGGGGAGGGTCAGCGTAACCACAGTGCCATCGGAACCTGCGCGGGCCGTACGGCCAGAGCGGTGCAGGTAAGCCTTGTGCTCTGTGGGCGGGTCCACGTGGATGACGAGTTCGACGTCGTCAACGTGCACGCCGCGGGCTGCGACGTCGGTGGCCACCAGGACGCGGACGTCACCGTTGGAGAACTCGGCAAGGTTGCGGTCGCGGGCGTTCTGCGACAGGTTGCCGTGAAGGTCGACGGCGGGGATGCCGGCGTCGGTGAGGGTCTTGGCAAGCTTACGGGCGTGGTGCTTGGTCCGCATGAAGAGGACGCGGCGACCGGCACCGGAGGCCAGTTCAACGATGAGCTGCTTCTTGACGGTCTGGTCGTTGACCACCAGGACGTGGTGTTCCATGGTGGTGACAGCGGCCTGGGGATCGTCCACGGAGTGCGTCAGCGGGTTGGAAAGGTAACGGTTGACCAGTTTGTCAACACCGTTATCCAACGTCGCGGAGAAGAGCAGGCGCTGACCCTGGGTGGGGGTCATGTCCATGAGCTTCTTGACGACCGGGAGGAAGCCGAGGTCGGCCATGTGGTCGGCCTCGTCCAGCACGGTGACCTCAACGGCTTCGAGGGTCAGGATGCGCTGGCGGATCAGGTCTTCGAGGCGGCCCGGGCAGGCGATGACGATGTCGACGCCGGCGCGCAGTGCCTTTTCCTGGCGTGCCTGGGAGATGCCGCCGTAGATCACCGTGGTGTTCAGGCCCATGGCCTTGGCCAGCGGCTCAATGGTGGCGTTGATCTGGGTTGCCAGTTCACGCGTCGGTGCAAGGACGAGGCCCATGGGGCGGCCCGGCTTGCGGAAGTGCTTTGCTTCGCGCTCGGCCAAGCGGGCCACGAGCGGGATCGCGAAAGCGATGGTCTTGCCGGAACCGGTGCGGCCCCGGCCCAGAACGTCGCGGCCTGCGAGCGTATCCGGGAGGGTCTTCACCTGGATGGGGAATGCCTCTTCGATGCCATCTGCGGCAAGAGACTCAGCAATGGGCTTGGGCGTGCCAAGGGCAGCAAAAGTAGTCATAAACTTCATGTCTTTCGGGCGGTGTCCAGTTGCGGACATCGGCCCCCGACGCCGGTTGGGCCAGGGGTTCGCCGAGGAAAAGTCAGGTGGTCTACCGATTCGCTTCAACAGCGGTGGCCGGGACCAAATAGAACGCGTTCATCGACGCAGGATGTGCCTCTCACATGAAAAATGCCCCGCCGCGCAGCCTTTCAGGCCACCTGCTTTAGGGCGTCACCGCACATCAAGTGTTCCCAGCTTAGCAGTGATCGGCGCGAAGCCTTGCATCGGGGCAGGTCAGGCTCCCGTTGCGAGGCCCGCTTTACACGCATCCGGGCTCGAATAACGTGCAGAGCAGGCCTCACAACTCACCCACCCTGCCTTGCGAGGCCTGCTTTACACGCATCCCGGCTCGAATAACGTGCAGAGCGGGCCTCACAACTCACCTACCCCGGGTTGCGGGGCCTGCTTTGCACGGCTCAGGGCCCACATTGCGCGCAGAGCGGGCCCCGCAACGGGTCAGGAGTGGTGCGTCAGCTCGGGCTGTGCTTCCGGAGCACCCTTCCCAGCATCCGGGGTGGCTGCACCGGCGGCGACCCGCGGCGCAATCAGCACTCCAGCTACGGCGATCACTCCGGCCAGCGCGAAGACCCCCGCGAAGGAGTTAGCGGTCACGGCAGCAAACACGAGTCCCGTAGCAGCGAGGGCAAGGGCTCCCCCGATGGAATCGGAGATGGACATGGCCGCGCTGTTGAAACCCTGGTTTTCGGGGGTGGACAGTGCCAACGTCATGACGGACAACCGCGGGTACATCAGGCCCATCCCACCGCCCGCGAGGATCCAGCCGCCGATCGCCACGGCCGCGGGCAGGGCAAACGCGGCCGTCACCAGCGTGGAGATCACGGCAACCAGCACCAGCGCGGCCCCGATTTTCACGGCCAGATCATCCGCCAGCCGAGCACCAAGACGCCCCTGAACGGCAGAAGCCCCAGCCCAGGCCAGAGCGGCGCCCGTCAGCGTGAGCCCGGCAAATGTCGGCGTGAACGCGTAACGCTCAGTCAACAGGTACGGCAGGTACACCTCGGCCCCAAAGAACGCCGCAGATGCGAGCCCGCGCACCAAAATCACGCTGGGCAACCCTCTGCGTGCGGTCAACGTTCCGCGGGGCACCAGTGGGCGGACCGCCATCAGTGCAAGGACAAGCGCGACGACGGCAATCGCCCCGCCCACGCCCGGAACCTCCGCGGACAGGTTCAGCCCCAGGACAGCGACGGCGGCGAGCGCCGCCCAGCCCATGCGGCCAAAAGCCCACGGGACGGCAACAGTAGGGGGTTCGGCTTTCATCCCCCGGACAGCCGGAACCACCATCAGCAGCGCCGGCACCACCAGGCCAACCACCCCGAGGAACACCCAGTGCCAGCTGCTCAATTGGGCCACGACACCTGCGGCGAAGGGGCCCACCAAGGACGGAACCACCCAGGATGCGGCGAAGGCCGCAAAGATCTTGGGGTGCAGTGCGGGCGGGTAGACGCGGGCCACCAACACGTAGAGGGCAACAGTCATTGCCCCTCCACCGAGCCCCTGCACCAGCCGTCCCAGGACCAGGATTTCCATGGTGCCTGCCATGCCGGCGATCAGCAGACCCGCCACGAACAACGCCACCGAGGAATACAGGGGCGCCGCCGGACCACGGCGATCGGACCAGTTACCCGCGGCCACCATGCCCATCACGCCTGTTGCCAGCGGCCCGGCAAAGGCCAGTGCGTACAGGCTGGCTCCGTCGAGGTCGCGGCTCACCAGCGGCATGATGGTGGTTACTGCGAGGGACTCGAACGCGCTGAGGAATACCAGCGCGCAGGCACCCACGGTGGCCAGCAAGTAGGGGCGGCTCAGAATCCCGGCCGTTGAGGTGTCAGAGGTCATGGTGGTTACCCTAGAACCTCAACTAATGTTGAGGTCAATCCACCGCCCTCCACCGGAAGCAATCCCATGTCGCAAGCCCCAACCCACCGGCCACTCACCATTGGCGAGCTGTCCGAGCGCAGTGGAGTGTCGCCGTCGGCCCTTCATTTCTACGAACGCAACGGGCTCATCGAAGCCGAACGCACTGCCGGCAACCAGCGGCGGTACCGGCGCGACATGCTGCGGCGGGTCGCGTTCATCAAGACCTCGCAACGGGTGGGCCTGCCGTTGAAGGACATCCGCGAGGCGTTGGATTCCCTGCCGGACGGCCGGACCCCCACCAAGCGCGATTGGGCCAAACTGTCGCTGCGGTGGCGCGAGGAGTTGGACCAGCGGATCGCCGCACTGGAGCATCTGCGTAACGACCTTGACGGGTGCATCGGCTGTGGCTGCTTGAGCCTGAAATCGTGCACGCTGCAGAACCCGTCGGACGAGCTCGGTGCCTCCGGCGCCGGTGCCCAACGCTGGACTTTGCCGAACCAGCAACAGGCATTGCCTTCTGTCCGCCCGTAGCGGCACGCTTGGCATATGACTGAAATGACGCACGACGGCGGTACTCCCCTGAGCGAACACCCCACCAGTGCAGGCGCTCACCAGCACGGGCACCAGCATGAAGGAGCGCAGCAGCGCGGCCTCAACCTCCATGAGGACGCGGACAACGCCGTGGACATGTGGGATGGCATGTACCGGGAGCGGACCAAGGTCTGGAGCGGGAATCCCAACCCGCAACTGGTCGCTGAGGTCACTGGGCTGGAGCCGGGAAGGGCTGTGGACCTGGGCTCCGGGGAAGGCGGTGACGCTATTTGGTTGGCCCAGCAAGGCTGGACCGTCACCGCGTTGGACGTATCCGCCGTCGCGCTTGAACGGGCAGCTGCGCATGCAGCGGAAGCCGGCCAGGATGAACGCATCATCTGGCAGCAACAGGACCTTACCGAATGGGAGCCGGAGCCGGTCTTCGATCTGGTCTCGGCGCAATTCCTGCACTCACCCCTCCTGCCGTGGCGGGATTCCGTGGCATTGGCGGCAGCGGCAGTCGCGCCGGGTGGCACGTTGTTAATCGTGGGTCATCACCCGCACGGTCTCCCGTCGTGGAGCCACCACCACGACTCCGGCATGTTCTTCACTCCTGAACAGCTGGCGGGCGCCCTGAGGCTGGACCGCGAGCCGTGGTTCGTGAATGTCCTGACGGACCGCGAGCGCAAGGTCTCCGGCCCCAACGGCGAGTCCGGCAGCACCTTGGACACCGTCTTGAGGGCTACCAAGCACGCTTAGATACCGTCAGGCAGCAGCTCCCCATAGGGCGGAACCACCTTGCCCGTGGCAGTCGAGTCCGGGTTCAGCATCCACCCGACCCGCTTCGCCGTGTTCAGCATGACCACGCTCTCCACCAGTTCAATGCCGGGAATCCGCTGCTGGATGGTGAGTTCCATTTCCATGACCTCGGCGAGCGAGCGCAGCCACATGATCATGGTGAAGTTGGTGCGGCCAGTGGTGGATGCGGAGAAGCGGATGTTCCGAATGGCCCGGAGTTCTGTCGCGGCGGCTTCGTGTTCGCCTGCCGGAACGTTCGCGAACCATTGGACAGTGATGGGGAAGCCGGAGAACTGCTGGGCTATTTCGCAACGGAAGGACAGCATACGGCTGTTCAGGACCCGCCCCAGTTGGCGTTGGACCGTGGCGGGATTGCGGCCCAGAGCGCGGGCGATGTCTGCTGCCGTTGCCCGACCGTCGCGCGCGAGGAACGGGATGAGCGCCAAATGGCTCTCAGGGAGCGGGACCACGATGGCGTCCGGCGCTGACGGGTTGGCCGATTCGGGTCCGGCGAGCGCCCGGAGTGCCTGCTGCTCTGCCCTGGTGAGGACGTTGAGCCGCCACGCGTAGCCACTGGTGTGGATCCGTGTGCACAGTGCCGTGTGGTATTTGGTGAGTCCGCGGATCTCTTTCAGCCGGGGTAACAACTGGGTGCTGAACTGCTCCAGGTCCTGGGTGATGACCGTCAGGGTGAGGTCGCGGTTGCTGGCGGCCTCTTCAACGGTGATGACTTCGGGGAGCTGAGCCACGGCCGACGTGACATCCGGCCTCAGATGCATTTCGCAGTCGATATCCACCATGGCCAGGCACATGTCCTTGGGATCGCCCATCAGGTGCGCCGTGGTCCAGGCTGCCCCTGCGGACTTCAACCGCTCCCATCGTGACGCCAGCGTGGTGGCGTGGACGCCCAGGACTTCACCGGCCTCTGACCAGCTGATCCGGGGCGAAATCTGCAGGGCGTTGATCAGTCGCAGATCTTCTTCACTGAGCTCCATGAGCCAATTCTCCCAGAAGCCTGCATTTTTTCTGCCAAATCCATGACTTATGTGCATATTTCCAGATGTTTCCCGACATGTGAATCACATCACCCCAGAATGGCATGAGGAACCCATTCCCGGAAAGACCAGGAGAACCCATGACCATCGCTGCCGACGCCCGCGAGTTGAAGGACGACATCGTCCGCCTCCGGCACGACCTCCACCGTGAACCCGAAATCGGACTGCAGCTCCCCCGGACCCAGGAAAAGGTTCTCAAGGCGCTGGACGGGCTCCCGTACGAGATCACCCTTGGCAAGGAAACGACGTCGGTCACAGCGGTTCTGCGCGGCGGTGCGGCTCACGCTTCGGCCGGGAAGCCCGTGGTGTTGCTGCGGGCCGACATGGATGGACTCCCTGTCCAGGAGACCACCGGCGTGGACTACACCTCCCGTATCGATGGCGCGATGCACGCCTGCGGCCACGACCTCCACACCTCCATGCTGGCCGGCGCTGCCACCCTGCTTGCCGAACGCCGCGACCAGCTGGCCGGTGACGTCATCCTCATGTTCCAGCCGGGCGAGGAAGGCTTCGACGGTGCCAGCTACATGATCAAGGAAGGCGTCCTGGATGCCGCTGGCCGCCGAGCCGACACCGCCTATGGGATGCACGTGTTCTCCTCGCTGGAACCCCACGGCCAATTCGTCACCAAGCCCGGCGTCATGCTCAGTTCCTCCGACGGCCTTGTTGTCACTGTGCTGGGCGCCGGTGGCCACGGCTCTGCACCCTATTCGGCAAAGGATCCCGTCACGGCCGCCGCCGAAATGGTCACCGCCCTGCAGGTCATGGTGACCCGGCAGTTCAACATGTTCGATCCCGTAGTCCTGACAGTCGGTGTGCTCCACGCAGGAACCAAGCGCAACGTGATCCCCGAGACCGCCCGCATCGAAGCCACCATCCGGACCTTCTCAGAGGAGTCCCGGCGGAAGATGATGGAAGCAGTACCCAGGCTTCTGCATGGCATCGCTGCAGCCCACGGTTTGGAGGCGGACGTGCACTACCAGGAGGAGTACCCCCTCACCATCAACGATGAGGATGAGACCACCACGGCGGAGAAGGTCATCGCCGGAATGTTCGGTGAGTCCCGGCATACCCGCATGGCCACGCCGCTGAGCGGTTCCGAGGACTTCTCCCGCGTCCTCGCCGAAGTCCCCGGCACCTTCGTGGGACTCAGTGCTGTTGCCCCCGGCGCCGACCACACGACGTCGCCGTTCAACCACTCGCCTTACGCAATGTTCGACGACGGCGTCCTCACCGATGGTGCAGCGCTGTATGCCGAACTCGCGGTATCCCGCATCGCCGCCCTCGCCGGCAACTAAGCCCCACCTCCCAGCCCGCCCCACCTTGGAGAATCTCATGACCACCACCGCAGGAACGTCCCCCGACGTCACGGTCCACAAATCCCACGCGCGGACGCTCATTGGAACCGGCATCGGCAACGCCGTTGAATGGTACGACTGGGCAATCTACGCGACGTTCTCACCATTCATCGCCAGCGCCTTGTTCAGCCAGGCCGACCCCACGTCAGCCGTGCTGTCCACTCTGGCGATCTTCGCCGTCGGGTTTGTCGCGCGGCCGTTTGGCGGCTTCGTGTTCGGCTGGATTGGCGACCGGATCGGCCGGAAGACGTCCATGACCGTTGCCGTCGCGCTGGGCGCGGTGGGGAGCCTCCTCATCGGCATCGCGCCGACGTTCGCCGCCGTCGGTGCCTTCGCATCGGTGATGCTGCTGGTGGCCCGGCTCATCCAGGGCCTTGCGCACGGTGGTGAGTTGCCGTCGTCGCAAACGTACTTGTCCGAGATGGCACCCAAGGAACATCGCGGCTTCTGGGCAACCCTCATCTACACCTCGGGGACCGCCGGAATCCTGGCCGGAACGCTGCTGGGGGCCATCCTGACCAACGTCCTGAGCAAGGAAGACATGAGCGCTTGGGGTTGGCGGATCCCCTTCCTGATCGGTGGAGTCCTGGGTATCTACGCCTTGTTCATGCGGGCCAAGATGAAGGAAACCGAAGCATTCGAGGCAGAGGCTCCCACCGAGAAGCGCCTGCCGATCCTGCCGCAGATCATTAAGTACCGCAAGCAGGCGTTCCAGGTCATTGGCCTGACTGTGGGCCTGACGGTTGTCTACTACATCTGGGGAGTCGTGGCGCCGAGCTATGCAGCCACCTCCTTGAAGATGGACCGCGGTGAAGCGTTGTGGGCAGGTGTTATTGCCAATGTGGTGTTCATCGCCGCCCTGCCGTTCTGGGGCAAACTCTCGGACCGCATCGGCCGCAAGCCTGTCATCATCGTTTCAGCCGCCGGCGCCGCCCTCCTGCACTTCCCCATGACGTGGCTGCTCAAGGATTCGCCGTGGCAGCTGGCCGTGTCCATGTCCGTGATGCTGTTCTTCATCGCCGGCAGCGCTGCAATTGTCCCGGCCGTCTACGCCGAACTGTTCCCGACGCACATCCGCACCATCGGAGTCGGCGTTCCGTATTCCATCTGTGTCGCGGCCTTCGGTGGCACGGCCCCGTACCTGCAGACCTGGCTCGGCAGCATCGGGCAGGGCTACCTGTTCAATGTGTACGCGGTGATCCTGCTGCTGGTCGGCATCGCGTTCGCCTTCTCCATCCCGGAGACGAAGGGCAAGGACCTGACCGTCTAAGTCTTCCCAACTGGGTGACAGCACATGTTCCAATGAGCCCTCATTGCGACGTGTGCTGTCACCTACTTGGGTTAAACGAAGCGGTCCCTGCCTGCCCGGTAACCGAAGAACGCGGCCAAGGACCCGACCACCAGGAACAGGATTCCGGCTGCTGCGAACCCACCCGTGGCTTGGTGCAGCTGTCCGACCAAGAGGGTGCCGACCGAGCCCACGCCATAGCCAACTCCCTGCATCATCCCGGACAGGTGCGCGGCCGTATGGGCGTCACGGGTGCGGACCATGATCATGGTGAGGGCCACCGCGGTGAGCGATCCTTGGCCCAGCCCGTTCAACCCCGTCCAGACCCAGATGAGTTCGGTGGGGCCGAAGATCGTGAGCGCGAACCCACCGCCCGTCATCAAAGCCACCACCATGTTGATGATCCGCTGGTCCTTGAAACGTGTGGCCAACGCCGGGGCAAACAGTGAGCCCAGCATCTGCAGCACGATCGACACCGAGACGATCAGACCCGCCGTGCTGCCGTCTATCCCCCGATCGCGCAGGATGGGCGCCATCCATGCGAACACACTGAACGACATCATCGCCTGCAGCACCATGAACATCGTGACCTGCCAGGCTACGGCTGAGCGCCACACGTTCACGCCACCGTGGACTGCCTGGTGCTTTACCGCCGGCTGGCGGATTGCCACCGGCAGGAACAGCAGAAGTACGACGGCGGCAGGCACCGCCCAGAACCACAGCGCCGAGGTCCAGTGGCCGGTTGCCGCAAAGACCGGATACGTGAAGCCCGCGCCAAGGGCCGCCGATGCGCATATCGCTGTGGTGTAGAGGCCGCCCATCAGGCCCATGCGGTGCGGGAAGTCCCTTTTGACGACGCCGGGAAGGAGGACGTTGCACAGGGCAATGGCCGCTCCGCAGGCCGCGGTGCCAGCGAGAAGCGTGGGAAGGTGTCCTGCTCCGGGGATCTCCAGGGGCCGCAGCAGCAGACCTGCGGTGAGGACGGCCATGGCGCCCAGGAGCACCCGTTCTGCTCCGAACCTGCGGGCCAGGATGGGGGCAAGCGGCGCGAACACGCCCAGCAAAGTGACTGGCACCGTGGTGAGGACCACGAGCGACCAGCCGGGCAAACCGGCGTCGGACGTTATTTCCGGCAGGACCGCGGAGAAGCTGGAGAAGACCGTGCGTAGGTTGAGGCCAATCAGCACCAGGCAGATGGCCAGGTACACGAGGCCCCGCTTTGCACTCAGTTGCGTGGGATCCGCTGGTGGTTCCTCGCCGATCTCGGCGTCCACTGCGAGGTCGGACAGGACTGATTTCTCTGGGTAGCCGGGCGTCGTCGAGGAGGTCACACGTCCTATTCTGTCAGCCGGGTTGAACCAGGTGCTTGGTGGGCGGGATGTGACCGGCTTTGACCGTGGTTTCCCTTGCCGTCAGGGAACGATCTCCTGACCGCTCCACACGCCGGCTTTGGGGGTGAACTTCCAGCGCCTGTGCGTAGTCCCTGAAAGGTCGAGCCAATCCACGTCTGCCATCTCAATTGCCATCCAGGCAAAACGGTCAAATGCCTTTTCACCCACAACCGGCTCCCCATCGGACTCCGGGGAACCCGGGAGGGGCGTGCCCGGAACACGGCCCGAGGCATAGAGATGACGGCCGCCCGGGCTTACCCGGTCCCAGGCACGGCTTCGCTCGTCAGCGTCATCAATAAAGGACGCAGTGCCCCTGATGCGCAATTGCACCCCACGGTTGTCGTCGTACATCGTCAGGGCAACAGAGGGTACCCGTTCAATCTCAGCGACCTTCTCGGAGAAAGCGTTGGTGGCAACCATGATCTGTCCCGTCGCGCGGTCGAAGGCACGGAGAATGACGGCACGGATCCTCGGTCCTCCGTCCAGCCCAAGGCTCCCAAGGAAACCCAGAGTGAACGGGGTGCGCCCTGCGGTGGCATCTGCCAAGGACGTAAAGACCTCTTCAAGTGTGTCCTCGCTTGCAACCATTCCCCTATTCTCCCGTTGCCGGCCAATTGCATCAACGAAACGTCTCCCCTCCTGAGAAGGAGCAAAGGCACGTCACGTTCAGGCAAGCGGGCCACCCGGACCCCTGGCTCTCGGCGGGAGAACCCACAGCCCCAACCAAAGTATTCTGGAAGCGATGAGTGAAACCCCAGATTCCCCGCGACCCGTCACGCCCGGCAGCCAAGCCTCCTTCGGAACCTACGGTGGCCGTCCGGTCAGCTTCGTGCGCCGCGGAACCCGCCTGCAGGGTCGCAGGCAGGCCGCCTGGGAAGAGCACGCCGAGCGCTGGGCTATCCAGGTCCCACGCCACGTCGCCAACACCTCCGTGCACCCCGATTACACGTTCGATGCCGAGGCCGTTTTCGGGCGTAAGGCACCGCTGATTGTGGAGATCGGTTCAGGCCTGGGTGACGCCGTCGTACATGCCGCTGAGCAGAACCCGGACAAGGACTTTTTGGCCGTCGAGGTCTACACGCCCGGTTTGGCGAACACCATCATCAAGATCAACAGCCGCGGCCTGACCAATGTGCGCGTGGTGGAAGCCAACGCCCCCGAGGTCCTCGAGTCGATGCTTCCCGAGGGTTCGGTCAGCGAGCTTTGGGTGTTCTTCCCGGACCCGTGGCATAAAGCCCGGCACCACAAACGCCGGCTCATCCAGCCCGCGTTCGCTTCGGTCGCCGCAAAAGCCCTCGAAAAGGGTGGCTACTGGCGCATCGCTACGGACTGGTCCAACTACGCAGTGCACGTCCGCGAAGTGCTGGCAGATTCCACGGAATTCGAGAACATGCACGAAGGCGAGCGCAGCGGCGAGGAGAGCCCACTGACGCAAGTGTGGCAGTCCGGCGTCGAATCCGTTGTGGGCGGCGCACCGGTGAGGGAAGGCCGCGCGCCGGTCAGCACCGAACACACTGGTCCGAACGAGGGCGTGGATGAAGAAGGGGGTTGGGCTCCCCGGTTCGACGGCCGCATCAGGACCAGCTTTGAGAACAAAGCCCACGAGGCCGGGCGCATGATCTTCGACCTCACTTACCGCAAGATCTAGCCGAAGGACCTTTGGGGGAACCATGAGCTATCAGCCACCGGTGGACTACTACCAGCAACCCCAACGGACAGGTAACCGTGGCTTGGGTGCCGGAATCACCAGCATCATCGCGGCCGTGCTCTCGCCCGTCGCAGCCGTGGTCAGCATCCCCTTGGGCATCGCAGCCGTCGCATCCGCCATGAGCCGTTACAACGAGGGCAACGATGCATGGTGGTTTGGTGCGCTTGTCCTGGCGGGGACTGCGGTGGTGCTGGCGATCGTTGCAGTGGTGAGCGGGCTGATCGCCGTCTTCCGGGCCGGCCGGATGAACGCCGGACGCATCACGGGCATCATCGGTTTGGCCATCATGGCGATCAACATCTTTGGCATTGTTTTCATGGTGTTTCTGGTGCTCGGTTCAGGGCAGGGGTTCTAATGCCGCAGGTGCGCGCCGAACGATTCATCCGGTTGGATCCGGAGACCGCTTTCGCCCTCTCCCAGACCACTGGTGCATTCCGGCTCACATGGGACCCGTTCATTTCCGCCCAGGCTTTCCTGGACGGAGCCACGGCCGCAGGCAAAGGTGTCAGGACACGGACCGTTTCCCGCATGGGCCTGAAGATGGTCAGCGAATACGTCTCTTACACCCCACCCCGAAACGTGGGCATGACCATGGTGTCCGGGCCGTGGTTCTTTGAAAACTTCGGCGGTGGTTGGCGGTTCACCCCGGACGACGGCGGCACCCGGGCAGTCTGGAAATACACCTTTTCGTGCCGGCCGGCTCTGGTGAAGCCGTTGGCCGAGAAAATTGGCGGCTGGCTCCTTGGCCGGGAGATCGAACGCCGGATCGAGGCATTCGCCAAGGCCTGCGAGAACCCTGCGCTGGTGGCCGAACTACGCGCCAAGGGCACAGGGGTTGGGGACACCTAAGGTTTACGGCACCGAAATCGAGGCCACCGTTTTCTCGGCTTCGTCGCGAAGCTCAACTCCAGCGATGCCAGCCAACTGCACCGGAGTGGCCCCGGTGATCTTGATCCGGCCGCTCTGAGTGGCCGTCCATCCGCAGGTGCGTTCTTCGGCGCCGTCCCGGCCCTTTACCCACAGATACAGGGTGCCTTCCAGTGGCATCGAGCGCCCTTCCACAGCGAGCTCAGTGCCCCAGTTCTTCTTCACCATGCCCACTGTCAATTGCAAACCGTTGTCCGACTGCACCGAGTAGCTTGCGTCCGGTTTCGGAGGCTGGTTCAGCAGGGGCCCGGCGAGGAAGCCAACAGCCAGGCAAGCAGCGGCAACCGCACCCACCAAAGCCGCCCACCGCCGTCGTGATGTCCGCCTGCGGACCGACAAGTCCACCAGGACTTTTTCAGGAAGCGCCTCGGGTTCCAACGGTGAGAGCGTGTCCGTACCGCCAGCGACCGTGAGCGCGACAGCATCAGCCCGGGGAACGGCGTCGAGCAATGCCGGCAGGCTTACAAGCTCTTCCAGCTCATGACGACACTCAACGCAGGTGGCGAGGTGGTCCTCAAACGTACGGGCTTCGTCGGGCTCCAGCCCACCCAAAAGGTAGGCGCCCAATAACTGGTGGACGGAGTTGCCGTTCATCGTTCCACCCCCATTTCATCAAGGATTGTTCGGAGGGCTTTCACAGCGTAGAAAGCCCTGGACTTCACGGTTCCCGCCGGAATGTTCAGCTGCAATGCTGCCTCGCTGACGGTGAACCTTTGGTAGTGGAGGGCCACCAATACCTGCCGGTGTTCGTGGCTGAGCCGGAGCAACGCTTCCTCCATGAGCACCCTGTTCAGGAGCTCGTCCACGCGTTCGGTGGCCGCGTGGTCCGGGAGGTCCTGTTCACCGGCTTCAGCAGGGCGACGCTGTGCCTTCGGTAGTTGTCGATAATGACGTTGCGGGCCGTCCGGAAGAGGTAGCTGCGCAGGCTTCCTGTGATCTGGGGGGCATGTTGCCACACCTTGAGGATGGTTTCCTGCACGACGTCGTCTGCTTGGTGGGCGTCGGAGGTGCAGCTCAGCACGAAACGCTTCAGAGCCGTGCCGTGATCGCGGTAGATCGCCGCCACCACGTCTTCGTCCAACGGCATAGCCACCTCCCTCACTGTTGTCCTCCGCCCCTTCGCCTATACGACGACGCGCACAGGTAAATGGTTCAGCCTCGTGAACCATTCTTCCTCCAGCTACTGGGGTGTTGCACCGAGATCGCGGGAAGCCTGCGATCTCGCCGAAAGGTTGCGTGCGAACAGGCAGGGTTCCCGCGAACTCGCGAGCCGGCCGCATCACCCGAGCGCACGAAGGACGCGCTCCTTGAAGGCACGCTCCTGAAAAAGGTCCTTCCATTCGATCCGGAGAAACCGCCAGCCCTCCTCGACGAGTGCCTTTTCCCGCCGTCGTTCTTGAAAGATGACCTCGTCTGTCGGACTGAAGTCGAAATATTTGGTTCGACCATCGAACTCCAGCGCCAGTTTTTCCTCTTCCCAAGCGAAGTCCATGCGATGAAAACCCATACGGGACTGCACCTCGAATTGTGGCTGCGGAGGCTTGATCCGCAACCTCTGCATCAGCTCACGGGTCAGTGTCTCGCCAGCAGACTCGGACCGCGGATCCGCGTTGGCCAGGGCCTTGCGGAGCGTGCGGACACCCCGTTTTCCGGAAGAGGCTGCTGCCAGGTCTTCAAGTGCGTTGATGTCGGCGCCTACGCGTAATCCGTGGTCCATGATCACCAGCGCTTTCGGATAGCTCAGCATTCTGGCGCAGTCGAATATGGTGCGGTCCAGCGTAGTCGCACGCAAACCCTGAACCGGCTCAACATCATCCTCAGTGAAGCTTTCCGAGTGTCCCCGAACATCCTTGCCCCATCGGTCCGAGGATGGCCTGGCACAGTGCAGGACATGAACCTTGTCGTCCACGCCCCATACGAACAGGCCGTGGAGCCGTGCCGCAGACAAATGGCTGTAAATGAAACCGCCCGTCGACGTGGTCAGTGTTCCGTGGGCATGGGCCATGATCCGTTCCCTGGCCTGCCCGCCGAGGCTAAGTGACTGCCACTTACTGGCCCTGATGTAGCACCCGTACCTTATGCGGAGCAGTTCACCGGAGTCCACCAGAGCTTTGACCCGCCGACTGTTAAAACCCAACCGGAGCAACTCATCGGTCCTCCACATGTACCCATGCAAAGGGAGTGCTGGTGCCGCTGTGCTGTTTTTGTGCGTTGACTGTGTGTTCACCGGTTCAGCTTGGCCGCCATGGACCACGGGCCGGAACGGGCACATCCGGCTATGTGGACAGTGCATTGCCGGGAACCGGGGAATGCTGTGAATTCGCCGGAGTTTTGCACACGCCGCCGCAGCTTTGGGGCGGATTCGGGGGCCCGAACCCCAAGCCAGGCCGATGCATGGGTCCGCTAGACTGCAGGCTACTCACTGGGGAGAGAAAATGACACAGGACATCAGCAGCAAAAAGACGCCGACCTTGACGTTCCTGGGGGTGCAGGAACTCGCGTGGACTTTGGGGCTCGTAGCCATGATCATCAATTCCACTGAGCGTGGCCTGGACTGGATCTGGGTGGGCCTGTTGGCCTGCTGGCAGGCATCCATCGTGTGGGGCTTCCTCAAGTTCCGGCAGGCGAGAGCAAGCTAGAGCACCGAATTCGCCGGAAGCACTGCGAGGTCGCCGGAGCTAACCGGCGAACCCACAGCGTTCCAGCGACCTCGGCGGAAAAGGACTTACGCGTCGGCGAATTCCTCGGACTCTTCGAACTCCACGGCAGCGATGATTTCCTTGGTCTCCGGGTGGATCATGAAGGCCTCGTCGTCGTCCTCGATCATGAGGTAGTCGCCGTGGTCGGTGGAGAAGTGCCAGGCGAGGGTCTTGACGCCGTCGTGCTCGTAGTTGGGATCGCCCATGGTGATCTTTTCCAGGGCGTAACCGGCCACATCGCAGAGTTCGCGGATGATGACCTCGAACTCCGGGGCGTTGGCGAGGGCTTCTTCGTCAGCTTCGGCCTGGCGCTCGGCGAGGTCCGGAATCTGTGCGACACGCTCGGCGATGTGAGCTTCGATTTCTTCGTCGGTCAGGACCAGCAGTTCGGACTGGTCGCGGAGGTAAGCCGCGTTGAGATCGATGATGTCCTCTTCCTCAAGCAGGGCTTCGAACTCGCCGTCGAGCTCGTCCAAGGTCACAACGGAAGCCGGCGGCGTTTCGGACTCGTCCAGTTCGCCGTCGAGGTAAGCCTCTGCTTCGTCCTCGGTGAGTGCATCGAACGTGGCCGCCGTGCGGTTGAAGAGGTCCAGGTGGCGGGTGGCGCCCATGCCTTCGAGGCCCGCGCGGACGTAAGCATCCACTTCCTCACGTTCCGGTGCGGTGAAGACGTACTGGGCGAAGCCGCCGGAGAGTGCCTGGGTCAGGTAAAAGTCCACAAAGAAGCTGTTGAGCGCAGCGGGTGCGATTTCGTCGCTGTTGAGGAGCTCCTGGTACATCTGGTTCACGACGTTGACGTTGGAATCCACTACATCCGCATTGCCGGCTTCGAAGCTGGTCTTGTTCAGGACGACGGGGTACTCGTTGGTAGTCATGGGAAATCCTCACTGCTGAAAGCTGATGGTGCTCCGGACACTTTCAACGTACGCGTGGGAGCGGCGCGGCAATCGAGGAAGAGGTTAACGGAGGGCGAAGTTTGGGAGCCGTTTTCTGCTGACTAAGATTGAGCAGATAACCTCCTGCCGAAAGTAGCCCGACGCATGCCGTCCCACACAGACGAAACCTGGGAACTGGCCATACAGACTCCTGCCATTAACGACCGCTCCCTGGCGGCCGGACTGGCCTATGCCATGGGCAGCCGCGTCAGCGGGATTACTTTCGACGCAGCCACGGGCCTTCTGATGGGCAAGGTCCGCGGGGCCGGTCCGCAGCCTTATTCGACGTCGGCAAAACTGGTTCGGAAGCCCAGCGGCTGGAGCTGCACGGTAGGAATCTGCAGTTGCCCGGTCCGCAAGGACTGCAAGCACGTTGCCGCGCTGCTCTTCACTGCGGAGGACCACCCCACCATCCGGGCGCAGCTCCTTTCCCAGGCTCCTGGAATTCAAACCTCCAGGGTCGGCTCGGGCCAGCAGGGCGGCACTGCCCGTCCGGCGTGGGAACAAGCGCTCAACAGGCTGATCACGAAGCCAGGCACTGCTCCGAGCGCGGCAGGCATCCAACTCGCGCTCCAGTTCGAGGTGGAAGAGCCGGCCGCGCACTTCTCCTACACAGGCCGCCGGGACCCCATGCGCAGCGTCCGCCAGCTCAAGGCGCGTCCCGTCATGATGGGCGCCAAGGGCAAATGGATCCGCGGCGACGTCTCCTGGAACAACCTCAGCTATGTCAGCTTCCGGCGGGAATTCAACGAGGTCCACGTCGAATGGCTTCAGACATTCCTCGCCGCCCACGGTTCAAGTAATGGCCGACAGCAACCGTCGGGGGCCATGTGGCTGAGCCTGAACGACTTCGCTGCCAAGAACCTCTGGACCCTCCTCGCCGACGCCACCAAAGCCGGCATCCCCCTCATCCACTCCGCCGGGAGCGAGCCCGTCCGCGTGGAGGCGCAACCCGCGGTCGTCGGACTGAGTTTGGCGCGATTGGACGCAGCCCCGGACGCCACAACAGAAGCGCACGACGGCGGCCTGCAACTAGCGCCGTCAGTCACCGTGGCCGGGGAGCCGGTTGACGCTGCCTCGGTGGGCTTCTTGGGCAAGCCGGCCAACGGAATCTTCTTCACGCATTCCGGGGACGTCCTGCCCGGAGTGTCGCAGCAAAAGAACCTGATCACCCTTGCCCCGATCGAGGGCGGCATCACGGACGAGCTCCTTGAATTCGTCATGGACGGCCAAACGCTTCAGATTCCGGCCGAGGATGAGAGCCGGTTCCTGACCTCGTTCTACCCCAAATTGCGACAATCCACGCCGGTGCAGGCCGCGGACGAATCGGTGGAGCTGCCCACCCTGGCTGTCCCCACACTGTCCCTGCTGGCCAATTACGGAAACGATCACAAGGTCCGGTTGCACTGGGAGTGGCATTACAAGTCCGGCACCCTGGTCACCGCCCAACCCTTATGGCGGCATCCAGAGGACCGTGGCTACAGGGACGACCCCGAAGAAGCCCGCATCCTTGAGTCGCTTGGCCGGCCGTGGGATGTGGTTTCGGCGTTGGCCGAGTCCGCCACCGGTGGCTGGGGCGCTCCGCGTCTCGCAGCAAGCGTTGAATTGGGTGGCCTGGACACCCTGGCGTTCACCGAAGAGGTACTTCCGGCGCTGCGGGAACTGCCCGACGTCGTAGTGGAAACGTCCGGTGACATCGCGGATTACCGTGAAGCTGCCGAAGCTCCCGTGGTGTCCATCTCCACCAAGGAAACGGCCAGCGGCGACTGGTTCGACCTCGGCATCGTGATCACGCTTGAGGGCGAACCCGTCTCCTTTGCCGCAGTGTTCTCGGCCCTCGCGGCCGGGATGAGCCGCATGCTGCTGCCCAGCGGAGCCTACTTCTCGCTGGACCTGCCCGAGTTGCACCAGCTGCGCGCGCTGATCGACGAAGCCCGGTCCCTGCAGGACAACCCGGACAACAAGGACGGCACGCTGCAGATCAGCCGCTTCCAGGCCGGGCTCTGGGACGAGCTCGCCCAGCTTGGAATTGTGGACGACCAAGCCGCCGCGTGGCGTGAGGCTGTGGGCGGATTGCTCGACGACGGCGTGACCGGGCTGCCGCTGCCGGCCGGCCTTAACGCTGAGCTGCGTCCGTATCAGCTCGAAGGGTTCAACTGGCTCAGCTTCCTGTACAAGCACAGCCTCGGGGGTGTGCTTGCGGACGACATGGGCCTGGGTAAGACCGTGCAGGCCATTGCGCTGATCTGCGCGGCGAAGGACTTGGCTGCGGAGACTGCTGCGGCCGCCCAGGGTGACTCTGCTGAGGTGACTCCGCGAGCTCCCTTCCTGGTGGTTGCCCCTACGAGTGTCGTGAGCAACTGGGCCCTGGAAGCGCAGCGGTTCGCTCCCGGGCTCGTGGTGCGCACCGTCGGTGAAACTTTCGCCAAGAGCGGCCTGTCCCCTGTCGAAGCGTTGGCGGGTGCCGACGTCGTTATTACCTCTTATGCCCTCTTCCGCATTGATTACGACGCCTATGCATCGTTCCAGTGGGCCGGACTGATGCTGGACGAGGCGCAGTTCGTGAAGAACCACCAGTCCAAGGCGTACCAGTGCGCCCGGAAGCTGCCGGCCAGGTTCAAGTTGGCCATCACCGGCACGCCGCTGGAGAACAACCTGATGGAGTTCTGGGCGCTGACGTCGATTGTTGCGCCGGGCCTGTTCCCGAGCCCCAAACGGTTCGCCGAGAACTATCAAAAGCCGGTGGAAAAGAACGGCGACTCGGCGCAGCTGGGCAAGCTCCGGCGTCGTGTGCGTCCGCTGATGATGCGCCGCACCAAAGAGCAGGTCATCAAGGATCTGCCACCCAAGCAGGAGCAGATCCTGGAGGTCGTGCTGAACCCGCGGCACCAGAAGGTTTACCAGACGCACCTGCAGCGTGAGCGACAGAAGATCCTGGGTCTGATTGATGACGTGAACAAGAACCGCTTCACCATCTTCCAGTCGTTGACGTTGCTGCGGCAGCTGAGTTTGGATGCGTCGTTGGTGGATTCGTCATTGTCCGGGGTTCGGTCCTCCAAGCTGGATGTGTTGTTCGAGCAGCTGGAGGACGTCATTTCCGAGGGCCACCGGACGCTGATCTTCAGCCAGTTCACCGGGTTCCTGGGGAAGGTCCGCGAGCGCCTGGACGAAGAGGGCGTGGAGTACTGCTACCTCGACGGCAGCACCCGGAACCGCGGCGACGTGGTCAGCGAGTTCAAGAACGGTGCCGCCCCGGTGTTCCTGATCTCGCTGAAGGCCGGTGGCTTCGGGCTCAACCTGACCGAGGCCGACTACGTGTTCCTGCTGGATCCGTGGTGGAACCCGGCGTCCGAAGCCCAGGCGGTTGACCGCACGCACCGTATTGGGCAGGCCCGGAACGTCATGGTCTACCGACTGGTCGCGAAGGACACCATCGAAGAGAAGGTCATGGCGCTGAAGGCCAAGAAATCGCAGCTGTTCGCAGATGTGATGGAAGGTGACGCCTTGGCCGGTGGCTCGTTGACGGCGGACGACCTGGCGGCGCTGTTCGCGGAGTGATCTCCCGGTCAGTCGTCCAGCCGCACACCGCGCAGTAACAGCATTGTTCCGCCGACGGCTACCGCGGACGCCAGGAACACGCCCGCCGCCCCAAGGCCTACCGCCACCACGCCGATGACGCTGGGCAGGACCACTTGGCCCACCCTGTTTCCGGCAAGCCTCAAGGCCAGCGCCCGCCCGCGTTGGCCTTCCGGCGCTTGGGCCGAGAGCCAGGACATTGTCAGTGGTTGGCCAATTCCCAGCCCGAGGCCGAGGAACGCCAGGACGACAAACAGCAGCCACTCGGGCATCGGGACGGCGGCCACAGCCAGGGCCCCTGTGGAGATGGCCAGGCTCAGGATCAGCAGTTTCATACGCCCAAGCTTTCGGGACACGCTGCCGAGTCCCAGCCGGGAAACCATGGAAAACACCGCCCGGACGGTCAGCATCAGGCCCACGGTGGCCGCCGTGAGGCCGCGTTCGGCGCCGAGTGCCGGAAGGTAGACCACTGTCAGGTCCACTACTGCCAGGACGGTGGCGCTGGTTGCCAACGCGCGGATCACGCCGGGCGTCCTGAGAAGTGCCAACGAATTGCCCTTGGTGCCAGTGCCCTTCGGCGTGCGCCGGCCTCGACTGACCTTCGCAGAGATCACGAACGTGGTCAGGAACATCACCAAGCTCATGGCAGTCGCGAGAAGGAAGATCGCCTGTGTGTTCGGGCGAACTGAAGCACCGCCAACCACGGAAATGGCCAACGGTCCCAAGGCCTGGCCCAGAGACGCGGCGAAGGTCAGGTACCCGAAAGCAGAGTCCAAGCGCGACGACGCCGCGTTGTTCGCGACCACCGCTTGCTGCCCCACAACACAGGCCAGCTGACCGGCACCAAGAAGTGCCGTCCCGGTTACAAGCGCAGGAACTGACGTTCCCCAGAACAGCAGAAAAGCAGAACAGCCCAGTACGACGGCGGCCCCGATCGCCATGAGCCGACGCTCACCGAGGCGGTCCACCAGTCCGCCGATGGGCAGGGCGAGCAACAGGGGAAACACAGCGTAGCTGGCGGCGAGAAGGCCAAGGGCGAACCCGGGAACATCCAATTCGAGTGCGCGGTACGTGGTGGCCGGGCGGACCAGGAACGTGACGGCCTGGATGAGCGTCGAGTGGATCAGGAGGGCCGTGGACGAACGCCTTCCAAGTTCGCCGATCATTCGACCACGAGGCCGGAACTGGAGATAACCCGCAAGGTCTCATCCCTTGCGCCGATGACATGATCGAAGGCGACCTTGGCTGCCTTCTCCGCATCCTTTGAAGCTATCGCTTCGACCAAGAGCCTGTGATTGGAGAGTGCTTCATCGCGGCGTTCGGGGGCATTGTTGGTGAAGTATCGGTAACGCTCAACCTGGCTGGCAATCTGCTCATGGAACCGCTGGGCCCAGGAGTTCCCGGCGATCCTGGCGATCGCAGCATGCAGGGCAACCCCGTACTTCATGGCCTCGTCGGCGAACTCCACCATGGCAGCATTGCGTGCCAGTATCCCGCGGAGTTCTTCAAGGTCCGCGGCGGTGGCCTTGGCGCAGGCCTCCCGTGCCATCAGGGACTCCAACGCTGCGCGAACATCGTACAGCTCGGAAATGACCTTCTCATCGAGCGCGGGAACCAGCACTCCCCCGGTGGGCTGCTGCTCCAGCAAGCTCTCTGAAACCAACCGGCGGATGGCTTCCCGAAGGGGCGTGCGGCTGACTTGCAGGGCAGTGGCCATGGCGGGTTCGTAGATACGCTCACCCGGTTTCAGCTCGAGGCTAAGGATCCGGCGCTTCAACTCGCCGTAGACAAGGTGCGCCCCCGTGTTTCGTGGTTGTTCTGCCATGCGTGCCGCCTCAAGAGAAGTGTACTTGTATACATCTATACAACCATGGGTCAGCGCAGGGCAAAGTTGTTACACCTGTGACCACTTCTGACTGACCACGAACGAGCCTGTTCGAGTGCCTTGTTGCGCCCCCAAGAGCCTCATAGTCTCGGCTTTGCCCGGCCTTCCCGGAAACCGGGCAGCACCCGATGAAACCCCGACGATGAGGTCCACCCATGGCGTTTTCCGCGCGAAGAATCCGACGGCCAGTGGCAGTCCTGGCGGCAGCCGTTACAGCAGCCGCGAGCCTGGCACTTTTGCCCGCAACCACACCACAAGCACAAGCCAACGACGCAACAGCTGTCACCATCACCCCGAACCCCGCCACCCGCGGCGAAGCATTCGAAGGGTGGGGAACCAGCCTGGTGTGGTTCGCGAATGCGACGGCGGGCTACTCCCCCGAGCTGCGGGAGGAGCTGTACCAGAAGGTTTTCGGGGAGGATGGACTCAACCTCAACATCGCCCGCTACAACGTGGGCGGCGGAAATGCTTCAGACGTAGCCAACTACCTCAACGATGGCAGCGCTGTGGAGGGATGGTGGAAGCCGGTGGCTGAAGCGCAACCCGGCCAGCCGGCGTCGAACCTTTACAACCCGGACGGAACCGTGGACAAAACGCAGGCCAACAAGCTCGCGTTCCTGAACGCCTGGAACCCGGACGACCCCGCGTCCTACAACCCCGACGCCGACAAGAACCAGCGGTGGTGGGTGGAACGCCTCGCCGCAGACCAGCAGATCACCCACTGGGAGGCGTTCAGCAATTCCCCGCCGTGGTTCATGACCAAGAGCGGGTACGTATCCGGCCAAGTGAACACCGCCAAGGGTGAAAACCTCCTGCCCGAAGCGGAAGCCAAGTTCGCGGCCTACATGAGGAACGCCGTCGAGCTCCTCGAAAAGGGCAGCGGCATCGCAGTGGACACCATCGATCCGTTCAACGAGCCGAACTCGGGCTACTGGGGCACGGACATCAACGCCGCCACCGGCAAGCCGCCCACCACGTACACCCAAAAGCAGGAGGGTGCGCTGATCTATCCCGCCGCCCAGGACCGCGTGACCAAGCTGCTGGCCGCCGAGCTCAAAAAGGGCACCACGGACGCCGTCATCTCCGCGATGGACGAGACGGATCCCAGCAAGTTCATGACCAACTGGAACGGCTACAGCCAGGAAGCCAAAGACGCTGTAGCGCAGCTCAACGTCCACACCTACGGCACCAACGACCGCCGTCGGGTCCGCGACCTCGCCGGTTCCACCGACAAGCCGCTGTGGATGAGCGAAGTGGGCGGCTTCTGGACGGGCAACCCTGCGCTCGGCGACTCGACCAGCGGATGGGACCGTTCCAACATCACCAACGGCTTGGGCATCGCCGGCCGCATGGTCAACGATCTCCGTGAGCTCGACCCCAATGCGTGGGTCTTCTGGCAGCCTGTGGAGGACACGTACAAGCAGGAAAAGGCAGACAAGGGCTGGGGCTCCATCTACATCGACTTCGACTGCAATTACGAAGGCCGCGAAGGCTTCTCCAACCGCCGCATCAACGATGGCGCATCCCTGGAACAGGCCAAGTGCAAAGTCCTGACCAACCAGAAATACAACACCACCAGGAACTTCACGCACTACATCCGGCCCGGCGACTTCCTCATCCAGAACGACAACGCCAAAACTGCTAGTGCCCTCCGCGCTGACGGCAACGGCGCCACCCTGGTCCACTTCAATGACACCCCGACGGCGGAAAAAGTCACCATTGATCTCAGCCGCTTCGGCAGCATCGCGCCCGGCGCCAAGGTCACGCCCGTGGTCACCACCAAGTCGCCGCTGGATGACACTGAGAAGAATGCACTCGTCAAGGGCGCGCCAGTCGCCGTCGACACCGTTTCCAAGTCCGCGACGCTTGACGTTCCCGCCGCATCCGTGGTGACGTTCGTCGTCGACGGCGTCAGTGGAGTTTCGGACGATGCCGCGCCTGTGCAGGACGGCCACAGCTATCACCTCAGTGGTGAGGCGAGCGGCAAATACCTGACGGGCCGCTCCAATGGTTCTGCCTCAATTGAAGAAATGGGCACGGATGCTGCCGGTGTGGCTCCGCAGATGTGGACGTTCAACGCCGTGTCTACGGAAGATGAGTTTGCGAACGATCGTCGCTGGGTTCTTACAAACAAGGACGGCCGAGTGCTCACAGGCAACGGTGGAGTGCTGAACGGCAGCCAGAGCGGTGCGGCTTCACTGTCTACACTGACGTTGGAACAGGCCAAGGCCACTCCTTCTGCACAGTGGATAGTGACCACGGAGAACGGCAAACAGTGGTCCTTGGTGAACGCAGGTGCCGCGATTGCCCTGCAGGTTTCGGGCAACCAGACAGCGGCAGGTACGTCCGTGGCCTTGGCATCCTCAACCGGAACCACAGCAACAGCCCTGGCCAACCCACACCAGGCGTGGGCCTTCACCGACATTGCAGACCTCAAGCTCTTGGGAGTTTCCCCTGTTGAGCTGAGCACGCCCGTAGGGACGGCGCCGGTCCTGCCAGCCACGGTCACGCCCGTTTACGAGGCAGGCCCCGGCAAGCAGTTGGCCGTCACCTGGGCACCGGTGGATCCTTCCTCGTGGCAGAAGGCCGGCAAAGTAACGGTCTACGGTTCAGGGGTTGACCCGTACGGTCAAACCTTCGAAGCCGTTCTCACGGTCACGGTGGGCTCCTACATCGCCACGGACCCTGTTTCCGTGACCGTTGGAACCGGATCATCGGTGGCTTCCATACAGGCCTTGGCCCCGGCCAGCGTTCCTGGACAGATCGCCGATGGTCCCGCCCGGAACCCGCTGGCCGTCACGTGGGACTGGTCCGCAGTGGCAGAGTCAGCTCTGCAAAACCCGGGAACCGTCACGGTGCCCGGAACCGCCAACGGCCTCCCGGCCACGCTGACCATTATTGTGGTGGACCGCGTTCCAGTAGCCAATATCTGCAAGGACGACCCCACCACCACGGCCACCGCAAGCTACACCGAGGGCTCCTACATCGCGAAGAACACCTGCGATGCCAACGCCTCCACGCGATGGTCCAACTGGGTGAGCGGCGGCCGTGCCGGTGACAGCCTGAGCTACACCTTCAGCCGCGACTACACCGTTTCCTCCGTGACCGTCACGTCTGCGGAAAAGGCTGCGGCGAGCCTTAAAGTCCAGTACCAGGACGCCTCCGGAACATGGAAGGACACCTCGGCCGGAACCATCACCGGCCTGTCCATCACCACCCCCACCACCGTACGTTTCGACCCCGTCACCACCCGTGGGATCAGGGTTTCGTTCGTGACCACGGCGTCGTACACCAAGGTCGCCGAAGTAGCCATCGCGGGTTCACGTTTGGCTGACGCCGGACTCGCAAACCTCGGGCGTCTCCTTGTCAACCAAGCGTCCGTCGTCGGATTCGACCCGGCGACCACCGACTACCGGGTGTTATCGACGTCGGCGACTCCCGCCGTCGTCGGCTACCCGCTGGACACCAACGCAAAGGTGACAGTTCAGCATTCCACCGTTGAGAACCCGACGGCGGAGATCACCGTGACGGCGCCGGACGGCACCACGAAGGAGTATCGCGTGACTGTTTCTACCGGCAAGGACGCGTGCAAGGACGGTGGGTGGACCACCAGCCCACACCCCGTGTTCAAGAACCAGGGGCAGTGCGTGAGCAGCTTCGCGGCCGGAAAGTAGTCCTGGCACTTTGAGCTAGTGAGGCCCCTCGGGATTCTGATCCTGAGGGGCCTTGCTGCGCCTTGACACAACTGTGATGAGTACGTGCAAATGAACAGCTACGTGCCCTTTACTGTTATTTAAAGGCTAAAATAACAGTAAAGGACACCCTACTAGGCTTTGGAGCACCTCTTGCCAGCTTGGCCAGCGCATGGAAACAAGGTCATGCCCTGGAAATCCTCAGGTCGTCCCCCACGGGAGGACCGCTTATTCACCGAAGTCGAAGTTTCACTTCCCCCCAAAATTGCGGGGCTTTGGTTCGAACCCAGCCGGGAAACGATCGTGGCACTCGAAGAGGCCGCTGTTGCCGTCGCATCGTTGGACGTGTCGGCGGGTTCTCGCATGGCTGCCATCAGCGGCTTTCTGCTGCGAAGCGAAGCGGTCTCCTCTTCAAAGATCGAACACGTCGACGCCAATCGAAACGACTACGCCCGCGCCATGATCGGGCTAAAGGCCACCGATCAAGCGAGATCCATGGTGGCAGCGGCGGAAGCCGTGCAGAGCATGATTAGCGATGCGGGGGACACTGGCGAGGTCCGTGTGGAGGCTCTGCTTAAGGCCCACAAAGCCCTGATGAAAGATGACCCAATGGACGGGCACAACGCTGGTTCATTCCGGGATGTGCAAAATTGGATCGGCGGAAGTGACTATTCACCTCGAGGAGCCATCCACGTTCCCCCTCCCCCGGCGCTGGTACCCGAACTCATGGACGACCTCATGGCATTCTGTGCCCGAAAGGACATCCCCATCGTGGCGCAGGCGGCCATTGCCCATGCCCACTTCGAGTCCATCCACCCTTTTACCGACGGTAATGGCCGCATAGGACGTGCTCTGATCGGTTCCATTTCACGGCGTAGAGGACTGACCAAGAACACGGTCACTCCCATAGCCTCTGCGATGGTAGCGGACGTGGAGACCTACTTTTCCTTACTCAACAATTACCGCAACGGTGACGTGGATCCATTCGTCCTCTATCTGGCAAAGTCTGCGATGCGTGCTTCCCAAGCCGCCAGTGAATCGGTCGCGGCTCTCGATGAGCTCCCGGCATTGTGGACCGACTTACTCCGCCCCAGGAAAAACTCTGCGGAAGCAAAGCTCATCCCTTGGCTGCTGGAACAGCCCGTTTTCGAAGCGCACCGGGCAGCATACATCGCTGGTGTTGAGGAAACGTCCATATACAAAACCCTGAACCGAATGACCGAAGCCGGCGTACTGTCCCTCGTCTCGCAATCGCAGCGGAATCGCGCCTGGGCAGCAATGGAAGTCTTGGATGAGGTAGATCGACTGAACAGGCGGTTGGCCGCCAAAGCCATCTGAGCCTTCAGTCACGCACCCAGCGGTACGGGGTGGTGGTGGAGACCTTGAGCAGCCCTGAGCGCTCCAGGATTGGCCTCGAGAATTCGGTGGAATCACTGTGGATGAGGGTCTTTCCCAGCTCGAGTGCGGCCTGCGCACGGCGGGCCGTCAATGCCCGGTAAATCCCCCGACCGCGCCACTCTTCCCTGGTGGCGCCGCCCCAGATACCGGCGAAGGTTGTGCCTGGAACCGGTTCCAAACGTCCGGCGCTGACGATCTGCCCTTCAGCTTCGGCCACCCACAACTGCATCCCGTCATCGAGGGAGAGACGGCGCAGCAGGGCATCAGCCATCTCATCTGACACGGGTTCGCCGAACACTTCGTCCTGCATGGCGCTCATGGCGCGCACGTCCGGTTCCTCCGTGACCTGCCGCAGGGTCACGCCGTCGGGAAGTGGCACAGCTGTGCTTAATGCCTGGGCTTCACCGATCATGATCGACTCGGGATCATCCTGGGTGAAGCCGTTTTCGATCAACGCTTCGTGCAACCCCGGTGCGTGGTCATGCCCGCGGGATTTCCATTCGACCCTGGTGATGTCAGGTTCAGCGCGGAAATAAGCGATGGCCTCGGCTACGAGCCGTTTGATGGTCTGCGAATCCGCGTCACCGAGATCCTGGTACGTGACGAAGCCCCGGCCCTTCATGAAGGTCACCAAACGCACAGGGCCGTGCTGGGTCACTTTGAGGGCACTCGGGGTCTCGGCGTCGGTGCGGAGGTCCTGGTCATATGCCGCGAGGAAGCGTGCTCGATCATCGGTTTGGCTCATCCCGCGAGCCTACTGCAGGGTGGGCTCGCCCGATTCGACGGCCCGCTGCACACTAGACGGTAGGAGTCGTCTAACCCGCAGCTACGCATCGAAACGGGCAAGCTGCGAGATGCTCACGAAGGCGCCGTCCGAGAACACGAACCGACCATCCCCCTCGACCTCCCCTTCCCCGGCAACATACGTGACACCCGCATCCGTCGAAGTACCTCCGTCACCGGCGAGGACGACGACGGCGGCGTAGTCACCGTCGTGCGCGGTACCCGAGGTTCCCACCCACGGAATGGTGAGCTCCGAACCCATGGGGTGGGCGCCAGAGCGGACGAACGTCCCGGACGAATCCAACGACATGCCGAATCCTGGAACTGGCATCACAGAGCCCACCACCGACGACGCAGCATCCACCGGCCAGCCGCCGATCCGCAAGGCACTCCCCGAGGAAGAGCCGGAAGCCCCGGAAACACGCACCAGCCGGAGCTCTACTGCCCCACGCGTCGCCGAAACCACGGTGACCGAGGGCCCGGGAGTCGCAACGCCGGCCACCCCGCTGCCGTGATCGGGACCGGCGTCGGGGTCAGGTTCAATCCAGTGGGCTGTGAACCGGGACGCTCCCAGCTGAACACCGCCCTCGGAGAACGAACCGAGATACTCAAACCCCGTCCGATGCGTGAGCCGGCCATCGGAATCAACGAACGCCACCGCATTGTCCACGGACTCGGGTGTCAGGTCCGGGAACGTGTGGGTGGAGTACCCGATCCGCGCATACAGCGGCGAGTCCGCCACCACAGCACCCACAACCGCGTGGTCCGTGGCGTGGTTCCGGATCCGGACCACGCCGTCGGTTCGGGTCCCATCCACCTGCCAGCCCGGCGCCGCGATCAGCCGCTGCGTGTCGGCAACCTCAACGGGCAAAGGTGCCTCCACCGCAGTCCACACCCGGTGATCGGCGGGCAGCGCGAGCCCGAGCATCCCCTTCGCCGCCCAATAGGGTGACCCAGCGCCGGAGTAGGCCTGCTTCATGCCCGCGAACTCGCCGTGCCACCCGATGGACAGCAACCCGTCCTCCGTGATGGAGCCGTGCCGGGCAAAGTAGTCCAGCATCCCGGAGGAAGCACGCCGGGAAAGACCTGGGGCCAAGCGCGTGTGCCCGGACAACTCCCCCACCCAGAACGGCGCGGCGGCCGCGAACCGGTAGATCAGACTCCGGCCTTGAATGAGCGGGGCACCGTTCGCGCCCACCAAATACGCGGCGTCGTCCAGGAAATCAGCCAGCCGGTCGCCGTCGAGCGTTTTGCGAGCAGTAACCCGGGGGTCAGAAGGCGCCATCAACGCCCAGAGCTGCGGATACACCTGAAATGCCCAGCCCACGTAGTGGTCGTAGGCACGCTCGGGACCGTCCGCGAACCAGCCACCGCCCCGGTACAGGGAGTCATGGATGGCGAGTCCGGCGTCGATGTCCTCATCGGAGTACCGGCCGCCCACGGATGCCAGGAATGTCTCCACCACAATTTGGAACCAGACCCAGTTGATGGGCGGGTACTCCTCACCGATCACGGTCTCGAACCATGCGATGAGCTGCTCCTGCACGCGCTCCGGCAGTTTGTCCCACAGGACGTCGCGGGTCAGTGCCAAGCCAACAGCCAACGACGCCGCCTCCACCTTCGCCTGCCCCAGCTCACCAGGCGTCGGCCACCGGTCCGGATTGGCGGGATTGGTTCCGGCGGCCAGTCCGGCGGCGTACCACTCGGCGATCCAGCCCGTGCTGGCAGGGTCGCCCGTCATCCGGAACGAGGCCAGCAGGAAAGTCCGGGCGAAGGCTTCCAGAGAATCACTTCGCGGGCCATAGCGGCTGTTGGCTCCAGGCAGGTGGATGTTGGCGTGATCGTCCGTGCCGAACTGATGCGCCGAACGCAGGAGGTGATCCGCGTACGCACACCAGTGCTCGCGGGTCAGGCCGGTGAAGGGTGAGAGCTGGTAATCCAGGGGCGGCAGAAGCATCAGAGCGAATCCTCCAGGACGACTCCAGCCAACCCTCGCGGTGCGCCAACGGAGGATTCCCGCACAATCAGCTCGGGGTTCAGGTCAATGCGATGCACAGGGCGCATCCTTCCTTCGGCCAGGCGCGCAGCCATGAGCTGCACCGCCACCTTGCCGACGTAGCTTTTGGGTGGCCTCACCGCGGAGATGGCGGGCTCGGCAAGGTAGGCCACTTCGTCGTCGTACCCCACAATCGCCATGCTGCCTGGAACATCCACGCCCCGGTCCACGCAGTGCTGCACGAACGCCACGGCCTGGGTGTCCGAGTGCACCAGCATTGCCGTAGTTCCGGTGGAACGGCACAGATCCAGGACGTGATCGAAGTGCTTGGCACGATCGCCGTTGTCCAGCTTGGCTGAGTCCTCGTGGATGGACTTTTCCAGCGGAATCTTGAGCGCGGCAAGGGCCTGTTTCCAACCGCGGACCACATGCGGGCTGGTGGGACTGGTGGAATCCGTGAGGCATCCGATCATCCGGTGCCCCTCCTGCCACAGATGGCGCACGGCCATCCCGGCGCCAAAGGAATGATCGGTTGCGACCCACTCCAGGCGATGCGCGGGGATTTCCGACGGCGCCCGCCGTTCGGCGAGGATCACCGGAATGGGCAGGGCATTGAGCCACCTCAGCAATTCCTTCCCGTGCTCACCGCCCATATCGGGGGCCACGATCAGCCCGTCGATGTTCTGGGTATCCAGCAACGCCTGGACCTGGCGGCGGTTGTCGGCAGCGTCGTAGGCGGAGCCACGGACCAGGATGCGGAGGTTCTGCGCCTCGGCCTCGCCACGCGCACCGGAAATCACCTGCGGCCAGTAATAGTCCAACGACGGAACCACCATGCCAATGGAGTAGCTGTGCGCCGACGGCCGCCCCACAGCCACCGAACGGTCCAACGGGCTGGGCAGCGTGGCGCCGCCATGGACGCGGGACACGAGTCCTTCGTCGGCGAGGGTGTTCACATCACGCCGGATAGTCAGTTCACTGACGCCCAACTTCGCGGCAATATCGCGCACGGTGATGGCTCCATGCGCCCGGAGCTCCTCCATGAGCCGTTCACGGCGCTGCAGGGAAAAGAGGGACTTGCCGCCCGCTTCCGGGGTCTGTTCAGAACTCAAGATGTTGCCTCCACTGTGAGGGTAAACGCGCCCGAAGCGCGGTTTTCGGTGGGCATACGGAAACGGATCCGGGTCAATTTTTCGCCCCAGATGTCGCCGAGGAGAGGATCGTCGAGGTGCCATTCGTCCACGAGTACGACGGCGGTGGCCGGCTTCCAGCGCAGGTGCAGGCCCCTGCCGGTTTCCGCAGCCGGAATCCCGTCGGGCGCGACGATCGCGGTCGCGTCTGTACCGACGCTGACGGTGCCGGCAACCAGATAGGTGATGTCGACGTCGGGCGTTCCCTCAGGCGGACGCGTGCCCTCCGGCGCGGGTTCGGGCAGGTTCCAGCGGTCGTCAATCACCACGGTCCCCAGCTCCCGGTTCATGAGCGAGGTGCGGATCCATTGCTCAGCGTGGTCCAAACCGTAGGCCGCTCCCAGTCCAAGCGCGAGGGTGGGTTCCTCAAGGGTCGGCTCCTGGAGTACGGTCGCCGCGAACGAAGACCCGGTCCCCTGCTCCAGTCCGAACGGTGCGGGGACGCTGTGCCACGCACTCTGCATGGCCCGAATCCGGTACCGATCTGGTCCGAACGTTTGCGCGGTGTACGTGGGCTGGCCGGCGTCGACCAAGAGGGGCACACCATCCACGGCGACCACCGCTGAACCGACGTCGCGGTGGTTGTGGTGCTCGCCGTTGTGTCCGCCCTTGGCCGCGAGGGTGAGCCCGACGAATGAGCCCGGAGTCTGCCGCGCCACCATGATCTGGACCGACGGCAGGTACGTCCCCCAACTAGGTAACAGCACATGTCCCAATGGACGCTCATTGCGACGTTTGCTGTCACTCAGTTGGGTGAGGACGCGGCCCAGGCCGGCGGCGGCGTTGGGTTCGGGTTCGACGGCGGCAAAGGCGGCCGCGTGCGCGGCGGCCTCAGAGTCCCCCAGCCGGACAGCCCAGCGTTGCAGCATGTCCCACGGGAGTCCGTGGTGGGCGCGGGCCGGGCCGTCGGCAACGTTGAGGAACCATCCATGCCCCAAGTGCATGCGGTGCGGGAATGCCACCAGTGCGCGGATGACGGGCAGGTCCGGATCGAGCACGCCGCCGCTTGCCTCCTCCAGCAGGGCAAGGCCTTCGAGCGCGCGGCCGGCCCCGTTCCACCAATAGGCGAAGCCTTCGTCGATGGCACCGTCGGCGGGAATGGAGGCGAGGAAGCGGTCCAGGCCCTCGATGCAGCGTGCAATAACCGCCGCCTGCAACCCAGGGTCATCCACCAGCAGCAATGCCGCGGCGATGATGTTCGAGTGGATCCACGGATTCCAATTATGAACGTCGCCGTCCAACCCCAGCCAATGCCAGTCGAGCCTGTCCAGGAACGGCCGGATGACCCGTTCCTGTGTCTCCAGACGGATGCGTCGACGCAGACCGGGGGCACGTTCATCGAGCTGTGAACCGAGCACATGGTCCAGCCACGCGAGCTGCGCCACCACCTCCCCTGCGCCGAGATCGAGGTACGGCCGGGAACGCTCAGGGACCACATCGCCACTGCGGGTGAACACGTCGTCGTGCGCGGCCCAGCTCCACGAACTCTGCTCGCACAGGAGGAAGGCGCCGTCAATCACCTCGTCAAGCCAACCGTCGTCGGAGGCAGGACCAGCCACAGCAGCCATCATGACGGCGCGCGTCAGTCGCTGCTGCCGCCCCGCCACCAGCCCCTCGTATGCCGTGCGGTTGCCGTCGCGGAAGTAGCGCGCGTAATGGGACACGAGCGGTTGGGGCCAGTGACTCCCCTTTTCCTCCGCTGCTTGGGCGCGCAGTTCCGCGAGGGGGCTGCCAGCAGCGCGCTGCCATCCGGCGTCGGACGCTGGACGGACGGCGAGGCGGTCCCGGGCGCCGCGGAGCGACTCCATCAGAGCCGGTGGGCCTGCAGACGTACCCCAGACGCTTAACAGGGGCCTCAGTGGTGGCGCGTCAACGGCGGGGATGCCGGTTGCCATATAAATTCTTCTCTCATTTGTTCGATCTTGAATGTTTTAGATCAAGTTCGATTGAGTTGAATGAACTGTCTTGTTTATGAGTATGTACTGATTATTAGATGTGATGCAACACATAAATCACGGTCGAACAGGCCGCCGAAAACTTAGAAGGGAGGATCCCTCAATGTCGCTCAAGCCCCAGGCACTGCTGGTCATGAATAGCGGAACCTTTGCTGACCAGTTCGATTCCACGCGACTGGAGCGGCTGTCCAAAATGGTGGATCTCGGCGATCAGCCGTGGACGGATTCCCTGGACGAACCCGGATTGCTGGGCCGTTTGGAAGAGGTGGAAATCCTCCTCACCAGTTGGGGAGTGCCGCACCTCAACGCTGATCGTTTGGAACGCATGCCCAAGCTCCGGGCAGTGTTCCACTGTGCAGGAACAGTGCGCAGCTTCGTCAGTGAAGAACTGTGGGATCGCGGCATCACCGTCACCAACGGCGCCGACGCCAACGCGATCCCGGTGGCCGAGTTCACCTTCGCTTCGATCGTCCTGGCGGGCAAGAAGGCGCATGTGCTGGCCAACGACGCCCGGACGCACCGGGAAGACTGGAGCTACATCGGTGATCGCGGCGAACTGGGCAACATCGGCCGGGTGGTAGGCGTCGTCGGGTTCTCCCGCATTGGCCGCCGGGTGGTCCAATTGGTCCAACAACTCCAGGACGTCACCTGCCTGGTCAGCGACCCGTACGCCGATCCATTGGACGTGGCGGCGGCCGGCGGCAAACTGGTCACCCTCGAAGAACTCCTGCCCGTATCTGATGTGGTCACCATCCACGCACCCGCACTCCCCGAAACCCGCAACATGATCAGCACGGCCCAGCTCGGCGCCATGAAGGACCACGCGACGCTCATCAACACCGCCCGCGGTTCGCTCGTTGACACGGAAGCCCTCGAAAAGGAGTGCGCCACCGGTCGAATCACGGCACTGCTGGACGTCACGGAACCTGAACCGTTGCCGGCTGAGTCCACCCTGTACGACCTCCCCAACGTCATCATCACCCCGCACATCGCAGGTTCGCTCGGGACTGAAACCCGGCGGATGTCCGATGCCGCACTCGATGACCTTGAACGATACCTCGCCGGCAAGGACCTCCTGGCACAGGTAGTCCATGAGGACCTCGGCCTCAGCGCCTGAACCCAAGCACCATGAAGCCGCAGCTGCGGCAAACTTGTAACCCAGTACTAAAGGAGAACGCAATGAAGCGCACAACCCTCGCCGCAATCGCCCTTGCGGTGACTGCAGGGCTCGGACTCACCGGCTGCGCCGGCGCTGCCGGTCCCGCCGAACCGCAGGCGGCCGAAGGCAAGACCCGGCTGACCGTCTCGGTCTGGAACTACGAGGGCACCCCGGAGTTCAAGGCCCTCTTTGACGGCTACGAGGCCGCCAACCCCACGGTGGACATCGAACCCGTGGACATCCTTGCTGATGACTACCCCCAGAAGGTCACCACCATGCTGGCCGGTGGCGACACCACTGACGTGCTCACCATGAAGAACGTGATCGACTACTCCCGCTATGCCAGCAACGGCCAGCTGCAGGAGATCAACAGCGTGGTGGACAAGGTGGGCAAGGACAACCTCGCCGGACTGGACGCGTTCGACATCGACGGCAAGTACTTCGCTGCTCCCTACCGCCAGGACTTCTGGCTCCTGTACTACAACAAGGACCTGTTCAAGGCTGCCGGCATCGAGGAGCCGAAGGACCTGACCTGGGAGAAGTACACGGAGATCGCCAAGAAGCTCACCACCGAGGTCGGCGGAAAGAAGACGTACGGCACCTACCACCACATCTGGCGTTCCGTGGTCCAGGCCATCGCAGCGGCCCAGAACGACGCTGACCAGAACAGCGGCGACTACGGCTTCATGGAGGACCAGTACAACACCGCCCTGGATCTCCAGAAGTCCGGCACCACCCTGGACTTCGGCACCGCCAAGAGCCAGAAGACCAGCTACCGCACCATGTTCGAGACCGGCCAGGCTGCCATGATGCCCATGGGCACCTGGTACACGGCGGGCATCCTTCAGGCCAAGAAGGACGGCAAGACCAACGTCAACTGGGGTCTGGCTCCGATGCCGCAGAAGAACGACGACGGCAAGGTCACCACGTTCGGTTCGCCCACGGCCTTCGCCGTGAACAAGAACGCAACACACTCGGACGAGGCCAAGAAGTTCATTGAATGGGCCGCCGGCGAAGAAGGAGCCAAGGCCATCTCGAAGATCGGCGTTGTCCCCGCACTCCAGAACGACTCCATCACCACTGAGTACTTCAAACTGGACGGCATGCCCACCGACGAACTCTCCAAGAAGGCCTTCACGCCGGATGAGATCGCACTGGAAATGCCCGTCAGCGACAAGTCTGCCGCTACGGACAAGATCCTCAACCAGGAGCACGACCTCATCATGGTCGGCGAGCGCTCCGTCAGTGATGGCCTCGCCGAGATGGGCAAGCGCGTCACCAGCGAAGTCCTGGGCAAGTAAGGCCAGGCAAGCCACTGGTTCCGGTGCTGCGTCCCTGGACGCGGCACCGGACCCGGACCTGAATTCTCCGGATCCTGAAATGGAGGAACGCCCCCGACGCCGGGAGCGGTCATCATGACTACAGAAACAATCACCCAGGCACCTGCCCCCGTGCACAGCCGCGGCAACAGGAAGCAAGCCAGGCGCAACACGCTGATCGGCTGGACGTTCATCCTTCCGAACTTCCTGGGCTTCCTGGCCTTCACCCTCATTCCAGTCGTGGCCGCTTTCGCGCTCTCCTTCATGGAATGGACCTCATTCAGCGCTCCCAAATGGGTTGGCCTGGCCAACTTCGAGCGCATGTTCGCATCCGACTCCTTCTGGATCGCGCTGCGGAACACCCTTGTCTACGCTTTGGGCCACGTCCCGCTCACCATGGCCTTGGCCCTTATCCTGGCCATGCTGCTGAACCGCAAGCTCAAGGGCATCGGCTTCTTCCGCGTTGCCATATTCTTTCCGTATATCACCTCGCTGGTGGCCGTCGCCGTCGTCTGGAACATGCTGTTCAGCCCGGACAGCGGCCCCATCAACCAGTTCCTCGGCGCCATCGGCATCGCCAACCCGCCGGGCTGGACCTCCAGTTCCGATTGGGCCATGCCCGCCGTCATCATCACCAGTGTGTGGCGCGACATGGGCTACTACATGGTCCTCTACTTAGCCGGCCTGCAGGCGATCCCCACCGAACTGTATGAAGCCGCCGAAGTAGACGGCGCCAGTGCTTGGCAGCGCTTCTGGAACGTCACCATCCCGTCCCTGCGTCCCACCACGTTCTTTGTGGTGGTCATGCTGACGGTTTCCAGCTTCAAGGTGTTCGACCTCATTGTGGTCATGACCAACGGTGGCCCCGGCCGCTCCACCACGGTGCTGTCCCAGCTGATCTACCAGGAGGGCATCGGCGAAGGGAAGTTCGGGTACTCCTCTGCCATTTCGCTGGTCCTGTTCGTCATCGTGCTGACGGTTACCGTCCTGCAGTTCAAGATCCAACAGCGGAGGGAACGCTGATGACCAACATGGCCGAAGACCTCAAAGCCACTCATGTGACGGACGCGGCACCGCTCCCAAACGGCGCACCTACTGCGGAAGATCGCCGTCGTACCGACCGCAAACGCTCCCCGCGCGAGCAGAAGAAGCGGACCGCGAACATCGTGATCTACGGTGTCCTGGTGGTCCTGGTGGCGGCGCTGATGGTGCCGTTCATCTGGATGCTTTCCTCGTCGTTGAAGGAGAACAACCAGGTCCTCACGGTTCCCATCCAGTGGATTCCGCAGGAGTTCGTGTGGAGCAACTACACGGACATCTGGACCCGTATCCCCATGATGGGCTACCTGCAGAACTCGCTGTACCTCGCCGTGATCATCACCTGCCTGCAGGTCCTCACGGGCTCGCTGGCTGCCTACGGTTTCTCCAAGGTCCGCTTCCCGGGCCGCGACGTGCTGTTCCTCGCGTACATCGGTACTATCGCCGTTCCGTGGCAGGCCTACATGGTGCCGCAGTACATCATGATGCAGAACCTTGGCCTGACCAACAGCTTCAACGCCCTCATTCTCTTGCAGGCGTTCGGCGCGTTCGGCGTGTTCCTGATGCGCCAGTACTACATGACCATCCCGGACGAGCTCTGCGAAGCGGCCCGCATCGATGGCCTGAGCGAATACGGCATCTGGGCCCGCGTCATCCTGCCCCTGTCCAAACCGGCCCTGGCCAGCCTTGCCCTGCTCACGTTCGTGAACACGTGGAACGACTACATGGGTCCGTTCATCTACCTCACGTCCAACCGCCTCTGGACCGTCCAGCTGGGCTTGCGGTCCTTCGTAGGCCAGTTCGACGCTGAGTACGCCATGATCATGACCGGCTCCGTGATCTCCGTGATCCCGATACTCATCATCTTCCTGATCGGCCAGCGCTACTTCATCCAAGGCATCGCGACCAGCGGGATGAAAGGATGAGTAGTGTGAGCGCTAAACCGCGGCGGTGGGCCGGGCCGGGATTCGAAACCTTCGGGAACATCTTCGGGTTCATCTACACGTTCCTGGCCGGCAACGCCCTGCTCGCCGTGGCCAACGCCCCGCTGGTCTTCAGCCTTTCGCTGGTGGCCGACCCCGCCGCTGCGTGGCCGTTCTTCCTGGCGCTCTCCGTCACCATTGCGCCGTCGCTCGCCGGTATCTTCGGTGCCTTCAAGGCGTTGAACGACGACGGCGGCGCGGTCAAGCCGGTTGCCGCTTTCCTTCGGGGATACAAGCGCAGTTTCGCGAAGGCCGCGGTGCTGGGTGTGGGCGCTGTGGCCCTGTTGATGTTCCTCGGTGTGGACCTGGCCGTCGTCCAGAACAACGTCCAGAGCCTTCCTGGCGCTGCGCTGCTGGTGCCGGTGATCGTCGTAGCAGCCGCCGTGACGGTGAGCCTTGCCGTCACGGCGATTGCCGGCGTCGTACTTCTGCCTGAAGCGAAGCTGAAAAGCATCCTGAAGGCTTCGCTTTATCTGGTGGCGCAGCGCTGGTACCTCAGCGTGGCCATGCTGATCCTGCTGGGGATCATCGTGTCCGCCTCCGTGATGCAGCCGGTCCTGGGTATCGCGTTGGCGCCGGCACCGCTGCTGTTCGTGATCTGGAGCAACGCCGCGTACGCTTTCCACGCCGTGCTGCGTTCCGCGTAGACCCTGTTAGGACCTTTCTTGAGCATCTTCGCCATCGGCGATCAGGACTTCCTCCTGGACGATCAGCCGTTCCGCATCCTCTCCGGAGCCATCCACTACTTCCGGGTTCACCCCGATCTGTGGGCCGACCGGATCCATAAGGCCCGGTTGATGGGTTTGAACACCATCGAAACGTATGTGCCCTGGAATGAGCACTCGCCCGAGCCTGGTTCGTTTGTTGCCGACGGCGGGCTGGACCTGGGTCGCTTCCTGGACCTGGTTGCCGCTTCCGGGATGCACGCCATTGTCCGACCCGGCCCCTACATCTGCGCCGAATGGGACAACGGAGGGCTGCCCGCCTGGCTGTTCACCGACCCCACCGTGGGTGTCCGCAGCAGCGAACCGGGCTACTTGGCGGCTGTCTCTTCCTATATGGAGTCTGTGCTGGCTTTGGTGGTGCCTCGACAGATCACTCAGGGCGGTCCAGTGATCATGCTCCAGATTGAGAACGAGTACGGCGCCTACGGGAACGACAAGGAGTACCTGCAGCATCTGGTGGACCTGTCCAAGCGCTCGGGTGTTGATGTTCCGCTGTTCACCTGCGACCAGCCGTTCGGGACCATGATCGAGGACGGATCATTGCCCGAACTGCACAAGACGGGAACGTTTGGTTCGCGTGTTGAGGAGCGGCTCGGCTTCTTGCGAGAGAGGCAGCCCTCGGGGCCGCTGATGTGCGCAGAGTTCTGGAACGGCTGGTTCGACAACTGGGGAACACACCACCACACCACCGACGCCGCGGCTTCCGCCGCCGAACTCGATGCTCTGCTCACCGCCGGGGCTTCAGTGAATATCTACATGTTCCACGGCGGCACCAACTTCAGCTTCAACAATGGGGCGAACGACAAAGGCATCTACGAGCCCACCATCACCTCGTACGACTACGACGCGCCCCTCTCCGAGGACGGGCATCCGACGGCCAAGTACTTCGCCTTCCGGGACGTCATTGCCAAGCATTTCCCGGTTCCGGCCGAGGTGCCGGCCCTCCGGGCGCCCGTCCCTGCTTCAGTGGTGGCGGTTTCTTCGACGGCGCCTGTGCCCTCCGACGCCTTAGCTACGTCTTTGGTACCAGGAACCGTTCCGCCCGTCGAGGTGACTGGGCAGTACCGCGGCTTCTACTTGTACGAGGCCTCACTTCCGGGTGGCGGAGTCCTGTCATTCACCGAGGTCCGGGATAGGGCTCAGTTCTTCCTGGACGGCGTGCCCGTGGGGGTGCTGAGCCGGGAATTGGGCGAGCGCTCGGTTGTCATCCCCGGTGGTGGCCGCCTGCAGGTTCTCCTTGAGGACCAAGGCCGGGTGAATTACGGGCAGAGAATCGGCGAAGCCAAGGGTTTGATCGGACCGGCGCTGCTGAACGGCGTGGAAGTTGTGGACTGGGAAGTCGGTGCCGTGGACCTGGGCTCGCTGGAGGCATTCCGGTCGGCCGCAGTGCCGCTGCCACCCGGCGATGCTGCGGCCGGCGTGGCTGGTCCGTCCGTTTCCTTTGCGACCTTTGACGCCGATGGCCCGGGAGACCGATTCCTCCGCCTCGATGGCTGGACAAAGGGTGTTGTTTTTGTGAACGGATTCAACCTTGGCCGTTACTGGAGCCGCGGACCGCAGCGCACGCTGTACGTTCCTGGTCCGCTGATCCGCGAAGGCGCCAACGAGCTCGCCATCCTGGAACTCCACGGAAGCGCGACGCGCGAGGTGGGTTTCGCCGTCGGGCCTGACCTGGGCCCCGACGAAAAGTAGCCCTCTCTCACATCCCAAGCCCTTCCCGTCCGCCCTCTCTCACTTTCTCCAGGAGAGTGAGAGAGGCTTCCTTCCAAGGTGACGGGATATGAAAGAGCGTTTGCGGCATACAGAAGGGACCGGTCGATCAACCGGTCCCTTCTGTATGTTCAGCCCTGTATGTTGAGCGACTGCGTGTTCAGCGCGCGGGCGTCATTAGCCGCGGCAGAGCTCGCCGTACTTGGTGCCGGCTTCCTGGAAGGCCGAGTTGGCCTCGTCCAGCTTTGCCTGGTGCTCCGCCTTCTTGCCATCGTCGGTCGGCTCCTTCTCGGCCAGAGCATCCAGGTATCCCAGGATTGCCGTGACAACCGGCTTCATGTCGTTGGAAGCCACGGACTCGATGGGCCGGACCGCATTGGCAGCACGGTTCGCTGCAGTCTGGCTCGGGCTCTGCGGGAAGCTGGGTACCACGACGTTAACGCGGTCGCAGGTTTCCGCTGTGGTCAGCTGCTGCTGGGCGGAACAGGCGGATGCCGAGGCGATGAGCCCGGCAGCGATCAGGACAGTGGTGAGTTTCTTCATGATTCCCTCAGTGGTCGACGTCCCTTTGATTGTAATCAGAGCCGGGGCCCGGCCACGCATCGGCCACCACACGGAGGCGAATCTCCGCTACAGCGCCGGCGTCCGGGGCGGAGTCGTGCGCCGGGAGCCCGTCGCTTCGAAAGCGGCAGCCAACGTCAGCAGTGCCGTGTCGTCGTAGGCGCGGCCAGCAAAGGTGAGGCCTACGGGCATGCCAATATCTGCCATGGTTCCCATCGGCACCGTGACAGTGGGGATGCCGAGGTGGCGTGGGACGAGGTTGCCGTTGGACACCCAGACCCCATTTCGCCAGCCGAGGTCCGCGGAGGCAGGGTTGACGTCCATGTCGGCTGGTCCGACGTCGGCCGCGGCAGGGAACAGGACTGCGTCCAGTCCGAGCCCGTCCATCCAGTCCTCCAGGTCAACCCGCCGGGTCTCTTCCAGTCCGCGCACTCCGTCTTCCAGCTCGGGGATCTCAGTGAATTGGGATACGCCGTATTCGCGGACATGCCGGGGATATTCGGAGATGTGGTCCTCGAATCCGGTGTAGCGGTCTGCCAGGGCGCCCTTCGGGTGCGGGAAGATCGCAGCGCCGTCAACATCGGCAAGCCTGTTGAGGGCAGGATCACCGTTGGCGCGAAGGAAATCGTCCCACGCCCAGGCCGAGAGGTCCTCGATTTCACGCTTGAGGTACGCGGAACTGACCAGGCCGCGGGTGGCGATGGTAGGCGCTCCCGGCCGGTCGCATTCGTAATTTGAGACCACGGGGAAGTCCACCAGGACGACCTCGGCTCCCGCGGCCTCGAGGTCGCGCTTCGCTGCTTCCCACAGGTCAATCACGGAAGCCCGCGTTTCGATTCGCTGCCCGGTGGGGCCACCGATGCCCGGCTGCTCGCTGGTCCCGGCGGCCGGGTCTGCGTTGATGTACATGCGCGGCACTCCGAAGCGCTTGCCCCGCAACGCCAGCCGTCCGGCGTCGAGCGTTTCCGAAGCGAGCGCAACGTAAGACTCCGGCCGGACTTCGGAGGACTTCGGAAGCGAAATCCACGGCTGGGCGCGCCAAAAATCACCGCGGGACTCGGCGTCGTCGGCCACAATGACGTCCAGCAGCTCGAGCATGTCGGCCATGGTGCGCGTGTGCGGGACTACGACGTCCATGGTGGGTACCAATGGCCAGTTGCCGCGCACCGAGATGACGCCGCGCGAGGGCGTGTAGGCGCACAAGGCATTGTTCGACGCCGGTGCGCGGCCACTTGACCAGGTCTCCTCACCCAGGCCGAAGGCCGCGAAGCTGGCCGCCGTCGCGGTTCCGGAACCGTTGGAGGAACCGGAGCCGAAGGCGGCCGTCAGGTACTCAGCGTTGTACGGGCTTTCGGCGCGGCCATAGACGCCACGCTGCATGCCGCCGTTGGCCATGGGCGGCATGTTGGTGAGGCCGATCAACACCGCACCGGCATCCCGAAGGCGCTCGATGGTGAACGCATCCCGTTGCGCCACCAGATTCTCAAAGGCCGGCGAGCCGGCCGCGGCAGTGAGACCCTTGGCCAGATAGCTGTCCTTGGCTGTGTAAGGAATACCGTCCAGAGGGCCGCGCACAATCCCCTGCGCCCGGCGTTCATCCGAAGCCCTGGCGTCCGCCAAGGCCTCGGGGTTCATGACAACCATTGCGTTGAGCTTGATGCCATTGCGGTCATAGGCCTCGATGCGCTCGAGGTAGGCCTTGGTGAGCTGTTCGCTGGTCACCTCGCCTGCCTCCAAGGCCTCGCGCAGTTGCGCGAGGGAGGCTTCTACGACGTCGAAGTTGGCCATTACGCCTCATCCCCGGCGGATTGCGCCCTGCTGAGGCGCGGCTGCTGCTGGGTGATGCAGTGGATGCCGCCACCGCGGGCCAGGATCGGTCGGGCGTCAACGGTGACCACGCGGCGGCCGGGGTAGGCCTCGGCCAGGATCTCGGCCGCGAGGGAATCGGCACGTTCTTCACCGTAGCCACAGGCGATGACGCCACCATTGACCACCAGGTGGTTGACGTAGCTCCAGTCCACAAAGCCGTCTTCGTCGCGCAAAGTTTCCGGCGCAGGCAGCGGCACAATCTCGAACGGTTTGTCCGATGCATCCGTCTGGGTTTCCAGGAATGCCTGGAGCGTGCGGCTGACTTCGTAATCCGGGTGCTCCGGGTTGGTCTGGGAGTGCAGCAGGATACGGCCAGGGGTGGGCAGGGTGGCCACCATGTCGATGTGGCCGCGTGTGCCCAAGTCCTCGTAGTCGCGGGTCAGTCCGCGGGGTACCCAAATGACTTTTGTGGCGCCGATGGTGCGGGCCAGCTCAGCCTCAACTGCGGCCTTGTCGGCGAAGGGGTTCCGACCCGGATCCAGCTGCACGGTTTCGGTGATCAGCACGGTTCCTTCGCCGTCCACGTGGATGGCGCCGCCCTCGTTGACCAGCAGTGAGCTGACCAGTTCGGCACCGGACTGTTCCGCGACGAAACGGCCCATGCCGGCACTCTTCTGCCACTCGGACCACGCCGGCGCACCCCAGCCGTTGAAGATCCAGTCCACAGCACCAAGCACGCCGGGACGTTCATCGTCCAGCACAAAGGTGGGTCCGACGTCGCGCATCCAGAACTCATCCAGCGGCGCCTCAATCTGTTCGATCCCGCCGCCCAGCATCCGGGCGGCGCGTTCGCGCTCGCTCGGGTCCACCACCATGGTGACCGGTTCGAATTCCGCCACTGCGTGGGCGACGGCGGTCCAGGCCTTATACGCCTCTTCGGCCGAGGCGGCGTCGTCGCCAAGGGTCAGGCCGGTGCGGGGGAACGCCATCCAGGTGCGCTCATGCGGTGCGGTTTCGGCCGGCATTCTCCAAGCCATGGGTGACTCCTTCGTCTTCAGTGCAATTCTCTTGTTGATCATACGATCAACAATGCTGAAAAGGTAATCTAGACTGGTCCTTGATGTCAAGCACTCCACAGAAGCGCGCACTCCGGAAGTCACCGGCAGAACGCGCCGCAGAAATCACCGAAGCCGCCCGCGAGCTCGCCCTCGAGGCGGGTCTCACCTCACTCACCCTGCGCAATGTTGCCGCACGCGTGGGCGTCGCTTCCGGCCTGGTGGCGCACTATCAGCCCAATATGGATGCGCTGGTCTCCAGCACATTCGCCAGCATCGTGGCCGCGGAAACCCAGGAAGTTGCAGGCCTGCTGAGCCAGCGTCCAGGCCCCTCGGAACGGCTCGGACTGCTGGTGGACACCCTCCTGGACAACAGCAGGCTCGACGTCACGGCAATCTGGGTGGAAGCCTGGACGCTGGGACGGCGCAACGAGACGCTGGCCGCCTCAGTCCGCGAGCAAATGGATGCCTGGCAGGAGGTCTTCCAAGGAGTAGTGGAGGACGGAAACGCGAGCGGAGCGTTCAACGTTTCCGATGCCGCCGCCGTCGCCTGGCAGATCCTCGGCATGGTGGACGGCCTGAATGCGCAGGCCTTGGTCCGCTGGGATGGCGTCAACGATCGCGGCACACACCTGGCCCGCGCGGTGGAGGGGATGGTGGGCGCTGCCCCCGGCTCCCTGGCTTCGAAACCCGGCGCTTAGGGAAGCCGGTCAGCCCGCTGGTCTTCGGGAGCCGCCACACCCTGCCCTAGGCTGGAGACCATGGCGATCATTCACAAGGCAAACCTTTCCCCGTCCAAGCTCGAACTCATCGCCGGCTACCTGCCGAAGCAGCCCTGGTTCATCCAGGATGGCACGCCGGAGCTTATTGGCGCCTACCGTTTTGACGATCCCGCCGGCGAGGTCGGGATCGAGACACACGTGGTCGCCGCGGGCGATCGCATCTACCAGGTTCCCCTCAGCTATCGGGGCTACGAGCTGGCCGGCGCTGAGGAGTGGCTCATCGGCACCATGGATCACTCGGTCCTGGGCAAGAGGTGGGTGTACGACGCCTGCGCCGACCCCATTTACGTCAAGGCTCTCGCCACCGCCATTTTGACGGGCCAGGAAGAGGCCCAACTGATCGTTGACGGCGAGCCGGAGCCCCGCCCCAGCTCAGTGACGGTCAAAGGCAGCGGAAAGCTCGACGGCGGCGTCCCCGCCCTGAGTGCCTCGGCACCGGTCTCGGGCAGCGGCGTGACCATCATTGATGCCGGCGAGTTGCGGTTGAAAGTAACCCGGGTGGTTGACGTGGCAGCGGACGCTTCCGCCAACTCGGCCGCGGCTCCGGAACTGCACAGCGAGCTGACCCTCAGCGGTCAGTGGGCTGGGCTGGAGAGCCCGGTGGAGTTGGCTGCCGTAGTCCGCGACTGACCCGACTGCGCCGGTGGCATCTGTTGGACACAGGGGCTCCGGCGTAGGCTGGCTAACGGGGACATCTACGCTTGGAGGGGTGCACTATGTACAAAGCACAGAACATCATTCCCGCCGCGCAGGATCTGGCCCGGGAGTGGGTATCACACGCGGCGGACGGCACGTCGTCCCAGGCCGATGCGGTGGTGAAGTGGGCCTTGACCCGCATCAATCATGCCGATGTTCCGTCCGTGGTTCACGGCGTCATGCTTACGCTGACGGGCAACAAGAAGGCCGCCAAGGAAGCCCAGCGCGCGGCGGCCAAAGCTGTGACAAGGACAACGCAGGCCCTGAAGCGGAACAGCCGGCAGCGCGCTCCGCGCCTGTCCGGGTGGATGATCGGCCTGCTCATCGGGGCTGTTGCCGGCGCGGGCGCTGTCCTGGCGTGGCGCATGATGGTTCCCCCGGGCGAACCTGAGCCCGTGAAGCAGCCTGAGGTTCCGGTCCAGCCGCCCGTGCCGCCGGTTCCCTAGGGGACGTCCCCGCACCAGCATCACTATCGCTGAGTGCCCGAGTCGAGTGCCCGCGTCCGGCGGGCCTGAGGGCTAAGGTACGGGTTCGCCGTCGTGCCTTCCAGACTTTCTCCTAAGCGAGGTCCCGGACAGCAACCAATACGCCCCGCCGCTGGCCAGAAGGAATCCCAGCACGCCCAAAACAACAAGCTGGGTGATGATCCCGGCGATCACCATCGCAAAGCCACCTAAAACGGCCAGACTCCCGAGGATGGTGCGGGCAGCCTGTCCCCGGGGCCGGCCCGATGTCAGCTCGGATGCGAGATCCGGATCGGTCGAAGCGAGTTCCCGCTCCAGCTCTTCCAAGCTCCTGCGTTCTTCATCGGACAACGACACCGTCATCACCCTCACGATGATCGAGCCATCAGCACGCGCGCTGCTTGCCGTGCCATGCCTACATAATCTGCCCGTTTTGGCGATCAAGCCACAGGTCCAACTCAGCATGCTTACGATGGTGTGGCGGGTTACGGCCTGCTCATGCACGGACTACCTATCGCCGACGGAAAGTTGAACTCCCCATGGCACGAAGAGACTCCACCAAGGCAAACCTCAGCGGAACGGGTTCCAAACGGCGCGGTCCCGGCCGCACCCTCTGGCTCATCGCAGCAGGCCTCGTTGCCGGAATCGCCGGCGGAGCCTTCGCCGTCCGGATGCTGGCTCCGCAAACTCCAAACCCCGAACCTTCGCAGCCCGAACAGCCCGAACAGCCCGACGAGATCCTGGTCCGCGAAGAACCGGTGGAGATTTCCACCAGAATGCGGCCCGGCGAATGGACTGAAGCGTCGCTGCAGGAGCATCTTGAGGATTACCGGCGGCAGATCCGTGCCATGGGTGCCAAAGAATCGCAGATCGTCACCAACGTGGAACGGACTGAAGAGGGTGCAGCCCGGGTAGTGGTGAGCTGGGACCGCAGCCGCGCGTAGCTGGCTACTCCCCGACCCGCGGCCGCCACACCACAACGGCCTGCGATCGCGCCCGCGGCCTCTGCCCACGGGCCAGGCTGACGACGTCGCCCGCCGCGCCTGCCGCGAAGATGCGCGCGTCCACGGGTGAGCGACGGCGGGACAATTCTTCTGTCAGCTCGGCCACCCGGTACTGCAGCGCAGCTACCTGGTTTTCTAGGTCGAGGATGCGTTTGATGCCTTCAAGCGAGACGCCGGACTGCGAGAGGCGCTGGACCTCCCGCAGTTTATTGACGTCGTTCTGCGAGTAGCGGCGGGACTTTCCGGGCGCACGGCTGGGCGAAACGATGCCCAAACGGTCGTACTGGCGCAACGTCTGCGGATGCATATCGGCAAGCTCCGCAGCGACGGAGATGACAAATATCGGCTGGTTGACGTCGATAGCCATGACCGCCTCCTTACAACCGGGCCTTTGCGGCCAGGTCGTGACGCGGGTCGGCGTCGGTGGTGGCGGCAGCGAACGCCTTCACGGCTTCCTCCGCTTCCTTGTTCAGGTTCTGGGGGACCGCGACGTCGATGGTCACCAGCAGGTCTCCGGTGGCCTTGGACGTTTTCACGCCACGGCCCTTGACCCGGAGGGTACGGCCCGACGGTGTTCCGGCCGGAACGCGTACCTTGACGGTGTCGCCGTCGAGCGTTGGAACCTCGATGGTGGCGCCAAGCGCCGCCTCCGCGAACGTGACGGGCACGTGGATGCGAATGTTGTCGCCGTCGCGGTGGAAGAAGTCATGCGGCTTCACGCTCACCGTGATGATGAGATCGCCATTGCCGGCCGGGCCAACGTTGCCCTTGCCGCGCTGACGGACCTTCTGCCCGTCCTTGATTCCGGCCGGGATCTTGACGTCGATCACGTTGCCGTTGCTTTCGCGCAAGCTCACTGTGGTGCCCTTGATGGAGCCGGCAAACGAGATGGACGTGGTCGCCGTACGGTCCGATCCCTTCTGCGGAGCCCGCTGGAATCCGGTCTGGCCGGCGCCACCGAAGCCGCCACCGAACAGGTCGGCAAACTCGGGCGGGATACCGCCGCCCGCAGGCTGACGGGCACCGGGCCCACCACCAAACAAACCACCGAACAAGTCCTCGAACCCACCGTTGGCTCCCGCACCACCGCGGCCGGCACCGGCACCCGGAGCAAACCGTGCACCGCCCATGGCACGGATGGCGTCATACTGCTGCCGGTCCTCAGGACTCGACAACACCGAGTAAGCCTCGGAAATGTCCTTGAACTTCTTCTCCGCAGCAGCATCCCCCGAATTCGTATCCGGGTGGTACTGCCGGGCAAGCTTGCGGTAAGCCTTCTTGATATCCGCGTCGGACGCGTCCTTGGCAATACCAAGGATCGCGTAAAAATCCTTTTCAACCCAGTCCTGGCTGGCCAAGAGCGTTTCCTTTCAAATCAATAATGAGTACGGCCCATTCAACTCACCTCAGGCGAGCTTACAGCGGGCGCGAAACCGGATATGGGGCGGCGGTGTGGGGGGCACCGCCCCATATCCGGTGTAGCGACAAGGTGGAACTTACGCCGGGACAGCCACGATGACCTGGGCCGCACGCAGGACTCGCTCGCCTGAGCGGTATCCGGAGCGCAGTACCTGGCTGACCGTGTCAACCTCGATGTCCTCGCCGGGCTGCTGGATGAGTGCCTCGTGGATGGTGGGGTCGAATTCGACTCCTGTGTCCGCGATGCGTTCCAGTCCGTACGTCTTCAGCGCATTCTCCAGCTTCGTGGCGATGGCGGCGAAGGGGCCGTCTTCGAGGTCACCGTGCTGGCGTGCGGCGTCGACGTCGTCCAGCACCGGGAGCAGGGAGTTCAAGACGCCGATGACGGCCATCTCTCCTGCTACGGCGCGGTCGCGTTCGACGCGCTTGCGGTAGTTGACGTACTCAGCCTGAAGGCGGAGGAGGTCGTTACGGAGCTCCGCTGCCTGGGCTTCAGCCGCGGCACCGGAGGCTACCGATTCCTCGGCCGGCACCTCTACCCCGTTGAGGATTTCCTCAGCCTGGGAGAGGGCGTCACCGTCCGTGGGAGCGGCGTTGCCGTCGGTGGGAGCCGTAGCTTCGCTGTCAGGCTGACGTGCCTCGCCGGTCTCCGGGTCAACCTTGCGGTTGTCCCGAATGACTGGCTTGCGCGGCTCGTTGCCTTCAGAGTGCTCTGCTTCGTTGCCGTGGTGAGGCATGGCTACTTCTTCGCTTCGTCTTCGTCGATGATTTCGGCATCAACGATGTCTTCGTCGTCAGCAGCCTTTTCACCGGCAGGAGCACCTTCAGCACCGGCACCCGGAGCATCAGCTGCGGCGGCCTGCGAGTAGATGGCTTCGCCGAGCTTGGTCTGCGAGGCCTGGAGCTTCTCGAACGCAGTCTTTACGGCTGCGTCGTCGGTGCCTTCCAGCGCGGACTTGAGGGCGTCGACGTCGGCCTTGACCTCGGTCTTGACCTCTTCGGGCAGCTTGTCGTCGTTGTCGGCGATCAGCTTGTCCACCGAGTAGGCGAGCTGCTCTGCGGAGTTACGGGTGTCCGTAGCTTCGCGGCGGGCCTTGTCCTCAGCGGCGTGCTCTTCGGCCTCACGAACCATGCGGTCAATGTCGTCCTTGGACAGTGCCGTGCCACCGGTGATGGTCATGGACTGTTCCTTGCCGGTGCCCTTGTCCTTGGCGGACACGTGGACGATGCCGTTGGCGTCGATGTCGAAGGTGACCTCGACCTGCGGAACACCACGCGGTGCCGGAGCGATGCCCGTCAGTTCGAACGTGCCCAGCGGCTTGTTGTCGCGGGTGAATTCACGCTCGCCCTGGAAGACCTGGATGGCCACGGACGGCTGGTTGTCGTCAGCGGTGGTGAAGGTCTCGGAACGCTTGGTGGGGATAGCGGTGTTGCGCTCGATAAGGTGCGTCATCACGCCACCCTTGGTTTCGATGCCGAGGGACAGCGGGGTGACGTCGATGAGGAGGACGTCCTTGCGCTCGCCCTTCAGGACACCGGCCTGCAGAGCGGCACCAACGGCCACAACCTCGTCCGGGTTGACGCCCTTGTTCGGCTCCTTGCCGCCGGCGAGTTCCTTGACGAGCTCGGAGACAGCAGGCATACGGGTGGAGCCACCGACGAGCACGATGTGGTCGATGTCGGAAACCTTGATGCCGGCTTCTGCGATGACGTCCTGGAACGGCTTCTTGGTGCGGTCCAGCAGGTCCTTGGTGAGGTCCTGGAACTTGGCGCGGGTCAGCTGCTCGTCCAAGTGAACCGGGCCGTCGGGGGTGACGGACAGGTACTGGAGGGAGATGTTGGTGCTGGTGGAGGAGGACAGTTCCTTCTTGGCCTGCTCTGCAGCTTCACGGAGACGCTGGAGGGCGATCTTGTCCTTGGAGAGGTCGATGCCCTTGACCTTGAGCTGGCTCAGGAGCCACTCGACGACGCGGTTGTCCCAGTCGTCGCCACCGAGGCGGTTGTCACCGGCGGTTGCGCGAACCTGGATGGTGGAGAAGTTGTCTTCGTCCTTGCCAACCTCGAGGAGGGAGACGTCGAAGGTTCCGCCACCGAGGTCGAAGACCAGGATGAGTTCGTCTTCCTTGCCCTTGTCCAGGCCGTAGGCCAGTGCAGCCGCGGTGGGCTCGTTGACAATGCGGAGGACGTTGAGGCCTGCGATTTCGCCGGCTTCCTTGGTGGACTGGCGCTCGGCGTCATTGAAGTAGGCCGGAACGGTGATCACAGCGTCGGTGACCTTTTCGCCCAAGTAGCTCTCGGCGTCGTTCTTAAGCTTCATGAGGATACGCGCGGAAATTTCCTGCGGCGTGTACTTCTTGTCATCGACGGCGACATTCCAGTCAGTGCCCATGTGGCGCTTGACGGACGCGATGGTGCGGTCGATGTTGTTGACAGCCTGGCGCTTGGCGATTTCACCAACCAGGACTTCGCCGGACTTGGAGAACGCAACGACGGACGGCGTGGTGCGGCCGCCTTCTGCGTTGGCGATAACGGTGGGCTCGCCACCTTCGAGAACAGAGACCACGGAGTTGGTGGTTCCGAGGTCGATACCTACTGCACGTGACATATCTTGTTTCCTTTCAATGGCCGATGTTGGAGATTGCACCTGGCAGTGGTCCGCTGTGCGCTTACCTGCCGGAAGCCTGCTCAACAATCGGCTAGTTGAGCGTTCTGCACTCAACTGTACTCAGCCTCAGAGTTAAGTCAATCGAAACTTGAGCGAAGTGCACTCAACTTTGAATATTTGGCTGGGAAATTCCCCGGTATCACGGGGCGCAAGGGCTGGTTTCGCCGACGGTGAACTGCCAGACTGGCGCGATGGAGATCACTGAATACGTGCCTCCGGACGAGTTCTGGGCGATGAACGACCGGCTAGACCAAGAGGTCCGCGACGGCGTGCACCTTCTCCCGCTGTTCAACCTTCAAAGCCCTCGTGGCCGAGCGATTCACCATCACCGTTGAAGGCATCCCCGCCGATTTCACCCTCTGGCCGGGAACCACCTCGTGGCTGGCGGCCGGCTCCGTGGGCGGATTCGGCGTCGTGATTGATGCCCAAGGCACCCCGAACCCACCGAAAGCCGTCCGCCTAACCCGGGTGTCCGACGTCGAGCCCTTGCTTCAGGCCCGGCGTGCCGCACTCAAGGCGCTACGCGGCGAAGCCTAGGAGTCTCCGCGTCAGCAGGAGCGTCGAGCGGCTCCGGCTTGTACACCCACGCCACCAGCACCACGGAAATGATCATGAGCAGGAACCAAGCCAAAAGCTTGTCGATGGAGACCGCCTGCCAGCCCTCCAGCTGGTTCGGGTACAGCCACGCACGGGACCACGTGCCGATATTCTCGGCGAACCAAATGAACAGCGCCACCAGCAGGAAGGACACCAGAATGGGCATACGGAAGCGACGGCGGAACACCCTGAAGTGCATCACGCACCGCCCATACACAAGCACGACGGCGGCCAGCAGCACCCATCGCGCGTCGAAGATGTAGTGGTGCGAGAAGAAGTTCACGTAGATCGCGGCAGCAACGAGGGCCGTGATCCACCGGCGCGGGTATCGATCGAAGCGGAGGTCGAACAGCCGGAAAACCCGCACCATGTAGGACCCAACGGCGGCGTACATGAACCCGCTGAACAAGGGCACGGCGCCGATCCGCAGGACACCCTCCGCCTCATAGGCCCAGGATCCGACGTCCGTCTTGAACAACTCCATCACCGTGCCCACCACATGGAACAGCAGGATCACCCGCAGTTCCCGCAGGGTCTCCAGCTTGAAAGCGATCATCAGGACTTGAATGACGACCGCGGCAAGGGTCAGGAAATCGTTCCTGGCCAGCCCTGCATCCGAGGGATACCAGAGACGGGCCCCGATGATCACGGCGAGCAACGCAGCGCCGAACACGCACGCCCAGGCCTGCTTAAGTCCAAAGACCACGAACTCGGTGAGCCCGGCCTGCAGGCGGCCTCCCCGGAACCGGTCCAAGTAGCGGTGGGCAAGGGCGTCGATGGACTCTTCCACCGAGGTGGAACTACGCATGCGGGACCTCGGCTTCCACAACAAGCCGGCCCAGATAGTAGTCGCGGGGCCAGTGCCGGATCCTCTCCGGCAGCCGCGGATAAACACGGCCCATCATCCGCATGGTCCGCTCGAACCGGCGGGCTTGGCCGGCACTCCACTCAAAACCGAAGCCTTCACGCAGATGGTCCGGCAACAGGCCAGCGGTCAGGAAACGTGCCAGCGGCATCACCAGCCGCAGGAACAGCGGTCCACCGGCAGGATAGAGCAGGTCCCGGGCAACCCTCAGCGCTTTATCGTCGGGGTGGAGTCCGCGCACCTGATCGTCCCAGTAGGCAGCGAACGCAGCACGGTCGGCCGGCCACCTGTCCGCCGGAAGCTGCAGGGCTGTCCCGATCCGCGCGTACTCGCGGTAAATGCGGTCGGCGGTGTCGTCGTCGAGCTTTCCGTGGATCTGCTCGTAAACGGTGACAGCGGTCTCGTAGAGGGTGGCGACCACCCACAGCTGGGACTCGGCGTCGAAAGCGTTGTATCCCTTGGTGGCGCCATCGGGTTCCCGGCGAACCGGCGCGTGGGCGCGGTTGACGGCGCGACGAACGGTTTTGAGTTGCTCCTCTGACCCGTAGACCACCGCGTAGACGTACGTCATGGTGGCGCGCAGCCGGTCCATGGGACGCTCAGCGAAATTGCTGTGCTCAGCTACGCCGTGCCCTACTTTGGGGTCGGCGATTTGCAGGAGAATGGCGCGTCCGGCACCGGCGAGCAGGACGCCCTCCGCACCGATGTCTGCCAGCCCTCGAACCATCTGAATACTGTAGCGCCCTAGCCTTGGAGCCCCACCACACCCTGGAGGACGCTCAGCTGGTGGTCGAAGAGCTCATCGCGGGCGGCGAAGGTATCGCGCCCGTACTGCCCGAAAACCTCAAAACTAATGGCCCCAAACACGGACGTCCACACCAGGACGCCCCGCGCCAAGGTGGCGTCGGGCGCGGCGAGATTCATCTCGCCGCGAATGGCTGCCAGGTCCGCGGCCAACCCTTCAGGAACCACGACGGCGGGACTCACCGCGGCGTTGAGCGCGCCTGCCCGGTAGGCGGCATCGAGGATACCGACGAGCCGAACAATGACCCGGGTTCCCGGGACGGTAGTGCGCTCACCCGGGGCTTGATATCCCGGCACGGGACTGCCGAAAAGGAGGGAATAGCTGGCCGGTTCGCGGATGGCCCACGTACGCACCGCCCGGGCCAGCGCCCTGAACTGCGCTGTGAAGTCATCGTGCGCTTCGGCATTCACTGCTTCATCGACGGCGTCGCCAAGCTGGTTGTAGGCGTCGATCAGCAGGAGCGTGAGGAGTTCATCCCGATTCTCCACGTAGCGGTACACGGCAGAGGACACGACGCCGAGATCCCTCGCCACTGCGCGGAGTGAAAGGGCGGCCGCACCATGAACAGCAAGGTGTTCGCGTCCGAGCCGGATGATGTCGGCGATCGTCTGCGTGCGGGCACGTTCGCGGGGCGTGAGGGGCTTGCCCTTACCTTTGGCGGCGGCGGGTTCAGCAGAAGTCATGACCACAGCTTGCCACAATCGAGAGCGCTGTCAACAAATGAGAGCAGTGCTCTTGACATTCCGACGATGAACGCTCATTCTGATTGAGAGAGCAGTGCTCTCGCTTTTGATCTTTGCGACATCAACCCCGGAAGAGGACCCCATGTACGTCGTCGCAGGAGCAGGCCCCGTTGGCTACACCGTCGCGGAGCAACTGGCAGACCAAGGGCATCAGGTACGCGTTCTGACGCGCTCGGGCAGCGGTCCGGAGCATCCCCTTATTGAGCGGGTCCGGGCGGACGTCTCGGACCCTGCGCAGTTGAATCAAGCAGTGGAAGGTGCGAGCGCCGTCTTCCACTGCATCCACGGATCCGCCTACAGGGCAGCAGCGTGGGCCGCCGAACTCCCCCACGCCGAGCAAGTGGTGATGGACGCAGCGGCGGCCGCGGGCGCCGTCGTCGTCTTCCCCGAAAGTCTCTACTCGTACAGCGAGCCGGACCGGATCATGACGGAATCGAGCCCGCGGGAAGCAACCGGAGGCAAACGCGGCATTCGGACTGCGTTGCTGAAGGCGCGGCAGGCCCACGCAACCAACACGATCAGCGTGGTGGCCGGCGACTTCTTAGGGCCACGCGTGAAGACAGCTCATGCCGGCGAGCGCATGGTCACGCCGATTCTGGCGGGCAAGGCCGTGCAGTTCATCGGAGCTACGGACCAGCCCCACTCCTTCACGTACGTCCCGGACCTCGCAGCGGCCATGATTGCAGCTGCCCGGAAGCCCGAACTCTGGAACAGCGTGCTGCATGCCCCCACCGGCCCGGCTGTGACCCAACGGGAAATGGCAACCGCGCACGCTAACGCCGCTGGTGTTGCTGCACCCAAGGTGGGTGCCATACCGGGTTGGGTACTGCGAGTGGCGGGCATCTTCTCCACGGACATGCGCGAGCTGGCCGAACTCCTGTACCAGTTCGAGGGCCCGTTCGTGATGGACTCCTCGGAAAGCCAGAGACTTCTGGGGATACACCCGACTCCCCTGCCGGAAGCTGCAGCGGCAACAGTGGCGTGGTGGAAGGGTGCCGAGCGGTTGGCAACGTAGCAGCAGTCCAGGAGCCGCGGCGGGCTAGAGTCCGTCGTCGTCATTCCAGTGCTCCTGCCAGCGCCAATCGATGGGTTCGCTGAGACGCTGGTAGCGGCATGTTCTTGACCCTGCGGGTCACGGGCAACCTCATCTGGCCCATAATCGTGCACGCCCTCTACGACCCCACACTCTTCCTGTCCACGGGCGGTATTGACCAGGCGGCTTCGGGACCCCAGAGCCCGCTGGTGTTGCTGGCCGGCCCGGCCAATATGGTCTACATACTGATCGCTGTCATCGCACTGATCGTTGTGCGGGGACGGGCGCAGCGCGCGCCGCTCGCGGAGCCGGCGGCACTTTAGGGCAGGCAAAACGGAAGCGTTCGACGGCGGGTGCGTACCGCCGTCCCAGCACGAACCAGGGCGGTAATCAACACCACCATCACGACGGCGACATACCCCGCCGCGGCTGGCATACTCAATCCCATCGCACCACCCATCCCTGAACCGACTCAACGACGGGGGCCTGAGTGCCAAACGAGAAGGACCAAGCCGGGGCTGCCGTCCAACAAGCACCTGCAGCGCAAGGGCTCAGCACTGCCGAGGTCGCCGAGCGGGCCGCCGCCGGACAAACCAACGCGTTCGTCCAGGACACCAGCCGCAGCGTGTGGAGCATTGTCCGCGCCAACGTGCTGACCCTGTTCAACGGCATCATCCTGGCCTGCTTCATTGTCCTGTTCGCGATCGGCCGCTGGCAGGATGCCCTGTTCGGGTTCAGTGCCATTGCCAACGCGGTGATCGGCAGCGTCCAGGAGTATCGGGCCAAACGTGCCCTGGACCGCCTCGCCCTCCTGAACGCCCCGCACGCCAAGGTGATGCGCAACGGCTCCGAGGCCGAAATCGATCTGGACGACGTAGTGCTGGATGACACCCTGGTCCTCCGGGCCGGGGACCAAGTGCCCGCCGATGGACTGGTGGCCGGATCACGGGGCCTCCAAGTGGACGAGTCCATGCTGACCGGGGAGTCGGACGCCGTGGAAAAGGCCGACGGCGATCGCGTCCTGTCCGGGTCCGTGGTGGTGGCGGGGGAAGGCACAGCGGTGGTGGACCGGGTGGGCGCGGATTCCTTTGCGAATTCCCTCGCGGCCGAAGCCAAGCGCTTCTCCCTGGTGGCCTCGGAACTTCGGTCCTCCATAGACCGCGTCCTGAAATGGGTCACGTGGTTCGTGGGTCCCGTGGCGTTGTTGGTTCTGAACGCCCAGATGATTGCCCAAGGCGGGTGGGCTGAGGCTTCGGCGAGTGGCCCTTGGCGTGACGCGGCGACGGCGACCATTGCCGCCGTCGTCGCCATGGTCCCATTGGGGCTGGTGCTGATGACCAGCATTACCTTCGCCGTAGGCGCGGTGAAGCTCGCCCGGCAACAGGTCCTGGTGCAGGAGCTACCCGCCGTCGAGGGCCTGGCGCGCGTAGACATCATCTGCCTCGACAAGACCGGGACGCTCACCCAAGGTGACATCATTTTCGACACCGCGCATCCCCTGACCAAACGCCCCGGTTGGGAGGCCGTGCTCTCCTGGTACCGGGTGCAGAACGATGCCAACGCCACGGCCCGCAGCCTTGCAGGGCACTTCACGACTCCGCCCCCGGACGCGCCAATCGACCGGGTTCCCTTCTCGTCAGCGCGCAAATGGAGCGCGGTGATTTTCGACGACGGCATGTGGATCCTGGGCGGCCCCGAAATGGTGTTCCCCGGGGACAATTCCACCAATCCGGAGCGGCTGCAGCTGGCCACTCAAGCCGCAGAGTTGGCCACCACCGGTCGCCGCACACTGGTCCTGGCCCACGGAACGCCCACCGATGACGAGACCGTACCATCGGACGCCGTCCCGGTTGCGCTCCTGACTTTCAAGGAGAACATCCGCCCTGATGCTGCGGAGACGCTCACCTACTTCGCGGCACAGGACGTGGATGTCCGCATCATTTCGGGTGACAACCCGCAGACAGTAGCAGCCATAGCCCGGGAGGTCGGGCTCGATGCGCCGCACGGCTTTGACGCCCGCGAGTTGCCGGACAATGACCAGGAATTCCTGGACGTCATCAACAACAACGTGGTTTTCGGCCGGGTGACCCCGGACCAGAAGAAGCGGATCGTGGTGGCATTGAAGGCGGCCGGCCGTACGGTGGCCATGACCGGAGACGGGGTGAACGATGCCTTGGCCATCAAGGAGGCCGACATCGGTGTCGCCATGAACTCCGGTGCGGCAGCTACCAAGGCGGTGGCCCGGTTGGTGCTCCTCGACGGAAAATTCTCGCACCTGCCCAGCGTGGTGGCTGAAGGCCGGCAGGTCATCGCCAACATCGAGCGCGTCTCCATGCTGTTCTTGACGAAAACCGCCTACGCCACGTTCCTGGCCATCGCGTTCGGCATTCTCCTGCTGCCTTTCCCGTTCCTTCCCCGGCAGCTCTCAGTCACTGATGGTTTGACCATCGGCATTCCGGCGTTCTTCCTGGCCTTGCTGCCCAACGCCCAGCGTTATATTCCGGGTTTCCTCCGGCGATCCTTGACCTTCGCCGTACCGGCGGGTGTCTCCGTGACCCTGGGCCTTGCCTCCTACGCCCGCCTCGCCGCCAATCTGCAGATTCCGGAAGCCGAAATAAGGACCGGGTCAACCCTCATCCTGACGATCATCGGCATCTGGATCCTTGTGGTGCTCTCACGCCCTGTCACACGCTTCAAGGGGCTGGTCATCGGCGCCATGATGATCGGGCTGGTCCTGGTCTATTCCGTTCCGATCGCCCGGGACTTCCTGCAATTCACCGACCCAACGCTTCCCACGGCACTCCTGATCCTGGGAACGTCCGTGGCCTGCATCGCGCTGATTGAGATCGTCCGCTTCGTTCATCGCCGCGTTGCCTACCGGGATGCCCAGGAGGCACTGCATCAGCGGGTCTCGAAGTAGCGGCGTCCGCGTCCGACCCACAGCGGCACCAGCACGGCGACCGTGGCAATGGACTGGGAGATGACTGCCGACCAGTCTCCATCCCCGGCAATGATGAGGTCCAGCACGGCAAAGACCAGCCCTAGCAGCATGACCGCCGTTGCCCCACGGCGTGCCGCGTTGCTTCCCCGCGCCACGCCGGAGGCAAGCCCAATGACAAGCAGCCCGAACAGGATCATTCCGGCACCCAGCAAGGTGATGGGCAAGGCGATGCCGCCGGACTGGGCTTCCGGGGTGTACCGCAGGAAAATCGTCAGGATCCCGAGAAGGATCTGGGCAATGCCACCGATGTACATCAGCACCACCGAGAATGTCACCACACCCGGCCGCTGAGGGCGCTCCCCCTTGATCATGAACTGAGCATAGACGAGCCTCCCTGCGTGCAGACACCGCCCCGGGGTGGGGTGACACCTCTTGTCACACAATTAACCACGCATTCACGCCGTCCTTGGGTCCAGTCAACCCCGGTTTCCTAGGGTCGGTCTTATGGAAAAAATCTCCCGCAGGTCCCTCATCTCAGCCGGCTTGGGTGCCGGACTCGCCGCCGGTGTGTCAGCCGCCCTGCCGCAGGCCGCCGTCGCGGTTTCAACAGCGGACGACGCCGGTCTCCGCACCGATCCGTTCACGCTTGGCATCGCGTCGGGCGAACCGTGGCCCGACGGCTTTGTCATCTGGACCCGCCTGGCGGTGAACCCCGTGGCCGAGGACGGGCTGGGCAGCATGCCTTCCCGCTCCGTCGCCGTCGCCTGGGAAGTCGCGGAAGACCCGGCGATGCGCCGGGTAGTAGCCCGCGGCGTCGAACATGCCAGGATCGAAACCGCCCACTCGGTGCACGCAGAACTCAGGGGCCTCCGGCCGGGACGGGAGTACTTCTATCGTTTCCGCACGGGGCGGCACGTGAGCGAGGTTGGCCGCACTCTGACCAGTCCGGCGCCCGGCGAGACCCCCGCGGCGCTGGCCATGGCGTTCGCCAGCTGCGCCCAGTACGAGCACGGCTATTTCACGGCGTACAAGCGGCTGGCCGAGGACCACCCGGACCTGGTGCTGCACCTTGGCGACTACCTCTACGAATACAAGAAGGGCAGCTACGTGATCGGCGGCGGCAACCCGCGCGATCATGAAGGACCCGAGACCAGCACCCTGGCGGGCTACCGCCAGCGGCATGCCCAGTACAAGTCCGACGCCGATCTGCAGGCAGCGCACGCGATCGCACCGTGGCTGGTGGTGTGGGATGACCACGAAGTGGACAACAACTGGGCGGATGAGATCCCCGAGAACAACGACGCGAGCCAGCTCAACGACACCACGGAACATTTCCGGCAGCGTCGCTCGGCAGCGTTCCAGGCTTACTACGAGAACATGCCGCTGCGCCGGTCATCAGTCCCCGCCGGGTTCGACATGAAGATCTACCGCACTATCCAATGGGGCCAGCTGGCCAACTTCCACATGATGGACACGCGCCAGTACCGCGACGACCAGCTGGCGGGCGATGGCTGGCGGAAGAACGTGGCCGAACGCCTGGACGAGAACCGCACCATCACCGGCGCCGAGCAGGAGAAGTGGCTGCTGGACGGCTTCAAGAACTCCACGCAGCGGTGGGACATTCTGGGCCAGCAGGTCTTCTTCGCCGAGCGGGACCGTGACAAGGCGCCGGAAATCGACGACGTCTCCATGGATGGCTGGGACGGTTACGCCGCTTCCCGCCGCCGCATCACCCAAGGCTGGGTGGACGCAAAGGTCCGCAACGCCGTCGTACTGACCGGCGACGTTCACCGCCACTGGGCCACCGACCTCAAGGTGGATTACAAGGACCCGGCGGCAGCTGTGGTGGGCTCGGAACTGGTGTGCTCATCCATCACCTCTACGGGCAATGGCACGGGATCCACCACCGACCCCACCATGGCCTGGAACCCGCATCTGAAGTTCTACAACGACAACCGCGGCTATGTGAACACGCGCATTACCAAGGACGCCATGACCGCGGACTTCCGCGTGCTGGACTACGTCACCACGCCGGGCGCCCCGGCCAGTACCAAGAAGTCCTTCACCATCAACGACGGAGTGCCGGGACTCGCCTGAGTGTCCCTCAAAGAGGGTTTATGTGCCGAGGATCAGCTCCGCCGCTTTCTCCCCGATCATGATGGACCGGCCGTTCGGTTTTGGCAGCCAACTCTCGGTTAATAAGCGTACTTATGTTGTCCTATAGAATGCTCGTTGACGGCGTTCCTTCCCTGTCCTCACCACTCCCTTGGAGAGCTTCCATCTGGGCAAAGTCCAAGGTGGAACCCTGAGCAGTGCTGAAGCTCTCCATTCTGAGAGTTCGCCGGAAGGCCTGGAAACGGAATGCTTCCTTTTCCGGTTTACACGCTGCATGGGGAACGCATGGGGGGACACAACGAATTGAACTACCGGCACGGGGCAGGGACCTGCCCGCAAACAGCTACGTGCGGACGACCACATCGAGCGGCTCAGTGAGAGAGCCCGCGGCTCCGGCCCAGGAGGAGGTCGGTGAACCTTCGGATGAGGACCTCATTCGTAGCGTGGAGGGCAATGACGCAGCTGCCATTGAAAATCTGTACCGGCGGCATGTTCCCGCTGCGCGGGCCTTTGCCAAACGGCTGGTCGGCAACGATTTCGACAGTGACGACATCACTTCCGAAGCGTTTCTTAAAGCCGTCAGTGCGATCCAGCGCGGCAATGGTCCGACTGGACCGTTCCGCCCATACTTGCTCCGGGCGGTCAGGACCAGCGCAGCGGATCACTGGAACGCTCTTTCACGCCATGATCTGGTCGAAGACACGGCGGAAACTCCGGAAGAGGAAACCGGCTACGATCATGTGCTGAACGAGGCGGACAGGAAGCTGGCCAGTACAGCGTTCGCATCGCTGCCGCCCCGATGGCAAACGGTGCTGTGGCACGTCGACGTTGAGGGCGAGCCGCCCCGAAACGTCGGTCCGCTGCTGGGTCTTGAACCCAACGCCGTATCCGCGGTTGCAGCCCGGGCGCGCAAAGGCTTGCGACAGGCGTACCTGGAGGCGTATATCGCGTCGTCTCTGGATGAGAAGTGCAAGCCGTATCTTCCCCTGCTGGCCAAGTCCGTACTCGAAGGACTCTCACCCGCCGAAGACCTGCGCCTGCAAAATCATCTGAAGGGCTGCCCCGCCTGCTCCTCCGCCATTCTCTCGCTGGCGGATGCCCGGTCAACCATGCGACGGGCCGTCGCACCTTGGCTTCTCGGGATAGCGGCCGGCTCTCCCGTCCTGGAAATGGTCGGCCCGGAGACTGCCCAACCTCACAACGCGGAACAATCGAAAGATCCGGAAGCGGGCTCGAAGAGATGGGTTGTCGGCGTCTTGATCGCGTTCGTGGCGGCTCTTGCTGCAGCTGCTGTCGCATTGAGCATGGTGCCAGGACAACCAACGGCGCTCCCAGCCGGCGCCGAGGAAAAGCGGCCTGCTACGGCACCTGATCTTCCCCCGGCAGGGACCCCCAGCCAGGCCGCACCGTCGGAGCCGGCAGATGATCCCGACATCGCGCTTCCCCTGCTTCCTGTCCTTCCCGAGCTTCCGGAAACGGGACCGGAACCGGAGTCGTATTTACCTGTTGAGCCTTCCCGTCCGATCCTGGTCACGGTCCCGCCGAAAAGCCCCACAGGGGCAATCACCCCGACACCCCCAGCTATTGTGCCGTCAGCTCCCCCGACCGGTTCGTGGATAGTGTTTCCGCCCCCAACACCTGCAACCCCCAAACCATCGGCTCCATCGGGCCCGGCTTCCCCTCCAGCGAGCAGCCCTGCACCCACTCTGAGCCCCACTCCAACGGCTCCGGTTCCGGCTCCTTCCCGCGGACTCTAAAAAAGTTTCCGGTACGGGCGTCACGATACCTGTCGATGCCCGTATATACAACGGGGGGGGCTATGCCTCCCGACAGTCCATGCAATGCCATTCCCGTGAAACGGCATCAGCACAGCTGCGCCCAGTAGGCGCATCGAACCGTAGTGGGGAGGCAGTACAGGCAGAGAGTGACCGGTGCGCCAGCGGCGCACCAAACGTAGCAATGAACACGTTCGACCGCTGCCCCGCGGCCGAACAATGGGGGGTGGCACTACGTGCAGTCTGTACTGGCGAAGATGCGTCCCGAAGCTCTGGGAACGGACATCTCCGGTCCCACCGACACCTTGTAAGGGGTGCAGCAATTGACTGAAGGCCAAAACCGGCTCAGCGGCGGGATATTACATTCCGCCTTCAGTGCACATTTCAGGAAAAGACCGGGTAAGAGGGCTGCCACGGCAGCCTCGCTGCCGACCAAAAAGCAGCTCAAAGCCCCGTCCAGGCCGCTTCACGCGGCCCGGCAGGGACTGGGACTCGTGGCCAGCGGTGCTCTGATCGCTGGAATGTTCTCCACCGGCGGTGCGGTGGTAACCGCGGCACCGGCCCTGGCCGCTGATGCGCTCAGCTGCGCATCGGTTTACTCCATCCAAGGCACCGGCACACGCAACTTGTGGCAAGTGGACACCAACACCGGTGTCCAAACCAGCGTCGGCAGTTTCACCATCGCCGGTTCCACACAGAACCTCAACGGTCTCGGTATCGCAGGCGACGGCAGCGCCGCCATCGGCGTTTTGCCCAACAGCAACGACACCGGCCGCACCATTTACCGCCACGACCGGGCCTCGAATACGACCTCGGTCTTGGGAGCCGGTGAAGCCGGCACCCCTGTGACCCACGGAGCCATCAACCCCGACACCGGGTTCTACTACTACGGCGGGTTCAGCGGCAACAACGTCCGTATCTACGGATTCAACACCGCCACCAACACCTCCATCGGCTTGGTAGCAAGCGGCGACATCCCCAACGCCGGAGCCAACGGCGACTGGGCCTTCGACCGTCAGGGCCGCCTGTACGTTGTCGGCGGTGGAACCTCCCAAAGCATCCTGTCCGTCATCCAGCAGCAACTGCCCACCACCGCCGGTGCACCGATAGCGCTGACTGCCAGCGAAATGGTCTCGGTTGCTACCCCGCAGCCAGTCAACGGCATCGCATTCGGCGGCGACGGGCTGCTGTACCTCGGCAGCTCCGACACCCTCCGCCAGGTAGACCCGGTCACCGGCGCAATCACCAGCACGAAGCCCTTCTCCCAGTCAGGCTCGGTTGACCTCGCCTCCTGCGCGACACCGAACACCATCACCGTCCAAAAGGACTTCCCCAACGGGCGTATTGCTCCGGCGGACCAGGCCACGTTGACCCTCACCGGCGGCGGTCTTCCCGACGCCGGCATCCAGGCCACGACCGCAGGCACCGAGAACGGCGTGCAGAGCCAGCCCGGCGAAGTTGTCGGCCCGATCTTCGGCCGCGTTGGCACCACTTACAACATTTCCGAGACCGGCTCCGGCACAGCCGGCGGTTACGCGACGAACTGGGCGTGCATCAACGACAACAACGGCGCCCCCATCGCCAGCGGCACCGGAACCACCGGCAGTTTCACCATGCCGGCCGCCGGATCCGATGGTGTTGCAGTGCTCTGTACGTTCACCAACGCCGCTCGGATCACCGGCCTGACTTTGGACAAGAAGGCGGGTGCCCCCAGCGGCAACACGGCCGGTTCAACGGTGCCTTACACCTTCGATGTGACCAACACCGGCAATGTCCCGTTGGAAACCATCAGCGTAAGCGACCCTTTGGTCGGCGCCGTGACCTGCCCCGCAGGTCCTTTGCCCGTCGGCGCCACGGTTACCTGTACTGCACCGCCGTACACGCTCACTCAAGCTGATGTGAACTCCGGTGAAGTGATCAACAACGCCACAGCCACCGGCACGGTCGCGGGCCTACCCGACGCTACCGATGATGACTCCACCAGCACCATCATCGCCGCCGCACCGGCACTGACCCTGGAGAAGACCGCCGGCGCCCCCGTGGATGCCAACGGCTCGGGTCTGACCGATGCCGGCGATACGATCGCTTACACGTTCGTCGTGACGAACAGCGGAAACCTCCCGATCAACACCGTCGGCATCACCGATGACCTTCTTAGCGGCCAGGATCCCGGTATTGCCGTGATCTGTGAAGCGAACACCTTGGCCCCTGGTGAATCCACTAACTGCGCAGCTGAAAAGCCGTACACCATCACGGAAGCTGACGAAGCCGCTGGCAAGGTAGTGAACACCGCAACCGCGACCGGCACTGACCCGGACAACGGCGGGGTCACCTCCAACGAGGACAGCACCGAAACCCCGGTCACCGCACCGGCACCGGCACTGACCATCGAGAAGACCGCAGGCGCACCGGTCGATACCAATAACTCCGGTATCACCGACGCAGGCGACACCATCGCCTACACCTTCACCGTGACCAACAACGGCAACGTGCCGCTGCACGACGTGAAGGTCAACGACCCGAAGATCGGGGCAGTGACCTGCAAGGCCACCACCCTGGCCGTCGGAGAAACCATCGACTGCGCCGCCGAGGCACCCTACGTGGTGACCGAGGAAGACGAAGCCGCTGGCAAGGTAGTGAACACCGCAACCGCGACCGGCACTGACCCGGACAACGGCGGGGTCACCTCCAACGAGGACAGCACCGAAACCCCGGTCACCGCACCGGCACCGGCACTGACCATCGAGAAGACCGCAGGCGCACCGGTCGATACCAATAACTCCGGTATCACCGACGCAGGCGACACCATCGCCTACACCTTCACCGTGACCAACAACGGCAACGTGCCGCTGCACGACGTGAAGGTCAACGACCCGAAGATCGGGGCAGTGACCTGCAAGGCCACCACCCTGGCCGTCGGAGAAACCATCGACTGCGCCGCCGAGGCACCCTACGTGGTGACCGAGGAAGACGAAGCCGCTGGCAAGGTAGTGAACACCGCAACCGCGACCGGCACTGACCCGGACAACGGCGGGGTCACCTCCAACGAGGACAGCACCGAAACCCCGGTCACCGCACCGGCACCGGCACTGACCATCGAGAAGACCGCAGGCGCACCGGTCGATACCAATAACTCCGGTATCACCGACGCAGGCGACACCATCGCCTACACCTTCACCGTGACCAACAACGGCAACGTGCCGCTGCACGACGTGAAGGTCAACGACCCGAAGATCGGGGCAGTGACCTGCAAGGCCACCACCCTGGCCGTCGGAGAAACCATCGACTGCGCCGCCGACGCACCCTACGTGGTGACCGAGGAAGACGAAGCCGCTGGCAAGGTAGTGAACACCGCAACCGCGACCGGCACTGACCCGGACAACGGCGGGGTCACCTCCAACGAGGACAGCACCGAAACCCCGGTCACCGCACCGGCACCGGCACTGACCATCGAAAAGACCGCAGGCGCACCGGTCGATACCAATAACTCCGGTATCACCGACGCAGGCGACACCATCGCCTACACCTTCACCGTGACCAACAACGGCAACGTGCCGCTGCACGACGTGAAGGTCAACGACCCGAAGATCGGGGCAGTGACCTGCAAGGCCACCACCCTGGCCGTCGGAGAAACCATCGACTGCGCCGCCGACGCACCCTACGTGGTGACCGAGGAAGACGAAGCCGCTGGCAAGGTAGTGAACACCGCAACCGCGACCGGCACTGACCCGGACAACGGCGGGGTCACCTCCAACGAGGACAGCACCGAAACCCCGGTCACCGCACCGGCACCGGCACTGACCATCGAAAAGACCGCAGGCGCACCGGTCGATACCAATAACTCCGGTATCACCGACGCAGGCGACACCATCGCCTACACCTTCACCGTGACCAACAACGGCAACGTGCCGCTGCACGACGTGAAGGTCAACGACCCGAAGATCGGGGCAGTGACCTGCAAGGCCACCACCCTGGCCGTCGGAGAAACCATCGACTGCGCCGCCGATGCACCGTATGTGATCACTCAGGGTGAAGTTGATGGCGGGAACGTTCGTAACGTTGCTACCGCAACGGGTACCGATCCTGACAATGACCCGAAGACCTCGGAAGAGGATTCAACGACTACGGAGATCGTCCGTACCGCTGAGCTGGGCATTGACAAGATCGCCGGTGCTCCGGTGGACGTCAACGGTTCGGGTATCACCGACGCCGGCGACACGATCGCCTACACGTTCGTGGTGACCAACAACGGCAACGTGACCATTTCCGATGTGAAGGTCAATGACCCCAAGGTTGGAACGGTTGTTTGCCCGGAGACGGTATTGGCTCCTGGCCAGTCTGTTACTTGCTCAACTGAGGCACCGTATGTGGTGACCGAGGAAGACGAAGCCGCTGGCAAGGGAGTGAACACCGCAACCGCGACCGGCACTGACCCGGACAACGGCGGGGTCACCTCCAACGAGGACAGCACCGAAACCCCGGTCACCGCACCGGCACCGGCACTGACCATCGAGAAGACCGCAGGCGCACCGGTCGATACCAATAACTCCGGTATCACCGACGCAGGCGACACCATCGCCTACACCTTCACCGTGACCAACAACGGCAACGTGCCGCTGCACGACGTGAAGGTCAACGACCCGAAGATCGGGGCAGTGACCTGCAAGGCCACCACCCTGGCCGTCGGAGAAACCATCGACTGCGCCGCCGAGGCACCCTACGTGGTGACCGAGGAAGACGAAGCCGCTGGCAAGGTAGTGAACACCGCAACCGCGACCGGCACTGACCCGGACAACGGCGGGGTCACCTCCAACGAGGACAGCACCGAAACCCCGGTCACCGCACCGGCACCGGCACTGACCATCGAGAAGACCGCAGGCGCACCGGTCGATACCAATAACTCCGGTATCACCGACGCAGGCGACACCATCGCCTACACCTTCACCGTGACCAACAACGGCAACGTGCCGCTGCACGACGTGAAGGTCAACGACCCGAAGATCGGGGCAGTGACCTGCAAGGCCACCACCCTGGCCGTCGGAGAAACCATCGACTGCGCCGCCGAGGCACCCTACGTGGTGACCGAGGAAGACGAAGCCGCTGGCAAGGTAGTGAACACCGCAACCGCGACCGGCACTGACCCGGACAACGGCGGGGTCACCTCCAACGAGGACAGCACCGAAACCCCGGTCACCGCACCGGCACCGGCACTGACCATCGAGAAGACCGCAGGCGCACCGGTCGATACCAATAACTCCGGTATCACCGACGCAGGCGACACCATCGCCTACACCTTCACCGTGACCAACAACGGCAACGTGCCGCTGCACGACGTGAAGGTCAACGACCCGAAGATCGGGGCAGTGACCTGCAAGGCCACCACCCTGGCCGTCGGAGAAACCATCGACTGCGCCGCCGACGCACCCTACGTGGTGACCGAGGAAGACGAAGCCGCTGGCAAGGTAGTGAACACCGCAACCGCGACCGGCACTGACCCGGACAACGGCGGGGTCACCTCCAACGAGGACAGCACCGAAACCCCGGTCACCGCACCGGCACCGGCACTGACCATCGAGAAGACCGCAGGCGCACCGGTCGATACCAATAACTCCGGTATCACCGACGCAGGCGACACCATCGCCTACACCTTCACCGTGACCAACAACGGCAACGTGCCGCTGCACGACGTGAAGGTCAACGACCCGAAGATCGGGGCAGTGACCTGCAAGGCCACCACCCTGGCCGTCGGAGAAACCATCGACTGCGCCGCCGATGCACCGTATGTGATCACTCAGGGTGAAGTTGATGGCGGGAACGTTCGTAACGTTGCTACCGCAACGGGTACCGATCCTGACAATGACCCGAAGACCTCGGAAGAGGATTCAACGACTACGGAGATCGTCCGTACCGCTGAGCTGGGCATTGACAAGATCGCCGGTGCTCCGGTGGACGTCAACGGTTCGGGTATCACCGACGCCGGCGACACGATCGCCTACACGTTCGTGGTGACCAACAACGGCAACGTGACCATTTCCGATGTGAAGGTCAATGACCCCAAGGTTGGAACGGTTGTTTGCCCGGAGACGGTATTGGCTCCTGGCCAGTCTGTTACTTGCTCAACTGAGGCACCGTATGTGGTGACCGAGGAAGACGAAGCCGCTGGCAAGGGAGTGAACACCGCAACCGCGACCGGCACTGACCCGGACAACGGCGGGGTCACCTCCAACGAGGACAGCACCGAAACCCCGGTCACCGCACCGGCACCGGCACTGACCATCGAGAAGACCGCAGGCGCACCGGTCGATACCAATAACTCCGGTATCACCGACGCAGGCGACACCATCGCCTACACCTTCACCGTGACCAACAACGGCAACGTGCCGCTGCACGACGTGAAGGTCAACGACCCGAAGATCGGGGCAGTGACCTGCAAGGCCACCACCCTGGCCGTCGGAGAAACCATCGACTGCGCCGCCGAGGCACCCTACGTGGTGACCGAGGAAGACGAAGCCGCTGGCAAGGTAGTGAACACCGCAACCGCGACCGGCACTGACCCGGACAACGGCGGGGTCACCTCCAACGAGGACAGCACCGAAACCCCGGTCACCGCACCGGCACCGGCACTGACCATCGAGAAGACCGCAGGCGCACCGGTCGATACCAATAACTCCGGTATCACCGACGCAGGCGACACCATCGCCTACACCTTCACCGTGACCAACAACGGCAACGTGCCGCTGCACGACGTGAAGGTCAACGACCCGAAGATCGGGGCAGTGACCTGCAAGGCCACCACCCTGGCCGTCGGAGAAACCATCGACTGCGCCGCCGACGCACCCTACGTGGTGACCGAAGCGGATGAGTTGCATGGTTCGGTGGATAACTCGGCCACGTCTTCTGCGGTTGACCCTGATGGTGATCCGGTTACTTCGGTGCCGGACACTACTACCACGGAGGTCATCGTTCCGGTTCCGTCGTTGGTAATTGAGAAGACCGCAGGCGCACCGGTCGATACCAATAACTCCGGTATCACCGACGCCGGCGACACCATCGCCTACACCTTCACCGTGACCAACAACGGCAACGTGCCTGTGAAGTCTGTTGCTGTGGTTGACCCGTTGGTGGGGACCGTTGCATGCGATGTGACGGAGTTGGCGCCGGGGGCCAAGGCCACTTGCGCTGCGGCAGCGGTGTACACGATTACGGCTGAGGACGAGAAGGCTCAGGTTGTCCGGAACACCGCGCACGCTACGGGTGTGGATCCGGATGCCGGCGAGGTTGACTCTGATCCTGATTCAACCAACACTCCGGTCACAGAGCAGTCTCCTGCTCTGACGCTGGAGAAGACCGCAGGTGCTCCGAAGGACGCCAACGGCAACGGAGTCACCGATGCCGGGGACACCATCGCCTACACGTTCAAGATCACAAATGATGGCAACGTGCCGGTCCGCGACATCAAGATCAATGATCCGCTCGTCGGCGTCGTGAACTGCGATGGCACCGAGCTTGCTGCCGGGGAATCGATGAACTGCTCTGCATCGGAGCCGTACGTCCTGACCCAGGCTGACGTTGATACCGGCAAGGTCCTCAATGTTGCTACCGCAACAGGGACCGACCCGGATAACGAGTCCACGACGTCCAACGAGGACTCTACGACAACGGACATCGCCCGTGCTGGAAGCCTGAAGATCGAGAAATCAGCTCATCTGTGGGATGCCAACGACAACAAATTGGCTGATGCGAACGAAACCATCAAGTATTCGTTCACCGTGACGAACACCGGCAACGTGACCATTTCCGATGTGAAGGTCAACGACCCGAAGATCGGAGCGGTCATCTGCCCGGAGACGGTTTTGGCTCCTGGCCAGTCCGTTACCTGCGAAGCCGAAGAGCTGTACACGGTGACGCAGGCTGAGGTTGACGCCGGAAGCGTCGATAACGTGGCAACAGCTTCGGGCACCCCGCCCGTCGGCCTGGACCTTGTCAGTTCTGATCCGGGCAGCGTTTCGGTTCCAACCAAGGTCATCCAGTCCCTGAAGCTGGTCAAGGACAATGTCCTTGCCGACAAGGACGGCGACAACGCAGCCGATGCAGGCGAAGCCATCGAGTACACGTTCACGGCAACCAACACCGGTACCGTAACTATCGATGGCCTTCAGATCGATGACCCCATGCTCAGCGAAGCAGGTGTCAACGTCGAATGCTCCACCGCGACGCTGGCACCGGGCGAATCAGTAACCTGCACAGCCACCTACACGGTCAAGGCCTCGGACATCGAGTCGGGTGCTCCCATCCGTAACGTGGCAAGCGCCAAGGCCAACGGTCCCGAAGGGGCAGTGTTCTCCCCGAAGGACGACACCGAAACCCAGGTCGACAAGGAGGATGAAACTCCGCTGGCAATCACCGGTGGCGTGTCACTCTTGGCCGCGGGCATCGGCGGAGCCCTGCTGCTCGCAGGTCTCACCCTGGCGCTGATCACCCGTCGGCGTAGGGCATAGCCTAAGCAGCAAGTAGAGCCAGGATGCATTGCCCGGGAGGGACTCCCCCAGACCGGGCAATGCATCCTCCGGCCAGAACGGCGGCGCCCTTCCGCTGAACTGGCCAAGGAAGCGGCGTCCAGCAAGTCCCATAAGGACGTGCAGGGCGCCGCTTTCCTATGCCACACAAGAAATGCTCTTGCGCGTCTGAGCAACAACAACCAAACCATTGACGGCAAAACGGGCTGACGTCCAGAACAAGGTGACAATGCAAACGAAATGCTGCTCCCAAGATGCGTGCGAGGACGGGTGGGTCTGGTTCCAGATGGGCGAATTTGAACCCTGCCCGGGCTGCAACAGTTCCAACGATGGGCGGAAACCCGGAAGGCCGACAATCCACAATGTTGAGTCGAACTGCTCCGCAAGCGGCGGTTCCATCAAGGACGATCAGAGAAGCCCATGAGCACACGTGGAATCTGTCTCGTTATCGAAGATGACCCGGACATCGGAGGCCTGCTCGAGGTGATACTGACAGCCATGGGCTTCGAGGTCCGTGTTGAAGAGACCGGAGCGGACGGTCTGCTCTCCGCAGCAGGTTTGGAGCTGGCCCTGATCACACTTGATATGGGGCTCCCTGACATGGACGGCCGAGAAGTCGCCCGCAGACTGCGTGCAATCTCGAAGGCTCCGATACTGATGATCACAGCCTTCGTCGAACCAGGCGATGAACTCGACAGCATGGCTGCCGGCGCAACTGCCTACTTGGCCAAGCCTTTCCGCCCATCACAACTCAGGTCACTCGTGCAGGGGCTTTGTCCCCTGGCCAGGGTCTTCACCCGGGACCTGTCCGGGCAGTAACTTCCGGCACTGAAGAAGTTAGGTCTCGGTTCTACCGCGGCGCAGCTGCGCAAGCTTGGCTTCAGCGTCCTCACGCCGCCTGCCCACGATCAGCATCTGCTGAGCGACGGGGTTGTGGTGGACCAACGGGGCAGATTTCTGCCCGGTATTTCGCTCCCGACCTACCGGCCGCGGATCGGCATCCGATGGGTTCTGACTCATGGGCAATGGCCCCATTCCGAGCATCTCGACGGGTGTTCCATTTCCATGGTCGTGGCCACGGCAAGGTTGGACGCTCTGACCACTACCGAATTAGGGAAGCGGATTACCACGAAGCCAGGTCATGGCCTCGTCGCGTGAGGTGAAGAACCGGGTGGGACAAGGGAGTGTCCGCCGTGCCATAGCGAAGTTTGCGATAACCCGATTTACGGGATTGGAACCAAGCAGGGCTATCCGGGAAGCGGCACACTTAGTGCTGAAAACGGACTTGGCCTGGCGGGTCACCGCACTGGTGTTGGATATGTCGATCAACATCGGATACTCGGCACCGTCGGCTACTTCATTGACCCGTGCCATCGCTGCATGGACATCATCGGCCTCGAGAACAGTGGCCGGCTTCCACACAAGGTGGAGAACTCCCTCGGAATCGAGTTCCAGCGTACCCTTGCCGCCGTCCACAGTGATTGGTTTCATAGCTCCCCCTCGCCACTGAAGCCAAGAATAACCGCTTCCTCAAGCGTGCGGCACCCCCTAACGCTGGACTATTGTCCGTTCCACTTCCTTGGAGCTGAGGTCCTCCTCTGCCCGCGCAGTCGGTACGAACCGGGTGGTGATGATAAGTGTCCAATTCGTCCGGTTGCGCCAGCCGGCGGCGCTGGGTGTTCTCTACCACCTCTTTCACGATGTGTTCGGCTTCCTTGAGGCCGCTGTCCGGGCCGGGACGCGCGTGGGAGCGCCGCTTAAAGGCTTTGGCTTCGCGTGTAATCATTCGTCCCTTGCTGGAAACAACATGTATGAGCAGGCGATCTGCTTTATCAGTCCTAGGGGGAAGGAACCCAACCATGAAGTACCGTCGATCCGATTATGCCAAGTATGCGACTCTCGCATCGATTGCTCTGGCGCTCACTCTCGTCGCCTGCACACCTGTCGGCCCGGAGGCGAGTACTTCGTTCACACCCGCAGCTTCAGCGGAAGTCTCGATTCCCGCGCAACCACCTGCCGCGCCTTTGGGGCTTGGGTTCCCCTCCCCTGAAGTCAGCGCTCCCTCCCAGGATGGGGAACCGGCCGAGGTCACTGTTCCTGTACCGGCTGTCATGGCCCCGGTCCTTGCCGCTCCTGTAAGGCAGGCACCCGTTTCCACGACGGCAGAACCACCCGCTCCTGCCGAACCCGCAGTCACCGCTCCCCAGGAGAGCCTCCCGAATCCCGTCATTCCGTCCCGGCAACCGTTCCGGCACCAACCAGCACAGTGGCTAACGCGCCCGCGCCAGGCTCCTGCACCGTGGCCAACATTGACATTCAGCGGAACGACCAGGTTCGGGCCATCAAGCCCATCCCGGCTGAGCATGAGCAGTACTACACAGTGCTCGGCTGCGCTGAGGGCTGGGTCGCTTACTCCATTTCCGACGACGGCATCCGGGCCATCGGCCTCGACGGCGGCAACGCTTGGTACAACGTGGGCAAGCTGCAGGCCAACGGCCGATACCTGACCGACTTTGGGAAACTGTGGGCCAGCATTTACAACTGGGAATCCCTTGGCTACGCCGTCCAGAACGGCCAGTTCGCTACCGTGCAGCAGGGCATGGACAAGGAGTTCGCGGATAAGGGCATTCCAGTTCGGTTGCGGACCCAGCTGGTCGGCGCAGGACCGGCGGCAGGCTCGTGCACCGTAGCCAATATTGACATTCAGCGGAACGACCAGGTTCGGGCCATCAAGCCCATCCCGGCTGAGCATGAGCAGTACTACACAGTGCTCGGCTGCGCTGAGGGCTGGGTCGCGTACTCCATTTCCGACGACGGCATCCGGGCCATCGGCCTCGACGGCGGCAACGCCTGGTACAACGTGGGCAAGCTGCAGGCCAACGGCCGATACCTGACCGAATTCGGGCAACTGTGGGCCAGCATTTACAACTGGGAATCCCTTGGCTACGCCGTCCAGAACGGCCAGTTCGCTACCGTGCAGCAGGGCATGGACAAGGAGTTCGCGGATAAGGGCATTCCAGTTCGGTTGCGGACCCAGCTGGTCGGTGCCGGACCGACGGCACCAACCTGGTCCGGCACCCCGTAACAACACCCCTCGGTAAGGACGCTCCAACAAGCACCGCCATACTGGGCCGCTGCAGGCCCGAACAGCTCTGCCGGCCCCTTTCGTAGAACCAGCAGCAACCTACATCCCGGGAAATGAACCATGGAACTTTTCGACACGCACACTGTAGTGATCTCTGCCGTCCTGCTGGTTCACAGCATCGGGGTAGTGCTCCTCGTCTTTTCAGCTGCAGTCCTGATGACGCTATCGTTCACCGTGGTCCTCGCCGTGCAGGCAGTCAGAACCACCTGGGCGCATGCTCGAAATACGCTTAGCTGAAAACCAGGCCCGTCCAGAATTGAGGATTCCCACTTTCCGGGATCTGGAACACTGGCGTCATGGAAATACATGCGGCGAAAGAATCTGACCTGCTGGATCGGCAGAGCATCCGGGCGGCGGCGCGAACGTTCGTTGAGGAGAAGCATCCAAGAGCAGCCGCATCCCTTCTTGGCGGCAGCGCCTCTTCCGGAACAGGCGGGGCCACGGTCGATCGATTGGAGTTACCCCTGAATCCCAGTGACTACGGGGAATTGCGGGAGTAGCCTAGTTCCAGTTGAAGTAGTGGATCTCTGTCCGGCTGGGGTTCTGCCGTGGGCCATGTGCGTTCGTCGCTGTCCGACCTCCTGGGGGTACTTTCCGACGCCGTCGCCCCTCAGCATGTAAGGTTCGACGACGGCTCCCCCACCGCCGTCGTTCCCCCACCTGACGCTCCGGTCACCGTCCGGGCCGTCACGCTCAACCGCGTGGGCAGGTCCCGGCGCGAAGGGCCTGTCCTGGACCTTGAGCTGAGGGTGGCGGTGGAATGCCACGGTCCGGAACAGCTGGACAACATGGAGCAATTGCTGCTGGCCGTGGAACTCCACAGCCAGTACTCCGTAGTGTCCAACGGCGAATTCCGGCCCGAGGAATACTCCGGGGCCATCCAGCAGGGTCTGGGGTTCCTGGTACGCATCCCGGTATCCCTCCGGTTCGAAGAACCTTCCGACCCTCCCGCCCAACCTGCCCCGGGCAAACCAGCTGCTGGCCGCCGGATCCGGGGACGGCTGGTGGACTCACACAACAAGGGCATCCCCGACGCCTATATCCATGCCCATTCATCGGCTACGGCCGCCGTCAGCGATGCGACAGGGCACTTTGAGGTTTTGGCGTCCGCTGAGGAGGTTCAACACTTCGCTGTTGCGGTGGACGGCACCGAGCGGGAAGTTTCGGCCAGCACAAAGATACTTCCTGTCATCATTCGCTGGGTTGTCTGAAACCATTTGCCCGCCCGGGCCGGTGCCATGAAATGATCAACCATGCGTCCGATGCAGCACTCCAGCAAACTCCAGAATGTCCGCTACGAACTCCGTGGACCCATCCTCCAAGCGGCCAAGGCCATGGAGGCCGAGGGGCATCGTATCCTCAAGATGAACCTTGGGGACACGGCGCCGTTTGGGTTGGAGGCGCCGGAGTCCGTTGTAGTGGACATGATCCACCACCTCCGCGGAGCCCAGGGGTACAGCGACTCCAAAGGCATTTTTTCCGCCCGCACCGCCATCTCGCAGTACTACCAGACCCGCGGACTGATGACCATCGGCGTCGAGGATGTTTTCATTGGCAACGGCGTCAGCGAGCTCATCTCCATGACCCTGCAGGCCTTCATGGAGAACGGCGACGAGATCCTCATCCCTGCCCCGGACTACCCTTTGTGGACCGCGGCCGTGACGCTCACCGGCGGCAACCCCGTGCACTACCTGTGCGATGAGGATGAGAACTGGTGGCCGGACATGTCCGACGTCGAAGCCAAGATCACCCCCCGTACCAAGGGCATCGTCATCATCAACCCGAACAACCCCACCGGCGCCGTCTATCCGCGCCACATTCTGGAGCAGTTCGCCGCGCTTGCCAGGAAGCATGACCTCGTCCTGTTTTCGGACGAGATCTACGAGAAGATCCGGTACGTGGACGCACCCCATATTCATACGGCGGCTGTCGCTGACGACGTCTGCGTTTTGACGTTCAGCGGGTTGTCCAAGGCGTACCGCATGCCCGGCTACCGGGCAGGTTGGGTTGCCGTCACCGGCCCGTTGACGGCCACCGCGGCCTATCGGGAATCCTTGGAGCTGCTGGCCTCGCTGCGATTGTGCGCCAATGTCCCAGCCCAGCACGCCATCCAAACCTGCCTGGGTGGATACCAAAGCATCGAAGCGCTCATTCGTCCCGGCGGCCGGCTCCGCGATCAGCGGGATCTGGCATGGAAACTCCTCACCGCGATCCCGGGCGTCAGCTGCGTTCCGGCAGCCGGCGCCATGTACCTTTTCCCGAAGCTGGATCCGGAGATCTACCCCATTGAGAGCGACGAGAAGTTTGTCCTCCAACTCCTGCAGGAGCAGAAGATCCTGGTCTCACACGGCACCGCCTTCAACTGGCCCACGCCGGACCATTTCCGCTTCGTGATCCTGCCCGCCGTGGAGGACATCGAGGAAGCAGTGCGCCGGATCGACCATTTCCTCTCCGCCTACCGGAACCGCCCTGCGGACGCTCCCAAATAAGTCGCAATTAAGCGCGTTCTGATCGCTCAAAACGCGCTCTGCTGCTACTTCCTTGGGCGCCCGCGCCCCTTACCGGGCAGGGTCCACCATGGTCATGCCGGCAGGGTTGGCCTTGTCGAAGCCCGGCAGCAGTGCAGCAGCTTCTTCCAAGCCAATGGTGCGTTCGATGAGCATCTGCGGCTGGAGGGCACCCTGTTCAATGAGCGACATCATGCCCGGATAATCCACCGCAGCCATGCCGTGACTACCCAAGAGGTCCAGTTCCCAACCGATCACACGGGCCATGGGCACTTGCGGGTTGCCGTCGATGGACGGCAACAAGCCGATCTGCACATGCCGGCCTCGTCTGCGGAGGCTGAGGATCGCGTCGGCGCAGGTCTGTTCACTTCCGACGGCGTCCACCGCCACGTGGCTGCCTCCGCCGGAAAGGGCATTGATTGCGGCCGGAATATCCGTACCATCAGCGAGGACAGTATGTTCGGCGCCCAAGCGTGCAGCGACGGTCAGAGCCTCGGGGTTCCGGTCCACGGCAATCACCCGTGCGCCCATGGCCTTGGCGATCATCACAGCGCTCAGCCCCACACCGCCCGCGCCAACCACAGTGACCCATTCACCGGCTTTCACCTGCGCACGGGCTGCCAACGCTCGGTATGCCGTGGCGAAGCGGCAACCGAGGCTTGCCGCCGTCGTATATTCAATGCTGTCAGGAATGGCAACCAGGTTGCTGTCGGCGGCGTGCAGTGCCACAAATTCGGCGAAGGAACCCCAATGGGTGAAACCGGGCTGCTGCTGGTCCGGGCAAACCTGGGCATCGCCGGCCAAGCACCATTCGCACGTGCCACATCCGCAGACGAAGGGCACGGTGACGCGGTCGCCCACCTTCCAATGCTGGACGCCTTCCCCGACCGCGTCGATGACACCTGCGAGCTCGTGACCCGGCACGTGGGGCATTGCGATGTCATCGTGGCCGGCCCAAGCGTGCCAGTCGCTGCGGCACATGCCTGTCGCCAGCACTTTCACCACCACGCCTCCAACGGGAGCCTGGGGCTTGGCTACTTCCCTGACGTCGGGCTGGGTCCGGACCTCATCAAAAACTACGGCGCGCATCGATCGACTCTAACAATGTGCCGCAGCTGTCACACTTTCGGTCCAGCATCCGACATCCCTGATGTAAGGCACCATCTCTGAAGGGACGTCAGCATGACCCGCATCAATATCGGCCGCAGCAACAAACTCGGCTACGCCGCCGTCATCGGGCTGGAAGGCTATGCCCGCAAGTCAGTCGATCCAGATCTGTATGAACTGATCAAGCTCCGCGCCTCAATACTCAACGGCTGCGGCTTCTGTGTGGACATGCACGCCACGGACGGCCGGAAGCGCGGAATTCCGGAGAGGAAGCTGCATGCCGTGGCGGCGTGGCAGCATTCGAAAGTGTTCTTCGACGCCCGCGAACAGGCCGTACTTGCCCTGACGGATGCCGTAACCCAGCTGGGCCCGGAGACAGTCACGGACGAGATTTGGAACGCTGCTGCCACCCACTTCGACGACAGCCAGATGGGCGGCCTGATTCTCGCCATCTCCACCATCAATGTGTGGAACAGGATTGCCGTCAGCACGCAGATGGAACCGCCGGTAGATGAGAAGAACCCGATCGTCTGAAAGGTAGCGTTGGCAGCATGACTCTTGCGGTGTCAGCCACGTCGGCGTGGCAGAGTGAACGGAATCGCCTCCTCGGAATCGCTTACCGAATGCTGGGCGACTTCGGGCATGCGGAGGACGTGGTTTCCGAGGTGGCGATCGACGCCGTGCAGCGGGAACGCAAATCCGAAGCGGCCGGCGTGGATTCCTGGCCGGCGTGGCTGACAACGGTGTGTGTGCGGCGCTCTGTTGATCGGGTACGGCAACTCGCCGCAGTGCGCGAGGAGTACACCGGGCCTTGGCTGCCCGAACCAGTGGATGTGTCCAAACTTCCGGAAGAAACCATAGCCAACCGCGAGCTCCTGTCCTTGACCCTGCTGCATCTGGCCGAACAATTGGCGCCTGAGGCCAGGGCGGCGCTCGTGTTGCACCGGGCCTTCGCAATGTCCGCCCCGGAAATTGCGGACATCCTGGAAAAATCCCCTGCCGCCATCCGCCAGATGATTTCACGGGCCGAACGTCGCCTGGAGATCGATCCTGAAGCCCCCGCTCCCCGGCCCAAGGATCGCGCGGCCTTGGAGAAGCTGGTTCATGCCATCGAGCAGGGTGAAATCGACACGGTTGTCGCCATGCTGGATCGGGACGCCGTCCTCTGGGCCGACGGCGGCGGCAAGGTCAAGAGCGCCATGAACCCGCTGTTCGGGGCGGCCAGGATTGCGCGGTTTTTTGCTGGCATCCTCGGCAAGGCGGCGGTTTTCGATCCTGCGCAGCCGGTACGTGCTTGGGTCATCGAGGTCAACAGCGATGCGGCCCTGGTGCTCAGGCATCATGGCCGCTCCGACATCCTGGTGATCGACACCGCCCCGGATGGCAGCATCCGTGAGCTGCGTCAGGTGTCCAACCCGGACAAGCTGACGCGGGTCTCGCTGGACGGGTAGCTCAGGCGTTGCTTCCTGACCTTCTTTGGATTCCGTGTTGAGTGTTCTCAACCTGCTCTGGTTGAGTTCCCGCGGCCACTCCGGCAAACAGGGTCAGGACGCCACAGCTGCCCGGCGCCGCAGGCGTGCTACCAGCGTGGCGGCGAGTAACGCCGTCGTGATTTCCAGTCCGATGACCAGCAACAACCCGGCAGTGCCGGAGGAAACAACTGTGCCGGACGTGTCACCAACGTTCGACGACGGCCTGCCGCCGTGGGCGTGGCCGGCACCGCCTGCTCCGAAGAGCAGGACAGCGTGAAGTCCCACCATGGCCACGGCCGACATGGTCACTTGATGCAGGGCACCAACCCGGCTGTGCCGCCAAATGTGGACCGTGCACGGGACGCAGACTGCCGCCAACCCGATCATGAGGATGCCCACCCAAGGGTCGTGGTGTCCCGAGGCGGCGAGCCACAGGTGCACCAGGCAAGAGACAGCCGTGAGGGCCGCGCACATCCGGGGGTGCAGGACAGGCCCGGACGCCCGGACCTGTCCCGCGACGATTGCCATTATGGGTGTCCCGATGCGCTTTAGTGGCAGTGCCCGGCGGGCTCGCCGTGTTCTTCGGTGGAAGCGGCGGCCTCGGTGTGGCAGCTCGAACCCGAAGCGTTGGCCGGGACGTCCAGGACCGGGCTGCGGTCAAAGAACCCTTCGGGGCGCAGTTTGAAGCCGACGGTGTCCACGGGCATGATCGGCCAGTCCTCCACGCGGGGGAAGTGCGTGAGGCCGAACGTGTGCCATAGGACGATGTCCTGGCCGTCGATGTCGCGATCCTGGGCAACGTAGGCCGGCAAACCGGCACCGCCGGAGTGTTGGTTCACGAAGTCGCCCGTGGGGTAGCGCTCCTCGTCGGCGTAGCGGGTGACCCATACGTCCTTGGTGGCGAAGGCCGCGCGCTTCGCTATGGAGGAACCGGGGTCGGCCAGCAGCGTGGGCTGGTTCTCGGCGTGGAGTTTGTAGCCGACGGGTTCGCCCAGCCGGTTCTTCGATTCCGGGTTGGAAATGATCCAGGTGCGGCCCGCGCGTGCATCGGCTTCCCGAACGCCCTCGGACTCTTTGGTGAGGACGGTGCGTTTGCGGGAGAACGCCTTGCCGCGCTCGTTGCCCTCGCCCATGGCCTGCCGGACCACGTCTTCTTCCTCCACACGGTTGGTGAAGCCATCAATGGCCATATCCAGCCGGGCGCTGAAGAGGTGCTGATGGAAAGGGGCACCGAGGCCGGGAGCGAGCTGGGAGATGTTGTCCGAACCGCCCTCCGGGAAGGCGCTGGTAAACACGACGCCGGTGGCCTTGGCTTCGAATTCGATGGTGCCGTCCAGGTAGAGGTACCAGTAGAAGCCGTAATCGTAGTTGCCGATGGTGGTGAAGAAGGAGATCACCAAGCGGCGGTTGCGGCGGGTGTAGTTGATGCCAGTCCAGAGGTCGGAGTGCTTGGAGAGGATGCCCCAGTCTTCCTCGTGCATGCAGATGCCGTTGCGGATTTCACGGGGGTTACCGAAAGCGTCGCTGATGACTGGACTGAGGTAGGTGATGTCACCCAGGCAATCGCAACCGAGTTCCAGGGAGTTGGCGTACTGGCCCACCAGGTACTCGCCGGTGTCGAAGTAGTTCTGCCAGGACCGGATGGGAGAGGGATCGCCGTAGGGAACCACCATCTCGGCGATCGAGGCACGGTTGATGATGGGGCGCTTCTTGTCGCCATCCTTGAACGACAGGTTGTGGAGGACAACTCCTTCCCGGACATCGAAGCCGACGTCCACGCTCCACTTCTCCCACTCCACGTGGTTCCCATCCGTGACCGTGAAGCTCGGACCCTCAGGCTGGGTGATGCTGATGGGCTTCTGCGTGGTGCGAAGCGGGCCCGTCAGTTCGGGATCCGTGTAATTCCCGTGCTCCGCGGGGATGGGCATCACCCCAAGATCGATGACCTGGGTGACTTCCTTGTTGACCACATCCACGTAAGCCACCAGGCCGTCCACGGGGTGGGCCCAGGCGCTGTCCTCCGGGAAGTCCTGCACAAACGCAAGACCGCGGAGGATGCGGCGGCCTTTCTCTTCGGCGTACTCAAAGACGCCCGCGGACAGCGGAGCCACGCGGACCTTTTCAACGTCCAGGTCCCGGGCTGCCAGCGCGGTCAGCCAGCGCTCATCAGTAGCGAGGAGCGTCTCGACAACCTCGAATTCTTCTTCGAGCACGGGCAGTTCGCCGGAAACCTTGGTGTCCAGTTCCTTGGCGGACACCAGCTCGCCGCGGGTCACCGAAACAAGGACGTCCGTGGGAGCTCCGCCCGAGATGTCGTGGATGAAGACGCGGAATCGGCGGTCCTCCTCACTGGCACCGCGGGAAGGGTCCACCAGCCCAAGGTAGGCGATCCGGTGTCCGTCACCAAGGAGGCCGGCGGCTTGGAGAATCCCCTGCACTTGGGAGATTTCGGCCCCTGTTGCCAGGCCGTACTGGTTTACTGTCTCAGTTGCTGTGGGCGTCATGGCTGCCTAGTGTTCCGGGACCTATGATGGGTCAGGATTTATTTTCTATAGGTGTAGAGAATAACCAAAACGTAAGATGGGTCACAAGACCTTTCTGCCAAATATTTTTTTCCGGGAGCCCACTCAGTGCCAAAGATTGTGGACCACGATCAACGACGCCTCGAACTGGTTGACGCAACGTGGCGGATCATCGCAAGGCTCGGCATGGAAGGTGCCACCATGCGGGAGATTGCCGAGGAAGCAGGCTTCGCCAACGGCGCCCTCAAGCCCTACTTCCCCACCAAGGACCTGCTGCTGACATCCGCTTTCGGGCACGTCTTCAACCGCACCAACCAGCGCATCGCCACCATGACCGAGGGGCTGTCAGGCGTCGCTGCGCTTCGCGCGTTCTGCGCTGAAGTCCTGCCCCTGGACGAGGAACGCGTCAACGAGGCCCGGATTGTGATTCCGTTCTGGCAGAAGGCGCTCAACGACGCTGACATGGCTGCGCTCCACAGCGAGTCCATGAGCCAGTGGCACACCACCATCACCGCGCACACCGCAGCAGCCCGCGCGGCCGGTGAGATCAAAGCCCCCATCGGGGACGCCGCCGTCGCTGACCACATGCTGAACATGATGCTCGGCGCGCAAATTGTTGTGGCGTTGTCCCCTGCTGAACATTTCTCGCAGGATCTTGCGGGGCAGCTGGATAACTACCTCGCGCTGCTTGCCAGCTAGCTGGTGGCGCCCGAGGCCACCACGCCGACGCCAAGACCGGCGATGACACCGCTGCTGACACGCTCGACGACGGTGCTCACCTTGGGTCGTTTGAGCCACCGCATCGCCTTGAATGCGACGACGGCGATCATCGAGAGGTACGCGAAGGCGATCACTGCAACGACGACGCCCAGAATAAGCGAGGTACCCATGGTGTCGCCGCCGTGCGGGATGAACTGCGGGACCACGGCCAGGCAGAACAAGCCGACCTTGGGGTTGAGGAGCGTAGACAGTGCCCCTGCCCCCAGCGCGGAAAGCCTGCTGTACGGGAGGGCCGCCTCAGGTGCAGAACCGTCGGCACCTGCTTTTGCCGCTTTCCGGGATTTGATGAATGAAGAGACGCCCAAATACAGCAAGTACAGGCCGCCGGCGATCTTGACCCAACGGAACAATTCCGCGGACTGCTCCAGGATGGCGGCCAGACCGACGCCCACCAACGCAGCCCAGGCAATCGCACCAACGGCAGACCCTGCAGCCGCAGCGATACCAGCGCTGGGCCGGTTCAGCGCGATCCGCAGCACAAGGAATGTGTCCGGACCGGGAGTGACGGACAGGACGAGGCAGAGACCGGCGAAGGCCGCAAGGGAAGCAAGAGTCACAAGCTCGATTATCAGGCACGGCGGCACGCACGGAAAGCGTTCGCTTCCCGTCAATGGCTGTTCGTGCATAGACAAGGCCCAACTGCGTGACGCCGACCACACTGGAAACACCGGCGCGCGCCTCACCGGCCGCCAAGACTTACTACCCGAGCGGAGTACCAATGGAGACTTACGACGCCCTGCTGGCCTCGATCACCCCGGCCAACGGCCAGAACAGCCGCACCATCCTTGACCCTGCTACGGGTGAAGCCGTTGGCGAAGCCCCCGTGCACACCGTCCAGGATCTTGAAGCAGCCATCACCGCCGCCACGGCAGCGCAACCTGCCTGGGCTGCCCTGGGCCACGACGCCAGGTCAGCTGCGCTCATGAAAGCAGCCGACGCCGTCGAACGCTCCGCGGAAGAACTCGCCCAACTGCTCTCCCGCGAGCAAGGCAAGCCGCTGAACGGGCCGAACGCCCGCTTCGAAGTCGGCGCGTGCGCAGCTTGGCTTCGTGCCACCGCCGCTACCCCGCTCGACCCTGAAACAGTGGTGGACGACGGCGAGACCCACGCTGAACTGCATTACCGGCCCATCGGCGTCGTGGGTGCCATTGGGCCGTGGAACTGGCCCATGATGATCACCGTCTGGCAGATCGCACCGGCCCTGCGCATGGGCAACGCCGTGGTGGTCAAACCGTCCGAATACACCCCGCTGTCCGTGCTGGCACTGACCTCGATCATCAACGAGGAGCTGCCCGAGGGCCTGCTGTCCGTGGTCTCCGGTGGCCGCGACGTCGGTGAAGCGCTGGCCTCGCACGACGCGATCGGCAAGGTCATGTTCACCGGCTCCACCGCCACGGGCAAGGCGATCATTCGATCGTCGGCCGACACGGTCAAGAGGCTCACGCTGGAACTCGGTGGCAACGACGCCGGCATCGTCCTTCCGGACTCCGACCCCAAGGCGATTGCTGAGGGCCTGTTCTGGGGTGCGTTCATCAACACCGGCCAAACCTGCGCGGCCCTGAAGCGCCTGTACGTCCACGAGTCGCAGTACGAGGCCGTGTGCTCCGAACTTGTCGCCGTGGCTCAGGCTATGCCCATGGGTAACGGCCTGGATGAGAACAACGTTCTGGGCCCACTGCAGAACCGGCAGCAATACGACATCGTGGCCCGCCTGGTGGAAGCCGCTCGCGATTCCGGTGCCCGGGTGCTGATCGGCGGCAACCCCGACGCCGACCAGCCGGGCAACTTCTACCCGACCACTCTCGTGGCGGACATCGACAACGACAACCCGCTCGTCGCCGAGGAACAGTTCGGTCCGGCACTGCCGATCATCAAATACAGCACCGTTGATGAGGCAGTCGCCAAGGCGAACGCGCTCGACGTCGGACTCGGTGCCTCGGTCTGGTCCTCAGACCTGAACGCTGCACGCGAAGTAGCATCCCGCATCCAGGCCGGCACCGTGTGGATCAACAAGCACGGAGCCGTGGATCCCCGCGTCCCGTTCGGCGGTGCGAAGCAGTCCGGCTACGGCTTGGAGTTCGGTGCCGAGGGCCTCAAAGCACTCGGCGTTCCGCAGGTCATCAACGGCTAACCCCGCTGCGCTTACCCAAGTAGGTGACAGATAACGTCGCAATGAGCCCTCATAGTGACGTTATCTGTCACCTACTTTTGCTTTCCCAGTGCTCCGCGCTGGCCAGGCTGCGATCGCTAGGATAAGGACGCCGGATGCGGCTATGACAACGGCGTCGAGCCCCGGTTCTAGTCTGGCAAATACAGCTGCTCCCAAGGCCAGCACTCCCGATCCGGCCAGGAACGGGCGGCGGGCGCTGGCAGCCCATGCGATGAGCGCGATCCCGAAGAACGGGCTGTATAGGAAGCCCAAGGCGACGTCTGCGACGAAGAACGCTACGGCTGCGAAACAGAGCAGCCCGGAGGCGCTGGTCCGGTGAGCCAGCCTCCGACAGCAGAGGTAGACGGCGAGCGCTGAAAGAAGGCTCAACCCATGGGACGCGAGCTGCCACGGCTCTGATGCCAGCACGTTCTGTCCCGGTGGTCCTGCCAGCAGGATGGCCCAAAAGAGCGTGAACAGGCCGATCGTCGTGCCCGCAAACCTTGCAACCCGCTGTTCGTTGACAGTGTTTGTTGCGCTACTTCTGAACGCTGTCGCAGTCGTCATCGGCCGCCCCCAATCCTTGTTGCGAACCTAGGGTCGGTGGCACCCACTTGTCCAGTCACAGGGTGGACGCGGTTGGGAGGCCGGGCGCTCAGCGTGTAACCATGAGCATCATGGCCCAGAAGATTGCGTACCAAGGCGAGCCCGGAGCTAACTCGGATCTCGCGTGCAAGGAAATGTTCCCTGAACTCGAGAGCGTGCCTTGCGCCAGTTTTGAGGACGCCTTCGAGCTGGTGTCCACCGGGGAAGTCGATCTGGCCATGATTCCCATTGAGAACTCCATCGCCGGGCGTGTGGCCGATATCCATGTCCTGCTCCCGCAGTCCAAGCTGCAGATCGTTGGCGAGTACTTCCTGCCGATCCGCTTCGACCTTTTGGGCATTCCGGGCAGCACCATCGAGGGAGCTACCGAAGTTCACAGCCACATCCACGCTCTGGGGCAGTGCCGCAGGATCATCCGGGAAGCGGGCCTGAAGCCCGTCATCGCCGGCGATACTGCAGGATCAGCCCGTGAGGTCCGGGACTGGAATGATCCCCACAAGCTGTCCCTGGCTCCGCCTCTCGCCGCTGGCCTGTACGGTCTCGAAGTCCTGGCTTCCGGCGTCGAGGACGATCCCACCAACACCACCCGCTTTGTTGTCCTGGCCCGGGAACGCGAGCTCCCTACCAAGGAAGAGCTGCCCGGCCCTGCGATCACCAGTTTCGTCTTCCGGGTCCGCAACGTTCCCTCGGCCCTGTACAAAGCACTTGGTGGCTTTGCGACCAATGGCCTCAACATGACACGGCTGGAAAGCTACATGGTGGGCGACGAGTTCGCTGCCACCATGTTCCTCTCCGACGTCGAAGGCCACCCCGAAGACGCCCGTCTCCGCCGGGCCTTGGAAGAACTGGAGTTCTTCACTACCGAGGTCCGCGTTCTGGGTGTTTACGCCGCGGACGGTTACCGGGAACGGAACACCGTCACCGTCTGATCTACCCTTGATACCGGGGGAAATGCTGACGTGAAGAAGAAGTCAAAACAGTGGGATCCACGGATCCTCTACGGCGGAATGATCGCGGTCATTTTGGCCACCTTTGTGTGGATGGCCCACAGCACCTTGCTTGGGGCATCCTTGTTCTTCGCCCCAGGGGCGACTTACACCTTTCTCCTATTTCGGGTACTGCCCCAGTCATCGCGCGCTTCCATGCTGATGCTCTGTGCATTGCCCTTGGCATCCTATTCAGCGCTTTCGTTTGAAGACGGTCTAGGGATTCCTGCCGCCGCATCGTGGTTCTTGGGTGTCATCGCCGGGGGAATTGCAAGTGGATACCCGTGGTCAGGAAGAAGGAGTCCGGCGGGGAAGAAACCCAGTGGAAGCATCGAAGCCGGCAAGGAATCCGTTGGAGGCCGGCGTCAGGCGCTAATTAATGGATCCTGCGCGGCCGTCTTGATGGGGGCCGGCCTTGCCCACTTCATCTTCCAGAGCCCGACGGCGGCAGTCGGCGCCGTTTTGGCAGGCGCCTTGATCTGCGGCTGGGCGTTGTTCCGGTTTCCACCATCGGCCGCGACCAGGAACGCACTCCTTTTGATCATCCCGGTGGAGTTCTTTTTGCTGGCATTCCTGGGAAGTAATACCAGCCAGATGGCTCTTCCGTTCGTGTGGACGTACGGTGCCCTGGCTGGTGTCCTCTTGGGAGGGCATTATTGGAGCGGCCCGCTTCGGGGCACACCCCGGCCACCGTTCAGCAGCCAGGAGAAACGGCGTCGTAAGCGCAAAAAGGTACGCCGGTCGCGGGACAAACAGAAACAGAACAAGGTGCCCGCGGGGCGCCGTTGACCATCAGGCCACCTTTTTTGCCATCGTCGGGCGGCGGGAACCGTATTGCTCGCATGAGCACCGAACCCGCCGCCGGACAATGGCGCGACACCCTGCTGCTGGAGCGCCGCTCGCCGGTGGACGGCTAACACCTAGCGACCCACCGGTGCCTCTTCCTCGCGAAGCTCAACCGGGGCCGCCGAAGCCGAACGCCCCAGCTTGCTCGGCCACCAGATCTTGCTGCCGATGTCGTACGCGAGGGCAGGTACCAGCAGAGACCGGACCAACACGGTATCCAGCAACACACCGAACGCCACGATAAAGGCGAGCTGCACCAGGAACATGATGGGGATGACCCCAAGGGCCGCGAAGGTAGCGGCCAAGACCACGCCGGCGGACGTGATGACACCACCAGTAACAGCCAGCCCCCGCAGGATTCCCGGGCGGGTCCCATGCTTCAACGACTCTTCGCGAACACGGCTCATCAGGAAGATGTTGTAGTCCACGCCCAGTGCCACCAGGAACACGAAGCCGAACAACGGCACCGTGGCATCGGCACCCGAGAATCCGAAGACCCCGTTGAACACCCACGCCGAGACACCCATGGCGGCGCCGTAGGAAAGCACCACGGACAGCACCAGCAACACCGGCGCCACTACGGATCGCAGCAGGAGCATCAGGATGAACAGGATGACGACCAGCACAATCGGGATGATGACCACAAGGTCGCGCTGCGCCGTGGTGTTCGTGTCCAGGGCGGTGGCCGTGACTCCACCTACCAACGCGTCGGCGTCAACTTCCTTGACGGCCACCCGCAGCGACTTCACCGCCTCTTCCGCTTCAATGGAGTCCGCGGCCGAGTTCAGCGTCGCATTGATCAGGACCCTGCCCTCGCGCACGGCCGGGTCAGCAGGAGCACCGGGAGCGCCGGTGATGGGCACGTTTCCGTCGGCCAGCAGGTAGGCGTCGCCCACGCCGTCGGCGGCTTTGACCTTGTCCAGCACCTGCTGGGCGGAACCTTCCGAGGCGACCACGACGGCGGGGCTGCCGCTGCCGGCGTCGAAGTGGCGGGCCAATGCTTCCTGTCCGTCCACTGCGTCGGAAGCGGAGAGAATGACGTCCGTTTGAGGAACACCGTTGGCCTTCAACTGCATCAGGCCGGTGGAGGCCGCAAGGAGCAGGAGCACTGAAGCCACCCACACAACGCGCGGCCGCTTGGAGACCAGACGACCCGTGGCGCGCCACAGTCCCTTTTGCCCTTCAAGTCCAGTGACAATCTCAGGTTCGCGTTCGTCGTCGGGCAGCAGCTTGGGCCGGAAGGGCCAGAAGGCTGCACGGCCAAGCAATGCCATCAGCGCGGGCAGGAGCGTGAGCGCAGCGAACAAAGAGCAAAGGATGCCGGCGGCGGCCACCGGGCCCAGCGCCTTGTTCGAATTCAGATCGGAGAACAGCAGGCAGAGCAGCGCGATGATCACGGTGGCCCCGGAAGCGAGGATCGGCTCAAACGATGCCTTCCACGCCGTGATCACGGCGTGCGTGCGGTTGGCGGTATGGGTCAGCGCCTCCCGGAACCGGGCCACGTACAACAGCGCGTAGTCGGTAGCCGCACCGATCACCAGGATGGACAGAATGCCTTGGCTTTGGCCGTTGAGCTGGATCCAGCCAGCCTTGGCCATGCCGAACACCAGCAAAATAGCGGCACACAGCGCAAAGACCGAGGTGAACAGCACCGCCAGTGGCAGCACCACCGAGCGGTACACCAGCAGCAGGATCACGAACACGGCTCCCAAGGCAACCAGGAGCAGGATGCCGTCGATCCCGCCGAAAGCGTTGACGAGATCGGCGGTCAGGCCCGCGGGTCCTGTAACAAAGGCCTTCATACCGTCGGGCGCTCCGGGCTGGACGACGTCGCGCAGTTCCTGGACTTTTTCGCGGAGTTCATCAGAGGACGCCATCGGAACGATGAACTGGACGGCTTTGCCGTCTTCCGAAGGAATGGGCCCGACGACGGCACTCCCCAGTTTGAGTGCCTCAATGTCGGCTTTCAGCTGGGCTGCTTCGCCCAGTTGGGCCGGGGTGAACGCAGCATCGCTCTCAACGATGACCACGGCGGGGATCTCTTCAGAGTCCCGGAACTTGGCCTGCCAGTCGCCCGCTTCCGTGGCTTCGGCGCCTGCGGGGAGGAACGAGGCCTGGTCGTTGGAGGAAACCTCTTCCAGCCGCCCGAAGGTAGGGCCGCCAATGCCGGCGATGCCGAGCCACGTGATGACCAGCACCACGGGGATCAGCCAGCGCAGCCAGAAAGGTACTTTCCGCGAGTTCATGAGTCCTTCTTCTGTGGGGATGCTTGTTGCCTTTATTCCATCACAGATTATCTCTATGATGGAACTATTCCAAGGGTTGGCTCCATCGGATGCCAAAATCCTTCACTGCTGGGAGTAATATCCGGAAGGCAGTAATCACCAGACAAACGCTGGCAGGAGGGCGGATATGTCGGACACACCAGCCACGCGCCCCGAGAACGCAGCCCCCCAGGAACTGGTGCGGCTCCTCCAGGACTTCACCCTCGAAGCCAACCACTACGTTGACGCAGCAGGTGGCAGGAACGACATGCACCGTACGGACCTCAACGCACTCGCCGTCATCATGCGCCACTCCGCGGCCGGCAAAGTGGTCACGCCGGGTGTTCTCCGCGCCGAACTCCGGCTCAGCTCCCCCGCCACCACGGCATTGGTTGATCGCCTGCATGCCTCCGGGCACGTGGTGCGCGAACGGCTCGGCACGGACCGCCGGCAGGTCCAGCTGCAGATGACACCCAAGGCGTATCGGGACGGAAGCGCCATGTTCATGCCACTGGCCATCCGCATGGGCAAGGCCATGGCTGCCTACAGCTCCGAGGAACTGGAGCTTGTCACCCGCTTCATGACGGACATGGTGGAAGCAACCCTCGCCGCGCGCGAGGAAGCATCCCAACCCGAGGCGCCGCGCTCCACCTAAATCCACCTTCCAAGTTGTAGCGTTTCCCTATGAACGCGCAGCAGCCTGAAGATGTCTATACCCACGGACACCACGAGTCGGTTGTCCGGGCCCACGCCTCACGGACGGTCGAGAATTCGGCCGCGTTTGTGATTCCCCATCTCACCGCCGGGACTTCAGTACTCGACGTCGGGTGCGGACCGGGGAGCATCACCTGCGATTTCGCCGGGCTCGTTGCGCCAGGGCAAGTGATCGGTTTGGACCGTTCGCCGGATATCGTCGCCCAGGCCACAGAGCTGGCCACTGAGCGTGGCGTTGACAACGTGACCTTCCGGACCGGCAACATCTACGATCTCGACTTCGAGGACGAGTCCTTCGACCTCGTCCATGCCCACCAAGTCCTCCAGCACCTCACCGATCCCGTGGCCGCCTTGCGCGAGATGCGGCGGGTGGCCAAGCCCGGTGCGATCGTGGCTGTGCGCGACGCTGATTTCCACGGCATGAGCTGGTACCCGGAAGTTCCGGAGCTCGACGACTGGATGGAGCTCTACCAGAAAATCGCCCGCCGCAACGGAGCAGAACCCGACGCCGGCCGACGTCTGGTTTCGTGGGCCCAGCAGGCTGGATTCACCCAGGTGGCTCCCACCAGCAGCAACTGGCTCTACGCCACGGCGCAGCAGCGCGCCTGGCAGTCCCGGGTCTGGAGCGAGCGGGTGCTGCATTCCGCATTTGCCGAGCAGGCGTTGGAGTACGGTTTCGCCAACGAAGCAGACCTCGCCCGGATCGCCGCGGGCTGGCACCGCTGGGGAGCCACCGACGACGGGTACTTCCTCATCCCCAACGGCGAGGTCATTGCGCGGGCCTGAAACTTTTGAAAAGAATTTCCCGAGCCATGTAGAAAAGTCCACTGCAGTTCCGACCCATGAGTGAAGGCACCCACAATGGGCGCCCCTCACAAGGAGTTTGAGATGAAATACATGATCATGATGTTCGGGTCTGCCGAGGGCATGATGGCGACTGCCGATCCGGAGTGGATCAAGGAAATGATCGGGTTCATGATCCAGATCGATAAGGACCTGACCGAGTCCGGTGAGCTCGTTTTCAACGCCGGGCTGGCCGACGGCAGCACCGCGAAACTCGTCAAGCAGACCCCGGACGGCGTCATCACCACTGACGGCCCCTACGCCGAGTCCAAGGAATCACTGGTGGGCTACTGGGTGGTTGATGTCGCGAGCGAGGAGCGCGCGGTGGAAATCTGTTCAAGCATTGTGAAGTACGCGCAGGTAGTTGAGCTTCGCGCCATCCCGAACGGACCGCCGGAGGTCTAGCGTTTGACCGAACCTTCATCGGAAGCACGAATCGAGGACCTGCTGCGCACCTTGGCTCCGCAGGTCCTCGGCGTGCTGGCGAGGACTCACGGCCAGTTCGATGTGTGCGAGGACGCCGTCCAGGAAGCACTCCTTGAAGCCTCCCTGCAGTGGCCAACGGCCTTGCCGGACAACCCGCGGGCCTGGTTGATCGCCGTCGCAAGCCGCCGTTTAGTGGACATCTGGCGGAGCGAAAGCGCCCGGCGCGTCCGGGAGGAACGCGCCACAGCCATCGATTTCCAAGCAGGTCCAGTCCCGGAGGCAGACGACACCCTTACCCTCATGTTCCTGTGCTGCCATCCAGCCCTGTCCGCACCATCGCAACTCGCCTTGACGCTTCGCGCAGTTGGAGGACTCACGACGGCGGAAATCGCCTCGGCCTTCCTGGTCCCGGAAGCGACCATGGGACAGCGCATCAGCCGCGCGAAACAGGGGATTCAAAAGGCGGGAGCCACGTTCAGCATGCCGCCGGCCTCCGAGCGGAAGGCGAGGCTCGGCGTCGTACTTCATGTCCTGTACCTGATCTTCAACGAAGGTTACGCGGCAAGTTCCGGTCCATCCCTCCGGCGCGAGGACCTCACCACGGAAGCGATCCGGGTGACACGCCTGCTGGTGGGCGCCGCACCACATGAGCTTGAGGCGAGCGGCCTGCTGGCGCTGATGCTGCTCACGGATTCCCGGCGGGCGGCGCGTGCTCTGCCGGACGGAACACCGGTGCCACTGGCCGAGCAGGACCGAAGCCTTTGGAATCGGGAACAGATGGAGGAGGGCATCGCGCTGTTGTCCTCCGTGCTGGGGCGTGGGGCGGCCGGGCCGTATCAACTTCAGGCGGCCATCGCTGCCGTTCACGCAGAGGCCGCCTCCGACGAAGAGACTGACTGGCCACAGATTCTAGCCCTCTACACAGTCCTTGACGCCGTCGCACCCAGTCCCGTGGTCACACTGAATCGCGCTGTAGCTGTGGCCAGGGTGCATGGGCCGGTCGCTGGCCTGGAATTGTTGGTCGGACTGGATACGGCGCTGGGTCGGACGCACCGCTTGGACGCCGTGCGGGGCCACTTCCTGGAGATGGCCGGCTCGTACAGTGAGGCCCGCGCGGCCTACCTCTCGGCCGCCAAGAAGACCGGAAGCCTGCAGGAACGAAAGTACTTAATGGGGAAAGCAGCGCGGATGGACGAGCATTAAGCCCATATAGTCGAACCCATGGAACAGCGCATACTTGGCAAGACCGGCCGATCCGTCTCCACCGTGGGACTGGGAACCTGGCAACTCGGAGCCGACTGGGGTTCAGTCACCGAAGAAGACGCCTTTGCCGTCCTGGAAGCCTCCGTACAAGGCGGCGTCAACTTCTTCGACACGGCAGACGTCTACGGTGACGGCCGCAGTGAGCAGTTCATTGGCCGCTTCCTTCGCGCCAATCCGAACCTGGACATCACGGTCGCCACCAAGATGGGCCGTCGGGTGGATCAAGTCCACGGGAATTACACTCTGGAGAACTTCCGGGCCTGGACCGACCGCTCTCGGCGCAACCTGCAGCAGGACACCCTGGACCTCGTTCAATTGCACTGCCCTCCCACGTCCGTGTACAGCAGCGACGAAGTCTACGATGCACTGGACACCTTGGTCAGCGAGGGCGCCATCCGCAACTACGGCGTCAGCGTCGAGCGCACGGATGAGGCACTCGAAGCCATCAGGCGCGGGAACACCGCTTCCGTGCAGATCATCCTCAATGCCTTCCGCTTGAAACCGCTGGATGAGGTGCTGCCCGCAGCCAAGGAAGGGGGCGTTGGCATTATTGCCAGGGTGCCGCTGGCCTCCGGTCTGCTGTCCGGGAAGTACACGCCGGACACCGAGTTCCCTGAGAACGACCACCGCAATTACAATCGCGACGGCTCTTCCTTCGACGTCGGCGAGACCTTCTCCGGCGTCGATTTCGCAACGGGCGTCAAGGCGGCGCAGGAGTTCAGCGGATTAGTGCCCGACGGCGTCAGCACCGCCCAGGCGGCCCTCGCCTGGGTCATCGCCCAGGATGGCGTCACATCGGTCATTCCCGGTGCGCGCTCCGCTTCGCAGGCAGCGGCAAATGCCGAAGCCGGTGGTTTGCAGGCTGTGGGGGCCGGGCTCACGGACGGTGTCCTGGACATCTACGACCGGTACTTCCGCGAAGCGATCCACCCGCGCTGGTAGTTGCTGGGCCGCCGTCGGGCGCTGGCTGCTACCAGCCGCTGCGCGTCGGTGTGTGTCCCTTACGGGCTTCCTCGGGCATGGACATTTCTGCACGCAGTCCGAGGAGCCGGATGGGACGGTCCGGCTCCATTTTTCCGGTGAGGTCCAAGGCCTGCGCTAGGACTTCTTCCCTGTCGAACGTCTCAGGAATCTTCCTGGCGTAGGTCTTGGTGAAGAACGGTGCGTAGCGGACTTTCAACGTCAGCCCAATTACGGGGCGCCCCTCCGCTGCGACGTCTTCCAGGACGCGGGCGGTCAGTTCCTTGATGGCGTCGCTGATCTGGGTGGGCTCTGTGAGGTCCTGCTGGAAGGTGGTCTCGCGGCCATGGGCGCGGGCGACCCACGGAGTGTCATCCACTTCGCTGGAGCCCTCACCCCGACCCAACTGCGCGTACCAAGGGCCCATTTTGGGGCCAAACTCCGGGACCAGGGCCTGGGGGTCGGTTGCGGCGAGCTCTGCCACCGTGGTGATTCCGTGCTTCGCCAGCCGTTGTGACACCTTGCTCCCGACGCCCCACAATTCCTTGGTGGGCATTTCACCCATGACGTCGAGCCAGTTCTCCTTGGTCAGCCTGAAAATTCCTGCGGGCTTGCCAAAATCCGTGGCATTCTTGGCGCGGACCAACGTGTCACCGATGCCCACACTGCAATGCAGCTGGGTTTGCTCGAGGACGGCGGCCTGGATCTGCCGGGCATATGCGTCCGGGTCGTCAGTTTCGACGCCGACAAAAGCCTCATCCCAGCCGAGCACTTGAACCGTGGCTCCCGGCTGGGCGCGCAGCGTGGTCATCACTACGTCCGAGGCCGCCAGATATGCCTCTTGATCTACCGGCAGGATGATGGCGTCGGGCACTTTCCGGGCAGCAATCCTGAGCGGCATCCCCGAGCCGACGCCGAACGCCCTGGCTTCGTAAGATGCGGTGGACACCACAGCCCGTTCCGTGGGGTCACCCCGGCCACCGACGATGATCGGTTTGCCCGCGAGCTCGGGCCGCCGGAGTATCTCGACAGCGGCAATGAACTGGTCCAGATCGACGTGCAGCACCCACGGGATTCCGCTCACGGCACCAGTTTGCCCTACGGCGTTGCTTCCTGACCCTCTTTGATCCGCGGGAGCTCGGAAAACAACCCATTCCGGGTGCATTAGGCCTTGTCAGCCGCCAAAAGAGGTCAGGAAGCAACGCGTCGGAAGAGCCCACCTCACCGGCATAAGCTGAGGTGTGCAATTTTCTCTTTGGCTGGCCCTGATTGGTGCCGGCACCCTGATCAGTTTCACTCCCGGCGCCGGAGCCATCTTCACCATGAGCAACTCGCTCAATTCCGGCTTCCGTCGTTCCATCTGGGGCATTCTCGGACAACAGGTGGCTCTGGTCATCCACATCGTCATTGTTGCCTTGGGCGTCGGCGTGCTGGTTTCCAACTCTCCCGTCATCTTCAACGTCATTCGTTACGCGGGCGCCGCGTACCTTGTGTACCTCGGCATCCGGCAGTTCCTGCACAAGCCTGACCTGGACAAAGAGAAGGTGGACAGCCAAAAGAACGAGTCGGCCTTGTCCATGTTCCAGCGAGGCATTTGGGTGAACCTGCTGAACCCCAAGGCAATCGTCTTTTTCCTGGCGTTCATGCCGCAGTTCATCAGGCCGGACCAGCCGTTGCTCCAGCAATATGCCGTGCTGACCGCCACGGTCCTGGTTATCGACATTCTGGTGATGTGGTTCTTCTTCGCCCTGGCTGCGCGTTCCTTCCAGCGGTTCACCCACGACCAACGCGGCCAAACAATTCTGAACCGCATCTTTGGCTGCCTGTTCGTCCTCGTCGGCATCTTGCTGGCAGTCATCCACTAGCCACGGCGACAACGCTTGGTGCTACCGTCGAGGCCATGGAGCCGGACTGGATCGAACACCGACGCACAGACGATGGCGAGCACGTGGGATGGATGAAGCCCGTTGACGACGGATTCGTAGCAATTGACCTGCTGGGACGCCCGCGCACGGACGTTGTGGATTGGTTCACTGCCGAAGAAACACTCGATGACCTCGGCCTCCGCTACCTCGCCGATCCGCACGAGTTGCTGCTCGACGACGGCGACTGGCTGCGCGTCCGGATAGCGGAAGTCACTCCGTCCCTGGTGCGAGTGAAAAAGGAAGATTGGGGCGATATGACCGCTCCACAGATCTACTTCACCGTGTCGAACCCCGTCTCGGAAGCACAGCTTCGCCCGCTCTCCCCTGGCTAAGACGTAGATCCCCGAACCACCAGCGAGCTCTCGAGCGTCACGTGGGTTTCGCCCAGCGGCAGGCCTTCCATCAGGCCCCGCAGCTGCTCCCCCGCTTTACGGCCCAAGGGCGTTGCCGGCAGGTGCACGCTGGTGAGGCTGGGGTTGCTGGTGGCCGAATAGGGCAAGTCATCAAACCCTGCCACAGCCAGCTGCTCGGGGATCCGGACACCTTCCACCCGAGCTTCCTGCAGAACGCCATAAGCGTGCGTGTCCGTCCCGCAGACGACGGCGGTGACCCCCTCGCGCTGCCACTCCGGCCAGACGTCGGCGAACGCGGCGGCGGCAGCACCGACGTCGATCGGGGTGCTGATGACATGGCCAGGGGCCACGGAAAGTCCGCACGAAGCAGCCTCCGCGAGAAAGGCTTCGCGGCGCAACTGGAACGTGGTTGTTCCCGTCACGCCATCCACATAGGCGGCGCGGGTATGACCGGAAGACGCCAAATGCCGGGCAAGTTCCCGCGCGCCCTGGGCAACGTCAAGGTTCACGGATGGCGCGTAGGACTCAAGGCCGGGTGCATCCAACAGGACCAACGGGCCGGCCGCGGACAGATCTTCCAGGAACTCTGCACTGGGCGCCCCCACCAGCAAACCGGCAGGGCGCAGTGCCAGAAGTTTGCGGACATCGTCAGCCTGGGGCGACTCACCAGCGTCGGTCACGGAAAGCAGCAACTGGTACTGGGACCCCAAGGATTCCCGCACCCCGGCGATCACGTTGGCGAAGAAGGGGTTGGAAACGTCCGGAGTCACCAATATGACAATCGAACTGACCCCGCGGGCCAGGGAACTGCCGATGCTGTCCACCACGTAGCCGAGTTCGGAAATGGCCAAGCGGACCCTGGAGATGTTGTCCTCAGAGACGCGCCCCTGGGTTTTTCCGTTCGCCACCAGGGAGACGGTCGCCGTCGAAACGCCTGCACGGGCGGCTACCATCGCAGCCGTCACGCGAGGTGAGCGGGGCGCGCTGCCTTGGCGCCGATCCAGGGATTCCATGCATCGATCGTATCGGTCCCATACCGCGTTGACCTGCGAGAAGGCATCAAGCGCTTGACGTTGCGAGGACAGCAGCGAACCCCGGCACAACGTTAAGCGTTTGACGTAGCCCACAAAGCAGTGCCAGAATTCCCCTGAATGCTTAGCGCCCTGCCCCGGGCAAGTTCCAGGCAGGCCCCAATGACGTGGAGAGAAACGTGGATCCCAACACCATGACACCAGCACGCAAGAAGATCATTCTTGACTGCGACCCTGGCCATGACGACGCCGTGGCGTTGCTGCTGGCGCACGGCAATCCGGACATCGAACTGCTGGCCGTAACGACGGTGGTGGGCAATCAGACCCTGGAAAAGGTCACCCGGAACGCCCTCTCGGTAGCCACCATTGCCGGCATCACCGGCGTCCCTTTCGCCGCCGGCTGCGACCGCCCGTTGGTCCGCACCATCGAAACGGCCCCCAGCATCCACGGCGATTCCGGTATGGACGGCCCGGAGCAGCCCGAGTCCATCATCGAGCTGGACCCGCGCCACGCCGTCGACCTCATCATTGAAACTGTCATGGCACACGAGCCGGGCACTGTCACGTTGGTCCCCACCGCGGGCCTTACCAACATTGCGATGGCCGCCCGCAAGGAACCGCGCATCGTGGAGCGCGTGAAGGAAGTTGTCCTCATGGGCGGCGGCTACCACGTGGGCAACTGGAGCGCCGTGGCGGAATTCAACATCATCATCGACCCCGAAGCCGCACACATCGTTTTCAACGAAAAGTGGCCCGTAGTGATGGTCGGCCTCGATCTCACCCACCAGGCGCTGGCCACGGACAAGGTGGTGAACCGTATAGCTAAGATCGGCACCAAGCCGGCCAAGTTCGTCATGGAGCTCATGGACTTCTTCCAGAAGACCTACAAGGACGCCCAGGGCTTCGATTTCCCACCGGTCCACGACCCCTGCGCCGTGGCCTACGTCATCGACCCCACCGTCATGACCACCCGCAAGGTCCCCGTGGACATAGAGCTCCAGGGCAAGCTCACTCTTGGCATGACCGTTGCCGACTTCCGCGCACCGGCCCCCGAGGACTGCCACACGTCGGTCGCCGTCGACCTCGACCACAAGAAGTTCTGGGACCTGGTCACCGATGCGATTGAACGGATCGGAGAACCAACGCACGACGCCGTCGCTGCCGCCACCGCTGACGTAAACGCCACCGCAGAGGCCATCCTGGCAGGAGAGGCAAAGTAATGTCCTCCCTCGCAATCGAAGCCAAGTCCACCCGCGGCAACGTCACAGCCCTCATGGTCGCGTTGCTGGCGGCCTGCGTGGCTTTCCAGCTCAACGCCTCCATGCTTAGCCCTGCCCTGGTCACCATGGGCAACGAACTAAACACGGACCAGGCCACCATCGGCCTGTCCCAGACGTGGTTCTTCACGGCCGCAGCGCTCTTCTCGCTGTTCCTCCCGCGCCTGAGCGACATCGTGGGCCGCAAGAAGATCCTGGTCGGCATGATGCTCCTGATGGCTGTTGGTTCGGTCATCGCAGCGATGGCCCCGGACGTCACGTGGCTCTTCGTGGGCCGCATCATTCAGGGCGTCAGCGGCCCCACGGTTCCGCTGTGCCTGATCATGCTCCGCTCAGCAGTCAGCAACCCCCGCAAGTACGGCACGCTCATGGGCCTCATCACAGCAGTCAACGGCGGCGTGGCCGGCGTCGACTCGTTCGTGGGCGGCTACTTCGCCGAGAACTTCGGCTTCCGCAGCATCTTTTGGCTCATGGTTGCACTGGCCTTGGTGGCTACCGTCCTGATCGCCGTCCTTGCCGGTGAAAGCAAGCCTGCCGCCGGCACCACCATGGACTGGCTGGGCGTGTTCTTCATCGTCATCGCCGTGGGTGCACTGCTGACGGCTCTGAACGAGGGCGCCAAGCTGGCCACAGCATTCGACGCCGGGACGCTGACTCTCGCGATCGTGCTCACGGTGATCGCCGCCGTCGCGTTCTTCGCCTTCTGGACTGTGGAGAAGCGCGCCAAGCAGCCCATGGTGGAAACCGTGCACCTGCGCCACCGCTCCACCTGGGCACCGCTGTTGACTACCACCTTGACGATGACGGGCATTTTCGCAGTCATCAACGGCATCGTCCCCGCCTACGTTCAGGCTGCAGATCCAGGCTTCGGCGTGGGTCCCACCGAGATGTCGCTGATCATCCTCACCCCGTACGCCCTGCTGGGTTGGCTGTTCGGCCCGATCAGCGGCCGCCTGGCGCCCGTCCTCGGCTACACCAAGGTCTTGCGCATCGGCCTGCTGGGCAGCCTGGTGGCGTTGGCCATCATCGCGTTCTTCGGCCTGAACAACCTTCCCATGATGATCGTGGGCACAGCCTTGCTGGGCATCATGTACGCCGGTACGGTCAACATCATGCTGAACGGATTGGGCGTGGTCCTCTCGCCGCAGGGCAACCCGGGCTTCCTGCCGGGCATGAACGCGGGCGCCTTTAACCTCGGCGCCGGGCTGAGCTTCCTTGTCCTCCCGGCGGTCCTGGTGGCCACGGCATCGCTCAACGATCCCAAGGCTTCGTACCTGACCGTTGTGGTGGTGGGCCTGGCCATCACCCTCGCTGCCTTCGCCGCCTCACTGTTGATCCCCAAGCCCGTGGACGCAGAAGTGACCGAGGACCAGAAGGTGACCGCATGACCAGCGCACCCAAGGCGGGAATCGTCGTCGTCGGCTCCCTGAACGCAGACCTCACCATCTACTGCGACCGTCTCCCCCAACCCGGCGAGACAGTTCACGGCAATGGTTTCGCGGTGAATCCGGGCGGCAAGAGTGCCAACCAGGCGGTGGCTGCCAGCAAGCTCGGCGGACAGGTCAGCCTGATCGGCGCAGTAGGCGAGGACCCCAACGGCACCATGCTCCTGGATTCGACAGCCAGCGCCGGAGTGGACGTGTCACGCGTCCGACGCTCCGACGTCGCCACCGGCGTAGCCGTCATTTCGGTGGACGCGAGCGGTGAGAACAGCATCATCATCTCGGCCGGCGCCAACGGCACCCTCAGGCCCTCCGACGTCACGCCGGACGCCTTCCAGGATGCGGCTGTTGTGTGCCTCTGCCTGGAAGTGGGAATCGATACGGTGACCGCCGCAGCCCAAGCAGGGCACGACGCCGGCGCAACCGTTCTGCTCAACCTCTCGCCTTACGCGGAGGTACCGGAAGTCCTGGCTGGCTTGAGCGACGTGTTGTTGGTCAATGCCCACGAGGCGTCGTTGTTCCTTGGCGCCGAAGCGGACATTCCGGACGCCGCGGCAGAACCCGAAGCGTGGGAGCCGGTCCGGAGCCAGTTCGCGGACCGCGGTCTGCAGCGGGTCCTGGTGACCCTCGGCGCACATGGCTCCGTGGTGCTGGATTCGTTGGCGGGTGGAACTGAAGACCAGATCACCCGCATTGCCCCGACACGTGTTTCAGCGATTGACACCACGGGTGCCGGAGACGCCTTCACGGGCGCTGTCGCCGCGCGTCTGGCGGCCGGGGAAACCCTCGCCGATGCCGCATCCTTCGCCTCGGTTGCCGCCGCGTTGGCTGCAACCAGGAAGGGCACGCAGGCCGCGTACCCGGGGATCGCCGACGTCGAGCAACTGCGGGACGCTTAGCCCCAGCGTCGTACCCAACTGAGTAACAGCACATGTTCCACTGAGCCCTCAGTGGAACATGTGCTGTTACCTACTTGATCTAGGCGGACTTGCGGGCTGCCCGTTGTGCTGAGCGCTCCACTGCCTTGCGGGACAGTGCGCCATGGCCGGCCATCAGCCGGGGAACCACGACGTAAACAGCAGCGGGAACCACGAGTGCCGTGAGCAGCAGCGCGCGAAGGACCGGGTGCAGTGGCTCCATGATGGGGCCGAGGAGCAGCATGCCGATGGACACCAGCGGGAAGATGGCGAGCCAGGTAATAAGCGCCCGCATGTGAACGGAGGGTCCCTGCGGGCGGGCCGTCGACGCTGTGGGTTCTACGGCGGTTTGGGAGGTTGTTTGGGTGGTCATGGCATTCTCCAACTAAACGGTTGCTTTTGGCTTGGGATCACACTATCCCCACTCGCCCACAATTACAACCATTCAGTTGGAAACTGGTAATATGACCCTATGGCGTGGGACACAGAGCGAACCAAGGGACTGCTGCTCCAAGCAGCCACGTCCGAGTTTTGCGCGCGCGGACTTGCAGGAGCCCGTATCGACCGTATTGCCGCAGAAGCCGGGGTCAACAAAGAGCGGATATACCAGTACTTCGGCAATAAGAATGCGCTTTTCGACGCCGTGATCGTCACCGCCCTGAGCTCCCTCATGGATGAAGTACCCATCGAAGGCAACGGGCCAGAGGCCATGGCAGACTACGCCGGCCGACTCTTCGACCACCACCAGAAAGACGCAACGGCACCACGCCTCCTGTTCTGGGAAGGTCTGGAACGCGGCGCGGAGGTTGTTGGGCTGCCGAAGCGGATGGCCAACTGCGCATCGAAGGTCAACAGCACCATCGCCGCCCTCCCCGGCATCTCCAGGGAAGACGCCGGAGACCTGCTCATCACCATCGTGAGCCTCTGCGACGCCGCACCCGTACTGCCGGCACTCGATGGACTGATGGCCGGCAATGACCCCGGCCGCGCGCAAAGGCGACGCGCCGCCGTCGTACGCACCGTTTACCTGGCCGCTGCAGCGCTGGCTGCCGAAGCCTCCAACGCTGATCCGGCCCTCATCACCCAGGCACGTTCCGCGGACTCTGTGACAGCTTTGACACAAAAAGTGACTTAGTTGTGAAGTGGCCCCTAGCCAAGAAGGGGTGCCATCAATCATGCTTGCAGAATGTACTCAACGACGAGCCCATACCGCATCATCACGGTCTGCACGGGAAACATCTGCCGCTCGCCCATGGCAGCCCTCATGCTCACCGAAGCCTTCGACGCGGAAGGGCTCGGCCAGCTCGTAGCGGTGGACTCCGCGGGCACCACAGGGTACGAGGTGGGGCATCCGATCGACCCCCGCGCCGCCCGCGTCCTCACAGCCCAGCACATCGCTTCCGAGGACCATGTAGCCCGTAAATGGCGGCATGAATGGTTCGCGGAACGGGACCTGATCCTCGCGCTGGACGTTGACCATTTCGGCTGGCTCCAAGAAGGAGCGCCGGACCGGGCTTCACTCGAAAAGGTGCGAATGTTCCGCAGCTTCGATCCCCGCATGGAAGGGCGCAGCTCCCTGGACCTGGGCATCGAAGACCCCTGGTATGGCGGCCACACCGACTTCGACAACACCTGGACGCTCATCAAAGCCGCCATCCCCGGAATCGTGGAGTACGTCAAAGCAGCGATCGCCTCCGCGGAGGCCGCCGCTGACAACGACCACCAGCAGGTAACCTCTATGACATGACCCCTGCACCCGTGATCATCGCTGTTGACGGCAGGTCCGGTGCAGGAAAAACCACACTGGCCGTTGAACTGGCGGCACGTTTGCGGCAGCACCACAAGGTGTCGCTGTTCCACTTGGAGGACATCTACCCCGGCTGGAACGGTCTTATGCCCGGCATTGAGCGCTACGTCGGCACAGTCCTGACGCCGCTCAGCTCCGGCCAGGCCGCGGAGTGGACCAGCTGGGACTGGGAACGGCATTACGACGGCGGACTGAACGTCACGCTGCCCGCCGAGATCGTGATTGTTGAGGGCGTTGGCGCTGCGGCGGACGCTGCCCGGCCCATGCTGGACGCCGTGGTGTGGGTGGAAGCGCCCGGTGACGATCGCCGTCGTCGTGCGTTGGCGCGGGACGGAAGCACCTACGAACCATACTGGGACAGCTGGGCAGCCCAAGAGGACGAGTGGCTCTCCTCTGATCAGGTCATCGGGGCCGCCGATGTTCGCGTGCAAAACCTTGCCGACGGCAATGCCCCGGAAGATGTTCTGCAAGCTCTCATGTACCTGCCCTCAGTTGCTTCGATTTTGTCACCCGAGCTCAGTGCACGGCGTGGCCTTCAACTACGGTCCGAGCGCCTGGAAGCTGTCCCTGACGCTGCAGTGCTCTTCGAATCCCTCTATGCCCGTTCCGGCAACGCCGTCTGGCTCGATTCCTCCAACGCCTCGGCCGTCGCCGGCAGGTCCCAGGCCGCCGCACGCAGCCGCTTCAGCATCCTGGCGGACGACAGCGGCATGTACGGACAGTCGGTACGCCACGTGTCGGGGACCACGCACATCACCGCGGGCACAGCCACGGTCACCATCTCCGGGCCGTTCTTCCGATGGCTGGATACTGTCTGGGGCCGCAAGGCGGTCCGCGCGCCCCGCGGCTACGACGGCCAATTCACACTCGGCTGGCTCGGCTACCTCGGCTACGAACTCAAGCGCGAAACCGGCGGCAATGACGTCGCCTCCCACACCCCGGACGCGGCTCTGCTCTTCGCCGGACGGGCTGTGGTTCTGGACCATCGGGAACGGACCGTCTGGCTGCTTGCCCTGGAAGCGCCCGACGCCGACGAGTGGTTGCGCGCGGCCCGCACCGCCGTCGGGGCTGCTGTGGGTGGTTCCGCTCCTGCTGCCGAATATTCCGGCGCCGCCGCATCAGGTGCCGTCCCGTCATTCGTGAGCCGGGACTCCGCAACGGACTATAAGCGCAAGATCGCGGACTCCCAGCACGAAATCAGCGAGGGAAACTCGTACGAGATCTGCCTGACCACCACTCTTGAAGCCCCCGCCGGGGATCTGGACCCGTGGCGCAGCTACCTGAACCTTCGACGCCGGAACCCGGCACCGTTCGCCAGTTACCTCCGGTTCGGCGAACTGGTGGTGGCGAGCACGTCGCCTGAACGCTTCCTCCGGATTCTGTCCGATGGCGGCATGCGCGCCGAGCCGATCAAGGGCACCCGGGGCCGCTCATCCGACGCCTCCGAGGACGCAGCTTTGCGGCACGACCTTGAGACGTCGCTGAAGGACCGCGCCGAGAACATCATGATCGTGGACCTGCTGCGCAACGACCTCAGCCACTTTGCCATCCCTGGTTCCGTGACGGTCAGCCGCTTGTGCGCGATCGAAAGCTACGCCACCGTCCACCAAATGGTCAGCACCATTGACGCCCACCTGAAGCCGGGCGCACCCCGCGCGGAAGCCTTGGCTGCGGCTTTCCCCGCCGGTTCCATGACGGGAGCGCCAAAGATCAGCACCATGGACATCCTGGACCAGCTCGAGTCGGGACCGAGGGGCATTTATTCGGGCGCCATTGGCTACTTTTCCCTGAATGCGGCCACGGACCTCGCCGTGGTGATCCGTACCTTGGTGGTCAACCCTGACGCCAACGGCGGCAGCACGCTCTCCCTTGGCGTGGGTGGGGCCATCACCGCGGACTCCGTAGCCGACGACGAGTACGAGGAGATCCGAACCAAAGCGTACGGCGTGCTGTCCACGTTGGGCGCCGACTTCCCGGGCTGAGTTTTGTACAGCCAATGCCCCTAAGACCGCCTCTAAAGGCGTCAGCTGTACTGAAACTACTGGAGTGTCGCGGTCAGTCTGGCCACGTTATCCACATACTTGGCCAGCGGGGGCCTATCCATCCAATCGTCCAGCATAAGCTCACGTGACACCTCGCGATACGTGGACTCTACAGCCCGCATGAGGTTCACGGTCTCGGCGCCAAGGAGCATCACCGAGACCTCCATGTTCAGGGAGAAGGAGCGCATGTCCATGTTGCTGGAACCGAGAACGGCTACCTCGTCATCGATGGTGAAGTGCTTGGCGTGGAGGACGTACGGTGCCCGGTACAGGTAAATTCGGACACCGGCTCCCAATAGGGCTTCATAGTAGGAGCGTTGGGCGTGGTGGACCAGGAACTGATCGCCCTTCTCGGAGACGAAGAGTTCCACGTCAACACCTCGCTGCGCAGCTGTGGTGATGGCGTACAGCAGGGAATCGTCCGGGACAAAATACGGGCTGCAGATGGAGATCCGGTGCTGCGCCGAGTAAATCAGCGTGTTGAACAGGCGCAGGTTGTTTTCGGTGGCGAACCCGGGGCCACTCGGCACTACCTGGGCGGTGACCTGGCCCGGCGCCGGCTGGGTAGGCAGGCGCAGCTGGTCTTCCAGCGATTCGTCGGTTTCGCTGAGCCAGTCCGTGGCGAACACCACGTTGAGCGTCGCCACGATCGGGCCTTCCAACCGGGACATGAGCTCCACCCATTTGCGGCCCACCTTGTGGTGCTTGGGGTTGTTGTAGGAAGGCTCAATCAAGTTCTGCGAGCCGGTGAACGCAATCTCGCCGTCGATCACCATGATCTTGCGGTGGTTCCTGAGGTCGGGGCGCCGCCATTGACCGTGGATAGGCAGCAGCGGCAGCATTCGCTTCCACTGGATCTTGCCCGCCTTCAGCCGGCGGATCAGCCGGCGGTAGCCCTTGACGCGCAACGTTCCGATGTGGTCGAAGAGCAGCCTGACGGTCACACCCCGTTCAGCCGCGTTCTCCAGTTCAGTGAGCAGTTCATTCGTCACGGAATCACTGCTCATGATGTAGAACTCGGCGTTGACGTAGCTCTTGGCGCCCTTGACTGCTTCAGCCATGGCTTTGATGGACTCTTCGTAGCCGGGGATCAGCTCCACCTTGTTGCCGTCGACCATGGGCAACGATCCAAGCCGATGGTTCAGCTCGCCCGCCGACTTCACCCATTCCGGCCCGGAATAGACGCTGACAGGATCAGCCAGATCGGAGGTCACCGCACGAACCCGGCGGTTTACCTCCTCCTGCTGCTCCCGCCGGCGCCGCGACAGTTTGAAGTTGCCGAAGAGCAGGAACAGGACGAACCCAACAGATGGGATGAGGAACACAGCCAAAAGCCAAGCCATGGCGGTGGTGGGACGCCGGTTGCCGGGAATGACTCCCAGCAGCACAATGCGCATGATGACTTCCGCAATGACCCAAGCACCCAGCAACCAGGTCCACTCCTGGCCAAACGGAAAAGGAAAGAACACCCGACAAACCCCCACAGTTCATGAACAACAGTGACCACAGCCTATCCGGCAAAGTCCCCTCCAGTGCGTCCGCACTAAGCTGGGACCATGACTTCACCTGCCCCCACGGTCCTCGTTTTCCTGGACCCCGCCTTCGAAAATGGTCGCATTGCCGACTCCAGCCAACCGCAACTCATGGCAACGGATCTGGGTGCCACCCGCGGCGACGGCGTCTTCGAGTCACTCCTCGCTGTGCAAGGCCGACCCCGCAAAGTTCAGGCTCACCTGAACCGATTGGGCAGTTCTGCGGCAGCCTTGGACCTTGCGCTTCCTGGGCAGGATGTCTGGCGCCGCGCCATCGAGACAGCCATCAACGAATTCCGCGATGTTCACCCTGCCCCCACGCCTGAAGAGGACGAGGTAGTGATCAAGCTGATTGTGACCCGTGGCGTTGAAGGCGCCGCCAGCCCGACGTGCTGGGTACAGGCTTCGCCCTCACCTGCAGGCAGCCGCCGTCAGCGGCAGACGGGCATCGACGTCGTACTTTTGGACCGTGGCTTCGACACTGAAGCCGGCGAGCGCGCGCCATGGCTGCTCCTGGGCGCGAAGACGCTGTCTTATGCCGTGAACATGGCCGCACTTCGCTACGCCCACAAGCAGGGTGCTGATGACGCCATCTTCACCTCCACTGACGGCCGGGTCCTGGAAGGCCCGACATCCACCGTGTTGCTGGCGCACCTTGAAACGGTCGACGACGGCGACGGTTCCGTCAGGACGGTTCGTCGCCTCATCACTCCCCAGCTTGACAGCGGCATCCTCCCGGGCACCTCGCAGGGCGCATTGTTCGCCGCCGCGAAGGCCGCTGGCTGGGAACTTGGTTATGGCCCCTTGGAGCCGCAGGACTTGTTCGATGCCGATGCCGTCTGGCTGATCTCCAGCATCCGGCTGATCGCCCCCGTTAACCACATCAACGGCCAAGAGGTGGGCACGCCCGAGGTGCGCAAACAGCTCACTGCTGAGCTGAACCACCTGTTTGCGGGAATCGAGTAAGTCGCATTTCTGCGGACCCGCCTTATGGAGCTCCGCATGGAACCTAACAGATAACAAGCAGAGTAATCGCTCGCGTGACTTAATGATTAGGAACTCTTAGCCTCAGCCAAGAGCCGCTGGCGTGTTCAATCACGCTCCTTATCCTCCTTGAAATGGTCATTCGTCATGTGATGAATCTTGTACTCGTGTTAGTTGGATCACGTCCGGCTGGTACTACTTCAGACTTTGCTGGCTAACTTCCCGGAGGGAATATGGGACTCAGCTCCCCCACAGAAGCCGAAGCATCGGCAACCGAGGCACAGTCCCGCACTGAGGCCTCACAGACAGGATTGCGCCGGTCCATGGAGGCCCGGCACCTGGTCATGATCGCCATGGGCGGCGTTATCGGTTCAGGCCTGTTCGTCAGTTCGGGATACACGATCGCCACTGCCGGCCCGCTGGGCGCCGTCCTGGCGTTCCTCATCGGCGCCGTGGTGGTCTACCTGGTGATGGCTTGCCTCGGGGAGCTCGCTGTAGCGTTCCCCGTCTCCGGTGCCTTCCACATTTATGCCGCCAGGACCATCGGCCCCGCCACGGGATTCGCCACTGCCTGGCTCTACTGGCTTTGTTGGGCCGTAGCCTTGGGCTCGGAATTTACTGCGGCCGGCCTCCTCATGCAGCGCTGGTTCCCGGGCGTCGACGTCTGGATCTGGTGCTTCATCTTCGCCACCGTCCTGTTCACACTCAACGCCATTTCATCGCGTGTCTTTGGCGAATCGGAGTTCTGGTTCGCGCTCATCAAGGTCGCCGCCGTCGTCGGCCTGATCATCCTTGGTGGCGCCGCCCTGGCGGGCTTCCACCCTCTCGCCGCGGGCGGGTACCCCTCCTTTGGCGAGAACTTCAGCACACCGGAGGGTCTGTTCCCTAACGGTTTCACCGGCGTGTTCGTGACCTGCCTGGCCGTCTTCTATGCCTTCTCCGGCTCGGAACTGATCGGCGTTGCCGCGGGCGAAACGGCCAACCCCGGCGCGAACATCCCCAAAGCCATGCGCACCACGGTCATCCGGCTCATGATCTTCTTCGTCGGCGCGATCGTGGTCATCGCAGCCACCATTCCGTACGAACAAGTCAGCGTGGACGAAAGCCCGTTCGTCACCGTTTTCTCCATGCTCGGCATCCCATACGCCGCGGACATCATGAACTTCGTGATCATCACGGCGCTGCTCTCCGCAGGCAACTGCGGCCTCTTCTCCTGCGCCCGCATGCTCTTCTCGTTGGCTGACGAAGGCCACGCACCGCAGGTCTTCAAGAAACTCACGAAGCGCGGCATCCCCATGGTGGCGCTTTGCGTGAGCATGCTTGGCGGCCTGGCCTCCCTGATCAGCAGCGTTGTGGCACCTGCCACCGTCTACCTTGTGCTCGTCTCGGTGGCCGGCTTTGCCACCGTGGGCGTCTGGATGTCCATTGTGGCCTCGCACTTCATCTACCGCCGGACCTTCATCAAGAACGGTGGCGACCTCAGCACGCTTCCCTACAAGGCGCCCCTGTTCCCGTTGGTCCCGATCCTGGCCTTCGCTCTATGCGTGGTGTCCCTGATCGGTATCGCCTTCGACCCCAACCAGGTAGCGGCGCTGCTGTTCGGTATTCCGTTCGTGGGGGCCTGCTACGCCGTTTTCTACTTCAAGTACGGCCGACGACGGTCGCTCAAGAAGGCAGTGGACGCCTAGGCCTCCTTGTTCCGTGGCGTCCTGACTTGGTTTAGGAGCAGATCAGCCCCTGGACAACCTTTAGTGGTTGACCAGGGGTTGATTCCGTCTCAAAGAGGGTCGGGACGCAACACTCCGCGCCCGCCACCACCCAATTTGAAACCCGGGAGCCCAGACACGCCGTGCAAGGAGGGTGTTGAACAGGCCCGGCTACCCAAAGTTGGTGGTGGAGGCACGCCCCTCTGTTCAGTGGGCCTGTATTTTCCGGGCCTACTTCTTGGCTGCGCGGACCGGGTGCTCGCTCAAAATGGACAGGCGGTTGAAAGCATTGATTCCGATGGCCGCCATGCAGAGCACACTGATCTGCTGGTCGTTGTAGTGCTGCCGGGCCTGTTCGAAGAGCTCGGGGCTGGGCCGCGATGAACTCATCCGGGTGATCTGCTCTGCAATTTCCATCGCGACCACTTCCGCGGGCTCGAAGAGCTGCACTTCCTTGTAAACAGCCACCAATGACAGACGCTGCTCCGTTTCGCCATACTTCAGGGCCCGACGATGGTGAAGGTCCAGACAGAAGGCGCACCCATTGATTTGCGAGCAGCGATAGTTGATGAGTTCAAGGGTCCGGCGTGAAATACCCAGCCGGTCAGCTTCGTCTACGAGCTGCTGGGAGTAGTGGCTTAGAGTCGCATAGAGGTCCGGCTGCTGCTTGTCCAGATAGCCGGCCAGACGTGGTTTTGATTCCTGTTCGGGCATGGTTGGAGCTTAACGCAAAAGGGACTGGGCACCCGACGGTGAGAGAGGGTCCGCCCCAAACCCGAGGGACGTGAGAGAGGGTCCGCCCCAAACCCGAGGGACGTGAGAGAGGGTCCTACTCGCGGGCCGCGGGAGTGTCGGCGGCGAGCCGGATGCCGTGCTCTGCCAGCCACACCGGGTTGAAGGCCTTGCTCATATAGTTCGTTCCGGCGTCGGGCGCTATGGCAACCACCACCGAGCCGTGAGGCGCGGCGCGCGCCACCCGAATGGCGGCGGCGACAGCGAGCCCTGAGGACGGGCCGAGCGCGAGCCCCTCCTCCTCGAGGAGCCGGTGAACGGTGGTGTAAACCTCGTCGTTGGGGATGCGGAGGAATCGGTCCACGATGGAACGGTCGAAAGCTTTGGGCCACTCGGGTTCCGGCCAGGAGTTACCAACTCCGTCCACCAGGATCTCGCCGGGATGGCCGCCGCTGTAGGCAGAGCCGTAGGGGTCGGCGCCAACGACTTCCAGGTGGCCGCCCGGGCGCAGGGCAGCTGCCTGTTCCTTCAAGAACCGCCCGTTCCCGCTGATGGTCCCGCCCGTTCCGATGCCCGCGACGAAGTGCGTGACCAGGCCACCCGTCTGCTCCCAGATTTCGGGTCCGGTGGTTTCATAGTGCGCCAAGGGATTGGCGGGGTTGTCGAACTGCATGGGCCGCCACGCACCGGGCGTCTCGGCCGTAATCCGCGCTGCAACAGCCCGGGCGTTCTCCGGCGATTCCGACGGGGCATTCCAATCGGTCAGGATCACGCGGGCGCCGTAGTTGTGCAGCGCAGCGAGCTTCTCCTCGGAGATCGTGTCGCCTGTCACCACCACCACGGGATGTCCGGTCAGGTGGCCGATGAGCGCCAGGCCGATCCCGGTGTTGCCCGAAGTGCTCTCCACGATAGTGGCTCCCGGCTTCAGCTCCCCGGACCTCTCAGCCGCCCGGACCATGCTGAGTGCGGTGCGGTCCTTGATGGAACCGCCGGGATTTTCGGACTCAAGCTTGATATGGATGGCGCTGCCCAGTCCACGGCCCAGCGAATCCAGCTTCACCAGCGGGGTGTTGCCCACTTTGTCCAGGACCGAGGCATCCAACCCGTCCGGCAGCCGGGCCGCTGCGTGAGCTCCTTGCCGACGAATCGCCGTACTCACCACGCCCCACCCCATTCCTCAGCCTCCAGTAGAACCTGATCCACGGCGCCGCGCAGTTCAGTCCGCGCCCGTTCCACAAGATCCGGCGCCGATGGCCTGTCGGCCAGTACATCAGCGAGTCGACCCACGACGACGCCTGTTCCCTTCCCGAGCGGTTGTGCAGCTCCAGCTTCGAGCAGCAGATAGGACGCCGTCAGGGCCTCGATCGTCAACAGCTTTTCCAGCACCTCCACCGACCTTTCGAGTTGCTGGAGGGCCAAGGGGGCCAGTGTTGAATGGTCCTCGACGTCGGCGGACAAGGTTGGGGCGCCAAGGGTGGCCGGGGCAGCCAGGAACTTGAGTTCGGCCAACAGCCCGGCCGCGGAGTACCACAACAGCCCGGGCAGTTCCTCTTGGGCAAGCGCGGAGGCCGGGTTGAATTCCGCTCCGGCCCCGGACTGCTCAGCCGAGGCTTGGGTCGATGCTGCTTGCAAGTGCTTGGCCCGGATGGCCCGTTGCGGCGGATACAACTTGGCGATGCGCCGCTCACTGGAAATCCCCATGTGCGCCAACGCAACCCTCAGACCTTCGAATGCGAGAGCCAGCTGCATCGGCTGGAAGTTCCCGCCGGACAGCATGAGCCCGGATTCGACATCAACCAACGGATTGTCGCCGCGACCATTCAGTTCCACCTCCAGCGCAGCACTCAACTGCGCCACCAGGGATCGAAACGCCCCGTGCGTCTGCGGTGCGGCCCGGAAGGACAATGCATCCTGCACCGACACCTCGGGCCGCACATCCTCCAACCAGCCACCACTGAGCAGGTGACGCACAGCTGCCGCCGAATCACCCTGGCCGTTTACAGCCTTGGCCGCCTGGATGGCCGGCGAAAACGGGCTGAGGTTCCCGCCGCCGTCGTACCTTGCGATGGTCTCCAGCGAGAGGGAAAGCGCGACGTCGGCCAGCCGGGCCAGCTGCTGCAATTGCAGCAACGCCAGGGTCCCGGCGCCGACGGAATACGCGTTGGCGCTCACCAAGGCAAGCGCCTCGCCGGGCGCGAGGACGAGGGGTTGAAGGCCGGCATCGGCGAGCGCTTTGGCTCCTGGAACCAAGGTGCCGTCGGCGTTGAAGGCTTCGCCCTCACCGATGGCGACGGCGGCGACGGCGGCCAGCTGGGTGAGGTCCGACGATCCCACCGACCCTTCGCGCGGGATGGCGGGCAGGACGCCGCGGTTGAGGAGTCCTGCATAGAAGTTTGCTGTTTCGGGCCGCACACCGGAACCGCCGCGGCTGAAACCGACAAGTCGGGCCAGGATCACTGCGCGGGCAGCGGGACGGTCCAGATACGAGCCCACTCCGCTGTTGTGATACCTGACCACCTGGACCTGATAGGCCAGGAGCGACTTCTCTTCCACAGCGGTGTCCCGACCGGACCCGAGCAACGTATTGAGTCCGTAAACCCGCTGCCCGGAGGCGGCAGTGCGTTCCAGTACGTCGCGGGAGCGACCGATCAAAGACAACGCATCGTGGTTGAGTTCCACGTGAAACGCAGGGTTGGAGGCGGCCAGTGCTACGTCGGCAGCACGCACCGGAGCCGTTCCAATAACCAAGGTCGGCGGTTCGGAAGACACCATCAGAAGTCCAGGAGATTCTGCCGGAACCCGCCGTTGCCGTAACTCTTCCTCAACAGGCCCCGCCGCCGCAGTTCAGGGGTGAGCTTATCCAGGACACCGTGCACTGTCACCGGGTCCACGAAGCCGGAGAAGAGGAACCCGTCACCACCCACCTCGGAGCCGGTCGACTCAAGATAGTCGGCAATCTCCCCCACCGTGCCGATGATCGAATCCCCCGCCCCACCGCTCCTGGCCTGCAGGATCTCGCGCAGCGTGGACCCGGGAGGCGCCGCCTTGGCGAAGTGTTCCAACGTCCCCTGGTTGCTGTTGGTGCTCAGCTCCGGGAGGGGTGCGTCCAGGTCGAACTGCTTGAAGTCGATCACCGAGAGGTAGGAGATGGAGTTGAGCTGGCTGTCGATATCGCGCTGGGTGAGCTCACGACGCTGGGCACGCAACTCCTCGGCTTCGGCAGCAGAACCAACCACTGTGGGCTTCAGGACAAAAAGCACCTTGACGTCGTCGGGGTTCCTGCCGGCTTTGGCGGCCTCCGCGCGAATCGAGTCACGGTAGGACTTCATTCCGTCAACACCACGGGCCAACGCAATGGCCACATCAGCATGACCACCGGCGAACGCCTTGCCCCGGGGAGACGCACCAGCCTGGACCAGCACGGGTTCCTCCGGCAACGGCGCCGTGTTCAGTGGACCGCGGACCTTGAAGAAGTCACCCTGGTGATTGATCGGGTGCACCTTTTTGTGGTCGGCAAACACCCCTGCGGACACGTCCTCAAGGACCGCGCCCGGTTCCCAGCTCCGCCAGAGCCGCCTGACGACGTCGACGAATTCCTCCGCTTTTTCATACCTAAGGTCGTGTTCAATCTGTTGATCCAACCCGTAGTTCTGGGCGGCGAGGTCGCTGCCGGACGTGACGACGTTCCAGCCCAACTGGCCCTCTGAGAAGTGCTGCAACGTTGCCAAAAGCCGGGCGGCCGTGAAGGGCGGGTAGAACGAGGCGCTGACGGTCGGCACGATTCCCAGGTGCTCGGTGGCGGAGAGCAGGTAAGGGACCAGCGCCAGCGGATCGTGTTTCGGCGCAAAGGAGGCATGAGCCAGGGACACTTCGGCCGATCCGCCATACGTGTCCGGCACGGTGAGGGAATCCTCGATGATGAAGAGGTCCAACCCGGATTGTTCGAACGCCCGGACTGCGTCCTGGTACAGGGCTGGCTTCTTCCAGTCGTAACCCAGGCCGTAGCCGGGCGTCCCCCACCCCTGGACACCGAATCCATGGCCCACAAACCATCCAAAATGCAGCATGGGCTTGAGTGTAGAACTGCTCTGTCCGTTCACCGCGACCTGATTTCATGCGAAGTTACAGGAGGACGTACTGGGTCAATTATGCTCCCGGGGCGTCACATTTGAACGCGGCCGGAGACGGTCCGTATTTTCCACATAAGGCGTATGTCGTGTTCCACAATCAGTAGGGGTCGGGAATGATCGCTGTATGAGTGCAGCAACCTCCCGCCCCTCCGCCAAGGAGCGGCTGTCCAGCGCCTGGGCCCTCAAGGGCTACAAGCGTGAATGGCTGCGGCACGATCTCGTTGCGGGCGCTGCGCTGTTTGCTTTGCTGGTGCCCGCCGGGATGGCCTATGCACAGGCAGCAGGGCTTCCCCCGGTCACCGGGCTTTACGCAACAGTGGTCCCGCTGCTGGTTTATGCGGTGGTGGGGCCCTCCCGCATTCTGGTCCTGGGACCCGACTCTGCCCTGGCCCCTATGATCGCCGCGGCCATTGTGCCGCTGGCAGCGGGAAGCAGCGAAAAATCCGTGGCGCTGGCCGGCTTGCTGGCCGTGTTGATCGGGGCGCTCATGCTTGCGGGCTCGGCACTGAAACTGGGAGCCATCACGGGCCTGCTGTCCAAACCCATCCGGCTCGGGTACCTCAACGGAATCGCACTGTTGGTGGCCCTTTCGCAACTCCCGGCGTTTCTGGGTATTGAGGCCGACGGCGACGTCTGGCAAAAGCTCGCGAAGGTCACTACCGGGTTACTTGGCGGCGAGGTCAACATCACCGCGCTGTTGTTGGGAGTGGGGTCGCTGGCGCTCATCTGGATCCCCCGGCTCCTGAAGTGGAAGGTACCCGGCGTCCTGTTGGCGGTGGTTGGCTCGTGCGTGGCGACGGCGGTCTTCGGGCTCAACGACGACGTGAAGGTCACCGGGGTCCTGCCGCAGGGCCTGCCCATGCCCGCACTCGGGGGTATTGGCTGGGCCGACGCCCTGATGCTGCTCCCCGCCGCCGCGGGCATCGCGCTCATGGCTTTCGCTGACACTGGCGTGTTGTCTCAAACATTGGCAGCCAAGGAAGGGAAGAAGGTCTCCGGAAACAGGGAGATGGCAGCGCTTGGAGCAGCCAATGCCGCTACAGGCCTCTTGGGTGGGTTCCCCATTTCAGGCAGTACCTCCAGGACACCGGTAGCCGTGGATGCAGGCGCAAAATCCCAGATGACAGGCGTGGTGGGCTCCGTGCTGGTACTGGCCTTTATGCTGCTGGCTCCGGGAGTAACCGAGTACCTGCCGTCGGCAACCCTGGCCGCCGTCGTCATCGCCGCGGCCATTGCCCTCGCAGATCCTGCCGGCGTCAGGCGGCTCCTGGGGCTGAGCCGCAGCGAGTCCGTGGTGATGCTGGCTGCGTTCCTGGGAGTGCTGACGGTGGGTGTCCTCCAGGGAATCGTGGTGGCCATCGCCTTGGCACTCCTGGACTTTGTCCGCAGGGCATGGGATCCGTACAGAACCGAACTCGGCGCAGAGGAAGGCCTTCCCGGGTATCACGACCTTGAACGCCACCCCGAGGGCAAGCGCATCCCCGGGCTCTTGATCCTCCGGTTTGATGCACCCCTGTTCTTCGGCAACGGACAGGTCCTGGCGAGCTTCGTGAGGGAGCAACTCGACGAGGCCCCGGACGAGTCCGCGGAGCCCGTCACCCACATCATCCTTGCCGCCGAACCGATCACCGGGATCGACACCACAGCTTTGGATGACTTGGTAACCCTGGACGAATGGTTGGCCAGAAAAGGAGTGGATCTGGTGTTTGCCGAGCTCAAAGGGCCCGTGAAGGACAAGTTGATCCGCCTCGGCACGGCGGCCCGTTTTACGCCGGACCACTTCTACCCCACTGTCGGCGCGGCAGTGCGGGAGCTCAAGGACCGATAGTGGATCAGCCTCCGATTACGCAACATGACGACGGTGCAGCCGCCCGCAAGTGCAGCCCGACGCCCGTGGATGTTACGTTTTTCTTGAGTAATGAGTACCAGCGCAAAGCCCTGACTTGCTGGTCGGCAACCCTCTCTCCGGCGGGGTGCCTCAGGTGACTACTCGGCGTATCGACAACTCGAACTGCAAGCGTGACTGAGGAGCACCAGCAATGCCTGAACCCACTGAAGAAAAACTCTCCTACCGCCTGATTACAGGCCCGGATAACCGCGATTTCTGCGAGCGTATCCACAACTCCCTCGCCGAAGGCTATGTGCTCCATGGCAGCCCGGCAGCCACCTTCAACGGCACGGACGTCATCGTGGCCCAAGCCATTGTGCTGCCTGCGGCGATCGCCAATGCTGATGCCGCCGTCGCCAACGCAGTGGACCAACTTGAGAATTACGACGATGAAGAAGCGTTCGAGGGCCACGCATGAGCTACGCAGGTGACCTGACCCCACAGGACGCGTGGGCCAAGCTCGAAGAAGGCGCGATCCTGGTGGATGTGCGCACCGAGGCCGAGTGGGCCCACATCGGCATCCCGGACACCAAAGCCACCGAGAACGATCCCCTGTTCATCCAGTGGAACCTGGCTGGCGGTATCCCGAACTCCCGCTTTATCGAGGACCTGCAGCAGCAGGCACCCGAGGATGACGCCGTGGAGCTCGTGTTCATCTGCCGTTCCGGCCAGCGCTCCATCTCCGCTGCCATTGCCGCAACACAGGCCGGCTTCACGGCGTACAACGTCCTTGAGGGCTTCGAAGGCGAACCGGACCGCTACGGTGAGCGCACCGTAAACGGCTGGAAGAACCGTGGCCTGCCTACGAATCTGGGGACCGAGTAAGTGACTTTCAATCCCGACGCCGCCGGCTGGAGCCCTGACACCCAGGCCGTTCGCGGTGGCCTTGACCGCACCAATTTCCAGGAAACGTCCGAGCCCGTTTTCCTGAACTCCGGCTTTGTCTACGAATCGGCTGCCGCTGCCGAACGTGCCTTTACCGGCGAGGACGAACGCTTCGTTTACTCCCGCTACGGCAACCCGTCCGTCGCCACGTTCCAGGAGCGGCTGCGGCTGCTCGAAGGAACCGAGGCGTGCTTTGCGACAGCCTCCGGCATGTCCGCGGTCTTCACCGCTTTGGGTGCCTTGCTGGCTGCCGGCGACCGCGTGGTGGCCGCGCGCTCGCTGTTCGGCTCCTGCTTCGTGATCCTCAACGAGATCCTGCCCCGCTGGGGTGTGGAGACGGTGTTCGTTGACGGCCCGGATCTGGAGCAGTGGCGCGAAGCCCTCTCGGAACCGACCACCGCCGTGTTCTTTGAGTCGCCCTCCAACCCGATGCAGGAGATCGTGGACATCGCCGCCGTCAGCGAACTGGCGCATGCTGCCGGGGCGACTGTCGTGGTGGACAATGTCTTCGCCACTCCCCTCCTGCAGCGCTGCGGTGATCTGGGCGCGGACGTCATCGTGTACTCCGGCACCAAGCACATTGATGGCCAAGGCCGTGTCCTCGGCGGCGCGATCCTGGGCACCAAAGAGTTCATCGATGGTCCCGTCAAGCAACTCATGCGCCATACCGGCCCTTCCCTTTCCGCGTTCAACGCCTGGGTGCTGACCAAGGGTTTGGAGACCATCGGACTGCGGGTGAACCACAGCTCGGCATCCGCTTTGAAGATCGCGGAGTGGCTCGAGCAGCAGCCTGCCATCAGCTGGGTCAAGTACCCGCTGCTCACGTCCCACCCGCAGTACGAGCTTGCCGCGAAGCAGATGAAGGCCGGCGGCACTGTGCTGACCTTCGAGCTGTCTCCTTCGGCCGGGCGCTCAGCCAAAGAGGCCGCCTTCGCCTTGCTCGATGGCCTCCGCGTCATTGACATCTCCAACAACCTGGGCGATTCCAAATCCCTCATCACCCACCCCGCCACCACCACCCACCGGGCCATGGGGCCTGAGGGCCGGGCCGCGATCGGACTCACCGACGGTGTGGTCCGCTTGTCGGTAGGACTGGAAGACGTGGACGATCTCATCCTGGATCTGGAGAAGGCCCTCAAACAGGTCTAACCTTGCTGCCATGAGCGGGATTCATCCCTATCGCCGTGCCGGAGCGGTCATCGTTGCCGGCACGGTGGTGTGGTTCGTGGGAATCTCGCCGGTCTCACGCGTCTACATCACACCGGACGATGCCGAACGCCTGCGCATGCTGACCTCCGGACGGCGCGGCTGGATCGTGGGCCAGCACCTAACCGCAGTGGGGACCGTCGCCGTGCCGGTTGGATTCGCTGCCTTTGCCCGCGCCGTTCCGGGAAAGGACGCCGTACCGGGTACGCACTCCGTCCCGGACACCGGCGCAACGCGTGGGAAAGCGAAGAAGTGGGCTTACGCTGCCGCCGCCGCGTTGCTCGCCGGCGCCCCATTCTTCGTCTCCAGCCTCGCCCGGCGGGCTTCAGACCTCGAAGGTTTTGCCTATCGCCGGGGATCCAACGCGCCCTTCCTGGCGTATTCCGGGTTGCACGTGGTGGCGTTGGCCGCCTTGGGTGGGAGTCTTCTTTCCTTACCCACAAAACGCTGGATCGGCGTCACAGCTTCGGTCAGCGCGCCTATCTACGGCGCCATTCTGGTAGCCAAAAAGGACATCCCGCCGTTCTGCTTCTACTTGGTGGAGGGTCTCACTGGCGCCTACTTAATGGCGTGGGAAGAACCGGCCGGCCAATCCTAAGGCCTCCTGACCCGGGTCAGCATCGGCGCGGGCTCCTTGTGCGCGTCGGCGGAGGTTCCGCGAACCGTCACCTTCGCTGCATGCCCGACGACGGCGGCCAGGGCTGCGCTGGTGGGTGGACTGCCCGGCTGGTTCTGGCTGCCGCGCTGCCTGTTGTTGTAACGCACCGCCGCTTCCCGTTGCTCGTCCGCGCCGTTCCCCCGCTCCAACAGGTCTGAGATCCCCGCTTTGACCAGCTCCAATTCGCCTTGGTCATCCAGCACTGGGCTCACATAATCCACCAGCGCCCAGACGACGTCCGCCGCCGGCTGGGGCCGGAAATCACCGAAGTCCAGGAGATCTCCACGCAACCCCGCATTGCTGGCCTGCCAACTCGCCATCCGCAGGAGTGCCGTGGGCACCGCGGTGGGCTCAACGCCGTCGAGCATTTCCAAGGAAGCGGTCTCCACCAAAGCCCGCACCAGTACCGCAATCAACGCGGCGTCCTCGGCGCGCAGGCAGACGTCGGCTACGCGGACCTCCACGGTGGGGTGGTTCCGGGAGATGCGGGCGTCGAAGTAAATCATGCCCTCATCCAGGATCACGCCTGTTTCCAACAGCCGATTCACGATGCGTCGGTAGGCAGTGAGTGATCCGAACACGCCGGACGGTCCAGAAGTGGGCCAGCGGTTCCATGCCTGGGTGCGGTAGCTGTCGAACCCGGTGGGAAGGCCGCGCCAATAGGGTGAGTTGGCGGTGAGGGCGGTGAGCACGGCAAGTTTGTCCCGGATATGGTCCAGCACCACCACGCCTTCCTCAGGGGATTCGACAGAGGTGTGCACGTGGAATCCGCACGTCAATTGTTCCGTAGCGATGATTCCGAAGCGATCCAGCATCGCCACATAGCGGGGATCCGGGGTGGTGTGGGTGTTCGAATCCAGCGGAGAGGTAGCAATTGCAGCAACCCGCGCTCCGTGCTGCCGGGCTGCTTCGTTGGCCATAGCCCGGCCGCGGCGGATCTGATGCAGAAGGTCACCGTAGCTGTGGCAGGGGCGGGTCTGGGTTTCGATCTGCTCCAGCTTGAGTTCGTGGCTGAGACTCGTTGCGGATGCGGGTTGGTGGCGGCCCGCAAGCAGCGCATCCGCGAGGGCAAGGGGCTCTCCCGTCACAGGATGGACGATGAGCAGCTCTTCCTCGACCCCGAAAGTCCGCATGCTCCATTCTGCGTCAGGAGGCCGGTGGAGGACAGTGGCTGGAAGGGCAGCGAGGGCCGCACCTTCCCGCCATCCGCACCAGAGCGAACTGGGGCGGATGGCGGGAACGGGCGCGCGGGCTAAGCGTGGAGCCTAGTCCTGGAAGTACTCAATCTTGGCGCCGATGGTGTTCAACCGCTCGGCCAGGTCCTCGTAGCCACGCTCGATGACGTAGATGTTGCGGAGCTCGGACGTGCCCCGGGCAGCGAGCATTGCCAGGAGCAAGCAGGCGGCAGGGCGCAGGGCAGGCGGGCAGCCGATTTCGGCAGCGCGCCACTTAGTGGGTCCGTTGACGTAAATCCGGTGCGGATCCAGCAGTTGCACCTGGGCGCCCAGCTTGTTGAGTTCCGTCAAGTAAATGGCACGGTTCTCGTAGACCCAGTCGTGGATCATGGTCTGGCCCTCGGCGTTGCCCGCGATCACAGCGAAGAACGGCAGGTTGTCGATGTTCAGGCCCGGGAACGGCATGGGGTGGATCTTGTCCTGCGGCGCGCGGAGCTCGGAAGGCTTGGTGGTGACGTCCACCAAACGGGTCCGGCCATTGCGTGCCATGTATTCGCCGGAGATTTCGAGGTTCTGGCCCATCTGCTCCAACGTAGCCAGCTCGATCTCCATGAATTCGATGGGAACCCGGCGGATGGTGACCTCGGAGTTGGTCACGATGCCCGCGGTGATCAGGCTCATGGCCTCGATGGGGTCCTCGGACGGGAAGTACTCGATCTCCACATCAATGGCGGAACGGCCAGTGATCTTCAGGGTGGTGGTGCCGACGCCCTCGATTTCAACGCCCAGGCCCTGCAAGTAGAAGCAGAGGTCCTGGACCATGTAGTTGGGGCTGGCGTTGCGGATCACGGTGGTGCCCTCGCGGTGCGCGGCGGCCATGATGGCGTTCTCAGTAACGGTGTCGCCACGTTCGGTGAGGACGAAGGAACGGTGGTGGTCATCGGCCGGGGGCGCAGCTACGGAGTAGAACCCGGACTTCGCTTCGACCTCAAGCCCGAACTGGCGCAGGGCCTGCATATGCGGCTCCACTGTGCGCGTTCCGAGGTCGCAGCCACCAGCGTAGGGCAGCAAATACTCACTGGTCTCGTCCAGGAGCGGCCCCAGCAGCATGATGACGCTGCGGGTACGGCGGGCGGCGTCCACGTCCATGGACCCAAGGTCCAAAACTTCGGGCCTGCGGATGCGGAGGTCGCTTCCGTTGAGCCAGGTACATTCGACGCCAATGGAGGTCAGTACTTCAACAATCCTGTTGACTTCTTCGATGCGGGCCAAGCGGCGCAACGTGGTGGTTCCGCGGTTGATGAGGCTGGCGCACAAAAGCGCCACGCCGGCATTCTTGCTGCTGTTGACATCCACTTCGCCGGACAGGGTCCTGCCGCCCTCCACCCGGAGGTGGGTCATCTGTGGCTTGCCCACTTTGACGATTGATCGGCCGAATATTGCCTCAAGCCGTTCGATCATCCGGAGGCTGAGATTCTGTTTACCTTGCTCCATCCGGGCGATCGCGCTCTGGCTGGTTCCCAGCGCGGTAGCCAACTGCCCCTGCGTCCATCCTTTTTCGCCACGGGCGTTGCGGAGCAGAAGGCCTACGTGTTCAGCGGTAGGTTGCGTCATATCCAAGAAATATCACAGGTGAGCTAGAAGTCCCACACAAAACGCCGTTTGAGCGGTAAACGTCACACCATACCCGATCCGTGAGATATAGGGCACGACGGCGACCGGTCGCCGCAGGCGAACGCTTTCCCTCAGGCGCCACCGGGCAGAAGTCCCCATTGCGGCCCGGGGGACAATACCAAACCATGGAGGGAAAGCTCAGGGGGAAACATGCCTTTCTACGGCGCCGACGTCGACCAACTCAAAGCACTCTCCAAGGCCTTGGCCAACGGTGCGTCATTGCTGACCAGCCGGGCCCGGGAACTCGACTCCTTGATCGGCCATGGCATGACCGGCCAAGGCGGCGGCTGGCAGGGCCAGGATGCCAAGCGTTTTGCCGCAGATTGGCACGGCCGCCTGCGGCCGCTGCTGGAGAGGACTACGCGAGGCCTGGAAGAGGCATCACAGTCCGCGCTCACCAATGCCAACCAGCAGTCCTCCGCGTCCACGGAGGGGAGTGCTGATTCAGGCAGTTCAGACAGCAGCTCGGGCGGTTCCGGCAGCAGCTCCGCCAATTCCACCAACCCCGGGAACGACGCCACCACCAAAACCTCGGCCAACCCGAACCCCGACCAGCCAACACCGCAGGAAATCCTGGACGAATACCAGGTCAGCGACGCCGAGACCACCATGTGGCCCGGGGACTGGGACCCCCTGCGCTTCGTGGTTGACCAAAGGGAGGTCACCGAGAAGGAAGCGGAACTCCTCAACGGGCTGGGTCCTTTCGAGATGAACGCCTTCAAAGACATTCATGATGACGCCTTCAGCACTGCCGACGACCGCTTCCCCAGCGCCGACCGCAACGATGACCAGAACGATGCCTTCCGTCACGCATATTGGAACGCACTCATGGTCAAGGAGTTCGGCGCGGACTGGGCGGAGGACTACGCCACGGCGCACGAGCAACTCCCCGGCAACCCCGCGCCCCGCGAAGCCATGGATCTGTACAACAATGAGGTGGGCCGCAACGTGGCCATAGCCAACCCGGATGCCAGCGCTGAGGAGCTTGCGGACTTGATCGAAGAAGCCGTGAACAACGGCGACACTGTGGTGGTGGGACAGGACCTGCTGCCCCACCCTTCCAACGAGGTCCCCATGGACCAGACCGGCGACGCCAACAATGCCGAGCCCGCCCCGGGCGAGGATCCGGAGTTCAATGACGAGTCGAGGACTACGTCGTGAGGTTCCAACGCCAATCAAACACCCGACGACGGCCGCGGACTTCCGCTGGCCGCATCACCGTCGCTGGCCGCGCCACCCTTGCTGGCCGCGCCGCCGTCGCAGGCTTGCTCACTGCCATCCTGGCCTGCGCCCTGGCCGCCTGTTCACTAGGAGGATCCGTCATGCCCGAATCGAATGAGAAGCTCAACAGCCAGGTGCTCGAGTCCGCGAAGAACGGGACGGCCTTGAAACTGGCTGATGCCACGGACTTCGAGTGGGACCAGGCGGGTTTCGTAACGGAGGGAACGCCGGCCAAGGACATCGAAGCAGCCTTCGGCGAGCCTCTGACCAAGGAGAACCGCTACACGGCGTCCCCCGCGTTGTTCGTCTTCCTTAAGGACGGGAAAGTAGCCAAGGCAATCCGCATCGTCCCGGATGCCTTCTTCGGCGCTGACGCACAAAAGAAGTATGGCCGGGACGTAGTCCTCACCCCGCCGGAGGGAAAAAAGGGCTTCCTCAACTGGCGCGAGTAGCGCCAGGCACCGCGACACGAACGCCGCGCTGTTCTAGACGCGCCAGTATCCCAGGGCATCGATCCGGTGCTTGTCCACGCCCAGCGTCTTCCGCAGGTGTTTCACGATTGCGCGGGTGCTGGAGGCTTCGCAGGCGATCCAGAAGAAGTCGTGATCCACGGACACAGTCTCCGCAGTGAGCGCATCGCACACTTCGTCAACCAATGCGGCACCGTCGCGTTTGCGCGGAACCCAGCTGACGACGTCGGACCCTGACGTCCGCACCTCAATCGAGGGGTCGGCGTCGTGCTGGTATTCAAGCCAGGCGGTCACCACAGCCGAGCCCGCGGCCGTAACTTCCCGCTCGTCCAGCAGCGAGTTGATGGCCGGGATGGAGGCGGGATCGCCCACTACCCACATCCGGCGCGGAGCGGGCTGCGGGAACGTGAAGGAACTGCCCTGCACGGTGGCGTCGATGGTGTCGCCGGCCTGGACGGAGCGGGCCCAGTCGGCGGCAACCCCGTGGTGCATCGCGAAGTCCATGCTGAATGTGCCGTCCGCAGGGGAAGCGTTGACCAGGGTGTAGGCACGCTGGTGGGCCTTTCCGGAATCATCGAACCACAGCCGGATCCACATGGTGGGATGCAGCCCGCTTCGCTCCAGCAGTCCACCGTCGCGCACGTGCACGCGGAGGAAGTCCGGGGTGATTTCTTCCTTCCCCGTGACTTCCAGCGTGAAATCCTTGGCGCCCATGACTTTGAGCACGACGCCTTCCCAATTGCGCTTCAAGCAACACTCCTTCACGAACGGCCACGATTTGTGAACGGGGCCAAAGCCATTTATCTTGAGCTTAAGTAAGCCTAACCTAAGCTCGAAAGCGGCCAGAGATTATGACGCCTGCCCCGACGCACCTTTCCGCCCCGGCAGGCGGCCCCGGAACCTACCGTGATCAGTGGGGAATCCCCCATTTGTGGGCGGATTCCTCCGACGATCTCGCCTTCCTCCAAGGCATGAACGCAGCCACTGACCGCTCCTGGCAGATCGAGCTGGAACGGTGGCGCTCCGAGGGCCGCACAGCTGAGGTCCTGGGTGCCGACGTTGTGGTCTGGGACCGGTTCGCACGGCAGGCCCGGCTGGATGACACCGCGCGCCGCTGCTTCGAGAACCTCGACGCCGAGACTCAGCGTTGGTGCGGACAGTACGTGGCCGGCATCAACCAAGCGCTGGCAGACGGACTCCGCGGCGGCCCCGAATTCGACGAGTCCGCCTGCACGCCGGAGCCATGGAGTCCGTGGACGCCGCTGGGCGTCTTCCTGGTCCATCACATCCTCTTTTCCACGTTCCCCAACAAACTGTTCAGGGCCCACATCGCGCGGACATTGGGCGACGACGCCGTGAGCCTGTTCAGCATCGAGGCTCCCGTCTGGTCAGGAAGCAACGCCTGGGCCGCGCACGGCTCGACGACGGCGAGCGGCCTCCCGCTGATCGCCGGCGACCCCCACCGCCTCATGGAACTCCCCGGCGTGTACCAGCAGATACGGCTTGCCTGCCCGGACTTCGACGCCATCGGTTTCGCGTTCCCGGGTGTCCCCGGCCTCCCGCATTTCGCCCACACCGGGCATACCGCTTGGGCCATCACCAACGCCATGGCCGACTACCAGGACCTCTTCGAGGAAGAACTGCGCCGGGTCACGGACGCCACAGGGGAACGCGTCGAGGCGCGCGGAGCGGCAGGTTGGGAAACCGCCGTCGTGAGTGCCCAAACCATCACCGTTCGCGACGGTGAGCCGGTCACCGTGGAGGTCATCGAGACCCCGCGAGGTTCCGTGATCTCTGAAGCGCCCGACGGCGAGGCGCTGAGTTTGCGCTTCCCTGCCCGCGTTGAGGGGCGGCTTGGTTTTGAGGCCCTCCTGCCGCTGCTTCGGAGCCGGAGCGTCTCCGAGGTGGAGACGGCGTTCGACGCCTGGGTGGAGCCCGTCAACAGCGTGGTGGCCGGGGACACTTCCGGAGCAGTGCGGCACTTTGTTGCCGGGCTTGTTCCGCAGCGCAATCCCGCCAACAGGAGGTTGCCTGCCCCGGCCTTTTCAGCCCGTCATGAGTGGGACGGTCAGTACGTCATCCTGCCCCGCACGGAGGTGGAGCAGTACGCCGTGAGCGCGAACGACCGCGCGGCGGGAGGTGGCGACGCCGTGGCCATGGAGTTCGCCCCCGCGCATCGGGCGTTGCGCATCCGTGGGTTGCTCGAGTCGGCTCCGGGGCCGTTGTCCGTGGATGACATGCAGGCTATCCATACGGACACGCTCCTGGGTCCGTGGCCGTTGTTCCGGTCGGTGCTGTCAGGCCTGGACGCTGATGAATTGTCCCGGGAAGCCGCGGGACTGCGTTCGCTGCTGCTGGAGTGGGACGGCCACATGGATGCCGGGAGCCATCATGCCGCAGTGTTTGCGGAGTGGCGGGGCTCATTGGTCCAGCGCCTGGCAAACCATCCCGCATTTGTCCCTTTGAACGAGCCAACGGGCTACTCGCCCTTGTTCGGACCGTGGTTGTCAGTGGGATCCCGGATCGGCTTTGCGCTTGAGACCCTGCTGGTACGCGGCTCAGAACTCGGCATCAGCGTCGATACAGAAGCCGCCACAGCGCTTGAGGACGCTGCGTTGGAGCAGTCCGGGCTGCGCTCCTGGGGCGACCGGCACACATTGTTGGCCGTCCACGTCCTCCCCGGCCCACTCGCGTCAGCGGCACCCACGGTGGCCCTCAGCGGAGATACGGGCTGTGTGCTCTGCACCGAGAGCCTCCCCGGTGTTGACGACCGAAGCTTCCGTGGTCCAGTGGCCCGCTACATCTGGGACTTGTCCGAGCGGCGCAACAGCCGCTGGATCGTGCCCTTCGGTGCCTCCGGTACGCCCGGCCACCAGCACTTTGCCGACCAACTCCCGCTCTGGACTGCAGGGGAACTCGCCCCGGTAGTCACTGACTGGCCTGAATTGATCAAAGACAATCCCTGACTCATCCTGCTCCCGCATCCCATCAGTCACGCATCAGCCCCGAAGGAAGCCATGACCACCGCCACCCAGGACTTCTCTGTCCGTACCACCGTCTACTCCGAAGACCTCGAAGGATGGGGCGCGCTGCGGCTTGTGCCGCTTGTTCCCGCCGAGGACATCGACCTCATCTTCGAATGGGTCACCCAGCCCCGCGCCAGGTTTTGGGGAATGATGGAGAATTCCCGCGAAGAAGTCCAGGGGATCTACGAATTCCTTGATTCCCTTGAGACCCACCACGCGTTCCTGGCCGTCCTTGATGGCGAACCGCTGGCCCTTTTCCAGACGTACGAACCACTGCACGACCCCGTGGGCGAGGCCTACCCCGCACGCGAGGCTGACATTGGCATGCATTTGCTGTTGGCCCCGGCCACCCGGCCCATCCCGCATTTCACGCCGAGGCTCGGCACAGCACTGATCAAGTACATGTTCAGCCTGCCCGGCAAGGACCGGATCGTGGTGGAGCCGGACTCACGCAACGCCAAGGCCCTGCGCCGTTTGGAGGCGACATGCTTCGAGTTGGGACCCATCATCCAGCTTGCCGAGAAGGAAGCCCAACTCGGATTCCTGACCCGGGCAGGCTTCGACGAGATCCAGGAACAGCAGGCTCCCTAACGCCAGACGAAGCTCCACGTTCCAGCGCCGAGTGCCGTCAGGACTGCACCCGCAGCGATGACCACACCGCCAAGGACCACCCAGGCGTCCAGAAGCGAATACGTGGATTCGCGCGCCCAGGTCCGTTGACCGCCGCCGAAGCCGCGCGCTTCCATGGTGACTGCCAGCCGCGAAGCCCTCCTCACGGCTTGGACCAAGAGCCCAAAGCTCTGGCCCAGCGTGGCCTTCAGCCGTTGGAACGGACTGCCCTGGGAACCGACTCCGCGGGCACGGCGGGCCATGCCGATGGTCTGCCACTCCTCTGCCATGAGCCCAACCAACCTCATGGCAGCCAAGGATCCTAGGACAAAGCGGTGCGGCAACTTGGCCTTCTGGGCCAGCGCATCTGCCAAATCAGTGGGATCCGTGCAGGTCATCAGCAGGATTGCCGGTAACGCGATCGCCAAACCGCGCAGCATGAAACCCAGCCCCAGCTCAAGGGAACCTTCGCTGATGGACCAGAGTCCGACGTCGAGCAGTAAAGCGCCGCTGTCCGCCGCCACAATCGCGGTACTCCAGCCGCCGATCGCAGCGGCGATGATCAGCGGCCAGGCGCGCTGCCACAGAAGCCTGAACGTAAGCCCGGCCAACGGAAACAACGCCAGCTCCGCAACCAACGCCGTGGACGCCGATACCCAGTCGATGGACAGGGCCAGCACCAGGGAAATCAGAAAAACGGACACGAACTTTGCCAAGGGGTTGGCTCGGGTCAGCAGGGCACGATTCCCGCGGAGGTTCAGTGCATCCCTCATGCTGCACCAGCTTCCTGATGCGTGGCTTCACCGTGCTGTACCGGGCCGAGCCGCAGCTCCGTTCCGCCGAGCACTGCGCTGAATTCCTGGTCGTGGGTCACGGAGACCACAGCCGTTCCGGCGTCCAGCAACTCTGAAAGGAACGACGCCAACTCCGCCCACGTGTTGGCGTCCTGGCCGAACGTAGGTTCATCGAGCACCAGGACTTCGGGGTGCGCGGCAAGCACGGTGGCCACCGAGAGCCGCCGCTTCTCACCGCCGGAAAGGGTGTAGGGGTTGGCGTCCACCAAATGCGTCAGCCGCAGCCGCTCCAACAGTTCGTCCACCCGTTCTTCGCCGTGGCCTAAATGCCTGGGCCCAAACATGAGCTCGTCCAGGACCTTGCCCGTGACGAACTGGTGCTCCGGCTCCTGGAACACCGTCCCGATCCGTGAAATCAGCTGGTCTGCTTTCCACTTGAACGGGTCAATACCTGCCCCTTTGGAAAGCTCGACGGCGGCACTCACTGTACCGTCCACCGGCGCTAAAAGGCCGGCCAACGTAAGCGCGAACGTGGACTTTCCAGCTCCGTTGGCTCCAGTGATGGTCAGTGCTTGGCCGGCCCTGACCTGCGCGGTGATTCCCGTTTGAACCGGGACGGGCGGGATGGTCTTGAAGCCCTTGCGCCGCGGCTTTTCCCGGGAAACTGCGAGGTCCTGGGCCGCGAGGAGCAGTGGGGCGGTGTGGGGTTGGCTGCGTCGTTGGCGGGTGGCCGGTACGTACCCCGGCACCCAAACGCCGGCAGCCATCAACAGGGTGCGGGCCTCGGACAGGACCTTGTCCGGTGGGCCGTCCAAAAGGACCCCGCCCGTTGCCTGGCCTGTTCCCGCCGCCGCCAGGGCGCCCGGCTGCAGGACCACGATCCTGTCCACCAAGTCCTTCCACACCGACACACGGTGCTCCACCACCACCAGCGTTGCGCCGGTCTTGTCCAGGCAACGCCGAACAGCATCCCGAACCTCCAGCACTCCGGCCGGATCCAGGTTGGCCGTGGGTTCGTCCAAGAGGATCAAGCCGGGACGCATCGCGAGAATCCCCGCCAGCGCAAGGCGCTGCTTCTGCCCCCCGGAGAGCGCCGCCGTCGGGTGGTCCAATGCCAATCCGCCGCCCGCGGCGGTACGCAACCCGACGTCGTCGAGCGCTTCATGGACGCGGGCCCAGATCTCCTCTCGCGGCACGGCAAGGTTCTCCGCACCGAAAGCGACGTCGTCACCAACCCGCGACAGGACCACCTGCGTCTCGGGGTCTTGCTGCATGAGACCGGCGCGGCCCCGCTGTTCCCGCGGAGCAACGCCGTCGATCAGCAGGGAACCTGACTCGTCCGAGTCGTCTTCCTCGTCACCCAGCACCCCCGCGAGGGCGTGCAGCAGTGTGGACTTGCCGGCGCCTGAAGGCCCCAGCAGCAACACCCGCTCGCCCGGTTCAATCCGGAGGTCAAGCCCATGTATGGCGGGAGCGGACCTGCCGGCATGCCGCCAACCCCAGCCCTCGGCGGAGATGGCGGCAGGCCTCACCGGGCTGCTGTTCTTGTTGCCGCTCTGCGTGGCGGGCATCAGCTGAAGACGGGCTCCGACGCGGCCTTGCGCGATGCGAAGGAGCTCAGGACGCCGGTTTTAGCCAAGCCGCGGGTGGCAACCCAGGACAGGGCGCCGGCGATGATGGCACCCGAGATGGTGGTGAAAGTGATGTACGCCAGTTTGTCCACTGCCTCGTAGGCGATGTTCCAGCCCCACGGGAGGAAGGAGTCGTTCAGGCCGCAGAAGAGGCCCGCACCGGCGCCGGCTAGGAGGGCCGTGGGCAGGTTGAACTTCTTGTACCGGAAAGCGGCGAAGATGAGCTCTGCGCCCAGACCCTGCAGGACACCGGAAATCAGGACGGTGGTGCCGTATTGGGAACCCATAATCAGCTCACCGGTGGCCGCGACAGCTTCGCAGAACAACGCTGCGCCCGGTTTGCGGATAATGAGCATTCCCAGGACTGCGGGGATCATCCAGCCGCCGGCGATCAGGCCGGTGAGCGGCGGATACGTCGCGTTCATGGGGATGGATACCAGCGCGGCGCCCTGGGACCAGGCCCAGAAGATCACGCCGCCTGCGATGGCGATCAATGCCGCCACAACGATGTCTACAACACGCCAGTTATAACTGGTCTTCTTCACGTTTACCGTGGTCATTTTCTGCCTCCTGAGGTTACAGGAGGGGAAAGTGCTCCCCGGATTTCCCATCGGCCTGCGCCGCCTGGATCCGGACACTCTGAGAAGCTCGACTCCCTTGCGCCGGTACTAACCGGATCAGGTTCGAGGGTCTGCGGCTGTCCGCACTCTCAGCGCCCTCGCGTCTCCTGCATCTCTGCAAGGTCCGACGGCGGCGCTCCCCTGTCGTTATCAAATCTGCCCTGATGGGCTGGTTCAGTTTACACCTGCCCGTGTTGTGGGCGACTGTCCGATGCCGGCCGGTGGTCACAATCGGGCGATCGGGGGGCCCGTGCGTGGGGTTGCGTGCGTTGCGGGGCCCGCTCTGCACCCCTCGCGCCGGTTTTGGCCTGTACACCCGGCCCCACAACGAGACCTGAGAGAATGATCCAGCAGACTCGACCGCGGCAAAGGGGCACTTTCATGACGGACCTACCCATTCAGGATCACCCTGCCGGCGAGGGCACCATATCCGAGCCCCGGCTTGCTGCCAGTGTCATCCTGCTCCGTGATGCCCCGGGCGGGATAGAGGCGTTCGTCCAGCACCGGGTCAGCACCATGGACTTCGCCGCCGGAATGGTGGTCTTCCCGGGCGGCCGGGTGGATGCTGCGGACGAGTCAGGCTGGGACTACCCAGCGGACCTGCTTCAACGCCACACTGCCGCCTGGCGTTCGAGTTCCATCGCCACCGGCGCCACCTCAACGCAGGCCGAAACCAACGCAGGGACGGTCCTCACCGCCGCAATCCGCGAAGTCCAGGAGGAGTCCGGGCTCAGCATCAGTGCCGCGGATCTCCGCCCTTGGGCCAACTGGATCACGCCTACGGACATGCCGAAGCGCTTTGACACCTACTTCTACGTTGCCAGGCCTTCCCCGGGAGCCGAGCCGCAGCATCAAACCACGGAGGCCTGGCAATCGTTGTGGATGCCAGTAGACGGAATCCTGGAAGCGGAAGCGGCCGGGACCCTGAAGCTGATGCCGCCCACCTATTACCTGCTCAAGGAAATCGCTGAGTTTGATTCCGTGGATGCTGCCTGGTCGGCAGAGCACCCCGTTGTTCCCGTGCTGGCCCCTGTTGGGTCCTTGGCAGCGTTCCTGAAAGAGCGCGAAAGCCGGCGCTGACTCTGGAGTCGGCCCACGGACGGCTAGGCTGGGGGCATGAACCTCTTCTTCAAGCTGATCGGTGCCGGAGTAAGCCTCGGAGCGGGCTTCGTAGGCACCAAACTCGTCAACAAAGGGTGGGAAAAGGCAACTGGCAACAAACCACCCCTCGGCAACGACGACATGGAAACGAGCTTGCGTTCAGCACTGACTTTTGCGCTGATCTCAGCCTTCGTCAGCACCTTGATTCAGGTGTTGGCCAGCCGTGGCACACAGCGTGCCATTGCACGTTTCGCTAAGTCGCACGACATCGTCTAGCCCGCAACCACAGACAGCAACGCGGGGTCGCTTTTGCCTCCACCTGATGGAATGAACCATTGGACGCAAGGCGACTCCGCGTTTGTGTGACCGGGACTTTTAGCGGTCGTTGCGGGGTTCTTGCCCCGCAGCCGCCCGTTGCACAACAGCCTCGAGTTCGTCCTTGGTGAGCATCTCGCGGTGGCCATGTTTGGTGCGGTAGGCGGAGCGACCCACCATATGGGCGGACACAGGTGCCGTCAACAACTGGAAAATCCATGCCACCAGCAGAACCGGCCAAACCCACCACGTTCGCATCTGCAGGCCAATAGCAGCAAGCATGAGGAACAGTCCCAGCACTTGGGGCTTGGTGGCTGCGTGCATGCGGCTCATGAGATCCGGGAATCGCAGCAAACCGATGGCGGCACCCAAGGACATCAAGGCTCCCACCACCAGGAAAACTGCGGTGACAGCATCGATCACGACATCCACGCCGGTGGCATCAGGACTCATTGTTCTGTTCCCTCCGTTCAGCCACGAAACGTGCAACGGTCACTGATCCGATGAATCCGATCACCGCGAGGGCTACCAGCAGCATCAGGTTGTTGAGGTGCCTGTTCATCGCCATGTCGATCGCCAGTGCAGCACCCAGGATGGCCAGCAAGACATCCGATGCCAGGACGCGGTCCAGCAGGGAAGGGCCGATCGCGATGCGGACAATCGCGCCCGCGGCAGCCAGGCTGAGGATCACCGCCGTGACCACAAGGATGATCTCCTTCATCGTGCTGCCCCTTCCATTCCCGGACGTACTTCAGCGTTGAGGGCTTCTACTTCTTCGCGCGTGCCCATGATCCGGATCAGCCGCGCTTCAATGATCTGGACTTCCTCGCGAATTTTGTCGATGTCCGCTTCTTCGTAGATATTGAGCGCGTGCAGGTAAAGCGTGGACGTCGACCGGTCCACCTCCACCACCAGCGAGCCCGGAATCAGCGAGATGACGTGCCCCGTGGCCGTCACCATCAGGTCAGAGTGGCTGCGCAAGGGAACGGCGACGACGGCGCTGCGCACCTTGGGTCCCTTGACCACGGCCAGGAACAACACCAGGAAGCTCGCTGCCACCACTTTGGCGAGGAACATCAGGGCGAAGGGAATGGCGCGCAGGATGTTGAACCTGCCGCTCAGTTCCACTGGTGGAAGGTAGAACAGCTTGGCTACCAGCACGGCTATCAGCGCACCGAACAGCAGGTTTCCGGGACTGAAGTCCCGCCACAATGCGCCCCAGACAATGACCAACCAAATGAGCAGCGGGAGTTCGGTGCGGAACGAAATGGGCTTACGGCTCATTTGGCATCACCCGTCTGTGTTTCCCCGGACGGCCCAAGCGGTGGCACCTCGACCGAGTCGCCCAGGACCGAGTGGATATAGGCCGAACGATCCAGCATGATTCCTGCGGAACCGTCAGCCACCTGGAAGAGCGGACCGGCGAAGACCGTCAGCGCGACACCGAAAACTACCAGTCCCGCCGTCGAACCAACCATGGTCCGCGGCAGGACGCCCACGTTCCGGGGATTCAGGAGAGCTGGGTCCGGATACTCAGCGTCTTCGGGCTTGCGCCAGAAGGCCCTGTTCCACACGCGGGCGATGGCCAGCAGGGTCAGGAGGCTGGTGACCACGCCACCCACCACCAGCGTGATGGCCAAGGGTGTTCCCAAGTCCACGCCGGCCTGCAGGAGGCCCAACTTTCCCAGGAAGCCAGAGAACGGCGGAATACCTGCGAGGTTCATGGCCGGGACGAAGAACAGCAAGGCCAGTAACGGGGAAAGCTTGGCCAAACCACCCAACCGGTCCATGGACGAGCTGCCGCCCCTGCGTTCTATGAGACCTGTGACCAGGAACAGGCTTGTCTGCACGGTGATGTGGTGCGCCACGTAGAAGACGGCGGCGCCCAACCCTGCCACGGAACTCATGGCCAGGCCAAACACCATGTACCCGATGTGGCTGACCAGGGTGAACGACAACAGACGCTTGATATCGCTTTGGGCCAGGGCACCTAAGATGCCCACCACCATGGTGAGTAATGCCACCACCATGAGTGGAACATTCAGTGTGTCGCCGGGGAACAAGAGCGTTTCCGTACGGACCATGGCGTAGACACCTACTTTGGTCAGCAAGCCCGCGAACACGGCCGTAACCGGCGCCGGTGCCGTCGGGTAGGAGTCAGGGAGCCAGAAGGACAGCGGGAACACGGCGGCCTTGATGCCGAAGGCCACCAACAGCATGACGTGGAGGAGGTTTTGGGTGCCTTGGTCCAGTTCCGCCAATTTGATGGCAAGGTCCGCCATGGTGATGGTCCCCGTGGCCCCGTAGATCATGGCGATGGCGATGAGGAACAACACGGATGACACCACTGACACCACCACATAGGTGACGCCCGCCCGGATGCGCGGCCCCGTGCCGCCCAACGTCATGAGCACGTAGCTCGCCGTCAGCAGGATCTCGAACCCTACGTAGAGGTTGAAGAGATCACCGGTGAGGAACGCGTTGGACACGCCCGCCACCAGGATCAGGTACGTGGGGTGGAAGATCGAGACGGGTGCTTCCTGGTCGCCGTCGGCCATGCCTTGTCCGGTGGCGTAGATCAACACCGCAAGGCTCACCACGGTGGAGACAACCAACATGAGCGAGGAGAACTGGTCCACTACCAGGACCACGCCCCACGGCGGCAGCCATCCGCCCAAAGTGACCGACGTCGTCCCGCCGTCCCATACGGAAATCAACAGGAGGCACTCGAGCAACAGCGTCGCACTCAGGATGCCGATGCTCACCACACGCTGCGCGGTGTGGTGCCGGATCAGCAGGAACGCAAGAGCGGCACCCAGAATCGGCAGGAGGACAGCTAGCGGCGACAGGTTTGCGAGATTCACGCGCTGCCTCCTTCCTGGTTCGGTGCCTTGCTCGGGGTTTCGGTTGCTTCGGGGTGGGTGTGGTCCGAGGTGGTGGCAGGGGTGACGGCGAACTCCGAGGTTTCCAAGGGCACAATGGCGTCGTCCTCGGCATCGAAGCTGGGCGTCTTGGCTACGCGACGGTCCTCAAGGTCATCCTGGATTTCGTCCTGCCGTGCCAGGACCCACGTGCGGTAGATGATGCCCAGCATGAAGGCCGTCACGGCGAAGGAAATGACGATCGAGGTGAGGATCAGAGCTTGGGGCAAAGGATCGCTATAGGCGTCCGGGCTGGTTTCCTTGGTGAACAAGGGTGCCAATCCGGCGTATCCGCCGGTGGTCAGGATCAGGATGTTGGTGGCATTGGCCAGCAACATCAAGCCCAACAGCACGCGCGTCAGGCTCCGCTCCAGGAGCAAGTAGATGCCGCAGGCGTACAAAACGCCCATGACGATCAGCAGGGTCAGGTTGATGCTCATGCGGTACCTTTCCCGGATGCGGCGGATTCAGCGGCTTCGCCTGCAAGGTCGGCGGCGTCTTCCTCTGCCAGGGGCGCGCCCTGGCCCTCAAAGTGTTCATCGATTTCGGCACCGAGGCTGCGGAGAACGTCGAGTGCCAGGCCCACCACCACGATGTACACGCCGATGTCGAAGATGGTGGAGGTGACAAACTTGACGTCTCCGAAGACCGGCAGCCAGAACTCGATGATCGCGCTCTGGAACACCTGTCCGCCGAGGAAGAGCGGTACCAGGCCCGAGGCTGCCGCCGTCGCGAGTCCCGTCCCCAAGAGAGTTCCGGCGCTGACTGTCGCAGCCTCGCTCAACTCGAACCGGCCGCCCGCAAGGTACCGGATGGTCAGGGCGAGGCCCGCGGTGAGGCCACCGGCGAAACCGCCGCCCGGAAGGTTATGGCCGGCAAGGAGGAGGTAGATGGAGAAGACGATCATCGAGTGGAAAATCAGCCTGGTCACCACTTCGAAGATGATCGAGCGGCGTTCCGGAGCCAAGGTGCGGCCCGCCACCAGCCACGCGTCGCGGCTGACGTCAGTGAACTTTTTGGCCACGGCCAGCGTGGCACCGTCCCGGGAGTCACGGTCGACGCCGGTGCGGCGCCCCACGCTGCCTTCCGGCACGGCCTCCGAGGTCTTGATCCGATCGCCGCGGCTGCGGACGAAGATCAGGCTGGCCACGCCCGTGGCCGCGATGGCGAGGACTGAAATTTCGCCGAACGTGTCCCAGGCGCGAATGTCCACCAAGGTCACGTTGACGACGTTCAGCCCGCCACCGCCCTCGTACGCCAGCCGGGGGAAGTCCAAGGAAACAGGGGTGGCCACGCGGGCGCCCATGGCGTAAATCGCTACGAAGATCATGGTGATGCCGAATGCCGCACCGATGATCACGCGGATCACCCGAAGCCTGCCACCGGTCCTGTCCCGGAGCTCTGCCGGCAGGCTGCGCATGGCGAGCACGAACGCCACCAGGACGATGGTCTCCACCAGCATCTGTGTCAGTGCCAGGTCCGGAGCGCCCTGCAAAGCGAACATGAGGGCAATGCCGTAGCCCGTCACGGACACCATGAGGACCGCAAGGAAACGCTTGTTGGCCCGGACAGCGGCCAACGCACCCACCACGATTCCCGCTCCGGCAACCATTTGCAGCGGAGAGTTGGGGTCGATGAAGTAGATGCCTTCCGGGAGGGGCTTGTTGGCCGCAATCAAGGCGGCCAGCGGTACAGCGAAGGCGACGGTGAGGATGACCGTCAAGTAGAAGTAGAGCGAACCACGCTGCGTACGGCCAGTGACCCAGACAGCGATGTCGTCCAGCGCGCCGATGGTGTGCTGGTATGCCCGGTCGCCATCAATCCAGTCCGGAACCAGGCTTTGCGCCCGGGAGACGATGTTGCGTCCGTAGAACATCGCAGCGCCTGCCGCGAACGTCACCGCTGTCAGCCCCAGTGCGGGGGTGAGGCCGTGCCACAAAGCCAGGTGCCCGGCGTCGACCGCGTCCGACCCATCGGCGAACAGCGCCGCATAAGGCTGGATCCAGGTGTCCACAGGGGCCGGCCACACTCCGTAGGCAATGGTGAGCAGGCTCAAGATGGCAGGCGCGGCCAGGAACGCGGGCTTAATGGGTTTGAACGGCGTAGGGTCAACGCCCGGTTTGCTGGCGAACGCGCCCCACATGAACCGGGCGCTGTAGGCGAACGTCAGGATGGACCCGATCACCAGGCCCACCAGAATCCAGACGCCCCAGGCAGGTGCGTCATTGCCCGTGCCGTAGTGAACGAATGCTTCAAAGACTGATTCCTTGGCAACGAAGCCAGCCAAAGGAGGCACTCCGGCCATGGACGCTGCGGCGATCGCTGCCACTACTCCAAGGGCGCGGGATGAGCGGAAGACGCCGGAAAGCTTGCGGATATCGCGCGTTCCTGACTGGTGGTCAATGATGCCAACCACCAGGAACAGCGCGGCCTTGAACAAGCCGTGGGCAAGGAGCAGCCCGAGTCCGGCCAGCGCCGCATCCGGGCGTCCGAGCCCCACCACCATGGTGAGGAAGCCGAGTTGGCTGACGGTGCCATAGGCCAGGATGAGCTTGATATCAGTCTGCCGGAGGGCCCGGTACCCACCCACAAGCATGGTGGCCAACCCGAGCCCCAGGACAAGCGGCAGCCAGAATTCCGACTCGGAAAAGCCCGGCGCCAGGCGCGCCACGATGTAGATGCCGGCCTTCACCATCGCCGCTGCGTGCAGGTACGCACTGACGGGAGTGGGGGCTGCCATGGCGCCCGGCAGCCAGAAGTGGAACGGAACCAGCGCCGATTTTGTCACCGCACCGGTCAGGATAAGTACGACGGCGGCCGTCACCGCACCCTGCATGGGCCCGGTCATGAGGGCTGGGGCTTGGTCCAAAATAGCCGAGATGCGGTAGGTTCCCGCTGCCTGGCCCATGATGATGAGGCCAACGAGCATAGCGAGGCCACCAGCGGTGGTGACCATCAGTGCCTGCAGTGCGGAGCGGCGTGCTGCCAAACGGGTACGTGCGTAGCCGATCAGCAGGTAGGACAGGATGGTGGTGAGCTCCCAGAAGATGAACAGCATGAGGAGGTCATCGGAGGTCACCAAGCCGAACATGGCTCCGGCGAAGGCCAGCAATTGGGCGCCGAAGCCGCCGAGGTCCGCGTCCTTGTTCTTGAAGTACCGGGCGCAATAGACCAGTACCAGGGAACCGACTCCGAGGATCAGGAGGGACATGATCCACGCCAACGGATCCATGCGGAAGGCCAGCTCCAGTTTCAAACTGGGTATCCACGGAAGGATTTCTTCTATGCCGCCACCGGAATATACAGGGCCGTACTGGAAGACCAGCCAAATGAAGGCCGCCGCCGGTACCGCTGCCAGGACGTAGAAGGCGTTCCTGCCGAGTTTGCTGAAGATCAATGGCGCCACAGTTGCCGCTGCAAAGGTGATGGCGAGAACTGTGATCACTGTTTTCTCCGCAAAGTCAGGAACGAATTGTCAAAGTTGGAGCAGGCGGTCATACGTTGGGTTCGGTTGAGCCAGTTTATCAAGGGGGACGGACCGTTTTTCGCCAAAGAAGCGGGCTGCAGGTTACGTTTCAATCCCTGTTCTCCACATAGCGGTCTGTCATCCGCCCGCCGTTCTCCCCTCCGCTATAGCATCGAGCTATGAACGCGGCCGCAGTTCCCGAAGCCTCCCAACCGACCTCCGAGCTCGCCTCAGGACCTGTCGCCTCCAAGAAGGGCCAGATCCTTGCGTGGGCTTCCTGGGACTGGGGCTCGGCTGCATTCAATGCGGTCATGACCACGTTCGTTTTCACGGTGTACCTCACGTCCAATGCTTTCGGCGGGGAGGACGCTGCCTCGGCGGCGCTGGGTGCTGCCCTGGCCATAGCGGGCCTGGCCATTGCCCTGCTCGCTCCGGTCACCGGGCAGCGTTCGGACGCCGGCGGCCGTCGTAAGCTGTGGCTCGGGGTCAACACAGCCGCCACCGCCGTGCTCACTGCGCTCTGCTTCTTTGTCTTTCCCCAGCCCGAGTTCCTGTTGCTGGGCGTTTGCCTCATCGCACTGGGCAACGTTTTCTTTGAGTTCGCCGGCGTCAACTACAACGCCATGCTGGCCCAGATCTCCACACCCAAGAACATCGGCAAGGTCAGCGGCTTTGGCTGGGCCATGGGATACCTTGGCGGAATCGTAGCCCTTCTGCTGGTTCTGCAACTGTTCGTCCAGCCGTCCTTCGACTGGTTTGGTGCCTCAACACAGGACTCCCTCAACATCAGGCTCGTGGCGGTCTTCTCTGCGCTGTGGTTCTTCATCTTTGCCCTGCCAGTGATGTTCGCCGTCCCTGAAGTTCCGGCGAGGAAGGCCACCGCTTCTTTGGGGTTCCTGGCCTCCTACAAGTTACTGATCCGCCGTATCGGCGCCATCTACCGAACCAGCCCCCACACCATCTACTTCCTGCTTTCCAGCGCAATCTTCCGCGATGGCCTCGCTGCTGTGTTTACCTTCGGCGGTGTCATTGCTGCAGGGACGTTCGGTTTCGAACTCAAGGAAGTCATCTTCTTCGCCATCTTCGGCAACGTGGTCGCTGCCGTCGGGGCCATCATCGGCGGCTTCCTGGATGACAGGATCGGACCCAAAACCGTGATCGTCCTGTCTTTGGTCGGCCTCCTCATCGCCGGCACCTTCATCCTGGTGCTGGGCAACGGCGACTACGTCTTCCTCGGTAACGAATGGCCAGGGAGCAACACCTTCTGGGTCTTCGGCCTGCTGCTTTGCCTGTTCGTAGGCCCTGCGCAATCGTCCTCGCGGGCCTACCTGGCCAGGCTTGCACCGGAAGGCGAGGCCGGCGAACTCTTCGGTTTGTACGCCACCACCGGGCGGGCGGTCAGCTTCCTGGCCCCCACCCTCTTCACCCTGTGCATCGCCATCGCCTCTCCCTTGGTTGCCGAGGGCGAAGCCCAACGTTGGGGCATCCTCGGAATCATGGTGGTCCTGCTGGCCGGCCTCCTGGTGATCCTGCCGGTCAAGCCGCCGGCGAAAGTGGAAATAGCTGTGGTCCCTGAGCGTTAACTACTAAGTACCGGCTGAAGTGCGAGGGCCGTACCGGACCGGTTCAGGACAGTTTAGGGTGGAGCTATGAACGTGGATGAGACCGAACTCCCGGGCCTTGGGGTCCGCAAGGATTTCGTCACGGCTTCGGGCCGCCGCATCGGTGTAGTAGAGCTGCGGGAAGGCGAAACAGAGCTTTTCGTCTCGACGTGGGACGATCCTGACACGTGCCAGGCGTCCATTCCCTTGACTGCCGACGAAGCGTCAACGTTGGGGAACCTCTTGGGCGGCCAGCACATTGCCATGCGCTTGGCAGAAGAGCATCGCGAGATACCCGGCATTGTCACCCGCCAGTTCTCCATCACTCCTGATTCGCCCTTCGTCAACCAGCCCATGGGCAAGGCGCAGATCCGCACCCGCAGTGGTGTCTCCATCGTCGCAATCATGCGCGAAGGCGAGGTTGTCGCCTCGCCCGCACCCGACGTCGTACTTCACACCGGCGATTTGCTCGTAGCGGTCGGCACCCAGGAAGGGCTTGACTCGGCAGCCGACATCCTTCGCAACGGCTGAGCGGGATGGACCCGCTCGCATTAGCCCTCGTTGAACTGGGGGCCGTCGTCTTCTGCCTCGGCCTCTTGGCTCGACTAGCGGGCCGAATCGGCATGTCCCCCATCCCTCTCTACCTCGTGGGTGGACTGGCCTTCGGCGCCGGCGGGTTCGTCAAGCTGGACGGCATGCACGAGTTCGCCCATCTTTCCGGCGAAATTGGCGTCATTCTCCTGCTGCTGATGCTCGGATTGGAATATACGGCCTCCGAGCTGGTTACGGGGCTCCGGCGATCATGGCAAGCCGGTGTCATGGATTTTGTCTTCAACTTCCTGCCGGGGGCGGGATTGGCCGTCCTTCTGGGTTGGGGATTGGTAGGCGCCATCGTCATGGGTGGCGTCACCTATATCTCCTCGTCAGGCATCGCGGCCAAGGTCATCACCGACCTGGGCCGGATTGGTAACCGCGAAACGCCTGTGGTTCTCTCCATCCTCGTTTTCGAAGACCTGGCCATGGCCATCTACCTCCCCATCCTCACCGCCATCCTTGCCGGGGTTGGTTTCCTGGGCGGACTGCAGACCGTAGGCATTGCCCTTGCCGTTGTCACCGTGGTGTTGGTCATCGCACTCAGGCACGGCCACCGCGTCTCGCAGGCAGTTCATAGCGAGAACTCCGAGGTGTTCCTGCTGAACGTTCTGGGGCTGGCGCTTCTGGTAGCCGGCATCGCTTCTGCACTTCAGGTCTCCGCGGCCGTTGGCGCGTTTATGTTGGGCATCGCCATCTCCGGCGCAACGGCCCACAATGCCACTCGAATCCTTGAGCCACTGCGGGACCTTTTCGCGGCAATTTTCTTCGTGGCGTTCGGACTCAACACCGATCCCACGTCGATTCCGCCTGTCCTCGGCTGGGCGCTTGTTCTGGCCGTCGTCACGGCAGCAACCAAAATGCTCACGGGTTTTTGGGCCGCCAAACGCGCCGGAATTGCTGTGCCCGGCCGCTTCCGTGCAGGGGCCGCCTTGATCGCCCGCGGCGAGTTCTCCATCGTCATCGCGGGTTTGGCCGTCGCTTCGGGGGCAGTTCCCGACGAACTCGCCGCACTCGCCACGGCCTACGTCCTCATCATGGCCATCCTGGGTCCGCTGGCCGCCCGCTTCGTGGAACCAGTGGTCAAGGCCCTCCGGCGAACCCCTGGCGCCCCGCCCCGGACCCCGGAGCGCGCCCCAGCCTAGCAACGCCCCCAACTTCCACCCTCCCCTGCGCCGAGGGGCGACGTCTCGCCCGAAAAGGCCCACCCAAAGGGTCGAGACCTAACCCCTCGATGGCCATCCACCCCTGCGCCGAGGGGCGACATCTCGCCCGAAAAGGCCCACCCAAAGGGTCGAGACCTAACCCGTCGATGGCCATCCACCCCGTACCAGCGCCTCGCGGATGCGGCGGACAACGCCGTCGTAGCCGCGTTCCCTTACATGCTCGGCGGTAACAACGACAGAGATCCAGCCGTTTGCTGCGAGCGCCGCCTCGCGTCGGATGTCGGACTCCTTCTGAACGGCATTTAGGTGATGGCCGCCGTCGTAATTGATCGCCACTTTGAAGTCGGGGTAGGCGAGATCCGGCCACGCCACTTCGCGGCCCGAAGGATCACGCACCACGTAGCTCAGGACAGGTTCCGGCAGGAAGTCGCGACCCATGGCCAGTCGCAGCCTCGTCTCGGGGACAGAGTCGGCGCCCACGCGGGTCAACTCCAGCGCTGCACGTGCCTTCCGAATGCCACGCATGCCGGCATGTCGATCGACTTGTGCTTTGAGATCCTCAGCAGAGCAGAGGGGAACCCTGTTATGACCGAAGCTTCGGGTTTGACTGCAGATGAAGTAGTCGGCGGCAGCGACCAAGTCCTCGAAGGCCAGCACCGCAGCTAGGTCCAGCCACGTGCGGGCGGGGCCGGTCACGGGAATCCCGCCCACAGAACTGATGTCCGACACAGAGAGCACCATTCGATGTCCCTTGACTCCCCGGCGTTGAGGCCGAAAGGCGCCGTCGGACCTCGTCAGATGAACCAGGAAATCCTGCTGGGCGTCCCACGGCAAAGGGCATCCCCACAGCATCGCAGCTGTCTCCCGACAACAGATGGCTCCCTCAGTTATGCCGGTAAGGAGGCGGGCAGTGTGCGCAGGGTCCTGTTGCTCGCCCCAAGGAACCCGGACTCCCCTGCTGGCAACGCGAAGATCGTTATTCCAGGCACGATGATCCGGGATGCCGGCCGCCCGCTGCTCGGCGAGCGTGAATGAACGGCCCCGGATCTCGACCGGGAGCGGTGGGGAAATCCTCATCAGCCATTGTTGGCATGGTTGAAGGTGCGCTGAGAGGTTACCCACAGTGTGGAGGACTAGTGGAGCTGAGAAGGCCTCATCGAGGGGCGACGTCTCGACCGAAAAAGCCACCCAAAGAGGCGAGAGCTAACCCCTCGACGCAAGGGAAAGAGGCGAGAGCTCACCCCTCGGCGCGGACAGAGGGGGCAGCCGAAGCTAGATGGACGTCCGGTGGAAGTTCTGGTGGCTGCGGCTGGCGGTGGGTCCGCGCTGGCCCTGGTAGCGGTTTCCGTATTCACCGGAACCGTAGGGGTGCTCGGCCGAGGACGTCAGCCGGAAGAAGCACAGCTGGCCGATCTTCATCCCGGGCCAGAGCTTGATGGGCAGGGTGGCAACATTGGAGAGTTCCAACGTCACGTGCCCCGAGAATCCGGGGTCGATGAAGCCGGCGGTGGAGTGCGTCAGCAATCCGAGCCGGCCCAAGGACGATTTGCCTTCGAGGCGGGCAGCAATGTCGTCGGCGAGGCTGACTGTTTCGTACGTGGAGCCCAGGACGAACTCGCCCGGGTGCAGGATGAAGGGCTCGTCGCCTTCCACCTCCACCAACCGGGTCAGCTCGGGCTGTTCCTCTGCGGGGTCGATGTGGGCATATTTGTGGTTGTCGAACAACCGGAAGAACCGGTCAATCCGGACGTCCACGGAAGACGGCTGCACCATCGCGGGGTCGTACGGCTCAAGAACAATCCGTTGGGAGTCTATTTCGGCACGTATGTCGCGGTCAGAGATCAGCACAGCATCAAAAATACCCCATGCGTCCAAGTCCCCATGCATTGTCGGGGCGGCCCCGTGGGACTATAGTTCCCGGACATGTAGAACCGCGCCCGTACCTGGGGGCAACGAGTATTCGCGGGGTAATTGTGAAAAAACTGGCAGTGCCGGCTTCCATTGTGCTGGCCGGGGCGCTGGCCCTTTGCGTCGCCGCCTCCAGCCAGATCCTGCCGGCCACGGACGCGGGTCCAAGCGGCAGCACCACCCCCTCCTCCAGCGTCGAGTCCGGTCTGACGGCACCTGAGTCAAGCACGACGCCGGACGCCGCACCTTCCGCGGATACCCCCGCGGTTGGCGACGTCGTGGACCCCACGACAGTGCCAACCCCGGACACTGAAACAGAAAGCCCGATGCCGGGCAGACCCATCGCGGTAGATCCGGTGATCGAGACACCGCCTCCGGTACCGAACATCGGGCCTTCCTGGGGTCCGGATGGCCCGTCCACGGAAGGCACGACCCCGGAAAACCCGGAAAATCCGGGCGCCACGGAACCCACCGTTCCCGATCCCGTGGAGCCGACGCCCCCGCAGTCCTCATCGTCGGCGGCTCCGTCCCCGTCAGCACCTGCCATGGGCCCGTTCCCCTCAGGTACGCCCTCGCAGCCAGCCAGCCCAACGCCGTCGGCATCGCCTACAGCCACCCCGACGCCGTCGGTGACCCCAACCCAGACGGCTGTCCCCACGGCGCCGCCGTCCCCAACAGCCACCGCGGCCCCGACAGCGTCCGCATCACCCACTGTCACGCCGACACGAGTACCACCCCAGACGGCCTCCGCCGCACCCACGGCGCCAACCCCGTCCCCCACACCAAGCACCCCCTTCCCAGGCAAAGCCCCCAGCGGTGAGGCAGATCCGGACAACGGCGCACTTGCCCTCCTCCCGGACAGCAACACCGCCGCAATCCTGACGGTGTTCAACGCGATCAACAGCTACCGCGCATCCCTGGGCCTGGCCCCTGTGAAGTACCACGCGACAGTAGCGAGCCTTGCCCAGGATTGGTCGAACAACATCGCGACCCGGGAAGTGATCCAACACCGCGCCAATTTCTGGACCGATCCGCGTGCGCTGAATCCGAACAACGGCGCAGGTGAGGTCATTGCTGTTCGCTGGGACCGTGACGCCGCGCAGTTGGTGGAGTGGTGGAAGGGTTCCCCAGGGCATGATGCGCTGCTGCGTGATCCCCGGTTCAACGTCATGGGCATCGGCATCACCTACACGGACGGCAACTGGCAGACCACGCCCAACCGCTACACGCTGTGGGGTGTGGTGAATTTCTTTGGTTACACCTCGCTGCCGGCCGGAACCACAAATGCACCCGGCGGAACCGTCACCCCTCCCACGGATCCCATCGGAGCATGCCAGCCGGGCGACAAATACCAGCCGCCCACGGTCAATCTCAGCTCCGCCTCCATCAGGAGTGCCGCAGATCTCGTCTCCATCGCGGCGGACGGAACGGTGTATTCCTACGCTTCCTTGGGGAACGCGAAGTACGGCGCAGCCCGCAAGATCGGCATCGGTTTCACGGGGCTCAAGGAACTGTTCGTCAGCGATTGGGACCGCGACGGGGTCTTCGACCTCATTTCACAGCGCACCGACGGGGCACTCCTGGTGTATCCGGGGAGGCCGTCGGGTGGCTTCGGTTCGCCGGGAGTGCTCGGCCACGGCTGGCAGTCTTTGAACATTGCTGTGGGAAACTGGTGCGCCAACAACCGGCTGCCCCAGATTGTCGCGATGGACGCATCCGGCGGGGTGTGGCTCTACAAAAACGCAGGGATGACGTACATCCGGTCGCAGGCCGCGATCGGCACGGGAAACAAGGCCGTCCGGCTCAGTATGGTGGATTACAACGCGGATGGTTTCCAGGATCTGCTTACCGTTGAGCCCAATGGTTCCTTGCGCCTGTACCGGGGCAGCGGTCTGGCTACGCCCAAGCAGGAAGCCCGGCCCATTGTGGGCGCTGCGTGGACGGATTACTCCGGACTGCGTTCCTTGCGGGGCGTCACGGGGGCCAACACCACCGGCGTTGCGGGCCTGGGTACCAACGGAGTCCTGGAGTACTGGGACCTCACCTCAGGAAGGCTGACGACGCCCATAGCGGTGGGTGGCGGCTGGACCGGCTACAAGCTCGCCCAATAGCCGACCAGACAAAAGAGCAGAAACAGTCGCGCTCACACCACCGAGCGTGACTCCATCACGGTCTTCAGCTGCTCCAACTGGGCAACTTCGCTTTCCATTGTTTTCTGGATCATGCCGTTCATCAGTTTCTGCAGTCCCTTGGGGTGGTATTCAAGGGCGAACCTGAGCCGGGTGGTTTGGCCTTCGGTGCTGAGGTAGTAGCCGCCGGTAGGACGTGCGGGTCCCGCAACGACGGCGAAGCGCACTTCCGCTCCTGGCCGGGCTTCGGTGATCTGGAAATCGGCAGCGATGGGGCGGCCGCCCGGACCATTGATGGTCTGCTGGTAGAGCGCACCTTTGTGGCCGCGGAGACCTGATCGCAGTGAGATGCTGCGGATCCCGGACCGCCACAGGGAGTTGTTCATCCCGTCCATGAGGAATCCGTACACGGTCATGGCGTCCCGGCTGATCACCACTTCGTAGTCTGCAAATGCCACGGAAACCTCTTTCGGCGTACGGTTCGATATGTCTTAGCCCGGTTCCCCATACGCTGCAGCTAACACCTTCAGAATAGTCAGCACGCACGGCACTGGGGCATATAAGCGGCGAGCCTTGACCGAATGGTTATCTGGCCCTTCACAAAGTTACGACTGACAGAGCATGGCACCTCGGGGTAGAGTTCCCGAGGCTGGCTAAAACCGATTTGGGGGCGTTATGCGGGTTCTGGGACATCAAGCTTTTGCAGTGAAGGCACGACGACGGGTGGCTGCGTGCGCGGTTTTCCTCGCCGTGGCAGTGGCTGGCGGAGTTGTCACGGCGGTTCCCGCCACGGCGGCAGGACCGACGGTAATTTCTGCAGCAAAAACAGCAGCAACCACAAAGGTCCCCGCCACAGCGAACCCGTTGCCGAGCGTTGACCCCATCGGTGACCCTGCCAACATTTCGGTCCTGGTCAATAAATCGCGGCCGCTGAATCCGGCGAGCTACGCGCCGTCGGACCTTGTCAACGCACGTGGCTCGGGCCAGTACATGCGTGCGGAAGCTGCGGCGTGGCTCAACGGCTTGTTCCAGGGGGCGGCAGACGCAGGCACGGGCGGCTTGTCGATCGTAAGCGGCTACCGGTCCTACGCAACCCAAAACCAGGTGTATTGGGGCTATGTCAATGCTTACGGCCAGGCCTACGCGGACACTATTTCGGCCCGCCCCGGATACAGCGAGCACCAGACAGGGCTCGCCATGGACATCGGCAACGCAGCCGGCAGCTGTGGCCTGAGCACCTGCTTCGGCGATACCGCGGCCGGCAAGTGGGTAGCTGCGAATGCCCATAAATACGGTTTCATAGTCCGCTACCCCAACGGTTACACGGGCACCACAGGCTACAGCTACGAACCGTGGCACTTGCGCTACGTGGGCGTAGCCTTGGCCACCGACATGAACCGGCGCGGGTTCCCGACGCTGGAGCACTACTTTGCGGGCAACACCGCCGCCGCAGCAAGCATCAAGTCCGGCGCCGACCTGGTGGCTGCCGACTCGTCGGGCCGTCTTTTGCGCTACCCCGCGACGGCGGCCGGCGGCTACGCGGGTGCAGTCCAGATCGGTTCGGGCTGGACCGGCTTGAAGCAGGCTTTCGTGGTGGACTGGGACATCGACGGCGTCTACGACATCCTGGCGCAGTGGAACAACGGCGTCCTGGGGGTCTATCGAGGTCTTCCGGACGGTGGATTCGCCAACCAGGTTGTGGTGGGCAACGGCGGCTGGGAGCGTATGACCATCACCGTGGGTAAGTGGACGCACAAGCATGGCCGGCCCGGCGTCGTCGGATACTTCCCGGACGGTGTGCTGCGCTACTACCCCAACACCTTTGGTGGTGCGCTGAGCGCACCGCAAATCATTGGCAGGGGCTGGAACGGCATGGAACTGACCATCGCCGACTGGGAAGGCGACGGCGCCAACGACATCCTGGCCAGGACAGGTTCCGGTGCCCTGATTAATTACCGCGGTGACGGGTGGGCAGGCTTCTACGGACCGGCCACCACCGTGGGCACCGGCTGGCAGTACATCCGCGTCTTGGCCCCCAGCTTTGGGCTGACTGGCGCGGGCACCCGCGGCATCACTGCACAGACCGCCGACGGCAACCTGTACAACTACGGCCTGGGCCGGGGACAGTGGACAACGTACCGTCAGGTGGGTTCCGGATGGAACGGCCTGAAACTGTTCAAGTAGGCGGCCGACGCGCCTGTCATGAGCAGCCCCACAACTGCGCTAAGCTAGGACTCGCTCGGGGCGAAAATTCCCGGGCAGCGCGGGCGTAGCTCAATGGTAGAGCGCTAGCTTCCCAAGCTCGATACGCGGGTTCGATTCCCGTCGCCCGCTCAAGGAAAACCCCGGATCCCACGATCCGGGGTTTCTTTGCGTCCAGGGACCCAAATGCCCGACGGCGGTACTCACCAAACAGGGCCGCGCACCCGTCGACCGGAGGGTCTCACGAGCCTAAACTCATACGTACATCCACCTATCCGGGAGGTCCTCCAATGACTCTCACCGACGCTGGTGAGGCGGGCCCGCTCGCCGTCATCAACCGCCTGCTGGAAGCCACGAACAAGCACGACCTGGAAGGCCTGGCGGCCTGCTTTGCGCCGGGCTACGTCAACGAAACGCCGGCGCATCCCACCAGGGGCTTCACTGGGCGGGACACCATCCGCAGCAATTGGGAGCAACTTTTCACGGGTGTCCCTGACATCAAGGCTCATCTCCTCTCGCACAGCGTCAACGGCAGCTCCATCTGGACCGAGCTGCACCTGAAGGGTGCGTGGCGCGATGGTACGCCGCACGAAATGACGGGCGTCATCATCTTCGGCGTGGACGAGGGCATCATCAGCAGCGCGCGTTTCTATTTGGAGCCGGTGGAAAAGACGGCAGCACTGGACGATACCGCCGATCGTGTGACCCACCGCGTCACCCATGGCCGTCCGGCGGCCGAGCCGGCGCAGTGACCCAAGGGCAGTGACCGCGGCCACTGCTTTTCCGTGCGAGGTGTATCGTCAGGAGTCAGGAGCCATTTCGGTTCCGCTCTAGGGAGCAATCATGGGCGACAAATCACCGCGCCAAACCGCATCAAAGAAATCCAGTAAATCCATCAAGGAAAAACGTGCGGATAAGAGGGCTTCCGAGTCCTCCGCCACCGAGGCCGCAAAGCCCTCTACCGGCAACAAGAAGTGACCGCGCCAACCGCCCAGCTGAGCATAGGCGTCCTCGCTTCCTCGCTGAAGCCCAATGAGCGCCGCCTCCCCATCCATCCCCAGCATCTGGAGCGCATCGATCCGGAAGTGCGCCAACAGCTCAGGTTTGAATTCGGCTATGGCGAGCGGTTCGGCGTCTCTGACAGCACGCTGGAATCGCTGGTGGGTGGGCTCGGTACACGGCAGGAATTGATCGCCGGCAGCGACGTCATCCTCCTGCCCAAGCCGCAGGCCCAGGACTTGGCCGAACTCCGCGACGGCCAAACGCTGTGGGGCTGGCCGCACTGTGTCCAGGACCGGGCCATCACGCAACTGGCCATCGACAAGAAGCTCACGCTCATCGCGTTTGAGGCCATGAATCACTGGGCAGGCGACGGTGGCTTCGGCCTGCATGTTTTCCACAAGAACAACGAGCTCGCCGGGTACTGCTCTGTGCTTCACGCCTTGGCACTCACGGGTTCCACGGGCGACTACGGCCGCCGGCTGAGCGCCGTGGTCATTGGCTTCGGGGCCACTGCGCGTGGCGCCGTCACTGCACTGAATGCCCACGGCGTCCACGACGTCCAGGTCCTGACCAACCGTGGCGTCGCCGCCGTCGGGTCACCCATTCACTCGGTGCGGATTGTGCAGTTCGATCATGACAGCAACGCACCTTTCCTCAGCGAAGTCATCACGGACAAGGGGCGCAAGCCCTTGGCGCCGTTCCTGGCCGCCGCGGACATCGTGGTCAATTGCACTCTTCAGGACCCCAACGCCCCGCTGACGTACCTTCGCACGGAGGATTTGACGGAATTCCGGGCTGACAGCCTGATTGTGGACGTTTCCTGCGACGAAGGAATGGGGTTCAGCTGGGCACGCACCACCACCTTCGACGAACCCATGTTCCGTGTGGGCGGGCACGTCAACTACTACGCCGTGGACCACAGTCCGTCGTATCTCTGGAACTCAGCCAGCTGGGAAATCAGCGAAGCCTTGCTTCCTTTCCTGGACGCTGTTGCGGCCGGCCCGGCGGGATGGGATGCCAACGAGACCATCTCGCGTGCCATCGAAATCCGCGACGGCGTCATCCGCAACCCGGATGTCCTGGAATTCCAAGGACGCTCAGCGGAGTACCCGCACTTGCCAACGGCATAAAGACGCCCACCAGGAAGCGCCCGCGGTCCTGCCGCGGGCGCTTCACCTGTTAATCCGTCGGGGACTGCGGCTATGCCGGTTGGGTCTCCTGCACGATCCGCAGCACCCGGCGCCGGTCACGCAGGTCCACCTTCAGGTGCAGCGAAGACTTCCGGGCAAGGACGACGGCGACCACCGCAGCGGCGATGGCCGGCACGCCACCCGAAATCAGGACAGCAAGGTGCGGACCAAAGTGCTCGGCCAGCCAGCCCATCATGGGGCCGCCAATGGCCTGTCCGCCGATCAGCACCACCAGGTAGAGGCTCATGACACGGCCGCGGATGCTCATGTTGGAGCTGGTCTGCACCATTTGGTTGGCCGCAGTGAGGAACATGAGGCACCAGAATCCGGCAAGGACCATGGTGACGCTGAACCACACCATGGACGGCATCAGCGATGAGACACAGAGCATGAGCCCGTACAAACCAGCCGACGCCACCACCGATCGCAACCGCAGCTGTCGACGCCGGGTGGACGCCACCGCTCCCATCAGTGCACCGAGCGCAACCATGGCGTTCAGCAGGCCGTAGCCTCCGGCACCGGCGTCGTACACGTGGTCCGCAAAGGCGGCCAGCAACACAGGCAAGCTCATGGCGAAAACGGCCACGAACCCGGCCATCAACCACGGCCAGTAAATGGTGGGCTTGCTAAGCGCATAGTTAAGGCCTTCACGCAGCATCCCCTTTTTGCGGGGCGTCGGCTGGCTGAGGTGCAGCTGGTCCTTGCGAAGGATCAGCAGCATGGCCACAGTGGTACAGCAGGCCACAGCGTTGGCAGCGAAGGCCCAGCCTGCGCCGACAGCGGTGAGCAGCACACCCGCCAAGGCAGGCCCGATCAAGCCGCCCAGCTGGAAGGTGGTGGAGTTGACGCTGATGGCATTCCGGAGGTACTTGGGGCCGACGAGTTCATTGACGAACACCTGCCGGGCCGGCTGGTCCAGGACCGTCACGAAGCCCAGGGCCAAGGCAATGACGTACACGTGCCAGACTTCAACGCGCTGGCTCAGGGACAGAACCGCCAACACTGCAGCCAGCACGGCCGCCGCCGATTGGCAGATGATGAGGATCTTGCGCTTGGCAAAGCGGTCGGCGATCATGCCGCCCCATGGTCCCAGGAACAGTGACGGCATGAACTGCAACGCCACCGTAATGCCGACTGCGGTGACGGAACCGGACAGCTGCAGCACCATCCAGTCCTGGGCGATGCGCTGCATCCAGATGGCGATGACGGCAATGAAGTGGCCGATCGCGAAAATCCTGAAGTTGGGGACCTTCAGGGAGATGAAAGTATGACGCCAGGGCAGCTTTTCACTCACGACGGCGAGTGGCTGGGTGACGGTGTCCGGCTGGTTGGTGTTCGGCTTGTCTGTATCCGGCAGCGGGCGAGCGGACAGGGAATCGATGACGGGCTGGCTGACGTTTGCCGCTGAAGGCGGTGGGGGTGCCAAAAGTAGTCCTCGGATCGAGAGTTTCGGTGGGATGCGTTTAACGCTATGGTTGCCAGCAGCAATTATGGAAGCGTATTGCGCCTATAACTAGCATTGCGGAATGCAATGAGCTGCTTGCAGCACGAGGGGAAACGGCGCAGTACTCCGGCCCGGCGTTGACCCGCGCTTAGAGGAGTTCCGTGTTTGAACCTGTCCAGCTCCGTTCCTTTTTGGCCGTCGCGGAAACGCTGAGTTTCACCAAGGCAGCCGAGCGGCTGGGCCTCGCACAGCCCACGGTCAGCCAGCATGTCCGCAAGCTCGAGGCCGCCGCCAAGCGCGTACTCGTGGCCCGGGATACCCGTGAAGTCAGGCTTACTGACAACGGTGATGCCATGGCTGGTTTTGCCCGCAACATCCTTGCTGCCCACGATTCCGCGGCCCGCTACTTTTCCGGCTCGGCCATGCGGGGACGCCTCCGCTTCGGGACAGCCGACGACCTCGCCATCACCGGCCTCCCCCGGATTCTCCGGGAGTTCCGGCAGCTCTACCCACAGATCAACCTCGAGCTCACTGTCAGCCAAAGTGATCAGCTGTACAAGCGGCTCAACGCCGGGCAACTGGACCTGGTGTTCGTGAAATGGGTGGCCGGGGCCAAGGAAGGCACGGTGGTCCGGCACGATAACTTCGCGTGGGTCGGCGTGGAGCAGACAGTGCTGGAACCGGGCGCCCCCGTGCCGCTGATTGCGTACCCGGCACCGAGTTTGAGCCGGAAGCTTGCCATCGATGCCCTGGAAGCGGAAGGCCGGACATGGCGGATCACCTGCAGCACCAAACAGATCAGCGGGGTGCTCGCGGCCGTCCGGGCCGGGATTGGAGTCGCCGTAATGCCGGCATCGCTGGTGCCCGAGGACCTGAAGGTCATCACCCAGCGATTCGGCCTGCCGCCGGTGGGCGACGTGGACTTCACCTTGATCCGGAATCCACTCGCCAACGCCGAGGTCATCGACGCCCTGACACAGGCCATCATGGGCCGGACGCTGAGTAAGTCGAACTAGCCACCGGGCCCCGGAAGCAGCCGTAGTACGCTCACCCCATGACTCACGCCAAGCTCGTCCAGCCGTCCGCAAAGTTCCATGAGTCCTGGCTGGAAAGCTACGACGAGTGGGGCACCCTTAACCAGGATGGCTCAGCGGCTTTTGTGGCTGCGAGATACGACCTGGATCTCCGCGACAACAGCGACTTCGCGGAGTGGGTTCACCTTCTGCACGAGTTGCCCAAGAAGGGCTTCCAACCCCCTGAAGGCTTGGCCAACCAGAGCACCATCTGGGTTGTCGATGACAACGCATACCTGGGGGCAGCCAGCCTCAGGCACTCGTTGGCCAATGACTATCTCACTGAGGTAGGAGGCAACATTGGCTACGGCATCCGGCCCAGCGCGCGGGGGCGGGGGCTCGCCAAGCTTGCATTGAAAGGCGCCCTCCAGGAGGGTCGCTCCCTCGGCATGGATCGCGTGCTGGTGACGTGCAAGCAGCCGAACGTGGCGTCCGCCCGCACCATCGAGGCGTGCGGCGGCGTTCTTGAAAGCGTCCGGCCTCCGGAGAGTTTCGCTGCGGACCTCGGAGTCACCGAAGCGATCCGGCGTTATTGGATCACGCTCTAGCCCAGCGTTCATTCTGTTCAGCTGGCGATACACCCTTACTGGGTAAGCGCATTCCCGGTATCCTGTGTAGCATGATCGACCTCACCACTCTGGCTGACCTCACGCCTGGCATCTGTTCCGTGACTCTCCGCTCCCACGGGATTGACGAGGTGGTCCGCATTTCATCGAATGCGGGCCTGGCCGGCATCGAGTGGGGCACTGATGTGCACGTCAGCGATGCGGAGTCCGCGGCGCACGCAAAGGGAGCAACTGAAGCAGCGGGACTCTTGGTTCTCTCGCTCGGCTCGTACTACCGCTGCGGCGCCTTCGGGGATTTCGATCGTGTCCTGGACCTCGCCACGGCGCTCGGCGCCCCACGAATCCGGGTGTGGGCCGGCGAACAGGGTTCGGCCGGCGCCGGCCAGGAACACTGGGACGCGGTGGTGAAGGACACTCAGCGGATTGCGGATCTCGCGGCCGCCCGGGGTGTCGCCATCGCGTTTGAGTATCACGGCAACACCCTCACCGACTCCCCCGCCACCACCTTGGAGTTACTGAACAGGGTGAACCATGCCAACGTCGGCACTTACTGGCAGCCCGCCGTCGGACTCTCAGACCAGCAGGCGCTGGAGTCCCTCCACGAAGTCCTCCCCCACGTGGTGGGGGTGCACTGCTTCTCCTGGGGGCCGGTTGCCGAACGCTTCCCGCTGCGGAACCGGAAGTTGCTGTGGCAGACCGTCACTGACGTTCTGCGCGGAAACGGCAAGGACCTGGACATCATGCTGGAGTTCGTCGAGGACGACCTTCCGGACAACGTCATCAACGATGCCTCGTTCCTCCACACCATCACCTTGGGCGAGGACTGAGGCCAACTACGTAACGCGGTTACGCAGCCCAGCCCCACCGGCCGAGCCATGATGCGCAGAGCGCCGGCCACTGATCAGCCCCGGCCGTTCCCGAAGCCAGGCCAATACCGTGGACGCCGTGCGGGAAGAGGTGCAGTTCCACCGGGACGCCGGCCCGGCTGAGCGCGCCGGCATAAGCAAGGCTGTGGCTGACGGTGACGGATTGGTCGTCGGCCGTATGCCAGAGGAAAGCGGGCGGCGTTCTCGGCGTGACGTGAAGATCCGTTGAGAGCTCCCGCAGGACCCCAGGGGCGGCACCCGCTCCAGCGAGGTTGTCCACAGACGCCTGATGGACCGAATTCACGAACGAAATGACCGGATAGCAGAGAATGCTGAGGTCCGGCACAGCCTCCACGGTATCCAGCGAAGGATCACCGGTGGCTACCTCCACGGACAACGTGGACGCGAGATGTCCGCCGGCTGAAAATCCCAGGACGCCAACCCTCGACGCATCCACTTTAAGTCCGTGATCGCCGTTGCGGATCCACAGCATCGCCTGCTTGGCATCCACCAACGGGGCCGGGTGCTGATCCGGCGCCACCCGATACCGCAGCACGAATGCGTGGATTCCCAATGAAGCCAGCCATTCACCCACGGGCTCGGCCTCGTGGTCTGCCTGCTTGGCGTATGCCCCGCCGGGAAGCACCAGGATGGCTGGCGCAGCTTGAGTGGAACGCTCGACGGCGGGAATCACCGTCAGCGCCCGGGGCGCCTGCGCTGGTGGCCCCGCCGTCGTCATACCTGTGATTCCACCGGAGTTTCGGTGCTGCGGCGGAGCTTGACCGCGCCACTGACGGGAGGAGTATCCGGATCTCCCGCAGCGAGCCGGCCAATATCTTCGAGCGGCAGGTGCACGGTGGACAGTGCGGGCCGGAAGTCGCGCAGGGTTTCGATGTCGTCGAAACCGGCGATGGTGGCGTCGCGGGGAATCCACACGCCCTCCGGCCGAAGGGCGGCGGTAACGCCGATGGCCATGACGTCATTGACGGCAAAGATGCAGAGGCGTTCCGCGGAGGACTTGATCCGTTCGGCAAGCGCCTGACCGGCTTCATACCCGCCGGCCCGGTTGAATCCAGTGCGGATCACCTCGGCGGCGGGCCTCCCAGCGTCCGCGAGCCCGCGCTGGAAACCGCGGACACGGTCGTCCGATGTGTAGAGACCCTCGGGTCCGGCAATGATCAGGAAAGCACCATCATGAGTGGCGGCCAATTCCGCAGCGAGGCCGGCAGCCAGTTCCTCGTTGGGGACTTTCACCACATGGTAGCCCTCGCTCGTGGACGCGCCCACCACCGGATGGCCGACAACTCCCACATGACCGCCATTGCGGCAATAACGGTCCAGCTCGGCGGCCAGCTCGGCATTTCCTTGCTTGTCCTCAGCCCGCACGGAACGCGAACCGGCAATGACAATCGAGTCGGCGCGGCGCGCAGCGAAGGCTGCGACGGCTTCCTTTTCATCCGAAGGAGCCCCGGAGGTGGTGGCCAGGAGCACCATGCGGTTCTGCTGGCGGGCAGCTTCCTGGACTCCGCGGGCGATCGCAGAGAAATAGGGATCGGCGATGTCATGGACAACCAGTCCGATCAGGCCCGAACTCGACTTGGCCAACGCCTGCGCCTGTGCGTTGGGCACGTAGCCGAGCTTGTCGGCGGCCTCGCGGACGCGTTCGGCAATGTCCTCGGCGGGCTTACGGGACGAGCCGTTGAGGACCCTGGATGCGGTGGCCAGGGAAACCCCGGCCAAACGGGCAACTTCACTCAGTGTGCTGGCGGCCACGGGGCCCTCCTTGTCTGCAAGCGTCGGGACTGGCGCTAGGGAAATTATGTCAGTCTTCCGCGAGTTATGGGAAAGCGCTTGCCAATCCGGCGAGTCATGGTGCATGATCGATGACAACGGGAATGCGCTTTCCCACACGAACTGCAAGCACCGGCTTCCGCACCGCGACCGGCACACAAGGCACTGGAGAAAACATGGGCTACGAAACAAAGACGATCCGCATCGCCATGAACGGCATCACCGGCCGTATGGGCTACCGCCAGCACCTGCTGCGGTCCATCCTCCCCATCCGCGACGCCGGCGGTTTCACCCTGGAAGACGGCACCAAGGTTCAGGTGGAGCCGATCCTCGTTGGCCGCAACGAAGCGAAGATCCGCGAACTCGCCGAACTCCACAAGGTCTCTGAATGGACCACCGACTTGGACGCCGTCATCGCCGATCCCACCGTTGACATCATCTTTGACGCTTCCATGACCAGCCTCCGCGCCGCCACCCTGAAAAAGGCCATGCGCGCCGGCAAGCACATCTTCACAGAGAAGCCGACGGCCGAGACCTTGGAAGAGGCCATCGAACTGGCACAGATCGGCAAGGACGCCGGCGTCACCGCGGGCGTGGTGCACGACAAGCTGTACCTCCCCGGCCTGGTGAAGCTCCGCCGTCTTGTGGACGAAGGCTTCTTCGGCCGCATCCTCTCCATCCGCGGCGAATTCGGCTACTGGGTCTTCGAAGGCGACGTCCAGGCTGCCCAGCGTCCGTCGTGGAACTACCGCAAGGAAGACGGCGGTGGAATGACCACGGACATGTTCTGCCACTGGAACTACGTCCTTGAAGGCATCATCGGCAAGGTCAAGAGCGTCAACGCCAAGACCGCCACGCACATCCCCGCACGCTGGGATGAGGCCGGCAAGGAATACAAGGCCACCGCAGACGACGCCTCCTACGGCATCTTCGAGCTCGAAACCCCGGGCGGCGATGACGTCATCGGCCAGATCAACTCCTCCTGGGCCGTCCGTGTCTACCGCGACGAACTGGTGGAGTTCCAGGTCGACGGCACGCACGGTTCCGCCGTCGCCGGTCTGAACAAGTGCGTTGCGCAGCAGCGCGCCCACACCCCCAAGCCCGTCTGGAACCCGGACCTGCCGGTCACCGAATCCTTCCGCAGCCAGTGGCAGGAAGTCCCCGCCAACGCTGAACTGGACAACGGCTTCAAGCTGCAGTGGGAAGAATTCCTGCGCGACGTCGTCGCAGGCCGTGAGCACCGCTTCGGCCTGCTCTCCGCAGCCCGGGGCGTGCAGCTTGCCGAACTCGGCCTCCAGTCCTCGGCAGAGCGCCGCACCATCGACATCCCGGAGATCACCCTCTAATGACGTCACTGATTCTTCCCACCGACGACGGCGGCACCCGCGAGTACCGCCTTCAGCCCGCCACCTCCTGGGTCAAGCCGACCGCTCCGCTGACGGCCCGCCGCGCCTACGCCGCAGCACACGTCATCCCCGAGGTTGCAGCCGACAACACCCCCGGCGCCCCCGCCCAGCTCGACTGGGACGCCACCCTGGCGTACCGGCACGAGCTGTGGTCCTACGGCCTGGGCGTTGCCGACGCCATGGACACCGCGCAGCGCGGAATGGGCCTTGACTGGCCAGCCACCCAGCAGCTCATCAAGCGCACGGGCGCGGAAGCCGCCTCCGTGGTGGCCGCGGGCAACGCCGCCATTACGGGCAAGTCGGTCCGCGACCTTGTTTCCTGCGGCGCCGGCACCGACCAGCTGGACATCGCTGCACTCCCTGCGGGGGCTGCAGGTATCCAGGCTGTCATCGACGCCTACCGCGAGCAGATCGCCGTCGTCAGTGAAGCCGGACCCAAGGTCATCCTCATGGCCTCCCGGGCGCTGGCCAAGGTTGCCAACGGGGCCGACGACTACCTGCACGTCTACTCGACGCTCCTTCAGGAAGTTGACCAGCCGGTCATCCTGCACTGGCTGGGCACCATGTTCGACCCCGCGCTGGCAGGATACTGGGGTTCCGACGACGTCTCTGTCGCCACCGAAACTTTCCTCAGCCTCATCCGCGAGCACTCGGACAAGGTTGACGGCGTCAAGGTCTCGCTGCTGGATGCTTCCCATGAGGTCGCCCTCCGCGCCGACCTCCCGGAAGGCGTCCGCCTCTACACCGGTGACGACTTCAACTACCCGGAACTGATCGACGGCGACGAGACGCACCACTCGGACGCCCTGTTGGGCATCTTCGCTGCCATCTACCCGGCCGCTTCGGCCGCGTTGCAGAAGTACGACGCCGGCCAAGGTGCTGAAGGGCGCGCCATCCTGGACTCCACCCGTGAGCTGGGAAAGCACATCTTCAGCGCACCCACGTTCTATTACAAGACCGGCATTGCCTTCATGTCCTGGCTCAACGGTAAGCAGCCCGGTTTCCAGATGGTGGGCGGCCTGCACTCGGGCCGCTCGGTCCTGCACCTGGCCAAGACCTTTGAACTGGCAGATCAGGCCGGCTTGCTGAAGGACCCATCGCTGGCCGCGTTCCGGATGTCTGACTTCCTGCGGATCAACGGGGTGGGTGCATGAGCGACTTTTCCCGGCTGTCACTGAACAGCGCCACCACCAAGAAATGGACCTTGTCCGAGGCCGTGGATGGTTGTGCCCGAGCCGGCATCCCCGCAATCGGACCGTGGCGTGACCGCGTGGCCGAGGCCGGATTGGACAAGGCAGCCAAGCTCATCAAGGACGCGGGTCTCCGGGTTTCCTCGCTCTGCCGCGGTGGATTCCTGACCGCAGCCGACGCTGAGGGACAGGCTGCTGCCCTGGCCGACAACTTCGAGGCCGTCCGTGAAGCCGTTGCGCTGGACACCCAGGAACTTTTCCTGGTGGTCGGCGGGCTCGCTCCCGGCGAGAAGGACGTGGTGGCTGCCCGCCAGCGCGTCGCCGACCGACTCGAGGAACTCGTGCCCTTCGCTTCCGAGAACGGCGTCCGCCTGGTGCTGGAACCACTGCACCCGATGTACGCCGCTGACCGCGCACTCATCTCCACCCTCGGCCAGGCACTCGATCTTGCCGCGCCGTACGACGCAAAGGCTGTTGGCGTCGCCGTCGACACTTTCCACGTGTGGTGGGACCCCGAGCTGAAGGCGCAGATTGACCGCGCCGGGCGCGAAAACCGCATCGCCTCCTACCAGGTGTGCGACTTCAACCTGCCGATCGCCGCTGACGCGCTGCTGTCCCGCGGCATGATGGGCGACGGCGTCATCGACTTCGCCACCATCGGCACTTGGGTCAGGGACGCCAGGTACACGGGCGATATCGAGGTTGAAATCTTCAACCAGGAGATCTGGGACGCCGACGGCGACACCGTCCTGGAGACCATGAAGCAGCGCTACGCGGAGCTCGTTCTCCCGTTCGCGTAACACCGTGGTCCTCCCGCGGATGCCCTAAGCTCCGCGGGAGGATCACTCCAAAACCAGCGGGTTCCTGCCACGGTCACGGCAGGGGCCCGCTTTTTGCTGCTACCGCGCCCTCCGTTTTGTGTCGGCTGTGAGTCGCGGAAGGAGCCGGTGAGATAGAAGGTACACAGCTGAAACATTGCGTCGATGGGAGGAAACAATGGGCACCTACGCTGGTTTTACCTGAACAAAGGCGTTCACCAAGCCACTGAAAGGACACCACCATGATGCTCTTGAAGACCCTTAACTTTTTCCTCGATGCCAGCGGCACCCACAGCGGCCCCACCGGCGATTCCAGCCCCGAGCACTACCCCGTTTTCGCCACCGAGCGCCTGACCTCCAGCGCCTGGGAAGGCTGGTGGGACGACGCCGACCAAGGCTTCCCTGCGGAAGCCTGAGCTGTCAGGTCAGGAAGCCCGCGCAGCGAGCTGAACCTTGGCCCCCGGCAGGCCGATGAAGGTGACCGAACCGCCGTCGGGCCCTTGCAGTTCAAGGCTGATGTTCCGCGATCCTTCGAGGGGTTGCACGGAGCCCACCCGGAAAACCTCACCGCTGATCCGGACGCTGTCCCCATGCCGGATGGCTTTGAGCTTCTTGTTCCTGCCGTCAGCGTTCACCGTTGATTCTCCAATGCGCTATTTCTTCTGCGGTTCGTCGCCGTGGGTTTCACGGATTTCTTCGCCATCCCGGATGACCTGGTCTTCCTTCTCCTGCATCTTGTCGCTCTTCTTGGTATCGCGCGGCGGCAACTGGATGCTTTCTTCAGCTTCAATGCCTCCTTGCAACTGGCGTCCGCGTTCCATCTCGGCATCGAACTCCGCACCGAACAACAGGGACATGTTCAGGATCCAGAGCCACAGCAGCATGATGATGACGCCGGCCAAGGCGCCGTAGGTCTTGTTGTAGTTGCTGAAGTTGGCAACGTAGAAGCCGAAGCCCAGCGACGCGAGGGCGAAGATCACCAAGGCGATCAGGGAGCCCATGCTCATCCACCGGAACTTGGGCTGCTTGACGTTGGGAGTGAAGTAGTACAACACCGCAATAATGACGATGACTACCAGAATGAGGACCGGCCATTTGGCAATGTTCCAGACGGTCAGGAAGGTCTCCGACAAACCGATGGCTCCGCCTATGGCTTCTGCAACGGGGCCGCTCAAGACCAGCATGGCCGCTGCGAGTGCCGCACCAACTACCGCAACGATGGTAACGGCGAGCATAGTGCCCCGCAGCTTGATGAAGCCGCGACCCTCGTCCACTTCATAGACCCGGTTCATGGCCCGGCTGAACGCCGTGGTGTAGCCCGAGGCGGACCAGAGCGCCACCAAAATACCGAAAACCAACGCGAGCCCGGCCGTGTTGGACTGCGTCAGTTCCTCGATCGGCTGGCGCATGGCGTCAACGCCGGGCCCCGGCGCGAACTGTTGGACTATATCCAGCAATGACGACGTCGTCTTGCCGGCATCTCCGAAGATGCCGATCAGGGAAACCAGCGCCAAAAGGGCTGGAAACAGGGAAAGGACTGCGTAATACGTCAGGCCCGCTGCAGCGTCCGGACACTGGTCTTTGCTGAACTCGCGGAGCGTCCGCTTGGCGATGTACATCCACGTGGGTTTGGCCAGGTCATTGGGACTGTCAGGCTTGCGCGAGTCTTCGGGGGAAGGTGCGGTGTGAGCCTTGGCTGTGCTGGTGTGAGCTGAGTCTTGTGTAGTCATGGGGCACTCGTCCGTGGGGTTGGGTTTTCGCGAACAACTGACCCATCAATAGTAAGCATGCTGATGAATCATGCGGAAGAACCCACGCCGAATTACCGCCGGCAAACCCGGACATGACTACGCCAGCTTGCTCGCCAAAAGGAACTCGAACGGCGACTCAATCACAGACCGGATCACTTGGCCGGCAGCGCCCAGGAGCGTGCCGGAATGTTCAAGGCCGGACACGGTCAGGTTTTTCGGGTCCAGCAGCCCAGGCGCGTAGCGATCCAAACTGGCCAGCAACGCCGGCCTCAGCCACTCCCCCAGCAACGCAAAGTGCCCACCGAGGACTATGGCGTCAATATCCATCAAACGGGCTGAGGAGGCGAGCGCGACCCCCAAGTACCGCCCGGCGTCGTGAACTGCCTTCAGTGCGTTCGGATCCTGGGCGGCCAAAGCGGCGAGAAGCTGTTCCGTGCGTTCGGCCAGGGAGCCTTCGGGAATGGCGGCCGCCTCGAAGATGGCCTCCTGGCCGGCGAACGTTTCAAGGCATCCCGCCCCACCGCAGGAACACGCAGGCCCCTCCGGGTGGACCACAATGTGGCCCAGTTCGCCCGCCGATCCTCCGGGCCCCAGGTACAGGTCCGAGCCGATGATGACACCGCCACCTACACCCACTTCACCGGAGACATAGAGAAAGTCGGCAGGGCCGTTGCCGTACCACAGCTCGCCAAGAGCGGCGCTGTTGGCCTCATTGGACAGCCGGACGCCAAGCGGCGCGCCCTTGAGCAACGAGCCCGGGTCCAAGTGCTCGTTCTCCCAATGCAGATTCGGGGCGGAAAGAACGATGTTCCGCCGCTCATCCACCAGGCCAGGGACGGCCAGTCCGCCACCCAGGATGGCGACCTTTTCGGCCGCCGCTGTGTCAACTGCTTCGGACACCAGATCCCGCAGGCGTTCCATGACTTCCCGGGGTGCCATCCCCCGGTTCCGTGACTCAACGGTGGTGTGGAAGCGGAGATTGCCACGCAGGTCCACCAGCCCCACGGCCAGGTAGTCAACGTTGATTTCCATCCCCACCACGCCACGGCGTGAGCTGAGTTCCAGCCCTTGGCCGGGCCTTCCCCGCTCGCCATCGCGGTACAGGCCCACTTCAGATACAAGTCCCGATTCCACCAGATCCGCCACCAGGCTGGAGACCGCCGCCTTGGTGAGCCCCGTGCCGGCCGCGAGCTGCGCGCGGCTGGGCTTCGCATCGCCGGTCCGCGCAATGGAGTCCAGGACCAGCGAAAGATTTCGACGGCGGACATCGCCGACGCGGCCGGGCGCTGCTGACTCGTTCACTGGCGTGGGACTCCCTGCGGATCTGAAAAATTGTTGCTGGCTTCCATTGACCATGATCCATCATCCCCCATATAGTTCAGATTGAAAACTAATTGGAGCGCCTTTCTTCGTCTCCTCCCCCAGTGCTTTGCAAAGGAGCAAAATGACCCCGCAGCCCACCCCGCAGGACCGCTTCACCTTTGGCCTCTGGACTGTCGGTTGGACCGGTGCCGACCCCTTCGGTGTTGCCACGCGCCCAGCCCTGGACCCGGTGGAAGCAGTGCACAAGCTCAGCGAACTTGGTGCATATGGCATCACTTTCCACGACAATGACCTGATTCCTTTTGATGCCAGCGCATCCGAGCGCGACCTCATCCTCAAGAACTTCAAGGCCGCTTTGGCTGAGACCGGCTTGAAGACGCCGATGGTCACCACCAACCTGTTCAGCCACCCCGTCTTCAAGGATGGCGGCTTCACCTCGAACGATCGTTCGATCCGCCGCTTCGCCCTGAGCAAGATCCTGCGCAACATCGACCTCGCCGCCGAGCTTGGCGCCGAAACGTTCGTGATGTGGGGCGGCCGCGAAGGCAGCGAATATGACGGTTCCAAGGACCTGTCGGCAGCACTGGACCGCATGAAGGAAGGCGTGGACACCGCCGCCGGCTACATCAAGGAAAAGGGCTACGAGCTCCGGATTGCGCTGGAACCGAAGCCGAACGAACCCCGCGGCGACATCTTCCTCCCCACCGTTGGACACGGCCTGGCATTCATTGCCCAGCTGGAACACGGCGACATTGTGGGCCTCAACCCCGAGACCGGCCATGAGCAGATGGCGGGGCTGAACTTCACCCACGGCATCGCCCAGGCCCTGTGGGCAGGCAAACTCTTCCACATCGACCTGAACGGCCAGCGCGGCATTAAGTACGACCAAGATCTGGTTTTCGGCCACGGCGACCTCACCAGCGCTTTCTTCACGGTGGACCTGCTGGAGAACGGCTTCCCCAACGGCGGACCCAGGTACGACGGCCCCCGCCACTTCGATTACAAGCCTTCCCGCACCGACGGTTACGACGGCGTCTGGGAATCAGCCAAGTCCAACATGTCCATGTACCTCCTGCTGAAGGAACGCGCCCTCGCTTTCCGTGCAGATCCGGAAGTCCAGGAAGCCCTCGCCACCTCTGGTGTCTTCGAGTTGGGCCAGCCCACCTTGAACGCCGGAGAAACCACCGCTGACCTGCTGGCTGACGCCAGTGCTTTCGAAACGTTCGACGCCGATCACGCCGCCGAGCGCTCGTTCGCCTTCGTCCGCCTCAACCAGCTGGCCATCGAGCACTTGCTCGGCGCGCGCTAAATCCCCCCACCCACCACAGTCCCGTCGCCGGGCTCCGCAAGGTCTCCTTGCAGGGCCCGGCGCCGGGTCGCCGAAGGAACAAACGCATGCCTCTCGTAGCCGGGATCGACAGCTCCACCCAGTCGTGCAAAGTGGTGATCCGGGACTCTGCCACCGGCGCCTTGGTTCGCCAAGGCCGGGCGCCCCATCCAGAGGGCACGGAAGTCCACCCCGATCATTGGTGGACAGCCCTCCAGGAAGCCATCAGGGAGGCAGGCGGACTGGACGACGTGGACGCCGTTTCCGTGGGCGGCCAGCAGCACGGGATGGTGTGCCTGGACGATTCCGGAAACGTTGTACGTCCAGCTCTCCTATGGAACGACACCCGGTCCGCGCCCGACGCCGAGGAGTTGGTCCTCGAAGCCGGTTATGGCGACGCCACTGCCGGTGCAGAATACTGGGCATCCAGCACCGGAACCGTGCCGGTGGCATCGTTGACCGCCACCAAGCTCCGCTGGCTGGCCCGGAACGAACCAGAGAACGCCCGGCGCGCTGCCGCGGCGTGCCTGCCGCACGATTGGCTGTCCTGGCGGCTGGCCGGCCACGGTCCCGGAGACGGACCCGCATCGCTGGAACTCCTGCGCACCGACCGGTCCGACGCTTCAGGTACGGGCTACTTCTCGGCCAGCAACGGCGAGTATCTTCCCGACGTACTCGAAAGCACGCTCGGCCATGTCCCCATCCTGCCTGTAGTGGTCGGACCTTTGGACGTTGCGGGCAAGACGCCTGGCGGCGCTTTGATCGGACCCGGAGCCGGTGACAACGCCGCAGCAGGCCTGGGCGTCAGCGCCGCCGTCGGGGACGTTGTTATCTCCATTGGAACTTCCGGGACCGTGTTCGCGGTGTCGGACGTTCCGGCGCAGGACGTCAGTGGACTGGTTGCCGGTTTCGCCGACGCCACGGGCAACTTCCTTCCCCTCGCCTGCACGCTCAACGCAACACGGGTCTTTGATGCCACAGCTGCTCTCCTGGGGGTGTCTCTCGCGGAACTGGGAACCCTGGCCCTCTCCGCTCCCGAGGGCGCCGATGGGCTTACTTTGGTGCCGTACTTCGAAGGTGAACGGACACCCAACCTGCCTAATGCAACGGGCTCACTCCACGGCATCACGGTCTCCAACTACACGCCGGCCAATCTGGCCCGGGCCGCCGTGGAGGGTGTGCTGTGTTCACTGGCGGACGGGTTGGCTGCGCTGCAGGCACAGGGCGTCTCCGCTCAGCGCATCATCCTGGTGGGTGGAGGCGCTCAGTCAGAGGCCGTCCAACAGGTGGCTGCTTCGGCCTTTGGACTGCCGGTATTCGTACCCCGGCCCGGCGAGTATGTCGCCGACGGCGCTGCCCGCCAAGCGGCAGGCGTCCTCACGGGCCAGCTCCCTGAATGGCCATTGGATGGCGTGGACGTGAAACCCCGGGAAATCGGCGGGACGGCCCCCTTCCTGACCAGGTATCGCCAGTACGCTGCCACGGCGGCCATGAGGTAATCGTGGCTGTCGGTGCTCTATCGTGACAGGGTGAGCTCAGATCAATCTGCACCAGCCCGTCCGCCTGTCATGGAGGACGTTGCCCGCGTGGCGGGGGTTTCCCACCAGACCGTTTCCCGGGTGCTGAACAACCACCCCAACGTGAGTGCCAAGACCCGCGAGCGCGTTGAGCAAGCCATCACGGAGCTGGGTTATCGCCGAAACACGGCAGCACGCAGCCTGGTGACCCGACGCTCCCAAACCATTGGAGTCCTCGGCAGCGAGATGGCCCAATACGGTCCATCCCACACGCTCCTCGGCGTCCAGCAGGCGGCACGGGATGCGGGCTATTTCGTCAGTGTCGCAGCCCTGCGCGAAGTGACGCCCGAGACCATCAAGGACGCCGTCGCCCACTTCATGGATCAGGGCGTTGACGGCATTGTGGTGACCGTGCCCCACCCCGGCACCTTCGATGTCCTGAGGGACATCACCGTTCCAGTGCCCTTGGTGGCCGTAGGCTCAGTCGGCGACGAACACTTGAGCGGCGCCACCGTCGACCAGCGGCAGGGCGCCAAGCTCGCCGTCGAGCACCTCCTTGAGCTAGGCCACCAGAGGATCGGCCATCTTTCCGGGCCGGCCGACTGGATTGACGCCGCTGCCCGTATCGACGGCTGGCACGAGGCACTGAATGAGGCCGGACGTGAACCGGGATCCTTGATCGAAGGCGACTGGAGCGCTGAGTGCGGTTACCGCGAAGGACTGAAAATCGCCGCCGACCGTTCCCTGACGGCACTGTTCGTGGCCAACGACCAAATGGCCCTCGGCGTCCTTCGCGCCTTCAACGAGACCGGCGTACAGGTACCCGGCGACATCAGCGTTGTGGGCTTCGATGACCAACCCGAGTCCGCCTACTTCATCCCGCCGCTGACAACAGTGGCTCAGGACTTTGAGGAACTGGGCCAGAGGTGCATCGGCCTGCTGCTGGACCGCTTGGAGAACGGCGACACCGTTTCAGCCGCCACCGTGACACCGCGTCTGGTCATCCGCGCCACCACGGCGCCGCTCGCCGGCTAACGAACGAGTCCCGCTACTGAACCCAACCACGGGACAGCTCTTGACATCAAAGTTGTGAGCGCTAACAATTACATCAGACCTTCTTCACTTTTCCACCCCGACCCCCGGCAATGAGGCCCTGGCCAGCCGGATGGAGACCCCATGAATACCTCTGAATTCCTCCCGCTGGACGAGCAGTTCGTCATTGGCGTGGACTATGGCACTTTGTCCGGGCGCGCCGTCGTCGTCCGTGTATCGGACGGGGCAGAACTTGGCAGCGGCGTGTTCGAATATCCGCACGCCGTCGTGACGGAAACCCTCCCCGGCAGCAGCCAACGACTCCCCGCCGATTGGGCGCTTCAGGTCCCCAACGACTACCGCGACGTCCTGCGCAATGCTGTCCCGGCCGCCGTCGCCGACGCCGGAATCAATCCGGCCAAGGTGGTGGGCATCGCCACCGACTTCACCGCCTGCACCATGGTTCCGACGACGGCGGACGGCACGCCGCTGAACGAACTGGACCGCTTCGCTGACCGGCCGCACGCTTTCGTGAAGCTGTGGCGCCACCACGCAGCCCAGCCGCAGGCTGACCGCATCAACAAGCTCGCTGAAGAACGCGGCGAGTCCTGGCTTCCCCGCTACGGCGGCCTGATCTCCTCGGAGTGGGAGTTTGCCAAGGGGCTGCAGCTCCTTGAAGAGGATCCCGAAGTCTACGGCGCCATGGACCACTGGGTTGAGGCAGCGGACTGGATCGTCTGGCAGCTCTGCGGCAGCTATGTCCGCAACGCCTGCACCGCCGGCTACAAGGGCATCTACCAGGATGGAAAGTACCCGTCCGAAGACTTCCTGGCAGCGTTGAACCCCGGGTTCAAGGGGTTCGTGTCCGAAAAGCTGGAACACACCATCGGCCGTTTGGGCGACGCTGCAGGTTATCTGACCGAGGAAGCGGCCGGCTGGACCGGGCTTCCGGCCGGGATCGCAGTGGCCGTGGGAAATGTTGACGCCCACGTCAGCGCCCCGGCCGCGAACGCCGTGGAACCAGGACAGCTCGTAGCCATCATGGGAACGTCCACGTGCCACGTCATGAACGGCGACGTGTTGCGCGAAGTCCCCGGCATGTGCGGAGTCGTGGATGGCGGCATCGTGGACGGCCTCTGGGGTTACGAAGCAGGCCAGTCCGGAGTTGGCGACATCTTCGGTTGGTTCACCAAGAACGGCGTCCCGCCGGAGTACCACCAGGCCGCCACAGACAAGGGGCTGGGTATCCACGAGTACCTGACCGAACTCGCGGAGAAGCAGGCGATCGGCGAGCACGGCCTGATCGCGTTGGACTGGCATTCGGGCAACCGCTCAGTGCTGGTGGACCACGAGCTCTCCGGCGTGGTGGTGGGCCAGACCTTGGCTACCAAGCCTGAGGACACCTACAGGGCGTTGCTGGAAGCCACCGCTTTTGGCACCCGCACCATCGTGGACGCGTTCCGCGATTCGGGTGTTCCGGTCAAGGAATTCATCGTGGCCGGCGGGCTTTTGAAGAACACATTCCTGATGCAGGTCTACGCCGACATCACTGGCCTGCAGCTCTCCACCATCGGTTCCGAGCAAGGTCCCGCGCTGGGCTCGGCGATCCACGCAGCTGTCGCAGCCGGGAAATACAAAGACATCCGCGAAGCTGCAGCCTCCATGGCAGCAGCTCCCGGCGCGGTCTACACACCCATCCCTGAAAACGTGGCGGCCTACGAGGTCCTCTTCCAGGAATACAAAACCCTGCACGACTACTTCGGCCGCGGCACCAACAACGTCATGCACCGCCTCAAAGCCATCCAACGCGCCGCGATCCAGGGCTCCTCACACGATGGCCCAGCGGCCCAGGCCAGCACTTTGGAAGGAGCCTCCGCATGAGCACCCTCCTGGAATCCATTGCGCGAGTTCGCAGGGAGGTCTGCGAGCTGCATGCAGAACTGACCCGCTACGAACTGGTGGTCTGGACGGCCGGCAATGTCTCGGGCCGGATCCCCGGGCACGACCTCATGGTCATCAAGCCATCGGGCGTTTCCTACGATGACCTCACGCCAGAGCTTATGGTGGTCACGGACCTCCATGGCACCCCGGTCCGGGGCATGAACACCGGAAGTGCCGGAACCGTGGACTGGGGCAACCCGGACCTCTCGCCGTCCTCCGACACCGCTGCCCACGCCTACGTCTACAGGCACATGCCAGAGGTAGGCGGCGTTGTCCACACACACTCCACCTACGCCACGGCCTGGGCTGCGCGCGGCGAAGAAATCCCCTGCGTACTGACCATGATGGGCGACGAATTCGGCGGATCCATTCCCGTGGGGCCGTTCGCGTTGATCGGAGACGACTCCATCGGCCAAGGCATCGTGGAAACCCTCAAGAACTCCAACTCCCCCGCGGTCCTGATGCAGAACCATGGGCCGTTCACCATCGGCAAGACCGCCCGCGAGGCCGTTAAGGCAGCGGTGATGTGTGAGGAAGTGGCCCGGACAGTCCATATCTCGCGTCAACTCGGTGAGCCACTGCCCATCGACCAGGCCAAGATCGAGTCCCTTTACGACCGATACCAGAACGTTTACGGCCGCTGACGCGGTCAACCAGAAGCCACCTCGAAAACCCAAGAGCACCCAGGAGCCACCACAATGCCCAGCGCCAACACCACATCCGCCAACACCACGTCCCTGGGTCAGTACGAGGTCTGGTTCCTCACCGGCAGCCAGCACCTCTACGGCGAGGATGTCCTCAAGCAGGTGGCAGCGCAGTCGCAGGAGATTGCCAACGCCCTGAACGCCAGCAGCGATGTCCCGGTCAAGCTCGTCTGGAAGCCGGTCCTCACCGATTCCGATTCCATACGACGCACCGCCCTGGAAGCCAACTCAAACGACTCCGTGATCGGTGTGACCGCCTGGATGCATACGTTCAGCCCGGCCAAGATGTGGATCCAAGGCCTTGACGCGCTCCGCAAGCCGTTGCTGCACCTGCACACGCAGGCCAACAGGGACCTCCCCTGGGCTGACATCGATTTCGACTTCATGAACCTGAACCAGGCAGCACATGGCGACCGGGAATTCGGATACATCCAGTCACGCCTCGGCGTGCCGCGGAAGACCGTCGTCGGGCATGTTTCCAATCCTGAGGTTGCCCGCCAAGTGGGGGCCTGGCAGCGCGCTTCGGCCGGCTGGGCCGCCGTCCGCACGCTGAAGCTGACCCGATTCGGCGACAACATGCGCAACGTCGCGGTCACCGAGGGCGACAAGACCGAAGCCGAGCTGCGCTTCGGCGTCTCGGTGAACACCTGGTCCGTGAACGAGCTCGCCGAGGCTGTCCACGGCGCCGCAGAGTCCGACGTCGACGCCTTGGTTGCCGAGTACGAGCGCCTTTATGAGGTGGCTGACGAGCTGAAGACCGGCGGCGACCGCCACGAGTCGCTGCGGTACAGCGCCAAGATCGAACTGGGCCTCCGCAGCTTCCTGGAAGCCAACGGTTCTGCAGCGTTCACCACGTCCTTCGAAGACCTGGGCGAACTGCGCCAACTCCCCGGCATGGCCGTCCAGCGCCTCATGGCCGACGGTTACGGCTTCGGCGCCGAGGGCGACTGGAAGACCGCCATCCTGGTACGCGCCGCCAAGGTCATGGGTGGCGACCTGCCCGGAGGCGCGTCGCTCATGGAGGACTACACATACCACCTGGAACCGGGCAGCGAGAAGATCCTGGGCGCCCACATGCTGGAGGTCTGCCCTTCGCTGACCGCCTCAAAGCCGCGCGTTGAGATCCACCCGCTGGGAATCGGCGGCAAGGAAGACCCCGTCCGCATGGTGTTCGACACCGACGCCGGTCCCGGCATCGTGGTTGCGCTCTCCGACATGCGTGATCGGTTCCGCCTGGTGGCCAACGTGGTGGACGTTGTCGACCTCGACCAGCCGCTGCCCAACCTGCCGGTGGCCCGTGCGCTGTGGAAGCCGAAACCCAACTTCTCCACCTCGGCCGCCGCGTGGCTCACCGCCGGAGCGGCGCACCACACGGTATTGTCCACCCAGGTGGGCCTGGACGTGTTCGAGGACTTCGCCGAAATTGCCAAGACCGAACTCCTCACCATCGACGAAAGCACCACCATTAAACAGTTCAAGAAAGAGCTCAATTGGAACGCCGCATACTACAAGCTGGCCGGCGGCCTGTGAGCACTGAATTCACGCTGAGCGCGGGCGGTTACACGGCAGTTGTCACCGCCCGCGCGGCCGCGCTGCGCATCCTGCAGTTTGAAGGCCGGGACCTCGTGGTCCCGTTTCCTGAGGGCGGCCCCATCCCGGATTACCGCGGCATCATAGCCGCGCCGTGGCCCAACAGGATTGCTGACGGCAAGTACAGCTTCGACGGCGTCGAGCATCACTTGCCGGTCAACGAACCTGAGCGGGAAACAGCGCTGCACGGCCTCGCCTTCCCGCTCGACTGGACGTTGAAAGAGTCCGACGCCGGTTCGCTCACCTTGACGTGCACGGTGGGGCCAACGGCGGGCTACCCCTTCGTGCTGGAACTTGGGGCGCAGTACACGCTGGACGACGCCGGGCTTCACACCTCGGTCACAGCCCGCAACGCCGCCGACGTCGCTGCTCCCTACGGCGTGTGCCCGCACCCTTACTTGGTGGCAGGTTCCTCACCGCTGGATGAGTGGCTTCTCGAGTTTTCAGCCGACTCTTTCCTGGATGTCACCCCGGACAGGCTCCTGCCCATTGGCGTCCTGCCAGTTGACGGCCACGCTTTCGACTTCCGTTCAGCGCGCGCCATCGGCAGCACCGAAATCGACCACGCCTTCACCGGAATAACGTTCGACGGCGGGCTGGCGCGGCTTTCCGTGCGGGACCCGGCGGGCACCGGCGTCGGAATGTCGTGGGACGAAAGCTGCCCGTGGCTGCAGATCCACACGGCTGACAAGCCGGACCCGATCCCGGGCCGGATCGGCCTTGCCGTGGAACCCATGACCTGTCCTCCGGATGCCTTCAACAGCGGCACGGACCTGATCCGACTGGAACCTGGCGCGTCCCACAAGGCGTCCTGGAGCATGTACGCCCTGTAGCTACCCCAACTAAGTCGCAGTTAGGCGCTTTTTGAGCGGTCAGAATGCGCTTAAATGCGACTCAGTTGGGTGAACCGGCCGTGCTTTGGCGAACCACCAATTCCGGAGTGAACACCACTGCCCGGTGCTTGGTCCCGCCGTTGTCCTGCTCCTCGGCGAGCAACTCGATCGCCGTCCGGCCCAGCGCCTCGGTGGGCTGCCGGATGGAAGACAGCGGCACCACTGCGGAGATGGCGAAGTCGATGTCGTCGTAACCAATGAGCGCGATGTCCTCGGGAATTTTCACCGTGCGCAACATGGTCAGCGACTGCATGACGCCGAGCGCCAGAAGGTCGTTGGAGCAGAAAACCGCCTCAGGCCGAAGCTCCGGGGCGCGTTCCACCAGGCCGTTACCCACCTGTCGGCCTGCAAGGACGGTCTGCCCGGCGGAGTCCAGCACCTCAACGCTGGCCCCCGGCACCTCGGCCACGGCACGCTGTGCGCCCTTGAGCCGGCTCGCCACCTGGCGGATGGAGGGCGTGCCAACAAAAGCCAGACGACGACGGCCCAGCTCCAACAGGTGCTTGGCGGCCAGATACCCGCCTTCCTGGTCATCCACGGACACTGAGCTGCAACGATCGGTGTCTGCAAGTTCGTCCACCAACACAGTGGGGACGCCGCGTTCGCGCAGGGTGTCGATGCGCTCCCGCACATCACCCACGGGGGAGATGAGCAGGCCCTGGACGCGCTGCTCCTGGAAAAGGTCCATGTAATGCGCTTCGCGGGAGGAGTCCTGCCCGCTGTCACCCACCAGCACCACACTCCCAAGCGCCGTAGCTGCATCTTCCGCGGCACGGGCCACCGAGGAGAAGAAGGGGTTTCCCACGTCCAGCACAATCAGGCCGATGGTCCTGCTCTGCCCGGCGCGGAGCTGGCGGGCGGCGTCATTGCGCACAAAGCCCAGTTCCGCGATGGACTTGAGGACACGTTCCTTGGTTCGTTGCGACACACGATCCGGATAGTTGAGCACATTGGAAACAGTTCCCACTGCTACCTGGGCGTGGGTTGCAACGTCTTTGATGCTGGCTGTCTGGGACATGCTTTCCGATCTCCGTTGGCTGACGTCAATGTGCTGGAAACGCCTTGACACCCTCCCGTTTCCGAGGGTAATTTGAATCGTAACAAATGAAACGATTCAAAGACGAGTGACCCTGGAGAACCGCACATGAGGGTTTGTTTCCGCTCTTCAGTCCAGCCGGAACTGATGACCGAGTACAAGCAGCGCCACGCCGCCGTATGGCCGGAGATGCTGTCCGCACTGAAAGAAGCAGGGTGGAACAACTACTCGCTGTTCCTCGCTCCGGACGGCCAACTCATCGGCTATTTGGAATGCGAAGACTACGAGGCAGCCCAGGCCCGCATGGCACTCACCAAGGTCAACGCCCGCTGGCAGGCGGAAATGGCAACCCTCTTCGCGAACAGCGACGTCCCGCCGGACCAGGGTTTTGAAATCGTCGAAGAAGTTTTCAACCTCGAAGACCAGCTTGCGGCCGTGGGCATCGTCACAGATACGCCCGGTGCCACACACATAGACAAAGACCCAGCCAAGCAAAAGGAACAAGCATGAACACCACAGAATCGGCCCTGGGCCGTCTGGGAGAACTGGCCATTGAAGTGCCGTCCTGGGCCTACGGAAATTCCGGGACCCGGTTCAAGGTCTTCGGCACCCCGGGTACTCCACGCACCGTCCAGGAAAAGATCGCCGACGCCGCCAAGGTCCACGAGCTCACCGGGCTGGCCCCCACTGTGGCCCTGCACATTCCGTGGGACAAAGTGGATGACTACGCAGCACTGCGTGAGTACGCTGCGGGGCTGGGCGTTGGACTGGGCACTATCAACTCCAACACTTTCCAGGATGACGAGTACAAGTTCGGCTCCCTGACCTCCTCCAACGAGTCCGTCCGTCGCCGCGCCATCGATCACCACCTGGAATGCATTGAGATTATGCACGCCACCGGTTCCCAGGATCTGAAGATCTGGCTGGCCGACGGCACCAACTACCCGGGCCAGGACGATATCCGTGGCCGTCAGGACCGACTGGCGGAGTCCCTCCAGGAGATCTACGCAGGCCTCGGCGACGAGCAGCGCCTGGTTCTGGAGTACAAGTTCTTCGAGCCCGCTTTTTACCACACCGATGTTCCGGACTGGGGTACCTCGTACGCGCAGACCCTCGCCCTGGGTGAGAAGGCGTTCGTTTGCCTGGATACCGGCCACCACGCCCCGGGCACCAACATCGAGTTCATCGTGATGCAGCTCCTGCGGCTGGGCAAGCTGGGTTCGTTCGACTTCAACTCCCGCTTCTACGCCGACGATGACCTGATCGTGGGCGCGGCTGATCCGTTCCAGCTGTTCCGCATCATGCACGAGGTCATCCGTGGCGGCGGTTTCGGCAAGGATTCCGGTGTCGCCCTGATGCTGGACCAGTGCCACAACCTTGAAGAGAAGATCCCGGGCCAGATCCGCTCGGTGCTCAACGTCCAGGAAATGACGGCCCGCGCGTTGCTCGTAGATACCGCAGCGCTCTCCGAAGCCCAGCGTGCCGGCGATGTCCTGGCCGCCAACGGCATCTTCAACGATGCCTTCTACACGGATGTCCGCCCGGCCTTGGCCGAGTGGCGCGAGTCCCGCGGCCTGCCCGCCGACCCGATGGCCGCCTACAAGGCCAGCGGATACCAGAAGAAGATCAACGAGGACCGCGCAGGCGGCCAGCAAGCCGGATGGGGCGCATAAGCATGACCATGCCAGAGACCAACGCAACTGTTGAAGAACTGATCTCCCGCTCCAACCGCCTCGGTGCGGATAAGCGGAACACCAACTTCGCCGGCGGCAACACCTCCGCCAAGGGCACTGAGAAGGATCCGGTGACGGGTCAGGACGTAGAGCTTCTTTGGGTCAAGGGCTCCGGCGGCGACCTCGGCACCCTGAAGGCGGAGAACCTCGCAGTACTCCGGCTGGACCGGCTGCAGGCGCTCAAGTCCGTTTACCCCGGCGTCGAGCGTGAAGACGAGATGGTGGCCGCGTTCGACTACTGCCTGCACGGCAAGGGCGGCGCTGCGCCATCCATCGATACCGCCATGCACGGCCTCGTCGATGCTGCGCACGTTGACCACCTGCACCCGGACTCGGGCATCGCCATAGCTACCGCGGTGGACGGCGAAGCGCTGACCTCCAAGGTCTTCGGCGACAGAGTGGTCTGGGTTCCCTGGCGCCGTCCCGGTTTCCAGCTCGGCTTGGACATCGCGGCGATCAAGGAAGCCAACCCGCAGGCCATCGGCACCATCCTGGGTGGCCACGGCATCACGGCGTGGGGCGCCACCAGCGAAGAAGCCGAAAGGAACTCGCTCTGGATCATTGACCAGGCCGAGGCGTACATCAGGGACAACGGCAAGGCCGAGCCCTTCGGCGCCGCGCTCCCCGGCTACAGCGCCCTCCCGGAGGCTGAGCGTAAAGCCAAGGCAGCCGCCCTGGCTCCCGTGATCCGCGGCCTGGCCTCCACGGACAAACCGCAGCTGGGGCACTTCAGCGATGACGCCGTCGTCCTTGAATTCCTTGCTTCGGAAGAGCACCCGCGCCTCGGCGCTTTGGGTACGTCCTGCCCGGACCACTTCCTGCGCACCAAGGTCAAGCCGCTGGTCCTGGACCTGCCGGCCGACGCCCCGCTGGAACAGGCAGTCAACCGCTTGAAGGAACTGCACGCGGCCTACCGCGAGGATTACCAGGCCTACTACGACCGCCACGCCGACGAGAACAGCCCGGCATTGCGCGGCGCTGACCCGGCCATCGTGCTGGTCCCGGGCGTGGGCATGTTCTCCTTCGGCAAGGACAAGCAGACCGCCCGCGTGGCCGGCGAGTTCTACCTCAATGCCATCAACGTCATGCGCGGCGCCGAAGCCATCTCCACCTACGCCCCGATCGAAGAATCCGAGAAATTCCGCATCGAGTACTGGGCGCTGGAAGAAGCCAAGCTCGCCCGCATGCCGAAGCCGAAGTCGCACGCCACCCGCATCGCACTGGTGACCGGTGCGGCGTCGGGCATTGGCAAGGCGATCGCCACGCGTTTGGCGTCCGACGGCGCGTGCGTAGTGATTGCCGACCTGAACCTTGAGAACGCACAAAAGGTCGCCGAGGAACTGGGCGGTACCGACGTCGCCATCGGCGTCCAGGCTGACGTCACCGACGAAGCCCAGATCGCCGCTGCCATCCAGGAAGCCGTGCTCGCGTTCGGCGGCCTGGACCTGGTGGTCAACAATGCCGGCTTGTCCATCTCCAAGCCGTTGTTGGAAACCACGGAAAAGGACTGGGACCTGCAGCACAACGTCATGGCCAAGGGCTCGTTCCTGGTCTCCAAGGCCGCGGCCAAGGTCATGATCGATCAGGGTTTGGGCGGAGACATCATCTACATCTCCTCCAAGAATTCGGTCTTCGCCGGCCCGAACAACATCGCGTACTCCGCCACCAAGGCGGACCAGGCGCATCAGGTCCGCCTCCTCGCCGCTGAACTGGGCGAGTACGGTGTCCGCGTCAACGGCATCAACCCCGACGGCGTGGTCCGCGGCTCCGGCATCTTCGCCGGCGGATGGGGCGCCAAGCGCGCAGCCGTGTACGGCGTGGACGAGCAGGAACTGGGCAAGTACTACGCCCAGCGCACGCTCCTCAAGCGCGAAGTCCTCCCGGAGCATGTGGCCAACGCGGCGTCCGTGCTGACCAGCAACGAACTCTCGCACACCACCGGCCTCCACATCCCCGTGGACGCCGGCGTCGCGGCAGCATTCCTCCGCTAGGACTGACAGTGAACAACGGAACCACCGCAGGCACCGTCCCGGCACGCGCCGGGGCGGTGTCCGGCCCCAACGCAGCGTTCGCCGCCATCGACATCGGAGCGTCCTCCGGCCGTGTCATGCTGGGCCGCGTCTCACCTGAAGCCGGGGTGTCCCTCGAGACGATCCACCGCTTCCCCAACGGCGTCATAGAGCTCGACGGCGGCCTCCACTGGGATTTCGACGCCCTGTTCGCGGAGGTACTCAAGGGCTTGGCGGCTGCCGCTGCGGTGGCGCGTGGGAACGGCGAGCGCATCGTGAGCATCGGCATCGACACGTGGGCGGTGGACTACGGCTTGGTGAACGACGCCGGCGACCTCACTTCGGTGCCGTTCAGCTACCGGGACGAGCGCAGCCGGGCCACCGTGCAGCGGGTGCACTCAACAATTTCTCCTGAAACTTTGTACGCCACCACGGGCCTGCAGTTCCTGCAGTTCAACACCCTGTACCAGCTCGCAGCGGAGCCGAACCTTGACGGTGTGCAGGCCCTGCTGATTCCGGACCTGATCGCTTTCCTGCTGACAGGTGAGCGCCGGACGGAATCCACCAATGCTTCCACCACCGGCCTGTTCGATGCCGTGGGCGGCGAGTGTGCAACCGAGTTCCTGGACGCTTTGGGGCTGCCCCGGAACATCTTCCCTGAGCTCATCCAGCCGGGGGAAACCGTGGGCACACTGTTGCCCGGGATCCTTGAGCAGACGGGGCTCCCAGCGGACACCACAGTTGTTGCCGTGGGTTCGCACGACACCGCCTCGGCCGTGGCAGCGGTACCAGCTGAGCATGAAGACTTTGCCTACGTCTCCTCGGGGACGTGGTCCCTCGTAGGCGTGGAACTGGACAAACCCGTCCTCACAGAATCCAGCCGCCAAGCAAACTTCACCAACGAACGCGGCGTGGACGGCTCCATCCGGTACCTCCGCAACGTGGGTGGTCTGTGGCTCCTCAGTGAATGCCAGCGTTCGTGGGCAGCGGAAGGCTACACTCAGGCACTCCCGGCGCTGCTGGACTCGGCGGCCGCACTTCCCGCCGGTGGTCCGCAGATCAATGCCGATGATCCTGCGTTCACTGCCCCGGACAACATGCCGGACCGTATCCGCGCAGCCGTGCGCAACACCGGCGCGGTGCTCCCGGACCGACCTGCCGCCGTCGTGCGGTGCATCATGGACAGCCTCGCCGCCGGGTACGCCCGAACGCTGGCCGACGCCGAGCGCCTTACGGGCCGCAGCACCAGCGTGGTGCACATTGTGGGCGGGGGTTCGCAAAACCGGCTCCTGTGCCAACTGACCGCGGACGCCACGGGAAAGCCCGTAATTGCAGGACCCGTTGAGGCGACAGCTCAGGGCAATGTCCTGGTCCAAGCGCGCGCTGCCCGAGTGGTGGCCGGCGGGCTGGCCGGGCTGCGGCAGCTGGTGGTGGCAGGCACGAGCCTGGAACGCTACGAGCCGGCTGAACGTCTGGTACGTCACAGCGCAGGATGAGGGTGCCGCGCTAAACTGATCGCATTATGATCCGCACAATGTTCAAGTCCAAGATCCACCGCGCAACGGTGACCCACGCCGACCTCCACTACGTCGGTTCGGTCACTGTCGACCTGGACCTCCTGGACGCGGCCGACATCCTCCCCGGCGAACTCGTCTCCATTGTGGACGTCACCAACGGCGCCAGGCTGGAGACGTACACGATTGCCGGCGAGCGCGGTTCCGGCGTAATCGGCATCAATGGCGCGGCGGCCCACATGGTCCATGTTGGCGACACCGTCATCCTGATCACCTACGCCGAAATGACCACGGAGGAAGCCAGGACTTACGAGCCCCGGGTGGTCCACGTGGGCAAGGACAACACGATCCTGCAGCTCGGCAACGACCCCGCAGAGGGGCACACTCCCGGGCTGATGCGCCCGCCGCACGCCCTGAGCAACGCGGCGCACCTCAGCTAAGGTTCCACAACAACGCGCCAGAAGGTCGCCTGTTCTTCAACAGCTCCAGTGTCCGCATGACGGAACTCTCGCGAGAAAACGCTTACTCGCGGCGAGGCATTGGCTAGGCTGTTGTTCGTGATCCAACGATTCCCCTTCGGCGCAGCCTCGTGATCGGCGTACTGCAGGGGTTCTTCGTAGTGTGGGCCATCATCCTGGTGGGCATGTTTGTTGGACGGCGCAACATCCTGGGCGAAAACGCCCGGTCGGTCCTGAGTTCACTGACGTTCTTCGTGGCAAGTCCTGCCCTGCTGTTCGAAACCTTGAGCAAGGCCAAGCTCCATGACGTCTTTGCCGCCCCGCTCCTGGTCACCGCCGTGGGTGCCATCCTCACCGGTTTGTTGTTCTTCCTGATCGTAAAGTTTTGGCTCAAACGGGCCATGCCGGAAGCCCTGATGTCCTCCATGAGCGCATCGCTGGCCAACTCCGCCAACCTGGGCATCCCCATCGCTGTGTTTGTCCTGGGCGATGCGAGCTACGTGGCGCCGTTGTTGATCTTCCAACTGGCGTTCTTTACTCCGATGTACTTGATGGCCCTGGACGCCAGTACCAGTTCGCATCGCACCACTCCCCTGCGCTTCCTGCTGATGATCGTGAGGAACCCCATGATCGTGGGCTCGGCGCTCGGCCTGCTTGTGGCCGGGACCGGATTCCAAGTGCCGACGCTGATCCTGGAGCCCATCCACCTGATCGGCGGAGCAGCGATTCCGGCCATGCTGATGGCGTTCGGCATGAGCCTCAATGGCTCCAAACCCCTGCAGAAGGACGCCGGGCGGAGACTGGACACCTTGTTGGCCAGTGGCTTCAAACTGATTGTGCACCCGTTGATCGCGTACCTGTTCGCCCGCTTCGCCCTGGGGATGGACGGGCACGCGCTGTTCGCTGTGGTGGTGACATCCGCATTGCCCACGGCCCAGAATGTATTTGTCGCGGCCAACCGCTACCAGGCCGGTATCACCGTAGCCAAGGACACCGTCCTCATCACCACCATCGTGGCCGTGCCGGCCATGATCGCGGTGGCGCTGCTGCTCGCCTAACCGCACCTGCACCCTACTTGGGTTACTCCACGTCCGCGCTGGCCAGATAGTGGTCCAGGAGCTGCGCACAGCGAATAAAGCCCAGGTGCGAGTACGCCTGGGGATGGTTGCCCAAGTGTGTTTCGGTGCCGGGATCGTACTCTTCGGGCAGCAGGCCCGTGGGGCCAAACAGCGCCACCAATTGGTTAAACAACTCCAGCGCATCGTCCAGGCGTCCCACTGCCAGATACGCCTCGATCAGCCAGGTAGTGCAGATGTGGAAGCCGCCCTCCAAACCCGGCAAGCCGTCGTCGTACCTGTAACGGAAAACGGTGGGCCCCACGCGAAGTTCGCGTTCAACGGCAGTCACGGTATCCAGGAAACGCTGGTCTTGGGCGTCCAGCAGGCCGGACAATCCGATGTGCAGGACGGCGGCATCGAGGTCCGGACTGTCGTAGGCCACGGTGTAGGAAGCGGCGGACTCATCCCACCCTTCGTGCAGGACTTCCGTGCGGATGGTGTCCGCGGTAGGTGACCAGTCCGCATGAGGAACCCGGCCATGCAAAGCGGCAGCCCGGAGCGCCCGATCCAGCGTCATCCAGCACATGACCTTGGTGTACACGTGGTGCCGCGGAGGCCGGCGGGCTTCCCAAATCCCGTGGTCGGGCTCGTGCCAGCGGGCCAGCACGGCATGCGCCATCTGCTCCATGAGGAACCAGTGCTGGTCCGGGAGGAATCCGCGCCGCTCGGCAAGATCGTGGATCAGCTCGGCGATGGGCCCGAACACGTCCAATTGCACCTGGTGGTCCGCGGCGTTGCCGATCCGCACCGGCCGCGATCCCGCATACCCGGGAAGGCTCTCCACAATGGCCTCCGTGGACAGCGGCGCGCCCGTCACCGAATAGAGGGGGTGCAGCCATTCCGGTCCCGGCGCGTTCTCCAGAATCCGGCCCAGCCACCCCAGGAAACCGTCGGCTTCTTCCGTGGATCCCAACGACACCAGCGAATTCACCGTCATGGACCCGTCCCGCAGCCAGCAATACCGGTAATCCCAGTTACGCGTGCCGCCGATGCCTTCAGGCAGGGACGTGGTGGGCGCGGCGAGGACGGCACCGGTGGGCTCGTGGACCAGCGACTTCAGCACCAGCGCGGAGCGCCGCACCAGCGAGGTCTTGATGGTGGGCACCTGCAGCGCCTTGACCCACTCACGTGCTGCCAGCCCGACGGCGGCACGCCGGTGAGGTTCGCCGGCCGGGTCTGCGGGTGGCGGCTCAGTGTCACCGCAGCGCATATTCAGCACTACGGGACCATCACCCAATGCGACCTCTGCCGTTGCCGTGGCGTACTTGGCGTCGCTGGTGATGGTGAAAACAACGCCCGGCGCCGAGAGGATGATGGGATCCGATGTCCCGATGATGTGGACCTCATCGCCGCGGATCTCCATGTTGAACGGCGCATTGGCGTAGTCAGGCCTTGGCGCGAACACTACACGCGCGTTACCCGTCCCGGACAGGACACGGACCAGGCTGGTGATGCCCTCGGGTGCGGGCTCCAGATAGTCAGTCACCGTGACATCGGCCCAGCGGGTTTCCACGATCATGGTGTTTTCCACGTAACGCTGGGCCAGTACCGGCGATGGCTTTACGGGCTCAATGCTGAAGTGGCCGGCGGGATCACCGCCCAGGATGTGGGCAAAAAGCGAGCCGGAATCCGGTAGGGGGTGGCTCATCCAACAGACCTTTGCATCCGGGGTGAGCAGCGCTGTGGAACTTCCGTTGCCGATCATCGAATGCCGTTCCAGGCCTACCGCGTCTTCGCCAAAGAGCCACGCCCGGCGCAGTTCGAACAACAAAGCCAGCACGTGTGCAAAGGCTTCCGGGTCCGGAATGGTGTGTCCCGCCGTCGTATCCCCCGGTCCGACGTGCAGGCCAAGGTCCGGTCCACGCAGGGTGGCGAGCGCCTTTTCATCGCTCTCGGCGTCACCTGCGTACAGAGCGGCGCTGACGCCAAGCCTCGCACGGAGCTGTTCCAGGGCTTGGCCCTTGGCCGGTTCTTCGACGGTCAGGTCCAGCACCGTTCCGTCAATGATGAAGTAGAGCCCGAACTCGATGGCGATCTTCTGCGAAGCGAAGACCACCCTGTCCACCACTTCGGGTGTCGCCGGCCGGGTGTGCACCGCGACACCCACCGGCTTGCGGACAACGCTGATGCCCTTTTCGAAACCGACGGCTTCCGTCAGCGCGGTGGCCACCTGCTGAAGCAACTGTTCCGTGGCGAGGGAGAGCGTGTAGGCATAGCCCATGTCGAACTCCACCCCGTGCGACCCCACCAGGTGGACCTCCGCCGGCAGCCGGGACACTGCGGCCAGATCCCTGAGGGACCGGCCGGAAATGATGGCCGTGTGGGTGTTCGGCAGCGCAGCCAGCGCGCGGAGCGCCACGGCTGCGCTGTCCAGGGGCAAGGTCTCCGTGGATACGCCCTCCGCCGAGCAGAGGGTGCCGCCGTAGTTGCAGGCCACCAGCAAACCAGGAACCCGGGCAAGGACCCTCAGCTCCGCGAATAACTGCGGGCTGATGCCGTTCTCCGCGTCGGATTGGAGCACAGTCCGGAGCAGGCCAAGCGGGAGCGATTTCATCAGCAGCGCGGAATCGGCAACTGATTGATTCAAGTGCGTGGGCATGGCAGATCCTTCCGGGGCGGATACCTACAGTGTCTGCCCGGACGGTTTCGCTTGACTACCTAGTAGATTGCAAACGCGTAAAGCTTTTCCTTGGATTTATGCGGGAACCAGGCCCGCGACCTCGGCCACCAGTTCCACGGACCGCAAGCGCTCTTCGGTGCCGACGCTCTGGTGCGCCACGATCAGCTCGTCGGCATCAGCGAACGCCGCAAACTCGTCCAGGTAATCGCGCACCACGTCCTTGGTTCCCACAGCTGAGAACTTCATCATCTGGGCGATGTGCTGGCCCTGCGGGGAGTCGAGCACCATGTCCGCTTCGTCGTCCGTGAACTCGCGGCCACCACCAAAGAACAATGAAACGCGGGCACGCTTCACAGCAAGGTGGATGGCCTGGGCCTCGGCGTTGGAATCCGCTGCAGTAGCGTTGACGCCCGCGATGACATGGGGCTCCGACAACTGCTCTGAGGGCGTGAACTCGCGCCGGTAGAGGGCAACTGCATCCTGCAGGGCAGCCGGCGCAAAGTGTGAAGCAAACGCATAGGGAAGGCCCAACTGAGCGGCCAACTGGGCGCCGAACAGCGATGAACCCAGGATGTAGAGCGGCACGTTGGTGCCCTTGCCCGGCGTCGCTTCGACACCTTGGATACGGGTGGGTCCGGTGAGGTAGCCCTGAAGTTCCAGGACGTCCTGCGGGAACCTGTCAGAGGATGTGTGGTCGCGGCGCAGTGCCCGCATGGTGTTCTGGTCGCTGCCCGGTGCGCGGCCCAGTCCGAGGTCGATCCGCCCCGGGTGCAGCGTCTCCAGCGTGCCGAACTGCTCTGCGATGGTCAGCGGTGAATGGTTGGGCAGCATGACGCCGCCCGCCCCCAGGCGAATGGTGTTGGTGTGGGCGGCGACGTGGGCGATCAAAACGCTCGTGGCCGAGGAAGCGATCGCGGACATGTTGTGGTGCTCGGCATACCAGACCCGCCGGTAGCCCAGCTCTTCGGCCTTCTGCGCCATGGCCACGCTGCCCGCGAGGCTTTCCGCCACCGTCTGGCCCTTGCCGATGGTTGCCAGGTCGAGGATGGAAAGAGGAACAGTCACGGGAAGGCCTTTCGGTTTGTTGGCGGTGCCTGCTTTGGTTGCCTGGCACTTAAGCGACAACGACGGCGGCACCCGGCTTATTTCTGTGAGTTGCGTCGCGCGCTGGTTTCCACCCGCTGTCGGGAGGCTTTTGTGACCCCGTTCGACGCCCGATTAACCGCCATGAACCCCTGTATCCCAGCGTTTCAGAGCACTTTGACCTGTATCAGTGGGCTGCCGGATAGTTGCAGCCACAAGTACGCATCAGACTTCCCAAAGAGGGCATACCAAGGAGAACCAATGGCACGTTTTGCAGCCAAGACCGGCGTCACCGCGGCGCTGGCCGCCACCGCTTTGCTCGGGCTCGCGGCCTGCTCGGACCCGGGTGCGACGGCGGCGACAGGGGCGTCCGCTCCGGCGTCGAACGCCTCCTCAAGCACCAAAGAGTTCAACCTGACCCCGCAGCAGGACCGCATCAAGGTGACGGTGGACTCCGCCGCGGCTGCCTTGGTTCCGGACGCCATCAAGGCCGACGGCAAGCTGACCGTGGTGACCACCGGCGGCACTCCCCCGTTGAGCACCTTCGCCACAGACAACAAGACCCTGATCGGCAGCGAAGTGGACATCGCTTATGCCGTGGGTGAGAGTTTGGGGCTGCAGGTTGAGGTTCTTCCCGTGGCCTGGGCTGACTGGCCGCTGGGCGTCGAGTCAGGCAAGTACGAGGCTGTGCTTTCCAACGTGACCGTCACCGAGGCCCGCAAGGAGAAGTTCGACTTTGCCACCTACCGCAACGACCTCTTGGGCTTCTATGCCAAGTCCGACGCCGACATCTCTCCCATCAAGGAACCCAAGGACGTAGCCGGCAAGCGCATCATCGTCGGCTCGGGCACCAACCAGGAAGCCATCCTGGTCCGCTGGGATGAGGAGAACAAGAAGAACGGCTTGAAGCCCGTTGAGTTCCAGTATTACGACGACGACTCCGCCTCCCAGCTCGCCCTCCAGTCAGGCCGTGCGGATCTCACGTTCGGGCCCAACGCTTCGGCAGCTTACAAGGCAGCCAAGGATGGCAAGACCAAGGAAGTGGGCACCCTCGAAGGTGGTTGGCCGCTGAAGGCCGAAATCGCCTTCACTACCCAGAAGGGCAACGGCTTGGCCGTGGCTGCCCAGGCCGCGCTTAACACCCTCATCAAGGACGGCAACTACGGCAAGATCCTGGACCGCTGGGGTCTCTCTTCGGAGGCCATTCCCGCGTCCGAACTGAACCCGGCAGGCCTGCCCAAAAAGTAGGAACCGCTATGGCAGGGCAGACCTGCCGACGCCGAATCCCCGCCGGACATCACCGGCGGGGATTCTTTGCGCCTCTGACCCAAGTAGGTGACAGCACATGTCGCAATGACCGCTCAGTGGAGCGTTTGCTGTGACCCAGTTGGGTGCCGTTAGAAGTGGGCGGGGTCCGTGTTGGCGCCGCACAGGATCACTGCCACGGTTTCGCCCGCCCGAGGGGTGTAGGCGCCGGACAGCAACGCAGCGTAGGCTGCGGCAGCGCCGTGTTCCACCACTATTCTGTGCTTCTCCCAAAGCGCACGACGCGCCTGGATGATGTCCTCGTCCGTGACCAGGACGCTCTCGACACCCGTGCGGCGGGCAACTCCAAAGCCGATCCCACCAATCCGCCGGGCTCCCAAGGAGTCCGCGGCGATCCCGGAGACAGCCACATCCACGGGCTCACCCTTGGCCAACGCCGTGTGCAAAGTTGGAACAGTTTCAGGTTCGACCCCCACAACGTGCGCCCTGCCCTCTGCCGCGGCCGCAATGCCGCCCATCAATCCGCCGCCGCCAACAGCAACGAGGATGGTGTCGACGTCGGGCAGTTCATCCAGCAGTTCAAGCCCCACTCCACCGGCGCCGGCCACGATCTCCGGCTGGTCGTAGGCGTGGCAGTAGACCGCACCCTTCTCCTCGGCGAAGCGCACGGCAGCCGCATAGGCTTCGGCGTACTCAGCCCCGCCCTGGACCACGGTGGCGCCAATGGCATAGAGCTTGTGGACTTTGTTCGCCGGCGCGGACTCCGGGACGAACACCGTTGCCGGGACTCCGAGTTTGGCTGCCGCGTACGCGTTGGCCAGGCCTGCGTTGCCGCCGGACGCCACCACGACGCCGGCTGTCGGGTCCAGCTCGCCGTTCTCCTTCGCTGTGAGGAGCCGGTTGAAGGCACCCCGTGCTTTGAACGAGCCCGTGTGCTGCATGTATTCGCATTTGAACCACAGGTGGTACGGCTCTTGGTCGCCGCTCTCGGCGAGGGGCGTGTGGCGGACCCAGCCCGCTGTCCGTGAGTACGCTGCTTCTACTTCTTCGCGTGTGACCATCGTGGCTGCACCTTTCCGTCCGTTTCATCCTATGGTTTGCGCGGGTGTGCTGGGTCCGGCGGAATAGGCTTGTTCCATGCCTGCCGATTTTGCCCTCCGTCCTGCCGTTGCCTCGGATGCTGCCTGGATAGCGGAACTGCGCGCTGTGGTGATGCGCCCGGACCTTGAACGCTTGGACCGTTTCGATCCCGTCCGTGTGCGCGAGCGGTTCCTGAACGGTTTCCAGCCGGAGTACACCTACATCATCCATACCGACGGCGTGGATGCCGGTGTCATTGCCGTTCGTCCGGAGCCCGACGCGAGGTGGATCGAGCATTTCTATGTTGCTCCCACCCATCAAGGCAGGGGCCTGGGCGGTGCCGTGCTGCGTCACGTCATGGCTGCCTCCGTTGACGAACGCCCGTTCCGTTTGAACGTGCTTCAGGGCAGCGCCGCCCGCCACTTGTATGAGCGGCATGGTTTCATGCTGGAATCCGAGGATCCGATCGACGTCTTCATGGTGGCCCCGAATCCCCACGCCTCCTGACCGCCGGCCGCCCATGCGGTAGCCTCAGCACAAACGTCAATGCAGGCTTCCGGGGGGAACATCATGGGGAACGTTCGAGCACGCACCACACGGCTTTCAACGCTTTCAGCGATAGCTTTGGCAGCTGGACTTTTGGTCGCGGGGGCACCGCCTGCCACTGCGGACAACCAACCGACGCCAATCATCGACGGCGCCCCGTACGTGGGTGCCGAGCTGCGCCGACAGTACGACTACAGCTATTGGGGCTGCAGGAATCCGGACGGTGGGGGCGACGCCATTACTTTGGAGTGGTTGCGCGACGGCGAGACGCTTCCGGAGGAACGGCAAGGGGAAACCTTGCGGATCCTCCCAGAGGACCAAGGAAGCCGCATTTCGATGCGGGTACATCCCTTGACACCCGGGAACCAAGGCTGCCCCACCGGCACGCAACTGAGCGCGGAATCCCTGCCCGTGAAAGCCTCCAGCCGGGCCATGGGGTGGACCGGCAGGGGCAACTTTGAGCCCCTCGCCCGGACCAACGACGGCAGGCTCATCCTTTACCCACGGACCTACACGTACTACAAAGGCATGTGCGAGGGCCCTTGCCCTGCGTATTGGGGTTCATGGGACGAACCCCGGCAGGTAGGGCAAGGATGGAACGTCTTTGACATCGTCTTCTCCCCCGGCGATTTTGACGGCGACGGCTTCAACGACCTCCTCGGCCGGGACGCCGCAGGCAAACTCTTCCTCTACCCCGGCGATGGTGAGGGTGGTTGGCTTGATCGCGAGCAGGTAGGCCAGGGCTGGAACGTCTTCAATGCCATCGTGGGCCCGGGCGACTTCAATGGCGACGGCACCAACGATGTGCTGGCACGCGATGCAGCAGGTGGCCTTTTCCTTTACCCCGGCGATGGAGACGGCGGCTGGCTCAACCCCGAGCAGGTGGGGTGGGGCTGGCAGGTCATGAACAAGATCATCACCGGTGGCGATATGAACGCCGATGGTGCCGTGGATATTTTCGGTCGCGACCAGTATGGCCAGCTGCACCAGTACCCCTCCGACGGCCATGGCGGCTGGGAGGAACCTGCGCAGGTTGGCGTCGGGTGGGAGTCGTTCTCCCAAGTGGCCGGACTCGGCAGTTCCGGCCACTCGAAATACAACGAGCTCTCTGCCGTAGACGCCAACGGCAACCTTCTCAGTTACCTTACCGGCGCATCAAGCACAGGGCTGTATGGCCCGTATGGTCCCATCGGCCAGGGTTGGAACGTCTTCAAGGAACTGCTCTAAAGCGGCTGCCCCAACACCGTCAACTGCAGGCTGACGGTCCCGCGCGAACCGTCGACGACGGCGGCATCCGGCCCGCCGCCGTCGGGCGCTCTGCCGTGCTGGTCCGGTGTGAAACCAAACCAGCGCCGGCAGAGCTGCAACAGTCGGCCCATGCTCATCGGACCCGCGCCGGTTCTTCCGAGCGCACCGGCGTCTCCAGCCCAAGGTTTTCGCGAAGTGTGGTGCCTCGGTATTCCGTGGGGTAGACGCCGCGTTCCTGGAGTTCGGGCACCAGATGGTTCACGATGTCATCCAGGCCGGTGGGGACCAGCCACGGCGAGATGTTGAAGCCGTCCACGGCACCAACCCGGGCGTATTCCGCCAGGTGGTCCGCCACTGCGGTGTAGGAGCCGGTGAAAGTGGCGTCGACGCGTGCCGTCTTCGACGTGACGAACTGGCGGATGGAAAGGCCCTTGTCCTTGGCCTCGGCCCTCCACTGATCAGCGAGCTGCCGGGCCTTGGCGCCGTGGAATCCGCTGCCGCGGGTCTCCGAGGTTTCTTCCACCACGGGATCGATCTCCGGAAGGGGCCCATCGGGGTCGTACGAGGAGAGCTCGCGGCCCCAGAACTGCTCCAAGTAAGCAATGGCTTGCTGCGGGCCGATCTGGAGGCTGCGGACCCAGTCCTTCTTGTCCTGGGCCTCCTGGTCAGTGGCAGCGAGGATAAATTCGCTGGCCGGCATGATCTGGACGGCGTTGGCCCCACGCCCGGCGGCAACCGAGCGGGCAACAATGTCGCGGCGGAATTCCACGGCGTTGTCGAACTTCGGATGTGCGGAGAAGATCACGTCGGCCTGGCGGGCCGCGAAGTCGCGCCCTTCAGGTGAGTCCCCGGCCTGGAAGAGGACAGGGCGGTACTGGGCGCTTCGGGGCAACAACGGGGTGACGTCCACGGTGTAGTGCTGGCCTTCGTGAAGGACCCTCCGCGCTGGACCGCTCGGCGTTTCCCACGAATCCCAGATCCTCTTGGCGGTCTCAACAAAGGCTTCTGCGTGCCGGTAGCGGTCGGCGTGGTCCAGGTATCCACCGCGGCGGAAGTTCGCACCGGTCCAGGCGTTGTCCGTGGTGACGATGTTCCACGCAGCGCGGCCACCGGAGATGAGGTCCAGGGAGGACAAACGGTGCGCGAGGTCCGCGGGATCGTTGTACGTGGCGTTCTGGGTGGCCACCAAACCGATGTTCGTGGTTACTGCAGCAAGCGCGGCCAGCATGGTCTGCGCGTCCGGACGGCCCACCACATCCAGTGCGTGCGGGCGGCCCAAGTGCTCGCGAAGTCGCAGCCCTTCGCCCAGGAAGAAAGCAGCGAACTTGCCGCGCTCTGCGGTCTGGACGAGCCGGCGGAACGACTCGAAGTCCGTCTGCGAACCGGATTCCGGGGCCTTCCAAATGGTGCCGGAATTGACGCCCTGGAAGAAGATACCGAACTGGATCTGGCCGCTCGGCTGGAAAATGTCGCGTGTCATGGTGTTCCTTTACTTTCCTGCGCCGGTAGCGGTGGTTGCATAACGGTTCTCCGCCGGCCCCAGGCCCAGCAGGTCCCGGAACGTGCCGTCCTGGATGGGCGCCCGCAGGGAACCGCGGCGACGAAGTTCCGGAAGGACTGCCCGTGAAAGTTCATCCAGCTCCACGTCCAGGACGGCAGGGTGGAGACGGACGCCGTCGGATTCCTGGAGGAGCGAGTCGAGAAGATCGGTGAGAGCCGCGGCAGAGCCGATAAACCGCGCCCGTCCGGTTTCCTCAGCGGACCCGGAGCGCGAAGCCGCAGCTTCGCCGCGCGCGTCCAGGACGACGTCGAGCTCGACGACAATCGCCACGGACGCACCCAGGCGGGCCCGCACGTCGCGAACCTCCCCAGCGAGCAGCTCCGGAGTAGGGGCAGAGACGAGCACAGCATCAACGGCATCAGCAGGCACCAAGCCATCGCCCACCAGCGATGCCGCGGCCAGCACCGGCAGCTGGCCCTGCAGCGGCCTCGGAATGATGGAGGGACCCTTCACGGAATAGCCCGGACCCGGGAAATCGGAGGGTGTTTCAAAGTCCACATAGTGCAGCTTGTCCACATCGATGTAGCGGCCGGTGGCGACGTCCCGGATCACGGCGTCGTCCTCCCAGGAGTCCCACAGTCGGCGGCCTACCTCGATGGACGCTGCGGCCTCGTGTGCCAGCGCGGCGCCTTCCACCGACGAACGTCCGACGGCGGCAGCGGCCTCGGGCGACTCAGCGGCTGTGACAATCCACCCGGCACGGCCGCCGGACACGTAGTCCAGGCTCGCGAGCTGCGTGGAGATATGGAAGGGCTCCGTGTAGACGGTGTCCACCTCAGGGACCACGGCAATGTTCCGGGTGACGGGACCGGCGAACGCGGCACGCTGCAGGGCGTTGGCGCGGCCGGGAACCCGTTCGTCCGTGAAGGTTGCCGCGTGGAAGCCGGCGGACTCGGCGGCGAGGACGGCGGTTGCAAGGTTCTCATAGCCGGCGCCATCGAGTTCAATGGCCAGGAATCCGGCCTTCTTTTCTTCGGAGGAGCTCACTTCTGGTCCTGACGTTCGTAGGGGATCTTTTCGCCGGCTTCAATGGCCACCGGAAGCCGGTTCTCGGCAGGCGGCAACGGGCAGGTTGCGAGGTCGGTGTAGGCGCACGGCAGGTTCACGGCACGATTGAAGTCGAGCTGCACAGAGCCATCAGCTGCGGGAACCACGGAGAGCGAGCGGTTGGCCGCGTACGTGGTCTTGCCGGAGGTCTGGTCTGTGAACAGCACGGACAGTGAGCCGGGTGCGTGGCCGTTGAACGCGGTCAGTGCAAGTTCTTCACCGGCCAGCTTGAAGCGGATCTCACCCGGTGCTTCATAAACATGCTGGATACCCTCGACGGCGGCACCCACCGTGGTGGGGCGCGGAGCATCGAAGGGAACAAAGGTACCTGCCACGGCGAACGCAGCGTTCGGGGTGTATGCAGGTGTTCCCTGGTACTCCTGTAACAGCTGATTCTGCGGATTTCGAGGCCGAACGATGTACTCGCCGCCACGTTTGGCCACCTCGATCACGGTGTCGCCGGAGACCAGGTTGATCCCGCCGCGTTCCTCGATGGGGCCCAGCTCCAGCGTTTTGCCCGAGCCGGTGTTCAATTCCACCCCATCCTGCTGCAGGCTTTCGCCCGGCTCCAGGACTACACGTACGACGTCGGCGTCCACACTCCACGTGCCCGGCGCACCTTCCAGCCGGGTCGCTTCGCTGCCGAGCCAGTGCAGGTGGGTCACTGCGAGGAAGCCGTGCGGGTGGGCACGGTGACGCTCATGGGCCTCGTGCCACTCCTGCCACTCCTCGTCGAAGGCTTCGAGTGCTGTTTCAGTGTGCGTAGACATGTGCGGTATCACTCCTGTTGAAGGCATGGTCTGCTGTCACGGTTGCTGCGGCGTCCGGCTCGGTGGCCCCGGCAAATTCGGGTCGGCCCGCAAAGGGATCCCCGGTTTCCCAGAGGGTGCTGGGTGCGGAAGCGCGAACGGCCGGGATGACTTCGAGGGCGAAGCGTTCCAGAATCTCCAGCTGCTGGTCGAACGGCAGCGTAGTAGGCAAGGAGACTGACTGAAGATCGTGGTTGTACAGCGAGTGGTAGCTGAGGATCTTGTCGATGACCTGCTCCGGACTGCCAACCAGTGCCGGTCCCTCGGCCACGGCGTGCTGGATATCCCGGAACGGTGAGTTGTTGCCGGGGACGTTGCGCCCCGCGGTCAGCCCCTCGTACACCGGTCCGTACTGGCGGATGGCTTCCTGTGTGGTGTCCGCGATGAACACTCCGCCGGCGCCGCTGCCCGAGCCGAGGTACTGGTGCCGCGGATCGTGCCCGTGGCGCTCGTACTCTTCGCGGTAGTGGTCGATCAGGACCTTGTAGTTCTCCCGTGGCTGGATGGCGTTGGCCGTGAACAGCGGGTCGCCCCACTTGGCGGCGAGCGCAGCGGACGTCAGGGTTGTAGCCGAGCCGTGCCAAAACCGGGGCGACCCCGCAAAGGGGCGGGGCGTCGTCGTGGTTGGTTCGGTGAGCGCGGGCCTGAAGCGACCCGACCACGTGACACTTTCCTTGCGCCAGAGCGTGCGCAGCAGCGCGTATTTCTCGGCGAGCAGGTCCCATTGGTCATCCAATGACAGGCCAAAGAGCGGATACTGCAGGACTTCGTTGCCTTTGCCGATCACGAGCTCCAGGCGGCCTCGGCTCAGCTGGTCGATGGTGGCGTAGTCCTCCGCCACCCGTACCGGGTCCAGGACGGAGAGCACGGTGACGCCGGTCTGCAGGCGGATGCGGCTGGTGACGGCGGCAATCGCGGCGAGAACCGTCGTCGGGGACGACGAGACGAACTCGCCGGCGTGACGCTCCCCCACGGAGAAGCTGTCAAAACCGAGCTCCTCGGCCCGGCGGGCCGTTTCCACCACTTGGTTCAGCCGGTCGGCGGTGGAGACGATCTCTCCGGTCACCGGATTCTTCAGGTGCGGAATGATGTCAAGGACCTGGAACTTCATTTGGTGGTCCCGGCCGGGGTCCCAAACGTCGCTTCGGTGACGGTCTTGGACTCCGGCAGGGCTTCCTCGGAGAGGCCCCAGCGTTCCAGGACCTTGCCGTAGGAGCCGTCCTTGATGGTGGAGTTCAGTGCGTCGGTGATGGCCGGAGCCAATCCGTTGCCCTTGAGCGTCGTGGCGGCTACCAGCGTTTCGGCCGGCCATCCGGCGTTGACCTTGCCCACTACCTTGAGGTCGTCGCGGGTGTTTTCGCGGTACGTGACGGACGGGAACGGTGCCAGGTTCAAGTCCGTGCGGCCCGAAGAGAGCGCCAGAATGGTGTCGGCATCAGAAGAGTAATACTGCAGGGTGGCCGGCGCCTTGCCCTTGTCCTCGAGTTCCTTGTTCCAGGCCAGCAGGATCTTCTCCTGGTTGGTGCCGGAGCCCACGGAGATCTTCAGCCCGGAAATGTCGTCTGAACCCTTGATGTCGTATGTGGAGCTCTTCTTCGCTTCGAAGCCCATGTACGCGGCGCGGTAGGTGGAGAAGTCGAACAGCTTCACGCGGGCTGCGTTGATGCCCACGTTGGAGAAGACGGCTTCGAAGTCACCGGACTGGGTCTTGAGCGGCCAGTTCTCCCACGACGTCACTTGAAGGTCCAGCTCCAAGCCGAGCTTGTCAGCAACGAGCTGGGCAATGTCCACCTCCACACCGATCGGCGTCTTGTCATCCGTGGCGTGGAAGGACAGCGGAATGGAACCGGCGGTGGTAGCCACCGTCAGTTTGCCGTCCTTGGCGATCGCTGCGGGGACGGCCGCTGCGGCAGCTGTGTCCTTCTCGCCGCGGATACGGTTCTGGTCAACGGAGGTGTTGTAGACAACGCCGTTCTTGGCAGCTTCGGACTCCGGCTTGGCTGCCGACGCCCCGGGATCGGAGCACCCGGCCAGCACAGGAAGCACGACGGCGGGAAGTACTGCGAGCGCCAGGAGCTTGCTCTTATTCGTGGCAAAGGTGCGGGTCTTGCGAAGCATGGAGTGTCCTAGATGTTGAAAGCTGGTTCGATGACTTTGGAGAAGAAGCTGCGGGTACGTTCCTCGCGGGGGTTCGCGAAGATATCCTGCGGGGTGCCGGATTCGACGATCTGGCCCTGGTCCATGAAGACCACGGTGTCTGCGACGTCCCGGGCAAAGCCCATCTCGTGGGTGACCACAATCAGCGTGGTACCGGACTTGGCGAGTTCGCGGATGACGTCCAGGACTTCGTTGACGAGTTCGGGGTCCAGTGCTGAGGTGGGCTCGTCGAAAAGGAGGATCTTGGGATCAAGCGCCAGCGCCCTGGCTATTGCCACGCGTTGCTGCTGGCCTCCGGACAGCTGGCGCGGGTAGGCGTCTGCACGGTCCTTCAGGCCCACCCGATCCAGGAGTTCCAATCCTCGCTTCCGGGCTTCGGCCTTGGAACGCTTCTGGGCCACGATGGGCGCCTCGATAACGTTCTCCAGGGCAGTGAGGTGCGGGAACAGGTTGAAGCTTTGGAACACCATGCCAATGTGGGTGCGCTGCTTGAGAATGTCCTTCTCGCGCAGTTCGTGGAGCTTGTTGCCGCGGACTTCGTAGCCCACCAGTTCGCCATCGATGGTGATGTAGCCGCCGTCGACTTTTTCCAGGTGGTTGATGGTGCGCAGCAGAGTGGACTTGCCCGAGCCCGACGGCCCCACGATCACCGCGACACCGCCCGGTGGGACGGACAAGGAAACACCCTTGAGCACCTCTGTGGCGCCGAAGGACTTCCGGACGTTGGTGATGTCCACCTGGCCGCGGGTGGCGGCCTTGGCTGCGCCGGCCGGAGCTTTGCCGGCCGGGACTGTGCCGGCCGAATCGCGGGCCGGAGCTTCAGCGTCAGGCTGTGCCGCGGTCGTCGTGTTTTCCTTGCGTGAAGCAATGATGCTCATCGGGCGTCCTTGGTGGGAGAGACAGCAACGTGTGCGGTGAAAAACTTGCGGGCCTTCTGCAACGGGGTGAGCGGCAGGGTCCGCAGGGCGCCCTTGGAGAAGTGGCGTTCGATGTAGTACTGGAAGACGCTCAGCACGGAGGTGATCACCACGTACCAGAGCGTCGCCACGAGGAGCAGTGGCAGCACCTGCTGGGTCCGGTTGTAGATGACCTGGACCGTGTAGAAGAGCTCCGAGTAGGCCAGGACGTAAACGATCGAGGTGCCCTTGACCAGGCCGATGATCTCGTTGAACGCGTTGGGCAGGATGGCCCGCATCGCCTGGGGAAGCACGATCCTGGTGGAACGCTTCCACGCCGGGATGCCCAAGGCCGAGGCGGCTTCAAGCTGGCCTTGGTCGACGGAGAGAATGCCGCCGCGGATGATTTCGGCGGAGTAGGCCGCCTGGTTCAAGGTGAGGCCCAGGACCGCTGCGGCGAACTGGCTGATGAGCGTGGTGGTCTGGGCTTCAAAGAAGCGGACGTCCGTGAACGGGATGCCCAGGCTGATCTTCTCGTACAGGTACCCCAGGTTGTACCAAAGGAGGAGCTGGACCAGCAGCGGCGTGGAGCGGAAGATCCAGGAGAACGTCCAGGACACCGAGACCAGCAGCGGCGAGGCCGACAGGCGCATGAGGGCCAGGATGAAACCGAGGACGAAGCCAAGGACACCGGAGATGGCCGTGAGTTTGAGGGTCTCGATGAGTCCGTTGACTACCGACTGGGCGGTGAACCACTCGGCCACGACGCCCCACTCCCAGCGCGGGTTGGTGACCAGCGACCACGCGATGGCGGCCACGCCGGCAGCCACCAGCACGGTGCCCACCCACCGCCACGGGTGACGGGCAGGGACCAGCTTGTACTCGGAGTAATCCGGGGTGGGCGGTGCAGTGTCCGCCGTGGCAGGCGGTGCGATTGCACTCATGCGCCACCTCATTTCAGATCGGTTGTTGTCTATCGGATGGCTGCCAATCTATGGGCGTGCGAAACCCCGCAGCAAGGCGGGAATTTGCACTTCTTCACTGGACTTCGCGCGGCTTCGCAAGGGTTCGTACAACGTCATAATCGATGTCATCAGGCGCCATATGCGTCCCTTCTTTGCGCGCCTTAACGTGACGTGACGCGTGGTGAACGGCCGTGACCACCGCCTCGACCAGCGGCCCGGTTCGTCCCTAGATTGGGCATCACAACACCACTGCTCTTCAGGAGATCCCATGCCGTCACGAGTTCCAGCCATCGCCTTCATTGGCGGCGGCCCGCGCACCGCCGGCGTCCTGGAACGACTTGCCGCCAACCGTCCTGCGCTGTTCCTCGGTCCCCTGCACATCCACGTCATCGAACCCCATGAACCCGGTTCCGGGAGGATCTGGCGCTATGACCAGGATCCCGGGCTGCTGCTGAACTCCACGGCTGCGGACGTCACCATGTTCACGGACGCCTCCGTAGCCTGCGACGGCCCGTCGGTGGAGGGGCCGGGATTGTCCACGTGGGCGTCGGGCGTGCTGGACGGCAGCATCCGGGATGTTCCTTCGCTGGAGCCGCACCTGCTCGAACAGCTTCGCTCGCTGACTCCGGGGTCGTTTCCCACCCGTCAACTTCAGAGCAAGTACCTTGAATGGTTCTTCGGCCGGGCCGTCAGCGCTTTGGGCTCCGACGCGACGGTCACCGTGCATCGGGACACGGCCACCGCCGTCGAGCGTTCGGTTGCGGACGGCGCCTCCGCTGGGTCTCACGGCGGGCTCGACGACGGTCCTCACCGCGTGCGGCTGGCTTCCGGTGCGGAGGTACTTGCCGACGTCGTGGTGTATGCGCTGGGGCACACAGATTCCGTTCCCGACCCCGAGTCCGCCCGCCTCAGCGAGTTCGCTGCCCGGCACGGCGGGTTCCATGCGCCGCCGTCGTACACCACGGACGTGGACTACTCCGCGATTGAACCCGGCCAGGACGTGATCGTTTCCGGGATGGGCCTGGCGTTCGTGGACCTGCTGGTGTTGTTGTTCGAGGGACGTGGTGGCCGCTTCGAAGAAACGCCCGACGGCCACCTGGACTACGTAGCCTCCGGCGCCGAACCGCGGGTCTGGGCGGGGTCCCGGCGCGGTGTACCTTTCCACTCCAAGATCTCCTCCACGATGCGCGGCGAGCCAATCGCCCGCCCGCGATACTTCACCGCAGAGGCCATTGATGCGCTCCTCGCCGAGCATCAGGAACTCGATTTCCGCAAGCACCTGTGGCCGCTGATCGCCAAGGACGCCGGGTACGCCTACTACCGCGAGCTCTTCACCGGCTACCCGGAGCGGGTACTGGGGACGTGGACCAGTTTTGAGTCACGTTTCGAGGCCCTCGATTGGTACAGCGCTGCCCGCGAAGAACTGGTCAACTTCTCCGTGCCGGATCCGGCGCTGCGCCTGGACCTCGAGAAGCTGGACCATCCCCTGAGCGGATGCGCGTTCGCCGACCATGACTCAGTGCAACGCTCGGTGGCCGCGTATATCCAGCGCGACCTTGATCTCCGCACCAGCCCTGACCATTCCGAGACCCTGGCCCTTTTCACCGCCTTGCTGTTTGTCTACATGGACCTCGGCCGCCTGGTCCCGCAGGAACGGCTCAATGCCCGCTCCCAGCAGGCCATTCACGGGTGGTGGCACGGCTTCTTCAGCTTCGTCGACTCCGGTCCGCCCTCCCACCGCCTCCGCGAGATGCTGGCACTTCACCGGGCCGGGTTCCTGAAGTTCCTGGGTCCGGGCATGTGGGTCCGTGCCGACGATTCCATGGGCAGGTTCGTTGCCGGCTCGTTCCAATCGCCCGTTGTGGTGGACGCCGCCGCGTACATTGAGGCGCGACTGCCTGCCGCTTCGGTGGAACGTTCCGCCAACCCCGCGTTGTTTGACCTGCACGACGCCGGATGGGGCACCGAACAACGGCTCCTCACCTCCGACGGTGCCCACTCCACAGGAAAGCTGCTGGTCTCCGGGAATCACGAGGTCCTGTCCCCTGTTGGTACTCCTCAGAGGGGTTTGTTCGCGGTGGGCCCGTGGACGTCCGGGTGGGGTGCCGGGGCTTTTGCACGGCCCAACACCAACGCAGCACCCTTCCGGGAGAACGACGCCCTGGCGCGGAGGATCCTGTCCACTGTTGCTGCCGCCCGCCCAACTGAGTCGCAGCTAACGCCGTTATGAGCCCTCAAAACGGCATTAACTGCTACCTACTTGGATTCCACCTACGAAAGGCCTGACATGACAACAACGCCAACCCTGCCGACGTCGGGCCTGACCGTCCTCAGCCTGCCCATGCGCGATCCCCGCGTTCGCCCCCTCCTGGACGAGCTCGCCGTCGAATACAACACCCGCTATGGCGACCTGTTCAGCAGCGAAGGGGCCGCGGAGGAACTGAACCGGTACCCTGCCGAAGAGTTCGCTGCCCCGCACGGCGCGTTGATCATCATCCAGGAGAATGGCGAGTCAGTGGCCGGCGGCGCGTTCCGGCGCTATGACGACCACACTGCCGAACTCAAGCGGATCTGGACGCACTCGGCCCACCGACGTCGCGGCTTGGCACGCCTGGTCCTGACGGAACTGGAAAATGAGGCGCGACGACGCGGCTACCGGAAGCTCTACCTCACCACCGGCCCGCGCCAGCCGGAGGCGAAAAACCTCTACCTTGCCACGGGCTACAAGGCGCTGTTCGACCTCGCCGCAGACCCCGAGGACATCAAGCATTTGGCGTTCAGCAAGGATCTTGCCGTGCACAGCTAAGCTATGCGCATGGCCAAGAAACCCACTGCAACAACTGCCGAGAAACTCGCCACCATCCAGCAGGGGTACACCCTGGAAGGTGCCACCATCGAGCTGGGCGCCGCGATCGTGGACGGTGAGATCCACAAAGAGGCCCAGGTCCGGCTCCCGCTCGCCATGATGAACCGGCACGGACTGGTGGCCGGCGCCACGGGCACCGGCAAGACGGTCACGCTGCACATGATGGCCGAACAACTGTGTACGGCGGGTGTCCCGGTTTTCCTCGCGGACATCAAGGGTGATCTTTCAGGACTGGCCACGCCCGCCACCGGCAGTGAGAAGCTGACCGCACGCACCTCGGCGCTGGGGCAGGAGTGGTCTGCGAAGAATTTTCCCGTTGAGTTCCTCTCGCTCGGTGGGGATGGCCACGGTATTCCCGTCCGTGCCACCATCACCTCGTTCGGGCCAATCCTGCTCTCGCGCATCATGGATTTGAACGACACGCAGGAATCCAGCCTCCAACTGATTTTCCACTTCGCGGACAAGAACAACCTGGAGCTGATCGACCTCAAGGACCTCCGTGCGGTCATCCAGTTCCTGACCTCGGACGAGGGCAAGACCGAACTGGCAAACCTTGGCGGGCTTTCCAAAGCCACAGCCGGCGTGATCCTCCGCGAACTGGTCACCCTTGAGGCCCAGGGGATGGAGAAGTTCTTCGGCGAGCCCGAGTTCGATACCGCCGAACTGCTCCGCACAGCGCCGGATGGCCGGGGCGTGATCAGCTGCCTTGAATTGCCAACGCTGCAGACCAAGCCCCTGTTGTTCTCCACGTTCCTCATGTGGCTCCTGGCTGATCTTTTCGAGGACCTCCCCGAAGCCGGCGACCTGGACAAGCCCAAGCTCGTCTTCTTCCTGGACGAAGCCCATCTGCTGTTCAACGGCGCCTCCAAGGCCTTCCTCGACGCCATCACCACCACCGTCCGGCTCATCCGCTCCAAAGGGGTGGGCATCTTCTTCGTCACGCAGACACCCAAGGATGTTCCTGCTGACGTCCTGGGCCAGCTCGCCAACCGCATCCAGCACGCCTTGCGCGCCTTCACCCCCGAGGATGCCAAAGCGTTGAAGGCCACCGTCTCCACGTTCCCCGTCAGTGACTACGACCTCGAAGAAACGCTCACGTCCGCGGGCATCGGCGAGGCCGTCATCACCGTCATGAATGAGAAGGGTGCGCCCACACCGGTTGCGTTGACCCGGCTCCGCGCCCCGGAGTCCGTCATGGGTCCCAGCGCGGACGACCTCATCAAGAGCACCGTGGCAGGGTCCTCCTTGTTGGTGAAGTACGGCACCGCCGTGGACAACCTCTCCGCGTACGAGAAGTTGAGTGGCCAGGCCGCCGTATCCACCGGCGATGCTGCTCCGGGACTGCCACCGGTGCCTTCCGCATCATCCGGGGGTTCCGGGGTTTCCCAGTCCGACATCGACGCCGAAGCGCGCCGGATCGAGGAAGAGATCCTCGGCCGCCCCAGCTCGCGGTCCTCATCACCTGAGCCCTACCCGGTTCCCGCGCCTGCTCCAGTTCCGCAGCAGGCTCCGGCCCAGCAGGATGGCATGTTCGGAGACATCGCCGGCGCCCTCGGTGGTGCGCTGGGCGGCGGGCTGAAAAGCATGGTCCGGTCCATGGGCACGCAGCTGGGCCGTGACCTCATGCGCGGCGTCTTCGGCACCTCCTCACGGCGCCGCCGCTAGTCCCGCCTGACGGGCACCAGTACGACGCCGGGTGGCAACAACGCTTGTTGCCGCCCGCCGTCGAGCCTTCTCCAATCGGTGGACATACGTCATATCGGCGCCTTCCTGCACAGTGATCGCTGCCGCGGCAGGTAACGTAAAGGGCGTGCAGTTGAGTCAAGCGTTCGTCAAGACCGCAGCCGGATGGCTGCTCGGTCTGATGCTTGCTGCCGCCGGGGCCATCGTCTGCATCAATTTGGTGAGCTCGTCGGTGGCCAGCCCACAACAGCCCGTCAAGGAGTACCTGGCGGCGCTGCAGAAGGGCGAGGGCGAAGAAGCGCTGGGCCTCCTGCGGGCCAAAGTGCCCAGCTCGAACGCCGCCATGCTGGATGGCACCGCCCTGCAAACAGCCGCTTCCAAGATGTCCGACGTCACAGTGGGGAACCCTGAATCGCGGGGCAGCAACCGCGTGGCAGTCCCCGTCGACTACACCCTGGACGGCAGCAAACTCCACACCGAGTTCCTGATGGAACGGACCGGGACGCAGTGGCTGTTCTTCGCCAAGTGGGCGTTCGTGCCCACCACGCTGCCCACCATTGAGGTCACGGTGGTCAATGCCAGCGAAGCCACCCTCAACGGTGTGCCCGTCAATATGCCCAATGGCCGCAACACCTTCGCTGTCTTCTTCCCCGGTAAGTACGAGGCCAGCCTCAACGGGACCTTCTTCGAGGCGCCGCCCACCTCGGCCCTCGTCTCAACCCGCGACGGCGGCCAGGCTCCCCTGAACCTGCAGACGCGTTCCACCAAGTCCATGAACGAGGCAGTCGCCGGGAAGGTCCGCGAATTCCTGGACAGCTGCGCGGCGCAGGCCACCGAACAGCAACGGCTCCAGCCCGATTGCCCCTTCTACCACGCCAGCAACGCCCGTGTGGTGGACGGAACCATCAAGTGGGCCATCACGGAATACCCCAAGATCACTATCGAACCTTTCGGCGGCAAATGGGTGGTGGCTCCCCTGAACGGCAAGGCCACCCTGACCGCCCGGGAAATCAACCTGTTCACCGGGTACGTCAACGACCTCAGCGTTGAGCACGATTTCAGCTTCACCACCCAACTGGATGTCAACGCCGACACTGTGACAGTCACCCCGATGCTGACCTTCTAAGCTTCCCCGGCTCGCCGCACAGGCCTGCCATTGGCACGTCGGCCGCACTCACCTGCTGCACCGGCCCGCCGCATTCACTCGCCTTCGAGCAGTTCCAGGGCATGAAAAAGGCCCGGGCCAACCTATTGAAAAGTGGGCCCGGGCCATTTCAGTCAGTGGGTTAGTCCATGCCGCGCAGGTCCAACACCAACTCGGACTCACCGTCGGCCTGCAGGACTACCGGAATGCCCCAATCCTGCTGGTAGAGGTGGCAGGCGGCGTGGTCCGGGATTTCGCCGTCCTCAGTTTCAGGTCCATCACAAGCAGCCGCACGGGCGGTGATGTGAAGGATGCCTTCGGGAACGTCGGCGGAGAGTTCCAGGGTGCGCAGCAAGCCCACCGATGTTCCACCTCCGGAGACCAGGAGTTCCGGCGGCGTGGAAGAGATCTTCATCTGCGTGGGATCGCCCCATCGGTCGTCCAGCTTCTGGCCTGTCGGCGCAGTGAAACGGACGGCCAGTTCCAACGGGCCGGGGGTCACCGGGCTCTTGGGACGGTGCGTCTGGGAAGCGCCTTCGTCCACTTGCTGGGCTTCCTTGGGGATCGGAACCAGGACCAGTTGGTGCTTGTTGGACTCCACCACGACAAGCAGCGGCTCACTGCCTTCCACCTGGACCACCACGACATCACTAGGCTCAGCGAGGCCCCTCGCCAACGTGGACACCGACTTGGTAGCGGGGTCGTAGCGGCGGACGGCGCCGTTGTAAGTATCTGCGATGGCTACAGAACCGTCCGGCAAGACGGTGACACCCAAGGGGTGCTGCAACCGGGCCTCAGCGGCCTCGCCATCGCGGAAGCCGAAATCGAACAACCCTTTGCCCACCGCGGTTTCCACGGTGACGCCCGAGTCGCTCAGCACCAACCGGCGAAGGGACGACGTTTCCGAGTCCGCAACCCAGATGTTGCCATCGGCGTCGATCGCCAGGCCGGAGGACTGGGCGAACCAGGCCTCTTCAGCCTTGCCGTCCAGCAGGCCCTCCAGACCGGAGCCGGCCAGGATGGAAACCTCGTTGCCCAGGGGGTCGAAGGCGAAGATCTGGTGTGTGCCGGCCATGGCGATAACAACACGCTGCAGCTTATCGCTCCACACCACGTCCCACGGTGAGGACAGGGAAACCTCGGTGCCCAGACCCAGCGCCCCCACATCGATGGCGTCGGCCGCGAAGTCAGCAGGGCCGGCGTCGTGATGTTCAGACCAAGTACCGGCGCCCGTGTCCGTCACTCGGGCGGGTCCGGCGTCGAGCAACCGCTGCACACCGTTCCCGGCGACCGTCTGCACGTAACCGGAGCTGAGTGTCACTCCACGGAGGCGGTGGTTGACGGTATCGGCCACCACGGCGTCGTAGCCCAGTTTCCATGCAAGCTCCGACGGGAGCAGCGCGACGCCCTGGGGCTCATTGAACTGTGCGATCTCCGCTTGGCCGTCCAGGTACCCCTTGGTGCCGGAGCCGATGACGCGCTCTACGGTTTCCAGGTCCGGTCGAAGCTCCACCAGACGGTGGTGGCCGGAGTCGACTACGAGGTAGTTGCCGTTCGGCAGCTGCGTGGCTTTGCCCGGGAAACGCAAAGTGCCCGACGTCGGCACGGGAGCCACGTAGGGGCCGTTGCCGCGATGGAGGGTTCCCTTGGCTTCATGCTCGGCGACGAGTTCTTCCAGCAGGACAGCCAGGCCGTCGGCATGGCCTTCGCCGGAAAGGTGGGCCACGATGTACCCCTCGGGATCGACGACCACCAGCGTGGGCCAGGCACGGGCCGTGTAGGCCTTCCACGTGGCTAGTTCCGGGTCGTCCAGGACCGGGTGGTGGATCTCGTAGCGCTCAACGGCCGATGCCAGCGCTACGGGATCCGCTTCGTGCTCGAACTTGGGCGAATGTACGCCCACCGTCACCAGGACGTCGGAGTACTTCTCCTCGAGGGGGCGCAGTTCGTCAAGAACGTGCAGGCAGTTGATGCAGCAGAAGGTCCAGAAGTCCAGCAGCACGATCTTGCCGCGCAAGGACTCCAAGTCCAAGGATTTGCCGCCCGTGTTGAGCCAGCCGCGGCCCTCCAGTTCGGAGGCCCGGACCCGGAGTTGGGTGCGTACGGTTTCGCTCATCAGCGTCCTTCCAGCTTGGTGTTCGGTTCAGTCTGCACTGCAGAGTCTGGGCGTTCGACATTGTTGCGTTCGGCGTCGCCGCGTTCGGCATTGCTGCTCTCGGCGTCGCCACGTTCGGCCTGGGCGGTCCGGGATGGTTCGACCGTCCTGGAAGGCTGGGCAGTGCGGCCTGCCATTTTGGCATCGCGGTCAGCGAGCCGGGCAAACATATCGTTGTAAGCGCTCAGGTCGGCGTCGTTATTCCTGTCCGCGGCACGATCAACGCGACGGGTCTCCCGTTCATCCGAGCGTGACCACATCACGGCCACTCCGATCGCCACCAGCAATGTGGGTACTTCGCCGATTCCCCACGCAACTGCGCCACCCAGTTGCTGGTCTCCAATGGCCGACGGACCCCAGGCGCGGCCCAGGTTTCCAAAGTAGTCGGCTGCCAGCAGCCCGGTGCCACCCATGATGGCCACGCCGAAGAACGCGTGGAAGCCCATGGTGGCCAGCAGGAGAAGCAGGCGCATCGGGTAGGGCGCGCGGCGGGGCAGAGGATCGCTGCCGATCATGCTCAGCACAAAGATGTAGCCGGTCAGGAGGAAGTGCACGTTCATGAGCTCGTGGCCCACGTGCTCTCGCATCGCGAGGCCGAAAAGGTCCGAGTAGTAGAACAGGACGATGGAACCTGCGAAGTTGGCTGCGGCGAACAACGGGTGTGTCACGATCTGCGAGAACCTGGAATGCACAAACACCAGCAGCCATTCGCGAAGTCCCCGTGAGCCGTGGGCTCCCTCTCCCCTGGAAGGCAGTGCCCGCAGGGCAAGCGTGACGGGTGCGCCCAAAACGAGGAAGATCGGGGCAACCATGGTCAGGGCCATGTGGTCCACCATGTGCGCAGAGAACAGCACGCGGCCATAAACGGCAGGCGGGCCGGAGGTGATGTACGTCAGCACCACGAGGCCGATCAGCCAGTTCACCGATCGGAACCAGGACCATTTGTCTCCGCGCCTGCGGACCTTGATGATGCCCATGATGTAGGTGACCGCACCAAACAGCGCCACTCCCACCCACAGCCAGTCGAATCGCCATTCCGTCAACCAGCGTTCCGGAGTGAGCTCCGGTGGGAGCTCGTAGCCGGAGAGGATGAACGACGGCGATGCATCAGGCGCATAGGTGGTGGGCTGCGGCGGAGCCGATCGGCCCAGCGCAACGGCAAGTCCCGACGTCGCGCCCATGACCAGCAGCTCAACCAGAACCAGTTGCCATAGCACGCGGCGGGCAGACATGGAACCGTTCTTGCCGAGCTGGGGAATGACCCACTGGCGGTGCATGAACCCGATGCCACCCAGCACGAGCGTGGCCAAGGACTTCGCGACAATGAGTTGGCCGTACGGTGAGCCGAACAGGTCCGCGGGGTTTGTCACGCGGATGGCAGCATTGATGACGCCGGAGGCGAACACCAGCACAAAGGCGAAGCCGGCCAGTGCCGAGAACCGCCGGAGGGTTTGTTCGGTGATGTCCGGCGTTCCCTTGCTCCGGGAACCCGTGAGGATCGTGGAAAGGACAGCGAGCATGATGATTCCGCCCACCCACGTAGAGACCCCTACGAGGTGAAGTCCCAGTGAGTTGATGGCGCCTTCGTGGTCACTGGAACTCGACGAGTGTCCGATCAATGCGGTGGGAATGAGCCCGATCAGGGCCAGCAGCAGAGTGAACGCCAGCCCGGTCAAGGAGCGCACCCCGAACAGCGCGGTAGTGACCACTGCGGCGATGATGGTGACGGCGAGCCAGGCCTTGCCCGTCTCGATGTCCGTCATGAAGTACACCAGCGAACGGGTGAACTCGGCGTCGCCGGAGAGCCCTTGGCCCGCTACGTCTGCGTAGGTCAGGACGAGGACTGCCACTGCGGACAATGTCCATGCTGCTCCCGCGGCTGCAGCGACGGCGAGGGCCCGGGCAAAAGCGGGGTGTTCGGGTGCTTCAACATTCTTGTCGCGGGACCGCGAGCCACCGAGGTTCTTGGGCAAGATGCCGACTGCAAAAATCAAACCGCCCACCACAGTTGCCACGGAGACGTTGTGGATGGCCTTTGCGACCGGAAGGCCCCACCGGACCAACTCGCCGGGGTCCGAGACCTGCCGTGCTGCGGAAGCACCTGAGAAGATGAGTGCCGCGGCGAGCGTCAGGAACAGCGCCGCCAGACCGGCCAATTGCCACGGTACGGAAATCCCCGCGACTGTAGTGCCTCCCCGCGCTCCCGGCGTGGGAACAGGCGAAGGGGCAGTTGCGGAATTTCTTGCTGATGGCACTCATCCATTGTCCGCTACCTGTCGCAAGGCTGCGAATCGGGAGGGTGCTATGTGCATCACGGGTGCTATGTGGATATGTAAAAAGCAGAAGGGACGGCAACCGTCAGGTTGCCGTCCCTTCCAGGCGTTCGCCGAAGAGTAATTACTTCTTCTTTGCGACAGCAGCCTTCAGCTTGGAGCCAGCGGTCAGCTTGACGCTGTGGCCGGCTGCGATCTGGATGGTCTCGCCGGTCTGCGGGTTGCGGCCGGTGCGGGCTGCACGGTCGGTGCGCTCAACTGCGAGCCAGCCCGGGATGGTGATCTTCTCGCCGGCGGCGACAGAAGTCTCGAAAACTTCGAACAGTGCATCGAGCACGGAGTTGACTGCTGCCTGGCTGGTGCCAGCCTTGCCTGCTACCTCTGCAACGAGTTCACTACGGTTCTTAGCCATTTACGTCCTCCTGGACTCATACGTTTTTGAGCTTTCAAGCGGAATGCGAGCAAGCCACTGTTCGAAAACTTACCAGCTTGGGCTGGCATGGCCAGCAAATTCCGCGTGTTTCCGCGCCTTTTTGACCAAAATCACCGGATTTTCGGGGTTTTTAGGGGTGCTTTACGCCCTTGGCGTACCCTACGGCATTGGCCCGTGCCCCCCATGCTGCCCATCAGACCTCCCGCTGTGCCCCATCAGAACAGGACGCGCTGGAACAAAAGGTGGTCCTGCCATTCCCCCGCGATGTGCAGGTAGGCGGGCGCAACGCCGATCCGTTCGAAGCCGGATCGGTTGAGGACAGCTTGGGACGCTGTGTTGTGGAGCAGTGTCGCGGCCTGGACCCGATGGAGGCCGAGCTCCTCTGTTGCCATATTCACGACGGCGGCAACCGCGCACGACGCCAAACCCCTGCCGGTGCATTCCGCATCAATCCAATAGCCCAGATTGGCGTTCTGGAAAGGACCGCGGACAATGCCGGTCAGTGTGATCATTCCTTGAATGCCCCGGCTGCCGGTGACGACCCATGGCACTTCGCTGCCAGCGGCATAGAGGCCGAGCTTGGCCTGTATCGAAGCCTCCTGGCCTCCCACGGTGAAGAAGTCATCTCCACGGGTGGGCTCCCATTGCTCCAAATGCCTTCGATTACGCAGATAAGCAGCAGCCAGGTCTTTCGCGTCTGAAAGCTCAACAGGGCGCAGGTTCACCCGTTCGCCGCCCGCTCTGCCCGCGCCTGGGGAGACGTATCGTGTGAGATTCATCCCCAGACTCTACCGGCGCCTGCCCAACAATTGCGCAGGTGCCTACAGAGTGATAACTTTTCGCGTGATCGTGAACTTTCGACAGGAGGTGAGACCCATGAACGCAGTATCCATAGTGGGCGCTCCCTGCAGTCCACGATCCCGCGACTGAGCTGGTCGCGAGTGGGAGCGTCCGTCACGCACTTCGCGAAAGGCGACTCCCATGGACACATCAACTACTTCATCACTTAACGCCGGCCCGACGACGGCGCCCGGGTTACCGGCGCCCGTCCAGTCCCAGCCACATGTCGACGCCGATTCGGCCGTCACGGGACCGGCAACGCCCCGACGGGCCTTGGTCCTCGGTGGCGGCGGCTCAACCGGCAACGCGTGGCTGATCGGAATTATCGCCGGCCTGTTCGACGCTGGGCTGGACGTCACCACGGCAGACCTGACCATTGGCACCTCAGCAGGGTCCACCGCCGCAGCCCAACTCGCCGGCGCCACCCCAACCGAGCTGTTCGATGCCATCGTTGCCGCATCCCCGCCGGAACCGGCGAAGAATGTACGGGCTGGCCGGGTTGGGGCTGGCGTGGCCGGGTTTGGCGTGGTTGGGTCTGGCGCCAGGCCAGTAGCGGACCAGATGGAACGGACCGGCAACATCATGAGTGCTTCCACGGACATGGCCGATATGCGCCGGCGATTGGGGGCAGCAGCCATTGACATGGCCGAAGCCCTGGAAGGCTGCAGCGCACGATGGCGTGACACAGTGGCAACCCGCTTGCCCCAAGCGCAGTGGCCGGAACGGACAATCCTCCTGACCGCGGTGGATGCCCGGACGGGTGATCCGGTGGTATTCCACCGCCACAGCGGAGTGGATCTGGTAGACGCAGTTGCCGCCAGCTGCGCCAGCGGCTTCGCCTACAGCATCGGCAGCAACCAGTACATCGACGGCGGATACCGCGCCAACGCCGAGAACGCAGATCTGGCAACTGGGTACTCACGGGTGCTGGTGTTGGCCCCTTTCGGCGGCCGTACGCGGACTCCGTTGGAGTGGGGCATGCACCTCGCTGGGCAGGTGGACGCGCTGCATGCCAACGGCAGCCAGGTTGAAACAATCTTTCCTCACAACGAATCCCAGTACATGTTCGGCGTCAGGGCGATGGATTTGTCCTTGCGTCCGTCAGCGGCCCGAGCAGGATTTCAGCAAGGCAAAGCGCTGGCGCCCCATGTGGCCGATTTCTGGAGCTCACCGGATCTTCCCGGTTGATGGATGCTTTGCAGGGGTCTTGGTTTAGGGGTGGTGGTTAAAGGGGAAGAGCCCCGACCTGTGGTCGGGGCTCTTGCCTTAATGGTTGTCCGGCGGTGTCCTACTCTCCCACACCCTCCCGGGTGCAGTACCATCGGCGCTGTGGGTCTTAGCTTCCGGGTTCGGAATGGGACCGGGCGTTTCCCCCACGCTATGACCGCCGTAACTCTGTTACCCGTCCCGGCCCCCTTTTTGGTGGGGGTGGGTGGGAAGACTTTTGGTTACAACTGTGGTGTTGTTATTTAGTTGTTGGTTCCGGCAACCCTTGGTGCGGGTTGTTGTTCGGGAACCACATAGTGGACGCGTGCAGTGTGTTGTGTGGTGTAAGTTGTTGGCCTATTAGTACCGGTCAGCTTCACGAGTCTTTAGTCCTCGCTTCCACATCCGGCCTATCAACCCAGTGGTCTGGCTGGGGGCCTCTCACACATAACTGTGTATGGAAATCTCATCTTGAAGCGAGCTTCCCGCTTAGATGCTTTCAGCGGTTATCCCATCCGAACGTAGCTAATCAGCGATGCACTTGGCAGTACAACTGACACACCAGAGGTTCGTCCGTCCCGGTCCTCTCGTACTAAGGACAGCCCTTCTCAAATTTCCTGCGCGCGCAGCGGATAGGGACCGAACTGTCTCACGACGTTCTAAACCCAGCTCGCGTACCGCTTTAATGGGCGAACAGCCCAACCCTTGGGACCTACTCCAGCCCCAGGATGCGACGAGCCGACATCGAGGTGCCAAACCATGCCGTCGATATGGACTCTTGGGCAAGATCAGCCTGTTATCCCCGAGGTACCTTTTATCCGTTGAGCGACGGCCATTCCACAATGTACCGCCGGATCACTAGTCCCGACTTTCGTCCCTGCTTGAGATGTCTCTCTCACAGTCAAGCTCCCTTGTGCACTTACACTCGACACCTGATTGCCAACCAGGCTGAGGGAACCTTTGGGCGCCTCCGTTACTTTTTAGGAGGCAACCGCCCCAGTTAAACTACCCATCAGGCACTGTCCCTGACCCGGATCACGGGCCGAAGTTAGATGTCCAAAGTGACCAGAGTGGTATTTCAACGATGACTCCACCCGAACTGGCGTCCGGGTTTCAACGTCTCCCACCTATCCTACACAAGCCACTCCGAACACCAATACCAAACTATAGTAAAGGTCTCGGGGTCTTTCCGTCCTGCTGCGCGTAACGAGCATCTTTACTCGTACTGCAATTTCGCCGAGTTTATGGTTGAGACAGCGGGGAAGTCGTTACTCCATTCGTGCAGGTCGGAACTTACCCGACAAGGAATTTCGCTACCTTAGGATGGTTATAGTTACCACCGCCGTTTACTGGGGCTTAAATTCTCAGCTTCGCCACACAAGGTGGCTAACCGGTCCTCTTAACCTTCCAGCACCGGGCAGGAGTCAGTCCGTATACATCGTCTTGCGACTTCGCACGGACCTGTGTTTTTAGTAAACAGTCGCTTCCCCCTGGTCTCTGCGGCCCACACCCGCTCACGGAGAGCAAGTCTCCATCACGGGGCAGGCCCCCCTTCTCCCGAAGTTACGGGGGCATTTTGCCGAGTTCCTTAACCATAATTCTCTCGATCGCCTTGGTATTCTCTACCTGATCACCTGTGTCGGTTTGGGGTACGGGCGGCTAAAACCTCGCGTCGATGCTTTTCTAGGCAGCATAGGATCACCGGATCCCCCCATACGGGAGTCCCATCAGATCTCAGGAACGTGCTCGAAGCACACAGGAACGGATTTGCCTATCCCTGACCCTACATCCTTAGACCGGGGCAACCATCGCCCGGCCCGGCTACCTTCCTGCGTCACACCTGTTAATACGCTTACCTCCCGGGATCAGGTCCCGCGCTCGGCCAAAACCCACAACACCACAAGGGTGAGCGGGCAGGCTCCGGGCGGTTAGTATCCCCCGCTTGGCATGGGCGGTTTTTCGCCGGTACGGGAATATCAACCCGTTGTCCATCGACTACGCCTGTCGGCCTCGCCTTAGGTCCCGACTTACCCAGGGCAGATTAGCTTGACCCTGGAACCCTTGATCATTCGGCGGACGGGTTTCTCACCCGTCTTTCGCTACTCATGCCTGCATTCTCACTCGTGTAGGCTCCACCGCTGGTTTCCACCGCGACTTCACTGCCCACACGACGCTCCCCTACCACTCCACACCCCTGAACCACGAAGGCTAGGGCAATGTGTGAAATCCACAACTTCGGCGGTGTACTTGAGCCCCGCTACATTGTCGGCGCGGAATCACTTGACCAGTGAGCTATTACGCACTCTTTCAAGGATGGCTGCTTCTAAGCCAACCTCCTGGTTGTCTTCGCAACTCCACATCCTTTCCCACTTAGCACACGCTTAGGGGCCTTAGTTGGTGGTCTGGGCTGTTTCCCTCTCGACTATGAAGCTTATCCCCCACAGTCTCACTGCTGCGCTCTCACTTACCGGCATTCGGAGTTTGGCTGACGTCAGTAACCTTGTAGGGCCCATCGGCCATCCAGTAGCTCTACCTCCGGCAAGAAACACGCAACGCTGCACCTAAATGCATTTCGGGGAGAACCAGCTATCACGGAGTTTGATTGGCCTTTCACCCCTACCCACAGCTCATCCCCTCCATTTTCAACTGAAGTGGGTTCGGTCCTCCACGACGTCTTACCGTCGCTTCAACCTGGCCATGGGTAGATCACTCCGCTTCGGGTCTAGATCACGCCACTACACTCGCCCTGTTCAGACTCGCTTTCGCTACGGCTACCCCACACGGGTTAACCTCGCGACGTAACACTAACTCGCAGGCTCATTCTTCAAAAGGCACGCCGTCACAACTACTATGCGATCACTCGCGGTTGCTCCGACGGATTGTAAGCACACGGTTTCAGGTACTGTTTCACTCCCCTCCCGGGGTACTTTTCACCTTTCCCTCACGGTACTGGTCCGCTATCGGTCATTAGGAAGTATTTAGGCTTATCAGGTGGTCCTGACAGATTCGCACGGGATTTCTCGGGCCCCGTGCTACTTGGGATACTCTCCAGGCTGCACACAACATTACGGTTACGGGGCTCCCACCCTCTCTGGCCGGCCTTTCAAGACCGTTCACCTATGCCTGCACATCACCCCAACGGTCCGGCAGAACCATCACGGAAAGTCCCACAACCCCGCCCATGCAACGCCCGCCGGCTATCACACATGGAACGGTTTAGCCTGATCCGCGTTCGCTCGCCACTACTAACGGAATCACTATTGTTTTCTCTTCCTGCGGGTACTGAGATGTTTCACTTCCCCGCGTTCCCCCCACGCACCCTATGTGTTCAGATGCGGGTCACACAATCACCTTGCAGCGTTGTGCGGGGTTTCCCCATTCGGACATCCTGGGATCAACGCTCGGTTATCAACTCCCCCAGGCTTATCGCAGATTCCTACGTCCTTCTTCGGCTCCTAATGCCAAGGCATCCACCGTGTGCCCTTAAAAACTTGACCACACAAAGATCAAAAACTTACTCGAGAGAACCACGACCACAAGGGCCAGGTTCATTCATAAGAAATTGCTGTAGAAACACACACACCAACCCCGAAAGGCCAGCCATGCATGTCTCAGATGCTCGCGTCCACTATGTAGTTCTCAAACAACAACCCCATCAACCAGACCACCACCACCCCACACAGGGACACGCGGCAGAACCGGAAGCAGGAACAAAAGAAACACCAGAACGATGCCCTCTGCATTGCTGCAAAAAGGTCCTGTTGCCTCAGGACCCAACAGTGCGCCAAACACAACCCCCACAAACCACGCACCCCGGCAGCGTTCCCAACAACACCCACCCCCACAAAAAGCAGAGACACATGCTGCCGTACTGGCACCAGGACACAACCGGTAAAGGCCATGCCAAACAAGTTTGATTCGTTGATATTCCACCCATGAGCACCCACCGCAGAACAGACGCCTGCGCAATGGGCAACACTGACAACCACCACGAACTGCATACACAGAACACGGAACAGCTGCTAGCAGCTCCTTAGAAAGGAGGTGATCCAGCCGCACCTTCCGGTACGGCTACCTTGTTACGACTTAGTCCCAATCGCCGGTCCCACCTTCGACGGCTCCCCCCACAAGGGTTAGGCCACCGGCTTCGGGTGTTACCAACTTTCGTGACTTGACGGGCGGTGTGTACAAGGCCCGGGAACGTATTCACCGCAGCGTTGCTGATCTGCGATTACTAGCGACTCCGACTTCATGGGGTCGAGTTGCAGACCCCAATCCGAACTGAGACCGGCTTTTTGGGATTAGCTCCACCTCACAGTATCGCAACCCTTTGTACCGGCCATTGTAGCATGCGTGAAGCCCAAGACATAAGGGGCATGATGATTTGACGTCGTCCCCACCTTCCTCCGAGTTGACCCCGGCAGTCTCCTATGAGTCCCCGCCATAACGCGCTGGCAACATAGAACGAGGGTTGCGCTCGTTGCGGGACTTAACCCAACATCTCACGACACGAGCTGACGACAACCATGCACCACCTGTAAACCGACCGCAAGCGGGGCACCTGTTTCCAGGTATTACCGGTTCATGTCAAGCCTTGGTAAGGTTCTTCGCGTTGCATCGAATTAATCCGCATGCTCCGCCGCTTGTGCGGGCCCCCGTCAATTCCTTTGAGTTTTAGCCTTGCGGCCGTACTCCCCAGGCGGGGCACTTAATGCGTTAGCTACGGCGCGGAAAACGTGGAATGTCCCCCACACCTAGTGCCCAACGTTTACGGCATGGACTACCAGGGTATCTAATCCTGTTCGCTCCCCATGCTTTCGCTCCTCAGCGTCAGTTACAGCCCAGAGACCTGCCTTCGCCATCGGTGTTCCTCCTGATATCTGCGCATTTCACCGCTACACCAGGAATTCCAGTCTCCCCTACTGCACTCTAGTCTGCCCGTACCCACTGCAGAACCGGAGTTGAGCCCCGGTCTTTCACAGCAGACGCGACAAACCGCCTACGAGCTCTTTACGCCCAATAATTCCGGATAACGCTTGCGCCCTACGTATTACCGCGGCTGCTGGCACGTAGTTAGCCGGCGCTTCTTCTGCAGGTACCGTCACTTTCGCTTCTTCCCTACTGAAAGAGGTTTACAACCCGAAGGCCGTCATCCCTCACGCGGCGTCGCTGCATCAGGCTTGCGCCCATTGTGCAATATTCCCCACTGCTGCCTCCCGTAGGAGTCTGGGCCGTGTCTCAGTCCCAGTGTGGCCGGTCACCCTCTCAGGCCGGCTACCCGTCGTCGCCTTGGTAGGCCATTACCCCACCAACAAGCTGATAGGCCGCGAGTCCATCCAAAACCACAAAAGCTTTCCACCACCTGACATGCGTCAGACGGTCATATCCGGTATTAGACCCAGTTTCCCAGGCTTATCCCAGAGTCAAGGGCAGGTTACTCACGTGTTACTCACCCGTTCGCCACTAATCCCCCAGCAAGCTGGGATCATCGTTCGACTTGCATGTGTTAAGCACGCCGCCAGCGTTCATCCTGAGCCAGGATCAAACTCTCCGTTGAAGTAAAACAAATCAAACAGACACAACCACACCCACCGGAAATAACGGCCGGCACGGCTGCACAAAATTCGAAACCAGCTGAAAACCAGACCACCACACACGGGGGTGCGCAATGATCCAGCCATAATTTCAACCAATCAATAAAACAATCGGTATCAACAAACTTGGCACACTATTGAGTTCTCAAACAACAGACCCCCCAAAACATCACCCACAGCACACCACACAAAGCAGCGCACCCAACAGGGCCATTGGAAAAGAAGAGTTATTTTTGGCCGCCTACCGAACCGTACACACCTTCCGGCTTTCCGTTTCGCACCCGGCGACTCAGAAAACAATACACGCCCCCAACCCCCAAAGCAAATCCACCCCCACACCCCACCCCACCCACACCAAACCCACCCCCAAAACCCCACCAAACCGCCGTCGGGCGCTGGCTCCTAACGCGTCATCAGCTCCCGCAACGCAGCGCTGACGGCACCGGGATTTTCCTCGGCCATGAAGTGGCCGCCGTCAAAGGTCATGTGACGGAGGTCAGGCGCCCAGGCGCCCCAGAGAGCGGCAGCGTCATAGCCCAGCACAGCTCCCCAATCCTGCTGCATCACGGTGACGGGCATCTCCAGAGTGCGTCCGGACTCACGGTCGGCCCGATCATGCGTTACATCGATGCCGGCAGAAGCGCGGTAGTCCGCAACGATCGATGCCACAGCCCCACGTGATGCCCTCAGATACTCCTCCCGATAAGACTCCGGAATCGCGTCAGGGTCAGCGGTCCACCCATCCAGGAATGAGGCGAAAAACGCATCGGCCGTAGCTTCAATCATGGACTCCGGGATTCCGGCAGGCTGGGCCATGAGGTACAGGTGCCACGCCACCTTGGCATCGGCACCCCGGAGAATGTCCCACATGTCCAAGGTTGGCAGCACGTCCAGTGACAAAAGATGGGTCACTGCGTCAACGTGATCCAGCCCAGCGCGAATGGCAACCAGCGCACCGCGATCATGACCGGCGAGGGCAAAACGCTGATGGCCCAGGGCCCGTGCTGCTGCAACGACGTCAGCCGCCATGGTGCGTTTGGAGTAGGTCTCTTCTCCGTCCTCCAGGGGCTTATCACTCGCACCGTATCCTCGAAGGTCCGGGCAGATGACTGTGTAATCCGCCACCAGGTCGGCGGCGACGTGACGCCACATCAGATGCGTCTGCGGGAAGCCATGCAAAAGTACGACGGCGGGTCCACTCCCCGCGACGGCAACGTTCAGTTCCACATGGGGTGCTGCAGGGACGCGATGGTAGGTAGCTTCAGGCAGCAATTTCAACGTCATGGGGGTCTCCTTCTCCGGATGTGTTCCCCTACTATCCCGCCACCGAATCAGCGGCGAATCAGCCGACTCTGCCGGTTGCTTGTCGGGGCCCGTGACTACGATTGACCCGTGAGTACGCCGCAGATCCGAGTCCTCGGCCCCATCGAGGTGAGTGTTGACGGGGTCCGGTTGGAACTGTCCAAGCGCAGGCATCGGGAGATCATCGCGATCCTGGTCGCGCTGCGGGGCCGGGCCATTCCCACCGCGGACCTTGCCGAAGAACTATGGGATGGCATGCCACCGAACGGAGCAGTGGGAGCCATCCGAAGCTTCGTTGGCGAGCTGCGGCGAATCCTTGAACCACACCGGAAGCCCCGAACCTTGGCCTCCGTCCTGGTCACGGTTGCTGACGGCTACGCGTTGCGGCTCGACGCCGACGCGGTGGACGCCTGGCGCTTTGAAACGACCGTAGCCAGGGCAGTTGGGGCCGATCCCGCCGACGCTGATTCACGTTTGTCTGCTGCCCTCGCGGAGTGGAACGGAAGCCCATACCAGGAATTTTCCGAGCGTCCCTGGGCGGTACCTGAGGCGACGCGGCTGAGCGGGCTGCGGCAGACCGCCGTCGAACGCTGTGCCGAAGCCCGCCTCGCAGACGCCCGGCCAAACGAGGCTGCGGCCATCCTGGAAACGCATGTCACGGCCAACCCGTGGCGCGAGGAAGGATGGCGATTGCTGGCTCTGGCTCTGTACCGGAGCCGCCGCCAAGGCGACGCTCTTGCCGTGCTTCGCAAGGCACGACGTCAGCTGTCCGACGAACTCGGGCTGGACCTCAGCCCCGCCCTCGCAGATCTGGAGACCCGGATTCTCCGCCGGGACCCACAATTGGATCGGCCAGAGCCAGCCAATTTGGCCCCGATTGCCAGCGCCTATTCCAGTGGCGGCGTGCGGGCCCAACTGGAGGCTTCGAATGCGGTGTTGGGCAGCCTTGCGGTCGCCGGCGATCTCCAGACAGCCCGTCAGCAACGTCTTGCTGCCATCAAGGCGGCCGCCGGCCTCAACGATCCCGAACTCGCCGCGAGAATCATCGGAGGTTACGACGTCCCCGGGATATGGACTCGAACAGACGATCCCGCGGCTGCTGCCGCTGTGGTCGCCGCAGCTGAGGCTGCGTTGGCTCCACCCGCCCACCTCAGCGACCGCAGCCGGGCCCGCCTTCTCGCGACGATCGCCATGGAGTCCCGCGGAACGGCGAGCAGACAGGCCGAAGCGGCCGAGGCCGTTGCGTTAGCCCGAAATGTAGGCGACAGCCACCTTCTTTGCTTTGCCCTGAGCGCCCACTTCATGCAGGCATTCGCCTACGCAGGCCTGGCAAAGCACCGCGATGACATCGGCCGGCAGCTGATAGCAACAGCGTTCGACGCCGATTCACCCACCTTTGAGATTAACGGGCGCCTGATTCGGATGCAGGCCCTGTGCGCTTTGTCCGACGTTGATTCCGCCCTTCGTGAAGCCAATGCAGTGGATCAACTGGCCGTGCGGCACGAGCGCCCCTTGGCAGCGGTCTTCACCCAATGGTTCCGCTGGACGTTCCTCGACGGCGGTGCGACGCCTCCTGTACCTGAGGAAATGCCAGGCTTCAGCGAGGGAATCCTTGCGTTTGCGTCGTTCACCCGACAACTACGCAACGGGGAGGAACTGGTTGACGGGGACTTCGGCCCCTACGAACCATGGGTGCGTCCCCTTCTGTTGCTGCGCTCCGGTCACCAAACCATGGCAGCAACCGCACTTCGGCAGCTATCGGATCCGCCCCGGGACCTCTTGTTGGAGGCAACTTGGTGTGTGATGGCCCAGACTGCCTGCGAACTGCGTGAACCATCCATGATCGGCCGGGCCCTTACGGCACTAACGCCAGCCAGCGGAGAACGAGCAGCCGGGAGTGGTGTGGTTGATGCCGGCAGCGTTGACCACTATCTGGGAATGCTCCGGGCTGCAGGGGCTGGCCCGGGGTAGGCCCTGGTGGGGTGTGTGGGGTGTGTGGGTGGTGGTTAAAGGGGAAGAGCCCCGACCTGTGGTCGGGGCTCTTGCCTTAATGGTTGTCCGGCGGTGTCCTACTCTCCCACACCCTCCCGGGTGCAGTACCATCGGCGCTGTGGGTCTTAGCTTCCGGGTTCGGAATGGGACCGGGCGTTTCCCCCACGCTATGACCGCCGTAACTCTGTTACCCGTCCCGGCCCCTTTTTGGTGGGGGTGGGTGGGAAGACTTGTGGTTACAACTGTGGTGTTGTTATTTAGTTGTTGGTTCCGGCAACCCTTGGTGCGGGTTGTTGTTCGGGAACCACATAGTGGACGCGTGCAGTGTGTTGTGTGGTGTAAGTTGTTGGCCTATTAGTACCGGTCAGCTTCACGAGTCTTTAGTCCTCGCTTCCACATCCGGCCTATCAACCCAGTGGTCTGGCTGGGGGCCTCTCACACATAAATGTGTATGGAAATCTCATCTTGAAGCGAGCTTCCCGCTTAGATGCTTTCAGCGGTTATCCCATCCGAACGTAGCTAATCAGCGATGCACTTGGCAGTACAACTGACACACCAGAGGTTCGTCCGTCCCGGTCCTCTCGTACTAAGGACAGCCCTTCTCAAATTTCCTGCGCGCGCAGCGGATAGGGACCGAACTGTCTCACGACGTTCTAAACCCAGCTCGCGTACCGCTTTAATGGGCGAACAGCCCAACCCTTGGGACCTACTCCAGCCCCAGGATGCGACGAGCCGACATCGAGGTGCCAAACCATGCCGTCGATATGGACTCTTGGGCAAGATCAGCCTGTTATCCCCGAGGTACCTTTTATCCGTTGAGCGACGGCCATTCCACAATGTACCGCCGGATCACTAGTCCCGACTTTCGTCCCTGCTTGAGATGTCTCTCTCACAGTCAAGCTCCCTTGTGCACTTACACTCGACACCTGATTGCCAACCAGGCTGAGGGAACCTTTGGGCGCCTCCGTTACTTTTTAGGAGGCAACCGCCCCAGTTAAACTACCCATCAGGCACTGTCCCTGACCCGGATCACGGGCCGAAGTTAGATGTCCAAAGTGACCAGAGTGGTATTTCAACGATGACTCCACCCGAACTGGCGTCCGGGTTTCAACGTCTCCCACCTATCCTACACAAGCCACTCCGAACACCAATACCAAACTATAGTAAAGGTCTCGGGGTCTTTCCGTCCTGCTGCGCGTAACGAGCATCTTTACTCGTACTGCAATTTCGCCGAGTTTATGGTTGAGACAGCGGGGAAGTCGTTACTCCATTCGTGCAGGTCGGAACTTACCCGACAAGGAATTTCGCTACCTTAGGATGGTTATAGTTACCACCGCCGTTTACTGGGGCTTAAATTCTCAGCTTCGCCACACAAGGTGGCTAACCGGTCCTCTTAACCTTCCAGCACCGGGCAGGAGTCAGTCCGTATACATCGTCTTGCGACTTCGCACGGACCTGTGTTTTTAGTAAACAGTCGCTTCCCCCTGGTCTCTGCGGCCCACACCCGCTCACGGAGAGCAAGTCTCCATCACGGGGCAGGCCCCCCTTCTCCCGAAGTTACGGGGGCATTTTGCCGAGTTCCTTAACCATAATTCTCTCGATCGCCTTGGTATTCTCTACCTGATCACCTGTGTCGGTTTGGGGTACGGGCGGCTAAAACCTCGCGTCGATGCTTTTCTAGGCAGCATAGGATCACCGGATCCCCCCATACGGGAGTCCCATCAGATCTCAGGAACGTGCTCGAAGCACACAGGAACGGATTTGCCTATCCCTGACCCTACATCCTTAGACCGGGGCAACCATCGCCCGGCCCGGCTACCTTCCTGCGTCACACCTGTTAATACGCTTACCTCCCGGGATCAGGTCCCGCGCTCGGCCAAAACCCACAACACCACAAGGGTGAGCGGGCAGGCTCCGGGCGGTTAGTATCCCCCGCTTGGCATGGGCGGTTTTTCGCCGGTACGGGAATATCAACCCGTTGTCCATCGACTACGCCTGTCGGCCTCGCCTTAGGTCCCGACTTACCCAGGGCAGATTAGCTTGACCCTGGAACCCTTGATCATTCGGCGGACGGGTTTCTCACCCGTCTTTCGCTACTCATGCCTGCATTCTCACTCGTGTAGGCTCCACCGCTGGTTTCCACCGCGACTTCACTGCCCACACGACGCTCCCCTACCACTCCACACCCCTGAACCACGAAGGCTAGGGCAATGTGTGAAATCCACAACTTCGGCGGTGTACTTGAGCCCCGCTACATTGTCGGCGCGGAATCACTTGACCAGTGAGCTATTACGCACTCTTTCAAGGATGGCTGCTTCTAAGCCAACCTCCTGGTTGTCTTCGCAACTCCACATCCTTTCCCACTTAGCACACGCTTAGGGGCCTTAGTTGGTGGTCTGGGCTGTTTCCCTCTCGACTATGAAGCTTATCCCCCACAGTCTCACTGCTGCGCTCTCACTTACCGGCATTCGGAGTTTGGCTGACGTCAGTAACCTTGTAGGGCCCATCGGCCATCCAGTAGCTCTACCTCCGGCAAGAAACACGCAACGCTGCACCTAAATGCATTTCGGGGAGAACCAGCTATCACGGAGTTTGATTGGCCTTTCACCCCTACCCACAGCTCATCCCCTCCATTTTCAACTGAAGTGGGTTCGGTCCTCCACGACGTCTTACCGTCGCTTCAACCTGGCCATGGGTAGATCACTCCGCTTCGGGTCTAGATCACGCCACTACACTCGCCCTGTTCAGACTCGCTTTCGCTACGGCTACCCCACACGGGTTAACCTCGCGACGTAACACTAACTCGCAGGCTCATTCTTCAAAAGGCACGCCGTCACAACTACTATGCGATCACTCGCGGTTGCTCCGACGGATTGTAAGCACACGGTTTCAGGTACTGTTTCACTCCCCTCCCGGGGTACTTTTCACCTTTCCCTCACGGTACTGGTCCGCTATCGGTCATTAGGAAGTATTTAGGCTTATCAGGTGGTCCTGACAGATTCGCACGGGATTTCTCGGGCCCCGTGCTACTTGGGATACTCTCCAGGCTGCACACAACATTACGGTTACGGGGCTCCCACCCTCTCTGGCCGGCCTTTCAAGACCGTTCACCTATGCCTGCACATCACCCCAACGGTCCGGCAGAACCATCACGGAAAGTCCCACAACCCCGCCCATGCAACGCCCGCCGGCTATCACACATGGAACGGTTTAGCCTGATCCGCGTTCGCTCGCCACTACTAACGGAATCACTATTGTTTTCTCTTCCTGCGGGTACTGAGATGTTTCACTTCCCCGCGTTCCCCCCACGCACCCTATGTGTTCAGATGCGGGTCACACAATCACCTTGCAGCGTTGTGCGGGGTTTCCCCATTCGGACATCCTGGGATCAACGCTCGGTTATCAACTCCCCCAGGCTTATCGCAGATTCCTACGTCCTTCTTCGGCTCCTAATGCCAAGGCATCCACCGTGTGCCCTTAAAAACTTGACCACACAAAGATCAAAAACTTACTCGAGAGAACCACGACCACAAGGGCCAGGTTCATTCATAAGAAATTGCTGTAGAAACACACACACCAACCCCGAAAGGCCAGCCATGCATGTCTCAGATGCTCGCGTCCACTATGTAGTTCTCAAACAACAACCCCATCAACCAGACCACCACCACCCCACACAGGGACACGCGGCAGAACCGGAAGCAGGAACAAAAGAAACACCAGAACGATGCCCTCTGCATTGCTGCAAAAAGGTCCTGTTGCCTCAGGACCCAACAGTGCGCCAAACACAACCCCCACAAACCATGCACCCCGGCAGCGTTCCCAACAACACCCACCCCCACAAAAAGCAGAGACACATGCTGCCGTACTGGCACCAGGACACAACCGGTAAAGGCCATGCCAAACAAGTTTGATTCGTTGATATTCCACCCATGAGCACCCACCGCAGAACAGACGCCTGCGCAATGGGCAACACTGACAACCACCACGAACTGCATACACAGAACACGGAACAGCTGCTAGCAGCTCCTTAGAAAGGAGGTGATCCAGCCGCACCTTCCGGTACGGCTACCTTGTTACGACTTAGTCCCAATCGCCGGTCCCACCTTCGACGGCTCCCCCCACAAGGGTTAGGCCACCGGCTTCGGGTGTTACCAACTTTCGTGACTTGACGGGCGGTGTGTACAAGGCCCGGGAACGTATTCACCGCAGCGTTGCTGATCTGCGATTACTAGCGACTCCGACTTCATGGGGTCGAGTTGCAGACCCCAATCCGAACTGAGACCGGCTTTTTGGGATTAGCTCCACCTCACAGTATCGCAACCCTTTGTACCGGCCATTGTAGCATGCGTGAAGCCCAAGACATAAGGGGCATGATGATTTGACGTCGTCCCCACCTTCCTCCGAGTTGACCCCGGCAGTCTCCTATGAGTCCCCGCCATAACGCGCTGGCAACATAGAACGAGGGTTGCGCTCGTTGCGGGACTTAACCCAACATCTCACGACACGAGCTGACGACAACCATGCACCACCTGTAAACCGACCGCAAGCGGGGCACCTGTTTCCAGGTATTACCGGTTCATGTCAAGCCTTGGTAAGGTTCTTCGCGTTGCATCGAATTAATCCGCATGCTCCGCCGCTTGTGCGGGCCCCCGTCAATTCCTTTGAGTTTTAGCCTTGCGGCCGTACTCCCCAGGCGGGGCACTTAATGCGTTAGCTACGGCGCGGAAAACGTGGAATGTCCCCCACACCTAGTGCCCAACGTTTACGGCATGGACTACCAGGGTATCTAATCCTGTTCGCTCCCCATGCTTTCGCTCCTCAGCGTCAGTTACAGCCCAGAGACCTGCCTTCGCCATCGGTGTTCCTCCTGATATCTGCGCATTTCACCGCTACACCAGGAATTCCAGTCTCCCCTACTGCACTCTAGTCTGCCCGTACCCACTGCAGAACCGGAGTTGAGCCCCGGTCTTTCACAGCAGACGCGACAAACCGCCTACGAGCTCTTTACGCCCAATAATTCCGGATAACGCTTGCGCCCTACGTATTACCGCGGCTGCTGGCACGTAGTTAGCCGGCGCTTCTTCTGCAGGTACCGTCACTTTCGCTTCTTCCCTACTGAAAGAGGTTTACAACCCGAAGGCCGTCATCCCTCACGCGGCGTCGCTGCATCAGGCTTGCGCCCATTGTGCAATATTCCCCACTGCTGCCTCCCGTAGGAGTCTGGGCCGTGTCTCAGTCCCAGTGTGGCCGGTCACCCTCTCAGGCCGGCTACCCGTCGTCGCCTTGGTAGGCCATTACCCCACCAACAAGCTGATAGGCCGCGAGTCCATCCAAAACCACAAAAGCTTTCCACCACCTGACATGCGTCAGACGGTCATATCCGGTATTAGACCCAGTTTCCCAGGCTTATCCCAGAGTCAAGGGCAGGTTACTCACGTGTTACTCACCCGTTCGCCACTAATCCCCCAGCAAGCTGGGATCATCGTTCGACTTGCATGTGTTAAGCACGCCGCCAGCGTTCATCCTGAGCCAGGATCAAACTCTCCGTTGAAGTAAAACAAATCAAACAGACACAACCACACCCACCGGAAATAACGGCCGGCACGGCTGCACAAAATTCGAAACCAGCTGAAAACCAGACCACCACACACGGGGGTGCGCAATGATCCAGCCATAATTTCAACCAATCAATAAAACAATCGGTATCAACAAACTTGGCACACTATTGAGTTCTCAAACAACAGACACTACCGGCACCACCCACACCCACAAGGGTCCAGGATCGCTCCGGAGCAACTTTTCAAACTTACCCGAACAACCAGATCTTGGCAAATCATCGTTCCCGCGATTCCCGATCCAATCTTCGGCCCCACCCTGCACAGGAACGCTCGAAAGCGAACCATTTTTCAGGCTGTTATCAAAGGGGTTCGGCCTCCGCGGCTCTCAGCTCCAGGCTGTCTCACCCGCGGCGACTCAGAAGACATTACACGCCCACCGGCCCCGGCACAAATCACCATCGGTACCAGCCAAAACCCCGCCCACACGGGCCAAAAGGCCCCATCGAGGCCTCAAACCAACCAAAATCCGCCGGAAACAACCCGAGTGAAGCCCGTCACACCATCAAGATCCGCCAAGGCCTCCGCCCCGACACAAAGCCGACAACCGCCGTCGAACATTCGACCGAACCCGAGGGAAGTGAGAGAGCGACAGCGTGAACCCCGAGGGAAGTGAGAGAGCGACAGCGTGAACCCCGAGGGAAGTGAGAGAGCGACAGCGTGAAACCCGAGGGAAGTGAGCGAGCGTCCACCCCAAACCCGAGGGAAGTGAGCGAGCGTCCACCCCAGCCAACGCCCGCACCCAGCCATGCAGTCTTCGCCACACGCCAGGAAGCAGGCTTAAACGCAGAAAAGGCCAGCAACCATGACGGTTGCCGGCCTTTTCAGAGCTTCGTGATTACCAGGAAGACTTGGTGATGCCCGGGAGCTCACCGCGGTGAGCCATGTCGCGGAAGCGAACACGGGAGATACCGAACTTCTGGAGCGTGCCGCGGGGACGGCCGTCGATCTGGTCGCGGTTACGCAGACGGATCGGGGAGGCGTTGCGGGGCAGCTTCTGCAGGCCGAGGCGTGCAGCTTCGCGTGCTTCGTCAGTCGCGTTGGGGTCAACCAGGGTCTTCTTCAGTTCGAGACGCTTGGCAGCGTAACGCTCAACAATGACCTTGCGCTGCTCGTTGCGAGCAATCTTTGACTTCTTTGCCATGTGTTTAGCGCTCCTCTCGGAATTCGACGTGCTGGCGGATCTTGGGGTCGTACTTCTTCAGGACCAGACGGTCCGGGTCGTTACGACGGTTCTTGCGGGTTACGTAGGTGTAACCCGTGCCCGCGGTGGACTTCAGCTTGATGATGGGACGTACGTCCTTGTCCTTTGCCATTAGAGCTTTACTCCTCGTGCCAGGATGTCGGCGACGACTGAGTCGATGCCGCGGACGTCGATTGTCTTGATGCCACGGGCTGACAGGGTCAGCGTGACATTACGGCGCAGGGACGGAACCCAGTAGCGCTTCTTCTGAATGTTCGGGTCGAACCGACGCTTGTTGCGACGGTGCGAGTGCGAAATGCTGTGTCCAAAGCCCGGCTCGGCTCCGGTCACTTGGCAGTGTGCTGCCATGACTCTCCTCCAAAGATTGAATGTAACGGCGTGCAGATGTTCCTGCGTTACCGTGCGACAGGCAGCGTCCGCATCCGATTCCAAACCATTTCGGTAGTTTCCGCAGCAAGTGCGGCGAAGAAGGTTGGCCTCAGGACCGGGCAGTGACGAACACTGGAACAGGTCCTGGGATACCGGGCGAATACAGGAATGCACGCAACTTGAGCCCCTAACTACCGGCCACCGGGATGTCGGAAAAACCGACAGTCACCACCAACCGGAGCAATTGCACACGAACCGCACTACCTAGCGCCTAACTATTCTACGGGCCAGGCCAAATTAAGACCAATCCGGCATCATAAGCCCTCCGCGCCCACCGCCCGGACCACCGCGCCAACACTGGCGGGTCGCCCGCAAGACCGGGCTAGAGCGGCCTGATCAATTCGGGATACTTAGGGCTCAAACCGTCGCCGGAGGAGACGCCTCGGACGCGGCGGGCCACCCACGGCGCCGCGGATTCCCGGAACCAGCGTGCATTGGCCTTGAGTGCTTCAACCCGGTTCATCAGACGCGCCGGCGCCAGTTCGGGGACCTCGATGACGTGCTCGTGCTCAAGGACATCAAGCACCCGCTTCGCCATGTTGATGTGGCCGGCGGTGGACATGTGCATCCGGTCCTCGCCCCAAAGCCGCCAATCGTCGTATTCGTCAAAGCGCCAATAGTCCACCAGCAAGGCGCCGTGGTTCTCGGCTATTTCGCGCACCAGTTCGTTGTAGATCGCGGTTCGGCCGCGCATGGCGCTGAAGACTTTGGAGCCCTTTGCGTCAAAGCCGGTGAAGAGGACAACGGTGGCGCCCGCCGCGCTTAACTTGGCGATACCGGCGTCGTACTCCTCAAGAAGCGAGTCAATATCGATCTTGGGCCGCAGGATGTCGTTCGCCCCTGCGTACAGGGTCACCAACGTTGGATTCATGGCGATGGCGGCGTCCACCTGTTCTGCCATGATCTGGCGGAGCTTCCGGCCGCGGATCGCGAGATTCGCGTAGCCGAAGTCCTCGTTGCTGCTTGCCAACTGCCCGGCTACGACGTCGGCCCACCCTCGAACGCCATTGGGGCGGTGGGGATCGTCGTCGCCGACGCCCTCAGTGAAGGAGTCGCCCAGGGCAACGTAACGGGCAGAAAAATCCATGCCGTCAGTCTGCCACCTCAACGCCCGAGGCCACAAAGCACCCTCACGAGTCCCGAAGGATCCAGTGGTTGTTGTCCAGGCGGGCCACAATTTTCTCACCGATCCGGGCGAGGTCTGCGACGTCGTCCGGGGTCAGCGAATCAAGCATCAGCGTACGCACGGATTCCACGTGTCCCGGGGCAAGGGAAACAATGGTGGACATGCCGGCCTCGGTGAGGTGCGCAACGGTCACACGGGCGTCGCCGGGGTGCGCCTGCCGCTCTACCCAGCCACGCTTCTGCAGCTTGGTCACCACATGCGACAGGCGCGACAAGGAGGCACTCGTTCGCGCAGCAAGCTCGCTCATGGGAAGGTATCGGCCTTCGGTTTCGGAGAGCATCGCCAAAACGTTGTAGTCGAAAAGAGACAGTTTGCCGACCGACTGAAGCTGGGTGTCCAACGCCGAGGGAAGCAGGGTGTTGATGCTCAGCAGGGCCAGCCAGGCACGGCGTTCGTCGGCGTTCAGCCAGCGGGGTTGAGTCATGAACCCATCTTAGGAGAATTCACAGCCTCCTTAGGTCCGGGCAGCGGCCCAACCGATAGGCTGGCGGCATGTTCGTAGTCTCGTTGACCTACAAAGTTCCCGACGAAATTGTCGACTTCCACCGTCCGGGCCACATGGCCTGGCTTAAGGACGCTTTCGACGGCGGCATCTTCCTTGCGTCCGGACGCCGCGTCCCAGCCACGGGCGGCGTGCTGCTGTCCAAGGTGGACCGGGCCACGTTGGATGCATCGTTGGCCAAGGACCCGTTCTACAGCAATGGTGTGGCCGAGTTCGAGATCATCGAATTCACGGCAACCAGCGTTGCTGAGGGTTACGAAAACCTGCTGGACAGCTGAGGCGCCTGCGCCTTCGCAGTACCCAGTCGTTCGGGCAGCACCACCGGCATGAGTTCCGGCCAGCGCGCTTCCACGTGGTCGCCGCTGGATACGCCGCGAAGCCGACGCGAAAGCCAAGGTCCGACGTCGCGCCTCAGCCAGGCGACGTCGTCGGCGATGCTTTCGGTGCGGGTCCGCGGACGGGGAGCCGCGAGCCTGGGCGACTGGAGTGAGTGCCGCGCTCCGAGCACTTCGAGGACCTTTTTGGCCATGTAGCTGTGGCCGCGCGTGGACATATGCAGGCGATCGGGTGCCCACATCCGCGGGTCCTGGAATTTCTCGAAGCACCAGTAGTCCACCAGAAGCGCCTGGTATTTCGCGGCGATGCGCCGAATATTGCGGTTGTAGATTGCCGTGCGGACTTTGAGCGGCTCCAGCAGGGGTGACAAGGGAACGTTGTAACCCGTGAACAGCAGCACCGTGGCCCCACTGGCTGTGATCCGTCGGACGGCATCTTCATAGTCCTTGATCAGTTTGGCCATGTTGGGCCGGGCCATCAGAAGGTCATTGCCGCCGGCGTAGAAACTGACCAACGTGGGATTCATGGCGAGGGCGGGCTGGATTTGTTCGTCGGCGATCCTTTGGAGGCGCCTGCCGCGGATGGCCAGATTGGCGTACCGCACTGTTTCGTCGTGCCGTGCCAGTTCTTCTGCCACCCGGTCTGCCCAGCCCCGGCAATGGTTGGGAAGCCTGAGGTCGTTGTCACCAACACCCTCAGTAAAGGAATCGCCGAGCGCCACGAATCTGGTTTGTTCCTTCACTGGGTGGCCTTTTCCATGAGCTTCTTCAAGCCACCCTTGCGCGGGACCTTCACAGGTTGGGGCCAGCGTGGGCTGAGCGCGTCGCCCAGCGTGACGCCCCGCAGTTTCCGTCCGAAGAGCGGGACCACCCAGTCATTGACCCAGCGACGCTGCCGGCGTTCCCATTCGCGTATGGACAAACGCGTGGGCGGGTCCCAATCCTTGGGCGAGAATTTGTGGGGGACGTTGAGATGGTCCAACACCTGCGCGGCCAGGTACTTGTGGCCCGCTTTGGACATGTGGAGGCGATCCGGGGCCCACATCCGCTGGTCTTTGTAAGCGTCAAAGCACCAGTAATCAACCAGGACTGCGCCGTACTTGGCGGCGACCTCACGGACCCTTTGGTTGTAGAGGGTGTTGCGCTTTTTGAAAGGCTCCAAAACCGCTGAGACTTTCACGTCAAACCCAGTGAACAGCACCAGCGTTGCCCCGGTTTCACTCAGCCGGGCCACCAGCAGCTCATAGTCGTTGAGGAGCGCCTCCATGTCCGTACCAAAGTCCAGAATGTCGTTGCCGCCCGCGTAGAGCGTGATGAGCGTCGGCTCCATGGCCACCGCAGGCTCGAGTTGTTCGTCAATGATGTGGCGGAGTCTTTTGCTGCGCACTGCCAGGTTGGCGTACTCCCAGCCCGGCTCTGCTTTCGCCAACTTCTCGGCCACCCTGTCCGCCCATCCGCGGACCCCGTTGGGCAGGACCTTGCTCGGGTCCCCTACGCCCTCGGTGAAGGAATCCCCGATGGCGACAAACCGCCGTCGAGCCTTAACTCCGTCCCCGAATTCCTCCCGCACCCCACCGAAGCTACCCGCTCCCGGTTACACCAGAACCAACCCCAAATGAACAAGCCCGAGGGATGTGAGAGAGGATCACCCCCCAAACCCGAGGGATGTGAGAGAGCGACGAAGGAGCAGCACGCCGAGGATGGCCGGCCATCGGCCACCCAGTGGCGGACTAAGCGATCAAGCCGGCCTTAGCCCTCCGCTTTGCCCCGGCGCCAGTAGCCCATGAAAGCCACCTGCTTACGATCGATGCCAACGTCCCGCACCAGGTAGCGCCGCATTTCCTTGATGACAAACGCTTCACCGGCGATCCAGGCATAGAACGGCAGTGCACCAGCGGGAAGGGTGGGGTTCTTGGTTGCTTCGATGGCTGCAGCGTCCATGCGCTGCGGCGTTTCCCAGAGGATGTCCTGGTCCACGTTGACGTCTTCGGGCTCGGGTCCGGCTGCGGTCCCGGCACCCTTGATGCCTACCCAGCCCGGCACGGGAACGGCCTTGGCGACGGCTTCCTTGAGGAGTTCTCCGTGAGGACGTGCGCGTCCGATGGCCGCACCGCGTGCAAGCCAGGTGATTTCGATGTCGGCTGCGGTGTTGATGTCCTGGAAGTCGCCGGCTTCTGGTACTTCGAGGAAGGCGTGGCCGGTCATGTCCGCGGGGAGGCTCTCGAGGATGGCGCTGATGGCCGGGACCGCGGTTTCGTCGCCGGCCAGGAGCACGCGCTGGGCCATGCCCGGACGCCATTCGATGCCACCATATGCACCGGCTGTGGTGCACTGGGCCGCGCGGTTGTTGGGGCCGATGATGGTGAGGGCGTCTCCCGGTTTTGCGGCGAGAGCCCAATTGGCGGCTGGTCCGCCGTGGCCGGCGTCGTCGAAGTGCATGACGAAGTCGATGTCGATCTCCGGGTACACGGCGTCGAGGCGCTCGGAACGCACGGTGTAGGTGCGCATGTCACCGCGGACGGAGGGGTCCATGGCGAGCCATTCCTGGTACCAGCCGGCTTCTTCCATTTTGAAGGGAGGCAGCGGAATGACGTTTCCGGACGCGTCAAAGGACGGGATCATCAGCTTCACGCGGAGATCCAGCGTGTCTCCGGCAACGCCGAAGCCGCGCAGTGAGTAACCGCCGAAGGTGATGCGGCGGAAGTTCGGGCTCAATTCCTGCACTGCCGTCACGGTGACGTCGAAGGCGAGGGTCATGGGCTCCACGGCGGCGCTTGCTTTTGCCTGGGTCGGTTGTGCACTCATGAGGCGATCTCCAGTTCGTTGGTTGAAGCGGGGCGTGCGTGGTGGCGTCCGATGGGGACGATCAGCGGTGTGCCTGAAATGGGGTCCGGAACCACGCGGGATTCCAGTCCGAACACGTTGTAGACGAGTTCTTCGGTGACAACGACGGGCGCCGGCCCTTCGGCCACGATGCACCCGCCCTTCATGGCGATGACGTGGTCCGCGTACCGTGCTGCGAGGTTGAGGTCGTGGAGCACGATTGCCACGGTGGTTCCCCGGCTGCGGTTGAGGTCCGTGATCAAGTCCAGGACCTCCACTTGGTGCGCGAGGTCCAGGTAGGTGGTGGGCTCGTCCAGCAGCAAGACTTCCGTTTCCTGCGCCAGGGCCATGGCGATCCATACGCGTTGACGCTGTCCGCCGGATAGTTCATCGATGCTGCGGTCAGCGAGTTCCAGCGTGGAGGTGGCGTCGAGCGCGCGCTGCACGGCGGCGTCGTCGGCTGCGCTCCAGCTGCGGAAGAAGCCTTGGTGGGGGTACCGGCCGCGGCCCACGAGGTCGCGCACGGTGATGCCGTCAGGAGCGGTGGGGTGTTGCGGGAGCAGGCCGAGCGTGCGGGCGAGTTCGCGGGCGGGGCGGGTGTGGATGTCCTTGCCGTCGAGGGTCACGGCGCCGCCGGCGGGCTTGAGCAGGCGGGACAGTCCGCGCAGGAGGGTGGACTTTCCGCAGGCGTTGGCTCCCACGATCATGGTCACTTTGCCCTCGGGAATCTCGGTGCAGAGTCCCTCCACCACTTTGCGTGCCTCGTATTGGAGCGTCAGGTCCTGGGCATTAAGGATGGCCATGTCAGGCCTCCTTTCGGTTCGACGTGACCAGCAGCCACAGCAGGAAGGGAGCACCGAGGGCGCCGGTGATGACGCCGACCGGGAGGACGGTTCCGTCGAGGATGACGGGAGCGATGTTGGAGGCGAAGAAGTCGGCCAGAAGCACGATCAGCGCACCGGTAAGGGCCGACGCCGGGAGGCTCGGTTTGCGGACGAGCCGGCGGGCGATCGGACCTGCAAGGAACGCGACGAATGCAACGGGACCGGCGGCGGCGGTTGCGACGGCGGCAAGTCCGACGGCGGTCAACACCAGTCCCAGCCGGGCGGCATTGACCTTGATCCCAAGGCCCGCAGCGGCGTCGTCGCCAAGCTCGAGGATGCGCAATGGGCCTGCCAGGGCAATGACGGCGGGAATCAGGACCAGCAAGGAGACCGCCAGGACACCTGCCCTGTCCCAGGTTGCGGAGTTCAAAGATCCGTTGAGCCAGATGAGGGCATCGGCTGCGGTACGGATGTCAGCGCGGGTCATGAGGAAGTTGACCACTGCGTGCAGGGCTGCGGCGATGCCGACGCCTGCCAGGATGAGACGGTTGCCGGCGGCATTGCCGCGGCTGCCTCCACCGGCGCCCGAACCACCGCGCGAGATTGCGTAGATGATGGCTGCGACCCCCAGCGCACCGCCGAGCGCAGCCCCCGAAACGACGGCCCCGGAAGCGCCGAAGATGACGATGGCCGTCACGGCTGCCGCGCTGGCACCGTAGCTGATGCCGATGATGTCCGGGCTGGCCAGCGGGTTCCGCAGCATGGTCTGGAAGAGCGCACCTGCCAAGCCGAAGGCAATGCCGATCATGGTTCCCACTACAGCGCGGGGCAGTTTGTGCTCCATGACGATGAAGCTTGCACCGGGGATCTTCTCCCCACCGGTCAGGTGGTTGATGACGATCTTAAAGAAGTCCGGAATGGTCACGGTGTAGCTGCCCAGAAGCACGTAGACCGCGAACATGACCACTACAGCGAGCCCGAGCACAAAGGTGGGGCCCAGCACCCGCCGAAGTGACAATTGATGGTTATGTTTGCCGGCATTATTGGCATTAAGTGCCAGCTCGGTGGGTAATTTATGAACAGTTGTCACAGCCCGGCCCCCTTGCCGCGGCGGATGAGCCACACGAACACAGGGGCCCCGATGATGGCCGTCATGATTCCTGCGGGGACTTCGCCGGGGAGAAGGATCACGCGGCCAATGATGTCGGCGCTGATCAGCAGGATGGGGGCCACAACGGCGGAGAACGGCAGGATCCACCGGTAGTCCGGCCCGGTCAGCGAGCGGACGGCGTGCGGAATGACGAGGCCCAGGAAGGCGATCGGTCCGGCCACGGCAGTGGCGGATCCACAAAGCAGGACGATGCCCAGCCCGGTGATGCCACGGGCCAAAGCAACGTTCTGGCCGAGGCCACGGGCAATGTCGTCGCCCAGTGCCAGGCTGTTCAAAATGCGACCGCCGGCCAGGATGATCAGGGCCCCGGTGGCGAGGAACGGCAGCGCGGGAAGGAGGACGGACCAGTCACGTCCGCCGATGGTACCCACCTGCCAGAAGCGGAAACGATCGAACGTGTCCTGGCTCGAAACCAGGATGACGTTCATCAGGGAGAACAGGCCTGCGCTCAGGGCCGCACCCGCGAGGGCGAGTTTGAGCGGCGTCGCACCATCACGTCCCAGGGAAGCAACGGCGTAAACCACGACGGCGGCCACCGCGGCGCCGATGAAGGCGAACCAGATGTAGCCGGACAGCGACCCGATACCGAAAACGTAGATCCCCACGACCACGGCCAAGGCAGCGCCGGCATTAAGTCCCAGGATCCCGGGATCGGCAAGCGGGTTGCGGGCCACGCCCTGCATGGCTGCGCCGGCAAGGCCAAGTGCCGCTCCGGCAAGCAGGCCCAGGACGGTGCGGGGAATCCGGGCAATGACCACGGCGTGGTTGCCGTCTGCCGGATTGAAGTCGGTGAGTGCTTCCCAAACAGTGGTGAGCGGAAGCCCGCGGGCGCCGATCGCCAAGGATGCGGCGCAGACAGCGGCGAGTACGACGACGGCCGCCAACAGCCAAGCGGTGCGCTTGCCTGCGGTGCTGCGGGAACCGGTTCCAGCAGTTTCAGGGGCGATGCCTCCCGGGCCCGGCACCGAAGTGTCGTTGCCCCGCCCCTGGACTGCCGTCGTCGTACTCAGTTTCATTGCAGTTACTTGCCCGCTGCGTCTGCTGCTTTACCCAGCTGCGGCAGGAACGTATCCAGTGCCCACGGCAAGCTCAGCGGCGATGAGGCGGAGATGGAGAGCGTCAGAGTGTTGTCCGAATCGGCAACCAGGGCGCCCTTCTTGATGGCCGGGATCTGTCCGAGCAGCGGATCAGCCTTGATGGCATCTGCCGTGGTGGCGTCCGGAACCCAGGTGACGAAGATGTCGGACTCGAGCTCGTTGGCCTTCTCAGCGGACCACGGGATGAAGAACTCAGTAGTCGACTTGGTGTTCTGTTCAACCACGGGAGCCAGCTTCATGCCGATTTCGGAGAGGAAGCGGGGGCGGTTGTCGATAGCCGTGTAAACGTTGGCGCCGTCGCCCTTGGCGGGCTCGAGGTTGCCGTAGATGAAGGTCTTGTCCTTGATCTGCGGGAACTTGGAGACCTTGTCCTTGACGGTGGTCTCAGTGTCTTCGATCAGCTTCTTGGCTTCGGCTTCCTTGCCCAGTGCCTTCCCGATCAAGGTGGTGCTTTCCTGCCAGGGGGTGCCGTAGGCGAGCTCCGGCTGTGCCACGACGGGGGCGATTTCGCTGAGCTTCTTGTAGTCAGCTTCTTCAAGGCCCGAGTATGCAGCCAGGATAACGTCCGGATTGAGCTTGGCGATCTCGGTGAAGTTGATGCCGTCAGCTTCGGAGAACTGGACCGGAGCCTTGTCGGTGCCAAAGCCGGCGCCGAGCTTCTCCAGCGCTGCGTCCTTCCACGGGGTGGAGCCTTGCTCGTTGTTGCCCCATTCGTTCTTCGGGACACCTACGGGAACAACGCCCAGGGCGATCGCGATATCGTCATTGACCCACGAGACAGTGACTACACGCTTGGGCTGCTCTTTGATGGTGGTCTCACCAAAGACGTTCTTGATGGTCACGGGGAACGCCGAAGACGCTGCCTGCTCAGAAGCCGGAGCGGACGTTGCCGGACCAGTGGAGCAGCCGGTGAGGGTAAGAGCGACGGCGGCCAAAGCGGCCGTCGCGGTTCCTGCTGTTTTCAGCAGGGCGCGGCGTGGGAGAAGGGAAGCCACGGGACTCCTTAAGTAAGTGATGCGAACCTAAGTAAGGCTAGCCTAGCCTGTCGATAATTAAGAAACGTTTGCGTCACCTAATCCGGCATCCTTCTGAATTGGGACGCAGATCACACGCTCTCTCACATCCCGCGTCTTTCAACCGAACGCTCTCTCACATCCCGCGTCCTTCAACCGAACGCTCTCGCAGTGGACAGCTGCCCGAAAATTTTGAAAGTATGGGCGACAGCGGACTACCGCTTCTTACGGATATGAACGAGGGGATGAGCGTGCGCACTGTTTCAGTTGCTGCAGCCATGGTTGGCGAGGTGGCCGCATTGGCCTGCTTGGCACTCCCCCACACGTCGGCATCTTTTTAGGCACTAACCCAGCCCTCATTTTGGGGTCTCTTTGCAGTGCCCTCTTTCTCCGATGACCGACGTCTTCTGCCCATTCCCGCGCGCCTCCAGTAGCGCGCGGACGTCGACCATTTCCGAAAGAAGCTTTGCCATGCAGAAAATCACTGCCCAACAAATCCGTTCGTCGTTCATCAACGCCAGTCGCTCAGAGGCTGCCAAGGTCAAGCTCCCCCGCGACTTCGAAATCCTCGACTGGGACAACCTGGAGTTCCTGGGGTGGCGGGACGAAAAGATGCCCCAACGCGGCTACCTCGTGGTTCCACATCGGGGCAAGCTCACGGGGATCCTGCTCCGGGCTCCTGAAGGTGGTTCCGGCAAGAGGCGCGTTGTCCTCTGCGAACTATGCCGTGACGTTTTCTCCAAAGACGACGTCTACCTGTGGGTTGCCAAGAAGGCCGGACAATCCGGCAAGGACGGCAACACCGTGGGGACATTGATCTGCGCCGAGTTCGGCTGCAGCACCAATGTACGCAAAGAACCGCCCGTCAACGAGATCAACCCGGACCCGGCCGCCGTCGTTGTTCGGCAGATCGCCGGGCTGGAGTCCAGGACCGAACAGTTCCTGGACCGCGTCCGGGCTAAGTAACTCGATCCAGCTGGCAGTAGTGGTTGCTATGTGAGCTCATACCAACCACTACTGCCAGTCAGTTGGGCTGGCGTCGTCGCATAGCGCGCCTAGCGCAGGACGATGTCCACCGGGTTGGCTTCGGACCGCCATGCACCAGGCTCGGCCGGTCCGGCGATCACCGGAGCCGTCAGCACGCCGGAACGGTTGGTGCGCTTGTCGCGGAGGATTTCCGTGACGGATCCAAGGTGTCGGGACAGGTCAATCACGTTTTCGGGGGCAGCAAGCAACAACTGGAACCCGAATTCGTGAAGCGCCTTGATGCCTGCACCCGCGAATTCCTCGGAAGCCAATACGAAGGCTTCGTCCATCATCACCGTGCCGTACGTCGTGAAGCCCTGCTCGGCGATGCCCAACTGGTAACTCAAGGCCGCGGCCATGATGAACGCCGTGAAACGCTGGCGCTCACCGCCGGACATGGAGCCGGTATCGGCATGCATGAAGACTTCGGTCTTCCGCTTGGCTGCCTTGCCGGTGCCGGCTTTGCCCGATTTCGAAGCAACTTCACGGTGCTCCTTGCACTGGATGAACAGGTGCCCTCGGACGTCCAGCACTTCGGCACGCCAACGGCGATCCTCAGGCGTCTGCGATCCAAGCCGCTTCACCAGCGTTTCCAACGACTTGTAACGCGCGGTGAGTTCGGCGTCGTCGTCCATTTCTGTGGCTGAAGCAGCGCCACGCGAGGGGCGAGCGTGCTTCGCCTTCAAGGCGTTTTGAATCGCATCCTTGAACTGTTTGGCGGTGGCCGGGAGCGTCTGTTTGATGTCGAGTTCCAGGAAGCTGCCCTCGTGGAAATTGACCTGCGACAGAATGCCGTTGAGGGGCAGGATACGACTGGTGATACTGCGGCGTTCCTCGTCCAACAAGTGCAGGAGCGTGCTGAACGACTCGTGGGTGCGCTGGTTGAAGAACAGCCGGAACTCGGCCTCCTGCGAGGGCAAGCCATCGCTCACAATCGCGTGATACCGGGATTCGAAGTCTCCGGCAGCACCGATCGACGTACCGTGGTCGGCGCTGATGGCACTTCCCCAGTCCCGCACGAAGGCTTCAAACAAGCGGGTCAACCGCTCGGCCGTCGCCTGTCCGCGCGATTCCGCGGAATGCAGTTCGTCGAGCAGTTTGTTGCGGACACTGTTGGCCAGGTTGTCGAGCTCGTACAGTTCAGAGACCTCACCGACACCCTCAAAGTACGGTTCCAGCGCGGTGACGGTAGAGGCCGACGGCGGTGCTTGCTCGAGCTTCAGCCTCGCCGCGTCGAGCAGGCCGTCAGCCGTGGTCATCTTGTGGTCGAGTGCTTTGTATTCGCTCTGCAGGACGGCGGCCGTACCTGTGGAGGACTGGTGCTTCTCCCGCACGGCTTCGATGTTGGCACGCAAAGGCTCAAGGTCCGCCTGCGCGGCCAAAGCATCCGTCAGGCGCTGTTCAATCCTGGCAAGTTCGTCCGCTGCGACCGCTGCGGAAACTTGCTCCCACGTCCGCTCATCCTCAGCCACACGGCGGAGCGCCTCGAGCTGCCGGGCCATACCCTGGTGCGAATCCTCACGGCTCTGCGCAAGTTCCGCAGCTTTCGCGAGCTCGTTCTCCAATTCGCCCACGCGGGCTGCCACAAGCTCCAATTTGGAAGCGTTGTCGAAGCCCAGGACGTAATCCTGCCGGCTCGTGAAACGGTCGTCTTTCTCAACGGTGTGACGGTTGCGCTTAACTACGCCACCAAGGCTCAGGCCCTTGTCCATCGACGCAAGCTGGTCGGGATCCTCCACGCACGGGTACGCGAAATCCAGGGCGATCCGCTCACGGATCCATTCCCCGGCGTCGGCGTTGACCCCCGAGGTGAGGATGCTCAACTTCGTCAAGAGGTCGCCGTCGGACACGTCCTCCACAGCCAACGCGCCGCCGGCCAGCGGCTTGGACACATCAACGGCGCGGAGGGCGCCACGGACGGCGTTGTCGTTCAGGTACCGAGTGACTGCGGCGAAATGCTCACCCGGAACCAGCAACGTGGTGGCAAGGTTACGGAGGGCTCGCTCGGCGGCCGGACGCCATTGGTCCTGACCCTCCGCAAGGTCGATCAACTCGCCGCCAAACGGCATCCGCTCTTCCGGGACGCCGGTTGCGGCCGCGATGGCAGCGCGGTTTTCAATACTCGACGGCGGCAACAGGGACTTGCGCGACCGCAACGACAGGAGTTCCTGCTGGGCCGCTGCGAGTTCACGCTTTTTGGTGGCGTGCCCGTCGAACGCCTCAAAACGAAGCTCCTTAAGGGCCTCCGAATCGTCCTTCAGCTCTGCCGATCGGGCAGCTGCCTGCTCGTGTGCCTGGTCCCACCCTTCGCTGGACCACTCCAGGTTCAACCCGGCATCGGCCAGCGCCTTCCGGGCCGAATCCTCCACCTGCTGACGGAGCTTCAGCCCAACCCTGGCGTTCTCCAACGACTGCTCAATGGCCGAAATCGCGTTGCCGCCACGGTTGTTGTAATCCAGTTCAAGATCACGGAGGTCCTTGGCCAGGGCGTCACGCACCGTGCGTTCGGCAGCGAGTTCCTGCGCTTTGGACTGGGCCAGCTCCTTGAACCGCGCCAGCGTCTTGGCATGAACAGTAACCGCGAGCTGCTGCTTGTAGGCCTCGAACTCCTCGCCGGCCAACTCCCGGAGACGATTCGCGTCCAGCAGAGCTTGTGCATACTCCTTGTTCAGCCCCGGAACGGGTGCCAACTGGTCGCGCTGCTGCCGCACATCCTCCAACCGCTGCCGGATGGACATCAGGTTGCTGAATTCCTCCACCACATCATCAGCGGCAGCCAACGTGGCCGGAGCATCAAGCACCTGATCGCGGAAGAACGTATTCACGCTGCCGCCCAAACCCTTACCGGCCTGGATCACGCGAAGCAGTGGCAGCGCCTGGTCCGAGTTGATACCCAGGAGCCTCCGGAAACGCTCGGCGAACGCCTTGTGGACGTCGAAAACCTGGCCATCCGGGAAGATCGATTCCAGCGCGCCCTTGGTGAACCGCTTCTGCGCGATCCCTTCAATGGCTTCAAGGTCCAACGGCTTGCTGTCGATCACATAGAAGCGCCCGACGCTCGACTCCGTGCCGTTCTTGGGAAGATCGAACAGCGCCGACACCGTCACCTTCGTGCCGGCCGCGTTATCAAACGTCAGTGCGACGGCGGACCACGTGGCACCCGGGCGCTGGAAGGCACTGGCCGAGCTGTCGCCCACCGCCTTATCACCCACCTTGCCGCGCATGTAAGTGAACGTGGTCCTCTTGTCCTCCACAGCACCGCCGGAGCGCTGGGCAGCAGCCTCATTCGAGCGCGGACGGGCGTCAAACACGCGAAGCATCGCATCAAAGAGCGTCGACTTACCTACGCCCGAGTTACCCGTCAGGAGGGTACCTTTGCGGTCCACATGCATAGTGTGGGCCCCGTGGAAGGTGCCCCAGTTGACCACCTGCACAAGTGCCAAACGCATTTGGCCCGGGTTTGTGAGCTCACCGAGCGGGAGCATGCTTGCGATGGTCACTTGGCTTGTCCTTCAGTTGTTGCGTCCGCGGCGGTACCAGACACATGCTCGGCATGCTCGGTCGTTCCTCCCTTAGACGCATGCTGCCGCATGTCTCCGGCGTCGCCGCTTGTGCGGTCCCCTGCCTCGGCGTCGTTCCCAGAGTCGTCGTCGCTGGAGTCGGAGTCGGAGTCCAGGTCCAGGAGGGGTTCTGTTCCGGACTCGTCGGCGGCTACTGCTATCAGGGCCTCGATTTGGGCTGGGATGTCGCCGATGTTCTCGAATGGGAGGGCCAGTGGCAGGGCGTTGCTGATGGTGTAGCTGTCGTCCAGCGGCGTGGGAAGGAGGAGTTGTCGGGCCAGGAGTTTGGTGATGGTGCGGGTGACCACGTCGGAGTCTCGGAGGGCGTCTTGTTGGCCGGCCGGGGTGTAGTTGGCCACCAGGTCCGAGATTTCTTCACGCGTAATCGTCGGGTCCGTCTGGGCAGTGACGTGGCGATCCAGCAGCAGGCGAAGCCGGAGCAGGACGATGGTCTCCACGCGGCTCAGGGCACGCTGCTGCCGGAGGATGCTCGACCGGGAGCTTGCACCGATGATGTCGGGATCGACGGGACGGAGGACCGCAATTTTGCGGTCGTGATCAAGCTGGAGGGTGAGGAACAGTTCGGACAGGCGACTGCGGAGGATCAGCTGGTTGTCCAAGAGGGTGGTCCACAATTTCTCGTCGCGACCGCCGTCGATGTACGGGCCCTTGAGAAGCTTCACCAGTGCATGCCGCACCTTCATGGGGAGCACGCCGGTGTCGCCGGGGAACAGCGCTGCACCGTCAACGAAGGAGTCCCGCGGTGTTACCCGGAACGGATCCGCATGGCTTATTTCGGCCGCCGGTTCAGCGGACTCTGCCGGCCCGGTCAAAGGCTCAGCCGTCTCAACACCAACCTCAGCCACCTCCTCGGTGACCTCGTCCGCTTCGGCGCCATCCGCCGTCGTGATTTCCTCTGTTGTGATTTCCTCAGTCATCAGAATCCTCATTCAGCGTGACGACGGGCAGGTATGCCGTGCGGATGCTGCCGTCGATTTGTTCGAAGTCGATGTGTTCCCAGGCGGCCCGGTCGAAGGCGGCGCCGCCCTGTAATGCCATGGACAGCAGTGTGCGTACTGTGTTGATGTGCCGTTCCTCGGCGGGCAGGTTTTCCCAGGCGTCGCCCAGGGTGGCCGCGCCGGCCATGGCTGCACGGATAACGGCAGGCTTGGCCTTGCCGGTGCGCGCAGACCGCACGCGGTCGGAGTCGCTGAACGCGATGGGGTCGGCCAGGCGCGGGGGTGTGGCGAATTCGTCGGGGTCGAACAGTTTGACCATTGCCAGCGACTCGAACCCGGCGTTGAACAGGACTGGCCCTGGGATCAGGCCGGGTCGGTCCCGTTCGTACGGCATGGAGCGGATGGCTTGCTCGGCTTCGGCCAGCACCTTGCGGAGGCTGACGGATTGCCGGACATCGTCGCTCTGGATGTACGTATTCAGGCTCTCGGAAAGCTTGCCGTAGATACGTTGGATCTGGCTGTGCTGCGTTCGCAGTTCAGCCACCAGGTTCTTGAGCGTCTCGCGGTCTTCGTGGGAGAGGTCGTCGGCGAATTGCCTGCTCAGCACTTCGCCGATCGCCGAGCGGAAGCGCAATTGTTGCTGCGGGTCTTCCAGGAAGGCCGTGAACGACCGGAAGGTGCGGCCCTCGGGGCTTTGGCGCAGCCGCTTGTCGGCCTCCAAAACCTGGGCCATGGTGGCACCCTTGCTCAGGGACTCCTCAATGATCTGGTTGCGGAGCTCGCCGACCAATTCCTCGATGCGGTCACGCATTTTCTTGTAATCCGCGGGCAGGCTGGCGGCGAGGTCCAGGATGTTGCCGGCAGCTTCCACAGCATCTTCGTCGTCCAGAAGGCCATCGAATTCGCCCGAGCTGATGTCCTCCACCAACTGCTGCCGCTCCCGGATTTCCTCCTCCAGGGCTTCCAGCCGCGCGCTCTGGTCCGGATTGGTTTCGTTGGCCAGCTTCTCCACATCTCCCAGAAGCGTGCCGAGCCGCGATCCATTCAGCGTGGAACGCTCGCTGGAAAGGCTGTCCAGGAACGCCAGCACGCGGGCGGCGGGTTCTGTGACTTCGTAGACGATCTGGCCGGACTGGTTGCGTCGGGTCAGGAACTGCTTGCGCGTCCATTCGTCGCCGAACAGCTTGCCGTTCTGCTGACCGCCCAAGGCCGGGTCCTGGCGCCGAAGCTGCTCAAGGAAAGCGTCGACGTCGGCATGGAACTCTTCGAGCGGAAGCTGCGGCCGGGTGCGGGTAAAGGATGCCTGCAGCACGGCGATCACCCACGGCGCCGATCGGGTCAAAGCCCACGCAGGGCCTTTGGTCAGCTGTTCGAGGTCACGTAGCCTCGCGCTGATGGCGTCGGCGGAGGACATGGCTGAACGGGACAACTACTCTCCTTCAGCTGCTGCGAAACCTGGCTGGCAGCGGAAACTGCCCCGTACAAGGTTAACGCAGAGCGTCAGAGCCTCCCCACCGCAACCATTTCGTAACCTACCGTGCGGTATGGTTTCGATCCCGTATCAACGGCTTCGGGAGGCGTTTCGCCTCTGGCCGGAAAGCCCGCCCACCCCTAGTGTCAGAACATCGACGCAGCCACGCCGCGCCGACCCACGCACCGTCGCTCCGGGGGGAACCATGGATTTCGATTTCACTGCGCTGGAAACAGGCACCTACGTAGTTATTGGAACGCTGGTCTTTGCTGCACTGTTGGTGGCATTCATCGCAGCAGCAGCAATGGCCACCATCATTCTCGTTGGCACCATGGGTATGGTCTGGTATGCCGTCAAAGGCATTCTGGGTGGCCTTGTCCATGGCATTAATTTCGCGTGGGACCGTCTGGTCCACCACGCAGGACAAGTGGAAATTCCGGCCGAATTCCAGCCCCAGATTTCCTCTGGCACGGGTAGCTACCCGCGGGTAGCATTGAGGGACAGCTGAAGGGTTCCCACCCACGGCGGACCCTGGCTCCATCCGGTACAACCGGCTAGAGGAGTTATTCCATGACGTCCGCCACTGACAACAGTCTCGCCGCCGCAAGCGTCAACGCCACCGCAGAAGAAGCCCGCGCCGTCGCCGAGGCCGCGCGGGAAACCGAATGGAACCGGCCCAGCTTCGCCAAGGGGCTTTACCTGGGCAGCTTCGACCTCAGCCTGATCCACCCGTGGCCTCAAGCACGGGCAGACGATGTGGAGCGGGGCGAGGAATTCATGGGCCGGCTCCTCACGTTCGCCAAGACCATGTCCGGACGCGTGATTGAACGCGACGCCAAAATTCCCGACGAGTACCTCCGGGGGCTCGCCGATCTGGGCGCTTTCGGTATGAAAATTCCGCGCGAATACGGTGGCTTGGGTTTGTCCCTTGTCTATTACGGCCGCGCCCTCGCCCTGCTGGGATCGGTACATCCAAGCCTCGGCGCCCTCATTTCTGCACACCAGTCCATCGGCGTCCCTGAGCCTGTGAAGGAATTCGGCACACCGGAACAGAAACAGGAATACCTGCCCCGCTGCGCCGCCGGCGCCATTACCGCTTTCCTCCTCACAGAGCCCGACGTCGGCAGTGACCCCGCCCGTATGGGCGCCACAGCCGTGTTGTCCGACGACGGCGGTTCTTACCTTTTGGACGGCGTCAAACTGTGGACCACCAACGGTGTGATCGCCGAACTGGTGGTGGTCATGGCCCGTGTCCCGGCACATACCGATACTGACGGGACCGAGCACAAGGGCGGGATCTCTGCGTTCGTTGTGGAAATGGACTCCCCCGGCATCACGGTGGAGAACCGCAACGCTTTCATGGGGCTGCGTGGAATCGAAAACGGCGTGACCCGTTTCCACCAGGTCCGGGTCCCCGCGGCCAACCGGCTCGGCCGCGAAGGCCAAGGACTCAAAATTGCTCTCACCACTCTCAATACGGGACGGCTCTCCATCCCTGGCCTGTGTGTTGCTGCCGGAAAGTGGAGCCTGAAGATTTCCCGCGAATGGTCCAACGCCCGGACCCAGTGGGGGCGTCCAGTTGGCCAACACGAGGCAGTGGGCAAAAAGATCGCGTTCATCGCCGCCACCACTTTTGCACTGGAAGCGGTGTTCGAATTGTCCGCCGAGATGGCCGACGCCGGCCAGAAGGATGTGCGCATCGAGGCAGCGCTGGCCAAGCTGTGGTCCACGGAATTGAGCTGCCGGATCGCCGATGACCTTGTCCAGATCCGTGGCGGCCGGGGCTTCGAAACCGCGGACTCCCTTGAGGCCCGGGGCGAGCGTGCTGTTGCCGCTGAGCAACAGCTCCGGGACCTCCGCATCAACCGGATTTTCGAGGGTTCCAGCGAGATCATGAAACTCCTGATCGCCCGCGAAGCCGTGGACGCACACCTTGCCGCCGCGGGCGACCTCGCCTCAGCGGATGCGAGCCTGCAGGACAAGGCGAGGGCCGCCGTCGGGGCCTCTGGCTTCTACGCGAAATGGCTGCCGAAACTCGTGGCGGGCGCCGGCATGGATCCCCGGTCCTATGCGGAATTCGGACGCTTGGCCAAACAGCTGCGTTTCGTCGAGAGGTCCTCGCGGCGGCTTGCACGGCAAACCTTCTACGGCATGGGCAGGTGGCAGGCGAAGCTCGAGCACAAGCAGGCGTTCCTGGGCAGGATCGTGGACATCGGCGCCGAGTTGTTCGCTATGGCCGCGTGCTGCTCGCGGGCTGAAATGCTGCTCCGCAAGCACCCGGAACAAGGTGCCACCGCATTCGAACTGGCCGAGGCCTTCTGTGAGCAGGCCCGTGTGCGGGTGGACGAATACTTCGACCAACTGTGGAGGAATACTGACGACGGCGATCACGGTCTCTCGCGCAAAGTCCTCGCCGGTGACTACGCCTGGCTGGAGGCCGGAGTCATGGACCAGTCCGAAGGTACCGGACCGTGGATCGGCGATGCGTCGCCCGGGGCCTCAACCAAGGAGAACCTGCACCGCAACTATCGGTGACGCGTTAGCGGACGTCCCCGTCCACGTAGAACCATCGTTTGCCTTCCCGGACAAAGCGGCTGACTTCGCGCTGGACGCCGCGTTCGCCGTCGAGCCTGTAGTGCGCAGCGAACTCTACGGTGCCCGTGGTGTCCAAGGGGCCGCCCTCCGACGTCGAGACGATGTCCAGCCTGCGCCACAGCATGTCCGCATCGAGGTCGATGGATTCCGGCCGGGTAGAGGCGTGCCAGGTACTCAGGATGTAATCGGGGTCCATGACAACGAAGGCCGAATAGCGCGAACGCATGAGTTGTTCGGCGGTGGGCGCATCGGCGTCACGGCGGTGGAACCGGGCGCAGCAATCGACGTATTGATCCCCGGAGAGGCAGGGGCAGGCGCTGTTGTGGAGTCTGGCAAGGTCAGGGGTCACGAGGTCCCAATCTGGGGCTGTAAATGAGAGCTGGGCAACATATTTTCCCACGCCATATAACAGCTTTGAAACAACCCCGCCAGAGTAGGGGGCGGCGCGTGATTCCGTCGGTGCTGGACCTTAGGCTGGATACGCAAGCTGGGTGGGCAATGCGCGCATCACAAAACGACAGCCAGGGGAGGCTACGTGGAGGATCCGACAACACTCGCCATCAACCTGACGTATTTGGGAACATTGGGACTCGCTGTCCTCATGTTCCTGGGTCTCGGGTTGATCATCATCATCACTCTGGTAATAGCCGGAGTTGGGCGACTGCTGTCGATTGTGCTCCTGGCCATGGTGGGGATCTTCCCCAAGAAGGAAACCACTCCCATCGTCCAGTTGCCCCCACGCCCGGCGCGCGTCCCTGATCCTGTGACCGGCGTCGAGTCTCCAGCAGCTGTTGCATCGCCTCTGGATGACCTCGCCTATCTTGAAACTGGATCCACCGCGGCGCAGGCTCCCACGGCGGTCGCTACGGCAAAGCCTGCTGCCTCTGCGCCGGCAGCTCCGCCAGCGGCGAAGCCCGCCGAGGCCGCCACCCCTGCCGCACCTTCCGCTCCTGCCCAGCCCGCCGCCCCAAAGCGCGACCTCCTGGGAGATGTTCGACGGCGGCTCTCGGGTGCGTCAACCGCTGTCAAGGACGGCGCGTGGAAGGCCAAGGTAGACCCCCGCAACCTTCCCAAGCCGGCGGAGGTCAAGTCGGTGGTCGAAAACCAGGCCGCCCACCATCCGATTCTCGTGGCAGCCACCAAGGAACCGCCGGTTTTGGCGAAAGACTGGGCTGATGCCGTGGCCGAGGCCGACCGCCGTGCAGCCGCCCGCGCGCAGGCTCAGCAGCCTCCCGCCATCAAGGTGACTGTCCGCGACGTCGGCGAGCCCACGCCGTCGCCGTCCAGTGGGAAAACGCCAGACCCCAACACGCCGGATGCTTCGGCAAAACCGGCTGGCGGTGGCAGCGACAAAAACGGCTCCAGTAACGACGGTGGCGGCTCCACCGGAGGTGGCACCGGCAACGGCGCAAAGAAATCGGGCCCGAACACTTCCAAGAATGGGAAGTCTCCGAGCCCGATCCGAAAAGGTTCGCTCAGCAGCGCCAGCCGCAACTCCTAGTTACGGCTACGCGGCCAACTGCCGGAAAGACGCGCCGTGGTAAATCAGCGGCTTGGACTCCGGGTTGATGGTGGTCGCCTTGACCTCCAGAACCACGATCGCGTGGTCCCCTGCGGGCGTCTCCGAGACAACTTCGCATTCGAAGCCCAGCACGGCGCCGTCGATCAGCACTGCTCCTGAGTCGCTGACGCTGGTGTCCAGCCCGGCAAAACGGTCGCGGGTCTTCGACGCCAGCTGGAGTGCGGCGCCTTCCTGCCCCTCGGCAAGGACCGAGACACCCAATCGTTGGGCCTGGCGGAGCTTCGGCCAGGTTGTGGAGGAGTTCTGCACGGCAAACATCACCAGCGGCGGTTCCAACGAGACACCCACGGTGAAGGACGAGGCCACCAAGGCTTCCGGCGTGAAGTCCACCATCGCGCTGAAGGCAGCAACTCCGGACGGGAACTGCGCAAATGCAGCCTTGATGGCCGCCGTTTCTTCCACTGTGGTCTGTGTCATTCCGCTGTCCCCTATTCGTGCGTTGCTTGAGTTCCTTTCCCATAATTCACCTGCTTCCGGGAACAGCAATATTTGTTGATTTGAAAGACATTTGTGTTGCCGCGTGTCAAGAAATGTCGCGAAGTAAGGCCTCTTCCGTTACTCCGCAAGACGAAAAACGAAGAAGTTCTACCGCTTGCATTTATGCCGCAGACGGCCGTGTGTAGCCTCGATTGAACATCCCGTCCGTGGCCACCGACTCACGCCTGGACACCAGCACCGCCCATCAGCACCGTCCCACCACAGGAAGCCGACATGAGCCTCAACGAGCTACGAACGCTTGGACGCACTGGCGCCCTGATCAGCCCGCTCACGCTGGGCACCCTCAACTTCGGCACCGGCGCCGCACCAACGGGTCCCGCCGAGAGCATCCGCATAATCAAAGCGGCGCTGGACGCCGGCATCACCAGCGTCGACACCGCGGACATCTATTCCCAGGGCGAGGCCGAAACAGTGGTTGGCCAGGCCATTCACAGCCGGCGCGACGACGTTTTCCTCGCCACCAAGTTCCACGGTCAGATGGGTTCCAACCCGGCGCATGCAGGCAACTCGCGCCGTTGGATTGTCCGGGCTGTTGAGGACAGCTTGCGGCGGCTGAACACCGACAGGATCGACCTCTACCAAGCGCACCGTCCGGACTACAACACCGATCTCCTGGAAACCATCACTGCGCTGAACGACCTCATCCGGCAGGGAAAGATCCTGTACTACGGCACGTCCGTATTCAGCCCCGCCCAACTTGTTGAGGCCCAGTGGATCGCCAACACCAACCACCTCACGCCGCCCGTAGTTGACCAGGTGCCCTATTCGCTTCTGGTGCGTGCCAACGAACGTGACGTTTTCCCCATCACCCAGCAGTACGGCGTCGGGGTTCTGAGTTATGGACCGCTCGACGGCGGCTGGCTGGCTGGCGGCTACCGCGTGGGTGCGGGCCAGCCTGAAAGTTCGCGGTTCTCCGCTCTTCCCGGCCGGTTCGACGTGAATGCGCCGTTCAACCAGGGCAAGCTGCACGCGGCCGACGCCCTCGCGCAGCTCGCGTCCCGGCATGGGCTGACCTTGATCCAGCTCGCTGTGGCTTTCGCCCTGAATCACCCGGCCGTCACCAGCGTCGTAATCGGGCCGCGCACCGAAGAACATCTGACGGACTATTTGAAGGCCGCAGACGTGGTCCTGAGCGAGGCCGTTCTGGATGAAATCGACGACATCGTCGCACCGGCCGTGAACTTCCTTGAACGCGACGCCGGCACAGTTGCCCCGCACCTTGAGTACCCGGAACTACGACGCCGGTAGCCTCTTTCAGTTGTGAGGCCCGCTCTGCATGCTTTGGGCTTCCTTTTGTGCGCAGAGCGGGCCTCGCAACAGACTCTTGACGGGGTTCGGCCGCGGCGTGATCCTTGTCCTAAGTGCTGCGGCACTCCGCAGCGTCTAGCTTCCAGTAGAACGCCGCCGTCCCATGTCCAAGCACCATCTCAAGCAAAGTGCAGCGAAAGCCGCCACTCCAGGGCAGCCGACCGAAGGTCCCCTGACCCACGAAGAACTGCAACTCTCCGGCCGGAACCATTCCATGCCGTTGGAGGCCCTGCACGACGACATCACGCCGGCCGGGCTGCACTACCTGCTGATCCATTTCGACATCCCGCACGTTCCCGCCGACTCGTGGCGGTTAAGGCTGGGCGGGGCTGTGGATCACAACCTCGAACTGAGCCTTGAGGACATCAAGGCCAGGCCCGCCGTCACCATGCCAGTGACCATGGAATGTGCAGGGAACGGCCGGTCCCTCTTGGAACCGCGGCCGTTGAGTCAGCCGTGGGTCCTCGGCGCTGTGGGCACCGCGGAGTGGACAGGAACTCCCTTGGCACCCCTGCTGGAGGAGGCAGGTTTGGCGAGTGACGCCGTCGAGCTGGTCTTTACCGGCGCCGACGTCGGTGTCCAGGGCGGCGTCGAAGAGCCGTACGCACGCAGTCTTTCGATCGCAGAGGCAATGCATCCCGAGGTCATGCTTGTCTACGCCATGAACGGAAGTCCCCTGCCAATCCAGCACGGTTTCCCGCTCAGGCTGCTGGTGCCCGGGTGGTATGGCATGGCCAGTGTGAAGTGGTTGACGTCGATCGAGGCTGTGACGTCGCGGTTCATGGGTTTCCAGCAGGCGGTTGCTTACCACTATCTGCAAGGGCCCGATGGGCCTGGGCTGCCCGTCACACACATCCGGGTTCGATCGCTGATGGTGCCTCCCGGGATTCCTGATTTCTTCACCCGGCGCCGCATTGTCGACTCCGGTCCGGTCATGCTGCACGGCCGCGCCTGGTCAGGCCATGGCGAGGTGGAACGGGTGGAGGTAGGGATCGACGGCGAGTGGATGCCCGCCCATGTGGACCCGCCCGTGGGTGATTTCGCGTGGAGGTCGTGGTCCATGGTGTGGGTCGCGAGTCCGGGCGAGCACGTGCTGCGCTGCCGGGCTATGGATACGTCCGGCGCGCTGCAGCCCACCGACCAAGTGTGGAATTACCAGGGCATCGGGAACAACATGGCACAACGGGTTGAGGTGACGGTTCGGTAGTTGTTCCTCGTGGGCCCGCTCCGAGCGCTCCGAGCTCCGGCGCGCCGAGAACGCTGGAACGCTGCGTAATCGCCGGAACTTTCCCTACGATCTCGCCGCTTTCGTGTGTTCTCGCGGGGCAGGCGGACCCCGGTTAGACTCGTTCCAATCATGAGTATCCCGTCTTCCTCCCCAGCGAACGTCCGCGTCGACGCCTGGTTGTGGGCGATCCGCGCCTACAAAACCCGCTCCGCCGCCACGGCCGCCTGCCGTGCCGGACATATCCGCATCAATGGGAACCCTGTCAAAGCGTCGCAAAGCGTGATCATTGGCGACACCATCCGGGTCCGGGAATCAGGCTGGGAACGGATCCTCGAAGTCCGGCGCCTCATCGCCAAGCGCGTCGGAGCCGAAGCCGCCTCACACTGCTTCACCGACCACACTCCCCCGCGCCCAGTCGCTCCCAAACTCGGCCTTCCCCAGCGCGACCGCGGCGCCGGTCGGCCCACCAAGAAGGACCGTAGGGATATGGAGAAACTGCGCGGGTAGATGACTCTCGCGGGCCGCAGCTGGCACTTATCCACAGGTCGCTCTTTCTGACATGAAACTTTCCCAGCCCGCTGCTTAGACTGACCGGCACACCGCCAAAACAGCTGCTGGGGAGCCTGTCATGCCACGCCTTTCGTCTGCCACTTTTCCGTTAGTCCTGGCCCGGACGGGAGCTATAGCAGTTGGACTGGCGCTGCTCCTCACGGGTTGCCAGGGCGGCACCACACCCAGCGCGCCACCCTCCGAACCGAGTTCGACGACGGCGTCGCCCACCACCAGCGCTTCGGTTCCGGCGGCTTCGGCTACTCCGGAAAGTCCGCCGACATCCGCCGTGTACAAACCCGCGGACGCCAAGGGGAAGGCCGAGAATGTGCCTGTTCCCGTGATGCCGGAGTTGGCGAAGGAGAACTCGAAGGCTGGGTTGGAGGCGTTTATTGGGTATTGGTACGCGACGTACTCCTATGCGATCGAAACAGGTGATCTAGCGGCATGGAAGAAGGTCACCGACACAACGATCCCCGTTGCCGTCGCCCACGAAGAGTCGGTGTATCTCAACTACACGGACGGCAGATGGATGGCCGGCGGCACCCTTGAGACCCCAGTGATAGACGTCGTCTGGAATGAATCTGGGAGCGGCGTCTCATCAGCAAAGGTCCAGGTGATTCAGGAAGCAATCCAGTACTTCGATGCTGACGGTACTAAGGGCCAAAGTGACTCTGTAGGCACTAATACTGCCGACGCGCTCTTCACTACTTATATGAGTGGAGCGTGGAAGGTCACGAACTACGGAACGATTGTGGGTTAGTCATGCGGGCATTCAACTTCCGCTTCGGCATTCTGCTTCTTGTTTTGTCGCAACTCGTCCTCGCCTCCGCGGCTGCGAAAGCCGATGACACAAGAGTCAGCGCTGACAGGCATGACCGGCAGATAGAAGTTGGGGCCACATTCGTATTCAACCCAGAGACCGGTAAATCTGAGTCAACAGCGGGTACTTCCCCGGCCACGGAGGATCCAAATCAGTACATGGCCGATGTTCATTGCCGGTCCGGCGGAACTGACACACCGGACAAGGGCTGCCTCACGATGGAATGCCCGGCCAAGACACCCGACGGAGAAGAAGGCACACCCGTCATCTGGAGACAGGCACCGAAGTCCATCACGAACCCGACATGGACAGACTACCCAGCCGTCAGCGGACCCACCTGCCTCTACGACCCCCAACCACAGAACGTCCTGGCCAACATCGCAGCCCGCATCCTGACCGACTTCCAACAACTGCCCGTCAACCCAGGAACCCTCGAAGCCCAACCCTTCCCGCACACCCTCAAAGGCGGACCCACCAACTTCTACACCACCACCGCAGAACAAGGCTTCGACATCACCATCCTCGGCCAAGCAGTCCACATCACCGCAACACCAGCCAACTACACCTACACCTACGGCGACGGCAGCACACTAGGACCCACCCCGGTGGCCGGCTACTCCATCCCCGAAACCGACTGGCTCAACAACGAGACCCGCACCAGCCACACCTACACCGAAACCGGCAACTACCAGGCCACCCTCACCACCAGCTTCACCGGCACCTACTCCGTCAACAACGGCCCGCCCCTACCCATCAACGGAACCCTCCACATCACCACACCGGCCAAAACCATCCACGTCTGGAAAACAGAAAGAGCACTCGTCGCCGACACCTGCCAGGAAAACCCCAACTCCTGGGGCTGCCCAGGCGCGAAGACCGACTAATGAGGTGAGTGCGCTAAGCGCGTGAGCGCAGGTGGGGGTTAGGAGAACCAGGTCCCCGGAGGGCCCATGAACAAGAGGAAGCTGAACACTGCGCCCACGGCCACCAACGTGACGACAACGGCAAGGATCGGGTTCCGCAGGACCCAAGCCTGGACTTTCTCGAATCCACCTCGCGGCGATTCTCCCCCGGCTGCCAAACGCCAACCGCCGGCGAGGAGGCCCCGGCGGTCCAGCGACTTCTCCATCGGGATGGTGGCGTAGGGGATTACTGCTGAACCGATGGCGAGAAGACCTGTACGCGTTGACCACTTCTGGTTGATCCAGGTGAAGGCGGCCGTCGCTGCGTAGCAAAGGAAGACGAAGCCGTGAATGCCGCCCGCGATGCTCACGCCAACGTCGGTTGTGCGTGTGACGTACTTAAGGAACAACCCGATCAGCAGCAGCGTCCAAGTCACGGCCTCGGCAAAAGCAACGGTGCGGAACAAAGTGCGGGGCTGCATGGAAGTCCTCAGGTAGGAAACGGGAGACACGTCGTATTTTACCGGCTGTAGAACTTCCCGTGCGTCACCTCCCAGCAACAATTCACTTTGCCGAGGGCAGTGCCTGCCGGTTCCGGATGCGGGAATCGCCAAACTCGATGGCAACGGGCGCGATCTCCATCTCAGGTTCATGACGGGTCCGGGCTTTGCCGACGGCGATGTGAGGCAACCAGCGGGGTGACCTGTAACCCAGTGCGGGTGAGCTCAGGATGAAGTCGTCAATGTTGTCCAGGCCCAGATTGTCCAGAAGTGTGTGAAGCCCTTGCACCAAAAGTGCCTGATAGTCGTGCACTTCCTGCGGCACATCCACCTCGAGCCCCGTCAGGCGGCCACCGCCCAACGGGATCAACTTTTCCGACTTGCCCAGAAAGCCCTGCAACACCGGCAGCTCGGTCAACCAGCTGGCGATCTCCGGAAGTGTCTTTTCAGGAGATGACAAACCTTTGGTCCACGCCACGATGTCCTGGGCCAAGTCGTCGAGGATCCCGACGTGAAGCAGTGTCAGGTGCAACCCCGAAGGTTTACGGAGGGCATCAACGAACCGGGCCAGGCCGTCATAGTCGGAGGCTCCGTCGCCAACACGCAGAACGGGCACCTCAACTGTGACGCGAGGCCCATCCGGTTTGCTTCCAACTGGTTTGCCGGCCGTCATGGTTGCCATTATGCGCCGAACGCCCAGCCGGCGGGAGGCCGACGGCGGTACTCGCCTAACGCCGTCGTGCCCTGCTCCCTACTTCTTGGGGCGGGCCTGGACCAGGTTGGCGAACGGAAGCCTCCCGTGAGCTGCAACGAAGGCCGCTTGATAGCCGGCTTCGGCCGCATTCAGTTCGGACGGAGGAAACTCTTTCCAGGCAACAATGAGGTCCAAAGCATCCCGTAGTTGCCAGATGAGCCGTGCATCCCAGACAACGGTGGGCCGTCCGCGGCCGTAGTCCAGGAATTCCTGGATCTGCTTGCGAAGCCCTCGGTTACCCTGGCTGCCGGCGCTTGCTTTGCCTACGTACAGCACGGAAGCATCCGCAATCCACTCGGCCTCCAAGGCTTCCCGCTTGAGCGAAGGGTCCTTCTTCTTGAACGTGCCGGCAGTGCTCTTGCTGAGGAATACGGGGTCGAAATCAGCGGGGCACAGGATGGCGAAGACGCCGGGGCCTTGTGGAATCCGCATGGGATCGAGTTCGTCGAGCGGCCGGAATCCGGTGAAACCGTCCTGCGTGAGGGACTTTTTGGTGAAGAGCATGGTCCATTGTGTCAAGGGGAAGTCACAAAATCCCCGTGCCGCGGGGTAGGCACATGAATTTTGACTTGTAGCTTAAAGTGTTCTCGGCTGCCCAACAGCCGACTCATCACTCCATTCGCGTCATAGGGGGACTATTTGCGCGCCCACATCAAGCTGCCCCACAGCTTTTGTCCACTCAATTTCTCTGTCCCGGGAGGTTCGCTCACGTGCGGAAGCTAGCAATCGCTGCGGCCACATCCGTAGTGCTGGCCGCAACCACTTGGGCAGTCGCCACGGCTGCCAACGCTGACTCTGGAACAGTCGTCAGGGTCATCGACGGCGACACCGTGGTTGTATCGATCAACAACAACGACCAGACGATCCGCCTGTTGAACATCAACACTCCTGAAACCAAAGACCCAAACAAACCCACCGAATGTCTTGGCCCGGAGGCCGCGGACCATCTGAAGGACGTGCTTCCCGTGGGGAGCAAGGTTCGTTTGGAGTTCGACATTGAACGCCACGACAAATACGGCAGAACACTGGCTGGAGTCTTCAACGCCAGCAATCAATTGGTGAACGCAGAAATCGCACGACGAGGCCTCGGGGTTCCCATGGTGGTGGAGCCGAACCGCAAGTTCCTTCCGCCTGTTGAGGAAGCCTTCGAGGAAGCGCGTACGGCGAAGGCGGGCCTGTTCGCAGAAGACATCGAATGCACACTCCCCGCACAACTGACAGCTGCCACGGAAGCAATAACGGCAGCCCAAAGCGCGGCGCCAGCCACGACGTCGACGGGTGCGGGAGCATCGGCCACTGGGCTTGCGACTGCCATCGCTTCTGCGAAGACAGCCAAAGACCTTCTGTCCGCTGCCAGGGACACCGAGCACTCGATTCTTTGGGCGGCGTACTCAGCCACCGAATCAGCAGCCAAGTTGTCTGCCTTAACAGCAGTGATATCCACGGCCGAATCTGCCCACAGCCAGCTCAAGGACCAAGAGAAAGCATTGGCCGCAGCGGAGAAGAAGGCGGAGGAGGAACGAGTGGCTGCTGCTGCGCGTGCAGAGGCTGAAAAGAAGGCTGCCGAGGAAGCCGCGGCAGCTGCAAAGAAGGCTGCAGACGAGGCCGCAGCAGCAGAGCAGGCTCGAGCAGCCGCGGCGGCCGCCGAGGCTGAACGGATTCGGAACCTCCCTGTGCCGGCACCCTATGTGCCGCCGGCCCAGCAGTACGTTCCGCCGGCCCCACAAAATGTGGCCCCACCTGCCCAGTCGAACCCCTACCCCGGGTATACGGGTCCCCGCTGCTATGCTCCCGGCGGCAAGTCCTGGCGTCCCTGCTGACAAGCGGCTCGCGTGAATGCCTGGTATCCCCGCGATGGGGATACCAGGCTTTCTTGTCATTGGGCCGGGCACTCGTGGCAACGCACTAAACTCGCATGAGTGATCACAGGTGAAATCAAGTCCCAAGTAGACAAAGTCTGGAATACGTTCTGGAGCGGCGGTATCTCCAATCCTCTGGAAGTCATCGAACAGATCACCTACCTCCTGTTCCTCAAGCGCCTCGACGAGAACCACACACGGGCAGAGGCACAGGCCAACCTCTTGGGCGAGCCGATTGAGAACGCGGTGTTTCCCCAAGGCGTTGATCCTCAGGGCCGCCCCTACTCGGACCTCCGCTGGTCGAAGTTCAGGGACTTCGGCCAAACAGAGATGTTTACGGTCTTCCAGCAGAGCATCTTCCCGTTCCTCCGCACTGAACTGACCAAGCAGTCCAACGGTGAAGATTCCACCTACAGCCACCACATGAAGGATGCGCAGTTCAAGATCCCGAACGCGGGTGTCTTGAAGCAGGTGGTGGATGTCATCGACTCCATCAACATGGAGGGTCGCGACACCAAGGGCGATCTCTACGAGTACATGCTCTCGAAACTGGCATCGGCGGGTACCAACGGACAGTTCCGAACCCCGCGGCACATCATCGACCTCATGGTCGCGATGACAGCACCCCAGCCACTCGAAGCCATCTGCGATCCGGCCGCTGGCACCTGCGGCTTCCTGGTTCAGGCCGGCGAATACCTCCGTAAGAACAACAGCAATCTCCTCACCAATGACGAGACGAGCAAGTTCTTCCACCACGAGCAGTTCCACGGCTTCGACTTCGACTCCACCATGCTTCGCATCGGTTCCATGAACATGCTCCTCCATGGGGTCGAGAACCCGGACGTCTCCTACCGCGATTCACTTGCCGACCTGCACTCCATCGAGGAAGAAAAGTACAACGTCATCCTCGCCAATCCGCCATTCGCCGGCAGCTTGGACTACGAGAATGTGTCGAAGGAGCTGCTGAACGTCGTCAAAACGAAGAAGACGGAACTCCTCTTCCTGGCGCTGTTCATCAAGCTGCTCAAGCCAGGCGGCCGGGCTGCCGTCATCGTTCCCGACGGCGTCCTCTTCGGCTCCACCGGCGCACACAAGTCACTCCGAAAGACACTGGTCGAAGGGCACAAGCTCGACGCCGTCGTCAAACTCCCGTCCGGCGTCTTCAAGCCCTACGCCGGTGTCTCCACCGCTATCCTCTTCTTCACGAAAACCAACTCCGGCGGCACGGACAGCGTCTGGTTCTACGACGTAAAGTCCGACGGCTTCAGCCTTGACGACAAACGCACGCCGCTCGGCTCTTCCGACCTTGAGGACGTTCTCTCGCGTTGGAATGAACGCACGACGGCGGAACTCGAGCGGGCGCGCACGGAACAGTCCTTCTGTGTTCCGCTTTCCGAGATCGTGGCGAACGACTACGACCTATCCCTCAACAGGTACAAGGAAATCGAGTACGAAGAGGTCGCCCATGCTGCCCCTGAGGAAATCCTGGCTGCGCTCGAGGGGCTTGAGGCTGAGATCACCGAGAGCATGAGCGAGCTGCGGGAGTTGCTGAAGTGAAGCGCGCTCGACTCGGAGACATAACTGAACTAAAAGCTGGTATCGGCTTTCCCTTAAAGTTTCAAGGCAACAAAACTGGCACTTACCCTTTTGCCAAAGTTGGCGACATCTCCCGAGCTGGCCGTTCGGGAAGCAAGTATCTTGGAGCTGCTGATCACTACGTAAACGAGGATGCCCTTCCCGCCCTAAAAGGCACCCTTGTACCCCCGGGAAGCACACTCTTTGCCAAAATTGGCGAGGCAATTCGTCATGAACACCGAGTTATCTCCGCTCGTCCTATGCTCATCGACAACAACGCCATGGCGGCCTGTCCTCGTTCTGAAGTTGATGCCGAGTACTTATATAGATTTCTACAGACGCAAAGGTTCTACGCATTAGCTTCCTCCACCACCGTGCCATCAATCAGGAAATCAGTACTCGCAGAGGTTCTAGTACCGCTCCCAGCGATTGAGGAGCAGCGGCGGATTGCGGCGATTTTGGACAAGGCCGATGAGCTCCGCGCCAAGCGCCGCCAAGCCATCGCCCACCTGGACGCACTCACCCAGTCGATCTTCCATGTTGCGGAGTCACTGGCAAACAAATCGGCAAGAACCAAGCTTTCAAACGTTTGCTCTCAGATTCAGACCGGCCCCTTTGGCTCTCTTTTGCACAAGGAAGACTACATCGACGGCGGCATCCCACTGGTAAACCCCATGCACATTAGAGATGGGAAAGTGGCGGCCGACACCTCTTTCTCAGTTACCGAAAGCAAGTTCAGTGAACTCAAAAATTACAGACTTCTACCGGGCGACATAGTCTTGGGCAGACGCGGCGAACTAGGAAGGTGCGCAGAAGTACTTGAATCCGATGGCCCGCTACTTTGTGGGACAGGGTCGCTGATAGTGCGCCCGTCTCGTCAAAGTGTTTCGCCTACGTATTTAAGTGCAATCCTCTCCAGCAAGTCGACGCGTCGCAGACTTGAGGAGGTCGCGCAGGGCGCAACTATGCTGAACTTGAACACAAAGATAGTTGGAAATCTTGACATAGCCCTCCCCCCGCTCGAACTACAGCAGGCCTTCGCGACCCGGGTTGCCGCCGTCGAGCGCTTGAAGGAAACGCACCGCAAGCACTTAGCCGAACTAGACGCCCTCTTCGCGTCCCTCCAAAGCCGTGCATTCAAGGGAGAGCTCTGAGCAGTAACCCGGCGCGCACCTAGTCCTGTCGCCGTACGGCAACACATGCTAAAGTCGGCGTACGGCGACATTAGGGAAAGTTGGCGTACGGCGACAGGAGCAGCTCATGCGTACAGTCCGAGAGGCAGGGCCCTTGGTCCGGGAACTCAGGGAAGGGCGAGCGTGGTCCCAAGCAGAGTTGGCCCGACGAGCCAGCGTCTCGCGCACCTTTGTCATCGATCTTGAATCCGGTAAAGCCTCGGTGGAGACGTCGAAATTCATGGACGTTTTCCAGGCCCTCGGTTTCGAGATCGCCATACGCGACAGCGAAACGGGCGCGGTACGTTGGTGAATACCCGCGCTCTTGATGTCTTTATGGACGGGACGCTCTGCGGTCGCGTTGAACAGTCGCCCTCCGGAAATCTGACATTCCGCTACGATCCCGGATACCAAGCCGTCCAGAACGCGACGCCGCTTTCGCTGTCCATGCCGCTGGCAGCCACTCTGCACAAGAAGCGCAGTGTGCTCCCCTTTCTGCAAGGACTCCTGCCAGACAGTGAAGGGGCCCTCCAGACGATCGCCCGACGGTTCCGAGTGTCCCCCTCGAACCCCTTCGCAATCCTCGAACATATCGGGGCCGATGTCGCGGGCGCGCTGCAATTCATGACACCCGGCAGCGTTTCCTCAGATAGCACCCTCTCCAGAACAGCTGCGCAGCCGGTCTCGGACGCCGACGTGGCGGAAATGCTGGATCATGTGGTGACGGAATACAAGGACGGCACGCCCTACGATGACTCAGCAGGACGTTTTAGCCTTGCTGGGGCACAGCCGAAAATTGCCCTGCATCAACTTCCGAACGGCGAGTGGGCCGTACCCGAAGACGCCACTCCCACTACGCACATCCTTAAACCGGCAGCAGGCAGCTTCAGTCGTCTGGATGTGGTGGAACAGCTGACCATGAGGGCAGCAGCTTTTCTGGGGCTCGAAGTGGCCACGTCCGAACTCGCCCGCATCGGTGACTGGGACGTATTTGTGACACGTCGCTATGACCGCCAAAAAGTGGATGGAACGTGGCGCCGCATCCATCAAGAAGACTTCTGCCAGGCGTTGAGCGTTTCTCCAGCCAAGAAGTACCAGCACCGTGATGGCGGGCCGGGAGCGAGCGATATGGCCGCCCTTGTTCGGTCATTTCCTTTTGAAGCAGACCGTCGGGAAGCAGGAGATGGACTGTACAGGGCCTTCGTTTTCAACACCGTGGCAGGCTGCACCGACGCGCACGCAAAAAACTACTCCGTACTCCTCAACGGCAACAGGGCCCAGCTGTCTCCGCTTTATGACCTCGCCACCTATGCCCCCTATTGGGATGAGAACTCAAGCATCGACTTGGCCATGAGTGTGAAAGGCGAGTACAGACTTCAGAAAATCAGTAAGCAGATGTTGATCTCCACAAGCACGCAATTTGGCGTTGATGCAGAAGCTGCCAGAGAAATAGTTGAACACTATTGTGGGGGCATCGTAGAAGCATTTGAAGCTGCCAGTGAAGAGCTGAAATCCCAGCTGGGATCCCTCCCGAAAATCGCCGACGACACCATTGCGAAAATACGATTGCTGCCACTGGTCGAGGTCACCAGCCCGAAATAAGGCCTAAACCGTCGCAGTCCCATGATTGACTACCTTCAGGACATCAACAGATCGGAGACGGCTGCATGGGGGCAGTTACCAGCAACTTTGGGTTCATGCTGGGCGAGTGGCCAGAACTGGCCCAGCAAGCTCGTCGGGCCGAACAATTTGCCCGGGTCGATCCCCGAGCTTCCGTGTTCTACGCCCGCTACACCATCGAACGTATTGTTGAATGGCTTTACCAAGTGGAGCCAGGGTTGGTGACCCCCTACAAGGAAGACCTCAACGCCCTCCTGAACGAGCCCACCTTCAAGAATCTTGTGGGTGGTCCTATTGCCAACAAGCTCACGATCATTCGCAAAGCCGGCAACAATGCGGTCCACAATTCCGTTGGCCCCACCGTTCAAGGCGCTGAACTCGTGCTCCGCGAGCTGCACCACGTCTGCTATTGGCTCGCGAGGAACTACGCCAAAACAGGTAGCCAGCTGCCGCCGTCGCTGGCTTTTGATGCCGCGGCCCTGACCCCGAAGACGAAGGCCCCGGTCCAGCAGCAATCGCCGGAAGAGCTCCAGGCCCTCGAGAGTCAACTCAAAGCCAAAAACGAGGCCCTTGCACAGGCAGCTGCCGACTCGGCGGACCTCAAGGCCCAGCTGGAGATTCTGCAAGCCGAAGTCGCCGAGGCCAAAAAACAGAATCAGACCGTCCCCGACCACCACGACTATGACGAGGCCCTGACCCGCAGGCACCTCATCGATCTTGAGCTAAACGAGGCCGGCTGGCCGCTCAGCAACACAGAAGACCGTGAGTTCAAGGTCGACACCATGCCCACGGCAAGCGGCACGCTGAGCGGCGTCGGCTACGTGGACTACGTGTTGTGGGGCGCTGACGGACTGCCTCTCGGGGTGGTCGAAGCGAAGCGGACCACCAAGGATCCCCATGTAGGGAAGCAACAAGCCAAGCTCTACGCCGACTGCCTGGAACGTCGATACGGCCGCCGCCCCATCATCTACTACACCTCCGGTTACGAGACGTGGATTTGGGACGACACCATGTACCCGGAGCGTGCGGTGCAGGGTTTCCACACGCGGGATCAACTGCAACTGCTCGTCAACCGCAGGCAAAGCCGAAAGCCGTTGGCTGAACAGGCAATCGACAACTCAATCGTCGAACGTCCCTACCAGCACAATGCCATTCGGGCCGTCACGGAAGCCTACGAGAAGGACTTCGAACGCAAGGCGCTTGTAGTCATGGCGACCGGCACGGGCAAGACGCGCACCGTCGTCGCCCTCGCCAAGCTCCTGCAGGAAGCCAACTGGGCCAAGCGCGTTCTGTTCCTGGCGGACCGCGTTGCCTTGGTCAAGCAAGCGGCCAATGCGTTCAAGGCCCACCTGCCGGGCTCGAGCCCTGTCATCCTCGGCTCGGGTGAGGAGGCGGACAGCCGCATCCACGTGGCTACTTATCCGACCATGATGAACCTCATCAACAGGACTGAGGGAAAGCTGGGCCAGCGCACCTTTGGCATTGGCCACTATGACCTCATCATCGTCGACGAAGCCCACAGGTCGGTCTACCAGAAGTACAGGGCTATCTTCCAGTACTTTGATTCATTCCTGATCGGGCTGACAGCCACGCCACAGTCAGAAGTGGACCGCAACACCTACAGCCTTTTCGGCATCGAAGACAACGTTCCCACGTTCGCCTATGAGCTCAGCGAGGCCATCGAGGCCGGATACCTCGTGCCGCCACGAGTCGTGCCGGTTCCGCTGAAGTTTCCTGACCAGGGCATCTCATACGAGGACCTGTCTGAAGCTGCCAAAGAAGAGTGGGACGAGCTCGAGTGGGATGAAGACGGCGAAATCCCGGATTCCGTGGACGCCACCGCGATCAATACGTGGCTCTTCAACGCAGACACAGTGGACAAGGCCTTGGAAGTCCTCATGACCCGCGGCCACAAAGTTGCAGGCGGGGATCGCTTGGGCAAGACCATCATCTTCGCAAAGAACAACCGGCATGCCGAGTACATTGCCGAACGCTTCGACAAGAACTACCCGGCATACAAGAGCCAGTTTGCCCGCGTCATCACCTACCAGGTGAACTACGCCCAGAATCTCATCGACCAGTTTTCGAACACCGAGAGCGACCCACACATCGCCATCTCAGTAGACATGCTGGACACCGGCGTGGACGTGCCGGACGTGGTTAATCTGGTCTTCTTCAAAATGGTCAGGTCCAAGACCAAGTTCTGGCAGATGGTGGGACGCGGTACCCGTCTCCGCCCGGAACTGTACGGGCCGGGCGAGGACAAGAAGGACTTCTTCATCTTCGACCTCTGCCGCAATGCCGAGTTTTTCAATGCAGGTATGCCCAGCAATGAAGGGTCCTTGGGTAGGTCACTCGCAGAGACCACTTTTGCGGCGCGCGTGCAGCTCCTCCAGACTTTCACCGATCTTCAATGGGATCCTCAAGCGCCTGTCATTGCCGACCTTCGGAAAACGCTGAAGCACACAGTTGACCGGCTTCCGCTCGACAACTTCCTCGTCAAGCCGGCTCGCAAATGGGTGGACAGGTTTACTGACGAAGCAGCGTGGACAACCTTGGCGGCCGAGGACTTCCAAGCTTTGCAAACCGAGATCGCCAAGCTCGCGTCCATCGGTGCGCCAGCTGACACGGAAGAGGCCAAGCGCTTCGACTACCTCATGCTCCAAACAGAGTTGGCGTCGCTGCAAGGATCGGCGATCGGGCCGTTCCGGATAAAGATCCAGACAATCGCCTCCGCCCTGCAGGACCAACAGAGCATCCCGGCCATCGCCGCTCAATTGCCGTTGCTGGACACCATCCTCCACGACGACGAATGGGAATCCGTTTCATTGGAATGGCTGGAAGAAATCCGACGCCGACTCCGGGCATTGGTCCATCTCATCGAGAAGCGGAAACGCAAGGTGGTCTACACGAACTTCCAGGACGAGCTCGGCGTGCTTGAAGAAATCGAACTCGCGGGGGCAACAAATGGCTTCGTGGACCTCCCTCGTTACAAAGAGAAAATGCGTTCGTACTTGGCGCAATATGAGGAGCACGCAACCATCCAACGGCTCCGGCGTAACAAGCAACTCACGGCCTTGGACCTCGCCGAGCTTGAACGTATCCTCCTCGAAAGCGGGCTGGGTTCGCTGGAAGATTTGAATCGTGCCGCCAATGATGGGCTCGGTCTCTTTGTCCGTTCCTTGATTGGTTTGGACCGCGAAGCCGTCGAGGAAGCGTTGTCAGAGTTTGTGGCTGGTACTACGCTCACTGCCCAGCAGCTCAACTTCCTCAAAGTTCTGACCAATCACCTGATGGAAAATGGAAAGGTCAGCCCAAAAGCCTTGTTCAAGTCCCCATATAACGAGCTGGCTCCGTCCGGCCCGGATGTGCTGTTCGGCGATGACAAGATCGGGCAGTTGATCAGCATCCTCCGCTCCATAGAGAACCACGCGAAGGTGGGCTGAACATGGAGCTGGCAGTGCCGCCGTCGACCCCCAAACCGTGAAGCGGTTGTTTCAGCGTTGACAGCCCCTTGTGACCCGTGCCATATTCAAAGCGTGAACCTGTCAGACAGCCGGACAGCCGGACAGCAAGAGCCCCAGGGCGGGCATATGCCCATTTCCCGCATCTCCGCAGCTGAAGCGGTCTTCGCGGCGCTGAGGCGTGCGATCGAGGGCGGCCAGTTCGATATCGGCACCAAGCTGAGCTCGGAGGCGACCTTGGCGGGCCAGTACGGCGTCAGCCGCTCCGTTATCCGGGAAGCGTTGCGATCCTGCAACACCCTGGGCCTCACCGTGACCAAAACGGGCAAGGGCACGTTCATTGTGGCCAACAAGGTCGCTAATGACCTTACCTTGGGTCAGTACAGTGCGCGTGATCTCAACGAAGCCCGCCCGCACATCGAGATCCCGGCAGCCGGGCTCGCCGCGCAACGAAGGACGGACGAGGAACTTGAGCACCTCAAGGAGATCGTCCAGGAAATGCTCAGCGAGAACGACCCCGAGGCCTGGGTGAACCTGGACGCGAGCTTCCACTCCGCCGTGGCCCGCGCCAGCGGAAACCGGGTGTTCGCCAGCGTCGTCTCGGACATCCGTGAGGCTTTGGCCCACCAGTCCGAGACCCTCAACCTGGTCGCTGACCGGCAACACCGTTCGGACGAGGAACACGTCGCCGTGCTCAATGCGATCGAAGCCGGAGACTCTGAAGCCGCAAGCAAAGCGATGGCCGCCCACCTGCAGGCCGTCAGCGTGGCACTGGACACGATCCTCAGCAAATGAATATTCCAAAGGACACCATGCCCGCCCCCGCAGCACCGGCCCACCAAACCGCGGCACAAAACCTCAAAGCGCCGCACCACGTCCCCCTCGTCGAGGTAACCCGCGACGGCCTGGTGGAGAGCATCCACTACGGCTCGCTGATTGCCCTCACAGAAGACGGCACCACCGCCGTGGAAGCCGGCGAACCGGACGCGCCGATGTACCCGCGTTCAAGCCTGAAGCCGCTGCAGGCTGTAGCGCTGCTCAAGGCCGGTTTGGACATCCCCCAAAACCTTCTGGCACTCACCGCTGCCAGCCACTCGGGCGCACAGATGCACCGCGACGGCGCCACTGAAATCCTGAAGCTGCACGGCCTGACCGAGGCCGCACTGGCCAACAGCACGGACCTGCCGTACGGCGTTCAGGAGCGCGAAGAATGGCTCCGTGCCGGTAACGGTCCCACCCAGATTGCACAGAACTGTTCCGGCAAGCACGCTTCCATGGCCGCAGTTTGCGTCATCAACGGCTGGCCTGTGGAGGGGTACTTGCACCCCGGGCACCCCTTGCAGGTCCTGGTCCGCGACACCATCACGGACCTCACCGGCGAGGATGCAGCAGCGGTCAGCACCGACGGCTGCGGGACCCCGCTCTTTGCGCACTCCTTGCACGGCATGGCCCGCGCTTATGGCCGCCTCGCCGCCGCCGACGAAAGCACCAACGAGGGCAAAGTCGCCCACGCCATGCGCCGCTTCCCAGAGATGGTGGCCGGCGAAGGCCGCGACGTCACCGCCCTCATGCGGGCCGTACCCGGGCTTCTGGCGAAGGACGGTTTTGAGGGCCTACAGCTGGTGGGCCTCCCGAACGGCACCGGTGTGGCCGTCAAGATTTCCGACGGCGGCGATCGTGCCCGCATGCCTGTCACCGTTGAGGTTCTTCGCCGGTTGGGCGTCGACGGCGGCAGCCTGGACACACTTCAGAGCCCACCCGTGCTGGGCGGCGGCCTTCCGGTCGGCGAGCTCCGGGCAGCCCAAATTTTCAGCAACTAAACCAAGGACAGCTATGACCACCGTCGATCAGGCGATCCCCCTCCGTTCCGAACACGACCTCTTGGGCGACCGTAATGTCCCCGCGGATGCCTACTGGGGCGTCCATACCCTCCGCGCAATCGAAAACTTCCCCATCACAGGGCAACCCCTCTCCACCAACAAGCACTTGGTCCGTGGACTGGCCGCAGTGAAGCAGGCCGCGGCCCGCACCAACCAGGAACTCGGACTCCTGGATGCTGAGAAGGCGGACGCCATTGTGCAGGCCTGCCAGGACATCATGGATGGCATGCTCCACGAGCAGTTCATGGTGGACGTAATCCAGGGCGGCGCCGGCACCAGCTCCAACATGAACGCCAACGAGGTCATCGCCAACCGTGCACTGGAAATCCTGGGCCACCCCAAGGGCGACTACTCCAAGCTGCACCCGAACGACCATGTGAACCTGAGCCAGTCCACCAACGACGTCTACCCGACGGCGGTTAATCTGGCCACGATCTTCTCAGTCAAGGAACTCCTGGAAGCCCTCGAAGAACTCGAGCTGGCCTTCGCTGAGAAGGGCCGCGAGTTCCGGACTGTCGTCAAGATGGGCCGCACCCAGCTGCAGGACGCTGTTCCCATGACCCTCGGACAGGAATTCGGCGGCTACGCCGTGACCATCGGTGAGGACCGGGCGCGGCTGGACGAGTCCCACATGCTGATCCACGAGATCAACCTTGGCGCCACAGCCATCGGCACAGGGTTGAATGCCCCGGCGGGCTACGCCGAGGCTGCCTGCCGCCATCTGGGCGAAATCACCGGCCTTCCCCTCCTCACAGCCGCTGACCTCATTGAGGCAACTCAGGATGTGGGCGCGTTTGTTCACCTGTCCGGCGTGCTGAAGCGCGTGGCAGTGAAACTCTCCAAGATTTGTAACGACCTCCGCCTGCTGTCTTCCGGACCGCGTGCGGGTTTGGGCGAGATCAACCTTCCGGCCGTGCAGTCCGGTTCGTCGATCATGCCCGGCAAGATCAATCCGGTGATCCCGGAAGTGGTCAGCCAGGTGGCATACGAAGTCATCGGCAACGATGTCACCGTCACCATGGCCGCGGAGGCCGGCCAGCTTCAGCTGAACGCCTTCGAACCGATCATTGTGCACAGCCTGCACAAGAGCATCTCCCACCTGGAAGCAGCGTGCCGCACCCTTACGGCGCGCTGCGTCCGGGGCATCACTGCAAACACCGAACGGCTACGGCTTACCGTGGAGCAGTCGATCGGTCTCGTCACGGCATTGAACCCCCATATCGGTTACGCCTCCGCCACCGCTATCGCGCAGGAAGCGCTGGCAACGGGCAAGGGCGTTGCGGAACTCGTGCTGGAGCACGGTCTTCTGACCGCCACCCAGCTGGAGGAACTGCTGAGCCCCGAGCGTCTGGCAAATCTCAGCAAATAGGCCGACACTGGCCTGTAAATCCTCCAACCAGCCGTCCCGCCCCATGAGGCATACCCCCACGAGGCTTTGTTCTGCGTGCCCGGACTTCCAACCGGACGGGCCCAGGACACCCCCAACAGGACACCCCTAAGGATTCCAATGACCAACCCCATCACGGACCACACGGTCCCGGCCCAAGCGCACGCCAGCGAGAAAGCCCTCCACAAGGAGGACTCCGGCTACCACAAGGACCTCAAGCCCCGCCAGATCCAGATGATCGCGATCGGCGGCGCAATCGGTACCGGACTGTTCCTGGGCGCCGGCGGCCGGCTCAACGCAGCTGGCCCCTCCCTCGTTATCGCGTACGCAATCTGCGGCTTCTTCGCCTTCCTGATCCTCCGCGCCCTCGGTGAACTGGTTCTGCACCGCCCGTCGTCGGGTTCCTTCGTTTCCTACGCCCGCGAGTTCTACGGCGAAAAGGCAGCCTTCGTTTCGGGCTGGTTCTACTGGATCAACTGGGCCACCACCACCATCGTGGACATCACCGCGGCAGCGCTTTACATGGAGTTCTTCGGCAAATATGTCGCATGGATAGGCGCCGTTCCGCAGTGGGCGTGGGCGCTCATTGCATTGGTTGTGGTGCTCGGCCTCAACTTGGTCTCCGTGAAGGTCTTCGGTGAAATGGAGTTCTGGTTCGCGCTGATCAAGGTGGCAGCACTGGTGGCCTTCCTCCTGGTGGGCACCTACTTCGTCATCTTCGGCACCCCGGTGGAGGGCCAGGAAGTCGGCTTCAGCCTCATCGCAGACAACGGCGGGGTCTTCCCCAACGGCGTGCTTCCCATGATCATCCTCATGCAGGGTGTGCTCTTCGCTTACGCATCGATTGAACTCATCGGCACTGCAGCCGGCGAAACTGCCAACCCGGAAAAGATCATGCCCAAGGCCATCAATTCCGTGGTCATCCGCATCGCCCTCTTCTACGTTGGCTCCGTGATCCTGCTGGCTCTGCTGCTGCCGTACACCTCTTACGAGAAGGGCGTCAGCCCGTTCGTGACGTTCTTCGGTTCCATCGGCGTGGAGGGCGTGGACGTCATCATGAACCTTGTGGTTCTCACCGCAGCACTGTCTTCGCTGAACGCCGGGCTCTACTCCACGGGCCGCATCCTCCGCTCCATGTCGGTGGCCGGCTCTGCCCCGAAGTTCGCCCAGCGCATGAACAAGGCAGGCGTCCCCTACGGTGGCATCGCCATCACGGCCGGCGTGTCCCTCCTCGGTGTTCCGCTGAACTACCTGGTCCCGGCCGACGCTTTCGAGATCGTGCTGAACGTCGCTTCCGTGGGCATCATCGTCACCTGGGCCACCATCGTCCTGTGCCAGATGCAACTCAAACGCTGGGCCGACAAGGGGTGGCTCAAGCGCCCGTCCTTCCGGATGTTCGGCGCCCCCTACACTGGCTGGTTGTCCCTGATCTTCCTGGCGGCCGTGCTGATCATGGTGTTCATCGAGTCCCCGTTGACCATGCTGGTCACCGCGATTGCCTGCGGACTCATGGTCTGGGGCTGGTTCCTGTGCCGCAAGCAAATCCACGAGCTTGCTGCCACCCGCGACGGCTACACCGGCAGCGCGCCCGTGATCGCCAACCGCCCGCTGCCCGGCGGCGACAAGTAACAAGCAACAGCCGCTGAATCACGACGGCGGCACCCGGGTTCCGTAACAATCGGACCCAGGGTGCCGCCGTCGTCGGTTAACGCCCCCAACTGAGTAACAGCAAACGTCCCAATGACTGCTCAGTAGAACATGTGCTGTTACTCAGTTGGGTGGGGGCGGGGCGGAGGCAGACATCGGATCATTCGTGGCTACTATTGGTCCATGGCTGTCACAGACGAGGCGATCAGCAAGATCAAAGGCATGCTGATCCGCGGGGAACTCAAGGCCGGCGATCGACTTCCGCCGGAAAAGGAACTGAGCGAGCGGCTTGGCCTCTCCAGAAGTTCCCTGCGCGAAGCGGTCAAAGCCCTCGAACTGATCCGTGTGCTGGACGTCCGCCGCGGTGACGGAACCTATGTGACCAGCCTCGACGCCAAGCTGCTTAACGAAGCCGTGGCCTTCGTTGTGGACCTGCACCAGGACAGGTCCATTCTGGAACTCTTCGAGGTCCGACGAATACTGGAACCGGCCACCGCACACTTGGCAGCGGGCAAAATGACGCCTGAGCAAATACTGGCCCTCCGGAGCACCATGGACGGCATCGACGAGAACACGGACGTCGAGGAACTTGTGGCCCATGACCTCGAATTCCACAGCATCATCACCGAAGCCGCGGGAAACGACTACCTCGGTAGTCTCTTGGAGGCCCTGTCCAGCAGCACTGTCCGGGCACGGATCTGGCGCGGACTGACACAGGAAAAAGCAGTGGCCCACACCTTGGCGGAGCACCACGCAATCGCCGACGCGCTGGAGCGGGGCGATGCCGAACTGGTGCGCGCGCTGGTGACAGTGCACATCAGTGGCGTGGAGAACTGGCTGCGGCAGGCGCTCTAACCCTCGGCCAGAGGGGTGACTGCCAGGCCGTAGGTCCGGATCGCGGTCTCTTCGAGCACGGCGTCCTGCTCTGACGGGCTCAGGGACGACACCAATTCCAACAACACATCCAGCGTCCTGCCATAAGGAGCCCCGAGTGTACTGACCGGCCAGTCGCCGCCGATCATCAAGCGCTCTGGCCCGAAAGCCTCCAACGCGGCTTCGAACAGCGGCCGCAACGCATCCGCGGTGTATTCAGTGCCTGGCAGATGCAGCCCGGAAAGCTTGGCCACCGAGTTCGGTTCCCGCCCAAGCGCGCTGAAGTCGGCGCGCCACGAGTCCACGAGCTGAGGGTCAGCCAGCGGTGGTTTTCCCAAGTGATCCAGCACCACTGTCAGTTCCGGCATCTCACGGGCAAGTCGGACCGCAGATCCCAGATGCCGCGGGAAGGCATCCGGAACATCAAAGGTGAGCCCGCGCTCTGCCACCATCATCAAGGACTCGCGAACTGCGGGGAGGTCCAGGAAGTCGGACCGGGGGTCGTCGTGCACCAGGTGCCGCACTCCCCTGAAGACGGGCTGGGCTGTGAAGCGGTGCAGCTGCTCTGCTGCTTCATCGGGTGCATCCAACCGGACCCAGCCCACCACACCCAGCACCCAAGGATTCTGCGCAGCTACCGCCAGCATGGCTTCGGTGTCGGCAAGGGTATCGTCGGCCTGGACCAGCACCGCTCCCCGAACACCGGCGGCCTCCAGCGTCTCGCGGGCTTCATCTCCGCCGAAACTCCGGTAGAGCGCACCGTGCTGCGGGCCGAGCCATCCATAGGGACGCACTCCGCCAGTGACGAAGGAATCCACCGTCCAGAGGTGCAGATGCGAATCAATCATGGCCGGCTGCCTCCAACGCGTCCCAGAGCTCCTCCGGCACAGGCGCTTCCATCCGCGATGCGTTCGTGGCCACCTGTTCAGGAGAAGTGGCCCCGGCGGTCACGTTCACCACCGCGGGATGCCGCAGCGGGAACTGGAGGGCCGCCGTCGGAAGTTCCACGCCAAAGTCGCGGCAGACCGCCGCAAGGCGACGCGCACGCTCCAGCACATCCGGCGGTGCCTGCTGGTAGTTGTAGTGCGCGTCCTCGGCGACATCGGGCCGGGCCAGGAGGCCCGAGTTATAGGCACCCACGCTGACGACGCCGGTGCGGCGCTCCACACAGCGGTCAAGCAGCGGAACGCCGGGCTGCTCAAGCAAGGTGTATCGGCCAGCCAACATCACCAGATCCAGGTCAGCTGCGTCGACGCATTCCAGGGCAGCCTCGGCTGAATTGATACCCACGCCAATGGCCTTGACCAGTCCCTCCGAGCGCAGCTTTTCCAACACGGGCAACGCTTCGGAGATGCCGGCTTGGAGATCGTGGACATCAGGATCGTGAAGGTAGGCGACGTCCACGTGGTCCAGGCCAAGCCGTTCCAGTGAGTCCTCGATGCTGCGCCGGATCCCCTTCTCGGAGAAGTCCCACACTCGACGTGCAGCAGCGGGAACATCGAACCCCTCAGGGTCCTGCCCGCCGCCGGAGCTCGGTTCCAACAGCCGGCCTACCTTGGTGGAGATGACAAATTCATTCCGAGGTTTGTCCCGAAGGACCGCGCCCAGCCGCTGTTCGGAGAGGCCAAGCCCGTAGTGCGGGGCGGTATCGAAGTAGCGGATGCCGGCGTCCCAAGCGGCCAGAACGGTGGCGAGCGCTTCACCGTCCGGAATGGCCCGGTACAGGTTCCCAATGCCCGCACCGCCGAAGCCAAGCTTGCCCAGCTCAAGTGAGTTCATGGCAGTTCCCATACCTTCTGGATACCCGCATCCTCCCCCGAGTAATCATCCTGGACCGCTAAAAGTTCAGCCATCCGTGCCTGCCACGGAACGTTTGCGGGGTGGTCGGCGAGCGCGTGCCGCATGGCTTGGTAGTTTTCGACGTCCACCACATGGAAGAGATCGAGACCGCTTCGCCAGATTCGCCAGTTCTTAACCCCGGCCTCTTTAAGGGCTGCCACCAGTTCGGGCGGGATGTGTGCGTGGGCGTCGGCGTATTCGTCCGCGGTTCCCGGCTTGAGCTTGGTGTGAAGGGCGATGCTCTCAGCCATGGGCGGACTCTTGCCGGAGGGCTGACGGTTTCAGGAAAAGTTCCAGCACTGGCACCGCCACGTCGGGTTTTTGAACGGGCAGCTTGATGGTGAGCGTTCCGGGTGGCTGGCCGCCCGGGGTCATGTTCATGGCCTGCTGGGCGGGATCCAGTTCCCGCAGGAACACCTCCGAGGCGTCGTTCAGCAACTGGGCGTATTCCACCTTGCCGGCGAGATCCGGCAGGTGGACGTATTCGAAGGGCCACGCAAAGAGATGGACGTACAGCTTGTCACCACGCTGCGTGTAGCGGGTATCCGTCGGTGCGGGATAGGACGAAGCTCCGGCCCCGTAGATGGCGCGCGAGTGCAGCTTCATCCATTCGCCAATGCCCTCCAGCGAACCCAGCGCCCGCGGATCCAGGCTGCCCCTTCCTGTGGGGCCCACGTTGAGCAACAGGTTGCCGCCCTTGGACACGCCATCCACCAGCATGCGGATCAACAAGTCAACGGGCTTGTAATTCAGGTTATCCCGGTCATAGCCCCAGCTGCCATTCAACGTCTGGCAGGCCTCCCAGGTGACCGGTTCGCCGTCGACCATCATGGGACCGGCTGGCTGGTACTGCTCAGGGGTGACCAGGTCTCCCGGGATTTCCAGCCGGTCGTTGACCACAATGGCTGGTTGCAGCTCCCGCACCATGGCGAGCAAGGCTTCCGAGTCCCAGTCTTTCCGGCCTTTGCCGCCCCAATATTCCTCTTGGTGTCCGCCTGTATAGGAGAAGTCGAAGAAGAGGTAGTCGACAGTGCCGTAATTAGTGAGGAGCTCACGCACCTGGCCATGCAGGTACTGGCGGTATCGGTCCATGTCGCGTCCGGCATTCAAGCTTTCGACGTCGGCCGCGTTGCGTTGGGGATGGACCCCGTCCACAGTGAAGTCGGGGTGGTGCCAGTCGATGAGTGAGTGGTAGAAACCGACCTTCAATCCCTCGGCCCGGAGCGCTTCAACAAAGGGGCTGATCAAGTCGCGGCCGGCGGGAGTGTTGGTGGCTTTGTAGTCCGTCAGGGCGGAATCCCACAGGCAGAAGCCGTCGTGGTGCTTGGTGGTGAGGACCACGTACTTCATCCCGGCGTTGCGGGCGGCCCGGGCCCACTCGCGGGGGTCGTAAAGGTCCGGATCGAAGCGCCGGAAGTACTTGGAGTACTCCTCCGCCGTTGTTTCCTCTTGGTTCATCACCCACTCGTGGCGTGCTGGAAGGGCGTAGAGGCCCCAATGCACGAACATGCCAAAGCGTGCTTCCTCGAACCAAGGTGCCTGCTGGATCAACGGGATTCCTTCCATACGGGGCCGTTCGGAAAGCTGTACGCGGCCAGTGTTTCACGGAGCATTTCGTTTCCGGCGCCAGGGTTCGACGGCGGCCAGTAGGCGCCGCTGTGGACGTCCACGGGAGTGGTGAAGTGTTCATGGAGATGATCCACGAACTCGATGGTCCTGCCTTCCTTGGTGCCGGACACGGCAACGAAGTCCAGCATGGACAGGTGCTGAACGGCCTCACACAGGCCAACGCCACCGGCATGCGGGCACACCCTGACGCCGAACTTCGCGGCGAGCAGGAGGATGGCGATGTTCTCGTTCACCCCTGCTACCCGGGCGGCATCGATCTGCAGGACCTGCAGTGATCCGGCCTTCAGCATCTGTTTGAACACCACCCGGTTCTGCACGTGTTCGCCGGTGGCCACGGGAATCGGGGCTACCCCGCGGGCGATGGCGGCGTGGCCCAGGATGTCGTCCGGGCTGGTGGGCTCCTCAATCCAGGCAATGTCATACGGGGCAAGGTGGGCCATCCATTCGATGGCTTCCTGGACATCCCAGCGCTGGTTGGCATCCAGGGCAATCCTGATGTCGGGACCCACTGCTTCACGGGCAGTCCGTACACGGCGGATGTCGTCCTCCAGGGAGGCCCCCACCTTCAACTTGATCTGGGTGAAACCATCTGCAACGGCTTCCTTGGCCAGCCGCGCCAGTTTCCCGTCGCTGTACCCCAGCCAGCCCGGCGTCGTGGTGTATGCGGGGTAACCCTCGGCGCGAAGTGCCGCCTTCCGGGCTTCCCTGCCAGGTTCGGCCGCCCGAAGAATGCCCAGCGCTTCCGCGGGAGTAAGGGCGTCCGTGAGGTAGCGGAAGTCCACCAGGGCCACGAGCTCTTCGGGCGTCATTCCTGCCAACAGTTCCCAGAGTGGCAGCCCGGCACGTTTGGCCTTCAAATCCCACAGCGCATTGACCACGGCTCCGATGGCCATGTGCATGACGCCCTTTTCGGGACCCAGCCAGCGGAGTTGGGAATCGTGGGCCAGCAGCTTCCACGTGGCCCCCATGTCGGCCAGCAGCGTCTCCACATCAGCGCCGAGGAGGTGATCGCGGAGCGCGTTGATCGCCGCCGTTTCCACCTCGTTCCCCCGGCCGATGGTGAACACAAAGCCGTGGCCCTCGTGTCCGTCCCCGGCGTCAGTGCGGATGATCAGGTATGCCGCAGAGTAGTCCGGGTCCGGATTCATGGCGTCAGAGCCATCCAGCTCAAGGGATGTTGGAAAGCGGATATCGAACGTATCCATTGCAGTGATGGCGCTCATGCGGCTCCTGAAGTCCGTTACGATTCTCCACCGAGCCTAAACATCCGATGTATCCCTTGTCAATGGGTCACATTTCCGTATTATGGGGTGAAACACCACACTAGAGCTCGGATGTTAGTCCCGAACACGGAGGAAGCCATGACCTTGAAATTCGCCAGGCTGGGTACGGCCGGAAACGAACAACCGGCCGTCATCGCCCAGGACGCCGACGGCACCGAGAAATACTTCAGCCTCACGCCCTTGACCCAGGATATCGACGGCGGATTCCTCGCCTCGGATGGCATCGAGCGCACCCGGGAAGCCCTGAACAGCGGGGATCTTCCCGAAATTTCCCCTGCGGGCCTGCGCATCGGTGCGCCGGTTGCCCGCCCGGGTGCAGTAGTGGCCATCGGCCTCAACTACACCGCCCATGCTGCCGAGTCCGGTGCCACACCGCCCGAGGTTCCCGTTGTCTTCCTCAAGCCCACCAACACCATCGCCGGACCGTTCGACGCCGCTCCCATCCCGCCGTCGTCGGAAAAGTACGACTGGGAAGTGGAACTGGCCATCGTGATCGGCCGGGAAGCGTCATACCTTTCATCTGTCCCGGAGGCCGAAGCCTGCATCGCCGGTTACGCCGTGGCGAACGACCTCTCCGAGCGCGACTACCAAATTCCCGGTGCTGCGGGACAGTGGACCAAAGGCAAATCCCTGCCCGGCTCCACTCCCCTGGGCCCGTGGCTGGTCCCGGCCTCCGAGATCGACGCAAGCAACCTGCGCCTCCAGACCTTGGTCAATGGTGAAGCCCGCCAGGATTCAAGCACGTCGGACATGATCTTCGACCCGGCCACCATCGTGCACCACCTGAGCCAATACATGGTTTTGGAGCCCGGAGATGTGATCATCACCGGGACCCCCGAGGGCGTTGCACTGTCCGGCCGCTTCCCCTTCATCCAGCCCGGCGACGTCGTGGAGTTGGACATCGAGGGACTGGGACGCCAGCGCCAGGAGTACTTCAGGGCGCAGGCCGGTTCCGCGACAGGCGGTCAGGCCGGCGCAGCCGCTCCCGCCCACGTCAACGCCTGATGGCAGCCGCAGCGCCCTCGGTGGGCAACGACTTTGAGGGCCTCACGGCCCTCATCACCGGCGGCGCGTCCGGCATCGGGGCGGCCATCGCGGACCGCCTCGCTGCCGGAGGCGCGCAGGTCGCCGTCCTGGACCTCGCCCCGGAAGCCAGCCCGTACTTTGGTGTCCAGTGCGATGTGGCCGATGATGCATCGGTGCGTGCCGCCGTCGACGCCGTTGTGGAGCAATTTGGCCGGCTGGACATCGTGATCAACAACGCCGGAATCGGCGCCCAAGGCGACATTGCCGCTAACGACGACGACGAGTGGCTGCGCGTCCTCAACGTCAACGTGGTGGGCATCGCCCGCGTCAGCCGCGCAGCTCTGCCCTACCTCCGTGAGTCACCGGCAGCAGCGATCGTCAACACCTGCTCCATCGCAGCGACCGGGGGACTGCCGCAACGTGCGCTGTACTCGGCGTCGAAAGGTGCAGTGTTGTCCCTGACGCTCGCCATGGCAGCAGACCACGTCCGTGAGGGGATCCGCGTCAACTGCGTCAATCCCGGCACCGCAGACACTCCCTGGGTGGGACGTCTGTTGGATTCCGCTGCCGACCCCGCCAGCGAGCGCGCCGCCCTCAACGCCCGGCAGCCCCACGGCCGGCTGGTTGACGCCGCTGAGGTGGCCGGCGCCGTCGCGTACCTTGCGAGCCCGCTGTCAGGCTCCACGACGGGAACCTCGTTGGCGGTCGACGGCGGCATGCAGGGTTTGCGGTTGCGTCCGGTTCAGTAGGAGTTTCGTAACGCTACGGGCCTGCAACGTCCGGCACCGGTGGTTCGCCTATGCTCAACCTCAAGGAATCAATGGCGACTCACTTAGCAAACTCAGGAGCATTACCCATGAGCAACTGGCGCATCAGGGACTTCCACTCATCCGACCTCGATGGCATCCTCCACCTCTGGGAGTCACTCAAAGCCGACGGCGTGGAGCCGGTGTACGCGTTGTCCGAGGTCCTGGCATCGTGCGAAAAGGACCACGCCGTGGTGGCGGTGCAGGGCGACCAAGTGGTGGGCGCCGCCGTCGGACGCGCCGCACACGACCAAGGCTGGATCGTGTTCCTGGCCACGCTGACGGAGTTCCGCGGCCGCGGAATCGGCACCTCGCTGCTGTCCGCCGTCGAGAACCGCATGGCCCCGCACGGCCTCAACAAGCTGTCTGCACTCATGCCTGAAACTGAAACCCGGGTGGAAGCCTTCCTGGGGCGAGGCTTTGTGGTCAAGAAGAACCTGCGCTATTTCGAGCGCACCATCCCTGTGCAGCGGCAGGAATTGGAGCCATTGAGCCTGCTCGGTGGCCGCATCCTTGCACGGGATCTGTGGGAGAACGTGGCTGGCATGCGCCGCGAGAAGGAACTGTTGGAACGCCGCCTGGTGCTTCCCCTGGCCGAGGCGGACCTCGCCGACGAATACGGCGTGGTGCCGCCCCGGGCTGTTGTGCTGTTCGGCCCGCCAGGTACTGGAAAGACCACGTTCGCCAAGGCCATTGCGTCGCGGCTGGAGTGGCCGTTCGTAGAGGTCTTCCCGTCGCGCTTGGCCGCTGACCCCAAGGGCCTGGCCGGTGCGCTGCGCGAGACGTTCCTGGAAATCGCCGAACTGGAGCACGCCGTGGTGTTCATCGACGAGGTGGAGGAAATCGCGTCGCAGCGTGCCGGGGATCCGCCGTCGCCGCTGCAGGGCGTCACCAACGAACTCCTCAAGATCATCCCGGCCTTCCGCGAACAACCGGGCCGCCTCCTGGTGTGCGCCACCAACTTCATCCGCGCCCTGGACACCGCATTCCTCCGCCATGGCCGGTTCGACTACGTCATCCCCATCGGCCTCCCGGACGTCCACGCCCGCGAAGCCATGTGGCAGCGTTTCATCCCCGCCACAGTGGTGGACTCCGTGGACATCGCCCAGCTGGTGGAACGGACGGAAGGCTTCTCGCCCGCCGACATCGAGTTCGCGGCCCGCAGCGCCTCCCAGCGTGCCCTGGAAAAAGCAGTGTACGACGACGGCGCTGCTTTGGGCGGTTCAGCCGGCGCTTCGTCCGGGGCCGGGTCCAACGGGCGCAAGGGACCCGTGACGCAGGACTACCTCGACGCGATTGGTGACACGCGCACCACCGTGAGTCCCGAAGTGCACCAGGACTTCCTCGAGGACATCGACGTGCTGGGGCGGGTGTAACTCCTTCCCGCGAGATCGCCGGAACGCTGCGGGTTCGCCGGAACTTTCCGGGCGGTCTCGACGCGTTGCGGCGGTCTCGGCGTGAAGGCAGGGGCAGCGGTAATCTTTGAGCCATGTCCTCGAATCCCCTTCGCCATGCGCTGTCCCGCATGGGCGGCCGCGATCCCCATGAAAAGCACCGCACAGCAACCCCGCTGGAGCTATTCTTTGACCTGACCTTTGTCATTGCCTTCGGTGTTGCTGGCAGCCAGTTCGCCCATGCGGTGGCGGAGGCGCACTTCTGGCCTGGGCTGCTGGCCTTCTCGTTCGCCATGTTCGCGGTGATCTGGGCCTGGATCAACTTCACGTGGTTCGCCAGCGCCTACGACACCGATGACTGGGTGTTCCGTGTGGTCACCATGGTCCAGATGGTGGGCGTGCTCATCCTGGCCATGGGCATCGAGCCGATGTTCCACTCGATCATCGAGGGCAGGCACGTGGACAATGTCACCATCGTGCTGGGCTACATCATCATGCGGGTGGCCCTGATCTTCCAATGGCTTCGCGCTGCCCGCCAGGATCCCGAACGCCGGGATACCTGTTTGCGCTATGCAAAGTACGTGGCGATCGTCCAGATCGGCTGGGTTGTTGTGCTGTTGGTGGACGCGAGTGTCCTCACCACATTCCTTGTGGCAACTCCGCTGTTCATCATGGAGATGGCGGCACCCTACTTCGCGGAACGGGAGATCCGTACCCCGTGGCACGCCCATCACATCGCGGAAAGGTACGGGCTCCTGGCCATCATCGCCTTGGGCGAATGCTTGATTGGCGCCATTGAAACCTTGCGTGCCATTGTTGCTACCCATCAGTGGTCCGTGGATGCAGCACTGGTCGGGCTGAGTGGCACCGGGTTGGCCTTCGCCATGTGGTGGATCTACTTCATCCTGCCCTCCGGCCCGGCATTGCACGTCCAGCGGCATCGTTCGTGGGTGTTTGGCTATGGGCACATGCCGGTCTTTGCCGCCATTGCCGCCACAGGTGCGGGCCTGCACGTTGCCGCGTACTTCATTGATCATGAAGCACACATTCCCGCGGCTGCCGCTGTTGCCTCGATTGCCCTGCCGATTATCTTGTTCAAGATCTCGCTCACAACGCTGTACAGCATCATGCTCGGGCTGGAACGCGAACACCTCGTGAGCTCAGCTTTGGTGGTTTTGGGCTTGGCTGGAAGCATAGCCCTGGCTGCCGCCGGAGCATCAGTCCCGGTGTGCATGCTGGAGATGATGCTTGTTCTGGGCCTGTCGATCGCCTACGACGAACGACGCGGCCACAAGGGTCGGGCCGCCGCGCTCCGAAGGCTGGAAAACGCCGCGGGCTAGGAGCTCGCGTTACAGGGCATTGCTGGGGCTTTTGCGCCAAATCCCGTCGCTGCGGGGCCCGCTTTGCGCGCCTTTTCGTCCCCGAGGCACGCAGAGCAGGCCCCACAACGGGCGCGGAGGGGTTACTCGGGAACGATCTCGTCCAGTTCCTGGAGCAGGTATGGGTTGATCCGTTCCAAGATCATCCTGACCTCGTCGCGGGGAACGGCCGTGTACAGCACAGGTCGGGCATCGGCGTAGCGGGTGACCGGCGGCTTGTCCGGCCACTTCTCCGCGAGGGCCTGAACCCGTTCCGGGAGCGAGTTGTGGGCGTTGTCCGCGATCTTCACCAACGTGGCGTCGTGATCCTCCGCAACAAAACGGATGCCGGCGTCGTAGTCATCCGGGTCGTCGTGGAAGCGGCGGGTGACACGCTCGATAATGTCTACCGCACGCTCGGACACGCCCATTTCCAGCAGTGCCTGCCGGGTGATGGGAGTGTCCTCGGCGATGTCATGAAGGTAGCCGGCGATCTGGATGTCCTCATCAAAGTCGGCCAGAGCATCGCCCACTGCCAGGACGTGCTCGCGGTAGGGGCGCTTGAGCTTGTCCTTCTGCCGGTTGTGGGCCACCTCCGCCAGGACCTGGGCTGTTTCTACAGTGAAGTGTGGTTCGGTCATGCTGGCCTCCGGGTTGAACATGGGATCAACGGCGATCGATCCCATGTTCAGGCTATCGGTTGTTCCGGGACGGCAAGCGCGTGGGGGGATCTACCAGTCCTGTACGGCGCGTGCGGCGATGGCGACGGTGACTGCCCTGGGCAAGCGCTGCGCAAACCCAGCCGTCACCCGGTTGACCCACCCGGAGACAACGCTGCCGGGCGTGTCCTTGCGACCCAGGGCTTTGATCGCTGTTCCAACAACCTGTTCGGAGGTCTGCATCTTGCCCACCGCGGCGGACTCGCCACCGAGGACGTCGAAGAACTCAGTGCGAGTGGCGCCGGGACAAAGGGCCAGGACGTTAAGTCCGGAGTTCTTGGTTTCGTGGGCCACGGCTTCAGTGAAGCTCAGGACGAAGGCCTTGGTGGCACCGTAAACGGCCATGCCGGGAATGGGCTGGAAAGCGGCAGTACTGGCCACGTTCACCAGGGCACCTTTTCCGGAGTCGAGCAGTTGCGGCAGAAAAGCCCGGGTGATGTCCACCAAGGCGGTCACGTTCAAGGAAATCTCAGACGCAATAGTGTCCGGATCTTCCTCAACCAAAGGCCCATGGGTGCCGAAGCCCGCGTTGTTGATCAACGTGTCCACGGTGATCCCGCGGCCGGCCAGTGAATCGAAGAGCTCGCGCCCCACCCCTGCACAGCCCAGGTCCATGGGGAGCACGGTCACGGTGACCCCGTGGCGGGAGCGCAAGTCCTGGGCCAACTTCTCCAGACGGTCTGCGCGCCTGGCCACCAGGACGAGGTTGGAGCCCCGGGCAGCAAATTGTCCGGCGAACTCAGCGCCGAGGCCGGAGCTGGCACCTGTAATGAGTGCAGTGGTACCTGCGTAGGTCATGGTCATGGCGGAATCCCATCGGTTGAGTAAGAGACTGATGTAGTCGCTGTCTACATGGTAGGCAGTGTCTACTTTGTTGTCAATGACTACATTGGCTTAGACTTGAGTCATGACTGACCAGCCCTACCACCACGGCAAACTCCGGGAGGCGCTCCTGGAGCGCGCCATGGAGACCATCGAGGAAGCCGGCGTGGAAGGACTTTCCCTGCGGCAGCTGGCCCGTGATGTCAACGTCAGCCACGGCGCTCCGGCTAAGCACTTCCGTGACAAGCAAGCCCTGATCGACGCCGTGGCGCTGGCTGGCTTTGAGTCGATGAACCGCCTGATCCGGGATGCCACCCAGTCCAGCGATGACCTCCATGGCCGTTTCGTCCGCGTCGGCAAGGCATACGTCGATTTTGCCGTTGAGCACCCCGCCCTGCTGACGGTGATGTACTCCACCAAACACCACCCCGATTCCAGCGAGGAACTGCGGAACACTGGCGCCCAGGGAATACATGTTGCCCAAGCCATGATCGCCGAGGCCCAGGAAGCCGGCGTCCTGGCCGAAGGCGACCCCGGGACACTGGCCATGGTGTGCTTCGTCAGCCTTCATGGGACTGCCCTCCTTGCGGCCGGCGGACACTTGGACGGCACTTCAGTGGATGACGTAGTTACCGCTGCCACCGACACCCTATGGGCAGGCATGGCGGCCGGAGTCCCGGCTGCCCAGCCCAGCTAAGCCGGGAGCCCAGCGATCACTTCCCGCACCGCCGCGCTCAGCTGGAAGTTGCGACAGCCCACTCCCCCGGGCTCCGCCTGCTGCGGCACGTACCCAAAGCCGAGTTCATACACAGGGTCCGCGAATCCCAGAGATGCGCTGGCGCCGTCGTGCCCGAATGCGCGGTAGCTGCCGAACGGCATCCGAGTGTGGGACTTCATGAACACCGTGGCAAAGCAGCCGGTCTCTCCAAAGACGCGGTCGATCCCGAAAACCTGCTCGCGGGTTACCGCACGAATGGTCTCCTCCGTCAGGAGAGGGGGAACGGCGGGTTCGCCTTCCAACCCTGTCAGCACTGCAGCGTAGATTCTTGCCATCCCATCCGCACTCGCCACTCCAGCAGCCGAGCTCAACCCCGCGGCCCGCACCTCCCGGATGTTGGGCAAGTCCAGGATGTCGCCCACGGCAGAGTTGGCCGCCAGTCCGGCGTGGCTGGCAGGATCCACCCACGGCCACGCCGGATCGGCCGCCCAGCGGAAGGGAGCGAAGCGGGCCTCTTCGGCGTCAGGCAGGCCAAGGTAGAAGTGTGCTCCGGTTGCGGCCCGGATCCGCTGTTCAAAGACGTCCTGGAGGGTGGAACCGGTGATGCGGCGGCACAGCTCCTCCATGAAGATACCGATGGTCAGTGCGTGGTAGCCGAAAGCAGTGCCGGGTTTCCATAGCGGCGGCAGTTTGGCGAGCTTGGCGGCTGCGAGCCCGGAGTTGTTGACCTCGTGGAGGGTGAGGCCGCCTTCCACTCCAAGGAGCCCGGCCTGATGCGAAAGAAGCTGGGCAACGATGATCGAAGCTTTCCCCTCGGCACCAAACTCCGGCCAATACTTGGTCACCTCGGCATCAAGGTCCAAGGTGCCGTCCTGAACCAGCAACGCCATGACCAGGCCCGCCATGCCTTTGGAGCAGGAGAAGACGCCCGTAACCGAATCCGGGCGGATATGCGGTCCGCCGCTGAGGTCCAGCACTTTGACGCCGCGATGGTAGGCCGCGACTTGCGCCGAATACTCCGGATCCTGATCGAGGAAACTGCCGAAGAGCTCGGCGACGGGTTCGAAACCTGGGGCGATCACCTTTGCATGCATCCAGACAGCCTACGTGGTGGGCGTTTCAGGGCCGGGGGGTTTTCCACACCCACGGCTCCTTGGGGAGGCTCCGGGGGCGGAAGTGCGGCAACGCCTCCTCCAGGGTTCCGGCAGGCAGGCCCACCGATTCAAGGATCAGGTCACGGACTCTTCCGGCAGGAATTCCGACGGCGGCGAGGTCGCCCAGCGTGACCGCACCGTCGCGCTTTGCCAGCCTGGCGCCGTCGTGGTTTACCACCAGTGGCACGTGGGCATATTCGGGAACGGGCAGGCCCAGCAGCGTCGCCAGGTAGGCCTGCCGCGGGGTGGAAGGGAGGAGGTCGTCGCCGCGCACCACCTGGTCGATTCCCTGGGCGGCGTCGTCCACCACAACTGCCAGATTGTAGGCGGTCACTCCGTCATTTCGACGCAGCACAAAGTCGTCCACCATGCCCCTATAGATGCCGCACAACTGGTCCTCAACAGCCCACTCAACAACGTCCGCCTGGAGGCGTATCGACGCCGGGCGTGACGCGCGCCGGATCTCCCGTTCAGCGTGGGACAACCGCCGGCAGGTCCCCGGATACGCGCCCTGCGGCGCATGCGGCGCCGACGCTGCTTCCTGGATTTCCCGGCGGGTACAGAAGCATTCGTAGGTGCGGCCCTCAGCAGTGAGGCGCGCAATCGCTTCGTCGTAGAACGCCGCGCGTTCAGTCTGGCGCACGACGCCGGCGTCCCACCTGACGCCGACGGCCTCCAAATCGCGGAGCTGCTCCGCTTCGGCGCCGGACCGGGCACGGTCCAGGTCCTCGACGCGCAGCAGGAAGTCCCTTCCGCTGGACTTCGCGAAGAGCCAGGCCAGGATGGCCGTACGGAGATTGCCGACGTGTAGTTGGCCGGAAGGGCTCGGGGCGAAACGGCCAGCTGAAGTCATGCTCCAAGCCTATGTGGCCGTGCTCCGCGGCGTCCGCCGGGACGGGGCAATGCAAGAGCCCCTCAGCTACCGCAACGATCCGGTGGCTCAGGGGCTCTTACTGTGCTGCCCGCACGATACGGGCGAGTGCAGAATGACAATGCTGTGAACAAGAGTCAATCAGCGGCTGCTTCCTTGCGGGAAACCTGTGCAGGGATCCGGGTGGTGTTCCGGATGCCTGGTGCCTGCGGGGTCCGGCGGTAGCCTTGCCCTGCTTCGTTGTCACCATTTGAGCAGGAGACATACAGTTGGTGCAACGGACACAAAAAAGAATGGTCGATCTGACCAGTCTGCTCGGAAAACTTGGACAGGAAGTGGTCACTTTGCAGGAACTCGACGCGACGGACCGGCGAATCCTGGCCGCCCTCGACAACGATCCCCGTGTGCCCATCATGGTGCTGGCCCAGAAGCTCCATCTCGCGCGGGGAACTGTGCAGTCCCGCTTGGAACGGATGACGGCCGCCGGAGCCCTGCGACCGAACAGCAGCCGCGTCCTGCCGGCGGCCTTGGGGCGTGGCGTCGCGGCTGCGGTCAGCGCCGAACTGGACCAAAGCCACTTGAATGAAGCCATCGCCGCACTCCGGGACATCCCCGAAGTCCTCGAGTGCCACGCACCCGCCGGCGATACCGACCTCATCATCAGGGTGGTAGCCAAGAGCCCGGACGATCTTTACCGCGTGTCCGAGGAAATCCGCCTATGCCCCGGAATCGTGCGCACGTCCACCAGCATGTTCCTCCGCGAAGTGATTCCCTACCGGACAACTGGGTTGCTTGCCGAGTAGGCCGGGACTATACGGGCGGGCCGATGTTGGTTTTCAAGTTCTTCATCACCAGGGTTGACGTCAGTCGTTCCACGGCTGGAAGAGCCGCGAGTTCGTCGTCGTAGAAGCGCTGATAGGCAGGCAAGTCTGCGGCAATGACCTTCAACAGATAGTCGGGGGAGCCAAACAGCCGCTGCGCCTCCACGATGTTGGGACTGGCTGTCACGCGCTCCTCGAATTCGGCCATGATGGTGCGCTCCACCTGCTTGAGGGTGACAAATACTATCGCTTCGAAACCCAGCCCCACGGCAGCAGGATCGATGTCGGCACGATAGCCGCGGATCACCCCTGACGACTCCAAGTCCTTCAGCCGCCGATGGCATGGAGCCACGGTCAAACCCACCTTGGAGGCCAAGGCTGTCGACGTCATTCGGCCATCCTCTTTAAGGTGGCGCAAAATACTTCTATCGATTCCGTCAATCACGCAAGAATCTTACCCAAAATGCCGGATTAAGGGCTAAATCCGGGAACACTTATGGGCGGATTTTTCCTAGAGTTTTCCTACCAACTACCTCTGGAGAGATCGTGAATCCGCAGCTGTTCCTCGCCTTCATGCTGGTGGCCGTCAGCTTGGCGTGCACCCCCGGCGTCGACTGGGCGTATTCAATCTCGGCCGGCCTACGCCAACGCAGCTTCGTTCCCGCAGTGGCGGGCCTGTGCAGCGGGTATGTCATCCACACATTGCTGATGGTGGCCGGCTTGGCCGCTCTGCTGGCAGGAGTCCCGGGACTCCTGGGATGGCTGACCATCGCCGGTGCGGCCTACTTGTTGTGGCTCGGCGGCTCGACCATCCGCTCGTGGCGAGGTGCGAGCTTCAGCGCGGAAGCCGGCGTCGTGCAGTCCGGAAACCAGCTCCGCACCTTCCTTCAAGGCATGGGTACCAGCGGCATCAACCCCAAGGGCCTGCTCTTTTTTATCGCGCTGGTACCGCAGTTCGTCAGCCCCGAGGCAGCACTGCCCGTTCCGATCCAGTCAGGTTTGCTGGGCCTAACCTTCGTGATCCTGGCAGGGGCGGTCTACACCGGCGTGGCCCTGACGTCCCGGAAGTTGCTGGCTTCCCGGCCGGGTGCCGCGCGGGTTGTGACGCTGACCAGCGGGATCATCATGATCGGACTGGGAACAGTGCTGTTGTCCGAGCAACTCCTCCCGCTGCTGCTGCAGTTGCAGCCGGCGGGCGCTTAGGCAGCAAGCAGTTCGTCCAGCCGCTCGTATCCTTCGATCACGCCGTAGTCCATTCCCGTTGCAAGGGCCATGTCGCGGGCTTCCACGGAGGGGTAGACCTCGTGGGCGACCATCCGGGTCCTGCCGTCGATTTCCTCGAAGGTGGTGGTGCTGATGACTACCTGGTTGGGTGCGCCCTCGAACTCCACTGTCTGGATGATCAGTGCGTCGGCTTCAACGGTGTGGAAGACGCCGCGGAAGCCATACATTCCGTTGTCGTCACCGCTTTCGTAGCGCCAGCTGCCGCCGGTGGTGGCGTTGTACTCGGTAATTTTGGTGACCGTGCTGCGCGGGCCCAGCCATTTGGCCAAGAGGTCCGGGTCAACATGGGCCTTGAAGACCGCACTGACGGGAGCATCGAATTCGCGGACTGTATCAACGAACGGGACGCCGCTGTCAGCGGTGATTGTTGTTGGATTGCTCATTTCAGTTCCTCTTTCTTCTTTGCTGTTGTGTTCTCGTGTTCTTGGTGGGAGATGCCCGCACCCAGCAGTTCGTCCAACTGCCGGAAGCGGGATTCGGCGATCAGCCGGTACTGGTCAATCCAAGCCGTCAACCTCTCCAAAGCTGCTGCATCCAAATGAACCGGCCTGCGCTGGGCATCCCGGGATCGGGTCACCAGGCCCGCATGCTCCAGGACCTGAATGTGCTTGGAAACCGCCTGCTTGGTGATGGCGAATGGTTCCGCGAGCTCATTGACAGTGGCATCTCCCCGGGACAGCCGGGCCACCATGGCCCGCCGCACCGGATCCGCCAACGCCATAAAAGCCCTGTCCAGGGTGTCCGACCCCGGGGCATCGTGTTCCATCGCCGCTTCAACCCTTCGTCCTCAACCAAACCTAATTCAATCAATTCATTGATCAACTGTTTGGTTGATTAAGAGAATACGCTTCCTCCCCCGAGGACGCAATGGTTTTTTATTCGCCGCCCAGCTGCCTGAAGTCGTTCTCCCAAAGGCGCCGCATTTCAGCGTCTTTCCGGATGACCTCCAGCGTCTCCAGCTCAGCCGGAGGGGCAGGACGCCTGGACCGCGGAGTCAGGGTTCGGCGGCCTTGGTCAAGCGCGAGGAGTGCCCTGTCTGTCAGTGCATCGTTCTTCAACGCCAGGTTGGTCTTCCGCCGCCGGAGGACTTCCTTCAAGGCCAGCTGCGCGGATTCGATGTCACCCCGGGCCCGCTGGGAACGCGCACGGATCAGCAACAAGGCAGCCGATAGGTCGTCGGTGTTCAGCAAACCTTCGGTCCACAGCACCACGTCCCGGTGCCGCTCCAGCGAATACGCCGCCGTGCAGCGCGCCAGGGCAGAAGGCAACGACGGCGGCAAGCCGACCACTGCTTCCAATGCCGACTCGGTCATCCCCATCTCCCGCAGGCAATGGGCCAGCGCCAGGAACACGGATTCCTCACTGAACAGAACCGGAACCTCGATGCGTTCGGCTACCTCGACTTTGGTGACCACCTGCCCCAGGTACGAAGCCGAGAACTGGCTGGCGTCGTCGTCGATCCTTGTTGTTAAACCGCGCTGCAGCAGCTCCGAAGCCCGCAGGAACCCGCCATGCTTGTATGCGAGCAGGCCTGCCATAACGTGGCATAAGCCGGCCCACCCCGGATTCATGCGGCCAAAAGCGAGAAGCCCATCCGGCTCCGTGGAGGTGAACACGGCTTCGTGCATCGCCTTGGCCGTCTTGGAGGAAAGCATCTTCAACCGCGGTACGTTGCCCACCACGGACAACCTCGCGTGGTCACGTCCGCTCAGCACGCCGGACAGCACGTCATTCACACCGTCGGCCAGGCCACGGACCGGGGTGCGGACGCAGCCCTCGCGGAAGGGCGTGAGATCGCGGGTGTCGTGGAAGATCGTGTGCACACGTCCGTTCGGAGCTTGGCTCATAAATCCATGCTAACCGCCGCTGAACTGGGCACATCCCCTGCTATCGGAGGCATTTCAGGAGTATTATGGCGGCGTCGGCAAGGTTTTGCCACACCCCTTGCCGCAGGTCGGCTCTCCATGAGAAGAGCCGGGTAACCGCGTGAAAGGGAGGACTGATGACCACCGCTTCGCACCCCGCCGAACACCACCACATGATGGGGTTGACGCTTCGCAACACCGCCATGGGCGTTGGCATTGTATTTCTGCTGGTAGGCGTCCTGGGGTTCATCCCGGGAATCACCACCAATTTCGGCGCCATGACCTTTGCTGGACATGAGTCAGGCGCCATGCTGCTTGGAATCTTCCAAGTGTCCATACTCCACAACATCGTTCACCTGCTGTTTGGCGTGGCCGGCTTGGCCATGGCAAGGAACGCACGCATGGCCCGCCTGTTCCTCCTGGGCGGCGGCGCCGTGTACATCGTTCTTTGGATCTACGGCCTGGTCATCAACCAGGAAACAGCTGCCAACTTTGTCCCGTTCAACACGGCTGACAACTGGCTGCACCTGATCCTCGGCGTTGCCATGATCGGCTTGGGCGCCTGGCTGGGCAGGGATGCCATGGACGAAACAACAACGGCCCGACGGAAGATGTAAACCTTCCCGCACGCGTTGTGAACAAACGACGGCGACCGCTCCCCCTGAGGGGACGGCCGCCGTTTTTCTTTACACATCCAGGCCATTTTCGTCCCCCTCTCATATCCCTAGCCCATCACCCGCACGCTCTCTCACTTGGCTGAAGAAGGCCGCCCACCGTTAGGCAACCCAACAAGTGCCAATGCCGCAGCCAGGGGCGGCCACGGCAGCGCCCCCAAGCACGAGTGATGTGAGAGAGGGACCCACCCAAGCACGAGGGACGTGAGAGAGGGACGCACCCAAAGACGAGGGACGTGAGAGAGGGTCAGAGGACCTTGCGGATGGTCTCTTCGAAGCTGACCACGTGGTGCAGGGCGAGCTCGGCGGCGCGGTCTTCGTCGCCGTCGGCGATGGCCGTGAGGAGGTCGGCGTGTTCGGAGATGTGACCGGACACGGAGGGCATCTTCTCGAGCATGTGGCACCAGATGCGGGTGGCGAGGTTGTCGTATCGGATCAGAACGTCTTCGAGGTGCGCATTGGCGGAGGCTTTGTAGATGAGCCGGTGCACCTGGATGTCATAGCGCATGAGTTCCTGGGAGGAATTGTCCTGGCCTTCAAGATCACGGATGGCCGCTGCGACGCCGCGAAGCTCGGAACGCATGGCGGGGCTGGCCATGCGGGCAGCCTTCCTGGAGGCAAGCGGTTCCAGGAGCTCGCGGATTTCGGAGACTTCGGCGAGCTGGGTGATGTCCACGCCGGTGGCGAAGGTGCCGCGCCGCGGGTACGACACCACGAGATGGTCGCTTTCAAGGCGTTTGATGGCTTCGCGGACGGGGGTGCGCCCGATTCCCAGTTCTGCAGCAATCTGGCCGTCATTAATGGGGTCGCCGGGCTTAATGTCCAGCATGATAAGCCGGTCGCGCAGCAGCAAGTAGGCGTTCTCCGCCAGGGACGTGCCCTGCGGAACTGATTCCAGTGCTTCCAGTGCTGCGCTCATTAGTCTCTCCCGTTAGTCGCATACATAGTCTGCTGGATGAGTTACCGCTGACCTGTTGACGACTATGTGATCTCCAACATACTATGGCAATAATTCTAATATATCAGTTGCCTAACAGTCGGCCACTAGACAAGCTTTGAAGGAGAACACCATGGTTGAACCGCTGATCCGCCCGCTCGCCCAGGCGGACCCGGAGGTCGATCAGGCGATCGCCCAGGAACTCATCCGCCAGCAGTCCACGCTGGAAATGATCGCCTCTGAGAACTTCGCCCCCACGGCCGTCATGGAGGCCCAGGGATCGGTGCTGACCAACAAGTACGCCGAGGGCTACCCGGGCAAGCGGTACTACGGCGGCTGTGAGCACGTAGACGTGATCGAACAGCTGGCCATCGACCGTCTGAAGTCCTTGTTTGGTGCAGAGTTCGCCAACGTCCAGCCCCACTCCGGAGCCCAGGCCAACGCCTCGGCCATGCACGCGCTGATCACCCCCGGCGACACCATCATGGGCCTGAACCTGGCACACGGTGGCCACCTGACCCACGGCATGCGCATCAACTTCTCCGGCAAGCTCTACAAGGTTGTCCCCTACGGCGTCCGCGAGGACACCCACACTGTAGACATGGCTGAGGTCGAGCGCCTGGCTCTTGAGAGCAAGCCGCAATTGATCGTCGCCGGCTGGTCTGCTTACTCCCGCCAGTTGGACTTCGCCGAGTTCCGCCGCATCGCCGACCTGGTGGGTGCCTACCTCATGGTGGACATGGCCCACTTCGCGGGTCTCGTAGCCGCGGGTCTGCACCCCAGCCCGGTGCCCCACGCCCACATCGTCACCAGTACCACGCACAAGACCCTCGGCGGTCCCCGCGGTGGCGTGATCCTGACCAACGATGCCGACATCGCCAAGAAGGTCAACTCGGCAGTCTTCCCCGGCCAGCAGGGTGGTCCGCTGGAGCACGTGATCGCCGCCAAGGCCGTGGCCTTCAAGATGGCCGCTGAGCCGGAGTTCCAGGAACGGCAGGTCCGCGTTCTTGAAGGCTCCAAGATCCTGGCCCAGCGTCTCCTCCAGGACGACGTAGCTGCAGCCGGCATCTCCGTTGTCAGCGGCGGCACCGACGTCCACCTGGTCCTTGCCGATCTCCGCCATTCAGTGCTCAACGGCCAGCAGGCAGAAGACACGCTGCACCGCATCGGCATCACGGTCAACCGCAACGCCGTTCCCTTCGACCCCCGCCCGCCGATGGTTTCCTCGGGCCTGCGCATCGGCACTCCCGCCCTCGCCGCCCGCGGTTTCAAAGCTGAGGACTTCACCGAAGTCTCGGACATCATTGCGACGGCGTTGATCGCCGCAGCGAACAGCGGCACCAAGGCCACAGGCTCAGAGACAGGCACCGAAGGTGACGTCACCCTGGACGAGGCCACCGCCGTCGAACTTCGCCGCCGCGTGACCGCGCTGGCAGACAAGTTCCCGCTTTACCCGCACCTGAACAACAACGGCAATGGCGCCGCAACCGAAGCAGAACTGATTGGAGCAGCCCAGTGAGTGCAGACCACCTCCCCGAACACCCGGACTTCCTCTGGCGCAACCCGGACCCGAAGAAAAGCTACGACGCCGTAATTGTGGGCGGCGGCGGGCACGGCCTGGCCACCGCGTACTTCCTGGCGAAGAACCACGGCATGACCAACATCGCCATCCTGGAAAAGGGCTGGCTGGCCGGTGGAAACATGGCCCGCAACACCACCATCATCCGTTCCAACTACCTTTGGGACGAGAGCGCCGCCATCTACGAGCACGCCCTCAAGCTCTGGGAAATCCTCCCGGAAGAGCTGGAGTACGACTTCCTGTTCAGCCAGCGCGGCGTCATGAACCTGGCCCACACCCTGGGCGATGTCCGCGAAAGCGTTCGCCGCGTGGGTGCCAACCGGCTCAACGGCGTGGATGCTGAGTGGCTGGACCCTCAGCAGGTCAAAGAACTCTGCCCCATCCTGAACATCAGCGACAACATCCGCTACCCCGTCATGGGCGCCACGTACCAGCCACGCGCAGGCATTGCCAAGCACGATCACGTGGCGTGGGCCTTTGCACGCAAGTGCGACGAACTGGGCGTGGACATCATCCAGAACTGCGAAGTCACCGGCTTCATCAAGGACGGCAACCGCGTCACTGGAGTCCAGACCACCCGCGGCACCATCAACACCGAAAAGGTGGGCCTCTGCGCCGCCGGCCACAGCTCAGTCCTGGCAGAAATGGCCGGCTTCCGCCTGCCGATCCAGTCGCACCCGCTCCAGGCCTTGGTCTCCGAACTGCACGAGCCGGTCCACCCCACAGTTGTCATGTCCAACCACGTGCACGTGTACGTGTCCCAGGCCCACAAGGGCGAACTGGTAATGGGCGCCGGCGTGGACTCCTACAACGGCTACGGCCAGCGCGGCTCGTTCCACGTGATTGAGGAGCAGATGGCAGCAGCTGTTGAGCTCTTCCCGATCTTCGCCCGGGCCCACGTGCTCCGGACCTGGGGCGGCATTGTGGACACCACACTGGACGCCTCGCCGATCGTGGGGCTGAGCCCCGTGGAGAACATGTTCGTCAACTGCGGTTGGGGAACCGGCGGCTTCAAGGGCACTCCGGCGGCAGGCCTGACCTTCGCGCACACCATTGCTACGGGCGCACCGCACAAGCTGAACAAGCCGTTCGCGCTGGAACGCTTCGAAACCGGCGCCTTGATCGACGAACACGGCGCCGCAGCCGTAGCCCACTAGCCAGGACAGGACTGAAAAGACATGCTCCTCATTTCATGCCCCAACTGCGGGCCACGCGACGAAACCGAATTCCACTACGGCGGCCAAGCACACATCGCCTACCCGGAGAACCCGAACGACCTCACGGACCGCGAATGGGCTGAATACCTGTTCTACCGCGAGAACACCAAGGGCACCTTCGCCGAGCGCTGGGTCCACAGCACTGGCTGCCGCCAGTGGTTCAACATGCTCCGCGACACCGTGAGCTACGAAATCCACTCCATTTACGGGATGGGCCAGCCCCGCCCGGACCTCACAGTGAACAGCCCGAAGAGCGAACCGGACAAACCAGGGGAGTTCACCCAGTCCGGGGACTTCGGGCAGGCCGGCGAACCCGGGCTCGCCGCCGGAGCCACCGCCCCCACGGCAACCACCCCCATCTCCTCGGAAGGAGTCTAGAAGTGACCAACAAGAACGCACGCCTCGCCACCGGCGGACGCATCGATCGCAGCATCTCTTGGCGCTTCACCGTGGACGGCCAGGAATTCACCGGCCACCCTGGCGACACCATCGCTTCGGCGCTGCTCGCCAACGGCCACATCAACGCCGGCAACTCCCTCTACGAGGACCGCCCCCGCGGCATCATGGCCGCCGGCGTGGAAGAGTCCAATGCCTTGGTCAAGATCGCGCCCCGCTTCCGCGGACACGTTGCCGAGTCCATGCTTCCCGCCACCGCAGTGTCCTTGGTGGACGGCATGAACATTGAGCTCCTGTCCGGCCTTGGCAAGCTTGATCCCAACGAGGACAAGGCTGAGTACGACAAGAAGTATGTCCACACGGATGTCTTGGTCGTCGGCGGTGGCATCGCCGGCTTGGCAGCCGCCCGCGAAGCTGTCCGCACCGGGGCCCGCGTCATCCTGATCGACGACCAGCCCGAGCTCGGAGGCTCCCTGCTCTCCGGTTCCACCGCCCCGGAGCTGGCCGAACAGATCGAAGGCAAGCCGGCCCTGGAATGGGTTGCTGACGTCGAAGCCGAACTGGTTTCCGCCGGCGAATGCACGGTGCTGAACCGCACCACTGCCTTCGGTTCCTACGACTCCAACTACTTCATCGCAGCCCAGAACCGCACGGACCACCTCAGCGTCCCGGCAGCATCGGGTGTCTCGCGCCAGCGTATTTGGCACATCCGTGCCAAGCAGGTTGTCCTGGCTCCGGGCGCCCACGAGCGTCCGTTGGTGTTCGAGAACAACGACCGCCCCGGCATCATGCTCGCCTCGGCTGCCCGCACCTACCTGAACCGTTACGCCGTGGCGGCCGGTTCACGCGTGGTCATCACCACCACCAACGATTCCGCTTACGCACTTGCCGCAGACCTGAAGGCAGCAGGCGTGGCGGTTGCCGCCGTCGTCGATGCCCGTCCGCAGATCAGCGCAAAGGCAGCCGCCGCCGTCGAGTCCGGTATCCGGGTCCTGATCGGCAGCGCCGTGGCTGACACGTCGGCGGACGAGAATGGCCGCCTGAATGGCGTCACCGTCCGCAGCATTAACGACGACGGCGACCTCACCTCAGGCGTCGAACAGCTCGCTGCCGATTTGCTCGCCGTTTCCGGTGGTTGGAGCCCGGTGGTCCACCTTCACAGCCAGCGCCAGGGCAAGCTGCGTTGGGATGATGAGCTCGCTGCCTTCATTCCCACCAAGCCGGTCCGTGACCAGCAGGTGGTTGGCGCCGGCCGTGGCAGCTTTGAACTGCAGGACTGCCTGGCAGAAGGCATCTCGGCGGGAGCGGCAGCGTCCATCGCCGCTGGCTTCGAATCCGCCACCACCCCGGTGGAACTGCAGGCACCTGTGGCCAGCGCTCCAAGCCGCCAGCTCTGGCTGGTCCCCGGCCAAACCGGTGAGCCCGGCGAATGGCACCACCACTTCGTCGACTTCCAGCGCGACCAGTCCGTGGCCGATGTCCTCCGCTCCACCGGGGCCGGCATGCGCTCCGTGGAGCACGTCAAACGGTACACCTCCATCAGCACGGCCAATGACCAGGGCAAGACCTCCGGCGTCAACGCAATCGGCGTCATCGCCGCGGCGCTGAAGTTCGGCGGAGCTGAGAACATTCCGGGGGTCGGCGAAATTGGCACCACCGCTTACCGTGCGCCGTTCACGCCGGTGGCCTTCGCAGCGTTGGCAGGCCGCCAGCGTGGCGAACTGTTCGACCCCGCCCGCGTCACCTCCATCCACCCGTGGCACGTTGCCCAGGGCGCACTGTTCGAAGATGTTGGACAGTGGAAGCGCCCCTGGTACTACCCGCAGGCCGGGGAAGACATGGACACGGCAGTCCTGCGTGAGTGCGCAGCGGTCCGCGACTCCGTGGGCTTCATGGACGCCACCACTCTGGGCAAGATCGAGATCCGTGGCAAGGACGCCGGCGAATTCCTGAACCGCGTGTACACCAATGCGTTCAAAAAGCTCGCCCCGGGATCCGCCCGCTACGGTGTCATGTGCACCTTGGACGGCATGATCTTCGACGACGGCGTAACCCTCCGCTTGGACGAGGACCGCTACTTCATGACCACCACCACCGGAGGCGCAGCCAAGGTGCTGGACTGGCTGGAAGAGTGGCACCAGACGGAGTGGCCGGAGCTCGATGTGGTCTGCACGTCCGTAACGGAGCAGTGGAGCACCATCGCCGTGGTTGGCCCGAAGTCCCGCGCAGTGATCGCCAAGGTTGCTCCCCAGCTCGCCGAAAACGGTGGCCTGGACGCTGAAGCCTTCCCGTTCATGACGTTCCGCGAGACCACTCTGGCCTCCGGAGTGCAGGCACGCGTTTGCCGCATCTCCTTCTCCGGCGAACTGGCCTACGAAATCAATATCCCGTCCTGGTACGGACTCAACACCTGGGAAGCTGTTGCTGCCGCAGGTGCGGAGTTCAACATCACCCCGTACGGCACCGAAACCATGCACGTGCTCCGCGCCGAGAAGGGCTACCCGATCGTTGGGCAGGACACCGACGGCACGGTCACCCCGCAGGACGCCGGCATGGACTGGATCGTCTCCAAAGCGAAGGACTTCATCGGCAAGCGCTCCTACCTTCGGCAGGACGCCAGCCGTGAGGACCGCAAGCACCTGGTGAGCGTCCTTCCCGTGGACCACTCGCTGAGGTTGCCGGAAGGTACGCAGCTGGTGGAAAAGGGCATCCCGCTCAACCCGGCCTCCGGACCCGTCCCCATGGAGGGTTTCGTGACCTCCAGCTACCACAGCGCCGCGCTGGGCCGTTCCTTCGCCCTGGCACTCATTCACAACGGCCGCAACCGCATCGGCGAGACCCTGGTGGCCTCGCTGGGAGACCAATTGGTGGACGTGGTTGTTGGCGAAACCGTACTTTTCGATGCTGAAGGGACCCGCAAAGATGGCTGAAACAGCAACACCAGCAGAAACCGCACACGTCGACCGCGTCCGGGGCGCCCGCCGCAGCCCGGCCGAACACTTGGCTGAGGCCTTCACCTCCGGCTCCGTGCCGGGCACGGTGACGCTCACCGAAATCCCTTACCAGGCCATGGTGGGCATCCGGGTTCACCCAGCGTCCGACGCCGGTGCCCGCGTTGCGTCCGTGACCGGCGGCTTGCCTGCCACCTGCGGTGCAGTGACGGGCGGTGCGGTTTCAGATAAGGGTTCCGTCAACACCCTGTGGCTCGGCCCCACCGAGTTCCTGGTGGTAGCTCCGGAGGAAGCCCACGATTCGTTGGGTGGCTCCCTGGTCAGCGATCTGACCTCGGCGCTGGGTGGCGACGCCGGCCAGGTGGTGGACCTGTCCGCCAACCGCACCACGTTTGAGCTCTCCGGCAGCCACGCCCGCGCAGTGCTGGAGAAGACCTGCGCCTTGGACCTGCATCCACGGGTCTTCAAGGCCGGCACGGCTGTCTCCACTGAGCTCGCGCACATCCCGGTGATGCTCTGGAAGACCTCGGATGAGTCGTACCGGATCTTTCCCCGGGCCTCGTTTGCCGATTTCCTGGGACGCTGGCTCCTCGACGCCATGCGGGAGTACGCCTCGCCTGAGGTCCCCTGATGGCACTGAGTGTGCTTGATCTGTTTTCTGTTGGCATCGGACCGTCGTCTTCACACACGGTAGGCCCCATGCGCGCGGCAAAGCAGTTCACGGACGGTCTTGAATCGTCCGGCCAGCTTCCGGCTACGGTGCGCGTCCAGGCAGAGCTTTTCGGCTCCCTGGGCGCCACCGGCCGGGGCCACGGCTCAGACAAGGCCGTGGTGCTGGGGCTGCAGGGCCACTCCCCTGAAACCGTTAATACCCACACAGCCGATGACCAGGTTGCGGCCGCGGCACTCGACGCGGAATTGCACCTGGCCGGCAACCACCGGGTGGACTTCAACTGGGACGAGGACGTGGTCCTGCACCGCCGCAAGTCGTTGCCCGCCCACCCCAACGGGATGACCTTCCGGGCGCTGGACCACACGGGCACCGTACTCCGGGAACGCAGCTTCTACTCCATCGGGGGCGGCTTCGTAGTGGACGGTGACGTCTCCGGAGCCGACAAAGTGGTAGCCGATGACACCGTCCTGCCCTACCCCTTCACCACGGCAGATGAACTGCTGGCCATCTGCCTACGCGAAGGCAAGTCCATCTCGGACATCATGCTGGCCAACGAACTCGTATGGCGTTCCGAGGAAGAACTCCGCGAACGGTTGCTGGGGATTTGGGCCGTCATGCAGGAGTGCGTGGACAACGGCTGCTCTGCCGAGGGAATCCTGCCGGGAGGACTGAAGGTCAGGCGACGGGCGCCGTCGCTGTTCAAAACGCTTGCCGCCACTGACGCCGCCAACAAGGCCGACGGCGCTGCCTCCAATCCTTCGGACCCGCTGCTCGCCATGGAATGGGTCAACCTGTTCGCCCTGGCCGTGAACGAGGAAAACGCCGCGGGCGGCCGGATTGTCACCGCACCCACCAATGGTGCTGCCGGAATTGTCCCGGCCGTGCTGCACTATTACACCAAGTTTGTTCCGGGAGCCAACGACGACGGTGTCGTGCGGTTCCTGCTGGCGGCGGCCGCCGTCGGAATCCTGTTCAAAATCAACGCGTCCATTTCCGGTGCCGAGGTCGGCTGCCAGGGTGAGGTTGGCTCCGCCTGCTCCATGGCTGCCGCCGGCCTCTGCGAAGTCCTGGGCGGAACGCCTGGGCAAGTGGAAAATGCCGCCGAAGTGGGCATCGAACACAACCTGGGGCTCACCTGCGATCCCGTGGGCGGGCTGGTGCAGATCCCCTGCATCGAACGCAACGCGATCGCCAGCGTCAAAGCCATCAATGCCGCCCGCCTTGCCCTGCACGGCGACGGCAGCCACAAGGTGTCCCTCGACAAGGCCATCAAGACCATGCGCGAGACCGGCGCCGACATGAAATCCAAGTACAAGGAGACCTCCCGTGGAGGCCTCGCCGTCAACGTAGTGGAGTGCTAGCCATGACTGCCATCCAAACTGAAACTGCTGCCGCCGCCTCCCCGGAGACGACTGTTGAACACGTTCTCACCCTCGACTGCCCCGAAGGTCCGGGCATCGTGCACGCTGTGTCCGGCTTCCTGCTGGACCACGGCTGCGACATCATCGACAACAAGCAGTTCGGCGATCGTGCCGAGGGCCACTTCTTCATGCGCGTGCATTTCGCGTCCGACGGCGATGCCTCCACGGTTGATACCTTGCGGGAGGACTTCGCCCCGGTAGGTGATAAGTACAGCATGAACTGGCAGCTGCAGCCCCAAGGGTACAAGCGACGTGTGCTGATCATGGTCTCCAAGTTTGGGCACTGCCTGAACGACCTCCTGTTCCGCGCACGGATCGGCGAGCTGCCCATCGACGTGGTGGGCGTTGTGTCCAACCACACCGACCACCAGGGGTTGGCGGAGTGGCACGGGATCCCGTTCTTCCACGTTCCGGTCACCGCGGCTACCAAGCCGGACGCCGAGGGGCGCCTTCTGGAGATCATCGATGAACTGGACGTTGAACTCATTGTCCTGGCCCGCTACATGCAGGTGCTCAGTGATGATCTGGCCCGCAAACTGGATGGCCGCGCGATCAACATCCACCACTCGTTCCTGCCCAGCTTCAAGGGTGCCAAGCCCTATCACCAGGCATACGCGCGTGGTGTGAAAACTGTGGGTGCCACCGCCCACTACGTGAATGGTGAGTTGGATGAAGGTCCCATCATCGCCCAGCAGGTAGTGGAGGTGGACCACACGTTCGGGCCGGACGATCTCGTAGCCGCCGGCCGGGACACCGAATGCAAAGCCCTCAGCAACGCCGTTCGCTGGCACTGCGAGGGGCGGATCATCCTGAATGGGAACAGGACAATCGTGTTGAAATAGGGCTTGCATACCCGATTCGACGGCTTGCTGCGTGATAGATGGTTCCAACCATCCAACCCGCAGCGGGCCGTCGAATTGGCGTTTAAGGGCTTAGCCGTTCACCGCGTTGATCCAAACGCCGATAATCCACGTGCTCGCCGCGGCACACGCCAACCCGAACTCCACGAGGATCCCGATGCCCGTTGCCTTGAGCGCGGCACCACTGGATCGGACGGCTGTACGGAAGTCCCGCGTCCGTTGGACTTCGCTGAGCAGCAGCCCTACGGCAAACCCCACAAAGAGCCCCACTACGGGAATGACGAACATGCCCACCACGCCCAGCACCACGCCGATGAGCACCGACCGGTTGGGGATGCCGTGTTGCTTGAGCTTCCGTCCCGTGAGCACGGCACTGGCGGCCATACCGGCCACCACAAACACCATGCCGATGGCGAAGATCACCCAGCCGAGTGGACCGGCGCCTCCCCAGATGGCCCAGGCCAGCAGGCTCGCACCGATGAGGATGCTGCCCGGGAGTACAGGAATGATGGTCCCGGCGACACCTACCGCAATGGCCAGGCCGCACAGGATGGTCACGATCAGTTCGGCGTTCATGCCCCTCAGTCTATGCACAGCAACGCGGGGTCACTTATGGCCCCTTGAGCGCGTCATGGCGGCACGTAAGTGACCCCGCGTTGCCCTTAACCACAAACGACGGCGACGCTCCCCAGCACGGGAGGCGTCGCCGTCGTCGGTCTTGCGGTGGAAACCGCTACCGGGTAACCCCTATTCAGCCACGGCGGCAGCAACTGCCGCGGTGACGGCCGGTGCCACGCGGGCATCCAGAGGGCTCGGCACGATGTAGTCCGCGGAAAGGTCTTCAGCGGCCAGCTCAGCGATGGCGTTGGCTGCGGCGATCTTCATGGCGGGCGTGATGCGGCGGGCCTTGGCATCGAGTGCACCACGGAAGATTCCGGGGAAGGCCAGAACGTTGTTGATCTGGTTCGGGAAGTCACTGCGACCGGTGGCAACAACGGCCGCGTACTTCTGGGCAACCTCGGGGAGAACTTCCGGGTCCGGGTTGGACAGCGCGAACACAATCGACTGATCGTTCATGAGCTTCAAGTGCTCTTCGTCCAACTTGGAGGAGGAGACGCCCACAAAGACGTCTGCGCCCGTCAGTCCCTCGCCCGGGCCGCCGGTGATGCCACGGGGGTTGGTGCGCTGGGCCATGCGGGCCTTGACGCTGCCGGGGTCTGCCGCAAGATCGGCACGGTCAGCGTTGACCACGCCCTTGGAGTCGAGCAGGATGACGTCCTTGATGCCAACAGCAAGAAGAATTTCGGCAATGGCGATGCCGGCGGCGCCCGCACCGGAAACAACAACCTTGAGCCCGGCCAGTTCGCGCTGGGTCACCTTGGCGGCGTTGGTCAGGGCTGCAAGAACCACGACGGCGGTGCCGTGCTGGTCATCGTGCATGACCGGGCAGTCGAGGGCTTCGATGAGGCGCTCTTCGAGTTCGAAGCAGCGGGGAGCGGAGATGTCTTCAAGGTTCACGGCGCCGAAGCTGGGGCGCAAGCGGACCAGGGTCTCAATGATCTCGTCCACGTTGGTGGTGTTGAGGACCAGCGGGATGGAGTCGAGGTCCCCGAAGGACTTGAACAGGGCAGACTTGCCTTCCATGACCGGCAGGGAGGCGCTGGGGCCGATGTTGCCGAGGCCAAGGACCGCGGTGCCGTCGCTGACTACAACAACCAGGCGCTCGGCCCAGGTGTGGGTGCGGGCAAGCTCGGGGTTGGCGTGGATTGCGCGGCTGACCTGCGCGACTCCGGGGGTGTAGGCGATGGAAAGGTCGCGCTTGTTGTTCAGCGGCACGGTGCTGGAAATGGTCAGCTTGCCGCCTTCGTGGGCTGCGAAGATCTCTTCTTCGGTCAGTACCAGGGCGTCGTTGTCTGTAGCAATTGTCTCAATGGACACGTCTTTGTCTCCTCAGGCTAGCCGTGGACCCACGGCATGGTTCGGGCAGGAACAGAACTGCTGTAGCGGACCAAGGATGGCTGGTCCGGCGTTGCTTCTGCAGGTAGGGGGCTGCTAGCCGCTTCGGTGTTTCCAGCCTAGGGAGCCTGAGGAGGTACAAGATTCAATACCAAGAGAGACGATTCGAGAGTAAAACGTTCAACCAGCTCCAATTGTGATCCACGTCATGCGAAAAACCGTGTTCAGAAGCCCTGCTGGTCTAGACCAGAGTCCACATTCCGTCATTCTCCGGTCAGCAGCGAGCAGGCTTTCTTCAGATCTTTTTCGGCTTCAAAGAGCGACAACCGTCGGCATCGAACGGCTTGGACAAGTCCACTAACGAGGTGGAGCAGGATCCTGGCACGCACGGAATCCTGGCCGGTGTCCTTGCTGAGCGAACCCACCACCTCCTCGGACAAGGCATCGATCTCGCGCAGCAACTGTGCGGTGTCGTCGTCCTTGCCTGCAGGACGGATCAAACAGTGCTCCACCCCCGGCTGCATGACCCTCAGATGGAAGATTTCCATCATCAAACCCGCGAGCGCGTGACCTTTACCTTCGCGGCGACGGACGCCATCCCGGAGCTCCCGCAGCTGCTGCCTGTACACGGCCAGCATCAGGTGGGCTGTGGAGGGAAAGTAGCGGTACAGCGTGCCGAGCGGGATATCAGCCCTGGCCGCGACGTCGGAAAGGCTCAGCGTATCGAACTGCCTTTGGGCAAAACCCGCAGCAGTCTTCAGGATGCGGGCATAACGCAGCTGCTGCCGCGGGGTGGTGGGCGCGGCAGCCATACGGGGCAACCCCGTGGTCAGGTCAAGGGAATACGGTTCCAGTGAGTTTGAGGCGGGCATTTCCGGCGATCTCTTGGCAGGCTGACAAGGAAGCGGCCGGCTGGGGTCATAGACCCTCGGCTGGCCGATCGCATCAATGATACGGGAGCTATATGACCGTTTCCTGAGAGCTCTCCAGCCAAGAAAGCGCGCATGCCGCTCCCTGCCATTGGCGCTCCGCGCACATACACTGCAGGCAGGTCTGGATCACGGGAGGAACGCATATGGGGACATTTCGACGCCGGATGGCAGCAGCGCTGCTGACCGCAGCTGTGGCGGCCATGGCACTGAGTCCGCTCCCGGCGTCGGCCGCCCAAAGCAGCGGACCCGATCCCGTCCTCAGTGGAGAGGCGTTCGTCGGCGGCAAGCTCACCGTAGACATCGGCCCGTACACGTTCTACGGCTGCGGCGGCGGCAAGGGAACGGACTTCACCATCTACTGGACCAGGGACGGATTCCTGGTGGCTGGCGAGACAGCCCGGACTTACGCGCTGCAGCCCGACGACACCGGGGCCCGGATGGCCGCCCATGTCACCGCCAGCAAGACGGCCTGCAGCGGCGATTCCCTGCACAGCGACGAAACCAAACCCGTGGGCGCCGCCAACCGGGCGGCCGGGTTCACGGGCAGGAGCTACGAGTTGCTGGCCCGCGGCACCGACGGCGCCTTGCAACTCTACGGCCGCAAGGGAAGCGCATGGGAAGCGGCACGGACGGTGGGCTGGGGTTGGAACATCTTCAACCTGACCTTCTCGCCGGGCGACTTCAACGGCGACGGCAAGGGCGATGTGATCGCCAAGGACTCTGCAGGAACCCTGTATCTCTATGCCGGCGACGGAACCGGTGGATGGAAACCGGCACAGACCATTGGTAAGGGCTGGAACGTCTTCGACACGATCCTGAGCCCCGGAGACTTCAACGGCGATGGCCACAACGACGTCCTGGCCCGCGAACCCGGCGGCGCTCTTTACCTGTACCCGGGCAATGGTTCGGGGGGCTGGTTGGCGAGGACCGCCGTCGGGCAGGGCTGGCAGATGATGGATGCGCTGCTGACGCCGGGGGACTTCAACGGCGACGGCAACGTGGACGTACTGGCCCGGGACCGCAGCGGATATCTCTACTTCTACGGCGGCAACGGTGCCGGCGGATGGACGAGGTCATGGTTGATCGGGGTCGGCTGGAACGCGCTGAAAGCAGCGGGTGCCGCCGGGGACTTCGACAATGACGGTTTCAACGATGTTTATGGCGTCGATCAGCAGGGTCGATTGGTGATCTACTACGGCAACGGGCGCACCGGATGGCGCGGGTCTGAGATCGCCGGTCATGGTTGGAACGGATTCACAGCGATCTTCTAGAGAAAACCCCTGCGCGGTAGAATTAGCCCCATAAAGTCTGGGGAGGACATCATGAACGCACCAACGCGCCCTACGTCAGGTGTGCGCCGGGTGGTGGCTGGCATTGCAGCGGCGGTCGTCGCCTCACTCGCCTTCGCGCCGGCACCCGCCATGGCAACCATGGATCCCTCGAATCCCGTGGTTCACGGTGCGCCCTTTGTTGGCTCAACACTCACGCTTGAAATCGATCCTGCTTCCTACCGTGGCTGCGGCGCCGCTGCCGGCCCGGACTACGGCATTTACTGGACCCGCGACGGCGTTCGAGCCCAGGACCACTGGGCGTGGTGGACCTATACGCTCGATGAGTCAGATCGTGGCAAGACCATCGCAGCCCATGTCGTGGCCAGCCAGAATGGGTGCGAGCCGCTGGAAGTCTCCAGCGAAGAGACCGCCCCGATCTCCGCTTCCAACAGGGCGAACGGCTTCACCGGGCGCGGTGCTTTTGAGATACTCGCCCGCCGCACCGACGGCACCCTCATGATGTATCCGCGCGTCAACAACGCCTGGGAATCCGCCAGGACAGTGGGGCCGGGCTGGAACGGCTTCGGAGCTGTGGTGTCCCCCGGCGACTTCAACGGCGACGGTGCCAACGACATCCTGGCCAAGGATTCGGCCGGCAATCTCTTCCTTTACGCGGGAACAGGCAACGGCGGTTTCCTCGCCGGGCGCCAGGTAGGCAGCGGCTGGAACGCCTTCAACTCGATCGTTTCCCCCGGCGACTTCAACGGCGACGGCACCAATGACCTCCTGGCCCGCGACGCCGGCGGCCTCCTCTACCTCTACCCGGGCAACGGAAACGGCGGCTGGCTTACCCGCTCCGTGGTGGGCAGCGGATGGAACGTGGTCAACAGGATCATCACCCCCGGCGACTTCAACGGCGACCACAACGTGGACATCCTGGCACGCGACGCAGCTGGAGCCTTGCGCCTGTATAAGGGCAACGGCGCGGGAGGCTGGGCCGGTATGACGGTGGTCGGCCAAGGGTGGGGCGGCATGGCTACCATCGGCGCGGCCGGCGATATTGACGGCAACGGCAACGTGGACGTCTACGCGGTGGACGGCTCCGGCCAACTGCTCGCCTACTACGGCGACGGCGACGGCGGCTGGAACGGCGCCGGTGCCATCGGTTGGGGCTGGGGCGGTTTCAACGCAGTCTTCTAAGACTTGGGGGATCTTATGACATTTCATTCTTCCGCCTTGGCTTCCGGACGTCCGCTGCGGCTGGGTTTCCACCTCCTTCTGGCCATTCTCCTGTGCGCCGCCCTCGCCATCGCGGTTCCGCCGCCGGGTGCCAACGCAGCAGGACCGGCGCCGCTGCCTACCGTGGTGACGCGGACTTCACCCGCCACCGTGGTCCCCGGCAATACCATCTCCCTCTCCTTCACCCTGAGCGGGCCGGCCCGGGAAGTGGGATTCGCGTTCGTCAACGAGGACACGCTGGAGCAGGCAATTCTCTATGGACCCACCAGCGCGGCTCCGGGACCATACAGTGCGCAGGCCAAGGTGCCGGTCAACGGAAGCGCGTTCAAACGCACGGGCCGGTACAAACTCCTCAGCGTCAACATTGTGCTTCCTGCGGGGCAGGGATCCGTGCGCTACGGCCGTGACGGCAACATCCTCTTCCTGAGCCAAGGCCTCGACGCGCCAACGCAACGGCCCGGCACCCTGGACGGCGTCGACTTCTCCGTCAACAACCCCAATTTCCCGCTCATCGACAACCCCAATACCAAAACACCAGTGGTGTCCGGAGTGGCCCGCTACGACCAAGTACTGACCACTGACAACGGCACCTGGACCTACCCGCCCACTGGCTTCGCCTACCAGTGGCTGCGGAACGGCCAACCCATCCCCGGCGCTACCGTCAACAGCTACCGGGTAGCCGAAGCCGACCTGGACCAGACCCTGTCCGTCCGCGTCACGGCCACCCGGGCAGGGTACCGGGCTGTGTCGGCATCCTCCCTGCCGCTCACCCCCACCTCCCCCATTACCGCAACTGCCCCGGCGCTCCAAGGCAAGCTGACCGTGGGAGAAAAACTCACGGGTGCTTTCAGCGAGGGCAGCGTCTCCACCGGGACGGCCGGCGGCGCCGTCAGCGTGCGGTACGAATGGGTGCGGAACGGTACCCCGATCAACGGGGCCACCGCCAAAACCTACACGCTGACCGCTGCCGACCGTGGCGCCGTCGTCGGCTTCCGCGCAGTGGTCCAGGCCGGCAATCCGGCCACGGCCACTCGCCCGTTCACGGTCTACAGCCGCACTGTGGTGCGGAACAAAGCCCACACAGCAGGTTTCGACGCCGGTGCCTCCTTGGACCTGTTCGCCCGGAACGCCGCGGCGAACCTTCTGCTCTACCCGACGGACGGCGCCGGACGATGGCAAGCGGCGAAGACCATCGGGTATGGCTGGGATGTTTTCGACCTCGTGTTCAACGCCGGCGACTTCAACGGCGACGGCTTCAACGACGTACTGGCCCGGGATGATGCCGGCACCCTGTTCCTCTATCCGGGCAACGGGACCGGCGGCTGGCTGCCGCGCAAGGAAGTCGGATGGGGCTGGGACATCTTTGACTCCGTCATCGCAGCCGGCGACTTCTCAGGGGACGGCGCCAACGACCTCCTGGCCCGCACCCCTTCAGGAGCTCTGGTCCTCTACCCCGGGAACGGCGTGGGCGGTTTCCGCTCCCCGGGCGCAGTCGGCCAAGGTTGGGATGCCCTCAGCCAGGTCTTCTCCCCCGGCGATTTCGACGGTGACGGCAACCCCGACGTCATGGGCCGCGACAATGCCGGGAACCTCCGTCTCTACGGCGGCAACGGCAGCGGCGGCTGGACCACTGCACGGTCCATCGGCACCGGCTGGAACGTCATGTCGCGCACCGGCGGCGCGGGAGACTTCAACGGCGATGGCTTAAACGATGTCTGGGCCATCGACGCCTCGGGCCAGCTGAACATGTACTACGGCAGTGGCAGCAGCGGCTGGAAGGGCGCTGGCGTTGTTGGTTGGGGCTGGGGCGGATTCACTGCGGTTTTCTAAGCCGATTTTGGTTGAGTTTTGGGTTTGACGTGCGACACATTCCTGCAAATAACGATATTCCAAACCCAATAAGTGTTACCGGGATCACGGGGCTGTATTGTCATTTCAATTGGCCTCCACAGGCCGCTCTGGTCTGCACCATTTGGGGGAATCTTGGGGTCTCATCCTGCTCTGCGCTTTCGTGCTGCGTCCACCGCTGTCCGGGCGCTCCTGCTGACGCTGGCCTTCGTTCTTGCAGCGGTGGTGGTGACGCCCGTTTCACCCGCCGTAGCCGCCACACCGGTCCTCGCCACGTTCGTGCAGACCTCCGCTGCAACGGTCGACGTCGGGGCTCCTGTCAGTTTCAACTTCACGACTTCCGTCGCGGTCAAGCGTGTTGAGGTGGGGCTGCACAGTGTTGCCGGGAAGCATACGTTGGCGTGGACAGCTGGTGCCGGCGGTGCCGCGGCTGCTGGCGCGAGCGCCGGGACTGTTGCAGGCGTCGCCTCCCCGTCGTCCTGGCCCAACGGCGCGATCGAGGTCAGTTACGTCCAGGTCGTCACCACGGCGGGTGCTTCGCAGGTGTATTACCGCGGTGGCGGCGTCTATCCACCGGGCACCGGCGCCGCGCCTTTTGGTGACCCCGCCGCACAGGACTTCAAAGTCAGGAACCCTTCGTTGCCCTACGCAGCGCCCGTTCCTACATCGTTCCTGCCGGCCAAAGCCACGTTCGCGCCAGGACAGACCGCAGGGGTGCAGGTCAAGCTCTCCCAACTTGCCCAGGCGGTCCGGATGGTCTACCGGGATGCTTCAGAGGTCACCCCCTTCGAGCTGACGTGGGCGGGTAACCCAGCGCCTGGCCCCCAGACCATCACGGCCACCGGGGCCATCACGGCAGCGCAGGCTTCGGGAAAGTACACCCTGGAGCGTGTGGAAATCTCCTACTTTGACGGTCTGGCCAAGGACTCCTACCTTCGGGATGGGACGATGGAGCGGACCTCACCGGTGCCGTTGGGCACGGCCGTTCGGGCAGGACTGGCAACAGGTGACATCACGGTGAGCAACCCGGCCAAGGTGCTGCAGAAACTGAGTCCCTCGGTGGCGCCACGTGTCGCGGGGGACCTGGTTCCCAATACGATCCTGACCATCCAGCCAGGAACGTGGCCCGTAGAACCGTCATTCTCGGAAATCCAGTGGTACCGGAACGGCACTCCCATCGACTACGCCACCAAGGACACCTACCAGTCCAACATGTACGACGATCCCGCAAACATGATCTGGGTCAAGATGACCGCGCGGGCTGCCGGATACCTCCCCACCAGCGTCTCAACGTTGGCATTCGGGCCGATGCCCCGCCGGGTCTGGGTCAGCAACCTGCGCATCACCGGTGACGCGTCAGTGGGCGGCGTCCTCCATTTGGAGCATGGTGCCGCCGGCGTCGACCCCGAGGGCGGCCAGGCCAGCTACACCTACGTCTGGAAACGCAACGGCACTCCTATTCCAGGCGCCACCTCCCGGGACTACCGGACCACCCTGGCGGACAAGGGAAACATCATCACTGCAGGGGTAACAGCCCGCTTCGATGCAGGCTCGGCCATTACCGAGGTTGTTGACCTTGTGGGACCGTTGGCAAACAAGACCCGCGGCAAGGGCTTCAACGCAGACGGCACGGGGGACATTTTCGCCCGGGATACCGGCGGTAACCTGTGGCTGTACCCCAGCAACGGCAGCGGCGGCTGGTTGCCCTCCCAAAAAATCGGCCAAGGCTGGAACGGGTTCAACTCGCTCTTCTCCCCTGGCGACTTCGACGGCGACGGAAACGTTGACGTCATGGCCCGCGATGGTGCCGGACGACTCTTCCTCTACCAGGGCAATGGCCAGGGCGGCTGGCTTCGATCTTTCCAGATCGGTCAAGGCTGGGGGTCGGTCAAGGACATCGTGGCACCGGGCGACTTCAACGGTGACGGCACCGCAGACCTTATTGCCCGGGATGCTTCGAACACCATGGTGATGTATCCCGGAAATGGACGTGGCGGCTTCCTGACCCCTTACACACTCAGTGGCGGGTGGGGCGATTTTAATGCCTTCATCTCTCCGTCGTCGCGTTCCATCTTCGCCCGTGACAACTCAGGCAACCTCCGGTCCTATAGCGGCTCCGGAAATGGATACTTCCACGAAAACGCATGGACGCCCAACGTCTTCGGCGCTTATGCGGGCTATGGCTGGGAAGGTTTCAGCAGGATCGGCGCACCCGGAGATTTTGACAGTGACGGGGTCCCTGAGGTGTACGGGATCCACCCCGATGGACGGCTCACCATGTTCTACGGGCTGGGCCATATCGCCCTCAAGCGCCAAGCGACCATCGGCTGGGGCTGGAACTCCTTTAACTCCGTCTTCTAGCCATGCCCACAACCACTTCACACCATTCGGGGGAAGACGTCATGACCACTCGCACCGTTGCAGGGCTAAGCCCCACCAAACTCCGCCCTCTTGCTGCCTTGCTGGGAGTCCTCCTGGCTGCGATGCTGTTGGCGCCGGCCTCGCTCCAGCCTGCGGAAGCGGCTGAAGACCCTGTACCAAAAATCGTTGCCGCCCAACGGGTATCCACCCCCACGGTTGCTGTGGGGGCCACCGTGAAGATCGCCTTTACCCTGGCGCAGCGGGCCCAACGCGTCGAGTTCCGCTACACCGACGAATCCCATGTCACCGAACACCGCGTCATTTGGTCGGGGACACCCGCAGCCGGGCCACTGACAGCGACCGCCTCGGCCGCCGTGGCAGCCGATACCTACTTCAACGGCACCCACACGCTGCAGAGTGTGATCATCACCTACGGCCAACGAATGCTCACCTACAACCGTGGCTCCACCTACGAAGAGGTGCTCCCTGTTGCCTGGGAAACCCTGGACTTCACGGTCAGCAATCCCGCCAACGTCCTTGTTCCCAACGACAACATCACCCTGCCGGCTCTCGGGATCCGGAAAGAAGCGGGCTACTCCTATCCTGCCTTCGACGTCAACCACGGAACGTGGTCCGCGCCGCCGTCGTCCTATACGTACGAATGGTTCCGCGACGGCGTCTTCAAGTCCTCCGGCAGCAACTGGTTCGATGTTTCGGGCAAGTACGCCGGAACCGGGTCCGGGCTCACGCTTAAACTCACCGCCCTGGCAGCCGGGCACCTTCCCGAGACCGTCGAGACCAAACCCTTCTACCTGGCGGCCGCCGCGGACCCTGTGATCGCCGGTTATCCAGGGGTGCGGGGGTCCGTGAAGGCAGTGTTTGATCCCTCCACCATCAAGGGACTCCCCGCGGGAGCGAAACCAACTGTCAGCTACCAATGGCTCCTGAACATTGCCGATCCCATCCCTTCGGCCACAGGGGCAAGCTACAGCCCCAAGCCCTCAGATGCCGGCAAGAAACTCGGGGTGACGGCCGTTGTCAGCTACGACGGCAGCGTCGTAGGCCTCTTCCGCAGCGCTGATGTGATGGTCAAGCATCAGTCACTCCTCCGGGACTTCGACGGCGACGCCAAACCGGATGTCATCACCAGAAAACCCAACGGCACACTGACCCTTTTCCGAGGGGACATCTATGGCCAGTTCAAAAGCGCCACCAAGGACATCGGCTGGGGATGGGCCGGCTTCACTGCGCTGATGTCTCCCGGTGACTTCGATGGCGACGGCGCAATGGATGTGATGGCCCGCGATAAGTCCGGTCAGCTGTGGCTTTACCGCGGAAATGGATCCGGCGGCTGGCGCGGCTCTTCTGTCATCGGGACCGGCTGGGCAGGTTTCAGCGAGATCATTCCGGCCAGCGATTTCAACGGTGACGGGACCAGCGATGTCCTGGCGCGTGACCCTCAGGGGCGCCTCTTCCTCTACCCCGGCAACGGGAGGGGCGGATGGCTTACCCCAACGCAGGTTGGACAGGGGTGGCAGTCCTTCAACAAGGTCTTCACTCCCGGCGATTTCAGTGGCGACGGAGTCTCCGATTTCCTCGCCCGCGGGACAGACGGGAAGCTCAGCGCCTACTACCCCAACGGTAAGGGTGGATGGTTGTCGTCGAGGACGCTGACAGGAAACTACTCATCCAGCATCTACCTGGGTGGATTGGGCGGATTTAATCATTCCGACCGCTACAACTACTTCTTCAGCGTCTCTGACCAAGGCGTGTTCACCACCGAGGCAATGGGCAGCGACTGGAACAGCTACTATCGCCAGACCAGCCAGGCGGGGACGGGATGGGGTTACCTCACTGCCGTTTTCTAAGCTGATTTCGGTTGATTTCAGGGTTTGACTTGTCTTTTCGTTGAACATTTGCCAGCAAATTCCCAGACTGTCGTTCCCGCGTTGTACCCTCAAGACACTTATACCCGCCGGCCATCCGGGACCGGCTTGATTTGGGGGAACAATGGGGATCACTCCTATGCGCCGCGTGCGCACCTGGCTCGCCGCACTGACTAGCTGCATCGTTGTGGTTGTTGGCCTGGGACTGGCTCCTGCCGTGCAGGCTGACGACACTTTTGCACCGGTTCCGGTAGCGGTCTCCACGACGCCCCATTCGATCGCTGCCGGAGGACAGGCCTCCTCCAGGGTTACCCTCCAAGCCTCCGGCCCCATCAGCGACGTCTATGTCCTATTCAGGAACACGGCCACTGGAAAGCTGCACACACAGATGACCCAGGGTTCCTACAGCGCGGCTGATTCGACCTACACGTTCGAGATCTTCTTTGCCCAGGGCACTCCGCCGGGAACCTACCTGGCCCAATACCTGCAGATCCAGACCACCGCAGGCCAGGAGTTCGGATACTGGCGCGACGGTTCGCTGATCCACAATCCAGGCAACCTGCCAGACTCCGGCACTGCCGCTGTTGCGCTGAATGCGTTGGACTTCAACTACATCACTCCGGTGGACCTGGACCGGCCCCATACTTCCGGTTCCTACCGCGCCGAGTACTGGGATCCGTACACCATGAGCCTCTTCATTCGTGATTCCTGGGGACGCCTGGGGCTCTTCCCCACGGGTGGAAATGGGACGTGGAAGCAGGCCTACGAAGTTGGTTCCGGGTGGAACATCTTCAATCTGATGTTCTCGGCCGGAGACTTCAACAATGACGGAGAGAACGACGTCATTGCCCGTGACGGCGCGGGGTCGCTCTTCCTCTACCCCGCGGACGGGCAGGGCGGCTGGTATCCCCGCCAGCAAATCGGCTGGGGCTGGGGTATCTTCACGTCCGTTTTTGCTGCCGGCGATTTCAGCGGCGACGGCAACAACGACCTCCTCGCACGCAAGCCTTCCGGCGAACTCGTCCTGTATCCGGGCAACGGGTCCGGCAGCTTCCTGGGGGCGACAACCATTGGTTGGGGTTGGAGCGGCATGACGTCCGTCTTCTCCCCCGGCGATTTCAACGGCGATCACAAGCCCGATGTCCTGGCCCGCGACGGGGCAGGCAACTTGCACTTCTACGGCGGTAACGGCTCCGGAGGATGGACCACCAGCGGCACGATCGGCCAGGGGTGGAACGCCATCACCAAACTGGGCGGCGCCGGGGACTTCGACGGCGACGGCGCCAACGATGTCTGGGGCATCGACACCTCAGGCCAGATGCGCATGTACTACGGCAACGGCTCCGGAGGCTGGAAGAGCTCCGGAGTTGTTGGATGGGGTTGGGGCGGGTTCAACGCGGTCTTCTAGGCCCTCCTCACGGCTTTTGATTGAGGGCCTCCTCCGGGTTTCTTCGGGGAGGCCCTCCTTCACAATGACTTCGATTTCACGGAACCATTTACCGGGCAAAGCCGAAAATGTAGTGTCATCTCAATTGATCTCTGCTGGCCCTCCGGCCAGTCACTTCTTGGGGGAATCCTTGGACCTTCTTACTGCCCTGCGGTGGACCGCGCCCAACCCTGCGCGGCGGCTGCTGACCGCTTCCCTGCTGGTGGGCGCCCTGAGCAGTGCGCTGCTGGCGGCTCCTGCCGATGCAGCGCCGGACCTTCAGAACTCCGGCCAGGAACTCATGGTGCAGCCAGCTGCTGCCCGAACTGTCTACATGGGGCAGCCAAAACTGACTGGCGACCCCACCGTAGGGGGCCTCCTCAAAGCGGAACTTGGCGGATACGCTCCGTTCGTCATCCCCGAGGGTGGCACGCCTTCGTTCACCTACAAGTGGACCCGGGACGGTCAAGCCATACCAGGCGCCACAGGCTCGACCTACCGGGCCACCCCAGGGGACCGCGGCAGGGTAGTCGCCGTCTTCGTCACGGTCTCCTACGACGCCGAGTCACGGCTCACCCTGCAGGCGGACTACCCGCTGAGGATCGCCGCCAAACCCCGGGCACGCGGATTCAACGGCGACGACACCCTGGACATCTTTGCCCGCGATGCCGCAGGCCGCCTGCTCCTCTACCCCACTGACGGCCTGGGCAACTGGCGTGCAGCCCAAGTACTCGGAACAGGATGGAATGTCTTCAACACCCTGTTCTCTCCGGGCGACTTTGACGGTGACGGCACAGTGGACGTCATTGGCCGCGATGGACAGGGACGGTTGTTCCTCTACCAGGGCAACGGAACCGGCGGCTGGAAGAGTGCCTTCCAGATCGGCCAAGGCTGGCAGGATTTCCGGACCGTGTCCTCGGCGGGTGATTTCAACGGCGATGGAAGCAACGACCTCATTGTTGTGGACCGCTGGTACCAAGCCATCCTCTACCCCGGCAACGGCAGGGGTGGCTTCCTTCAGCCCTACGGCGTTGACACCTATTGGGTCAACGGCGATCCGATCTTCACAGTGGGCCACTTCGGCGGGACGAACAACCTGGGAATTGTCAGCCGAAACTACGGCTATCTCCGGCTTTATGAAGCCAGCCGGAGCGGCCGTCTGGATGGCAGCCGTACCGATATCGGATGGGGGTTCAATGACTTCCCGTTCGTGGGTTCAGCGGGTGACTTTAATGGCGATGGCACGGTGGACATCTTCAGCGTTGACACCGCAGGACGGCTGACGATGTATTACAACAAGGGCGCAGAGTACCTGAACAGCGGCCGCCCGGACATCCGATGGTACGGACAATCCACCGTCGGGTGGGGCTGGGGTGGCTTTACTGCCGTCTTCTAGGCCTAGTCAACGCTCTTGATCTTCACCACAAACACCGCTCCCAGGAGCCCAATGACCGCGGCGGCGACGTACAGCGAGACGTAGCCGCCCCAGTAAAGGACAAACGGAGAGGCGATCAACGGGGCGATCACCTGCGGTAAAGAGTTGGCAATATTGATAACGCCCAAGTCCCGGCCGCGGTCCATTCCCGTGGGAAGGACCTGCGTGATGAGGGCGAAGTCGACGGCGAGGTAGGCTCCAAACCCGATCCCCAACACCACTGCACCGGCAAGCCCGCCGATCCACGTTGGTGCGAAGGCGAGGATCAGCGAGGCCAGCGCAATGATGACCGACGACGCGATCACCAGTGGTTTCCGTTTGCCCATCTTGTCGCTTAGCCGGCCACCAAGCACGCTGGTAATGATGACCGAGACCGCGTACAGCCCCGTAAGAATGAGGACACCAAAGGAGGGATCGATTCCCTCAGTTTCCTTGAGCCGCACAGCATCACTCAGGAAAAACAACAAGTACAACGTGACCATGTGGTTGCCTGTACTTACCAGCAGACGGGTCAGCCAAGCCCACGCGAAATCCGGATACCGTTTGGGCGAGACCCAGAAGCCCTTGAGGAAGTCTGCCAGATTGAAGGGCGGGCGCTCAGTTGGTGGAAGCTGCTGATCGTCATTCTTGAAAAGGTAAAGCACGACGCCGGCCAGCAACGCCGCAGCGCACAGCCAGTACCCGGCCGCAAAGTTCCCAACGACGACCGCTGCGATCACCGCGCCGATCAAAATGCCTACTGTCTGTCCCATGGCGGCGAGTCCGCCTACAGTTCCGCGCTGTGGCACCGGGACGCGGTCAGGTACGGCGGCCGTAATAGCGGCGTACATGGCGTTGGCTCCGGCCTGCACAAGGCACCAAAGCAAAGTCATTGCTGCAACGTTGGGAGCACCGGCCAAAGCAACGAGCGCAACAGCTCCCAGGATGGCGCCCATCAGGACCCAAGGAACACGGCGACCAAACCGGGACGTCGTGCGGTCGCTGAACGCCCCGAAAAGTGGGTTTGCCACCATGGAAACGGCCGCTCCACAGCCAGTGACCAAGGCAAGGATCGCTTCTTTCTGGCCTTCATCAAAGTGGGCTGCCTGCAGGCCCAGGAGCACTTGGAGGGGGCCAAAGAACGCTGCGTTGATGCCGAGGTTGACCAGCACAACGCCGGTAACCCAGATCGGCCTTACCCTGGCAACAGGTTCGGCAAGCGCCGTGGTGTTTCCACCGCGGACGATTGCAGGATCCGGCACAGGACCCGGCAGGTCAGACAAGCTCATGGCAGGTTCCCCCTCATTGAATGTTTGGATTCAGCCTAGCGCGGCGAAGCGACACTGAACCGCCGTTATGCCCTTTATCCACATAGGCCGCTGCCAGCGCTGCTTTAGCCCCCTCGCGAGCGCTAGTGTGGCCTCACAGCAATCGAGGAGAAGCACTGTGAGCAAGCAAATAAATACGGCCGATCTCTACGACGAGCGCGGCGAGGAACTGGAGTCCATAGCCGTTCAGTTCCTCAATCTGGGAGGCCAAACCCATTTCAGTGGGCCGGTCCGCACTATCCGGTGCTTTGAGGATAATGCGCTGGTGAAAACGGTCCTCAACACACCCGGTGAGGGTGCCGTGCTGGTCATTGATGGCCAGGCATCTCTGCGGACGGCACTCATGGGAGACCTCATTGCCGCGAGCGCTGTGGCCAACGGCTGGTCCGGTGTGGTGATCAATGGTGCCATCAGGGACCGGGAGGCCATCGCCCGCCTGCCCCTTGGCGTCAAGGCACTTGGGAGCAACCCGAAGAAGAGCGCCAAGACGGGAGTTGGCGAAGTGGACGTAGAGCTGGTGATCGATCGCGTCCGCATCCAACCCGGCGTGATGATCTACTGTGACCCGGACGGCATCCTGATCGAGCGCTGACTCTTCGGTGGGGCCCGACTTAGAGCAAAAGTGGAAGAAATATTCTCCCGGCGGGAATCAACTTGGTCGTAAGATAGTTACTGAAAGCAACTATCCTGCTTAATCCACTTTTCTGCCACCTCTGGAGAAGATATGTCCAAAACCACGCCCGTCCGGGCCGCCGGCGAGGTTCTGACCCACCGTCAGACACTCACCGTCATGGTGGGACTCATGCTCGGCATGTTCCTGTCCTCGTTGGACCAGACCATCGTGTCCACGTCCATCTACACCATTGCGAACGATCTCGACGGCCTCTCGCTTCAGGCCTGGGCCACTACCGCATACCTCATCACCTCAACGGTGAGCACGCCCCTGTATGGCAAGCTCAGCGATATCTTCGGTCGCCGCCCGCTCTACCTCGTGGCCATCGTGATCTTCCTGGTGGGGTCTTTGTACGCGGGATCCGTCCACTCCATGACGGAGCTTGCCATCGCCCGTGGCATCCAAGGCCTGGGAGCCGGTGGCTTGCTGGCTTTGGCGCTGACCATCATCGGCGACATCGTGGCGTTGAAGGACAGAGCCAAATATCAGGGCTATTTCATGTCCGTCTTTGGCATTTCCTCCGTACTGGGCCCTGTGATCGGTGGAGCCTTCGCCGGCACGTCCAACATTCTGGGCTTCGACGGCTGGCGCTGGGTCTTCTTCATCAACTTGCCCATTGGGCTGGCCGCTCTTGTGGTGGTCTTCATGTATCTGCATCTGCCTGCGAGGCACGTAAAGCAGAAGATCGATTATTGGGGTGCTGCCGCTATCACGCTGGCCATTGTGCCGCTGCTGCTGGTAGCAGAACAGGGCCGCGTGTGGGGTTGGGCGTCGGCTGCGTCCTGGCTCTGCTACGGCCTCGGCGTCATCGGCATCGTGGCGTTCCTGCTCGCAGAGAAGCGGGCAGGTGACTACGCGCTCATTCCGCTGCGTCTCTTCAAGAACATGACGTTCGGTCTGTCATCGCTGCTGAACTTCATTATCGGCATTGGCATGTTCGGTGCCATCGCCATGCTGCCAATGTACTTGCAGTTGGTAAAGGGCCTCACACCCACCGAGGCCGGCCTGATGATGATCACGTTTACCGTGGGCATCCTGTTCGGTTCCATTTCGGCCGGCCGCACCATCTCGTCGTCCGGCATCTACAGGGTCTTCCCGATCATGGGCACAGCCATCCTGGCAGGCGCTGCCACCGTCATGGGCTTGGTGCTCGGCGTCGATACCGGTTTATGGGTACCGGGCCTGATCGCCGTGTTCTTCGGCGTGGGACTGGGATTCTGCATGCAGCCGCTCACCCTCGCCATGCAGGTGTCCGTTCCGCCCAAGGACATGGGCGTAGGCACGTCCACGGCCGCCTTCTTCCGTTCGATGGGTGGCGCAGTAGGCACTGCCGTATTCATCTCCATGTTGTTCAGCGTCGCGGCCGACAAGATCGCCGACGGTATGAAGACCGCTGCTTCCAGCCCGGACTACCAAGCGGTCATGAAGGACCCGGCCGTGGCATCCGACCCCGCCAACGCCAAGCTGTTCGACTTCTTCAAGAACGGCGCCAACAACGAGTCCTTGAACGACACCAGTTGGCTCCACACTGCCAACAGCACGCTGACCAGGCCCATCACCGAGGGCTTTGCCCAGGCGATCGATATCGTCATGCTCACGGCAGCCGGACTCATGCTCATCGCGTTCCTGATCAGCTTCGCGCTGCCCAACAAGAAACTCACCGACCCGAAGGCTGCAGCCAAGGAATCGGTGCCCGCACACTAATTGCCGGCTCATCACGAGTTGGTCGGTCACGAGTTGGTCGGTCACGAGTTGGTCCGCGAAGAACGGCAGGCAGTCCTCGGACTGCCTGCCGTTTTCCTTGAGCTACCGGATTCGTCTACTCCGGTCGATTGCTTCTAGTGCGAAGCCCTCATGATCTCGATGGCCTGCTCCAGATCCCCGCGGAGGTCGCGGTCCTCCACCTCGGAGGGCAGGGTGAAACCCGCCCGCATCATGGCGCGCAGGCGGCCGCTGGCAAACTCTTCGGGCCGCCGCCCCTGCAGGCGAAGAGCCCGTGAAGCGCACACAAGCTCGCTGGCGGCGACAGTGGCGAGTGCGTCCGCCGTCGACTCCAACCGCGCTGTGGCGACGCTTGCAAAGCTGGCATCCTCCTCAGCGCCTAGCGAGAGCACCACGGTCTGCAGGCTAACCGGTTGGGCGTCGGCACGAATCCGGCCGACGGCGGCCGCGGCCACATATTCGAGCATCATCAGCCCTGACTGACCTGAACCGTCCTCAGCCAGGAACGGGTGCAGGCCCGTGTATTTGGGGTCGCACAGGAGGTCGATCCTCCGCAAGTGGGTTGCACACGCCGCGCCGATAGCCAGTTGCAACGCGTCCACCCGGCGGGCGAGGTTGGTCATTTGGAAGAGCCCGTGGTGGGCCACATCATTGCTGCCGTCGGACGGCGAGCCGTGTACGAGCGGATTCTCATGTCCTGCTGTGACAAGGCGACTCAGCAGAGCACCCAAGGACTTGAGTTCCTCTGTTTGGGACCCGAAGACCTGCGGCAGCGTCCTCAAGCAATAGGGATCTTGGATCCGGGCTGGCTGGCCGCTGCCTTGGACCATTGAATGAAGAGTGTGTGCGGCATCGGCTACGGCGGACGTGTCGGCCGCTGCTGCCACGGCCGGACTCAGAGCTTCGGAATTGCCGGACATCGCAATGAACGAGAGTGCGGCCACCGACGCTGCGTTGTCCAAAAGCGTCGACAGTTTTTGTTGCGCCAGGACCCCTTGAGCAATGGTCAGCGCACTGGAACTGATGAAGGGCAGGGCATCAGCCGTGGCCCACCCCTTAAGGCGAACCGGAACCTCACCCCTGCCCAAGGGGGGACGTTCGCCCAGCATCGTCAGCGCCGTTCCGGCTAGTGCCTGCAGGTCCGCAGTTCCGATTCCACCGAACTCCCGGATTTCAGGAACCACGTCGGAGTTGATGAGTTCCACCAAGGCTTCGGCAATGACGGGGTTGATTCCAGATCCACCGGCCGCCAGCTGGCTGAGCCTGACCACCAACATCGCCCGGACGGTCCTGCGGGCAAGAGGCTTGCCGGCGTCTACAGCGTGGCTGCGCAGAAGCTTCAGTCCGTGAGTGTCCCCGCCGTCGGCTTCCATCAGGGAAACCGCGCGGTTCGCTCCGACGCCGGTGGAGCGGCCATAGACGGGACGCTGCAGCGCCGTAGCTTCCGCAGACTTCCGCGATTCATCCATTCGGACCATGGCTTCCGGAGCCAAGGTGACGTTCTCGCCGTCGGCTACTGCGGCGACGTCAGCCAAGTCCAGTGTCAAGCCATCGATCACGATCATGAACCGATCCTTTCTCTTCAGTTGCGTGGGCTCATCAGCCTCGTGCACTAATCAGTTTCCGGCGCAGTGCAGTAGAAGCAGTCCTCCGGACAAGATAACTGGGTTTGTCCTACGCCTGTATTGGCTCGGTGCGGGTATTCCTCCCGATCCCGAACATGAATCCCGGCATCAGGCTGGAGGGCCAGAGGCGAAAGTTGTGCTGTCATCGTCCACCAGGGGTCAGATGAAACCCATCCCCTGCGTGGAAAAGCTTCCGAATCCCAGTACTGGAAAGGACCCAAAGAATGGTTCCATCGGCGGTCCTGTCAGCGACAATCCCCCGAAACGGATGGTGGCCCTGTTTTGTCATGGTCACCGGTGCTCCGATAGCGGCTGATGCCCACACCGCCGGGCTTTGCCTGTCCATGGTGCGTCTCCTCGCTCTCAGAAAGTGTGTTTGGACTTTGCATACAAGCTGATGCTTGCGGTTTGTCCCAGGGCGGCCACGCAAAATGCTGTGCATAGCCGCCCTGGGATTCCTGCGAGATCCGCTAGCGCGTGCCAACAGCCTCGTTCATGGGGATGCGGACGCCGCGTTCGTTGGCGACGTCGATGGCGCGGTCGTAGCCGGCGTCGACGTGGCGGATGACGCCCATACCGGGGTCGTTGGTCAGGAGCCGTTCCAGTTTCTGGGCTGCCAGTTCCGTGCCGTCAGCGACGGAAACCTGGCCAGTGTGGATGGACCGGCCAATACCAACCCCACCACCGTGGTGGATGGACACCCAGGTAGCGCCCGAGGATGCAGCAGTCAGTGCGTTCAGCAACGGCCAGTCCGCGACCGCGTCCGAGCCATCCTTCATCGACTCGGTTTCCCGGTAAGGGGACGCCACGGAACCCGAATCCAGGTGGTCACGGCCGATCACGATCGGAGCCTTGACCTTGCCCTCGGCGACGAGCTGGTTGAAGAGCAGACCAGCCTTATGGCGTTCACCGTACCCAAGCCAGCAAATACGGGCCGGCAGGCCTTCGAATTCAACCCGTTCGGCCGCAGCGTCAATCCACTTGTGGAGGTGCTTGTTCTCCGGGAACAACTCCTTGATGGCCTTGTCCGTCACCGCAATGTCTTCCGGATCGCCCGAGAGCGCAACCCAGCGGAACGGGCCCAAGCCCTCGCAGAACAACGGACGAATGTACGCCGGGACGAAGCCAGGGAATTCAAACGCACGGTCATACCCACCCTTGCGGGCCTCGTCACGGATCGAGTTGCCGTAATCAAAGACCTCAGCTCCGGCGTCCTGGAACTCCACCATCGCCTGGACCTGGCGGGCCATCGACGCCTGGGCCTTCTTGGTGAACCCTTCCGGATCAGCCTCAGCCTCGGTGTGCCACTCGGCCACCGTGATGCCCTCCGGCAGGTAGGACAACGGGTCATGAGCGGAGGTCTGGTCCGTGACCACATCGAACGTGACTTCGCCGGCCTTGTGGCGGCGCAGCAATTCGGGGAAGACTTCCGCGGCGTTGCCCACGTAACCGACGGACCAGCCGCGGCGCTCGTCCTTTGCGGTCTGGACTTTGGCGATCGCAGCATCCAAATCGGTTTCGACCTCGTCCAGGTACCGCTTACCCACACGCCGACGCAGGCGGGACTCGTCCACATCAACAATCAAGCACGCACCATCATTGAGCGTCACCGCCAACGGCTGCGCCCCGCCCATGCCACCACAACCACCAGTCAACGTCAGGGTCCCTGCCAGCGGCCCTTCCGTGGAACCTTCCGCCGCCGGTGCCGGGTGGCGGCCCTCCGCGGCGAGCTTATTTCCGACAGCAGCGAACGTTTCGTACGTGCCCTGCAGGATGCCCTGGGTGCCGATGTAAATCCATGACCCAGCAGTCATCTGCCCATACATCATCAAACCCTCAGCCTCGAGCCGGCGGAACTCAGGCCACGTCGCCCAATCCCCCACCAGGTTCGAGTTCGCCAACAACACCCGCGGCGCCCACTCATTCGTGCGGAAAACACCCACCGGCTTCCCCGACTGCACCAGCAGCGTCTCGTCCTTCTCCATGGTCTCCAGCGTCCGGGTAATCGCATCAAACGCAGCCCAGGAACGCGCTGCACGGCCCGTGCCACCGTAAACCACCAAATCATCAGGACGCTCAGCGACCTCAGGATCCAGATTGTTCATCAACATGCGCAGCGGCGCCTCGGTCTGCCAGGACTTGGCAGTCAACTCCGTACCCCGGGCAGCCTTGACCGGGCGGGCTCCAGTAGTGAAATCGGCAGTCATTCTTTACTCCTCTAAAAGCAACCGGCAAAAGCGAACAGCTGGATTAGCCCAGGTTCTTTGTCTTGAGCCATTCCTTGGCGATTTCGCCGATGTCCTCGAACTTGGCCACACGGCCGTTCATCTTGATGAGATCCTCGGTGGTCAACGCAGCGGAGACCTTATCCAGCGTTTCCTTGATGGTGTCCGTGGACTTCTTCTCGTTGATGACCGGCACGATGTTTTCAGAGAGGAAGAGGTTCTTGTTGTCTTCAAGCGCCACGAGGTTGTTTTCCGCCAGTGCAGGATCGGTGCTGAAGAGGTCGGCTACCTGTACCTGACCGGAAAGGAGAGCGTTCAGCGTGAGCGGACCACCGGCGTCGAGCGCTGAAAATTCCTTGAACTCCAGGTTGTAGACAGACTTAAGGCCAGCAACGCCGTTGAGGCGGGTCTTCCACTCCGGCGGGCCGCCCAAAACGAGTTCCTTGGCAACGGGCTGGAGGTCTTCGATGGTCTTCAGCTTGTACTGTTCGGCGATTTCCTTCTTAACCGTGAGGACATCCTTGTCCTCCGCTTCGGAAGGAGTCAGTACTGTCAGGCCGGCCGGGATCTTGGTGGTCAGTTCCTTGGCGACATCCTCGGATGAAACGGCCTTGGTGGCGGAGTCGAGGTACTGCAGGAGTGCGCCGCCGTATTCCGGCATGAGGTCGATGGAACCGTCCTTCAGTGCGGGGATGGTCACCTCGCGGCTGCCGATGCTCGGCTTCTCGGTGACCTCGACGCCTTTGGCCTTAAGTGCTTCGGCGTAGATCTTGGCGATCAGCTGGCTTTCCGGGAAGTCCGCGGAACCGACGATAATGCTGTCCCCCGAAGCACCCGCTGCGGCGGTATTTGACGAGCTCATGGGGTCCCCGCCGCCACAGGCGCTCAGGGTGATGGCAGCAACGGCTGCCAGGGTGAATCCGGTGAGGTACTTCTTCATGTCAACTCTCCTGGGATGGGTGCTGCAAGGCATGCAGCGGCCAGATGGGGTGGGGTGGAGGTGAATCCGCGCGGAACCACGCGCGCGGGTGTTGATTAGACCGTGACGGGGGTCTTCACGGATTCGGCCACAGCGGCCGACTTAATGGTGCGCCGGGTCAATCCGGGTGAGACAACGCGGCGGGTGATGAAAGCGAGAAGCTGGTCGAAAAACAATGCCAGCAGGGCGACAAGGACGGCCCCGGCCACCATTTGGCCGTAATCGTTCTGGGCCTTGCCGTCGATCAGGAGGCGACCCAGGCCGCCAAGCGAAATGTACGCGGCGATGGTTGCCGTTGAGATGATCTGCAACAGCGCGCTGCGGACACCGGACAAAACCAGCGGAAGGGAACACGGCAACTGGACATCCGTCAGGATTTTCATGGTGCGGAAGCCCATGCCCTTTGCGGCGTCGACGGCGGCAGCATCCACTGCGCGGACGCCGGCATAGGTGTTGGTCAGGATGGGCGGAACTGCCAGCAAGACCAGCACGATGAGACTGGGAAGGACGTAGCCCATGCGGGAAGGGAAGGCGGGCGAAATGAGCAGGACCAACAGGATCAGCAGACCCACACTTGGAAGTGCCCGGAGGGCGTTGGCAAGGCCGGCGATCATGAACACACCCTTGCCTGTCACTCCAATGTAGATACCCAAGGGCACCGCGATGATGGCCGCAATGGCCAAGGCAATAAGCGAGTACAGGAGATGCTCAGCGATCAACGTTGGGATGCCGTCTGCGCCGCTCCAGTGCGCGGGGTCGAACAAGTAGTTCACGATGCCACCACCTTGGGGGTCCACGGTGTCAGCCACCGGTTGATGAGGATGATCAGTCCGTCCAGGATCATGGCCAGGACCACGCACAGCACGATGCCGGCGATGATCGGGGTGTAGAAACGGAGCTGGAAGCCCTGCGTGAAGAGCGAACCAAGCTGCGGAATGCCCAGCAGCGCAGCCACGGAGACGAGACTGACGTTGGAGACGGCGGCGACACGCAATCCTGCGCAAATCACCGGGACACCGACGGGAAGTTCAACCTTCAGGAGGCTTTGATAGCCCCGGTAGCCCATGGCTTTGGCTGCCTGGACGGTGTCTTCAGGAACGGAATCCAAGGCATCGGCGACTACGCGAACCAGCAGTGCCACAGTGTAGATGGTCAGTGCAGCCACAATGTTGAGCGGGTCCAGGATTTTGGTACCCAGGACCAGCGGGAGCAGTACAAACAGCGCAAGGGAAGGAACGGTGTACAGCAGACCGGCGACACCCACCAAGAGTGGGTAGATACGCCGGCTTCGGTGCGCCCACCAGCCAAGGGGCAGCGCGATGAGAAGCCCCAGGATCAGCGGGGTGACGGCCAGCAGGACATGCCAGCCGAGCAGGAAAACGATGTTGTCGAACTGGCGGCCCAGCCACTCGAAGTTCATCAGATCGTCTCCAGGTGGGGCTCGGCCTCGATGGCTTTGACCACGTCTGTTGCAGAAACGGTCCCAACCAGTTCGCCATGCTCGTTGACAACCACACCGCGGCGGCTCGGGGAGGAAAGGGCGGCATCCAGCAGCTGGCGCATGGTGCCCGATGCTGCTGCCGGGATCCCGCTGAGATTCAGGTTCTCCCGCTTCACCTCACCGTTGAGAAGCTGCGGCTGAGCCCAACCGAGAGGCTTCCGGTCGCCGTCGACTACCAACACCCAAGCACCCAGCGCCTTGGCGCGGGCTTCATCCGCGGAAGCACCGAGCTGAACTACAGCTTCCTCGCCAATGGTCACCGTGCCTGCTGTTTTCGTAAATCCGAGCGATCGGTAGCCACGGTCACGGCCTACGAAGTCGGCCACGAACTCATCAGCGGGGGCGGTCAGCAGTTCGGAGGGGGACGCCATTTGCGCCAGCTTGCCGCCCACGCGCATGACGGCAACCTGATCCCCGAGCTTGAGGGCCTCGTCGATGTCGTGGGTGACCATGATGATGGTCTTGCCGATCTCGCGCTGCAGGCGAAGGAACTCCTCCTGGAGCTGGGCGCGGACTACAGGGTCAACTGCGCTGAAGGGCTCATCCATCAGCATGAACGCAGGGTCCGAGGCGAGCGCCCGGGCAACACCAACGCGCTGCTGCTGTCCGCCGGAGAGCTGCCAGGGATAACGCTTGGCGAAGCTGGCGGGCAATCCAACGCGCTCCATCAATTCGAGCGCCTTGGTGCGGGCCTTTTGGCGGCTTTCCCCTAGAAGGAGCGGCATGGTGGACACATTGTCAACGATGGTCTTGTGCGGGAAGAGTCCGGCGTGCTGGATGACGTAACCGATCCTGCGGCGGAGCAACGCTGCGTCCATGCCGGAAGTCGGCTGATCATCGAGGTAGATGGTGCCGCTGGTGGGTTCGATGAGGCGGTTGATCATCCTCAGGGAAGTGGTCTTGCCGCATCCGGAAGGGCCAACAAGAATGGTCAACTTTCCGGTGGGAGCCTCCAGGTTGAGGCCGTCGACTGCCACCGTACCGTCAGGGTACGCCTTGGTGACATTTTCAAATTTGATCATTTCTTTTCCATGCTTTCCTGGGGCACTTCATGGTTTCCGTCGGGTTCCACGAGGATGTTGTCGGCAACCTTCACCAGTTCCTCGCCAAATGTCTGCGCCTTCGCCTCGTCCAAGCGGTAGCTGGGCACCACGATGCTGAGGGCTGCCACTGTTCGGCCGCCGATCACAATGGGTGCGGCGACGGCCGTGATGTCGTCTTCAACGCCGCTCCGCACAATCGCGTAGCCGCGGCCGTTCTGCCCGCCGGTCAGCACCTTGCCGGCGGCGGAGCCCTCCAGCGGGATGCTCCTGCCGACCCAGCTGGTGTGCCGGACAGAGCGGGTACCTTCTACGATGGCGATGTAGATTCCGGTGTCCCCAGCACCGGGAATGCTCAAGTAGCAGGATTCGCCCGTTTCAGCCACAAGCCGCTTCATGTGCGGCGTGCAGAGCGACACCAGGGACTCCTGCCCCAAAGCCAGCGCTCCCAACTGAATGACACTTGCTCCCGGGCGGAAATTGCCCCCGGGATCCCGCGTCACGAATCCGCTGCCTTCGAGGGTTCGGAGGAGGCGGAGCGCGGTACTGGCTGACAGATCAACCACTCGCGCTGCGTCACTCAGGCTGATGGAGCCGTCAGTGCAGACTGCACTGAGGAGGGCCAATGCCCTCTCGACTGTTCGGGTGGAAGAATCCGCTGCCACTGCCTGACCTGCTTTCAAGTGGTCTACATCACCATGTCTTGCCACTTAGTAAAAATCAATTTTCATCAAATGGCAAGAGTTTTTTGAAAAATGAGAGACAGGGCCGGTTACATGACGCCGAATGCCCCGCAGGAGGGCGGGGCATGTTTCCGCGGTGTAAATACTCGCGCGAGCCCTTGCCATGGGTTGGCATCTGGTTTTTACTTGGTGGCAGTCTTCAATCGGAGGAAAACGTGGAAACCGTCAATCAACTCTTGTCCTCAATCCAGGATGTGGGCCGCGACGCGGTGCGCGGAGGATACTCAAGGGCCGTCTTCACGACGCCTGAACTGGACCTCAGGCAGTGGTTCGTCGAACAAGCGCAACACCGCGGCCTCGACGTCGAGACGGACCGCAACGGGATACTGTGGGCCTGGTGGGGCCAACCCCAAGAGGGCGCACTTGTCACTGGAAGCCACCTCGATTCAGTACCCGGCGGCGGAGCATTCGACGGACCTCTCGGCGTCGCCTCAGCATTGGCCGCCATCGATATCCTCAAATCCCGGGGGTTCCAGCCCCCAAGGTCGCTGGCAGTCACCGTTTTTCCTGAAGAAGAAGGATCACGCTTTGGCGTTGCCTGCCTGGGATCGCGACTCCTCACGGGTGCGATAGATACTGACAAGGCCCTGAACCTGCGGGACGTCAACGGTGACACCTTTGCCGACGTCGCCAGCGCCAACGGCTTGGATCCCCGTCACATGGGCCCGGATCCGGACGCCATGGCGCGCATCGGCGACTTCGTCGAACTCCACGTCGAACAGGGAAAGGGGCTGGGGCAGGATGGCCCCGCCATCGCTGTAGGGAGTTCCATCCTGGGGCACGGTCGCTGGAAAATCAGTGTCAGCGGTCAAGGAAACCATGCCGGGACCACGCTTATGACGGACCGCGCCGACCCGATGGTCGCGGCCGCGCAGATCGTCCTCGCCATTCGCGAAACGGCAGCCAGGCAGCCGGACGCCCGAGCCACCGTAGGCCGCTTGACGCCGGTTCCGGGCGGAACCAACGTCATTGCTTCGCGCGTGGATCTTTGGCTGGACGCCCGTCATCCCGACGACGCCGTGACTGCTCAACTCATCGAGGGAATCTACCGTGCAGCCCAGGATGTCGCAGCCGCGGAAGGTTGCACCGTAACCCTGACGGAAGAGTCGTACAGCGACACTGTGCACTTTGACGCCGGCCTAAGCCGTCGCATCACCGAGTTACTGCCAGGCGCACCCGTCCTGGCAACCGGCGCGGGGCACGACGCAGGTGTGCTGGCCGGCTACGTTCCCTCCGCCATGGTTTTTGTCCGCAATCCCAGCGGCATTTCGCATTCACCTGAGGAATACGTGGCCGATGAGGACGCCTCAGCCGGTGCCGTCGCGCTCGCTGATGTTTTGGAGGGACTCCTGTGAACGCCTTCTGGTGCGAGACCGCCATCACCACAAGCGACGACGGCAACAGCGACGGCGGCCGTAGACTTCCAGAGGTTGCCACCGGCGTACGTGTCGAAACCAGCAATGGCCGCATCTCTGCCATCCACACCGGCGTTGAGCCCCTGCCCGGTGACACAACTCTGGCGGGCGTCGCCTTTCCCGCAGCAGCCAATGCGCATTCCCACGCCTTCCACAGGATCCTTCGCGGAAGAACCCATGATGGACATGGAGATTTCTGGGTGTGGCGGGAGCAAATGTACCGGAGCGCGTCCGAGCTGACTCCGGTGAAGTACCAGAAGCTTGCCACTGCCGTCTTCGCCGAAATGGTGGTCAGCGGATTCAGCAGCGTGGCCGAATTCCACTACGTTCATCACCAACCCGGAGGCACGCCCTATGCGGAGCCTCATGCCATGGAGCTGGCCCTTGCCCGGGCGGCCGTGTCTGCCGGGATCCGCCTGACCCTTCTGGACACGCTGTATCTGACGGGCGGAATTGGCACCCCCCTGAGTCCCGACCAAGCCAGGTTCGGGGACGCGGATGCACAGGCCTGGCTGGACCGGCTGGCTTCCCTTCGGACTGCGATGGCAGAGGAGTTTCCGCCCGACGTGGTGGGCGTCGGCGCTGCCCTGCATTCCGTCCGGGCGGTGCCGGAAGAGGCCCTGAGGATCGTTGCCAAGCATCTGCCCAGGGACATTCCGCTTCACATCCACCTGAGCGAACAACCCGCTGAAAATGACGCATGCATGGCGGCCTATGGCACCACTCCGACCGGACTCTTGGAACGCCACGGCCTCTTGTCTTCCAGACTTTCAGCTGTCCATTCCACGCACTTGACCCAGGAAGACATAGCCTTGCTCGGCGGAGCATCCACCACCGTGGTGATGTGTCCGAGCACGGAAGCCGATCTCGCAGATGGGATCGGCCCTGCCCGGGAACTCTGCGACGCCGGAGCCACCATCGCCCTGGGCACTGGTCAGCATGCAGTGATCGACCCCTGGATTGAAATGCGCACCTTGGAACATGGGGAACGGCTGGGCAGCGGGCAGCGCGGAAGGTTTTCGCCCGGGGAACTGCTGGGCGCGGCCACTGAAGGAGCCACTCGTTCCATGGCCACCCCCGTAGCCCCGCAGGCCCTTCAAGTGGGTGGGGTATGCGACATCATGGTCATCAATCCCGCCTCCACCCGGACCGCGGGATCCCGGCCCATGCAACTGGCTTTCAGTGCGACGGCGAGTGATGTCACGCAGGTAGTCATCGGTGGCGAACTGATCGCCTCGACCGGGGTGCACACACGCCTTGGGGCTCCAGGGGCCCTCCTGACTGAAGCACTTAAGGAGTTCTCCTAACGCCGCCGGTACGTCCGGAAGGTGGCGACGGCGGGGCGTCATTAGCCCCATAAGGGGACGGCCCGTCGTCGCGCATTGCGTTCAAGTAGTTCCGCCAATAGCGCCCTTTTTCGGACCAAAGGGCACTCGGAGGAGCCGCCCAGCAAACACACAGCCACCAAACAGGCGCACATACGTTAATTACCTGAATGCATGTCACGTCGGTCACTTGACTGGAACTGGAGCGATATGACGTGCCACACTGTGTAGCGCGAGTGCACCGGCGTCCCCGTCGGAACAGCCGACGACGTCCCGCACCTCGCTCCCACAACACCATTCCCCAAGGGAGACCCATGTCCAGTTCCAGCACCGAAGGCGCGCCCCCCGTTTCGCGGAAAGTGATCGGCCTGGCCGTCGCCGGCGCGGTGGGCGGTTTCCTCTTCGGCTTCGATTCCTCCGTGGTCAACGGCGCCGTGGACGCGATGGCGGACGAGTTCGTCATGAGCGAGGCACTAACCGGCTTCGCCGTTGCTGTTGCATTGCTGGGGTGCGCCGCCGGCGCCTATTTTGCCGGCAAGATCGCCGACCGCTACGGACGCATCCCGGCCATGAAGATCGGCGCCCTGCTCTTCCTGGTGAGCGCCGTCGGCACGGGCCTCGCCTTCAGCGTATGGGACCTGATTTTCTGGCGGCTCGTCGGCGGTCTGGGCATCGGCCTTGCCTCGGTCATTGCTCCCGCCTACATCTCCGAGATTTCGCCCCGCCACGTGCGCGGGCGTCTGGCTTCGCTCCAGCAGCTCGCCATCACCACAGGCATCTTCGCTGCGCTGCTCTCTGACGCAGTTCTTGCCAACTCGGCAGGCGGCGCCGGCGGCACACTGTGGTTTGGTATCGAGGCGTGGCGTTGGATGTTTATCGCCTGCGCCCTTCCGGCGGCCGTCTACGGCTGGATCGCTTACCGTTTGCCCGAGTCCCCTCACTTCCTGGTGCTCAACGGCAAGGAAGACCAGGCCCGTACCATCTTCAACAAGCTGATCCCCGGCGACGACATCGAGCGGCACATCCGCGAGATCCGCGAATCCATCCAGCAGGAAAAGCTGTCCACCAAGAAGGGCTCCCTGCGCGGCAACAGGTTCGGCCTGCTGCCAGTCGTGTGGATCGGCATCATCCTGTCCGTGCTGCAGCAGTTCGTCGGCATCAACGTCATCTTCTACTACTCCACTACGCTGTGGAAGGCTGTCGGGTTCCAGGAAAAGGACTCCCTCACGATCTCCGTCGCCACATCCGTGACCAACATCCTGGTGACCCTCGTGGCTATCGCTTTGGTGGACCGCATTGGACGACGACCCATCCTGCTCACCGGCTCCATCGGCATGGCTGCTTCCTTGGGCGTCATGGCGCTGGCCTTCTCTTCGGCAACCGGTTCCGGCTCGGAGACTACTCTTCCCGGCGCTTGGGGCCCTGTTGCCCTGGTTGCCGCCAACGTGTTCGTGATCAGCTTCGGCGCCTCGTGGGGTCCGCTCGTGTGGGTGCTGTTGGGTGAGATCTTCCCATCCCGCATCCGCGCCCGCGCCCTCGGCCTTGCTGCCGCCGCTCAGTGGATCGCGAACTTCGCCATTACGCTCAGCTTCCCCATCATGGCAGCAGGTTCACTCCCCCTGACGTACGCCATGTACGCTGCGTTCGCTGCGGCGTCGTTCTTCTTTGTAATGTTCAAGGTCCCTGAGACGAACGGCATGTCGCTGGAGCAGGCCGAAACGTTGTTCGTTCCCAAAGGCGCGCCAGTGGCGCCGTTGCCTGTCGCTTCCGACGAACCCCAATAGACGCACAAAAGGCCCGGCGGATTGATTCCGCCGGGCCTTTCCGTGTCTGGGATTTTCGTTGAAGCGCAGGCCACTACACCAGGTGTGGCTCGTGCGATGTCAGGTACCCGCGACCACTGACGGAGATGACGATCGCGATCACCATGGCCAGCGCGCCGGCAAAGAACGGAACCTGCGTTCCGAAGTGCTCACCGAGCTGCGCAGCCGCGAAGGGAGCCAGTGCACCGCCCATCCAGCGCACAAAGTTGTAGCCCGCGGAAGCAACCGGACGTGGCGAATCAGAAACGCCCATGGCCAGTTCCGTGTAGACCGTATTGTTGATGCCCAGCAGGGCACCCGCCACGATGACAAGCACGACGACGGTAGTCACCGACTGCCCCGCAGCAAGTCCCAGCCCGATCAGGTCAAGCATGAGGACAGCCAGCGTGCCGGTCAGGACCTTCACGGCGCCAAAGCGCTTCTGCAGAACGGGAGCAACGAATACCGAGAATACGGCGACTGCGACACCCCATCCGAAGAACACTCCCCCAATTCCGTAAGCGTCCATGCCCAGGATGAAGGGTGTGAAGGCAAGAATGGTGAAGAACCCGTAGTTGTAGAAGAGCGCACTGGCTGCTGTGGTGCGGAGTCCTTTGTGGCCCAATGCCAGTAGCGGGTCACGCAAGCGGGACTTCTTTGCCGGGGCGGGCGTCTTTGGCAGGAGGGCCAGAAGTGCCACGAAGGCTGCCGCCATGAGGACCGCAGTACCAAAGAACGGGGCGCGCCACTGCCACCCGCCCAGGACTGCGCCCAACAGTGGGCCGAGCGAGATACCCAGGCCCAGGGCTGCTTCGTAAAGGATGATGGCCGTACCGGTTCCACCGCTGGCCACACCGACGATCACGGCAAGGGCTGTCGCAACGAACAGGGCATTACCGAGACCCCAGCCGGCACGGAACCCGACCAATTGTTCAACGCTGCCGGAAAAGCCGGACAACGATGCGAACACCACGATGATAGCCAGGCCGATCAGCAGCGTTTTCTTGCCACCGATCCTTGACGACACGAAACCACTGATCAACATGGCGATGGCCGTCACCAGGAAGTAGCTGGTGAACAGCAGCGACACTTCACTGGTGGACGCCTCAAGGTTTTTGGCAATTGCCGGCAGGATGGGGTCCACCAGGCCGATGCCCATGAAGGCAAAAACGGCGGCGAGCGCGGTGGCCCACACGGCCTTTGGCTGCTTGAGGAAGGAGGCTTTTTCAGCCTCCAGCGTGGTTTCGAGGGTTGTTTCGGCGCTTGCTGAAGCGTCAGCCAACTGGCGTGACATTCAATGGCTCCTTGTCGGTGCTGGTTTTCTGGTGGTGCTGGATTTTCTTAGTTCTGGAACGAGCTGTTGAGCTTGGCGATCACGGGCAATGCCGAGGCGAGACGCTCGATTTCCTCACTGCTGAGGTCCTGAAGCAGTTCGGCCACCATGGCGTTGCGCCGCTGATTGGCAGACTCGACGGCGGACGCCCCGGCTTCGGTTATGACCACCTGGACTGCTCGCGAATCGTCCGGATCCTGCTGGCGGGTGACCAGGCCGGTTCGCTCAAGCTTGATGATTTGCTCGGTGGCGCTGGGGACCTTGATGCCCAGGTTCTTGGCGACGTCGCCCACTCGGAGGCCACCGTCGGAGATCATGGACAGCAGGCTGAGCTGCGCGGCGGTAAGGTCGCCTTCAGGATCGAGGCGGCGGAACATGTAGACGCCGAGTCGTAGTGACTCGCGAAATTCCTGTGCGAGATCAAGTAACGGGGGATCAAAAGAACTCATATTTAGGTATCCTAATAGTTAGGTACCCTAAGAGTCAATACAGTGGTCTGCTTGAGCCAAATTCTCCCGCCCAGCCCCGGATTCGAAGTCCGGCAACTTCACTGATCGGCTGTGCCCTGGGAGGGGCGGCGCTGTTGATCGGTAGCTATGGCCTGTTGGCGTGCTGATTTCCAACGTGTGGACGTCGCCAGGCAACTGCTTCGCCGCCCAGCCAGGGTTTTCCTTGGTGTGGTTGCAGGCTTCGCAGAGTCCCGCACTGTTGGTCACGGTGGTAGTACCACCGGATTGCCAAGGGACGATGTGATCGATATGCCTAATGGGCGCGTCGCAATAGGGCGTGCGGCAGGTATCGTCCCGGACTTCGATGAAACGCCTCAACCTAGGGGGAAAGAGCCGCGCCTTGGAGTCCATGGTGATGAGCTCCCCTGTGGACGGCACCGTGTAGAGGCGGCGAAGCCAGACAGTGAACTCCGGATCCTTCGTTGGCGGCGGACTATCGCCCGTTGCAGACGGGCACCCCCCACGGGACTCGTCCGACGCGGCTGTTCCGGCGCCAACCAAGGCTCTCGCCCATGCCGCCGGGACGATTCCGTAGCCCTTGAGACGGGCTGGCTCACTGTCCCCCTGCAAAAGCGTGCGGTCCGTCATGATGATCTCGAGGTCGACTCCACTGATTCCGCCGCGCCTGCCGGTAATGCGTTCGACGAGGGTATCTGCCATGACTTGGCCCCTGTTCCGTAATTCACCAGCGGAACGCACAGAATCTGCTTTCCGGGTGAGCGCAGCATAGACGGCAACCCCATGGGCGACCGGAAGCAGGGCGGTCAGGTACGTCATGGCATCCGGCGCGGGGCGCAGGCTGACGTTCCGCTCCGTGGCAGCCTGGCTGGCGCGCTGGGCAACAGTTCGGGGATCGCGCCGATAAGCGGCGGCTTTCGCTGCGGCGATGAGGGTTTTGTCGCCGACACCGTCGAAGGTGCCTGCGTCAGGTGCGAGTTCCTCGTCCACGGCGCGCCGATCTTCCAAGGAGAGGCAGGCCGTCTCTTTCACGAGCAAAGTGGCGCGCCATTCATTGAGCTGTCCGGATTCCAACGCAGCCATGGTGCGCGGCATCTCCGTCACCAACGCTTTCGCCAACCCAAGGAGACGTGAGCCCCGGCTTGGTGATTCGCGACGAGCCAACGCAACCTGCGCCCCTGCGTCCTGCCCTTGCTCGGAGATGGGAATGCCGGCCGACGCTTGCTCGCGGCGCTGCGCGAGGTCGAAGGCTACGGCCGCCCTGGCCTGGACACTTGCGATAGCGGACTTCATATCCTCCAAACCACGCAGTTGGTCAATCAGCTCACCGCTGCTCGACCCGAGGCAAAGAGCCTTCAGCAGCCCCGTGAGGGCGGAGACACTGGGCACGGAGCCGTCAGAGCGAAACCCCAACAGCAGGGCATGTGCGTCCGAATCAATCGCTGGCCGCTCCCGAATCTTCTCCATGGCCCAACTTTTCCAGCGGGCTACGGGCGCCATAAGGCCGAAATCTCCCTATGTGGAAAACAACCGCATCCCGGGTCCAGCAAACTACCGCAGGCGCGCGTCCCCCTCAGAGCGTCAGCTTCATGCCCTCATGGCTGGCTACAAAGCCGAGCCGCTCGTAGAAACGGTGCGCTGCCGTACGGGATTTGTCGGTGGTGAGCTGCACCAGGGAGCAACCCCGCTCCCGGGCCTGCTCAAGTGCCCACTCGATCATCAGCGCCCCGACGCCTTGGCCACGCAGCACGTCGGACACCCGAACCGCCTCGATCTGGGCACGCCAGGAACCCTTACGGGACAAGCCGGGCAGGTAGCTGAGCTGGAACGTGGCCACCACTTCGCCCGCGAGCTCGCCCACCACCAGGAGGTGGGCCGGGTCGGCGTCGATCGCGTCAAAAGCCTTCTGGTAGGGCACTAAATCGGCGGCATCTTCGCGGGTGGCACCCAGCTGATCATCTGCGAGCAGCGCGAGGATCCGCGGCAGGTCGGCTTTGGTGGCGCGTCGAAGGCTGAAGGCACCAAGCCCGACGTCGGCGGTCATCAACGTGGGCGAGGTACCAGATTCTGCAGTCACCACCCCAGCATGCCATTTAGACCAGAACTCAGTATTGCTAAGTACCGGTACTTAGTTCTACTATGTAGTGGTAGCTAGTAATACTGAGTACTAAAGGAGGTGTCCAATGGGCAAGCAGATGACGGAGATGCTCAAAGGCACACTGGAGGGCATTGTGCTGGCCCTCCTGACCGGAAAGGCAGCGTATGGATACGAGATCACCACGTTGCTCCGGGAGCAGGGCTTCACCGAGATTGCTGAGGGCACCGTTTACGCGCTGCTGGTCAGGATCGAACAAAAGGGGTTGGTGGACGTTGAAAAGCGGCCTTCCGAAAAAGGACCACCCCGCAAGGTGTACACGCTCAACCCCCAGGGCCAAAAAGAACTGAATGAATTCTGGAACACCTGGAGCTTCTTGTCCGAACGGCTTGAACAGCTCCGCAAGGAAGGAAATTAACATGGCAGCAAAATGGATCGAACTGGTCACCGGATCACTCGAACAGAAGAAGCAGTACAAGCAAGCCAAGGCGCGGTTGGATTCCTTGCCCGAGCCCTACCTGACCGTGGCCGCCGCCTTCAACCGGTACTTGATGTACTACGGCGGCGTCACCGAGGGCGACACCATGGTTCAGATGTTCACGGACCTCGCAGACCTTTGGGAACGCGCCGCAATCGACGGCACGCCCGTCAGCGAAATCGTGGGCGAAGACCCCATCGAATTCGCTGAAAGCTTTGCCCAGGCCTACGGCGGAAAGCGCTGGATCGACAAGGAACGCGATCGCCTTAACAAGGCCATCAACACAGCGAAGGAGGCGGAATCATGACCGCTGCAGCAATCAGGGTGGAGGGCATTGAGAAGTCCTACAAGGATCTCCACGTCCTGCGTGGCGTTGACTTCGAGGTGGCGTCGGGCAGCATTTTTGCCCTTCTCGGCTCGAATGGCGCCGGCAAGACCACCATGGTGAAGATCCTCTCCACGCTGCTCACAGCGGATGGCGGGCATGCCGCCGTCGAGGGCTTTGATGTTGCCACCGAGTCGCTCCAGGTGAGGCAGTCCATCAGTCTGACCGGACAGTTCGCCGCAGTGGATGAGGTCCTGTCCGGGAAGGAGAACCTGATCCTGGTGGCGAAGCTGCGCCATCTCAAGGACCCGGCACAGATCGCGGACGAGCTGTTGGCCCAGTTCAGCCTCACCGACGCCGGGGCACGCAAGGTAGCAACCTACTCAGGCGGCATGCGTCGCCGGCTGGACATCGCCATGAGCCTGATCGGCAACCCCAAGGTGATCTTCCTGGACGAGCCGACCACGGGCCTCGATCCGGAGGCGCGGCTTGAGGTGTGGCAGATCGTCAAGAACCTCGCCCATCAGGGGACCACGGTCCTGCTGACGACGCAGTACCTCGATGAGGCCGAGCAACTGGCAGACCGGATCGCCATCCTTCATGAGGGCCGCATCATCGCCAACGGCACGCTGGCCGAGCTGAAGCAACTCCTGCCGCCGGCCAAGATCGAATACGTCGAGAAACAACCGAGCCTGGAGGACATTTTCCTGACATTGGTTGGCACCGGCACCGGCTCCCAAAAGGCTGGTAACGAGTCAGTAAAGGACAAGTCATGAATACCCATTTCTTCGCAGACACGTCCGTGCTGCTGGGCCGTTCCATGCGGCACATCTTCCGCAGCGTGGACACCATCATCACCACGGCCATCACACCGATCGCGCTCATGCTGCTGTTCGTCTACGTTTTCGGCGGCGCCATCAAGACCGGCACTGAAAACTACGTGAACTACCTACTGCCCGGCATCATGCTGATCGCCATCGCTTCGGGCATCGCCTACACGGCAGTCCGGTTGTTCACGGATATGCAGAGTGGCATCTTTGAGCGGTTCCAGTCCATGCCGATTGCACGCTCCTCGGTTCTGTGGGCACATGTGCTGACGTCCTTGGTGGCCAACGGACTTTCGCTGGTGATCATTGTGCTGGTGGCGCTCCTCATGGGGTTCCGGACGTCAGCCAACATACTTGATTGGCTGGCCATCGCGGGAATTCTGGCGTTGTTCACCCTGGCACTGACATGGATTGCCATTATCGCGGGGCTTTCGGCAAAGTCCGTGGATGGCGCCGGCGGGTTCTCCTACCCGCTGATCTTCCTGCCATTCATCAGCTCGGCCTTCGTCCCGACGGAGACCATGCCGGGCCCGGTCCGCTGGTTCGCAGAGAACCAACCGGTCACCTCCATTGTGAACACCATCCAGGATCTCTTCGCGCAGCGTCCGGTGGGCGGCGACATCTGGGTAGCCCTCGCATGGTGCTTGGGGATCCTGGTTGTCTCCTACGCCTTTGCCACTGCCGCCTACAAGCGCCAGATCGCCTAGTCACCGCAGCATAAGGACCAGCGCCCAACAAAGGCCTAAGCTCCCCCTTCATCAGGGCGGGAGCTTTCGCCATTCAGACCGATTCGCCATTCGTCAGGCATTAGCTATAGCTTTATCGAACAGATTTGTAACGGCCGTCACTATTATGGCGGATCCTTCGAAGGGTTCTTGAACTAATGTCCGACCAGACAACACAGGGGCAGCTCCGCGCCTCCAGCAGGGACAGCGAGCCCCACCTGTCACGCTCGCTCAGCAACCGCCACATCCAACTCCTGGCCATCGGCGGCGCCATCGGAACCGGCCTCTTCATGGGCTCCGGCAAAACCATTTCCGTCGCCGGGCCCTCTGTGATCTTCGTGTACATGATCATCGGCTTCATGCTCTTCTTCGTCATGCGGGCCATGGGACAGTTGCTGCTTTCCAACCTGAACTACAAGTCCTTCAGCGACTTCGCAGGCGACCTCCTTGGCCCCTGGGCCGGCTTCTTCACGGGCTGGACCTACTGGTTCTGCTGGGTAGTCACCGGCGTGGCAGACGTCATCGCGATCGCGGGCTACGCCAACGAACTCTGGCCGGGAATCCAACTCTGGATCCCGGGCATCGCCACCATCATCATCCTGCTCCTCCTGAACCTGCCCACCGTTAAGGCGTTCGGCGAGACCGAATTCTGGTTCGCCCTCATCAAGATCATCGCCATCGTGGCGCTGATCGTTGTGGGCCTGGTGATGATCTTCACTGGTTTCCAGTCCAACGCAGCCACGGCCGGCTTCACCAACCTGTGGAGTCATGGCGGATTCTTCCCCAAGGAATTCATGGGCTTCGTGGCCGGCTTCCAGATTGCCGTGTTCGCGTTCGTGGGCATCGAGCTTGTTGGCACCGCAGCAGCCGAAACCAAGAACCCGGAGCACAACCTGCCCCGCGCCATCAACGCCATCCCCTTGCGCGTGATGCTCTTCTACGTAGGCGCACTCATCATCCTCATGTCCGTCACGCCGTGGACCGAATTCAAGGCAGGCCAGAGCCCGTTCATTGCCATGTTCTCCTTGGCCGGTTTGGGCATGGCAGCCACCGTGGTGAACCTCGTAGTGCTCACCTCGGCCATGTCATCGGCCAACTCGGGCATCTACTCGACGTCCCGCATGGTCTACGGCCTGGCCAACGACGGCGACGCACCCAAGCTCTTCGGCCGCTTGTCCACCCGCAAAGTACCCCAGAACGCACTGTTCCTCTCCTGCGTCCTGCTGCTGGCCGGCGTCGCGCTTCTCTACGCGGGCAAGGACGTTGGCGTGGCGTTCGACATGGTGACCACCGTATCCGCCGTCTGCTTCATGTTCGTCTGGTCCATCATCCTGGCCAGCTACCTCGTGTACCGCAAGCGCCGGCCCGGGCAGCACGCGGCCTCGCCGTTCAAGATGCCCGGCGGCATCCCGATGGTGTGGGTTGTCTTCGCGTTCTTCGCGTTCCTCGTCTGGGCGCTCACCACGCAGCCGGACACACTCACCGCGCTTATGGTGACGCCCATCTGGTTCGCGATTCTCGGTATCGCCTACGCCGTGGTCCGCAAGTCCCCGCTCCACCAGGCCCGCGTGGCCGAATGGAAGGCCATGTCAGAGGCCGAAACCGCGGAAGCGCGCTAACGCTTCAAAAGTAAAGCCCGACGTCGGCACCCACCCTGGGTGCCGACGTCGGGCTTTCTTGATGCAAGCGAGAGAGCGTCCGGCCCCACCCCGCGAAAGGTGAGCGAGGGTCAGGCGAAGTACACGCCGATCCGGTTCCCGTCGATTTCCTCAATGCGGATGTCGATGTCGTAAACGTCGTGCAGCATCCCGGCGCGCATGATCTCCGAGGGCGTGCCTTGATGGATGAGCCGGCCGTCCTTCATGGCCAGGATGGTGTCCGAGTAGCAGGACGCGAAGTTGATGTCATGGACCACCAGGACAATCGTCTTTCCGAGCTCGTCGGCCAGCCGGCGCAGCAGCCGCATCATTTCCACGGAGTGCTTCATGTCCAGATTGTTGAGCGGTTCATCGAGCAGCAAGTATTCGGTGTCCTGCGCCAGGACCATTGCGATGTACGCGCGCTGGCGCTGCCCGCCGGACAGCTCATCCACGAACTTGTCAGCCATGGACGTCAGATCCAACTGCCGGATGGCCTCGTCCACGTGCTCAAGATCCTCCACCGTGGGCCGGCCGCCGCTGTGCGGGAAGCGGCCGAAAGCCACGAGGTCGCGGACCGTGAGCCGCATGGTCAGGTGGTTTTCCTGCCGCAGGATGGCCATGGTCTTGGCCAGTTCCTCGCTGGGCGTCGCTGTGACATCCAAGCCAGCCACCGACACTCCCCCGCCGTCCATGGGCTGGAGGCGGCTGATCAGGGAGAGCAGAGTGGACTTGCCCGCACCGTTGGGTCCAATGATGGACGTGATGCCGCCGCGGGGGATCTCGTAGGTGACGTCGTCCAGCACGGTGGTGCCGCCGTAGCGCTTGGTCACGTTCCGGACGGTAATCATGGGCACTTCCCAATCATTTCAGTGAGCCTTTCAGCAACAGGTAAAGGAAGAGGATGCCGCCGGTGAACTCGATGATCACGCTGAGGGCAGTGGCGAACCCGAACACGCGTTCCAGCAGCAACTGGCCACCTACCAAGGCGATGGCGCCAATCAGGACCACCATGGGGAGCAGCCAAGCGTGCCGGAAACCGCGGCAGAGCTGGTAACCGAGGCTGACCACCAGCAGCCCGAAGAACGTCACCGGCCCCACCAGGGCGGTGGAAACCGCCACCAGCAGCGAGCACGCGAGCAGCACCCGCATCACCACGCGCTTGTGGTCGACGCCCACGTTGATGGCCACTTCCCGGCCCAGCGCCAGCACGTCCAGCGTGTGCCGCATCCGCCACACCCCAACGCACACCAAGGCGATCAGCACCGCAGAAACACCCAGGAGTCCCGGGTCTACGTTGTTGAAACTGGCGAAGAACAGATCCTGGAGGATGATGAATTCGCTGGGCTCCATGAGCCGCTGCAGCAGGGAGGAGAAGCCACGGAACAGCGTCCCCAGGACGATGCCCACCAGCAACAGCAAATGCAGTGATCGCGTGGCCCCAGTGAACATCCACCGGTAAAGGAGCACGCTGAACCCCACCATCAGTACGATTTCCAGCCCGAACTTGAGCGTGGACGGAGCCGTGGCCAGCGTCGCAGCACCCGCCACGAACGCCAGCGCCGTCTGCACCAGGATGTACAGCGAATCGAAGCCCATAATGGACGGCGTCAGGATCCGGTTGGCCGTGACGGTCTGGAACAGCAGCGTGGAAACACCCACCGCCGCGGCCACCAAGAGCATTGCCGAAACCTTGATAACCCGCCGCGGCAGGACGTAGGCGATGTTGCCCTTGAGGTCGATGGTCAGGAAAACGGCAACAAGCACGACGGCGGCAATCGCCAACACGGCGATCACCCGTCCCGGCGGGGTGCTTCGGATGGCGTCGCGCCAACGGGTGCGGGCGGACAGGCGGGGTGCGGTCAGGAGTGTTTCAGGCATTGCGTTTCCTCAACAGCAGGAAGAGGAACAGGATGGCTCCCAGGACCGACATGACCATGCCCACCGGCACTTCGTAGGGGAACCGGATGGTCCGGCCGATGATGTCGCAGACCAGCACGAACGCTGCTCCGAACAACGCCGTCCAGGGAACAGCCCGGCGGAGGTTGTCCCCGAAGAGCAGGGACACAATGTTGGGCACTACCAAGCCGAGGAACGGCACGGCACCCACCGTGGTAACCACAACGGCCGAGATCAACGAAACGATCATCAGCCCCAACCGCATGGTGCGCGCGTAGTTCAGACCAAGGTTGGTGGTGAAGTCCTGCCCCATGCCGGCCACGGTGAAGCGGTCGGCAGCAAAGAGGCCCACCAACACCAGGACAGCCACGATCCACAGCAGTTCATACCGCCCGCGGAGCACGCCGGAGAAGTCTCCGATCATCCAGTTACTCAGGGTCTGGAGGAGATCGAAGCGGTAAGCGAAGAATGTGGTGACGGCTGCGATGATGCCACCCAGCATGATGCCTACCAGCGGAATCAGCAGGGTGTTACGGGCAGGAAGGCGCCGCAGGATCGCCAGGAAGAGGGCTGTGCCCAGAACGGCGAACACAGAAGCCACCAGCATCTTGGTGGGAATCGGAGAGTCGGGAGCCAGCACGGTGACCACCAGGATCCCGAGTGTCGCCGACTCCACGGTGCCCACAGTGGACGGCTCAACAAATCGGTTCCGGGCCATGAGCTGCATGATCAACCCGGCAACGGCGACGGCCATGCCGGCCAGGACCACGGCCACGGTGCGCGGCACCCGCGAGACCCAGAAGATTTCCCAGGCACCGGCGTCGTTCGCCAACAGAGCGGGCAGTGAAACATCGCTGACACCCACAAAAATGCTGGCCACGGCGATCACCACCACAACGGCAGCGGCAACAACCAGGCGGGCAGTTTCGCCAGTCCGGTTGCGGCTTGCTGGCACCGTGGGGCGCACGGCGGTAGTTGTCACGTCAGGATTTCAGGTGGAGCGGTTGTCAGGCGACCGAGTCGGCCACTGCGGTGACCATGGCCTGGACGTTGTTCAGGCCGTAGCCCACGATGTACCAGCCTGCGGGATCCAGGTTGATGATCTTGTTGTTCTTGGCGGCGTTGGTGGACTTCACGAGCTCGTTGTCCAGGATGGGGTTGGCGGTGGAGCCTGCGGTGCCGATCGCGGTGTCGCGGTTGATGACGTAGAGGATGTCCGGGTTGGTTTCCTTGATGTATTCGAAGGAGACAGCCTCGCCGTGGGATCCCTCGGACTTGACGTCAGCGGCCGTCGGAACGCCCAGGACATCGTGGATGATGCCGAAGCGTGAGCCCGCGCCGTATGCGGTGACTTCGCCACCGGAGGTCAAAACGATCAGGCCCTTGCCGGCCGAAGCGGCTTTGGTCTTGGTGTCGGCAACGGTCTTGTCCACTTCTGCGAGCTTGGACGCGACCTCGTCTTCCTTCTTGAAGATCTTGCCGAGCTTCTCGGTCTGTGCCTTGAAGCTTTCCATGGGCTTGGCCGCATCAACGGAGAGGTCGATGGTGGGGGCGATCTTGCTCAGTTCCCCATAGGCGCCGGCAGTTCGGCCGGAGACGATGATGAGGTCCGGGGCTGCGGAGCTGACGGCTTCGAAGTCGGGTTCCTTAAGCGAACCCACCTTGGCGTACTTGGCCTCGGAGAACTTCTTGAGGGCCTCCGGGTAGCTGGCCTCGGGAACACCGGTGGGCTCGACGCCGAGCGCGTTCATGGTGTCCAGGACGCCGAGATCGAAGGTGACAACCTTGGCCGGATTCACGGGAACGTTGGTGGTTGAACCTTGGGCGTGCTCGATGGTGATGGTGCTGGCCTCCTCGGGTTGCGAAGACGCCGTTGCCCCGCCTCCACAGGCCGTAACGGCCAGCAAAGCAGCGCCTGCAGCCAATGCCCCAATGTAGCTCGACAGCCTCTTTTTCACGCCAGTACTCCACTCACTAATAAGTCATAGATGTGTTGCCTAATTGCTTTTTGACTCTATTAGTAAGGTGAGGCTAACTTCAAAACCGAAAGGCCCTCCAGTGGGATTTTGTGACAGAAGTCACCCTTTTTTCTCCCGCTGGAGAGCCTTTGTTACTTTCTGGTGGCGCTTACGCCTCGGCCTGCCGATCCTCCACGAGCTTTTGGACCGCCGGGAAGAGCGGGTGCGACGGCGTCAGTTCCGTGATGCGTTCGACGGCGGCAGCCGCGTCCAGTTCGGACAGCAGCGTGGCAAGTTCCACGGCTTCGTCATCGTTGCCGTCGTCGAAACGCAGCGCTGCGGACATCGCCTCAAGGAGTGCCACTGGGGTGACACCGCGCTCAGCGAGCTCCGCGGCAGGACCAACGAACCGCTCATGCCGGCCCAGTTTCCGCAGCGGGGCACGGCCGACGCGGACCACCGTGTCCGGCAGGTGCGGGTTGGTAAAGCGGGACAGGATCTTCTGCACGTACGCTTCCTGCTCGGCCTCGACAAAGCCGTGCTTGGCCACCAACAGTTCCTTGGTTTCCTCCAGAACCGCCCGGACCTTCGCGGCCACGGACGGATCGGCCATGGCATCGGAGATCTTCTCCAGCCCGGCTTGGTAACCAAAATACGCTGCCGACGCATGCCCGGTATTGACCGTGAACAGCTTGCGCTCAATGTACGGGCCCAGTTCGTCTACGAACGTGGCGCCGGGGATCGTGGGCACCTTGTCACCGAACGGCGTGCGGTCAATGACCCACTCGTAGAAGGTCTCCACCGTGACGTCAAGGCCCTGGCCCGGAGCCTGGTTGGGGACAATGCGGTCCACAGCCGTGTTGGCAAAAACCGCGATGGCGTCCAAATCACCTGCGGAATTGTCCCAAGCCGACAGGATCGCCGTGTGCAGGAGGTCCGTGGCGTTGATGGCGTTCTCGCAGGCCATCACGTGGAGAGGCGGCAGGTCTGTGGGACGGGCCGCCAGCCCACGGGCGATCACCGGTGCCACGAACTTCAGGATGTGCGGCCCCACCGCCGTGGTGACCACATCCGCCGTCGAGATTTCCTTCACAACAGCGGCTTCCTGCGACGCGGAGTTGAAAGCTCGGAAACCAGTGACGGTCTTGACCGCTGGATTCTCACCAACCTCGTGGACGTCGTAGCTGCCGGCCACCGCGAGCTGGCTGATCAGCGCGTCCGCGACATCCGCGAACACCACCTCATAGCCGGCTTCATGAAGCAGCAGCCCCACGAAGCCGCGCCCGATGTTTCCTGCCCCAAAATGGACTGCCTTCACTATGCATTAACCTTTCTGAACAGCTCCAGGACCTCGTCAACCGTGGTGGCCTCCTCCAACTGGGCAACTTGTGCCTTGTTGGTGAAGATCTTGGCAATGGAAGACAGGATGTGGAGGTGCTCATTGTTGACGCCGGCGACACCGACCACGAACTTCACTTGCTTGCCGCCCCAGTCGATGCCCTCTGGGTAGCGGATGATGGACACGGCCGAGTGGTTGATGTGTTCCTTGGCATCGTTGGTGCCGTGCGGGATGGCCAGGAAGCTGCCCATGTAGGTGGATACGGATTCCTCGCGCTCGTGCATCGCGTGGACGTAGCTGACATCCACGGCGCCGCGGTCCAGCAGGAGCTTTCCGGCCTCGTCGATCGCCGCGTCACGGTCAGTGGCCGTGCCGTTCAGGACCACACTTTCGCGGAGGAGGACACCTTTGCCCCCGGCTGCCTGACCATCGACGGCGGGGGCCGGTTCAGCGGCATGCGCACCGTGGGTGGCGGCTGCTGCGGCCGCGGGCTGTGCGCTGGCTGCGGGGGTAGTGCTGTTGCTGCTCCGCACCAGTTCAACGATCTCTTCGTACTTGGGACTGTTCATGAAGTTGTCCACCGAGTAGTGCACTGCGCTGGACGTGCGCGGCTGGGCGCGTTCTGTGAGGTCCTGGTGCGTGACCACCACATCGTAGTTGTCGTTGAGGTTGGCGATGGCCGAGTTGGTGACCTTGACGTCCGGGAAGCCGGCGGCCTTGATCTTGTTGCGGAGGACCGAGGCACCCATGGCGCTGGAACCCATGCCTGCGTCGCAGGCGAACACGATGTTCTGGACCGGGCGGGTGAGCACGGTACCGGGCTGGGAGCCTGCCGGTTCGCCGGCGCGGTCACCAACAAGCGCGGAGGAGACGGAGCTCTTCTTGCCCTTCATGGCTTCCATGCGGGATGTCGCTGCCGAGAGATCATCCTCGCCCTTGTTCTTGGACGTGCGCAGGATGACCGCGGCAATCAGGAAGGAAACGGCAGTGGCCAAGACAACCGCCAGGATGACGCCAAGGTAGCTGTCGCGGGCAGTCTGTGCCAGCACGGCGATGATGGATCCTGGCGCGGCCGGAGCAACGAGGCCGGAGTTGGTGATGGCCAGGGTAGCGATGCCGGTCATGCCGCCACCGATGGCAGCCAGGATGAGGATGGGCTTCATCAGGACGTACGGGAAGTAGATCTCGTGGATGCCACCGAGGAAGTGGATGATCGCTGCACCGGGGGCCGAAGCCCTGGCCGCGCCGCGCCCGAAGAACATGTACGCCAGCAGGATGCCCATACCCGGGCCCGGGTTGGCTTCCAGCAGGAACAGGATGGACTTGCCCTGTTCCAGGGACTGCTGAATACCCAGCGGAGTCAGCACGCCGTGGTTGATGGCGTTGTTGAGGAAGAGGACCTTGGCCGGCTCAATGAAGATGCTGGTCAGAGGCAGCAGGCCGTTGTTGACCAGGAACCCGACCACGGCCCCGGCGCCGTCAGTGAAGCGCTGGACCACCCAGGAAAGGCCGTAGAAACCACCCAAAGCCAACAGCGCACCCCAGATACCCGCGGAGAAGTTGTTGACCAGCATTTCGAAACCGGGGCGGATCTTGCCGTCCCACAGGGCGTCGATCTTCTTCATGGTCCAAGCACCCAGCGGGCCCATGATCATGGCCCCGATGAACATTGGCGCGTCCGTACCTGCGATGACGCCCATGGTTGCGATGGCGCCGACCACGCCGCCGCGGACGTCATAGACCATGCGGCCGCCCGTGTAGGCAATCAGGATTGGCAGGAGGTACGTGACCATAGGGCCAACGATGCCGACGTTGGGATCGCCCTCGGCATTGGTACCGAACCCACCCAGTTCAGCGACTGGAATCCAGCCCTTCTCGATAAAGAGGGCTGTGATGAGGCCCCAGGCGATGAAGGCGCCGATGTTGGGCATGATCATGCCGGACAGGAATGTTCCGAACTTCTGAACACCAACGCGCACGCTGGTGCGGGGCTTCGCAACTGTCTCTGTTGCCATGTGAATTCCTAACGTGTGTCCCGCGGCGGCGCGGGGTCAGTCGATAAAGATCGAGAGAACGCAGCCTTAGGAGCTGCTGGAAATGCGGTGAAGCCATTCAAGGAAAAGCTTCAATTCAGAGCTGGAAAGTTGGTCCGAATGTGAGGCCTGCAGTGCCGCATTCAGGGCGATTGCCGCAACAACCACGGACGATTTACCGGAGTCGTCCGCTGCGGCGCCACGGGCGGTGTCCGTGGAGACGGCAAAAATCATGGAATCCCGGGTCATCGTTGAGAGCTCGAGGTTCCTTTCTTCCACCGGTTCTGCGATCAGCATGAGCGTGACGCCCACGTTGGCCGCCAGGATGCTACGGGCCGCTTCGCGGGGCGGCACGTTGATCTGACCGGAAATTGCGGCCTTGTTCAGCATTTCCTCCAGAAGCGCTTCAGCATCGGCCACGATTGCAGGGCGGCTTTCCGGCCTGATGTTGCCGAACATCACCAGGTACAGATGCGGCTGGCTCAGCCCGAACTGGACATGGTTATCCCACATCCGCCGGACGTCTTCCAAAGGCTCCCCGGACGGCGCAAAATCCCGCTCCCCCGCCACATACTCTTCAAATCCGGCTGAAACGACGGCGTCGAACAAGCCTTCTTTGTCGCCAAAGTGGTGGTAAAGCGTTGGTGCGGTGACCCCGGCCAGCTTGGTGATCTGGCGCGTTGAGACCGCTGACCCCTCCGAATTCGCCAGCAACTCGGCAGCTGCGCGAAGCAACCGAATTTTAGGCGGAAGCTGGTCATCGAAACTCATAACCGCTACCCTAGCACCTATAGCGTTGCTATATGAAGTGGCTCACAAAGGATTTTTGTAGGCTAGTTTTCGAGGCTCCCGGTGCCGTCGCCGGCGGGTCTGAACCAACAAGCAGGAACAGAGGATTCAGTGCAGAATTTCCAAGGAGTAGGGGTAAGCCCTGGCCGCATCATTGGTTCCGTCCGCCAGATGCCCAAGCCGGTGAGCGAACCGCCGTCGGGAGAACGGTTGGCTGCGGACGTTGCCCCGGAAGACGCCGTCGCAGGCTTGAAGGCTGCCGCGCAGTCCGTCCATGACGAGCTCAAGGGACGTGCGGAGAGCGCTTCGGGCGACGGCAAGGCCGTGCTCGAAGCCACCGCCCTCATGGCCAAGGACACCATGCTCCTGAAGTCGGCGGCGAAGCTGATCAACGCCGGCTCCTCTGCTGAGCGTGCCATCTGGGAAGCCGGCGCGTCCGTCTCCGAGATGCTGCACAACCTGGGCGGCTACATGGCCGAACGCGCAACTGACGTCCTGGATGTGCGCGCCCGCATCGTGGCTGAACTCCGCGGCGTGCCCGCACCCGGCATTCCCGCTTCGGACACGCCCTTCATCCTGGTGGCAGAGGACCTCGCGCCGGCAGACACCGCAACACTGAATCCCGCGGTGGTGCAGGCGCTGGTGACTTCCGGTGGAGGACCGCAGTCCCACACGGCCATCATCGCGCGCTCGCTCGGCCTGCCTGCAGTGGTCGCGGCTCACGGCGTTGACGACATCGCCGACGGAACCGAGATCTACGTCGATGGTGCGGCCGGCTTCGTGGCGGCTTCGCCCTCTGACGAGCACCGGGCTTCTGCCATCGCATGGGCCGAAACGTCAGCCACCCTCGCCGAATTCGACGGAAACGGCACGACGGCGGACGGGCACTTGGTGCCGCTCCTCGCCAACGTTGGTGGAGCCAAGGATGCCGTGGCGGCCGCCGCTTTGGGCGCCCAGGGCGTTGGCCTGTTCCGTACCGAGTTCTGCTTCCTGGAACGTGACACCGAGCCCTCCGTGGACGAGCAAGCCGCAGCGTACAAGGCCGTGTTTGACGCGTTCCCGGGCAAGAAAGTTGTCCTCCGCACGCTGGACGCCGGCGCCGACAAGCCCCTGCCGTTCCTCACGGACGCCACCGAACCCAACCCTGCGCTGGGTGTCCGCGGCTACCGCACCGACTTCACCACGCCGGGGGTCCTGGAGCGCCAGCTTGAAGCCATCGCCCGGGCTGCCTCCGATTCCGACGCTGATGTCTGGGTCATGGCACCCATGATCTCCACGGCTGCTGAAGCCGGACGCTTCGCTTCACTGTGTGCAGCTGCCGGAATCCGGACGCCCGGCGTGATGGTGGAAGTTCCCTCTGCCGCCCTGACCGCCGCCACCGTGCTGCGCGAGGTGGGGTTTGCTTCCCTGGGCACCAACGACCTCACCCAGTACGCCATGGCCGCCGACCGCCAGCTCGGCCCCCTCGCCGAACTCAATACCCCTTGGCAGCCCGCCGTACTGCGGCTCGTGCAGCTCACCGTGGAAGGCGCGGCGCAGGAAAGCTCGGGCCGTGAAGGTGACGCCAAACCCGTGGGTGTTTGTGGTGAAGCAGCTGCCGACCCGGCCCTCGCCGTCGTTCTTACCGGGCTGGGTGTCACGACGCTGTCCATGACCGCCCGGTCGCTGGCCGCCGTCGGGACTGTCCTGAAGACCGTGACCCTGGAGCAGGCGAAGGAACTCGCCCGCCTGGCCCTTTCCGCGCCCAGCGCCACCGAGGCCCGCGACTGGGTCCGCGCCAAGCTCCCCGTGCTCGAAGAGCTCGGCCTCTAATTTTCACTTCCGACCTTAGGAGAAACCATGCCCGAACGCACAGCCACCATCGCCAGCCGCTCCGGCCTCCACGCCCGCCCCGCCGCGCTGTTCGCCGAGGCCGCAGGCGAGCAGCCGGTTGAGGTCACCATCGCCATGCAGGGTGACCCTGCCGATGACGCGCTCGACGCCGCCAGCATCCTTTCGCTCATGACGCTCGGCGCCGCGAAGGGCGACGTCGTGGTGCTTCGGGCGGAGGGTGACGGTGCCGACGCTGCGCTGGACGCACTGGTGAAGCTGCTGGAGACGGACCTGGACGCGGAGTAGTTTTAGCTGGGCTGTCCCGGTTAGATGGTTTGCTGCGTGTTGGACGGCAGGAGTCGCCCAACGCGCAGCGAACCATCGAAATGGGTAGCGCTTTCAAACGCACGGCTCACGCTAGGCTTCTGCCATGGCATTGATAGCTCCCCGCGTCACCGCAGGACTCCCCGCCGACGACGCCCGGAATCTGGCGCGCTCCCTCCAGGACAGCGACGACATCACCGTGTTCGTGGACGGCACAGTCCACCGCCTGCCTGATGAGGCGAGGGATGCCGTCGTCGACCTCCTCGCGCGGCTGAGCCGGGGCGAAACGGTGACGGTCAGCAGCGTTGAGGAAATGCTCACCACCTCGCAGGCCGCCGAGCTCGCCGGGATCTCGCACACCTATCTGCGCAATATGACCGACCGCGGCGAAATCCCCGTGGAATACCGCGGAACACATCGTCGGATCCGGCAAGCTGCCATCATCGCTTGGCTGGAATCCCAGAAGAAGAAACAGGCTGCCGCGGCGGAGGACCAAGCCGGCGAAAGTGACGCCGACGCCGACTCATAGGGTCGACAGTGATAAGGATCAAGCAACGATCCCAGCCAACAGGCGGGCACCCCTTAAAGCCGGGGTTACGCTTGATCGGTGGGCAATTTCAAAGGGTGGCATATCGTGGCCGGGTTGGCCGCAATGGCCCTTGCCGCACCCTTGGGCTCTGCCATGGGATTGAACTTTGTGGCAACCTTCATGTTCGCGTGCACAGTGTTCGTGGCCGTTGCGATGTGGACGGAATCAAAAATTGCACGACGCCGGGACGCGGCTGAGGCGTCCGCCGCCGCCGAATCGGCACGCCCGGCAGGCGACCCCAACGAATCCGATGACGCCACAAGGTCCGACGACGCCACAAGGGAGTAGGCATGGGGTTCAATAGCGGTATGGCTTCGACTTCCCCCTCCGTTGTGTGGCCCGTGGTGCATGAGGAACGTCGCGCCCTGATCCGGGACCTTGAACCACTTCAGCCCTCCCAATGGAGGACCCCGTCACTGTGCCCTGGCTGGGACGTCCATGATGTCCTGGCGCACGTGATCGACAGCGCCAAAACCACGCGCCTTAATTTCATTCGCCGGATGATTGCCTCCCGGCTGAACTTTGACCGCGACAACGCCGTAGGTGTTGAGCGCGAAAGGACCCCTGACCCGGCTACGACCCTGAGTCAGTTGAAAGCCGTGCTCTCCCGGACATCCGGGCCGCCTGCAGGCCTGGGGACCCGGTTGGTGGAGGCGTTCGTCCACGGCGAGGACATCCGCCGTCCGCTGGGGATGCGCCGCGACTACCCCGCCGCGCACGTGGCCACTGCCCTGCACTATCAGGTGCGGACCAGCACCAAGATGGGCGGAGGCAAGGAGGTGGCAGGAGGCTGGCGCCTGGTGGCCACCGATGCATCCTTCGATCACGGGGATGGCCCTGCTGTGGAAGGGCCGGCCATTGCCCTGCTGCTGGCGGTGTCCGGCCGACCAATAGCAGAGGACGAGCTGAGTGGCCCCGGGGCTCCGGTGTTCTTGCGGCGGACACCATCATGAGGGCGCGGAGCAGGCCGGCAGCAATGCTGTCTGCAGACGTAGAAGTTCTGGGATTGAAGGGGCGGATCCTGTGGGCTGGGGGCACGCCTGAGCCTGCCGCTGTCCCCGCTGCCGGCTCTGAGGCCGATCCCACCGGGCCCGTCTATGTCCTGGTTCACGGCATCGGAGTCTCACACCGCTATTTGGCCCGGCTGCACACAGTCCTTGCAGCGAGCGCACCCACCTACTCCTTGGACCTCCCGGGGTTTGGAGGGACTCCAAAGCCTGATCGACAGCTTTCGGTGGAGGACTACGGCGCCTTCATTGCGGAGGCCCTCGCTTCCCGCGGCATCGGTTCGTACGTTTTGGTGGGCCATTCGATGGGTGCGCAGTTTGTTATCGAGGCGGCTTTGCATTCACCGGATCGGGTCCGCCAGGTGGTGCTGATGGGGCCAGTGGTTGATTCGCGGCACAAAAACGTGAGGCGCCAGTCCGTGGCTCTTCTCCTTGACGGGATGCTCCGCGAAAGCCCCTCCTCCAATTTGATCGTCACGTCGGACTATCTCCGCTGCGGTCCGCGCTGGTACCTTACTGAACTGCCGGTGATGATGACGTACCCCACCGAGAAACGCTTGGCTGGTATCAAGGTCCCTGTGCTGGTCCTAAGGGGAAGCCGCGACAACGTGGCCGGCCCGGACTGGTCGCTTCGGCTTTCGAGGGCCGTTGACCAGGGGCGCTTGGTGGAGATCCCCGGCGTCGGGCATGTAGCGCAACACATGCGGCCCCAGGCTGTGGCGGACGCCATCCGGAGTTTCGTTGCAGCGACAGCGCTTCACGGCCAGGCGCCTTGATGAGTCCACGCGTCCCGGCTAGGCTGGCGAAGCCATCGCATTAGTAAGTTTGCTTATGAAAGGGCTGATCGTGACCACTGGAGATAACAAGGACGAGCAAGGCTTCGGCGCAACCGGCGCCACTGGCCCCTACGGTGCCGCAACGCCCCCGGCCACCACCAAGAATGACGTCAACGCCGACCCCGAATTGCGCCAGGACGAAGACGAGGACCCCGCCGCATCCTCCAACCCCGATCCCCTCGACGGGAACGTCACGGGCTTGGAACCAGGCGGAGGAGTGCCCCCGGGAGAAACCCCGCCGGCCGAGGGCAGCATGAGCAGCGACCAAGGACACGAGGAGTAAGCAACTGCGGGCGCCAAGCTACGGCAGCCCCAGGAGCTCCCCAAGATCGTAATCCGCCGGCTCTTCCAACTGGGAGTAAGTGCAGCTCTCCGGCGTTCGGTCCGGCCGCCACCGCCTGAACTGCGTGGTGTGCCGGAACCGCTCGCCCTCCATGTAGTCGTAGGCCACCTCGATGACCAGCTCGGGACGCAGGGGCACAAACGAGAAATCCTTGCCCGCGCTCCACCGGCTTTGGGCACCGGGCATCCTGGAACCGCCGGCTCCGTCGCCCTGGCTGGCCCACTCACCCCAGGGATGCTCGCCCAGTTCAACCTGATACGGCTCGAGCTCAGCTACCAGGCTTTCCCTGCGGGCCATGGGGAAGGAGGCCACCACCCCCACATGCTGGAGCCGGCCGGCGTCGTTATAAAGACCCAACAGCATGGACCCCACAACTTTCGCGGTCTTGTGCCAGCGGAAGCCGGCCACCACGCAGTCCGCAGTGCGCTCGTGCTTGGTCTTGAACATCACGCGCTTGTTGGGCAAGTACGTCCCATCCAAGGGCTTGGACAGCACACCGTCCAGGCCTGCGCCTTCCAACTGCACGAACCATTCCTTTGCACGCTCAAGGTCCGTGACTGCAGGGGTGACGTAAACGGGCGGCTCCGCCTTGGCGAGCGCATGTTCCAGGATGGCCCGACGCTCCGAAAAGGGAGTGCCCATCAGGTCGTCATCGCCGAGGGCAAGGATATCGAACGCGATCATGGACGCCGGAGTCTTCTCGGCGAGCATCCGGACCCGGCTGTCCGCGGGGTGGATCCGCTGCTGCAGCACCTCGAACTCCAGCCGGTTGCCCTCGATCAGGACAATCTCGCCGTCGATCACGCATTTGTCCGGAAGGTTCTTCCGCAGCGCCTCCACCAGTTCGGGAAAGTAGCGGGTCATGGGTTTCTCGTTGCGACTGCCCAGAATGATCTCATCGCCGTCCTTGAAGACTATGGTCCGGAAGCCGTCCCACTTGGGCTCGTAGTGCCCAACATCGGGGATGGCCGGAACGGATTTGGCGAGCATGGGCGAGACGGGTGGCATCACAGGCAGGTCCATAGACAATGTCTACCTGCCGGTGCACGCGGAAGCTAGTCCCAGGCGATGGATATCTTGGCCGTGGTGGCTGCCGCACCGGGAGCTCCCAGCGCCGGCCCCGAAGCCTAAGTGCCAGGACCCTCTCATCCGGGGAGGCCTACCGTCCGTTATATTAATGTGACTTTACTTTCCGGCTCATGTACCGTCGTAGGGCGACCCGTATCTCCGCTGGGCCGCTTCCGGAATGACGCCGAGCTCTGCCGCATTCCGGAATCCGCCAGACCCGCGGCAGAGGCGGGGGACCCAAAAGTTCCCGGACTTTCCCAAGTCCTTGGGGTGAAGCCGCTACGGCGGCCGGACGGCCTCGTCCGAACCCGACAGCTAACCTCGAAGGCGTTGAGAGGCAACCACCATGTCCCCAACCATGGATCAGCCGCGCCGCGCCGAGACTGAACGCGGGCGCACCAAGCCAACCGGACGCCGTCGGGCCCACCCCAGCGGATCCCCCCTCAGCGCGCAGCCAGACACTGTGGCCGCACCCGGAACGACAAGCACGACGCCGGAGGCCGCCACTGCGGCTATCCCCGCCGTCGCAACACATACCACGCGTGCAGCCGCGCGCGCGGCCGAGCGGGAGCGTGCGGCACGGGCCGTGATCGCGCCTGAAGCATCGGCCTCGCAGCCGGCCCCGGAAACGGCCGCACAGGAGGAACCCGCAACTGCGGCGATTCCCGTCGTGGAGGCAGCACAGGCTGCAGCTCCGGCCTCCACTACGCCAGGGCCTCCTACCGCGGCCATTCCCATCGTGCAGCAGGCCGCCCCGAACCACGGTTCTCAGGAACCCGACACCCCGGAGCCCGTAACTGCCGCCATTCCGGTGGTGGCCGAGTCCGCCCGCACTGAGCCACCGCGGGGCAAGTCCCCTGCCCAGGTCGCGGCGGCCGCAACGGCCTCGGCAGCACTGGCGAGCCGCAAGGATCTCCGCAAACCTGCAGCTGCGCCCACGGCCGCCAAGCCGGGCTTTGGTGGCTCTTCGCCAGGCCGGGAACCCCATACGGTCCTGCGGAAAGCTGCATCCGTCAAACACATGAGCCAGCGCATGGCCGTGGTGGCCGGCGCTCTCGGGTTGCTCCTGACAGCCGGTACCCTGGGGCAGGCCCTCGAGCTGCCATTCTTCGGCCAGGAGACCCCCTCCCAGGAAGCCAGCGGCGCCGACCGGAATTCAGGCTCGGCGACTCCCGCGCCCAGCGCCTCCTACTCAAGGGCATCATCGCCCTCCGCGTCAGCTGCTGCGACGTCGGCAGGCGGCCAACCGGCCACGGTTCCGGAGGCACCCGCACCAGGGTCGCCGTCGTCGGTTCCCACCCCGAAAGTTTCCTTGGCCGACCCCGTATGGGTCCCGTCCGCAGTGCCGTCAACCATCGCCGCGGACCCGGCCACCGCCAGCCCGATCCCCACCCAGCCGGCGCCGGCACCCAGCGAGGCGCCGTCGGACACGATCACCACGCCACCCACGACTCCGACGCCCACAACCACACCGACGGTCACACCCACGCCGGCTCCTACCCCCACGCCGACGGGGACTCCCACGCAGACCACCAAACCCAAGCCCTCGGGCAAGCCCAGTGCGGCCACCGCGCCGCAGCCCTCCGGGACGGCACTTGAAGAAATCCTTGACGCGGCAAAGGACACCCTCAAATGAGCACCCGCTTGCCACGCACCACCACGCATGTGGGATGGCACAGCCGGTACTGCAGCAGCAGCCGGACGGCCACGTTCCGGCGTCGATTGGGCCGCTGGAGCTGCCAGCGCCTGAGGCGGCCGTAAAGCAAGACCGTGCCAATGAGCAGGCGCCCGCACCGGGCGCCTGCTCATTGTTCTTGACAACCTCAGATCCGCGGCCGGCCGGCCCAGCGGCGAGCTTTCAAGGCAGCGTGCAATTCGACGCGGATCGCTCCGCTCAACGGGTCAGCGCCGATGAGCTGCCGGATCCGGCCGAGCCTGTTGTAGATGCTGCTCCTGTGGAGATGGAGTTTGGCCGCGACGTCCTGCACTGAACCATCACTGTCATAGAGGAGTTCCAGGACGGGCAGGAGTTCGCCGTTCTTGTCCTGGTCCTCCAGCGTTCGGAAGTGCACGGAACCTGTGTCGTCCCAACCTCCGGGTGCCAGCAAGCGGTCGAAGAGCTGATAGACGCCTACGGACCGGCTGTCCACGAGCTCGCCGAGGGGTTGATCGACGACGGCAGCCTGCGCTGCAACCTTGGACTGCCGGTACGCTCCTGCGAGCTGCCGGATCACCTGGAACGGCTCGCTGATGCCCAGGATCACCCGGTCCACCGCCCTGCCGGAGCGCTTGGCGAGTTCCAGTTGATAGTGGACCAGCACCTGGGCGTGGTCCGCCCGACCACCGGACTCTCGAAACAGGACCACGGAATGCGTCTCCGTTCCGGCGCTGAACAACGCAGCGTTGACGCCGATGGTGGACTGCAGTGCAGCTGTTCGGTGCGTAAGGGTTGCGGCGAGGGGATCGACGTCGGACCTCGCGCCGTCCGCGTCCAGGATGGTCACCAGTTGCCATGGACCGCGGCCTTGGATCTCCTTCCACCCGGCCACGGCCGCCACGGCATTCGATTCGCCACTGCAGGCCGAGAGGAACTCCTGCTCGCGCCTGCGCCGGAATTCCGACTCTGCAGTGTTTGAATCGAGGAGCAAACCCGCCAACAGGTCCAACTCATCACGCACGCCGGGCAACTCGGCGAGTATCGCCGTCGGACTTTGTTCTTCAACGTCCAGCTGGACCCACAAGTAGCCCACGCGGAAGCCGCGCACCAGGAGCGGCACGCAGACGCGGCCCAGCATTCCGAGTTCCTCGTTGGCGGGAACGACGACGGGACGCACCGCCGTGGCGATGCCGTGGGACAGTTGCCACGCGCTGACGTCGCTGGGGACACGCTTGCTGAGGAGGAAGTTCACGCGGACGCGGTCGGCGTGCGACTGGTTGGAGCTGTACGCGAGGAGGACGCCGTCGAGGTCTTCGAGGGACAGGCCGCGGCCCAGCTTCAACGCCACGCGTTCAACGATCTGTTCCACGTCCTGCTGCATCAGGAAAGCGTACCAACAGCAGGCGACACCTGACGCTCCAGGGCTCGACAAATGTCGAGATGCAGAGGTGAAGATCCTTGAGTTTCCGGGGCGCCTCCGCCTGTGCGCGGCAAAACCCATGTCGCCTGCCTCACAGCCGGATTTATTCTGGAATCACAGCCCGCAACACATTTTCGGCCGAAAAGGCCGCTAACGATGGAGCCCACAGATGATCATCGGCGTCCCCAAAGAAATCAAGAACAACGAGTTCCGCGTAGCCATCACGGCCGCAGGTGTCCACGAATTCCGCACCCATGGACACACCGTTCTGGTTGAGCGTGGCGCAGGCCTCGGCTCGGGCATCACCGACGAGGAATACTCGATCGCCGGCGCCGAAATCGTCAACGAAGCTGACGACGTCTGGGGCCGTGCGGACATGGTCATGAAGGTCAAGGAGCCCATCGCGGCCGAGTACCACCGCTTCCGCAAGGGCCTCATCCTCTTCACCTACCTGCACCTCGCCGCAGAACCCGAGCTCACCGCCGAGCTCATCAACTCCGGCGTCACGGCCATCGCTTACGAAACCGTGCAGGAAGGCCGCACCCTTCCGCTGCTCGCTCCGATGTCCGAGGTAGCAGGCCGCCTGTCCGTCGTGGTGGGCGCTTCCTCGCTGATGGCTCCCGCCGGTGGCAAGGGCGTCCTCCTGGGCGGCGTACCGGGTGTCCGCCCGGCCAAGGTTGTTGTCCTCGGCGCCGGCGTTGCAGGAACCAACGCCGCTGCCATGGCGCTGGGCCTTGGTGCTGATGTCACCATCATGGACATCAACATCAACCGGCTGCGTGAACTTGACGCCCTCTACCAGGGCCGCCTGAAGACCGTTGCCTCCAACGCTTACGAGATCGAGAAGTCAGTCATCGATGCAGATCTCGTCATCGGTTCCGTCCTGATCCCGGGCGCCAAGGCTCCCAAACTGGTCACCAACGAGCTCGTTGCCCGCATGAAGCCGGGCTCGGTCCTGGTGGACATCGCTGTTGACCAGGGCGGCTGCTTCGAGGACACGCACCCCACCACCCACCAGGAACCGACGTACAAGGTCCACAACTCGATCTTCTACTGCGTTGCCAACATGCCTGGCGCTGTTCCCAACACCTCCACGTACGCACTGACGAACGTCACCCTGCGCTACGCCGTGGCACTGGCCAACCTGGGCGTCAAGGCTGCCTTCGACCGCGACCCCGCGCTGGCTGCCGGCCTCAATATCGCCGCCGGCCACGTGGCACACCACTCCGTTTCCGAGGCGCACAACCTGCCCCTCGTCAACGACTGGCACACCCTGGTCTCCGCGTAGTTCCAAGGCCTAACAAACACGACGGCGGGGTGCGGCTTCCACACGAAGCCGCACCCCGCCGTCGCGGTTTAACCCGCAACGTTATCCACCCCGGTAGTTCTCCCCATGGCAGCCCTGTTCCGCAGTAGTTATGCTCGGGAGACGCCTGGTGCCACGACTGGTCCGCAGGTTTTTACCAATGTCGCTACGTTCAGGGGATGCGTGATGGGGCTGAGTACATAATGGGGCAGGGACTGGTAGGCGCCGACGTCGGTGATCTCCGCCGACTCTCGGCAGTGATGGACTCCGAAGCTGAGAAGATCACCACACTTCAACAGCAGCTCAATGTGCTCATCCAGAATGGCCACTATTGGCGGGGAAACGATGCCGAGCAATTCCGCAGCAACTGGCACAGCCAGCTGTACGGACGGCTCGGTGCGGCAGCGGTTTGCCTCAAGGACAACGCCCGCGCCCTGAAACTCAATGCCGACCAGCAGGAGCAAGCCTCGCTGGGCGGGGCGGGACGGGGGCTTGGCGACGGAAAGGGCAGAGGCCCCTCAGGGCCGCTGGGATTCACTTTTGATCCCACCACCTTCGGTCCTGTCACTGTGGAAGGCAATGGCGGATTCGACAGTCAGGCATCGGGCGAAACGCACGGATCCATGGGGCCGGGCGGAATCGCGATTGGTGGCTCCGGTGATGCGTCCACTGGCGGTGAGATGACGTGGACAGCGGAATCCGGATACGGGCCGGTGGACACCACTGTCACCAACGAAACATTCATCGGAGCGCGTGCCAACGGCGAGTTCGATGCAAGTGTGCCCTCCGGGCTGCGACTCCCCCATGCCAGCGCCACCGGCGAAGCTTTTGCAGGGGCCGAGAACACCACCACCGTGCGGTCCGACTTCTTCGATGGCTGGGTCACCAACACCTCTACCACGCGAATGATGACCGGAGTAGAGGCCAGCGCACACGCCGAAGCGACCAGCCCATTCCTGTTTTCTGCGGGCGGTGAGGGTTTTGCCGGTCAGAAGGTCACCATGGATAACAAGACCGACTTCGCCGGAGGGCTGTTCTCCCTGGGGCAAGGCGGAGAACTGCGCGCCGGTGCCTGGGCAAGCGCCGGCGAAGGCGAGCTGAGCGTCAAGGGCAGCGAGACAACTGGTACAGCCTTCAGCGCAGGTGCCGGAGCGGAACTGACCGGAAGCCGGTACGTCGAAGTTTTGGGCCAGACGCTGACCCTCAACGCAACAGTTGCCGCAGGAGCCGGGGAGGGTCACTTCTTTACGGCTTCCATGGACGAAGACGGACTGACCCTCGGCGCGGGTGCCAAGATCACTGCGGAGCTGGGACTGGGAGCAGGTGGCCAGATCACCATCAGCCCGTCCGGGTTCGTTGATTCAGTGACCGGGTTCGTCGACTTCCTCAGCAAATAGCTTCCTGCACTGACAGCGCTCCGAAAGGGCTCCCATGACATCGCACCAGGTTTTCCCATCCGCCGAGTTCCCCGCCTACCCCTCCATCAAACTCAACGCGCCCGCGGGATGGTCCCAGCAAGTTGTCCCCGATGCGGTGGGCGCCCTGATGGCACCCGCTGCGGAAGGACGCTACACGGCGAATGTGGTGATATCCGTGTCGCGCCGCTTGCCCGGCTATCAGCTCCAGGACATCGCCGCGTCCGTGGACTCGTTCCTGGACGCCTTGCCGGATGCAGTTCTGCTGGGCACGGAGCCGGTGGTGATCAATGGTCGGGATTGGCACGTACGCGAAGCACGCTACACGCATCCGCAGGCCGGCTCGCTGGCCCAGTTCACCGCCGTCACGGTAGTTCACCACGAGACCGCAGCGGATATTGTCCAGCTGACGGGCAGTTGCCAGCCCACTGAAGGCAACGACGACCTCAAGGCCATCTACTCGCTGGTTGCCAGCGCGGACGTTACGCCAGCGTCCTAGCCTGCTCAATCAGCTTCAGCACCGCAACGGAGCCGTCCGGATCAACAGGCAAGGGAAGCGCCGAGGCTGTGCCGCCGTCGTCGAGCTTTTCCGCCAGAATCCGGTAGAACTCGGGGTAGGCGCCACGCTCTGTGGGGACCTGGATGCGCTGCCCGTTCAGTTCCAGCGTGCCATGGTTTTCTGCGGGTTCGACGCCGTACCGCGCGTCCGTAGGGAGCCCGCCTCCCAGCACGTAGGGCTCCTGGGGGTCGGTGCCGAACTTCACGAAGCCACCCTCGGTGCCGAGGACGCGGAAGCGCGGGCCGTGCAGGTGGCTGGTCAGGTTGATGGTGACATGGCTGACCACGCCGGACTGGTGCCGGAGTGCCAGGAAGACATCGTCATCGACGCTTTCCTGGGGACGGCGCGCCTGGATTTCCGCGTAGGTGACGGTGGCTGGACCAAAGAACTGCAGGCACAGGTCCAGAACGTGGGTGCCGAGGTCGAACAGGACACCGCCGCCGTCTTCCGCAGTAGCACTGGCCTTCCAGGCTTTGGCAATCTCCGGCGCCCAACGCTCCATTCCCACCTCGAACCTGGTCACTGTCCCCAGCGTTCCGGCGTCGAGCAATTTCCTGACGGTGAGCGAGTCGCCGTCCCAGCGCCGGTTTTGGTACACGGTGAGGACCCGGCCCAATTTCGCCGCCAGTCGGATCAGTTCCTCGCCCTCGGCGCTGCGGACCGTGAACGGTTTGTCCACGACGACGTCGAGCCCGGCTTCCAGCGCGGCTTTCGCGAGCGGGAAATGGGTTGCGGGCGGTGTGCCCAGGACGATGAGGTCCAGCTGGTCAGCCAGCGCCAGGATGTCCTCCGGCGTGCTGACAATGGTGGCCTGCGGGTAGCGGTCCTTGGCCTTGGCTTGGCGCGACTCGTCCGAGGTGGAGATGACGGCAAGCTCATATGCAGGGTTGCTGGCAATGAAGGGCGCGTGAAAGACGCTGCCCGACAGGCCAAAACCTGCCACGGCGGTACGGATCGGCTGGGAAGTCATGACCCTAGGCTACCGACCCTCTCTCACATAACAGCCCTTTCACGCCAACCCTCTATCACCGGGTGAGAGAGCGTCCGACCCAAGCACGCGGGACGTGAGAGAGCGTGGGGACGGCGAAGGCCGGGAACCTCCCCGACCCGATGAACAGGTTGGGGATGTTCCCGGCCTTCTGGAAACTACATCTTGGACAACTACAGCGGGGAGGCTACTTCTTGGCGCCCTTTTCCCAGCCGAGGGTGGTCCAGTCCGGAACGTTGGAGAGGCTCTGGAACAGGGACGGGCCGTAGTTGGCCAGACCCTTGCGCACGAACTGGATCTCCGGGCCGTTCATCACGACGCCCATGGAGAAGTACTTCTCCATGTGCTTCTTCTCTACCTCCATGGCGGCCTTGTTGCGCTCGGCGTCATCCGCGATGCTCGAAAGTCGCTTGATCTCGGCATCAAGTTCAGCGTCGCCCAAGCCATTTTCGTTGGTCTCGGAGTCGTAGTACTGCTTCACAGCGTCGGTAGCGTCCGGGCCAACGGTGTACCCGGAGATGGTGACATCGAACTCGCGTGAGCCAACAACCTTGCCGAAGTCAGCGTCGCCGCGCTGGTCGATGGAAACATCCATGCCGGCGGCCTGGAGCTGCTTCTGCAGGGTCTGGGAGGTGGCAGCGGTAGTGGGGTCGTCACCGAAGTTGGTGATCTTGAAGGCGACCGGGACGCCATCCTTCGCCATGATGCCCTTGTCGTTGGCCGTGTAGCCAGCGTCGGTCAAGACCTTCTTGGCTGCATCTGCTCCGGTGTCCTTCACGGGGTAGTTGTCCTGGTAGTACTCGGAGAACGGCATGAGCATCATGGAACCTGAGCTCTCTTCGGACCAGTTCAGGCCGTTGAAGCGGACATCGCGGATGGCCTTGCGGTCGACGGCGGTGAAGATCGCCTTACGCACGGCAACGTCGGTGAGGGCAGGGCGCTTGGCGTTCAGGTTCAAGCCACCTGCGAACAGGCGCTGGCCACGACGGATCTCGGAGTCGGTGGTCCCTTCGAGCTGCTTGTAGCGCCCCAGGGTGCGGCCGTTGGCTGCGTCGATTTCGCCGTTCTTGAAAGCGGCGATGGTTGCACTCGGCTCCATCTGGCGCCAGATGACCTTCTCGAGGACCGGCTTCTGGCCCCACCACTTCTCGTTCGGAACCATGGTGACCGTCTTGGCGGTAGTGTCGTAGTTTTCAACCTTGAACGGGCCGGCCATCCACTCGGGGTGCATGTTGCCCGCGAAACCGGTGTTGAAGGTCTCCGCGGAGTTATTGGCCGGGTGGATCAATCCGAAGAAGAGTGAGTCCAGCGGGTAGACAGGCTGGGTGGTGGTAACAACGACTTCCTTGTCGTTGGCGCCGGCCTCGACCGAATCAACGAAGGCGTAGTTGCCTGCCGTGACAATGTCGATGGCCTTGTCTTCACCCTTCAACATGTTCCAAGTGTTCTGGAACGTCTTGACGTCGATCGGTGTGCCATCGTTCCAGGTGGCCTTCTCGTTGACCTTGATGGTGATGGTCTGCTTGCCATCCTTGACTTCGCTCTTGACCTCTTCACAGAAGTCCTTGTTGGGCTCTGCCTTGCCACTGAAGTCCAGTTTCCAGCAGCCACCGATGCCGCCGCTGCTGATGGCAGCCGGGTTGACCGGTGTCAGCAGTGCAGAAGTATCCGCGCTGTTGCCGACATTGGAGAAACCATTGAAGTCCGGTCCAATGCTGCCCACGCCCAGGGTGACAGTGCCGCCCTGCTCAAGATCTTTTGCTTCCTTGGCGTTGACGCTGATCAGCTTGCTGATGTCGCCGCCACTTTCTTCTGCCTTCTGCGAGGCCGGACCCGACGGCGTTCCCCCGCCGCAAGCGGTCAGCATGAGCGTTGCTACGAGCGCTACGCCGCCAATCGTCGTGTACTTCTTCATGGTTTGCCCTTCGTGTTTACGACTGAAATATCTTTGCGAGTTGAGACCAGGGATGTATTCAATGCTTCATATGTCGTCAGGCATGCACCACCAGCATGTCGGCATCCAGCTCTCCGTCCGGGAAGAAGCAGGCGAAGTCCTGCGCGCCTTCCTTCTCAGAAGCCAATGGCGGCTCCAGAGTAAGGCACTTCTCCTGCTTTGCGGCAGGTAGTGCGGCGAACACGGGACAACGGGTGGCGAAATTGCATCCCTTGGGAGCATCAAGCGGGCTGGGAAGGTCACCCTGCAGGATTATGCGTTCGCGGGTACGTTCCAGGTTCGGGTCGGGCACCGGGATGGCGGACAAAAGCGCCCGGGTGTAAGGGTGGCGCGGATTGTCGAAGACATCGTCTACGTCGCCGGTCTCCACGATCTTGCCCAGATACATCACGGCAACCCGGTCTGAAATGTGGCGGACCACGGAGAGGTCGTGGGCCACCATCAGGTAGCTCAGCCCCAACTCGGCCCGGAGCTTGTCCAACAGGTTGATGACTCCGGCTTGGACGGAGACGTCCAAGGCAGAAACCGGCTCGTCCAGGACCACGAGCTTGGGATTGACCGCCAGAGCCCGGGCTATGCCGATACGCTGGCGCTGACCGCCGGAGAACTGGTTGGGGAAGCGGTTCACGTGGTCAGGCTGCAGGCCCACCAGCTTCATGAGTTCCATGATGCGTTTCTTGATGGCGGCCTTGGGCATCCCGAGGTTTTCCAAGGGCTCAGCCAGGACTTCATACACGGTGAAGCGTGGATCCAGGGCGCCGGTGGGGTCCTGGAAAACCATCTGCATTTCCTTGCGCATGGCCATCTTGGTCTTGTGGTCGGTAGCCACTTTGTTGCTGACGCCCCCGATGATGACTTCGCCCATCTGATCCGGGTGGAATTCCATGATCTCCAGGAGCGTGGTGGTCTTACCGCAACCGGACTCGCCCACGATGGAGACGCACTCGCCCTCGCGGATGTCGAAGCTCAGCCCGTCCACGGCCTTGACCGTGCCGATCCGCCGCTTGATCAGGGCACCCTTGAGCAGCGGGAAGTGCTTTTTTACATCCTTGAGTTCCAGGACCTTGTCGCGCTCGACGCGGGCAACGCCGTCGAACTTTGACACCGGCTTGGGCGGCGCGTGGAAAATCTTGTGGGCGTCAGCGTCGCCGCTGAGCTGGTCTGCCTTAATGCAGGCTGCCTTGTGACCCAAAGTCTGACCTTCAACTCCGGGCACCGGGAACAGTTCCGGTTCGCCCTGAAGGCAGGCATCGCTCACCATCGGGCACCGAGCGGCGAAGGAGCATCCAGTGACGGGCAACGCCAGGTTGGGCGGGGTCCCTTCGATGGGCACCAGCGACTGCTTGCCCGAGGTATCCACACGCGGCACGGCCCCGAGCAGGCCCAAGGTATATGGCATCCGGGGGTTGTAGTAGATGTCCTCCACAGTGCCGGTCTCCACCGGCTTGCCCGCGTACATCACCATGATGTCGTCGGCCATGCCCGCTACGACACCGAGGTCATGGGTGATCATGACGACGGCGGCGCCGGTCTCCTCCTGCGCCGTGTGCAGGACTTCCAGCACCTGCGCCTGGATGGTGACGTCCAACGCCGTCGTGGGTTCATCAGCGATGAGCACCCGAGGATCGTTGGCAATCGCGATGGCGATCATGACGCGCTGGCGCATGCCACCGGAAAACTCATGCGGGAAGGCCTTCAGCCTGTCCTTAGGGCTCGGGATGCCCACCATGCGTAGAAGGTCGACGGCGCGGGCTTCTTTGGCCTGCTTGCTCATGGTGGGGTTGTGGACCGTCAGCGCCTCAATGATCTGGTTGCCCACCGTGTAGACGGGCGTCAGCGAGGACAGCGGATCCTGGAACACCATGGCAATGTCACTGCCGCGGTGCTTGCACATGGCTTTGTCAGACAGGCCAAGGAGCTCCTTGCCCTTGAAGCGCACGGAGCCGGTGATGTCCGCGGTTTCGGGGAGCAGCCCCATGACGGCCATGGACGTCACGGACTTGCCGGAGCCGGACTCACCCACGATGCCCAGGGTCTTCCCGGGCATGAGATCGAAATCCACTCCGCGGACAGCGTGGACCACACCGTTTTCGGAGTTGAAGCGGACGTTGAGGTCGCGAACGCTGAGGACGGCGTCGCCGGGAGCGTAAAGTCCAGCGTCGCGGAGGCGTTCGGCCGGCGTGTGGGAGATGTTGGTGCTCATTTGTTGACCTTCTTTGCGGTCTTGGTCTTCGCCCGGCCGATGGAGCTGGAGCTGGGGTCGAAGGCGTCGCGGAGGCCGTCGTTCATCATGGCCAGCGAACCGGTCAGCAGGAACATGACAGTCAGCGGTACCCAGAACATCCACGGGAAGGAGGACACCTGGCCCGTGGCTTGGCCAATCAGGACACCCAGGCTGACGTCTGGAAGTTTGATGCCGATGCCGATGAAGGAGAACGCAACTTCGGCCAGGATTGCGCCGGTGATGCCGCGGGTGAAATCGAGCACCAGCAATGAGCCAATGTTCGGAACCAGGTGGCGCCACACGATGCGGCGGGACGGGACGCCCATGTACTTGGCGGCTTTGACGTAATCGCGCTGCATGAGCGACAACGACAGCGAACGCACCAGGCGGGCAGTTCCCATCCAGCTGAAGAACAGCAGGACGACGACGAGCAGGAGCCAGCTGGGGAGGTCCTTCAGACCACCGCTGCCGCTGGTTGCAACGGCCACCACCAGGATGGCGGGCATCATGATGAGTGCTTCGAGGATGAACAGCATGGTGGCGTCCACCTTGCCGCCGAAGAAGGCCATGGTGCAGCCATACACCGCGGAAATCAACACGGAAATGCCGCCCACGATCAAGCCGATGAGGATGGAAGTCCGTGTGCCGTCCACAATGAGCGCCATGAGGTCGATGCCGGCCTGCGTGGTGCCCAGCAGGTGGTCCGGCGAGGGCGGCATACCAATGTTCAACGGATCAAGCGTGTCTTTGTCCCACGACGTCAGGAACCCGCCGAAAATCGAGAAGAGGAACAATGCGAGGAAGATGAACAACCCGGCGACGGCGGTACGGTTCCGCATGAAGCGACGGAAGATGATGCGGGACTTGCCGATGACGACATCCTGGTCGCCGACCCGGGATTCGTCGATTTCCGCAATGGGATCGATGATGTTGGTCATGACTGGACCCTCACTCGTGGATCGACCAGCGTGGTGGCGAAGTCGGCAAGGATGGCCCCGATCGCGAAGATCACGGAGCCGTAGGCCAGCGTGGCGGTGGCGACGTTGACATCCTGCAGGCTGATGGCCTGGATGCTCCAGAGGCCGATGCCCGGCCACGCGAAGATGGCCTCGGCGAAGAAGCCGCCGGTGAAGATCGCCGGGATGGTGAACGCGATGCTCTGGGCGACCGGGATGAAGGAGACGCGCAGGGCGTGCTTTCGGATGGCCTGGTTGCGGGTGAGCCCCTTGGCCCGTGCTGTGCGGACAAAGTCGGCATTGACGTTGTCCAGGAGATACTGCCGCTGGGCTATCTGGTAACCGGCCCAACCAAAGATGGTCATCGCGAAGGTGGGCACGGCGTAGTGGGCAACCAGGTCCACGAAAGCCGGCCAGCCAGGGTCGATTCCCGGCGTCGAAATTCCCGTCACGAAGAAGATGCGCTCCCCAACGGCCTCGTTGATGCTGATGGCGCCGAGCTGCACCAGGAAGTAGGCGATGGGCGCTGGGAGGATGTGGACCAGGTAGCTGTAGGACGTGATGACACGGTCTTGGAACTTGTACTGGCGTGCGGCGGAATAGACACCGAGTGCGACGCCGATGACCAGGGTCAGGATGATGGAGGCGATGAACAGCCGGGTGGAGACCATCACGCGGTCCGCGAACTCGGCGTTGACGAACGCGCCGTTCGGGCTGCGTCCCCAGTCCCAGCGGGTGACGATGCCGCCAAGCCACTGAATGTACCGTTCCCAGGGGTTTAACTCCGGGTCAAGTCCCAGTCCACGGAATGACGCTGCTACCTGTTCCGGGGTTGGCCGCGGAATTTTCTCTTGCTCCAGAACCGCCGGCTTGAGCGAGGAGACTGCCAGGAAATACCCGGCGCTGGTGGTCAGGAAGATCATGATCAGGTAGATGCCCGACCGCTTCATCAGATATTTCAGCATGTCGGGCGGCTGCCCCGAATCGTGGCAAAACTCAATGCTCGTCCTTCCGCGGTTCCCGGCTGTGGCCGGCGTCAGCTACGAATTGATGCAGCGGGTTCTTGGGTCCCCCACACCCCTTCAGTGACCACCAGCCCTGTATGGCATGCGTCACATTCAAGAGGAAACTACCACAATAACTGCTTCACGTTTTGCTTCCTCGCGTCCAGTTTCCCGCCTGCAGCCAGATTGTTATGTGCAGACTGCGTCACGTTACCGACGCCAATGGCACTTATGCGCCTGAAGTAGCGGCAATGGGGGCGCTAACAGGCGGGGCGGCGGGTTGCGCGGCCGGCAGCAGCGGAGCGCGGCCCACCCGCGGGCAGTCAGGTGGCGGGCAGCAGCCGCGTGATCAGTTCGCGCCAGGAGTCCGTGAGGCGCGTGGGTGAAATGCCGCGCACTCGGACGTCATCCACAATGCGCTCAGGGTCCAGGGCATAGGTCAGGGACATGGCCATCACCCAGGGATCAGCAATCCCGGCCTCGCGGAGCAAGATCTCCATGTGGCGGTGGGAGAGCTTGGTTGCGGGGACATCGAACCTGTTGCGGGTGGCAGCACCCGCCGCCTTCAGGAGTTCGCCGTTTTCCAGGACGAAGAAGATCCGCCCTTCGCCGAACGCAATCAGTCGTTCCTTTGCGGCGGCGCCTGGACCCAGCGGTGGTGGCCCGAACATGAAGCCGTGTTGGAACTCGGATTCAGAATCGCTCAACAGAGTCATCATGAGCCCCGCCCTGCTGCCGAACCGGCGGAAGACAGTGCCCTTGCCTACATGGGCCTTACAGGCGAGCGCGTCCATAGTGAGTGCTTCCGCGCCGAACTCGGCCACCAGGTCCCGGGCAGCGTTGAGAAGGCGCTCACGATTTCGGGCGGCATCGCTGCGCTCGTGGGGCGCGCCCAGGGGCACGTCCGGCCGAAGAGGGATGGAGCTCACAGAAATATTCTAGACCCCGGGAATAGAAAGCGGACCATAGTCCGTTTAGTATCGATGAAGGCTCCAAAGCCCAGATACCGCAGGTCGGGTTCCGCAAGGTACCCGGCCAGACACAAGGAGACACCATGTCCAAGAGCACCGTTCTTACCCTCGTCGGCAGCCTCCGCGCCGATTCCCACAACAAGAAGCTCGCCGAAGCCATCCAGCTGAACGCGCCTGAGAATGTTGATGTGCAGATCCACGGCTCGCTGGGCAACATCCCGTTCTACAACGAGGACATCGACGTCGAAGGTCAGGTCCCCGCCGAAGCCGCCGCACTCCGCGCCGCAGCAGCCGACGCCGACACCATCCTGCTGGTCACCCCCGAGCACAACGGCACCATGCCCGCCTCGCTGAAGAACGCCATTGACTGGCTGTCCCGCCCGTTCGGCGCCGGCGCCCTCTCCGGCAAGCCGACCGCCGTCGTCGGAACCGCTTTTGGCCAGTTCGGTGGCGTGTGGGCCCAGGACGAGGCCCGCAAAGCAGCCGGCATCGCAGGTGCCAAGGTCCTGGAAGACGTCAAGCTGGCCGTCCCGGGTTCGATGATCCGCTTCGCCGAACTGCACCCGAAGGACGACGCCGAGGTCGTAGAGCAGATCAAGGGCATCTTCGAGCCGCTGACGGCCGCCCAGGACGAAGAAGCAGCAGCCTAGTCTTTCGCCTTCAACGCCCCCGTTCCGCTTTTGTGCGGGGCGGGGGCCTTCGCGTTCCTGCCGACTGTTGGCCTGCCGGACAGCCCCAACGTGACCAACTCTTGTCCGAACCGTCACCGTAGCGGCATGTTGTGTTCCGTCCACCCGGCCTAACGTTGGAGATACAGGTGGACAGGAGCGCGGGGCTGTCATGTATGCCGGACGGGGACTAAAAAGTACGACGGCGATCACGGCTGCCTGCCTCTTCTTCAGCCTGGGAGTGGCTGGCTGCACCACTGTCCCCGCAGATCCTGCTGTCCCCGAAGGCGCAGCCCCTTTGCCGACCGTCTCCGTGACGCCGACGGCACCCTCACAGAGTGCAACGCCTTCTGCGTCGCGCCCTGTTGCCTCGGCTTCTGCCCCCGTAGTCCCCGGCACGCCGTCCGTTTCCGTATCCGCCGCGCCGCCCTCGCCGGCAACACCAACACCGCCGGCACTTTCATCCGCTCCCCCGGGCACCCCGGACGTTTCCGCAGCCGCGCCTACCCAGCCGCGTGCCGCCGTCGAGCCTTCACCCGAACCGGGCACCAGCGCTCCGGAGCCTGCAGAAACCGGCACGGTAAAGACCGTGGATGCCTCCGGTCCGGCGGTGTACTACGTGGCAATCGACGACGGCGGCGCCCGCGGCGTGCGGTTCGGCTGCAACGACAGCCTTGTTCCCGTCCGCGGCATGGCCGTTCCCGGGGATCCGCTGACCGTGGCGCTGGGCCGGCTGCTGGAGGCAGGAATGCCGGTGGACAGCGATGCAGCCCTCTACGATGCCCTGGCCGGTTCCTCCCTGCGCTACCTGTCCGGCTACATGAGCGGGGCCACCGTGGTGGTGAACCTCAGCGGGTCGCTGCGGCCCGGGGGTGTATGCGACATTCCACGCATCCAGGCGCAACTGACGCAGACCATCGTGGCGGCCAGCGGTGCGTCGCGGGCCGAGATCTATGTGAACGGCAGGACGTTGACGGAGGCCCTCAGCGTACGGTGAGCAGCGGTACGGTGAGCAGAGTCTTTGGAGAGCAACTCTTTGGGGGAAAACGCTTGATGACATGTCCTGACGAACAGGTGCTGCGGTGGGGAGTGAAGACCGCAAGCGGATTCTCCGTCGATTCACCGAATCCCGTGTCTCGTGGTGATCGGGTGCTGGTTACCGCACATTTCTTCAGTTTCAGGGTGCTGGAACCCGTGGAAGTGGTCGCGGTGGTAAGGAGCCGGACCGGTCCTCGAAGAATCAGCCACCTTCATCACGCAGTCGCGATCGCCAGCACCCTCCGGAGGGCCCAGGCCACCCGCAACAAAGCCAAGGCAGAAGCGAACGCCAGCACGAACACCACACCCTCAGGAATCCACAAGCCAGTGGGCGCGCCTCCTTCCAGCACCATGGTGACCAGCGCAGCGATCAGCAACAGGCCAAGCCCGGGGATGGCGAACAGGAACACCTCACCGATCTGGCGGCGATGGGTTGCCGATAATTTCTCCAGGGGAAGTTCCCGCTGGCCCGGCGCGGCTTTCTTGCCCAGCACGTTGATAAGCATGGAAACACTGGTGAGTGTCAGCCCGGCCGTGGCGCCGGCCAAGGTGGCGAGCGTTTGGAAGAGGGTTCGCCGGGTTCCGGCATCAACCCCTTCCAGCAACAACGGCTGACGCGCCAGCAATGTAATGCCCCACCAGATCAGGACGGCAAGAACCGCCCACAGGTAGTCGGCAGTGGGATGCAGCAGGAACCACCGCCACAGGGTCCGTCGCCTTCCGGAGCGTTCGATATCAACCTCGTACAAGCTCATGGCCGGCACCGCCTGCCGCGGCTTCATCAGCGAGTGCCGCGGCGGCGAGAGCATCGCGCACAGCAGTCATTCCGCCCGCAACGATGTCCGGCACCAGGCTCGAGTCAGCAGGGCCCTTGACGTCCGGCAGGGTCCTGGCAAAGAAGGCCTCGTTGTCCCGGGCTTGTTTGTTGAGGATGGCAATGGCCTCGGCCACTGACTTCTGAGGATCGTTGAACACGTCCGGGTCAACCTCGATGTGTGAAACGAACCGTTCCTTCAGGAGATCCACCACCTCCCGGTCACCTGTCAGCGAGTCCTTGCCCTCCGCCACCACGTAGTCAAAGTGCTCCACGGACCCAGCCCGGCGGAAGAGGTCGATGAGTTGCTGAATACGATCCCGGATCCGCTGCTTATCCTCCGCCCTCCCGGAACGGCCCACGCTCAGGGAAATGCGGAACGTTCCTTCGTTCATGAGGCGCGAGGCGCTCTCCAGGACGTCGGCCCATTCACCTTCCATCAGCTTCCCTGAAAGGCGCTCCGCGGGAAGCGCAAACTCGAAACGGCTTACTTCAAGCCGGGTGAGGATTTCCTCGATGTCCTCCCTCACCACAGGAACCAGGGCGGGTTCCAGTCCCAGCATCCCTCCGAGGTACTCCCCCATCCGGGATGCCCGGGGCCCGTTACCGCTGGTGAGCACGGCGATGACGTTCCTTTTTAGGAAAGCGAAATAGGTGGTCTCCAGGAGGTGGTCGCCGGGAGCCAGCGGGAGTGGTTTACGCCGGCCAAGGGCGTCGCCGACACTCGGTAGGTTGGTATCCCGGACACGGTCCAGCAACAGCACAGGATGAGGCGAGGATGCCACCGCCTGCGCGAGCAACACAGTCCCGTCCACACTGGTGAAATGCCGGTCCGTCGCGGAATCCTGGGCTTTCTTTAGGACCTCCACTACCCGGCGCGCCGGAAAGGGACGGCTGAGCTCATCACCGTTCAGCTGTTCGATCCGCCAAAACTGCACACTGCGTCGTGCCATCCGTACTCCCCTGCCGTGGTGGCCTTTGCTACAGATCCCAAGCTATCGGTGAGGTCCGACATTAAAGGCGGGCTCCGCCGTCGTGCGTTGCATCAGTTCACAAGCTGTACTTGGGCCCCTCCGCAAAGAGTGCATCCATCTCGTCGTGGCTGCGCGTGCCGGCGAGGCCGGCCCAGTTGCCGTCGCCCAGGATCTCCTTCGCAACCCGGGCCACCTTGGCGTAGGCAGCCTTCGCGGTGTTGCCGCCGATACTGACGCGACGGACGCCGGCGTCGTGCAGTTCCAGCGGCGACGGCGCCCCTACGCCCGCCAGCGCGTTCAGCGGCGCCGGTATGCGGCTGGATAGTTCATGGAGGACATGCAGATCCAGGACGCCGGGCACGAAGACGCCATCGGCACCGGCAGTGAGGTAGGCCTCGGCACGCCGCAGCGTCTCGTCGAAAGCCTCCTCCGGAAACCGTCCGGACAGATAAGTGTCCGTGCGGGCATTGATGAACAGTGGGATCCTGCGGTCATCGGCCACGGCGCGGATGAGGGCTATGCGACGCGATTGCTCGGCGATGTCGGTGAGCGGTTCGGCCGCGGAGTCCTCGATGTTGATGCCCACAGCACCCTCGTCCAGGACGGCGTGGACGGTTGCCCGCAGTTCATCATCGGTGCGTCCGTAGCCCGTCTCGATGTCCGCGGTCACCGGCAGGGTGGTGGCGCCAACAACGCGACCCAACGCGGCCATGGCCAGCCCCCACGGCACATGGTCCCCGTCCCGGAAGCCCAGGCTCCAGGAGACGGCCGAGCTTGAAGTGGCAATCGCCGTCGCCCCTGCTTCCTGGACAACGCGGGCGGAAGCGGCGTCCCACACGTTCACCAGCACCAGCGGCACAGGCCCTGCATCATGGAGTTTGTGGAACTGTTCGGCCTTGGTCACGGATCCCCGGTGCGCTGTCATAGCTACATTCCAGCCCTTCCCGATCGCGACGTAAAGCGGGGAGTGCCAAACTGGGAGAGATCTGAAAACAACTGTTGCCTCATTAGCAACATCGAGGAGTATCCTGTCACTGTGACCCACGAAACATTGGATGCCGGCGCAACGCTGCCCGCTGAAGCCATCGACGCCATTGAGCGGGCCGCCACGGCCGCCCACCCGCACGAGGAACTGTTCTCCGCGCGGGCCGCCAACATCAAGCAATCCGCCGTTCGCGATGTCTTCGACATCTCGATGCGGCCCGGCCTTGTCTCACTCGCCGGGGGCAACCCCTACCTGCAGTCGCTGCCGTTGGATAAGCTCGGCCAGACCGCAGCCCGCATCATCGCCGAGGAAGGCATGACGGCCCTGCAGTACGGCGGCGGCCAGGGCACCGAAGAGCTCCGTGCCCAGATCTGCGACATCATGGCGGCAGAGGGCATCACCGACGCTGATCCCGGCAATGTGGTCATCACCGCCGGCTCACAGTCGGCGCAGGATGTGGCCACCAAGGTCTTCTGCAACCCCGGCGATGTGGTCCTGGTGGAAAACCCCACCTACGTGGGGGCCTTGAACACGTTCGAGGCATTCCAAGTCGAGGTGACACCGATCGACATGGACGACGACGGCCTGGTACCTGAGCTTCTTGAGGCCAGGATCGCGGCGCTCCAGTCAGAGGGAAAGAACATCAAATTCCTCTACACGATCCCCAACTTCAACAACCCCTCCGGGATCACCCTGGCCGCCGAACGCAGGCAACGGATCGTCGATATTTGCCGGGACGCGAACATCATTGTCCTGGAGGACAACCCCTACGGACTCCTGCGTTTCGATGGCCATCCCATCGCCCCGATGCGCGCGGCCAACCCGGACGATGTCATCTACCTCGGCTCCTTCTCCAAGATCTTCGCTCCCGGCCTCCGGATCGGCTGGGCACTGGTTCCCGCGCACCTGCAGCGCCGCTTCTACCTGGCCTCCGAAGCCGTGACGCTCTGCCCGCCGCCACTGAACCAGATGATCGTCTCGGCATATCTCCGCGACTATGACTGGAAAAGCCAGATCGATACGTACCGCACGCTGTACGCGGAGCGGTGCGAGGCCCTGCTCTCCGCGTTGGATGAGTACATGCCCGCCGGGCTTACATGGACCCGCCCCGACGGCGGCTTCTTCGTCTGGGTCACCCTCCCCCAAGGCGTGGACACGTACCCCTTGCTCGCCAAGGCCATCGACGCCGGCGTCGTCTTCATCCCCGGCGCAGCCTTCTCCCCCGCCGACGGCCCCTCCAACAAGCTCCGCCTGGCCTTCAGCGCAGTGCCGCCCGATACGATTGCCGAAGGCGTCCGCCGCCTGGCCCCAGTTTTGGCAGAAGCCATCACAGCCACCAATGAAGGAGCAGCACAATGACCGGAGTTGTGATTGTCGGAGTAGACGGCAGCGAGACGGCGATGAGGGCAGCACAGGCCGCCCAGCAGCTGGCCATCGGACTCGGAGCCAGCCTGCGCGTTGTCAGCGCTTTCGACAGCAACCGTACTGAGGTGGTTGAGATCGGCACCGACAAGTGGATCGTGTCAGACGCCGCCGAAGCGGAGACCGTAGCCCGTACCGTGGCGGAGCGACTGACCCATGAGGGCCTGGACATCACCTACTCCGCGGCGCGTGGCAAGCCCGGCGAAGCCTTGGTGAAGGAAGCCGAAATGCAGGATGCCCGGCTGATCGTGGTGGGCAACCGGCGCATGCAGGGCCTGGGCAGGGTTCTGGGCAGTGTGGCAAACACCGTGGCCCACACGGCACCCTGCGATGTCTACATCGCCAAGACCGACCAGCCGTAAAGCGAGCTGAATCACGCCGCCGGGTGGGGAGCCTCACCCGGCGTTTGGCGTCTTTCGAGCCATTCCCCTGAAGTCATCGTTATAAAATCGAGATGCCCCCAATGGCGCGTGCCGCCTCCACCATCCGACTTCAGGGGATCATTTTCTTGCTTACTTTGCAGCCGCGCCAGCGCGTGGGACACGACATTCTGCTTGCCCGCCACGGCAACAACATCAGCACCATGCGCTACGACCGCAGTAACGATCGCATCATCGCGATGCTCGACGACGGCTCCTGGGACAGCGCCCCCAACATGATCACTCCGGGACTTGATATGCCGGAGACTTTCGGCAGCGTGTTCCGTAAGGACTGGCGCTTCCTGTCCGTGGCATGCGTTGCCATGCTCACCGTCGCCGCTGTTGCCATGGGCATCAGCGTCGAGATGGCCAACCACATGTCCACCACCGAACTCCAGGCGCTGCTGGTCAGCTACCCGGCGTTTTAGCTGAGACGGGATGCGGCTCCTCAAGAGGGGTCGCGTCGTCGAAATCCAGGGCGATATTGCCTCCGGCCCTCCTGCGGCTCACCACGTAGATGGTTGCACCCACCGCAAGCCACGCTGCTCCCAGCAGATACGTGAACCAGGCGAGTGACGTCCACAGCCACGCGATGAAGGCGAATCCCAGCAGCGGCATGATCAGGTTCCGCAGCGCGTTTTGGGGACCGCGCTTACGCAAGTCAAAGAACAGCACCTTGATGGTGGCCAGGTTGACCGCGGCGAAGGCAATCAAAGCCCCGAAGTTGATCATGTAGACCGCCTGTTCCAAGGTGATGAACAAAGCAACCAGTGAGACTGCGGATACCAGCAGCGCCGCCACATGCGGCGTGCGAAAGCGCAGGTTCAGCGTGGAGAAGGCCCCGGGCAGGATGTTGTCCCGCCCCATGGCATAGATGACCCGGCTGACACTCATCTGGGCCGCCGTGCCGCAGAGAACAAGTCCGCCGAGGTTAACCACCACGAAGACCACCATCAGGACATCGCCGCCGGCACGTTGCATGAGCTCCGTTCCTGCTGCATCAAGGTTCTCAATGGCCCTCCACTCGGGAGCGATGAGGCTGCCGGCTACGGAAAACAGCGCGTAACCAACACCTGCGAACAGCGTGGACAAGATAATGCCCCGCGGCACGTCCCTCTTCGGGTTGCGCGCTTCCTCGGACAGCGTGGAGACGCCGTCGAACCCCAGGAACGCAAAGGACACCATTGCAGCGGCGGCCATGACCGGCGCCAGCCCACCCTCCCCAAGAGTGAGGGGCCGGATGAGGTTCTCCACAGTCAGGTCCGGAGCGTTGAGGACCGCCAGCACGAGGAAGACAAGAATGACGACGACGGACGCCGCCACCACTACAAAGTTCATCTTCTTGATCCACGCAACACCGATCACACTGAAGAGGCCCACCACCAGCAGACAAGCCAGGACTGCGAGCTGTGATGGTATGGCAGGCAGCAGGCTGTTGAGATAGAGGCCGAAGAGCAGGAAGTTGACCATGGGCAGGAACAGGTAGTCCAGCATCATGGCCCAACCCACCATGAAGCCCACAGGCTTGCCAAAAGCCCTTGACGCGTAGGCGTACGCGCCACCGGTGACAGGAACATTGCGTGCCATTTGTCCGTAGCTATGAGCTGTAAAGAGCATGGCTACCAGGGCAGCTATGTAGGCTGCTGGAAGATGTCCATCACTGATCTCCGTACCGGGTCCGTAGACCGCCACCACGGACAAGATACCCATGGACGTTAACCCGAAGGCGACCAATGACGGCAAGCCAAGGACCCTCTTGAGCGTTGGCCCAGAGGGCGGGATTTGGGTAGCACTTGCTGGGGTAGTGTCCATGGGCTTCTCCTCGATGCGATTCACATCACATAAATGAATGGTGATCATTAGAGTAGGCGCTCGACCGAGTTCTGTATAGATTTGGTATTCCAAAAAGCGCTTCTCGTTCTTTTGTAAGCTGGTTTTCAGGCGTTTTTCCTGCAAAACTCCATCGTGGTGGCGCTTTGGTATACCGTGGAGACATTACTTGGGAGGCCTTATGACAACACATTCACCAACCCGCGAAGTAGGCCAAAGCCGTTGGTCCGGCGGCCCGTCTCTCCTCACGACGCGGGGCTTAGTGGACGCACACATTCACCCGGATAAGACCACAGTGGGTTCTGGATGGTTGCCCCGCCGATCCGCCCCCACGCTGGCCGACCTCATCGAAAACGATCTCCGTGCACAGCTCTCGTTCCAGGACAGCGTGGAGGAACGTTCCTTCGCGTTGATGAGGCAAGCTGTCCTCCAGGGGACCATGGCGATGCGGGCGCACGTTGACGTCGGTACCCAGATCGGGCTCAGGAACATTCACGGCGTCAGGGCGGCCGCGGAACGCCTTGCACCCTTCCTCGACGTCCAAATCGTCGCTTTCCCGCAGTTCGGCCTCCTCAGTAATCCGGGGACGCTCAACCTCATGGAAGCGTCATTGGCTGAGGGGGCAGACCTGGTGGGCGGCCTTGACCCTGCTTCGCTGGACGGCGATCTGGATGGCCATCTGAAGGCGGTCTTCGGACTGGCGAACAAGCATGGCAGGGACGTGGACATCCACCTCCACGACGCCGGACCGGACGGACTGGCACAATTGCGGGACATCGCACAGCGCACGCGGGCTGAAGGCATGCAGGGCCGCGTCACCATCGGACATGCTTTTGCTCTTTGTGACCCTGCGCAACCCGGGCTCGAAGCCACCCTTGATGCCATGGCCGAGGCCGGAATGTGGATGGCGACGTGTGCCCTGGGTGCCGATCCGGTCCCTGTTCTGGACGTCATGGAAAGACACGGGGTCAAAGTTGCGCTCGGCTCCGACGGAGTCCGGGACGCGTGGTCACCCTTTGGTACGGGGAGCATGATGGACCGCGCGCATCTGCTCGGATACCGCACTGGTGCTTCCACCGATGCTGAACTGGAACGTTGCTTCAGGATCGCTACGGTTGCAGGCGCAGAGCTTGTGGGATCGGCGGCTGTTAGCGATTTCTCCGGTGCGGAATCAGGTGACCGTCTCGAATTCGCAGCAAACTCAATCCCCGAATTGGTGGTCGACCGGCCATCACCGCTGAGGGTTATCCGGGATGGGCAACAAGTGGTGATCTAGGCGGCAAGCCAGCAGTGCTAGAGCATCATGTCCTGCAACAACCACCACAGGCCGGCGATCACCACGCCACCAAACAGCGAGCCGACGATGACCTGGCCCAAGGTGTGGGCACGCAGGACCAGTCGTGACCAGCCCACTGCTGGCACCAGGAGAAGTACAGGCAGCCATGCGGGCCCAAACATGGCGACCACAATGACGGCCGCCGCGGCAAGGGCAGACGCATGCCCGCTCATCTTCCAGAAGGCGCTGACCACCGCCAGTATCCCGATACCACCGATGAGCGCGATGATCATTACCAAGACGCTGACCGGACCATTCATCAGGTGCAGCACCACCAGGCCAACCACCACCGACACCAGGGCCATCAGCAGCAGGGCCGGCCGTTGGCGCCGGTCGCTGACATGGTGGTCCGTGATCCTGCCCAATTTGACCATCACCAGCACATAGGCCAGCGGGAGGACACAAACGAACAACGCGGCCAGGAGGCCGAACCACATGGTTCCAGGAAATCCGGGCTCGATCGCGGGGCTGATCAATAACAGCCCAAACACCACAACCGGCGGCTGGAACACCTCCGTCAGGACACGGGCAACCGTGCGCCACGGCCCCGACACCAGTTGAGGGGGCACGTGCCCTGGGACGTTGGCGGCCACCTCAGCAACAGGCGCGGCGTCGGGGTAGGGCGCGGCGTCGGGGTAGGGCGCGGCGTCCGGGTAGGGCGCGGCGTCCGGACGCGGTGAGGCGTGCCTGTCAGTCAAGCAGCAGCGCCGGTTCTTCGAGAATGGCTGCAACATCGGCCATGAAGCGCGCCGACAGGTCGCCGTCCACCACGCGGTGGTCGAACGAACCGCCCAGCGTGGTGATCCAGCGGGGAATGACTTCGCCGTCCAGGACCCAGGGCTTCTGCTTGATGGTTCCGAACGCGATGATGGCAACCTCGCCCGGGTTGATGATTGGCGTTCCGGTATCAATGCCCAGTGCACCGATGTTGGTGATGGTCAGGCTTCCGCCCTGCATCTCCGCCGGCTGGGTCTTGCCTGCACGCGCCTTGGTGGCCAGCTCGTTGAGCGCCAAGGCCAATTCCTTGAGCGAGAGGTCCTGGGCGTCCTTGATGTTGGGGACCATGAGGCCGCGCGGGGTGGCGGCTGCAATGCCCAGGTTCATGTAGTGCTTCACCTGGATCTCGGCGTTTCCGTTCCCGTCAGCATTGTCCACCCAAGTGGCGTTGACGCTGGGGTTGCGGGCAGCGGCCCAGATAACCGCTTTGGCCAGGATGAGCAGCGGCGAAACTTTGATGCCTTCGAAGTCGCGCGAGACCTTGAGCCGCTTGACGAACTCCATGGTGCGGCTGGCATCCACGTCCACAAAAATGCTGACGTGGGGAGCTGAGAACGCTGACTCCACCATGGCCTTGGCGGTCGCCTTGCGCACACCCTTGACGGGTAGACGCTCAACGCGCTGGTCCTGCGGCTTCTTGGACGCGCCCCAGAACGAGTCAGCCTGATCGTGTTCGGCATCGCGTTGCGCCTGGTAGCTGACCAGGTCCTCACGGGTCACCTCGCCGCGCTGGCCCGTGGCCACGACGTCGGCGAGATCGATGCCCAAATCCCGGGCGAACTTGCGAACAGGAGGCTTGGCAAGGACCTTGTTCACCAGGCCACTGATGGTGCCGCTGATGGCTGCGCCCCGGGAAGCGGCCGTCGGCGTGCCCGCGGGCTGGGTTGCTGGTGCGGACGGCGCCTGGATAACCGGCGCCTGGGCGACAGGCGCTTCGGCGACAGGCGCTTCGGAGACAGGCGCGACGACGGTGCGTGCCGGCGTCGTGCGGTGGGAAGCCGGCGCTTCGGCCGCCTTGGCTTCAAGAACTGCCTGGTGGTCCTGAACGGTACCTTCGGCATTCTCGGCGACCGTGGCTGCCTCTACCGAACCTGCCGGCCGCTTACGCACGCGGCGCTTGACGGCGTCGGCCTTCGGTCCCGAACCGACCAGCGGTCCACCGGCCGGACGGTTGTCATCGTGGTCGTCATCGGCGGGCAGTTTGCCGTACAGCGGCATCTCGATAGCGGGAGCTGCCGGCGCGACATCGCCTGTACCCTCTGTGCCTTCCACGCCTTCGGCAACAGCGATGATTGCCGTGCCGACCTCCACTGTGATGCCCTCTTCCACCAGCAACTCGGTAACTGTGCCCGCGAAGGGCGACGGCAGCTCGACGAGGGACTTGGCGGTCTCGATCTCGCACAGGACATCGTTGATCGCCACAACGTCGCCGGGCTTGACCTTCCAAGCCACTACCTCGGCCTCGGTCAGGCCCTCGCCTACGTCCGGCAGGTTGAATTTCTTTACAGTCACAGTGGTCCTCGGTTTCCGGTTACCTGGCAGCGAAGCCGGGCAGGATCAGGGCGGTTTGGTAGGCCAGTGGGCGCTGGTAGGCCTCTGGGCTTTAGTAGGCCAGGGAGCGGTCGAGCGCTTCGAGGATCTTGTCGATGTCCGGCAAGTAGTCCTCTTCCACCTTGGCAACGGGATAGGGCATGTGGAATCCGCCCACACGGATCACAGGAGCTTCAAGGTGCAGGAACGCCCGCTCGCTGATACGTGCCGCGATCTCACCTCCGATGCCGCCGAAGGTGGGGGCCTCATGGGCGACGATCAGCCGGCCGGTTTTCTTGACCGAGGCTTCCACGGTGTCGAAGTCCAGGGGCGAGATGGAACGGAGGTCGATCACCTCGATGCTCCGTCCGTCCTCGGTGGCAGCGTTGGCGGCTGCCAAGGCCACAGGCACCAGCGGTCCGTAAGCCACGATGGTGGCATCGGTCCCCTCGCGCACAACGTGCGCCTTGAAGGGATTCTCCGAGAGGCCGGCATTCTCGACGTCCACTTCACCCTTGAGCCAATACCGGCGCTTGGGTTCGAAGAAGATGACAGGGTCCTGGCACTCAATGGCTTTCTGGATCATCCAGTAAGCATCGTGGGCGTTGGACGGCGAGATGATGCGCAGGCCGGCAGTGTGTGCGAACAGCGCTTCCGGAGACTCGGAGTGGTGCTCGATCGAGCCGATGCCGCCGCCGTACGGAATGCGGATGACAACAGGCACGGTGAGTTTGCCGAGGCTGCGGGCATGGATCTTGGCAAGCTGCGTGGTGATCTGGTTGAAGGCCGGGTAGACAAAGCCATCAAACTGGATCTCGCACACCGGTGAATACCCACGCAGGGCCAAGCCGATTGCCGTACCTACAATGCCCGATTCGGCCAACGGCGTGTCCAGGACGCGTTCGTCGCCGAATTCCTTGATGAGGCCATCGGTGACGCGGTAGACGCCGCCAAGGTGGCCGATGTCCTCACCCATGAGCAGGGACTTGGGATTATCCGTCAGCGATGCGCGCAGACCCTCGTTGATGGCCTTCGCAATGGTCATGGTTACCATCAGTTAGCTGTCTCCTCATCGCTTTCGAATCCGGCCGAGTACTCCTCGAACCAGGCCAGTTCCTCCGCAATCAGAGGGTGTTGTTCGGCGTAGACGCTGGCGAACGCATCCCGGATGTCCGGAACTTCAAGGCCATGCGTGGTGCTGCGGACATACTTGGCCAGCTCATCGCCGTCGGCTTTGACCTGGTCAAAGAAAGCTTCGTCCGCAAGCCCTTCGGCGCGCAGGTAGGTCTCCAGGCGGTCCAGGGGATCCTTCTCGCGCCAGGCAGCTTCCTCGGCGGATTCGCGGTATTTGGTGGGGTCATCAGCGGTGGTGTGCGCACCCACCCGGTAGGTGTACGCCTCGATCAGCACCGGGCCGCGGCCCTCACGGGCATGCTCCAAGGCCCACTCGGTGACGGCGTGAACTGCGATGACGTCATTGCCGTCCACACGGATTCCCGGGAAGCCGTAGCCCTTGGCTCGATTGGCCAGCGGCACTTTGGTCTGGACTTCGGTGGGCACGGAAATGGCCCAGTGATTGTTCTGGCAGAAGAACACGACCGGCGCGTCGTAGGACGCTGCAAAGACCATGGACTCGTGGACGTCGCCTTCTGAGCTGGCTCCGTCACCGAAGTAAGCGATGACTGCGGCTTTGGGGTCTGTGGAGTCAGTTGCTGCGGCGAGCTTCTGGTCCCTCTGGATACCCATCGCATAGCCAACTGCGTGCAGCGTCTGGGCTGCAAGAACCAGCGTGTACAGGTGGAAGTTGTTCTCACGGGGATCCCAGCCGCCGTTGGACACGCCGCGGAACTGCTTGAGCAGTTCGGCAAGGTCCACGTTGCGGACGAGCGCGACACCGTGTTCGCGGTAGGTGGGGAAGATGTAGTCCTGGGGCTGGCTTGCATGGCCGGAACCGATCTGCGCAGCTTCCTGGCCTGTCAGCGGCACCCACAGCGCCAACTCACCTTGGCGCTGCAAGGCGGTGGCTTCCTGGTCAAAACGACGGATCCTCGCCATATCTGTGTAGAAAACACGCAACTTCTCCGGATCGATGCGCTTGGCGTAATCCGAGAACACTGGATCTGAACCCAGTTTTCCGTCAGGGCCTAGCAACTGAACCATTTCCACCGGTTCGCCTGGCGCGGCTGCTGCCGCGGAGGTTGCCGCGAGAGTGTCTTCCGTCCCGGGGGGCAGTTGTGTCGAGCCCATTCCGTCTCCTTGCTTGCCATGGCGGGTGCCGGGCAATGTCTGTCGCTGGGATATATGCCCGTTCCGGAATGTATTCCGGAACGGGCATATTATTGGCTTTCGTCCCTTACTTTATCGGCAGTAAGTTGGGTTGGCGCATTTGTTAACCGCTAGGAACCCAGCGGCGCCTTTGTATAACCTGCACAGAGTTCCAGGAATCGGGTGTTGGCCTCGACCTCACCGATGCTCACCCGAACACCCTCATTGGCGAAGGCCCGCACGGACAATGCTTGCTCTGCCGCCAAGGCCGCAAACTCGCCACTGTGCTCACCAAGATTCAGCCAAATGAAGTTGCCCTGGGCTTCAGGAACAAACCACCCAAGGTCCCGCAGACCGGCTGTGACACGGTCCCGCTCGTCCACCAGGCTTTGTACCCTTTCCACAACCTGATCGAAATTCTCGAGGGAGGTAACGGCGGCGCGTTCTGCGATTTGGGAAACTGCAAAAGGAGTGGCGGTGACGCGGAGGTGCTGCGTGAGCGCGGGGCCCGAGACACTGTATCCAACCCTCAATCCGGCCAGTCCGTGTGCCTTGGAGAAGGTCCTCAGTACCACCACATTGGGATAATCGCGGTACAACTTGATGCCGTCCACCGCGTCTGCATCCCGAACGAACTCCTGATACGCCTCATCGATGACCACCACCACGTGTGGGGGTACAGACTGGATGAAGCGCTCAGTTTCTTCTGCCGTGAGGATGGGCCCTGTGGGGTTGTTCGGGGTGCACAGGAGGATCACCTTGGTGCGGACAGTGACGGCCGAGGCCATGGTCTCGAGGTCGTGCCGTCCGTCGGCCAGCAATGGGATCTGGACACTGGCGGCACCTGCAAGGCCGACACAGATGGGGTATGCCTCGAAAGAACGCCAGGCGTAGATGACCTCGTCCTGCTTGCCGTCGTCGTTCTGCCCGGCAAACGTTGCGAGAATCTGGTTCAGCGCCCCAAGGCTGCCCGCACCAGTGACGACATCGTCGGCGGGGACATCAAGGAAGCCGGCAAGCGCGGTTCGCAACTTGGTAGCGAGTGGATCCGGGTAACGGTTGATATCGGACTGGTCAGCAATTGCCTGCAACACTGCAGGAATCGGAGGCAGCGGGTTTTCGTTGGACGACAATTTGTAGCTGGTGAGGCCCTCAATCGCAGCGGGGGGTTTACCTGCCGCGTACTTCGGTAGCCTGTCCACGACCGGTCGAGGGAGTACGCCCTCCGGTGCGTTGTCAGTAGTAGTCATGGCTTCAAGCCTACTTGGCTGCTTATGGCTAATGCTGAGCTGATTAACAGCTCCGTGTGAAAGCATGGGCCCATGGGTTCATTCATCATTCGCGTCCTCATTAATGGGCTTGCCCTGTGGGTGGCCACCTGGCTCCTGCAAGGCATGGATATCACCACAAGTGCCACCGAGACAGCCGCCACCAATGCAGGACTCACCCAGGGCGCAGACACCGCCGGCATCATCCTGGCGTACTTGTTCATAGGACTGATTTTTGGTGTAGTGAACGCAGTCGTCCGCCCTCTGGTCAGGCTGCTGTCCCTTCCGGTAACTATCCTCACGCTTGGTCTGTTCACCATCGTGATCAACGCGGCGATGCTGTACCTCACTGCCTGGCTGAGCTCTTTCACGCCGGTGCACCTCACCCTCGACTCGTTCTTCTGGACAGCCATTCTGGCCTCGCTCATCATCAGCATCATTTCGATGGTGGCGGGCCTGATACCTGGAGCCCGCAAGCGGTAGGAGCAGCGCACCTACCGCGTTCCGGCCCCCTTCCTCGTGTCCTGGACTGTCGGCGGCGAATCCGGCTTCACCGCCAACGGCAAAACTGCCAACCGCGAGACCGGCATCGGCGCCCTTTCCATCTTGAACCGCGTCACTCTTGCTACCCCACCGGCCCCCACAACCCCCGCGAATACGGCGGTCGAAGCGACCAGTGACTCGTCGTGGCTCGCGGCAACCAACTCTGCACCTGCCGCGTAATTCTCCTGATCGTGTCCCGGGCCAAGGCCAGAGTCCTGGCCTTCGGGCGTCCTGACCTCGTCTGTCAGCGACACCGTCACCCTGTCTTTCGTATCGGCGTTTACTTGGCCGTCTATTCCCGGGACCCAGTCCTGCACATGCTCCAGGTGGAGTGAGGTAATGCCTGGCTCGGGGGTAATGCCGCCGACAGGGGCTCCGGCTGTCAACACGTATTTGAGGTCGAACTCGCTGAGAAAGGCCTGGTTCCGACTGAGGTTCATGGCGTGTATACCGCCTTGGCTGTGCCCCACCGCTACGACGTGGTCTCCGGCTTCTGCTCCGGCTTCGCGGAGGGCCTGGCCAACAGCCGGGATCACTTCCTCCGAATCGTAGGCAACAGCCTCGCCGATTCCTTGAATATCGAGCGGGTTCGTATTGGGAGAGTTGGGTTGGGTTCCAGGTATCAGCACCATCCAGGACGACGTGCCGTCCTGTTCGAACTGGATGACCTCGATCTCGCCGTCATTCCGGGCGTGAAGCCTCTCGAGCCGGCGAAGGCTTTCTGCCATTGAAGGCTCCACATGTTCTACTGCTTGCTCAACTTTTCCGACCCTGACGTCTCTGGGTTGAAGGACTTCCAGGAGCGGCGACTCCAGAATTCCGTGAAGGGTATCCCTCGTGTTCGTCCAAGGTGGAACCACGACACCCCTGAGGACGTTGTGCGTCATGTCGCGGCCAGGGAACCAGCCTGTTCCGGAGACCCTTAGCTCATCGAGACGCAGTTGCTGCCGGAAGCCGTTGCCTGCTTCCATTACCTCGTAATCCCGGTGGCTGGCCCGAACACCCGCGCTGACCTCAATCAACTCCTGACGCACTTGCGCCACGTCCCTCCTGCTCCCGGCAATGGCGTCGGCGGCACTGCGGCCCGAGTCGAGGGACTCGTATAGATACGGTTCCAGATCGTCTTGGACCCGACGTGCCTCGTCTTCGATACCAAGGAGCTGTTGGACCACGTCATCGAGTTGGGTTGCGCCCCGCAGAAGTTCCTCCAACTGGAAAGACATCCCTCCCACCCCGCCCCGTATGGTGAGAATTCCGTCCGGCGCCGGTGGTAAGGGTCGTGGCGCTTCCCCGGCTCCCACTGGAGCTGAATCGGCCATTACCGGCCCCTCTCACCGGAAACTGAAACGTTCCGGGAATGACGCAACACCAAGGCAGCTGCGGCGTCCATGGCCTCACGGGCACGCATCAGCGCTGAAGCATGCAGGGCAACGGTTGTCCGGTAGGCGCGTCCGGCGGGAGACTGCCAGTCATCCATTTGGGTTCTTCGCAAGGACGTCAGAACAGCATCCACTTGGTCCACGCACGTCTTGAGGCGCCAAGCGAGCCGTTGGACTTCGTGGCTTCTGGACGCACACTCCAGGGGGTCAAAAGTGGGCGAGTTGGCTGCAGGCATCAAGCCGACGCTCATGTCCGTATACTCCATTGATTGTTCTGCTGATCGGTAGGTTCGACGCTACGGAGTGCCAGAGCCCGACGAAAGCGCCGACGTTGCGTATGTGGATAACCCGGGGGTCGTCCACATAGCGTCGTCACCGACTCGGGCACCATTGCGGAACATGAAAGAATAGGGACCATGGCTGAATCCCCTCGCGTGTCCCTCGCTTCCGAACCCCTCGCCCTTGGCGCCCTTGACGGCCGCTACCGTGCCGCCGTCGCGCCCCTCGTGGATTATTTGTCCGAGGCTGCACTTAACCGCGATCGCGTTCACGTCGAGGTCGAGTGGCTCATCCACCTGACCAGCCAGTCAGTACTGCCAGGTGCCGGTCCTCTCTCCGACGAGCAGATCGCGCAATTGCGTGCCATCGTTACCGATTTCAATGCCGAATCGGTCAACGAACTCGCCGAGATCGAGGCTGTCACTGTCCACGACGTCAAGGCCGTGGAGTACTACATCGGCCGCCGCCTGCCCGCCATTGGCATCGAGAACCTCACCGCCATGGTGCACTTTGGCTGCACCTCGGAAGACATCAACAACCTCTCCTATGCCGTCGGCATCAAGGGCGCAGTGGAGAACGTGTGGCTCCCGAACGCCGCCGCCCTCGTCCAGCAGATCGAGGCCATGGCGGAAGAGAACCGCGCTGTGCCCATGCTGTCCCGCACTCATGGCCAGCCCGCCACCCCCACCACACTCGGCAAGGAACTGGCGGTCATCGCCCACCGCCTGAACCGCCAGCTTGCACGCATAGCCAAGACCGAGTTCCTGGGCAAGATCAACGGCGCCACCGGCACCTACGCCGCACACGTCGCGTCGGTCCCGAATGCTGACTGGGAAGCCGTCGCCAAGACGTTCGTTGAAGGCCTGGGCCTCACCTGGAACCCACTCACCACCCAGATCGAAAGCCACGACTGGCAGGCCGAGCTCTACGCCGACATCGCCCGCTTCAACCGCATCCTGCACAACGTTTGCACGGACATTTGGAGCTACATCTCAATCGGCTACTTCCGCCAGATCCCGGTTGCCGGCGCCACCGGTTCCTCCACGATGCCGCACAAGGTCAACCCGATCCGTTTCGAGAACGCGGAAGCCAACCTTGAAATCTCCAACGGTCTCCTGGACACCTTGGGTGCCACGCTGGTGACCTCCCGCTGGCAGCGCGACCTGACGGATTCCTCATCGCAGCGCAACATCGGTGTTGCCTTCGGCCACTCGCTGCTGGCCATCTCCAACGTCGCCAAGGGCCTCAAAGCCCTCGACGTCGCCGAGGAAGTCCTCGCAGGCGACCTCGACGCCAACTGGGAAGTCCTGGGTGAAGCCATCCAGATGGTCATGCGCGCAGAGGCCATTGCCGGCGTCGAAGGCATGGAAAACCCGTACGAACGGCTGAAGGACCTCACCCGCGGCCAGCGAGTGGACGGTGCCCGAATGCAGGAATTCGTGCAGGGACTTGGCCTCTCCGCCGACGCCGAGGCCCGCCTGCTCGCCCTGACCCCGGGCAAGTACACGGGCATCGCCGACAAGTTGGTGGACCACCTGCAATAAGAACAGAAGTACGACGACGGCGGGCCGGGGCTTGGTGCCTCGGCCCGCCGTCGGCGTTAATCGTGCTTTCTCCCAGCTTCCCTCCCGGGATCGAGCGCGGAATTCCGGGCCACGGCGTGTCGGGTCCCTCCGGTGCTTGAGTGGCTGATTGGCTGGGAAGACTGGAGGAAACTCGCGGTGCAGCCAGTGGAAACCAGCACAGCCGGCGCAGCCAGTGCGGCGGTTCATGTGACCGCGCGACCCTCTCTGGAAAAGGATCAGTGACGACGTAAGGAGCGGAGCACTCATGAAGCTCCTGTTGATCAGGCACGGACAAACGCCCGGAAATGTTGCCGGCCAACTGGACACAGCTTTTCCAGGACCGGGACTGACAGAACTCGGTGAGCGCCAAGCAGCGGCCCTCCCGGATGCGCTGGCGGACGATGCCATCGAGGTGCTCTACACCTCCACGCTGCTGCGCACCCAACGGACTGTCGCTCCTTTGGCGAAGGCCACAGGCTTGAAGCCAGCCATTCTGGAGGGGGTCCACGAGATTGAGGCGGGCGCCTTGGAGAAGAAAACAGACCATGAGTCGCACCTCCGCTACATGAGCACAGTCTTTGCCTGGACGGACGGCGACTTGGACGTCCGGATGCCGGGCGCTTTCACTGGACATGACTTCTTCGCCCGGTTCGATGCGTCCGTGGAGGAAGTTGCGGCCGCTGGACACTCCACGGCCGCGATCGTCAGCCATGGTGCCGCGATCCGCTGCTGGGCGGGACGCCGGGCGACGGACATCGACACTGTTTTCGCTCAAACCCATCAACTCCCGAATACCGGAATCGTGGCTCTCGAAGGCGACCCCCGGAATGGCTGGAAAGTGCTGCACTGGGACCAGGTCCCCGTGGGCGGAATGGCCTTGGCCGACCGAACCGCGGAGGATCCCACGGGCGAGGCCCGTCAGCCCTGATCGGCGCGAGTCCGCTGCGGGCGAATTCTGATTCTTGGCGTTGTGAGGCCTGCTCTGCACCCCATAACGCCTCCGGAGCGCGCAGAGCGGGCCCCACAACGCGGGAAAGGCCGGCAATTCTCCGGACGCTTACGCGCAGGAAACACCGCGGTAACCACAGCTCCCTAGGCTTGAGAGGCATAGACACCTCCCCGAAAACCGGCGAAAAGAGGCAAGATGCAGACCAACCCACGGCTCAACATCCGGCAGGTCACATGGGCCAACCCCGTGGGTGCTGACCTCCGGGCCGCACAGCAGGCTGAACTCGATGCCCGGTTCGGCAGCACGGACCATGAGCCGGGGCCTCCGCCGTCGGAAGCAGATACCGCCGTATTTGTTGTGGCGTACGAGAAATGCTCAGGTCAACCGCTGGGGTGCGGCGGACTCAGGATGCTCGACGAGAAGACTGCGGAGATCAAGAGGCTGTACGTGGTTCCCTATGCCCGTGGTTCGGGAGTCGCGAGCTCCATCCTTGCCGCGCTGGAAGCCCAGGCGCATTCCCACGGGTTCAGCGTCATCGCAGCGGAGGCGGGTTCGGCCCAGTCTGACGGTCGAAGCTTCTACGAGAGCGCCGGTTTTGCAGCGGTACCGAATTTTGGCCCATATGTTGGCGTCACCGAATCGTATTGCTACTCCAAGAGGATCGACTCCCACAGCGCTTCGCATACCGCCATGGCGTAGCAAGGCCGGCGTGGCTGGAGCGGGGGTGTACGGGGTTGCGAATTCCGCGCCGGGACGCCCCCACTGGGCGTTGTGAACACGGCAGCGTCGGAGCCGGCGGCTGTTCGGTGGCGCAACATCAAGCGGCCGCCGCCGCAGTTCGATAATCTCGGATTATGGAAAAAGCAGACATCACCTTTCGCACCCGCAAATGGGTGCGGCCCGAGGACCCGAACGCCAACGGCACACTCTTTGGTGGCAGCCTGCTGAAGTGGATCGATGAAGAGGCAGCGATCTACGCCATCCTCCAGCTTGGCAACGGCCGGGCCGTGACCAAGTACATCTCCGAGATCAACTTTGTGAGCTCGGCTGTGCAGGGCGACCTGATCGAGATGGGGCTGACGGCCAAGCGCTTCGGCCGCACCTCCCTGACCATGCGCGCCGAAGTGCGCAACATGATCACCCGCCAGGCCATCCTGACCATCGAGGAAATAGTCTTCGTGAACCTGGGCACCGACGGACGGCCGCAGCCGCACGGCTACACGGAAATCACCTACGACCGGGACCGCATCCCCACGCATCACCTGACTGAAACCCTGGACGAGGACTGACCCGACCGGCCTCATCCCGGACTACATCCGCCGCGCAGCGCAGGGCATCCGCGGGCAGACCAGGACCCGCTGGGTGCCCACCCGTTGAACCCGGCCCAGCAGCAGGGTAGAACGGAGGAATGAGCGACGTGAACTCTTGGATGGACCAGTACGAACGCGCGTGGACCTCGAATGACCCTGCAGAAATCAGGGCACTTTTCACCGAGGACGCCGTCTACAACGACCGCCCCAACACGGCGAAACCATGGAACGGCCACGAGGAAATCGTCAAGGCGTGGGCCGACGCCGGTGACAAGCCGGAGGACTGGACCTTCGAATGGACGCTCCTGGGCAAGGACGGTGACACAGCGTTCGTCCAAGGCCTGACCACGTACCTGAACGGTGACCCCACCTACGACAACCTGTGGGTCATCCGATTCGCTGAAGACGGCCGCGCCCGCGAATTCACGGAGTGGTACATGGCCCGCACATAGCTAGCGGGATTTGTACAGGACGTTGGGGTGGATCTGGGTCCAGCCGTCGTACTTCGGCTGGCCGGCATCCACACCATCGTTGATGAGCGTCGCTTGTGAATCGTCAAAGCCAGTCAGAGTGATGATTTCCTCGCCTGTCGCTACCGCTGCGCAACCTGCCCGCCACCGCCCCGGGAGTCCTACAGGCACCGAAATCAGGCAGGCGGTCCCGCCGGTGGAACTCTTGGCCGCGAAGTACTCCACATCGTCGTACGTTGTCAGCAACCGGGCCGACCCCGCTTTGATGTCCGCACCCGCACTGATAAGGCTCACGGTCTCCGGAAGCTCGTCCTCCGCCGTCGCTTCCCGTGCCAGGACATCCGGGCCGGTCGGTGACGAACAACCGGCCAGTCCGAGCACAGCAACTACGGCAACTACAGCAAACCCACGACGATTCACGGCTCTGCCCCCTCAGGCTCTCGTTCCATCGAGCCTAGCCCATGGTCTTCCCCGGACAGTGGTACGTCAGTAGCTTTCGCGGTCAGCCGTTTCGGACACAGGAATGAACGTGGACGCGAACGCTTCCGACGCGCGGGCCAGCACAGCAACATCCGCGCCGACCAGCACGAAGGAGGCACCGGCGTCGAGATACGCCCGCGCGGTTGTCTCGTTGAAGGCGTTCACGCCCGCCGGCTTTCCGGCCGCTTTGGCGGCTGCCAGGCAATGCTCGACGACGGCCCTCACCAAGGGATTCTCCTGCTGTCCCAGCAGGCCCATGGAAGCGGCGAGGTCCGAGGGCCCGAGGAAAATGCCGTCGACACCGTCGACGGCCAGGATCTCCTCCACAGCCGACGCCGCAGCCTCGGATTCGATTTGGACCGTGAGGCTGATGGATTCCGACGCCGACGCCAAATAGTCGGGGACCCGGTTCCAGCGCGAAGCCCGGGCGAGTGCCGAGCCAACACCGCGGACACCATGCGGCGGATAGCGGACAGCGGCGACGGCGGACGCGGCCTCGAAAGCCGAGTTCACCATGGGAATGAGGAGGTTTTGCACGCCGAGGTCAAGGTATTGCTTGATGACCACGGTGTCATTGACGGGTGGCCGGACCATGGCCTGCACTGGGTATCCGCTCACGGCATGAAGCTGGGCAAGGATGGATTCCAGTCCGTTGGGGCTGTGCTCGGCGTCGATCAGGACCCAGTCCAGGCCGGAACCGGCGCAAATTTCCGCAACCAAGGGACTACCGGAACAAACCCACATGCCGGCCAACGGACGGCCAGCCTCGGAGAGGGCCGAATAGAAGGTGGGGCTCAGCTGAAGTGACATGTCACAACTCCCAACGGTCCGTAGTCAGCGTGCACGGTATCACCTTTGTACACCCAGAGTGGGCGCGTAAACGAGCCCGCCAGGATGATATCTCCGGCCTTCATGGAATCCCCGTGCGCGGCGATCTTGTTGGCCAGCCAGTGCACGCCGTTGGCCGGATGATCCAGCACCCCGGCGGCGACTCCGGTCTCCTCCACGGTCTGGTTTTTGTACAGGATGGCGGACACCCAACGGAGGTCGACCGCGTCGGGCCGAACCGGGCGGCCACCCACCACCATGGCGCCCATCGCGGCATTGTCCGAGATGGTGTCCACGATGGTCCGGCCCTCCATTTCGATCCTGGAGTCCAGGATCTCGAGGGCCGGAACCACGTAGTCGGTGGCGTTAAGGACATCGAAAATCGTGCAGCCGGGCCCTTTAAGGCCGGACTTCAACACAAAGGCCAGTTCCACCTCAACCCGGGGGTGGGTGTACTTGTCCCACTCCACGGAACAGCCGGTTTCCAGGACCATGTCATCGAAAATGGCACCATAATCCGGCTCGGTGATGCCCGTGGCGGCCTGCATGGCCTTGGACGTGAGGCCGATCTTGCGCCCCACCAACGTGCGCCCCGCTTCCTCGTTCCGCCGCATCCACAGCTGCTGCACGGCGTAGGAGTCCTCCACCGTCATGTCGGGGTAGCGCGCGGTCAGGCGCGGGACCGGTTTACGGTTCCGGCCGGCTTCGAGGAGCTCGTCGGCAATGGCTTCGATCGTCTTCGCGTCCAGCATGGTTTAGACCTGGGCTCCCAGCTTGAAGCCCTCCGCCGTATCTGAAGCGCCCTCGGGCCGGGTGTAGGAGAAGCCGTCGGCGCCGACGGTGACAGCCATCTCAGAAGCATCAGTCCGCTCGATGATGGGCTGCGGGTTGCCGTCGAGGTCCAGGACCAAGGAGGCCTCGGTGTACCAGGACGGGACGACGGGGTTGCCCCACCAGTCGCGGCGCTGGTTGTCGTGGACATCCCAGGTGACGGTGGGGTTGTCCGGGTCGCCGGTGTAGTAGTCCTGGGTGTAGATCTCCACGCGGTGGCCGTCCGGGTCCAGGATGTAGAGGTAGAACGCGTTGGACACACCGTGGCGTCCGGGTCCGCGTTCGATCCTGTCGGAGATGCGCAGGGCACCCATCTTGTCGCAGATCTGGATGATGTTGTGCTTCTCATGCGTGGAGAAGGCGATGTGGTGCAGGCGGGGTCCGTTGCCACCGGTCAGGGCGGTGTCGTGCACGGTCTGCTTGCGGTGCATCCACGCGGCGTACGTGACGCCGTCGGAATCCTTGATGTCTTCCGAGACGCGGAAGCCCAGGTCCTCCAGGTACTTGCGGCCGCGTGGGACGTCCGGGGTGACCTGGTTGAAGTGGTCCAGGCGGACCAGCTCACCGGCGGAGTAGAGGTCGTAGCGCTGGGTGAGGCGTTCGACGTGCTCCACGTCGTAGAAGAACTCGTATGGGAAGCCCAGCGGGTCCTCCACGCGGACGGAGTCGCCCACGCCCTTGGTGAAGCCTTCCTTGCGGCGCTCCACCCGGCAGCCCAGTTCGCGGTAGTACGCCTCGGCGGCGTCCACCTCCGCCGGGGACTTTACGCGGTAGGCGAAGGCAGCGGCTGCGGCAACGGGTCCCTTGCGGAGGACCAGGTTGTGGTGGATGAACTCCTCGAAGGAGCGCAGGTAGATGGTGTTCTCGTCCTCTTCGGTGACGTGCAGGCCGAGGAGGTCCACGTAGAACGCGCGGGACTTGGCCAGGTCCGTGACCACCAGTTCCAGGTAGGCGCAGCGGACGATGTCCGGTGCCGGGACTGTGGGGGTGGGGATGGGGCCGGTGAAGTTGCTCATGGGATTCTCTCTTCGTTGAAAGGTCTGGTGGGAAGCGCTAGGCGCCGAATTTGGGAGTGTGAACAGCTCCGAGGGTGATGTGCACGGCCTGCTGGTCGGTGTAGAAATCGATGGAGCGGTAGCCGCCCTCATGGCCCAGTCCGGAGGCTTTCACGCCGCCGAACGGGGTGCGGAGATCACGGACGTTATGGCTGTTGAGCCACACCATGCCGGCTTCCACGTTCTGGGAGAAGTTGTGGGCCCGGGTCAGGTTTTGGGTCCAGATGTAGGCCGCCAGGCCGTACTTGGTGTTGTTGGCCAAGGCGAGGGCTTCGTCGTCGTTCTCGAACGGCGTGATGGCCACGACGGGACCGAAGATTTCCTCCTGGAAGATCCGCGCGTCAGGCGCGACGTCGGCGAACACCGTCGGTGCGATGTAGTTGCCTTCGGGCAAGTGGTCGGGCCTGCCGCCGCCGGCGAGGAGCCGACCTTCGGACTTGCCGATCTCCACGTAGGACGCCACCTTGTTGTAGTGCTCCGGGTGAACCAAGGCACCCACCTGGGTCTTGGGGTCGTGGGGATCGCCCACCACGATGTTCTTGGCCCGGGCGGCGTACTTTTCGCAGAACTCGTCGTAGATGGCACGTTCCACGAGGATGCGTGAGCCGGCGGTGCAGCGTTCGCCGTTGAGGGAGAACACCCCGAACAGCGCCGAATCGATTGCGGCGTCCAGATCGGCATCGGCGAACACGACGCACGGGGACTTGCCACCGAGCTCCATGGACAGGCCTTTGAGGTTGGCGGCGGCGTTGCGGAAGATGGTCTGGCCCGTGGTGGTCTCGCCGGTGAAGGAGATCAGCGGCACGTCCGGGTGCTTCACGAGGGCATCGCCGGCTTCTTCGCCCAGGCCGTTGACCAGGTTGAACACGCCGTCGGGCAGGCCCGCATCCTTGAAGATCTGCGCCCAGAGCGAGGCGGACAAAGGCGTGAACTCGGCAGGCTTCAGCACCACAGTGTTGCCGGTGGCCAGCGCCGGGGCGAGCTTCCAGGACTCAAGCATGAACGGGGTGTTCCACGGCGTGATCAGGCCTGCGACGCCAATCGGCTTCCGGTTCACGTAGTTGATCTGCGAGCCGGGGACCTTCATGGCGTCGTCGAACTGCGCCACGATCAGATCAGCAAAGAAGCGGAAGTTTTCGGCAGCCCGGAGTGCCTGGCCCTTGGCCTGGGTGATTGGCAGACCGGTATCGAACGTCTCCAGCTCGGCGAGGCGGGCTTCCTGTGCCTCGACGGCATCGGCGATCTTGTTCAGCACCCGGGCGCGTTCGCGCGGCTTCATCTTCGGCCACGGGCCATTGACGAATGCCTCACGTGCCGCGGCGACGGCGAGGTCGATATCTTCCTTCTGGCCGGCGGCAGCGGTGGCGTAGTTGCCGTTCGATACCGGGTCCAGGACATCGAAGGTCTTGCCGGATACCGAATCAACGAACTCGCCGTTGATGAAGTGCTGGATGTGGGACGGCAGGTTCTCTGGGATGTAGTGCTTGGCGGTCTCTACTGAGGTCGTCATCGTTGAAGTCCTAACTAGCGATCAGTGGTTGGTAGTTATTGCTTGGCTTGGGCCAGGTAGGCGTCCAGGGTGGAAGCGCGGTGCTGGCGGGCGGCCTTTTCGATGGTGTCGGCGTCTGCACCGCTCTCGATGAGCTGCAGCAAAGCTTCGTGTTCGCGTACCGATTCCTGCGCGCGGCCGGGGACGAACCGGAAGGTCGAGGACCGGATGGAGGCCAGCCGGTTCCAGCCCCGGTGGACCAGGTCAAGAATGTGCGGGTTGGGGCAGTGTTCAAACAGGACGCTGTGGAAGTCCTGATTGAGCGCGGTGAAACGGACGGGATCAAAGTGCTCCAGGCACTCGCGCATCTCCTCGTTCACCGCACGCGCCCGGGCAATGGAAACCGGATCGATCAGCGGTGCGGACAACGCCGTCGCCGCACCTTCCACGATGCTCAACGTTTGCATGGTGTACAGGTACTCGGTGGGATCGATCCCGGACACCGTGGCGCCCACGTTCCGCTCGAACTTCACCAGCCCTTCGGCTTCAAGGCGGCGGATCGCTTCCCGCACCGGGACCACGCTGAAGCCCAGGTCCTCGGCGATCTTGGCGAGCACCAACCGGTAACCCGGTGTGTAGGCGCCCTCCACGATGCGCGCCTTTACAGCGGCATAGGCCTGTTGGGACTTACTTTGGGCTCCGGCGTTTTCGACGGCGGTGCTTCCGACGGCGGTTTCAGTCACTGTGGGCTCCTTGCCGGCTCTGCCACTCCTGGAAGCGTGCCTGCCAGTCCTTGTTCATCGGGTACAGCCCGTCCACGCTGTTGCCTTCCTGGACCATCTGGAAAATGAAGGTCTCTTCCTTTTCCTGCTGGATGCAGTCGTCCACCAGTTCCTCGGCGATGGCCGGGGGAATCACCAGGATGCCGTCGGAGTCGGCCACGATGATGTCGCCGGGCTGGACAGTTGCACCACCGCAGGCGATGGTGATGTCCGTGTCCCACGGGATGTGCCGGCGTCCGAGGACTGCCGGGTGCGGATTGGCGAAGTAGGTGGGCATCTCCAAATCGGCCACAGCGGAGTAGTCGCGGACGCCGCCGTCGGTAATGATCGCCGCCGCTCCACGGACCTGGGCACGCAGCGCCAGGATGTCACCCACGGTGCCGGTGCCTTTCTCGCCGCGGGCTTCCATGACCAGGATTTCGCCGTCGTTCACGGAGTCGATGGCCCGCTTCTGGGCGTTGAATCCGCCGCCGTGGGTTGCGAAGAGGTCTTCACGGTTGGGCACATAGCGCAGGGTGCGGGCCAGCCCTACTACCTTGCGGTCGGGCCGGGTGGCCTGCAGGCCGTCGATGCTCACATTGTTCAGCCCTCGCTTGCGGAGCTGGGAGGACAGGGTGGCGGTGGCGACGGACTCCAATTTCGCCTTCAACTCCGGCGTCAGGACACTCTCGGCAGCTGCCGGTCCCGAAGCCTCCAGACCGGCCGCTTCCCGCGATCCGTAGGCCTCCTCACGCTGAGTATCATCAGTCTTGGGGCGGGCACCAAAGTCCGCGAACGGCGTCGTGCCTTGCGTGACTTTGGTGGCCAGGCGGCCACTGCTGAAGTCACCGCCGGTGACCTCAATTTCGACGACGTCACCCGGCTTGGCCACCGAGGCGCCTGCCGGTGTTCCGGTGAGGATGATGTCGCCCTCCTCGAGCGTGAGCAGCTGCGAAAGGTCCGCAACGAGCTGCGCGAAAGGGAAGAGCAGGTCCTCGGTGGTGTCATCCTGGACGAGGTGGCCGTTGTGCCAGGTGCGGATCCTTAGAGCAGCGGGATCAACGGCGTCGGCCGGAATCAGCGCCGGGCCAACGGGGGTGAAACCATCGCCGCCCTTGGACCGGACGTTGGAGCCCTTGTCCGCATAGCGGAGATCGTACACACCAAGGTCGTTGGACGCCGTGACCCACTCGACGTGGCTCCATGCATCCTCGAGACCCACGCGACGGGCGGACTTGCCAATCACCAGCGCTATCTCGCCCTCATAGCCAAGCAGTTCGCAACCTGCGGGACGCTCAACAGTGCCCGGGGCGTCGGCGGCGCCGAGCGCCAACGACGACGGCGGTTTCAGGAAGTACGACGGCTGATCGGGAGTGCGCCCGCGCTGGGCCGCGCGGCTGGGGTAGTTGATGTGGACGGCAATGACTTTGCGCGTCCGGGCCAGCATGTCCTGGCTGACTTCCTGGGTCCGGAACTCCACTGTCACGGCGCCTCCTCTTCCTCGAGCTGCATCAGGTACGAAATCGTATACGATAACTATGAACCCGATATGTGACCCGCGTCAACCCCCCTTTCCGCGCCCAAGCGGGTGGGAATGCTGGTCCTTGGTGGGGGCAGTGGGAGGCCGCTTAGCCGACCACCCTTACATCCTGTCGGAGGCCTCCCGTAGGGTACCGGCATGGACATCATCCTCGTACCCGGTTTCTGGTTGGACGCATCGTCGTGGGAGGAGGTGACTCCCCCGCTGGTTGCCGCCGGCCATACAGTTCACCCACTGACCTTGCCCGGCTTGGAATCTGCCGATGCTCCACGCGCCGGCATCGGTCTTCGGACGCACATCGAGGCGGTGGTGGCGAAAGTGGACTCGCTGGAGGGCAACGTTATCCTGGTGGGCCACTCAGGCGGCGGCGCCATCATCCACGGCGCAGTCGACGCCCGCCCGGACCGTGTGGCCCGCGCCATCTATGTGGACAGCGGACCACTTGGCGAGGGTGGGGTCATCAATGATGAGCTGCCCGACGACGGCGACGACATCCCGCTGCCGCCATGGGAAGCGTTCGAAGACGAAGACCTGGTTGACCTCACCGATGACCTGAAGGAAACTTTCCGCGCCCGCGCCATCCCCGAGCCCAAGGGAGTGGCACTCGACCAACAGCACCTGAGCGACGTCCGCAGGTACGACGTTCCGGCCACGATCATCGCGTGCCAGTTCCCGTCGTCGCTCCTCAAGGAATGGATGGACGCCGGGCACCCATTCACCGCCGAACTCGCACGGATCCGGGACGTGGACTACATCGACCTTCCCACGGGCCACTGGCCGCAATTCACCAAGCCGAAGGAACTGGGAGAGGCGATCCTGACCGCTGCGGAGCACGCCAAGCAGCCCCCGACGCCGGCCCTCCCCTGACACCGAAGCCCAGGGACCGGGGCCGTCCAACGTGAGGGGTACTACGCTCGAGGGATTTAGGCCTTGGGCGGCGTGTTCGTGGCGGGCCCCTCCGGCACTGCGCCACCCTCATCCGCCCAGTCACTTCCGGTGGTGTCATCACGGGCTGGGTCCGACACGACGTCGGACGTGACCGTGGGGACGGTGGTGACAGTAGGGCCAGTGGAAGAGTTGCTGGTATGTGAGGGACCAGACCGCTGGTCCGCCTTCGGCGAGGTAATGCCGGGGAACATGCTTTCGGCCTTCTCCATCAGCTTTTTGCCGGCCTCATAGAGGTTGTCCAAGATGTCCGGAACCGACTCCTGGACAGCTTCAGTTGCATGGTGGACGTTCTCCTGGACTTCCGGATTCTTCCAGACCTTTTCAGTGCCTCCGCGGAGGCGCCGATACACCTCCGGCCAGGACTTGGATCCCCAGACGTAGCCAACGGCCACTCCAACGGCGAACAATGCTTTCCCTTTCACAGGAATCACTCCTTTCGAGGCGGTATTCTTCGACACTAGTCCCGGCGGGCATGACCTGTCACCTGCCCATTGATTACGGCATGCTCAATAGTAATTTGCCGAAATAGAACATTTGGAATAACCGCAAAGCCAGCCAGCGGGTAACCCCGGGAAGCAACACCGGTGACGGCGGCCTCCAGGCCGGGGCGCGGCGGGCCATCTCAGGCAGACCTCCAGCAGTCGGGTGGGAAAATCGAGGCTGCCATTAAGGGCGTAGTGGACTCCCCCGAGGGCCACTGGGGCGCGGATCCCCGGCATTCCGGGCCCGCAAGCAAGGCTGAGCTAATAGTCAGGTTACTTGCTACTAGCCCCGGGAGCCGCTAGCGTTACTGGTGTAGTACCGAGACCGACCCAATCGGCAGGAGTGCTTTATTGGCTGCTTTTCATAAATTCATCGGGGTTGCATAAACAGTTCCAATCCCCACATTCCATAGGGCCTCCAGGGGCCCCATTACGGTGCCTATACCTCGGAACAGGCACCCGGTGAACTTACTCGCTTCATCACGTTCATGGAATTTCCATCAACAAGAAAGTAGGACCAAAAATGGGTTTCTTTGGTTTTCTTCTGCTCGGTCTTCTGGCCGGCGCTATCGCTAAACTTATCCTTCCGGGCCGCCAGGGTGGCGGCTGGCTGATCACCCTCCTGTTGGGCGTCGTCGGCGCTCTTCTGGGCGGCTGGATCGGTGGCCTGATCTTCGGTACGGGCCTGCAGGAATTCTTCTCCTTGACCACTTGGCTCCTGGCTATCGGCGGCTCCATCATCGTGCTGCTGATCTACGGCCTGGTCACCAGCCGCAGGACCCACCATGGCTAACAACCAGAACCGCGACGCCAACGGCGACGACCTCGAAGGCCAGTACTCCGAGGGCGACTACGGCGATTCCGGGGTATCCCCGGAAACCCTGAAAGAAGACGCCGGAGGCGACTACACCGCAGGGGACTACGCCGAGAAGACGGTACCCTCGGCCGACGCAGAGCTGGACGAGCACAACACGGAAGACATCCCTGAGGACCGGCCCTTCTCATCCGAACCGGATGAAGAAGCATCTGGCTCCAGTCGCCCGTAAGAATGAACCGGTTGTCACCTAACCGGCAGTAACTGAATAACACCAAGGACCCGGAGTGCTGCAGCCGCAGCCTCCGGGTCCTTGCGTTGCATCGGATTCCGGCAGCGGAGGTGGCCCCGTTTCGGGGCTTCGCTGCGCGGCGTGCCGTCCGATCGGCTCTGATCGCAACGGGCCATCGAAGCGGGCTGATATTTTCGGGCAAGGATAGGTGGGGCATCGGTCCCAAGCCCTCCGTAGTGTCAAGGGCAGGAATGAAGACACGGTAGGGAAACAAGGCGAGGAACAGGTCAGCATGCAGGAGTGGAACCGGGCAATAGAGGCAATCGAGCAGGACCTCACGGCAGACATTGACGTGGCGACTTTGGCCAGGATCGCCTTGACGTCCGAGTATCACTTCCGGCGGATGTTCTCCTCCTTGGCCGGGTTGCCGGTTTCGGAGTACATCCGGAGGCGCCGCCTGACAGCGGCCACGGCGGAGATCATCGACGGCGGCACAGTCCTGGCCGTTGCTGTCCGCTACGGCTATGCCTCTGCTGAGGCGTTCACCCGTGCGTTCAAGGCCATGCACGGCCTCACGCCGTCTGAAGCGAGGCAGGCCGGCGCCGTGCTTCATTCCCAACCTCAGCTGAGGTTCCACCTGCGAGTCGAAGGGAATACCGACATGAAACACCGTATAGAAGACAAATCCGCTTTCCGCCTCATTGGCCTGAAAGCCCGCGTCCCCCTGGTCCACGAAGGACCCAACCAGGCCATCATCGAATTTCAACGGGGCCTGGATCCCGCTGTCACCCACCGCCTGCTGGGGCTGTCAGACATGGAGCCGGCGGGCCCGCTGTCCGTCACTGACAACATCGATGAGCAGCGGAGCGAGGGAAGCGGGCTGGACTACTGGCATGCCGTGGCGTCCAGCCAGCCGGCACCGGAGGGGTTTGACGTCCTGGACATTCCAGCGGGCCTGTGGGTGGTTTTCGAAACCGAGGGGAGTTTCCCGGAGGTCCTGCAAAGCATGTGGGCGGACGCTGCTACTGAGTGGTTTCCGGCCAACCCGTACAGGTGGGCACCGGGGCCGGAATTGCTCAGCGTCCAGGCGGAGGAAGGGGGCAACCGCGGCCGCGGACAGCTCTGGATTCCGGTGGAGCGGGAAGAACCAGGCGATCGCTAGGACCAGGCTGGGGGCCCGGCTTCGAGGAACCGCAGGATCTCCTCCAGCGGCAGCACGGCTTGCCGGTATTCGCGGGTGAAGACCCGCAACACCGACTCGGCGGCCTCGGCGTTCTCCGTGCCGGTGGCCTCTGCAGCATAGATCACCCTGATGTTGTGGGCGAAGGCGTCGGCCGCAGTCTGCGCGATGCAGTTATGGGCGGAGATTCCGGCCAGGATCACAGTGTCCACCTCCCAGTTCCGGAGCCGCATGGCGAGGTCTGTCCCGAAGAAGGCGCTGTCCCGGGTCTTGAAGAGCCGGGGAAGGTCGGCAGTGAGCAGGCCGGGTACGAACTCTGCCTGCCCACTGCCCCGGAAGATGAAACCTTGATCGTCGTCCAGCATATTCAGGCTCCACGTGGATTTGTCCCGTTCATGCACGGTTCCCACCAAGAGCACGTATGCGCCCGCTTCACGCGCTGCGCTGGTCAGGGAGTTGCAGGCAGCAACAACTTCTTCCTGGCGCGCCTTCAATGCGGGGTCCTCGAAGTAAGCGTTCTGCATGTCGATGACCAGCACTGCAATCATGGGCGCCCTCCGGCCAAGCGGTTCACAATCCCTTGCCTCCCGTCACAGGAAGCACGGCCCCGGAAATGTAGGAGCCTTCATCCGAGGCAAGCAACACGTAGGCCGGGGCCAGCTCAGCAGGCTGCCCAGCCCTGCCCAGCGGCGTGTCCTGCCCGAACGTGGGAAGCTTGTCCGGCCATTCCGTAGCGGGAATCAGCGGAGTCCAGATGGGTCCCGGGGCCACGGCGTTGACCCGGATTCCCTTGGGCCCCAGTTCTTCGGCCATGGCCTTGGTGAAGGCCACCTGGGCAGCCTTGGTCATGGCGTAGTCCACCAACTGGGCGGAGGGGTTGAAGGCCTGGATAGAGGCCGTGACAATGATCGATGCTCCTGGCCTCAGGTGGGGAATGGCCGCCTGCGCAGTCCAGATGAGTGAGTACAGGTTGGTCTTGAAGACGCGGTCGAACTCCTCCGTGGGGATGGTTTCCAGGCCTTCACGGTTCTTTTGGTAAGCGGCGTTCAACACCACCACGTTGAGACCGCCGAGTTCCTGCACGGTCCGCTCCACGATCTCGGCCGCGAACGCCTCGTCCCGCGCATCACCGGGCAAGAGGAGCACCTGCGAGCCGCACTCGCGGATCCATTCCGCCGTCGACCTTGCGTCTTCTTCTTCCTCCGGCAGGTAACTGATGGCTACCTTCGCGCCCTCGCGGGCGTAGGCGATAGCCACAGCGGCGCCGATCCCGGAGTCTCCGCCCGTGATGAGCGCGGTTTTGCCTTGCAGCCGACCGTGTCCCACGTAACTCTTCTCGCCGTGGTCCGGCTGCGGATCCAAGGGCCGGGTCAGGCCCGGTTGTTCCTGCTCCTGTTGTGGGAACTCGCCGGAGTGGTATCCGCGACGGGGGTCCGCCGGCGGAGAGGTGAGACGGTTCTGTGGCTGGCCGGAGTTGTCCGGATCATGATGAGTCATGATTGTTCCTTACCCGTATTCGGCGCCGCCTAACCGCGCTGACCGCTTCTCGCACTTACCGCTGAATCCGTATCCGCCCTTCCCGCCATAACAGTCCGGAAAAACTAGGTCCGCAGGGTCCGCGCCTTGACCATCAGGAACAGGCCGTACGCGATCAGCCCCACTGCCACGGCAGCCAGCAGGTACACCCCGTAGGGCTGCTCCCTGAGCGCCTTCAAACCGCCGTCGAGCCCGGTTGACTGTTCGGGTTGGGCCCGCACCGACGCGATGACCACCAGCAGGCCCACCAGGAAGAGGGCGATCCCCTTGGCGATGTACCCCACCACGCCTACCCCCATTTGGAACTTCTTCACCGAACTGTTGGAGGACAACGTCAGGTCCTTGGTGAATTTCCGGCGGAATCCCCGCACGGCGAAAACGATTCCCGTGATGGCGATGCCGGCACCAACGGCGACCAGCAGGAACACCCCAAACGGGGCCTTGAGGAGCGTGACGGTGAAGTCGCTGCTGGACTCCCGGCTGTTCTGGCCCTTGCCGGCAATGAAGGAGACGATGGTGGTGGCGAGGGCGGCGAAGACGATCGCCTGCCCTATGGCGGACAGCTTCTTGGTGATCTTGTCCGAGCCGTTCCGGTGGCCAAGGATGGCGTTTCCCAGTTGCCACAGTGCCAGCGCGGCGCAGGCAGCGAAGCACGCCCAGAGCAGCAGCGGCCCATAGGGCTGGCTGGCGAGGGACGTCACGGCCCCGCTGACATCGGCTTCGCCGCTGCTTCCGAACGCCAGTTGGAGGGCAATGACGCCAATGAGCACGTGCAGGATTCCGCTGACCACATACCCGCCGCGTGCAACAGCGGCAAAGGCCTGCGAATTCGACGCTTCCTCAGCCACTTCGGCGGCCTTCTTCATCTCTTCCTTGATGACAAGCCTCCTTATTTATCGAGCTGCATCCATCGTCCCTTAAAGGAAGCCGGGCAGGGTACCTCCCGGATGGGGGAGGTGCCTGCCCGCTTTAAAGCTCCAGGTTTCTGGGTCAGTACGACCCTTTTAGAAACCGACCACCGACTGCGGCCAGATGCTGCGCAGTCCTACGCCCAGCGGGTTGAACTGCTCACGGACGGCCACACGCGTCTGGCCGAGAACCTCGCCGGCATGCCGGACGGCCTCTGCGGTGCCTGACAGGGCGTCATGAACGACGCTGGCGTTCTGGGACTGGGTGGAGATCTGGTCAGTCATTTGGGTGGTCCTTCCTGGAAGCTCCGTCAGCGGTTGGCTGATGTTTCAACCATCGGACGGAGCCCTCAAGAAGGGCGCCGGGTCATCTCAAGATTCGCTCAAGATTCCGGGCCGGCACTTCAAGGGCGAACTCCACTTCCAGCACTTGGTCCGGGCCCAAGGCGAGGCGGGCGCTGACGCTGGCGCCGTCGTCGAACAGCTCAAAAGCGGGAGGAGGCCCGACGGCGGGAGGAACCCAGGCAGGCGGCTCGCCGCCGAGGTACACCAGGGAGGCGAAACAGCTGCGCTCCCCGGACAGCCTGCCCTCCAGATAGCGGCAGCTGGCAAAGGCGCCAAAAGGGGACACCCCCTGGGCCTGATACGTGCCGCTGTCCGTGTAGCCGTGGAGCGGCCAGATGGCTGTGTGCAGCCGGCCGTCAGCAAGGACGCCGCTGCTTGGCATCGGCTGATCACCCGCGAGCGCATATCCGCCGTCCCGGACCGCGAGGATGGAGCTGTCCGGCGCCTCCACTGCGTGCACCCGTAGTTCGTATCCGCCTGCAGCGGCGGTCCCCGTCGCGGCGCGCCAGTCCGAATCAGCGGGATCCTCGGCATCGTTCCACACCGGGGCGTGCCAACTGGCTGCTTGCCCCGGCCCCGCAGGCAGCCGGTGGATCCGCGAGCGCCGACTTGGCGTCCCAGCATCGTTGAGGAGGGCGAAGTGGTTGTCGACGGGGTGCTCCGTGAACAGCGGCGCCGTATGGCTTGAATAGGCGAGGCGGCGGTAGAGGGGATCATCCGGGCCGGGCGCATAGTACTTGTCGCTGCCATGGTTGAGGAGGCGGGCGATGCCGTCCGCAGCAGTGGAGTGGAGCAGGTAGTTGGGGGCTTCGGCATGCTTTAGGCCGTCTGCGGCTTCCAGGGGCGAAGGCTCCTCAACGGCGGTCCACACCGGGTGGTCGGCGGGAAGGAGCAGCCCGACGAATGCCTTGGAGGTCCAGTACGGCGAGGCCGGCCCGGAGTATTCCTGGGTCATCGGTTCAAAAGCGCCGAGCCATCCCAGTGACGGCAGGCCGTCGTCGTAGGCTCCGTTGTCGAGGAAGTACTTTGCTGCACCGCTGGCGATCCTGCGGGTCTGGCCGGGGGCGAGCGGCGTTGCGCCGATCGCCTCTCCCATGAAGAGGGGCGCGACGGCGGCGTAACGGTAGATCAGGGAGCGGCCTTGGAACATCGGGGCACCGTTGGCGCCGAAGAACCTGACATGGTCCTCCAGGAAGGTGGCGAGGCGGCGGCGGGAGATTTCAAGCCGGTGATCGGCTTGTGGATGCCGGCCGGCAGCAAACTCGGCCCACAGGATGGGGTACAAGTGCATGGCCCAACCGCAGTAGTAGTCGAAGAAGTCGCCGGTGCCGTCGTTGTCTCCGTCCCGGTACCAACCTCCGCCCGCATACCAGTCGTCCAGCCTGTCCAGGCCATGCCCTATCTGGGCTGCGTTGTACTCAAAGCCCGCACCGGCCAGGAATTCGGCGATCATCACTTGGAAGAGCACCCAGTTGTTGTCCACACAGGTGCTGCGCGAGGAACCCCGCAGCCAGGCAGCCACCCGATCCTGTTGCGCAGCGGACAGCGTGTCCCACAACCGGGGCTTGGTGAGCTGGAGCCCCAGGACCACGGAGGCGGCTTCCACCATGGGTTGGGAGCGGTCGGTGATGGGCAGCCACGCTTCAGGCCCGTTGTTCTGCGTGCCGTGAAGCAGGCCCTCACGGTAAAAGTCCAGATGCCCGAAGGGGTCGCTGCCCTGCTCCCCCGCCACCCGGAAGGCCGCCAGCAGGAACGTCCGCGCGAAGCCCTCCAGGCCATCGGACACAGCTCCCGACGACGACGGGCGGCCACCCAGCCGGATGGCCGCCTTCAGCGGGGAGAAGTGGGGGCGCACCGCGAGTAACTGCTGATCAGCGAAGGCTACCCAGTGTTCCCGGGTCCAGCCCGTGATGGGGCTGAGGTTAAAATCCGGGGCGGGCATGGTGATTGCGGTTGCCATGATTCTCCTGCAGGGGCACGTAGTAGTAGCCCCACCACAGTAGGAGTTCCATCCTTCGCATGACGCGAGTTGAACAATAGTGAACCCGACGCCAGGCCTACTGCATGAGGCGCTCGATGTCGGCAAAGCCCAGGCCCGAGGCAATCGCAAGGTCCGGAAGGCCCGCTCCCGCCGCCGTCGCGTTTCGCATGGCCCGTACCAGGCAATCCTCAGCCTGGTCCATTTCCCACTGCAACCCCTCCACCCGGGCGGCAGCTGTCCACACTTCGTCCAACACTCCGGTTCTTCGGGCCGTAGCGGCCTCGGTGATCAGTACTGGGGGCGTTACTTCGAGGGAAGCCCCACCTTGCGATTCCCTCACAACTACTGCAGTCACTTGGTGCCTTCCCGTGTAAGAATGTGTCTCGACAAACTAGTTATATGTGAATCTAGCTAAATTGGCGAGTTGCGGTGGGGGTGATGCACATCACTAAAACTCGAGCGTGAGGAATCCCTGCATCTGCACGTCTTATTCATGACGGCGCACAACAAGCGCTGCAACCAACGGACAGGAGCAATCGCCATGACGATCCAGACGCACACCCCCGCAGATGTCCCGGCCAGGAACACCACGGGGGGCGACAACCCCACAGCGGCCCATGACACCACCACTCCTGCACTGAATAAGGGCAAGGATGGCCGCGGGGCCACCACGGTTGCCGACGGCGTCGTTGCCAAAATCGCCGGCATCGCCATCCAGGAAATCCCGGGCGTCCACGCCCTCGGCGGCGGTGCTGCCCGCGCCATCGGCAACCTGCGCGAGAAGGTGGGCCAGAAGGACCTCACCCAGGGCGTCAGCGTTGAAGTGGGCCAAACCCAGGTGGCCGTCGATGTCACCCTGGTTGTTGAGTACCCGCACCCGCTCCAGGAAGTAGCGGACAACGCCCGCGACGCCGTCTACACCGCCATCGAGGACCTGGTGGGCATGGAAGTGACCGAGGTCAACATCACCATCACCGACATCCACGTTCCTTCCGAGGATGAAGACGCAGACGACGCCGGGCGCGAGCCGAGGGTCGCATGAACCCCACCATCGCCGGCATAGCCATCGGAGCTGTCCTGGCCCTGGCAGGGTTGGCCTTTGGTTTCTGGGGCCTCCTGCTGACGGCACTGTTCATGGGTGCCGGGGCTGTGCTGGGCCGTTCCGCCGAGGGAAAGCTTGACCTGCGTGGCGTGCTGGATGCACTGCGGGGCAAGCGCTCCTCATCATGAACCGCGCCGGAACGAACCGCGCCGGACATACCCGCATCACCCAGCACGCCCTCCGGAAAACCCTGGAAGCCGTCACCGCCCAGGCGTTCCGGGTGGGAGCAAGAAACGTGGCAGCCGAGCTGGAGGACGATGCCGGCAAGCTCGGAGTAAGCCTCTCCGTCAAGCTGTCGCTCGCGCCGCTTCCGGGCCCGCGGAAAACCACAGCCACCGTCTTTCAGCAGGCTCAAACAGCACGAACACAACTGGTGTCCCGCGGCCTGGAGCTGACCGGGCTCGAGATCGGCCGGGTGGATATCCGCCTCGCCGGAGCCAAGGAGCAGCCCCGTACCAAGGAACACTCCACGGAACGACTCAAGGAAAGGAGGGTGCTGTGAACCAGGACCGAACCCAACGGCGGATGATCCGTCGGGAAACGCACTCTTCGCGGGCTCTTCCGTCCATCCTTTCCGCCTGCATCCTCATGGTCGTCTTCCTCTGGCTCGCAGTGGAAGCCGTGCTGTGGATCCTTAAGGACCAGGCGTTGCTGGCAAGCCCCGCACAGATGCTCCAGTGGCTCGTGGACCTTCCGGTCACCACACTCCCGGTGGGAATGGCAACTGCGGGAGCGGGCCTTGGAATTCTGGGCCTGCTGTTGCTGGGACTTGCCGTGGGCAGGGGACGGAAGGCCCGACGCTCCCTGGCGAGCCGGCGCGCCGCCGTGGTGGTGGACGACGACGTGATCGCCGCAGCTCTCTCCAACACCACCCGGCTCGCCGCCGGCCTGGCCCCGGGCAGGTGACCACCACCGTCGGTGGACGGTCCGTACGCGTCCGGGTGCGTCCGACGTCGGGCGTTCCGTTGGACCTTGAGTCCGTGACAACAGTGGTCGACGGCGAACTGGCCGCCTTTGCGCTGGACCGCCGGACCTCATCTGATGTCCAGGTATTGAACCAAGGAGCAGTGGGGCAATGAGGCAAACAAACCGTGCACTGAACCGTATCCTGCTTGCGCTCCTGGGCCTTGCACTGCTGGGAGCCGGTGGCGCAGTCATTGCAGCTGGCACCATGCCGGGAGCAGCGGATACCTGGACAGCAGTGGCATCGTCCGTCCGCGAATCCGCCAGGAACCTCGTGGGCGCCGCACCTCTACCGGACCCCGTCCGGAGTTGGTGGCTGGTGGCAGGAATCGCCGTGTTGCTTGTGGGGATCGCCCTCAACGCAGCCTGGCTCGCCTCCCAAGGCGGAGGACGCACTCCTCGCCTCGCCGAGCAACTGGACGGGACGGTCGCAGGCAACGGCCCCCCGGGGACAGGCGGGGCCCGGGGCCGGACAGTGGTGGATGTCAGCCTGGTCTCCAGAGCCCTCCGGGAAGCCCTAGGCGGGAACCGCGACGTCCTTGCCACGTCCGTTTCGGCGTGGGAGTCACGGCGGGGAACCGCCCTCCGGCTCCGCGTGGAAGCCCGCAAGGGAAGCTCGCCACGCGAACTTGCCGACACCGCCGAAGAACTCATCCGCGAAATAGATGCCCTGCTGGGACATCCCATCCCCGTCCTGATCCGAATTACCAGCGGCGCCCGAACCCAGGTGTCAGGATCCCGACGTGCACGTTAACCGCTGGAACGCACTTCTCTCCACTCAAACCATGCGCGGCACCACAGAGCACGCGCACTGAAAGAAAAGGGAACACCATGGGAATCAACGACAAGATCAGCAACGCTGCCACCGAACACCTCGGCGCTGCCAAGGAAGGTGCCGGAAAACTGACCGGCGACCAGTCACTGGAGCGCGAAGGCCAGCACGATCAAGCCCAGGCAAAACTCCAGCAGGCAGGCGAGAAGGTCAAGGACGCTGCCGCCGACATCGGAGACAACATCAAAGATGCGGCCCGGAAACTCAAAGAGGGTTTCACCGGGAAGTAGGCCCCTCCCGGGCCGGCCCCTTACCGATGGGGGGCCGGCCCCTTTCCACCACTAACCTCGACCCCACTGGGAAGGCAGAACGTGACTGGTTCACCCGTGGCGCAGCACCAACTGGACCTCGTTCCGGATGCCTTGCTGGCCGGCCGGGCAGCAGACGGTGACACGGCAGCTTTCGAAGCGCTTGCCCGTCGCCACGGCCCTCTGATGCGGGCCACCGCCCGCCGGTTGACCGGCAGCCTGGCGGACGCCGATGACGTGGTCCAGGAAACACTGGTGCAGGCCTGGAAACAGCTGGACACCCTCCGGGAGCCTGCCGCCGTCAAAGGCTGGCTGTTGAGGATCCTTGGCAGCCGCAGCATCGACCACCTCAGGAAACGACGCCACCACATGGATCTGGACGACGTGGAAAACCAGCGCGATGACAGCCCCCGGACGAGAACCCAAGATCCGGAAAACAACGCAGTCAATGCCTCCCGGGTGGAAGCCCTTAAGGCCGCACTGGCCGCACTCCCCGAGGAACAACGACGCTGTTGGGTACTCAAGGAGTTCAATGACCAGAGCTACGAAGAGATTGCGCTGACGTTGAACATCAGCCCAGCCAGTGTCCGCGGCCGGTTGGCCCGGGCACGGATCACGCTCGCACGCACCATGGAGGAATGGCGATGAACACCCCCAGCGACACCCTCGAATGCGGGCACAGCCTTGCGGATCTCAGTGCCTACCTGGACACGGGACAGATTGATGATCCCGCCCACCTGGAGAGGTGCCCCGAATGCCAGGCCGCGTTGGCCTCCTTGCGCCATCTCTCCCAACTCGGCGGAGAGTTGCTCCGGTCCGATGTAGCAGACGCGGGCTCAGGCAATGACGACTGGATGCAGTCCATCCTGGACAACCTGCGCCTGGAACTGCGGCCCGGACGGAGCATTCCCTTGCAGGCGGAACACCCGGATGACACGCTCTGGGAATCCGAAGGAGCCATCTCCGCCCTGATCCGGTCTGTGGCCGACGCACTCCCTGGAACAGCCGCCGGCAAATGCCGGCTGCAGGGAGAGGTGACCACCATGGGAGCCCCCATCACCGTGGAGGTGGAAGTGGCCGTGGTGTACGGACACCCCATGGAAGAACGCGCAGCCACCCTCCGCGACGAGCTGGCAAGGACCCTGGCAGCCCAGACAGAACTGAACATCCAAGCCATCAATATCACCGTGACGGACGTCCTTGAGCCGCCGGCACCGCCGGCCCAGCCCACAGATACACCCACCACCACCGGACCGCTGAGCACGGAGGACCAGCCATGACGGAGTTTTTGGAAGCCGCGAACACTTCCCCTTCAGGCGGGTCGGCAGCCGCGTCAACCACCCTGGCTGAGGAACTGCTCGTGCTCGTCCAGGCGGTAGAAGGGGTCCACTCGGTCTATCCCGCGCAGCCGTTGTGGCAGTCCATAGCCGGCGCCGCCATGGCCGCGGTCACCGGAGAGACACTTCCCCTGATCGGCCTGGTCGGGACCGCCGACACACTGGCAGTGAAAGTCAGGATTGGCGTGGATGCTTCCCGTCCTGCTCCGGCTGTGACGCGCGAAGCAGCCTCCGCGATCCGCAGGCACCTTCTCCCCCGGGCCGCCGTCGTCGAGATATCCGTGGTGAAGCTGGGCAGTTAGCCGACAGGGTCCACGCAGCCGGGTTCTGGTTCATAATGAACAAACTGAACACAAGTGAACTTGATAGGCGGACACCTGCATGCTGACCGAGGATCGTCAACAGCTCATCCTGAGGGAACTCGCCCTGAACGGTTCCCTCAATGCCAGCGAATTCGCGGCGAAACTGGGCACCTCGGGGATGACCGTGCGGCGGGACCTCGCAGTGCTCGCTGAACAGGGCCTGCTCGAACGGGTCCACGGCGGCGCCATCCCGGTGGGCGGCAAGCCGTCGGCAGGACCCGCTACACAGCCCTCCACGTCCTGGCGTCCTGGCGGGAGGCGGCCTTTGGCCACCATCGGGATGATCGTGCCGTCGGCGTCGTACTATTTCCCGGGTGTCATTCGCGGCGCCGAAGCCGCCGCGCAGGAAGCAGGCGTCCGCTTGGTGCTGGGCGTCACCAACTATTCAGACGCAGAAGAGCGGCGGCAGCTGCGGCGGCTCTACGAACACGGCGTGGATGGAATCCTCATTACGCCCAGCGGGCAATCGTTGGCAGGTACCGAAACACTGGACCTGCTGGCCGAGGCAGAGGTGCCGGTGGTAGTGGTGGAACGGTCCATCGACGACGCCTTGGACCACGGCCGGCTCGAAGCCGTGCGGAGCGACCATGTCCGCGGCTCGGAAATCGCCGTGAACCACTTGTTGGGCCTGGGCCACCGGAAAATCGCCATTTGCCTCCGTGAAAACAGCCCCACCGCCCCACAACTCATCGATGGCTTCCACCTGGCCATGCATCGTGCCGGACATGCCCGCGACGACTCGATGGTGCGTGCCATGTCCCGCGCCCAAAACGATCCCCAAGCCCACCGCGAACTGGTGGACCGGATCCTGGATTGGTGCGGATCGGCGGAGGTGACGGCCGCTGTTGTCCACACCGACGAGGACGCGCTCCAGTTCGTCAGTGCCTGCCTGGAACGGCAGATCCGCGTGCCGGAGGACTTCGCTATCGTTTCCTACGACGACGAGATCGCCGCCCTCGGCGCCGTCCCGCTTACCGCTGTGGCACCGCCAAAATACGACGTCGGCCACCAGGCTTTGGTGATGTGCCTGAGCCGCATCGGGGCGCGGCGCGGAAGCACGTCCGCGCTGCAACGGGTGAACCTGTCCCCGGCGCTGGAGGTGCGCGGCTCCACGCAGGTGTAGCCTGCCCATACCTGCGATTCGACTGTTTACTTCTGTTCATTTTGTTGATGATGTTCACTTTTGTGGATTTCATGGTGCCTAGTCCGAAAGTGCCCCCAGAGCACCACGACTTTCGCATCGTGAACTTCAAAGGAGAACAGAATGAAGCGTCGCCAGCTTCTGCTTGGAGCAGCCAGCCTCATGGCCAGCGCTGCACTCGTCACCGGCTGTGGCAGCACCCCCGCCGCCACGCCAGCCCCAACCCCGGTGGAAGACCCCAGCGGTAACATCACGTTCTGGTCCTCCATGGCCGGTATGGACAAGGTTGCGGAAGCGTTCAACGCCAGCCAGGACAAGATCAAAGTCACGTTTGAAACCATCCCCAACGGCGGAGCCGGCGGTTATGCCAAGCTCTCCACTGCCATCACTGCAGGCAACGGCCCGGACGTCGCCACCATCGAATATCCGCAGTTGCCCCAATTTGTCAGCAACGGCCAGCTACAGCCTCTTGACGGCTACATCAACAAGGCTGAAACCGTGGACAAACTCACGGATGAAACCAAGGCCCTGGTGCAGTTTGGCGAGCAGACCTACGCACTCCCCTACGATGCCGCGCCGATGATCATGTGGTACCGCAAGGACATGCTGGACAAGGCCGGAGTCTCCACACCCAAGACCTGGCAGGAGTTCGAGGAGGCCGGTAAGAAGCTCAAGGCCGTTGCCCCCGAAGCGCATTTGGCCAGCTTCAACCCGAACGAGGCTGCGCTGACTGCTGCGCTGTCCTGGCAGGCGGGCGGCAAGTGGTTCGGCACCGAAGGCGACAGCTGGAAGGTGGGTGTTAACGACGAAGCCACCCGGAAAGTCGCCACGTACTGGCAGAAGCTGATCGACCAGAAGATCGTCAAAGTCCAGCAGTCCTTCAGTGACGAATGGTCCGCAGACCTGGCGAGCGGCGCCGTCGTCGGAGTCCTGGGTGCCAACTGGAGTGCCACCGGTATCCAGAAGCGGACGGAGGCCAGCGGCCAAAAGGGTCAGTGGATCGCTGCCGAGGTGCCCAACTGGGGCACTCCGGCGGACGCGTTCTACGGCGGCTCCAGCTTCAATATCACCAAGAGCAGCAAGAATCCGGCCGCCGCGGCGAAATTCATCGAGTTCCTTGCCACCAGCAAAGAGGCCATCTCTGCCCGCGGCAACACCGGCTCTGCGTTCCTTGCCTACCCGGGCCTGACCCCCGTGGCGCAGAAGGCCTTCGATGCCAGCTACTTCGGCAACGACATCTACGAGGTCTTCGACAAGGCATATTCCACCATCACGCCGGGCTGGCAGTGGGGTCCCAACTGGGACATCACCAACACCGCGCTCAAGGACGCCTACGGCACACTGACCAGCGGCGGCAAGGTCCTGGACGCCGTCGATACCGCCCAGGACGCCACAGTGGCCGGGCTCAAGCAGAACGGCCTCTCCGTCAAGGAGTAGGCCCGCACGGCAGGGAGGCTCCGCACTTACGGAGCCGCCCTGCCAGCGAGGAGAATCATCATGGCCGACCGTGCCACACCGTCCATAGCAACCACTTCACTCACACCGCCCAAGGCAGCCAACGCCGTCGAGCCTCGAAAACCGAAGAAACCCCGTGCAATGTCCGGAACCGGGGGCCGGACGGCTGCACTGTTCCTGACGCCGTTCTTCACCATTTTCGCCCTCGCCATGGTTGCGCCAGTGATCTACGCGATGGTGCTCAGCTTCTTCGCCCAGCAGAAGTCCGGACTCGGCTTCGGTGAGGCCAAGACCGCGTTTGTGGGCTTCGAAAACTACGTCCAGGTCCTGCAGTCCGAGAGCTTCGTTGGCGGCATCGGACGCCTTGTCCTGTACTGCCTGCTCTACATCCCCTTGATGATGGGCGGCGCCCTGGCATTTGCGCTGCTGCTGGATTCGGCCGTCGCGCGGGCCAGGAAACTGTTCCAACTGCTCGTCTTCCTCCCCCACGCAGTGCCCGGCGTCATCGCCGCATTGATCTGGGCCTACCTCTACACACCCGGCGTCAGCCCGATCGTCTCAGTCCTGGAAACCGGCGGAATCTCACTGAACTTCCTGGACAACCAGCTGATCCTGCCGTCCATCGTGAACATCGCCGTGTGGGAGTGGACAGGCTACAACGTCATTGTGCTCTTCACTGCCCTGCAGGCAGTGCCCCGGGAAATCCTGGAGGCTGCCCGTGTGGACGGCGCAGGAGAGATCCGTGCAGCCATGAGCATCAAGCTGCCCCTGATTCTCCCGGCGCTGAGCGTGATCATGCTCTTCACCGTGATCGGCACGCTGCAGCTCTTTACCGAGCCGAACATCATCTCCAAGGCCACGGCATCAGTAACCAGCACGTGGGTCCCCAACATGTGGGCCTACGACGCCGCGTTCAACCGCCACAACCTCAACCAGGCCGCGGCTGCCTCCATCATCATCGCGCTCATGGCCGCAGTCCTGTCCTGGGCCGTGACCCGCTTCAGTTCAAGGAACACAGCATGAGCACCGCCACGATGTCCCGCACCCCAGCCGAAGCCCCCGCGCCGTCACAGGGCAGGCGCCGGCACGCCCGCAACGGCGGCTTCGCGAGCACGTTCACCGTGAATGCCCTGCTCATCCTGGGCTGCGCCTACATGGTGCTTCCCGTGGTGTGGCTGTTCTTCGCCTCCACCAAAAACACTGCGGATCTCTACGGAACAGCCGCCTACGCTTTTGGTGAACCGGCCTTCTTCGAGAACGTCCTGGCGGTCGTGAACCAGGACGGCGGGATGTTCCTCCGCTGGATGGCCAACTCCATGTTCTACGCCGCCTTCGGAGCAATTCTTGGCGGCCTCATCTCCGTCATGGCCGGTTACGCATTCGACAAATTCCAGTTCCGCGGCAAGGATTCGTTCTTCGGGATCGTCTTGGTGGGCGTGCTGATTCCCAACACGGCCACGGTTCTGCCCATGTATCTCTTGGCCTCCGTTTTCGGCATCACCAACACCATCTGGGCCATCCTCATCCCGGTGCTCTGCAACCCGTTCGGGGTGTACCTGGCCAGGGTGTATTCGGCGGCCTACGTTCCTGCCGAGACCCTGGAGGCAGCCCGCGTTGACGGAGCCGGGCCCATCCGGTCCTTTTTCTCCTTGGGCCTTCCCATGATGATGCCCGGGTACATCACCATCGCCCTGTTCCAGTTTGTGGGCGTCTGGAACAACTTCATGCTCCCGCTGGTGATGCTCCAGGACCAGAAGCTGTTGCCCGTCAGTGTGGGCATCTCCATCTGGCAGGGCTATTCCATCCCCCAGCCCGAATTCACACCCATGGTCATTACCGGTTCCTTGCTCTCGATCATCCCGCTGCTGCTCGCGTTCGTCATGTTGCAGCGGTTCTGGAAGTCCGGCCTCACAGCAGGGAGCGTCAAGTGACCTTGAACGTTGCCTTGGCCATGCCGTCCCACACAGCACGGGCGGTGTTCCCGCCCAGGAGCCTGGATCCCTTGGAGCCAGCACTGACGCTGCTGAGCCGTGACCCCATTCAGGACTTCACCACTGCGGAAGGCCGCGCCGTATTGGCGGAGGCCGATATCCTCATCACCGGTTGGGGGTGTCCGATGATCGACCACACCGTCCTGGATGCCGCACCCCGGCTGCGCTATGTCCTGCATGCCGCGGGCAGCGTCAAACACCACATCGGTGACGCCTGCTGGGAACGGGGAATCCAGGTCAGCTCCGCCGCGGACGCCAACGCCATCCCGGTGGCCGAGTACACCGTGGCCATGATCATCCTCGCCAACAAGCGCGTCCTCCAGATCGCCCGCGCCCTGCACACCACCCGGACCGACGTCCTGGCTGAGCAACTCTTCCCGGACATGGGCAACTACCGGAAGCGGGTCGGCATCATTGGGGCCTCGAAGATCGGCCGGCACGTGATCAGGCTGCTGGCTCCGTACGAGCTGGAGGTAGTGGTGGCCGACCCTTACCTATCCCCCGAGGAAGCGGCCGTCCTCGGCGTCGGGCTCGTCAGTTTGGAGGAGCTGGTGTCAGGCAGCGATGTGGTCAGCCTCCATGCGCCGTCGTTGCCCTCCACCAGGAACCTCATGGACGCGGGGTTGATCGAGCGGATGCAGCGGGGCACCACGTTCATCAACACCTCCCGCGGCGAACTGGTGGACCAGGATGCACTGCTCGCACGGATAGAACGCGGCGACCTCTACGCGGTCCTGGACGTGACCACCCCGTGGGTGCTGCCCGCCGAATCCCGCTTCTACACGCATCCCAACGTGCTGCTCACCCCGCATGTGGCGGGGTCGCTGGGCAATGAGCTGGAGCGCATGGCGGCGAGCGCCGTGAACGAGGCCCTGGGGTTGTCCCGCGGGGAAACGCTGCGGTTCCCGGTGAGGCTGGAAGACCTGGCGTTCACAGCCTGACCGCACCACAGCGCAACCGAAACAGCGCACGACGGCGGCCTCCCGCCGTCGTGCGTTTGCCGCTTTTGCTGGTGGCCGGCTCAGCGCGCGTCATTCTTGGCTAGGCGTTGGGCGCTTTAAGACCCCTCGGAGGTTTCCCGGAGCCAGGAGAGAGCTTCCGTGTGGGAGGTGAAAAAGCGCGTGGGGCAGGGCGGTTCTTGGACGGCCAATTGGTAGTCGGCGAGCATGCGGTCCACGGGATTGTTCCCCAGCAAAGCAATCCTCGAGGCAGCACAGGGTTCAACAAAGACGTCGCGGGCTGCGCGGCTAAGATGCGCGGTCTCGGCCATGGTCACCAAGAGGGGGTACCTGCTGCCTGCGGCGAGGTCGTTCACAGCCTCGACGGCGGCCCGCGCGTTGGCAGCTTCGATGCGGACCCCGGAATTCCACACCAAAAACATCACGTCGTCCGGTTCAAAGCCAATGACGTAGTCGCAGGGATCCTTCTCCTCCATGGAAGTACCTCCCTCTCTGTGGCGCTGCCCCCGGCGCCACGGTCTGACTCAACCCTGCACCCAGGGACAATCATGCCCTCTCATCCGAAAAGAGTGATCTTTGGGTGCTCGTCTGCCCTGGTTTCGGGTCAGTCAGGCGGAATCAACACCTCAACCTGCCGCTGAAGAGTCCGCGTTCTCGGGTTCCTCCGATGCTGTCTGCGCATACGAGGCCGAGACACGCCGGTAGACCGGGGTCAGGAAGGCAAGCAGCGCCACGGCAATCATGATGAGGCCGGCCACCAGGAATACCAAGGCGATACCACGGGAAATGCCCTCACCCAGCAGCGGTTCCAGTTGTGCTGCCCCCTCGGACGAACGGGCGTAGGGGATGATCCAGAACTGGGCGATCGGGGCAATGAGGAAGGCGGTGATGGGTGCGGCCGCCGACTCGAATGCCATGGCGAAGCCGAACACCCTTCCTTGGCGGGGCAGCGGAACCACCTTCTGGATAACTGTCTGCTCGGCTGCTTCCACTACCGGAACCAACGCCATGTACAGCCAGATCCCCACAATGTAGAGCCAGGCCCATTCCCGCAGCGTAAACACGGCACCGATGAGGCCCATCAGCCCCACCGCGATGAGCATGGTCCGCAAGGGGTTGGGTCCCAGGCCAAACTTGCCGATCAGCGCGCCGCCCACCACGAACCCGGTGGCTCCTATCGCGAAGACGGTTCCCCACATCTCCACGGAGAACATTTCCAGGCCGTAGGGGTCCATCAGCGCCATGTAGACGCCGCCGATGAAGTTGTTGAACGTGGAGAAGAGAATAAGTGCGAACAGTCCGGAAATTGCCATAACGGCAGCCCAAGAGCCGCGCAGGTCGAATCCACCTTCGGCGTCGGAGGCGGCTGCCCGTACTTCTTCCGGCAGGCGCAGCGTCAGCAGGTGCCCGAAGGCCAACGCCGTAAGCACCAGGGCGACAACCACGGTCCACCCCATGCCCAGCAGCCCCACGGACAACCCGGACAGCACCGAGGTAACAATGAACATGAGCCCCTGCACCATACCCACCAGCCCGTTGGCGTTGGCCCGGCGGTCAGGCTCTATCAGGATGGTGACCGTGGTGGACAGCGCGATGTTGCGCATGTTCTCCACCACCGCGCCGATCAGGATGATCATGGTGAAGATCCAGAACCAGGGCTGTGTCAGGTCAAGCAGGGCTTCCTCCGGTGTCAGGAGGAACATGACCCCGGACAGCACGAACATCACAAGGGTGAACGCGGCGGCGAACCGCATCACTGCCAATTTCCTGTAACGGTCCACGAAGGTTCCGAAGCTGATGCTGGAGAGGGCAATCAACAGCATGTAGGCGCCGCCGATTACCCCCGTGGCAATGACGTTGCGGGTCTCCAGGTACACCCAAAAGGTCAACGCGAACCAGAGATAGCTCGTGGTGATGTTGGCCATGGCTGTATTGACCAGGATCCCGGTGAACGTGCGGGATCTTTGTGCCGGGGTCCGTAGGGAGAGATCGATGTTGTCAGTAGACGCGGCGGTGGCCGGTTCCTGCTCGGTCATGCGTTCCAGTAAACCACCGGGTCCAACCTCCCGGTAGTATCGGCAGGGAATTCACGAGACGCTGGGGGGATTGTTTTTATGACGGAAATTCAGGGGCAGCTGTCCTTCACCAAGGACGCCGGCAGGGACTTGGAACTCCAGGAATACGGGCTCGACCCCGCCATGGATTCGACGCTCCTGCCCAATGCCGCCGTCATGAGCGCCTTGCAGAACCTCGTGAGGCTGGCCACGGAGCTGTGCGGGGCGCCGTTTGGCGTGGTCAACATCATCAGCGCCGAGTACCAGCACCAGATAGGGGCCTGGGGCGTGGACCCGGGGGTTTGCTCCCGCGAAGACTCCATGTGTGCCAAGGTTTTCCTCTCCCGCGAGAGGACGGTGGTGGCGGACGCATCCAAGGATCCGCGCTTCGCGGACAATCCCTTTGTCACGGGGGAAATCGGCAAAGTCCGCTTCTATGCCTCGGTTCCCTTGCAAACAGAGTCCGGGTTCGTCCCCGGGACCCTGTGTGTTTTCTCTGATAAGACCCAGGAGCTCCGCCCCGAACAGGTCAGCATGCTGGAGGTCCTGGCCAAGCAAGTAGTGGAGTTGCTCGAGCTGCAGCACCGCACCGTCCAGTTGGACCGCACCTACACCGAGTTGAGGGACAGCAACGCCAAACTCGCCGGATTTGCGGGCCGCGTCAGCCACGATCTCCGCATCCCGTTGACCACCATCCTCGGCTACGTGGAATTGGTGGAGGATGATCCGGACGTGGAACCCGACAGCACTGCTGCGCGGTACCTGGACCGCATCGGTGCCAGCGGCCGCCGGATGCTCGGGATGCTCGAAGATGTCCTGAGCTACTCCCGCGTGGGCGGTGGCATCCAGCCCACCCACGTCTCCCTGCACGAGGTCACCCAGGAGGTTGCCCGGGACCTTGGCATCGAAAACGATGGCATCGTGGAGGTCCAGGAGCTCAGGCTCCACGCGGACCGCGGCCAGCTCCGCACCCTGCTGCAGAACCTCCTGTCCAACGCCATGAACTACCGCAGCCCGGACCGCGACCTCCGCATCCGGATCAGCGGCGTTTCCAACTACCATGGGGCCACCATCTACGTTGCTGACAACGGCAAGGGCATCGCCCCCGAGGACCGCGCCAAGGTCCTGGAACCGTTGGTACGCCTGCGGAGGCAGGGCGATGGCCCGGGTTCCGGCCTGGGACTTGCCACCTGCAGCAGCATCGCCAAAGCCCACGGAGGCGACCTCACCCTCGCGGAAACCCCGGGCGGCGGAACCACCGTGGCAGTGAGCTTTCCCTCCGGAAGTTGATGCACGACGGCGGCAGGTCGCCGTCGTGCGTTGGCCACCAGCGCTTGGACTACTTCCCGTTGCCCTTGCTGTTCTCGGACTTTTTGTCGTTCTTGCCCTCGCTTTTCTGGCCTGCGAGGTCCTTGCCCGTGAGGGGCGCCTGCTCAACGGCGGGCGGGTTGGCGGGCGCTGGAACCTGCTCCGGGCGGGTTGCCTCCGAGAGGTCCACCACTTCCGCCTGCGCGCTCCCACCTGGCGCAGTCTCCGCAGGGACCGGATCCGCGATTACCGGATCCACGGGCGCGGCCGGGGCGGCAGGACTGCTTGGCTGCGGCTCGGCCTGCGATACGCCGGGATCAGCGGGCTGTGACGGATCGGCAGTGTTGTTGCCGGACGGATTGATGCCCTGCGAGAAAATCAGCAGCGCCAGCGGGATGGTGACGGCGGCTGCTGCCACACCCCTGACCGTCTTGGGCCGGCGCCTGCCGAAGTCAAGGATGCTGGTAACCGTCGCCTGCTTCCGGGTCGACGAACGCAGCGGACGCTTCGGAAGCACGGTCGGCAGCACGGTCGGCAGCAACGCAGTCCTGCGGCCGGACTGGATGCCTTCTTTGGCCAGTGACTGTTCCACATGGTGGGCGCTGGGACGCTTGTCGGGATCCATGTCCGTCATGGCTTCCAGGAGCTCCCTCAGCGGGGCGGGCAATTCCATGGGGACCTGTGGCGCTCGATGCAGGCGCGCTGACGCCGTTTCAATGGGCGTCCCCGGATATTCTGCCTTGCCGGTGAGGCATTCAAGGAGCACCAGGCCCAGAGAGTAGATGTCGCTCGCCGGGGTCAGATGCAAACCCTGGGCTTGTTCGGGACTCAGGTACTGTGCCGTGCCCACGGTGAATCCGGTGGCGGTCAGGCGGTTGTCGTTCATAACCAGCGCCACGCCGAAGTCCGCCAACTTCACCGACTCCCCCAGCGCGTCGTCGTCGGATACCAGAATGTTGGCAGGCTTGATGTCACGGTGGATGACGCCCTGCTTGTGAACCTGGGACAGCGCCCCGGCCAGCCGGATCCCTATGCGGGCGGTCTCAGGAACGGTGAGCGGTCCATCCGACAGCACGGCCCGCAGGTCCCGGCCTTCCGCCAGTTCCATGACCAGATAGGCGCGCTCTTCATCGTTCCTGGTGTCCACGCCGGCATCGAATGCGGCCACGAGCCCTGGATGGTCAAAGGCGGCGAGGAGCCGCATCTCGTTTTCCTGGCGGGCCCGGAATGACTCGTCGCCTGAGCCGGGCAGGAAGATCTTGATGGCCACCTCGCGGCCCAGCAGCAGATCTGTCGCACGGTAGACAGCCGACATGGCGCCACGGCCAAGGACGGGCCCCAGCTGGTAGCGGCCGTCAAGTGTGTCGTCGATGGAATCAGGGACGGGGGAGTCCACAGCCTCGTCAATGGTGCCCACGAATGTCACGTCCTTCAGGCAAACCTGGAGCCCCGGACCCAAACGCTGTCCTTGCGTCACCAAGCAATGCCGTCAATCAAACTTTCACGATGGCCGCGCGGCCGACTGCTTCAGCCACGTGCGGCCCAGGCAAGGAGCCCGAACAGCATCATCCGGTTTCACCAGATAAGTCATCAGGATACTGATTAGGGAGCTGGAAGGACAATGCGGAGTGCTGCGTTACGGCGGGAATCAGGCCTCGCGCACCTGATCCACCGCCGCCCGCAGCGTTCCCGCGGGCACGCCAAGGGACCATTCGGCAACATCGGCGACGAACCGAGTGAACGCTTCATAGTCGAAGGTTCCGGGGTTGTTGACGTAGGAGCCGACACCGTCGATCGCCACCCAGATCCGGATGCAGGCCGCGAAGGGGTCATCCACGACGAAGTCACCGGACGTCACGCCATGCTCAATGAGGGTTGTAAGCCGTGTCCGGTCCAGATATTCCTGGGCCAGCATGGCATCCGCCAACGCTGGCGTGAAGCGGCAGAGGTGCCTCGCATTGAGCCAAAGCCGGGTGAGCTCCAAGGCGCCGCCGCCCTCAATGCGGGAAATCAGGTGGGCCATCCGGGCGAGCGGCGTTCCGCCGTCGGGAAACAACTCTTCCCGCTCTTCCGATACCGCCAGAACAAAGGCTGCGACCACCAGATCCTCGGCAGCGGGGTAGTAGTGGCTGATCAGGCCGGGTCGCACACCCAATCGGTCCGCGACAGCACGGAGGGTTATCCGCTCGAGCCCCTCACTCAGGGCAATCGACGCGGCCTCGGCGAGGATTTCGGCACGGCGCTCGCCGGGTAATTTTCGAACTCGTTGGGATGTGGGGCTTGACACCATGCTCCTCAGTCTATTGGATTAGTGACCAATAGCACGTTGGTCGCATGACCAATAGCATCAATGGCCCGGTATCCCATCGTCGTGAGCCGGACCTTGCCCGAGAGGAACAGCGTTGTCCCAGCCCCATGTCACCGATCCGGTCAGCTACCCGGAACCCCTTGCCCATCCCGAAACCCGCGGCATCGAACTCATCGAAGCCTCCGAACGGCACGGCCGCGCCCGCGACCTCTTCCCCGTGTGGGCGGCCCCCAACGTCAGCGTCCTGAATTTCACCGTGGGTGCCTCGCTGATCCTGCTCGGCCTGGAACTGTGGCAGGCCCTTCTGGTCATTGTTGCCGGCAGCCTCCCATGGATCCTCACCGGGATCGTGGCCACCAGCGGCCCGGCCGCAGGAACATCCGGCTCCGTCATCACCCGCGCCATTTACGGAATCCGCGGCAACAGGGTTGTCGTCGCCTTCTTCGGCTGGTTCATTTCCGCCGTCTTCCTGGCCCTGAACTGGCTCGCCTCTTCCTTCATGGGCGCTGAACTCCTGGCACAGCTTGGCTTCACGGATCCCGTAGCCGGCCCGGTGATCGTCACCATCGTTGTTGCCGCGGTTACCGTGCTGGTAGCTGTTTTCGGCCACAGCCTGATCCTCCGCAGCTACCCCGTAGTGGCCTCGGTGCTGCTGGCCATCTTCCTGCTGGTCACAGTGTTCGTCCTGCCCCACGTGCAGTGGGGATATGCGGCTCCGGCACCATTGGAAGGAGCACCGCTGTGGTCTGCCGTGACCATTGGGATCGCCATTCTGGCCTCCACCCCGCTTTCCTACACCAACAGCCCGGATCTGGCCCGCTACCTCCCGGAGGCCACCAAACGCTCCCACATCATCGCGGCCACGGCCTTTGGCGGCGCGTTGCCCTGCATGTTCTTCACGGCCGTGGGAGCTTTGCTGGCCACCGGCATCAGCCCAGCAGCCATGGACCTCGGCATCGAGTCGGCACTCCTGGCCCTGCTCCCTGCCTGGTTGGGACCAATCTTCGTGGTGGGGGTCATCATCAACACGATCTCGCTCAACGGCATGACCACCTACACCGCCAGCATGGCGTTCCAGTCCATCGGCGTCCCGATCAGGCGCATCCCTTCGGCCATCGTGGTGGGGGCCATCGGCACAGCACTGACCATCTACCTCGTCATGTCCACCAGCCTCCTGGACGCCGTCAACCTGATGCTGCAACTGCTGGTCCTGATCTCCGGCCCCACCATGGCCATCTTCGCCGTGGACGTCATCCTTCGCCGCAATCGATACAAAGGTGAAGACCTTTTCAACGAGAAACCGGGCGGCCCGTTCTGGTACAGCCGTGGCTGGCATATCCCCGGCTTGCTCGCGGTGGTCCTCGGCGCCACCGTGGCCTCGCTCTTCCTCACCAACGCCGTATGGACCGGACCCGTCTCGGCAGCCATGGGCTTCCTGGATCTCTCCGTACCCGTTTCCATGATCGTCACCGCCGGCGCGTACGTCGCCTTGACCCCTTCCCTGCGCCGCAGTACCACCACACCATCCGTCATCCAAGGAGCGCACTCATGACCGCCCCCACCGGCCACCACCCTGACCGCTATCCCGGCGCCACCGGCCAGCCGACGCTGGACACCTGGCAGGAAGGACCGCACAACCGTTGGACGTTCGCGCACCTTGGCGAGATAGTCCCGACGGCGGTAGTTGCCCGCCGCCGTCGGGACAACCGCGTTGCGGCTGCTGACAGCCTGGACGGCCTGGGGCTCCCGGGCCTGAAGCGCCGGCTCGAAGAGACCTATACCGATGCCTTTCTGGTCCTGCATCACAACCAGGTCATCGGAGAGTACTACCGCCCCGGCTTCGCACCGGATGACCTGCACCTGGTGATGAGCGTATCCAAGTCCATGTGTGGCCTGGTGGTAGGGGCCCTGATCGATTCGGGAGAGATTGTCCCGTCCGCCCGCGTGGTGGACTACGTTCCAGAGCTGGCCGGCTCCGCCTACGACGGGCCCACCATCCAGCACGTGCTGGATATGGCCATTCACCTCAATTACAGCGAGGACTATGTGGACCCAGCGTCCGAGGTTCAAACCCATGACCGCTCCGCAGGGTGGCGCACCCGTCGTCCCGAGGATCCCCAGGACACCTACGCGTTCCTGACCACGCTCACCGGCAACGGCACAGTGTCCGAATTCCAGTACTGCTCGGCCAACACCGATGTTCTTGCCTGGATCATCGAACGCGTCACAGGGCTGCGCTACTCCGAGGCGCTGTCCACGTATCTGTGGTCCAAACTCGACGCCGACCGGGATGCCACCATCACCGTGGATTCCGCCGGCTTCGGCTTCGCGAACGGTGGGGTCTCCTGCACCGCCCGGGACCTCGCCCGGGTGGGGCAGTTAATGCTCGACGACGGCAAAGGTCCCCTTGGCAGGGTGGTTTCCCCGGAATGGGTGGGGAGCATCCTCAACGGCGGGGACCGTGAAGCCATGGCAGACTCCTCTTTCACAGCCATCCACCCGCAGGGCTCCTACACCCGTCAGTGGTGGTGCACGGGCAACGGGAGAGGCAACGTCACCGGCATCGGCATATACGGTCAGTACCTCTGGATAGACCCCGCCACCGATACCGTGATCGTGAAGATGTCCACCTGGCCTGAGCCCGAAAGCGAGCACCTCCACCAACTCCAAAACGAGTTGCTCCTGGACGTGAGCCATTCCCTGGACAGCCGGATTGCGGCAGAAGCAGCCGCCACGGACGAAGCAGCAGCCGAAACAGCACCCGAAAGCAAGGACAACGCAGCGTGACCACCCAGCTCTACACCAACGCCCGCATCTTCACCTCCGACACCCGCCGCTGGGCCGAGGCCATCCTCGTCCAGGGCGGGCGCATCCTGTACGTCGGCGACACCGATACCGCCGAACGCCTTTGCCCGGACGCCGAACTGGTGGACCTTGGAGGCCGCCTGGTGGTCCCCGGATTCGTGGACGGTCACGCGCACGTCGTAGGTACTGGAGAAGCCCTGGGACAGGTCAGCCTGTGGGGAGCCAAATCCGTGGAGGACATCCAGCAACGCATCAAGGCAAGGGCCACAGAACGCCCGGACGCTGACCGGATCCTGGCCACCGGCTGGCTGCACGGCGCCATTCCGGGCGGCGTGCCGGACGCGGCGATGCTGGACGCCGTAGTTCGAGACAAGCCCGTGTACGCCTTCGCCTACGACTTCCACTCCGTGTGGGTCAACACTGCGGCGCTGGCTGAACTCGGCATCGACCACCACACCGAGAACCCGCACGGCGGCACCATCAAGCGCGATTCCCGCGGGAACGCCACCGGCTACATCGACGAGAACGCCTTCTACGACATCGTGCTCCCCTACCTCGATGCCCAGGTCAGCGAAAACGAACACGAGGCCAGCATCGCCGCAGTCCAGCAGGCCTACCGCGAAACAGGCGTGACTACCGCCTGCGACATGGGCTTCAACGAGACCGACCTTGAGGCCTTTAAGCGTGCGGACAAAGACGGCACCCTGACCAGCCGGCTCATCGCCTACTGGAGGGTGAACAACGCGGGATCGGCCGAGGAGAACATCGCCCAGGTCCAGCGGGCGGCCGCGCTCGCCGTCGAGCATGAATCTCCTTTCCTGAGCGTGGTGGGCATCAAGGTGATCATCGACGGCACCATCGATGGCTGCACTGCCACCCTCGGGATGCCCTACGCCGATGGTTCGAATGCGGAACCGATCTGGAGCCTTGCAGAACTCGCGCCTGTGGTTGCCGCGGCAGACGCTGCCGGTTTGAAAGTTGCCATGCACGCGATCGGCGATGAATCCGTGCGGATCGCCATCGGCGCCGTGGAACACGCAGTGGCGGAGAACGGCCCCCGCGAACGCCGTCACCGCATTGAGCATCTGGAGTTGGTGGACAGGGCCGACGTCGATCGCCTCGCCGCACTGGGTATTACCGCGAGCATGCAACCGGTCCATGCTGATCCCGCCATCAGCGAAAACTGGTGCGCCAAGCTGGGCGATAACCGCGTGGAACGCGGCTTCCCATGGCCTTGGATCACCGCTGCCGGCTCCCGGCTGGCTTTTGGCACGGACTCGCCCACCTCCCCGCACGCGCCGCTGCCCAACATGTACGTGGCCACCACGCGGGCCTCAGCCTTGGATGCCACGGTCGGAACCAACGTCCCGGACTTCGCGCTGCCACTGGCCGAATCGATCGAACACGCCACCCGTGATTCGGCCTGGACGTGCGGGGCGGAACACAACATCGGCCGCCTGGCGGCTGGGTTGTACGCGGACTTCGTGGTCCTGGACACCGACGTTTTCACTGCAGAAGCCCCGCGTGCGCTCCTGGACGCAAAGGTCCTGCGGACAGTGGTGGGCGGGCGCACGGTTTACGAACAGGACCCATCACCCGCCTGAAACCACCGCGCCGATCCAGAACGCCCGCTGCTCCGAATCACTGGCAAAGACCAGGAGCAGCGGGTGACCACGGAAGTTCAACAGGAAGCGTCCCTACCGGGCAGCGCAGTTTTTAGGCGGGAGGTGATTCCCACCCAACTGGGTCCGTGCGCTGTACGCGTTCAGGAAGCCCCGAGGAGGCGTGACCACATCGCCGACGTCTACCTCCACGGCGCCGCGGGATCGTGGACGACCTTCCAACCACTGCTCCCCGGCTCCCCTGAACGCGACCAAATCCTCCTGGACCTGCCCGGCTGGGGTGACTCCACCGTAAGTGCGCGGCTGGAGTCCGCTACCGTCGAGGCCATGGCGGGTGCCGTGGTCGAGGTTCTGGACAGCCTCGGTTACCGCACGTGGAACCTGGTGGGCCACTCCATGGGTGGCGTCATTGCCTTGCATCTTGCTGCGGCGTGGCCTGAACAAACACGCAGCGTTGCGGCTATATCGCCCACGGCCTTCGGCGTTGCCCACTCTGTCCGGCATCCGTGGCGCGGGCTCGCGACGCTGCCGTGGTTTGTCGGGATGCTCCTGCTCATGCGTGCCATGGCAGCCCCGGGCGCCTGGGGCCTGGCCCTGATCCGGGGTGTCGGCGCCACTCCACTGATGCGGCTGCTGTTGTCGCCCCTCTTCGCGGACCCTGCGGCCATTCCGGCGGACGTCATCCGCGGGTTGGGACACAACGCCCGCCCACGGGCCTTCTGCGCAGCAACGCGGGCCGTGGCGCAGTACGACTTTGCCCAGTGGAACGGCATCAGGTGTCCCATCCTTGCAATCCGCGGGGACAGCGATGCGTTCACTCCCCCATCCGATCTTGATCAGCTGGCCTCCATTGGGCCGCATGTCAGGACCATGACAGTGCCGAACTGCGGCCACTTCGCGATTGCCGAGCAACCCACCCTAGTCAGGGAACTGCTGGACGAACTGCGGCACCGCTGAACGCCCGACGGCGACCTCCCGCCGTCGTGCGCTTCCTTACGTGACGTACGGAACTGCGGTCCCGCAGGTACGCAGGGCACAATGGAAGGCATGACCCTCACAACTTTCGCCCTCGTCCGCCATGGCCAGACCGACTGGAACGCGGAGCGCCGGTTGCAAGGGTCCACCGATATTCCGCTGAACGACGTCGGTCGCGGCCAGGCGCGCGAAGCCGTCGCCTTCCTGTCGGACCAGCCGTGGGACGCCGTGGTGTCCTCGCCGTTGGGCCGTGCCGCCGAAACTGCGGAGATCATCGCCGAAGGGCTTGGCTTGAAGGTTGCCCGGCTGGTTCCTGAGCTCACCGAGCGCAGCTTTGGACCCGCCGAAGGATTACAGGCCGGCCCGGAACTGGAGGCCCTGCGCATCCCGGGCGGTTTCCGCGGCGGCGAAAGCGATGAAGCCGCAGCCGATCGAGGAATCGCAGCGTTGGAAGAATTGGCTCAAGAATTCGCCGGCAAGCGCGTCCTCGTGGTCGCGCACGGCACGTTGATCCGGCTGACCCTCAGCCGCGCCATCGGCCGCACCTTGGACAGCGTCCAGAACGCGGTGCTGAATCTGGCCCATCACCACGTGACCGACGGCTGGCAGCTGGAGTACTTCAACGGCGAGCGCGTCACCGCCGACGTCGAGGCCTGATTCCCAGCGTCCTGTCAACGTCGCATCGAGCAACGGGTCAACGCTGGCACGTCCGATCGGAGCCTGGTGGGGAGGCAGGTGGTGGCGTCATTACGCCGCCCGGTGAAGGGGAGCCCGGCAAGGAAAATGCTCCCCAAATGCCCAGGTCACACGGATAGGGGTTGAGGGACGGTCGGCATAGGCTCATCGGCGCGCGGTGCAGTCTCCAGCACCATTGATGCCAACTCCTTGGCCAGACCAACGGCGCTAGGCTGTGCATCGAGGTTTGAGCTGGCGACCGCTCCGTCGTACAGGAGGCACAGGCGGGCTGACACGTCAGCCGGGTGGACATAGCCGGCCTCCCGGCAAAGGGACAGCATGGCGTCGGCCAGCCAGTCGCGGAATGTGCGCAGCGCAGCGGACTCGACGCTGCCGGGGCGGGCTTCGGCATTTGCGTTGGCGAACGGGCAGCCTTTGTAGCCCGGCTCCGCTACGGCTTCGCCAAGGGCCTCAAAGATGGCCAGCAGCTTGTGGACGGGGTTGTCCAAGCCTTGCTGGAATGAGGCGATTCGATCGCGGCGCCGCTGGTCACGGCCCGCCAAGTAGGCGGCGATGAGATCGTCTTTGCCGGAAAAGTTATAGAACAGCGAGCCTTTAGCGACTCCCGCTTCTTCGATAACCCGGTCAATTCCCACAGTGTGGACGCCCTCGGAGTAGAACAACCGGTCCGCAGCCTCGAGAAGTCGCTGACGGGCGGGAACCTTAGAGGTAGCCATGGAAACAGCATATCAGACAGGTCTGTCTAAATTATCTTGACTTTATTGAACAGACCTGTCTAACTAAAGATTCCAGACAACACCACTCAAGGAGCCTTCTCTTGACTCGTTCCGCCTCCTCAAAGTCGACATTCATCGGGCTGGCCCTGGTGTTCGCAGCGTTCTTTTTTGCAGCAGGAGCGCCCACACCCCTACTCTCCCTTCGCCAACAGGAGTGGGGCTTTTCGGCCGCCGCGCTGAGCATCGCCTTCTCCATCTACGCGATCGGCTTGTTGGCAGCGCTCCTCATCGGCGGGTCATTATCCGACCATTTGGGACGCCGTCCTGTCATGCTCATGGCCCTTTACGGCGAACTGCTTTCCATGGCCGCCTTCATCTTTGCCCCCAACATCGCCTGGGTGATCGCGGCCCGGGCACTGCAGGGTGTGGCCACGGGGCTGGCAACCAGCGCCTTCAATGCCGCCATCGCCGAACACGCACCTCCTCACCGCAAGAAGCTGGCCGGAGGGCTTACGGGTGCATCCGTAGCCGGCGGCCTGGGCATCGGGGCCCTGGTCACAGGAGCTGCGGTTCAATTCACGCCGGACGCCAACACGCTGATCTTCGCCATCCTTGCTGTGGTCATGATCATCGCAGTGGTTTACGTGAGCCTTACGGCGGAAACCGCCATCACCAGGCCGGGCGCCCTGCGGTCACTCGCCCCGCGGCTTGGTCTGCCTGCGTCGATTCGTCGCGAATTCGGAGCCGGCCTGCCCGTCCACATCGCCGGCTGGATGTTTCCCGCACTGTTCCTGGGGCTCTCGCCCGCTTTGCTCCGGCTTCAATTCGGACTGGAAGGCGGACTCATCGCAGGTTTCACGGCTTTTCTGGGGCCGTTCTCCGCAGCGGTGGCAAGCTTTTATTTCGCCCGGCATCCCGCCCGTCACAGCACCCTGGCGGGAGCGTCCCTGATCCTCGCCGGAATCGTTGTGGTCCTGATAGGACTCAGCGCACCATGGTTGCCTGCCATCTGGATTGGTGCGGTGCTGGGAGGCATCGGCTTCGGTGGATCTTTTGGCGGCCAACTTCGCCTGATTGCACCCTTGATTGAACCGCAGCAACAAGCGGGGGTATTCGCCAGCATCTATACAGCCGCATACCTCGCGTTCAGCGTCCCGGTCGTCATTGCCGGCCTGCTGGTTCCCGTGTGGGGACTGGTTCCTACACTCCAGGCCTATGCAGTGACCCTCTTGGCATTTGCTGCCTTAGGCGCCGTCATTCAGTTCATCCGCTTGCAGCAATCAACGGCTGAGGGTGCGCCGGAAAACGCGCTCGTCAACTAGATGCATCGTCGGATTGTGCAAAAGAAAGTGCCGCGGGCAATGGTTCCATGCCTGTTCCCAAGGGGAGACTGGACGGGACTATTCACACTAAACAGGAGTTATCAGTGCGCTCGGATCAGTTCAAGGGAATTCGCGTGGCCGTCACCGGAGCAACCGGCGGCATCGGAAGAGAGCTGGTTTCCGCCCTAGTGGAACTCGGCGCCGTGGTGGCCGCCACAGGTACCTCGGAAGAGCGACTGGCCGAGTTGGGCAGCAGCCAGGACGGCTTATTCACGCATGCGGCAGACATCACGTCCGAGGCTGACGTGGAAGGCTTCTTCAAGGAGATCCGGTCACGTTGGGGCGGCGTCGATGCCGTCATCAACCTCGCCGGGGCATCAATACCAGGCAAGGTAGAGGAAATGCCGGCTGCCGACTTCATGAAAATGCTGGAAGTCAACGTGCTCGGCACGTTCCTGGCCTGCAAGTACGCCATCCCGCTACTTACCGATAACAAAGGCCTTGTCATTAACGTCAGCTCGTTGGCTGGCTCACGCCCCAATGCTACGGCGCCAGGGTATTGCACAGCGAAAGCCGCCGTCTCCATGTTCAGTGATGCGTTGGGGTTGCAGATCAAGGACCGAAACCTCAGGGTGAGTAATCTTTCCCCTGGAGGAGCAGATACACCTTTCTGGGGTGACCGGCCTGTCAAGCGCGAAGCGCTGATGTCTGCCGCTGACGTGGTCTCGGCAATACTGTTCGTCCTCGGCACCCCGCCACACGTCGTCGTGCGTGAACTCAGCTTCGAATCCACCGGCCTTCCGCACTAACTGCAAAGAACCAACCGTAATGAATCACCCCCTCGCAAGCCGTGAGGGGGTGATTCATTACGTCGGGTAGTTCTTACAGCGTCTACTGCTGGTGGCGGGGCAACGCAAACCCTTGATTGGTTCGATGTTCCGCGCTGCCAGGAATAGCCCGGACCCGTAGCTTGGCGGTTGTGCCGGCGGGCGTTGATAAGCGGATGACGATGCGGCTCAGTCCTGGATTGGACGAATCCTGGAGCTCACGGGCTCCGGAAACGTCCTCCACCGCAACCGTAGTATTCGCCAAAGGTTCTACCGTCAGCGCCAACGACTCGCCGTCTTGTCTGAGCAGCAGTCCTTGTGGGGTCACACTCACTTCGGCCTCGGTGAGCCATTGCCAGGCTGCCTGGACGGGCTGGGGGCCGGTCGTCCACTCATCACTGATAAGGACCGAGTTGTCAGTATCCAGCAATACCGTCCGTTCAACCCGAGCGACCTGCCCGGTGTAGAGAGACGTCAGGTCCACCACGTTTGCCGGTGCTCCTGACTGAGTGGCCATCTCAGCAATTTCACCTTTGCCGGCAACATCCTGGGCCGCACCATTGAACCGGAGGATATTGTGCCCTTCAGGGCCCTCGCGGAAGGTATCCCAGCGGGTACTGCCTTGCGAATAGTCCCAAAGGGTGATCCCGGCAGCCCGCATCCTGTCATAGCTCTCCGTTCCCGGATCCACTGCCCAGCGAACTCCGTCTGCATCTAAAACGAAGCTCCCCACGTCCATGTGAGCATGAGAATGGTCAGGGGAACCACCCTTGACCGCAACGAAGGTGGCCCGTGGATCGGTCCAGCTTGACCGCATCACCGCTACTGGCAAGACTCCACCGGCTGTCCAATGATGCGAGCGCGTCTTTCCCGGGCCGGTCAGCTCTGGTTTCCACCATAGAAGTTCACATGGCAGAAGTCGGTTGGGGCGGAGTGCTATCTCGTCCTCTGACGACCGGGACAGACGTTGAATCACCGCCAGCTCGTCGACCGCCAGATCCAAGCGACCCAGTTCGCTGGCAAACCACAGCATAATAGGCTCGTTCTGGTTCTCAAGGTGGTAATCGGCGTAAGTGAAATCGAGACCCGTCGGTCCGGACATGTGGAGTTTGAAGTCGGCGGTTTCAAGGAATCCCGGCAGTTGTTCCAAGCCCCGGCTGTCTCCTGTTACAGAACGCAGGGCCTCGATCAGAATGACGTGGAACGAAGTCCCGTAAGCCCAGTAACTGACACCCTCCGGGTAAGACCCATCCGGAGCGTAAACCTTTCCAGCGATCGGCACGTTCCTGATAGCCCGGTTTACGATCCTTGCGGCGAGGTCAGGATCACGTTCCGCCACAGCCAAGGCGCCCACGCTCAGGCCGGCGTTGCAGACCTGGTTCCAGTTGTAGTCTCCATCAACCCAACCGTTAGTCCCCTCCACCGCATCCAGCGAAGGTTCCAGGGCATTCGTCCTGATCGCGGAGGCTATGTGATCCCTTTCCTCCTCCGGGATCTCGTCGTAAAGCCAGTCCAAGCCGATGCCCGCGGCCACCGCAGCTTCCCCAACACTCAAGAAGTGGCCGGTCCCCCAGTTCTTCAAAGCGCTTAACCTGCGAAGCTCGTCCCGCGCCCGTGCCAGGTACCGGGCATCGTCACTGAGACGGTAAGCCATGGCCAAAGCAAGGACGCGGCCCTGAACTTCACGCACGGGATACAACAGGATCGGGACGGATTCATACTCCACTGGACTCGCGATCAGGACCTTTTCGGCTATCTGAAAGATGAGCGCTTTGATCGCGCGGGAGACGTCGTCGTCCTGGGTCTTCAGGGTGGCAAATCGCGCCGCATCAGCCAAGATTCGTGGGTGGCCAGGCAAGAGTCGTAACTGCTCTTCAGAAATCGTGCGGCATTTGGGCGCAGCTTGTTTTGACATGACGTTGTGTCCTTGGGGGTACAGGAGTGTTGGGACGAGCCGTCGCGGGGGAGCGCAAGTCCCAACCCGAAGGAGGTGAGGATTTGCCCCGGCGGTGGGCGACGGCGTCGTTTCCTAGGTTGCGCCACTCAGGCCACTGTTGCCAGAGGCATCAGCGGAATGTGCAAAATAAAGTCCGATGGCAACTGATCGGAAAGCGATGTCAGCCCTTCGCCAAGCGCGAGGGGTTGATTCCTGTGACCCGCTTGTAGAGGCGACTGAAATAGTAGACATCCCGGAACCCCAACAGCCGGGCAGTTTCCGTGACATTGTGTTCGCCGCTGCTTAGGAACTCCGTGGCCTTGGTGATCCTTATGTGCTGCTGGTAGTTGGTCGCCGTCATGCCCGTCACTTTCTTGAAAACCACCCGGAAATGCGAGGGGCTCAGTCCGCTCATTTGTGCCAGTTCCTCGACGGAATAGACGCTGTGGTAATTCTCCAGCAAGTGGGCGGTGACTGTAGCTACGCGACGGGCATGCGGCGCCGACAGTGCAGGACGCGTGTACTCTTCAACGGCCCTCGAGAGAACAAGTGAGAGGAGGCCCCGGATCTGAAGCTGATGCCCCGGCTGTTTTGCCTCCCAGGCCACTCTCATCTGATAGAACAAACTTCCCACCTCGGCCGGCACGTTATGCGTGATGGGGGGAAGGTCCTTCAGCAGATTGGCCGACTCCTCATCCAAGGCTGCCAGCTGGAAGGCAGCAGACACAAAGTGCCACGGGTCATCACGGTCGCTGCGGCCCGTGTGCGGCATGCCTGCGGGCAGGAAAATCAGGGTCCCGGAGACTACACGGTGAGAGGTGCCATTCACCCGGTAATAGGCCTTACCGGACACGCAGTAGGCAAGAATGTGCGAGCGGGAATTGACGAAATCCTTGATTCCCCAAGCAGGGTTGGGGGTGCGATTGATCACGTAGTCCACGCCGGTAACTGCGCAGTCGTAGGACATGGCGATGCCACTGACAGGACCTTCCTGAAGCTCTTCCATACGCTCGTCTCTAATGGCTTTGTTCCAACCCTCATGTGGGCGACTGGCCTGTACATTAGCATGCTGCCCGCAGAAGCTGGAGCGTCGTCGAATAGTGCAAATTTACGGCACGGGAGGAATGGGAAAACCCACCCCGACTTCCTAGAGTTGATACCCAAGGAGCACGCCCCGGCGGGGTGAGTGAATCCACATTCGGCTACCGCAATCAACGACGAAAGGCGGACAAGCATGTCCCCGAACACCTTGGGCACCGACCCAGTACACGTCATGGAACGGACGGACTCGGAACGATCGGGCTCCGCCAAGCCGGCCGCCACGACCGCACTGTCGGACCGCGAACTTTGCGATCGTTTTGAAGTCATCCCTACTGCAGCCATCAACGATGTGCTTCGCAGCAAGGGCCTCATCCAGCAGGTCCTTCCGCCCAGCGTTGAGGGGCTTGAACCCAGCATGCGCGTGGCCGGCATTGCCTTCACCATCAAAGGGTCAAAGAACCTTCAGCTGGCAAATGAGATGGAAGAGCGGGCTGCAATGCTCGAGGCCATTCCGCAGGACGCTGTCTGTGTCTGGGATACGTCCAACGACGACGAATCGGCCCAGTGGGGCGAAGTCATGACCATGGCGGCGCAACGGCAGGGATGCCGAGGCGCCATTGTAGACGGCGGAGTGCGCGACACCGACAAGATCCTGGAACTGGACTTCCCCGTTTTCTGCCGCTACCGCACATCCAACGGCATGCTCGGCCGTTTCCGAATGTCGGCCTGGCAGGTGCCGGTCCGCATCGGACAAGTCACCATCCATCCAGGCGACATCACTGTGGGCGACATCGATGGAGTGATCATCGTCCCTCGCGCCCTCGCCGAGGAAACGCTGGTTGAAGCGGAACGGATCCAGTTCGACGAAATCAGCCTCAAGAAGATGATCACCGACGGCATTGCTCCGAGGGAGGTGGTGGAGCGTGGAGGTTACTTCTAAACTCCCAACCGAGCGGTTAACGAGCTTTGACGCCGCGTCCAAGACACCGCACCAGATCGCCGTCGGACTTTACAACCACTACAACGACATTGAGGAAATCAAGGCCTACTACGGTGTATTGGCGATCTACGGCCTGGCCCGTGCGGCAGTTGCAGCCACTGACGAGGCCCTGCTGGACAGGGTTGAAGAGATCGTCCGGCGCTTCCCCGACGAAGTGTCCCATCCTCACTACAACTTTCCCAGCTACAGCATCGGCGGAATCGCCCAGGCTTTTCTGAGCTCCATCGGCCGGACACCGGACCGCGCGGTGCTGCTGCGTGACTTCGCAGAAGAACTCATGACAGCACCGCGGAACGCTGAAGGGATCATCAAGCTCCCCGGTACAGATGATTCAATCTGGATCGACGCCGCCATGGCTTCCTCGCCGTTCCTCCTGTATGCGGGCCTGGCACTTGATGAACCCCGGTACGTTGACGAAGCCATCACCCAGTCCGTCAAGATGTACGATGCCTTCCTCAACAAGGACAACGGCCTCCTGCATCAGTGCCGGAGCTTCGTTGCCCCGGGAGTGCTTTCCCAGGATCACTGGGGACGCGGCAACGGGTGGGGCATCTTCGCCCTTGCGGAACTGCTCCGCGGGCTTCCCGTCGATGCCCCCCGCCGCTCTGAGGTTGAGAGCCGCTTCGTTGCCCTATGCACCGCTCTCCTCCCCCACCAGACCCTTCGTGGTTTGTGGCGTCAAGAGATTCCGCTTCAGAGCGCCTGGGAGGAAGCCTCCGGAACCGGACTCATCCTCTACAGCTTCGGCGTAGGCATCGAACAAGGGATTCTTACTGGCACGACGTGGGCCGACGCCGTGGTCCGCGGCCTCAACGGCCTGAGCGAATGGTGCATCAACCAGGACTATTCCACCGAAAACAGCTGTCCAGGAACCCTGTGTCCCGGCACCGGGGACAGCAAGGGAACCGTCCAGGCCTACGTGGAGCTGCCCGTACCCCACCAGGATGAGCACCACAGTTTCTCCGCACTGATCCTGGCCTTATCCGTTGCCCCGGTTGTGGGCGTTGAAGATCTTCAGCTGAGAGCCACTCCGCAAAGCACCGCCTACCTTCCGGCGATGACGTCATGAGCCTCCAGAAAACAGCCTCCACCATGGCCAAAGAAGAACTCCCGCCAGTAGACAAGACTAAAACCAGGCGCCCCGGGCCCTCAGCAAAGAACACCCAGCAGCCGAAAATTTCTGTTCGTAAAAGGCTGCGGCGGGACCTGACGCTACTCCTGCTGCTCACACCCGGCCTGCTGTTCTTCCTCATCTTCCAGTACTGGGCGCTCGGTGGATACGTCATCGCATTCCAGGACTACGTCCCGTTCCTTGGAATTGAAGGCTCCGATTGGGTGGGCCTGGAGAACTTCCAGGCGTTCTTCGGCGACCCGGCCGTCTGGCAGGCAGTCAGGAACACGCTGCAGATCTCGGCACTGCAGCTGATCTTCTTCTTCCCGGCACCGATCGCACTGGCGATCTTCCTCCACAGCGTTCAATTCGACTGGGCGCGGAAAATTGTCCAGAGCATCGTCTACCTTCCGCACTTCATCTCCTGGGTGATCGTGGTGGCGCTCTTCCAGCAGGTTCTGGGACCTGTAGGCGTTGTCAACGGATGGCTGTCCGACGCAGGCCTTTCAACCATCGACGTCATCGGCAACCCCTCGGCATTCCAGCCGCTGATGGTCGCACAGTTGATCTGGAAAGACTGCGGATGGGGCATGATCATCTTCCTCGCCGCCCTCTACCGCGTGGATGAGCAGCTGTATGAAGCTGCCGCGATCGACGGAGCCGGCTGGTGGCGGCGACTATGGCACGTCACCCTCCCGTCCATGCGCCCCATCATCGTCCTGCTCTTCATCCTGAAACTCGGGGACATCCTCACTGTCGGATTCGAGCAGATCTTCCTCCAACGCAACGCCGTTGGCCCCGAAGCTGCCGAAGTCCTGGACACCTTTGTGTACTTCTCCGGCGTCATTGACGGCAACTGGGGCTATGCCACGGCGGTAGGACTGCTGAAGGGCATCATCGCCGCAGTGCTCGTTTACCTGGCCAACAAGGCCGCCCACAAACTAGGAGAACAGGGGCTGTACCGATGAAAGCCTTGCTGAGCCGGACGATCCTTGCAAGAAGCGAGCGACCCGCGTGGATGAAAAAGCCGCATCCCGCCATCGTGGCGCTCAAGGGAATATCGCTGCTGATCATCGCAGCGCTGATCATCTTCCCCTTCCTGGTGGTGGTCTCAACCAGCCTTGCCAGCAAGGAAGAAGTGATCTCCAGCGGCGGCTGGGTTGTTTGGCCGCAGTCCATCAGCTTCGAAGCCTATACAACCATCTTGTCCGGCGGCGTCGTCTCCCGGGCCACCATGGTCAGCTTGGGGATCACGGTTATAGGAACAGCGTTGTCCTTGCTCGCGACGATCGGCATGGGCTACGCACTGGCCCGCCCCCACCTTTTCGCCGGAAAACCGATCCTGCTGATGGTGCTCCTGACCTTCCTGTTTACGCCCGGCCTTATCCCGACGTATCTGGTGGTCCAAAGCCTCGGACTGATCGATAACTACGCTTCCCTGATTCTTCCCGTGCTGGTCAATGCCTTCAACCTCATTGTGTTGCGCGGCTTTTTCCAAGGCATCCCGGAGGAACTGTACGAGGCTGCGCGCATCGACGGCGCAGGCGAACTTCGTACGCTGTGGAACGTCGCCCTCCCTTTGTCCAAGGCCGCCATCGCTGTGGTGGGACTCTTCTACGCCGTCGGGTACTGGAACTCGTTCTTCAGCGCCATCCTGTACCTCAACGACTCAACCCGATGGCCGCTCCAAGTGGTGTTGCGCCAGTACGTGCTGGAAGGCTCACCCCTTGCCGGCAACGTGTCCAGCGCCGAGGCAATGCTGAGCTCCCCCACATCCATCCAAATGGCCGTCGTGGTTCTGGCCATGATCCCCATCCTGTGCGTCTTCCCCTTCGTGCAGCGTCACTTCACCCAAGGCGTCCTGACCGGCGCCATCAAGTCCTGACCCACATTCCACTTCACTCACAACCTCGCGTTGAGAGCTTAACTTGCCCTCTCCACGTACTCGGATGAATCACATCAAAGGAGATTTCGATGAATCAGCCCTCCCGTAGAAGCGTTCTGCAGTTCCTCGGCGCCGGCGCCCTGGGTGCAGCCTTTGGCCCCGCACTGGTTAGCTGCTCCACCGGTGGCGGGTCAACTGCCAGCAGTTCCAACGTGGCCCCATGGCCTACGTTCGCCAAGGCGGTTGGACCTAAACCTGACCTTCCCAGCACCTTGGGCCCCAACGGCATTGATGGTTTTTTCAAGTACCCAACGGACTTGGCCCAGTCAGTGACAAAAACAGTGGGTGACGGCAGCAAGGTTTCATCGCTGATCCTTAGCTACAGCCCGCCGCCCAACCCCGCTCCCCAGAACATCCGTTGGGCGGCCATTAACAAAGCCACGAACACAGACATTCAGCTCAACATCGTTCCGGCCTCCGAGTACACCCAGAAACTATCCACCATCACGGCGTCCAATGACCTGCCGGACACCATGTTGATTCCTGCCTCACCGCCCATGCCGCGGGCCAAGCAGTTTGTGAAGGCCAAATGCCAGGACCTCACCGAATACCTGAGCGGTGACAACATCCTGGAGTACCCCAACCTGGCAGCACTTCCCCGCTACGCCTGGGAAGCCATGGGACGCATTGACGGCGGCATCTACGGTATCCCCAACCCGCGCGCGAGGGCCGGAGGGGTCCTGCACGTCAACCGGGACCTGTTCGACGCAGCCGGTGCTCCTGAACCGTGGACCAAGGAACAGTTCACCCAGTCCCTGCGTGACATCACCAAGGGCTCCACCTACGGCCTTGGTGCCTTTGCCGGCTGGGACTTCTCCCTGGACACGATGGCCGGTCCCTTCGGAGCACCGAACCAGTGGAAGGAAGAGAACGGAGAGTTCACGGCCACCCGCCAGACAGCAGAGTTCAGGTCCGGCATTGAGTTGGCACGCGATCTCTATAAGGAGGGGCTGTACCACCCCAGCTCCAACACGGCGTCCCAGAACGACATGATGAATCAGTACTATGCGAAGAATGTCGCAGCAGTGCCGGGCAACTTCATGAACTACGGCAACGGTACCTTCTTCGACCGGGTCGGGGGCAACTTCCGGACCGACATCGCAGTTCCTTTCGGTACGGAGATGCAGAGCTGGCTTGGATCTGGAATCTTCGGTTACACCGTGTTCAAGAAGGCCGATCCGGAGCGTATCAAGATGCTTCTGCGCCTCTGTGACTACATGGCCGCCCCGTACGGCACCGTGGAATGGGAACTGGTTCAGAAGGGTGTTGAGGGCCAGCACTTCAAGCGCACCCCTGATGGCCTGGAAATGACCAAACTGGCGTCCACCGAAAACGCGAACACCACCCCTGTTTCCTACATTGCCAAAGCCCAGGAATTCATCCAGGTCCCCAATAAGCCTGAAGCCACCAAACGTGCCTTCGAGGTTTACGAAAAGATCGTTTCCAACGGAACCGCGAATCCTGCGCTCGGCCTGGACTCCGAAACCATGGAGCGCGAAGAGTCTGACATCCTGCGCAAACTTTCGGACGTCAGCAATGCGGTCGTCACGGGACGCTCGGACATCTCCGCTTGGGACTCGGCAATCGAGGTCTACAACAGCGGAAGTGGAAAAAAGATCCGGGAAGAACTGGCCAAAGCGTACGCCGACCAGAAAGACGCCTAGCAAGAGGGCGGAACACCCCCCGATCTGTATCAGCCAGCTCCGGCCAGCTACCCCATCAACCTGTATAGGACCTTGGCAGAATGTCATTTGTAATCGATCCCGCCCCTACCTTTCGCCTGACCGGTCGACTCGATGTGGAAAAGATCGCCGCCTCGTGCGCTTCGAGCCCCCGCGCCGCCCGGATGGTGGACGTTCTCCTTGCCCGTGCCACCAAATGGTCATCCCAAGAGACAGTTAGTGACCCGGGCGAGCTGGCCGAGTGGTGGCATGTCTGCTGGGAACGGATCAGTGACGTGGCTTTTGCCCACGCGTACCGGCCCGATCCCGTTCTTGAAGGTTGGCTTCGGGGCGAAGTGCTGCGAATCTGCGCCCTGAGCCCCGATGAATGGGTGGGCCCGTCCTTCCGGGCTAAAACACGCCCCACCATTGCCTACCTCGAGACCGCGCACGTAGGGCTGGCTGTTGCCATCGCTTTGGAGCTCTGCCCGGAAATCTTCAGCCCGGCTGAGCGTCAAACCATTGAAGAGGCTGTGATCACCAAGGGCTTGGAACCCAGCCGACGCTGGCTCGAAGCGCAGGATCGGCTTCCGGTCCTCGGGGCTGAACCCGGCCGGGAACTGAACAACTGGTACATGGTGCTGCTGGATGGCTACGCAGCCATGGCCCTCGCCGTCGGTTCGGACCAGGACATCGCGACGCTTCCGGATCGCTTCAAGAAGACTGCAACCTTGTACCAAAGGGACAGCTACCCGGAATCCCTGCAGTATTGGGGCTACGCGACTCTTCATCTGACCCACCTTTACGAGTTGATGAGCGCAGCCGGGCTTCCAGGAACCGATCCTGGGCTACTGGTTCCAGCAGCCCGCAGCCTACCTTGGGTGGCCCATTCGGTCATGTTCTCCACCCAGGAAGGCCTTTGGGGTGAAGGCAAGCACCTGACCTTGCTCAACTTCGGTGACTCGGCCATGACCGGCCGGCCTCCGGCAGACTCACTACTCTGCATGGCACACCATCTTGAGGACCCGCAAGCAGCTGGCCTGGCCCGTTGGCTGTTCGAACAGGGTTACGCCGATCTTGAGTTGGCTCCTACCGATCTTGCCTCGTTCGGGTTCTTCAATCAGATCAGCTGGATCAGCTTGTCTCATCTGGCGGATGCGGCGGATGCCGTGTCGCCGGTGGCAGCAGGCCTGCCTGAGGTTCAGAGCTTCGCAGAAGGAACGGTGATTGCGCGGGACAACTGGACGGACACCCGAACTGTCGTTGCGGTCCGCAACGGCCACGACAAACTGCCGACGGCGTCACATCGCCAGCGCGATCAGGGCAGCTTTATCGCTGGTCATGGCGGCGAAGTGTTCTTCACTGATCCCGGTCACTGCTGCTACCGGCTGCGCGCCTACCAAGACGCCAAAGATAGTAGCGCCCACAGCACCTGGTCCTTCTCGGACCCGGCATCCGGACAAACCATGCACCAGAAACAGAGCCTCGGTATTGATGCCCTGGGCCTTCGCCGTGCGCCGGAAACTGTGGAGAACGTCTTTCCCGGCCCAGCTTCAGTGTTCGGCGCCGACATCGCGGACGCTTACGGAAAGCCGGTGACGCGTGCACAACGGACGTGGGTAACCTGGCTGCCTCATGTGGCGGTGATCGTTGACGACATCGAGACCGCAAGGCCCATGGTGGTCAACTCCCAGTTCGTCCTGAACAACCGGGACAACAAACTACGGACCAATCGCGCCACTGATACCCGGCTGGTCTTCCGGCGCGGGGATGCTGCAGTGAAGTTCTTCCAGCTCAGCGGCGAAACTGATGGGCTGGCGTCTGCGGCCCCCGTGGAAACAGAGCTCTCGGCATTGCATGACGTCTATGACCCCCACCCGAATGCCCCGGGGCAAGGCAAGGAAGGCAGCGGCCACGTGCACACCTTCTCCACGGCCACTGCCGGCACCCGTCACCGGGCCGTGTACATCATCATCATGGACCACGACTCACAGATTCAGAACTGGCACGCCTACGCCCAGGCCGACGGCAGCATAGAACTGGGACTGCCGGACCATACAAAGGTTCTGCTTCCCTTGACGCGGCTCCTCAAGGAAACGCCGGCGAAATCCGGCAAGTAACCCCTTCCAACCAACCAAACATTCCGAACTGCTCCTTGAATCAATGAATAAGTGCAGTCACTTGTGGCTGCCCGAAAGGACTACGCATGGAAAAGATCTCGAACGACACGTCAACGAAGATGAGTCCCGGACGGAGGGATGTTTTGCGGTTGATGGGCATTGGTGCAGCCGTGGGAGCGGTGGGCTTCACCATTGAGGAAGGTGCGCTGCTGACCAAAGCGGCCATGGCCTCCGCTGGACGTAAGATCTACGTCCGTGCTGACGCCGGTACAGGCCCTGACCATGACGGCAGCTCCCCGGAGCGGGCGTTCAACACTTTGCAGGCAGCCTCGAACGTGACCGAGCCCGGGGATACTGTCCTGATCATGAATGGCACCTACATCGACGACGGTGCCCCGGGGAACCAAGGCACACTGATCATCACCCGCTCGGGCACGGCCGGGCAACCGATCACCTACACCGCGTTCCCGAACCACACACCCGTGATCACAGTGACCCGGAACTCCTGGACCGGCATCAGGATCACCAGCGCCAGCTACATCACCATCGAAAACCTGACCCTGAGCGGACTCAGCGCCGGACTGAAATACGAAGACGCCTACGAACTGCGCCTCAAAGCCACCCCCACCTACAACGCGAACGGCATCGCCATCCAACCGGCCGCCGGGAACGCCGGCGGAGCCGGCTCCCACCACATCACGGTGCGCAACAACCTCGTGCACCACTGGCCAGGCGGCGGCATCGCAGCAACAAAGGCGGACTACCTCACCGTGCACGGGAACACGGTGCACTCCAACGCCTGGTATTCGATCTTCGCCAACAGCGGCATCTCCACCCTGGTCCCGTCAAACTTCGACTCCAGCACCGGGTACAAACACATCTTCACCAACAACCTCGTCTATGACAACCAGTCCTTCATTCCGTGGCGGCAGCAGGGAAAGATCTCCGACGGCAACGGCATCATCGTCGACTCCACCCTGGGCACCGAAGCCGGCGGCACCCGGTACAAAGGCCGGACATTGGTGGCGAACAACATCGTGGTCAACAACGGCGGCTCGGGCATCCACGCCTACAAAGCCAACGGCGTGGACATCATCAACAACACCGGCTATTTCAATTCTGCGAGCCCGGCCCTGGACTACGGAAACATCGGCGCCTGGGTCAGCGAGGACTGCAACGTCCTGAACAACATCTCCTACGTCCGGACCGGTAAATCCACCAACTCCGCCTACAAAAACATCAACGTCCTCTACGACCACAACATCTACTTCAACGGCCGGGCCCCGGAGGTCGTTGGTCCCAACGACCTCATTGCGGACCCCCTGTTAGTTACCCCGGCCCTAACCCCAGCCGACGCAGACTTCAGGCTGCAAGACGGTTCCCCCGCGATCGGCAGCGGCACCAAGAACCTGGCTCCAAAAGACGATTTCACGGGCAAGACGCGTCCGCCAGGACGTGGAATCGACCGAGGCGCCTACAGGGCAAACGGCTACGGGTCCTGACCTTACCGGCGCCGATGCCCGGTCCGGCAGGTAGCCCCACCGCCGGACCGGGCACTTCCTAATCCCACTCCGGGAACCTAGACACCGCGAAAGAGATCGACATGACGCAGGCAACCCGTTTCGGGGTCAACTACGTACCCAGCAAAGGCTGGTGGTACTCGTGGAGTGACTGGAACGACCAAGATTTCCAGGACGATTTCCAGGCCATAGCCCAGCTCGGATGCGACCACGTACGCGTGCACTGCCTTTGGCCGCTGCTGCAACCGAACCCGGGGATGGTGAGCAACACCATGCTTGATCGCCTTGTCCGCCTTCTGGATCTGGCCGAGGCCAACGGCATGGACGTCATCGTGACGGTTTTCAATGGCTGGCTTAGCGGATTCGATTTCCGCCCCTCGTGGCTGCACGACAACGTCAACATCTTCACCGACGAGGCCGCCATAACCGCTCAGCTGTCGCTCCTCGATTCGCTGGCGAAGCGGGTAGGTACCCACCCGCGTTTCCTGGGCTTCGATGTCGCCAACGAACCCTGCGTCCTGGCCACTTCAACAAAAAATGTCACAACCCAGCCGCAAGGGGACGCGTGGGTCCGGACCCTCCTGGACCATTGCCAGCAGCTTGCCCCTGGAAAATTGCATTCCGTTGGCATGGATCACGCACCGTGGCTGGCAGCCGACGTTCCCTTTGGTCGGCCCACGCTGGCCAACACCGGTGGGCTCACGCCCATCCACGCCTGGAGCTACTTCACCGGTGCACTCGAGCAGTACGGCCCGCTCGGTACCGGCACACTCCATCTGGCCGAATTCATGCTCGAACTCGCCAAAGCATTCCAGGACGACCCCACCCGGCCCGTCTGGCTTCAGGAATACGGCGTCGCAAACGACTGGATGACAGCTCAAGAACGCGAAACATACGTCGACAAAGCAACCCGATCCGCGCTCAGCGTCGCAAATCTATGGGGCATTACCTGGTGGTGTTCTCACGACATCAACAGAGAGCTCACAGGCTTCGTCGAACTCGAATACGACCTCGGCCTCCTCACCGGGGACAACCACGTCAAACCCACCGGCGCCCGTTTCGCGAGCATCATCGCCGAAGTCAAAGCGGGAAGCGTGGCCGAACCCCAACCACGCAATACGGCACTTATCCTTGACGACGACCAGACGCCGGACCTGACCTTCGCGGACCGCTTCTTCGCCGTCATCGACTCCGGCGAGTCCCCGGCGATCATCCTCAGAAGTAAAGCCAACGATGACCGCTACCTGGCCAGCCGCGGGATCACCGCCATAGTTTAATGGCATGCTGCCCTGAAGAAGCTCAAGTCCCGGCATCGAGACCTCAGCAGGTCCCGCAGAAGGAGGAACAATGCCACCGGAAACGATCGTCATCACTGGCGGTGCTGGGCGCATCGCTACCGCGCTGCGCCCACGGTTGAGGAAACCCGGCCGGACCATCCGGCTTCTGGATGTGACCGCACCGGAGGGACCGCTGGACGTCAACGAGGAATTCCACCATATTCCGGTCACCGACCTCGACGGCACCACCAGGGCATGCTTGGGAGCCCGGGCCCTGGTGCACCTGGGCGGGGACCCCTCGGAACGGCCTTGGGCCGAGCTTGTGGACACGAACATCACCGGAACATACACGGCCTTTGAAAGTGCGCGCGCAGCCGGCGTCCCCAACGTGTTCTTCGCCAGCTCACTGCACTGCGTCGGCTACAACACGTTCGAATCCGCAAGCCAAAGCCCGGTTGCTCCGCCACGACCTGACACCCTCTACGGCGTGACGAAAGCGGCAGGAGAAGCAATCGGCAGCCTCTACGCCGACCGCTTCAGCATGCGTGTGGTAGCAGCACGGATCATGGAATTCGGTGAACATCCGTCCGGGCAACGGCAACGGCTCACCTGGTTTTCCCACGACGACGCAGCACGCCTTGTAGAAGCAGCCATACAACTGGCAGAACCGGGCTTCCACATCGTCTGGGGAAGCTCACGGAACAGCAAAGGGACCGTACCCTTGGGACCCGGAGAAGCAATCGGGTTCTTCCCGCAGGACGACGCCGAAGACCACCTCCAGAGCATGGCTTCTTCTCCCAAGGATGACCCCAAGGACCCTAAAACCGAGCTCATCGCCGGAACGTTCATTGATCCCCAACACCCCATCAACACCGACTGGACTTAGGGAACGGTTCCTGGACACCCCTTAGGCGGGGCGCAACTACCGCCTACCACCAAATTTCCTTGGAAAACAAGGGTTTCCTTTGGCTCCTTGGGTGATGCGATCCTCGCCAGCAACAGCCGCACTGCGCTGGCTCCGATGTCTTTGAGGGGTTGCCGCAGGGTGGTCAGCGGCGGTTGCGTGAAGCGCGCGGACTGGGTTCCGTCGAACGAGACAATGGAAATGTCTTCGGGGACGCGCAGTCCCAGACTGCTGCAGGCGTGCAGGACCCCGTGGGCCTGCGCGTCGGAACTGACAAAAACGGCAGTGGGAACGTCGTATCCAGGCATCCGATGCTCCGGACTCAGGAGGCTGGTGGCTGCCTCCGCGCCGCCTTGAGGAGTAAACGCCCCTTGGGCCACCAGATCCGGTGAATGGGGCGCCGAGGCCCGCCGTTGCTGTTCCCGCCACCCTTGCACCCGGTCCTTGCTGGTTCTCAGGGGCCAAGGTCCGCTGATACAGGCGATACGCCTGTGGCCCCAGCTTTGAAGATGTTCGACGGCGGTGGCCGCACCCTGGATATTGTCCACGTGGACACAAGAGGTGGAATCTGTGTCGTCTACGCGGTCAACCACCACAATTGGCGGCAGCTGTTCCTTGTGTTCACGGATCTTCGCCAGAGCGTCCGAAGAGATCAGGAGCAGTCCGTCCACCCTTCGGTCAATCAAGGAGCGGACATGGGTTCTTTGCAGCTTGGCATCCTCGTGGGTGATCCCGATGGAAAGCAGATAGCCGGCTTGCAGAAGCTCGTGCTCAATGACCTCGGCCAGCTCCGCGAAGTAGGGGTTGACCGGGCTGGGGATAAGGAGGCCCACGTTCTTAGTGGATCCTCCCCGGAGAGCGGATGCCACTGCGTTCGGCCGGTAGTCCAGTGCTTCGATGGCTGCGTTGACCCGTGCCCGGGCTTCCCGGGATACCGGCCTGGGGCCACCATTGATGACGTAGCTGACGACTGCCGGCGAAACATTCGCCAGTGACGCAACGTCTGCTCGCGTCACCATGTCCTGCTCCTTTTTGACCCAGTTCTTCTAAGAATGACCAGCTGTCACCGACCCCAGTTCATCACGCATCGGGTAGGAAGACTGCGCGCCGAACCGGCCCACAGCGAAGCTTCCTGCTTCAACGCCCACGGTAGTTGCTTGCTCGAGGCTTGCGCCGGCTGACAGTTCCGCAGCCAAAGCCCCCACGAAAGCGTCGCCGGCGCCGGTGGTATCCACCACGGCGTCCACGGTGGGGGCTCCAACGAGTCCTTCCCCGGAGCTGTCGGACCAGCAGGCTCCTTGGGCACCCATGGTGATCACAGCCGAGCGCACTGAATCACGCAGGACTTTCAGGGCACGCTGTGCCGAGTCAAGATCGCTCACGGGAAAGCCAACCATAGCGGCGGCTTCGGATTCGTTGACGATGAGTGGATCGCAGAAGGAGAGGGTCGCCTCCGGCATCGCCTGATAGGGAGCCAGGTTAAGGACAATACGACTGTGCGCCTCCGCCGCCGCATCGATGGCCGCGTGGATGACCTCCGGCCTGATCTCCGCCTGCAGGACCACCACGGGTGGCAGGGTGTCTGACCCAAACGCCCGGCGGACCCTGTTCGCATGCAAGGCGTAGTTCGCGCCGGGGACTACTGTGATGGAATTTTCGCCGCTCTGGAACACGGAAACCAGGGCCAGCCCGGTTTGCTCGTGTGCCGCTATTTCCACGGCTCCCGTATCGACGCCTTCCTGGCGTAAGGCACGCAACAGGTTTTCGCCGTCTCTGTCGTCCCCGACACATCCGACGAACCGGACCTTGGCGCCCATGCGGGCAGCGGCCACGGCCTGATTGGCGCCTTTTCCTCCTGCGTGCTTGACCAGTGCTTTGGCCAGGACGGTTTCACCGGGTGCTGGTGGAACCACGACCTTGACGATGTAATCCATGTTCGCCGATCCCACCACCAGCACGGTGCTGTTGCTGCTCACGCTATGAACCTCCTAATCCCGACGAGGCAAGTCCGTCGATGAAGCGACGCTGAAGTATCGGGAACAGGATTAACATCGGTGCGATCATGATGATGCCCGCTGCGCTGATCAGGGAAAGTTCGGTCACTTAAGGCCGTTCACGGCGAGGCTGAACGTGCGCTCTGCGAGGTCGGAGATCCGTGCGTTGTCGAAGCCGAACAGCGCGGACCGGACCCTGTCCTGCAGGGGATCGATAAGGTGTGAGGGCAGCTTCGCCGTTCCCGCGAGGATTCCGGCTACGGAGCCGACGGTGGCGCCGTTGGAATCGGTATCCCAACCGCCCATCACAGTCAGTCCCACCGATCGGGTGTAGTCACCCTCGCCCCACAGGAGTCCGGCGACCACCAGGGCCGCGTTATTGACCGTGTGCACCCAGGAGTAGTGCCCATACAGTGACTGGATTTGCTTCAGGGCCTGGTCCCAATCAAGGCCATCCTTGTGCAGTTGCAGCACGGCGTGGATGGCCTCGGCAAGCCGGGATCCGGGCGGAACCACCGACAGCGATACCTTGATGGCGTCGGTGGCATCGTTGGAAGTGAAGGCGGCAGAGATGAGGGCAGCAGCCCACATCTCGCCGTAGACCCCATTTGCCACATGTGACAGTGACGCATCCCGGAAGGCCAGCTCGGCCGCCTTCCACGGGTCTCCGGGGAAAACATAGCCATACACATCACCACGGATTTGGGCGCCGATCCATTCACGGTAGGGATTGCGGTAATTGGCAATGTCCGGGCCCGTCAGGCCATTGGTGATATTGATGTACGCGGCTCGTTCTGCAGTGAACACTTGACGCAGCGGCAACAGGGCCGTCCAGGCATCGGCCACATGCCACCGCGGTTTTGGGTCCCATCGTCGAGGTCACTGCCACTTCGGTGAGTATGCTCCCGGAGCGCACTACCCTGTCCGGGGAAACGCTCGCGGTACCCACCCCTGACGGCTGGGTAGTGGTTGCACGTTTTGGCAACGGCGCCATCCTGCGCTTGACATGTACGTTCTTTGTTGACTCCGCGACCATCCCCCGGGCCGTGGAATTTCATGGCGTGGACGGTTCGCTGCGACTGGATGATTGGTTGCGGGCGGATGCAGGGATTCAGCGGGCAGAGTACGCCAGGAAATTTGCCGAGCTTGTCCCCGGCGAAGGCACTGCGGATGTTGACTGGTGCCTTGGGCTGGCTGACCTTGCCGCATCCATCCGGGAAGACCGCCACCACCTCGTCACAGCCGAGCATGCTGCACACGTAGTGGAGGTCCTGGAAGCCATCAAGTCTTCCGCTCAGGCCGGCACCCGTGTTGCCGTTGCTTCCACCTTCGTTTCGCCACTGGACACCGGCGACCCCTCCAACACACCCGCTTTCGCGGATAACTGAAAGGACTCTGACCACATGGCAAGCACACAAACATACGAGCTGTCCTACATGGGCGCCAACCTCGTTGCCCAACAGCTTGGCTGGAACATGACCGAAGGCTGGATGCAGGGCGACGACGCCGCCAACGCCTACTACCGGCCGATCGAAACGTTCGAAGAGCGCTTTGAGGCCTTCGTCGACGTCGCGGTTGATGCGGGCTTCAAGACCATCGATGTGTGGACGGGCCAGCTGAACTGGACCTGGGCCACTGAAGCCCATCTCGCCGCTGCCCGCCGCGTGCTGGACGCTCGGGGCGTTGGGGTCGCCAGCTACGCTGGAACCTTTGGAAAAACACCCGATGACTTCCAGCGCGCTTGCCGCGTTGCCGTGGCCTTGGAAACCACCATCCTTGGTGGAATGTGCGAGGCTTTGACCACGGACCGCCATGCCACGCTGGAGATCCTGCGCGGCTCCGGCCGCATTCTTGCCATAGAGAACCACCCGGAGAAAACTCCCGCAGAAGTTCTTGAGAAAATCGGCGATGACCAGGATGTGCTGGGCACGGCAGTGGACACCGGCTGGTGGGGTACCCAGGGCTACAGCGCTGCCGACGCCATCCGCGAACTGGGTGCTACGGTGAAGCACGTCCATCTCAAGGACATCAAGGCCGAGGGCGCTCACGAGTCGTGCGCACTGGGCGACGGAGTGGTTCCCATTGAGGGTTGCTTGAAGGAAATGGCCGCCATGGGCTACAACGGCCCGGTTAGCATCGAGCACGAGCCCGACACCTACGACCCCACTCCGGAGGTCATTGAGAGCAAGCGCCGGGTTCTCGCTTGGACTAGCTGAACCAGGCAGGAACCAGGAGAACAATGGGGAAATCGATTGACGCTGTCAGCGTCCTGGCCAACGCGGCGCTCTCGCTGCCGCTGGGCGCACAGGTTCCGACCACTGCGGAGCTGGCCCGCATGGCCGGCACCGGGGCGGGAACTGTACAGGCAGCGCTGCGAACCCTTGAACTGTCAGGCGCCATCCAGACCTCCTCACACGGGAGCTCGGGGAGGCGCCTGACGGCCAAGGTTCTTCCTGACCTTTGGGCTGCAAGTGGCCGCGGCATCCTGACCGGAGTCCTGCCGCTGCCCGACACCCGCGAGTTCACCGGCCTTGCCACCGGATTGAGCGAGGCGGCCGAGCGCGCAGGCATACCTCTTCAGCTTCTCTTCCGGCAAGGCAGCGCGGTGCGTCTTCGCTTCCTGGAAAGCAAGCGGGTGGATTTCACAGTGGCGTCGGCCGCCGTCGCCCATTCCATCGGCGAGCAGACCACCAGCCTTACCTTGGGCCCCCACACCTTCTACCGTAAACAGTCCGTGGTGGTGATCACCCGCACGGGCCAGGAGGTGGGGATCCCTGCCCGGGTTCCCGTGGACCGAAACTCCACTGACCATGTGACCCTCACGCAGCGTGAGTTTCCCAACGCTGAGATGGTTGATACTCCCTATGCCTTCATTCCCGAATCAGTAGTCAACGGAAACTTTGACGCCGCAGTCTGGCATCAATCAAATTCCAGCCCGCTGCTGGTGGCCGCCGGCATCCGGATCCACGCCTTGCAACACCCGCCCACCTCGGACAATGAAGCCCTCGATAGGGCTTCGATCATCTGGGGCAGCCATGATGCGGCTGTGGGCGGAATCATCACGGGGCTCTTCGACCCCGCAACCTTGGAAACAATTCAAAAGGAAGTCATGGATGGACGCCGCATCCCCCAGTTCTAAGCAGATCGATCCCTGGCGCATCGCCGTGGTCGGATTCGACCATATGCACGCCGGCGATCAGATCAGCGTTATCAAAGACCATCCCCGCGCCCTGTTGGTGGGAGCCTGGGACAGCAACCCGGACCGAATGCAGCAGGTGTGCGCGGAACTCGAGGTCCCGCCCCACCTTCAATACGGTGACCTGGACGCCCTCATCGCAGAGACAGCTCCGCAGATCGCCGTGGTCTGCTCCACAACGGCGGACCATCGCCGGTACGTGGACTACTTTGTGGAGCGGGGGATCCACGTGCTCCTCGAGAAGCCCTTGGCGTCCACCGTGAACGACGCCAGGGCAATCGTGGGTGCGGCAGCCTCGGCTCCGGGCGTCCTGGTGGGGGTCAATTGGCCGCTGGCGTGGTACCCCGTCCACAGAACAGCGCGGCGCCTTATCAGCGAAGGCGTGATCGGTTCCGTTCTCGAAGTGCATTACTACGACGGCAACAGGGGCCCTTTGTTCCACACCCATGGCAAGCATGAGGTGGACGACGCAGAGGTCGCCAATGCGAAAGCTTCAACGTGGTGGTACTCGGCCGCTGAAGGCGGTGGTTCCCTGCGTGATTACCTCGGCTACGGCGCTACTCTTGCTACCTGGTTCCGTGACGGCGAACTTCCCACGGATGTTACGGCCCGCACCCACATCAGCCCCGGGGATGAGGTGGACGAACAGTCGGTGGTGATTGCTTCCTATCGCTCAGGCTTGTCCACCTTCCAGACCCGTTGGGGCACTTTCACCGACCCGTGGACCCACCAGCCCTATCCACGCTGCGGCTTCGTGATCGTCGGCAGCGCCGGAACCATCGCCAGTTTCGACTACGCCGAAGCCGTCCAGGTTCAGGACAACGCGCATCCTGAGGGACAGGCCATTCCGGTGGACGAGCTTGCACCGGGTGATACCGGCGGAGTGCCCAACCTGATCCACGCATTGGATCACGGGCTGCCTCTGGAGGGCCCGGTGTCGCTGGAAGTCAGCATGGCGGGCCACCTGATTGTCGAAGCAGCTGCTCAAAGCGCGGCTGATCAGACGCCGGTTCGATTGGACACACTGTGACCACCAACAGCACTGCAACCACCAACAGCGCGGAAGCCTTCACCTCGGCAGCCCGGTACCTCCCCCCTGTTCCCCGGACCGCGGGGCACGGAGTTGGGCTGATAGGCTGCGGCTTCATCAGCGAAGCGCAACTGGCCGCATACCAAGAGGCGGGGTTCGACGTCGTGGTCCTGTGTGACCGCACCCTCGCCAAGGCAGAAGCCCGGCGAGAAGCGTATGCCCCGCAGTCCCGGGTGACCACCGACGTCGAAAACGTCCTTTCGGATCCGGCCGTGGACATTGTGGACATCGCCACCCACGTTCCCGGCCGCCCGGAACTCATCCGCCGGGCGCTGCGGGCCGGCAAGCACGTGCTGAGCCAAAAGCCGTTCGTCAGCAGCATCGCCGACGGCGAGCGCCTTGTCGAGGAAGCGCGGACGACCGGCAGGACCCTCGCGGTCAACCATAATGGCCGGTGGGCGCCGCATTTCGCCGCCGCCCTGGCTTTGGTGTCCGATGGTGCTGTGGGCGAACCGACGTCGGCTGACTTCACTGTTTATTGGCCGCATGATCAGGCTTTCGAACATGATCCCCACTTTTCCACCATGGAGGATTTGATCCTCTATGACTTCGGGATCCACTGGTTCGATGTTGTGGCCCAGCTGATGAGCAAAGCAGGCGACGCCCAGCGCGTTTATGCCAGTGTTGGCCATCGCCGCGGTGCGAAGGTTCCGGTAGCAACAGATGCCGACGTCGTTATTGAGTACGCGGCGGCGCGCGCCACTATCTCCTTCCGGGCTTCGGCCCCGCTGGCGGAAAAGGGCATGTACCGTATCGAAGGCACGGAGGGCACCGTTGCACATGAGGGGCACAGCCTTGGCGGCGAGGTGGTGACCTTGACGCGCCAAGACGGCTCCTCAGCCATTGATCTCCAGGGAGACTGGTGGAGCAACGGAATGCGCGGCACCATGGCCGAACTGATGGACGCTGTGGAGACGGGCCGTTCCGCTCGAAACTCTGCGGAGACTTCCCTTGCCGGCTTGCGGCTCTGCTTTGCTGCCCTGCATTCGGCCCGCACGCATGTGCCGGTTGACCCGGCCACCGTCGATGCTCGTCACGCAAATTGAGGTTTCCGCCGGCGTGGCTTGCCAGCACCAAGCCCCTTAACGGGTGACCTCTTTAAGGAGCTCCAGTACGTGCCGGTTTCGGGAACCTGTTGCCCGTGTCATGCCGAGCTCACAGGTTCTGTTGCAGGAGGCGTGGGCAGCAGCGTTCAGGTCCGCTACGTCCGCGGCCTGACGCGCTGTTGCCGACGCCGTCAGTTCCGGATGCAACATGCCCCTGTCACCGGCAAACGCACAACAACCCCAGTTCCCGGGAATGTCCACGCGTTCCGCCACTGCACCGGCAACCACGCCCAGCGCATCATTGAGTCCCATCCGCGTTGATGAGCAGGTGGGATGCAGCACCAGTGTTTGAAGTTTTCCGTGCTCGGGCAGCAGGGGCAGTATCCGTTCTGCGGCGAAGTCCACGGCGTCAACGATGCGCAGGGGAAGCTGACCCTCGGCGGGGACGTCGGATTCCACGGCATGGCGGAGGCCCTCCGTGCAGGACGAGGCGTCGCAGACGATGGGCAACTCGCCGTCACGGGTGGCGTGCCGGAGCGCTGCAACTGTTTTCGCTTCCATGGTTTCCTGGCCGTCAGCCATCCCTTTGGAGGACCATGGCGTCCCGCAGCACAGGCCGTCAATACCTTGTGGAACCAGGAGCGTTAGCCCTGCCCGGGCAGACAGTTGTTCAAAGCTGCACTGCACGCCGCGTCCGCCGGCTTCAGGTAATGCCCCTGCCGGACCGAACATGGTGTTGACGCAGGAAGGGAAATAGACGGCATCAACATGCCCCGAAGGAGCAGGGCGTTTCCGCGGTGAACCTCCGTCTGGAAGCTCCGTGGAGTACAGGGGTACAGCATCTGGCCCCCAGGACAGCCCGCGCCGCTGTATTGGGTGGCTTGATTCCTCCGGACCTGAATGTCAGCGACACGCCCCGGGCTGCACTGGCGCGCAGCAATCCTGCAAGCGGCGGCTTGCCCTCCGGAAAAACTTGCCCTCCGGAAAAAAGTGCCCGAGGCTGCCGTCCAGGCCAACCGCGACATCGCCGCGCTGCAGAGCGGCACCCCTTTGGACGTGGTGGAGCCCGACATGCGCTTCCATACGAGTTTGATTGACGCAGTGGGAAACGAACGTATCAGCCGGATGTACCGTTCCCTGGTGGGCGAGGTCCGGCTATGCATGGTCCGGGTACAGACCCTGAACCTCTTGGATACTTCCTTGATTCACGCAGAACACCAGAAAATCCTTGAGTTGATTGAAGCCGGGGAGCCCGACGCCGCTGCTGGGCTGCTGGATGAGCATCTGGGCCGTGCCCGGGACCGTCTGGCCGAAGCCATGGAAGGGCAACCCGCCGCAGGCTAGTGCTTGTACTCCTTACTGGACTTGGCCCTGACATGCAGCCGCTCCCCCTGCTGCCCGAAGAGGCTCAGAACTTCAGCCCCATGCCCTCCCGTACTGCCGAACCAGTGCGGGACGCGGGTGTCGAACTCAGCCACCTCGCCCGGCCCAAGCGTCAGGTCATTGTCTCCAAGGACAAGGCGCATACGCCCGGACAGGACATAAAGCCACTCATAGCCCTCATGGGTCTTGAGTTCGGGCTCCTTCTTGGAAGCGGGGATCACGATCTTCCACGCCTGGACGCCTCCGGGGTGCCTGGTCAGCGGAACAACTGTCCGCCCGTTCGCCACCCGTGGTTTAAGACGAGTCCGGGGATCGCCGACTTCCGGAGCACCCACTAGATCATCCAAAGGGACGTTGTAGGCCTGCGCCAGCGGAAGGAGCAGTTCCAGGCTGGGGCGGCGTTGACCGGTCTCCAGGCGGGACAAGGTGCTTTTGGAGATGCCGGTCGCAGCTGCAAGGCTGGTCAGAGTTACCTGTCGCTGGTTACGCAACCGTTTCAGCCTGGGACCCACCTGATCCAAGGCTGACGCGATCACTGCTGCAGTAGGGTCCATAGCCCAATCCAACGCGGGATTCCCGGAAACAGCAACGTTTGTTGTCGAAACCGGGAAGCCCGGACAGCCTTGAAGGCATGAGCAACTACGAGGTCATTATTGTCGGCGGAGGACCCGCCGGCCTGGCCGCGGCGCTGGTCCTATCCCGGGCACGCCGACGTGTCCTGGTCATGGATACCGGGGAACCGCGCAACGCCCCGGCCGCGCATCTGCATGGCTTCCTGTCCCGAGACGGCATGCCACCGGGCGAACTGCTGGCCACCGGTCGGAACGAGGTGGAGGCGTATGGGGGCGAAATCCTCAACGCCACGGTGAGCGACCTCGTGCAGTGCGGAAAGTCATCCTTCTCGGTCCTGCTCGCCGACGGCCGGCGGATGACCGCCCGGAGGCTGCTGATCGCGACGGGTCTCATCGATGAACTGCCGGACATACCGGGGCTTCAGGATCGGTGGGCCCGTGATGTTCTGCACTGCCCCTACTGCCATGGATACGAGGTTCGCGACCAAGCCTTGGGCGTTATAGGCGGATCGCCGGACGCAGTCCGTTATGCGCAGATCGTTCGTCAGTGGAGCGACGACGTTGTGCTGTTCACGCCGACTGATAGTCTTTCGATTGATCAGCGATCCCAACTCGTCGCCAGGTCCATCGGCATCGTGGAAGGCACGCCGGAACGTGTCCTGGTGGAGAACCACCTCAGCGGAGTTCGCATGGAAGACGGGCGCGTCATCCCCCGTACCGCCTTGTTCGTGCCCCCACGGTTTGTACCCAACAACCATCTGCTGCTTCGCCTCGGCTGCGAAACAGACGGCGACGGTTGGCCCGTCAAGGATTCCCAAGGGCTGACGTCCGTTCCAGGAGTTTGGGTGGCCGGAAACGTGGCCAACCCACGAGCCCAAGTCATTACCGCCGCGGGTGAAGGCTCCGCCTCGGCCATCGCCATCAACGCCGACCTCGTTGCCGAGGACATTCGGATCGCCGTGGACGCCTTCGCCCTTGGCCACTGACCCTCTACCGCCCCCTCATCACCACACAACCCAGGAGTACTCATGACCAACCCCACCACCTCCGCAAAAGTCCCGCCTCCCACCAAGCACCAACTCGCCATCATGATCTGGCTTGCCGTGTTTCCGACCCTGGTGGTCATCAACCTGGTGCTCGGCGAATGGCTTGGGACGCTGACTCCCGTCCTCCGTACTTTCATCCTCGCCACCATTGCGGTGCCGATCGTGATCTACGGCCTCATGCCACAGCTGCACCGCGCCCGGGTTCGGCTGATGACCCGACGTTCATCAGCCAAGCAATAACGGTGAAGGCCGACGGCGGTGCGGGTGCGGGAGACAAGTGCCCGCACCGCCTTGCACTCTGACCCGCTCCCGGGCGCCGGCCACTAGCCCACCGTGTGCAGGGAGGTCGAGTCCAAGGGGCGTCGCGCGTCCTTGGAAATCTGGCAAGCTGCACCGATGATTTACCCGCTACCCGTTCCCACAGCTTCAAGGCCTACCCCTTGGTAGGCGCGAAGGGCGGTTCGGGACGCGAGGTACTTGACGAGCGTCATGGCCGGGGCCGCATGAGGAGCTTGGGAAGCCACTCCGGCGGAGAGAGTCATGTGGTTCGCGGTCCCTGCCGGGAAGGGTCCCGGGACACCATCGCCATGAGATACCCGACGACGACGCCGAGCCCGGCGCCGACTGGCAGGGCGGCATCTTCGCTGAGAAGTCGTATCGGGGTGGTGCCGGCTAAACTGCTACTTGCCGTGGATGCGTAAACGGCACGAATGCTCTTTGCTTGCTCCCGGCATCAGCAGTTCAGTCGGGACCGAAGAGAGTTCGCGCCGTTCTCCCTCTTCATGCGGCAGGTCCGACCACGGTTCCAGGCAAACGAAATCCGCCCCGGGCTTTTTCCATACCGCCAAATGGGGAAATCCCCGGAAAGCCATGCTGAGTACCGGACCATCGGAGGAGACCAGCCTGACGGTGCGGCTGTTCAGTGACTCGAAGATCAATGCCCCTTCGCTCAGCAGTTCCTCCGTCAACCTCAGGGAATTGCCTTTGAGCGGAGAGTCATAGCGTTCATGCGTGAGGTGCACTTCGCTGTTGACCCTCCGGGTAGAGCCCGTTTCGGGACGTTCAAAAACCAAGTCCAAATCCTCATCCCTTTTCCAGCCAAATGCGGGGTGCCAGCCCAGCGAGGCCGGCAGGGGGGAATGGCCGGAATTCGTGAGGATGAACGTCACGGTCAGTTGCCTGGCCGCAACATGCCACTGTGTTTCCAGCGCGAAGGGAAACGGAAACCCTGTAGCGTCCTCCGGATGGTGGTCCAGGCGCAGGTGGGTGGAGTCCGGAGCGGACCGGACCACTGTGAAGCCGCTGTCCCGGACGAAGCCGTGCTGGGTCACTGGGTAGCGTAGGCCGTTGTGCCGGATGACATCCTCTGCAACCCGGCCGATGACCGGGCAGAGAATAGGGGCGTGGCGAGCCCATTCGGGCCCTGCCTCCCAGAGCAGTTCCTGCTCTCGACTTTGAAGGGAAATGAGCTCTGAACCGGTGCTGTCGATGACTGCACTGAGCTGATCATTGCCTATACGGATCTGCATCGGCGCCTTTCAGGCTGCTCGGACGTAGAACTGAAGGCCGCCGTCGATGACCTCCACCCGAACGGCGTCGAGCCCGCTGATGACCAGATCCGCTTCGGCGAGGTCAGCGGCGCGCGCCGTGTTCCTTCGATGGCAACGACGAATGATCCTGCTGCACGTGCAGCGGCGATTCCCGCGGGGGCATCTTCAAAAACAACAACCTTCCTCGGGTCCACTTTCAATCTTTGGGCCCCCAGGAGAAAAGGTGCCGGGTCCGGCTTCCCGCGGCTCGTTTCGCCGGCAGTGACCAGCACGGTAGGCGCGATGATGCCCGCGGCGTCCAGCCGGGCGGCGGCGACGGTCCTGACACTGGAGGTGACGATTGCTTTCCGGGTATCAGGGATGCTGGCCAGGAGTCCGGGCACGCCGGGAAACGCAGTGATGCCGTGGGTTTCCGTCGCCTCAATCCGAACGATTTCCGCCAGTGCGGCGTCCACTTCCACCGCCGGGACAAGTGCTTCCACTATTTGGCGTGCGGGGATGCCTTCGTACCACTCCTGGAAGGACCGGTCCGCAATACCTCGCCGGTCAGCCCACCGGGACCAACAATGATGGCTGTTGGCGGTGGAGTCGATCAGGGTACCGTCCATGTCGAAAAGAACCGCTTGTACGGCAGGAATTGTTGTGGTGATCATGCCCTTTATCCGTTCCGGGATGGCCCGCAGCCCGGGGACCGGAACAGCTTGTCCTGGCCCCCGCGGCGCATCTGGTGGTCAGCTCTGGTCGGCAGTGGCAACCAATTCCTCACTGACGCGGAGCACGTCGGCTTTGCGACGGGCGTGTTCCAAGTAGGCGCTTTCGAACAAGTGGTGGGATTGTTCGGCGCCGACGATCTGGGCACCCGTGAGGACGGGCAGCTCGATTCCCTGATCCGCGAGCTTTTGCGCAGTAAGGACCTTGAGGGTGTTGACGATCGCAATGTTGGAGATGCTGCTGACCGGGCCTACCTTGTTGGCCCAGCCATCGATGGTGACGGCTGCGTCGCCCAGGGGCGTGCAAATATCGATGACGACGTCGGCATGGTCGGCCAGGATGGTGCCTGAGGCGTGCGTCGGGGGAACCGATCGCGCCTCACTGATGGAGGTGACGGCAATGACTTTCAGGCCGGCCTTTTTGGCGATCATGGCAGTCTCGACCGGGACCGCGTTGCGGCCCGTCGCGCTGAAGATCAGGATGGCATCGGTGGGACGGAGCTTGAAGTTGGAGAAGATCACTTCTGCCAGCCCCGGAACACGTTCAATGAACATGGCCTGCCGCTGCCCGTTGGCCCCTGCGATTTCAGTGTGGAATGTCATCGACAGCTCTGCAATCGGGTGCCAGCCGGGGTATGAACCGTAGCGGGGAAACATTTCCTCGACAGGAATACGAGAGTGTCCCGTGCCGAAAGTGTGGACGACTCCGCCGCCACCAATGGCCTCCGCTGCAATGGCCGCAGCGGTCTCGAGGGCCTCGGTTTGCGTCGCCTCGATGCGGTCGAGGACGTTGCGGGCTTCCGCGATCCAACTCATGAGATTGGTCCTTTCACATTTGTCATTAGCCATACCAGCGGTTCCGATACAGCTGAGGTAGTAGTGGGGCCGCGGGAAGCATCCCGCAGCCGATGGTCAACGGGTCAGTTCTTCCGCGAAGTCGCCTGCACGCTCCGAGGCAGGTGGCCTCCAAGACAAAGCACTGATCGCGTTATTGCGCATGATGTCCTGGATCGCATTGTCGGTGAGGCCAGCGGACTTCAGGAGGACCGGAAACTCGCTTGCCAGCCAGGAAAGGCCAGGCGCTCCGCCCAGTGATGCCCAAAGGTCCCGCCGTGCGCCGTCGGTGCCCACGATGATTTGATGCCCGAAGCCCTCCTCCACCAGGGAGTAGACCGCGCAGACGGTGACGGAGGACAGTCCGCGCTCCCGCTGCCGCAGTCCCTGGTCCAACTCCAGGATGACGCCACTGGACGCCAACTCCTTCAGGTAGTTCAGAGCGTGGCTCTTATCCACGTGGCTGAGAATGATCGAGCCGGGCCGGACGCCCATGGCAAGGAGGAACTCCACCTGGGCGAGCCCTCCCAGCCCACCCTCGCAATGCGTGAGGATCGGCGCCCCAGTGAGGTTGCTCGCGTGGGCTGCCGCTTCCAGATTGCGGAGGTCCCGCTGATCCGGCGTCTGCCCACTGGTGGCTACCTTCACGATGCCCGCCTTGTAGGCACTGCGTCGGACTACAGGTCCCGTGTAGTCGAATTCGTCGATTCCTTCCACGAGGTCGGCAACGAACAATTTGACCAGGTCGTCCATATCCACCCGGTTGCTCCAGTGAAGGGGCCCGTAGTAGCGGTCGTGGTGCAGCCCGGTGGCGGAAATGATGTCCACCCCGGTTCGCCGGGAGATCTCAGCCAGCCTGATCGCGTCCCTTCCTGCGGCGACCGGCATGGCGTCGACCATGAGGGCTGCGCCGGCATCGCGGCATGCGCTCACCTCATCAACTGCCGTGTCGACGTCGTAAAGGTGAATATGGGGAAACCTGTCATGGATCAGAGGGGAGTCGATGATCAGGTGTTCATGTCCGAAGACCGAACCCGCTGGTAGTTCTTCCCGGTCCCCCAGAACGGTGCGGATGAATCCTGCTTTATGTGGTTGCATCATGGTCAGCGCGCCGATTGTGGTTGGAGCTGCACTTCGAGGATGGCGCCGGCAGCCCGCAACGTTTCACGAATCGCGGTGGCGGGCACGTCGCGGACGAGTCCCCCTGCGGCGGCCGCGGCCATGGCAGCCGCTGTTCCGGCGGCCTGGCCCATGGCCATCGTCTGGGCCATGGAACGGATGCTGGCTTGGGCATCATGAGTTGCCGAGAAGCATCGTCCGGCGACCATGACGTTTTGCGCGTCCCTGACGATCAGGGACCGCAGGGGAATACCCGCGGCACTTCCCTCCGGGAGGTACGCCCACGCGGTTCCATCTCCCGAGTGGTGATCCTCGATGGGTGCCGCGCACAGGGCGATTTGATCGTCGAACTGGTTGGCACCCAGAACGTCCTCGCGGGTGACGCGGTAGTCACCATAGATCCGGCGGGTTTCGCGCAGGCCGATCTGGGTGCTGAGACCCACCAGGGACGAATTTTCATACCCGGCTACCTTGTCGGTCAGGAAGCGGGCGTACTCCAGAACCTGGCGCCGACCTGCCATCTCGGCCTTGGTGAGGTTCTCCGGGTCCAACACGGTCTGCAGCGTCCCATCGGCGTCGCGGGTGGCCGAATCGAGGCGGGTCATAACTGTTGCCGTCATGCCCTCGATGGGTGTGATGTGGTCGCTGCCGTCAGTCCTGGGAAGGAGGTAGCCTTCAGCTGAGGCAGCCAGCATGAGCTCCCGCAGGTCTTCCTTCGTCAGCTTTTTGCGGGCGGCGTGATCGACGTTGATCATCCGGAACGTTGTGGTCAGGGTCTGAGCCGGAGCGATCTCACCGGCAACCTCGTACCCGAAACCGGCGAAGTGGCTAAGGTCCCCATCGCCGGAGGCGTCAACGAACGTCGTTGCGGAGACTTGCCGCAAACCGGCCTTGGTCGCGAGCAACAGGTCCGTGACCCGACCGTCGCTGACCTTAACCTCCTGCACAAAGCTGTGCAGGAGGACCCGCGTTCCGGCACTCGTGACCAGATCCTCCCAGGCCACCTTCAAGTGGTCTGCATTGTAGGTGACGCCTGTTCCGGCGCCGTAGGTGTTGGGCCGTTCAATGACCGGGCCGAGCGTACGCAGCTTCTCGACGACCTCGCCGGGAATGGAGTCCACCACCCGGAACGGGCGCGAGCCCGGTGAGTAAAAGCCGTAGAAGGTATCCAGCACGGCGGTGCTGTTGCCTCCCAGGAAGGGAAGCTTTTCGATGAGCAGCACGCGGGCTCCCTGACGGGATGCAGCGATGGCTGCGGTGGAGCCAGCCGAACCGGAGCCGACCACGACGACGCCGAAGTGGCCGATGGACGGAACGGCGGCGGACCAAGCGGTTGCGGGGGTTGCCACATGTCTCCTCAAGTAGTTACGAACTTGTTGGTATTTGTATATACTACTATGACACTGGTTGTTGGCCAATGCCTAGGTTGATTGATAAGCATTTTCCAGCACGTGCACTGTCAAATTTGAGGAGATGCGAAATGGATGGAACCGGCCGATCCGTAGTCATTACGGGAGCCTCGGGCATAGCCGCCGCGGCAGCCCGGCAACTAGCGGAGGCGGGAGATGCAGTTTTTGTCATTTCCCGCGACCCCAAGTCGTGTGCCGCCTTGGCGAACAGCCTCGGTGCGGGGAGCGCCGGATGGTACGCGGCGGACCTGCGGGATGAAGAGGCCACAGTGGCCGCCTTCGCGGCAGCGGCGCAAAAAATGGGCGGCATTGATGCCGTCGTCGCCGTTGCCGGCGGCAGTGCACGTCGATTCGGTGACGGCTGGCTGCACGAAATGACCCTGGATGCGTGGAACGCCTCGATCAGCTTGAATCTCACCACCATGTTCCTGACAGCACGCGAAGCCATCCGCCACATGCAAGGCAACGGCGGTTCCCTGGTCATGACCTCAAGTGTCCTGGCCACCTCGCCCCAACCGGACAACTTCACCACCCACGGGTACGCCGCGGCCAAAGCCTCCATCACAGGCTGGACGGTTCCTCTCGCCGCGGCCTACGCCAAGGACAAGGTGCGCGTGAACTGTGTTGCCCCCGGACTCGTACGAACTCCCATGGCCGCCAGGGCAGCAGAAGACCCCGCGATCGTCAGCTTCGCCGAACGCAAGCAGCCCGTAGCCCCGGGGATGTTGACCGCCGGGCAGATCGCCAAAGCATTGTGCTGGTTCGTCGACGCTGATGGGGTCACCGGCCAGGTCCTTGCCGTCGATGGTGGTTGGGCGGTGACTTCCACCTCATGAGCCGGCCTACTCTTCCCCGAGCAGTCACAGAGTCCAGACTCGTCATTGTGGCCCGTCGCCTTGGCAACCAGACACTCCAATCCCTGATGTCCTTGTCGCAGACCCCCCGGGATGTCGTCTTTGAAATCACCATGGACTCGGAAACCGCCGTGGCAGACATCACCAAGCTCCGCAACGCCGGAGCCACAGTCGGAGCCGGCACTGTCCTGGACAAGGAGCAAGCGGCCGCCGCCCTTGATGCCGGCGCGGAATTTCTGGTGTCGCCCTACCTTGACGAAGACCTGGTGGGATGGGCGTCCGCCCAAGGCATACCGGTCTCCCCCGGCGCGCTGACTCCCACCGAAATAGTCAGGGCGTGGAATGCGGGGGCGGCCGCAGTGAAGGTTTTTCCCGCCTCAGTGGCAGGACCACAGCTCATTCGGGAATTGCGCGGCCCTCTGGGACATATTCCGTTGATGCCTACGGGCGGTATGACTGCTGAGAACGTGCGTGGTTTTATCGACGCCGGTGCAGTAGCCGCCGGGGTAGGGGGCTGGTTGACTGGAGCCCCGCCGCACGAGATCCCTGTACGTTGGGAAGCGTTGAAGAAGGCGGTGGCAAGATCTCAGTGAGTACTTCTGTTGGGCATTTGGCGTTGGGGTTGGACATAGGTGGCAGCTCCGTAAAGACAGCATTGCTGCGTATTGACGGTTCAGCCCCTCCGGAGACCGTGAATACCGATCTCTTCCACCTGGACCAGTCACGGGAACCGGGCTTAGTGGTGGGGGAACTCGCCAGGATCACCACTCAACTGCGGACCCAATACGGACCGATCGCTTCCGTGGGTGTGGGCATTCCGGGCATGTTTGACGAGGCCGCAGGAACCCCTACGCTGCTACCCAACTTCCCGATCTCCTGGAAGGGCTTCCCCTTTCGGCAGGAAGTGGAAGGCAACTTGGGCCAGAAAATTGCCTTGGTCAATGACGCCAAGGCATTCAGCCTGGCCGAATCCGTAGTGGGCTCTGCAGCCGGCCTGGAAACCGTCGTATGCGTGGTGCTGGGTACCGGCGTCGGCGGCGGCGTTGTACATCGCGGCAAAGTATGGAAGGGGCTCGGCTCCGCGGGCGAGCTCGGCCACCTCACGGTTGAACTGGATGGACCGCCCTGTGGATGCGGCAACAATGGATGCGTTGAGTCCTTTGCGAGTTCCGCAGCGATCTCGACGGCCGGCGGACAAGAGTCCGTGCAGGCCGTCTTCGCTGCAGCCGCCACTGGTGACACCCGAGCACAGGTTGCCATAGACCGGGCCATCAAAGCCCTTGGCGCAGGCCTGGCGAACGTCTTCATCACATTGGCACCGGACACTTTTGTTATCGGCGGTGGCGTCGCCGGGGCGGGAAAACAGCTTATAGCCCCCCTGGAAGCAGAGATCCGCCGCCGCATCCGCGTGGCACCGGGCACGGACATTCACGTGGTTCCCGCATCCCTCGGCAGGCACGCCGGAGCCATCGGGGCCGCCCTTATGGGAGCCGGCACCCAGCTTTGATCCGGCGTGCGCCGGAGGGCCGGACGGGCCCTACTTAGCCTCGTCCGCCTCCGGCGCGGGTGCGAGCGTGAACACCGCATCAATGACGTAACGCTCAGGGTGGTAAATCGTCGTGGTGAATTCAAGCGGTTTCTCGTTTTGGTCAGAAATAATCCGGCGTTCAACAAGTACCGGTGACTTAGGCGGAAGATTGAGCAGGTTCGCTTCCGCAGGAGACGCGGTACGGGCGCTGATCCAGGACAAGGCGGTGGTCGGCTGACGCCCAAGACTCCGCAAAGCATCATGCAAGGAGCCGGTTTCAAGATCCTCAGCCAGAACCGAAGCACAGTCGGGCGTGAGGCTGGTGGTCTCAATCGCCATCGGAGTTCCATCCGCGAGGCGGAGCCGGTGAATGGCCACCACGCGACTTTTTGGTTCCTGGCGCAAGGCATCCAGCTCGGCAGCCGTTGCCTCGCGGAGTTCCGCTGACATCAATTGCGACGACGCCGTCAGTCCTCGGCGGTGCATGTCCGAGGTGAAGTTCATGAGTGGACCCGCATGGCGGTGCATCGGCCGCGGAGCGATGTATGTTCCTGATCCGCGCTTTCGCCGAACCAGACCTTCCGCCGCCAGGTTCTGCATGGCTTGCCTGGAGGTCATCCGGCTCACTCCAAACTGGGTGGCAAGCTCGGCTTCGGACGGCAAGGGATCACCCTCCCGACCCGCCATGACCTTGGCGCGGAGCCACTGCTCGATCTCCATATACAAGGCTTGAACGGCCTGATCAGTCATTCCGATCACTCATCCGGGAGCTCCTGACAGAGGGTTGTACTTCCATGCACTCCAGCCTATAGTAGACAACATCGCTCAAGCACCCTATACATTTACTTTCTAAGGTACATACCTTTCATGGTGAAAGGTACAACAGCCTGATTCGCCAACAACAGCGAGGACATCGCCCCAAAGAATTCGCCGTCCTCCTCCAAACGACAAGGAAGTCGCCACATGTATTCATTCATTTCCGGCACTGACTACCCCTGTGTCTCGTCGCCGGGGTGGCAAGCATGACATCGGCTCACCCGGCCATCCTTGAGATGCGCTCCATCACCAAAGAATTCCCCGGGGTTAAGGCTCTCGACGGCGTTTCCCTCACAGTGGGCGCCGATGAGATTCACGCAATTTGCGGAGAGAACGGTGCCGGCAAGTCCACCTTGATGAAGGTGTTGTCGGGCGTTTATCCCTACGGGTCTTACACGGGCGAGATAGTGTTCCGGAACGAGGAATGCCGTTTCAAGGACATCCGTTCCAGCGAGCATGCCGGGATCGTCATCATTCACCAGGAGTTGGCGCTCATCCCGGAAATGTCAATCACCGAGAACATTTTCCTCGGCAACGAGCCCTTGAGAGGACGGCGGATCGACTGGATCGAGGCCAGAAAGCGCTCCGTTGAACTCCTCGCCCGCGTGGGCCTCTCGGACAACCCCGATACCCAGGTCAAGCACCTCGGCGTAGGTAAGCAACAGCTCGTGGAGATCGCCAAAGCCTTGAACAAGTCGGTCAAGCTCCTCATTTTGGACGAGCCCACAGCCGCCTTGAATGAAACGGACTCCCAACACCTTCTTGACCTCATCCTGGGCCTGAAAAGCAAGGGCGTCAGCTCCATCATCATTTCCCACAAGCTCAATGAAATCGAACAGATCGCCGACTCCATCACCATCATCCGGGACGGCAAGGCGATCGAGACCCTGGATGTGAAGGCTGACGGGGTCAATGAGGACCGCATCATCCGGGGCATGGTGGGGCGGACACTCGAGAACCGTTTCCCGGACCGGCACCCCAAGATTGGCAAGGTGCTTTTCGAGGTGCGGAATTGGACGGTGCAGCACCCCCAAGTGCCGGAACGACTGGTAGTGAAGGGTTCCAGCTTCACTGTGAGGCGCGGCGAGGTGGTGGGATTCGCCGGGCTCATGGGTGCTGGCCGCACCGAGCTCGCGATGAGCCTCTTTGGCCGGTCTTACGGGAACTTCATTTCCGGGCAGGTGATCAAGGACGGCAAGGAAATCCAGCTGCGAACAGTTAGTGAAGCCATCAGCCACGGACTTGCGTACGTCAGCGAAGACCGCAAAGCCCTGGGGCTTAACCTGCTCGATGACATCAAACGCTCGGTCGTCTCAGCCAAACTGGGCAAGATCTCACGGGGCCAGGTGGTCAATGACGTGGATGAATTCAAGATCGCCGAGGAATACCGCCAGACCCTGCGCATCAAGGCACCCACGGTCCACGAAGGCGTCGGGAAACTTTCCGGAGGGAATCAACAAAAGGTTGTCCTGGCCAAGTGGATGTTCAGTGACCCCGATCTGCTGATTCTTGACGAACCAACACGCGGCATCGACGTCGGCGCCAAGGCAGAGATCTACACGATCATCCGCAACCTCGCCAACCAGGGCAAGGGCGTCATCATGATCTCCTCCGAACTGCCTGAACTCCTGGGTGTCTCGGACAGGATCTACACCCTGTTTGAAGGTTCCATCACCAACTGCATCCCGGCGGCCGAAGCCAACCCGGAAACCCTAATGAAGAGCATGACTTCAATGAGGAAGAAAGTCACGACGTAATGAGCACACAAACCAGCGCCCCAAGATCACGCAACTCCTTAAAGGACATCACCAAGGTTTTCGGATCCGGACAATCCAACGTCCGCCAATTCGGCATCCTTTTCAGCCTCATCGCCATTGTTGTCCTGTTCCAGGTCCTCACGGACGGTCTGACTCTGTCGTCGGGGAACCTGATCAACCTGGTCAGCCAGTACTCCTACATCCTGATCCTCGCCATCGGCATGGTTCTGGTCATCATCGCTGGACACATCGATCTTTCGGTCGGCTCTGTCGCTGCTTTCACCGGGATCGTCGTCGCCACCGCAATGCAGCAGTGGAGCCTTCCTTGGCCGCTGGCTTTCATCCTGGGACTTGTAGTTGCAGCACTTATCGGTGCCTGGCAGGGCTGGTGGGTGGCTTATGTGGGAGTGCCGGCCTTCATCGTGACCTTGGCAGGCATGTTGATTTTCCGCGGCGGCAACCAAATGATCGGTAATGCGAACACCGTTCCTGTGCCTGGTGAATTCACGTTCATCGGGGCAGGGTACTTCCCGGAAATCGGCCCGGATACCGGCTACAACAATCTCACGCTGCTGTTGGGTGCTGTACTGGCAGTCGCAGTGGTCGTGGCCGAATGGCGGACCCGCAAGAAGCAGGCGGCCATGGGCTCAGCTGAAGCTCCACTGTGGGTCAGTGCCGTGAAGGTGATCGTCCTGGCCGGCGTGGTTCTCTACGCCACCATCCTGTTCGCCGGCGGTCGTGTAGGCACCAGCTTCCCCATCTCCGGCGTCATTTTGGGCGTGCTGGTCCTGTTCTACTCGTTCATCGCCACAGACACCATCACCGGCCGCCACATCTACGCAGTGGGCGGGAACAAGCACGCTGCCGAGCTCTCCGGCGTCAAATCCCGCCGCATCGACTTCCTGGTCATGATGAACATGTCCATTCTTGCCGGACTCGCCGGCATGATTTTCGTGGCCAGGTCGGCAGCCTCCGGACCCCAGGACGGCCTCGGCTGGGAACTGGACGCCATCGCCGCAGTATTCATCGGCGGAGCGGCAGTGGCCGGTGGCATCGGAACCGTCGCTGGTTCGATCATCGGAGGCCTCATCATGGCCGTCCTGAACAACGGACTCCAGTTGCTCGGTGTCGGCGCGGACCGTGTGCAGGTCATCAAGGGAATCGTGCTTCTGGTGGCCGTGGGACTGGACGTCTGGAACAAGACCCAGGGCCGCCCGTCAGTTATCGGCTTCTTCACGAAGAAGCGCAAGCCGCCTCAGGACCTGCACTCCCCAAACACGGTTCCGGCACCCGAGCCAACCATCACGGAAGAAGTGCCGCGGCCGGTTCCGGCCGGCGAACAGAACCGCTGACTCACCCGACCCCCTTTCCCCGGACCACCCCAACGAATATCCCCACAACGAGGCATACGCCTTAGATATCCCCAGAGAAAGAAATGAATCAATGACGATAAGAAAAGCTCTTCTCGCGACCACCGCACTGGCTGCGGCTTCTGTTCTGGCCCTCACCGGTTGCGGAGGCAGCAGCAGCCGAACCGAGGCAGGTAACGCTTCAGCGGCATCCGGCTTTGCAGCCGATTCCACCATTGGTGTGGCATTGCCCTCGAAGACCTCGGAGAACTGGGTCCTGGCCGGTGACCTGTTCTCTAACGGGCTTAAAGACGCAGGGTTCAAAGGTGATGTCCAGTACGCCGGGGCCAGCACCACCGTCAAAGACCAACAGGACCAAATCAATGCCATGGTCACCAAAGGTGCCAAGGTTATTGTTGTCGGAGCCGCCGACGCCGGTCAGCTCGCCACCCAACTCAAGGCGGCCCGCGACGCCGGCGCCAAGGTCATCGCCTATGACCGCATCATTACCAACACCCCGGACGTGGACTACTACGTTGGCTTCGACGCCAAGAAGGTCGGCCAGCTTCAGGCCGAGTCACTGATGGAGGCGTTGAAGGCCAAGAAGCCCTCAGGCCCGTACACCATCGAGTTGTTCTCGGGTTCTCCCGACGACGCCAACTCCGCCGTCTTCTTTGACGGCGCGATGAGCGTTCTGACACCGCTCATCGCAGACGGGACGATCATCGTCGGGTCCGGTCAGAAAGACATCAAGCAGACCTCAACGGCGGGCTGGAAGGCCGAGAACGCCCAAAGCCGCATGGACTCGCTGCTCACCGGCACCTACGGTTCAAAAGAGCTCGACGGCGTCCTGTCCCCCAATGACACGCTGGCGCGTGCCATCCTTACCTCAGTCAAGGCCGCAGGCAAGCCGATTCCGGTGGTTACAGGACAAGACTCCGAGGCTGAATCCGTGAAGTCCATCATGGCCGGAGAGCAGTACTCCACCATATACAAGGACACACGCCTCTTGGTGGCCCAGGTCATCAAAATGACCCAGTCCCTGCAGAAGGGCGAGGCCCCGGAGCTCAATGACACCAAGTCCTACAACAATGGTGCCAAGGTACTCGAGTCTTATCTTCTGGAGCCCGTCATCGTAACAAAGGAGGACGCGGCAGAGGCCTATGCAGCCAATCCCTCACTGGCTCCCTTGACCAAGTAGTCAATGAGCCCGTAGTCAATTGCAAGGCCGGCGCCCTATGGTGGGTGCCGGCCTTGCAAGCGCGACGGGCTTCTTCTGCTTACTTCTGACCTATGGGACTTATGGCCAACTCGTCGATCCGGACGTGGCGTGGGCTATCAAGGATGAATTGAACGGAGCGGGCAATATCCTCGGCGCTGAGCATTCTGGCACGCTGATTCTCGTCCGGCACCTCCGGTCTCATGGACAGGAAGTCAGTGTCGACGTCGCCGGGGCAGAGATGGCAGGCCTTGACGCCATTGACTCCCTCTTGGTCATTGAGGGACGCCACCAGCGCCGACAGGCCGGTCTTGCTCGTCATGTAGGCCACCCCCGAACCAGGCGAGAACCGCCAGGCAGCGCGGGAAGAAACGACCACAATGTTGCCTTCGCCCGCGCGTCTCATCCCTGGAAGGACCAGATGGATTGCCCGGGCGACGCTGGTCAGATTGGTCTCTACGATCGATGCGAATTCTTCAATGTTCTGATCGGCCCAGGTTCGGTCCGGAGTGTTCAGGCCGGCAGCAAGAACGACGGCGGTCACGGGACCCCATTGCGTCACGATCCTTGAGTGGGCCTCCTCCAGGGAACCCGCTTCGTTTGCGTCCGCCGGCACTTCGAGGCCGTCACCGCCGGCTTTGACGATATGACCTACTGTCTCTGCTAGGGCGTCCGGGCGACGGCCGGTTACTGCTACGTGCCAGCCGGCTTCCGCCGCCACCTTCGCAGCAGCGCGGCCCATGCCGCTGCCGCCTCCGATGACCCAAAGGACCTTGCGCGCGCCCATAACTTACTCCGCATCAATAGTATGATCTTTAATCTGAGTGTAATCTAATCGTATGACTATTGACCAGGCAGTACAGTGGGGCCTCCGGGGCCGCGTGGTGATCGTGACCGGTGCGGCAAGCGGGATCGGCCGCGTCATCGCAGAGACGTTTGCCCGTCATGGCGCCAAGGTGGCAGCCCTGGATGTCTTTCACGACGGCGTCGAAAATCTGGCGGAAGAACTCCGGGCGGGCGGCGCCGAAGCGATCGGGCTTTCCTGCGATGTCACCAACCAAGAGTCTGTGCGCGCGGCAGTTACGGCGGTCGCGGATCATTTCGGAGGCATCGACGTCCTCATTAACAACGCAGGCATCAATGTGGAAGGAACGGTCGAAGAACTCGAAGATTCCGCCTGGCAGCGCTGCTTCGATGTCAACGTCACTGGCGTCGTCCGCGTATGCAAAGCAGCTATTCCCTACGTCAAGGAAAGCAACCATGGCCGGGTAATCAACGCGGCATCATTCGCCGCAATCGTTCCCAGCATAGGCAGCGCCGCCTACGCGGCTTCCAAGGCCGCCGTCGTGCAGTTCACCAAGGTACTCGCAGGAGAACTTGGGCCCTGGAACGTGACGGTCAACGCCTATGCTCCGGGAATGATCCCCACCGGCATGAACGGCTTTGCGGAGATGCCGAAAGAGGCACAAGACCGTCTGCTCGGCACGCTGACACTACGGAAATGGGGAGAAGCCGCGGAAGTAGCCGATCTCCTCCTGTTCCTGGCCAGCGACGCTTCCCGCTACATCACCGGAACATTGATTGATGTCAGTGGCGGCAAGCTGGCTACCCAAATTCCAGCGAAGGCCTACGAAGCTATGGCAACCGCTGCGGGGGCCGAGAACACCAGCGCAACCCAAGTTACGCCGTCGAGCATCGCATGAATCAACACCCGCGCACGGCGCCGGGACTGCACAATCAACTGCTCGACCGGCTCGGAATGGAGATCTGCTCCGGAGAACGGGCACCGGGGAGCACGTTGACCCTGGAAGAACTCGAACGCACCCATGGCGTCTCGCGATCAGTCGTCAGGGAAACCGTCCGCGTCCTGGAGTCCATGCAACTCCTCGTTTCCAAACGCAGGGTTGGCATCATGGTGCTCGAGTCCAGCCAATGGAACCAGTTCGAACCCAGGGTCATCCGGTGGCGCATGCAGTCCCCCGAGCGTCAGGCGCAGCTGGATGCCCTGATCGGCCTCCGTCTCGCTATTGAGCCTGAAGCTGCACGACTGGCAGCCCTGCAGGCGTCCGCCAGCCAGGCCGCCGAGTTGGTGGGAATAGCCGGCAGGATGTGGGCAGCGAGCGAGGAGAACAACCACAACGCCTTCCACGAGCTCGATCTCCAGTTCCACGCACTGATCCTCGCCGCGTCAGGCAACCCTATGTTTGCCCAGCTCGAAGCCATCATCAGCGAATTCCTGGAAGGTTGGCATGCCCGCGGACTAGGTCCCGGGCATCCTCACCCCATCGCGCTGCAGCTGCACGCCGATGCGGCAGCGGCGGTGCAGCGGCGGGCGCCTGACGAGGCCTTCGCTGTCATGAGGTCTCTCCTGATGAGGAGCGCTGAGGAAGCGTCGTGACGGCGGTTGCCGTCCCTGAGGCCTTATTGGCCCAGCAGGGCCGGCAACCGCCGGACTTTGCCTTCGGCAAGAGCCGAACTATGACTTCAGCCCACTGCGTTCGCTGACCACAGCGATTGTCTCCTCAAGCCGGCGTCGAGCCACATCCCTGGCGGCAACGGCCTTCAGCCGAGCCTTCTCCGGTTCCTTAGCCATTTCAAGGACTACCCCGGGGAAGCGTGCAACGTCCTTGTCGTCATCGAAGTTGAACAGCCAGTCATCCAGGCCGATGTCTTCCCACATCCGGCCCTTGCTGCTCTGCTCAACCCAGCGATTCACGATCGCCGGCACACCATTGGCGATCGCCATGATGGGACTGTGCATCTCGTTGCTGAACAGCCCCGCCGACCGCTTGTAGACTCCTACTGCTTCTTCCAGCAACCACGTGCGATCAAGCCAAGCGACATTTTCTTTCACGTCCTCGGGGAGATGGTCCAGAACCCAGGTCTTGCCGATGGGCAATTCCGTCTCGTCCTCATTGCAGATCAGGACTTTCATGCCTGTTTCACGCACGACGGCGGTAATCGCCTCCCGCAACGGGATGTGGTCGTGTTCCTTCATCTCTTCGTTGCGCTGATGAAGGCGGGAATCAAACGGGCGGTTCTTCGCTTTATGAAGCCAGGTGGGCGTGAAGCGTTGCTTCGGAAAACAGCACATGAAGTTCCCCTCCACCAGGCCATACTTTTTCATCAGGCGCTCGGCAGCCTCGTCGTCGGCAATATCCAGTGCAAACACTACGTCCGGGGAATATTCCATGACCGGGGCGCTGACGCCGTCCTGGAGCGCCCTTTCAAGGGACACGGAATCCCTGAAGTACACGAACTCCGCGTTACTGAGGGCCTCCCTTTCTGCATTGCCAAAGACCCAGTGTCCATAAGTGATGCCGTAGAACCCGAAGGGATTGCCGGTCCGCTCCCGGAAGGCAACCAGGTCTTTCCAGGCAAGTCCGAACGGGCCGGAATTGTGCAGCATGAAGTCTGCAGACGCGATGGCCGCTTCCAGCTCGGGAGTGGAGGCGACGCCTCGCTCATCCAAGGAACCTTGGACAATGTTTAAGCGCGGGAAACGCTTCATCAACATGTCGATTTCGAACTGGGGCAAGACCGAATAGAAGGGCCAGAAAGTAACCTCGACCTCGGGCAGATATTGTTCCAGCAAAGCCAATGCGCCGGGGGTGTGGGCGACATCGCCGATGTTTTCGATTTGCCACCCGGACCTCAGGATCAGGTGGCGCCCCGGGGTGGAAGCGCTGTGCTGCGACTGCGTTCCGTCCGCATCAAGGGCTGCTTCCAACGTGTTTGGAAATGACGAACTGTGGGCCGGCATGGTTCTCCAATATTCAACGGCAAGGGGTGAGTAAGTTCTAGATTGGCATTGATTTAACGCAAAATCAAGGGCTAGCATCATTGTTGGCACCGCAAATCCCCTGCATCCCGGAACAATCCGGGCCATCAACCCCACGAAAGAAGATCATGACCCGCTTCGGAGTTAACTACGTACCGAGCAAGAACTGGTGGCACTCATGGGTGGAATGGAACGAAGCGGAGATCACCGAAGATCTGCAGGCCATCGCCGATCTGGGTTGTGACCATGTGCGAATCCATTGCCTCTGGACCCTGTTTCAACCCGATCCCCGCGCCGTCAGCCGGACAATGCTCACCCGGCTGGAGCAACTCCTCGACATTGCAGAGAACGTGGGCCTTGATGTCATCGTGACCGTGCTCAACGGCTGGTTGAGCGGGTTCGATTTCCGCCCCGCCTGGATCCCGGAAAAGGCAAGCATCTTTGGCGACCAGGAAGTGGTTGCCGCAGAAAAGCTGCTCTTCACTGCCATTGCCGAACGGGTCGGCGCCCACCCCCGCTTCCTCGGTTTCGACGTCGCAAACGAACCTTCGGTACTCATCTCGGAGACAAAGAACGTCACCAGCCGGACGGAAGCGGACGCCTGGGCCAGGGACATCCTGTCCCACTGTGAGGAGGTGGCTCCTGGAAAGTTCCACACCATCGGCATGGACCATGTCCCCTGGCTTAGCGAGCACGCCTTTAGCCGGGACGTCCTGGCCGAAACGGGCTCCGCCACCCCGCTCCATGCATGGATCTTCTTCACCGGCGCCTTGGAACGTTACGGGGAATTCGGGACCGGAACGCTTCATCTCACCGAATACATGCTGGAACTGGCCAAGGCCTATTCCCCGGAGCCCACCCGACAGGTCTGGTTGCAGGAATTCGGCATTGCTAATCAGTGGGCAAAGGACCTTGAGCACGACGACTTCGCAGAAAAAGCGGCGCTCTCAGCCCTTTCCGTGGATGGCTTGTGGGGCATCACCTGGTGGTGTTCGCATGACATCGACCGCAAGCTGGGGGCGTTCGTGGAGCTGGAATACGACCTCGGTCTCTTCACCACAGACAACCAGCTCAAACCCACTGGTCAACGCTTGAAGAGCGTCATCGAAGCCTTCAAACAGGGCCGGCTTTCCGGCCCCGCCGAGCGCACCGTAGCCATAGTGCTTCCAGAGGGACAAACGCCGGGATTGGACTTCGCGGATACCTTCTTCGCCCTTATCGATGACGGCAAGAAGCCCGCGATCGTGCTCGAAGGCAACGCCCTGAACCACGACTACCTCAAAGTCAGGGGCATCGAAACGCTCGTCAGGGTTGCAGAATAGCCACGTAGAAAGTCCGACGCCGGAACCACCGCGCCGTCTTCAGGGGAAACGGCGCGGTGGCAGGGTGTTTCACCGGGGTTCCGGTGAGGTGTTAGTAGCCCTTGTGGGGGTTGCGGTATTTGTAGGCGCCGCGGTCGGGGGTGAGTCCTGGTGGGCGGGTTTTGCCGGTGAAGTCGTCTTTTGGAGCCAGGTTCTTGGTGCCGCTGGCGATGGCGGGGGAGCCGGCTTGCAGCCTGAAGTCTGCGTCGGCTGGGGTTAGGGCCGGGCTAACGAACAGGGGGTCGGCAATGAGGTCGTGCGGTCCTGCGACTGCGGGGGCCGTGCCGTTGTAGTAGATGTTGTAGTCGTAGAGGACGTTGATGTTTTTGTAGGTGGAGTTGGTGGACTTCCCGGCCCGGACGTAGGAGATGTTGTTCAGGACGTTGCAGTCCTCGCTGACCCAGGCGCCGATGCTTCCGTAGTCCAGGGCGGGGCTGGCGGCGTTAAGGTAGGCGGTGTTGTTGATGATGTCCACGCCGTTGGCTTTGTAGGAGTGGATCCCGGATCCGCCGTTGTTGATCACGATGTTGTTCGCTACCAGTGTCCGGCCCTTGTACCGGGTTCCGCCGGCTTCGGTTCCCAGGGTGGAGTCGACGATGATGCCGTTGCCGTCGGAGAGTTTCCCGTACTGCCGCCAGGGGATGAAGGACTGGTTGTTGTAGACCAGGTTGTTGGTGAAGAAGTGCTTGTACCCGGTGCCATCATCGGCATTGATCGGCGTGAGCGTGGTGATGCCGCTGTTGGCGAAGATCGAGTACCAGGCGTTGGAGTGCACCGTGTTGTGGTCAACGGTGAAGTAGTCCGCCTTGGTTGCCCCGATCCCGCCGCCGGGCCAGTGGTGGACGAGGTTGTTGCGCACGGTGATGTGGTGCGCTCCGGCGTAGGGAGCCGAGCCGGGAGGCGGCCCGACGAAGATGCCGTTGGCGCAGTACGTGGGAGTTGCTTTGAGGCGCACCGCGTAAGCGTCCTCGTAGTTCAGTGTCGCTGCCAGTCCGCTCAGGGTCAGGTTCTCGATGGTGATGTAGCTGGCACTGGTGATCCTGATTCCGGTCCAGGAGTTCCGGGTCACCGTGATCACCGGTCGGTGGCCCGGGAACGCGGTGTAGGTGATCGGTTGCCCGGCCGTGCCTGAGCGGGTGATGTTCAGTGTGCCCTGGTTGCCCGGGGTGCCGTCATCGATGTACGTGCCGTTCATGATCAGGACCGTGTCTCCGGGTTCGGTCACGTTCGAGGCCGCCTGCAAGGTGTTGAACGCCCGCTCCGGGGAGCTGCCGTCATGGTCGGGTCCTGTACCGGCGTCGGCCCTGACGTAAAGCTTCCGCCCGGACGAAGCCACCGCGGACCCCGCCCCCAGAACACCTTCCCCCACACCAAAACCAACAGCACCCACCACGGCGCCGACCCCCATCAACCGCAACACATCCCGCCGGGCGGGAGCACTGAAGGGGTTTTCTGAATTTGCTGGGAAAATGTTTACGTGAGTCATGTCTTCCTATCTCTCTGAGGGAGCACTGCTTCTAACTCTGGGGCGCGGTTGTTGCCGCATCCGGACGCCAGGGAAGTCCGGCAAAATGGGTACTTCACAGATGCCCCTGCCGCGCTGGCGGCAGGGGCATCTGTGCAAAAGGAAGGGCTAGACCTTCTTCTCTTCGAGTCCCTTCTGGAACTCGTCCCGGATCTTGTCGCCGCCGTCGGCTTTCCAGGTGGTGACGAAGTCCTTCCAAGCGCTGACCGGCTTCCGGCCGAGGATGATGTCGGCACGAACTTCTGCCGCCTTGGACGCGAGCTGTGAGGACTTGGCCGCCTCGGTTTCAGAGTAGAGACCGGCGAGGGGATCAGGCGTCACCAGGGCCAGTGCCTGCTCCTGGTACTCGAACTGGCGCTTGGCATCGCCTTCGTCCAGAGGCTGGAAAATCACCTGCGATGAATCGGTGACGTATTTGAACGGAACAAGCTTTTGGTTCTGGCCTGCGCTGTTGACTACGGGGTTGGTTCCTTCGAGCGCGAAGGTCTTGCCTTCGACGCCGAAGTTCCGCAGGGTGTACTCGGCGCTGCCGAAGGGAGCTGCCAGCCAGTCAAGAACCCGGAGGAGTTCCTTGACCCGAGGCTCATCCGCCTTGGTGATGGCAGTGAAGTGCGGCGCGACTGCGGCACCCATGTGGGCAGGCTTGACCGTACCGTCGTTGCTGAACGGGAGCATGCCGGTGAACTTGAAGCCCGGGACAGCTTTGCCCCACTGCGTGTACTTGGACCAGCCGGTGAACCCGATGGCGGCGATCGGAGCTGCTCCGTTGAGGAACCAGTCGTTGCGCTGGGTATTGGAGGAACCCACCATGTTGGGGTGCATGACTCCCAGTTCCACAAGTTCACGGGTCTGGGCCAGGGACTGCTCGTACTCGGGGAGCTCGTACTCGGAAGTGAGCTTTCCGTCCTTCTCGATCCACGGACCAGGAATGCCGTGGGTGCTGCGGAGGAAGTCGAAGGCGCCTACAAAGTCGCCCAGAGCCCATCGGCCTTCCCTGTCGTTGGTCAAGCCGACAAGAACTTCTTTGAATTCCTTGAAGTCCTTCGGGGCTGTGGTCACCGAGTATTTGTCGAAAAGGTCCTGTCGGACGATGACTGCGGCACCGATGGCGGGGCGGGGCATCGGGACGCCCCAGATGCGGTTGTTGACTACTGATTCGGCCCAGGAAACCGTGGGAAGCCCTGCAAGGTTGGGGTATTCCAGTACGGCGTCGCCGGAAAGGTGATCGGTCAGATCTACGAACTTGGACTGAAGCAGGGCGGGCAGTTGCTGGACAGGCTGCCGTACTGCAACGAGGTCGGGAAGGGACCCGCCGGCAATGGTCGTGGCAAACTTTTGGCCATAGTCCGCGTAGGGCGTGTAGACGATGTCGAGCTTTCCACCGAGGCTCTCGTTGACAGCCTGCCAGAGCGGGTTGGAGTCAAGGCCCGGGGCCACGGGATCGAAGCTGTATGTCAACGCGGTGACGCTTCCCCCTGACAACGGAGTCTTGCTGACTGACGCTACCGGCTTGGCCGGGTACTTCAGGAAGCCCGGCATGCCTTCCTTGGCACTGACCAGATCCGGCTTGACGGCGGAGAAGTCTTTGAACGTGGGAAGTTTGACGGTGTTTCCGCCGGAGGTGCTTCCTGTGGGGCCTGTGCTGCAGGCGCTGATTGAGCTGCCGACAAAACCTACAGCAACGGCCAGGCTGCTGGCCTTGAGGAGATTGCGGCGTGAAAATGTCATGGACATGACGGCTTCCTTACGACGTAAATGTGAACCGAGTGGTGGTGTAGCCCGGGGTCTTAGCCCTTGACTGCACCGACCATGAGGCCCTTGGCGAAATGTTTCTGGATGAACGGGTAGAGCACGAGGATGGGGATCATGGACAGCACCAGGATTGCCATCTGGATGGAGAGCTGCGGAGGAAGGGCACCGGCTCCTGCACTGAGGTCTTCGGTTCCCATGGGCGTTTGGTTGACCACGAAGGTGCGAAGCACCAATTGCATGGGCCAAAGATCCGGGGAGTTCAGGTAGAGCAGTGCGGAGAAGAAGGCATTCCAGTAGCTGACTGCATAGAAGAGTCCGACGACGGCAATGGCGGCTTTGGACATCGGCAAGACGATGGAGACAAGGATTCTGAAGTCACCTGCGCCGTCGATCCTGGCGCTTTCAATGAGTTCTGCCGGGATGTCCAGGAAGAACGCCCGCATGATGATCACGTTGAAGGCGTTGATCAGAACCGGCAGCACCAGTGCGGCGAGGTTATCGATCAGGCCCAGCTGCTGCACGATCAGGTACATGGGGATGATGCCGGGGCTGAAGAGCAGCGTGAACAACGTCACCAGCAGCAGAGGCTTGTGTGCGAGTGAACCCGGGCGGGACAACCCGTAGGCCAGGGCTATGGTGGTCAGCAAGCTCAGGAGGGTGCCGATCACGGTAACGCCGATGCTGACGAACATGGCGCGGGTAACCACACCACCGGCCAGCACAGCCTGGTACGCCTCGAACGACGGCGACGACGTCCACAGGACGAACCCGCCACTGGCCGTGATCTCGTCTTGTCCGGCCAGGCTCGTCATGAACACCGCAACGAAGGGCACCAGGACGGCGGAGCAGGCAATTACCAGTACCACTGCCCGGAAGATCAGGAAGAGGGGGCTGGGCTTGCCCATCCACGCGGGCCGGGGATTGGCCTTCGCCTTGTTGGCTCTCTGGGCCTTCCTCGCCCGATACTCGGTTTTGCTTTCAAGAAGGCTCATTTGGAGTACACTCCCCTTTCACCGAAGAGGTGGGCTATTTTGTTCGCTCCCAGTACCAGAGCCACGCTGACAATGCCCTTGACGAGTCCGACGGCGGCGGCGACGCCCCAGTTCCCGCCCAGGATGCCGTTGTTGTACACATAGGTATCAAGCACTTCACTGACCTGTGTTCCCACCGCCACCTGTTGAAGGATGATCTGCTCGAACCCTACGGTGAGCGAGTCACCGAGGCGGAGGATCAGGAGAAGGACAATGACGGGACGGATGGCCGGCAGGGTTATGTGCCACATCCTCCGCCAAGCCGGCGCCCTGTCGATGGCAGCGGCCTCATAGAGGGACGCGTCCACCTTGGAAATCGCGGCAAGGAAGATGATGGTTGACCAGCCGGTATCCTTCCAGATGATCTGGGATGTCAGGAGCGCGTGAAAGAGCTCTGGTACACCGATGATCTGGAAGGTGGACATATCCGCCTGCCGCAGCCACGTGTTCACCAGTCCGGCGTTACCCAGCATCTGCTGGAACAGCGCAACCACAATCACCCACGACAGAAAGTGGGGCAGGTACAGAATCGACTGGATGGTCTGCTTCCACTTCTCGCTCATGAAGCTGTTGAGCAACAGCGCCAGGGCGATAGGGAGCGGGAAGACAAAGACAACCTGAATCAGGGTCAAGATCAGGGTGTTACTCAAGGCTGACAGGAAGGCTGGATCGCCGTTGAAGATGACCCGGAAGTTGTCGAAGCCAACAAACGGGCTGGACGTAATTCCCAGGAACGGCTGGAAGTCCTGAAACGCGATGACGTTCATCAGGAGCGGAATGTACTGGAAAACCAACAGAGCCAGAATTCCCGGCACCGCCAGGAGCAGAAGAACTTTGTCCTTCTTGAACCGCGACCCCAGGCTCGCTTTGGGTGCCGTAGGAGTTGGGTCCTTCTTTTCCGGGGCCGCGGAGTCCGCAGCTTTACGCGCAATCACCGTCATGATTGCACTCCTGACCTTGTGGCAAGGAATGCACTGGAAGCGACGCCGGTGATCTTCTGGTCGATGCCAGGTATAGAGGCGACACCTCCGAGGTTGAATGTTCGCCGCGTTGAGGCAAGAAGCACTCGGCAGCGGCGTGGAGGAGACGCAAGGTTGGCATCCATCAAAAACTCCGTTGTTTGCTAGGGCTTAAGGTGCCGAAACATCCGGCAGAGCAACTCTCGCATTGATTAATCGCAAAATCAATAGGAAATCCAAAACTGGGGGGAATTATTGTGATCCCACTCACCGGCGGGAGGCGTAACAGGGACGGCTAGATCGCTGCCGTGGAACCGCGATCGATGATCTTCGGAGCTGGTCGCCGAACGATGTGGCTCTTGACCTTTTCGCCCGCAATCATGCGCTGGAGAACCTCATAACCCTTCACTCCAGCCTCATACAGCGGCATCTTTATGGTGGTCAGCGCCGGCCGATAGTAATCCGCTTGCGGGATGTCGTGGTACGCGACAACGGAAAGATCATCCGGCAGGCGCAGGCCCAAATCCGCCACCGCTGCGATCAGCCCGCGGGCGGCCACGATGTTGTCGATGATGATGGCAGTGGGAGGCTCTGAGGACTGCATGAGCTGCGAAACCGTGGAGCGTATGGCCGTGGGGTCGTAGCCACGGACAACTGCGTCGGCAGGGGGCGGCGTAAGATCCCGGGCCGAGAACGCGTCACGGAACCCGGCGCCTCGGGTATCTTCAGTGAAAGGCGTGGGGGGTCCTCCCAGCATCGCTATGCGCCGATGCCCAAGTTTCAGGAGATGAGTGGTCCCAACGAAGATTCCGCGGTAGTCGTCCACCCACACGCATACGTTGACGCCGTCGGTGGGACCGTTCAGAACGACGCACGGAACGTTTCGTTGCTGAAAGATACTGATGTTCTCTTCCGCTGCCGTAAGGAAACGGACCAGGAAGCCGTCCACCATGCCGGTACCCACCAGCCGGCTCAAGAGGTTGCTGCCGGGGGAAACCCTGTCCGAATCAGAGAGGAGGATGGCTCCCCGATTGGCGTCAGCAGCATCCTGCACACCGCGCAACGCCTCGTCGAACACCGGGTTCGAAAGATTGGGCGTAATGGTTGCCACCAGCCCGGTCCGGGACGTTTTCAGGGCCTTGGCTGCGTGATTGGTGACATACCCCAATTCACGGATCGCTTCCTCTACCCGTTTGCGCGTGCTGGGGCTCATCCGGACGGATTTACTACCGGATACGGCTGCCGAAACCACGGCAGCTGAGACCCCCGCGCGCTCGGCCACGGTCTGCAAAGTCACCATGGAGTAAATGTACCGCTTCTGCCGGCTCGAGGAGCCGCCGGCCCGACGCTGCTCATGACGCCACTCCTAGAGCCCCGTTGGTTCCGGCAGGCTGGTTGTGCTGACACATCCATCGGGCCATTCGATCGTGACGCGATCGCCCATGATGCGCACCGATGGCGGAATTGTTGGAGCGACCCCGCTTAGCTCGCTGGCGGCAATGAGCCATCGGCCCGCCTCCGCGGCATCAACAGCCACCCAGGGCGTACCTGTTTCGCCTGGCAGCGGAGTGGAATCATGGCTGCGTTGAACGCCGGTCTCCGGTAGACCAGCGAGCCCCACTATCCTGCTTCGGAGAACGCCACTGGCTGCGGTTGCTTGCTCGGCATCGATCTCCACCTGGCCCGTCACGGGCCAGCCGGTCACCACCACGCTGACAGGCACAGAGGCATCGGCGCTCGGCTCAACCAGGGTAAGACGAACTTCCCACTCCCGGCGAATGATCGATCCAACAATCAGCGTGGGACCGTACGTGTTGGTCCCAAGAAAGCCGTTGCCGTAGTCTCTCTGGCCCTCGGCAATGTCCATCCAACGGGCACGCCACCGCGAAAACGCGAAGGCAGTTTCGTGGTCCGTTCCACCGCTGAGGAGTTCAAACCCCGACCGCTGACTCGAGTGGCCATTGCGGTCCACTACAACCACTGACGAATCAGGCAGCGGATCGCCCGCTTTGGTGATCAGGGGGAACGTAGCGGTGGAATAGGCCAAATGCGCGTAGACATCAACGTCCGAGAGTTCGTTTCCGGGAAGTGCATGGTCCGTACCGTGGTTGTAGATGCGCACAATGCCATCCTGCGTTGTTGAACTGAGCAACCAACCCGGTGCCTGCAACCAGTCCACTCCCCCAAGCCGTTCGATCGGCAAGGGTTCCTCGGTTGCTGCCCAGAGGGGATGCTCTTCCGGAAAGACCAGGCCTAGCAGGCCTTTCGCGGCCCAGTACGGTGAGCCGGTTCCCGAGTAGTCCTGGGCCAGGTCCGGCCACTCGTCGAACCAACCCAACGTCAACAGCCCGCGCTCGTCAGGAGCTCCCCGATCAACGAAGTGCTTCACCGTTCCCATTGCGGCGCGCCGTAGTTCCCCCAGGGACATGACGTCTGTTTCCACCAGGGCTCCGGTCCAGAAGGGGGCTGCGGCGGCGAAACGGTAGATGAGGCTCCGCCCCTGGGCAAGGGGCGCACCGTCGCCTCCCACCAAGCGGGCGGCGTCGCTAAGGAACGCGTCAAACCGGTCCTTGTACGCCGTGAACCGGCTTCGATCCGGGTGGTCTGCATCGAGCATGTCCAACCAAAGGAACGGATACAGCTGCAATGCCCAGGAGTTGTAGTAGTCGAAGGCGCGTGTAACTCCATCGGCGTACCAACCTCCTTCCCTGACGAATGATTCGTGAGCCTGGAGATCAGCGGTGATTTCGCCGTCGTCATAGGGACCGCCAACGCTGGCGAGGAACTGCTCCACCACAAGACGGAACCACACCCAGTTGGTATTGGGCCCAACGGTACCGATCACACGGGCGAGATAGTCCACCACGTTGCGCTGGTCGCCGTCGTCGAGGTGGTCCCATAGCCACTTCCGCGTCAGGTGCAGGCCGACAACCAAAGCCGCGGCCTCCACCTTTGCCTGCGGCTGCTCGTCCGGCAGCGGCCAACGGTCCGGGTTGCCGGGATCAACGCCCGCAACCAGGCCCTGGGAATACCACGGGATGAGGCCCAGAGGATCGTTGCCCTTCTCCCCCGTCAGGCGGAAAGCTGCCAGCATGAAGCTCCTGGCAAATCCTTCCAGGCCGTCGATGGGACTGATCTTCCGCCCATCCCGGGCAGGTATCAGTATGTGGGAGTGCGTGGCGTTGGCGTACGGCCGCACTGCCATGAGCAGTTCATCGGCGAGTACCGCTAGGTGTTGCCGGTTCCACCCCGTGTAAGGGGAAAGAGCGCGGTCCTCCCCCAGTTCAGCCAGTCTCCGGCGCAGGGCGGTGGATTCATTGACGATGGTCATGCTTGGTACTCCAAATCAGAAACGGTGATGGGACTTGCCAGGGCCAGCCCAGAAACAAAGCGCTCCATCTCCTGAAGGGCTTGGTCCGTCATCCGAAACGTCTCCGTTCCCAGTGACCCGGCAATGTGCGGGGTGATGGAAACGTTCTGCAACCCCCACAACACGCTGGAGGAAGGGAGTGGCTCGGGATCGGTGACATCAAGAACGGCGTTGAGTCGACCACTGGCACATTCAGCCTCAAGAGCCGCCGTATCAACGAGGCTGCCTCGGGCGGTGTTGATGAGGGTGGCGTGATCCGGGAGCATTGCCAGCTCTTTTGCCCCGATCATGTGGCGGGTCTCTTCCAGGGCCGGAGCATGGATCGAGAGAATGGAGACTTTTGGAAGCATCTCTTGCAGAGAGCACAATTGTCCGCCAGCCAGTTCAACTGCCTCGCGGGACGCGTAGGGGTCAGCAACCCAGCAAGTGGAGCGGTGCAGACGCGACACCTGCTCGACTACCCGCCGGCCTATCCTCGAGAAACCAATGATGCCAATGCTCTGCTGATAATTGCTCACCGTACCGAAGGGATGCCGCGGGTGGTTCACACCGAGGGGTGGCCTGCTGGCAACCGCCTCGCGGGAGTAGAACTGTGCCTTTTTTCCCGCGAGGACTATGGACGCGAAAGTAAATTCTGCAACGGGAATGGCATTCGCTTCGGCGGCGTTGGTCAACTGGATGCCCCTGGCCCAAAATGAGTCTCCGACGAGGTGTTTGACCGTGCCGGCACAGTGGAACACGGCCTTCAGCCGGGGCATGCGGTCGAGAATGTCGTCCGTGAGAGACGGAGTACCCCATGACGTCAGGAGCAGCTCTGCCTTCGCCAACCGCTCATGATGAACAGGGTTGTGCAGGTCTTCAACGAGTTCCGGCTGGGACAGGTCAGCACACCTCCGCACGCGGTCAAGGTGGGTCCCGTCAAACTGCTGGGCGAATGCCTCGCGGCTCATGGCAATAACGACGACGGGCCGGCGCAGCTCATTCATGCGTCGGCCCGGTATTAAGTGGCGGGCGGGACGGACCCGTCCGGACCCACCGCGGACGCAAGTGCAGTGCGGGCTGGCAATAGGACATACGGAGGCTCCATTGTGGTAGTAGTTCGGCCTGCCCCTCAGGGGCTTTTCTTTAGATTTCCATTGATTTAACGCAAAATCAAGAGCCGGAAGCAGTTCGACTCGGGGCTGCTCTTGAAAAGAGTGGCAGACCGACTAGTCGGTCTGCTATTGTTTTCCCATGTCCATGAGGGAACAGATTCTCGCCACAGCCCGTCAGCTCGCCATCAGCACCGGATCCATACCGTCCATGGATGCCGTGGCAGCCGCGGCGAAGGTGTCAAAGGGTGGCTTCACGCATCACTTCAGAACCAAGGCTGCATTGCTCGAAGGCTTGGCAGTCCAGGCCATCGAATCCTTGGATGAGGCCCTCAACGCGGCCGTCACCAGGGGGAACGTGGTTGAGACGTGGCTGCGCATCTCGATGTCACAAGATGACGCAGATCTCTACAGGGCGCTCCTCGTGTCCTTCACGGACCTGGGAGAGAACGCAGACGGGCTGTTGAGCCTTTCAGCGGAGGCATCAAAGCGCTGGGAGCAACTCCTGGCAGCCGAGCTCGGAGACCCCGTGGCAGCGTCGATCGTTCGACTCCTTGGAGATGGCATGGTGATGAACTCCCTGACGAGGGAGGCTCTTCCCCCGGTCGAGAACATCCTGACGTGGCTGGAGCCACGAAGGAACGCCGAATGACCGCCGGCCTGCTGTGGGCGATCCTTGGTCTCGGCTTGGCGGACAGCCTCAATCCGGCGACAATCGTGACCATAACCCTCATCCTGCTCACGGTCCGCAAGCACCCGGTGACCTCGGCATTGTCCTTTGTCGTGGGCGCCTTGAGCACCGTATTCATTCTGGGTACAGTGATCTTCCTCGGCGCCGGAGCAGCAGCAGACACCGTCAGTGACGGACTTGTCTGGCTCCGGAGAATCGTCTTCCTTGTGGCTGCCGTAACACTGTTCATCACCGGCTACCGACGCCTCAAGGATCGCCCCCGAAAGGGCATCGGCTTGCCATCCTGGTTCGGGATAGGCACAGCATTTCCGTTCGGTGTACTGGTCACCGGCGCCGATCTTCCCAACGCGTTCCCCTACTTCATTGCCATTGAACGGATGGTGGACGCAGATACATCCACGGGAACGGGCCTGCTTGTCCTCGCCGGATACGCGATCATCTATTGCGTGCCATGCCTGATTCTGCTTGCCCTCGGCATCGCTCACGGCGACAAGGTCCGCGAAAAACTTCAAAAGGTCTACGACCGATTCGCCACGGGCACCACCCAACGATCGGTTGCTGCAGCGGTGCTCTATCTTCTCTTGGGGGTCGGCGTCCTCGCGATCGCCCTCTGGCCTTAACGGGCGGGCATAGACCCGCCGGCTACCGTGCTTCCAGCCGCGCCTTCAGCTGTTCAGCGTAATCCGTATAGGCGGCAGCAATCTCTTCCAGGTCCACTGTTTGGGGGAAGTCGATCACCGGCTGGTGCTCGGCCAGGTACGACGTTGTTTCTTCAACAACGAGCTGCTCGTCGAATCCGCCAAGGCCAGCCTCGGCAAGGAACTCCGGGTTGGTGTGGACCAGGGATTCCCCGGTTTGGCCTTCCGAGGCCCAGCGCACCAAGTATTCGTTCTGATTGACCAGTTCAATATCGAATGACTTCTCCATGCCAGCAGCCTAACGCCGGGCGCGCCGTTCGCCGTTACGTGGCCGGTGCCGATCGTGCGCCCATGCGCTCCAGCAGCGCCCCAGCCGGCAGCCCCAGAAGGGCGGACGCCAGGCTCCCCATGAGATCCAGCACGTACTCACTGCCGGCACTTCCGGCCAGCACATCCATCACCAGCCCGTCTTCCTGGGCAACCAGGGTCCTGGCGATCTTGGCCGAGTCCAGAAGGGGAGAGAACTCGCCGGAGCGGGTTCCGGCGTCGATGATGTCGCGGTAGATCTGCTCTTGGGCGCTGGTGAGCTCGTCCTGGATGCGCCGCTGCTCGGGGTCACGGAGCATGTGGGGCCAGTATTCGTAAAGGATCCGGGAGACGTCGTCGTCCAGTCCGGCAGTAGTGCCCGCGCTCATGACGGCGGCGAGCCGCGCCGTCGGGCTCATGTCAGGGTCAACGGATTCGGCGAGTTTCTCAAGAAACCTGCTGGAGGAAGCGCGCACGGCTGCAGCGATGATCTCGGCATGGCTGCCCAACTCCGGGACCAGGAAGGCTTGCTGCCCTTCCCGATGTTCGGCGGCGCCCACTTCCAGTCGCCGGCCTGGAGCGAGGATTCACCCGGTGCGCGGCAGGGCACCGGAACGGCCTGACCGCCCGCCCAATGCAAGCAGCGTTCGACGGCGGGCTGCCGCCGTCGAGCGCTGCTTCCTCGCCCTAGAGAAGATCAGGTTACTTACTTCTATAATGGCATTGTGATGGCATCACTGTGGTTCGGATTGATTGCCTCCAGCGCCTTGGTGATAGGCGCGCTCATCGGTGTGCGTTTCGAGCTGCCGAAGCGGCTCCTCGCCATCCTGCTGTCCTTCGCGGCCGGCTCACTCATTACCGCGCTGGCGTTCGAACTGTTCGAGGACGCCTACCAGCAAGGCGGAATTGTGCGTGCGGCCGTGGGGCTACTTGCCGGGGCCATAGTGTTTACCGCGCTCAGCGCCTTCCTGGATCGCCTGGCCCAACCCGGCCGCACATCGAAATCCAAGCCCGCAGACGAAGTGCAGGGCAGCCCGAAGCTGGACACCGACGCCGCCGCGTCGGATAGGGCAGCCACGTCCGCCTCCACACGCGGGGCTGCCGGAATGGCGTTGCTGGCCGCTGTGACCCTGGACGGCGTACCGGAAAACGTGGCGTTGGGCATCTCCCTGGAAGAAGGATCCGGCGGCCTGGCACTGCTGGCGGCCATATTTGTGTCCAACTTCCCCGAGGCCCTGGTGGGGGCCTCGTCCATGCGCAGCCAGGGCCGCAAAGGCGGGTCGATCATGCTGCTCTGGAGTGTGTGCGCCGTGCTGCTGGTGGCAGCCGTGGTCCTTGGCGCCGGGCCCCTTTCCTCCGCCGAACCCGCCACCATCTCCCTGCCGTTGGCGTTCGCCGCCGGCGCGGTGATCGCGTCGCTGGCGGACACCCTCATGCCCGAGGCCTACGAGCATGGCGGCCCCGCAGTGGCACTGAGCACGGCAGCGGGCTTCGTCCTTTCGTTCACCCTCTCACTCGTGTGAGCGGTGAGCGGCCGGACTGCTGAACGACGGCCGACTGGGCGCCCGACGCAAGAAGCGCGCCACGCAAGAAGCGCACGACGGCGGCAGTCCGGCGTCGTGCGCTTCTTGTTGTCTTGCTGGTGCAGCGGCTGCTAAACCTCCGGGCGACGCTCCACAACCGTCTCGGGGGCGGCGCGCCGCTCGACCACTGTTTCAGGGGCGGTGCGGCGCTCGACGACCGTCCGGCGGGTCCTGTTGGACATGGCGATGGAGATGATGAGGCCAATGACGCCGACCACCATCAGGATGTAGCCCACCAGGACTTGGTCCAGGAAGGGAATGAGTCCCGGGGCGAGCGCGAAGGCCAAAATAGCGCCGATGGCAATCAGGGCAATGGAAGAACCAATTCTCATAGCGTGCTCCTCGTGTCCGTTCGGCGCGTGGTCAGGGATCGTCGGCCGAATCTATACAGTCAGCATACTTATGAACCACGGCTCCCACCAGCCATACGAAGCCCTCCGACGGGCCCTGCATCAGTGGCCGTAGCGTGCGGCCACCCGGGCGATGGCGTCCTCGGGAGTCGGCGCGGGCCCGAACACCTGCTCCTGGCGGGTGGTGTCCGCAACATATTTGCCGGTCTCGAACCACGCCACCATGCTGGCCATGTCTCCTACCAGCGGAAGGACTTTCGAGGTCACCTTGCCGAGCCCGGCAATGGCGCCCGCGGGAATGGACATCACCTTGATCTGCTTGCCTGCCCGCTGGCCGGCAATGTCCGCAGCGTCCTGAATGCTGACGGGGCGGCTCCAGCCAACATCAATGTGCTCCCCCTCAACAATGTCCGCGTCAACAGCCTCCGCGAGGTACCGTGCCACATCGCTGGCCAGGACAAAAGTGAGCCTGGCGTCCTTGGAGCCAAGCCATACAAAGCGGCCCTTGGCGAAGGGGTCGCCGCCCATGCCCACCGCCTGGTCAAAGAAAGCACCCGGGCGGAGAGCCACAAAGGGAACGCCGAGCTCCCGGAACTTGTCCTCAGCCAGCTTCTTGTTCCAAAAATGCGGGATCTGTGGCGTTTGGTCGCTGGTGACGATGCTGATCAGCACGAAGCGGGGCACGCCGGCATACTTGGCGGCGACGGCCAGGTTGCTGTTGCCAAAGGTGTCGATGGCCTGGGCGTTCTTGTCATTTCGCGTATAGCCGGCGGCTGTCGAGACAACCGCCGAAACGCCCGTCATCGCGGCGATCAAGGAGGCGGCGTCCAGCATGTCCCCGCGGACGATCTCAACTCCCTTGGCCTCGACCTTGGCGGCGTTGGATTTGGGCCTCACCAAGGCCCGGACGTTCTTGCCGAGCTTCAGGAGCTCATCCACCACTTGTCCACCAAGGAATCCCGTGGCACCAATAACAAGGACAGGAAGGTCTTCGGCCACGATTTCTCCTTTGGTTTTGTTCCTAGGGTCAGTGGTAGCACGAGCGCGGGACGGCGGCCAGCCCCCGGTTCACCCCGCCTCGGGCCTCGCTGATAGAGAGAGTGCACTGAAAGTGCAGTATGCTGCACTTATGGATGACAGCACCACCACCCTCTCCCTGGCCATCGGCACCCGGGTCAAGCAGGAACGCCAAGCCCGCGGATGGACCTTGGACCACCTGGCCGAGGCTGCAGGCGTGAGCCGCCGGATGATCGTCAACGTGGAGCAAGGAGCCGCGAACCCCAGCATCGGAACACTGCTGCGGATCAGCGACGCCCTGGGAGTTGGGCTCCCGGCCCTGGTGGAGTCCCCGCGCCCCAAGCCCGTCAAGATCACCCGCAGCGGCGAAGGCGCAACACTCTGGAGCAGCGGACAGGGCGGCCAGGGAATCCTGGTGGCCGGGACCGACTCACCGGACGTAGTGGAACTCTGGGACTGGACCCTGGGCCCCGGCGACAGCCATGCCAGCGAGGCCCACACGGCGGGCACCAAGGAACTCCTGCAGGTTCAAGCCGGTGCGGTGACCGTAGATGCCGGGGAGCACTCAGTAACCCTCGAAGGTGGTGATGCCATGACCTTCCCAGGCGACATCGCCCACTCCTACGCCAACCTTGGGGCTTCGCCGGCCCGATTCATCCTTGCTGTTTTTGAGCCCGGCGTGGGCTCAGGGCATCGGCAGGACAAGGATCCCAGCGGCATGGGAATCAACAAGTGAGCGCCCGCAAAGGCGGCCCCATTCCGCCTTGGGGCCTTGCTGTTGCAGCCATGTTCTCGGTGCAGCTCAGCTCCGCCCTCTCGGTGGGCCTCATCGCGGAGGTGGGTGCGGCCGGAACAGCATGGTTGCGGCTCAGCCTGGGTGCCATCATCTTCCTTGCCATCGCGCGCCCACCCCTGCGATCGGTTCGCCGGCCGGACATCCTGCCACTCCTGGGCCTCGGCATCGCTACCGGGCTCATGACCATCATGTTCCTCGCTGCCGTGGAGCGGATCCCGTTGGGCACCACCGTCGCCATCGAGTTCCTGGGCCCACTGACGGTGGCGGCCATCCGCAGCCATAACCGCCGCGCCTTGGCATGGCCGGTGCTGGCGCTGCTGGGAGTGGTCCTGCTGACCGAACCCTGGCATGGCCGCGTCGACTTCCTGGGAATCATGTTCGCGGCCATCGCAGCCGCTGGGTGGGGCGCCTATATCCTGCTGACGCAGCTGATCGGCGACCGTTTCACCGGCATCGGAGCGCTCTCCCTGACAGTCCCCATCGCCGCCGCGACGGCCGCCGTCGTCGGCATTCCACAGGCTGCCGGGCACCTCACCTGGGGCATCCTGGCAGGTGCCCTGGGCGTCGCCATCCTGATGCCGGTCCTGCCGTTCGTGTTGGAGCTGAAAGCACTGCGCCGGATGACGTCCACGGCTTTCGGCACGCTGATGTCACTGGAACCTGCCTTCGCCGTTCTCCTGGGACTGCTGGTGCTGCACCAGCAACCCACCATCGTCCAATTCATCGGTATCGCGCTGGTTGTTGTTGCCGGCGTCGCCTCCCAGCGCGGGGGCGAGAGGAAACTGCCTCCCCTGGCCGAGCCCACCACCATGGGACCCGCACCTGAGACCTTATCCGCAACCGGTCCCGGCAAAGAGAACTGACGCACGACGGCGACCTCCCGCCGTCGTCCGCCTCCTTCTTTTGGCTCTTGCCTTGCACCCACCGGCTTAGAGGGTGATGGCGACCTTGCCGCGGACCTTGCCGGCATCCAGGTAGCGCATGGCGTCCGGGACCTGGGCCAGCGGGTACGTCCGGTCGATGACGGGAGTAATGGTTCCCGCCTCGAGAAGTCCTGCCAAGTACTCAAGATCCGGCGCGTTTTGGGTACCCACGATCATGGTGAGGCGCTGCCGGATGAAGGGCGAGAGGGCCACGGCGCGCAATTGCCTGTCCATGCTTCCCGTCCACGAGCCGCCCTCCTCGCCGCCGGTGATCACGGCAGTCCCGGACGGGGTGAGTGACCGGCGTAAACGTGTAACCGACGGGTTGCCCGCGATGTCGATGATGACGTCGTACTGCTCAGTGCCGTCGAGGAAGTCCTGGGTGGTGTAGTCGATCACGTGGTCGGCACCGAGGGTCCTCAGCATCGGCACTTTCGCAGCACTGGCCACTCCGGTGACCTCAGCCCCGGCAGCTTTGGCGAACTGCACCACATAACTGCCTACGCCGCCCGAAGCTCCGGTGACCATGACCTTGAGCCCTTGCGCCGGGTGGTCCTGGCTGGGCTCGATGCCGCCCGCACGCAGGGCGATCAGCGCCGTGCACGCGGACACCGGCACCACCGCGGCCTGCTCGGAGGTGATGTTCGCCGGCTTGTGGGCCAACTGGTTTTCGCGGGCTGCGGCATACTCGGCAAACGTTCCCCTGCCCGAGCCGAACACTTGGTCACCTACCGCAAAGCGGGTCACCTTTGCTCCCACCGCTTCAACGGTTCCCGCGAGGTCCAGCCCGGGGACGGGCTGCCTGGGAGCCTTGAATCCATACACCAGGCGCAGCGCATAGGGCAGGCCGGTGGCTATGTGCCAGGTGCCGCGATCCAGCCCGGCCGCCTGGACTTTCACCAGTACTTCGTTCTCCGCGATGACAGGACGCGGAACCCGGGCCTCATGGAGAACGTCGGCGGAACCGTAGCCGTCCTGCACGATGGCACGCATGGTGGGACCCGGCAACGCCCGATCCTTGTGGCGACGGGATTCTTTGGCTTGCTGACCAGTGGTCATGGCCGACCCTTTCAGTGCTTGTGCGGTGGGTGAGTGATGCAGCAGGGGTTTGGTGTGATTTTCGTACGCTGTACCAATGAGATTACCGTACACTGTACTAATCCGCTAGAGCCCAGCAACCAGTCGAGGAGTGCCCGTGCCCACCGCAGCATCGCAGCGAAGCCCGCTGAGCCGGGAGCGGGTCCTTGAATGCGCCGTCACCCTCGCCGACGAGTCCGGAATCGACGCCCTGACCATCCGCACGCTCGCCCTCAGCATGGGAACCAAACCCATGTCCCTCTACTACTACGTCGCCAACAAGGACGAGATCCTGGACGGCATCGTGGATATGGTGTTCAGCGAAATCGAGCTGCCGGCAGCCGACGGGGACTGGCGCAAGGAGATGGAGTTGAGGGCCCACCGGATGCGGTCGGCACTCAGGCGCCACCCCTGGGCAGTCGGGTTGCTGGAGAGCCGGTCCGCGCCTGGCCCTGCAACGCTCCGGCATCACGAAGCAACGCTCGCGACGCTGAGGACCGCAGGATTCTCCGTCCAGCTCACTGCCCACGCCTACGCCCTGCTGGACAGTTACATTTACGGCTTTGCCGTGCAGGAAGCGGCCCTCCCGTTCGAGGGGCGGGACACCGCAGCCGAGATCACCAGCCCCATCCTGGAGCGCTTCGCCACCGGTGAGTATCCCCGCATGGTGGAGATCGCCGTCGAGCATGTCCTTAAACCCGGCTACGACTTTGGCGACGAATTCCAGTTCGGCCTGAACCTCATTCTGGACGGCTTGAGCCGTCTGGGGGGAGACGCGGACTAGGATCTGATCCATGGCCAGGATTGAGGACTACGCGATCATCGGGGACCTGAACACCGCTGCCTTGGTAGGGCGGAGCGGGTCCATTGACTGGATGTGCCTGCCACGGTTCGACTCCCCCGCCTGCTTCGCGTCACTGCTGCACACGCCCGACGCTGGCCGCTGGCTTTTGGCGCCCGCCGGCACACCCGACGGCGGCAACTGCACCCGACGCCGCTACCGCGAGGACACCCTCATCCTGGAGACAGAGTGGGAAGTGGACGGCGGCAAGGTCCGGGTGATCGACTTCATGCCGGTCCGGGACGACGCCGTGGACCTGGTGCGGATCGTGGAGGGCATCTCCGGCGAAGTCACCATGCAGATGGAGTTGGTCCTGCGCTTCGATTACGGCCGCGTGGTGCCGTGGGTCCGGCACAGCAAGCACGGCATCAGCGCGGTAGCGGGTCCCGACTCGGCCTACCTCACCACCCCTGTCCCGCTCGAGGGCCGGGACAAGCGCACCTACAGCGAATTCACGGTCCGCGCGGGTGATCGGGTCCCGTTCGTGCTGCGCTGGGCGCCGAGCCATGAGCGGGAGCCGCGACGGATCGACCCCTTCCGTGCGCTCTCAGTGACCGAGTCGTTCTGGCTGGAGTGGATTGGCCGCAGCGAAATGGCCGGGAAGTACAAGGAACCGGTGGAGCGGTCCCTCATCACCCTCAAGGCACTGACGTATGCGCCCACCGGAGGCATCGTGGCAGCGGCAACCACGTCCCTGCCCGAGCAGATCGGCGGGCCCCGGAACTGGGACTACCGCTACTGCTGGTTGCGCGACGCTACCCTGACCCTGCAATCACTGCTCGCCGCAGGGTACACGGAGGAGGCGTCCGCATGGCGGGACTGGCTGCTGCGCGCCATCGCCGGCGACCCGTCGGAGCTTCAGATTGTGTACGGGCTCGACGGCGCGCGGAGACTCCCCGAGGCAGACATCCCGTGGCTCTCCGGTTACGAAGGTTCACTGCCCGTCCGCACCGGAAACGCCGCAGCCCCGCAGTTGCAACTCGATGTGTGGGGCGAGGTCCTGGACGGCCTTTCCCTGACCCGGGCGGCTTTCCAGGACGGCACCGTGGACAGTTCCTGGGACATCCAGGTGGCCCTGATGGAGTATCTCGAAGGAGCCTGGGACCAGCCGGACAACGGGCTCTGGGAAATGCGCGGACCGAGGCAGCATTTCACCCATTCCAAGGTCATGGCATGGGTGGCAGCAGATCGCATGGTCAAAGGCGTCCGGACCTCCGGACTACCTGGCCCACACGACCGCTGGGCAGCACTCCGTAGCGAAATCCATCACGACGTCATGACCAGGGGGTTCGACGAGGAACTCAACACCTTCGTCCAGTCTTACGGAAGCAAGGAACTGGATGCCAGCCTGCTTCTGGTCCCCCGCGTCGGCTTCCTCCCGCACAGGCATCCACGCGTCGCAGGGACAGTGGAAGCCATCCAAAAAGGACTCACGGATGACGGCCTGGTCCTCCGCTACAGAACCCAGACCGGGCACGACGGCCTGCCTGGCGACGAAGGAGTTTTCCTTGCCTGTTCATTCTGGCTGGTGGATGCGCTGCTGGGCATCGGCCGCTCCACCGAGGCAACCGGGCTCTTTGAGCGGCTCCTCACCCTGCGCAACGATGTGGGGTTGCTGAGCGAGGAGTGGGACCCCCGTGCCCAACGGCAACTGGGCAACACTCCCCAGGCCTTCAGCCATTTCCCCCTCATTCACAGCGCCTTGCAACTGCATCAGGGAGAGGCACACAAGAGCGACACCCCGCTGGGGCACCCAAAACATCCGGGGCACTCCAGCGGTTCTACCCTTCGGAATGACCCTCGCCTGCGTTAGGCGGGGTTTCGCCTTTATGGCTCGCTTCTTCCAAGTGCATATCCAACTTGCGTTCGGCCTCGCGCCGCCGCTGGCCGACGGTCCTCAACTGCTGGGTGGTGGGGTCTGCCCTGTCCTCCGGCGCGGCGGCTGATTGTGCGGCGGCTGTTTGTCCCGTGTCCGTTTGTGCGGCGGCTGTTTGTCCCGTGTCCGTTTGTGCGGCGTCCGAGCGCGCAGCAATCCGGTCCTTCTCATGTTCGCCCATAAGGAGATCGTCCCATCGCCCGCCCTTTTGCGATAGCGAAATTCGCGATGCGGGGCCCGCTCTGCGCCCATACCCGGGCACGTGGGACGTAGAGCGGGCCTCACACCATGCGTTTAGCGGCGGACGTCGTCCGAGCTGGTTCCCTCGGTTTCGATGCGCTCCTTCCGGACTTCCTCGTCCACCCGAACATCCTCGGTCACTGTGTCCTTTTCGAGGCGGACGCGCTCCACCGGGACGGTCTCCTTGTCCACCACGGGCCTCTCCTCGTGGAGGGTGACCTCGTGCTCACTCTCCGTCAGTTCGGCACCGGACATGGCATCGCCTGCGTTCGCGTCCGTAATGGGCTCCCGCTCCACACGGACCTCCTCGCGCTGCACGGGGACCGTCGTGGTGACGTTCTCAGTGGTGATGTACTTCCTGAGGCGTGCCCGACCCGTGGCTTGCTTCTCCGTGCCGACGTTCAACCTTTCTTCAGAGCGGGTCATGGCGTCGTCGTCGTCCCTGTCAGCCTCCGGACGATAGGCGCCTCCCGTGTCCATCGCGTCCCTGGTGCCGAGCGTATCCTGGGTTCCCACCGGGTCCCGCGTACCCACTGTGCCGGCGAAATGTGCATCACGATCAGTTGTCGAGTCGGCGCGCAAATCATCGCCGTGACCGCTGAAGCCGCGCTCGCCCTCGAGTCCGTAATGGTTGTACAGGCGACTCTCCTCACCCGGATCCAAGTGCCCGTCTTCGGCCACCCGGGGAGCATCTTTGATGTGGTCCTTGCTGTAGGGAACCACTACGTCGTCACCATCCACGGCGGCGTCCTGAAGCGGTATGAACGATTCCGAACTGCCAAAAAGTCCGGTCTTGACGGTCACCCAGGTGGGTTCGCCGGTGTCATCATCGGTGTAAAACGTGCCGATCGAGCCCACCTTGTCACCTTCAGTGGTACGGACGTGTCCGTTGAGGCCCATCAACCGGTCAATGTTTTCCCTAGCGAGCATGATGTCTCCTTGGAATGCGGTTCTCTTATGTGGTTGCCAAGCGGGCTGCATCACCAGGCATGGTTTCCGAACGCCGGAGCGGGGAAGAAATTCAACCCGTCGGCTTTAAGGAACACCAATACAGTAAGCATGCTTAGCGTTTGCTTGGCAAGACCCAATGTGAGAACCGGCGGAATCTCCGCGCAGACCGGTGAGGCACCCTCGGAGGCAGGCCGCCGCCGTCGTGCGCCCCTTTCACATTCTTAGAAATCGCTTTCTTCCAGCCCCAGGATGCATTACATTTATCTCCAGCGGTTTTCGGGATGCTATCCCTATAATCGGAATCTTATGTGAAACTCCTCATCCACGGCTACGAGCCACCACCCGCTTGGAGACAAGATTGACTGAGAACAGCGTTGTTCAGAATGCCGGCCGGCCAGGTACAGGCACCCCGTCCGAGGTGAAAAACGTCCGTCGGGCCGCTTGGGCCGGACTGATCGGCACTGCCCTGGAGCAGTACGACTTTGTGATCTATGGAACCGCCTCCGCGATCATCTTCAACACGATCTTCTTCCCCAACGTCGACCCTGCGATCGGCATCCTCGCCGCTTTCGGCGCCTACGCCGTCGGCTTCGGCGCCAGGCCCTTGGGCGGACTCTTCTTCTCCAAATACGGCGACCGCCTGGGCCGCAAATGGGTGCTGGTGGCCACCCTCTTCCTCATGGGCATCGCCACATTCGCCATTGGGCTCTTGCCTACCTACGAGCAAGCCGGACTCTTGGCGCCCGCGCTCCTGGTGGCCTGCCGATTCCTGCAAGGCTTCGGCGCCGGAGCTGAACAGGCCGGCGGCGTCGTCCTCATCGCGGAAACCGCGCCCAGGGGTCAGCGCGGCAAGTACTCCTCACTGGTGTTCGTCGGGGCGGCGGCGGGGACGGCACTTGGAGCGGTGGTATGGATCCTGGTGCAGATGATGCCCAAGGAAGCGCTGGAATCCTACGGATGGCGGCTGGTCTTCTTCTCGTCGATTTTCGTGACGATTGCCGCCTACATCATCCGCCGCAAGCTCAAGGAGTCCCCGGTGTTCCAGGAGCTCCAGGAAGAAGGCGGCATCGGCAAGCGGGACACCCCCGTGGCAGATGTCATCAAGAATGGCCGCCCCAACCTGTTCCGCGTGTTCTTCATGAACGTCGGCGCCAACGCCCATTCCTACCTCTTCCAGGTGTTCCTGGGCTCCTACCTCATCAGCCAGCTCAAGATCGACTCGACGTTCATTCCCAAGGTCCTGCTGGTTGGCGCCCTGTTCGCCTGCGTGTCCGCCTACGTGTTCGGAAACCTCTCGGACAGGTTCGGCCGGCGCTCCATGTACCTGGTGGTGACCACGTTCCTGTTCATCTTCCCCATCCCGGCCTTCCTGCTGATCAACACGGGCAACCTGTTCCTGATCTCCGTCGTCATTGTCCTGGGCTTCATTTTTGCCGCCCAGGGGTCCGTCGGGGTCCAGGCTGCGTATTTCCCCGAGCTCTTCGGCGCACGCTACCGCTACGCCGGCGTGGCACTCGGCCGCGAATTCTCCTCCGTTTTCGGCGGTGGCATCGCCCCGCTGATCTGCTCCGCGCTGGTCACGGCCTTCAGCGGATCCTGGATCCCGGTAGCCATCTACATGATGGCCATCATGGGCATCAGTTTGTTCACCACCATCAAATCCCCGGAGACGGTCGATCGTGACCTTCTCCTTGAAGAGGACGCCAAGTAATGTCAGAACCCATCACCCCCTCCGCCAACCCCATCAACCCCACCAAAATTGTCATCACCGATTGCGATCACGATTCCATCGATATCGAACGTGCTGTCGCTGAGGCTGCCGGCGTCGAGCTTGTGTTGGCTCAGTGCCGCACTGAAGAGGAAGTCGTCACTGCAGCGGCCGGGGCGGACGCGATCGTTGTCCAGTACGCGCCCATCACCGCCAAGGTTTTGGATGCTTTGCCGGGGTTGAAAGCAATTGGCCGTTACGGCGTCGGGGTTGACACGCTCGACGTCGAAGCCGCCACTGCGCGCGGCGTCGCCATCTGCAACGTCCCCGACTATGGCACCGAGGACGTCAGCGACCACGCGATTGCCTTGGCCGTCAGCCTGGCCCGCGGCATCACGCAGCTGGACCGCGGTGTACGCCGTGGCGATTATTCGCTGGGGCCGGTGCAACCGTTGCACCGGATCAGCGGGCGGGTGTTCGGGGTGGTGGGCCTGGGCTTGATCGGTGCGGCCACGGGCCGGAAAGCAAAGGGGCTGGGCTACGAGGTCATCGGTTCGGATCCGCTACTGACCCCCGGGTCTGTCACGGAGGACGGGATCACCGTAGTTGGCTTCGAGGACCTCATCGCCCGTGCTGACGTGATATCCCTGCATGTGCCGCTCAACCAGTACACGCATCACCTGATCAACAGCGAGGTACTGGGCAAGGTGAAGCCGGGGGCTGTGCTGGTCAATACCTGCCGCGGAGGCGTGGTGGACACGGATGCTGTGGCGGCGGCCCTGAAGGACGGGCGCCTTCACGCTGCGGGTTTGGATGTCTTCGAAGTGGAGCCCTTGCCCAGGACCAGCCCGCTGCTGGGAGTGGAGAACGCGGTCCTGACCCCGCACGCGGCCTGGTATTCCGCGGAGTCCTACGCGGAGCTCAAACGCCGCACGGTGGAGAACGTGGTGGAGGTCTGCGCCGGGCGAACACCCCGCAACATCCTCAACAGTGAAGTGCTGAACGGGAGCGTGCCGGCATGAGCGTCGAAACCATGGCAGGAACAACCACCTCGCAGACCATGCGCGCCGCGGTCTGGACGGGTCCGGACACCATTGAGTACCGGACCGTGCCGCTTCCCGAGGTACCGGAGGGCTGGGCCTTGGTCCGGTCTGAGCTCACCGGGATTTGCGGCACGGACTTCTCCATCCTGCACGGAAGCCACCCCCGGGCTGAAGCGCCCGTGGTGATGGGCCATGAAATCACCGGCATCGTGGAAATCGCTGCCGCGGGAGGCCCTGCGGCGGGCACCCGCGTGACGGTGGAGCCCTTGATCCATTGCGGGAAGTGCCATCCCTGCAGGGAGGGGGACACTCATGTTTGTCGCAGCCTGAAGCTGTACGGGATCGACGTCGCCGGGTCCTTGGCCGAGTACGTGGCTTTGCCGGCGGAGACCCTCATTCCCGTCAGCTCGGCTGTTCCGCTGCATGAAGCCGCACTGGCCGAGCCGCTGGCCGTGGCAGTACATGCCGTCTCCCGTTCCCGCCTCAAGGGCGGAGAGCGGGTGGTGGTGTTCGGCGCGGGTCCCATAGGCATCCTCACTGCCCTTGTTGCCCGGGCTGAAGGGGCCGGTAGCGTGCTGATTTCGGAGCCTTCCGAAGAGCGCCGTTTGGTGGCTGAGGAGCTTGGCTTCGACACTGTTGCTTCGGGTGCCGACCCGGTACACACGATCCTGGGGGCAACGGGCGGGGACGGCGCGGACATCGTGTTCGATTCGGCCGCCCACCCCTCCGTGGCGGCACTGCTGCCGAAGGCAGTTCGCGTCCTGGGCACCATCGTGCTGGTGGGTGTCTACAAGAAGCCCGTCGAGGTTGATTTGCAGGCCCTGACTTTTGCGGAAAACACGGTGGTGGGCGTCCGCGTCTACACGCGGGCCGACGTCGAACGGGCAGTCAAGCTCATCGAGGGCGGCGAGCTTGGGCTGGGACGGATCCCTGTGGAGGTCTTCCCACTCGAAGAAACCCGGGCCGCATTCACCAAGGCCATGACCGCTGGAGCGGTCCTCAAAGTATTCGTTGGGCCGGCTACGGCAGCCGTCCCCGGCAAGGGAGAAGCATGACAGACACAGCAGCGGCGCCGCGCGCGCCTTTTGACCTGACAGGGTCGACGGCGGCCATCACCGGAGCTTCCCGCGGCATCGGCCTGGGGATCGCCCTGGGCCTGATCCGGGCGGGCGCGAACCTTGTTGCGCTGCAACGTGGTCCACTCGCTCCGGAACTGGCCCTGGCCGCGGCGGAGGCAGGCGTTACTGCCGAAGCAACGGCCATCGACCTCTCCAGCCAGGACTCGGTGGCGCACGCGATCGAAACGACGCTGGCGAAGCACCGGATCGACATCCTGGTCAACAACGCCGGCACGCAGATCCGCCATGACTCCGTGGAGTTCCCGTTGGAGGACTTCGATGCGGTCATGAACATCAACACCCGGGCAGTGTTCCAGCTCTGCCAGGGCTTCGGTAAGGCCATGGTGGAGCGCGGAAACGGCAAAATCATCAATTTGGCATCCCTGCTGACGTTCCAGGGCGGATTGCGGGTTCCGGCCTACGCGGCGTCCAAGGGTGCAGTGGCCCAGCTGACCAAGGCGCTGTGCAATGAGTGGGCCCCACGAGGCGTCAACGTCAACGCCGTGGCCCCGGGGTACATAGCCACGGACATGAACCAGGCATTACTGGCCGACTCCGTCCGGCATGAGCAGATCTCCAGCCGGATCCCGGCCGCCCGATGGGGATCAGGCAACGACCTCGCCGGCGCGGTGGTGTTCCTGGCTTCCCCGGCCGCAGATTACGTGCACGGCGTTGTTCTTCCGGTCGACGGCGGGTGGCTGGCCCGATGAGCACCATCCAACCAGCGGGCAAACCGCACCGGCCGGCTCCTTCCGCGATCCTGACAGCCAATCCCGTGGTGGCCGTCATGCGGGCACACCACGCCCGCGAGTACGCCCCCGTGATCGAAGCCCTGGTGCGCGGAGGCGTCCGTTCCATCGAGTTGACCCTCAGCACCCAAGGGGTCTTCGAGGAACTGCCTCGACTCAAGGAACGCTTCGGCCCGGACGCTGAGATCGGCGTCGGAACCATCACCACCGTCGACCAAGCCCTGCAGGCCCTCGACGGCGGAGCGGACTATCTGGTCACCCCGGCGATGGTTACCGCAGTGGTGAGTGCCGCCGTCGAGCGTGACATCCCGGTGTTTCCGGGCGGGCTGACGCCCACCGAACTGCTGGCCGGCTGGAACGCCGGCGCCACAGCGGTGAAGCTCTTCCCCGCCTCGGCCGTGGGCATTGGGTACGTCGACCAACTCCGCGGGCCGTTTCCGGAGATGCGGATTGTGCCCTCCGGAGGCATCGGGATCGACGACGCACCGGCGTGGATTGCGGCCGGCGCCCTGGCCGTCAGCCTCGGCGGGCCTCTGCTGCGCGATGCTTTCTCAGGCGGAAGCCTGACGGAGCTGACCGCGCGGGCGTCGAAGCTCAGCCACCTTGTAGCCGACGCCGTGGAAGCGCGGGCAGCCAAGTGACTACCTACACCGACGTAGTGACCATGGGCGAAACCATGGCGCTCATGAAAGCCGAGACACCCGGGCCCTTGGCCCATGCCGGCTCGCTGGGGCTGGGCATGGGCGGGGCCGAGACCAACGTCGCCATCGCATTGAAGCGCCTGGGCACCAGCGTGACCTGGCTCGGACGCGTGGGGCAGGACAGCCTCGGCGATTTGGTGCTCCGCGAGGTGTCTGCCGAAGGAGTCGCAACCATGGGGATTCGTGATCCTGGGGCACCCACAGGCCTGATGATCAAGGAACGCCGCACCTTGGAACACCTCAAGGTCTGGTACTACCGTTCAGGCAGTGCCGGCTCGAGATTGGCTCCGGAGGACATCCCGACGGACACCATCCGGAATGCGAAGCTCCTGCACCTGACCGGAATCACGCCCGCCCTTTCCAAATCAGCGTGTGAAGCCGCGCTGTACGCGGTGTCCGTGGCGCGCGAAGCCGGGGTGACCGTCTCCTTCGACCTGAACTACCGCGCTGCGCTGTGGACAGAGGGCCAGGCCGGGCCGGTCTTCCGCACGTTCATTGAACTGGCAGACCTTGTTTTCGCCGGCGACGACGAAGCCGCAATCGCAGTGGGCCGCGGCCCGGACTCCCTCGAACTCGCACGCAAGATCGCAGCAATGGGACCACAGCAGGTAGTCATCAAGAACGGCCCGCTCGGTTGCGTCGGTGTGATCGACGGCGCCGAATACCGTCAAGACGCAGTACGCATCAACGCCGTGGACACCGTCGGTGCAGGAGACGCATTTGTGGCCGGATACATCTCCGACCTCCTTGCCGGAGCCTCCGTGGAAGACCGGCTACGCACCGCGGTGCGGACAGGCGCCTTCGCTTGCCTGGTGCCCGGCGACTGGGAAGGCATGCCACGGCGCCATGAGCTTGGTTTGCTGGACGCTTCAGAACCCGTGACCCGGTAGCAGGGATCGGGTCCGGCCCTTCCCTGCGCGGCTCAACATCACTAGATCCAGGCCCTTTCGAACCCCGGCGGCAGGCAACTTGTGAGCTCCGGCTGGAACTTCTGCAGCAACGTAACGAGGGATTGGATACGCTCGGGATTCATGTGGACACTTGGGGCCGAGACTGAGACCGCGGCAGCCATGGCCCCGCTCAAGTCAGGTATCCCGATGGCAAGGCATGTGATTCCGAGTTCGTTCTCTTGGTCATCCATGGCATAGCCGTTGTGCTTGGCCTCATGCAGCGCGGCCAGGAATTCTTCGGCCGTCCTGATGGAGAGCGGCGTTGGCGTGATGGTGTGGTTAAAGGCTTTGATCGCCTCGGCGTCGCTCTTCTCGGCCAGCAGCACTTTGCCCAGCGCCGTAGTCTGGGCCTTCCGGCGAACGCCCGGATAGGACGTCATCTCGAAGCCCCGGTGGCCACGGGCCTTGGCCAGGTAGACCACTTCATCGCCGGACAGTATCCCCAGATGGGTAGCATCCAGGGTGATGCGGGCAATATCGGAGAGGACTTGCTGCACGGCCCCCGGCAAGTCGATGCTGGTTTGTGCTTGCGTGCCCAACTCCAGGAGTTTCACGCCCAAGTGGTAGCTCCTGTCCTCCGACTGGCTTAGATACTTGGCTCCTACCAAGGAGGTCAGCATGCGGTGGGTGGCCGATCGGCTGAGTCCTGCGGCTTTGGTGATGTCCTCCAGCCGGTGAGAGCCGGCCGCTACGCAGTCGATCAGGCTGAGTCCGCGTTCGAGTGTCCGGGCTCCTGCGGTGGTGGCTTCCATGTCTCCGATTCTCCCACGGAACAGCCGTCCATCCCTATATGCGGGAAGCGTCAGGCGCGCGGGCAGCGTCAGGCGCGCGGGCAGCCTCAGGCGCGAGGGCAGCGTCTGGCGCGCGGGCGGCGCTCAACGGCGAGCTGCCGCCGTCGTACGCTTGTGTACTGCCCGCCGCAGTCCTTGGCGGGCCGGCGGTGGTCTGCCCTTGCCACTGCTGTAACAGCATTTTAGTAAGCATCCTTGCTTTCTAGCTGAAGATGGTGTTTTGCTTGGTTTACCAAAGTTCAGGCAACCGGATCAGGAGCTGACATGGTTGATGGATATGACTCGGGATCAAGCACTCCCAAAGCCCGCAGGGACGAGGTCGTCCGGGCGGAAAAGGACCGTTTTGGCGGCATCAAATGGGGCTCGGCCTTCTTTGGCTGGCTAACGGCCGTCGGGATGACCGTCCTTCTCACCGCCTTGGCTACGGCCATCGGGGTGGGCGTAGGAGCGGCGAACCCGTCAGGCGCCGGTCAGGCAGCAGATCAGGCCCGGCAGAACGCAGAAACCCTGGGGATTGTCGGTGGAATCGTGCTGGCAGTCGTCCTATTCCTGGCCTACTACTGTGGCGGCTACGTCGCCGGCCGGATGGCCCGCTTCGATGGTGCGAAGCAAGGGCTCGCTGTGTGGTTGTGGGGCATCATTGTCGCCATTCTCGTGGCGATCCTCGCGGCAGTAGCAGGTAACCAGTTCAACATCCTCGACGACCTCAACGGCGCACCCCAGATTCCCCTCGACGGAAGCCTGATGACTGCCAGCGGGATCATCGGGCTCGTCATCGCCTTGATCGTCCCGCTTCTGGGCGCCATCGTCGGCGGAAAGGCCGGCATGCGTTTCCACCGAAAGGTGGACCAAGCAGGCATCGACCACCAAACCGGAGTCGCCGGATAAGAGCCTTCTAGACGGTGGCCTGCAGGTATTGCAGGAGCCTCCGACGGTAGTTTTCCACATAGCGCAGATGAGGGCTTATAGCGGTCAAGCCATCGTGACAGGCTTGATTTATGGATGGCATAGGGCAGATCGTGGCGCGGCGGGCAGGTTCGTCCGGCGCCCCTCAAATGTCATCATTCTCTCTGGACTCGATTACCGAACCCGCTGTCCGCAAGTGCCCGACGCCAGCAGCCGGCGATGCTGTTACCGACCGGAATTCCGGGCTGCTTCCTCGACCCGATTCGTTGCCCACTCCCGGTGAACCTCTGCCTGAGGCATTGCTGGAGACGGCGGTGTCCGCGGGCTCGCGCGAATACCGGGGATCTGCGCCCCCAAAGGTGCCTGAGGCGTGGCCCAAACCCGGGGCATCCGCGCCAGTGGCGCCACGAAGGGCGGCGCTGTCCGCGGGCTCGAAATCCGCGCCAGGGGAAAGGCGGGGCCCGTTGTCCGCCGAGCCGTCATTACCTGACGTGCCCACATTGGAAGCGGCGCTATTTGAGGGTGCCGCCGCAGCCGACGCGTTGCGATCGATAGCCGCCGGTGAGGCGCGGTTGTTTGGGTTTGTGGAGGCAGCGGATTTTGCCGGCAAGGTCGAGGAGATCGCCCGGTCGGTGGAGTACTTGCAGGTTGTCGCGGCGCAGGCTGTGGAACGGACACGGACCGAAGCTCTACAGGCCGGTCCGGGGTCCTCGGCGGCAGCACCGCAATGGCGGACCGGCTGGACGGAACCGGAGCCAGGCACCGGCACCGCGGCAGCTTCGCAGAGCGCGGCTTCCCAGAGCGGAGCTTCCCTCGGTAGGACGGGAACCGCCACCGCTGCGGCGGCCGATGGTGAAACAGGATCAGCACGTTGGGCATCGGAGGCCAAGGCCAGTGTTCTGGATGACGGGTACCGGAACGCGGCCCAGTTCCTGCGCGCACGGTTGCGGATCGGCATCGGAGAAGCCAAGCGCCGGCTCGCCCTCGCACCCGACGTCCTCCCCCAAACCGGGATCACCGGGCAGGACATCCCGGCCCGCCACGAAATACTCGCGCAAGCGGTTGGTTCCGCACTGGTGCCTTCCCGTTCGGCCTCGATCATCAGCACCGCTCTGGACAAAGTCCGGAACCTCACCGACGAGGACACCCTCACCCGGATGGAACACGCCCTCACCACCACCGCGGTTGAGACCGACCCGGACTTCGTCACCACAATGGCCAAACGCTGGATCGACGTCATCGACCACGACGGCCCCGAACCCACCGAAGAAATCCTCCGCCAACTCCAAGGCGTGTTCCTCCGCCGCCGACGCCGCCACGGCCTCCACCACCTCGAAATCTTCGCCACCGACGAACAATACGAAATCCTCACCACCGCCATGAACGTCGCCACCAACCCCCGCCTCACCACCCCCGGCACAGGCACCACGGAGAACACCGAAACCGGGGACACCCCACACAACAACCCACACAACAACCCAGACAACGGCACAGGCACCGGTACCGGTCCGGACCTGGACCGGCGCAGCCGCCCACAGAAACTCCTCAACGGCCTCACCAGCGCCTGCAGCCTCGCCATGCGCACCGAAAAACTACCCGCCAACGGCGGCCTCCCACCCCAACTCACCGTCACCATCGGATACCAAGAACTCCTCGAACAAGTCCACAACCACCACCACAACCCCGGCACCGGCACCGGCACAGTGGCTGGGATAGGGACAGGGACCGGGAGAGGGACAGGGGCCGGGACAGCACCAGTAACTGGGATAGGGACAGGGGCCGGGGTAGGGACAGGTACCGCGACCTTCACCGGCCCGATGCACCCGAACACCATCCGCAAAATCGCCTGCGACGCCGACATCCTCCCCGTCCTGCTCGGCAGCGACTCCCGCGTCCTGGACATCGGCCGCACCACCCGGATCTTCCCACCCCACATCCGCAAAGCCATCACCGCCCGCGACCAAGGATGCGCCTTCCCCGACTGCACCATGCCCGCACCCTGGTGCGAAGCCCACCACACCACCTACTGGTCCCACGGCGGCACCACCTCAACAGACAACGGCACCCTGCTCTGCAGCCACCACCACCACCTCATCCACAAAGAACAATGGCGCATCGACATCAAAACCGGCATCCCCTGGTTCATCCCCCCACCCCACATCGACCCACACCAAACACCCCGACGCAACCACCACCACACCCCCCACAGAACATAGGAGGCCCGGGTTCAACTGGGGGGGAAGAGACCAAGGGCCCGATCTTGCTCCGGGGGCGGCGACCCATCGCCATCAGGAGATGAGCCACCGTCAAGCGCTTCCTGAACGGTTCGCCCGGCAAATCCGCGGGCTTAGTGCGAGGCGGGCCAGCCTGTGTAAGACTCTGCGAGGTATGCCTTAGCGTGCTCGGAAGTCACCACCGAGTGCAGTTCACCGAGTTGTCGGGCGCGGTCGAAGTCGTCGGCACCCGGCACCGTGTGCAGCATGGAGGTCATCCAGTATGAGAAGTGCTGGGCCTTCCATACGCGGTCCAAAGCACGGTTGCTGTACGAATCCAACAGCGCCGTGGATCCCTTGGAGTAGAAGGAGTCGAGGCCCTCAAAGAGCATTTTGACGTCATGGATAGCCAGGTTGAGGCCCTTGGCTCCCGTGGGTGGAACAGTGTGCGCCGCATCGCCGGCCAGGAAGAGGTTGCCGTAGCGCATGGGGGTGTGGACGAAGCTGCGGAATGGCAGGACCATTTTCTCCAGCACGGGCCCTTCCTTGAGCTCAAACCCGTTGCCGTTGACGCGCTTGCGGAATTCGTTCCAGATGCGTTCGTCATCCCAGTCGGCCACGTTTTCCTTGGGATCGCACTGGAAGTACATACGCTGCACAGTTTCGGTGCGCTGGCTGATCAGGGCGAATCCGTTCTCGGAGTTGGCGTAGATCAGTTCGTCGGCGCTGCGCGGAGCTTCGGCGAGGATCCCGAACCATGCGAAAGGGTACTCGTGGAAGTACCACTTTCGGTCGGCCTCGGGGATCTGGAAGCGGCAGTGGCTGCGGGATCCGTCAGCTCCCACCAGGAAGTCGGCCTGGATTTCGAATTCATGGCCGTCGGCGTCCGTGAACCACACCTTTGGCTTGCCTTCGAGGTCGTGAACCGTGGTGTCCGTGACGCTGTACCGGACGTCGCCGCCGTCGGCCTCCCGCTTCGCTGCGAGGTCCATGAAAACGTCAGTTTGCGGGTACAGCCAGACCGATTCGCCGACGAGTTCCTTAAAGTTGATCCGGTGGCTCTCGCCATTGAACCGCAACTCGATGCCGTCGTGCCGGTCGCCTTCGCGAAGCACTCGGTCGGAGACGCCGGAATCCACCAACAAGTTCACAGTGCCGTGCTCAAGAATTCCGGCGCGAACCGTCTCCTGGATGTCCTTGCGGCTGCGGATCTCCACCACTACGGACTCGATGCCCTGTTTGGCCAGCAAATGGGAGAGCATGAGGCCTGCGGGGCCTGCGCCCATAATGGCCACTTGGGTGCTGATGGGTGTGCGTACCATGGTTGTTCCTCGCTTCGTTGCGGATCCCGGCTTGCTCTGAAGCGGGATGAATCTGGAATCAGTGTGGCCCGCGACGGGTGATTGGCGTTACAACAATTCCGTTGAACGGAAGCTCCATCAATCACCCAGTTGGCGTCCGATGCCGCGGGCTGCCGTTTGGAGCGCGGGTACCAGTGCCTGCAGCCTCATCTCAGCCAGCGGGACCACGACACCCAGTGCCGCCACGGTCCGACGCTTGCCGTTCATCACAGGAACGGCAATGCCCCACGTGTCAGGATCCACAACACCCGCGAGCTGCGCGTATCCTTGCTGGGCCGTTTCGGCCAGGAAATGACGCACGACGTCGGCAGTCACCTTCCCGGATGGATCCTCGAATTGTTCGAGGTACTCCGCCTGCAGTTCCCGTGATTGGTGGGACATCAGGGCCAGCCCTGCCGAGGAGATATGGACAGGCATCCTTCCGGCGATCCTGGCCCGGTTGGCCACTGATCCCCTCCGCGAAAGCCGCTCCACGAAGAGCGCCTCCCACCCTTCCAGCACGGCAAGGTTCACGTTCTGGTTCAGGACCTGCTGGATATCCTCCATGAAGGGCATGGCAGCTTGCCGGAGGGCCAAGGTCGGCGAATTGCGGTTGACGAGTTCCCACAGACGCAGGCCCAGGCGCACCGTCCCGCCGGCACCAAGATCCAGCAACCCGTGCTCCGAGAGTTGGCGGACCAATCGATGCGCCGAGGATAGCGGGAGCCCGGCCCGGTCAGCCAACTCGGTCAATTGCAGCGACGTTACCCCCTCAGGAAAGGCTTCTATCACCCGCACCACGCGGTCAACCACGGAATCTCCGGATGCTGAGTTGGCCACGATGCGCTCCTTTGATTGCTGGTCGGTTGCTTGCTAGTCGGTTGCTTGCTGGTCGGTTGCTTGCTGGTCAGGGGGCCTGCTTTGTGGAGAGTGGGTGACATCCATGCCGGCAGACGCCTTCCATTCAATGGTAGAACGTGTGCCACACAACATCAGACGGTGATACAACTCTCATGACCGACCGAACGTTCTTTGGCTCAGGAATCGATCAGCCAGGACCAACAACAACGAAGTACCGAGGACGCTATGCCAACGATGTCATCTGCCCGCCGCTCCCAATGGCCCGTTTGGCTATGCTGGCTGGCCATGGTTCTGGACGGCTTCGACCTCGTGGTTCTCGGAACTGTCATCCCCACACTCATCAAGACCGGTGAACTGGGCTTCGACGCGGTCGGAGCCACCTTCGCGGCCACCATCTCCTTGGTTGGCGTTGGTCTCGGGGCGCTGTTCATCGCGCCGCTATCGGACAAGTTTGGCCGTAGGAAACTCCTGATCGCCTGCGTGGCAGGATTCTCGCTGTTCACCATCGGCGTTGCCTTCGCCCCGAACGTTGCGGTCTTCTCACTGCTCCGCCTGCTGGCCGGTCTAGGGTTGGGCGCCTGCCTTCCGGCGGCATTGGCATACATGAACGACTACGCACCAGCAGGATCGGCCGGAAAGTCCACCACCCGGACCATGACCGGGTACCACGTGGGCGCCGTATCCACGGCTCTGTTGGCCATTTTCATTGTTCCCGACTGGCGGCTCATGTTCATCATCGGTGGCGTGGCTGGGCTGGTACTGCTGCCATTCCTGTGGGCCAAGTTGCCCGAATCCCTCCCGGAAGCAACTCCGGCCAACGAGGGCGAGTCCAAGGCGGCCGGATCCGCACAGGCGGCGGCCGCCGTCGAACATTCCGCCGGTACCAAACCAAAGACCGGCTTCCGCGACCTCCTGCAGAAGCCCTATCCTCTGGTGGCGGTTGGTATTGGCATTGCATCCTTCATGGGGCTGCTGCTGGTCTACGGGCTGAATACGTGGCTGCCGCAACTGATGGCTGCCGCCGGATATCCCGTGAGCACCGGGCTGACGCTGTTGCTGGTCCTGAATGTGGGCGCCGTGGCGGGGCTGTTCGTCGCCGGAATCCTTGCCGATAAGCATGGGACCAAGAAGATCGTGCTGCTGTGGTTCGGGTTGTCGGCGGTGCTGCTTGCCATCCTCAGCGTCAAGATCCAGAACGAATTCCTGCTCAACGCGGCCGTTTTCGTGACGGGAGTCTTTGTCTTCAGCTCCCAGGTGCTGGTGTATGCCTGGGGCAGCCAGCTCTTCCCGGCCAGGCTCCGCGGAACTGCACTGGGCTTCGCTGCGGGGGTCGGCAGGTTGGGCGCGATCGTTGGTCCTGCGGTGACCGGAACCCTGGTGGCCGCGAATATCGCCTACCCTGCAGGCTTCTACGTCTTTGCAGGTGCCGGTGTCCTGGCCGTTGCCGCGTTGTTCCTGGTGCCGCATGAGGTCAAAGCCGCCGACACCTCCGTGCCGACCCACCACTAACTCCTTTTCACCACCGGGGACTCACCACCGGGGACCAACCACCGGGCGCTCACCGCCCGGGATTCATTGCCCTTGGCCCTGCCGCAGTGACCCTTGCGCTTTCACGAGCAGCTGCGGACCCTCCGCGAAGCAGCGGTCCGTGGAGTTCTGCAGCGCGGGGAGTGCCAGGACCGCGGAATCGAAATGGTCGCCCCGGATCATGATTTCAAGGGCCCGGCACTGGTTTTCCGTTTCCAAGGCCCCCACCATGGCGGAGGAAATCTTGAGGCTCAAGACCGCGTCCATACTGGCATCGGCATCGCGCAGGCAAAGGCCCGTGGAGATTCTGAGGATCCTGCCCGGCAGCATGGACAGGTATGTGGAGAGGAAGCTGATGGCCGGCGCAGAGTCGTCCAACTCCTCAGCCAGTGCCTGTAGCGTGCACGCGTCCAGGACAGATTCCGATGGTGTCGGGTGTGGTTCAGCGTGACTCATCACTGCCCGCCAGTCACTCACCAGGTGCTGCTTGGGGCTCTGTGGCGCCAGTGGTGATGATCTGGGTTTTTACCCGCTGGTCTTCGACCGGGATGTGGCAGGTAGTGACGTCGGCTGCCTTGATGCCCGTGCTGGGGGTGCTGTTGAGGGTGCTCATTGTCCTGGCGTTCCTTCCGGGTGTTGATCGGCTTCCGGGGCGAGCCTGAATCGGAGCCTGCGTGGCCCGGCTCCGGCTTCCTTCGGAAAGTCCTCAAGGCTGGCTCAGGACCAGGGTGTGATCAGGGGTCCGGCGTACTCATTAGTACAGCTGGCCCGGAAATATTGGCTGCCGGGAAAATACCGGCGGACCTGATCGGGCAGGGGGGCGCCCGACCAGGCCCGGCGGGGCTTGACGGTGTTTCTGTTGCGGCAATCGCAGCTGGCTGCCCGGTGTTACCGCGGGCTGCCTGTTGGGGGTCAGCGGGTGGGTGTTATTTGGTGGTTTCGGTGCGCTGGGTGCCGGTGAAGGAGAAGGCGATGGTGGAGGTGGCGCCTTGGAAGTCGTTGTTCGCGGTGGTGGGGAACGCGGTGGTGATTTTGAGGTTGTCGGTCTTGGCGGACGTCAGTGCGGTCAGGTTGGCCAGGGCCTTGTTGGCGGTGATGACCGGGGCGGAGGCCAGGACGGTGCTCTTGGTTCCGGTGCAGGTGTAGGGGGCTGCGGTGCCGGTCCAGGCCACGGAGCAGTTTTCGATGGTCAGCTGCAGACCGTTGGTCACGTCGGTGGTGAGCAGGGATCCGGTGGCCCCGGCGGAGGTGGTGAGGGTGACGTTGTTCAGGTCCGAGTTGCCGGTGTTGGCCAGGGTGACGAGCTTTTCGACCTTGTCTCCGGGCAGCAGTCCTGCGATGGGGACGTTGAGGGTGTTGGCCGGGCCGGGGGCGCCCAGGGCGATGGTGACCGTACCTGCGGTGACGGCCTGCGACGCGGAGGTCGATGAGGTGAACGCACCGTAGGTTCCCATGCCGGCGACAGCGGCTGCGGTGCCGACCAGTGCGACGGAAGCGAGGATTTTGCCGGAGGTGGTCTTGAGGCTGATGGCCATCTGAGTATGGTCCTTTCGGGAGGCCACCGCGGGTCCGGCCGGCCGTTTCTTCCAGCCTCTCTGGCTGACAAGAACTACTGTGCCGGGGCTGGATCAAGAACTAATCCTGCAAACCCGCAACAGTTCCTCAGGAAAACCTCAAGACTCACCACAGCCCCACCAACCCCATATGAAACACTCATGGGGCACGTGAAAGGCCAAGGAAAGGGCATAAGAATGCCGATGTGGTTGCAAGCCCTGATGTGGGGAACACTGGCAGGCGGAGCCCTGGTTCTCGGCGCGGGCATTGCCTGGCTGTGGAAAGTCCCGCCCAAGGTTGTTTCCACGGTGATGGCCTTCGGCGCTGGCGTCCTGATCTCAGCCCTTGCCTTCGAACTGGTGGACGAAGCCGTCCAAGGCGGCGGATTGATCCCCACCATCTTGGGCTTCCTCCTCGGTGCACTGATTTTTGTGGGCTCGAACGTTCTGTTGGCTCGCGCCGGCGCCAAACATCGGAAACGCTCCTCCGGACCCCAGCCGTCCGAAAAGGACAGCCCCGGCAGTGGAACGGCCATTGCCGTGGGCGCGCTGATTGACGGCATTCCCGAATCGGTGGTGCTCGGCGTCGGCCTCCTTGCCGGCGGGGCGGTGAGCCCCGCCATGCTGGCCGCCGTCTTTATCTCCAATGTTCCCGAGGGCCTGTCCAGCACAGCCGGCATGAAGAAGGCCGGGCGAAGCCCTGCCTACGTCTTTGGCACGTGGACCGGCATTGCTGTGTTCAGCGGACTCGCGGCGCTCATCGGCTACACCGCGTTGGAGAACGCCCCCGGGACTGTCATTGCGTTCATCACCGCGATCGCCGCCGGCGGAATCCTGGCCATGCTGGCGGACACCATGATTCCCGAGGCTTTCGAAGAGCACCATAACCTCACGGGGCTGACGGCCGCCGTCGGGTTCTTGAGTGCCTTCACGATCCATCACGTCGGCGGCTGACGGTGAAGGCCAAAAGAGGCTAGTGCGGCAGCAGCCCCAGCAACGGCAGGGCGACCGCCGTCGACACTGCCATGGCCGCCGTGTTGCCGATCACCGGGTGAAATCCGGCGGGCAGGCGAGCGGAAACCACACGGGCAAGGGGTGGTGCCAGGACTGCTCCCAGCACAGCGCCTCCCACCACCGCGGACCACGAGCCTCCGTAGGCCAGGACGGCGGCAGGAGCCACGGACACCACGGACGCATAGGTGGCCGCCCACCCACCGTCGCGGTACCAGCGCTGCCAGAGGACGACGCCGATTGCCGAGGTCAGCGCCTGGGCGAACAGTATTTGGGGCAACAGGTGGGTTCCGTACGACGGAAACGCCGGGTTGAGCACGAACGCCGCCGAGACGGCCAGAATCACGCCGATAGCTGCGAGCTCGTTGGCGAAGAAGTGCGTTTCAGTGAAGTCCTTGAGGACGCGGCGGGCAGCCCACGCGGCATCGTTGCGGAAGGTGCCGTGAACGCCCGACGGCGGCCGGCACGGTTCCGGCGGTCGCCCCGGCTTGTGCAGTGCCAGCCACGGCAACCGTCTGGCGACCATGAACGCCAGCACAGAACCAACGGACATCGCGAGGACGTTTGCCACCACCACGGGCAGGCCGAGCGGCGTCGAAAGGGCCGGAATGAACAGCAAAGCCAGGGGCGTTGTGGTGGCTGCTCCCAGAACGGCGCCGGTGACACAGGTCTTCCAGCCGGCCCCGTAGAGAAGGACCATGGCGGGAGCGACGCAAACAAAAGGCACGAACGTGGGCTGCCACCCGTCGTCGAGCATCCACCCGAAAGCCAGGTTGGATAGGAGCAAGCTCAGCGACGCCGACGCCAGCACCCACGGCCAGAGGCCGGTTCCGTAGGTGAGCGATCCCACCCAACTCTTCCCCCGCCGTCCGGCCCACCATGCCAGCGCGGCCCCTGACAGCAGGCCAAGTGCGGCGAGGTCCGAAGCCCAGAACAGGGGCTCGGTCATGTCGCTGAGGAACCAGCGAAGGGCAGTCATCGGTGAGACGGCGGCGGCTTCCGACCAGCCCGTGTAAACCGGGCCAATCCGCGGAGACTGTCGAGCGAGTGTGTGCACGAGCAGCGCGAAGACCCCGACGACAGCCGCCATGCTGAAGGCCCCCAGTGCGACCGCTGCCGAATGGTGATGGGGCGCTTGCTCCGACCCTCGCGTGACCTTGGCTTTGGTTGGGAGGTCAACTGCCGGAGGAGTTGGTAAAGAGTGCGTCATTGGAACCCTAAAACGTGCGGTGGTGCGTGGCTTTGAGCAGCGTAACCGACCGTTTGACGCCAACTGCAACGGCCAGGTTATGGGGAATTTGTGACCGGAGCGGGCGCCCAGCCCAGCCGCCCGTCGTCGGGCCTCACAATCTCCGCTCACCCTTAGTGGGTGATCTTTCTGCCCAATCGCTGCCGATCCAGCGCAGACTGCCGCTGGCGGGTCCGGGCGAATCGAGAATGGTGTTGTGGTCCCGCCGGGGAACGGGTCCCTTGCCGGATGACGACGGCCCTGCCCCGGGCCGAACGAACGATGGGAAAGACACCATGAACTTTTTGGAATCGTTGTGGAGCATCATTGTCGCTTTCTTCTTCATTGCCTATTTGATCCTCCTCTTTCAGATCATTTCGGATCTTCTCCGCGATAAAGCCCTGGGCGGCGGTGTAAAAGCCCTCTGGATCCTGTGCCTGTTCGTGGCACCGTTTATCTCGGCCCTGATCTACGTCATCATGCGCGGGAAAGGTATGGCGCTTCGCAGCGAAATACGCGTCCGTGAGTCAGTGGAGGAAACAGAAAATTACATCCGGGAGGTTGCTGGAGCGCCGACGCCCACCCAACAAATCGAATCAGCCAAAGCACTGCTTGCCGCTGGCGACATTACCGAGGCGGAGTACGCCCGCCTGAAGGAGCTCGCGTTGGCGTGATTCGCGCGACGGCCCACCATCCATATACCGCCGAAAGGGACCGCATGACGCGATTGAAGGCATTTCCGCTGTTGGAAGCCGGGCCGTTCCGATTCGGCCTGATCACGGCATTGGGTGTCCTGGTTGCCTTGGCTTTGGGTTCGGCCGTCATCACGTTGCGGTACTCGCTGACGTTGATCTTCGCGGCCTTGTTCATCTCCTTGGGCCTGTATCCCTTGGTCCGTTGGCTTGAAAAGTGGAAGCTCTCACGTGGCGGCGCAGTGCTGGTGGTAGCGGTTGGCTTCCTGGTGCTCGTGGTTGTGCTGATCCGTTTCGTGGTCCCCATCCTGGTGGAGGAGGGCGCGGCGCTGGTCAGGGTGCTGCCGTCCAGTTTCGAGGCCGTGAGTGAACAAGAGTGGTTCCGGGACGTCAACGGTTCATTGGGCGGAGCACTGACTCCGTTGCTGGAATGGCTGGAAACCTCGGCGGCGGATCCCAATGTCTGGCTGGCCATTGGCGGCGGAGCGGTCCAGGTTGGCTACAACGTAGTGAACGGGACCTTCGCCGTGGTCTTCGTGGTGGTCTTGACCCTCTATTTCGTAGCCGGACACGAGGTCATGAAATCCAGATGTCCGCTCGTTCAGCCTCAACATGGAAGTCTCAGTGCTGGTCCATGGTCGATCCATCGTGGACCGGATGCGTGAGGTCGAAGACGGCTACCGCGCAGCAAGCACGGAGCTGCTGTTGGAGGACTGGCTGCGGCGACCGGTGGGCCAGGTGGCTCTGGACAATCTGGCCAGGCTGACGTCGTCGTTGCAGTAGCGCGGGTCTCTTCAGCAGCACGGGCGGGATAAGTCAGTCGTCCAACTGCAAATACCACGTCACCGCGGCGCTGATTCCCCGGCCCAGCAGCAGCGAGAAGGCAATGGCGATGACAACGGCGAACTCTGTGGAAAGCCCCGGCAAAAGCCCTGAAAGGGCGCCAATCCCCACAGAGTAGGCGGACCACAGGATGCCCGCTGCGACGGAATAGAGGACAAACCTGCCACGCGGCACCGGGGTGATGGCACTGGCTACGTTCATGGTCAACCGTCCCAGCGGGACAAACCGGGACGTCAGGACCCACGATGCGGCGTGCTTTGATAGACGCTCCCTGGAGGCATGCAGGGCCTTCTGCGTCCGGGGGCCCTGGAGGATCTTCCAGGTGGCCATGTCCCGGCGCCGGACCAATTCATACGCACCGAGGTCACCGGCAACCGCTCCGGCCAGCATCGCGACCACCAACAGGTATCCGTTGGGAAGGTTGTCGGTGGCGGACAGGGCCCCCAAAGCCACAAACAAGGACGTAGTGGGAATGGGTGGAAAGACTGCGGACAACGCCACGAACACGGCCCCGAGCGGGTAGACCCAGCCGGAATCCGCAGCGCTCATGATGTCCCTGAAAGCCTGCACGGTGAAACCCCCCTTCCGGGCTTCGCCCAAGCGTCTCACGGCGGACAACACAATCCTTACGCTCAGGGGCCGCCTCGCGGATCGCCTGTACTGGGTGAATCCTCGCAGTCCCACCCCTACACTGAAGGAACCTTGGCGGACCCTACGCCGGCTCCACCACTGCCGCGTTGTTCCTGGCCGAGTTCGTGGGCGACACCCCGTGGGCGCACTCATCGAGTTGGCCCTCGACTATTCAGCCACCTGACCGTACCCCTGAACTTCACCGCTGGACGCCGCACCGCAGACAGCTACGAGGCCCCGACGCAGCAGCGTCGGGGCCTCGTGGCGTTCAGGCGGTGTGGCTATCAGGCGGTTAGGCCTTCTTGCGGGTAAGCAGTCCCCAGATGATGAGGACCAGCAGTGCGCCGCCGATGGCGAGCAGCCATGTGGACAGCGACCAGAACTCATTGATGCCGACGTTGAAGAGCGCGCTGCCGATCCAACCGCCCAGAACTGCGCCGACGATACCGAGCAGCAGCGTAGCGATCCAGCCGCCGCCCTGCTTGCCAGGCTTAATGGCCTTGGCGATGGCTCCAGCAATCAAACCCAAAACGATCCAACCAATGATTCCCATTTTTCATCTCTCTTTCATAAGTAGGACCCAGTTCGGCATAAGGACGCATGCCGCTATCGACCTGATTGTTGGCTACCAGCTGAGCCGTCGGAGCATGCCGACGGTTTGGCTGGCAGACGGCCTGCCGGCAGGATCGGGGTCTGTCATGGCATGAAGCACCATGGACCAGCGCCGCCGAACCGTGCCGGGAATTCGGGGTTCCCCCAGAGTCCTTGCAACCATTGACTCGAGGGGAGGGCCTGGGAACGCTTTGGTTCCGGTCAGGCATTCAAGTGCCACCAAGCCCAGCGAGTAGATATCACTGGCCGACGTGGACGTGCCGCCGCACACCTCTTCGGGACTCAAGTAATGCGGTGTTCCCGACGACGATTTGGGCGCCGAATGGCGCCCGTCGATGGCTATCCCAAAGTCCGTCAACTTTGCGATCCCGGGACCGTCCGGGTCCGCGTGGAAATCCACCAGGATGTTGCCCGGCTTGATGTCGTTGTGGACGATCCCCCGGCGATGAAGATGCGTGAGTGCCCTGGCGATTCCGCTCATCCACGCCACCGTCTGCTCGGGCGAGGCCGGGTGCTCGTGGAGGATGGACCGGAGGTCGTTGCCGTCCATCAGATCCATCACCAGATAGTTGCGGCTTCGCTGGGAGTCCTCGTCCGCCGTCGTGCCCGAACCGAGCACCGCGACGATGTTCTGGTGGCGAAGCCTGCTATGGATGTCCACCTCGCGGCGGAAGGGCGAGTCCTTGGCGAGGTCCGTTGTGGAGGGATCCGTTGCCCGGAAGATCTTCACGGCCACGTGCTTTCCTGTGCGGAGGTCGAGGGCCTCATTGACGTAGGCTTCCGAGCCGCCGCCCAGCCGACCGCCGAGACGGTACCGTCCGCCGAGCACTGCTGCATTTGGCTGGGCTGCACTTGGTTGGACTGCACCTGGCTGCGCCATGCTTGAACACCCGGCCCCGCGATCAAGGCGGACGGCCGCAACGTCAAGCGTGGTCACGCCAGGAGTGTTTCGATCTCGGCGGCCGGAACGCCGGCCACCTCCGCAAGCGCCTGAGGGTTGACTCCGGCGTCAACGGCCTTCCTAAAGGCCAAGGCAAGAGTGTTCTGGGAGATAGCGAGCTCATGCTGGAGACTCTGGCGGCGAAGCGCAGCGATCCAGACCCCACTCACGGGATCAATGGCGTCGATGTCCATGCGGAAGCCGCACCCGCAGGCCCACTCCGGCCAGATGGGCTCTACCGAAACCCACTTCATGGCGTCATGGGATGGTCCGGCGGAGATGGCCATATGCGCCCCGCAATGCACTGGTCCCACGGGAATTACCTGGTCCGTAACAACGTGCACGTCATTCTCAGCCACTGGTGTGGAACTTGGTTCACGCAGCGCGACTGTCATCGTCTTCCCACACATTCACTAGTAAGTAGCTTGGCTATCTAGTTATATGTGTACTTATCAATTATGTCCAGCCGGGACGTCAGGGGGTTGCGACGCTGTCAATGGCTGCGCGCATGCGCCGGAGGAACTCCACCACCACGGCGGTGTCTTCTGCGCTCAGGGTTTCCGCGGCCTCCATCATCCGGGCATGCATGTCCCCCAAAGTGCCGCGAACCTCCTGGTCAGAACCCGGGGTCGGACGCAGAATGAGGGCCCGCCGATCGGTTGGATGCGGTTCCCGGCTCACGTAGCCGGACCTGACCAAGCGGTCCACCAGGGAGGTCATGGACGCCGACGTCACACCGAGACGGACGGCCAACTCCTTGGGTCCCACATCGCGCCCGGCCCGCTCGGCTTCAAGGAGGTAGCGCAAGGCTAGAAGATCGGTTTCGCCCATTCCCATGGAGGCGCGCGTTCGGCGGCGCATATCAGCCTCGGCGGAGCGATAGTCCCTGAGTGCATTCAGGACGTCCACTGCGCCCATCTGCTTACGGCTCTCCAGCCCGTACCAATAGCCCTGACGTTCACTTTTGTCGCTCATCACCAGTCCTTTGGTAGACATGTATCTCGCTTGTCTAACCAATCGATCCTAGGCGATAACTTGCCGCACCGCTGACGTCAACCCGCTCAGGCCCTGGACAATCCCCCGCGCACTCGCCGCCAGACCGCCGGGGCCACCACCACTGCGACGCCGACGGCGGCACCAATGACCGTCTCGATGATGCGGTCCCGGAGGAGCAAAGCAGGATCGACCGGCGCCGCCAACAACGTGGCAATCAACGCGAGCGGAGTCACGAAGACCTGTGCCACCAGGTACTGCCGGGCGATAAACATTTCCGCGCCGAACTGGCACGCCGCGATCACCAGGACCATGGCCCAGGGCGCCGGGTTGAGCCACAGGATGCCGGCCAGCAGCACCAGCCCGATCACCGTTCCTGCGATCCTTTGGATGCCGCGGCTCACGCGGTGGCGCGTCGAGTGGCCCACCAGCGGAACCACGGCCGCAACCATCGCCCAGTAGGTGTGCCCGAACCCGAGCCGCTCCCCCACCAGCGTCGCGATGGTCCCCGCAAGGCCCGCAGCAATCAGGTAACCGCCGCCTTCCAGCCAGATCGCCCGCCGCTCGGCCTCGGTGTGACGGATGGGAAGCGGACGTTTCCACGGTGTCCGGTGGCTCTTGACGACGCGGGACGACATGCCAATCAGGAGGCAAAAAACAGTGGTCAGAAGCGATACCAGCATCGCTTCCCACAGAGGCGGTTGGGCGGCGATGGACGCGATGGCAGCGAACGCAAAGATGTGAAAGAGCGAACCGCCCGGACGGAGCCGCCAGGCAGCCACCACCACGGAGCACACGCCGGCCACAATGGTGGTCGCAGCCGTCAGCAACCACGAATATGCGGCACCTTCCAGCCCCGGGCTCTGCGCAAAGCGGGCCATGAGAGTGGCAAGGAGAATGATGAAAAGCATGAAGCCGCCGGCGCGCAACTGGCTGCGGAAGCGGATGCTGTGGGGCTCGTTGCGGCCATAAATTCCGGTGAAGGCTCCGAACGAGGCAAACACTGCCAGGTCCAGGCGTCCGATCAGCGTCAGCGTGATCAGCGGAACAAACACACCTACGGCGCAGCGGAGGGCGGGATGGTGGTCCTTGTTTCCAGGACCCATCGTGAATATTTCCGCTACAGCCTTCAAGGGGGCGGCTCGCCTTTCGTCGCAAGGATCAAAACGTACGACGACGGCGCTGGCGTCCGTCTCAAGGTTACGCCCCGGCCGCTGGGCTACTCCGGGATTGTGGACAGATAGTGCCCCTCATCACGCGTGATAAGGGGCATTATCTGTCCAAGGGCTCCGGAGTGCTGCGTTAGAACCGCGAGGGGGTTCCCGGCACGGTGGTGACCACCAACGGGTTGCTGGCTATGTCGGTCAGTCCGGAGGCCGGGGTGTAGGTCGGCGTCGGGAGTGGAAGTGTCGCAGGAACTGTCTTGGTACCCGCGGTTCCCTCACCCAGCGTGATGGTGAGTGTTCGCGCCCCCGCTGCCGGATTCCACTGGAGGATTGATCCGGCGGCGTTGTTTCCGGCGAACGTCAAGGCTGTGGAGGTGTAGTCGCCGCCAAGGGCCACGCTACCGATCCTCAGCGTCTGGCAACCTGCACCCGTCACCGTGAGAACGCTGCCGGAACTGATGTTCACCACCACCTGGCTGCTTCCGTTGCCGGATTGCGTCTGGGTGCCGGTGCTGCTGTTGTTCCAGGCACTGCAGATGGTGTTGGCGTTCAAGGGCTCCGAGAAGGTCAGCGTTACCTTGTCGCCCTTATCCACGACTCCTGCGAGGCCGCCGTTGGTCAACTGGACGCCGGTCACCGTCGGCGATGAGACATCCTTGGTGGACGTGGCCGTTCCCGCGGCGCCGGTGTTGCCTGCCGCATCCGTAGCCCGGGCCGAGTAGTTGATGGTTCCGTCAGTGAAGACCCTGACATCAACCGGATTTGCTGTCCAACTGCCCGAACTGTTGGTGATGATCGTCTGGGTGATCGGAGCAGAGCCAGTGCCACTGACGGTCAGGACAACCGATGAATTGGCTTCGGCCGTGCCACTGACAGGCACATTGGCGGCGTTGCCCTGATGAATCGTCTGAAGTGCCGTGACGAGGGGTGCCAGAGGTGCAGTGGTGTCCGTGACGGGGGTCGTGGCCGTGCTTCGCACACTTTCAGTCCCCTGCCACAGCGAAAGCGTGGGAGTCACCGTGTAATACCAGGTTCCGGCGGGGACACTGGACTCAACGCAGCTCAGCCCTGCGACCGAAGTCCCGCAGGTTCCGGTGGCAGCGACCTTAGTGCCACCGGTCGCGGAACCATAGCGGGCGATACTGTAGCCGGTCACGGGCCGTCCTGCCGCCGTCGTGCTTGCAGTCCAGGTGACCGTCACGCTGGTTCCGGATACGGCTGTGGTGGGCTTGGCGCCTTGTGCTACGGCGTCGGCCTTGGCTGCCCCGAATCCGCTGCTGACCGAACCCCAGAAAGCGCTGGCAGCCGGCCCTCCCCAGGAAACCAGGAATATTCCGAGGACAATCACGACGATCCTGTTCCAGCGCCCGAGGGTGGCGGGCGAGGACGCCACCCTGCCTTTGGTCTGACGAAGCCGGCTCACTTCCGTACCTCCAGAATGACGGGAACATCGAATGCAGCGCCTTGGCAGGCGGACACCGACGCCGCACTCATGCTGGCCGCATTGCCAAGCGTGAGCTGGATGGAGGTGTTCGGCTGGATGGTTACTGCCGGCGCCAAGGGTGTCGGTGGAGGCGTGAAGGTCACCCCCGTCGTGGTGCAGCCGGGGTGGGCCGCATCAGCTGTCACAGGGCCGTTGGCCGCGAAACCGTAGATGGTCACGGGGTGGGCATTGGGGTTGGTGGCGCGGAGGATGACATCAGCAGTCCCACCGGGGACCAAACTGGTCTGCAGGGTATCGCCCGGGACGAGCGCGTCCACCGTGACGGCCTGCATGGTGCCATTCGTTGCTGAGCCGCTGCCGGTTCCGGTGGTAACCCAGTAGGCATAGGCGGAACCCGCACCACCGAGGATGCAGAGGGCCACGGTGGCAGCCGCAGTTCGCGCCAGGCGTCCCTTGCCGGGAATACGGGGAATTCGGACTGTCGTCTTCATGTCAGTTCGCCTGTCCCGTGCCGGAGTATGCGAGCTGGAGGGTCGCGCCTTTGCAACCGTCCTGGAGCTTGGATGTGTCGAGCATGGCAATTTGTGGTCGCTTGGATTCCGGCACGCCCAGCTCCGACAGTGTGCGGGTGCCGGGTGCAACCGTCAGCGGATACGTTCCCGAATATTGGGTGATCTTGTAGTCCGCCGTGGTGCAGGCCAGATTGGCAGCGACTGCCGCGGGGGTTCGAACCACCCGGCTGATAGCCACGGTCAGGTTGGTCACCGCGATGCTCTTGTTGTTGGAGTTGGAGATCTGGAGATTCATCGGCCGGGTGATTCCCGGCGCAAGCAATCCGTCCACCGAGCCCGAAACGTCAAACGTCCTCTTGACCTCCAGGATTTGGAGTTGCGCCGGCGCGGAAGCCTGCACTGAACCGCTGCTGCCCTTCACCGTGAAATCCGCCTTACCGGCGGGTGTCGAGGGGGCCGTCTGCACTGTCATGGTCACTTGCGCCGTGCTTCCGGAGGTGAGGACCACCGACGACGGTTGCCACGCGGCTACCGCTCCGGTCGGCAACCCGCTGGTGGCGAATGTGACGGTTCCCGTGAAGCCTCCCGTGGACGCGGCCGACACGGTATACGTGGTGGACTGCCCCTGGTCCAGTGTCCTGCTTGAGGGAGACAGCGTGACCACAATCCCTTTGGAAACCTTGGCTGGGGCACCTTGGGATGCGCCCTGCCCGCTGCTTGCCGCGAGGGCCGCCACAGGGACGAGGGCAACCACCAGCGCCAGTATCAGCGCACGGAGTGGCACTCGTGCTTTGCGGAACGGCGTTGTTCGCTGTGGCCGGTGGTCCATGGAAGCTCTTTTCGGACGTGTTCGGTACTGCGGGCAGAAAGACGGAGGCCGGGGACCACCACTCGCGAGGTGGTCCCCGGCGGTCAGGGGCTACAAGCTGGTGACGTTGACCGTGACGACTGCACCCTTGCAGGCATCTTGGTTGACCGTGGTGCTGTCGTTGAACTTCAGCACGCCGCTGCCCACGGACGTCCCTGTGCTGTTGGCTGCGACCGGGCTGTTGCTGGTGGCGGCAGTGACCTCAAACCAGGCTGGAAGACATCCGGCGATGTCGGTGGTGACGTTGGCGCTGAGGGCGCCGACGACGGTGCTCGACGACGTGGAGTTGTCGGCGGTGTACGCCACATCGACCTGGTTACCCGGTGCCAGTCCGCCGTTGAACGTAGCGTGCAGCGTGACGGTTCCGCCGCCGGCCGAGTTGGTCGCCGTGCCGTTGCCCGAACCGGTGGTGGTCCAGTAGGCGTACGCGGCTCCGCCACCTACTGCTACCAATGCCACGCCTGCGACGGCTGCGGTGACCCGGCTCTTCTTGGAAAGCTTGCGCATGATAAGACTCCTTGGTTGATCTACGTCCCGGGGAGCCGCCTCGCAACCCCCAGCATCCGGCCGTTGTTGTCGGATGAAGCGATGCCCCAATAGTTCAACCAAGCGCGGGCCCGTGGCTACGTTTCCGGGTACGCCTCTTTTCCTTCGAACAGCGGGCGAAAAATACCCACCTTCGCGATGCCATTACTCACTTTTTGAACCCGCACTACTTGGTCCCCCGTCCGAGACCTCAGTCATGGCGGGGGTGTGGGTACTCGCCTTCTCCGGGCATGTCCAAGGAGTGGGCACCGCTGAATTTCGCCGCAATCGTCCTGACCTTGGCCTCGGTGCGCGAACATTGTGCCCGTCTTGAGCAAAAAATGCGCTGGTGTTCGATACTCCCCGCTTCATTACTTAAGGCCCGACGGCGGCCGGCCGCCCCCGGGTTGGCCCCGACGGAGATTTCAACGCGGGTGGGCGGCGAGGATGGTGGAGGCTTCCTGGCGGGTGGTGCCGGAGTCCTGGATACCCTCGGCAATGTGGGCGAGGTGGGCGGGGATGTCCCGGCCCTTCTTCCGCATCGCGGTGGCCCAGAGGCGCCCGGCCCGGTACGAGGACCGCACCAACGGACCCGACATCACACCAAGGAACCCGATCTCCTCGGCCTCGTGCTGGAGATCCACGAACTCCTGCGGCTTGACCCACCGGTCCACCGGCAAGTGCCGCTCGGACGGGCGCAGGTACTGGGTGATCGTGATCAAATCACACCCGGCCGCGTGCAAGTCACGCAGGGCCTCGGAGATTTCCTCCCGGGTCTCGCCCATGCCCAGGATCAGGTTGGACTTGGTCACCATGCCCAAATCACGGCCCTGCGTGATGACATCAAGGGACCGCTCGTACCGGAACGCCGGACGGATCCGCTTGAAAATCCTCGGCACGGTCTCGACGTTGTGCGCGAACACCTCGGGCTTGGAATCACAGATCGCCGCGATGTGCTCCGGCTTGCCGGAGAAATCGGGGATCAGCAACTCCACCCCGGTGCCCGGGTTCAGTTCGTGGATCTTCCGGACCGTTTCGGCGTACAACCACACACCCTCATCGGCCAGGTCATCACGGGCCACACCGGTCACGGTCGCGTAGCGCAACTGCATCGCCTGCACCGAACGGGCCACCTTGGTGGGTTCGAACATGTCCACAGGGGACGGCTTGCCGGTATCGATCTGGCAGAAATCACACCGCCGGGTGCACTCGGACCCGCCGATCAGGAACGTCGCTTCCTTGTCTTCCCAGCACTCAAAAATGTTCGGGCAGCCGGCCTCTTCACACACAGTGTGCAGGCCTTCCTTCTTCACCAGGTTCTTGAGCTGGACGAACTCAGGACCCATCTGGACCTTGGCCTTGATCCACTCGGGCTTGCGTTCAACCGGGACCGCCGAGTTACGCTGCTCAACGCGCAGCAACTTACGGCCTTCAGGTGCGAGTGTCATGAGTTTCTTCCTTGTTGGTTGTTCAGCATTCGACGACGTTGACGGCGAGGCCGCCCATCGCGGTTTCCTTGTACTTATGGGACATGTCCTTGCCCGTTTCCCGCATGGTCACGATCACCTCATCCAGGGACACCCGGTGCGTCCCATCACCCCACAACGCCATCTTCGCGGCGTTGATAGCCTTCGCCGCCGCGATCGCGTTCCGCTCAATACACGGAATCTGCACCAACCCACCGATCGGATCACACGTCAGCCCCAGGTTGTGTTCCATCGCGATCTCCGCCGCGTTCTCCACCTGACCCGGCGTACCACCCATCACCTCAGCCAACCCGGCAGCAGCCATCGACGACGCCGACCCCACCTCACCCTGGCAGCCCACCTCAGCCCCCGAAATGGAGGCCTGTTCCTTGTACAACACACCCACGGCACCGGCAGTGAGCAGGAACTTCACCACCACATCATCCCGATCCTCCTGGGAGGCCTGATCCATGCCCGGGGCATAATTCAACGCGTAATACAGCACCGCCGGAATGATCCCCGCAGCACCATTGGTCGGCGCCGTCACCACCCGGCCACCCGAGGCGTTCTCCTCATTGACGGCCAGGGCGATCAGGTTCACCCACTCCTGCCAATACTTCGGATCGTTCCGGTCCTTGTCCTCCTTCAGCAGCCGCTCCAACCAGTCAGGAGCACGACGCCGGACCCTCAACCCACCGGGCAACACACCCTCACGCTTCAAACTCGTTTCAACACAGGCTTCCATCACATGCCAGATATGCAGCAAACCCTCCCGGATCTCCTCCTCCGACCGGGACGCCCGCTCGTTGATGAACATGATGTCGCTGATCCCCAAACCCTTGGACGCACACCGGCCCAACAACTCCGCCGCCGTCCGGAACGGCAACGGCAACTCCTTCTTCGACTCCTCCAACTCCTGCTGTGCAGCGTTCTCCTCACCCTCCCGGACAATGAACCCGCCACCGACCGAAAAGAACGTCGCCTCCCGCAAGGTGTTTCCCTCAGCGTCGGCCACGGCGAACTTCATCCCATTCGTATGCCGCGGCAACACCGTCAACGGATGCAACACCATATCCTCCACCGCATACGGCAGCTCCACACCTTCACCGGACGCACCGGCCAGGTTGAGCTTCCCCGTCTCCGCAATGGAAGCCAACCGCTCCTCCACCTCGTCAGGCAGAATCTCCTCAGGGTCGTATCCTTCCAGCCCCAGCAGGACAGCAGTGAAGGTGCCGTGCCCCTTACCGGTGGCGGCCAACGATCCGTACAGATCAACCCGCAAACCGGCAATGGATTCAAGGTCACCGGATTCACGAAGCTCACGGGCGAACACCGCCCCGGCACGCATCGGCCCCACAGTATGAGAGCTCGACGGCCCAATGCCTACAGAGAACAGATCGAAGACCCCAACGGCCATGGCTATTTCCTCACTAGTAAAACGACGTTGAACCCGCCCCGCCCCCAACAAACGGAACGGACCCCAAACCCCCCTTCGCCGATTCGGGGCTTCGCTGCACAACATGCCGCGCGAACGGCACGTCCCGCAGCACCCCCCCGAACCGGACAAAACACCAACGAGCCAAAAACCCCGGTTAGGCGAGGTTCGCGACTCCCGGGTACAGCGGGTGCGCCTTCGCAAGAACATCAACACGGTGACGCAGCCCGGAAAGGTCCGCGTCGGCGTCGGCGATTAATGCCTCGGCGATGATGTCGGCCACCTCGCGGAAGGCTGCTTCACCGAAGCCGCGCGTCGCCAACGCCGGAGTGCCGATGCGCAGTCCGGAGGTGACCATGGGCGGGCGGGGGTCGAACGGGACGGCATTGCGGTTGACGGTGATGTCGATCTCGGCGAGGCGGTCTTCGGCTTGCTGGCCATCTAGTTCGCAATTGCGGAGATCAACGAGGACCAGGTGCACGTCCGTGCCGCCGGAGACCACACTGATGCCCTTGTCTGTGACGTCGGGTTGGACCAAGCGCTCGGCAAGGATGCGGGCACCCGCGAGGACACGTTCCTGACGCTCCCGGAACTCCTCCGAGGCGGCGATCTTGAACGCGACAGCCTTGCCGGCGATCACGTGCTCCAGCGGTCCGCCCTGCTGTCCAGGGAACACAGCCGAGTTGATCTTCTTGGCGATGCCGGCGTCGTTGGAGAGGATGATGCCGCCACGCGGACCCGCGAGGGTCTTGTGCGTGGTGGACGTGGTGACGTGCGCATGTGGGACGGGCGAGGGGTGCAGCCCCGCAGCCACCAGGCCGGCGAAGTGGGCCATGTCCACCATCAGGTAGGCGCCCACGGAGTCGGCGATCCGGCGGAACTCAGCGAAGTCCAACTGCCGCGCATAAGCGGACCAGCCGGCAACGATCAGCGCAGGTTTGTGCTCCTGTGCCAGGCGCTCAACCTCGGCCATATCCACCGTGTGGGTGTCCTCGCGGACGCCGTAGGGAACCACGTTGTAGAGCTTGCCGGAGAAGTTGATGCGCATGCCGTGCGTGAGGTGCCCACCGTGAGCCAGGTTCAGGCCCATGATGGTGTCGCCGGGCTTGATGAGGGCGTGCATCACGGAGGCGTTGGCCTGCGCACCGGAGTGTGGCTGGACGTTCGCGTACTCGGCCCCGAAAAGGGACTTGATGCGGTCGATCGCGAGCTGTTCGATCACGTCAACGTGCTCGCAGCCGCCGTAGTAGCGCTTGCCCGGGTAACCTTCGGCGTACTTGTTGGTCAGGACCGAGCCTTGGGCCTGCATGACGGCAACGGCCGTGTGGTTCTCCGAGGCGATCATTTCCAGGCCGTCGCGCTGGCGACCCAGTTCGTCGTCGATCTTCGCAGCGATCTCGGGATCCAGCTCTGACAGCTGGGCGTCCAGCGACGCCGACACCACTTGCTTGTACTCAGTTACAGATACCGGGTTCACAGTTCTCCACCGTTCGTTGCAGCGTATTCTTCGGCCGACATGAGCGGCCCTTCTTCCGTGGCGGCAACCTTGAACAGCCAGCCGGCACCGTAGGGATCGTTGTTGATCAGTGCCGGATCGCTGACAACGGCGTCGTTGATCTCGGTCACCTCCCCCGTCACGGGCGAGTACAGGTCCGATACCGACTTGGTCGACTCCACCTCACCGCACGTCTCACCTGCGGTCACCGTGGAACCAACCTCGGGCAGGTCCACATACACAATGTCGCCCAGGGCATCAGCGGCAACCGCGGAAATCCCGATCCCCACAGGCCCATCACCGTCAGCGGCAACCCACTCGTGCTCAGCCGAGTACTTCAATTCAGCAACTACCTTGCTCATAAGATTCCTTCTCTCACTAACTGAAAACTTTTCAAGATCACCCGCTGTAGGGGCTACTTCCGACGCTTGTAGAACGGGAGCGCGACTACTTCGAAGGGCTCAGCCTTCCCTCGCAGGTCCACCTCGACCGTCGTGCCCGGCTCTGAATGATCGACGTCGACATACGCCATCGCTACCGGGTAACCGAGCGTGGGGCTCGGTTGGCCGGAGGTGACTTCGCCGATGAGCGAGCCGTCTTTGAGGACCGAGTAGTGTCCGCGGGCGGCGCGGCGGCCGGTACCTTTGAGACCGACCAGCTTCTGGCCGATGGTGGATCCGACCCCGGCTGCCTTGATCGACGTCAGTGCTTCCCGACCAACGAAGTCGCTTTCCTTAGCTAAGGAAACTACCGGGCCGAGCCCTGCGGCGTAGGCATTGACGTGGATGGAGAGCTCGTTGCCGTAGAGCGGCATTCCGGCTTCCAAACGCAGTGAGTCGCGGGCTGCGAGGCCTGCCGGGATGAGGCCGTGGCCTTCGCCGGCTTCGAGCAATGCTTCCCAGAGGCGCGGGGCGTCGAGGTTCGGGACGTAGATTTCGAAGCCGTCTTCGCCGGTGTAGCCGGTGCGGGCCAGCAGCAGGTCCTGGGTGCCGCCGTCGAACGTCAGCCCAACCTCAACCGCAGCGTAGTACTTCAGATCGGTGACCAGCGCGTGCTGATCGGTGGGAACCAGGGTCAGCAGGATGGCTTCGGCGTTCGGGCCCTGCACCGCGATCAGTGACGTCTCGGCAGAAACGTCCTCTACGACGACGTCGAAACCGGCCGCGCGCTTCAGCAGCGCCGCGGCGACCACCTTGGCGTTGCCCGCATTGGGGACCACCAGGTACTTGTCCACGCCGTCCTCAGGAGAGGGTCGACGGTAGGTAATGAGGTCGTCGATGATGCCCCCGTCGGTGTTGCAGATCAGCGAGTACTTCGCTTTGCCCACGGCGATCGCGGACAGCTTGCCTACCAGCGCGTAATCCAGGAAGGCCGCAGCGTCCGGGCCGGACACCCAGACTTCACCCATGTGGGAGAGGTCGAACAAGCCCGCGGACTTGCGGACTGCGTGGTGTTCGGCGAGTTCGGACTCGTACTTCAGGGGCATCTGCCAGCCGCCGAAGTCCGTGAAGGATGCACCGGCCTTTTTGTGCTGCTCATAGAGAGCGGTGTAATTCTCAGACATGTCAGGAGTCCTTAGTTTTCGAAGTCTTCGAGCGGAGGGCAGGAGCACACAAGATTCCGGTCACCAGCGGCGCCGTCGATCCTGCCGACCGGCGGGAAGTACTTGTCCTGCTTCAGGTGGTGGACCGGGAAGGCGGCCTGCTCGCGCGGGTAATCCCGGTCCCAGCCGGAATTCACGACGGCGGCAGCCGTGTGCGGCGCGTTGCGCAGCGGCGAGTTCTCAACGGTGAAATCACCGCTGGCCACCTGCTCAATCTCGGCGCGGATGGTGATCATGGCTTCGATGAAGCGGTCAATCTCCACGAGGTCCTCGGACTCCGTCGGCTCCACCATCAACGTGCCGGCAACCGGGAACGCCAGGGTGGGGGCGTGGAAGCCGAAGTCGATCAGCCGCTTGGCCACGTCTTCGGCCGTGACACCCGTGCGGGAGGTCAGTTCGCGGAGGTCAAGGATGCACTCGTGCGCCACGAGCCCGCCCTCACCCGTGTAAAGGATGGGGAAGTGCTCATCCAGGCGGGAAGCAACATAGTTGGCTGCAAGCAGGGCCGACTTGGTAGCTTCCGTCAGTCCCTGCCCACCCATGAGCTTCACATACGCCCAGGAAATCGGCAGTACACCGGCAGAGCCGTAACGTGAGGCGGAAATCGCGACACCATGACCAGGCTCGTGCGCAGCCTTGTTCGCGTCGCCCGGCATGAACGGAGCCAAGTGGGCTTTCGCAGCAACAGGGCCCACGCCCGGTCCGCCGCCACCGTGCGGGATGCAGAAGGTCTTGTGCAGGTTCAGGTGGGACACGTCGCCGCCGAACTTGCCCGGCTGTGCCAAGCCAACCAGTGCGTTCAGGTTTGCGCCGTCAACGTAGACCTGGCCGCCGGCTGCGTGGATCGCGTCGCACACCTCCCGCACGTCGGCGTCGTACACACCGTGCGTGGACGGGTAGGTGATCATGATGCAGGACAGGACGTCCTTGTTGGCTTCAATCTTGGCGGTCAGGTCCGCGTGATCGATGGTGCCGTCAGCAGCCGTGGCCACCACGACTACCTTCATGCCCGCCAGCACAGCAGACGCTGCATTGGTGCCGTGGGCCGACGCGGGGATGAGGCAGACAGTGCGCTGCTCATCACCGCGGGACAGGTGGTAGCCGCGGATTGCCAGCAGACCTGCGAGCTCACCCTGGGAACCGGCGTTCGGCTGGATGGAGACCTGGTCATAGCCCGTGATCTCCGTGAGGTCAGCTTCCAGATCCTCAATCAGTTCCCGCCAACCAGCAGTCTGGTGGTCCGGAGCGAACGGGTGGATGGAGGCGAACTCCGGCCAGGAAATGGCTTCCATTTCAGCAGTGGCGTTCAGCTTCATGGTGCAGGAGCCCAGCGGGATCATGGTGCGGTCCAGAGCAAGGTCCCGGTCGGACAGCTTGCGGATATAGCGCAACAGCTGCGTCTCGGAACGATGCGTGTTGAACACCGGGTGCTGCAGGAAGTCGGACGTCCGGACCACGTCAGAGGGCAGCTCAAACCCGGCCGCGTCCCCCACGGGTCCGGCGCCAAAGGCGACGGCTACCGCGGAGAGGACCTCCGGCGTCGTGGTTTCATCAACGGAGACACCAACGGTGTCGGCGTCGATGAACCGCAAATTGATACCGCGGGCTTCAGCGGCGGCGATAACCTTGTCCGCCTTCCCGGGGACGCGCACCGTGAGGGTGTCGAAAAATGCCTCGGAGACGAGTTCGCGGCCGGCCTTCTGCAGTGCGGTGGCAAGCGTACGTGCGTGGCCGTGGACGGTCTCGGCGATCGCCTTCAGGCCCTCGGGGCCATGGTAGACGGCGTACATCGAGGCGACAATGGCGAGCAATGCCTGGGCCGTGCAGATGTTGGACGTGGCCTTTTCGCGGCGGATGTGCTGCTCGCGGGTCTGCAGCGCCAAGCGGTACGCGGGGACGCCTGCGTTGTCCTTGGAAACACCAACGATGCGGCCGGGAAGTGTACGTTCCATGCCTTCGCGAACGGCCATGTACGCAGCGTGCGGGCCGCCGAAGAACAGCGGAACACCGAAGCGCTGCGCAGTTCCGACGGCGATGTCCGCACCTTGCTCGCCCGGGGGCGTGATGAGGGTGAGCGCCAGCAAGTCAGCGGCCACGGTGACCAGGGCACCGCGTTCCTTGGCGTCGGCGATGACGCCGGAGTGGTTGAAGACCCGGCCGGAAACGCCGGGCTGCTGCAGGACGATGCCGTTGATGTCGCCATCGGGAAGACCGGCAGACAGGTCAGCAATCTCCACCTCGAAGCCCAGGGCCTCAGCACGGCCCTTGACGATCGCGATGGTCTGCGGGAGGAGGTCGGCGTCCAGGACGGTCTTGCCGTCCTTGGCCGACTTGGACTTGTTGGCCCGACGCATCAGCAACACGGCCTCGGCAACGGCGGTGGCTTCATCAAGCAACGAAGCGTTGGCTACTGGAAGTCCCGTGAGGTCCTGGACCATGGTCTGGAAGTTGAGCAGCGCTTCGAGGCGGCCTTGCGAAATTTCCGGCTGGTACGGGGTGTAAGCCGTGTACCAAGCGGGGGCTTCCAGGATGTTGCGGCGGATCACCGGGGGCGTCACGGTGTCGTAGTAGCCCTGGCCGATCATCTGGACAGCGGTTTTGTTCTTGGAAGCCAGTTTGCGCAACTCGGCGAGGACCTGGACTTCAGTGAGGGCGTCCTGCAACTTCAGGGCAGTGTCCTGGCGGATGGAATCAGGGACCGCGACGTCTACCAGGCCGTCGACAGAGTCGTAGCCGATGGCCTTGAGCATGGTGTCAACGTCGGCCTGGCGGCGGGCGCCGATGTGCCGGTCCGCGAAGGCGGTGGGGGTTGATTGAACAGTCAAGAGGAACTCCATGATTCAGGCGCCCAATGAGCGCCACGATGATGTGGGGTTCCTCCCCGCTCTGTATTGGACCTGAGAGATTCCGCAGGAATGGTTGCCTGCTTGCACCGTCGGTGAGCCCGGTTGCCCGGACTGCTTTCCAGAGTTGCCTAACCGCGGCGGTACATGGGCCTGAGAGATTCCTGGGGAGGATTTGCTCCTACGGCGCCTGACTGGATGTACCGGCAGGACTCTCCCGCCGCAGATCAAAAGCGTTGCGCCACCATGAGTGACACGCTTCACACCATAGCGGGTTGTTTTGAAAAAGTGCAAGCAAGGTGTGGTTACTGATGCCGCGAGTTCGACCCCCGCGGAATGTTCCTCAACGACCACACCAGGTCCCTGCTCGCCTGACAGGGAGTCATGGGTGTGCCGGGATGTGGGAGAAAGCAACGCTCTCTCACATCCCGAGCCCTTCCCACCAACGCTCTCTCACATCCCCGCTTACACCGGCTGGAAACCCCGGAGTGGTATTTTGATCTCTGCTGGAGGCAGACACTGCACCTATTCGGAGGATCATCCATGTTCAAGGGTTTCAAGGACTTCATACTTCGCGGCAACGTGATCGAGTTGGCCATTGCCGTAGTCATCGGCAGTGCGTTCACAGCCCTCGTTGCGGCCTTCACCACCAACATTATTAACCCCGTGATCGCCGCCGCAGGCGGAGTGAACGCTGATGGTCTCGGCTTCAGGATCTGGCAGGACAACCCCGCCACCTTCATCAACATCGGTGCCGTGCTGACGGCTCTCGTGACCTTTGTGATCACCGCTGCCGTGGTCTACTTCATCTTTGTGGCACCCATGAACAAGATCAATTCCCTGGTCAAGGACCGCCTCTCCACCGAGGAGCCCGAGGAAGAGCCGCTTCCGGCAGATACTGCCCTTCTGGCCGAAATCCGCGACCTCCTGAAGGACGCTGCTGCCGCCCGCAGCACTGCCCGGACCTCTGGCCTTGGATCGGACCTGGACTCCGAACTCGATTCCGACCGAACCCGCTAGGATCGCCGGCTCCCTGCGGGCATCAGTTCCCAGTTGCTTCACCGAACCCGGTGTTCTCTCCGCGAGGGCGCCGGGTTCTTGCACGTTCACCGGCCCGTCCACAGAACGTGACGCGCTGGCAACCGGCGCGAAACGGGGGGAGGGCAGCATGGGAACATGAAGCCCAACCCGAGCACTTCCGTCACCGCGGATCTTCTGTGTGATGTCTGCGGACAATTGCCTGAACCTCCCAAGGCCCGGCTCACCCTCGCCAACATCGCGGTGATGCTTCCTATCGAACTGTTGGTTCATGCGGCCGTGGTGGGAACCACCCTCCCCTACGTGGCCAAGGTCCTGCTGCTTGCAGTGACCGCCACCGTTTTGGTGATCTGGGTGGCCGAACCTTCAGCTGCCAAGGTCCTCCGGGGCTGGCTGCACGCGCCGGCCCTCCGCCAACGGCACAGACTACATCTGGCGCCGGCCTTGTGGCGGGCCCGGACAGTGCTGCTGGACCAGCCAGGTTCACTGCAGACGGTCACACAGTCCTTGGCCAAGTTGGGCACGAACATCCTCAGCCTTCACGTCCACCCGGTGATGAGAGCCGGGTCCCTCGCCCCGGGACACATCGGAACTGTCATGGACGAGTTTGTTCTCTCCGCCCCGGGGGACGTCACCGAGCAGGAACTGTTGAAAGCCCTGGCCGACGGCGGCGGGTGTGGGTCCCTTGTTTGGCCCACCACCGCTTTGGCCATGGCAGATGGCCAGACCAAAGCACTGACCCTGGCGACCCGGATTGCCGGAAACCCGAAGGAACTTCCGCATGCAGTGGCCGAGCTGCTTTCCGCCAAAGTCGTCCCGAGCGATCCGGAGCATCCGGCGCCCGAGACGAGCGCCGGCGTCGGGCCTTCACCGGACGTCCTCAAGATCCCCACGGCCTGGAATGGCCCGCTGGTCTTTTCCCGACCCGGCGAACCGTTCACGCCGGCCGAGTCCGCGCGTGCGCATAGGCTGGCTGAGCTCGCGGAGATCCTGGCGCACAGCCCGGCGGCCCCGGAGAGAGCGCGCTGCTGAACCCCACAGCGTTCAGTCCTGGTCGATCTTCTCGAGGAGCTTCCCCAGGGCATCCCGGATGTCGTCGTAGTCGTACTGGCCGGCCCTGCTCTCGGCGGCGATCACACCACAGCGGTGGATCTTCGTGAAATCACCGATGGGGAACTTGTAGTGGCCCTTTTGGTCATCCGGGTGGTCGTCGTCCACCCCGAGGAACCACTTGGAGTATTCGGCGTGCCCGTGCTTGTCCAGGAAGGCATTTTCGTCCTTGGTGGAGGGCGCGTGCTCACTCCAGTCGTCTCGGGTGTCCTTGACCACCTTGCCGTCCGTGACCAGGCGCTTCGCATGGTCAAAGGCCTTTTTGTTGAGTTTCACTGTCATGGCGCACCTCGCTGGGGTTGGTGGCTTGGGCTGAATCCGGAAGCTCGTGCAGCCCAGCATAGGACGCCGGCGGACGGGTGGAAAGGCCGTTGGGTCGGAGGGCCGGAATGGCAGCCCCGGCGCTCAGGCTCAGCTACCGCGCCCAGCCATAGCGGTCAGTCCACCAGCCGGATCCTGAGACCGGTTCCCCGCTCTTTCTCCACCAACCTCCGCTCTATGGGACCGCTTTGGGCAAGCCAGAGGACTTTGCCGTCATAGGTGACGGACTCCACGCAGCCTTGGTCCACTACCTCGTTGTACCGCCAGACCTCCACCGTCTGGCCCACAAGGACCCGCCAATTGGTCACGGCCCTGCCTTCGATGTGGCTGAAAGGCGTCCCGGTCGACGATTTTTTGTTGCTGTCCTTCACGTCAATGACTCCTAGCGGTGCTTGACAAACTGTCTGTAAAGACTTGTGCCGCCACGGGCCAGTACATGACGCGGTTCGCGGGTTTTTCCTAGAGTCCTTTCACCGCGCCCAGGACCTTGGTCAGTGAATCCTTGGCATCTCCGAACAACAAGGTGGTTTGGGGTTCGTAGAGGAGTTCGTTTTCGATACCGGCAAATCCCGGACGCATGGAGCGTTTGAGGAATACCACCTGCCGGGCGTCGGCAACTTCAAGGATGGGCATTCCGTAGATCGGTGAGCCGGAGGTGGTCTTCGCGGCAGGGTTGACGACGTCGTTGGCGCCCACCACCAAAGCAACATCGGCGGTCTTGAATTCGGAGTTGATATCGCCCATTTCCTTCAACGATTCGTAGGGCACGTTGGCCTCAGCCAGCAGCACGTTCATGTGTCCGGGCATACGTCCTGCCACGGGATGGATGGCGAAATCCACGTCGATTCCGCGGGCTTCCAACGCCAGGGCGAGCTCGGCCGCGGTGTGCTGTCCTTGTGCGACCGCAAGCCCGTATCCCGGCACAATGATGACCCGCTGGGCATAGCCGAGCAGCACTGCAACGTCCTCTGCGCTGGAGGACCGCACTGGCCGCTCGCTCACAGCGGTGGATCCTGCCGTCGAGCCACCTTTGAAGGCGCCGAACATGATGCCGGCGACACTCCGGCCCATCGCCGCCGCCATGGCCCGGGTCAGGATGGTGCCCGAGGCTCCCACCAACGTTCCGGCGACCAGCAAAAGAACATTGCCCAGCACCAGCCCCGATGCCGCGACAGCCAAGCCGGTGGAGGCATTCAGGAGCGAGATGACGATCGGAACATCCGCGCCACCCACCGGAAGAACCAAGAGGATGCCGGTAATAAGACCCAGGACCAACAGCACCAGCGCCAGCGCGAGCGAGCCGTTCAGGATCACCACTACACCGGCACCCACCGCAGCCAGTAGAACCACAGCCATCAGTGCGGGCAGGCCCGGGAATGTGACGGGGCGGGTGGTCATGAGCCCTTGGAGCTTGGCGAACGTGACACCGGAACCGGCGAAGGACACCGCACCGACCAGCAGCGTAAAGACGATGGCCAGGCGAACCCAGGGATCGTCTGAGTGGGAGAGTTCCAGCATGGCAACAAGCGCAGCAGCACCACCACCAACACCGTTGAAGAGGGCCACGAGCTGTGGCATTTGCGTCATCTGCACGCGGCGGGCCACCGGCGCCGCCACACCTGAACCCACCGCAATGGCACCGAGGATCCAGGGAACGTTGTCCAACTTAACGGAGACAAAAACCGTGACCACGGCCAACAAGGCGCCCAAGGCGCCAATCAGGTTGCCGCGACGGGCCGTTTTCGGTGAGTTCAGCCCCTTCAGCGCGAGGATGAAGCACGCCGCCGCAGCCAGGTAGAGGAGTGCCGTCCACGTGGGATTGAGGAGCGTCACGGTTGGCGCTCCTTCGTCACGGCTTCGGCGGAGCCCGGACCAGCCGGCTCAACTTTCGACGGCGGCCGTTGCCTTCCGCGGAACATCTCCAGCATGCGGTCGGTCACCACGAATCCGCCCACTAGGTTGGCCGTGGCAAGGACGACAGCCAACAAGGCTACTGCCAGCACCCACGGGTCAGCAGCCTGTCCGGCAACGATGATGGCTCCCACCAGGATGATGCCGTGGATGGCGTTCGCGCCGGACATGAGCGGCGTGTGCAGGGTGCTGGAAACCTTGGAAACAACCTCGAAGCCCACGAACACGGCCAGCACGGTGATCGTCAGCAGGCTCATGCCATCCATCAGCGCACTCCTTCAGTTCCGGGACGGGTTGTGCCAACGGGTGCTGTTTCGCCTGCGAGCGCCCTGAGTGCCTCCGCGGTGGGTGCGTGCCTGACTTCGCCGAGGTGGGTGAGGCAGGTGCCCGCTACTACTTCGTCGTCGAAGTCCGGGGAGACCGTCCCGTCTTTGGTCATGAGCGCCAGCAGATTGGCCACGTTCTTGGCGTAGAGGCGGGAAGCGTCTGCGGGCATCGCGGAGGCTGGGTCCTTGATTCCCACCAGTGTCACGAACCCTTGGCCGTCAGCGGTGGGCACGGGGATGTCCTGCCCTGGGATGCTTCCCTCAACATTCCCGCCGGATTCGGCCGCCAGGTCCACTACCACGGAGCCGGGGCGCATACCCTGCACCATCTCGCGGCTCACCAGGAGCGGCGCCCTTCTCCCGGGAACAGCGGCGGTGGTAATCAATACATCGGCTTGGGCAACGTGCGGTGCCAGGAGTGCCCGCTGCAACGCGCCGCGGTCTGCGCTGAGTTCGCGGGCGTATCCACCGGATGCCTCGGCGGTTTCCAGGTCCAGTTTGATGAACGTGCCGCCCATGGACGCTACTTCGTCCGCCGAAGCCGGGCGGATGTCGTTGGCGGAAACCCTGGCCCCGAGCCGCTTGGCTGTGCCGATCGCCTGCAGTCCTGCAACACCTGCACCCAACACCAGCACCTTGGCGGGCGGGATGGTCCCGGCCGCCGTCATGTACAGCGGGAAGAACCGGGGCAAACGCATGGCCGCCTCGAGGACGCAGCGGTAGCCGGCCACCAGGGCCTGCGAAGTGAGCGCATCCATGGATTGGGCGCGGGAAATACGGGGAACCAGCTCGAGGGCAAAGGACGTGATTCCACCTGCGGCGAGCGCCCGCACCGTAGGCAACTCCGAGGACGGCGACCCCAACCCGACGGTGACCGAACCCCGGCGGAGGGCTCCCGCCGTCGACGGTTCCATGGGACGTACGTGGCAATAGACATCAAGCGATCCGAGAACCAACGACTGCACCACAGCGGCGCCCGCCGCCCGGTAGTCGTCGTCGCCATGCCCGGACGCCAGCCCCGCACCGGACTCGATCTCAACCTCCAGCCCCAACCCCACCAGCTGCTTCACCGTTTCCGGCGTTGCGGCCACACGTCGCTCACCGTCGAGCCTCTCGCGCGCTATGCCTGCTTTCACCCGCCACCCCTTTTCCGGAATTCTCCAGAACTCAGTTGGCATGAGTCTATGACCGCAAAGGTCCCGGCGGGAGTAGGGGCTGCGCTATGTGCATAAGTCAATTAGGGTCGGTAAGAGCTGGGGCAACCAGTCACCACACCGTCGACGAGCCGGTTCCGGCCGTGCCGTCGGAAAGGAACGCCGCAATGGACACTTTCAAAATCGGTTACTTCGTCGGAAGCCTGGCGAGCAATTCCATCAACCGGGTCCTCTCCAAGGCGCTCATCAGCGTCGCGCCTGCGGAGCTCGAGTTCCATGAGATCGCCATCAAGGACCTGCCTCTTTACAGCTCGGATTACGACGCCGATTTCCCGCCGGCGGGCCGGGAACTGAAGGATGCCATCGCCGCATCGGACGGCATCCTGTTTATCTCCCCTGAGTACAACCGCTCCATTCCGGGCGCATTGAAGAACGCCATCGACTGGGGTTCGCGCCCATGGGGCACCAACTCATTCGCCAGGAAGCCCACGGGAATCATCGGCGCATCGCCAGGCGGCATTGGAACGGCGGTGATGCAGTCGTCGATGCGCAGCGTGTTGAGCTTCCTGGACGCGCCGCAGCTGAACGCACCTGAGGCTTACATCCGCTTCGTCGCAGACGCGTACGACGACGACGGGTCAGTTAAGGACGAGGGAACCGCGGCCTTGTTGCGGCATTACATGGAGGAATACAGCGCGTTCGTGCAGCGTGTCCTCGCAGCCAACGCCCCGGGCCACATCGGGGACCAGGAACCGGATTCCGCCAAGCTCACGCGGTAGAGGCCGGTGGGTGCGGGTTACGTCCCCCCGGTGGCTGCACCGGCAAATCACCCACCACCACGGTTTAGTCAGTATCCTTACGAGTACGAGGATTCACGCCCCTAAACCTTGGAGGTATCGATGTTTCGAAGATTAGCCACCACTACCTTGGCCGTGGCCCTTTTCGCAGGGTCCATGCTCCCTGCAACGGTCGCAGCCAACGCGGCGCCAGCCGTCCAGGGCAGCGCGGTCCAAGGCAGCGCGGTCCAAGGCAATGTAGCCGCCACGACACCGACACCCACAGCGGATTCCACCAACCCCTCCGGCCCCTCGACGCAAACACCAACCAACCCGGCGCCATCATCCGGGGCTCCCAGCTCGCCGAATCCGGCAGGTAGTGGGCCCGCCAATCCGGGGACGGGAGAATCGGGCCCCCAAGAGCAGACCCGCACCGACGCCACGCCATGGGTGCTGGCCGGAGTAGCCGCAGTCATCATCATCGCCTTGATTATCTGGACCGCGCGCAATCGGCGCGGGCGGGACAAGGGGATCAGCGACGAGCCGCGCTAGGCGACGGGCTACGCCTTGGGAGCGCCCGCCGCCAACCGGCCGATGATGCTGCTTTCCAGGTGCTCCAGCAGGTGCCGCGGATTGTCATAGACCTCTGCGGCACCTGCGTCACGCAGCTCCGCCTCACTGATTCCGCCGCAGGTCAAAGCAATCACGGGAACACCAATGGCCGCACCGGCCATGACGTCCCAGACTGCGTCGCCAACAAAAACTGCATCCTCCGGGCTGACGTCAAGCTTCTCCAGGCAGGCGATCAGGATGTCCGGCGCGGGCTTGCTCTCCTTGGCGTCGTTGGAGCTGGTCCACGCATCGATGGAGGATCCGGCGTCGAGGATATGCCTGCTGACCTCAAGGTCCCGCTGTTGTGCTGACGACGCCAAACCCACTGCCAGCCCTGACTCAGAACACGCTGAGAGGAGGTCGCGGACGGAGTCGAAGGGCCGCAGCGTAGGCCAGAACGTTGAGAACACTGCGCTGTGGGCTGATTTCAGTTCTTCCTGCAGGTCTTCGGTGCAGTCAGGTACGAGGCTCTGGATCAGGCGGTCGCCTCCCATACCCACCCGCCGATGGATGGCGGACATCTCCATGTCCAAGCCTTCACGCCGGAACGCCTGCCACCACGCCATGGCGTGGAAGTAGCTGGAATCAATCAGCGTGCCGTCCACATCGAAGAGGACCCCGCGCGTCTTTGGTGATGCTGAATCAGATGTCATTGCCAACCACCTTCGGTTTGGTCTGGATGCCCTGCGCCGCAAGGGCAGGGTCGGTGACTGGTTCCTCGATCATGAGGACGGCATACCGCTCGGGGGATCCCGTTCGCAACAGGCCCGTCCCGGCCACTTCCCTCATGGCAGCGACTCCATCAACGGCCTCGTCCAGCGAGGAAAAACGTTTTGAAAGCCCCATCAATTCGTCGCTGCCGTCCAACACCAGAATGCGAAATCCTCCGTCGGGGGTCTCTACCAGTTCCAAATGACCGGCCATACCGACCTCCTTGCCTCAACAACCCACCCCATAGTAAGACTACTTAGTATAGGGCTGATCGACATATTTCGTCACGCGGGAATTAGGCGCCTGCAACTTCTTGTTGGCAAGGACATGACAACAATCGGAATCATCGGTGCAGGACACATTGGCAGCCAGGTTGCACGCAAGGCCGTGGAATTGGGCTATGACGTCGTGATCAGCAATTCACGGGGACCCGAAACACTCGGCGAACTCGTTGCGGAACTGGGACCGCGCGCCCGTGCCGCCACGGCAGCCGAGGCAGCAGCGGCGGGCGATTTCGCCGTCGTGACCGTGCCCCTCAAGAACTATCAGAGCATCCCGGCAGAGCCGCTCGAGGGCAAGATCGTCATCGACACCAATAACTACTACTGGGAACGCGACGGCCGCATCCCCGAGCTGGACAACGGCGAAGCCACCACGTCCGGCCTGCTCCAGAAGCACCTCCCCACGTCCAAAGTGGCCAAGGGCTTCAATCACATCTTCGCCAAGGACATCACCACCGACGGCACCCCGGCCGGCACGCCCAACCGCCGCGCGCTGGCCACCTCAAGCGACTTCCCGGAAGCCGCCGAGCTGGTCACCAAGCTGTACGACGAATTCGGCTTCGACACCGTCAACATCGGCCCGCTGGAGGACAGCTGGCGCGTCGAACGCGACCGCCCAGCGTACGTCATCCGGCAGACCGCCGTCGAGCTCCAGGACAACCTCGCCAAGGCGACCCGTACGGTCTAAACCAACAACGCACGACGGCGGGCAAGCGGCTGGCGCTTGCCCGCCGCCTTGTTCTGGGCTGTTCCCCTGAAAAAGGGGATGGAAACGGTGTCATAAACCGGGTCCGTGGCGCACTTTATGGGTGGCTGCTTCCTCAGGCGCTTGGCGCATCAGGCACCTGGGGAAGCAGTTGCCCCCAGCGCCCCGACCCGAGGAGTCCCATGTCCACCAAGATTTCGAGCTGGCCCGCCGCAACCCCCATGTGGGTGGACCTGGGTGTTGACGACCTTAATGCCGCGAAGACTTTCTATGGAGACCTTTTTGGTTGGGAGTTCGTGTCAGGTGGCATGGAATCCGGCGACTACGTCCTGGCTCATCTGAGGGGCCGCGCCGTGGCCGGACTGGGCCCCAAACAAAATCCCGGCATGCCCACAGCCTGGACCACCTTCCTGGCCTCTGACGATGTTGACCTCACGGCGAAAAAGATCGACACGGCCGGAGGGCAACTCCTGGCCCCGCCCTTTGATGTCATGGAGTCGGGCCGCATGGCCCTGGCCACCGACAGTGTCGGTGCGGCGTTCGGCGTCTGGCAGGCCGGCACCCACATCGGCGCTGAACGCGTCAATGAGCACGGCTCCCTGTGCTGGAATGAACTTCACACCCGCAACTATTCCGCGGCCCGCTCCTTCTACTCGGAGGTCTTCGACGTCAGCTACCAGGATGTCACCGAAGAGGGCCTGGTCTACTCCACATTCCGCCGCCCTTCGGACGGCCGGGAAGTGGGCGGGATGCAGCACGACACCGCACTTCCAGAAAACGCGCCCACCCACTGGATGACCTGGTTCGCCAGCGATTACGTGGCGGGGACGGCAACCCGGGCCGTCGAGTTGGGCGCAACCCTGCTGGGCCCCGTGGCGGAAACCACCCTGGGCCGGATGGTGGTGGTCCGGGCGCCGCAGGGTGAAGTGTTCGGCGTCATCGACGCACCGCGGACCAGCGACTAATCAGGCTGCTGCGGGGTCCAGGGCTTCCGCGATGACCTCGTGGGCGTGGGCCGCGGCCAAGGGTGCCGCCAGACGATGAACTGCCTGGAACGTCCTCCGCACCGCCGGACCGTGCCATTCCGGCGGAAGGTAGTCGGTGGGGAGGTTTGGGTCGCGGTACGGGAACTTACGCCACATGGTGAGCATGGGAATGTAATAGCGGAAGGCGTCACGGCGCAGCTCTTCGGTGGAATCAGCCAGAGCCCTCTCGGGATCGTCGCCTACCTTCTCCGTCCATTGCTGCTCCGCACCTTCGTACAGCCCAAGGAACTCGGTGAATTGCTCATCGAGCTCCTTGAGGTCCCACCATTCCGAGATCTTGGGTCTCATGGGGCCGTCAAAAACGTAGTCGCTCCGGAACAGGTCCACGAACTCAATGAGCCCCCCGGCGGTAAGCCGCTCCCGGGCTTGCTCCAGCTTGTGGGCCGGCGCGATCCACACCCCGTTGGCCACCGAACCGAACCCCAAGGCCAGCAGCGCGGAACGGAGCTGGTGACGGCGGTTGCGCATGGATTCCGGCACTGAGAAAACAGCAAGGACCCACGTGTCCACCGGGGCGGGCGGTTCCGGTGCGAAGATCCGCCGGTCACCCTCACGGAACACATCGCTGATGGACTCGGAGATCTTGTACTTGGCGATTCCACCCTCGCGGACACTCTTCAGCACGCCCTTGGCCTTGAGCCTGGAGACCGACGACCTTACACCCGGAGCGTCATAACCGAGCGAACCCAGCATGGAGATCAGCGCAGAAACCGGCAAAGCATCGCCCGCGTTCCGGCCATAGAGGCCGAAGATCGTAACGAGCAACTGCTGGTGGCGCACCGGGGGTGCCGGGACGGCGAACATCGAAGGATCCTCATTTCCGCGCCCCCAATCAGGCGCCAGTCCAGTTCATCATAGGTGCGGTGATGGTCCCCGCCGATGTTCCGGATCAGCCCAGCGAAAGAAGAAGGAAGAGGATTGCGAGTACCAGCGCCACAGGAGTCATGACGAAACGCTCGGGCTTGCTGCGTGAGATCGCATTCATGACGACGCCCAAGGTGAAGTAGCCGGTGAGGACCCACATGAAAACCCCGGTAAAGGATTGGTTGACCAGCACCGGCACGAGGCCGGCCTGCGCCAAAGCCGTATAGCCGAAGAGGGCGTACAGCAGGATGGAGACGATGCTTCCGATCCTCAGTTTCCGCGGCAGGACGTCATGCTGTCCGCCCCAAGCGAATCGTCCAATAGGCGCGCCAGCAACCAAAGCCACTTGGAAAACGGCCAAACAACCAAGGATTATGCACGCGAGAATCGCGTAGAGCTGCTCCACCGGCTAAGCGTAACCGCCCGGCGCCGCACCGTCCGCGAACCTGACATGAACGCGGAACGAAAAATCCATTGCGACTGGCCGCATCTTTGTAAGCATGCTTACTATAGATGGACGCTGTTCGAGGCCCCACGCCTCACAAGGTTCTTTCCGTATCAACGACAGGAAGCACATCATGGCAGGAAATCTCGTAGCCCGTTCCCTTCACGACCTCACCGCCGCGGCATGGTTCGGCGGCTCGCTGATGGGGGCCATCGGACTGAACGGTGCCGCAGCAGAAGCCAAGGATCCCACCGAGCGCACCCGCCTCTCAAGCAAAGGCTGGGGTAAATGGGCTCCCGTTCAGACAGCAGCGTTCGCCGGACACCTGGCCTCGGATCTGGCCATCGCTTGGGAGAACAAAGGCCGGATCGCCAAGCAGGACAACGTGGCCGCAAACACTGTCTATAAGACTGTGGTGACTTTGGCGGGAGCTGCCGTCACCTTGTACGCAGGTGTTGTTGGCAAGAAGGTTGATGAGCTCTCGGGCGAGGGCGCTGAGGGTGCCACCGAACCCCGCGCCGGCGCGTCTGACGAGTTGAAGGCCGCCCAGACGCAGCTGAAGGCGCTCCAGTGGGCCATTCCTGCATTCGCTGCCTGGGTGATCATCCTTGGTGCCAAGCACGGCGAGATGCAGCGGCCCAAGAACATTCTGAAGGGCCTGCGCTAGCCAACCGCCCCGCGCACCCCACCCCGCGAAAACCCCCAGCCCCTCGCTGGGACGGCAGTAGGTGACAGTCCCAGAATCCGGCCTTGTCACCTACTGCCATTTCGGCGGGGCTATTCGGTAATTCGCCCGGCACGTTCCGCCTTGACGGCGCGGACCAGATGTTCCGGCCAAGGTTGCGCCGACGTCGCGCCTTGGGGGACATACGCGGTGGTGACCGTCCCGTACGCCGCGACATCACCGGCGTCGGACGTTACCTCGAAAGCCAGCGTCAGCGAGGTTCGGCCAAGCGCACTGACCTTCACGGTGGCGGTGATGCGCTGGCCGAACCACAGCTTGGCCTTGTAATTAACCACCTGCTGGACGCGGGGAGCGCTGGGGAAATAGTCCGGCAACTCCAGCGAACGGAAGAGCTCGGCCTCCGCAGCCTCAACCCAGCGCAGGATGGCCGAGTTGTGCTGGTGTCCGGAGGCGTCGGTGTCCACCCATTCCACCGTCCGCTCGACGCACGCCTCCGGAAACGTTTCCATGCTGGCTCCTAGCGGGCGCTGACGGTGGCGTCGTCGGGATCAACGTCGACGACGCCGACGGGCACCTCAGGCTGTGGTTTGGGAATCATCGCCACAGCACCGGCTGCCAGTACTGCGATGCCGGCGAAGATCGCAAAGTTGGCCTCGAAAGGCAACTTGGAGCCTGCGATCCAGCCGCCGATCAACGGCCCGGAGATGGCACCCAGACGGGCGAAGCTCAGGGCCCAGCCCGTTGCCGTGCCACGGACCTTGGCCGGGTAGTAGTCGGCGATGTACCCGGTGAGCACCAGTGACGTGGAGATGGAACCGACACCGGCGAAGGCGACGAACAGCAGGTTGACCACCATGGTGTTCGGGAAGACGAGCAGCATGATGCCCAAGCCGCCCAGAATGTAGAACACCACCAGGATGAGCTTCTTGCCGTACTTGTCTGCGGCACGGCCCAGGAGCAGGCCACCGATCGCGGAAGCAAGGCTGAAGACCAAGAGGAAGGTCAAGGAAGATCCGAGGTCATAACCGGCCTTCTTCATGATGCTTGGCAGCCAGGTGTTCAGGCCATAGACGAGGACCAGGCCGCAGAAGAGCGAGATCCAGAAGAACACCGTGGAGCGCAGGTACTTTCGCGAGAACATGGTGGTGATGGTTTTCCACCAAGGATCCGCCTGTACACCTGCTTTGGGAGCCACGGCAACAACAGGCGTGTAGTTGGAGATGTTCAGCTTGGTGGCCAGTGCCTTGGCCTCGGTCTTGCGGCCCTTGGATTCCAGGAATTCCAATGACTCGGGGAGGAACTTCCAGATGATCGGAATCAGCACCACTGGTGCTGCGCCGATGGCGACGACGGCACGCCAGCCACCCATGGGGAGGACGAACAGGGCGGCCAGCGCAGCTGCGACGATGCCCAGTGAGTAGCCGGAGTACATGAGGCCGTAGTTGTAGGAGCGCTTGTTAGGCGCCGAGTATTCAATGGTGAGGGCCGCTGCCACCGGGATGACACCGCCCATGCCCAAACCACCGATGAGCCGGAACAGTCCGAAGAGCTCCGGTGTCGGAGCCCAGGCAGCACCGGCCTGGGTGAGCGTGAAGATGGCCATGGAGGCCAGGAGCATCTTCTTGCGTCCCACGAGGTCGCTGAGCGTACCGATGAAAAGGGCACCAATAAGCATGCCAATCAAGGCATATGAGCCCAGGCCGCCCAAGGCCAGCGGGCTGAGATTCCATTCCTTGTACTCGGCAAGTGCCGGAAGGATGGCTCCGAGGACGCCGACGTCGTAACCCTCGGCGAGGATCGCGAGCCAGCAGCAGAACAACACCAGGCCGGTGGTCTTCTTGGGCACGTTCCAGTTGTTGACGGGTGCGGTGGCCATGGCTACTTCACCAAAACCGATGCGGCGGCGGACTCGGGGGTCCAGCGGAGGTGGGTATTGGCCTCTTCGATGTCCGCTTCCTTCAGCAAGGACAGACGCGGACGAACGGCGTCAGTGCGGGAGCTGGGTGGTTTCCGGCGACCGGCACGGAACTGCGGGATCCAGTCAGCGCCGGGCCCTTGGTACTCCTGCTCGGCGGCGGCGTGGAGGGTCCACTGGGGATCGTAAAGGTGCGTGCGGCCCAACGCGATAAGGTCCGCGCGGCCTGCGAGGAGGATGGAGTTCACGTCGTCGTAGGTGGAGATGGCGCCGACGGCGATTACCGCCACGCCTGCTGGTACGGCCACTTCCTGACGGATGCGGTCCGCGAACGGGGTCTGGTAGCTGCGGCCGAAGGCGGGCTTCTCTTCTTTGGCGACCTGACCGGTGGAGACGTCCAAGCCGGCAGCGCCGTGTGCCACGAAGGCGCGGGCGATTGCCACGGAATCGTCGGAAGTGTTGCCACCCTCGATCCAGTCAGTCGCGGAGATGCGCACCGTCACCGGCTTGCCGGCGGGCCACGCCGCGCGAACGGCGTCGAACACTTCCAGCGGGAACCGCAGCCGGTTCTCCAGGCTGCCGCCGTATTCGTCGGTCCGCTTGTTGGACACCGGCGAAAGGAAGGAGGACAGCAGGTAGCCGTGGGCAGCGTGGATTTCGAGGAGGTCGAAGCCTGCCTCGTCGGCGCGGACCGTGGAAGCGACGAACTCCGCCTTGATGGCGTCCATGCCGGCGCGATCCAACTCCACGGGAGTCTGGTTCTCCGTGCTGTACGGCAGGGCTGAGGGCCCAACGGTGGTCCAGTTGCCGGACTCGAGCGGCTGGTCGATGCCTTCCCACATGAGCTTGGTGGAACCCTTGCGGCCTGAATGACCCAACTGGGCACCGATCTTGGCGGTGGAACGGCTGTGGACGAAGTCCACGATTTCCTTCCAGCTGTCACGCTGTTCGTCCGTGTACAAGCCGCTGCAGCCGGGGGTGATCCGGCCTGCTGCGGAGACGCAGACCATTTCGGTCATGACCAGGCCGGCACCGCCCAGAGCTTTGGAGCCGAGGTGGACCTTGTGGAAGTCGCCCGGGATGCCGTCCGTGGCTGAGTACATGTCCATGGGGGAGACCACAATGCGGTTCTTCAGCTCCAGCCCGCCCACACGGAACGGCTGGAACATAGCCGGAGCCACCTCTGTGAGTCCCTGGGATTCTGCGAAGTCGCGGTCCACGGCGTCAGCGAACTCCGGGTCACGCAGGCGCAGGTTTTCCTGCGTGATGCGGCGGCTGCGGGTCAGCAGGTTGAAGGCGAACTGGGTGGGGTCCTGGTCCTTGTACTGCCCGATGCGCTCGAACCATTCAAGGGATGCCTGCGCGGCACGCTGGGTGGATGCGACCACAGGCCGCCTTTCGGCTTCGTATGCCGCCAGTGCGGATTCAACATCCGGGTGCTCATGCAGGCAAGCGGCCAGCGCCAACGAGTCCTCCATGGCCAGCTTGGTGCCGGACCCGATGGAGAAGTGGGCAGTGTGGGCCGCGTCGCCCAGCAGCACTACGTTGTTGTGGCGCCAGTTCTCGTTGCGGACCGTGGTGAAGTTGATCCACTTGGAGTTATTGGTCAGGACCTCGTAGCCGTTGAGTTCCTCGGCAAAGATCTCGCGGATCTTGGCGATGGCCTTCTCATCCGAGACACCGGGAGGGAAGACCTCGCTGGCGGTCTCGTCGAAGCCCGCGGCGTGCCACACGTCCTGGTGCATTTCCACAATGAACGTGGAGCCCTCATCCGAGTAGGGGTAACCGTGGATCTGCATGACGCCCCACTCGGTTTCCTTCACGAAGAACTTGAAGGCCTCGAATACCTGGTCCGTACCAAGCCACATGAACTTGTTGGTCCGCATGTCCAGGTTTGGCTTGAACGAGTCAGCGTACTTGGCGCGAATCTGCGAGTTGATGCCGTCCGCGGCAAGAACAAGGTCATAGTTGGCTTCGAGTTCCTCAACAGCAGGAGCCAAGGTGCTGAAGCGCACGTCCACGTTCAGTTCGATGCAGCGGCGCTGCAGCAGTTCCAGCAATTCCTTGCGGCTCATGGCAGCGAAGCCCTGTCCGCCCACCGTGATCATCTGGTCACGGAAGTGGATGTCGATATCGGACCAGCGGGCGAAACGGCGGCTCATGTACTCGGCCACCACGGGATCGGCGTTGCCGATGCCGCCCAGGGTCTCATCGGAAAAGACGACGCCGAAGCCAAAGGTGTCGCTGGCAGCGTTGCGTTCCCAGAGAGTGATGTTGTGGGACGGATCCAGCTGCTTCATCAGTGCTGCGAAGTAGAGACCGCCGGGGCCGCCTCCGACAATTGCGATTTTCATGGATGTTGCTCCTTCTCAGGCCTGGCTCTGGCCGGCGGGGGTAAGTTGTTCGGTCTGGCTCGCGTTCGTGGTGGCATCCTCAGCGAGGACCTTGTCGCGGAGCTTGAAGTGCTGGAGCTTACCGCTGGGATTGCGCGGAAGTTCGGTGACGAAGCGGACGTCCCGTGGGTACTTGTACGGGGCGATGGTTTGCTTTACGAAGTCCTGGATTTCCTTGCGCTTCGCGGCGTCGCCGGTGACGCCTTCACGCAGGACAATGAACGCGCAGACGATGCTGCCGCGCTCCTCGTCCGGAACTCCGATCACGGCGTTTTCCACGACGTCAGGGTGCTGGTCAATGGCCGTTTCAACCTCTGGAGCGCCGATGTTGTAACCGGAGGAGACGATCATGTTGTCCGAGCGGGCCTGGTAGGTGAAGTAGCCGTCAGCGTCCATGGAGAACGTGTCTCCCGTGACGTTCCACCCGCGGACCACGTAATTCGCTTGGCGGGCGTCGTCCAGGTAGCGGCAGCCGGTAGGGCCAATCACGGCGAGGCGGCCGATGGTGTCCGGGCCGAGTTCGTTGCCGTCGTCGTCCAGGATGGTGGCCCGGTATCCCGGCACAGCGCGGCCCGTGGTTCCCGGACGGATGTCGTCGCCGGCAGCGGATATGAACACGTGCAGCATTTCCGTGGCACCGATCCCGTTGACCAACCGCAGCCCGGTGGCCTGGTGCACGGCCTCCCACGTTTCTTTTGAAAGGTGCTCTCCGGCGGAAACGGCCATGCGCAGGCCACGGAGGAGGTCACCGCGCTGCTCCTTCAGGATGGCGCGGTACGCAGTGGGGGCGGTGAACAAGATGGTGGCCCCGGCTTGCGAGGCGTGCTCCGCCAGTTCCACAGGTCCTGCCTTTTCGGTCAAGAGCGACGACGCCCCAAACCGGAGGGGGAAGACCACCAAACCGCCCAGCCCAAAGGTGAAGGCCAAGGGTGGCGAACCGGCGAAGACGTCCTCCGCGGTGGGCTGCAGGATGTAGCGGGCAAAGGTATCTGCGTTGGCCAGGATGTCCCGGTGGAAGTGCATGGTCACCTTGGGCACCCCGGTGGTGCCCGACGTCGGACCCAGCAAGGCAACGTCGTCGGAGGCTGTGTCCACTGCTGTGAACTTGCCGCTCTTGTGCTCGCAGCGGGAGGCGAGGTCGCCGTCGTCGTCGAATCCGTTACCGGCGCCGTACGTCAGGACGGTGAGGTCGTCCCCGGCAGCAATGGCGAGCTCGTCCACAAACCGGTGGTCCGAAATGGCGACCGTCGGCTTTGTAAGTTGGATGAGCGTGGCCACCTCGGTGGAGCGCAGCATGGGCATGGTGGTGACCACTACGCCGCCGGCCTTCAGAACGCCCAGCCAGGCAGCGACGATCCACGGATTGTTGGGGCCGCGCAGGAGCACGCGGTTTCCGGGAACAACACCGAGGTCCTCGGTGAGGACCTGGGCCACCTGGTTGGATCGCTTCTGGAGCTGACCGTAGGTCCAGACCGTGCCGTCGGGGGTCCACAGGGCCGGGCGGTCCGCGCCGTACTGGTCGACAGCGTCGTCGATCAGCACAGCGGCAGCGTTGAGCCGTTCCGGGTAGTGGAGTTCGGGGAGGGTGAATTCAAGCGCAGGCCAGGTATCGGCGGGCGGCAGGTGGTCGCGGGTGAACGTGTCCACGTGGGCCGATGGCAACATGCTCATGGCCGTTCCTTTCAGTGGTGCGTCGTTGAAGCTGATGGTTGGGGAGGTAGAAAACTCTTTAGGCGCCGGCGCGGATCATGCCCTCCTGGGCCACGGTGGCGAGGAGCCTTCCTTGCAGGTCGAAGAAGCGGCCCATGGCAAGGCCCCGGTTGCTCTGGCCGGAGATGGCTTCCTGGGCATATAAGACCCATTCGTCCGCACGCCCGTCCCGGTGGAACCACATGGAGTGGTCAAGGCTGGCGGTGGCGAGCCCGGGGCTGGACCAGTTCAGTCCGTTGACCCGGAGCAGCGGCTCCAAAATCGTGTAATCGCAGACGTAGGCGAGGGCCGCGCGGTGGAGGTCGGCGTCGTCGGGCAGGGCGTCAAAGGCTTTGACCCAGATGGCTTGCTGAGGCACCGCACCGCCTTCAAGCTCGATGTATACCGGGCCGGGAATATGCCGCATATCGAAGCTACGACCCGTGGACCAATAGTCTGCGGCCGCTCCCTCGGTCCCGTCCAGCGCTTCCGCTGCCGTCCGCAGCGATTCAGGCTCGACGGCGGCAGGCGCCTCAGGCTGGAAGTCCGGCCCGTCCTCGGGAACCTGGAAGGAACCCATCGCGGCATACACGGGCTTGCCGTTCTGGAAGCCGCGAACGGTGCGGGTGGAGTACCCGCGGCCGTCCCTCAGGCGCTCCACTTCGTACCGGACACTGGAACCGATATCCACCGGACGCATGAAGTAGCTGTGCATCGAATGCAGAGTCCTGTCAGCATCAACGGACCGCATCATTGCGGCCGCTGCCTGTGCCACCATGTCTCCACCGTAGGCTTTTGGCCACGGCACGTACTGGGTGGTTGCTTCATACGCTTCATCGAATACTTCGGCCGTTGCCGGCGTGAGCTCGATGGCCTTCAGGAAGGTCTCCGACGTTAGGGTTCCAGTGATCATGGCTTAGGCCCGGCGGTAGTCGGCGAGGGTTTCGTCGGCAACGTCTTCGAGGTTGACCACGAGGTTCTCCGGCGTACGCGCGGTGAGCCAGACCAGTTCTTCCGTGACGGACATGTTGGCTTCTACGTGGGGCATGAAGGGCGGCACGAACACCCAGTCGCCGGCCTTCATGTCGATGAACTCCGAGTAGTCCTCGCCGAAGTAGATGCGGCCGTGGCCCCGGAGTACGTAACCGCCGGTTTCGGCCTCACCGTGGTGGTGCGGCAGTGAGCGGTATCCGGGGGTGTTGGATACCTGGCCGAACCAGATCTTGGTTGCCGGAGTGTGCTGGATGCTCACACCGGAGACGCGGATGCAGTCACCGGACTGGGCGGTATTGGTGTCTTCGGCGCCGGCGCGGGTGACAACGGGGACAACCTTGCCGTCAGCCTGGGCATAGATGGAGTTGTCGCCTTCGAGGCGGTATTCGGTGGTGGTCTGGCTCATGGGTTTGTCTCCTTTGGTGTGGTGTGACGTTTCTTAGGCGGGGACTGCGACAGGCGCGTGGATCCGGAACGTGTTTTCCAGCCGGCCGATCCCGTCGATCTCGGTGGCGAGGACGTCTCCGTCCTTGAGGAAGCGGGGCGGGGTCATCCCCATACCCACTCCCCCGGGCGTGCCCGTGAGGACAAGGTCGCCAGGACGCAGGATGGTGAACTGCGAAATGTAGGACAAGAGCTGCGCCGGGCCGAACACCAAGGTGCTGGTGTTTCCGTGCTGGACGAGCTCTCCGTTGACGTACCCACGGACGTTGAAGCCCTCGACGTCATGGGGGCCGGATTCATCCGCAGTGACCATGACCGGCCCTACCGGAGTGGTGCCGTCCCAGGCTTTACCTTGGAACCACTGCAGCGTCCGGCTCTGCCAGTCGCGCATGGAGACATCGTTGGCCACGGTGTACCCGGCGATGGCCTCACGGGCCCGGTCTTCATCGGCGCGGAACAGTTCAGAACCCACGACGACGGCGAGCTCGGCTTCCCAGTCGACGCGGCCGCTGCCGTGGACTTCCACAGCGTCGTTTGCGCCCACCAGGGTGTCCGCGTACTTGGCGAACAGCGTGGGGTACTCCGGAAGGTCGCGGCCCATTTCCTGGATGTGGTCCCCGTAGTTCAGGCCGCAGCAGATGACCTTGCCGGCCCGGGGAAGAAGTGGGGCGAGGTCCGCGTCAGCTGCTGCTATCACGGTCTGGTTCGTGGATGCTGCGGCCTCTTCCACCACAGCACGCCACTCCGGTTGGGCCAGGAGCGCCCCAACGTCTGTGGCGGGCAGCGCGAGGTAAGAGTCGGCGCCCGTGGCGAGTGCCGCCGTCGTACCTCCGTTGGCCGTGCGCAAGGTGGCGAGTTTCATTGCAGGTTCCCTTCGAGTTTTACGATGTGTCGACTTTTTTACGATCGTCACATATGCTCAACGTAGCACGGCGGAAATGATCTGCACAGAGGCTTTCCAAAAGTTTTTGCAGTTGCCACAACGAGGAGGAACAGCATGAGCCACCAGACGATCAACCCGGAATCGCTGCCCAAGCCATCAGGCTTCGCGCACGGCATTCTTGCCGGCAACACAGTTTTCCTGGGTGGACAGACGGCCCTGGACAAGAACATGAACATTGTTCCCGGCGGCATCGTGGAGCAGTTCACTCAGGCCTTCTCCAACGTGATCACCACGCTGCGTGAAGCCGGTGGAGAACCCGAGGATTTGGTCAACGTGACCATTTACCTCACGGACGTGGACGACTACATGGCCAACGGTCGCGAAATCGGACGCATCTGGCGGGAGATGGCGGGATCGCAGTATCCGGCAATGGCTGGTATCGGTGTCACACGGCTGTGGCAGAAGGAGGCCCTGATCGAAATCCAAGGCATCGCGGTCATTCCCGAGCGCTGAGCCTCTGGCCGTACCGGGCGCCTGTGGTGAACCATGTCCCTATGGGAACTGTCACCGAATACTTGGAGAGCGTCGCTGCGGGCAATCGCGTCATTCTTGAACGGATTGTGGGGATCGCCCGCGAGCTCGCACCGGAGGCCGAGGAAGGCGTCAGCTACGGGATGCCCGCGCTGCTGGTTGATGGCAAGGGCTTCCTGAGCGTGCAGGAAACCAAAAAGCACCTGGCACTGTATCCGTTCAGTGGGCAGATCCTGCCCGAGATGTCGGAAGAGCTGGGGGGCTACTCATGGTCGCCGGGGACGCTGCGGTTTTCGGCGGACAACCCCGTCCCGGACTCGCTGGTGCGGCGGATCCTGGAGACGCGGCTGGCTTCGATCCGGAAGTAGGTCGTGACGGCCTAGTGCTTCGCCGAGACGTCCTGCGAGATGGCGTTGGCCGTGGCCACCACTTCCTGCCGCACTGCATCGAGGTACTTCTCCGGATCCGGCTGGGCTGCTACCGCCTGGGCCTGAAGGGACACGTTGATCGCAGCCACATTATCGCCGTTGTTGTGGTTCCACACGGGCGCGGCGATGGACATCAGCCCGATCTCCAGCTCCTGGTCCAGCAGGCACCAGCCTTGCGTACGGACGCGTTCGACGGCGGCCCTCAGGTCGGGGACGCTGGCGACGGTTCGCGGCGTGAGCGGGGTGAGTTCCGCCGTCGTGAGGTAAGCCTCCAGCTTGGCCTGCGGCAGGCCGGCGAGCAGCACCCGGCCCATGGAGGTGGCGTAAGCGGGGAAGCGGGTGCCGACCGTGATGCCGACATTCATAATCCTGCGGGTGGCGACACGGGCCACGTAGAAGATGTCCGGTCCGTCCAGGACCGCGGCGGACGTGGACTCCCCCAGTTTCAGGCTCAGCTGCTCCAAGTGCGGCTGGGCCAACTGCGGCAGGGACAGCGCCGACAGGTAGGAGTAGCCAAGCTGCAGCACCTTGGCCGTGAGGGCGAAGGTCTTGCCGTCGGTGCGGACGTAGCCGAGCTCCACCAGGGTGTGCAGGAACCTCCGGGCCGTGGCGCGCGTCAGGTCAGTACGGGCGGCGACTTCGCTGAGGGTCATCACCGGGTTGTTCGCATCGAACGCCCGGATCACTGCGAGACCCCGGGCCAACGACTGGACGTACTGGTCGCTGGCCTGCGGGGTAACTGCGGAGTCGGTCATGGTTACCAATCCTAGGGTGCGTTGCGGGCCTCGCAACGAGAGGGCCGAACTTGCGGGGCCTACTCTGCAGGGTTAGCACCCCGGAAACCCTGCACAGCGGGCCTCGCAACGAGGAGCCCGAATTTGCGGGGCCTGCTCTGCCTTTGTTAGGCCGGCTTTTTCAACGGCAGCGGTACGAGCTCCTGGATTTCTTCGAAAGTGCAGCCGAACGTCTCGCGGACGGTGACGCCGTCGGGGCCTGTCAGGAAGACGGCTTTGTCTGTGTACACGCGGGTCACGCAGCCGACGCCGGTCAGCGGGTAGGTGCACTGCTCCACGAGCTTGGATACGCCCTCGCGCGTCAACAAAGTCATCATCACGAAGACGTCCTTGGCTCCCGTTGCCAGGTCCATTGCGCCACCTACGGCGGGAATGGCGTCCGGGGCGCCGGTGTGCCAGTTGGCGAGATCACCGGTGGCGGAAACCTGGAACGCGCCGAGGACACAGATGTCCAGGTGCCCGCCGCGCATGATCGCGAACGAGTCTGCGTGGTGGAAGTATGAGGCACCGGGCAGCTCGGTGACGGGGATCTTCCCGGCATTGATTAAGTCACCATCGACGTCACCGCCCTCAGCTGCCGGGCCCATGCCGAGCATCCCGTTCTCCGTGTGGAGGGTGATGTTTTGTTCCTCGGTGAGGTAGTTGGACACGAGCGTCGGCTGGCCGATGCCCAGGTTCACGAACGACCCGGGAACGATGTCGCGGGCCACCAGCTGGGCGAGTTCGTCGCGGCCCAGCGGCTTCTCGGACGTCTGGATGCTTGTCTGGGTGCTCATGCTCAGGCCACCTCTTCTTTTGTTCCGGCAGAATCGACGCGGACCACACTGTTGACGTAAATCCCCGGGGTCACCACGTTCTCCGGATCCAGGGAACCGGTGGGCACGATCTCCGAGACCTGCACAATCGTGTGCTTGGCCGCGGCGGCCATGATGGGCCCGAAGTTCCGGGCGGTCTTGCGGTACACGAGGTTGCCCTTGCCGTCGGCCTTGAGTGCCTTGATGAGGGCGACATCGGCGTGGATCGGCGTCTCAAACACCTGCCACTTTCCATCCAACAACCGGGTTTCCTTGCCCTCGGCCAGGGTGGTGCCGTAGCCGGTGGGCGTGAAGAACCCACCAATTCCGGCGCCGGCGGCGCGGATGCGTTCGGCAAGGTTGCCCTGCGGGACAAGTTCCAACTCGATCTCGCCGGCGTGGAACTTGGCGTCGAAGTGCCAGGAATCGGACTGCCGAGGGAAGGAACAGATCATCTTCCGGACCCGGCCTTCCTTGATCAGCAACGCCAAGCCTTGGTCGCCCTGGCCGGCGTTGTTGTTGACCACGGTCAGGTCCTTGGCACCGCAATCCATCAGGGCGTCGATGAGTTCGAACGGCTGCCCGGCGTTGCCGAAGCCACCGATCATCACCGTGGAGCCGTCCTTGATGCCGGCGACAGCCTCGCCCACAGTGTCAATAAAATTCAACATGACCAGCCCTTTCTATGCCGAAGCGCCGGCAGTGACGTTTTCGAGCACCACGGCCAGTCCTTGGCCCACGCCGATGCAGATCGCTGCAACGCCCCAGCGCTGCCCGGAAGCCTGCAAGGAACGGGCCAGCGTGCCAAGGATGCGGGTACCGGAGGCACCCAGCGGGTGGCCCATCGCGATCGCACCGCCGTGGCGGTTCACGATCCCGGGGTCGATCCCCCATGCGTCAACGCACGCCAGCGACTGCGCGGCGAACGCTTCATTAAGTTCGACGGCGCCAACCTGGTCCCAGCCGATGCCCGCCTTAGCGAGGGCCTTGTTCGCCGCTTCAACCGGGGCGAATCCGAAGAACTGGGGATCATTGCCATGCGCGCCGCGGCCGGCAATGCGGGCGAGGGGCTCCAGGCCCAGCATCCCAGCAGCCGCTTCCGAACCGATCCATGCCGCCGAAGCACCATCAGACAACGGCGAGGCATTCCCGGCGGTGACCGTACCGCCGTCGGGCCCCGACGACTCAGGCCGGAACACCGTCTTCAACCCGGCCAGCTTCTCCGCCGATGATCCGGCACGGATGCCCTCATCACGGACCAGATCAGTGCCCGGAACCTGCGACACCAAAGAATCGTAGAAGCCTTCGTTCCACGCAGCGTCGGCCAGATTGTGCGAATCAGCCGCAAAAGCATCCTGCCGCTCCCGGGTGATCCCGTACTTCTCGCGCAGCCGCTCTGTGGCCTCACCCAGGGAGATGGTCCAGTCCTTGTTCATCGCAGGGTTCACCAAACGCCAACCCAGCGTGGTGGAAGCGAGGGTCATATCCCCGGCCGGGTAGGGCTTGGAGGTCTTTGGCAACACCCACGGCGCACGGCTCATGGATTCGGCACCGCCTACCAGCATGAGGTCGGCGTCGCCGGCGTTGATCTGCCGCGAAGCGATGATCGCCGCGTCCAGGGACGAGCCGCACAGCCGGTTGACCGTGGTGCCCGGGATGGAGACCGGCAAGCCAGCCAACAGGGTAGCCATGCGGGCCACGTTGCGGTTTTCCTCGCCTGCACCGTTGGCGTTGCCGAACACCACCTCGTCGATCCGCTCAACATCCAGCCCCGGCGCCCGGCGAACAGACTCACGGACCACATGCGCGGCAAGGTCATCGGGACGGACAGCGGCAAGGCCGGAGCCGAACTTGCCAAAGGGCGTGCGCACGGCGTCGTACACAAAAGCCTGGTTCATGGGTTTCTCTTTCGTTCTTCCCACCTGGGTGGGGGACTTAGTTGGGTTCGTTGGCGTCCAGGTCAGCGAATACTTTCTGGGCCGTCTTGAAGGCCGAATTGGCCGACGGAACACTGCAATAAATGGCGGTCTGCAGCAGGATTTCCTTGATCTCGTCCCTGCTGAGGCCGTTGTTGAGGGCCGCCCGGACGTGCATGGCGAGCTCCTCCCAGTGACCGTGGGCCACCAGTGCTGTGAGGGTGACCGCGGATCGCATTTGCCGGCTGAGGCCGGGTCGCGTCCAGATGCCACCCCAGGCGATCCTGGTGATCATGTCCTGGTAGTCCTCGGTAAAGGAATCCTTGGTGGCGTTGGCCCGGTCCACGTGCGCATCGCCCAGCACTTCCCGGCGGACCACCATGCCGGCGTCGTAAATGTCCTGGGCGGTAGCGCCGGGCTGTACGGCGCCGTTGTGGTCGGAAGTAGTCACAGTCCGTTCTCCTTCATGAAGGTGCGCATCAATTCCGCCACGGCGGCGGGCGCCTCGGCGGGGGCGAGGTGGGCGACGCCGTCGAGCGCTACAGCCCGGGCGGTACCGCCGCCTGCGGTAATACCGGCGGCAACAGCCTCGGCGAACGACGGCGGAGCAACAGAATCTTCGACGCCGGCGATCGCCAGCGTGGGGACGGTGATGCTGCCGAGCTGCTCGCGGACGTCGAACGACGCCAGGGCTTCGCAGCAGAACGAGTAGCCGAAGCGGTCGGCGTCGCGCAGGGCGTGCAGGAGGCGACTGCTGATGTCCGGCTGGCGGTCCATGAATCCGGGCGCAAACCAACGCTCCGCGGAGCCTTGGATCATCACGGGCGTGCCCAGTTTGCGGACGGTCTCCGCGCGTTCCAGCCAGCCTTCCGGGGTGCCGAGCTTGGCACCGGTGCACTGGACAGACAGGCTGCGGAGGCGGTCGCCGTGCTTGATCCCGAGCTGCAGGCCGGTGGCCCCGCCCAGGGAGACACCGGCGTAGTGGAACTTTCCGCCCGGCGAAACAGAGTCGACAAGATCGACGACGGCGTCCGCCAGTTCCGCAACTTCGAAACCTTCGGTGGTGGTCGGCGAGATGCCGTGGCCGGGGAGGTCCCAGCCGATGACGTCGTACTCGTCGCCCAGGAGGGCAGCGGTTTCCGTCCACAGCACAGTGGAGGTGCCCAGCGACGGGCCCACCACCAGGAGCGGCTTCGCTCCCAGTTCGCGCTGCGGGGAGAGCAGCACGGCCTTGACAGTTGGCTTAGCCACGAGTGGCTCCCTTCGATGAGGCTTCGATCCCTTTAGTGGGCGCTGCAAAGTGCGGGTACGCGGCGAGGATACGGCGGCTGATCTCACGCGCTTCGCCAAGGTAGCTCGCCGGATCCAGCAGCGCCTCAAGTCCGGCGTCCGAGAGCTGGTCCGCCGGAACGGTTTCGCGCAGCAGTTTGGTGTAAATGCGGGTCTGTTCGGCGGCGGCCGCCTTCAAGGTTTCGTCGACGACGGCCTGCAGCTTCTGCTTTCCTTCCTCACCCAGGAGCGGTGCGACGGCGGCCACCACCCCTTCGCTGAGGAGCAACGGCCCCGAGATGTCGAGGTTCCGGCGCATTGCGTCGGGGAAGACCCGGAGGCCTTCTGCGAGTTCGCGGAGGTGTCCCGCAGCGCCCATGGCCAGGGCGAGCAACTGGCGGAGGGCCGGCCATTCACTATGCCAGGCGCCGTCCGGCCGCTCGTCGTTGAAAGTTGCAGCCGCGAGATGGAGTTGCGATGCCAGCCCGGGAGCCTGCAACGCCGCACTGCGGATCAGCACCGACAAGACAGGGTTCTGCTTCTGCGGCATGGCCGAGGAAACTCCTCGTCCGGCCGCCAACGGTTCGCCAAGTTCGCCGACTTCCGGGCGGCTCAGGAACAGCAGGTCGGCAGCAATCTTGCCGAAGGAATCGATCAGTGCAGCGAGCCCGTCGCCGAGGGCAGTGATCGCGAGGCGGTTGGTGTGCCACGGAGCGGCAGCGGGTGCGAGGCCCAGTGCGGCGGCCAGCGCATCGGCCAGTGTGAACGGCGTCGCGGCCGATCCTGCAGTCAGCTTGGTACCCGAGGCCAGCGTTCCCCCAGCCCCACCAAACTGCACCGGCAACTCCAGGGACTCCAACCGCTCAGCAGCAGCGGCCACGCCCTGGAACCACTGGGCCGCCTTGAGCCCGAACGTGTACGGAAGCGCATGCTGCGTCAGGCTCCTGCCCACGCACAGCGTGTCCGCATGTTGCTCCGCCAAGGTAGCCAGCGCCGTCGTCGTGCCCTTGGCCTCTGCCAGCAACGCCGTAACGGTGCGGCTGGCGAGCAGCATGAGCGCGGAGTCGAGGACGTCCTGGCTGGTCAGCGAGGTGTGGACAGCGGAATTCGCGCCAACGCCGGCGGTATCCAACTCCCGGACCCGGGCCCGCAGATCACCGAGCAGGGGGATGACCGGGTTTCCGCCACCCTGGGCGCGTTCCGCTACCGAAAGAACGTCGTAAGAACCGGCATCGGCGGCTTCGGCCACCACGGCGGCGGATCCTGCGGGAGCCAGTCCCGCCTCCTCAAGGACGGCAGCCCAGGAGGCTTCGACGTCGAGGATTGCCGTGATCACGGCACGGTCGCCCGTCAGCGCCGCCACAGTGGGCGAGGCCGAGACGGGGCTGAGGAGGCCGAAGTCGCCGTTGGTCATGCCTGGTCCGTCGCCAGATCCAGCGAGCCGTCCTGCTGGAAATCCAGGAAGACGGTCTCGTCGCCACCCTGCAGGCGGATGTCCCAGGTGAGGCCGCCGTCAGGATCGCGGCGGGCGATGAGCGTCTTGCGGCGCTCGGGGTCCAGGGAGCTCAGCAAAGGATCGTTGGCCAGGGCTTCCTCGTTCTCCGGCAGGTAGACGCGGGTGAAGAGGCGGTTCATGAGGCCACGGGCAAACACGGCCACGGAGATGAACGGTGCTGCGCCGGGTGCCGTGGGGCCGGGGTTGACGGTGGTGAACGTGTAGACGCCGGAGTTGCCCACGGAGCCACGGCCCCACCCGGTGAAGGTGTAGCCGTCGCGGACCAGGGAACCGGTGCGCTGGACGATGTTGCCGTCGGAATCCGGCTGCCAGATTTCCAGGATGGCGTCCGGAATGGCATCACCGGCGCCGTCGTACACGGTGCCTTGGAGGCGGATGCTGCCGGGGCTGCCGGGAGCCAGGAGTTCGTTGTCCTTGTTAAAGGGGAGGGCGTAGCCGTAGAAGGGTCCTACGGTCTGGCCCGGTGTGGGTGCCAGCTTGCTCATGCGCTTACTCCTCGTCCCCGGCGTCGCCGTATGCTTCGTTTTCGGTCCAGGTGCGCTTGGAACCGGTCAGGATGATGTCCCACTTGTAGCCGAGGGCCCACTCGGGGCTGGTGAGCTCATGGTCGTATTGGGCCACCAGGCGGTCGCGGGCATCCTGGTCCACGATGGACTGGTAGATGGGATCCAGCGGGAAGAGCTGGTCGCCCGGGAAGTACATCTGGGTGACGATCCGCTGGGTGAACTCCGAGCCGAACATGGAGAAGTGGATGTGCGCCGGGCGCCAGGCGTTCAGGTGGTTCTTCCACGGGTAGGCGCCGGGCTTGATGGTGGTGAAGCTGTACGAGCCGTCGTCACCGGTGATGCACCGGCCGACGCCGGTGAAGTTCGGGTCCAGCGGTGCGGGGTGCTGGTCGCGCTTGTGGATGTAGCGGCCTGATGCGTTGGCCTGCCAGATCTCCACCAGCTGGCCCGCCACCGGACGGCCATCACCATCGAGTACGCGGCCGGATACGATGATGCGCTCACCCTGCGGTTCGCCGTTGTGCTGGATGGTCAGGTCGGATTCCAGGGCGTGCACGTCCTGGTGTCCGAATGCCGGCGAGTAAAGCTCAATGGTCTCCGGGTCCGCGTGGTGCAGGCTCTTGGTGGGATGGCGCAGGATGCTGCTGCGGTACGGCGCGTAATCCAGCCGCGGCATGGTCTCCGGTCCCTTGCCGTTCTTCAACGCCTCGGCGTAGCGGTCCCCGATGCCCTTGATCTCAGCACTGAGATCCGCTTGGGTTTCCACCTTCTTGGCTGGATGGGCGGCATTTGCGGCGTGTGGCTCAGCGGGCGGCACGAGTTCCTCGGATTCGAGCGCCTGTGCTATCTGTTCTTGCGGCACGGCCGGCTCCTTTCGGTTGGTGGGTTCTCTTGGGTTTGCGGGGCGGGGCGGGTTTACACCCGGTGGAGCGAGTCGTATTGGACGGCGTGGCGCACCGGGGCGTTGGGCGCCCCGTAGCCGTCGTAATTGCCGCGGCGCTCCACCATTTCGAAGAACACACTGCCCACGGTGGCGGTGTAGAAGTGGAGGAATTCGCCGTTGGCGTCCCGGTCATACAGGAGGTTGAGCTCCTTGAGGGTGGCCAGGAAACCGGGTTCAAGATCGAACCGGGCGTCCAGGTCCTCGTAATAGTTGGCCGGAATTTGCAGGAACTCAAGGCCTCTTCCTTGGGCGGAGCGGGCAGCCGCCACGAGGTCGTCCACGGCGAAGGCGATGTGTTCCTGGTACGTTTTACGGGCTGTTTGGGCCTGCTGCGCGGGCGCCAGGTTCAGGACCAGCCTGATCGCACCGTTGCTGGTCTCCATGACCTGCGAGCGCACCAGGCCATTGGGGCTGGGAACCTCAGCGAACGGCTGTGGTTCCAAAGCCAACGCGCTGGTGTAGAAGAGCACAGCCTCGTCAAAGTGTTGCCACGGCTGGGCCAGGTTGACGTGGTCAATCACTGCGTTCTGTGCGCTGGAGGCGTGCTCCTGGCCTTCGCCGAACTCGTGCGTCCACGCCGCGGTCCCATCCGGGCTGCCCTGGCAGAGGAAGATCTCGGTGGAGTCCGGTGCGGAGATGCCTTGGAAGACCTCCTCGTCCGCCTGGACCTTGCGGGCCACCACGGGAGCCTTGAGCTGCTGGGCGCGAGCGGAGGCAATCACTGGAGAGTCGACGTCGAATCCCAAAGCGGCAATGGCCGGTTCAGCGTTTTGTGCCGCCTGTTCGTTGATGATCACGCGCGCCTGTCCCATGGTCCATAGTTGGACGTCCTTGGTGCGGTGGCGGCCTTCGAACCCGAAGCCGAGCTGGCCCAGGAGCTTCTCCAGCTGCGCGGTGTCGTCAGCCTTGACCTCGGCGAAGTTGAAGCCGGCGGGTTCGTTCACCTTGGGCAGCGTGGCAAGTTCCATGGGATAACGACGGCGGGACGCGCTTTCGTTGCCGGCGGCTTCGGTTCCCGCGGGGCTGCTTGCCAGCCACTGGGCGCTCTGCTCCTCCAGCCAGATCAACGAACGCATGGCGTCAACGGCGGTGCGATCCGTGTCGGACTGCCGGAAGACGTCATTAAAGACTTCCAAGGAGACCGGCCCCGTGTAGCCGGCCCGGACGACGTGGCCCATGAACTTTGCGAGCTCGAACTGCCCTTCGCCCGGGAACACGCGGTAGTGGCGGCTCCAGGAGAGGACGTCCATGGAGAGCTTGGGGGCATCGGCAACCTGGACGAAGAAGATCTTCTCCGCGTTGATGTCCTCGATGGGCGCGGTGTCCCAGTCACGGGAGAGGATGTGGAAGGAGTCCAGGCAGGTGCCCAGGTTGGGGTGGTTCACCATCTCCACCAGGCGGTAGGCGTGCTCGTAGTCGTTGACATACTTGCCCCAGGCCAGCGCTTCGTAAGCAACGTTGACGCCGTGGGCCCCCGCAAGTTCGGCGAGTTCGGCCAGCTGCCCGGCCCTCAGCGCGTCATCGTCGATGGTTGCCGTGGCGACGTTGGAGCAGACCAGGATGGTGTCCATGCCCAGGCGTTCCATCAGGTTGAACTTGGCCTCGGCGCGCTTAAGGTTGGCCTTCAGCAAGTCCGGAGTGACGCCGTCGAAATCCCGGAACGGCTGGTACAAATCCAAGCCCAACCCGAGATCCGCCGCCATTTTCCGGACTTCTTCCGGACTGTGCGGCGAGGTCACAAGGTCCTGCTCGAAGATCTCGATTCCGTCGAAGCCAGCAATGGCGCAGGCCTGCATCTTCTCTTTCAAAGTGCCGGACAGGCAGACGGTGGCGATTCCTGTGCGCATCAGCGGCCTGCCTTCGCGAGTGCCGGGGCTGCTGCATCCTCGGCGGCGATCAGCTCCAGAAAGTGTGCGCGCATGCGGTCGCGGTCGGCATCCCGTCCGGTGATGAGCCTGAAGGCGTCGGCCGCCTGGCCGACCGCCATCCGGCCGCCGTCGAGGACGTCGCAGCCCTTGGCGCGCGCTTCGCGGACCAGCTGGGTTTCGATGGGGCGGTAGACGATGTCCGCCACCCAGTGGCGCGGTTCCAGGAGATCGATGTCCAGCGGCAGGCCGGGGTGGGCGGCCATTCCGACCGGCGTGCAGTGCACCAGGCCGTCGGCAAGGGGCATGATCTGCGGGAGTTCGTCGGTGCTCCGCGGCGTGACGGTGGCTTCGGGGAAGAGCCCGCCGAGCTCTGCGGCACGTTCCGCAGCACGCGCAGGATCCATGTCCACGAGGTCCAGCGTGCCGACGCCGGCTGTGAGGAGCGCGTAGGCCACGGCCGAGCCGGCGCCGCCTGCGCCCAGCTGGACCACGCGGTCCAGCGTCGCCCCGGGCAGCCCGTCGGCGAGCGCCGAGCCGAAGCCGGAGAAGTCGGTGTTGTGGCCAATAAGCCGACCGTCCTGAATCAAGACTGTATTGACGGCACCCAGGCGACGGGCGTCGTCGGAAATTTCATCAAGGTGCTGTAGCACCAGCTGCTTGCACGGGTGCGTGATGTTGAGGCCGTTGAAGCCCATGCGCTGGGCGGCAGTCAGGAGATCCCCGACGGCGGTGGCCGGCAACTCGAGTTCCAGCAGGTCGATAGGGCGGTACAGCAAGCGAAGGCCCTGCACATCGGCTTCGCGTTCGTGCATGGGCGGCGTGAGCGAGGGCATAACGCCTTCGCCTATGAGGCCCACCAGAACGGACTCGGCTCGGTTGCTCATCCTAAAGCTCCTTTGACTTCAGCACCGCGGGATTCGACGCCTTTTGGGGGCGCCGCCTGACCGGGTGTTCTTAGATTACTACAAGTGTTCATATTCCGCACGCATGTTCTTATCGCGAACATCTGCGAAGGGCACTCCCAACCAGGTAACAGATAACGCTCCACTGGGGGCTCATAGCGACAGTTGCTGTCACCTGGTTGGGATTAGCGCTGGGGCAGGCGGGCCGCGAGTTCAGCCGCAGCCTCCTGCAGGGTGGGCACGTGGGCGATCAGCTCCTCCATGGTCATGCGAAACACCGGCACGGCGACGGCCACAGAGGCGAAGGCGTGACCCTGCGAATTGAGGACGGGAACAGCGACGGCGCGCATGCCGATCTCATTCTCTTCGTCCATCACGGCGTAGCCCTGCCGCCGGACTTGCTCGATCTCCTCACGAAACGTGTCGCGATCGGTGATGGAATGCTGGGTGAGCGGATCCAGGGGGAGCTCCTCCAAGAGCCGCTTGCGCTCAATCTCATCCTCGAACGCCACGATCGCCTTGCCCACCGAAGTTGTATGGAGCGCCCCGAGATGGCCAGGGTCACTGGTGACGCGGAAGGTCTTGGGGCCGTCCACCTTGTTGACCGTCAGATGGTGGTTGCCATCGCGGACGGAGAGGATGGTGGCCTCATGCGTGCGATCAGTAACCCGCTGCAGGACGGGCAGCGCAGTTGCGGCGAACCCATGGTGGTTCGATACCCGCTGACCGAGCTGGAAGACGCGCAAGCCCAAGTGATACCGGCGCCCGTCGGGCTCGTAATCCACAAAGCCATCGCGCGTCAGCGAGCCCAGCAGGCGGTATGTGGTGCTGAACGGCAGCCCGGCACTCCTCGCAAGATCCGCCGCACTGGCGCCGCGCGGCTCATCGCCCAGTAGTACCAACAAGCTCAGTGCCTTGCCGACCATGTCTGTCTTTGTGTCCTCTTTCACACTCATAGCTCGATGCTCTCACATAGTGAGAGCTATTTCTAGATGGTGGTGACTTCTCTTGACAAGTGACCCCACTCACAGCCACTATTGCTGTATTGCACAAGTAACTCTCACCATGTGGTTACTTGTCTGGGATTGACCGGCCGCACCTCGCTTGGGTCTCCCCACGAAAGCCAGATCCGCGACATCGTCGTCACAGAAGGAACCACCCATGAGCCAAACAATGCCGTCAGCGACGCCAGGCACTGAAACCGCCGCCGGAACCCCCAAGAAAGCCGCGCTTGCCAGCTTCCTGGGCAGCGCCGTCGAGTACTACGACTTCTTCATCTTCGGCTCGGCCGCGGCCCTGATCTTCCCCCACGTGTTCTTCCCGTCCGCCGATGCCAACGCGGCCATCATGTCCTTCGCGACGTTTGGCTTCGCTTATGTTGCCCGCCCCGTGGGCGCGGTGATCCTGGGCCACTTCGGTGACAGGATCGGCCGGCAGAAGGTGCTCATGTTCACCTTGGTCCTGATGGGTGCAGCTACCTTTGTGATCGGCTGTCTCCCCGACTTCAAGACCATCGGCTGGTGGGCGCCCGTCCTGCTGGTTCTGGCCCGTCTTTGCCAGGGCCTCTCGGCTGCCGGCGAGCAGGCTGGCGCCTCGTCCATGACGCTGGAGCACGCTCCGGACAACCGCCGCTCGTTCTTCACCTCGTGGACCCTCACCGGCACCCAGGGCGGCCAGATCCTGGCAGCGCTGGTCTTCATTCCTGTGGTGGCCCTGCCGGACGACATCAAGTACGGCATCGGCTGGCGTATTCCGTTCTGGTTGAGCGCTGTCGTGGTTCTGGTGGCGTTCTTTATCCGCCGCACGCTGCACGAGCCCCCGGCATTCGCAGAAGCCAAGAAGAACAACGAAATCTCCAAGCTCCCTGTTGCCGACCTGCTCCGCCTGCACTGGCGCGATGCCCTGCGCGTCGTCTGCTGCGCCTTCATCGCCGCAGTGAGCACCGTGTTCGGAACGCTCGCCATCAAGTACGCCCAGGACGTCGCCGGGGTCAACAGCACCATCACCCTGTGGCTCGTAGTTGTAGCCAACATCGTGGCCCTCGGAACACAGCCCCTGTTCGGCATGCTTTCGGACAGGATCGGCCGCAAGCCCGTCTTCATCTACGGCGCCCTTGCCAGCGCCGTCATGACCCCGGTCTTCCTGCTCACCCTGGAATCGGGCAATGTGCCGCTGATGTTCCTGGTGTCCGTGGTGTTCTTCTCCTTCGGGTACGCCGCTGCCAACGCAGTATGGCCGTCCTTCTACGGTGAAATGTTCAGCACCAAGGTCCGCTTCTCCGGCCTGGCTATCGGCACCCAGCTGGGCTTCCTCATGGCAGGGTTCGCCCCGGCAATCGTGACTGCACTGGGCGGAACCAAGCCCGGCGGGTGGGTGCAGATCTCCATCTTCACCGCCGTGATCTGCGTGATCGCAGCCGTCTCAGCCATGACGGCCCGCGAATCAGCCAAGACCCCAACTGCGGAGCTCGGCCTGCCCAAGCAAGCCCAGCACGCCTAAGCCCGACGCTTCTTCCCAGTGAGCTGGGACCAAGGCAGCGAAAACCCGGACTGTCACGAGACATTCCGGGTTTTTGCTTGCCCTAAACCTGAGGGCTTATGGCAACGGGGAAGGAGCCGCCAGACCTCGCCGATGCTACCGCGGGTCCACCGCCACCGGCTTGAACTTTCCCGTGCCCGTCCCGGAGTAAAGCAGCAGCGTTCCGTCGCCGGCTACACCAACCAGGGTCGGATCGCCTGTGCCCGTGAAAGCGTTGCCGAGGGCAGCGAAGGAGGTGAACATGTTCCATCCAGAGCCCAGGTACTGCCGTGCGAGGAACCCTCCGCTGCCGTTGCCCGGGTAAAGCCACAGCGCCCCGTCCGTCCCCCGGGCAAGGACATCTTCCCGACCGTCACCGTTGAAGTCGCTGCCCTGCATCACCGCATTGAAGATATTCCACCCGGTACCGACCTGCTTCCATGGCTGGAATCCCCCGGCCCCATTTCCGGGGTAAAGCCATAAGGTTCCATCCGCGGCGCGCGCCAGGATGTCAGCCTTTCCATCACCGGAGAAGTCGCCCGGCGCCAGCATCTGCGTGAAGCCCTGCCAGCCAGTGCCGATCTGTTTGCGGGCAAGGAACTGGCCCTTCCCGTCGGTCGGGTACAGCCACAGCGTCCCATCGGAGGCCCTGGCCACAAGATCCGGGTGCTTGTCACCATCAAAATCGCCCACACTCAAAACTGACGTGAAGACGTTCCAGCCCGTCCCCACCTGCACGCGCGGCAAGAAACCACCCGAACCGTTGCCAGGGTAGAGCCACAGGATGCCATTGGTGCCGCGGGCCAAAATGTCAGCGACAGCATCGCCGTCGAAATCCCCCGCCTCCCACACCTGGCTGAACTGGTTCCAACCGGTTCCAATCGCCAAGCGGTCCGCGAAGCCGGTCCCGTCACCGGGATAAAGGGTCATGCGTGAACCGACGCCGAGGACGTCGGCTTTGCCGTCTCCGGTAAATTCCTGCCCGCCGACGATGTCGCCCGCCAGGTTCCATCCAGTCCCGACGGCGGTACGCGGCAGGAGGCTGCCCTTGCCGTCGCCGGGGTAGACGTAGAGGGTGCCGTCCGACGAACGGGCCAGGAGTCCTGCTATACCGCCCCCGAACGTTCCCGCCGCCGAAAGACTGGTGAACGCATCCCAGCCCTGGCCGATCTGCCGCTGGGCCAGGAAGCCTCCGGAGCCGTTTCCGGGATAGAGCCACAGCCGGCCATCGGTTCCGCTTGCCACCAGGTCTGCCCGGCCATCGCCGTTGAAGTCACCAGGAGCCACCAACTGGGTGAAGCCCTGCCAGCCAATACCTACCTGCAGGCGTGGCAGGAACCCGCCCTTGCCGTTGCCCGGGTAGAGCCACAGAGCGCCGTCGCTGCTGCGCGCCAGAATGTCAGCGAAGCCGTCACCGTTGAAATCGGAGGTGCCCAGTACAGCGTTGAAAATATCCCAGCCACTGCCAATTCGCACGGGCTCTTCAAGACGGTTTCCGGGCAGCCCTGCATAGAGCAGAAGCGAACCGTCCGCTTCGCGGGAAAGGACGTCGGCAAGCTTGTCGCCGTCGAAATCGCCGGCGGAAAAGCTCATCCGCGTCTTCAGTTTGGTGTCAGCGTTGATGGTCACCGTGGCCGACGTGGCGCTGACCGAGTTGATGGTCACCCTGGTGCCCGTATAGGTGGTGAAAGTGCTGCCTGCCTGCCAGGCATGGTTCTGGCTGTACCAACCATTAAAAGGGGTGGTGTCCGGCATAAGAATCAGTGACGAGGCGATGGTGGCACCGCCGCGCTGGACGATTTTGACGCCCTTGTTGCCGCCAGAGAGGTAGCTGTCGTAAGCACCCACAGGCTGCCGGAGTTCCAGGTAGTAGACCTCCCGGCTGACAGGATCCGTGAACTTGATGGCGCGCTGGGCCTCTGTGCCGCCCCAGGGCTTCAGGGTGTAACTCTTGACTCCCGTGGCCACGCCGGTATCGCGGATTTCGTCGCCTCGACCGAGGCCTCCGTAGTCCCAAAACGTGGAGCTGATGACCGGCGAGTTCCACTGCGCAGCGCCCATGATGTCTGTGGTGTCGCCGTATTCGCGGATGTAGCAGGACGGGTCCGTGAACTGGCCATTGCTGTTGACGCCGACGTCGGATGCCCCGCTGCGGCACTGCAGGGCATCAGCGTGCATCATGCCAATGACGTGCCCGAACTCATGGCTCATCACGTTATTGGAGAAGTTGCTGATCTGCGGCATCAAGACGCGGCCACTGTAACTGCCGCTGCTGTAGCCGGCGCCGAGAGCGTTCCCGGACAGGGTGGTGGTGGGAATGTAGATCACAAGCGCCGTGTACGGGCTCGCGGACCAGTTCAGCTCGCTGGTGATGGTGGAGATGATGGAGCTGTAGCTGTCGGTCGACTTCGCCCTGGACTGGTGCCCGGCAACCTTGCTGTTCACCGTCATGGACAGTTTGTTGGCCGACATCGCCTGCCAGTACTTGCTGGCGGCCTCCACCGTCTTTTCGGCGTCGGCCATGGAGACAGTGTTGGCGTTGTCCGCCAGCTTTGCCGTCACCAGCCGGACACGGATGTCCCCGGCGGGGCCAATCGCTGCCGCACCGTCACGGAGGAGGGAGTCGACGTCGGACTGTCCCTTGGGTGCATCGTCAGCCGGCGGCGTCTCGAACGTGTGATCAGAATGCGGGGTGCCCTCGACGAACTGGACGTTCGGATTATCCGGACCCGGCACTGGAACGGCCGTGGCGGGGGCCTGAACAAAAAACAGGCCGGTGGCAAACACCACCAAGCCTGTGGACAACGCGATGGATCGCCGCAAAACACCCATTAAATCTCCCGGGGACGGAGCCTGTGGTTCCTGTGAGTCTCAAGAACCGAGATCAGGCTACAGCCGCACCCGCGATGCGCCGGGAAGGCGGGGCTGCGTCACCGGAAATGCAACCAACCCGGAATGCTAACCGGACCCTAACCACCCCGAAATACCGTGGCAACATTGCCACGCCACACTGGAAGGGCCGGCAAGTGCAGGCACCAGCTCCAGCCCAGGAGGCCACCATGTTGAAGGAAGTCACAACACACACAACACGAGTACGCGCGATCAGCCAGCTCCACCGTGGAGACGAGATCGAAGCCCGACTGTCCGTGGGACCCGCCTATGATGACGTGGTCATCCGCCGCGGACAGGTCCAGGAAACCGCGCCGGGTATCGGCGTTGTCTGGATCATGGATCACGCCTCCGGTATGAGGAAAGCCATCAATACCGACGAATGCAGTGTTTGGCGCGTCGCCTGAACCGGCCTGACCCCAAACCCCGCTCAGCCACCGGCCACGGACTGGACTATCAGGACCTCCTGGCCGGCTGCAACCTCCGTATCAAGACCCTTCAGACGCCGGACCTCATCACCGTTCACGTAAATATTCACGAAACGACGCAGCGACCCGGTTTCATCACGCAAGCGCCTGGCCAGCACCGGGTAATCTCCGGTCACCGAATCAAGCAACTGTCCAACGGTCACAGCCCCGTCGGCGGACGCAGTCAGATAGGACTGTCCGCCGACGAGTGGCTGCAGGACACCAGGCAACAGGACCGTAAAGTCAGCCACAACGGGCCTAACCAGGTACCGGGGCGCTGGCTTGCCCTGCACGTGCGGCGCCCCTGGGGCTTCCCACCACGACGGCGGCCCTCACGCACAGGACGTCCGGCAAGTGCGAGGCCACTTCAGTAAAGGTCCCGCCCTCGTCGGCGCTGGCATATACGGCACCTCCACGCGTGCCGAAATACACGCCGACGGGCTCGGCGGTGTCCACGGACGCGGCGTCGCGCAGTACGGCGTTGTATTCGTGGTCCGGCAGTCCGGTATGAAGTTCTGTCCAGGTGTTGCCGGCGTCGTTGGTGCGGTGAACACTGAGCCTGCTGTCCGGCGGGATGCGTTCTCCATCGGCCTTCAGCGGAATCACCCACGCTGTTCCTTCACGCCGCGGGTGCGTCAGCATGACAAAGCCGAAGTCCGCAGGCAGTCCGTCCGCGATGGAATCCCAGTTCTCCCCGTTGTCATCCGTGCGGTACACGCCGTGATGGTTCTGCGCGTACAAACGGCCTTCGACGGCCGCGTCCGCTGCAATCTTGTGGACGCACTGACCGAACTCCGGGTTGGGATCGGGCATGAAGTAGGCCGAGATGCCTTTGTTTCGGGGCTCCCAGGAGGTCCCGCCGTCGAGCGATCTGTAAACGCCGCCCGTGCTCATGGCGATGTGGACCTTCTCGCCGGAAGGATCAACCACAATCGAGTGCGCCGCCGCGCCGCCATAGCCGGCACCCCACTCGCTGCGGTGCGGGTGGTCCCACAGTCCGCGGTTCAACTCGAAGTGTTCGCCCCCGTCGGTGGACTTCCATACTGAAATCGGCTCGCACCCGGCCCAGACAACGCCAGGGCGGGAGTCGGCGTCGGGGTAGATCTGCCAAACGCGTTCCAAGGCGGCATCAGTGCCGTCCGGGAATTTGATGGCACCTTGCTCGGGCTCGGTCCAGGTGTCACCAAGGTCATCAGAGTGGGCCACGGTGGGTCCCCAATGCTCTGATCTCACGCCCACCATAATCCGGGTTTTGCCGTCCCGCGTATCTATCCCGATGCTGGGAATCTCGCTCATCAGGAAGTGCGGGCCGGAGAGGGACCATTCTTTCCGGTCGGGGCTGGTTGCCAGCCACAGGCCTTTCTTGGTCCCGATCGCAATGACATAACTCTCTGCGGTATCTGCGGTTGCCATGCGTCCCATCGAACCACCAGGGCGGGTGGGTGGCAACGGTTTTTGGGCCTATGTGGATAGTCCCCTTTGCAGGGCAAGAACAACCCCTACGGTTACAGTGTGGTCAAACTCCAGATCGTGACGCAAAAATCGAGAAAACTTTTAGGGAGTTAAAGCGACCAACCTCCACCGGCACTGGAGAAAACGTGCTTGACTGTGGTTTTGCGGTCATGAGACCGAAACAACTTGCTGGGGGATCAGATGTTTTGCGAGGTCAAAGAGCCATGAGGCCATCACGAGGGAACTCCGCGGTTGTAGCCCGGTAGCGGGGCCGCGTCGTGATAGCAGTTTCGCTGCAAGAGGGAACGATTGTTCTGGACCCCTTCTCCGTCAGGATGGTCCTCGGCTTGGTCGTTCTGACCCTGATCGTCATTTCCTGTGTCTCGTCCCAGCGGAGACGCTCGCCCTACGCCGAGTGGTGGCGCGTAGCTTTATGCCTCTTTTTGGTGGGCAATGCCGCTTTCCTGCTGAACGGTACTGACTTCCAGCTGTGGGCCAACCCCGTGGGCAAGGTCCTGGTTGTTGCCGGAAGCTTCTGCATCTGGGCGGGAGCGCGCACACTGCGCGACCACCGAGTGCATCCCTGGTTCCTGGCGGCTGCGTCCATTCCCAGCGGTATCGCATCTGCACTGGATGACCCGGGGAACAGCGTATGGTCCGGCGGTTTGGTGTACCTGGGCCTGACAACGTTGGGTATCACGTTGGCGGGGCTGGAACTGTGGTTCGCCAAACCAGTCCGGTCCAGGATTACCAGGTTTCTGTCGATCATTGCCGGGCTGACAGCCTTGTATTACCTGTTCCGGACCGTCAGCTTTGTCCTGGACGGGCCCACCAGCCAGGTCTTCCGAACATTTTTTGGGTATGCTCCGGCCGCTCTGATGCATTTGATCCTGCTGGTGGCAGTGTCCTCCACCATGAACACACTCAGCAACAAGCAGTTGATCAAACGCCTCCGGGAACGTGCCGATCGTGACCACCTGACGGGCCTGCTTAACAGGGGTGCTTTCCTGGAGCTGGCCGCCCGGTCTCTTGCGGAGTCGTCCCCACGAGGTGCAGCGCTGATCCTTGCGGATTTGGACAACTTCAAAGCCGTCAACGATGAGCATGGTCACGCAGCCGGCGACTCCGCGCTCCGGGCTTTTGCTGCGGCCTGCACTTCTTCGGTCAGGTCGTCAGACCTCGTGGCGCGGTATGGCGGGGAAGAATTCGTCCTGCTGCTGCCGGGAGCGACACAACAGCGGGCTGAAGCCATCGCATCCGACATCAGTGGTCGGCTGGCGGCCATGAAGGGTCCGGATGGCCTGCCATTCCCGACAGTGAGCTACGGCGTGACGTCCACCGGCGCGGACGTCCAGGACCTGGCCTTCCTGATCAATGTGGCAGATGCCGCCCTCTACAGTGCCAAGGCCCAGGGACGGAACAGGGTTGTAGGTGCGGACCCCGCGGACGCGGAAGCCGCGGCTGAAGCCAGCCACCCGCCGTCGTAATTCAGTAGTCCGCCTATCTGGCCATCGGTGAGCGCACCAACGCCAACGGCTCTGCGGCTGCGGTGCCAAGCCTGGAGAAGGCCATGAGTCAAGGGTAGGCCGTTCACTGCCCGCGGGCGCTTGGTATCGCGTTGCGTGACGTTATGCCTAGGCTGTGGGAGGCAAGTGGGATTGGTCCCACCCGTGGAGCACGAAGAACAACAGTTACGGAGAGCGACGATGACTGAAGTAAACATCAATGCACGTGCACAACAGCTGAAAGCCCTGCACGAAGCCCCTGAAATCCTGAGTGTGGTCAATGTGTGGGACGCCATCAGTGCCCGCACGATTGCAGGACTTCCTGAAACGAAGGCCATCGCCACTGCGGGGCATTCCATTGCGGCAGCCTTCGGATATGCCGACGGAACCATGCCCCTGGACGTGGCGCTGGACGGTGTGAAGCGAATTGTCGACGCCGTGGATCACCCGGTCACCGCAGACCTGGACGATGGCTACGACAACCCTGCCGAAACCATCCGCCGGGCGATTGGAATTGGCGTGGTGGGCGCAAACGTTGAAGACCGCTTGCGGCCCTTCGACGAGGCCGTTGCCCGCGTACAGGCCATCATCTCGGCTGCCGCCGGGGAAGGCATCCCGTTCCAGCTGAATGCGCGCACCGACGCGATTGCCCGGGGTGGAGACCGGCCGATTGAGGAGAGCATCCAGGACGCCATCGCGCGGGGTCGCGCCTTCCTGGACGCCGGAGCTTCGCTGGTCTTCGTGCCAGGTGCCATGACCCGTGAGGTCATCGAGCCCTTGGTGGAAGGCCTCGGGCACGGGAAGCTCTCCGTGATCGGCGCGCCGGGAGCGCTGCCGGCCGCATAGCTTCAGGAACTTGGCGTGGCACGCGTGTCCTACGGTCCGTTCACCCAGCGGGTGGCCCTGCGTGCGCTTCAGGATCTGGCCTCGGACCTGTACGGCTCCGGTGTCATCCCTGCCGACACTCCGGCGCTGAACTAGCGCCGCCTGCGTGTGCCTGCCTGTACCTGTCCCGTCCTCGAAGGCGGGACAGGTCAGGAGGCCGATCGGGTATCGAACGCCGCCGCGGATTCCCTCAGCAGCCGGGCCACCGTGTCCACAGGAAGACTCGCTGCCCGTCGCCGATCGAAGCGTCGCAGGGCGATATGGCGGGTGCCCAGCCCAGGAACGTCCAGGATGTCTACATGGTCGTGGACAACGCCGGTCAGCGCCAGGGTGGGCACAATGGCCACCCCCTCGCCGGCAGCGACGAGCGCCAGCGCGGTGAGGGTGTCGTGGTACTGATGGACAGTCTCAATCCGTGCTCCCGTCGAGTGGCGGAGGCGTCCGAGCACTGCAGTATTGGCTGCTGACGGCTCCACCCCCAGCCATGGCAAGTGCAAGCGGCTTAGGTCGATGTTGTCCGTACCAAGCAGGCTTCCTGCGGGCACCACGAGCTTCCACGGCTCATCCAGCAGGGGCTCCTGGACCATTCCGGCCGCCATCGGATGCTGCTCTGCCGCCGTCGAATCCTGTTCGATGACCACAGCATCCAACTGTCGCTGGCGAAGCAGCCGCATCACCGCCGGGAAGCTGTCCTCAACGATCTGTATCTGCAGCTGAGGGTATTGGCTGCGCCACTCGGGAAGTCGCGGGATCACCACTGTGCGCATGAAACTGGTGAATCCGCCCACCCGCACAACTCCTGCGATGTTGACCTCGCTTTGCATCCGGGCGCGGGCGACGTTGAGTGCCCGTTCTATCTCTTCCCCTGCCTCTGCCATGGCCAAGCCGGCGGGTGTGAGCATTGATCCTTTGGGGGTGCGCAGGAGTAACGCCTGACCTGCCTCAGTCTCGAGTTTGCTGAGCTGCTGCGACACCGCAGACGGCGTAATCCGCAGTTCGTCAGCCGCCGCCAGAACGCCTCCAGTGCGGGCGACAGCAAGGAGAACCAGCAGCCGGCGTGGGTCCACATCCATGTTAAGCACTCCTAAACACGGTCTTCAGAATATTGCAATTGATCTAAAGGTCATCGTCACTCAATATTGACTCAAAAGCACGATTCAGCAACGCAACACGTCTAGCGAATCAAGCCTCCACTCCGGACCACACGCCGCCCGCCGGCGTCACCGGGGTGCCCAAAATCTTGAAAGGACTCCCATGGAACTGCTGTTCGAAATCACCGGCTGGGCCGGCGCAGTGGCAATGCTCGGCGGCTACATGGCAGTGTCCATGGGCTGGTTGCAGGCGGGCACCACCTTCCAGACCGTGAACCTCTTTGGTTCGTGCGCCTTCATCGTCAACGGCACCCTTCATGGGGCCTGGCCCTCCGTGGTGACCAACGTGGCGTGGTTCCTGATCTCCGCTGTGGCGCTTCTCCGGATGCGGGCCAAGGAGGGCCCCGCGCAGCGTCCTGTGCAGCCCATGCAGGCTGAGCACGTGACGCCCCATGCTCACGAGATCCACTCTCTTGCCCCCGACACTGCCGCCCAGGTGATCGTCGCCGCCGCCCGCCCAGTCGCCACCTGCGCCTAGCCCGACCGCACGCCGCGCGTGGCCCCGCCGCCACGAGCAGTCCTTCCGCTGTGAACGGTCCGGGCATCACAAAAGGTAACGTCCCGCCGTCGTCAGCGGGACCGGAGCCTATTCTGGGCAAGTAGCCGCCGCCCTACCGTGAAGGAAGCCCATGCCCACCCCCGAACATCCCCTGCGCAAGCTTGGTTTCCTCACTATTGGCCTGTTCGATCCCACGGATCCCGCTGCCGGGCACCAGTCCACGTTGGAGATCATCGAGCTCGGGGAGAGGCTTGGCTTCGACAGTGCGTGGCTCCGGCACCGCCACCTGCAGTTCGGGATCTCCTCGCCGGTAGCGGTCATGGCTGCGGCAAGCCAGCGCACCTCCAGGATTGAGCTGGGCACCGCGGTGACTCCGTTGGGCTGGGAAAACCCTTTGCGCCTTGCGGAAGACCTGGCCACCGTGGACCTCCTCTCCGGCGGTCGGATCAATCCGGGGCTGAGCGTCGGCGAACCCATGAATTACGACACCGTAAAACATGAGCTCTACCCGGACACTGCCGGCGTGGAGGACTTCAGCTACGCCCGCGTGAACCGGCTTGCCCGCCTGATCGCCGGGGAGAAAGTGCGGGACTTCTCCGGTAAGCAGGGCGTGGTGGAAGAATTCTCCAACCGCGTGGAACCACACTCCGCCGGGCTGCGTTCGCGGCTTTGGTATGGGGCGGCGAGTATGAAATCGGCGGTGTGGGCAGGGGAGAACGGCTTCAATCTTCTCTCCAGCAGTGTGATCTTCCCGGACAAGGACCAAGAACCGGACTTCGCCGGAGTCCAGCAGTCACAGATCCGCGCCTACCGTGAAGCCGCAGCCCAGTCGGGGAACACCGCCCGGGCCTCGCAAGGCCTGGTAGTGATTCCCACAGACTCGGCCTCAGCTGCCCAGCGGAAGAAGTACCAACGCTACGTCGACGAACGTACGCCACGCACCCGCGCGCCCCAAGGGCCGAAGGGCATGATGTTCGCACAGGACATCATCGGCACCAGCGATGACATCGCCGAGCAGCTCTACGCCCACCGAGGATTCCAGGAAGTGGACGAAGTGGCCTTCGCGCTGCCCTTCAGCTTTGACCATGAGGACTACGTACAGATCCTCACCGACATTGCAGTCAAACTGGGGCCGGCATTGGGCTGGAAGCCCGCCGGCTAAGCCGCCGTCAGTCAGGCCAGCCAGTCAGTCCCGTCAGGCCGGCCAGCCGTCAGTCCACGAACTCGGATTGTGTCTCGATGAAGTCCCAATCCGCATCTGTCAGCACGCCGCTGACCTTGTCCGGATGGGGCCCGCCGGCCTCAGCAATATGCTGCAGCACGGGCAGCGGAAGTTCGTCGGCGCGCAGGTTCTCACGCAGCCATTCCTTGCTGTCGAGGTGCAGATCGAGCCACCACATGAAAATTTCCATCGCGGACCGCCTTCCGTCAGATGAGCCATGGGTTCTGATGCGCCGTGGGCCCGGATTAACCGTAGGCCGGGTCAGGAGCGTCTACAAGGGTCCGGCTCTTGTGGCGGGCCGGGCTTAGGGCCAATCTATTCCTAAGGGTGCTCCCGGCCCACTCGATGGTCGGCCGGCCCGCCCGTCACACAAGGGATCCGCGATGGACTGTGACATCGAGCTGGAGATTGATGCCGGCTCTGCACGCGGCGAATATACGGTGCGCGTGGTCCGTGCACCGGCGGGAGGCCATGCCTCGGGCATGTTCACCCTGGACGTGGAGGGCATCCTTGGACGGCTCCCCCAGCTTGAAGCCACCGTCCTGGCGTCCGCCGTGGCCGCCCGCAGGACCATGCCCGTGGCTGAGATGGCCGTCCGTGAAGTGGGCCAGCAGTTGTTCCAGGCCTTGTTCACCCGCGAGGTTTACGGCACCTACCGGGCGAGCCTCGGCGCGGCGCAGCATGCAGGCCAGCAGCTCAGGGTGGTCCTGAGGTTGTCCGCCCCTGAACTGGCAACCATGCCGTGGGAGACCCTGTTTGATCCCGAAACCGAAACCTACCTCTGCCAGACTGAGCCCCTCCTCCGCCATGTCCCAGCGCCTGACTACAACCTGAATCCCCTGGATGTGGCTCCTCCCCTGCGCATTCTGGGGATCGTCGCCTCGCCGCGGGACCTGCCCAGCTTGGACGTCACCGCCGAGAAGGACCATCTGAGCCGGGCCCTGGCCGGGCCGGTGTCCGAAGGCCGGGTGGAGCTGGTCTGGGCGAAAAGCGGAACCTGGGATGACGTGCAATCCATGCTGCTGGCCGGGCCTTGGCATGTGGTCCACTTTGTAGGCCACGGCGACTACGACTCCCGCACCGACGAAGGCAGGATCGCGCTGGTGGGACCTGACGGAAGGGCAGCCATGGTCCGGGCCGTCCGCCTCATGGCCCTGCTCAGCGTCGCTGCTCCCCGCCCACGGCTGGTGGTGCTGAACTCGTGTTCCTCCGGGGAAATGGGGCAGTCGGACCTCTTCTCCGGCACCGCGTCCGCTCTGGTCCGGAGTGGGATCGGCGCCGTGGCCGCCATGCAGTTCGCCATCAGCGACTCCGCCGCCATCGCCTTCGCCCACGGCTTCTACGCAGCAATCGCCAACGGTCGCACCGTGGACGAGGCAGCGCGGGTGGGCAGAATCTCTGTCATGGCCAGCCCGGACGGAACGCTCGAATGGGTCACCCCGGCCCTCTACGTCCGCGGCGGCACCACCCAGCTGTTCACACTCACAGGAACACCGCGCGCGCCGGCTTCGGTTGAAAGTTCGACGGCGGCAAGGGCCTCGGGCGGTCAAGCTTCGGAACCAGCCCACGCATCTGCGCCGGCCTCACCGCCCGGAACGGGTCAGGGCCAATCCACGCCGGCCGAGGCGGCGCCGGTGCCGGCCACAGAACCGCAGGCCAACGCCGGGCAGGCCATGAAACGGGCGCAGTTGCGGGCCCTGTATGTCCAGGCGTCCGCTGAGTTGCGGGCCCGGCGCTTGGAACAGGCAGTGGAACTGTTCGAAGACCTCCTCACGCTGGAGCCTGGATACCGGGACGCGACGGCGCTCAGAGACAACGCCCGGCACCGGCTGGAGCTGGACCGCACCTACCGTGAAGCGCTCAAAGCAGAGGAAGCCGAAGACTGGCTGGCCGCGGCTGATGGCTTCGCCGCGGTGCAGGAGGACCCCGGGTTCCCTGACGCCGCCGCCCGACGCCAGGACTGCGAGCGCCGGCAACGGATATCGGACCTGCAAGGGGAGCTTCGATACCATTCCTCCCTGGGATCCTGGGAAGCAGTGCTGGACGTGTCGGCAGAGTTGGCCACCGTGGACCCCAATGCCGCAGATCCCGATCGGCTCGCAACCGCGGCCCGGGCAGAGATCGAAAAGGCCAAGCCGAAAGAGCCACCTCCCGCTGAAGCGGCTGAGGTGCCTCCGACGCCTGGCGATCAGAGGCCCCACGGTTCGTACACGGCGGCGGATCTACCGGAGCGGCCAGCACGGACGAAAGACCCGACCCGCGCCAACCCCGGCCCATACACCGCCCCCGGCCCCGGCTCCCAACCGCGTTCAGCACTGAACCCAGCCCCTTCCGTCACCAAAGCCGAGGCACCCGCTGGGGTCCCGCCGTCGACCGCTGGCCTCCGGGGGCCAGCACCCGGCGTCCCAGCACCCATCTCCGTTGGCGGGTTGGCTCCACCCCTGCGGACGCCCCTGCTGTGGGGCGGCGTCGCACTGATCTTGGCGGGCGGACTCGGGGCGTGCTTCGCGGTCTACTTCCTGTGGTTAGACGACAACTATTGGTACGAGAGCGGCGGCGACGGCTCCCTCCGCATCGTTTACGGCCTGGTGGCACCTCTTGGGTACCTGCTGTTGGCGGTCGCGGGCCTACCTGCCCGCACCACCATGGCCCGGGTGGTCATGACGGGGGTTGTTGTTTCGGGGGCTCTTTTTGGGCTCTCCGGGCTCACCGAAACGGTGGATCCAACTGCGGTGGTCGCCGGTTTTGTGCATGCGGGCTTCGGTTTGTGGGCGGGGATCCTTGCCCTGCGCTCCCGCACTTCCGAGCCGTACGGGTGGCTGCTGCTGTGGCCCACGGTGACGGTTCCGCTGGTCTGGGTCCAGGACAAGGGTGTCTTCCTTGAGTCCTGGTACCGGACGCACGCCTACTTTGTGCTGATTCAGCTGCTGGTTGTGTGCGCAGCCGGGATCGGTTTCGTGGTGGCGGCCCGCCGACTGCGGGCGTCGGAGAAGGGACAGGAACATGAGCAGGTTGGTTGAATTCACCACCGACGACGGCGGAACGGTTGTTGTGGAGGTCGCGAACGCAGCGGGGAGCCTGGTAACCCGGGGCGGTGATCACGCGGGGGACCATTCGGGGGTATTCGCGCGGGCGCAGCAGACGTTCGAGCGGGCCCTTGCGCATGTGCGTCCAGCGGTGCAGGGGGTGATCGATGAGCTCCTGAGCCTGGAGAACCGGCCGGATGAGGTGAGCGTGGAGTTCGGCATTGACCTTCATGCCGAGGCGGGCGCTTTCATCGCGTCGGCAAGCACGGCGTCCAATTTCAAGGTGCGCCTCACGTGGAACAAGCCGGCGGAAACCTGACGCCGGCCCCTTCAACAGCCTGTTTTTTGGATCGCCCCGGCGCAACAATAAGGGTATGGCTGCGGAAAATATCAGCGGACCGATTCCCTTGGTGGTGGGGGTTCTCCCGGACCAGCATGTGGAAGTACTCCAAACTGCCCGGACCTTGGCAGAGCGGCTCGGCGTCCCGCTGGTGTGCGCATATGTGGACGAGGCGAGCTACCTCGTCGAGTGGGACCCGTCCCGGGAGACACACCGGATGTCGCTCCACCCGGAGAAGGAAGATGCCGACGTCGAGGCCGTGCGCGGCGACCTCGGCAGGGTGATCGGGGAGGCGATGGACGGCGGCACGGCAGATTGGACCTTGCGCCTGCTGGCAGGTGACCCGGCGCGGGCCTTGGGCAGGCTCGCCGCGGACATCAACGCGTCCATGATCATTGTGGGAACGCCCGAGCCCGGTTTGGGGCACAGGATTTCCGAGGCACTCAACGGCTCAGTGGCCGCGTGGCTGAGCCATCACCAACGCCGGCCGGTGCTGATTGTCCCCCAGAAAAAACGGCCGGAAGCTGCCCATAGAAACTAAAGCGAAAGTACTTATTCGAGGTGGTGGCGAAGGGGTTGCGCGCAACGTAGAGTGATTACTGCAGGTCAGCGAAAGCGCCTGCTCAAAGACCGCTCCGGAGTGCGTATCCCCCAATAACGCACTCCGGAGCTCTTTTGTTTAACCCTGGAACGCTCTCCCACCCCCGCGCCCTTCGGCCCCACGACGGCGGCGCCCAGGTGAGTGCCGCCGTCGGACCTTAGGGGCAGCCTTCACTGTGTGGCTGGCTTCATGCCCCGTACCTTCACCACCCACTTTGAATCTCCGGGCAGTGCAACACGCCGCATTCACCGGCGTCTCCAGCCGTCAGCGGATTCAAAGTCGGTGGTTGCGGGACGGCCTACTTGTGAAAGCGGAGCTTCCACGGCGTAAGCGCCGACTCCAACTGCTCGCGGAGATTCATCTTCGAGGCACCTTCCACGCGTTCTTCAAAGTGGATGGGAATTTCGGCGATTGCCAATCCTCGCCTTGCCGCCCGGTAGTTCATCTCAACCTGGAATGAGTAGCCGTCACTTCGAACCGCCTGGACATCAATCTCGTTCAGTGCAGAGGCGGTCCAAGCCTTGAAACCCGCCGTTGCATCTTTGACTTTCAAGCCCAGGACCACACTCACATAGAAATTCGCCCAAGCGGAGAGGACCTTGCGATGCCAAGGCCATTCAGCAGCCGTGGAACCTCCGGAGACATACCGTGAGCCGATAACCAGCGCCGCGCCGGAGGTTTGAATCCGATCAAGCATGGTGGGAATTGCCAGCACGGGATGGGACAGATCTGCGTCCATCTGGATGACGATCCCGGAGCCATCGGCCAGAGCACGGGTCATTCCTGCCACGTACGCTCTGCCCAACCCATCTTTTTCTTTCCGATGGAGGACTGACACTGTTCCGCTGGATTCCGCTGCCAGTCGATCAGCCACAGCCCCGGTTCCATCGGGAGAGTTGTCATCGACAACCAGAACGTTGAGATTGGCAATCCCAAGTGCAACGAGCTGGGAAACAAGAACGGGCAAGTTTTCCCGCTCATTGTAGGTAGGCACTACAACAGCGATTTTCGGATTCTTGACACTCAAAACGTGGGTCCCCAATTCGGTTTTCGGATCTAGCCTGAGCATGGTGCATGCGCCAGGCCCAGCCAGTCTATTCAGTGGATCTTCATGACCTCCGCACGCCCGGCCTGCCCCGTGCCTTCGCCACCCACTTTGAATCTGAAACCACCCCGACACGCCACAAACGACGGCGTGTCGGACAGAGCCCGCGCTCAAAGAAGGTCAGGAGGACACACGCCGCCCCACCACGGATGCCGGAACGGCCGGGATGCGCTGCCGTTTGGCGTAGACCCTTGCCCGTTGGCTGGACAACGCCAGCAGGACCAGGATGTCCGAGGCAAGTCCGGAGAGACCCGCTTCGAGAGTGAGATTCGCGGTCCCGGTGGAGTAGTCGACGGCCTGCACCAGGATCGAGATGGAGCTCAGGGCCATTGCGATTACCCGGGCGCCGTTGCTGCCAAGGAAAATCCGCCATGCCAGGAACACCTCACCGAGCCCGAAGAGCAGGACGATGACCGCCATGGTGACAATCGCCGTCGTCGTGGTTTCCGGGTCCAGGGCGACGTCTTCGAGTCCGATGTCGCTACCGGAGCCCAGCAGTGTCATCGCCAAGGTAAAAGCGGCAATCGCCCGGATACCAACCAGGACAGCGCCGGTCACGATAGGTGCCGGGCGCCGGTCACGGCTGTCGGTCCGGCTGGGCGGCTGGTCGGCGGGGACCTGGACACGGCTGGCGTCGATGATGGGAAGGTCGCCGTCGGTGGAGATGGAGTCACCGCCGCCGTTGCGGGTGTGATATCCGGTGGAGAAGTCCTCGATCACCTGCACCGTGACGGCAGGCTCGGCAGCGCAAACGGTGGAAACGATGTGGTCCCGCTCCACGTCCGTGTTCTGCTCGATTTTGTGCGTGATCTGCAGGGTGAAGAGCGAGAAGCCGACGCTGCGGTCGTACGTGCCTGCCGCGAGCCAATCCACTTTGTGCCCACCGGGGAGGAGCCACCCCTCAGGGCAACGCCAGAAGCGGACGTGGTGGCGTTCTCCTGGGGTGTTGTTGACCTCTTGTTGGTAAGCGAAATCCTGTTGCCGGTCGAAGAGATACAAGGGGCTGACCGGCGCTTCGGTGTAGCTCTGCCGGAAAATGGTGGAGCTTATGATGCGGCGGCTGCTGGCGAAAGTGACGTCGTCGGCCATGGTCCATCCTGCGGACCTCATGATCGCATGGACCTGGGATTCGGCTCCCAGTAACGCAACATTGACGGGATCGCCCAGCAGCCCATCGCTGGTGCGTGCGCGGCCTATGAAATAGCCCGGAACGTAAATGGTGGTCAGGATCCGGTGCAGCCGCGGCAAAAGCAGGTAGGCGAGGAAGGCCCAGAAGACAAAGGAGAACCACAGCTGGCCCCACCCCAGGTGGAAGCTCTCCCCCACCAGCAGGAAGGCCAGCCACACCGCGGCAACTCCACCCAGGACGAAGAACCCGTGATCGAGCCGGCTGTCCGTGACGCCGTTGTTCGGCACTTTATCCATGAAACTCCCCCTGTGGCCCCTTAAGCTTCGGGCCTCGGGTGGGCAGTTGTACAGGTTTATGTCAGCAGTTTCGGGACTTCGAGTTGTCCGTTGCCGATGAGCCACTGCACAGATTCCAGCACTGCCTGCTCGGGTTCGTAGCGCGGCGTATACCCGATCAGCGAGGTTGCCTTGTGGATACTCACGCAGTGATTGCGGGAGAGGTGGGCCCAGCTGATATCGGCAGATTCCTTGGTGGTGGTCCGCCGGAACTCCTCCCAGCCCACGGTTTCCATGCGGGGCACCTGCCCAAACCAGGAAGCAGCGACGCTCACGTAACCGCGCACCGTCAGTGCGCTCGGAGCAACAATATTGAAGTCCTCCCCGGCCGCAGCGTCCCGATTCAGGATGGCTTTCTCGAAGGCCTGCGCGACGTCGTCGGCATGCACATGGTGCATCAGTTCATTACCGAGTCCGGGAATCCGGAGTGGCTGCCCTGAGGCAATCGTCTGCCACACTCCAGGATCGAGGTTGCCCAAGGGCCCGATCGGCTGCCATCCAGGACCCACGATGTGCCCAGGATGAACCGATGTTGTGGCCAACCCTCCGGAAGCAGTCTCCTCCTTGAGCATGCGCGCGATGTCACGCTTCTGGATCCCGTACTCATCCACCGGCTCTTCGGCGAAGTCCGCTCCTTCGGCAAGGGGCAACTTCAGGCTGACGCCGTATCGCCAGATGGAGCCACAGTGCAGCAGATGGCCTGTTTCGCCGCGCAAGCGATCCACCAGCGCAGTGGCCGACTCAACGGTGAAGCACATGAGGTCAACCACGACGTCGGCGCCCAGTTGAGCTATACGGTCACCAAAGATACCCTCGCGGTCCTCGAGCTCACGGTCCGCGGTGACCTGGCGGACCTGCTCCCACTCGGGGAAATCGGCATAGGGCAGGCGGCTTCCGCGGCTGATGTTGACAACCTCGTGTCCGGCGCGCACAAGCCTGGGGACAAGGAAGGACCCAATATGGCCGCTGCCACCGATCACTACGATTTTCATGGGTTCTCCGATCTCCACGAGTCACGGTACTGGCTTGTGGGAGTGATCGGTAGGTCCGCACGGGTTCCGGGGACCGCGGGCGGCTTCCACGTCTCCGGTCAAATCTCCTAAGCGTCGAAGTGGGTCCGGACCTTCGGGTCCTTGGTCAGGGAGGAGACTACCGAGGAGGCAAGGTCCCGGAGTTTGACGTTGCGTGTGCTGGAAGCGACCTGCAGGATCTTCATTGCCGCTTCCTGGCTGCAACGGTTTTGGGCCATGATGGCGCCGGTTGCCAGGTCAATGGTGGTCCGGGATTCCAAGGTGGCGAGGAGATGCTTCTTTGTTTCGGCCAACTGGCTGAGACGAACCGCCACGCGAAGTGCCTTGGACGCGTGATACGTGTACGCCTGGACCACATCAATGTCCACCTCGGTGAATCCGCGGGCCTTGGTGGAGTACAGATTCAGGCCGGCTTCGGCCTCCCCCTCAAGGGCCAGGGGAACGGACAGGCTGGATCCCACCCCCACCTGGACCGCGGCCGACGAGAAGGAGGGCCAGCGGTCATCGTTTGCCAAGTCAGGCACATGCACGACGACCTGTTCCCTGATCGCCGAAAGGCAAGGCCCAGCACCTATCGTGTATTGCGTTTGGTCGAGGCGCATTGCCCGTTCTTCACTACTTGCTACTGTCACGGGCTTCTTCCGACGCATGAGTGTGATGCTGCAGAAGGCGAGCGCAGGGTCGGTCAAAGTGACCGCTGAGAAATCGGCAAGTTCATCCAGCATTTCCTTCACATCCTGTGTCTTCAGGACAAGATCTTGCATGCGGTCAACGACGTAACTCGCGGGCAGAAGGGTTTGTTGCGCCACGATTGGCCTCGTTCCTGGATATTGGGGCGGTGTAAGAGTTTTGCTCAAGGAGTCCACAGGCCGGGCAGCTACCCGGGGGCAGTCACTGCTGCGGCTCTCTCTGGTGCGGTAAGCGCCAGGTGCCGCTGCCATGGGTGGGGATTCGTCGTAGAACTGGTGTTGCCCGGAACGTGCCATGCGCGGCTCTTTCCGCTCAAGTGACCTTGGTTCCGCCGTAGGGCAACGGCGGCTGGGCCTCCAGACCTTGCACAGGGGATCTGGAGGGGGCCGGAAGGGCGCTCTCGCGAATCCGGAAGGAAACATCATGGCCGGTTCCCCTGGGCTCTGGGGCCTCATACTGAACCGTCTACATCATCTGACTACATTGTAGACACTACACGTAGACTACTGAATAGACAATGCATATTCACTACAATGTAGACTGTTTCTGTAGTGGCTGATAGCCGCTGCTTCCCTCCTCAAGGAGGTCCCGTATCAGAGCATCCAACAGGAGGAAAACCATGGCTCCGGCAACGAAACCCCTGGCCGAGGCGGCATCGGGCAGGAAGCAGGCGCTCAGCCGGGAGTTGGTTTTATCCACCGCACTGGCCTTGGTGGACGCTGAAGGACTCGACGCTCTCACCATGCGACGGCTCGGGCAGGAACTCGGCCGGGACCCCATGGGCCTGTACCGCTACGCCAAGAGCCGGACAGAACTGCTGGACGGAGTCACCGAACTGGTCTTGAACGAACGGACCATCTTTCCGGACGACCCGGACTGGCAGGGCCAACTCCGCCGGATCGCCCACGACCTGCGCCTGATAGCACTCCGACACCCCAATGTCGTCCCCCTCCTGGTCACGCGCCCCCTATCCACCCCCATGGGACTTCGCCCGGTCGGCACCCTGCGCCCCCTCGAACAGATCCTGGACTTACTCATTGAGGCCGGGTTCGCCCCCTCGGACGCCCTGCACGTCTACCGCGCCTACTACGGTTTCCTCTACGGCCACATCCTGAACGAACTGCAGGAATTCATCGTCGACCCTGACGAGGACGAAGCTCTCCTGCGCCTCGGCCTTCACCGCCTGCCCGCCAAGGAATTCCCGCGCCTCCGCGCGATCGCCCCGCTCCTGGCCGACTATGACGGTGAAGACGAGCTCGATGAAGGCATCACCATCCTCCTTGCCGGCCTCTCCGCACGCCTCACGGAACCCACGCACCAAACCCAGGCGTGAGCCCTGTCCGGGAACCGGAACTTCATACGTCGGCGCCAGGGCGGCGCGTCAAACCGGCACCTCATCACGAGACTTACTTGTTCCAGGGTTAGACAAACGGCAGGCTCCCCCGACTAGCATGAATAGTCCGGGCAAGCCCGGGTACGTGACCTCTTGAACGACCCCCCTCGGACGGTCGGCGTTGACGCGGCGACCACGTAAGGAGACAACTGTGCGGGAGCCTGCAGTCAACACGAGCGTGTCAGAAATCAGCGAAACTCCAGAAGAAAATCCGGAGGAGACGCCACAGGAAACGCCCGATGAAATCGCAAGCGAACCGGCGGAAATCACCTTTGACGAGCAGTTCTACCCGGCCCGGCCCAAGGCGCTCCGGCCGATCGCCCGAAGGCGCCAGTTCTTTGCCGCCCGGCCCTCCTTGGAATTCGACGGCCTGAACTCAACCTATGTGGACTGGCTCAGGAACCAATCCATGCTGGGTGATGCCAACACCATGGCCCGCCAGTTGTCCGGGCAGGCCAGCATGTGGCAGAACTCGTACGCCAGGCCCAACCCGCGCGCAGCCGTTGAGCGTTCACCTGTCTGGTTCACCGCCTACCCGCTGTCCTTCATCACCAAGGATGGCCAGTCCTTCCTTTCGGCGCTGGGTGATCCCGAGCTCTGGGATGCGTTCAGCAAGATTGGCATCCGTGGGTTGCACACTGGCCCTGTGAAGCTGGCTGGCGGCATCCGTGGCTGGTCGCAGACACCCAGCGTGGACGGCCATTTTGACCGCATTTCCATGGCGATCGATCCGGCGTTCGGGACGGAAGAAGAGTTCCGTCAGATGTGCGAGGTCGCCAACGAGCACGGCGGCACCATCATTGACGACATCGTCCCCGGGCACACAGGCAAGGGCGCGGACTTCCGGCTGGCTGAGATGAACTTCCGGGACTACCCCGGCATCTATCACATGGTGGACATCCCCGAGGAGGACTGGCACCTTTTGCCGGACGTTCCCGAGGGCGAAGACTCGGTGAACATCAGCCCGGCCGCTGAGGAAGCCCTGCAAAAGGCGGGCTACATCATTGGGCGGCTGCAGCGGGTCATTTTCTACGAACCCGGTGTCAAGGAAACCAATTGGAGCGCCACCAAGCCCATTATCGACACCACGGGCAAGACCCGACGCTGGGTGTACCTCCACTACTTCAAGTCCGGCCAGCCGTCCATCAACTGGCTGGACCCAACGTTCGCCGGCATGCGCCTGGTGGTAGGTGACGCACTGCATTCACTGTTGGACCTCGGCACCGGTGCGTTGCGGCTTGATGCCAACGGCTTCCTGGGCGTCGAAAAGAGCGCGGAAGAGGAGCCGGGATGGTCGGAGGGCCACCCGTTGTCCGAGGCGGCAAACCAGCTGATCGGCTCCATGATCCGCAAGGTGGGCGGGTTCTCCTTCCAGGAACTCAACCTCACTATCGACGACATCAAGGCCCAGTCAGAATCGGGTCCCGACCTCTCATACGACTTCATTACCCGGCCCGCATACCACTACGCATTCGTCACAGGCGATACCGAATTCCTGCGCCTGACCCTGCGCCTCTCCATGGAGATCGGGGTGGACCAGGCTTCTTTGGTCCACGCCCTCCAGAACCACGACGAACTGACCTATGAGTTGCTGCACTTTGCCGCCGGGCACAGGGACGACGTTTTCGAGCTTGGCGGTGAAGAACTGACCGGAGCCGAAGTTGCGGAGAAGGTGCAGGAGACCCTGCGGGAACGGCTCACGGGCGAGAATGGGCCCTACAACGCACTGTTCACCACCAACGGCATCGCTTGCACCACGGTCAGCTTCATCATGGCCGCGCTGGGTATCAAGGACCAGGACGCCATCACCCCTGAGCAGGAAGCCCAGGTACTGGACGCCCACGTGCTGTTGTCCATGTACAACGCGCTGCAGCCGGGCGTCTTCGCACTCTCGGGCTGGGACCTCACCGGCATCACGGCCCTGGACCGCGAAACCGTCAAGGAACTCACGTCGCAGGGTGACACACGCTGGATCAACCGTGGAGCCCACGACCTCATGGGCACCAGCCCGGACGCGAAGACCTCGCTGGCCGGCATGGCCCGGGCCCGCAGCCTCTACGGTTCCCTGCCCGAGCAGCTCAAGGATTCACGCTCCTACGCTCGCCGCCTCCAGCAGATCCTCACAGTGCGGGAGGAGTCGGGCATTGCCACCAGCACCTTGCTGGACGTGCCGGACGTTTCCAACCGGGGACTGCTGGTGATGGTCAACCAGCTGGCCGACGGAGCACTGCAGGTAACGGTCCTGAACTTCTCGGACCAGGACATTGCAGGCAGCATCCAGTCCTCACACCTCGTGCCCGGAGCTACCGTGCATGACTTGTTCAGCGGCGAGGACGTCGGCCAGGTGGACGACCTCCACAGCTTCTATCTCGAGCTGCCGGCCTTCCAGGGCACGGCCCTGCTGTTGAAGGACCCGGTTGTTGAGGAAGAGTCCGCCGAATAGGAAGGCACGACGTCGGCGCTCACGGTGAGTGCCGACGTCGGGCTTGGCGTTGCTGCCGGCCAGAGATCAGGGCTGGAAGCCCCAACTTTGAACCAGGAAAGCCTCACCAGGGCGGCCGCACTCCCCGAGGTCCACTTGGCCTGGGGTGAGTCCGCCGCCGAACGCAAGGTCGTCGCCGATATTGAAGGGCGTTCCGTCGGGGAGAAGTACCCCCGACTCAGTAAGGGTCGTTCCGAAGGGGAACACCAATCCATCGGCGATGCCGTCCGCTCCGATGCGCGCAATACACCCGCCGCTGTTCAGACCCAGGGTTCCCGTGGCGAGCGCTTCCATGAAGACGTCCACGTCTTCATCCGTGGAAACAGCCGCCTTATTGCCGTTGCCACCGGTAATGATCCTGGCGTTCCCCGTTGCATCTTTGAGCCCCGTAATCTCCGGCAGGGGCGAAAGGTCAGGCGGGTTCAACGCGTCATTTTGCGGTGCACTGCCACTCTGTGTGGCCGCCGGAGCCCCCTGCAGAACCACCTCGGTCGGCGCGGAGAATGTGACGAAGACGCCTACAACAACTGCAGCGGCCACCGCCAACAACCCGAATCCGGCCATCACCCGCCGCCGGCTCCCGGTGGGCCGTTGATGGGAATCTCCGATGGACCCACCCACGGCAAGCTGCTCGGCGTCGGTAGCCATCACCGCCAAACTCATTTCCCGGCTGCGGGCCAGTTCATCTTCCGTCACCGCAAGGGCGGGATCGGCCGCGGTCAGGCGATCCAGGGTGGACATGTCGTTGTTAGGCATTTCTGGGATCCTCCGTGATGTGGTCTGTACGAAGCAGGCTGCCGAGTTCCTTCCGTGCCCGGTGCAGACGCATCCTGACGGCCGTAGCGGTGACATCGAGCAGGCTTGAGACCTCGGCGGAACTGAATCCGTCCCAGTACGTCAGGAGAAGGACCTCGCGTTCCTCGGGCTTGAGCCGGTCCAGCGCTTCCCTCACCAGTCCGTCGTCGGATCCCAACTCAGCCGTCCGCTGCCGCTCCAACTGCTGCGTGAGGTTCTGCGAGCGGACGGTCGAACGGTAATGATTCCGGAGGACGTTGCGGGCAATGCCAAACACCACAAGCACAGAGAGTTCCTGGTCCTGTCGGGACTTTTCCCACGCAATCCGGAAAACGTCTGCGGTGAGGTCCTCGGCCGTGGACGCACCCTCCGTTCGGCGCCGGAAATAGCGGTATACCTTGTCATGGCACGCGGCGTGGGCCGCCAGAAAATGCTTCTGCCTGGCCAACTCCACGCGATCCCCCTGCTCCGTTTGCAAGCTCATACCCCGTTAATGTCCGGCAATCGGAAAAGTGTAACGAGCCCTGGGAAAAGACACGGAAAGCACGACGTCGGCACTCACGGTGAGTGCCGACGTCGCGGTTTGGCGTTGCTGCCGGCCAGAGATCAGGGCTGGAAGCCCCAACTTTGAACCAGCAAAGCCTCGCCAGGGCGGCCGCACTCCCCCAGCACCAGGTCCCCGGAATAGCCACCTCCAAACGCGAACTCCTCGCCAATGTTCAGGGGTGTGCCATCGGGAAAAACAACGCCGGTCTCGGTGACAGTTGTCCTCGCGGGGAAGGTGAGTCCACTCGGCCCGCCGTCCGCGGTGACATCAGCAAAACACCCCCCGTTATTGAGGCCGAGTTTTCCCGTATTGAGTGCGTCCATATGTTGGTTTGAGTTTTTGTCTTTGGAGACAGCCGCCGGTGGCGACATCGGCCTCGAAGACCGGCCCCCGGACATCCGCCATGGTGGGCCCCGGCGGGACCTCAGACGAGCCCGTCTTGAGCGCGATATCAGGCTGCGTGGCCGCCGCGCGGTCCCCAAGACCCCCGTACACGAAATGGCACATCGACCCGAGGCCGACGTATCCGGCTTGTTCATTACTGCCGCTTCCACCGGTTAGAGACTCAGCCTCAGTTCCCGGCCGTATGGCGGTCTGAATCGCCAGACCATTAACGCCGTCGAATACCACGGGCAAGGAGGTGTCCGCCGATTCCCATCGTCCGCGGCAACAAAGACCGACTCGACCCCTTCACGTGGAGCCTCGTACTACATGACGCCGTAGGGAAGAGCTACGGTCGGTGGCTTCTACCAGCTCAAAGGAGCCGACCACGGCGGGCCGACAATTTGAAAGAAAACATCATGGACATCGCCGATACGCTCTTCCGCGCCCACATATGAAGGAAGTAGTGTCGCCATGCCTGCCAGGAAGGACTCAGTGACGGTCCGAGGCCTTCCTGGCGACAGCAGGCTGGGGCCGTCCAGGTTCCAAGGAAGCGAACTGTGGGAGGTGATTCGCCCTCACGGTAACCGTGTAGGACCGTGGAAGGCCCGGCGCCAACACGATCACTATTTATGGCGAGGGTACGAACCAAGCGTCACTGGGTTCGTTCTGTAGAGTGATCGATTTGAGGTGGGTATACATGTTGAGCGTCTCGTGGCAGTACTCGCTCCCTATCCCGCTCTCTTTGAATCCGCCGAATGGTGACCCGGAGGCGAGGTTGAAGTACGAGTTGATCCAAACGGAACCAGCCTCCAGGCGGTCTGCCGTTGCCATCGCATTTTTAAGATTTGACGTGTAAACCCCGGCAGCGAGGCCATAACGGACATTGTTGGCTTCATGTATCATCTGGTCGAAGTCATTCCACCGGATCACGGTCAGAACGGGCCCGAAAATTTCCTCTTGGGCAATCACCATGTCGTTGGTTGCTTCGAAAATCGTGGGTTCGATGAAGTAGCCGTGTTCGTAGCCCGGTACGGCGACACGCTTGCCACCTGTGAGTAGTTTGGCTCCCTCGGCCAGGCCTTTTTCGATGTATCCAAGGACTCGGAGTCCTTGCTCTTCGGAAATGAGACCGGAGAGCGATGACGACGTGTCGTGGGCTGGTCCAACTTTGATGCGCTTGAAGGCGGCTACCATCTTGGCCATAAACTCATCGTAAATGTCGTCGTGCACGAAGAGTCGGGTCCCTGCCAGGCAGCTCTGACCGTTGCAGTAGAGCGCAGCGAACGATGCATTGTCAACGACCGAGTCAAGTTTGTCTGTGTCGGGAAAGACAATGTTGGGGCTCTTGCCGCCGAGTTCAAGTGACACTGGAACGAGGCGTTTGCCGCCGGCTACGGAGATCAAGCGCCCGACTTCGCTGCTGCCGGTGAATGCAAGTTTATCTACGCCGGGATGCGCGGTGAGCGCAGCTCCAGCTTCCTCACCCATTCCAGGGACGATGTTGATTACGCCGGGAGGGAAGATTTCGGCGATGAGTTTGCCAAGTTCAAGTGTGGACAGTGAGGCGTTCTCGTCGGGCTTGAGTACCACAGTGTTCCCGGCCGCGACTGCCGGGGCAATCTTGAAGGCGGCCATGATGGCCGGGACGTTCCAAGGGATGATCTGCCCGCAGACGCCGTAGGGCTCCCTCTTTGCAACTAGGTAGCCATTCGGAATGGGGCGACCCCAGCCCTCATGAGTGATCGTTGCAGCTGCGAAGTAGCGATATTGGTTGATGGCGAACTGGTGGTCCAGTGCGGTTTCGCCTACTTTCCTGCCGATATCCTGCGCGTCGATGAGAGCCAATCGAGGAAGGTTCGCTTCGACTGCGTCCGCTAGTTTCAGCAAGAGAGCCGCGCGTTCCTCGGCGGCTAAAGCTTTCCAAGCGGGGAAAGCAACCCGTGCAGCACGAACGGCTTCCTCGATCTCCGCCGATCCACAGCGAGCGATATCGGCCAGATGTGCCCCGGTTCCTGCGTCGAAGGCAGGAAATGAGGGCCCGCTTGCAGCGGTGAATTCGTTGTTGATGAACGCGCCATAAAAAGCGCTGATTCCGGTTGAAGCGGCCGCCGTGGCGTCCTGGGTATCAATACTCATAGGGGATTCCTTTTGAGAGTTGGTTTCAGTTTGGGCACTATAAGGGGTTCGGGACCTATCGGTTGGGTCAGAAGACCAGGACAGGTTTGACGGCTTTGAGGGCCTTGGCGTCATCGCAGGCAAGGTTAATGTCTTCGAAGGCGTAGCGGCTGATCAACTTGTCGAAGGGGAACCGGCCTTGCTTGTAAAGCTCGATGAGTTGAGGGATGAAGATTTCCGGGACGCTGTCGCCTTCACAAATGCCTCGAATCGTGCGGCCAAAGATGAGGTTGTTCATGTTGATTGCTGCTGTGGTGCCCATTGGAGAGGCGCCAATTGTTCCGCAAACGCCGGTCACCATAAGGATGTCGACCGCCTGCACAAGGACGTCGGGCCGCCCGGTAGATTCGATGGTGTACATGAACCCCTCGGGTGCAACCAGCCCGAGGTCAGCCATGAGGTCCGTTGAACGGGCGTCGATCACGTGAGTGGCGCCCAGTTCCTTGGCCAGCCGAAGCCGGGCGGGGTCCACATCCACCGCCGCGATGGTCGTTGCTCCGGCGACGACAGCGGCCATAACGGCGCTGAGCCCTACACCCCCGGCACCGAAGACTGCAATACTTGATCCTGCCTCGACCTTGAGTGAATTCAACACGGCTCCTGCACCCGTTTGGATACCGCATCCGAGCGGTCCAAGGATTGCCAAGTCCACCTCGGGGTCGACCAGGACAACATTGCGTTCAGCGCATAAGGCGTAGCGGGAGAATGAACTTTGCCCGAAGAAGTGCGCAGCCACGTCCTGGCCATTATCGGTTAGCGCGGTTGTGTCATCAAGAAGCCGACCCTTGAAGTTCCAGTCGTAGTAGTACAGGCAATACGAGGGAAGGCCTCGAAGGCAGTTGCGGCACTTCGCGCAGGACGCGAAACCAAGAACAACGTGATCTCCTACGCGCACTTTCGTAACGTCACTGCCGATTTGGCGCACTATGCCGGCCCCTTCGTGGCCAAAAACGGCGGGGAAAGATACGGGAAAGAATTGCTGTTGCATGATGATATCTGTGTGGCAGACGCCCACGGCGCTGACTTCCACGATGACTTCATTGGGCCTGGGCTCCCGCAGCTCCAAGTCACGAATTTCGAACGGCGCGTCCTTCTCCAAAACGACTGCGGACCGGGTAGTCAGCGGCATGGTGCCTCCTTGCGATAGGGAATACCACAACGGTGACACGCCTCACAGTCGAGTGCTATCCGCAATCCGACACGAAGGGCCGAAAAACGACTGAGACTAGTTCCGGGCGAGGGTGGCCGAGGGCGACTCCCCGAACCTCTGGCGGTAGTAGCGGGCAAACCTGCCAGGATGGTAAAAACCGTGAGCAGACGCGATGTCAGTTACGGAAGTACCTCGGTCAGCCTCTTCGAGCATTCGCCGAACGCGGTTGAGTCTTTTGCTCCTGAGGTACTGCGCGGGGCTGACATCAAATGCCTCCCGAAATGCTCGCTCTAGGCTGCGCGCGCTGACCTGCAGCCTGGCTGCTACGTCGGCAACGTGCAAGAGTTCGTATTCGGGGAGAGAATCGATGAGAGCGACTGCCTCGGCAGCGAGACCGGCCACAGGCCGGTCCCTGAAGCCGAGCAGGTGGGAATAATTATGCGGATGCCTATGCAGGAGCAGATCCATGGCTAGTTGCTGGAGATATCCCAGCCCGGAGGAGGATAGAGCCCTGCGATTTGAAGACATGGTCATGATTTGCGACCAAGACACTTCGAGGTCCGGAGAAAAGCTTTGCAGATCAAAGCGAACATTGGCATCCAAACTAGTTCCCAGCAGCTTCTCGCAGTGAGCTCGGACGTCTGCAGGGTCCAGTCGTAGAGACGTCTGCATGAAGATGGCATCAAAAGAGAACCGGGTTGGCTGATCGCCGGTGACGGCTACAGTTTGACCTGCTATCCATCGTCTTTCCCGGCCAGGTTGGCGCACCGAGGCTGTGCCCCTGACTGCGTGCATAACCAGAATGAGGTCCTTTAGATCACTTGCATCGACGTCAGCCGTTGCGCCGTATTCGAGGCCGACGTGAGCAAAACCATGGCTCACGTCGGCCCGAAGCCGAGTCGTTGCGGCAGCGGTACGTTTATCCAGGCGCAGCTGATGGGGGCAGTAAACCCGGCTTACTGCTGTAATAGCTTCGTCCCGATCACTTGTGCTGACTTGGATCACGATTACTTCTTCCTTCGGGCGCAACCAAATAGATGCGGCGGCCATTCGCCCACGCCCTTAGCGAAACTCCGCCGCTATGTACACCTTCGCTAGCTCCCTGCTACGGAGCAATGTCGTGCCGTCCGTGGTCGTATTGCTGTGCCTCCTCTCAGCAGCAACAGCAGTCGGAGCAGGTACGGTGTCAAGGCCAGTACGCCTGCCTGCTGGACGGTTATGTCTTTCGGGGTGTTTGGTGTGTGGGCGAAGAAGCATCTACGACGTGTGGCGGCAAACCTTGATACAGCGTCGTATCGAGGAGGAACGCAGGGTTTAGCGGGTGGTGCATTACCATCCCCATGATACGGGCATGGGGTAAGCACTGGCCGTTAATGCCCGGGGCTTTTGGATGCGCATGCCGTGCGGGCAACGACGGGCGCTGGATGGCATCCAGGGTCGCCACCTGCGTCAAGAAGTTGCCCCCGAGCGCCTGGTTGCGTCGTCAGAGATGTGACCAGTGCAGAAGGGGGATCTTTCTGAGCAAGGCTGGAGTCAACTTCGTCGAGAAGGGCGGTCACATGCAAGAAGTGGCTGCGAAGGTCACTGGGATGAGGCGGCCGCTCCACCAGGCCGTCACCGACAAGGCGGTCGACAAGCCGTCGTGCAACTCCCACGGTTATAGGGAGCAACCGGCAGCGTCCTGAACGCGTGCACCGCCCTGCAATTGGTCGACTACGCTCAAACTCTCCGACCTAAGCAGTGACGCGGTTCCACCCGATCCCTGCATTCGCTGCTCCACGCGTGACCAGGATCGCGTCGTTTTGGAAGTCGACTCAGCGAATGTCGGAACCCATCTGGAAAAGGCGGCGCCTGGCGAGGGTTCTTTATCCTTGATCGGTCAAGGCAGGCTTTCGAGAGTTTTTCTTGTTCTCACCCCGAGAGGGTGAGTGAGGGAGCGTTCACGGGCATCAGAATAAGGTCATTACAGAACACAACAAAAACCCTGGAGCGAACAATACCGGACTCAGTCGGGCCGATAACTTGGCAGTCGAACGGGGATGGGAAGCCCGAGAGGCGGTCACGTCTCGCTGCCCACACGGCAGACGGGCCTCCCAACACGATTGGCTGGGAGTGTGCGAAAGACTGAGGCTAGCCGTGACCGTTTGTGTTCTTGGGCGGCTTTATGTAGTGCAGTGGCGCGTCAGGGTGGAGAGGAACGGTAGGTATGGCCGATTTGAGGAGAACAGACATCGAGCCGCTCTTGATTGACACAATGCCTCTCTGCAATGGCCTTCAGAAGGGAGGACGTCGTGGCTGAGCTTATCTGGGAGCTGGTCCCAGTCGTTTTTGGGATCGTTGCCAGTCCTCTGGCCATCATTGCTTTGGTAGCGGTCCTGCTGTCCAAGAGGCCCAAGTTGAATGGGACGATGTATCTTTTTGGGTGGATTCTCGGCGTGTCGATCGCGCTTAGTGCATCGTACGCTGTGTTTGGATACTTTGAATTGGAAGCACAGCGGGAACCGCCGCTGTGGGTACCTTTTGCTCGACTGGTACTCGCAACTGTCCTCGTCGCGGGAGCCGTTTGGACCTACCGGCGGGCCCATCGACGAACTCTGAAGATGGCTTCAGCGAGGTCACCAATGGAAATAGCTGAGGCAGCGCCTCAACTGCCCGGCTGGCTGCAGGCCGTGGAACATTTCTCTCCGGGCCGCTCGTTCCTCCTCGGGTCAGGCATCTTCTTGCTCAATCCTGTGAATATGTCCTGCGCCATCGTGGCTTCTCTCGATGTGAGGCTCGCGGAAGTAGGCAGTAGCGCGTCTATGTGGGTGTTGATCGTTTTCGCCGTTATCAGCATTTCGCCCATGGCAATTCCCGTAGTTTTGGTCGCTGTAAAGGGTCGAGACGCAGAACCTTTTCTTAACGGAGTGAGGGGCTGGATCGCTTCCCACAACACGACTCTCACTGTTGTTTTACTGGCAATGGTGGCCTTCATGCAGGTGCAAAAAGCCATTCCTTTCCTCTTTTGAGCAGGTCAGTGCGCCTGTCGAGAGCAGGATGACGGGACTCAACCGCTCCCCGAGGTGAGGTCAGCGGGCGGAAGGAGAATCCAGTTGTTTTTGCTATGGTTGCCGCCACTTCGAGTCCGACAGGCACTCGAGAAAGAGTTCAGAACCCCACCCCCAATATCGCACTAGTCAGTACATTCCAAGTACAGAACAGGAGTCACTATGAGCAAGGATCCAGGTTTAGAGAAGTCGCCGGTTGAACTGGCCACCGAGGCTTTCGTTTACGGTTTCCCGCTCGTTTTCAATCTGGAGCAGGTATGGCGGTACGTCCACACCGGTGTAGGTGCGAACCCGGCCGCACCATTTAACACCTTCAGCCATGCTGGGCAACTCGCCGGGCCAGAAGATCGGTTTGTCACCATTAACAACGACACTGTGTACTCGATGGCACAAATCGATCTGACGGCGGGCCCACTGGTTCTCGATGTGCCTGACACCGGGAATCGTTACTATGTCCTTCAATTTGTGAGCGCGTGGACGGAGAACTTCGCATACGTCGGTAAGCGGGCGACCGGAACAGCACCCGGCCGGTTCTTCCTTGTTCCTCCAGGATGGAACGGTACTGTGCCCCAGGACGCCACCGTCATCCGTTTCCCCACGGCTGTCGCATCAATCGTAGGACGGTGGGCGGTCAACGGCGACGCCGATCTGGCAGTCGTGCGGGAGCTCCAGGCTGCAACCCTCTTAGCTCCCTTGGACAGCTCCGATTCTCGGGCTGGGGCGGGATTGCCCATGGTCGATACAAGCTCCTTAGAAGAGGCCCTCGCGTTCTGGGAAAAGTACCGCGTTTACTCGCAAACATTCGCTCCTCCAAGTCGGGACTTGCTACTGCACAATAGCTTCGCCCCCTTGGGCCTCACGGGGGATCGACCAATAACCAAGCTGCCCGACGACGACCAGGAGATCCTGCGGGCAGGCTATGACGCCGGGCTGGAATTACTGGAAGCGACCCTCCGGAACAGTTATGTGAAAGAAGTCAATGGGTGGCAGCTACCGATACATGTGTTCGACTACAACCTTGATTCCTTTGAAGTCGGCACCCTAAACACTGCTGAGTGGCGCTTGGAGGATCCGGACCGTCGTCTCATCACAAGAGCATCTGCCGCCCTTGGTGGGCTGTGGGGCAACCACGCATACGAAGCGGCGTATTTCCCGAGCTACGTCGATCAGCACGGTAAGCAACTATCGGGTGAGCATGACTACACGCTCACGCTGAACCCACCTCCACCCAACGCGGCATTCTGGTCCCTGACCATGTACGACGTTCCCAACTATTACCTCGTAGCTAATCCTGAGGAGCGTTACTCCGTCGGGGACCGCACGCCCGGTCTTCGGTGGACCGATGACGGAGGGCTCACCATATACATCAGCGCCACAGAACCGGTGGATCCCGTAAACCGGGCAAACTGGCTTCCCGCTCCCGCCGGCGCCTTCCGTCCGATGTTGCGAGTCTATATTCCGGGGAAGAGCGTTCTCACAGGTGCTTACGTCCTTCCACCCATCGTGAAGGTTCGCTAGCCGACGGCACAGCTGTCGATGCGCTGGTAAATCCAGCCCGGCGCAGACGGTAAAGAGCCCGGTGGCCGTGACGTTGGTCTATTCACGCATTCCTGATGCGGCCAGCGCCCGTGCCGGCAGCGCCGATCCCTCCAAGATCAAACGGAAGGTATGGGAAGCTGTTGCAGGCTTGGCAAGTGCCTGACGGCAAGGCGCCCGTGGCGGCACTTCATCTTGGCTGCAGGAAATGTGTCAACCAGGTGTCGATGGTCCTGTCGCGGTGGAATGGTCCGTCTTCGAGCTCAAGGCTTCCTGTCCGGCTCTGCCGGCGTTGTCAGGCCTGGGCTGGTTTGCTGCGGTTCTTTTGCCAGACGCCTGTCTAGAGCCGTCAACAGGGCTGTTATTCCCCCGATCCAGACAACTGCTAGCAGGAGGACCAGCCCCATCGACGCCATGAAGGCCGTGTCGCTCAGGTAGCCCGGACGACGGGTTCGAAGACGTAGGTGCCATCAAGGACTGCGTCAACGGGCAGATAGATGCGGAACATGAGGTAGAAATTTTTTCCTGCAGGAGAGGGCAGCCAGTTGGCCGGTCGGTCGGGTTTTGTGGCGCTGATGGTTATGGTCAAGCTGCCGTCGGCGTCATAGATGAGGTTTTTGTCCCTATCGCCGATCTTGTAGATGTTGTGAGGGTTATCGAAGAAGTATCCATCCATGTCGTACAACGTCAAAGATGTGAATCCCAGTGATCGTACCGGTCGGATGCCGGCCGGCATCCGCCAGGTGTAGGAATGATCCCCGTTCAAGGGACCGCCTTGAGGGTCCCTGTAGAGCGTGGGATACAGGGCCTCTTCTGGTGGGAGTGCCCCGTAATAGAGGTAATTGGTCCAAGCGCGCAAGAGGTATTGCTCGCCGTAGAAAAGCCTTCCAGTGTTTCCCTTGTCGCGTGCGGCCGCGGACCAGCCCCATCCGTTGGAATTGAAAAATGAAACTCCCATAGTTTCGGCCTGTGACTGGTCCGCTGCGAAGTCGGCCAGAAACTTCCAGGACGCGGCTGTTTCTGTCAGTAAGAGTTCCCGGTCTGCGGGGTCGCGGGGCATCGTGAAACCGGCTTGGGTCAGCCCGATAGGCTCAAAGGAAGCCAGCTGGTCTCGTTGGCTCTCGGGGACAGGGGCGCCGGCCAGTATCTCGCCGGCTCCTACCCAGAATCCCTCCATGTCATTGCGACTGTCGACGAAGTTGTATTGCGGCACGGGCTCCGGATGGGCGAAGTCCATCAGTGGGGTATGGACGCCCTGAAGCCAGTCCTCTAGTGGATCGACCACGAATTGGTCTTGAATAGCCCGCACAGCGGGCAGGTCGTCCTCGTCAGCGACCAGGATCCGTCCAAGCATTGAACCGATAAGCGACGGTGAGCGAAGTTCCGTCAATCCCTGAGGAATTTCACCGTCGTAGCCAGGAGGGGTAAGAAGGAGGTTCAGGGGCCCGTAAGTCTTTGTGCGCGTGCCATATGAAGCAAAGACGTTCGTGAACGCATCATAGAAGGGCAAGACGAAATACCGATTTTCGGGAATTCCCGGAGTTTGCACAACTAGAGGTCCAGCGCTCAGGTCATAAGCGAACACTGTGTAGACCGTGTCCGTGTTCGGGGAGGGCACTGCACGGAAGGTCGCGTCAGCGAGCCCACGGAACGCCATCAAACGGTTGGCTGGGCCTTGGTAAGCCTTCTGCAGCGAAAATTGTCGGTACACCTCTGCAAGCGGCTGCGCATAAATGAACGCCTCACGTACCAGGTCCTTACTAAAGTTCGTCACTCTGTAACCCCGTCTTCTGTAATTTGCGCTTCCCACACCGGCCTGGCCGTTCGACCGATGAATATTGATTTGCCATTGTTCTCATTAGGGCTTGTGTTCGGCGGCCTCCCCGGGGCCCTTTCAGAAGTTGGATATGCCCTTGCCGATGACGGCGGTCCCAATAACGACCAGCAAGACGGACATGATCGTGCTGTTGCTGTCCACGAGCCATGTGCGCATCTTTTCCAGCCCGTTCGCCATTCGGGAACCAGCGAGCAGATATGCAACGACAGGCACCAGGACGGTAATGGCCCCGACCACGGTGAAGAACCCTATCGCGGTGATTGTTCCTCCTGTGTTCAGGCCTGCATTAGCAATAGTTGCCCCTGCCGGTATGGCGAGAAGGAGGTTCTTCGGGTTGGCCGCCGAAAGCAACAGTCCCAGGCCAACTGCCCTTCCGGCAGTCATCGACTCAATGGCGCTCATCCATTTCGGCAGCTCGGCCCGTTGGCCAGGAGCTGGCCGGCTTCGCCATTGTTTGACGGCCAGCAGAAGCAACAGGGCGCCCGAAAGGATCTTGATGATGCCAGCTATGGGCGCAGGGCCCGCGTCGGGCCCTGATTCGGGCAGCAACGCCGATAGAAACGTGAACACGGTGACAGGGACAATGATTCCCGTCAGCCACCCCAGAAGGAAGCCCACGCTTGTGCTGCGGGCCTTGGGTGAGAGCAGCATCAGGATCGCCGCGATGATCGGCACAGGGCTGACGGCGATTCCGACGGCCAGGGGTAACAGGTCACCTATGACGGGTCCCATGAGGGGTTGCTCCGTTCAGCTGTTCTGACTGATTAAATGAGTGCGGCAGGGGGTTTCTTCGGCCAGCGTTCGGGGCCGATCAATTGCATTTGATGTCGGCTGTTGCGGAGTCCTGAGCCTGCTGCAGCTTGGTCAGTTCCTGCTTTACCTCTGTGGCGGCAACGGTCAAAGAAGTTTCGTCGTTGAGGTTTTCGACCTTCTCATCGAAGGTCTTCCAGGCGTTCTCCATGTCTTTCTTGCGGTCGGCTTGAACATTTGACAGCGCGCGGTTGAGGTCTTCGTAGTTCTTCTTGATGTTTTCTCGAGCTGATTTGTACTCGGCCACCGTCGAGCTGCTCGTGAGGTTTGTTTGGGCATCCTTCACTGACTGGGTGAGGGCCGCCCGTGCGCTGCATGCTGCTTGGGCATTCTGGTCCGGTGAGGGTGAGGAGCATCCGGCCAGGGCAGCAGAGAGGCCGAGGGCGGCGGTTGCCAGCAGCCATCGGGGGGTTGATGTCGATGCCATTGTGTCCCTACTTTCTGGTTCGTGTCAGTTCGTTTCCGCTTTGCGGATGGTTCCTGGGGAGGGTGATTGGTTACTGGTATTCGGATGGTGGATTTGTGAGTAGCTCTCCGGTGTGTGGCGATTTTTCCCGTCGTTTGCCGCAGGTTGCTGCAGCACCGCCGGGTTTTCCACGTCCGGTTCGTTGGGGTCGGTGGTCCGGGAGCCATCTGAAACCAAGTTTGATGCCCGGCTTTGTAAAGTCACTCACCCTCCCGGGGTGAGAATCACCGGTCGAGCAGCATTGGCGAGCCGTTTGTAAAAGCGGATCTGTCACTGCCTACCCCCGGGTTCGCAGAGCGGGTCCCGGGTCGCAGCGGAAAACACACGGGAAGGCGGCGGAGTGGGCGGGAGACTTTTGTTCACCTGCGGGGGGTGATGCCGTTAAGGTCGCCGCTGTCCATAGTCGGAGGTATCGGCTGCCGGCCATGGACCGTGGGGCAGGGGAGAGGAAGGGGACGGGCGTGCGGTGGATTCAGAGGATGCTTCTGCAATGGCTGGTCCTGACAACAGTCCTGGTCCTTACGGCCCTCATCATCCCCAGCGTGAGCATCACTGGTGGACTCTTGGGGCTTGTCGCTGCGGCTGCGGTTTTTGGACTCACAAATGCGCTTATAGGACCGTTGTTGAGGTTGCTGACGCTGCCCTTGTCGGTGGCCACATTTGGTGTCTTCGCCCTTGTAGTGAATGGTCTTTTGTTGGGCCTGGCTGCCGGGCTGAGTCGTTTCCTTAGCGTTGGGGGGCCGGTTGCGACCATCGTGGCGGCACTGGTTGTGTCGGTTTTTAGTTCTCTCGGGTACTGGCTCATCGACAGAAACCTTGACCGCGGGGCCGCCGGACACCGGCACGGCGGAAGCTAGATCGCATGCCGTTGACCACGTCTGATCTTAATAAGCTGCTCACGTCCTCGGCGCTGAGCGGATGGGACATCCTTCTTGCCCTGGCCTCGGTGGTGGCAGGATTGGTCGCTTCTGTCTATGCCAGGCGGGCGGTCCACCATTTACTGGGCCAGCTTCAGGGGTTGTCACCAACAGCTAAAGCGCTGGGGAGCCGAGCTGTGCAATACTCCGTTCTGCTGGTTGGGATCGGGGTTGCCGCGACATTTCTCGGGGCATCTGTTCAACCGGTAATTGCCGTCACATTGACCGTCGTCACCGTTTTGGTGCTGGCGCTACGGGGCATTTCAGCGAACTTCGCCGCGGGGGTTGTCCTGCAGACGCGTCGGCCCTTGTCAGTTGGGGATGAAATTGAAGTTGGCGACTACATCGGCAGGGTTCTCGAGCTGAACGGTCGGTCGGTTGTCATCCTTACACGCGATGGCAGAACGATTCATGTGCCCAATGTGTTGTTACTGGAAGGCCCCCTGGTCAACCACTCCGAACACGGGTACCGCCGCACCGGGATACAGGTCCGCTGCACGGCCGGCGTGGAGGAGTTCGATCGCCTGCGCATCCTGATTGAAGAAGAAACGGCGGCCGTTCCAGGGGTGAGTGAGAAGCCCAAACCCAGCGTGCTCCTCGTGACCTCAGCACCCGGGGTCCTGACATTGACACTTCGATTTTGGCATGCACCATTGGCCGCACCGATCCTGACCTCGCAAGTGGTTCATGCTGTCGGTGCTGGCCTGAACAATGCGCAGGTGGATGCCGTCGTGACGTCAAACATTCCTGACCCCCCGCTGACGCCTCCCCTTCAGTTCTGAACCTCAGGAGACGGCGGGACCAGGACGAAGCCTTCGTTCGTGAGCATTTCTTGGAGGTTTGGCCGGACTCCTTCGAGGCGCAGGCTGGCGCCGTGTTCTTCCAACCGGTCTCTGGCCGCCGCGAGGGCTTCCAGGCCAGTGGTGTCGATGTCGGTTAGGGTGCTGCAGTCGAAGAGGAACGACGATGTTTCCCCGTCCGGATCAGGGGACTCGGTGAGACGTTTGACGGAATCGGTGAACCTTGCAGCATTAGCGAAAAACAGTGGCCCGATGACCCTGCCGACTACGGCAGACCTGCCTTGTGAAGGGGGAACGGGGGAGGTTTGAGCCAGATTGTCCGGTTGAGGATCCCATGATCCCGTTGACGTGTTGAGGATCTCCACTGGTGTTGCGGCCGCGTTACGGGCAAGACCTAGCAGGGCGAGGAAAAGGGCCAAAAGAATACCTCGTATTGGGCCTATCAGGAGCACCCCCACGAAGCACACGATACCGACAGTGAAATCGTAGCGATGCCGGTGCCAGAGCATGCGGAAATCGGCAAACCCGACGAGCCGGATGACAGCCACTGCCACGATGGCCCCGACTGCAGGGGAGGGGATGTGTTCCAGCAGGCCTGTTCCGAAGATCATCAACAAAATGGTCAGAACCGCGGCGATGATGGCCGGGTATTGGGTGCGGGACCCGCCCTGTTCCATCGCGGCGCTGCGGGAGGCAGAGGATCCTATAGTGAAGCCGCCGGTGGTTCCGGAAGCCATGTTGGCAGCCCCGAGTGCGAAGAGGTCCTGGTTGGGGTTTGTAGTGTATCCGTAGCGGTCGGCGTAGCGTCGGGCCAGGAGCAGCGCTTCGGCCATCCCGACGATGGTCAGGGCGGCCGCGCTGGGAAACAGCCCCATCCATTCGGACCAGGAAAGGAGCGGCAGGTTGGGGACCGGTAGGCCGGCAGCTATTGGTCCCAGCACGCTGATTCCTGCACGCTGAAGCCCGAATACCGCAACGACCGCCGATGCCAGGACGAGGACCACCAGCGGCCAAGGAACTGCTCGGCTTATCCTTCCCCCTGCCAGCAGGACGAGCAGGCAACCTAGGGAAAGAAGCACCGCGGCGGGGTTCACGGTCCCAATGTGGGTTATGGCTTCGAAGAGTTTCCCCGCGAACTCGGGTTCCTCTACCCCCTTGAGTCCTAGCATCTTGACGACTTGGCTGAGCAGGACATTGAGGGCCAACCCGCCGACAAAGCCCGCCAGCATGGGTTCTGATAAGAACGAGACAATGGCCCCGAGCTTCAGTGCCCAACACAGCAGGAACAGCACCCCTCCGACGATGGCCTGGGCAGCGGCTACCTCAACGTAGTGCGGCGAGGTCAGTGTCGCGAAGCCGATGACCGAAGCTGCCACCAATGATGAAGCCGCCGCATCGGGTGAGACTACGAGTTGCCGGGTCGAGGCGAGAAGCGCGAAAACAATCGCAGGGAAAATCAGTGAATAAAGGCCGGCTGTTGGGGGCAACCCGGCGATCTGTGCGTACCCGATATTCAGGGGTACAGCGATTGCCGTCAGCGTAATTCCGGCTGTTATTTCTTGCCGCCAGCGGAACGTAGGAAGACGAACGAGCCCGGCACCGAGCTTCAACTGCCACGCCTGATTCTTCGGGTATCCCGCGGTGTCGACGGTCGACTGTTCCAAAGGTCGTGCCATCTCAGCTCAGCAACCGGGCCTTGGCTGCTGTGAACTCGGCCTCGCTCAACCCGCCGCTGCTGTGAAGGGTAGCCAATTGCTGTAAAGCGTTCAGCAGCTTGGTCTGCTTGTCGCCTGGAACCGGCCCTTCATCCGCTGCGTTGGGGTGGGACTGGGTCACATGGCGTGCTCCCTTGCGAAGCGGGGCACCAATCCTCTCATAGGGGTTTGTCACAGGCGCAAAGGACCCGAGAAGCCCTGGCCGGTCTGCACGATTGAAAGTCATTTTCAACTCCTGGGCGGGGGGACAGGCGGGACTAAAGCAGTTCATCTGTCAGCTGGCAGCTGTTTCATCAGCTTGAAAGGCCCTGACAGTTACGTCGTGGGGGATTCTGGCATGCAGCGGGGTGAACCCGTTAGCGTGCTCCACTTCCTGAAGTAGCATCCGCGCCCATCGATGCTCAATGACGGCGACCAGCGCGGTCTCCTCGGACCTGACGAATTGGACAACAAGGTTCAAGTCAGCCTCGCTGAGAAGGATCATGGGGCGGGGGTCGATGATCAGTTCGGACCATTCCGGTCCCAGCCCATCATCGAGGTCCGTGACCATTACAGAATCCGGATCTTTGCGGCTAACCAGAACGACGTCGATAAGCGCAACACCGCCGTATTGGACCGCGTCGCGGAGTGCTTCCACCACCCGTTGGCTTATTGCATGCTGCGGGAAGACGCAGACAATGACCTCCACGGGACCGACTTTCACCAAGGTCGCCTCCTCCGCTGCTCGGTGTTACCACTTGATCATCAGCCGTGAGCTCCGCCGGCATCCTCACCCAGGCAGGGTGATCTCTTTCAGTGATGCACCCCGAGACACTGAAGTGTGGAATCCGTACCTTCCAGGTCATCGACGCTCCCTCGGGCCGGCGCGATCCTCTTGTCCTTGGCCGGTGCCGTCATCGTACTGGGCGGCTTGAAAGCTGCCGCCGACATTGCAGCGCCGATGCTCCTGGCGCTGGTGATTTCTTTGGCGCTGGCTCCGCTGCGTGGCAGGCTCTTATCCCTCGGAGCGCCGGGTTGGCTGGCAACAACGGCTACCTTGTTCGTCCTGGTCCTCGTTTTCCTGGGGTTGGGATGGGCTTTTTTCCTCATGGCAACGCAATTGACAGAAATACTGCCCGGCTATGAGAAGCAGTTCAGTTCTCTCGTGGCGTCACTGACTGCGGCTTTGGAGAGCGCCGGCCTCACCGAAGGTGCCGTGGAAGCGCTCCGCGGATCGGTCCAGTTCGGTCACATCACAGCTTTTGTCCTGGAGATCCTGGGAGGAGCCGCGGCGATTCTCTCAAACCTGGTGTTCCTGATCTCGCTTCTGCTGTTCATGAGCCTGGACACGCCAGGGTTCAGCAACGGATTCCGCCGTTTGGGTCCTCAGCACGCACGTATCGTGGAGCCGATGCGGACTTTTGCCCGGGGTACCCGCAAATACTTGGCAGTCTGCACTGGTTTCGGCGCCGTCGTAGCCTTACTGGACGTCGGATTGCTCTACCTGCTGGATATCCCACTGCCTTGGTTGTGGGGTCTCCTGGCATTCATCACCAACTTCATACCCAACGTAGGCTTCCTCATCGGCCTCATGCCCCCGGCACTCCTCGGGCTCCTGGAAGGAGGCCCCGCACGAATGATCATCCTCGTCGTGATCTACTGCGTGATCAATGTCCTGATCCAGACAATCATTCAACCCCAAGTCGTAAACAACGCTGTCGGATTGAACAACACCGCTTCCTTCCTATCCCTGGTCCTCTGGACATGGATCCTCGGTCCCATCGGAGCCATTCTCGCTGTCCCTATGACCTTGCTGTTCATCGCTGTCCTGGCAGGAAATGACCCCAGAAACAAATGGACAACCATCCTCTACGCCCCGGACACAGGACCAAAAAAAACCATCCAGAACCAAACGCCCGAAGAACTCACCCACGAAGGGTGATACGCGTTCCCCGGCGAAAGGTCAGCGTTAGAGCTAGCTGACTGGTCAGCGCTGGTACTCATGAAGCGGGAATTCGTCTAGAAAGGAATGCCCATGGCAACTCTGTCAGTATGGAAGTTCGATGAAGTAGATGCCGCACAGCAGGCAGAACGGGTCCTGCTGGACCTGCAAACAAAGGGACTGATCCGTGTGCACGACGCAGCGGTGGTGTCCTGGCCGGAAAAGGCGAAAAAGCCAAAGACGAGCCAGTTGAACAACACGGTAGGCGCAGGGGCTCTCGGTGGTTCATTTTGGGGCTTCCTTTTCGGTTTGATGTTCTTTGTCCCTCTCCTCGGTGCCGCCGTTGGAGCGGCCACCGGGGCCTTCAGCGGGGCGCTCAGGGACGTCGGAATTGACGACACGTTCATCGACCGGGTTCGGGAAAAAATCAAGCCCGGTACATCAGCCCTCTTTGTCATGACCTCCCAAGCGGTCACAGACAAAGTCAGAGAAGCGTTCACCGGGACCAAGGGAGAGCTGTTGGAAAGCAACCTCAGCCACGTCGATGAAGAAGCCCTTAAGGTGATGTTCGATTCAGACGAAAACTAGCTAACTCTTCCGTCATCCACGCTGCTCCTGCAGGCAGGCGGGCTTTGGAGGTTGCTCCGCCTGACCTGCAGCACCGAAGGCAGAGCGCTGATCACCAATCCAAGAGACTGGTCCATAGAGGCGCCTGAGCCCGGACCGGTAGCCAAGGCGTAGCAACCTTGCGGATGTGGACGAGGCCCCAAGTCCGACACACTTGCTGGCCTCCCGGGCCTGGATAGGTCACACTGGGCTCACCAAAGAAAGCAGACTTTTCCCTCGGGATGAGTAGCCGTGGGAAATCTGAGGGGTATGGAATGCACATACACGATTTGACGGTTTTGAGAGACAAAGTGAGGCCGCCGAATGCGGCCGTTGACGAACTTCCACGCCCCCGCATCATTTCAACCCTTTCTCAGAAGCTGACAGCTGGCCGTGCTGTGGGGACCATCATCGGTCCCGAAGGGTACGGCAAAACCGTTACGGCCGCTCAATGGGTCCGGCACGCCGGCGCCCACACGGTGACGGCGTGGCTGTCCCTGGATCCGGGTGATGACGAGCCCGACCGCTTTTGGTCGCTTCTGACCAGCTCCTTTGGGTTTGCCCTCGGAGGCGCCGCCTTGCCGAGCCCGGATGTAAGGGATAACGCCTTCCTAGACACAGTGCTGATCCAGCTGTCCGATGTTCCGGGAACGGTGGTACTGGTGCTGGACGGGTGTCACCAACTACGCAATCCGAGCACCCTGCAGAATCTTGACTATTTGATTCATCACGCACCGGAGAATCTAAGGTTCCTCCTTGTTGGACGGGCGCTGCCACCGGTGCCCGAGCTATATAAACTTCACGCAGCAGAGAACGTTGTTGAAATCACCCGTGCTGACCTCGATTTTCGCCGCAAAGAAGTAGCCTTGGCTACAAAAGCTACTCCGTTGAACATCGATGCCCTGTTGAAGAGCACTGAAGGTTGGCCGGCCGCTGTCATACTTGCTCTCCGCCACGCCGCTGTCGGCAATACCACCCCGGATGCAGCCGGCAACGATCCGCTGATGGAAAAACTCATCGAGCCACTCTTCACCTCCTATCCGAGGGATGTGCGGTGGTACATGACCGTCATGTCCGTGTTGGAAACGTTCACCGCGGAAGACCTCACCCACGCCTTCGTCGGGGCACATGGGGAAACACTTATTGAGACTGTCCGCACCCAGAGCGGCCTGTTGGGCTCAGAGACTGTCGCGGGTATCAAAACTTATCGCCTTCACCGACTCCTACAGCAATATTTGAGCACCAACGCCGACCCTGAGCTTTTGCCCGTTCGTGCACGGATGAGCCGGTGGTATCAGCAGACAGGTCGACATAAGGACGCCCTTCGCCACGCAGGTCGAAGCCAGGACCCAGCGTTGCTGCGTTCCTCGGTAAAGAACTCCGGACTCCCTCTGCTCTGGGCAGGCGAATTCACAACCCTTACAGCTTTGATCGATGAGATCGGACCTGCAACATCGGCGGAACTGACTCTGCTCAAAGCACAGGTGGCTTTCTTGACCGGCATCATGGAACCAGCCAAAGCGTGGCTCCAGAAATGCGCCGCAGCAGCGGACATCCCACAACTTGATCCGGTTTTCGAAGCTCTGCACCACGTTTTGCGCGCCCAAATCTCACTGGCGGAAGGCAAGACTGAAGAAGCCCTCCGCACCCTCCAACAGCTACCCGATGCGCCCGATCCCGACATGGACCACTTCGTCACCCGGATCCGTGCCTCAGCTCTACTTGTCCTGAACCGTAACGAGGAAGCACGAGCAGAAGCCGAGTATGCAAAGGCCCTGGAAATCAGAAATCCCAACCCGGTCGTCGTGATTGACGCTCTTTCGCTCACAGCGGCAATCGACTGCACCCAAGAGCTCTTTCGTGGGGCGAAGGAAAACGCCGACCAAGCACTCCTCCAAGCGGAATCTGCAGGACTGCGTTACAACGCCCGAAGCAGACCAGCCCGGCTCGTGGCCGCGTGGTGCGCGTACCAGCAGCTATCCGATGCCGAAGCCGCCTACCACAACGCCTTCGTCGGGTTGGGGCCAACCGTGGCCCCCGCCATTGGACAGTCGTCGGCAAAGCTGGCTTTGATTCTTGACTGGCTCCAAGGGGATCAATCCAGCGATGAGACAGCATTGGAGTTACTCGACAGGGTACGGCATGACATGTCCCAAGAGGTGCCGCCCTGGGACGTTGCTATCAACGCGCTCCAGGTGTCAGAGATGTTGTTGACCCTAAAGAGGTACGATGCGTTGCATCAGTTGAACTTGGACTTGCGGAGGCATCAAGGCATCACCGGAGAACTGCACATCATCTCTGCGTGGAGACTCCTACGCACGAACCGCTTGGAGCAAGCCAGGAAACTGTTGGCTCCCGTCAACAAAGGCTTTGTTCAAAGCCAAAGCGCCCTCGGGCAGATCACCGGCCTGGCACTGGCCGCGCATATTGAACTTGAAGAGGAACGACCGTTCAAAGCAAGGGAATATCTTTTGGCTGCGTTGGAATTAGGAACGAGGCACGGTATTTCCCGGGGACTGCACTTCGCCGGGCCCCTCGTGCGGTCGGCCCTTTTCCGTGAGCGCCACCACTTCTTAGCTCACGAAGAACTGATCAGGACTCTGGAGCGGGCCACTACAGCCACCCCATCGGCAGGAACCACGCTGCTGACACAAAGGGAACGTCAGATGCTCGCGCTCCTCCCCACCTTCGCTACCACGCAGGAACTGGCCAATGACCTACAAATATCCCCGAACACTGTAAAAACACACATCAAGGGCATCTACCGGAAGCTGGGCGTCACCAATCGACGCGAAGCAATCAAAGCAGCCGAACACTTAGGACTCCTTAGACGCCACAGAACGCCAGAACGACGATTGCTCTCCAAAGGGGCGAGTGAACACAGGTTCGGCGCACACGGCCCTTCCCAAAACGAACACCAAGTCGAGCTGTAAGACAGCCAATGGCCCACACCCGTTCCGGTTGCTGTGTGAGCCTGTTGATGCGTCTCCCCTACGGTGTAGGCCTCTGTTCGCCGACGCCGGCCTCCGCCGTCAGGATCACTTTCACTCCTAAGTCCCAAGTGCGTTAGATCAGTGAAGGTGCATCCGTTCCAGCCAGTGAGCAGTACCGAGACCTTGCCGCTGGGCCGGAGGTCCGCCGACGGTGAGCTCTGGAAAGCGGGCGAGGGGACCACCACCCTGGTGCGCGCATTAGCTGTCGGGATCCGCAGGACATAGGTCCCTTGTGGATGGATACTCCGAAGAGCTGGCCTATCACCGGATCGGGATACCGGGAACTTCGACCATCACACCTCAGATCAGGGACTACCCCGAATCAACAGAAGCAGGGGCAGTCCCAGATGCAGGCGACTGGTTTACGGAGTGACGATGTTGAAGCTTGGGGTTCCGCCGTTCAAGTACCTGAAGCAGGCTAAGTAAGAGTTCTTCGGTCTCAATCGACTTCAAGCCGTGCGGAGCGCCGCATAAAGGACCCTGTCGGCCTTTTTTTGATGCCACGGTGTGTCCTGCAGCTTCGAGGAGGCAAAGCTACAGGGGCGTTGGTCTCCGGGCCGTTGATCGTAAAATGTCAGTGACCTGCAACATTCCCGAAGCAACGGCTTGGATACTCTCCCGGCCTTGAGGTTCGTGGAATGCACGCGTGCAAATCGCCAGTGAGTGGGCATCCGCTGCGTCGCGGCCCCGAACGATGAATGCGACATCGTGATAAATGCCCGTAACACTTCCGGACTTGCTGCCCCACCGTGCCCCGGGTTGCAGCTCAGCAACGACAGCGCCGATGACGCGATCGTCCTGCTGCTCCAGGAACTCAATCATTAGTCGGGTACTCTCCGGACCAGCTGCGCGCCCGCTAGTCACTGCATGCATGGTCCGTGCCAGGTCCAATGCTGTTGTGGTGATGGTCAAGCCCTCATTCAACGCGGCATAATCACCAAACAGCCGGCCCATGGAGGTGTTCCGGGTGCCACACGACGCGAAGGCTGCCGTGACGGTTTCAATCCCGATCAGTTGCGCCACCATATTCGTTGCCTCGTTCGAGGAGACCACGATCATGCGTTTAAGGACCTCCCGCAAGGGCATGGTCTCTCCCAACGGCGCCATCCCGGGATCTACTTCCTCAGGGTCAAAGGTATACGGACCCGCCCCCTCGATCCCGCTGACGAACGTCTGGGTGCTCACCATGGGCTGATCCAGGTCCAACTGGCCGGAGTCGACCAGTTGCATGGCAGCGATAAGCACACCCAGCTTAATGGTGCTGGCAGAGTAAAAGACCTTCTCCGCATCCCGTTCAGCGACGATCCTGCCGTGCGGGTCAATCAAACAGGAACTGACGGTAGGGATACCGTCGCTGTAATCGGAAATGATGCTATCCAATGACCAACCTCGTGTTTTCAGTAGCGTGTAGGGTCGCGGGAACGCCTAGCGGCAGGCTTGCGACGTCGCCGCCGTGCCCAAACCGCAGGCCCCAGGCCATGGGAATATTCAACGGAACCAAAACTTCCTCTATAAGTTCTTTAACCTCGCCCGGCTCACCGCACTGGTCCCACGTTCCCAGAGCGATGCCGTGTGCGCCCTCGAAGTAGCCAGACCGGATGAGCTTATGCAAGAGGCCATCGAGCCGGTATGGCTCTTCCGTAACATCCTCAAGCAGCACAATTTTCCCGGCGGCCCGGGCAGCGTCCGACGAACGGGATCCCGTCGTCATGGCCAACAAACTCAGATTTCCACCGGTGAGCGGCCCGTGGGCAATACCCGGCACCATCGCTTCTGCCTCCGGATGGGTGATCTCCATGCCTGCGATTCCTCGGAAAAGAGCCTTGTGGAGCGTCGAGGTGGAAGATGCGTCTTCCAATACGGCGTTCGTAGCTACCATGGGTGCAAACCACGTGGCCAGCCCAAGGTTCTGTTCCCAGAATTCGTGGAGACCGGTGACATCCGAGGAGCCAATAAGCGCCTTCGGTCGCGCAGACCGGAGGGCCTCAACGTCCAGCAGGTCCAATAATCGGACGCTTCCGTATCCACCGCGAATGCAGAAGACCGCGGTCAAGGAATCATCCAGCCAGGCATCCTGTAGATCTGCTGCCCGCTGCCCGTCGGTGCCGGCCAGGTAACGGGCCCGAGGGTGGCGTCCAAGGACATTCTTGCCGCGAACAGGTACGAGTCCCCAACTGCGTAACAACTCTTCGGCGCTGGATAGTTGTTCCTCGGTTGCCGGCCCCGATGGAGCCACCAGCCCCACGCGATCGCCCACTTTCAGAGGACCCAACTCCGGAAATTCCATCACGTCCGTAACCCTTTGGGAGAAGTTTTCGTTTGTTCGTCCTCATCACGATAAACAAGCATTGGTTGGTCGGCATCGATTTCGGTGTCCGCGGGATTCTCCGCGAGTACGTTGGTGGGAACAACGGACAACAGGCGCTTGGTGTATTCGTGCTTCGGAGACAACAGGACCTCTTCCACGGTGCCTTCCTCCACGATTCTTCCCTGGTACATGACGGCAACCCGGTCAGCAATGTTCCAGGCGAGGCCCAAGTCGTGGGTAATGACCAGGGCACCCAACCCCAACTCACATTTGAGTTTGAGCAACAACGCCAGAATCTCCGCACGGACGGATGCATCCAGGCTGGCTACGGGTTCGTCAGCGACAATGAAACTAGGGTCTAGGGCAAGTGCGCCGGCTATGACGACGCGCTGGCGCTGGCCCCCTGAGAGTTCCTGGGGAATGGCTGTCATGTACTTTTCCGCAGGAGAAAGTTCCGCTGCGCTCAGCGCGCGCGCAACAATCTCGGTTTCGTCCCCTGGCATCTTGTGCAGCCGCGGACCCTCTGCAACCGCTTCGTAGATTGAGTGCTTGGGGTTCAGCGCAGAGGTGGGATCCTGCAATACGAATTGAACTTGGCGACGATACTCCTTGAGTTTCTTTCGCTGCGTTGAGAGTGGCTTGCCCTCAAAGTGAATCGCACCGCTTGTGGGCTGCTGCAGGCCCAGGACTGTGCGGGCTAGCGTGGTTTTTCCGGATCCTGATTGACCAACCAAAGCCACAATTTCGCCGCGGCCGCAAACCAGATTGACTCCGTCGACGGCAACGTGGCCCTTGTTTGCTCCACCAAATACTACTGAGATGTTTTCCGCGACAAGCAGCGGTTCGATGGGTTGCTTCGGCTGGGGGGTGTCCCGGCGCTCGGCGGCGTCCAACGACGGCGCATTCAGGGCTGCGTACTTGGGCAGACGCAGTCGCGATGAGTAATCACCGATCGTCGGGAACGCGGCGGCCAGAGCTTGGGTGTGCGGGTGCTGCGGGTTGCCCATCACCTCAGCGGAAGGACCCTGCTCAACGATCCGGCCCTGCTGCATCACGACGATTCTTTCGCACGTTGCTGCCAGAACCGAAAGGTCATGGCTGATCATGATCAGCGACAGCCCCCGGTCCCGTACCAGCCCGGTGAGAACATCCAGGACCTGCGCCTGGACGATCACATCCAACGCTGTGGTTGGCTCATCGGCAATGATGATGTCCGGTTCGCAAGCCAGTGCCATGGCGATCATGATTCGCTGCTTCTGCCCGCCAGAAAGTTCATGGGGGTAGCTTTCGGCTTTGGACCGAGGAATGTCCACCAGGGCCAACAGATCGTGAACCCGCTTGAGGCGGGCTTGTTCTTGCTTGTATTTCGCTGAATCACCGGTGGCGTGAATCAGCAGGGCTTCGCCGATCTGATCCCGAATACGTTGGACAGGGTTCAACGAATGCATGGCTCCCTGGAACACGATGGCGGCCTCGGACCAACGGACAGCCCTCAGCCGGCCCCAGCTGAGCTCCGACACGTTTTCCTCACCGAGCAGAACCTGTCCGGTGACTTTGGCGTTGGCAGGAAGCAGTCGCAGCACGGACATGGCAAGTGTGGACTTGCCACACCCTGACTCACCCGCCAAACCGAGCGTCGAACCGGGTTCGACGACGAGGTCAACACCGTCGACTGCGTGGATTGTTCCCCGGCCTGAGGAGCCCTGGGTTGTGTAGGAAATACGAACATCTCTGAACTCAAGCCTGGGCATTACCGACCTCGCAACGTGGGGTTGATGACTGATTCAAGCGCACGGCCAACCAGCGTGAAAGACAAGACGACAATGACGATGGCGATACCCGGCGGGAGGACGAACCACCAGTAACCGCCTGTGGCGGCTCCTGTGTCCAGCGCCGACTTGAGCATGGTGCCCCAGGAAATCACGCTGGGATCGCCCAGTCCAAGGAATGCCAGGGTCGATTCAGAGATGATGGCCGAACCAACGGTGAGGGTGGTGTTCGCCAGGACCAACGGCATGACAGCCGGCAGCACGTGTTTGGTGATCACTTGTGCGTCGTTGGCACCCAAGGCCCAAGCCCGTTCAATATAGGGGCGTGATTCAATGGTCAGCGTCTGGGAGCGGACCAAGCGTGCGGTGGATGCCCATGAGGTAACGCCGATGGCCACGATGATGGTGATGACCCCTGGACCGATGACCGAGGAGAGGACGATCGCCAACACCAGGGACGGGACCACCAGGAAGAAGTCGATGACCCGCATCAGCACTGCCTGAGTTGCCCCGGTAAAGTGACCGGCCGCCATGCCGACGACGGTGCCGATGATCATCGAGACCATGGTGGCGGCGAATCCAACTATCAGGGAGACCCGGGCCCCCCACACCAACATGGCCAGGACCGAACGGCCCGAGGGATCGGTACCCAGCGGGTTCGCTGCTGATGGCGGCTGGTTTTGGGGATTGTCTATCTGGGTGACGTCGAGCATCGCTGCAGGAAAGATCAGGGGCGCCGTGACGGCCATAAGTATGACGGCGGTGAGGATAATGAGCCCGATCAGGCCCGAGGTGTTGCCCCGGAACTGATCCCACACCTGATTGGCCCGCTGGCGACGCCGCGCCGCTGCCACGTTTATTGTCTTGCCGGCTTTCGGCCTGGTTCGTGTAGTCACACTCATGATGTACGCAGCCTTGGGTCAAGAACTCGGTAGAGCAAGTCGGCAATGAAGTTCATCAGGATCACCATCGATGAGAAAATCACGAAGGTTCCCTGAAGCAAAGGAAAATCGGGCGCGCTCAGTGCCTGGAACGTGAGGTACCCCAGCCCGGGCCACGAGAAGACTGTCTCGACCGTCACGGCGCCCCCGATGAGTCCGCCCAGGGTCAGGAAGATCAACGTCACGGCTGGGAGGAGTGCATTGGGAACAGCATGTCGCCGGCGGACCAAGTCTTCCCTCAATCCCTTGGCACGGGCTGTGACTAGGTAGTCGCTGGTCATTTCCTCAAGGAGGGAAGCCCGCATGACCAAAAGGTACTGGGCATAAACAACGGCTGCCATGGTTACCACAGGAAGGACCAGGTGGTGAGCGACGTCCAGGACGTAGTCCACACCGGTGAGGTTCGACCCCGCCGTCACCATTCCGCCGGTCGGAAACCAGTGCAGGCCACCGGCAAAAACCAACAGGGCAAGCAGTCCGAGCCAAAACGTTGGGACAGACCAGAAAATAAGTGCCAGCCCGGTTTGGGTCCGGTCGAAGGTGCTGTTGAGCCGCCAGGCTGCTTTCTGCCCCAGCCAGAGTCCCAGGACTACGGAGATAGCAGCTGCAGAGCCCGTCAGCAGGACCGTCGGGCCCACGCGTTCAGCCACGAGGGACAAAACACTTTGGTTATAGGTGTAGGAGTAACCAAGATTGCCTTGAAACAAGTCCGTAAGGTAGCGCCAGAACTGCACCAGCAGTGGCTGGTCGAGTCCAAGCTGAACGCGCAGGATGTCCATCTGCTCGGCGCTGACCCGGCGCCCGTCCGCCATGGAGCGGACGGGATCGCCGGGCATAATCCGGAATGCGAAGAAGCCCAGGACCACGACCATCAATAACGAAACGAACGCCCCACCGGCCTTCATTCCTGCATAACGCAACCACGAGGTTCCGCGCGGTGGCTCATCCATTTCCACGGCCGTCAGGACCTGTGCTGTCGTCGCATCCGACATTGTTACTCCCGTTCGTCCGCGGTGGCGTTCTTACGGCGGATGACCACCGCAGCGATGGCAACGGCGACGACGAGTCCTCCGACGATCCACCACGTCGTGGTACCGGAGTCACTGGTCTGGGAAGCCTGGGAGGCTTCGACTACAGGCGTAGCCCCGTGGAGACCCCAAGGGCCGTTCTGACCCATGATGACGCCTCCGTTGGTCGGCTGCTTGACGAAACCTGTAAAGCGATCCGAACGGTAGGCCTCAAGTGCGTTTTCGTAGAACAGCACTTTGTTGGGAGCAGCTTCGTAGATCAGCTTCTGCGCTTCGGTGACGAGCTCCGAGCGCTTCTTCTGGTCCAGTGCAACGTGCTGAGCCTTGTAAAGGGAATCGAACTCCTCAGAGCACCAGTTCGATTCGCTGGTGGAGCCGGTTCCATCGGAGTTGGGACGTGAGGAACACTGGTTGATGGAGAGCTGGAAATCCGGATCCGGACCCAAGCCCCAGCCGGTGAAGTACAGATCGTAGTTGCCGAGCGTCGACTCGTCGTTGACCTGTGCCGAGGACTTCATCTCAACGGTTGCGTTGATTCCGATTTCCTTGAGCCAGGGCTTGATGAAGTCGGCCATCTGCTGGTGCGATGGATTGGTGCTGCGCCCCATCAGGCGAAGGTTGAGCGCCCGGCCTTCCTTGTCGACACGGATGCCGTCGGCTCCCTTGGCGTAGCCGGCGTCGTCGAGCATCTTATTGGCAGCCGCCGGGTCGTAGGAATTGGTCAGTTCCTCGGGCTTGGCCTCCCAGTGGTACAGGGGGTAGGTCTTCGGGACCTCGCCCGTGCCAAGGGTTCCCAGGCCCTGAATGACTTTTTCGAGCAAGACCTTGCTATCAATGGCACGCGCGATAGCTTGCCGGACGGTCTTGTCATGGAGTGCCGGGTGGCCATCACCCATGGGGTTGCCGGCGGCATCCTTGGCACCGGGGTTGATCCCTACAGCGGAATAGCGGCGACCCTCACCCGCATTGGTGGTGATCCCCTCTACGGATTGCAGGGCCTGGTACTGCGCTGGAGTCAGGCCGGACACCACGTCCACCTCGCCGGTCTTCAAGGCCTGGACGGCAGCGTCACTGTTCTTGTAAGGAACATAGGTGACGCCGGCGACCTTTGCTGCGCCGTTGCGGTAGTTCTCGTTGGTTTTGAGCTGAATGCCACTGTTCTTGTCGTACTTGGTGATGATGAACGGACCGGATCCAACGGTGTTTTCGGAATTTTCGAAGGCTGCCGGGTCCGGCAGCTCCTTCCAAACATGCGCCGGTACAATCGGCAGTTCGGTGCCCGGGTTCGGTGCCTGGGCTTGCTCAAGGTTGATCACGACGGTCGTTTCATTGGGCGCGTCCACCGAAACGACGTTGTCCAGCAGCGCGCCATTAGCCTGCTTCAGGGGATCCTGGGTCTTCACGGCGTCGTAGGTCCATTTGACGTCTTCGGAGGTGATAGCTTCGCCGTCGCTCCACTTTGCGTCCTCTGGCAGTGTGAAGGTCCAGGCTTTGCCGTCAGGAGAGGTGGTCCAGCTGTCCGCCATCCCGGGGACGGCTTCGTTGCTCTCGGCGCCGTACTGCACCAAGGGCTCGTACTGAAAAGTCAGAATGTTGCTGCTGGTGGCCAGGACCGAAAGGAACGGGTTCAGCGAATCGATGTCCCCTGTGAGCGCAACTTTGATGGTTGGTTTCTCTGCGGCTGCGCTCGGGGGCGCTGCGTGAGCGGCGGCGGGAACCATTGCCAGGGTGCCTATGCCCACGGCGGCTGCCACGCGGCGCCATCCCGGTTGTCGTTTCTCCCCGCTCGATGGAGCGTTGGCTACCCGCTCCGGGCTGACGTTGCGTTGAAAATTCATGGGCGCCTCTCCTCTTATGTTTCCCAAGATCACTTTCGGTCCTGGTCCCAACCTCCGTGATCCGGAGGGATCGCTCCCCGAACTTCCCTGTAAACATAAGGATTTGAAAGAATTTCGAGAGCAACTGAGTAAAACTTACAGAACCAACATATGTGACGCAAGACTCATATACTGTTTGGGGTACAACGATTGTGACAAGGTGTCGCGATTTCCGTCCGTGTGATCCGGGCAAGTGAGAATAGGAAGCAACCAATGGGCATCATCGACGCTGCAGAGCTTTGCTCACAACTCATCCAGTTCGATACCACCAACTACGGGGAGGGAAAGAGTAACGGCGAAAGGGAATGCGCGGAATTCATCGCAGATCTCCTCACCCAGGCCGGTTACGAGCCGCTTGTCCTCGGGCCCACACCGGAGCGCGCTTCGGTCGTGCTCCGTATTCCGGGCCGTGATCGAACCCTTCCGGGGCTGCTGGTCCATGCCCACATCGATGTAGTCCCTGCCGAGCCTGAACAGTGGTCCTTCGACCCGTTCGCCGGCGAAATCCGCGACGGCTTCATTTGGGGGCGCGGAGCCAGCGACATGAAAGACATGGTCGCCATGAGCCTGGCCACCCTCCTGACCTGGGCACGCGACGGCATGACCCCCCGTAGGGACATTGTTGTTGCTTTCGTTGCTGACGAAGAAGACAAAGGCGACTATGGCGCCCTGTGGCTCGTTGCCAAGCACCCGGAACTTTTCGCGGGGCTCGAAGCCGGGATTGGTGAATCAGGAGGGACCGCCACTCCGCTCCAGGCACGTGATGGCTCGATGGTCCGCATCTATCCCGTAGCAACGGGTGAACGCGGGACCCTCCATATGAGGCTTCGTTCCACGGGGACCTCCGGGCACGGCTCCCGTCCTTCAAATGACAGTGCCATCACCCACCTGCTGGGGGCCGCCCACCGCATCAACTCATACCGGTGGCCCATGCATCTGACCGAGACGGTCAAGTCCTACATCCACGGTACGACGACCGCCCTTGGCTACACACCCGACCTGTCGACCGAGTCCGGCGTGGAACAGGCGATCGACGTCATGGGAACGGCAGGCGATGTTGCCCGGGCCACCATTCGATGCTCATCCACCACCACCGTGCTTCGGGCCGGCTACAAGGTCAATGTCATCCCGGGAGCAGCTGAGGCCGAGGTTGACGTGCGGTGCCTGCCTGGAACTGAGGACCTGGTTCTTTCCACCATCGACGAGTTGCTGGGCGATCGGGTTACCAGGGAGTTCCTGTCCTATCAGCCAGCCGTTCAGTCCCCCTTGGATTCACCCTGGTTTGCTCAAATCACGGCTGCGCTTAACCGTTACGATCCCGATGCCGTTGTGGTTCCCGTCTGCATGGGCGGTGGCACCGATGCCAAAGCCTTTTCCCTCTTGGGCATTCGCTGCTACGGCTTCGCACCGTTGGGCATTGACCCGGAGAACCGCACCCACTCAGGTGTCCACGGGATAGATGAGCGCATTCCCGTCGCTTCAGTGCGCTCGGGTCAGAAAATCCTGCAGGACTTCCTGACCAATGTCTAATCGCGTCACTGCTACTGCCCCCGCAGATTTTTTGGGGACCGTCCACGAAATTTTCATCCGTCGCCATGGCGCTCATTTGGCGCCGGCGTCAATGTTCATCGTCGATGACCCTGATTGCGGGCGAATTACCGCAGGCTTCGGGGATCTCGATGGCCGGGGAACAAGCCCCGGCCCGGACACTGCATTCCGTATCGCCTCCTGCACTAAGAGCTTCACGGCCGCCCTGATCTTGATACTTCGGGACGCGGGCCTCGTGGAACTGGATCGGCCAGCAGCCGACTACTTACCCGCCTTGAGGACGTGGGCCCTTCCCTGCAGTATCAGCACACACCCAACGGTCCGGATGTTCCTGACGATGTCATCCGGTTTGGGAACGGACAACGAATGGGCCGACCGACAAGAGTCCATGAGCGTGGAGGATTTCGAAGTCCTTCTCAGTGGCGGTGTTCAATTCGTCAGCGAACCAGGAACCGCCTATGAATACTCCAACCTCGGTTACGCAATCCTTGGGCGAATCGCTGAGCAGATAACCGGCTCATCCTATGTGGATTTAGTACGCAACAGGCTGCTGACTCCCCTCGGGATGGACCGCACCGACTTTGTGGTTCCTGTTCGTGCCACTGATTCTGCAACCGGGTTTGTTCGTCGCCCCGGAGGATGGACTGCCCTGGTCCAACCATCACCGGGGGCATTTTCGGCTATTGGCGGCTTGTATAGCACTGCGAGTGATCTCGCCCTGTGGGCGCATTGGCTGTGCTCCGCGTTTGACCCCGACAGGAACCATGGGGAGAAAATCCTCAGCAGTGCCTCTCGGCGGGAGATGCAGCAAATGCACCGTCATATCCCCATGACGGACGGTGCGCCTTGCACGTCTTTGGGCTACGGCTTCGGGTTGTACGTCAATCATGATCCGGAGCTGGGAATGCTCATCTCGCACTCTGGAGGATACCCCGGCTTCAGTTCCCATATGCGATGGCATCCCTCCAGCGGGGCGGTGGCCGTGGGCTTAGAAAACGCCACCTATGCCAAAGTTCAGGCGCCCACTGCCCAAGCCTTGGCGCTGGCAGCCAAACGCGCCACCACTGCCACTGCGGGGGAGACGATGCCATGGCCACGCACTCTGGCGGCCCGGTCGGCTGTGGATTCCCTCCTTCAGGCATGGGATGAACAGCTTGTGCAGGAATGGTTCGCCGACAATGTCGCCGCAGACATACCGTGGAACCAGCGACGCTCGGAGTTGGATACCCTCAAACAACGCCTGGGCACACTGAATTTCGACGACATACGGATCGACAGTGCCGCGACGCCGGCTCAACTGACATGGCTCATACCGGCCGATTCCGGTTTTTTGCGCTGTTCGATACTCATGCACCCGCTTGCCAGGCCGCTCATCCAGCGCCTGGACCTTGAATTCGAAGCCGGCAGTCCTACAGGGTGTGCATGATGGCTGCCAGCAGCTGGGCACGTGGAGCAAGGGAGGGGATGTGAACCTGCTCATCGACTGCATGGGCACCACATCCGGAAGCCCCCAGGCCATCAAGGCTGGGTATCCCGGACCCGCCGGTGAGGTTGGTGTCAGCGGCGCCGGTGGCGGCGCGGCCTTCCAAGGTTTGCCCGACAGCTTTCGCCGCCTTGACCGCGTCAGCAAAGAGCGCGTCGTGGCTCTCCCCCGCGGCCCACGCAGGCCTGTTCGAGAGCAGTTCAACGGTGAGGACAGCCCCAGGGCGAATCGGTTCGGTGGCAAGCAGGCTGGCCAGGACCACCTTTTCCGTCGCCGCATCCTTGAAGCGCAAGCCGATTTCCGCGAAGGCGGTTCCGGCAACAACGTTGGTTCGTCCGCCACCGGAAACGGTTCCGAAATTGCACAGTACCGAAGGATAGCCGCGCATCAGGAGCCGGATGTTGAGCAACTGGTCCACCAGCTCATCGATGGCAGAAATTCCTGTCTCCGGAGCGAGGGCGGCGTGCGCTTCCTTGCCCACCACGCTCAGCCGCACACGGGTGCTCCCCCAGCGGGACGTTTTCAGTTCGCCGCCCGTGTGCGGTGGCTCCAGACCAATTGCACAGGACACATGGCCCACCTGCGCTTCGATGAGGGCCCGCGCCGTGGGAGAGCCGATCTCTTCGTCGGCCACCACGATCAGCCGGATGGGGCCTCGCTCCAGGTCATGCCGGCCAAGCAGTGTCAAGGCCTCGTGGAAGATGGCCAGCCCGGCTTTCATGTCATAGCTTCCGGGGCCGCGAAGGGTATCTCCCTCGAGGACCAACGGCATCCGTTCCAGCTGGCCTTTCGGCCACACTGTGTCGTGATGAGCCAGGAACAGCAGGGGTTTGTCGTCACGGCGGCGCCCGATTCCCGGGAAGTCGAGGACTAGGTGGTCGCCCGTGGGATGTTCATCAACGCTGGCAGTCGCCCCGAGTGCCTCGAAATCGCCTCGGATCACTGCCGCAAGATCTGCCAAGGCGTCAGGATCCCCGGTGGGGGTTTCAAAACCTACATATCGCTTCAGACGCTCCAGAATTGCTGTGGTTTGCTCTTGCGGGTTCCCCATCAGCTGAGTTAGATTCATAAATATGTAACCTATCCCGCATTCTAAAAACCTGCAATCCCCGGAATTTAGACATTTTAGAACGGAACTAACACATTATGCGTTACGTAAATCTGACGGCAGGCAGTTCAGGGTGAAGACGCATCATTTGGTCGCCACGGTTCAGGCACTAACCAGCGGCCAGCACCTGACCCAGGCTGCACTCCTGTACCGCACAGTGTTCGGCTACACGGACCCCGTAGACGGGATCTCCCCGCGTTTGCTGCGAAGTCTGGTGGACAACGGCGGGCTCGTCGTTGGGGCCTTGGATTCCAACAACGAAGTAGTGGGCTTCAGCTACGGTTTCCTTGGCACCGACGCGCAGGGAACCTTCCATTATTCGCAAGCGGCCGCCGTCTCCGCATCCTTCCAGGGCCAGCAATTGGGACGTCGCCTCAAGCAGGAACAAGCCCGGCTGGCGACCCTGCAAGGGCTCAGCCGTATGCAATGGGCCTACGACCCCGTCCAAGTCCGCAATGCACACTTCAACGTCAACATCCTTGGCGCCTACGGCATCAAATTTGTTCCGGATTACTACCAAAACGGTGGTTCCGACAGGGTCATCGTCCAATGGGATCTTTCCGCACCGGGCGCAACCAGCGCCGCATCCGCCAACAATCCTGGCGGTGAAACCTTCCGGGTGGAGGTGAGCCGGGCGTTGGCCGGGATCCGGGACAGTCAGCCCGAGATGGCCGAGCGAATGTCTTCGGTGATCCGCAAGGAACTCCAAAGTGGCTTCGAGCGCGGCCTCCTGCTCACTTCCTGTGAGCTGACGGACCACGTAACAGCAACCTACGTCTTTACCTCTGGCCCTCGAAACAACGCCGCGCACGGTGAAAGCCCTACGATGCCCGACAACAGCCGGAGGATGCCCGCGTGAATGCCTCGAAACTGAACAGTCCCCATGAACGCTACGACGCGCGACTCCAGCGGAGGTCCTCGGCGGTCCTCAAATCCCGGCTGCTGCAGGCTGAGACATCCACCCTCGAAACAGCCGTGGAGGCCTTGTCCACCGACGTGTCCATAGAGCGCGCCTCTGCCCATATCGTCAAGGCACGCCGCCGCTACATCTATGGGGCAGGAAAATCCTTCGGTTACGCATCGCTCATGGGCAGCGACCTGAGCGCGAGCCTGACCCACGTCTATCTCGTTGACGGCACGGTCATTCCGGTTCTGGACGTCCTAAGTGACGTTCGCAGCACAGATGTCCTGGTTGTTTTCTCGCTGCGGCGATACAGGCGGGAGGTGGTGGAAGCAGCCCAACGGTTCAAACAGGCCGGCGGAGTACTCATCGCGATCACAGATTCCCATGACGCTCCCCTGGCCTCGATTGCCGACGAGGTCGTCCTGGTGCAAACAAGCAGCGCGTCCTACACCGATTCATCCGTTGCAGTCGTGCTGGTGGTGCATCTGCTCTCGACACTCACCACGGCGAGTGCCAAGGGTGCCGGTCGGCGCCTGCTGGAACGGGACAGGCTCAGTACCCAACTTAATCTTTACGTCGGAGACTAAAGTGATCGTTAGCTACGCCCGTATTCAACGCGTCTCACTGCCGTTGGTTCGCGGATTCCAAACCAGTTCCCATAGCAAACGCCATTTGGAGCACCTGATCGTCTCCCTGCACGACGATGCAGGAAACGTCGGCTGGGGCGAAATCGCCTCAGCGTCACACCCGTATTTCAGCCCTGAGACCACTGATACGTGCTGGGAAATTGCCACCGCCGAGCTCATTCCTGCCTTGCTGGGGAAGGAATGGTCCACCCCGCAGGAGGCAATTAATGTCTGGGACAAGATCCGTGGGAACTACTTCGCGAAGTCCGGCGTCGAGATGGCAATCTGGGACTTGTATGCCCGCTCGAAGGGCGTCTCCCTGGCCGGTGCCCTCGGGGGTGTCCGCGAAGAGGTAGTCGCTGGAGTCTCGCTGGGGATCGAACCGACGGTGGAACAGCTGTTGCGGCAAGTGCAGACACAACTGGACTACGGCTACCGGAGAATCAAGCTGAAAATCGCACCGGGATGGGACATCGAACCGGTAGCGGCTGTCCGCGAACGGTTCGGAGACATTCTGCTCCATGTCGACGCAAACGGCGTCTACAGCGAATCCTCTGAAGATCTCGAGGCGCTCCACAGCTTGGACCGCCTTGCCCTGACCATGATCGAACAACCATTCGCGGCAGCCAACTTCCTGGCCCACGCTCGGCTCCAGGCAGCCATCAACACGCCGGTGTGCCTTGACGAGTCAATCGAAACCATTTTTGACCTTGAAACGGCTATTGAGTTAGAGGCCCTCCAAGTCCTGAACATCAAAGTTTCCCGAATGGGGGGCCTGAGCGCCGCGATCTCTGCCCACGACCTGTGCATGGCCCACGGGATACCCGTATGGTGCGGTGGAATGCACGAATTTGGAGTCGGCCGGGCCGCCAATGTGGCACTCTCCTCACTTCCGGGGTTCGTCATGCCTTCGGACGTTTCGGCGTCGGAAAAGTACTACCACCAGGACATAGTGACTCAACCCATCACGGCGAGCGGCGGCCGTGTCCGCGTACCGACCGCTCCTGGCCTGGGATACGAAGTGGACGTCGCCTTCCTCGAGGCAAACACCTCCCAGAGCGAGACTTTTGCTGCCAGGGCCGCTGCAGGGCTTGTGCCGTGAGCGCCTATGATGTGGTGATCCGTAACGGCACCATCCTCGACGGTACGGGGGAAGCGCCCTTCCACGCCGACCTCGGGATCACCGGGCATCGAATTACAGCCCTTGGCACCGGGGCGATCTCCGGGAAAATGGAGATTGATGCCACGGATTTAGTGGTGTGCCCCGGTTTCATTGACCTCCATTCCCACGCCGATTACACGATCGAATCGGCGCCCGAGGCAACAACGCAGATCCACCAGGGGGTGACCACATTGGTCACCGGCAACTGCGGCTGGTCTCCGTTCCCCGTGCAGGACCTCCCTGAGCTTCAACGATGGAGTACCTTCCTGGGTCCGGACCTTTCGTGGTCCTGGACCGACCTGCAGGGCTTCGCCCAAGCCGTCGATCGCGCCCGGCCCACCATTAATATTGCGCCTCAGGTCGGTCATGTGACTGTCCGGTTGGCCGTTATGGGCAGCAGCGAGCGGGAACCGACGGACTCCGAACTGCGGGATATGGTGCACTTCGTCCATGAAGCAGCGGACCAGGGCGCCTGGGGGCTGAGCAGCGGTCTGATCTACGCCCCCGGAAGCTTCGCGCAGGAGCGGGAAATGCGCGCCCTCGTCGCAGCCGCAACAGCGGCGGACCTCCTCTACTCCACGCATATGCGTGATGAAACATCGTCCTTGCTCCATGCCGTGGATGAGGCCATTGCAGCCGTCGAAGATTGCGGCGGACGGCTGGAAATCTCACATCTGAAGGCTATGGGCCCGGCCAATCATGGGATGCTCCCCGCTGCATTGGCACGGATCGATGCTGCCCGCGCGCGGGGGGTCGATGTTGCCGCAGACGTCTACCCCTACACCGCTTCGGGAACGACGCTGGTCTCCCGAACTCCGACGTGGTCCCAAGATGGCGGCATTGACGCGCTCCTGGAACGGCTCGGGGACCCCCTGCTTCGCGCCAGGATTTCCAGGGAAATCCAAGCGCGGGTGGGTGTGGATATCGATTTGTCCGGCATCGTCATCAGCGAGTTGAGCCCCGGCCGGTTCAACGAGTTTGTGGGACGTTCGGTTGCCGACATAGCAGATGTCCACGAGCTGGACGGAGTAGAACTGATGCTGCAGATCCTGGAGGCACACAGCGGCGTCGTTCCCATCATCAATCACTCAATGAGCCCGGCGGATGTCGATGCTGCCCTTGGTCATCCGCACGTCTCCGTGGCCAGCGACGGTGCCGTCATGAGTGCACAAGGTCAAGGATCGACGCATCCTCGAAGCTTTGGCACGTTTCCCCGCGTGCTGGGGCGCAACGTACGGGAATCCAAGAGACTCCAACTGCCCGAGGCCATAAGGAAGATGACAAGCCTCCCGGCGGCGCGTTTGCACATGCGAGACCGGGGAGTCCTCGGAATCGGCAGAGTGGCCGATATCGTAGTGTTTGACGCGGGCACGATCCTCGACCATTCCACCTACGCGGATCCATGGCAGCTAAGTTCCGGCGTGCATCACGTGCTTGTATCCGGAGTGCCTGTCATGTTGGATCAGAAACCGACGCGGGCCCGTCCGGGCAGGGTTCTCCTCAAGCGACAGGGCACCCACTGAGAGTGGGCCTGTCCCTCAGGCCGGGCGAATCAGGCGCTCGACGGAGGGCGAGATCGTGCAGTCGGGCTTCCGCGCCCATGTGCGCCATCTCCAGAACTCTCATTGCCATCTGGGCTGCGTCAGCGCGTGCCCTGTCCGGGTTGCGGACGCGACCGACGCAAACTAGACGCTTTCCAGACCGCCGCCAAAAGCCAGAGCGGCGGGTTTCCCCCGAACCTGCCACCCCTTCGACTCTGAATGACATCATTCAAATATCAGCGTAAGACTAGAACGAGGCACATCAGACCATGACAATCGAACAACTGCGCTCCCAAGCTGCATCACCGTTGGCGCCAACGTGGCTGAGTGTCCCCACCGACTTGAACGAGCTCCCGGCTAAAATCTGGGCCGGTGAGGTTACCAGGGCAGCATCAGGGGAGGTGACGGTAGGGGGCGTCAGCGTCGCCGACATAGCCCTCGAATTCGGGACCCCCGCCTATGTGGTCTCAGAAGATGACTTCAGGCTGCGGGCGAGGACATTCTTGACCGCGTTTGACGAAGCCTTCCAGCCGCTGTGTGGGGGCGTCGATGTGTACTACGCCGGAAAATCATTCCTCTGCATCGAAGTAGCGAAATGGGCCATCGAAGAAGGCTTGTATCTGGACACGTGCTCCGGCGGTGAGCTTTCCCTTGCCGCCCGCGCCGGCATCGAAGGACGGAAACTCGGGCTGCACGGCAACAACAAATCCGATGCGGAGCTTGCCCGCGCCCTGGATATGGGAGTGGGCCGGATCATCGTTGACAGCCTCCAGGAACTCCACCGGGTCGGCGAAATGGCCAGGCAACGAGGAACTACCGCACCCGTCCTGCTGCGTCTGACCCCGGGAGTCCACGCAGAAACCCACGAATTCATCGCAACCGCACACGAGGACCAGAAGTTCGGATTGTCCATGGCCTCCGTGCACGGGCGAAACTCCGCTGCCGAAACGGCCATAGCGGCCGCCCTGAACGACAAGGGTATCCGGCTCCTGGGCGTCCACAGCCACATAGGCTCGCAAATTTTCTCGCCGGAAGGCTTTGCCCTCGCGGCTCAGCGTCTTCTAATCTTCATTGCCGCAATGCGCGAGATCCACGGGCTGGTCTTGGAAGAACTGGACCTCGGCGGGGGATACGGCATCGCATACACCGGGGCCGACCACCCACAAGATCCCAAGGACGTTGCACACGCAATGGCTCGTGTTGTGGGCGCATCATGTGAAAACCTGGGAATCAAGGTGCCCAGAATTTCGATAGAGCCGGGCCGGGCAATAGTAGGAACCTCCACGTTCACCCTCTACGAGGTCGGAACCCTCAAAACCAACTACGTCGAACACGGCACCAGCACCGTACCCCGGCGCTACGTCGCTGTAGATGGCGGAATGAGCGATAACCCCCGACCTGTCCTCTACGGCGCCGATTACTCTGCGACACTGGCCTCAAGAACATCCGATGCGGACCCAGTACTTTCCCGAGTTGTCGGCCGTCACTGTGAAAGCGGCGACATCGTGGTCCGCGACGTTTACCTCCCGGCAGATTTAGAGCCAGGAGACCTACTGGCGGTGCCAGCCACCGGGGCATACTGCTGGGTGCTTTCCAGCAACTACAACTACACGCCCCGGCCTCCCGTCGTAGCCATCTCTGGCGGCAAAGCACGGCTCATTGTGCGAGGCGAGACCGAAGAAGACCTTTTCCGTCGCGACGTCTGGGGCTAATGTGCCATCCTTCAATTCCCCTAAACGACAGTGACCCCCTGAAATCGCGACAACAGCAGGCACCGGCCCGCGCGGACCCCAACCACTGCAGTAGTGCGTTTGTCGGCATCACGAAGCGCCGCCACACGCCGGCTGGGCGGGTCATCGACGAATTCAACTCCGGAAGGAAGTGGGACGGGGCCATAGGTGTTTTCGGTGACGCGGGCGTTCCCCTCCAGGGCGCTCGCTTACATGGCAAACCCTTCCACCCAGCAGAGCTGCGCGGATTGAGGGCACTGGGAGAGACAGCTGAGTTGGTCGCGTTGAGCGACAAACGTCGAAGCGGATAAGAGGGTCAGGATGCTTGCTTCCAGAGGTCCAGTTCCAACCAGTCCCCGGGGAATCCCATGCTCACATCGGGAGAAAGGAGCTCGGCCCCGTCGGGGGCCTGCAGCTTGACGTCGAGTTTCTTGATCTGTGTCTTAAACGTCAGATGCCAGTTGGAGCCGCTGCTGTGTGACCTGAGCATGAATGCCAGGATGGCGGCGTAGATGTAGAGCCGTTGACGTGGTTTGGGCGTGTTCGTGAAATCGGGTATCGACCACGTGAGTCAAGAGGTCGCCGTTGGTGTCGTGCTTCCCGAGCGCGATCTGTCGTTTGAACGCCCGGTTGAAAAGGCGTGATCCGTGGGCGCAGGCGTTGCGAAAGTCGACCATCATGCGGAGCATCGCCCCAAACCGGCTGGGGTGGGCGAACCCGAACATGCGCGCTACATCCCGGGCGTCCGGGGTCTGCATGAGTTCGAAGAGATAGCGAAGGTTTCCGAAGCTCAGAACCTCGGTCACGGCCCAAATGCGTACCTCCTGATTTGGGTACTTCAACAAGTGGTGCTTTATGAAGTCTTCATCCTCGGCGCCCGACTTTATGGCGGCCTTCCAAGTCGTGGTCCACGCATCAAACTTCGTATATATGCCACCGCTTTGGTCTCCGCTGGGCTAATCGCAGCTGCGCGTATTGAGAAACTGTTTGTCAGCGTGGGCAGCAACGTCCTTTGCCGAAAGCGTGTGGGCCAGGGCAGCCCTCAAGCGGACTTCGAAGTCCAGCAGGCCCTCTTGGCAACCCGAGCCAGTTTGAAGTCGAACGCTTCAAGCTTCATGATGTGTTCGATGCTTGCGCCGGCTAGATAGTCATCAGAACGATATTGGTGCAGGCGCGCATCCATCAGCTCAGGTGCAAGCAACTGCCGAAAGACGTATCGGTAAGCACCCGAGCGGAAATAGCCGACACGGGTCAGGAAATTAAGCGCTGCGGTTCGGTCAGGAATTTCCAGGCCACGCTCTTCAAGCTGGTCAAGCAGCTCGTCGCGCTCTTTGAATTCCTTCGTATACTCCACGCATCACCGGCAGTCGCTTAATGAAAATTGCCCCCTTGAGCCGAGGCTCAGAGGGGGGCAATGTCTGATGGCGTCATGTAACACATTTACCCGTGTAGCGGGTAAATGACCTGCTGGGCGTCCGAGCATCCGTTCGTGGCGGAGTCACCCAGTGCGTACCACTTCCAAGGAACCGGGACTCCCCGAATTCCCGACGGGCCTGATTTTCAGCCACGGGTATTTCGAGCAAGCGCCCACGTGGTTCTGACTGCCTGCACGGCGAGGGCGACGGTGAACGATAGCGTCATCAGGACTGCAGCTGAAAGGCGAGGACCACTACCCGATGATGTGAACCAGCAGGACGGCAGAGATCACAACAGCGTGTGTGTCGAAAACTTCCATGGTTCATTTCTCGGGATGTAGGTTGAGCGAGGTTGCGGCTGGCTCCGTAAAAGGGGCTGGCAGAGCTGTTCGGGGCTGTAGCGGACCCGTTTGGGGGTACCTGTGAGAGCATCCTCGCCGCGTGGTGTTTGTTACGGGGCGCCGGACCCGGCCGGCGTGGCCGGTCCGGCGCCGACAGCTGCGTCCGGAGCCGGACCGGGATGCCCTTGTGGTGAACTCTTTGTCCACGGCTTCCTGCACGGTGGCGTGCTGGCCGTTCTGGACCGTGCCGTCTGGAACTTCCAGTTGTAGACGGCTGACCAGAGCTGTCCGTAGTCGTTCAGGTATCGACCGTTGTCCTGCAGCCTGGCCACGCCGTACCAGGCGTTGCGGCCGTGCAAGCTCTGGGCCTGGGGGCCTTCGCCGGAGATGTAGTAGGCGAGCCAGCCTTCGGCGCTGCCGAGGACGGTGTAGTACTGCTGGTATTCGGCGGGGTTTGAGGGCCGGGACCTGGTCTTGACGTTGGATGTCGATGTAGGTGGGTGTGCAGGCACCTGCAGCGGGGCCGGGAGGAGCTGCCGTGGTGGGCGGCACAGTGGTGGGGGCGGGAACCGGCGGTGCAATCGGCGCTGTTGTGGCCAGCCGGGATGGTGGGCGTCGGCGCTTGGGTAGCCTCCGCCGTCGGGGTTGCCGTCGGGGTTGGCGTTGGCGTTGGCGTTGGTGTTGGCGACTGCGATGCCGTGGCCGTCGTCGTCGGCGTCGGCGTCGGCGAAGCGCTGGCGGTGTTGGTAGTGGCCGGTGCCGGTGCCGATTGCGGGACCAGGTTCCCCGCTACGACGACTGCCCCGACGACGGCCGCGGGGGCGAGCACCGCACCTGCGGTGCTCGGCCACCCCGTCCGCCGACGTTTGTGCTCGGCGATTGAGGCGACGTTGGGGTCGTCGGAGAAGACATGCGACCGGCCCGTCAGGATACCCGGGGTGGTGCCAGGTTCGGGGATGCGGGGTTTTGGATTTTTTCATGAGTTGTTCGATGCGGTCCATGATTAGACTTCCCTTTCTGTCATGAGGCGTGAGGGTGCGGCTTTCGCGAAGGCTTTACGGGCCCTGTGGGGCCGGATCGCCGCTGTCGACGGCGAACATCCCAGGCTCTCGGCCAGTTTTGCGGTGGTGAGGTCGTCCCGGTAGGAGAGCATGAGGATTTCCCGGTCCTTGAGCCGGGAGAGAATGTCGGCGATCTCGGCCTGCTAGCCATCATCGCTGGCAGTGCCACTGGCGCGGGCCTCTTCAGCCATGCGGGCCATGAATTCTTCCCGCGGCGCCGGCCTTTGCATTCGTTGCCCAGCAGATTCCGGGCTGTAGCTATCATCCATCAAAGGCCAGGCGGCTCGGGGATTGCTTTCCCAGACGATCCGGAACCCGTCGTTGGCGAGTTCCTCGTCCCGTTCCCGGCCGTTGATCCGGTACGCGATGTACTGGTAGCTGCGGCTGAAGTGTTCAGCATGAAGAGCACTCAGTTCCTGCTCTCTGGTAGCCAACATCTTTCTTTGTTTCCCCCGGGCTAGCGCTTGATGATCTAAACATTTAGTTTCCCGGAGACGGCTGTTTCTTACATAACTGCTGAAAACTTAAATAGAGATACCCGGCAGGCCTCCTAATGGGCTTGCCGGGTATCTGGCGGGCTTGGTGGTCAGACAGCGTAGCGGAGACTGGTCAGCAGTGCCCGAAGCTTGACGTATTGATCAGTTTTCATCCACGCTTCAGCGGTTTCAGGCGTCATGGACGCGTCGACCTGGGCTACAGCGGTTGCTGCCCCGTTCGGCATGATCATGAAGCTGTTCACCGAGGAGCTGTCAGGGCCTTCTGTCATGAAGTAATCAGCCACAACCCCCATGTAGTAGCGGACCGGAAATTCAGGAAAGCCGGCATAGTCATCCCTTACGAAGGCGAAGTGCGAGGCCCCGTCACGGCTATCGAACGTACTGAGTTCCTGTGAGTCGAGAATGGTGCGGTTGACCGGCCCGCCGACCAGACCACCGGTGCCTCCGCTGGTGATGTGGGCGACTTTGTCACCGCTATTGTCGAAGATATTGGCAGCGAGTGAGTTCTCTTTCCCGCCGGGATGATTTGCTTCTTCGTTGTACGGTGCCTGCTCCACCTGTACAGTCCAGCCGGCGGGCACATCGAAGGAGATGTGGCCGTCCGGAAAGGTAAACTTGCCGTTCCCGTAGTCGGGTGAGACGTGCGGGGTTGAGGGGACTGCGGGGGTAATCGGTGTCACCACGGCTGCCGACGGCGGAGTGGTCTGGCGGGCGGTGACTGTGGGTTCGGCAGGAACGGTTGGTGCTGCCGGCACGGAAACGGGTGCCTGCCTTGCAGGAGCGGCAAGGACCCGGGCCGTGACAGCGGGTGCAGGAACAGTGACCTCGGCCGGTTCACTGTCCTGGTCGGGAGCGCTGGCTTCAGAGGAGGGGAGCTTAGCCTCCACAAGCGCGGCAGGCGGCTGCGCGGGCATCGAGACTTCCGCTGATGCTGCGGGTGTGAACGAAGTACTCGCCCCGGGCGCTTCCGGTGCGCAGGCGACGAGAGTGAGTGCCAGCGCAATCGATGTCAGAGTCGCGTACTTGGCATAGTCGGATCGGCGGTACTTCATGGTTGGGTTCCTTCCCCATAGGACTGCAAAGCAGATCGCCTGCTCATACATGTTGTTTCCAGCAAGGGACGGATGATTACACCCGAAGCAAAAAATCTTTCCGCGGTCTTCTTCCCCCGGCGGGTCGCTGACCGGACAGCGGCCCCCCAAAGCCGAACGCATCGTCCATCGCGGGCTAGCTGATGAAGATGTTCCCTCTTGTTCCGCCGGAATCGGATAGGCCGGGAACGCCCCAGCAGTAATGGCCAGTTCTAAGAAACTGGGGCACTTTGTCTCGACTTATCAGGGGCACCTCCGATCTTGAGGCAATCTTGAGGTATCCCTGAGTGAATCTTGAGAGGTTTCGCCCATTTTTAGAGTGTCTGGGCGGAAGCATAGGCGTGCTGGGTGGCAGGTCTTGCAGTGGGCCGCCACCCAGATCCCAACAGCCGTTTGGTTATGCTGTCCCAGTGACGGGCATGAACGGGTGCCCGAGGCGTCAGGTCGATCTGAGCAATTGTGCACTCCGGCTGGATGCCGGCGGCATCCTGTAAGTTGGCCGCTATCCAAGAACGCAGCGAGAGGGAACCCTCCCAGCCCGAGCCCGGGGGTACGGAGGCAGCTGGGGTCGCCGCTTCCAGAAGCCAGGCGGGAACCAGTTCTTAGAGATTGCTAGATGTCCTTGCAAACTTATTGGCTTCTCAACCTCCGGTTGTCCCAGGAATCGAATCGCTGGAGCTACCTGTTCGAGGTGTCCTCGGCTTCAGCAGGGAGGCCTTCGCATGGGTACGTCTGTAAAGGTTGGTGTTTGCTTGGACACTGCGGCTGTGGAGGATTGGTCGGAGGATGTTGAGCAGCTGGCGGACTTGATCGTTGGCGCTGAGGACATTAGGGCCTTCCTTGACGGGATGGCCGGTCTCGGGGCGGCAGTGATGTCTAGGTCGGCCGGTGCCCGCATTGAGTGTGCTGTGACGTTGGGCGGCGGAAGCGTACTGCGACAATCGGCGGGAGCAGCGACCGAGCGATGTTGCTGGACCGGATCGAGTTGCACCGGCAGCCATGCTGTCGAGTTCGTCGCCTGATTCGACTAAGGCTGTGATCATCAATATCGGGGGTACCGTGGTTCCCCAGCTTGACCCGTCCGACGGACTACTCCCGGCCCACGAATACCCGTGCATTCCAGTTTATAGCCGTGGCCGAATGCGAACGACTGCCAACCAGAGGAGGAAACCATGGGAGTGGTCGACCAGACTGAAAACGCTGGCGAGACGGCCGCAAGGGCAAAGAAGCGGCAGGCTCGGCCACAGGCGACGACAGCCTGCGGACCGAAGGCCAGGCCGACCAAGCCAAGGGCGATCTGAAGCAGGCCCGCGAGAAGGTTAAGGACGCGTTCAAAGGGACTGGCCAGACCACGGCGAAGGACGCGCCCAGCGAACGGGGCGCGTCCTTTTGCTAGCCCGGGAGTGCAGCGATTTAAGCAATAGCTACGCGGTGTCGTCGTCCGATGCCCAGCCGCAGTGTCGGATGACGACGTGTTCCCTGCAGTCAAATACCCTTCGTCCTGAGCCCGAATCGGGGAGGACCCATAGGACGCCTATTTCGCTGGTGAGTACGACAGTTGCCTTGTAGGGGGGATTTCCGGACTCGGCTACAGTTACGCGGTCCCCGGCGTGGAAGTGCAACCAGTTCTGTCCAAGGCTGTGCTGGGCCAAGGGTCATCTTCCTTTCTCTTCTACAAGGGCTGCCTTGCGTCCACACGGTTTGGCCCGCCGGCCTCGTGGTGTTCGCCCGGCATGCCTGCGTAGTGCCATGCGTATTCGGAGTACGCTGCCGAAAACTTCCGGATGGCAGCCCGCAAATAGTTCAGGGCCAGCTCCCTTGGTGATTGTCGGATTGTGGGTCCTGCCTGCAGGGTTCGCATTGTCTATCCCGCTCCCGTGTTGTCCGTATCGCGGAAGAACGGCTCATGCTTCCCAGTCCTGATTTGAATGGTTTTGATCTCGGTGAACTCGTCAAAGCCTGCCTGGCCCATTTCCCTGCCATACCCGCTGTTTTTCACGCCTCCGCCGGGCAGTTGAGGGGCCCCGTCGATCGTCGTGTTGATCCATACCGTACCGCTGCGCAGGGCGCGTCCTACGGATAGAGCTGTGTCGATGTTCTTGGACCAAATGGTGTTGGCCAGCCCAAACTCGACAGCGTTGGCAAGGGAAATGGCTTCATCAGTGCTGGCGAACCGGGTCACGGTGAGCACGGGTCCAAAGATCTCTTCGAGGAAGGCGGGATTTGCCGCGTCCACCTGGTCGAGAATCGTTGGTGCGACGAAGTAGCCCTGCCGAAGTTCTGCCGTGTCGAGCTGCGTCCCGCCTGTGATGACTTTCGCTCCCCGTTCCTGAGCCACGCTGATATAGTCCAGAACGGTTTTCAGGTGGTCGGCGTGGATCAAAGCCCCAATGTCGGATTCCTCATCCAAGGGTTGTCCTACAGCGAGCCGCTGGGCGCGCTGTACGAGGGCAGCCAAGAATGTCTCTGCTATGTCCTCATGAATCAGGAGCCGGGCTCCGGAGACGCAGCACTCCCCCTGATTGAAGAAGACGCCGAACAGGACGCCTTCAACTGCTTCGTCGATGTTTGCATCGGGGAAGACGATTGTTGCGGCCTTGCCGCCCAGTTCCATGGAGAGCCGTTTGCTGTTTACCCCGGAGGCCTCAATGATCCGCCGGCCTACCGTGGTGCTGCCTGTGAACGACAAAACATCGATGTGTTCCGATTCCGCGAAGTGCTGGCCCACCACTGAACCGCGGCCGGTGACTACGTTGAATACGCCCGCGGGTACCCCTGCCTCTGTAGCCAGTTTCGCTATTTCCAGTGTTGTTCCGGAGGTGACCTCAGCGGGCTTCGCAACGGCTGTGCAGCCCGCGGCCAGCGCGAAGGGGAGTTTTTGCATCAGCAGCAACAACGGAAAATTCCAGGGCGTGATCATTCCTACGACACCGGCTGGTTCGCGCGTTACAAGTCCGGTGAACCCTGGACCAAGGTTGGTGTGGACGTCGCCGTGCATGGTCAGTGCCAAAGCGGCAGCGTATTCGGTCAAGCCGATGCTGCCCTGGACGTCTCCTCGTGCAAGGCGCAGCGGTTTGCCGGTTTCCTCTGCCTCGATGCGGGCCAGTTTTTCAAAATCGCGTTGCATCAACGATGCCAACCGATTCAGGATGCGGGAGCGGTCCTGCCCGGACAGATGAGGCCAGGTACCTTCGTCGAAGGCGTCGCGGGCTGCCTTGACTGCTTCTTCGGCTTCTTCTGCTGTACCGGAAGAATAGCGGGCAACCAGCTGGCCGGTTGCCGGAGAGTTGCGGTCCACTGTCTTGGAACCCTGGGCACGTACGCTGCCGCCGATGTAGTGGCCGTAGGTGCGGAACGGGGTTTCCGTGGTTGGTGTTTGGACGTTCAGATCGACGTTCACGTCAGTCTCCTATCGATGGTGAGCGGGGCTCGGGTGCGGCCGGTTCTTGGCGCTGAGTCGATACTTAGTCGGAACCGGAGGGGATTGGCGCGTCCGGTCTCAGCAGACCGTTGTCGCGCAGGTCCTGCCACAGTTGGTCAGGGATGCTGAGTTTCAGGAACTCAGCGCTGTTCTGTTGTTGCTCTGGGCTGCGCGAGCCGATGCAGATGCTGGTCACGGCAGGGTGGGAAGCAGCGAATTGAAGGGCGGCCGCGGGAAGCGGCACACCGTGGCTGTTGCAGATGACCTCAATGCGGCCCGCACGGTCCATGACGTCCTGAGGGGCGGGACCGTAGTTGAATTTTGCCCCCTCCTTTGGACCGGTTGCCAGTACTCCGCTGTTGTATACCCCGCCCAGCACGACCCCGATGCCTCTGATCTCACACAGGGGTAGCAGATCATCGAGCGGTTCCTGTTCCAGGAGCGTGTAACGGCCGGCCAGCAGTACGCAGTCCGCATCTGTTTCCTTGATGGCAGCAAGACAGACGTCGGCCTCGTTTACGCCGATACCAACGGCGGTGACGACACCCTCATCCCGGAGCTTGGCCAGGGCGGGAAAACCCTCATCGACTGCCTGGCGGAACATCTCAGGTTGATTGCCGCCGTGGGTATAGCGGTCGATGTCGTGCATGTAAACGATGTCGAGGTGATCGGCGAGCAGTCTTTTCAGGCTGTCCTCAACGGAGCGCATGATTCCGTCATAGGTGTAATCGAAGGCAGCCGCAAAGGGGGCAGGATCCTTCCATAATCCCGAGTCGATGGTCGACGGGTTTGCGGGAGTCAGAACTCTCCCGGCTTTGGTCGACAGGACGTAATCGGCCCGGGTGCGCCTTTGTAGGGCACGGCCCAGCCGCAGTTCGCTGAGCCCGTGCCCGTACAGCGGTGCCGTATCAAAAGTACGGATACCCAGGTCCCACGCCTGATCGACGAGTTCGGCCGCAGAGGCGTCGCTGATGGGTCGGATGAAATTACCGATGATCGTGGCGCCGAAGGACATGGCCGTAAGTTCAAGGTGGCTTCTGCCCAGGGGATGTTTACGCTGTGCACGCATTTCGGGTGTCCTAGGATCGCCGGCCTGCCGTTGCCGGCTGAGCACCGCTTGAATAGTGGGGTTGGACCGGCTTTCCGAGCTTGGCTGACTCGTAGATCGCGGCGATGATTTCCAGTGATTTCAGAGCCTCCTCACCGGTGACGGCTGGTTCGGTGTCATTGAGGACTGCTGATACAAAGTCCGCAACCTGCAGCCGGTGGAAGGGCATGAGTTCCGCGTTGATCTGGGCGATGGGGATGTTGGTACCGAGGCCCTTGTCGAAAAGGTCCACGTGGTCTTCCTCGCCCGGGATGGCCCAGAGATCGCAGACGCCGGCCGCTCCTTCGGGGAATTCGCTGACGCTGGCCGATGCTCCGTTGTGGCCGATGATGTGTACTCGCGCCCCGACGCTGGGGTTGGCTGCGGTGGTCGCGTGGACTGTGGCGACGGCGCCTGATGCGAAATTCAGGGTTGCCACGGCGACGTCTTCGACTTCGATTTCGCCGGTGAAGACCAGCGTGCGGATCTGTGCGCTGACTTCGACCACGTCGCCCATGTACCACTGAAGCAGGTCGATGTAGTGAATGCCCTGTGTCATGAGGACCCCGCCGCCGTCCGTTTCCCATGTCCCGCGCCACGCGGCAGAGGAATAGTATGCCGAATCCCTGTGCAGCAGAATTGAACAGCTTCCCAGGATGGGCTGGCCGATCCGGCCGTCATCGAGAGCTGCCCGAAGTGCCCGGGCAGCTGGCCAGAAGCGGCGCTGGAACAGGACACCCAGTTTCACTCCGGCTTCGTGCGCCGCCACCGTCATCCGCCTGGCGGACTCCGAGGATATTGCTATGGGCTTTTCGCACAGAATGTGGACCCCGCGACTGGCGGCTTCGACGACTACCTGCTCGTGGGTCGGATGGGGGGTGCAGACACTAATGATATCCACGTTCAGGTCCAGCAATTTAGCAATGCTGTCGACCGCATGTGGGATCTGCCGGTCGGATGCAAACTGTTCCGCTCGGCCCAGATCGACATCGCAGACACCAATGACTTCGGCGTCTTCCAGTGACTTGTAGGCCTGAAAATGGTTATCGGAGATGTTGCCGCAGCCGGCAATCCCGACTCGTAGCTTCTTGGTCATATCATCTGCTCCTTGGCGTCTTCGCCTTCTAGGTAATGGGGTGGTCGTGGTGGGTGAGAGTGCTCTTCCGGCGCTGCTCGGGCAGGAACCCTCATGCGGGTTCAGGCGACTGCGGTTCCGCGTCTGCGGTCGACTGTTGCGGCGATCGCCAGGATGACGATGAGGCCGTAGAGGATGGGCTGGTAGGCGGAATCTACGCCGACGAGGTCAAGTCCGACCCGTAAAAGGGCGATGACCAATGATCCGAGCAGAATCCTGCCGATTCCTCCGACTCCCCCTGATATCGCGCATCCTCCGACGATGACGGCGGCGATGCTTGGCAGCAGCAGCGAGTCGGATGTTGTCGCCCCGGCAGATTGGAGCTGAGCTACCTGGAAGACGGCGGCTAGGCCGGACATCGCACCGGACAGCGAGAAGATAAGGACCACTACTCTCGTGGTGCGGATGCCGCTGAAGGCTGCTGCGCGCTCGTTAAACCCGATGGCTCGGATCCGGCGGCCGAGGGGGAACACTTTCAGGACGGCCATCAGCGCTGCGGTGAGCAGCAGGACGATGAGGAAGGAGATAGGAACTCCGTACAGGCGGAAGGAGATCCATTCAACGTTGCCGTATCCGGTGGTCACGAGGATGGAATCTGCGCCGGAGAGCCAGAGAGCGAGGCCGGCGAAGACACCGAGGAACCCCAGGGTGACGATGAATGACGGGAGTTGGGTGCTGACATGGACGACGCCGATGAGGAGGCCGAGAAGCGTTGACACGATCAGGACTGCTGGCACGGCCCCGGGGCCCATGCTGTCCAGCATCTTGGCCAGCAGGACGCCGGTGAGGCTTGCCAACCCTGCGTTGGCCAGTGTGATGCGTCCGGTCAGGACGACCAGTCCCTGGGCGATTGCCAGCAGCACCAGGGGCGCGGATTGTTCCAGCAGGGACATCAGGCTGGGGAACCGAAGGAATGAGCTGTCGTAAGCGCTGACGATTATGACCAGGACGATCAGTACGAGCACCGGAGCTATGCCTAGAGTGTGGAGCTGCTTTAGTCTGCTGGTGGCCGGACCCGCGGATGCCGCTGGGGTCTTGTCTGCGGTCACGGAGTGCTGTCCAGTCATGGTCAGACCATCTTTTCGAGTACGTCGGTACGGTGAGGCCGGTTTCCGGGGCTGCTCGCCATTTCGCCGGTGATGCGTCCGTCTTTCATCGTCAGAACGCGGTGGCTCATGGAGATTCCCTCTTCGAGGGTGTCTGCGATGAGCAGGACAGCCAAGCCTTTAGCTGCCAGGTCCCTAATCAGGGCATAGACGTCTGCTTTTGCCCCCACGTCTAGGCCTCGGGTGGGAGTGTCCAGAATCAGGAGTTTGAGGTCAGGATCCAAAAGCCATTTGGCCAGGACTACTTTTTGCTGGTTGCCACCGGACAGGTTGCGGATGGAGGTGTCCGGGGAGGGCGTTTTGACGCGCAGGGTCTCTATCCAGCCACGGACTGTTTTCTTTTCCAGAGCGGGATTGAAGAATGGGCCGGAGCTGACGCGATCGGGGTGAGCCAGTGTCAGGTTCTCCGCTACGCTCATGGCAAGCACGGCGCCGTCCACCTTACGTTCGGAGGGGATGTAGCCGACTCCCTTGCGTACGGCGTCTGCCGGAACCCGGAGCGCCAGCGGCTCGCCGTCGAGCCGGATCGTGCCTCCTGTGGTTGGGATTGCCCCAAAAATAGCCCGGCCAATGTCTTCACGACCGCTTTCCTGCACGCCCATAAGGCTGACAACTTCACCTTGGGCAATAGTGAAGGAGACGTCGTGAAACGACCTGCTTGAGAGGTTCTTGACCTCCAGGCGTGCCGTCGACCGGGCTTCAAGCTGCTTGTTTTCGTGGTAGTAGCCGGCATGGTGTTCGTGTCCGACCATCATGGAGAACATTTGGTCCATCGTCACCTCGCCGGGGACGCATTCGCCGACTACTTCTCCGTCGCGCATGACATATACGCGATCGCAAATCTCCAGGACTTCTTCAAGCCTGTGGGACACAAAGACGACACTGGCTCGTTTGCGGAGTTCGCGCACGATCCGGAAAAGCGTTTGAATCTCCTCGTGTTCGAGCACGGAAGTGGGCTCGTCGAGAAGGATCACAGGATCATGGCTACCCCGCTGGCCCGATGCCAGGGCTTTGGCGACCTCGACCATCTGTCGTTTTGCGAATGACAGATGGTGCGTGGGTGTCTCGGCTTTCAGCCCTCCACCCACAATGTCCAGGTATTCCTGCGCACGTTGGTTGAGCTTTGACCATCGGTAAACGCCCTGTTTGACCGCATCGCCTTCGTTCCCGAGCAGAACGTTCTCCCCCACGGTGATATTTTCCAGCAGTGATTGTTCCTGGAAAACCATAGCGATGCCGCGCTTGTTGGCCTCGGTGACGCCCCGCAGGACCACTTCCGTGTCCTGGGCGAGCATTGTCCCGCTGTCCGGGCGCTGTATTCCGGTGAGGATCTTCAATAGTGTCGATTTTCCGGCGCCGTTTTCTCCGATCAGGCCGACAACTTCGTGAGGTCGGACTTCGAGAGATACGTCCTTCAGGGCGCGAACGCCGGGGAAGGACTTGGAGACTTGGCGCAGTTCCAAGGCAGGAGCACTGTTCATTTGACGACTCTCAATCTCTGTCGGGAACGCCAGAGGGCGATCGTGGCAGCGACGAGGACAACCACGCCTTGGACTGCCTGCTGGATATAGGAGCTGACGCCACCGAGAACCATGGCGTTGGCTATGGCCACAATGACGATGACCCCAACCACGGAGTGGATCACCCCTCCCCTGCCACCGGTCAGGAGAGTGCCGCCGATGACGATTCCAGCGATGGTGGTGAAGAGCAGACTGCCGCCGATGCCGACGTCCCCTACTCCCGTCCTGGTCGTGGCCATCACAGCGGCGAGTCCCGCGGCGGCACCTGCGATCACGAAGGACAACGTTCGGTACTTTTTGACGTGGATGCCTGAGAGCAGGGCTGTTTCTTCGCTGCCTCCGATGACGTAGGCATAGCGTCCGAATCGGGTCCGGGTTTGAAGGAACCATCCGATGGCCACTACCAGCACGGCAAGCCATACGACGCCCGCAACCCCTGCATAGGTTCCGTTGGCCAGATCGCGGACCCCGTCGTCAAGAACGCGTGGAGGCTTCCCGCCGAAGAGGAGCAGTCCGATCCCGAGTCCTATCTGCCAGGTGCCTATCGTGACGATGAATGAAGGCACCCTGAGGACGGAGACCGAAAGGCCGGCCAGAAGTCCCAGGGCCGCTCCGACTGCGCATCCTGCCGGGATGACCCATAGCCCGAGGCTGAGGGTATTGCGGTCATTGGCCAGAAGCAGGGCACTGCTCAGTGATGCCGCAGCCATGACCCCTGCCACGGATAGGTCGATTCCGCCCATCAGGATGACAAATGTCAGGCCGACAGCGACGACGACCGGGATTGCGCTTTGTTCTGCCACCGCCCGGATGTTGTTTCCGGACAGGAAGGCCGGATTCACGAACAGCATTACCAGCACGATCATGAGCAGGACGATCAGTGCGGCAAATGGCACCCTATCGGAATGGGCGGCGATCCATCCCTTAGGGCTTTTGGTCAGTTGCGGGTCCGGTTTTGCCGGTAGCTCTGTCGAAAGCTTCTCGGTCACTTGATCGGGTCACCCGTCTGGGACCAGATATCGGACAGGTTGAATTTCGAGATGTCAGCCGGATCAGGGACGCTGGAAGTGGTGGATGAGGTTATCGCGGGCAGTGCTTTGAGGTAGAAGGACCGGTGTTCCTTCGGTTCCTTGGCTGGGTCGAATTCCCCGGTGGCGGCCGCCAACCCGATGGCCAGGCCGTAGGAGGCCTGCGCGGCGGCCGTGGACTGTGTCGTGGCAACGTAGCCCGTCTGCGGGTTCTCGACATTCTTGACCGCCTCGGCCAAACCGTCGATACCGCTGACCTTGATGGCGCCCTGCTTGCCTGCGTTCTTCACGGCCTCAAGCGCACCGAGGGCCATGGCGTCATTAGCTGTCCAAACGCCGCCTATTTTATCCCCGTATTTGGTCAGGAAGGTCTGCGTCACGTTCTGACCCTTGGTACGGTCCCATTCTGCCGTCTGTTCCTCCAGCAGGGTGATACCCGGGTACTCCTGCAGTGCTTTCTGCAGGCCAGCAAAGCGCTCCTTGGCTGGCGGGTTGTCCAGGATGCCTTGAAGGGCGACGACCGAGCCTTTGCCGCCCATGCTCTCAAACAACGCCTTGGCGGTGTCGTAGCCCTGCGGGACGCCGTTCACGGACATGTGGGCCACCCAGTGAGCCGAGCTGCTCTCGGGGCTCAGGCCGTCAGGCTTGTTCCACTGGGTGACCAGCCAAGCGCCGGCCTTTTCGGCTTCCTTGACCACGGAGGGGACTACTGAGGACTCGTTGGCGTCAAGGTTGATCACAACGCAGTTGCCGCCTTTGGCCAGGATGGACTTGATCTGCCCCAGCTGCTTGGAGGAGTCGCCGTCGCTGGCAATCCACTGGTACTTGGACTCGAGGCCCTTGGATGCAGCGAATTTACGGGCGGCTGCATCGATGGAAACGTAGTACTCGTTTTCGAGGCCACGGCCCGACTGAACGAGAGTGACATCCTCCGGCTTGCAGCTACCGGCGGTCTTCTGCGTGTCCTGGCCTCCGGAGGTGACTGCACCGCCGCAGGCGCTGAGCGTCAGCATCGCCGCGATAGCCCCGGCGGTGCCGGCGACGCGAGAGAATCGGAAAATCTCCATTGGTTGTTCCTTCTCTAAAATTTGGGCTGTTCGGAGTTGAACAGGAAAACTGGTTCACGCTGCGGGAGTAAGACACACGACTGGGTTGTCCTTGGCTGCTTGCGGACGGCCTGGGCCGCTGCAGCTCCGGAGGGGTTCCTCGGTGTCTGAAGCCCCATCCTAGTAAGCGCTTACTCTGGGCCTGTTTCAATGATTGTTTATTGGGAGGGGGTTTTATTTAGCTTGAAAGTAAGCGCTTACTAAATTCAAGCACAGTGATCTTGCTAACACAATAGGGTGGGGATGTTTGTTTCTAATGCGCCGGGGGTGGCGCGGTGGAGTCCCTGATGACTACTTCTGCTTTTACCAGGGGTACCTCCGGTACCGCGTATCCGTTCAGCCTTGCCCGGAGGATTTTCCAGGCTTGTTTACCGAGCGCAGCGCGGGGGGTGACGGCCGTGGTCAGCGCAGGGTGCGTAAACTTGGCGAACACGATGTCATCGAATCCGGTGACCGACATGTCCTCGGGTACGCGTAGCCCGCGCTCCCGTAGACGTGCGAGTACACCGCTGGCAACCAGGTCATTGAAGGCGATGATGGCGGTCGGGCCCTCTGCCAGAACTGCGTCTGTTGCGTCATATCCGCCCTCGATGGTTGGTTCGGCTGACAGCGCCGTCGCTTCCAGGCCCATCATCCGGGCCTGTTCGATGGCGCGCCAGCGCTCCTGGTTCTGCCAGGAACTGGCTGGGCCGGCGAGATAGACAGCTTTTCGGTGGCCCAATGATGTGAGGTGATGGCAGATTTCAAGCATGGCGGAGAAATTGTCTACCCCGACCGTTGGAAGGTCCACCCCGTATTCGACCCGGTTAATCAGCACAACGGGGCTGTTGTGGGCGACAAGGGATTTCAGCCCTGTCACATCCATTCGGGAGGACTGAACGATGAGGCCTCCGGCCTGGGAAAGCAGATCTTCGCACATGCTCAGCTCCGTTGCAGGATCGCCACCAGAATCGGCGATGAGCATCCGGTAGCCATCTTTGGCGGCAGCGGCCTGGGCGGAACTGATGATGTCGTAGAAGTAGGGGTTTCCCAGGTCTGGGACGACGACGCCGATGCTGCGGTGGTGCCCTGAAGCCAAGTCCCGGGCTGCACCAAACGGACGGTACCCAAGTGTCGAAGCGACGCGTCTGACCTCGGCTGCCATGGTCGCGTTCACCGATCCGATCCCTGCCAGAACTCGGGATACTGTCGCTGTGGAGACGCCAGCTTCCTTCGCCACCTGGTCAATAGTGACCCGCTGTCCGTTCTGCTTCACATTCTCGTCACCTACCCTTTTCCTTCGGCCCTTGCGGGCAGGGGCACGTCTTGCCGCAGTGTCAGGATGACCAGCACCTTTGGGAGGTGCCGCCCCGGGTGCAGAAGGGGAAACTTCCCCGCCCGGGACGCTGTACGCCGAACCAGGGGTTGTCACACCCGTGGCCGAAAGGCTTTTCTTCACCGCGGTCACCTTACCAGTAATGGCAACCTCGGAACCTTCTTCGTTTGGTGCCCCCGGCACAGGTACCAGCTCCTAGTTCGATGCCCTGATCATATCGACCGCCTTCTCGGCGATCATGACCGTCGGTGCCTGCGTGTTGGAGCTGACGAGCTTGGGCATAATGGATGAGTCAACCACCCGCAGAGCCTCGATGCCGTGCACCTTCAGTTCTGGCGAGACGACAGAGTCGTCGCTGGTTCCCATGGCGCAGGTTCCCACCGGGTGGTAGGACGTCCGCCCGTGGGAACGGACGAACCGCACATACTCGTCCTGTGTGTTGACCTTTTCTCCGCCGGCAAGATGCTCGGCTTTGATGTGCGCCGCCATGGAAGGCTGTTCCATGATGGCCCTGCTCTGGCGCACCCCTTCGATGGCCATCTCGACATCGTAGTCGTCGGCAAGGAAGTTTGGGTCGATCAAAGGTGAAGCGGAGGGGTCAGCGGATGCCAGCCTGACAGTGCCGCGGCTGCGTGGACGAACGAAGTAGGAGTTCAAGGTGGCGCCGAAGCCTGGTTGGACTGACGCGATTCCAGCCTCCACCCCGGCCGCGGGAAGGAAGTGGAACTGCAGATCCGGGGTCTTCTCGCTCTTGTTTCCGTAGCTGAAGCCGCCGGCCTCGACGATGGTGGAGGCCAGGGGGCCGGACTTAAATGCCAGGTACTGGACTCCGGCAATGGCGGTCGCGGTCCTGATTCGATTGAGCCGGTCCATGCTGCCGTAGAGGTTCAGTTCATAGATGATGTCCAGGTCGCAGTGATCCTGGAGGTTTTTCCCGACGCCAGGCAGCGCGTGCACCGTGTCCACGCCGGCAGCTTTGAGGTCCGCCGGGTCTCCAATTCCGGAGAGTTGCAGGAGCTTGGGGGAACCAAAGGCACCCGATGAGACAATCACTTCGCGGCTCGCGGTGTACGTTCGTGCCGTCCCGTTTTCGATGACTTCAACCCCTGTGGCACGCAGGCCGGTCATCACGACGCGCTTGGCCGTGATCGACGTGCGGATCACGAGGTTTTTCCGGTTCCTGGCAGGACGAAGGTAGGCCGTAGCTGCGCTGCATCGCTGCGAGTTCCTGGTTGTTGTCTGATAGAAGCCGATGCCGTACTGGTCCGCTCCGTTGAAGTCGCCGTTGTAGGGCAGACCGAATTCCTGGCCCGCGCGCACGAACGCCCTGGACAGTTCGTGAGGGTGAGCCAGATCCGATACACCCAGCGGCCCCTCCGTTCCATGGAAGGGTGCTGAGAGCCGGGAATTCGACTCGGACCGGATGAAGTACTGGCGCACTTCCTCGGCTGACCATCCGGTGCAGTCGTAGTCCTTGGCCCAACTGTCATAGTCCTCGGAAACCCCACGGGTGAAGACCTGGGCGTTGATGGAGCCGCCGCCCCCGAGTACTTTGCCCTGCGCCAGCGGTATCTCACGGCCGTTGCAGTGCTTTTGAGGGACACTGACATAGCCCCACTGGTAAGGGCCTGCGGTCAGCTTGGCGAAACCGGCAGGAACCTGGATGAATGGGTGGCGGTCGGATCGGCCTGCTTCGAGCAAAAGCACTCTCACGCTCGGATCCTCGCTCAGACGGCCGGCCAGGACGGAGCCAGCGGTGCCGCCTCCAGCGATCACATAGTCGAAATTCTCTTCATTTGCCACGGAATCTCCTTTGATTGAACGGGCGGGGGGGGTCGATAGTAAGCGCTTACTCAATGCTCTTTGGTGCAGCTCTCCTTGTCAAGGAGGGTTTTGTGGATTTCGGTCAATTCGAGAGTAAGCGCTATCTTGTCTAGGGACGGGCTGAACCTCTTGGCGACCCTGGACGGCCTAGAGCGGTGAGGCATTGGACCCTGACTCCAGGGTTTAGGAGCGTTGCAGGTTTTGCGCGAGCATCCGACCTGTGGTTTCCAGAAGGGCGGAGGCGTTTTCCAGACAGATCTGCAGGTCGGGTTCAAGGTCGCGGAGAGTGTAAGTCTTGGAAAACCCTGCGGCCTGGAGTTCCTGTCCAGTGAGGTTTGTACTACCGCATACGGCAATAACTGGGATGCCTCTTGCCATGGCAGCTTGCGCAGTGCCTACCGCGGCCTTGCCACCCAGGCTTTGGTGGTCCAGCCGGCCCTCCCCGCTGATGAGGAGGTCGGCGCCGGCCAGCCGGTCCTGGAAGTTCGTCAAATGATGGACAAGTTCCACTCCGGATTCGCGGTGTGCGGCCAGGGCAGCCATCAGGCCGAATCCCACTCCCCCAGCTGAGCCGGAACCCGCGGCCCTTATGGCTTGGGACGCGCTGGGCCCGATTGCCGTGCCCAACACGTGGGCAAAGTGAGCCAGGGCCCGATCCAGCTGTTGAACGTCCTGCTCGTTAGCCCCCTTCTGGGGTCCGAAAACGGATGCTGCGCCGCGCGGCCCCAGTAATGGGTTGTCCACGTCGCTGGCCAGGACGAACCGTGCCGACCGGACGTGCTTGTCCAAGCCGTCCAGCTTGACGCGGGCGATATGTGCAAGAGCCGCACCGCCCCTTGCGACGGGTTTGCCGTCAGCGTCCAGAAATTCTGCGCCGAGCGCGACGAGAAGGCCCGCTCCCCCATCGGTGCCGGCGCTTCCTCCGGCACCGATGATGACCCGGGTACAGCCGCGGGCCAGCGCTGCCCGGATCAGTTGCCCTGTTCCAAAGGTGGTCGATCCCAAAGGATCGAAGGTATTCCCGGGAAGCAGTGCCAAACCTGAGGCCTGGGCGAGTTCGATCACGGCCTCGTGGTCCCGAGTTGCATACGCAGCTCTCACAGGAAGGCCGGTCGGGCCGGAGACCATCTCGAAGTGTTTCGTGAAGCCGGCCGCAACGGCGGCATCCAGAGTTCCTTCCCCGCCATCGGCTATGGGGATTTCCTCGATGACAGTGTCCGGTAAGGCTGCCTTGATTCCGCGTCCGAGGCTTTGAACGGCCTCGGACGCGGAAAGGGAGCCCTTAAATTTGTCGGTTGCTATGACTATTCGCATGTGCTTCCTTCGCACCGTACAGCAGGTGCACGGAGTAGGGCGGGTAGGCGGGCTGAGGACCACTGACAGGCCCGTCCTCCTAGGCCCGGCCTGTCACAGGTTTTCACGCAGAGCGTGCTCTCCCTCTTTTTAGTAGACGGCCCTGCCTCCGGAGAGGTCGAAGACGAACCCGGTCGTATAGGACGCTTCAGGTGAGGCGATGTAATCCACCAAGGCCGCTGCCTCGGCCGGTGTCCCCAGGCGCCCCATAGGGATTCGCTGGAGGTCTTGAGGTGTTGGTGCCTTGCCGCTGATGAAAGGAGTATCGATCTTGCCAGGAGCGATCGCGTTGACCGTTACCCCTGTTGTTGCATACTCCTTGGCCAGAGCTTTCACCAGACCGATGATGCCCGCCTTGCTCGCAGAGTATCCGGCCATCGAGGGCACGCCTTCCTTGCCTGCCGTGGAGGAGAAGTGGATTAGCCGCCCGTAGCCGTTTCCGACCATGAGCGGCAGGACCGCCTTGGAAAGGGCGAAGGCGCCGGTCAGGTTGATCCGGACGAGCCTTTCGAACTCCTCAATCGTTTCCTCTGAAGAGGGCTGGACCTTGCCGAGGATTCCGGCCGTGTTGACAACAACGTCCAGGCCGCCGAGCAGGGACGCTGCCTGCTGGACTGCGGCATGCACGGATGGGCTCTCTGCGATGTCCACGGATAACTGGGGGTGCCGGCCTTCCTTCCCGGGCCACTGTGCAGAAGGAAGGTCAGCACGGATCACTGCGTTCCCGTTTCTGCTGAGTCGGTCAGCCGTGGCCTGGCCAATACCGGAGGCCGCCCCAACCACCAGACAACGCAGTTGCGCCGTCCGGTGGGTGTCGAAGGGAACGCTCTCCTGTTCCTGGCCGGCGAGGCCGATGGTGCTGCCGGCCGCCATGATCACAGCCCCTGTGCGCGGAAGTATGCCGAAGCCCGGGCAGCGGACGCTTCCGGGTCCGGGAACAGGCCGATGCTGTTCGCCGATTCAAACAAGTCAGCCAGATGGACCAATGAGCGGCCCGATTCGAAGCCGGCGAGCATGCGGAAGTGGCTTTGCCATCCGGTCAGGTAGCTAAGCCAGACGACGCCCACCTTGTAGTACTGCGTGGGGGCTTCGAAAATGAGGCGGCTCAGCGGAACTGTCGGTTCAAGGATCTGGCGGAACCCGGTGACGTCTCCGCAGTCAAGTTTAGCGAACGCCGCGGATGCGAAGCGGGGCACCGCAGCGAATGCGCCCAGAAGGGCGTCGCTGTGCCCGTGTTCATCCCCCACAACGAGGTCGGCGTAGTTAAAGTCATCGCCGGTAAAGAGGCTGACTCCTGCGGGGAGCCGGCGCCGGAAGTTGACCTCGTGGTCCTTGTCCAGCAGCGAGATCTTGATGCCCGCGACCTTGTCCTTTTTGGACTCGATGAGCCCAAGAACTGTGTCGGAGGCGTCCGGGATGGAGTTGTGGCCCCAGTATCCCTCGAGGGCGGGGTCAAACATCGAACCAAGCCAATGCAGGATGACTGGATGCTTTGCTGAGTCAAGCACCCTGCCATAAACCTCAAGGTAATCATCTGGACCCTTGGCGGAGAGGGCCAGGTGCCGGCTGGCCATCATGACAACGCGGCCTCCCGCGTCCTCGATCTCGGCCAGCTGCTCGATGTAGGCATCCGCGATGTCTCCCAGGGGATGGGGACCCGGGGCGAGCTGATCGGTTGCGATTCCCACAACGACCAGGCCGTCAACGGCACGTGCTTCGGCCAGCGTGCGCCGGGCGAGGGTGAGTGCTTCCTTGGACCCGAGGCCCATGCCCCGTTGAGCGGTATCCATGCTTTCGGCGATGCCCAGGCCGAGGCCCCAGAGTTCATGGCGGATCTTCAGTGTCGCGTCCCAGTCGATGGCTGAAGATGCGGCGCTTGCCAGCAGGGGGTCGGCCACGACGTGACCCGCGGCGTAAACGATGCGGGACGTCGGCGGTGTGCTGCTGGTTTCCAGGTCAGCTGGTACCGAGAGTTTTATTGTCCGGTGCTGCCCGTCAAGTGCGGGCAGGTCGATGTTGTTCATGTGAGTTTGCGCTCCAATTCGTTCACGGGTTCAGCAACGTAGCGGTCGAAGCCGGCTACAGTGCGTTCAATGATGGTTTCCAGCGGCAATTTCCAGATGTCGTCGTTGAAAATTTCAACCTCCACGGCTTTGGTGTAGCCGGCGCGGCGAACAGAGGCGGTCAAGGATGCCAGATCGATGCTGCCTTCTCCCGGAAACAGCCGACCGTTCATGTTTTCAGGAACCGGCAGGGGCAGCGCGAAGTCACTGACTTGGTACCCGGCGATTCTCGGACCGGCTTTCGCGACGTCGATGTGGAAGTGGGAGTCCCAGTATGTGGCGTAAGCATCGATGAGTATTCCGACCGTGTCAGCTGGCAGATCCTCAATGACCCGCAGAGCCTGACCGATTGTGGTGACAATGCTCCGACTGTCCACAAACAAGGGGTGCAGCGGTTCCAAGGCCAACCGGACACCGGTGTCCCGGGCAAAAGGTTCGAGCTCCTCCAGCGTGGTGCGCAGCCGCTGCTCGGCGTGGGCGATGCTGCGGTCATTGGCCGGGAGACCGCCCGCGATCAGGGTCAGCATTGGGCTGCCGACCTCGTGGGACAGGTCAAGGGCCCTCTTGACACCGTCCACAGCCGCCCGCAGTTCTGCGCCTTCTTTGTCGGCCAGGAACCCGGCCCGGCACACCGAGCTGACCGACAAACCAGTGTCGGCGAGCAGCTGCTGAGTGCGGGCAATGCCGACCTCTTCGACCGGGTCGATCCAAAGGCCGATGTGGCGGATGCCGGCCCGCGCCGCTGCTTCAGCGGTCTCGATCAGCGGGTACGGGCGGGTGGTGGCCTGGTTGAGACTTAGCTCCATGATTCTCTCCTCGTGTGCTGCTCTGATGTGGACCTGCCTGCCCATGCGGGCAGACTGGGAGACGGCCGTGGCGATGTGACGGGTTTTACCCGGGAAGGCTGACTCACGAACGGTCTCCGGTAAGGGCCGGTACGGGCTCTGGCGTTGTCGTGGAGATTGGTTTTCCGAGTTCGTCCAGGGGTGTCCTGAATGTCTCTTTTGCCGTAAGAGCGGTAAGGACCGCGAGTATGGAGATGATGGCGGAAATGACCGCAACGGGGAACCAGTCACCAGGCTTACCTGCAGTGAGTGCCGTGTAAACGCTGGGGGCAAAGCCTGCGGCGATCAGGCCGAGCTGAAGACCCAGAGCCATACCTGTCTGACGGACCTTGAGGTTGAACATTTCCGCGAAGAACGACGGGTACGTGGCATTGATTGCTGCGTAAGCGAACGTTACCGAGAGGAATCCTGTGAGGAACAGCAACGGGACGTTTCCGCTTTGGATGGAGCCGAAGTAGGCGAAGATCATCAATGCACAGCCGACGTTGCCTGCAATGAAGACCGGTTTACGTCCGATCCGGTCCGACAGCATTGCCAACAAGGGCTGCGTCACAAGTGCACAGACATGGCTGACGATAAGAACCCAGAGCATGGTGCTGCGCGGAATTCCATAGACGCCGGTGGCCAGGGAGAGCGCGAAAACCTTGATGACGGTGTCAATGGCAAAGGCCAGTGAGCAGAATGTCACTCTGATGATGGAGCCCCAATGAGAGCGGAACACTTCAACAATCGGCACCTTCACCAGTGCGTGTTCCTTTTGGGCCTCAACGAAGGCTTCGGGCTCTTCCAGCTTGGCTCGGATGATAAATCCTCCCAAAGTGACTAAGGCACTCAGCAGGAATGGGATTCGCCATCCCCAGCTCAGCAGCTGGTCTTCCGGCAGCGCTGATATCGGCAGGAAGATGAGTGTGGCCAGAATAAAGCCGGCGACAATTCCATTGGGCGCGAAGCTTGTGAAGAAGGCGCGGCGCCCTTCAGGTGAAACCTCGATGGTGAGCACTGTTGCGGCCGCAGTCTCGCCGCCGACGGAAATGCCCTGCAGGATTCGCAGCGTGACTAGCAAGATGGGTGCCCAGATGCCGATCTGGGCATAGTTGGGCAGGCAGCCCACCAGGAAGGTGGCCGTTCCCATGAGAACGAGGATGAACACCAAGACTTTCTTCCTGCCAATCCGGTCCCCGAAGTGCCCGAGGAGGATCGCACCGATCGGCCGGGCAACGTAAGAGACTGCAAAGGTGGCCAGGGCGGCTATGGTCGCGACGCCGCCTGACTCGGGGAAGAAGATTTTCCCGAATACGAGAGCAGCGGCCAGGGCGTAGATGTAGTTGTCGTAGTACTCGAGCGTTCCGCCGGCCATGCTGGCAACGGCGGCGCGCACAGGACTGTTCTTCTTCGCGTCCGGAGGGTGGGAATTAGCGTGCTGCAGCGATTTGTTCACTGACGTCTCCTTCATTGCAGATTCAGTTGTAGGTGCCCCTGAGGGGGTGAACTAGGGGATGATGATTGTTTTCCCGCGCCCAAGATGTCCGGCGGCGTACGAGGTAATAGCTGCAGGTGCTTGCTCCAGACCATGGACGAGGTCGTTGGGCAAAGCAGCGAGGCCGTGAATGGCCAGAAGCTCGGCGGCCGTGCGGAGGTCTTCTGCCGTGTAGCAGAAGGTTCCCGTGAGGGTCAGTTCATGATGGACGAGGTCCTTCGCGGGCGGCACGGTTCCCCCTTCAGCAAGACCGGCCACGCAGATTGTGGAGCCCCGCTCCATCAGGCCCATAACGGCGCCGATGGTCGTGCCGTTCCCTACAGTGTCGATGGCGACATTCCAGCGTTCCGCCGGTGTTTCTCCCGGGGCGATGGCAGTGACACCGTACTCCTCGATCGTTGCCCTGCGGAGGGCATCTGGCTCTACGACGGTCACGCTGCCGGCACCAAGACTCCTTGCCTGCAGGGCACACGCCATACCGATGGCTCCGCCTCCGATGATGCCCAGCCGCGCGCCGGAGGTGACTCCGGCACGCGAGCAGGCATGGACACCGACGGCCAGAGGCTCAACGAGGCCCAAGGACTTCGGGTCAGGGTTCCCGGGGACAGGGATGGTCTGAACTGCATCAACAGTAATTTGCGTTTGCAACCCACCGTCGAGGTCGAGGCCCATCAGGCGACGCTCGCTGCACAGTGCACGGGAGCCTGTAGCGCACTCAGGGCAGTTTCCACAGACTATGTTGGGGTCAACGGCTACTAACTGTCCGACGCTGCGGTCAGCGACAGTGGCACCGACTTCTACGATGGTGCCGCCGAACTCGTGTCCAAGAACGGTCCCGGCAGGCACGCCGGGATAGTCGCCCCTCCAGATGGTCACGTCAGTGCCACATACGCCAACGCTCTCGATGCGTACAACTACCTCGTTCGGTGCGACTGTCCGGGAGGACTTACGCCCCCTGAGATAGAGCTGTTCCGGTCCTGTCCAGCAAACTCCGCGGGTTTGTGTCAGGGCCGTCCTCATGGGGCCGGCACCAGGGCATCCTGATTACGGGAGCCCAAACCGCGCAAGGCAGCGTCTGCTGCTCGCCGGCCGAAGACGAGGCCGAAGATGATTCCACCCACGTAACGCCGGTCCTGGGCACCGCCGGCATCAGCTCCAGCAGCAAAGAGTCCGGGAACCGGCTGGTTGTCCCGGTTCAGGACCTGGCCGTCCCCGTTCACGCGGAGACCGCCGAAGGGGATGGTGATGCAGGGCTGAAGCTCGACGGCACGGAACGGACCCGTCTTGAGCGGGCTCGGACGTTCCGGCAGGGGTGCGTCCAGGCTTACGGATTCGCCCGCAGTAGCGCGCTTGTAGTTCTCCAGCGTGCTTGTGAGACCTGCACGGTCAACGCCCCAGCCTGCCACGACCTCGATCAGCTCTTCCAGAGTATCGGTTTCGGCGGTGCGGGCACCGAGCTTGGTTGCTTCAGCGTGACGGTTAAGAGCCATGCCGCTGGGGTACGGCACGGCCAGTGCGCGGTTCTGCTGGACTTCGTCATCCCAGATCAGGACTCCTCGCTGACCCGGCTCGCGAACGACAGCCTGGTTGGAGACCTCATCGCCGAGGGATTCATCCGTGAAACGCCGACCGAGGCGGTTCACCATAATCCCGTAGGCCGAGAAGTAGAGGGTCAGACGGAGGAACACTTCGGGGGAAACAGGCAGTGGGCTCGGCAGCGTGTGGCCATAGAACCCCGAGAGGTGCCGGCTGGCCGCGCCTCCTGCTGCAGCGCCAAGGCGGAAGCCGTCACCAACTGAATTTGGATTGCTACGGACAGCGATGTCGTCCGCTCCGTTACCGATGAATTTTTGCTTCAGCTCGGGGTCTCCCTGGAACCCTCCGGTGGCCAGGACCGTCGCTGTGCCGGACGCCTTCTTGGTTTCACCCTCGTGAAGGAAGGTCACACCGGACACGCGGCCCTCGTTGAGGATGAGGTCAACGTTACTGACTCCTGTCAGCATGGCACCGCCGGTGCTATTTACCTTCGAGGACCACTTCGCAATGAGATCATGAATGTCAATTTTGCAGGCTCGTCCCCACTCCAAGTGATCGAGCCACTCGTCGGAAACCTTCACGTCAGCGTCGCGTACGTCCTGCACGGCCTGCTCGTATCCTTCGACAACAAGCGGCCCGAGGACAGGATCGCCATCGGGCTGGATACGACGAAGAACTTCCAAGTTTGGGGCCGTCCAGAGGATGCCGGCGGAAAGAGCGGCAGATCCCCCCGGAGCGTCACCCTTCTCCAGCAGCAGGACACGTCCGCCAAGGTTGGCGGCGCGATTGGCCGCCGCGAGTCCCGCTGCTCCGGCTCCAACCACGATCAAATCGAAGGGCTTTGAAAGGTCCGTCATGTCTCTCCTTTTAGCTAGTGTGGATAACGTTTGCCGCTGTTTCCGTCAGTTATCAACTGGCAATGGCAAAGGTTTACCATTAAGCTAATGTGAGACGGGCCACCCTGTCAACCAAACTCCCCGCAAGCCCTACCTGAAAAGATCCGGTTAGGCTGAACGAGAAAGCACCGAAGGAGCCGGATTATGGCGACACTGCGCGAAGTAGCCGAACTAGCTGCTGTCTCCGTTGCCACAGCTTCCCGTGTCCTCAACGGGTCAGCGCATCCGGTCTCCTCAGACATACGCGCAAGCGTGCGAACAGCCGCCCAAACGTTGGGGTACACGCCGAGCGCGGCCGCTCAGGCGCTGAAGCAACAACGCAGCAAGATCATCGGGGTCATCGCCAGCGACATCCTCGACCCTTACTTTGCAGAACTCACCCGCGGCATTGAGATCGAAGCCGCCAAATCGGGCTACGTCACAATCTTGGCCAACGCCAACCGGGACCCGGAGCAGGAACGAACAAAGTTCAAAGTTCTCCGGGAACATCAGGCATCCGGCATCGTGTTCTGCGGCAGTGACATCGAGGGTTCACCGGGTACGGCTGAACTGGCCCGTGAGGTAAACGTTGCCGTTCGAGCCGGAACCCGGGTTGTAGCACTGGCACCGCGAGGATTCGACTCAACCAAGATCATCATCGACAACGTCGAGGCGTCGTACGAGCTCACACGCTACATGCTGTCGCTTGGTCAACGAAGAATCACCTTTATAGGTGGCATGCCGGGTCTCACCGCGGTCGAACAAAGAACAGAAGGCTACCGGCGCGCGATGTTTGAAGCTCAAGCCCGTCCGCATGTCGTGGGTGGAACAGGGATGCGCCAGGAGTCAGGGCGGGCGGCCATAGAGCGGCTCGTCACAGAAGGGCAGCGTCCGGAAGCGATCGTGTGCGCTAACGATGAAATAGCAGTGGGTGTCCTCGCTTACCTGTGGACTTCCGGATACAGGACTCCTGATGATGTGTCTGTCGCCGGCATCGGCGGCACCCGAGGCGGCGCCGTCTTTGGTCTGACAACCATGACGCTCCCGTTGGTCGACCTTGGAGGCCTGGCTGCAAGCTACATAGCAGATGCCAGCTCCTCACCGCTCGTTCCCGCGGCTCCACGGTTCGAACTCAGCATCGGCTCGACAACCGCTAAAGCGGCGTCTGTTCCGGCCCGCACTCAAGAGATGTGAGTCCGCAGTGCCGGTCTTATGTTCCAACGAAACGCTCGGCATGTTTGAACTGGACGCCACGAAATCTTCGTCCGGCTCTCGCCCGCGCCGTCGAGTTGCGAGCGAGCAAGACGCTAACTATTGCGGCTCACCTTCAACCTATGTTGCATATTGAGCGAGGCTTAATTGAAAATCGCGCCTCCTGTAGAGTGCGTGGTTTCGTAAGCTTTGGGGTTCTCGTCAGCCCATTGAATCCGTGGGTCAGCGGCCTCCTCAGCCTGCGTCTTGGCAAACGGTGAACGGGCGTCTCAAGTTGCGGTCGTTATCTCCTGCAAATCACCCGAGCCGGAGTCACAGAAGATCAACGTGTCTTCAATGCTCCGGCGCATAGTCGGCCTACAACCTCGGTGAGCATGGTGAGGCCGGCAACAATGTCCTCGTCGGTGGTGTACTCGTGCTCGTTGTGGGAGATGCCTTCAACGCTCGGAACAAACAGCATGACCGTGGGAACGAGGTCCTTCATGTTTGTGGAGTCGTGTCCAGCGAGGGTCATGACTTCCTTGTGGGACAGTCCGAGCTCGGCCGCGACCTTTGTCGCGAGTTCCACGCCTTCGGGCTGATACGGAGTCACCGCCCAGGCGTGTGAGCGGTTCTTCTCCACCGTGACGTTGGCAAGCCTTTCGATCTCCGTGATGCGGGCAGGCAGCAGGGCGTCGGCTTCGGCCAGGACGGCTTCATCGGAACTGCGCAGGTCCAAGACCAGATTCACACGTGACGGCACCACCACCGGCGAGTTCGGATACACATTGAGTTGGCCTACCGACGTGTGGAGTACGCCCGGGAAACGATCGGCGAGTTCGCGTGCCGCAACCACAAGCATCGATGCCCCGAGAAGAGCATCCTTGCGGTCTGGGATCACCGTTGAGCCGGTGTGTGCCTGCTCGCCATGCACCACGAACTCGTACTTATTTGCCGCCCAGTTGGAACTGACCAGGCCAATGGTGATGCCCTCGCTCTCCATACTTCGGCCCTGCTCGATGTGGATCTCGGCGCAGTATGCCGCTTCCGGCCCTTCAAACGTTCCGCGGCAGCCGATCGCATCCAAGGCCTCACGCACGGTGACCCCTGCGGCGTCCTTGGTGTTAAGGGCGTCCTGGAGGTCCAGCTTGCCCGTATAGACGGACGAGCCCATCATGGACGGCTTGAATCGGCTGCCTTCCTCGTTGAACCAGTTGACGACGGCGAGGTTGAACTTGGGTGCCGTGGCGGTGGCCTCCCACCGGGACACCAAGCGGAACGCGGCGTGGGCAGCAGCGAGGACGCCATAAGCGCCGTCGTACCGTCCTGCCGTAGGCTGTGAATCCATGTGGGAGCCGACCACCACGAAGGGTGCCCTAGGCACGGCTTCGTAGAGGCCCCACTGGTTCCCGGCGTGGTCGTACTTTACCGTGAAGCCGTGCGTTTCAAGGAGACCTGCGAGCCAGCGGCGCTGTTCGCCGTCGGGAACGGTGGCGGCCTGGCGGTCCACGCCGCCGTTTTCGGTGGCACCGAATGCGCTCATGGTCCGGAAGTCCTGCACGAATGCGGCATCCTGAAGGGTGAAAGGTGTGGTGGTTGTCATGGTCTCCCCTATGAACGGTAGGCCGCGAACGAACTTTCAAACTAAAGTTCAGAGTCGAAGTCAGTTGACTAATGGGTTATTCGGCCTCCGATGGCCATGGCGCAACCGTCGTGGAGGCGGCCCAGAAGAGGCTATACGATCGTGTTCTTGCTCGAACTCTGAAAGTCGGAAGTTATAACCCGTCGGCTTCGCGCATCTATAACTCGGTAAAGGTACGCACGTCGGTCGGACCTCGCCATCTGTACTAAAAAGAGTGGGAAGGGCGACGGGCACTGTACCTGACTACCCTTTGGATAAACCGGAGGTCGATGCCGGAACACCTTTACGGCATTTCGGCATCGCCCCGGGCAGGAGGGCTTTATGAAGGCTCGTCAGGTACGAACTTGGCGGATCAGGCTGCAGGAGCCTCAGTCACGCCGCACCATTCAGCAATGAAGAGGGCAATGGTCTTCGTCACACGCCGCACGGAATCAATGCTGACCCGCTCATCAAAGCCGTGGATGGCTTCTGAGACAGGGCCATACACCAGGGCCGGCACCCCTGCGTACTGAATGAAGACGCGCCCATCCAAGTAACCCGGAGTAGTGAACGATTTGAGCTCCTCGCCGAACACTTCCTTGTGGCTGGTCCTCAGTGCTTGCTCCGCCTCACTGCCTTCTTCGAGGACATACCCTTCGGCGTAGAAGCCGGTCTTGGTGGCTTCTGCATGGATGGGGTTGCCGGACTCATCTGTTCGGATTCCCGTGAGGAGCCCGGTGATCGTATCCCAAGCATCGTCGGGACTGACTCCCGGGTAGAGGGCGATCCGCAGGTCGAGGTCGCACCATGCGGGGACGGTGGATCCCCAGTCTCCCCCGTTGATCTTGCCGACATTCAGGTTGATGGGGTGATCAAGGTCTTCGAAGTAGCGGTGGCCGCCCTTCTCGTCGTTCCACTGCTGCTCGAGCCCGCGGAGTTTGGAAAGGACAAAGTACGCGGCGTCGATGGCGTTGAAGCCGGAGGACATCTCCCTCGGATGCGTCGGGCGCCCCGCGACGCGGACACGGAACCAAATAACTCCAACGTTAGCCCGGACCAGCATGTCTTCTTCCGGTTCGGGAATGACAACAGCATCGGCTTTGTAGCCGCGCATCAGTGCCGACAAGGACCCGTTTCCAGTGCACTCTTCCTCTGCTACGGACTGGATGTGGATCCGCCCGGCAGGGAGCAACCCGGCGTTGCGGACGGCGTCGAATGCGAAGATGTTGGCCACTAGTCCGGCTTTCATATCGCCGCTGCCCCGGCCGTACAGCCAGCCGTCACGGACGGCTGCGTCCCACGGGGACCTTTCCCATTTGTCTTCCGGTCCTTCGGGTACGACATCGACGTGTCCGTTGAGGATGAGTGATTTTCCGGTTTCTACCACGGGGTTGTAGGTTCCGACGACGTTGGAGACATTTTCGTACGAAACCTCCACCGCGCCCGCCCCGGGGTGCGTAGCCAGTTCTTCGGGGTCTAGATCCCATCGGTCCATGTCCAGGCCGCGGGCGGACATGGCATGGTACAGAAGATCCTGTGAGGAACTCTCTGCTGTCCGCACTGAAGGACGGCGCACGAGCTCCTGGGTAAAGGAGATCTGGTCGTCGAACGCAGCATCGACAGCGGCCAGAATGCGTTCGCGGTGTTCTTGGGTCAAAGTCATGTGATTCGGTGCTTTCAGTCGCGGTTGGAAAGGGTGGATGAGTCAGAGAGTCGGAGCCTTGGCCAGCAGGCTCTCTAACGGTTCGCCGGCCCGGATCCGACGCAGTAGTGTAGGTTCGGCCGCGTCCGACGCTTCGACGAGCCCCAGGACTGACTCTGCTGCCACCGGGTTCAGGCCCGCGATCCCGTCGTCGCTGGCCATGATGAGGTCGTTCGGGGCGATGTCGACTCCTCCGCATTCCACGGTGGAGTCGAACTCGGAGCTGCTACCTTTGGTGCGCTTGGTGGTCAGGCATGAAGTGCCCCTGGCGTAGACGCTCAAGCCGGCGGAACGTAGGTCGGCGATATCAGTGACGACACCGTCCACGACCACACCAACCGCACCCCGCGCCACAAGTGCTGCTGCGGTAATTGCCCCCAGTGGAGCATGTCGGTGGTCCCCGGACATCGAAACAACCAAGAATTCTCCGGCCCGCAGGCCGAGAATGGCGCGGTTCATTGCCAGCGCGTCATGCCCGTCTATACGCACAGTTCGCGCTGGCCCGACGACAGTTCCGCTGCCAGCCAGTCTTCGGATTCCCGGGTCAAGGAAGCCATCTTCGAGAAAATGACCGAAGGTGGAGACGCTGACCTTAGTCAAGCGTTCTTGTAGGTTGGTTGATAGCTCCATCATGAGCCTGCCCCGGGGAGGACCGCCATGCAGTCGATCTCGAGATCCACACCCCAGAGATTGACGCCCACTGTTGTGCGGGCTGGACGGCTGTCTGCGAAAAACTCCGCGTAGACTTGGTTGTAGGTGTCCAGTTGTTCAGGCCGGGTAAGGTAACCGTTGCACTTGACTACGTGGTCCATGTCCGTCCCTGCGGCCTCAAGCACGCTGCGCAGGTTCTCCAAGGTCCTACGGACCTTCGACTCGAAGTCTTCTGGCTGGTCGCCGATCCCGCCCACGCCCGTGGGTATCTGACCGGAAACAAAGACGAATCCGTTTGCTACCACGGATTGGGAAAAGGGTCCCACCGCTTCGGCCATGCCAGGGATGTCGGCGTGGCGCTGCATCAGGACGCCTCCGCAGCGGACACCCTGGCGTCGGCCGGCGAGCCTGTTACGACGTCGATGTTGCCCTTGCGCGTTTCTGTCAGGACCAGCAAGGCCACCAGTGAGATAGAAGCTGTGATGAGTGCGAACCACGCCACCGACGAACTCTGGTGGGTGACTCCCAGCAACCAGGTGGTAATGAACGGAGTTGTGGCCGAACCCAGTAAACCGGAGAGCATGTAGGCCACGGACAAGCCGGAGTACCTGACCTTGGAGCCAAAAAGTTCAGCAAGGAAGGTCGCCAGCGGTCCGTAGTGGGCTGCAAAGGCACACATCATGGCGATGTAGGCGATGAACAGAAGAGCCACCGATTTCGTGTCCATCAGCCAGAACATGGGAAATGCGAGCAGAGCTTCGGCTGCAACGCCGGCGATGATGATGGGCTTGCGGCCGAACGAGTCGCTGAGTCGGCCGAACATCGGGATAAGCACAAAGCAAAGAGCGCAGGAGACCATGACAGCGAGAAGCATAGTGGTGTCGCTGTGTCCAAGGTCCTTCTTCCCGTAGGCAACAGCCGAGGCAGTGATGAGCGTAAACGTTGATCCTGTCGACATTGTTGCCAAGGCTCCGAGCAGAACCTGCTTCCAGTGTTCCCTCATGAGCGTGGTGAAAGGCAACTTGGCCTTGGCGCCAGCGTCCTTTACTGCCTGGAACGACGGCGTTTCCTCAATGTTCAGGCGGATGTAGATGCCCACGACTACGAGGATGGCCGAGGCCAGGAACGGAATCCTCCAGCCCCAACTGATCAAGGCATCCTGACTTACGGAGGCGACGACGGCCAAAAATGCCAGGTTCGCCATCAAGGTTCCGGCTGGCACGCCGATCTGCACCAGTGAACCGAAGAACCCACGGCGGTTGGACGGGGCATGCTCAACCGTCATCAGCACGGCGCCACCCCACTCCCCGCCCAGCGCCAGGCCTTGGATGACGCGTAGGATCAGCAGAAACAAGGGAGCCCACACCCCGATCGTGTTGTAGTCAGGAACCAGACCGATAGCGAAAGTTGCGGCACCCATAGTGATGAGGGAGACAAGCAGCATCGACTTCCGCCCGACGCGGTCCCCGAAGTGGCCGAAGATGATGGCTCCCAATGTCCGCGCCAGATACGCGGCAGCGAAGGTTCCAAACGCCAGGAGGGTGCCGACCACAGGGTCAAACGATGGGAAGAAGATCTTGTTGAAGACAAGCGCTGACGCGGTTCCGAACAGGAAAAGGTCGTACCATTCGACAGTGGTACCGATGACGCTGGCGAAGGCGATCTTCTTCATTTTCGCTTGATCTACCCGGACCGACGCCGCTGTGGGAGGGGGAGTTGAAATTGACATGGGGTCTCCAGAGGAAGGGGGGGACAGTTACTACGCCATCACTTTCCCGTGAGGCGGCTCACCTGTCTAAGACCAATTTTAACTGCCTTCCATGCCTAACCGGCATGAACAGGAATCAAATTGCATAATGATGGCATGAACCTGAGGCGTATTGAGTGTTTTCTCGCTGTTGTCGATGCTGGTACAGTCACCGCGGCCGCGGCGCAACTGCATGTCGCCCAACCGGCGCTAAGTCGCCAACTCAAGACCTTTGAGCGTGAGTTACGACTGAGACTTTTCGAGGCCCAAGGGGCGCGGATTGTCCTGACATCAGCGGGCCGCGCTTTGATACCTTCAGCGCGGAGGCTCTTGGCAGAAGCACGCGAATTCCGAGAGGCGTCCGATGTGCTTCAAACCGGGCGGGTCGAACGGCTGGTTGCTGCCACAACAAGTGCTTCGCTCCGCGGTTTCCTTGCCCCATTCATCGCAACAACCACCCCCGCGGACCCCAAGATCATTGTCAGGGAGTTCAGCCACTTCGATACTTCCGAAGCAGTCCGGCGTGGTTGTGACTTCGCCATTTCACCGGCTGCTCCCGAGGGCGACCTGAACTACCTTCTGCTCGGACGCGTACCTCTGAAAGCCTTCGTGGCCCCGGAACATTCTTGGGCGCGGGCGGGAGTCCATGAGCTTCCCATCTCCGCATTCGACGGAGTTCCGGCATTGATAGCCTCACGCCACAGCGCCAGCCGCTTCATCCTGGACGACGCCCTCAGCAGGAGCGGCGTCGCGTTATCGCCCCTGACCGAGTGTGATGACGGGCAGACAATCATGGCCCTCGCGGCGGCCGGACACGGTGTGGGCTTCAGCACCGACAGGCCACTGTTCGGCATTCACGCCATCAATGTTCTGGATGAAACGGTCAATCCCCCCCGGCCGCTGTCTCTTCCCCTGCATGTCGTGTGGCAGCAAGGTCATTTTGCCGAGGCGAGCATCCAGCAGCTCGCCCACCGGATCCAACGGTTCCTTGTCGAACACGAGATAACGCTAGACAGCGGGTTCCATGCCGATACGGCATAGTTACCCATCATATTTTATATTGGACGGCATAACTACATCTTCTGATACTGAAGTCAAGGTAAACAGTTCGTCAGGAGAAAAGTTTTGAGCCCTAACCACCGCCACACAGGCCAGGCCATCGTCGACTCCCTCGCCCTTCACGGGGTGAACCGGGTGTTCGCAGTACCTGGCGAGTCCTATCTCGCCGTGCTCGATGGGTTGCACACATCGGAGATCGAAACCGTCGTCTGTCGCCAGGAAGGCGGGGCGGCCTACATGGCGGAAGCCCACGGGAAATACACCGGCGAGCCTGGTGTCGCAATGGTCACTCGCGGACCTGGAGCTGCCAACGCTTATGTTGCACTCCACACCGCCTGGCAGGACGGCTCGCCAATGGTTTTGTTCGTGGGCTTGGTCCCTGTAGCTGACCGCATGCGGGAATCTTTCCAGGAGTTCGACCCCAATGCTTGGTTCGGCACTCAGACCAAGCGGGTTCTGGTCCTCGATGAACCGGCGCGTGCTTCAGAGATCGTGGCCGAAGCGTTTTTTGCAGCAAAATCGGGACGTCCGGGACCGGTGGTCGTCGGGCTGCCGGAAGACGTCATCAGGGCGAATTTCACAGGTCAGATGGTGAATCCCATTCCCGTTGCGGAGGGTGCTGTGTCCGCACGCGAACTCGCAGTTCTAACGGACGCGCTGGCGGGTGCAAAGAAGCCGCTTATTTTTGTCGGCGGTCAACGCTGGACCCCTGAAGCGGCAGAAGCCATCTCAGAGTTCGCCGAAAGGAATGGCCTCCCGGTGGCCCAGGACTGGCATGCTTCTGACCGTGTTCCCTTCTGGTCCCCGGTCAACATCGGGACCCTCGGATACGGCCGTGGCGAAACTGCTGCCGAGATGTTCAATGAAGCCGACGTCCTGCTCGCCATCGGCGCGCTCCCCACGGATGTTCCCACCGACGGCTTCACCCTCCGTCAACGTCCGAACGCCATTAACCATCTGGTGAGCATAGACACCTCGCTGCGCGGACGATCAGGAGCTGTTTCAAGTCACATTGCCGCGTCCCCGTCGGCTTTCGCCGAGGCCGTTCAAGGACTGGCGCTAACCAAGTCGACGGAGTGGGAATCCTGGCGTGCCCGTGGCCATCAAGCCCACATAGAGTCAACCGCCATCGATCTCTCCACCCTGCCGGACTCAGTGGAGCACACCGCGCACATGAGTGCCGTGATTGACGAGCTTATTCACAGGATTCCGGCGGACGCCGTTTACACTCTTGGCGCCGGCAACCATATCCTCTGGGCCCAGCGCTTCTTCCCGACCAATACTTACCCGTCCCAAGTGGCCACCCGTAACGGTTCCATGGGCTACTCCATCCCCGCGGCAGTTGCGGCCGGCCTGGAAACCCCTGACAGGCTGATTGTGGCGGTCTGCGGGGACGGCGAGTTTCTAATGAATGGCCAAGAACTGGCGACAGCGGCTCAACAGGGCGTCCCTGTACTCACCCTCATCATGGACAACAGCCAGTACGGCACTATCCGTGACCACCAGGAGAATCACTTTCCTGGCCGCGTGTCCGGTACCCAACTGCAGAATCCAGACTTTGCGGCCTACGCGCGGGCTTTCGGCGGACACGGCGAAACTATTACGTCCAATGATCAGGCGGCAGGCGCGGTAGAAAGGGCTTTGAAGGCTGTCCAGGAGCAGCGAATGCCGGCCGTTCTCCACGTTATTGTCGACCCCAGCATCAGCGTCCCCTAATTAAACGCCGTCACCGCGAATTTCTGCCTTGGAGAAGAAGACCCATGAACCTTTACACCGTTACCAACCCTGCCACAGGCAACATCGAAGGCTACTACCCCACCGCCACCAAAGCACGCATTGAGGAAGCCCTCTCAGCAGCGGAAGGGTCATTCGAGGTGCTTCGGGGGATGTCACCTGGTGCCCGCTCCGAGCTATTAACCCGCGTTGCGGATCTCCATGAAGCCCGGCGCAAGGATTTAGCTGAAATCGTCACTCGGGAGATGGGCAAGCCAATCTCCCAAGCGCTTGCCGAAGTGGATATCGTCGTGTCCATCTACCGTTACTACGCCGACAACGGTCCCGACTTTCTGCAGGATGAACCCATCGCGATGTCCGACGGCGGAAAGGCCACGGTCCGAAAAGAAGGGATTGGTCCATTACTGGGAATCATGCCCTGGAATTTCCCCTACTACCAAGCTGCCAGATTCGTCGCGCCAAACCTGATGCTCGGCAATCCCATTCTCCTCAAACCCGCGCCGCAATGCCCGGAATCAGCTTTGGCAATGCAGGCAATTTTCGACGACGCCGGTGCACCCTCGGGTAGCTATGCCACACTTCTGGCCACTAACCCGCAGATTGAGAAAGTCATTGCCGACAGCAGAGTTCATGGCGTGTCCCTGACCGGTTCGGAGCGGGCAGGAGCGGCCGTTGCCGAGGCTGCTGGTCGCAATCTAAAAAAGGTGGTCCTGGAACTTGGAGGTTCGGATCCCTTCATTGTCCTCGAGGACGTGGACCTGGAAACGGTCGTTCAGCGCGCCGTGGCCGGAAGAATGGTCAACGGCGGTCAAGCCTGCAACGCCGCGAAGAGGTTCGTGGTGATGGAGTCGGTCTACGAGGGCTTCGTCCGCGCTTTCTGCCAAGCCCTCGCCGCGATCGCTCCCGGGGATCCCACGGCACCTGGGACGTATCTTGGGCCTCTTTCCTCCCATGCCGCTGCCGACCAACTGCAAGCACAACTTGACGCCGCCGTTGCCGAGGGCGCGACCCTTCTGCTTTCAGGCGGAAAAGTAGCGGCCGATTCAGCCTATTTCAGGCCCGCCGTTATAGGGAGGGTAACCCGGGACATGGACGCTTACGGGCAGGAGTTCTTCGGACCAGTCGCAATGGTCTTCAAAGCCGCCACAGAATCCGAGGCGGTAGCGATTGCCAATGACACAGCATTCGGGCTTGGCGCTTCGGTTCATTCGGGAAACACTGACAGGGCAGCTCGGATCGGAGAACTACTGGCCGCCGGCATGGTGCGTATCAATGAGTGTGGTGGTACTGCGGCGGAGCTGCCATTTGGCGGAGTGAAACGATCCGGTATTGGACGGGAACTCGGTCGTTACGGGATGGACGAGTTCGTGAATAAGAAACTCCTGACATTGAAGGACTAGCTCCACCTGCAGTCCCTGGAAAGCTCCATCTTTCTCATCTCGTCGCAATCGGAGCCTAGGAGAAATCAAGCCGTTCGTAGCAGGCATGCCTGACGACGCGGGGTTCTGGTTAGCCGCAGACGGGGTCAACACGCGGATGTATGTGGACTCCAGCGAGGCCGTCGACGTTTACCTCTGAGCCGGGTCTACTGGGGCCGTTCGCTCCACGGGTGTCGATGAAGATCCAGTTCTCTGCCAGATTGCAGTCTTCCACACGGTAGAAGTCGCCCACTCGCGCATCGGCCGGATTGGGGCTGACAGTGAAGTCCAGGCGACCGCCGGAGTCGGTTTTGCCAAGAACGCACATCCGAAGAACCTGATTCCTTCCGCGGGCGACAGGGCTGTCCGTTGAACCGTTGGCACGGCGCGACCGCGCTACGCCCGGGGCACAAATTGCAGAGATGATTGACATTGGTGCTGCAACTGTGAGTAGGTATACGCATGCACAAGTCGTGAGAGACTGATCTTGTGGCAGAGCCTGAAGACCCCAAAGATCTTTCGGTTTGATCGGAGCGTTGGCGCCGGCCTGACTCAGGGTGTCGGGATTCCGTGCGCCATTCAACCAAGAAAGATAGTTTTCGATGAAGAACTTCCAGGCTGAGAAGGCCGTGGTGCGCGCTCATCATGAAGCGCTTTTCAAAGCAGGGCCCGACTCTGTTGCCGATGCTCTTAGTGAACGCACGGCGCCCGACTGGCATTGGCGGGGGATGCACCCCTTCCATGAACAGTCCGGAGCGGAAGCGGTCGCAGCTGCGTTCTGGGGTCCTTTCCTCACCGCCATGACCCGGGTGCAACACCGCCCGGACATCTTCATGGCCGGTGAGAACCATATCGACGGAAACCAGTCCGTTTGGGTTACCTCCATGGGGCATTTCATGGGCCTGTTTGATCGTCCCTTCCTGGGCATCAGGCCGACGGGAAAGATCGTGATGCTGCGCTACGCGGAGTTCAATAGGGTCGAAGATGGCCGGATCACCGAGACCGCACTGTTCGTGGACATACCGCACCTGATGATGCAGGCCGGGCAGAACCCTTTCCCACCCCAAACGGGCGCTCACCTTGTCCAACCGGGCCCGGCGACCCATGAGGGACTCATGTACGGCGCCCAGGATCCGGCAACCGGCCAGGAGAGCCTCCGAGCCATCAACACCATGCTCACAGTGAGGTTTGACGACGACACCGACACTCCTTATCCCGAGAAGCTCGCCCGTACCTGGCATGACGACATGATCTGGTGGGGCCCGGCCGGGATCGGCGCGAGTTACACGATTCCTGGGTACATGCGCCAACATGCGACGCCCTTTGGCGAAGCACTAACCGAGGGCTATCAGTTCAACGGGCATCTTTGCCGGCTCGCTGAAGGCAACTTCGGCGGCTTCTTCGGTTGGCCCAATCTCACCTTGACCAATTCCGGGGGATTCATGGGCATGACAGCTAGTCCCCACCCGGCTGACATGCGGGTCGTGGACATCTACCGCGTCGAAGACGGCAAGCTGGCCGAGAACTGGATCTTCATCGACATCCTGCATTACCTGAACATGCAAGGACTCGACATCCTCGGCCGCATGGAATCGCTCTGCCACACAAACGACACATAAACGGGACTCCCTGGCAGGCCAGCGGCCACCCCCGTGTGTGGAAGCCCGCGCCGCGTTGGTTACCAGTGACTTGTCCGTCCGTTGCTGGACCGCATTTCCCCGCCTGAGATCCAAGCGGGAATGGCCCTTTAGGTCCGGCGCAATTCCCTGAGCACGGCTTGGGGTTCCCAAGCGTTGAGCCGAGCCACTAATCTCGGGCTATTGGTGAAGTCCGATTAGCAATGTCACTGGGCTTGATGGTTGACGGTCTGGGCTGGTTTGTCTTGGCAAGCGCATCGCCCAGCGTCAGGAGGCCTTAAGTGAATTGATGCGAGGCTTCGCGCTCCCTCAAGTTGGAACTCGATCCGCGGACTGAAGCGTAGGCCTCCCCGCTCGGCTCGTTTCTCTTTCTGGCCCGCCTTGCGAACAGTGCTTGACTGCGTTGCTGATGTAGCCGCAGGTCGGTAGGGGGCGCACAGCTTGGTGAACCGGGCGTCCTAGTGCGCTTTCCCTCAGATATCAGGCCATGAGGACGCGCTCGGAGCGGCAGTCAGTTCCTGGGCGGGGCGGCATCCCTGCCCCGCCGCGGGCTTATTAGGGCGGCGGTTCCACTGTCGAGCCCGCCTCCCGAAGTCGAGCTGGTATCGGGAAAGCGCGGCGCTTCCGGCGCCAGACACAAACCCCTTACCTTGACAAACAGATGATACATACGTATAAATGGCACGGGCATTTCAGTTCGGAGCGGATGGACCTTTCCGGCGTCGTCGCGTACGAACTCTGAACTCACATCGTGCTGGCGCGCGGGCCCTCCCACGGCTCTCTAGACCGGGTCTTCCAACGCCACACCCTAAACCTCAGGATCTGAAGGAAACTCTATGACATCCACCCATCCTGGCCTTCGACCATACGGTTTTGAGGGCCCCGTCGACTACATCGAACGCATCACCTACCTTATCTGGAATAGGCCGAACCGAGATCTGGAGCTTATCCGCAGGCACTACTCCCCCAGCACGGCAATTCACCTTGACGCAGGTGACCTGGTTGGCGATGAGATCGTCATCGCCAACACCACCGCACGACTCCAGAGCTACCCGGATTTCCATGGTGTCATCGACGACACCATCTGGACCGGTTCCGAGGAGGAAGGTTATCGGACCTCGATGCGCTGGACTTGGACCGGGACCGACACGGGTGGAACCGTCTACGGCCCAGCTACAGGTCGACCGGTGACCTCCACGGCCATTGCCAATTGCGTCGTCAAAGGGGAGACTATCGTGGAGGAGTGGCTGGGCGTCAATCCACTGGCGTTGGCACGTCAGCTAGGCTACCCGCCTGCGGATGCCGTGCGCGCCACCGACTATCCCGCAACACCCCGGGTAGCGCGGCCGTCCTTCGAGTTCACCCGGACGGCCGAAGGAGATCTGGTTCAGCGAGCATTCGCCGCCGCTTTGGAAGGTCGGGCTGAGATGGGGCTCTTCGCCTCTGAATGCGCTACCGCATTCGCACCGGACATCCAGATTGACGGGGTAGCTGCGCTGTTGGACTGGGCCGACGGTCTCCGCGCTGCTCTAGGACCCTTGGCTATAGAAGTCGACGACCAATACTCCATGCCCGCGTCCGAGGCGATGCCGGTCCGTGTCGCTACCCAATGGCGGATCACGGGGACCGGACCCCGAGGCCCGGTCGAGTTCAGCCTCCTCAGCCACCACCATCTAGGTGAAGGCCGCATCACGGCACAGTGGCTGGCCTACGACGAACTTGCTTTGGCCCACCATGGCATCGCTTCGCCCCATCATCCCAAGGCATGAACCCATCCTTTCTCTGATGAAAGATGCCGTAAATCCTTCGGCGTGGCCGGCTCAGTAAGGCCTCGCACCGGGCAGCCCCCATCGTGTTCATCATCGCAACGCCCGGATTCGGCCCACAGGTCGTTCTGGAACGATCTTAGGAGCTGCCCAGGCAAGGCCCCCGCTGCTGTGCCACTTCGGGGTGTCGGACTACTGCCTGATCATGTCGATACCCTCGACCGACGCGCGCCTTTGCCCAGAGCTATTGTGCCGGGATCTCTTGGCGCGGAAGCCTGATAAGGGTGTGCGGAAGGATCCATGAGTTCGAAATGCATGTCTGCATCGTCAACGGTACCCGGGTCGCATGCGGCGACGAGGTAGCGGGTCACAATTCCATCCTCCCAGACTGCGAGCTACACCGCGGAAGTTTCCCTCGCGAGTACCCTCTGTGCATACGAGTGCATTAGTTGCCAGGGCAAGGGCAAAATTATAGGGTGCGCTTTCGTGAAATTTCTTCAAGGCGTAGGAAATATGATTGACATCACGGTCGCTTTCGTGATGAAGTATACGCATGCACAACATGAAACAAGGAGGTTTCTGATGGTACATAAAAGCACGATCAAACTCGTGACCGCAGTCGGACTTTCGGCACTGCTCGCGCTCACTGGCTGCAGTGCCGGCAGCCGGTCCGGGTCGCAGTCAGTTGAAGCCGTAGCCTGCGACGTATCCGGGCAAGATGAAAAAATCACTGTCAACGTTCTTGCCTACAATTCTTCCGCCACGGACCCCTTCTCCAACATGATGGTGGCCAGTTGCACGAAGGACAACGTGACCGTGGCCCATGCCCCGATTGACTTCGGCGGCCAATATCAAAAGACCTCGACGACGTTGGCCGGGGATACCGCGTCGTACGACGTCATCGAGATGTACTCCGGTGCAGTCCCACGGTATGCGTCGACCGGTAAGCTCCTGCCCTTGAACGACTTGTTCGAGAAGTACAAGGACACCTACAAGCTGGGCGAGCTCAGCGAAGCGATGGTGAAGGGGCTTTCCTACGACGGAAAGCTGTACGCGCTTCCCACTCAGGCGAACGTCGGCACTCTGGTGTACCGCAAGGACATCTACGATGAACTCGGTTTGGATGCCCCTGAAACCTACGCTGACGTCCTCTCCGATGCGCAGAAGATTCAAGCCGCCGGTAAGATTAAGTACCCTGTGGCTCTACCGTTTGGCGACAGCACATCAACCCTCTACGAGGGAACATTGGCGTCTCAAGGAAAAACCTATGTAGATCCGAGCGCTAAAGAGCCGACGTTCCAGTCCTCCGAGGCCAAAAAGGGCTTGGAGTCACTCACGGCCCTGACCCCGTACATGGACCCTCAGGTTATCTCGTTTGACCAGCCACGAGTACAGCAGCAACTCTTCAACGGCACTGCGGCAATCGCCATCATGTACTCCGGCCGAATGGCTGACGTCGTCAACCCCAAATTCAGCCAGAACGCAGACGACTTCGCCTTCGCACCCGCCCCTTCCATTGCACCGGGCGGAAAAAGCAGCGCGATTCTCTCCGTAGATGGGTGGTCCATCCCCCACAACAGCACCGTTGACCCGGATCTTCTTTTCCGGATGATGGCAGCGTCCATTACGGAAGAAGCATCCAACCAGGCCCTGCCGTTCGCCTACCCAGCGCGCGACAAGGTTGTTACTGAAGAGAAGGTCCCTTACGCCGCCGCAGTCCAGGATGCCTTGGCTAACGGCGCGGGCACCCCGCCGCTTGAGACATGGCTGGGAACCATGCAAAGTGACACTGCCTCACTGCTGAAGCAGGCGCTCACCGGTCAGCAATCGGTGCAAGATGCTCTAGCGGCAGCACAGGAAGCCGCCGTCCGGGCCCTTGCAAAGAGTGGCTCAAAGTAGTTTTACGTAGGAGGCGCTATGAAGCGGCGAGAATTTCTGGTTGGGGTAGGTCCCAGCCTTGGCATCATGATCCTATTGCTGGGCGTGCCACTGATCTATTCGGTGGTGTGGAGCTACCAAAGTGTGGAATTTGGTAGGCCTGGCGAGTGGGTTGGATTCGACAACTACGCGAGGGTGCTTCAGGACCCCGTTTTCCATGCGGCGGTCCTGTTCACCGTGGGCTACGCCCTCACCAGCACCGCAGTGCTGCTGGTCCTTGGGTATGCCATGGCCCTGCTGCTACACCGGGCACGGCGGGGAAAGTCCTTGTTCCTCGGGATCCTCCTGGTGCCGTATGTCATTCCCGCCATCATAGCGGCCACCGCATTTTCCTGGCTGTTCGACAACAGTTTTGGCGGTCTGGTCAACTTCATTCTGGAGAAGACCACCGGGCAGGAAGTCGCCTGGTTTACGGAGACATGGGCCAACCGCGGGCTGGTACTGCTTGCCGGCATCTGGCTCGGGGTACCCTTCTTCATGCTTGTTCTGTTGGGGGCGCTCAAGGGCGTCCCCAACGAACAAATTGAGGCTGCCACCGCCGACGGCGCAAACTGGTGGCAACGCCAGTGGCACGTCATCATCCCTACGCTCGGACCAATGTTCCGATTCTTGGCCCTCATCGCCATTATGAACTCGTTGGGTATCTTCGACATTCTCATCCCGCTCGCGCCGAGCGCCGAGGCTGTCCAGTCCCAGTCTGTGAGCCTCTACGTCTATGAAAAGGCGTTTGCACGGGACCAGCAGGACCTCGGTCTAGGAAGTGCCGTCAACGTGCTCATGATGCTGGTTTTGTTCATTCTGGTCTCGCCGTTCGTCCGAAATATCTACCGAGAAGTAAAGGGAGGCCAGAACTGATGTTGGATACATTGGCGGTACCAGCCAAACAAGCACCACCTCCGAAACGACGCCGGTCAACGTTCTCCGGACGCGCCAAGCGAGCGACGGTGCTGGTCACCCTTACGCTGGCAGCAGTGGCATTCGTAATGATGTCGCCCTTCATCTGGACGCTCATGGCTGCGACCAAGCCAACCAATGTCGCGTTTACGAATCCCCCGCAGTTCATTTACGAACCTACTGTGGATGCCTTCATCAATCTGTGGGAGACCACCGACTTTTACCAATACACGCTGAACACGGTCATCGTCGGTCTGCTGTCCGTCGTGGGTACACTTCTGCTCGCCGCCCCGGCAGCCTACTCATTATCGCGGTACGGGGGCAAGATCAGCACAGTCATCCTTGCGTTCGCATTGCTGATTCAGGCAGTGCCGGGCTTCGCCATTATGTTGCCCTTCTATGAGATCGCTACCTCGTTAGGCCTTTATGATACGAAGATCGGTCTCACGCTTGCGTTCGTGGCTGTGAATTTGCCGTTCACCATCTGGCTTCTGCGGAACTTCTTCGCATCGATCTCCCCGGATCTTGACGAGGCCGCCATGGTGGATGGTTGCTCCAGGTGGGGTGCGTTCCGAAGGGTCATCCTGCCGGTGATGCAACCGGGGTTGGTTACCGCCTCCATGTTGACCTTCCTGCTTGCGTTCCAGTCCTATCTGCTGCCGGTAGTGCTCACAGATGTCAATTCGCAGACGGTGCCGGTATTCCTGTCTACCCAGCTGGGACAGTCCTTGCCGTTGCTGCAGCAAGCTTCGGCGGGTGTGGTGCTGCTGACACTGCCAGTAATGGCCTTGGCCCTGGTGGCACAAAAGTACCTTGTGGCAGGTTTGACTGCTGGATCGGTCAAGGGATGAGTGGCGCGCTTGTGCGTTGGATTCAACGGCCGTGCGTTGGCTCGACGAGGTGAGCATGACCGTTCACGCTGAAAATAAGGCGCTGATCGAGGCGTTCCTCGGAGAACTCGCCGAAGCTGATGGGGCAACGGGACAAGTTCTCCGCCGGTACTGTGCAAAGGACTCCGTCTGGGAGGTCTTCCATCCGTTCAACACCCTCCATGGCGTTGAGGAAGTCGAGAGAGAACTCTGGGCCTCATTAAAGAGGGCGTTTCCTGACCACGAACACCGGCTGGGCGTGTTGATCGGAGGGGAATATGAGGGCCGGTCCTGGGTGAGCACCCTCGGCTACGTGATGGGCTCATTTGAGCAACCCTGGCTTGGAATTCCGCCCACACAGGGACTGGCTTACCTTCGGACGGGAATGAACTTCCTGGTCGAGGACGGCTTCATCGTCAAGGCATACATCATGTTTGACATCGTCGACCTCATGCGTCAGGCAGGTTACTACCCCTTTCGCTCGATGCCAGGAACAGCCGAACAGTGGCCGTTCCCCCCAGTCTCGGCAGCGGGCAAGGTCAACGAGCACGACGCCGACCTCGGTGCAGAAACTCTACGCATCGTCCGGGAGATGCATCTCGGCTTGGGCTCCGGGGCCAGCTTGCAAGACCATGCCGCCACAGTTGAACACAGCCCGCACTGGCACAAGAACATGAACTGGTACGGGATTGCCGGTATCGGGTCCAGCCGCGGTCAACGCGGCTTTGACGACTACCACGGGGCCCTGTTCATCCAGGCCTTCCCGGACCGCGAAGGCATTGTTCGGGACCATTCGGGGCCGCTGGAGGGCCCAGGACACTACATCCGGATAGGTGATGGTCGTTTCGCCATCACCGGCGGATGGCCCTCCTTGTACGCCACCCACACCGGGCCCGGCTGGCTGGGCATGCCCCCGACCGGACACCGTATCGAAATGAGGGTCGCTGACTGGTACCGCACGGATGAACACAGTCTGATCATTGACAACTGGGTGATGATCGACGTGCTTCACATCCTGAAGCAGATCGGGTACGACGTCCTTGAGGACACCAAGTACTTGGTGGACCCGATGCTGCCACGATGGCCGCGCCCGCCGGCTCCCCACACAGCCGCGGTGGGCAACACTCGAGTATAAGCACCATAGGAAAGGCAATAACCATGATCCACCCTGAGCGCAAGATGAACGGTTACCCCTACACGGATGTGATCGATTTCGTCGAAAGAACAACGTACGAGATCTGGAACGACAAGCAGCCCGACCTGGTTCCGAAGTGGTACCTGCCGGAGACAGTCATTTGGACGGACGTGGGAGACATCATCGGTGATGAGGCAGTGACGAGGGACACCTGGGCCCGTCGAAAGGGCTTCTCCGATTACTACGGCATCATCGACGACACCATCTGGACCGGGGACGACGAGTCCGGCTACCGCACCTCCATGCGGTGGATCGCACGGGGAACCCACGACGGCGACAGCCCGGTCGGGCCGCCCACCGGGCGTCGGGTCGTCAACAGCTCCATCTCGCACTGTGTCATTCGGGGAGACCAGTATGTGGAGGAGTGGGCAGGGGGAAACAGCAAAGCTTTCATCGACCAGCTTGGCTTGCCGCTGAATGAAGCCATTAAGAACGCTGGGTCCTCCCGGGCCCCCCGTGGTGAAAAGGCGAGGGAACTGACCGCGTCGTTCGGCGTGTCAGTGCCGGCCATCCCAGATGTCATCGATGGCCCCGGCAAGGTGGTGGCCGATCTTCTCGATGGACTGTACAACAAGCGCGATCTGTCCCTGACCGATAGCACCTACGCTCCGGGGGCGCCCTACTCCTTTGGCACCACCCGGCTCGGGTTCGGTCCTGCGGGGGCACGTGACGAAGTATCCCGGTGGCTCGAACTCCTTCCGGATCTCGCGCTGGAGATCGAGGAGCTGTATTGGAACCTCGACGGCGAGGACTCTGGACGAGTTGCCGTTCGTTACCAGATCAGCGGCACAGCGCAGAACGACGCCGGGCAGTCCAGACCCGTATCGCTGATGGGGTTCCATCACATCCATGTCAGGGGCCAACGTGTGGTCGCGGAGTGGGTCGAATACAACGAACTCGCCCTCCTGGCGCAGATCGGCTGACCATGGTCGAGGAACTTGACGCTACTGCCTTCCAGCCCCACGATAGCCCCGAAGACTACATTCTCGGTTCAACGGACCGGATATGGCTGGACCGCGGGGTCGGCCTGATCGAGTCAACCTACTACGCTCCCGACGTGCTGATACATGGCGCCCTCGGCACCGAGAAAGGAGTCCGCGGGGTCGTTGAGGGCACCGTGATGTCAATTGCCTCCTATCCCGATGAACTCGCCGGCGGCGAAGATGTGGTGTGGGAACGTCGGGGAACAGACGCCTTTATCTCTTCACACCGGGTGTACATCAGAGCAACGAACGAAGGCTGGACTCAGTATGGTCCCCCCACGAACCGCCCAACTGCCAAGCGTGCCTTGGCGCACTGTCTGGTACGTCAGGGCCGCATCGTGGAGGAATGGGTGGTCAGGGACGAGTACAGCCTCGTGCGGGACCTCGGTTTGAACCCGGAGGAAACCGCGCGGAACCTCGCCGGGTCAATGAGTCCGTCGGCTCTTGAGCTTGGAGAGCTACCCAGCAACGTCGGACGCGAGACCCTGTCGGGGGTCCGCGTCGGGTCCTCCGAAGTGACAGACCTAATGGTCGATTTGACGGACATCGTGTGGAACCAACGCAGGTTTGACGAGCTGGGAAAATTCGTTCACGAGGATGTGGTGCTGCACACCACACGAGGCCGTTGGCGAAACGGGACGCGGGACTATTCCACAGACCTGATCTCACTCCTGGCCGCGTTTCCTGATGCCCAGCTCTCGCTCCTTGACCTGTGCGTTCACGACGATCCTGTCAAAGGACGCCGGGCCGCCACGATGTGGGTCCTCGACGGGACCTACAGCGGATCGCCCATGTATGGGCCCACCACCAACCAGCCCATGCGCATCCTTGGCTCGAGCCAATACCGGCTGGGTTCGGATGGGCGCATCGTGGAGGAATTCCGGGTTTTCGACGAGATGGCGATCATGATCGAAATTGAACGGCACAGGTTGGGAACCTCGACCATCGAGAATGGTTCTCCTGCCGATCATGAATAACAAGTCCAGCAGCACTTCACCTACACATGCGGAGAAGATGATGCAGTTGCCCGTACGGCCGAAAACATCTGCCGAATGCCGAGATTGTCCCTCTGACCTCCCAACCGTGTGGCTTCCCGGCATGCTGTGCACAATGGACCTATGGCGGGAGGCACAACGCCAGCTGCCGGGCAAGCACTTGAACCTCAGGGTCCAGGCACGCGGCCTTCTGCAATCGGCCCGCGCGGTCCTTGCATCTGCCCCCCCGCGGTTCAACCTGGTGGGCCACTCCCTGGGCGGAATCATCTCGATGGCCGCTGCCACCATCCAACCGGACCGAGTGGCGTCCTTGGTTCTCATCTCGACCAACGGCCGTGCTCCAACCGGGCAGCAGATGACGGGCTGGGATGAGCTTGAACATGACGTAGCTGCCGGCCGATTCCCGTCCATGACGCAGGTGCGATTGTGGAACGCTCTGGTCCATCCATCGCGCACCGGAGAGTCAGCTCTGTTGAGCAGGGTTGTAGCCATGGCCGATGCCACCGGACCCGATGCGTTTCTCGACCAACTGGCTACTCAGCGGACGAGATGGGATCTCAGGCCAGCGCTAGGTCAGTACGGCGGACCTGCCCTCGTCATTCACCCTGAAGACGACGCGCTCTGCACGGCCGATATGCATTCCGAAATAGCCACGGCGCTTCCCCGAGGCAAACTAATGACTCTGCCCGGTGCCGGACATTTGGCGCCCCTGGAAGATCCCGGCAGATTTACCCAATTGCTTCGTGACTTTGAGCCACTGCATTTGCCGGCTCCCTGCAGGCGCCAAACAGTAGACAGTCCTTGACGGCCGAGAACGTCCGTAAAAGTCAGCCTGGGCTGACCCCAGCTTCGCACAAGCCGCCAGCGCCTCAACGGGGTTGGCAATACCTTGATTCATCAACTCATTGAAAGGAAGGCGCGCATGACGCGTTTTGTGGATGTCCGCAACATGGTGCAGTGGGTAGCCGACACCGGTGCCGAGAACATCATCGCCGGTCTGATTGGCTACCTCGAGGACGACTTTAGACGCTGGGGACAATTCGACAAGACTGCCAGAGTGGCGAGCCACACACCATTCGGCGTGTTGGAGCTAATGCCCACCAGCGACGGCGAAACATACGGATTCAAATATGTCAACGGCCACCCCTCCAACCCCGGCCGCGGTTATCAGACCGTAACGGCATTCGGGGTACTTGCCGACGTCCACAACGGGTATCCCACGTTCCTGGCTGAGATGACAGTGCTGACTGCGCTGCGAACGGCTGCGACCTCTGCGATGGTCGGCAAGAGACTGGCCCGCCGCGACGCCCGACACATGGCCATGATCGGAACAGGGAGCCAGGCGGAATTCCAAGCCCTCGCCTTTCGCACCGCCCTGGGCATCTCCTCCCTCAGTATTTGGGACACTGACGCGGCAGCGATGGAGAAGTTCGTCCGGAACATTACGCCACTCGGCTTTGAGGTGACCGTCGCCGCTTCGGCATCCGACGCAGTCCGGGGGGCCGACGTCATCACCACCTGCACGGCAGACAAAACCAAGGCAACTATTTTGACGCAGGAACTTATTGAGCCCGGAGTTCACATCAATGCCATCGGCGGAGACTGCCCCGGCAAAACGGAACTGCAGGCCAGCATCCTGGACATCGGAGACATCTTCGTCGAATTCGCTCCCCAAACCAGGATCGAGGGAGAGATCCAACAAAAACCGTCCGATTTCGCGGTTACCGAATTCTGGGAGGTGCTCTGCGAAACATCTCCCGGACGAACCACCGATCAGCAGATCACCATCTTTGATTCGGTTGGTTTCGCAATCGAGGACTTCTCGGCCCTACGCTACGTGCGGGACGCCGTCACGGGCACCGCCTACTGCGAAGAAATCGATCTTGTGGCAGAGCCTGAAGACCCCAAAGATCTGTTCGGTTTGATCGGAGCGTTCGCGCCGGCCTGACTCAGGGTGTCGGGATTCCGTGCGCCATTCAACCAAGAAAGATAGTTTTCGATGAAGAACTTCCAGGCTGAGAAGGCCGTGGTGCGCGCCCACCATGAGGCCCTTTTCAAAGCCAATCCCAGCACCGTGGCCCATGCCCTCGGTGGACGCACGACGCCGAGCTGGCACTGGCGGGGCATGCACCCCTTCCATGAACAGTCCGGAGCGGAAGCGGTCGCAGCTGCGTTCTGGGGTCCTTTCCTCACCGCCATGACCCGGGTGCAACACCGCCCGGACATCTTCATGGCCGGGGAAAACGAAATCGACGGAAACCAGTCCGTTTGGGTTACCTCCATGGGGCATTTCATGGGCCTGTTTGATCGTCCCTTCCTGGGCATCAGGCCGACGGGAAAGATCGTGATGCTGCGCTACGCGGAGTTCAATAAGGTCGAAGATGGCCGGATCACCGAGACCGCACTGTTCGTGGACATACCGCACCTGATGATGCAGGCCGGGCAGAACCCTTTCCCACCCCAAACGGGCGCTCACCTTGTCCAACTGGGCCCGGCGACCCATGAGGGACTCATGTACGGCGCCCAGGATCCGGCAACCGGCCAGGAGAGCCTCCGAGCCATCAACGCCATGCTCACCGGGATGGGTGATGACAGCGACACCCCTTATCCAGAGAAGCTCGCCCGTACCTGGCATGATGACATGATCTGGTGGGGCCCGGCCGGGATCGGCGCGACCTGCACCATTCCGAGGTACGTGCGACAACACGGAGCACCTTTCCGGGGCGCGCTACTGGAGGGCTATCAGTTCAACGGGCATCTTTGCCGGCTCGCTGAAGGCAACTTCGGCGGCTTCTTCGGTTGGCCCAATCTCACCTTGACCAATTCCGGGGGATTCATGGGCATGACAGCTAGTCCCCACCCGGCTGACATGCGGGTCGTGGACATCTACCGCGTCGAAGACGGCAAGCTGGCCGAGAACTGGATCTTCATCGACATCCTGCATTACCTGAACATGCAAGGACTCGACATCCTCGGCCGCATGGAATCGCTCTGCCACACAAACGACACATAAACCCGACGCGTGGCCGCGATGCGCTGGCCTCAACCAAGACGGCCTGCATCTGGGTCTGCACTTGGGTGCCGCCCGCCCCGTCAACCTGTTTTCCGTGGAAATTCTCACCGGCAGAGCGAACGATGGCGCCGTAACGAACGCTAGTCGCGGTCGGAGCAGGCAACCGAACACCGTCGCGTTAGCGCGACAAAGCAAGAATGTGAACCGTGAACTTTGCTCTCTACAAAGAACTGCTGGCTGTCAAACCGGTTCGGCGCCTTTTGATCGTAGGCATGGTCTCCCGCATCCCGCATTCAGCAGCCTACCTGCTGCTGACACTACATATTGTCCTGAGTCTCGACGAGGGCTACGCCGCCGCCGGCGCGGCCGCCGCAGTGATGACAATAGGAATCGCGCTCGGAGCACCCTGGCGCGGGAGACGCGTGGACACGGTGGGCCTGCGAAAGGCCCTGATGCCATCCGTTACGGCCGAGATTGTGATCTGGGCCATAGTGCCGCACGTCGAATACCAGTGGATCCTCCCCCTGGTCTTTGTCGCTGGTCTCCTCACCCTTCCCATCTTCACCGTAATGCGTCAGTCGATGGGCGCGTTGTTGGAGGCGGACCAGCGAAGGACGGGTTTCGCCCTGGACTCGATCGGCAGCGAACTCGTTTTCATGATTGGACCAGCCGTGGGCGCCGTCGTAGCCGCTGCAGGGTTCTCGGCCGCGGGCCTGACGGCCGTCGGCATCTCGGCCTCACTCGCCGGTCTTCTGCTCATGTGGTTCAACCCACCAACTCGTAGCACTCACGCCGCCGAAGAAGGTCTGCGTGCGGCCGAGCCCGCATTCGCGACGTCGGCTACAGGGCACTACCCCGAAGCCGCTGAACACGGGTCCCACTCAGCTACGTACGGGCCCCGTGGCACAAGCGAATCGTCAGGATTCCGCAGCCGGATTAGGCGGAACTTCACTTGGCTTTCGCCCCAGGTTGGCGCGATCTTTGCCGTAGCTGCCGGTGCCGGCATAATAATGAGCGGCACCGACGTGGGCATCGTCGCCCTCGTGGAGCGAGGCGGCCAGCAAACAGACATCGGAATTGTGTTCGCTTTCTGGTGCGGAGCCTCGCTGATCGGAGGACTGGCCTACGGTGCCATGCACCAGTCAATTTCGCCCGTCCTGTTGTTGCTCGCCATGGCCGCACTGACCATTCCGATGGCCTGCGCAAGGGATGCGTGGTCGCTGGCGTTCCTGTCCGTCCCGTCGGGCCTCCTTTGCGCACCGGTAATGACAGCAGCGTCCGAAAAAGTGGCGGAACTCGTGGACGAAAACCGACGAGGCGAGGCAATGGGGTGGTATGGCTCGGCGCTTACCGCCGGCGTTGCCGTAGGAGCACCGTTAACAGGTCTTTTCATCGACAGCATGGACCCCTGGAGCGGGTTCGTCGCAGCTGGCGCAATCGGCGTCACGGTTTCCCTCCTCGGCCTTGCCCTGGATCGAGGACGAACAACCGCCCCCTCCAAGACCCTGCCCTCATGAGCCAAACCAAGTACTGGAACGCGCGGTGGCGTCGGTACTCGATTTCCGCCCCCGACTCTTGAGGTGGACATCATCGAGGACCACGCAGTGGTTCTCGAATCCCTTTCCGTGTGGCTGGAGGAAAATACCGAAGGCATCAAGGTTGTGGGCCGGTACCCGTCCTGGGCAGAGCTCGTCCCGAACCTTGGCGCACTCTCCGATGTCGTGATTCTGGACGTCCTGCTCGGAGACAGCATCCCCTTGCCCGCGAAAATCAGTGCCCTTATCTCGGCTGGGCCACAAGTGGTGGTGTGCAGCGCCGTGACAGACCCGGCCGTGATTCGCCAAGCCTACGCGGGCACTGGCCTATATTCCCAAGACCGTCGGCGCCAAGGACCTTGAAGACGAGCTAGGGGCAGCAGCCCGGGGACAGATGTTCATTTCCGACGAAGTCGCCGCAGCTTTAGCTGTCCACGATACTGCCCCAAAGCTGACGGCCCGGGAACACCAACCAAGTAGTCTCGATCTACCTGGGAGATGAGGGCCACACTATGGCAGAGACCGGCCAAGTCTTCGGGATTAGTGTCGACACGGTAAAAGAACATTTGACCGCGGTCCGCCGGAAGTTCCAGGACGGCAACGAACCTCTGACCCGCCTGGCGTTACGTCAGCGCCTGATAGAGGGCGGGTGGCTTAACAAATAGACAGCTCTCGTCCTTGGATGACCCCCTATACGCTCCTGAGCGACCGGGCACAGGAACGCTGCCCTGGCCTCGTGGAACGGGCCCTGCGCATGGGAGATGACACCTTCACGTCTCGATGCACAGCTGTTAATGCAGACCCACCAGGGTTGACGACTCGCGCCGCGCTGAAGGAGCGGCGAATGCTCGTTCTCGGACCGGCCAACGCGATCTGCCACGCAATTTCAGGAGGAATCGTAGCGGCAGGTTTCGGGGCGCGGCGGGTGCCGATCGAGGCCAGCCATCTATCACCCAAGGAATGCCCGGCAAAGGGCCCAGCCCTGGACGCTGTCCCGGGCTCGGGCCGTCTTATCAAGTCCCGGCGAAAGCTAGCGACAATCATTGCCGCAGGGACCGAAAAGAACCGCCCACCCCGGCCCCGTCTTATGACCAAGGAGGGGCGGCCGGCTCTTCGCGGGCCAGTCCGAAACTACCCGAGCGGACGGACGTTCAGGAGCGTGGCAAATTGCGCCATGAGTGCGTGGGTCAGGTTGTATGCCACCATCTGGGCCCCGTCGGCATAGGCGGCGGCAGCAGCCTCGGCATCGCCCACGAGGTCCAGCCTCAGCGACTCGGCGGAGGCTAGTGCTCTGTTGACCCGAACCCGGGATTCGGAGACTGAAAGGTCCTCTGGTCCGCTGGACGCGGCCAGATCGGCGGCCCCGATCATTAGCCCGTCGAGTCCCTCCGTGGCCAAAATCCTGTCCACCGCAGACACCGCAAGCGGGGACTCGATCATACCGATTACCAGCGTTTCCTCGACTAGCCGAGCCTTGTGGTCCGGGCCGCTGACGGTTCCATACGAACCCGCCCGCCCGTATGTTGCGAAGCCCCTGCGCCCGCGTGGAGGATAGTGGGCGGCCGCGACAACGTTCCGTGCCTGATCCGCAGTATCCACGTGCGGCGCAACCACTCCAGCCGCGCCGCTGTCCAACGCCCGCAGGATCAGGGCATCCTCGCCCTCCCCCACCCGGACGAGGACTTCGACACCATGCATGGCCGCCGCGGCGATGTGCTGACGAAGGGGTATGGCATCTGCTGGTCCGTGTTCGCAGTCGATTATGATGAAGTCGAAGCCCGCCACAGCGAGCATCTCCACCAGCTCCTCCGAGGGCATGCGGAGGAGGACCCCGCAGACCCGCTCACCGCCGAGGACCCGCGTGCGCAGTGCACGCCGTTGCGTCCTCACGCGACCATCCCGGCAGAGAGGTCCACGTCCGCCCCGCAAAGGCCGGGCATCCCCAGCATTGCAACCACGGCTGCTCCAACCTCGGACTCGGTCACCATCCGACCCAGGGCGGCGCGGGAAACGAAAACGTCCTGCGCCTGGTCATAAGTCTTGCCGGTCCGTTCGGCCTCAAGGCGGAAATTCCGGTCCATCCGCGGCCCATCCACCGGCCCCGGCGAAAGGGTATTGACGTTGACGCCTGCCGGCCCGACCTCGAATGCAAGCGTGGAGCTGAGCCCGATCACGGCCATCTTTGAAGCACAGTATGGTGTCCGCCGTATGAGAGGCCGCTTGCCTGACACCGAGGCGAGATTGATGACGTCCCCGCTGCCGCGTTTGACCATAGCAGGCAGGAAGGCCCGGCACATCAGGAATGTCCCACGGACATTGACATCAAAAACCTCGTCCCATTCAACCGGGGCGATATCGGTAAGCGGTGCAACCGGGCCAGCGATCCCGGCATTGTTGACAAGGATGGACACCTCCTTCCCGACCAGACTCTGTCGGAGCTGGTCAACCGAGTCCGGATCGGCCACATCCACGATGCGCCAGCTTGCGCCACCCCCCAGCTCCGATGAGACTTCTTGAAGTGGCTGTTGGCGCCGGCCGGCGACAACAACCTCGGCACCGGCCTCGTGAAGTGCCCGCGCAATGGCCGCGCCCAAGCCCGTACCGCCGCCGGTGATGAGGGCAGTACGGCCCGTCAGGGATCTCATCGCGTCGCGCCGACGGAGGTGGTGCCCGATAGGGCACGGTCGATCCATTCGAACCGTTCGCCGCCGTGGCGCCAGACACGCACGTCGCCCGATCGGGCATGTCCTTCGAAAAGTTCAACGCGTGCTGCACGCCCCAGAACCCTGCCCAGTTCTGCGGACGACTCGGCATTCTCAATGACTTGATAAGTCACCGTCTTGAGGTATTTCCCCACCCACAGCCCGCCGGTGTACCTCGCGGCACCGAGAGTGGGGAGCACATGGTTGGTCCCGATGACCTTGTCACCGTAGGAGACGCAGGTGTTCTCACCGAGGAAGAGCGCCCCGTAATTGTGCATTTTGGTCAGCGCCACGGTGGGGTCGGCGGTAAAGATCTGGACGTGCTCGGCCGCGAACCGGTCTGCGACACTGTACGCCTCGTCAAGGTCCTCGACGACGATGACCTGGCCCCAGTTCCGCCACGCAGGTTCAGCGAAGTCCTTGGTCGGCATGTCCGGCAAGATCCGTTCGATGTGGCCGAGTGTCTCTCGGGCCACCCTTTCGGAGGTGGTTACCAGGATCGCGGGTGAGTCCGGTCCGTGTTCGGCCTGGGAGAGGAGATCGACGGCGACAATGAACGGGTCGGCATCGGCATCCGCCACGATGAGAACTTCGGTCGGGCCGGCAAAGAGGTCAATGCCGATCTCGCCGAAGAGCTGCCGCTTGGCCTCGGCGACATAGGCGTTGCCTGGGCCCGCGATCATGTCCACGCGGTTGATCGACTCGGTGCCAAGTGCCATTGCTGCGACGGCCTGGACCCCACCCAGCAGATAGATCTCGTCTGCCCCGGCAAGTTTCATTGCGGCGATCGTCGCGGCGGGTACCTCACCCCGGATCGGTGGCGTGCAGGCGACCACCCGCGGGACCCCGGCGACTTTGGCGGTGATGATCGTCATATGGGCGGATGCGGTAAGTGGGTATTTGCCGCCGGGAATGTACGCTCCGGCGGCCTGCACCGGAACGTGGCGGTGGCCGAGGAAGACCCCCGGAAGGGTTTCGATCTCCACGTCCCGCATCGAGTCCCGCTGCGCCTGGGCGAACGTGCGGACCTGGTTCTGGACGAAGATGATGTCGTCAATGACCTGCTGGTCCAAGCTGTCCATGATTTCTTCAATCTGGGCATCCGAAAGCCGGAATGAATCAGCGGTCTGCTTGTCGAAGAGTTCGGCGTACTTTCGGACGGCGGCGTCGCCGTCGGTTCGGATTTCAGAGATGATCTGGCCTACACGCTCCGCCACATCGGCGTGGCTGGTGTCGGCAAAAGACTTGGACGGTGCTTGCTTCAGGTACTTGACCACAATAACTCCTTCGTTATTACATACGTATGTCTATAATAGGAAGGAGAAGACACATTGGTCAAGAGTCTGATTCGATAGAACCCTGCGGCGTCGAGGATGCCGCAGACCTTAGGGAGAACTAGATGAGTGTTACGAGCCATGATGTCGCGCAGCTAGCGGGCGTTTCGCAGCCCACGGTGTCCCGCGCCCTGCGCGATGACCCGCGCGTTTCGGAGGCCACGAAGGACCGCGTTCGGCGAGCCGCCTCGCGGCTGGGCTACGTCCCCAGTGACGTCGGGCGGGCCTTGTCCAGCGGGCGGACCAGGCGGATTGGCCTCCTGCTCACTGACCTTGAAAACCAGTTCTACCCGCATATCATCGCGCCCGCGTTCCACCAGCTTGAATCCCGCGGCTATCAGCTCATGCTGCAGACGGAAGCCGCGGACAACGAAGTGGTCGCTGAGCGGCTCATTTCCAACGGACTCGACGGCGTGCTCCTGGCCACCTCAACAATCGACTCGGTAGTACCGCACAGGCTGCGGGACCGCGGACTTCCCTTCGTGTACTTCAATCGGACATCCGCGGCCGTGAGTGCCGACTCAGCAGTCGTGGATCCTGCATTAGGCATGAGCGAAGCTGCTAAGGCACTATTCGAGCTAGGCCACCGCCGCATAGCCGCCATCCTGGGTCCGGCCAACACCAGCACCGCGGTCAACCGTGAACTCGCGCTCCGCGAAGCGCTGGCGCACTACGGCATTTCGATCCCTGCGCGTTATGTTCATCGCGGTGCCTTCGAGACCTCTACGGGCCAGGTGGGGACAGAGCGCTTCCTGGCGATGCCCGAACCCCCCACCGCCATTGTTTGCGGCAACGACGTCGTAGCATTCGGTGCGCTGAACGCAGCGCGCGTAGCCGGTGCCGATGTCCCCGGGGATGTGTCCATCATTGGCTTTGACGACCTTCCATCGGCCTCCTGGCCCATCATTCGACTGACAACCATCGCGTACGATTTGGATGCCATGGTGCGCAAGGCTGCGGACCTGCTAGTGGGGCGGATAGAGAAGCCGAACCAAGCGCCTGAAGAGTGCTCATTCCCGTCCCGCCTGCTTATGCGAGACACCTTGGGATCTGTCAACTAAAGAAAAACTTCGCCATAGCGGGACTTGCCACTGACCTTTGCATACGCATACACTGGCTGTCATCTAGGAATCGACTAATTTCACGCGAGAGAGAAATCGGGTCTCGACCGAAGTGCCGTTTGATCAGCTTTGGGCCCACGCCACCATCATGCCCAGTTCAAGGCCAGCCGCGGCGATGCCCGCAAGCCGACCGCAAAACTATCTCTCGATCCCGCTCAACTCATCACATCCCAAAGGAGGGATATTCATGACCAGCACCATCGCTTCCGAGCAGAACATCGACATAAGTGAGATCCAGCGGCGCACCATCCGCCGTACGGACTGGGTCGCTTGCAACGCGGCGTTCATCGATTGCCGCACGCCAGGGTCGGATAAGAAGGAGAACTACGCCTTCGTCGGCCCTGGAGTATCCCAGAACCCCAACCAGTACGTGAACCTGACAGAACCCCACGGCTTCAACACCGGCGCAGCTGGTATGCCCAATGGCATCAGCAACAACCTGCATCTTCACTTCACCGCCGAGGTGTTCATCAATCTGGGCGGGGAGTTCCGTCTCCGCTGGGGCGCGGACGGCAAGCAGGGAGAATATGTAGCCAAGGATGGTGACATCATCTCCGTTCCGACCTGGATTTTCCGTGGCTTCACCAACGAGGGTCCGGACGAGGGACTTCTATATACGGTCCTTGGCAGGGACGATACCGGTGGCATCATCTGGGGTCCGTCGGTGCTCCGTGAGGCTGAGTCCTACGGCCTGCACCTCACTGCTGACAACCGCCTCATCGACACCGTGGCCGGTGACGAACTCCCGGAGGGCGTCGCGCTCATCAAGCCGATGGAGCAGAATTTCATTGATGAGCTCACCAGCTATACTCCCGAGCAGATGCGCTCCCGCGTGGTCCAGCCTGGTGACCGCACCTATAGCCGAAACGCGCTGCTGTGCAACGTTCTGCCGGGCGGCGGCGCGGAACTGAGCCTGGTGATCGGCTACGGCATGTCCGAGGACCGCCGCCAGGTTCCGCCGATCCACGAGCCGCACAGCTTCAATCTCTCTTGGTTGCGGGCGCAGGAGGGCGAAGGCGTGTTGCGGCACCGGCATGACCGGCCGCAGGTGCTGCTCGTCAAGTCCGGACGCTGGGCCGTCACGTTGAGCGGGGACGCCGGCACCACGCTTGAGCTCGGCCCGTCCGATTCATTCTCGGTTCCCGCCAACAGCTGGCGGGAGTTCCGTTGCCTTGAAGGCAGCGAATCGGCAGCGACACCAGGTACCGGTGAACTCTTGGTAATCAATCCGGGCGACGACCGCGTTCGCCTTGAATGGGCACCCGAGGTATCAGCCGCGGCCCACGACGCTGGCTGGGTTATCGACCCCAACGGTTACGTAGCACCCACGGCAGTTATGGAAGGCGCAGCCGAGGACGACTGACCCGGGAGTAATCTAGAGGTGACGGAGGGCCGCCGCGATCACGGCGGCCCTCCCCTTCAGCCCGTGCTCGCGTTTATTTGACTGCTCATCCGGCCCATTTCGGAGCACGTTGATCCTAAGAACCTACTCAAAGTGGTACTCGCAGAAAAATTCCAACGACTGGACAAGCCAGGGAATGTGCATCTTTCATGTCAGCCAAGAAATCGAGGCCAAGATCGACGCCCGGTCGGCTTGCCCGGAGCGCATAGGAACGGCCCTTCTCTTGCGGCGTCGCATAGCCGGGAACTCGACCAACATATCGGTTCAGGCCTGGCCCGTTCAGGACCACGCCGCCATAGGATTATAGAGCGCTGCTACCAGGACCGGCCCTGTCTCTGCCGGCCGGCCACACATGTGAGGAACCACTGCCTGCGGCTTCCCCGCACGCACAACAGAACTGCTGCGCGCCACTGACGTGAGTTTTTGGTCTTGGACATCAACGTTGATGATGCAGTTCTCGGCGCACGCCTGGCGAGCTAGTTAGCGAACGCTGTGCAGGTCCAAATCGTTGGCCAATACACTTGGCCACCAGAAATTCCCGCAACGTTTATGAGCTCTCACACGACATGATCAAGAACCCTAGTCATGGACGCCCTCACAGTATCGAGCACAATTGACGCCCCTTGTCACCGTCGGCGCACAAGCGTTGGTGGTCCCGGGCAGCGAAAAAAACGATGCAATGGTCCGTAAGTCTTAGCAGCCGGGGCACTGTCGTTCGTCCCAAAGACTTATGGTGCCTCCGTGTGCGTATCAGCAGTCTCCGCGACAGCCCAGGCAGAAACACATCCTCCCCGATAGCGCCGACATACTGAAAAGCAACAACCCCGCTTTCCACTTCAACGCGGCGAATCGAAGCAGCCCACCCTTTCTGTTGCGTTTGGGTCCAGAATCGCAGATGCTGTCGCTTTGATCAGGCTCCACACTCAGACACAAGCCACTTTGTTCGGACATCGGATTTACGCGCCCGGCGGCATCTCTAGTCAGCCCAAGAATTGTAACTGGTCATTTCCAACTATTGCTTCTTGCGCTATGGCTGCGTGCCATTGCCACCTCCTAACGGCGTTTATCCAGATCAGTGCCTGTCTACTTCACGCACTGACCTGGATAAACGGTCCGTTCGCTGTCTCGCCGGCTTCGGCCTTAAGCAACTGGATGTAGCTGCATCAGGGATACAGCACGGTCAGAAATACCCTTATCTACAGGTATCCGGACTTCTTGTACGGGCAGGAGTTCTGGCCGCCTGACTTATTTGGTTGCGCTGTAGTCCAGATAGACGGTTTTCCTTCGGCTGTACCGTTCAAAACCGTGCTGTCCATCATCGCCGCCGAGGCCGGAGAGCTTCCACCCTGTGTGGAAGCCCTGGACTTGTTCGGGACCAATTTTGTTAAGGTAGACTTCACCGAATTCAAGGTCGTCAGTCGCAGACATAGCAGTACGGATGTTTTCCGTAAACACATAGGCAGTTAAACCATAGACGGTGGAGTTGGCCCATTCAATCGCCTCATCGTAGGTGTCAAAGGGCACGATTGGCAGGACGGGGCCGAAAACCTCCTGCTGGACGATGTCCATATCGTTAGTGACGTTGGTCAGCACCGTAGGAGCAACCCAGTAGCCAGCACTGTTCTCCAGTCCGTCCGGTGCGCCGCCCCCGATTTCGATCTTCGCCCCGGCGGCAACAGCCGCATCAACAAAGTCGATAATCTTGTCGCGCTCGGCCCGTGAAACTTTGGGGCCCATCTCGGATGCCTCGTCCAGGGGGTCGCCCACCCTAAGGCTTTTCACCTTCGCGACGAAGCGGCTGACAAATTCCTCGTAGACGCCTCGTTGGACGTACGTGCGTTCATTGCAGGTGCAAACCTGCCCGCAATTCCAGAATCTCGCCTCGAAAGCCTTCTGCACGGCAAGGTCGAGGTTGGCGTCATCAAAAACTATCACCGGCGCTTTACCGCCAAGCTCCAGCGACACCGGAATGACCTTCTCCGAGGCCTTGGCCAGGATTTCCTGCCCGGCCCGTGTTGAGCCGGTTACCGTGACCATGTTGACCAAGGGGTGCTCCACTAGTGCAGCGCCCAATATCCGGCCGGGCCCAGTTATGACGCTGACGAGACCTTCCGGAACTCCCGCCAGTTCACAGATCTTAGCCATGGCAAGCGAGGAAAGCGGGGTCAGGTCACTTGGCTTAACAACGATTGCGTTGCCTGCCATCAATGCCGGGGCAACCTTCCTGGCGAAAATGGCTGCGGGGAAGTTCCACGGGATGATCGCCGCGACGATACCGACCGGCTCCTCCCTGATCGACAATTGCTCGCCGTGCGCTGAGGGGGCAACGAGCTCCCCGACGTTGCGGTATTTTTGGCTGATGGCGTAGTCAAAAAAGGCCTTGACACCGCCGATTTCGCCTCGGGCTTCGGTGATGGTCTTGCCCTGCTCGGCGACGACAATTTGCGCCAGTTCTTCGGCATGGGCGTCTACTTGGCGTACAACTTCTTCCAGGACCCGGGCACGTTCGGCGAGGGAACGCTGTCCCCACTCCTTCTGGGCAGCCTTGGCTTTGGTGAGGGCCTGTTCAACATGTTCGAGCTGCCCGTCGGGGACCGCCGTAAAGACTTCGCCTGTTGCAGGGTTGTCCACTGGGCGTGTGGCGGTTGACGTGATCCATTGGCCGCCGACGAGCATGGCGGGTGAGGGCCCTAGAAGGGAATTCTGAGTGAAAAGCGACGCGTTCATCTAATGCTCCTAACTGCTGACGTTACTTTGTTCTTCTTCTTCAGCCAGCGCTAGCTCATGACGATTCCGCCTTCGACGTTGTACGTCTGGGCAGTGATGTAGTTAGAACCGGCTCCGGCGAGGAAGACGGCCATCGGTACGATGTCCTCCGGGACGGATGTCCGTCCGAGCGGAATTCCGGCTGCTGCATCCTTGAACGTCTCGCCCTCGGCCTTGCCGGTGATGTCGCCAAACTGCTTATCGACTTCTTTCCAGTAAGGGGTGTCCACGATTCCAGGAGCCAACGCGTTGACGTTGACCCCGTATGGTGCCATTGCCAAGGCAACGGACTGGGTAATCGAAATCACGGTAGCTTTCGACGCGCAGTATGCTGCCACCAACGCCTCACCCCTGCGCCCGGCGATAGAGGCCATGTTGATGATTTTGCCGCTGCCCTGCTGGCGCATAGGTTCGCACGCGGCTTGGGTGAGGAAGAACAGGCCCTTGACGTTGACGTTGAAGATACGGTCCCATTCGTCGGGCGTCGTGTCTTCAATCGACTTGATCAATCCGATGCCGGCGTTGTTGACGAGGATGTCCAGGGTGCCGTGATCTGCGACGATCTTCTGAATAAGGGCTTTGGATTGCTCTGGATCGGCCACGTTCAGCATCACTGCTGAGGCAGAACCACCCGATTTCTTGATTTCTTCGACGACGGCGCTAGCGCCCTCAAGGTTCAGGTCAGCAATGACGACGTGCGAACCTTCTTCAGCGAAGGCCAAGGCCATTGCCTTGCCCATTCCCGACGCAGCTCCAGTGATGAGGGAGATCTTGTTTTCCAGTGTTGCCATGATATTTGGCACCTTTCTTGCTGTGTTGTTCATGTAAGTACGGATTGTTTAAGGAGGCCTTTACGGACTTCGGCGATTGGACATAACCCCCTGGATCACGACCGCAAGAACGAGGAACAGGCCTGTGACAAGATCCTGGTAATAGGCGTTGAGCGTCCCGATTTGCGTAATGATGTTCTGAATGACGCCAATGAGCAGGACACCGCAAAGGGCTCCGAGCATAGTGCCAACGCCCCCCGTGAGCAGCACCCCTCCAATGACGGCCGCAGCGATTGATTTGAGTTCGTACTGCGTGCCCAGGGTAGATACACCGGAAGAGAGCCTCGAGGCCAGCAATGCACCGGCGAGACCTGAGAGGGCTCCGCTGATGGTGTATACGGCAATCTTGATCTTGGCTACGTCGGTCCCCATCATTCGAGCGGCAGCCTCGTTGCCGCCAACAGCGAACACATTGGAACCGAAGGATGTGCGGTTTAATAACAGCCCTGCAATGACAAAGGCAATCACGATAAGCCAGATGAGATTACTCAAGCCCAGGAACGCACCGTTGCCGATGGAACTGAAGTCGCTGTTCTGGATCAGGATGCTGGTTGGTGCCAGTAAGAGTGCGATCCCCTTGAGGCCGAGCAGCCCACAGAGAGTGACGATGAAAGGCGCCATCTTCGCCTTGCCTATGAGTAAACCATTGACGAAACCAACCAGGGTGCCCGCGACGACGGGGGCTAACAGGGCCCAGAACCAGCCGTAGGGAGAGGCGAGTGCTGCCGCAACCGTTCCAAGACCCACCATGGAACCAACAGAGAGATCAATACCGCCGGAGATGACAACCAGGCTCTGTCCGATGGTGATCAATCCAAGGAAACAGGCGGCAGTAATGATGGACGAAATATTGCTTGGGCTGGCAAATGAGGGGAAGGACAGTGACGCGACGACGCCCAGGATCAGCAGAACGCCCATGACCCCATAGGTCTGGGCCAACTCCAGTAAGCTCTTCTGGCCAAGTAGCGGTGGGCGGCCGTAGGCCACGGAGACAGCGGAGCTCATCGTGCGTCCTTTCTTGATCGTTGCATGTAGAGGGCCACAATGATGAGAACGGCCTTCAAAACCTGGGAGAATGCGGGATTTATGCCCTGCATGACAAAGGTTGTGTCAATGAGCTGTAGAAAGATCGCCGCGGAGGCTGCCCCAAGAATGGACATGCGCCCACCGGCGAGGGGTGTACCGCCGATCACGACAGCTGCGATCGCCGTTAGCTCGAAGTTGATGCCAATGAAACTGGGGTCCGAGGCGCCGATCCTGGCAGAAACCATCACACCTGCGATTCCCGCGAGGGTAGCACTGGCTATGTAAACCCCGATCAGAGTGGAGTTTCGTGGCGTGCCGGCGAGGAACGCGGCTGAACGGTTTGAGCCAGCGAAAAGCGCATAGCGACCAAAAGTCGTCCGACGAACGAGGATGATAAATGCAGCTGTGGTAGCGAACGCAAACAATGCGACGATCGGCACTCCAACAAATGATGCATTGCCTATCCAGGTGAACAAGCCCCCTGGCGGGATCGGTGAGCGGGAACCGCCGGATACAGCCTGCGCTAATCCTCGTACCGCAACAAGCAGCCCAAGCCCAGTGATTAACGGGTTGATTCGGGCGAAGGCGATCAGTGAACCGTTGACCAAGCCAATGGCCGCTGCAGCAGCAACGGCAATGAGCAGGGTCGCAGCTTCTCCGTAACCCAAGTAGAGGGCTATTGTCGCCGACGAGAAAGCCATGACGGACCCTACCGACAGGTCGATTCCACCTGTGCCGATGGCCAGCGTTTGTCCCACTGCAATCAGAATGAGCGGGGCGGCGGAGAAAAGGAGATTCTGGAGAGTGAAGGCGCTGGCAAACCCTCGGGTGGCCAAGAGATTGAAGATAAAAAGAGCAACGAGGGCGACGTAGACGGCATTCTTGCTGGCCCAATCGAGGACGTTCCGCCCACGATCCCCTAGGGGATCTTGGGGATGGGCAGGGCGAGTTTGAACATGTGCGCTCATCGCGTCTCTCCTACATTTTCATGAGTGTTGCCGGCCTGACCCGAAAGCAGACGCATGACATCCTGGTAGTCCACTTCATGGGAATAGACCTCACCCATAACTCGTCCCTCACTAAGGACGATGAGCCGGTCACATACTGCGAGCAGCTCCTCCGTTTCGCTGGACGTCATGACGACCGAGATTCCCTTATCTGCCAATGCTCTGACGACGCGGTGTACTTCTGCCTTGGCACCGATATCGATGCCTCTTGTCGGATCGTCCAGAAGGATCGCCTTGGGTTCACGGGATAGCCATCGCGCCAGGAGAACCTTTTGTTGGTTGCCGCCCGAAAGTTCGCTGATGGATTGCTCCGGGTTTGCTGCCTTGATCTTCAGTTCGGTGCTGTAGTGCTTGACGACCTTGTTCTGAGCCTTGAGACTGACAAACCCGAAGGTTGCCAGACTGTCCAGAGTGGCGGCAGTGAGGTTCTCTTTGATGCTGAGACCCGCAAAGATACCTTCGGTTCGGCGGTCCTCAGAGAGGTAAGCGAGGCCAGCGCGCAGAGCACGTGATGGCGTCGCACGAGTGAGCGCCTTGCCGTCCACCAGAACGTCCCCGGACTCGGCCTTGACCGCGCCGAACAGGGCCTTGCACGTCTCCGTTCTCCCGGCCCCCAGAAGTCCCAGCAAACCAACGATTTCGCCTTTTCTGACGTCAAAGGACACGTTCCGGACGCGCGTAGACCAGCAAAGGTCCCGAACCGAGAGGCCGATCTCCTCCGTTGCCAGGCGTTCGACCCGGCGCTTTGCGGCCCCAAGGTCCGTGTCAGCTTCGCCGAGCTCTACGCCACCAAGCATTGCCTTGACGAGTTCGACGCGAGGGAGCTCGGCCGGCGTGCTCTCAGTGATGAATTCTCCGTCACGCAGCACGGTGAACCGGTCGCATAGCTCGTAAAGCTCGGACATTCGGTGACTTACGAACAGCACAGCTGCTCCCTCGGAGCGCAGTTGTCGAATCACCCCAAAGAGCGTCTCGATTTCCTTTCCGTTGAGAGCGGAGGTTGGTTCGTCGAGGATGACAACTTTGGCTTCGAAAGCAACCGAGCGAACAATTGCCACCATTTGCTGCATTCCAAGGCCCAAGGAGGAGACCTTCGCGCGCGGGTCGATGTCCAGGCCATACCTTTCCAGGATTGCCTGTACCTGCTGAACTGCGGCCTTCTTATCCAGGAATCCCGCGCGGCGAGGCTCCCTGCCGAGCAAAATGTTCTCCGCCACAGTGCGCTCGGGGATCAGATTGATCTCCTGGTACACCGTGCTGATGCCCGAACGCTGTGCATCCAGCGGCTTGGCAAAAGTTGCCGGGGAACCTTCGAGCAGCAACTCTCCGGCATCGGACTGATAGAAGCCGGTAATGATCTTGATCAGCGTAGATTTACCGGCGCCGTTTTCGCCATTGAGGCCATGGACCTCTCCGGCGTACAGGTTGAGAGAAACTCCTTTAAGGGCAGCTACACCGTTGAATGACTTTCTAATGTTCTTTGCCTGAAGAGCCAGTGGCTTTTTTAGGTCAGACATTTTGCACCTCTCGATGTGGGTGAGGGGTTGTGTGCGCTAGTACGCGGCACCGGAATCGACTGCTGCTTGGGCATTGTCTTTGGTATAGAGCGCGTCCTTCATGATGACTTCCTGGGACACGTCCGTTCCCGCGGTCCAGTCGAGAATCGCTTTAACCGCGGCGGGACCGAACCGGGGGTTGGTCTCTACGACTGCGTGTACCTCGCCGGTGGCGACGCCCCCGACAACTGACTTCAGCCCATCGATGGAGACAATCTTGACGTCCTGGCCGGGAATTTTCCCGAAGTTTCGTAGCGCGGTGATCGCACCTTCGGCCATGACATCTGCGTGGGTGTAGATGGCCTTGACATCAGGATTGGCAGAAATCATTTGACCAACAACTTCCTGAGCCTTGCTGGTTTCCCAGTTACCAGTTTGTTGAGCGACGATTTTCAGTCCCGGGTTTTTTGCAATCTCATCCTGGAATCCCTTGGTCCGCATGGCAGCAACGTCGCTGCCCGGGGCGCCCTGCACTTCCGCTATGGACCCCGACCCACCCAAGCCCTCCACGACAGCCTTCGCTGCCCGAACGCCTTGCTCGTAGAAATCAGAACCCATGAAAGACAAGTAGTCGGTGCACGGCGTTCCTGACGTCTTGCGGTCGATGGTCACAACGGGAATTCCTTTTGCCCGGGCATCCGCAAACGCACCCTGCAGCCCGGTAGCACCGATGGGAGCCACGATCAGTGCGTCGACGCCCTGATTGATCATGGACTGCACATCAGTGAGCTGCTTAGCCTGATCGCCACCTGCATTGGTGTAAACGTACTTGGCTCCGCTCTTCTCAACTGCAGCTTTTACGGATGCCGTTTCCACAGCGCGGAACGGGTTCTGTTCGTTCTCGGACTGCGCAAAGCCGATCGTCATGTCCTTAGCCGCCTTCTTTGAAGGTGAAGCGTTGGTGCACTTCTCGGCGGACTCACGCTCAACGACCTGCGAAGCGCCTTCGCCCGAAGAACTTGAGGAACCCGCAGTGAGTGGAGCCGCGCAGCTGGTGACACCCAGAAGTGCAACAGACCCGATCGCGATAGCTGCGGGCAGGAATATACGTGATTTCATTCGGAGAATCCTTACATGGCGTTTTGATGTGCTACCGGTTGTAACAACGCAAACAATCTCTTCGCACCTTCGGTCATTGATTGTCGTGACCGGCGCCTACTTTAGAAGTGGTTGGGCAACTTGCGATGTGTGAACAAGTGGCGCCGGATCGTTGGGAAGAAAACCGGTTTTCTTATGTGGTAGAGACTACATTCGCAAGTGCCGGGTCTGTTGTCAAGAGCTAAGCCCAAGAAGATCGATAGATGTCGTGTTGCTGACGGCCTGAGCGGATCCCAGCAGCATGAACGCAATCCTGAGCAGCGTGCGGTCGCGACAGTGCTGCCGTGGTGCCGCGCTGATGTATGGTGCCTGGAGGCTTGCTATCGTGCGACGGGGTCCGAGGCGTCGAGCAGTTCCAGTTCGTTGCGTCGTGGCATGCCTTCCCAGTCGCCGGGGACAAGGCAGGCGAAGGCACCTGTTCGGACGGCGGTGACTAACCGGTCCTTTATAGAGGCTCCGGCGAGGAGGTCGGAGATGTAGCCGGCCACGAACGCGTCTCCTGCCCCGACGGTGTCCACGGCGTTGATTCGTATTGCTTCTTGGTGGTACTCGGTGCCGTCGATGACAGCTGCGCAACCCTGGGGGCCGTTCTTGATGATGACTTGCCCCGGGCCCAGGGCAGCGATCCTGTGCGCGAGTTCGAGGGAATCCACGCCGCGGCCCACTGCGATTACGGCTTCGTCGTCGCCGGCGAAAACGATGTCGGCCAGTTCGATGAATTTGCGGAAGACCGGCCCGGCTTCCTCTTCTGTCCAGAGGGCTGCGCGGTAGTTCAGGTCGAACGAGACGCTCACTCCGGCTTCGCGTGCCACGGACACTGCATACAACGCGGCTTCACGCGCTGTTTCGGAGAGTGCGGGGGTGATGCCGGTCAGGTGCAGCAGTTTCGCGTTCCGGATGGCATCGACCGGTACGTCTTCGGGAGCCAGGCGTGAACCGGCGCTGGCTGAGCGGTAGTACCAGACTTTAAGGTGTTCCGGGGTGCGGCGTTCCTTGATCATCAGCCCGGTGGGTGCGCCGGCGTCGCGGATGCCCAGGGTGGTGATGCCCTCAGCGGCGACCTCGCGTAGTACGAGGTCGCCGAGGCTGTCCTGCCCGACCCTCCCAAGCCAGGTCACGCTGGTGCCCAGGCGCTTCAGGGCGATGGCGACGTTGGTTTCGGCCCCGCCCATGCCCAATTCCAAGGAGCCTGCGTGGGCCAGGGGGCCGGGCGTCGCGGCTTTCATCAAGGCCATGGTTTCGCCCATCGAGACGACATCGCTGAAGGGCAGGTCGTTGCAGGGCAGGTCGGTGTGGGTCATTTGCTTGCTTTCGTTTCCGCGGCGTCGCTGATGAGCCGGCTGAGTTTTTCTGCTCTTGCGGTCAGTTCGGTCAGGTTTCCGCCTGAGAAGGCATCGCGCAGCAGAGGCCCGCCGAGGCTGACGGCCAGGGCGCCGGCCGCAATCCACGCCGGTGCGTCGTCGATCCCGATGCCTCCGGAGGGCACAATCCGCATCTCCGGAAACGGCCCGCGGAGTTGGCCGACGTACCCAATGCCCACGGCCGAGGCGGGGAAGAGCTTCACCGCAGTGGCTCCCGCGTTCCAGCCGGCCAGCAGTTCGGTAGGCGTCAGCCCGCCCGGAAACACCGGGATGTCACGCTCGACGGCGGCACTCACCACTGCGGTAACCATCGCCGGGGTAACAAGGTAGTCCGCTCCGCCGTCGAGGGCCTGCATGGCTTGGTCCACGGTGGTGATGGTTCCGACGCCGATCTCGGCGTCCGGGCCGAAGCGTTCCTTGAGCCGGGGCAGTTCCTCGAAGACTCCTTGGGTGCTGAGGGTCAACTCGATGGAACGGACGCCTCCGCGCACCAGGGCTTCGATCACGGGGGCGTACTCGCGGGCGTGGTGTGCCCGCATGACGGCCACCACGGGATTGGCTGTCAGGAGCGCGGAAGGAGCCGGCCGTTGCGGGTTGCCCGCTGGTTGGATGGTGCTCATCGGGCCAGCCACCCGCCGTCGACCGGAAGAACAACGCCGTGCACGTAATCTGCGGCCGGGGAAGCCAGGAACACCACCGCGCCGGCGAGGTCGTTGCCTGATCCCCATCGGGCGGCCGGGATCCGGCTGGAGATCTGCTCATGCCGGACGGAGTCGGCGAGCAAGGCCTGGTTCATGTCCGTGGCTATGTACCCCGGGGCCACGGCGTTGACGTTGACGCCTCGTGGGGCCCACTCATTGCACAGCGCCTTGGTCAGCTGGGCCACTGCACCCTTGGACGCCGCGTAGGCCGGAACCCGCAATCCGCCCTGGAACGTCAGCAGGGATGCCAAATTGATGATTTTGCCGTTTCCGCGCTCCACCATGGCCTTACCGAAGCCCTGGCAGAGCTGGAACACTGCCCGGGTGTTGATGTTCATGACCGCATCGAAGTCCTCCAACGGGAACTCCACGGAGTCATGGCGGATCTGCGTGCCGGCGTTGTTGACCAGGATGTCGATCCGGTGCTTCGCCAGCGTCGTTTCGATCGCGTGCGCCACCGAGTCCTGGCTGGAGAGGTCGATGGCCGTTGCTTCGGCAGTAACGCCTGCCTCCGCCGCGGCCAGGGCCAGTTCCGGAGCGAGTGGACCACGTTGCAGCGCAACAAGGTTCGCGCCCGCCCGGATCAGGCCCAGGGCGATCCCCAGGCCGATGCCGCGGGAAGCTCCGGTGATGGCCGCCGTCGACCCTGTCAGGTCAAAAGGCGCGCGCGGCGCCGCTGCTGTGTCTGTCATGCTTCTCCCTTGCCGGGGACGGCTGCCGTAGCCGGCCCAACGAATACTTTGAGGACCGCTCCAGCGGTCATGGCCTTGGTGAATGCGGCCCGGGTTTCTTCGAGTGGGAAGACCTCCACAGGGATCCGTCCCAGCCCAAGCTCGCCGCCCTCGATGAGCTTGACTGCCCGTTCGACGTCGGCCCGCGTGTAGACGCGGACGCCCACCACCGTGTTTTCCGCAAAAGTCAGGGCCTGCAAATCAACCTCGACGGGCTTCTTGTAGACACCCACCAGCACGATGGTGCCCAGGACGCGAACTGCCTTCGGCAGCAGTGCCGCCACGGAGGGGTGGGCGGCCGAATCGAACACGATGTCCGCGCCGTCCCCGCCCGTTGCCCCCAGGATCGTGTGTACCGGGTCGGCACCCGAAGCAACAGTGTCGAAGCCAAGCTCCTCAGCCACCAAACGGCGCTCTTCGGAAGGCTCCGAAATCAGCACGCTACCGGCCCCTTCAGCCCGGGCAACAAGGGCCGTGAGGATGCCTATGGGACCCGCGCCGAACACCACCACCCGCTCTCCGCCCTTGAGGCCGGAACGGGAGACGGCATGTACTGCCACGGCCAGCGGCTCGGCCAGCGCGGCTTCATGCAGCGGAACAGCCGAGCTGACGGGAATGAGGGTCTCCGCCGGCAAAGCCACGTACTCGGCCAAGGACCCGGCGACGTCGATCCCGTACAGCTTCAGGCTGCGACAAACATGAGTGTCCCCCTCCCGGCAGGGATGGCACTTCCCGCAATGAATCAAGGGCTCCACCGTCACGCGGGTGCCCGCCGCAGGGCCTCCAGCGGCAGCGATTTCCACGATGCCGGTGATTTCATGGCCCATCACCACGGGCGCTTCAGCCCGGGGGTGGCTTCCGTGCAGGATGGAGAAGTCCGTGCCGCAAATCCCGGTGAGCTCAGACCGGACCAAGGCCCAGCCCTCCGGTACCTCGGGAAGCGGCACGGTCCGGTACTCAATGGTGTCCGGACCCGTCCAGACCGCGGCGCGCATCGTCAGCGACGTGGATTCAGCTGCTGTTTCGACGCTCATGCCGGCACGCTCCCGTTCAGCACTTCACTGTTGAGGATGTTGCGCGGCGCGCGGCCGGCACACACCTCCACCACGTTCTCCACCGTGCGCCGCTTGAGCTCCGCGTACGACTCCTCGGAATACCAGGCCGCGTGCGGGGTCAGGACCGCGTTCTCCACTCCCAGCAGCGGGCTGGTCCTGGGCAAGGGCTCCACCTCAAAAACATCCAAACCCGCAGCGTGAAGGCGCCCGTCCTTCAGGGCCGCCGCCACAGCATCCGTGTCCACCACGCCTCCGCGGCAGGTATTGACCAGCACGGCGCCGGGCTTCACCTTGTCCAGGACGTCACTGTTGATCAGGTGATGCGTGTACTGGTTGAGGGGGACATGCAGGGAAATGACGTCAGCGCTGGCAACAAGCTCCTCGAAGCCGACCACGGTGATCCCGTCCGCGGTGACAGTCCCGGCGGTCAGCAGCGGATCCGAACCGATGACCTCGTAGCCCAGACCTTTCGCTTTCCGGCCCGTGGCCGCACCAATCAAGCCCAGGCCCACCACCCCGAACACCCGCCCGCTGATCCGGTGCAAGGGTTGCACCGGCCCCAGCGAATAATCACCGCGTCGCACGCCGCGGTCCAGCTGCGTGATCCCGCGGGCCAGGCTGACGGCCAAGGCAATCGCGTGGTCGCTGACGTCCTCGGTGCCATAGTCGGGGACGTTGCAGATGGCGACGCCGCGCGCAGTGGCGGCTTCGACGTCGAGCGTGTCAACCCCGACGCCGTAACGGCCAATCGCTTTCAACCCCGGCAAAGCATCCAAAACCTTGGCGGTGATGGGCGCGTACTGGACAACGATCGCGTCCGCCCCGGCCGCTGCAGCAATGACCTCGTCTTCAGTGCGGCACTGAGCCAACACCAGCTCGACGCCGGCGTCCCGGGCGACCGCCCGCTCGATGTCGATGGAATCGTGATCGCAGTCCGTGATGACTATCTTGACTGGGGCTTGCATTATTGGACCTCGTATTCGAAAGCGTCAGTTTGGGTTGTGGCTTCGTCTTTTGCGCCGGCCACGGGGGGCTTGACCAGGATCAGGGCGATGGCTCCAGCGATGGCCAAGCCAGCGGCCAGTGCGAATGCTGCAGTCCACGAGCCCAGATCCTGGATGAGGAAGCCGGTGACGATTGGGGCGATAATTCCGGCGAGGTTGGCGCAGAAGTGAACAAATCCGGTGACACCGCCCAACCGCGCGGGGTGAACGAAGTCGCGGACGATCGCGAAGAACTGCACGTTGGCCAAATAGAGCAGCAGGAGCACCAGGGAGAATAGTCCGACGGCGAGTCCAAGGGAGTTCACAGCTGCCAAAGGAATACAGAGCGCCCCGCTGAGAGCCAGGAAGAAGCCGGTCATCCACTTCCGAACCCGGAACGGCGCGTTCGATCGACGAGCGAGACGATCCGAGAGGATGCCGCCAAGGGCGGTCCCTATGGAGCCCGCCACCCAGGGCAGCGCGCCCGCCCAGGCCAGGCTGGAGAGGCTGATGTTCTGGGTCTGGACCAGGAACAGTGGATACCAGGATAAGAACATGAACAGCAGCCAGCTGAAGCCGAAGAAGGCGATGGCGTTGGCGATGACTGCGGGCTGGCGCAGGTAGAAGCGCAGCGGGGGAACGTTCTCGGTGGTCAGTTCCTTCGTTTCGGCGTCTACGGCGGTGATCAGCGCCAGTTCCTCGTCCGTGATTCGAGGGTGTTGCGCAGGCTTGTCGCGGATCACCCAGTACCACCAGGCCGCGATGACCAGACCGATGGCGCCCAGCACGATGAAGGGGACGCGCCAGTTGTTGTTCGAGAGCACCAGCAGGCCCGTAACAACAGGTATACCCAGTGCCGCCCCGAGCGGATTTGCGGCAAAAGTGAGACCCATCGCTGTCGCATATTCGCGCTTGGGGAACCAGTTGGCCATAGTTCGTGCCGTCACGGCACCTTGTGGGCCTTCGCCGGCACCAAACAGCAGTCGTTGGATAAAGAATGTAGTGAAGTTGAAGCACAGCGCAGTGAGGGCGGTGCAGAGGGACCACCATGCCGCAGCTACCGCCATGGTTTTGCGTGGACCGTACTTATCAGCCAAAGCACCGCCGGCGAAGCAGGCAGGAGCATAGGTAAAAGCAAACGCGCCAAGGATAATGCCCATGGCACCGGTACTGAGGCCAAACTCATTGATGATCAGAGGCGCTGCAACGCCCAATGCTGCGCGATCTCCATAGTTCAGCATCAGGACCCCGGCATTAGCGCCGAGGACCCGCCACCGAATTCCGCGCAGTGGTTTGGGGTCAGACCGGCTGCCTTGGATTGCCTCGCTCACGCCCGAACCGCTTCCAGTGCTGCGAAGTCCAAGTCCACGCCGTGACCAGGGCGTTCGGGGGCGACTGCGAATCCATCCTCAATGCGCATGGGGTTGGCCAAGTAGGCGTCCAAACCAAAACCGTGAGCTTCCATGTAGCTGCGGTTAGGTGCCGCTGCTAGAGCCTGAACCGTCAGATCGTGCACTCCATGGGAAGTGACAGGCAGGTTGTGAGCCTCCGCGAGCGAAGCTATTTTCCGGAAGGTCGTATATCCACCGCAGTTACTCACGTCCGGTTCAGGGAAGGATAGTGCGCCTGCAGTGATGTGCTGCTGGAATTCGTAGAGGGTGTGAAGGTTCTCGCCGCCAGCAATGGGCTGGCCGCCTTCGCGCAGAATTCTTGCGTTTCCTGCCACGTCGTCCGGGATGGTGGGCTCTTCGATCCAGACCAAGTTGAACTCGGTCATGGCGTGTGCGGCTCGGATTGCCTGATCGGCGCTCCACTTCATGTTCGCATCCACCATGAGCGGGAAGTTTTCCCCAAGATGGGAACGCATAGCGGCGACTCGCTCCAGATCCTCGCTCAGGTTGGCCCGGCCGACTTTCATTTTGATCGCCCGGAAACCCTCGGATTGGAAACGATCGGCCTGCCGGAGAAGATCGCCGAGATCGAGCTCCAGATCGATCCCTCCGGCATAAACTGGAACCTTCGGGTCGTATCCACCAAAGATCCGCCACAGAGGTTGACCCAGGCGCCGCCCCTTTAGGTCCCATAGGGCGATGTCGATCGCCGAGATAGCCGAGGTGGCGTGACCGCCCCGTCCTGCATAATGCAGTGTCCACCACAGATCCTGCCAGATCTTCTCTGTATGGTCGGCGTCCTGGCCGAGCAGTTTAGGCGTTAGGTAGCGCTCCACCATGACGGCCACCGCCGCGCCACCATCGTTGACCGTGTAGGTGTAGCCGAGTCCCACAGCCCCGTCACTGTCTGTGACACGGACAGTGATCAGCTCAAAGTCCAGCATCACTCCGTGGGTACTGTCGGTCAGCGCGTGCGCCAAAGGGATTCTAAATAGATCGGTTTGTATCTTTTCGATTTTTGCCATGGCTCTTCCTTGAACTCGGAGACGATTCTTACAAACCGGGACGCCAACAGGCCTTAGAAAACCGGTTTTCTTGATGGATACAAGCTAGTATGAGGGAAACTGAAGTGTCAAGGGTGCGCATGAGCGACGTCACAAGAGTGGTTCAACATGTTGAAGGGAGCGGGGTGCAAAACCGGAACACGGAACTGCCGACCAACGGAAGATCACGCCTGATCGACGTTGCCCAAATGTCAGGGGTAACTAAATCTGTCGCCTCTAGGGTGCTGAACGATGATGCGACACTATCCGTCCGCGAGGAAACACGGCTGCGGGTCTTGGAATCGGCCAAAAAGCTTGGGTACCAGCCGCATGTCGGGGCTCGAGCCCTGGCCGGCTCAAGGACCAGGGCCCTTGCGCTGCTGATTCCGGACCTGACAAACCCCGTCTATTCAAGGATCACTCGCGGGGCATATTCCCAGGCCAGAAACCGCGGTTACGCATTACTTCTGGCAGAGGATACGGCGGAAGAGGGTGTTGACGAACAGTTTGCGGACCTCGTCGCCTCAGGACGCGTCGACGGGCTCCTAATCGCCTCGGCGCGACCGAGCCACCCCTTGCTGAACCTGCTGCCGCAAACAGACATCCCATACCTTTTCGTCAACCGCTCCGTGGCCGACTCGGGACGGAATATCACTATGAACCTCGAAGCTGCCAGCACCTGCGCGGTGGCACACCTTCAAGAGCTGGGCCACCGACACATCGGCCATGTGTCCGGACCGGAGGCCCTTAGCCCAGGTCAGGGACGCCGGATCGGGCTCTTGCGAGCGGCCCGGGAAGCAGGACTGCCGGAACCGCAGGTCGAGCCAGGTGAATTTAGTGAAAAAGGTGGCTATGACGCCACACTGCGCCTGATCCGCAATCATCCACGAGTCACTGCTGTCTACACGAGCACCCTCAATCAAGCCATAGGTGCCTTGCATGCCCTACACGAATCAGGCATCTCTGTGCCGGAACAGATCTCCGTGATCTCCTATGACGACCTTCCGTTGGCCGACTATCTCCAGCCACCGCTGACGACCATTGCAATGCCTCTAGTGGAACTAGGAAGAACGGCCGTCGATGTTCTGTGTAACGTCCTCAATGGTGACACCCCGACCGACCTAACCATCCCTTCTGACCCTCAAGTGGTTTCCCGGAGGTCAACAGCCCCTCCCCTGCCCTCCCATCCCTAAAAAGCTACCTGGCCGGTCTTGTTGTACTTGACCGGCCATTATGGCAGCGTGACCGGCCTGCGCTGTAAGTAGTTGGCCTAAGGATGCCAGGTCCATGGGCGAGAGTTTCCACCTACGGACCGGATCAATCTGGCGGATCGCGAAGCGGGTTCGCTGCTCCTGCCGGGTGAGGGAAAACCAGAACTTGGTCACATGGATTCCTGCATCCTCCAGCATCTTTTCGAAGACCGGCGCCTGACCCACGAAGGTGTCGTATTCGTCGTCCGTGCAGAAGCCCATGACGCGTCCCACGTTGGCGCGGTTGTACCAAGAGCGGTCGAACATGACGATCTCGCCGGCGGTGGGAAGGTGCTGGATGTAGCGCTGGAAAGACCACTGGCCTGTTCCCGGTCTGAGGGTTTGGACAGCGCAACCGTCCTGGCGGACCTTGGATCAGACGCTCTGTTAAGCGCTTTATGGTGCCGCCCTTGTCGGCAGCATCCCTGCCATCGAAGACGATAACGTGCTTAAGCCCGCGGTGCTGGCCCCAGTACTGGAACTCAGCAGTTCGATCTGCAGGCGGTACTTCTCGATCTCGTACTCGTCGCGGGTCATGCGCTGCAGGTACGGATAGTCCTCGTTCCACGTTTCAACGGCGGATCCACCGGGATCGATCAGGTCCGGATCCTCCCCTTGCCCGCCGCTGATGGTGTAGCCCAACTCCACCAGGTGATCGTTGGTCTCGCGCAGGTTGTGCCTGACCCACCAATTGTCCAGTGATGTTGCCAGCGAGTTTGCCTCCGTCATGCGGTCCTCCTGGTCAGCCACGTAGTGCCCGGCAGCCTAACAACCGTTGGTGACGGGAACATGAACGATTGTCATGAGCTTAATTCAAGGCCCGTGAGGTCGATCCAGTAGCGGCGGAAGGCCTTGCCCTCGCCGTCCAGGCGCACATCTTCCAGCACGCCGCCGCTTCGCTCAATGGTCCTCGCAGAAGCCGCATTGTTGTCATCACAGGTCAGTAGTACCCGTTCAGGCCCTCCCCCTGCAGCCAGGCTGGAGCACATCTCCCGCAGGGCCCAGGTTGCCACACCACGGCCGCGATCCGAAGGGCGGACGCCGTATCCAATATGGCCGCCGGAGTTCAGGAGGGAAGGTGTGAGGTAGTGGCGGAAGGCAATCGAGCCCACGTATCGCGAATCCTCTGTTATCCAGCGAAAGGTGCAGGGGACGATGCCGTTCACTTCCTGGGCATGCTCAGCGTCCGCCAACTTTCGGACCCACGCGGCAAAGCCTTCGGCTGTGCTGACGTCATCGCCGGCGAACAGCCCGGCGCCGTCCTGGTGGGCGCCGTCCCATTCGCGGTGCGACTCGATGAATGACTCGTAGAGGGACACGTCAGGAGCGGTAAGAGTAAACATGGTGACGACTCTAGGCCCCGCTGATCCGAACTTCTTGTCAAGCCAATTTACGGCCCTGGACCGCTGCGTGCGTCTTCTTCAGCGCTGAGACGGACGCATCGTAGGAATGCTGGGCCACTCCAACAAAGAGACAGTCAACCACCATCATCTGGGCGATGCGGCTACCCATGGCCCCGGACCTGAAGGGCGTCTCCCGCGCGGCGGTATTCAGCACAATGTCGGCGGTCCGCCCCAGCGCCGAATCGGCATGGTTGGTGACCGCGATGGTGGTTGCTCCTGCCGCCTTCGCCGCCAACAGGAAGTCGACCGTATCCACGGTGGTGCCCGAGTGGGAGACGGCGACAGCAACGCCGTCGCCGTCCAGAAGGGCCGCAGATGCCAGCGCCGCATGGGGGTCCGCCCAGCTGAAGGACGTCAGGCCAATCCTGTGCAGCTTCTGCTGCAGGTCCTCGCCCACCAAGCCACCCGCCCCAACGCCGAAGATATCGGTCTTCCGCGAGGTGGAGATGACCTCCACCGCCTGGGCGAGTTTGTCGACGTCGAGCACTTGGGCCGTGTCCGCTATGGACCTGGTCTCGTTGAAGGCAATTTTGGAAACGATGTCGCGCAGCGAATCGGACGTGTTGATGTCCTCATAGACTCCCGCCGGCACATTGTTGGCAAGGCTCTCGCGCGCGGTCTCCCGGGCCAGGTCCAGACGCAGATCCGAGTACCCGGTGTAGCCCACCTTCTTGTAGAAACGGACTACCGACGTGGTGGATGTCCCGCCCTGCTCGGCAAGATCCCCGATGGACATCATGGCCGCGCGGGAAGGATCCGCCAGGACGAGCTCGGCAATGGCGCGCTCTGAGGGGCGCAACGTCGGCAGTGCCGAACGTATCCGCACTAAGACGGTCCGTGACAACTGCCCGCTCAGTGCCTCTTCCATGGTGTTTCCTTCCAGCCGACCCGGCCAATCCACGGTAGCGGCAGGCCCATGTAAATAATTTACCCATGGACAGCATCGGAGGTAAACGATTGACGCAGATCATCCCAGCGAATACGGTCGATGTAAGCGACATCACAAAAGTTGTCATGCCCTGCTCATCCGGAAAGGCTCCCCATGACACTCAACCGCCGAAAACTCATCCACGCGTCGGGACTGGCGGCAGCGGCCGCCGTCGTGTCGCCATTTGCCCCGAGCGCCAGTGCAGCCACCGGTCTGGCCACCCGCCCCGGAAAGCCTGGAACAGTTACCACCGGCGCCGACGTTGCCGCCGCCGACAACTGGGGCATTTTCGCCGACCGCCGGGTGGGAGTCATCACCAACCCCACCGGAGTCCTGGCGAACTTCCACTCGATCGTTGACGACATGGCGGAAAAGGGCGTCGACGTGAGGGCAGTCTTCGGTCCCGAACACGGCTTCCGGGGCACGGCCCAAGACGGCGCCAGTGAAGGGACCTCCGTGGATCCCCGCACCGGCATCACGGTCTACGACTCCTACGGCGCCGATGTGGACCACTACGTGGGCTTTTACGAAAAGTCCGGCGTCGACACCATCTGCTTCGACATCCAAGACGTGGGGGCGCGGTTCTACACCTACATCTGGACCATGTGGGGTGCCATGCAGGCCGCCTCCCGGACGGGCGCCAGGTTTGTCGTACTGGACCGTCCCAACCCGATCGGCGGACAGGCAAGGGGGCCGGTCCTGCAGCGCGGATTCGAGTCCGGGGTGGGAAAACTGGGCATCGCACTCCAGCACGGCATGACCGTGGGTGAGCTCGCCAAGTACTTCAACGCGGTGCATTTGCCGGCCGTGGGCCTCGCTCCCCTTAAAGACCTCCACGTGGTGGAAGTACAGGGGTGGCGCCGCGAGATGACCGGCCCGGATAACCGGGCAACGTGGATCCTGCCGAGCCCCAATATGCCCACCCCGGAGACCGCCCTTTTGTACCCGGGCACGGCACTTTTCGAGGCCACCAATATGTCCGAAGGCCGCGGAACCACCAGGCCGTTCGAACTGATCGGCGCCCCCTACGTGGATTACCGCTGGGCCGAGGCGCTCAACGGCAAGGGCCTCGCCGGCGTCACCTTCCGCGAGGCCTACTTCCAGCCCACGCTCTCCAAGAACCAGGGGGTCATCTGCGGCGGAGTCCAGGTGCACATCACCGATCCTGCCCGCGTTGAGGCCCTGGAAGTCGGCACCCACATGCTGGTGGAAGCCAAACGGTTGTACCCGGGCTTCGCGTGGCGCGGCGACGCCGGACGCTGGATGGGGCTGTTGAGCGGGTCCGCCCGCTTTGCCGAACAGCTCGACGCCGGTGCTGACGCCCGCACCATCACGGACAGCTGGCGGGCGGAACTGGGTCAGTTCGTCCGGGATACCCGCCAATACCTCCTCTACAACGGGCCACGCTAGGCCAGCCGGAAATACTGTGACGATTGGGATGGGAATTCACATGCTCAGAAAAGGAAGTACCTTGATGACGGCCGCCGCCACGGCGCTGCTCATGACGGGCGCGGGGGTGGTGACTGGCGGGGTCGCTGCGGCCGCCCCGCCCACTACGGCACGCACGACGACGGTCACCGCCTCACCGGACATCGAGGCAATGATCTCCGGCATGTCGCTGGACGAAAAGATCGGCCAAATGACCTGGACCCACGTTTACGGATCCTCGGCCGATGACACGTCCATGGCGGCAAGCAACCAAGCACGTTACGGCGTGAATACTCCGGCGGAAGTCGTAGCCAAGTACAACCTTGGCGGCGTCCTCTACTTCGCGTGGTCCGGGAATACCAACAACCCCCGGCAGGTTGCCGGGCTGTCCAACGGCCTGCAGGAAGCCGCGGTGGGCCAGGACGGAACCGGCATTCCGCTGGCGGTCACCATCGACCAGGAAGGCGGCCTGGTTGCCCGCATCGGACCGCCGGCCACCGTCCTCCCGGGAAATATGGCGTTGGGAGCTACGGCAGACGCGGAACTTGCGAGGGCGCAGGGCGAAATCCTGGGCTCTGAGATGCGTGCCATGGGCATCAACGTGGACTTCGCGCCGGTGCTGGACCTCAACTCCAACCCGGACAACCCCGTGATCGGCATCCGCTCCATGGGCGAAGATCCCGCGTTGGTCAGCGCGCTCGGTGTGGCGCAAATCGACGGCATCCAGGAACACAACGTCGGCGCGGCAGCCAAACACTTCCCCGGCCACGGCGATACCTCGGTGGATTCCCACTACGGGCTCCCCACCGTCACCTACGACCGGGAGACCCTGAACCAGCACCTGAAACCCTTCAAAGCCGCCATTGACGGTGGCGTGGACATGGTCATGACAGCGCACATCATTGTGGAGGCCATCGACGCAGAGATGCCCGGCACCCTGTCCCACAAGGTCCTCACAGGATTGCTTCGGGATGAGCTGGGCTTCAAGGGCCTGGTCACCACCGACGCCTTGGATATGGCCGCTATGGCCGCCGAATGGCCCCAGGAAGAAATAGCCGTCAAGGCCATCCAGGCCGGCTCTGACATCCTGCTTAACTCCCCCGATGTGGACGCCTCGTTCGCAGGTGTCCGTGCCGCCGTCGAGTCCGGAGAGCTCGCCGAGAGCCGCCTAGATGAGTCCGTCCGGCGGATCCTCGAGTGGAAGGTCAAGCGGGGTGTCTTCGAGCAACCGATGTCAGACCCCGACGCTGTGGACACCCTTGTTGGAAGCGCAGAGAACCTGGCCACGGCCAAGCTGATCTCGGACCGGGCAGTGACCCTGCTCCGCAATGAGGACAAGGTCCTTCCTCTCGCATCCGGCAGCTCGGTACTCATGGTGGGGGCCGGTTCAGCCTGGCCGGAGCTCGCGGGACCGATGCTCAAGGAGCAGGGATTTACGGTCACTGAAGACTACGAGGATGGGGCTTCCCCGTCCTCGGCATACCGCGCACGTGCGGTAGCCGCAGCCGGCACCGTGGATGCCGTGGTCTTCGCTTCGTACAACGCAACCGGCAACGCTGCGCAGCAGCAGATGGTGGCGGAGCTGGCAGCCACTGGGACCCCCGTCATCGTTGTGGCCACACGCAACCCCTACGACATCAGCGTCTTCCCCGGCGCCGACGCCGTGCTCAACAGTTACGGGGTCAAGGACGTCAATTTCCACGGTGCCGTCCGTGCCATTTCAGGGGCGGTGAACCCCGGCGGCAAGCTTCCGGTCAACATACCGGAGGCAAACGGCGACGGCGTCCTGTTGCCTTTGGGCTTCGGCCTCCACTACGACACCGCGACGCCGGCAACGGTCACCTTCACGGACAAGCCGGGCCGCGGGCAGGACTCGTACACGGTCCCGGCGGTGGACGGCGTGGTCTACCTGGTTGACGGCAAGGAAATCGCGGCCGGAACGTACAAGAAGCCTGAGGGCACTGTGACAGTCACTGCCGTCCGCGGCAAGGGGTACGTCTTTACCGACGGCGCCGTCACCGAATGGAGCCACACGTTCACCACGGGGCTGCCCAAGCCGTAAGGCCCAGGTTGAATGGTTAAAAGGCTCACACCACCGACGAGTTCATCAGTGCGACCGTGATGAGCAGGGCAACCCCGAACATCGGCAGGCAAAGGACCATGTTGGTCAGGCGGTTGTCCCTCATCACGGCCACGAACTCGCGAAGGAAAGCGCTGGGCACAAAGTACCTGGCGGTCGGAGCACCCACTACCTCCGCGTTGATCTTCTGGCGTCGGGACAGGAGGGCAGCGCGGAGTACGTGGTAGTTGTTGGTGCACACCAGCAAGGGCCCTTGGATTCCCTTTTCAGCCAACAGGGCTACGGAATAGGCCAGGTTCTCGCGGGTGGTGGTGGCCTGGTTTTCTTCCAGCACGTCGCCGGAGGCAGCGCCCTTTGCCACCAGATACTCCTTCATTGCCGTGGACTCGGGCCGGGGTTCATCCGGGCCTTGACCCCCGGAAGGCACCAGGACCGGCCTGACCGGTGCGCCGCCGTCGTAAATTTCCAAAGCCTTGTTCAGGCGCGCGGCGAGCAACGGCGGGACTTTGCCGTCGATCAAACCGGAACCCAGGACAATGACGGCCGCCGGATTCGCGCTGAACCGCATCCTTGAATACACCAGGGCATACCCGAGGAACACCACAAAGGCGCAGCCCAGGTAAGCGCAGAGGAAGAAGGCCAACGCAGCGAGGCCTGCCAGGACGGGCTGCCCGCTCAGGACAAAGAGGAACGCGACCACCGGGGCGAGGAACACCGCCAGCCCCACCGCAATAGGCAGAAAGCTGCTGATGCCGGGGCCTTCCCTGCGGACCATGGTGATCCCGTTGGCGATCAGGAAGCCGGCGAACACGAAGATGCTCACCACCGGAACCACCACTACCACCAGGTTCAGCCATTCGAACCACGGGTTCAGGTCGATCAGGAAGTCCAGTATGGCCTGCAACAGGAGCCATACCGCCACCAGGAGCAGCACCCCGTTGCGGAGCCTGCGCCGATCGGACTGGTAGGAGGCAAGGAAGAGCCCCGCGAAGAGAAGTCCAAGGACCAGGTTCAGCATGGTCCAAGCCTATGCGTTGGGGGCTGGTGCCTCGCGGTGCCCGGCTCAGGCCGATTCGCGGATGACCAGCTCCTGTGCTTGTCTAAGCAACTGCTGGGCGAACTGGTTCAACACCGCCGCCACAGCGCCCGGGTGGCTCAGCGTGGCGTAATGGCCGCCCGGGATTTCCACCGGTTCGATTCCCAGCCGATCCTGTACTTGGCGCCGCATGAAGGGCGCTGGAAAGAACAGGTCGTCCCGGCACAGAATGGCCAGTGTGGGCACGTCCGGATGCTGGCCAGGCCAAGGCCCTGACATCCAGGCACCTTGCTGATCGCGCTCCTTGTCCCGGGCTTGCTGTGCAAGATCGTCAGGAACCAGGTTGAAGAACGACTCTTCGGGGATGGTCTCGCGGTTATGCCCGGTATTGGTCCACCAGTCGCCGAAGGTCTCGCCAGGCATGGGAATCATGGCCGAGAGATACACCAGGCCGTCGGACGTGAGTTCATTGCTGACCAAGGGTGCCGTAAAGCCACCCAGCGAGTGGCCCACAACTATGGTGTGCCGCGCGCCGTCCGCCGCCCTGGTTGCCGCGCGGGTGTAGTCCTCAAGCATCGCGCCGTCGTCTTCAATAGGGAGGTCGACCGCGATGACCTCATGGCCCGCCGATTCGAGCAAGGGCTTGACCAAGTGCCAGTCCCATGCCGTGGAACCGCCGCCATGAATCAGTACGAAAACCGCCATTTCCCCTCCCCGTCCCAGTTCACCGTGTGCCGTCACCAACGGGTCCGCAAAGCCACGTGTGGCCGGTGGGTTGATCAGAAATTCATCGTAGTGCCGGTCCTCCGGCAAAGGCCAGAACACCTGGGTGCTGCCTGAGGCGCGTCTGGTGCGTCCCGCCGTCGAGGGCTATTCCGCGGCCCAAGTGCGGGGTAGACTCCGGCCCAGGCGCGGGGGAAGCGTCTTGGCACTTTGGGGGGATTGCAGTGGGAACTGTTGTCAGTGTTTCAGGAACGCCTGTGCGCCGCTTTGCTGACCGGGGGCGGTCCCGCTGGGGCACTTTGGTTGCGGCAGCCGGAGTGGCGTCGTTGTTGATTTCCGGGATCCCAACTTCTCCTGCTGCGGCAGACATCGTCGCGGACATCATCGACGTGGGGCCCGAAGCCAGCGACGTAGCGGTCAACCCCGTCACCAATACTGTGTATGTCACTACCCGCGATGGGCTGACCGTCATTAATGGAAAAACACAGGCCACAGTCAAAATAGCAACGGGGAGAACCCCGGTGGCTGTCGCGGTTAACACTGCGACCAACAAGATCTACCTCAGCCTCAAAAGTGACCCATCCGCGCCGGGATCCGTGGCTATTGTCAACGGTGCCACTCATGCCGTCGCCAAAGTTACGGTGGGCGCCGCTCCCGGAGAGCTGGTCATCGACCAGAAGACCAACAAGATCTACGCGGGCACCCTTGACGGCGTTTCCGTCATTAACGGAAGCACCAACGCCAGCTCCATCATCAACTCCGGATCGGTCAGTACGCTGGCCATCAATCAGGTGACCCATCGGCTGTATACCCTGGGTGGAGGTGGCCTCAATGTCATCGACACTTCAACCAACGCCGTGACTCGCATTGACCTGGGCACCAATGCAATGCCGAGTTACTTGGCCGTCAATCAGGTGACCAACAAGGTATACGTCGCCGTACGGGCGCGGCAGTATGCAGCGCTGGAAGTTGTTGATGGAGCCACAAACCAAGCAGGCGGGATGTTCTCCGATCTCAACGCCAGCCCCACGTCCCTTTCCGTGGATGAAAAGAACAATCGGGTCTACTTCGGCCGGAGTTCGCTGGGGGATGGCACCATTTCATCGCGGACCGGGCTGCTGGCGATATTCGACGACGGCGGACCGGGGCGCGTCGATATCAGAACCGGCGCGGCGCCAGGAGCGATTGCCGTCAACGGAACCACCAACAAGGTGTATTTTGAGGCCGGGTACAGGGGCACCACGGTGGTCGATGGTAAAAGCTTTGCTCTCTCCACACTGTCACACCCCTTTACGGGCACCCTGGCCGTCAATGAGGCCACCAACAAAATCTACGCAAGCAATTGGCAAGGGTCCGTAACGATCATTGACGGGAACAGCCCCACACCCCTGAAAAACGACTTCAGCGGTGATCGAAAGACGGACCTGTTGGCCCGCGACGCTTCGGGTGTCTTGTGGCTCTACCCGGGAAACGGGGCCGCCGGATGGCTCCCCCGCACCCAAGTGGGTTCGGCGTGGAACTCCATGACCGCCGTCGTCAGTCCCGGCGACTTTAACGGCGACAAGAAACCGGACGTTCTTGCCCGCGATGGTGCCGGCCACCTGTGGATGTACCCGGGAAACGGGGCGGGTGGTTGGCTGGCGCGGGTTCACGTCGGGTCGGGCTGGAATGCCATCACGGCCATCGTTACGCCAGGGGACTTCAATGGGGACGGCACCGCCGACATCCTCGCCCGCGATACTTCCGGGACCCTCTGGCTGTACCCCGGCGACGGTCGGGGAGATTGGTTGCCCAGGACCAACCTAGGGACCGGCTGGAACGCGCTGACGGCAATTGTTGGCTCGGGTGACTTCAACAGCGATGGCACCCCCGATGTCCTTGCCCGTGACGGATCCGGTGTTCTCTGGCTCTACAACGGGAACGGCACCGGAGGCTGGGCATGGGACCGCCAAAAGGTCGGTGAGGGTTGGAACAGCATGACGTCCATCGTCGCCCCAGGAGATTTCAACGGTGACGGGCGGCCGGACATTGTGGCCCGCGATGGCAGCGGCTCACTCTTCTTGTACCCGAGCGCCAGCGGTGGAGCGTGGCTGCCTACCGTCCGGATCGGACAGGGCTGGAATGGCATGACCGCCCTGCTCTAGAAACAGTCAAGTTATACCCCTAGGGGGTACTTGCTTTATACCCCCATGGGGTATAAGTTTGTGTCATGAGCACGCCAGATCTGAGCATTGGCCAACCTGATGCATCCACCATCAACGTGGAACCGGAGCACGCCGCACCCCACGGGTACACCAGCAACAAGGATGCCTACCTCAAACGATTGAAACGGATCGAGGGGCAAGTCCGCGGAATCGCGCGGATGGTGGAGGACGACAAGTACTGCATCGACATCCTGACCCAAGTAGCCGCCGCCACCAAGGCCCTCCATGCCGTCAGCCTTGGACTCGTAGAGGAGCACATCGGCCACTGTGTGGTCGGCGCTGCCTCCGAGCCCAACCCGGAAGCCCGCGCCGAACAGATCGACGCCAAAGTGAAGGAGGCCACCGATGCCATCGGGCGCCTGCTGCGGTAATTCCGCCAACAACCACCACACCATTCAACTCACCACCAAGGAGAGCTCCATGAGCCAGACCATCCAGACCAACGTCAACGTTTCCGGCATGACCTGCGGCCACTGCGTCTCCAGCGTGAGCGAAGAACTTGAGTCTCTCACCGGCGTCGAAAACGTTGCCGTAGACCTCAACCCCGGTGGGCTGTCCACCGTAACCATCACCTCAACCAAGGAGCTCTCGCCGTCTGAAATTGGCGAAGCCGTGGCAGAAGCCGGCTACCTGGTGGTAGCCAACGAAGCTTAGGAGTCCTCTTGAGTACCCAGGAGACTTTCAACCAACCTGCACACAGGGTCATTGAACTGGACATCGAGGGCATGACCTGCGCCTCGTGCGTCAATCGAGTGGAACGGAAACTGGGCAAACTTGAAGGCGTCGAGGCAAGCGTCAACCTGCCCCTCGAATCAGCCCATGTCACCGTCCCGGCAACCGTGACGGACCAGCAGATCGTCGACACGGTCAACGCCACAGGCTACAAAGCCACCGTCCGCCAAGCCCCAACGCCCCACGCCCGCGAACCCCGTCCCCATGAGCACCACCACGGCAACGAGGCTCCGGAATCAGAGCATGATGCCGGGCACGAAAATCACATGGAGCACGGCCCCTCCGCATCGACGCTCCGGCCCCGCCTGATCGTCGCCGCCCTCCTGACCGTTCCAGTCTTCGCCATCTCGATGATCCCCGCCCTCCAGTTCGCAAACTGGGGTTGGGTTGTCGGGGCGTTGGCCCTGCCGGTGGTGAGTTGGGCTGCCTGGCCGTTCCACAGGGCTGCTGCCGTCAACGCCCGCCACTTCGCCTCCACCATGGACACGCTGGTGTCCATCGGTGTGATCGCCGCGTACCTCTACTCTGCGTGGCAGTTGTTCGCGGACCCCCGGATGACTGAACACCCCGGCATGGAGAGCATGTCCGGCGGCGGGCTGTACTTCGAGGTCGCCGCCGTGGTCACCACGTTCCTGCTGCTGGGGCGCTACCTCGAGGCGAACGCGAAGGCCAAGGCCGGCAATGCACTCAAGGCCCTGCTGAATCTGGGTGCCAAGGATGCCACGATCCTGGTGGACGGTGTGGAGCAGAAGATTCCGGCCGATCAACTCCTGGTGGACGACCTCATTGTGGTCCGCCCGGGCGAGAAGATCGCCACTGACGGCGTGGTCACTGATGGTGCTTCCGCCGTCGACGCTTCACTGGTGACGGGCGAATCGGTGCCGGTCGAGGTTGGACCCGGGAGCGCGGTGACAGGCGCTACCATCAACACGTCCGGCCGCCTGCTGGTGCGTGCAACCCGTGTTGGTTCTGACACGACGCTCGCCCAGATGGGTCGCCTGGTCAGCCAGGCACAAACCGGGAAAGCACCTATTGCCCGGCTCGCGGACAGGATCAGTTCGGTCTTTGTGCCGATCGTTTTGGTGATTGCCCTGGTCACGTTCCTGTTGTGGCTGTTCTTCTCGGGTGACCTCAACGCAGCCTTCACGGCCGCGGTCGCTGTCCTGGTTATCGCTTGCCCCTGCGCCTTGGGCCTGGCCACTCCTGTGGGTCTGCTGACGGGAACGGGCCGCGGCGCTCAGCTGGGCATTCTCATCAAGGGCCCACAGGTCCTTGAGGACACCCGGCACGTGGACACCATCCTGCTGGACAAGACGGGCACCGTAACCAGCGGCAAGCTCGCAGTCGACCACACTGTCGCACTGAACGGCCATTCAGCGGCCACCGTCCTGACATTGGCAGGAGCCGTGGAAGCCGCTTCCGAGCACCCGATCGCCCACGCGATTGCCGCCTCGGCGCAAGAAGCACTGCACGACGCCGGCAGCCTGCCTCGCGTTGAGGGCTTCAGTTCCGCTCCGGGCGGCGGCGTCCGGGGAACCATTGCGCTGGACGGGGTGACCAGGACTGTCGTCGTCGGGCGCTCCGGCTGGCTCGAGGAGAACGGCGTTACGCTCGACTCAAGTCACCGTGAAGCACTTACCTCGGAGGAAAACGGTGGTGCCACGGCGATCTGGGTTGCCGTCGACGGCCAGCCTGCCGGCATTATCAGCCTGAGCGATACCATCAAGCCCGGTTCGGCAGCGGCAATCCAGAAGTTGAAGGACCTGGGCATCCGTCCCATCCTGTTGACCGGCGACAACGCTGCCGTGGCCGCCCAGGTGGCTGCCGCCGTCGGGATTTCGCCTGAGGACGTATTCGCCGGTGTTCTGCCGGAGGGCAAGGTCGAGGCTGTCAGGAAGCTGCAGGCTTCCGGCGCTACGGTGGCCATGGCCGGTGACGGCGTCAACGACGCTGCAGCCTTGGCACAGTCGGACCTTGGCATCGCCATGGGCTCGGGCACGGATGTCGCCATCGAAGCCTCAGACCTCACGGTGATGGGCAGCGACCTTGGTCAGCTGGTGCAGGCGATTGAGTTGTCCCGCAAGACCCTGTCCACCATCAAGACCAACCTGTTCTGGGCATTCTTCTACAACGCGATCGGCATCCCGGTGGCAGCTCTCGGATTCCTGAACCCGATGATCGCCGGCGCAGCGATGGCAGCGAGCTCAGTGCTGGTGGTAGCGAACTCGCTGAGGCTGCGGTCGTTCGGGAAATAGACCCGGAAAGCGAACAGGGGCCTGGTTAGGCCGTCCCGAAACGGACGGCCGACCGGGCCTTTGCTTTTGCTGCTTCCTCTTCCCGGTTCTTCGCCGGAGCGTGGCTCACCAGGGAGTCCAGGAGATGCTGCGTAATGTGGGCAATCTCGTGGACCGCCTCGGCGAAGGCTTCCTCGTTGGCTTTGGAAGGCTTGGTGGATCCACTGATCTTGCGCACGTATTGCAGCGCTGCGGCCTCCACTTCGGCGTTCGTAGCATGCGGTTCGAAGTTATGCAGGGTCCTGATATTGCGGCACATAACCCCATGCTAACTATGGGCAGTGCTGTATGGGGAGGGGTGCCCATCGACGGTTTTTGGATTCCCGGGATAGGTTTTAGTTATTGGATCTTCCGGATGAGCCGGAGGCCGCTGGGGATGCCGAAGAGCTCGGGTCCGAACAAATGAAGGAGAATCTCATGGCTATTTGGGGTGCAGATGTTGATCAGCTTCGTCAGCTCGGTAACAAGCTGAAGGCAGGTGCCGAGAACATCGAGCAGCAGCGTTCACAGCTCAAGGGTGCACTTGACGGCACCGACTGGAAGGGCCCGGACGCTGACAAGTTCCGCGGCGAGTGGGACAGCCAGCACGCTTCGAACCTGAAGAAGGTTGCCGACGCACTTCGCGAAGCCGGCGATCGCGCTCAGAAGAACGCTGAGCAGCAGCAGCAGGCCTCCAACTAAGACAGTTGGGAAGAACCCGGACGCGCAAGCGTCCGGGTTCTCTGCTTTTAAGGTCCGCCGGCTTAGCTGCGGGGCGCTTTGGTGACGGACCCTGACGGGACGGGTTCGACGTCGTTCGGGTGGTCCAGGACCCGGGCCGCAACCTCAGCGGTCTGGCCTTTAGCGGCGCGTCGGTCTCCCCGGAGCTCATCGACGCGGACCAGGACTACGCCGCCCACAATGAAGAGTCCGCCCAGCAACTGGATGGGGCCAGGGAGTTCGCCCAGCAGCAACCATGCCCAGATCACCGCGAACAGAACTTCGGTCAGGGACACGAACGATGCCACTTTGGAACCCAGGCTCCGCGCGGCCATGATTCCGGAAACATAGGCAAGGACAGTGGCCAGGATGATGAGTCCGACGGCGGACACCCACCACGGCGTTGTCCAAGGTCCGAGGGTTGTATCGGCGGTGCTGAACGTCATGGGCAGCAAACCCAGCAGGCCGACCAGCCACATCACCAGCGCACCCACCATAAGCCCACCGGACGCGAGCACCAGCGGAGGCAGGGTGTCGTTCTCCTTGGCGGTGATGAAGAAGTAGATCACCAGGCACACGGCCGCGGCCATGCCCCAAAGAACACCGATGAAGTCCACCTTTACGGCACCGGTCAGGTCGAGCACCAGGACCAGGCCACCCAGTGACAGGAGTGCGCCCACGGAGGTAAGTGCCCGGGGCCGGCGGCGGCTTGCGATCCACAGCCACAAAACGATCATCACCGGGGCCAGGTATTCCAGCAACAGGGCGACACCCACGGACAACCGCGCGACGGCGTTGAAGTAGAACAGTTGGCATCCTGCGACGCCGATCAAGCCGAACAACAGGATGGTCAGCCAGTTGTCCTTGAGTTGGTGCCAGCGGCCGCGGAGGACCACGACGGCGGGAATCAACAGAATCAGCGCGGCACCGGTGAGGCGCACGGCAACAGCAGCTCCGGGTGACCACCCGGTTTCCAGCATCGATTTGGCGAACGAGCCGGACGTGCCAAAGACAGCGGAAGAAAAGAGTGCGATGCCGAGTCCTGATGCCAGGAAACCTTGTGCATCAGCCTTCGTCGTTGGAGCTGACACAGCAGCCTCCTGTCAGGAGTAAAGTGGGCTTATGGTCATGACAGTACTCCCGGAACTTGTAAGGAGTCAAAGTGCTTTTTGCGCCTGACACCGAAATTGCCCTTCGCAGCGTCGTAAATCTCATCAACACTGCCGCCAACGGAGAGGAATCGCTCGCAACGCTGGAGGACCTCAACGCCTTTCTGGACGCCGAAGAGTTCACGGGTTCCAGGGTTAACTCCCCTGCGGAACTGACCAGTATCAAGCGTCTCCGCAGCGAACTCGCAGCGCTCTGGAGTGCCGACGAGGATACGGCGGCCAAGTCCGTCAACAAACTGCTGATCGATGCCAAGGCGCTCCCCCAACTGGTGAAGCATGACCACTGGGACTGGCACCTCCACGCCACCACGCCTGATGCTCCCCTGGCAGACCGGATGGGCACCGAGGCAGCCATGGCCATCGTCGACGTCATCCGCGGCAAGGAAATGGACCGCATGCGCGTGTGCGCGGCCGAGGACTGCGACGCCGTTGTGCTGGACCTCAGCCGCAACCGGTCCAAGCTCTACTGCGACACCGGTAATTGCGCCAACCGAGTCCACGTTGCCGCCTACCGGGCAAGGAAGGCAGCCGAGGGCGAGTAAAAGGGCATAATGGCGCTATCCATGCGGTCGATATAGAGGACATCCACCATGACAGCGAGTTCCATCAGCGAGTACATCGACCAATACGACGGCGATGTACAGCAACGATTGCTGACCGTGTACCAGATGATCAAGTCGGCCGTACCGGCTGAAGCGGTGGAATCGATCAGCTGGCGCATGCCCACTTTCAAACTCGGCGTCGAGCCGTTGTTCTTCTTCACCGGAACAAAGCGCCACGTCGGGTTCTACCCCACACCGCAGGCGATCACGCACTTCTCAACGGCTTTGAGCGACTACGGAACCACCGAGCACGCCATCCAACTGCCCCACAACGTCCCGCTCCCCATCGCGCTCCTTCAGGAGATCATCGATTGGCGGCTGCAGCAATTGCCTTCAGACGAGGCATGACCGTTTCGCTTGAGCCACCCTCTCCGGCCACGTCACACGATCGCCGGAGACCATCGACCTCGGGACTGCCAGCGGAATGCCACAGCACGCGCAAAAAAGCGCTCCCCCACCACGGTGGGGAAGCGCTGGAAGGTTAGCGGCCGGCGTCGGGCGTTTCAGTCTGGTTGTCCGGAGCAGCCGGGCCGCCGTGGCCGGGACGCTTGGAGCTGAGGTTGACCCCGGAGCCCTTGCCGAGGTGATCGGCGTTCTCCTTGTGGCTCATGGAAAGCATGGCCGCCACAACAAGGCTCACGATGAACGCGATGCCGGCGCCGGTGAAGGCGAGGTCGAACCGCGGGGCCTTTGCACTGCCGCCCGAAGCGAAGATGAGCACGGCCACGAAGGCCAGTACTGCAAAGAACGCGGAGAACATGAGGGGTCCCTTGACCGAGGTCCGCATCTTGCGCGGTTCTCCTGGTGTCTGGTCAGCCACGGTCATTCCTCCAATGATGGCGGTTCGTGTCCGCCGGTCTGCAAAAGTTCTACAACGAGTAGAACGTCCAGCTACTAGTTTACGGCCTCGGGCGAAGCGCCGGGAGCAGTGGCCTGGGCCGTACCGTCGGAGGTTGCCTTGGAGTCGTGCCGCAAGGTCAGCCCGGACAGAATCCAGAGCACGCCGGAAATGATGGCCCCGCCGCCGGTAACACCCAGCAGCGCATGGGCCCCGAGCGAGGTGAAGAACGGCAGCAAAACAGCCGTGCCCACGGACATGACGCCGGAAACAAGCCAGTCGCGCGCCAGGGAATCGCGCTTCCGGATGCCGTGCACCACCTCCAGGAGGCCCAGCACCAGCAGCGCCAGCATGGCCGAAAGGGCGACGCCCGCATCAGACTGGGTGACCAGGGCGCCAATTCCGCCGAGCGCCATCACGGCAGGCACCGCCACCGGCAAAGCCCGGGACATCCACACGGCCCCGGCAGTCGCAAGCAAATACAGGCCCACGGCCCACGCCAGGACGTGCACAGACGGGGAGGCCCAGAAGATGGTGACCGCACCAAACAGCAGTGCCACCGTGGCACGGATCAGCACGGGTTTCCAGAGTCCGGCCGCGGAGGCAGAAGGAGTCTGGGCAGGAGTCGCTGGGAGAGTCACCCGTCCAGTTTAGTGGGAACCCAGCACCATCCATCGATCAGTGCGTGCGCGAAGCCCCAAAGTCACGCCGCGGGCCAGCATGTAGCCCAGCGCAAACGCGGCCCACAGCCAGAGGAGCCCCGCCTCGCCGTCGGGCCTTAACTGGTGGATGGCCACCAGCAGCGGCAGGTACACCACCAGATTGACGACGCCGGCAATCGCCAGATAGCGCGCGTCGCCGGCACCGATGAGGACTCCGTCCAGGACGAAGACATAGCCTGCCAGCGGCTGCCCGACCGCCAGGACCCAGAGAGCGACGGTGAGGGCGGAGCGGACACCGGCGTCGGGAGTGAAGAGGTAGCCGGCCCAGGGTGCCGCAATGGCAAGGAGCACACCGGTGATCACGCCGAATCCCAGGCCCCAGCGGATCATGGTGCGGGTCAGCTCACGGACGCGTTGGGCGTTCCTGGCGCCGAGTTCCTTGCCGATCAAGGCTTGCGCGGCAATCGCCAGGGCATCCAGGGCGAACGCGAGGAACGAGAAAATGGTCATGGCCAACTGGTGTGCCGCGAGATTCACGGCACCTTGGGCGGTGACCACCAGAACCGTGGCGAGGATGGCAAGGCGGAGACTCAGGGTGCGCAGCATGAGCCACGAACCCACCTTGGTCATGGCGCGGACGCCATGCCAGTCGGGCTTCAAGGACACGCCGTGTTGCCGCGCATTCCGGCTCACCATCACCAGATAGACCGCCGCCATGGCCCACTGCGCAATGCTGGTGCCGATCGCCGAGCCAGCTACCGAGAGGTTCAGTCCATAGACCAGGAACAGGTTGAGGGCGATGTTCAATGCAAAACCAGCAGTGGCCACCAGCAAGGGAGTCCGGGTGTCCTGGAGCCCACGGAGGACGCCGGTACCGGCGAATATGAGCAGCATCGCGGCCAGGCCAGGCATGGACCAGCGCAAATAGTCGACGGCGAACTGCCTCACGTCTCCAGTGGCTCCCATGAAGCCAACCAGCGGTTCAGCCGCCACAAAGCCAACCACCGCGAGGACCAGGCCCAGCAGCAGCGCCAACCACACGCCGTCGCGCCCTGCCGCCAAAGCCTTGCCCAACTTGCCGTCGCCGATCGCCCGGGCCACTGCCGGCGTCGTCGAATACGCCAGGAAAACCATCAGCCCCACTGCGGTATGCAGAATAGTGGACGCGAGGCCTACACCGGCCAGTTGGTCGACGCCCAGGTGCCCAACGATTGCGGAGTCGGCCAGCAGGAACAGAGGCTCGGCTATGAGCGCGCCGAACGCGGGGACGGCCAGGCGGAGGATCTCGCGGGCGTTGGAGCGCGTGGGGGTAATTGTGGTTTGTGGCACTAAACAAGCCTAGTCCGCCGATGGCCGGGTACATTTGGGCCGTGTCACACGAGCATCCCGTCACCGTTTCCGTCGCCCGCACCATCCTGCCGGGCTATACCCGCCAAGCCAACGCGTGGGCCCACGCCGGCCAGGAACTCGCCCGCGAATGGCCGGGATACCTGGGGTCGGGGTGGGTTCGCAATGGGGTGGACTCCACCGAATGGCACATGCTCTATCGCTTTGCTGACGCCGAGTCGCTGCAGGAGTGGGAAGACTCCGAGGAACGGCGCTGGTGGATCGACAGCGCCAGGGACATGATGGAGACCACCCGCGTGGAGCGTCACACGGGAATTGAGGGCTGGTTTTCGCGGCCTGGCGACGTCTCGGTGGTGGTGCCCGAAACGGTGGTGCCGCCGCGTTGGAAGCAGGCCATCAGCATCTTCCTGCCGTTCTTCCCCTTGAGTCTGCTGGCCAACTTCCTGCTGCATCCGTTGACCCAGGACTGGCCGTTGGTGTTCGCGGTTCTCTTGAACATCGTGATCCTCACGCCGTTGATGACGTACATCTTCCTGCCGATCACCACCCGGCTGCTGCAACCATGGCTTCAGGCGAAGCCCCGCGGCAGCCGTCCCGTTCGGACCAAGGGGGCTGCGCGATGACCTACGTTCTTTCCGCAGACAAGGACCGCGTTGATCGCGATTGGCTCTGGAATGAACTCTCCACCAACGTCTACTGGGGGAGGTGGCGCACTCGCGCCGATGTTGAAGCACAGCTGGACAACGCTTGGCGGATCGTGGGTGCCTACGATTCCCGCACCGGCGCCATGGTGGGCTACGCCCGGGCGTTCTCCGACGGAGTCGCCATCGCTTACCTGGCCGACGTTTACGTCCACGAATCCGCGCGCGGCCAGTCGCTGGGCAAGGCCATTGTCCGGGAAATGATCGACGCCGGGCCGGGGGCAAACTTCCGCTGGATGCTCCACACCAGCGATGCACATGGGCTGTACCAGCAGTTCGGTTTTGCAGAACCGGATGCCCGCTACCTTGAGCGTCGCGAAGTCAGGTAGCTGGGAGTTTGGTCATAAAAAGCCACGATTAGTTGACACTTCAACTTAACTCCTGAAGGGTTGAAGTATGAACAAGTCCAGCTTGACCACCACAGCCCTGACCATCCTGCGCGTTATTGCAGGATTTCTCTTCGCCGCGCACGGTTGGCAGAAGTTCAACGAATTCACCATTGCAGGCACCCAGGCCTCCTTCGCCCAAATGGGCGTGCCCGGCGCCTCGGCCGTGGCGCCGATTGTTGCAACCCTGGAGCTCGTGGGCGGCATCGCGCTGATCATCGGGCTCCTTACCCGCGTGTTCGCAGCGCTCCTGGCCGTCAACATGGTCGGCGCACTCTTCCTGGTGCACGCGCCGGCCGGCGTCTTCGTCGGCAACGGCGGGTACGAGCTGGTGCTGCTCTTCGCCGGAGCCGCCTTGGCCCTCGCACTGGCCGGTGCAGGCAAAATCTCCGCCGACGCCGCACTGTTCGGCCGTTCAGGATCCAAGCTCCGCGTCCTGGCATAAACCACCCACCTACGCTCTCTCACATAACAGCCCCTATACACCGACGGTCTCTCACTTTCTTGAGAAAAGTGAGAGACCGTTGGCGTTTAAGCACCGGGATGTGAGAGAGGATCGGGGATGTGAGGGGACTAGCCCTTAACGCCGGTCAGCTCGTTCGGGACATGCTCCACCTGCGCCGACTTCGCCACCTTGCCGGTCTTCAAGTCCACCGCGTGGATGGTGCGAGTCGCCGGCTCGGTGACGAACGCCGTCGAGCCTTGGACAAAGAGCGTTGGCCGCGGGTCCTGCCAGGTTGTGGATTCTTCCCAAGCCCCAACCACCGGGATCGTCGTCGTAACGGTACCGGTCAGGGGATCGATCACACGCAGGCCGCCATCCGTGCCAAGTACCAGCGCCTCACCGGCGGGCCCGCGGCCGAGCGAACGGAAGGAGTAGCTGGTGCCGATATCCACCAACTGCAGGCTGGCCGTCTCAGTATTAACCAGGGAGATCCGAGTGGGCCGCTCGAGCTCGGCGGCCTTGTCCACCTTGTAGTCACCGAGAATGACCGGCGACTTTTCGGACCCCGCCTGGTTTCCCATCCGGCCGTAGGCATCAGGGCTGGCAACCTTGGTAATGGCGCCATCTTTGTAGATGAGCATCCCGTTTTCGCAGCCAACCACTACAGCTTCGTTGGCGGCTACGGCCTCGCCGTGAACTCCGGGGCATTCTTCGTTGCGCACTACTTCCTTGCGTTCCTGGCCCTTGCCCGCCGACAGCACCGCGATGCCCGAGCGCCCCTCCTCGTTGCCGAGTGTCACCAGGAGCTTGCCGTCTTCCAGCTCCACAGCCACACCGTGATGTGCCTCGGGCGTTGTGTAGACATCAGTCGCGGGCAACTTCCCATCCTCTACTGCAGCGGCCAGCGCAGAGGCTTGGAAGCTCTCCACCTTCCCGGAACCGTCGTTGAAGAGCACGGTCTTGTCTCCGTGCAGCACCACGTGACCGGCCTTGTCTGCCGCAAACGCCAACTCAGTCAGCTTGGGCTCGGCCACATAGTGGTGGCTGTGGTCGCCGTGCGGCTCCGTCCAGGCGCCTGCGTCGAAGAGGCGGAAGGAGTCGCCCGTGGAGACGAAGACGTGCCGGCCATCGCCGGCCGGGTTGAGCCGGTTGAAACCGGACATTTCCGCACTTCCCACCTGCTCAAGCGAGGTAGCGTCCAGAACTGAAATGCCGGCGTCGTGGGTGTAAACAAGCCGCGGAGTCGGCGCCCCAGCCTCCTTTGCGCTGGGTGCGGAGGTGGCTTGGGGCGCTGCGTTGACTGCGTTGCCGACTGAGCCGCCAGGGGCGGCGCACGCTGTCAGCAAGAGGGCAGAGAGCCCGACGGCGGCAATCGGCTGTGCGCGAAGTCGGCTATTGCGCGTACTGCGGACAGGGGGCATGGGAGTGGGGTGATGAGGCATGACTTAAATGATATTGATTCTCATTTGTGGTGCAACTCGAGCCGCCGATCGGGTGCACTTGAGGTGTCTGTCCACGCGGACAGCCGGGCCTGACTTACTCACGTAACAGAAACCTGCCGACAGTAAGATTCCAAGCATGAGCGAAGACGCCGCCAATTCAGTGACCCTCCGTTTCCTCGCGGCTCCCATGGACATCGGACACAGCGGGTCAGTCGACGCCGGCACGGTCCTTGAGTGGGTGGACAAGGCAGCCTACGCAGCAGCAGTGGGCTGGTCGAAGTCGTATTGTGTCACCGCTTATGTGGGCAACATCCACTTCACGGATCCGGTCAACAGCGGCGACATGGTAGAGGTGACGTCCACCATCGTCTACACCGGCCGCTCTTCCATGCACATCCACACCGTGGTCAGCTCGCGTGATCCAAAGGGCGGCCCTGAGACGATGCACAGCCAGTGCATGGTGATCTTTGTGGCAGTGGGGCCCGACGGCAAGCCGATTCCCGTCCCCCAGTTTGAGCCGTCTACGCCTGGAGAGATCGAGCAACGAGACCATGCCTTGGCGCGCATCGAGGTCCGCGAGGAGATCGTCAATGCGATGAACGCCCAGGAATATACCGACGCCGGCACCGCCGAGCGCGTTGTCCTGCGGTTCATGGCGTCCCCCACAGATGTGAACTGGGGCGGCAAGGTCCACGGCGGCATCGTCATGAAATGGATCGACGAAGCCGCTTACGTGTGCGCCTCCCGGTACGCCGGGAAGGACACTGTGGCCGTATTCTCCGGCGGTGTGCGTTTCTACCGGCCACTGCTGATCGGTCACGTCGTAGAGGTGGAAGCCCGTCTCGTCTACACCGGCGCCAAGGGCATGCACATTGCAGTCCACGTCCGCTCCGGAGATCCCAAGACCCGCGAAATGAACCTGACCACGTATTGCCTCACGGTGATGGTGGCGCGCGATGAAACGGGCACTGCCGTGCCGATTCCGTCCTGGGTACCAGTCTCCGAGGAGGACAAGAAGCTGCACGCCCATGCCCGCGAACTGCTGGAAATCCGTGGGCGGGCACCCGGAAACCGGCTGCCGGATCACCTGTTGAAGGCTTCGGGCCACTGACGTTGGGCAACTAAGGGAGCCGGCTCACCCTGAGTATCGAAGCGCGCGTGAGCTGTCCGTCATCGGTGAAGGCCCACCGTCGGCCGGGTTGGCCCCGGCTGCAGCCATGCCATCGCTGCCGCCTCCCATGAACTGCGCACGCCCCTGACATCGCTGCGGACCAACGCAGCACTGCTCCGGAACTCCGAACTTCCCCAGGTCAGCAAGGAACGCATTACCGGGGCCCTGGAGCATGAACTGATAGCCATGCAGTCCTTCATCGAGGACCTGATCGATCTGGCCCGAAACAAGGAGTCCCTTCCTTCATCGAAGAAGTTGATCTCAACGAACTTGTTCCTTACGCTGCCGCTGGCCGAAGGCAGCTAGGCACCTCGCCTGTTCGTCAGCCTGGCCGCAGTACACAGAACTCGTTGCCCTCGGGGTCCGCGAGGCAACGCCATGACACGTCGCCCTGGCCGACGTCAGCGTCAACGGCACCCAGGGTATGCAAACGGTCCACTTCTGCCGCTTGATCGTCACCGGAGTAGGGCATCAGGTCGAGGTGTATTCGGTTCTGCAATGAATCAGGGTCCGCCGTCCGGAGCAACTCCAGATATGGCCCGACCCCCGCGGACGAACGCAGCCTAGCGTGTTCATCCGTCACCTCGTGGAGGGTCCAGTCCATGGCACGGCTCCAGAAGGTGGCCATGGCCCGCGGATCTGCGCAATTGACCACCACAGTGGCAATAGGTCCGGTGTCCTGGTAGATCGGGCGGGGTTCCAACACGCAGAACAGGTTGCCCTCGGGATCTGCCAGCACCGTCCATGGCACCTCTCCCTGCCCTATATCGGCCGGAGTCGCGCCGAGCTCCTTGAGCCGCGCAATAAGTTCCGCCTGGTGGGCAGCAGAGGTGGTAGCGAGATCGAGATGCACCCGGTATTGCACCGTCTCCGGGTCCGGAACTGTCACGACGTCAACGCAGACGGCTGAAGGGTCAGGCCACGTGAAACCCACGGGTTCAACGTTGGTCACACCGGGTCCCTCACTGGAAGTACCCCATCCGAGGGCGTCAGCCCAAAACTTCCCGAGAGCAGAGTCATCCCGGGCTTTGAAGTTCACTTGAACAAGTCGCAGTCCCATGCCGCACTACCCTATACCGAGCCAAGGCGCCTTCGCGGTCGGCAACGTCATGACCAAGGCATGGCGCCCGACGTTCATGTTCTACAGTGTCCTCCATGAACGAACTGATCCTCCTGAACGGCCCGCCCGGTATCGGGAAATCGACGCTCGCCAGAAAGTACGCGAATGAGCATCCCGGCGTCCTCAACCTTGATGTCGATCAAGTGCGCTGCCTGATCGGAGGCTGGGAGGAAAACTTCCAAACCGCCGGAAATTTGGTCCGCCCGATCGCGCTCAGCATGGCCACCACCCATCTGGCAGCCGGACACACGGTGATCATGCCGCAATATCTCGACGCAGGAGATGAAGTCCTGCTGTTCCGGGAGGCCGCGGAAGGGGTGGGAGCCAGCCTCAGGGAAATTGTCCTCATGGACACGCGCGAGGCTTCCGTTGAAAGGTTCTATTCCCGCAACGACAGCGACGATCCCTGGCATGCGAGTGTCACCGCCATCGTGGAGCAGGGCGGAGGTCGGCGACTGTTGGAATCGATGTACCAGGACCTCACCAGCGGCTTGGACGATCGCCCGTCTGCCACGGTGATCCCGAGCCGCAGGGGCCACATCGAGGAGACCTACCGCCTCCTGGTGGAGGCCCTGGCTCCGGCCGCTCATTAGGGGAACCAAAAGCCGCACAGGCGGGGAAAGCTCCCGCCTGTGCGGCCCGGACATTCAAGAATTACTTGATCAGCGCTGCTGCCTGGTCCATGAGGGCGCCCGCTGCTTCCGGCCCACCGGCCACACCATCTTCGGCAGTTGCCGAGGCGGAGATCAAGACACCATCCTTAATCGCGTGCGCAATAAAGATGGCGCCTTTTCTTCCATCAGGGAGCACCATTACGGTCTTGAAACCCTCGGTTCCGGGCACGTTGCCCACGCCTTCGACCTTCTGAGTAGAGGTGGTGAGCGTTTGCCCTTCAGCGGAGTAGGACACCTTTTTACACTCTTCCGCCTGGGATTTGCTCTTCTCCAAATCGTCTTTGAGACGGGCAGCATCGACGCCGGAGGTCAACGACACACTGCTGATGAAACCGTTGGCTTTGGTCCGGGTCGTGCCGGCCGCCGTGGAACCGTCGATGGTGCGCGGCGCCCCCAGCAAGAAAGGATCCTTACAGGCGGCGGGTTCGATGGTGGCTCCTGCGAATCCCTTAACCATCGAGTCATACTGCGCCAGCAGCTCGTCGCCGGAGAGTACGGCGGGGCTGGTGCCATCCGCCAGTTTGACCTGCCCGACCAATCCGATGAGCTCTTCCTTGGTGTACTGCTTCACGGGCGTCGGCGTCGAAGTAGCAGCCTCGCTGGCCGGGGCCGACGTTGATTCCTGTGCGGCCGTGGTACCACCACCACACGCCGTGAGAGCCAAAATTACCAGTGCCGATGCCCCGAATCCGAGCAGCGAATTTTTCTTCATGTGTTTCCCCAATAATTCTTAGTGATGCGCCCGCAGTCACGGACTCCACTTAGACTACTGGCCCTCATTGGTCGCCCCGGACCATGCCGTGGAGGCTAGAAGCCGCCGCCGCCAGCGCCTGCATCGCCTGCCATATTGGCAAAACGCGAGTAGTGGCCCTGGAAAGCAACAACGATGTCCTTGGTGGGACCGTTACGGTGCTTGGCAATGAGGATGTCCGCTTCGCCGGCCCGGGGCGATTCTTTGTCGTAGACATCTTCACGGTGCAACAGGATGACCATGTCGGCGTCCTGCTCGATGGAGCCGGATTCACGGAGGTCGGACACCATGGGGCGCTTGTCCTGGCGCTGCTCGGAACCACGGTTCAGCTGTGACAGGGCGATGACGGGAACCTGGAGCTCCTTGGCAAGCAGCTTAAGCGCACGCGAGAACTCGGAAACTTCCTGCTGGCGGGATTCCACCTTTTTGCCGGAGCTCATGAGCTGGAGGTAGTCGAGAATCACCAGTTTGAGGTCGTGCTGCTGCTTCAGGCGGCGGCACTTGGCCCGGATCTCCATCAGGGACATGTTGGGGCTGTCATCGATGAACAGCGGAGCATCGTTCATGCGACCCATGGTGGTGGCGATCTTGGACCATTGCTCGTCCTTGATGGTGCCCTTACGGAGGTCTTGCAGACCAATAGTGGCCTCTGCGGACAGAAGACGCATGGCGATCTCGTTCCGGCCCATTTCCAAGGAGAACATGACTGTAGCCAGGTTGTTCTTGATGGCGGCAGAACGGGCGAAGTCCAGCGCGAACGTGGACTTACCCACGGCAGGACGCGCTGCAATGACGATCATCTGGCCGGGGTGGAGCCCGTGAGTCAGTTCGTCCAGCTCGTAGAAGCCAGTGGGAACACCCGTCATGCCTTCGCCGCGGTGACCGGAGGCTTCGATCTCGTCCACGGTGGATTCCATGACGTCCTTCAACGCCACGTAGTCCTCTGCAGTGCGCTTTTCCGCCACAGCGTAGACCTCGGCCTGGGCCTGGTTGACAAGGTCTTCCACTTCGCCGTCCTGGCCGTAGCCCATCTGGACGATCTTGGTGCCGGCGTTAACAAGGCGGCGAAGGACAGCACGCTCGGCAACAATCTCGGCGTAGTAGCCAGCGTTTGCCGCGGTGGGCACTGTCTGGATGAGCTCGTGGAGGTAGGCGGGGCCGCCACTCCTGTTGATCTCACCGCGCTTGGTCAGTTCGTCCGAGACGGTGACGGCGTCGGCCGGCTCGCCACGACCGTAGAGGTCAATGATGGACTCATAGATGGTCTCGTGGGCCGGACGGTAGAAATCATGCCCACGGACGATCTCGACGACATCCGCGATCGCATCCTTGGACAGCATCATGCCGCCAAGTACCGACTGTTCTGCAGGGATGTCCTGGGGAGGTTTCCGGCTCGAGTCCGAAGCGCGTGTGCCCTCGATTGAGTCCAAGTGCGTAACTGACAAAGCCGTCCTCCATTTGTGTACCGCTGCAGAGATTTACTCCCCGGCGGCCCGTAAAGCGCAGTGTGTGGTGACTAAGTCCGCCGGTGTCTCTGACGATGTCAGGCAGGGCCGACAAAATAGCATTCCGTATCCACAAGTTATCCACAGCCGATTCCCCAAGCCCGCTGCCAATGGTGGTTGGAGCAGCGTCCGGGGAACTCAACAAGGGATATTCGCATCCAAAATGGACACTCCAGACACGTTACAGCAGGCGCCTGACACCCCCTGTGGAAAACCTGTGGAATACCAGCCCCTCGTTGTGCACAGACTGTGCGTTACCCTGTGGATAGAGAAATTCTTTTACAGGAAAATAGCGTCTGACCTGCGGAAACAGTCATCACAAGCTGTGGACTAAAGAAAGATTTGGGGCAATTTCATCCACAGACGCTCCGCCACTCTGAGCCTCATGAAGGGCGGAAAGCACCCCAAACATGCCGCAAATGTGATGCATCTTACAAACCGGCCCTAAATTTGACACCACCGTCTCAGAAGCCTATGCCGGAAGTGGAATGTGCTGTGGATAACCAAGTTCTGGCATAAGCTCTAAGCATGGGGATGAACTTTGGTGACGTGTTGACGCTTGCCCTTCCGCTTCTAGTCCTCGTTGGCCTGTTGTGGGCACTCACGGCGGCCTTCAAACCGCGTGATACCGGCGTCTCGGACGCGGAGAGGTATCAACGTGAACTGGCAGCCCGTTCGGCTGCGCACCAAGCGTCCCAAGTGCAGGAGGCGCTGGCCCTGCGCGCCCGGATTGAAGCCACCACCAAGCCTAGCCAGAATGAGGCAAGCCACCGGGAACAGGCGGAGAACACCAGGTCCGCTATTCAGGCCCAGGCCGCCCGTTCACACGCTGCCGGCCAGACCGGACACCAGCCTGCCGTCCTTCCCAATGGCCAACTGAACCCGCAGCTGGCGCTCGAGCTCCAAAACCTGGTCCGCAGGGGGAAGAAAATCGAGGCCATCAAGGTTCTGCGCCAAGCCACCCACTCGGACCTGCTTACCGCCAAGAACTACGTAGATCGGCTCTGACAACGCCATGGATTCCATCCTCATCCCGCTCCTGATCCTCATTGCGGTCATTGCGGGCGTGCTCCTGCTCATTCGCTCTTTCACCAAGCGTTCTGCTGAAACCTCAGCGGATTTCGCAGCCGCGAACGCCCCGAAGGATCCCGTCGAGCTGGCCAGGGAATCTGCCGCCAAGCTCAACCAGGAGCAGCACCGCCAGCTCTACTCCCTGATCGCCCGAGGACAGGGCATGGCAGCGATCAAGCTCTACTTACAGGCCACTGGCGAAGGCCTGCGTGCCTCGCGTGAAGCGGTAGGCGCCTTGGCGGCCCACCCGCAGCCTTTCACGCCGGAGCCGGCCGCCAAGGACCTGCTGGCTGAGGACGATGACGAGCCCGAGCGCTTTCCTTACCGTTACAGGGCGATCGTCAGCAAAGGCGAGGTGACGCGGGAAGTGAGCAGCAACATGCTCAACGATGAGATCTACGGACGAATCCGGACGCTCGCCAAAAGTGGAGATGTTGAGGGCGCTGCCATCGCGTTGACGCGCCACTCAGACATCACCATCAAACAAGCCCGCGAGTTTATTGAGCTGTTGGACGACTAGGAAAACCTAGAAGTCGAAGAGGTCTCCAAGGAAGCCTTCTTTTTTCTTGCGCTTACGGCCGTACCCATCGCGATCGTAGCCTTCGCGCCGATCGCCATCCCGTCGGCGGTCGTAGTCGCGCCTGTCCCTGTCGTCATAGCGCGGCTGCTGCGGACGGGACTCAAACGGATTGTAGAGGGGCGGCGGCGCGACGGGGGGCTGGGACGGCGCGGCCGCAGGCCGGGCAGGGGCAGGGATGGTTTCTGCTGCGACGCGATCAATGATCTTGTCCAGCTCCCCACGGTCCAACCACACACCCCTGCATTGCGGGCAGTAGTCAATCTCCACGCCGCTTCGTTCGCTCATCACCAGGTCAATGGAATCCACAGGACACTTCATGGTTGCCCCAACGATCAGCCGCGTGAAAAAGTTCGGGCCAACCAAGGGGTGGGATTCACCAAGCACCCAGCACCACGTGCATACTGATCGGATGGTTCATCCCGATGTCCTCCAAGCGCACCGGCTTATGAACCTCCTGGGGAAGACGTGCTCCCTCCCCGTTCCCGAGCCTGACAACTCTGAGTACGGCGCCGCAACGTCCACCTGTGGGCCTGCAGTGATCCGTTTCAGGGTGGGCAAGGTTACGCCGACCAAGGTGGGACTCTTCGTTGCGGTGTGGCGGCGGTCAGCTGCCGGAGGTACGGAACCGTTCCCGGCCGACCACCCGGATGCCAACGACGCCGACACTTTGGTGATCTCCGTCCGGGAAGGGGAAAACACCGGTCACTTCGTCTTTCCCCGGTCCGCCGTGGTCACTCACGGCATCAGTTCCCTCAGCGGAAGAGGCGGGAAGCGCGGGTTCCGCGTCTATCCTCCGTGGTCCGTCACTAGCAACCCCCAGGCACGGAAGACCCAGGCGTGGCAGGTCGGGTACTTCCACTACTCCCCTGATGGCGGGCTACCGACCCGCTGAAATACCTGCCAACAGCTGTTCGAACGGCAGTGATTCAAGGGCGTCGGGCTTGCGGTTCGGCTGCGGGCCGCTGAGCAACTGCACCAGTTCTCCCGCAGCGCGGTCCACGCGCGCCGAAAGGGGCGAGCCGCCGTCGTCGGTGTTTCCCCAGTCCTGGGGTCCCGCGAACACGCCCGTAGCGGCAATCCTGGTGCGCAGGTAGGTGAACAGTGGGCGCATAGCGTAATCGAGGACCATCTGGTGGCGATCGGTGCCGCCTGTGGCGCCGAGCAGAACAGCCTTGCCATCCAGCGACTTCGGGTCCAGCACGTCGATGAACGACTTGAACAAACCACTGTAGGAGGCGCTGAAGACGGGGCTGACGGCGATGATGGCGTCGGAATCATCGACGCCGGCAATCACCTCAGCGAGGCGTAGCGCGGCATAGCCGGTGACGAAGTTGTTGGCGATATCCACGGCAAGGTCACGCAGTTCAACGGTGTCGATCTTCACGTCATACCCTGCAGCCCGCAACTGTCGCTCGGCGGAGGCGGCCAGCTGATCGGCCAGCAGGCGGCTCGACGACGGGACACCGAGTCCGGCGGAAAGGACGGTGATGCGGCGGGTTTCCATGGCATTCTCCTGTTGCTTGTTCATCCAGCTTACATGCGTTTGCATCTAAATCAATGAACAGGCGCATGCCCGAAACTATTCCCGGGAGGCCCTAGCCGCCCTCGATCCCCGTCAGGAACGCAACCGTGGCCGCCGTAATCTGCCCCTGGGCAACGTCGCGACCCACGCCGGGTTCGCCGTCGCCGGGCTGCGGCCCGTAGTCCCCGAAGAACGCATGGTTACCGCCCTGGACTTCCACAAAGGCGGCGTCACGGGGCAGCAGCTCGCGGGAGGCGTCGATCTTCCCAGGCGTACTGAGTCCGTCTTCGGAGCCCGAGATGGACAGGACCCTCAGCCCCGCGCGGTCGCGCATGGAGTCCAGCGGGTAGGAGGCGTACAGCAGCAGGCCGTCCACGTCCTGGTTGGACAGGGCAAATGAACCCGCGCTGACCCCGCCCAGCGAATGACCTCCAACAGTCCACGTGGAGATTTCCGGATGGGCAACCATGGCGCCACGGGCCTGGTTTCCGTCCAACAAGCTGAGATTGAGGGGCGTCTTGAGGATCACCACCAGGACCCCGGCATCCACTGCCGGCTTGAGGATGTCCACATACGCCCGAGCCTCTACGCGGGCGCCGGGGTAAAAGACGAGCCCCTTGGTGGCCGGCGCCCCTTCGGGCCTCATGACAATCGCCGTCAGCTCGTCAGCCACCGAGGCCTTGGGAGACGATCCCGTCGCTACGACACCCTGCTGGTAGGCGAAGGGATTCAGCCAAACGAGCATGGCCACCAAGGCCAGCACAGCCACGCGCCCGACCCACGCGCCTGCAGCCCTTAGTGCCGAACGCTTGCGGGACGCGCGGCGGCGGCGCCACAGCAGAACAGCCCAAAGAAGTCCGACGACGACGGCAGTCACCAACAGCGCGGGCAGCAACGGGTGTCCGCGCAGGACAGCGGGATTCCCGAGCAACATCCACAGGGGCACCAAAACCAAGGCGCCAACACACAGGACAGAGGCCCAAAAGAGCGCCGGCCTGCGGGTGGCGGGTGGGACTTTAAGGGAGGTGGTCATACTCCAATAATAGTTCCATCATGGAGATACTTTGAACTTTTCCAGGAACCGGATGATCAGCGCCGCGGGGCATGGGTGGACAGGAAAGCGAACGTCTTGTCCCGCGCCTCCCTCGCCTCATCGAAGTTCAGGTGGAACTGGTATTCATGCGGCAGCTCCGGCTCATGGGTGGCTGGCCAGAACAGCTCGGTCACCGGAACGCCGGCATCTTTGAGGCGGTTGCTGTAGGGCACGGACTGGAGCCATGTGAGCCCGTCACCGTTGCCCCCGCTGATGAACGTAGGCGGGAAGTCGTCGGTGACAAAGTCGATAGTGGACATGGTGGCCCCGGCGTAGGTCGCGGACCAGTCCTTGGTGCCTGTGTAGGCCCAAAGGGAGGTCTTGAACCCCCAGGCAACGATGCCGTTGAGGTCAGCCATGGCCCGGAGATCGTACACACCGCAATGGAGGATGGTGGCGGCCAACTCCGACTTCTGGAGGGCAGGTTGGATCCCCATCAGATTGGCGTACTCGGGGTTTACGGTGAGCGTGGTCATCTGGCTGGCAAGCTGGGCCCCGGCAGAGTCACCGGCGAGCACAATGCGGCTGGTGTCCACATTCAGTTCGGCCGCATGGGCCTTGATGTAGGCGAGGGCGTCGTTGATGTCACGCACGGCAGTGGGATAGGTGGCTTCGGGAGCGATCGGATAGCTCATGCCGATGGTGGTGTAACCCTCGGCGGCGATGATCTGGAGATACGGATTCACGTCGCGCTGCGCTCCGGAAATCCAGGCACCCCCATGAATCCACACCACGGTGGGCAGCGGCGCGGTGGTCCCTTCCGGGCTGAAAACATCAAAAGTGGACCCGGGCTTGTACACCACGCCGGCCTGGGATTGCAGAGGCGTATCCGGCACGTAAGGGGTCATCTCATCAATGGTCGCCTGCGCCCCACGCTCAAAAACACTGCGGATCAGCATCGCGGACGGCCACGGGGTAGCCGACAGTGCCAGAAGGACGATCAGGACCAGCAGAATCGCAACGTCCAGCTTCTTCAGCCGCGATGACCGTACCCGCGGAGGCCGCGACAGTGGTCCCGCTCCTGCTGATCGGCTCTCATCTGTACTTCTTTGGATCGATTCCAACGGTCCCATCACACACTCCCCCGGTCGGTGCACCTGTGGACCATGCTAAGGCCGCCGCGGCGTTTGCCGACGTCAGCCCTGCGGCCGTGCCGCCGACAGCAGCACTCCTTCGCCGCCGTCGAACGCTACGGTGTGAAAACGGGCGCCCCGCGCGACCTCCCAAAATCCCCATCTTCGGTGCAACGCCAGAGACGCCTCATTGCGCGCATTGACCACATACCAGGCGAACTCCGCCCGCTCCCACATCCAGTGGAGACGGACCTCAGTCAGCTGCGCCGCCAGGCCCATCCGCCGGAATTCAGGCCGCACGGTGACGCCCCCCAGGTAATGCCCGGCCGGCGCGGGGCCGTCCGCGTAGTCCCAGTAATGCGTTTTCGCCCAACCCACGACGCCGGACCCACCTTCCGCGGTGGTGTCATCACGCGCTTCGGCCACCACGACGAGACGGGTGGGGTCTGCGACCGCGGCGAGGATGCCATCAGCAAATCGCTCAGTCTCACTGAGAGATGTCCGCCCAGCTGCGATGTCCGCGGCGAGGATGCCATGTACATCGGCTGGGCGGGTTGTCCGGATAGTGAAGTACACCGGCTTAGTCTATTTGAGCAAAAGACTTTCATTATGAGTTGCAGCCCATAATATGGGATAGCCGACGCCCTGTATTAAGGAAGCCCATGACACATCACACCATCGCACCACTGGACGGCGTCCGGGTCCTGGAACTCGGCAACTACATTGCCGCACCCACGGCAGGCAGGCTGCTGGCCGACTTCGGAGCTGAGGTCATCAAGGTGGAGCGGCCCGGCACCGGCGACGAGCTGCGTAACTGGCGCCTGCACAAGGGCACCACGTCCATGCTCTACCGCACACTGAACCGCAACAAGAAGTCCGTGGTCCTGGATCTCCGCACCGACGCGGGCAAGCAGGCCGTGCTGGAGCTGGTGGCCAAGTGCGACATTCTCCTGGAAAACTTCCGGCCCGGCACCTTGGAAAAGTGGGGCCTGGGACCGGAGGTCCTCAACCAGGCCAACCCAGAGCTGATCGTCACGCGCATTTCTGCCTTCGGGCAGACGGGGCCGCTGTCCGAGCGGCCCGGTTTTGCCGCCGTCGCCGAAGCGTACGGCGGGTTCCGCAACCTGGTGGGCGACCCGGACCGCGCTCCCGTTCGTGTTGGTGTCTCGATCGGCGACTCGATCGCGGGCCTGTACGCCGCCTTCGGCTCCGTGATGAGCCTGTACCAGCGTGAAGCACGACGCCGGGACTCGGCCGGTGGCGTTCCGCTCACCGAGCGCATCATCGACGTTGCGCTGAATGAGGCAATGTTCTCGATGATGGAATCGTTGATCCCTGACTATCAGGCTTACGGCGTGGACCGTCAGCGTGTGGGCGGCCGGATGGAGGGCATTGCTCCCTCCAACGCGTACGTGTGCAAGGACGGCGCGAGCATTGTGGTGGCAGGCAACGGTGACTCCATTTTTCAGCGGTATATGCAGACCATCGGTCGCCCTGATCTCGCCGAAGACCCTTCGCTGCAAACAAATGCCGGGCGCTGGGCCCAGCGAGAGGAGCTTGACCAGGCCATCGGCGAGTGGGCAGCTGCGCTTTCCGGTGCTGAGGCGCTGGCGGCCCTCGAGGCCGCAGGAGTTCCGGCCGGACCGATCTATACCGCCGCGGACATCAGCACGGACACCCAGTATGCGGCCCGCAACATGATCCAGAAGTTCGACGTGTCCACCGGCGAGGAAATTCTTCCGGGGGTGGGCTTCCCGGGCATCGTTCCGGTGATCGGGGACCAGTCCCTGCCCATCAGAAACCTCGGCCCGGACCTGGGCGAAAACACACAGGAAATCCTTGGCGGACTCCTGAAAATGGATGCCGCGCAGATCAGTGCGGCCTCCGGCCGCGAGGAGGCCCTCCGACCATGAACAACTTCGAAAGCCCCCTGGCCACCACGCTGGGCAACGCCATTCTTCGGGACGTCACGCTGCGCGACGGGCTCCAGCTTACCGGGAAGATCCTGCCCACCGAACGGAAGATCGAGACGGTGCGGGAACTGCTGCGGCTGGGAGTGCCCGCCATTGAGCTGGGTTCCATGGCCCGCGCAGATTTGGTCCCCACCATGGCCAACACACTTGACGTGGTCCGGGCCCTCACCCCCGAGGAACTGGAGAAGTGCTGGATCTGGGTGGCCACCCCCGGTCACGTCGCGAAAGCATCAGCCGCCGGAGCAAGGAACTTCCAGTACTGCTTGTCGGCCTCCGACTCGCACAACAAGGCCAATATTGGGCGGACCACTGATGAGAGCTTGGCCGCACTTCCCGAAGCCATTGAGTACGCGCGGGCGGTGGCTGGCCAGATCCAACTGTGCATTGCCACCTCCTTCACCTGCCCGTTCGAGGGTTACGTTCCCGAAGAGCGCGTTCTCTCCATCGCCAATGATCCGCGGGCTGAAGGCACCACGGACATCGTCATCTGCGACACCTTGGGGCAAGCCGTGCCCGCACAGGTCTCCCGGCTCATCACCCGGGTTCGGGACGAGTCACCTGCACGCAGGATCGTCTATCACGGCCACGACACCTGGGGCTTGGGTGTAGCAAACACGCTTGCCGCTCTTCAGGCCGGAGCCGCCATGGTGGACGGCGCCCTTGGTGGACTGGGCGGCTGCCCTTTCGCACCCGGCGCCAGTGGCAATACGTCCAGTGAAGACATTCTCTTTGCGACCCGCCCTGAGTGGTTGGGTCCGGACGTCTTCGGGGAACTTGTGGTGCTTTCGGAGAAACTCCTGGCCGAGTTGGGTGAACCGAACCGCTCCAAGGCAGCCCAGGGAGCGCGGTCCAAGGCTGAGGCTTTTGACTGGGTCAGGCCGGCCTAGCTCTTCTTGCCCGCTCCGCCCGCAGCCATAAGTTCCAGACGCTTGAGCGTCTCGCGGTTCCGCACTCCTATCACGGGGTCCCGCAGTGCCTTGGGTATCAATTTTCCCGGGCCGCGGACGGCGTCTTCTGCAATGGACACCCGGCACTGGGAACCGCCAAGGTCTTCCAAGGTGATCAGGATTCTGGCTTCGCCCAGAGGCCATCCTCTCGCGAGGATTTCCAGCTTTCTGCCAGGTTCCACAGCAGTGACCCTGCTGCTGTCATCGATGAGGAAGGGCCAAGACCCAACGGAATGATGCAGCTTGGAACCCACCTGCGGCCACTGATCGTCGACGGCGCGGATCCGTGAAGCACCCACCACCCAGCCGGGATAGAGCCACCCGTCCTCGATGACGTCCCAGACGTCGGCGGCGGGGGATCTGAACAACTGCGTCACGGTGGACATGTGGACCCTTTCTCAGCAGATACGGCCACGGCAATGACACTAAGCTAAGCATGCTTATGGATTGGCCGCCATAGGCCGCTCCCGGTCACGGCTGTGGCTTGCTGGCCTTGCCGTCCAGCCAGAGCATGTCCGACTCGTCCCGGTGCGTGCCGTCCGAACCCACATGCTTGCTGTCGATCTGTGGGCCCTTCTTAATGACGTGTACCAGCGCCATTCCATGGCCGCGGCCAAGATCATAATCAGCCTTGAGCCATTCGAGGATGGTCCCGGCCTTCACCGAAGGGTCACTGAATCCCTTGGATTCGGCGATTTCAACGAGCTTCCTCGGAGTGAGGCCGGTCTTGTCTTCAATGGCGTCGAGATAAGCCTGGAATGACATCGGCGTGGCCTTTCGTTCTAGATTTCAGGGACATTACTGCGAAGTCTGCGTGAGCCATAGCGTACCGCCACCAGGGCGTGCCGAAATCCCAGCGCGGCCGGATCCATAAGAACCCGCCGTCCACGAATCAGAGCCAGACCAATTCAGCGGAGGACCCCGCGGTTCCTGCGAGGGTACCGCGCTGCTTGGCGGCGCCCCTACACTGATCTGATGATGAGCCGAGGGTGGCGTTCCCTTGCGGCGGGTCTGGGCTTCGCCGCGACACTGCCGCTTGTGGGCGCGTGCGACTCCGGCGGAACTGGTGGCGGCGGCTCCGTTTCGGAGCCCTCCAGCGGAAGCCCAGGACCCATCTACGTTGAGGTCAACCAGTCCCGGGACCAATACGGCAAGCAGGCCATCATGCTGCAGCTCACCAACACCACGGACGCTCCCCTGACGGTGACCGCCGCCCGGCTGCGATCCACGCTTTTTGACGGTGACATTTCCTGGGAACCATTGGAAGGCAGCTTGGAGCTGCCGCCGCGTCAGCCCAAAAGCCTTCCTGCTGCTTTGCCGGGGGCCGCCTGCGAAGCATCCGGCACAGCGTCACCGGAACTCAACGCCAGGATCACCTACGCAGCAACGGGCAAAGAACCCGTGGACGGGATCACCGAGGCTTCCGATCCCTTCAACGTCCTCGCCAGAAACGCCGGCGAACTGTGCCTCGCAGCAGAAGCTGCCGCCGTCGCCTCAATGGTCCTGGACCCCGCACTTGAGGTGGCAGCGGACGGCCGCACCGCCGTCGTGCGCCTTGTCGTGACGCCGGCCACGCCGGGTGGATCCGCGAAAAGCCTCACCATTGAATCGATCGACGGAACCACCCTTCTGGCGGAGACACCCTCTGATCCCTGGCCGCGGAACGTCACCATCGCACCCGGTGACGCCACACGCGTTTTGGCCTTGCACATGAGACCTGCGCGCTGCGACCCACATGCCGTCGCCGAGGACAAGGTGGGGACACTATTGCCATTAAGGGTCACAGTGGGTGAACGTCAGGGGTTGGTGAAGATCGCGGCGTCCAATGAACTCCGTGGCCGGATCTACGACTTCGTCACCGTCGCATGCGCCACTGCGGGCTAAGCGTGCCTAGCCGAGAGTGGCCAGGGCGCGGGGAGCGCACTCCACCGTGACCTTGACGTTCGCTTCAACACTCTTCACCTCGCCATCCATTTGATACGGCAGGGGCTTGAGCGTGGTGAATTCATACTTGCTCATGCTCGGTTGGTCACCCAAGCCCTGCGTGGTGGCCTTGAGCGCAGTCAGGAGAACGCGCCACTTGGGCATATGCGGGAAAGTGATGACCTCAAACTTCCCGTCGGATGGGTGGTTTGCGGCTTCACTGAGCGTGGCGTACTTGGCCATTTCATTGATATTGGCGAAGACGAGGCTGTCGAATTTCCGGCGCTTCCCGTCAGCCAAGCGAATGCCAAACGGCTCGAACTTGGAAAACGTCTGGATCACGGTGACCATTTCCGTCAAGGCACCTTTACTGCCCTTTTCGAGTTCGGTGGCCACCACAGGGGTCAAGCCGAATCCGATGTAGGAATGCGCATATTCGAGGGGCTCATTCTCGTTTTGGCCCGTGTGGATGCGGAGAAGGTCAATGTGGTGAACATGGCCTTCGGCAATGGCCTCTTCCAATGGTTTCGTCGACATGATCCTGCTGTGGTCGTTGGCGTTTCCGGCAGCCCTGACTGCACAGACAGCCTTGGGGTTCCCGGCCTGCATCACACCATTAACCACCTCGTTGTAGCCGCCATCGCCGCTGACGGACACCACCAGGACGTCGCCGCCCTTGCTGGCCGCTTCCCTCGCCAGATCGACGGCGTGTCCGGCGTGTTCGGTGGGCTGGAGGGTGATCTCAGGCTGATAGGAGAGGAGCTCCTTCAGCCGGTCATGCAACTGCTGCGCCAACTCAGGCGCATCCCCCGTGCTGTTGGGGTTAAAAATGATGACGATCGACTCAAAGGTCCGGGCAGAATCCACAGTGTGCTCCTGATTCATTGCGAGGTCCCTCTTCAGGCGATAGTTTCCCTCGGAAGTTCCCATAGTATTCCCAAAGCCGCTGGGGTTTCGGATGGGCCCTGAACGTGCAAGCATGAAAATGCACCTTAAGAAGCAAGATCACGTCAATCAGCCTGATGCGGTTAGTGCCGTGTCAGGAGTCGGGAAAGGTTCATGGAAGACTCACGCCAGACGGCCCGGTCGCTGGTCATGGAGCATGAGATCACCCTGGACGATTTATGGGCTTGGTATTGGGCCAACGGCGGAAACGCCAGGCCGTGGGATTTCGACGCCTACCTCTTTGGCATCCAAGAGCGGGATCCCTTCGACCTGAAGATCCTCACGTGGGCCATGGAAGATCTTGAGGCGCGTTCACTGCTCTGATTCCCCTAGGGCATTGCTGCATGGGCCGGCTGCTTACGCTCTTTCCGGGCCTCTATCAGATGCCGTGTTGAGTGGGCAACGAACGGGCGCCCGGACCTCATCTGCTCATCCAATTCCCTCAGTCTGCCCAGATAGCGTTCTGCTGAAAAATCGGGAACCCACCACACACATTTGCGCAGGATCCACACCACGGCGCCCACGTCGAAGAACTCCATCCGGCACCGGGCGGTGCGGAGGTCCGTGATGGTGAGGCCGGAGGCTTCGGCAGCCGCTGCCTCGGCCTGGGGGTCCCGCCCCTTACGCTGTTCCGGTAAAGGCCCCAGAAAGTGTTCAATCAGTTCAAAGGCCGACGCCGGTCCCACATGCTGGGCGAAATAGCAGCCACCGGGGATCAGGACGCGGTGAATTTCTTTCCAGTCGGGCCTGACCGGGTGGCGTGCGGTCACGAGCTCGAAGGAACTGTCAGGGAAAGGCAGGCCGGAACCGGCTGTCGTCTCCAGGATGTCTACTCCGCGCGGCCCCAGTAACCCACGGGCGCGTTGGGCGTTGGGCGGCCAGCCCTCGGTGGCAGCCATCAGTTCAGGAAACTGGGTGGCCGCTGAGAGCACCTCGCCGCCACCAGTGTCCAGGTCCAAGGCACTCCGGACAGCGGCAAGGCGGCCCGCCAGCAACTTCGCATATCCCCACGGCGGACGTTCTTCGGTTGCCCGCCCGTCCAGCCAGGCGAATCCCCAGCCGTTCACGTCGGCTTCCCCGGCCTCCGCCACCAAAGTCTCAAAATCACGCATCAGTGTTTCCGTCGTCTTTCCGCCGCGAGCTGGCCAGCAACCCTGCTGATCAATTGGTACGGGATTGGCTTGGATAAAGGAAACTTCAAGGTTCCTTTCCCGGACAGATACTGCTCCAACTCGTTATTCAACGTTTCGTCTCCCCGAGGGACCGGATACACCGAAATGTGGTGTGCCCAGGCAGCGAAATACACCACATAGTGCCCATCGATGGTGACTGTGGGAATGTCATAACTGATCATCTCGCCGGCATCGGGAACTGCTGCGTGAATGCTCCTGCGGATCTCCTTGAGGATCAGCTGGGTAGCCTCAGGCTGGGCTGCGATGTAGGCGTCCACTGTGGAGTGTTTCCCGGCCATCGTCATTCTCCCTTACGTTGTTAATCAGCTCTCGCCGGGGAAACGTCCACCGATCAGCCTGGTCATGTGCTCAGCGGCAGCCAGCAGGGGCTCCACCCAAGCCTCGCATGTCTCCCGCGGCATCCGAAGGGTTGGCCCGCTGATAGTGACGGCGCCCACCAAGCCGGCGGCCGAATCGAAAACCGGCGCGGATAGCCCTGATGCGCCGTCTTCCCGCTCACCCACAGTGATGGCGAACCCGTCAGCGTGGGTCTTCTTCACCGCCGCTTCGAGCTCCTCGGAACTGGTGATGGTGTGATCCGTGATGGACTCCAACGGATCCCGCAGCACGGCTTCCATCAATTCCGGCGACCAGGCCAGGAGCACCCTGCCTGCCGACCCTGCGTGAAGCGGCACAATCTTTCCCAAGTGCATCTCCCGGCGGAGTGCGTGATGCGTTTCTGCCATGGCCACGCAGACCCGGTAGTGCTGTTCTGCTTTGAAGAAGCACGCAGTCTCGCCGGTGGTGTCCCGAAGGGACTTGAGCAGCGGACCCAGGATGTCCACCACGTCCATACCGCGGGTTGCCGGCGCCGCCCAGTAGGCCATCCGCATGCCGATGCGGTACGCATCGCCTTCCCGGTCCAGGAAGCCCTGCGACGTGAGGTTCGTGACCAGTCGCTGCACCGTCGACGTGGGCATGCCGGTGGATTCGCGGATGTCTGCCAACTGCAGTACCGGCTTGGACAACGAGAAAGCATCCAGGATGGAGGTGATCTTGCCCAGGACAAGCAAAGGGTTGCCGTTGGCCTTCACGGAAGCATCGGATGCGGACATAAGACTCACGCTAAACGCTCCGGCAAGGTCGCGCCAATCCCGCCGGTAGGGTTGCATCATGGGGACAGTTTTGGAAGCCGAAGGCTTGCTGGTTGGGTACGCCGGGGCTCCGGTGTGCGGGGAAGTTTCTGCATCCGTGGATCCGGGTGAAGTCTTGGGAATCGTGGGTGTCAACGGCGCCGGGAAGTCCACGGTAGCCCGTACTCTTGCGGGACGGCAGGCGTCCTTGGCCGGCGACGTGAAAGTCCACGGCCTTCTCATCGACCCTGACGCCGTTCCCTTCCGCCGGCAAGTTTCGGCAGTGTTTGACGACGACCTCTTCTTCCCGTCCCTCACAGTTCGGGAGCACCTCCTCCTCATCGCCCGCGGCCATTCATTGGAGGACCCCGAAGCGCGTGTTGAGGAAGAGCTGGATTTCTTCGGGCTCCAGGGCAGGTCGCACGCCATCCCTGACGCCCTCTCTTCGGGCCAGCGGCGCCGGCTGCTGCTGGCAGCGGGGCTGATCCGTCCGTCGTCGCTCCTGATCCTTGATGAGCCGGAGCAACGGCTCGATCCGCGGATGCGGGTGGCCCTAGGTGAGCGCATCGCCGCCCACGCCAAAGAGGGTGGCGCAGTGGTTCTGGTGACCCATGATCCCCAGCTCTTGCTCGCTACCGCCTCATCCTGTTTGGTTATTGACGAGGAAGTCCAGGTATTCGATCCGGAACAGGGGGCCTCGATCATTGCCGGCTCCTGACATGATCACGCTTGAACCGTCCGGCCGGAACAGGGAGCTGGCTGCTGACATCGTCCGGTTTACCCGCAAGTCCGCCCGACGCTACAAACGCAGTCGGATCTCGTGGAGCGACAGGTTCGTCGATGCCTACAGTTGGGGCCTCGGCATCGGCGTGTCCCTGACCATCGCAGCCTCGTTCGTTCTCGCGCTGCGCAACGAAATCGCGGACCGCGCTTCCACCACCGGCAGCGTCATTGGCGAGCAATGGCTTGTTTTGCCGGAACCCGTGTTGTGGACGTCCGTGACCTTCGCGGTCCTTCTGTCCATCAGCAACCTGGCACGCAAGTTCGGACCCATGGCAGTGAGTGGCGCGGAGAGCACCTGGTGGCTGACTCTACCGGTGGATCGGCGCCCCATGGTCCTGCCGCCGTTCCTCGGCAAAGTCGCGCTTACCGCAGCCGGTTCGGCCATCATCTACCTTCCCTTCAGCATGGTGATCGCCATTGACCGCGCCCCCGTTGAACACGTTTTCGCTGCACTCACTTTTGGCGGTGCCGGCGCCATTGCGGTGGTTCTGGCGGCCGTGCAACAGCTCGGTCTACTGGGACCCCGGCTGGGTAAGGCGACCACTGCGGCGGCGACTTTGGGGTGCTCGTTCCTTCCCGCGCTGTCGTGGTCTCCGTGGCCAACAGCGCTGGTGGGCCTTGCCGCTGTCGGATTATTGGCGCTGGTTGTGCCGCGGTCCGGACGCGTGCGGGGTGAAGAGCTGGCTCGCGGCGGAGCCGTGGCCGGTCATGCCGGGGCTTCGCTGTTCATGATGGACGCCAATGAGGTGCTGCGCGCCTTGAGCGGCGGCCGTCAAAGGGTCGACGGCGGCAGGGCGGCCCGCTTTTACGCCCGGCACACGCACGGCCCCCTCAGGGCGCTGATCCGTGCTGATGCAGTTGCCTTCTTCAGACTCAATCCTCCGCTGATGCCACCCCTCCTGTGGCTTGTTGCCTGCATCGCCATGCTTTCGGTGGAAGGCGGGCTGCCGGAGTTCGTGCAGCTGGCGGTCATCGTGATCGCGGGGTGTGCCACGGCTTCCGGGATGGGAACCGTGGCCCGGAAGACCGCCCTGGTTCCTGAGCTCGACGCCATGCTTCCACTGCATCCGGCACTGGTCAGGACCAGTCGCGCACTCATGCCTTGCCTTGCCATGTCCCTGTGGATGGCGGTGCTCAGTGGGCTGTTGGTTCTCCTCGGCGCAGCGGATCCGTGGTTGATACTGGTCGGTGCCCTGGCAGGCGTGGGCATGGGCGCGGGAACTCTCCGCGCGGCCACCAGAACGCCACCGGACTGGACCGCCCCGCCGGTTGAGACTCCGTTTGGTCCTGTTCCCCGAGCGCAGCTGGGCTCCCTGCTGCGGGGGCTGGACGTGACCATTTTGGCGACCATCCCGCTGCTCGTGGCACTCTATCTGGGGTACGTCCCATCGACCGTCCTGATGGTGCAGGCCGTGTTCAGTTCAGGGATCTTCTTGGTGGTGGTGATGTCGAGGCCCAAGCGCACGTGACAGCGGTGCGGGCAGTGCCTTGGGAAGCCTTTAGAGCAGCACCGTTCCTTCGATGCACGTGGCCGACGCTCCACCCACCCAAATCTCGCCGTCCTCCGCTGTGATATGGACCCTGCCTGCCCTGCCCAGCACGGTGCCCTGGGCTGCAATGTACTCTTCAGGCGCCCGGCCACTGCTGATCAACCACTGCGCCGCGCCGGCATTGAAACTGCCCGTGACCGGGTCTTCCACCATGGCGTCGCCAGGGATGAACGTACGGACTTCAAAGTCGACGCCGGTACCCGGTTGATGCGGTCCGATCACACCGACCTTGAGGTCACCCATGGCAGCGAAATCCGGTTCGATGGCCAAAACTTGTTCCGCGGAACCGAGGAGCACACCGATCCATGTGGGTCCGTTGACCAGCCATGATGCGTCCAACAGAGCTTCGTCCGGAAGACGCAGGCCGGCAGCGAGCTGGACCCTGATACTGTCATCAACCGGGCCAAAGCGCGTCAGCGGCGGCGCGGCGAAAGCCAACCGCCCGGCGTCGTGCTTCACCCTCACCAAACCGGCGCCGCACTCCTGGACCAGGACGCCGTCAGCCTTGGGCACTCCCCCGGCCTGAAGCCAGGTGTGTGCTGAACCCAGCGTCGGATGCCCTGCGAAGGGGAACTCCTCGCTGCCTGTGAAGATCCGCACCTTGTAATCCGCCAGTGGGTCCGTGGGAGGCAGGAGGAACGTGGTCTCGGAAAGGTTGGTCCAGTTGGCGAAGTGCTGCATTGTGCCTGTGCTGAGGCCTTCGGCATCGACCACCACGGCAAGCGGGTTGCCTCGGTAAGGCTGGTCGGAGAAGACGTCCACCTGGTGGAACGGGCGGCTGCGCAGGGCTTCTGAAGTCACCGCTGCAGGCTATCACCGGTTGCTGGCCGGTTTTGCTGACGCACGTGCCCCGGGTCTGCAAAACTACCCCTATGGCAGAGAACAAGACCCAGCCCACGGACGTGTCCGTGGAAGAATTCCTGGCCGCCGTGGAGCACCCGACCCGGCGTGCGGACGGTTTCGAACTGCTGAAGATGATGCGTGACATCACCGGCAAGGAAGCCGTCATGTGGGGGCCGTCGATCGTTGGCTTCGGCAGCTATCACTACAAGTACGACAGCGGCCGCGAAGGCGACGCCGCCGCCGTCGGATTCTCACCGCGCAAGAGCAGCCTGGTGCTCTACGGCCTCACCGAAGGTCCCGACGCAGACCGGCTGCTTCCGGAACTCGGAAAGCACAAGACCAGTGCCGCATGCCTGTATGTGAACAAACTGGACGACGTGGACCGGGACACCCTGGCTGAGATGATCCGTACCGGGTACAAGCACGTGATGGAGGAGATCCACACTCCCTGATTCCCCCGCAAAAAAGACCCCCACCACCGGAATCCGGTGGTGGGGGTCTTGGATGCAGTCAAAGACTACTTTGCGCTGCGTAACACTGCGTTACTTGCTTGCAACGACCTCGAGGTCGATGACAGCGGAAACGTCCTCGTGCAGGCGAACGTTGGCCGTGTACGAACCGACAGACTTGATGTGGTTCGGCAGTTCAACGTTGCGCTTGTCGATGGCGCCGAGGCCAGCGGCCTCAACAGCAGCAGCGACGTCAGCAGGCTTGACGGTGCCGAAGAGACGACCGGACTCGCCGGCCTTCACCTCGAGCTTGACCTTCTTGGAGGACAGAGCCTGGGCCTGGGCCTGTGCAGCTTCAACAGAAGCGTGCGCACGAGCGGCGCGGGCAGCCTTGATGGACTCAACCTGCTTCTCGCCACCCTTCGACCAGGTCAGAGCGAAGCCGCGGGGCAGCAGGAAGTTACGTGCGTAACCGTCCTTGACCTCCACAACGTCGCCAGCAGCACCGAGACCGGTTACTTCGTGGGTCAGAATGAGCTTTGCCATGTTAGTTAATCCCTTCCCTTAGCCGCGGCCAGCGCCGGAGTAAGGCAGCAGAGCAACTTCGCGGGCGTTCTTGATTGCCTGGGCGATCTTGCGCTGTTCCTGAACGGTAACGCCAGTAACGCGACGAGCGCGGATCTTTCCGCGGTCGGAGATGAACTTGCGCAGCAGTGCTACGTCCTTGTAGTCGATGACAGTGATGTCAGCGGCCTTCAAGGGGTTGGACTTTGGTTTGGGCTTACGGAGTTCAGCCTTAGCCATCGTGGAGCTCCTTTTCTATGGAGCCCGTGGATATTGATCCACGGGATGGTGGTGTTCGACGGCGGTTGCCACCAAGGTGCCTCGCGGCAGTCCGGGTGAGCGTCCGGCGTCGGACGTTTATGTTTTGTTTAGAAGGGAGGTTCGGAATCCGGGCCGTTGCCCCAGCCGCCGGCATTGCTGACACCGGGCGTAGCCCAAGGATCATCCTGCTGCTGTGCGGGCTGGTTGCCGCCCCAGGTTCCACCGGAGTTGCCGCCGCCCTGGTTTCCACCAGGAGCGCCACCTCCAAAGCCACCGGAATTACCGGCGTTACCGCCACCGAAGCCGCCCTGCCCGCCGCCGGAGCGCTGGGTACGGTTGACCTTGGCGTTTGCGTAACGCAGGCTAGGGCCGATTTCGTCGACCTCAAGCTCGATAACGGTGCGCTTTTCGCCTTCTTTTGTTTCGTAGGAACGGCTCTTCAAACGGCCGGAAACGATGACGCGCATGCCCTTTGTGAGGGACTCGGCCACGTTCTCGGCTGCTTCGCGCCATACAGATGCGCGGAGGAACAGGGTTTCCCCGTCCTTCCACTCATTGGACTGGCGGTCAAAGGTCCGGGGAGTAGAAGCGATGGTGAAGTTCGCTACTGCTGAGCCAGACGGGGTGAACCGCAGCTCGGGGTCATTGGTGAGATTACCGATGACCGTAATAGTGGTTTCGCCTGCCATCTACTGCCTCCTTGTTCGTTCCTGCGGGATAAAGATCTGGAAGGGGCTGATTACTCAGCAACGACCTTCTGGTCTTCAGGACGGATGATCTTGGTGCGCATGATCGTCTCGTTAAGAGACAGCTGGCGATCAAGTTCCTTGGCGGTAGCCGGTGCTGCGGTGAAGTTCACCACGGCGTAGATACCTTCGGACTTCTTCTTGATGTCGTACGCCAGACGGCGACGGCCCCAGATGTCAACCTTTTCGATGGTTCCACCATCGGTGGTGATGACATTGAGGAACTTCTGAAGCGACGACTCTACGGTACGCTCTTCGACCTCGGGGTCGATGATTACCATCAATTCGTAAGGACGCATATGTGAACCCACCTCCTTTGGGCTAAGCGGTTACGGTATTTCCGTAACAGGAGGTTCATTTGCGATGCCGTGTACCCGCTCCCCCGCCGAAGACTCGGAAGGAGGGCGCAACACAGACTTCAATATCTTAGTGCATCTCCTGCACCCAAAGCTATTCGAGCGGATCCGTCGCCGGAACCGGTCACTTGGCGTATGTGGATAACCCGGACAGCCAGCAGGGAATACTGGAGCAATGACCGCCCTGAAGTCCATCATTCTCTTCGTCCTGGCCGCCGTTGCAGAGATCGGCGGTGCGTGGCTGATCTGGCAGGCCGTCCGGGAGGGCAAGGCCTGGTGGTGGGCCGGCCTCGGCGTCGTCGCACTGGGCATCTACGGCTTCTTCGCAGCGTTTCAGCCCGACGCGCACTTCGGCAGGGTCCTGGCCGCCTACGGGGGCGTCTTCATCGCCGGCTCGCTGGCCTGGGGAATGCTGGTGGACGGCTTCCGCCCTGATCGCTGGGACGTAGTCGGGGCTGCAATCTGCATAGTGGGCGTGGGCGTCATCATGTTCGCACCCCGCCCGGGAGCGTAGGCCCGAACACGAGAGCCCCGGGCCGAACGCTGCAAAACCCCCGGAAGGCGACCTTCCGGGGGTTTCTTTGTGCGCGGAGGGGGACTTGAACCCCCACCCCCTTTCGAGGACTAGCACCTCAAGCTAGCGCGTCTGCCATTCCGCCACCCGCGCAAGGTGATCAGGAGAAACAATGTTTCGTTTTTCTCCTCGACAGCGACAAAGACAGTAACACGAACAGGGCCGATCCGCAGATTCCTGAGGTCTTGATGGAGCCTCGCTAGGGTGGTGGCCATGGATGCCACACCCCTGAATGCCTTGGTCCTGACTGTCGTCTTCGCCGGGATCGGACTCTACGCCCTGTACTTCGTGATCCGCTCAGGCGTCCGCGACGGCATCCTTCAGGCCGACAAGAAGCGCAGCGAGCAAACGGAGCCGTCAAGCCCAACCGACTTTTGAGCTCCCCCACTGGTTAGGGTGGGCACATGGATAACGTCAGGGTGAGGCGGAGCCGGCTGCGCTTTGTGGTCATGGTCCTGGCGGGCACAGCCGCGTTCGTCGCTTCCGGCATCTCAGGCAGCTGGGTGGATGCGCCCGCGGTTGGCTGGGCCGTGGCCGCCTTGGTCTACGTTGTCTGGGTTTGGCTGGTGATCGCACGGCTCGATCCTGCAGAAACGCAGCACCATGCAACGTCCGAGGACCCGTCGCGGGGAGTCACCGACCTGCTGATACTCGTGGCCAACCTGGCCAGCCTTGCTGCTGTGGCCGCCGTGATCGTCAATTCGCACACTGAGGGAACCGGCTCCCGCCTATCTTCTGCGGCACTCGCCCTGGCGTGTGTGGGACTGTCCTGGATGCTGGTCCAAACGCTTTTCACGCTGCGGTACGCCGAGCTGTATTACAGCCAGGACGCCCACGCCGGCGGTGCAGTGGGTGGCATCAGCTTCAACCAGGACCGGCCGCCGCAGTACACGGACTTCGCTTATCTGGCCACGAGCCTGGGCATGACGTACCAGGTATCGGACACCAATCTCGGCAACCACTCGATCCGGCTGGAGGCGCTGAAGCACAGCCTGCTGTCCTACCTGTTTGGAACAGTCATCCTTGCCGTCACCATCAACCTCGTCATCGGCCTGGCCCAGTAGCCACGAGGCCTACGGCGGTGACCTTAAAGCGAAACGGGGCAGCCGTCGTCGAACGCTGACGCTGGCTGCCCCGCTGCTGAAGGACGCTTACGACGCCGGTCCCCCACCGACCGTCGCCTGCTCGGCGTCCGCGGTGGTCGCCTCGGGTGAAGCGGCGCCACGCTTGCGGTAGCGCCAAATGCCGATGCCCACCACGATTGCGGCCAACGCCAGCGACAGGAAGAGCGACTCACGGGTGGATTCGATGATCACCATCCCAATAATGAGGGCCACGATGGCGCCGATGGCGATCCACGTGAGGTACGGGAAGAACCACATCTTGAGGTCGAGGTCCTTGGCTGCAGCCCCCATGCGTTTGCGCAGGATGAGTTGCGAGGCCGCAATGACCAGCCACACAAAGAGCGCGATGGCACCGGACGTGTTCACGAGGAACAGGAACACCGTGTCCGGGGCGATGTAGTTCAGGCCAACGGTAATGAACCCCACCACCGTGGAGGCCAGCACTGCTGCTGCCGGGACGCCACGCTTGGAGATCTTCATCCAGGACTTGGGGGCGTCTCCGCGCTGGGAGAGCGAGAAGAGCATGCGGCTGGCGGTGTAGAGGCCGGAGTTCAAGCAGGACAGCACCGAGGTGAGGACAACGATATCCATGATGGTGCCTGCGCCCGGGATTCCGTACAGCTCGATCACGGCAACGTACGGGCTCTTGGCAACGGAGGCGTCGTTCCACGGCAGAAGCGTGACAACAATGGCGATGGATCCGATGTAGAAGATCAGGATGCGCCACACGGTGGACTTCACGGCCTTCTTGACGGCGTCTACGGGGTTTTCCGATTCGCCGGCCGCGATGGTGGCGATTTCGGCGCCGAAGAACGAGAAGACCACCACGAGGATGCCCGCCAGGACTGCGCCCGGACCGTTCGGCATGAAACCGCCCTGATTCAGGAGGTTGGCGACGCCCGGGGCGGAGACGCCCGGCATGAGGCCCAGGATGGCAGCGATGCCTGCGAGCAGGAAGATGACAATTGCGGCCACCTTGATGGACGCGAACCAGAACTCGAACTCGCCGTAGGACTTGACGGAACCCAGGTTGGTCAGCGTCAGGAGCACCATCAAAATCAGCGCCCAGATCCACTGGTCCACACCGGGAACCCAGCGGTGCATGATGGCGGCGCCCGCCGTTGCCTCGATGCCGAGGACGATGATCCAGAACCAAGCGTAGAGCCAGCCGATACTGAAGCCAGCCCACCGGCCAAGGGCCTTGTCAGCGTAGGTGGAGAACGAGCCGGTCTCCGGATTGGCAGCAGCCATCTCGCCCAGCATGCGCATGACCAGGATAACCACCAGGCCGGCAGCCAAGTACGCCACGAGGATGCCGGGACCGGCTTGCTGGATAGCAGCGCCGGACCCTACAAACAAGCCTGCGCCAATAACGCCGGCGATGGCGATCATGGAGAGGTGCCGGGGCTTCAAGGATTTTGAAAGTTGTTGGTCAGCGTGCATGGATCTGCGCCGTCCTTTAAGTTTTTGCGGGGTGGCCCGGAGTGGTGTGCCACGGGCCACATGACTCACTCACGCTAGCTTGCTGCACCATCGCACTACCTGTGCAGCTGAACATTTTGACGCCCCCAAAAAGGGGAGTGTGCACAAAATGTACACCTTGAGGCATCCAATGTTTCGTATTGAAAACTTTTGTAATGCCCCTGAAATGAGTGTTTGAGGCTTCCGTTAGACGAAGGTGCGGAAGAACAACTCAACAACAGTTGCCAGGTACCGTGGATCCTTAACGCCGCAGAGCTCGCGCGCGGAGTGCATGGACAACAGGGGAATGCCCACATCCACGGTCCGGATACCAAGGCGCGTAGCAGTCAGGGGTCCAATGGTGGATCCACACGGGAGATCGTTGTTGGACACATATTCCTGGTAGGGAACGCCGGATTCGTCGCACAACCGGGCCCAGAACGCAGCACCTGTGGCATCCGTGGCGTAACGCTGGTTGGCGTTGATCTTCAGCAGCGGGCCACCGTTCAGCACTGGCTTGTTGGCGGGATCATGCTTTTCCGCGTAGTTCGGGTGTACAGCATGGCCGGCATCGGCGGAAACACAGAACGACGCCGCCAGCGCCTGCCGCCGCTGGCTCACCGAGGCGCCGAGGCCGTCCGAGATGCGGACCAGGATGTCTTCGAGGATGGGGCCGCACGCTCCGGAGCGCGAGTTGGAGCCGATCTCCTCGTGATCGAATGCGGCCAGGACGGCGATCGGACCCCCAACCCGAGCTGACGCCGCGTGACTGATCAGTGCCACCAGGCCCGCGTGCGTGGAAGAAAGGTTATCCATGCGGCCTGACGCGAAGAACTCACTGTTGGCTCCGAAAACCGCAGGGGGTTGCGTGTCTGCCACTACGACGTCGTACCCGCCGATGTCCGCAGCATCAACAGCGGTGCCCTCCACGCGATCGGCGAGCAAGCCCAAAAGATCCTCACCCGCGGGGTCGCCTTGGCCGAAGACGGGGTTCATATGCTGCTGCTTGGAAAGGTGGAGGCCGTTGTCATTAACACCCCGGTCCAGGTGGATCGCCAACTGGGGGAAGCGCAGAAGAGGGCCCGTGGCTGTCAGATGCTGGGTGCCGTCACGCATGACCAAACGGCCCGCCAACTGCAGTTCCCGGTCCAGCCAGGAATTCAACAGGGGTCCGCCGTACACCTCAACGCCGGCCTGCAGCCAGCCGAATTTGCCCGTAGTGGGCTTCGGCTTGAGTTTGAAGGACGGCGAATCGGTGTGTGCACCGAGGATATTGAAGCCCGTGGTGGGGCCGGCATTTTCGGGCGTTACCCACGCAATCAGGGCGCCGTCGCGGATCACGTAGAACTTGCCCGCTCCGCCATCCCACGGCTTCAGTTCATCGAGTGCCGTGAAGCCTGCGGCATCCAGTCTGCGGGCGGCCTCGTGGACTGCATGGAAGCTCGACGGTGACGCAGAAACGTAGGCGCCGAGATCCTGGATGTGGTCAACTGCTGCGGAAGCATTCGAAGGCATGACCCCGAGTCTAGCCGCGCTTTGAACACCGCCCGGATTAAACGGTGACGTTCAGGGCGGCCGTATAACCGCCGGCAACCGAGCCGGATATAGTCGCGAGTTGGTATATACCCCCATCGTCGCCAAAGACATTGTCCGAGGTCAGCGTGGTGTTGGGGAAGTTTCGGGCGCTGGACTCGTAGCCCGCGGTTGCGTAGACCGCTTTGCATGCCGCCTCTGTGAGGGCGATCTGCGAGACAGCCAACACCTGCCCGGCAGCAGTGGTGTTGCTCATCGATTCGAATACCTCAAAGTGAATATGTGGCCAGCGGCCGTTGTACGCGCCTGGGTAGATGGTGCTGAAGGTCAACTGGCCGTTGGCGTCAGCCTCCTGTACACCCCTCAAATAGTTCTGGTCCTCCAGGCCCGAATCGTAGAGGGAGTACTTGCCGTTCTGGTCGCAATGCCAGACGTACACTGCAGCACCAGCCAGCGGTGAGCAGCCATTGGCGTTGTCCAGGAGTGTCAGGGTCACCGTGAGGGGTACGCCCTCGGCCGTAGTGGTGGACGTTCCGAAACTGGACCTGATGTCCCGGCGGACCACCCCGGAGGCCTCCAGTACGTTGGGGCCATTGGAGCCATCTCCCGGGTAGGGCCCGAGCGTCTCCTCAGGGATCTCGACGCCGCATTCAGCAAATGCCCGGGTCACCGTGCTGGTGGCGGACGCTGTTGGCGATGCGGCCGCCGTCGTACCTTCCGTAGCCGTTGCTGCGGCCGGGGCGCTGGAAGTGCTCGACGACGATGTGCCGCTGACATCCGAACCGGGCGTGCAGGCTGCGAGGGCGGCCGCAGTCCCGGCGCCGAAGAGCACACCCAAAGTGCGTCGCCGGCTCAGGAGTGTGGAGAGGTCGAATTCGAGTCCGCGATCGTGGTTGGGATGGGGAGTAGTCATGTCTCCATGTAACGCGTGCGTCCTGTGCCTTGTACATGGGAAGGCTGTGGGGGGACTGTGCAAATCCGACATCGTGTGCAGTATAAACATTTCTATATGCTTGTAATGCCCGTCACATCGTGGCACGATGGCTCAACGGACATAATGACGGAAGGTCACTCGCTATGAACATTGAATTGAAACCAGTGCGAAAGCTTCGAATTCACTGGCCCATTCCCGTGGAAACCATGAAGCAAATGGCCGCTGGCGACCTTGGCGCCCTTGAGTCTGATGAAGGCATTGCCTCCCTGCTGAACGAACTGCAGTCGGCCCCCGAGCTGGGCGGCTTCGGCAACTACCACCACGTCTTCGAGTCCTCCGCGGGTTTCGAGGGATTCACCGTAGCTGAGGGGGCCAAGCCCACTCTCGGCGCTGTAGGCCAGCGGACCATCTCGCCTACTTTTGTGTTCACCACCTACTTCGACGATTCCCTCGACTACCGGACTGTCCAGGAGTTGGTGCAACGGATTGTCGACATCCACCCGTGGGAAGTCCCTGTCATCGAGGTCTCGGGTCCGCTCAGTGTCTCCAGCAGCTCCACCGTCCACGCCGAAGCGCGGGTGGCATCATGAGCTCGCCCCTTTGGCAGGAACTGGCACCCCTTCTCCGCAACAGGACATTTACGGACCTGACACACGCCTTTCATCCCGGCCAGCCGCATTTTCCGGCCTTTCCCGACGAAGACAGGGAAACCCTCTTCGATCTGGAAAAGGGAGACGGGTTTACAGCCCACAGATACTCGATTGTGGGCCAGTGGGGTACGCACGTTGATCCGCCGTCGCATTTTGTCCTGGGCGGCCGGACGCTCGACCAACTGCCCGTGGAGGACATGATCCTGCCGTTGGTTGTCCTGGACATCAGCGACCGCGTCGCGGCCGATCCGGATGCTACCCCCACTGTGGAGGACGTCCTGGGCTGGGAGGCGAGGAACGGGGACATCCCCGCCGGGTCGTTCGTGGCCCTGCGCACGGGCTGGAGCCGCCGCTGGCCGGACAGTACAGCCATGGCGAACGTCGACGAAGCCGGGATCAGCCATACTCCCGGATGGTCGCGGGAAGTTTTGGAGTACCTGGTCGAAAAACGAGCCGTCAGCGCAATCGGCCATGAACAGACAGACACCGACCCCGGCATGGCCACGTCGCGGCAGGATTTCAGCCTGGAAACTTACATCCTGGCCCAGGACAAGTGGCAGATAGAGCTTCTTGCCGCTCTGGACCACCTTCCGGAGGCCGGTGCAGCCTTGGTGGCTACGTGGGCAAAGCCGCTCGAGGGCAGTGGTTTCCCGGCCAGGGTCTTCTCCATCCACTGACTCCGGCCGTCCTGTGATGCCGGCTGTGACGCCGGGCTGTAATGCCGACGCAAGCCACGGTAGCTAGAATCGATCCATGTCAAAGACCTCCAGCATGGGCCGCGGCATGATGGCCCTTCTTGCGGTGGGGGCGCGTCATGCGGAAGGTTTCGACGGCGGTACGGTAGCCGACGTCGCAGCCCGCCTCGGCAAAGACCGCAGCCAGGTATCACGAAGCCTGAAGGGTGCGCAGCAGGAAGGCTTCCTGACACGTTCGGACCAACGCGAGTACAGCCTGGATTGGTCCATCCTGACGGACGCCCAACTTGTCACAGAACAACGGCTGAAGACCGATGGCCTCACGGCCTTGGAAGGATTGGCCACCGAAACCAACGAGGCCTGCTTTTTGGGCGTACTGAGCGGAAACAGTACGGTCACCATTGGCGAGCAAGTTCCCGAGAGCGCAAACCTTGTGGGCTCCTGGTTGGGCCGCCCCTACCCTGCCTACTGCAGTGACGCCGGCCAGGCGCTCCTGTGGGATGCCCCGGACACGGAAATCCGGAAAATCTTCAGCACAGTAGAGTTCGTGAGGCATGGCCCCAACACTCCGGTTTCCGTGGATGATTTCCTGGAACGGCTCAACAAAGCCCGCGTCCGCGGATACTCGATTGTTGATGAAGAAGCCGAACCCGGCCTCTACTCATTGTCCGCGCCCATCCGCGACTTCAAGGGAGATGTTGCCGCGGCCCTGCAAATCGTTGGGCCAAAACATCGCGTGGAGCCCCAGCGGGAAGCCTTCGCCGTGGCTCTCGGTTCCTGGCGGACATGGCTCGAGTCCAGGGTTGGCGGAGGCGTACGCCAGTTCGACGCCTAAGGTTCCAGGACCGGCCTGCCGCTGAGCCGTTGGGCGCTGGAGTGAAGGACAGCGGCGATCTCCGGGGCAGCGGACTCCACGGTGGACTGGCTTCCCAGCACGCTGAGGGCCGCGATGATCCGGCCATCCACAGTCCGAACGGGGACGGCGAGCTCCCAAACGCCATGTTCAAATTCTTCAGCAGCGAGAACAAAGCCCCGTGGCCTGTCGCGCTCCATCAAATCGGCGACCTCTGGGGCGGTGTGCGCGGCGGCGGGTCCGCCTACGCCGATGAAGTTAACGTCCCTAAGTAAGGAACCGATGTCCTTGGGCGAGTGGTCCCACAGCAAGGCCCGCCCCGAACCCGTGCACCACACCGGGGTGACCATGCCGGGTTTGGCGAACCCACCAAGAACAGAGTTGTTGGTGGACGAACGCAGCAAAAGAACACGGACACCTTCCCGAACGGACAGCCGGGACCGCAGTCCGAACGCGGACACCAGTTCTTCAAGTTCCGCAGGTGACTTCTGAACCCACGTACTGTTCAGGGAGGCTGCGAGGCTGAAGAACCGCGGTCCTGTGCGGAAGGGGCCACGGTCCACCCGTTCCAGCAGTCCAAGATCACACAATTCCTGGGCCAGTCGGGAGACCCGGCTTTGCTCCATGTCCAGTCCGGCAGCCAGCTGCGAGACACCCAAAAGTTGGCGTCCCTGCTTTTCGCGGTCCGTGACCATACGGACAAGGCGAAGACCCTGGCCCAGGGATGACGCCTCCGGTGACACCTCCACGAATCCGCTCCTTCCACCAAGCGTTCACGCCATTCTCACACGGTGGCGTCCGCTGCAAGGACACGGGCCCTGTTGGCCCACACAGTGTAGAGGTCAGCGAGTATTGCGGCATTCGCCGCTTCAAGTTCCCCGACCGTGATTTTTCCGCCGTCCTGCCCACCGAAGAGGACCACCTCGTCCCCTGGCCGGACATCCCTCACCGAGGAGACGTCCACAACCATGGAGTTCATGGAGATGATGTCCACCACCGGCACCCGCTGTCCACGGACCAGCACATTTCCCCTCCGGCCAAGTGAGCGTCGATACCCATCGCCGTAGCCCACGGTGACTGTGGCGAGGCGCGAATCCGTGGCAAGAGTATGGGTGAGCCCGTATCCCACGCCGCTTCCAGCCGGGTAGCCGTTGACGGACCCGATCCTGGCTTTGAAGGTCATGCACCGTTGGAACATGGCGTGCCCAGGATCCGAATCACCGTAGAGTGCAGCACCTGTGCGCACCATGTCCAACCAGGCCGTGGGGACGTTCAGGGCCGCAAAGGAGTTGGCGGCATGCAGCAGGACATCGCGCCGGGGTATCCCCGCCTCGTGAAGGATTGCATGCGATTCGGATTTGAAGCGGCTCAGGGCGTGCTTCACATGGTCAACGTCGTCCTGTGGAAAGTGCGTCATGATGCCAGCGAGCTCCAACTGCGGATGACTGACGATTCCCACTGCGGAGGCCCGTCCCAATGGTGAGGACACATCGAGGCTGTGACGGCTGATTCCCGAGGAATTGATGTCCAAGTGCACACGCAGCGTCCGCTCCTCCGCTGCGGCGATCCTGCTCATTTCCCACGCACTCTGTGGATCGGCAACAAGTTCCTCGATCCCGTGGGCCAGGCCGGCCCTGATCTCCTGCGGTGCCGCGGCCCGGATCCGTAACAGCCTCCCGTTGAACCCATGAGCCCGGGCAAGCCCTGCTTCTGCGTTGGTGCCAATCCCTATGTACGGAACTCCGGACGCCACCAGGAACGGCAGCAACAAGTCCGCACCGTGCCCGTAGGCGTCGGATTTGATCACGGCGCACAACAGAGCCTTGCCTTGGAGCATGGCCAGCATGGACCGGACATTTGCGTCGAAGGTGGTGCCGTCAATCTCAAGCCAACTGGATAGATTGTCCGTCGCCGCAGAAAGTTCTTCATTCGCGGTCATTGTGTTTCCCCCGGAAATGGCGACACGGCCGGGCATGAAGCCCAGCCGTGACGCATGGCCAACCTCGAATCAGACCAAACGCCTCGCCTTGGCCTTCGGGCCGTAGCGGAAGTGGAAGAACAGGTAGCACGCCGCAACGAACGGAACCCCAAAATACAGCGCAGCGATCTGGGTGGGGTCGAAGGCTATGCCAATCAGGGATACCACGCAGAGGGTGAAAGCCAGGATGGGCAGGACCGGGAAGAAGGGGGCTTTGTAGGCCAGATCAGCCACCTTTCCGCCATTCCGGATGAATGCCCTCCGGTGGAAGAAATGTGAGGCAGTGATGGACATCCAGACTCCCACCACCGCGAATCCGGCAATGGACACCAGGGCCAGGTAGACGGTCTCCGGTGCAGCCACACTGCTGACCAGGGACGCCAGCCCGCCCACCATGCTGACGGAAAGGGCGACCAGGGGTATTCCGCGACGGGTCAGCTTCTTGAGTGCCCTGGGGCCATGTCCTTCATCGGCCAGTGAATAGAGCATTCGTGCACAGGAGAACAATCCGCTGTTCCCCGCTGACAACAGCGCGGTGATGATGACAAAGTTCATGATGTCCGCCGCGAACGGGATGCCCACAGAGGAGAAAACCGTGACGAACGGGCTTTCATCCAAACCAACTTGCTCGTAAGGGACAGTCGCAGCGATGACGGCAATGGCGCCCACAAAGAAGATCAGGAGTCGGATGACCGTGCTGCGCATGGCCTTGGGGATGTTTTTTGCAGGGTCCTTGGTCTCTCCAGCCGCAACGCCGATCAGTTCAGAGCCGGAGAAGGCATAGAAGACGGCCAGGGCGGTGACCAGGACCCCGGTGAAACCGTTGGGGAAGAGGCCACCTGAGGTATTGAAGTTCTCAAAGAGGAAAGGGTGGTTGCCAGACTCTGCGAGGGGCTGGAAGCCAAACAGTGCGGCCCCGCCGAAGACGATCAACGCGATGATCGCCCCCACTTTGACGATGGAGAACCAGAACTCGGATTCCCCGAAGAACTTGGAGGAGAAAGCGTTGAAGCCGAAGAGGATGGCAGCGAAGACGAGGCACCACACCCAGACCTCAACATCGGGGAACCATCGCTGCATGAGCAAGCCTGAGGCTGTGAACTCAGATCCGATGGCCACGGCCCAGCAAAGCCAGTACAGCCAGGCCGTAGCAAAGCCGGTTGCCGGGCCGATCGAGCGGGACGCGTAGATGTGGAAAGCGCCGGAGACGGGGTAGGCAATGGCGAGTTCGCCAAGGCAGGCCATCACCAAATAGACCACGAAGGCGCCCACCAAGTAGGCGATCACGGCCCCCAGCGGGCCCGCTTGCGAGATGGTGTAGCCCGAACTCAGGAAGAGACCTGAACCGATCACACCTCCCATCGCGATCATGATCAGGTGCCGTGGTCCCATGGAGCGGCGCAACCCGGGTTCCGGCGAAGCCAAGGGTGCATCGGCTGGATGATCCAGTTTCAGGGGTGTAGAAGATTCCATGTCTTGTCTCCGTTAAGTGACAGGTGCGAACGGTACGCCGAGGACTTCCGGGGCGGGGAGCCGTGGGGGCGCTTGTAGTGACGAAGGTAACACAGATCGTGTGACTTTAGTCATTAAAAACATTTGTGAATGCGAATAACGCACACTTTGCACCACGGGCATGACGATGTGACCGTTTACTGGTCAGAATGCCCCACCAAGGAGACAGCGCTTGAAACCCGCCGGAACCAGGTGATCCCTACTGCGAAGCCCGTCGGATGACGTTGGACAAGGTCATTGCTGTCACGGTGTCGCTTACTCCGGGGAGGGCAGCGATCTGCTCCCAGATCTCCTGGACGCGGCCGAGGGATCGCGCTTCGACACGGACGATGAGGTCAAAGTCGCCACTGAGAACATCGCACAGGACTACTTCCGGAATCGATCGGAGTTCGTTCAGGACGTCGGCCCCCCGCATCCTGTCCTTGCGGTAAACCATCAGGAAGGCCGAAACCAAGGATTCTGCATCCACTCCCGCTACCACTGTGTAGCCCTGGATATAGCCCTGCCGTTCCATGCGGTCGATCCGCTGCCGCACCGCATTCCTGGACAGAAGTACCTTGCCGGCGAGTTCGGCGTGAGGGACGCGGGCATTCTTGGTCAGTTCCGCGAGGATCCTTTGATCGATGCCGTCCAGACCAGCCCGCTCCATGCGTCCCTTTCCACCTACCCTGCAGGGACACCAGCCCCTGCCTCGGCCGAAAGGCCACGAAGGAAATGATACTTCCACAAGTCCCTGAGGCGTTTGCCCGCGCTCAGTAATCAGGGTTGCTCGGCACCACAAGCCCGGTCTCGTAGGCGTAAACCACCACCTGCACCCGGTCCCGCAACTGGAGCTTGCTCAGGATCCGGCGGACGTGGGTCTTGACGGTTGCCTCGGAGAGGAAGAACTTATGGGCGATCTCCGCGTTGGACAGGCCCTCGGCAATGGTGGTGAGAATCTCGGTTTCGCGTGGCGTGAGATCGTCGAGCAACGGGTCCCGGTGGGGAGTTGGAGTCTGCCCGGGGAGCGCGCCTCCACGAACATAAGTTTCCAGGAGCCGTTGTGTCACTCGCGGAGCAACCACAGCATCGCCGCTGGCCACGAGGCGCACGGCGTGGACCAATTCCGAGGGTGCAACGTCCTTGAGCAGGAAGGCGGAGGCACCGGCCTGCAACCCGGTGAAGGCATACTCATCGAGGTCGAAGGTAGTAAGGATGATGACCCGCGCCTCCGACCCGGAGTCCGAGATTCGACGCGTTGCCTCAATCCCGTCCATGGCGGGCATCCGCACGTCCATCAGGATCACATCCGGCGCGAGTGCTTCTACTTGGCGCACGGCTTCGATGCCATCGGACGCCTCACCAACTACGTTGAAGTCGTCCTCGCCTTCCAGAATGAGCCGGAAGCCCATCCGAAGCAGTGGTTGATCATCCACGAGCAGCACTTTGATGATGTCTTCTGTCATGATTCCCCCTTGTCGCCGGCCCAGCGGAGCTCGGCGTGAACTGCCCAGCCTCCCCTTTTACTGGGCCCGGCAGTAACGATTCCAGCATAAATTCCGGCGCGTTCATTCATCCCCGCGATGCCTTGCCCGGTGCCCAGGCTGCCCACGGGTTCGCTGCCGCCCTCCACGGTTCCGCGGCCGTCGTCGTGCACGTCAATGGTGACCAGATCGGCGTCCCGCGCCACCTGGACGTCAACGCGGCTCAGTGAGCGGCCGTACCGCAGGACGTTGGTCAGCGACTCCTGCACAATCCGGTAGACGGTGAGTTCAAAGGCGGGATCGGCCGGTAATCCAGGGCCTGTGTGCGCATAATGCAGCGGCAGACCCGCGGTCCGGAAACCATCCAGGAGCTTCGAGAGGTTGTGCCCGGATTCCAGGGGCGTGAGCGGTGCCGGCCGCCCCGAGTCGTCGCGAAGGACGCCCAGCACGCGGCGCATGTCGGCCAAGGCCGTCCTGCCAGTCCGGGACAATTCGCCCAGGACCTCAGCGGCGCGCTCCGGATTCTTCCTAACCACCACGGCAGCGCCGTCCGACAGGCTGACCATCACCGTCAGGGAGTGTGCCACGACGTCATGCATTTCGCGGGCGATCCTGTTCCGTTCGGTCACCTTGCCCAGATGGGTGGTGCGGGCTGCCCACGCAGCGATCTCGGCCTCATGCTCCCGCCGCTGGCGTACGGAAATACCAATGCCGGTCGCCAGGAGGTTGGACAACATGATGGTCACCGCGGTGGCGATGTTGTTGATCAGGTGGAAGTTCTCCGGGACTTCCTGCAGGGTGTCCATGCCGCTGGGAATCGTCCACATGAACAGATAAAGCAGGCTCAGGGGCAGGCTCGCGGCAACAAACACCACCAAAGCGAGGCTGCGCTTCCTGATGGATGCCACGGCGTACAGCGCAAACCAAAGGCCCGCTGAGACGTTGGAACCCCACGGGTTCAAGATGGCGGCGGCAACCTCCAGAAGGACGACGGCGGCCACCACTTGAAGCGGGTACCGGCGCCTGAACATCAGTACGGCCGCGATCATCAGCAGCAGGGCCACCACCAGCCACTTGCCCTCGGCGATGGAAGTGATGATGGTGGGCAGGGCCAGGAGTACGTAGCAGAGGACCACCACGGCATCCATGGCGCGGGGGCGCTCGTAGAAGTAGCGCCGGATGCGGCCCCTGCGGCGCTGGGTGATTTCAGCGAAGGACGCGTCCACCGTAACGGTGGACGCGTCCTTCACCTGTGGAGCTTCAGTCATGGATTGAGCCTAGACGGCAACCCGCCCTAGATGTCCCGCTTCTTCAGCAGGAGCATGGCCAGCGCAACCGGTACAACAACCCAGGCACCCAGGACCAGCGCGGCCTGCCACGCTTCCAGCGTTTCAGGAACATGCTCGACGGCGGTCATCGGGGTGATGGTGCTGGTAGGGAGGTACTTGTTGGCTTCCTTGAAGAAATCACCGGGGATGAGCTGGAAGGCAATCGGCGCAACGAACAGCAGCCCCACCAGGCTCATGATGCCGCCGGCAGAGTTCCGGACGATGGTTCCAAGCGCCATGCCGATGGCTGCTACTGCTGCCACGTAAAGGCTGTTGACCAAGAGGAGCTTGACGGACTGCGAGCTGCCCAGGTCCAGCTTGAGGTCGTAGTTGTCCACGATCGGGAGGGACACCAGGCCGGCAATGTAGATGGACACGGCCGTCAGCAGGAAGGCGCTGACCATGACCACGATGAGCTTGGCCAGGAACGGTGAGAGCCTCTTGGGGACGGCGGCAAATGTGGAGCGTGCCATGCCGGTGGTGAATTCGGAGCTCATCAGCAGGACACCCAAGGAGCCGAGGATGAGCTGGGCGAACGAGATGCCGGAAGTCGGAATGCTGACGGCCAGGTCCCCACCCTGGGCGGCCATGGCAGCCGCGGCTTCGGGATCGTTGGCAACCTGCTCAGCAAACTGCCCGGTTCCCCAAGCCGAGAGGGCGGCGAAACCCACCATCACCAAGGCTGTGGATGCCAGGAGGATCAAGGTGGACATCAGCGTGCGGAACTTGATGAATTCCGAGTTCAGCACGCGGTGGAATGCCGGTCCCGGACCGACGGAGTTGCGGATGGACTTACGGTCCATAGTGGTGGTGCTCATGTCTATTTCCCTCCGGCCTGGGCGGGAACCGAGGCCCCGGTGGTGATGTGCGAGTGGTATTCCACCTCGTCCTTGGTCAGTTCCATGTACGCCTCTTCCAGGCTTGCCTGGAGCGGAGTGAGCTCGTACACCATGACCTGGTTTTCAAGGGCGGTCCTGGCGATGCCCCGGGGGTCCAGTCCGGACACCTCGAGGAGTTCACGCTCGTGGACTTCCACGGAAACGCCGGTTCCGGCCAGGAGCTGCATGAGGCGTTCCGGCTGGTCGGTGCGGACACGGGTCCGCGCCTGGCCTTTACCGGTAATGATCTCGGCGATTGGCGCATCGGCAATGATCCTGCCGCGGCCGATCACGATCAGGTGGTCTGCCGTCAGCGCCATCTCGCTCATGAGGTGGCTCGAAAGGAAGACTGTGCGGCCCTCGGAGGCCAGGTACTTCACGAGGTTGCGGACCCACACCACGCCTTCAGGGTCCAGACCGTTGACGGGCTCGTCCAGGATGATGGTTTGCGGATCACCCAACAGCGCGGCGGCAATGCCGAGGCGCTGGCCCATTCCGAGCGAGAATCCCTTGACCTTCTTCTTCGCTACATCGCCCAGTCCGGTCATTTCAATGACTTCGCGGACCCTGCTCTTGGGGATGCTGTGCGTCGCTGCCATGGCGAGCAGGTGGTTGTAGGCGGTGCGGCTCGTGTGGACTGCCTTGGCGTCCAGGAGGGCGCCGATTTCGCGGAGCGGTGCTTTGTGCTGGGCGAACGGTTCACCGTTCACTGTCACAGAGCCCGACGACGGAGCGTCCAGCCCCATGATCATGCGCATGGTGGTGGACTTGCCGGCACCGTTCGGACCCAGGAAGCCGGTCACCCGTCCAGCCTGGACAGTGAAACTGACACCGCCGACGGCGGTCTTCTCGCCGTAGACCTTGGTCAGGCCTTTTGCTTCGATCATGGAAGCGTTCCCTCCTCGGAGCACATGAGTGTGCGGATGAGTTTTGAATGTACTCACCACGCTACTCATGGAGGGAACGAAAATCGCCGGTCTCAGGGATGATTCAGGGTTCAGTCAGGGTAGTCCTCGCGGATGACCCGCGCCGCTTCAGCCGACCGGGAGCGGCGAGTACACGCGCAGCTCGCGCGGTTTCACGGTGAAGGTGGCACTGCGAACCCCGGGCTTCGGTTCGCCGTCCACCGCCAGGACCAGCGGCTGCCCGATCGCCTCCACGGTGATGGTGGTGGCCTCGGTCAAATGGGTGACTTTGGAGGCGGCCACCGTGCCGGTCACTACCGCCCACAACAGACGTGCACGGGCGAACGGCTCATCCGCTGTGATCATCCGCAGATCGAAAACACCGTCGTCCAGCACAGGCCGGCGAAGCGGTGCGTGGTCGCTGGGATAGAACCTTCCCCGTCCCATATAGAGGATCCAGAGCTTGTGCTTAACCCCGTCCACGGTAAGCGTGGTGGGCGAATTCACTCCGAAGGTGCGCAGCGATGCCACCACGCTGGCCAGCGGCTTACCCATAGCCGGCTGCAGACGTTCCCGGCGACGAACCAGGTTCGGATACACGCCTACGCTGGCGGTGTTCAACATGGCCAGCTCCGTAGTTTCCGGGGCCTCGGGCAGGCCACGCTGCACCACTACATGCCCCAGGTCAACCGCGGCTGCCTGCCCCTTGGTTACCGCCTCGATGGCGTCGTCGATCGAGCTGGTGCCGAGGTCGCGGGCAAAGTGGTTGAGGGTTCCGCCGGGCAGCACAAGCAGCGGCAGTGAATATTCGACGGCGGCCGCGGCTGCGGTGCCAACGGTTCCGTCTCCACCCCACACGCCCAAGGCAACGGTGCCAGGCCGCGTGGCTGCGGCGTCAATTTCCGCGGCGACGTCGTCCCCCTCCGCGATTTCCCGTATATACGCTTTAGGGAATATAACCCTGAGAAGCTCCCCGGTTTCGGGGGAGTAGGACCCTCCAAGGACGTTGACCGCAATACTCAGCCCCTCGCCGTCGGCGATGGCGGGCGCCTCCGCAGGCGTTCGGCGGGGTGTTGGTTCTGCGGGCTTGGCAGGCCACCACCTGCGCGTCAGGAGCGCCGCGCCTGCTCCGAGGGCCGAACCGAAGACCACATCGGAAGGCCAATGGGCTCCCGTGTGAACACGGGAATAGGCCACACCTGCGGCCAGGGGCGCCAGCACTGCGCCGAGAGCCGGGGAAACCATCCCGGCACCCACTGCGAAAGCTACCGCAGAGGCAGAATGCCCGGAGGGCATTGATGAGCTGGTTGGCTGCGGGTTGACGAAGCGAAACAGCGGCAGGTGCTCAGGAAGCGGGCGTCGCCGGGGGAGTAAGCGCTTAAAGATGACGTTGGTGACGCCCGAAGCAACACCCAAGGCCAACACGCCATGAAGGGCCGCCCTGCGCGGCGTTCCCGGGAACGCGGACATGATTCCCGCAATCCCGAACCACAGCTTTCCCTTGGTGGCCGCGGACGAAAGCCTCCTGAAGAAGACATCGTGGTCACCTTGGGGCTGCCTGGAGACAGCCCTGACCAGAAAGTGGTCGAATCCTGCAACTCGTTTGGGGGCCTTGCCCACGAAGCCTCGCATTACTTCACAGTATCGCCTGCACACCCCCACCGGAGGGCTGCCCATGCCATACGCCTGCCGTGGCTACGATGAATGGATGATTCGTGTCCTGCTTCCCCGTCAACAGCCCGGGTGGCAATTGGTTGTCCCGGGCGTGCTGCTTCTCTGTGCCTTCATGGTCCCGGGCATCATGATCCTGGCAGGACAGGGCGAGCCTGCGTTCAATGGCGTTGACACCACGTGGCAGGCCTTCACCTTTACTCTCCAGTCACCCTTCTGGGACGGTGTGAACGCGGTGCTCAACTGGGCGGGTTACGCCGGGATCCTGGTGTTCCACGTGGTGCTCGCCCTTTCGCTCCTTGTCTGGCAACGCCCCATGGGGGCAGTCTTTGCCGCCACCTCCGGCATTACCGCACTGGCCCTCACCCAGCTGGCCAAAGCGGTGGTGGGTCGGGACAGGCCCCAGGACGCCCAGGTCCTCACGGATACCGGTTCATACCCCTCAGGGCATGTATCGACCACCACCACGTTCCTTATGGTGCTGGCCATCCTCGTGGGCCGCTGGTGGATGACCTTGCTGGCGGCCATGGGTGTCATCGCCATGATGGTCAGCCGCACGTACCTCTCGGCACATTGGCTCAGCGATGTCCTTGGCGGCGCCTGCCTTGCGGCCGGCGTCGTCCTCATTATGTGGTGGCGCTTCAGGGAAATATGCGTCAAAGAGAATGAACTGGCAGATGGCCGGACTATTTGGGCGGCAAAGGCTTCGCGACGCCGGCAAGCAGGAGAGCGAGCAGAATAGGCGCTCCGATGGCCAGCAATGCCAAGTGGATTCCGGTGTGGTCGCCCAAGTAACCCAAGAGGGGTGGACCAGCCAGGAAGGCGACATAGCCGATGGTGGAAACCACGGAAACCCGTGCAGCGGCATGCTTGGGGTCGTCCGCAGCGGCTGACATGCCCATGGGGAAGGCCAGCGCCGCACCGATGCCCCACAAAGCCGCACCAACGCCGGCCAGGATGACGTTGCCGGCGAAGACAAACAGCGCCAGGCCCACGGCCGCTGCCGCCATGCTGGCCCGCAGGACGCTCACGCGGCCAAACGTGTCGATCGCTTTGCCACCGAAGAACCGCATGATGGTCATCGCCAGGACGAAGAGTGCGAACAGCAGCGCACCCGTGGATTCCGAAGCACCAAGCCCGTCCACGGCAGCCTTCGCGATCCAGTCGTTGCCCGCGCCTTCGGTCAAGGTGGCACCCAGGACTACGACGCCGATCAGCAGCGTCCTGCCATCCCGCCAAGCCGAAGGTCCCTTCGCAACCGGACCGCCGTCGTCGTGAACTTCTGCGGCTTCATGCGGAAGGAAGTACTTAGGGACCGTCAGCGCCAAGGCAACGGCAATGGCTGCGATAACCAGCAAGTGTTGGGGGAGACCGACGCCAAGCTGTGAGAGGCCAGCGCCAATCAGTGCGCCAAGGAAAGCACCGCCGGAGAAGGCAGCGTGGAACTGGGGCATGATGGTGCGCTTGAGCCGGTGCTCAACGTCGGCGCCTTCAATGTTCTGGGCAACGTCCCACAAACCGATGCCGATACCGAAGAAGAACAGGGCAATTGCCGTGGCCGGCACTGAGGCGGCCATCAGGGAGAAAGCAATTCCTGCGCCCGCAGCTCCCGCCACGATGCCCGCCACACGAACCGTATTCGCCGTGCCGATCCTGCCCACAACCCAGCCGGCCGACGGCAGCGCCAGCAAGGATCCGACGGCGGTGCAGAGCAGCAGGGTGCCCATCTGACCGGACGTCAGGCTGAGCGCCTCCGTCACTGCCGGAATGCGTGCAGCCCAGCTGGCAAATACCAACCCGTTCATGCCGAAGATCAGGAACGTCGCCACCGCCGCGGCATTGACGTTGGTGCTGCTTCTGGTGTTGGTGGTCATGCAATCACAACTTCCACGGAGAGTTTATTGAGCCGGGCGAGATCTTCTGGGGAGGGTTTTTGGTCGGTCACGATCACGTCCACGGCGTCCATGGCTGCGACCAAAGCTACTGCACTGGCATTCCATTTGCTGCCTGCGGAGGCCACGATCACGCGCGCTGCGGATTCAAGGCCGGCGCGTTTCACGGCCGCATCATCAAGGTCGTGGGCCAGCAGTCCGTCCTTGAGGTTGAGGGCACACGGGGTCACGACGGCGGTGTCGAACCTGAGCGAGCGGATGTTGGCTTCGGCCATGGGTCCCCGGAAAGACTGCTCGCCCGGGATCAGGCTGCCGCCGGGAAGGATGAGCTGCGGCGTCCGGCCGGAATGGGGCCCTGTCATGGCCTCGACGCCGTGGAGGGACATGGGCATCACCGTCAGTTCCCGCTTGCCCAACCGGCGCGCGATCTCCGTGGCAGTGGATCCACTGTCCAGCCACACATGCTCGCGGTCGTTGATGAGTCCGTCAACAGCCTCAGCAATGCGCGTCTTGGCTTGGTGGTCTTCCAATTCACGTTGGCCGTAGCCGGGGTTGTCTCCGCGTGCCAGCAAGCTGCGGGCGCCACCGTGGATGCGTTTTAGCACTCCGTTGGCAGCAAGGATCTCCAGGTCACGGCGGATCGTGGCGCCCGATGCTCCTGTGGCGTCCACGAGCTCATCCACGGTGGCTTGTTCGCGCGTGCGCAGCAGCTCGCCAATGAGCCGGTGGCGGTCAGCAGTTCCCATGCATCAACGGTAGCAATGATTGCTCACTTAATCATCATTGCTGATCATTTGCTCACCAACGCTCTCTCACATCCCATGGCTGAAAGCGGAACGCTCCTGCAGCAAGTGCAAGAGCGTTCGCATAAAACAGGCGGCAGGTGAGAGTTACCGGGCGCGCTCCACGCGCTTCTCATCCCAGACGGGTTCTTCGGATTCGTAGACCTTTCCATCGGACCCAAAGATCATGAACCGGTCAAAGGACTTGGCGAACCAGCGGTCGTGCGTGACCGCAAGGACGGTGCCTTCGAAAGAGTCGATGGCACGCTCCAAGGCCTCACCGGAGTGCAGGTCAAGGTTGTCGGTGGGCTCGTCCAGCAACAACAGGGTGGCGCCGGAAAGCTGCAGAAGCAGAATCTGGAAGCGTGCCTGTTGGCCACCGGACAAGGATTCGTACTTCTGCTCAGACTGGCCAGCCAAGCCGTACGAATCCAGGGCGCCGGCCGCGGCCTCGCGGGCGAGTCCGGAGCGGTGCTCGTCACCACGGTGCAGGATCTCCAGCAATGTGCGCCCCAGGAGATCCGGACGAACATGTGTCTGTGCAAAGAATACGGGGCGGATGCGGGCGCCCAGCTTCACGGTTCCTTCGTGCGGCACTTCCGCAATCACGACGTCGGACACCGGCAGGTGCTCACGCTCCGGATCGGTGCCGCCGGTGGCAAGGAGCCGCAGGAAGTGGCTCTTGCCGGAACCGTTGGAGCCGAGCACGCCCACACGGTCACCGAACCAGATCTCCGTGGAAAACGGCTTCATGAGTCCGGTCAGTTCGAGCTTCTCAGCTACTACGGCACGCTTGGCCGTTCGCCCACCTTTGAGGCGCATCTTGACGTTCTGCTCGATCGGCAAGGCCTCGGGGGGCCCGGCTTCCAGGAACTTTGCGAGGCGGGTTTGCGCAGCTTGGTATCGGTTGGCCATGTCGGAGCGGAAAGCGGCCTTGTTCTTGTACATGTTGACGAGTTCTTTGAGCTTCACGTGCTCCTCGTCCCAGCGTTTGCGGAGTTCCTCGAACCGGGCGTTACGGTCCGCACGTGCCTCCACGTAGGATCCGAAACCGCCGCCATGGATCCACGCCGAGGCACCGTTGATGCCCGGCTCGAGCGTCACGATGCGACCTGCCGCATTATTCAGCAGTTCACGGTCGTGGCTGATGAACAGCACGGTCTTCTTGGACTCATTGAGCTTGCCCTCCAGCCAACGCTTGCCGGGCACATCCAAGTAGTTGTCCGGTTCGTCGAGGAGCAGCAGCTCATCCGGGCCGGCAAACAGGGCTTCGAGCACCAAACGCTTCTGCTCGCCACCCGAGAGCGTCGAGGCGCGGCGGAACTGCGCCTTGTCGAAGGAAATCCCCAACGCAGCCATGCACACTTCATCCCAGACGGTCTCTACGTCGTACCCACCGGCATCTCCCCAGTCCACTATCGCCTGGGCGTACTTCATCTGGGTGGGCTCGTCGTCGTGCTCCATCATGGCCATCTCGGCGTCCTCAACCGCCTTGGCAGCAGCTGCGAGGCCAGCCTGGGCAGTGGAGACGAGGAGGTCGCGAACTGTTGATTCGTCACGGACCTGGCCCACGAACTGCCGCATGATTCCCATGTTGCCTGAGCGGCCCACAACACCTTCGTCCGGCGTGAGGTCGCCGGAGATTATCTTGAACAGCGTCGTCTTGCCGGTTCCGTTGGGTCCGATCAGGGCAGTCTTGGTGCCGTCGGGGACCTTGAAGGTCACCCCGTTGAGCAGCTGGGTGCCGTCGGAGAGGAAGTAGTCGATGCCGGAAACGTCAATATGGGCCACGTTTCAATCCTCCCACGGCACGGTATTAACGCTCGACGGCGACAGTGGGCAATGCTCGACGACGGCAGTTGGGCGGGTCGGGCCACCCGGCTAGGGCTTCCGCCGGGCAAACTCCGGCGCACGCTCGGGGCGCGGACCGAAGGCGATCATCCGAGCGGGCAGCTTCCCAAACCCCGGGAAATTCCGCGCAACAAAGAGCAACGGTTTGGGAGGTTTCGGCTGCTTACCCGCCATGACCTGCGCGAACACCACACGATGCAGCACCCTCTGGAAGGACTGGATCACGACCGTGGGAAGCCAACGCCGCTTCTGGACGGCGGCGAGGTGGCCGTCGTCGAGCGTTTCCCTCAGCAACGGCGCGGCGAGCACACGCGCGGCTGCCACAGCGTCCTGCACCGCGAGGTTGATGCCCACACCGCCGGCGGGCGACATCGCATGGGCGGCATCCCCAATCAGCAACAACCCAGGCTTGTGCCACCGGGACAGCCTGTTGAGTTTTACGTCCAGGAGGTGGAGGTCGTCCATGGAGGCAATGGTGTCCACACGGTCCGCAAGGTCCGGTCGCAAACTGGCTATCTTAGTCCGGAAAGCCTCCACGCCTTCAGCCCTCAACTGAGGATCCGAGCCCTTGGCCGCCAAGTACGCTATCTGGTGATAATCCTTGCGGGTCAGGGTCAGCAGGACAGCTGAACTGCCAAAGCGCGGCGCAATGGAGGCCACCGGTTGGTCCTCGCTTGCGGTACGCGGGAGCCGGAACCACCAGGTATCAAACGGCACCGGAAATTCGCGGGGGACCAGTCCGGCCTTCTTCCGGAGAATCGAGCCGCGGCCATCACAGGCCACCGTCAAAGGAGCCCGTAGTTCGCCGCTCGCCACAACAGAACCAGTCCGCGGATCACGGGTTCCGTACGTCACTCCGACCACAGTGCCCGAAGCGTCAGTCAGCAGGTCCGTCGCCTCCGTATTCATCAACAGCCTAAAGGTGGGTTCCTGCCGGGCCGCTTCCACCAGGAAGTTCAGAAAATCCCATTGCGGGACCATGGCCACGTAGTTGTAGGGGTCCTTAAGTCGTTCGAAATCCGCGAGGACCACGGAATCACCGGATCCTGCGGGTAGCCGGAAATTGCCCAGTCTACTTTGGGGGAGGGCCCGAAAGCCCTCACCGAGCCCCAGCTCGTCCAAGAGCCGGATCGTCGAGGCGTGCACCGTATCGCCCCTGAAATCACGCAGGAAATCGGCGTGTTTCTCAAGCACAGTCACCTTCACGCCGGCGCGGGCAAGCAGCAGTCCCAGCACGATTCCGGCCGGCCCTCCGCCCGCCACCACACACTGGGTTTCTGCTGCCATGATCAGCCTCCTGTTCAGCCCGCCGCGGTCAGGAACGACTTCAACAACGGCCCGCTGGTGGTGGCACCCAGCCCGCCGTCTTCAACAAAAACTGAGACGGCCAGGTCCCCGTGAGTCGCCACGATCCAGGCGTGGGTCTTGGGCGGGTTGTCGTTGCCGAATTCCGCGGTTCCGGTCTTTGCTCCCACGGGCGCGCCGGGCACTTCGGCCAGGAACCCAGCGTGCCCGGACGTGACCACGGCGCGCATCATGTCGGCCAGGGACGCGGCCTCTTCCTTGGTAATCGGCTGGGTGGATGCCGGTGCAGCGCTTGCCGCAGCGGAAGCGGACGTCGTCGGGGCGGAGCCGCCTTCCGTGGGGGCAGGAGTGGCGCCGGGGTCCTGCGCGGCGTCGGCATTCAGCACGAGCTGAGGTGAAACCGGGGCCCCGTTGGCGACGGAAGCGGCCATAACAGCGGCCGAAAGTGGCGAGAAGAGGACCTTGCCCTGGCCGATCATGGAGGCGGCGTGCTCGGTTCCTTCTGCAGCCCCGGGCACCGAGCCAAGGAAGGCATCCGCGCCCAGCTTGGGAGCTTCAACGGCCACGCCCAAAGCCTGTGCAGCCGATTCAAGTTGACCTTGGCTGACGGTTTCCCGGGCGTTGATGAACGCAGTGTTGCAGGAGTGCGCAAACGCGTCCCTGAGGGCGACCGAGCCCAATGATGTTTCGGGGTAGCCCTCAGCGTTCTTGAAGGTGCGGCCGTCGACAACCAGCGTTGAGGGGCACTCCACCTTGGAATCCGGGGTGGCACCATTCCGGAACATCGCCAGCGAATCAACCATCTTGAAGGTGGATCCGGGTGCGTACTGTCCCAGGAGCGCAGTGTTGTAGCCGTTGCTGCCCGGACCGGAGGCCGCGGCAAGAACGGCTCCTGTGGAGGGCCTGATGGCCACGATGGCGGAAGCCGGTTCGATTCCTGCCAACGTTGCTTCAGCCAACTGCTGAAGCTTCAGGTCCAGGGTGGTCTTGAGAGAAGTGCCCGGTGCAGGAAGGGACGAGAAGAACACCTTGGTGCCGGGGGTCTCGCCGTCGGTCTTCTCAGCCGGGGTGGCCACCACTTCCACGCCATCCTTGCCGCGCAACAGGGAGTCGTACTTTTGCTGCAGGCCGCCCGTCCCCGTGGTGTCTCCGGCGCGCAGTGCGCCATTGGATTTCTCGATCTGCTCTGCGTTGGCTTGGCCTACGCTCCCCAACAGGGCGCGGGCAAAGGTGCGTGTGGGTGCCAGCGCCATGGAGTCCAGGATGCTGACGCCCCCGGGTATCGCCTCGATTTTGGCCTCGGTAATGTCTGCTGTGTACGCACGGAGGACGAGGCCCTCCACGAAAGCCTGTGGCCCGGAGGCAGCAACCTGCTTGGCGTACTCTTCGGCATCCAGGCCGAGCAGCGCCGCCATGGCACGGGCCGATGCGTCGGCCTGCTCAGCAGGAACCTTGGTCTTGTCGATGCCCACCCGGAAAACCGGGCGGTCCTCAACAATCGGAGCGTCCCCAGCGCCAAGGATCTGCCCGCGCTGGGCGGCAACGGTCTTGACCGACAACGTCTCGCCATCGGAGAGTTGCGGCGCCAGCAGGGCCGGGCTCCACTGAACCGCCCATTTGTCGCCGGACTTCTTCAGCGTGGCATCGGAGGTGTACTCCCATTGTGCCGAGCCAATGTTCCAACTGTAGTTAAGGGGGAAAGTTGCGGTGTCACCTTCGAGCTTGACGTCGCCGGAAGCAACCGAGGGCTTAGCGCCCAAGCCCTCAAAGACGGCTTTAAGTTCATCGTTGGCCGTGGCAGAGTCCTTGCCCTCTACGGCGAGCGAGCCGACGTCGAGCGCCGCCAACGAGGACGCGAGCTGCTTGGCTGCTCCCTCAGCGCCGGCGCGGCCATCGTCACAGGCCGTCAATGAACCAACCATCACGAGCGTTGCGAGACCAAGGACAAGACCCTGCTGCATTTTCAGTTTCCCCATTTGGCACATTATGCCCCGTTCCCCTGACAGTTTCTTGTTGTGCCCGGGAAGCGGACAGCCGCCGCCTGCCAGCCCTGGAAAGAGCGGCAAGCGACGGCTGCCTGGAACATCCAACTACGGAGCACAGGTGAACTTGGCATCACCCCAGACACCGTGCGCACCGTTGACGGAGCCGGACGGGTCCACCACGAGTTCCACGTACGCCACTCCTGTAAGGTCAACAGACACCGATTCCGGAGCGAATCCGGGAGTGTAGGTGCGCGACTGGTACTTGTTCACGCCGTCGGCATTGACCTTGAAGATGATGTTGCCACCGAAGCCGCTCTCGAGCCCCACCTGCGAGGTAAACGAGGTGCACTTGCCGCCAAGGTAATACGTGATCTTCGAGGCAGCGTGGACCCCAAGACCCTTGGTGAACACGGGCTGCTGCCCGGTTGCGGGGTCGGTGTAGTTGATGGCCAGCGGCTTGTCCGGGGAGGATGCCGAGTCCTTGTTGGCCACGTTCTTGCCGATCACGCCGTAACCGTTCAAGGCCTGCACCCACGGGGTTTCGGAGGCGTAAACGGAGCCCACCGGAACAGCCGGCAAGGGCTGTGTGGTCACCTTCCAGTCGAAGAACTTCACCCGGGTGTCTGTCGGCAACGTGACAGATGCCAGCTCTTTGGTGGGGTTCAAGCGGACGGTATTGGAGAACGCCTGATACTTGTACTGCGTGTACTCCGGCGAGGGACCGTTGGCGTTGTTGCGACCCTGTTCGGACACTGCCAGGACAGCCCCGTTGAGGACCGACGGCTGCAGCCAGTTGGGGAAGAAGATGGATTGCTTTTCCATGCTCCCATCGGCATATTTCAGGGTCAGAGTTGGGCTGGTGCCGTTGCCCACCGCGGCGGATCCGAGGACGGCCAAGTGCGTTCCCTTGCCCTTGACGGCGATCGTCTGTGCGGACAGCGCCACCGAGTTGGGGACGTCCGGTCCGACTGCGGGCCAGGTGTAGTCGACCTGCGTCGGCTTTCCGGCATCCACCGTTACTGTGCTCCCCGGACGGACGCCACCCGCAGGAACCGTCGCGGCCGCCAGCTGCTCGGCAGCGAAGGTGGCCCCGCCGCCGTCGAAGTTTCCGAGCGCCTTGCCCGCAACGGTGGTGACCGAAACGGTGTTGTACGCGGCGGCAAGCGATCCGTACGCGACGTAGATTTGGTTGCCGCCCGTCACCGTTTGCGTGCTGGAGTCAGAAGCAGCGTACGACGCCGACACCCGCACGGTCTGTTGGCCCGCCTTGGCGCTGGAGCCGGGTTTGATGACGAACGTTGCCGTGGTTGTCGCGCCACCTTCGACCTTGGCGGCAGTGGCACCGGAGGAAGAGACCACGGTCCAACCTTCCGGGAGCACCGGCGTCAGGACCACATTGGTCTTGGCCTTGGTTCCGGTGTTCACGAACGCCGCCGTGACAGTGGTTTCCTGATCCTGGAAGACCTGTTCGCCGGTGGTCACCCGGACCTCAGCGGCACTGTCTTCCTGGCTCTTGCCGCCCAATGGTCCGGCCTGCTGGAGTTGCACGGTGGCCGACTGGTTGGAGGCAAGTGAGCCCGTCTTTACCCAGATGATGCCGTTGTTGGCTTCATCGAAGTACCAGCCTGTGGTTGCTGCAGCATAGGCGGCCTGGGTGGAGTGTTGGGCAAGCTTGGTGCCGCCGATCTTCACATCCTTGGGTGCTGCGCCCGCGTGGACCTTGAGCTCGTACGGGCGGGCCGCTGCCTTGCCGGTGTAGTCTCCCTTCCGCTCTCCGATGGAGACCTTCACGCTGCTGTTGCCCGTACCCGGAGCGTCCACGGTGAAGACCTGGCTGGAGGATTTCCCATCCTTGAATTCGCGGGTGACCTTGTCGTCTTCGTAGAGGGTAAACGTGTCCTGGCCCTTGGCGTAGACATCCAAAGTGATCATGGAATCTTCGGGAACCAAGGATGCATTACGGGCCACGATGCCTTGCGGGATCACCGCTCCTGCACGAACGAAGACCGGAAGCCTATCCAGCGGCGCGTTGTAGCCGTTGAGGATCTGGCCGCCCTGGTAGAGCTTGCCCGTCCAATAATCCACCCACTGCTGGCCTTCGGGAAGGAAGATTCCGTTGCGGACATCGGTCTGGGTAAAGACCGGAGCCACCAGGAAATCGGAGCCGAGCATGAACTGGTTGTTGGCCTCGGCTCCGTAGGACCACTGCTGGTCAGGGAACTCGAGGGCCATGGAGCGCATCATCGAAACGCCGGTGGTGGAGGATTCCTGGGCCAGCGTGTAGATGAAGGGCATCAACTGCTGGCGGAGCTGCAGGTACTGGCGGTTGATGGCCGTGGCCTCGTCGCCGTAGAGCCATGGACGCTTGTCCGTAGCGGCCCAGCCGGACATGGAATAGAGCGCGGGGGCAAAAGCCTTCCACTGAAGGTCACGCACATAGGACTCTGCGGATCCGCCAAAGATGCCGTCAACGTCGCCCGTGGTGAACGCCAGACCCGAGTTGCCGGCGCCGGTGAGGGCGGAGACCTGCCAGCGGACGGCGTCGAGGTTTCCTGAATGGTCACCCGTCCACTGCATGCCGCAACGCTGGGAGCCGGCCCAGCCCTCAACCATCAGCGAGGTGCCGCGGGCGTTGGAGTACTGCTCGATTCCGCCATGCGCAGCTTCGCACCCGGTGAGCGCTTGGCGGTAGCCTTGGCCCACCCAGGCGACATCGAGCTTCCGGAGCCGAACCCCGGCTTCGCCCACTTCGTATTCCTGGTTGGTCAGGGAACGCTGGGTCCACAGGCCAACTTTGAGATCTGTTTCTTCCTCGATGTTGCTGACGGTTTCCGGGAGCTGCTGGTACTCGCAGCCGTAGCCGTCGTTGACCAGCATCCAGCCGGCGGGCATGTCGTTCTCAACGAACTTCCGCGCAGTCTTGATGGCGTCCGGGGTGCGCTGCTTGGCGCCGTCGGGATCGCCGTAGCCAGAGGAGGAATAGCCGGGATTGGACCGGTTGTAGCAGTCAGCATCGCCGTATTCCAGAGCGTAGACCGGAGGCATCATCGGCTTGCCGGTCAGCGTGGTGTACGCACCCAACGACTGCTTGTAGTCGCCCACGAAGTAGTAGGCGTCAAATCGCCTTTCCTCATGCGTGGTGGTGGGCTGGCCGCCGAAGTTGTAGGAGCCGCGGGCAAAGGTGTCACGCAGGACGCCATAGCCGTTGGAGGACATGTAGTACGGCACGGCGTTGGGGTAGCCGTCGTCGTCCCAGTCGAAGTTCTTGGCGATGTTGATCAGGGCGCCGGTGTGCACGGAACGGCCGTTCTGCATACCGCCACCGATGAACTGCTCCCCATCCTGCTGGGCGAGGTGCTGGGTGGCGGAGTTGGAGCCGAAGGTGATGGGTGCGGATTCTTCAAGGACCAGTGAGCCGTCAGCCCGGACAACGCGGAGTTGGGTGGTGGCTTTGTTGATCCCGACGCTGATCTTTGCGGTCTTCAGGACCAGCCAATCACCGTCAGTGACAGCAGGCGTGACGCCTGGGAACTTGTCTTTGCCCACCACGATGTTGGCGGTCCTGGCCGGGTCGCCTTGGTCCGTGTTGGCAGGGTCCGTGAACGTCCCACTGGGGTCAGCTTCCAAGCGGAAGTTGCCGTCGTCCAGGAACGTGACGCGAATGGCGCCCTTCTCGGTGGAAAGGTCTACGACGTTGCCGGCTTGGGTAAAGCCCGTCACCGCGCCGAGAGGTACTCCGGCGGCGTCGACTGGTACTTCGGGAGTGACGGATTTGATGGCAGCGGGATCGCCGGGAGCGGCATTGGCAGCAGTGGCGAAGGACAGTGCGGGAATGGCTCCCGCGAGGAGTAACGATGCGAGGCCGAGTGCAGCGGCCTTCCTGGTTAGCGAACCTTTGGTGGTGCGTCCGGAGCTGTTGGGGACAGCTCCGGACAGACCCAAGGAGGGTGCGGACATGTGGGGCCAACTTTCGACGAGTGACTTTTTGTGATCTAACTCATAGCGAAACGTGCACTAATCGTCACTGCAAAAAGCCCAAAGGTCAACCGTTTCACCAAAATTGCCCACCCAACCAGGTCAGGGAGGGCCCGGCAGAGCGGCGGGACTCAGTGCCCGCGGATGATCCTGCGCTGCGTCGCAACGGCGATGGCAGCCGTGCGGTTATCCACCCCGAGCTTGGAGTAGATGTGCACCAAATGTGTCTTCACAGTGGCCTCGGAAATGAAGAGTTGCTTGGCCATAGCCCTGTTGCTCATGCCGGTCGCCAGCAGTTCCAGTAATTGGACTTCCCTGCCGCTGAGCGCCGGCGACGGGTTCCGGATACGCCCCATGAGCCGCGCCGCAACCTCCGGTGCCAGCGCGGTCTGCCCGGCAGCCGCGGACAGGACGGCCTGCCGGATCTGCTCCGGCGGGGCATCCTTCAGCATGTAACCGCTGGCGCCGGCTTCCACCGCGGCCAGGATGTCCGCGTCGGTGTCGTAAGTCGTCAGAATCAGAACGGGAGGCGGGGGACTCCCGGCCTCACCCGCCTTGATCTTCTCCGTAGCCGTCACGCCATCCATGCCGCTGCCCATCTGCAGGTCCATGAGCACCAGGTCCACAGGCTCTCCGAGGGTGTTGAGCTTGCTGAGTTCCACCAGGGCAGCATCACCGTCGGATGCCTCCGCAACCACCGTCACTCCCGGGAAGTCCGCCAGCATGGCGCGGAGGCCGGCCCTGACCACGGGATGGTCGTCCACCAAGAGGATGCGGATGTCACTCATGAAACACCTTCGTCTGCCGGAAGCGGCACCCGAACGGCCACTACAGTCCCCTCGCCAGGCGCCGACTCAATTTCCAGTCTGCCGTTCAGCGCGGCCAGTCTCTCGCGCAAACTTTGAAGCCCGACGCCGGTGCCGTCGCCACGCACTGTACCGGCCGCCGTCGACGGTTCGAAACCTTTGCCGTCGTCGAAAACGTCCAAGGTCACCTCAGCGCCAAGAAAGGACAGAGTCACGACGGCGGCACGTGCGTGGGCGTGTGCCCACACGTTCGCGAGGGAAGCCTGGGCGGCCCGGAGCAGGGTGGTCTGGTAGGTGTTGGGCAGCTCCACAGGCGTACCCACCAGCTCGAAGCGGCAGCGCAACGCCGTACCCCGGGCAGCGGCCTCGGTCTCGGTCTTGTCGCAGAGCCGGCGCAGGGTGTCCACCAGGCCGGACTGCTCCAGATCGGGCGACCGCAGGCCGCGGACAAAACTCCGTGCTTCGGCAAGGTTGGTGGACGCTGTGTCCTGGACAATCCTCAACCGTTCCTTGGCTGCCTGCGGATCCCCGTCATCAAGGGCTTTCTCCGCGGACCTGCCCATCAGGATGATGCTGGAAAATCCCTGGGCCAGGGTGTCGTGTATTTCGCGGGCCAGCCGTTCACGTTCAGCAAGCATGCCGGCGTCGTGCTGGGTTTGCGCGAGTTCAGCGCGTGTACGGCGAAGGTCGTCGGCAACAGTGCGCTGGTTCTCGGCTTCCAGGAACAACGCACGGTACGCCAGCCCGGTAACCACGGCGAAGCCAGCCCCGAACACCGGCCCCAGAACCATCGCCAGCTGCAGGCCACCGTCAACCGACCCCCGGCTATGGAACCACAATGCTCCGATCAGCAGGATGGTGCTGAGCGCAATCGCCGGGAGTGCCAGCCGCCGGGGGAGAAGGTGGAGTTGGACGAAGAACAGGGGAAAGGCTACCCAGGCGAAGTCACCGCTGACCAAAAGGAGCAGCAGCCACAGGATCATCACAGCGCCTAGCCACCACCGCGCATACGGCGTGGGGTCGAAGCGGGAGGCATCGCTGGCGTAGCGCTTCTCAAGGATTGTGCCAGCCAGATACACCGCGGCCAGTAGTGCCGAGAGTCCCAGACCCGCTGCCATGGCCACGGGTGTTGGAGGCGACCCGGCAACTCCTACACCTGTCAGCAAACGTACGACCGCCACCAGCAGCAGCACCGCGAAGCCGACGTGCAGGCACACCCGCAGCACGCGGAGGATGGTGGCGGCGCCGGTGGACTGCATGCCTCCCAGCGTATCCCCGGCGATGTGCGAACCGGGCCGGATTCCGTGTCCCCGCAGCTGAATCAACCATTTGGATGATCGCCCTTTCAACCCCTTGGCGTGAACGAATCCATCCGGTTCCCGATGTCTCCGCGAGGCATCGCGGGAAAGGTTGATTGTGCCGGGACCAAGCCCGCACAGAACCGAAGGAATCCGATGTTTCTCGCCATCCGCGACATCCGTTTCGCCAAGGGCCGCTTCGCGCTCATGGGCAGCGTGGTCGCGCTGATCACCTTACTGCTCGTCATGCTTTCCGGGCTGACGGCAGGCCTGGGTAACCAATCAACGTCGGCCATTGCCGCGCTGCCCGTGCAGCAGATCGTGTTCGGCGCTCCTGCCGGAGGTGAGCCCAAGGCCTCATATACGGAGTCGGAAGTCTCCAGCCAGCAGCTCGAGGCTTGGCGGGAACAGCCGGGCGTTACGTCGGTGCAGGCACTGGGAATCAGCCAGACGCGGTTCCAGTCACTTGGTGATGGCGGCACACCGAGCGGAACGGCGAACGTCGCAGTTTTCGGCGGCTCTGTGGCTCCCTCAGCAGTGGAGGACGGAACGGTTGTGATCGGTGAATCCTTGGCAAAGGACCTGTCGCTGCAGGCCGGAAGCCGGGTCCGGGTTGGCGGAAAAGATCTCACCGTCTCGGCGGTTGTTGAGGACCAGTGGTATTCACACACTGGAGTGGTCTGGACGACGCTGGAAACCTGGAGGTCCGTCGCACACGCGACGCCAGGCACTGCCACAATCCTGGCGGTAACGCACGACGCCGGAACCTCCTTGGACATCGATGCCGCCAATGCGGCGGCCGGCACAGTGAGCGCGGATCCCGTTGGGTCCTTCCAGGCGTTGGCCTCATACAAGAGTGAGAACGGATCACTCATGCTGATGCAGGCATTTCTCTATGGGATCTCCGCGTTGGTGATTGTGGCATTCCTGACCGTCTGGACCGTGCAACGTACCCGCGATATTGCCGTGCTCAAGGCGCTGGGTGCGTCCTCAGGCTACGTGTTGCGGGATGCGTTGGCGCAGGCAGCTTTGGTACTGCTGGCCGGAGCAGCCGTGGGCGGCTCGTTGGGACTTGCCGGCGGATTGCTCGCGGCCCAGGCCGCGCCGTTCCTCATCACTCCCTTGACCACGCTGGTACCCATTGCCGGAATCGTCATCCTTGGCCTGGGCGGTGCCGTCCTCGCAGTCCGCAAAGTCACCAAGGTCGATCCTTTGCTTGCCCTCGGCGGCAACTAAAACATACCCCGAAAGGCATACATCGTGACTACAGCATTGAACCTCGTCAACGTCTCCCTCGAATACCCTGATGGCGGCTCAACCCTCAAAGCACTCGACGCCGTCAACCTCAGCGTTCGCAGGGGTGAATTTCTCTCCTTGGTAGGTCCTTCAGGATCCGGCAAGTCCTCGCTGCTCGCCGTCGCCGCTACTCTCGTGACACCCACCGCCGGGCTGGTCGTCATCGATGGGCAGGACGTCTCCGCCCTCAAGGAGGCCGACCGCACGGCGCTTCGCCGGGACAAGGTGGGCATCATCTTCCAGCAACCAAACCTGCTTCCCTCGCTGACCGCCGTCGAGCAATTGCTGATCCGCGAGCACTTGCGGGGCAATCCGCTGAAAGAAGCCCGCCGCACGGCCGAGGGGCTGCTGGACGTTGTGGGCCTGTCCACAGCGGCACACAAAAGGCCCCATCAGTTGTCAGGGGGACAGCGTCAGCGGGTGAACATTGCCCGGGCGCTCATGGGCAACCCCACCGTCCTGCTGGTGGATGAACCAACTGCTGCATTGGATCACGAGCGCAGCGAATCCATCGTCCGGCTGCTGCGACGGGTGACGGATGAGTTCTCCACGGCCACTGTCATGGTCACCCACGACACGGAGTTCCTGCCCCTCACCGACGCCGTCGCCACCATGCGCGACGGGCGAATCAGCCCCGCACTGGTCCCCGCCGCGCAGCCCAAGTAAGTAGCAGTTGATCAGTTGGGTGAACGGAGGAGGGCCTCGTCCTGGGCGTCGTCATAGGCGTCGCGGGCTTCGAGGATGGTGGGCACATGGGTCTCGGCCCAATGGCGCAACATCGTCAGCGGGGGCAGCAGGGACTCGCCCAAGGCCGTCAGTTCGTAGTCAACCCGAGGCGGTACCTGCGCGTAGACGGTCCGCGTAATGAGGCCGTCGCGCTCCAAGGCGCGCAGGGTTTGCGTCAAGACCTTTGGAGTCACGACGTTCACCATTTTGCGCAGTTCCGAAAAACGGACCGGCCCGTCGCCAAGCACTTGAATCACCAATGAGGCCCACTTATCGCCGATGCGCTGGAAAACCACCCGCGACGGACAGTTGGGATCCAGGACATTGCCGGCCAGGTCTTTAGTATCCATCAGGTAACCCAGTTCCTTTGAAGCTATCAGTATCCGGTGGATACCGTCGTGTCATTGCAAGGATACCAACCCCAAGGAGAGCTATGAAAATCGCAGTCTACGGCGCAACGGGCATGGTCGGCAGCCAGATTGTCAATGAGTCCATCACCCGCGGCCATGAGGTGACAGCCATATCCCGCAAGGGCGCAGAGGTTCCCGGCGCCGCCGCCCAGGCGGCGGATCTGGCTGACGGCCAGGCATTCGCCTCCATCGCAAAAGAGCACGACGTCGTCGTGCTGGCTACGGGTCCCAGCCGCACCGGCGGCGACCATGGCGAATGGCTCGATGCCATGGCTACCGCCTACAGCAACGCCGAAGGAACGCGACTCATGATCGTCGGCGGTGCCGGCACCCTGGAAATCGATGGTGTCCGCCTGCTCGATTCCCCGGACTTCCCGGAGGCCTACAAAGCTGAGGCGACCACCGCAGCCAAGGCCCTCGAAGCCGTCAAGCAGACCCCGGAATCCGTTGACTGGACCGTCCTTGCCCCCGCTCCGGTCATTCAGCCGGGCGAACGCACCGGCGAGTACACCGTGGCCAAGGATTCCCCTGCCGGCAACAGCATCTCTTCACAGGACTACGCCGTAGCCATGCTGGACGAGATCGAAACCCCGGCCCACCGGCGCGCCCGTTTCACGGCCGCCAACTAACCCAAGCTAAAGCCCCAGGCCCAGCCCGGGTACGCGCGCACCAAAGATGTCTTTGAGGGCATGTTTCGCTGCGTGGTACCCGGGCATTCCTGTCACACCGGGCCCGGGCGGTGTGGACGACGAACACAGATATACACCCGGCATCGGTGTCCTCCACGGCACGTTGGACACCACGGGCCGCTGCACCAAGCCGCGCAGGTCCAGGAGTCCGGCACTGAAGTCGCCCCCAACATAGTTCTCGTTGTACGCAGCCAATTCCGCCGCCGTCGTGGTTTGTGAAGCGACCACGACGTCCCGGAAACCGGGGGCGTACTTCTCAATCCGCGCCGTCACGGCCTCAGCCATGTCCACCGTGGAATGGGCAGGCACATGGCAGTATGACCAGAGAACCTGGCGGCCCTCCGGTGCCCGGGTGGGGTCTATTACCGATGGCTGGGACACCAGGACGTACGGCTCGGTGGGATGCTTGCCCAGATCCACCAGGTTCTCGGATTCGGCCATGGCAAGCCGCGAACCACCCACATGGACGGTTCCTGCCTTCGCCAATCCGGGATCCAGCCAAGGAACGGGTCCCGACAGAATGAAATCCACTTTGCAGGCCGCATTCCCGAATCGGAATGTTTCAAGTGCACGCCGGTAGCGGTCGGGGACTTCAGTTCCGCCGAGCCTGGCCAAGGTGGGCGGAGCGACGTCCAGCAGGATGGCCTTCGCGGGCCGGACTTGATCCAGCGAGTCCACGCGTTCACCCACGTGGATTGTCCCGCCGTGGTCCGTCAGGTCGTCTGCCATGGCCCTCGCGATGGACATCGAACCTCCGACGGGAATGGCCCAGCCTTCCGCGTGGGCCAGCACGCTGAGGAGGAGGCCGGCGCCGGTGGAACTGAGGGACGGCTGCGAACCGAGGGCGTGCGACATGACTCCCGTCAACAGCGCAGGAGCCGCATCTTCCCGGAAACGGCGGCTCCAGAGTGGCGTCCCCTGGTCAAGGGTGGCAAGCCCGAACAGGGCAGCCGCCAAGGGGTCCTTCGGCATACGCAACAGCTGGTTGGAGGTAAAGTCCACCACTCCGTTGACACGATCCACCAGAGGCCCCAGAAGCCGTCGGTACGCCGCACCGTCCACGCCCAGTTCCAGGACCGTCCGTTCCAGCGACTGGTACGCCAGCGCCGCGCCGCCTGTGTCCAGGGGAGTGCCGTGCTGGACTTCCGGAACCCGTAGGTCTATCCGCCGGGAAAGCTCGAAAGCGCGGAAGAACGGTGACGCCAGGGCCATGGGATGGACAGCGGAGCAGACATCGTAGAGGTAGCCCGGTTCCAGGAGTTCACTGGTACGCGAGCCACCGCCGATTGCCTCCGCGGCCTCGTAAAGGCGAACATCCAGGCCGGCGCGCGCCATGACCACTGCGGCGGCCAGACCGTTGGGACCGGCTCCGACGACGGCGACATCACCCATGGCCGGTTACCTCCGCTCGCTGGACTGCTGGGATTCGACGGCTCGGTGGGCAGCGCTCCACGGCAACAAGGACCGCGACGGCCGGAAAAGGTCTATCCGGAGCCAATCCGGGGCCCCGTTAAAGGGCCCTCCATGGGGATCGTCCTCACCGTGGATGCGCAAAGGGTCCTGTGCGGGATCCCAAATATCCATGACCACCCGTGCCATAAGGTAGGCGGTCACCGTCATGTGCAGGCCGACTGCCAGCACGTAGTAGGACATATCGATGTTGTGCTGGACGGAGCCGCCACTGGTCGCCTGGCCCAGGTACATCCAAATTGCAGCCCAATGCAGCCCCTCGGCTGCCTGCCAGATGAGGAAGTCGCGCCAACGCGGCCGGGCCAGAGCCAGGAGCGGGATGAGCCAGATGACAAATTGTGGTGAGTACACCTTGTTGGTGAGGATGAACGCAGCAACTATGAGGAACACGAGCTGGGCGATCCGGGGGCGCCGCGGCGCACACAACGCCAGGGCCCCAATAAGTGCACACGCCAGGATGAACAGGTACAGCGCCAGCGAATTGATGGTGGCCGCATTCATTTGCGTCCACTGGACCCGGTCGGCCACCAGGTTGTAAGCAAACCACGGAGAGCTGTACCCGGCCGGGCGTTCCTGGGTGAACTCAAAGAAGTAGCGCCAGCCGGAGGGATTCATGGCGGCGATCGGCAGGTTAACTGCGAGCCACGAAGCCAAGGCGGCACCGGCGGTGACGAAGAAGGCCCGCAGCTTGCCGCTGCGCAGTGCCAGGACCAGTACAGCGCCAAGGATCAGGACGGGGTAAAGCTTGGTGGCCGTGCCCAGTCCAATGAACACCCCGGCAAGCAACAGTTTGTCCCGTGAGAAGAAGTACATTCCCAGGGCCAGCAGCCCCACGGCCCACATATCCCAGTTGATGAAGCCGGCAAGGATGATCCCGGGCGCGACGGCTACCATGGCGGCGTCCCACGGGCGACGCTTGTTGATTCGTGCCGTCAGCAGCACGGTGATCATCCAGACGGCCACGATCAATGTCGCGTTGATATCGAAATAGCCCAGGATGCGTTCGCTGCCCACCCCCTGGCCAGGGACCATCAACGCCGTGATACCGGCGATGATTCCCATGAGGACGGGGTACTCGAACAGGCTGCCCTGGGTGAAGAAGGGGAAGATGCCATCGCCGAGGCCGCGGTTCTTGAAGAGCTCAGGGAAGTCGGAGTAGCAGGTGGCGTAGAACTGCCCGGGCGTTTGCCACCCATTAACGCGGCAGTACTCCTTGGCGAGAACTGCCAGTATCGCGGCCACCACGGTCAGGACGATGAGGACCCGTTCAACGGTGTACGGCCCGGAGGAGAGCTGTCCCGGAGACGAGTGCTTCCCCAAGGGCCCGCCAATGAGCTCCGTGAAGTTCCGAAGCAGGGAGTCGCTGCGGCTGGGAACCACAAAGCGGGCACGTTTTTGCTGCCGGTGCGGCTTCGTCTCCTGCATGGATCGAGCTTACAGTCACGCCTTGGCTGCAGCATCACACGCAGCCAACATCATCCCGAACCAGCGCCGTTAAAGCCGTTAAAAGGGGGGAGCCCACGCGTAGCCGCGTGGGCTCCTTGAGGTTCAGCATGAAGGTGTGGCACCTGAACTCCTTAGTGGCGGTTGCAGGGCATCAACGGATGAGTCCCATCTGGTGCAGGACAACGTAGACGTCTTCACGGCGCTGGTCCAGCAGTTGGCCGTTGAACAGCGTGCGGTCCTTGGGAGCATTGGTGCTCTTGAAGAAGCGCATGTCTTCCGGGCGTTTTCGCATGGTTCACCTCCTTCCAAGGTAAATCATCGGAATTTAGGCACAGCAATTAGAGCCTTATGAACTCAATGAATTCATGGCAAGAAAAGGGCATAAACAGCCGAGGCTAATAAGGGGATAAAAGCGGACCGAATCAGGAAAACCCGAATCGTCGTGCACAATTGCGCGTGCTTCCGGCAGTCGACCCAACAAGAAGCTGGTTCCGAACTTTGGGGAAACTGCGCACCCGCGGCATGCTGCGTGGGTCCGCGCCTACAACTGACTACTCAGAAGGCCAACCACAGAGAGTGGCCGACCACGAAACTCCGCCGGCGTCAGGGCCGGTCCGGATTGTTCAGGAGTGGGTCAGAGAGCAAAAATGGCGTCGATCATCAGCGGAGGCCGGGGTAGCAGTGACGGTCAACTTCCGTCCGCTAGTCAAAGTAATCATTTTTCCCAACCTCCTTTTCTGGCTGATAACCAGCCTGCTGTGGCATTGTTCCGGCTGACTGAACCGGAGAATGCGCGCCTGGTTCCCGGCGGGTCGCTCTGGGAACAAGATATAAGCTACCCCATGAACCGGGGATTTGACCAGCACAAATGGCTAATTCGCCAAAAGTTTTCTAAATTCGTGTTCTAGAGGCCCCAACGCACAATTGCCGGCGTCCGCTTATCCCACCCGAGAGTGCAGACTTTTGCAGTTCCGAGAATGAAGTGCCGGCCTTCGCGGGCATCCATTTCCAGCCATCGCGCGGTGAGGATCCTGGAGAAATGCCCGTGTGCCACCACCAGGACATTGTCCATTCCGGATTCCAGGACGCGTCCAATGATCTTGTCTGCCCGGGCGGCTACTTCGTCCAGGGTTTCACCGTTGGGCACGCCATCGGTCCAGATGAGGTAGTCCGGGTTGTCCTTGCGGATGAGGTCGGAGCTGATGCCTTCGTAGTCGCCGTAGTTCCATTCGACCGCAAGGGGCTCGTGCACGGCTTCCGGGTAGCCGGCCAGTTCCGCCGTGCGACGGGCACGGCGCAGCGGCGAGGTCAGGACGAGGTCGAAGTCGATGCCCTCCAGGACCTTGCGGGCCTCCACAGCCTGCTGCTCACCCTCAACAGTGAGGGGAAGGTCCGTCAGGCCGGTGTACTGGCCGCTCTTGGACCATTCCGTCTCGCCGTGGCGAAGGATCCAAAGTTGCGGACGTGGGGAAGTCGCAGCGTTCATGAAGGCTCCTCAGTTTCGGTCAAAGGCTCGACGACGGCGGACTCGGGTTGCGCTTCCCACCAAGCCAAAAGCTTCTGCTCGGCTTCCTCGGGGGACAGTGGTCCGTGTTCCATACGTTCTTCGAGAAGGAACTTGTAGGCCCTCCCCACCACGGGACCGGGCTTGAGCCCCAGGAGTGCCATGATCTGCGCTCCATCAAGGTCGGGCCGCACAGCCGCCAGCGACTCCTGCTCCAAGAGCGTCGTGATGCGTTGCTCAAGGTCATCGTAGGCGAAGGACAGGCGGTCGGCCTTGCGCTGGTTACGCGTGGTGACGTCGGAACGTGTGAGGCGGTGCAGGCGCTCCAACAGGGGACCGGCGTCGGTCACGTACCGGCGGACCGCGGAATCGCTCCAGCCCGCGTCGCCGTAGCCGTAGAAGCGCATGTGGAGTTCCACCAGGCGGGACACTGCTTTGATCGACTCGTTGTCAAAACGCAGTGCCTTCATTCTCTTCGCCGTCAGCTTGGACCCCACAACATCGTGATGACGGAAGCTGACCGCACCGCCCGGTTCAAAACGACGCGTCGCCGGCTTGCCGACGTCGTGCATCAGCGCAGCGAACCTCAGCACGAAGTCCGGGCCGGGCACTGGACCGTCAGGTCCCGTTTCCAAGGCAGCGGCCTGCTCCAGTACCTGCAGGGAGTGCTGGTACACGTCCTTATGGCGGTGGTGTTCGTCGGCTTCGAGCCTCAGGGCTGACACCTCCGGAAGCACGAACTCTGCGAGCCCTGTGTCCACCAGGAGGTCGATGCCTACACGCGGGTGCGCTCCGTTGATGAGCTTGACCAGCTCTTCACGGACGCGCTCGGCGGAGATGATCTTGATACGGTCGGCCATTTGTGACATCGCCAGACGGACGTCGTCGTGGACCGACACGCCCAGCTGGGACGCGAAACGTGCCGCACGCATCATGCGCAGGGGATCGTCGGAGAAGGATGCCTCGGGCGCACCGGGTGTGGCGAGCTCGGAGGCGTGGAGGTCGCGGACACCGCCAAACGGGTCCACGAGTTCCAGGCTGGGCAACCGCAGTGCCATGGCATTGATGGTGAAGTCGCGCCGCAGCAGGTCATCGGTCAGGGAGTTGCCGAACGCCACCACCGGCTTGCGTGAATCGGGGTCGTAAGCCTCCGCGCGGTAGGTGGTGATCTCGATCTGGAAGCCGCTCTTCTTCATCCCGATGGTGCCGAAGGCGCGTCCGATTTCCCAGAAGTTGTCTGCCCACTTCTTGATGACGGCGATTGTCTGGTCCGGCGTGGCATCGGTGGTGAAGTCGAGGTCCGGGGATGTCCTCCCCAGGAAGAGGTCGCGCACAGGTCCACCCACCAGGGACAGCTCAAAGCCGGCATCGACAAAGCGCTGCCCGAGGTCGAGCACCACCGGATCGATGGTGAAGTTAACTGAAGAGCTGTCCAATACGTGCGCCATAGTTCCTTAAGCTTGGCAGATTTTTGCTCGGCATTGGGCCACTGTTCCATGCGAAATCAGGCATGTGTCCGCGGAGCATCTCCTGCAGTCCATCTTGTGGCCATGTCCCGGTCATCACTCGAGGGCAAGAGTCGTTAGAGTGGACCTCATGGCCAACCCGATCCCGAGCGCTCCTGGCAGGAGGACAAACGCACCGTTGCCGTCGGCAATCGGCGCGCACGTCGCGCCTGCCCAGCAGCACCCGGTCCAGGCCTCCCTTCCCACTGTGGAGGAAGTGTCAGCGGGCGGTGTTGTAGTAGACACGTCCGATGGCGAACTCCGGGTTGCGATTATTGCCCGCCTTAATAGGGGTGGCCGGCTGGAGTGGTGCCTGCCGAAGGGCCACCCTGAAGGCCGCGAGAACAATGAGGAAGCTGCTGTCCGTGAGATTGCCGAGGAAACCGGCATCGAAGGCAGCATCCTGGCGCCCTTGGGCAGCATCGACTACTGGTTCACTGTGAGCGGCCACCGGGTTCACAAAACAGTGCACCATTTCCTGCTCCGGGCAACGGGTGGCGAACTGACCATCGAGAATGATCCCGATCAGGAAGCCGTGGACGCTGCGTGGGTTCCCATCCAGGAACTGGCACGCAAACTGTCCTTCCCTAACGAACGCCGCATCGCCGACCTGGCACGGGAAGTGCTGCCGGAACACCTCTGAGCCCGGTACGTGGGACGATAAAGGCGATGTCTGAAGCCAAAACCACCCAGTCCGTTCAGTCCGGAGAAGCCCGTTCCAGCGCCATCATGGCTGCAGGGACGCTGGTTTCCCGGTTCCTTGGCTTCGCCAAAACATGGATGCTGGGCGCAGCACTCGGCCTGGGTTCCACGGTCAATGACACCTTTATCAACGCCAACAACCTGCCCAACCTGATCTTCCTGTTGGTTGCCGGCGGCGTTTTCAATGCCGTCCTGGTTCCGCAAATCATCAAAGCCAGCAAGGCCCCGGACCGCGGCGCGGACTACATCAGCCGCCTCCTGACCCTGGCGGTACTGGTCCTTTTGGCGTTGACGGCGTTGGTCACCCTCGCGGCGCCGCTGGTCATTGACCTCACCACCCAGGGCTACTCCGAGCAGCAAAAGGCCCTCGCAGTCACGTTCGCGTTCTGGTGCCTGCCTCAGATCTTCTTCTACGGGCTCTACGCCCTCCTCACCCAGGTGCTGAACGCCCATGGAGCATTCGGGCCCGCAATGTGGGCCCCCATCCTTAATAACCTGGTGGCCATTGCCGGCTTGGGCATGTTCATCTGGATCCTTGGCGAGAACGTTTATAACCCCCACACTCTGGACAATTGGGGGCCCACCCAGACGCTCCTGATTGCCGGTTTCTCTACTTTCGGCGTAGTCGCGCAGACGGCTATCCTGCTCATTCCCGTCTTCCGGTTGCGCCTGGGCCTGCGGCCTCGTTTCGGCTGGCGCGGCGTTGGACTGGGCCAGGCAGCCAAGCTGAGCGTCTGGACGCTGGCGACGGCCGCCGTCGGGCAGTTGGCCTTCCTTTACGTCATGAGGATCGCCACCATTCCCGGTGCTGAGCGCCTTCGGTTGGACAATGCAGGGGACAAGGCCGCCGCGGCTGTCCTGCCCGGTAACGCCGTCCTGGAAGTCGCGAGCCAGCTGTATCTGCTGCCGCACTCGATCATCGCTTTGTCCTTGGCCACCGTCCTCTTTAACCGCATGACACGCGCTTCGCAGGACGGCAACAAAGCCGAACTCCGCGACGCCCTTTCCCACGGCCTCCGCACTATGGCCGTTGCTACGGTTTTCGGTGCCCTGGCGCTGTTCGCCTTGGCTGGTCCGCTGGGCATGTTCTTCTCCGGTGGCGAGCCGCAGGACGGTGTCATGCTGGCCCAAACACTCACCATCCTCGCCCTGAGCACCCCGTTCCTCAGCGCGAATTTCATGATGTCCCGCGTCTTCTACGCCAATGAGGACGCCCGCACACCCCTGTACGTCCAGCTGTGGCTGGCCGTGATCTACGTGGTGGGCGCGTTCTTCATCCAGTTCCTCCCTGTCGGGCAGATCATTTACGCGATCGCCATCCTGTACACATTGGGCAACATTCTGTCCGTGGTGATCAGCGTTATGTTCCTGCGCCGGATGCTGGGGCACCTCGACGGCCCGCGCATCGCCAATTCGTACATCCGCATGGGCTACGCCGGCCTCGGTTCCGCGCTTGCGGGCGCCGGCGCCCTGTGGCTGCTCGGCAGCTACCGTGCCGACGGTTTTGCGTGGAGCAGCCGCCCGGCCGCCCTGGTGACGGTGGCCGTCGTCGGGCCCGTCATGCTGCTCGCCTACCTGGTCCTGCTCCGCGTCTTCCATGTCACCGAACTCCGCGACCTCATGCGGCCGCTCATGGGACGCTTCGGACGCGGCGCCCCCGCGCCGGTGACCGGCGCCGTTGCGGAACCCACGACGGCGGCACGCGCCACTGTTTCGGACGATACCGGTTTGATTCCGCGCATCTCGGGAGAGTTCGACGCCGCGTCCTACCGTGCAGGCCCAGCTGTGGAACGCATTGCTGCCCAGCCCACCCCTGACGTTCCGGACGCCCCCAAAACCTACCTTCCGGAAGAGGACGCCCCGAGCACAGCCCGGGGCAGCAGGTTCCGCCCACAGGTGCCGTTGCCAGGCCGACGCACCTACCAAGGCGATGCCGGGCGCAATCCCTACTTCCCAACCCGCGGAAACCACCGGAAGTGAGCCGGTGGCGCCAACGTGGGCGCAGGGCATCAATCGGCTAGGCTAGAAAATGAATACAGGTAGTTGCAAAAGCGGTTGAACCGGCTCGCCGGGCCGGCCGCGTGCAGGGCCCGCAACTCCCGGACAGCCTAGGAGGAACACGTGTCCCACCCGATCGACGTCGGATCAGTACTTGGCGGCCGCTACAAGGTCACAGCCAATGTGTTGACCTCGCATGACCAAGATCAGGTGCTCGACGGCGTGGACCAGGTCCTCAACCGTCCCGTGAGCATCCTTGTCGCCGGCCCCGGAAACGCTGAGCAGGTTGCCCAGAGCGCCCGTGAAGTCGCCACGGGGGAACGCCCCGGCCATGTCCAGATCCTGGACCTCGGCGTCAGCGACAACACCACCTACCTCATCACCAACCACAGCAGCGCTCCCGATTTGCTGGACCTGGTGGTCGCGACCAACCCGCCGTACATCGAGCCGTTCTTCACTGAGACGCTCGGAAGCGAGATCTTCGGCCAGCCACGGACCTATGAGCCTGAGACCTACGACGGCTTGTACGAAGACGACGAACACGACGCCGAGTACATCCAGTACGACGAAAACGGCTACCCGATTCACCGTGAGGGCGATGCCGATCCTGCTGCCGCTCCCCAGGGCAGCAACGTGCCTCCGAGACCAGCTTCCAGCCCGTCATCATCCAAGAGCGGCATCGCCGGCAAACTGGCTGCTGCCGCCGCCGGCGCTGGTGCCGCCGGTTTGGCCGCGTGGAAGAACTCGGGATCCAAGAACCACGACGCCGGTGCTGCCGCCGACAGTGGTGCTGTCGCCGGCAATAGTGCCACTGACTCCGGCTCCGGTGCCGCTGCTTCAAGCGCTTCTTCATCGGGTGCTGCGGGGTCGGGTGCATCGGCTCAGCCGCCAACGCAGGCCGTGACATCACAGCCAACACCTCCTCAGGCTCCGCCGGCAGCCCCGGCGCAACCGCCAACACAGCCGCGAACACAGGCAGTCAATGCCCAGCCGGCACCAACGCGTGAACCGGTCGAACCCAAGGTTTCGTTGTGGTCCGAAGAGGACTACGGCTTTGCTGGAGGTGCTGCCGCTGGCGGCGCCGCGGCTGGTACCGCAGCCGCTGCACGAGGCACCGCAGACTCCTCTTACGACCGTGCCCCCAGCAGCTTCCCGGCGTCGGCCGCTGTGCAGGAAGACTACGACGACGAGGAAGTGTACGAGGACGACGCTCCGGAGAAGGAGCCACGTTCCCTCCGTTGGCTCGTCGGTGGGTTGCTTGCTGCTGTGTTGATCGTGGGACTTGTCCTTGCCGTCACCAACCTGGGCAGCCTCCTTCCCAGCGGTGCCCCTGCGGCCACGCAGAGCACCTCTGCACCTCAAACCAGCAGCACGCAGCAATCCGAGGAGCCAACTCCTACGGAGACGGCGCCACCGGCCACACCGCCTGCCATCGAGGGCATTTCCCGTCTCGGTGACTTCCCCTTCGCGGCCACGTACGACAAAGACCTCGCCAGGGCCTTCGACGGCAACGCGGCAAGCTACTGGTCAGACATGGAATTCGCCACAGCCGACTGGGGTGGACTCGTCACCAACATGCCGCTGGTGATCGAGCTCAAGGAAAAGACTGAGGTTAAGTCCATCGTGCTGAACCAGTTGGGTGGATCCGGCGGCAGCATCAGCGTTTACACCAACGACCGCCCTGCCATGGACGGAGCCAAGCTGGTAGGCACCAACAGCTTCACGTCCCCGGAGCTGACCATGCCCTTGGCGGCGCCGACGCAGACCCAGTACGTCATTGTGGACATCAAGGCCTTGCCCAAGCTGGCTGCACCGAAGACCCGTTTCGGATTCGGCCTGCGTTTGGCAGAGGTCACGGTCCAGTAGCCCCACCCAACCAAGTAGTAGTAGAGGCCGTTGTGACTCGTCAGAACGGCCTCTACTTTCATCCGTAGTGGCGTCACCGCTTATTATCGGCATGCGCGCAGACGGTACCCTTAACAATGGTGGCTTTCAGGGTCCCCATCCCCAACGGAATATTTGGGGTGCAACCGGGGTTGAGTCAGGTGGCTGCCCCGAAAGCCGCAGCATCGACTAAGGAAGAGGTTCACGCCACGTGAGCATTGCAGAAAACAGCGCATCGCAGGTGCGTGACGTCATCATCGTAGGTTCAGGCCCCGCCGGCTACACAGCCGCTGTTTACACCGCCCGTGCCAACATGAAGCCTCTGCTCATTGCCGGTTCCGTCACCGCTGGTGGCGAACTCATGAACACCACAGACGTGGAAAACTACCCGGGCTTCCCCGACGGCATCATGGGCCCGGACCTTATGGAGAACTTCGAAAAGCAGGCCGCGCGTTTCGGTACCGAAATCCAGTTCGAGGACGTCACCGAATTGGACCTCGACGGCGACATCAAGACCGTGACTATCGGTACGGGTGAGACCTTCCAGGCGAAGGCCATCATCCTGTCCACCGGTTCGGCCTACCGCGAGCTCGGCTTGGCGAACGAAAAGCGCCTCTCAGGCCACGGCGTTAGCTGGTGTGCAACCTGCGATGGTTTCTTCTTCAAGGATCAGGACATCGCTGTAATCGGTGGTGGCGACTCGGCCATGGAGGAAGCACTGTTCCTCACCAAATTCGCAAAGTCTGTCACGGTGGTCCACCGACGCGACACACTCAAGGCTTCGAAGATCATGGGCGATCGCGCTCAGGCCCACGAGAAGATCAATTTCGTGTGGAACACCGCGGTGGAGGACGTTCTGGGTGAAGACAAGGTCACTGGTCTGAAACTGAAGAACCTTGTGGATGGCACCGAATCCGAGCTCGCCGTCACCGGAGTCTTCGTCGCTATCGGCAACGATCCCCGCACGGACCTCATCAAGGGCAAAGTTGATCTGACCCCCGAGGGAACCATCGCCGTGGAAGGCCGCAGCTCCCGGACCAACATCAAGGGTGTCTTCGCCGCGGGCGACGTCATCGACCCCACCTACCGCCAGGCCATCACGGCTTCGGGCTCCGGTTGTGTAGCGGCCCTCGATGTTGAGCACTACCTCGCAGACTTGCACTCCTAAGCTGCAACCAAGCAACCATACGAAGGGAAAAGTTATGAGCAACGCAAAAGACGTAACTGACGCAAGCTTCAGCACTGATGTCCTGGCTTCTGAGAAGCCGGTCATCGTGGACTTCTGGGCAGAGTGGTGTGGCCCTTGCCGCAAGCTCGGTCCCATCCTTGACGAGATCTCCGTCGAGTACGGTGACAAAGTTGATGTTGTGAAGCTCAACGTCGACGACAACCCTGCCATCGCCGCCGAGTACGGCATCACGTCCATCCCGGCTGTGTACCTGTTCAGTGGGGGAGAAGTGAAGAGCACTGTCATCGGTGCCAAGCCGAAGCAGTTCTTCGAGAAGGAATTCGCGGACGTCCTGTCCTAGGGTCGATTCCTCACCTTAATCCAATAAAGCCGGCGGTTGCTGCTCTTCACAGAGCGGGAGCCGTCGGTTTTTTTGTCGTTATTGGGTTATGAACCATATCCGTTTACTTTTCCTGGTCCCGTTACCGTAGTGGGCCTGCAGTCTGCTCGAGGGGCGCTTTTCACTTCTCCCTACCTGGGGTAGGCAAAACTTTGACCCTCTCTCACATCCCACGCCCATGAACCCCACCCTCTCTCACATCCCACGCCCATGAACCCCACCCTCTCTCACACCCACTCGGGCCGTCGTTCTGCGAGGTAACATGCTGATCCGAAGTGATTAGTCGGGACTGTGTGATCGGAGACTTTGGAGAACTTCAGTTTCTGAATGCACCATCCTGAAGTGGATGCACCCTTGAACAAAGCCCTATGGATCTTAGACGTGCGATGCCAGGACCCGGGAATCGGGAATGAAACTAGTAGCCGCAGCTTCGTCCTATCAGGCAAATAGCTCAATATCGCCTGAGGGGTAGGCGTGTGGGATCGTCCGTTTTCGGCATGATGCTACCCGCAGTACAGGTCACCACAACGCGTGTCGTTGTGCCCCCGGCCCGACCAGGGCAACCCATCAGCGTGAAGAGCTCAGAAAGAGGCTCGAAGCAAAGGGGATGCTGATTGCTCCACGGAGTCTTGTCCGGCTATCCCCAGATTCAGTTGAACTGACTACCAGGCCAATTCCTACGCCCGAGCCTGGCTTCATAACCCAGCGACTGCCGGAACTCCCGGTTCGTAAATACGTTCACTGCAGCACGCTCTTCCCACGGATGCAGAATGTGATTCGTATCCGTCGTTTCGCGTGAAACGTCGACGGTTAGTCCTCCTTAGGCGCATAGTCCATTGACCTTGCGCAGGTTTCACGTGAAACATGCTTCTATTGTTCGGTTATGGCCGCATGAATTGTGCGCCGGCCGGTCGGCTCTGGCACCGGCCGACCAGGCGTGACGGCTGAATAGTGGCGAAAGCCCGCCATTGAGATGCTCTCGACGAGTATAAACCGCAGGATCCTCCGGCTACTCTTGTCAGTTTCGGCGATCCCCGGAGTCCTTGGTCATCGCACTGAGCCTTTCTGACAGAAGAACGCGTCAGGGCAGCTCGTGGGTGGGCGCCTCGCTCCGACGGGCCTACGTCGCTGTTGAGGAGCATTGCGCGGCAAAGCAGGGAGGAAGAATGGGCCTTGCGAAGGACATCAGCCGTGCAACGCCCAATCGCACACCCTCACGTCCTCATAAGAACCACGAAGAGTGGGGTACCTACCCTAAACTGAAACGCCTTTGAGACTGTTCAGATCGGTGCCCTGAGACCCTCCCCTTGATACACAGATGCAACGACTATTGGGGGTCCAGTGGCCACAAAAACATCGAGAACACTCTGAGTAAGGTGCATCCAGGCCGCCAGCGGTTCTGCAATCACCCTATAGATGCATTATGACTTGGGCGATGAAAGGGGCTACCGCGACTATCCGGCAAAGCTAGGGCGCCGGCCTGCATGATTGGGGTGCGTGCACGCTCAATGGATCAGATCCACGCGGGGACCCTCTGCTCGCCGGTGCCTTTCCACAAACAAGCTCTGGGCCAATGCACGTTGAATGTGCTGCCGCCACGTGTCTATGAGGAACAAGCACGTGGAACAATGCGCGCACTGAACCACGGCATGTTTCACGTGAAACACGTCAGCCCGGCCACGACCACATGCCAAGAATGCTTTGCCATGATGTAGCGGCTTGACCGGCAAAGAGGCGTCCATAAGCATGCGCAGATGCGTTCTTGGTCTGCGACTCTAAACTTGTCGCAGCAGGAAGAAGATGCCACCTCAGTGCTGATCTCGGTTTCCCGGAGGGGCTTAGTACTTCAGCACACTCAAACCCGCTATGGATCAAATGCAGGTCGTGGCGAGCTGAACTTTCCAGCACTAGTGAACCTGCAATGCAACGATGTCCAGGGTTGTCCGTCACCACCGACTGCGACGCGCCGTTCGGGACTGACCGACCTCATTGGGAAAGCGCGAAGCCTAGGACGGCCTACGGTCGGGCCTAGGGGACCCCTAGGGGAATAGACACCATGAATCGAAAGAACTGAATGAAGAGACAGGCTGTCCAGAGATGGTCGTCTAACCGACGGCCGGAGGTGTCCTGCGATTGCCGAATTGCAGGACGCCAACAGACGTGCCAACTACTCGAAACATGTCCACCGTCGGGAAATACAAACATGCGGCCGGCAAAGGCAATCAGCCGTCGGCGCCGCGATGTTTCACGTGAAACGCCGTATAGTCCCGGCCTGAATAACAGTGATCCTCCATGGATCATAAGACGACGTCGTCTCCAGCAGGCTCTGACTCTTACAGGTCCAGGGCTCCTGGGAGCAGTTCATATTCCGCCACAAGGCGAGCAGCCCTTTACCGCTCGATCTTGTGTCTGTGACCGTTGTGCCCCAGCATAGAGGCGGACGGGTCCAGGGGATTAGGCCGTTCGGGTCAGCCCACGCCCGCGGCGTCCGCCTACACGTATAGGCTCAGTCCCTTGGAGAATGCGGGTCACTCAATCACATAAGCCAGCGCGTGGGAGCACGCGGAGTGTCGTACTTAAGACATCGGATGAATCGCCGGGAGTCAACGGCCTCCGGTGCGTAGTAGGACGGTCAGCTGGACCGCCCCATTGATCCCAAAGCTTAGGTGCCATGGCAAACTACGACGACGTAGGATCCCCGGCTCGTTGACGCTCTTCATGCGCGATCCGGTACGGCATTCACTGCTAAGCATCAGAGCATCAGGACGCACTTGCTGAGGTCATGGAGCAGCTTCACCCGGTACAGTTGTCCACCGGTGGACGACGCACAGGGGCAAGTTGTGCACAGCTTTATCCACAGGCTTATCCACCGCACATGAGATTATTCACAAGGCATCATTTCGCCGAACCGTAGTGGGCGGGACCCCGCCAAGGAGGGTCGAGTCTTCTACTCTCTGCCTACCAGGTAAAAGTGGGCACGCACCGCGAGTGTACATACGGAAAATCAATGAATCGAGGGGCCAAACACGAAGAATTACGACTATGGCCGCCGGTGGATAAATCCGCCATGGATAGGGCCCTTTTGAAGAAGGAGCACCAAAGAAGGAAGGAGGACTCCTCGGCACCTCAACACACTCTGGGCCTCAAGAGGGACTGCAGCTCGGCTCAGGTTATCCCCAGACTTATCCACAATGATATCCACCACGATATACACAGGTAACTAAAGGTTCCCGACTATGTGTAGACGCTCCAGTCGACGTCCTGTTTCACGTGAAACACGAGTCGTTGATGTTCGGTGGGGGAGCAAGCAGCATAGGTCGCCAAGGGCTCACGTCTAGTTCTCGACACTCTCAGCGGAGTCTTCCCTGAAGAGGACAAGGATGAAAAGAGACGAGCACGCGCCGGCCCGGGCGACATCTGACCAATCCGGTTCACAGCGTCTCATCAACGCGTCCAGGGGTTAGGTACATGTACACGTTCCGGGGGAATACGACCATCCTCTGACATTACGGAAAGCCTCCCGCCCGAACGTTGCCTGACGGATCCGTACTCCAACTTGGAGGGTCAATGCTGTAACAGAGGGGCATAGGCATTAGTCGGGGGACTATTTCCGTCTGCTCGACGGCCACATTGGCGGTACCGGCACAGCGACAGCCCCCGTCTACGAAGCTAAGGATGGGACAAGCTTCGACAGGCATGCCAGATTCGCCAACACCTGCTGCTGTACGCAATATTAGCCCGTTGGTGCCTGTTAGCGCCGGACACACGGGCTCAAGGGCCACAGATGTGAAGTTCCTCGCGACGCTGCGGAGGAACCAGCTGCCCAAGTTCCTGGCGGTTAGCCTAGGTTCCAAAGCCCATTGACGCCGAAGGAAGGGTGCCTACCTGATATAGCTGCCAAGGACTCACCGGCTCCGCACTGGGAGAGGGCCAGTCTGTTCGAAGACCTCAATGTCTCTCTCTCATCAGCCCGAGCGGATTTGGTAGCGCGCGTAAAGCTGAACACAACGCCTCAGCCCTGGCAATCCGTTACGCCTGCGATAGGCCAGTGGTCGTGGCAGCACCTCCGGCAACCACTGCCGGCTCGAGCGCGAGCAGGAGAGGCCGCGATGTGCTGTCCTGGAGAGCGACGACGCGGAACCCCTAAGGACATGGAGGAGTCTGCTGCTGGCCTATTAGCCAATGGCCGCGAACCGTCAGGCTTTGGCTAGGAGGCAAGCTAGCTACGCATCAGCTGTTCCGCATTGATGCATTCTTGGTTTCAGGATCGTCAATTATGGGGACGCAAACTCTTGCACCGCGTACTGCCAAATAGCCTTGCCCCGACCTTCGGGCGATATGGTCGACGGAAGAACCGCACCCCGGTGAGAATTGTGGCCATCTAGTCGACTCGCCCTTGAACCGTCGGTTGTGAAAGAAGATCACATACCTTCGAATTGGATTCGGTGTCCCTACCAGCTAATCCTTACCTTTTGCGGTTTTATAACCGAACCTTAGACTCAGTTGTTTCACGTGAAACAGCGCCAGAGAGGAGCGTGCCCGGAACCGGCTCAATTCCCCCCCGTATGCCAAAGATGCAAACCCTGGTTCTAGACGCTGGATATCCGATATTGCATGAGACTTCACCATCTCCAAGAAACCGCAATGCCAATGCGCCGACCGCCGAACCAGTGCTTAGCCGAAGATCGATTGCATGCCACCGAGCTACTAAGAGTGTGTTTCACGTGAAACAGAAGCTTCCGCCGAAAGTTCAGATACGCGCGTGCCCTCGGCTACTAGAGAAGAGCAGCCTGGGGATCCGCGCAGAACTGGGGTAAGTGTTCATGTGTGGTGAAAATTCACTGACGGGGGCGTGCTCCACGCGGGTTCCCTTCGCACCCTTCGCGCCCGAATCCACCGGCATTCGGGAAAGCGTTGCGAATCGTCGACGGCGATCGGACGCGGCGGGCACCGTATGCCATAAGCCGTCTCCCGCACCCTCTGCCGCCTCCTAAGCCACGGGGAGACCTGCAGAGTGCCAACGTTCGACCCAGCTCCACGCGCACTTCGAACCCCTCAGCCCGGCAAGGTGCGCACCCAAAAAGTCCTTCTCGCATGTTTCACGTGAAACATGCTTCGTCCGTCTCGCTTCACGGTGAGTGTAGGGGAATCTTGAGTGAAGAACGTATCCCAGCCACTGACGGTGGGGCGAACGCTCTACGAAGGCGTAAGGTCCGCAAATCCCGGTATCCAGGACCTTGCCGAGCACAGCTTCTACCCACCGACCAAGAGAGTCCCTTTAGGCCAAATCGACTCATACGGCCCTAGGAATCCGTAGCAAAAGCCATGAGGATGCCACGCGACTGGTTGGTTTATGGTGCTGAATCAATCAGTGCCCTCCGCAAGGACTCCCGTAGCCAATTCGGAGAGGCCTATCTGGACACACTACGTAGAGCAAAACTGGGAAGGTACGAAAACTGCGGATGATCGAAAACCAAAATGGGGCCTACTCGACGAGTAAGCCCCATTCAGTTGGTTCACTACAATTTAGCCTTCGGTGCCGGGGCCAAGCACATCCATGATGCGGTTGAGATCCTCAACGCTGGCGAACTCAATGCTGACTCGGCCTTTGCGTGCACCCAAAGTAATCTTCACATTGGTGTCCAGGCGGTCCGAGAGTGACGACGCCAAGTAGTCCAAACGCTCGTGGCGCGCATTGGGTTTCGGGATACTGCTCTTGGCGGGAGCAGTAGGATCTTGATAGAGAGCCACTGCCTCTTCTGTTGCCCTCACAGACATCCCCTCGGCCACAATCTTCTGAGCCAGGCGTTCCATCGCAGCGGCGTCCGGCAGGGCCAAGAGTGCCCGCGCATGGCCGGCCGACAAAACACTCGCTGCTACACGCCGCTGGACCAGGGGCGGGAGCTTCAGCAAACGGAGTGTGTTGGACACCTGCGGCCGAGAGCGACCTATGCGGTCTGCAAGCTGTTCGTGAGTGGTCCCAAAGTCTTCCAAGAGCTGCTGATAGGCAGCAGCCTCTTCCAGAGGGTTCAGCTGGCTGCGGTGGAGGTTTTCCAGCAAAGCGTCGCGAAGGAGGTCGTCATCAGTGGTATCGCGGACGATCGCAGGGATGGTTTCGAGCCCTGCGGCCTGTACCGCACGCCAGCGACGCTCACCCATGACCAATTCATACGGTTCTCCACCCTTTTCGGTTGAAGTACGTACAACAATTGGCTGGAGGACGCCGATTTCGCGAACGGAGTGAACCAGCTCGGCCATGTCATCTTCATCGAAGACCGAACGCGGCTGTTTACGGTTCGGATGGATGTCACCGACCGGAATCTCGGCAAAGCGAGCACCAGGAACTTCAACCAGCTCCACGTCCGGTGTCGAGCGAGTAGTGGACTTTGTTGCGGCCTTTGCCGGCTCCGATTCATCCGTCGTGTGATCAGAGGGCACTGACGCTCGCTTGGGGGCAGGCTTCGATGCAGATGTCTTGGAGGTGGCGGACTTGGTTGACGCCTTGGAAGCTGCCGCTTTGGGCGCTGGAGCCTTGGCAGCGGCCGGCGTCGCTGCCGACTCCTTCGACGGCTCCACAGCAGCGGAGTCCTGGATCGGAGCTTCTACTGCCGGCTCTTCGGACTTCCGGGCTTCCGGGAAGAAAAGATCCACAGGACGGGAAGGCGCCCCGCCGTTTCCCTGGGCCGCGGCCGAGCTAGGAATGAGAGCCCCAAGACCCCTACCGAGGCCCCTTCGCTTTTCGCTCATTGATTCATCCCTCCGATGAAATGGCCGAGCACGGAACTGCTCAGGCTGTTGCAGTGTTTCAAGAATTCTAGCGTTCAGCGATTTCGGCGGCGGCTTCCATGTAGGAGAGCGCGCCGCTCGACGAAGGATCGTAGGTCATGACCGTCTGCTGGTAGCTGGGTGCTTCGGAGATACGCACAGAACGCGGAACCACTGCTCCCAGAACTTGTTCGGGGAAGTGTTGGCGTACCTCGGATGCGACCTGAGCGGCGAGGTTCGTTCGGCCGTCGTACATGGTCAGGAGGATCGTGGACACCTCCAGGTCAGCATTGAGGTGCTTCTGGATCATTTCGATGTTCTTGAGAAGCTGGCTCAATCCTTCCAAGGCGTAGTACTCGCACTGGATGGGAATTAGGACTTCACTTGCGGCACAGAAGGCGTTGACCGTCAGCAGCCCGAGGCTGGGCGGGCAGTCAATAAAGATGAAGTCCAAGCGGCTCTCGCCGTTCTTCTCCCGCTCCTTGGCGTAGACGTCGATGGCTCGCCGGAGCCTCTGTTCCCGGGCAACCAATGAAACCAGCTCGATTTCAGCACCGGCAAGATGGATGGTGGCGGGTGCGCAGATCAGGTTGGGAATATCTGGGCAAGGGGCCACAACGTCCTTCAGGGGAAGGTCGTTGATCAGGACGTCGTAGATACTGTCAACGTCGGCGTGGTGCTCAATGCCCAGAGCCGTTGACGCGTTGCCCTGTGGATCAATATCAATCACCAGGACGTTGAGGCCGGCGGAGGCCAGGGCGGCAGCGATGTTCACGGTGGTGGTCGTCTTACCGACCCCACCTTTTTGATTGGAAACCGTGAAGATGCGGGTTTTATCCGGCTTTGGCAGTTCCCTGCCCACCAGCCGTTCACGCCGACGGGTCTCGTGTGCCAACTGACGGGCGATGGGACTCGAGTCATCAATGGAATCCATCACGTTATGCACTCCATCAGATACGGTTTCACGTGAAACAGCGGCATTATCAACCGAATTAGTGCGCACGATTGCAGACTGAAGAGACGCAGAGGGTGTAGCCATTGCCCGAGCTGACCCCAACGACATAAACGGGGGGATTCGCTGCGTGGAGGTTTCACTACTGCCCACTGGTCACACTCTCACTCTCATTCGGCGCTTGCTGCCGTTCTCTAGCCTAACTGCTCAGCCGCCGACACGCGGGAAACCGAGCGGGTCTCAGGCCGTCTTTCCGGGCTTGTTGACGATAATCCTCACCACAGTGGTGGGTTCCTCCAAAAGCTCCTGTCCACAAACCACAACCGACGTTTCCACGCCGCCAAGTTTGCGGATGACCTTCTTGGCTTTCTCAATTTCTTCGGCAGCGCTGCGACCCTTGATGGCCACAACTTCGCCGCGGCCGTTCAAAAGGGGAATCGTCAGGCCCGCCAGGTTGCTGAGCGCAGAAACAGCCCGCGCCGTCACAACATCGGCGTCCACCATTCCAACGGCCAGCTCAGCACGCGTCCTCATGATGGTGACGTTGTCCAGGCCCAGGTCATCTACGACTTCCTGGAGCCAGATGACACGACGCTCAAGCGGCTCAATCAACGTCAGTTCAAGGTCCGGGCGTGCAATTGCCAGGCAAAGACCCGGCAGGCCTGCACCGGATCCAACGTCGGCGACGTGGCTGTCCATGGCAATGGCAGTTTCGATGACTGCACAGTTCAGTACGTGGCGACTCCACAAACGCGGAATCTCACGCGGGCCAATCAGCCCACGCTCAGTTCCGGAGGTGGCGAGGTGTTCCACGTAGCGCTTGGCAAGATCCAAGCGCTCCCCAAAGATCTTCTCTGCCGCTTCAAGTTCAGCTGCGGTAATTTCGACCATGAGCTGCTAGTCAGCCGAAACGACGATGTGGCGGCCGGCGCCTTCGCCTTCAGACTCGGAAACGAATCCGAGGTCAGCGACGGCGTCGTGGACAATCTTTCGCTCGTAAGCGCTCATCGGCTCAAGGGCCACCGTACCGCCGTCGGCCTTGACCTTGGCCACGGCGTCTTCAGCGATCTGCTGAAGCACGCCGGCGCGCTCCTTACGGTAGCCGTTGATGTCCAGCACCAGGCGTGAACGGCTTTCGGTAGCGGAAAGGACCGAGAGGCGGGCCAGCTCCTGCAGGGCCTCCAGAACCTCGCCGTCACGTCCTACAAGGCTGTCCAATGCGGCCGACTCTTCATCGGCACCAATAGAGATGTACGTGCGTCCGTTGCGGACCTCGATGTCGATATCGCCGTCGATATCGGCAATATCCAGAAGTTCCTCGAGGTAGTCGGCGGCAATGTCGCCTTCTTCTTCAAGACGACTGGCCGTCTTGGACTGCGTCTCTTCCTGGGTCTCGTCCTGGTCTTCAGTCACAGCGGCGATAACTTCTTCAGTGCTCTCGGCAGACATTACTTCTTCTTCCTGTTCTTACGTTGTGGCTGGACGCGCTGTGCCCGGATCTCGGCCGCTGCCGCGGCAGCTGCTTCGGCTTCAGCGGCGGCGTCCGCGGTCTTCTTGCCACCCAGCAGCGGCGGCAGGCCCTTGGCGGCACGGCGCTCCTCCAGTGCCTTGGCGGCAGGGGAACCCGGCGTAGGCATGCGGCGGATGACGAAGAACTGCTGGCCCATGGTCCACAGGTTGGTGGTGGTCCAGTAGATGAGGACACCGATGGGGAAGTTGATGCCACCAATACCGAACACGAGCGGCAGGATGTAAAGCATCATTTTCTGCTGGCGCATGAACGGGCTGGCCATGGCCTCTTCGGACATGTTCTTGGCCATGATTTGCTTCTGGGTGATGAACTGCGAGGCCGTCATGGCAATGATCATCACGATGGAGAGAATCCAGACTGCAACCTCGTTGCCACCGGCACCACCGTGAAGCAGCGAAGCAGACAGCGGCGCACCGAAGATGCTGGATTCATCGAACTGGACAACCTGGTCGGCGCTCATGGCCCCAATGCCCTTGCCGCTGTTACGGGCTGCGGTGATACCCGACAACACCTGGAACAGCGCGAAGAAGAACGGCATCTGAATCAGCATCGGCAAACATGCCGAGAACGGGTTGGTGCCGTGCTTCTTGTACAGGGCCATCTGTTCCTGCGCCATTGCCTGGCGGGACAGCTGATCGGTCTTGCCCTTGTATTTGGTCTGAAGCTTCTTCAGGTCCGGCTGCAGCAGCTGCATGCCGCGCTGCGCTTTGATCTGCTTGACGAAGACCGGGATCAGGGCGGCACGGATCACCAACACGAGGCCGATGATGGACAGAGTCCACGTCCAGCCGTTCGCGGCGGGCAGGCCAATGAAGCTCAGTCCCTCGTGGAAGCCAACCATGATGATTGACACCAGCCACTTGAACGGAAACATGATTGTTTCAAAGAAGTCCATACGATATCCCTATTCGTTAGGCCGCCGAGCGGCCTTCTTCATCAGCCTGAGCAGCCAGGAACTGGTCCGGATTGTTCAGTACAACAATTGTGGGCGTCCGGCCTTCAGGCCAATGACGATGGCCGGCGGGGACATGGTCCACTCCACCAGCGTTCCAAGGGTGACATTTGGCGAGCCTTTTGGCTGCGAGCCAGCTGCCCTTCACGGCGCCATGCACCGTTACTGCTTCCAGCGCGTACGCGGAGCAAGAGGGAAAGAAACGGCACACCTGGCCGTACAGGGGCGAGATGACCTTGCGGTACGTCTTCAACAAGAGGATAAGAATGTTGCGGGGCAGCTCCCAGAGGAACGTGCCGACCGCCGCCGGCAGATTCCTGGGGGGAACCTTGCCGGAGGGGTCGCTTGAGGAAGGAACGACGGCGGTGCTTATGTCATGCACGCGGTGTCCCTTCCGTTGTGGTGCCGTTGTGTTCAGTCGAAGCGTTGCGTGGAGCTGAGCCACTCAATCGCTTCGTCGTCACTGCCAGTGCGGCGTTGTAGTCCGAGAGCAGTTGCTCCCAGCTGGCAGATGCAGCTGCGGGCAACGCCCGGACCACCACCGCCAGACCCGTTCCATGCTTGTGCAAGGAAAGAGCGCCTGCTTCTCTCAGTCTCCTCTTAACGAGGTTCCTGGTCACGGCGTTCCCGACGGCTTTGGAGACAATGAAGCCGATTCGACTCGGCTCCCCGGCCCCAATAGAGGCCGTATATAACACTAAGTTCCGGCGTCCATTGCGGACGCCGGAACGTACAGTTGTTGAAAAGTCGGTAGACGTCCGCAGACGGTTAGGGGTGGCTAGCACCTTCGAACCCGCAAAAAGACCCTGACCGACAAGTCAGTTATTTACGCCGACAGTTCGACGCGGCCCTTGCCGCGACGGGCAGCCAGGATGGCGCGGCCGGCACGGGTGCGCATACGAAGGCGGAAGCCGTGCTTCTTGGCCCGACGGCGGTTATTCGGCTGAAAAGTCCGCTTGCTCACGTTAGTTACTCCAGTGGATCAAAGGTGCGCCCACCCGATCAAAAAAGGGGAAGAACTGGCCGACGCTAAGTTTTGTATGTGCCTGCCGCCGTTGCCTTCCGCACGGTGAACGTACGGAGTTACAACTGATCTCAAAAGCGGACACAAAGGACTTCACAACGTTAGGGCAAAAAGGCACCCACAGTCAAACCGGGAGCCTGCTGCAGAGCTATCCACAACTGTGCCCAACCCTCGTTCCCAGCCTGTGGATGAAGTGGCTCACAGGCCACAATCCGGAACAACAACGGTGTAATTATCCACAGGCAACT